>CAVPVD010000010.1:0-1029823 GCA_963709155.1 Bryobacterales bacterium | reverse complement strand
CGATTCACGCCGATAAGAGAAGACAAATGGGCTACTCCAAGTCTAGGCAAGGCCGGCGAACTGAAGTTCGCCGCAGCATGCTAAAGCGCGCGCCACTTATTCGCAAACCAGATTGATCTGGCCGATGCCGCCGTTCACGCTGACGTGAATGGTGGCCTCCGCTTCGCCGGAGGGTTCGTTGACCCAACGGTCGCCGCGCTTGGTCAGGCCGCGCGCCGAGATCTCCCCGATGCCGCCGTGCGCTTCGATATCCAGGCGGGCGCGCCGCGGCAGCCGGATGGTGGCTTCGCCTACTCCCCCGCGCACGCGCACATCGATATCGCCATGCGGGTGGCCAGTCAGATCCACCTTCATCTCTCCGGCCCCTACTTGGACGTCCAGACTGTGCAGTGCCGTATTACCCAGTTCCAGGCGGCCTTCGCCCGCGCCCAAATTGACATTGATGTCCAAGGGCACGTCTTCATTGAGGCGCAACTCCCATCGATTCTTATCGTTGTTTCCAAGGGAATGATGGCTGGGCTGCCGCACATTCAGAGTTCCACGGGTGCCATTGACGTTGTATTGCACGTCCGGCTTACCGAACTGGGATCGATAGGTGAAGTCGGCGTCCATCAACTGCGCCGCTCCGCCGCCCATGATCAAGTCGCCGGCGCCCATCTCGATCTGCACCTGGACGGACTTGGCTCCCTTCAAATCCACCGTTTGCGAGGAATGCTCTACATTCCCGGAACCCTCGGTGCTGACGTAACAGGCGGGCGCGCAGAGCAAAAGCGCGGTGGTCCCAAATAGCGATGCGGCGCTCTGGAACTGAAATTGAAATCGGCTCACTGATGGCCTCCAAACGTAAGCATACGCCAATCAGGGACCCGGTGTTCCTTGATTCGCGGAGGCTTGTGATACGCTATGGCGGGGTGAACTGGAATATCCTCAAGACGGTGATTTTCACGGTCGTCTTTCCGGGTACGGTCGCCGTCTACATTCCCTACCGCTTGCGCGGGCCCGATCTTCCCGTGACCGCGGGCTTCGGCCTGTTGGGCTGGCTGCCCATCGCGGCCGGGATGGCAGTGTATGGATGGTGCGCTTGGGATTTCGCGACGTACGGGAGGGGCACGCCTCTTCCGCTGGACGCACCCAGGAAGTTGGTGGCACACGGTCTATACCGTTTCGTCCGCAATCCGATGTATGCGGGCGTGCTGCTGGTGATCTGCGGCCAGGGGTTGCTATTCGGGTCGTTTGCGATTGTGGAGTAAATGGTAGCGGTGGCGGTACTGTTCCACTCTTTCGTACTTCTGTATGAGGAGCCTGCGCTGGGCAGAAAATTCGGAGCCTCTTATAAGCGATATCGCGAGACCGTTCCGCGGTGGGTTCCTGGGACCGGCTTTCGAGCCGGCTCATCAAGCGGGACTTAAAAGTCCCGCCGGCACGCTGAAGCGTGCGCCACGCGAGCACTAGACACGCCGCAAAACGCGGGCCGGCAAGGTGACCACAGCCCACACCAGTTCGAGGGCGCCGCCCACTGCGATCCCCACGAGCCTGAAGGGTAAAAGCATCAGCCAGATCAGGGGATACAGTACCAGCGCCACCAGCGCCAGCGGCCAGCAGAAGAACAGCACCACGCACCACACCAGAAATGTCAGCAAAGCACTTCCGCGCGGAGTGCGGCCTCCGCGTCCTCCACATCCTGGAATAGCGGAATGATTTCGCCGATCCGGGTCATCTCCAGGACTTCACGCACGCGATCGTTCGCTTCCGCGAGGAACAACTGCCCGCCACGGCTGGCCAGGGATTTGTGGAGTTCGACGACGAAAGCCAGGCCCGTCGAATCGATGTATGGAACAGCGCTCAAATCGACGATTGCCTTGGTGATGCCGATGTTCTTCAGGGAATTCTGCGCGGACACAAGTGCGGCGTCGGAGCCGGTTACGAACCGGCCTTCGAGGCGCAGAATGCAAACGCCGTCACGGATTTGGGATTCCAAGCGCATAGGGGCTCCGGGAGTTCAGGCTCCCTTTGGGTAGTGCAATGACTCATCAAAACGTTTCAATGATTAGACGATTGAAAAGGCCAAAAGGTTCACTCGAAACCCGGCAAAATACGCCGTGGGCCGGCTATGGCAAAATAGTAGCCACATGTCCGAAACGGCTGATGTGGTAATTATCGGCGGCGGAATCGTTGGTTCCAGCATCGCCTGGCATCTCACGGGAGCGGGATGCCGCGACGTATTGGTGATCGAGCGCGAAAGTCAACAAGGCGTGGGGTCCACCGGCAAGAGTATGGGCGGGGTACGCGCGCAATTCGCCACGGCGGTGAACATCCGCATGTCGCTCTACTCCATCCCGATCTTCGCCGCTTTCAGGGAGATCACGGGACATCCGTCCGAATACAAATCCCACGGGTATCTGTTCGTGGCCACCACTCCGCGGCATCTCGCGTACTTGCGCACGAACTTCGAACGCCAGACCGCCCTGGGCTTGCAGAAAGTCGAGATGCTGAGCCGCGAGGAAATCGTATATCGGGTGCCGCAACTGCGGTGCGACGATATCGTGGGCGGCACTTTCTGCGCCACCGACGGCTTCGTGGACCCTTACAGCGTGATGAAAGGTTTCATGGCCGCGGCCGTCGAGCATGGCGCCCGGCTGTGGCGCGGCGTCACGGTTACAGGCATCGACACGGACGCGCGCGGCGTTGCGGGGGTGCGGACCAGCCGGGGCAGCGTGGCGGCGCGCACGGTGGTGAACGCCGCCGGACCGTGGGCCGCGGAAGTCGCCCGTATGGCCGGCGTGGATCTGCCAATCGTGCCGCTCCGCCGCATGCTCGTGCCTACAGAGCCTTTTCCAGGATTGCCGGAGCGGCTACCGATGGTCATCGACATGTCCACCGGCTTCCATTTCCGGCCCGAAGGGCTGGGTCTGCTGATGGCCTGGAACGATCCTGAAGAGACGCCCGGTTTCAAAATGGCTTTTGACCCGGCGTTCATCGAGAAAATCCTGACGCATGCGGTCAGCCGCGTGCCCTGCTTCGAGGATTTGCAGGTGAATCCGCACCGCGCCTGGGCGGGTCTTTACGCGGTGACGCCGGATCACCACGCCATCATCGGTCCCGCGCCCGGATTGCCGGGCCTCTTCTTCGCGAATGGTTTTAGCGGCCATGGCGTGATGCATTCGCCGGCGACCGGCAGAATCACTGCGGACCTGATCCTGCAGGGGGCCAGCAGCCTGCTGGATGCGCGTGACCTGGGGATCGCCCGGTTCGCCGAGGGCCGGCTGCTCGAAGAGACTGCGGTGTTGTAGGCTAAATCGGCTAACCCGCGGCCGCCGCTGAACGCCGTCGCCGATAAGACAAGGCAAATGGGCTACTCAAGGGCTTCCAGGGCCGGTTTGATTTTGGCTGGAATCGCTCAGTTGGGGGAGACGGACGGAGAACCTTTAATGGCCGCCGATAAACGCCGATGAACGCCGATAAGACAAGACAAGTTAATGTAATATAAAGCGGTTAGTCGAGCGGCAGGCGTCGTTTTGCCCTTCCTCGCATCTATATAAGTGGGTCCGCGGTAAGAGCTGAAAGGCGCTCGGTGCCGCGGTTCCCGGAAGGAGAAGAGGCAAAATGTCCCGATTTTCAAAAGCATCATTGATTGGCTTAATTGCCTTGGGAACGCTGGCTATCTCCGCGCCCGCGGCCTCGGCCATGCCCTACAGGGGTGGTGGTTTCAGAGGCGGTGGTTTTAGAGGCGGTTTCTACGGTGGTGGATGGGGCGGCGGGTGGGGTTTGGGGCTCGGCTGGTATGGCCCAGGTTATGGCTGGTATGGTCCCGGATACTTCTACGGCTATGGCCCGAATGGCGGTAAGGTAAAGATCGTCACGCCGGACAAAAATGCCGCGGTCTTTGTGGACGGCGGTTATGTAGGCCCGATCGCCAAATCCAAGAAATTCCACCTGATGCCGGGTGCACACGATCTGGAATTGCGAGATCCCAGCGGCCGGGTTGTCTACCATCAACATGTGCAGATTATCCGCGGCCGGACGACGGAAATCGACACCGGCCAAGTCGGCTAAGGTACGCGCGATGGAGCGGTGCGCGGGACCGATCTACTCGTAGCGCAGGGTAATCATCGGATCTACGCGCGCCGCGCGCCGCGCGGGAAAATAGCAGGCCAGCAGCGCCACTATCGCGAACGTGGCCGTCGCGCCGGCATACGTCAGCGGATCGCCGGCAGTCACTTCGAACAGCAGGCTATGTAGAAGGCGCGAGAGCAACAAAGCTCCTGCCAAACCGGCGCAAATACCCAGTCCAGCCAAGGTTAAACCATGCCCGGCCACGCCGCGGAAAATATCGGAAGCGGTGGCTCCTAAGGCCACGCGCACGCCGATTTCACGGGTGCGCTGGGTTACCAGATAAGAGAGCACGCCGTAGACTCCGATGCATGCCAGGATCAAGGCAAGGAGCGCGAATGCCCCCATCGTGGCGGTCTGAATGCGCCGGGGCGCCAGTTCGTGGCTGAGCACGTCGCCAAGGGCCATAGCGCTCGAAACCGGCTGATCTTTATCGACGGACCAGACCGCCTGCCGCACGGCATTCACCAAGGCCAATGGATCGCCGCTGGTGCGAATCACCAGATCGCGAGGCACCATCCAGTTGTCTTTGGCTTGCCAGTACGGGAAATACATTTCCTGGCGCGGCGGATCGGACAAGTGCATCTGCCGGACATCGCCCACGATGCCGGCGATGCGCAGCCACGGCGTGGGGTCGCCGGGTTCGCCAAGTTTGAAACGCTTGCCCAGCGGATCCTGGTTCGGCCAGAACTTGCGCGCCATGGTTTCGTTAATGATTGCGACGGGCGGCGCATCCTTACCGTCGCCCTCCTCGAAGAGGCGTCCGCGGCGCAGCGGAATGCGCATGGTTTCGAAATAGCCGGGCGAGACGACGCGGTTATTGGCGTCCCAACCGGCGTCGGGCCGGGGCGCGGAGTCCGCGATGACGAAGCCGTTCGTGCCGCCATCCCAGGTGAGGGGCAGGGCGCTGGTTAATCCGGCGGACCGGACGCCCGGGAGGGCGCGCACACGCTCGAGTACGCGCGCGAAGAATTCAGAGCGCTTGGCGAAATCGCCATACCTGGTGATGGACGCATCCACGCGCACGGTGAGAACGTGGTCCACGCGGAAACCCGGATCGAGCCCGCGCAGCCTGGCGAAGCTTTCGAGCAGGAGGCCCGCGCCCACCAGGAGAATCAGCGAGAGCGCGACTTCGCCGACGACCAGAGAGTTGCGCAGCATCCCGCGGCCGGCGCCGGTATTGCCGCGTCCGGCGGCCTTCAGTGCGGCGTTCAGTTTTACCCGGGAAGCGTGCATGGCCGGCGCCAGGCCGAAGAGGAAACTGGTGGCCAGCGAAATGGCCACGGTGAAGGCCAGCACGCCGGGATCGAGCGAGAGGGATACCGTCCGGGAGAGATCGACTGGGATCAGGTTCTTCAGGAAGTTGAAGCACCAGTCCGCCAGCAACATGCCGAACAGGCCGCCGCCCGCCGCCAGGAGCAGGCTCTCGGTAAGGATCTGCCGGACGATGCGGGTGCGGGCCGCGCCCAACGCGGTGCGGACGGCCATTTCGCGGTGGCGGCCGGTGGCGCGCGCCAACAGGAGATTGGCGATGTTCGCGCAGGCGATCAACAGGATGAAGGCGACAGCGGCCATGAGCACGATCAATCCGGTACGCGCGCCCTGCGTGTAGGTGTCCTGCAGCGGCTCGGCGAAAAAGCGGCGGACCTGGCCGTTCGTGTCCGGATACGCGCGCGCCAGCCGCCGGCCGAGCACCTCCAGGCCGGCATTGGCCTGCGCCAGCGTGACGCCCGGGCGCAGGCGCCCGACCACCTCCAGGTAGTGCGATCCACGTTCGGTTAGTTGCTCCGTAGTGAAAGCCATGGGCGTCCAGATATCGGCGTGCGTGGACGGGTAGGCGAAGTTCGCCGGCATCACGCCCACCACGGTGTAGCGCTCGCCGTTGAGAACGATGGCGCGGCCCACCATAGCCTGGTCGCCGGCGAAGCGACGCTCCCACAAGCCGTGATTGATCAAGACGACGCGCGGACCTCCGGGGCGATCCTCTTCGGGCAGGAACACGCGGCCTAATGCCGGCTTGGCGCCCAGCACGGAAAACAGATTCTGGGTAACGGTGGCGCCCTCCAGTTTTTCCGGGTCGTTGCCGCCCGCACCGGTATCGCCGGTGAGGTTAAAGACGTGCCAGCGGCCGTACTCCGCGGCCGCCGCGACATCCTCGAAGATGCCGGTCTGCGCTTTCCAGTCGGCGTAATTGCCGGGCGCGGGCGTATTGCGCGGGAATCCCGTCGAACTGCTGTCTTCGAAGACGGAGACCAGCCGCTGGGGTTCGCGGTAGGGCAGCGCGCGGAGCAGTACGGCCTCGACGACGCTGAAGATCGCCGCGGTGGCGCCGATACCCAGCGTCAGAGTGAGCAGCGCGATGGCTGTGAAACCGGGACTGCGAGCGAGCAGGCGCAGGCCATAGCGGAGATCCTGGAAGAGAACGCGCATACGGCAAGGCGCTGCACGCCGGCTGCCGCGCGAAAGGTAATGCCTTCAACGCGGCGCGCCGCCCGGCTGTTCGCTTGCGGGATTGGGTGGTCCGGCTTCGAGCACCGCGCGGATGCGGGGGCCCAGTTCCATGAACTGGTCGAGGTTGGATGGCTTACGAAAATAGTCGCTGGCGCCCAGCAGCATGGCCCTCTCCCGGTCGGCCGGGGCATCGGAGGAACTTACGATCAGGACCTTGGCGGTCCCGCACCACGCGTTGGCACGGACGCGCCGCAGAACCTCCTCCCCACCGATCTTGGGCAGGTTCAGGTCAAGCAGGACGATGTCGGGCCGGGGATGGTCCGGATCGGCATCCAGGCGGTCGATGAATTCCAGGGCTGCCAGGCCGTCGCGCACGATGGAAAGTCCGCATTCGATGCGGGCCTCCGCAATGGCCTCTTCCACCAGATTCGCGTCGGCCGGATTGTCCTCGACCAAAAGGATTTGGGGTTTATGGGTTTTCATGTTGCACGCGGCAGTGTAAAGAAAAATGTGGAGCCCTGGCCGGGCTCCGATTCTACCCAGATGCGTCCCCCGTATCGCGCAACAATCTTCTGGCATATAGCCAGGCCGATCCCTGTGCCGGGATACTGCGTCCGGTCGTGAAGCCTTTTGAAAATGCCAAAAATCTGGGTCTGAAATTCTTTCGGAATCCCGATTCCGTTGTCTTCGACAGAGAAGAGCCAGCGGTCCGGCCCTTGCTCTGAGGCGGCGATCCTTACGCGCGGTTTTTCGGCCCGGTATTTGAGCGCATTTGAGATCAGATTCTGCAGGAGATGCACCAGGGGAACGGATTCGCCGAGCGCCTGGGGCAGGGGGGAAACGGCGATCTCGGCCTGAGTCTCCTCGATGGCCGCGGACAGATTCTTCTTGACGGTTTCGATCACTTCACCGATGTCCACCGGTTCGAGCGGTGAATCCGCGGTCCGTGAAACCTGCGAATAAGCCAGCAGGCCGCTGATCAGTAGCTCCATGCGGCGGGCGCCCTCGATACAATAACCCAGGTATTCCAGGGCCTTGCCATCCAGCTTGCCGGCGTATCTTCTTTCGAGCAGTTGTCCGTATATGGCGATCTGCCTGAGCGGCTCCTGCAAGTCGTGACTGGCGGAATAAGCAAACTGTTCCAGATCGACATTCGCGCGGCGAAGGTCTTCATTCGAGCGCTGCAGCAGTTCCTCGTTCCGTCTTCTGGCCGTCACGTCCTGGGCGATAAAGCTGAAGCGCGGCCGGCCTGCAGGGCCGTCACCCAGGTAATTCACACAAACGTTCAGCCAACAGATGCCCGAGCCGCGGGGATGAGCATATTCGAATTGAACGGAACTTCCATCCGCCTGACTGCGGCGGTAGTGGCGGACCCAGAGCGCGATAATCGATTGCGGAATCGCGTGCTGCGCGGATGGGCCGTGGAATCTGACCGCCGCTTTGTTGGAGTAGATCGGAACAACATCGCCGCCTTCGAGTTCGGCGACTCCCATCTGGAACGGCGAGCTGTCATAAAAACTCTGGAGGGTGGTCTGGCTCTGGTGCAGAGCCTCTTCGGCATCGGCGACGCGCCTGCGCATGGCCAGGTGGGAGGCCACGCGCGCCAGCAGTTCCCGCGCGGTGAACGGCTTGATCAGATAATCGTCCGCGCCCGCGGCCAGTCCTTCTTCGCGGCTTTCCTCGCCGGCACGGGCGGAAAGAAGAATGATGGGGATGGTGCGCGCTTGCGGACGGCTGCGCAACTCTTTGAGAAGTCCGAAGCCATCGAGGCCCGGCATCATGATGTCGCTCAAGATGAGGTCGGGGGGATCGGCAAGCGCGGCCTGCAGGGCCTCCTGGCCGTTGGCGACGGCCTGCACGCGATAGCGCGGTTCGAGCAGGCGCGTGAGGTACTCACGCATATCGGAATTGTCGTCCGCCAGGAGAATCCGCTCGCGCGACGCGCCGGCTACGGGGTGTCCGGTTTCGGCGGGCCGGCCTTCGGCATGACCGCTTCCGGCCAGCCACAGCGATTCTTCGGCGAACGCATCGGTGCGATGGGCGGCCCCAGACGGCTCGCTGGAAGCGCCGATCTTACCGTCTGGCAGATGTTCCGTCCCAAAGGGTATCGTGACGGTGAATACGCTGCCCCCGGATAATTCACTCTCCGCCGCGATGGATCCGCCTTGCAGCTTCACTAACTCCTGAACCATGGCCAAGCCGATGCCGGTCCCTTCGATGGTGCGGCCCTGGGCTCCAGCGACGCGGTGAAAGCGTTCGAAAATGAGCGGCATGTCGGCGGCTGGGATGCCGATCCCGGTGTCCTCGACGGTCAATTGCGCGGACGGTCCCGCGCGGCGGATCGCGACTCTTACGCGGCCTTTCAACGTGAACTTCAGCGCGTTCGAAAGAAGATTCAGGACAATCTTCTCCCACATCTCGCGATCCACATAGACGGGCTCGGAAAGCGGCTGGCATTCGATCTGGAAGTCCAGTCCGGCCCGTTCCATGGCGGAGCGGAAATTGGAGGCCAGATCCTCGGTAAGCCGGGCCAGGTCGGCCGGCCGGTAAACGGCCTGCATGCGTCCGGCCTCGATGCGCGAAAAATCGAGGAGGGCATTCACCAGTTTCTGCAGGCGGAGGCCGTTGCGATGCACCAGGCCGAGCAGTTCCCGCTCCTCGGAAGTGTGCGTCCGGCGTTCGGAAAGCAACTCCTCGACCGGGCTCAACATCAGGGTAAGGGGCGTGCGTAGCTCGTGGCTTACGTTGGAGAAGAACGTGGTTTTGGCGCGATCGATTTCGGCCAGGGCTTCGGCGCGGCGGCGTTCGGCTTCGTAAGCGCGCGCGTTGCCGAGCGCAGCGGCGATCTGGCCCGACAGCAAATCGACGAAGCCGCTGTATGCCGTGTCGTGCCGCCGGTACGGATTCATGCCGACGAGAAAGAATCCCGCCGGCCGCTCCTGCCCCTGCTGCTTGATGGGCACGATAGCAACCTGTTGCGACGATTTATTCCAATCGCCCGCCGGCAACTGGGCGACGCTGCGTTGCGGGGTTAAATCGTCGATCAGACGCGCCGCGGGATTCAGAAATACCTCGTGCGCCGGCCATGGGAATCTGCTCCCTGCTGCAATCCGTTCAGGCGCCAGCGGATGCCCGGGTGTAATCCCGCTGGAGGATGCCAGGCGCGCGCCGCCGTCCGCATCGAAAAGGTATGTGAGGGTGAAGGGCAGATCTCTTTTGTTCAAGGAGAGCTGGGCGCCGAGCGCCTGCATAACTTCACTTTCCGTGTTGGTATTCGCCAGCGCCGAGGCGACGTCGCGCAAGGTCTCTACGCGGCGTTCGCCGATCAGGCGGTCGGTCTCCTCGGTGACGACGCAAAGCATGCCGCTGATGTTGCCGTCGTCATCCGTCAAGGGGCTGTACGAAAATGTGTGGTAGGTCTCTTCCGGAAATCCGCTGCGCTCCAGGAAGAGCAGCAACCCTTCTTCGTAAGTTGCCTGGCCCGTCTCCATCACGGTCTGAATACGGGGACCGATGTCGGGCCAGATTTCGGGCCAGACTTCTCTGGCTTTCTTCCCGAGAGCATCAGGGTGCTTGATGCCGAGCGTCGGACGATAGGCATCGTTGTAGAGCGTGATCAGCTCGGGACCCCAAGCCATCCACATGGCGTAGCGCGACGACAGGAGGATATTGACTACTGTGCGCAGGCTTTGGGGCCAGCTATCGATCGGCCCCAGCGGAGTGGTGGACCAATCAAACGTACGGATGCGCCGGTCCATGTCTCCGTCGCCTGGGGCAATCGCGAGAGTGCGAAGTGTGGTAAAAGTCTCAATTGTGTCATTGCCCGAATGCACGCATCAATCCCCTTAAGATCGGTATCCAGCTCCGACTAAGTCGCCAAGGCACCCCATCACTCCGTTTTCGAAGCTTTCCGCCAGTAGGGCAGTCTTCGGACGGCACGCGGATTAAGGACCCTCCATATCAACTCTACCATTCAAACCCGTTGTAAACTGTGGTGAAAACTCGATTTATGGACTCACTCGCGCGGCTGGTGCGCAGTCATACAAAACCATGCCCTATAGTTCGCGAAGTCACTAAAGCGCGGGGCTGCGCCGCCAGCCTCGCAGGCCCTCCCATAAGCCGCGCCACTTACGCTGCACTAGCTCAGTGACATTCAGGGCGATGGCCAGTGCCAACAGGAACGGCCATACATCCAATGTGGACGGGATAGCCCGTGAGCCGGAGTCGAAAATGGCGGTAAGCGCCGGATTATACCGGCCTCCAGTAGCTTCCGCGACCTGATGCAGTAACTGGTCATTCGCGCCGTACTGCAGCATTTCTTCCTCCTGCCGGTAAAAGCCCACTTCCGGGAAGGCGCGGGATTCCGCTAGAGGACGCACCCGGAACAATCCCTGCCGCTCGCCTATAGCCACGTGTGCGCGATAGTGTCCGGCGGCCACTTTGACTACCTTCAGCGGCGATTCGAAGGCATTCGGTCCAAAGGCGTAGATATCGGGGATGGCGGACGGCTCGGGGACATTCCGGCCCAAGTGATAATCCACCACGAGGTCATTCGAGACTCTGTCGAACTCCGCGGCGGCCTCGCTCGATTCCGCGTGCGGCAGTAGATCGCGGAGGATGTTGGCCCATAGCTTATCGAATCCCGGCCAGGCGACCCAGCTTGCGGCCCAGCGGTTTTTGGCGTCGGAAGTGAAAACGGCGGCGCGCCCCAGGCCGAACTGCCAGCGCACCAGCAGCGGATCTTCCTGGCCCGCGCGCAGGACCAGGTCGGCCGTGGGCCGCGTGAGAAAGCGTACGTAGCCGCGTAAGGGCGGGGCCGTCTCGATTCCGACGCCGTCCAGGATCTCGGCGCGATTCACCACTTCGGGATGCACGTCCTTCTCCACCGCGGTGGAACCGGTATGTTCCTGCACATCGCGCAGCACAATCTGCTCCAGCCCGGACGGGTCGTTCAGGAAATACGACTTGCCCTCCGCAAGTTGCGCCACTTTTTCGAGGAAAGCACGGTTCACGTCCTGCCCCAATCCGACGGTGGAGATCGTCACATGGTTGGCCACGGCATCTTTCGACAGCGTCATGCTGTCGCCTTCCTCCGAGATGCCGTCGGTGAGCAGCACGATATGTTTGTAGATGGCTTTGGAGGTCAGGATCTTGCGATAAGCTTCGGTCAGTGCGGGAGCGATCTGGGTGCCACCGTCGGGGGTAATGCCGGAAATCAGGCGCTTGATGGAGGTGCGATCGTCGGCGCGGCGGAGCGGCACCGACCACTGGAACGAGTTATCGAAAATGAGGACGCCGACCTGGTTGACGGGCCGCAGATTCTCGACAACGCCGACGGCCGCCTGTCGCGCAAGCTCCATCTTCTTGCCTTCCATGGAAGAAGACTTATCGATAATCAGCACCACGGCGGTGCCTTCGGGAGTGCGCGGCGGGGCCAGTTTGGCGGGCAAGGTACGCTCCAGCGCGTCCTCTTCTTTCTTTTCCACGTAGACATTGCGGTCGCCGCCGATCCACAGCAGGCCGCCTCCCCGCTTCACGAAGGTCTCGAGCGCGGCCTGGCGCGGCAAGGGAATACTTTGCATGTCCCAGTTGTTGAAGATGACCAACTGGTAGTCGGCGAGCTGATCGGGCGCACCGGCCGGCGCCCGCGTGACATCGAACTGGTTGGCTTCGAGCACGCGCGCGAGGTGCGCTTCGGCGGCAGCGGGATCGTTACTGACAAACAAGGCGCGGGGCCGGCGTAGCGTGAGCGCGCTATCGAAACGGGCTTCTCCCAATTGAGCGGCGGCGACGCGGCCGGCCAACTCGATGGCGCCGGTGGCACTGATGCTGGCGTGCGCGCGGAATTGGTTCGTCCCGGCGGCCAGCGTCACGCGGCTGGCGCCGAGAGGCTTGCCTTCGGCGGTCATCTCGACCGTGGCTTGCGCGGCGCGCGGAGAATCCAGGGTGATCTCCACCGGGAAGCGCTCGCCGCTGAAGACCTGCGCGGGCAGGCTTACCGATTGCAGTACGAGGCTGGGGCGCGGCCGTCCGGCGAGCGGCATGACGTCGATGGGCACGCCACGCTGTTGGGCCTGCCAAATGGCGCGCGTGACGCTGCCCAAGTTCTCGTTGCCGTCGGAGATCAGGAGCACGCGCGGCACCAGGCCGGCCGGCAGCGTGGCCAGCCCTTCGCGCACGGCAGCCTCCAGGTTCGTGCCGTGCGAGGCCTGGCCGGGAGTGTATGCCAGTTTCCAGGCTCTCGGGGTGCGTTCCGCGGGCGTGGGATCGCGCGGAACGCGCGCGAAGGGAAGCACCTGCGTCCAGTTGCGCCCGCGTCCTCTTTCCACCGTAGTGGCCGCGGCGGAGGCGGCCTCCAGGTCCTGCGGCGAAACGCTGGCGGAGGTATCCACCAGGATGGCGAGCGCTACATGGGATTCATAGAACGTGAGGCGCGGTTCGGCGAGGGCCAGCAGGATGGCGGCCAGCGACGCGGCTTTCAGCAGCAAGCCAGTGCGCCGTGCGGAGTTGCGCCATTCCCACGCCGCCCATAGAAGCGGCGCGAGAGCCAGAGGAATCAGCCATGGGTGGGCGAATGTCATCGTTTCACGAAGCCTTCCGCATGGCGGCGGGCCGCTCGGAGACGCGTGCCACCCGGCGGCGGAAACGGCCGTAGAGAATCCATTCGGCGAGCAATCCCGCGGCGCCGGCCAGAGCCAGCCATTGCCATAGGTCGGTAGCCTCGCCGAGCGGCGTGGCGAAGCGGGGAATGCCGCGGCGCGTTTCGGGCGGCACATCCCACCTGGATTCCCAAAGTTGTGGCAGGGTGAGCGAGTAGATATATTCGCGATCGCCGGCCAGCACGCGCACAGTACCGGCGGTGCCACTGAAGAATTCGAGCGATTGACCGCGCAGCGTGAACGGCACGGGATTGCCGTCCTCGCGCAGCACGCGTACGGCGGTGGGGCGCACATCAGGATCCAGCGCGACTTTTACGGTGCCGACGCTGCCGGCCGTCAATTCCCAACGGCGGAAGATCTGGGGGGCCATCCAGCGCAAGATATTGGCAAAAAGCAGCGGCATGGCGAGTTGATAACGCATCGGCGAGAGCGCCGGATGAAAACCGAGCACCACGATCTTGGGATGGCCGGGGCGCGCCACGATGACGGGTCCCTCGGCCACCTCGGCGATTTTCAGATCGTCCGGCGCGGCTTCGAAAACCTGCGCGGACGCCAGGCGCAAATCCTTGGAGCGCAGGCCGGTCCCCAGGGGGTGATCGGCGAGCCATTGAGTGACGGGTGCATCCGACACCTGCGCGCGCAGCGGCACGGGCGAACCGCCCGCCGGCGGATCGATGGAGATGAAATCGGCCTGCGGGGGCGTGGGTGGATGGAATCGGTCCAGGATGACGAGCGCGCCGGGACCTTGCGCGTTGTATTCCGCGGGTGTGCGAAATACGGCCACGACCTGGGGGCTGGCCGATAGGACCGGGCGCAGCAGGTCGGGCTCGGCCGAGTACACTGTCACGCGCAGCGACGGTTGGGCGGGCAGTTGCAGCGTGGCATGATCATCGGCAGGGAAGGCATCGCGCGGCAGAAGTTGGGCTTGTAGGAAACCGCCGGCGCGGCTGCGGAACTGAAAACTGGCTTCGCGATCGGCGCCGGGCGGCAGCGTGATGCGCTGGGATCCGGCGGGCAGAGTCCCGGGGCCGTCGATCGAGGGGCCGAACGTCAGGGCCAGCGACAGGGTATGCGGCGCGGCGCCGTAGTTGCGCAGCGAAGCGTAGATCTCCCAGACGTCGGGGTCCGCGGAGGAGCGGCGCGCGCCGATGCGGCGCAGGCCGCAATTTTCCAGCGCATCCGGCACGCTGAGGAAGCGGAGGTTGCGCAGGCCGAGAGTGCCGGGCTCGCGTTCGGCGATCTTGCCGGTACCCACGAAGGCTACTTCGCCGGCGCGGCGGCCGTTCTGCACCTGGATCTGGCGGGCGAATGCCAGCGCCTGGTCCAGGTTGAGCGCGGTGGCGCCCGGCTGCGATTCGGCGACCGCGGCTTCCAGTTTCTGGCGGTCGGGTTCGAAGGCCGTCGCGGGAGTGGCGAGGGCGTCGGCGCGCACCAGCATGATACGATCGCGCGCGGGGACAGCGCGAATGTAGGCGAGGGCGCGGTCGCGGGCCGCGTCCATCAATGTGCGGGTGGAAGTACGCGCGGCCATCCACGCGGAGGTGTCCAGAATGAGCACGTGATCGCGCGGCAGAGAGGCCGGCGCGCCTAGCCGCAATTGCGCGATGGCCAGCAGGAGCAAGGCGATGGATGCAAGCTGCAGCAGCAGCGAGAACGGCTGCTGGATGCGGCGCCGGCGTGCGACCACCGTGGGCTGCTCGGCGGACATCCAGAAGCGCAACGTGGAAACGATCTGGCGGCGGCGGGAGCGGTCCAGCAGATACAAAGCCAGCATTACCGCGGACACGGAGCCGAATACGGCCAGGAACTGGGCGAGCGTGAGATTTAATAGATGCATAACAGCGGAGCTAGAGCCCTCGCCGGCTCAAGCCCGCCCTCCAACTGCCCGCATCAGGGGGCCGAAGATCACTTCTTCCACCGGCTGCGCCGTGGTCACGCCGGCATAGCGGCCACTGTTGCGCAGCGCCAGCTTCTGAATGGCAGCGGCGTATTCATCGAAGGCCCGGGTGTATTGTACGCGTGCCGCGGGATCGAACTGCACCTTCAAGCGGACGCCCGTTTCGGCGTCCTCCAATTCCAATTCGCCGTCCCAGGGGGGGTGCGATCCTCTTCCGACCAGATTTGGAGCAACATCAACTCGTGGCCGAAATCGGAAAGAAACTGCAGGGCCCGCTCGCAGCCCTGGTCGTCCAGGAAATCCGAGATCACGATCACCAGGCCGCGCTGCGAGTAGCGTGAGATGAACTCACGCAGCACGGCGAAGAAGTCCGTCGGGCCGCCGGCCTCCATGGCGCCCAGGGCATCCAGCACCGGGCCGAAACGGTGCCGGCCGCCGGTACACAAATGCCGGCGTCCCAGCTTGTTGGAGAACGGGTGCAATTCGATGCCGTCCAGGCGCACCATCCCGACATAGCAAAGGGCGCCCGCCAGCCGCCGCGCGTAATCGAATTTGCCGCCGGTCTTCATGGAATCGCTGGTATCGAGCAGCATCCGCACAGGCACGCGCGGCTCTACCTGGAACATTTTCAGGAAGAGCTTTTCGAGGCGCAAATAAGCGCGCCAGTTTACGGCGCGCAGGTCGTCGCCGTGGTGGAAACTGCGGTGATCCAGAAACTCCTGCCCCGCGCCCGAAAAACGCGACGTATTGTGGCCTCCGACGAGTCCGGGAAACGATTTTTGCCAACGCAAGGCCAGCCGCTCCAGTTTCTCCAGAAACTCGCGATCGAGAATAGGCGCGGCGTCCATGACTTCCCTGTCGGACTTAGGCCGCGGCGTGGGCGGGAATTTCCTGGAGGATGGTGTTCAGGATGGTTTCGGGCGTCTGCCCATCGGCATGTGCATCGAAGTTCAGGATGATGCGGTGACGCAGGACGGCGCGCGCCACGTGCTGTACGTCGTCGATCGAGAGATGGTAGCGGCCGTGCATCAGGGCGAGCACGCGTCCGCATTCGACCAGGGCCTGGGCGCCGCGCGGAGAGCTTCCATAGCGCACGTACTTGCGAGCGGCCGCGTGCGCTTCACGCTGCTCCGGTTGGGTGGCCATGACAAGCTGGATGGCGTACTCCTGCACGTGCGGCGCGACCAGTACCTCCCGGCAGACGGCGCGCACTTCCATGATGGCGTCGCGGTCGAGCACCGGATTCACCTGCGCCTCGTCCCGCTGAATGGTACGTTCCACGATGCGATTCAATTCCTCGCGCGTGGGATAAGTGACCAGGATCTTCATGAGGAAGCGATCGAGTTGCGCTTCGGGCAGGGGATAGGTGCCTTCCATCTCGATGGGATTCTGTGTGGCCATCACCAGGAATGGACGTTCCAACTCGTGCGTAGTGGTACCGCTGGTGACGGTGCGCTCCTGCATGGCCTCGAGCAGCGCGGATTGCGTCTTGGGCGTGGCGCGGTTGATTTCATCGGCCAGCACCAGGTGCGCGAAGATCGGGCCCGGCTGGAAGCGGAGGAACTTGGAGCCGTGATCGCCGGTTTCCATGATCATGCTGCCCACGATATCGGCGGGCATCAGGTCGGGGGTGAACTGGATGCGGGAGTATTTCAATTGCAAGGCGCGCGCGAGGGTGCGCAGAAGGGTGGTTTTGCCGAGGCCAGGCACGCCTTCGAGCAGCACGTGGCCGGAGGCCAGCAAGCAGATCAGTACGCCTTCGACGACGTCGTCCTGGCCGACAATGATTTTGGCAATTTCGCTGCGAACGCGCGCCAGGCGTTCGACGGCTACTTCCAGGGCCGCTTCAGTTCCCACTTTATTATTGTAGAGCAGGCGGTGCGGAAGGGCGAAGACGTGGGGGTGTGGTACCACAGCAGCAACAGGCGAGCGGCTCGCCAAAGATCGGGTCTGGAGACCCTCTGCAGGCGTAGACGCCCGCCCCACGTCCTTTATGCCGACCCTTGCAGGCGCTCGAAGACGTCCCGGGCGGCTTTTTGCGCGGCGCTCTTTTTGGTATTGCCTTCGGCTTGTCCCACCCATTCGCGGCCCAGGCGCGCCTCTACCGTGAACGTCTTGGAATGCTCGGGACCGCGCTCGCGCACGATCACGTAGCGCGGCGGAGGCAGGCGGCGGGCTTGCGCGAACTCCTGCAAGGCGCTCTTGTAGTCGGTCAGGTTTTTGGGCAGTTGATCGCCACCTGGATCGGTCTCGGAGAGGCCAGGCGCGACCACGAAGCGCTTGATGAACTGGCGGGCCGCCTCCATGCCGCCATCCAGGTAGATGGCCGCGATCAGCGCCTCGAGAGCGTCCACCAGCAGCGTTTTCTTGGCGCGGCCGCCGCTCATCTCCTCGCCGCGGCCGAGTTCCAGGTATTCGCCGAGACGCAATCTTTGGGCGGCTTCGTAGAGCCACGCGGCGCTGACCAGGTGCGCCTTCATTTTGGATAAACGCCCCTCGGCGGCTTCCGGATGGCGCTGCAACAAATCCTCGCTAATGAGGAAACCCAGCACCGAGTCGCCGAGGAACTCCAACTGCTCGTTGTCGCGCGCGGCAGCCTGCCCGTTGGCCAGCGCCTGTTCGTGGACGTGCGAGCTATGCGTCAGCGCGCGGCAAAGGATCTCCCGATCCGCGAACCGGTGGCCGGCAGCGACCTCCAGAGCGTCCAGATCCGCGCGCATATGGTCTACGGCTTCGGCGAGTCGGGCTTGGGCGGCTCCGGAGTGGCAGGCGCGCCGGCCGGCTTGGGCGGATTCTTCTTCTGGAACGTACGCACGCGCTCGGCTTGCGCCACCTGCCGAACCTGCACATTGACGTCCGGCATGGCCATCACTTTGTCGAACTGGGCAATGGCATCGTCATACTTGCCTTCGTCACTGTAGACCTTGCCCAGCCGTACGTAGTTTCCCGGGTCGGGCTTGGCCGCGGTATCGATGGACAGTTTGAATTCGGTTTCGGCAACATCGTACTTCTTTCGCACCGCGGCGGCCATGGCGAGCGCGGAATGCGCGTCGGCGGCAAAGTCCTTCTTGGCCGCCGTCCACTGGTCGTCGGTCAAGTTGGCATTCGGCTTGGGAGCGTCCTTCAATAATTCGAGAGCGGACTTGGCGTACTTGTCCACCTGCGCCAGTTTGTCTTCACGATCCAGGTCGAACTCCTTGGTGTGCTGGGCGATCACGGATGCCAGCATCAACAGCGCCTGATAGTTCTTGGGATCCGCCTCTATGGTGCGCTCGCCGAATACCACGGTGTTCGCATAGTCTCCCTTTTCCCGATACGAAGCGGCTTCAAAGTAAAGCGCAACGGCTTTAAAATCACTGTCCGCGAACTTCGTCAGGACGTTCTCGGCGGCGGCGATGCGCGCGTCCGCCGTAGTCGCGTCGAACATAGCTTTGAGGGCTTGATACTCTTCGGGGGATTTCGGCTTGATTTGCGCCACCAGAATCGGTAAGGCGAGGGCCAGTGCCAGTGCGCCGCGCCATATGATTTTCTTCATCATGACTCCTCTAATTTGATTTCTTTCCAAAACTTCGCTGGACGCCCTGTTGCGCGGCATCACGGGCCGCGGGCGAGGCGCCTTCCACAGCGAGGGCTTCACGGTACCGCTGGACGGCATGCTCCCGATCGCCGGCCGCGTCGGAGAGCCGTGCCAGGTAAACCAACGCCCAAGCCTTCGTCTGGGGCTCCGGACCGGACTCCAGCGTTTTCTCGAACAGTTGCTCGGCCATCTCCGGATTCTTTTCGAGGGCGGCGATGCGCGCCAGGCCGAAATAGGCTTGCGCATGCAGCGGCTTATCGCCACTCTCCTGCAGGGCCTTCAGGAAAAGCTCGCGGGCGGCTTCCAGGCTGCGATCCTGGTAAAACTGTTCGGCCTGCGCGAGGGTCTTGTAGGCGCCCTTCGGTTCCGGGGGCTTGGGCGCCTCGATCGTCTTCACTTTGCGGACGGGAGCCTGTGAAGTGAACTCGATTTGCGAGAGGCGCTTATCTTCGCGCTTCAGGTCAATAGCCTCGATCATCTGCGGATAGTAGAACCGCATGGCTTGTTCCTGCTTCAAATAAGCCTGCAATTGTTCGGAGAAGTACGCCGTCAGGATGTAGCCTTCCTGCATGGCCTGGTTGACCAGGGCGGGCTGCTTGTCGAGCCGCGCTTCCACGGCCTTAATCAGCGACTCGGTGACCAGCAGCAAGTAATCCGATTTGAAGGAGGGATCGAGCGCCTGGGCGCGCTGCGCATGGTCGCCCAAGCCGCGCGTGCGCATGATCAGCTCTTCGTGGCGGCTGGCGTAGGGATCCAGCAGATAGTGCAGGTAGGCGTGCCGGATATCGTGGATGCGCAACTCGGGCGAGGGTGTGATCACCACGCAATAGCTTTTTCCATAATTGCGGGTCTGGATCTGGTTGGGCGGCCCGAGCAGGTCGATGTAGATCTGGAACCAGTGGGTCGAAGTGCCGGAAGTTTCGTTGCGCAGGAAACCGTTCACTTGCAGCACAGCCTCCGCGACCGGCTCGTGATAGCGATCGATGGCCTGCTCGAAGGCGGGTTGCGACTGGTTCCAGAGCTCTTCGAGGCCGGCTTCATCATAAAACCGGGCGAGCAGCGGTCCCAAACCGTCGAGCGGCGCGGCGTCCGGAGGCACCTCCACGGAGCGCCCCCTGGGCTCGAAATTGGGAGGACCGTCGACCCAGAGGGCGAACGAAATATATTGGTTCAAATCCGCCATGGGATCGGCCAGGCGATGCTCGCGGTAAAAATCTTTGAGCGCGGCGAGGCTGGGGATGTTCTTGCCCGCCAATTGTTTGCGGATGGTCTCGCGGAGCGGACTATTGTTGGGCGAATCGGCGTCGGTGTTGTAGCCGGCCGCATTGATGGCCGCCATCACCGCAAAAAGCGAGGGGCTGGCGTCGAGTTGGCCGTGTTCGGGCGCCGCGGCTTGGGCAGCCAGGGACGCCAGGATCAGGCCCGGTAGAACGAATCGGATCGGAATGAGACCAGTTTAGCTTAAAGCGCGCTTTGGCGGCGCGGGCTTCAGCGGGCGCCCCCGCGGATGCGGGTGAAACCGCGGCGAGACCCGCGTGGGGCGCTGTCGAGAACTCACCGTGACGGGCAATCAATGCCCGCGGCGGCTAACTAAGCCGGCTGGAAAGCCGGCTGCGGCCAAGATTGGCCGCCCCACAACTCTTGGTTTTCGTCAACCGCTAACTTATTGAGAGGCAATGGGATCTCAGATGAGGCTGGCTCTATGGCCGCGCTTCACATGGTCAAGGTGACTTTGGTGATGGTGCGCGGCTTGTCCGGATCGAGGCCTTTCTGGTCCGCCAGGCACGCCGCGAAGAATTGGGCGGGGATGACGTAGGGGATCGGCGTGTAAAGCTCGGGGATTTTGTGCGGCAGACGGATGACGCGCGTGGCGCGTGCGGCCGCCTCGGTGTTGCCGGCGTCGGTGATGACCACGGTTTCGGCCTTCAGGTGGTTGATCTTGTCCAGCGTTTCGGCGATGGAACTCCAGGTGGGGCCGGCAGGCGCGAACGCGAACACCGGGAAGTCGGGATCGACCATGGCGATGGGACCGTGCAGAAAATCGGCGGAAGAAAACCGCTCGGCAACCACGTAACAGGTCTCCATCATCTTCAGCGCGAACTCGAAGGCGGTCGCGTAATTCAAACCGCGGCCCACGACCACCGCGTGATCCATGAAGCGATAGCGTCCGGAAAGCTCGGCGATGGCGGGCTCCAGGTCGAGGGCCATCTGCGCGCGCTCGGGCAGGCGCTGCAGATCCTCGATGCGGATTCGTCCGCCGAGGGCGTAAGCCAGCAGGTAAAGCATCAGCACCTGGCCGGTGTACGTTTTGGTGGCGGCGACGCTTTTCTCCCGGCCGGCGCGCACGTGGAAGACGTGTTCGGCGAGGCGCGCCAGCGTGCTGGAAGGTTCGTTGGTGATGCCGATGGTGAGGGCGCCCTGTTCGCGGGCGCGGGAGAGCACCAGGTTGGTATCGGTGGATTCGCCGGACTGCGAGATCGCCACCACCAGCGCGTCGCGATAATCGATGCGCGCGTTGTAGAGCGTGTGAATCGCGGGTGCGGCCAGGGATACCGGAATGCCGGTAGTGATTTCGAGGAGATAGCGACCGAACTGCGCGGCGTTGTCGGAAGTGCCGCGGGCGGCCAGCACGATCAGGCGCGGGCGGCGCTTGGCGACGCGCAGTTTGAAGCGCTCGATGCGGCGCAATTCGGAAGCCAGGGTACGCTCCAGGGCTTCGGGCTGTTGGCGGATTTCTTCGAGCATGCGGGACATAAGGTTAGGATGGGCGGCCGCCTGAAAGGCGGCTGCGGGCAGGATTGCCCGCCCCACGCGGAAAGATTATGGTACGTCAGCGCAGAGATTTCCGCACCTGGTCGCGATACTCGCGGGCTTTCGCTTCGATCTGCGCCGCATTCAATGTCAGCGGCCGCGCATCCCGCACCAGCAGTTTGCCGTTGACCATCACATCTTCGACGTCCGCGCCTTTGAGCGCGTAGACCATCTGCGAGTAAACGTCATACAGCGGGACGGCGTTGGGCCGGTCCAGGCGGATGGAAATCAGGTCCGCGCGCTTGCCCGGTTCGAGCGAGCCGATCTCTTTTGCCATACCCAGCGCGCGCGCCCCGCGGATGGTTGCCATCTCGACGGCGGCCGCGGCCGGAAGACTGCGCGGATCGTTGGTGCTGACTTTCTGCAGCTTGGCGGCCAAGTCCATTTCCTCGAACATATTCAGATCGTTGTTGCTGCCGGCGGGACCGTCGGGTCCCAGTCCGACCGCCATATCCAGGGCCAGCATGCGGGTGACCGGCGCCACGCCGCTGGCCAGCATCATATTGCTGGACGGGCAGTGTGCGATGCCCACTCCGCGCGATTTCAGGATCGCCATATCGGCCTCGTCCACCCAAACGGCGTGGGCCGCGACGGTACGGCCGTTGAAGATGCCCAGCGCATCCAGCGCCTGCGTAGGGGTTACGTGGCGCTTGGCCAGGCATTCGTCGTTCTCGTGTTTGGTCTCGGAAAGGTGAATCAGGAGCGGGGCGCCGTGGCGGTTGGCCAGCGCGCGGCAGGCTTGCAGGGTTTCGTCGGAATTCGTGTAGATGGCGTGCGGCGCCACCGCGGGCACGATCAGCGGATCACCGTGAAAGCGGCTGAGGTAGCGTTCCGTGAAGGCCAACGCTTCCGCCGGGGTTTTGGAATCCGGCGATGGAAAGCCGATGATGGTTTCGCCCAACACGCCGCGCATGCCGGCTTCGCGGGCCGCCTCGGCCACCACATCCTCGAAGTAGTACATGTCGGTGAAGGTGGTGGTGCCGGAGAGCATCATTTCAAGACAGCCGAGACGGGTTCCCCAGCGCACGAAATCGGCGGTGACGTTGCGCGCTTCGGCGGGGAAGATGTAGCGCTCGAGCCACTCCTGCAGACGCACGTCGTCGGCGATGCCGCGGAATAGGGTCATGGCGGCATGCGTGTGTGTGTCGATCAGGCCGGGCGCGAGGATGGCGTCGGGACGGTCCAGGCGCTGGCGGGCCTGGTATCGCCGCTCGATTTCAGACCGGGGTCCGGCGGCCAGAATGCGCTCGCCGCGGATGGCGATGGCGCCGTTCTCAATCACGCGGCGGCCGGCATCCATGGTAACCACGTAGCGGCCGGTAAAGATCCAGTCGGCGGATTCGGCAGACAGCGCGGAGACGAAAAGCAGGAAGCTACAAAAAAGACGCATCGAAGGGCCTTGGGAAGAGATCTTTCAGGCGAAAGGTTTCGGTTTTGCCTTGCAAATTGGCGAGCACCAACTCGACGTCGCCGCAGAACTCCCAGAGGATCTGGCGGCAAGCTCCGCAGGGCGGGGTCAGGGTGCCGGTATCGGCCACTACCGCGACGCGGCGGAACTGGCGCGCGCCTTCGGAGACGGCTTTGAAGACGGCTATGCGTTCGGCGCAGAGCGTCAGGCCGTAGGTGGCGTTTTCGACGTTGCAGCCGGTGTGGATGCGGCCGGCGGAATCCTCCAGCGCCGCGCCCACCTGGAAATGGGAGAATGGCGCGTGGGCGTTTTGGCGGGCGGTGAGCGCGGCTTCGATTAGCGCATCCATTTATGGCTCGCCTTCAAGCGCGATGGGTGGGGCGGGCAATCGTCCCGCAGCCGGCTTGGCCGCCTAAAAGGCGGCTGCGGCCAGGATTGGCCGCCCCACAGAGCCTGGTCAGTCATTTGGGGCCTCCAGTTTGGGCAGCAGCGCGCGCAAGAACTTCACCAGCGTGCCGCGTACAATTTCGCCGGTCTCCAATACCTCGGCATGGCTGATTTTTTGCGGCAGAATACCGGCGGCCATATTGGTGACACAGGAAATGCCTAGCGCGCGCATGCCCATGTGATTGGCCACGATGACTTCGGGCACGGTCGACATCCCCACCAGGTCGGCGCCGATGGCGCGCAGGTAGCGGATTTCGGCGGGGGTCTCGTAGCTCGGCCCCAACACGGCTGCGTAGACGCCTTCCGCCAGCCGGACACCGATTTCGCTGCCCACTTCGTGCGCCAGCGTGCGCAGATCCCGCGCGTACGCTTCCGACATATCCGGAAACCGCGGCCCCAGCGCCTCGTCGTTCGCGCCCATCAGCGGGTTCGATCCCTGCAAGTTGATGTGATCGGAAATCAGCACGAGGCCGCCGCGCTCCAATTCCAGGTTGATGCCGCCGGCGGCGTTCGTGAAGACGATGGAACGTACCCCAAGCGATCCCAGCACGCGTACGCCGAAAGTCACCTGCGCGGGCGTGTATCCCTCGTACAGATGCACGCGGCCCGCCATGGCGGCGACCTCCAACGTGCCCAGTTTGCCGCACACCAGTTTGCCCGCGTGCCCGATGGCCGTGGAGCAGGGCCACCCGGGGATCCCGGCGTAAGGGATCTCGGTACGATCCGCGAGTTCGCCGGCGAAAGCGCCCAAGCCGCTGCCCAGCACCACCGCCACGCGCGGGCGCAGCGAGGTCCGCGATTGCAGAAACTGCACGGCATCGGCGATGGCGGGTGCGATGGTAATGCTCATTGGACCAATATTCCCGCGATGCAGGCCGACATAAAGTTGGCCATGCTGCCGGCCGCTACCGCCTTCAGGCCGAGGCGCGCCAGATCGGATTTGCGGTTGGGAGCCAGCGCGCCGATACCGCCGATCTGGATGGCGATGGAGCTGAAGTTGGCGAAGCCGCACAGGGCGTAAGTGGCGATGGTGAACGAGCGCGGATCGAGCTGCGGCCGCAGCGGCCCGAGCTGTAGAAACGCCACGAATTCGTTCAACACCAGGCGCGTGCCCAGCAGATTGCCGACGGTGGGCGCGTCCTTCCACGATACGCCCATCAGCCAGGCCAGCGGCGCAAAAACAACGGCGAAGATCTGTTGCATGGTGCCGGGCAGCCAAGCCATGCCGGGCAGCGTGTGGACCCAGCCGAGAATTCCGTTGAGCATGGCGATCAGCGCCAGAAATGCGATCAGCATGGCGCCGATATTCAAGGCCAGATGCAGGCCGTCGCCCGCGCCTTGGGCGGCGGCATCGATCACATTGACCGCGGTCTTCTCGATCTTGACTTCCACGCGGCCGGCGGTGGCGGGCTTGTCCACTTCAGGGTAGAACATCTTGGCGAGCATGATGGTGGCGGGTGCGGTCATGATGACGGCGGTGAGCAGATGCTCGATGCTGACGCCCGCGATCTTCACGTAGGCGGCCATCACCGCCCCCGAGACGTGGGCCATGCCGCTGGTCATGATGGTGAACAACTCGGACTGGGTCATGCCGGCGATGAAGGGCTTGATGGTGAGAGGCGCTTCCGTTTGGCCCATGAAGATGCTGGCCGCTACATTGAGCGATTCCGCGCCGCTTGCGCCCATCACTTTTTGCATTACGATGGCCATACCTTTTACGACCCACTGCATGACGCCGAGATAATAGAGGATGGCGAAGAACGACGCGATAAAAATGACGATGGGCAGAACCTGAAATGCGAATACGACGCCGAAAGGTCCGGACTTGATGCCTAACGGGCCGAAGACGAAGTTGCTGCCGGCTTCGGCATAGTTCAGCATGGCGTTGACGCCGACGCCGATGGCCTGGAAGATTTTTCCGAAATCGGTTTTCAGGACCAGGAGAGCAAATGTGATCTGGAGGCCCAGACCCCAGAGGATGATGCGCAGCTTGATGGCGCGCTTATGGGCGGAGAACAGCCAGGCTACGGCTAGTATGGTGATGAGCCCCAGGATCCCGGTGAACCGCTGCATCAGGGCGTTCCTCCGAACCCGCCGCTGGGCCGGTCTGCCCCACAATTTCCGAGATCACCCAGGCTCGGTTGGCACTGTGTAGTCATGGAGATGTCATACCGCCATTTGCCGCACCTGTACGCTACGGGACGACCTGTTTTCGTCACGTTTCGGCTTTATGGCTGTTTGCCGGTGGGGCGCTCGTTTTCCAAGCAGAATTTGACTTCCGGAGAGGCGTTTGTGGCTTTGGACCGATTGCTGGATACGGCTCGGTTCGGACCGATTTACATGGCGCGGCCGGAGGTGGCGGGGTTGGTGCGCGGGTGCATTCAGCATTGCGCGGCTGGTTGCGAGATGCATGCTTGGGTGATCATGCCCAATCATGTTCACCTGCTTTTTACTCCACACGGGGATGGGGATGTGTCTGAATTGCTGCGCAGACTGAAGGGTTATAGCGCGCGAGAGGTCAATAAGCTCTTGGGACGCACGGGTCAGCCTTTTTGGCAGGATGAAAGTTATGACCATCTGGTGCGAAATCGGGAGGAGTTTCGGCGGATCGAGAGATACATTGTCAACAATCCGGTTAAGGCTGGGTTGGTTCAGTGCGCGGAAGAGTTCGCGTGGTCTAGTATCTCCAAGACACAAGATTAGATAAGAGGCGGGTCTGGAGACCCGCCGCAGGTGTGGACACCTGCCCCACAAGCACATTAACTTACGACTTCCAGGATGAGTTCCCGATCGTCGGGCTTCTGCGCCGATATGCGGAAGGCGTCTTCGACCATGCCGGCAGCTTCTTCCACGTGATCTTCTTTGGTGTAGTAAAGGCGGCAGAGAACGGAACCCGCCTCCACCTTTTCGCCCACCTTGACTTCGAGGATCACGCCCACCGCCGGATCGACGGCGTCTTCCTTGCGGTCGCGGCCCGCTCCGATCATATTAGAAGCCATGCCGATGTCTTGCGCGGCAATCACGCTGACATAGCCGCCGCGCGGCGAAACCACTTCGCGCATGCCCGTCGCGTTGGGCAGCAGTTCGAACTTGTCGAGCGCCTGCGCGTTGCCACCCTGGGCCGCGACCGCCTGCTTCAATTTCTGGTAGCCGGAGCCATCCACCAATTTTTTCTCCGCGAGCCGGCGGGCCTCTTCGAGCGTGGGCGATAGCTTGGCCACGAAGATCATACGCGCGGCAAGTTCGATGCACAGCCTGGTGAGGTCGGCGGGGCCGGCGTTTTGCAGGGTCTGCGAAGCTTCCATCACTTCCAGGGCGTTGCCCACCGCGTAGCCCAGCGGCTGGTTCATGTCGGTGATCAAAGCTTGTACGCGCTTGTCCATGCGGCGCCCGATACCCACCATCACCTGTGCCAGGCGGCGCGCATCCACCTGCTTCTTCATGAAGGCGCCGTTGCCAACCTTGACGTCGAGCACCAGCGCATCCACGCCCTCGGCCAGTTTCTTGGACATGATGGAGGAGGCGATGAGCGGGATGGATTCCACCGTGGCGGTAACATCGCGCAACGAGTAGAGTCGGCCATCCGCGGGAGCCAGTTCGGAAGTCTGACTAAGGAAGCAGAGCCCCACGGTGGCGAGTTGCTCTTTGAGCTCGTCGACACTGAGGTTAGTGCGCATCCCAGGAATAGATTCGAGCTTATCGACGGTGCCGCCGGTATGGCCGAGGCCGCGTCCACCCATAGTAGGCACGATGACGCCCGCGGCCGCTGCCAATGGCGCGACGATCAGCGTGGTCTTGTCGCCCACGCCGCCCGTGGAATGTTTGTCTACCTTGACGCCCGGAATCCCGGAGAGATCGAGCGTCTCGCCCGACTGCATCATGGATTCGGTCAACCGGCTAACCTCACGGTCTGTCATGTTGGAGAAAAAGACGGCCATTAGAAAAGCCGACATCTGGTAGTCGGGTATTTCTCCGCGCGTGTACCCATCCACCAGATAGGAAATCTCTTCCGGTGACAGTTCCCCGCCGTCGCGCTTTCTCTGGATCAAGTCAACTGTACGCATTATGAAGCACTTAGCGTACCATTTTGGGAAATGCAAAGTAAAGGACGGCTTGGCACGGCTTGGCGGGGCTTGTCCCGATTAACGGGGCGCGCCCGCGCTGCGATGGATCAGCCTTTCAGATCGTGGAACGCTTCTTCGATCTCGCGCTTAGCTTCCGGCGTTGGGACCGACAACGGCAAACGCGGCGGCCCGCCATAATAGCCATTGAGATCCATGGCATGCTTCAGGCCGGGGATGCCGTACTTGGTGGTAACCAGCGCGGCAGCGCGAGCAATGCGGTTCTGCCAATCGCGGCCGGCCTCTTCCTCGCGCGTCCGGTAAGCTTCCCAGATGGCGATGGCGGCATACGGCGCGGCGTTGGCGAATGCCAGGATCGCGCCGGTGGCGCCCATCAGCAGCGACGGCCAGAGTGTGGGCGCGGAACCCACGGTCACCTGGAAGCCCGGCCGCGACTCGCGCATCATCTGCATGACCTTCTCCATGTTGCCGGAGCTTTCCTTGATGCCGATGATGTTCGGGTGGTGCGAAAGCTCCGCCACGGCGGCTGCGGGAATATCGAGCGCGGTAGCCTGCGGGAAATTGTAAATGATGACGGGAATGCGCGCCTGGTCCGCAACCGCGCGATAGTAAAGAGTCTGGGCATCGGCGCGGTTCAGCAGGTTCTTGTAATAATGCGGCGTCTTGACCAGGGCGGCTTTGTAACCCAATTCCGCCGCGCGGTTGGTCAGACACACGGTCTCGCGCACGCTTTCGACGCCAGTACCGGCGATCAACAGTTTTTCGGGCGCGGCATGGCGCGCCACCATCTCCCACAACTCGACCTTCTCTCCGGCTGTCAGCAGGACGCTTTCGCCGGTGGAACCGGTGACCACGTATCCGGCGAGCGCGGTGCGGTTCCATTTTTCGATGTTGTGCTGGATCTTGGCGGCGTAGATATTGCCGGCATGGTCGAAGGGGGTGGTGATGGGAGGGAAGATACCTTGTAGTTTCATCAGTCGATTCCAGTTTACGAGATTCGGTAGACGTAGGCGTCTTCCACCCAACGTTTGCCGATTTGTTGGCCGCCCAGGCGCATGCCCTCTACTGCTCGTGCTTTGCCGAAGGACCGACGCAGCGCGCGAACAGTGGAATCCGCCATGGGCAGAATCAAAATTGTCGGAGTCCTCTCGACCGGAAAGTCCGCGGCGACGAGGGCATCAAATACCAGGCCCGAGGCTTTGCCGGGGCCGGCCGCATCGAGCTGGCGCGACGACAGGAGGAGTCGCCAATCGCCATATTCATCGAATACAACCCATGCGGCGACACTCACCTTCACCCCGGCTGTATCCATGATGCGAAGGATTTCGGCACCCGCCTGCAGGTCGACATTTACCAATAGAGCTTGACCCATTTCATGACTCCATGACTTCGATCGCCGATGGCTTCGATCAGCGCTCGCGTACTCTCCAGAGAGTGCTTTTCATATCGGCTCTGCTCCGACCATTCTCGTGCGTCATTCCAATACCTTCGGAGTATCGGATCCGCCTTCGCTGCAGCCAGAAGCCCGTCCATTAATTCGGCGATTTTCACGAGTTCCAGGAGATCGTGAGTATGGCTGGCGTTCACTCTCTTCTTCTCCGGAAACTCGTAGCGGCGCGTCTCCTTCGCGATGCAGGCTTTCAAGGCGCATTCGACCGAGTAGCCAGCGAGATAATAGGCGCCGTCGGGCAGCCCCGCCTGCAGCAAGGCCCTGGCTTCGGAGAGCCGCACGCGGGATAGCGCCCGCAGATCTTTCCGGTCCATCTGAAAACATGGTAACGAAGATCGCGCCGGTCCGTGCGAGAATGCCCTTGAGCCCCCATGTTCTCCATCGAAATCGAGTGTCCGCAGGAACAAAACGATATGCTGGTCGCCGAGGTTTGGGCGGAAGGCTCGACCGGCATCGTGGAAATGGATGGCGGCAGGCTGCGCGCGTTCTTCGAAGACGACGCGAGCCTGGAGGCGCTGGCCGCACGATTTCATGCGGTGAGTTCGCGGCAGGAACCGCAGCTCGACTGGGTGGCGATGTCGCGCGCGAACTGGGAGCCGCTGCGGGTGGGCGAACGGTTTTTCCTGGTTCCGGACTGGCGCGACGACCCGGCGCCGGAGGGGCGATTTCGCATCGCCGTGAATCCCGGGATGGCGTTCGGCACGGGCAGGCACGAAACCACGCAGTTATGTTTGGAGGCCCTGGAGACCTATGTGCGGCCTGGTGCCAGCATACTGGATGTGGGCACGGGCGCGGGTATCCTGGCCCAAGCGGGGGCACTGTTGGGCGCCAGTTCCGTGTATGCGTGCGACATCGATCCCGAGGCGGTGGAGGTAGCGCGCGGGAACGCGGGGCCGAACCTGTTTATCGGGTCGGTGGATGCCGTGCGGCCGGGGATGGCGGACGTGATCGTCGCGAATATCAGCCCGGAGGCTATCGCGCGGCTGGCTCCGGAATTGCTGCGCGCGCTGGCTTCGGGAGGCGTGGCGCTGGTGAGCGGATTCGAGCGGCACGAGGCGGGCGGGTTGCGGGCGGAGTTGGAACGATGCGGCGCCGCCTTTTGCGAGGCGCGCGATAAGGGGGAGTGGGCGTTGCTGGCAGTTAGAGGTAAACTCTTCGGTGGAGTTTAGCATGGCGACGACCAGACGGCAGTTCCTCAGCGCGGCCGCGGCTGCACCTTTGGCGGGGGCGGCGGGGCAACGCACGGTCTCCGCTAACGACCGGATCCAGCTCGGCGCGATCGGGCTGGGAGGGCGCGGCACGGCGGATGTACACGTGGCGCTCGACGAAGTGGGCGGGGCGGCCCTGGTGGCGGTTGCGGATCTCTACGAGGGCCGCCGTACACGGGCGCGGGAGGTGTTTGGAAAGGACCTTTTCGTAACGGCGGACTACCGTGAGCTGCTGGCGCGCAAGGACATCGATGCCGTGATCGTGGCTACGCCGGACCACTGGCACGCGCAGGCTTCCATCGACGCCATGAATGCCGGCAAGGACGTCTATTGCGAGAAACCGATGGTGCATTCCATCGAAGAAGGTCACGCGGTGATCGCGGCCGAGCGGCAAACCGGCCGGATCATTCAGGTGGGCAGCCAGCGCGTGAGTTCCATCATTTACCGCAAGGCCCAGGAACTGATACGCGACGGCGCCATCGGCACCTTGAACCTGATCGAGGCGTGGTGGGAACGGCCGGTGGATAGCGACGAGTTGGTTTTTCGCAATTCGATTCCGCCGGATGCTTCGGCTGCGACGATCGACTGGGACCGGTTCGTGGCCAATACTACGCGCCGGCCCTTCGATGGGCAGCGGTTCTTCTGGTGGCACAACTACCGGGATTACGGCACGGGCATCCCGGGCGATTTGTTCGTGCACCTGTTTTCCGGCGTGCATTTCGTGCTCGGCGCGGAAGGGCCGGTACGGGTGATGGCCACCGGCGGCACGCGTTTCTGGAAGGATGGAAGGGAAATACCCGACCTGATGCTGGGGTTGGCCGATTATGCGGAGGGTGCGCACCATCCGGCCTTTAATCTTGGGCTGCGCGTGAACTTCGAGCAGGGGGCCGAGGAAACATCGGGATTCCGGTTCGTCGGCGAGAAGGGGATCCTGCATATTCACGGGGATGGCGTGCGGCTGGACCGGCACAATCGTCCTTCGGAGCCGGGCTACAATATCGAGACGTTTGCGGAGGCGGGGCAGCGGGAGTTCCTGCGGGGATACCGCGCGAAATATCCGGCGCGGGCGGCTACGCCGGAGAGCATGCGGGTCACGCCGGTGGAAGAATTCCTGGCGCCCGAGGATTACAGCGACCATGCCGCGCACATGGCCAACTTTTTGGCGGCGGTGCGCAGCCGCAAACCGGTGGTGGAAGACGCGGTGTTCGGGCTGCGTGCAGCCGGACCGGCGCTGTTGACCAACGCCAGCCACTTCGAGCGGAAGATTTGTGGGTGGGATCCCAAGGCGATGGAGCGGGTGTGATCGTGGACGGGCGGGGTATTGAGAGAGACGGTGCCCGCGAGGCGTAGCTCGCGAAGATCGCGGGCGGTCACGGCTGCGGCGAGCCGGCCCGCCCGCGCGGCATCCTCTACATGCTTTTGCGTTTGCGGCGGCGGGCCACGAGCAGCACCAGCACCACTCCGGCAGCCAGCCATAGAACGGCCTGAAAGATCGTGTTGTTCACGTAGGTTCCTCCTTTCTTATTGAATCCCCTTCATCATCGGGAACAAGTATTTGAAAACCTGCAAAATGCCGGGACCGGCCGCCACCACCAGGATGGAAGGCAGGATGAAAAAGAAGATCGGGAATACCAACTTCACTCCCACTTTGGCGGCTCTCTCTTCGGCTTCCTGGCGGCGGCGTACGCGCATGAATTCGGAATGCGTGCGCAGGGCTTCGGACATGCTTGTACCGAAACGGTCGGACTGGATCAGAATAGCGGTCAATTTCCGCAGCTCGGGTTCGCCGGTGCGCTGGGCCAGATTGCGTAAGGCTTCCGCCCGCCTTTTGCCGGCGCGCATTTCGAGATTGACCAGACTGAGCTCGTCGCTCAGATCGGGATGCGCTACAGCCAACTCCCGGCCGACGTTTTGAATCGCCTGGTCCAGCCCGAGGCCGGCCTCCACCGAGACCACCATCAGATCCAAGCCATCGGGAAGCGAAAGCCGCAGGCGCTCCTGACGTTTGGAAACCTGGCGCTCCAGGATAAAGCCGGGAATCCAGTATCCGCCCACGGTGGCGGCCACTGGCAGAACGATGCGCAGCACCGGATTGACGGTAATGCTGTCGCGGAATATGATCGACAGGATGGCCAAGGCTACCGCGACGATGACCTTGATTCCGTATAGCAGTGCCACAGCGCTCTGGTTGCGGTAGCCGGCGGAGATCAGAGTGCGCCGGGTGGCCAGGGCATCTTCAGGCGAGACGGGCGCGTGCTGGCCAATGGCTTGCACGCGGCGCGCCAACCGCGATGGCTTGGGCTGGCCGATGCCGTCGAGCGCGGGCGCCGCAGGCTCCGGGTCCAGTTGTTGCATAAGCTGGGTGGGCTTGGCGTAGCGGCCGTAGCCGTAGGCCGCGATGGCGGTAGCCAGCAATCCAAATAACGCCACGGAAACCAGTAATGCCATATTCGGTCTCTCTAAACCTTGATCCGGATAATCTTGCGGATCACCAACTGGCCGACGATCTGGCCCACGATAGACCCCGCAATCAGCTTCTTGCCGTCCGGATCGTCCAACATGGACCGCAGATAGGAGGGCGCCGCCAGCAGCATGAGGACCGCCGTGGCCGCCGGAAGAATCGTCAGCACCAGCGCGGTGACCCTGCCGTGCGCGCTGGCAGCCTTCACCTGGCCCTTCAGCCGAAACCGTTCGCGGATGACTTGTCCCAGCCGCGTCAGGATCTCGCCCAGGTTGCCGCCGGTTTGTTTCTGCAGAATTACCGCCGACACGAAGAAACGCACATCCAGCAGCGGCACGCGGTCGGCCAGGTTATAGAGCGCCGTATCGAGCGGGGCACCCAGATTCTGCTCGTTAAATAGCGTGCGGAACTCGAGTCCTAAAGGATCCGGCAGATCTTCGCTCGCCATGCGCAGGCTGATGGTGAATGCGTGGCCGGCGCGCATGGAGCGCGCCAGAAAGTCGAGTGCCTCCGGAAATTGCTCCTCGAAGGCCGCCAGACGGCGGGTCCGCTTCCGGCCGAGATAGAGGTAGGGCAGCGCGGCCAGAAGAACGGCGGCCGCGGGCATCGTGCCCGGCCAGGCGAAAACGGCCGGCAGCATCAACGATAAAACCATGGCGCCCACGGCCCCGCCCGCCATCATGAAGAGTAAGCCGCCGGGCGTCCAGTTCACGCCGGCCTGCTCGATCCGCTTGCGGATTTTCTCCAGCAGCGACAGGTGCTCCAGCCATACCTCCAGCGAAGGGCGTTTGGCGGCGATCTGGCGCAGCAGCCGGCCCCCCCCGGGTAGGGGCTCCTCCGCGACGGTGCGCAGCATAGCCGACATCTCGCGCTTGCGCGACCATTCGTAAAACTTGAGCCCCAGCGCGATCGAGAGGAGCACAAAAGTAAACAAGACCAGAAATAAAGGAAGGGAGACCGGCACGGCTAATTCACCTCCAGGTGGCCGGTAAACAGGCCGGGGGGCAGCACTAAACCGCAAGCCGCCAGCCGTTCATAGAACTTTGGCCGTATCCCGGTGGCGCGGAAGCAGCCCCGCACCAGCCCCTTTTCGGTGAGCCCCTTCTTCTCGAAAACAAACAGGTCCTGTAGCGTAACCAGTTCGCCTTCCATGCCGGTGACCTCGGTTATGTGGGTCACCTTGCGCGAGCCGTCGCTGAAGCGCGACACCTGTACGAACAGGTCCACCGCCGAGGCGACCTGTTGCCGGATGGAGCGAACGCCCATGTTGGCGTTCGACATTCCCACCATCACTTCCAGCCGCCCCACCGCATCGCGCGGAGTATTGGCGTGGATGGTGGTGAGGGAGCCATCGTGGCCTGTATTCATGGCCTGCAGCATGTCCAGGGCTTCTTCGCCGCGCACCTCGCCCACGATGATGCGGTCCGGACGCATGCGCAGCGCGTTGATCACCAGTTCCCGGATGCGGATGGCGCCGGCTCCTTCGATATTCGGCGGACGCGTTTCCATACGCGCCACGTGGGTCTGCTGCAAGCGCAGTTCGGCCGCGTCTTCGATAGTGACGATGCGCTCGTCTTCCGGGATGTAGCTCGATAGCACATTCAGCAGGGTGGTCTTGCCCGAGCCCGTGCCGCCGCTGATCAGGATATTCAGCCGGGCTTTCACGCTGTATTCGAGGATCTGCCGCATCCCCTCGGTCAGGGTGAGGCTGCGCACCAGATCTTCGGGACGCAGCGCGTGCCGTCCGAAACGGCGGATCGACAGCAGGGGCCCATCCACCGCCACGGGCTGGATGGCGGCGTTCACCCGCGATCCATCCGGCAGCCGCGCGTCCACCAGCGGCGTGGATTCGTCCACGCGTCTTCCGACTTGCGCCACGATCTTTTCGATAATGCGCAGCAAGTGGGCGTTGTCCTTGAACTGCACGGGCGTACGGTGCAGCTTGCCGGCCTGTTCCACGTACACGAGGTAGGGTGTGGTCACCAGGATATCGGAGATGGTGGAGTCCTGCAGTAGGGGCTCCAGCGGTCCCAGTCCAAAAACCTCGTCCAGCACCTCCTCGATGACGCGGTCCTTTTCCGTCCGGCTGAGCGGGGTCTTCTCCTGATCGACGAGGCGCACCAAAGCGGCGCGGATCTCCAGGCGCGCGCGCTCTCCCGGAATCGAGGAAAGCGCTTCCAGGTTCAGGCGATCGAGCAACTGGCGATGCAGCGCGAATTTCAATTGCTGATATTCGGGCGTGGCGGACTCGCTTTGGAAAAGCCGCGCCACCCATCCCGATTCGGCGGGCGCTTCTGGCGGCGTATTCCATCCATTACCCATCACAGGGCTCCTTTACCCGAACAATCCGAAACGGCGTTTGCTCTTTTCCACGGGAGCGCCCGCCAGACGCATGGCAAAACTCGAGAGTTGGCGGCTCAGATGACTGCCCGGAGGCAGGAGTTTGCCTTTGCAGAAGGCGTCGTAGAGCGCGTAGTAATCGTTGGGCAGCATGGTGTCGATGGGCAGGCCCAGAATGCGCTCGAGTTCCTCGGCGGTGACGTCCGGCCGCTGGGGCGTGCGGTTCAGGATCACGCGCAAGCGGTTTCCAAAGCCCGCGTTGATGAGCGTCTGCACGGATTGCTTGGCATGGTGGAGCGACGGCACTTCGAGCGTGGTGACCAGGAAGATGTCGTCGATTTCATCGAGCACGGTCACAGTGGCCAGATTCAATGTGCAGCCCAAGTCAACCACTGTCCAGGCGTAGCGCGCCCGCACGAAGGCTAGAACCTTGGCCAGAGATTCGCCGGAGACCGGATCCTTGGGCAGATAACTGGCGGGCGCTCCGATAATCTCCAGGCCCGGCCAGTCGGCCGAGACGAGGGCGTTCCAGTAGCTCACATCCAGGCGATGCAGATTCTGTACGGCATCGAGCACCGAATACGGCGACTTGACTTTCATCAGGAATCCGACAATTCCAGATTGCAGGTCGAGGTCGGCCAACAGGCTGCGCTCCGCCCGCTGCGAGCTCAGGCGGCCCAGTTCCGCCGCCAGGTGGCAGGCGATGGTAGAGGCTCCGCTGCCGCCCTTGGCCGAAAGGAATCCAAGGACTTTGCCCGGCGGGCGGCTGGTCTCCCGCGGCCGGGATGGCGCTTCGGCGCGGCGCTCCACTGCCTTGCGCAGATTGTTGCCCAGCGGGGGATATAGAAACTCATTGGCACCCACGCGCATCGCCGCCAGAATGGTCTCCGGCTGCGCCCTGGTGTCGAGCGCCACCAGCATGCAATCGGGCAGCGCGCCACGGATTCCGAGCACCGCTTCTTCAAGCGGCAGGGGCAGCGCCGTAATGTCCAGCAGCACGACTTCCGGCCGCAGAAACTCCAATCGCTCGATTAGCGAGGGCCAGTTCCGAAGGTCGCGCTGCTCCATGACCACGCGCACGGCCAGCCCCTGCAAGGCCTCCTGCACGGGCACCCACAATTCGGGCGCGGCAATCGCCAATCCGGCGGTGGCCGGCGTAGAGGAGGCTTTGAGAGCTTCTTGTTCGAACACCTGGGAAGCCATCAATGCGCTCCCCCGGGTGCTCCGCCCTGGGCGGCCCCGGCGCCCGGCGATAACTGGACAGACGCCTTTTGTTTCTCGATCTCGAGCATCTCCTCGAGCGGTATCTCTTTCCTGGCCGGCACCGGAACCACTCCGCCGGCCTCCGGACCGGGAGTCCGGGGAGCCGCGGCGGCGGTGCCGGGCAGGAAAGGCTGCGGCAGGCGCACCGCGGGCAGGGGCGCTTCGCGGGGAATCGGCTGCACCAACTCGGGGGTAATCAGTACCATCAGCTCCGAATTGCTGCGCGTGCGCGAACGGCTTTGGAAGAGCTTTCCAAGCAGGGGAATATCGCCGATGCCCGGGATCTTATTGAGGCTTTCCGTAATCGTGTTGTCCAGCAGGCCCGCAATGACGAAGCTCTGGCCGCTCTCCAGTTCGACCTGAGTCTGCACGCGGCGGGTAGCCAAGGCGGGTATGGTATAGCCCTGGAATTGCAGCGCGTTCGAATAATCGAGCGAACTGACTTCGGGGGCCACTTGCAGGCGGATCGAGCCGCGCGGCGTCACCACGGGCAGGAAGTTGATGCGCACGCCATATTCCCGGAACTGAATGGTGACCGCGCCCGCCGCGGCGCCTCCCTGCACCACCGGAAATGGAAATTCGCCGCCGGCTACGAAGCTGGCGGGCTTGCCATTGATGGCCAGCACATTCGGCTCGGCCAGCATCTGCAGGAGATTGCGGGTCTCCAGCGCCTTGACCAGAGCTCCCAGGTTCAGGTCCGGCCGGAAGAGGAAAATATTGAGCGCGTCGGAGAGCGTGAATTGCACGGAATTGCCCTGCACCGTGGGAACCGCCGGGCCGAATTGGCCGGTGGTGACTTGTCCCACCGTGTTTCCTCCGCCGGTGCTCAACAGGTTGAAGCCGAACGCGGCGGCGGCCGAACGATCCACATCGGCGAAACGCACCCGGAGGAGGATCTGCGGCTCGGCCGCGGGTACTTCGACGCGCAACAGGTTCACGACCTTGCCCAGCGTGGCCGCCACGCTGGCGGCCCGTTCGGCGCTCGAGAGATCCCGCGCCGTACCCCGCAGAAAAACCGTATCGTTTTCGAAATCGAGGCTGACATGCTGGCCCTCGAGTTCCCGCCGGATTTGCGCCTGCACCGCTTCAATCCGCGCCGTGTTCTGGCGCACGGTAAGGTCGTACATCGTGCGCGCGCCATCCTGCAGCCACAGGATCACGGAGGTTTCACCCGGCGATTTGCCGTTGATCAGCACCTCGCGCGGATTCACCGCCAGAGCTTCGGCGAAGTCGCCATTAGCGACGGCGATGCGCCGCAGATCGGCCGGCGTATCGAGGAGGATCGACTTGCCTACCGTGACCACCAGATCGAGCGGACGCGCATCGTGGTCGCACACCGCGGGCAGCGCCGTCGCGAGCAGGGATGCCACCAGCCAGCAGCCATGTCCCGTCATAGCTTGCCCTCCGCGCGCGGTTCGAACTGCGTTTCCATCCGCTTGATGCCGTGGATCACTTCCACCACGCGCGGCTTGGGAGCCGGAGGTAACGCCGCGTGTGGGGTGGTAGGGCGGGTGGGAGCGGCCTGCGGCGGACCGGTGGGCCCCGGCCTGGAATCCTGTGGAAACGGCGCGCCGGGATGGAACAATTGCACCACCGCGCTGCCGCTGGTTTTCGCGATCTCGGTATCGAGCGGGTTGCGCAGCACCAGCTGAATGCTGGTCTGGGTGCTGGCCAGGCTCAGCATTTCCGCCTGTTCCGGAGTGACCAGCATGTTGACGACGGGTACCGATACCGGCTTGCCTTCCGCATCCTTCTGGAAATTCTGGCCGGCGGAGAGTACCTCCACGTTCTGCAGCAGCGTTCGGGTGACGCCGCCCAACGCGGCCTGGCCGGGCGGACTGCCGGATACCAGCACATCCACGCGCATGCCGGGCACGGCAAAGCCGGCCACTCCGACAATCTCGTTGACCCGGATGGCCACCGCGCGCATGCCTTTGGGAATCAGGGCTGCCAGGCCCGCACCGCCGCCCTTGGGGGCCAGGCGGCTTTCGACAATCGGTTCGCCGCTGAAGATGGGAGAAATCACGCCACGCCCGACGATATCCTCTTTTTTGCGCAGGACGGCCTCGGGTATGTTTCCTGTCCAGTCCCCCTCGCGCAGATCGGAGTCCCGCAACAGGGTGCCAGGATCGAGGGCGCGCGCGGCGACTATCACCCGGTTGGACTTGGGCGCCGCCTGCGTCGTCACGCGGCCGGACAAAAGCCGGTATAGCAACAGGCTCGCGCCGGCCGAAACGATAAAGGCAAACGCCAGAACGGAAATCAATCGTTGATTCATGCTTCGCTCACGAGCCGTATCCTCTCTCCGGATACCCGGCCCTATACTCTTCCCGTCCTATATCGGCAGGGAAGCGGCAAAGCTATAGGCCGGCCGCGGCTCCATCGGTTGCGGTGAGCGCCGGCCGGAAGATCAAGGCGACGCCATCGTCATAGACGAGGCGCCACGCACCCGATTGCCGCAGCGCGCCGGCCAGCGGGGCATCCGGCGGCAACAGGACGGTCCGCACGCGGTAGCGGTCCAGATACCGCTCCCAGCCGGCCTGCGCGCCTAGAGCCTTGATGTACCGGCGGACGAACTCCGGGCCATAGAAATCGCTGCGGCCGTCGATGAAAACGCGGCCGCGGGGATACGCGCGATAAATTAGGTACCCGCCCCAAAGGTCTTCCGTGAAGACCCCGCTGTATAGACCTTCCTTTTCCAACAGTCCGGCGGCGGCCACTGGAAAGGACTTGGGGTTGTAAGCCGCGCGGCAGACGGAGGGCGGCCGCGGAGCGTACAGCAGCGCCGCGAGCGCCAGCACCGCGGCCAGGCTGATCAAGTGCCAGCGCGGACCGCCGTCGACCGTATTCCATTCCGCCGTGAAATCGGCCACTTCCTGGAGGGCGCGCCGCAACCACCCGGCCAGGCGCAGGGACGGCAGGCGGCGAAGGCCGCTGGACACCAGCTCAGCCGCGGGCGCCGCGGCCAGCAAAACGAAGATCTCCACGTGGCGCGCGGAATAGAGCGCCAGATGCGCCCATATGGCGAACAGGAGGGGCCAGACCAGCCGCCCCCGGCGCAGATGCCGGAAGGCGGCCGCCGCGCCGGCTACCAGCAGGATCTCAAAATAGCGCGCCTGCCCGCTCTGAAAGTCCAGCGACTGAAATTCCATGATGTTGCCGCGATAGAAGCCGTCCGCCAGGTATGCGAAGATATGCGCGTGCAGCTTATATCCGTAGGGGTTGACCAGCGTCGCAATGCCGCAACCTGTCAACGTGAACAGATAGAGACGTCCCCGGCGGATTGCCAGGCGGCGGTTATCCGGACTGGTCTCGCCCAGCAGGAAGGCGAACTCGCCGGCCGCGTAGGCGGCCACCAATAAGATCCCGGCCGGGAAACCGCCATGCAGATTGGTCCAAAGCGCCATCAGCGGCGGCAGCAGCCAGAGCCGCCGCGGCATCCCGCTCTCCGCGGGGCGCGCGAGGATGGAACAGAAGACCACGGTGAACAGCATGGTGAACAGGTGGGGACGCGCCAGCCAGTGGCCCGCCGAGCCGGCTGCGGCGGCCAGTGTGACAGCCAACGCTACCACGGCATCGCCCGACCGCCGCGCCAGGCGGAAGAGCAACGCGAAGGTCACGGCCAGCACCAGGCTGGTGGCTAATATCACGGCGGGCATGCCGGCGTGCAGATGCAGCCAACCGAAAAGGACATCCCACAACCATTCCCAGGCAAACCAGGGTTGCCCGGATCGGGTAAAGGAGAAAATATCGCGATCCGGCACATGCCCATGCGCCAGGATCCATTCGCCCGTGCGGAGGTGCCACCCGGTATCGCCATCTCCCAGCAGCGTGCCCGCGCCCTTCATCCCGTAGAACAGGAAGATCAGGGGCACGATGAAAGCGGCGTCCGTCATAGAAGGGAGCCACCGGGAAACGCGAGACGATGGGAGACGCTGCATGCGTGCAGATCCGCACAACGCACGGCTGGTTCCAAACAAGGAGGATGATCGAGCCCGCATTTCCCTACATTTTTTAATTCGGCGGCTATGTTTGTTCGCCGGAAATGCCGTCTGTGTTCGAAATCGAGACGAGTGGCTGGAATAGACACACGATCCAGGCCCTTTCCTCAATCAGGAAATAGCCTTAAGAGTAATGACTGATCCACGGAAAGAGAGTACTGGTTTCCGCGTACTACTAGAACTAAATGCTTCGACAATCTTATAACAAATTGCTCCTTGATCTATGCAGCAAGGTGTATACTGACGCAGGGTAGAAGTCCATCAAAAAAGTTTCTTCAGGAAACTTGGAGAGAGGGTGAGGGGATTTTTCCTCGTTTCACGCCTCCCCGTCAGAGGAGAACGCACAGTGACTGTCCATAACCGCAACCATAAACGTATTTCATATGTAGGCAGGGCCTTGTTTGCCTGGCTGATGGCCGGACTGGCCGCCATTTATGCGCAAGCGCCCCAAAGGCGGATTGTCGGCGAGCCGAGTAACGATCTCGGCCAGAAAGCCATCCGCCGGATGATTGCCGGGAACGGCTTTGTGGTGCATACGTTTGGCCTTCGGCCCTTCGTCCGGCCGGCGATCACTTCGGACAGTTGGACGGGTGGGTCCGGCAATTGGAACACGGCCTCTTCCTGGTCGCTGGGCACCATACCGACCCCTTCGAATGACGCGTTGATCACGACGGCGTCATCCACGGTGCAACTTAACGTGGCCGGTTCCATCAACAATCTCACCATTGGCGCCACCGACGTCCTGAATTGGCAAAACGACAACACGCTCACGATCGGCGGCACCACCATTACGAACTCGAATACGAGCGGCGGCCTCACGCTCAGCTCGGGCGGCAACAATACGGATTTGATCATCGGCAGTTCGGCGGTCACGCTCACGGGCGGCGGCACGATCACGATGAGCAATAACACCAACAACCGGATCTACGGCGCCGTCGCCGCGGACGTGCTGACCAACGCGAACAACCTAATCCAGGGCTCCGGCCAGATTGGCGCGAACCAGATGGGTTTCGTCAACCAGAGCGCGGGGGTGGTCGATGCGAACGTCTCGAACAACCTGACGATCTGGACGAGCAACGGCACCACTAACCAGGGCACGTTAGAGGCCACCGCCGGCGGTAATCTGATCCTGAAGAACGATACCTTTACGAATACGGGCGGCACGATTCTGGCTTCCGGAACCAACTCCCTCGTGACGCTCTTGAACTCGACCATCGTAGGCGGCACGCTGAACACGGCGGGCGGCGGCCTCATTGAGCCTTCCGGCAATCCTACGCTAAGCGGGGTTACCAACAAGGGCACCTATGCGTTGCCCAACGATAACGACACTACGATCATGGGCACCATCACCAACAGCGGCAGCATCCAGCAGAATTCAGGCGGCAACAACACCGACCTGATCCTGGGCGGCGCCAGCGTGACCCTGAACGGCGGCGGCACGATCGTGATGGACAACAACACCAACAACCGGATCTACGGCGCCGCGGGCACCGATGTCCTGACCAACGTCAACAACACCATTGAGGGGGCCGGGCAAATTGGGGCCAACCAGATGAGTCTGGTCAACCAGACAGCGGGAATCATCGATGCCAACCAGCCGAACTCGCTCACCATCAATACCAGCAACGGCACGACCAACACCGGAACGATGGAGGCGACGGCCGGTGGCACCCTGATTTTTGCGGGCGGCGACACGTACACTAACACAAGCGGTACCATTTTGGCTTCCGGCGCGGGATCCACGGTAGAGTTGACAGGCACCGTGACGATCGCCGGCGGCACGCTGACTACGGCCAGCGGCGGCGTGATTGAAGATACCAGCGGCAACCCCACGTTGAGCGGCGTGACCAACAAGGGTACTTATGCGCTGGTGAATAATGAGGATACGCAATTGAAGGGCACCCTCACCAATCAGGGGACGGTGCAACTGAATTCCACTGGTAACGCCACGGAACTGCAGGCCAATGGAGCCGTCAACCTGGCCGGCGGCGGCACCATCGTGATGTCCGACAACACCAACAACTACCTGCTGCAGGCGGTCTCGGGCAGCTCGATGACCAACGTGAATAACACCATCTCGGGCTCGGGCAACATCGGCAACGGCGCCATGGCGTTCACCAACGATGCCGGGGGCACGGTGGAAGCCCTTTCCGCTAACAACAACGCCCTGACCATCGAAACGGGTGGGGCTGCCGCCACCAACCTGGGGCACATGGAAGCCGGCAGCGGCGGCAATCTGGTAGTGGATGGCACCCTGGTCAACACCGGCGGTACGCTGGAGGCTTTAAACGGCGGAGTCGTAACCTTGAATGGCTCCATTATCACCGGGGGCACCCTGACCACCGCGGGTACGGGAGTGGTCACAGTGAATGGAACCGCTGAATTGAACGGCGCCACGAATACGGTTACGAACGCCGGTACGCTGCAAGTTCCCAACAACCAGGTCCTCCAATTTACCGGCACGCTGAACAACACCGGCGCCATCACGCTGAATTCCAGCGGCAACAACACGGAACTGGCGGTGAACAGCGCCGCGGCAACCCTTTCGGGCGCGGGCACGGTCACCTTCTCGGATAACAACAATAATTACATCCTGGCGAGCACCGGCGGCAACACGCTCACCCTCGCGCAGCCCGTCTCCGGCCCCGGCGGCGACATCGGCAACGGCGGCCTCGTAATCACCAACCAGAGCACCATCGACGCGACGGCTTCCGCGCACGGCAACGTATTGACGATCGTCCCCGACGCCACGTTTACAAATAACGGACTGCTGGAAGCCACCGGGGGCGGCGTGCTGGCGCTGGACGGCGGCATGTTCACCAACACCGGCGCCACGATTACGGCAGGCACCGGGTCGACCGTAGAGTTGAACGGCAGCGTGGATATCATAGGCGGCACGCTCAATGGCGCGGGTACCTTCATCGCGAACAACGGCTCCCAACTGGACGGTTCCGGCGCGCATCCCGTCAGCATGGCGTCGACTCTGCAAATCCCGAATAATGCGAGCGTCAACATTGACGGCACCATCAAGAATACGGGCACAATCGAGTTGCTCTCCGGCGGCAATAACACGGAACTGGTTGTGAACAGCGCGACGGCTACCCTCCAGGGCGCCGGTTCGGTCACGTTTTCGGATAACAACAACAACTACATCCTGGCCTCCACAGGCGGCAACCAACTAACCATCGCGCAGCCCATCTCCGGACCGGGCGGGAACATCGGCAATGGCGGCCTAGCGCTGGTCAATCAGAGCACCATCGACGCCACGGCATCCGCGCACGGCAATTCATTGACGATCGAGCCCGACGCGACGATGAGCAATACAGGACTGCTGGAGGCCACCGGCGGCGGTTCGCTGGTCCTCGAGGGCGGAACATTCACCAATACCGGCAGCGGGGCGATCACGGCGGGCAGCGGCTCGAACGTCACGCTCGCAGGCAGCGTGACAGTGACGGGCGGTTCGCTGAACGGCACTGGATTGTTCACTTCCAACAGCGGTACGACGCTCAATAACCTGACTAACGCGAGCACCGTGGCGGTTCCGAATAACACCCAAACCACGTTACAGGGAACCATTACCAATACCGGGGCGATTCAGGAAAACTCCGTCGGCAACAACACATTTATCGATCCAAACGGGGCGGTCACCTTAACTGGCGGTGGCACCGTCACCCTGTCGGACAACAACAGCAACTACATGCAAGTCGCCGTTGGCGGCAGCACTCTGACGAACGTCAACAATACCATTTCCGGCTCGGGTAATATCGGCAATGGCAACATGGGCTTCACCAACCAGACGGCGGGCGTGGTGGACGCCACTTCCGCGCACGGAAATTCGTTGATCATCAACTCCGGGGCGACCGGCGCGACGAATACCGGCCTGTTTGAAGCCTCCAGCGGCGGCAATCTGGTCATTGGCGGCACGGTGACGAACACCAGCGGCACCATCGAAGGGCTGGCGGGAACGGGAAGCAGCGCGGGCGGCGGCGTCTTCATCAACGACGCCACCATCACGGGCGGCACGTTGAACACGCTGGGCACCGGGGTGAATGCAGCTACGATGACCGCGGAGAATTCCACGCTCAGCGGGTTGACTAATCTGGGCACGATTGTCGAGCCGAACAACCAGTCGCTCGATCTGATGGGGACGATCACGAATAACGGTTCCATCAACGTGAGTTCGGGCGGCAACAACACTTTCCTTTACATGAACGGCAATGTGACCCTGAACGGAACCGGCACGATCGCGCTGTCGAACAATAACAGTAACTTCATCCGTGGCGTGGCTGGCACGGAAGTGCTGACCAATAACGGCAACACCATCGAAGGCTCGGGCCAGTTTGGCAGCGGCATTCTGGGACTTGTAAACAACGCGGCCGGCACTGTCCTCGCCAATCAATCCGACGCGCTGGTGATCACGCCGAATTCGAGCGGAGTGACCAATAACGGAACCTTCCAGGTGAACACCGGCAGCACCCTGAACGTCACCGGCGGACCTTTCAATAACTTCAACAGCGGGACCGGCACGCTCACCGGCGGCACCTACGACGTGAACGGCGGCACCTTCCAGTTCGACAACGCCAACATCGTCACCAACGCGGCGGATATCATCCTCACGGGCGCCAGTTCGCAGATCATCAGCAACACCAGCGCCAATGCGCTGGCGAACTTCGCCACGAATGCGGCGGGCGGCGTGTTCCAGCTTGGCACGGGCCGCAGTTTCACGACCAGCGGCGCGGGCGGCGGCAATTTCAGCAACGCCGGCACGCTGATTGTAGGCGGCGGCGACACATTCAAAGTCGCGGGCGCTCTCAGCAATTTCACCGGCACCACGCTGACCGGCGGGACTTATTACGTAGCGGGTACCCTGCAGTTCGGCGCCCCCAGCAGCATCCTGGTGACCAACGACGCGAACCTGACACTGGCCGGCACGAGCCCGCAGCTCATCAATCTGGGCGGAGGCAACCTGCTGACCAGCTTCAGCACCAACGCCAGCGGCGGCACCTTCACGGTGGCCGCGGGTGGCAGTTACACCACTCCCGGGAATTTCAGCAATTCCGGCACGATCGATCTGGAACAAGCCAGCTCGCTTACGGTGGCGGGTAATTTGACGAACAGCGGCGCGGTAGACACCAACAACCAGAATCTGGGCGGCGGCGCGAATACCCTGACCGTGACCGGCACCTTGACCAATAACGCCACCGATACGGTGACGATCGGGCTGCATAACGACACCGCCGACGTAGCCAGCGTGGGCCTGCTCTCCAACGCGGGCACGGTCACGGTGGACAAGGGCGCGACCATGAAGCTGACCACGGCCGGTGCGGATTCGAATACCGGCACGATCGCGCTGGACGGCGGGACTCTGAGCGTACAGGCCGGCACCCTCACCAACTCCTCAACCCTCGACCTGGAGTCCGGAGGCAAACTTACCACCGCGGCCGGCCTGGTGAACAGCGGTACGCTGACGACCAACGGCGCCAATGCCGGGGGCGCAGCCAACAGCATCGCGATTGCCGGCACCCTGACCAACACCACGGGGCATTCGGTAACCATCGGCGCACATGGCGATACCACGGATACGGCTAGTGTCGGACTACTGACCAACAACGGCACCGTTACCGTCGATACGGGCGCAACCTTTAAGATGACCACGTCCGGCACCGATACCAGTTCCGGCTCCATCACGGTGGATGGCGGCACGATGAGCATGACGGCCGGCTCCTTCACCAATACCGGCAGTTTGGATCTGGAGCAAAAGGGCACGCTGAGCCTCACGGGCAACCTCACCAACAGCGCGACCATTACCACGAACAACACCAATGGCGGAGGCGGCGCCAACACCATTACGGTTTCCGGCACGTTGACCAATAACACGCCGGGCACGATGACCATCGGCGCCAACAACGATACAGCCGATACGGCCAGTGCGGGTCTGCTGGTCAACACGGGAGGGATCACGGTGGATAAAGGCGCCAGCCTGAAGCTGACCGCCACCGGCGCGGATTCCAATACGGGTACGATCAGCGTCAGCGGCGGCACCATGACTGTGGCCAGCGGCGGCGTCCTGACTAACTCCGGTACGCTGGATGCGGAGACGGGCGGCAAGCTCACCGTGACCGGCGGCATGACCAATGCCGGCACGCTTTCGACCAATGGAACAAATGCGGGCGGCGCCGCCAATACGGTCACGATAACTGGCAAGCTGACCAATAGTGCGGCCGGCACGGTGACCATCGGCGCGAACAGCGACACCTCCGATAAAGCCACTGTAGGCACGCTGGCCAACTCCGGCGCGGTGAACGTGGACACCGGGGCGACGTTGACGCTTTCGACGGCGGGTAGCGACACCAATGCGGGCACGATCGCCGTAACCGGCACGCTGGATGTGAAAGCTGCGACCACGCTGAGCGGAGCGGGATCGGTGACCCTGACGGGCGGCGCCATCACCGGGATAGCGGCCGGGATTACGCTGACAAACGCGAGCACGATTCAAGGCTCGGGCACCATTTCGACCCTGGGGATTACCAATTCGGCTACGGGTATCCTGACGGCCAATCAATCGGCCGCACTGGTGATCCTGCCGACCGCGACGGGTCTCACCAACAACGGCACCCTGGGAGTGGCCACGGGCGACACCATGAAGATCGGCACGTCGGCCGGGGGCGCTCTGAAGAATTTCTCCGGCACGACGCTGACCGGCGGGACTTACAACGTCGGCGGCACGCTGCAATTCGGGGCGAGCGGCACGACCATCGCCACCAACGCCGCCAAGATCACGCTAAGCGGCGCAGGCCAAATGCTCGACTTCGGCAACCACAATATCCTGGCGGGCTTCACCACGAATGCTGTGGCCGGCAGTTTCACGCTGGCCTCCGGCGCGTCGCTGACCACCACGGGCGGCAGTTTTACGAATGCCGGCTTGTTCACGATTTCCACCGGGACCACTTTTACGGTGGGCGGCAGTACCTTTAACTTCACGCAGTCGGGCGGCACCAGCACGGTAAACGGCACCTTGACCTCTTCGACCCTGGGTACCATGGCGGTTAACGGCGGATCGCTGTTCGGCAGCGGCACGCTGGGCTACAACGTGGTGGATGACAGCATCCTGAGCCCGGGCAGTTCGGTGGCCACGACAGGCAAACTTTCGGTGGCCGACACGTACAGCCAAGGCTCTTCGGGAGCCCTGGACATCGCCATCGACGGGGCCACCGTGGGCACCAAGTACGATCAACTCAAGGTGACCCAAGGCGCTACGCTGGGCGGCACGCTGAACATCAGTTTGGGGACGGGTTTCACCCCCACGGTGGGGCAGACATTTACCATCCTGACGGCCTCGACGGTGACCGACCAGTTCGCCACGGTGAACGGGTTGGCGATCAACGGCAGCGAGCATTTCACGATCACTTACAATGCCGGCAGCGTGGTGTTGAAGGTCGTGAGCGGAGCCCTTACGGCCACCAATCCCAGCGTCGTGGTGACGCAACTGCTGCACCCGATTCTGCGCGGAACCACGATCAACCACGGGTTCACCGGCAAGGGGCACTATGGCCTGGCGGTCTTCAGCCCGGCTATGGCGCATACTCCGGCCGCCGTGCCCGCGGTTAGCTTAGCGCGCGTGCCGGTGTTCAGTATGGCGCGCACGGCGCCGGTGACGATGCCGACTCCCTTCGCGCCGGTGGCGTCGGGTTTCCACGGGTTCCGTGCGATGGACGATTTCGGCTCGCCGGTCGCCACATCGGCGGCGGGCAGCGAAGCCGTGGTGCCGGGCGGTATGGGTGTCTCGGCGCTTGGCGCGGAAGCCTACAACAGCATGAGCGGGATGAATCACATGCGCTTCGAATGCGGCGTGGATCTGAAAGCTTTGCTGAAGACCAGCCGGAAGCAACTGGTGCGCGCTCTTTGGGCTTCTCCGGACTCGCCGGAAGCGCTGTCGATCGGCTACATGAATTTCATCGGTTCTCACTAGACCTTCTCCTTGATCTCGCGTAACTCACCGGCGGGCGCCTCTCTGGCGCCCGCCTTTTTTGTGGCCAGAGCCGTACCCCGACAGTACGAATAGGACGCGGCGCGCGGCCCGGCGCCCGCTAGAATAGCGGTTTAACGCCCCATATGAGTTCGCTCGCCCAACCTATCGAAAGGGTCCGCTTATTTCCGGCGGCGCACAGGCCGCTTCGTCTGGTGAATCCCCGGGCGGCGCAGAAACAAGTCGAGGACAAACTCATCCGGGACTTGCAGGTCTACTTGAAGGACTTGCTCTCCGAACCAGCGCGGCCGAGTGTGCCGGTGCCGGCGCCTAAACTGGCTCCTTTCCGGAATCTGCGGCCGAAAATTGCGCCGTGCTCTTCGGATGCCGGCCTGGCGGTATTCGATGCCCTTCCAGCGCGCTCGCGCGGTGCGGCCGCGATGCCTGCGCTTACGTTGCTCCCGCTGCCGGACGGCCCCGGCGCCTATCCAGGCTCGGCAAAGCAAGTCCAACGCTGCCCGAGTTGCGGTTGGACGGACGTGCGCCGTTCCGCCGTTCACTACCCTAAGGATTATCTGCTCAGTGTGGTCGGGTTAGTGCCTTACCGCTGCCGGGTTTGTAGCGGCCGGTTTCATCGCGCACGTCAGATCGCGCCCAGCCCCGGCCCAGTCAGTCCGGAAGTATCCAGCATGCCGTCCCGAACCTTGAAGATACCCGGGAACTTGTCCTCCCACGGTTGGTTCGCGGCGGGAACGTACTCGCGCGCGTTGGCTTCGATGGCGGCCACCCCGGGGATGCGCGCCGCCAAGCCGGCCGAATGGATCAGGGACGCACCCGGACACGTCAGATCCTGAACGCATAGGAACATGCCGTGCTTCTGCCCGGCGGCGGCCATCAGCAGCACCTGGCTCTGCCCTTTGCAGGCCTTAAGGGCGGCGCCTGAATATCCCATTTCGCGGGCCAGCATCAGGCTCTCGATATCGGTGAGCGACTCATCGATCACGATAGGCCGCAGTTTGGCCGCGCGATGCATCACGTTGGCGCGGTCGGCTTTCAGGTCGCGCGCGGTAGGCTGCTCCACGTATTGAATGCGATCGAAGCCCGCCGCGGTGCGCTCTTTTAGGCGGTTGAGAAAGGCCAGCAGATAATCCACATTGGGGCACTGCTCGTTGAAATCGAGCGAATAGAACCATTCCGCCACGCCCCGCGCGCGCTGCGTTTCGGCAGTGGCGCGGTCGATAGACACTACGCGCTCCAGGTCCCAGGCGAGATCGTTGCCCGCCAGCTTGATCTTGATGCGCCGCAACCCGTTGTAGCGGATCCACTCCGGCAAAATCTCCGGCAGTCCATCGGCAATGCGGCGGCGAATATCCGCCGCCACGATGGGATCGGCAGCGCCCACGGAATGATACAGGGCCATACGTGGGGTGGGGCGCGGCAGCACATACTGGCTCAGATACTCGCCCCGATACGCCGCGCCTAAGTAATGCGAGAGATCGTAAGGCATCGCGTCGCGGCCATAGGTCAGGTAACTGCTCAGGCCCAGCGCCTTGCCGTAGGCATCGTGGATGGCGGCGTCGAACGGGCTGGCTGTCACCAGGGTGCACAGCTTGGGAATGGGTTCGGCCAGGCGCAAATCCCTGGAAACGGCCGCGGCGGCTTTCAGATATTCAGGCTCCAGGGCGCAGTTGATGTCCACAGGATGGCCGGCGTCGGGATAGGAGCCGGTGATCCGGGCGATGCGTCCCGCCAGGGTTTTCATGGCGCCAAGTGTCGTATCGTAGGACATCGCCTGCGACGGGAAAGACCAGGCATTGCCCATGGTCATCGATCCGAAGCCACGCGCTACCGCGCCGGAGTTGGTGCGGACCGCGCAATCGACGTTCAGCAGGGTGACCCGGTCCACGGTTTGCGCGCCAAAGCGATAGGGCGTGCGATAGCGGAAGTCCTGGTAGGAGAAGCGCACATCCTCAATGCGGATGGCGACCCGCGCCGCCGCGCCCCGGCCGATGCCGAAAACGGCGGGCGCCAGGACGGCTGAACGAAGCAATGCGCGCCGGTCCATATGCGACTCTGCCATGGTATCCTGTTCGTCAACGGGATGCACGCAAGGCTGATGGTCTGGTTTGCTTTGGCGCTGGTGCTCGCGAGGGTCCAGTGCGCGGGTTTCTGCAATCCGGCGCCGCGCCAGACGAACGCGCCTCCCTGTCATCCACATCGATCCGACCCAGGGAATCCAGATCCGGCCCCGTGTTCGCATTGTCTCGTGATCCATCAGGCGCCTGCCTCTTCCACTGCGCTAGCCGCACCTGCGGCGGCAGCGCCCGACTGGGCTGGCGTGCCTGCGGTAGCCGTGCCGACGCGGCCGCCCGCGATTTGTAAACAGGCGGCGCCGGCACCATCCCCGCCCGGATTCGTCGATCTTTCCTCGGTTCTCCTCCGCATCTGAAGCGCTGCGTAAGTCGCGGCCCGGCAGGCGGCTGCCCGGTAAGTTGCGGGAGGAGAGACATGTATGTTTCGTGAGAAGACACTCTGTCTGAGCATCGCCGGTGTGTGGCTGCTGGCGGCCATGCCGGTGACCGCCGAGGATGCGGGCGGATACTTGATGGGTCTGGCTTCGGGTACGTCCGTGAATCCCGGGTCGTCGCCCATGCCCATGACGATGACGCAATTCGGAAATTGGAACGCCATGTTCATGGGGACGGCGTTCGTTTCCGACATTCAACAGGCCGGCCCGCGCGGCGGCGATAAGCTGTACTCGACGAACTGGTTCATGGCGTCGGCCGAGCATAGCGCGGGAGCGAAGGGCGCGTTCGAGACGGTACTGATGCTCAGCCTGGAGCCGGCCACCGTTACGGACCGCCGCTATCCGTTGCTCTTCCAGACCGGTGAGACGGCTTATGGGCTGCCGCTGACGGATGCCCAACATCCTCACAATTTCATCATGGCGCTGGGGTTCCACTATGCGTATCAAGCCGGCGAGCACACGATTCTGGACGTGTACGCAGCGCCAGTTGGCGATCCGGCGCTAGGTCCGACGGCGTTCCCGCATCGCGACTCGGCCGCGGAATTCCCGGAAGCGCCGATCTCGCACCATTGGCAGGATTCCACGCACATCGCCGACGACGTGGTGACGCTGGGAATCTCGCACCGGAAAATCAAACTGGAGGCCAGCGGCTTCCATGGCGCGGAGCCGGGTGAAAACCGCTGGATCATCCAGGCGGGGGCGATCGACTCATGGGCAGGGCGCTTGTGGTTCTTTCCGTCGGAAAATTGGGCGGCACAGGTTTCGGCCGGCCGGCTGGCGCATCCGGAAGCGCTGGAGCCCGGCGACCAGGTGCGGCTGACCGCCTCACTGGCTTACAGCAGGCCGATGTCCGGCGGGGCCTGGTCTTCGAGCCTGATCTGGGGCCGGAATCACTCCACCGCGACGTTCCGGAACTTGAACTCGTATCTGGCCGAGACGGTGCTGCCGATTCGCCGTAGGAACTGGCTTACGGGCCGGTTTGAGATGGTGGACAAGGATGAACTGTTTGCGGACCAGCCCGACCTTGAACAGCAACTCGACCTGCTTTATGGCAGCACTTTCCGGATCGGAGCGTATACCGCGGGCTTTACGCGCGATGTGGAAGTCTTCCGGGGCATCCAGACGGGGGTGGGCGCCAACTTCACCGCCTACACGCTGCCCGCGGCGATTAAGCCGTTTTACGGCAATCGCCCGGTGGGAGGGAATGTGTTCATCCGGCTGCGGCTCAAGGGCGCGCGTTGATGGCGGAATGCTTCCGCCATCCCGGCTACCGCGGCTTCAGCGTAATGGAGAAAGTCCCGCCCGCGTTCGGGTCGGGCATCGTTCCAGCGGCCACCAGCGCGACCCCGGCCAAGCTCATCAGCGCGGCCATGGAGGGCTTTAGGAAGTAAGTGGGAAATGCGACCTCGTTACGGATCATGCCGGCTATGGCTTGAAACATCTCTTCGTACTGTTCGTCGGTGTCCACGCCGGGAAGATCCGCGATCAGGTGCTTCAGGCTGTCGCAGAAGTTCATGAATTCCTGCCCAGCTAAGATGTAGGCCTGCACCTTCATGCGGTCCAACGTATCCGCGGGCGGGTAGTTCGGCGGCCAGTGTTGTCCGTTGATGTTACCCTGGCTGAGGCGGTCTCCCGGCTTGTTCAGGCCTAGCGGGTCGTTCACGGCACGGTTGAAGGCCAGCCAATCCTCATATTTCCCGAACTTCTGCTCGAAGACCTGGGCCACGGTGTCAACCGGTCCAATCACCGCGATCACAGCCTGCACGAACTGCTCGTAATTGCGTTTGTCCCGCAGGTGCGGTTCCGCCGGAGGTTTTCCGTTCAGATAATCGTCGGAGGCGATCGCGCTCAGTTGAGCGGTGTCCACATCGAGTGTGAACTGGACGGTCCCCTTGGGGTGGCGGGCGATGTAATCCCGTATAGAGCTCGAGACGTTGGCTAAGCCAAAGGCGGCCATGGTACGCATGCTCTCATCGAAGGCGGAGGCGTTGTTGCGGTCGGTGAAGATGGCATTCAGGCGCACGTTGACATCCGAGACTGCCGTGGATTGCGCCACATTCCGGCATTGCGCAATGAAGTACAGGTCGGCTTCGCGCTCTTTCCCGAATAGTCCGGAGATCGACTTGACGCCTGCGGTCTTGCGAATCTGGAATGTGCGGGACCCGAGATACGTGATATCGGTCTTCTGGATGTACGTGACGACGTCCTGGAAGCGAAGCAAATCGAAGAACTGCAGATTGAGGCCCGCGCTCCGTGTGTACAGCTGTTCGACAAACGACTGTGGGTCGAGAGTCACGCCGGGCATAGTAAGGGCAGTGGCATAATCGCCGCCCATCGCCACGTCATAGGCGCCGGTGCCCACGCTAAAGTCGAAGTTGTAAACGAATAGAGCGGTGTTCTCACGGCTCCGGGACTGGGTCAGTTCGAGGGCGATCTTCTGACCGTTGCCCTTGGCAAGCAACTTATTGACCGAGGTGTTGATCTCATCCGTGGCGTCGCCCGCTACGGCGGCGAGCTTGTTGCCAAGAGTGCTTCCGCCGCTGCCTGAAAAGAATCCTTGCGCGGCTTTCTGCGTTTCGGCTTTGACCGTTGCGGCATCCGTCTGAAACTTCGCGCCGGCGCTCAAGGTCACCCCAAAGCTTTCGGTGGTGGAGAAACCGGAGGTGTCCTTGCGCAACAGATAGAGCGTGGCGCCAGTGGCGGTGCGGCCCGTGACCACGCGGAATGCGTCGTCGTGGGTGTACTGCAGCTTGAATCCCGCGCCCACCTGGTAAGATGGTTTGGCGGAAATTACCTCCTTGCCGGTAGGGGTCGCAAAAGATGCGCTGACCTCGCCATGGCTTCGACCGCCGAAGAACGTCCCGGAGAAGCCGTAAGTGGCGCCGAATCCCAGGGCCAGCTTGCCGATGAATTCGAAGTCGACATAGTCGCCGGCAGGCAGGTTCGCAATGCTATCGGCATGGAACGGCAAGACGAAGCTTGAGAAGGCCTGGCTGATGGCATCGCGCAGCACTACGGCGGGGCCGACGCGGTAATAGTTGGCCACTTTAAACTGATCGCTGGTGGAAATGCTGCCGCTGACGCCCAGGTTTCCGGAACTCCACTTGGCGCCCGCATCGACCGCCAGGGAGCACTCGAGCGCAATGCCGACATAATAGCTATCGGCCGGGGCCTTGACTGGCGTGTCTTTGGCATCCTCTCCGACGGCGTAACTGAAAAGCGTGCCTCCAGGCTGGATGATGCTGAGCGTGCAGGTCGCCGTGGGTTTGACCGACAGGGTGATGCCGACGGTCTGGGAGATTTTCCAGCTTGGCGCGAAGCTGAAGCTGAAGTTGGTGGAAACCGAGCCGGGGGGAACGTCCGCTATCCGGGAATCCAGATAGTGCGCTACTAACGGGCTCAAGGTGACAAGGCTATCGACGCCGGGTTTCAGATACTTCGAGAGGTCGCCTTTTGCGGCCACCTCCACTGCGCCGATCGAGCCGAGATCAAGTTTTATGGGCATCGGAACTCCTTCAATTGTATAAGCGCGACTGACACACGGAAAGGGACAATGATCCGCCCCGATACGCCTTACTTCAGTTTTCCGGCGGCGAAGAGGACTGACTTTTCCAACGCGTCGAGGGCGGAATCGAAAAGGGCCTCGCCTTGCGGCAGATCGGGCCGTTTCTGGCCTTGCGGTCCCAGGCAGAAGTCGTGATAGCCGCCTTCGTAGATGTCCAAGCGCACGGATTTGCCGGCGGCGGCGAGGGCATCGTGCAGCATAATGGCGACCGGCATGAGGCGGTCGGCGGTGCCCACCAGGATCAGAACGGGGCTGCGGACCGGCTCAATGTTTTTGCCGGAGATTTCCGGGTCGGGCTTCAGATTTTTGAGGGCATCGGGATTCGGGGGCGTGCCGGGCGGCGGCATCTGGATGCCGAGGAACCACATCACGGCCGGCGCGCCCACGATGGCGGCGTGTACCGGAACCCTGGAAAGCAGGTTCATCACCAGGTTGCCTCCCAGGCTGACGCCATATAGGTTGATACGGTCCGTCTCGACGTAAGGCAGCGCCTTGACGTAGTCGATCACCGCGAGGCCATCGTCGATAGACGTGACCATGCCGTTCGAGGAGGGGGCGGATGTCAGGTTCATGTTTCCGCCGCGATAGTCGGCCACCGCGACGACGTAGCCTTCCTGCAGGAAGCGCTCCCAGACGGGACCGCCCCAGTCGCCGCGCGACCAGCCGACGAGTTGTTCCATGCCGCGGCCGCCGGGCGCGCCGTGAAAGATAATCATGGCGGGATAACGGCCGTCGCCCTTGGGTTTGCGGATAGCCGCCGCGATGTAGAGACCGTCTTTCGATTTAATGTAGGTCTGCTGGACGGGCGAGTCGGCCTCGCTAACTACGTGGATGTACTTTTCGTGAGGCAGCGGCGTGGTGCTGCCGGGATTGTGATGGATCTCCGCCGGCGCGAGGGCCGCACAAATCAGACAAAGGAATGCGATGCGCATGCCTTACCATAGCAAGAACGGATCTGATCCAATGGCTAAAGTGCGCTATCCGTTTTGACGAACTTGGATAGTCTCAGCCGCAGCGACTCCGGGATTTCTACTTCCATTTCGCACATATCTTCCACGTAGCGGGTTTCGAGCACGCGGCCGAGATCATGCACCATGGAGATGCGGGCGCCGTCGCCCTGCGGTAAACGCAGTCGCGCGCGCACGATGGGATCGAACGGCAAGACTTCGTCAACAGCGGCCAACAGGCGATCGATCCCTTGCCCGCTGAGCGCGGAGATGGCTACGGCACGCGATTCGGCGGCCGCGCCGGAGCCGCCCAGCACGCGGTGACGGTACGCTTCGACATCGATCCCGGCTTCGGGGAGCCGGTCGACCTTATTTAATACCAGCAGTTGGGGAATGGCGGCGGCGTCGATTTCGGCCAGCACCCTGAGGACGTGGCCGGTCTGCGCGGCGGCATGCGGCGCGGAGACATCCACCACGTGCAGGATCAGGGTGGCGTCGGTCACCTCTTCGAGCGTGGCGCGGAACGCCTTGACCAGCGTGGTGGGCAGGTTCCCGATGAATCCGACCGTATCGCTTACCAGGACGCGGCGGCGGGAGGGCAGCGTGACGGGACGGACCGTAGGATCGAGCGTGGCGAACATGCGTGAATCGGCCAGCACGGCGGCCTGTGCCAGGCGGTTAAAAAGGGTGGATTTCCCGGCATTTGTGTAACCCACCAGCGCGATGGTAGGCAAGGGCACGGCCTGGCGCTTGCGGCGATGTAGCGCGCGTCCGGAGCGCACGTTCTCCAGGTCTTCTTCGATTTTCTTCACGCGGTGGTGAATCCGGCGGCGGTCAGTCTCCAGTTTGGTCTCGCCGGGGCCGCGCGTGCCGATGCCTCCGCCCAAGCGGGACATCTCGACGCCGCGGCCGCTAAGACGCGGCAGCAGGTAATTCAACTGCGCCAATTCGACCTGCAAGCGGCCTTCCCGGGTGCGTGCGCGGCGGGCGAATATGTCGAGGATCAGTTGTGTGCGATCGATCACGCGGCGGCCCAGTTCTTTTTCCAGGTTGCGCTGCTGGGTGGGCGTGAGGTCGTGATCGAAGATGACCAGGCCGGCATCCAGTGACCCGCTCAATTGCGCCAGTTCCACGACTTTGCCATGGCCGATCAAAGTGGCGGCCTCCGGCGCATCGCGGGATTGGATGACGCGATCGACGATGACGGCGCCCGCGCTGGACGCCAACTCCGAGAGTTCTTCGAGAGACTCGGCGGCGTGCGCCGGGCCAAAATAGGCGCCCGCGCGGCGATTCTTCCAGTCCACGCCGACGAGGATTGCGCGTTCCGGCGGGGTTTGTGGGGTGGTTGAGATCAGGCCTCCGAGGTTTCCGCCTGCGCCACCGGATTGGACGATGGGCCAGCGGCCACCGGCACCGATCCAACGGACTGCGAGCTCGCGGCGTAGGAATGGGCCGTCTTCAAAGTCACGACCGTGGAGATGGCGTGCTTGAAGATGAGCTGTTCCTGATTATTCGTTTCCAAGACCAGGGAGTACTTGTCGAAACTCTTGATGCGGCCGGAAAGCTTCACCCCACTCATTAAATAGATGGTGAGGACAATTTTGTCTTTTCGCGCGTTGTTTAAAAAGCTATCTTGAATGTTCTGCGCTGGTTTATCCATGGCTCCCCCAGAGTTGTTCGGGGCCAAGCGGCACACTCCGAATTGGCAACCATATTGTACACCGAACCGGGGGGTAGCGTGCTGTCCGGCCGGCGGTCGTTTTGGTGAATAAGGTACATCTGCTAACCTAAGCCCATCACAGCGCGCAACCATAGCAACCGTGTGGCCCGCCAAAGGCGGTCCTCGGGGAGAACGCCGCTTCTCCTGATTCTGGTGGGTCTGATCATCCTTGGCCAGTCCCTGGCTCTGGCTGCGCAGGAAGAATCGCACCACACTCCGGACCATTGCTGCCTGCTTTGCCACGTGGGCCTACTGCCGTTTCTGCAGACGGCGGTAAACGCGACGGTGGCGCCCGTGCTCTCGATGGCTTGGCTGGCACCGGTTCCGGACGTGGAGACGGTCTACCAAACGCTGCTTTCCGCCAGTTCCTCGCGTGGCCCTCCGGACGCCTAGCTCTTCCATATATCCATCCCGTTTTTGATGAAGAGGAGAAGAGTATCGGTATGCAGACAGCATTGCCGTTGACCGGCATGCGGCGATTGCCATTTGCCGGATGTGCCCCCGCGATTTTCCTGGCCGCGCTGGGGTGGTCGCAAGCAGCTTGCGGAGGGCCCCCTAAGGCCGAAAGCAAAGCCGGACAGGAAGCCGGCGCGCAAGCCGGTCTTTTCGCCGTACCGCAAGATCAACTTTCCCACTTGAAAATCACGCCGGTGACGCGGACCTCTTGGGGGGTGGCTATCCACACTACCGGCACCGTGGATTGGGACCAGGATCACACGACGCAGGCCATCACGCAGGTAAATGGGCCGATCACGCGGATTCTGGTGGACGTCGGCACACCCGTTAAGAAGGACGAGCCGCTGCTGTACGTCTCCAGTCCGGACGTCGCCAACGCCATCGCGGTGTATCGCAAGGCGCGCAACCGCGAGCAATTCAACAAGCGAATCGTCGACCGCATGAAAGAGATGCTGGATCACGGAGTGGTGGCCGTCAAAGACTACGAAAGCAGCGTAGCGGACTACAACGATGCGACTACCGATGTTCAGAACAGCCTGCAGCCGCTGCGCATTTTCGGCATCACGGCGCAGGAGATCGACCAGGCGGAGAAGCAAGGAACGGCGATCAGCACCGAATTGGCCGTACGGTCGCCGATTTCGGGCGTGATTGTGCAGAAGCTCATTTCGCCCGGCATGCTGATCGAAGCCGGCCAGACGGTCTGTTTTCAGATCAGCGACGTTTCCACCGTGTGGGTGCAAGGACACATCTTCGACAGGGACCTGCCGTCGGTCAAGAATGGCGACGGGGTGGAGGAAACCAATCCATCATTCAGCCGCACTTTTCACGGCGTGATTTCTAACATCGGATCGTTTGTGGATCCCAACACGCGCACTACGCCGGTGCGCATCGTCACCGGCAATCCCGGCGGCCTGCTAAAGAAGGATATGTTCGTGGATGCGGTCATTCGCACCAGCCGCCGGAACAACATTCTAGTGGTACCAGTGGCCGCGGTGCTGCGCGACGACAAGAATGAACCCATCGTGTACGTGGAGGCCCAACCCGGCAAGTTCGCGCAGCGTTCGGTTACGATCGGGCCGCAGCAGGATGGATTGGTGGAAATCGCCACCGGCTTACGCGAAGGCGAAAACGTGGTAGCGGACGGCAGCCTTTTCCTGCAGTTCGCCAATGCCATCCAATAGGGCGAAAAAATGATTGCGAAACTAGTCTCCTTCGCCTTGCGGCAGCGGTTCCTGATTGTAATCGCTTCGCTGGCCCTGATGTTTTGGGGCGCTATTTCTTTTGAGAAGCTGCCGATTGACGCTTACCCGGACCTTTCGCCGCCGCACGTGGAAATCATCACGCAGTGGCCGGGCCACGCGGCCGAGGAAATCGAACGGCTGGTCAGCATTCCGATAGAAATCGAGATGAACGGAATTCCGCGGCTGGAAGCGCTGCGCTCGATCTCGCTGTACGGGCTGTCCGCGATCGAGATGAATTTCGAATACGGCGCCGACCCCTATTTCGTGCGCGAGCAGGCGTTTGAGCGCATGGCGAACGCCGATATGCCCGACGGTCTGCAGCCCACGATTTCGCCGCTCTTCAGCCCCAGCGGCCTGATCTACCGCTATGTTTTGCAGAGCCCGGACCGCTCGCCGCAGGACCTGAAGGTGATCGAGGACTGGGTGCTGGAACGCCACTACCGCTCCATCCAGGGGGTGGCGGACGACTCCGGATTTGGCGGAACCACCATGCAATACCAGGTTCTGCTCGATCCGAATAAACTGTTTGCCTATGGCGTGACCGTCCCGCAAGTAACGCAGCAACTGAGTAACAACAACGCCAATGCCGGCGGCGGGTTTTATTCGCAGGGCGGGCAATTCTATTACATTCGCGGGTTGGGATTGGTGCGCGACACGGCGGATATCGGAAACGTCGTTCTGCAGGAGAAGAACGGGATCCCGGTTTACGTGAAGGACATTGCGAAAGTGGAGATCGGCCACGCGCCGCGGCTCGGCCAGTTCGGATACATGAAGCAGGACGAGGCGGTGGAGGGCGTCATCCTGATGCGCGTGGGCGAGCAGGCGCAAGTGATCCTGCGGCGCGTGGAGGCCATGACCAAGGAGCTCAACGAGCATGTGCTGCCGCCGGATGTGAAAGTGGTGCCCTATTACGACCGGCAGGGGTTGATTGAAGAGACCACCAGTACGGTAGAAGAGAATCTTCTGCGCGGCATGTTGCTGGTGCTCCTGATTCTGGGGCTGTTTCTGTTCAGCGTGCGGACGGCGCTGATCGTGGCGGTGACCATCCCGTTTGCGCTGATGTTTTCGTTTATCTGCCTGGACTGGCGGCATATTCCGGCGAACCTTTTGTCCATCGGCGCAATCGATTTCGGCATCATCGTGGACGGCTCGGTGGTGATGGTGGAGAATATCTTCCGCGAGTTGGCGGCGCGCCACGCGGACGCGCAGGGAAGCCATGACGTGCAGTTCATCGAGGTGATCCGGGCGGCGGCGCGCGACGTGGAGCGCCCGATCTTCTATGCGATCGCCGTGATTATCGCCGGGTACCTGCCGATTTATGTGCTCACCGGGCCCTCGGGCAGGCTGTTCGAACCCATGGCGGACACCATGTCGTTCGCGCTGTTGGGCGCGTTGCTCTGCGCCTTGACGCTGCTGCCGGTGCTGTGCTCCTTCTTCCTGCGCAAGCACGTGCACGAGCCGCGCAACCGGGTCTACGACGCGATTCGGGCCGGGTATGGCCGATTGCTGGGCTGGTGCCTGCGCAACCGGTTGATCACGGTGGCGGTGATTCTGGCGATCTTCGCGGCATCGCTGTTGCTGATTCCCGGGATCGGCGGCGAATTTATGCCGCACCTGGACGAGGGAGCGCTGTGGGTTCGCGCCACGACGCCCTACACGATTTCCTTCGAAGAGGCTTCCAAGCTCTCGCCGCAGATCCGGGATATTCTGCGCAGCTTCCCGCAGGTGACCACGGTGGCCAACGAACTAGGGCGTCCGGACGATGGCACGGATACCACCGGCTTCTTCAACAACGAGTTTTATGTCGGCCTGAAACCCTATGGCGACAAGGCATGGCAAGGCGGCATCCACACCAAGCCTGAGCTGACGAAAGCGATCCAACAAAAGCTGTCGGCGTTTCCGGGTATTATCTTCAACTACACGCAGCCCGCCGAGGATGCGGTAGACGAGGCCGAGACGGGCTTGAAGAGTTCGCTGGCGGTGAAGATTTTCGGTCCGGAGCTGGCGACGCTCGAAGACCGGGCGGTGCAGGTGAAGAACATCATCGGCAAAGTGCCCGGGATTACCGGAATTACGGTGGTGCGGGAACTCGGCCAGCCGACTTTGGTCATCACTCCGGACCGCGCCAAGCTGGCGCGTTATGGACTGAACGTGAGCGACGTGAATACCCTGGTGGGGACCGCCTTGGGCGGCACCGCCGCCACCGAGGTGATCCAGGGCGAGCGTCAGTTCGACCTGGTGGTGCGTATGCAGGAGCCTTTCCGCAGCGATGAGAACGCCATTAAGAGCCTGCTGATCGCCACGCCCGACGGGCAATATCTGCCCCTCAGCCAATTCTGCGAGATCAAAGTAGAAAGCGGCGCTTCGTTCATTTATCGCGAGGGGAATTCGCGCTTTATCGGGGTGCAGTTCAGCGTGGAAGGACGTGACCTGGCGAGCGCGGTGGGCGAGGCCCGGCAGAGAGTGGCTGCCGCGGTGAAACTGCCGATCGGGTACACATTCGATTGGGGCGGGGAATACAAGGAATACCTGGCATCGCAGCAACAGATGAAGATCATCGGGCCCTTGACCGTGCTGCTGATCCTGCTGATCCTTTTCGCGCTGTACGGAAACCTGAAGTTCCCGCTCATTATCTTCTTCAGCGTACTGGTGACGGAGCCGGTGGGCGGCTTGCTGGCGCTGCGGATCACGCATACGAATTTCAGTGTTTCGTCGATGTTGGGTTTCGTGGCGCTGATGGGCGTCGCGGTGCAGACCAGCGTAATTTTATATTCGTTCATCAACAAGCTGCGGCTGGAAGGAAGAGACATTCCGACGGCCACGCTGGAAGCCTCGATGCTGCGCCTGCGTCCCATCATGATGACGGCGTTGGTAGCCTGCTTCGGCCTGCTGCCGGCGGCCATGTCGACGGGCATCGGCAGCGACTCGCAGAAGCCCTTCGCCATCGTGATCGTAGCCGGCCTGGCCTCGCGTCTGTTCCTTTCGATTTTCCTCTCGCCGGTGCTCTACGCGCTGGCGGCGCGGGACGGCGATACTTTGCAGGTTTGATGGAGCATTCATGCAGCGATCGATCTGTTTGTTAGAAATCGGGATCCTGGTGGGGACGTGCCTGGTCCCCGCAGCATATGGACAAGCGTCCGCGCAGACCATGCTGACGTGGCAGCAGGTGAAGGCCAAGTTCGAAGCGGACAACCCGAACCTGCGCGCGGGGCAACTGAATATCCAGGAATCCAAGGCGGACGAGATCACGGCAGATCTGCGGCCGAACCCCAACCTCACGGCGGGCCTCGACCAGCTACAACCTTTCAACGGCAATCCCTATCGTCCTTTTGCCTACGCTTTTCCGCTGGTGGCATTCGACTATTTGCACGAGCGCCAGCACAAGCGGGAACTGCGCCTCGAAAGCGCGCAGAAAGGAACCGCCATTGCGGAATCGCAGCAAATGGATCTGGAACGTACGCTGCTGTTCAATCTGCGCAGCGCTTTCGTGTTAACTTTGCAGGCCAAGGCGCTGCTGGCGAATGCCAAGGAGAACCTGGAATATTTCGACAAAGAGTTGACCATCAACCGCGTGCGATTTAAGGCCGGGGATATTGCGCGCGTAGACCTGGACCGGCTTGTGTTGCAGCGCGCGCAATACGAGTCCGACTATCAGACGGCCATGGTGAACGCCAGAACCGCGAAAATCACGCTGTTGATGCTGCTGAACGACCGTACGCCGGTGGATCGATTCGATGTGACCGGGCCCTTCGAATTTCAGGAGCGGCTGATGCCGTTGGACGAGTTCCACTCCGTGGCCCTGGCGGCCCGGCCGGATCTGAAAGCCGCGGTGGAAACGGTCGGCAAAGCTGAAACCGATCACAAACTGGCTGTTTCCAACGGCTCCACGGACCCGACTTTCGGCATGGACCTGGGGCGCAATCCTCCCATCACGATTTATATCGGGTTCAGCGTAAATATTCCTCTGCGCATCTTCGATCGAAATCAGGGGGAGAAGTTGCGCACGGAAATCGACATTACGCATGCGCAGCGGCAAAAGGACGCGGCGGAGGCGCAGGTCTTCAGCGACGTAGATTCGGCCTATTTCACCGTCGTGAGCTCGGTGAATCTCTTGCTCCCGTATAAGGGCACGGACGGATATCTGGATACGGCCACGCGGATTCGGGATTCTATGTCGTTTGCGTATCAGCGTGGGCAAGCGGCGCTGCTGGATTATCTGGATGCGCAGCGCGACTACCGGGCGACGCAGGTGGCTTACATCAACCTGGTGGGGTCGTATTTAAGCGCGGCGAGCCAGTTGAACGAGGCGGTGGGGCGCGAAGTGATTCAGTAGGCCGCGACGCGCCCAAGTTAGTTCGATTTCTCCACGAGCGCGCGCACCGGGATGCGGTTTTCGAGAATCAAGCGGCGGATCTGGCGCGGCGTCAGTTTGGCAATCTCGCGCACGGCGCGGCGCTTCCGGAGCATGCGGGGCAGCAGGCGGAGGGCGGCCATGTCCGCGCACAGGATGGTCCAGGACAGGCGCAGCTTATTGGCGAAACCGGGGAATCGGGCCATCTCGCCCTTGCCGCCGGCCGCCGCCGCTAGGCCGCTGGCGAGGCGCAGCGCGAAGTAATACGGGTTGAGCAGCAGAAGGCTCCAGGGGAACAGCTTGGCGGCCAGCAGCACGCGGTTGCGCTCGATCAGGAAGATGCGTTTGGCGGATCCCGTATCCAGGCTTCCGCCGCGATGGTGGCGCGCCACCGCGCCCGGCATATAGAGGCAGCGCCATCCGGCGATGCGCGCGCGGAGGCCGAGTTCCGCATCGTCGGCGAACATGAAGAAGTCTTCGTCGAAACCACCGATGGCGTCCAGCATGGTTTTGCGATACATGGCGGCCGAGCCATCCGGCCAGAGACACTCCGCAGTACGACCGTAGGGACCATCCTCCCCCAGGTCGATTTCACCGGTGCCGCGGCCGCGATTCTGGCCATCCGGATAAATGAGGTGTCCAACCTTGTCGATGCGGTCGATGCGGCGAGGATTCTCCCAGACCAGCACTTTGGCGGCGGCCATGCCGATATCGGGCGCATTGTCGAAAGCGCGGCGCAACTCGGCGAGGAAATCCGGCGCGGCTTCCGCATCGTTGTTCAGCAGCGCAATGAATCGTCCACGGGCGGCGGCGAAGGCTTGATTATTCGCGGCGCAGAAGCCGCGGTTGTCCGCGTTCGAGATCACCCGTACATCGAATTCGGAGTGCGCCATTTCCACCGAGCCATCCGTTGAACCGTTATCGACTACGATGACTTCGAAAGTAGCGCCGCGCTGGGCGGCCAGCGATCGAAGGCAGGCGCGCAGGTAGTCGCGCCGGTTCCAATTGACCACTACGACCGAGATGTCGGGCGGCTCAGCGTACACTTCCGGACAGCGGGCCCGGCAGCACCCGCGCAGACTTGGAGGTCTGTCCCACCAGGGGATTGGCTAAGTGATGCGCGGCGTAATAACCGGGCCGGATACGTTCCACGATTTGGGCCACCGGCCGCTCCAGAACGTGGAAGTAAGGCTGTGGATTCAGGCCGATCCAGAAGGCCCAGACGATCAGGGGCGCGAAAACGGCGATCTCGCGCCAGGACAGGTCCCGCAGCTTGAGGTTCTTATCCGACACCTCGCCCAGCATGGTGCGCTGGAACAGCCAGATCAGGTAGGCGGCGCCCAGCGCGATCCCCACCGCGCCCCAAAAGGCCCAATTAAACGACATCTGATATGCGCCCTGCAGGATGGTGATTTCGCCGATGAAGCCGTTCAGGGCGGGCATGCCCAGGGAACTGAGCGAGGCGATGAGGAAGACGATGGTGAAGATGGGCATCACCTTCATCAATCCGCCGTATTCGGAAATCTCGCGCGTATGGCGGCGCTCGTAGACCACGCCCACGATCAGGAAGAGCATGCCGGTGGAGATGCCGTGGTTGATCTGCTGGATGATGGAGCCGGAAATGCCCGCGGGATTCAGGGCGAAAATGCCCAGGGTGCAGAATCCCAGGTGGCTGACCGATGAATAGGCCACCAGCTTCTTCCAATCCTTCTGCATCAGGCAGGCAAGCGCGCCGTAGACGATGCCGATGATGGAGAGCACGGCCATGATGTTCACGATGGTGGGATTTTTCGCCGAGTCGGGCAAAAGGGGCAGGGAGAAGCGGAGGAATCCGTATGTCCCCATTTTTAAGAGGACGGCGGCCAGAATGACGGACCCGGCGGTGGGTGCCTCGGTATGCGCATCCGGCAGCCAGGTGTGGAACGGGAACATGGGAACCTTGACGGCGAATCCCACGAAGAACGCCCAGAAGACCCACCACTGCAGGGAGGGCGAGAGACTGGTGCGCATCAAGTCGGCCAAATCGAACGAATAGGTCTGGAATTGCGCGTGATATTGGGTGTAAAGGATCAGGATGCCTAGGAACATCAGCACCGAGCCGATCAAGGTATAAATGATGAACTTGATGGCGGCGTAGGCGCGCCGCTGGCCGCCCCAAATGGCGATGATGAAATACATCGGCACCAGGGTGACTTCCCAGAACACGAAGAACAGCAGCATGTCGAGCGACATGAAGACGCCCAGCATAGCGGTCTGCAGCACCAGGAAGAAAGCGTAATATTCCTTAAGGCGGGTCTCGATGGCGTTCCAACTCGACAAGATCGAGAGGAAGCCTACGACGGTGGTGAGCATGACGAGCAGGAGGCCGAGTCCGTCGATGCCGATGTGGTAAGAAGCACCGATGCTGGGAATCCAGGAGGCCTGTTCTTCGAAGGCCCAGGGCTTGGTGCGATCGAAGTTAAAGACCAGGGGCAGGGAAACCAGAAATCCTATGAACGACGCGATATTGGCCCAGAGCTTGATCAAGCGCGGGTTCGAGGCGGGCAGGAACAGCAGCACCAGGAGGCCGGCCAATGGCGCGAAGAGGACGATGGAGAGGATGTGGTCCATATGGCGGATTGGAGAGATTATATTAGCACCAAGCCTTCAGCCATCCGCAAGGGCTGGGTAAGATTGAGGCAGTGCTAAGCTAAAGGTAGCTGCATCGGGAGGCGCCCGTGATCCAGACGCTGGTTAAGAACGGATGGTTGCTGGTATTGTGCGGCGTCATCGACGCGATCTACTCCGGCATGAACTTTATGATGCAGCGTCCGGATGGGTCGCTCACTTTGCGTACATTTGTGAACAGCAGCGGCACGCTTGTAAATATGGGTGTGTTGGCGCTGGCCGCGGGAATCTGCACCCTGGCAGCGGGAATCTGGGGTTCCGGAAGGGGCAAATCCTGGATGCTCGGGTTGAACGGATTAGCGTGCATCGTCCTGGGGCTGATCCTGGCTTTCCGGGCGGGCGAGAGAATCAGCTTTCGAACCATCGCCCTGCTGGTCGTGGTGATGGCCTTGAGTATCGCCATATATGAACTGGCGGCCGCCCGAGGGCTGCGGAGCCATCTGGCGGCGGAATGGCTGCTCGGCGCGGCGGGCGCGGTTTCGCTTGGCTTTGCGTCGGCATTTTTGGCCTTCGCGCTTCATCGGATCAAACTGGATCCAGGGTCGCCCGCGCAGACTTTGCATTGGCTGGGATCCTACTTTGGTTTCGCGGCAATCTGCATGGTCGGGCTGGCTCTGCGGCCGGACGACTTGGTTCGCCGAACGCCGGCCCACACCACGATTTAAAATTAAGAATATGTCCCGCTCCCCGGCGAACGCCGCAGCTTCGGTCGAGCGCTTCTTTCAATTCGCCTTGTGGGGCCTGGTGGTCAGCGGATATCTGGCCGTGGCGGGCTCCGGGTATCTGGATGCGCCGACCGTCTTGCTGACCGGCGCCGGCCTGCTGGTGCGCGCACTGCTGATCTCAGGTCTGCTGCGCTTCGATATTTCCCCAAAGCTGGTGGTGGCGCTCACGCTTCTTTACGTGGGATTCTTTCCGCTGGATTACTTCTTTCTTTCGCGGGCTTTTATCCAATCGACCGTACACCTGGTCTTCTTCCTGGCGGTGATCCAGATCCTGACGTCGCGCACGAACCGCGATTACTTCTTCATGGCCATGATCGCGTTCCTGGAATTGCTGGCGGCCGCGATCCTCTCCAGCAATTCGAACTTCTTCCTTTTCCTGACGCTGTATCTACTTTTCGCGATGGCCGCTTTCACCAGCGCCGAGATCCGGCGCTCGATGCAAAAGCGGCTCACGGTGGCGCGTAGCGGACTGCGCCGCTTCCATCCGCGGCTGGCGGCCCTGACGGCCGTGATCACGATCGGCATTCTGGCGCTTACGGGCGGACTCTTCTTCATGCTGCCGCGCACGGCGGACGCGGCGCTGCGGCAACTGGTGGCCAAGCGCTTCTACCTGCCGGGATTTTCGAACCAGGTGACGCTGGGCGAGATCGGCGAAATCAAGGCGACGGCGCGTCCGGTGATGCACGTACATTTTGCCGACAACCATGTTCCGGCCAATCTGAAATGGCGGGGAGCCACGCTGAGCGAGTTCGATGGCCGGACCTGGTTTGAGCCCGCCTCCGACCCGAGCTACATTTCGCCGGTGGCGAAGATCGTATTTCAGCTTGCCAACGACCAGTTGCGCAGGCGCATGCCGCGGAGCGTCAATTACCGGGTCAGCTTGAACGGCATCGATTCGAACGTGCTGTTTTTTGCCGGGCACCCCGAAATTGTCTACATGCGGCAACCCATGCTGATGGCTCGTGACGATGGCAGCTACCGGTTGGTGCGCCCTCCGTCGGAAGGGTTCTTTTACGATGTTTACGGCTGGTTGGGCGATACCGGATCGGCCGAAGACTCGCTTGGAATCCGCGAAAGAAGGCGATACCTGAGCCTGCCGCCGCTGGACGCGCGGATTCCGGAGCTGGCCCGTAACACCGTGCGCGATCTGAGCGGCGATACGGACCGCGCCGTAGCCATTGCGCGCTACCTGCGCCGCCGCTACACCTATACGCTGGAACTGCCTACCCACGCGGTCGCCGACCCGCTGGCTTATTTCCTGTTTACCCGCAAGAAGGGGCACTGCGAATATTTCGCCTCGGCCATGGCGGTGCTGCTGCGTACCATCGGCATCCCTTCGCGCCTGGTCACCGGTTTTCAGAGCGGGATTTTCAATCCCCTGACGGGGCTGTATGTGATCCGCGCTTCCGATGCGCACAGTTGGGTGGAAGCATGGCTGCCGGGCAGGGGCTGGACCACTTTCGATCCGACGCCGCCGGACCCTTCGCCGGGCGGCAATGCGCTGCTCGTTAAGCTGTCGCTCTATGCGGACGCGGTGGAGACGTTTTGGCAGGAGTGGGTGGTCAGCTACGATCTGGGCCATCAGGCGACGCTGGCCGATCGCATGGAACAGGCCAGCCGGCGCGTCAGCATGCACTGGCTCGACCGCCTGTTCGACACGGGGTCGAGTTGGGCATTGGCGAAGGCATGGCTGATCCAGACGGGCGTCTATTGGCTCCTGGGGCTGGCTTGCGGAGTGGCGGGTGCGTGGTCCGCGCCGAAGCTATGGCGGGCGTGGCGGATGCGGCGGGGCATCTGGCGGCTGCGGCGCGGGCAGGCCAGCGTAGCCGACGCCACGCTGCTTTATCGGCGCATGTTGAAGCTGCTGAAACGCCGCGGTTATGAGAAGCCGGGCTGGTTTACGCCTTATGAATTCGCCTCGTCGCTGCCTCCCTCGGAGATGGGTATGCTGGTGCTGCAATTCACGTCGGCGTACAATGCGCTGCGGTTCGGAGGGCAGGCGGATGCGGCGCCGCGGCTGTCTGAGTTGCTGGACGAACTGGAGGGGCGGCGGTAGCCCGGCGCCGCCAACCGCCTTGCATTCCGCCCTTCCACGGTTTAGCATCACGTAAGTGGAGGGGCAATTATGCCTTCAAAGAAAATGAGCCGCCGCGGGTTGTTCCGGTCGGGCGCCGTCCTGGCTGCCGCGGGAGTGTCCGCATCCATTCCCGATCCGGTTTTGGGCGCGCCTGCGCCAGCGCTTGAGTTGAGCGGCAACCTGTACGAATCGATCGGCGTCACGCCGATCGTGAACTGCCGGGGCACCTATACGATCATTACGGGGTCGCAGACGTTGCCCGAAGTGAAGCGCGCCATGGAAGAGGCTTCCCGCGCCTACGTCCACATGGATGAGCTGATGGACGCGGTGGGGAAGCGCCTGGCCGAACTGACCAAGGCCGAATGGGGAATCGTGACGGCGGGATGCGCGGCGGCATTGACGCATGCCACGTCGGCTTGCATCTCCGGCGGCGATCCGGAGAAGATGCAGCGCGTCCCGAATCTGACGGGACTGAAGAACGAAGTGGTCGTGCCGCGCTATTCGCGCAACGAATACGACCACGCCGTGCGCATGCTGGGCGTCCGGATGGTGGAAGTGGAAACCGCGGCGCAATTTGAAGCGGCGCTGTCGCCCCATACGGCCATGGTGATGATTCTCTCCTGCCCGGCCGCGGAGAAAGGCGAATTGTCGATTGAGAATGCCTGCGCGATGGCCCGGCGTAAAGGCGTCCCGGTGGTGGTGGATGCGGCCGCCGAGACGTTGACCGTTCCCAACATTCATCTGGCGCACGGAGCCAACATGGTGGCCTATAGCGGTGGCAAGTGCCTGCGCGGTCCCCAGGCGGGCGGGCTGCTGTTGGGGCAGAAGGACCTGGTGCGCGCGGCCTGGATCAACAGCGCGCCGCACCATACTTTCGGCCGTTCGCTGAAAGTTGGCAAAGAAGAAATCATGGGAATGCTCGCGGCTGTGGAGATGTGGGTGAGGCGCGACCATGATGCGGAATGGAAGCAATGGGAGGGCTGGCTGAATACCATCGCGGAACAGGCCACCCAAGTGCCCGGGGTCACCAGCGAAATTCTACAGCCCGAGGATTTGTCGAACCATGCGCCGCGCCTGCGGCTGAATTGGGATACGGCGCGGATCGGCATTACCGGCAGCGAGGCGGAGGATATTCTGTGGCATGGGCAGCCGCGCATCGCGGTGAACGAAGGCAGCGGCACGCGCCGCGATAAACGCCCGAGTTCGCTCACCATCATGCCCTACATGATGATGCCCGGCGACGATCATATCGCGGCCGCGGCCATTCGCAAGGTGCTGGCCAATCCGCCGCATATCGCGGTTCCGGAGCCGGAGGCGGCCGGCGTGGACGTTTCCGGAGAATGGGTCGCGGACCTGACTTTTATCCTGGGATCCTCGCGGCACCATTTCACCATCGCCCAGCAGGGCGGGCAGCTCAGCGGCGTGCATCGCGGCGATATTCTGTCCGGGAATCTGACCGGCATGGTGGGAGGGCGCCGCGTAACCATGCGCAGCGCGCAGCGGATCGAAGGCGCGATGCTGCATTACGAATTCGCGGGCGATGCGGCGGGCGGCCGGATGGAAGGCGTCGTGAAGTTGGGCGAGTACGGGCAGGCGCGGTGGACCGCGCAACGGGTTTGAGCCATGATCCGCATCATCGCCATGGAGCGGGAATACGGCGCGGGCGGCTCGGCCATCGCCCAAAAGCTGGCCGAGCACCTGAAATGGAAGCTGTGGGACACGGCATTAACGGCGGAGATCGCACGCATGGCGCGCTGCGATCAGAGCTCGGTCGCGCAAATGGAAGAGCGCGTGGATCCGCTGTTTTACCGGCTGATGAAGGTGTTCATGCGCGGCAGTTACGAACGCAGCCTGCCGGTGAGCGGCCTGGAGCATCTGGACGCGGATAGCATGGTGGTGTTTATGAAGCGCGTGGTCGAGGGCGCCGCCGCGGCGGGCAATTGCGTGATCCTGGGCCGCGGCGCGCCGTACGTGCTGCGCGAGCGCCGCGACACGCTGCACGTATTTGTTTATGCGCCGCTCGAAGAAAAAATCCGGCGCGTGCGGGATCTGGGCAAGACCGACGCGGAAGCCGTGGAGCTGGTGGAAGCCATCGACCAGGAGCGCGCCACTTTCGTGAAGAAGTACTTCGGCAAGGAATGGCCCAGCCGGCACCTATATCATCTGATGATCAACTCGGCGGTGGGCGACGAAGTGGTGGTCCGCACCATTCTGGACGAGATGGAAACGCTCAACGGGACGCGCGCCGCCACTACACCCGGTTGATCAGGCTGGCTACGTAGCCCGCCCCAAACCCGTTGTCGATGTTGACCACCGCGACGTTGCTGGCGCAGCTTGTCAGCATTCCCAAAAGCGCGGCGAGGCCCTGAAAGCTGGCGCCATAGCCGATACTGGTGGGCACCGCGATCACCGGGCATGAAACCAGGCCGCCCACGACGCTGGGCAGGGCCCCTTCCATGCCGGCGCAAACCACCACCACCCGCGCTTCGATCAGGCGCTCCGCATGGCTCATCAGGCGGTGAATGCCGGCCACTCCTACGTCGTGGATAGCGTCCACCTCATTGCCCATCACCTCGGCGGTGACGCGCGCTTCTTCGGCCACCGGGATGTCGCTGGTGCCGGCGCAGACCACCGCGATCTTGCCCTTGCCGCGCACGCTCTTGTCGCGCCAGAAGCGGATGGCGCCCGAAAGCGGAAAGTATTCGGCGGATTCGAATTGCGCCTGGACGCGCGCGGCGGCCTCCGGGTCGGCGCGGGTGATCAGGACGTTGCGCGCGTTCTCGAGCAGGCAGCCCGCGATGGCGATAATCTGTTCGGGCGACTTACCTTTGCCGAAGATCACCTCCGGCATGCCGTGGCGCAGCGCACGGTGGTGGTCCACCTTGGCGAAGCCCAGATCTTCGAAGGGCATGTGGCGCAGCCGGTGCAGCGCGCCGTCCACATCCACCGCGCCGGCGCGCACCTGTTCAAACAATTGCCGAAGCTGCTCCTCGTCCATAGGGCCAGAATAACAGCTTCGGGGCGCGCGCCAGGAAACCGCGCCGGCGTGGGACGCCTGTGCCGGTTAGAAAATGAACTTCATGCCGAGCTGCAGGATGCGCGGATTATGCGAGCCGCCCGCCCGCAGGAAGTTGTTGTTGGCGTAGCAACTCGCATCGCCCGCCGAGAAGTCCGCGCCGAAGCAACTGGTGCCCGAGTTGACGCCGTTCCACTGCGTGTGGTTGAAGATATTGTAGGCCTCCGCGCGGAACTCCAGGGCGCGCGCTTCGTTGAATGCGAAATGCTTGAACAGGCCCATATCGAAATTCGTGCGGTTCGGGTTGTTCAACGAATTCCGCCCCACGGTGCCGAAGCTAAGGCCTTGGGGAGCGGTGAAAGCCGCGGGATTGAACAGCAGCGGTCCGTAAACCCCAGCGGGGCTTGTCGAAGGCGTGGGAATTGTGTTGGGATTGCCAACCTGGTCGAGGTAAGACCCGATTCCGGTGCCATTGCCGACGCCGGCGTTAAACAGGCCGTCCGTCACGCTGAACGGCGTGCCGGTCTGAAAAGTGGTAATTCCGGAAATCTGCCAGCCTCCAAACAGAGTGTGAGCCCAGCCGTGTTCCGTGAATAATGGCAGATCGTAGACGTAGCCGACGTTCAGGAGTTGGCGCTGATCGAAGTTCGAACTGGCGCGAGTCAGGGCGAGGTTGTACGCATTGACGAAGTTTCCGTCGTAGCGATCGGAGGAATCGTCCAGGGAGTGACTCCAGGTGTAGGCCAGGTCGAGACTCAGCCGGCCCACATGGCGGTGCGCCGAAACCTGGAGGGCGTTGTAAATCGAATTGGCCTGCGGCTCCAGGGAGGTGATGGAGCCGTAGCCCTGATAGGGGCGATAGAAGTCGGCATCCCCTCCGCAGGCGACCGAGAACTGGTTGGCGGCGGCGCCGGTGGGCGCCACTCCATTCACCGTGCCGTTGTTACAGTCGGCAGTGGTCATGGCCTGGCCTGCCGGGTAGGGATTCTGCGACGGCGAGATCGGGTAGAGCTGATTGATATCGCGCTGTAGCGAGAGGTGCGTGCCTTTGCTGCCTACGTAGGCGACGCTCATCACCGTTTCCTTCATGATCTCGCGCTGGATGTTGAGATTCCATTGCTGCACGTAGGGCCAGATCGCCTGCGTGGGAATCGACGTGGGGCCCAGCGGGAAGACCACGCCGGCGCCGCCGATATTGGTGTAGCCGGAGATGTTGTACTGCGTGGAGCCCAGCACCAGGGGCGCGCTGCCTTCGAGCGACTCGCTGTTGCCTTCGTTGCCGTTGGTGTGCTCGTAAAAGATACCATAGCCGCCGCGAATCGACGTTTTGCCGTTTCCGAACGGGTCGAAGGCGAAGCCGATGCGGGGCGCGGGATTGAAGAGATGGCCCTTCATGCAACCGCGGGGAACGCCGCCCACGCCGCACTGCACGATTCCGTCGTAGGGATTGCCGGTATTGGGGATAATGGCGCCAGCCTGCCCGGTAACCGATCCGTCGATATCGAGTTGCGGCGCCGTGGAGAGCTGGTAAGCCGCGGGATCGAAATTATACGCCTGGTGGTACTTCTCGTAGTAAGTCCCGAACATGCTCAGGCGCAGCCCCAGGTTCAACGTGAGCCGCTTGGTGGCATGCCAATCGTCCTGGAAGTAGGGTTCCACGACTTTGTAACGGTTGTAGTACTTGACCTTTTGATTGACCTGATAGTAACTCGCGATCTGGCCGGTGAGCATGTCGGCGAAGGCGTTGCCGGTGCTGATGGCCGCATCGGTGTTGTCGAAGCCCAGGATGCCCTGGATGTACGGGCTGTTTTCCTCGTTCTTCTCCGCGGCGACAAAATAAACGCCCACATAGAGGTTGTGTCCGCCGATGATCTTAGTTAACTGGTCCTTGTAGGTATAGGTGGGATTGGCGTTATTCCAGGGGAAGTATCCGGTGTCTAGGGCAAAACCGCCGGTATCGTAGTTGACGCCCCCGGCCACCCCAACGGCCGGAAGAAGTCCGCCGAACCCGTTGTTATACAGGCCGGTCATGTTGAAGTCGGAGGGCCGTGCGACCGGTCCGATGGAATTCAGGAAAATGTGGTCGGTGGTATAGCTGAACGTGAATTCGTTCAACAGGGTCGGCGATACATTGGCGGTGATGTTGGCAACCAGGCTCACGCCGGGTCCCACGAAATTGGTCTCCACGGTGGGGAACGAAGCGCCGTTTCCCCAGGTTGGAGTCGGCTGGGTCTGGCTCCAGGAATCGTGGATAAACCGGAAGAACATCCGGAACTTGTCGCTGAAGTTCTGATCGATGCGGAACAACTCTTCGTGCCAATGCGTGGGCAGGGCCGGCGAGGCGCTGTAATAGTTGTTGGGCAGATTGGCGGCCGGCAGCAGCGCCAGCAGGTCTTTGGCGTTGTGATCCACGGGAACCGTATTATTCGGATAGTACGACCCAGTGGCGGGGTTCACGGGACAATCGGGGTAATCGGTCGTGTCCACGACAGAGGAAAGACTGGCCGCCGGGCAGACGTCGGAGAAATTCCCTAGGCGCTCTTGCGCGGAGGGAACCTGGCCGGTGAAGATTCCGCCCGGAACGATTTCCCGCCGCACTTCCTCCGAAAAGAAGAAGAACGTCTTCTCTTTCTTCGTGTTGTAGAGGTGCGGAATGTATACGGGACCGCCGATGGTGCCGCCGAAGTCGTTCTTTTTGTATTCAGGCACGAGAGGGGGCGTGTAGGAGAAATAGTTGCGCGCATTGAAGTCGTCGTTGCGCAGGAATTCGAACACGTCTCCATGGAAGTCCCGGGTGCCCGATTTGGTCACCGTTTCGACGGTGCCCGATCCGTTTCTGCCGTATTGCGCGCCGTAGTTGGAGGTCAAGACCTTCACCTCGGCAATGGCATCCACGTTCGGGTAGACGTTCAGCGTGTCGTTGCTCCCGTTATCCATGTTGTCGCCGCCGTCGATCTCCCAATTGTTGTATTCGACGCGGCCGCCGTTGACGCTATAGGAGACGTTGCCGGCGACACCGACGACGCCTTCGTCCTGGCCGGTCTGATTGCTGACGCCGGGAACCAGGGTGATCAATTGCGTGAAATTGCGGCCGTTGAGCACCAGTTGGCTGATCTCCTTTCCGGTGACCACGCCCGAGAGTTCCGAGGACTGGGTTTCGACTTGCGCCACGGCCGTGCCTTGCACGCTGATTTCGCTGGTAATCTGCCCCACCTCAAGGCTGGCGTCGACGCGCATCTTCTCGCCCACCGGCAGCACAATGCCGGCGGCCTCAAAAGCCTTGAATCCACTGGCCGTGATCTTCAGGTTGTAGGTGGCCGCGGGTAGCCCCGCCACGAGGTAGTCGCCGCCCGAATTCGTAGACGTTTTCAATGTGACGCCCGTGCCGACATCGCTCACGGCTACGTCGGCGCCGGGAAGCACCGCGCCGGTGGCGTCCCGGACCGTTCCTGTAATCGATCCTCGATTCTGGCCGTACAGCGGAACGATAGCCGCCAGGCATGCCACTGTGAGAAGCGCGATCGTGACTCGAAGGTGCATTGAGACTCCTCCCTTTATCCGCAGTTTTCAAATTGCTTGCGAGTTCCGAACATTCTACTGCCAATCACCGGCGCGTGCAAGCGGTCTACCGGCCCGGTGTCGGCAGCCGCGGAAACGCACTGTCCGTGGTAGATTCTAATTTCCGACGTGAGCGGCATAGGCGACGTTCGAAGACGCAGTTTTCTGATCAAATCCAGCCACGCCGCCGCGGGGCTGCTTTTGCGCGGGAGTCCGTTGGCTGCGCAGGGCCCATCCCCAGTGGGCGAGTTTCATCTGCACCCCCGCTATCGCCTGGAGACGCCCCTGGACGCCGTGCGGGCCAAAGTGGACGCGGCCCTCGACGATTTTCCAAGCGAAAAAGAGCACGACCGGGTGGCCGCCATTCTGGAACAGTGGAGTGCGGCGCTGATCGAATCGCCACGGAATATGGCGGCCGTTGGGAAAGCTCTCGCTCCTGGGTTTCAGGGCGCTCCGCCGCGGCCGGCCGCATCCCGCGTCATGCGGCCGGGGCCCGCGCTGGAGGTTCGCCGCTTGTCCTTTGCGCCGCAGACTTCACAAGGGGCGCAGGATTTTCTGCGGGAGCTGCAGCTCGAATTCGCCGGCTACACAAAGATTTCGACGGCCGAATTCCAGGTGACGCGGATCGACACGGCGCCTGGGGGCCTCCAGACGCGGGTGCGCTACGAAATCGTGGGAACCGGCACGGGGTTCCACCGCGAGCAGCGCACCGGCGCATGGAATCTCGAGTGGGAAAACCCGCCGTCGGGCGGACAGCCGGGCGTGTGCCGGCTGCGGCGCTGGCGCATACAGGATGAAATCCGCTGCCGGGCTGCCGCGCCCTGGTATGCCGATATCACCACGCACGCCTTTGGTGGCAATCCTTCATACTCCCGGCAGTTGCTGCACGGCGTCGATTACTGGCGCACCGTACTCGACGGCGCCTCCGGCATCGACATTTACGGCCACAACGGGGTGTCCGCCGGCGACATCTCCGGCGACGGATTCGACGATCTCTACGTCTGCCAGCCAGCCGGGCTTCCGAACCGGCTGTATCGGAACCGGGGCGACGGAACGTTTGCGGACATCACCGAGGCATCGGGAGTCGGGATATTGGAGAACACGGTGTGCGCGCTCATCGCCGATTTCGACAACGATGGACGGCAGGACCTGGTGGTGGTACGGGCCAACGGCCCCCTGCTCTTCCTGAACCAGGGTGGCGGCAGGTTCCGCCGCGCGCACGATGCGTTTCATTTCGCGAATCCCCCGCAGGGTACCTTTACGGGAGCGGCCGCGGCCGATTTCGATCGCGACGGCCTGCTGGATATTTACTTCTGCCTGTACGCGTATTACCAAGGCACGGATCAATACAAGTATCCGGTTCCTTATTATGCCGCTGAAAATGGGCCGCCCAACTTCCTGATGCGCAACCACGGAGACGGCACGTTTCGCGATGTGACCGAGGAAACTGGGCTCAATCGAAACAACACGCGTTATAGCTTTTGTTGCGGCTGGGGTGATTCGAACGGCGATGGATGGCCCGATTTGTATGTGGTGAACGATTTCGGGCGAAAGAACTTATATCGCAACAATGGCGACGGCACCTTTACCGACATCGCAGCCGAGGCGGGCGTCGAGGATGTAGGCGCGGGCATGAGCGTCGCCTGGCTGGACTACGACAACGATGGCGCCCAGGATCTCTACGTCGGGAACATGTGGACGGCCGCCGGCGAGCGCATCTCCATGCAGGATGCTTTTCAAGCCGGCGCACCGGAAGCGACCCGTACGCTCTATCGCAAGCACGCCATGGGCAATTCGTTGTTCCGGAACCGGGGCGCGGTGTTCCAGGATTCCACGACGGTCGCGCAAGCCGGCATGGGCCGATGGTCGTGGTCGAGCGACGCATGGGACTTCGATCACGACGGCTTCCAGGATATCTATATTGCGAACGGGATGTTATCGGGACCGGTCCGCGACGATTTGAACAGTTTCTTCTGGCGCCAGGTGGTGGCGAAATCACCCGCGGATGCTAAAGCGTCGCCCGACTACGAGCAGGGCTGGACCGCGATCAACGAGTTGATCCGGGCCGACTACACATGGAGCGGGTTTGAACGCAACGTTTTTTATGCAAACAACCGGGACGGCACGTTTTCCGACGTCTCGGGCGCGGTGGGCCTGGATTTCATCGAAGATGGCAGATCGTTCGCCCTGGCGGATTTCGATCATGACGGGCGGCAGGAATTGTTCCTGAAGAATCGCAGCGCGCCGCAATTACGGCTGCTGAAAAGTGTCCTGGAAGGATTGCCGCCGTCCATCGTTTTCCGGCTGCGCGGCTCGAAGAGTAATCGCGACGCGATCGGCGCGATGGTCACGGTGGAGACGGAATCTGGGCGCCAGACCAAAACGCTGCAAGCGGGATCGGGCTTCCTTTCCCAGCACAGCAAGGAGGTTTTCTTTGGCTTGGGGCCGGCCAAGGGTCCTGTTAAGGCCGCCATCCGTTGGCCGAGCGGCCTGATCCAGGAGGTCCCGGATTTGCCGCTCAACCGCAGGGTGTGGATTGAGGAGGGCGCCGCCCCGTCCCGCCTGGAACCGTTCCGAGCCCCGCCTGTCCTGCAGGGCGCTTCGCCTGTAGCAGCCGGGGAAAGGCTCCCGGCGACGGTTGAAACATGGCTCCTTTCGCCCGTGAGCGCCCCTTCGCTGCCACCTGCCGCGATCCGGGGCAAGGCGGCGCTTCTCGAATTCCGCGCAGCGGGCGCTCGGGACACAACACGCGCAGACTGGGCGGTGCCCGGCGTCCAGCTACTCAGCATACCCGTGAACGACGCGGACGATCTGACCGCCACTTATAACATTCTGTACCGCTACTTGTACGACCGGCATCGCGACCTAGTCCTTCCGACATCTTTTCTCATCGACGAGCGTGGGGACATCGTCCGAGTCTACCGTGGTCCGGTGTCGCCGGCCCAGGTGGGCGAAGATGTGCGCCGGATTCCGCGGACGCCGGCGGATCGCCTGGCGGAGGCGCTGCCGTTCCGCGGAGTGACGGAGACATACGAATTCGGGCGAAACTCGCTCTCCCTGGGCTCGGCTTTTTTTCAGCGCGGCTATTTCGACCAGGCCGGGACGGCGTTCCGGCTGGCCCTCCGCGACGATCCGTCGAGCGCGGAGGCCTGTTACGGACTGGGCAGCGTCTATTTGAAACAGGATAAGACGCGCGAGGCGCGAGACAGCTTCGAGCGCACCGTAAAGCGCCACGCGAGTTATCCGGATACCATGCCCAACGCATGGAATAATCTCGGCCTGCTGGCGACTCGCGAGGGACGCATGGACGATGCGGTCTCCAACTTTCAGCAAGCCCTACGTGTCAGTCCGGATTACTGGATCGCGCTCGAAAACCTGGGCAACGCGTACCGCGTGCAAAGGCGCTGGGACGAAGCGCGGGCCACGCTGGAGCGCGCATTGGCAGCCCGGCCGGCGGATCCCGAGGCGAACTACAACCTGGCGATGGTGTTTGCGCAGACGGACGATCCGGCCCGCGCCTATGACTATTTGCAAAAGGCTCTAGCGCTTCGTCCGGTTTACCCAGAAGCTCTAAGTAATCTCGGTGTGCTGTACCTGCGAACCCAGCGCCGCGACGAAGCAGTGGCCATGTTTGAGCGGTGTATTAAGGCTGCGCCGGGGTTTGCACAGTCATACCTGAACCTGGCGCGTGTGTACAGTTTGGAGGCGGCTCCGGAAAAAGCCCGTGCCGTGCTCATGGAATTGCTGAAACAGCATCCCGGCGATGCGCAGGCCCAGCAGGCCCTTGAGCAACTGCGGTGATTTTGTATTTATTGCAGCCGCTTGCCGGCGCCAGCCGGACGCTGAACGCTCTGTAACAGCCGCAACATCTCTTCTGACGCCGGGCCGTTGTAGGCACGGTTGAGCACCCCGTAGTCCTCCAAGTCGCCGAACTTCCGGGTGTGTCCGCTGAGCTGAGTCCCGTTGAGCGGCCAATAGCACCAGTCCAGATCGGTCTCGCGAAGAAAGCGGATGAAGTTGCGAAACCAGAAGCCTTCCTGCTTCGGATCGGAACTATCCAGACAGCGTGGCTCCTGGCAGGTTCCAAACTCGCCGATCCACAGCGGCGCGTCGGATTCTTGCCGTAGAAATGCCCATTTTGATTGCACCAGTTTTACGTAATCGTCGTACGTTCGAATGCCCTTGTGACTGAATGGATAGTCATGGGCCGAGTAAACCAACCGGTTTGGCACATCCAGCTTCACCGGCAGCCGAACGATGCCGCTGAGGTCCAGAGCGTAGTCGATGCCCTCGACGAAGATGAGAAGGTCCGGATTCTCGGCGAGGACTGCGTTGCCTCCGCGCTCGGCGGCGGCGTGCCAGTCGAGCGCTGGGTCCGGGCCGCCCCAAACGGCGCCGAAGCGCAGTTCGTTTCGCAGGTCCGCGCCGATGACGGCCGGTTGATGCTTGTAGCGCCGTGCCATGAAGCGCCAGTCCGCGAGCCAGCGTTCTTCCGGATATGCAGGGCTGTGCCAGAGTGCGTTGCCGTCGTCCTTATAACAGCACCAGTCGGCACGGCTGACATGATTGTCGAGGATCACATATACGCCCTCCCCGGCAAGCGTATCGATGGTCAGATCCAGAACCTCCAGCGCGTGCTTTCCCTTCAGTGCGGGATTCGCTGCGAGGGCGTAGTCCGGCACCACCGGGTTGGTTTCCACGAGTTCGTTCGACCAAGGGATGCGGACGCTGTTAAAGCCCATCGCCTTAACCTGGTGTACGATTGCGGCGAGCGGGCGATAAGCCAGGCCCCCCACCGAGAACTCCTCGTTATCCGCACCGTACCAATTCACCCCCGCCAGTTTGACGCGGCGGCCCTTGGCATCCACGATCCAATGATTCGCGGTGTGAAGAGGCGATTCGAGCGCCTGCGCCTTCCCGGGCGCACAGATGAGCACCAGGACAATGAGTATGGCGTCGGTCATCGATCTCAACGGTTCGCTCATGCGGAATACAGCGCTGCTACTTCGTAATCCAGGACTCCGGGAATCGTAAACTCAATGGCGTCGCCGCCCCCGGTAAACGGGATGTCCGTTTCGGCCCGCAACAGTTCGACGCGCGTCACCCGCCTGCCCCGCGGGAGTGACATCCTCACCTTCTGGCCGCCGAGGGGATAGAACTGCCGTATCCATCCCCGATGCATGGCAGGATTCGTGTAATTGAGGATGTGCACCGCGAAGCCCGCCTGCGTTTCCCATGCGAAGGCTTCGATCACACCGTCTCCTTGGATTGTAACTGGTGCGGCGCCTCCCGCAACCCAGCGGATAGAGTTCCGGAGCAGCCGTGCGAGATCCGTGTGCCCGGAACGCCACATCGTGCGCTCGACATCCCCTGGAAAGTACACCAGTCGGCTAGCACCCTTTCGCCGGACCACGATAGCGGGCTCATCGGTTCGCGCCTGTACGGGATACGACAATTCTGGCGGATACGCCACGAAGCCGGGAACCACGGTCAGCAAGGGGTCCCCTACGGGAGCCACGGGTATGCGATTCTCCGCACCCGGCAGCCAGTTGGTACCCGAAAAGCCGCTGAGAATCTCGTGCTGCCTCTCAATGCGCGCGAGATACCCGTTGCCGAGCGTGCCGATGATGTCGCCATTCTTGCGAATACCAAACACATCGGCCAAGCCGAAATCGGACCGCCGTTGATTGCGCTCGGTGTACAGGCTGGTTTCAAACGTGGCCAGCAGCGATCCTCCCGCGTCGACATAGGCCCGCAATTGCCTGCACTGCGAGTCGCTTAGCAATGCGGTGTTCGGCATCAGCAGCGCGGCATACTTGGCCAACTTCTCAGGCGTCAATTGGTCCTCGTGCACGAAATCGAAAAGGAAGCGGCCTTCAAGCAGCGCATAGTACATCCCGTCCATGTACTCCCGCATGAGTGCGCCGTGTGGAGGGGTGTAAAAGAGGTGGGTTCGCTGGCCCATGACTACGCCCAGATTCGCAATCGAGCGCTTGTTCCTGAAATGGACGTCGTGCTTGGCCATCCAGTCAAAGTACTTGTGCGCAGGCTCCAGCCAGCGGCGGTCCTCTCCCATCCCATTCTCGCCGCCGATGATGTGGTGATACGGCACCATTCCCGATGCCAGTGTTTCGTCGAACCACATCTGTTCTTCCTGCTGCGACTTGTAGACGTTCCGCCAGCGCGGTCTGCCGGTGGACCAGGCCCCTGTCACGTTGGTGACCATCTTGCCTTTCTGCACCGAGTTGGCCACGCGGCCCTGCAAGGCGCAGCCCCAGATTGGCGTATCGTCTCCCCCGCGGCCCTGGTTGTCACATTGGAACCACTCGCAGACCTCGCCCAGGTTAACCAAATCCGCCGCGCTGTGAATGCCACCGCCCAGATTGCCGAAGTAGAAGTTCGTCTGCTTCTTCTCTTTCGCGATGGAGTCGTAGAGTTTCCAGAGATACATGATGCGGTCGTTGAATTTCTCCCAGTAATCAACCGTTCCTACGGGCGGGAGGTCCTTGCATTGGCTGCAATGGCAGACAGGCAGTGAGCCCAGGGGCGGCCACGCGTTCGTGTACATGCCGTTGACATCATAGAGCGAGTTGATCTCTCGCATGATCGCCGGGACGTAATCGGTCATGTAAGCCGTAAACATGCAGGTGCGAAACAACCTGGCGTCTTCGCCGTGGTGTACGGCATTACCCTGCTCGTCCCGTTGGAACCAGTCCGGGTGGGCGTTCACCGCGTCCTCCCAATTCAGGTCCGGACTCATGCGCGCGATCACGTGCAGCCCCCGATTCTTCGCGGCTGCACAACACTGCCCGAAGAAATCCCGGTCGCCAAGGAACTTGCCCTTCCGGTGGTACGGCACCTTGGTCTGATAAAACGCGAGAATGCCAGTGACGCTGACCAGTACGGCGTCCACCTTCAGGCTGGCCCAGTATTCTGCCCACTGCGCAACGTCGAGCACCGCGGGATCGTGTTCGGTCATGTTGGTCTGGCCGACTCGACGGATTTTCCTTTGCCACGGCACGGCCGGCTCGGCGGCGAATAGGGAAGCGGCTACGGTGGCCGCCGGCACCACCATAAAGTCGCGGCGATTTAGGCTCATGATTCTATTCTCCGCCCGATGTAGCGGCCGTCATTCCCGATGGCGCGACAATCCGCTCCCGCGCACGATCAGGACTGCCGCGCTCAGGGAGCTGGCGATCGCCAACCCCGCCGCCACCCACAATACCGCACGATATCCAGCGACAAACGCTTCGTCTATTGCCTGCCGGCCGCGCGCGTCCGTCGTTTCGATGGCGGCCAACTTGGATTGCTGCGCTTCGATTTGCGCCCTCACCGGAGCCGCTAAGTTGAGACTGTCCAATCGCCGGAACAGAGCGCTGTGGAAGACGCCGGAGAGCAAGGCTCCGAAAGCTGCCACGGCCATCAAGCTGGCGATGCGCGAGACCGCATTGTTGATTCCCGACGCTGCCCCCGCATAGCTCTGTTCCACAGCGTTCATCACCGTCGTAGTCAATGGGGCAACGCTGATCGCCATGCCGAGGCCCAGGGTTAGCACGGCGGGGAAGAAGGTAGTCCAATATGTCCCGCCGATACCCGGCCTTGCAAATAAAACGAATCCGGCGGCTGCCACTAAGGGGCCAATCACCAATGGAGCCTTGGCGCCGTACCGGTCCAAGAGTCCGCCGGACCAGCGCGACAGCACGAACATCAACAAAATGAAGGGCAGCAGTGCAGCCCCAGCTTCCGTTGGCGAATACCCTTGCACCTGTATCAAATTCAGCGGGAAAAAGAAAAGGACGCCACTCAGCGCGGCATAGAGGAAGAGCGTGAGTAGGTTAGCGCCGCTGAAATCTCTGGAACGGAACAGGCCGAGCGGGACCATTGGCGAGGACGAGCGCGCCTCCCAGAATAATAGTGCGGTTAGTACCACGCCGCCCGCTACAGTAGCGACCGGCGCCGATTCGATCAGGCCAAAGACGATTCCCCCGAAGCCCATAGCTGCCAACAGGCCACCTGTCCAGTCGAACTGCTGGCCGTCCGCACTGGCTTTGCTCTCCGGTACTTTCCATAAGGTTAGCGCCAGCGCGACGATGCCCATGGGAAGATTGATGAAGAACACCCACCTCCACGAGCCATGCTGCGTGAACCATCCACCCAGCACCGGACCGATCGCGGCGGTGATCGACGTAAACCCGGACCACGTCCCGATGGCGCGGCCCCGCTCGCTCTCGGAAAAACCCGCGCTGATCAGAGCGAGGCTACCGGGGACAAGCAGCGCCCCTCCGATTCCTTGCACGCCCCTTGCAACGATTAACTGCCCGATATTGGGCGCGAGGCCGCACCAAGCCGACGCTACCGAGAAGAGCGCGATCCCGGCGCCGAAGATCTCGCGGCGGCCATACCGGTCTCCGAGAGACCCGCCAATTAGGATCAGGGCCGCCAGGAAAAGCGCGTAAGACTCGACCACCCACTGAACGTCCGCCAACGTAGCATGAAGGGCCGATTGCAGCGCCGGCAGCGCCACGTTCACCACGGTTCCGTCAATGAACGCCATGCTCGAACCGAGGATCGTCGCGGCTAGAATCCAGCGTCCGTTGGCTGCGGCCGGACCATGGCATGAACCGGCTAGAATCGCGGCCTCGTCGCAAGGCGGCTTGCCTATAATGGCCATAGTTTATTTTCCACCAGTCATGCACGCCCCAGCTCATTCAGTGCAGGCTCCCTTACCCGCCGGCTCTTGCTATTCGCAACCCGCAAGCGAATGTGCGGCCGCCCGTCACCGAGCGATAACATTTGCGCGGCAATCCCGTATTTATTTTTTTGGTCGCGGGCGATTTGTAACGCTCCGAACGTATGCATGCTCCGGTTCAGACTTGCGCTAAGCTGAACCACTGTCAATCACTGAAGTTTTTCAGGATGTGCTGGGCAAGGATTTTCGTTCACTTCCTGGTGACGGGGCATTGGCTGCGCCATCCCGGTCTTCGGTTTGGGCCATCGTGAATTGCGCTTTACCGTACGACACTTTAATATCCAATGCGCACTGTGTTAGTGCCGTTGGCAAGGTTGGGCACATGACATGACGGAAGATGCACGCAGGCCCTCAATGAGTCGAGCATGCCGCGCGGAGAAGGCGGCCCAGACTGGGAAGATGGCCGGAACTTGCGATTGCATGGCGCCGACATTGCGGTGGGAACTATCTACCTATTGCCGGTGTGAGTCAGTGTGTCGACATTAACTGGGATACCTCGCGACGCAGGAGAAGCGACGTTCACGGAAGTAATTCGTCCAACAGTGTTTTCAGGTCGCCTACCCTTTCGCGGACGGAGTCAACGCGACGGCTGCCTCTGAGGTGAGCAGCAGGAACGTGAAGGTCTCCTGCAGATACAGCCGGACAGCATCATCGTTGTGGCTCAGGTAGCCAATGGAGACGTCCTGGCCGATGTGCAGCTCGAAATCGCCGCCGCGCGTGGTCACTACAAAAGCTCCGTCTACCGCAGGCGCCCAAATGATTTTATCGTCCACCAAGCGCTTGACGTGCTCCAGTACCGGATAACCTTGATCGCTGGTTTCCGCGAGTGCGGTATAGGCATCGGCGCCCAGCAGAACCGCATAAGGGCCATTGACGCCAACCAGTCTCAATTGGCTCAAGGCTTGAGCAATGGCGTTCGGGTACTGGCGAACATCGGCTGGAAGCGGCATCTGCGGATTGCTTGTCCCCTGGCGAATCCCCACGATGCCGGCCGCCGCGTAGCCCTCAAAAACCGCGCTGTCCTCAGCGAAGGCGATCTGGCGTGCCGCGTCCTTTGCTGGTTGCCAATCCGAGTCGTTGGCGCCGCGTTCGACGTCGTCGATCGCCTGGCGGTCAAGGTCAAAAGGACAACGCAACTCCACCAGCGCTTTCACCTCGCGCTGTCTGGCGACAATGCCTTCCCTCTGCGCGGCAATCGAACGCAGATGGCCGGTGCCTACCGCGGAGAGAACGGTGCCTGCCGGTCCCCGCACATCGACCACACGCCGCCCTGCGAGGTAGCGCTTAAACGTGCGAGCTGCTTCCTCTTCAATCTGAGCCCACGCCGAATCGGAAATGGGAGCTAGCTCGCGGTGCAGATTATTCATACGGGATTTCTCCATTGAGGGAACCAATGCCCAGCGAACCATCGCCCGGTCGCGGGGTGGATAGAGGGCCCTCGACCTTCGCTGGCTTTAAAGCAGGCGCAGCAACCACAGCGGGCTGATCCTCGCCCAAGGCTTCCAGAAATGATGCGGACGGAGCAAAAAAGAGGCTACCCGTGACGGCGCGGCTGAAGTCGAGCAGCCGGTCGTAGTTGCCGGGCGGCCGGCCAACAAACATGTTTTCGAGCATTTGTTCGATAGCGTGAGGCGAACGGCTGTAGCCGATGAAATAGGTGCCAAATTCACCGTGCGCGGCCCGGCCGAAGGGCATGTTGTCGCGCAGGATCTTAATCTCTTTCCCGTCCTCGACAATCGTTGTGAGTGCGTTGTGCGCTGAGGCCGGCTTTATGGAATCGTCCAATTCGATGTCCGAAAGTTTCGTGCGGCCAATGATTCGTTCCTGCGTTTCCGTGGAAAGCGCATTCCACCCGTCAAGGTCGTGGAGATACTTCTGGACGATGACGTAGCTGCCGCCTGCGAACGCAGCGTCTTCTTCTCCCACGAGCACAGCGTCGATCACCGCATCACCCCTCGGATTCTCCGTGCCGTCGACGAAACCCATCAGATCGCGGTTGTCAAAATAACGGAAGCCATGCACTTCGTCTGCCGGCGAAACGGCATCTCCAAGACGCGCCATGATCTGCATCGCAAGTTCGAAGCACAGATCCATGCGCTTCGCGCGGATGTGAAACAGCAAATCTCCGGGCGTCGCAACCGCATGGCGCGTTCCGCCGCGAATCTCGCGGAACGGATGAAGCTTCGCCGGCCGCGGCGCCCCAAAAAGCCGATCCCACGCGTCGGACCCAAAACCCACGACACAGGAAACGCCCGCCTCCAAGTCCCGAAATTCTACTGCGCGAACTAGCGCCGCGAAGTCCCCGCAGAACGATCGCAGAGCCGCGCGATTGTCGCAGCCCGGGTTTACTGTCACGACCAAAAACATCGCGGCGCGAGTGAGCGGCGCGGCGACCGGCTGCGCAACAGCCCGTGGGCCGTTTGCCGCTTCGGGCGCGCTCATCGTATCGGGCTTCATCTGGATGTCATCCTTGCAGCGTAGGTGGAAGTTCGTTCTTTGAGGGACCGAACTCGCCCCGTGTGCGACTGTTGTGGACAAGCTTATCATCTACTCAGGGCTGATATCCACCGGCAACGGGAGGCGCGCGTCGAGTTCCGTTAGTGAAGGAATCTGTGAGGCATTCCGTCCGCCGCCGGCGCTTTAAAGGGCTCCCGTGAGCGCCGAGAGCGATGATTTCGTTTCATCCGCCGGCTGCCCGATATCGGGCCGCTAATTTAGCAGCGATTCCCAGTTAGCTGGCACCCTTCCCGCCGGGCCAGGAACGGGCTGATTTTCCGGATGCGAATGCGGCGGAGGCAATTCCACACCCTTGATCATCCCCCGCTTCTCGTAGTCGTAGAACCAGTCCTCACCCGGCTCAAAGCTCGTGATGATCGGATGCCCTGTCGCGGCTGCATGCTTTGATGCATGCTGACTCGGAGAACTGTCACAGCATCCGATGTGCCCACACTCCGCGCACCGGCGAAGATGAAACCACCAACCTTGCGATGACGCCAGGCATTCCACACACCCGTAGCCGCTTGGTTTCGAAGCGAGATTAAATCCGCGGCGATGTTTCTTCATCTTCGATTCTTCCTCTAAAAACGTCGCATCTCCAGCAACGCGTTCAAACCACCAGCAAGATCTTCCCGCTGCCACCCTTTTCCGCCGCTGCTTGAGCCGCGGCCGCTTCACGGAGCGGCAGGGTCTGGCTAATCGGGATTACCAGCTTACCATCTCGCACCGCCGCAGCCATGAACTCGAGCGTTTTCCTGTCGAATTTCGAGAATACTGGCGCCACCTTTACGGATGGGTACTTCGCGGCGTTCTGCGGTGCCCCGACAACCGAAGCAAATACTCCTCCCGGCTTGACCTTCGCCATCAACTTCTCGGCGGTTCTTCCCCCAACCGTATCCGCAACCGCATCGAGCGGATCAAGGCTCTCAATCGCGGTGTCGTCATCGGTTGCGGCCACTCGATCGGCGCCCACAGTCTTCGCCTCATCCGCCTGCCTCTGCAAAACCCCCGCGATCACAGTCGCCCCGCGTTCCTTCGCAGTGAATACCGCCGAACGCCCGACATTTCCCACAGCACCTACGACCATAACCGTCTGGCCGGCTTTGATCCCCGTAGCTGAAAGCAGCTGGTTGCCGGTCGTCGTCACCAGCGGCAGCGCCGCCGCCTGGATCAAATCGAGCCCCTCGGGGATCTTCGCCAAGATCGCTGCATTCACGACGCAAAGTTCGGCGTAAGTATCGTCCGCCATAGCGAACACCAGGTCGCCGACCGAAAAGCCTTCCACCCCCGGCCCAAGCTTGACCACAGTCCCCGCCATATCGACTCCTATGAGGCCCGGGAAGTGGAGGGGATAAAAATCCTTCGTTAACCCGGCACGCCGTTTGTAGTCGATCGGATTCACGCTTGCGGCGGCGACCCGCACCAGCGCCTGGCCCGGACCCGGCGCCGGATCAGGATAGTCCTCGAACTTCAGTACTTCGGGACCGCCATATTCGTGGACCACAATTGCCTTCATCTTTGACCTCCTTGTACGCCGCGCATCGACTCACTTCGACTTCTAAAGTTCCTTGGCCGCGTCGGATTCTCCGCTCTTTTGAGGATGAACACCCAGGTCGTGCCATGACGTTTCCCGAAGGTTGACCCCGTAGTAGTTCGCAGCTTTCTCGATGTTCGCGAACGCCAAAGCACGATCGGCATCGGAGACGGCGGTCACTTGATCGAACCGCGCGATCGCATTACGCACATGCTGTGCGTCAGTCAGTGGTTCTTTACGCTGCTTCGGAAACGCATACACACTGTCTGGCAGGTCACTCTGCGTCGTGAGACGCCCGTGCTTTTCGTGAGGCTTCCAAGTCGCTTCCGGCATCGTTTATTGTCCTTTCCTTGATACTTGACTCTGGAGGGCGCGTGCCTCGGCCTCTGCGGAACCGGTCAGACCGGGCATGGCCGGACGTTAACCATACGTGACTTCCGGCTTGCTCTGTCCGACCTCGATTATATAGCCGTCAGGATCGCGGAGGTAGCAGAGCGTCTCGCCGTACTTGTCCCTCGGCTCCGTGATGAACTCGGCCCCTCGGCTCCTCCATAACTCATAGCACGCCTGAATATCCGCTACCCGGATGTTCATAAACCCGCTCATCTTATTCGGGTCGGGGACGCTGAGCGTTACCGACGGCTTTTCGGGGGTCGGCCCGCCCCCGACGTTGACAATCAGCCACATATTCGCGATCTGAATGTACCCAGGCGCGCCCTGGCTGTCGCCCGCGCTCAGAATGCGGCCGCCGAAGACTCTTTCGTAGAAGCGAGCCGATCGATCGATGTCGGCGACAGTCAGAAAATATGCGACGGAAAAGCCCTCTCGCGGCGGCATCTCATAGCTCTTCTGTCCGACTTGTACGCTGTTCATTGACGACTCCAGTTCCGATCTTACGCGGGCAGGCGTTCACCTCAGCCGTTCGGGAATCCGAACATCAACCACGACTGATTGGCTACCCAGTGGGGGTAAAGCGCGGTCATCTGGTTGAACAGCTCTTCGTCGGACGCCGCGGTCTGCTGCAGCCGGTCGAAGTCCTGCAGGTAACGCTTGGTGTCCTGGATCGCCGAGGGTGAGTCGGGCGCACCGGGCTTCTTGTGACCGGCAACAACAATCGCCGGGTTCAGCGCCGCTAACCGGTCGAGCGCCGCGACCCAGTTCTTCCGGCTCTCGGGGGTGGTGTCACCGACGTACATGTGGCACTGGTTGTACACCACATCGCCGGCGACGACCAGGTCGATCGACGGAACGTATAGAGACGTCGAATCGGGACTATCGGTGCGGCCCTGCTCGATGATGCGCACTTCGTGGCCCTCGAGAGTGAACGTGTCGTGCTCATAGGGCTCGGGTGGGACCAACCTGGTGGCCACTTGCCCAGGAAAGAGCCGGCGGGCCAACCGCTCCACCGGCGGAGAGAAAGACATCTGCATGGCGTCGACCGCCTTGGGCGTTGCTATCGCCCGAGCGCCCGGGAAACGATCGAGCAGAATACTTAAACCGTAGAAGTGATCGAAATGGGCGTGCGTTATATAGATGGTCTCCAAGTTGCGGTTGTGCAGGGCGACCCAATCCGCGAGAGCCTCGGCCTCCGCCACCGTCCCCATTGCGTCGACCAGCAGCGCGTCGTACTCGCCGAAGATTAAAGTCGATGTGATAGGGTCAAAGCCGAGCGCTTCGCCGAATGGCTTTGGCCGCTCGCCTACCATAGTCTTTCCCGGCGCCGTAAAGACATTTACACCAAGCGTGTTCGACGTGATGGGGGTGGTCATGTGCGTGGCCTCGTGCTGCTGAGCGGCATTGCGATCGGCACTTCGGGTTAACCGTACTTAAGGGCGGTGCTCTGCCCGACCTCGATAATATAGCCGTCGGGATCGCGGATGTAGCAGCGCGTCTCGCCGTACTTGGGGATGGGCTCCGTGATGAACTCGGCCCCTCGACTCTTCCATAACTTATAGCACGCTTGAATATCCGCAACTCGGATATTCATAAAGCTGCTGATCTGATTCGGGTCGGCGAGGGTACTGAGAGTTACCGACGGCTTGTCGGGCGTCGGCCCGCCCCCGACGTTGACCAGCAGCCACGTATTCGCGATCTGAATGTACCCGGGCGCGCCCTTGCTGTCGCCGCTGCTCAGGGCGCGGCCGCCGAAAACGGTTTCATAGAAGCGCAGCGATCGGTCGATGTCGGCGACGGTGAGAAAATGTGCGACGCTGATTCCGTCCCGCGGGGGCATCTCATAGCTCTTCTGTCCGATTTGTACGCTTTCTATTGACGGCTCCGATTCCGATGCGGTCATGAGTTTCAGAAGCGCCTGAGCCGCCGAGGTCGACGACGCGGGATTCTGGCCAGTGATCAGGCGGCCGTCAGTGATGGCAAAAGGCTGCCAGTTCGCCACCTTCTCGAATATGGCGCCGAGCCGCAGCAGTTCATCTTCGACCAGGAACGGCACAACCTTCGTGAGATGCATCGCCTCTTCCTCGCCGTTCGTGAAACCGGCGACGTGTTTTCCTTTCACCAGCGGGCCGCCCTGGTAAGTGACGTGGCGAAGCACTCCGGGCGAATGGCACACCAATGCGATGGGCTTGCCGGAATTGTAGAAGGCCTCCAGAAGAGCGATCGACGTTGGGCTCTCCGCAAGATCCCACATCGGGCCGTGCCCCCCGGGATAGAAAACGGTGTCGAAGTCTTCCGCCTTCATGTCCGCAAGTTTGACGGTGTTGGCGAGAGCCTTTTGCGCCGCCGCGTCCTTCTTGAACCGCGCCATCGCCGGCGTTTGATTTTCGGGCAGATCGCTTTTCGGATCGAGAGGAGGCTGCCCGCCTTTCGGAGAGGCCAGCGTAAGCTCAACGCCGGCGTCCCGGAATACGTAATAGGGGGCCGCGAATTCCTCAAGCCAGAAGCCCGTCGGGAGGCCCGTGTTGCCCAGTTGATCATGCGACGTTAGCACCATCAGTATTTTCATGTTCGTTCTCGGCGATTTGCAGACTGGTTTCAGCATGTCGCGTGCCACGGCGAACCTATAGAAACAAAAGACGGTTCCGGGGGCCGTCGCATGCTATTGTCCGCGGACCGACACGGCGGGCCGACGCGACCTTCCAATTCGAAGGGCGGAACGCCCAGGCGGGAAGCGGCTTTCCGTCGCATATCGTCGAGCTACTCGCGGTTCGCTTCCATGCTTTCCAATTCCACGTCAACACTATCTATTGAGCAATGCACGCGGCCACCGCACCACCGGCCAGCTAGTCTCCGCCTCGATCGCCAGCAACCGGTTGTATTTCGCCAATCGCTCCGATTGCGTGATCGAGCCCGGCTTGAACTGATCGGCGCGCCAGCCCACGGCCAGGTCCGCGGCCCAGTCGTCCTCTGTCTCGCCGCTGCGCACGCTCACCGTTACCTGCCATCCCGCCTCCTTCGCCAGCCGCCAGGCTTCGGCGGCCTCCGTCAGGGTACCGATCTGGTTGGGCTTCAGCAGCAGCGTATTGCAGGCCTGCGCCGCAATGGCGCGCCGGATGCGATCCGGGTTCGTGCAGAGTAAGTCGTCTCCCACTACCAATGTGCGCTTCTCCAGTGCCAGCCGCAGCGTGGGCCACCATTCCCAGTCTTCTTCCGCGAGGCCGTCCTCCACGCTCACGATGGGATAGCGCTCCACCCAGCGGACTACGCGGGCAATCATCGCGGCGCTGTCGAGCGTGGCACCGTCCAGATGATATAGGTGGCTGTCGTAGAAGTCGCTGGCGGCCACATCCAGCGCCAGCATGACGTCCACGCCGGGCTTGTAACCCGCCGACTTGATCGCCACCACGGCCATTTCGATGAGTTCCTCCGTGCTGTCAACCCGCGGCGCAAGGCCGCCCTCGTCGGCGGTCAGCAGGCGCATGCTATAGCGCTTCAGGATCAGCGCGGCGGCGGCCTGATAGACGTCGTAGGCCATAGCCAGCGAGTCGTCGATGGTGGTGGGCCGCGCGGGCACCATCAACACATCCTGGATGGCCACCTGCCGGCCGGCGTGCTTGCCGCCGCTGAAAAGATTAATGGTGAGGCGCGGCAAAGTATCGGGCGAGTGACCCAGAATGGCGGCGAAATACCGGTAGAGCGGTAATCCCAACTCCTGCGCGCAAGCGCGCGCGAAAGCCACGGAGACGGCCAGAATGGCATTCGCCCCGAGACGGGATTTGTTGGGAGTGCCATCCAACTCGATAAGGGCGCGGTCGAGTTCGGATTGATCGGCGAAGGCCCGGCCGGCCAACGCGCCATGGATCTCGCCGGAAACCTGGGCCACCGCCTTGCGGCAGCCGAAGCCGCCGTAACGCTGTGGATCGCGGTCGCGCAGTTCCAGCGCTTCGGCTGTGCCGGTGGATGCGCCGGAGGGCACGGAAGCGGACGCCGCCGCGCCGCCTGCCAACAAACAGCCCGCCTTGACGGTGGGCCGGCCGCGGCTGTCCAGGATTTCGGATGCAGTTAGACGCTCGATGATAGGCATAAGTTTTCTTCGAAGATAGCAATGAGATCGACGATTCTGTCCGGCGGGTGCGGAATGATGCGCAGTACCGCATTGCACTGGCGAATGCGCTCCGCCGCGTCCAGATACTCGAGCGGAGAACGGCCCACCACGCGCGCCAGCAGGCAAGCCAGCGTGTGCCGTACCGCGCGCGGCTCCAGGTCCGCTGCCCATGCCGTCCGCGCAGATTCCCCCAGCGCTTCCCAATAAACGCGCCAATATTCCCGTCCGGCCGTGTTGAATTCCCGGCGCAGCGCCGGCAGGTGGTGGGCCTTGCTGAGGAAGTGTGTCAGGGAGAAGCCCAGGTCGAAGGCCGGGTCGCCGAAGTGGATCACTTCGTGATCGAGCAGCACCAGGCGGCCTTCATGTACCAGGATGTTTTTGGGGCTGTAATCGCCGTGCACCAGGGCGATGCGGCGGTCCAAAGTCTCGCGGATGAGGGATTCCAGAAAAGCCGCCGCGGCCGGCGCCTGGCGCGCGGAATAACCGTAATAGGGTTCCAGCCGCAGCGATTCGAAGAACCCGCGATCCCCGAAAACCGCTGCCAGATCGGTGCGCCCGTACGACTCGCGGTGAATCGTGGCCAGCAGGGTCGCGAACTGCAAAACATGATCGGCCCGGACTCGCCCACCCAGCAGCATGGTCTTCCAATTCTCGTGCGGCTGCGGGACGGCCCGCATGGCCAATAGGTGATATGCGCGATCCTCGAAGAGCAGGGGCGCGATCGATCCCGGCGGCGCCAGGCGCGCCAGGCATTCCAGGCCGAGAGCTTCGCGATAGATGCGTTCCGGAGAGCTGAACCAATCCACCGGAACGCGCAGTTTGGCGAGCGCCTGTTTCAGCACCCAGGCCTCGCCGGATTCGCGCTCGACCCTTACCGTGCGGTTCGAAACGCCGCCCTGCAATACCGCGATGCGCGGCTGCTCGGCGGCCGCGATGCGTCCCGTTCGCCGCAGGTAACCGAGCAGCGCGGGAGCGTCTTCGATATCGAGCGGGTCAGGCAACCGCGGTTTCTTTCCTGGTTTCGCCGGCTTCCGAATCCAGGGCGGCGTAGGCGCAGCCAGTCACCACCAGGAACATGGTGAGCACTTCGCTATCGCCCAGGTTGTATTCGAAGATGCCGGAAATCATGGTGGCGATGACCACCGCTATGGCGCCATGCAATACGAATCTCAAGTCGCTACGCCCTGGCGGAAGGCGCCCCACACCGCGCAGACAATCCCACAGGATCTGGCCCAGCATCCATAGCATCAGCAGCATAGTCGGGATTCCGCGCTCGGCGGCATACTGCAGATAGATGTTATGTAGGTGGCCATACCAGCCTTCCGGCAGCGGGCGCGGGATATCGGACGGCACGTAGCTATTGAACTGGAGCTTGACCTCTTCGGGACCCAGGCCGAACCACGGATGCGCGCGGATCATTTCGAAGCCCGTGCGCCAGGTGACGATGCGATGCTGGTTGGAATCCAGTTTGCCAGGGTTCCGCAAGGATGAGAATCGCTCGCGAATGGAGGCCGGCGCCAGAAAAGCGATCAGCACCAAGGCCACCGGCAGGGCCGCGGCCAACGCGCGCTTCCAACACCAAAGCAGGTATAGTCCCGCGCCCGCGCTGGCCAGCCAGATGCCACGGGTGAAGCCCAGCAGCAGGGCGGTAGCCATCAGCAAAGCGCATAGGAGCCAGAGCCAGACGCGTTTGCGCGCGATGCACGCGAAAAACAGAAAAGCCGTGGTCATCAGCAGTGCGAACATTTCCTGTCCGCCAAAGGTCATCCAATGGCTGGTAAAGCCGGTGATGCGCTCGGCAATGTAGTATTCGTAAAAGCCGCGGCCCTGCGCGTGCGCTTCCTGCACTTTGTGGCCGAACTGCACCAGGCCGCGTAGCGCGGTGAGCGTGCCGGCGCCCGCCCAACTCAGGAACAGCCAACGGATGGTGCGCAGGTCGCGTAGGGTGGAGAAGACCACCAGCAGCATAGTAAATACAAAGATTTTGCGAACTTGCGGCAGCCCCGCCGCGGGATCGGGCGAGAGGGCTAGCGAGAGCAACGTGCCCAACAGGAACAGGCCGAGCGGCAGCCAGATGCGGGGCAGGCGCATGCGGCCTCCGGAAAGCAGCAGGGCAGCCAGGGCGAGTCCGAGCAGGATTTGAGAGGCGGCGATGGAGAAGAGAATGGCGACCGCCGACCCGAAGGTAAGCCAACGCGCGATGCGGAAGAGGAGAGGTTCGGGTGAATCCATGAACACCTACAGTATACGTGGGGTGCGCGGTAGATCGGCCCTCGCGCTCAGCCCGACTTCCCATAGACGCTTGCGATAGACTGTGGGGATGATACGCGCGATGCTGACTGGTGTTTTCGGACTGGGTGTACTGGCAGGTGCGGGCGCCGCACAGATCCCACCGCCTCAAGTTCCCGATAATCTGAAAGCTCCAGGCACCGAGATGGTCTTGCTGAAGGCCCTGGGAAAGGGAAAACAGATTTACGCATGTAGCGCGAAGCCGGGGGACGCGGACCAGTTCGCATGGGTGCTCGACCGGCCGCAAGCCGACCTATTGGACGAAAAAGGCGACGCCATCGGAAAGCACTACAAAGGCCCGGTCTGGGAAGCCGCGGACGGCAGCAAGGTGGGCGGACAGGTGCAGCAGCGCGCGAATGCGCCCGGCGGCAACGCGGTTCCGTGGCTGTTATTAAAGGCTACATCCCACGAAGGCTCCGGGACATTTGCGCGGGTCACTTACATTCAACGCGTGGATACCCAGGGCGGCCTGGCGCCGGCGACGGGCTGTGACAAATCGCATGCGGGCGTGGAAGCCTCGGCGGATTATCAGGCTACTTACTTCTTTTACGCCGCGCGACCTTGACAGGTTATTTCGTCGCGTTGGCAGGCAGCAGGAAGACGAATTGGCATCGCGGCGTCGTATACTGCGAGCACGACAGGATGCCGCGCCGCACGATCTTCTCGGGACCGTCGTCGGGAAACGGCACATCGTAATGCGCCTTCAGGAGCGCTTCCTTGGCCTTGTTCAGGCTCTCCACTCCGGAAATAAACTGCACGGCCTCGACTTTGCGCGCCGAAAGCAATAGAAAGAATTCACCGCTTCCGTTTAGCTGGGACAGTCCAGCGATGGCCGTTGTGCGCAACTTTCCCAATTCGTCCGCGGGCGAAAGGGGCGGAGGTTTGAGCACACCTGTGTGCAAACCGTTCTTCAGCACCACCGCGGGACGAGGCTGCCCTCCGCCCACCTTTCGCAACCGCTCGCGGGTTTCTTCCAGATCCGTTTTAGCGGCGAGCGCCAGTTCATAACTATGGGCCGCCTCGCGGGTCTTCCCCTGCTTCTCGTAGATTTGCCCCAGATGGTCCGCGACGGCGGCGGTTTCTGTGAGCATCCAGGCGGCATTCACATACCGCTGCGCTTTGTCCAGGTCTCCGAGCTTGAAATAGGCCCACCCCAACGTATCCCAATTCGCGCCGAGCGAATTCACCCGCCGCAAGTCTTCGTTCTGCAATTCGGAGAGACTTACTTTGCCGGATTCCTGTTCCACCATCGCCACGGCCTTTTCGGAATACTGCCTGGCCAGCGCGGCATCCGCCGAAGTGTCTGCCAGGATGTAAGCCACGTCGTTCAGCGTGAGGCTGTCGGCGGCGGCGTCTCCAACTTTGCGCAGCGCGGCTAGGCCTTCGTCTTTCCGGCCGGTCCGCACCAGCGCCTCGCCCAACAGAGCCTGCAATCTGGCATTGTCCGGAGTGGCTTCGAGCGCTTTCCGGGTCATGCTGGCGGCCTCGTCATAGTTCTTCCGGGCGATCAGCAAGGCGCCCAGTTGCAAGGCCCCGTCCAGGCCGGACGGCGCCACCTTCATCAGCGCGCGCAGAGTTTCGATAGCATCGTCGTTCCGTTTCAGTTGTTGCTGCTGCAGGGTCGCCACAATGCGGTAAAGCATCGTATTCTCGGGGTGATACTTCAGCTCCTTTTGATAGGCCTCCACGGCCTTATCGACGTTCCGTTCCATCCCGAAGAGAGTGCCATAACCGACCCACAGGTTGCGCTGCCGCGGATTGAGGCGCTCGGCCTGCGCAAATGCCGTCCGCGCCGCTTCGATGGCCTGCGTCTGGATGAACGCGAAGCCCTGGCGGACCAGTTCTTGCGCCTCCGCGTTGCCCTGTACCGCAACCGCGGGCCCGGCTCCGTTGCCGGCGGTTAGTTGCAGGAACTGGTTCTCGTCCTGCAGAACGGCCTTGCCAAATTTCACATAATCGGGCCAGGCGCTCGCCGGGGCCTTCGACTTCTTTGTGAGCAGGCGGCGCTCGGCCGATAGGACCCCGTCCTTCACCGCATAGCTGGCCGAATACGCGGCGAAATCCGTCTCTGCCTTGGCGCCCTCGGGTATTTCAATGGTGAAGCCAGGCGGAAGACTGACCGTGCTCCGGTAAACCGATTCGCCCGGCGCACCGGTGTTGAACGGTTCCGCCGGCTTGGCGGCATCCGGATCGAGCGGGAGGCCGAGGGGTGGGACCGGCGGGGTGATGCGCAGGTTCGCCCAGTCCGCATATTCCTTTCGCAGGTAATCGTACGAAAACCGAAATGGAGCGGCGGTGTTTTCCAGGTTCTCGACATCGACGTTGCTGACGGTCCCCATGAACCCGCTGCCGTAGGAGAACCTCTGCACAAGATCCTGCCATTGGGCCGGCGCCGTTTGGTGGAAGACGCTCCGCAGCAATAACTCAGAGTCGCCGCGAAGCGTATATTCCATGCGCGCCGTCAACGTCCCGTCCGCCGCGAGCGCCGCTTTTGCGTCCAGTCTTTCGATGGAAGCAAACGGCAGGTCGGCGGGAGTGGTCATCAACACTGGTGTGCCTGCGGTGGGAATGACCAGCGCCTGCTCGTCCCGCAGGCTGGCCTGCAACATGCCGTATGGAGCCACTTCCGGCGTAGTATCCAGCCAGACGAAGGCCTTGCCCTCCGGCACAACCGTGATGACGTGATTGAATTGTCCCGGAGAAGGCAGATCGGCATCCAACTTACTCCCCGCGCCGATCAGCGCCGGCCATGCGTCGATGCTCTCCGCCTTCATCAGCGCGGCCAGCAGGGTATGTTTGTCTTTACAGTCGCCGTACTGATTGTAGAGCACTTCATCGGCCGCGTGCGGCTGATAGCGGCCCGAGCCGAAGGAGATTCCTATATAGCGATACTTCCCCGAGACGTACTCGTAGATCGCCTGCTTCTTAGCCAAGTCAGTAGTGAGTCCCTTGGTGAGTTCGGAAGCCTTCGCCCGGATGGCATCGGTTACCATGACTCGCGGCGCAGACAAGCGGCGGTACCATTCACCAACTTCTTCCCAATTCCTGAAGGTCGTCAATTGCACCGAATGCCCGGGCGCGGGGGCGGCCACCTCCTTTTTCAGCTCTTTGTTCGCATCCGCGGGCTTGGAGTGCTCAAGCTGGGCGGTCTTCCAGGTGTAAAGCTTCGCGCCATTCTCCTCGCGGACGGACGGCTGCAGGGAGGGGCTCTTCACGTTGACGTACTTGTCCAAGGGGACGCTGATGCGTAGGGTCTCTTCAAGCGCTATGACATCTTTGACAAAATCATGCGTAAACCAGAACTGTCCGGGAACTTCGGCCTTCGTGCGGGTCGAGAGCGCGCGGTACTCCAGCACGTCTCCGGTACCCAGCCCCTTCACCGGCACTTGTTTCTCCCGCAAGTCGCTGTAAGTGGGAGCGGACCGGGCGGCGTCGGTAGGAATGTCCTGTACGCTGGCCGCGGGGGTTTCAATTACATGGCCGTCGGGCTTGCGCACCCTGACGTAAACCAGATCGATCTTCTCATTGTCCGCGCTGTAAGGAAACCGGAGGACACCGAACTGCCGCACGCCCGCATCCGACTGGATCCGCACAATGAGATTCTGTTCCCACACGAATGTGCCATCAGCGGCGAAAGTCACGGTGGTCGAGAGCTTTTCGATGACCAGCGCATCCTTTGCGTAAGCGGCGTGATCCGGCGGATCATCCGGCTTAGGAGTTCCTGCGGCGGTCTCGAGAAAGGCGAAACTTACGGCACAAAACACTCCAGCCAGTGTGCGCCGAACAGCAGAAAAGGGATGGCCCCGCATAGCTTGTAAATTGTACAGCCTTGGTAATTGTATTGTAGCCCCCGCCGGCATCCTCCTCAGCCAAAAGTGTTACGCTCATTGGTGAAATTCATGCGAATCTTCGGTGTCTTATTCTTCATGGCCGCATCTGCCTTCGCGCAGACCTCTGAAACGCCCCTCCAAGCGATCCCTTATAGTCCCAGCCTGGATCTGACCGACATGGACCGGTCCGTCAATCCCTGCGAGGACTTGTATCATTACGCATGCGGCGGTTGGTTGAAAAAGAACCCCATCCCGCCCGATCAGTCGAGCTGGGGTGTGTACTCCAAACTGGGCCAGGACAACGAGCGATTTCTGTGGGGCATCCTGGAGGATACCGCCAAGCCTAACCCTGCGCGCTCGACGGTAGAGCGGGAGATCGGCGACTTCTTCGCGGCGTGCATGGACGAATCGGCCGTCGAAAAGGCAGGCGCCGCTCCCCTGCGCGAGGAGTTGGCGGCGGTTGATGGGCTGAAGTCGGTGGCGGACTTCCCGGAGTTCCTGGCGCGCGAGCACCTCACGCAGGATTTTGGCATGCTCTTCAGCTTCAGCGCCAGCCAGGACTACGCGGATTCATCACGCGAGATCGCATTTGCCGGCGCGGGCGGCCTGGGTCTTCCGGATCGCGACTACTACACCAAGACCGACGCGAAATCCGTCGAGATCCGCAAGAAATACGTGGCGCATGTCGAGCGCATGCTCATACTGGCGGGCAGTTCGCCGGCCGCGGCGGCCAAACAGGCGCAAGCCGTCATGCGCATCGAAACCGCGCTGGCGAAAGCTTCGCTGACGCGCGTCGAACAACGCGACCCGTACAAACTCTTTCATAAGATGGATCGCGCGCAGTTGCAGGCGCTCACGCCGGCCTTGAGCTGGACACGCTACCTGAAGGCGGCCGGCCTGGGCGAGCTGAACGAATACAACGTCACCGAGCCGGCCTTCTTCAAGGAGGTGCAGACCCTGCTGACGGCCACGCCGATCGCCGATTGGAAAGCTTACATGCGCTGGCACCTGGTGACCTCCCGCGCGGCGTTTCTTTCGGCGGCTTTCGTGCAGGCCAACTTCGAATTCTTCGGCAAATATCTGCGCGGCACGCCGGAACAGCGGCCTCGCTGGAAGCGTTGCGTGCAGTACGTGGACGGCGACCTGGGGGAGGCGCTGGGTAAGGTGTTCGTGGAGCGCACCTTCAGTCCCGATATGAAGGCGCGCACGCTGACCATGACCAAGGAAATCGAAAAGGCCATGGAGGACGACATCAAGCAGCTTCCCTGGATGAGCGAAGCCACCCGGCAGCAGGCCCTCGTCAAGCTGCACGCGGTAACCAACAAGATCGGGTATCCCGACAAGTGGCGCGATTACAGCTCCATCCGCATCGACCGCGGCGATTTTGCGGGCAACGTTTACCGCGCCGCGGTTTTCGAAGGACGCCGGCAATTGGCGAAGATCGGCAAGCCGGTGGATCGCGGCGAATGGGGCATGACGCCGCCGACCGTGAACGCCTATTACGATCCGCAGATGAACGACATCAATTTTCCCGCGGGTGTGCTGCAGCCGCCGTTGTTCGATCCCAAGATGGACGACGCGCCGAACTATGGCGACACCGGCGGCACCATCGGCCACGAGCTTACGCATGGCTTTGACGATGAAGGGCGGCAGTTCGACGCACATGGCAACCTGCACGACTGGTGGACCGCGGCGGATGCCAAGGAATTCCAAAAGCGCGCCGACTGTGTGGTCAATCAATACGCGCAATACACCGTGGTGGACGACATCAAAATCAACAGCCGGTTGACCCTGGGCGAGGACGTCGCGGATCTGGGGGGCGAGTTACTGGCTTTTATGGCCTGGAAGGACGCCACGCACGGGCAGACGCTGGCGCCCATCGATGGCTTCACCCCCGCGCAGCGCTTCTTCATTGGATTCGCCCAGTGGGCATGCGGCGACGAGCGGGCGGAGAGCAAACGCGTACACGCGATCACGGATCCGCACTCGCCGCCTGAATATCGCATCAACGGCGTGGCGGCGAACATGCCTGAATTCGCGGCCGCCTTCGCCTGCAAAGTGGGGCAGCCGATGGTGCGCAAGGATCCCTGCCGGGTGTGGTGAGGCGCCCCCGCGGACAACACTAAACGGGCTGTTCCAGGGGCAACTCCGCTTCGGCCGCGTGGCCATTGACGGCGGACAGGTCCGGCGCAATGACGGCTTCGGCCGCGTGGCCATTGACGGCGGACAGGTCCGGCGCAATGACGGCTTCGGCCGCATGACCATTAACCGCAGGAAGTTCCGGCGCTTCATCCGCTTCATCCGATGCGCGGTCATTGACTGCGGAAAGCTCCGGCGCTGCCAGGTTGCGCGGCCGCGTATCGATCCGCGCGGGAGTTTCGAGCACCACGCCGAACGCGCTGGTCTCGAGATCTTCAAACTTCCGGGCGGTCACCAGTACGCGCGATTCGAGAGAGCCGGCGGCGTGATTGTACGCTTCCACAGCACGGTCCAGGCTCCTGCCCAGCCGGTCCCAATGGCCGCTCATATCGGACAGCCGTTTATAGAGCTCCTTGCCCAGCCGGCTGATCTCGGCGGCGTTTTGCGCGATGTTTTCCTGGCGCCAGCCGTACGCTACCGCGCGCAGCAGGGCGATCAAGGTTGTGGGGGTGGCGAGAATGATGTTTTGCCCGACGCCGGTTTCGATCAACGAAGGGTCGGCTTCCAGAGCGGCGCTGAAGAAACTCTCGCCGGGGAGGAAAAGAACCACGAACTCGGGAGCCGGGTCGAATTGTTCCCAATACTGTTTGCGCGCGAGCGACGTGATGTGGGCGCGCACCTGGCGCGCGTGATCCTGCAGCAGCGTGCGGCGTAGCTCTTCGCTGGCGGACTCGCCGGCGGCCAGATAGGCCTCGAGCGGCGTCTTGGCGTCCACCACGATGTTCTTGCCGCCGGGCAGCCGCACCAGCAGATCGGGGCGCAGCCGGCCATCTTCGGTGTTGGTGACGGGTTGGGAGAAGAAGTCGCAGTACTCCAGCATGCCGGCCATCTCGACCACGCGCTTGAGCTGCATCTCGCCCCAACGGCCGCGCACGCTGGGAGCGCGGAAGGCCGTCGCGAGCCGGCTGGTTTCGGACCGGAGCTGGGTTTGCGTCTCGAGCAGCGCGCGGATCTGTTCCGACAGTCCGGCATAAGCCCCGGCCCGTGCGGCTTCCAGATCCTGTATCTTGCCATCCACCTTTTCCAGCGATTCACGGACCGGCCGCACCAGATCGGCAATGGCCTGCTGGCGCAGGTCCAAATCGCCGCGGGCGGTTGCCTGGGTACGTTCGAGCGCGGTCTTAGCGAGGTCCAGGAAGGCTTGGTTGTTGCTTTGCAAGGCCTCGGCGGAGAGCGCCTTGAAGGTTTCGGCCAGTTTCTGGCGCGCGTCCTCCAAAGAGGCCTGCAATTCCTTATATTGCTGTTCCTTACTCTGGAGCCGTTCTGTGAGGACAGCTTTTTCGGGCGCCCATTCCGCTTGGGCGCGTTCAGCGGCCTGGCGCGCGGCCGGCCGGAGCAAGACCCAGGCCAGGAACATCCCTACCGCCAGTCCGAAGAGGAAACATGTTGCCAGCTCAATGTTCTGCATGCTCCTGGAATTATCGCACGCCTGCGGCGCGCTGGGCTTTCAAGCACGCACACCAGAAACTCCTTATAGTACGGGCGTGATAACCTTCGTTAATTTCCGCGAGGACTTCTGTCGTTGGGTAATGGAAAACTTCCGTGGGGTCTTCAGTCGTCGTGTTCGTCGTGCGCGGCCTCGGCTCCGGCGCCGGCTGCGGCGAACGCGGTCATCTCGGCGCGGCTATAATTCCGCGCCTGGGGTTTGGCCTTGTCTTTCCCCGCCTCGGCGGGTTCCACCACAAACGCCTGCACGCCTGCCAGTTCGTCCTCCAGGTTGAAGGAGGGCACGGCGCGCAGAGCCGGCACCTGTGCGATGCCGTGCTCGTTCACGATGCATTCCATGCCGTTAGAAAGGGAAAATCGGATGCGTAGATGCTTTTTGACCGTTACCTTCCGGAGGTCGGAAAGTTTCATGCGTCCGTTTCCTGCAGAACTTCCTCCATCCCCGACTCCACGCGGGCGGCGATGCGCTCCTGGCAGGACACGCAAAACTTCGCCCAGGGCACCGCCTCCAGGCGTTTGACGGAAATAGCTTCGTCGCACTCGTAACAGACGCCGTAGGAGCCGTGTTCGATTCTGCGCAGGGCATCCTGGACTTCACGCAAGAGCTTGATATCGAGGGTGTTCCGATTCAGGAAAATCCACTCTTCATGGCTTTGCTGGCTTAAATCGCCCTCGTCGTGCGGGTGCTCTTCGCGAGCCAGCACCTGAGCGGCTTTCTGGGCGGACATGCTGTTCTGCACCTCTGCCGCTTTCTTCTCTAGTATCTTTCTATAAGTCTCGTATTTGCTTTTCACACTACTTCTCGATCCCGTCCGTATTGGCCGAAAGGATAAGACGCCCGGAGTACCCGAAAAGTTGCAGGATGGCTGCAAATCAAGTGGAGTTTAGTCCGGATTCCGTCGCCACTCTAGTCTAGCGTCCTTCGCTGTGTGCGTGTTGGGCAGGCCCGTGGCGCACGCTTTCAGCGTGCCGGCGGGACTTTTATGTCCCGCTTGCTTCGCTTGCGCTAGAATCCACCCGTGTCGCGGAACCCTTTCCCTTCCACGCACTCATAAGTCCGCCCCGCGTGCAGGTTCTTGAACTCTTCCACCTGGCCGCTGGGCCAATGCAGCACCGCACGCTCCACGCTGTCCCGCTGGCCTAGCCCGAACGTCACGGGCATCTCCGATTGCGACAGATAGCTCGACCCGCTCTTCACCATGCGCGATCCCGTTTCGCCGCCACTGGTCACCCGCACCGTCGCACCGATGCCGTCGCGGTTCGATTTAGTGCCCACCAGCCGGAAGCGGATGGCGTGATGCCCGTTCGCCTGATCGTTGCGGTATAGATGGACCGGCCCCTGATTTGTAGTAATCAATACGTCCAGATCGCCATCCCGGTCGAAATCTCCGAAAGCCGCGCCGCGGCCCACCTTGGGATCCGCGAAGCCGCCTCCCAACGCGCCGGCCACATCCTCGAATCCGGCACTGCCCTTGTTCAGGAAAAGGTGCGGCGGCTGCGCGTACCCCGTTTCCGGACGGGCTTCCCGAATGCCTGGATCGATATGGCCGTTCACCACCAGCAGATCCAGCAGGCCATCGAGGTCCGCATCGAAGAAGAAACACCCAAAGCCCAGGCTGCGCCGCGATACCCGGCCCACGTCCGAACGGGCCGCCTGGTCCACGTATAAGCCGCCGCGCGTGCCGCGATAAAATCCGATCATTTCGTTGTCGAAGTTGGTGATGGCCAGGCCGGCGATGCCCGAATTATCGTAATCGGCCACATCCACTCCCATGCCCGCGCGCGCCTTGCCGTCTTCGCTGAAAGCTACGCCGGCCTTCACCGCGATGTCTTGAAAGGTGCCGTCGCGCTGGTTGCGATAGAGCTTGTTGGGCTGCGTGTCGTTGGCTACCATCAGGTCGATCCAGCCGTCCTGGTCATAATCCAGCATGGCCACGCCCAACGATTTCGAGCTGCTGTCGAAGATGCCGCTGGAGGCCGTCACCTCCTCGAAGGTGCCGTTGCCGCGATTGCGGAACAGCCAGCAGGTAGCGCCGCGATACGCTTCCGGCGTGCAGTAGGATTTGTGCTTCGCGTCCATGCTGCAGAACACGTCCTGCGCGGGCGACCATTTTACGTAGTTGCACACGAACAAGTCCAGAAATCCATCCCGGTCGTAATCGAACCAGAGCGCCGAACTGCTGAAGCCCAGCCTTCCGCCGAGCCCGCTGTGTTCGGTGATGTCCCTGAAATAGCCCTTGCCGGTGTTCTGAAACAGGCGGCTCTGGCCCACGCAGGTGACGTAGATATCCGGAAACCCGTCGTTGTTGAAGTCGCCCACGGCCACGCCCATACCGTACATTTCCACATCCAGGCCGGCAGCGCGGGTCACATCCGTGAAAGTGCCGTTACGGTTATTGCGGTATAGATGCATGGTGCTGCGCTGCTTCACGTGACCCGGCCAATCCATCCCGTTGATCAAAAGGATGTCCTGCCATCCGTCGTTGTCGTAATCCAGAAAAGCGCAGCCCGGCCCCAGGGTCTCCGGAAGGTACTTCTCTCCAAACGCGCCGCTGTTGTGCAGGAAGTGAATGCCGGCCGGCGAAGTGACATCCGTGAAGCGGAAGCCGGCGCCGGCTGCAATGCGGTTGGGCGACGCGTACGCGTGACCTAAAGCGAGCCCGCCCAATAAAAACTCCCGGCGGTTCACGGCAGTTGTACCAGCCCCTTTTTCACAGCCCATACCACCAGTTCCGTGGTGCGGTGGATGCCCAGCGCGGACATCAGATTCGCGCGATGCACCGATACCGTATTCACGCTCAAATTCAGAATTGTGGCGATCTCCTTGTTCGAATTTCCCTTGGCGATCAATTCCAGAATCTGTTTCTCGCGCGGCGTCAGGCGCTCGTAATCGGGATCCGGCTCGCGGTGCGGAGTCAGCACGCCGGGACCGATGACCGTCTTTCCCGCGGCCAGATCCTTGATGGCGCCCGCCAGGTCCACGTCCAAAGCGTCCTTTAGCACGTAGCCCCGCGCGCCCGCGTCCAATGCGTTGCGCACGTAGTTCTCCTCGGAATACATGCTCAGGATCAGTATGGCGGTCTCCGGCGCGTTCTTCAGAATCTCCCGCGTGGCCTGCACGCCGTCCAGTCCGGGCATCGCCATATCCATCACGATCACCCGCGGATGTAATTCCTGCGCCAGCTTGATGGCTTCCAGGCCGTTGGTGGCTTCGCCCACCACCCGGATTTCGGGATCGTCTTCCAAAATGCGCCGGAAGCCCCTGCGCACCAGGCCGTGATCGTCTACCAGCATTACCGGGATTTCATTGCTCATAGTCATCCGTTAAAGGAACATCCAGGCGCACCAGCGTGCCGCCTTCGCCGGGGCGGACCACCTCGAAGGTGCCTTCGAGCAATTCGGCGCGCTCGCGCATGGCGGTCATGCCGATGCCCTTGCGGGTTCTGCCGTTGCTTGTCTCGGGCATGCCGGCGCCCCGATCTTCCACTTCCAGGCGCAGGCGTCCAGGCGGAAACTCCAGCTTCACGATGGCCTGCGCCGAGCCCGAATGCCGCGCCAGATTGTTCAATGCTTCCTGTAGCACACGGTACACATGAATGGCTACCCGCTCCGTCACCGCTGGAGCCGTTCCCTTTTTCTCGTATCGTACCTTAATTCCAGTCTGCTTCTCGAATACCGGCAAATACCAGTCGATGGCCTTTTCCAGGCCGCCATCGTCGAGAATGCTGGGATGCATCAACTGCGAAAGGTTGCGGGTTTTTTCGAGCGTAACCTGGGCCACTTCCCGCACTTCGCGCAAGTCCACGCAAAACGGCGAATCGGGCGGCAGATGTTTTTCGGCGCGGCGGAGCATGGCACCGATGGCCGTCAGCACCTGGCCGAATTCATCGTGCAACTCGCGCGATAACGAGTGCAGCGTCTCCTCCTGCACGGTGATGAGCTTGCGCGCCAGGTCGCTGCGATGCTCCGACACCGCGGCCAGGTGCTGGAACAACCGCCGGTTGGAGTAAATCAGGTAAAGTGTGGTGCCGAAGATGGCCAGCAGCACCGCCGCCAGGAACAGGTACACGTTGCGCGCCACGCGCCGGTAAATGGATTGGATGCGGGCGGTAGCCTCTTCCTCGGTCTCGTTGTTTTGCACCAGCAAGCGGGCCACGGTGGTGGTGAGGGTGGCCTCCCGGGCTTCGAGAGAAGTGCGGATCATGTCCCGCGCGGCGCGATCCTGGCCTTGCGCGGCGAGTTCGAACATGTGGTCCGCGGAGGTCCAGAACTGCGCCAGCGACTCGGCCAGATAGCGCTGCCGGCTGGATTCGCGGGCGATGGGGGAGAGTTGCGCTTCCAGCCGCAGGGCGTCCTCGAGGTCGTTGCGGTGGTTCTCGAACTGCCTTTTCCAGGCGGCCAGCGGATAGGGTTCATCGCCATAAAGCATGTCCCGCATGGCGATGCCCAATTGATTCAAATCGTTCTGAATGCGCAGGAGCTGCAGGGAGTCCTTGCGGTTGCGGTCCACCGTGCGCGTCTGCAGATCCTCCAGGCCGCGGATCTGGCTCAGCGCATAAAACGAGAACACCCCCACGGCCGCCAGGGTGACGGCCAGGCCCGCCAGCAGCCGGCCGGTGGGTGAATCTATGGACTTAGTCATGGCGCCAAGTCAAGCATAGCAAGGCCGCGCGGCAAGCGGCCCGCATCCGCGCCGTGTCCTCACTCCTGATTAAAGCCGGTGGCCCGCCGGAAGGACTCCACGTAGTGCCCGTCTTTCTTATCCATCTGCCGTAACTCCGCCTTCAGTTTCTCCAGCGCCGCCGGATCCCAATCCGGACGGTACTTGTTGAACGGCCGGTGAGAATTGGCTCACATGCGCCACGGCCGCGTTGAGCTTGGTTTCCACTACATCGTCGATATTGACGAAGTAATTGGCATCTTTGCCCGCGTAGTAATAATACTCTTCGGGCACGCGCCAGGGCTCCAGCCCGTCGTGCAGCCGCTGGTTGGGGAAGTATAGATGCCATTCGGCCGCACGGATCGCGTCCATGGTGTTATTGGCCGCCATGCGATGGTCGGTCTTGTGCCAGCGCACGTAATCCGAGCCGGGGTCCACGCTCAGCACGACGTCGGGGCGGACCTTGCGGATCAGCCCGGTCACCTGTTCCACCAGGTCGCGCGGGTTGGCGTATTCGAGCATGCCGTCGTGATACTGCAGCCACAGGATGCTCTCCTTGGAAATGCCGATGGTGCGGCAGGCTTCCTCTTCTTCGTGCATGCGGATGCGCGCCAGGCGCTCGCTGGTCATGTCGGGATCGTATGAGCCTTTGTCGTCGTTCGTGTAGATCACGATATGGATGCGATTGCCGTTCCTGGCCAGTTTATACAAAGTGCCGGCGCAGCAGAACGTATCGTCGTCAGGATGGGGCGTGAACAGCATGATGGTCTTGCCGCGCAGGTTTTCGAGGCGGGCGGGTTCTTGCGCCAGGGCGAGTCCCATGGCGAGCATCGCTAAGGTCGGAATTGGGATTCTCATAGCCGTTAGAATGGAAGCATAACCCCCGCGGTTCCCAACGTGCAAGCGGCGATAAGCGGGAACAGTCATCCTAAATGAGCGAAATACGATTGCCATACCCGCTCGTCCGGCCCATCGGCATCTTCGATTCGGGCGTGGGCGGCCTGACCGTGTTAAAGGCGCTGCGCCGCAAGCTGCCACATCGCGATTTCATTTACCTGGGCGATACGGCGCGTGTCCCCTACGGCCGCAAGCCCGCCGCAATGGTCGCCGAGTTTGCTTACGGCATCACGGAGTTTCTGCGCGAACTGGGCGTGGAAGGCGTAGTGATCGCCTGCAATACGGCCTCCGCATCCGCGTTGCCTGAATTGGCTGGACACTTTGCGATTCCCATCTGGGGCGTGATCGAACCCGGCGTGGAAGCCGCCGCCGGCCTTACGCGCAGCGGACGCGTGGGCGTGATCGGCACCAAGGGCACCATCGCCAGCCGCGCATACCAAAAGCGTCTCGAACAACGCGGCCTCACGGTTTGGGCACGCGCTTGTCCCATGCTGGTCCACATCGTGGAAGAGGGCCTGGCCGGTTCGCCGGAGTGCGACCTGCTGCTCGGCCATTACCTGGGCGATCGTGCCGCCATTGACACACTCATATTGGGATGTACACATTACCCCCTGTTGCACGATGCCATTGAGCGCGCCGTGGGATCGGATGTAACCCTGGTGGATAGCGCGGAAGCGCTGGCGCGGGCGGTCAACGGAAGCATGGGCTCCGATCCGGCCGGTAGCGGCGAGGGCCGCATCGTACATTTCGTGACGGGGGACCCGTTGGCGTTCGCGCACACTTCCGAGGTGATTGGCGAGGTGGCGGGCGAGGTGGTGCCGCTGCCTGTGACGGAGCTGATTCGCCTGCAGGGCCATTTGCCCGTGGCGCACGGGTGAAAGCGGGGACCCCGGGCCAAGATTGGCTGCCCTCCAGACGCGCAGCCGGCGCGGGGCTAACTTATTGCTTTTAGTTGGATATCATCCGCGGGCGATTGACGATCAAAGCCTATGTGGTTGAATCTATTGGTGGTGGGTTTGCGGGTCGTGGGTTGCAGGTGGTGGGTTGCGGGTTGCGGGTGGTGGGTTGCGGCTTCCGAATGGTTGGTTAAGGGACAGATTGGGTGGACTGCTTGGAGTCGTTTGCCAGGTTGTCAAAGAGCAGGGGGGCGGGGAGCTAACGGGTATCCTGGGAGATAGGGGCGCAGGAGAGCGGCTGGGCGCCCGGGGCGGCGGACATTACGTATGCGGGCGGCGGAGCGGGCCGGTGCGCGGGAGTTGCGACGGAGGGTTCGCTTTTCACCGGCTGCACGGGCTCCGGCTGGGTGCGGGCGCGACGCTCGTTTTGCAACTGCTTCAGTTCGCGCATGGCAGTGCTGAAAGAACGCTCGAGGCGGGCGCGCTGGGCGGAGACGCGGTCGAGCAGGGCGAATTGTCTTGCGCCCGGGTCGGTGGCGGTAAAGACACTCTCTTCAATGCGATCCGTGCGCATGAGCAGCCAATGGGCGACGGCCATGCGTTCCAGCAGGATTCTTTCGGTGGGGGCTTGCGGCTGCCATTCGGATTCGAGGACGTCCCAGAGTTGCTGGTAGGCGGCTGCGTCTTCGTGAATGAAGACGATGTCGCGCGCGCGGAGCCCGAAGGTGAGGGCATTGAGGCGGACGGCGGCTTTGCCTTCCGGGGAGACCGGGCCGGTGGAGTGTTGCGCGTTCTCGCGGTTAGCTTGATGTTGTTTGTTAGAAATCAGCATGGGTTATTCCTTTGGGTTGGATTTGGATTTTGGGGATGGGATGAGGCGTCCATACCCGATTTCATTTTAGGGCCGAGGAGATGGGGAACAGCGGTATGGGGAAGACAGGGAGTTAGTAAGTGGTGTGGGTGCGGCAGATGCGACGGCGGATTATATTTTGCCGATTGGTGACCGTATACGGGCAGCGGGACTTAAAAGTCCCGCCGGCACGCTGAAGCGTGCGCCACGGTGACCCAAGAAACACTCCTGACACGAGGCTGTCAGGAGGCCCGCACGATACTGAGACCCATGGATACTCAATCGAACGAAGGCCGCATCGACTACCTCGAGTTTCCGGCTACCGATATCGCGAAGACAAAAGCGTTCTACGCGGGCGTATTCGGCTGGAAATTTACCGATTACGGCCCCGACTATAGCAGTTTCGAAGACGGCCGGCTGGCGGGCGGGTTCTGGAAGAAAGACGCCGTTGCGGCCGGCGGGCCGCTGGTGGTCATTTACAGCGCCGATCTTGCCGGCACGCAGGCGAAGGTGCAAGCGGCCGGGGGAGCGATCGTGAAGGAGATTTTTGCGTTCCCTGGCGGGCGCCGGTTCCATTTTGCGGATTCCAACGGAAGCGAGTTGGCGGTATGGTCGGACAAGTGAACGCCGGCCTGCACCGCATTCCCGGCGTGGGGCCGTCAATAGCCGCCGACCTGAACCGGTTGGGAATCCGGGAAGTGGCGGAACTCAGGGGGCGGAATCCGGAGACGCTTTATACGGACCTCTGCCGCGACGTGGGCCATCGGGTGGATCGGTGCGTTTTGTACGTGTTCCGTTGCGCGGTGTATTATGCTTCGGAGGCGCGCCACGACCCGGAATTGCTGAAGTGGTGGAACTGGAAAGACGCTGCCGCCTGTCCGGTGGTGCGGCACGCGGTCCCAAAAACGCACATCGCCTCGGCTCGGCCGAGCACGTAATCGACTGATTTCATTGCGCCCGGCGATGGTACCAGGCCTGCCTGTGTACCGCCCCGGGGGATTGCCTGATGGATACACTCGCCGGCCTTAGATCCGATCTGCGTTATGCTTTCCGGAACCTGCGGCGTAATCCCGCCTTCACAGCGGTGGCGATCGGGGCACTCGCCATAGGCATCGGGGCGAACACGGCCGTCTTTACGGTCGTCGAATCGGTGCTGCTGCGGCCGCTACCCTATCGCGATCCGTCGCGGCTGTTTACCGTCCGTCCGACACCGAAGCAACCGACTCCGTTCGCCATGGGGGCCATGTCCGATCCCCAATTCATCGCCTGCCGGGCCACCGGCAAAGCCTTTCAGCAGCTTGCGGCTTACGACGGCTGAAACTGGAATGGCACGGGATTCGGCGATCCGGTAGCCATACATGGCGAGCAGGTCACCACAAATTTCTTCGACACTCTCGGTGTGCAGCCCCAGCTCGGACGCGGTTTCCTGCCGCAAGAGGAATCGCCGGCCGGCGCCAAAACTCGCGGTCCTCGGCGATGGTTTCTGGCGCGCGCATTTCCAGGGCGCCCGCGTCGCGCTGGGAAAATCGATTGTGCTCGATGGCGAGCCCCACACCATCGTCGGCGTCATGCCGCCGGGTTTCCAGCCCGGCATGGATCTGTGGGTGTCGGCCGTTCTGGAGCCAAACAATCACCATATCGCCTTCCGCCAGGTGATTGGCCGGCTGGCGCCGGATGCCACGGTGTCGCGCGCAAAGGCCGAACTGGAGGCGGCGGACGCGCGCGTGACCGAGGAGGAGCACGGCCGGCACGGCGAAATGGAGATGGCCATCGTCCCATTGCGGGACAGCCTCGTCGGCAATGCCCGTCCCGCTTTGCTGGTCTTCCTGGGCGCCGTCGGCTGCGTGCTGCTGATCGCTTGCGTGAACGTCGCTAACCTGCTGCTCTCCCGCGCGGCTGCGCGCAAGCAGGAGATTGCGATTCGGGCATCCTTGGGGGCCACGCCATGGCGCTTGGCCCGGCAAACCCTCACCGAAAGTGTCGTCCTCGGCGTCATGGGCGGATTGCTGGGCCTCATCGTCGCACTGTGGGGAGTAGAAGCCTTGATCCAACTCGCGCCGGCCGATCGCATCCCGCGTTTCGACGAGATCCGCTTCGACGGCTGGGTGCTGGCTTTCAATGTCGGCATTTCCGTGCTCACCAGCCTGCTCTTCGGCTCGGCGCCCGCGTTACAGTTGACGCGCGTCCGGCAGTCGCGCAATTGGAAGGAAGCCGCCGCCCGCGGCAGCGCCCGATCCGGCGCGCTGGGTTCCGCGCTGGTCATGGCGGAAATAGCGCTGGCTCTCATTCTTCTGATCGGCGCTGGTTTATTGGTCCGCAGCTTCGAGAAACTCCGCTCCGTGAATCTTGGATTCCGGCCCGGCAACGTGCTGGCGATCAGCATGGAATTGACCGGCAAGCCATACGAATCCGCCGCGCGGCTCCAGCAGTTTGACAATCGGATCCTGGAACGTATCTCACGATTGGACGGCGTGACCGCCGCGGGCCTGGTGAACTGGTTGCCGATGTCCAATGCTCTCGTCATGGGAGATTTCAAGTTGGGCGATCAGCGCCTGCCACCGGATGTGGTCGCCGCCAAGCCGGCCGTCAGCCCCGGCTACTTCCGGGCGATGGGCATCGCGCTGGTACGCGGCCGTTCTTTCGATGCACACGACACTCTGCAATCCGCGCCCGTGGCGATGGTGGATGAATCGTTTGCGCGGCGCTTCTGGCCCAACCAGAATCCGATCGGCAAGCGCATCAGCTTCGCGGATCACCCAAACCAGGCAGACGATTGGATGACCATAATTGGGGTGACCGGATCGATCCGGCAGGAGAATCCCGCCTCGCGCTATCTGACGGTTTACCAACCGGTTGCCCAGGTACAGCAGATGTTCTTTCTGCAGGAAGCCAGCTTCGTGGTGCGCTCGCAGGCCAACCCCGCCACCCTGGCGCCGGCTCTGCGCGCGCAAGTCTGGAGTGTGGACAAAGACCTGCCGATTCGCGCCATCTCCAGCATGCAGGACCTGTTGTACACATCCACGGCCGAACCGCGCTTTCAGACGCGCGTGCTCACTTCGTTTTCGTCCATCGCCTTTCTGCTGGCCATGGTCGGGATCTACGGAGTGATGGCGTACTCTGTGACGCAGCGCACGCAGGAAATCGGGATTCGCATGGCGATTGGTGCGCAGCAGGTCCAAATCATCCGCATGGTCCTATGGCGCAGCATGGCCCTGGTGGGGGGCGGGCTGGCCCTCGGGCTGGCCGGCGCATGGGGCGCCACGCGCGTGTTGAAGGACTTCCTGTTTGAAGTTACACCCTTCGACCCACTTACATTCGCCGCCGTATCTCTGCTGCTGGCGCTGGTGGCGCTGGCGGCCTGCTACATTCCGGCACGGCGCGCGGCTGCGGTCGATCCGCTGGTTGCCTTACGATATGAGTAGATGTCGGAAGAATACGGCAGCACCCGGCCCAAGGCCCTGAAGATCAACCTGGACGGCCGCAAGTACGGCACCTTCGCGGAAATCGGCGCGGGCCAGGAAGTGGTGCGCTGGTTTTTTCACGCCGGGAAAGCCGCCGGCACCATCGCCAAGACCGTTTCCGCCTACGACATGGCCATAAGCGATGGGATGTATGGCCCCACGCCGCACTACGTCAGCCGGCAGCGGCTAGAGGCCATGCTGGATCACGAGTTCAAGGGCCTGGTGGAAACCCTGGACCCCACCCGCGGCGAGCGCACCTCCTTCTTTGCTTTTGCGGACACCTCCGCGACGCAAACCCGCTCCAAGCGTGCCGCGGGACATAGCTGGCTGGGCGTGCGTTTCCAGACTGGGCCGCGCGCCGAACCGTCCGAGATCATTTTGCACGTGGAGATGCTGGATCCGGTGGCCGTGGCGCAGCAGGAGGCGCTGGGCGTGGCCGGTGTGAACCTGATCTATGGTGCGTTCTACTCGGCGGATGATCCCACCCACCTGATCGCCTCGCTGATGGACGATTTGAACCGGCGCCGCATCGAAATCGACATGATCAAGTTTTCGGGCCCGGCATTCGCCGCGGTAGACAACCGCCTGATGAGCCTGCAACTGGTCGAGCAGGGGCTTACCGATGCGGTCATGTTCACCGCCGATGGCGACGTGGTGCAACCCGCGGAGGTGCTTTACAACAAACCGGTGACCATCGAGCGCGGCAGTTTCAGGCCGGTAACCAATGTCACTCTCGAGATGCTCGATCGGGCTATGCGCCAGCTTCAGCAGGACTACCTGCCCTCCCAGGACGTGGCGGCCATTATGGAGATGACGTTGAATAACCTGATGTGCGACGAAGCCATCGATCATCGGGATTTCCTGGCGCGCGTCGATATTTTGGCCGCGCTGGGGAAGATGGTCATGGTTTCGAATTACACCCGGTTCGACAAAGTGACCAGCTACCTGCGCCATTACACAAAGAACTGGATCGGCATGGCCATGGGCGTGCCGACGCTGCGCGAAGTGTTCGACGAGAAGTATTACGCGGAACTGGAGGGCGGCATTCTGGAGGGTCTGGGCAGACTCTTCCAAGGACTCGTCAAGCTATTCGTCTATCCGACCAGGGAAACCGACGCCGGAGATCTGACCACTTCGGATCAAATGGAAGTCAGGCCCGCATTAAGCCATTTGTACCGGCACCTGGTGGAAAACGGTTCTATCGTATCGATCAGGGATTTCGACGCCGGCGAGTTGCACGTCACCCCCGGCGGCGTGCTGGCGGGCATTCAATCGGGCGACCCAGGCTGGGAGAACCTGGTGCCTCCGCAAGCCGCCGCGGTCATCAAACATAAGGCCCTGTTCGGATATCGCGCGGCCGCCGGCTAAGCGCCCACGCCGCCAGCCTGGAAATACCGGATCGACGGGATGCCCCGCGGCCCCGCTCCCGCCTTAACGTGTATATAGGAATTTTTTCCTGGAGGAAACACCAAGTGAACAAGCTACAATGCGCCATGGTTGCTGCCGCGTGTGTGATGGCCGCGGGCTGCGCCAAGAAAGTGGCGGTGAAACCAGCGTCCCCGCCCGCCGTGCAACAGGCCAAAACAACACCCCCGAATAAGCCCGTCATCTCCCTGTTTGCGGCTTCACCCGGATCCATCGACAAAGGCGGCCAGACCACCCTGCGATGGGCCGTGGAATATGCCAGCAACGTGCAGATCTCGCCGGCTTTGGGTACCGTGCAGGAATCCGGCAGCAGGGCGGTCTTTCCGGCCTCCGACACCGTTTATACCTTGACTGCGACCGGACCGGGCGGCACGGCTTCGGCCACGGCTAACGTCAGCCTGCTGGTGCGCAGCGCATCCAAAATGCCGGATCAGGCGACTAAGAACCAGATCCAGGAGCTGCTGAATCGTATTCAGGACGCCTACTTCGACTACGACAAGCACACCATCCGTCCCGACGCGCAGGCCGCGCTGGCGGCGGACGCCAAAACCCTGGGCGAGATTCTGAAGCAGTATCCGGATTATAAGCTCACCGTGCAGGGCTATTGCGACGAGCGCGGGTCGGAAGAATACAACCTGGCGCTGGGCGATAAGCGCGCCAATCAAGCCAAAGAGTACCTGGCCTCGCTGGGCGTGCCTGGCGATCAACTGAAGACCATCAGCTACGGCAAAGAGAAACAGATCTGCAGCGAGCACGACGAAGCCTGCTGGCAGAAGAACCGCCGCGCTCACATCACGCAAGAGCAGTAAGAAGCAGTAAGAAGTAAGAGCTGGTTTGCGCGCCTTCGCGGAGTAAAATAGGTGGAGATGAGTTTCGCGAAGGCGCACCCAGCCGTTGTCCAGGATCGGGACCGTTCCCTTCCGCCGGGGCCGCGCGGCATTTCGCTGCTGTGGCGCCTGCCGCGCGCCGCGAACGGGTGGCTCGATTTCCTGACCTGGTGCCAGCGGCAGTATGGCAACGTGGTCTTTTTCCGGTTCCTCACGGCGCCGGCCTGCCTGATCAACGATCCCGCCGGGATCGAGTGCGTGCTGGTAACCAATCACCAGAACTTCACCAAATCCATGGATTATCGCGCGCTTTCGCGCGTGCTGGGTCAGGGGTTGCTAACCAGCGAAGGCGAGTTCTGGAAGCGTCAGCGCCGTCTGGTGCAACCCGCTTTCTTCCGCGACCGCATCCTCTCCTACGGCGGTTTGATGACCTCGTACACCGACAGAATGCTGGAAACGTGGCGGGACGGCGAGGTGCGCGACGTACACCACGACATGATGCGGGTCACGCTCGAAATCGCCGCCCGCAGTCTGTTCAACGTGGAGATTCAGGGTGACGTGGGAACCATCGGCAGCGCCTTGACCGTGGTCATGAACGAAATGCCAAAGCTGGCTGGTTTCGCTTTTCTGCCCGATTGGGTGCCGGTGCCCGGTTTGGGTCCTTTCCGGCGGGCGTTGGCTGATTTGGATCGGATCGTGTACGGAATCATCCGCGGCCGGCGCGAGACCGGAGAGCATCCCGGCGATCTGCTGGATATGCTGCTCGACGCGCAAGATGAAAATGGCGAGGGGATGTCCGACCTGCAGCTTCGCGACGAGGTGATGACGCTGCTGCTGGCCGGCCACGAGACCACCGCCAATACGCTGTCCTGGGCCCTTTATCTGCTGGCGCAGAATCCTGAGAGCCAAGCGCGGCTGGCGGCCGAGTTGCACGACGTGCTCGGTGGCCGGGTAGCCGACGCGGCGGGGCTGCAACGCTTGCCGTACACCCAGATGGTGCTGATGGAAGCCCAGCGGCTGTATCCGCCGGCATGGGCCATCGGACGCAAAGCCCTAGTGGATTTCGAAGTCTCCGGATACCGCATCCCCGCCGGGACAAATGTGATCGTCTCGCAATGGGTCTTGCACCGGGACCCGCACATTTATCCCGATCCGGAGCGGTTCGATCCGGATCGCTGGCGCGAGGAAGTCGCTGGGCGGCGCAGCCTGCCCAAGTTCGCGTACTTGCCTTTCGGGGCCGGTCCACGGGTCTGCGTGGGAGCGAGCCTGGCGCTGACCGAGTCGGCGCTGGTGCTGGCTACACTCATACAGCACTTCCGGTTCTCACTGGCTTCCGCGGAACCGGTAAAGGCTTTTCCATCGGTAACCTTGCGCCCCAGGCGGGGAGTACACCTGCGTGTCAGTGGGGCAGGCCTCTAGGCCTGCAGAGGGTCTCCAGACCCGATCTGGGTGCTCCCCTAAGGGGTGGCATTCGTCAGGATCGAGATCGTATTCGAAAACTGATTGGCAATCACCAGGTCGGGCAGCGTGCCGTTGGTCAGGTTCACCTGCACGATGCCGTAAGAGCCGCTGCCGGTTACGAAGTAAGTGGGCGCCAAGAACGTGCCGTTGCCGTTGCCGGCCAGGATGGTGACCGTCGAGGTAAAGCCGGTGATGGCCAGATCCAGGTTGCCGTCCCCGTTAAAATCTCCCGCGGTGATTCCGATCGGGCTGATCGCCGTCGGAAGTTTGGCGGCAGTGCGAAAGGTGCCATCGCCCTTGCCAAACAGGATGTCCACGTGATCGCCGTCATTGACGGCCGCCGCCAGGTCCGGAATGTGATCGTTATTGAAGTCGCCGGTCACCACCGAATAGACGTTAGTACCGGCGCTGTAGTCGACCGCCGCCGCAAACGTTCCATCGCCATTACCCAGCAGAACGGATATGACGCCCGCGGTGGCGTCGGCTACCGCCAGATCCCAATTCCCGTCGCCGTTAAGGTCCGCCGTGGCCACCGAAACCGGGCCCTGATTTACCGCTACGCTGGTGGCCGTCTGAAACGTGCCGTCGCCGTTGCCGAGTAAGATAGAGACGGTATTGGATTCCTGGTTAGCCACTGCCAGATCCTGGTTTCCGTCCTTATTGAAGTCCTGAACTACCAAAGAAATGGGACCTGTGCCGACGGTATAGTTCACCGCCGGCTGGAATGTCCCATCGCCATTACCCAATAGGATGGATACGCTATTGGACCCGTTGTTCGCCACCGCCAGATCGGGATTCCCATCGTTATTGAAATCGCCCACGGCCACGGCCTCCGGAGTCAGTCCCGCTGGGAAGCTCACCGCTTTCTGAAAAGTTCCGTCGCCCTTACCCAGCAGAACCGAGACGGCATTGGAAGTCATATCCGCTACGGCCACATCCTGATTTCCATCGTGATTGAAGTCACCCGACGCCACGCCGGTCGAACCCGTGCCGGCGCCCGCGATCTTACTTCCGGCGAAGCCGCCCTTCCCCACGCCCAGCAGAACTGTAAGCATACTGGAGTTATTGCTGGCCACTACCAGATCACTCTTCTTATCTCCATTTACGTCGCCCACCGCTACCGCCTGCGGAGAACTGGCCACCTGATAATTCACTGCGGACTTGAAAGTGCCGTCGCCGTTGCCCAGCAGGACCGAGATGCTATCGGAGCTGGCATTGGATGCCACCAGGTCCTCATTCCCGTCGTGATTGACGTCGGCCGCCGTGACCGAACGCGCGAAAGAACCCACCGGAAACTCCTTGGGCGTCTGCAAGGTACCGTCGCCGTTGCCCAGATATACCGCTACTAAGCCGTGCGGATAACTACAGGCCACCGCCAGGTCCAGCTTGCCATCGTTGTTGAGGTCGGCTTCGGTGATCGAGACCGGCGCGTTGGGAGTGCGGTAGAGGACCGGGGCCGCGAAGCTCCCGTTTCCATTGCCGAGCAGCACCGCGAGGGTATTCAGCCCGTAGGTGACAGCCAGATCCAATTTGCCATCGCCGTTCAGGTCCATGGCGACGACGGATGCGGACTGCGTGCCTCCAAGTTCCTGGTTGGTCGCATTCTGGAATGTCCCGTTCCCGTTGCCGAGAAGGATAGAGATGGTACTGGAGGAGTAAGCCACCACCGCCAGATCCAGTTTCTTGTCTCCGTTGAAATCGCCCACCGCCAGGGCAATCGGATTCACTCCTACGTTGTAGTTGACCGCCGCCTGGAATGTGCCGTCGCCGTTGCCCAACAGAACCGAAACATTGCTGGAGGCGTAGTTGACCACCACCAGGTCCATATTGCCATCCCTGTTGAAGTCCCGCACGGCCACGTAGCGGGGACTCTGGCCCGTGGGGTAGTTGACCGGCGCCTGAAACGTGCCGTCGCCGTTGCCCAACATGATGGAAACCGCATTGGCGCCGCTGGCGGGCACCACCGCGTCCAGATGACCGTCTTTGTTGACGTCGGCCAAAACCACATCACTCGCTACGGCGGCGGTGAGGAATGCCTGGGGCGCGTTGAAGGATATCGTCTGCGCGGCCAAGCCGCCGCCAAACGCGAGGGTGGCCAGGCATGCGGATTTCGTAAGCCATTTCGTCATGGGGAGATTCTCCAGTCTTCCGGTAAGCAGCTTGCGCGGGTCAGCGCGGCTTGCCGCGGGCGTGGCGCGGACGCTCGTCGCCGTTCATGATCCCATTGCGGTTGCGATCGAGGCCGAAGCGCACACCCGACCCGGGCGGCACTCCCATCACGCTCAAGGTATCTCCGGCTTGAATGAAAGCGATGAGCTGGGCCTGGGTGAACGGACCTACACCGGTAGTGTCGGTGGTGTAAGTGCCGGTGCTCGGCTGATAGAGGCAGTTCGCCAACTGACCCTGTATCGTACCCTGGCAGATCAGGTCGATGTTGGCGGCCGCCGCCTGGCTCTGCAGGGTGGCCCAGTCGCTGGCGATGGTCGGATCGGCGGTCACGTTAGCCGCGGTCACAGTGCGTGTGTATCCCACCGCGGGCGCCGTGCCGGTGTCGAAGGAGATCAGGAACGCAGCCACGTCCGACTGTGCCTGCGGGTTATTGGTGAAGCCGCCCAGGACCGGCTCGTCGAGAAGTTGCACCAGGGTGGACTTCGATCCGTCGCTGTCCAGACCAAAGCCGTCGATGCTGGCCGCCCCGTTGGCGTCCGAGAAATTCAGCTTTTGATAGATGTTGCGCAGCGTCGGCACTTTCATGGGCTGCGGCAGGTTCGCGCGCGTCAGGATCTTGAAATTGCTGCCCGGACCGGGATTCGAATTGTGACAGCTATTGCAAGTATTGGTGGGACTGGTGTTGATCTGGACGTTTAAAAAGTCGAACTGTCCGTTGATGGCATTGCCCCCATTTAGGGAAGTGGAATATGAGCGATCGAGATTCTGGTTCGGGTTCGGCAGGAAAGCGATGGTGTCGATATAGGCTTCGTACGCGGACATATCGGAGCCGGAAAGCTGGCTGCTGCCCATCAGCGAATCGAAAAACTGGTTGAAGTCGCTGAAGTCGACGATATCGCCGCGCCAGTGCAGCGGATCAGTCCCGGTCAGGCCGCGCAGTGTGCGGGTGGTCATCGGCCCCTTCATGGGGTGCATCAGGAAGGATTGGCCATTGTTGACCACGGTGGTCATAGATCCGCCGGGATCGCCCAGGTTCCAGGCCAGCACATCTCCATCCGCATCCACGTGACAGGAAGCGCAGGAACCACTGCCGTTTCCGGAAAGCTTGGCGTCGTAAAGAAAGCCGCGGCCGGCCAGGATCACGGTGGGGGTGGGATCGAAGGTGCCCGTCGGAATCTCTTCGACCACGGAATTGGTGGCCGTACTGACCACCGAGATGCTGTTCGACAAACGATTCAGCGTGTAAAGCAATTGCGCCTTCGGATTGATTGCCAGGCCGCGCGGACCGCGCTTCGTAGCGGAGTTCACCGTGGCGCCGATGGCCTGCAGATCGATCTCGACGATCGCCAGAATCTGGCCGTTGACCGCGACCTTCGCCACCCGGTCGGTGCCGAAGGCCGCCACCCAAAACCACTTCCCGTTAGGATTGAAAACCAGGGCGGCCGGCTGGGACAGGGCGGTCGAAAGCGCGGCCGGATTGGGCAGCGCGCCATAGTCGAACGCCCGGATTTAAGTCATACGCAGTCACACGTCCGGAGGGTTGAATCTCGGTCACCTGACTATCGATCCAATGCCCGCGCAGGTTCGGCTGAAAATTGATCAGGTTCCGCGCGTTGGTGTTGGAGACGAAGAGATTGCCGGTGGTGGGTTGGACCGCGATCCCCAGGTTGATGGTTCCCACGCCCGAGAAATAACCGGATACGGAAAGCGAACTGGTATTGATCACGGCCACATCGTGGTCCGGCATCGTGTACTTGATGAACCACGACCAGGTCGGATCGGAGAAGTCGATGATCAAACCCACGTGCGGCGCCGGCGGCAAGGCCGGGTTGGTAGGCGGAGGCTGCGGCGGAGCGATGTTATCGGGCAGAATCGTGCTTTGATTGCCCGATAAAGCGAAGGCCGCGTAGACCCTCGATCCATTGGCGCTCACCGCCAGCGCGCGCGGATTATCGCCCTTCACCGGGATGGATTGAACCAGTTGGTGCGTCGCAATGCTGTAAACATTAATCAGATTGCTGCGCGCCACGCTTACAAATGCGTTGCCCCCGGCAAATACGATATCGGATGGCTCGGCCTTGCAATTGATGGTATCGGTGACGATGCCTTGCGAAACCGAAACCACGCTCACGCTGTTCGATACCTGATTCACGACCCAGGCCTCGTTATTATTGGTCGGATTCACATTCACCGAAACCGGTTCGATGCCCACGGGAATCTCCACGATCAGCGAAGGCGCGGCGGGGTTGGTCAGATCGAAAACGGAGAGCCGGCTATCCGGAGTATTCAGCGCGTAGAGACGCGTGCCATCCGTCGACATGCGGATCGGATTCGTTTGCGCGCCCTCGAAGTTGACGAACTCGGATGGGGGCACCTGCGCGGCCAACCGCCCCCCCGCGGCCACCAGGACCGCAAACACGTATATTCTCGCTTTTCTCATGAAATCCCCTTCCTCTGCTGTGCCTGGCTGTGAAGAACTACTTCGATCCCCTCTTGGCGGCCACCGCGCGTCGCGCGTCGCCGTTCGGAATTCCATCCAGGTTCGTATCCAGACCCAGACGAACTCCGGAGCCGGGCGGTACTCCCATTATCGTCAAAGTGTCCCCATTCTGAATGAATGTGGTGAGTTGCGCTTGCGTAAAGGGACCTAATCCGGTGGTGTCGGTCTGATAATTGTTGCTGGCCGGCTGATATAGCAGACCATGGATTTGTCCCTGAATGGTGCCGTTAGCGATCAAGTCGATATTGGCGGGGCTTGTCGCGGCCTGGCTTTGCAAAGTGCTCCAGTCGCTTTGCGCAGGCGCCGTATTCACGCTGGCCGCCGTGAGTGTGCGCGAATAACCGACGGCCGGCGCGGTCCCGGTGTCGAAGCACAACATGTAGGCGTCCAGATCCGCTTTTGCGGAAGGATCGTTTTGAATGGGGACGAAGGGCTCGCCGCCGAGAAATTGGAAGATTCCCGGTTGGGTTCCGTCGCTGGTGAAACCAAACCCGTCAACACTGATCGCTCCGGCCGTAAAGCTGACATTGGTCTTGGTGTACATATTGCGCAACTGGGAGTGCTTCATCGGTTGGCCGCCCGGTTGCGTGCTGGCGGCGTCGATCCGGCCATTGGTCCCGGTGGGAATCGTGTGACAGAAGATGCAGGTCTGGTGAGCCGTACCGGTGATCTCGTTTGTAAAGATGCTCAAGCCGTTCGATGGATTGCCCGGTTGGGAATAATCCGGCAGTGGCAGTGTGGTGGGGAGCGTACGATCCAGGTTCTCGTTGGGATTCGGCTGGTAGGCGATGGTGTTGATGAAGTTCGTGAACGCCCCCATGTCCGCCGCGGAGATTTGCGGGCCGCCCAACAGGCTGGCGAAGGCGCCGTTGAATGCCGCGAAGTTCGGTTGGTCGCCTCTCCAGTGATACGGTTCCGTGTTTGCCAGCCCGCGCAGTGTTTGCGTGGTCATGGGCCCCTTCATGGGGTGAAACGGAATCGTTTCGGTGTCCTGCTGCAGGTACGTCATGTTACCGTCCGGATTGCCCAGGTTCCATGCCAGCAGATCCATTTCCGCGTCGATGTGGCAGGATGCGCAGGAGCCCGTTCCATTACCCGAAAGCTTATGATCGTAGAGAAATCCGCGCCCGTTGCGGATGACCACCGGAGTGGGATCGAACGACCCTGTGGGAATTTCCGCGGTCACGCTGTTACTGGAGAGACTCACGATGGAGATGGTGTTGTAGATCCGATTCAGCACATAGAGCACGTGCGCGGATGCATTCAACGCCAGGCCGCGCGGTCCGCGTTTCGTGGCTGGGTCCACGGTAGCCCCGGTGGCTTGCGGGTCGATCTCGATGAAATTGGTTACGGTCCCGGTGGTGGTATCGAGAATGCCCACGCGATCGGTACCGAATGCGGCTATATAAAGGTAGCGGCCAGTAGGTTCGAAAACAATCGAAGTAGGCATGGCTAGCGCGCTGGCCAGAGCCGCGGGATTGGGCAATTGCGCATAGTTGATGCTCGGATTCAGGTTCCAGATCTGCGTCTTCCCGCTGCTGGGATTGACTTGCGTAATCTGGTGGTTGACGATATGTCCGTTCAGGGCCGTCTCGAACATGACTAAGTTCAGCGCGTCGGTATTAGCCACATATAAATACCCGGACACCGGATTCACGGTCAACCCCAGGTTAATGGTCCCCAGATGCGGGTAGTATTGAGTGACCGCCAGGCTGGAGGTGCTAATGGCCGCGACGTCGTTATCCGGCATGGTGTACGTGATCCTTCTCTTCCAGGCAGGATCGGTGGCCGCCACGATGAGCGAGACTTGCGGGGCCGGCGGCAAGCCCGGATTGACGGGCGGCGGGGGCGGTGGCGCGATCTCATACGGAATGATTGTGGTTTGATTGCCGGAGAGGGCGAACGCCACATAAACCGTACTGCCGTTCGCGCTCACCGCCAGGGCACGCGGTTCCTCGCCGATCAGCGGGATAGACTGAACCAGCGCATGCGTGGAAGCATTATAGACGTTGATCAAATTGCTGCGGGCCACGCTGACGAAGGCCAGGTTATTGGCAAAAACCACATCCGACGGTTCCGTCTTGGCGTAAAGCGTGTCCGTCACAATGCCCTTGGAAACCGAGATTACGCTGACGCTATTGGAGATCTGATTCACTACCCAGGCTTCGTCGTTTCCAGCGACATACGGATTAATATTGACCGAAACCGGTTCGATGCCCACGGGAATTTCCGCGATTAGCGCCGGGCTCGCCGGCTGCGCCAAATTGAACGCGGATACCGTGCCATTCGGTGTGTTCACCGCAAAAAGGCGCGTTCCGTCACTTGAAATGCGAATGGGATTGGTCTGTGCCCCTTCAAAGTTCACGAACGTGGAAGGGGGTACCTGCGCATGTAATAACACGGGAATTAAGAGCGCTGCCGCTCCGATTATCCGCGAAAAGCCGATTGCCATAACTGCCCTCCGTCCCCGGTCACCTCAATCGTATAGAAGTATACCCTGGAAGCCACATCATGTCTATTAGGCGGACCACCATCGGGCGAGGAAGCGGTACTGGATTACCGGACGGTTACCTCCGTAACTTTTGTTAACCGTTGGCGCGGGCGGCCATCGTTACAGTGCGCGGCTGGACGCCGGCTTTGGCGAGTACGGCGTAAACCACGAAACCTGTCACGAAGCTGTAAACAACGGCAGGTTGAGCATACGTTTTCAGAGTTTCGGAAATGGGCAGGAACGGCAGGATCCCAACTAGAAAGCCCAGCGCCCAGGCCAGATATCCGGCCCAGTTGACGCCTTCGCGGGGACCCGCCCAGCGCTTGCCCGAGAGCAGATAGTCCGCCGCCATGGCTCCGCAGATGGGACCGAACGACGCACCCACGATGGTGAAGAAGCCGACCAGGTTTTCAGCCACGCCGGTGACCGCCAGCACGATGGACACGGTGACGCCCGCCATCGTGGAAGAGATCCTGGGTACACCCGGAATCATGGTCGAGAAACTATTGCCCGCAATGAAAGCGCAGAAGCACGCAGGCGCGACCGAAGCCAGAGTGAACAGCAGGAACATGGCGGTGGCCAGCACGCCGCCGATGGATCGGATCACATCGTCGTATCCCAGCCCCGGCAGTTTATATAGGGTGCTGGCGCCGGCCACCGAGAGGAGCGGCAATCCGGCGGCGAAGACGATGGCGAGGGTAATGCCCGTCAACCCGCCCAGGCGCACATCCTTTTCATTACGGCTGTTCATTCCGAAGTCCGCCCCCGCGGCGCCCGCCGTAGCGAAGAACCCGATAATGATCTGCACCAGCAGGGTGAAGGCCACGAACGGCTGCGGATCGGACGGAACGAATTGCGCGATGCCCGGCCTGGTCCGGAAGAACACCAGCAGGACCATAAAGGCGGGAATCACGATCAGGTAGCGCGAAAGCTTGGCTACATATTGAATCCCCATCACGCCGATGTAGGCCATCCCGTAGCCCCACAGGATGCCGATGACGATGAAGGGCAGGCTCCCCGGGCCGGCTTTGGAACCTACCGTGTTCAGGATGAACCGGGTCGAAATGGCCGTATTGACCGCAAACCAGCCGACTTGCAGCAATCCCATCAGCAGGCCGGGCATCACGTAGCCGCCCGCCGTGCCAAAAGTGGAACTGCCCACCACGTACAATGGAAACCCCGTCCGCATCCCCAACATTGCGGGGGCGTAATAGAAAAGCGCGTAGCTAAGCAGTCCGGCGACTACGATGGCGGCCATGCAAAGGCCCAATCCGGCATGCGCGATGGTGCCTTTGGCGATCGTGAGATAGAAAGCGATCCAAAGAAAAATGCCCGCATAGCTGGGCGCGGTATTGGCGTACCAGGGTCCGCGATTGGCCGGCGAATTCGGTACGGCTTTGGAAATATAGTCGGGCAGCATGGCCCCTCCTGTGGTGAAGCGCCAGTATACTACGCAGCGGCTAGGGCAGGTGGTGGGTGGCGGGTGGTGGGTTGCGGGTTGCCATCACCCATAACCCATAACCCATAACCGGTCCTCACAGCCACTCGCCGGCGCGCTGGCGGATCTCCTGGCAGCCTCTTCCCGTCGGCAGCACCTTGCCGGGGTTCAGCCGGTTCTCGGGGTCGAAGAGGCGCTTAAACGCGCCCATCGTCTCCAGCGTTTCGGGTTTGAATTGCCGATCCATCATCTCGTTCTTTTCCATTCCCACACCGTGCTCACCGGTGATCGACCCGCCCACACTGAGGCAGAATTCCAGGATCTCGGCTCCCGCCGCCCTGGCTTTTTCCAGATCGCCCGGCTTGCGGGCGTCGAACAATATGATGGGATGCAGGTTGCCGTCGCCCGCATGAAAGATGTTGCTGATGGTCAGTCCGTACTTGCTGCCCACCGCCGCGATCACCTCGAGAGCGGGCGCGATCTGGGTGCGCGGCACCACGCCATCCTGCACATAGTAGAACGGGCTGACCCGGCCTACTGCGCCGAAGGCGTTCTTGCGGCCCTTCCATAGCAGTTCGCGCTCCTCGGCGGTTTTAGCCACGCGGACTTCGCTGGCGCGGCAGGCCTGGCACGCCTCCCGGATCTGGCCGACCTGCTCCTCGACATTCTCGCGCAGTCCCTCCAACTCGATCAGCAGCACGGCCGCGGCATCCATGGGAAATCCCGCGTGGGTAGCTTCTTCCACCATGCGCAGCATCACGCCATCCAGCATTTCGATGGCGACCGGAACGATCGCCCGAGCCGTAATCTCGGCCACCGTGGCGCCGCACTCTTCCACCCCGCCGGTGTGTACAGCCATCGAGTCGATATCCAGGAATGCGGAATCGTAGATTGCCAGGATGGTCTTCACCATTTCGGGCTTGCGCATGAGCCGGACCATGATCTTGGTCACTAACGCCAGCGTGCCTTCCGAGCCGGTCAGCAGGCCGGTCAGATCGTAGCCCGGCAGATCGGTTTCTTTTCCCCCGGTGGTAACAACGGAGCCATCCGCCAGCACCAGTTCCAGGCCCAAAACGTGGTTGGTGGTCACGCCGTAGGCCAGCGTGTGCGGACCGCCGGCATTTTCCGCCACGTTGCCGCCGATAGTACAGGCGCGCTGGCTGGAGGGATCCGGAGCGAAAAAATAACCCTGCGCCTGCACGGCGAGCGTGATATCGAGGTTCACCACGCCGGGCTCGACCACCGCGCGCTCATTCTCCAGGTCGATTTCAAGAATGCGATTCATGCGCGCGAAGGCCACCACCACGCCACCCTCGCGCGGAATGGCGCCGCCGCTCAATCCAGTACCCGCGCCGCGGCCCACGATCGGCACGCCGTATTCGGCCGTGATCTTGACGATGGCGGCGACCTCTTCGGTGCTGCGCGGAAAGACCACCATCTCGGGGCGGCCTTTTTCGACACTGCCATCGTATTCGTAAAGCGCCAGGTCCGCAGGGCTGTCCAGATAGCCGCGCGGGCCTAAGAGATCGATCAGTTTCTGCCTGGCCGCGGACGGGAGCATCTTTTCAGTTTGGCATACCGCGGTCCGGCGGTCACTTGAATCGGCGCTTGTAGACGAAGTTCAACCCGACCAGCCCGTTCTCTTCCCGCAGCGCCACGGCCGACCACTTCCGGCTGAACGCCCACTCCACCTGGATCACCAGCGGGTCGCTGCTGGTCACATCCGTAATGTAAGTGAACGTAATCTCCGGAGTCACTTGCTGCTCGATGGTGAGCCGCGCCTGCGGGTTATTCTCCACGCCGGTGAGTCCGGTGAGGGTGGGGTCGATCTTCAGCCGGGTCACGCCGAAGAAGCGTTGCAGGCGGCCGGTGACCGGGCTGGCGATGGCCTCGCCCAGCAGGGCCTGCGCGCCCATCTGCTGCAACGATTGCGGCGATGCCGGACCGCCCATCAGGGTGGCGTAATCCGAGGTTGGGGAAACGCCGGTTGCCAGCAGCGCCACAATATCGGAAAAAGGCATCGGCGGGTCCGAGCGCGGCGTCAGGCTCAGCTTGTTGATGGGACCGGATATGTTCAAAATCACGTCAACGCCGCGCGCCTTGGTATCCAGGTCGATATTGAGTACCGGCTCGATCTTCACCGGATTGTAGAAAGCGATGGAACCCTGGTTCACGGCAAACGGCGTGCCGAAAAAAACTAATTGCCCGCCGGTAATATTGATGCGGCCCAGCAGCGACGGATTGGTGCCCGTGCCGCGCATCCGCAGGCTGGCTTCCGCCTGCAGGCCCTGGGCCAGGGAACTCTGGAACGTGATATCGGGCGCGCTGTCGATTTCCACATCGAAGTGCATGTTGGCCAGCCAGCCGGTCTGCGCCGAGGGCGTACGCACCGGCTCGGCGGATGTGGCCAGGATGGAACTGAAATCGGAGTGCGGATTGAAGCCCGTGCGCAACACCGTGATGTGGCCGGAGAGCGTGCTGCTGGCGCTGGTGCCGGTCAAGCTCAGCGAGGCGTTGGCCACCGTGCTGAAATCCTCGGGATAGCGCAGGCGCAGCTCATGCGCGGTTGCGTGCAGCCGGAAGATCAGCGCGTCCTCGCCGAAGCCCGCGAACCCCGAAACGGTCACCGTTCCACCGCCGCTCTCGCCCGATAAGCTCTGGATGGTGGCGCGGCTGCCATCGAACAGGATGACGCCGTTGGTGTTCGAAATCACCACCGGCAATTCGGCCAGGTTCAGCGTAGCGTTCTTGATCTCCAGGCGGCCCGCCACCTGCGGTTGCGCGAACGGGCCGCGAATCGCGACGCTGGTTTCGATGAAGCCTGTGCCATAGACATCCTGGTTGAAATCCCGCAGGCTGGCCAGGTCGAATTTGCCGCTGACGCGCAGGTCCAGGGGATTCTTCTGCTGCAAACTGACCGTGCCCGCAATCGATAGGTCGGTGGCCCGGCCCACCATGCGGGCGCTCTCGATCTTTACCACGTCGCGCTCCATGTCGATCACAATCGGCGCCGCATTGTGCAGCGCCAGCGACTTGCCCTGCGCCACCAAATCCGCGCCCGGCCCGACTTCGATGGACGGCAAGCGCAATTGTGCCTTCCACAGATCGGGCTTCAGCGCGGGCCCGGAAATCGCAAGCGTGCCTTCCGCCGAGCCCGTCAAATGTATGCCGCCGGGAGGCTGCTTGCCCCGCAGCCAGACGCGCAGGCGTTCCAGGTCGATGCGCTTGAAGCTCAACTGTGCGCTGCCCGGATAATCGCCGGTCAGGCTCCACTTGCCGTCGCCCTCGATCGTCGATCCCACCAGCTCGGAATCGAAGTGCGCGGTCAGTTCCGAACCTTTGGTGGCGGCCGTAAGAGTCAAGTCACGCAACGGTTGATCGTTGATCCGGAAACCGTGTCCGGCGAGGGTGCCATTCAGGCTGACCAGGCGAAAGCCGGGCTGGCCGGGCTTGGCAGGTGCTATATCCACGGCCGCACTGCCGTGCAGTTCGACTGTGCCGGCAATGCCGGGATAGTCCTTGTTGACGATCTGAAACTGGGCCAGGGGCATGGCGTTGCTATCCAGCTTGAAACGCAGTTCGCCGTTTCCGAACTCGCCGGGCCGGTGTTGATAGCGCGCTTCGAGGGCAATGCTCTTCGCGCCGGCCGCCAGTTGCCCTTGTGCCAATTCAACCGTGGTTCCCGAATAATCGACCGTACCGGTGAAGCGGTCGAAGGTCTCGCCGTCTAGCGTGCCCTTGCTGGCGGCCACGTTCGCCGCGATGTGTGGATCGCCGAAAGTTCCCGACACCTTCGCATCCGCGGAGATAGTTGCTGCCACCGGAATGTTCTTGATCTCGGCGATGGCCATCAGGTCCGCAGCCTGGGCATTGCGGATGGATCCCGCGAACGAGACCGGGCTGGCGTCTTCCACCTTCCAGTCGCGCATGCCCAACGAGCCGGCGCCCTGCGCATGCAATGCGCCTAGCTGCAGACTGCCGTTGTGCACCGCCAACCCCTCGCCGCTAAGATCGATATCGCCGCGAACCGCCTGGAACGTCCGGCCGGACCAGGCCACGTTCGTGGCATTGCCATGTCCCGTTATCCGCGGATCGTCCAGTTTGCCCACGATCGAGCCATCGAAGACCGCTTCGCCGGATTGCAACTTCACCGGCAGCGACTGAATGTCGAAGGCCGGCAGCACGTCGTCCAGATCCCGCGAATCGGCGCGCACGCGCAAGTGGCGTCCCAGCACACCCGAAAAATCGAGGCGCGTGGAGGGCAGTGCAAGCCATGAAGTACCCAGATCCAGGGTCTCGCCCGTGCCGTCATAGACTGCGTCGATCGATCCGCGCACGGGCGCGCCCGGTCCCGTGGGTGAAATCGTCGCATGGGTGGTAAGTTGCAGCGAGCGTGAATTTCCTAATGTCACGCTCAGTTCGACCGGCCCGGAGGCCGCGGCGTCCCACGGTACGCTCTGGCCGTTGTAGACGCGCATCGACTTCCGCGCGTCGAATCCGGCCACATTGCCCTCGACATGCACACGCTGGTAGTCGGCGATCTGCGTCTTTCCCTCGAAAGAGCCGTTGAGCGCGTCGATGTGAATGCCCGCGGCGTCCAGCGCCTTCTGCCGCAGCACCACGGTCTCGATGCGCCCGCTGACGGGGAAGGGCTCCAACTCCCGATGGGTATCGGTGAGCGATGCCATCGCCAGGCCGGCAATCCGCAGACCTGAAACCGCGATCCGCCTGGGATCGGCGGTGTAGCCGCCATCCGCCCGGAAATCGCGCAAGACGAAGTGCGGATCCAGCTTCAGCAGCAGTCCCGCTGCGTGCAGGGCGCCGCTCGCCTGGTAGTTTGCGGCGCCGTGGAAACTCGCCTTCCCGGCCAACGTGACCGGACCTTCCAGGGGCGTGCGCAAGCCCAGCGTGCGCGTCAATTCGCCCAGCGACGCGCGCACCTTATATTGAAACGCGCCCGCGAAATCGGTCAGGCTGTCGATCGCGCCGGAAAACTCGGCCTGCGACTGCCCGGTGGACAAGCGCGCGGAATCGACACGCACACGATTTTTCTCCACGGCCAGCGTCAGGCTGATATCCAACGGTATCGGACGCCAGGCTCCCCAATGGAATGCGGCGGGCGCGATGGACACTTGCCCGTGATAACGCGGGCCGGCCAGGTCGTAATCGAACTGCGCGCGCAGATGGTTCCCTTGCGCGTCGAAAGGCGTGGTCCCCTTTCCCGAAATCTCGAAACTGCCATCCTGCAGGCTGAAGCGGCCTATGGCCAGGTCCAGGATCGTTTCCAGGGTACCCTTGCCGGCCCTCCGCACTTTCGGAGCCGGCAGGTTGGTGTGCCCGTCGGGATACAGAATCGTGTAAATTCGCGGATGCCGCACATCCAGGTATTCGAGGTCGACGGATCGTTTCAGCACCGAAATGACTTTGATGCCGACCACGATGGCGTCCGCGCGAAATAGCGGCGGCCCATCCGGCGGTTCGGTTCCGTGCAGCACGAAGCCATCCACCTCGGCGCGCATTTGTTTCCAATCGAACCCAAAGGCGCCGATTTCTGTCCGTCCTCCGGTGGCCTTCTCCACTTCCGCCACCATCCGTTGGCGGACCTTTTCGCGAAACCAGCCGCTGCGCAGCACCAGCACCGCGCTCAAGGCCAGCAGCAGCAAGAAGATTGCCAGGCCCCCCACGGCGATCCAAATCCGCCGCGCGCGCCGGCTCAGTGAGACGCTCACCGGAAGACCTCGTCATGATACTGGATGTGCGTCCGGCGGCGGGCCTCCTTCAGCCATTGTTCCACCTGCTGATCGGCCGCCTGGCCGGCCAGCGTTCGTTCGATGCCGGCGCGATGCTCGTCGAACGATGGCGCCCGATCGGGATGCGCCTGCATGAGGCCCGGCAGCATGTGCTCGTCGAAGTATTTGCGAATCTCGTCGCTGCTAATCTGGATGCCGGGCCGGAAGCGCACGTCGATGAAGCGCACCAGCATCAATTGCCACGTCAAGCGGGCCTTCAATTCGTCTTCGGTCACGCCGTGCTCCGCCAGCGCGCGGCGGTAAGCCGCCTCGTTGCCATAACGGGCTTTCTCTTCGGCCAGCGCCGCGGCGATATCGGCCGCGGACGGCGGCGGATACTGGCTGGCTTCCAATTCGTTGCGCACCAGAGCCTGGTCCACCATGCGCTCCGCAGTCTCGCGTTTATTGGCTGGAGTGAAATCCGGTTTGTCGTTGTTCAGCAGCGCCGTGAGACGTATTTCGCGGTCCAGATCCGTTTCCGTAATCACGCGATTGCCCACCGAGACCGCGATCCGATCGATCAGCGTTGCGCCCGCCACGCCGGCCAGGAGCGCGGCCTAAACAGATCGCCATGAGAAGCCGCCGCATTAGAACGTCTGTCCTATCGAGAAGAAGAATTGAAAGTGGCTAATACGCTGCGCAACACAGTTGTAAGGCTGCGTCATGCAGGGATACTGGCCGGCGCTCAACAGGTCGCTGAAGCTTCCCGCGAAGCCGATAAAGCGCGGCGGATTGATGCTGTACGCCAGGTCCAGCCGCACCGGGCCGATCGGCGTCTTATAACGGATTCCAAACCCGACCGCGTGATTCATGTAGTCGAAGTCCGACATCCCGTGTTGATCGGTGCGGAACGAAATGGCTCGACGGGCTGGTGTAAACGTTGCCCATGTCGTGAAAAAGGACTCCGCCTATATTTTCGCCCAACAGCGGGAAGCGCAATTCGGTCTGGTTCATAAGCAAGCGCCGTGCCGCCCAGGGGAAAGCCGGTAGTGGTGTCCCGTGGCCCAGCTTGCAGATCGGGGAAGCCGCGCTCGGACGTCGATCCGCCCGAGAAGAAGTGCTCCGCCAGAGGAATCGCCGTGTTCGGGCTGGCGACGTTCCTGAGCGGATGCACGATTCCGAAACTGGTGGCGCGCGCCAGCACGTACTTCTTGCCGATCGGGTGATAGGTGGCATTGCGTCCCAGAAAACGGCCGAAGCTGATCTCGGAGCCGAAAGCCCGCGGGGCCAGCGAGAGGTCCATCGTATTGTAGATGCCCTTGTGGGGATCGATCGGGTCGTCCCGGCGATCCTGCACCATGCTCCAGGCAGCCTCGCCCACCCGGTCCGGCTGCGAAAACAGCGGAATCAGATACGGCGAAATCTTCAGCGTCGATTGATCCACGGTGACATGCCGGTAAGTGTAGCGGTACAGAAACGTGATGGTCTTCGAAAATCGCTCGGAAAGCTGCACGGAGCCTTCTTCACGTTGGGCCGTGAACGTGCGTACATCCAGGCTGTTGTCGTACAGGATGGTAAACGAGAGCGTCAGCTTATCGTTGCCGCCAACCCGGGGCGCCGTATAGTTGATCAACGCGCGCTGCTCGAGGGTGGAGACGCGGCCGCGGAAACTGATGCTCTGGCCCAGCCCCCAGAGGTTCAGCCGCGAGATATCGAGCGTGGCATCCGGCGCGAATCCGGTCTGGCCCTGGGGCGCCTCCAGGCACGTCGAGCATCCGCCGATTCGGGCGAATTCAGCGCCGAAGCCCATGGCGATCGAATACTTGCGCGCCTCCTCCATGTCGTACAACACGTACTTGTCGCTAGTGTCGCCATCCGGGTTTTGAATCGCCGTGTCTACCCGGGCGAAAACACCCAGATCGTACAATTTGCGCTGCGTCTCGCGTTCGGCTGTGGGCGAGAGGGGGTCTCCGGGCTTCAACAACATCTCGCTATCCACCAGGCTGCGGCGGGTGCGGTTCAGGCCGCTGATCAGGATGTCGCGCACGAACTCCTGTTTGCCTTCGTGGACCACATACGTCAGGTTCTCCTGATGTGCCTCCAGCGCGGGCTTGGAACTCCACTCAAACGTGGCGTTTGGGAACCCGCGTTTGGAGTATTCCTGCAGGATGGTATCCCGGTCGACGGCCACGTTGTACTCGCTGAAAGGCTGGCCTTCCACGGAGCTGAGCTGCGATTGTACTTGCGCCTTGTCCAGCTTGGCGATGCCCTGCAGATCCAGGTTGTGGATGAAATACTGGGGGCCTTCTTCGACATGGATGAAAACCGCCAATTGGCCGGGCTTGCCTTTGTAACCATCCACGATCTTGTGGGTTACCACTACGTCGCGGAATCCGTTGGATTGGTACAAACTGCTGATGGACTGCTCGTCGCGCCGCAGCAACGCCTCGCTGTAGCGGCCGCGGCGGAACTGCAAGAGGGAGGCGCGCATCAGGAACATGCGCTCGCGGATAGCTTCGGTCTTGAAGTACTTGTTGCCCTGGATGTCGATCGCCACCAGTTTGTGGCGCGAGCCGGGATTGATGAGATAGTCGATAGACGCCTTATCGTTGACGGTGCGCTGCGGTTTGAATTCGACCTCGGCGTCGAAATAACCTTGCGATTGAAAGTAATCCCGTAAGTTGCGCTCGCCTTCGAGAAGCAGGGAATCGTCCACCGAATGCTCTTCAAAAACGGGCACCAGGCTTCGCAACTTGCCCTGCGAGACCTTGGCGCCCACGGCGTGCACCTCGACTTGGGGCCCCGCGTCGATATCCAACATCGGCGTGCTGCGTTGAGTGTCGGAATCGTAACCCATCGATTTCAAGGTGACACGCGCCTCAAAGCGCCCGCGCCGCTCGTACCTGGAGCGGACATCTTCGACGCCCTTACGCACGCGCGTCTGGTTTACGGTGCGCCATCCCCCTATGAGCCAACGGCGCCAGTGGGTAGCCTTGACGATGTTGACCGCCGGCATCTTGGGGTCGCCGCTGATGACCGGCGTCGTGAAATGGGAGCGCGGCCCGGAATCCACCACGAAGTGTACGCTCACCTGCTGCGTGAGCGGGTCGTAGGACACCTCCGGGTGAATCTGGCTCTCGTGCAGGCCGTTGCCGACGAGCAGCCGCTCGATAGCCGCCTGCGCGGGCGCTATGTCAGCCTCGTTAAACGACTGCCCGAGATTCAACCGCGTGATGTTTACCAGTTGTCCGGCGTTGGGCGGATCGGAAATACGCCCGAGGACCGCGACGTTGCCCACGAACCAGCTATTCTTTGTGATGATCCGCACGATCACGCCGCTGGCCGGCGCCGCCGCGGGCTCCCCATCCACCCGGATATCGTCGTAGACGCCGGTGGCGTAGAGCCGCTCGATGGCCGCGTGGACGTCCACCAGCCGCAAGGGCTGGCCTTTCTTGAGCGGGAGGATATTAGACAGTTCCGCCGCCGTCAGCGGCTGGTCGGGCGGGACGAATTGAATACCGGCAATGGGCTGGTCCTCGTACTTCGCCGGCTGCGCCCAAACGGGCGGCGCGCAGGCCAGCAACAAGGCGGCGAAATATCGAGCGAAGCTCCAGCACACCTTCCCCATCATAACGAAGGACATGCCGTTTTATTGAACCCGGGCCCGGAATGCTACGTTAATAGAAATTGCCCCAGCCTGATACGATATTTACATCGCACCATAAGGAGCCAAACGGGAATGAGTTATATTTCAAGACTCACAGCCGGCGTCATCTGCGCCGCCGCACTGCTCTCGGCGCAGACTGCCGAGGAACTGGTGAACAAGAACCTGGCGGCGCACGGCGGCGTCGAGAAACTGAAGGCCATCCATACGCTGCGCATGACCGGAAAAATGCAGCAAGGCAGCTTCGCCATACAAATCGGACTGGATAGCATGGCCCCCGACATGGTCCGGCAGACTTTTACCCTGATGGGCATGACCGGAATCATGGCCTATGACGGCACCATTGGCTGGCGCATCATGCCGTTCCAGGGCCGCAAGGATCCGGAGATGCTGGGCGTAGACGACCTGCGTGGCATCCAGGACGATGCCGATTTCTACGGCCACCTGGTGGACTACAAGGAAAAAGGCAATACCATCGAGTACCTGGGCCACGATACCGTGGATGGCGACGATGCCTACCGCCTGAAAGTGACGCTCAAAAACGGGGACATCGTGTACTACTACCTGGATCCTGAAACGTTTCTTGAAATCCGCACGGAGTCCACCCAATTCATCCACGGCTCGGTGCGCGAATCGTTCTCCGAAATGGGTTCTTTCAAGCTGGTCAACGGCGTGTACTTCCCGTTCGCGCTGGAGTCCGGCAGCCCGCGCAATCCGGGCGAGACCAGTAAGCTCACCATCGATAAGATCGAAGCCAACGTCCCCATCGATGCCGCCGAATTCAAGATGCCTGCCGCGGCCCCATCCGCTCCGTCCGCGCCTTCAAAGAGGGAGTTCTAACGATGACCGTCCATTCGCGAGTGTGGTATCTGTCGCTGTTGTTGAGCCCTTCCTTGTTGGCACAAGCGCCCGTCCGTTACGATTCGGGCACTATATCCGGTTTGCCGGCGCGAAACATCGGCTCGGCCGAAATGAGCGGCCGCATCGCGGCGGTCACCGCCGTCAACGATAGCGGAAGGCTCACGGTATTCGCGGCGGCCGCCAGCGGAGGGGTCTGGAAGTCGATCAACGGTGGGACCACGTTCAAATCCGTGTTCGATCTTCCCGACGTGCAGTCGATCGGCGCGGTGGCCATCGATCCGTCAAATCCCAAAAACGTTTGGGTGGGCACAGGCGAAAGCTGGGTGCGAAACAGCGTGTCCATTGGGGACGGCATCTACAAATCCGTGGATGGCGGCGAGAACTGGAAGAACGTCGGGCTTAAGGATTCCGAACACATCGCCAAGGTTCTGGTGGATCCCAAGGACGGCAATACCGTGTACGCCTGCGCCATGGGCCGCCTGTGGGACGACAACGACGAACGCGGCGTATACAAGACCAGCGATGGCGGCCAGACCTGGCGCAAGGTGCTGGCCGGCGTGAACGGTTCAAGCGGATGTGCGATGCTTTCGATGGCCGCGCAGGAGCCCAAGACCATCTACGCGGCCATGTGGGATTTCCGGCGGCAGGCATGGACCTTCCGGTCCGGGGGCCCAGGCAGCGGACTGTTCAAGTCCACGGATGGCGGCGAGCATTGGACGGAGCTGACGCCCGCGACGGCCAAAGGTCTTCCCGAGAAGCCGTACGGCCGTATCGCGCTGGCCGTGGCCCCCTCCAAGCCGCAGGTGGTCTATGCCACCATCGAGTCCAAGAGCAGCGCCCTCTACCGTTCGGCCGACGGCGGGCAAAACTGGACGCGCCTGGATGCCAGCCAATTCCAGGTATGGCGGCCGTTTTACTTTGCCAACCTGATCGTCGATCCCAAGGACGAAAACAAAGTGTTCAAAGTTGACGGACCGCTGTTGCTCAGCGTGAACGGTGGACGGAGTTTCAGCGCGGTAGCGAATGCGCACGGCGACTTTCACGATGTTTGGATCGATCCGGGAAATCCTAACATGATGTTCACCGGCGACGACGGCGGCCTTTGGCGCAGCCAGGATGGCGGCACGCGCTGGGAGCATCTGATGAACCTCCCGGTCTCGCAGTTCTATCACGTCAGCGCCGATAACCACGAGCCCTATCGCGTATACGGCGGCTTGCAGGACAACAGTTGCTGGGTGGGGGACTCGTCCTATCCCGGCGGCGTGAGCAACGCGCGCTGGGAAAACATGTGCGGTGGAGACGGCTTCTGGATGTGGGAGGATCCCACCGACGCGGCATACATTTATGTGGAGACGCAGGGCGGAGAGGTGGAGCGCGTCAACCGCGTGACGCACGAATCCCGCGCCATCAAGCCTTATGCGGGCTACGGCGAGAAGAAGCTGCGCTTCAACTGGAACACGCCCCTGGTGCTCAGTCCGAACGAGAAGGGCACTCTCTATATTGGCGCGCAATTCGTATTTCGTTCGCGCGACCAGGGACAATCGTGGGAGCGGATCTCGCCCGACCTGACCACCAACGATCCGGAGAAGCAAAAGCAGGAAGAATCGGGGGGCGTGACCGTGGACAACTCCGTGGCCGAGATGAATACCACGGTCTATTCGATCGCCGAATCTCCCAGGAACGGCCAGGTAATCTGGGCCGGGACGGATGACGGCAACGTGCAGATCACGCGCGATAGCGGGCAGCACTGGACCAACGTAACCGGCAACGTGCAGGGCGTAGGGAAGGCGCCGTGGGTCACCTGGGTGGAAGCCAGCCCGTCGGCCGAAGGGACAGCCTACGCCACATTCGACCGCCACATGTACGGCGACATGAAGCCGTACCTCTACAAGACCACCGATTATGGCCAGACCTGGACGGCGCTGCCCGTGCAACAGAGCGGGATTCGCGGCTACGCGCACGTGATCAGGGAAGACCTCGTAAATCCCAACCTGTTGTTTCTGGGAACGGAATTCGGACTGTGGATCAGTGTGGATGGCGGCCAGCGCTGGGCGCAATATAAAGGATCGGGTTTTCCGGCGGTCGCGGTGCGCGATATTTTCATTCATCCGCGCAGCTCGGACCTGATTCTGGCGACGCACGGAAGGGGTATCTGGATTATCGACAACATCTCTCCCATACGTGCGATGACGCCGAACCTGATGTCCGAGTACGCCACGTTTCTTCCGATTCCTCCGGCGGTGCAGTGGATGGAGACTACCGGCGGATGGATGGAGGGCGATGCCACATTCGTCGGCCCCAACCGTCCGACCGACGCGGTGATTCCCTATTACCAAAGAAGCCGTCACATCTATGGCGACATGAAGATTGAAGTCTTCGACGCGCAAGGCAAGCTGGTGGACACGCTGGCCACCAGCGGCCATCGCGGCATCAACCGCGCGGTGTGGTCCATGCACATGAAACCGCCGCACGTCCCGCCGGCGGCCACCGTAGCCGCGGGCGCGATCGAAGGTCCGCGTATCCTGCCTGGGGTTTATACGGTGAAAATGACCAAAGGCGATAAGGTCTACAACGCGGAACTTCACGTGGTGCTGGACCCGCGCGCCAAGTTTACCCTCGAGGACCGCAAGGCGCAGTTCGATCTGGTGACCAGGCTGGGCGGCATGCTGGACCACATGAGCTGGGCGGTGGACGCCATTGTCGCGGTGCGCGACAGCGCCCAAAAGGACGCCGCCAAACTTCCGGAAGCGGACCCGCTGCGAGCCAAACTGACAGAGCTTGCCGCGGCGGCCGATGCGATTCGCTCCAAGATTGTCGCTACCAAGGAGGGCGGCATGATCACCGGCGAAGAGCGGCTGCGTGAGTTACTGGCCGGGTCCTCGGATGGCGTGGGCTTATACGGCGATATCAACGGCTACGAAGGCCGGCCCACCGATTCGCAAGTGGCGCGCGGCCAGGTCTTGGGCAAAGAGTTGGACGATGTGATTCGCGAGTTCACCGATCTGACCGCCCGGGCGTTGCCGGATGTAAACCGTCAGTTGCAGGGGAAGAAGATTGCGGCCATCGCGGTGACGCCCGAGGCGGATTGGCGCAAGGCGCACGAATAGTGGCGCGCCAACAGCAAGAACAGCACTTCGCCTTGTGGGGCGGGCAATCCTGCCCGCAGCCGCCTTTTCAGGCGGCTAAGCGGGACTTAAAAGTCCCGCCGGCACGCTGAAGCGTGCGCCACGGGCCCTGCCGTAACTATAGCTGACGCTGGGCGGCGTCGGCTGCGCGCGCCAGATTCAGCAGCCGCTCGGTGAACCGCGGCGGCTGTCCGATAAATAGACCTTCGCCGATGAGGAAGTTGGCCGCCCCCAGAGCGTCGATCTGGCCCTGGGATGTCGGCCGGATCACCGCGCAGCGCGGCAGGCCCGCACTGATGAATTCGCAGGGAACCGGAAAGATCAGGTTGGTCTCGAGCAACGGGTTCACAGTGGCATCGAAGTTCGGGAACGTCAATCCGTTCGTTGGATCCGTTAAAGGAGCCATGGGCGGCTGCACCGAATTGCCCGAGAAATCGACCCATTCGAGAAAATGCGCGATCTCGTCGCCGCCGATGCTGAGCAGTATCCTCAACACCTCGACGCTCGAAACCTTCTGCGCAAGCGTGGGATACAGGCTGGAACCGCCTTGCTCGATCGACCCAAAGTGAAACGCCGCGGTATTGGCGATCGCCTGGATGTGATCGGCATTCTTGAAGTCGTCGTCGGTGATGGGGATCGCCGTGAATTGCCCCGCGGCCAACTGCGGAAGGGCTTGCTCGAACTGGGCGCCGAAATCCGGATTCGTGGTGCTGCGATAGCGTGTGTACCAGCTTGTATCCACGCTGAGCTGCATCAGGTTGGTGAGCCGGCCGATTTGCTCGGCGCCCCTGGCCCGGCTGCTCGGCAGCGTGCGGAACGCATCCAGATCCACCGGTTCCTGGCCCTTCGCAATCAGGTAGGCATTGAGGAAAGCCGCGTGGCTCTGCTCGTCCAGCGTATTGCTGGAGATGTATTGCGGGCCATCGGGGTCCAAATTCATGAAGGCCGCCTGATAGCTGTTCATGGGCTTGAACGGAGCGGTCTCCACGGGAAGCTGGCCGGGCGTCAGACCGCCCAGCTCCGCGTATTGCTGCCATAGGTCGGCTTCGATCAGCTCCGCTGCCGCCAGGAACTTCAGAATCGCGGTATCGCCGCTCGAAAGGGGCGGACCGGAAACCGTGGGCGTGCTGCCGGCCAACAAGCGCGCGCCCATGGCCGCTCCGCCGGCCGCCAGCCCCATCTTCATGAACGAACGCCGGTTCGCCGGAAGCTTGGTATTACTTAATAAGTCTTTCATGGATGTTCTCCTAAAGTAATGTGTCTTGTAAGTGATACTTACACGGACTCGTTAGTGCCGATCACCAACTTATCACGCGCCGGCCGTGGAATCCGCCATCGCAGCGGCCTTTTTACACATCGCGCCGTCTGAGTTTACAGGCCCTACAGGCGTAACTTAGTTGTTAACGGCGGCGTGCGCGGAGCGTGCGGCGCGCGATAGAATAAACACTTGGACAAAATCCACAAAGCGGTGTGTCTTCTGAGCGGCGGATTGGACTCTTCCACCTGCCTGGCGCTGGCGCGCCGCGAGGGATACGAATGCTACGCGCTCTCGTTCGACTACGGGCAACGGCATCGCGTGGAACTGGAGGCCGCGGCGCGCGTAGCCCAAGCATTAGGCGCCGCGCGGCACGTGGTGGCGCGCATCGACCTGCGCCAGATCGGACACTCCGCGCTGACCGGCGACATGGCCGTCCCCAAGGGACGATCCGCACAGGATATGTCGCACGGCATCCCGGTGACTTACGTGCCCGCGCGCAACACCATCTTCCTCTCATTCGCGTTGGCCTGGGCCGAGGTGCTGGAAGCGCCCGATATCTTCATCGGCGTGAACGCGCTGGACTACTCCGGTTATCCGGATTGCCGTCCCGAATTTATAGCCGCTTTCGAGAACATGGCTAACCTGGCCACCAAGGCCGGCGTGGAAGGCAGCCTGCGCGTCCGGATTCACGCGCCGCTCATCCGGCTGTCGAAGGCGGAGATCGTCAAGCTGGGCCGCGATCTGGGCCTCGAGTTCGGGTTAACGCATAGCTGTTACGATCCCGACGCGCAGGGCCGCCCCTGCGGGGAGTGCGATTCCTGCCTGCTGCGCCGCAAGGGATTCGAAGAGGCCGGCATTGCGGATCGCTGAAATCTTCCATTCCATCCAAGGCGAAGGTTCGCTGCTGGGCGTGCCTTCGGTCTTCGTGCGCACCAGCGGATGCAATTTGCGCTGCCAATGGTGCGATACGCCCTACACCTCGTGGCATCCGGAAGGCGACGACTGGACGCTCGATCGCATCCTGGCGGCGGTGGAGGCTTATCCCGCCCGGCACGTGGTGGTCACCGGAGGCGAGCCCATGATCGCGCGCGAGATCGTGGAACTCACGCGTGGACTGCGCGCGCGCGGGTTGCACATCACCATCGAAACGGCCGGCACCGTGTTTGCGCCGGTCGCGTGCGGCCTCATGAGTATCAGCCCGAAGCTGGCGAATTCCACGCCCGCGGGCGAGTGGAACGAGAGACACGAAGGCCTGCGCATTCAACCGGAAGTGCTGCGGCGGCTGATGGCGGATTACGATTATCAGCTCAAGTTCGTGATCGCGCGGCCGGAGGATATTTCCGAGGCGCGGGATCTGGTGCGCGCGCTGGGCGCGGATGCAGCCAAGGTGATTCTCATGCCCGAAGGTATCGACGCGAGCGTGCTGCGCGAGCGCGGCGTGTGGCTGGCGGAGATCTGCAAACGGGAAGGCTTCAGGTTCAGCCCACGCTTGCATGTCGAGCTGTGGGGCAATCGGCGGGGAACCTGAATCCCGATGGTGGGGCGGGCAGTCGTGCCCCGTGGCGCATCGTCGAAAGCGCTTCGCCTTGTGGGGCGGGCAATCCTGCCCGCAGCCGGCTAGCCGCCTGAAAAGGCGGCTGCGGCCAAGATTGGCCGCCCCACGAATGTCGCCCGAATACTCTACACTAAAATCGTCCCGGCCCCGTCTTCGCCACGATCCCCGCCGTCTCGTCGATGGTCAGGAACTGGTTCACTGGAACGCCCCCGAGTTTCTGCTTCTCGCCGCTGGGCCAGTCGATCTCGATCCCTTCCACCGCCGGATCGCGGCCCAGACCGAACGTCAGCGCCAAGTCGCTTTGCGAGCAGTAACTCGACCCGCTGCGCACCATGTTCCACTGCTTGCCCGACTTACTAAGTACCCGCACCACCGCGCCGATGCCATCGCGATTCGACTTGCGGCCCACGAGCCGCACCGAGATCCAGTTGTTGCGGTTGCCGCCATCGTTGCGGAACAGGTAAGCCGGACCGTCGTTGGTGGTCATCACGATATCCAGATCGCCGTCGCGATCGAAGTCCGCATAGGCCGCGCCGCGCGCCACCACGGACCGGTTGAAGGCCGCGCCCATGCGCGCCGTCACGTTCTCGAACTGCCGCTTGCCGAGGTTATGGAACAGCAGCGGCGGCTCCTTGTATTGCACCTTCGGCTGCACGCGGCCGATTTCCTCTTCGATGTGCCCGTTCGCCGCGAAGATATCGGGATAGCCGTCCAAATCGTAGTCGAAGAAGAAGGCGCCGAAAGTGAGCGTCAACAGGCTCGCGCGGCCGACCGTGGAAGAAGGCGCTTCGTCCACAAACAGCCCCGTGCCTTCATTGTGATACAGCCCCAGCATCTGGTTGGAGAAGTTGCCCACCAGCAGATCCGGGCGTCCGGATCGATCGTAGTCGGCGGCGTCCACGCCCATCGCCCCGCGCGCCACGCCGTCTTCGCCGAAGGCCACTCCTGCCGCTACGCCCTCCTCGGTAAACGTGCCGTTGCGGTTGTTGCGGTATAGCTTATTCGGCTGCGTATCGTTGGTCACGAACAGGTCGGGCCAGCCATCGCCGTTGTAATCCAGCACCGCGACGCCCAGCGACTTGCTCGTCGGATCGCCGATACCGGCCTTCTGGCTGACGTCTTCGAACTTGCCGCCGCCCAGATTGTGATAGAGCTTCGAGGATGTCCCTTTGTAAGACTCCGGCGTGCAATAGGACTTAGTCGATCCGTCCAGCGAGCACCAGATGTCGCCCTTCGGCGTCCACTGCACGTAGTTGGCGACGAACAGATCCAGCTTGCCGTCGCGGTCGTAATCGACCCAGGCCGCGCTGGTCCCGAAATTGGCATTGTTAATCCCGGAACTTCGGGTCACGTCCCGGAATTTGCCGTGACCTTCGTTATGGAATAGGTGGTCGCCTTCGAGGGCCGTGATGTACACATCGTCGCGGCCGTCGTTATCGTAATCGCCGATGGCCACGCCCAGCCCGTACATCTCCACGTCCAGGCCGCTCCCTGCGGTGACATTCGTGAACGTGCCGTTATGGTTGTTGTGGTAGAGCGCGGGCAGCGACTTGCGCCCCCGGGGCGTCCAGTCTTTGCTGTTGATCAGCAGCAGGTCCGGCCAGCCGTCGCCGTCGGCGTCGAACCAGGCCGCGCCGGAACCCAGCGTTTCCGGCAGATACTTCTTGCCGGCCCGGCCGCTGTTGTGTACGAACTTGATGCCCGCCTGGCCGGTCACATCCGTGAAGGCGACCGATGCGGGAGCTACGATCCCGGAGCGCGCCATGTTGCAGAGCATCGCTACCCAAGCCACTCCGGCAACCGCGAGATACCGTTTCATTGCCCGCCTCCCGCCGCGGCCACGGCTGCTTTAGGGCGGCTCACCGCCAGGTGCAGCGGCACGCTTTCGTGATCGTGAACCTGTTGCCGCTCGTTGTTGTTCTCCGGGCTCAGCAGGCGCGGCTTGGCGGTGATCGACTGGGACGACTCCTCCGCTTTGAACCGCTGAAAAAGCGCTTGCTCGCGTTGCGCGCCCGCCGCGTCGCCCATGCCGCGGAGACACAGCATGCGCGTATAGTGCATCTGCAGATCCTCCGGGTCCACGGCGCATACGCGATCCAGATACCGCAGGGCTGCGGCGTAATCGCGCTTCAGAAACAGAATGCGCGCCGCCTGGTTCAGCGCCACGCGATCGCGCGGGTACATGCCCAGCGCGGTCTGGAGCGAGGCCAGCGCAGTGTCGTATTTCCCGTCGGCTTTCTCGATCATGGCTTTGAAGAAGTAAATGCGGCCCAGCCCGGAGTTGATCTTGAGCGCCTGATCGACATACGGCCGCGCGGCCTCGGTCTCGCCCTCCTGAATGAGGGCGCGCGCCACGTTCAGCCAGCCGTCGGCATAGCCGGGCTCCGCCTCGGTCACTTTCTTGAAGGCGTACTCCGCGCCTTTCAGGTCGCCTTGCAGAAGCAGTCCGATGCCCCAATCGTTCCAGCGCTCGCGGTCCTCTTTGCGCACGACCGGAGTCCATGCGGACGGACCTAGCGGAACGCTCACCGTGGAAGAAGCCATCGTGACGATCGGCAGATCGGGAATGCGATCCTTGATCTTGCCCGAGACATCCCCCGGAATATTGTGCGGATCGAAGCTGTATTGCAAGCTGTTGAAACTGGCGGTGAGCAGTTTCGGATCCTGCCCCGGCTTAGGCTGGCCCGCGTAAGCGAACTGCGTGAAATAGTAAGAGAACTTGCGGTAATTCAATTTGGCCGTGAACGAGATGGGTCCGCGGGCGTCTTTCGGAATCTTCACGCGATAATGCACCACGTCGGCCGCGCCCGGGGGAATCAGGCGCACGTACAGCACGCTGCGCGCCTGCCAGGCATTGCGCTTGTCGATCATGTTGCCGTCGCCATCGATCTGAAAGGCGCGATAGAAGTGCGCGCCCGGTTCCACCGGGCCCTTACCGCCATCCTGCGCCTCGCCGCTCCAGAAGATCACGCGGCCGTCGGCGTCCTTGCCCTGCAGTTCCAGCCATACATCGGGGGCGTCTACGGTGCCGCCCGGAAAGAAATGACCCACCTTGCGCGTGCGCACCACCACATCCACGCGCGCTGTGGAGCCCGGCTCCAGGTGAATGCCCGAGTGATCGATCGGCGCGGCTACCTCTCCGACATCCCGGATCATGGCGCTACCGGATTGTTCCGCTTCCTCGCCCACCGCGAAGCCGGTCATCGTGCGCGGCCCTTCGCCGGTGCGCCGCACCATGGCGGTCCCCTGGTCCTTCACTGGAGAAACCGCGAAAATATCCACGGAAACCAGGCCTGACTTGAGGAATTTCTCGGTCATCTCCAACTGCTCCCGATCCTCGTTGGCATACGGTACGGCCGTATTAGCGCCCGGGAAGCTATGTGAATGGACTTTTCCGCCGATGTTGCCCGGATCGGCCGAAGCCACCATCGGCATGTGGCAATCCGCGCAGTTCTGGCTCCGTTTCGGATAATAAAACGACCGCGCGCCAAACCCGGAGACCCCGCTGGCCTGCCAGTTGTCGTACTCGTTGAATCCGCGGAACCAGCGATATTTATTGACCGGCACATCCAGGTGCACCTTGTGACACGCCGAGCAGTATTCCGCGACGTCCTGGCGCATGAACGGCTTCATGAACGTGCGCCGGTGCGGCTCGGGATTCAGGTAGGTCATGAAGTAGTCCGCGTCCTGGATGAGTTTATTCTTACTGCTCAACAACTCGTGCAGCGGTGGGTATTCGATCGTATAACTGCCGTTTCCCATGGAGCTATCTACGTGTGTGATGGCGTGGCATGAAGTACACGACAAGCCCGCGCGGGCTTCCGGTGTATCGATCTGTTCTTTGATGGGCCGGTCGAAGCGGCCGTTGAAGAAGACCGCGTGATCGTGGCAGCCCGCGCACCACTTACTCGGCTGCGTGCCGACCACGCTCTGCATATATTCGATGGACTTGCGATAGAACTGATTGTTGAACGACGCGAAGTGGTGCATCGAGCTCTTCCACTGGTTGTAGATATCCTTGTGGCAGCGCCCACACGCTTCCGAATCCATAAAGAAGTTCGAAGGAATGATGCCGCCGACATTTGTTTTGGCCGACGACGGAAAGAATGGCGAGCGCGGGCCGCCGCCTTCCTGGTCCATGGATATGGGTACGATCGACGGATTCCGGATGCGGTCGTTGGGGTCCGGATGGACCTTCCGGTAGAGCGCGGCCGTGGCTGGGCCTAAAACCAACAAGGTCAGGCACGCCACGTAAGCATTGCGGAATCGGGCGCCGCCGTGCCGCCAGACGTACGGCACGAGCGCCAGCAGCGCCAGCGCGGCCACCGCGATGTGGGCCTGCAATACCCAGCGATGCGCCATGGTGTTGCCGCGCACCGCCAGGAACAGGCCGGCCAGCGCCGCGATCAGAAACAGGCCGCCCGCCACCGGCGTGCGCCGGATCACCCAGAAAGCCAGGATGGCCAGCGCTACTCCCAGCGCCAGGTGCAGCACCACGTTACCCATGTAGAAGATGGTGGGCGAAGCGAACGCCGCGATATAGGCCGTGTTGACGAGTAGCAGCACGAGCAGGACGCCGGCATACCGGCCAAGCTTGTCAGGTTTCATTAGTTGCCCCTCAAGGATGGCTAGTAGCATATCACTCTGTGTCACCAGGCTCCATAGCATTTTGTGACTAGTAGTAATCTGTTAGCCGCCGCTAATGCGTTTGCATTATTGACGCCGTGCGCGCCTGCCGATACACTCGCCTCATTCCGTTCCGAGGGGGTCGTTAAAAATGCGTGTGTTTGTCCCGGTGCTGGCTCTTCTCGCCGTCACAGAAGGATTGCCGGCGCAATCCGATACCGCCGATCCGCTGCATATCGGCTCCGTAACGGTCTCCGGATCGATTCACGAGCGCTACGAGGATTGGAACTTCTTCCCCTCAAAAGGTGAAAGCAATTATGGATATTCCGGCTCGCTGCTGCGTCTGATGTTCAGCCAGAACGAGAAAAGCTATGACTGGGGCGTAGAACTGGCCGCGCCCATCCTCTTGGGGTTACCGGATCATGCGGTCCTGGCCGCGCCGCAGGGACAACTCGGCTTGGGTGGAAACTACTACGCGGCGAATCACAGCGACCAGAACGCCGCCAGCGTTTTTGTCAAACAGGCCTATCTGCACCTGAAGGGCGAGCACTCGAACGTGAAGTTCGGGCGCTTCGAATTCACCGATGGCGGCGAAGTCACTCCCAAAGACGAGACGTTGGCTATCGTGAAGCGCGACGGCATATCGCAAAGGCTGATCGGCACCTTCGGCTTTTCCGACGTGCAGCGTAGCTTCGACGGCGCGCAGTATAACTATGCGAACGGTCCCTGGAATTTTACCGCTTTCAGCGCCATCCCGGACCGCGGCGTCTTCCAGGTGGACGGTTGGGGATGGGTCAAGACTCCAGTCACCTATGCGGCACTCACCCGGCAAACCACTTTTGGATCAAGCAAGGCCGAGTGGCGCGTCTTTGGCATCTACTACAACGACGACCGCGGTGTCCTCAAGTCAGACAACCGTTCCGCGGCGGTTCGCGCCAACGACTTAGGCGGGATCGACATCGGCACTTTTGGCGGCAATTACATCCAGGCGGTTCCCACCGCGGCCGGCATCTTCGACGTGCTGGGTTGGGGCGCGCTGCAGACCGGCAAGTGGGGCGTGCTCACCCAACGCTCGGGAGCGGGAGCCGTGGAAGCCGGCTACCAGCCCAAGATTCTGAAAGCGGTCCGTCCCTGGCTGCGCGGCGGCTACTTCTATTCGACCGGCGACAACAACCCCAACGACGACACTCACGGGACCTTCTTCGCCATCCTGCCCACACCGCGCGTCTACGCCCGCTTTCCGTTTTTCAACGAAATGAACAATCGCGATCTGTTCGGTGAGTTGATGCTGCGTCCCGCCAAGCGTCTTACGCTACGGTCCGATATCCATGGGCTGTGGCTCGCCAATAGCCACGATCTCTGGTATTCCGGCGGCGGGGCCTTTCAGCCGTGGACCTTCGGCTTCAGTGGCCGGCCGTCGAATGGCGCCACCGGATTAGCAACCCTCTACGACATCAGCGCGGACTATCAGATGCTGCGGGCCCTTTCGCTGGGTGTATATTTCGGCTATGCCCGGGGCGGCGCGGTGGTGGAGCATATCTTCCCGGGCGACAGCAATGCCAAGCTTAGTTTTGTGGAGGCGAACTACAAGTTCTAATGCCGAACGCGCGGCGCAGCCGGTCGGAGGGCCTTTCGTTCTGCGCACCGACAGGTCCGGGAACCGGATTTTTTCGTCGCAAGTGTAACCTCAGGCAAGCAGCCGGCATCAAATCAGATACGCGCATCGTAATCCCATGACCAAATCCTTGTCTGCTTTCCTTTTCCTTTCAGCAACTTTGCTTCCTGCCGCCGCGCTTGCGCAGAAAGCTCCTACGGACTATCCCGCCACTTACGCCGGCGGAAGCCTGCCGCTGGACCACCATAAGGTGCGCGCCGCTTTCGGCAAAGATGAAGTTGTTTTCATCCAGGGGGACCGTCGCATCGCTGTTCCGGTGAAGAGCATCACTGAGATTTCGTGCGGTACCGAGGTGCGCCGCCGAATGGGCGCGTCCGTCCTGTCGGTTGTGCCATTGATGCACCTGGGCGAAAGTCAAAATCACTATATCGGGGTTTCCTGGGCCGGAGCTAATGGGAATACCGCCAGCGCGCAAGTCCTCTTGAAGTTGAGCCGCGGCGAGTATCGCGATTTTCTGGCGGCGCTCGAACAGTCTACCGGCATTAAGGCGGTGGACACCAATCAAGTGCCGACCGTGGTGCGCTACCGGAGCTGACTTCAGCCTGCCCATTTCCGGCGGATTGACGATAATAGTGTCAGACGATGAAAATCGCCCTGGCCCAAATCAATACCACCGTCGGCGACCTCACTGGCAATGTGGACCGCATGATCCGCGCCGCGCGCGAGGCCGCTGCCGCCGGCGCGCACTTGGTGGTGTTTCCCGAACTCTCCGTGACCGGCTATCCGCCGCGCGACCTGGTGGAGAAGCCCACCTTCGTGGAACGCTCCGTACAGCAGTTGGAACGTCTGGCGGCGGAAACCGCCGCGCTGCCATTGAGCGTGGTCGCCGGCTATGTGGGTCCCTCGCATTCCTCCACCGGCAAGCGCGCCACCAACAGCGCCGCCCTGCTGGCGGGCGGCAAGATCCTTTTCCGCCAAACCAAGATGCTGCTGCCCACCTACGACGTCTTCGACGAAGCCCGTTACTTCGTCCCGGCGGAGTCTCAGACGTTGTTGCTCCTCGATGGCCGCAAAATCGCACTGACCATCTGCGAGGATGCCTGGAACGATAAGCAGTTTTGGGAGCGGCCGCTCTATCGCCGCGATCCGGTGCAGGAACTGGCGCATTCCGGCGCAGAGTTGCTCATCAGCATCAACGCCTCGCCCTATCACATGGGCAAGCGCGCGCAGCGCCGCGAGATCTTCGCCGCGACCGCGCGCCGCCACGGCATTCCGGTGGTCTATGTCAACCAGGTGGGAGGCAACGATCAACTGGTGTTCGATGGCTCCAGCTTCGCCATGGACGCCACGGGCCGCGTGTCCGCCTCCGCCGCATCCTTCGCCGAAGACCTGGTGCTGTTCGATTCCGAATCCGGCGCGGGCGCCCAACACGATAACTTGCCGGACGTGTGCGAAGCGGTCTACGAAGCCCTGGTCCTGGGCACCCGCGACTACATCCACAAGTGCGGCTTTACCCGCGTGCTGATCGGATTGAGCGGCGGTATCGATTCTTCTCTCACCGCTGCGATCGCGGTGGACGCGCTGGGCGCTGCCAACGTCACCGGAATCGGCATGCCGGGCCCGTTCTCGTCGGAAGGCAGCATTTGCGATGCCCGCGCCCTGGCGCGGAACCTCGGCATGCGCTTCGAACTGACCCCTATCTCACCCATCTACGATGAATTTCTGCGCGTCCTCGATCCTTTATTCGCCGGCGCGCCGCGCGACGTCACCGAGGAGAATCTGCAGGCCCGCCTGCGCGGGGTCACCCTCATGGCGCTCTCGAACAAGTCGGGCGCGCTGGTGTTGACCACCGGCAACAAGAGCGAACTGGCTGTGGGCTACTGCACTTTATACGGCGACATGTGCGGCGGTTTGGCAGTGATCAGCGATGTACCCAAGACTCTGGTATACGAACTCTCCCGCATCGCGAATCGCAGGCATCCAGGCGCCATCCCCGAGAGCGTATTCGAAAAACCTCCGTCCGCGGAACTGCGTCCCGATCAAAAGGACAGCGATTCGCTTCCCCCGTATGAAATCCTGGATCAAGTCTTGCGCGCCTACGTGGAAGAATATGAAGCTCCCCGGCAGATTGCCGAGGAGCTATCCCTTCCGCTCGAAATTGTCGTGGATATCGTGAACAAAGTCGATCGCAATGAGTACAAAAGGCAGCAGGCCGCGCCGGGCTTAAAGGTCACAACCAAGGCGTTCGGCATCGGCCGCCGTTTCCCCATCGCGCAGAAATACGCGGAGTAAAAGCACCCTCTAGTGCCGCTCTTCCCGGTGCTCGACGTGGCGTTCCACGTGCCGCTCCACCCGCGGTCCCACCGGCCGTGCGACCGGTACGGCATAAGAGTGTACATATCTGTCGCGATTGACCCAGGTGCGGGCCCAGGGGCGATGATCGATCAGGATATCGTGCGTGCGCCACCCAAATCCTGGGCCGGCCCAGCCAAACGGCGCGAACGCTCCAACATAAATGCCCGGTCCGAAGGTGATCCCTACGCCCGCATAGAATCCGGGCCGCGGCGCCACAAAAACCACAGACGGATTGTAGTAAGGTACGACCACGTAGCCCGGATTGACCGGTAGGATCTCGATATCGCCTGGGCCGCCGACAACCACCCGCTCTTGCGCATTACTCTGCAGGTAGCCGTAATCCATGGCTTTCTGGCGCATGCGCTGCACGGCGTCCATCACATCCGGACGCTGGTTCAGGACGGCGTTACCTAGCGCCTGCGTCCATCCCGGATCCCGTGCCATCATGTCCAGTACGGTAGGAAAGGGGATCAGCGCCAGCACGCTGGGGTCGAACGAGAGGTTGTCCTCATACATGGCGCGAGAGAGTTCGTCTCCGTGCAGATAGTTATGTTGATTCGCCCAAGTGGCCGCATCGGGTATCTCATTCCAGTAAGTGGCCCCGGTGAGTACCTGGGCCAACAGGGGGTCGGGATACAGGGCAATGCGCTCCACGAGGCCATCGAGTTGCTGCGGTCCCAATAAGGGTGGTGCCTGTTGCGGATAGCCTTGCGCCGGCGGATAACCCTGCTGCTGGGGCGGATACCCCGGCTGTTGCGGCGGCGGATAGCCTTGCTGCGCCGGATAGCCTTGTTGTTGTTGCGGCGGGTATCCCGGCTGCTGCGGATACGTTTGCTGCTGCTGTGGGTACCCTTGTTGAGGCGGAGGGGGCGGAGCTTGTGCCAGCAGCGCAATCGACAACGCACCGGCCATCGCGCCCGCCCGCAGAATCGCATTTATCGACATGAACTTCAACTCTCCTACAGTGACTCTAGCAATTCAGCTACCGCCGCCATCTGCCCCCCCAATATCCTCGGCCCCAATATAAACCGACTCCGGGCCCCCAGTAGTAGGGATATCCGAGGCCGTATCCGTAGGCGTAAGGGTAAGAATACGCGTAGGGGTAAGGGTAGCCATAGCCGGCATAAGCTCCGTTGGGCGGGCCGGGACGATTCTGCACATCGTATGGGCGCTCGTAATCGCTCGGATTCACCCAGCGGAAGGCTTGCGGCGCCTTCTCGGTCGAAATAGCCACCGGGGCTTGCACCTGGAAGGTCAGAATCTGCTCTGGATAGAGATAAGTTGGACGGCCTCGGGTGACCAGCACACCGACGATACCTGCCACCGCTCCCGCGCCGGCGCCAATCGCCGCGCCAGTGCCCCAACCGGCTGCGGCACCGATGGCTGCGCCAGTCGCGGTCGTTGCGCCCACCGCGCCCACGTCGCGGCCGACCGATGTCGGTCCGTTCTTGGTAAATAGTACCGTCTGGATCGGAACCGGCTGGCCATCGGAAAGCGTGAGGTCTGTTAATTGAACTTTCAGATGCGAGACGCCTTCGACGCGTCCTGCCTTCTTCGCTTCGACCACCTTTCCACCGACGGTCTGGCCGCGTTCCGCCACCACGACGCCATCTACGATGATGGGTTTCGCCAGGGTCGCCGCAAAGGCGTCGCCCGCCTGATTACGGTCGGACGATAAACCCTGGTTCAGGCGCACGGTGACATATGTGCCGGGTTTAAGGGTTAAATTCGCTGGAATTGGACCGCGATTATAGTTGTAAGAGTTGGCCGGCGGCGGCCCGCCATACCGTTGCCCGGGATAGGGCTGACCCTGATTCGGATATTGTTGGGGATAACCCTGGTTGGGGTAGCCTTGGTTGGGATAACCTTGGGCGGGATAACCCTGGTTTGGATAGCCTTGGCCGGGATAACCCGGTCCGCCTTGGCCCGGATATTGGGCCGCGGGGGTGCCTTGCGAATAGTTCGGATCCATCGTCGCCTGCGGAGGAGCCGGGGCAGGCGGATTCCCATCCTGCGTAGGCATTGGCTGCGCAGGTTGCGCGGGCTGCGTGGATTGCGCCGATTGGGCCGGCGCCGGATCGTCCGCTTTGCGCCAACCGCCGTTGGCTGGAGCGCTCTGCTGTTGCGAGTCGGCCGGTGGTGGCGGCGGTGCGGGCTGGTCTTGGGCGAACATTGCGCCCGATCCCACTAAAGCGCCGAGTGCCAAAGAATACATGGCGGTGCGGATCGGATTTACCGAGTTAGTCTTCATAATATACGCTGCCTCATTACTTCACGACGGCTACCACTATGCACCCGTTTCTCCAAACCCAAAAACACCCTTAAGTGTATGAAACAATGGGACGAAGCGATTCGTATTCCGTGGCCGCAAAGCACCGCTACTGGTGCATTTCAGCCACTAGAAACTATAATGCGGCAGTGGTAGTCTAAAGGGCAGGTGATTTTATGAAAAATACACTCATTATGTTGGCATGTTTGCTGTTGGCTAGTGTAGCTTTCGCCGCGCCGGGTCACGGGGGTGGCGGCGGCCATGGAGGCTTCGGCGGCGGTGGCGGTCACGCGATGGTGGGTGGCGGTGGCCGTGGCTATGGCGGCGGCGGCTTTGCCGGTGGCGCCCGCGGCTATGGTTATGGCGGCGGATACCGCGGCGGCTATGGCTATGGCGGTGGGTATCGCGGCGGCTATGGTTATGGCGGTTATCGCGGCGGCTACGGCTGGGGTGGTTGGGGTTGGGGAGGCTGGGGCCTCGGTTTGGGATATTGGCCTGGGTACTACGGCTACGGGTATCCCTATGGTTACGGGTATGACCCCTACTACTACGGCGGGTACGGCGATCCCTACGACTACCCTGGGTACGGATACGGATACTATCCTAACTCGTACGTGTACGGCGCGCCCGCAGTCGGCGCGGGCGTCGTCATTGGGGTCGGCGGCTGGCGTCACTTCGGCCGCTAAGCTTTGGCTTCGTTCGGATGAAAACCGGCCAAACCCTGTGACTCCTGGCATAGGGTTTGGCCTCCATGCCCTCCTCCCGAATCCGCCCCCCTTTCCTTCCTTCCATATCCACCTCCTCGCGGTGCTGTTACGCGCCAAACGGCATGCCACCCTGGCGCAAAATGGTTTAGCGACTTCACTATAGCCATATCTGGCTGAAAGCATTATAAATGAAAGACAGAAAACGCTTCCGTACATATCAGCCTAACTAATACTGCATAATTGTAAACCCCATGTTGCGTGATACTAGCGGGCCTGCTACACTGAAGACTTCCAGGGAGAGAACATGACTGAATCGAAGTGTATCTCCGGTTTAGACCAACCGTCAGTCACCCGGGGCCAGTTGCCGGCGGCCCAGGGACTCTACGATCCCCGCAACGAACATGACTCCTGCGGTATCGGCTTCGTCGCCAGCATCAAAGGCCACAAATCCCACGACATCATTGCCAAGGGTATCCAGGTACTCATCAACCTGACCCACCGCGGCGCATGCGGCTGCGATCCCGAAACCGGCGATGGCGCCGGCATTCTCATTCAGATTCCGCATAAGTTCTTCGCCCGCGAATGCGCGGCCATTGGCTTCACCCTGCCCGCCGCAGGCGAGTACGGCGTCGGCATGACCTTTCTGCCCGTTGAGCCCCACCAGCGCCTCTCATGCGAAGGAATCCTGGAACGGATCGTGCGCGAGGAGGGCCTGACCGTCCTCGGCTGGCGCGATACCCCGGTCAACGGTGATGCCATCGGCCGCGTCGCGCGCGCCTCCCAGCCCTACATTCAGCAGATCTTCGTCGGCTGCCCCGAACGCTGTGACCCCGACACCCTGGAGCGTCAACTCTATATTGTCCGCAAACGCGCCGAAACAGAAGTCGCCCGGACCTCCCTGGCCAACAAGGGCGATTTCTATATTCCGTCGCTCTCCGCTCGTACGATTGTCTACAAAGGCCTGCTGCTCGCCCCCCAGATGGCGGCATTCTACGGCGAACTCTCCGATCCGGATGTGACCAGCGCCCTTTGCCTGGTACACCAGCGCTTTTCGACGAACACTTTTCCAACCTGGCCCCTCGCCCATCCCTACCGCTATGTCGCGCATAACGGTGAAATCAATACGGTCCGCGGCAATGTCAACTGGATGCACGCGCGCCAATCCATCCTGGCTTCACCGGCGTTCGGATCCAACATTCAGAAGCTCTTCCCGATCGTCACCCCGGGCGGCAGCGATTCCGCCAGCTTCGACAACGCCCTTGAACTGCTCCTGATGGCCGGCCGCGACCTGCCGCACGCCATGGCCATGCTGATTCCCGAAGCGTGGGCCAGCAACCCGCACATGAACCCGGAGAAGCGGGCCTTTTACGAATATCACGCCTCCCTGATGGAGCCCTGGGACGGCCCCGCCGCCATCGCCTTTACCGACGGCCGCGTGATTGGCGCAACGCTCGATCGCAACGGCCTGCGGCCCGCCCGCTACCTGGTCACGCATGACGACTTGATCGTCATGTCGTCGGAGGCCGGCGTGCTCCCCGTGAAACCCGAAAACGTCAAAAAGAAAGGCCGCCTCCAACCCGGCAAAATGCTCCTGGTGGATACCGCCGCCGGCCGCATCGTCTCCGACAAAGAGATTAAGGAGCGGCTGTACTCGCGCCACCCCTATGCCCAGTGGCTCGCCGAGAACCAGGTCACGCTCGAACAACTTGCCGACCCTCCCCGCGAGCACGGCACCGATCATGCCACGATCCTCTGCCGCCAGCGGGCCTTCGGCTACACCGACGAGGACCTCCGCACGATCCTGGCGCCCATGGCGGAAAACGCCCAGGAGCCCATCGGCTCCATGGGTACGGACACGCCGCTGGCCTGCCTCTCGGACCGCCCGCAGCCGCTGTTCAATTACTTCAAACAACTCTTCGCCCAGGTAACCAACCCGCCCATCGACCCCATCCGCGAAGAGATGGTGATGTCCCTGATCAGCTACATCGGCACCGAGCGCAATATTCTCGACGAGACACCGCGGCACTGCCATACGCTGCGCCTGCCGCATCCCATCCTGGGCAACCGTTCGCTCGAAAAGCTGCGCCGCGTTTCGCAAGGCGATTTCCTGGCCACCACGCTGCCGACGCTCTTTCCCGCCGAAGACGGGGAGAAAGGCCTGGAGCGGGCTCTCGATTCCCTTTGCCGCCGCGCCTCGCTGGCCATCAAGTCCGGCTACACCCTGCTGATTCTGTCGGACCGCGGCATCGACGAAGACTACGCGCCGATCCCCAGCCTGCTGGCGCTGGCCGCCGTCCATAACCACCTGGTCCGCGAAGAGACGCGCACGCAGGTCGCTTTGATCGTCGAATCCGGCGAGCCGCGCGAGGTCATGCATTTCGCGCTCCTGATCGGATATGGCGCCAGCGCGGTGAACCCTTACCTGGCCATCGAAACTCTCGAAGACATGGCCATGCGCGGCAACCTGACCGCCGGGCTTACATTCGAAAAAGCCCTCGCCAACTATAAAAAGGCCATCAACAAGGGGCTCCTCAAGACCTTCTCCAAAATGGGCATTTCCACGCTGCAAAGCTATCGCGGCGCCCAGGTGTTCGAAGCCATCGGGCTGAACAAATCTCTGATCGATAAGTACCTTACCGGCACCGCCTCCCGCATCGAAGGCGTGGGCCTCGACGTGCTCGCCCGCGAGGCGCAAATGAAGCACGCGCTGGCCTACCGTCCCATCGCCGGATATGACACCGAACTGCCCGTGGGCGGCAATTATCAGTACCGCGTGCGCGGCGAGTATCACCTGCTCAACCCTCTGACTATCAGCAAGCTGCAGCACGCCGTACGCCAGCAGAACCCGCAGACCTTCCAGGAATACACGGACCTGATCGACAAGCAGAACCGCCAGTTGTGTACTTTGCGCGGCCTGCTCGAAATCAAGAAGGCGGCGCGACCCGTTCCCATCGAAGACGTCGAGCCGGCCACCGAGATTGTGAAGCGCTTCGCCACCGGAGCCATGTCCTTCGGCTCCATTTCGAAGGAAGCGCACGAGACGTTGGCTATCGCCATGAACCGCATCGGCGGCAAGTCCAATACCGGCGAAGGCGGCGAAGACGAAGCCCGTTTCGAGCGCGATGCGAACGGCGATTGGCGCCGCAGCGCCATCAAGCAAGTGGCCTCCGCGCGTTTCGGCGTGACCACCAATTACCTGGTGAACGCCGATGAGCTGCAGATCAAGATGGCCCAGGGCGCCAAGCCCGGCGAAGGCGGCCAACTGCCCGGCCACAAGGTGGATGAAACGATCGCCCGGGTGCGCCACTCCATCCCGGGCGTGGGATTGATTTCGCCGCCGCCGCACCACGATATCTATTCCATCGAAGATCTGGCCCAACTGATTTACGATTTGAAGAACGCCAATCCGCGCGCCCGTATCTCGGTAAAGCTGGTGGCCGAAGTAGGTGTGGGTACCGTCGCCGCGGGCGTCGCCAAAGCGCATGCCGACGTAGTCCTGATCAGCGGCGACAGCGGCGGTACGGGAGCTTCCCCGTTAAGCTCCATCAAGCATGCCGGCATCCCGTGGGAATTGGGCCTGGCTGAAACGCAGCAGGTGCTGGTGATGAACGACCTGCGCGGTCGCATTCGCGTGCAGACCGACGGCAAGCTGCAAACCGGCCGCGATGTCGCCATCGCCGCGCTGCTGGGCGCGGAGGAATTCGGCTTCGCCACCACGCCGCTGGTTGCCATGGGCTGCATCATGATGCGCAAGTGCCACCTGAACACGTGCCCGGTGGGCATCGCCACACAAGACCCCGCCCTGCGCGCCAAGTTCCAGGGCCAGCCCGAGCACGTGATCAATTTCTTTTTCTTCATCGCCGAGCAGGTCCGCCAGTACATGGCGCAACTCGGCTTCCGCACTTTCAACGAAATGGTGGGCCGTGTCGACATGCTCGACCCGCGCCAGGCCCTCGACCATTGGAAGGCCAAAGGCCTGGATTTCTCGGCCATCCTGCACAGCCCGCAAGTACCCGCGCGCATCGCGCGCCGCTGCGTGCAGTCGCAGGATCACGGTCTGCACCAGGCCCTCGATTACAAGCTGATCGAACTGGCCGGCGAGGCGATCACCCACCGTAGCCCCATCGAGATCAAGCTGCCCATCCGCAACGTGCACCGCACGGTGGGCGCGATGTTGAGCGGTGAAATCGCCCGCCGGCACGGCTCCGCGGGTCTGCCGGACGACACCATCCGTTTCGAGTTTACCGGCTCCGCCGGCCAGAGCTTCGGCGCTTTCCTGGCGAAGGGCGTGACCCTCGCCCTGGAAGGCGACGCCAACGACTACGTCGGCAAGGGCCTGTCCGGCGGCCGGATCATCGTATATCCGCCGCGCGGCTCCACTTTCCTGCCCGAAGAAAACATCCTGATCGGCAATGTAGTCCTTTATGGCGCCACCAGCGGCGAGGCGTTTTTTAACGGCATGGCCGGCGAGAGATTTGCCGTCCGCAACTCCGGCGCCACCGCGGTGGTCGAAGGACTGGGCGACCACGGCTGCGAGTACATGACCAAAGGCCTGGTCGTGGTCCTTGGCCGGTGCGGCCGCAACTTCGCCGCCGGCATGAGCGGAGGCATCGCCTACGTGCTCGACGAGAGCGGCGATTTCGCCGAAAAACGCTGCAACACCGCCGCCGTGGACCTGGAAGCAGTGGCGGGCGATGCTCAACTTCTGCGCACCCTGATCGAGCGGCACGTGCAATTCACGGCCAGCCCCAGGGCCAAGTGGATCCTGGAGAATTGGTCCACCATGCTGCCCCAGTTCATCAAAGTCTTCCCGCACGAGTACAAACGGGTCCTAAGCCAGCGCCCAGCCCCCAGCCACCAGCCCCCGGCCCCCGGCTCCCAGCACCCGTTACCCATCACCCACCACCCACAACCGATGACCCAGCAGGTGTCCCATGGGTAAGACTACCGGATTCCTCGAATACACCCGCGAACTGCCGCAGCGCCGCCCGCCCGCCGAGCGCGTGAAGGACTGGTTCGAAATCTATCTCGATTTTCCCGAAGAAAAAATCGCTGCCCAGGGCGCTCGTTGCATGGATTGCGGCGTGCCCTTCTGCCACACAGGCTGCCCGCTCACCAACATCATTCCCGATTGGAACGATCTGGTCTACCGCGGCCGCTGGCGCGCAGCCATCCGCGTGCTCCACTCCACCAACAACTTCCCCGAGTTCACCGGCCGCATCTGTCCCGCGCCCTGCGAAGCCGCCTGTGTATTGGGTATCAACGAGCCGCCTGTCACCATCAAGCAGATTGAGAAGACGATCGTGGATCGCGCCTTCGCCGAAGGCTGGATCGTACCCGAGCCGCCCCGGAACATCACTGGCAAGCGCGTCGCCGTGGTCGGCTCCGGTCCCGCGGGCCTGGCGGCCGCGCAGCAGTTGCGCCGCGCCGGACATGCCGTCACCGTCTATGAAAAGAACGATCGCATCGGCGGCCTGATGCGCTACGGCATCCCGAATTTCAAGATGGAGAAGCATCTCATCGACCGGCGCCTGGACCAGATGCGCGCCGAGGGCGTGGAGTTCGTCCCCAACGCCCACATCGGGCGCGACATCCCGGTGGCGGACCTGCGCCGCGATTATGACGCCATCCTGCTGGCGGGCGGCGCCGAGCAGCCCCGCGACCTGCCAGTTCCCGGCCGCGAGTTAAACGGCATCCACTTCGCCATGCAATTCCTGCCGCAGCAGAACCGCCGCACCGAAGGCGACAGCGTGCCCGATGAAGGCGCCATCCTGGCCACCGCAAAGCGCGTCGTGATCATCGGCGGCGGCGACACCGGCGCGGACTGCCTGGGCACCTCGCACCGCCAGAAGGCCCTCTCCGTGAACCAGTTCGAATTGCTGCCGCAGCCTCCGCCCGAACGCTCCCCGTCGACGCCCTGGCCCCTCTGGCCGATGCAACTCCGCACCGAAAGTTCGCACGAAGAAGGCGGCATCCGCGATTGGAGCGTCGCCACCACCGGATTCACCGGCGATGACCAGGGCAACGTGAAGCAGTTGCACGCCGTGAAAGTCGGCCCGCCGCCGAAGTTCCAGCCGCTCCCTGGCACGGAATTCACCCTGGAAGCGGACCTGGTGCTCCTCGCCATGGGCTTCCTCGGCCCGGTCAAGGGTGGTCTCCTGGACAACCTGGGAGTGAAGCTGGATATCCGCGGCAACGTCCACGCGGATGAGAATTACATGACCTCGGTACCCGGAGTCTTCGCCGCCGGCGATATGCGGCGCGGCCAGTCCCTTGTCGTGTGGGCCATCAACGAAGGCCGGCAAGCGGCCCGCGGCATCGATCAGTATCTGATGGGAGCTTGAGGGCCGTGGCAGGCATCGCCCGCATGCTACGGCATCGGCACAAACCTGTGGACAAGCACAATCGTGATCTCCAGGGCCATGAGAACCCCGAAGCCTTTAATGTTGTTCCTCGCGAGCCACTCGGGGAGATAGATATCGAAATTAGCTCTCCTGTCCGGAGTGTACTTCGCCATGACGTCCGTAAGTGGGCAGTGCCAGGCGTTTACCGCAATGACAACGACTTCACCACCAAGCAGAGTTACAGCCACGAAAAACCAGGCGTTGAAGTGGCCGACGAATGCCAAATAGAAGGCTGTGACATTGGCGGAGGCCATGACCACCCAGATCATGGTATGAACCGTCTTCAAAAACGTGAGCATTACTCCGGCGCCAGCTCATACCGATGGATCTTCGGCAGCGCCGCGGCCCTCTGCTGCTCCACCACGTCCGCCTCCAATGTATCCAGTGCCTCGGCCGCCGCCTTCAGATGCGCCGGCGGAATCGCGATGTTGTCCAGATTTACTCCCGCCAGCCGCCAGCGCGCGAAGTGTACGATGTTATGCCGCAGGGTAAGGTCGTGCACCGCGGCCGCCTGTTTCGCCATGGGGGTCGCCAGGGTCGCCAGGTTGACGCCCTTGGCCCATTCTTCGCGGGTGAACGTGCCGACCGCTTCGTCGTCGATCTTCAGCTTGTAGCGCGCGGCCTTCAGCCCGGTCACTTTGAGCGGTTCCTGGTCCATGGCCTCCACGAAGTCCGAAGCGCGCAGCGCCAATGCCAGCACCTCGTCCTTCGCATCGATCGGCATGGGCAGAGCCTCGTCCATTTGCGCCCAGGAGACTTGATCGCCCACCGCCAGATCGGTCACCTGCGTGTTCGTGGCGCCGGCCACGGCGGGCGCGGCCGCATCGATCTCGACCGCCGTGACCATCGCCGGCATATGCCACGCCTTCAATAGAGCTTCTGCCATCAGCAGGTGGACGCCCGCCGCGGGATGCACCCGGTCGGGCACCAGCTTTTTGGCTGTTTCGGCGTCCAGCTTATTGGCCTTCTCCAGCGCCGCCACGACCGGCCGGTTCATATCGGCCACCGCGAGTTTCTCTTCGCGCCCCAGCGCTTCCACGAAATCCCCGTAGCGCAGCAGCACCTGGTTATAGCCGCCCTCAAACATGGGCGGACGCGTGACGTCGTCGTACGGCGAAGGTTCGATCACCGTGATGCGAATGCCCGGCAGCGCCTCTTTCACGCTTTGAATAATGTGCCGGTATCCGGTGGCAAACGTGTCGAAAATCTTCTGGTCGAACGCGCGGTAGCTGGCGTCGTTCATGCCCAGCATGATGGTCATCACCGTCGGTTTGTAGGCCACCACGTCGCGCGGCAGACGCACGTCGATGGCGCCCGCCCCGCCGCCGCTCACGCGATCCCCGCCCACGCCGGAATGCACGAAGGTCAAACGCATCCTCGGAAATCGCGTGATCGCATAGGTCTCGATGAACGTGGTGTACAGCCGCTGGTCTGTAATGCTGTCGCCATAAAAGACCACGCGGTCGCCATCGTGCAAATACAATCCGGCCGGCGGCGCGGCCGCCACGCCGGCGGTGCACCACGCCAGCAACAAACCGGCCAACCCGCTTCGCCAATACATTCTCATAATGCCCTCGGAATAATTATCCCGCGGCACGGCCGCCCGCGAAACGGCGTAGTCTGGTAATGATGTCTAGAGTTCCGATTCTCCTGATGGCCCCTCTCGCGATGTTTGCCCATGACCTGATGCCCGTGCCGGCCAAACTCCAGCCAGGTGTAGGACGCTTGCGCATCGACCGGAATTTCGCGTTCGTGCAATTGAACGGATATCGCGAACCTCGCCTGGAAGCCGCCGCCGCGCGGCTGGTGGAACAGGTATCGCGCAAGACCGGCATTCCCATGAATCCCGGCATCGGCCTGCATGCTCCCGAAGCCCCGCTGGTGGTCTATTGCGACCATGCCAGCGCGCCCATCCAAGCCGTACAGGAAGACGAATCCTATCGCCTCACCGTCACCCCTCTGGGCGCCCGCCTGGACGCCCCCAATCCGCTAGGCGTGATGCACGGCATGGCCACCTTCCTGCAACTTGTCGATCTGGATTCGAGCGGCTTCGGCGTTTCGGCAGTCACCATCGAGGACCGCCCCCGCTTCCCCTGGCGTGGCCTGATGTTGGATGTGGCGCGCCACTGGATGACCATCGCCGATGTGGAGCGCACGCTCGACGCCATGGCCGCCGTGAAGTTGAACGTGTTCCATTGGCACCTCTCCGAGAATCAGGGCTTCCGCATCGAGAGCAAGCTATACCCGAAGCTGCAGGAGATGGGCTCCGATGGCCAATACTATACGCAGGACCAGGCGCGCCAGGTCATCGCCTACGCGCGCGACCGCGGCATTCGCGTGATTCCGGAATTCGATATGCCCGGGCACGCCACGGCCTGGTTCGTCGGCTACCCCGAACTGGCCAGTGCGGCCGGACCGTTTCGCATCGAGCGCCAATGGGGCATCTTCGATCCGGCCATGGACCCCACCCGCGATGAAGTCTACCAGTTCCTGGACCGTTTCATCGGCGAGATGGCCGCCCTGTTTCCGGATGAATACTTCCATATCGGCGGCGACGAAGTGAACGGCAAAGAGTGGGATGCCAACCCGCGTATTCAGGAATTCATGCGCGAGCAGGGCATCAAGAACAACGAGGCCCTGCAGGCTTTCTTCACCCGCCGTGTGCATACCATTGTGGAGAAACACGGGAAAAAGATGGTCGGCTGGGATGAGATCTTGAGTAAAGATATGCCGCACAACATCCTGGTGCAATCGTGGCGCGGGCAGAAAGCGCTGGCCGATGCGGCGCGCCAGGGCGTCGGCGGCATCCTCTCGAATGGCTATTATCTGGATCTCGGTTATTCCGCGGCGCATCATTACGCCGTGGATCCGCTGGGCGAAGCGGCCGCGAGCCTTACCGAAGAACAAAAGCGGTTGGTGTTGGGGGGCGAAGCCTGCATGTGGTCGGAATTCGTCACGCCGGAATTGCTGGATACGCGCGTCTGGCCGCGCATGGCGGCCGTGGCCGAACGCTTCTGGTCACCGCAAACCGTGACGGATGTGCCGGATATGTATCGCCGTCTGGCAGTGGTGAGCCGTGATCTGGAATGGCTCGGCCTAAAGCACGCTTCTGAATATCGGATGATGCTCGAGCGGTTGGCCGGTGGCGGTCCCGTCGAGCCCGTGCGCGTGCTCGCCGATGTGGTTGAACCGGTGAAAGACTACGCCCGCGAAGAGGCCCATCCCTACGACGCATTTACGCCACTGAACCGGCTGGTCGACGCCGCGCGTCCCGACAGCGCAACGGTTCGCGAGTTCGCCGCATTGGTGGATCGCATGAGTCCGGAAGATTTGCCCCGCATTCGCGAGTGGTTGACCCTATGGCGCGATAATCAGGCCCGGCTGGCGCCGGTCCTGGCGAATTCCGCGCTGCTGGCGGAGGATGCGGAGCTTTCCAGAGATCTCTCGGCCATAGCCGAAGCCGCGCTGCAAGCTCTCGATCAAAAACGGGATGTGTCCTGGATTGCGGAGAAAACCGCTTTGCTCGATCGCGCCAAGAAGCCCAAAGCCGAGTTGCTGCTGAGCGTGGAACCCTCGATCCGCAGGCTGATCGAAACAGCCCGCCAATGAAGGGAATTGGAATTTGTGGGGCGGGCAATTCTGCCCGCAGCCGGCTTTCAGCCGGCTCTGGCCGTCTAGTCTAGCAGACTGCGGAAAAAGGCCTGTCGGGACCGCTCCCTTAGGGTCGCGGCTCGGTAACCCGCTGCAATTATTCCGAGCCGCGCGCGTAAGCAAGCGGTTTTTGGCCTTTTTCCGCAGCCGTCTGGAAACTAAACTGACCCACTACCGGAAATTGAAAAGCGCGCAACATGCCCGGCTCCTTTTTGCGGGAGCCAGGCATGCCTCATTCACCTACACGCCTTACACGCTAGTTACCGCCAGTGGCGATAGTAGTGACCATGCCATCTGTGACCCCACGTGCCGTAGAAATACGGCCCGTAATAACCGCGGTACACAGGATAGCCGTAGTAGCCATAATACGGCCCGTAGGCGTACGGGTAGGCCGGTGCGTAGACAGGTCCGCCGATTCCGACTCCGAATCGAACCGCTGCTTGAGCAGGCACCGCCGAAAACGCGGCTCCCAGAAGCAGCGCTGGAATCATGAGCTTCTTCAACATCGCTTTCTACCTCCTTCCTGCTTAATTTGACGTCTCCCATTTCCGCGGGGATTCCATCCGCCTTCTCCGCGCGTGTGAAAACGCTCTATCGAGTTTCACCGGAACAATTGCGGCCGGACAGGTGTCTGAATGGTATGCTCGAAGTCCGCAACCTGACGAAGTTATATGTCCGCAGGCCCGCGGTCGACGACGTCAGCTTTACCATCCGGCCCGGCGAGATTCTTGGATACCTCGGCCCCAACGGCTCCGGCAAGAGCACCACGGTCAAGATGCTGACCGGTCTCCTCGAGCCATCCCGCGGACTGATCCTCTACCAGGGCCGCAACGTCCGGCAGGATCTGATCGCTTACAAAAAGTCACTCGGCTACGTACCTGAAGAACCCAACTTGTATCCCTATCTGACCGGGCGCGAGTATCTGCAGTTGGTCGGGCGTCTGCGCTGCCTGCCGTCCGCGTCCTTGGAATCGAGAATCGACCAGTTGCTAAACCTGCTTGCGCTCCAAGAGCACCGCTACTCGCCCATCTCTTCTTATTCAAAGGGCATGAAGCAGAAAATCCTGATCTCGGCCGCCTTGCTCCACAACCCCGATGTCCTGGTCTTCGACGAGCCGCTCTCCGGGCTGGACGTGACCACCAGCCTGGTTTTCAAGAACCTGCTGAAAGCTCTGGCGCGCCAGGGCAAGGCGATTCTGTACAGTTCACACGTGCTCGAAGTGGTGGAGAAGGTATGCACCAGCGTGATCATCCTGCGCAAGGGGTGCGTGGTGGCGAACGATTCCGTCGCCCGCCTGCGCGATCTCATGAAGCTGCCCTCGCTCGAAGGCATCTTCTCGCAACTCGTGCTGCAGGAGGACACCGAGAAGATCGCCGAAGACATCGTGGATGTCATCGAAGCCTGAGAATTTGCCATGCCGTCCGCACGCGAGAACGAACTGAGCCAATTTCGCGAATTGGTGCGGCATTTCTTCAGCCGGTTCTTCGATAACGATCTGGTCGCCATAAACGCGGACGAAGCGGACATGCGCTCCTCGGTGGTGAACATACTCGCCATTCTGGCCGCCCCCGGCATGCTGCTGCCTTTCCTCTTCCTTTCGAAGTACGTGAAGCTGCAGGATGCGCCCATGTATGTGCGCGACCTGGCATCCCTGGGCGAAAAGGAATTCTTCATCTGCTTCTCCATGACCGTGATGGGGTTGGTGACGGTGATCGAATGGGAGATGCTCTTTCCCGACCGCCGCGACTATGCCAACCTGACTCCCCTGCCCATCCGGCTGCGCACCATGTTCGGCGCGAAAATCGCCGCATTGCTCGCGTTTCTGACGATTTTCTCCCTCGCCATCAATGCATTTTCGCCCGTGATGTTCCCGGCCGTAGTCCTGCAGAAGGGATCGGTGTGGAACGTGATTCCCTTCGCCCGTTGTCACATCCTCAGCATTCTGGCCGCCAATACCTTTGTATTCTTCCTGTGCGTCGCGGTGCAGGGCATCCTGATGAACGTGCTGGGATACCGTCTCTTCCGGCGAGTCTCGCCCTACGTCCAGTTTGGTCTCGTGGCGCTGCTGATTCTGATGTTTCTGCTTTCCGGGCGTATCGTCTCTGAGCTACACGTGCACGCTGCCGCGAACCCCGCCGCGGTCTACCTGTTTCCGCCGCTCTGGTTTCTGGGTCTCTATCAGGCGCAATTAGGCTGGAGCGATCCCGTATTCCGCGAACTGGCCCACGCGGCGCGGATGGCCGCGGGATGGACCACCGCCGGCGCCCTGGCTACTTATCTGCTGAGTTATAAAAGACACGTCACGCGATCGCTCGAGAGCGCCGACGAATTCTCCACAGTGCCGTCGGCCATGGACAGGTTCGTGGAGCGCACGCTCGACCGGTTTGTGGTGCGCGACAGGTTGCAGCAGGCGGCGTTCTACTTCATCTGGAAGACCCTGATCCGCAGCCGCCGTCACAAACTGCTCTTCGCGGCCTATGTCGCGGTAGGTTGCGCCCTGATTTTCGAAGGGCTGGCGGTACTGGTGGCGCGCGGCGGCAACGCCTGGATGTACCGCGCCAGTCCTGAGTTGCTGCCCGCGCCGCTGATCCTCGCCTTCTTCATCCTGTGCGGGATGCGGCATGTCTTCGCGGTACCGGCGGAATTGCGCGCCAATTGGGTATTCCAGGTATCGGATCGCGGCGAGGCGCGGCGTTGCCTGGCGGGCGTCAAGAAGGGCATGCTGGTGATGGGTGTCCTCCCGCTCTTCGCTCTGTTGCTGCCCCTGCATGTACTGTTTTGGGGCTGGCGGACGGCGGCGCTTCACATGTTATTCGGCGCGGTGGTCTCCTGGCTGTTAGTGGAAGTGCTATTAGTCGGCTTCGAGAAATTTCCGTTCACTTGCTCCTATCTGCCGGGCAAGGCCAACTTGAAAGTATCGTGGCCGCTCTATCTGTTCGGCTTCACCACGTATGTTTCCGCTTTTCTCACCTTGGAATTCTGGATGTTACAACGGCCCGTGCGTTTCCTCTGGCTCGGCGCAGTGATTGTGCTCGTCGAAGTCGCGCTAGCCATCTATCGCTGGCGCGTCGGGCGCGACGTGGCGCTGGTTTTCGACGAGCAGCCGGAGCCGCTGGTGCGCACGCTGAATCTCTGGGCGTAGTCTTTGGGCGTAGAGACGCGCGCACATTGTATAGTGGCAGGATGCGCCTCCTGTGCCTCGCCGCTGTGCTCTATGGCGCGATCCGTTACGTCGTCAGCCGCGTGATTTATCAGCCCACGCGTTATCCCGGCGGCTGGTGGCACACCCAATCGGACAGCGGCGCGGAGGACGTCTGGCTGCGTACCAGCGACGGCGTCCGCCTGCATGCCTGGTTCGTGGAAGCGCCCGGCAGCCGCCTGGTCACCTTGTATCTGCATGGCAATGGCGCCAACCTGTCGCATCGTCCCGGGCACTTGCGCGAGATCGCCGCCGCGGGTTCCTCCGTCCTGATTCTGGATTACCGCGGATATGGCAAGAGCGCGGGCCGCCCGACTGAACGCGGGCTCTATCGCGACGCCGGCGCGGGCTACGATCACCTGATCGCCATGGGCTACCAGTCCACCCAGATCGTGATACACGGCGAGTCGCTGGGTTCGGCCGTAGCGGCGGACCTGGCATGCCGCCGCCCTTGCGCCGGCGTGATTCTGGAATGTCCGTTCACTTCGTTTTCCGCTATGGCCGGCACTGTTGTACCGTGGGTCGGCCGCTTCTTTGCCGGCGGTTACAACACGCGCCGCAAGATCGCCGGAGTGCATGCGCCCCTGTTGATCGTCCATGGCGACCAGGATCGCTCGGTCCCTTACGCCATGGGACGCGCGGTGTTCGAAGCGGCGCATGAGCCCAAGTCGTTCTGGACGGTCGAAGGCGCCGACCATACGGATATCGTCGATGTGGCCGGCCCGCTTTATCGGGCGCGTTTGCGTGCGTTTTATGCGAGCTTAGATAGTGGGTCAGTTCCGCCCTCAGAGTTTCGACGTTTCTCGTAATGACCGGCCCGTCGCCCGTGGCGCACGCTTCAGCGTGCAGCGGCGAACTTCAGTTCGCCGGCGCGGGACTTAAAAGTCCCGCCGGCACGCTGAAAGCGTGCGCCACGGCGTGCGCCACGAAGCTCATGGCGCCGGCGCGCGGCCCGGCGTCCAGGGTGCCCCGGCTGCGTCCAACGCCTGATCGAGCGCCTTCAGATCCACATCCACCAGCGTGTGCAGCTTATCCCGGACGGCGCTAAATTCCTGGCTGGCGACCGCGAACGCCTGCACGTCGGTGCCCGTCGGATGCTGCAGCATGGCGCTTTCGTTGCCCCTGATAGTCTCCACCCGCTCCACGATGGACATGGGTATGTTTTCGTTTCGCCGTGCCAGGGTCTCATCGCCGCGCAGCGCGCGCAGCACTTCGTTGTTCTGTTTCTCCATGGCGCGCGCGGCGTCCGCCCATTTCCTATCCATCGCGGGCGTGGCGTCGATGGCCTCTTTGATTTTGCCCACGCGCGTATTCAGCTCGTTCGCCGTGTCCAGCGCGCTCAGAATCGCGCGCTCCAGCTTGGCGACCTTCTGCTGGAATTCGAACAATTCTTTACGGGCGGCATCCTCCGCGCCGGGTGCGCTCTCTGCCTCCACCGTGAATTCCCGCGCCGGAACCAGCGGCGTTACCACCCCTTCCACGCGCTTCGAAAGCGAGACCGTATACCGTCCCGGAGCGACCAGCGGCCCGGCAGGCTCTTCGAAAAACAAATCGTCGTCTACCTCAGTGGGATGCGGGGCCGGTAGCTGCGCCGCAGGCTCGCGCAGATTCCAATTCACCCGATGGAGACCCTTCGACATCGGGCCGGTCAGCGTGCGAATCGCGCGCCCGGAAGCATCCGCCACCGTCAGCAGCAGTACGGGCCCCTCCTCCTCGTCCTCCGTCCGCAACTTCATTTGCGCGGGATAAGGAAGCGCTGCTTTCTTCTTTTCCGCCTCCTTTTCGGCATCGCGCCGCTGCTGTTTCCTGGTCTTGATTTCGTCCTTCAGATAGTAAGTAAACTGCGCGCCATACGGCGGATTTTCCGCGGTGAAGAAAGACTCGCCTTGAAATCCCTTGCCGCGCAGGCCGTACTGGCGCGTCTCGATAAACATCAGGGCGTTCTCGATCGGAAACAGCACCACATTTTGCTCCAGCGTATCCGGCTTCAACTCCCGCAGCGGGGTATAGTTGTCGAGCACATAGATGCCGCGGCCGAAAGTGCCCACCACCAGGTCGTTCATGCGCTTTTGAATCGCCAGATCGCGCACCGCGACGGTCGGCATGCCGCCTTTGAGTTGCACCCACTTCTTGCCGCCGTCCACGGTGAAGAACAGGCCAAACTCCGTGCCCGCGAACAGCAACCGCGGGTTAACGTGGTCTTCCGCGATCGCCAGAACCGGACCATTGGCCGGCAAGTCGCCCTGAATGGCGATCCAGGTGCGCCCCGCATCGGTGGTCTTTAATAGATACGGCGCGAAGTCGGACGCCTTGTGACGGTCGAAGGCCGCATACGCCGTGCCGGCGTCGTGCTGCGAAGCCAGAATCCGGCTCACATAGGTGCCCTCCGGTACGCCGGGAAACCGGTCCATCTTGCGCCATTCGCCGCCGCCGTTTTCGGTCACCTGAATCAGGCCGTCGTCCGTGCCCGCATAAATCAGCCCTTCCTTCTTCGGCGATTCCGACAGGGCCACGATATTGCCATAAAACGAAGTGGAAACATTCTTCGCCACGGCATCCGGCCCCCACACTTTACCCATCACGGCCAGGGTATTGCGGTCGGTCTGGCGGCTCAGATCGCCGCTCACCGCTTTCCAGGAATCCCCGCGGTCGTCGCTGCGGAACAGTTTGTTGGCGGCAAAGTACACGCGCGTGTGCGAATGCGGGCTGATCATCAGCGGCGAATCCCAATTCCAACGCAACGGCGGATCGCCCATGCCCGGCTGCGGCTGGATACCCACCGATTCGCCGGTCCGCCGGTCGTAACGAACCAGCACGCCGTACTGCGACTCCGAATAAACCGTGTCCGGATCCTGCGGGTCCACGCGCGAATGAAAGCCATCGCCTCCCGCCGTGACGAACCAGTCGGCATTGGTAATGCCGTGAATACTGCGCGTGCGCGCCGGTCCACCCATTGAGAAATTATCTTGCGTGCCGCCGTAGACGTGATAGAAAGGCGCCGCGTCGTCTACCGCGATGTCGTAGAACTGCGTCACCGGCAGGTTATCCTTGAACGCCCAGGTCGCCGCGCGGTCGAAGCTCTCGTACACGCCGCCATCGCAGCCCACCAGGTAATGGCTGGTATTGTCCGGATCGATCCAGATTTCGTGATTGTCCACGTGTTTGAAGCGTTCGCCGAGATTGTGCAGCGTCTTGCCGCCGTCGTCGGAAACCTGCAAGAACACGTCCATCACGTAAATGCGATCTACGTTCTTCGGATCGGGGACGATGTGGGCGTAATACTGTGCCTGGTCGTCGTGGTCGCTCCGCCGTTCCCACGTGGCGCCGAAATCGTTGGAGCGGAAGATGCCGCCCTTCTTGTCGATGGATTCGATGCTGGCATAGACCACGTCGGGATTCACCGGAGACACGGCCAGTCCAATCCGTCCCAGGTCTGTAGAGGGCAGGCCCGATGTCAACTTGTTCCAGGTGGCCCCCGCGTCGGTGGATTTGTAGAGGGCGCTCTCCGGACCGCCGTCGATCAGTGTCCACACATGCCGCCGGCGCTGGTACGCGGCGGCCAGCAGCACATCCGGATTGCGCGGGTCCATGGCCACGTCGGTCACGCCCGTATTCTCGCTGATGGTCAGCACGGCCTTCCAGGTCTTGCCGCCGTCGGTGGTCTTATACAGGCCGCGGTCGCCGCCCGGTCCCCACAATGGCCCTTGCGCGGCTACATAAACGGTATTGGAATCCCGCGGATCGATCGCGATGCGCGCGATGTGCTCGGACTTCTTCAGCCCCATGTTCTTCCACGATTTGCCGCCATCGTCGGAGCGGTACACGCCATCGCCATACGAAACGCTGCGCTGGCTGTTGTTCTCCCCCGTGCCGACCCACACGATGTTGGGATTCTTCGCGTCGATGACCACGGTCCCGATCGAATAGGAGCCTTCGCCGTCGAACACCGGCGTGAACGAAACGCCGGCGTTGACCGTCTTCCATACGCCGCCCGACGCCGCGCCTACGAAATAGGTGCTCTTGTCCTTAGGGTGCACGGCGAACGCGACCACGCGGCCGGAAGTCACGGCCGGGCCAATGGAGCGTAGCTTCAACCCGGCGAAAGTTTCCGCCAGGCTGGGGCCGGCCGGTTTATCGGCCTCCTGCGCAGGGAGCGACGGGAGGACCATCAGGAAAGCGGTGAAAAGGGTGCAGCGTAACTTTAGCACGCGAGCAGTATAGCAACTGGCCCAGCCGTGCCGCAGGCACTCTACATCTTTCCCTCAAACAAAAACACCAACTCGATTACCAGAATCACCACGACCATCAGCTCCAACACAAAGGCGCGCCCTTGCTGGAACTGGTCCACCATGAACTGATACAAGTCGCCGGCGGTGTGCAGTTTCTCATCCACCAGCTTGCGGTAATCCGTCACGCCCACCTTGCCCGCGGCCAGCCGGTATACGCGCGCGGAATACATGTCGCTGAGAAACTTGATCGAATTGTCCATGCGCTCGGTCAGTTCGCGCACGTCCAATCGGATGGTATTCAGCCGGCCGGCCTCCCGCGCCAGGCGCCAGCGCGCCAGCACGCCCGTACCCTTATCGAGCGACCGGTACACATCCGCCAGCAAGCGCGTCAGCGTCTCGTCGTAATAGCGGAACTCGATCAACTGCGAATTGGCATATTCCAGCAATTGCATCACAGGCAGGGCGTCTTCGGGCGTGTCATAGACCAAAGCCGCCGTCCAGCCGATGACCACGAGGTCGTCCGGATAATAGGAGCGCCGCGATTGCAGGATCTCCATGCGCTCGTCTTCGGCCAGGCGCATTTCTTCGCCGCGCACCACTTGCGCGATTTCCTCGCCGCGTTCGGCGATCAGTTCCTCGCCGGTGACTACGCTGCCATCGCTCTGCATCATGGGCCGGAGCTGGATGATGTAGTAGTCTTCCGCCAGCCAGTCGGTGTACGGCTTCACCAGGGCGGGCTGCGCGCGCGCCAGGCTTCGCCGGACGCAATCGGCCGCCTGCTTCTCGATCTCCGGCGCCGCGATCGACCGGCTCGAGAGGCGCATCAACTCCCGCCAGTCGAACTCGAAAGGCAATTGCAGCTCGATGCTTACCACGCCGTATTCGTAGTAATGCATGTGCGCCTGCAATCGCTCGCCGGTTTCCAGCCGCAGCGGTTCCAGAGCCTCAATGACCGGCGGCTTTTCAAAGCGCACGTATTCGGGCGTAGGACGCCGGAAACTGGGTTCGCGCCCGGCCGGTTGCGCTCCGAGGATGGCGCGCAACTCCTCCAGCCTGATCTCCTCGCACACGTCGTACAGGAACAGGAGCCAGAACGTGCCCGACAGACGATCGGTAGCCGCGGCCATCACGCCATTTTACGCTATGCTCCTTACGGTTTGGAGTAATTCGGATACACCGGCCGCTTGATCACCGGCGGCGGATTCTCCCGCAGTTCCTCCATTACCACCGCAATCGCCTTTTCCAACTGCGGATCGTGCCCCTGCCGCACGGCCGCCGGGTCCTGTTCCACTTCGATATCCGGCGTGATGCCGTGGTTTTCCACGTCCATGGTGCCGTTGGGATTCCAGATCGCCACGCTGGGCGCCATCACCACGCCGCCATCCATCAACTCGGGATATCCGGTCAACCCCACCAGGCCGCCCCAGGTGCGTTCGCCGATCAGTTTGCCCACGCCCGCGCGGTGGAAGTACCACGGCATGGCGTCGCCGCCGGAGCCCGCGAATTCATTGACGATCATCACCTTCGGCCCAAAAATCGCGCCCTGCGGCTGCAGGAAGTCCGCGCCGTCGCGCGAACTGGCCACGCTCATTAACTTACGCTGCAGATACTCGATGATGTCAGTGGCCAGCGCGCCGCCATGGTTGAATCTTTCGTCGATGATCGCCCCCTCCTTATCTACCTGCGCGAAGAAGTAGCGCATAAAGCTGGTATAGCCGCCGAAGAAGGTGTCGGGCATGTGGATGTAGGCCACCCGTCCGCCGGTCGCTTGGTCGACCTTGCGGCGGTTGTCCTCGATCCACGCCAGGTGCCGCAGGCTGGATTCGTCTTCGACCGGCACCACGCTCACCTCGCGCGATTTTGCGCCGGTGGGATCCGGCCCGACTTTCAGCAGGGTGGTCTTCCCGGCGGTCTCTTCGAAGAAGCTGTAGAGGCTGTCGGTACCCCGCAAATCCCGCCCGTTCACCCCCAGCAGGTATTCGCCCGCGGTCACGTTGACGCCCGGCTGTGTCAGCGGCGCTTTCAGATCGGGATTCCAGTTCTCGCCATCGTAAACGCGCGCAAACCGGTATCGCCCCTTCTCGATCGCATAGTCCGCCCCGAGCAGCCCCGTACGCACATGCTTCACTTCCGGCCGGTCGCCGCCACCTAGAAACATATGACCGACCGTCATATTGCCCAGCATCTCGGTGAACAGGTAGTTCAGATCGTCGCGCGATGCCAGGCCGCTCAAATAGACCCCGTAGCGCTCCTCGGCCGCCTGCAGATCCAAACCGTGATAGTGCGGATCGTAGAAAAACTCGCGCTCGATGCGCCAGACTTCATGGAACATCTGCTTCCATTCCGCCGGCGGATCCACCCTCACTTCCAGATCCTGGGTCTTCAGGGTCTTTTCGTTCCCGGGCTTCGGCGGTGGGCCATCGTTGCCGTCAGGCATCGGAGGCGGTTCGGCGATCGTCCATTTGTCGTCCTGCTGGTAGAGCATTTTCTCGCCGTTGAACGACACCTGAAAACTCTTGACGCCACCGACCACCACGTCGGCCTTTCGCTTGCTCAGATCGAAGCGATGCACCGTGAAGACCGGCGGCGCCTGGGGATTTGGCGCGGGTGCTTCGATGGCATACACCACGCCAGCCTTGCCCGCTTCAAGGGCCACATACCGGACCGGTGGCATGGGCAGCGACAGAATACGCTGGCCGATCTTCTCCAGATCGACCTTCACTTCGACCTTGTCCGCGCTCTTGTCCTTGTCGTCTTTCTTGGCTTCGTCCTTCTTGCCGTCCTCTTTCTTCGCGTCGTCTTTCTTCGCGTCGTCCTTCTTTTTCTCGTCGTCGCTCTCGGGCGCCAGCGGAGACGGTTCGGTCTTGGACAGCACGATCAGATATACGCTCGCCGAAACCGGCCGCGAAAAGCTCTCGATATCCGGCTGCATCGCCACGCCCGAATTGGTGCTGGCGGTGAAGTATACGTACTTCCCGTTCTTATCGAATACCGGATTTTCCGCGTCGCTCATGCCGTCGGTCACCTGCGTGCTCTTCGCGCTCGCCAGCGAGTAGAGATAGATGGCCGCCATGTGGCTCTTCAACGTCTTCGAGTACGTCAGCCATTGGCTGTCCGGCGACCAGGCCGGCGTTAATCCGGTGCTTGTATAGTAGTAATCCGTCTCCACCAGGACCGGTTTTTTCGCCGCGAGATCCACATAGAAAAGATGGGAGTGGTTGTCCAGGTAGGCGATCTTCTTGCTGTCCGGCGACCACCGCGGCGTCGTATAAAACGCCTTTCCCAGGGGAATCTTTATCGTATCGCCGGTGCCTTCCTGATTGCGGATATGCAAGGCGTAGTCACCCGATTCGTCCGACAGGTAAGCGATGCTTTGCCCATCGGGCGACCATACCGGCTCGCGCTCCATCACATTCGTGCTATTGGTCAGGTTGCGCGGATCGCCTTTATCCGCCGGAACCGTCAGGATCTCGCCGCGCGCTTCGAACACCGCCCGCAGTCCGCTCGGCGAAATGTCGGCATTCCGCAGCCGCTTGGCTACATTGACGTAATGCGGCCTCAACTCGGGCAAGTCTCCCGCCAGGGTCACCGGAACTGGCTTCGTTAGGCCGGTTTTCAAGTCGTATAAATGCAATTCGCCGAACTGCTCGTAGACGATCGCCCCCGGTCCCGCCGAAGCCGATTTGAAGTCCAAGCCATGATTCGCGATGGCGCGTGTGACTTTCTGGGTCTTGGTGTCGTAATAGTACAACGTGACCGGCCCTTCCCGGTCCGAAAGAAAGTAGATCCGGTCGCCCACCCACATGGGGTTGAAGTCGTTCGAATTGTCGCGCGGAACCTTCACCACGCTCGAATCCGCCAGGTTGGCGATCCAGATTTTGCGCGTCTGCCCGCCGCGATATCGCTTCCAGGCTTGCTGCCACTGAAACAGCGGCACGTAGGCCAGGTGCGATCCATCGGCGGAATAGGATCCCTCGATCGCGATCGGCAGGGGCAATTCTTCGGGCAACCCACCGCCTTCGACAGGCAAGGTGTACAGCCTCGCGCCGTCATTGGGGACCGCGCGCGACGAGACGAAGAGCACGCGCTTGCCATCCGGCGTCCAGCCGACTGCGCCATCCTGGCCAGGATGATAAGTCAGGCGCCGCGGCACGCCGCCTTCGGCGGGCATGACGAAAACATCCACGTTGCCGTCGTACTCGCCGGTGAAGGCGATCGACGACCCGTCCGGCGAGAACACCGGATCGGTTTCTACTCCCGGCGCTGTGGTCAGCCGTTTGGCCTCGCCGCCCCCACGCGGGACGGACCAGAGATCTCCGGCATAGGAAAACACGATTTGCGTCCGGCTGAGAGCCGGGCTCCGGAATAATAAATGCCCGGTTTGGGCGCTGGCGAATGGGCTTAAGAGAAGAAGCGCGCAAAGGATTCGATGCATAAACACTAGTATCGCGCGAGTTGATTCAAGAGGGCTGAGCCGCGACCGTCCGAGCCGCGACCGTCCGAGCCGCGACCGTCTGCGCCGCGACCGTCTGCGCCGCGACCGTCCGAGCCGCGACCGTCCGAGCCGCGACCGTGAGGGAGCGTCCCACCGCTCGTCTCCGATATAACGCTTGAGCCTCAAACACAGGCATGGCGTCAAAGCGGCGGGGCATTCCTCGCGGGCACGCGGTAAGCTGGTCGTTTGCCGCCGCCCAAAGTCCCCTGGGTCCACGCCAAACCAAAGAAATCCATGGAGCGCTGGTGGATTCTCGCCGGGTTCATTGCCGCGGTGTATCTCGCATTCCAGGTCTATGCGCCGGCGCTCCACGGGCCCTTTGTCTTCGACGATCTCGACTTACCCTACTACAAAGGACTGCCCGGCGGATTCTGGCCCTGGGTGAGCGGCGTCCGGCCGCTGCTCATGTTCAGTTACTGGGTCAACTACGCCTGCTCCGCGTCCCCATTTGGTTTCCGCGTGGTGAATGTCGGGATTCACGTGATCAATAACGCCCTCGTGTTCTTGATCCTCCGGAAACTGCTGAACCAAGCTGGACAGGACAGCCCATGGCTGGCCGCATTCGGAGGCGCCGTCTTTCTACTGCATCCGATCCAAACAGAATCGGTGGCTTACGTGGCGGGACGCTCGGAGTGTCTGAGCGCATTGTTCTTCCTGGCGGCATTTACCGTCTTCCTCTACCGGCGGCCCGCCGCGGCCAACTGGAGTACCGCCCTCGCGGTACTGGCGCTTTTCGGCGCGGCCGTCGCCACAAAGGAACATACGCTGGTGCTGCCCGGACTGCTCTTGTTGACTGACTATTACTGGAACCCCGGCTTTTCGTGGCGCGGGATCCGGGGAAACTGGCGGATCTACATCCCCGTAGCTCTCCTGGGAATGGCCGCTCTGGGACTCGTCGCCAACATGCTGGCCCACGCCCGAACCGCGGGCTTCGGCATCCCGGGCCTCACTTGGTATCAATACTTGTTCACAGAATGCCGCGCCTTTTTCGTCTACCTCCGCATTTTGGTATTCCCGGCGGGGCAGAATGTCGATTGGGATTTTCCCATTTCGCGGAACATCATCGACCACGGCGCTATTTTTGGCCTGGCCGGGATACTTCTTCTGGTGGGCGCGGCCTGGTATTCCCGGCGGCGCTGCCCGATGGCATCTTACGGCTTCCTGGTCTACGTGTTGCTCCTGCTGCCCACCAGTTCATTCGTACCCATTAAAGATCCGGTTGCCGAACGCCGTCTGTACCTGCCAATGGTTGGGATGCTGCTGGTAGCCATCGCGGGGCTAGGCCGTCTGCGCATAAACCGCCGCTCACTGGCTGCGGCCGGCTGCGGCATCGTTGCGTTACTGGCGGTCGTCACTTATCAACGCAATGAGTTATGGGGCAACGACATCCGCTTGTGGGAGGATGCCGTGCGCAAATCCCCCGGAAAAGCGCGCGTGCACTCGCAAATTGCGTTCACTTACTATATCCACGGCAATTGCCGGGATGCCGCCGCGGAGTATGCCGGGGCCGCGCGCTTGCAGAAGCCGGATTTTCACCTGTTGGTCGACTGGGGCCTGGCCGATGAGTGCGCCGGGGATACCGCCGGGGCTGTGGCGAAATTGCAGCAGGCCGCCGCCCAGCAGCCGACCGCGCATGTGTATTCTCAGATCGGACTGGTGTACGCCCGTCAGTCGCAGTGGCCGGAAGCCCTGGCTGCGTTGGCCCAGGCGGAGAAGATCGATGCGGGTTACGCCATGACATACTGCTATCGCGGCGGAGTGCACGCGGCCACCGGCGATTTTGCAGCCGCCGCGGCGGAATATCGGCGCGCCCTATCCTGCGATCCCGCAAACCCACTGGCGCGCCAGGGCCTGGCGTATGCGCAACAGCAATTGAGCCGCCGCTGACATGTCTTAGATCCGTTGTCCTACTCGCCTGTCCCGGTCAGCGATACCGTCTGCTTGGCGGGCGTGGCGTCCGACTCGATGGCGAATTGGGCGATACGGGTCCCCGTCGCCGATGGCGTGAAATTGAAGTAGATCTGGCAGCTAACTCCCGGATTCAAAGTGCTGCCGCAGTAATTCCCGCCGATGCTGAAGTCGGCCTGATCCGCGCCGCTAAAGCTGAAACTCTTGAACGTCACGGGAACCGTCCCCGAATTGGCGATATTGACTGAACCGCCGTTGTACTCGGTATTGCCGACCGGAATAGGACTAAATGTCAGGCTGGCCGGGCTCACGGCCAACGTCTTGACCGCGGCCACGCCTTTCCCAACGATGCTGATCGACTGCGGGCTCCCTGGCGCATTGTCGATCACTTTGAAGGTGGCGAGGCGTACACCCGCCGCTGTCGGCGTAAACTCGATCGTGATATAGCAGCTCTGATAGGGCTGCAAAGGCGCCGGGCTCAGCGGGCAATTGTTGGACTGAATGCCGAAGTCCTTAGCCGCGGCGCCGGCGATCTGAAATCCCGTCAGCAGGACGTCATTAGCGCCCGTGTTGTTCACCGTCATGCTGGTCGAGGTGGTATATCCGATTCCCTGCGCTTCCGTGAAGGTCAATGGAATCGGGAGCAGGCTGATAGCACTCGACGGCGGCTGGATCGAGATTCCCAGGCCGGCCAGCGGAACCACTTGCGGACTCCCCGCGGCATTGTCCTGGACCTCCAGGTCCGCGAAACGCACTCCGGTGACCGACGGCGTGAAGGTGACGTAGACATCGCACGTCCCGGTGAGCGTCGCCGGGCAGTTGTTGACCGCCGTGAAATCGCCGGCGTTAGGACCGATGACTTTGATTCCACTTATGGAAACCGGGATGCCGGCAACTGCCGTGACCGGGATTTGTGCCTGTTCGCTCGACCCCAGCGGCTCAGGGGTGAAGTTCACCACGTTTGGATAGACCTGAAGTGCCGGAGCGGAGCTCACGCCGAATCCGACCAAAGGCAGGCTTTGTGGACTCCCCGACGCGTTGTCCGAGACCTGCAATCGCGCCAACCGCGTACCCAAAGCCGATGCCGTGAATTGCAGGGTCACATCGCAGCTCACCTAATGGCGGAAGTGTGGCGGGCGCCTGCGGGCAGTTATTGCCGGTGATCGCGTAGTCCTGCGCATTGGTCCCCGCCAGCGAAACGCCGCTAAGAGTCACCGCCTCGCTTCCGATGTTAGCGATCGAAGTCGAGGCTTCCGTGGGCACACCCACCGGCTCGGCTTCAAAGGTAAGCTCCGATGAACCGAGCGTGAGCGCACGAGAAGGAGCCAGGCCCGCTGCCGCCAGGGGCACGCTTACCGGCCCGCTGCCGCCGATGTAATCGATGTTGACCTCGGCGACCCGCGTACCGGACGCGGACGGCGTGAAAGTGAAGGTTACGCTACAGTAGCTGAATTCGCCGATTACGGCGCCGGGATTGCAACCGTTTTGCAAAACTCCGAAATCGGATTTCGCGCTGCCTGCCAGCGCAAACTGGCTGATCGTCACCGACGAGGGGTTATTGTTATAGAGAGCTGAAGGTAGCCTGGCTCTCGTCTCCGACAGCGACAGGCGCGAAATACCGGCGCGCTAAACGTCAGCGCATTTCCGGCTGCGGCGCCCGAGCCGATCAGAAACAAGGAGATGCTTTGCCCCGATACGGGATCGGTGGCGAAGAGCGTAGCCACACGGATACCCGGAGCCGAGGGCGTAAAAATCACGGGTACATAGCATGAAGTATTCGGATTGAGCGGCGTGCAGTAATTTGTCACCGAGAAATCGGCGGCGTCGACGCCCTGGACCTGCAGCGAGATTTGGGCTGTTCCCGGGCCCTGGTTCTCCAGGTTGACGCTGCCGTAGTTCGCCTGGCCCAATGTAGACGAATTGAACACCAGCGGGCTGGTCCCAAAGCTCAGATTCACGCTGGAACCCACTCCCGTGCCTTCGAGGGGAATAATCTGTGGGCTGCCGGAGGCGCTATCGAAGATTTCCAGGTTCGCCAGCCTGGAGCCCAAAGCGGCGGGAGAGAATTGTACCGCCAGATTGCACTGGTATTGCGGCGGCAGAGTGTATGGACTCGGCGCGCAATTGTTCTGCACCAGCGAGAAATCCGAGGCGTTTTGTCCCGTAATTCTGAAGTCGTTCATGGTCACCGTTTCCGTACCGGTGTTCTGAACGTAAATCGTGGTGGGCGCGTTGCCCGCCGTGCTCGTCGGGGTGAAGGCCACGGCGGTAGGGAAGAGTTGCAGCACATTCACGGCGGGCGAGCCCACCCCGCTGAGTGGCAAAGTTTGCACGCCGCCCGGCGCGTTGTCGGTGAGTTGTAAGCCGGCGCCGCGAAGTCCCGTGGCCGTGGGAACAAATACCATGCCGATATAGCAGAACGCACCGGCTTGTACAGTTGTGGAACCGCAACTATTCTGCGTAAGCTGAAAATCCTGGGCATCCGCGCCGGCCACCGCCGCAGACTGAATATTCAAGGGTGCGTTCCCCGTGTTCTGCACCTGGATGAACGCCGAAGGAGCGTATTGCGGGCTGATTCCTAGCGGCGTGCTGGGAAAGGCCACATCCGGAACCGTAAAGGCGACCGCCACCGTGGCCGCCAGGCCTTCGCCGGTCAGCAGAGCGGATTGCGGCGCGCCGCCCACGTCTTTCACCACCACGGCCGCTAGGCGGAGACCCACCGCCGACGGCGTGAACGATACGCTTGGGGAGCAGTACTGCCCAGGCGGGAGGGTGTTCGGGCTGACCGGGCAGGAGCCCGCGGCAACACTGAAATCGGATCCCTGCGCGCCCGTAATGCTGAATCCGCTAATCGCTACCGGATTTGTGCCGGGATTATAGAGTGTGAGGCCGTAATAATTTACGGAGGTCGATCCCACCCCCGTAGCATTGAACGTGACAACGCCTGCGCTGAGAGTGAGAAGGTTCGGCGCGGAGCCGGCCTGCAAGACCGCTACCCCTGCCACGAGAACTGGTAAACTAAGGAATAGCTTTCGCATTTGAGCCTCCGCTTGGTGCGTCCGGATACATAGAATAAGTGATCCTGGCCGCGTTTTCAATGCTAATCTTTCAGCACCTCGTGGCGCGCGCTTTAGCGTGCCGGCGGGACTTTTAAGTCCCGCGCAAAAACGCCCCTGCGGCAGCCATCCCGCTTGTGGTATGCTATATTCCGTAACCAAAACGAGATAAAGAGAAGACAAGGAGCAACCACTCGAGCATGGCACTGGCGACCGAAGCAAAACGGCAGGTAATTACTGGGAATCAGCGTGGTAAGGCTGATACGGGATCGCCGGAGGTACAAATCGCCCTGTTGAGTGAGCGCATCACGCAGCTAACGGAACATTTTAAGACCCACCAGAAGGACCATTCCTCGCGAAAGGGCCTTCTGACGATGGTCGCCAAGCGGCGCCGGATGCTCAGATATCTTCGGGACACCGATCCGGACCGCTATAAGGCTCTTCTGCTCAAGCTAGGCATCCGCCGCTAGCTTTACCGCTAGCATGGTTCCCTGATTTTAGGGGCCGCCTCGTCCTGTCAACTCCAGTCTCATTTCGGCCGGTCACCGCGACCGGCCAGATTTCGTCGTTGGCCGCCCGCGATCGGGTGGTCGAGGCTCGGAGAATTTAGAAAATGTCACATACAGTTGAAATCGATCTGGGAGGCCGCCAGATCACCCTCGAAACGGGTAGAATGGCCAAGCAGGCGAACGGCGCGGTCGTCGTTCGGTCCGGCGATTCCGTTGTGCTGGTCAGTGCCTGCATGTCCGAGGAGCCAAAGCCGAATGCCGGCTTCTTCCCCCTCACGGTAGATTATCGCGAATACACCTACGCCGCCGGCAAGATTCCGGGCGGTTTCATCAAGCGCGAGGGGCGTCCCTCGGAAAAGGAAATCCTCACCAGCCGGTTGATCGACCGGCCGGTTCGTCCGTTATTCCCCGAAGGGTTTTTGAACGAAACCCAGATCATCGCCATGGTCCTTTCCGCCGATCCGGAGCAGGACCCCAACTCTCTGGCCGTCGTCGGTGCGGGCGCCGCGCTGGCCATATCCGATATCCCGTTCCATCACGTTTTGGGCGGAGTCCGCGTGGGGATGGTGAAAGGCGAGTACGTTGCCAATCCCACCTACACCGAAGGCCGCGAGTCGAAGCTGAACATTATTGTGGCGGCCACTGAAGGCGGCATCGTCATGGTGGAAGCCGGCGCGCAACAAGCTTCCGAGCAGGACGTCATCGGCGCCATCGACTTTGGTCACACCTGCTGCAAGAAGATCGCCGCGGCCATTCACGAACTGGTGGCGAAAGTCGGAAAACCGAAGCGTGTTTTCGAAGCCAAGGTCCTCGACCAGACGCTTTACGACCAGATCGCCGCCCAGGCGCGCGAACCCCTCATCGACGCGCTGAATACCGAAAAGTACCCCAAGCTGGAGAGCTACGCCCGCGTTGCCGACGTGAAAAAGAAAGCCCTGGAAGGCCTCGCGGACGAGCAGAAAGACGAAGGCAAGAAGATCTTCGAGACCCTGAAAGAGCGCATCTTCCGCGACGAGATGTTGAAAAACCATCGCCGCCCGGATGGCCGCGCCTTCGATCAGATTCGCCAGATCACCATAGAAACCGGCGTGCTGCCGCGAACTCACGGCTCCGCGCTGTTCACCCGCGGCGAAACCCAGGCCCTGGTGACCCTCACCCTGGGCACCAAGGACGACGCCCAGCGCATCGAACTGCTGGAGCCCGGCGAGGCCTCCAAGCGTTTCATGCTGCACTACAACTTCCCGCCGTTCAGTGTCGGTGAAGTGGGCTTTATGCGCGGACCGGGCCGCCGCGAAATCGGCCACGGCGCGCTCGCCGAGCGGGCCCTCCTGCCGATTATCCCCGCCGAGACCGCTTTCCCCTACACCCTGCGCGTGGTCAGCGACATCCTGGAATCCAATGGATCGAGTTCCATGGCGACCGTTTGTGGCGCTTCGCTCGCATTGATGGACGCGGGCGTCCCGATGGCCGCGCACGTAGGCGGCATTGCCATGGGCCTGGTGAAGGAAGGCGACGACTACGCTGTCCTTACCGACATTGCGGGCGCCGAAGACCACTACGGCGACATGGACTTTAAGGTGGCCGGCACACGCCAGGGCATCACCGCTTTACAAATGGATATCAAGGTGACCAACGTCACCGCCGCCATCATGCACGAGGCACTGGAACAGGCGCGCCGCGGCCGCCTCTACATCCTCGACAAGATGGAGGAAGCCATCGGCCAGCCGCGCGCCAACATGTCGCAATACGCGCCGCGCATTTACACCATTCATATTCCGACCGATAAAATCCGTGACGTCATCGGACCAGGTGGCAAGGTGATCCGCGGGATCATCGAACAGACCGGCGTGAAGATCGACGTGGACGACGACGGCACCGTGCATGTTTCTTCGAGCGACGAAGCCGCGGCCAACAAGGCTCTCCAAATCATCGGCGACATCACCGCAGTGGCCGAGGTGGGCAAAACCTACCTGGGCAAAGTGGTGCGGCTGGTGGATTTCGGCGCGTTCGTCGAGATTTTCCCCGGCACGGACGGCCTGCTGCACATCAGCGAGATTGCCGAGAACCGCGTGCGTGAAGTGCGCGACGAGTTGAAGGAAGGCGACCAGATTCTGGTCAAAGTCCTGGCGCTCGAAGGCAACAAGATCAAGCTGAGCCGCAAGGCTGTGTTGCGGGAGCAGCGCGAGAAACTAGCCAAGACCAAGTAGCCGCGCGATGCCCGCGAACGGCGGATCGAAGAACAAACCAAGGCGCGGTATACGTCATCCTTCAGTCGCGATGACGTATGCCGCGCCTTCTTTGCAGACTAGCGGGATGGTCAGATTCACCCTGGATCCCAAGCACCCGCCGGTGTTGAACAAGAAAGCAAGAATGCGCTTGGCCCGCTTGGCGGACAAGGATATCGACCTTTCGGACATCCCCGCCACGCACGGAGTCGCCTGGAAGCGCCCCGGGCAAGACCCGCGCCCTTAGCTAGAGAACCGGACCGATCCGCCACGGCACGAATTCGTGGTGTCCCAGCACTTCCGCGCGCGTCCTCTCCCCCGAAGCCACTCGTAACAACGCGTCAAAAATCTCGCGGCCCACATCCTGGACGCTTTTCTCTCCATCGGCGATGGCGCCCGCGTTAATGTCCATGTTGTCCTGCATGCGCCGGTAGGTATGGCTGTTGCTCGCAATCTTAAGCACCGGTACGGATGGAAAGCCGATCGCGCTGCCGCGTCCCGTGGTGAAGGCGATCAAGTTGCATCCGCCGGCCGCAAGGCCCGTCAGCGAAACCGGATCGTAGCCGGGAGTGTTCATAAACACGAAGCCGGGAGTGCGCACCGGCTCGGCATAGTCCACCGCGTCGGTCAAGGGCGAGGTCCCCGCCTTAGCCACCGCGCCCAGCGACTTCTCCAGGATATTGGTCAGTCCGCCCTCTTTGTTGCCGGGCGATGGATTGTCATCGAAACTGCCCGCGAAGCGCGTCAGATATTGCTTATAGCCCCGCACGAAACTCAACAGCTTCTCAGCCACTTGCCGATTGCGTGCGCGGCGCACCAGCAGGTGTTCGGCGCCGAAGATTTCGGTGGTTTCCGCCAGCACCGCGGTGGCCCCGATTTCAGCCAGCAAATCCGAGCAGACGCCCAGCGCCGGATTCGCGGTGATGCCCGAAAACGAATCCGATCCGCCGCAATTCAGCCCCAATACGATGTGCGAAGCCGGCATCTCCACGCGCTGTTCGGCGGCGCACTGCTCCATCAGCCGGGCGATCTCCGCGCGCGCCGCGGCCAATGTCCCGCGCGTGCCCCCGCTCGATTGCAGGGTCATCCCCACCAGGCGGCTGGTGCGGGGAGCGTTGGGACCCAGATAGTGTTCGATCTGGTTCACCTCGCAACCCAGTCCCAGGATCACCGCCGCTGAGACGTTGGGATGCGCCAGCACTCCCGCCAGCGTGCGGCGAAGCTGCTCCGTGTCCGGGCCGATGGTGTGGCCGCAGCCTTCGCCGTGCGGAAAGGCCACCACGCCATCCACGTTGGCCGGCAGCGTTTCGCCGGCGAAGCTGTGCGCGATCATCTCCGCGGTGTGCGCGGCGCAATTGCTGGCAGCCACTACGGCGATGTAATTGCGCGTGCCCACCGTCCCATCCTCGCGCGCGTAACCCAGGAAAGTGGGGGTCGCGCGGCGCTCGGGCAGCGGCGTTTCTCCCCTCGGGAATTCGTAATCGAAATGCAGTTCCTCGAAGCCCAGGTTGTGCGTATGCACGTGGCGGCCGGGTTCCACCGCTTGCCGGGCGCGGCCGATGATCTGGCCGTAGCGCCGCACCACCGCGCCCTGCGCGATGCCCGCCAACGCGATCTTGTGGCCGGCGGGGATCGGCTCGCGCACCAGCAGGGTCTGCCCGTCCACCTTCAACTCGGTCCCTACGGATAGCGGCACGCGCGCAATGGCCACATTGTCGCTGGCATGCAGGTGGATGGCGGAATTCTCCGCCGTCGGCAGCTTCGCGATTTCCAGCAGCGTTTCGAGTGGCATGTTACCTCATGAGCAGCGTTTCGGGGGCTTCTTCGCCCAGGTGGACGTGCAGTTTCCCGCCGGCCGGATGAATCCAGATACCTTCGCCCTCGCGCGGCACCGGGATGTCCGCGGGACCGTCCACCACCACGAAGTCCTTCGTCTCCGCGTCCGCCAGCAGCTTGCCGATGTGTACGTGGACGTGGCATTGCGAGCGCCGGATATCGGCGTTCGCGGCCAGCGCCCACTGATCGCCCCACAGTTCCTGGGCCTTCTTGATCGCCAGGGTCCACAGCGCCAGGCGCTGCGCCGGAGTCAGATCGGCCAACTCGTGAATGTGCGCGCGCGGCAGCGCCAGCCAGCGGTGCGGCTTGGTCGGGTTAATATCCTGCAGCAGGAAAGCCTCCGCATCCGCAGGCTGTTTCTCGGCTTCCCGGCACAGCCCGCATTCCCGCTTGGCCATGCTCTCGACGCTGGCCACTTCGCAGGTGCAATTCCGCACGTCGCCGAGCGCGAGAGCCGAGAAAATCAGGAGCGCAGGGAGGAACCGCACGATTTCATTATCTTACTTGAGAGGTTCGCTCGTGGCGGCCTGCACGCTGGGCGGCAGCTTGTCCGCATTCGCCAGCATCAGGCTTACCTGCCAAAGCTGCGTGTCGCTTAAAGTCGCCTTGAAGCCCGGCATGCCCGTCAGGCGAATCCCGTTGGCCGCTTTCCAGTACGTCTCGCCTGCCGGATCGTCGGTCACTCCGTGACCCGTGAAAAGCTGTGGAGGATGCGGAAACATGCCTTTGGCGATAGCCGTTTCAGGCTGCCCTTTCAGCCCGTGGCAAACCGCGCAGTGCTCCCGGTAGACCCGCACGCCCGCCGCCAGGTTCGCTTCGTCGGCCGGAAGCGCGGCCTGCTTGGGCGCCTCTTTCGAGATCCGCGCATTCAGAGCCATGCCCGCCAGCCGCCGCTCCAGCGGCATGGGCGGCGCGTCCACCGCCACCGGCGCTAAGCCCAGGGCAAAGTACGCGATCGCGCCGGCGATAACCACCAGCAGACCGAACAAAAAACCAAAAAAGAATTTCTTCATCAGGCGATTCCCATTTTTTTCTGCATTTGCTCGAGCGTGATGCCCTTGGTTTCAGGATACGTGAACAGCACCACAAAGAATTGCACCGCCATCATGACCGTGAAAAACGCGAACGGCGCGGCCCCGGACTTGGCGGCGAGCAGCGGAAACGTTCCCGAGATGGCCGCGTTCATAATCCAGTGCGTGAAACTGCCGAGGCTCTGCCCCTTGGCCCGCACCCGGTTGGGAAAGACTTCGCTGAGATAGACCCAGATCACGGCGCCCTGCGAAAACGCAAAGGACGCGATGAATCCCACCAGCAACCACACCAGCCATTCCTGATGGCGGTGCATCGCAAAAATCGTAGTCACGCCGCCCAGCGAAATGGTCAGCCCCACCGACCCCACCAGCAGCAGGGTCTTGCGCCCGATGCGATCGATCACAGACATGGCGATCATGGTGAACAGCAGGTTCGTCGCGCCGATCGCGACCGCCTGCAGATCGCTCGATACCTTGCTGAATCCGGCTTGCGCGAAGATGTCGTTCAAATAATAAAGAATCGCATTGATGCCGGAAAGCTGGTTGAACATGCCGATCGTCACCGCCAGGAAAATCGGCACGCGATACTTGCGCGTGAACAACGGCTCGTCGCCATGCCCGTGGTCCGCGTCGATCGACGCGACGATCTCCTGCAGGTCCTCTTCGTAGTTCTCGTCCCCCGTCAGCCGCAGCACCTCGCGCGCCTCCGGTACACGCCGGTTCTTCACCAGCCAGCGGGGGCTGCGTGGAATCCCGAAAAGCATAAGCATGAACAGGGCCGCCGGAATCGCCGAAACTCCCAGCTTCCAACGCCATTCCGCGGCGCCAAGACCGCTCAGTCCGATGACATAGTTGGAAAAATAAGCCAGCAGGATACCAAAGACGATATTGAACTGAAACAGGCCCACCAGCCGGCCGCGCCACTTCGCGGGTGCAATTTCGGCAATGTACATGGGGCCCAGTACGGAAGAGCCGCCCACCCCCAGGCCGCCGATAAACCGGAAGATGACCAGCGAATACCAGTCCCAGGCGAGCGCGCAGCCCAGCGCCGAAATCAGGTACAGGATCGCCATCACCCGCAGGCTGTCGCGGCGCCCCCAGCGGTCGCCCGGCATGCCCGCGAACATGGCGCCGATTATGGTGCCCCACAGCGCCGCGGCTACGGTCAACCCCAAAGTGCCGGGCGTCAGGTGATACGTCTCCGTGAGTGCGTGGGTGGTGCCCGCGATCACCGCTGTATCGAACCCAAACAGCAGACCGCCCAGCGCCGCCACAATCGTGCTCTTCACCAGATAACCGTTCAGGGTCATAGCAAGGCCCGACTGTAGCACAGTTTGCGGACGTCAGTTTGCGAACGTCAGTTCGCGGAATGTTCTGTCTGGGCCGGCTCTCCGAACCGCGCGCGCACCAGCGCCAGGGCTTCTTCCCGGCTCTGCACCCGGCCCTCGAGCTGGGCGTCTTCCACGAAGGCCAGCATCTTGCCGAAAGAGGGGCCCGGCGCATAGCCCTGTTCGATCAGGTCGCGCCCGGTCAGCAGCGGCTTGGGGCGCAGTTCCTCTTCGCTTAATTCCTCCAGCCGCGCGCGCATGCGTTTATAAGTGTCCAACCGGCCGTTGCCCGAGAGGCAGTCGAGGCGGTGCAACTCCAGGTGCTCGGCGAAATTTTCCATGCGCAGAAAGCGTTTCATGGTGCTCTCGCGCATTTGCCCGGTATCCTTGAATCGCATGTGATGGGCGATCAGCGCTTCGATCTGCGCGGTCTGTTCGCTCGAAAACCGCAGCCGCGTGAGGATGCCGTGCGCCAGCCGCACGCCTTCCTCCACATGCCCATCGAACCGGATGCGATCGGCCACGCGGAAGGTGGGCGGCTTCCCGACGTCATGCAACAGCGCGCCCGTGGCCAGCGTCAGGCTGGGATGGCGCAGCTTTTCGAGGAGTAGCAGCGTGTGCGTCCAGACGTCGCCTTCAGGATGGAATTCCGGCGGCTGCGCCACGCCCTTCATGGCCGCCACTTCGGGCAGGATGTCGGCCAGCAGCCCGGTCTCATCCAGCAGCTCGAAACCACGCCGCGCCGCCCCTTCCGTCAGGATGCGCAATAATTCGTCGCGGACCCGCTCCGGGGAAACGGTCTCGATCAGGGGGTGCAGCCTCTGGATCGCAGCCATGGTGACCGGTTCGATTTCAAACCCCAGGCGCGCCGCGAAGCGCACGGCCCGGATCAAACGCAGGTGATCTTCCCGGAAGCGCTCCTCCGGATCGCCGATGGCGCGCACCACGCGGCCTTGCAGGTCCTTCTGGCCTCCGGAGAAGTCCAGCACCTCGTTTGTGTCTGGATCGAGCAGCAGCGCGTTGATCGTGAAATCGCGCCGCAGGGCATCCTGCCGGGGATCGCTCTCGAAGCGCACGGCATCGGGACGCCGCCCGTCGCTGTAACTGGCGTCGCTGCGGAAGGTAGCCACTTCCACCTGGGCAGTATTCTCCCGCACCAGCACCACGCCGAAATGCGCGCCCACCTGCTCGGACCACTCGAACAACTCGCTCACCCGATCGGGCCGCGCGTCGGTGGCCACGTCGAAGTCCTTCGGCGTCCGCCCCAGCAGAAGATCGCGCACACAACCGCCCACCAGATAAGCCTTGTGCCCCGCATCGCGCAGCCGGGCGGCGATGGAGCGCGCCAGTAGTTCCGAAGCCGTTTCCAAGTACCTAATATAAGCGAGTGCCGTTGGTGCGGGTAGGGTTAAGCGCGACATGAAAGTGGCAATCGGCTGAGCCGCCAACCGTCCGAGCCGCCAATCGTCCGCGCCGCCAATCGACCGCGCCGCCAATCGTCCGCGCCGCCAATCGTCCGCGCCGCCAATCGTCCGCGCCGCCAATCGTCCGCGCCGCCAATCCGAGCCGCGACCGTTAGGGAGCGTCCCACCCGTCTCCCATTAAAACTCTTGAGCCTCAAGCAACTCGGCAACGACGTACCGGATCGTCGCCGCAGCTTCCAAACCCATCGTCTGCTGCCATGGCGTGCCCATGTTGTACGGCGCCTGTCCATGGGTTCTTCCACAATCCGGTTTCAGACATGCGTACGCTTCTCCTAACCGAGCGCAAAATATACGCTCGATAAATGGGGACCAAAAAACCCGCATCCCTTCCACATTTATGGCGCACCGGGGTAGGTAGCCCTCGGGATGGCCTGTCTTCGCCCGCGCTAGAATAGACTTAACAGTTAAAGCGGAAAACATTCCTGAAAAGTATCGTTTGACACCGGGAATTCACCCATGGACAATTCCGAATCAAACCGGCCGGCGAGCCAGTTTCACATAGTCGGAGTCGGTGCCTCGGCCGGCGGTCTCGAGGCGTTACTGGACCTGCTGGCCGCGCTGCCGCCCCACACGGGGATGGGGTTTGTGATTGTCCAGCACCTGGAACCCCACCATGAAAGCCAACTCGCCGAAATCCTCTCGCGCGGCACCGGCATGCCGGTAATCCAGGCGGGCGAGGGGCAACTCGTAGAGCCGGAGCATGTGTATGTGATCCCTCCGAACACAGTTATGGTAATTCGGGACGGAGTCCTGCACTTAGCGCCCCGCCCGGCGAGCCCCCGGCCCAACTATCCGGTGGACGTCTTCCTTGAGTCCCTCGCAGCAGACCGGGGCGGAGGCGCTATTGGCGTCATCCTTTCCGGATCGGCTTCCGACGGAGCGCAGGGGATCAGGGCCATCAAGACCCGCTGCGGAACCACATTCGCCCAGGATGAGCGATCCGCCAAATACGGCGGCATGCCCCACAGCGCCGTCGGCACAGGGGCCGTCGATTTTGTGCTCCCGCCCAGCCGCATCGCGGAAGAGCTGGCCAAAATCGATTCCCATCCCTATTTAACGGTGCCATTGCAACAGTTGGAAGAGCCGCTCGGCGACGCCGAACAGGATGGCGAATTCCGCCAGATACTCGACCGTCTGCGAGCCGCGACGCGAGTCGACTTCAGCCAGTACAAGCAGAGCACCATACGCAGACGGTTAGGGCGCCGCCTCGTGGTGAACCATCTCGCTACCTTGCGCGAATACTTGAAGTACCTGGATAGTCATGCGGCCGAGGTCCACGAGTTATACCATGACATATTGATCAGCGTAACCTCGTTTTTCCGTGAGCCCGAGATGTTCGAGGCGCTTGCGAGGGCGATTCAGGACTACCTGCTCCAACGGAACGGCGATGACCCGTTCCGCATCTGGGTGCCGGGCTGTGCCACCGGAGAGGAGGCCTATTCTATCGCCATCGTGGCCTTCGAGGTCCTGCAGAAATCCGGCAAGAGTTTCCCGGTCCAGGTGTTTGGGACGGACATCAGCGATACGGCGATTGACAGGGCGCGCTCCGGCATCTACACGGAGAAGGCCGGAGAGGATGTTCCGCCCGAGCGTTTACAACGGTTCTTTGCGCGCGTCGATTCCGGGTTTCGCATCAAGCAACAGATTCGCGACTGCTGCGTCTTTGCGCGGCACGACCTCACCAGCGACCCGCCATTTTCGCAATTGGACATGGTGAGCTGCCGGAACGTGTTCATCTATTTTGCCGCCGGTCTGCAGCAGCGCGTGCTGCCGTCTTTGCATTACAGCCTGAAGCCGGCGGGCCTGCTGGTTCTGGGCACGGCGGAGACCGTCGGCGCTCGCACCGATCTGTTTGGCGTTTTCGATCACGAGAATAAGATCTTCCTGAAGCGGCCGGTGCCGGCGCATTTGGCCATGGAACTCCGGCCGCCGGCGCGCGGAACGGAGCCTCTGCCTGCCGGTGCATTGGCCAGATCGCCGCTGCCCATGCCCACCCTGGTGGATCTCGAGGCCCGCGCGGCCCGCATCTTACGGGATTTGTATGCGCCCGCGGGTGTGCTGGTGGGCGAAGATCTCCAAATCCTCGAAGTCCACGGTCAAATCGGCTTCTACCTGGAGCATATCCCGGTGGAAGGCCGTGTGAACCTGCTGCGCGCGGCGCGCGAAGAGTTGCTGACGCCGCTGCGCAGATCGGTGGCCGCGGCCCTGGAGCAGAAGCAGCCCATCCACGAAAGCGGCATTCGCGTACATCATGACGGCGAAACCCGCGAGGTCAATCTTAGCGTGGTGCCGCTCTCCGACGATGCGCGCACCTGCCTGGTGCTGTTCGAAGACCAGTCCCAGCATGCCCGCGCCATTCCCTCCGCGGACGGCGCCCGCGAGGCCGGCGCCGCGGAGTTGGAGCTCAGCTACGCGCAGCGCGAGCTAGGCCAAACTAAGGATTACCTGCGCAAGATCGTCGAGCAACACGACGCCGTTACCGAGGAACTGCGCGCCGCCAACGAGGAAGCGCGCTCCATCAATGAGGAACTGCAAAGCACCAACGAAGAGCTCAGAACCGCCAAGGAACAGTTGCAGTCCGCCAATGAGGAACTGACCACGGTGAACGATGAGCTGCAAAATCGGAACCGCGAACTCTCCCTCGCCAGCAACGATCTGAGCAACATCCTGAGCGCGGCCACAATTCCGATCGTGATGGTCGGCATGGACCTGCGGCTGCGGCGCTTCACGCCGGCCGCCGGACGCCAGTTTGGGCTGGTGCCCGCCGATATCGGCCGTCTCATCGGGGATATTCACCACACCCTCCGCATCCCGGACCTCGGCCAATTGCTGCTTGAGACCCTGCAGACCCTCGCCGTCCAGCAGAAGCGGGTGCAGGACCGCGAAGACCGATGGTTCAATCTGTTCATCCGGCCCTATCGCACCATCGATGAAAGAATCGAGGGCGCCGTCATGACGCTCATCGATATCGACGATGCCACGCGCGCCCTCGAACGCGCGGAGCAGGCGCTCCGCTTCGCCGATGGCATCGTGGAGAGTGTCCAGCATCCCCTGTTGGTCCTCGACAGCAACTTCCGTGTGAAGCGCGCCACCGGCGCGTTCTACAAAACCTTCGGCGGCCGTCCCGAAGACACCTTGGAGCAGCCCATTTACGATTTGGACAATGGGCAATGGGACATTCCAGAACTGCGCCGCCTGCTGGAGCAGGCGCTGGTTCGCGATGTCCCCTTTCGCGATTTCGAAGTCTCTCATGACTTTCCGGGCGTCGGGAAAAAAGTCATGCGGCTAAACGCCCGCCGGATCGCGGCCGCCGATTCAAACTTCACCCTGCTGCTCGCGATCGAGGACGTCACCGACCGGCAGGAGTCCGCCGAGATACAGTACCGGCGCATTTTTGAATCGGCCAAGGACGGCATCATCGTCTTGAACTCTCCATCCGGAACCGTCGCGGACGTAAATCCGTTCTTTCTAGAGATCTCCAGATATCCGCTGGCGGATCTGTTGAACAAGCCGTTCCGCGATATCCCGCCTTTTCTCGATCGGGAGGAGATGGACCGGCTGGTTCCCGACACGATCGAAAAAGGTACCGCCCGATACGATTCTGTGCCGATGCGCGGTCGGGACGGCCGGGAACTCATCGTGGAGATCGTAGCCAATCGTTATACCGTGCGGGAAAAGTCTTTCATTCAGGTCAACCTTCGCGACGTCACCGAACGAAGGCACGATGAACAACGCCTGCGCCGGGCCAACCTCGACCTCCAACAGTTTGCTTTTGCCGCATCCCACGACCTGCAGGAACCGCTGCGCACCATCACCAGCTATCTGGAACTTCTGAAACGGGATTTTAAGGACAGACTGGGACCGGACGCCGAACCGCACATGGGCTTCATCCTCTCGGCGGCGGACCGCATGCGGCACTTGCTGCTGGACCTGCTCGGTTACTCGCAGGTGGTACGCGCCGATCTGAAACTCGCGCCGGTGGATGTCGCGGCGGTCCTGTCGAGCGCCTTGCTGAATCTGCAACTGGCCATTCAAAGTAGCGATGCCAGGATCACCTTCGATCCGCTCCCGACGGTTTACATGGATGAAACCCAGTTTCTGCAACTCCTCCAAAACCTGATCGGCAATGCGATCAAATATCGCAGTGCGGATCCGCCGCGGATTCACATCTCGGCGCGTGAAGCGGGACCCGAGTGGGTCTTTTCCGTACGGGATAACGGTCTCGGAATCGACATGCAGTACGCGGACCAGATCTTCTCCGTTTTCAAACGGCTACATGGTCACGATTACCCCGGCACGGGGGTCGGATTGGCGATTTGCAAGAAAATCGTCGAACGCCGCGGCGGACGCATTTGGGTGGAATCCGTACCTAACAGCGGCTCCACGTTCCACTTCACCGTACCTAAGGCGCGGCAAAAAGGCATAGGATGAAATCAGCTTAATAAATCAGCCTGGACCCAATGCTCCGAATCGCTGTAGTCGAAGATAATCCGGCCGAAGCGCAGTTATTGCAGATGGCTCTCCGCGAAACGGGAGTGCCGATGCAGGTTGTGCTGCTCAAAGACGGCGTGGAGGCGGTCGAGTATTTGAGCCGGAACTCGCTTCGGTGCGACCTCGTGCTTCTCGATCTGAACCTTCCCCGCCTCAGCGGCTTTGAGGTGCTCGAACACCTCAAGCGGCAAGACGAATTCCGGCACCTTCCCATAGTGGTCCTATCGGGATCGAGCGATCCCGCGGACATTGAACGGTGCTACCGTGCAGGCGCCAACTCTTATATTTGTAAGCCAGTCCACTTGGACGAGATCTTCGACAAGGCGGCCCAACTGATCGCCTATTGGTCCAAATGCGTCAAAATTCCCTCTAGAATTGCCGAAGCGGTCCGCATGGGCGGAGCCAGCGTCTAACCCGTGCGAGGCGTGGACGCTTGCCCCAGCGTGGGTGATTAAACCCAGGCGCGGGCATATTGGCCCAACGGTTCCCCGCATATCTCCAAATCGCCCTTCTGCAACTCATTTGCGTAATTGCACTTCCTGCGCAAAGACCATAGCATCCATCATGATTTTGAATTGCAACTGAGTTGCAAGAGAATGTCTTCGAACGCATGCCTCCTACAACCACCCGCCTGCTGCTGCTTGCCGCTCTCGCCTGTTGCGCCTCTGCCCGCTCGGATGGCGCCATGCTCACCGGCGTCGTCACGGACCCCAGCGGAGCTGCCATGCCCGCCGTGACCGTTGTCATTCGGGCGATCGCCACAGGCTCCGGGCAAAGCGCGGTTACCTCCAGCGATGGCTCCTACGCCTTCCCCGAACTTCCCGCCGGCCTCTATAGCATGGCGATTCATCAAACCAACTTTCAACCCTTTGCGCGCGCATTCGAAATAACCGGTACGCCGCTGCGCCTCGAAATCACCCTTCAGCTTGACCGCCAAAACGAGGCCCTGACAATAACTGGCGATGGCGTAGGGCCGGATCCCACCGGCACACAAGCCGGTGAAACTCTTTCCGGCGCCACCACCCGCTCGGTGCCGCTGAACGGCCGCAGCTTCACGGATCTGCTGGCGCTGCAGCCCGGCGTGATTCCTTCCAGTTCGCAGCAGCCGAATGCGGTCCTGATGGCGGGCGTCACAAGCACGCCGCCTTCCGGAGGCCTGAATCCGGGCAACCTCTCTGTCAGCGGACAGCGCGAAACCGCCAATGGCTTCGTGGTGAACGGCAGCAACGTCGAAGAGACGGTCAATATGGGAACGGCAGTTGTGCCGAACCTGGATTCGATCGCCGAGTTGCGCATCCTCACCAGCAACTTCAATGCCGAGTACGGCGATTACAGCGGCGGACAGATCCTGGTGGTCACCAGGTCCGGCACGAATGCCTTGCACGGCGGCCTGTTCGAGTTTCTGCGCAATACCGAGCTCGACGCCCGCAACTTCTTCTCGGCGGACCGCGCGCGCTTCGATCAGAATCAGTTCGGCGCGACGCTGGGCGGTCCCATCCGCCGCGACCGCCTTTTTTTCTTCGCCGACTACCAGGGCACCCGCATGACTCAAGGCGTGGACACCGGACTCATCCGCGTCCCCTCGCTCGCCGACCGCTCGGGCAACCTGCAGGATCAGGCCAGCCAGTTGACCGGCGCGGTGAATGGCCAATACTGGGCCAACACCCTGTCGGAAAAGCTGGGATATGGCGTGTCGCCGGGCGAGCCCTACTATACGCCCGGCTGTACGAACGCCGCGCAATGCGTTTTTCCCAACGCGATCGTTCCCCAACGCGCCTGGTCCGCTCCCGCGCGCAACCTGCTGCCGTTTATCCAACAGCCGAACGCCGGCGCGGATCAGTTCTCCACGGCCGCGTATGACGAAAACCTACGTGACGACAAAGGCGCTCTCCGCCTGGATGGCGACTCCCGCTGGGGCATGTTATCGGCATACTATTTCGCGGACAATTACAAGCTGAATAATCCTTATCCCACCGCGCAAGGCGGCGCCAGCCTGCCCGGCTTCAATGCACTGAACTTCGGCCTGGCGCAGCTCGCCAGCTTGTCCGCCACGAAGACATTCGGCGCCAACACCGTCAACGAATTTCACCTGAGCTTCCTGCGCAACGCGAACATCGCCGGCCAGCCCGCGGGCGGCGTAGGACCCAGCCTGAGCTCGCAAGGTTTTGTCGAAGGCATGGGGACGCCGGGCATCGTGCCGCTGGTGCCCTCCATCGAAGGCGTCGCCAATGTGTCATTCAACGATTTCACCCTGGGCGTGGATTCGACCGGGCTGCGCCAGGTGAACAACACCTTCCAGGCGTCCGACGATGGGTCGCGCGTGAGCGGCAGCCACAGCTTCAAGTTCGGCGCCGCCATGCACTACGACCAGGTGAATACCAATCCGGATGCGCAATCTAACGGCTCGTTCGATTTTCTGGGCTCCGAGACCGGCGTCGATTTCGCGGATTTCCTTCTGGGGATTCCATCGAGCTACACGCAGGCCGATTCGCAGAGCTTCTACAACCGGACCCGCTACTTCGGAGCTTACGGGCAGGATAGCTGGCGGCTGCGGCCCAATCTGACATTGAACTACGGCGTGCGCTGGGACGTGATCGAGCCCTGGCGGGAGAAGTACAACCAGTTGCAGACGCTGGTGCTGGGCGAGCAGTCCGTGGTCTATCCGGGTGCGCCCACGGGCCTGGTCTTCCCCGGCGATCCCGGCATTCCTTCCACCCTCGCGCCCACGCGCTATGCCAACCTGGCGCCGCGCATCGGACTGGCTTGGTCGCCGGGCGCGAAAACTACCGTGCGCGCGGGCTACGGCATGTTCTATACGGCCTTTGAAGGGCTCTCCGCGGGCATTATGAGCGCCAATCCGCCGTATGGTTACAGTTACACCAGTCCGGCGCCGCCGTTGTTTGAAACCCCATTCATTACGGCGGCCACCGGACAGAACAACGGCCAGCGATTCCCCCTGCCCTTCCCGCCGTTCGGAGCTTCCGCGCAGAACCCGGACCGCCAGGTCGATTGGGCCATGTATCTGCCTCTGACGGGCATTCCTTCCTTCTATCGCCAGAACCAGCCGCCCTATGCCGAGAACTTCACCTTGTCGCTGGAGCGGCAATTCTCGGCAAACACCTTTCTGCGGTTGGGTTACGTAGGCGCGCAGGCCCATCATTTATTGGTCGTCGAAGAAGCCAACCCGGGCAATCCGGCGTTGTGCCTGAGTCTCAATCAACTGGCGGATGTGATGCCGGGAACCGGCACTTGCGGACCCTTCGGCGAGAGCGGCGTCTACACCACTCCATCCGGCCGGACCATCCAGGGTACGCGCGGACCGTTCCCAGCTTCGTTCGGCGGCGTCAGCTATCAGAAGACCATCGGCAACTCGAACTATAACGCGCTCGAAATCACCGTACGCCACTATGCGGGTCCCTTCGAATTCCTCGCCGGATATACCTACAGCAAGTCGATCGACCAGTCGTCGAGCCTGGCCGAGGCCGTGAATCCGGTGAACCCGGCGCTCGACCGCGCGCCCTCGGCCTTCGATCTGACCCACAACTTCGTGGCCAGCTATCGTTATGCGATTCGGGGAGGCTGGGAAATCTCCGGGATCACCCGGTTCAGCACCGGTTTTCCGGTCACTCTGTTGAATAACGACGATACGTCCCTGCTCGGCACCCTTCCGAACGGCATCAATAACAATGGTGTGGATACGCCCGATTACACGCCCGGGGCGCTAAACCTGAATCGCAATCCCCGTAACGGAGAGCGGGCATTTAATACGGCCCTGTTTAGTCTTCCCGCCCTGGGACAACTCGGCACCGCCGCGCGCCGCTTCTTCTACGGTCCGGGCATCGCGAACTTCGATATGGCGCTGGCGAAGAACATCCACTTCACCGAGGCGCGCACACTGCAGCTCCGGCTGGAGGCGTTCAACGTGTGGAACCACGCGCAATTCGACGGGCCGGCGGCGGTGAACGGCAACATCGGCAGTTCCAACTTCGGCCAGATCGCCGGCGCCGCCGCCCCCCGCCTGGTGCAGTGCGCCATGAAATTCAGTTTCTAGCGGGATCCCAATCGGCTGAGCCGCCAACCGAGCCGCGACCGTGAGGGAGCGTCCCACCGCTCAACCCCGCTCGCCAACCAACCGAGCCGCCAACCAACCGAGCCGCCAACCAACCGAGCCGCCAACCAACCGAGCCGCCAACCAACCGAGCCGCCAACCAGAACCAACCGAGCCGCCAACCAACCGAGCCGCGACCGTGAGGGAGCGTCCCAGCGCTCAGCCTGCGCGGTAACAACCCACTGGATTGCGCCGGAGCTTCCAAAGCCATCGTGTTTCCAGCGGCCCGCTTGTTTTCCAACCCTCCGATGTCCAAGAATAGTAACAGATATGACCCAAGATCAATCTCTGCGGGAACACCTGGTCTACCTGCTGGATGGCGGCGGAGCGCACCTCGACTTCGATGCCGCGGTCGCTGGTCTGCCTACCGCATTGCGCGGCATCCGGCCCAGTGGATTGCCGCATACGCCGTGGGAAATTCTGGAGCACATGCGCCTCGCCCAGTGGGACATCCTGGAGTTCACCCGCAAACCGAAACATGTTTCGCCGCCCTGGCCCGCCGGCTATTGGCCGCCCACCCAGGCGCCCCCCGACGATGCCGCGTGGGATAAGAGCGTGAAAGCCTTCCGCGCCGATCTGGCAACCATCCGCCGCATGGTGAAAAACTCGAAAATCAATCTGCATGCGCGCATTCCGCATGGCACCGGCCAAACCGTTCTGCGCGAAGTGCTGCTGGTGGCCGACCATAACGCATATCATCTTGGCCAATTGGTGGTGGTGCGGCGCCTGCTGGGCGCCTGGAAGTAATCGGAACGCCGTCATGCGGGTATAATTAGATTCCCGCGCATGCCAATGGAATGGTCCCCGCTCTGGCTCAGCCTGCGTTACGCCGGCTTGGCCACGCTATTTGCCATGCTCGCGGCGATGCCTCTGGCCTGGCTACTGGCCAGCCGCGACTTTCGCGGAAGCCACTGGTTGGATGCCGCCGCCGGCCTTCCGCTGGTCCTGCCGCCGGCCGTGCTGGTTTACTATCTGCTGGCGGCCATGGGCCGCGGGTCCCTGCGCTTTAGCTGGCACACCGCAGTGGTTGTTTCAGCGGTCTACACCCTGCCGCTGTTCCTGCGAATGATGCGCGCGGGCTTCACCGCGGTGGACCCCGCCTTTGGGAATGCGGCCCGCAGTTTAGGGGCGGGCGAGTGGCGTATCTATTGGTATGTGACCCTCCCTCTCGCCTGGCGCGCGCTGTGGGGGGCTCTCCTGTTTGGCTTCGTTCGTTCATTTGTGGATTTCGGCGCGACGGCCATCCTTGCTGGCGGCGCAAGCGGGTGGCTGCTATTGCCGATTGCGGCGGCCGGTCTGGCGGCTCTTTACCTCGGCAGCCGGCTGCAAAAGGGGCAAGTGCCCGCATGATTCAGGTGCGCGTAGCCACTTCCGGGTTGGATGTCGAATTCCAGGCGGCGTCCGGAATTACCGCGCTATTCGGAGCCATGGGCGCGGGCAAGACTCTCATCCTCGATGCCATCGCCGGCTGGGTCGCGCCCGCCGCGGGCCGCGTTATCCTCGACGACGAAATCCTTTTCGACGGCGCATCCGGTGTGAACCTGCCGCCGCGCCGCCGGCGCGTGGGATACGTCGCGCGAAGATGGGCATTGTTCCCGCACATGAGCCTGCACGATAATCTGCTGTTTCCGCTCGCGGGGCTGACGCGCCTGGAGCGTCACCGCCGCGTGAAGGAGACGCTGGAACGGTTCGCGCTGCAGGATGCTGCCCCGCGCCGCCCGGGCGAAGTTTCGCAGGGGGAGCGGCTGCGGGCGTCGGTGGCGCGCGCGCTCATTGGCGAACCGAAACTGCTGCTGGTGGATGAGCCCGCCTCCGGTCTGGACATGGCCTTGCGCGCCGAATGGCACAAGATGCTGCGCATGGTACGGGATGAATCCAGCCTGCCCGTTTTGATGGCCACGCGCGACCTGGAGACCTGCTTCGAGTTGGCCGGTAACATGTTGCTGCTGGATGCCGGACGCATTCTGCAAAGCGGACCGCCGCGCAGAGTCCTCGATCAGCCGGCCGGCGTGGACGCCGCGCGCCTCCTCGGCATCCGCAATCTGTTTCCCGCCGAAATTGTAGCGCTCGATCCGGGCCGTAACACCAGCCGCCTGCGCCTCGATTCCTTTGAATTGACCGGCCCGTACCTGCCCGGCCGCCTGCGCGGCGATCGTGTCTGGCTCTGCGTGGAGCCTGGCCAGTTGATCGCGGCGCCACAGGACGGCGCGAAACCGTCCACGAATCAGGTGGCCGTGCGCCTGGAACGCGCCGCCGAAATGCCCCGCGCCGTGCGTTTGGAATTCGCCGGTGGCATTGTAGCCGAGGTTGCCCGGCGCGAGTTCGAGCCGCGGAAGGATAATAAGGACTGGCTGGTAGAGTTTCCCTCCCAGGCGCTGCGGGTGCTGTGATGCCTCTGAAGACATTCGACGAATATGTGGCGCTGGCGGAGCAGGCGCATGGCCATATCTGCGCCGGCCAGATTCTGGGACTGCGCCTGGCGATCTTCGGGCTGAAAATGCTCGAACTGGACGATCCTCTGGGCAGGCATCGCAAGCGGCTGGTGACCTTCATCGAAATCGACCGCTGCGCCACGGACGCGATTCCGGTGGTCACCGGGTGCCGGCTGGGCAAGCGCGCGCTCAAGTTCCGCGATTTCGGCAAAGTCGCCGCCACCTTTTGCGATCTGGAGGCGGACCGCGCGGTGCGCGTGGTGGCGCTCGAAGATTCCAAACAGCGCGCACAGGAAATGTTTCCGGAAATCACCGACAAAAACGCACAGCAGATGCGCGCTTACCGGGAACTGCCGGATGCCGCGCTGTTCTCGGCGGAATGGGTGCGGGTCCGGCTCGGCCCGGAAGAATTCCCCGGCTATAAGGCCGCGCGCGTGGCTTGCGCGGAGTGCGGCGAAGGCATCAATTTCAAGCGCGAAGTGGTGCGCGATGGCCGCGTGCTCTGCAAGGCGTGCGCGGGCGAGCGTTATTACGAACCGCTCTGATGCTGCGCTATTACATTACCGACCGCCGGCCGCTGGGCGGATGCGAGGCGCTGCTCGAATCGATCGCCCGCGCGCTGGCGGCGGGGGTCGAACGCATCCAGATCCGCGAGAAGGATCTGACCGCTCGCGAACTGGCTGGCTTGGTCGCGCGGGCGCTGCGACTGCCGAATCCGCACGGCGCGGCCATCCTGGTGAATGCGCGCGTGGATATCGCGCTGGCGTGCGGCGCGCAGGGCGTGCATCTGCCGGCGGATTCGATCGCGGCCGCTGAGTGGCGGCGGATCGTTCCGTCCGGTTTCCTGATCGGCGCATCCTGCCACTCGCCGGAGGAAGTGCGCCGCGCCGAAAGCGAAGGCGCGGATTTCGTGGTCTTCGGACCGGTCTTCTTCACGCCCTCGAAAGCCGGATACGGCCCCCCGCTCGGACTGGATCGTTTGCGCGAAGCCGCGGCATCCGTGCGCATGCCGGTGCTGGCGCTGGGCGGCGTAACGATGGAGAACGCGCCGCGCTGCCTGGCAGCGGGTGCGGCCGGGATCGCCGGCATTTCCCTGTTCCAGGCCTGATGGCAACCATGCCGAGCCGCGACCGGCCGAGCCGCGACCGGCCGAGCCGCGACCGGCCGAGCCGCGACCGGCCGAGCCGCGACCGGCCGAGCCGCGACCGTTAGGGAGCGTCCCAGCGTTCGTCTGGCGCCACCCTGCTCGGCAAAGCCATCGTGTGCTGCCATGGCGTGCCCATGTTGTATGGCGGCTGTCCATGCGTCCCCTTGGATACTCGCCGTGCTGCGCATTACTGTGTCACGATAGACGTCGAGGCAAGTTATGCCTGTAGAGTACGTCAAGTTTGTTGAAGGCCAATACTGTATTGGGGGGACGCGAGTCTCCCTTGATTCGCTCTGGCGCGCTTGCTTTTTACCTGGGGAACCAGAAACAAATCGACGCCAACCTGACGGAAGGACAGCACCTCGCTGAAGCGCAGCAGCAGTCGAGGCGCACGAACGCGGAGTTGATCGCCCAAGCTACAGCGGGCGCGTCATGCGAGTCAGATTTCAGGCTGACGCCAACCTTGATGGCCGCATAATCCGCGGACTCCGAAATCATGAAGAGTATTCGGGCGACATTCGTGGGGCGGTCAATCCTGGCCGCAGCCGCCTTTCCAGGCGGCTAGACCCGCTGGAAAGCGGGTCCGCGGGCTGAATAGCCCGCCCCACAATGCGACGCGTAATCGCTAATCTGTGTGACGCACTACACTAGAGGGCGAGAAAGTGTCTATTAACGGCGTCCCGCATTCCGGTGTCGCTCCCGGACATGTACTACGGCCTCGCAGAAAGTGGAGCGTCGTGGACGCTCACAACTACGTGGCCACCGCCCCGATCCCTTCCACCGAACTCGCCCGCAAGGCCTTCAGCTTATCCCGAATCTGGGCCGCCTTCTCGAACTCAAACTTGCGCGCGGCCTCCCGCATGCGCTCCTCCAACTCGCTCAATAAATGCTCGCGCTGCTGCGGCGTCATGCTTTCGATTTCGTCGTCGGATTCGAGCGGCACCGTCACATAATCGGCCTCCGCGATCGCCACCAGGCTCATATCGATCGGCTTGACGATCGACTGCGGCGTGATCCCATTGCGTTCGTTGTATTCCTCCTGCGTGCGCCGGCGGCGAGTAGTCTCCTCGATGGCTTTCTTCATGCTGTCCGTCATCACGTCCGCGTAGAGGATGGCGCGTCCTTCCACATGACGCGCCGCCCGGCCCATGGTCTGGATCAGCGCGCCGCTGGACCGCAGGAACCCTTCCTTGTCGGCGTCCAGAATGGCCACCAGCGATACTTCGGGCAGATCGAGACCCTCCCGCAGCAGGTTGATCCCGATCAGCACGTCGAACTCGCCCCGCCGCAAATCGCGCAGGATCTTGAGACGGTCGAGGGTGCTTACTTCGGAGTGCAGATAGCGGCAACGCACGCCCACTTCGGAATAGTATTCCGCCAGATCTTCGGCCATGCGTTTCGTCAAGGTGGTTACCAGCACGCGCTGATTGTTCTCCACCCGCCGCCGGATCTGCCCCAGCAGATCGTCCACCTGTCCCTTCACCGGACGGATCTCGACCTCCGGATCCAGCAGGCCCGTCGGGCGAATGATCTGCTCCACGACCACGCCGGCCGCCTTGGTCAGTTCATAGGGCCCAGGCGTGGCCGAAACATAGATCACCTGGGTGACGCGGTGCTCGAATTCTTCAAACGTGAGTGGACGGTTGTCAAGGGCGCTGGGCATGCGGAATCCGTGCGACACCAGCACTTCCTTGCGCGAGCGGTCGCCATGATACATGCCGTGCAATTGCGGGATGGTCTGGTGGCTCTCATCGATCAGGATCAGCGAATCGTGCGGCAGGTAATCGAGCAGCGTGGGCGGCGCCTCACCCGGCAAACGGCCGGAAAAATGCCGCGAATAATTCTCGATGCCGTGGCAGTATCCGATCTCCTTCATCATCTCCAGGTCGAACATGGTGCGCTGCCACAAGCGCTGCGCTTCGATCAGCTTGCCCTGCTTCTCCAGTTCCTTATGCCACCAGTCCAGCTCCGTGAGTATGCTGGCCATGGCCGAGTTCCTGGTTTCCTCGGACATCACATAGTGCGTCTTGGGATAGATGGGCAGCCGCTGGTAAGTCTGGCGCACTTGCCCGAGCAGCGGATCGATTTGGGAGAGGCCTTCGATCTCGTCGCCGAACATCTCGATGCGGTACGCGTAGTCTTCGTAAGTGGGGTAGATTTCGATGACATCGCCGCGCACCCGGAAACTGCCGCGGCGGAAATCCCCGTCGTTGCGATCGTACAGGATATCCACCAGCCGCGACACAATTTGATTGCGCGAAATCTTCTGCCCCTTTTCGAGCATCAGCAGCATGCCGTAGTAGGCTTCCGGCGAGCCCAGGCCGTAGATGCAACTCACGCTGGCCACGATCACGCAGTCGCGCCGCTCGAACAGCGAACGCGTGGCCGAGAGCCGCAGCTTATCCAGTTCGTCGTTGATGGTGGCTTCCTTCTCAATGTAAACGTCGCTCGATGGAATGTAGGCTTCCGGCTGATAATAATCGTAGTAACTGACAAAGTATTCCACCGCGTTTTCGGGAAAGTACGATTTGAATTCGTGGTAGAGCTGCGCGGCCAGGGTTTTGTTGTGCGCCAGAATCAGCGCGGGCCGTCCGATGTCCTCGATCACCTTGGCCATGGTGAAGGTTTTGCCGGAGCCGGTTACGCCCAGCAGGACCTGATGCGGCTCGCCGTCGCGGACACCGCGCACCAGTTCCTCGATGGCGGCGGCCTGGTCGCCCTTGGGACTGTAATTGACCGTCAGGTGGAAGCCCATTCCTTCAGTATAGGGCCGCCCTGTCTCTATACCAGATTGGCGGCTTTCAGATCTTCCAGCAAATCGCCCTCGGCGTTCCGGGGATATCCGAAGTCCCAGAACGAATTCGGGACTCCGCTATCCCACACGCGCTTATCGGTGGCCGTCAGTTGCGCCTTCAACCGCGCGTCTTCGCTCTGCACCTCTTCGCCGAGGCCGCAGCTTTCGATGATGGCGCGCACGTCCAGCTCATTGCAATAGTCGAAGAAGCTCAACGTGTAACCTTGTTCGACGTCGCCGACGAATTCCCGCCAGCGGCCAATCAGGCCCTGCCGTCCCGCGCGCCAGACCGCCTCGGGGTATCCGTTTTCGCGAAGATAGTTTTCGACTTCTTCATCGGTCATAGTGGCACCACGAATCTACAGGAATCAGTTTACACCAGTCTCTCGGGCGGCTTGGGTTAAGCGCGACATGAAAGAGGAGAAGTTGATCCCAATCGGCCGAGCCGCGACCGTGAGGGAGCGTCCCACCGCTCGTCTCCGACACACGCATGGCGTTGCCACCGCAGCTTCGTCGCGCTTAACCGGCGGCTTCGACTACCAGTTTAATACCACGATATCCGATACAATAACGGCGTGTTCAGGAGATCCTTGCTACTCATCCTGCTGGCCGCCGCCGCCGCGGCGGGACAGCCGCCGGCGCCTAAGATCCAGGCGCTCATTATCACCGGGCAAAACGGCCACGATTGGCGTGCCACCACCCCGGTGCTGCGAAAACTGCTCGAGGATACCGGCCGCTTCGAAGTCCGCGTGACCGAGGAGTTCCGCGGCGCCGGACCCGAGACCCTGGCCCCCTACGGGGTCGTGATTTTGAATTACTACGACAGTAACCGTCCCGAGCTGCGCTGGGGCGGCCGCGCCGACGCCGCGCTGCTGGATTTCGTCCGTTCCGGCAAGGGAGTGGTGGTGTATCACTTTTCGACGGCGGCTTTCAACGGCTGGGACGACTACGAAAAGCTGTGCGGCGGCAATTGGCGGCCGCAACACGGGCATCATTCGGCGCGCCACGATTTCACGGTGGAAATCACAGATCGGGAACATCCCATCACCAGGGGCATGCCGGCTTCCTTTATGCAATCGAACGATGAGTTGTACGCCAATCTGAAATGGCAACCGCCGGCCGCGTTTCATGTGCTGGCCTCCGCCTGGGACGATCACGCGCGGTACAACCCTGCGGAAAAGCAGCCGCTCCCCGGCCCCGGGCTGAACCAACCCATGCTGTGGACGGTCAACTACGGCAAAGGGCGTGTATTCGTGACGGCGCTGGGGCACGATCCCGACGCCATGAAAAGCGCCGGATTCGCGGCCACCCTCACGCGCGGTACCGAGTGGGCGGCCACCGGGGACGTATCCATTCCGCTGCCGGATGCGGTTCGATAGACCCTGCGCGAGCGGGTCTACGGCGCGAGTGAAGGCGCCTTGCCGGTTACGCGGATGTCGCCAACGTAATAGGACGCATCCTGAACGAAGGCCGTGGCGTCGATCTGCTCGCCCCGCGCGAGCTTCTTCCAATCGGCCTCGTTTTTGATCGGATATTCCATGGTCATGGCGCCCATCCAATCGCCGATCTTGCCATGTTTGATGGTAGCCGTGTGTTCCTGGGGGTTAAGCGCTATAACTTCGCCGTGGAAGCCATACTGCCGGATCGCGGAAGCGTGGCTGCAGCCCCAGAGCCACAGGCAAGCCCCAATCATCAGACCATAACGAACGGACATGACAACCATCATTCAAGCACGGATTTCCTCCTCCGGCATCCTGGCTAATCGGAAATCGCGCCAGGGGGTAACATGGAGCGGAAGGATCCCTTTTCATATGAATCGACGCGATCTGCTGAAATCCGCGGGTACGGCCGCGGGATTGACAATTCTGAGAAGCGGCCTGCTGCGAGGCGAAAACGCTCCCAGCAACAAGCTGAATGTGGCCCTGATCGGCGTATGGGGCAGAGGCACGGCGCATTACGACAGCCTCCGGAACGAGAACGTGGTGGCGCTTTGCGACGTGAACGACCTGCGGACGAAAGAGGCGCTCGCCATCTTTCCGAAGGCCAAGACGTATTCGGACTGGCGCAGAGTGCTCGACCAGAAGGATGTCGAGGCTGTGGTCATCTGCACGGCGGATCATCATCACGCATTTATCGCCAACTGGGCGTTGAATCGCGACATGCACGTCTTCTGTGAAAAGCCGCTCGGAATGAGCGTGGAAGAAGCGCGGACCGTGCGCGCGAATTACCTTCATCGCAAGGGGAAGGTGGCTACCCAACACGGCACGCAGCGGCACGCGTATCCCAACTTTGCGCGCGTGCGCGAGCTGATCCTCGATGGCGCCATCGGCGAGTTGAAGACGGTGCATGCCTGGGATAGCCGCCAGCTCCCGCGCCCGGGATATCCCGCGGGCGATGGAATGCCCCCCGCGGCGCTGCATTACGAGCAGTGGGTGGGCGCGTCGCCCTTTCATCCGTACAGCCCGCAGTATTTCGGCGGCAGCAGCGGATTGAACTGCCTGTTCTGGAATATGTATCGGGATTTCGGTGTGGGCCAGATCGGCGATATGGGCGCCCATACCATGGACCTGGCCTGGAACGCGATCGACGCGGGTGCGCCTACCTCGGTTGAGGTAGACACGGACGCCAGCGACAAATACAATCCCGACATTTGCCCCGTGAAGCTGAAGGCCAGCTTCGCGCACCCCGCGAACGCATGGCGCGGTCCGATTACGGTGGTGTGGTATCAGGGCGGGCTGAAGCCGGAAACGCCTTGGGGATACATCGACATCCACCGCATTGCGAACGGAGCCTTGTACGAGGGCACAAAAGGGAGCATTCTGGCGGACTTTACCAGCCGCATCATCCTGCCGAACAACGACGATGGGGATTTCACTTATTACAAACGCCGCACGAGCGAGCAATTGCTGCCGCTGGTGGCCGGCAAGGGGCAGCCCACGCAGCAGAGTGGCGCGGTTCGGCCGGCTCCGCGCAAGCCGGGCGCCGCGCCGCAATTGCCGCCAGGATTCAAGGCGTGGCCGAGCGCGCAAGCGGGGCCGAACGGCTTCGCGGAGGTTCAGTTCCTGGACAACGGGCTGCCGGCGGCGCTGGGAATGCCCAATACCGATGTGGACGCCATCCTGGATGCGGAGAAGAACGGGCGGACCCGGCACGCGGACATCTTCCAGACCGAGTGGCTGGCCGCCTGCAAGGGGAAGTACAACGGTGTCACCCACGGCACCAGCAGCAAGACGCATTGCGACTTCGATTACAGTGGCACCATGATCGAACAAATGCTGCTGGGCCTGGTGGCGCACCGTGTGGGCAAGAAGCTGGAGTACGATCCGGCGGCCGGCCGCGTGACCAACTCGACCGAGGCCAATGACCTGCTGCGACGGACCTACCGTTCGGGCTGGACTTTGAACGGCTAGGCGCTGGCGCAGCCGGCTCGTCCCGCATGCGCCTGCGCGCCGCGTTACCATCTTCACGATTGATCGTCAAAATCGAATCAGGAGATTTTTGAATGGCGGGGAATAACGGAAAGTTCATTTGGTACGAATTAATGACCGGCGACACGAAGGCCGCCGAGACTTTTTATCAAAATGTAATCGGCTGGAAAACCACCGATTCGGGCATGGCCGACCGGTCTTATACCATCATCCACGCGGGCGAAACGCCGATCGGCGGCATTCTGGGCACGCCTCCCCAGGCGGCTGGCATGCCGCCGAATTGGAGCGGATACGTCGCGGTTGATGACGTTGACGGGTACGCCGGCCGCGTGAAGCAGGCGGGCGGCGCGATGGTGTACGGCCCCGAGGATATCCCCGGCGTGGGACGCTTTGCGGTGGTTTCCGATCCCGGCGGCGCGGTGTTCGTGCTGTTTCGCGGGTCGGGCGGTATGCCGCCCGTCACGCCGGCGCCCCATTCGCCCGGCCAGGTTGGATGGCACGAATTGTTTGCGGCTGACGGCGAGAAGGCCTGGGAGTTCTATTCGTCGCTCTTCGGATGGAAAAAGTTGGACGCCATGGACATGGGGCCGATGGGCAAGTACCAACTGTTTGCGACCGAGGAGGCCATGGATGGGGGCATGATGACCAAACCACCGCAAATCCCCCATCCATTCTGGCTGTTCTATTTCAATGTGGATGCGGTTGATGCGGCGGCCGAACGGGTGAAGGCCAATGGCGGCAAGATCCTGATGGGGCCGGCCGAAGTACCCGGCGGCACCTGGATCTTGCAGTGTTCGGATCCCCAGGGTGCGGTTTTCGCGCTGATGTCGGCGCATCGATAGAGCGCGCCTGCGCCGCTAAATACCGGCCGCTGCTAAATGGCAACGCACTGTCTGCCTACCACCTAAAGTGCGCCGTCGCGGAAACCGGCATCTGCAAAGGGAAGAGGCCTGCATCGGAATCGCCGCGTTCGCCGGCAAAAACCGTCAGAACCGTGTGGATCGTGACTTCGTATTCCTGCCCTTCCCGAAATGGATAGGCGGACTCCAACGCCACCGGCCGATCTACCGACCCGCCATCCGCGGCTTCGATCATCGGCCAGTTCGACTGATTGTCCCAATCGAGCCGGTCAAATGAGAGGCCGGAGATCTCGGAGGGCCTCAGCAGCGCCTGCTGGGGTACGGGCAAAGTCGCCATGGAAGGCGGTTGAAATGATTTTATTTCCAGCCAGACCTCGCTGCCCAACAAACCCGGTTTGGCGAACCGCAACTTCCGGCCGGTTTTGTTTTCCACGTGGAGCAGCGCCGAACGCGTGTGCGCGCGGCCGCCGGACTTCGTATCCGTAAAAATCCAGTGGGCTGCAATACGGTCCGCGAAAAGGTCGGAGATCACGTCGAAGGATTGCGCCGCGGTTCTCCGGCCTGCAAATTCAAACGAAACGGTGTATCGTCCGATTTCCGGCCGTTCCTTTCCGAAGCCCCAGCCGCCGCGCCAACTGCGCGTGGGGTCGCCGTCGAGAGGCCAGGGAACCGGCTCGTCGAACGCCGTGGCGTCCGGCCGGACCCAATGTAGAACGCACGATGAGCGCACTCCCTCGGGAATGGGTAAATCCGCGTTTACGCCAATCCGGAATCGTATGGACTCGTCTAGCAGATAGACGGGCTTTGGGATTTCGAGAACCGGAGTGAGCCCGCCGGGACGCGATTGCGCCATCAATGCACCCATCCCAACGCAGGCAAGCATCAAACGGCGCAGACCCTTGAACATTCAATTCATCATAGCCGCTGGGCAGATCAAATCAAACCGCACGGCTTGAAATAGGGTGCGCGACACGGCCGAGCCGCCAATCGACCGACCCGCCAACCGACCGACCCGCCAACCGGCCGACCCGCCAACCGGCCGACCCGCCAATCGGCCGACCCGCCAATCGGCCGACCCGCCAACCGACCGACCCGCCAATCGGCCGACCCGCCAATCGGCCGACCCGCCAATCGGCCGACCCGCCAATCGGCCGACCCGCCAATCGGCCGACCCGCCAATCGGCCGACCCGCCAATCGGCCGAGCCGCGACCGTTAGGGAGCGTCCCATTTCTCGTCTCCACTTAGAAGCCCTTGACCCTCAAACACACGCATGGCGTTGCCGCCCCAGCTTCCAAAGCCATCGTGTGCTGACATGGCGTGCCCATGTTGTATGGCGGCTGTCCATGCGTTCTTTCGTCAGGCGCCGGCGACTCTTTGAATAGCAGCCAGACTAGCCTCCACATCCTCGGCGGTGGTGGCCCATGAGGAGACGCTGATGCGCATCGCCACGCGGCCCTGCCATTCCGTTCCTCCGCACCAGCACGTGCCTTCGCGTTGTAGCCGCTCGATTACGGATCGTGTGACTTCCGGGCTGCCGAACGACACCAGCACCTGATTGATCTCGACGTCGTTCAGTATCTCGTGACCCGCCGCGCGCAGGCCTTCGGCGAAACGCTCCGCGTAACCGCACGTGCGCTCGATCAGATCCGCTACCCCGTTGCGGCCCAGCGACCGTAGCGCCGCCCACAACTCCATTCCACGCGCTCGCCGTGACATTTCCGGAGTGTAGTGAGAAGGTTCTCGCAGATCGCCTGGCGCCAGATACGCCGCCCCGATCGCCATGGCCGCTCGCAGCGCCGATGAGTTACGCACCAATGCGATGCCGCAATCGTATCCGACATTCGGCCACTTATGTGCGTCCGTAGCCCACGAATCGGCCAGATCGAACCCATCCGTCAGATGACGATAATCCGGCGATGCAGCGGCCCAAAGCCCGAATGCGCCATCCACGTGGACCCATGCTCCGGCATCGCGGGCCCGGCCACAGATTTCGCGTGCGGGATCGAAGGCCCCTGTGTTTACATTTCCTGCCTGAATGCAAACCAGCGTCCGGCGGTCGAGGTTCGGCAGTTGATCGGGCCGCATTCTCCCCTGTCCATCCACTGGCACACGAACCACGCGCTTGCGGCCGAGCCCCAGCATGCCTAACGCTTTAATGAGGGCTACGTGCACTTCGTCTCCTACGACCACGGTCAACGGCGGTGCGCCGGTCAATCCGTCGTTCTCCACATCCCAGCCGGCTCGTTCCAGAAGATCGTGCCGCGCGGCGGCTAGAGCGGTGAAGTTAGCCATGGTCGCGCCCGTCACCAGGGCGCCCCCACACTCTGCCGGGAGCCCGAGCAACTCGCGCACCCAGCCCAACGCCGCCTCCTCCAACACCGCGCTTACCGGCGACATCACCCTCAGCGACGCATTCTGGCCCCAGGCGCTCGCCAGCCACGTAGCTGCTACCGCCGACGGCAGCGCGCCGCCGATTACGAAACCGAAGTACCGTCCGCCGGCCGTGGCAACGGTCGCCGGTGAGCCGATGCGGTCCAGGATCTCTATCAGGTTACAGGGCTCGGTTGGCTCGTCAGGAAGCGGGCCCGTAAGTGGCTCCAACTCCCTTATCGCGGCTACATCCGGGGCAACCGGGCGCGCGCCGACGCCCCGCAAATAACTCGCTGCCCGCCGCGCCGTGGCGCCCAGCAATTCCAGATCCTCCGCCTGCATGTAAGACGTTCCCATGTTTTTAAGTCTCTATTCATTCTGTTTTGAAGTGGACTTGAAAACAAGATCCAATTACGAGAGAATTGGACTGCCATGCAGACTCACGACTTGGTAAGCCATCTGGGCGCCTGGTCCGCCGGCAGAGGATCGCTGCAACGGAAGCTGGCGCATGCCTTGATGCAGGCGATTCGCTACGGCGCCCTGAATCCCGGCATCCGCCTGCCTTCGGAGCGGGATTTGGCTTCTGCATTGACCATTAGCCGCACCACCGTCGTGGCCGCGTACGACGCGTTGCGCGAAGGCGGATGGGTGGAAAGCCGCACGGGCAGCGGTACCTTTGTCAGCCGATCGGGTGCCGCTGCCGTGGCGCGTGGCGCCGCCCAGGCGCGCGCCTTGGCCGCCAGTCCCCTTCTGGGTCTCCTTGCCGCGCACGAAGCGCAGGACATGGTGGATCTGGTTTTGGGCGCCCCGCTGCCGCTTACCGGACTGCCTCTCGATTTCTTCACGCTTCCGCCCGAAGAGTATGGCGTGCTGGTTAACGACCGCCGGTATTACGCGCTCGGGCTTCCCGCGCTGCGCCAGGCAATCGCATCGTATTACGTCCAGAGCGGCCTCGCCACGCGCGCCGAACAAATTCTTGTGACCACCGGGGCGCAGCAGGGCATTTCCCTGTGTGCGGGGTTGTACCTGCAGCGCGGCGACTCCGCGCTGGTCGAGGATCCGGCTTACTTCGGCGTGCTGGACGCGTTCCGGGCGGCCGGCGCGCGCATCGGCGGGGTGGCCTTGGATGCCCACGGCGTATCGCCTGCCACGCTCCGGCAGCGAATCATCGCCGCCTCATCTCGTCTCGTGTATTTGACACCCACGTTTCAGAACCCCACCGGCGTCCTGATGCCCAGTGCCGCGCGCAAAGAAGTGGCCCAAATGGCTGCCGGCCTGGGCGTGCCCATCATCGACGATTGCACATTGTTCGACCTTGCTCTCGAAGGCTCGCCTCCGCCCCCCATCGCGGTCTTCGCTCCGGACGCGCCCGTCATCACCCTCGGGTCGCTCAGCAAGCTGATTTGGCCCGGCCTGCGCATCGGTTGGGTACGCGCGCCCGCTACCATCGTCGAGAGCCTGGCCCGCGTCAAGAGCGCGACCGATCTCGGTAGCCCCCTGCTCACGCAGGCCATAGCCGTCCGATTGCTCGGCCACATCGAAATCATCCGCAAGCTGCGGCGCCAGCAACTAAAGCCCCGGCGAGACCTGCTTGCGGCTCTGTTGCGCGAGCGCCTCTCGGACTGGAAGTTCACTCTGTCGTTGGGAGGTTTGTTTCTGTGGGTGAAACTGCCGGGCGGAGATGCCCGCGAGTTCGCCCAGACGGCCTTGCGCCATGGCGTGGTCATACTTCCCGGTCCGTTGATGTCCGCAACCGGACAGCACGCTGGCTTCGTTCGAATTCCTTTCATCGCCGAACCCGCAGTACTGCGCACGGGCATCCACAGGCTTGCCGCTGCCTGGCGCGACTATCGGTCGGGCCCCCATCGTCCCGCGATAATGGTTGACCAGCGCCTCGGGATGGTCTGAAGCGGGCGTGCGCGGGTTAATGAAACACCCTACAGCCGCGCCCCCAGAATGGCGACCGGACCCCGCCGCCAGAAGCACTCCGCGTGCTCGAAGCCGGCCCGTGCCATCGCCTGAAGTTCTTCGTGCACGGAGAAATACGTATCCTCGCCAGCCCAATCGTCCAGATTCTGGTAGCCCTGCTCAAGTGTAAAACCCTGGCTCGCCATGAAAGCGGCCCATTCATCGCGCAGGGACGGCCAGAAGGGGCCAGACGCCGCATCATTGTTCAAAAACACGCCGCCCGGCAGGATGGCTTCCCGGATGCGGCGGTACACTTCGGTCTTCTCTTGCAAACTCGGAATGTGGTGCAGGGCGAACGCTGAGAGTACCGCGTGCACCGGTGGCAAGGGATCCGCGAATGAACCGATCCCCAGTTCCACCCGATTCGCAAAGCGGGCCAGGCGATTTTGCGCCACCGCCAGCATTTGGCGGTCGATGTCGCGCACTAGAATCGACACGTTCGGGAGCCGTTCCAGGATGGCTTCCGCCAGCGAACCGGTGCCGCCGCCCAAATCGACGATGCGCGCTTCCGGGGAAAGTTGCGCTGCCGCCAGCAGATCCAATTGCACGCGGCGGCTCTCGTCATAATCCGGAATGTAAGTGCGGATGATGCGATCATACTCCGCCGTGTCCAGGCGCAGATGGGAAGAAACGCGGTGTTCGCTATCCATGTCGTGGCCAGATTAGATTCTACCCGGGTTTCCGGTGACGCGCTTCCAAAATACTCTCCCGCCCCACATCGCCAGCGAATCAAACCACTTACGGCTCAGCCATCCGTCAGATCGCCGGGTTTGCCCGCGATAGCGCCCTAGAATGAAATCGTAGGGTGCCTTAGCCGGCCGCGCGCCCGTGCCTGGGCGAAACCACCCACCTCAAACGAGGCGTCGGCGTTTTTTTGCGAAGTGAAGCCAATTTCGGGCAAGCGCAGCGAGGTAACTCGAACAAATGAAATGCACTACCCCATACTTACGGCGGCTCGGCCAATTCTTGTAAACGCTTTCTTTGCCCGTCGCGCTTGAAATCGCAGGCGTGCTTTAGCCGGCCGCGCCGCCATGCCTGGGCGAAACCATTCCCCCTCAAACAAGGCGTCGGAGTTTTTACGAAGTGAAGCCAATTTCGGGCAAGCGCAGCGAGGTAACTCGAACAAATGAATTGCACTACCCCATACTTACGACGGCATTGGCTTCCTTCGGCCAATTCTTGTAAACGCTTTTATTGCCCAAAACGTGCACAAAAATGCACAACGCGGAGGGATGCCAATGCGCATTGACCGCTGAAAGGCGTGCCTACTTGGCGCTCACCTGTCTCGCTAATCGGTTGTAGCTAGCCTGGAAATTCGGCCCCCGAGGTTCTAACAAGACGGCGCGGTGATATTCCTCAAGCGCCGCCGAAATGTCGCCTTGATGCTCCAGCGCCGTGGCCAGTTGAAAATGCGCCATGGCTAACCCTGGAGCTTGCTGGATAGCGATGCGTTCTTCCGCTATGGCTCCGTGCCAGTCGCCCATGTGTTCGAGCGCGTCGCCGAGCCCGCTGTGTGCTTCCGCCAGATGCGGTTTCAGCCGGATCGCCTCGCGGTACTCGCGGACGGCATCGCTCCACGAACCCCGTTGCGCGTAAACATAACCGAGTTGGGCGTGCGCCGCACCGAAGCCGGAGTCGATCCGGAGGGCCTCCTGTTGTTCGCGCAGGTCGCCATCCAGGTCGCCCGACTTGCCCAATGCCTTGCCGCGGCGGTAGTGGCTGGCCGCCAGGCCCGCGTGCGGGTGGAGTCCCTGACCTCGCTCTATGCCGGCGGTCAACTCGTCAGCCCGGTCCAGGGCGTCCTTCTGCTCGGCGGCCGCCGCCGAGTTGGCTTTGGCGGCTATAGCATTACCCAGAGCGGCAATCGCCGGCGCCATGCCTGGGCGCAAGCGATTCAACTTCTGGTATTGGAGCGCGGCGCCTTCGAAGTCGCCCTTCTTCATCAGAGCGGCGGCCTGGCTCCAGATATCCTTTATTTGAGCCTTGGTGGCGGCATCCATGGGCACACCGTCAAGGTTGATCTGGAAATCGTCCCCCGGGTTGGCATCCTTGTCCGGGCGGTGCTGCGGGACCGCCGGCTTTGCTGAAGCGGGAGGCGCAGTCGTAACCTGCTGCCCTTCGGCGGGAGCCGCGGGCGGCGCTGGTATTGGCGTGCTCTGCTGTAACGGCTGCGAGGCCGTGGCTGGTGGGATGGCCACTAATAACCGCCGAACCTGTTTGTGTCGCGATGTGAGATACCAGGCGCCCCCCGCGATTGCCGCTGCGATCAACACGAGGGCCGCTACCGCCTCCACAGGGCGGGATGGCCGGCGCGCCGGCGAGGCCATCGCCGCGTCCATCTGCGGAGGTCGCTGCGTGGCCACGGTGGGCGGTTCGTCGGGAGCCCCCGCTGTCCCGCCTGTCTCCCAGTTCTCAATCTGCGCAATGAGCGCCGCACCGCTGGCCGGCCGTCTGGCAGGGTCTTTTTCGAGACATCGCATCACCACCGCGCCAATTCCGTCGGAGAGTTCGGGGCGCCGGTTGCCGACCGGATCGGGTACCGTGCTGATCTGCCCCATCAGCATTTGTACTTCAGACTCCGCTTGGATGGGCAGTTCGCCGGTCAACATTTCATACATGACCACGCCCAGCGAGTAAAGGTCGGCGCGTCCGTCCAGGCCCTCGCCGGTCTTGCCCAGGGCCTGTTCCGGCGACATGTAGGCGGGCGTGCCGATGGAAGTTCCTGTCCGCGTCAGCGTGGCAGCGCCGCCAGCCAGATGCGCCTCCTTGATCTTGGCGATGCCGAAATCGAGGACTTTGGCCATTTCCCCGGCCTCCGGGTCGTCGGGGAGCCGGGTCAAAATGATGTTCCCGGGCTTGATATCGCGGTGGATCATGCCCAGCCGGTGCGCCGCATCGAGCGCCGCCGCCACCTGTTTGGCGATGCGGAGGACACGCGGCACCGGCAGCGGCGCCTCGCGGTGGATTACATCTTTCAGGCTCTCCCCTCCGATGAACTCCATCACGATGAAAGGACGCCCATCGTCTGCCTGGTCGATATCTTCCACGTGCACCGCGTTGGGGTGCTGCAGCTTCCGCGTGAGGGCCGCTTCCTGGCTGAAACGCTTCACGAAGGACGGATCGGTGGCCAACTCCATATTGATCACCTTCAGCGCGCACACTTCGTCAAATCCCACGTGCACCGCTTTATAGACGGTTGCCATCCCCCCTTGGCCCAACTTGCCCAGGATGCGATACTTGCCGCGGATCATGGCTCCCTCAGACCATTCGTTGGCGTCCGTCAGGACCGAGCCATCGTGCGGACAATGCGTGAACGCTGCGGGATACGTGGAGTGACAGATCGTACAACGCTTCATTTCCGGCACACTTGGAGTTCTCGTGTAAGTATAGCAATGCCGAGTGGTCCCTACGCCGCCGCGGCGCGCATCTCCGCGCGATTCCCACCGCGCGGATCGAGGAAGGGATGAAACGGCTCGCGACAAGTTTCAGCCGTTGGGGCAACCCCGAATAGTGTTCCCACAATTGGGTCATAGCTGCGAAGAACCCCGGCGGAGCAAACTCGTGAGAATCGCCGCAAGGTTAAAATGAGATGGCCGAGGAGACGGAATGTTGCTGCGTGTTCTTAAGAAAGTTCGACTGCCGTTCCGGCGCGGCGGGGTGGCCTTTGGTCTCGAAACCATGGCGCAGGATCTGCGATTTGCCGCGCGGCAATTGCGCAAGAACCCGGGGTTCGCGGCCACGGCCGTGTTAGTGTTGGCGCTGGGCATGGCGGCGAGCGTCGCGATTTTCGCGTTCGTGGATGCGGCGCTGCTGGCGCCGCTGCCGTATCGGGAGCCTTCGCGGCTGGTGGTGGCGTATGAGACGACCGGCTCTTGCCGGGAGTGCAACCTCTCTTATCCGGATTATCTGGATTGGCAAAAAGCCAACACGGTTTTCCGGTCGTTCGAGGCGTGGAATGCTTCCGTGTGTCTTTGGCGAAGTTCCGCGGGGGTGCAGGCGGTTCGCAGCGCGCGTGTAAGCGGCGGCTTTTTCCGGAGCCTGGGCGTGGCGGCTCTGCGCGGCCGCGTGTTTAGCGATGGAGACGACCGGCCGGCCGCGCCGCGCGCGGTGGTGCTGACTTACGGCGCCTGGCAGAGCCGCTTCGGCGCAAGCCAGGATATCGTCGGGCAGTCGCTGATTCTCGACGATACGCCCTACATCGCGATCGGCGTACTGCCGCGGGAGTTTCACTTTGCGATGCGCGCGGCGGAATTCTTCATAACGATCCACGACCCGGACCTGGGCGCACAGGCGCGGGAGCGGCACGAGCTTTTCGGATTGGGGCGGCTGCGGGATGGCGTTTCAATCGCGTCGGCCGCGGCGGAGATGAAGAGCATTGCGGCGCGGCTGGAGAGGGAATATCCGGCGTCTAATAAAGGGCGCAGCGCGCGCCTGATGCCTTTGCGGGACGCCATCGTGGGAAATATCCGGCCCACGTTGCTGGTTTTGTGGAGCGGAGCGGGGCTGCTGCTCCTGATCGCGTACGTGAACGTGGCGAGCCTGCTGCTGGTGAGGGCCGAAGGCCGGAAGCGGGAGACGGTGCTACGCGGAGTTCTGGGCGCGTCGGTGGGTCGGCTGATCCGGCAGTTCGTGACGGAAGGGGTGCTGCTGGTAGCCGTGGCGGCGGCAGTCGGGTTGCCGGCGGCGTCGGCGGCCATTCCCAGGCTCTTCCGGCTGATACCGGAACGCAGGCTGCGCGGGATGCCGTACTTTCGGGATGCAGGACTGCATCCGCGGGTATTGCTGTTCGCGGCCGCGGTGTCGCTGCTGGCGGTGGCGGTGTTCTCGGTAACGCCGGTTTTGCGGCTGTCGCTTGCGAACCTGCGCGCGGACCTCGCGGAAGGCGGCCGCGGCTCCGCGGGAACCTTATGGAAGCGATTCGGCGCGAACCTGGTGGCGGCGGAGCTGGCGATCGCGATGGTGCTGCTGGCGAGCGCGGGGCTGTTGGGGAAGAGCCTCTACCGCATGTTCCATGTGGGTTTGAATTTCCATCCGGCGAATCTGGCCACGCTGGAGATCGACGTTCACGGCGCGGGTTATGAAAACATCGGCGCGCTGAGGATGCTTTCGCGGCGGCTGCTGGAACACGTCTCGGCGATGCCGGGGGTGGTTGCCGCCGCGCATACGAGCGAACTACCGATCACGTGTAACTGCGATGCGGCGGACTTTCGGGTGATGGGGCGCGCGTGGTACGGGGAGCCAGACAAGGTTTTGCAGCGGGAGACCAGCGCGGATTACTTCCAGGTGTTGCAGGCCAGGTTGAACGCGGGGCGCTTTTACACAGAAGCGGACGATGGCTCGAAGCCGCGCGTGGCGGTTATCAATCGGGCGCTCGCGAAACGGTTTTTTCCGGGCGAGGATGCGGTGGGCAAAACGATCGGAGATGCGGAGCTTTCGCCGCAATCGAGGGCGCGCGTGATCGGCGTGGTGGACGATGTGAGGGAGGGCGACCTGGTGGAACCGCTGGCGCCCGCGGTCTACTACCCGTTCGCGCAGAACACGGACGGCAGCTTGTTTCTGGTGGTGCGGACGGCGCTGGATCCGGGAGCGATGATGCCGCCGCTGGAGCGAGCGATTCACCAGGTGGACGCGAGCCTCGGGGTGCGCAACGAATTCGTGATGGACGATCGCATCAACGACTCGCCGTCGGCGTTTCTGAACCGCTCGTCGGCGTGGCTGGTGGGAGGATTTGCGGGATCGGCGCTGTTGCTGGGGGCGATCGGCCTGTATGGCGTGATTGCGTACTCAGTGAGCCGGCGGACGCGCGAGATCGGCGTGCGCATAGCGCTAGGAGCGCAGCGCGGGGCGGTTTACCGATTGGTCCTGGGGCAGGCTGGGTTGGTGGCGGCGGTGGGGATTGTGGTTGGGCTGGGGTGTGCGGCGCCGGCCGCTGCGTTGTTGCGAGGCTTGCTGTTCGGGGTGCAGGTTTGGGACGTGTGGATGCTGGGAGCCGTGGCGAGCTTGCTGGGGATCTGTGCGTTAGTGGCAAGTTATGTTCCGGCGCGGCGGGCGGCCTCGGTGAACCCGGTAGAGGCGTTGCGGGCCGAGTAGTGGCCTGGCGGCAAGAAAACTAACTTTAGACAACAACACATCGAAAATCTTCCGGATTGCGTCCCGCAGGCAATTACAATCCGAGTTTTCCAAGAGGCTTTGCGATGTCGGAAGGAAGTACACGAAGACTTCGTTTGCCTGGAGGCCGGCATGTCGTGCTGGTCTCGATCAGGGCGGCCATCCTGCTGGGGTTGGCATTGATTGCAATTCAACTCGCTATGGCCTGCTACCCGCCGTTGCGCGGCGTAGCTGTTTGGTTGACCTCGGCAAGAGGCAGCCAGTGCAACTTAGCGGAAACGGTGCGCACCGTCGCCTTCAACCAGGTCTATGGTAAGGCTGTTCAACGAATCCGGGCATCCGCAAGAATGGTGCGGAAAGATGGCGGCCTGCAATTATGGGAGATTCCAGGCATGGGCCAGTTCTGGCTTCCTGGGGCCCTAGGGGAACAGGGTACAGAAAACTTCGGCGAGCAAGTGGCCGACCAGTATCGGCACCCATTAGTGCACATGAGTCCGGGCGATATCGTCCTCGATGTGGGAGCGAGCGTTGGGGAGGTGACGTGGCAGGCGCTGCGATGTGGCGCGCAAAAGGTGGTCGCAATCGAGATCGCGCCCCAGAAATGGCCCTGTCTGAAGCGCACCTTCGCGAAAGAAATTGCCGACGGGCGGGTCGCCGTCGTAGAAGAAGGCGTGTGGGATCGCGATAGTGTTGTCGAGTTACATGACGATAGCGTAGTATTTCAACGAGGAAGCACCAGCCAAACCGTGCGCGTCACCACTATCGATCGGATCGTGAGCGAGTTGCACCTACCGCGTGTGGATTTTATCTCGATGGACATCGAAGGAGCGGAGAAGGCGGCATTGCGGGGCGCGGCCGGAACGCTACGAAAGTTCAAGCCGCGAATGGCGATTGCGGCTGAGCACCTGCCCGACGATGTCGTCGCGATCCCCCAGGCGGTGCGTGCGATCGTTCCCAATTACGAGGTGTTTTGCGGGCGCTGTATCCTCCCGGAAAACCGTCTGCTGGCAGGCGTGCTGTGGTTCAAATGAAACCTCGGAGTCTCCACTCCTAGGCCTGAAGCTATAGCGCCTTCTCAAAGAAATCCAGCATGGCCTGGTGCATCTGGCGTTGCAGCGCCCCGCCCACGCCATGCGATTTCTGCGGATACACGATCATCTGGAACTGCTTGCCCTCCCGCTCCAGAACGCCGGCCATCTGCAGGCTGTTCTGAAAGTGCACGTTGTCGTCCTCGATGTTATGCAGGAGCAGCAGCCGCGCCTTGATCTCCGCGGCCTTGGTCTGCGGCGAGCTGCGCTTGTAACCCTCCGCATTTTGGTCCGGGAGCCCCATGTAACGCTCCGTGTAGATGGTGTCGTAGTTGCGCCAGTCGGTTACCGGCGCGCCCGCGATGCCCGCCTTGAAAACGCCCGGCGCATTGGCCAGAGCATAAAGGGTCATGTATCCTCCATAGCTCCAGCCGCTGATGCCCACGCGCGTCATGTCCGCGAAACCCAGTGTGCTCAAGTAGCGGATTCCGTCGAGCTGGTCGTTCAGCTCGTGCGCACCGGTTTCGTGATAGATCACCGACTCCCAGCCGTGGCCGCGCCCGGACGAGCCGCGATTGTCGAGTTGCCAGATCAGGTAGCCCTTCTGCGCCAGCACCTGGTCGAAACTGGCGCCGTTCCAGGCGTCCCGCACCGCCTGCACGCCGGGTCCCCCGTAGATCATGACGATCACGGGATACTTCTTGTCGGCCGCAAAGCCCGCCGGCTTAATCATCCGCGCATAGAGCTGCGCGCCGTCCGTAGCTTTGATCTTGACGATCTCCGTGGGCAGGATCTCCACGTCCGGTGGCGTAGCCTCCTTGTAAACCGCGATCTGCGAACCATCGCTTTCATGCAGCGTGCGCCGCGGTGGCGTGCCCAGGCTGGACACCGTATCCATGTAGTATTCGCCGGTCGGACTCATCGAAATGCCGTGCGTCCCCGCGCCGCCGCTCAGCCGCTGTTTCTGCTTGCCGTCCAAACGGACGCGGTAAAGCTGGCGCTCCAGCGGACTCTGCTCCGTCGACACGAAGAAGATCTCGCGCGTCTCTTCGTTCACTCCCGCCACTTCGGTTACTTCCCACTCGCCCCTGGTGATCTGCGACACGTGTTTGTCGTCCAGCGAGCAAAGGTATAAGTGCAGATAGCCATCCCGCTCGCTGCCCCACAGAAACTGCCTGCCCCTGTTGAGAAACCGGAAATCGTCGTTCACATTTATCCAGTACGAATCTTCCTCGGTGAGGAGCACCCGCGAAACACCCGTGCGCGCGTCGGCCAGCCCCAGGTCCAGGCGATTTTGTATGCGATTCAGCCGCTGATAGGCCACTGCCCGGCTGTCCGGCGACCAGTTTACCCGCGCCAGTAGGTGGTCGCGCGTTTCGCCGATGTCCATCCAGCGCGTTGGACCGCCCTCCGCCGGCACCACTCCCAACCGCACATCCGCATTGGGCGTGCCCGGCTGAGGAAAGCGCTCGGGCTCGGCCAGCGCCCGCCAAGATAGCAAATCCACCTGTGGAAACATCGATTCGTGGCCGACGTCGAACTGCAAATAGGCGATCTGCCGGCTATCGGGAGACCACCAGTGCGCGGTGGAAAGATTCAATTCCTCCGGGTACACCCAGTCCAGTTCACCGTTCCAGAGCGTGGCGCCGCCGTCGCTGGTGAGCCGCGTGACCTTTTTCGACGCGATTTCCAGGCTGTACAGGTCGTGCTCGCGGCGGAACGAGACCAGATGGCCATCGGGCGAGAGCTTGGGATCGCGCTCCGCTTCCGAAGTCGCGGTGAGTTGCTCCCATTTCCCGGTTTCCGTATGCAGCAGAAACAGGTCGCCCTGCACGCTGATCAGCATCTCCTGCCCGTTCGCGGACCATTGGAAGCTCTGCTCGGAAACGCGCCGGTCCTGCCAATCGGCGACTTCCGGCTTGGGGGGTTTCACAGCCTTTTCTTCCAGCGGCCCCAGCGCCACGAGTTGCTTCTTCTTCCTGGACGCCACGTCGTACTGCGAGATGGCCTTCTCTTCCATCCAGGCGAAGCGCTTTCCGTCCGGCGCCCACGTAATCGCCGCCATGCGGGCCGGCGCCGGCATGTTCTGGAGAGTGACCGGTTTTTTCTCGGCGCCGGCGGCAGTCCACGCCAGCAGCGGCAGGATAAAGCAAATCCGTTTCATAAACCTGCATTGTACATTAGGCGCAGAATCCCGCAGCGCCGGCCGGCACTGTGGCATGCTAAAGCAAACTCATGGAATTCGTCAGCGGCAATATCGGTTGGATTGAAGTGATCTGCGGTCCCATGTTCTCCGGCAAGAGCGAAGAGTTGATCCGGCGCCTGCGCCGCGCCATGATCGCCCGCAAAAGGGTGCAGGTATTCAAGCCCGTCATCGACACGCGGTACGCGTTGGACGAGATCGTGTCGCACGGGGATCTGCGCATGAAGTCTGAAGTGGTGAGCGCCGGCAGCGAGATCCTGGAGCGCGTAGACTGGCGCTCGGAAGTGATCGGAGTGGACGAAGCGAATTTCATGGGCGAAAGCCTCGTAGACGTGGCGCAACGCCTGGCAGACAGCGGCAAACAGGTGATCGTATCCGGGCTGGACACGGATTACCTGGGCCGTCCCTTCGTTCCCATTCCGGACCTGTTGGCGCTAGCCGAGTCCATCACCAAGACCCTGGCGATCTGCGTGCGCTGCGGCAATCCGGGCAAGCATACGCAACGCCTGCGTGGCGCGGAGGATCTGATCGTCGTGGGCGCCGCCGATATGTACGAAGCCCGCTGCCGGCGCTGCTTCGAGCCGGGCATCCCCAAGCAGACCGAGTTGGATTTCCTGAAGGGACGCAAGGCCGGCCCACAGTCTTAGCGGTTTACTGGCGGGCCTTGCCGGGCTCGCCATCACGGCCTTTCAAGCTGACTTTGACCGGTGTATTCGCCGGCAGGTTCACGTCTTGTCCGCGCGCGATCAAGGTGGAGTAAATGCTGGACGCCGCGCCGGTAATCGCGATGCTCGAAGCGAAGGCGCGCGGGCCGATTTGAGTCAACAAGGTGCCGATCAGCCCGAGACCCACGGCCCCGGATTCGGCGCGCCCTCCGATGTCCCAATCCGGAACGCCCTGGGCATTGTAATCCTGATGAAACGACAGCCCCGCCACGGCCGCCGCGATGGCCGGAAAAATGAAGCGAGTCTTGGAACTGGTGACGTGCGCACCCCCTTCCGCGTCGAGGGCCAGGTGCGCATCGAAGTCCGCTTCCACCCCCTCCACATAACCCTGAACGCCTTGCGCTGCCGCCGCCGGCAGCTTGATCTCGCGGAAAACAAACAGCACTTTCCCGTTGCGGTGAAAGAAACGCGCCCGGCGCGCTTCCACCACGTCTCCCAGGAGGCGGCTGCCTTCCGGAATCAGCAGCGCATGACTGGGAGAGAACACGGGCCGTGTCACCACGGCTTCCACCGGCGCACCTCTCTGGGCGGTTTTGGAACTGATGGGCGCCAGCAGCCGGGCGGTCACCTCCTGCGCCTCGGCCTCGGCGGCCGCGGGATCTTCCACGCGGGCTTCTACCGGCGCCGGCGTCAGGCCGCTCAGGGGCTCCTGCAATACGCCGGTGAAGAGCGTACCCGCCCGCCAGGCTTGCCGATGGTAAGGAAGCATTTCGAACAGCCTGTCCTTCAGCCGGCTCCATTTGCCCGGCTCTTTGAAGGCAAGAAACGCCGCCCGCCCGCTTTGCATCCGGTCGCGCGCGCTTTGCAGTGGGAAAAAACCTTTCTTCCCTGGTTTCGCAACCCGCGCTGTATGCGGCGTTCCGCGCGCGGGCGCGGTGTGCAGGGAGATCCGCGAGCCGTCGGTTAGTACCAAGGTGTCGAATTGCGCGTGGATATCGCGCGGCGGGGTCAGGTTGCCATAGAGAAGCGCCTGCAGGCGCCGGCCAAAGGGGACGCCGCCGATCTGGGCGACATGTCCCTCCACCAGGCTTCCAGCGGGCAGGATCATGCGATCGAACACGTAAATCGGTTCCACCAGCCGCCCTCGGATCGGCTCCCCCACATGCTTGATGATGACCCGCCGTTCGAGCGCCACCCGCAGAGGAACGCCGGACTGAACCGTAGTCCCTTGTCGAGCACCTGGCGGCGCGGGAACTGACTGTGCCAGCGTTGCCGCCATCGTCAGCAAGAATAAAAATCCACGCATTTGCGATCTCTTTGAGTCCACAGTATACCGCGCAGGAATCGGTCAGAACCGCAGCGTGGCCTTAAGGCGTACCGGGTCGAGCAGCAGGTCGATGGCGTTGCCCGCGCCGGTCACAAATAGGTTGGCGTTGCGCATCGCATCCATGGCGCACCCCTCGCCGTTATCGACCGCGATGGCCAGTCCGCCGGCCTCCTTCACGGCCTCGAGCATCAGCCTGTCGTTGTTGCCGTTGCCGAAGGCGGCGACCTGTTGCAAGTCGAACTGGCGAATGTAAGTGGCCTTCTCGACATCATGCCGGTCCGTGCGCAACTTGTACGGTATGGCGATCCCCGCCAGTTCGCTTTCCGCGGTGCCGAAGGAATCGGCCGTCACAATGTGCAGGTCCACCAGCGTCACAAGTTGTTTCAGCTTCGTTCGGACATCCGGCGCGATCTTCCCGCCGAAAGAGTGGGTGCCCGTATAATCGCTGACGGCTATGCGGATGTGCCGCTTGCCAAAACCGGGGATATCGACGTGGATTCCAGGCTTTTCCATCAGATAAAATGACACTACCATGATGCTTGCATTCATCGGCGCGGGAAATATGGGTTCGGCCATGGCGCGGAATCTCCTGCGCGCCGGCCACGCTGTGACTGTGTACAATCGCACGCGCGCGCATGCCGAGCCGCTGCAGCGGGACGGCGCGACGGTGGCCGGCTCGCCGGCGGATGCGGTACGCGGCGTGGATGCCGTGATTACCATGCTCGCCGACGATACAGCCGTGGAGCACGTGGCCACCGGAATCCAGGAGGCTCTCGCCCCCGGCGCGATCCACATCGGCATGAGCACCATCAGCGTAGCGGGCTCCCAGCGGTTGGCCGAACAGCACGTCGCGCTTGGGCAGGTCTACATCGCCGCGCCGGTCTTTGGACGTCCCGAGGCGGCCGCGGCGGCCAAACTCTGGATCGTGGCCGCCGGCCCGGCGGATTCGATCGCGCGCTGCCAGCCGGTCTTCGAGGCGCTGTCGCGCGGCCGCTCCGTAGTGGGCGCGGATCCGTGGCTGGCCAATGCCGTCAAACTCGCCGGGAATTTCCTGATCGCCGCGGCGCTCGAATCGATGGGCGAGGCTTTCGCTCTGGTCCGCAAATCCGGCGTGGATGCCGGGCAATTCCTGGAAATCGTCAATAGCGCCCTCTTCAATTCGCCACTGTACGCCGGCTACGGGGCGGCTGTGGCCAAGGAACAATTCGAGCCGGCCGGCTTCAAACTGCGGCTGGGCTTCAAAGACCTGCGCCTGGCGCAGGAGGCCGCCGAAGCGGCTGCCGTGCCCATGCCGCTGGCGGGCGTGTTACGCGACCGTTTCCTGGCTGCCATCGCGCGCGGCGAGGGCGATCTCGATTGGGCCGCCCTGGCACGCATTGCCGCCGTGCAAGCCGGATTATGAGCCGTTTACACCTTTTACAAAACTTTTACAAGACCCAAACCACCCCCCATCCCCCTCACTCGTAGCATCAGTATAGGCGAAACGCTTAAAAGGAGATTTGGATGGGACCGTTTCAGATTACCGCAACACACGAGCAGCGCTATCACGACCAGCACCTGGACATGGATTTCGAACACAAGACCGCGCTGCTGGACACCAAGCCGCTGGGCCTGACGCGCAAGGAGTACGACCTGCTGGCGCTGTTGATCCAGAATGCCGGGGAAGTGGTCACGCGCGATACCCTCTTGTTGCGGGTGTGGGGCTACAACAACCAGATCCGTACGCGGACGCTGGACGTGCACATCCGCCGGCTGCGCAAGAAACTGGGCGAGCATAGCGGCACCTACATCGAGACCATCTTCAGCGTGGGGTACCGTTTTCAACCCTTTCGCGCCCCCCGGATTGTAGAGCGGATGCCGCACCTGATCGCCGTGGGCGCGTAGTCAGGCGGCATTCTCAGGGCTGCTTCAGGAAAATGGAAACGTCATTGGCTCCGCTGTTTGCCGTCACCATGTTCCCTTTTGCATCGATCGCCACCGACACGGGGTCGAAGTCGGTTCCGAAAAGGAGCACGGGCTGCAGGGTGCCGTCGCCATTGCCCAGGAAAACGGAAACGCTGTTGGAATCATTGTTTGTCACGGCCACGTCGGCCTTTCGATCGCCATTGAGATCGCCGATGGCAATCCCGACAAGGCCGTTTCCTTCGACCCCATCGTAGCTGGTCCCGTTAGTGAAGTAGGCCACCGGCGGCTGGAAAGTACCGTTTCCATTGCCAATAAGCACGGAAACCGAAGTTCCGCCCACCACCGCCAGATCGGGTATGCCATCCCCGTTCAGGTCGCCCGCGGCGACGGAGTTCCCCGCCAATGCAGGCGAATTCGCCTGTGCCTCGAAACCTCCGCTGCCGTTGCCAAGCAGGATGAGAACCTTGGCTGGAACCAGGGTTCCGCCCCCTAGCGGCTTGCCGCCGAATATCGCTACCGCCAGGTCCAGTTTGCCGTCCCTGTTGAAATCCGCCATGGCCAGTCCCGTCGGATTCAAACCCGCGGGGATACTCGTTTGGGATTGGAAGGTGCCGTCGCCATTTCCCAGGAGAATCGAGACCGTGCCCGGTACGGATCGCGTGGCGACGTTCAGGACCGCGAGATCGGGCTTCCCGTCCCCATTGAAATCGCCCGCCACCAGTCTGATTGGGCGGGTGCCAACCGCGTAGTTCACGGCAGGCTTGAAGGACCCGTTACCCAACCCGAGCAGTACGGATACGGTGTCCCCTCCTTCGTTGGCGGACACCAGATCCGGGATGCCGTCGCCGTTCAGATCTACGGCGATCACCGCCGCGGGTTGCTTGCCGGCGCGCAGGTTGACAGGCGGCTTAAACGTGCCGTTGCCTTTCCCCAGCAGCACCGAGATGGCGCCGGCGTCTGCGTCCGCGACCGCCAGATCGTTCTTTCCATCGTTGTTCAGGTCGGCAATAGCCACCCATACCGGAGACGCTCCGGTTTTGTATGCTGGCGCGGAGTGAAAGGCTCCGCTGCCCGTGCCGATGAGCACGGATACTGTCGCATCGTCCGCATTGGCCGTCACCAGGTCCAAGATGCCATCGCCATTCAAATCGGCGGCGCCGATCCCTTGGTCCGCGAAGCCTACGGCCACCTGGGACAAGCTAAGGAAGGTGCCGTCTCCATTGCCCAGGAATACCGATAGACTCGAGCCGGCGCCGGAGCAGGACACCAGGTCGATGTGGCCGTCCCGATTCAGGTCCGCGGCCAATAGGGAACCGTACCCGACCGCATCGGAGATGACCTGGGGCGATTGAAAAGTGCCGTCGCCGTTGCCCGCAAGGTACAGCGCCTGGTAGGCCGATCCGCTGGCCCCCACCACGGCCACGTCGGGCTTACGATCGCCGTTGAAATCCGCAATTGCCAGTGCCGATACGCCACTCTCGTCCGCGGCGCCGGTGGATGTCGTGATGGCTTCGCCAAATCCTCCGGTGGACGCTCCGAGAAGAACCGAGATGCTGTTCCCATAGTTACCGGTAACCAGATCGGGAATCCCGTCTCCATTCAAATCGGCCGCCAGAACCAGGACGCAGCCCGTACCCCCGGCGGCGTGCTGCTCCGGAGGCTGAAATGTTCCATCCCCGTTGCCCAGCAGAACGGATACGCCGCCGGTCTGGTTCGCCACCGCGATATCCGGCTTGCCGTCGCCATTGAAATCGGCCACCGCAACCCCGTGCGGACTGGCGCCGGCGGGATAGCTTACCGGCGCCTGGAATGTGCCATCCCCATTGCCCAACAGTACCCAGACGACGCCAGGCGTGGTCGCGTAATCCGCGGCAACGAGATCCAGTTTGCCATCCCCGTTAAAATCCGCGAGCGCCACGCCGACAATATAATCGCCCACGGTGATGTTCGCCGGCGGTTGGAAGGTGCCATCGCCCTTGCCGAGCATGACCGTTACGCCGCCGGGATAGAGGGCGAAATCGCCCAGGACCGCATCGGCCTTGCCATCGCCGTTCAGATCGCCGAGCGCGACGGTATTTGGCCCTAACCCGCCGATCCCCGCCGGAAAGTCCCGCAGCACGTTCTTAAAAGAAAAGCTCTGCGCCGAGAGCGAGCCGAGGCAGAAAGCGACGAATAAGCAAATCCTCATAATCCCCATATGGCGCTTTAGACGGAAGTATTCCAGACATTTCGCTGTGGAAGCAGTATACCCCGGACGCCCCACGCTAGAATGGGGATTCCGCATGCCACAGAGAATCTCCCCGGCCCGTTCCATACACGGGTCTATCACGCTGCCCGGCGATAAATCGATCTCCCACCGCTATGCCATGATCGCTTCCATCGCCGAAGGCCCCAGCCGGATTCAGAACTATGCGACGGGCGCCGACTGCCATTCCACGCTTAACGCCATGCGGGCGCTGGGCGTGTCCGTGGAAGAGAGCGGAACCGAAGTGACGATCGGCGGCCGCGGTTTGGACGGCCTGCGTGCGCCCGCCGCGGACCTGGACGCCGGCAACTCCGGATCGACCATGCGCATGCTTTCGGGCATCCTGGCGGCGCAACCGTTCGTGACGCGCATCGGCGGCGACGAATCGCTCTCCCGCCGGCCGATGGCTCGTATCATCGAGCCGCTCTCCAGAATGGGCGCCTCCATATCCGCGCGCGAAGGCCGCTTTCCGCCGCTCGAGATCCACGGCGCGTGCCTGCAGCCCATCGATTATCCGCTGCCCGTCCCCAGCGCCCAGGTGAAGACCTGCGTGCTGTTCGCCGGATTATATGCGGAAGGCGAGACCACCGTTCGTGAGCCGGTGCGTTCGCGCGATCACACCGAAATCGCCCTGCGTGAATTCGGCGCGGACTTGCGCATCGCGGCCAAGACCATCGCGCTCACGGGACGGCCCAAGCTCAGCGGACGCGACCTGGTGGTGCCTTCCGACCTTTCCTCAGCGGCTTTCTTTATCGTGGCGGCGCTGCTGCTGCCCGGCGCGAGCCTCACTATCCGCGGGGTAGGGCTGAATCCCACGCGATCCACACTGCTTGATTTTCTCGCGGGCATGGGCGCGGCCATCCGGATTACGGAAATCGCAGGCCGCAACGGAGAATTATCCGGCGAACTGCAGGTGAACGGTTCGGCTGTGCGCGGTGGAACGATTGAGAAGGAAACCACGGCCGCGCTCATCGACGAGATCCCGGTGCTCGCGATCCTCGGCGCCGCCAGCGATGAGGGCCTAACCATTCGGGATGCCGGCGAATTGCGCATCAAGGAGACCGACCGCATCTCTACCACCGTCGAAAACCTGCGCCGGATGGGCGTTGAGGCAGAGGAGTTGCCCGATGGCCTCTCGATTCCCGGCCGCCAGCGCTTCCGCGCCGCCGAACTGGACTCGTTCGGAGATCATCGCATCGCGATGGCATTCGCTATCGCGGCGTTGTGCGCGGATGGCGAATCCACGATCCAAGGCGCGGAGGCTGCTTCCGTTTCGTTCCCCGAGTTTTTCGAAACGCTGGAGGCTCTTACGTCCGCGAGCCGGTAGCGGCTTTCCGCAGATCCACGATCAGCGCATCGAGCGCGATCGACTTCTGGATATTGCGCCGGATCAATTGGGCCACATCGTCCACTCTTTTCACCGCTTCGCGGATCCAGGCGAAAGACACCCTGCGGGCCACCGGCTCCAAGTCCGCGCGCAGGTCCGGGTTGCGTAGCGCGCCGCTCGATTCGCGCAACACGAGGACGTCACGAAGCAAATCGTAGAGCACCTTCAGGTGTAGTTCCAGCTTGTCGCTCCTGGTGCGGCCGATGGCTTCGGAATAGGGCACCCAAGCGTCAAACGGCGTGACGCCGGCGGCCACGCGCAGCAGCGTGAACATGGCCTCGCGGCGCTTCTCGTAGGCTCCCAGATCGAGAGAAACGGCCAGGCCGGGGCTGCCGCCGCTGAGCGCCGCGCGGCGCTCGGCATGGTCCATCCCGCGCGCGCGCACGAAATCGAGCGTTTCTTCGGCCGACAGCGGCACGAACTGAAACGGCACCGCGCGCGACCGGATGGTGGGCAGCAGATCGTAGGCATTCTCCGCCGTCATGATTAGCACCAGGTACGGCGAGGGCTCTTCCAGCGTCTTCAGCAGCGCGTTGGCGGCATGTTCTCCGGCGCGATCCACATGATCGATCAGGAAAACGCGGCGGCTGCCATGATTGGGCGCCAGTTTGGCCCACTCGCGCAGCAGCCGGGTCTGGTCGATGGAGATCTGGCGCAGCGGCCCGTCCGGCGGAAACGTCACGAAATCCGCGTAGGAGGCGAACAGCAGCGGATCCTGATTGCGCTTGTCGGCCGGCCAGCGCTCGCGCGACGCCACGATTTCCAGGTTCTCCGGCAGGCTGAGGTCGTCGCGCTCGATCTGCTCCGCATGGCCCAACAGCCGCGTGGCCAGGCGGCGCGCCATGGTGGCCTTACCCACGCCTTCCGGGCCGGCGAAAAGCAGTGTCTGGGCCAGGCGGTCGCGCGCGATCATCTGTTCGAGCGCCGCGCCGACGTGTGGGTTGCCCCAGAAGCGCTCAAACATACGGCTCGACAGCTTTCCAGATTTCGTCGGCCATCGGCCCCACTCCGGCGCGGCCGTCGACGATGCGGAAACGCTCCGCGTGGCGCGCCGCCAGCGCGTGATATGCCGCATACACCTGGCGATGGAATTCGAGCGCTTGCTCGTCCATGCGCGTCTCGTTGTGCGGGTCGGAGGCATTGCGCGCATGCGCGCGCGCCAGGCTGGTTTCAGCGTCGATATCGATGAGCAGGGTCAGATCCGGCGCCAGCCCGCGGCACGCGATACGGTCGAGCGCCAATACGGTTTCCGCGCCCAAGCCGCGTCCGCAGCCCTGATAGACCAGCGTGGAATCCGTGAACCGGTCCGACAGCACCACCTTGCCAGCGGCCAGCGCGGGCACGATCCACTCGTCCACGTTTTGCGCCCGGCAGGCGAAATACAGAAGCATTTCAGCGGTGGGAGCCAGTTCCTGATTGGCGGCGTCGAGCAGGATGCGGCGGATCTCGATGCCGATGCGCGTGCCGCCGGGTTCGGCGGTCTCGAGCACCTCGCGGCCGCGCGCGCGCAAGCGTTCGGCGAGCAAGCGCATCTGGGTGGTTTTCCCCGAACCGTCCATGCCTTCAAATGTGAGGAACAGGCTGCGTTTCTGCATGCGGAAGCTTCATTGTAGCGAAGCGCCTCGCCCGGGCTCTATTCGACCGGGTTGCGCAGGATGCCGATGCCCTCGATCTCCACTTCCAGCACGTCACCGGGACGCATGGCACGGGTGCTGCCTGGCGTGCCGGTATAGATGACGTCGCCTGGAACCAGCGTCACCCAACGGCTGACCCAGCTTACGATCGCCGCACAATCGAAAGTCAGATCCGCCGTGGACTGCTTCTGCACCGTTCCGCCATTGAGGCGCGTTTCGAGCATCAGGTTGCCGTAATCCAGGTCCGTCGAGATCGCCGGGCCCAGGGGGGCGAAGGTGTCGGCGCCTTTCGCGCGCCACCATTGCAGATCCTTCTGCGGCCCATTCTGCCAATCGCGCTCGCTGACGTCGTTGCCGCAGGTGACCCCGAAGATGGACGCGCCGGGGCCGACGACGATGACCAGTTCGCCTTCAAAATGCACATTGGCGGCTTCCGGCGGGATGACGATCGGATCGCCCGGATTCTGCAGGGCGCTCACCGGCTTGTAGAACATCTCGGGACGCGTGGGCGCCTGCCGGTCTCCCAAGTGGCTCTTGTAGTTGCGGCCGACGGCGAGAATCTTGGAAGGCCGGCACGGAAATAGCAGCTTCACCGCGGCGAGCGGATGGGTGATGCCGGTTTCCGCGCGCGGGCCGAAGAGATCTCCGCGGATCTCGCGGACGGCTGGGCCATCGAGAATGCCATAAGCGGTAGTGGATTCCCACTGGTATCGAACGTATTGGGTCATGCAGCCATGTTAATACCTGCGCGGGACTTAAAAGTCCCGCCGGCACCCTGAAGCGTGCGCCACGGGCGGGGTGGGCACTCGCTACAATGACGGTTCATGCGGCACCGGTCGGCTTTGCGCGACACGCTCGAATACTGGATGGCACTGGCCGTGGTCAATTCACTGGCATGGACCCCGCTGCCGATGGCCAACTGGCTGGCGCACGGATACGCGGGGCTGCTCGATAGGGCGCTGCCGCGGCTGCGGAGAGTGGCCATGCGCAACCTGGCGATGGCTCTGCCGGATCTGGACCGCGCGGCGCATCGGCGCATCGCGGATGGGGTATTTCGTTCCATCGCCCGCCTGTTGGTGACCTTCGCACGATTTCCGCGGATCGATCGCGGAAACATCGGCGACTGGATCCGCTACGAAGGCTTCGAGCATTTCGAACAAGCCCGCCAGCGCGGCCGCGGCGTGCTGTTTGCGACCGCGCACCTGGGCAATTGGGAGTTGAGCGCCTTCGCGCATGCCTGGATGGCCGCCCCCATGTACGTCGTGATCCGGCCCCTCGACAATGCCAATATCAATGCGCTGGTGGAGCGCCTGCGGACTCTCTCGGGCAACCGCTTGATCGGCAAGAAAGAGTATGCGCGCGGCATCCTGAAGGCGCTCGGCGAGAATGAGGCCGTGGGCATCCTGGTGGACCAGAATGCATCGCTTGAAGAAGGCGCATTCGTGGATTTCTTCGGCGTACCGGCCTGTGCCGGAACGGGCTTCGCGAAACTGGCGGCGCACAGCGGGGCCGCGGTGATCCCCGGCTTCGCCCTTTGGATCGAGAAGGAGCGAAGATACGTGCTGCGGTTCTATCCGCCGGTCGAGATCACGGGCGATGCGGTGGCCGATACCCGAACATTGCACCGGCAACTGGAAGCCGTAATCCGCGAATATCCGGATCAATGGCTCTGGATTCACCGGCGCTGGAAGACGCGCCCGCCGGCCGCACCTATAATCGAAGCATGATCGAACCCGGTAGGGTGGCGAGCCTGGTGAAGAGCTTCGACCCGGCGGACGACGGCGAAGCCGCCAAGAGCCGAGAACTCGTGCTGGCGCTGCTGGCCGCCACGCCCGAGCCGTTTTCGCGGCGGCAATTCAGCCCGGGCCACATCACCTGTACGGGCCTGGTGCTCAGCCCGCGGCGGGACCGTATCCTGCTGGTGCTGCACCGGCGTCTGCAGCGCTGGCTGCTGCCGGGAGGACACGTCGAACCGGACGATCCGCTGATTGGCGATGCGGGCCGCCGCGAGGTGGTGGAAGAGACGGGAGCCATCCTGTACGCGGATTCCGCGCCGCGGCTGGTAGGCGTGGACGTGCATGGCATCCCGCCGCGGCGCGACGAACCGTTCCACCTGCACCACGACCTGATTTTCCGTTTTGAAGCGGCGTCGGAGGCCTTTCAGGTTTCCGAGGAGGTACGCGAAGTGGCTTGGTGCGCGGCGCCGGAATTCGATCGGTATCAGTTGCCGGGAAGCATCCGGCGCGCGTACGCACGGGCATTTTGTGACCAACGAACCCAATAAGTTGTTTGTTTTCATTGTGGCTGAGCAACGACGAAGCCAATGCCGTAAGTGACTCCGAGTCACACCCTCGGGTTTGGCCCGGAGACAAAAACAGATCCGGCCGCCGATGAACGCCGAGTGCGCCGGGATAAACCGGCATGGAATAGAGAATGAAAGAGTCTTACAGGAAAGGAGTAGCGAACCATCCTGACCCCGAGTTATGCGCGGGTCGCCGTAAGGCGGCGCGTGAAGCGTTGACAGGGGCACAGGCAGGCAGGGTATTGAGCTGCGAAATCAATCGCGTACGGGGTGCCGACGCCGTTCGGCGAAGCGGAAGGCCACATCATGGATGACGACAAACGCGAGCCGTCCATGAACCCTGCGCAGTCAGAGACCCCAGGCATGCCTGGAAATTCCATGCGCGAGAACCGGGAGACCCCGTCGGTGTCCGGCAGCAGCACGCCGGACCGGCTGGAGAAGGCGACAAGCTATACGACCAGCATGAACGCCGGTGGGGAGTCGGACGAACAGGTAGTACCTACGAAGCGCCCGAACAATGGGGAGCAATCCCTGGCGGAGGGGGTGGAGGGAAGCTGTTCGACCAAGGGGAACATCGAAGAGGCTCACACGTGCCGGACGCAGGGACGGGAACACGTGTCCCAGGGACTCGGAGGTGTGCGGGAAGCAGCCCGCAGGGATAAGAAGCAGAAGTTCACCGCACTGTTGCATCACGTAACGACGGATTTACTTCGGGACAGCTATTACTCGATGAAGAGGAAGGCCGCGCCGGGAGTGGACGGAGTGACGTGGGAGCAGTATGGAGAGGGAGTGGAAGGTCGGCTTAAAGATCTCCACGACCGAGTCCATCGGGGCGCGTACCGCGCCCAACCGTCGAGGAGAACATACATACCCAAAGCCGATGGCCGGCAACGGCCGTTAGGGATCGCCGCGCTGGAGGACAAGGTTGTTCAACAGGCCGTGGTGACGGTTCTCAATCAGATCTATGAGGAGGGCTTTCTGGGATTTTCCTATGGATTCCGGCCAGGGCGCAACCCGCATGACGCATTGGACGCGCTTTGGATAGGGTTAAAGCGGAGGCGAGTGAACTGGGTGCTGGATCTGGACGTTCGTGGATTTTTCGATAACGTTTCGCACGAATGGCTGGTGAAGTTTATCGAGCACCGGATCGCGGACCGGCGCATCATTCGCCTGATCCAGAAATGGTTGAAGGCGGGCGTGTCGGAAGAAGGGGCATGGTCGGAGACGACGGTAGGTACACCGCAAGGGGCAGTAGTCTCGCCATTGCTGGCCAACATCTACCTGCATTATGTATTCGATCTCTGGGTGAACCAGTGGCGGCGGAAAACGGCGCGAGGGGAAGTGATAATCGTCCGCTTCGCCGATGACGCGGTGCTGGGGTTCGAGGACCGGAAGGAAGCGGAAGCTTTCCTGGAGCAGTTGCGGGAGCGGATGCAGAAGTTCGGACTGGAATTACACGCGGAGAAGACGAGACTGATCGAGTTCGGGCGTTTTGCGGAAAAAGCCCGGAAGCGGCGAGGAGAAGGCAAACCTGAGACCTTCGATTTTCTAGGCTTCACGCATAGTTGCGGGAAGACCGCGAAGGGCAACTGGTTCACGATTCGACGGCAGACCGCGAAGAAGCGGTTGCGGAGCAAGCTGCAAGCAGTCAAGCAGGAGCTCGGCAAGCGCTGGCACAAGCGGGTGGTCGAGAACGGGAATTGGCTGCGGTCGGTGGTGCAAGGATACTTCAACTATCACGCGGTACCGGGCAATTTCGGAGCGCTACGGACGTTCCAACGGGAGGTGGCTCGTATGTGGCTGGCGGGGCTACGGCGTCGCAGCCAACGGGATCGCCATTCGTGGGAGCGCTTCGGTCCGATCGTGGATCGTTTTCTGCCTACGCCGCGAATTCTGCATCCGCTCCCTGGGGTTCGCTTTGACGCTAAGTACCCGCGGTAAGAGCCGTATGCGCTAGAGTGCGCTCGTACGGATCCGTGCGGGGGGCGTCCGGCAACGGGCGTCCCTACCGCGACTAAACGCCGATAAAACAGAAGCGCCGATAAAACAGAAGGCTTGTTCGCACGCCGATTCACTTTTTGTCCGATCGAAGCCAATTCCGAAGCCACGAATGCGGCGCGCGCTTCAGTCATTCCCGCTCCAATTATAAGGGGTGGGGCGCAGGTGAGCGGATGAAGTTCCTCGCAAGTGATTGATGGGAAAGGATGAAAGCCAAGGCGCCGGGGCGGAAAACCTGTCCACAACTAGCCTTTTTACCGGGTGCCGCGCCGGGCAAACCCGTGCGAAACTAATAGCTAAGTGCCCCCAGATCCGTCTAAGCGACCTAAATCCGAGCGCCTGCGCGCCCTGCTGCCCGATATCTGGGAACTGGTGCGGCCGCGCCGCGGCATCCTGGCCATCGGCATGGTGCTGATGGCGATCAACCGCGTATCGGGATTGGTGCTGCCGGCCTCCACCAAATACCTGGTGGACGATATTATCGGCAAGCGGGAGTATTACCTGCTACGGACCCTGATCCTGGTGGTGGTGGGCGCCACCATCATCCAGGGCATTACGTCATTCGCGCTGACGCAACTGCTTTCCAAGGCGGCGCAAAGGCTGATCGCGGAGTTGCGGCGGAAGGTGCAGGTGCATGTCGGCCGGCTGCCGGTATCCTACTACGACGCGAATAAGAGCGGGATGCTGGTTTCACGGATCATGAGCGATGTGGAAGGCGTGCGCAACCTGATTGGCACGGGCCTGGTGGAATTCGTGGGAGGGCTACTGACCGCGGTGCTGGCGTTGGGGGTGCTGCTGCGGTTGAGCGCCTCGATGACCGCCGTCGCGCTGGGCGCGATCGTGGCATTCGGCCTGGCGCTGAGTAAAGCGTTCGGCGTAATGCGCCCCATTTTCCGCGAGCGCGGGAAGATCAACGCCGAAGTGACCGGCCGGCTGACCGAGTCGCTGGGCGGCGTGCGCGTGGTGAAGGGCTACCACGCCGAGGAGGCGGAGGCGGAAGTATTCTCGGGCGGGGTGCAGCGGCTGCTCGATAACGTGATGAAGAGCCTTACGTCCACGTCGCTGATGAGCTTCGGCGCGACCCTGATGATGGGCATACTGGGAGCGTTGGTGATGTATCTGGGCGCACGGCAGATGATGGCGCACACCCTGACGCTGGGGCAGTTCTTCACTTTCACGATGTTCCTGGCCTTTTTGATCGGGCCGGTTTTCCAGATCGTGGGCATCGGGACGCAGATCAGCGAGGCGCTGGCCGGGCTGGAGCGCACGCGCGAGGTGCTGCGCGAGCGGCCCGAGGACGAGGATCCCCGCAGGCAGGTGAAGGCAGGACGGATCGCGGGAGAAGTGGTCTTCGATCACGTCACCTTCTCCTACGACGCAGGCAAGACGGTGCTGCACGATGTCTCCTTTCGTTCGGCGCCGGATACGGTGACCGCGTTGGTAGGCCCGTCGGGCTCCGGGAAGTCCACGATCATCGGATTGATTGCGGCTTTCTATACGCCGATCGAGGGCGCCATCTACGTGGACGGCGTAGACCTGGCGACCATCCGGCTGGACTCGTATCGCACACAGCTTGGCGTGGTGCTGCAGGACACCTTCCTTTTCGACGGCAGCATTCGCGAGAATGTGGCGTTCTCGCGTCCGGGGGCCACAGAAGCGCAGATTCGCGAAGCCTGCCGCATCGCGCGCGTGGACGAATTCGCGGAGACGTTCGAGAAGGGCTACGACACGGTGGTCGGCGAGCGCGGCGTGAAGTTGTCGGGCGGCCAGCGGCAGCGGGTTTCCATCGCGCGCGCGATTCTGGCCGATCCCGCGATTCTCATTCTGGATGAAGCCACCTCCAGCCTGGACTCGGAATCGGAGGCCTTGATTCAGGAAGGCCTGTCGTACCTGATGAAGGGGCGCACCACGTTCGTGATCGCGCACCGGCTGTCGACCATTCGGCGGGCGGACCAGATCCTGGTGGTGGAGGGCGGGCGCATCGTGGAGCGCGGCCGGCACGAATCGTTGTACACGCTGCGGGGCAGATACTACGATCTTTATACGCGGCAGCACGGGGTGCAGACGAACCTGTTTCTAGCGCCGGGCGAGGGCCAGGATCAGCCGGCGCTGGAGGAGGAAGCAGCGAGTGCGGGAGCGCCGGCGGGTGGGGGGAATCCGCTGTCGAACGCGGTTCGGCTGATTCGAGGGTGAAGCACGGTCTCCAAAGATCGGGTCTGGAGACCCTCTGCAGGCGTAGACGCCTGCCCCACCAGAAGTCCAAACTGAAGCGTGCGCCACGAGTACGGTCCATGAATTGCTCTATTGTTTGCAGGGAGTGAACGAGGCAAATATGTGGATTGCAGGTGGACTCGCGATTTTGGTGTTAGTCAGCTTACTGTTATCGATGATTTCGAGTCCGCCCACGATCGGCCGGTGAGACACGGCTGTACAAATCCGACACACAGCGCCTGTCAGACAGACTCGAAATAGCGCGCGAGTTCCCAATCGGTCACGGCCTTCTGGTATTGACGCACTTCCCATTCGCGCGTACTGGCGTAATGATCGATGAATTCTTCGCCCAGCCACTCGCGAGCTACACGGCTTTCGCGAAACAAGCGGGTGGCGCCATCGAGCGTACGCGGCAAGGGAACGGCGTCTCCGGAGTAGGCATTTACCGTAGGCGGCGGAAGTTCGAGCTTTCGTTCGATTCCAGCCAGGCCCGCGGCCAGCGATGCGGCCATGGCTAAATATGGATTGATATCGGCGCCGGTCAGACGCAATTCGACACGCGTGGATTTGCCGCTGCTGTTAGGGGTAGTGGGGATTGCCCGCACCGCAGTAGTGCGATTATCGACACCCCATGTGGCATTCACGGGAGCCCAGGCGCCCCGCACGGTGCGCTTGTAGGAATTGATCGTCGGGCAAAAGATGGCCGTCAAATCCGGCATATTGGCGACCAAACCTGCGATGTACTGCCGCATCAGCGTCGACATGCCGTCATCGGCCGCGTCGCCGGCGAAAAGATTCTCGTGGCTGCCGGTGGGGCTGAGGCTTTGGTGCAGGTGGCCGCTCGAACCGGGCAGGGCAGCGTTCCACTTGGCCATGAAAGTGGGGGTCAAGTTGTGCCGCCCGGCGATCTCCTTCACCGCGGTCTTGAATAGCGCCGCGCGATCGGCGGCGGCCAAACCCGCTTCGACGGCGATGGCCGCTTCGTAAACGCCCGGCCCGGTTTCGGTGTGGAAACCTTCCAGGGGAACGTCGAAGGCGGCCAGCGCCTCCATGATTTCGAGTACCAGGTCGGCGTTGGCGGAGGCGCGCAGCACGCTGTAGCCGAACATGCCTGGCGTCAACGGGGTGAGCGCCGTGAAATGTTTGTCGCGCAAAGTCTGCGCGGTCTCGCGAAAAATGAAGAACTCGTATTCCGCGGCGAAATGGGCCGCATAGCCGAGGCCGGCGGCGCGCTCGAGCACCCGCTGAAGCACCTGGCGGGGCGCGACGGGGAGCGGCCGGGCTTCCCGATCGCAAAAATCCAGGAGGAAGAACGCGGTGCCCGGCTCCCACGGCACCTGGCGGTAGGTGGAGAAGTCGATGCGGCAATGCGCGTCCGGATAGCCGGTGTGCCAGCCGGTGAACTTCACGTTGTCGTAAAGCACGTCGCCGATGTCCCAGCCGAAGATCACATCGCAGAAGCCCAAGCCGGAATCGGCCGCTGAGGCAAACTTGTCCAGGCTGATGTATTTGCCGCGAAGGGCGCCATCCATATCGAAGGCGCCCAACTTGATGCGGCGGATGTGGTGATCTTCGAACCGGCGGCGGATGGACTCGCGATCCATCAAAGCGCCACCCAGACGGACTTGATGTTGGTGTATTGTTCGAGCGCGTAGGAGCCCAGGTCGCGGCCGAAGCCGCTCTGTTTATAGCCGCCGAAGGGTGACGCGGTGTCGAAGCCGTTGTAGGTATTAATCCACACCGATCCGGCCTTGATTTCGGCCGCCATGCGGTGGGCGAGTTTAATGTCCCGCGTCCAGACTGCCGATACCAGACCGTAGATGGTGCAATTCGCGATCTCCACCGCTTCATCCGCATCGCGGAATTTCAGCGCGCAGAGCACGGGACCGAAGATCTCTTCCTGCGCGATCTTCATATCGGGCTTGACGTTGGAAAAAATGGTGGGCTTGACGAAAAAGCCTTTGGCCTTGGGACCTTCGACGTCGCGCTCGCCGCCGCACTCCAGTTTCGCGCCCTGTTCCTTGCCGGAGTCGATATAGTCCAGGATTCGTTCCATCTGCCGTGCGGAAACCTGAGAGCCCATCTGGGTGCTCTTGTCGAGCGGATCGCCCACTTTCAATTTCTGCGCGCGCGTGACGAGTTCGGCGACGAAACGGTCGTGGATATCTTCGTGTACGAGCAGGCGCGATGCCGCGCTGCAGATCTCGCCTTTGTTGGCAAAGATGCCCCAGAAGGCCGATTTAATGGCGGCTTCCATATCGCAATCCGGAAAGATGATGTTGGGCGATTTGCCGCCTAATTCGAGGCTAAGGCGCTTCAAGTTGGATTCGCCGGAAGCCTGCAACAGGCGCCGCGCGGTGCGAATGCTGCCGGTGAAGCTGATCTTGTTGACGTCCATGTGGATCGCCAGCGCGTCGCCAGCCGTCTGGCCGTAGCCGGTGACCACGTTCAGGACGCCTTCGGGAAGGCCGGCTTCCTGGCAATACTCGGCCAGCTTCAGGGCGGTGAGCGGGGTCCATTCGGAGGGCTTCAGCACGATGGAGCAGCCGCAAGCCAGCGCCGGCGCCACCTTCCATGCGGCGATCTGCAGAGGATAATTCCACGGCACGATGCCGCCCACCACGCCGACCGGCTCGCGTAGCGTGTAGTTCAGAAAAGGGCCGTCCACGGGGATGGTTTCACCGTAGATCTTGCGCACCCAGCCGGCGTAATATCGAAACGCATCGATGGCCGGATCGACATCCGCACCGCCGGCCTCGCGGACGGTCTTGCCGTTTTCCAAAGACTCGAGGACAGCCAGTTCTTCGCGATGCTTGAGCAGGATTTCGGAGATGTCCCAGAGGATTTTCTCCTTCTTGGACGGGTCCATGCCGCGCCAGCTCTTGCGCTCGAAACTGGCGCGTGCGGCGGCCACGGCGCGATCTACGTCAGAGCCCTGGCCGTCGGGGACGGTGGTCAGCAATTCTCCCGTGGCCGGGTTGACGACGTCGATGGTGCGGCCTTGCGCAGCGTCTTCGTGGCGTCCATTGATGAACAGCTTGCCGGGGCGGAGGGGTTGTTTAATGGCTTCGGATGCAGTCATGATGAGTGGTCTCGCGTCAGTCTTCATTGTAAACGGCAAGGCGCCGCGAGACCGCCACCGGTCAACTGGTTGTTACGGGCGCGTCGAGGAATGGCGCGACAGCGGCCGCCAACAACGGCGACGAGAGCATATCGTAGTGGGTCATGCCGGGCAGAATCGCCAGCCGGGCCGTGGACATTCCCGATCGGTCCCAGCCGGCATCCCGTTGGGCGCCGCCGAGGAGTTCGAAAAACTCCACAACGTGCGCGGGGCGCACGGCGTCGGCATCGCCGAACACGAGCATGGCCGGCGCGCGGATCCCGGCAACCTCCTTTGACCAGTCATAATCCTTCCGGAGCAACTCGCCGATCTTAGTCAGCAGGACCGGCCAATCCGCCGGGCGCGGCGCAATCCGGGCGTAGGTCTGGTAGATGGGGCTCGGCTTCATCATCTCGGCGGAGCCGGCGCCGACGTGCTCCATCGCGGCGAGCACTTCGGGATACCAGCCTTGGCGGCGGCAAGGAGTGGATACAACCACCAGTTTCGCGATCAATTCCGGATGCAGGATGGCGGTGCGTATGGCCACGGCCGCGCCCAGCGAGTAACCCATCACGGCGGCCTTGCCGATCTCGAGATGCCGGGCCAGGGCGGCGATATCGCCGGCCATGGACTCACAGCTCAGAGGGCGGTCGATATCGGCGGTGCGCCCATGGGCCTGCAAGTCGACGGCAATCACCTGGTGCGTGGCGGTGAGCGCGGGCAGAATTCCGGCGAACATCCCGGTCGAACCCAGCCCGCCGTGCAGCAGGAACAGCGGTTCTCCCGCGCCGTGGATTTCGTAATAGAGTTCGAGGCCATTCACCTGTGCGTATGCGGTTTTCATAGATGTCTCCTTCAACTGTAGGTCGAACGAGGCCGGGCCGGATCGACAGCCCGGCCCACCGATAGGAATGAAACCCACGGTTCGTGGGCTATTCGTAGCGATACAGCGTCACGCGCAGCGTGGTGTTGGGACGGAGCGTCAGGATCTCGCCCTGGCCGGTGTCGTCGCCCGCCAATTGGCGCAGCACGGTCCATTTGCCATCCACGAAGCGGCCTTCCTGCACCTCGCCCAATCCCACCATCGAAGGACCTGGCGTGGCCGGCGTAAATGCAAAGCGCACGCCGCCGCCCACGGCACCCATGAAGAACTGGTTCGGACCACCGGCGACGAGGATGGCCGATCCTTGGACGTGTTCCGCCGGAGGCGCTGGTGCGGCCCCGGGCGCTATGGGGGGACGGCCGCGGCCGGTGAAAGTGAGTTCGAGCGTATAGCCGCCGAGCGCTAGCTTTACGGGCGGATCGCCCTGCCGGGTGCGGACCGCGGCGATTTCCGGGGTACCCTGATGCGCGGAGATGGCGGGCGCCAAGCTGGATACCACGCGGTAGGCGGCGGCCAGATCCGTGTCGGGCCCCACACTCCTCTCGATGAAGAAGGGCGAAAAGCCGATGGCGCCGTACTTTCCGAAGGCCATCAGCACATTCGACGGGTTATCGCTGGTCTCCGGGATGAACAGCGGATTTGCCTGGCGGGTGAAGCGTTCGCAAACCTCATCGAAATATTGCAGATAGAGGTCGGGGGCCAGCATATCGACGGCGGGTGCGCCGGCGCGCCAAATATCGTGCACCTGGGGCAGCGGGCCACCGCACGGATAGGTGCCGGGCCAGGCATGATTCGGCTGCTGCAGCCAGGCATTCACGAACATGGGGATATCGTATTCCCGTTTGCCTTCGGCCACCACCTTGTTTACGTAGCGCGCATAGTTCCAGGCCATGAAGAATTCATCGGACGGCCAATGCAGGCTGCGCCACGCCGATTCGTGCTCTTCCGGAGTCATGGGCGGCGCGGTGGTTTGAATGGGTATGGCGACGCTGGCGGGCTTGCCGGGTCCGAAGACATGCTCCCAGTCGCCCGCGGTCCGCGACCCGTTGGCTGTCCATACTTCGCGGAGTTCGGGAGCCAGGCTGTCGCGGTGGGCCTGAAGGTAGTCCATGAGTTCGCGCGGCACCGGCGCGGCGAAGGCCTGGTTTGCGGCGGGAGACCGGTCGCGCGAATCGCGCAGCACACCGACTTCGTTCTCCACCTGCATCATGATGACGGTGTGCCGCACGCCATCGACTGTCTTAATGTGGCGCATGAGGGCGCGGAAAGTGCGCGCGTCGGCATCCCGGGTGGCATCGCCGAAGGTGCTGAGAAGTTCCATGCTCTTGCCGTTTTCGAGGCGGATGCGGGGGAATCGTCGGAAATCCCGTTTGACCCAATAGGGGGCGTAGCTGGAGAGGCCATTCTTCCAACTGCCGAACCAAAGGAATACCAGCTTCAGATCGTGGCGGCGGGCCTCCGCGATGAGCCCGTCCACCAGGGCGAACTCGTAGTGGCCTTCCGAGGGCTCCATCTGCGCCCAGGAGATGGCGGCCAGCACGCAGTTCAAGTTGCCGGCGGCCAATTTGGGCCAGAGCGGCTGCATATTCTCCAGGCTGGTGGCGGTGTTGTTGCCTAACTCTCCGGCGAGAGCGAGGAAGGGCCGGCCATCGACCATCAACCGGGCCGTGGAGCCGTGTTTCTCGAGGTGCGGCATACCGGAAACGGGTTGGCCGTAACCGGGGGCCGCGGCGAAGGCCGCGATCCAGGCGGCTAACGAAACGAACGATGTTCGCATAGTCAGCCTCATCATAATCCGGTTCGCTAAACGGCACGCGTGCGGGCGCATGATACACTGCCCTTCATGGAAAAGATGCTCCATCGGCCGGCGGGCGGTCCGCTCTTGTTTCGCTGCGCGGTCCTCGCGGCGGCGTTTTCTCTTAACCTGACGGGGCAGACCAGCAGCGGCCCGCGGGCGGATGTGGACAGCATCCGGCGCCTGATCGCGGAGTATGCGAGGGCCGTCGACACTGCCGACGTGGCCCTGGTGAAGCAGATCTGGTCGAATTCGCCGGAGGTGTCTTTCATTCACCCGCTCGGCCACGAACACGGACTCGATCAAATCGCACAGAATGTCTTTCAGCACCTCATGGGCGACACTTTCTCCGAGAGAAAGCTGACGGTGAAAGATCCATCGATCCACGTATATGGAGACGCCGCGTGGGCCGAGTTCTATTGGGATTTCGCCGCGAAGCGCAGAAAAGACGGCGGCGCGGTGGCTACCCAGGGCCGCGAAACGCAGGTGTATCACAAAGAGCCGGGGGGTTGGCGCCTGGTGCACGTACACTATTCCGGGATGCCGTTTAAAAGCTCCAGTGGCGCAGGGAAGGGATTTTAAGTGATCGCGAAATTCGTTTTCAGTGCGGCTCTGATTTGCGGATACGCGCTCGGCGCGGAGCGCGGCGAGGAGATCCGGCTCTGGCCCAACGGCGCGCCGGGATCGGAGGGAGAAACGGCGGCGGAGGTATTTGAAACGGCGCCAAATTCCAGGCTGCCTAAGCGGTTCACGGTGGTTCACTATCCTTCGATCTACGTCTTCCTGGCGCCGAAGGAGAAGGCCAACGGGATGGCGGTGGTGGTGGCCCCGGGAGGCGGGCATTCGCAGCTCGTCATCGATAAGGAAGGCTGGGAAATCGCCGATTGGCTAAATGGGAACGGCATTGCGGCCTTCGTGCTGAAGTACCGGCTGGCGCGCGCGCCGGGATCGCATTACACCGTCGATCGCGATGCGCTGGCGGACGCCGCGCGCGCCGTGCGCGCGGTGCGCAGCCGCGCCGCGGAATGGGGCCTGGATCCGGCGCGTATCGGTTTCATGGGCTTTTCGGCGGGTGGGGAGTTGACCGCGTTGATCGAAACCCGCTTCGACGCGGGCAACGCGGACGCCGCCGATGCGGTGGATCGCGCCAGCTCGCGGCCCGACTTTGCCGCGGCCATTTATCCCGGATTCAAGCCGGGGTCGATCACGGTGCCAAAGGACGCGCCGCCTACATTTCTGATGTGCACCGATGAGGACCGCGCGCACGTGGTGACGACGGTCGGCCTTTATCTGGATCTGGAGAAGCAGGGAGTGCCCACGGAGATGCACATCTATGCCAGCGGCGTACACGGCGTGGGAATGCGGCCGTCGCGCCTGCCGGTGGCCAGTTGGCCGGACCGGCTGCACGACTGGATGGTCGACCGGAAGCTGATGAAGCAGTAATGCGCGCCGGCGGGCGATGCCGCCTCGGCTAAACTGAAAAGAATATGGGCATCGCCATCACGCAAGTGGACGCTTTCACCGATCGGCCGTTCGCCGGGAATCCGGCGGCGGTATGCATTCTGTCCGAAGCTCCCGAAGAGAGCTGGATGCGGGATGTGGCGCGCGAAATGAACCTTTCGGAAACCGCGTTTCTGGTGCCGCGGGAAGACGGCTACAACCTGCGCTGGTTCACGCCGGCGGTGGAAGTGGACCTTTGCGGGCACGCCACGCTGGCCAGCGCGCACGTGCTTTGGGAGGAAGGCCACTTGGCCGCGGACGCGCAGGCGCGCTTCCACACGCGCAGCGGATGGCTGCTGGCAGAGCGCCGCGGCGACTGGATCGAGATGGATTTCCCGGCCAAGATGGAGGAGTCCGCGGAGCCGCCCGCGGAACTGGCCTCCGCGCTCGGATTGAAGCCGGTGTACGTAGGGCGCAACCAGTTCGATTACCTGGTCGAGGTGGAATCTGCCGCGGAACTGCGCGCCGCGCGGCCGGATCACGGCATCCTGCGGAAACTGCCGGTGCGCGGGATCATCGTCACGGCGCGGTCCGATACGCCCGAATTCGATTTCATCTCGCGCTTTTTCGCGCCCGGCGCGGGCGTCAACGAAGACCCGGTGACCGGCTCGGCGCATACCTGCCTGGGACCGTACTGGAGCAAGCGCCTGGGGAAGACGGAGTTCGTGGCTTACCAGGCCTCGGCGCGCGGCGGGATGGTGCGGGTGCGGTGCGCGGGAGAACGCGTTTTCATGTCAGGACAGGCGGTCACGGTGCTACGCGGCGAACTTAACGCGTGAAAATGCAAGTCACGTCTGTAAAACAAATGTAAAAACCACCCGAACCGCTTTCGCGCCTCCCCCTTCGGATGCCATAATTCGTCCGAGAACGAGCGAAATGCCATCTAACAACAGTCCCCGGATCCGCGAAGGCATCGTCTTCGCCATAGTCTTACTCACCGTTGCCGCCTCCTCCACGGCGGCCACCCGCAAGACCCGGTATACTTTCCAGGGCGACCCGGATGCCGCCGCGCCCGAATCCAATCTCGTCATGGATGCACATGGCGATTTATTCGGAACCTCCTATTCCGGCGGCGACGGCCCGTGTGAGTACGGCTGCGGGACAGTCTTTGAGTTGTCCCCCGACGGCAGCGGCAGCTACGTCGAGCACGTGATTCACGCCTTTCAAGGCCCGCTGGCCGACGGGCAACAGCCGCAGGCTCCGCTGATCTTCGATGCGCAAGGCAACCTATATGGAACGACCCTCGCCGGCGGCCGATCCGTTGAAGCTGACTCAGGCACGGTGTTCAGGCTGAGTCCTGGGAGCGATGGAACCTGGACGGAAACCATCCTGTACAGTTTTCGTGGTGGCGTGAACGGCAGCACCGACGGGGCCGGTCCGCTTGCCGGCCTGGTCTTCGATGCGGGTAATCTTTATGGCACGACCTCTGGAGGAGGTACCGGCACTGGGTGTGGGGCCGGTATTGTGGTCGGTTGCGGCACCCTCTTTGAACTGTCCCCTGCTGATAGCGGCCCTTGGCATGAAACTATTCTGCACAACTTCACCAATGACCACATGGATGGCTGGAGCCCGCAATCCAATCTGATCATGGATAGGTCCGGGAATTTTTACGGGACCACGTTTTATGGCGGACCCGCGGGAGGCGGTACCGTGTTCCGTCTCAGTCATAGCACCGGCGGCTGGCAAGAGACGGTTCTATATAACTTCACATGCCGCTCCGATGGCTGCTCCCCCTATTCCGGCCTGGCCTTCGACGCCGAGGGCAATTTGTACGGAACCACGGTGGGCGGCGGAGATAGGACGGGCGAGGGCGTCGTTTACAAATTGACTCTCAACGGAGCCGGCGGCTGGACGGAAAGCGTCATCCATAAGTTCACGGGAAACACGGATGGCATGTATCCATACGGCAATCCGATATTGGATGCCTTCGGAAACGTCTATGGCACGACCCTGGACGGCGGTGGCGGAGCGACCGATTCGTGCGCGGATGGCTGTGGCATGGTTTATGAGTTGTCGCCTGGCACGGATGGCACCTATACGGAATCTATCCTGTCCCGCTTCGGGAATGGCGAGGCCGGAGGCGGTCCACTCGCGGGCCTGCTGATGGATTCGCATGGCAAACTGTACGGCACCGCGGCGTTCAGCGGCCCGCATGGCGCCGGAGTGTTTTTCGAAATCCTGCCCTGATGAGTCGCTGGGCCGATCTGGCCGGGAGCTAGCCGGCCAGTTCCAATAGCCGCCGCTCGTCGATCACTTCGACGCCCAGGCCGCGGGCTTTGTCCAGTTTCGATCCCGCGTCCTCGCCCGCCACGACGTAGCTGGTCTTCCGGCTGACTGAGCCGCTGACTTTGCCGCCCGCGGCTTCGATCAGGCGGGTGGCGTCTTCCCGGCTGAGGTTGGGCAAGGTTCCGGTGAGCACGAATGTCTTCCCCGCCAGCGGGCCGCCCTTCTTGCGGGTGGATTGGTATTCGAACTTGAGGCCGGCCGCGCGCAGACGCTCCACCAGTTCCTGGTTGCGTGGCTCGTGGAAGAATTCGTAGACGCTTTCCGCGACTTTCGGCCCCACTTCCTCGGCGCGCTGCAAGTCATCGACACTGGCCTGCGCGATGCGGTCCAGGCTGCCGAAGGCTTCCGCCAGAAACACGGCGGTGCGCTCGCCGACGAACCGAATGCCCAGCGCCGTGAGAATGCGCGGCAGGGGACATTCCTTGGACTTCTCGATGTTGCGGATTACGTTGCCCGCGGACTTTTCGGCCATGCGCTCGAGCGACACCAATTGATCGAGCGTGAGGCCGTAAATATCGGCCACGCTGCGCAGCATGCCGCGATCGACCAGTTGATCCACCAGCACGTCTCCCAAGCCATCGATGTTCATGACGCCGCGCGCCGCGAAATGCAGGATGGATTCCTTCAAACGCGCCGGGCAGTTAATGTTGATGCAGCGGGACGCGGCTTCGCCCTCTTCGCGCACGATCCTGCCGCCGCACACGGGACACGTCTTGGGCATCGCGAAGGGCTTGCGGTAAGAGCCTTGCGTCTGCACCCGGACCACTTTCGGAATCACATCGCCGCTGCGCTCAATCACCACGGTGTCGCCGATCTCGAGGCCCAAGCGCTCGATTTCGTCTTCGTTGTGCAGGGTGGCGCGCGACACGGTGACACCGCTGACTTCGACGGGTTTGAGACGGGCCACAGGGGTCAGGGCGCCGGTACGTCCCACCTGCACTTCGATGTTCTCCACGGTGGTCAACGCCTGCCGCGCCGGATATTTATAAGCGATCGCCCAGCGCGGGGCTTTGGCGGTAAATCCAAGCTGCTGCTGTTGGGCGATGGAATCCACTTTCACGACGACGCCGTCGATTTCGTAGGCCAACTGTTCGCGCTTGGCTTCCCATTCCGCGCAGAACCGCAGAACCTCATCCACGTCCCGGCAGAGCTTGCGGTGAGGGTTGACCTTAAAGCCAAGGTGCACCAGCTCTTCGAGCGATTCCCAATGGCGCGGGTAAGCGGGAGCGCCGTCCACCTGCAGGAAATAGGTGTAGTAGTCGAGGCGGCGGGAGGCGGTAATGGAAGGCTCCAGCACGCGCAGCGATCCAGCGGCGGCGTTGCGCGGATTGGCAAAGCGCGAGAGCCCGCGTTCGTCGCGCTCCGCGTTCAGGCGTTCGAAGGCGCGCCGGTTCATCACGGTTTCGCCGCGCACTTCGAATTGCGGCAAGTGCGACGCGACGCGCAGGGGCAGGGAGCGGATGGTGCGCGCGTTCCCGGTGACGTCCTCGCCCACTACGCCGTCGCCGCGGGTGATGGCCTGGATAAACTGGCCATCGCGATAGTGGGCAGCCATGGAAAGGCCGTCCAGCTTCAATTCGGTGACGTATTGGAATTCGGCGCCGCGCAGCAGTTCGCGCACGCGGCGGTCGAAATCGCGCAGCTCGCCTTCGTCGAGGGCGTTGTCGAGACTCAGCATGGGCGCGCTGTGCGCCACCTTGACGAAGCCTTCGCGCGGTTTGCCGCCCACGCGCTGGGTGGGCGAGTCGGGCGTGAGCAGGTCGGGATGCTCGGTTTCCAGATCGCGCAGCTCGCGCATCAGGGCGTCGTATTCGGCATCGCTGACCTCGGGCTGGTCGAGCACATAGTAGAGGCGCTCGTGATGGCGCAGCGTTTCGCGCAGCTTTTCAATCCGGGCGGCGGGGTTCTTTGGCATCGGCGTTTCTCACTATAGTTTAAACTTAGAGGACTGGAGTAAAGCCATAGCCGCCGCACGCAAGACCATCATCATCTACAATCCTTTTGCAGGCAAGATGGGCGATAAGGGGTTGAAGCGTCTGTCGGACGCCGCGGAAATCCTGCGCGAAGCGGGACACGACACGTGGCTGGTGCCCACGCAGGGCCCCGGCACCGCGGGCGCTATCGCGCGGCGCAGCATCGCGGATGGCGCGGAGCTGATCCTGGCGGCGGGCGGCGACGGAACCATCAACGAGATCGCCGAGGGCGTGGCTTTTTCCGATGTGCCGCTCGGTATTCTGCCCGCCGGCACGGCCAACGTATTGGCCAATGAGATGGGGCTCGGTTCGAGCATCGAACGGGCCGCGGCCAGCCTGCGCGATTGCATTCCCACGCGGATTTCGATGGGCCGGCTGCAATGCGCGAACGGATCCGAACGCAGCCGGCTGTTTCTGCTGATGGCGGGAATCGGGCTGGATGCCCGGATCGTATACGGCATCAACTTGCCGCTCAAGGCGCGCCTGGGAAAGCTGGCCTATTGGATCGGCGGCTTCAGCCTGATCGGCCGCAAGTTGGACGAGTTCGAGGTGCTGGTGGAAGGCCGCCGGCTGAGCTGCGCCTTCGCGCTGATCAGCAAAGTCCGCAATTACGGCGGCGACCTGGAGATCGCGCAAAGCACCAGCTTGCTGGACGATCAGTTCGAAGTGGTGCTCTTCGAGGGGCGAAGTTCATTCCTGTTTCTGACCTACCTGGCGCGGGTGGCGATGCGCAAACTGACCGGGGTTCCGGGCATTTCGTTGATCCGGACGGAAACGGTGTGCATGCCCGGCACGGCGGACCGGCGTGTGTATATTCAGGTGGATGGCGAATATGCGGGACACATTCCGGCGCGGGTGGAGATCGTGCCCGATGCGCTTACCCTGCTGATTCCAGAGGCCTACATCAAGGCGTCGAAGGCCCGAAGCCGGTCCTAAAGTTTCGCTGTCTCCCGCCGATGAAAGGGGTGAGGAGATCAACCTTGGCCCCAATCGTTTTGAACACGAGCATGATAGCGGAGAAGTTCCCGCTCGCGGCTGCCCAGAAGAGCACCGCACAGCCCTCCGATGGAGCGCCGGACAGCCTGAACCTTAGCCCCGCGGCGCTGCGCGAGGTGGCGCTCACAGGCAGGGTGGCCGCGAACGCGGATCATGGCAACCTAACGACCGATCAGTCTCAACAGCTTTATACCCAGATCACGTCTATCCACAGCCAGATTGTGGCGGACCGGAAGGCCGACGGCGGCACGCTGTCGCCCGCCGATGCCAAAGCCGTGCAGCAGGCGCAGACTCAGTTGAGCCAGACGGTTTATAGCGACGCGCACGATGGCGCCGTGGCCCCATCCGATCCGAAAGTAACACAGGCCGGCACGCGCGAGGACGTGGAAGCCGGCCGTATTATGCTGAACGAGAAGGCCGGGCATCTGAGCGGCGGCCAAGCCACCCAGTTGGGCTCGGAACTGTCCGGTATCCAGCAGCAGATCGCCAGCGACGAGCAGGCTAACGGGGGGACGTTGAGCCCGACGGACGCGCAAGCCATCAATCAACTGCAGAGCCAGTTGAGCCAGCAGATTTACAATACCGCTCACAGCGTGGCGACGCCCGACAAAACCTCGGGCTAGTTGCGCGTTTTCAAAAATGCCGCCACGAACAGGAGCATGAGCAGCGCGTCCGGGATGCCGGTCGCGGCCTGCACCGGTGAAATGCGTCCTGCCAGATAGAGCACCAGCAGCGCGCCGGCATAGCTGAGCTTCTCGAGCGCGGCGGGAATCATTAGGGGGCGGTACCGGAGTGGGTCCCTGGCAATGATGAAAAATACAAACTGCCACGTCAGCCCCACGCCGGCGAAGCCGTAATAGAACTGCGGATGCGTGATGGACGGCGGATCGTAGCGTCCCACTTGATCGAACAGGAAGTATAAGGGCGCCAACGCCAGCACGCCAAATGCGCCAGCGGCCCAAAAGACGATTTTAGCGAATTTCATTTCCTGGACGTCACCTTTCAGGACTTTTAGTCCCACTTAGCCGGCTGAAAGCCGGCTGCGGGCAGAATTGCCCGCCCTCCAAAAACACTGAACGGATCAGATAATCAACATGCAGTCACCATAGGAATAGAAGCGGTACCGGTCCGCGACCGCGTGGCGATAGGCTGCCAGCGCCAGTTCCTTGCCGGCGAAGGCGCATACCAGCAGCAGTAGACTGGTGCGCGGGAGATGAAAATTGGTTAGCATAGCGCCGGTGGCGCGAAACTCGAAGCCGGGGTAGATGAATATGTCGGTTTCGCCGGCGGTCTCCCGCAGGCCGCCGTTTTGCATGGCGCTTTCGAGGGAGCGTACGCTGGTGGTGCCCACGGGCACGCGGCGCCGGGCGGACGCCATGCGGACGGCGTTATCCGCGGTGATGCGGTAGTGCTCGCTGTGCAGGTGGTGGCCTTCCACGCGCCCGTCGTGGATCGGCTGAAAAGTTCCGAGCCCCACGTGCAGGGTGACGAACGCGATGTCCGCGCCGGCCGCGCGGCAAGCCTCCAGCACCTCCGGCGTGAAGTGCAAACCAGCGGTGGGCGCGGCCGCCGAGCCCTTCTCGCGCGCGAATACGGTCTGATAGCGTTCGCGGTCGGCGGCTTCGTCCGCGCGCTTGATATAGGGAGGCAGCGGCACATGGCCCAGTTTCTCGAAATCTTCGTAGACATCGCGGTCCGTGTGAAAGCGCAGGGTGCGCTCGCCGAATTCCCGGCGCGCGACCACCTCGGCCTCCAGGCTGTCGCCGAACACAATCCTCTCACCGACCCGCATTTTCTTGCCGGGATGTACGAGCGCCTCCCAGTCCTTCGCGGCGCTGTTGACGGCCCGCAGCAGCAGGACTTCCACAGCGCCGGTGCGGCCTGCGCGATGCCCGAACAGGCGCGCCGGAAAGACCCGCGAATCGTTCAAAACGAGGCAATCGCCGGGCCCCAGGAACGCGGGCAGATCCCGAAAATGGCGGTCCTCCCAGGAGCCGCGTGCGCGATCTACGACCAGCATGCGCGATGCGGCGCGGTCGGCGAGCGGCGCCTGCGCGATCAGGTCGTCGGGCAGGGCGAAATCGAACTCGGCGAGATCCATTCTTGGAGACCTGATTTCACTGTAACGGAAAGAGGGTGCCCTGCTCTTCGCCTTCCCACAGTTCCGGACGATACTCGACCGGCGCGGAACCGAGGCCGTGGCGTTCGCGGATGCGCGCCACGCGTTCGCGCAATTGCGCTTTATAGCCCGGACCAAGATAGGCGCTATGCGCATACATCTCCCGGTAAGGGCCGGCCAGATGCGGAAAGCGCTTCTCGAGGAACGGGAAGAAAATCTTCTGGGCGGAGGGCATCAGGAATAGCGGACCGCCGCCGAAATATTGCGCGCCCGCGTGGCGCGCCGCGCCAGCCAGGGCATCGAGACTTTCTGCGGAGTCGGTGATCATCGGCAGGATGGGGTTCGGGAAGACACCGACCGCGATGCCGGCTTCCGCCAGGGCGTGGACGGCAGCCAGGCGCAGGTCCGGCCGTGGGGCGCGTGGTTCCATCAGCCGCGCGAGGCGGCGGTTGAGCGTGGTGACCGTGATGTTGATGGACAACACGTTGCGGCGGGCGATTTCGCCGAGCAGGTCCAGATCGCGCACCACCAGGTCCGATTTACTGGTGATCGACAAGCGGCGGCCCTTCTCGCCGGCGAAGACTTCCAGGATGGCGCGCGTGCGCCGGAAGCGCCGCTCGGCGGGCTGGTAGGGGTCGGTGGCCGTGCCGATGGCGATGTGGTCGGCGCGATCCAGTTTGCGCAACTCGCGGCGCAGGATATCGGGCGCGGCGGCTTTGGCGTAGATCTTGAATTCGAAATCGCGCCCGTTTTCCATGCCCATAAACTCGTGGGTGTAGCGCGCGTAACAGTATTGGCAGCCAAATTCGCAGCCGCGATAGGGATTGACGGTCCATTGAAACGGCATGTTGGGCCGGGTGCGATTGAGGATGCTGCGGGCGCCGATTTCGAAGTACTCGACCTCGGACTTGGCTTCGAGGAGAGCGCTTTGGGAGGCCATGCGGGCGATGCCGATGAGTTCGGGCATGGTCTATTTTCGCCTTTTGTTCGCCTAAATGCAAGCGGGACTTAAAAGTCCCGCCGACACGCTGAAGCGTGCGCCACGAAGACTTAACTCAGGCGGCGGGACAAGGCGCGCACGACCATGCGCAAGCGATCCGGCCAGGGCAGGCGGGCCAGGTTCACCCGCACCACTCCGTCGGTGAAGTACGTTTTCCGCGAGTAGTCGATAGCCACTTCCACCACCACCGGCCGTCTGGCTTCCGTCAACGCACGAGCCTGGCGCAGGATCGGGTCGATCTCCGCATTCTTCGCCATCATCAGATATTCGACGCCAACGGCGCGGCAGAGGGCCGGCAGATCGTAATCGGGCAGCTCGCTGCAGCTCTTGCGGCCCAGGGCCGTCTGCTGGAACTGGGCGATCTGCGCCAGTTCGCGGTCGCGCAGCAGCAACACCATCAGGGGCAACTGGAGTTGCGCGGCGGTCAGCAATTCCAGGCCGGTCATGAGGAACGCGCCATCGCCCGCCAGCGACACGACGGGGCGTCCTGGACACGCCAGAGCGGCTCCCAGAGCGGCCGGCACGGCGTATCCCATACAAGAATAGTCGATGGGCGCCAGGAAGGAGCGCGGATGGTCGAGGCGCAGGCACTCGACCGCCAGAAAAGTGCCATTGCCGCTGTCGGTCGTGTAAATCGCCGTGGGCCCCACCAACTGCTGTACGGCCTTGAGTAACTGCGGCGGTGTGACTTTTTCGGCGTCCGCGGGCGCGGCCCATCCGGACCATACTTTCGCATGGCCCTCGCGGATGGCTTCGCGGAGCTGCGGGTCGGATCCCCGCGCGGGAAGGTTATTCAGTAACGCGGCGATAAATGCAGGCGCATCGGCCACCACCGGTAAATCGGCGCGGTAGTTTTTATCGAGCGAGGCAGGGTCGATGTCCACATGAATTAGCTTGCCGGGCATCTGAAGGCCGTAACTTCCGGTGCCCACTTCGGAGAAGCGGCAGCCGATGGCCAGCGTCAGGTCGCCGCCCTGGGCAATCTTCTGCACGAACTTTGGAGCGGCGGCGCCGAATCCGCACCACAGCCAGAGCGGATGACTCTCGGGAAAGATGCTTTTACCTTCAAACGTGGTGGCGACGGGCGCTTCGAGACGCTCAGCCAGCGCGACCAGATCGGCGCCGGCTCCCGCGGCCCCAAGCCCGAAATACAGAAGCGGATGGCGGCAGGCCGCCAACAGACTACGCGCCTGGTCGAGATCGGCCGCGCGGAACGTGGCGGCGGCATCGGGCCCGTCGCGCCAGGCTTCCAGGTCCACGTCATGACGGAAGATATAGTGCTCGGCTGGGACTTCCACGAAGACCGGGCCGGCGGGCGCGGTGCGCGCGACGCGGCAAGCATGGCGGATCGTCGAATAAAGGTCCGCGCCTTTCTCGATCAGGAACTGCGCCTTGGTCACGGGACGGGCGATGGCCTGTTGATCGACAGCGTGGAGTTGATAAGCTTTGCCGGTGTCGCGCCGGATGCCGCAGGCCAATACCAGCATGGGGATGCCATCCAGATAGGCCTCGGCGATTCCGGAAAGCGCGTGGGTGAGGCCGGCGCCCGGGACTACATTGGCCGCGGCCAGCATTCCGGATGAACGGGCCACGCCATCGGCCATGAAGGATGCACTCTGCTCGTCGGTAACCAGGATCGGGCGAACCTTGGCGGAGCGGGCGAGCGAGTCATAGAGTTCGATGTTGTGGGTGCCGGGGATGCCGAAGGTGAAGGGAATGCCTTCGTCCTCCAGGGCGCGCACGACAATGTCTGCGCCGGTCATTTTCATAGAAGCGCGGGGACCTCCTCCCGGATGCGCTGGGCCACGCGATCGGCCAGCGCCATGATGGTGACGTAGGGATTGATTTCGAGAGAATTGGGAAAGAGGCTGGCATCCGCGACGAACAGCCAGGGCAGGCCGTGCACGCGGCCGTAAGAATCGGTCACGGAATCGTGCGGGCCGCCGCCCATGCCGCAGCCGCCCTGCGGATGCGCGGCGGATACAGGCGTCTTGCCCGGGGTGAATTTTGCGGCGGCGGCGATTTCCGGCAGGCGCGCGGCGTCGGCGGCTTCAATGGTAGTCTCGCGGGCGACCGGCATGTGGACGCGCTGGGCTCCCGCCGCGAACAGGATTTTGGCCGCGGCGACCGCGCCGCCAATCAGGCCGCTGACGGCCTCGTGCTGGAAGCGGTAATGCACTACCGGGCGGCCGGCTTTATCGATGGCCACGCGGTTGTAAACATCGGCTTCGTCGCAGGCCAGTACCAGGATCATCTGCAGGCGCGGGAAGGCCCGCATGAAGGCGCTATGCGGCGCGCCGAAACCCGCCATGCTCTTGGCCGTGATAAACGGAAAATACATGCAGGTTTCGAGCACGAAATGGCCGCTTTCGGCGAACTGGTTGACGTAATAGCTTTTGGGAAAACCGACGAAGTTGGTGATGGGACGAGCCTGCTCGCCCACGATGATGAACGCGGGATGCGTGGTGAAACCGTAGCCCAGCCGCGGGAGGCGCTGCTCCATTCCGGAGCGCAACAGCAGCGCCGGCGTGTTCACGGCTCCCGCGCAAAGCACCACGATTTTGGCGTCGATCTGGTAATCGCCCGGCTCCCACGGCGAGGGATCGCCTTTCGCGCCGGCGGGCTTTGCAGCCACGCGCACGGCCAGAGTCTTCTCGCCGACGGTCAACACCTGGCAGCGGGGCACCACTTCCACGCCGTTCGCTTCGGCGCGCGGCAACTGCACCCGATCGGTGCCCTGCTTGGCCTGATTGGGGCAGCCCAGATTGCAGAGGCTGGATCCGCGGCAACCCTTGATGTTCACCGGGAATTGCCGCACATCGTAGTTCAGCTTGTGGCAGCCGGCCACGAACAGCTTGTTGTTCTCGTTGACGAGATCGTCCGCGAGCAAGTGCACGTTGTTCTCGGCCATGAATTTGCGCGCGCGGCAATCCAGGTCGGCGTGCGTCAGGCCGGGTACATCCCAGCGGCGGATGACGCGTTCCGGGGGCAGCATGGAAGTGCCGGTGTAGACCACCGTGGAGCCGCCGTAGGCGCAACCGAAGGCGATGGTCATGGCGCCATCGGAAGTGAGGAATCCGCCGCCGTCTTCGTAGAGCGCACCGGCCATCTCGAGTTCGCGGCCGGTGAATTCCTCGTCACGCAGGCGGGGTCCTTTTTCGAGCACGGCGATGCGTAAGCCCTGGCGGCAGAGCGGCGAGAGTTCCTGCGCCACCGTGCCGCCGCCCGCGCCCGAGCCGACGATCGCGATATCGTAGGCGACCCGCTTCACCGGAGCGCCTCCCAGCCTCGCGGGCCGGCGGCGTAACCGATGGCCTGGGCGGCCTGCGGCCGGCCGTAGTAGCCGGCCAGCACGAGGGTGCGCAGTCCCCAGAAGCCGACGCGGACCTTCTGAATGCGATCGCTTTCGAGGTGGGCGAGGACGCGCGCACGGATGTTCGGATCGAGGCGCGTGAACGGGCGGCCGTAACGGACCACGGGCAGCCACTCGATCGCGCGGAGGAAGATGCGGATCTGGCGCTTAAGCGATTCGGGACGGTCGCGCAGAAGGGATTCTATGACTTGAAGAACGTCGCGCCAGCCCAACTCATCGAGGACCGCCGCTTCCGGCACGATGGTGGAAACCACGGCGCGGAAGATGACGGGGTCCGGGTTGAGCGGCATTCCAGTTCACGGTAGCATAGGCCGGCTTCGGTCGCGGTGCGATTCGGTTCGCCATCCTACCAGAAATACAAGACATCCGGCCGCACATGGCCCTTGGCCTCCAGGCACGGACCGCACTCCATCTGGTAATCCGCGCGGATTTTTCGCACGGCCGCGGGAATGGTGTACTCGTCATCCGGTTTGTGCTCGGTGGCGATCGCCAGGCGCGGCTTAAACCGGGCAATTGTCTCGTGCGCGCCGGCCAGCGCCGGGACTTCCGCGCCCTCAATGTCCATCTTGATGAAGTCCACGCGCGGCAGTTTCAACTCTGCCACCAGCTTATCGATGGTGGTCAGGGGTACCAGCACGCTGGGATGCGACGTTTCCGGGCGCATGACCACGCTGTTGGCGGCGAAGTTGGTATCGTCCACGTTTAAGGTCAGGGTATCGTCCTTGTCCCACACGCCTTTGGGGTACACGATGACGCGGCCGGCGGCCACTTCGGCGGCCAAATTCCGGCGGATGCATTCCGCGCTTCCGGGTGAGATCTCGACCGACACTACGGTCTCCGCTCCGGCCGTCAGCGCCTCGCGCGTGAAATCCCCGTCGCTGGCGCCGCAATCCAGCACCACGTCTCCGGTGTGAATGAAATGTTCTCCGCTCCCGTAGATGTGCTGCTCCATCTCCGCCAGGTTGAACGGCAGCACAAAGCGGTTACCCTTCGGGATCCAGAAGTTGCCCTTGGGGGTACTCCACAATTCCAGGCCGCTGTCTTCTTTCAACAGGTGGCTGCCGGCCAGCATGCGGTCCTTGATGCGCTCCTTCTCAACCACGTTGGCGCGCGACTGCACGGCATGCGACATCGGGCAGACCGGGCTGTGTCCGGCCACCACCAGCGCCCAAAGTCTAACGGGAGGAAAAATGAAGTAGACCGCCACTCCGGCGGCGATCAGGATGGCGAACGAGAGAACGATACGGGAAGTCTTCACATTGTGATAATAACCCTAACGCTAAAGCCCTGTGCCAAGGGTGATGCCGGTCTGGAAGATGTGGGCGCGAAAGCCTTCTAATTCGTAGAACGTTTCGCCGTAGCCGTAGTAGCGGTATTCGGATTTCCAGGCGATACCCTTGTGCAGCGGCAGCAGCAGGCGCGCGAGCGGCTGGTAATAAGTGGTCGGGCGGCTGCCGGACGAGAGGAAAAGCGACCCGCCGAAGGCCAGGTGTGGCGCGAGCTTCGCATAGCCGGGCAGGGCCAGATCGATCAGGGCACTGGCATTGTGGGCATTATCGCGGTAGAGAGATGTCTCGGCGGTGAGGAATTCGGGCTCCAGATAGTTGATGTTGGAATAAAGTGTCGAACGGGTGTATTCGCCCAGGATGCCGATACGCTTCGAGGGAGTCCATGACGCCGATAGGGAATTCTGCCGGCTCAGGAAACTGTAATTGATGCCGGCCGTGGGATTCTGATTGTTCAACACGGAAAAACTCGCCTGCAAAGCCAGTGTAGAGGCGAGTTGATAACGCGCGCGGGCGCGCATCTTCTGGTAGTTGTAGAGGCTGGTACGGAAGTAGGCGTGGTCCGTAGCCGCGCCCTCGAAATCCACGTTGGCCGAGAGCTTTTGGGTGGCGCGGAAGTTGACGCCCGCCAAGCCGACCTGCTGGCGCAGGTCGCTCGATTCCTGGCCGGGTCCCGAGATCAGCGCAGCGTCCGTTTCGGCATTGCCCCATACATAACGAAAGCCACCGCGCAGCGTGAGCTTATGGGTGACTTCGAACAATACGTCGGTCTGCTCCTGGTTGTAGTTCATCACGAGCAAACTGGCCAGCGGCGTGAGAGTGGTCTGGGCGGCGGTGAGGGGCTGCAGAATCATGTCGGTGACCAACCCCGCCGCGGAAGTATGCATGCGGTCGGTCATCCAGGACTCGAGGACGCGCAGGCGCTTCATGGGGCGCAACTCGAACCCCAAGCTGCCGGCAGTGTGTGGCTGTTTTCCCGCGGCGAAGCCCAGGGCCTGTTCTCCGGTATAAAACAGGATGGCCTCCTGCAACACGAGACTACCGGTATCGACCTGGGTGTAGTTGACGCTTGTGTTGGGCAGGCTGTATAGAAACTGGCCGGAAAGATCCATCCACGAGAATGGGTTGGAGGTAAACAGGACCTTGCTATAGATGCTGCTGCCGCGGATGCCGTAAGCCTGCGCCAGGCTGGACAGGTCGAGCGTCTGGCCAAAGTACGGCTGATAGTTGTTGCCGTAATTAGCGGTGGAATCGTAAGCCGACTGGTCGTCGCGGAGAGTGGTGCCACCCTGCTCCAGCGTGGCGTGGAAGCGATTGAACTCCAGGCGCACGCCACCGCGGTAGTTGTCGGTCTTATCGAAGGTGCGGTCGGCGACGGGGTACTGGTTCACGTCGGAGACGAAGGTGGTGATGCCGGTGCCCTGGCCGGAATCGCGGCCATAGTCGAGGTAGGGAATGATGCGATGGCCGGGTAGCAGATCCAACTGGAAATCGCTCATGCGGCGGCGGGAAAAATAGGAGTCTTCATCGAGAACGAGACCGGTACCAAGCAGAGGATCGGCGAAGGACGGGAGTAAGTTGAAGTAGGCGATATCGCGGTAGTCGAAGTTGAAATCGTAGATGCCCTGCTTGGAGGCATTCACATGGACGGTGTTGTAGGGATCGCCGCCCCAGTTGTTGGCGCGCACTTCCAGACGATCGAAGAGCCGCTTCTTGGGATCGACGATCATGAGATCCAGGCCTAGCAGGCGGGGGCCCTGGCCCAAATTCACCACGCTGCGATAGACGTCGTTGTCGCCGCCCACGCTGGTGAAGCGGTAGCCGAGGTCCAGGGTGCCGGTGATCCAGGGCTCGGTGGACGGGGTGGGCGCGGCGGCCTCCGCGGTGGTGGCGGCAGGGGGAGGCGCCTGTGCAGGGGCGGCGGCCGGCTGCGATGGGGGCGTTTGTGCCGGCGGCTGCGGAGCCGTCGTTTGTGCCAACAGCGGAATTGTGACAAACAAAGCCAATAAGCACCTCATTTGAGCAACTCCTGGTTCACGTAAGACCCGTGGATCTTGTTATGGCATACGGTGCAGTTCTGGAACTGCGGACTGAACAGGTCGTGAAACGCGGGCGGGACGCCGCCCAGCGCGGGAGGGTTCTTCATCGGCCCGGGTGCGGATGGCAGGTTCGCGTGACACTCCAGGCAGAGGTAGCGGACTTCCGCGCGGATGAGCATGCGCGGGTTGGCGGAGCCGTGCGGCTCGTGGCAGGCGGTACAGCCTTCCAAGCGCATGGGGGCATGCTCAAACGTGAACGGACCGCGCAGGTTGCCGTGGCAGCGGAAGCATCCTGGTTCATTGGCGGCAAAAGACTGTGCGGAGGCGCGCTGGATGGTCCCGTGCGGATTATGGCAGTCCACGCAGGACATGGCGCCTTCGGGCAGACGGTGTTTGTAAGGCCGCTGGAACTCGGCCCACTCCGCCGTGTGGCAGCTTGCGCAGAGCTCGTTGATCGCCGCCATTCTCCTGGGCACCAAGCCGTTTGGACCGTGCGCGTGGATGGAATGGCAGGCGGTGCACGCAACTTCGTTTTTCGCGTGGCTGCTCTCTATGCGGCCGATGTGGGTGGGCTGATTCAGGTGGCACTTCAGGCAGTCGCGATCGGCCTCGGCTGGAGCGAGGTGGGCCGGGTTGACGATGTCCGCCTTGTCGGCCGATGCGGCGTGTTTGCCGCCAGGACCATGGCAGGACTCGCAGGCTTTGGTCTCCCAGCCGCGGCGTTTTTGAGTGTCGACCAACTTGTGCGGACTCTTTTGGAAAGCGTTGTAGATGTCTTCGTGGCACGGCTGGCAGGTTTCCGAGCCGACATACTGCTGAGCGGCCGGGGCGCCGGCCGGAGTGGGGGCGGGGGTTTGCGCCCCCGCCCGCCAGCAAATGAGCAACAGGATACAGATACGGTTACTGCGCATGTACGGCGTCAACCGCGTACTGTGCGCCCGCGGCATGGCATACGTTGCAACTCTCGCCCAATACGTCCGTATTGGCCAGGAAGTGGGCCGACTCGCCCTCCGAAACGTGACATCCGCTGCAAGCCGATGAAGCGGGCTGCACCGGGTTTCCGGTCGCGCCCTGAATCCAGCCCTGCGGATCTTGAACCGCATTGAGTCCGACCGGCAGGTTCTGCTCGCTGGCGGCGGTGTGACAGACCGCGCAGTTTTGCATGTAGGTGGCATCGCCTGCCCCGTTCATGACCGGGAAGAGCACGCCGGAGAAGTCGTTGATGCTTCCGCCATGCCCTACCACAACGTACGGAGTCTTGGGCGGCCCGCCAGGGTTGGTAGCGGCGTTCACGCCGTCGTGAATGCGGTGAACCAATAAATTGAAGTTGATGCCCTGTGGCGGCTGCGTCTGGTACGAGGCAACGACGGCGCTGGGGCGGGTGCTGGCATCCGTATTCGATGGATTATGGCACAACACGCAATATTCGGTGTTGTTGCGCAAGCCGCCATGCAGCGAAAGCGCGACGTGGCAGTTATTGCAGTTGGTCTCCACAACCACGGTGCGCCGAGGGGTGACGGGCGAGCCATCCACGGAGAAATTCACCACGGGATTCGAAGCCGCTTCGGTTACGCTCTGCGAGGAAGTGGTGCCGGCCAAAACGGTCGCAGTCATGCGCGCCTCCCCGCCCATCGTATAAGTGCCCGTGGCGGCCGCCGGAATCGCGTGCGTGAAAGTGTAAGTGCAAGTGCCGTTCGAAGCACAGGCCGCTTTTGCGGCGCTCTCCGTCACATAACCCGGTGTGCCGGCGGTGTCGCTTCCGAAGCTGGTGTATCCATAGTCGGTGGTAGGGCCGGCCATGGTGAATTGCAGGGTGGAGGCCTGGGATAACGCGATGTTATTGCCCTTGTCGTCCTGCAAGGTAAAGGCGACGGTGGGCGTTTCACCCGCCGACGTATTGGTCACGCCAGAGATGGCCAAATTGATTCCGGCGATCAAGGTATCGGGGTTCTGCGGGTACAAAGCCGCGGTATCGGTGGGGACAACGTGCGCTCCCAAAATGGAAGCGTCAAAGGGCGTTTCACCCTGCGGGATATGGCAATTGGCGCATTCGGTGTCATCCATCTGAAATCCGCCAGGGTGATTGGCTCCGGTCGCGAAGTTTACATCGTCGTGGCAGGCGCCGCAGGCAGCCCGCGTGGGCTCCGTCAGAAAAGCTTTGGCTTGCGCCGCGCCGGTGGTCTGGCTATGGCAAACCTCGCAGCGGCGGGGGTCGGCGGGATCGATCACCGTCGAGAAGTTACTGATGATGTTCATGTAGCCAGCAACTTCATAGGGAGCCGGCGGAACCGTCGTCGTACCGGAGGTGTACCCGACGACGCTGGGCAACTGCGAACCCATGTGGAGCTTGTGCGCAAACACCTTGAGATCCAGGCTGTTGCCCGTGACCGGATCGGCGTTCTGCGGCTGGTGGCACATGACGCACATCGGCATACCGCTGGCGTATCCCCCGTGGAACGCCAATTGGTAGTGGCAGGTGTTGCAACTCTCTGTGCGGATGACATCGCGGGTGACGGTCACGGCGGCGCCATTGGGCACGAAGTTAAAGGCGGCGCCTGCGTAGTTCGTGCCCAGGTTGAATGGCGTGAGGTTGCGGTTGCCGGCGACCGCGACGGTAGTCGTCGCGGTGGGATCGAATCCCGCGGGCGCCGTAGCGATGAAGGTGTAGGTGTACTGGCCCGGGCCGATTTGCTTAGCCGGAGCGGTGAACACTTCGAAATCCGGCCGGGTGATGGTGCCCAGCACCGCGCCGGTGGCCTGCGCGGTCGTATAGGCCACGTATTGTTGCTGCCCTTTGGGGATATAGGCGGCCACGTATGCCAGCGAGATCACTCCCGGGGTGGTGGCGCCTGAGGCATCCAAAGGCAGGCCCGTGGGATCGGTCAGTGTATAGGTGACGGCGATGACGCCGGCACTCGAGATGGATGCGGAATTGATGGTGATATTCATGCCGGGAAGCACGAAATCGACCAGCTCTTTAGGCGCCCAGTAACCCTTGCTGAGGCGTGAATAAGGCGACTTAGATCCGCCAATTAGCACGGCCGATCCGGCCACCAGCAGTAACACCAGAAGGATACGTGAAATCCTTGAAATCGAAGATGGAACCTGCATACATGCCTCCAGTGCGAACGGCCTGAACGCCGCACGCCAGCGCCTGGGCGGGACAGCAGCCCACTTTTCCAGTTCGTCAAAGCTGAGCGAACGGACAGAAACGCGCAATTTAAATTGATAGTAGCCGAAACCGGACTAATATGATCACATTTTTTTGGGTTTCTTGTGCCGCGATTTTCGTCATGACGGCTGGCTTATGCAAACTGTGGCCCAAAACAGTAAGTTGGGGAATTCGGTGGAAAGCCTTAGACTCGGGAGCATGCGGCCGCCAGACCCATGCAGAACCTGCACGTGGGAATGTCAAAGTTGCCTTTGCGCGGACCTTGGGCAGGAAGGTACAGAGGCCTATGATACGCCACCTAAGCTCTCCGAGTGAGACATTTGAGTGAGTGATCAATTTTATACATGTTTCGTTGGCTACCGTGTCCTCTATTGAACGGTATTAAGACTTTTTCCTCTTGAAACCCCGATCGATCTCTGGTAATATCTGCCTTGAAAAGATTTCGGACGGTCACCGCATATTGAGAGGTGCGAACATGGGAGCACTGCGAAATCCGCTGCCGCAAGCCCTAAAGGTCCGCGGCGTATCGCGCCGCGAGTTTGGGAAGTTTTGCAAATTGATGGTGGCCACGCTAGCGCTTCCCCCGCGCTACTTATCGGCAGTCGAAAAAGCCCTCAGCCAGACGAAACGTCCGGTATTGGTATGGCTCGAGTTTCAGGATTGCGCGGGCAACTCGGAATCGATGCTCCGCACCAGCAATCCATCGGTCACTGAATTCGTACTGGATCTGCTCTCCTGGGAATACCACGAGTTGATCATGGCGGGTGCGGGCAAGCAGGCGGAAGAAGCGCTGGAGCGGGTGGTCCGCGAACATAAGGGCGAATACATCGCGGTAGTGGAAGGCGCCATCCCTACAGCGGATGGCGGTGTCTACTGCACGATTGGCGGGCAGACCGCTCTTGAAATTGCGAAACATGTTTGCACCAATGCGGCGGCCAATATCGCGGTTGGCGCTTGTGCGTGGGATGGCGGCCTGGTTCGATCGAACCCCAATCCGACGGGCGCGGTGGGGCTGCAGGAAGCCGTACCCGGCTTGAATGTGATCAATTTGGGCGGCTGCCCGCACAATCCCGCCAATACCGCGGCGGTCCTGGTGCACTATCTGACCTTCCACGAGATGCCCGCGCTCGATCAGTATAATCGGCCGTTGTTCGCTTACGGCAACATTATCCACGACCAATGCGAGCGTCGCGCGCATTACGATGCAGGGCGCTTTGTGGAGGAATGGGGCGACGAGGGGCACCGCAAGGGTTACTGCCTTTACAAGATGGGATGCAAGGGGCCGGAGGCGACTTATAACTGCCCGACCGTGCGGTGGAACGATGGGACGAGTTGGCCGGTAAAATCGGGTCACGGTTGCATCGCCTGCGCTTCGCATCGCTTCTGGGATACCAAGTCGCCTTTTTATAAACGGCTGCCATCGGTGCCGGGGTTCGGCGTGGATGTGGATGCCGGAACGCTCGGCCTGGTTTTGACGGGCGGCGTGGCTGCCGCTCTGGGTTTGCACGGCATCGCCAGCGTGGCGCGGGAGCAGATGCGTCCCAAAGGCGAAGAGCCCAGAGGTGGTCCGACCGAGATCGCCCGGCCGGACGGCCTGGTGGAGCGCGAAGGGCCGCCGGAGAAGCCCTAAGGGAGTTGTGGAGGACTAGGAAACGTCGTGCCCACGACCAGTAAGCCAGCATCGGCTCTGGCCCGGCTTCCCAAGCTGGGTCTGGTTCGAACGTATGTCTGGGAGAAGCCGGTTCGTATCGTTCACTGGCTGATCTTCTTTGCCTTCGTCTCGCTTTCATTCACTGGCCTGTACCTTCACCATCCGTTTCTAACCGCTTCCGGCCGGGCCCCCTTCCTGATGGCCAAAATGCGGTTTGTGCACGTGGTCTCCGGATTCGTGCTCATCGGGGCGTTTGCGTTCCGGATCTATTGGTTTTTCAAAGGCAATTTCTGGTCGAGGTGGTACGCCTACCTCCCCATCCATAGTGAGCAGTGGAAGGGGATCGGATCGATGCTTGAGTTCTACCTCTTCATGCGATTCAATCCCCGCCCCGGAGTGGGCCACAATCCCCTGGCCGCGCTGTCGTACGTCGTCATTTATCTGCTGATCCTGGTGGAGATGCTGACCGGCGTTTTTCTATTCAGCCAGGTGCTGGGCAACCCGGTGCTCAACCAATTCATCGGCTGGCTGCCGCTGCTCATCGACCCAGGGTATCTGCGCCTCATTCACTACTTTCTGATGTACGTGTTCTTCGCGTTCATCATCTTCCACGTTTATCTTTCGGTGCTTGTCTCGATCAAGGAAGAAAACGGCCTGCTGGACAGTATTTTCTCCGGTTGGAAGTTCGTGCCTGCCGGTGAACTGCGGCACGAGATCGCGGCGATCCCGGAGGCCAGGCGGTTCGCCAAACGGCACCAGTTGCTGCCGGGCGGCGTGCCGGCGGAGGAGCGCGCCGGAGTCGCGCCAAAGCCGCGCCCCGGTCCCGGACCGGTGGCGCTCTTCCGGAATTGGATCAGCTACGCCGGAACGGGTATCGCCGCCGTGGGTGTGGTCGTATTCGTAGTGTTGACGGCCTACCACACCATCGGCGGCGGGGCCCTCACCGAGCCTTACGGCGACCTGGTGATCTTCCTTGTCCCGCCCATATTCGTGATTACCGGCGTCGCGGTGGTTTTGATCGGCATGTGGGTGCAATGGATCCGGTGGCGGATGTACAAGCCGCTGGCATTCGCGCGCTATCCCAAGTGGGACCTGAACCTCGCCAGTGAAAGAAAGGCTCTTCTGGCGGTGGCGATGGGAGCCGCGATTCTCTGCGTGCCCGCGATTTATGGGACTGGCCAGGCATATTTATACACCGACGCCGTGCCATTCTGCGGGGCCACTTGCCACTCGATGACTCCGGAGTACGTCACTTACCAGCGATCGCCGCACGCACACGTGGGATGTGCGCAGTGCCATATCGGACCCGGCGCCATGGGCTACCTCGAAGCCAAGACGCACGGCATGATGGAACTTTTCGAGACCATCCAGGACGACTATCCGCGGCCGATCCCCGTCCCCGTAGTCTCGCTGCGTCCCATCCGGGCGAATTGCGAGCAGTGCCATTGGCCCTCCAATTTCTTCGGGGCGCGGGAAGTGCGGAGGACGCACTTTATGGCCGATGAACAGAATACGCGCTGGGATATCGACATGCTGGTCCGCGTGGGCGGCGGCACGTCCGGGGACGCGGCGCGCATGGGAATTCACTGGCACGTCGCGGGAAAGGTCGAGTATCTGGCGAGCGACGCCGAGAAGCAGAACATCCCGTGGGTGCGGTCGGTGGATCCGATCACCGGCGCGGCGAAAGTTTACACCTCGCAGGCGCAACGTCCAGGCGGTCCCGCGGGCGAGATCCGCACGATGGATTGCGTAGACTGTCACAACAGGCCGAGCCACATCCTCCAGCCGCCCGACCGCAGCGTGGATGGCGCGATTGCCGAAGGCCGCATCGATGCCTCGTTGCCCTTTGTGAAGCAGCAAGGCGTGGCGGCGCTAACGGCGATTTACGCCAACCGGGAGCAAGCCATGCGGGGAATCGACAGCAACCTGCGAGGTTATTACCAGAAGACTTACCCTCAGGTGTACTCAGACAAGCGGGGGGCAGTCGATGGCGCGGTCGCGCATCTGCAAGATATTTACGGCCACTCTATCTTCCCGGCAATGAAGGTCCGCTGGGATACATATTCAACCAACGACACGCATTTCTATTCCACAGGATGTTTCCGATGCCATGACGGCCAGCATAAGAGCGTAGATGGGAGCGCGATCCGGTCCGATTGCGACACTTGCCACCAGATCCTGCGGCAAGGCAAGGCCGGAAGCGAACAGTTCGCGGCGGGAGCGGCGGGGCTGACATTCAATCACCCCGTGGACATTGGCAACACCTGGGCGGAACAGGCTTGCAGTTCCTGCCACTCGGGAGGATCGTTTTGAGGCGGGAAGAGAAGTCAGGAGTCAGAAGTCAGCTTAGGGAGCGTATATGAACGGAACTCGAGCGTTGCGGATTGTGGCTTTCATGTCGATCTCGGTCGGTGTCGGTATTCTCAGCCGCGCGGCATGGGGGTTCGTGATCTTCGGAATCCTTGTGTTGATTGACAATTTTGTCATCAAGAGCCCACCTGCGCCGCCTTACCGCGCCGCTGCCGATGAAGACGATCGGGCGGCATAACATCGCTGCCAACAGGAAATTACTCTCTGCCGGCGTCTGCCATTGATGCCGGGCACGGGGTATGTCAGCAGTGGATGGAGAGAGGCAGGGAGGATGGCATGGCGCGGATTGTAGTCGATCCAGTGACGCGTATTGAAGGGCACCTGCGCATTGAGGCGCAGGTGGACGGTGGCGTCATCACGGATGCCTGGAGTTCCGGGACGATGTTCCGGGGCATTGAACTGATCCTACGTGGCAGGGACCCGCGGGAAGCGTGGATCTGGGCGCAGCGGATCTGTGGGGTTTGTACGATGGTCCACGCGCTAGCCTCGGTCAGCGCCGTGGAGGACGCGCTGGGCATCGAAGTTCCAGACAATGCCCGTCTGATCCGCAACATCCTGGCGGCGACGCAGACGATTCAGGATCACGTGGTGCACTTCTACCATCTGCATGCGCTCGATTGGGTGGATATCGTCTCGGCGCTGAAGGCGGATGCCGCGAAGACTTCCCAATTGGCGCAATCGATCTCCGACTGGCCATTGTCGAGCACCAAGTATTTCAGGGGCGTGCAGGATCGCATCGCCGCCCTGGTGGCGAGCAGGCAACTCAGCCTTTTCGGCGCGGGATACTGGGGCCACCCCGCTTACCGCCTTCCGCCGGAAGCCAACCTGATGGCCGTCGCCCACTACCTGGAAGCGCTGCAGTTTCAGAAGCAGTTCATCCGGATTCACGCCGTGCTAGGCGGGAAAAACCCCCATTTACAAACCTTCCTGGTGGGCGGCATGGCCACCTCTTTGGACCCCAACGAGCCCAACGCCACGGTGAACCTGGAGCGCATAGATTTTTTGATGGAGGTAGCGAAGTCGGCCCAGGCGTTTGTCAGCCAGGTATATATCCCGGATGTGCTGGCGGTGGCGGGCTTTTACCCCGATTGGTTTGGGCGCGGCGAGGGCCTCGGAAACTTCATGTGCTATGGCGCCTATCCGCAGCGAAGCGTCAAGGACTTTGCGGACTTCTTCTTTCCCCGAGGCATTATCCTGAACCGCGATCTTACCAAGGTGTACCCGGTGGATACAGAGAATGTCACCGAGTACGTGGCGCATTCCTGGTACGAATATTCCGCGGGAAGCTCGATCGCAAAACACCCATACGAGGGCGAAACCAAGCCGAAATACACGGGTCCTAAACCTCCTTATGAATTCCTGGAAGTGGACCAGAAGTATTCCTGGCTGAAAACGCCCCGCTATCAGGACAAGCCTATGGAGGTGGGTCCGCTGGCCCGCTTCCTGGTGGCTTACGCTTCCGGGCAGCCAGACGTAAAGGCGCTGGTCGACTCCACGCTGGCGGCGCTCAAGGCTCCGCCCGCCGCCCTATTTTCGACGCTTGGCCGTATCGCAGCGCGGGCCCTCGAGACTCAACTCCTGGCAAATCGACTGAAGGGATGGATCCAGGAGCTGGCAAACAACCTGTCGACCGGGAAGCTGGAGATTCACAACGGGAAAATGTGGGATCCGAAATCCTGGCCCGATACGGCCCGGGGATTCGGTTTCTTCGAGGCCCCGCGCGGGTCGCTGGGACACTGGGTGGAAATTGAAAACGAGGCCATCAAGAACTACCAGGCGGTGGTACCCTCTACGTGGAATGCCGGCCCACGCGATGCGCACGGCCAGCGCGGCGCATATGAAGCCGCACTGCTGAAGACGCCGGTAGCGGATCCCGAGCGGCCGCTAGAACTGCTGCGCACCATTCATTCCTTCGATCCGTGTCTGGCTTGCGCGGTCCACATGGTCGACGCGCGCGGGCGGATGCTCGGACGCGCCGAGGCCTGAGGCGGATGCGCGCTTTCTCTTCGGACACCGTGGTCGTGGGCGTCGGCAACACCATCCTTTCCGATGACGGCGCGGGCGTGCATGCGGCCCGGTTGTTGCAGCGCGACCCCAGGGTGCCGGCCGGGGTGACGATTCTCGACGGCGGCACGCTCGGCTTGGAGTTGCTGCCTTATGTTTCGGACGCATCCCGCGTGCTTTTTCTGGATGCGGTGGACTTAGGTGAAGAGCCCGGAACACGCGCCCGCATGACGGGCGACGATCTGCTCGCCATCTCCGGCGGCTTCAGCGCCCATCAGTTGGGAGTCGCCGATCTTGTTGCGGCTTTGGCTTTGGCGTCCGCCGGGCCGCAGGACATTGTCGTACTTGGCGTGCAGCCTGCCAACACGGACTGGGGTACGTCCTTGTCTCCTGGCGTGGATGCTTCGCTGCCATGGATGGTGGACGCAGCCCTGGCGCAATTACGTCTCTGGGAAGGAAACGAGTAAGATGTGCCTGGCCATTCCCGGGAAGATCGTCAGCAGTGAAGTGGAGAATGGGGTCAGGATCGGGCGCGTCGAGTTTGGCGGTATTAGCCGCATGACTTGTCTCGACTTGGTTCCCGAAGCGTCGATCGGCGACTACGTGCTGGTGCATGTAGGTTTTGCAATGAGCCGGGTCGATCGTGAAGAAGCCGAACGAAGCTACCAGGTGTTGGAGGCTATGGGGCTGCTCAAGGATGAGTTTGGGCCGGATGTGGAAGGTTCTTGAGCGCTGGGTCAGTTTGGTTTTGTGGGGCAGTTCAGCCCGCAGCCGGCTTTCAGCCGGCTCTGGCCGCCTAAAAAGGGAGTTAGAAGCCGAACCGGTACCACTTCTTCTTGCGGGGCGCGGGCTCCGGGTCGAGCAGCAGGATTTCGTCGCCCTCGATGGCAGCCTGGGGCGCGGTGGTGAAGAGTAATTTGGCGAGCCCCGGATTCCAGGTCTTTTCTACGTATTGATAGGCGTCGCGGAGCACGGGCGTGCGGTGCCGCGTATCGTGCGCGTCGCTGGCGATGAAGTGCACCAGGTTGCGATGCATCAGGTCGTGGGCCACGGATTTGGCGGCGCGTCCGAAGTTACCCAGCAAAGATCCCGCGGTCACCTGCACCAGCGCGCCATTTTCCACCCAGGATTGCAACTGATCGAGACGCGTATGCAGCAGCGCGTTGCGCTCGGGGTGCGTGACGATCGGCGTCAGGCCGGCGCCCATCAGGCGGTCGAAGATCTCCTGTGTGGTGCGGGGAATCAGCAGATCGGAGAACTCCACCAGCAGATAACAGAGGTGGTTGATGGCATACTTCCCTGGGTTGGCCAAGGCATCCTGAATATTCTCGAGCGTCAGGTGGAAGTCGCAGCCGCGGTGGATGCGGGGGATGGGTCCGGCGGCATCTTGCAATTCGGCGATTTTCCGGCCGATCAGGTCCGGGTCGAAGGTGAATTGCGTATTGGCGTGAGGCGTGGCGACGATGTCGGTGGTGCCGGAACCGGCGGCCAGGTGCAGCATGGCGATGGAATCTTCGAAGGTCCTGGCGCCGTCGTCGAGGCCGGACAGGATATGGCTGTGGATATCGACCAACCCTGATGCTACTACAGACAGCGGGATGGCTGCGGCGATCGCGGTAGACTATCGCGAGATTCGCAGAGATTATATGGGCGATAGGGACACCTGATCCAAAAGGAGATTCTTGATGTCCTCGATCGCCCGCCGGGTTTCGCTCGGCCTTTTGTCGCTTTGTGGTTTATCGGCGAGTTTCGCCGCCAATTCCGCCATCGGCCTGGTAGTGGCCGACGGCAGCTTCCAATTGGATCATTCGCGTGTGCGGGGATCCGCCACGCTGTTCGAAGGCAACGTCATAGAAACAAATATTTCGTCATCGCAGCTTCAGCTCAACAACGGAGTGAACCTGCGGCTGGCGGCAGATACGCGCGCGCGCGTTTATGCGTCGCGGCTGGTGTTGGAGCAAGGCATCGGGCAGTTGGAATCCGCCCACTACAAGATTGAGGCCGCCGGCTTGCAGGTTGAGGCGGATCAGCGGGGCGCCACGGCGCGCGTGCAGTTGACCGGCACAAAGCATGTGGTGGTGGCGGCGCGGGATGGCGAGGTGCGCGTGTCCAACAGCGACGGAGTGCTGATTGCCCGGCTCGCGAGCGGCCGCGAAATGGCGTTCGAGCCGCAGGAAGGCAGCGCGGCGGCGGTGACCAAGGTTTCGGGAATCCTGGCGTTGAAAGCCGGCAAGTTCATCGTGATCGACCGGACGACCAACGTGACCATGCAGGTGCAGGGCGCGGGATTGGAACCGGAAGTCGGGAATCTGGTGGAGATCGTGGGGACCGTGAATGCCGCGGCGCCTACGGTGGCCGGGGCGTCCCAGTTGATCGACGTGACCAGCATCAAGCGCCTGACTAAGAGCGCGCGCGCGGCGACCGCTGGAACTGCCGGAGCCGCGGGCGCCGGGGCCGCGGGCGCTGCCGCCGGGGGCCTTTCTACAGGCGCCGTAGTGGCTATCGTGGGTGGCGTCGCAGCGGCGGGCACCATCGGTGGACTGGCGGCCGCGCACGCATTGCCGGGACAGAGCGGGAGCCAGCCCAGCACCAGCCGGTAATTGGCTGCGCGCACGCGTGTCTCAAGCCAGGCGTGCGGATAGCACTGCCCGGACCATGGAATAAGTGGCATGAAAAATAATAGAGAACAATTATGTCCGGTGTTTACCATTTGTATGCTGCAACAATTTCAACTTACTTTCTTGGGAAGCCCGGATGGGACCGAGACAGCGATAGCTTTGCCTTATGACTAAGTCACACGCATGGTTCGCTTTGACTGCCAGGCCCAGGCACGAGAAGGTGGTTGCGGGGAATCTGCGAAGCAAGGGGTTGGAAGCGTTTGTGCCTCTCTACAGGGCGCGGCGGCGGTGGACGGATCGCATCCAGTCCGTCGATCTGCCGCTCTTCCCCGGATATGTGTTCTGCCGGTTTTGCTTTGCGACGCGGCTGCAGGTGCTCAACACCCCCGGTGTGACTTCGGTGGTGAGTTTTTCGGAAACGCCTGCGCCGGTAGCCGACGACGAGATCTCGCGCATCCGCGCCATTCAGGACTCGGGCTTGCCGTCGCAGCCGTGGCCATATATGCAGGTCGGACAGCGGGCGCGCATCGAGCGGGGATCGCTGGCCGGCCTGGAAGGCGTTTTGATCCGGGAGAAGGATGCGTTCCGTGTCGTGGTTTCCGTCGAGTTATTGCGCCGCGCGGTGGCTGTCGAAATCGACCGCGACATGATCCGCGCGGTGGACGGCGCGGAGCACGCCAGCATGGCGCGCCTGTATCTTACCGGAGCGGGAATTCGCGCTTGATCCAGAAACCGGCTGTTGTATCCGACCGCGGTTGGGCCATGACCAACAAGCCTCGAAACCGGGTAGTGGTGTTCCGGCTCAGCCAGGACGAATATCGCTCGTTACAGGAAGCTTCCAACCGGGCGGGGGCGCGCAACCTCTCGGATTTTACGCGCTCCGAAGTTCTGGAATGCCTGAGTTCGGATGCGCCCGGCAGCCAAATGGCGCGCCGCTTCGCCGATCTGGAACGGCAGATAGCGGCCATTCAATTTCAACTGGAAAACCTGATTCAAGGAGTGCTTCATGGAGAGACTCAGCCGCGGCCATAGCGCCCTTCAAGCCGTCAAACGCTGGATGCCGGGCTTAAGCATTTTGCTGATGGCGCTGGCGCCGGGTGTGGCGCAAGTGCGTCCCATGCCGGATCCCAATGCCAATTTGCCCGCGCAGCGCATCGGCGCCAACGATCTGGTGGCGGTTTCGGTATATGACGCGCCGGAGCTCACGCGCACGGTGCGCATAGGGGCGGATGGGATGATGCGGCTACCCATGCTGAAGCGGCGCATCAAAGCCGAGGGCCTGATGCCGGGCGAGTTGGAGACCGCGATTTCGTCGGCGTTGATGGCCGAGCAACTCATGGTGGACCCTTTCGTCACCGTCACCATCGCCGAATACAACAGCAGACCCATTTCGGTAGCCGGCGCGGTGAAGCAGCCGCTGACATTCCAGGCGTCGGGCCCGGTCACCCTGCTGGAAGCCATCACCAAGGCCGGGGGACTGGCTCCGGAAGCGGGTCCCGAGATCCTGGTTAGCCGCGCACAGTCGGGCGCGGATGGCACCGTCACCGCCCTGGTGCAGCGCATTCTGGTGAAGGGGCTGATCGATGCCGCCGATCCCGCTTTGAACATATCCCTGATTGGCGGCGAGGAGATCCGCGTTCCGGAATCCGGCAAAGTCTACGTCATCGGCAACGTCAAGAAGCCGGGCGCCTTCACCGTGCAGGACGGCGTGGAATCCACGGTTCTGAAGATGCTGGCGCTGTCGGAGGGGCTCATGCCGTACGCCGCCAAAGACGCCTACATATACCGGCGGGAAGCCAACGGCAGCAAGAATGAGATTTCAGTTCCGCTGAGCAAGATCATGGAGCGCAAGGCGCCGGACGCCGTACTACTGGCTAACGACATTCTTTACGTGCCGGACAACAAGGGCCGCCGCCTGACCCTGGGTGCTCTTGAAAAGGTCCTGATCCTGGGGGCCGGCGCCAGTACGGCGCTGATTTATGCAGGCGTCAAATAAGCCGATATTCTCTATAATGCTATGACCGATCCCAGAGCTCTACCCGCCCCTAACCAGGCCTTACAGCCAAGCTGGTATGGTTATGATGTCGAGCCGCCGGAGCAATCCGCCGTACCGCTGGCTCACTATGTCTGGATCCTGCGCCGCCACCGCTGGAAGATTCTCACTTTTGTGCTGGCGTGTGCGATCGCGACCCTGATCGTCTCCGCGCGGCTCACGCCGATTTACGAATCCACCGTGACGGTGGATATCGATCGCCAGGTGCCATCCGCCATCATCGGGCAGGACGCTGCCCGTTCGCCGTTGAACGACGCGGACCAGTTTCTGGCGACGCAGGTAAAGTTGATCCAGTCGGACTCGGTGCTGCGGCCGGTGGCGCAGAAATATCGTCTGCTGGATTTGGAGAAGGAGGCTTCCGACGTTACGCCGCAGAAGGCTGCCTCCGAAGCGGAAGACGAGGCTCCCATCCTGCTCAAGAAGCTCAAGGTGACGCGGCCCCCCAACACTTACCTGTTGCTGATCAGCTACCGTTCGCCGCAGCCGCGCCTGGCGGCCGACGTGGCGAATGCGGTCGCGCAATCCTATGTGCAGCACACCTATAACATCCGGTTCAAATCGTCGGCGTCGCTGGCGGACTTCATGGAGAAGCAGCTCGAGGAATTAAAAGCCAAAATGGAGCGGTCGTCGGCGGCGCTGGTGCAGTTCGAGCGTGAATTAAACGTCATCAATCCGGAAGAGAAGACCAGTATTCTGTCGGCGCGCCTGCTGCAGCTCAATACCGAATACACCAATGCGCAGACCGACCGCGTGCGTAAGGAATCGGCCTGGAAATCGGTGCAGAGCGGCACGCTCGAAGCCGCCCAGGTCTCGACTCAGGGCGAGAACCTGAAAACGCTTTCCGGCAAGCTGGACGAAGCCCGCCAGAAGTTTGCCGATACGCGCACTCATTATGGCCCGAATCATCCGGAATACCGCAAGGCCGCGGTGCAGGTGGAGGAAATCGAGCGCCAGTTGCAGCAGAGCCGCAGCAACGCGGCGCAGCGCGTGGAAGTGGAATACCGGGAATCGGTGAATCGCGAGGGCATGCTGCGCAAAGCGGTAGGGGAAACCAAAACGGAGTTCGACAGCCTGAACGCACGGAGTTTCGAATACCAATCGCTCAAGCGGGAAGCGGACGCCGATAAGTCCCTTTATGAGGAACTGGTACGCAAGATCAAAGAGGCGGGCATTAACGCGGGGTTCCAGAACAGCTCCATCCGGATCGCCGATCCGGCGCGCGCCGCCATCCATCCGGTATTTCCGAACATGAAGTTGAACGTTCTGCTGGCCTTCCTGTTCTCTTCGCTGCTGGCCGTGGGCTGCGCCGTCTTGTCGGACTTGCTGGACGGCTCCGTGCGCGACCCGGAACAGGTGCATACCCTCTTCCAGACGGATGTACTGGGAAGCTTGCCGATGGTGAAGAACTGGCGGCGCGGCCTGGTCGCGACAATTTCGGGCGCGCCGGGATCGACGGCGCTGGTGCTTGGAGATGCGACTGCGGCAGCGCCGCCGGATCGCACCACCACCGGCTTCGAGGAAGCCGTGCGCACCTTGCGCAACTCGATTCTGCTGGGATCGTTCGACCGCCGCTTGCGCTCGCTAATGATCACCAGCGCCACGCCGGCGGAAGGCAAGACTACTACCGCCGTGCACCTGGCCATCGCGCATGCGCAGCAGAAGCACAAGACGCTGCTGATCGATTGCGACCTGCGCCGGCCCGGGGTCCACTCCAAGCTGGGAATCAATCCGGAATCGGGACTGGCCAGCGTTTTGCAGAACGGGTTACAGTGGCGCGAGAAGATCGTGAAACTGCCGGGACTCGACGATCTGGATATCCTACCTACCGGATTCTCGACCCGCCGGGCCGCGGACCTGATCGGACGCCGGCTGCCGGAAATCCTGGAAGATGCCGGCACCGAATACGATTTGATCGTGGTGGACTCCCCGCCCATACTGGGCTTCCCCGAGCCGCTGCAAATGGCCGCCGCGGTAGATGGCGTAGTGATGGTGGCCAAAGCCGGTGAAACCAATCGCAAGACCGTGGCTTCGGCGCTGAGCACCCTGCAGCGGGTGCGGGCCAACGTGGTGGGGCTAGTGTTGAACTCGGTGACGAGCAACATGAGCGACAGCTACCGTTATTACGGCTACTACGGAAAATACTACCGGTATTACAAGTCGGCGGAGTGAGCCGGCTATCCTTCCACATGCTCAGCGCAGCGACTCTTGAACCGCCGTCGCGAGGCGGGGCCGGATTGGACACGCCGCCCATCCGGCCGCTACGCTCCAACTTCAGTTGGACACTGATTGGAAACATCGTTTACGCCGGCTCCCAATGGGGCATTCTGATGATCCTGGCCAGGATGGGAAGCCCGGAAGCGGTGGGGGTTTTCAGTTTGGGTCTGGCGATCACGGCTCCGATCATGCTCTGCGCGGGGCTGCAACTCCGCGCGGTGCAGGCGACCGACGCCCGGCGCACAGTGCCTTTCTCGGACTACGCGGGAACGCGGACATTGACGACGGGAGCCGCCATTCTGGCGATCTGGGCAATTGCCGCGGCCGGTTATCGCGGCGCGACCGCGGCCGCCATTGCCGCGCTGGCGATCAGCAAGGGGATCGAGTCGTTGAGCGATATCGTCTATGGCCTTTGGCAGCTACAGGAACGCATGGACCTGATGGCCCAGTCGCTGATGCTGCGCGGGGGCGCCTCATTTGCCGCGGCGGCGCTTTGTTTTATGACCTGGCACACCGTATGGGCCGCCGTGTGCGGTATGGCGGCAGCCTGGGTCGGCGTATTCGTCCTCTTCGACCTGCGGCGGGCCAAGGGAGCGGGCGGCCGCATGATCCGCTATCACAGGCCCGCCATCATGGCGCTTTTGCGCGTAGCCCTACCGCTGGGAATCGTCACCATGCTGGTCTCGCTCAACACCAATGTGCCGCGCTACCTCATCGGCAGCATGCGCGGCGTCCGGGAACTCGGCATCTTCTCGGCCCTGGGTTACCCGTTGCTGGCGGGCGCCACGATCGTGAACGCGCTAGGGCAATCCGCAACGCCCCGGTTGGCGGCCTATTGGGCGGATGGCAGGGTGCGCGCCTTTCGCAAGTTGACGGGCCAGCTTTTGGGGATTGGGCTGCTGTTGGGCATTACGGGAATTCTGGCCGCCATGGTAGCCGGCGGGCCTATCCTGAAGCTGCTATACGGTGCGGCTTACGCGCAAAATACCGGGCTGTTCATCTGGTTGATGGCCGCGGCGGCTTTGAGCTATTTGGCTTCGTTCGCCGGTTACAGCCTGACGGCGGCGCGCCGCTTCCGCTGCCAGTTGCCATTGTTCGCCTGCACCACCGCATTGACGCTGGCCTGCGGCGCCTGGCTGGTGAAGGCGAACGGCGCGCGCGGCGCGGCGCAGGCAATGACCGTGGTCGCAGCGGTGCAACTGGGCGCCATCCTGGCTCTCCTGAACGCCCGCGGCGTGGCGGAAGAATCGATGGTCTCATGAAACCGATTCGCGTTCTGCATGTGGTCGGCTCTATGAATCGTGGCGGCGTGGAAACCTGGCTGATGCATGTGCTGCGCCGTATCGATCGCCGGCGGCTGCAAATGGATTTTCTGGTGCATACGGAACAGCCCGCGGCCTACGACGCGGAAATCGAAGCGCTAGGCTCGCGCATCTTTTGCTGCCCTTACCCGCACAACCCGCCACGGTATGCGAAGCGGTTCCTCGAAATCGTCAAGCGCCTGTGCCCATTTCAAGTGGTGCACAGCCACGTACACCATTTCAGCGGTTTTACTCTCTGGCTGGGCCGCATGGCAGGGATTCCCATCCGCATCGCCCATAGCCACAACGACACGCGCTTGCCGGAGTTGCATGCCGGTTTCGCACGGCGCCTGTATCTGGATGCCGCGCAGCGGTCGATCCGGCTAAACTGCACGCGCGGCCTCGCAGTCTCCGAACCAGCCGCGGCCGACCTATTCGGGCCGGGATGGCGAGGCGACCCTCGGTTTGAGATTTTCTATTGCAGCATCGACCTCGCACCATTTGAGGAAGCGATCGATGCGGGCGCAGTACGGGCGGACTTAGGGCTGTCGGGCGAGGACGTCGTCTTCGGGCACGTGGGGAGTTTTTCACCGCAGAAGAATCAGATGTTTCTGGTGGATGTGGCGGCCGAGGTGCTTCGGCGGGAGCCGCGCGCGAAATTCATATTTATGGGAGATGGCCTGCTCCGGGCCCCGGTGGAGCTGCGTTTCCGGCAGGCCGGCCTGGGATCCCGCGCGATCTTCGCGGGGGTGCGTTCCGACGTGCCGCGGCTGCTGCGGGGCGCCGTCGATGTGGGTATCTTCCCGTCCATCCACGAGGGGCTGCCCCTGGCGATGATCGAGATGCAGGCGGCGGGTCTGCCTTGCCTGCTCTCTGCGAATGTGGCGGAGGAGGCCGTGATCAACCCCGACCTGGTAGAGCGGCTGGAACTGGAGATGGGCGCATCGGAATGGGCGCGCCGGGCTTGCGCTCTGGCTAAGAAGACGAGGTACGACGGCCGGCGCGCGCTAGATGTGGTGCGGGCCAGCCCTTTCGCGATTAACCACCGTCTGGCGCAGCTCGGGCAGATCTACGTGACCAAGCCGGACCAAACGATGGCGCTGCCGCAAGAGGATGTAATCGGATGAACCGTATCGAACGCTTCAGCCTGTTCCTGGCGGCTGCCGGGACCGCGGTGGTGTGGCTGTTGCCACGCTTCATGCGGGACAGCGGACTGCCCGAGTGGGTGGGTTCGCGATTCTATCTTTATGTATGCGCTCCAGCCGTGCTGCTGGGGTGCTGGTGCTTCCATCGCTATGGCGGCTACGCGAAATCCAAGATGGCGCTGCTGTGCGGCCTGCTGATGTGCTTGGGCCTGCTCTGGACAGATAGCACGGAGCGGGGGCGGGGCCTGCTGGAGGCGGCGGGTTTCCTGGTGACCCTACCCATCGCGGCGCTCATCCGGAAGCAGAAATATATCCAGCAATTCCTGGCGGTTTTTGCTTTCGTGACGGCACTCGGCATGCTTTATGGGCTCACGCAACCCGCGGCACTTGGCAGGTGGGGAGAGATCGTTGACAGCACGGGTACTCATATTACGAACGCGAACGTGGTAGGAACGCAGGCGGCGGCCGCCATTATTGCGGCTTTCCTGAGCTTTCCGAGACACCGGCCCTGGAACTGGATCCTATTCGCGGCGACCCTGCTGGTGTTGGGTGCAGCCTGCTTTCTGACACAAACGCGCACCGGAATCGCGGCCTTGTGCGGGGCCGGGCTGGTGGTTGTGGCGATGCGGCTGCGGCATAGGCCGGCGCTGCTGGTCACCGGGGGTTTTATCTCCGTGGGCCTGCTGGTCTGCCTGCTCGCGGCGGATACGGCGATCATGCAGGGAGCCGTCTATGAGGGTGTAGTGAGTCGGCTGGTGCGCGACGACGAGGAAAACCTTGGCAGCTTCGGCGACCGCACCAAGATCTGGCGTTTTGCCGCACAGGAGTTTCTGGAAGGGACCACCTGGATCACGGGCGTGGGCACAGGGGGCGCAGATAAAGAACTCGGGAAATTCTACGAGTTCTCCGGAAGATATCCGGGGCGCGACAGGATCTGGCGGCTTTACCCGCATAACTCACTGGTGCAGAATGGCCTGACATTTGGCATTTTCGGGCTCCTGCTTACGGTATGCATGGGTTTCCAGGTTGCGCGCAACGCCTATCGGCTGGATTCGTCATTCCGTGGCTGGCAGCGCTGCGCTTTCGTGGTGTTCTTCGGATTGGTTGGCACAGGCCTGGTGGTGCAGCGCGAAGTATACTGGATCGCGATTGGGTCGGCTCTATGGGCCATGGTATCGACTGACAAACCGGCCCGTGAGCGCAGGCCCCTGGCGCCGCGCTTGGCGCGGGGCGGCGGCGCACCGGCTGCAAGCCTGTCATTCCCATGCGAGTCTTAGTGTCGCTCGAACATCGCTTTAGCCGTACGCCCGATGGCGCGGTATGGACGCAGGCGGCCTACAGCTACGATTTTTGGTGCCGCTATCTGGAGGTGTTTGAAGGAGTGCGGGTTCTGGCAAGGGTGCTGGATGTCCCAAATGGGAAGGGCGACTGGCACAGGGCCGATGGGGCCGGCGTGAGCTTCGCCGCGATTCCATACTACGTCGGTCCCCTCCAATATGTGTTGCGGCGGCGCCGGGTCCACGCGGCCGCCGCGAAGGCGTACGCGCGCGGCATTGCTGTAATCATGCGTGTTCCCTCGATTCTCGCGGCGCACATGACGCCCGGACTCTATGCCAGTGGCCAGCCATTCGGCGTGGAGGTGGTGGGAGACCCGCGCGATCTTTTCGCTCCAGGATGCATGGATCATCCGCTCCGCCCGATTGTCCGGTGGTGGCTGCAGCGGCAGCTTCGGGCGCAGTGCGCGCGGGCCAGCGCGGTAGCCTATGTCACGAAAACCGCGCTGCAGGCCCGCTATCCATGCCGCGCTTTCGGAGTCGGCATTTCCGATGTGCATCTGCCGTCGGAAGCCATCCTGGTGGCAGACAATGTCCTGGCGACCCACTATTCGAGCGTTGAACTGCCGGCCAACAGCGTCAGCCATCAGAGACTTGGCTGCCCGCAGGGCTGTGCTTCGCGGCTTGTGACAGTAGCATCGCTCGAACAGCGATACAAGGGCATAGACCACCTGATTTCGGCGGTTGCCAGGTGCCTCCAGGCGGGCTTGGAAGTCTCCCTGACCGTGATCGGAGACGGCCGGCATCGAAACGAGCTTGAGCGCCACGCCGAAGCTCTCGGTTTGCGCGATCGCGTGACATTTTTGGGACAGCTCCAGGCGGGAGAGACGGTGCGCCGTGAACTCGACCGATCGCACATCTTCGTTTTGCCGTCCCTAGCGGAGGGTTTGCCGCGAGCCATGGTGGAAGCCATGGCCCGTGCGCTGCCTTGTATCGGATCGGCAGTGGGCGGCATTCCCGAATTATTGCCCGGCGAGGATCTGGTGCCGCCGGCCGACCCCGCCGCGCTGGCCGCCAAGATTCTGGAAGTGGCCCGCGACCCAGCCCGCATGCAGCGGATGTCATACCGCAATCTGAACCTCGCCAAAGAGTTCAGCGATCCAGTGCTGCGCGAACACCGGCTGGCATTTTACCGGCATCTGCACCATGTTATGTCGCAGTGGATCGCAAAACCGGACTCATCAAAATGCGCGTCCTGCACATCGTGAAAACCTCGAACGGCGCCACCTGGGCCGCTCTCGAAGCGGCGGAACTCACGCGCCTGGGGGTGGAGGTGCATGTTGCGGTTCCGTCTGCTGAGGGCCCCAGCATCCGGCTCTGGCAAGAAGCGCAAGCGCAGATTCACCTAGCGGCGCTCGATTTTCCGCAAGCATGCCCCTGGACCCTGCCGGCGGTCTGTGCCAGGGCTCGCGCGCTGGCCGCCGCTGTGAGGCCCGACATCATTCACATTCATCACGTGGGGCCAACGTTGGTGATGCGCCACGCGCTAGGCAAACAACATCCCACGCCACGCATATTTCAGGTTCCCGGTCCTTTGCACCTGGAACACCGCTTGTTCCGGAATTGGGATCTGGCGAGCGCGGGCCCGCGGGACGTATGGGTCGCATCCAGCCGATGCATCAAGAGGCATTATCTGCAGGCCGGTGTAGAGACCGGTAAGTTGTTCCTGAGCTACTACGGCTTCCGGCCGTCGGCTTTCGGGGAACGGCGGACCCACTGTTTGCGGCGCCGCCTGGGCATCTCTCCGGATACCTTCGTGGCCGGCAATATTAGTTACATCTATGGGCCGAAATACTACCTGGGGCAACGCGCCGGACTCAAGCGTCACGAAGACCTGATCGCGGCGCTCGGACTGGTGCTGCGGCAGCGGTCCGATGTGATCGGCATCCTGGCGGGCGGTCCATGGAACGGGGCAGGGAATTATTACGAGCGACTGCGGCGCCTGGCTGAAAGGGTGGGCAAAGGCAGGATCCTGATGCCCGGCCACTGGTCATCGGCGGAAGTCCTGGAATATTGGCCGGATTTCGACTGCGCCATGCATATCCCGATATCGGAGAATTGCGGCGGCGTGGTGGAACCGCTGGCGGCCGGCGTTCCTATGATCGCCGGGGTGGTGGGTGGACTTCCGGAAGTGGTGATGGATGGCCTTACGGGCATCCTGGTTCCCATCGGAAATCCGGAGATGCTGGCAGCCGCGCTGTTGAAAGTGATCGCAGATCCAGGGCGATATCGGGCAATGGCGCAGTTGGGCGGGCGTCTGGTCGGCGAAATGTTCGATGTGCGCCGGACGGCGCGAGAGATCTACGAAGTGTACTGTCATATTCTCGATCCCAGTCAGCCTCCGCCCGCCGAATTCGATGGGCGGGCTTTGGTGGAATGTGGGGCGTGGGCAAATGCAAATGCGGTTTAAGCGCGTCGCGGACATCATCGCTTCAACGGCGCTACTGCTGGGACTCGCGCCCATTCTTCTGCTGACGGCTATGGGCATTGTGGCGGCCATGGGAGGCCCGATCTTATTTCGACAGCGGAGGGCGGGGCTGCACGGGCGGGCGTTCACGCTCATCAAATTCCGGACCATGGACCTCTCGCGCGATTTGGCGGGCAAGCTTCTCCCCGACGATGTGCGGTTGACGCGTCTGGGAGGATTTCTGCGCAAGACGAGCCTTGACGAACTGCCGCAGTTGTGGAACGTCCTGAAAGGGGAAATGAGCCTCGTCGGTCCCAGGCCGCTGATGGCCGAATATTTGGGCCGCTATACGCCGCGCCAGGAGCGGCGCCATGAAGTGCGGCCGGGGATTACGGGCTGGGTTCAGGTAAACGGGAGGAACTCGCTCGAGTGGGAAGAGAAATTCGAGCTGGACATCTGGTACGTCGAACATCGATGCCTTCGGCTCGATCTCAAAATTCTGTTCCGGACGGCTGTCACTCTCTTCAAGAGAGCCGGAATCAGTCACTCCGACGCCGCCACCATGCCCGAGTACACCGGATGCGGTCGCCCATGAGTGCTCAACAAACCGTGCCGGATGGGCCTCTGTTTTTGGTATCGCTGGATCTGGAACTGGGCTGGGGTGGGTGGGATGGAAGGGTGGACGCGGCGGAGCGCGCGAATCTGCTCGGAGCGCGCCAAGCCATACCGGTCCTGTTGGACTTATTCGCGCGTTACCAGGTCAGAGCCACCTGGGCCGCGGTGGGCTTGCTATTGTTCGATTCCAAGAAGGAATTATACCGGTATCTTCCGGAGAGGCGCCCCGCATATACCAACCAAGGGCTGGGTCCCTACCAATACCTGGACCAGATCGGCGACAACGAGGCGGCCGACCCTTATCACTACGCTCTATCCTTGATCCGGACGATCGTTTCGCGCGGCGGTATGGAGCTAGGCAGTCACACGTTTTCTCACTATTACTGCCTCGAGGCGGGCCAGACTGTCGGCGACTTTCGAGCCGACCTGGAAGCGGGGCGCGCCGCGGCCGAACGGCTGGACGCACGGCTGGCAAGTTTGATATTTCCGTGCAATCAATACAGCCCGGAGTACCTGCAAGTTTGCGCGGCTCTCGGCTTTCGAGTCTTCCGCGGAAACGCCGCGGGGCGGATGCACGCGGCTTCCCGCTCCCAAATCCAAAGATCAGTATGGCGCAGGACGGCGCGGCTGGTGGACGCCTACGTGAAACTTCCGGGCGTGCAGTCCGCCCTGCCGCGCACCGAGGGCGGCCTTCTGAATTTGCCCTCCACTTGTTTTCTGCGGCCGGTGAGCCGGCGCCTGGGAGCGATCGAAGCTCTCAGAATGCGGAGGATCAAGGCCGCTATGCAGGCGGCGGCCGTCGCAAGTACGTGTTTTCACCTTTGGTGGCATCCCCACAATTTCGGCCGGAATCTGGAACGAAACATCGGTTTCCTCGAAGACATCCTGCGGTACTACACCATGCTGAGGGACAACTACGGAATGCGCTCGCTCACGTTGGGAGAAGCGGCCGCGGCTGTCAAAGGTGGCGTGCCATGGAAGTCGTGATGCTGGCAGGCAACAAGACTTCCACCTGGATGGTAGCCAATGCTTTGCGGAGCGCGGTTCCACTGCGCGCCGTGATCGTGGAGCAACCGATGGCACGCTGGCAATTGCTCCGAGGGCGCGCCCGGCGAGTGGGTTGGCCGGCGGTCCTCGGTCAGTTGCTGTTTATGCTCTACGCGAGGAAATTGCGATTCGACAGCCGGCAACGAGTTGCGCAAGTCCTTGCCACGGGCGGACTGGATCCGGAACGGCCCGGTGGAGTCGAGATTGTAAGCGTCCGGTCGGCCAACGACGATGGGACCGTCGCCATACTTCAACACCTGGCGCCGCGCGTCGTGGTGGTCTGTGGCACGCGGATTCTGTCGCGGCGGTTGCTAGAAAGCGTGCACGCTACTTTCATCAACATGCATAGCGGCGTGACGCCCAAATACCGCGGCGTACATGGCGCCTATTGGGCATTGGCGAATGGAGATGCCGGCAATGCGGGCGTGACCGTCCATCTGGTGGACGCCGGAATCGACACCGGCGGCGTTCTCTACCAGGCGCGGATCGAACCGACGGCGCGCGACAATTTTGAAACGTACCCGCTGCTGCAGCTAGCCGCCGGAATACCGCTGTTGATACGGGCCGTGGGGGATGCGCTGGCGGGCCCGGTGACAGAACTGCGGACGGACTTGCCCTCCAAGCTGTACTATCATCCGACGCTATGGCAATACTGGCGGACGCGCTTATGCGCGGGTGTCAAATGAACGAATCCAACGGCCTCTTCGTGATTGGCGCGTCCGGCCACGCCAAGGTGCTGATTGACATCATCGAGCGGCAATCGGTCTGGCGGATTGCGGGGCTGATCGACACCTACAAAAGTCCCGGCACGGAGTTGATGGGATATCCCGTCTTTGGCTCAGAGGACCGGCTTCCGGAGCTGATGTCGAGATACGGCGCGCGGCGGGCGATCGTGGCGATCGGCGACAACCGGATTCGCCACCAGGTTGCGTTGCGCGTGGCGTCCATTGCGCCGGAATTGATTTTTGTAAGCGCCATCCATCCGTCAGCGCGCATTGCGCGCGAGGTCGAGATCGGCAAGGGCGTCGCGATCATGGCGGGCGTTACGGTCAACCCGGGCAGCCGGATTGGCGATTTCTGCTATGTGAATACCAACGCCTCGGTCGATCACGACAACGTATTGGAGCCGTTCAGTTGCATCCAGCCTAATGCAGCCGCGGGAGGCAATGTGCGGCTGGGCGCTTTCAGCGCGATCGGCATGGGAGCCACGGTGGTGCAGGGGATCTCGATCGGCGAGGGCAGCCTGGTTGGCGCGGGCTCCACGGTATTGGACGATATCCCCGACGGGGTGGTCGCGTTTGGAACGCCCTGCCGGGTGATTCGGACAAGGTAAGATAGCGGGACCCAAGCCGGGCATGGCCTGAGGTCCTTCACTTCATCTTCACATTCACAGAACGATTATTATGGACCACCCCAGCTTGGTCTCCGCTTCCGTTATGGAAGCCAGAACCGCGCCTCTGTTCAGAGAGCGCTTTCGATTCATTCACCCCACTCTGCCGCCCCTCGATCGCATTCTCTCCGATTATCGCCAGGCATTCCAACAGGGATTGGTCACCAACGGCGCTTTGGTGGCGCGGCTGGAAGCGGCTGTTTCGGAGCGGCTCGGCGTGCGCCACTGCGTCGCCGTATCGAGTTGCACCAGCGGACTGATGCTCACGATGAAGGCGTTCGGGCTGCGCGGCGAAGTGATTCTGCCGAGCTTCACTTTCTTCGCCACCGGCCATGCCGCGCTATGGAATGGACTCACACCGGTCTTCGCGGACTGCGATCCTGGGACCTGGAATATCGATCCGCGCACCCTGGAACGGGCCATTACGCCGCAGACTTCCGCCATATTGGCCGTCCATCTGTATGGCAATCCAGCGCCCATTGCGGAATTGGAGCGGATCGCCGAAAAGCACGGCTTGAAGTTAGTATTCGACGCCGCGCACGCATTCGGCGCCAGTTACAAGGGGCAGCCGGTCGGCCGGTTCGGGGATGCGGAAGTCTTCTCGCTGTCGCCCACCAAGCTGCTGGTAGCGGGCGAGGGCGGATTGATTTGTACCGATGACGCCACGTTGGCGCACCGGCTGCGCGCGGGACGGAACTACGGGGACCTGGGCAGCTACAACCCGATGCTGCTGGGGCTCAACGCGCGCATGACCGAGTTCAACGCGGCGATGGCCCTGGCCGGCCTGGACTTGGTTGCTGCAAAAGTAGCCAGGCACAACCAGATCGCGGCTCTGTATACCGCGGAGTTGGATGGCACGCCGGGGATCGGATTTCAACGACTGCCTCCGGGGCATCTCTCGAGTTACAAAGACTTCTCGGTGACGGTAGACCCGGAGGGCTTTGGCATGACTCGCGACGAGTTGGCCGGCGCGCTGCTGAAAGAGAATATCGAAACCAAGAAGTACTTTCATCCGCCCCTGCACCAGCAGACGTTATTCCGCCAGTTCGCCCCGGCCGGCGCCGCGAGTCTGCCGGTGACCGAGGCGGTGACCGGATCGGTGCTGAGCCTGCCGATTTACGAATCGCTGCCCGCCGGGACGGTGCGGCAGGTGGCCTCCGCGATTCGCGAGTTGTCGCAATCGGTTCGCCCGCAAGGAGCGCGCACATGTTGAGAAAGCTGCTGGAGTTGAAGTGGAGGCAGGTATTGCCCCGCATGTTCCTCGACTACCTGACGGTACACGCCAGTATGCTGATGGCGCTGGCGGTCTCGGTCCTTTACCGGACGGCGCTGGGGCATGGCGTAGAAGCCCAGCAATTAATCGGCGGATTCCGGCATTACTACGTGACTTTCTTCTGGCTGCTCTCCCCGATCTTCCCGGTCCTGTTCCTGGTCAACGGTTTCTACACGTATGCGCGCGGCTACGAGGGCTGGCAGAAGGCCTGGGCGATTCTGAGGGGCGTGATGCTGGCCGTATGCCTTTTCTTTGCCGCGGACTTTCTCCTATTCAAACTCCAGAGCACCGGACGCAGCGTAGCGCTTCCTTTTGTGGTGGTGGCAGGCTGCGCGCTGTGCTCCGCACGCCTCATCAAGGGATCCTTCGATCTGCGCTACCTGCGCAGGCCGGAGAGCGGCGCGCCCGCGCAACCGAAGCGCGTGTTGGTGGTGGGCGGCGCGGGCTATATCGGATCGCTGCTGGTGGAGCGCTTGCTTGCCGGCGGGTACAAGGTCCGCGTGCTGGACAGCCTGATTTACGGCGCCGAGCCGCTGCAGGAAGCCATGCGCCACCCGGATTTCGAACTGCTCGCCGGCGATTGCCGCAACATCCAGGATGTGGTGAAGGCCGTGCGCGGGGTGGAAGCGATCGTGCAATTAGCGGCGATTGTAGGGGATCCGGCGTGCGAGCAGGATCATAAATCCGCATTGGAGATCAATTACGCCGCCACGCGTATGCTGATCGAGATTGCGAAGGGCAATGGCGTAAGCCGCTTGATTTTCGCTTCGAGTTGCAGCGTGTACGGCGCATCGGAGGCGGAGGTTGACGAGCGGTCGGAGGTGCATCCCGTGTCGTTCTACGGCCAGACCAAAGTGGATTCCGAGCGCGCGTTGCTCGAATCGCGCACGGATACGTTTCATCCCACGATCCTGCGTTTCGCCACGGTGTTTGGACTCTCTAACCGGCCGCGCTTCGACCTGGTGGTGAATCTTCTGTCTGCCAAGGCGGCGCAGGATGGCGTCATCACCATCTACAACGGCCGGCAATGGCGTCCCTTCATCCATGTCAGAGACCTGGTGGAAGCCGTGGCGCTGGTCCTGGGATCGCCCGCGCGGGTGGTGGGCGGGCAGGTGCTGAATGTGGGCGATTCGCGGCTGAACTACACGCTTTCGGAAGTTGCCGAAGTCATCGCGGAAGCGTTCCCCGCGACGCGCGTCGAACACATGACCAACGCCGATAGCCGCAATTACCGGGTGAGTTTCAAGAAAATCGAAGAAACCCTGGGGTTTCATGCGGCGCACTCGCTGCGGGATGGAATCGATGAGCTAAAAACCGCTTTCGCGACCGGCCTGATCGCACACTATACGGATCTCCGGTATCACAATCAGCGGTTCCTGTTGGCGGCGGGCAGTCCGGGGCACAAGAGCGAGGTAGACGCGCAGGTGATGGCGGCATTCTCGGGCACGCCGCCAAATGGGCATGCCGCGATGATCGGCGCGGAGGTAGCGCCGGTCTGAGATGGTGCGGCTGTTTTTGGTGCCGGAGGAGGGGGTCGAACCCTCATACCCAGTGAAGGATGCGGGATTTTGAGTCCCGTGCGTCTGCCAGTTCCGCCACTCCGGCAAGGTGGTGACTCCTTTGAGTTTACCCCAAAATTGCTCCAGGCGCACTGTAGGGTAGTGTCCCAAAGTTGCGTTGCTGAGATTTTCGGCTAGGGTGCCGATTACGCCTGATTTGGTTTCGCGTGATCCCGATCCCGACGGACGATATGGCGCCTCCGATAAGGACGGCGGTGCGGCTGCTGGGCCATCCCGCCGCCCCGGCCCAGAGTTCCAGTGTCTGGCTTGTGGCGTCGCTCGCCGGTCATGGTTCCTCTTGCGGAATCGTTCGGGCCGCCGGGGCACAACACGGGCAACACCGTTCGCAGTGGCTACCGGCTATCCGCAGCGGAGTGTGCCTGACCGTGACGCCCGCGGCCCCGCACGTCCGGCAATCTTCCTGCGCCTGGCGCGTCCGAAGACAGTTCGCCGGACGCTCACGCTCCTGGAAGAGGCGCTGGGGCGCTTTGGCCCTAGCGCGGCTTATCACGCCCCCGCTTTCGCCGGCGCGCGCCATGCCAATCACCTCGGCGCCGCCTCAGCGGCCTTGAAGATTATCCGGCGCGGCACGCCTGTGCGGACTTCGATGTGTTCGATAGTGCCGTTGCGCAAAGCCTCCAGCATCGAAAACGAGCCTCCGGATCTCGCGAGGAACCACGAAGTCGCGCATATCCCGCTCCGGCCGGGGTGCCTCGTCGCCGTCGAGCTTCAGGTCGTGAAGGACCTCCGTCTTCGGGCCGAACATCGGTTCGCCATCGTGCACTTCCAAGCCTCGGATGGTCCCGTGGTCGAGCCACTGCCGAACGCGACGTTCGTCGGGTTCACCGGCACGCCGTTAACAGCGGGCGACAAGGTCACGCGTCACGTCTTCGGCGACTACGCCGACGTGTACGATATCCGCCAATCGGTGGCCGACGGCGCGACGGTGCCGATCTACTACGAGCCGCGGATCGTGAAGCTGACGATCGATGAGGCCGGAGTACAGGCGGCGGAGGCGAAGATCGCGGAATACGCGACCCGCGACGAGGACGGGCTTGAGACGCCAGAGAATATCCGCATCCCGCTGGAAGAGCTGTACGGCGCGCCCGAGCGGTTGGAGAGAGTGGCGAAGTTCGTCGTCAAGCACTGGGAAAAGCGCCGCGCCGCGATGGAAGGTAAGGCCATGATCGTGACGATGAGCCACGACATCGCCGCCCGGCAATACGACGAGATCCGCAAGCTCCGCCCTAAGTGGCACCAGGAAGACGATGCGACTGGTGCGATGAAAGTCGTCATGACCGGCGGGCCGGATGATCCCGAGCACATGGCGCGGCACGTACGGGGCAAGGCGCAGCGGAAGGCTCACGGATCGCATCAAGGACCCGGCCGACGACTTTCGGCTAGCAATCGTGGTGGACATGTGGCTGAGGGGCTTCGACGTGCCGAGCGCGCACACGATGTACTTGGACAAGCCGCTGGCCGGGCACAAGCTGATGCAGGCGATCGCCCGCGTGAACCGCGTGTACGGCGAGAAGCCGGGCGGCCTGATCGTCGATTTGATCGGTCTGGCCGATGAGGCGGGCCCGACGCCGGCTGCGGGCAGCCGATTCCGGATCACGCGACATCCGATGCGGCCGTAAGGCAGGTCATCGGCGGCGCGGTGGACGCGGGCGAAGTAATCGATTTGTTCGCCGCGGCTGGCCTTGACGCGGGGCGGCTGGACATCCTCAGCGACGAGTTCCTGGAGCGGGTGTCGGCCCTCGAACAGAGGAACCTCGCGCTCGAGACGCTGCGGAAGCTGCTCAACGACCAGATCAAGATCAGCGAGCGGACCAATCTGGTGCAGGCCCAGCAGTTTCGCGAGGCGCTGGAAAAGGCGATGCTCGGCTACACGAACAAGCAGATTTCGACGGCTCAAATGATCGCGGAACTTCTGCAGACTGGCGAAATGGGTCCGCGAGGCGAAGCGGCACGGTGAGGAGCTTGATCTCAGCAACGAGGAGACGGCGTTTTACGATGCACTGGCGGAGAACGGGTCGGCCAAAGAGGTGATGAAGTCGGACCAGCTCCGTCTGATGGCCCGCGATCTGGCGGAAATGGTCAGGAAGATGCCCAAGCTCGACTGGACGCAGCGGAAGAGCGTGCGGGCGGACTTGCGGCGGAAAGTCCGTCGTCTGCTGGCGATGTACGGCTACCCGCCAGACCTCTCGGAGGACGCAACCCAGCTCGTGCTCAAGCAGGCAGAGTTGTCGACTGAGTATGCCAAGTGACGCGGCTACAAACGCCTCGTCGGAAGCCGAGCGACAGCATGCAGGGGGCGGCGCTCCGCGCTGCTGATGCCGGGTCTTAGCCTATGGTTTCCTGCCATACCGCTGATGCAATCGAATCACCTCCGAATCGAAGAATATGCAGGCCCTGCGTGGAGATTCTGTCCGGATCCGCCGTTTGGAAGGTCAGCGCCGGAAAGCGCCGCATGGATCAGGAACGATAAGTCGGTTGTGGCAACCCCGGCGGCTTTTGATGCCGAGAGTGCCCCATCGAATTCCAGGCCACTCACTTTGCGCAGGGCGCGGGCAGCGGTCGCAAATTTCGCTGCCGCTAAACTCCAGCCGACGCGCAGGCGCTGCGATATCGTTTCGCCCAACGACATTCCTGGCCGGAACGATGGTGCCGGAACGTCTTCCGGATCGGGCAAGCCAGCCGTTCCGCACGGCGCCGCTGTATGTTCAGAACGATCTCGTGTACGCGCCACGCGTCTGCCGTCTCGGGCGAAGGCAGCAGCCCCACCTCAAGCCGGCGCAGGCGCTTCTCACCGTATCCGCTGCACCGCCCCGCTCCGGGTGCTGTAGAATGCAGTGAGGCGGGATGGCCAATGGAGAGCAACCCGGCTGAGATCACGCAACTGCTTCAACAGTGGGCTGATGGGGATGGCCGAGCCCTGGATCAGATGATGCCATTGGTCTACCGCCAATTGCGCGCACTGGCCCAAAACCAGATGCGGCGAGAGAACGGCGGCCACACTCTGCAGGCCACGGCGCTCGTGAACGAGCTGTATCTGCGGCTGGCGAAGCAGTATGGCGGGCAGTGGAACAATCGCGGTCACTTCTTCGCGTTCGCGGCCATGCTCATGCGTCGTATCCTGACCGACCACGCCAAACAGGTCCACCGGGAAAAACGCGGCGGCAATCAGGAACGCATGGCGCTCAGCGAAAACGTTCCCTGGCTGGGCAACTCGAGCGAGGAAATCCTGGCGTTGAGCCTAGCGCTGGACGGGCTGGAGCGAGAGGACAAACGAAAGGCGTGCGTTATCGAGCTACGCGTCTTTCTAGGCTGTACGGCCGAGGAGACCGCCGAGGTCTTGATGATTTCCAAAGCCACGGCCGATCGTGAATGGACGCTGGCGAAGGCCTGGTTGTTTCGCGAGTTGAAGGGGAACGGCGCGAAGCCGGCCGGCGAATGAATTCTTCCTCGCGGGACTGGGCTGGCATCGAGCGAATCTTCTTCGGCGCGCTGGATCGGCCGCCGCAGGAACGCGAAGCCTGGGTGAGAGAAGCGGCGGCGGGCGACGCCGGCCTGGAAGAGCAGGTGCGGTCGCTCCTTTGGGCCAACGACGCGGCCACGGCGGCGGAGGCGCCGCAGCCGGCCGGACCCTATCGCCTGGAGCGCATTCTTGGCCGGGGCGGAATGGGCGAGGTATGGCTTGCCAGCCGGGCCGACCAACAATACGAGAAAAAAGTCGCCATTAAGCTAGTTCGTCCGGGGATTGGCGCCGGGGACTTGATTCAGCGCTTCCTGGCCGAGCGCCAGATTTTGGCGGACCTGCAGCATCCCAACATCGCCACACTGCTGGATGGAGGTCTGACCCCAACGGGGCAGCCCTACCTGGTGATGGAATATGTGGAAGGCACGCGCCTGGACGAATATTGCGACGGCTGCCGCCTCTCCATCGCGGCGCGGCTGGAGTTGTTCACGAAGGTCTGTGCGGCCGTCAATTCCGCGCACCAGCACATGGTGGTTCATCGTGATCTCAAGCCCGGCAACATCCTGGTTACCAAGGAAGGGGAGCCGAAATTGCTGGATTTCGGTATCGCGAAAGTGCTAAAGGGGCCCGGCGGCTCCGCGGAACAAACAGTCGCGAGCGGCTTGTACCTGACGCCTGTCTATGCCAGCCCCGAACTATTGCTGGGCCGGACCGTGACGGGGGCAAGCGACGTGTATTCCCTGGGCGTAATCCTGTACGAGTTACTTTGTGGAATGCGCCCCCACGATTGCAGCGGACAGGACCCGGCCGATTTGGTTTACGCGGCGATCTCCCAGGAGCCGCAGCGTCCCAGCGCGGCGGTGCACCGGCCGCCAGGAAACACTGGCGCCACGGCGGCGGAGAGAGCCGCGCTGCGGGGCACGACGGCGGATAAACTGCGGCGTGTGCTGGAAGGCGATCTCGACGGAATCGCATTGCGGGCGCTGGCAAAGACACCCGCGGAGCGCTATAGTTCGGCGGAGCAGCTGTCGAGCGACATATGCCGCTACCTCACGGGGCAGCCGGTAAGCGCTGTCGAGGGGACCTGGCTTTACATCGCACGCAAGTTCGTGCGGCGGCACGCAACCGGCGCCGCCCTGGCCGGATTGTTGCTGATTTCGCTGCTGGGCGGGCTGGCGGGCACGCTGTGGCAGGCCCACATGGCGCAGCGTGAGCGAGCCAACGCGGAGAGCCGCTTTAACGACGCCCGCGAACTCGCCAACTACGTTCTCTTCGATCTCCAGGACTCCATCCAGAAGGTGCCCGGAGCCATGCCGGTGCAGGCCGAGCTGGCGGGCCGCACGCTGCAATACCTGGACCGGCTGGCGGCGGCCAAGGGCGCCGATCGGTCCCTGCGGCTGGAGTTGGGGGAGGGCTACTTGAAACTCGGGGACGTGCTGGGCCAACATGGCGCCGACGATAGCTTGGGAGACACAACCAAGGCCCTCGCGAGTTACCGAAAGGCTTTGGCTCTGGTCGAGCCGCTGAGCCGGGAAGATGCCAGCAACGTACGCGTTCAGCAAACCCTGGCCAGGATCTATCAGCAGATGGGCGGGAGCCTGGTCTTCACCGCGCAGCCGGACGATGGAATTGCGATGCTCCGAAGAGCCGCGGATACATTCGAGCAGTTGGCGCGCGTCAACCCGCGCGATCTCCCAAGGCTCATTGACGCCGGGGCCGCCGATCAGGCTTTGGGGCAGCATCTCAGCCAAAAAGGCGGCGGATTCATCACCCTGGCGGGGGCCGGCGCAGCCATCGGGTATCTGCAAAAGGCCGCCGGCTACTTCGATGCCGCTCTCAAGATCGATCCATCCAACAGCCGGGCGCTGCAGCTTCTGTCAGCGACCGACGAAGCTGCCGGCAAGCTGGAAACTCCCCAGGACCCGCGGAAGGCGGTGGAGACTTACGGGAAAGCGCTCGCCCTTCTCCGGCGTCTGCCGCCAACCGAGCAGGAGACGCCGGACGTCCGGCGCCGGCGCGCCATGATGTTGGTGCGGGTCGGATGGAACCAGGGGCAGTTGCGGGAATTCAAGGAATCTCTGGCCAGCCTGAGCGAAGCCCGTGACGTGCTGGACGGTCAGGCGGCGGCGGATCCACAGAACGCCTCAGCCGCTTTCCGCCAGGTGGACGTGTATCGCTCGTTAGGAATCGTGCAGGGCTACGCCGGAAATGCCGGTGCCTCGGAAGAAAACCTGCGCCGGGCGGTAGAGATTCTGGACCACCTGGTGGAACGGGATCCATTGAATACGTCCAACCGCGTGCTGCGCGCCTCGCTGCAAGGGCGAATCGGGAACCTGGCGGCCGCCGCCGGACGAGTACAGGAGGCGCGCCGTTATGCGGAGGCCGGCCTGGCTTATCTGAAAGAGGCCGCCGAGAGTCCGAACGCGACGGTCCAACAACTGGTGGAAGCAGTGCGGGTTCTGTTGGACCCGGCGGTGCAGACGTTGCGGGATTACCCGCTGGCGCTGCGGTACGCTTTGCGGGCCGACGGGTTGGCAAAAGGCAAGGATCTGGCGACGCTGGTTTATCTGGGGGAAGCCTACTGGCGAAACGGCAACGCTTCCGCGGCCGTGGAAACCGCCAGGAAGGCGCTGGCGATGCTTCCGGCAGCGGGGCCGGGAGCGAGCGCCTCAAACACGCGGCGTCAGGTGGAAGAGAGCCTTACCGAGTACGAGAAGGGCGTCAGGCGCGCCGCCCGGTAGAATCGGACGCGAGGAAGCGGGCGGGTTCAGAACTTTTTCACATTTCCTCGTGAAGCCGTGAGTCATTTTCTTCGGGGTTGTCGCGGATTGGGGTGAGAGCAAATTGCTCTCAAACAAAAAAACAGACTGGAGCTCAATCCCATGTTTCAAATGACGCGTTTTTCCCGGCCGGTGTTGAAGAGCGGCCGATTGCTTACGGTCGCCCTGTTGGCTCTCGCCAGCTTCGGCGCGCCGACCCTTTCCGCTCAAGTCGTTTGCTGCTCTATGCCAGACTACCGGCCACAGCACCAGCAACCGGAGCCAACCCGCGGATCGGCTGCGCACTACTTCAAAATCAACGGCGGAATCTACCGGGTCGATGACAGCCTATTTGTCTGGGGGCAGAACCCCTTCAGCCCAGTGGGCCACATCGTGGCCGCCGGAAATGGTCGTTACATCGCCACGATGTATTCGGGAGCCCGCTATTGGGCATATCCTGTCCAATAAACCCCGCCGCCTCGCGGGACACTAAAGCCAGGCTTCACCTGCAAGGGCCGCCTTGCCGGAAGGAAAAGTGTGGGTTGAGCAATGCCATCTCTAACGAACAGCACTCGGGCGCAGAAGGTCCACAGGCACTCAGGACTGACGTTGCTGTTTGACGCCACAGGTGGCGCCTATGTTTGGCCCGGGTCAAAAGGCGCCATTACCGCCGAAGAGAATCGTTGATAAATCGGACGGCCTGGTGGACCGCGGCCGGACATCGGTGCACTGCGCTCCGACGACTACGGACACGCGCGGCGATCGATTGCCAAAGGATAGCCGGCTAAAGCTTCTTCTCTCTGGTGGCTTTCGGACGTTCCACCAGTCGTGCGCGCTCGGCCCTATTGCCACTGCTGTGCGGGATCTGTGCGAAACATCCTGCTATTTCAGAGCGGAGCCACATCAGGGCGGGATCTTCCGATCTGTGCCCGCTCCAAAGAAGACGTGTATAGAACGTGGGCAACCCGAGGGGGGAGCGGCGAACCTCTAACCCCGCGTCGTGCCGGAAATGGGCAGCGAGACCGGCCGGCACAGTGGCGATCAGATCGGAATTTGCCACGACATGGACGGCCGTAAGGAAATGAGGCGTAGTCGCAACGAGCCGGCGACACAGTCCATACTCAGCCAGAATGTTATCTACCAGCCCGACGGTTTCATCCCGATAGAAGACGCCAATATGGTTGGCAGCGGCAAATTCTCTCAACGTAAAACGTTTCTGCAGCAGCGAGTGGCCTTTACGCGCGATGCAAACGTTTTGCTCAGCGGATAAAGTAGGAGATCCTGTGCGTGGGTCGAGTGATTTGGGATCGGGATAAAAGCCGATTGCGAGGTCGAAAACTCCTTCTCGCAACTCGGCCTCGGGGGCGACAAAAATGCGATTCACGCGCAGCACGACTATCTGGATAGCGGGCGCAATCCGGGAGAGGCGGCGCAACAGGGGACCGAGCGCCATCAATTCTGCGTAGTCGGTCATGGCGATCCGGAAACTGCGATTGCTCGCCGCGGGATCGAACCCGGGGCGTTCCGCAAAGGCGGTCCGTAATTGTGAAAGCCCGGCGCGGACAGGGCCTGCTAACTCGAGTGCGCGCGGCGTGGCCCGCATACCTCGCGAGGTCCTACGGAACAGGGGATCGCCGAAGAGTTCGCGCAGGCGCGCCAGCGCGTTGCTCATCGCCGGCTGGCTGAGGCCGGTGCGCGCGGCCGCGCGGCTTACGTTTTTCTCGTCGAGCAGCGCCTCGAACGCGAGCATCAAATTCAGATTCACGCTGTTGATATTCACCGAACCGATAATACACCCTTTCGATAATCAATGAGACAAATAAGGCTTCGGTCCGTCCTAAAGTGGCATGAGACTATTCAATTTCGCATCTTTCCTGACGGCCCTTCTCTTGAGCGCGGCTAACGCACAGATTCCGGATACGCCTGCCGGACGGCAATTCAAGGCATGGCGCGCGGCGCAGGACAGCGGGGACCCGACAAAAATCCAACAGTTTCTAGACACGAGCTTGCCCCTCGGCCGTGTGGAGCAGGAGCTGGCGATCCATAAACAGACCGGAGGATTCGACATAAAAAGAGTGGAGCAGTCGAGCGATTTGCAAATCGTAGTGCTGGTTGAGACGCGGAACCCGCCACGCCAATTCGCCAGGGTGACGATGGGTGTGGAAGCGGCCGAGCCGCACGAAATCGCGAGACTGAGCATTCAGAACATCCAACCTCCGCCCGATCCCGCGGAGTTTCCGATTGTGCCGATGAGCGATACGGAGCTGGCGTCCGCGTTACGTTCGTGGCTCGAAAAGGAGGCTGCGGCGGACTTGTTCGCGGGTGCGGCGCTTGTGGCGCACAACGGCAAGGTGGTCTTTAGCGGGGCCTGCGGATTCGCGAACCGCGAAAAGCGAACCCCTAACACGCTCGATACTCAGTTTCGAATCGGCTCGATGAACAAGATGTTCACGGCAACAGGCGTCTTGCAACTCGTGCAGGCAGGAAAAGTCAGGCTGAATGATCCGCTGGGCAAGTACATCACGGATTATCCCAATCCCGAGGTGGCCGCGAAAGTGACGATCCATCAATTACTGACTCACACTGGTGGGACAGGAGACTTTTTCGGACCCGAATTTGATGCCCACCGGCTGGAACTAAGATCCCTGAACGACTATGTGACTCTGTTCGGGAGGCGCGGCCTCGAGTTCGAACCCGGAAGCAGGTGGGCTTATAGCAATTATGGAATGCTGTTGGCTGGGGTAGTCATCGAGCGCGTTAGCGGGCAGAGCTATTACGACTACGTCGCTGAACATATTTATAAACCGGCTGGAATGACTTTGACCGGCTCGCAGCCGGAGAATGAAACCGTGACTGGCCGCGCTGCCGGCTATATGCGCCCCCAAGGCCGAGGCAACTGGACGCCAAATACGGATACGCTGCCATATCGAGGCACTTCGGCAGGCGGCAGATATTCGACCGTTGGCGACTTGCTGAGATTTGCGCAGGCGCTGATGGCGCACAATTTGTTGAACGCGGAGAACACATCATTGCTCATCACCGGTAAGGTCGATGCGGGAGACGGAGCAATGTACGCTTATGGATTCGAGGACGCTCGCGAGAAGGACGGCTCAGGATGGGTGGGTCATAGCGGGGGAGCGCCTGGAATGAACGGGGATTTGCGGATTTTCCCGAAATCGGGGTACGTGGTAGCAGTGCTCTCGAACCTCGATCCACCGGCGGCGAGTGAGATCTCCGGTTTTGTGAGCGTGCGGATCCCAAAGCAATGAAGGACGCTAATGGCCTAAGCCATTGCGCTGAGGCCGGAGGCCATGAGGAACACCGTTGACGGGATGCTCAACCGACTCGCGTGGTCAAATCCCCACCGAACACCTACCTTTGTACGAATGACGCACCACTCGGAGAATCGGTTGGGTTAAGTCCCCGCAGGACGTTCCCAGTGAAACGCCACTCACAACGGTCGGGCACTCAGACGTATCACACTAGTGCCATGCCGCTGAAGGGCCTAGCAGCAGTAACGTTCCCCAGAAACGGCGGACCCGGGGTGTGTGCGTGGAGTTGAGGTGCTTGTGATCTGTGGACAGTAACGGCTAATTGCGGAAAGGACGTCTTTAGGCTGCTGCTTAGAATGTTGTTACCGACAGCATCCGGAGCCGACAGCGGCATTAATTACTAATATCGTCCAAAAAACCGCCCGGCCCGTGCTCCTCGCCAAGTCACCAATCGTTGTGGGCGCCGTAATCAGGAGCCCTGACGCGTGGCACTTCATCGGGAATGCGGGCCAATCCGCAAGATGGGCGCGCCACATGCTTCGATTCGGCCAACTTCCCCGAAGCGGACTTCTGGAGCGCGCCGTCCGGCAGATCGGTGCATCGGGCCTTTTGCGTCCAGGTAGGCGCTCACCTGACGGTTACCACACTCTTGGCGACTGCCACTAACAGTGCACTGCGCCGGCAAAGGGCGTCATCGGGCAGAAAAGTCGCCGGATGCGTAGTCAGTTGAGATGCTGAGATCCTTCCATTTTCTGTCCAACTCGAGTTTCTGAAGTGCAGCCTTTTCGGCGGCATTATACGAATCGTTTCCGAGAAGGAGCCGCAAAGGCGGGTCGCTTAGTGACGCGATGTGCAGAAGCGCCGCGGCTGCCTTCGCTGGGTCGCCCGGTTGCTTGCCGTCATAGTCGCGCTGGAAGCGCACTGTAGCGCCGACTGTGGCGTCGTACTCCGGGCGACCTTCGCGAAGGTCCGTGGAGGTGCCTGCAAAGTCGGTCCGGAAGCCGCCAGGCTCGACGATCGTCACCTTTATGCCGAGAGGTCCGACCTCTTTGTACAGTGATTCCGAGAAGCCCTCGACGCCGAACTTTGCCGCTGCGTATGGTGCGCGCCCGACCGGCCCAATTCGTCCGGCGATCGATGTTACCTGGATGATGCGCCCGGCGCGCCGTTCCCGGAAGTATGGGAGCGCAGCTTTGGTCATGATGATGACGCCAAAAAGATTCGTCTCGATCTGAGCGCGAAAGTCGGCGAGCGAGGTGTCTTCCACGGGGCATACATTGCCATAGCCGGCGTTATTGACAAGCACATCCAAGCCGCCAAAGGTCTCAATTGCTGTATCGATAGCGTGCTGGGCCTGCGCTTCGTTCGTGACATCCAGCCCAACAGGTCGCACCCTGTCGCCGTACTTGCTGACAATGTCGCTGAGCTGCAGGGGATTGCGGGCCGTCGCGACGACGCGATGGCCGGCTTCGAGGGCGGCTTGCGCCAATGCTCTACCCAGACCCCGTGAACTACCGGTAATGAGCCAGGTGACGTGCATACCTCAATTATCGCTGATCGCCGCGGCCACCTGAGTGCTTGAAGTCGGCTATCACCCTGTTCGGTTGGTCCACCATAGGCAAACTCCACGCCACAACGTTTGCGAAACGAGTTGACGGTTTGTCACGCTGAGATTGGCCCCAAGCGTTGTGGGAGGTGGCGGAGCGTCGTTTTTGTGGGGTTGGGTGATTCCGAAGGGCCGGCCGCCCCCGCACCCAGGACACCGTCTGGCCAAGACCGAATCCTCCCAAGCGGCGGCAACTAACAAGCCGATTACGGGCCGCCCGCCGCAGATTCTACCGATCTACGAGCCGGAGTTCATGAAGAATTGGAGGGACATGAAAGCAGCCGACCTGGCACGATTCATCGCGCTGGCAAGGGGCACCCTTACGAGGGCCCTATGGTGATCGAGGACGTACCAGGCAAGACGCCTCCACCGTTCGCTGACGCCTTACACTACCAGCAGCGCGATCACATGGAGCGAGGCGTGGAGTACGCGCGGACCATGCTGGGTTTGGGCGTGCGGAGGATTGGCTGAGCTTTCGGCATCTGGTCGTGGGACGGGTCGCGCGACTAGCCCGGCGGGGCAGAAGTCCAGAATCCCGGATTGTCCAATCGGTTTCGGCGCGCTAGTGGGTTCGTGTGCATACCCCGGCGCCCAAGCCGCCGCGGTAGGTGATCTGTTCCTGGAGCCGCTGTAATTAGGCTCTTCGCAGACGGTGTAGCGCTGGGCGTCGGCGTACACTCGTCAGAGGAACGTCACGCGGGTCGCTTCCTGCTTGCCTTGGGCGAAACCGGCCCGGGCGGCGGGGATGCGGGTCGCCAGGTCCATCTGGTTCGTGCCCATCGCGGTTCGGGAATCGGCGTCCGGTGCGATCACCACGACGCGGCTGCCCTGCTTGCGCATGGCCTCGACCTGGCTTGCCAGGTCCGCGCCCGGGAATTTGCGCAGACCCTCGAACTGGTCTGCGGGTAGTGTCCCGGTCCGTCCGCCAAACGGCGAGATCACCATGACGTTCGCATAGCCCCTGGCGAGGTCGGCGTTTTCGGCGGAGCGCACGCCACCGTTGATATAGCGCGTGCCGTTGATGTTGTGTGTGGGAACCACGCCAGGCAGCGCGGTGCCTGCCGTCACTGCGTCCACGAGGTCAATGCCGGAATCGCGATCGAACGCAGCCAGCTCGCCGGTATGCGCGTTGACTGCCACCACGATCATCGGCCTGTCCGGCCATTGCGGGCGAGGCAACCTGGCGGCGACCATCGCGCGCCGCTGTTCCCCGGCCGCGGGTCCGAGGGTGGCATCGCTCTCCAAGCCGAACGCGCCCATCGCACGTTGCAGATCGGCTGCCGAGATGGCGGCAGCGCCGATGGCCCTCATCCGCTCGAACACCGTAGCCATCGGCGGGCCCAGTGGAGTCGGCCGGCTCTGTCCGACCGGTGGAGCCGGCTGAGACAGAATCGAAGCCAACAGTTCGGCTGGCGGTATGCCGCTGCGTACCTGCGCTGCCGCAGTGGCCCCGGACGACGTACCGATCACCAGGTCGGCGGCCTCTGTCATATCGATGCCAGCTTCGGCCAGTCCTGCGATGACACCGATCGTCCATGCATGTCCGGCGGACCCACCACCACCGAGAACCAGAGCAACGTTTTTAACCATCTGCCCAATATTGCAGCCCGTGGGCACTCCAGTCCATTGAGATATCAAGACCGTACTGAACGCCCAGAGCGCGGTCCACGGATTGTTTAGCGGCACCCCCATCGGGTATGGCGTGCTGCTGGGCGGTTTTGGCGCGGGCGCGGTATTGGGCGCCTTGCTGCTGCAGTGCGCACGAGATCGCTGGTCTGCCGACATCATTGTATCGGCTGGGATCTTGACTTTCGGACTGGCGACCGTGGCGGCGGGATTTCTCCACGCGATCTGGATGCTAGCCCGCTCATGTAGCCAGACTACTTGCGCGCCGGGCCTGCTGGAGTGCGGATACAGACGGTTGAGTGTCTTCCAGATCGTGCTTCCGGCATTGCGTGCTGTCACAGACCTAGTGCGATTCCTTGGAAGCGCGGCGGTCGCCGCCTCGTCCGAATGCCCAGGCCACCATCAGCGGGAACTCTTCTCGCCAGAATGCGCCACCGTGCGACCCAACTCGCTCATTCATGACGACCTCCGCATCTGCATGGCGCAGCGCGTCCGCCCACCTCCTTGCGTTCTCCAGGAAGAACGGCTCCTGTGTCCCAGCGACAAGGTATGTGCGCGGGAGCGGGCTCGACATAACGCCAGGCGGCTTGTAACCGCCGCCCGGCGAGGCGCACAAGACCGCACCGTAGACATGTGGATGCCGAAGCCCCAGAGCGAGGGCCAGTTCTCCACCCGCCGAGACGCCAAACACTGCGGTACGTTCAGCGGGCAGCGCCAAGCCAAACCGCGCCTCCGTCCACCGGCGAACATCCTCGACGAAGAATTTCTCGTGTGCCGCGAACCGCTCCGCCGCAAAGCCCGGTGAGTACTCATGGAGTCGCAGCACCTCATCGATCAGCCCATGTACACCGACGATCATTGTGGACGGTACGTCGGCCTGCTCGAGCAACCGGCTCCACGTCGAGATTCGCTGACCGTCACCGGCGAAGACGATTGCTTCAGGCGGGTCCGGTGGAACGTACACCGTGACCTGCCTTCCACCGTCGTACTCGAACATCTCGGTGACAAACGCTTCCGAGACTGCGCCGGTGGGCTTGGCGGGCGCTGCCTCGGACTCACTTAGCTTGCGGTTGACGTGATTGCGTGTTTGCTTCTTCATGGTATTGCCTTTTTTTGGAGTTTTGGAACTCCAACATATTGATTATGAATCGTCTGGAAATGAAGTATCGATCTTCCGGCAAAAATATCCTGGGGCGCATTTCGTGGCCGTGCACGTATTTTTCGCGCGCCCTCCATGTGACGCGCCACCGGAGATCGTTCAAGTACGCTGGCGAGGATCGATCCGAAACCCGGCATGCAGCTTCCAGGCGCTTGATCCTGGGCACTATGGGTTTCACGCCACGGCCTCCTTTCTTTACATCGGACCGGTCTGATATCTGCTGTTATCGGCCTCTATTCGCTTCGGGAGCGCGCGATATCGTGTGCCGCGGTCCGGTACGACCGAGCTTGCGATTTGGGGACCATTTAGCCAAACCTCTCAACACCGGCTTCGGGACCACGGGGCATCAGCCTCATTTTCCCAACTTCCGGTTGCGCCGTGATCCAGGACTATCGCCATGGGATGTGCGATCGAGATTGGCGACCAGCGATCCAGGCAAAACGGTCGACGTGACGCGGTTCGCCCAGGGCGGCCTTCAGGGGTGTCGCCCGCTTCCCCTAAGGTCAAGGCACCAGTTCGCATCGCTCCCCTCTAGCGCGGCCCGCCCCGGAGCCTGGATGCCCGGGGAACGGGAGTTCCGCTCGTTCGCGCGGTTCAGCAGGGCCACCCAGTTATGTGGTCAATGCTCAGGTTCCGCTCCGTCAACATCTCCTCAAGGTCGCGGCGGCTGAGCGAGAATCGCAGATACGGGCGGACGCACAGGACGATGATCTCGGCGAAGTGTCTTCCCCGGAACAGGCTGGCCCCAGCGAGAGCCGTCCCACGACAGTCAAGAATTAGAAACGCCACAACAGGGAGGCGTTTGGATGTATACTATGCCGAGCTGGGTCCGAAAATAGAAGTCCCAGCTGAAAGGATACACAAATGCGAAATCTAGTGACTCAAATTGCCATCGGCGTCGTGGTTACAGCAATCGGAGCGTTTGCGGCTGACAACTCGCTTGGGACGTGGAAGCTGAATATGGAGAAATCCAAGTTCAGCGCATCCACCCCGGTCAAGAGCCTCAGTAGCACAAGGGAAGCCTCCGACGGTGGGATTAAGGTGACCACTATCGGAGAGCAGGCTGGCGGCACAGCGATCAATTCCAGCTACGTCGCAAAGTACAATGGCAGCGAATCGCCAGTAAACGGTGCGCCCTATGACACCATCTCCATCAAACAGGTGAATGCAAATACCTTCACGTACAGCGCAAAGAAGAAAGACGGAAAGTACAGCGTCACAGGGCGGAGCGTCGTCTCGAAGGACGGCAAGACCATGACCAACACCATCAAAGGTACGAACACTGATGGTAAGGCATACAGCGCAACGATGGTTTGGGACAAGCAGTGACGGGATACGCGGCTCGGTTTGCCTTTGTGGGGCGGCCAATTTTGGCCGCAGAATTACCAGTATCACTCCACGCCCTCGCCGGTCGCCAGCCAGCGAGCACATTCAGGCCCCAATTCGGCTAGCGCTTTGGCGTCGTATTCCGCCGATTCCGTCGCGGTCAGGGTTTCTCGCCACCGTCCGTTCGTGCCTTTGTTGATGAAGGTTTTCGTTCCGCCCACCCACAGCGCTCCGCGCAAGGGAACGATTTTTTCGCCGTGCTCCCGCATCCATTCGAAAGTGCAGTGCTCGACGATGGTGTCCCACTTGGCCTCGTCGATCGGGACATCCAGAAATCGGGCGATGCGCCGCATCTGTTGGGGCAACTGCTTGCGCAGAACGTCGAAGTGCACCATCAGAATATTCGGAAGATGGCGGATCGCCCACCAAGTGCGAATGTTCTCCCAGAACGGCCAATACGGGTATCCTTCCCTTCCGAACCAAGCGTGCCAGTATTCGCGAATGTCGGCCGGCGGAGGCTCCAGGGGAGGGCCAACCCGTCCGGGCCGGTTATTCAGCCCGTTGTACATGGCTTCAGTGCCCGACGAATGGTGGTTGTAGAAACTCCACAAGACGTCGCGGCCGTCGCGTCCAATGTAAATGTATTTGGCCTTCGGCGAGTACACCAGGGCGTCCACCGGCAGATGCGTCTTCACGAAGCGCCGGTGCGTCTGGGCCTCCAGGGCGGCGAGTTTCACCTCCTTCGGAGGAATCACATAGTTGACCCACGGAGACATCGCCTGGGTGTCCATCCCGGTATCGCCCGCGAAGAGCATCTGGGAAATGATCTGCTGCATCCAGGTCGTGCCGGACTTGCCGTAAGTCGAGATGATCATATCGCCATCCCGAAACTTAAACTCGTTCCAAATCGTGGAATCGAGGTGCAGGGTCTGTAGCTCCCGGGTCTTGCTGGGCCAGATCACTTCCGTCGCCGTCATTTCTTTCCCGCCTCTGTTTTGCTCTCCGACAAAAACTCCAGAATCTTCTTCATCAGGCGCTCCCCTTGATCGGTCTGGAAGAGGAACTGCGCGTGAGCCGAGCCCTCCAGCATCATCAGCTCTTTGGGCTCGGGCGCCTTTTCGAATTGCTTCCTGACCTTGGCGGCGAGCCCGTCCCCCCGGCTGACGACGAATAGCTTCGGGCCGTTAAGCCGCTCGGGTTTGCGCCACCGGCACGGCAGCCAGCAGAATGAGGCGGTCGATTTCGCCGGGGCGCGCGTGGATCGCCGCTGTACCCGCCGCCCCGCCTCCCATGCTGGCGCCAATCACACTGACGGTCTTGGCGCCGTTTTCCCGCAAGTACCGGACCGCCGCCAGAATATCTTCGTACTTCTCTCCGCTGCCGGGCGCCGATTTATCTCCGCCGCGCGACTGCCCATAGCCGCGAAAATCGATGGCCAGGACGCGGAAGCCGGCCTTCGCCAGAACCTCCGCCTGCTTCCCCCAACTGGCTTTGTCGAAGCGCGCGCCGTGGCCCAGCACCACGCCCCGGACTCCCGTGCCGTAGAGATCGGCCCGGACGACTCCACCGTCCGCGGTAGGGAACGAAACCTCTACCGGCGCCGCCGTGAGTCCCGCCATCATGAGAGCCGCAAGTGCAAGCTTCCGCATCGCCGAGTGTGCCTCACTTGCGTGGAGGGGTGTAGAGATCCGGCACCCGGAAACTGCGATAAGTCATGGCGCCGTCGGTCTGCTGTGCGTAGACGATCTTGCCGTCCGCTCCGACCTCGGTGGCGCGGCTGGAAACAGAGGCCGGGTTGACCATGCCGGATTCGAAACTGAACCCGCCGCCGGAGAGCGATTGTGCGGACCCGACCGCCACCGAATACACCCCCAAGTCGGCGTTCACTACCAGGGTGGCGGTCATGGCATGCTCATCCAACTCCCACACCTGGCCGCGGTTGTTGGACTTCGGAAACTTCTTCTTCCGCCGCTCGCCGTCGTCGAAAACGATCAGGCGATTCGATCCGGGGGGATCGAATCCTACATCATGCTGGTAAGAGAACCAGGGGTAGGGGTCGTCCGATTTTGCCTTAAAGTCTCCATCCAATCCCAGCCGCCAAAGCACTTTGCCGGTTCCTTTGCCATCCTTGTAATCGATCTTCACCACCCAATCCTGCTCCGGAATCGAGATCAGAAGGTCGCCGCTGCCGGGAATGTAGTTCAAGGCATTGCTGTGCAGCCAGCCATTGGCCGTTGCGGCGAGGAATACCGACGCACAGCCGTCGCTACCGGGGCCCAGCTTGCATTTCTCGTCGCCCAACGACTTGCGATTCACATCCATGTGGTCGAAGGAGTTCCAGACCCAGCCCACCTGAAAATCCGGGTCCAGGTCGATGACCAGGTCTCCCATCACATCCACCGGGTCCTTGGATCCCTGGGCGCCATCTGGAAACATCCTTTCCAGGCCGGCTATGACCAGCGTGTGGCCGTTCGGCAGCCGGATAGCCTCATGATGAAATCCCGAAACGCACTGCTCGCCGTCCTTCATGCATTTGGAACGGATCCCACGGCTCGCCAACTGTTCCGCCACGCGGCTGGCATTCGTTTCGCGCAAGGTGTTGCCCAGCAGATCCAGCTCCCGGACTGCTTGCCACCGTTTAATGTCGTTTTGCGAATTCGCCGCCTCGGCCAATACGAGAAACCGGCCGCCAGGGAGGATACGGGTCAGGAAGGCCCAGCCCGAAGAGAAGGTCCAGACCACATTGCCCTCCAGATCGGTAGCCTGATTATGATAAAGCTCAGTCACCATGCTGCTCACCAGCAATTGGTCGGCGCTGCGGGCGCCGCCGGCGCGCGGCGTGGGAATGCTCACCGGCGGGAAGCGGCCGTCCAGCAGGCCGGTATGGAAGGGAATCCAGGGGCCCGATTCCATGGCCCCGCCGAGCGTCTCCGGCCGCATTTGATAATCGGTATCGGCGCGCATCCCGGCTACGTAGACGTTGCTACTGCGGGCGGCGCGGCAAGGTTCGGCCGAGGTGTGGCTCGAAAACGAATCTCCCACTTTGCGAAACTCCACGCGGAACTGGCTCCCCGCGGGGCAAGGCGGCGCGCTCAGCAGAGCCACCAGCGGATGCGCCGTAGGCGTGATTACCGGCCGCCGGCCCTCAATGCGGGAAACTATCCGGAACGGCAATTCCGCCGCGGCCGTTTTCATGGTGTCGTTGTCCCGTACCGTCACACGCACGCGCGCCTCGTGTTCGTAGAGCTCCGGCGACCAGGTAAACACCATATCCTGGCTGAAATCCCGGATCATGTGGAATGCGCCGCCGTTGACGCTCACGCTGTATTGGGCGACATAAGTGGCTCGGGTCGCATGCGCCAGCCGCGGCAGCAGGGTGACGATTGTGCCGACCTTCTGCGGCGACGAGAGATTCGGGACCAGGGTAACGGTCAGCGGCTCGGGGTCCGCCGCGAAGGCAGTCAGACCGAGAACAAGCGCAGGGATAATTAGCTTCTTCACAATTCGTGCATTATGTCATACTTCCGGGAATGAGGTGTGTGTACTGGACTAAAACCTAGCGTCTTTGACGGGGTTGCGCGGGATTTGCAGAATAAGCAGGAACGTGGCGCCGAGCAGGCAGATGTTCACGGTAAAGGCCCTGGAAAGCGCGTGCACAAAAACGTCCGCGCCAGTCCGGCCGCCCAAAGCGCTGAAGAAGACCGTCCCGATGGCGGCCACCCCTATAGCGAAAGAGCACTGCTGCACGGTGGTCAATACGCCGGAGGCCGATCCGGCGTCATGGCCCTTGATATTGATGAGAATAGTGCTCACCAGCGTGGGCATCACGAAGCCCTGTCCCGTGCCGTAGATCATCAAGGCGGGCGCGAGTTCCAAGCCCGTCAACGCTGCGCCGTGAGAGCGCGCCACCCACAGCAAGGCGGCCAAGCCGCACATCATCAGCGCCGCACCCGCATTGATGATCCGGCTGCCGAGCTTCGGCTGCACGCGAACCGAAGCCAGGGAACTGCACAGGAAGGCAACGGCAAAAGAACCGAACGTCAGCCCCGCGTCCCGCGCGCTGTAACCGAGGCCGTTCTGCAGGAAGATCGTCGAGATCAGGAAAAAGGAAGCCGTGGTGCTGAAGAAACATACCGCGCTGAAGAGGCCGATCACGAAGGCGCGATCGTGGAATAGCGAAAGCTCCACCAGCGGCGATCCGCCGCGCCGGGTGACGCCTTGTTCGTAGCGCACAAACAGCGCCAGCAGCAGGACCGACGCCGCCGCGCACGCATACGTCCATGCGGGCCACCCGGCTTCGCGTCCCTTGACCAGCGGATAGAGCAGCAAAGACAGCGACGCAGTCATCAACGCCACGCCTCCCAGGTCCAGGCGGCGCGCCTTCGGCGAACGCGATTCCCGAATCGTTCGCCTGGCCGCCAGTATGGCGATCGCGCCGATAGGCAGATTAATCAGGAAGATGGGCCGCCAGCCCCATCCGAAAACATTGGCGCTGACCAGCAAGCCGCCCAGCACATTTCCGGAGAAGGATGCGGTGCCCACCACCATGCCGAAAAAGCCGAACGCCTTGGCTCGCTCATGCACCGGGAAGGTCACCTGGATCAACGAGAGCACTTGCGGCAACAACATGGCGGCCATGCTTCCCTGGAGGGCGCGGCTCGTAATCAGGAAACCGGGACTGGGCGCCAGCCCGCATAGAAGCGAAGCCGAGGTGAACCCGGCGATGCCACAAAGGAACATGCGCTTGCGCCCGTAAATATCGCCCAGCCGGCCGCCGGTGATCAAAAGGACGGAATAGGTAAGCCCGTAGCTGGCGATGACCAGTTGCAGGTCGGCAAACGAAGCGTGCAGGCTAGCACGAATCGAGGGGATCGAAACATTCACGACAAAAAAGTCGAGGGTCACCAGAAAGGAGGCCGACAACACCACGGCTAGAGAACGCCAGCGGCCCGGGTCTAGACTGCCCGTGGAAGCCGTCGCGATGGAAGTTGCCAATTTGGGAAGTCTCCGTAATCGTCGCCTGACGGCAAAGATGATATTCTACACCTTGCCGCTCATCCACCGTCGATCGCTGCTCGGCCGAGGATCTCTCGTCCTGTGGGCGCTCGCCGGTGCGCCAATCGCGACGCGCACATCTCGGTGCGTGCCATCCCCGTGCTGCATGGCTCGTGGCCCCAGGCGTTCGGTTACGCCATCGAGGCGGGCGGCCGCACCATTGTAATATCGGGGGACACCGCCCCGTGCCCCGCCATCGAAGAAGCCTGCCAGGGCTGCGACGTCCTGGTGCATGAGGTCTACTCCGCCGTCCGCCTGGCCAGGTTTCCTCCGCCGGTGCAAAAGTATCACACTACCTTTCACACATCCACTACCGAACCGGCGGCGATCGCCTCGCGGTCGAAGCCGAAGTTGCTGGTTCTGTACCACCAGATGTACTTCGGGCGAAAGGAAGACGTGTACCCGGAGAAGGAATCCACCAAGGTTACTCCGGGAAAGTCGTCAGCAGCCGCGATCTCGATTTGTTTTAGTCCGGTCTTGGGCGTGTCAACATGGTGCGAGTTCGCACCGCTTTAGGTACAATGCCCCAATGCCCGCAACCAGCCAGACCTTCGATGTCGCGGCACTGCTCGATCGCAGTTCCTGGTCGACCTATCAGAAACTGCTGACCGCGCTCGCGGCGCTGGCGGTCATCTTCGATGGTTTCGACATTCAGATCCTCGGCTTCGCCATCCCCTCGCTGATCCGGGAATGGCACGTTGCCCGCGGCGATTTCGGTCCGGTGCTGGCGGTCGGACTGGCGGGGATGGCAGTGGGCGGTCCGCTGGCAGGCTATGTCGGCGATCGTTTCGGCAGGCGGATGGCGCTGATCGGTTGCGTGGCGACTTTCGGTCTGGCCACCATCGCCACCGCCATGGTCCACGGGTTAGCGGGACTGACAATATTGCGTTTCGTAACCGGCATGGGCACTGGCGGCGCCCTGCCCAACGCCAGCGCCCTGACGGCTGAGTTTGCGCCCCTGCGCCGGCGCGCCATGGCAGTAAAACTCACGCTGGTTTGCTTCCCGCTGGGCGGCATGCTGGGCGGTTTGCTGGCCGCTTGGGTTCTGCCGCGATTTGGGTGGCGCGGGTTGTATTCGGTCGGCGGCGTTTTGCCGCTGCTCCTGGCGCTGGGCCTGATGGCGCTTCTGCCGGAATCGCCGCGATTCCTGGCGCGCCGGCCGGCGATGTGGCCGCGGCTCGTCGCTCTCCTGGGCAGCATGGGTCATGCCGTACCGGCCGGGTCTGCGTTTGAAGACCGCGCTGAACACGATGGCGCGGAACACGCTTCGATACGGAGGTTATTCAGTTCCGGCCTGGCCCGCGATACCACGGGCCTTTGGGTCGCCTTTTTCTGCAGCCTCGGATCCGTTTACCTGATCTTCGGTTGGCTGCCGGCGATGCTGACCGCGCAGGGACTCAATGTCGCCACAGCCAGCGCCGGGTTGGCCGTCTACAATTTCGGCGGTGTGCTGGGTGTGTTGCTGTGGGCCGCGCTGGTGACCCTGTTGGGGTCGCGCAGGCCGCTGCTCTCCGGCGCGCTGGCTTGTGCCGGGAGCGCGTTGGCGCTGCTGGTGGTTCCGATTCAAGCGCATGGCGATCACGTCCTGCTGATCGCCTGCCTGGGGATCAACGGTCTGCTGGCCAACGCTGTGCAGACCTCTATGTACGCGCTGGCCGCGCACGTGTACCCCACCAGCGTACGCGCCACGGGAGTCGCGTATGCGGGACCATCGGGCGGCTGGGAGGCCTGCTGACTTCGCTGTTCGGCGCGTTGGTCATTCAGTCCGGAGCCAAGACTTACTGGTCTGTCTTGGCCATCGCGATGGTGTGCGCTTTCGCCGGACTGGCTTGGGTGCGCAGCCATTACCCGGCGATTGGTAGACTGGAAACTGATGTTGCCGCCGCTGCGATGAGCTTGCCGCTCAACGACGCCGAGCCAAGATAACATCTGAAACGCTGATTCCGAAGTGAGGGTTCCGATTAGAAATATGCAAACCCATGATGTCATTGTGATTGGAGGCGGACCGGCCGGTTCGACGGCGGCCGCCGTGCTCGCCGCCAAAGGCCGGCGCGTGGTGGTCCTGGAGAAGGAGAAGTTTCCGCGCTATCACATCGGCGAGTCTTTGCTGCCCTACGGCTACTACACGCTCGAACGCATCGGCGTGCTGGACCGCATGAAGACCTCGCATTTCGTCCGCAAGCATAGCGTGCAGTTCGTGGGCATGAGCGGACGGGCTTCGGTGCCTTTCTATTTTTCGCAGCAGCTCGCGCACGAAGCCTCCGCCACCTGGCAGGTGCTGCGCAGCGAGTTTGATCAACTCTTGCTGGACAACTCGCGGGAGAGGGGCGCGGAGGTGATCGAAGAGATCACGGTTCGCGAGCTGATTCAGCAAGATGATGCGGTGACCGGGGTCAGGGCAGTGGACAAAGAGGGCGATACGCGCGAATTCCGCGCGCCTGTCACCATCGACGCCACGGGCCGCGAGGCCTTCGCAGTGACCCGCAACGGGTGGAAGGTGCGCGATGCCGTCCTGAATAAGATCGCCCTATGGACTTACTACAAAGGCGCGCAGCGCGACCCGGGCATCGACGAAGGGGCGACCACCATCGCCTACCTTCCGGGCAAGGGCTGGCTTTGGTACATTCCGCTGGCCAATGACGTTATGAGCGTCGGCATCGTGGCCGAAAGGGAGTACCTGTACCAGGACACGCGCGATCCGGCCACCATCTTTCACCGCGAAGTGGAGAAGAATGCCTGGATCAGAAACCATCTGGCCCCCGGCCAGCAGTTCGGACCCTATCGCGTGACCGGAGAATACTCATACCGCTCGCGCCACTGCGCTGCCGATGGACTCGTGCTGGCGGGCGATGCCTTCGGCTTTCTGGACCCGGTATTCTCGTCGGGCGTCGTGTTGGCGCTGCGTAGTGGCGAACTCGCGGGCGAGGCCGTAGACGCCGCGCTGACCGCCGGCGACGTTTCCGCATCCCGCTTCGCGGATTATGGCGCACAGTTTTGCCAAAGCATTGAAGCCATGCGCAAGCTGGTCTACGCCTTCTACAACCAGGCGTTCAGCTTCCGGGAGTTCATCACGGAGTTCCCGAGCCTCAAGGGCGACCTGACGGATTGCCTGATGGGCAATCTTTCCCGCGATTTCAAACCCCTGTTCGATGCCGTTGCCAGATTTGCGGCAGTGCCCGAACCGATCCCGCACGGCAAACCTCTAAGCGCTGGAGAGGTCCCGCAGTCATGCGCCTAATGATTCCCGCACAATAACTCGGTCAGACGGTAGCGATGACTGTTTCCGGATGCGTCAGCTTGGCCAATCCGCAGTCCGAGAATTTTCACCCGGCCGTCGCGCGCGACAAAGATATTCTCCGGCTTCAGACCTAAGGCGCCGGAAACGGGCATAGCAGTAGATTATCTACCAGCCCGTGTGGTAGACTATCGACTACATGGGTAAACGGCGGCAGGACGACCGGATTGAGCTGGTCTACGGCACTCTGGACATGCTGATTCTGCGCACGCTGCGCTGGGGGCCGACGCACGGCCACGCCATCGCCAAATCGATCGAGCGCACGTCGGATGAAGCGCTGAAGGTAGAGCACGGCTCGCTTTACCCGGCGCTGCAGCGACTTCTGCAGGAGGGCTGGATCACGGCCGCGTGGGGTGTTTCGGAAAATAACCAGCGCGCCAAATATTACCGGTTGACGGCGGCGGGCAAACGCAAACTAGTGGACGAGACATCCCGCTGGCAGCGTTTCGTGCGCGCGATCAGCGGTGTTTTGACCGAGGTCGAGCCGGGCCAGGGGGAATGACGTGGGGTGGCGCCGGGAGTGGGCCAAATGCAAAGCACGATTCAACCGCCGCGAGCCGGCGGGCGACCTGGAAGAGGAGATTGAGGCGCATTTGCGCATGGAAATGCACGAGAACCAGGAAGCGGGCATGTCTTTGGAAGAGGCGCGGCTGGCGGCTGTGCGCCGTTTCGGCAATATTACACGCGTGCAAGAGAGGAGCCAGGAGATGTGGCTATGGACTGCGGTAGAGGAAGTTATGCAGGATTTGCGATTCGGATTCCGGCAACTACGGCGGGACGCGGGCTTCACGACGTTCGCGGTTTTGACGTTGGCGCTGGGCATCGGCGCGAGTAGCGTGATCTTCAGCCTGGTGAATGGGGTGTTGCTGCGACCGCTACCGTTTCGCCGTTCAGAGCGGCTGGTGGACATCTGGGAAACCATGCCCAAACGGAATATTACCCGCATGCCGGCCGCGCCCGGGAATTATTTGGACTGGCGCAGAATGAATCACGTGCTGGAGAGCATGGGAGGATTCGTCGAGACAGGCTTCAGCGTGACCTCAACGGGAGATCCGGAGCGGTATATCGGCGCACTCTGCGATGACGGTCTGTTCCGCAGTTTACAGGTGGCGCCCGCCTTAGGCCGCGCTTTTATCGAGGAGGATACGCTGCCAGGCAGGGACACGGTGGCCATCCTGAGCTATGGAGTCTGGCAGCAGCGTTTCGGCGGCGATGCGCACGTTCTGGGGCGCCCCATTGTAATTGACGGAAGAGCCCGCACCATTGTGGGCGTGATGCCGAAGGGGTTCTCCTATCCGCCGCTATCGGAGATCTGGGTTCGATTCGGATGGAGCGGCGAAACCGCTTCGCGGCGCGACGGTCATTTTGTGCGCGTCGTGGGGCGGCTGCGCGATGGTATTTCCGCCACCGTGGCAGGCGCTGAATTCTCTCTGATCGGGGAGAAACTGGCCAAAGCGCACCCGGAATTCGATCAGGATGAGTCGATCGATGTGCGTCCCGTGATGGAGGATTTGGTAGGCAATATCCGGCCGGCGTTTGTGGCCCTGGTGTCGGCGGTGGGGTTTTTGCTTTTAATCGCGTGCAGTAACGTGGCCAATCTGCTGCTGGCGAAAGCTGCGGGGAGAACCCGCGAACTGGCCGTGCGCGTCTCGTTGGGGGCGGGACGTCTGCGCATGCTGCGCCAACTGCTGGTAGAGAGTCTTTTGCTTTCACTGAGCGGGGGAGTGGCGGGTTTGATTCTTGCGGTTTGCGCGATGCGTGCGATTCTACTGACGCCGCCCGAGAATATTCCCCGCTTGGCCGACGTCCATTTGGACCGGAGCGCGGTCCTGTTTACGCTGGCGCTATCGGTTCTGACCGCCATCGTGTTCGGCGTAGCGCCGGCCTGGAGCTACGCGCGAAGCGATTTGCATGCGTCATTGAAGCAGAGCTCCCGGAACACTACCGCGCGCACGGGCTTGCGCAATGCGCTGGTGGTGTTGCAGGTTACGGCGGCGGTGGTGCTGATGGCAGGAGCGGGTCTGTTGATGCATAGTTTCTATGCCCTGGTGCACGTGGATGCGGGCTTTGATTCGGACGGGGTGCTTACGGCGCGAATCACGCCGGCGCGGGCGAAATATGCGGGTCATCCGAGCCTGGAAGTCGAGTTGGCGCGAAATATCTTGCGGCAGGTGGCGGCCGTCCCGGGCATCGAAAAATCGGCCATCGCAACGGACATCCCCTTAGCGGGCAATCCGACCTTCATCATGCGCCGGGACGGGCAGGAAGTGAGTGTGAGCCGAGCGCCGATCACGGCCTTCTTTTCGGTAACGCCGTCGTATTTCGATGTGATGGGGATGCGGCTGATCCAGGGACGATTATTCAACGACAACGACGTAGCCGGCACGCCACTGGTGGCGGTGATCAATCAAACGCTGGCACGCAAGTATTTTCCCGGCGAGAACCCGATCGGCAGGAGAATTGAAATTACCTTTCAGGACCCACCGCTTTGGCGGGAGATTGTGGGGGTGGTGGCCGACGTGCATTCCGATGGGCTGGCCGCCGCCACACCCGTGCAGGTGTATACGGACTTTCTGCAAATGCCGGGCGCGGCGCCTGACTCTACGCCCGAAATATCGGTGGTAGCCAAGGCCAAACTGGATCCCGCGGCGGCAGGCACGGCAATGAAATACGCCATCCTACAAGCGGATCGTGCGCAGCCGGTATTCGCCGTACAAACGATGAATGAGCTGATGGGCCAATCGATATCGGAGCGAAGATTTGCGTTGGTTCTAGTGGCCGGGTTCGCGGGCCTGTCGTTGCTGCTGGCGGCATTCGGGATCTACAGCGTGATGTCTTACAGCGTCGCGCAGAGGACCGCTGAGATCGGAATTCGGATGGCGCTGGGCGCCAAGAGTCACCAGGTGCTTTGGCTCATCGAAAGGCAGGCATTGGTATTGACGATTCTCGGACTCGTGGGTGGATTGCTGGCGGCGCTGATTCTCACACGATTCCTGAAACCGATGCTGTTCCAGATCGAACCGGGGGATCCGGCGACATATCTGGGTGTCGCGGCAGCGCTGGTCCTGGTAGGCATGCTGGCCTGCTGGTCGCCCGCGTGGCGGGCATCGCGGGTGGATCCCGTGAACACGCTGCGGCAGGAGTAAGTCCCGGCGTAGGCGCCGCCTGCAAAGGCGTGCACCACGGCGAAGTCGCCGGCGGCGTCCAGTCTATACACAGTTCCAACGCTCTTGGGGCGATATTCCGATGACAGGCTGGATCAGCTAGACTCCGGCTTGAGCGCTTCATGGGGCGATGCGCCGGCCTGCCTTCAACCCGGCCCGCCCGCCGTTACATTGCTATCGCTGGAGAAACCCCCTGCTCGCCAGGAACAGATCGCCCCTCGTCTGAGCATCGCTCACTGCCCCTGGGTTCGGATCGAAGTTGTCCTCCTGATTATCGAGTTTGCGCGTGAACAGATGCCCCACTCCCTGGTAAACGTGTAACTCGCATTGGCCGCCGAGGGCCGTAATGCGGTCGCAGTAATGCTTTGCCCCAGCGCCTAGCCCGGTTGCGTTCCGGCGCGTCCAACGGACCAGATCGCGGGCATCGGCCATGGCATCTAGAGGAGTGATGGTCTTCTGGTCCGACAGCCGGTATTCGCCAGCGATTGCCACTGCACCGCGCGAGGCGTATCGCCGGGCAGCATCGTAAACCCATTCGGGAGAGCCGGCGGCCCAACCGCCGCGATGGAAAAGCAGCACCGCCGGTCGCGGTCGCACGCTACCGCCCGCCGGGCGGAAGATATGCGCAGTCAGCTTCTGGCCGCTGGCGATCTTGTAGACCTCAATCTTGGGACCGTACACAGCCACGGTGGCAGCGAGCAAAACGATCATCTTGTGCATGTCTACTCTGCATACGACGGAGACCCAGCCACCGCCGCAATTGTTTCTTCACGCGCAACGGTTTGGTGTGCCAGACATGTGCTCCCGCCTGCATTTCCGCAGAATGGTCTACCAGTGATATCCAACCGAAAGAAGTAGGGCCGGACTTCCGGGAAGCACAATGCAACTTCAACCGTTGCAGGGTCGGTGTCAGGGTCGGTGTCAGGGTCGGCTGCCGGAATCCGTTCAACTTGCTATAATTTGCGCATCCGAAGGAACCATAACGGAAATCTTGGATAACTGGCGAGTTGGCCAGAATGCGTTGATCCATGCAAATCGATCGTCAGGAATTATCCGCTCACTATGCCTCGCTCTCCGATGAGGAGCTTTTGGAGCTCGACAGGGCGGAGCTTACCGAAGTTGCGCAGAGGTTCTACGACTCGGAACTTGCGAAGCGGCACTTGACCCCGGAGAATACCGAAACCCCAGTAGAGCCGCATGGCAGGGCCGCGCCGGTGGATGCGGCAGAGGGCTCCGATGAGGACGAGGACGTCGCCGCTGTAATTAACTTCGACGCCGGACCCGAACCCGATTGGCTCGAGGACGCAGTTTGCGCCCGCTCCTGCGCAGTGTTGCCGGGAGGATCTGCCGCGGATGCCGGCGACGCTCACGACGCGTTGGTTGCCGCCGGGATTCCGTGTCATATCTCTGTTAAGACCTTCGATCCGAATGACCCGAAACCGAAATACTATTACTGCGTGATGGTGCCGGGCGCGCGTAACCTGGAAGCCGCCAGCGCGCTGGCTATGGCGATCGACAATCCGCAAGAGGAAGAAATGTGGAGGGCGCATTTCGAGGAGCTTTCGGATGAGGAGTTGCGCGTGCTGAAATTCGACGCGATCTGTGCCGGGCTTCGGGACCGGCTTGCGCGTTTGAAGAGAGCTTATGACGACGAGGTCGCTCGACGAAAGGTGCGGTAAGGTAGGACAGGCCGGGAGGCCTGTCCTACGTCAGTCGGAGCGGAGTGCCTGCACGACATCCACCCGCGCGGCGCGCAACGCGGGCAGCAGGCAGCAGCGACGCAACCACCGCCGCGATCACTGCGCCCTCAGCGAGCACACCCGCGATCAGATGCCGCGGGTCACCGAAAACGCCAGCACGCCATAATCGCCATTTGGGTCGATAGGAAATCCGGTTCGTTTTGCGCTTGGAATCCATAGTTCGCGATTAACCAGTGGGTTGATCGTGACGAGACAAGTGGAGAGCGGAAGCCGCCCGCCATCGTGGGCGACACCCAGAATCTATACCTACGAAGAGCAGTGGGGTCAGGCGAGCTGCCGGACGTTCGATATCGCGCGATCCCGTTGCTCGTAAAAGCGTTCTCGCGCTGGAATACTTCGGCACTTCGGCCAAGTTAGACTTGCGAACTGCGTTTGTCCTTACCGGGAAGGCCGCGTGACCGCATTCTGTTCAAGCGTGACCGCGGTCTGTGACAACAGCCTGCCGTTGGCCGATGCGCCCGTCTTCATGGCGATTTTTGTTTTGGCCAGTAATACTCCTTCGAAGTGTGCCGTCGTTCCAATGGCCACAGCGCCGGAAGTCTGCCAGAAAATGTTCCTGGGACGTGCGCCGCCGTTCAGGATCATCCTCGTTGCGTCGGCCTGGGTAAGGGTTCCGGCTATCTGGAATATCCAGACATCGTCCGGGCCGCCGGACAGCGTGACATCCGATGATATTAGTACACGGGTAGTCCATTTATAGAGGCCGGGAACGAGGGTCAACCCGCCAATCATTCCGCCTCCCAGGTTAATAAAATCGGGAAGCGTTCGTCCGGCGGCGTCGGTGTACGCGGTTTCCATGTCGCCTACAGCCTCTGTGAGCAAGGTGGGATCAGTCACGCTGCATGGAAGAGGGCCCGCCGCATCAACGCAGAGAATTCTCCCTTTCATCATTTCCGCGCACGTCAGGTGGATGGCAGCCCCGGTGATTGGGCTGGACCCAACAGCCCCAGTGATGGCGGATGGAAAGACGTCCGTAATTCCCGATTTGGTCAGAATCGCGAAAATACTCGCTTCTCCGAGGCGCACTGGTGTCTGTCCGGTAGACACGACGCCATCGGTCGTGAACGTCCATTCAACGGGATTGGCCATTGCGACTCCACCTCCGTTCTTTGCCGCCGTCGTAATCCTGGCGGTATAACTGGTATCCGGGTTCAGAGCGGACGAGGTTGGCGTAAAGGTCGCCACGGTATTTGCCGCACTCATGACGACGGTACCAGGTATGTTGTTTCCGCCCGTCTCCTTGACGGTGAACGTGAGCATATCTCCCTCCCGCGACGAGTTAACCGTTGCGGGGTCCATCGGCTGGCTAAAGGTTGCGATCACTGCGGTGCCAGTTACCACGTTATCGCTGGTATTTGTGCGGGTGGTGACGGCAGTGGACCTGTCACTTGGGCTTGACGAAATCACCGTGGGTTCCGTAGCTGCACCGGCAAGGGTGCCGGGAGCAACTGTAATACCGGCGTCAGCGGCAGCAAAGGCCCTTTCGATACCGCCGCCTGCAAGTAAAGCAGCGAATAGAAATGGCACAAACATCGGTGATTTGCATAAGCCTTCGAATCTGGTCATGGGTCTCTCCGTCTTTCCCAATATGTACCGCACTCCGCGTGCTCTAAGTCGAGATTCCTCACGTGCAATGCTGAGGCCAAACCGGAAGCCTGTAGTGTCAAGCAGAACGGAGATTGGAGATGCACAACCTGCACGCTGGAATGCCAAAGTTGCCGCTCTTCGATCAGTCGTATTTCTCGTGCCCAAGAGAACTCGATGATTTGACGGCGGCTGAGTCCGTCACAAACTGCAGCTTCGCGGCGGATGTCTCGCCTCCGAGACCCCACGATCGGCTCGCTTTCTCTGGCAACCTTTTGACGAATCTACTGCCGCCCTGGCGTAGCTCCACACCGTGGCGGCAGAGGCGGCAGGCAGGAAATGTCTGGTTGAGCTGGCGGCCTCCTGGCAAGCTAATGGAGTTGACCATTTCCTCTCGTTCGAGCGAATTGATAAGTACGAATATCGGACACCATTGAAGGACAAGAAGCCTAGCGGCGGCTGCCGTTGGCGAATCGCCCGTAACGGAAGCACCAATCGAGAGAAAGAACACTCCGCCGCAGGTGAGGATATCCCAATTGGCGAAAAAGAACAAGTCCAGGCTGCTCCGCCGCCAAAATAAGGCGCGTCACAAGGCCGCATGCGGGTAGTAATTGCGGCACTGGCCAGCCACTTTACGGCTTCTGCCGCGCTCCTTCCGCAAGTGCCGAGTCTTCGAATTTACTTCCGGATGCGCCGTGACTCAGGACTTGACCGTCTTTCGATCGGCTACACTGAGCCGAATCAAGCGAATGCCCCTATCAACAGGCGATAAACTCGGGACTTACGAGATCCTCTCCACGATTGGAGCCGCTGGCATGGGCGAGGTCTATAAGGCCCGCGAAAGCTCGGCTTGACCGTACGATCGCCTTCAAGGTCTTGACGGAACATATCGCCAAGCGCGACGATCTGCGCGCCCGTTTCGAAAGGGAAGGCAATGCCCGTGGCTTCGCTGAACCACCCGAATATCTGCACGCTCCACGATTTCGGGCCGGTCATGCTGATGAGCGATGGCGTGAAGGTGCTCGATTTCGGCCTTGCTAAGTCGTCATCCCAGCCCGGACTCACCAACGAGACGCGCACCAATGATCGGCGACAAGTAGCTCTCCCGATCCGCTCAAGGCCATTGAGCACCTCGCGAGTGAAGATCGACGGCCAGACGTAGGCGATCTGCCGGCTGGGCGCGAGGGCGAACGCGTCGGACCAGTCGGCGCGCGTATCGCCGGAGATGGTCGTCTCGGTGTGCCCCTCGGTTCGATGTTTCATGTAACTTGCCTCGGCCGGACCGCAGCCGTTGAGTCCGGCGCGGTCGCGCCATTCACTGTCTAACAACGATCCCATAGGGAGGATCTGTGATCATCAGAAATGCCTTGCGATCACCCAACGGTCGCGCCACTGCTTCGGGGCTGGTTGCGTCGCCGCAAACGATCCGGTGCTGGTTGCGCCGGCCTGCCAGCCAAAGGTCGCCCAGACGGGAAACGGGACTCTCCGGCAGCGGCGGCGCGATATCGGCCTGCTCATCGCTCTCCGGGAGCGTCAGGGGGGTCCTCAAGTTCTCGGCGATCGAACCCTGTGAGCGAAAGATCGAACTCAGTCAAAGCGAGTTCTTGCAATTCGCGGGCGAGTAGCTCGTCATCCCAAACAGATTCCTGATTAGTCCGGTTGTCAGCAAGGCGTAGGCCGCGGATCTGATGCGGCGTCAGGTTGTCCGCCACATGAACCGGGCACTGCATCTCCCCGATACTCTTGCCGGCCGTGCGGCCCAAGTGACCGATGACGATAACTTCCTCGCGGTCCACCACAACCAGTTGGCGCCATCCGTAAGTCTTGATGGACGACCCCACTTTCGCAACCGCCTGCGCGGACCATATGCGAGCGTTGTTTTTATAATCCTTCGGGCGGTCAATATCCCACATTTCAATTCGCATGGCATTCTCCGTGATAGGGTTCGATAACCGACACGACCGCAGACCGATGTGGCGAGTTGCCCGCAGGCGCAAGCCCACTGTCAAGACAGTGTCAGCATTTACCAGAATGGGTGACTGTATTGCGCACGCAACAATGCGGCCGGCCATCTGCGTATGCGCTTGGTGTCCGGGGGGTTTGGGGTACGGAGCGAGATCGGCGAGTTTCCAATGCTCTATACGCTGGGCTGTTGACTGCGAAAGCATACCTCACCTCGTTTGGGTTAGGAATCCTCCGCAGGCTGCGTCCATGACGCCGGGCCAGCGAACTGAATCTCTGTCGCCATTATATGCGGCCCGAGGACCGAGCGCAATCTCAAGGCAAAGATCTACCTCCCGCTAATCGCCGCCGAATCGCCTCCCGATTATGCGGCAGTTGCCGACGTTTGAGTTGATAGCGCCAGTTCGAGCGTGATGCTGCGGGTGAACACTTCGAGGGATGATCAGAATCGCAGGAGCCAGGCAGCGTGGTCGTTGAAGATCGCCGCCCCCAGCCCGATGAGCCCCCAAGGGGTAGTGATACGCAAAAAAATGTCACCACTGCTCAGGCCAGCTTGTAGCCTTCAAGTGTGGTCACCAACTTTCCCTCGCCGGCCAACCGCTGCATGGCCTTCTTGGCGCGCTCCCTCGGAATTTCCAGGGCTGCTGCGACTTCCGATGGCATCTGCGGCGCGCCCGCGTCGCGGATTTGCGCCAGAATGAGGTTCACGGTCTTCACTGCGTCCTTCGAATGCTTGGCTTTTTCGCGCTCGGCATGCCAACGCTCCACCCACGGCTCGACTTCCGCCCAGGCCTTCGGAACAATCGCCCCCCGCAGCTTCCGCAGGCTGTGCTGCAAACCGTGCTTCTGCCTCCAAAGCAGGACGACGTGCTCAGCCTGGCGATGATTGAGGCCGCAGCAGAAGCAGGCTTTGGCCAGGTGGTACTCGTAGGCGGAATCCGTTGCGTCGCCAGCCTTTCCTTGCCGCCGCCAGAACGACCGGAATACCATGTTTTTGAACAGTAGGTACCATTGCCGCCGCGAGACTTCGGAGGTGTCCAAATCGCCGGGAAGCGCGGATTGCAGTGCCCGCCGCCGGTCGGTGCTCGTCTCCCTTTGCAGATCCCGGATCAGGCTGATGAACGGACGCGGCGCTTCCGGGATGGCGCATTCCTCAAACGACCGCACCTCCTTGTACTCACCGGCTTCGGTTCGACTGCCGGGCAGGACGACGCTCGATCCGGCGGTGAGAACGTCGATACCCGGCCAGAGCGCAACGGTGGAGTGGATTTTGTAGCCCGCAGGCACGATCAGATACCGGTGGAAGCCTCCTGAGGCAGTGCGCACCATTGGACACGCCGGAAGGATGGTGTCCGTATCTTCCAGCAGGCTTCCCAATATCAACTCGCCGTCCGGTCCCGGTCGCTCTGGATGTTTGAAGGGGTCCTCGGCATCGATAACGAGCCAGGCGGCAACCCGTGAGGAGCCGGGCGGCGAAGCCGCGATGGTGGCAATACTCGGCCCAGAATCTGATCTTGATTGGATCTGCGGTTGCTACCCGGTTCAGCTTACCCCGGACCGCGGGAGATTTATCGAGATGGATCGGGTAGAAGCCAACTCTGTGTCCAGCAATCTAACGGTAACCGCCAATGTACGAGCCAGCTTTATCGTTATCGACCGCAAGATTCCCTAAGACGCGAGAAGGCCCGCCGCGGCACAAATGCCGTGCAGACATCCCAATTGCTCGTATTTTGTTGTGGTTAGAAGAACAGTGCCAGGCGTGAATTGCGGTCATGCCGCCCAGCGGGTCGGCGGGCGGTAGACCCTCTCCAGGGACCAATTGCTATCTGCACGGGTGAGCGTGGGTGCACCCCCTATCGTTTTCTGCTAATCCCGTGGATCGGAATGGTTTAGCCCGTTGCTATCCGACCAACTCGAACGTGTCTGGCGGTTCAGTATTCTACTGCCGGAACACATGAAAGTATTTGTTCGGTCCAACGATGGCGCGTTACGGGCAGGTCCGGCAAAAACGTCGCGAACTTTGGCTTGACAAATCCAGCGTCGCGGCATACCGTAAACGCATTGTCGCTGAAGTGCCTGCCGGCTCGGAGGGTTTAGGTCCTGGAATCGCATTCCGCTCGGGTCAGAAATCGGAGAGATCCACGAAACATTCCTTCCGGCTCTGGTGAGCGCGCCTGGATGAGCCTTCATTCACGACAAGAAACTTATGGATTGAAAAGAGGGTCGTTCATGAAATCGAAATCGTCAGCCGTTTCTCTCCTATCGCTAACGCCAGTCCTGCTAGCCTTGGCCACCGAACCGGTGCTGGCGCAGTTGCAAATGCCGTCTACGTCACCCGTAACAGCTCCGTTTTTCCCACGCCAACACCCGCGTAGAATCGTAGCGCCTGGAACGCCTCCGCCGGTGTACGACGCGACCACAGATGTCACGATTTCCTATAACACCAGTTGGACAGGCTACGCCGTGACAGGCTCAGAGTTCACGCAGGTGCAGGGATCGTGGACCGTCAGCGCGGTGGACTGCACCGCAACCCCCAACACGTTCTCCTCGGAGTGGGTGGGGATCGACGGCTGGACTTCAAATACCGTGGAACAGATCGGAACGGACGCCGATTGCAATGGCGAAAAGCCTGTTTATTACGTCTGGTACGAGTTTTACCCGCTGAACACGATCGTGATCAAAGACGTTTCCATCGCCCCGGGCGATAATTTTTCGGCGTCGGTAGTTTATAACGGTTCCAACGAGTACACAGTCTCCATCACAAACGACACCACGGGAGAGAACTTCAGCAAAGAGGTTGAGTTCACCGGGGCCGATAACAGCGGCGTGCCGCTGCGCAATTCAGCGGAATGGATTGAGGAGATGGACGGAAACAAACTGGCTGACTTCGGGATTGATCCTTTCGGCGAGTTCTATACCGGCGTGAGCGGTGGCACCGATACCGCGACCGACCGCTCCGTCTCCGGACCGATTACCGATTTCCGTACAGCCGTGCAGGAGTCCATTTCGACCAGGACCGGCGAGAAGGGGAGCAAGGTCACGGCGGCTCCCTCAGCCCTCGCATCAGACGGCGGGAGTTTCAAGGTGACGTGGAAGTCTGAATGATCGGGGTTGCATGAAGACGAAAAGAATCGAAACTCTCCTGGTTGCTTACTAGCAGCCGTTTGCCGTCCGGAGAAAGATCGAGGGGTTCTTAGGGGCCGGGCGGCGAAACCCAGCGGTAATTCTCGCCCGTCCTTGTAAGCAATTACCCGATTGTGTCGGCTTTCAAAAAAGGCGCCGCGGCACATAGAATTGTATGCTTCAAAAACAAGCCCAAGATTCGCCATGAGTCTGATAGGTCGAGCGGGCAATTTCCGGATCCCACATGCGAGGTATGTCTATTGCCTGCTGACAGTTCGTACACCCAATCTACCCATGCACGTTTTTAGGCGCGTGTCCCGGTAAAGCGCGAACCCGCCGAATGAGCTTCTGGCCCTGCAACTCCGAGAGGTAGTTTTGCGTCTGCGCACCGGCATGCCGGTTTCCGAAGCCAAGGTGGGCACCGCCGGATTGCAGTTTCCTTGCCCGGCGTAACGTGCCAACCGCCCGTACATCAGCTGGGCGAATTGAAAGGCTGGCCGACTTCAAGGGCCGCGGCCGGTACTTGGTGTTCTGCCATCGTTGACCTTCTGGAGTGCGTATGGAACAACTTGCTCGAGGCGGGGATAGGGTTGCTAGAACCCGCTCACCGGCTGTCCGAACAACTTGAGAATAATCCCCGCCTCTCGACACTATGCCGATATGGATTAGCGACACGTCCCGCTGAAGTGGGGCGTTTATGAACTGCGCGGAGAGTCCCAGATTACAACAAGTCCGACACAGCCGGACCACAACGACTGTAGTGGTTCTGAGGGGAATGGGCCTTATCCTGGCTTCGCATCGAAATGCCAAGGCCTTTCTATGGCTCTATTCAAAACCCGCAGCGCCGCCGTTTATGGCATTGACGCGCATCTGATCGACGTCGAAGTCGACATGTACGCATCCGGGCAGGCGCGCGACTTCGTCATGGTCGGGATGCCGGACACGGCGGTGCGCGAAAGCCGCGAGCGCATCAAATCAGCGCTCATCAATACCGGCCTCGGCTATCCCAACAAGGCTGTAACCATCAATCTCGCGCCGGCCAACGTGCGCAAGGAAGGCGCCGGGTTCGATCTGCCGATGGCCATGGGGATTCTGGGCGCGATGGGCACCATCCCCGCGCTGGACCGGCACATTCTGCTGGGCGAGTTATCGCTCGATGGCGGCATCCGGCCGGTGCGCGGCGCGTTGTCGGTGGCCGTATGCGCGCGCGCCGAGGGGATTGCCAATCTCATCCTGCCGCTGGCCAATGCGGCCGAGGCCGCCGTGGTCGACGGCGTGCGCGTGTTTGGAGTTCGCCATCTGGCCGAAGTGGTAAAGCTCATCACGCAGCCGGAATCGTTCCCGGCCACCGCCCCCGCGTTCCAGGCGTGCGGCCCCGAGTCGGGCGCTCCGGACTTTCGCGACGTGCGCGGACAGGCCAGCGCCAAGCGCGCGCTCGAAGTGGCGGCGGCGGGTGGGCACAACGTGTTGATGATCGGTCCACCCGGCTCCGGCAAGACCATGCTCGCCAAGAGGCTGGCGGGTATCCTTCCGCCCCTGACGTTCGCCGAATCCATCGAGACCACCAAAGTCCACAGCGTCGCCGGATTGCTGCCTGGAGGCGCGGGATTGCTCCGCGAACGACCCTTTCGTACGCCGCACCACACCATCTCGGATGCCGGCCTGATCGGGGGCGGGTCGGGTATGGCGCGTCCCGGCGAGGTCAGCCTGGCGCACAACGGTCTGCTTTTTCTCGATGAATTCCCAGAGTTTCCACGCGACGTGCTCGAGATCCTGCGCCAGCCGCTCGAAGACGGGTCGGTCACCATCGCGCGCTCGAATATGACGCTCTGCTTCCCGGCCAGCTTCATGCTGGTGGCGGCCATGAATCCTTGTCAGTGCGGCTTCTATGGCGACAGTTCGCGCGAATGCCGGTGCACGCCCGGCATGATTCAGCGATACCTGGGCAAGATCAGCGGTCCGTTGCTCGACCGCATCGACATCCACCTGGAAGTCCCGGCCGTGCCTTATAAGGAGATGCGCGCCAATGGCGTCAGCGAATCGTCCGCGGACATTCGCGCGGTGGTGGAACGTACCCGCGCCATTCAGCAGGCTCGCGGCTTCTATAACGCGCAGATGCCTACCCGCCACATCCGCCAGCTTTGCACCCTGGACGAAGCCGGCGAGCGCACTCTCGAAATGGCCGTGCGGCGCATGGGACTCTCGGCCCGGGCGCACGATCGCATTCTGAAGCTGGCGCGCACCATCGCCGACTTGGGCGAATCCAAGGCGATTTCGGCCAAGCACGTCGCCGAGGCGGTGCAGTATCGCAGTTTGGACCGCAATTATTGGAACTGACATAGAATACAACTAAGGAGATCTCGCATGAAGCCCAACGGCATTTCGTCAGTCTCGAGCGGGGGCTATCTCCAATCAGGTGGGTGACGTTTCTCGCAGACTGGGAGGAAAACCACGACGAGATACGCTACAAGGGCGGGAATGAGCGATTTCTGGCGCAGGGCCAGCAGTTTCCCATCGGAATCATTATTAGCAACAGGGAACTTCGCAGCGGGTCGTGCAAGGTGGACTTGGAGTTCAGCGAGGCCGCGACCGACACCTTTGCCGGCGGCGTGGTTCTTGGTTTCAGGTCGCAGGAGCGGTATTATTTGCAGGTCCAGCTTGGCGCCGGTAATGCGGCATACTGCGTGAGCGAGTTCGTAAGCGGCTTTGGCTGGCGTCCGCTCAAATCGGCAGGTCCCCGCAGCGTGCTGCAAGCCAACCGGGGGTACTCGCTGGTCGTTTCTCTCCATGGGCAGGAGCTGCGAGTCAGTGTGGACGGTATTCCGGTTTTGGAGGTTCTGGTTCCTCGACCGCTCGAAGGAAAACAGGCCGGCCTGACCGCTGCGGGCTCTCACGAAATCCGGTTCTCAAATTTCGACGTGGCGGCGGACCAGCCCCGCGCATTTGTCGCCATGGAATATCGCGAGCCGTTCGACACTTTTTACCGCGAAGTGATCAAACCGCAGGCAGAGAGGATCTACGATCTTGTCAGGATGGATGAGAAGGCGGGAGCCGGGATGATCTTCCAGGATATGCAGCGCGAAATCGCCCAATCGGACATTGTCATCGCCGAGATCACGCCGGCTAAGCCCAACGTCTTCTACGAACTCGGATACGCGCAAGCTCTCGGAAAGCCGACCATCCTGTTGGCGCAACGCGGCGGAACACTGCCGTTCGACATCAGGAGCTTTCGGGTTGTTTATTACGACGACACGATTGGAGGCAAGACGCGCGTTGAGCAGGATTTAGCTAGACACTTGGAAGCGATAGCCCAGGCCGCCAGCTAGTTTTGAAACGACGATCTGTGCGCATGTTGTGGCCCCCCTCCCGGCTCATATTCGTTGCAGTTAATGCCAGCACGGGTGTCAGTGCGGTTTCTATGGCGACAGTTCGCGCGAATGCCCATGCACGCCCGGAAGCGAATCGTCCGCGGACATCCGCGCGGTAGTGGAGCGCACCCGCGCCCTCCAGCAGGCTCGCGGCTTCTATAACGCGCAGATGCCCACGCGCCACATCCGCCAGCTCTGCATCCTGGACGAAGCCGGCGAGCGCACTCTTGAGATGGCCGTGCGGCGGGCGCCCGTGCAGACATTAACTGAACATCGGAACTTAATATAGATTGTACTTGGGCGCCGCGCCGGTAAACCAGGCAAAACCAGAAAATGAATGGTCGAGAGAATTTCTACTGCCTTCCGGCACTCTGTGGTAACGGAGCTTCCAGCAAATGACCAAGAAGACGCAGCACTTGCTGCCGGGCGCGGCGGCGGGTTTGACCATGGTGTTTTGCCTGTGCAGCACCTTCGCCCATGCGCAAGGCACGGCCAACCCGGACTCTCAGGACTTGCCCAATATGGGCCAGCAGATCACGCCGCTGGCGCCTCCCGGTTCCCGTTTCGAGCCGATGAACCCGGATCTCACCACCAACCCGTCGTGGCTGGCCGGACAAGCCGTGACCACCGTAGTCAGTCCCGACCACAAGACGCTGCTGGTTCTGTGCAGCGGGTTCAACGTGGTCTTCAATGGCGCCACCGCGCCGCCCACCACCAGCCAGTTCGTGTTCATCTACGACATCTCGGCAAACCAGCCGGTGAAGAAGCAGGTGGTGCCGATCCCCAACACTTACAACGGCATCGTATTCGATCCCTCCGGCATGCATTTTTACGTGGCGGGCGGCTCCGGCGATGACATCCATACCGTTACGCTCGGCTCCAACGGAGGATGGGCCGAGGAACAGCCCGCCAGCCCGGCGCTCACCCTGGGGCATGCCGCCGGCAATGGCCTGAACGTGCAACCAGGGGGCACCGGCCCTGTGAACGCGCAGGTCGGCGTGGAGCCGTGCGCGGCCGGTCTGGCTATTTCAAACGATGGCAAGACGCTGGTGGTGGCCAATTACTACAACGATTCGATGACCGTATTCAGCGGCGGGTACGGCAAATGGTCGAAGGGCACGGAACTCGATCTGCGCCCCGGCAAGAGCAACCCCGCCCAAGCCGGCGTGCCGGGCGGTGAATATCCGTTTTGGGTGGTGCTGAAGGGAAGTGCCGCCAATGCCACAGCCTACATAACCAGCATTCGCGACCGCGAGATCGATGTCGTGAGCCTCAGCGGAACGCCTACGGTTACGGCCCGCATCCCAGTGAAAGGTCAACCCAACAAGATGACCTTGAACGCGGCGCAGTCGCTACTCTATGTCGTCGAAGACGAATCCGATACCGTAGATGTGATCGCGACCGCAACCAACGCGATCCTGGAGACTATTCCGGTCATTGCTCCACCGGGCGTGCTGCCCACTGCCCTCGCGCAATATACCGGCGCGAACTCCGATAGCGCCACGCTGTCGCCGGACGAGAAGCAACTTTACGTGACCAACGGCAATCTGAACTGCATCGCCGTGGTGGCGCTCGGCGGAGCCAATAGCGGCGACCATGTTGTGGGCTTGATTCCTACCGGCTGGTATCCCAACTCGGTGAGCTTCAGCGCCGATGGATCGTGGGTTTATGCGGTGAATGGAAAATCGCCGACCGGCGCGAATAGCGGCTTCTGCTACAGTGGCGGCGCGCCGTATTTTCCGAATTGCATTCTGGCGAACCAATATAACCCCCAGTTGATCAGAGCCGGTTTCCAGACATTTCCACGCCCCACCGCCGCGCAACTGACCACGCTTACGGCACAGGTAGCCGTGAACGACCACTTCTCGAGCACCGAGAGCGCCAGCGACGCGGCCGTCATGGCGGCGGTGCGTGCCGGTGTACAGCATGTCGTCTTCATTCTCAAGGAGAATCGCACGTACGACCAGATTCTGGGCGATCTGGAAGTTGGCAATGGCGATCCCGATTTGACCGAGTTCGGCCAGGCCATCACGCCGAATCAGCATAAACTGGCGTTAAATTTCGTCACCCTGGACAATTTCATGACGACCGCCGAAGTGAGCAACGACGGCTGGCCCTGGAGCACTTCCGCGCGCGCCCCGGACGTGATCGAGCGCCAGTTTCCGGTGGCTTATGCGGCAGCCGTGGGTGTGTCACGCGGGCTCAGCATCGACTCTGAAGGCGTGAATCGCAGCGTGAACGTGGCAATGCCGACGCTCGCCGAGCGGCAGTACGCAGATCCCTTTACACCGAGCGATCCCGATCTCCTGCCCGGCCAGACCGACGTGGCCGCGCCCGATGGTCCGGATAATGAAATAAACACCGGCTATCTCTGGGATGCCGCGTTGCGCGCGAATCTGACTGTGCGTAACTACGGCTTTTTTATCGACGGCACGCGTTATAACACCACTACCAACACGATTCCGCTCGTCGAAAATCCGGCGGCGGACGGCATCGTGGTGGCGTATCCCACGAATGCCGTGCTGGCCCCGCGCACCGATCCGTACTTTCGCGGATTCGACAACGCCTTCCCGGATTATTACCGGTACGCGGAGTGGGCCCGCGAGTTCGATAACAACTATTCTGTGCCTGAATGCCGCGTGCCGGAGCCGCGCAGACTAGACGCCGGGTTCCCGTGCGCTCCGCATGGCCGAATCGCCTCCCGCAGTACGGGGATGCCTTCCCTGAGCTTGGTTCGCTTTATGCACGATCACACCGGCAGTTTCGGCGCCGCCATCGATGGCCTGAACACTCCGGATCTGCAAGTGGCCGATAACGATTATGCAGTAGGCTTGCTGGTCGCGAAGATAGCCAGTAGCCAGTACGCGAACAACACCCTGATCTTCGTCCTGGAGGATGATGCGCAGGATGGCGGCGACCATGTCGACTCGCATCGGAGCGTGGCCTTCGTCGCGGGCGCGTTCGTGAAGCAGGGGGCCGTGATCTCGACGCCGTATAACACTATCGACTTTGTGCGCACCATGGAAGAGGTTTTGGGCCTGCCGCCGATGAATCTGAATGACGCCTTGGCAAAACCCATGGCCGATATCTTCAATGCCACGCCCAGCGCATGGAGCTTTACCGCCGCTCCCTCAGCGCTTCTGTATGCCCCTGGTGTGTCGCTGCCGCTGCCCCCGCAGCCCGCGGGATTGGCCGTGCCAAGGCCCTCGCACGATGCGGCCTATTGGGCGCGGGTCAGCGAAGGCATGGATTTCACGTCCGAGGATCGCGTCGATCCCGCCGGTTTCAATCGCCTCCTCTGGAAAGGCCTGATGGGCGATAAGTCTTATCCCGCAGGGTCGAGCGGAAAGGACCTGCGGCAGAATCGCGCCACTTTACTGGTGCGTTACCGGCAGTCCCTAAAGGAAGACGGGCGCCGTAACTAACAGGGTTGCGCTACGCCGCCGGCATCGGCCTACCGCACCCTGGTTCATACTCATTGTCAGTGCGGTTTCTGTAGCGACAATGCGGCTTCTATAACGCGCAGATGCCCACCCGCCACATCCGCCAGCTTTGCACCCTCGACGAAGCCGGCAAGCGCACTCTTGAAATGGCCGTGCGGCGCATGGGACTCCCGGCCCGGGCGCACGATCGCATTCTGAAACTGGCGCGCACCGTCGCCGACTTGGGCGAATCCAAGTCGATTTCGGCCAAGCACGTCGCCGCGGCGTGAATTATCGCAGTCTGGACCGCAATTATTGGAGCTGAAATGCACCGCATCGCAAAAACCCTTCCGCCGATCGCGCAGTGCTTGCGGTGGTGGCGTTACGCGCGCGACCTGCTGCCGCTATGGCTGGCCTCGCCCGAACAGACGCCGTACGGCTTCAGGCTGCGCACACCCCGCTACCGCAACATGGTCATGGATGTTTATGAACGCGATGAAATCTCCTCCTTCGGCCAGACGATCGCCAGCCGGGGCATCGATATGCTGCTGGATGTGGGCGCAAATGTGGGAGTGTACTCCTGTTACGCGCTAAGCAAAGGCGTGCGAACCCTGGCCTTTGAGCCTGTCGCGCGGAACCTCCGCTACCTCTATCGGAACGTCATCGACAATGGTTGGGCGGAGCGTTGCGAGGTGTGGCCGATGGCGGTGTCCGGGCGGCCGGGCCTGCGGGTGTTTTATGACGGAGCCAGAGGCGCGTCGGCCTCTCTGATCGCGGGATGGGCCGGGTCGGACAAAAGATTCGCCGCGGTAGCGCCATGCACGACCTTGGACCTGGCTGTCGGTACCAGATTCCAGGCCGCCCGGCTGTTCATCAAAATCGATGTCGAAGGGGCGGAACTGGAAGTGCTCCGCGGCGCAGGCGAGCTTTTGAAACAAACGATCGCCCCCATCTGGCAGATCGAAATCTGCCTCACCGAGTGGTCGCCATCCAACCGGAATCCGGATTTCCGCGCGGTCTTCGAACTGATGGCATCCCACGGCTATGAAGCGCGGACCGCAGGCCGAGAGGCGCGCCCGGTGGGAATGCCGGATGTGGATCGCTGGATCGAACGAGGCGAGATTCCGTTCGCACAGCGGGAATTCATCTTCCAAAAGGGCAGCGGGAAATGACGTTCGATGGGCGCCTTCCCGACGTGCTACACTCTGCTCTATTCCAAGCCCTCCTAACGAACCGCAGCTAAGGCGCGAACTGGGTCTCCGCGACCTGGTGCTGTTCAACATCGCCGCGGTCATCGGCATCCGCTGGCTGGCCGCCGCCGCGCACACGGGACCGGTTTCCATCACGCTGTGGCTGCTGGCCGCCGCTTTCTTCTTCATTCCCTCGGCACTGGCGGTGGCTACACTTTCCGCCCGGTTCCCGGACGAGGGCGGCATCTATGTGTGGACCAAGCAGGGCTTCGGCGACTGGCACGGATTTCTGTGCGGCTGGTGCTACTGGCTGAGCAACCTGTTCTATTTCCCTAACCTGCTGCTGGCCGGAGTGGACATGGCGGGCTATGCGCTGGGACTCTCGGAAGTCAAGGTCTACGTCATCTCCACTTCGCTGTTGATTCTCTGGCTGGGTCTGGCCACGAACATTTTCGGCCTATCCATCGCCAAGTGGACCAACAACGCGGGCGCGCTGGCCACTTACACATTCGGCGCGTTGCTGATCGTGGTCGGACTGGCAGCCTGGATACGCTCTGGGCCGGCGACGCCGATACAGCTCGCACCCCACTGGGACATGGATAAAGTCAACTTCTGGTCGCAGATTGCGTTCGCCTTCGGCGGCCTGGAGTTGGGCGCCATCCTGGGCGGCGAGATTCGTAATCCCGCGCGCAACGTGCCGCGCGCCGCCTGGATCTCGGGCGGAGCCATCGCGGCTTTCTATATCCTGGGCACCTTGTCGCTGCTGGTGCTGATGCCGCCCGATCGCATCAGCATTCTGACCGGCCTGGTGCAGGCCTCCACCGAGGCCGGCGTGCGCCTGCACGCGCCGTGGGTGGGGCGTGCCATGATTGTGTTGATCCTGGCGGGAGTGGCCGGGCAGCTTTGCGCGTGGATCGGCGGGACCGCGCGCATCCCGTTTGTCATCGGACTGGACCGCTACTTCCCCCCGGCCTTTGCGCGGCTCCATCCGCGCTGGGGCACGCCGCACCTGGCCATCCTGACGCAAGGCATCGCGTGTACGGTGTTTGTCGTCGCGCTGCAGGCCGGCGAAAACCTGCGCGTCGGCTACCAGCTATTGGTAGATATGACCGTAATTGTCTATTTCATTCCGTTCCTCTACATGTTCGGCGCGGCGTGGAAATATGGACGGAAGTGGAGCGCGGGGATGGGTATCGTGGTGACCGTTGTTTCAATCGCCGTTTCGCTGATTCCGCCGGGCGATGTGCGATCGGTGTGGTTATTCGAGTTCAAGATTCTGGCGGGATGCGCGGTGCTGATTGTCGCGGCACGGATGATGTTCGTTTTCGCGAGGCGCGCCTCGCGCGCCCGGACCGTGAACTAACTGACGTCCAGCAGCGCCCAACCGGGCAGCGACGCGGGCTTGTTGTTGAGGAACAAAATGCGGCGCGTCTTGGGGAACGGCAGGTTTGAGCTCATGGCTTTTGCATGCGGCGAAGCCTTCTGCATAATCTGGCGATACGTGGGATCGCCGGTGTCGAGCCAAGCGCTTTTGCTCAGCATTCCGCCGCCCCAGCCGAGCGAAAGCAGGCATTGGCCCGCCTGGCGCGCCTCGGCAAGCCGGGCTTCCAGTTCGGCGATTTGACGCGCGAGCAGATCGAGGCCCGTCCAGGTGGCGTATTGCTTATGGGCTGCCAGCAACCGCGCAGCGTAGTCGTTGGCCGCTTCGAAAATGCGGCTGCGGTCGAACGAGTCCTGCCAGCGCACCACGCGGCGGATCTCCGGTTGGGTGAAGAACGTCTTCTCCTGCCAATTGCCTTCGAAGGTGAAACCGGGAGGGGCCATTTCGGCGAAGATCGGCGTGCTGTCGTCCGGGCGCGCTCCGTCTACCGAGCCGCGGGGGATCTGTTTCCATGCCAGCCCGTAAGAGCCGCCGCGCGGTAGCAGCGTAGAAACGCGCAGCAGGTAGACCTTGAAACCGGCATGCGTGACGGGCGCGGAATCCGCTACGCTCACCAGCCGCATGCGGCTCACGCCGGCATTGCCCAGCACTTGTTCTTCAGGCCCTTCCGCGAGGCGGCGGGGAATGCGCTCGCCCTGCGTCCGCGCGGCGATATCGTTTAATATCCCGCTCTTCCAATTGGACGCGACCATGCCGGTGCGCAGCGCGCCCTTAATGGCTGTTCCGGGCAGGTACGGTCCGGAAGTGCCGGTGGTGAATGTCGGGATGTGCAGGCTGTCGCCACTGGCGCGATTCCAATAAGCCGAATAGGCGGGCGATTCAAAGGGAATGCGCCGGCCGGCGAAGTTTTGCGCGAAGCCGCCCCAGGAAGCGAAATCCAGTTTATCGGCGCGCTTCAGTTGCGTCAGGTAGCCATCCAGGCGCGGGCCCTTCGCCAGGAGGCGGAAGATGCGCCACTGGTCCAGTACGTTCACTTGGTCCTTCCAGACCATGTAATCGATGGGTGAAAGCTTGCGCCCGTCGCCCACCAACAGGGGCGTCAGGCAAGTCAGCCGGTATCTCATGCGGTCACCTGCGCGGGCAGCGCAATCGACAGGGCAAAGCCGGCGCGAAACACCGGGTGGGCGAAGCCATCGGGAGCCACGTCCGGCGCCGCGCCGTGGATCGTATCGCCCGCCACCAGGACAGATCCTTCGGTCACCATTTGCAATTGCTTCTTGCGCTCGCCGAATCCGGCGGGGCTGTCGATGCGGCCGCCGCGCGCGACCACCGTGTAATTGCCGCGCTTCCAATCGACCGCGTCGTCCGGCCCGGGTGTAAACAATGAGAGCAGCCAGTGCGCGGTGAAAGAGGGTTGCGCCGGAGGCACGAGCGGCAACGGTTCGGAGGCTTCCTGCGCCGGCGCCGGCTCGGATTGTTCCAGAGCGGGCGCAGGGGCCGGCGGTTGTGCGGGCGGCTCGCCGAGCAGGAGATCGGGCAAGGTTCCTTCGACGAATTCCGGTTGCGCGCTGCGTCCCCAGCCGCGCGAGCGCTCCCCGCCGAATCCCGAATCCGCCAATAGCCTAAAAGCGCCGCGCACGGGTTCAGACCATTGCGCGTGCGCAGCGTCATCCGCAAACGACACGATGGTCCACAGCCCGGCATCGCGGCGGAACTCGATACAGGCCGTCGAGTGGCGCTCGGCATTGCCGGTGAGCCGATCGATGGCGGCGCTCCAACGCACATTGGTACGGAAAGGCCCGGGCTGACCCGCCGGCAGGAGACACTCGCTGGCGCCGTCAACGGTCCATTGATCCCCGTGCAATGGCTGCCCGGCCAGCACGGCCGCCACCAGCGGCAGTGGGATGAAGCGCGCGCTCTTCCATCGCATCCTGGTGGCGCCTACGCCGCCGGCGGGAGGCCAGATGCTGCGCGGCGGCACCACGAAAGCAATATCCCCCAGGAAGGGAAAACACGAACTGAAGCGCACAGCCGATCCCGACGCGTTGCGCGCCGTCGCATCCAGCCAGGCATCGCGCATGCCCAGCGTGGACATCGCGGCCGTCACGGCGGCGTACAACGAATCGCTGTGATACATAGGATCGACGCGATTGCGCGCGCCCGAATCCGGCCCGGAGCGCCAGGGGCCGGCGGGGCGAAGTTTGACGATCAGATCCTGAGTCAACCGGGGATCGAAGCCAGGGTGCATCATTCCTCGTGCAGGAAGGAGAAGGCGGCTTCCTGGAAGCCGGTTTGCAATGCGGCCAGATCGACCCCGGCGCCCAGATCCTTCTGCGCGGCGCCGGAGGCATAGTAGTTCTTGCCGCGCCAGGTCAGCTTCAGGTTTGCCAGGCGAACGCGGCCGCTGCCGCGGGAACCGCCGCCGCCCAGGCTGTCGTCTTCGAGCATGCGCAGGCCTTCGAGTACGCGCAGAAACAGGGGCGCATCTTCCTCGCAAAGCACATCCATCACCAGGCGGATGCGGAAGCGCGCGCCGGCGGGTACGCGCTCGAGCGTACGCGGATTCGCTTGCGAGGTGATGCGGTCGATGGCGTTTTCGCTCTTCACCTCGGTGAGTTCGTCGTCGAGGTTCTCGCGCATCTGCGCGGTGATGCTGTCCGGATCGAGCGGCGCATCGTAAACCGCGAGGCGCGCGGGAGTGGCTTGCGAACTCTCGATGGATTCCCCGCCCGCGCGGTCCATGCGGCCGGGACTGCGCCCGAAAATCAGGCAGATCTCATCGTCGGGGCGGTCGCTCTGGTGAATGCGGACCTCCTGCCCCTTGCGCTTGGACAGATACACTAACTCGGCGGGGACTGCCAAGCCGGAAGACTGCTCCAATAACGATCGCAGCTTGCCGCGCAGAGAACTGCCGGGTACGTAAGGACGGCCAAAGGCATCCTTGACCACCGGATTGTCCGATCCGCCGATCTCCAGTGAACCTTTTCCGGCGCCCACGTGGAGTCCGGTCTCGCAGTGCAACTCGCCTTCCAGAATCAACTTGCCTAGGAACTTCAACTCGGTTTGCGTGGTGTGCGCGCTCATGTCGATTTACTCGTTGTAGGCCACGATGGCCTCGAATAGGTCCCGAAAACGTTCGTAACCGCGCATGTCGTTCTTGCGCGTCACTTGCAAAAGGAGCTTCTCCAACTGGTCGAGGCTGCGCAAGCCATGCCGCGCGATGGTGTAAGCCAGGCGCGCGCGGAGCATCACGAATTCGTGCTGGCGCTCGCTATCCGGGGCTCGCACGGCGCGCCGCACGGCGCTGTACAGACGGCGCAACTGGCTCTTGGTGCCGGAATCCATGTCGCGCATGCGGCTGACAATGCCGTGCGCCTGATTGTCCAGATAGAGGCTGTCGGCCATGAGCTTTTCCAACTCGATTTCCGGTGGGCCTTCGGGGCGCCCGCGATCTCCCCGGTCGCCGCGATCGCCGCGGCGGTCATCCCGCCGGTCGCCGCGATCCGGCCCGCGTCCGCCCTCGCCGGGCCCACGCCCGCCACCCTCGCGCGGCGGACGGTTTTCCCTTCTCTGCTCTTGTTCTGGCATGCTCTAAACCTCGGTCGTCAATCTGGCCCACTCCAGGGCTACCAATCCGGCGGGGCGCAGTTTCACTTCAGCCGACTTGCGTCCCACGATTTCGTTCGTCAAATGCGTCCGCAGTTTCTGAAATTCACGGTCCCGCGTGCCGCTCAGAATACGAGTCAGGCGGCGCTGAAAACGCCACGTTCGTGTCGCGCTATCGCCCTTCGGCGCCGTCCCCGTAGGCCTGCTTCTGGTAGAAGCTGCGCAACCCCATAAGGAGTTGCCGCGACAGCCGGTAATCGCCGGCCAGCTTCACTACGGTGTCTTTCAAATCGGCGGCGTCGGACAATTGCTTCCATTCGAGCACACGGCCAAGCACGTAGATACAGTCTTTATCCGCGGCCTTGGCCAGTTCCAGGTTGCGCCCGGCATCCTCGTACACGGCGGTGATGGGATAGTGCATCTCCGGCGCCAGCGCCACGGCCATGGAAATCGTCTTGCCTTCGGGGCCGGGGAAATCCTTCAGATTCTCTTCGGTGAAGCGATGGAAGAGGCGCTGGACTTCGCGCGCCAGCAGGAGCAAGGCGTCCCAACTTCCATATACCGCGAAATCGTCGCCGCCGGAATAGAGGATGGTGACCTTGCGCCAGAATTCCGGCATCGAGCAAAGCACTTCCAGTTCTCCGGCGAAGAACTGCTTATAGAGTACGGAAAGCTGCACATGCTCTTCGATGGTGGTCAGCCGCCGCAAGCGCACGCCGAAGCTATCCACATCGCCGCGCAGCACGCCCCAGAGCGAGCGGCCCTGCGCCCGGCGCGCCAGCGTGGCTACGGTAGCGGCGGAACGGCCGTCCTCGCTCGGAGCGGCGTGGCGCGCCAGGGTGATGCCTTCGAGCGACAGATTGGTGGTCAGGCTCCAGGTGTGTTTTCCGGCGCCGGGGTGTACCATGGCGGGCGTCTCCGGCGACCAGCCGATCGCAGCCGCCTCGCGCACGCTCAATCCGAGTTCCTTCGAGAAATAAGCGTCCGCCTCGGCCGGCACGGCCATGGAAAAAGGCTGGAACGCGTCCGAGCCGGCGGCGGCGAGCGGCGTAGCCCGCTTATGTTGCAATTCTTCGTTCAGCCGTTTGCGGACTACGGTCCAATCGCCGAGGTTTTCGGTGACGCTCCACAGCAATGAAAGATAACCGCCGCTCAGCTCTCCAAGCTGGCGCGCCGCGCCGGTCAGGAATTCTTCCGCCGCGCCCCGCGATTCGCCGGGCAGTACGAGCAGGAACTGGCCGCCACCGCTCGAACCGAGCAGGATACGCGCCAGCCCAAACTCGGCGAGCAGTGCCCGCGGCAGGACCTCACAGAGCAGCGTGATCCATTGAGAACGTCCGGCGAGGAGTTCCTCGCCGTTCGACCGAGGGGGCACCGCTCCGCCGGGCGGGGACAGAAGGAACTCTTCTATGCCCAGGATTTTCCCTTGCAGAAGGATCTGTTCGGACATCTAGAAGATAGGCCTTAAGAATTCCTCACTGTAGCACAGGGCGGGTAAAGAAAGCGGGCGGGATGCAGTCACACGGGGGTGCGGCGGCCGGTCTTGCGCCGCGATATCATCTTGATGGTGCCACGTATGCACGTTCTCATAGCAGACAAATTCGAGCTGTCCGGTCAGGACGGCCTCAAGGCGGCTGGTTGCGAGGTCAGTTACCAGCCCGGCCTGAAAGACGACGCATTGGCGGAAGCCGTCGGACGGTTGCGTCCCGACGTCCTGGTGGTCCGGTCAACGAAAGTGACCGAGGCCATTCTCGCAGCGGGCCCTTTGAAGCTGGTGGTGCGGGCCGGCGCGGGTTACAACACCATCGATGTGGCGGCCGCCTCGCGGCGCGGCATCTACGTTTCAAACTGTCCCGGCAAGAATTCCGTGGCGGTGGCGGAACTGGCGTTCGCGCTGATCCTGGCGCTGGACCGCCGGATCGCCGACAACGTAGCCGCCTTGCGGCACGGCCGTTGGAATAAGGCGGAGTTTTCCAATGCGCGTGGATTGCTGGGCCGCACCCTGGGGCTGATCGGACTGGGCCGCATCGGACGCGAGATGATTCCGCGCGCCAAGGCTTTCGGCATGCCCGTGGTCGCCTGGAGCCGGAGCCTGACTCCGGAGGGAGCCGGGGAACTCGGCGTGCAATACCAGGCGTCGCCCATAGATGTAGCCAAGGCGGCGGATATCGTGAGCGTGCACGTGGCGGCGAATCCGCAAACGCGCGGCCTGATCGACGCGACGTTCTTCGAAGCTATGCGCCCCGGCGCGTGCTTCATCAACACCTCGCGCGCGGATGTGGTGGACCAGGTGGCGTTAAGCTGGGCTGTGCGCAGCAATGGCGTGCGCGCCGGGCTGGATGTATTCGCCAACGAGCCCGCCGGCGGCGCGGGCGAATTCGGCGACGACATCGTCAAGCTGCCAGGAGTGATTGGCACGCATCACATCGGCGCATCCACGGACCAGGCGCAGGAGGCCATTGCCGCGGAAACCGTGCGCATCATCAGGATTTTTCAGGAAACCGGGAAGGTGCCGAACGTCGTAAACATCGCCAAGGCTACGCCCGCCACGTGCGCCTTGGTGGTGCGGCACCTGGATCGCCCGGGCGTGCTGGCCAGCGTGTTGGACCTGATCAGCGCGGCCCGCATCAATGTCCAGGAGATGGAGAATATCGTCTTCGACGGCGCACAGGCGGCCGTCGCCCGCATCAACCTGGAGACACAGCCCGCGCCAGACCTGCTGGAGCGGATCCAGTCGGCGAATCCGAATGTGCTGGAACTCAGCCTCATCCGGCTGGGATAGAATCGCAGCGCTTACTGGGCAGCGGGCACATACACTCTCGACGGAGCCGTCAGTTTGACGTGCGGAAGTTCGGTCGAGACTTTGACATCCTGGAGTCCCGATTTGCTTTCGGGTTTGGCCAGAAAAGTCACCAGATACTGTCCGTTCAAGCGCCGGCTCAGATCTTCCAGATAGGGCGCTATCGACACGGGATTGATGGTGCCGAGCCAATAGAGTTCGCCGCCGGTGTCGTCGCTAAGCTGCGCGAGATAGTTCTGCCCCCAAAAGAGCTGCCGGTAAGCGTGCGCCGCCGCGCCCGCGCCTGAATAGTAGATCGAATAAACCGGAATTTCGGAGCGTTGCGCGGCGTGGATGGCCTCCAGCAGGTAAGGATTCTGGGGGCCAACGCCGTAGTCGGGATCGATGCCGCTCGACACCATCAGCACTTCCCGCGCAGCGGTACCGGCGGGCCATTTGTGGATCAGTTCCACGAGCGAAAGGTAGGGGCTGGACGAGACGCCCGGCATGCCGATGGGAAGCCTTATCGATTTGGCGGCCAGTTGGTGGTCCGTTGTCAGCGGCTGAGCCTTCAGCACCATACCGTTTCGCAGGTACCCGATGCCGATTTGCGTGGTGACAGGCTGGGCGAGCACGAATTTCTTTAAATCGCCCAATTGCGTTCCCAGGCTGGTGCTGGAGCCGTCGTCAATCAGCAGCCAGAGTTGCAGGCCGTTTTGACTATGCAGCGGTTCCACGCTGGTGACTTGCATGCGCTGCCGGTTTTGAGATACCAGCACATCATCCACAGTCAGTTGCGGAGGGGCGGCGTCTTTCTGGCCTTGGGCGGTTACGATTACGCTGGCAGGCGTTCCGGGACTGGAGACGTCGCGCGCCAGCAGAGATCCTGCGAGTAGAGAAGCGGCGATGAACGGGCCGATGCGGATCATGGAATTTATCCTTCCTGCAGTGTTGGACGTATAGGAGACCGGCGGGGATACACGGCGCCCGAGTGGGGCTTGTTTGCTGATTCTTAGCGGTTGTGGCAAACTTCCGTTACGAAGTCTGCCGTACGAGGGCGCGGATATCGTGGAGCAATTTGGCCACGGCGGCATCATCTTCCGACGTATTGTAGAAACCACGCACGCGGCTATTGCGGTCGACCAGGACGAAGCGGGTGCTATGCACCAGGCTGCCATCCACGTCTCCGAGCTTGAATCCGTTGCGGCAGAGGCTTTCGAGCGCCGGCTGATCGCCGGTGAGGAAGAACCAGCGGCCCGGCTCGGCATGGTAGCGGATGGCGTAGGCGGCCAGCGCGGAAGGCGAATCGTGCTTGGGATCCACGGTGAAGGAAAGCAGTTTCACGCCGGGCATGGACTGCACGGCGCTTTGCACGCCGCGCATCTGCGCGCTCATCCGCGGACAGGGGCCGGGGCATGTGGTGTAGATGAAATCGGCCACCCAGACGCTGCCCTGCAGCGATTTGCTATCGAATGGCTGGCCGGACTGCGAGATCAAATGGAATTCCGGGATCTGCCAATAGACCGGAAGAGGCGCCTGCTGGCGGCAGCCCGCGAGAGCGATCGGCAGCAGCAATAGAAAATACGGTTTCATGCGTTGCTGACGAGGCTTTTCTGGTTGGCGACCGCGCCGGAAGCCAGCAGCAGAACCAAGCCGAAACAGGCGGTGACCAGAAGGCTGACCGCCACTCCGGGCGCCCCGGAACTGAGCTTTAACAGGCTGTTCAGCAGCGAGATGGAGTAAGTCAGCGGATTCACCCACATGACCACCTTGATCCAGCCATGCGCGGTAGCCATGGGAAACAGCGAACCGGAAACCATCCACATGGGGACCAATAGCAGGTTCATGATGGCATGGAAACCGGCGGTAGAAGACATGCGCCAGGCAATCACGAAGCCGAGGCCCGTCAGCGTGAAGGATACCAGGAATATGGCGCCGATGACCGCAAATACATCCGCAATGCCGATCGACACTCCCGCCAGCGGCGCGAAGGCCAGAAAGATGAGGCCCTGAATCCAGGCCAGCGTGGCCGAGCCCAGAATCTTGCCCAGCACCATGCTGGTGCGGGACGCGGGCGATACCAGCATCGAAAGCAGAAATCCTTCGCGGCGATCCTCGATGATCGAAATCGTGGAGAAAATGGCGGAGAAAAGCACGGTCAACACCAGCGCGCCGGCGTAGAAGCGTCCCAAATCGCCGGAACCGGAGCCGATCAGCAGCCAAAAAACCAGCGGGGAGGCGACCACGCCCAGCACGCGGCTCTTCTGTCTCCAGAAGCGCACTAATTCGCGCTGCCAAAGCGTCACCACCGGCAACCAGAAATTACTCAATCAAAGCTCCCGTCTCGCGCACGAACACATCCTCCAAAGTCGGCTTATGCAGCCCGACCGAATCGATCGCCCCGGGGAAAGCCTCGACCACTTCAGTGATGAAGCGATGCCCATTAGCGATCTCCACGCGGAGCACGCCATCCATCACCGACGGCTTCAGGCCGAAGCGCGTCTCGATCCGTTGGGCCAGACCGGCCGCTTCGGTTCCGGCGGCTTCCAGCACCACCACATCTCCGCCGATACGCGAGCGCAGATGCGCTGGAGTCCCCTCGGCCACTACGCGGCCCTGGTGTAGCAGGGCGAGCCGGTCGCAGCGGTCGGCTTCATCCAGGATGTGGGTCGTCAATAATATGGTAACGCCTTCGCGGCTGCGGAGTTCTTCGACGTACTGCCACAATTCGCGGCGCGCGCCGGGGTCAAGGCCCGTGGATGCCTCGTCCATCAACAACACCACGGGGCGGTGCAGCAATCCCTTGGCGATCTCGACGCGGCGCTTCAATCCACCGGAGAGCGTCTCCACGATGTCGTTACGCCTGTCCGCCAGCCCTAGCCGGTCCATCACCTGCTGCATGCGATCGCGCAGCTTTGGGCCGGAGAGACCATGCAGATGGCCCTGGCTGCGCAGGTTTTCGGCGACCGTCAAAGCTTTGTCGAGACTTTGCGTCTGAAAGACCACGCCGATGCCGCGGCGGACGGCGGCGGGGTCACGCGCCACGTCATGGCCGGCCACTTCGGCGCGGCCGCCGGTGGGCACCATCATGGTGGAGAGGATACGGAAGAGGGTGGACTTGCCGCCCCCGTTGGGCCCTAGCAGGCCGAAGATCTCACCCGCCTTGACTTCGAAATTGACATTCGAAAGCGCCAGACGAGATCCGTACTGATGACTCAGGTTCTCGGCGAGAATCACAATCCCGGTCTATCCAACAGCATCAGCCCATAGATCAGCGGCAGGTAAAAGACTGAAACCATCAAAACATTTCGCGCGCGCAATATGGTGCGGTCGAGCGCCACCCGCACTCCCGAATACAGAAAATAGAGGCCGAGTAGTAACGCGCCTATCAAGTAGATGCGCCCGGACATGCCCAGGATGCTGGGAACCAGGCTGACGGGTATCAGGGCCAAGCCGTAGAGCACGATCTGACGCGCGGTGGACCGGCCATCGGGCTCCACTACGGGAAGCATGCGGATGCCGGCGCGGGCGTAGTCTTCGCGGTACATCCAGGCGATCGAGTAGAAGTGCGGGAACTGCCAGAGGAAAAGGATGGCGAACAGCACCCAGGCTTCGTTGGTGATGGATCCGTGCGCCGCGGCGAAGCCGATCATGGGCGGCATGGCTCCCGGGAACGCGCCGATTGTGGTCGAAAGCCACGACCGGCGTTTCAGCGGCGTGTATAGGAACAGGTAGCTCAGCAAAGTGAACAGGCCCAGCAGCGCGGCCAGGGGATTGACGCCCAGCCAGAGATCCGCGAATCCGGCGAGCGAAAGCGCGATGGCGAACACCAGCGCCCGCGACGGAGCGACGCGGCCCGAAGGGATGGGCCGATCCGAAGTGCGCCGCATGCGGCAATCGGCCTCGCGCTCGTACCACTGGTTCAGGGCCGCGGTGCCCGACGCAATCAGTCCGGTGCCGAGAATGGTGTGCAGCAGACCCCACCACGGGATCCCCGAGGCAAAAGCCCACCAGCCGCCGGCCTTAGGCAGGCCGAAGAAGTATCCGATGCCGGTGCTCATCAGGATGAGCCAAGTAATGCGCGGCTTGGTGAGCTCGATATAGTCTTTCATTGTTTGCGGGGCGGGCAATCGCGTGCGGCGAAATTGGCCGCCCTCCTATTGTGCGTCAAACCGATCATTTCTTATACGTGATGTCGATCGTCTTCTTGTCGTTCGCGCCTACCGTGATCTGCTGGTCCATGGTGCCGTAGGTCTCGTGCCACCCTTCGAGCGTGTAGGTCCCCGCGGGCAGATCTTTTATTGTAAACGTCCCGTCGTCGCCTGTCACGGCGAAAAATGGATGGTGGACTACGGCGATATACGCGCGCATCCAGGGATGCACGTTGCATTTGACCGGAATCATCACTTCCTCGCGCGGGAAGCTCTTGGTTTTAGGGTCGCCTTTGGGCGGCTGCGACTCGTTCCATTCCTGGTTGATCTTGGGCAGGGGGTGGATATTGTGGTTCGTGGGATCGTCGTTCCGGATGTCGATGGGCTGGTTTGTCATCACGGCCAGGACATGCGGCGAATACATGCAGCCCTGCTGATCGATCCGCGCGTGCGCCGTGGGCACGGGATAGGTCTTGGCCGGCAGCCCGGACTTGATCCACACGAACGTGTATTTCAAAGTGCCATTACTATTCAGCACCGCCGTCTCGGTCTTTTGGGGCGTGGGATGGGCACGCTGGCAGGCCGGATTCGCCGACATGTCGATGCTTCGCACTACGGGCTTGGGCCCCGAATATACGACCTTCCCGGTGACGGTGGCGGCATTGGACGCGGGGGCCAGGAGGAGCGCGAAAAACGCCCCGCCTGTGATCAAACGTTTCATCATTGTCGAATAAGCTCCTTGTTTTGATGCTGGATACCGGATTTTGGGTTCCCGCACCTTTCTCTAGTTGCCGGCGCTGGCCCGCAGGCGGCTCAACTCTTCCGGCGTGAACTGGAACATATAGCGGACCAACAACTGGGCGTGGTCCTTGTTGTAACCGTTAAAGCTGGCCGGCGTCGGACCGGCGAACACCATTTTGTCGCCCTCCGCCTTGAACAAGCCGGATGGCATGGCGGTGCCGGGACTCATCATGGCCGGATCCAACATCCATCGCCGCGCCCAGCCGGGCTTCAGCCGTTCTTTGGCCAGCAGGAAGTTCGGCGCGGTGGCGTGCGCGTCGTGTTTCGGGTCGCCGGTGGCATGGCACTTCAGACAGGGCGCGCCTTCACTGGTGAACAACTGCCGCGCCATGGTGCGTTCCTGATCGGATAGCGCCTCCAGGCGGTCCGGGATGTAAGGCGCCGCCTGCGAAGACATGGCCGCAAAGAATCGCACAATCTTCTGGATCTCGCCATCGGAGAAATAGAACGTTGGCATACGCGCGTGCAGATACCGGCGGACGCCGTCGCGATCCATCTCATCCGGCTTTTCGGTGAGGGACGGGTTGTTTAGAAAACCCATCAGCCACTGGGGATTGACACGCGCGCCTTCGCCGATCAGAGTGGGCGGGCGCTGGTCCTTCCAGTCGGGATCCTGGTAGCGCGGCAGGGTCATGAACACGGTGGTCTGGCCCACGTGCACCTGATGGCATCCCATGCAATTGTACTTGCGGACCACCCACCAGCCCTCGATGATATCGCGCCGCTGGTCGCCCGGATTGTAAAAATACCGCGCCGGCATGCTGGGTTCGACGGAGCCGGTCAGAAACGTGGTGAGCTGATCGATTTCCGGCTTCGTCAAATTGAAATTGGGCATCTTCAAACGGTCGAGCTTGGCTTTCTCCTTGCCTTGATCGTAGACCGCGGGATTGGCCAGCTTATGTTCAAAGAAGCCCTTGTGCGTGTACCAGCCGTCGTGTTCCGCCTGGTGGCCGAGCAGCGCGAAATCCAGCCGCTCGATGGGCTTGGAGCCTTCCTTGGTCAACTCGGTGCCGATGCGCTGCTCTTCCTCCAGACCGGCGATTTCGTGGCAGCCCGCGCAACCGTAGAAGCGCACCAGAAACCGGCCGTGCTCTTTCAGACTGGGGTCGTCCAGATAATCGGCGTTGGCGTAGGCCGCGCCCTCGTGCTTGCGGGTTTCCAGATAGCTGGCGATATCGCGCGCCTCGCCTTCGGAAAGCCGCAGGCTGGGCATGGGGGTCATCTGCATCACCAGCAATTGATGGCCGTCGTTGGGGCACTTGTCGTGCTCGGTATCGAAGACGAATGGCTGGCCGGCGCGTTTGTAATCGGCCTCGGTAATATCCTTCTTTTCGAACGGGCAGTAGGGCAACGTTCGCTGGCGCGGATTGTGTACCCAACGCACCAGGTAATCGTAGTTATCCTTTTCGCCGACACGGCTCAGATTCGCGGCGAATGTGCCGCCCTGCTTTTCGCTGTCTTCACCCATTGAATGGCAGGCCATGCAGCCGCGGGTTTCGAAAGCCTCCTTGCCCTTTTCCGGATCGCCGGCCGGCTGGTGCGGCAGATCGCCGGTGATGCCGGATTGCCAGATAAACGCGGCGATCGCGCGAATTTCGCCGTCATCCAGACGGAATGTGGGCATCTTGGTGCCGGGACGCCACGCGTGCGGATCTTTCAGCCAAACCGGCAGCCATTCCTTGTGGATCTTCATGCGCACTTCCTTCAGGCTGGGCCCGACCTTCTTGATCTCGCGCACCAGGCTGCGCGCGCGGTCGTCATCCTGCTCCATTTTGGCGTCGATGCCGCTGATGCGCACCTTCAAATCGGTGGCGTGCTGATAGTACTTCTGGGCTTCGTCGTTATCGGGAGTATTGTCGCCTTTCTGGGTGCTAAAGCCGATTTCACGCGTCCAATCGGCTTTCTGCTGCGTGAGTTGGCGGATATCCTGGTTGACGGCGGAAAGGTCGTCCGGATCGCGGTCGAAACCTTCATAGCGATGGCAGGCCATGCAGCCGCGCAGACGGAAGATCTCGCGGCCCGCATCCAGCGTAGGAGCCATTTCGGTGACGATTTCCTGGGAATGGCACTGCTGGCAGCCGGCCTCCAGATTCTCCTTCGCATGCAGGGGCCACAGCCAGTGTTCGTTGTACCCGTGCGCTTTCTCGACGCTGGTCAATGCCACGCCATTGCCGCCGTGGCAGGGCGTGCAACCGAATCTCTCGGGATCGTGAACTTTCAGCAACTCGCGGTCCGGGTGGCTGATAAACGCTTCTTCGCCGCCCATGGCCGCCTTGGTCAAGGTTACCGGCTCTTGTATCCCCATGTGGCAGGATTCGCAGCGGTCCACCAGGTCTACATCCTTTACGTGAATCTGGCGAATGGCCACTTCGAAGGTCGCCATCTTGTTCTTCAGCCCGTTCAGCGTCTCGGCGCTGACATCGGAGATGCGATCCGTCAGGTACTGTTTGCGCTTGGCGTCCAGTTCGGTGGCGGGCTTCAAAAGATCGACGCGCTTCTGCAACAGGTCCGCTTTTTCCTTTTTCCAGTCCTGCAGGGTCTTGTCCATCGTGGCGAAGTCCATCGGCAGTTTCTCCGTGGTTCCGTCGGCCTTTGGCAACTTCACCATGTGGACTTCTTTTTTCAGTTCCGCGATCTCCTGGCGCATCGACTCCTTGCTGCTTTCGCTCTTGGAGATCTCGATCTGGTAAGTAAGAGCGCCGACGTGGCCGCGGACTTCCTGGAAGGGTTCGTTCAAGGCCAGCGAGCGCGGCACCAGTTCCTGGTTCACGCGCTTGTCGATTTCGGCGATCTGCGGCGCCACGGCCTTGGCCGCCGCCAGCATATCGTCATTGAGCTTCTGATAGTCGGGAGACGCTTTAATCGCCGCTTCCGAAGCGGCCTCCTGCGGCAGAGTGTCTTTAAGGAACTTGGAATAAACTTTTGCGAAGCGCGCTTCGTAGCCCTTCCAGGGCCGGGTGCCATACACTTCGTCGTACAGGGCCCAGCCGAGCGACAGCAACAGCAGCGCCGAGGCGATGAAGAGAGGCTTGCTTAAGGTTGAATGGACTACTGGGTCCTTATCTTGATCGGTCATATGTTAAACCAGGGCGTAATCCAGACGTACTTAATGCGGAAGACCAGGCGCAGCAGCATTTTCACCGGCAGCAGCAGCATCAGGATCAGGAACACCTGCATCACGGAATACTGCAGCAGGCTCATGCGCGCGTAGATCTTCTTGCTGAACTTGGTGAGGGTGATGAGCTTGTGCATGCCAATCCAGGCGCCCACGAAATAGATCCCCATCACGATGGCGCCGAAGATGAGCTTGCCGATGCGGCCCTTGATGCCGAAGAGATCGGGTAAGTCGCGGTTCACCTCGAAAATCAGGCGGTTATGGTCCCATGTGACACCTGGCCAGAACCACATCCAGCCCGGACCGCGAATGATCGTGCCGATGATGATCATACTGACCCACAGCACGATGAAACCGAAGATAAACGTGAGGATCGAGAATTTGCGCTGCTTGTAAGTGTAATAGCCGTTGCCCAGCGGATTGGCGTCTATATAAGGAATCACCATCAGGCCAATGATGATGAGGCTGGGAAAGACCACGCCGGCCATCCAGGGATCGAAGTAGACCAGCATCTCCTGCAGGCCCAGGAAGTACCAGGGCGCCTTGGCGGGATTCATCGTCAGCGTAGGATTCGCCGGCTCTTCCAGCGGCGCGTTCAAAGTAATCGACCAAACCATCAGTATGATGGTCACGATGATGGCTGCCAGGAACTCGATGCGCAACAGGTAGGGCCAAACATGCACCTCGCGGGCCCACCCGGGTTTCCAGGGCTGGGTCTTGCGGTGACTGGTCTTGGCCAGCGCGGGATCGGCCTCCAGTTGGCCGATCAGCCGGTCGTTGGCGAAGGCCTGCCGCATCCCGTACCAGGTGTAGAACGGAACCACGAAAAGCAGCAGCACGATGGGGACGTTGTCCGGTGTGCTGAAAATCGTCCAAAGCTGGTGAAAATCCATAAAAGCCCCGGTTGTGGGTTATAGGTTAGAGGTGATGGTTCGAAGCGCCGCGATGCGCGGCACCCAAAACCCAGCACCCAGCACCCATTACCCTCTTAAATCTTCCTTGGTTCCTTAATCTCCGACTCCAGCATCACCGGCGCGGGGCCCGAAATGCCGCCATCTTTGCGTACCCGCCAGAAGTGCACGACCATGAATGTCGAGGCGATAATGGGGATCGCCACGCAGTGCCAGATGTAGGCGCGCAACAGGGCATTCGCGTCCACGATCGAGCCGCCCAGTAGCCCGAAGCGCACATCGTTAAAAGGTGTCATTCCCAACATATGGCCGAACGGACCGTCGTGCCCCAGCAGCGGCGTGGCGCGCGCCATGTTGGTCCCCACGGTGACCGCCCAGAAACCGAGCTGATCGTCCGGCAGCAGGTAGCCGGTGAAGCTGAGCAGCAGCGTCAGGACCAGCAGCAGCACTCCCACCACCCAATTGAATTGCCGCGGCGGTTTGTAAGATCCCGTGAGAAAAACGCGGAACATGTGCAGCTCCACCATGATCACCATCAGGTGGGCGCCCCAGCGGTGCATGTTGCGAAGCAGTTTGCCGAAGGGCACATCGTGCTCGAGATAGAGAATGTCGCGGAAGGCCACGACCTTCGACGGGTGGTAATAGAACATCAGCAGCGTGCCGGTGAAGACCAGCGTGATGTAGACGTAGAACGTCATGCCGCCCATGCCCCAGGTGTACTTGTAGGCCACGGCGTCGCGATTAATCTTGGCGGGATGCAGGTGCAGGAAGACGTTGGAAAGCACGCCCAAGGCGCGGCTGCGGGGCGTCTCGTCGTGCTTGACGCGCAGCACCGATTTCCAGAGGTCCGTTTTCTCCGGCTGTTTGAGCGCTTTGAGTTCGTTGACAGCGCGCTCGCGCACCACCTTGCCACCCTCCAGAAGCGCAGTGACCTTGCCTTTGCCATTCTTGCCGTTGCCGTTGGAGCCGCCTGGCGCGACGGTGGATGGCGGTGCGCCGTTTTTTCCATCTGTTTCAGCCATGATTCACCTCACACATTGCGGAGAATCGCCCCGTCCATGCCGAACTGCGAGGGTTCGCCCTTCGGCCACCGGTACACGTGGCTCAGATCGACTACGATCTGGCCTTCCGGATCGAGTTCCACGTGCGCCCGGTCCATGGGCCGCGGCGCGGGGCCTTCAAAGTTGATGCCCTCGGGATCGTACCCGCTGCCGTGGCAAGGGCACTTGAATTTGTTTTCGCTGGGCTTCCAGTCGGGCGTACAGCCCAGATGGGTGCAGATCGCGGAGATGACGAAGATGCCTTCGGTGTTTCGCACCACCCAGATGCGGTATTGATTCTGGAATTTGGTGTCTACGCCGAACCCGAAATCGGACGGGTAGCCGATGCGAAATCGGGTCTTCGGTTCGTAGAGCGCGCGCGGGAAAAAGAAGCGCAGGAACATCAGGAAGTTGACGCCGAGCACGCCCAGCACAGAGGCGATCACGAAACGGCGGCGGCGTAGAATTGGTTTTTGCGGATCGGAGTCCGCGGGGTCGGGGTCTTTGAGAATCTTGAAAATCGCTTGTGGTAACGAGGGTTTCGGCGGCGGCGGTGGGGATACTTTCCCCGCTGGAGGTTCGGGGGTCGGATTTGCCATTACTTTCCTCTGGGGCCGGCGTGCGCCGGCCGTCCTTTAATTCATTTCGAATTGTGGGGACCCGGTCGCGCGCGAACTCCGCCTGCCGCAGGAATGGCGACTCCCTTATGGAGAGTATGGAAAGCCTGGTTAATTAGTAATTGGGGGCCCTATAAAAATCACGGACAAGAGCCGCCCTCTCCCCACTACGCTGGCATCCTCAGCGTCGCATCCCGAGTGCTCCCTCAAATATTACCCAGTGAACATCTTACACCCGTTACAGCATTTTGCAAGTGGCTCGATAGAAAAAAGGGGCGGGCCGGCGACGGATGCCGAATCGCTGCCGCCGTGGGAAGCAGGTATGATGGTCCCTTGACTCGATACTGCTTGAAATGTGCGTTTTCGGCGATGATTCTGGCGCTGCTCCTAGCCGGTTGCAAGCCGCCGGAGCAGCCCGCGGTGACCTCAATAATAGGCGCGGTCCTGATCGACGGCACGGGCGGTCCCCCGATTTCCAACTCCGTGGTCACCATCGAGAGCGGGCGGATTCGCGCGGTGGGCGCGCGGGTGGGCCTACTGGTTCCCGCGGAAGCGGACAAAATCGATGGCGCGGGGAAGTTCGTCACGCCGGCGGTGATCGACGTGGTCGGCAGTAACGCCGGCCGCGGCGGGCATGCCTACACCGTGATCCGGCCGGGCGATCCCGACGCGGTCCTGGACCAGGCGCGGCGGGAGCATACGCCGTTATTTGGCGACGTGTTCGCGCTGCGCGATGCGCGCACCCTGGTGGACCGCGGCGTGACGGGCTTCTTGCACATGATCCGCGATACCGAAGCCATCGATCCGGCCTTCATTGCGCACTTGCGGGATCTACGAATTGTTTTCATCCCCCTGCTGGCCCAGGAACGCAATCCGGCGGAGTTGGCCATCGCCAGCCGCAATACCAAACGCCTCGCGGACGGCGGCGTGCCGATCGCAGTGGGATCCGGGAGCGATCCTTACCGGGAGATGGATTTGCTGGCCGCGGCTGGCCTGGCGCCGGGGGAAGTGTTGATCGCGGCCACCCGCAATGGCGCGGCGGCGCTCGGCGAACTGGATCGGGTGGGCACCCTGGAGCCCGGCAAGCGCGCCGATCTCTTGCTGCTTTCCGCCAATCCGGCGGAAGACATCCGCAGTCTAAGAAAGCCTGCGCGAGTCATGCGCGACGGGCTATGGGAAGACGGATCTAAGTGACGTTTTAGCGCGCGATTCTGCGCCGCAACATATCGAGCGCCATCTGGGTAGCGAACTGGCGGATGCGGGTACGGTCGCCGATGAACTGCCGGTGCAGCACCTGGCAGCCCGCGGCGTCGGCCAAGCCCACGTAGATGGTACCCACGGGAGCCTTCTCGCCGCCGGCGTCCGGCCCAGCCACGCCGGTGATGGCCAGCGCATAGGTGGAACCGGTGCGGCGCCGCGCGCCCAAGGCCATGGCTTCGGCGGTTTCTTTACTGACCGCGCCGAACTCCGCGATGATATCTTCCGGCACGCCCAGCCATTCCACCTTCATGCGGCTGGCATAGGTGATGAACCCGCCCAGGAAGTAGGCGGAGCTGCCCGCCACCGAGGTAATGCGCTCGCCTAACAGTCCACCCGTGGCGCTCTCCGCCACCGACAGCGTGTTATGCCGGTCGCGCAGCATATCGCCCACTACTTCTTCGAGCGGCTGGCCGTTGCGGGAGTAGATGCGGTCGCCCAGCAGCAATTCGATCGGTCCGCCCACTTCCGCCAGCAGCGCCGCCGCTTCGCCTTCGGTAGAACAACGCGCGCGCAGGTGAATTTGTATGTCGCCGGCCGCCGCCAGGATGGTCGTCACCGGGTTGTCGTACTTTTTGTAGACCGGCGCGATCATTTGATCCAGGTCCGACTCCGGCATTCCGGACACGCGCAACACCAGCGTGCGGATGATCTGCCGGGGAACGATGCGGGTCAGCCGCGGCAGGCATTGCCGCGTAAACATGGCCTTCATCTCGTGCGGCGGACCGGGCAGCAGCATGACGTGCGAGTCCGAATCGTCGATCCACTGTCCGGGCGCGGTGCCGCGGTCGTTGGGCAGGATCTCGGCGCCCTCGATGATGAACGCTTGCCGCTTGTTCACTTCCACCATCTTGCGTTTGAGCTGTGCGAAGCGCTGTTCCAGCACCTCGGTAATCTCGGGATGGTAAATGAGCTTGCGGTCGAGCGCGGCGGCCACGGCGTCTCGGGTCAGATCGTCCTCCGTGGGGCCGAGGCCTCCGCAGAGGATCACGATCCCGGAACGCGATACGGCGCGGCGTACGGCGTCCGCCAGGCGGTTCAGATCGTCGCCGATGACCGACTTGGTGACCACCTCCACGCCCAGGCCGTTAAGCTGATCGGTGAGAAAAAGGGAGTTGGTGTCAACGCGTTGCGGCGTCAAGAGCTCGGATCCGACTGCGATGATTTCGGCGGTCATCTGCGGTCTAGAACAACGGCCTGCCTTTGATGCCCACATCCGCGCGATACAGGCCGTTGGTGGTGGCCAGCACCAGCGAGCGGGAAGGCGTGAAGGCCAGCCCCACGATGCCCGGGCCGGAGACGAACAACTCCGCCTGGCGATCGGGCTTGATGCGTACGACGCCTTTGCGGCCGGCCATGGAGGCCGCCACGTACAGGCGGCCCTCTTCGTCGAAGGCCAAGCCCTGCGGACGTCCCAAGCCGCGATAGTAAACTTCCACTTCGCCCTTTTGCGAAACGCGATATACGCAATCGAAGCTGGATGTGGTGGGCCCGGCGACATACAGATACCCGTCCGGGCCGTAGGCGAAATGATAGGCCGCAATGGAGGGTTCCAAAGTGGCGAAAACGAAAATCTGGCGGGTGGGGCTGATCTTGAAAATAGTTCCCTGGCGGTCGCCGACGTACAAGCTGCCGTCGGGGTCGAAGGCCAGCCCGGTGGCTACGCCCATGCCCTCTACGAACGTGCTGCTGTTGCCGTTGGGAGTTACCTGGTAGACGGTGCCATCGTGGCGGCTGGAAACATAGAGCATTCCGTGGCGGTCGAACGCGAGGCCCGTGGCGTTCATCATCTCGTTGATGAACGGTTTCATGTTGTAGTTCAGATCGATCTTAAACACGGCCACCGCGACGGCTTGCCCGCGGGATCCGCTGAAGGTGCTGTAGATGTTGCCGAACGCATCCACCGCCGGGTTGGCTACCGGATGCAGACTATCGGCAATGGGAAAACCGATATCGCAGGCCCATGCCTCGCTCACCTGGTTTCCGCTGGAGACCACCAATTCTCCCGCGGCCGCGCCTTCCGGCACCCGCGCAATCACCAGCGAATCCGAGCCGATCACCACCGGCGCGGCGACGTCTCCGATGGTCACGCGGGGGCGATCCGTCTTGGCGAAACCCTTGCCTTGAATGTAAAAATCCCCCCCCACAATGGCGGCCGCGGGCTTCACTTGCGCGATTTGCGGACGGCCGTCTGCCGATTTCCGAATAGGCATATTTAATAAAGATTGAACCATCCTGCCAGAAATAAGACAAGTGCCGCGTACAGGCCGGCCATCAGATCGTCGGCCACGATGCCCACGCCGCCGGGCAGCGATTCCAGTTGGCGGACCGGAAAGGGCTTCCAGATATCGAACAGACGGAAGAGCACGAAGGCCGCCAACCATGTCTTCCAGTTCAAGACGCGCGCGCCGGCCAGCGCGAGCCACTGGCCCACAACTTCATCCACGACGACGAACTGCGGGTCTTCGATGCCGGTCTGCCTGGCGGTCTCGCCGGCCGCCCACACGGCGGGCGCCGTGACGATGGCGGCGAGGGCAGCGAACCACGGCGGGCTCCATCCGGCGTAGTGTTCCACCAGGATCGCGATACCGAGGGCGGCCGCGGAACCGGCTGTACCGGGCGCCTTTGGGGAGTAGCCGCAGCCGAACCAGGTGGATATAGCATTGGCCGCAGTAGGTTTCAAGCCTGCCCTCATGGCCTTACCGGCAGCCAAAAGACGATGAAAACCAAGTGGCTTGGCCGCCTGAAAGGCGGCCGCGGCCAGGATTGGCCGCCCTCCATTTGTGTTTTCGACGATGCCCCACTAATCCGCGTCATGATCGTCCTGAACGCGCAGATCTTCGGGCCGCGCCGGGCTCGAGATCACGTATTTTTCCGATGCCCAGTTGCCCAAGTCGATGATCCGGCAGCGTTCGCTGCAAAAGGGCATCTCAGGATCGCCTATTTTGACTTCCTTCTTACAGATTGGACACTTCATACGGCTATTTGCACGAGAGATGGGCTGGTGACGGCCGCTTTCTCGTTATCGGCCAGTAGGGTACCGACCAGATCGTAATCGTGCGCTTCGGTGATGCGCAGCCTGCGCATCTGCCCCGGGCGCGGTTCACCGCCCTCGAAATCGTTGATCAACGTGACGCCGTCGATTTCCGGCGCCTGCGTGGACAGGCGGCCTTCCCACAAGAGATCCGTTTCAGACGAGAGGCCGGACACCAGCACGGTGGTTTCCGATCCCACCAGCTTGCGGTTGCGAGCCCGCGCGATCTTGCGTTGCAGCGCCATTAGATGGCGCTTGCGGTTATAGATGGTGCGGGCATCCACTTTACCGTCGAGCGCGTAGCTGCCGCTGGTATCTTCGTCCGAGTAAGAGAAGACTCCCAGGCGGTCGAAACCCGCGGCCTTCACGAAGCTGCACAACTCCTCGAAATCGCGATCCGTCTCGCCGGGAAAACCTACGATAAAGCTGGTGCGAATGGCCACGCCTGGGATGGTGCGCCGGATGCGTTCGAGCAGTTTCAGGAAAATATCGCCGGATGCGCCGCGCTTCATCCGCTTCAGCACGGCGGCGCTGGCATGCTGCAAGGGCATGTCGATGTATTTGGCCAGCGCATCGTGCTGCGCGATGGTATCGAGCAGTTTCTGCGTCACCTTGTTGGGATAGGCATACAGAAACCGGACCCATTTCGGGAGCGGGGTTTCGATTTGCGCCAGGCGCGCCAGAAGCTGCGCCAGACCGTCCTCAATGCCCAGATCTTCGCCGAAACAGGTGGTATCCTGCCCGATGAGGTTGATCTCCCGCACGCCCTGCTGGAAGAGGCGCGTAGCTTCCGCGATCACCGATTCGAAACGCCGGCTGCGGAACTTGCCGCGATACTGCGGGATGACACAGAACGTGCAGGGATGATCGCAGCCTTCCGCGATCTTGATGTAAGCGTAGTGTCCAGGGGTGGCCAGCACGCGCGGCGTCAGGTCGTGGTAAAGATACGCGGGGACGGGGTCCGGACCGGCGGCATCGCCCCAGCCTTCGCAGAGACCGGCGATACGATCGAGTTCATTGGTGCCGATAAGCGCGTCCACCTCCGGCATGTCGCGCAGGATGTCGCCGCGGTAGCGCTCCACCAGGCATCCGGCCACGATCAGCTTCTTGGCGCGGCCGATTTTCTTGTATTCGGCCATCTCCAAAATGGTATCGACGGACTCCTGCTTGGCGGGATCGATGAAGCTGCACGTGTTCACCACCAGCACGTCGGCCTGATCGGGATGCGGCGTCAGCTCGTGTCCGCGAGACACAAGCTGGCCCATCATGACTTCGCTATCCACCAGGTTTTTGGGACAGCCCAAACTGACAAAACCGATTTTCAAGGTTGCTTTCCGGGAAGAAGTACTCTCTTGAGGATAACACGGCGAGTCTGGCGCCTCCCGCCAAAACACCGAGCCGTAAGCCGGGCGTAAACTGGATACATCCGGGAGGGCAGAATCCGTGAACTCGTTCAGGCATCTGGAGACGATCGGCCGGGACATCCTTTATGCGTTGCGCACCATGCGCAGGAAACCGGCGTTCGCCGCCACGGCGGTTCTTACGCTGGCGCTCGCGATCGGCGGCAATACCGCGATGTTCACGGTCATCCGGGCGGTACTGCTGAAGCCGCTCCCGTATGGCGGTTCCGATCGCCTGGTGCACATCTCGGGGGGCGCCACGCCCACGCGATTTGCGGAAATGCAGGCCGGCACACGCTCCTTCAGCGGGCTGGGAGCTTTTTCTTTCCAGGAAGACCTGACGCTTTCCGAAGGAGCCGAACCGGAAGTCGTGCATGGCGCCCGAGTTTCCGCCAGTTTCCTTCACATTCTGTCTGTCGAGCCGCTTCGCGGCCGCGGCTTTCTTCCATCCGAAGACGCGCCCGGCGGAGCGCCCGTGGTCATGATCGGCGCCGATCTCTGGCAGCGGCATTTTGCGGGAGACCCACAAATTATCGGGAGGACGGTCACGCTGGATGCCACGCCCTACCGCATTATCGGCGTCCTGCCGCCGCATTTTGCGTTTCCCTTTCCAGGCGTGGACCTTTGGCTGACCGCGCCATCGGAATCGCCGCGCATACCTGTCCGTGCCAGGACCCTGAGTCCGTTTCTGAGCGTATTCGGGCGGCTGAAGCCGGGCGTGTCCCTGGCACAAGCGAACGCGGAAATGAAAGTCATTCGCCGCCAGTACGCCGTGGCGCATCCCGGGATGCTGGACGCCAAGCCGAGAACGCCAGTGGAAGTCGCGCCCATGAAGGACGACCTGGTCAGGAATGCGCGCTCCATGCTCTGGATGCTTTTCGGCGCGGTGGGTTTCGTGCTCTTGATCGCCTGCGCCAATGTGGCCGGCCTGCTGCTGGCGCGGGCCAATTTCCGTGCGCGGGAAATGGCGCTGCGGGCAGCCCTGGGAGCGGCGCGGGTTCGCCTGATGGGGCAAATGCTGGCGGAAAGCCTGCTGTTGTCGATTTCCGGTGGAATCCTGGGGGTGCTACTGGCGGGTTGGAGCCTGCGCGCGATTCCCCTGATTACTTCATTCGACCTGCCGCGCGCGGGAGAGATTCACCTGGATGGGTGGGTCCTGGGCTTCGCCGCGGCGCTCTCGCTGGCCACGGGCGTGCTCTTCGGCCTGGCGCCCGCCCTAGCCGCCTCCCGTCCCGATCTGATGCGAGTGTTGCGCGGCAGCGGGGAAACCGCCAGCCAGGGATTTTCGAAAGGGATTCCAGGCCGGCTGAACGTCCGCGGGTTCTTGCTGGTGGGACAAATCGCGCTTTCCATCGTGTTGCTGATCGGGGCCGCGCTGCTGATCGAAAGCGTGAGCCGGCTGCGGGGAATCGCCATCGGATTCAACGCCACCCATCTTTTGACGCTGCAGGTTTCTCTGCCGGCCGTACGCTATGACACGGCGCGGAAAAGGGCCTCGTTTTTTCAAGAACTCGTCGATCGGGTGGAATCGTCGCCGGGTATCCGGAGCGCGGCGGCGGGAATGTCGCTCCCCATGCTCGGTTATGCGGGAACTCCCGTTCAGGATGCCGCGAAGCCGCTGCTGAAGTTGAACGAACGCTTGATCGCGACTTATATGCCCGTCACGCCGGGATACTTTCGCACGCTCGAAATCCCGCTGCGCCGCGGCCGGGACTTCACGGCCCAGGATGTGGAAGACGCGCAGCGCGTGGCGATTATCGATGAAGCCCTGGCGCGGCGGCTCTGGCCGGAGTATCCGGGTGGCCTGGATCCGGTGGGACAGCGCATTTGGGTGGGCGGCCTCAGCCCAAAACCCGCCCTGATCGTGGGCATTGCCGCCGCCGTGCATAAGAGTCTCGAAAGCGGCGCCTGGCCTGAAACCGTGTACGTCTCGTTCGCCCAGAACCCCATGCCGTCGGCGAGTCTGGCCGTGCGAACTGCCGGCGATCCGCTCCGTTTTTCGAGCGCCGTGCGCGCCCAACTACATGCGTTGGATAAAGACCAGGCCATGTCCGACATCCGCTCGATGGACGATTTGGTAGAAGAACAAGTGGGCCAACGCCGCTTGCTGGTGATGCTGTTGGGGTCGTTCGCAGGCGTGGCGGTGCTACTTGCGCTATTGGGAATCTATGGCGTGATCGCGTACTCAGTCGCGCAGCGGACTCGGGAGGTGGGCATCCGGCGCGCTTTGGGCGCGCAGCAAGGCGATATTCTGCGGCTGGTGATGGCGCAAGGCTTTCTGCTGGCCTTCGTGGGGGTGCTCGTTGGCTTGGCGGGCGCTTACGGCCTGACCCGCCTGATGGAGTCTTTGCTGTTCCACGTGAGCGCCACCGATCCCGCGACCTTCGCGGGCGTAGCGGCGCTATTTCTGTGCGTGGCGCTGGCAGCCAGCTACATTCCGGCGCGCCGCGCCGCCCGCATCGATCCAATGGCGGCCCTCCGGATCCACTGAGACGGGGCTTTGCGCGGCATGCGCGGCATGCGCCAGTTGTCCCACCGATGCCCGAAGCATTATAGTTGGGATGAACGATGAATATCCCTAACCTGCTGACGATCCTGCGGATTTTCTTCGTGCCCCTGCTGGTCGCCGCACTGGTTCAGGAGAATGTCGCGCTACATTTTCGCGGCGCCACCGTCACCAACGTCTGGCTGGCTCTGGCTATTTTCCTGTGCGCCGCCAGCACCGACCTGCTGGACGGATACCTGGCGCGCCGTTGGCGCCAGATCACCACCATCGGCACGCTGCTCGATCCGATCGCCGACAAGCTGCTGATATCTTCCGCGCTGATCGCCCTGGTGCAAGTGCGCGCCGTGCCGGCCTGGATGGTGATTCTGATTGTAGGCCGGGAGTTCGCAGTCTCCGGGCTGCGCGCCATTGCCGCGGCGGAAGGCTACTTCATCAAAGCCAGCGACCTCGGGAAGACCAAGATGGTGTCCCAGGTGGCGGCCATTTCATGCCTGCTGCTGAGCATCCGGTATCCCGTGCTGGCGATGCCCGCGATGGTGCTGATGTGGGGCGTGGTGGTGTTCGCCATGCTTTCGGCCTTCAGCTACTTCCGGAAGTTCTGGCGCAAGATCGACAGCCGCATCAAGAAGCGCCGACGCCGCGAATTACTGCTCACCGAGAAACGTAAGAAGCAGGTGGCCCTGCGTCAGAGCGGCTCGGGGGCCGGAGCGGAAGCGGGCTTGGGCGGCGGCAACAGGATGTGAACCCCGTCGCGGGTCACTTCCACATTGCGCACCTGACCCTTGGGACCGAGCGGGCCGGCGGCCTTCCCATTCACCGTCATCTGCAGGCTGCCCGCATCCCCGATGCGGATGCGCAAGGCGTCCACGGCGGCAAACTCTTTCACCTGGTTGGGATGCAGGACATCGCTCATGACGACCTTCCCGTCGGTCGATACTCTCAGCCAGTCGTCGGCATCGGTAGTCAGGGAGACATGTAGAGTAGCGGCCGGATTGGGGGGCTCAGCCGGCGCGGTCGCCGTCTCCTGCTGGCCTGGCGTGGCTGCCTCCGTGGAAACGTCCGTCCTGGGAGCCGTTTCCGGATTCTGAGCGACAGCGGGTGTGACCGGCGCGGGGTTCGCCGGCGAAGGCTCGGCTGGTTTAGAAGCCTGCGTGGCCGGCTTCTGGGAGTTTTGCAGGGAAGCCATCGCAGCGGCAACCGGGGCGGGGCGCCGGCTGCGCTGCCACCAGGCATAAACCGCCGAACACACCAGCATTACAGCTACGACCAGGGCCAGTGCCGGCAAAACCGAAGAATTGGAGCGGCCGGTGCCTTCCCATTCGACCACCCGCGGCACCTTGAAAGCCGGTTCGGGCGGAGTATTGGCGAAGCTCGGCAATTCCCCGGCGGGATTGACGACCTTCTCTACTTCGGCGGCCAGTTCCTCTTCATCCAGGCCCAGGAAACGGGCGTACTGGCGCACAAAGCTCTTCGCAAACACGCCGCCCGGCAACAAATCGAACTGATCCTTTTCGATGGCTTCCAGCAGGCGGGCGGAGATTTTGGTTTCGCGGGAAATCTGCGCCAGGCCTAATTCCTTTCGCAGACGTTCCCGGCGCAACGTTTCGCCGACGGAACTCATAACCTCGATGCGGCCCCTGAAGATATAATACAACAGTACACCTGTGAACTCGCCGTTTCGAACTCGCTGGCCCGCGCGCCCGCGCCCTGCATGATGGCCTGCCTGGCCTGCGGCCAAACGGCGTTTCGCACGCTATTTGCGGCTACCGACCGTTTGTACGGAACGACACAGCGCGAATTTCAGATCGTAGCTTGCCAGGGCTGTGGATTGCTGCGCCTGGCGCCGCGGCCGGCCCCCGACGAGCTCGCGCGCTACTACCCTCCGCATTACTGGTATGCGCCGGATGCGAGCGTGGCGGCCGGTCTGGAGGAACGCTACAGAAGGTTGGTGCTCGCCGACCACGTGCGTTTTGCCGGCCGCGCCCTACGGGAATGCGGAGAAGCGGGCCCAGTGCTGGACGTGGGATGCGGCGGAGGCCTGTTTCCGCGTATGCTGCGCGAACGCGGCTTTGCGGCCATGGGCTTGGACTCCTCTCCGGAAGCCGCCGCGGTAGCCTGGCGCACGAATGGCGTGCCGGTGCTGTGCGGCGATCTGGCGCAGGCGCCGCTGGCCGCCGCGTCATGCGCCGGAATCACCATGTTTCATGTGCTGGAGCATGTCTACGATCCGCGCGCCTACCTGGCCGCCGCGCATGCCCTGCTGAAACCGAATGGACGCCTGATCGTGCAAGTGCCCAACGCCGCCTGCTGGCAGTTCCGCCTGCTGGGCGCGCGCTGGAATGGCGTAGACGCGCCCCGGCATCTGACGAATTTCCGCGCCCGCGACCTGGAGGCGCTGCTCGGGAGCTCCGGTTTTGAGGTGCTGCGGCGCAAATACTTTTCCCTGCGCGACAACCCCGCGGGCCTGGCGACCAGCCTGGCGCCCGCCCTGGACCCCATGGCGCGCCGGGTGCGCGGCCGCCACGAAACCGCGGGCATGCGGCTGATCAAGGATATGGCGCATTTCACCCTGATCGCGGCGGCCGTTCCTTTCACGCTGTTGGAGGCGGCCTGCCGGGCCGGATCGACCATCATGCTGGAGGCGCGCAAGAAGAGATGAGCTGCTCCGCGATCGTGGACCGCCTGCCGCGCTGGCTCAGCCGCTACGTTTTGCATTTCGAAGCCGCCATCGAGGACGCGGTGGCGGGCTTCGCGGCCAACCTGCCGGCAGGCGCGCGGGTGCTCGACGCGGGCGCCGGCGAGGCCCGCCACGCGGCTTACTTTACCCGCCAGCGCTATTGCGGCGTGGACCTGGCCGTGGGCGACCGCACCTGGAATTACAGCCATCTGGACGCCGTCGCGGATCTCGCAAGCCTGCCATTCGCCGGCGGATGCTTTGGCGCGGCCATCAACATTGTGACGCTGGAGCACGTGCGCCAGCCGGAGACCGTCCTGCGCGAGATCGCGCGTACGCTGGCGCCCGGCGCCCCGCTGCTGGCTATTGTGCCGCACGAATGGGAAGTACACCAGTCCCCCCACGATTATTTCCGTTTCACCAGACACGGCATGCGGGACCTGCTGGAGCGCGCCGGCATGGTGGAAATCGAGATCCAGCCGGTGGGCGGATATTTCCGCCTGTTGGCCCGCCGCCTGCTGAACGGGCTACAATTCTTTTCAGGGGGCCTCCGCTGGCTGGGTTTCATTCCCGCCGCACTGCTGCTGGTTCCACCGGCGCTCCTGATCCCGTGCCTGGACTTCCTGGACAAGGACCGCAACTTCACACTCGGGTATATATGCACCGCAAAAAAATCGTCCTGATTCTGACCGCCGCATGGCTGGCGCTGGCAGCGCAGGCCCACGAATTCAGCGGTGCGCAGGCTATGGATTATGCGCGCAAGGCTGTCGCGTTCGGGCCGCGCCCGCCTGGATCGGCCGCGCTGCGCAATCTGCGCGCCTATATCGTCGCGCAATTGAAGCCGCTTGGATGCACGGTCAGCGAGGACGCCTTCACCGGGCAGACGCCGCTCGGCCCCATCCCGATGGTGAACATCATCGCGCGATTTCCGGGCAGTTCGGGCCGCCTGGTGGTCCTCAGCGGACACTACGACACCAAGAAGATGGCCGGCGTGCGATTTGTGGGCGCCGACGACGGCGGATCTTCCACCGCATTCCTGCTGGAAATGGCCGAGACGCTAAAGGGTATGCCGCACAGCGACGACATCGACCTGGTGTGGTTCGATGGCGAGGAGGCCTTCGGACAATGGTCCGACACCGACAGCGTATACGGTAGCCGTCACTTGGCCGCACGCTGGGCCGCGGATGGCACGCTGAGCCGGATCAAGGCGCTGATCAATATAGACATGATCGGCGGCAAGGATTTGCACGTGATGAACGAGGCGAACTCGTCGCCCTCGCTGCGCAAACTGATCTGGAGCACGGCCGAACATACGGGCTACGGCAAGTACTTCGACAAGGCGGAGAACGCCACCGATGACGACCACATGCCGTTCGTCAAAATGGGTGTCAACGCGGTGGATTTAATCGACTTCGACACCTCGAAAAAGACTTACTGGCACACGCCGGCGGACACTCTCGACAAGCTGGCTACCCACAGTTTCGAAGTCATGGGCGCGGTGCTGACGGAAGTCTTGAAGCAGATCTAAGGGATATCCTGATTAGGATGTCGCCACACGGGCCAGCAAGGTGGATCAATCGCTGTTGGAGCAACGTCTGGTCTCCAGGAACCAATCCTTGCCGCTGGTACGCGGGTCGATTAGAAAGTCACCATAAACGTAGCCGAAGCGCTAGCAGCCGGGACATTCGTTGCCGTTGCGCTAATTCGATAGTCTGCAACTGTGATACCTGACGACGGGATGGTTAACGGCACGCTAGTGAAACTGCCGGTTATGCCAGTGACCGCGCTGCCCAGGTAGGTTCGCGGGTGTTCCCAGTAAATATTGACGGTGTCAAACGCACTAAAGCCATGCCCTGACACCGTAATCACGGAGCCAGGCGGCCCGTAATTGGGGCTCGGCCCTGCGCTCGCAACGACCGTAAAACCAGCCGCTGCCACTTTACCGCTGATGGCTCCAACGCCTAGAAAGACCCGATAGCCATAAGGTCCGGCAGGCAACGCCGCGAGCCCATCCTGGTAGCTGAACGCTCCGCTCGAATTCGCTGTGGCGCTTGCCAGCACCGAAGACCCGATGCCGTGGCTGTAAATCGTGACCTGTTCACCTGGGGCAAACCTACTCCCGCTGAAAGCCAGGCTTGTGTTCGGGTAGCCGCCGCTTGGATTCACTGTCATACTGGCTGTCGTCAAAAGGGCCTGTCCCACCATGCCCGCGCCCGCCTCCGAATACCAAAGCGACGCACCCACTCCTCTGGTGATGCCCGTCGTCCCGGTATTCCCGAAATTGGTTGGGGGAGCGAGGTATTCGGACACAGCGCCGGCCGTCGTGATTTGCCCGATGCTGTTGCTGTTAGAATTGGTGAACCACAAAGCTCCATCCGGTCCGGCGGCGATCGCCAGCGGATTGGCGTCCAGCACGTCATATTCGGTGAAAACTCCGGCTGTGGTCATGCGCCCGATCGATGTCGGAGCCGTGAACCACAATGCTCCATCCGGACCCCTCGTGATGCTTTGCGGGGAAATGGAGGTATAAGGTACGTGCCACGCGGTGATCGTTCCACTCGTTGATATCCGCGCCACTTGGATATATTCGGTAAACCAAACTGCGCCGTCCGGGCCGGCCACAATACCCGACGGTTCCGCGCCGTAAACGTTCCGGAACTCAGTGACCGCCCCGGCGGTAGTTATCCGCCCTATTTGGTCCGCCTTGTATTCAGTGAACCAAAGCGCGCCATCCGCCCCCGCCGCGATTCCGTATGGCTGGCTGTCGGTGGTGGTCACCGGGAACTCGGTCACGACTCCTTTCACCGTGATGCGGCCGATCTTGTTGCCGCGGTATTCAGTAAACCACAGCGCCCCATCCGGTCCCCCCGTAATACCTTGCGGATCGCTATTCGGCGTTGGAATCGGGTACGAGCTAAACGCGCCCGCGAGTGTCATACGGCCGATTTCTCCGCTGGCCATGGTAACCAAACCGCGCCGTCCGGCCCAAGTGTGATCGAGCCGGGTTTCCCGGAATCGATCGCTGTCACGGGATCGGAGCCGAGCGCCACGGTCTGCGCCCCGGCGATTGGAATAGCGGCGAAAATCAGGGCGGCAACGGCGAAAAGTCTTACGGCGCACATGATATTTTCCCTCGATGCACTGTATCGTTCGTGGCCATTTATGCAAGTATAGCGGAGCCGTAACAACCACGCAAAGTCTGGCTAGAGCAGGGCGTGACCCGTCCTGAGATTCGCAAGTCAAGGTCAAAATGGGAATGTGGGCCTAAAGGGCCGTGCACGAAGATCCTCTATGGAGCTATGGAGCGCTCTGTACGGCCACGGTGACTCCCGATTGGGCACTGACGCCGCCGATCATAACGACCACGGGTGCATCTAATGCGGGCGTAAGGCTGGCCGGTACTTGCGCGTTAATCTGGGTGAGGCCCGAAAGCAGGCCCGGCGCGGATCCCGCGTAATTGGTTTGGCAGGGGACGCCGCCCATGGTGACTTTCACGCCGGCGTTCACTTGGGGGAACGGAGCGGCAGCCAGCAATCCATCAACGGCGGCCGGCGTATTGACGCCCGCGCCAGTCACAAAGATGCTGACCCAATCGCCGGGCGCCGCCGGGTTGGAAGGGGAATTCACGGTCTCATCGGCAACATTCAAGATGGCGCCAGGACCGCTGCCGGAAGAATCCAGCGTGAAGATGCCGGGAGCGGTGGCCGCCACCGGCAGCGAGATGGGTGGCGAGAGCGCGCCCAGGTATTCCACTTGAAGCAGCGTGGAGGGTTTACCCGCCACCGCGTAGGGGACCACCACATTCACCTGTCCGGCGGAAGCGAAAATCACCGGCGCGGGCACGCCGTCAAACAGAACATGCACGCCTGCGAGCGAGTTGGCGATCAGTTGCGGATTGGTAAGGAACAGCGGGGCCGGGGTTGGGGGTCCGATCGCCGTGCCAAAAAGCGAAACGATTTCGCCCGGCGCGACTGCGCCCGCGGCATAACTGCCGGCATTGGCGACGCCCGCCGCCGGCAGCGACGGCGCGGTGTTGGCGAGGCGCAGCAATGCGGCGCCGTAGCCGGGAAGAACGACCTCCATTTGTGCCGCAGCGGTCATTGGCACGGGAACTGGACCGCTCAACGGCGTGGCCGCGTCCAACGTGAGCAAGGTTGCGGAAGAGAATGTGCCGAGCGCCGATAGATCCAGCATGAAATCCCGTTCCGTACCGGGACCGTTATTGTCGGTGAGGTTATTGATGGCGTGATTCGACATCAGGATGACCACCGAGCCATCCGGATTGCGGGCGGCCAGCGTATGCGTATCGAGCCCCAGCGTGTCGCCGTAGGGGTCGGTCCACAGACAGCATCCCGACGCGCTGACTTGCAGGATGTCCTGGCCGGGCGGCGCGGGCAGCCAATGGGACAGATAGTAATCCACCCAGTAACTGAGGAATGGATTGCCGGAGCTGTCTACTTCCCCGTATTGCGGGTCGTCGCCGAAGGACCAATGATAGAGCGCCTGCGTGCCGGTTTCACCAAGCGATGCGAAGACCAATGAGCGCCAGGCCGCGAAGAAGGCGCTGCTGCCGCGCTGATCGGTGACAAATACCTGGCCGGGGTTGCAGGCGCTCATCCCGTTGCCGATGTTGTAATCCGCGTTGACGTTGTTCTCGGTCACCCATACAGGGACGCCGGCCAATTTAGGATTGCTGGATAACTGCGAATAAATGTCCTGCACCTCGCTGACGAAGCCGGGGATGGAGGAAAAGACCTGGACATCGGAATCGAGTTGATTGCACGTGGAATAAAAATGGGTAGCGAGTACATCGACCGGCGCGGTCACGCCCGAGACGAAAGCCGGCAAGAACGTTTCGGCTTGCGTGCCATAGTCGGACAACTCGACTGCCAGGAACTTGATGGACGGGTCGGCCTGCGCCATGGCGGGCACCACCATGTTATAGAGATCGACATATTGCTGGGAGTTGAGACCGTTGCCGTTGGGCTCGTTGAAGATCCCCCACCAGGTGACCGGATAAGGCGTGGGACTCCGGTAGGAAGTTCCCGAATCGGTGAAACCGCCGGTATTGTAGTAGCGCACCAGGTTGGCGCTCATCTGGGCGAAGTCCGGGAAACTGGCGGGAAGGATGAATCCGTTGGAGTCGCTAAGATAGGCCGGGGCGGTTCCGATTTGAAATTCTGGGCTGTGGTCGCCGGTGGATTGGACCGGCGCGAACATAGTGTTTAGTTCGGTGAAATCCCAGGTATCGGGTGCCGTCAGGGGAATGGCTGTATTGATCACCTGCATGCGGGTGTGGAAGGGGTCCAGAGCGCCGAGGGGGGTGATGGCGTTGGGCGCCTGGGTAAAGAAGGTGTAACTCCAGGGGGCTAGCTGAAAAGACGTGGACATGGGGAGTTGCAGGTGCCCGTTCATGCCGGCTTGTTGGTTGATCTGGTTCTTCACCTGGACGTTGACGGCTACCGGGTCCGCGGCGAGCGCGACGGATGGCAGGATACCGATACAGAAAACGGACAATCGAACCCGATTCTTCATAGGGGAGCCATCCTTATTCTCCGGCAGAGCGTTGCGAAACGCAATCCCGGCCGCGGATGGCTTTCAGACGATTAAAGCCTATCTTGTTGATTTAAAAGGCTATATAACCCATGGCGGGGGAGGATTACTCGGTGGCCGGCGTGGCGGCGGCCGGTGTGGCAGCGGCCACCGGAGCGGGCGCCTCGGGGGCCTTCTTGGCGGCGGGCTTCGGGGCTTTCCTGGCAGCCTTGGCAGCCGGCTTGGGGGCTTGTTGGGCCTTACGGAAGGTGGCCCAGCGTTTCTTGGTGGCGGCTACGATTCGTGCGCGCCCCTCCGCGCTAAGCTCGCGTTTCGGTGGTTTAGCCGCGGCCGGTTTGGCTTTCGCGGCGTTATAAGCTGCCCACCGCTTCTTTTGGGCTAAAGCGATCCGATGGCGGGCAGCGGCGCTCATGGTCCGCTTGGCTCGGGATTGCGGCAGCCCCGCCGTTAACTTGACGGGACCGGCATATCCGCCGAGCTGACTGCGTAACTCGGCGATGCGCTGGTCGAGAGCGCTCAGTGTATGTTGTAACCCTATAAGTGCGGCGCGGAGGATTTCCGGATCTTGCTTAGGAGTCTGTGGCATGGCCTGATTATACTCCTTAGCATGACGGGGCTGGACCTTCTCATGATGACAGCCCGCAGCCCCGTGGCGCACGCTTCAGCGTGCCGGCGGGACTTTTAAGTCCCGCTCTTGCCCGGCAGCGGTGACAGCCCAGCCAAACATTTCTTCCCCCGTCCTTTCAACCATTTGAGCGAATCATATCCCTCTATCCTAAACCCCCCCAGCTAACCTGAAGTCGAAAGGAAGGGCCATACCCGCGCCCCAAAATCAATGAAAAGCCATCACGATCGGAAACTTTCCCAACAGCAGGCGGAAGCCAACCGCCGCAACGCCCAGAAATCCACCGGCCCCCGCACCCCGGAAGGCAAAGCCGCCTCCAGCCGCAACGGCCTCACCCACGGCCTCTCCGGCGACAAACACTTCATCCTCGAAGGCGAGGATCCCGAAGCCTTCCTCCGCCTCCTCCAGGACCTCCACGACCACCTCCGCCCCGTCGGCGACAGCGAAGAACTGGTAGTCCAACGCATCGCCGCCGCCCAATGGCGTCTCGACCGCGCCTTTGCCCTCGAAACCGGCATCTACCGCGAAGAATCCGTAATTCTGACCCGCATGGACCTAAAAAGACTGGCGGATCACGAATTCTACATGAACCGCGACGGCAAACACACCCCGCCCGATCCCCACGAACCGGACGATCTCCTCGCCCGCGCTTTCATGGAAGGTGGCAAGGGCCCCGACAACTTCACCCGCCTCGCCCGCTACGAAACCGCCATCGAACGCTCCATCGAACGCGGCATGAAACACCTCAAAGCGCTCCAGGCCGTCCGCAACGCCCAGGCTCCCGCCGTCCCTGAGACTCCGGACGCCCCCGAACCCCCCGCCCCAGAACCGCCAAATCCGCCCTCAACGCCATCGGATTCAACGAATTACGAAGCGAACCCGGAAGACCCCACAATGGCGCAACCCTCCCCCACTCCGCCCCCCTCCGTCATCCGCCAGGCGCCCCCAACGACGAATAAAGACGAATAACGATGAATAATGATGAATAATAATCCGGCTTTTCGGTTTTGTAGGGCGGGCTTATGAGCTACGGCATCGCGGGCACGTCCACCCATGCCCGGCTGGCGGCGCTGGCCAACTCGGCATCGAGGATCTGCAACTGCCGCAGGCCATCCACGAATTGCGGATACTCGATGGGCGAGGAGGCGTCCTCCACGGAGCGATAGAAGCGGCGAAACACCTGCTTGAAGGTATCGTCGTAGCCTTCGCTGTGGCCTCCCGGCAGATCCGCGTAGGGTCGCGCGGCGGGCAGCATCAGCGACGGATCCTTGATGATGATCTCGTTGGGTGTATTGCGGTGGCCGATCCACAACTCGTCAGGGCGCTCCTGGTTCCATGAGACGGACGCCTTGCTGCCGTACATTTCGATGCTCAGCCCATTCTTGCGCCCGGCATTGACCTGGCTGGCCGTGAATGCGCCGCGGGTGCGATCGCCCATGCGGAACAGCACCGCGCCGAAGTCTTCGGTGTCGATGGGCACTTCGTCGTAGTCTTCCGGGTTGAGGGTCTTGCCGGCGAAAGTCTCGATGGATTTCTTGGGGCGCTTGCGGGTCTTATGGAACGTCTGCAGATCTGCGCATACCGACGTGATGCGCTGGCCGCTGACGTGTTCCGCCATATCGCACCAATGCGAGCCGATATCCGCCATGCAGCGCGACGGGCCGTTGGACTTGGAATCGATACGCCAGTTCCAGTCCGTGTCGTAGAGTAGCCAATCCTGCGAATAGGTGCCCTGCAAGACCAGAAGTTCGCCCAATTCGCCGGCTTCGCGCATGCGGCGCATCTGCTGCACCATGGGGTAGAAGCGCAGGTTGTGAAACGTGCAATTGCGCAGGTTCTTCTCTTTGGCCAGCGCGGCGAGCTTTTTCGCGTTCTCGGCCGAAGTGGAGAGCGGCTTCTCACAGATCACGTGTTTGCCGGCGTTGAGCGCGTCGGTCACCATGGGGAAGTGCAGCGCGTTCGGCGTGCACACGTGGACCACATCCACTTCGGGATCGTCCAGGATCTGATGATAGTCGCTGGCGGTCTTTTCGACATGGAACTCTTCGCCCAACCGCCGGGCTTTCTCCTTCTGGCTTTCGCCGATGGCGTATACCTGGACGAATCCCAGGCGGCGAATGCCTTCCAGATGCACACGTCCTACGAAGCCTGTTCCGAAGACCGCGGCCTTTAACCGATGAATCATGATTGCCTCTTTCCGAAGTGTCCAATTTAACTCAATTGCTGATAAAGTGGTATGCGAGATGGTCGTCCGCATCCGCTTTGGAAGAGGTCCGAAAGTGGAGCGCAGGGGGCGCAAGAACCAGCGGGTGGCCATGGTTTTCGCTACCTTCCTTACGCCGGCGGCGGTGATGGCGGCGGCTTTGGGCATCTGGCGTCTGGCGGCGGACCCCCACTGGGCCAGCGGCTTCGCGATCCACCAGGGACTGTTTTCGCACTGGCAGGTATGGTTTGCCTTCGCGGGAATCCTGCAGACCGGATCGCACCTGCTGAACCGGTATGGCCGGGCGGAACGCGAAGAAGCATGATCGTAGCTGGAGCGGGTTCTGGAGAACCGCGAAGCGGGACTTAAAAGTCCCGCCGGCACGCTCCGTTGAAAATCACCCCCTCCGACCCGATGCAGGTCCGGTGTTGGTCGCGTCGAAGATCACGCTGGCCTCCGCCACCGGTTGGGGATGGATCTTGGCTAGAGTGACGCTATCCCCCAGTTTCCGCAATGCCCGCGCTAGCTTCGCGGCACGGTACCTGCGGGCGCGGGGGGCGGTGTCCTGACCCTGCCCCACGTAGCTGACCTGGTCGTGGAGGATCTTCCAGACCAGCCGGGCCAGGCGATGGGCGACCACCCAGATGGCCCCATTGTATCCTAAGCCTGGGCAGGAATCGGCGGAATGCATTTTGAAAATGACTGTCCTTCTTTTTGACCGCCGCGGGCGCCGCCTCGGATAGGATCCGCCGCACGTACCGGTTCCCCTTGGGGCATCGCGAGCTGTGGTTCTCCTCGGCGCTCACGTCGCTGCCCGGGCATACCCCAGCCCAGGAGGCGAACTCGCCCGCCGAATCGAAGGCCTCCGCCGGCCAGCAAGCGCCGTGCCAGACGTTTGGCGTCCCGAAAGTCGTTCTTGCGTCCTTTGGGCGCTTTGTTGGATTGCGCCTGCGCCAGATGCAGTTTCCCAAAATGTGGCTCCAGGTCCAGCCATACCGGCTTCCGGTATCGTGCCGTAGACTCCATGACCACTTCGTGGAGTTGGTGTTGCTGCAGCCAAGCCACCAGGTGATTCCGCTCACTGGCCCCGGTTCCGAATCTCCGGCACTGAAACTCCATAGCCGCCCCCGTGGCGTCAGCCACCTCCTCGGCCACGCTGGCGACCACCACCATCAGCACTTTCTTTTGCACGTCAATGCCTGCTATGTTGCAAGACATACCTGCCTTTCTGGCGGGGAAGTGCGGGACACGCGAGCAAATTGAATACGCACCGTTGGGAGCTACCGCCCTTCCTCGCGGAAAGGCAGCTCTCATTTATTGGTTCAAAAACACGCGTCCGCGTCGCTCGCGCCCATTTTCATCACCTTTGTTGGGCCGCAGGCGCATGGGGCACTCATCTGTGACACCATTGCCGCTCAATAAGTTAGCAGCGCGCCGAAAAACACAATTGGAGGGCGGCCAATCGTGGCCGCAGCCGCTCTCCAGCCGGCTGAGCCGCCTGAAAAAGCGGCTGCGGGCATGATTGCCCGCCCTCCAAGGCGAAGCGCTTTCGACGTTGCCGCACGCGGGTCTCGCCGCTGTTTCACCCGCATCGGCGGCCAAACGTCTGGCACGGCGGGGACGCCCGCTGATGAGTGCGCCACGAGGGCACTTAACCCCACCGAATTAACACGCTACCAACAGCCCCCTTGCGTCCGGCTTCCCATTTGGGCATAATAAACAACACCGATGCGATCGTCACCGGTGCGATTGCTCGCCTAGTAACCAGGAGTCCGGGTTTGAGAGCGGCCTTGATTTCCGCCATCGCTGTTTGTGCCGAAGAACGCCTTCAGCCGAAGGCGCGAGAATTCTTGCGGGGTCTGTCTACCGACGAGCTGCAGTACATCGCGGAATTCCTGGGCGCCTGCGTCCTGGAGTCCGTGGGCCATTCGCCGTTCGACCGGCGCGAGTTGGCGGAAGGCATAGCCCAGTTCGATCAGGCCCGGCGGCCGGCAGTTCAATGCCGCAGCGACCGGGAGCATAAGATGATTCTATTGCTCGAATACTTATGCCACAGCCGGCTCACGCAATGCTCCCTGGCGGCGCGGGCCGGACTGAGCTAGTCGAGATACCGTAGGAGAGGCGGTTCCCGTCCACAGGGGACTTATTCCGCGGCCGCCAGTTCCCTGATCCAGATGTTCCGGTATCGCACAGGCTGTCCGTGATCCTGCAAAAGCAGCGGCAGCTTTGGCGGCCCCATCTTATAAGGCGGCCGTTTCATGTAATCCGTGGGGCCGGTCGGCGTAACGTGATCCTGCGCCAACACGCCATTGAATAGCAACGTGATGCTGGCCGGTTTCAGCAGCGTCGCATCGGCCGCAAAGCGCGCCCCGTGGAACACGATGTCATAGGTCTGCCATTCTCCGGGCGGACGGGCGGGATTTACCAGCGGCGGATACTGGCAGTAGACCGCGCCGGCCTGGCCGTCGGCATAGGTCTTGTTCCGGTTCGACTCCAGCACCTGAATTTCGTACAAGGATTCGAGGTACACGCCGCTGTTCCCCGGCTCCTGGTCGGTGCCCTTGGGCTGTTTGGGCGTAGCCCACTCCACGTGCAACTGGCAATCGCCGAAAGGCTGCTTGGTGACCACGTCGCCGGAGCCCGGGGCCACCTCGAAGTAGCCATCTTCCAGTTTCCAGGCGACCGCCTTGCCGCTGCGCTGCTGCCACGCGGAGAGGTCCTTTCCGTCGAAGAGATGGATCGCATCGGAAGGCGCCGTACCGGCATGCTCCTGCGTGCTGGGTTCGCCGGGGGTGACCATGGCCGGCAAGGGGCGGCTGCGGTCCCCCGTTTTCCATTTGATGGTGGGAACGGTTGCCGCGAGGGCCGCGAGCGCCAGGGGAAAGACGTATCGGATTCGCATTTGGCCCGATTTTAACACCGTTGGAAGCAGGGTCCACAGCATCCGTCCCGGGTGGGATCGCTGAAGATCGCCGTCGTAGCATCGGTTCATTGTTACAAAATCATGGCATCCTCTCGGTCGGCATTTGACTGAAAGATAGGTTGATCCGGGCCGGAAGATAGATATGGCTAACGGCGGGACCAATTCCAACGTCATGATATGATGAAGAGACCTTTGGGGTGCTCGTTCGCCATAGAGGATCCCGGTCTCCCCTGTCGGCAGATGGTTACCTTCCTCCTGGACAAACACACCCGGCCTACACTTCATGGAGGTGTGATGCAGCGCCTGATACGGCGGCTGTCGATCGGATTCGTGGTCGCGGCCTGTCTGAGCGAGGCTATGTTCGCGCAGAAGACCATCACGTGGCAGCAGGCTCGCGCCGAATTCGAAAAATCGAATCCTACTTTGCTGGCCGCGAGGATCGGCATCGACGAATCCCGGGACCAGGAGGTTACAGCTTTTTTGCGTCCCAATCCGGATCTGACGGTCAGCCTGGACCAGATTAATCCTTTCAGCAAGAACCCCATCGATAAGTACAGTCCGTTTTCCGAAGCGCTGCCTTTTGTCTCGGGCAGTTACTTGCACGAACGCCAGCACAAGCGGGAGTTGCGCCTGGAGAGCGCCAAGAAGGGAACTGCAATCGCGCAATCGCAATTGGCGGACCAGGAACGGAGTCTGATCTTCAATTTGCGCGGCGCTTTCGTGCAAGCGTTACAAGCCAAGGCGGTGCGCGACCTGGCGAAGGAGAACCTGGTGTATTTCGATCATGAACTCTCTATCAGCCAGGATCGCTACAAGGCCGGTGATATCGCCCGCGTGGACCTCGATCGTGTGGATCTGCAGCGCGTGCAATACGAATCCGATCTGCAAACCGCGGAGGTCAATCTGCGAACCGCGAAGATTCAACTCCTTCAATTGCTGAACGACCGGACTCCGATCGACCAGTTCGACGTGCAGGGGCCTTTCGATTTTGCGGAGCAGGTTCCGCCTCCCGACGAACTGCACCGCGTCGCCATGGAAGAACGGCCGGATTTGAGAGCCGCCATCCAATCGGTCGATAAAGCGCAAACCGATTATAAGTTGGCGGTGGCTAACGGATCGACGGATCCCACGTTCGGCGTGGATTTCGGGCGCAACCCCCCAATTCCCGTGTACATGGGCGTCAGTGTCAACGTTCCTCTGCGTATCTTCGATAAGAACCAGGGCGAGAAAGCCCGCACCCTGGTGGACATTACGCGCAACGAGAGGTTACGGGACGCGTCGCAGGCGCTGGTTTTCAGCGACGTGGATTCCGCCTATGCAACTTTGCTCAGTACGGTAACCCTGCTGCGGCCGTATAAAGCGAAGTACCTGGCGACCGCCGCTCGCGTACGCGATACCATCGCCTTTTCTTACCAGCATGGCCAGGCTGCCTTAGTCGATTACCTGGATGCCCAGAGAGATTACCGGGCTGTACAAGTGAGTTATCTGAACCTGGTGGGTTCCTACTTATCCGCCGCGAGCCAGTTGAATCTCGCGGTGGGCCGCGAGGTTATCCAATGAAACGGTGTGAACTGACTCTACTAACCCTGGTGCTGTGCGCGGCCTTGGCCCTGGCCGGCTGCAGCGCGCAAGGCAAAGGCGGCGATCCCAAAGAGGAAGCCCCGCCGCCGGCCCAGGTGGAGAGCGTGCCGGGCGCGGGTCTGTTCAAAGTGGACGACCCCGGCAAATTCCCGCTGGTGGCCGCGGGCCAAATCGACGTGGCCCCCGAGTTGAACGTGACCGGAGTAGTAAGCGCCGATGTATCGCGGACCATTCCAGTGATTACGCTGGCATCCGGACGCGTGATCGAAGTGCTCGCCCGCTTAGGGGACACGGTGACTAAGGGCCAACTCCTGATGAAGGTCCAGAGCGCGGATATTGCCGGGGCGTACTCGGACTACGAACAGGCCCAGGCCGACGAAACGCTGGCTAAGGCGCAGCTCGACCGCGCCAAGATTCTGTTCGAGAAGGGCGCCATCGCCCAGAAAGACCTGGAAGTCGCCCAGGACGCGGAAACCAAGGCCGCTGTGACCGTCAAGACTACCCTCGATCACTTGAAAGTCCTGGGCGCGGATCCCGATCACCCGTCCGCGATCGTAGAAGTGCGGGCGCCCGTGGGGGGTGTGATCACCGACCAACAGGTAACCAACGCCGCCGGTGTACAGGGCTTGTCCTCGCCCAATCCGTTTACCATTTCGGATCTTTCGCACATCTGGATTCTTTGCGATGTCTACGAGAACGACCTGTCGCAAGTGCATCTCGGCGAGTATGCGGACGTGAAGCTCAACGCGTATCCCAACCAGGTTTTCAAGGGGCACATCGGCAACATCAGCCCCGTTCTGGACCCCAACCTGCGTACGGCCAAGGTGCGGCTGGAAATGGCCAACCCGGGATCCATGCGGCTGGGCATGTTTGTCACCTCGACCTTCCATGGCTTGAAGAAAGAGACGCATGCCACGGTCCCCGCGCCGGCGGTCCTGCATCTTCACGATCGGGACTGGGTCTATGTGCCCGCGGATCGCGGCCAGTTCCAGCGCGTGGGAGTGACCGGCGGTAAGATGCTGCCCGGCAACTTGCAGGAAGTCGTCTCGGGTATCCGGCCTGGTCAACAAGTGGTTTCGAACGCGCTCGTGTTGCAAGCTACGGCTGAACAATAATAGATTCATGACCAAAGAAGAAGTCCGGGCACGCATCGAAGAGTTCGGGATCATCCCCGCGATCCGTCTCTCTTCGGCCGACGACGCGCGCTTCGCAGTAGAGGCCATTTATCGCGCCGGATTGCCGATCGCCGAGATCCCCATGACGGTTCCCGCTGCGTTTGACTTGATTGCCGCGATCCGGCGGGATTTTCCGGACATGATCGTGGGGGCCGGGACCGTGCTGGACACCGAGAAGGCCCGCCGCGCCGTGGCAGCCGGCGCATTATTCCTGACCAGCACCGGACTGGACACCGCGGTCGTAGGTCTGGCCGTGGAGGAAGGCATCCTGGTGCTACCGGGCGCGCTGACGCCCACCGAAATTATCAACGCATGGAAGGCGGGCGCCGATTTCGTAAAAGTGTTTCCCTGCGCGCCGATGGGCGGCGACACCTATATTAAGGCAGTGAAAACGGCATTGCCGCAGATACGCCTCATCGCCGGCGGCGGCGTGCAGCAACACACCGCCGGCCATTACATTTCCGCGGGCGCCAGCGCCATCGGAGTAGGCAAGGAGTTGATCACACATGAGGCGATTCGCCTTCGTAAGTCCGAGTGGATTCTGGAACTGGCGCGCCGATTCATGGGCATTGTGAAGAACGCGCGCACGCATACGCCATCGGCCAGTGTGGTGACCTTCAAGTAGCGGCCCGGCGCGCCCGATAGAGATAACCGATGATTCGCCGTCTCGTAGATTTCTCTCTGAATAACCGGCTGCTGGTAGTGGCTCTCGCAATCCTGCTCTTTGCATGGGGCATCATTTCGTTCAAGAATCTCCCCATCGAAGCGTATCCGGATGTGGCGAACAACTACGTTCAGATCATCACGCAATGGCCCGGCCGCGCGGCCGAGGAAGTGGAGCAGCAGGTTACCATCCCGGTTGAAATCGTGATGAACGGGCTGCCGCACCTGGAACACCTGCGGTCCACGTCGCTGTTCGGGCTCTCCAGCGTGATGCTGATCTTCGACGACGCCTCGGACAACGATTGGAATCGCTCCAAAGCCCTGGAGCGTCTCTCTGAACTGACCCTGCCCGACAATCTGCAGCCGCAGATCGGAACGGACTACAGCCCGGTCGGCCAGATTTACTGGTATTCGCTGCAAAGCACGAATCCCGAGTACGACTTGATGGAATTGAAGGCACTCGAAGACTGGTTTCTGGAGAAACAGTTTAAGTCGGTTCCAAATGTCGTGGATGTTAGTAGCTTCGGCGGCATCACCAAGGAATATCAGGTGGCCATTGACCCGAATAAGCTCGTGGAATATGCGCTGAGCATCGGTGACGTGGAGCAGCAACTCACCAATAACAACGTAAACGCCGGCGGCAGTTTTATCCAGCAAGGCTTACAGCAGGTCAATGTTCGCTCTATCGGCCTCTTCGATAACGTGCAGGATATCGGGAAGACCGTGCTGAAGACACAACAGGGCACTCCCATTCATATCCGGGATATCGCCAACGTCATGCAGGGGCCCAAAATCCGGCTGGGGCGCATCGGCCAGGCGATTCACCGCAAAGACGGCAAAATCGTCGACAACGATGACGTGGTGGAAGGCATCGTGCTCATGCGCAAAGGCGCGGAATCCGACGCCACCCTCGAAGCCATCCACGATAAGGTGAATGAGCTCAACGGGCACCTTCTTCCCAAGGGCGTGAAAGTGGTCCCGTTCCTGGATAGAAGCGACCTGGTGCACTTCACCACTCATACCGTTCTGCATAACTTGACCGAAGGCATCATCCTGGTGTCGATTATTCTGTTCATGTTTCTGGGAAACGTCCGCGGCGCGCTGATCGTGGCCATTACCATTCCCTTTTCTCTGCTCTTCGCGTCGATCTGTCTGGATCTCCGGCACATTCCGGCCAATCTTCTGTCGCTCGGTGCGCTCGATTTCGGCATGGTGGTGGATGGCGCGGTGGTGATGGTGGAGAATATCGTCCGCCACCTGGGACACCAGGGCGGCCCGCCGCGTCCCGTGGTGGAACGCATCCGCGAGGCGGCCCACGAAGTGCAGCGGCCCGTATTTTACGCGATCGGGATCATCATCACCGCCTATCTGCCCATCTTCACGCTGCAAAGCGTGGAAGGACGTCTGTTCAAGCCGATGGCCTGGACGGTGGCGTTCGCGCTGCTCGGCGCGCTCATCTTCTCGATGGTCCTGGCTCCCGTGCTGGCCAGCTTGGCCTTCGGCCAGAAGACCCGCGAGTGGCGCAATCCGGTGCTGGCGTGGCTGATCGAGCGCTATCGCGCCACGCTGCGCCTGGCTATCCGCGGCCGCTGGGTCACGGTGGGCGTCGCGCTGGCTTGCGTGGCGGTAGCCGGTTGGCTAGCTTCGAGCGGCCTCATCGGGTCCGAATTCCTGCCGCATCTGGATGAGGGCGCCATCTGGGCGCGCGGTACGCTGGCGCCCAGCACCGGACCCGACGAAGGCAACCGGCTGATGACGCAGGCACGTATCATTCTGGCCTCTTTCCCGGAGGTCACACAGGTGGTTTCGCAGGTCGGCCGCCCGGATGACGGCACGGATACCACCGGCTTTTTCAATACCGAATACTTCGTCGATTTGAAGCCCAAGGATCGATGGCGGCCGGTCTTCAAGGAGAACAAGGTCGAGTTGATTGCCGCCATGGACCGCGAACTGGAGAAGATTCCCGGCGTTCTCTGGAATTTCTCGCAGCCCATCGCGGACAACATGGAAGAGGCCGTAAGCGGCGTCAAGGGCGAACTGGCTATCAAGGTTTACGGCGATAATCTGGAGACGCTCGAACAGACCGGCGACCAGATCGTCGCGGTCATGCGAAATATCAAGGGCGTCGAGGATTTAGGGCTGTTCCGTGTGATCGGCCAGCCCAATCTCAATTTCACGGTCGATCGCGATGCGGCCGCCCGCTACGGGCTGAATGTCTCGGACGTGCAGGATGCAATCCAGACCGCCGTGGGTGGCAACGCCGTCAGCCAGGTTCTGCAAGGGGAGCGCCGCTACGACCTGGTGCCCCGCTATACGGCTCCCTATCGCGATACCCGGGAGGCCATCGCCAACATTCGTCTGCTGGCGCCCACCGGCGAGCGCGTGTCCATGGCGCAGCTTTCGAAGGTCGCCGTGAAAGACGGCGCTTCGGAGATCTATCGCGAAGCGAATTCGCGCTACGTCGCGATCAAGTATAGCGTGCGCGGCCGCGATCTCGGCAGCACCGTGCAGGAAGCGATCCGGGACGTGGACAAGCAAGTGAAATTGCCCGCGGGCTACACCATCAATTGGGCCGGCGAATATGCCAGCCAGCAGCGCTCCCAGAAACGGCTCATGATCGTGCTCCCCATCACTATTCTGGTGATTTTCATCATCCTCTATACGATGTTTCACTCGTTCAAATGGGCTACGCTGATGCTGGCGAATATCGCCATGGCGCCTCTGGGCGGACTGTTGGCGCTGCTGATCACCGGAACGCACTTCAGCGTATCGTCCGGCGTCGGCTTCCTGGCGCTCTTCGGCGTTTGCGTGCAGACCGGGGTGATTATGCTGGAGTACATCAACCAGCTTCGCGCGCGCGGTCATTCCGTGATGGACGCCGCCGTGGAAGGCGCCGTCCTCAGACTCCGCCCGATCATGATGACCACGCTGGTGGCAACCCTGGGACTGCTCCCGGCGGCCATGTCGCGCGCCATCGGTTCCGATTCGCAGCGGCCCTTCGCCATCGTGATCGTCGGCGGACTGATGGTGGCCATGCTGATGAATATTTTCCTGCTGCCTACGTTATACGTCTGGGTGGCCGGGAATCAGGACGTGCTGCCCACGCCCGAGGCCGATTTCGAAGAATCAGCATAACCGGACCTTAACATAGACTTTACATTCCCGCTAATGTATAATCGCAATCGGGAGGATGCTTATGCGCCCGCTCGATATCCCCGAAATTCTGATCGTCCTCGGCCTGTTCGCCATCCTGGCCTGGGGACTCTATAACTGGAAGCGCGCCCACAGTTCCCGCTAGCGCGGCAGGCTCGCAGCCTGGGCGGGCCTCGCAGGCCGGTTGCTTTGCTTTTGTCGCCCGCGCGTCATGCCTCTGCCCGCCCCTGCCGCTTCCGCAACTCATCCACCGTCACCGCCAGAATAATGACCGCGCCGATGATCGCCTGTTGCAAATAAGGCGATATCCCCAACAGGTCGCTGCCGTTCGAAAGCAGCCCCATAATGAGAGCGCCAATCAACGTCCCGATCACGCTGCCCTCGCCGCCGTGCAGGCTGCCGCCGCCGATCACCACTGCCGCGATGGCCTGCAGTTCATACCCATTGCCGGCCGAGGGCTGGCCGGTCATCAGGCGCGACGCTTCGATCATTCCCGCCAGGCCCGTTAGCAGCCCCCCCAACGCATAGATCGCTGTCGTATCGAAGGCCACTGGCACACCCGCGTAGACCGCCGCGTCCGGATTGCTGCCAATGGCAAACGCGTAGCGCCCCAGCCGCGTATGCTCCAGAATCGCGTGCGTCGCCAGCGCGCATACCACCACCACCCACAGCACGAAAGGCACTCCCAAAAGGTTGCCCTCGCCCAGAAACGCAAAGCTCTGCGGGATGCGGGTCACCGGCAGGCCATTTGTGATAATCAGGGTCAATCCGCGGATGATGCCCAGCGTGCCCAGCGTCACAATGAAGGGCGCGATGCGCAGCCGCGTCGTGAGCAGTCCGTTTATCGCTCCCCAGAACAGCCCGGCCACCACGCCCACCAGGATGCCCAGCGGAACGGGCAGGCCGCTCTGCATGGCCATGGTGCCCAGCACGCCGCACATCGCCAGCATGGCGCCAACCGAAAGATCGATGCCGCCCGCGATGATAATTAGGGTCATGCCCAGCGACATGACATTGATCACGGCGGTCTGCCGCACTACGCTCGAAAGATTCGTTTCAGTGAGGAAATGCGGCGACGCGATCGCCAGCGCCACGAACAGCACCACCAGGCTCAAGAAAGGCAGCAGCCGCTGCATCATGGCGCACTCTCCCGTTCGAGCGCCGCGAAGCGCATGATTTCCTCCTGCGTGGTGCGCCCCGGCAATTCACCGCTGATCCGGCCTTGCCGCATCACCAGGATACGATCGGCCACTTGCATCAATTCCTGCATCTCGGAGCTCACCATCAGCACCGCCGCCCCGGCGCGCGCCAACTCGTCCATCACTTCGAAGACCTCAACCTTGGCCCCTACATCGATGCCCCGGGTAGGCTCGTCGAACAGAAACACGCGCGCGCGGCGGAACAGCCACTTGGCGATCACCACTTTCTGCTGATTGCCGCCGCTCAATCGGCCGGCCGCCTGCCGTCCCGATGACGCGCGGATGCGCAGCCGCGCGATGTACTCGGCCGTCACCCGGCTCTGTTTCCGCCCGTCGAGTATGCCCAGCCGGCTGATCTCCCGCAGGTTCGCCATGGTAATGTTGTCGGCGATGGGCAAGCGCAGCGCCAGGCCCGTCTTTTGCCGGTCTTCGCTGACCAGCGCGATTCCCGCCGCCACCGCCTCGCGCGGCGACGCAATGCGCGCCGGCCGGCCGTTCACGAAGAGCTTGCCCGCGTCCACCGGATCCACGCCAAAAATCGCGCGGCACGTCTCGGTCCTGCCGGCGCCCATCAGGCCGGCCAGACCCACGATCTCCCCGGCCCGCAGCGAGAAGGAAACATCACGCAGAGCGCCCCGGCGTGTCAGCCCTTCGACGCGCAGCAGCTCCGCTCCCGGCGCGATCGCCTGCCGCTGATAAATCGAAACCATTTCCCGGCCCACCATGTGCTGGATGATGCGGTCCGTGGAGACCTCCGCCAGCGGCCCGCTATGCACTGTCGCACCGTCGCGAAGAATCGTCACCCGGTCGCCGATGGCGCGCAGTTCCTCCAGCCGGTGCGTGATGTAGATTACGCCCATGCCCCGCGCCCGCAGCGTGCGTACGATACGGAAGACTTCTTCGGTCTCCGCGCCCGAGAGCGACGAAGTCGGCTCATCGAAAATCAGCAGGCTGGATCCATGCTGGATCGCGCGGCAGATTCCTACGAGTTGCTTGCCCGCCGGGCTGAGCCGCTCCACGGGCCAATCCGCGTGCAGAGGGAAGCGATGTTCTTCGATCATCCGCGCGGCCTGTTCGGTCATCCGCGGACGGTTCACCCAGCCGAAAGGCAGCCGTTCTTCGCGGCCCAGAAAGAGGTTCTCGGCAACCGTCAGATGCGGCGCCAGCAGCGATTCCTGGTGGACCATGGCGATGCCGGCCGCCGCTGCTTCCGCCGGCGAGCGGAAGGAGGCTTCCCGGCCCTGCCAAAGCATGCGCCCGCCATCCAGCAGCTCCATCCCCGCCACGATCTTCATCAGCGTGGATTTCCCGGCGCCATTTTCGCCGAGCAGCAGATGCACTTCGCCCGGCCCGACCGAGAGGTTGCCGTCGCGCAAGGCCGTCACACCGCCGAACCGCTTTTGAATGCCGTTCAGATCGAGAAGCACAGGAAGGCACAGTGTAGCGTACACTCGGCGCGGGCCGTGGGGCGGGCGTCTACGCCTGCGGAGGGTCTCCAGACCCGATCTTTGGCGCCGGATTCACCACATGGATCGGTTTCCCCGCGCTATACGCGTTAATCTGTTCGAAGACGTCCGCGAATTGAGTCTCATACTCTTCCCGCGTGACATATCCGATGTGCGGCGTGCATACGACGTTCTCCATCGCCACCAGCGGATCGCGCGCATCCAGCACCGGCTCGTCTTCATAAACATCCACGGCGGCCATGCCCGGCCGTCCCGCCCGCAACGCCGCCACGAGGGCGCCCGGCGCGATCAGTCCCGCGCGGCTGGTATTCACGATGAGTGCATTGGGCTGCATGCGCGCCAGGTCGTCCGCCGTGACAATTCCGCGGGTGGCATCCACCAGCCGCATATGCAGCGAGATGACGTCGCACTCCGCGAAGAACGCCTCCTTGCTGCGCGCCGCGGTATAGCCGTCCTGCTGCGCCTTCGCGCGCGAGGCTTCCCGCGCCCAGACCACCACCTGCATGCCGAAGGCCCAGCCCCATCCCGCGATCACGCTTCCGATCCGGCCGTAGCCGTAGATACCCAAAGTCTTCCCGCGCAGGCTGTAGCCTACGCCGATCTGCCACTTACCAGCCTTCAGCGCGGCCGCCTGCTGCGGAATCTGGCGCATGGCGGCCAGGATCAGGCCCCAGGTCAATTCCGCGGTGGCATAAGATGGCGTACCTTGATGCATGCTTGAACACACCATTACGCCCAGCCGCGTGCAGGCGGCGATATCGATGTGCGGGTACTGGCTGCGCTGGCTGATCAGCTTTAGTTTGGGCAGGCGCTCGAGCAGCGCCGCCAGGACCTGAGTCCGCTCGCGGATCAACACCAGCGCTTCGGTATCCTTCAAACGTTCCACGAGAGCGTCCACGTCTTGCACGTGATCGTTCCAGACCGTGACCTCGTGGTCCGCCAGTTCTTGAAAACAGGCGAGCGTGCGCAGCGTATCGTGATAATCGTCGAGTATCGTAACCTTCATCGCTTGCGCGCCTCCAGAAGGGTAAACGCCGACGGCGTGACTCCGTCAGTTCCCTCCCACCGCCACCGACACCCCCGCGGCGCTTTGGAACCCGGCAACCGATACCGTCACCGGCTGATCGCCCGCCGCCACGCTGGGGACTTCCACGTTCACCTGGTACAGGCCCGGACCAATCAGTCCCGCCCACTTGACCTCTGCCGCAACTCCGCCGATCGTCGCGCTGGCCGGCGCAGCCAGGATCGCCGGCGGAAACGCCGCTTGCGAAATGGGTATCTGCGGCGAGGTCGCCCCGAAGCCCGTGCCGTATAATTCGATCACCTCGCCCACGGCGGCCGGCTGCAAGGCACCGGATGGCCCGATCAGCGCGCCACTGGCGTGTTCGGCGGCTGCATACGTCACGCTGCCCGCCGGCCACGTAAACAGCTCCGGAGCGAGCCTCTGCAGCATCACCGTTCCGGGATAACTCTTGCCCGCCTGCGTCGTCACCTCCACCGTCACCGGCCCCATCGTCGCATCCGCGGGCATCAGCGCATTGATCTGGCTCGGTCCGGCATATTCGATGTAGGCGGCCTGTCCGTCAATCATGACCGACACGCCGCCCAGCGACGCGGGTAACTGGCCATTTACGAAATCGGCTCCGGACCAGGTCTGCGCGGTCGTGCTGAACCCGTTGCCGAAGATCGAAACCCACTCCCCGGGCGCGATGGCCGCGCCGAAACTGGCGGCGTCGGTCACCGAAGTGACTCGAGAAGCGGGCGCTGTGGCCGGCTGCGCGCGCTGCAATAGGATTCCGTCCATGGGCGCCAGCGTTACCGAGGGCGCCGCCGAGCCATCGTTATAGAGCGCCGCCGAGTAGACATACGCTGCATCGGCGATCAGCGGGCCGGAACCGGTGTTGCTCACACGCAAGGCAGGAGAACTCGCGGCCGTGAGTGGCAGCGCCGGCGCGATCACGTGCCACTGGTCGCCGGCACTTGCGCCGCTCTGGTCGAGAGTCGCCGAAAACACCACTACGCCGTTGGCCAGCACTTCATAGCGCGCGCTCTTCGTCCAACTGCTCGCCAGCGGCGCGGCCGGCAGCCACACGGATAGCGTATAAGTTCCGTCCTGGGTGATGCCGAGATTCCAAACCGCGTTTCCGGGAGCCGCGTCCAGTTCGTGACAAGTCGTGCCCCACGCGTGATAATAAGGTCCGTTCACCGTCTCGCCGCTGGCCGTCCCGCCGCCCGAGTTGTACGTCGTGCTAAACCACGCACCGGTCGTGGAAAACGCCCCGCTGCTATCGTCCACAATGTACTGGTAACGCGGCGCCTGCGTCCCCGTGAATCGTTGGAAGCCCGCGCCCGGCGCGATCGTCTGCGGGGAGTTCGTGCCATTCAGCAGCACCGTGCCCAATGAGAAATCGCGGCGATAGATACTTGCGGGAGCCGTGTTCAACTGCACCCCGTCGATCCAGATATTCGCGGCGGTCAGCCCAAGATTGAACAGCACAGCGGCGTCATTGGCCGTCACGGGCGCCTGGAACGAGAGCGAATACAGTTGCCAGGTGGTGGTCAGGTTCACCTGCGTATAAAGCCCATAGGCTGTATAATCCGGCGCCCCGCCCTGGGTGTTTACCGTAATCGCGACCGGCGCGTTGGCGCGCGCCCAAAACTGCAGTTGATAAGTAGCGCCCGCAACGAAAGGAAGACTCCCCTGCGACAGATTCACGTTCCAGTTGGAGCTATCGGGAGACGTCACGCCGACCAGTACGGAGTTATTGCCCACCGCCGCCACGGTGGAGTCGATCGCCGCCGTGGCCGCCGCTTGTCCATCCTGTTCCACGAACAGATACCATCCGGCGAGGCCTTGCTCGAATCCCCCGTTCGAAATCAGATTGGGCCCGCTGCCCGAGGTCAATTGGGTGTTAGGCGCGATGGGAACGCCCAGCGGGAAATCGTATTCGTCGTACCACCAGTTCACCGCGCCGCCCGTATCGCCCAGGTCGAAAGTGAAAAATCCGTCGTTCATCAGCGCCAGCGCCAGTCCGAAGCGCACGTTGGGATACCAGGCCTGCGCAAAGGCCAGCGTGGACGGCAACATGGTCTGCTGCGGATTGAAGCCGTAGCCGTAGGCGATCTGGTTCTGCGGCGACGACTGCACCATGGTGATGGCCGGCTGCCGCCCGCCGCTGAACCATTCGTTGTAAGTCTGCCAGAGTGAGCTGAAAGGCATCAGGCCTTCCTGTACATTCACGGCGTCGAATACCAGGCTGTCGCCATTGAAAGAGCCCAGTTCAACCGGGTCGGGCGGAACCTGGCCGAGATGTCCCGACATATAGGCGTAGGGCGCAAGCTGCCGGAACGTCTCGAATTCCAACTCCACGCCGGCCTCCCACGCCGCGTCCAGTGTCGCCGGATCGTCCGCGATCCCGTCGCCGTTCGCGTCGATCTGGACCGGGTTTCCATATACGTCGGTGGTGTACCACGAGATCGAGAGGTAGACGTTGTCCCAGAAAATCCCGTCGAAGGCCAGCGCGCCGCCGCTGACCAGATACTGATAGGCCATGTTGGCGAGGTAAGTGGCGACTTCCGGCTTAGTCAGGTTCAAAAGGTAAACGCCCGGCGTGGGCCAGTTCGAAATCTTGTTGCCATTCACGTCTTTCAGGTAATAATCGTCCGGAACCACCTCTGAAGGGTCGGTTGTGGCCGTGGCGTTGAAACTTGGCATCACGATGACGCCGGGTTCCCCGCTTCGGATCACGCTGGCGTCGGGGCCCTGGATCCCCGGCCCGAGGAATAACTGGATCTTTTCCGCCTGGGCCGGCGCCGACTCATACACAAAGCCTCCCGACCAGATACTTCCGATGCGCGGGAAATTCCCATTGCGGGCGGCCACGTCCCGGTATTGCAGATACCCCGTATAACTGGTGTCGGCGGCGCATTGGATAAAGACCACGTTGAGCGCCCGCGTATCGGTGGAAAGGCCGGTCACCAAACCCTGGTGCGAGGTCGCCGGCTGCGCTTCGAAAGGCGTCGTGGAAGCGAACGGCGTGCCGAATTCCAGCGACCAGCCGCAGGTAGTTGCCTGGCTGGTGTCGAACGAAACCATCACACTGTTAGTGCCCGGCGGCAGCAGGTTGCTGGCCGGCGCCAGGTTCGTGATGGCGAAGCCGCTTGAGGCGGCGGCGGCCACAGCGGGCGCCAAAACCGCGAGAATACCGGACCACACCGTGCGCATTACCCAATAGTTTATGATGGATGCGGTAAACCCGGTGGAACGAGAGCAGATCCTTGCCAAACTGCGTGAAAGGATCGTGGCCTTCGCGGCATCTCATGTACAGGGGGATATTGCCGAAGATCTGGCGCAAGAGGTGTTGATCCTCTTGCATGAGAAATACCATCACGTCGATCGCCTGGAAGAACTGGTTCCGCTCGCTCTCCAGATCGCAAGGTTCAAGATCATGAGCCTGCGCCGTAAATCGCAGCGTCACGGTGAGTACACGCAGGTTTCCGTCACCGACATTCAGTTGCCCGATCTGGACGCCAACCCCGCCATCCTGGTGGAACGTAAGCTGATGCTGGAACGCCTGACCGGGGCCGTGGAACAGTTGGGCGGCCGCTGCCGCGAATTGCTGCGCCTGAAATTGCAGGGCAAGAACTTCGGTGAAATCCAGAAACGCATGGGCGCACAGTCGATTAACACGGTCTACACCTGGGACTTTCGCTGCCGCCAGCAGTTGCTCGCCCTGATGGGCGGAGACTGGGAGGCCGGCCGAAAATGAGCCGCGAGGAAATCCAGAAACTGCTGGGCGGCTACGCGACCGATACCCTTAGCGCCGCGGAGCGCAACGCGTTGTTCGCGGCCGCGCTCGAAGATCAGGAGTTGTTCGATGCGTTGGGCAGGGAGCAGGCGCTGCGCGAAGTGCTCGAGGACCCGGCCTCCCGGCAGCAACTGATCGAGGCCCTGGCACCGGCCCGCGATCCCTTCGCGGCGCGCGCGTGGCGCTGGCTGCGCCGTCCAGCCGCCCTCGCGATGGCCGGAGGATTAGCGGCGCTGTTGATGGTGGGCGGCTTCCTGCTGCGCAAAACGAACCAAACGAAGCCAACCGAAACCCTGATGGCGGATGCCATCGCCACCCAGCCGGCCGCGCCCGCCGCGCCACTTAACGCCCTCAAGCCTTTGCTGTCCGAGCCCAAACTGAAGCACCCCGAAGCGAAAAAGAGCGTCCGATTGCCGGCGCCTCCGCCCCTGCCCGCCCAGTCCACCCCGCAGGATGCCGCCCAATCGATGCTGTCTTCGGCGAACCTGCCGGTGGCGCAAGCTGAACCCAGCGCTGGCTCCTTTGTTACACCCCCCGCTGCCGCCCCTGCCGCACCACGGGTACAGAGCCCTGCCGGCGCGGGTGTGGGTGGCGGCCGGCCGACGGCCTCCACGGAACTCGGTCGCCTCGTGCAATCCGCGCCCGCACCGGCTCGCGCCTTCAGCGCCGGCGCCCGTGCGCTCGGGAAGGCTAAGGCGGTCAAGCCGCCTGTGGCTTACACCCTGCTGCTCGAAGACGGTGACGGCACGTATGCCCCCGCCCCCCAAGGCGTCGTGTTGCACGCCGGCGATTCCGTGCGCCTGCGAATTGAACCCCCCGATGCCGGATTCGTCTATCTACTCCGCCACGAGGCGTCACCCCAGGCGCCCATCCCCTGGACCCTCATCGAAAGCGCGCCCGTTGCCAAGGGCCAGACCTGCGTGTTGCCCTCCATCGCCGGGTTTCAGTCGGACAAGCCGGTGCGGATGGAGCTGTTGCTGGTCTTCTCGCGCGTGGAACAACTCGATATCGATGCGCCGGCAACCAAAGCCCAAGCTGCATCCGAATTGACGATCGAATTCCGCTGAGATCCGCGCGCGCCTATTGCAGCTTGAAGATCACTCCGCGGTCACCGTGCGGCCCTTCGGCGGCGGTAGTCCCGTACAAGGAATTTCCCCACAGCAGCAAGCCGCCGGATGGCGAGATCCCGCCCGCTGCCTGCGCGAAGGTGTGTACCACGCTGAAATTCCCGGCCGTGTCCAGCCTGAATAGGACTCCGCCATCGTTGCTCGCGCCTCCCGCGGGAGTTGCGCCGTAAATATCTCCGTTGGCAGGCCCGGTCAGGCTTCCCGTTCCCGGCAGCCCGCCATCCGTCCCTCCCGTGAAGCTATGCAAGACGGTCAGGTTGCCCGCCGGATCCAGCCTGAAGACGACGCCACAGCCCGACCCCGTCGCGCAGTTCGTGCCGCCGCTATGCGTGGTGCCGTACAGATTGCCCGCCGTGTCTTCGATCAGACCGGCATAAGGGTGCTCACCGTCGAACCCTGACGTGAAGCTGTGCAGCACTGTAAAGTTGGCGGCCGCGTCCAGCTTGAATACCACTCCGGCTCCGTATTTGCCGCCGTTCGCGGCCGTCCCGTAAAGGTTGCCGGAAGCGTCGCGCATGACTGGGGCCGCCGGCTGCGCCCCGTCCGATCCCATAAATGCATGCAAGGTGCTGAGAATTCCAGCGGCGTCGATTTGGAATACGACTCCCTTACCCGTTCCGCCATTGGCCGTCGTGCCGTAGAGGTTGCCGGCCCCGTCGCGAATCAAGCCTGCGTGCGGGCTGCCGCCATCCGCGCCTCCCGTGAAGGTGTGCAACAGCGTGAAGTTCCCAGCCGGGTCGATCTTGAACACGACTCCAGAATGGTCCGCGCCCCCATAGGTAGCGGTGCCATAGAGGTTGCCCGCCGGATCGCGGATCACGCCGGCGTCCGGATTCCCGCCATCCGCCTGTAGCGTAAAGGTGTGCAGCACGGAAAGATTTCCGGTCGTGTCAAGCTTGAACACCACGCCGAAGCCGCAGCCCGAGCAACCGCTCACTCCGCCGGCGTGAGTGGTTCCATACAAGTTGCCTGCCGCATCGTGGATCAGACCAGGCTGCGGATCGGAACCGTCTGTCGTCCCCGTGAAGCCATAGACTACCGAATACGTGGGCGCCTGGGCGCCCGCCGCGACAGCAAAAACTAAACCGATCCACACGATGGAAGTCTGATGGAATGCGTGTTGCATGAGCCCATCGTAAGGCGCTGGCCCTCCAGCGGCAAGGAAAAGCAGACCGAGTGACGCGATTGCGGTACTAGTCTGCCGGGCGTGCATCGCAGGAAAACGTCAAAGCGCGCCCGGTTCCGCCAGCGTGGCCGCGACGTCCAGCGAACGGCATCCACGCCTACGCCACGACCCGGCACGGGCCCGGCACATTGCATTTTCCGCCGCCGCTATCTATCCTGCGAGTATGGCCCCTCCCGCTAAACGGGCGTTCCTGCAGATAGCCCTGGTTGTGGCATTGGCGGCCGTCCTAGTGCTGTTGGCGGTGCTGCAGTATCGCTGGAGCCTGGAGATCAGCCGCGCCGAACGCACCCGGATTGAAGCCGGCTTGAACACTTCCGTCAACCAGTTCCGGCAGGAATTCTATCGCGAGCTCACGCAGGTTTCCACTGCCTTTCACAATGACCCCACGGCTGAGCCGGACGACTTCTGGACGAGCTACCAGGACCGTTTTCAGGAATGGCTGCGCACCGCCGCCCGCCCCGACCTTGTGGCGAATGTTTTCATCTGGCGCGCGGGCTCACCGCCGCACGTGCGTTTGCTCCACCTTCGTCCGGCCGATGGCCAGTTTGAAGACGTGGACTGGCCTGCCTCGCTGGCCGGCTTGCGGCCCCACCTGGAAGAACAAATGCGCCAGCCGCCCGGTCCCGGTCCAGGGGGCGGACCACCCGAATTGCGAGCGTTTGCCTGGACCCTGGAGGAACGTATCCCCGCGCTGGTTCATCCCATATTCCAGATGGGCGGAGCGTCCTGGCGCCGCCGGGATAGCGCACCGGGCTTTGGCGGGCGCGCGGCGGAATCGGTCCCGCAACCGCGCGTGGTGTTGGGGTTCGCCATCGTCGAGTTGGATCGCGGCGCGATCGACCGTCTGCTGGGCGAACTGGCGCAGCGATATTTCTCCGGTCCGGAAGGCTTCATTTACAACGTCGCAGTGGTCAACGGCGCGCCTGATCGTAAAATCATCTATCGTTCCGACCCAGAGCTTACCTCCGCCTCCCTGAATCCGCCGGATGCCCGGGCCGATCTGGTACCCATGACCCCGGCCGAGAACCGCGCGATCGAAGGATCGCCGCCACGAGATCCCGCCAACCGCGCGCGTAACATCCGCGGCACGAGAGGAGGCGGAAATCGGGGGGGATTCGCGGCGCGCCCGCGCGGCGTTCTGCGCGGGGTCCTGATCCTGCCCTCGGCGGCCGAGGAGCCCTGGCAGTTGTTGGCGAGGCACAAAGGCGGCTCTCTCGAGTTGGTGGTCGCCGCCGACCGTCGCCGCAATCTGCTGCTGAGTTTCGGCGTTCTCCTGCTGCTGGCTGTCAGCATGGCCCTGATTATCATCTCAACACAGCGCGCGCGGCGTCTGGCGCGCTTGCAGATGGAATTCGTGGCGGGCGTTTCACACGAGCTCCGTACGCCCGTAGCGGTAATCTGTTCGGCGGCCGATAACCTGGCCGAAGGCTTTGTGGGCGCCCGGGACCAGGTGAGGGAGTATGGCGCGCTGATCCGCAACGAAGGCCGCCGGCTGTCCGGCATGATCGAGCAGATCCTGCGCTTCGCCGCCGGCCAATCGCGGCGCTCCACCTACGACCTCGGGCCGGTTCCGGTGGCGGAAGCGGTCGCGCGCGTATTGACCAATATCTCGGTGCTGCCGGAGGCGGAAGGCTTCACTGTGGAGCGGGAAATCGATCCGGACCTGCCTCCCGTGCATGCCGATGCCGCAGCTCTGGTCCACTGCCTGGAGAACCTGGTCCTGAACGCCCTAAAATACGGAGGAGATAAGCGTTGGGTGCGCGTTCGCGCCGCGCGCGCGAATTCCGGCTCGCGCGTGCGCATCGACGTCGCGGATGGCGGTCCCGGCATCGATCCGGCTGATCTGCCGCACATCTTTGAGCCCTTTTATCGCGGCAAGGCTGCGCAGGCGGCGCAGATTCATGGGACGGGCCTGGGGCTGAGTCTGGCGCGCGACATCGCGGAAGCCATGGGCGGGCGCCTGGACGCCTCGAGTGAGCCCGGCCAGGGCACCACATTCACCCTGGAACTGTCCGCCGCGGTGTCCGCCGCCGAACCCGCGCCGCCGATCGCGCAACCCACGGTCTGATATGGAACGCCGCATCCTGTTGGTGGAAGACGAGCCCGGCTTGGTGATGACTCTGGGCGACCGTCTGCGCGGCGAAGGGCATCATGTGGAATCGGCCGCGGACGGCCAGACCGGGCTGGACATGGCTTCGGGCGGCACTTACGACCTGATCATCCTGGACCTCATGTTGCCGCGCAAGAACGGCATGGATGTTTGCCGCGACTTGCGCCAGCGAGGCGTTCCCACGCCTATCCTGATGCTTACGGCGCGCGGGCAGACCGCCGATAAAGTCATTGGGCTGAAGATAGGGGCCGACGACTATTTGACCAAGCCATTCGAGATGCCGGAGTTGCTCGCCCGTGTGGAGGCGCTCCTGCGCCGCGCGCCCGCGCTCGGGGCGGCCGGCGAGATTTACCAGTTCGGAGCCATTCGTTTGGACGTCCGGCGCACGGAGGTAACCCGCAATGGCAAACCAGTCACTCTGTCGGCCAAGGAGTTTCAATTGCTGCGCTACCTGGCGGAGCATCGGGGGACCACCGTATCGCGCGAGACCTTGCTCAGCGAAGTTTGGGGATACGGGGGCGTCACCTCCAGCCGGACGGTGGATGTCCACATCGCCTGGCTGCGGCAGAAGCTGGAAGAGGATTCCCATCAACCCCAGTGGATACTGACGGTACATGGAATGGGGTACCGGCTGTCGGGGTGAGCCCAGCCGTTATGAGCTAACTGGCTTAACCATCAGCAATTTTCGGTCCATGGCATAACCTTGCTAGGCCTTTCTGACGTCTTACTAATGGAGCTTGTCTGCAAATGAAAATCGTGTATTTACCCGCGGCGGTCCTCTCGCTCGTTCTAGGCGTCGCCACCGCGCAACAGCCCGCCCGTACGAACCTGGTCGGCGCCGTGCAGGCGATCGATCCGGCGAATGGCCAGATCACGCTGCATACGGACGACGGCAAGATCGTAAAGATCACGCCGCACGCGGGCGCGCGGTTTCTGCGTCTGCCCCCGGGCGAAAAGAGTCTGTCCAACGCCACCCCGATTGCGGCCGGCGACGTCGGACCCGGCGACCGGGTGCTGGCGCGCGGCGAGCTTTCCGACGATAAAACGGCCCTGGCGGCCAGCACCCTGGTGGTGATGACCAAGGCGGACATTGCCAAGAAGCAGCAGGCCGATCAGGCCGAATGGCGCAAGCGCGGCATCGGCGGATTGGTTACGGCGGTCAATGCCGAGGCCGGCGAAATCACCATCAACACGCGCACCGCCGAAGGTCTCAAGCCACTGGTAATCGTGGCTGGCGCGAACACCATGGTCAGCCGCTATGCCCCCGATTCCGTGAAATTCGCCGACGCCAAACCGAGCAAGATCGCGGATATCAAGCCTGGCGATCAGGTGCGCGCGCTCGGCACCAAGAGCGAAGACGGCACGCGCTACGCGGCCGAGGAAGTGGTTTCGGGGTCGTTCCGCAACGTGGCCGCCACGGTGATTTCAATCGATCCGGCCGCCAACACCATGAAGGTGATGGACTTGGCCATCAAGAAGCCGCTTCTGGTGCACGTGAATGCCGATTCCGTCATGCGCAAGCTTCCGGAAACCGTGGCCCGCATGATTGCCATGCGCGCCTCTGGCGGGGCGAGTGGACCGGGTGGCGCTGGGGGCGCGGGAGGTTCAGGCGCAAACGGCTCCTGGGCGGGAGGCGGTCAGCGGCCGTCAGGAGCATCTGGAGCCGCAGGCGGAGCGGCGGGTGGAGGGACGGGAGGAGCAGCCGCGTCGGGCGCACCCGGAGGGCCTGGCGGGGCTGCTGGGCCCGCCGGCGCCGGCATGCGGAGCCGCGGCGGCGATATGCAGCAGATGCTGGAGCATATGCCCGCCATCAAGCTGGAGGATCTGAAGGCCGGAGACGCCATCATCGTGTCCAGCACCGAAGGTACCGATCCGGGGCAGGTAACCGCCATCACATTAGTGGCAGGCGTCGAGCCGATTCTAACGGCAGCTCCGGGCGGCAGCCAGCGCGCCCGGATGCTAGGCTCCTGGAATCTGGATATGGATATGGGCGGCGGCGGCATGCAGTGACGGTACCGCACTCCTGGGCCGCCCTCAATCTTAGTGCGGGAGCGGTTGGAAAATCGCGAAGACCGCACCTTGCGGGTCGGCCACTACGGCCCAACGCCCTACGCCTTCCATGGTTGTCGGCCCGTGGAAAATCGTAGCGCCCATGGATTTGGCCTTGGCGGCGGTGCCATCGCAGTCGGATGCCAGGAAATAAAGCAACCAGTGCGATGGCACACCGGGCTGCGGTCCCACCGGCGGCATGCCGCCGATGAAGGCTTCGCCGTTCTTGATGTGCAGGTAACCGGATGGGTCGTTTTGGCCTGGCGCGATGTTCCAGCCGAACAGAACCGAATAGAACTGCTGGACAGCCGGAAGATTATGAGTCATCAGGTCCGCCCAGCATAGCGTCCCATCCACGCCCGCGATCCCGATGCCAGGATTGTTCTTCGGTTGCCAGAGCGCGAACGTCGCCCCCCCTGGATCCTGAACTACGGCCATGCGTCCCGCATCGAAGACATCCATGGGCGGCGCCACCACCTTTCCACCCATTTGCGCGGCGCGGGCCGCCGCATCGTCCACGTTTTCCACGGAAATGTAGGGCAGCCAGTTCGGCGGCGCGCCGCCTGACATGTCGGGGCGCAGCGTATAGGCCGCGGCGGCATCGCGGCCCTGTAGCCGGAAAATCGTATAGTGCTCGTCAGGTCCCATGGGCATGTCGTTGGCTTCCCAGCCAAAGAGCGACCCATAGAAATTCTTGGCGGCGGCTTGATCCGTGGTTCCGAGCTCGACCCACACAAACGCGCCCGCCGGATACTTTTCGATGTTGGGCATCTTGCAAAGTATACAACGGACCGGGGCCATCCGCTCAAGCAGCCTGTATGATTTCGATTAGGGTGACGCGGAAGGCGCCCGCATCGCTCGAAAAAGTCATACGCTCCGCGGCGTTGACTCCGCATACCCGCAGGGCGTAGTCGCTGCCTTCGACCACCGAGGGCATCGACAGGTGCGATCCTCTCGGTAGGAGGGACTTCAGGTTGCCGGCCACCATATTGGCTAGTTCACCCATCACGTCGCGAACGTCGTCGTCGATCGCGGAGGGCATTTCGATGCCCATGAACCGTGCCGCGAATTGCAAGGCTTGCGGCAGGTTGCACTCCACCAGCGTAGCGCCCCGCCACTCCCCAACGAAGTGAACGGCGGAAGTAATCGTATCCGGCGAGTGTTTCCAGGCTGCGTCGGAAGTGGCGGCGTCCAGATCCATCATGGTGCGACAGACCGATTGCACGATGCGCGCCAGATCGTCCCGATATATCTCCAGAGAAGCGGAAGCTGTCATTTTGTCCTTTCAGGGCGCCTGGTAAAGCACCGTCTGGCCCAGTATTCTTCGCTCGAAGCGTGTGGTCAGGTTCAAGGTCGTTTCGCTGCCGCCGAGCAATAGATAGCCGCCCCGGAACAGCGTTCCATGGATCTCGTCCAGAATCCGGCGTTTGGATTCCACATCGAAATAAATCAGCACGTTGCGGCAGAAAACCACGTCGAACGGCCCGCGCGCGGACATACTCTGCCGCAAATCGAAGGTGGTGAAATCGACCATCCTCCGCACTTCGGGCTTCAACTGCCATTCCAGGCCGGCCCGCGTGAAGTATTTTACGAGATACGCCACCGGCAGTCCGCGGTTGACTTCAATTTGCAGATATTTCCCCGTGCTGGCGCGGTCGGCCATCTGGACGGACAGGTCCGTGCCCTGGATCTTGATCTTCCAATCGCCCAGCCCCATTTCGAGCAGCATCATGGCCAGGCTGTAGGCTTCCTGCCCGGAGGAGGATGCAGCCGACCAAAAACTCATTTTTCGGGTATCCTGGCGCAGTGCAATCAGGCCGGGGATGACCACCGAGCGCAGCGCATCGTATTGTGCCGGATCGCGAAAAAAGAAGGTTTCATTCGTGGTCATGGCCTCCACGACCTGGCGCTTCAGGACGGTGTTACCGGCCGGCCCGCGCAGCATGGCGCAGAGATCGTCCAAGCTTTCCAGGCGCATCTGGTGAACGATGGGCGTGAGACGGGCTTCCAGCAGGTAGCGCTTGTCGCCATCGAGCACGATGCCGGACTCCCGATACACGTAGTCCTGCAGGAAACGGTAGCCTTCGGGAGCCAGATCGGCCACTGACATCGGTTTACCCTCTACCTACCTGGCGGAGGATCTCGGGAACCACCGCGTCCAGGGGGACGACACAGTTTGCCAATCCGGCCGCGACCACCGCGCCGGGCATGCCCCATACTACGCTGCTGGCTTCGTCCTGGGCGATGACATACGCTCCATTGGCCTTTAGAACTGCCGCGCCGCGCATGCCATCCTGCCCCATGCCTGTCAGCACGGCCGAGATCACCGCCCCGCCATATACTTCTCCGACCGAGCGGAATAAGACGTCCACCGACGGGCGGCAGGAGTTTTCCGGCGGCGATTGATCCAGTCGGACGACGGCTTCTCCGTCTTGGCTCCGCACGCGCATGTGGTAGTCTCCAGGAGCGATCCGTACCGTGCCGGCCACCAGTTTGTCCCCATCGGTTGCTTCTTGAACGTTTAACTGCGCGGTGCTTTGGAGCCGTTCGGCGAGGAATCGCGTGAATAAGGGCGGCATATGCTGCACGATCAGGATGGGCAGCGGGAAGTTCGCCGGAAACTGAGGAATGATCGTTCCGAGGGCCGTCGGTCCGCCCGTTGAGATACCCAGCGCCAATACTTTGGGCTGGCTGGCCAGACGTCCCGGAACGCGGGCCGTACCGGCAGGCTTCGGAGCCGCGAGGGGCGGCGGGCCTATCACGGGCTGCCCCGGCAGCGCGAAGAACTGTTTGATCTTGGGGATCAGATCGCTCCGCAAACTGGCCATGGAACGATCGAGAGAGCCAACATTAGCCGCTTTGGTGACGTAGTCGTCGGCGCCCAGCGCCAGCGATTCCAGGGTCAGTGCCGCGCCGCGGTCCGTCAGGGTGCTGAACATCACCACGCGCGGCCGTCCCGCCTGGTTCCGTATACGACGCAAAACCGCCAGGCCATCCATCTCTGGCATTTCTATATCCAGGGTGATGACATCGGGGCACAACTGTGCGATGCGCTCAAGCGCAATCGCACCGTTCGAAGCCGCGCCCACCACTTCGAGAGTGGAGTCTTCCTGTAGCGCGTGCGCCACCAGGCGGCGGATAACTACCGAATCGTCCACCACCAGGACGCGAATGCGCGCACCCGGCGGGATCGCTTTCCTCGAGATGCCTGCGCGCATCATGACCTCACCGGATAGTCGAATCGATTCGGCATTTAGTGGATCAACCCCATCACCCGGAGTTTGTCGGCCAGGATCTCTTTGGTGAACGGCTTCATCACATATTCATCGGCGCCCGCGGCCAGCGCCTTTACCATCTGATCGACCTCCGTTTCGGTGGTCACCATCATTATTTTTGCCGATGCGTAGCGCGGATCGGCGCGTAATCTGGTGAGCAACTCGAGCCCATTCATGTGCGGCATGTTCCAATCGACCAGAATGAGCGCGAAGTCATCGCGGAGCAGCGCCAGTGCCTCGGCGCCATCGGCGGCGGCGGAAACCTCGTAACCCAGCTCCGAGAGGTTTCTGGTAAGAATCATGCGCACCGCCCGAGAGTCGTCAACGACCATAGCCTGGGACATTCAAATCCTCTCTCGGTCTATATCGGACGTTTGGGGGGCCGGCTTTAGCGCTTGACTTGACGCGTGCGGTCCCTACCGGCGGCATCCAATTCAACAAAAAAGCTCCCTGACGGTACGGCCGGAAGCCGTTCCGTCAGGGAGCTACTTACAGTTCTCGCTAGTCGATCTCAGGCCTGCGCCGCACCTCAAAAGGTGAACTTGGCGACCAGTCCTTGAAGTTGCGCGGCCATCCCGCTGAGGGCCTGTGCCGCCTTCTGCATGTCCGTCGCGCCGCGCGTGGTGTTTTGCGCGGCGATTGCGACGCCGCCGATATTCTTGGCGATTTCTCCGGTGCCTTTAGCCGCTTCGCCTACGTTCCGGGCGATCTCGTTGGTGGTGACGGTCTGCTCTTCTACGGCCGAGGCGATGTTGTTGGAAATGTCGTTGATCTGGTTGATGATGGCGCTGATCTCGCCGATGGCCTGCACCGCGCCCTTTGTGTCTGTTTGGATCGCGTCGATCTTTTGCCCGATCTCTTCGGTGGCTTTGGCGGTTTCCTTGGCGAGTTCCTTGACCTCGTTGGCCACCACCGCGAAGCCCTTGCCGGCTTCACCGGCCCGCGCCGCCTCGATGGTGGCGTTTAACGCCAACAGGTTGGTTTGTTGCGCGATGGAAGTGATGACCTTGATGACCTTTCCGATTTCGATGCTGGATTCACCCAGCTTAGCGATCGTGCTATTCGTGGATTCCGCCACGCTCACGGCGGCCTTGGCTACCTTCGCCGATTCGTTGGCGCTCTTGGCGATCTCCCGGATGGAGGCTTGCATCTGATCGCTGCCCGTGGCCACTACCGTCACGTTCTTCGATACTTGCTCGCTGGCCGCCGAAACCACGTTGGCCTGCGTGGCGGTCTCCTCGGCATTCGAGGCCATCTGATTGCTTACCGCCGTGAGTTCCTCGGCCGATGATGCCAGCGCCGAAGCCTGGTTGGCGGCTACCTTTAAAGGATCGACCACGGTGTCGAGCGTTTTGTTGAAACCTTCCACGATCTTCCGGTATTCTCCCCGATGCCTGGCGGCGTCGGCGCGTACTCCCAGACGACCGTTCACGGATGCCTGGGCCAGCGTGTTGACGTCGTCCACCAGCCCGTTAATATTGTCCTTCAACAACACCAGCCACTCGTGGATCTGGTCCTCGTTGGAAGCCTTTTCCAGGGTCGCGTGCATGTCGCCATTGGCAATCTTGGTCACGTAGGCCACCAAATCGGTGAGCCACGCATGCACGCCGTTGATGGCATTCTTCATCTTTTCGTGGTCGCCTTTGCAAGCGATCTCCACCCGCTCCCGCAGGCTTCCGCCACGAATGAGGCGCAGCACCCGGTTGCCTTCGCCAATGGGCAGCAGGGTGGCATCCAGCATCTCGTTGACGCCTTTGACGATGTCTGCGTAGGCGCCCTGGAATTGATCGGCCTTGCCGCGCTCCGATAGCTGCCCTTCGTGAGACGCTTCGGTCAGGCGGCGTAACTCTTTTTGCAAGGTCTGCAGCACCACCGCGACGGTATTGACGGCCTGCTTCATCTTCTCGTGGTCGCCCTTATAGGTCTGGGAGATCAACTCGTCGATCTTACCCGCCGAAACTTGCGCCAGCACACGGTTGCCTTCGCCAATGGGCAGCAGAATGGCGTCCAGCGTGAGGTTGAATCCCTCCAGGACCTTTCTGAAGTCGCCCTGATGCTTTGTCCCATCGGCGCGTGCCGCCAGCTTGCCATCCTGCATGACCTGGGTCAACGCCAGACTGTCGGTCACCAGCCGCGCAATAGCTTCGATGCAGACGTTTAAGTTGTTCTTGATTTCGTTGAAATCGCCCTGATAGGTATCGGTGATCTTGGGCGGGATGTCGCCCTTCGAGATGCGGTCCACGTACTCGGCGGAGACGTTCAACGGTTTGATGACGTTGTCGAGCGTCAGGTTGAAGCCTTCGATGACCTTGCGGAAGTCGCCCTGGTGTTTGGCCGCATCGGCGCGCACCGCCAGCTTGCCTTCAAGCATTGCCTGAGTGAGGCCCACGCCATCCGCCACTAAGCGGCTGAGAGCATCGATGCAGACATTCAGGTTATTCTTGATCTCGTTGAAGTCGCCCTGGTAGGCATCCGTGATCTTGGGCGGGATATCGCCCTTCGAGATGCGGTCCACGTATTCGGCGGAGACGTTGAGGGGGCGAATCACCGAATCCAGCATCGCATTCAGGCTCTCCGCGACGGCGCGGTCGCCGCCCTGGAAGATTTCCACTTGCGCGCGCTCCGCGAGGTGGCCTTGCTGCAGAGCGGCGCCTACCCGAAGCAGTTCCTCCTGCAGCAGATTTCTTGTTTTCGTCTCCCCCGCATCATGTATGGGTCGGTCCAAAACGGCGGCGCCGATGGACGGGTTTCGCGCGGGGCCAACGCTCCGGCCGTTACCTGTTTGTCTTGCCATTGTCTGCTCCTTTATTCCTCATCGCATTCCTGAACGTGTATCGAAAACGGACGGCGAAACCGCTTGCCCGCCGCCCGCGGCCATCTGCTGCGATTCCCGCAGCCTCTCGTTGCAGTTCTCCATCAGCGGCGGCCCGTGCCCGAAATAGATCCGCCGGATATCGCGCGCGCACAGCTTGGCCAATGCTGTTAGAAAGGCGGTTTCATAGGTGCTGTCGGGCGAGCCGAGCAGCAGCGGCGTGTCGCCTGCGAAGAGCACGCCCTCCGTCCCGTTGTAAAGGCAGATCGAGTCGCTGCTGTGACCGGGCGTGTGGATCACCTCGAAATACTGGTCGCCCATTTTGATGGCGTCCCCATCCCGCAACAGGCGGTCGACGCCGCCGGTGTTCGGTGAATAAGCCAACACCCGCGGATGAAATGCTTCACGAATCTTCGGAAGCAGCGCGCAATGATCGGAATGGCCGTGCGTGATCACGACCTGTTCGACGGGCCATTTGCCGACGCCCGTGGGCGCCCGCGCAATGCTCTCGAGGACCGCCGGATCCTGACCGACATCCACCAGGGTATTCACGTCTTCCAGCCGGCTGGCGCTGCCGAGCACCAGATATACCTGGGATGTATAGAGCTGACGGCTATTTTCTAAAATCACGATCCGCATCCGGTGCCCTCCACTCTGCGGAATAACTGGGCTTCCGGACACACCCGGTCGAAGAGCGGCGCGGCTTCCGCTGGCATGTCCTGCGTCTGCTCGGTGGCGAATAAGCCACCAGGCGCCAGTGCCCGGTGAAACATACGGAGCACTTCGATCCGCTCCAGGGGCTGGAAGTGGAGCAACACATTCTTGCACAAGACCAGCGAATATCCCTGGCCGATTTCCTGGAACGACAGCAGATCGTGCCGCCGGTAGACGACGCGCCGCCGGATCCCGTCAATCACGCGAAAGTATCCAGGCTTCCCGTCCGGCTCGAAGAATCTCTCCAGGATGCCGTCAGGTAAACGGGACAACTCTTCCAAAGGGTACTCGGCCGCATTGATCAGCCGCCCAAACTGTCCGCTCTCTTCCACGTCAGTCGCATCGATCCGCAGATTCTCGAAGGCGAAGTGTCCGATGCGCTCCGCCAGCATGATCGCCAAGGTATAAGGCTCCTGCCCCATGGCCACGCCGGCGTCCCAGATGCGGGGATGGCTGCGTCCAGCCAACGAGGGCAGGAGGTGCTTCACAACCTGCTCCAGCACTTGTTCGTCTCGAAAGAAAAACGTGAACGCCACGCGAACCTCTCTACCTGCCGGACCGATATTCAGCCTGCCATTGGCCGCATTTCTTACGCTTGCGGCGCCGGCGAGTTGCCCGCCGCGAAATCGATGGTTTTCTCTGTGTCCAGGACCAGCAACAAACGGTCTTTGAGCTTGTACACGCCCTGCAGAAGATCCCGCGCAGCGGGCTCGACGTTTTCCGGCACGGGCTCGAATGTCTCCGCGTCCACCTCCACGACATCGCCGATTTCGTCCACCAGCAAGCTGACGGCAGCGCCTTCCTTGGTGCGGACCACCGTGTTCATGGGCGCGCGATCGCCGTCCCGGGGCCGCAGCTTCAAACGCCGCCGCATATCGACCGCGGTGACGATCTGGCCGCGCAGATTAATGAGGCCCTCGATAACGGTAGGGGCCAGCGGCACGCGGGTCATCTCCTGGTAGCGGAGCACTTCCTGAACTTGCAGTACGTCAATGCCGAAGAAAAGGCCATCCACAAAGAAGGTGGCATATTCGCGCGCCGTCTCGCCGGATGCGCCGTTCGTCTTTTGCGGAGCGATCATAAGCTTCCTTTTTTCCCCACAGGGGCCGGCGCTTCCGCCGTTCCGAGCGTCTCTGCCAGCCTTGCCAGAGACCGCAGCATGGCGTCCCGATCGAATTTCACCTGGGAATCGGAGAAGCCTTGAGCACGCGCCCGATCTCCCTCAGCTTGCCCGGCATTATCCACCAGGGCCAAGGTGGGAACGCCCGCCAGCGTGGGGGATCGACGCATTTCGTCCATCAGACTGTGGCCGGCATCCGCTGGCAGATCGATACCGGCCAGCACGATGTCGATTTTGCATCGCTCCAGTTCGCGCAGGGCCGTTTGTGTGTCGGCCGTCTCGATGACGCGATAGCCGGCCATTTCTAGTGAGTTGCGCACCAGGCCGCGCGCGAAAGGAGAAGCGTCCGCGACCATGATCGTGGCGCGCTTCGCGTGCTTCGCATCCTGGCCGCCGAACCAGGCTTCGTCGGCCGCCTGAATCACGGCGTGCATATCGAGCAGGTCCGTCACTTTCTTCCCGATCACCGCGGAGCCCAACAGGCCCTTGCGCGCGGCTGCCTGGCGGACAGTTACGTGGTCCTCCACGATATCCAGGATTTGATCCACCAGGATGCCCATGCTGTGGTCGCCATTGCTAAAAACCACCACCTGCGCGGGATCCTGGAGACCGGCGGTATCCGCGGCGCCGGGATCCATGATAAGCGCCAGCGAAGCCAGCGGCAGAATGCGGCCGCGATACTGCACGACGTGCCGGCCGCCGGCGTGTTCGATTTTGGAAAGTGCGATTTCCTCCAGCCTGGCTACCAGGGAGAGAGGGACCGCCAGGCGGGCGAAACACCCCGCACGGAACAACAGGAACGTTTGGCGCTCGCTGCCGGTATATTCCCGGCGCTGGTTCTCCGACGCGGCCTTGTCCCGGGATTCCCGTACGACGCCGGACAACTGGGCGATGCCCGATACGTCCAGGATGAGGGCTACATGGCCATCTCCCATTATCGTTGCGCCGGCATAACAGTTCAGACCCTTTAACTGCTTCCCGAGGGGCTTGACCACGATCTCCTGGGTATCGCTGATGCCATCGACGACCAGGCCGAATTGCCGGTCTTCGGCCTGCAAAACCACGATATTGACCACATTGGATTCGCCTCCGCCGCCGAGTTGCAATACATCCGCCAGATAAACCAGCGGCAGCAGGCTTCCGCGCCGGCGGTAGAACGGCGTGTCGTGAATCCGTTCGATCTGCCGCTTTCCGGCATCGCCCTCGAGGCGGATCAGTTCGAGAAGGCTGACCTGGGGAATCACGTAGCGCACGCCGCCGCCCCCCGATTCACGCGGCGCCGAACGCCTATCCATCAGCGTCACGACCAGGCCCGGAATGATGGCGAGGGTCAGCGGGATTTTCAGCTTCAGCGTAGTGCCTTCGCCCGGGCGGCTGACCAAATCCACCACACCGCCGATTTTTTCGATATTGGTTTTGACCACGTCCATCCCCACGCCACGACCGCTGACGCTGGTCACTTCGGCCGCGGTGGAGAATCCTGGGAGGCAGATTAACGCGAGCGCCTCCCGCTCGGTCATGCGCTCGGCTTGCTCGATCCGGATCAGGCCTTTCTGGACGGCCTTGTTTTTCACTACCTGCACATCGATTCCGGCGCCATCGTCGGCGATCTCGATGTTTACCTGGCCCCCCTCATGAAAGGCTCGTAGCGTCAGTTTACCCTGCGCCGGCTTGCCATTCCGGACGCGCACTTCCGGTTTTTCGATGCCGTGATCGCAGCAATTGCGCACGATATGGGTCAGCGGATCCTTGATGGCTTCGATGATGGTCTTGTCCAACTCCGTGTCGGCTCCATGCATCTCCAACCGGATCTGTTTGCCAAACGAAGTAGCCAGATCGCGAACCAGGCGCGGCAATTTGTTCCAGACCACGCCTATAGGCTGCATGCGGGTCTTCATGACGCCTTCCTGCAGTTCGGTGGTGATGAGGTTGAGGCGTTGGGAGGTTGCGTTAAGGGTGGAATCCTCCTGCTGCGCGTTGAACTGCAGAATCTGGTTGCGAGCCAGGACCAGTTCGCCCACCAGGTTCATGAGCTTATCCAGCAGGCCGACATCGACGCGGATGCTCGAATCCGATATGGATGGCCCTTTCGCGGCAGCCGCCGTTTCCGCGCCCGGCGCAGCTTGAAAGGAGGCCGCGCAGGGCGTCCCCGAGGGGGTTAGGGCGCATGCGATCTGCAGGCGTTTGCGCAATTCGTCGTAGGTCTCGGTTCCCTCGCCTCCGGTCGCTTCGATGGACAGGAGAACCGTCTTCACCACGTCCACAGCCTCCAGAATGAGGGTTACCAAGTCGGGCGACAGTTCGCGCTTGCCATCGCGCAGTTGGCTCAGGAGGTTCTCCGCCAAATGCGTGACACCTTCGAGCGATGCGAAGCCCAGGAACCCGCAAGTCCCCTTGATCGTGTGGATAGTGCGGAAAATACCTGCCAGCAACTGCGGATCTTGGGGGCTCTTTTCCAGTTCCACCATCTCCTGGTCCAGACGGGCCAGGTTTTCGTTGCTTTCTATGACGAACTCTCGGATGACGTCTTGATCGTCCATCACTGCCGGCTCACTTTCTTTGGATTTTCGAAACCTTAGTGCCACTGATGAGGAGAAAGTCTCATCCCACCTTAGAAATGCTCGGGTCCTTCCACGCGACCTCGCCCAACCTGCTCAAACGGCTCAACCGGCTCCGCAACAAGGCCTTTCCAAAGTTGCGGCGCATGCGTGCCGGCCATCGATTAGGGCGTTGATTTGGGCCGCGCTTCCGGGGGTTGCAGAATCCATACAGTAGTTCTATCGGCTGGGTCGCCGGAGTTCTGTAGGGAGCGGCGCGGAACGGCCGGCTTAGGGCCGCCGCGCCATCCTGGGGGCGGGGCAGCAATCCGCGGCGCAGACGTCGTGGCTGGGACCCTGCTCGCCCAGCGCGCGGCGCGGGCCGTGGCCCATACGTTCCAGCACCAGTTCGCGGATCATAGCCGCGAAGCGCGGATCGGCGCCCACGGTTTCCCCCCGCACCAGGTGAAGACCCAGTTCATCGCACAACTGGCGCGCCTCGGTATCCAGATCGTAGACGACTTCCATGTGGTCGGAGATGAATCCGATAGGCGCCAGAACCACGTCGCGAGTGTTGCCGGCCGCGGCCAGTTCGCGCAGGTATTCGAGCACATCGGGACCCAGCCAGGGCTGGCCGGGCGCTCCGCTGCGGCTTTGATAGACCAGGCGATAAGACGGGCGCCCCACGAGTTCGGCCACGAGCCGGCAGGCCTCTTGCACCTGCGGCACGTAGCGGCTGGTTTCCGCCATGGCCACGGGTACGCTGTGTGCGGAGAATGCCAGCGCCGCGGCGGCGCGCCGGTCTGCGGGGATGCGGTCGAGCGCCGTGCGCACGCGCTCCGCCATGGGCTCGATGAATCCCGGGTGATTGTAGAAAACGCGCAGCTTCTGCACTTCCGGCGCTGCGGGACCCACGGCCTCGCGCGCGCGCGCCAAATCCTCCAGATACTGCCGGCAGCCGGAGTAGGAGCTGTACGCCGAGGTCACGAAGGCGAATGCATGCCGCACGCCATCCGCGGTCATTTGGCGTAGCGTATCCGGCAGCAGGGGGTGCCAGTTGCGATTGCCCCAGTAAACCGGCAGGTCGGGGCCCTCGGCGGCGAGCACCTGGCGCAGCGCCTCCATCAATGCGCGATTCTGATCGTTGATGGGGCTGCGCCCGCCGAAGTGGTGGTAGTGCCCGGCTACCTCCAGCAGCCGCTCGCGGGGCACGTTGCGGCCCCGCAGAACGTTTTCGAGAAACGGCAAGACTTCTTCGGGCTGGTCGGGGCCGCCGAAGGAAAGCAGCAGAATGGCATCGCCCGAGTTAGTCATCCAGGGCCTGGAATAGATCGGCCAGCGGGACCTCAATGGTGGGATTCTCGGTGCGGAGTACACCGTCCTTGGCTTCGTACATGCCCGATGCGGTGTATACATCCGCGCGGCGCTCTTCCGGATCGATCACCCAGACATACGGCACACCGAACGTTAGAAACTCGTCGATCTTCTTGCGCACCCGGCTCATGCGATCTTCGGGCGAGAGGATTTCGATGGCGATGAAAGGCGGAGTGATGAAGATGCGGTCGCGGGGCGCCGGTTCTTTGTAAACGCACACGTCGGGGACGCGGTACTTGCGGGGCGCGATCCGGACGCGTTGCTCGACAAAAGCGCGAAGGAGCCGCTGCTGCTTCCGCAGATCGCGGAAATACCCGCTGAATTCACCTTGCAGGATGCTGTGCGGTCTCTCCCCCACGTTACGCTCCAGGAGTTCGCCGTCATCGTACTCGCGGTCCGGCCCGTAGCTGGTGGTGAGATACTCCTGCTCGGATACCAGAACGGAGGCTCCCATGTCTGGAGTATAGCGCAGGCGGTGGCGAACTTACCCGCTCATGGAGTTCAAGAACTCCGCGTTACTGCGGGTCTTGCCGAGCTTGTCGAGCAGCAGTTCCATCGTCTCCACCGGCGACAGTGGATTCAGGACTTTGCGCAGAATCCACACCCGGTTCAACTCTTCCCTGGGCAGTAGCAGCTCTTCCTTGCGCGTGCCGCTCTTGTTGATGTCGATAGCCGGGAAGACGCGTTTATCCACCAGCTTACGCTCCAGGTGGATTTCCAGGTTGCCGGTGCCCTTGAACTCTTCGAAAATCACGTCGTCCATACGGCTGCCGGTATCGATCAGCGAAGTGGCGATAATGGTGAGCGATCCGCCCTCTTCAATATTGCGCGCCGCACCGAAGAAGCGCTTGGGGCGCTGCAGGGCGTTCGAATCCACGCCGCCGGACAGTACTTTGCCGGAGGGAGGCACGATGGTATTGTAAGCGCGCGCCAGCCGGGTGATGGAATCGAGCAAGATCACCACATCCTTCTTATGCTCCACCAGGCGTTTGGCTTTTTCGATCACCATTTCGGCCACCTGCACGTGGCGCGTAGCCGGTTCGTCGAAGGTGGAACTGATCACTTCGCCGCGCACCGAGCGCTGCATGTCGGTGACTTCCTCGGGCCGCTCGTCGATCAGCAGCACGATCAGGGTGACCTCGGGATGATTGGTGGTGACGGAATTGGCGATGCTCTGCAGCAGCATCGTCTTGCCGGTGCGGGGAGGCGATACGATCAGCCCGCGCTGCCCTTTGCCGATGGGCGTCAGCAGATCCATGACGCGGCCCGAGAAATTGTCGCGCACGGTTTCGAGCTTGATGCGCGCGTTGGGATAAAGCGGCGTCAGGTTGTCGAAGAAGATCTTGTTGCGAGCTTCCTCCGGTGGCTCGAAATTGATGGCATCGACTTTGATGAGCGCAAAGTACCGCTCGCCCTCTTTAGGTGGGCGGATCTGGCCGGAGATGGTGTCGCCGGTGCGCAGATCGAAGCGGCGGATCTGCGAAGGGGAGACATACACATCGTCGGGGCCCGGCAGGTAATTGTACTCCGGCGCGCGCAGGAAGCCGAAGCCGTCGGGCAGGCATTCGAGCACGCCTTCGGAGAAGATCAGGCCGCTCTTCTCGGCCTGGGTTTGCAGGATCTTGAAGATCAGCTCCTGCTTGCGCAGTCCGGCGGCGCCGGCGACGTTCATATCTTTGGCGACCTGGTTGAGCCGCTGGATGCTCATGTCCTTCAGTTCGACCAAGTCCAGGGTTGGAGAACCATTCTTGGCCTGGGCAGGCGGCTTGTTACGCCGATGACCTCCGTGGTGACCGCCTCCCTGGTCTGGCCGTTCGGCGGTGGCCGGCGTGCGTGCCTCGGAGCCCGCAGCGCCGTCAGGGGCGGCGGCGGTCTGGTCTTTCGTGGTCTGTTCTTTGGATGTATCGCGGGCGGGCCCTGAGGTTTCGCGGGCAGGCCCATTTTCGCGGGCAGGCCGTTCGTGCGGGCGCTCGGACGGCTTGTCCTGTTCTTCTTGCGGTGGTGTGGTATTTACCGCGTCTGGAGTGTTTTCGTTATCGCTTGCCAAATTTCCCTCACTCCCCGGCCTGTGGAGGCCGAGAATGGCACCGGTTCGACGTTTTCCTTGCGGATAGCCGCCAGACCCTGCCATTGTTCCGATTGATTCAACTTATCTGTTTTTGTGGCGATCACCTGGTACCGCCGGTTGTGAAGCTCAAGCCATTGTTTGAGTTGCAAATCCTGTTCCATCCAGCCCCTGCGGGCGTCCAGGATCAAAAAGGAAAGATCCAAGGTCTGTCTTGTTAAAAGGTAGCTCTCGATCAGGTCCCGCCATGGCCCGGCAACCTCCTTGGGCACCCGGGTGTAACCGTACCCGGGAAGATCGACAAAATAGAACGATCCGTTGATTCGGTAAAAGTTGAGCGTTTGCGTGCGACCCGGAGTGCTACTGGCGAAGGCCAACCCTTTGCGACCCACGAGGGCGTTAATCAGGCTGGACTTCCCTACATTACTTCTCCCTAAAAAGGCGATCTCGGGCAAGCCGTCAGAGGGGAACTGTTCTGGCTTGGCCGATGATGTTACAAAAGTGCTGTCGATTACCAAAACCTGCCAGCTAGCCGCGGGACAAGCCTGGGGCCTGTCCTGCTAGTGCGCGACAATTTCTTCCGGTTGGGCGGCGACTTCCACGCCTGAGGTGGCCGGCATGGGCAACGCGACAATCTCCCGCTCCAATGCGATCTTAAGAACCTCGTCCATCGACTCGACGAAATTAATCTTCATCTCGTTGCGAATATTTTCAGGGATCTCCGGCAAATCCTTTTTGTTGTCCATCGGTACGATGGCTTCGTTGATCCCGTGACGGTGCGCCGCCAGCAGCTTCTCCTTCAAGCCGCCGATGCCCAGTACCTTGCCGCGAAGAGTGATTTCGCCGGTCATGGCCACATCGCCGCGCACCGGAATGCGTGTCAGCGCGCTGCAAATCGTGGTGGCCATAGTGATGCCGGCCGACGGACCGTCTTTTGGAATGGCCCCTTCGGGAATGTGGATGTGCACATCCAGGTTACGGTAAAAGTCCCGCGGAAGCCCGAACTGATGCGCCCTGGAGCGGATGTAACTCATCGCCGCCTGGGCGGATTCCTGCATCACTTCGCCCAATTTGCCGGTAATTGTCAGCTTACCTTTCCCTTCCATGAGGGTCGCTTCGGTAGTCAGGATCTGGCCGCCCACTTCGGTCCATGCCAACCCCACCGCTGCCCCGATTTCATTCTTCTTTTCCGCCACCAGATCGCGGAACCTGTGCGGCCCCAGGAGATCCGGCAGAATCTCGCCGGTAATTACGATCTTTGCGGCGCGCTTCTTATCCTTGCTGCTCTGCGCGTTCACTACTTTGCGCGCCATCTTGCGGCAAACATTGCCGATTTCCCGCTCCAGGTTCCGCACGCCGGCCTCTCGCGAGTAGTATTGAATCAGACCCTGCAGCCCCTCGTCGGAAAACTCGATATCGTCGCTTGACAACCCAGTCTGCTCCATCTGCTTCCGGACCAGGAAACGTTTGGCGATCTCCAGCTTCTCATATTCGGTGTAGCCGGAAAGCCGGATGACCTCCATCCGGTCCTGCAAGGCGGGTGGAATCGTATGCAGAACGTTGGCCGTCGCGATGAAGAAGACCTGACTCAGATCATACTCCACATCGAGATAGTGGTCAACAAACATAAAATTCTGTTCGGGGTCCAGCACCTCGAGCAGGGCGGCGGAAGGATCGCCGCGGAAGTCCATGGACATCTTTTCCACTTCGTCCAGCATGAAGACCGGATTGCGCGTGCCGGCCTTCTTCATCATCTGGATCACCTGGCCCGGTAACGCGCCGATATAAGTGCGGCGGTGGCCGCGGATTTCGGCTTCATCCCGCACGCCGCCCAGCGACATGCGCACGAACTTGCGTCCGGTGGCCTTGGCGATCGACATACCCAGCGACGTCTTGCCCACTCCGGGAGGCCCCACGAAGCAGAGGATGGAACCCTTGGGATTCTTCACCAGGCGGCGCACCGCCAGGAATTCCAGGATGCGCTCTTTGATTTTTTCCAGCCCGTAATGGTCGGATTCGAGTACACCCTCGGCGAACTTCAGGTCGCGGATTTCCTTGGATTTCTTCTTCCACGGCACTGCCAGCAGCCAATCGAGATAGTTGCGCGAAACGGTAGACTCGGCGGACATGGGCGGCATGTTCTCCAGCCGTTTCAGTTCCGCCATCGCCTTCTCCAGCGCGTCCTTCGTCATGCCGGCCGTCTCGATGCGCTTTTTCAGCTCGTCGATTTCGCTCTTTTCGCCGCGGCCCAGCTCCTTCTGGATGGCCTTGATCTTCTCGTTGAGGTAATACTCTTTCTGGGCCTTTTCCATCTGGCGCTTCACGCGGCCCTGAATGGTGCGGTCCACGTTCAGCTTCTCGATTTCGATGTCCAGCATCTCGGCCACGCGGGTAAGCCGGTCTACGGGATCGAAGATTTCGAGTAGTTCCTGCTTTTCCTCAATCGTCAACTGCAGATTGGCGCCCACGGTGTCCGCCAGTTTGCCGGCGTCGTCCACCCGGATGGCAGCGATCATAGTTTCGTAGTTCAGGTTTTGGCTCAGCTTGACGTACTGCTCGAACAAAGTAGTCACGCGGCTGGTCAGCGCGTCAAGCTGAGGACCGGGCTCCACTTTGAAATTGAACGTGCGCACGACCGCCCGGAAAAACCCTTCGTCGTCGGTGATGGAAAAAACTTTAGCCCGCTCTACGCCTTCCACGAGAACCTTGATGTTCCCGTCCGGCAGCTTCAGGCTTTGCACGATATTGACAACCGTGCCAACCGTATAAATCTCATTCGGCTTAGGCTCGTCGATGGAGGCGTCGTGCTGCGTGGCCAGGAAAATTTTCTTATCGCCGGCCATGGCCTCTTCGAGCGCCCGCACACTGGACTCCCGCCCCACCACAAAAGGGGTCATCATATACGGGAAAATCACCACATCCCGAATGGGCATCATCGGCAGACGCTTTGTATCCGATTTTTCCTTTAAAGTAAGCATGTTTCTCCGCAAGGGTTAGCTCCCGGCGACCCGCGGCCGGTTTGGGCAGGCAAGACGCAAAAAGTGCGCTGGCTGGTTTAGCCGGCCTTTTCTAGTATTGTAAGGCTGATTTTCTGCGAAAGCACCATTTCTTTGGTGACCAGGAACTCTTTCACTTTCTTGTATGAAGGGAGATAATACATGAGATCCAGCATCAGGTCTTCGAGGATCATGCGAAGACCGCGCGCTCCCACTTTACGTTCCAGGGCCAAGTCGGCGATCGCTTCCAGGGCGTCGTCGCTAAACTTCAGCCGCACGTTTTCAAATTCAAAAAGCTTCTGATACTGCCGGACAATGGCATTCTTGGGCCGGGTCAAAATCTGCACCAGCGAGTCCTTGTCCAATTCTTCCAGGACCGCGTTCACCGGCAGCCGGCCGATGAACTCCGGAATAAACCCGAATTTGATCAGGTCCTGCGGCTGCGCCTGGGCCAGCAGGTTGATATCCCGATGACCGGCGATATCTATGGTTTTGTTCTTCTCTTCTTCGGGCAGGAACCCCATGGATTTCTTGCCCACGCGGCGCCCGATTACCTTCTCCAACCCCACGAAAGCCCCGCCGCAAATGAACAGGATATTCGTGGTATCCACCGGCGTGAATTCCTGGTGCGGATGCTTGCGTCCGCCCTGGGGCGGCACATTCGCGATAGTCCCTTCGAGGATCTTCAGGAGAGCCTGCTGCACCCCCTCGCCGGAAACATCGCGGGTGATCGACGGATTCTCGTCCTTGCGGCAGATCTTGTCGATCTCGTCGATATATATGATGCCCTGCTGGCACCTTTGGACGTCTCCGTCGGCCGCCTGCAGCAGCTTGAGGATGATGTTCTCGACATCCTCGCCCACGTAGCCGGCTTCGGTCAAGGTGGTGGCGTCCACGATGGCGAAGGGCACGTCCAAAATCCGGGCCAGCGTCTGCGCCATGAGGGTTTTGCCGGTCCCGGTCGGACCGATCAGCAAGATGTTGGATTTGGACAACTCCACGTCGGAGTTCCTCATCCGGTTCATGTGGATGCGCTTGCAATGGTTGTACACCGCCACCGCCAGCTTCTTCTTGGTAGCCTCCTGGCCGATGACGTATTGGTCGAGGTGCTCCTTTACTTCCAACGGTTTCGGGATCTTATGCGGCATCCCGGAAGGCTGGTCGACTTTGTCGTCGTCCAAGATCGAGTTGCACACTGCGATGCATTCATCGCAAATGTACGCCCGCGGGTAATCACTAGGGGATGAGATGAGCTTCCCGACTACATCTTGACTTTTGTGGCAGAACGAACATCGCAGGGCCTCATCGGATCCGGCACGCTTCACGCAGTTGCCTCCAGGGTATGCACCTCTCCCGCCTCCGGGGGTGGAAATACGGGTACAGTCCTATTATCACCCGAATGCGGTGGTTTAGGCAATGTGCCCTGTCCCGGCAAAAAGTACTGCCGGATCTGGGGGATGGGAAATCCCAGCCGTTTCGTGGGCACAACGACTCTTGCCGCGAAGCTGAGGCGGGATCCGGTGAACCAGCGGAGCGCTCCGAATAGAAACCTCAGGTAGACTGCGCCTCCGGTGCGCCAGGCCCAGGAATTACTGCCTGTTTCAACCGTGGCAAAGATTCCTTATCCTTTTGCCGATTTGCCGCCTGCTTGCTGCTCACAATGTCGTCGATGCTCGCGATAGGAAAGCCGTGCATTTCGACGCGGCGCCTCCAGGCATCCTCAAAATGTTCGATGCCGTCGGGCGCGAAGATCAGGTCCAAATCGAAAGGGCCGTTTCTAAGCTGTATGACGTCCTTGCCCGTCCGAACCTCTTGTTGCTCACTTTCGGTGAGCTGGAACCCGAGTTCCAACAGCGCCCCTACCAGTTTCGCGCAGTTGGCGGCTTCCTTCTCCACGTAAAGATCGACGTCCTGAGTGGTATCCGAATATCCGAGCAGAATTGCGCCGGACTTTCCGAAAAAGAGGTACTTTACGCCCCGACGCCGGCATGCTCGGCCGAGTTCCTCGGCGTTCTTGAATTCGAAGGTGGCCATCTAACGGTTTAGCCGCGGCTGTAGCCAAGCCAGGAGGGCAGGTGGTCCCGGCACCACTGGCGGTACTCTTCCATGCTGTCGAACGAGCGGTACCTTGAGTCATCCAGAACGGGTTTATATGTCTTGATGAACGAATTTCGGATGTGCTGCTCGATCGGCCTTTTGGCCGCCGCCTCGAAATCTTCCCACTCCTCAGGACGCCGCCCACCGGGACTCATAGATGCCCCAAGCAGGTCACGGCACCCTCTTGGCGGTCATCTCCAAGGTCTGCCCGATGGCCTGCACCTCAATCTGGAACTTGATCGTGTCGCCTTCGACTTTGCCCTTGTAGTTGACCTTTCCTTCATTGCCCCCGATACTCACCGTGACGCTGAAGGAAATGTCGTCCCCATCTACCTTACCGTCTTCGATCGTCGACTTGCCGAACATGCTGCTGGTGGTCTCGCCCGTGAGTTTATGGCCGTCCACCTTGAAAACGAAAGTCCGCTCCACCGGGCCGTTGGGTGTATCGGCCGTTCCCTTCCAATTTCCGCTGACATCGGCGGCCGATGCCGAAAAGGCGAAGATCGCCATCAAACAAAGCAGCCACTTCATCGCGCTACCCCCTCAAGTCCGATTCTACTCCTCCGTTTTGCCGGCGTGCTCGAACAGGAAGTTGAGCGTCTTTTCCGTTTGAATATGCGAAGCGATGCGGCCCAGCGTTCCATCTTTTTCAAATCGCAGGCGCACCGCGGCGAAAGGTTCCCGCTGCTGCCGGGCGACGCGCTCCACTTCCTTGTCCACCTCGTCGCGCGTCGGGGCGATGGCCTCCCGCTCGGAGATGCGCGACAACAGCATGGAGGCCTTCACTTCGCGCAGCGCCTTGTCGCGCTGGCTCTCCTTCACCTTTTTCCAATCCAGATTGAGCGATTTGGGATCCAGGCCCTGGTCGGCCAACGCGCGCACGCGCTGCTCCACGCGGTTCTTGATCTGCTGATCGACAAAAGTCTCCGGCACTGGGAAATCGTGCAGGTCCACCAATTTGTCCACCAGTTGATTCTTGGCTTCCTGCTGCGCCTCGTACTGGCGCTGCGCGAACAGCGATTTGCGGACGGCTTCGCGTAGTTCATCGACGGTGCGATAGTCGCCCAGATCTTGCGCGAATTCGTCGTTGATCTCCGGTAGTTCCTTGCGCCGGACGCCCTTTACCTGGGCCCGGAAACGGACGGTCTTCCCCGCCAGTTTGGGTTGGCCATGGTCTTCCGGATAGTGGACTTCGAATTCCTTTTCCTCGCCGGGAGTCATGCCGCGCAAATGCGTGCTGAAGTCTTCGAGGGTATCGCCACCGCCCACTTCGAGCGTCATCTCCTCGTCCTTCACGGGCGGACCCTCCACGGCGCTCAGGCTTTCTAGCGAGAGCACCGCGAAATCGCCATCCTGCAGCGGACGCGGATCTTCGTTCACGAATTCGGCCTTGGAATTCCGCAGTTCGGCAATCCGCTGATCCACGTCCGCGTCCGTGATTTCCGGATCGTGATACTTCACGGTCAGGCCTTTATAATCCTGCAGTTCGACTTGCGGTACGACTTCGAATTCGGCCTTGAAGCGCAGCGGCTCGCCGGGATCCATGTGTACCTCGGTGATATCGGGCTGGCCGACCACCTTCAAGTCTTCCGCCTCGAAGCGGTTATGCAGGTATTTCGGGATGAGGCTTTCGAGCACCTGTTTCCGTATATCGCCGGCAAAATGCTGGCGAATGATCGAGGTGGGCGCCTTCCCCGGCCGGAAACCCGGCAATTTCGCGCGCTGCTGGACCTTGGCCACTGCCCTGCCGGTTTCGGCCTCAACTTCCTCGACAGGCACGGTTATCTCCAGCGTGTGCTTGCAACCTTCGACTAAAGCCAATGGGATTTACCTCGGAATCGAACTAAAATTCATCATAACAGGTGGCGCAGTCATAGTAGCACCGCCTTCAGGCAACGGACCGCCCGGGAACTCTCCAGCGCCCGCAACGGGCCGCGGGAACTTTTTCCGCGCGCCGGTGTCTATAATGGTTCGAGGGAAGAGTCCCCGTGGCCACCTCAATTCTGGATCTTAACGCGCAGAAGACGACACTGGCCGATTCCGATGATCTGGCGCTGGTGCGCGCTCTTCGCGAAGGCTCGGAGCGGGCTTACGAGAGGCTGCTCTCGCGCTTCCAACAGCCGGTTTATAATCTCGCTCTGCGCCTGTTGAACGATCCGTCGGACGCCTCAGACGTGGTCCAGGAAGTATTTCTCAAGGTGTTCCGGAATGTGGGCCACTTCCGCTGCCAGAGCAGCCTGAAGACTTGGATTTTCCGGATTGCCATCAACGAGGCCCATAACCAGCGGCGTTGGTTTTTCCGGCATCGGAATCGGGAGGTGGGAATCGAAGAGGAACAGGAAGGTTCCGTAAGCCGGGCCGACACTCTGGCCGACGCTACCCAGTCTCCCTACGATTATGTGCTCGACCAGGAACAGCAGGCCCTGATCGAAGCCGCACTGACCCGCATCAATCCCACCTTCCGGGCTGCCGTGGTTTTGCGGGATATCACGGATTTGAGCTATGAAGAGATCGCGGATGTCCTGCAGGTTTCATTGGGTACGGTGAAATCGCGAATTCTGCGGGGCCGCGAAGCCCTGCGCCAGGAGTTGGAAAAGAAGTTGCAAACGCAGCCCCTCATGCAGTGGCTGCCGAAAACGGTCGAGTAGGTGCTATGAGTTGCCAAACGGTGCAAAATTCGCTTTCGGCATTCCTGGACCACAGAGTGTCAGGGGATGAAAGGATGCGCGTAGCCGTGCACCTGGATGAATGCCGGGAGTGCGCGGCCCGCTTGCGTGCTCTTTCGGGTTTGCGAAGCAGTCTGAAGAATTTGCCGCCTGCGCCCGTTCCCGAACCTCTGCGGACGCAATTGCAAGTGCTCGCCTCGCGCGAACGCGCCCGCTGGAACGCCAATAAAACCGTATCTTTGGCCCTGCACAACTGGGCGGTCAACATCAAACTGGCGATCGATAATCTAATGCGCCCGCTGGCGCTGCCTTTGGCGGGCGGCCTGGCCTCGGCGCTTTTGCTTTTCGGTGTGGTAGTGCCCACGCTCGGCTTCAGGCCCAGCGTCATGAACGATGTTCCCACCGGTTTCTATACCGCGGCTACCTTGGTAGAAGTCGCTCCCCTGGGCATCAGCAACGATGAAGCCGTGGTGGAGTTGTATGTGGACGCCAAGGGCCAAGCCACGGACTATTCCGTGCAAAAAGGCAAGGTCAGCCCCGAAATGCAGGCGGACCTCACCAAGATGATGTTCTTCGCCCGCTTCACCCCGGCCACCTGGTTTGGGCAGCCCACCAACGGCAGGGTACTGGTCTCCTTCCGCCGCATCAACTACGTGGTCCGCGGCTGACGGTGCCGCGCCAGAAGCTTGGCCAACATTTCCTGGTTCGCGCCGCGGTCCTGGAGCGTATTGCGTGCGCCGCCTGTCCCAATCGGGAGCCGCTGGTCATCGAGATCGGCCCTGGCCGCGGGGCTCTCACCACTCACCTGCTGGCCCACGCCGATCGCGTCATCGCCGTCGAAATCGATCGCTATCTGGCGCAGAAAGTGGCCCAGGCGCTTCCGCCGGCCGGTTCCAGCCTCCAGGTGGTGGAGGGCAACGCCCTGGAGATCGATCTCGCCCAGTGGGGACCCGCGGTGATCGCCGGTAACCTGCCCTACTATGCGGCCACTGCGATTCTCGAACGGGTGATGCAGTTCGGCCCCGTGGTGCGGCGCGGCGTGTTCCTGACGCAAAAGGAAGTCGCCGAGCGCATTACCGCGTCCCCGGGCAGCCGCGAGTACGGGTATCTCAGCGTGCTCATGCAATTGTCAGCCGATATCGAATTGTTATTCGAAGTGCCGCCGGCCGCCTTTCATCCGCCGCCCAAAGTCGACTCGGCCGTGCTGCGGTTCCAGCCACGGGACAGGGCTGCGGAATTGGGTATCCCTGACCCGTCTGAGTTTCTGCGTTTCGTCTCGCTTTGCTTCCGGCAGAAACGCAAGACCCTGCGCAATAATCTGGCTGCCCAATACGGCGCGGCAGTGGACGACTGGCCGGAAGCCGGCCTGCGCGCCGAACAGATCGACCTTCCGAAGTTTGCCGCCATGTATCGCCGTCTTGTAACATAGCCCCTGAGAGGTGATGTCATGCAGCCGAATGTTTTCCCGATCGCCGCGCTCGGTTTGTGCCTGGCGGGCACTGCGCCGCTTTGCGCGCAGATCGAGGAGGAATCGCCCGCCCCGCGCGTCCTGATGGTGGTGCGCGAGCAAATCAAAGAGGGCCGCGAGGCGGCCCACATTAAGGCCGAAGAAGCCTGGCCGCGCATCTTTCAAAAAGGCAACGTCGCCATGTACTACATCGGCATGGCGGCGGAATCCGGACCCTCGGAGGCCTGGTTCCTGGAACCCTACGATTCATTCGGCGCCATGGAGAAGGCCCGCGCGGCGGTCTATGAATCGCCGCTGGCGGCGGACCTGGTTACGGCAAATGTGGATGACGGTGAGCTGCGCACCGGCTCGCGCAACCTGCTGGCGGTGTTCCGCGGCGACCTCAGCTACCATCCGGCGGAAGCCATATCGTCGCTGCCCAAGTGCCGGCACATGGGAGTCACCGTGCTTCGCATTAAGTATGGCCGCGACGCCGACCTGGCGCAAGTCGCCAAACTGATGATCGATGGCGACGAAAAGTCCAACTCCTCCCAACCCGTGATCGCCTATCAGGTCATCTCGGGCGGGCCTTCGGGAACGTATTTGCTGTTCTCGCCCATGGACTCGCTGGCGCGCATGGACGCGGGTCCCGGCCGCATGGCAGCCACGCGCCAGGCGATGGGAGACCGCAACCGGCAGCACTTCGATGCGTTGGCTTCCGACGTGGTGCAATCGACCGAGAACCTGCTGTTTGCCTTCAATCCGCGGATGAGCTACGTCTCAAAAGAGTTCGCCGCCGCCGATCCGGAATTCTGGAACCCGGCGCCGAAGCCCGCAGCCAGAGTGAAACACACGCCGAAACCGGCGGCCGCGGCCGCTACGCCATAGGTTATGTCGTAGGCGGATCGTACAGGTTGGGCATCTGCCACCCGCGGTAATGCTGCGGACCCGCGACATCCAGGATGAGATCGGCCGGCCCTACTTCCGGAGCCGCCGGAGTAGGGCCGAGTTCCAGGCTGTAGCCCAATGATGCGTTTTGCGCCAGCACGTAGACGATCGCGTTTTCGAAAAAGTAGTTGCCATCCCCCAGCAACTGGGCGCTGCCCATCGCCGATGAGTAGCCTCCCAGGTCGAGGCTGACCACCGGCGTGACCACCATGGTGCTCTCGTCGAAGGTGATCGCCATGCCGCGGCTGTAGCAGGATGTCTTGCAGCCCTCCCCAAGGGGCGGAGCCGAAACCCGGGTGTCGCCATTATCCATGATGGTTGTCTGCCCGGTGCCGCCGTTCTCGATACCCACATCGTGCTGGTGTGAGAACCAGGGCCATGGATCGTTAAAAATGTTACTGAACGTGAAGTCGCTGGCCGGCTGCAGGCCATGGTCGGGAGGTCCCATGGTCCACAAAATGTTTCCGGTACCGGCGCCGTCTTTATAGTCGATCTTCCAAACCAGGTCCTGGTGCCGCGAGGAGACAATGAAATCGCCGCCACTGGTGTTGCCATCCTGCGGTGCGGGCCAGTAGTACAGACTGTTCATGTGTAGCCAGTCATGGGCTAGGGAAGCGATACCGGGGCCCAGCAGATACGTCGGCGGACAGCCGTTCGAGTTGATGGCGCAGGTTTCTCCCAAAGGCGCCATGCGGGTTACCGGCAGCGGGGTATAGCCGTTGCCGCCGCTGCCCGGGTCAAACGAATCCCAATACCAGACGACCTGCCAGTTCGTATTCATGACCAGAATCATGTCTCCGATGATGTCTACGGGGAGGCCGCTCGAATCTCCCTGCGTTCCCGGCGGGAAAATCTTCTCCACGTCGATGAGGGCCGCCGTAAAGCCGTTAGGGAGAGTCTGAATGGCATCGTGATGAAAGGCTCCGGTGCAGCCCGCGCCTACCGGTGCCGGGGTGGCGATCGCGGTGCAAGGGCCTCCATCCACCGCTCCCAGTGCGACCAACTCCTGCTGGATCGCGCCCATATTGGTTTCGCGCACGATATTACCCGCCAGGTCGACCTGCCGCAGAAACTGGTCCTGGTTCACGTTTGGATCCCAGGCATAGTCGTCCTGTATGGTGATATTGCCGCCGCCCGGGAGAGGGCGCGTGATCAGATCGACGTGCGTGGCCGTGTTCGCCCAGTAATACCAAATGATGTGGCCCCCCAAATCAGTGGCTACGTCGGGATAAACGGGTTCCGATTGGAATGCGATGAAGGTATGGAGGAAAACCGGGTTCTCGGTGTCCGTGCCGGCCTTCACTGCCGTGAAACTGGGAAATGTGACGGTGGAAGTGGGCAGCGCGCCTGTGGTGAAACTTAGCGTGGCGCCGTTCGTGATCTTTCCGCCGGTGTTGGTTTGCGCATGCATGTTGTACTTGGTGGTGGGGTACATGCCTGCGATTTCGAACGTCATGGTGGCCGGCGGATGACAGGCCACCCAATTCGTAGCGGATCCCGGCGCGCTCCCGGTTTGTTCCTGAAAAGCGATTCGCATCGTGCTTCCGCTGGCGCAGGAAGGCGCGCTGAACAGGGCTACCAACGGGTTCGAGGTCTTTTCCACGGCCGGCCCGCCTGTCGCGACCGCACTCACTTGGAAGCCGACTGTTTTTGAGGCGCTCTTGCCGGACACAAAGTCCTTGGCGACCACCTCGATTTTGTAAATACCTTCGACCCCGGTGGGCACCCAAACAAACGATGGCGCCGTCCACGTGCCACCGCTCAACGTGCCCACATTAAAGTCCTTAACCATCGTCGGCGCTCCACCAGGGGGGGTGACGTTGAACTGGAAAGTCAGCGGCCCGGCATTGCTATCCGTGGCGGTGGCCGTCCAGGTGATCGTCTTTCCGATCGGTTGCGGAGAAGCATGCGAGGGCGTCAGCGAGACAATGGTGACGCTGGCAAAAATCCGCGCAGACAATATGATCGGCAGTCCGGTGAGGACAAGGCTCGTCCTCGGTTTTCGAATGCTCATAGCTTTTCGAAGTAGTATAGCAATCCAGCCGGCCCGGAAGCCCAAGTCACGGTACGGGTACCGGCCTATCGCGCCGCCAAACCGTCCACCCAGACCAGTTCGCACGCGCCGGGGCCTTCGTCGGTGCGGCTCAACGAACTGCGCCAGTTCCAGCCGTCGGGCCCTTCCGCCAGCACCAGGAAGCCGCGCAAATCGATCAGATTACCGGGCCGGATCAACTTCAAGCGGGAGTCGATTTCATCCCTGGCGGGAATCATATGAAGATTAGCGACGTGGGCGGTGATATCCTCATGCGGCGCCGGCCAATGGCCCGACTTCGGCCGCCAGTACACCATCCGATAGCCGCGGTAAATATCCAATTGATCGAGGATGGCCTGGTCGGACATCAGCCGCCAACCCACCGTGAGGTCCACGGGCGAGAGTTGCGTTTCGCGGCCCAGCCAATAGCGTTCCGTCATGAGCACGCGACCTTGCAGGTGGAAATCGGCGAGGGGCGTGATGCGGTAATCCTTATAGCGCCAGGGATCCGGCCTGGCAATCAGGTTTTGCTCGGGTTCATCCGCCACCAGCACACCCGGCGGCCTTTTGATTTCGTTCGGAAGCCAATCGAAGGCAAATGCCAGCACCAGCAGGAGAACCAAGCCGGAATAGAACCGTACCATGTTACTTCGCCGCGGCGGCCTCCAGTTGTCGCGCCAGCGCGTCCAGCTTTTCGTTGAATTCGTTCAGGATCGCCTGCTCCGTATCGAGTGAATTGGATAGTTCGCTTTCACGGGCACGCAGTTGCTGATCCGGGCCGTTACCCGTGATCATTTTCAAGCCTGCGCGCATATCTTCGAGCTGCGACCGGCGTGCGGCATCGGATTCGTTTGAAATGTCCTGCTCGATCTTGGCGAGCCTATCGTTGGCATTCGCTTGCCGCGCCGTCTCCGCGGCGATCTGCTTGCGGACGTCGTCCAATTGCGCTTGAATGCGTGAGATTTTCTGTTCCTGGAATTGCGCGCGCTGCAGAAGCAATTGCATCCGCGGCCCCAGCGACAGCGTTTTCTCCACGGTGTGCCGCAATTGCCGGACTTCGGACAGCAGCGCTTCCATAGTGGCGGCGTCCGAGTTCGGCGTTTGCGCGGGAGCGCAGGCCGCCATCAGCGCGGCGGCCAGCGACGCGCGTAGAAAGTTCGTGCCAATCCTCGAAACCTTGTTCATTGTGGTCTGTCCCTATCGTCAGTATAGAAGGATGGTCGCGCGGCCGGAAAACTTCCCAGCGTCGCCAACCCGATTGCAAACGAGGTTCATCATGCCGCACACCGATTTCCCCCGCACCGTCGCGCAAGACCTGACTTTCGCGGTCCGCACGCTACGGAAGAACCCCGGATTCACGGCTGCCGTCGTGGTATCCGTGGCGCTCGCTATTGCCGCGAACGCCACCGTATTCGGCATCGTCAATGGATTGTTGCTCGGCGCCCTGCCGGTGCGCGAACCCTCAAGCCTGGTCAGCCTGAACCAGGGCAAAACCTTCTCCTACCCGGATTACATCGATTATCGCGACCAGACTTCCCAGGTCTTCGAGGGGATCACGGCGCACTTCCCCTTTATTCCGGCGAATTTGAGCGGCGCCGGCGAACCGGAACGGATCTGGGGCCAGGTGGCGGCCGGCAACTATTTTTCGGTCATCGGCATCAAGCCCGCGCTCGGGCGAGGATTCACGCCCGAAGAAGACCGCGCCGTGGGACGCGACCCGGTAGTGGTGCTGAGCGACGGACTGTGGCGGCGGCGGTTAGGCGCCACACCTGGCGTCATCGGCCGGCAAATCGCACTCAACGGCCGAAGCTATACGATCATCGGCGTCATGCCGCGCGGATTTCACGGCACGGACCGCGCCATTCTGGCGGATTTCTGGACGCCGCTTGCGATGCTTTCCGAGATCATGCCGGATCTGATCGACGATAACGCTGGGGCGAAGCGCGGCAATCACTGGCTGATGCTCGACGCGCGGCTCCGACCCGGAGTCAGCCGGAAGCAGGCGGCCGCCGCGTTAAATGTGATTCAGAGGCGGCTCGACCTGACATACCGCAAGAGTGAGAAGCCCCGCGAACCCATCCGCCTGGCGGATTCCGGCGCGCTGTTCGGCGACGTCAACCGTTTCGCCATCGGCTTCATGGCCATGCTGGCGGTATTGGTCACCCTGGTGTTGCTGATTGCCTGTGCCAACGTCGCCAACTTGATGCTCGCGCGAGCCATAGCGCGGCAGCGCGAGATCGGCATCCGTCTGGCGCTGGGCGCGCGCCGGCCGCGGCTGGTCCGGCAGTTGCTCACGGAGAGCATCCTGCTTTCGCTGATCGGAGCGGCCGGCGGCTTCGCTTTAGCCTCCGCGGCCACCCTATCCATCTCCCGTTTCAATTTGCCGCTGCCTTTGCCTGTCCAATTCGATTTCGCGCCGGATGCGCGCGTGTTTGCGTTTACGGCAGCGCTGGCGGTGATTACCGGCGTCATTTTCGGCCTGGCTCCGGCCCTGCGCGCGACGCGCCCGGATCTGGTGGTGACTTTGAAGGAACAGACCACCGCGTTCGGCAGTTTCCGCCGGCTGGGCATGCGGAATCTGCTGGTGGTAGTGCAGGTGGCTCTCTCGCTGGTGTTGCTGGCCGGTGCGGGATTGTTCTTGCGCAGCCTGCAAAAGGCTTCCTCAATCGACATTGGAATGCGCCCGGACCACGTGCTGCTAATGGCCGCCAATCCCAAGTTGAGCCAGTATTCGCCCGAGAGGACCCGGCAGTATCTGGTCCAGCTTCGCGCCCGCGTATCGGCTCTTCCGGGTGTCCGGTCGGTCAGCTATCTGGACAGCATTCCGCTCAGCATGGGCGGCAGCGCCTCCGACTTCCAAGCTGAGGGAGTCAAGGATGCCAAGCCTGCAAACACCGACATCTACTTCGCCGGAACCCGCTTCTTCGAAACCATCGGGATCCCGTTGCTGCGCGGCCGCGACTTCGGCAAACCGGGCGACGCGGCGTCCGTCATCCTGAACGAGCACGCCGCCGAGCGCCTGTTTCCAGGCGCCGACCCGATCGGGCGCCGCGTTGCCAGCGACGGCAAGACCTACCAAGTGATCGGCATCACCCGAAACTTCAAGTCCCGAACGCTGGGCGAAGAGTCGTCGAGTGCCGCGTTCTTCGACCTGGAGGCCCGGCCCCAGGATGTCGTCAGTTTCTTCGGCATTTCGATCGTGGTGAAGACCACCGGCGATCCGCATGCGATGATTCGGCCCGTCCGCCAGGAAATCGCGGCGCTCGATCCGAACCTAGCCGTTTCGAACATTGAAACCATGTCCGAGCAAGTGGATAAGGCCTTGCTGATGCCGAGGCTAAGCGCCGTCCTGCTGGGCGTATTCGGAGCCGTCGGGCTTACGCTGGCGACGGTGGGGCTGTATGCGGTGATGAGTTACTCGGTCAGGCGGCGGACGCGCGAAATCGGCATCCGCATGGCCCTCGGCGCGGGAGCGGGCGGCGTGCTGCGGCTGGTCGCAGCGCAAGGTCTCGCGGTGGCCGGTATCGGAGTGGCGATCGGCTCGGCCTTAGCCCTCGCGGTGAGCCGGTTTGCCGCGAGTCTGCTCTACGGCGTCGGCGCCACCGATATGGCGACGTTCATTGTGGTGCCGGCTTTGCTGCTCGCGGTGGCTGCGCTGGCGGTGCTGCTACCCGCACGCCGCGCCGCGCGGACGGATCCTCTTGCCGCCCTGCGCTATGAGTAAGTCCGAAACCGCCGTACCTTACTCATCGGCGACGCAGCGAAAGCCCAGCGTTCCGGCTCGATCTTTGGAGGGCGCCATCAGCAGATACTTTCCGTGCTCATTGAGCTTGTAGGCTTGCGGGAAGTACCACATCGATCCCTGCGGCTGGTAGTAACTGCCGCCGCGCACAATGGCCGCGCGCGTGTGCTCGTCCACATACTCGTCGGTCCACTGCCAGACGTTGCCCGTCATGTCCATCGCGCCGAACGGACTGGCGCCAGCCGGATGTGCGTTCACATCCGCCGGACCCGGCAGGTCGCGTCCCCTGTACGGCGCGGGCACGGCGCGTTCGTCCCAGCTATTGCCCCATGGATAGAGCCGTCCATCGCTGCCTTGGGCCGCGTACTGCCACTCCCACTCGCGCGGCAGCCGCTTGCCGGCCCAGGCGGCGTAAGCCCGCGCATCTTCAAGCGATACCCAGGTGACCGGCTTATTCGCCCAGCCTTCGGGGTAGCTTCCGTTCCGCCAGTCTTTCAGGAAGTTATGGCTGTCTTTGGGATGATATGCGCCGGCATCCAGAAATTTCTTAAAATCCGCGTTGGTCACAGGATAGCGGTCGATATAGAACGGACGCATCGCCATGCGGCGCTGGTGTCCGCGGCGTGGCGCATCTTCCCAGGGATACTGCACGTCCAGGCCGATCCAGTTCGATCCTTCGATTTCAATGCCGGTCACCTGGAAATCGAAATCTCCGCCCGGCACTTGCACCATCCCGGGTGGGCTGGCCGCGGACGGCTTGGTGGGCGCGGTCTCAACCATGCGCTGCGCCAGAAAGTTCCATTCGTGCGGAAGGCTTGCCAGGGGCACGCGCGCCCACTGGCGCGTCTGCGCCAGCATGGCGTCCAGATTTTGCGGAGCGTGGCCCGGCAGGACCGCCAGAATCGCGCCGAACCCATTGGCTTCGATCGGAAAGTTTAGGGCGGCGGCGCCACCCGCGATGCGCGCCTGGATCTCGACGCCATTCCATAAGTCGTAGTAGCGCGCGCCTTCCTGGTGCGGTACCCGCATCTGCTCGCCCTGGACGCCGTATTCGTTGCGGTTCACCACCGTCCACAAAGTGCGGCCGTCGCCCGGAAAGCGCGTCGCGAAAACACCGTATTCGAGAGCGGGCGCGTAAGGCTCCCACCCGGGTGCCACCAGTAAGTCCGCGTTTTGTCGTTCTACATATGCCACCCGCCGCAACGCTTCCGCATCCCGCGGCGAGATCTGGTTCCAGATGCCCCAGATATTCTCCCAGCTCTCGTAACCTACGCCGTTGAAGAAAGCGGCCTGCAGATTGTCGGTTTTGTCGCGCGCCCAGCGGTCACAGACGTTGATCATGTGGCGGGGCTCCAGCCACTTCAGCTTGGAGACCATGGGGGCGAACGGAAACTTCCAGTATCCCCAGCTTTGGTTGTTCCACATCAATTGTTCGTCCGCGCGCGGGGAGCCTTCCGGCTCGAAGGCCACCGGATGACCGCTCTGGTCGGAAGCCGTCCGGTACGCCCGCGGCATGCCGTCGAAAGTGTCGCCATTTACGCCATCCGCGCCGATGTCCGTCATCAATTGGGCGGTCGCGCTCCAATAGGGCTGGCCGACGTCGCGTGTACCGGTGTCCCACGGCATGCTGGGAAAGAAGACCCGTACGCCGCGCCGGTGGAAATCTTCGACCATATGGCGCAAAGCCGGAACTCCGCCCGGCAGATCGCGCGCCAGGTCCCACTGATTGCGGTTGTCGATGCCGATATTCGGATAGACCGGCCAGATGAGTACGCTGTCCACGCCGCCGTAGCGCTTTTCGAGATCGTCAAGGTACCGGTCGACGGTATACTTGCCGGCCGCCGGATCGTAGAAATACCGCTCCTCGGCCATCATCTGCGGCTGGATGAAATTGCGCTGCGTCCACAGCAGTTCGGGGCGCCGGTATTCGGCATCGTCGTAGCCCATGCGGATCAGGCGTTCGCGGCGCCATTGGCGCAGGTCGCGAAGCCATGCGTCATGCTCTCCGCTTCCGGCGATCTGCCACTCGCTCAGTTCCGCTACCCAATCGGGCGTGGCGTGTTTCCCGGGGCCCGGCAGTTGACTCCCATCTGGAGGGTATTCGGTATCCTGGGCCGCCCCAACCAGCGCCGCAGCGAAGAGGATCACGATGAGTCGCTTCATCACTGTAGAACATATCACGGGAGGCGCCGGGCGATTAACATTTCCTAATGCTGAGCGACCCGGTAAAGTTTTCCTTAAGTGGAAGAAAATGGACGAAACAGTACCATTTGCGGCGCGTAAGTCCTTGACATTCAGTGCGCGAGAGATCGGCGCGCAAATTGCAATACCTCGCCGCGGGAGTTAACTATGACACGCCTTACTTTCAGCGCAAGTATTCTGGCGGCGACGCTGCTCACCGGTGGTTGCGCCACCAAGAAGTATGTACAGAACACCACCGCGCCTATCCAGGCCAAAGTGGACCAGGTCGGCGACCAGACAAATAAGCAGGGTCAGCAGATCACGCAGACCCAGACAGACATGAAGGGGGTCAACGAGCGGGCCCAGAGCGGCATCAGCGCCGCGAAGGAATCGGCCATGACCGCGCAGAACAGCGCGCAGGGCGCCATGGATAAAGCCAACAGCGCCTCGGATATGGCCAACAAGGATTCCGAGGAGATCAATAGTTTGCGCCAGGTGGTCAGCAATCTGGACGACTACAAACAGGTTGCGGATGTGACCATCCCGTTCGCATTTAACAAGTACAGCCTCACCGCGAAAGACCGCGACGATCTGGACAACATGGTGGCCAGCGCTTCCAAGAACAAGCGGTACTTCATCGCCGTCGAGGGCTTCACGGATCGCACCGGTTCCCGCCAGTATAACGAGGCGCTCAGCCGCAAGCGTGCCGACGCTGTGACCGAATACCTCGTGGCGAAGCATGACATCCCCATTTACCGCATCCACATGATCGGCTTGGGCGAAGAGAAGCCCGTGGACGACGCTCATACCCGCGCCGCCCGCGCCAAGAACCGCCGCGTGGAAATCAAGATTTTCAGCGCCGACGAGAGTTACTCCCTCTCCCAGGCGCAGCCGCAGTCGGCGCCCCAACAGGCGCAGACTCAGCCGCAGTCTCAACAACCGCAGCAGTAGCATCGCCGGCCGCGCAATGCCGTCGTTCAGCGTCGGGTGGGTTCCCAATGGAACCCGCCCTTTTTTTATGCGGATACGGTCTTGGGCGCAGTCACCGGCCGCAAAGCGCGCCACCAGATGTAAAGACCCAGAAAGCCTGTAGTCACTTCCAGCAACGATCCAGCCAGAAACAGGCTGTGAGAAAAGTGGCGTAGCTGTTCCCCCATGATCGCCCCGGTTAGCTGTAGGCCCAATCCTCCACTGAGCTGCATCAGGCGGCGGTTGGGGCGCCGCGCGGTGAGCAGCAGCGACCAGAGGACGAGGTCCAGAATCACCGCGCAGATGTTGAGGTCGCGGCTGACCAGGGTCATTTGCCGATTCACGTGAGAACTGCGGTGGGCGGCTAAGGACACGACCAGGATCAGAGCAATCCCCAGAACCAGCCAATGCCGCTCGATGGACTTTTGCCGGGAATGCCGGGAGGCTTCATCGATGAACGCGATGACCAGCGAGAACACCAGCACGTCCAGGATGATCTCGTCGGCCCAATAGTAATACTTATAGTCGTTATGCAGCCACGCGGGGGCAACGTACACCGCCAACTCCACCAGCGTGGACACCAGTAGAACCAGCGAGTAGGCGAAAACGAAGGGGTACTCCCGGTAACTTCCGCGCCAGAGAGCGGAGATTACCAGCAGATTCAGCCACAAGCCGACGGCGTAAGCGGCATACTGAAGGGCCAGTTGCATTCCCCTCCGGGGGCGGCCCTTTCACTCGTCCGAGACGGGTCGAATTCGCTTTTCAAATCCTGCCATCCCAAGGATCGGGAGGGAAGCTGGGGCCATGGGCTACTTTACCATCCCACGGATCGGGCGGGAAACTGGGGCCGTGAGCGACCTTGCCATCCCACGGATCGGGCGGGAAACTGGGACCGTGCGCCACTTTGCCATCCCAAGGATCGGGAGGGAAACTGGGGCCGTGAGCGACCTTGCCATCCCACGGATCGGGCGGGAAACTGGGACCGTGCGCCACCTTGCCATCCCACGGATCAGGCGGGAAACTGGGGCCGTGCGAAACCTGCGGCCCGGTCACAGCGGCAAGTCCGTAGGCCGCCATCCATACCATGACTGTGGCGCATACTACCATGCGAACTATCCGGCTCGTCGAGAATACGTTCATGTACCGCTCCTTTGTAGTGAAATCCAGCAGGTGCTAGGCCGCGCCGACCTACGTCGGGCGCTATACACGGTTCGGCCAAATTACTGTAGTGGGCACGTTCTGGTTTTCTTTTCACCAGAAGTGTAGCTCAAATCTGAGGCGGTTCCGCGCAGAATCCCAAATAAGTGTATGGTTGGATACTAAGGAATTACAAAAGATGCCAGGGGAATAATAACCGAAGAGGTAGCCTAGTCGCCAGGAGTGTACTGTCTTTGCTCCCGCATGGTTCTCTCGGCGTAGGTGCCATCCGCCCGAAACGGCTTCTGCCCGGGCAACTGCAACCGCATATCGGCAGTCACTTCGTCTACCATGGCCTTGGTTAAGGTCTTGGTCTCCATGGCGAACGCGGTGAGTAGCAGGTTATCGCACATGGCATTGATCACTCGGGGGATTCCCTGGGTGCGGTAATGGACCTCACGCAGAATGTCCGGCGGGAAAACGGTTTGCTCCTTCAGCCCCGCCCGTTTGAGGCGCGACTGGATATACTCTATTGTCTCCTCAAGTTGAAATGGCTGAAGAACGCAGCGGAGAGCGATGCGCTGCTTGAGCTGCCGGAAATCGGGGGCTTCCAGCTTGCGGTCCAGTTCGGGTTGTCCCGCCAGTAAAATCTGAAGCATCTTACCGCGGCGGTTTTCGAGGTTGCCGAGCAATCGGATCTCTTCCAAGACATCCCAATCCAGGTTGTGGGCCTCATCCACAATCAGTACGGTGGTGCGTCCCAGGTTGGCGCGCTCGATGATCATCTCATTCAGCGCGAACAGCACCTCGGTCTTTGAAGTGCGCGTGCATCGCAGCCCGAAATCGTATGCGATCATCTCAAAGAACTGCTGGACGTTCAGCCGCGAGTTGAATAGAGAAGCGTAAGTGATCTGCTGCGAGCTCAGAAAGTCTCGCAGGCATTCGAGCATGGTGGTCTTGCCGGTTCCTACTTCACCGGTGAGCACGACGAAACCCTTGCGGCTCTGCACGCCGTAGATCAGGTTTGCAAGCGCTTCTTCATGTTGCGAGCTCCGGAAAAGGAACGACGGATCCGGGCTCATGTTGAAGGGATTCTCGGCGAAACCAAAGAAGGCTTTGTACATTTAGGCTATGCTCACAATCGCCGGATGGGCTTCTGTTGTATCTTAGCATGCGCCCCGCCGCCTTCCACGTGATGAAGCGCCCGGACCGCGCAGGCGCTAAGGTTTGACGGATTTCGTGGGGCTGATCAGGATGTGCGCGTTGCGGCCTTCCATCCTGGGCACGCTCTCGGCTGTGCCGTAGGCTGTCAGGTCCGCGGCGAAGCGGGCCAGCAGCTTGCGGCCCAGGTCCGCATGCGCGATTTCCCGCCCGCGAAACTGCACGACCGCTTTAACCCGGTTCCCCTCTTGAAGAAACCGGATGGCGTGGTTCTTTTTGAAATCGTAATCATGGTCGTCGGTATTGGGCCGGAACTTCAGTTCCTTCACCTGTACGACGTGTTGTTTCTTCTTGGCATCGTGCTGTTTCTTCTTCAGCTCGTATTGATAGTGGCCGTAGTCTACCGCTTTGGCGACCGGTGGTACGGCCGTTGGCGACACGATCACCAGATCGAGGCCCAGTTCCTGGGCCCTGCGAAGAGCGGCCGATGTCGGCATGATCTCGGCGGTGCCATCCGGGAAGACTGCCCGCACTTCACGGGCACGGATCGACTCGTTCACGTTTTCTCTACGGGCTGGCCTGCGAGGGGGTAAATTTCTGCCTGGAGCCATGTATGCTATTGAGCGCTTGCTTTAGGATTTGCCGGGCACGCGATGCGGAACATAAAACAACCGCGCGCGCCGGAGGGCCGGGTGGAATCGTGGATGAAGGTTAATGCCAATCGAAATTCGCTGTCTTAGGATAGTGTACTTCCAAAGGCGAGCGGTTGTCCAGCTTTTAAATTCATGGCCCACCCTGGCCGCCGGAAGCGCCGCCACTCCGTTTCCAAAATGAACCGAAGCTTGAAGGGTTTCGTATTCATCCAAATAAGACCGTGCCCACCTCCGCTGGGGAACAATACGGAACCAGTGCGGTATCGCCAGAGGCTGTCCGTGCAGAGTTGGGCAGGATTCTGGCAAGCCGCGCCTTTGCGGGTTCGGAGCGGCCGGCCCGCTTCTTGCGGTTCATTGTCGAGCAAGCCCTGGCCGGAAATCCACTGAAGGAGACGCTGCTCGGCGTGGAGGTTTTCGGGCGTAGCCCGTCGTACGATCCGCGCCTGGATGGCGTCGTGCGGGTGGAAGCCGTCAAATTGCGCGCCCGCCTGAAAGAGTATTACGAGGCCGAAGGCGCGGCCGATCCGCTGCGGATCGACCTGCCGAAAGGCGGATATCTTCCTTGTTTCGAGGTGTTGCCGGGATCGCCGGTGGAGACCGCCACAACCCCGCCGCGAAGCCAGGCCCGGTGGAACGTTTGGCGCGTGATCGTTCTCATCCTCACAGTTGCCTTGCTGATCGCATGTTATTTCGTGGCCCGCCGCGTCCGTCCGCGGCCTGCTCCGCCGGATTCCTCCTCGATCGCCGTGCTGCCCTTCGTGAACCTCAGTTCCGACAAGGAAAACGAGTACTTCAGCGACGGCCTGACCGACGATCTGATCGACGCCCTTACCAACGTCCGCGGATTGCGCGTGGTCGCCCGCAGCTCCGTTTTCCAGTTTAAGGGGAAGAATCCCGACATCCGCGCCGTGGGCCGGCAACTCAACGTGGCCGCCGTGCTGGAAGGCAGCGTGCAGCGATCCGGCGATCGTTTGCGCATCACGGCCCAACTGAGCAGCGTGTCCGATGGCTACCACGTATGGTCGCAGACCTTCGATCGCCGCCTGGCCGATGTCTTTGCCGTGCAGGATGAGATTTCCAGAGCGATCGTCGGGGCGTTGGAGATCCGCGTGGCAGGCGATCCGGGCCGTCGGCTGGTGCAATCGTCCACCGGGGACCTGGAGGCCTATAATCTGTATCTGCAGGGGCGCTTCCACCTGAATCAGTGGCGGCCGGAAAGCGCCCGCAAGGGCATCGAATATTTCGCGCAAGCCATCGCCAAAGATCCAGGATACGCGCCGGCCTACGCCGGGATGGCGGACTGTTACACCTGGTTGGGCGTATTTGGCTGGTCGCCGCCGCGGCAGGCCATGCCGCAAGCGCGCCAGGCTGCCAACCGCGCCTTACAGCTCGATGAAAGACTGGCCGCCGCGCACGTCTCGCTCGGATATGTGAAAGCCCTGTACGACTGGGATTGGCCGGGCGCCGGGCGGGAATTCAAGCGCGCGCTGGAACTTAGCCCCGGCGACGCGGACGTCCACTTCGCCTACAGCGTGACCTATCTCACGCCGCTGGGGCGGCTCGACGATGCCTTGGCCGAGATTCAGCGCGCCCTGGCTCTCGATCCGCTTTCGCCATACAAAATCACGGGAGCCGGCATGATCTACTCCGATCTCCGCAAATACGATCTGGCCGCGGAGCAGTACCGGAAAGCCATCGAGCTGGATCCCTCCTTTCGTCAGGCTTACGATGAAATGCTGGCGGTTGAGACGGTGCGAGGCAGGTCCCAGTCCGTGGAGGCCGTCATGCGGTCCATGCGGGCCGCCTTCACGAATGTAGACGACACCGCGGTGCGCGCCCGGTTGGCCGCCCAGCAGGGCCGGCAGGCGGAAGCGCGCGCGTTGGTGGAGCAATGTATCGAGGAATGCGTGCGCGCCGGGCGGCCCGGAAAATCCTGCCACGTCGCCCAGATTTATGCCGGCATCGGCGAAAAGGATCTGGCCTTTCAATGGCTGGACAAGGCGTACGAGGAGCGAAATCCGCTGCTCGCCTATACCAAGACGATGCCGTATTACGACAATCTGCGTTCCGACACCCGTTTCCAGGTGTTGCTCCATCGCCTCGGCCTGGACTGATGCCTACCGGAACGCTGCCTTAGCCAGAATCGACCGGGAGCGCGCCTCCGCGAGGGTGGCCTCGTGCTTGTGGCAGGTTTTCCGCAGCACCGCCGCATAGCCCGCCAGCGTCTCGGCCACACGTGGATCGTCCATCCCAAATGCATCCTCGCGGATTTGCAGGGCGCGCGCATAGTGCTCTGCCGCCCCCTTGTAATCGCCTTGTGCGCTTTCCATCTCGGCCAGGTCGGCGAGGGTCACGGCCACAAATGGATGGTTCGTCCCCAGCGCCTCCTGGCGTATCGCCAAAGCCCGGCGATAGAGCGGCTCCGCCTCGCCGAATTGTCCCTGTAAGTGGTAGATCGCGGCCAGATCCTGGAGCGCGGTAGCCATCAGCGGGTGGCTGCTCCCCAAACTGGCCTCCACTACAGCCGCCGAGCGGCGCGAAAGGGCCTCCGCCTCCGAAAAGCGGCCGGCTTCGCAGTAGAGTTCGGCGAGTCCGTTCAATGCCGCCGTCACATCCGGACTTTGGGCGCCGGATGTCTTCTCCACAATGGCTAGCGCCTGCCGGTATTGGGCCTCCGCGCGGTAGAAGTATCCTTCCGTACGGTTCGCCCGCGCATGGTTGATCAGCACGATAGCTTCTTTTGCCTGGGTATCCGGCGGTTCGCCCCCCAACAGGCTAAATGAGATGCCCGCCAACAGCCAGCCCAAACGTCTTACGCGCATTTTCCCTCCTGATTGAGGGTGCGCTGCCAAGCGCGGTCTTCACAAGTATTTAGGGGTGCGGTAACGGTTTAGGGAACCGTTAACTCCCCAAATTTTTCATAGAATTACGAACATCTGCCAACCGTCTCGTCGCCAGGAAGTCTACTTGTGGAGTCACCCTCCAACCTTATTCCGCAGGAATGCTATTCTCCAACTTGGCGCTCTCTGTCTGGCAGACGCCCGACAGGAAGCGGGCTTTCAATTTGGGGAAGGTCCAGGCAGCCCTGGTCAACGCGAGGAGGGGAACGAAATGAAGATCGACACCGAAATCCGCCATGTGACAAAGCCGGGAGCGAACCTCTTCTTGGAACTGGGTTTTCCGGCAGAGGCCAACGTCTGGAGGCTGCGTCTCGCAAACAGATCAATGACACCCGGCTGCTGAAGCAGGAACTGATGGAAGAGTTTCTGTCTGGATTGCGAAACATCACTTAAAGCAGGCTGAGGCCGCCGAGATTCTGATGGTCTCGCGCCCGCGTGTGTCCGACGTGGTGAACAAGAAAACGGCCAAGTTCACCATCGATACGCTCGTGGAAATGCTCAGCCGGGTGAGTAAGCCGGTCAAGCTGGCGATCAGCTGACCAGATCCTCAGGCGAGGATTGTAGGGCCATATTTCGTGCGAAGTCTTCCGAGCAGTCAATGCTGCATGGGACTACATTCGAGGCCTCCGTATTGCTAGGATAATGCTGCGGGCAATATTGGATTTGCCTGGGATCGACGTAAGGCTCGGAGCAACTTCCAATTTTGTGGTCCGGTTGATCTCCGCCAGGCGCGCGACCCCGCAAGAAGAGTCTCAAGTGAGAAAAGAATACGATTTTTCGAAGTCCCGCAAGAATCCGTATGCCAAGCAGCTCAAGAGTCAGATCACCATCCGCCTCGATACGGCGGCGGTGGCCTATTTCAAGCAAATGGCGGCAGAACTGGGGATGCCTTATCAGAATCTTATAAACCTGTTCTTAAGAGACTGCGCCCAGCAGAAACGTCGTCCCAGTATTCAATGGCCTGAGGACGCGTCGAGACAGCCGGTTCAGCGTTAAACGGGACGATCGAATCACTCATTACCACGCTCCGCACAGGCGCTTTGAACACTGGCTTGGTGTTGCTACCGGCTGTTGAGGAAGCCGGCAGCCTATCTGGCCGGCTATTTGGCCCGCGGGAATTCGGCATGATTCAATACCTGCCTGGCTTGCCACAAATGCCGCCGCTCGTGCGCCGCGATCCACGCGAACGTCAGATGCAGATTGAATCTGAGCGGCCCCATCGGCGCGGGCACTTTTACGCGCGCCCAGTTTAATCCGGCTGCCCGTTCAACCTGCAGCGCAAGTTGATCCTGCAGGTGCAGGAACGTGGGCATCACTGCCGTAAGGGGCTGGCCATACGCCGGAGTCGTTGCCCGCGCCGACTTGGACTTGCGCTTGGGCGGCGGTTCGGTGTTGGCCAAAATCCACTTTCCCAACCAGCCGTACCCCACGGGAGACTGGCCCTCCAAGCCGCGCGCCCGCGCGTCCGCGACAGCCTTTTCGATCAAATGAACATAGCGGTCGCCCACGATGTTGAGGTGCAGCAGGCACTCCGCCATAGACCAGCTTTGCGGATGCGGGCGCCAATTGAATTGCGTCTCGCGCAATCCCTTAACAAGTTCGGATGCTTCCGTTTTCACCGCGTCGAATTGGCGGTCCAGTTCGGTCATTTCGGGAGCCAGCGATGGCATGGTTGTCATACTTTATTACCCAAAGACGCCTGCGCGGCCGTTAGCGTTGCGCGTAAATCCCGGCGGTGCGCGCGCCCAGCCGCCCGTGAACCTGGCCGCCGGCGACGTTTAGTTCCGGCGCCGCGCCCAGACGATCCGCAAGGGCAACCCCGTCCGGCAATCTGAGGGGCGCGAGGTCGCAAGTCACCTCAGCCGCCTCTGCCGCGTTGTTCATCAGCACCACCACCGGACCGCCCGGCCCGGTGCGCGCGTAACCATAGGTCTGGTCGCTTACGCACAAATTGACCATCGGCCCATGGCGCAGCGGTTCCAATTCCCCTCGCAGCCGGGCCAATCGGCGCACGTGATCCCAAATCGCCTGCTCCTCGACCGTGCGGCCTGCTGCCGTAAACGCATTATGCGCGTCCTCGGGCCAACCGCCTGGAAAGTCGCGCCGGTTATCCGGATCGCCGCCGCCCCGCATCCCGATCTCGTCGCCGTAATAGATCATGGGGATGCCGCGCGCGGTCATCAGAAAAGTGAATGCCAGTTCCAGACCCTGCGCGGTGGCGCCCGGATCGCTCATGAAACGCCCCACGTCGTGCAGGCCCAGGAACGTCACCAGCAGGCTGGCGTTCGGATAGAGATAATCGTGGCCGGTCATGACGGCCACCTCGCGCACTGGCTTTCCCTCCGCAAAGGCATGCCGGATGGTGAAGTACGTAGGAAAATCGAAAACCGTGTTGACGCCCGAGTCCACGCCGTCGAAGCGTGCCTGCCCGCCCTGGAAGAACGACACCAGCGACGGGTCGCCGTCGAACATTTCGCCCACCACCCGCAGATCGGGATACTCGCGCTTGATGGCGGCCATCCATTCGCGCCAAAAGCGCCGCGGGACGTAAGGCAGCGTGTCCTGCCGGATGCCATCCAAGCCCGCGATTCCCACCCACCAGAGCGTATTCTGAATCAGGTAGCGCGCTACTTCCTCGTCGTCCTGGTTCAGATCGGGCAGGATATCGACGAACCAGCCATCCAGTGTAGGCGCCCGCATTTCGGGCGTGGCGTGCGGATCGATCAGGGTCCAGGTTTGCCAGGTGTTGGCTAGGTGATGCGCCGCGGTGCCGTGGAACCAGGTAGGCGTGGGTGGATCCTGCACCCACGGATGATACGGCCCGGTGTGATTGGCTACTTGGTCCTGAATGACCTTGATCCCCTGCCGGTGGGCGGCGTCCACCAGATCGCGGAACTTGGCCAGCGTGCCCAGATGTTCCTCGACGCCATAGAAATCCACCGCGCCATAGCCGTGATAGTCGGTGATTCCCGCGTTGTTGTAGCGTTCGCGTTCGTTCAAGTGATTGACATTGTCGTAGACCGGATTGATCCACAGTGCGGTGACCCCGAGATCCTTGAGGTAGGGCAAATGATCGATGATGCCCTGGAAGTCGCCCCCATGGTAGTACCGCGGTTTCTGCCGGTTGAAGAGCCCGGCCGAAATGGCGGGGTCGTCGTTCGCAGGATCGCCGTTCGAAAAGCGGTCGGGCATGATCAGGTAGACGATGTCGTCGGGCGAAAAGCCCTGGAAGCGCCCGGCCCGCGGCAGCGGTTCGAGTATCTCGAACGGTGCGGTGGCTTCACCGCCCGGCGTGACCAGTCGTAACGGGTGGGCGCCGGGATGCGCATCGCGCGCGATCGACACATCCACGAACGCGTAAGTGCCGGCCGCATTCACGCGCGTGCTGCCGATTTCTAGATTCGGACTTTCGGCCACGGCGCGCGCGCCCTCCAGGTTGCGCCCGCGGATCAGCAGGCGCACCGGATTGGTGGAATGGCCGATCCACCAGTTGGGCGGCTCGACCTTCGTTACTACGGGCGGCGCGGCGATCAGTCCGGCCGGCGCGCACAGCAGCAGCAGCGCAAGTCTGGGATTTGGCACACAGCGATTGTAACCCGAGGGCGGCACGCGCCCATGCCTGCGGCGTTACTTATTGCGCGAGGCCGGCGGCACGATCCCGTTTGCCCGGAAATACGCCACCAGCAAGCCGTAATGCTCGCCGGCGTGCTCGATGACCGAAAGCCACGGCTCGACGGACTTGTGAAAGCTATCCGCGGGCCGGGACTTTAACGTAGCCGTGGCGTCCGCGATGGATTTTTCCAGCAGTGCGACCGCCTGTTCCTTGGTCTTGTATTCCGCCGCATCGAGTTCGTCCCACTTTACTTTTTCACCGCGGCCGAATTTCGCGGCAAACACGTTGCCTGAGGCAATGTGTACGATCACCGCGCCGAAAGTCCGCATTTCGGGGCGCAGCTTGTAATCGTATTTGTCCGCCGGAAAATCTTTGGCCATATCGAGCACCTGGCGATTGATGTTGGCGAACGCCGCGGCAATCTCCCCGGCGGGCGTATCGGTCTGCTGCGCCGAGGCGCTCGCGGCCAGGGCGGCCATCGCGGCGATTCCCATGTAACCTGCTATTCTGAGCATAGTGGTTACAGCATATCATGGCCCTGGTAACCTGTCAAAGATCATTGACCGGTTACCTGTAAAATTTATCGGCGGTCGCCTTTGCCTGGATTTTGTGAACACGGTGGGCGGACGCGATCCCGATGGCGCGGCGATCCGCGACAAGATCGGCGATTACGAAGAACTGCTGGCCTGGAGCGTGCTAGCGGGCTCGGTGGATCGCCGCCAGGCGGGAGCGCTAACCCGGCTGGCGGCGCAGGATCGCCAGGATGCGGCGGCCGTGCTGGCCCGTGCCATCCGGCTGCGCGAAGACCTTTTCCGCATTTTCGAATGTGCGATGGAGGGCCGCCAGCCGCCCGCCCCTGCCGCGGAGACGTTGCGCCGGGAACTTTCCATCTCCCGCGCGCGGCAGTTCTTCGCCGCGCACGCCGGCCGTTTTGCGTGGACATTTCCGCAGCCGCCCTCCACGTTGGATTCCATCCTGTGGCCCCTGCCGATCTCGGCCGCCGAGTTACTCACTTCAGACGATCTGGCACGCCTAGGGCGGTGCCGCGGCGTGGATTGCGGATGGCTGTTCCTCGATAGCAGCCGCAACCATCGCCGCCAGTGGTGCGATATGCGGGACTGCGGGAATCGCGCCAAGGTGCAGAGATTCCGTCAGAAGCGCGCGGTATAAGACGGTCAATCCGCGCGGCGGACGCCCAGTTCGTCCAGGTGGGTCAGCAGGTCGAGAGGGTCCTGGTAAACGCGGAAAGCGCCGGCCCTCTCCAGTTCCTCCTGGCCATAGCCTCCGGAAAGCAATCCGACGCCGATGGCCCGCGCACGCCGCGCGGCCAGCAGGTCCCAAATGCTGTCCCCCACCACGATGGAGTCCTGGATAGGCACCCCCAGCCGTTCCGCCGCGGCCAGAAAAAGGTCCGGATCCGGCTTGGCATGCCGCACCTGGTCGCGCGTAACCACCGGCACACCCGGGGGAACGTTCAGGGCCTTCAGCGCGAGCGCGGCGCTCTCCGGGCGTCCGCTGGTGGCAATGGCGTAAGGGACCTGGGTCCGCGACAGGTGCGCGAGCAGCCGGTCCGCCCCGGGAAGCGGGCGCACTTGCCCCGCCAGGCGGGCATACGCCACGGCATGCAGTTTTTGCAGGCTTTCCGCCTCGTCGCCGGCAATCTCGCGCCCGGTTTCGCGCAGCAGGGCGTTCACGAACAAGCCCCCGCTCATGCCGATGCGCCGGTGAATCCGCCAGACCGATAACGGGATGCCGCCCTGTTCCAGCGCCTCGCGCCATGCCAGGACGTGCTGGTAAACGCTGTCGATCAAGGTGCCGTCCAGATCGAAGAGGAATGCCGCGCGCGGTGCCGTATACACAAGGTCTCCTTCCACGATTTCAAAGCGATTTGAACAGGGCAGCCGGATTGTTGTACACTGATATCTTAGTCCACAAGCTCCGACGCATTCAGTGTGTCCTGGCGCGAAATTCAGAGGTTATCCATGCACGCAATCATTGAGACCGGTGGAAAACAGTACCGGGTTGCCCCTGGCGATGTAGTCCGGGTGGAAAAGTTGGAAGGCGAGATCGGCGCCGAAATCGACTTGCCCTTGCGGGCGGTATTCAAAGAAGAGGGCGAACTGGTGGCCGGCCCGGACCTGGCGACTGCCACGGTTAAGGGCACCATCGTCGGCAATGGCCGCGGAAAGAAAGTGCTGGTTTTCAAGTTCAAGCGCAAGAAACAGTACAAGCGCACGATAGGGCACCGCCAGGACTTCACGGAAGTGAAGGTAGGCGACATTTTGGTTTAGGTGAAGTATGGCGCATAAAAAAGGATTAGGCAGTTCCAAGAATGGGCGCGATTCCAACGCGCAGCGGCTGGGCGTAAAAGTCTTCGGCGGACAACTGGTGCCGGGCGGGTCGATCATCGTCCGCCAGCGGGGCACCCGATTGAAGCCCGGCGACAACGTCGGCTGGGGCAAAGACGATACCCTGTTTGCCAAGGTGACGGGCGTCGTCGAGTTCCGCGACCGCGGACGGCAAGGCCGCTTCGTCAGCATCAAAGCTGTCGCCTAAAAATTTCTGCTCGCGGCTCCCCCGTGGAGCTGGGCCCAAAGTGTAACCCATCCGGGATCGGTTCCTCCAATGTTTATCGATGAAGCTCGCATCCTGGTAAAGGCCGGGGATGGCGGTAACGGTTGCCTGGCCTTCCGCCGGGAGAAGTACGTCCCGCGCGGCGGCCCCAGCGGCGGCGATGGCGGGCGCGGCGGCGACATCTACCTGGTTTCCACCGAGCACCAGAACACGCTCATCCAATTCCGTTTTAACCCAGAGCATAAAGCGCAGCGCGGCCGGCATGGCGAAGGCAGCAATTGTACCGGCGCCGAAGGGTATTCGATCGACCTGAAAGTGCCCGTCGGCACGGTCGTATACGACGAAGCCACCGGCGAGCGCCTGCACGATTTCACCGTGTCCGGCGAACGATTTCTAGTGGCGCGCGGCGGCCGCGGCGGGAAGGGCAACGCGCGCTTTGCCACCTCCACGCACCAGGCGCCTACCGAGCATACACCCGGACAGCCGGGACAGGAGCGCCGCCTCCGTCTGGAGCTCAAGCTGTTGGCGGATGTCGGGTTGGTGGGCTTCCCCAATGCCGGCAAATCGACGCTGATCTCGCGCATCTCGGCGGCGCGGCCCAAGATCGCCGACTATCCCTTCACCACCCTCGAGCCGCAGTTGGGTGTCGTTTCACTCGACGATTTCCGCAGCTTCGTGGTGGCGGACATCCCGGGGCTGATCGAAGGCGCGCACCTGGGGCACGGGCTGGGTGTGCAGTTCCTGCGGCACATCGAGCGCACCCGCCTGCTCGCCCATTTGGTGGATGTCTCGGACGCCACCGGGCGAGAGCCCGCCGAAGACTTTGAGACGGTGATGGCGGAATTGGCCAGTTTTAGCGAGGATCTGGCAGCCAAACCCATGATCGTGGTGGCCACCAAGATGGACGCGGCGCAGGACCCGGCGCGCGTAGAATCGCTGCGGCAAGTCGCGGTCGCCCGCGGCATGGCGTTCTTCGAAATATCCAGCGTCACGGGTCAGGGGCTGGATGAACTGCGCTATGCGATGGCCGAGCGCGTGTTGGTTCCGAAGACGGAGGAGTAGCCGGGGGATCCCAATCGCGTGAGACCAGGGCCCGAGCGTCTTCTGCTTCGTCGATCCGCCGGCCTATCGACCGGAGATACTATTCTCCGCTCTAACGAACGCCTCGCCGTTGAACAACCTAACGGACCGTTTGCGTATTGTGTCCAGTCCCGGCAGACGGCCGTTTTATCGCTTCACCCTAGATGATCTGGATGAACTGGCGGGCTACTACTACACCCACCTTTCTCATCATATATTCAGATCTTGTTGTCACGACTTTTTGGGCGATTGGATTCGCATTTGCGCCAAAAAGCAGATCGCAAGAAAGAAATGTGGGGGTTAATGTGGGTGGGTCGGGCCTTAATCTTTTTGAGAGCCCGTAACCTATTGACTCTTTTGGTTGCGGGGGGTGGATTTGAACCACCGACCTTTGGGTTATGAGCCCAACGAGCTACCAGACTGCTCCACCCCGCACTCACATCCTACCGCTTCGCAGCCGGAAGGTCAAATCCGTTCCTCTGCGTCCGGCCATAGTACAATGGTCGTAACGGAGCTATCCAACCCAATGAAGTTTTGCATTGCCGCGGTCGTATTATCGATCGTAGCGTTCGCTCTTCCTTCTTGCGCGGCAGACCTCGCGCCGGAACGTCCCCAGATCGGCAAAGTGGCCCTTTTCAAAACCTCGGATCTGCGCCCGGGCATGCAAGGAACTGCCTGGACCGTGTTTTCCGGGACGACCCCCGAACCGATTCCCGTGGAGATCCTGGGCCTGTGGAAGAATGCCTGGGGACCTGGGCAGGATATTATCCTCGCCAAGCTGGGCGGCAAGGCGATCCGCACCAACGTCGCCGGCGGTATGAGCGGCAGCCCCGTCTATATCGATGGCAAGCTGGTGGGCGCGGTGGCGCTCCGGCTCAGCGTTTTTTCTCCGGATGCGATTTGCGGCATCACGCCCGCCGACCTGATGCTGGAAATCAAGGACTTCGACCAGTCCCGGCCCGCGGATGCGCGCACGCCCGATAAAGCCGCGGTGCGCAGCCAGGTCGCGGTGCCCGGCGATCTGTTGGCGCAGGCGGTCGCGGCGGGCGCATCGCCCAATCTGCCGCGGTCTCCGCAAATGATGGTCCCCATAGAAACGCCGTTGACATTCTCCGGTTTCCACGAGAGTGTCCTCCGCGATTTCGGCCCGTTGTTCGAGCAGTTGGGCATCACGGCGGTACAAGGCGGCGGCGCGGCCAGCGCCACATATACGGCCAAGCCGGCAGCCGGATGGCAAACTTCCCTGCGTCCCGGCGATCCGGTGGCGGGCGTGCTGGTGTCGGGCGATATGAGCATCACGGGCTTGGGCACCGTCACCTACAACGATGGACGGCACGTGCTGGCCTTCGGGCATCCGTTCTTCAATCTCGGTCCGGTGGATATGCCCATGAGCAAAGGCGAAGTTCTCATGACTCTGGCCTCGCAGTATCAGCCCAATAAATTCGCCAATGCCACCGAAATCGTAGGCGCGCTGCATCAGGACCGTCACAGCGGCATCATGGGCGTGCTGGGCCAGGAATCGGACATGATCCCGGTCACCGTGCAAGTCCGTTCTTTCGGCGAGAACAATGCCGTGCGCAGCCAAAAAGATTTTCGGTTCAATGTCTTCGTGCACCAGAAGTGGACGCCATACCTGATGATGGTCACGCTCTTCAACTCCCTTTCCGAGCTCAATGAGTTCAAGGACGAGGCCACCTACCGATTGAGCGGCGACGTGCAAATGAATGGCGGGCCGGATCTGTCGCTATCCACTATGCAAGCGTCCGGCGAAATGCCCATGCCGGCGCCCATGTTGCTGGCGGGCTGGTGGGGCGATAAATTCAACCGCCTCTATCTGAATGCCGTCAATCCGCCGAACATCAAGCGCGTGAACGTGAATGTGGATCTGCTGCCCGAACGCCGGGTGGCCAGCATCGAAAACGCCTGGCTGGCAAGTCCCGAGGCGCGTCCCGGCGACGGTGTGGCCGTCAAAGTGTTCCTGCGGCCCTACCGCGGCGACAGCCTGGAACGGGATTTTACGCTCAAGATCCCGGTTGGCCTGGCCAAAGGCGAGCATCGGATCATGCTCAGCGACGCGGAAACCATCAACCGCATGCAGACGGTTGCCGGACTGATCAACCACTACATCGACCTGCCGCAGACGGTCTCGCTGCTCAACCAGGAGCGCAGCAACAATAAGCTCTATGTTTCGCTTCTGGAAGCCAGCCCTACCGCGTACTATGAAGACAAGACCTTGCCCAGCCTGCCCGCCTCAGTTTTGAACGTCATGCAGTCCGGCCAGGGATCCAGCCGTTCGCTCATCACCTCGCCGGAAAGCGCTTCTGAGCAGATGGCGCTGCCGTTCGATTATGTGATCACCGGCAGTTACGCGCTGAAGATCGTCGTGAAGTGACAGGCAAAAAGAAATCTGCCGGAAGCCGATCGCCCCGGCCGCCTCGCGTCGGCGGGCTGTCGATACCCCACGTTAGAAAATTCTTATGATTAGAACCTGTGTTTTGCGGACTTCCCGCCGGCTTGGAGGCGGGCGCAGCATCCTGACTGCTGTCTTCTGCCTCCTGGCTTCCGTCTCCTGCCTTCTGTCTTCGCAGACGCGCGTCTGGACCGAAAGCGACTACCTTGATTTCGAAAAGGGCAATCTGAAGAATCTGTCCCTGCGCAGCGATGGCCTGATCACGCTGGCGCCGGAATTCAAAGAAATCTACGATACTTCGTCGGCGTACCTGTGGGCGTTGGCGCGCGATTCCAAGGGCGATTTGTATGCCGGCGGCGGTCCGGGAGCCAAGCTCTATCGCCTTTCAGCCAATGGTGAAAAGAAGACCGTGGCCGAGTTGGATGGCCTCCAGATTCAGGCGCTGGCAATCGACGCGCAGGACCGTCTGTATGCCGCAACGGCGCCGGATGGCAAGGTCTACCGGGTCGCGCCGGACGGCAAGCACGAAGTGTTTTACGATCCGAAAGCAAAATACATCTGGGCCCTGGCGTTCAATAAAGCGGGCGACCTGCTGGTGGCCACCGGCGACCCCGGCACGGTTCATCGCGTCAGCCCGGACGGCCACGGCAGCGTGATGTACCGGTGCGATGAGACGCATGTGCGTTCGATGGCGCTGGATGCCGCCGGCAACCTGATTGTAGGCACCGATCCCGGTGGGCTGATCGTGCGCGTGTCGCCCTCCGGCGAAGCCTTCGTGCTCTACCAGATGAGCAAGAGCGAAATAACGGCCCTGGCGGTGGCCAAGGACGGCTCGATCTATGCCGCCGGAGTGGGCAGCAAGGAGGGTCCTTCGTCCGCGCCGGCGCCCGCTGCGGCTCCGTCTCAAGCCACACCCGCCGCATCCGGCGGCGCGGGGTTGCAACTGCATCCGGCAGCATCGCTTCCGGCCTCCGTAGCTCCATCCGGCAGCGGTGTTTCGGTAACCGGATCGGACGTTTACCGTATCGACTCCGCCGGCAATCCGGAAAAAATGTGGGGACATGCCAAGGACATCATCTACGCCATCGCCTTCGACGCGCAGGGACGCGTGTTGCTCGGTTCCGGCAATAAAGGCTATATCTACCGCATCGAATCCGAGGTGTTGTACACTGCGTTGATCACCGCGGCCTCTACGCAAATCACCGCCTTCCAGACCGGCGCTGACGGCACGATCTACGCGGCCGCCGGCAACGTCGGCGAGATTTACCAGGTCGGACCGGGGCTGGCGCGTGAAGGTTCCCTCGAAAGCGACGTCTTCGACGCGGGCTTCTTTTCGCAGTGGGGCCGGCTCAGCTACGAAGCCAACTTGAACGGCGGCACAATCCGGATCGCCGCGCATAGCGGAAACCTGGACCGCCCGCAGAAGAACTGGAGCCCGTGGTCGGCGCCAGTTACCAGCATGGAAGGCGCTCGCATCGCGGTGCCCGCGGCGCGGTTCGTCCAATGGAAAGCAATCCTCACGGCCGGAGGCGCGCAATCGCCCGAGCTCGAATCGGTGGATCTGGCGTATCTGCAGCGCAATGTGGCGCCGCGCATCGAGGCCGTCGAGACCACGCCGGCCAATTATAAATTCCCCATGCCGTCGATTCCGGTGACGCCGTCGCAAACCCTGACGCTTCCGCCCATCGGTAAGCCCGCCGGCGCTTCGGGATCGTCTCTGTCGCTCGATCTGGGAACGCCCTCGATGCAGTATGCCAAGGGCTTTATTGGCGCGCGTTGGGCCGCCACCGACGATAATGGCGACAGCCTGATCTATACCGTGGAGATCCGCGGTGTGCATGAGACCAATTGGAAGCTGCTGAAGGACAAATTGCGGGAGAAGTATTGGAGCTGGGATTCGGCGGCGTTTCCGGATGGCGAGTATCGGCTTCGCGTGACGGCATCGGATTTGCCGGGTAATCCGCCTGCCGAAGCCCTTTCCACTTCCATGGTCGGCGATCCGTTTCTGATCGACAATGCGCCACCTCGCATCGACAAGCTTTCGGCCACCGTATCCGGCGGCAAACTACGCGCCACGTGGACCGCTACGGACGGACTGAGCAACCTCAAGAAAGCGGAGTATTCGCTCGATGGCGGCGATTGGACGCTGGCCGCGCCGGCCACCGGCCTATCCGATTCGCACGAGCTATCCTACGATTTGACGGTTGACCATGTGACGCCCGGCGAACACACACTGGCGGTGCGCGTGGAAGATGACTACGACAACCAGGCGGTCGATAAGGTCGTCATCAGGTAAATGAAAACCTAAGTGGGGCGGGCGTCTACGCCTGCAGTGGGTCTCCAGACCCGCTTCGCGGGGCGCGCCACGAGCGCACCCGTCTCACTCCTGCCGCAGCGTCTCCGCCGGATTCAAACGCGTGACCCGCAAGGCTGGCAGGAAGCTGGCGGCGGCCGCCACCCCCAGCAACCCTAATCCGGCCGCGATAAATGTGAGCGGATCGCCGGGGCGCACGCCCCAGACCAGATGCCGGAGCAGTTGTGACGCGAATCCGGCCAACACGGATCCCGCGATCACTCCCGCCAAAGCCAGAGCCACGCCAGGCAGCGCCACCGCCCGGATGGCCTGTGCCATGGTCGCTCCCAGCGCCAGCCGGATACCTAGCTCGCGCGTTCGCTCGGCAACTGAATTGGCGATCAATCCGTAAATTCCCACCGCGGCTAACAGCAGCGCCAGCCCCGCCAGCGCCCCTAACAGAACCGCTTGAAAACGCTCCTCGGCCAACGCCCGATAGCGCACGTCCTCCATGCTGTGGAAGCCGGCGAACGGAAGCTGCGGATCCACCGCTTCCAAAGCGCGCTGCATGCCCGCGATCACGCCCTGCGAGGGACCCGAGAAGCGCACAATCCAACTCGGCGAGAACCACGCGTGCACCAGTTGCATGAACTTGTCGCTGACTTGCGCGCCGGGGATGTAGATGTCCGGCATGGGCGCCAACGGGCCGAAGTCCTCACCCCAGCCGCTTTTCTGCTGGACATCTCCCACCACGCCGACGATTTCGCGCCGGTCGCCGCCGCCCAGATCCAGATGCCGGCCCAGCGCATCGTCGCCGCCCAGGTACATCTTGACAAAGGCTTCGCTAACCACCACCGAGGGCGCCGCGGTGCTGTTGTCCGCCGCCGTGAAAACGCGCCCGCGCAATAAGGGAATGCGCAGCGCCTGGAAGTATTCGGGCGTCACGTAGAACATATTGGTGATTTGCGATTCGGTGTCCACATGCCGGCCATCCACACGCTGGAAACCCGAGTTCAGCGCCCGCTCGTAGGGCAGGCTGATCGTCACGGCCGCGGATTCGACGCCGGGCAGCTCGCGTATCCGGGCGAGGCTTCGGTCGAATAGCCGGTTCACGGCCTGGCTGGTGGCGTAGCGCGCATCCTGAAGCGAGAGTTGCGCGGTGATTACGTTTTGCGCGTCAAAGCCCGGATTGAGCCCCCTCAAATGCGCGAACGTACGGATCAACAGGCCGGCGCCCACCAATAGCACCACGCCCAGCGCCACTTCGCTCGCCACCAGCAAGCGCCGCGGCCAGGGATTCCGGCTGCCGGCGACGCCGCGCCCCGCTTCGCCCAACGCCGCGCGGATCTCCAGGCGGCTGGCGGCCATCGCCGGGTACAACCCGAACAGGATGCCGGCCGCGATCGATACGCCCGCCGTGGCGGCCAGCACGCGCCAGTCGAGTTCGACGGCCTGCCACACATTGAAGCTGGCCGGCATCAGGGCCTTCAGCGCCTTCACTCCCAGCCATCCCAGGGCGGCCCCGAGGGCGCCGCCGCACAGACCCAGCACGACACTCTCGGACAGCATTTGCCGGATCAGGGCTGTCCGCCCGCTGCCCAGCGCCAGGCGGGTTGCCATCTCGCGTGTGCGGCCGGCGGCCCGCGCCAGCAGCAGGCCCGCAATATTCACGCAGCCGATCAGCAATACCAATCCCACCGCACCCCAAAGAATCAACAGCGGACGGCGTAAGTAGTCGGTCGATCCGCGCTGAAACGAGATCAAGCAAAGCTTGGTCGAGTACTGGCCAAACGCACGCAAGAGCGGCACTCCCATCGCTTCGATCTGCGCGTTAGCCTGCGCCCACGTGGCGCCGGGGCGCAGGCGGGCCACGACGGCGAAGTTGGATCCGCCGCCTTCGCCCGAGCGGGTCGCCCGCAGCGGCGTCCACAGGTCGGCCGGGACGCCGCTCTGAAAATGGGCGGGCAAGACCCCGACAATCACGTACGGCTCTCCCCGCAGGTTCACCGCCTGTCCCACAATCGAAGGGTCGGCGTGAAAGACGCGCGTCCAAAACGCGTAGCTCAACACCGTGACGGCCGGACCGCCCGGGCGGTCTTCATCCGCCGAGAACTCGCGTCCCACCAGCGGCATGATGCCCAGCACGCGAAAAAATCCCGCCGAGACGCGTTGCTGCTTGACGTACTCGACGCGGCCGCCTGCCGCGAAGTTGACGCCCATCGATCCATCGCTATACACGGCGGCGTCCACATAACGCGCATTGTCGCGCACCGCCTCCCAAGCGGCGCCCCACAGATTCATCTGGTAGCCGTCGGAGCCTTTGCCTTGGAAATGACGCGCCACCGAGTACAATCGCTCCGGCTGCGGATAGGGCAACGGCCGGAGCAGCACGGCGTCCACCACGCTGAAGATGGCCGTATTGGCGCCGATACAGAGAGCCAGCGTGGCCACGGCCGTGACCGTAAACGTGGGACTCTTGCGCAGCACGCGCGCCGCGTAGCGCAGGTCCCGTGCGAACTCGTTGGGCCATCGCAATCCCACCGCCTCGCGGCATTCTTCAGCCGCCGCGGCAGTACTGCCGAATTCGACGCGCGCCCGCCGCCGCGCTTCGGCGGGATCCAGCCCGCCCGCGATCAGGTCCGCTGCGTAGCGCTCCATGTGGCTATGCATCTCGGAAGCCAGCTCATCCGCCAGGCGCTCCTGCCCGGTCAGCGCCCTCCACCACGATTTCGCTTGCGCCAGCATGTCACACCTCCTCCGGCTCGGCGGCCAGCACATCGCCGATGGCCAGCGCCAGCCGCTTCCACTCCTGCCGCTCCGCCTTCAACTGTTTGCGGCCCGCGGAGGTCAGGCTGTAATATTTGGCCTTGCGCTTGTTTTCGCTTTCGCCCCACTCCGCTGCGATCCAGCCGCGGTGCTCCAGCCGGTATAGGGCTGGATAAAGAGATCCCTGCGGGATCTGAAGGGCGTCTTTCGAGACTTGCTGGATGCGCAGCAGGATGCCGTAGCCGTGCAGCGGCCCCAGGGACACCGCCTTCAGAATCAACATATCGAGCGTGCCTTGCAGGATGTCGACCTGTTTGCCCATTTTTGGCTCCTCTAGGAATTCTAGGAGTGCTCTCCTAGAATGTCAAGAGGAGTGCCCGTGCGGTCTGTGGACCCCTCCGGATGCTACCCTGATGGGAACCATGCAGGACCTCGAAAAAGAACTCGCCGCCGGCCGCTCGATCGCCCGCCAGGCTGGCGAAATCGCCATGCGGTATTACCGGACGGGCATCGCCTTCGAGGCCAAAAGCGACGCCTCGCCCGTCACCCGCGCCGACCGCGAATGCGAACAGTTCATCGTTCGGGAACTGGAGCGCGCCTTCCCGGACGACGGGCTGCTCGGCGAGGAGGGTGCGCGGAAAACCTCGCGTAGCGGACGCCGCTGGATCATCGACCCCATCGACGGCACCCGGGATTTCGTGCGCGGCAATCCCGTTTGGGCTAACCTGATCGGCTTGGAAGCGGACGGCGAAGTGGTGGCTGGATTCGCCAACATGCCGGCCCTGGGCGAACTGTTCGAGGCTACGCTGGGCGGCGGAGCCTTCGTCAACGGCGAGCGTATGCAGGCTTCCTCGGCGGTCAGTGTGGCGGAGGCCGTGCTATGTTTCGACAGCCTGAATTCTGCCATGCGCCAGCCGTTCGGCGGCCGGCTACTCGCCTGGATGGAGCCCTTCTGGGCCGTGCGCAGCATGGGAGGATGCCTGGACGCCATTATGGTGTCCCGCGGCCAGGCTGAAATCTGGATCGAAACCAGTGGCAAGCCCTGGGACTTCGCGCCTCTCAAGATCATCGCCCAGGAAGCAGGCGCCCGATTCTTCAACTTTGACGGCAACTCCACGATCTACGCCGGCAACTGCGTGGTCTGCGCGCCCGGGTTGGAGGAAACCGTGCGGGCATTTCTTTCCCCAGGCCTCCAGGCATAACGCTGGGGACGCGGCCCTGTCAGGCGCGCAGCAACTTGTGGAACACGGCGTTGCGCGGGGAGTTGGTTTCCACATGGTCCGCGCCTGTAGCCGTGAGCACGTAATCCGAATTGTCGCCCATTTGCACAAAGCCCCTGTCGCGCAGATACCAGACCGCAAACGCGATATATTCCCGCGGAAACGACATCAGCCGCTCCAGATCCAGCAACGACAGCCCCGGATGCTCCATATCGCTGCGTCGGCGGTTGTAAAGCAGGCACAGGATCCCTAGCCGGCGGTTCTGTTCGCCCTCGATCCCGTCCACGAATTCCTTCAGCTCGAAAGCCGGCAAGGGCTGGTATTCGCCGACTCGCCGCGAAGCATCGTACACGGCCCGCTTTTCGGGCTCCGACAGGATCTCATAAGCTTCGTTCAGCAGCAGGAAGCGCTCGGAATCGCCGGTCTGGGGATTATCCGGATGGAACCGCGCGGCCATGATGCGATAGACCCGGTGAATGGTCTCGGCCTCGGCGTTCGCGCTGACTTGCAGAACTTCGTAAAAATCGACCGCGTCCACCAGCGGCAGGCGCAGGCTGCGCTTGGTTTCTTCGGAAAACTCCAGCCCGACCAGGTACCCGGCGCCGCGCCGGGTGCAGTTGCGTACGGTTGCCCGGCCAGCCAGTTCGTGGCGTTCCGCTTGCAAACTGACGGGCACGCCCGTATGCATCTCTTCACTGGACTCGATCCGCATCCCGGACTTGGAAACATTCAGGCCCCTGACCCTGAGCGAGCGGCTCTGCCCCCGGGCATCTTCCCAGGACACGGCAAACATGGCATTGGTGAAGCGCCGCTGTTCCTTCCTCTTGTCGTGCATTCCTATGGCTCCTTATAATGGGATACCTTGGCGCGCACGGCCCCGGCAAGTTGGCAAAGGTACTGCCGGTAACGATAGTCGTGCTAAGTAGTCAATTCGGGTTAACTGAAGTTACTATCGGCCCGTCCAGCACGGCGCCCGTTTCTCCAGGAATGCCGAAATGCCCTCCTGGGCATCCGCCGCCAGCGAATTCATCGACATGACTTCTTTAGCGTAGGCGTAGGCCTTCGGCTGGTCCAGATCGACCTGCGTGTAATATGCCTGTTTGCCCAGCGACACCGTGAGGGTGCTGGCCTCCGCGATGCGCGCCGCCAGCTTGCGCGTTTCCGCCGGCAGATCGGCCGCCGGTACAACCCGGTTGACCAAGCCCCAGTCCGCGGCTGTGGCAGCATCCACCATCTCGCCCGTCAGCAGCATCTGCAGCGCGCGCTTGCGGCCCACGGCGCGGCTCAAGGCCACCATGGGGGTGGTGCAGAACAGGCCGATACGCACGCCGGGTGTGGCGAACGCCGCCTGGTCCGAGGCGATGGCCAGATCGCAGGTGGCCACTAACTGGCATCCCGCCGCGGTAGCGATACCTTGCACCTCCGCGATCACCGGCTGCGGAATGGCCTGGATCTTCATCATCAGTTCGCTGCACACGTCGAACAGCCGCCGGTATTCATTGATGTCGCGGCCTACCATTTCGGAGAGATCGTGGCCCGAACAAAAAACTTTACCCGCGGCAGCCAGAATCACCGCGCGCACCGTACGATCGCGCCCGACGGCGTCCAGGCAATCGATCAGTTCCAACATCAGTTCCAGCGATAACGCGTTGCGCCGTTGCGGACGATTCAACGTGACTAGGGCGCACGCCGCGTCGTGTTGCACAGAGATACTTTGATAGCTCATGATGGCCTACCCTTACAGTATGCTTCAGCGGGGCTTGCGCAGCACACAAACCGACTGCCCCAGGCTGGTCATGCCTTCGACCACCCGGCCGCCGTCCAGCGTCAGCGGACGCTGCAATGGGATGTGTGGCGTATCTCCATCGTAAGTCGCCTCAACCGAGAATCCCAGGTGCGCCGACCAGCAGGCAATGGCGTCCCGGCCGATGAACTGGTTGTGTGGGCGGCCGGGCTCGCAGTGCTTCACCATGCCGCCGAATACCGCCCAGTGAGAAGGGATCTTGAATTCCAGAAAGCTGAACACCACCTTGCCTCCCGGTTTCAAAACCCGGTGCGCCTCCGCCAGATAGCGGTACGCATCCTCATGCAGCAGGTGCGTCAACACGCTGAAGAAACACACCATGTCTGCCACCCCGGCGGCTTCCGGGATCGCCACGTCGCTCACCAGTTCGAAGCGCCAGTCCGGATTGGAGCAGACCCCCTGCGCATGCGCCAGCAGTTCGGGAACGATGTCGGTTCCAAGGTACTTCTCGACGGTCAGAACATGCGCCAGGCGCCCCGATCCGCAGCCGACGTCGATGAGATAGCCGGAGTCCGTCAGGCCGGCGTCCAGCAGGATTTGCCGCATCAGGTGGCCGAAGGATTCATATTCTCCTCCGACCGCCACCGACATGGCGGCCTCTTCGGTGCGCACCAGTTCCGTAACATGCCGCCGGTAGCTGGCTTCATAATCCGCAAAGCTGAGTGACTCTGCCACGTTCTCCTGTCTTACCGGCCGTGCATCGGACTCGAAAGTTGCACGGGCATGATTCAGTTTAGCGAAACGGGGAAAGCAGCGGCCGCGGATGTGTGCCGCGCCGCGGTCCGCCAGGTGCGGAAGCGCACCGCCGCGTCAGAGACCGCCTTCCAGCATCCGGTAATTGACCAACTCCACGCCCGCCTCCGCCAGGGCCTCGCGCGCGGCCGGCGATACCAGCGCTTCCAATTCGTGCGCGCGGCTCTCTTTCAAGCGGGTGCGCGCCCGGCGCAGGTCGTCGCCGCAATAGCCCGGATGGCACATGAATTCGGTCACGCCCTCCGGGAGTTGGCGGATCAACTGCGCCAGTTCGGGAGCTCGGAACCGCCCCGTGATCTGGAATCCCGCGAAATGGTCCGTCGTCCGGCAGCCGTGGCGAGTCAGCACGCGATGGAAACGGCCGCGCATCACTTGCAGGCTGCCGCTGGTGGCGCGCTTCAGCATTCCCTCGAGCCACGACGCTCCGCCGCGCTGCCCGGTGAGCGGGATATCGAACGGCCGCCGCACCCAGCGAATTCCAAACTCTTCCGAAAGGCTCGCCACCGCGTCCAGCACTGGCGGCGCCAGGTGCGTATGTTTATGCGTATCCAGGTGCGTGGGCCGCAGGCCAACCCCCAAGATCTTGCGCACCTGCGCGGCCAGTTCGTCGTATACGCGAACGGAGCGGACGGCCAGCGCCCGCAGCAACTGTGGAGTGGTCGCCGGCAGCGGCGCATACGGTGGCAACAGCGAACGGCCCGAGATCAACACCAGGTGGCAGCCCACGTCCAGCGAAGGCGTTTCCCGCGCCAACCGCACCGCGTCGTCAAACGCTTCGCCATTGGCCATCAAAGTCGTCGCGGTCAGGATTCCCTCGCGATGCGCTTCCTGGATGCCTCGGTTCACATCCGGAGTAAACCCGAAATCGTCGGCGTTTACCACCAATCGCTTGCGGGAGATCAAAAGATGGCCAGCTTGATGCGCAGGAATTTCTTGGGATTGGCGCGGATGTCCTTGGCCAGCGCCTGGAACTCGCGCATGGCCCCGTTCATGGCGTCGTACATCTGCGGATTCACGAGCAACTGCCCGACCGTGCCTTGCCCGGAGTTGATCCGGTCGATGGTGCTGTCGAGCTTGGCGGTCAGGTCGGTCAACTGCTTGTAGAGTTGCTCGTCTTTCAGCAACTTGCCGGCCGTGCCCTTGCCGGCGTTCAGATCCTGTGTCAGGCGCCGCATTTCGGCGAGCGTCTGCTGGGCTTCGTCGTAGACCTGCGGATCTTTCAGCAGCTTGCCCGCGCTGCCCTGCCCCTGTTGTAGATCGGCGAGCATCGCATCGATACGTTTGATCGGCGCGCGCACTTCCTCATAGAGGCTGTCGTCGTAGATCAGCTTGCTCAACGTGCCCTTGCCGTTGCGCACGTCGGCCAGCAGTTGCTGTCCTTCGGCGGCGATCGCATTCAGCCGTTTGTACAGTTCGTCGTCCCGCAGCAACTTGCCCAGGTTGCCTTTCCCCGCATCGATATCGGCCAGCATGGAATCGGCGCGCTTGGAAATGTCCTGCAAAGTGGTGATCAGGTTCGCGCTCTGGGCCATCAACTCGGGAATATCTTGCGTTTGCAGGCTGCGCAGTTCCCCGCCGGGCTTGATCGGCGTGGCGCTTTGGCCCTTGGTGATATCGATGAACTTGCTGCCCAGCAGGTTGGCGGCGGTGACGGCGGCCGTCGAGTCCTGCGGAATGTCCGGCATGTACTTTGACTGAATGGTGAGGCTGAACTCCACCGCGCGCTGGGGGTTTTTGGATCCCGACAACTTAATCCCTTGCACCGCACCTACCAGAATGCCATTCAGCCGCACGGGGGTGCTCTCGGTCATGCCCGCGCCGTCGGCCATGTACGTACGCACGGTCTCGTTGCGTTCAAAGATGTTCTTGTTTCCGGTCAACAGGAAGATCAGCACCGCCAGGACGACCATGGCGACGAAGGCCACCACTCCCACCTTTAACTGCGACCAGCGGACTTTGCTGCGCTCAGCCATGCTCTATTTCCCGGTGCTTCACGAACTTTGAAATATAAGGATCTTGTGACTTTTCCAACTCGGTCTGCGGTCCTTCAAATACCAGCTTTCCCTCCCGCAGAACCATAAAGACGGTGCGCGGCGCCACGGCGCCGTCGTTGCCCGCCCGTTCCAAACCGCCATTCTCCGGATTGTAACGGAAATTCGCCACCAGGTTGCCGTCCTGGTAACGATAAGTCACGATGAGCGTGGTGGTTTTATTCAAATCCCGCTCCTTCACGATCAGCGCCACGATGGTGTTTGCGGTGATCGGGTCGAGCCCCGCCGTCGGCGAATCGTAGAGTAGCAGGGGGGGCTGCGTGACCACCGCGCGGGCAATCGCCGCCCTGCGCCGCATGCCGCCCGAAAGCTCGCTGGGAAATTTCTCGAGCGTGCCCTCCAATTCCACGAATTTCAAAGCCTCTTCCACGCGCGGCAAAACCTGCTCGGGCGGACAGTGTATAGATGCCTGGTTCAGCAGCGGATAACTCACATTTTCCGCGATATTCAATGAGTCGAAGAGCGCGCTCTCCTGGAACAACATTCCCATTTTGCTGCGGATATCGAATAATTCCCGCTCCCGCATCCGGCTGATATCCTGACCGAAAACGTAAACGGTGCCTGAATCGGGACGTTGCAACCCCAGTGCCGTCTTGAGCAGGACCGTTTTGCCGCTGCCCGTAGCGCCCAAAATCACCCGCGATTCCCCTTCAAATGCCTGAAAAGAGAGGTCGGCCAATGCCGGCGTCTCGTCAAACGCGACGCTTACGCGCTCGAAGCGCAAGACCGGGGTGGGGTTGTCCGCCGCCATCACGACACACCCTGGCTGACAAAAATCTTGCCCAGGAAGAAGTCCAGAATCAGGATCAGCACCGAGGCTGCCACCATGGATTGCGTGGTCGCCCGGCCCACGCCTTGCGTGCCGCCGGACGCGCGCAGACCGTAATAGCACCCCACCAGTGAAATGACGAAGGCAAAGACGAACGGTTTTAGCAATCCTTGCGTAATGTCATTCCATTCCAAAGCGCGCCACACCGTGGACCAATACTGCTGGCTGGGCAGCTCCAGGAAAAATCGGGAAACGAACCAGCCGCCGAACATGCCGATGAAATCCGCCAGGATGGTGAGCAGCGGCAGCATCACCGCGGTGGCTACCATGCGCGGGGTGACCAGCTTCTGGATAGGATCCGTGCCCAGCGCGCGCATGGCGTCGATCTGCTCGGTCACCTTCATGGATCCCAACTCGCTGGCGATCCCCGAAGAATTGCGGCCAGCCATCATGAGGGCTGTCAGCACGGGACCCAACTCACGCACCAGGGAAATCGAAACGAGCGTTCCGGTTTGATCCACTTGGCCATACTGGGCCAGCGCTCGGGACATCTGCAGGGCCATGACCGCGCCCGCGAAAAGGCCCGTCAGAATCACGATCGGCAGGCTGCCCACCCCGATCAGATCCATCTGCGCAACGATGTCATCGCTGTAGTGTGGGCGCGCGCCTACGTTCCGCATGGCGCGTCCGGTCAGCAGGTAAAACTCCTGAATGGCGATGAATGGTTCCTTTAGGAAGTCGAGCAATCCGCCTGGTCCCCGAAATTCGATGCTACCATGGCTGGTGCCGGGTTCACGCAGAAAGATGACAGGTTATGGGCTGTAGAACCCGCCACCTATCACCTAAGACCTACTACCCATCACCGGTTTATGCAAGGACTTACCGCTATCGCGGGCATTCGTGTGGGGCACGCCTCGAATTTCGATGCGCTGACCGGTTGCACTGCGATTCTATGCGAGTCGGGTGCCGTGGGCGGTGTCGATATCCGGGGCTCGGCTAGCGAGACTTCGTCGATCGATACCCTGCAGCCCGGCCACATCACCACCCAAGTGCACGGCATCGTCCTGTCCGGCGGCAGCGCTTTCGGCCTCGAGGCTGCTTCCGGAGTACGCCATTACCTGGAGCAGCGCGGCGCCGGATTCCGGGTGGGCCGGGGTGTAGTGCCGATTGTTCCCGCCGCCGTATTGTTCGATCTGGACATCGGGAAGGCGGGAATCCGCCCCACCCGCGAAATGGGTGAGAGCGCCGCGGCATCGGCCAGTGTAGATCCGGTAAAGGAGGGCGCGGTCGGCGCGGGCGCCGGAGCCACCGTGGGGAAGATTTTCGGCATTCGGCGCGCCATGAAGTCGGGCATCGGCTCGGGGCTGGTGGAGCTTAAGGATGGCGTGCTGGTGGCCGCCCTGGTGGCCGTGAACGCTTTCGGCGATGTGCGCGACCCATCCACCGGCAAGCTGATCGCGGGTGCGCGCCAGGCGGCCGACAGCATGGATCTGGCGGATACCGAAGCGGTGATGAAAGCGGGCGGGGCGCGAACCGCCGTACTGGGACAGCGCAATACCACCCTGGCCGTGGTCGCCACCAACGCGCGTCTTTCAAAGGTGGAGACCGCCAAACTGGCGGAATTTGCAGGTCTGGGAGTGGCCCGCACCATCTATCCGGTTTGGACCCTGTTCGATGGCGATACGACCTTTGCGCTCTCCATCGGCGATGCCCGTGCCGATGTGAACGCTTTGGGGGTGGCGGCCGCCGAAGCCGTGGCGCAAGCCGTGGTGCGCGCCGTGCGAAATGCGCCCTCCATCGGCGGCATTCCCGGCCTGGCAGGTTGACTCTCCGCTGAGCCGGCTGGGCCATTCGCTAAAAGAAGGGTTGCAGCTTATCGAATTATCTTTTGGGACTTTTAGGACTTTTGAAACTTTTGTGACATAGAATTAACCCGGGTTAAGGTTAACTAGTGGTATCCTGTTGAAGATGTTCAGCAAAGGCTGTCGAGAGTAGGGCGCTCTCGCCGCCACGTTTGCGAGTCCTTCAGGTAATTCGCCGGCAGCCGTTGCGCGGAGGTCGAGTTCTGTCCAGAACAGGACATACGGCCGTAACGGAACAAACAAATGGCAATCGAAAAGGTTGACGTACCGGTCGAACGGCGAGCGAAAAAGCGCTTCGTGATGGAGCGTGAGATCCGCTACCGGGTGTTGGAGCAGGATAAGATCGTCGCCGTCGGCAGTGGCAAGACAATCAATTTGAGCAGCAATGGAGTGGCATTCGTGACGCAGAACGATTTGCCTCCAGGGGCGTTTATCGAGTTGTCGATCGCCTGGCCCGCGCTGCTCGAAAACCGGTGCCCGCTGCAATTGATCGGCTTTGGCCGGGTGCTCAGAAGCGCCGGCGGCATCGTCGCATCGACTATTGAACAGTACGAATTCCGCACGCTGGCCCGGGTTGTGCCCGAAAGCGCATGGTCCGCGAGAAGCGACCAGAAACTGCGCCGTTGGGCGGAAGCCGTGGCGCGCAGTTAGTGCCGCAAAGCTAGTCGGATTTCGTGGTGCCGGCGCTTTCCTTCGCCGGAGCGGTCGTTGTTTCGCTTTTTTCGGTTGCCTTCGAGCCCGCGGAGCCGGATTTCGGCTTTTCTTTGCCTGTCGATCCATTCCGGCCGTAGTCGTTCACATACCACCCGGAGCCTTTGAACTGTAAAGCCGCGGCCGACAATAGTTTTTCGACCGCCCCGCCGCATCCTGGATGCTCGTGCAAGGGCTCGTCGGAAAACTTCTGGATCAACTCGAAAGTTTCACCGCACTTGGCGCATTTATACTCGTACAATGGCATAGCGGATTCATTCCCCAGAAACTAATCTGAGTACTATTTTAGCAGATATCGAGAATGTGGGGTGGATCGCTAACTTGTGGGCCGATTCAGCGTCTTTAAGATATGCGTACACCAGCGATTTTCATGACGGCGTTGATGGCCACCGGGTTAGTCACGGCCCAAAGCCACCGCGTTTGTGCTGCCGCCATTGGCCGGTCGGCGCAGGTTTTCGGGCAATATTTCCACGCTTTACAGCAGGAGCCGCTCAATCCGGTGGAGCGCGTCGTGTTCAGCCTGGTCCTGGCGCACGATAGGGCCCAACACGACTGCAAAACGCCTCTGCATTCGTGAAGGACCCTCGCCCGCGCGATCGCTTCTTTAGGACTTCTTGTGGACCGTGTGATGCACCGGCGCCACTTTTTCCTCTTTCAAGCCGGTGATTTTGCCCTTCTCGACGTCGAATGTCACCATCAGCGACGGATCCTTGGTGAACGACTCGCCAATGCCTTCGAATTCGATCTCCACTCCTACTTCCGGCTTGCCGGTTAGGGGCGCGGCGGTCGTGCCGTCGGAGCCGACCAGTTTCAAGGTCACGTTGGCGGGTTGATCTTTGCCCTCCATGCTGACCAGCAATTCCTTCGACTTGACGGCTGGCTTGGCGGAAATGATCCAACCCTTCAGCTTGGGCACCTGGGCGCCTTTCATCGAACTGTCGAAGTACGATTGGCCGTCCGGCGAAAGCAGTTGTCCCTTGAGGGTCAACCAAAGCGCCAATTCCGGATTCGTCTTCTTGAGTTCCTCGTCTTTTTCCGCGGCGATTTCCGCGGCGGTCTTGATCTTGAAGTCCGCGGGCGGGTTCGGATTCGCCTTCGCCAGAGTCTTCAGATCGGCCAGGCCGGTCGTATCGCCGTGCAGCGTGGTGTAGGCCTTAGTCAGGTAATCGTCCACTTTTTTCCGCCAGGCGGGATCGAGCGCGCCCGGCCCGTCATAGGCTGCCGCCCGGGCGAAGTCGTACAAGGCTTGCGCTTGCAGTTCGGGCTTCTTCTCCGCGATGGACCGTGCCAGCACCACCTGCCCCAGCCAATAAGTAGCCTCGCCCTGGTTGGGATTCGCGGTCAGGCTTTGCTTGAGCTGCTTCTCCGCTTCGGCGTTGTTCTTCTGCGCCATGGCGATCCAACCGAGGGTTTTATACGCCAGGGCATCCAGATTCGCCTTGGCCGTCTTCCAATCCTCATCTTTGGTGCCGGCGGGCTTTTCCGCCGACAGCAGGCCGTTGGCTGCTTTGGTGGCCGTATCCAGTGCGTCGGCGCTGGTGTTGTTCAGCGAAGGAGCCAAAAACGTGATCCAGTAGAGCGCCTTGATGTCCTTCGGGTCGATGGTCAGAATCTCCTTCGCGGTGTCCACCATCTTGGCCGCCTGGTTCAACTGTTGATACGTGAGGAGGTAAAGCTGGAGGCGGTCGATCTTAAAATCGGAATCCGGGTACTTTTCCTTCCAGGTATTCAGCAACGCCAATTTCTTGTTCGCGTCTGTCTCTTTACTGACCGAGTCGTAAAGCGTGTACTCCTGCTGATCCTTGTAGTTCTTCTTTTTCTCTGCCGGCGCCGCAGCCTTGCCGCTGTCCGCTGGCTGGCTGGCGGTCTGCGCTGAGCCAAGAATAACGCCCGCCAGCGCGATAGCCATAATCCCCGTTAGCCTTCGTAAGAAATGCTGCACTTGCTGCCTCCTACCGTTGTCCGTAAGAAATCTTGAATTCGTGGGCCCGCCGAGCCGCCACTTTTCGCCAACTGGGGCAAATCGCCGCACCGTCCCCGTACAGGCGGGTACTTGCGGAGTATAACCGAACGGCATGGGCGGCGCAACATATTCGACGCCGTTCGTGGCCACTGAGTTCCGAACTCAGAATCATAACAGATCGTGCGGGCTTTCAGTCACACCTGTTGGCAGCCCGCTAAGCAAACGCACCCCCGGACGCCGGCCCGCGCTGTTCGAAATTCGCCGGCACCATGCCTGGTGATAGAATGCGCCATTCCATGCGCTTCCTGGATCTGGCGGTCATTCTCGCCTATTTGATCGCCATCACTTGGTTCGGAGCGCGTTTCCGCAAAGGCCAGACCAACCTCGGCGATTATTTCCTGGGCAGCCGCAGCGCGCCATGGTGGGCCATCGCCCTCTCCATCGTATCCGCGGAAACCAGCACGCTGACGATTGTCGGCACGCCCGGTCTTTCCTTCGCCGGCAACCTCGGATTCCTGCAACTCGTCTTCGGATATCTGCTCGCCCGCGTAGCCGTTTCTATATTGTTTCTGCCGCACTACTTTCGTGGCGAGATGTTCACCGCCTACGAATTGATGCGGCGCCGCTTTGGCGAGCGCATGCGCCGCTTCACGGCGGCCATCTTTCTGGTTACCCGGGCACTGGCTGAAGGCGTGCGTGTATTTGCGATTTCCCTGGTAATCTCCATCGTCCTGGGCACCGGCGAGACAGCCTCCATCATCCTGATCGTCTGCCTGACGCTGTTTTACACATTCGAGGGCGGCATGACCGCGGTCATCTGGACCGACGTCGCGCAAATGTGTCTGTACGTCGCCGGCGCGGTCGTCAGCCTCTCCGTGATCCTGGCCAAAATCCCAGGCGGTTGGACGCACGTGCTGGCCGTGGCGGCCGATGCCGGCAAGCTGCAAGTATTCGATTTTAGATTCTCTCCGAACATGGAGTTCCTGTCGCGGAAGTACTCCTTCTGGGCGGGCCTGGTGGGCGGCTGTTTTCTGACTATGGCTAGCCATGGCACCGATCAGCTCATGGTGCAGCGTCTGCTGAGCGCCCGCAATCAAGCGGAAAGCCGCCGCGCGCTTCTCTCGAGTTGGCTGGTCGTGTTCTTCCAATTCAGCCTGTTTCTGGCGATCGGCATCTTGCTCTTCGTCTACTATCGGGATACGCATCTGGTCAGGCCGACGTTATTGGATAGCATCTACCCGGAGTTCGTCTGGCGTCACCTGCCCGTGGGCGTCGCCGGCTTGGTGACGGCGGCGATTCTGGCGGCTGCCATGGCCAACCTGAGCGCGGCGCTCAACTCGCTGTCCTCCACAACGGTGATAGACTTCGTCCGGCCGCTCTGGGTGCGTACCCGCCATGGCGGCGCCGTCCCGGATGCGCTCGCCCTCAAACTGGCGCGCGGCATGACCATCGTCTGGGGTGTAGTGCTCGTTGCCATTGGGATGCTCGCGCGCCATTGGGGGTCCGTGCTGGAATCCGGCCTCTCCATCGCCTCCGTAACGCTGGGCCTCTTGTTAGGCGTGTTCTTGCTTGGAGTGTTGACCCAGCGCGTGCGGGAACGCGCGGCGATCTTCGGCGTGGTGGCCGGACTCGCAGCCGTCTTATACGTACGCTTCGCGACGCCCATAGCCTGGACATGGTGGGTCCTGATCGGTTCAGCAGTAACTTTTTTTGCCGGATTTGCAGCATCCTTTTTAGAACCGGGTACCGCCGAGGTTTCCAAATGAATGAACCGAAAGTAATAGAACTTCGAAGAGACCTGGGATTATGGGGAGCTATCTCCATTGTGGTCGGTACTGTAATAGGAAGCGGCATATTTCTGGTGCCGCGTGCCATGGTCTTGCGAGTGGGCTCGCCTTCGATGGTCTTTGTGGTCTGGGTATTCGGCGGACTGTTGTCACTCTGCGGCGCGCTGAGTTATGCCGAATTGGCCGCCGCCATGCCCGAAGCCGGAGGAGAGTATGTCTACCTTCGGGAAGCTTATGGTCCTCTTTGGGGATTTCTGTACGGTTGGACACAGATGTGGGTCGCTAAGAGTGGGTCCATTGCTACCCTTGCCACCGCCTTTTTCTACTATTTGACGAATTTTTTTCCACTCCTTGATGGAGTCTTCTACACAGTGCCGTTGCCGCTCGGAGCGCACGGCGCCCCCCTCGACCTGCGTTACGGGCAACTCCTGGCCATGGCGCTGATTCTGTTTCTTGCGGGTGTCAACTATTTTGGGGTCAAGCTGGGCGGTGAGGTACAAATCATCGTCACCGCGGTCAAGGTCTTTCTAATTGCTTTCATCGTAGTGGCCGGACTGGGTTTCGGAACCGCGCATGCCCCCGCCCCGGCCGCCGCCCCGCACCCGCTCACCATCGCCGGCTTCTTCGCGGCCCTCGTCGCAGCTTTGTGGGCCTACGATGGCTGGAACAACGTCAGCATGGTGGCTTCCGAAATCCGCCAGCCGCAGCGCAGCCTGCCTTTAGCTCTCATTGCAGGGACATTAGCCGTAATTGTTATCTATTTGGCCGCAAATGCCGCTTATTTTCACGTACTATCGGCGGCGCAAGTCGGCTCGAGCGAGCGCGTAGCAGCGGACATGATGCGTCATGTCGTGGGCGGCTGGGGGGCCCATGCGGTTTCCATCGCCGCCATGATCAGCATCTTCGCGGCCCTCAACGGCTCCATCCTTTCCGGCGCGCGCGTGCCCTATGCCATGGCGCGCGACCGCCGCTTTTTTGCTTCCGTAGCTAAGGTTAATGCCACGTATCATACGCCGGGAGTGTCCATATTGGCCCTCAGCGCCTGGTCCGCGCTGCTGGTTTTGTCCGGACGCTACGAGCAGCTATTTACTTACGTAATCTTTGCGAGTTGGATTCTATATGGCATGACCACCGCCGCCGTCATCGTACTTCGGCACAAGCGGCCCGATTTGCCCAGACCTTACAAAACGCTAGCCTATCCCGTACTTCCGGTACTTTTTGTGCTCGTAGCGATCTTACTGGTACTTTCGACCCTGTTTGACTCTCCGCGCGAATCGCTCCTGGGGTTAGGCTTTATTTTTCTTGGGTTGCCATTCTATTATTATTGGGAACGCCGGCGTCCTGAACCAATCCAATAGTCCTATTGGTTCTATAGCTATTATCCAGCTCTTTTACTCTGAATAAATAGATGTGACTACTTGCTATTCTTCGCATGTTAGGTTAAAAAAAGATGTGATGGCCGTGTTGCGGAGACCTTGTTAGACTCCGCGCAACAGCGAGCCGATTTAATCAATAAAGAAGTTTCGAAGTTCGGGGGAACATAGAATGGACGTTGCCAAGATTCTCGTGGAATTACGACAGGAGCGAGAGCAAATCGAAGAAGCGATTTTGAGCCTGGAGCGCTTGGCCAGAGGCCGTGGACGCCGGCGCGGACGGCCACCATCATGGATGGCCGAGATCACCGCAAAGCGACGCGGCCGTCCGCCGGGCAGTAAGAACAAAACTTCTCCCAAGTCTCTGGGAGCCACCAGTATCGGCTGACCATGGAATCGGAGGCCGGCCCTGCCCGCCTCCGATTCTAAAGCGTCTGCGGCGCTTCTCCCACCTTCACTACGACCCGCTGCGTACGTCCGTTCCGGTAGACTGTCAATTCCATCGAATCCCCCACTCGCTTTCGATTCAGGACGCGCTGCAACGAATCGTTGCTCTCCACCGGTTGGCCATCCACCGCAATGATGAAATCGCCCCCTATTCCAATCTGGTAAACACCCGCGATGGCTCTTCTTGTGGGACCGTGTAAGCCGGCATCCGAAGCCGGCGATCCGCCCTCTACGCGCTGGATCAGCAGCCCGCCCTCGTTCGGCAATCCAAGGTCGTCGGCGGCATCGCCCGAGATGTATATAGTTTGAATCCCCAGGTACGGCCGCGTCACGCGTCCCTTCGCCTGGAACTCGTCCAACATGGCTTTAGCCCGGTTAATGGGCAGCGCAAAGCCGATCCCGATGTTTCCCTGGGGCCCGTAAATCGCCGTATTGATTCCGATCACCGCGCCGTGCGAATCGAGCAGCGGCCCGCCGCTGTTGCCCGGGTTGATGGCCGCGTCGGTCTGGATCATGTCCTCCAACCGCCGCCCTTCCTGAGGTTGCAGGGTACGTCCGAGAGAGCTGACCACGCCCGTCGTCAGCGTACCCCCAAATCCAAACGGATTTCCAATAGCCAACACCTTCTGTCCCACCTGCAGGCCGTCCGAGTCTCCCAGTTTCAAGAAGGGCAGTGGTCGGTCGGCCTGAATCTTCACCAGCGCCAGGTCGTTCCGCGGATCCGTTCCCAGCACCCTCGCTTTGTATTGCTTCTTATCGCCGGCCAGAGTCACAGTCAACTGCTGGCTGCCGGTGACCACGTGGTTGTTGGTCAGAATCAACCCGTCCGGCTTGACGATAAAACCGGAACCCGTGCCCTCCTGTGGATAGACCTGGAAAAAGAAATCCTCCCGGTATACCACGCTCGTGATATTGGCCGTCGCCGGGCGGGCCAGCTTATAGATTTCGATGTTATTGTTTTCGTCCGTGGTGAAACCCGCGGAATGCACCGCGTCCGGAGCCGTCCACAATCGCTCCGCTTGCCGGATGGGCTGCAACAGCCGTCCCGGGTTCCAGCGTGCCGCCGACGTGAAATACCAAAAGCCGCCCACCAATACGGCGGCCCAGATGAAAGGTCGCATTCTCATGGTTGTTCGATTCTCCGCAGCGATTCATACACCGCGCGCGTCTGGCGCACAGTCTCTTCTTTTGTGCCTGAAGTATCTATGACGAAATCCGCGAATCTAAGCTTCTCCGACAGCGGCATTTGGCGGCTGAGGCGCGCCAATACCTCTTCCCGCGACGCGCCGTCGCGCTTTATGGACCGCTCGACTTGTTGTTCCACGCCGCATCTCACCACCACCAGTTTGTCGAACCTTCTATAGCTCCCGGTCTCGATCAGGATGGCCGCCTCCACTACCGCGATCCCGCGCGGATCTTCGGCTGCCACCCGCGCCAGCCATTCCACTTCCCGGCGCATGACCGGCGGATGCACCAGGCCGTTAAGCACCGCCAGCCGGTCCGCCTTTCCAAAAACCTGCGCCGCCAGGGCGCGCCGGTCGATCGCTCCGTCCTCGCCCAAAACGCCGGGTCCGAATTCGTGAACGACCGGCCCGTACGCCTCGCCGCCCGGCAACAGGACTTCGTGACCCAATTGGTCGGCCTGCAGCACATGGCAGCCCAACTCCGCCAACGCCTCGCCCACGAAACTCTTGCCGCAAGCTAACCCGCCGGTCAGCCCAACTTTCAACACAATCCTAATCATAGCGATGCTGCATGGGGTCGTGGGGTAACCGCGAGGCCCGCGGGCCTTAACGCACATTGGCGCTCCGCTTGCACCCCTTCATGCGCATGCCGCCTCACGCTACTCCGGCAGGTCGGGCGCCCGCCCCAGGGGAGCCGGGGGAAGCGCGGAAGCCGGCGCGCGAGCGCCGCCGCAACGTACGCTTCTCGATGGCCTTACCGGTGCGCTACACCCTCGCCAGAGCCTGTGGCTGGGGACGCATCGTGAACATCGGCAGCGGGGGCGCCCTGCTCACCATCGATCAACCCGTGATGGCCGGACAACGCGTGGAATTATGTATCGGCTGGCCCGTCCTTTTGCATGAAAAGGTGCATTTGAACCTGGTGGCCAATGGCGTCATCCTGCGCGTGGAAAAGGACCGCGCTGCGGTACGTTTCGAGCGCTGCCACTTCCGCACCGCCAGCGCCGAGTTCCGCCGCCGGGCTTTGCCCGAACTCCGCGGCGCGGCGTTGCTTCACGGCTAAAACTGCCAAGCAAGCATTCACCCGGATGCGCCGGCAAACCTGTATCCCACTCCACGCACCGTCAGCAGGTGCCGCGGATGGGTGGGATCGTCCTCGATATATCGGCGCAGCCGCACGATGAAATTATCGATGGCCCGCGTGTCGGTGTCTTCGTGCAGCCCCCATACTTCTTCCAGCATGGCCTTCCGCGATACCGGCTTGCCCTCGTGCCGGATCAGATACCGCAGCACGTTAGCCTCCATCAGAGTCAGCGGGAACACCTGGTCGCGCACATGCAACTCCAACCGGTCGAAGTACATCGTTTTGTCGCCGAACGTGAACTTTTCATCTGCGCCGGCGGGCGCGCCGGCGGCGGGCTGGATAACCGGATCCATCGACGCCCGGAGCCATTCGCGCCGCCGCAACAGCCCGCTGATACGCGCGATCAGGATCGCCAGCTCGAAGGGCTTGGTCAGGTAATCGTCCGCGCCCGCCGCGAAACCGCGCAGCACATCGTCCGGATGGCCGCGCGCCGTCAGCATGAGCGTGGGAACGAACTGCCCGGCATGCCGCATCTCCGTCATCACCGCGAAGCCGTCGATGCCTGGCAGCATGACGTCCAGAATCACCACGTCGAACGGCGGCGACGCTGGACGCAATGCCTCCAGGGCCGCCTCGCCCGTATCCACTACCTGCACCTGATAACCTTCGGCTTCCAGGTTGAATCGAAGGCCTTCGGCCAGGTGCTGCTCGTCTTCTACCACCAGAATCCGGCTCATTTTACAATCGGAAGCTGCAGAACAAAGGTAGCGCCATGCCCCGGCCCCTCGCTCTCCGCCCAGGCGCGGCCGCCATGCCGTTTGGCCACCGAGCGCACGATATAAAGCCCCAGGCCCGTCCCCTTCACCCGCGTGGCCAGCGCTCCAGGCACCCGGTAAAACCGCTTGAAGATCCGCTTCAGTTCGGTCTTCTCGATACCCGGCCCATGGTCGCGCACCCGCAGCGCCACGAATTTACCATCTACCTTGGCGGTTTCTACCGTGACGCGCACGTCGCTGCCGGAAAACTTCACGGCGTTGTCGATAAGGTTCGAAACAGCCGCCTGTAATTCGTCCGCATCGCCCACAATCGTAACCGGAGGACCTGGGTTGTACTGCAACCCCTCCGGCGAAACCTTGTGCAGCGTCCGGACCCGCGCCACGCACTGTTCCACGACTCCGCCCAGATCGACGCGCGACAGGTTCAGCCGCCGGCTGGTCGCGCCGATCCGCCCCGTGCGCAGCACCTGTTCGATGGTTCCCAGCAGCCTCTCGCTGTCGTCCACCATGATGCGATAAAACTCCAGCCGCTTGGCATCGTCCACGGCCCGTGTCTGCAGCGTTTCCAGATACAGGCGAATGGATGCGATGGGGGTCTTTAGCTCGTGTGTCACGGCATTGATAAACGCGTCGTGCTGCGCGTTGCGCCGGATCTCGCGCACCAGGAAAATCGTGTTGAGCACCACGCCGCTGACAATCGCCGTCATCAGCAGCGCGCCCAACACCAACAGGATGCCGTGGCGCCAGTTCAGCAGCACCCAGCCCACATACAGCAGGATGATGACGCAGATCAGGCCGGCCCCCAGCGCGATGAAGAACGCGATCGACTTCTGCCTTCCTGCCACCACCACAACTCCAGCTTAAGGCTTTGGCGGCTATAATAGATAACTTTCGCGACTCAAAAGGAGGGTCTATGCAATTCAGTGAGCGCACCTTCAAGGATGCCTTCGGAGCTACCGTCATCCAGAGCCGTCTGCAGCCGGCCCCCGGACGGCAAGGTTTCGAACGCCAGATGTTCCCCGGTATCGAAGTGGGGTTGGCCGGCTGGCAGCGTTCCCACAGCCAGGGCAGCGGGACGGGCAGCGAAAGTCCCAACGCCATTCGCTATGCGCCTGAAGAAGTAAATCAACAGTTCCAGCGCCTCGGAATCGAGCGCTACTTGCGTGAACTGGTCGAGCTCAAACCGCCGGATACGGAGTTATGGCTCACAACGACGACGGAAACGCATCCTCGCACGCTCCGTCTTAAGGAGATCCAATACCGTGTGGACGCACTCAAGGATGGCATGTCGCGGAAGATCTTCGAAGCCAGTATTGAAGTCGCGAATCAACGCGATCATCCCAGAGTCACGATCAATGCCACCCCTTTCGTAAAAACCTTCTGAGGGTCGCGCCTGGGCCCCTTCCGCCATGCCGGATATCAAGACTTCGTTGTCTGGTAATCCGGCAGCGGGCTTGTGCCGCCTCGCTCGCGAGTCCTTATTTTCAATCAGATACACCTAGGCCACCGGCGTGCACTCAGCCCGGCGGAGGCAATTTGTGTCCCTCTTGAATTTTAGCGATCCGGATAGTACCTGGCTCAACATTACCAATATCGCCCTCGGCGTCGTGGTCCTGCTATGCGCCTTGATCATGCTCGGCGGTATCGCGCACGAGTTCATCTCTCGCGCACGCAAGCGTCACCTCATCGACGCCGAGCTCGATCGCGACATGCGCTTGCTCAATGACGATCATGCATTCGGCTCCCCGAATCTGGGCATCACCATGGCGGATGGCGGCGAGAAACGCAACTCATGAACTGTCCCTTCTTAAAGGAAGCGCGCGTCAAGTACTGCGACAAATCCTCCATCCGGAAAATGATCCGGATCGCCGGCCATGTCGCGCAAGAAACCTGCTCATCGCCGCGCTATAAGCAGTGTGCCGTATACGGGCGCTTCGCGGAGGACTCCGAAAACACGCAATGCCCGTACCTGCGCGAGTCGCTCGCGCAATATTGCGCGGCTTCCACCGTCTCGCGATTTATCCCGTATAGCGAACCGCTGCTGAGCCGGTGCGGGGGTGACTCTTACCGCTATTGCGACGTGTACCTGGGCACAGCGAATCCGCCCACCGGCCACGCCGCGGCGGGAAAGCGCGAAGGTTCGGTGGGCGGTATCCTGGTCCCCAACTGGCTGCACTACTCCGCCAACCACATGTGGCTGGACGCGGCAAACGGCGGCTCCTGCCACCTCGGATTGGACGCCTTCCTCACCCGCGCCCTGGGCACGGTAGAACGGATCACGTTTCTGAAACAGACCGGCGTGCATCGTCCCAGCGCGGTACTTACGGTGCGCGGCATCGATCTGGAAGTGGTCTTCCCCAACTCCATTCTGCTCACCGCATCCAACCTGTATTTACGCGCGAACCCCGCCAAACTCACCGCCGACCCTTATGGAATGGGTTGGCTGTTTCAGGGCGTGCAACTGCCCGGCCAGCCCCCCGCGACCTCCGGCCTGACGCAGGGCGAAGCCGCCCTTCCATGGATCGAACGGGAAATCGGCCGCATGTCGGCCTTTCTCGCCGACTGCTGGATCTCGCGCCGCGGCGCGAGCCTGATGAACGACGGCGGCGTCTTCAGCCCGGACGTCCTCCAGCATCTCAGCCACGAGGAAACTCTGCGTCTGTTCCACGAATTCTTCATGGATACCGGGCAACGGATTTGATTATGCTTCAAAGTCATCGCGGCAAAGCGATCTTTCTCGCCGGATTCCTGGCGGTCCTGGCCATCGGCTGGCGCGGTTTTCCGCTGCTGATGTTCCGCAGCGCGGCGCAACCCGTGGCATTCAGTCACAAGATCCATGCGGACAAAGCCGGCGCCAAATGCGAGGACTGCCACGCCCTGCGCGAGGACGGCACATTCGCCGGAGTCCCCGCGCTGGACAAGTGCTCCGGCTGCCACGCGGCGGCGATGGGCGCCTCCGCCGAAGAAAAGCGCTTCATCGACCGCTATGTGACCCCTAGCCGCGAGATTCCCTGGCAGGTCTATGCGGATCAGCCCCAGAATGTGTCCTTCTCGCACGCGGCACACATAAAACTGGCTCACATCGCCTGCCGCGAGTGCCATGGCGCGCAAGGCGACAGCGATACGCTGGCCCCGGTCCGGGTGGAGCGTATCAGCGGCTACAGCGGGTCGCGGCAGTTTCAAAATATGGATGCCTGCGAGAACTGCCACGCCCAACGCGGCGCGTCGAACAGTTGCCTGACCTGCCACAAGTGAGGAATTTATGGGATTCACACGACGCGATCTTCTGACATTCACGGGCGGATCGGCCGTTGGGCTGGCGCTCACGCCGGTGCCGTGGAAACTGCTGCGCGATACTTCGCTGCTTTCCGAAAATTGGCCCGGCGTGCCCCAGCCGGCGCAGGGCGAAATCCGTACGCGCTACACTACCTGCACGCTTTGCCCGGCGGGATGCGGTGTACGCGCACGCTGCGTTGGCGATCAACCCGTCAGCCTGGCCGGCGTTCCCGGGCACCCGAACAGCCGCGGCGTGCTCTGTCCGATTGGGCTAGTGGGGCATCATTTCGCATTCTGCCGCGACCGCGTCACCGGGCCGCTCGCCCACAACAAACCGGCCGCCCTCGAACGGGCCCTGGCGGACGTATCCGCGGCCGTCGCCGCATGTGGCGCGCGCGAATCCGTGGCCATTCTGGATCCCCGCCCGGGGCGCGCCGCATCGCTCGTTTATCGCCGCTTTTTAGCGGGACTCCCCAATGGGATCCACCTCGCGGCCCCAAATTCCCAGCCCCTCGGCCCCTTTGGCATCGACCTCGAAAACACGCGCGCCATTCTCAGTTTCGGCGCGCCTGTTCTCGACGGCTGGCTCTGCCCCGGACGCGTGCTCGCCGGCCGCGGCCACTTCCAGTTGATTCAAGTCGAAGCTGCCTATTCCCGCACGGCATCGCTGGCCGATCTCTGGGTGCCGCTTCTACCCGGCACGGAAGAGATCTTCGCCGTGGAGGTTATCCGTGCGCTGCAGGGCGGGTCCGCCGATACGCAGGCGGCCGCGGTTGCCCGTATACTGCTGCACAACCAGCCGGCCATCGCGGTCGGCGAGGGACCATCCGTCGCCCGCCTCAACACGGTTCTCGCCAATGCCGGCAAGCCCGGTGGATATCTTCCCCGGCGCGATTTTACCCCAGCCACCGAACTCGCCGCCGTGTCCGATAGCTCCATCCGCGTTCTGCTGGTCGAAGAAGGCGCCGCCGCGGAGCCGCTGCCATGGGATCTGATACGGCGCAAGCTCGTCCCACACAATCCCGTTGTGGTTGCGCTCACTCCCTGGCTCGACGCCTCCGCCCGGCATGCCGACTACGTGATCCCGGCCCCCATGTACCTGGAGTCCCTGGATGAAGCGCCAACACCCGCTGGTTCGGTCGTTGGTGGCTTCAGCCTATCCCCGGCCCTGCTCGCCGCACCGCCGGGCCGTACCCCTCCCGCCGAATTCGTACTGCGGCTGGCGCACGATACTTCCACCTATTCCGATATTCTGAAGCAGCGCGTAGCCGCCATCAAGAAGGATGGCCGCGGCTCACTTTTCACCTATGCGGACGCGAAATCCAAGCGCGTTTCAGACGTGGCCTCCAGCGAAGATCTCTGGAAAACCATGCTGTCGGGCGCGGTCTGGCTGGACGATCCGCTTCCACCCGGTAAGGCTCGGGGGGCGGATCTCCAGGCCGGAGTTTCATTTGGGCCGGGTCGCGTAGGCCCCGCACGACCCTCTCCCGAATATCCCCTGATCCTGGTTGCCGCCGAAACTCCGCTGCCGCATGCTTCCCCCCTCATGAGCAAGCTCTATCGGGAATCCGGTCTGCGGCGGCCGGCCAACGCCGCCGCGGTCCACCCCAACACCGGCCGCGACCACGGCCTCGCGGATGGCTGCCGCGCGATCGTGAAGAGCCCCGCCGCGGCCGTCGATCTTCAGGTGATCTTCGACGCGGCGGTGATGCCCGGCGTCATCGAAATGACCAGGGTTGGGCACATTGTTCCGCCTGGCGGCACCACCGCCAGCATCAGGAGGGCCTGACCTATGACCCCAATTACCTCTAAGCCGGCCCGTTACGGCATGGCCATCGACCTCGACCGCTGCACCGGCTGCGGCGCTTGCATGATCGCCTGCGCGGTGGAGAACAATGTTCCGCCCGCGCGCCCCGAGGCCACCCCGCGCACCGGCATCACCTGGATGCGCGTCTACCAGATATCCAACGGCGCGTCGTTTCCCGATACCCGCGCCGCCTTTATCCCCATCCTCTGCCAGCAGTGCGGCAATGAAACGCCTTGCGCCGCCGTCTGCCCGCAGGAGGCCGTCGAAGTCGATCCCGCTACCGGCATCGTCGACCAGATGCCGCAGCGCTGCCTGGGGTGCCGCTACTGCATGACGGCGTGCCCCTACCACGCCCGCTACTTCAACTGGTGGGATCCGCAATGGCCTGCCGGGATGGAAAAGACTCTCAACCCGGACGTGTCTACGCGCATGCGCGGCGTCGTCGAGAAATGCAACTTCTGCCATGGCCGCCTGCATGCCGCGCGCGCCCGCGCCGCCGTCGAAGGACGACGCGAGTTGCAGCCCGGCGAATACCAGCCCGCCTGCGTGGAATCCTGCCCGGCTGCCGCCATCGTCTTCGGTGACCTGAACGATCCCGGCAGCGAAGTCGCCCGCTTGTCGCGGGATGGCAATTCTTTCCGCATCCTCGAAAAGCTGGGCACTGAGCCGAAGATTTACTACCGCACCACGCGCCCCTGGGTTCGTCAAGCCGCCACGCAACCGCGAAAGGATCTCCTGCATGCCTAGTCTTGCGACCAGCCCTGCTCCAAGCCCGGCTTCAAGCTTCGACACCCGACTCATGCCCCGCGGCGTCCGCCGTTCCACGCCGCGCCAGTTCCTGTTCTGGATTCTGCCCTGGGCCGCGCTGCTCGCCTTTGGCCTGTACGCCGCCGGGCTATGCCTGATCAAGGGACTCAACCAGACCAATATGGATAACCGGTTTGCCTTCGGCCTTTGGATTTTTCTCGATCTCACCGTGATCGCGCTTGGCGCGGGCGCTTTTTTCACCGGCTTCCTGCTCTATATCCTCAAGAAGAGCGAACTGAAGGCGGTCATCAACAGCGCGGTGGTGATCGGCTTCATCTGCTATAGCGGCGCGGTTGCGGCGCTCCTGGTGGATGTGGGCCAGCCGCTGCGCTTCTGGTTCACCTTCTGGCACCCCAATGTCCACTCCATGCTGACCGAAGTGACGTTCTGTATTAGCTGCTATCTCACCGTCTTATTCATCGAGTACATTCCCATCGTTTTGAAGAACCGCAAGCTGCGCCAGGTCCCGTCGTTCCTGGTGTTTGAGTTTGAACTGCACAAGCTGATGCCTGTGCTGGCCGGAGTAGGCACGTTCCTCTCGTTCTTCCATCAGGGCTCCCTGGGCGGATTGTACGGCGTGCTGCGCGGGCGCCCGTTCGCTTTCCGGGAAGGGTTCGGCATCTGGCCTTCCACGTTTTTCCTTTTCATCCTCTCGGCCGCGGCCGCCGGACCCGCTTTCATTCTGCTCACGACCTGGCTGGTTTCAAAGATCTCCGGCAAGCGCCTGGTACGTCCCGAAGTGCTGCCGCTGCTTGGCCGCATCTCTGGCTTTCTGCTACTTCCCTACATTCTGCTGAAGTCCATCGATACGCTGGTCTGGATCAACAGCACCTCCCCGGCGCGCGGGTTCGCGGCGCAACAGTTTTATGCCTGGAAACCCTTCGGCGAATGGATCCTGTTCGCCGAAATCGTGGCTTTCGGTTTGTTGCCCGCCTTGATTCTGCTGCGCCGCAAGTTGCGTGAAAGTACGGGCTGGCTTATCTTCGCAGCCACCCTGGTCTGCATGGGAATTGCCATGAACCGTTTCGTGTTCACCATTCAGACCTTGGCCCTGCCCACGCTGCCCTTCGATCCCTTCATGTCCTACCTGCCAAGCTGGCAGGAAACCGCCACCTTCCTCGCCGTGGTGGCCTACGGTGTCCTCATCTATTCATTCTCGTTCCGTTATCTGACGCTCTTTCCGCAGGAAAAGGATCTGTCATGCTAAGCCACATCATCTTTCTCGGCCTCTTTTACACCGTGCTGGCGGTCGTTTCCACCACCGTCGCCCTATCCCTCTTCCGCGCGGCCAGGGATTTCCGCGCCCGCCGCGCCGAAGCCATCTGCTGGCAGCAGACCTTTCCCGACCTGTCGGCCAGCGAACGCGCCTGCCGCCATCAATTTACAGGCGAGTTCCCCTCGCGCATCTGCGACAGGGCCTTTGACTGCCGCGAGTGCCAGAAGCACGCCGCGCTGCTCGCCAAGCGGCCTGCGGACGCCGCGCCTCAGCCGCACGAAGCCGAGGTGGTTGGCTTGGATTTCCCCCTCGACCGCTTTTACCATCGCGGCCATGCCTGGGCGCATCCCGAGCCCGATGGCACTGTCACGGTAGGGCTCGACCCGCTGGGCGCGCGCCTGGTCGCCGGCCCCGACGCCATCGAACTTCCCGCCGTCGGTGCGCACCTCCAAACCAATGGAACCGCCTGGCACGTGCGCAAGCGCTCCGCGGATGTTCGGATTCTCTCGCCGCTCGATGGCGAGGTGCTGGCCACGGGTAGCGCGCGAGACGGCTGGTATCTGAAAGTAAAACCGGACGGCGGTCAACTGGACGCCCGCCATCTCCTGCGCGGCGCCGAGATCCGCCCCTGGATCGCCCGCGAAATGGAGCGCCTGCAATCCTCTCTGGCCCCCGCCAGCCAGGCGCCGACCATGGCCGATGGCGGTGTGCCCCTGGACGATATCGCCGCCGCCTACCCCGCAGCCGATTGGGACGCCGTCTGCGCGGAAATCTTCCTGCAATCTTAAAGCCGGCCGCCCCATAGCGCATTTCCCGCTTTCTGCCGATAAGACGCTGAGGAGTTCATTGTGACGGCGTCGCGTAAACGCCAATCCGGCCAGGCCGTAATAGAAGTGACGCTGCTGGTTCCGTGGGTTGTTTTCTCCTTTGTGGCGGCATTCAACTTCGGCATCTTCGCGTATGCGCTGATATCGACCCAGAATGCCGCCCGCTCGGCCGCCATGTACGCCGCCCAATCCCTTACCGTCGCCGAAAGCGGCAGCATCGTGTCGCAGGTCTGTCCTTACGCGTTGGGCGAACTGGTAGACGCGCCGGGTGTCGGTACGGGCGTCAACACATGCACCGGTACTCCGGTCACGGTCGCTGTGACCGCGAAGACGCCGGGCGCCGGGAACATGAACACCGTCCAAGTGTCGGTCACCTATAATACGATGCAACTGATTCCCCTGCCCGGATTGATGGCCGGCTCGCTCTCCATCACCCGGACCGTCGAAATGCCGATTCGAAATTGATATGCGCACCTGCCGGCCGAGAAGAGGCAACGCCATTATCGAGTTCACGCTGGTGGCCATCCCGCTGGTGTTTATCCAGGTCTCTATCGTCGAGATCTGCCGCGGCATGTGGGACTATCACAGCCTGGCCCAGGCGGTCAAAGGAGCCTGCCGGGCCGCGGCCACGCGCGGGGCGGGCTGCGCGGGAAGCGGATGCGCGATGACTGTCGGCCAGATCGCCACTACCATTTCCGGTTACGCCATTGGCATGCCCGCAGCGGCGCTGAATGTCACGCTGACCTCCAACGCGGGTAGCGTGTCCTGCAATCCTTTAAGCTCCTGCACCAGCAGCAGCACTATATGGCCGCCCGCGGGCGGCAATGCGGCGGGATCGGACATCGTCATTTCGGGGTCGTACAATTTCACTTCCATGCTGATGATGTTCGTGCCCGGAACCCATGGCATGCAGTTTTCCGGGGTGACGTTCACCGCTCAATCCCGGCAGGTACTCCTATTCTGATATGCGGAAATCGAATGACACGCAATGCGGGCAAGCGGCCCTGATGATGACGTTGTCGCTGACCGTGATTCTGGGAATGCTGGGGCTGGCCGTCGATGTGGGCTGGGCTTATTACCGGCAGCAGGCTGCCCAGGCGGCCGCCGATGCCGCCGCAGTCGCCGCCGTGCGCGCAGCGGTCACGTCCGATCCCACAGGCCCGGCGTGCGCCAACAAAGTTTTTTGCGGCGCGGCCACCAACTGTCCGTCCGTCGCGGCCACTTCGCCCTCCACCAGCTTCGATAACGCCTGCATGCTGGCCGCGGCTAATGGCTTCACCACCTCGGGTATCGACACGGTCAGTGTGCAGGCGGGCATTTCCAGCCCGGTTCCCACCGTTTCCGGGCCGGCGGCCAGCTATTGGGCTGTGGTGCGCGTCAATGAAGCCTTGCCGGCACTATTCGGGGCCGCCTTTGCGCGCGGTGGTCTATCCCCCGGCGCCATTGCAACCGCGGGAGCCATGGGCAGCGCCGGCAGCGGATCCTGCCTCTACGTCCTCGATCCCAACGCGGCCGACGCCTTCGAGGCGGCCAACGGCGCCGCGGTGACGGTGGGTTGCGGCGTCTATGTGGATTCCAACAATTCCACAGCGGCCATGTATGTCACCGGCGGAGCTACCGTTACCGCCCCCACGATCAACGTGGTGGGTGCTTTCAAGAAAGACAACGGCGGCACTACCAGCGTCGTGCCTACCACCGGAGCTATTTCGGCCGTCGACCCGTTTGTGAATCTGCCCTCGCCTACACCCGCCGGAAGCTGCCAGTCCGGTGATTTTACGGCGTGGCAGGCCAGCCCTTACACTCCCGCGCCCGGCACGTACTGCGGCTTTTCCCTGGGAAACGGCATGTCCCTCCAGATGAGCGGAGGCACCTACATTATCGACGGAGGATCCTTCAGCATACAAGGCGGCTCCACGGTCACATCCACCGGCGGCGTGATGATCTACCTTACCGGCGGGGCCACCGTGAATATCGCCAACGGGTCTACGGTTACGCTTTCGGCGCAATCCTCGGGCAGCTATCAAGGCGTGCTCTTTTATCAGGACCGTTCGATGGCCGCGCCCGGCGCCAGCACCTTCGCGGGCGGCGCGACTATGAACCTTACGGGATCGCTGTACATGCCGCACGCCACGCTCAACGTGAATAACGGCTCGACATCCACGACCATGGCGATCGTGGCCGACATGGTCAACTTTCAAGGCGGCGCCCACCTCCTGGCCGATGCCGGCGGCACCAAAACTGGCCTTACCGGCGGCTTCACCGTCTCCATGATTCAGTAAGCGGTGGGGCGGGCCTCCAGGCCTGCGCGGGTTCTCCAGAACCCGCTCTTTGGCGAGTGTAAGCTAGCCCGCCCCATCACCGGCACTTGGCCACAATCAGGGTAATATCGTCATACTGTTCGCGAGTGCCGAACTCGCGCACTTCATCCACAATCGCCGCAACCATGGCTTGCGATTCCTGCTTGCGATGCCGCCGCAGCGCAGCGATCAAACGTTTCTCTCCGTATTCTTCCTCCGCGTCGTTAAACGCTTCCGTAACGCCGTCGGTGTAGACGGCCAACGTATCTCCTGGAAAAAGGCCGCGCTCGTCGATCGCGCAATCCCACGTCTTGAAGAGCCCCAACACCGGACACGTAGAATCCAGCCGCTCCAACGTGCCGTCGCGCCTTAACAAGAGCGCGCACAGATGCCCGCAATTCGCATAACGCAGGCGTCCCGTGCGGTCGTCGTATTCCGCGAAGAAGAGCGTGGCATAAGCGCTGTCGACTGTGTTTTCGAAAAACAGTTGGTTGACCGACCGTAGGAAGCGCTGCGGCTGATCGAGCGCCATGGCGCACTGGCTGCGCAGGTTCGCTTGCAAATTGGCCATCAGGAGCGCCCCCGCGATCCCCTTGCCCGCGATATCGCCGAGCACCAGGCCGATGCGGTCCTGCCCCAGACTCAGGAAATCGTAGTAATCGCCGCCCACCTGGCGGGCCTGCACGCAGGATCCCCAGTATTCCAGTGTTTTGAGCGCCGGCAGTTCCTGCGGAAAGAGGCGGGCCTGCACCTGCTTCGCGATTTCGAGTTCCTGCGCGGCGCGCCGTTCCGCCTCCACCCGTTGCGCGAGCGCGCGGCGTTGCGCCTCGATTTCCCGGCTCATCTCGTCGACGCCCACCAGCGCGAAGGAGTTGCCGTCCACGTCCTTGAAGCGCGTGAACACGGCGCCCCATATAGGCGGCGCCTCGCCAGGAACCGATGCCGGCGCGCCGGCGGGACGTTGGTATTTGAAACGCCGCAGGCGCGGCGGATGACCGAAACGAACCCCGCGGTTGCGCCATTCGTGGAACTTGGCAAGCACGTCTTCGGTCACGAAGGAGACTTGCGTGGCGCGGCCGATCATCTTGTGCTCCTGCGTGCCCGGCTTGGGCGCGATCAACATGAGCACCGTAGAGCCGTCCGGAGGCGACACGGCAACCCAGCGTCCAGCGGAGCCCATCCGCGCGTCAAACGCCAGGTTGAACCCAAGCTGATCCACGTAGAAGCGCAGGCTGCGGTCCTGGTCGCGGACATAGATATTGACGGCGTGGATTCGCAGGTAGGGCTGCGGCGCGGCGGAGTTGCCCATCGCTGTGATTATAACGGCTTCAATTCGGCCGGACTACGAAGGCGCAACGGGGCCGCCGGTGGTCACGCGGCCTCGGCGATTTAGAACGTATACAGCGGTACGCCTGCCGCAAGCTCCGCCGGCTCCGCACCCGCGGCCACCGGCTGTGCCTCGGCGTTGATGGGCCGGTAATAAATGCCCGTGTCGCCCAGGTAAACTTCCAATTCGGCGGGGCGCGGCAGCGAGCCCTGAATCAGGGCTTCCGAGAGCGGGTCCTCGATGAACTTCTGCAAGGCCCTGCGCAGCGGACGCGCGCCGTAACTGCGATCGGCGCAGGTCTTCTCCAGCAGGTACTTGGCGGCGTCCGGCATCAGCTTGATCTTAAGCTGTTTGGCTTCCAGGTTCACGTTGATCATGTTCACCATCAAGTCGATGATCTTCAACAGATCGTCGTCGGTGAGCGACGTGAACAGGATGATATCGTCCAGCCGGTTCAGGAACTCTGGGTTGAAGGCGCGCTTCACTTCCGCGCGCACCATGTCTTCGATCTTCGATGGAATGCCCTCGCCCATCGGCGCCGAGAACCCCAGGTGGCCGCGCTTCTCGAGGAAACGCGCGCCCAGGTTGGAGGTCATGATGATGATGGTGTTTTTGAAATCCACCTGGTTGCCCAGGCCATCCGTCAGTTGGCCGTCTTCAAAGACCTGCAGCAGGATGTTGTAAATGTCCGGATGGGCCTTCTCGATTTCGTCCAGCAGGATGATGGAATAGGGCGAACGCTTCACGCGCTCCGTCAACTGGCCGCCCTCTTCGTATCCCACGTATCCCGGAGGCGAGCCGATCAGCTTTGAAACCGAGTGCTTCTCCATGAACTCCGACATGTCGAAGCGGATGAGCGATTTCTCGCTGCCGAACAGGAACGAAGCCAGGGCACGCGCCACTTCCGTCTTGCCCACGCCCGTAGGACCCAGGAACAGGAAGGAGCCGGCCGGCCGGGCGCTGGCCTTCAATCCCGCGCGGGAGCGGCGAATGGCCCGCGCCAGCACCGAAATAGCTTTCTCCTGGCTCACCACGCGGTGGTGCAGTTCTTCCTCGATCCGCAACAGCTTGGTGATCTCTTCTTCCTTGATGGCGGTCATGGGCACGCCGGTCCAGCGCGCCACCACGTCCTCGATATCGTCCTTGGTGACGATGCCTGTGGAGGAATCGTCCAGGTTGTATTTCTCCCGCAACTGGCGCATGTTCTCGCGCTCTTTGCGCTCCTCGTCGGAGTAGAAGCGGGCTTTCTCGAATTCGTGGTTCGCGATGGCGTTCTCCATGCGATGCACGATGAACTTGATGCGCTTCTGAATGTCGGCCAGATCGCTCGGCAGGGTGGTCTGGCGCAGCTTAACGCGCGCGCCCGCCTCGTCGATCAGATCAATCGCCTTGTCCGGCAGGAAGCGATCCGGGATGTAGCGGCTGGAGGTGAAGACCGCGGTTTCGATGGCATCGTCGGTGTAGCCCACCGCGTGGAATTTCTCGTAGCGGTCCTTGATGCCAAACAGGATCTTGACGGCATCCTGCTCGCTGGGCGGCGGCACCTTGACGGCCTGGAAGCGACGTTCCAGGGACCGGTCCTTTTCGATGGACTTGCGGAACTCGCCCGGGGTAGTCGCGCCGATGCACTGGATTTCCCCGCGCGACAGCGCCGGCTTCAGGATATTGGCGGCGTCCAGCGAACCTTCCGCCGACCCGGCGCCCACCAGCGTGTGCAACTCGTCGATGAAGATGATGGCGTTCTGATTCTCCATCAGCTCTTTCATGATGGTTTTCAGCCGCTCCTCAAACTGGCCGCGATACTTGGTGCCGGCCACGATCAGCGAAAGGTCCAACGCCAGGATGCGTTTGTCGGCCAGGAACGACGGCACGTCGCCTTCGGCAATGCGTTGCGCCAGGCCTTCTACAATGGCGGTCTTGCCCACACCGGGCTCGCCGATCAGTACCGGATTGTTCTTGGTGCGGCGGCACAGAATCTGAACGACGCGCTCCAGCTCATAATCGCGGCCGATCAGCGGGTCGAGAGAATTGTCCATGGCGGCCTGGGTGAGGTCGCGCGAGAATTCCGCCAGCAGTGAGCTTTCTTTGGGCCGGTTGGAGGCCACCTTCTCGGATTGGGAACGCGCCAGTTCTTCGCGAATCGTCGAAAGGCGCAGGCCGCGCTCGTGCAGGATCTCCGCGGCAAAGCACTTCTCTTCGCGCAGCAGCCCCAACAGCAGGTGCTCGGTGCCGATGTGCTTGTGGTTCAGGCGCTCGGCCTCTTCCGCCCCATAAGCCAGGACGCGCTTGCACTCGTGGCTCAACGGCAGGTCCACGGAGGTGGAAACCTTTTCGCGAATCGTGGTGTGGCCTTCGATCTGCTTGCGGATGGATTCGACCGCCGCGTGCGACCGCAGAAACCGGTTGGCCAGCGCTTTATCTTCGCGCAGCAAACCCAAAAGCAGATGCTCGGTTTCAATATAAGGGCTGCCGAACTGGCTGGCCTCGTAGCGGGCGAAAAAAATTACCCGGCGGGCCTTTTCCGTATAACGTTCAAACATGACCGTGACGCTCCCTATTATTAAAGATACTACCCATCCTCACGCGGATGCACATTACCCGGACTGGTACCCGGGCCGGCATCGGCAAGCAGTGCGCCGCCTTCCATCATCAGGATTCGATCGCATCTCCTGGCGAATGTGAGATTGTGCGTAACTAAAACCGAAGTGAGCGTATGAGAACGATGGAGGCGTTCCAGCAAATCGAAGATCATTTCGCCGGTCCTGAAGTCGAGGTTTCCGGTAGGCTCGTCGGCCAGCAGCACAGAGGGTTCTCCCACCAGAGCCCTGGCCAGCACAACGCGCTGCTGTTCTCCCCCGGATAGTTCCCCTGCGCGATGTGTAGCCCGCGCGTGCAGCCCGACTTCATCCAACCTCGCTAGCGAATCCGCAGCCGCTTTGCTGTGCGGCACCCCCCGGATCAGCAGGGGCATCATCACATTTTCGAGCGCCGTAAACTCCGGCAGCAGGTAGTGAATCTGCCAAACAAACCCAATCTCGCGGTTCCGGAAATCGGCAAGCTCCGCATCGGCGAGTCGAGAAATGTCTATCGAACCGTAGTATATCGTACCACTGGTCGGCCTGTCCAGACCGCCCAGTAAATGCAACAAGGTGGACTTGCCCGCGCCGGATTCGCCCACCAGCGCCAGCATCTCGCCGCGGCGCACCTCCAGATCGATGGCGTCAAAGATGACGAGGTCGGCATCGCCGGAGCGGTAGATTTTGGTGAGTTTCTCGGCGCGAAGGGCGGGGGCGGACATGGTTTTAGGGTAGCGCACGACGCTGATACGACGGGGCGCCCGGATTTAGGCGACAATCAAGAAAAGAACAAACATATGTGGCGTACAGCCTTAGTGCTGGCCCTGCTCTCCTGTGGTTCCGTGGCCGCCCAATCCGCCGGCCTTCCCGAAACCAAGCCGTTCATCCGTTGCGATAACGCGGAACTCCTGCGCGCCGTTCCCGACTTGGCAGGTATCCAGTTCGACGCCCGGCAGGATGGCTTGGACGCGATCCTCGCGGCGGCGGGCGAGAATCTCGCCGCCGGCTTCTCCAGCATCGACGAGCTTTCCGCGGCCGAAGAAATCCACGAGATGCGCTTCGAAAACAATGTCGCCAGAATCAGCCGGCGCGAGACCTTCCGCTACCTGGTGCAGCGCGGCGAAGTCGATGCGAACGAGCAATTTACGGAGGTTCGCCTGGATCCCGCCACGGGCGACCCCGCGCCTGCTCCCGACAGGCGACTTTCTGGTGACCGGACACTTCTTCAACCTGCTCCGCTACCTGGCGCCGGAGAATCGCGAACGTTCCAGCTTCCGTTACCTGGGCCACGCCAACCTGTCCGGCGAGGATTGCTTTGTCGTAGCGTTTTCCCAACTTCCGGAAAGCACCGACCGCCCCGCCGACCCCTTACAGGGCATCGTTTGGCTGGATGCCGCCAGCCACCGGATCGCACGGTTGCGCACTGAACTCCTGCGGCCTGAGCCCGACTCGGCGCTCCAAAGCCTGACCACCGATATCACCGTGCTTCCCGTGAAATTTCCGCACCTGGGAAGCCCTCTCTGGCTGCCTGCCAGGATCACCGTTCACGCACATTATGCAGGAGGTGAACTGGACAGCGTGCATCGTTACTCGAATTACCACTTGAATGGGGACGACGAGGCGGGCATCCCCGCCGTGGCCGCGGGCGACCCCGAGACGGCTTGGGAACTGCTCGACCGCGGCGGCTCCCTGGTGGATCGGAATCAGCCCGGCGAGGCGCTGCCCGTCCTGCGCGAGGCGGTCCGGCTCAACCCGGAAGCGGCCGTCGCGCATTCCTACCTGGCGGCCGCCATGTACACGACGAACGATCTGGTGGGCGCGGAACCGGAATTGCACGCCGCACTCAAACTCGCGCCCGATTGCGGGCCCGTCCACAACCTGTTGGGCATTCTGTTATTCAAGCGCGGGGACTTTCCCGCTGCCGTGACGGAACTGCGGACCAGCGCCCGGTTGCAGCCCAACGATGCGACCGTGCACTTCAACTTCGCCCAGGCGCTGGAGAAGTCCGGCGACCGGCTGGCCGCGCTCGAGCAGTACCGGGCGGCCATGACCCTGGCGCCCGATAATGCGAAATTCAAGGGCCGCTATGAGCAACTGGCAGGCGCCGCCAACGCTCCGTTCTCCGCCCTGCCGTCCGAGGCAACCATCAAGGTTGAAGTGCGGCAAGTGTTGGTTCCCGTCGTGGTGCGGGACAAAGAAGGGCATCACGTCAGCGGCCTGACGCAGGCCGACTTCCACGTCTTCGAGGATGGTGTGGAACAGAAAATCTCGGGCTTTAGTGTGGAGAACGCCGGCGTGGCTGTCCCTGCCCCTCCCGCCGCGCCAGAGCCGTCTCCCGGAATCGCGGCGCCCGCCGCAGCCGCGCCGAAACCGGTTCCCATCCGCCGGACTTATTTGATCTGCATAGACGCTTTGCACACCCAGTTTGCCAACCTGATGCATATTCGCCAGGCCCTCTCCAAGCTCTTTCAAACCGAACAGGCGGGCGATGCGCAATATCTCATCGTATCCGTGGGAACCTCCATGCAAGTGATCGAAAACTCCACTACCGATCCGGCCTCGGTGCTGAAAATAGTGGATAGCAAAGATTTCGAGAAGCTGTTTCTGGGCAGCCGGAAGAGTTCCATGGAATCCGATCTGCGTGACTTCCGGCGCCTGCTCGACGAGGCGCGCTCCGCTTGCGATGCCGGCGATCCCGCGTGCCGCTCTCTGAAGAGCCGCCTGCCAGGGGAGGCGAATCGGATCGAGGAACAGGACCGCATGTATACGCGCACGTTTCTGTCTCAGTTTCGCTCGCTGATCGCACAACTGGCGCGCGGCTCGGGCCGCCGCACAATCGTCCTCTTCTCCGATGGCTTCCAGCTTGTGCCCGGCAAACTGGCCTTCGAACTGTTGGTGGCTTATTTCCCGGAGCTGCGCGGGTACGCTCTCCGCACGGTGGACCGTATGCCCGATATGGAACCCGTGCTGCGGCTGGCCGCGAACAGCAACATTCCGGTCTACACGATCGACGCGCGCGGGTTGTACACCTCCCCGTTTTTCGACGCCGCGAATTCCGGAGGCGTCGCGCGCATGGCGCCCGACGTGCAGCGCGCCGTGGAGAGCAACGCCACCGACGCCGGTCTAACGCTCGGCGAAATCGCGGCCGCCACCGGTGGCACGGCCTTCCAAAACAGCAACGACATCCTGATGGGGCTGCAGCGCGCTTTCGCCGATGGCCGCGAATACTACATGCTGGCTTATGTCCCCAGCAACGCCAATTTGGATGGCAAGTTCCGCGCGATTTCCGTCCGTCTGCGGAATAATAAGCTGGTCGTCAACGCCAAGCGCGGCTATTGGGCTGCCGCAGCCCCGGAAGTCCGCTAGAATTTACAGGATGCACGCGCGCCCTGCCAGGCTCGAAGACGCCGCGGCGATGGCCCGTATCTACAACCAGGGCATCGTGGAGCGCACCGCTACGTTTGAAACCCGTCCGCGCGCGGAAACCGACATTCGCGCGTGGTTCGACGGCGTTCATCCGCTGCTGGCCGTGGAAGAGGGTGGCGTCGTGGTCGCCTTCGCGGCCACCTTCGCCTACCATCCGCGAGACTGCTATGCCGGCATCGCCGAGACGTCGGTCTACGTGGAACGCGCCTTTCGCCGGCACGGCGCGGGACGCCTGGCCCTGGAGTCCCTGATCGCCGCGGCCGCGGCCGCCGGCTTCTGGAAACTGCTCTCGCGCATTTTCGTCGAGAACACCGCCAGCCGCCGGCTGGTCGCCTCGCTGGGCTTCCGCGAAGTTGGAATTTACGAGAAGCACGGCTGTCTCGACGGCGTCTGGCGCGACGTGGTCATCGTGGAAAAGTTGCTCGCGCAGAGCTGACCCCGAGGCGCGACTTATATATTGAAGCTTACCGTGGGACCGTGCGCCTCAATATCCTTCGCCTTATCGACTTCCCGAATGACGTCCGCGAGCGTGGTGCTATCCAGAATGTGGGCCACCGCATCCCGCACCCGCCGCATCACGAGGCGTGTTCCGCAGGTCTGCTCGTCCTTGCACTCGTCGCAACGCCTGTAGTTGGTTTCGCGCGCGCAAGGCAACGGAGCCAGCGGACCTTCGATCATGCGAATCACAGATCCTACCGTGATATCCTCCGGCGGCCGGCTTAGCTCGTACCCACCCGCGCGGCCCTTCTTACTCATGACTACACCTCGGTTCCGCAGTTCCAACAGGATGGCTTGCAGAAACTTGAGCGGAATGGCTTCCTCTGTGGCTACCGAGTGTACCAGGATCGGACCCTCGCCGTAATGCCGGCTGAGCGAATAGAGAGCCTCCAGGGCATACTTCGTCTTCTTGGAGATGGTGCGCAATGACTATCCTCGATATCCAGGATACTGCCGACAGCGTGCATTTGTATAGGCCTGATACCCTGGTACAATCTCGTGCCTCGAACCCGCGCCGCCAACTGGCTGCTTCTGATGGCCGCCGCCTTCCTGTTTTCCACGGGCGGCGCGGCCATCAAGGCTATCTCGATGACGCCCTGGCAGATCGCAAGCTTCCGTTCCGCGATCGCCGCGCTGGCGCTCGCCCTCTTCGTGCCGGATGGGCGCCGGCATTGGCGATGGGCGCTGCTGCCCGTGGCCGCGGCCTACGCCGCTACGCTGGTCACGTTCACGCTGGCCACCCGCATGACCACCTCGGCGAACGCCATCTTCCTGCAATCCACCGCGCCGCTGTACCTGCTGCTGATCGGTCCGCTGCTGCTGAAGGAGCCGCTCGGCCGCTCCGACCTGCTATTCCTCGCCGCCGTGGCCGGAGGCATGTTCTTATGCATGGGCTCGCCGCAGCCCGCGGTGGCCACGGCGCCCGATCCGCGCACCGGCAACCTGATGGGCGCGATCTCCGGCTTGACCTGGGCTCTCACCGTCTCCGGATTGCGCTGGCTCGGGCGCCGCGCGGGCGCCGGAAACGCCGCTACGGCAACCGTGGTCCTAGGAAATCTCCTGGCCTTCTTAGTAACTTTACCGAGGGCGCTTCCTCCACCGCATGCGGACTTACTCAGCTTAGGAGTGCTGTTCTATCTTGGCGTTTTTCAGATTGGACTCGCTTACCTGTTCGTGACCCGCGCAATCCGCCAGGTACCGGCCTTTGAGGCCACCACCGTCCTGCTGCTGGAGCCCGCGCTGAACCCGGTATGGGTTTGGCTGGTTCAACACGAGCGGCCTGCGCGAACATCCATCGCCGGCGGCGTGCTGATTCTGGCCGCTACACTGGTAAACGCCTGGTGGCAGAACCGCCGCAGATAATCCGCGAACATTACGCGGGCTGCATATGCGATCGCAGTCGCTCCGCCAGGGCCTTGGCATTGGGCAGGCCGTTGATGGAAATGACGGCCTCGCCGCCATCCTTGAATACTACCCGGTATGCCGAAACACCCTGCCGTCCGCTCCGGTCCCAGACCTTGGCGACTTCCGCAAGGCTGCGCGTCTCTGGACCGGTGCCGCCCAGCGTTCGAAATCGGAAAGATCTTTCGTCGCAGGCGAATTCCACGATGGACGATGCGTCAAAGTGATACGAAAGCAGCCATGCGGCCAGCCCCGTAATGGGCCCGAAGGCGATCGCGGCGATCTGCGTGATACTGTCCGGAGCCGGCCCCTGGTGCCGGTGCAAATCGAAGAGCACGAATAAGCAGAACAAGAGGCCGCCGCCTCCCAGGAAGAGGCACATGACTCCTCCCGTGAACCTGCTTTGCACTTGCTGCCACTTCGTCATCTGGCCGGTAATCGCCATGCGCAACGCCGTTCGATGCCCTCAGAATACGTCAAACGATCGGGCCGTACCAGTAGCCGGAAGTTAACCGGCCTTTATAATGGACTCCATGCTCTCTTTTTCAAGAACTGCTGGTTCTATCTTGCTGGCGTGGTCCGCCTGCACCGCCGCCAACGCCCAAACAGGAGTTCCTCCCATTCCGCCGATCCAGTCGGTCACCCCGATGGGAACCGTGACCCAGAGTCCCCTGATTCAGGGGAGGGACGGAACGTTTAGCGCGTTGCTCAACGGCAAATCCTATTGGCTGTTCGACGATACGGCCATGACCAAGAACAACGCCACCGGCAACAACTTCATCGACAACACCATGTCGTGGGCCACCAATTTGGATGCGTCCCAGGGCATCACGCTCAATGGCAACTATCTCGATTCCACAGGCGTCCCCACGGAATTCCTGCCCTTCCTGCCGTGGGAGGCGAAATACAATGCCGCGCACAACTCCAAGAATTGCACCGCGACCCCGTGCGGCGCGGAGTTTGCCATGTGGCCCGGACCGCTGGTGCCGGACCCCGCGCGGAATCGCGCGCTCATCTTCTACAACGAGATCTGGCGCGTCACGGGCCAATCCTCGTGGACCCAGATCGGCGTCGGCATTGCCATCTGGAAGCCCGGCAAAATCTCGCGTCCGGTAGTGAACCCGGGAACGCAATACGACACGCTCATGTGGACCGGCAGCCAGACCGGTTATGCGGGAGGCTGGGTCACCGTCGGCGACACGCTTTACCAGTATGGCTGCGCCGCCGGATTCCTCGTCCAGAATTGCTCGGTGGCTCAAGTCGCGCTGGAGAATGCCACGGTCCCCGCGGATTGGACCTACTACACGGCATCCGGTACGTGGAGTTCGAATCCGGCGGATGCCGTGACCGTTTTCCAGGGCGGCGCGGCCGGCAACTCCGTCTTTTACGACAACTACCTCGGCATGTATGTGGCGATCTACAGCGGCGTCTATAGCGACGACGTGTTCTATCGCGTGTCTTATACTCCCTGGGGACCGTGGTCCAACCAGACCCAGATCTTCGTGGGATTGCCCGGTTACCAGGGCGATGCCGACTATGCCACGCTGGCACATCCGGAGTTCGCGCAGGGCAACGGCCAGACGCAGTACATCACTTACGTTCAGACCACCGGCTTCCTGCAACAGGTTCTGCAGCTTGTGCAGGTTACGTTCGGGCCGCCGCAGTAAGGCGCGCGGCTCATCGGCGCCTGAACAGCCGCGGTTGAGATGATATCCTTGTCCTACATGAAGACCGTCTTGTATCTCGCCTCTCTCACGCTTCTTCTGGGGGGCGCCCTCGCGCCCGCCGCCGACGCTCCCTCGCTGCGCGGCTACGCGCCCACATCGGCGCACGCCGAGCACGATTGGGAAGTGATGTTCCGCGCCATTCCCAGCCCCCAGAATCTGCACGACTACATGCAGCGCCTCTCCGCACGGCCGCATCACGTCGGCTCGCCATACGATAAAGACAACGCCGAGTGGATCCTGGCGAAGTTCAAGGAATGGGGCCTGGACGCGCACATCGAGACCTTTGAGGTCCTGTTCCCCACCCCTAAGAGCCGTACGGTCGAACTGGTCGCGCCGGAGCATTTCACCGCGAAACTCGCCGAGCCCACCGTGCCGGGCGATCCCACTTCCGGCCAGCACGACGAGCAATTGCCGACTTATAACGCCTACTCGATCGATGGCGACGTGACCGCGCCGCTGGTCTACGTCAACTACGGCATCCCGGCGGATTACGAACAGCTCGACCGCCTGGGGGTCTCCGTCAAAGGCGCAATCGTGATCGCGCGTTACGGCGGTTCGTGGCGCGGCATCAAGCCCAAGGTGGCGGCCGAGCACGGCGCCATCGGCTGCCTGATCTATTCCGACCCGCACGAAGACGGCTATTTTGCGGGCGAAGTTTTTCCGCAAGGTCCGTATCGCCCCAAAGACGGCGTGCAGCGCGGCAGCGTCATGGATATGCCGATTTATCCCGGCGACCCGTTGACGCCCGGCATCGGCGCGACTGCCGGCGCCAAGCGCCTGGCCATAAAAGACGCGCAGACGCTGACCAAAATCCCCGTCCTGCCGATCTCGTACGGAGACGCCCAGCCGCTGCTGGCCGCGCTTACCGGCCCCGTCGCACCGGCCGACTGGCGCGGGGCGCTGCCCATCACCTATCGCATCGGTCCCGGACCGGCGCGCGTGCATCTGAAGCTCGAATTCAACTGGGACATGAAAACGATCTACGATGTGGTGGCCCGCATCCCCGGCTCGCCATATCCCGACGAGTGGATCGTGCGCGGCAACCATCACGACGCCTGGGTGAACGGCGCCGAAGATCCCGTCTCGGGAGCGGTGGCGCTGATGGAAGAAGCCCGCGCTTTCGCGGAACTGCAAAAGCAGGGCTGGAAGCCGAAGCGCACGCTGATTTATTGCGTGTGGGACGGCGAGGAAGAAGGCCTCCTGGGATCTACCGAGTGGGCCGAGGAGCATGACGCGGAATTGCGCAGCCATGCGGCCATGTACATCAATTCAGATGGCAACGGCCGCGGGATGCTGGGCATGGGCGGCTCGCACTCGCTCGAGAAATTCATCAACGGCGTGGCCCGCGATGTCGAAGATCCCGAAAAGAAGATCCCCGTCTGGAAGCGCGATGAACTCGCGCGCATTTCCCGCGCGCCGGCCGCGGAGCGCGATGAAGTGCGCAAGCGTTCCGATCTCCGCATCGGCGCGCTCGGTTCGGGTTCCGACTACACGGCATTCATCGACCATCTGGGCATAGCTTCCTTGAACCTGGGCTTTGGCGGCGAGGATGGCGGCGGCATTTATCACTCGGTCTACGACGATTTCTATTGGTACACGCACTTCTCGGATGGCGATTTCATCTATGGCCGCGCACTGGCGCAGACTGCCGGTACGGCCATGATGCGTTTTGCCGACGCCGACCTCCTGCCGTACGATTTCACCAACTTCGCCGATACCGTGAAGCGTTACGTGGACGAGGTGCAGAAGCTTTGGAAGACCGAAAGCGACGAAATCCGCGAACGGAACAAAGAGATCGAGGAAGGCGTTTTCAGCGCCACGGCCGATCCGCGTAAGACGTCCGTGCCGCCGCCGGTCGAGACGCAGCCGCCCTTCCTGAATTTCGCGCCGCTCGAAAACGGGCTGGCGGCGCTCACGAAAGGCGCCGAACGCTATGACAAAGCCGTGCAGAAAGCGAAACTCGATCAGGCTGGACTCGAGGCTGTGAACCGCAAGCTGATTCTGATCGAGCGCGGGCTAACGCTTCCCGACGGCCTGCCGGGACGGCCCTGGTTCCAGCACCAGATTTACGCTCCCGGCTTCTATACCGGCTATGGAGTGAAGACGCTGCCCGGCGTGCGCGAGGCGATTGAACAGAAAAAGTGGAAGGAAGCCGACGAGCAGATCGTGCGCGTAGGGAAGGTGCTGGAGAAGGAAGGCGCGCTGATCGAAGAGGCGGCCGCCGGGTTGGAGTAAGGGCTTCAGGCCCCGAGCCCGTGGCGCACGCTTTAGCGGAGCGCTTCGCCTTGTGGGGCGGGCAATCCTGCCCGCAGCCGGCTAGCCGCCTGAAAAGGCGGCTGCGGTCAGTATTGGCCGCCCCACATCTGGTTTTTCATCATCTTTGCGGTTCCGAAAAACAACCGCTAACCCATTGGGCGGCAATGGGGTCTCAGGGTAGCGTGCCGGCGGGACTTTTAAGTCCCGCTCGCCGTTAACTCACGCGTACCGGCCCCGGATATGGTTCCAGCGAACCGCCAGCGGGTCCAGAAACGCGGCCACGCCGCGCCACGTGCTGACCTTGGTTCCGGCCACGTCACTCCACCTCACCGGCACTTCGATCTCGCGGTAACCCAGGCGGCGGCCGATGAATAGCACCTCCACATCGAAGCCGAAGCCGTCCAGCAATTGGCGCCGGAAGATCTCGCGCGCCGCGCTGGCTGCGAACAACTTGAACCCGCACTGCGTATCGTGAAATGGCAGTCCGGTGATCAGCCGCATCACCAGATTGAATACCCGGCCGGCGTTTTCCCGGAACCAGGATTGGTGTACGCCGATCAGGCGCCGGTCGAGCGCGCGCGATCCCACGGCTACCTGCGCGCAATCCTTTTCGGCCGCCTGCCACAGCGTTTCCAACTCCTCGATCGGCGCGGATAGGTCGGCATCCGTGAAGAGCGCCCATTCCCCGCGGCACTCCAGCATGCCGTGCCGCACGGCGTAGCCCTTTCCGCGGTTGCCCGGATTGCGAAGCACGCGCAGGTCCGGGTACTCGGCCCGCATCTCTTCGGCCACGCGCACGGTGCCGTCGGTGGATCCATCGTCCACCACCAGAATCTCCGCGAATTGCCAGCCGCCGCGCCGCAGATAGCAGACCACCTGGCCGAGCGCCGCGGGCAGACGCTTCTCTTCGTTGTAGGCTGGAATGATAATAGATATTGATCGGGTCAAGGAAGACCTATAATATCCAAATTCCCCGAGGAGAACGACTTGTCCCTGGAAGACGATCTTTTGCAGCAACGGCTGGCGCGCATTCGCGAGATCGAGGCGCTGGGTTTCCGCCCGTACGGCCAGCGCTTCGAATTCAGCCATACCATCCCCGCGATTCTGGCTGGATACGGCGCCAGGACCGCGGAAGAACTAGCCCAGCCCGTGCGCGTGCGCATCGCCGGACGCGTGGAGACCTTGCGCCGCATGGGCAAGGCCGGGTTCGCGCATCTGGCGCAGAATGGCGAGCGCCTCCAGATCTACATCCGGAAAGACGCCATCCCCGAACGCGATTTCGCCGCTCTACCAGTTGATCGACCTGGGCGACATCATCGGCGTGGAAGGCTATCTCTTCCGCACCCGCACCGGCGAATTGAGCGTCCACGTGGAGCATCTTGAATTTCTGGCGAAGACGCTGCTGTCGATGCCCGAGAAATGGCACGGCCTGGAAGATGTGGAAACGCGCTACCGGCAGCGCTACCTCGATCTGATCGCCAACCCCGAAGTGCGCAAGGTCTTCCTGACCCGCAGCCGTATTATTTCGTCGCTGCGCCGCCAGCTCGAAAGCCATGGCTTCATGGAGGTGGAAACGCCCATGATGCAGCCGCTTTATGGCGGCGCGACGGCGCGTCCGTTCGTCACCCACCACAACACGCTCGATATCGATCTGTATCTGCGCATCGCGCCGGAACTGTATCTGAAGCGGCTGCTGGTGGGCGGGCTGGAGCGCGTCTACGAAATCAATCGCAACTTCCGCAACGAAGGGTTATCCACGCATCACAATCCCGAGTTCACCATGCTGGAGTTTTACCAGGCATATACGGACTACCAGGGCATGATCGATCTTTCGGCGGAGTTATTGGCCCAGGTGGCGCGCGACGCTACCGGCGGGGTGGAAGTGGAATTCGAGGGCCACAAGCTCGAATTTCGGCTGCCTGCAGCGCTTCACCATGCGCGAGGCCATCGTGGAGTTCTGGCGAGGGCGACGGGCGGCCTACGCCCGAGCAGGTGCGCGATCCCGAATGGCTGCTGAGCCAATCCGGCAAAGCCACGCCGGGCGAAGCGCTCACGGATATTTTCGAACGCGTCGTCGAGGACCAGCTCATCCAGCCCACCATCATCTACGACTATCCCGTGGAGACTTCGCCGCTCTCCAAGACAGAAGCCGGACGACCCCGCGTTCGTGGACCGCTTCGAGATCTACATGGCGGGCATGGAAATCGGCAACGGCTTATACCGAGTTGAACGATCCGCAGGAGCAGCGCCGCCGCTTCGATATGCAACTTGGCATGCGCGAGCGCGGCGACGAAGAGGCGCACCAGATGGATGAGGACTATGTGCGCGCGCTCAGCTACGGCATGCCGCCCGCCGGCGGCGAAGGCATCGGCATCGATCGCCTCACCATGATCCTGACCGGCTCGCCGCTCCATCCGCGACGTGATCCTGTTTCCGCTGCTGCGGCCCGAAGGTCCCATCGACCTGGTGGCCCGCCTGCGCGAATTGGACGGGCGCTGAGTGCCTTCCTCCTTCGAGCTGTTCGTGGCGCGGCCGCTATTTGAAGGCGCGCCGCAAAGAAGCCGTGATCTCCGTGATCACGGCGATCTCCATCGTCGGCGTGGCCGCGGGTGTGATGGCGCTGGTGGTGGCGCTGGCCATCAACAACGGTTTCCGCGACACGCTGCAGCGCAACCTGCTCGGCGCCATGGCGCACATCAACGTGCAGGAGAAGGTGCCGGGCAACGGCATCGAAAACTGGGAAGCCTTGGCCGCCCGGATCCGCAAGGTGCCGCACGTCGTCGCGGCGGGGCCGGCGCTTTATACGCCGGTCTTCCTGACCGGCCCGGTGCAGTCCAAGGGCGCCATCCTGAAAGGCGTGAATATCGACACCGAGCTGCAGATCAGCGATACGCTGCGTCACTTGAAGGCCGGCTCGGTGGAGGATTTGCGCGCCGCGCCGGATAGCGGAACTCCCGGCATCATCCTGGGCGCGCGCCTCGCCGAAGATATCGGCATGCTGCTGAACAGCAGGGTAAGCGTGACCAGCCCGCAGGGTGAGCTGACGCCCCTGGGTCCGCGCCCCAGTATCCGCCGCTTCCGCGTGGTGGGAATCTTCGAATCCGGCTTTTACGAGATCGACGATAGCTGGGTGTATACTTCCCTGCCTGCCGCGCAACAGGCGCTCTCCCTCCCCGACGTCGTCAACGAAATTGAGGTGAAACTGGACGACCTGAACCGCGCGCCCGAAGTTGCCAAAACGATCGAGAAGCTGGCCGGGTCGCGATATGCCACGCTCACCTGGATGGAGCGCAATCATCAACTCCTGAACGCGCTGCAGATGGAAAAGGCGGTGACCGTCGTCACCATCGGGCTGATCGAATTGGTCGCCGCGTTGAACATACTCATCACGTTGGTGATGATGGTCATGGAAAAATATCGCGACATCGCCGTGCTCATGTCGATGGGCGCGCGGCACGGCCAGATCCGCCGCATCTTCATGTTCCAGGGCGTTCTCATTGGCGTGGTGGGCACCACGATCGGACTGGCAGTGGGATATGCGCTCTGCTATTTCGCCGACCGCTACCGCTGGATCCGGCTGGACGAGCAGGTTTACGCGCTCAGTTTCGTGCCCTTCGAGCCGCGCTGGGTGGACGGCGTGTGGATAGCTGCGGCGGCCATCCTGGTGAGCTTTCTGGCGACCATCTATCCGGCGCGCAGCGCCACCCGGATCTCTCCGGCGGAAGTGCTGCGCTATGAGTGACAGATTGTTCTTCAGGCCGGCTCGTCGCGGGAGACGACGGGTTCGGTAGTCGCCGGCGTCAACGCTTTCGTGCGCGCATCCTGCGGCAAGTGGAATTGATATCCGATACACGGCTCGGTCAGGATGTAGCGCGGCTTGGCAGGTTCCGGCTCGATCTTCTTGCGCAGTTGATTGACGAAAACGCGCAAATAAACCACCTCGTTGCCGTAGTCCGGTCCCCAAACCGCTTGTAGCAGCCGGCGATGCGGGATGGGCGTGTTGGCGTTCGTGGCCAAATACTGCAAAAGGTCGAATTCCTTCCGGGTCAGCCGCACTTCGCGGCCCCCGGCGATGACCCGGCGCGCGGCGAAATTGATCTCCAGTTCCCCGGTTTCTACCACCGGCGCGGCTTCAGGCGCCAGCGGCGACCGGCGTAGCCCCGCGCGGATGCGCGCCAGCAGTTCCTGCATGCTGAAAGGCTTCGTCACATAATCGTCGGCGCCGGCATCCAGCGCGCCGATCTTGTCTTTCTCCAGGTCCCGCACAGACAGGACCACGATCGCCAGGTCCCAACTGGCGCGAATGGTGCGGCAGGCTTCCAGTCCCCCCATGCCCGGCATCGCCAGATCCAGCAGCACCAGGTCGTGGCGGCCGCGGCGCAGCACATCCAAAGCTTCTTCGCCGCTGCGCGCGTCGCTCACCGCGTAACCCTGCGCCACCAGCATCTTCCGCATCACCCGCCGGATTTGCAAATCGTCGTCGACCACCAGGATTTTAGCTCCACTCATACGCTGGCCTCCTCATGCGCCAAAGGTAGCGTGAATGAAAATGTGGCGCCTTCCCCAGGCTGGCTCTCCACCCACAGCCGGCCGTTGTGGGCTTCCACGATCTGGCGCGCGATGGTCAGGCCCATCCCCATGCCGGTCAGATGGCCGCGCCCTTGCTTCCCCCTGTAATACTTCTCGAATATCTGCCGCTGTTCCTCCGCTGGAATGCCGGGTCCCCGGTCGGCGATGCTGACCACCACGCCGCCCTCTTCGGCGCTCGCACGCACGGTGATCGGAGCACCCGGCTGTGAATACTTCAAGGCGTTCCCCGCGATTTGACGGATCACCAGGCGGATCAGCCCGGCGTCGGCGGAGACGGGCGGGAGGCCTTGCGGTAAAACGATGGCGACTTGGGAACCCTCCGCCGACTCTTTTTCGAGCGCCGAGAAAACCAGGTCTTCGACCGTATGGGTCTGCCTGTCGAGGTCCACGTGTCCGGCTTCGATGCGCGCCATCTGGATAGTCTCCGTCATCATGGCGCTCAAGCGCCCGCTCTCTTCGTTCATGATTTCGAGCCATTCCTGTTGGTCCCGCCGCGGGAGATTCCGCAAGCATGGCGTGGATACCCGCGCGGATGGAGGTCAGCGGCGTCTGAAACTCGTGCGCCATGGCATCCAGCAGCATGGACTTCAATTCCTGATGCCGGCGCACGCCTTCGGCCAGGGCGGAGGTTTCCTGCTTGCGCGCCCGGTCCATGGCCAGGGCCACGAGATTGGCGATCGACTGCATCGCCGGCGCTGAAATCGACGCGTCACAGAAACCCAGGTTGCCGATCGGGTTGGCGCCCAGGCTCACCGCGACCATCGCCGTCGTCCCAGGGACCGCCTTGCCCAAGCGGGCGATCCCGTCCGCGTTCATCAGTGCGGCTTCTGAAATTTCACCGGTCGCGCCGGCGCGAAAGCTCTGGCCGGACAGCCCATCGAAAAAAGCTACGCCGGGACAGCCAAAAATCGCGGCCACCTGCTGCGGAATGCTGAGCGCTAAGGCAGCCGGCGAGTTAGCCTGCATCAGGCTGCAACTGAGAGCGTACATCCGCTCGATTTCACGCTGCCTTTGGATCGCCTCCGTCGCGCGTTTCTTGAGCCTGGCCGACAACTCGCTCACCACCAGGGCGGTAATCAGGAGCGTGCACCATGCCACCCAGTTCTGGGGATCCGAGATTCCGAAAGAGGGCACTGGAGGCAGAAAATAATAGTCGAGGCACAATACGCTCAAGACCGAAGCGAGAATGGCTTCCGGCAGGCCCCACAGCGTAGCCGCGGCTAGGACTACCAGCAAGTAAGTCAGCGCCCCCGTGGTGGTATTGACGTGGACGGCGTGCTGGTATAACGCGGATATAGCCGTCAGGACCGCACCCACGATGACGATGCGGAGGATTAACCGGCCCCAGGTTCGTTTTCGCATGCTTCCCGTACTTCGCTAGACGCTATTATAACCGCCGGGATTCGGCCCTGCCGGATCTCTCGGCGAGTCGTTTGTCCCACTAGTCTAAGAGCTTGACACCGCTGGAACAATCGGGTGATACTGGTCACTCTCGCTCTTCAGAATTCAGGTTGCAAGGGGAGAATACTATACAGCCGTTCCACGGAGCGGCGATGAAAGGGACTCTAGATGCCAACCGGAAGAATGCTGTTTGCGGCGGTCTTTTGTTTGCTTGTGCTTGGCGCATGTCCATTGGTATATGGCCAGGCTACTGGAATCATTTCGGGGACAGTTTCCGATGCCACCGGATCCGCGGTTGCCGGAGCGAAAGTGGTGGTGACCGCGCCTGCCATGGGCGTTACCCGCGATTCCACAACCGACGAATCCGGGCATTATCTCGTGCCGCTGCTGCCGGTGGCCACCTACACGGTGCACGTGGAATTCACCGGCTTTCAGCCAGTCGAGCAGAAGGATATCCGGCTGCAAGTGGATCAGCATCGCGAGTTGGATTTTAAGCTGGTTCCCGCCTCCGTGAAAGAAAGCGTGGAAGTGACTGCCACCGCGGTGGCTGTGGAAACGGCGAATCCTACTTTGGGCCAGGTGATCACGTCCCAGCAGGTCGCCGAACTTCCGCTGAACGGCCGCGACTTCGTGCAGTTGGCCACCCTTACGCCCGGCACCATTACGGAAACCAATCCGCAGAGTTTTTTCAATGGCGGTCCCAGCAGTGAAGTCTCGGCGCGCGGTTCGTTTTCGCTCTCCGTCGGCGGATCCCGCGCCAACTCGACAGATTGGCTGTACGATGGCAACGACAACAACGAACTCACCGCGGGCGGCATCGCCATTCTGCCGTCTCTGGACGCCATCCAGGAATTCAAAGTTCTGACTTATAACTATTCGGCGGAATACGGGACCCGCGCGGGACCCACGGTTCTGGTGACCACCAAGTCTGGATCCAACGACTTTCACGGTACGCTATTCGAGTTCTTCCGCAATACGGACCTGGACGCGCGCAGCTTCTTCGCCGCGAGCACCGAACAGTTCAATTTGAATCAGTTCGGCGGTTCGCTGGGTGGGCCGATCAAGAAAGACAAGACCTTCTTCTTCGCCGACTACCAGGCTAAGATGCAGCGTCACGGGATTCCGTTTGACGGCTTGGTACCGACGGCCGCCATGCGCAACGGCGACTTCACCGACGATGCGTTCGGCAATCCGAACGCAACGATGCTGACCAATCCCTATATGACGGGCGCGCCCGATTCACACTTCCAGTGCGATAGCGCCGGCAATCCCATGCCCGTATCAGCCAATGGCAGCCAGGCGCCCGGCGCCGACTGCAATAAAATTCCGCAAGGCCTGTTCGACCCGATCGGCCAGAAGATGATCAACTTTTATCCTCTGCCCAACGCCAACAACGCGGCCCTCGGTTACAACTATGTGAACGAGCCTGTGAGAAAGCTCAACGAAGGGGAATTCGACATCCGCCTGGACCACAATTTCTCCTCGAGAGACTCCATGTTCGCGCGCTTCAGCTACGATCAGGCAGCCTCATTCGTTCCGGGCGGTTCGCCGGGCTTCGCCGAACAGAGCGCCTTTGCCAGCACCGAGAATATCGCCAATCACGGGCGCAACGCGGCGCTTTCCGAGACGCACATTTTCTCCGAGCGGACCGTCAATCAATTCAGCATTGGATTCAATCGAATCAGCAATTACTTCACATCCTTTGGCAGCGGCACGTGCGAATCCGACCAACTCGGCATTCCGGGCGCCAATCTGGGAGGGATCAGTTGCGGCCTGACGTCCACCGAGTTGACCGGATACTGGTCGTTGGGGGATCGCGGCTATTCTCCATTTCAGGGCGCCACCAATGTCTTCTCGATCTCCGACTCATTCGATATGGTGCGCGGCAAGCACGACATCAGGATTGGCGGCAACATACGCGCCAACCAGTTGAATGTTCTGGCGGTCGGCTTCCAGGACGGATATTGGGACATCACCGGCGATTGGGGCGGCGACCCCGCCGCGCAATTGTTGATGGGCTTCACCGATCTGGCCATCCACGATCAGACCTTTGACGGCGACGTGACCGGGCGGCGCTGGAAAATGTACCGTCCGTTTGTGCAGGACGATTGGCGCGTGAGCAAGGATCTGACCTTGAATCTGGGATTGGCCTGGGCCATTGTTACGCCTGAAAGCGAAGCCTTCAATCGCCAGACGAATTTCGTCCTGGACACCCAGACTTTCCTGGTCGCCGGGCAAAACGCCAATAAATACGCAGGCGTCAATATGGATTGGACGGCGTTCGAACCGCGTCTCGGTTTGGCCTGGAAACCCTGGGGCAGCCAGACTACCGTGGTGCGCGGTGGCTATGCCATCTACCACGATTCCTCCTGGAACATGGGCGCGCAGGGCTTATGGCAAAACCCGCCGTATTCCTACGAATCCGGGTCGTTTGCTTTTGGCGGCGGATGTCCGTTCGCCACTTCCGCCTGCGCCACCATGTATGGGCAGTCGCCTCCCTACGGGGGGGCCCTTACGCTGTCGCAAGGCTTTCCCATTGTCACTTCGTCGCCTCCTCTCTTAGACTTCGGGGGCACGATCAATTCCATGAACCAGAACTTCAAGCAGGGCATGGTGCAACAGTACAACATCAACGTGGAACACCAACTGCCCGGGCAAGTGGTGTTGACGGCTGGATACGCGGGGTCCCGTGCTTCCCACATTCTGGTCTACGGCAATAACTTGAATGTCGGATCTCCCTCGGCCTGCGGCTCCGTCGCCGGGTACACGCTGGGTTGCGGACCGGGTGGAGCGTCTTTCGGTGTTCCGGAGACGGACTTCCCTTACTCGTCCGTGGATAACATGACCGACGACGGGAAGGCGCATTACGATTCCCTTCAAATCAAGGCTGAAACCAAGAGCGCCCGGCATGGTCTCTATGCACTGATTGGCTATACCTATTCGAGAAACCACGATTCGGGATACACAGACGGCTTGGGCAGCAACATCGGTGCACTCTACTATCCGCTGCCGGGGTGGCAGCAGTTGGATTGGGGTTTGTCTCAAATCAATCTCAACCACGACTTCACCGCCAGCGTGATCTATGAACTGCCGTTCGGCAAGGGCAAGACGTTCGGCAGCGACTGGAACGGTGCGGTGAATGCGATTCTGGGCAATTGGGAGCTAACCGTGATCCAGAAGGTTACCTCCGGATTCCCGATTTTCGTGGTGGCGCCCAATAACTCAGGCGTCAACTTCGAAAACGACGGAAATAGCTTGAACCGCCCGAACCAGGTTTGCAATCCGGTCATGAACAATCCGACGATTAACGAATGGTTCAACGTCAATTGCTTCGCGGCGCCGCCGAGCGGGGAGTTGGGGAACGCCAGCCGCACGCCGCTTTCCGGTCCGGACTTCGTGAATACGGATTTTTCGGCGATCAAGCATTTCCTGCTGCCATGGCGCGAGGGGATGAAGCTGGATTTCCGCGCCGAGGTTTTCAACCTCTTAAACCATCCGCAGTTCGGTACACCCGGCAGCGGAATTTGTGCCGCTTGTCCGGAACTCGGGAATCCGGGTTTCGGCTCGATCAACACCACCGTGAACAACCCGCGCTTGATCCAGCTTGCACTTAAGCTGCTGTTCTAAGACCCGGATTTATCGCGGCGGTGCGGCTGGGCTTTTATCTTTCAATTCGATGACGAATTGTTGGATCTCGCTCCGCTGGCGTTCGATTTCCTGCTGTAACTTCGTGGACAGTTGCTCGTAAGTCTCAAGTTCCTGCCGGGCTTTCTCTTTTTGCCCGGTTCGGCCGTAAGCCTGGCCCAGGCGATAGTGGGCCTCGTCCATTCCAGGATTCAACTCGATTGCCTTTTGGTAGGCGGCAATCGCGTGCCGATCGTCGTTCTGGCCGGAATAGAGAATGCCCAGTTGCAGGTAGGCGGCCGCCAAACTCGGATCCAGTCGTATGGCCCTTTCCAATAAATCCCGGATGCGGGCCGGCGTTTCGGAATCCTCCGGCCCCTTGCGCTGCTTTGAAAGGCCCACGGCGTAGTAGTAGTTCGCCCAGGCGCTATCGGGACGAAGTTTCGCGAATCGCTCCAACCTTTCCAAATAAGCCGGCAACGTGGCGATCTCGACGCTTTGCACTTTGCCCAGGAACATGTACGGCCCCGGGTCTTCCGGATTCAGGTCACAGGCTTCGAAGAACCGCTGCGCCGCCTGCTCGTAATCGCCGCGCGCATACCAGGCCGCCGCCAGGCCCAATAGCAGGCGCTGGGAATGCGGAAACAGACGATGGCCTTTGGCGAAGACTTCCGCGGCCGGCTCCGCCGCGCGATGCACCAGCAACTCCGCCCCCCAGTCGAAGAGGTGCGCTTCGCTCGCATCCATCTCCGCCGCGCGCTGATATGCACGCACCGTTTCGAGAGGGCTTCCCGTCTGCATGGCGGGAGATTCTCCGGTCAACTCCGCGGTTGCCTTTGCCAGAGCCTCCGTGGAGCGCAGCACCGTATCGGAGCCATGGCCGCCCCGGGCCCCCGGGTCGCTCACCCCGGCGACAATGAAGTTGGGCTCGTCGAAGAACGCATACTGCGCCGTCAGATCGAATTCCTTCGTTTGGTTGTCTGCGAGACTAATGGGATACGATGCGCCGCTCTCCGCGCGCACCAGATAATCGCCGGGCTGCAGGCCGGAAAAGCGATACCTTCCGTCCGGGCCGGCCTTTGACGTGAGAATCTGCTGCGAAGACTTGCGTTGCAGATAGACGGTGGCTGCGCCACATGCGCGGCCATGTGCGTCCCGGACAGACCCTTCGAGCGCTCCGGAATTCTGCGCGGCGGCTATGCCCGCCAGGAAGTAAAATGCCGCCCAGAGCCCCGACAGCAGCGGTCTTGAAAGCGGGTGAGCCACGTTGAATGCCATTGTACCGGCATTACTGTCCCGTGTTCACGAGCGTCCATTCCGAGCAGATGGCCTGCCCCGGACCTGCCGACAACGTCAACTGAACGGTGACCGCCCCCAGGTCCGGAACATGGTCCCATTGCAGCGTGAACACGTCCGAAACTGGCCCGATCGCTTTGGAGAAGGGCTCGCCGATGGGGCCGCTCGAATTTCGCAGGATGATGTTAAAGGTCGCCGCCCTGTCGATCGCCAGGTTGAAGTCCATGGTCAGGACTGTTCCCGCAAAACTGGCGCTGAAGCCCAGGCTGCAAACCGGCGCGCGCGCGATGCGCTCGCCAGCTTGCTCGGGGATCCAAAGATTGCCATCCGGCCCGGGCGCGATCCCGGTCGGTTTGGAGTCTTCAGTCAGCGTCGGATACTCGATGATGACGCCGGTCGTGGTGATGCGCGCGATGCGGTTCGCCGTGAACTGCGTGAACCATAGCGTCCCCTCCGGACCGGCCGTGATGCGATAAGGGTTGCTGCCTGGCGTCGGCACCGGATAGGACGCGGTGACCGTTCCCGCGGTGGTCATGCGTCCGATCTTGTTGCCCGACCATTCCGTGAACCAAAGCGCGCCATCCGGTCCCGTGGCTAAGGTGTACGGCTCGCCTGAGCCGACCGGAAACTCAGTGATCGTTCCGGCGGTGGAGATGCGGCCGATATTGTTGCCCTCGAATTCGGCGAACCAGAGAGCGCCGTCCGGTCCCGCCGCGATCCCCACGGGCCGGCTTTCCAGGGTCGGCGTAGGGTATTCGGTGATCGCTCCGCCGGTGGTGATTCGCCCGATCTGGTTGCCCGTCGCCTCGGTGAACCAAAGCGCGCCGTCCGGCCCCGCCACAATGCCAAAGGGCTGGCACCCGGGCGTTGGAATCGGGTACTCGCTGAAGGCGCCCGCCGTGGTAATGCGCCCGATTTGATTTCCGACATACTCGGTAAACCACAAGGCGCCGTCCGGCCCCGCTGCGATCCCGTAAGGCGCGGCGCCCTGGGTCGGAATCGGATACTCGGTTATCGCTCCAGCCGTAGTGATTCGTCCGATTCTGTTGCTCGACTGCTCGGTGAACCAGAGCGCACCATCCGATCCCGCTGTGATTTCACTGGGCACGCTGCCCGCCGTGAGCACTGGATAGTTACCGATCCGGCTGTATGTGCCGGTTTGCGCGACCGCGACGGCCGTCACACCCAGCAGCCATATCTTATCGAACGTCATGCATCCCTCCTTTATGACATCATCGCCTTGCTTACTGTCCCGTATTCACCGTTGTCCACTCCGAGCAGATCGCCTGCCCCGCGCCAGCCGTCAAAACGGACTGGATCGTCACATCCCCCATGCCCGAAAGATTCCCCCATTTCCTGGTGAAAGCCAGCGGCGGGGTCACTGCCCCAATGGTTTTCGAATAGGGCTCGCCGGTGGGGCCGCTCGCATTCCGGAGAATGATATCAAATGTGGCGGGCGTGTCAATCCCCAGATCGAATTTCATCGTAATGGCGTCGCCCGCGAAACTGGCGCTAAATCCCAGGCCGCAGGCCGGCGCGCGGCCGATCTTGCCCGCGCTCTGCTCGGTGAACCAGAGATTGCCGTCCGGACCCGCCGTCATCCCCACGGGCTTGCCGCCGGGAGTCGGCACGGGGAACTCGGTAACCACGCCGGAGGTAGTGATCCGCGCGATGTTATTGCCGCTCGTTTCCGTGAACCACAGCGCCCCATCCGGCCCCGCCGCGATGCGGTAGGGATTGCTATTGTCGGTCGGGATCGTGTACTGGGTGATGACTCCGCCGGTAGTAATGCGCCCGATATGATAACCAACCCACTCCGTGAACCATAGCGCACCATCCGGACCCGTTGTAATCGTGTATGGTTGCCCGACCGCGGGCAGCGGGTATTCGCTGATCGCCCCTTCGGTGGTAATCCGGCCGATCTGGCTGCCGCCGTATGCGGCGAACCAAAGAGCGCCGTCCGGTCCGGCGGTAATTCCGGCCGGATACTGACTGATGTCCGCCAAAGAATACTCCGTGATCGCTCCGGCGGTGGTGATGCGGCCGATCTTATTGCCGGTCGCTTCGGTGAACCACAACGCGCCGTCGGGCCCCGCTGCGATCCCCCATGGGTAGCTGGCCGCGGTCGGTATGGGGTACTCGGTAACCAATCCGCTCGTGGAAATCCGCCCGATGCCGCCGTTCAACTCCGTGAACCATAAGGCGCCGTCCGGACCCGCCGCGATCCCAAAAGGCCCTGAGTCGTTAGCGGCCGGGTACGCTGTGACAGCGCCCTCCGTTGTGATGCGGCCGATTTGGCTGTCGGTATAGTCGGTGAACCAGAGGGCGCCGTCGGGTCCTGCCGTGATCTCGCTGGGCGCGCTGTTTGACGTAGGTATCGGGTATTCGGCGATCCGGCTGTAGGCATGGGATTGGGCCGCCGCGCTTGCCGATAACCCCAGCAGACACGCCGGAATCCAAAAGATCTTTGCCCCTCGCACAAAAAAACTCGCGGTGCTCGTCATGTGCGGAGTATATACCGCCTTGCGCGCGGCGGGGCGCCAGTTTCGCAAAACCGCTCTGTTTGAGGTACCAGGCCGCTCGAAGCGGGTACCACCATCCGGCCCGCCCGTGCTATCCTCACGCAAATGAAACCGTCCTCCCGCCCGGCCAGGCTGTCGCGAATCACGCTCCTCGCCGCAGTTTTCGTATTCGGCGCATTCGCCCAGGCTGTTCCCGCTCCGGCTGCGCCCGCCCCGCCTGCGTCCTCGGCTAGCGACGAATATGCCGCCCTGCTGGAGCGCGTCCAGCAAGGCGACATGGACCTCGATTTCCGCGCTTTTCGCATCGCCGGACTGCTCTCCTCCGGGGGCGCTCCCGGCAGCATGCGGGAACAAGGCGACCGCGCGGCATTCCGGAAATTGATGGCCGCGGGCGATTCAGCCGGCGCGCTGGATGCCGCCAATAAGGCCCTCGCCCGCAATTACGCCAGTATCGTGAACCACTTCGACGCCATGGTCGCCTGCCAGGCCCTGCAAAAGACCGACGAAGCCGCCGCCCACGAGAAACTGATGAACGCTTTGCTCGATTCCATCCAGAAGTCGGGTGACGGCAAGAGCCTTGAAACGGCTTGGTTCGTCGTCACCACTACGGAAGAATACGTCTTCATCAGCCGGATCCTGGGGCTCAAAGTAAAATCTCAAGGCTTCGTGCCTAAAGACGGGCATTTCTACGACCGCATGGAGGTGGTTGACCCGAAGACGAACGACACCTCCTCCTTGTGGTTCAACACGGATGTCAACATGGGAGCTTATAAGTCGCCGGCCGTTGGCAAGACACCCTCGCCAAAATAATCAGGCCGCCGCGCGATCTTTTTCAACAATCTTGTGGAAAAAACTGTGGAAAGGCTTCCGGAATTCCACCCAACCCCAATGTTTGTAAAGACTTCGTAACAAAATGCACCCTCATACAGCACGCTTTCAGACAATCTGCGAAGTCCTTTCCCAATAATCAGTTAGGCGCGAATTAACCATGGTATGTCACGCGGCATAACCCCGGTATATGCCGGATTCGGGCTGCGCTTTCATTTATGGCGAACTAAGGCTGTGAGTAACCGTGGGCCGATTATGCGCCGTTTTTTCAACGACCCTGTGGAAAAAGCTGTGGAAACAGCCTTCCGATTCGAGACAACTTCAATCATCGTAAAGACTTCGTAACAAAGTGCACACCGGTACAGCACTTTCCGAAAAATCACGTCAAATGGCTTTTTATCAATCGGTTGGAGCTTGTTAACTATCGTACATGGGGCTTGTAACGTGCGATATGCAGCCTAAATCCGCCGCTTTACGAAAATCCGCGTCCCAGGCTGTGAGTAACCGCTTTTCCGGCCAGAATCCGGTTCAATTGCTCCATCACCGCGAAAGCATCGGCCACGTAAAGAACGTCCGCTTTGCCCCGCGCCCACCCGCAATTCGGGTCGAGGTTGATGGCCCGCCGCTCGTTGACGAACCGCCAGCCCACCACGTGCGGCTCCTCGCCGTGACAACAAGTCGCCAGCCCTTTCGGATGGCGCGGCGTCGATCCCGTCTGGCCAACCTGGTTCAGATGCGTCATAAAGGGCAGCACCGCCTGTCCTTCTCCGCTCAGGTCCACCATCGACTTGCTGCCGCCGAGCGAAGCCTGCGCCAGGTTCAGGAAGCCCAGGATCAACCGGTCGGCATCCGCCAGGTGCGCCTGGCCGTCGGCCTGTTTCTTGGTCCAGCCCGCGCCGGCCACAAATAATAGTTCGGCTTCCGGACGAATGGTCTGCTGGTCCGTACGCGGTGCGCGCCAACCGCAGAACGTGGTCCTGCGCAGGCGCTCGTCCACCAATACCGGAACCTGTTCCAAGGCGGCGTGCGCGGCGGCGCCTTGCCACGCCTCGCCCGTTCCAGGCTCCAGCAGGATAAACCACGGCCTCTGCGCGCGCTCGAAGACGCCCTCGATCCTCTGCCGGTAATACCAGCGCGTAACCGCGGGCATACCGCCTTCCACGGTGATGGCGGTCGCATGCGTATCGGCGCGCCCTTGCATGCGCTGCGCGACGCCCGAAAGGCAGCGCGCCCAGCGTGACGTGGCCGTCGAGATCACCAGCGTAGCGCCCGCCGCCCGCGTCAGGGCTTCCGCCGAGGCTGCATCCGTAGCGTAGCGCGCGGTAGCGAAGTCTTCGCCGCTCACCGCCAGAAAGCGCGCCGCGCCGCACCCTCCAATGGAATCGGCCGCGGCCTGGCCATCGCCCGCGGCCACCAGGCCCACAGTCAGGCTGGCGCCCGCCAACTGCCGTCCCAGTTCGATGGCCGCCGCCAGCGTCTCCCGGGATGCTTTCGAAAGCGATCCGTCGGCCTCGACATGCGTGAGAAAAAGTATGGTTTCCATAGTCGGTCCCGGTTTCAATCCCGTGCCATCCATGCCGCAATCTCAGCCGCGATGCCGGCCGGCGCCATGTCCTTCACTACGCGCGTCTCGCGCTGTTGCCTGGGCGCCGCCGCGCGCAGAAACCGCGCTCCGTCCGTCCCAGGCCGGAACGGTTTGGCGCGTTGCAGCGCGGGCATCACGCCGCGCAGGTTCGCCATGCCGATCTGCGGATTATTGCGCGGCTCCGGCAGGTTGCCGGTCGCCCATCCCAGAACCGCCGGCGGCCCCGCGCACACCGACAACTGATGCCGCCCGCCTTCCACCCGCTCCAGAATCTCCAGCGCGCCATCCGCCTGCACCCGCAGTTCGTCCACGCCCTGGAACTGATCCACGATCCCCAATTGTTCGCCCAACATCTGCAGCGTCGCACCCGCCCCGCGGGATGCCGACTCCCATCCGCCGTAGAGCAGCAGGCGCGCCATATCCAGACCCGCAATTGCCCAGATGGTCTCCGCCAGCGCCGCCGCGGCATCGTACGCTTCCGTGAATCCGCCGGCCGCGCCATCCACCGCCACGAACTCGAAAGCGGCCTTCTGCGCCACCGTCATCATCACCTGCTGCAGCTTCGCCTTTGGCCCCAGGCTCACCAGCCACACTTTGCTTCCGGGCGATTCCGCCGCCAGGTGCGCCGCCTCGTAGAGCGCATGCGCCGCCCAAGGGTCCAGGATGGCCGGCAGCATAGATTCGTTTTTCAGCGCCGGGCCGGACGGACCGGTCACGGGCTCCAGCGTCTGCAAAGGGTCGGGCACAATGCCTGCGCACACGATGATCTGATATCCGGAATTCATGGTTACTCATAGTATAATCAGATCCGATTAGTATCGCCCACCCACCATGGGCAGCCATTCTGCGGATGCCTTACGTTTTCTTGTAGTATCCAGATATGTCACACCGGGTCTATAAACCGGCATACCCACTTTCGCAGTACGTCGATCTCATGTGGTGGACGGCCAACTCCGGGCTGCCGCCGTCGCGACAGCGTGTCTACCCGGAAGGCGCCATGGAATTGGTGATTCATCTGAAAAATCCGATCGTGTCGTTCTTTGTGGACGATCGACCGCAAAGCGTGCGCGTGCCCTTGCTGGCCGGCCCCTACTCGCGGTCGTTCCAAATCGATCCATCTCAATCCACCGGAGTTATTGGGATTCGTTTTCGTCCGGGAGCTGCCGGCATGTTCTTTCCAATCCCGGCCCATGAATTGCACAACACCGATATTGCGCTCAGCGAACTCTATCCGGGCGAAGCCGCGCGCTTGCTCGACCAGGTGTGCTCCGCCGCCGGCGAGCATGCCCGGTTTCTGGTGGTGGAAGAGTACTTGAACCGGAAACTGGCGAAGGCACCGCCTGTTCATCCCGCGGTCGAGTATGCGGTCGAGCAGTTATCGCGCGATGGCCTGGTGCAGGCGGTTCGAAAAATACAATTGAATACGGGCTTCAGCCATACCAGGTTCATCCAGTTGTTCCGCGAGCACGTGGGGCTCACGCCGAAGCTGTTCTGCCGTGTCCGGCGATTTCGCACCGTGCTGAACCGCATTGAGCAAGGCTTGCCCGTGAGTTGGGCAGGGCTTGCGGCCGATTGTGGATACTTCGACCAGGCCCATCTCAACCACGATTTTCGCGCCTTCGCCGGCATCACCCCGGTTGAATTTTTTACAATACAAGCCCTTCGCCGCCCGCCAGAATGGGTGCATGTCAACTCACATTAGAAATTCCCGCCTGATCTCTTTGACGGCCTTGTTCCTGAGCGTCTTCTACGGGTCTGAATCGGTGCAATACCCCGAGAACTTTCGACGTTGGGTCCACGTGGGGACCGGCGTCATATTGCCGGGCGGCCCGCTCCCCGAGAGCGAACAAGGTATGCACCACATATTCGCGAATCCAAAGGCAGTTGACGGCTACGCATCGGGTGGCTTCGCCGATGGCTCTGTCATCGTATACGAACTCCGCGAAGCCCAGCAGAAGGGCGGGGTCATTTTCGAAGGCGAGCGGCGCCGGGTTGACGTGATGATCAAGGATTCAACTCTCTACAAGAGCACCGGCGGATGGCGATTCGAACGGTTCTTCGGCAACGACCAGGCGCAGGATGCCGTCCACGACTCCCGAACTTCGTGCTTTGAATGCCATGCCAACGCGAAGACGCACGGATTCGTTTTTAGCCAGCTCCACTAAAGTGGAGTGGAGCTTTTAGCCGCCAAGCTGCCGGAAGAGCCAGAACAGGAAGCCCGCCAGCAAGATCGACGCCGGCAGCGTGAGCACCCAGGCCATAGCCAGATTGCGCACCGTTCCCCACTGCAGCCCGGAGTGGTTGGCCGCCATCGTGCCGGCCACGCCGGAGGAGAGCACGTGGGTGGTGCTCACCGGCATGCCGAACCAGTCCGCCGCGCCGATGGTGAGCATCGCGGTGATCTCCGCCGCCGCGCCTTGCGCGTAAGTCAGGTGGTCCTTGCCGATCTTCGATCCGACCGTCACCACGATGCGCTTCCAGCCCACCATGGTACCCAGCCCCAATGCCAAAGCCACCGCGACTTTTACCCACAGTGGAATGAACTTGGTAGCGTTGTCGATGTGCTTCTTGTAATCTACGAGCACGGCCGAATCGGCCTCGCTCAATGCCGGTTTGCCGGACTTCTGCATCAGGCGCAACGCTTCGCTAATCACGTACATATCGTTGCGGAAGTTTGGCGTGCGAGCGGCCGGAACATGCTTCAGCTCTTTATACATGGCCATCTGGTTGCCGATGTCGTTGATCATGGTGCGCAGCGCCAGCATGGTGTTGGCGTTGAACTGCCGCGTCCGGATGTAGGCGGTGGCGTCGTCCCGCGCGTCGCCGATGACCGCGTTGGGCGAGACGTAGTGGCTCAGCACATCGGCCGCCTGCGTCGAGACCATTACGAATTCCTGCGACTGCCGCGCGGTCACGGCGTGGTTCAAAGCGTAGGCCGTGGGCACCGTGCCGATCAGGATGAGCATGATCAATCCCATGCCCTTCTGGCCATCGTTGGAGCCGTGCGCGAAGCTCACGCCCGTGCAGGTCAGCACCAGCAGCGTGCGGATCCACAGCGGCGGCGGCGCATCCCCCTCGGGAGCCTGGTACAGCCGCTTATCGGGAATCAGGAATTTAGTGATCAGGAGGAGCAGCGCCGCGCAGACAAAGCCCACGATCGGCGAGATCAGCAGCGTCTTGCCGATGTTGGCCGCCTGTCCCCAGTCCACGCCGCTGGTACCAGTCTTGACCGCCATCAGTTGGTTGGCAATGCCCACCCCGATGATCGACCCAATCAGGGTGTGCGAGCTGGAATTGGGCAATCCGAAATACCACGTTCCCAGGTTCCAGATGATGGCCGCCACCAACAGCGCGAAGACCATGGCGAATCCCGCCCCGCTGCCGACTTGCAAAATCAGCTCCACCGGCAGCAGCGAGATGATCCCGAAGGCCACCAGGCCCGTTGACAGCACCACTCCCAGAAAGTTAAAGAAACCTGACCAGACCACCGCGATGTGCGGCTCCAGCGAATGCGTATAGATCACGGTGGCCACGGCGTTGGCCGTGTCGTGAAATCCGTTCACGAACTCGAAGCCCAGCGCGGTCAGCAGCGCGATGCCCAAAAGAAAGTAGGCAAATCCGCTGGCCGTGCGGACGCCCGAAATATCGGAAAGCAGGCTGATGGCGGCATACGCGATGCCACCCACCAGGATGATGCCAAAGACCAGCATTCCTGCCTTGCTGGGAGACTTGTCTAATTTTGCATGTACGGTCGCGGTTGCCGCCGTTGCCATAATACCCTCCACGCCTTAAGATGGATGAACTATGCAAGCATATCAACACGGCTGGCAGGTTGGATTACAGGAAGGTTACACTTGCGTTAAGAAGCGCAGGCTCAGTTGACCCAGGGGCCGCGGCCGGAGCCGTGCTTGCGCATGTAGACCTGGAATTTCTTCTTATTGCGCTGTATTTTGTAGTTCCGGTACCAGCGGCGTACCTCGTAGGCATCCAGCTTCGGAAAACGCGCTTTCAGGTAAAAGAGGCCGAAAATCATCCCGCCCAGGTGCGCGATGTTGCTGACGCCGCTGTTCTGCGTTCCCAGCGCCGAGTACAATTCCACGGCCCCGTAGATCATCACGAAATACTTCGCCTTGATCGGGAACAGGAAGGCGAACAGGATGGTGACGTCCGGGTACAACACGCCAAAGGCCAGCAGCAGACCGTAGATGGCTCCGGAGGCGCCTATGGTGCTGGTGTGCCAATTGCCCAGCAGGGCGTTCACCGCGACGTCGCACAAACCCGCGCCGATTCCGCACAGGAAATAATACTTCAGAAACCGGCGCGTTCCCCAGTCCCGCTCTAACGTCACGCCGAACATCCACAGCGTGAACATATTGATGAGCAGGTGCCAGATTCCGCCGTGCAGGAAGAGGTACGTGGCTAATTGCCAGATGGCGAGGTGATAGACGACGGCCCTGGGGACCAGCGCGAACAAGTTGAAGATTTCCCCGAAGCTGGTTTGGCGCGTCAGGGAACTGATTATGAAGACGGCGGTATTGCTGACGATCAGCCATTTTACGCCGTTCGGGAAATTGTTCGACGAGAAGAAACTGTTGAGCCTGTACCGGGTGCTGTGCCGCATCGAAGGCCTAACATTCAGGATAGCATTGTGGGGCGGACCTCCAGGTCTGCGCGGGTTCTCCAGAACCCGCTCCAGCCCGTGGCGTACGCTTTAGTGAGAGCCCCCGCGGATGCGGGTGAAACAGCGGCGAGACCCGCGTGGGACAACTTGTGGGCGGGCAATCGTGCCCGCAGCCGCCTTTTCAGGCGGGTGAGCCGGCTGCGGCCACGATTGGCCGCCCTCCAATTGTGCTTTTCTGCGCGGGGCTAACTTATTGAGCGCCAATGGGGTCTCGGATGAGTGGCCCATGGGCCTGCGGCCCCCCAAAGGTAATGAAAATGATTGGCGAGCGGTTCGACGAGGGGAGAGTGAGGCGCAGCCCGACCGTCATTCCTACTCTACCGGCTCAGCCGATTGGGATCAACTTCTCGACTTTATGTCGCGCTTAACCCGTGCGCAACTCCCGAGGCATACGGCAATCACGGCTCGACGGTGAATGCGTATAGCTGGTCGCCCGCGCCGACGACAATGTATTGCTGCCCGTCGAGCAAATAAGTCTCCGGTCCATTGCTGAGATCGTCGGCGAGGCCCGCATGCCACAGGATGTCGCCGTTGGCGGGATCGAATGCCAGCAAGTGTCCGGACCCGTCGCCGGTGAAGAGCAACCTGCCGGCCGTGGTCAGGATGCCGACAGGTCCGCCACCGAACGGGTAGTGGTGGTCCCAGGCAATTTTCCCGGTTCTAATATCGATCGCTTCGAGATCGCCTCCAAAATACCCGGCATCTCGTTCCGCCGCGCCCCACCCTTCAGGATGCGGGTCGGTATCGGTGAGATAGAACATGCTGAATGCCTGGGAAGTACCGACATAAAAGAGGCCGGTCTCCGGGTCGAAACTAGGAGGGGGCCAGTTGGTGGCGCCGCCGGTTGGGGGTGAAACCAGAACTCCATCGATGGTGGCTTCTTTACCCGGATCCGGCATGGGCTGCCCATTGGACGAGATACCTTTCGACCAGTTCATGGTGCGAATCATCGGAGCGGTCAGGATGTCCTTACCGGTGGCCCGGTCGAGCACGAAGAAATACCCATTGCGATTGGCTTGTGCCAATAACTTGCGGGGTTGGCCGTCGATCTCAGTGTCAATCAGCACCGGGGTTTGGGCGGCATCCCAATCGTGAGTGTCGTGCGGCGAGGGTTGGAAGTACCACGCCAGTTTGCCGGTGTCGACGTTCAGGGCCACGATCGAGCAAGTGTAGAGGTTGTCGCCTTTGCGGCTGCGTCCAGTAAGAACCGGGTTCGGGTTGCCGGTGCCCAGAAAGTAAAGGTGGAGTTCGGGGTCATAGGTGCCTGGAAGCCAAGTCATGCCGCCGCCGTGGCGCATGGCGTACTCGTCGGGCCAGGTTTCGAACCCCGGATCGCCCTTCTTCAAAGGCGCGCTCCACCACTTCCACTGGATCTCGCCGGTTTCGGGATCGTGCGATTCGAGAAAGCCGGGAACGTCTAAGGAATCGCCGCCAGTGCCTACCAGGACATGATTGCCTACGACGATCGGGGCCGGCGTGGAGAAGTACTCCTGCTTCACGTCGGCGATTTCTTTATGCCATCGCTCTTTTCCAGTACGTGCGTCGAGGGAGACCAGGTAGTTATCGGGGGTCTCGAAGAAGAGCCAGTCGCCATACATTCCCATGCCGCGGTTGCCGATGTGAATACCACCCCTGGTTTTCCAGGTGTAATGCCAGATCTCGCGGCCGGATCGGGCATCCACTGCCCAGGCATTGTCCGGCGTCGAGAAATAGAGTACGCCGTTCACCATGAGCGGTGTGGATTTGATGGTGGAGACACCCGGATCGGACGGAGGGCCTTCAGGGATGGGTCCCTCGCCACCGACGATTGCGTTGGGAGTGATGCCCACCTTGATGCGGAAGATCCAGGAAAGCGTCAAGTGCCGGACGTTGGACCGATTGATTTGACTCAAGGTGCTGAAGCGGCGACCGGAATAGTCGCCATGATACGTGGGCCACGAATCGGTGGCCGGCCTCGACAGCAATGCAGGATCCAGCGTCTGGCCACAAATCGCGGCCGGAATCAGAGCGGCGCAGAGCGCAGAAAAAAAGAAGCCACTGTTCATTTCAGGGTCACCAGGTATGCAGTCAGATTGTGGATCTCGGCATCGCTAATATGCATTAAAAGATCGAGGTGAAACTGCAGACGATTGTGGATCTCGACACGCGGCCCGTCTTTGCCGCGCTTGAAGGAACGATAAGCGCCGCCCGGTTCGCGGAGGGCGACATTGAAGTCGTCGTAATTGAGGGGAACGCCGGTAAACGATTCGCCCGTGGGGAGAGTGACGGTGACTGAGAATGCATTGACCGGGTGCGGCGGGGTGCCTTCCGTCCAGGTTGAATCCGGCTGTAGGAATTTGCCCTGTAGGGTGACCGGTTCATACCTGGCGCCGATTCCCTTCAGATCTTTGGTAACGGAGTGGCAGGAAACGCAGTGGCCGCCGAAGTACGCCTGGCCAAGTTTGGCATCGCCGGTGACAATGTTGAGAATCTTGTAGCTATCGCGATCGGCAGCGTGGCCGATGGCGTCGTGGAGGAAATTCGAAATGTCGAGGATCTGTTGGGGCGAGTAAGGGAAGCGGGGCATGCCTTTGTCGGGGCGGCCGCGGAGGATCACGGGCCCGATCGCCTTGCCCTGCTCGTCGTCCAGGACAATCACGGAACGCAGCAAGTCCGGGCCCTTCTCGCCTCCTTTGGCATTCGACCCGTGACAGAATCCGCACGCGCCGACGAAGGTTTCGCGGCCGCGCGCGATGGAAGCGGGGTCGGATTTGGGCACCGGGCCTTTGGCCTCCGGCGAAGCGGTTTGGCCAAACGCCAGCGTCGCGGTGGCGATAATACAAGGAGCGATCCCAAATCTTATTCTGCTGTGCAAGTGCAATCCCCTCCGGTGAATCTTCTAGCTTACACTGGCCTTCGATCTGTTTTGAGCCGCAATAACGGCGGCCGCTTGCGGCTGACGATCAAAGCCTATGTGGGTGAATCTATTGGTGCCGGGTTCCGGGTGGTGGATTCCGGGTTGTGGGTGGAGGGTTGCGGGTGGTTGGTTAAGCGGGGCTGGGCGGTTTTTGGGGGCAGATTGGGCGGACTGCTTGGGGTCGTTTGCGAGGTTGTCAAAGAGCAGGGGGGCGGGGAACTAGCGGGTATCCTGGGAGGGGGGCGCGCACGAGAGCGGCTGGGCGCCCGGGGCGCCGGACATCACGTATGCCGGCGGCGGGGCGGCCCGGTGCGCGGGAGTTGTGACGGCGGGCTCGGTGTTCACCGGCTGCACGGGCTCAGGCTCAGTGCACTCAGGCTGAGTGCCCTCAGGTTGAGTGCGGGCGCGGCGCTCGTTTTGTAACTGCTTCAATTCGCGCATGGCGGTGCTGAAAGAACGCTCGAGGCGGGCGCGCTGGGCGGAGACGCGATCGAGCAGGGCGAATTGTTCCGTGCCCGGGTCGGTGGCGATAAAGATCCTCTCTTCGCTGCGATCCGTGCGCATGAGCAGCCAATGGGCGACGGCCATACGTTCCAGGAGGATTCTTTCGGTGGGGGCTTGGGGCTGCCACTCGGATTCAAGGACATCCCAGAGTTGCTGGTAGGCGGTTGCGTCTTCGTGGATGAGGACGACGTCGCGCGCGCGGAGTCCGAAGGTGAGGGCGTTGAGGCGGACGGCGGCCTTGCCTTCCGTGGAGACGGGGCCGGTGGAGTGTTGCGCGTTCTCGCGGTTGGCCTGGTGTTGTTTGCGGGAAATCAGCATGAGTTATTCCTTGGGGTTGGATTTGGGGATGGGATGAGGCGTCCATACCCGATTTCATTTTAGGGCCGAGGGGGATGGGAACGGCGGTATGTGGAAGACGGGGAGTTAGTAAGTGGCGTGGGTGCAGTTAGATGCGACGCGGGATTATATTTTGCAGATTGGTGACTGTATACGGGCAGCGGGACTTAAAAGTCCCGCCGGCACGCTGAAGCGTGCGCCACGGGCAGGGATCGGCGCGGCCGGGCTCATTCGCCCCATACTTCGCGCGCCACTTCGATGGTGCGCGCCAGTTTGGCCCACTGTTCCTCCTCGGAGAGGACATTGCCTTCCTCCGTGCTGGCAAAACCGCACTGCGGGCTGAGGCAGAGCTGCTGCAGATCGATATACTTCGCCGCCTCATCGATGCGCCGCTCAAGCGCGGCGGCCGATTCCAGGGCGCCGACCTTGGATGTCAGTAAGCCAAGGACGACCGTTTTGTTCTTGGGCACAAAACGCAGCGGCTCAAAACCGCCGGCGCGTTCGGTGTCGAATTCCATGAAGTAGCCATCCGCGCCGATCTGGTTGAACAGGATCTCAGCTACGGGTTCATAGCCACCCTGGGCAATCCAGCTCGAACGGAAGTTACCCCGGCACAGGTGCATCGTGATGGTCATATCCGCCGGCCGCTTGTCGATCGCGGTATTGATCATGTCCGCGTAAATACCAGGAAGGCGGTCGGGATCGTCGCCGCGCTCGCGCAGAATCTGGCGCTGTCCAGGGTCGCAAAGGTACGCCAGATTGACTTCGTCGAGCTGAAGATAGCGGCAGCCTGCATCCGCGAAGGCTTGCACGGCGCCGGCATAGGCCAGCCCCAGGTCGCGATAAAAGTCCTCCATATCCGGGTAGACGTTAAGGCTGACAGCCCGCCGCCCGCCGCGAAAATGCAGGACGCTCGGCGAAGGGATGGTCATCTTCGGCGTTGCCCGCGTATGTTCGCGGAGAAAGCGGAAGTGGTCGATCATCGGATGCGAGGAGAAGCCCAACTTGCGGGTGACGCGCAAGCCTTTGGCCTGGGTCTCGATACCGCCTTTGAACGCGATCCCATGATCGGAGCGGAACGATTCGACGCCGTCGAGATGTTCCAGAAAATCGAAGTGCCACATGGCGCGGCGAAACTCGCCGTCGGTGGCGCTACGCAACCCGATCTCCGCCTGTCTGGCGATGATGCATTCGATGGCCGAGTTCTCAGCCGCACGCAGATCGTCCGCGGAGATGTCTCCACGCTGACGGCGTACGCGCGCCTCCCTCAGCGAGGCTGGACGGAGCAGGCTGCCGACGTGATCGGCGCGAAAAGGAGGAATGCCGCGAGTCATAACTATTCTCCGGGAAGAGTCAAACATAACCCAGCGTAGTTAATCTTCCAACAACTGCTTGCGAAACTGTTCGGCCGCCCCTAGATAATCTCCGGGGCGATCCAGGGCTTCCAATTGCTCCGCGGTTAGCAACGAGGCAATCTCGCTCTTCCGCTGGAGAACCTCGCGTAAAGGGCGTGCAGACGCGATGGCCTCCCGCGTGGCATCCGCCAGCAATGCCCGCGCGGCGTCGCGCCCGATTCGGACGGCGATCAACATGCTGGCCTTCTCGGCGAAGATCACGCCCTGTGTTGCCACGAGATTCGCCAGCATCCGATCCGGGTATACCGCCAGCCCGTCTATCGCGCCGGCCACCGCCGCCAGCGCGCTGCCGGTGGTCTCAATCAGATCAGCCAAGGTCTGCCACTCCGCCTGCCAACCGCCCGCCGCGCGTTCATGTTCCTGGACCATACCCGCCAAAAATGCCGCAACCAGCCCCGGGGTGCGATTTGCGGCCGCCAGCGCCACCACACATCCGGTTGGGTTCCGCTTGTTCGGCATGGCCGACGACCCTCCGCCCGATTCCGCCACCTCCGCTACTTCCTGTTGCATGAGCAGTGCGATATCGCGTGCGATTTTTCCGAGAGCGCCGGTATAAATTCCACAGTGAGCCGCGACGGCTGCCAAGCGGTCGCGATGCGCGTGCCAAGGCGCGTCCGACATGGGAAGGTGCAGTTCGTTCGCAAGCTGGATGGCGAGCGCCACGCCATCGGGGCCATAAGCGGCGAGCGTCCCGGCGGCGCCGCCGAACTGCAGCCGTAGGGCTTCGTCTGATGAGCCGCAGAGTCTTCTCCAACTCCGATGAATCGCGCCGTACCAGCCGGCCACCTTGAGGCCGAACGTGATCGGTGGCGCAGGCTGGAGCAGCGTCCGTGCCAGCATCACGGTTCCCGCATGCCGGTCCGAAAGCGCGCGCAACGACTTTTCGAGGCGCGCGTGATCGCAGGCGAGGATGCCTTTGGCCTGCCGCAGCAGCAGCACCATCGCGGTATCCATGGTGTCCTGGCTGGTAGCGCCCCAATGCACGAATCGCGCGCTCGTTTCATCGGTCTCCGCCACGCGCGCCGCCAGGGCATTGACCAACGGAATAGCGAGGGTTGCGGACCTCCTGGCCTCGCGGGCGATGGCGGCCGCATCGAAGCCGTCCGCCACTGCGGCCCGGGAGATCGCGGCGGCGGCGGACTCAGGGATCAGCCCGAGGCGTGCCTGCGCACGGGCCAGCGCCGATTCGAATGCGAGGAGCGCGGCAAGCACGGAGCTATCGGAGAAGAGCGCCGCCAGATCTTCCGTGGTTCCCAGGCTGGCGAGCAACCGCGAGGACATCATCGATCCCTATATGTCGAAAAACACGGTCTCCCGTTCACCCTGCAAGCGAACGTCGAACTGCCAACATCCCGCCGACGCGGGATCCGGCTGTGCGAGGAGAGTCTGCTGCCGGTATTTTGGCACGCGCAGGAATACGGGATCCTGAGCCAGGGCGGGATCGCCGGCGAAATAAACACGGGTGCAAACCCGGCCCAGTAACCCGCGCGCGAACACCGACACGCTGATGTGCGAGGCTTGCCAGGTTCCCGATCCATCCGGCACGCGCCCGGGGCGGATCGTATCGAAAGTGCAGGTCCCATCCTCGCCGGTGGCGAGTCTGCCGAATCCGCAAAATGCCGGATCGGGTTCCCTCGCTTGAGTATCGGCTGGATGGTTATACTTCCCCGACGCGTCAGCCTGCCAAAGCTCTATGATGCCATCCGGCACCGGCAAGCCATCGCCATCGAAGAGAAGGAATCGCAGACGAATGCGCTCGCCCTGGGCCGCGGGAGTGGCCAGACAGCCGAGAGCCGTATTCGTAGCCAGGCCGAGGTGAAAGAATGGCCCGACGGTTTGTGAAGGCAGACCACACAGGCGTTCCGGCGCGCGGCTCATGACGGGCCCTCAAACGGCGTGCCCTCGCGCCCGCGCAAGATGATATCGAAGCGATAACCGAGCGCCCACTCGGGCTGGGTCAGATCGAGATCGAGACGGGAGACCAGCCGCTGCCGCGCCCGTTCGTTGGAAATGGACTGGGAGACAGGATCGAAAGGCATCAACGGATCGTTCGGGAAGTACATCTGGGTGACCAGGCGGGTAATGAAGCACGGCCCGAACAGCGAAAAGTGAAGATGCGCCGGGCGCCAGGCATTGGCGTGGTTCCGCCAAGGGTAGGCGCCGGGTTTGATGGTGACGAACCGATAGGTCCCATCCTGGCCCGTAAAGGTCCGGCCGGCGCCGGTGAAGTTCGGATCGAGCGGCGCCGGGTGATCATCCTTCTGATGAAAATACCGGCCGGCGGCGTTCGCTTGCCAGACCTCGACGAGCGTCCGCGGGATCGGGCGGCCGTCTTCGTCCAGCACGCGGCCGGCAACAATGATCCGCTCGCCCATGGGCTCGCCGGCATGCTGGCGCGTCAAATCATTGTCCGCGCCGCCAAACGGATCGTCGCCGAAAAGGGGACCGCTGAGTTCGGAAAGCGTGTGGGGCAACGGAATCGGCGGCATCGCCGGAGCGCGCCGGACGGTCGCCACATATGGCGGGTAAAGGAGCGACGGCTGATCGCCCGGTTCCGGACGTGGATAAATCCTCAATTCTTGTTCCTATCGTGGGTCATTTCGAAGAGACGCCGCGGTGTGCGGTGCGCCAGTACAATCGTCATCATATCCGAACCGGGTAGTCCAATTGCAAGTCCGGGCAAGGCGGCCCGCCGGCGCCTCGCTACACGGCGACCGAGCCACGCAATGGCAGCCATCTCATATCGGCAAATTGCTGCCCGTGCAACGATTTATCCGGCTAATTCCGCTCGAACACCATCACATTCGGCTTGTCGCGGCCGGCAATGTGCACCGTGATCGTCAAGGTTTTCAAATCGGCTGAAAGCTCAAGTTCCTCAGTCGCCGTCACCTTACCGCCGGCCTTGCCGGTGATCACGAGTGTGCGCTCATCCACCCGCCGGACCGAGGAAGAAGCGTCGCGGTTCGCGTTCGGCCCCTCGTTGGGATACTCCTTGCCATCGAACTTCACGTTTTTCGTCTGTTGCTCCGAGGGAGCGATGAAGGAGAGGCCGTCGCCTTGGAACGCCTTCACCTGCATTAAAAATGGTGAGTTCATTGTCTCCTTGATGCTCTGCCAATCTGCCGCGAAGCCCGATCCTGCACCCGTGCGCTGGTAAATATAATCCATGCTGACGGTCGAACCGTCGGACTCGAACTCGCGGTAATAGTCCGTGAGCGTACTGCCGTCCTGCGAGAGCTTCCACGTTGCCTTGAGCAGCAACCGGCCATCTTTCTTGCGCTCGACGATCCAGGTGTCGGGCGCGTCAGCCTTTGCCGACAGCAGGGTTCCGCCGTAGCCGGGTTGGTCGCTCCCATCCACCACGATCGTCTCGGCGCCCCCGCCAAAATCGAACGCGTACTTGTTGCCGCCGCGGTTTTGAACCTTCATCTCGTCGGGCATTCTGCTCTTTGATGAATCGAGCTTCCACTCGCCGATAAAGGGGCTTTCCGCCGCCCACGCCACGCCATTCGCCAGGCATAGCGCCGGCAGGATTTCCAGAATTCGCTTGAACACACGTGCCTCCTGGGATCTCCTCGAATGCACGCCCATGGCCGTCGAGCCCGCGGCACCGGCCAGGTCCGGCTCATCGGAGCATTCCGTCGTTCCGTCGTTCGATTGCCTGTTCTTCCGCGTCGCGCCACTCGCCGTCCACGGCCTCAACCCTACGCCTCGTCTTGTCCCGAATCGAAAAATACTGTTCCAAATCGGACACTGGCGGCCAGCGCGGGTTAGCTTAAGCCCCCGCTCCATTTTGCCTGCACTGATTCTGGGCGCACCATCTGTGCGGCGTTCTTTACGGTATACGGAAAGGCACGGTGGTCGAATCCCGGAAGGCCTGACCACGGTGAACGCCGCGGCCATGCCGTTGAACGTGACGTGTTGCGCCTCCACAAGGGGGCCAAGACCTGGGGCCGACTGAAGATCGTGCCACAGCCGCCAGCAGCGCCAATGGTACACTGAGCGTCCCTCGCAAACACACTCAAGGGTTCGCAGATCCAGGCTGTCTGAGAATCGACAATGGCGTCAATGTGCGTGATGTGGAGGGCGAGCAGCTGCATGACAAGGAGGGGTATGGGCTGGTAGAATCGGAATTGCCCGTGGCGCTATCGTCTAACGGTTAGGACAGAGCCCTCTCAAGGCTTAAATACGGGTTCGATTCCCGTTAGCGCTACCATAGAATCAATAAGGTACTGGGTATCCGGTGCCACCCGGTGCCACGCGCTACGATCCAGCTCATTGGACCTTCTTCTTGGCCGGCGTCCGGTGCTGTTCCTGGTACCTCTTCCCACTTCTTCACAGCCTCGTCATCCTGTCCGTGGATTTTGTGCGAATAGATGTCGGCGGTTGTGCGTACAGATGAATGTCCGAGTCTCTTCGAAACCACCAATAGCGGAACACCGCCGGCAATCATGTGGCTGCCGTGCGCGTGCCGCAGGAGGTGTAGTGCTGCCCCCTTCGGCTTCTCGACATTCAGGCGCTTGAACAGGGCTGACACCGTGGCGGAGATTGAATCAAGCTCGAATGGAGTGCCGTCGGGGTTGGCGAAGATCAAGTCGAGGTCGTCGCGATAGTCGGGGCCGAACTGCAGCTTGAACTCATCCTGACGCTTACGGTGCACTTCGAGCTCCGCAAGAGCCGGCGCAGGCAAGCCAATCACCCGGATGTTCCCGGACTTCGTGGTTTTGAAAGTCAGCCCATTCTTGGTCTGACTGAGCGACCGCGCTATGGTAACGCGGCCATCGTTGATATCCGACCAACGCAGCGCCAACAGTTCTCCGCGACGTGCACCGAGAGCAGCATCGAGCTTGAGATACGCTGACATACACCACGGCCCTGTTGCGCTGTCGATCAGGAGATCCTGTTGTGCCGTAGTGATTGCGATCCCTTTGTGCTTCTCGGGAATTGGCGGTTCGCTGTAGGTCACCGGGTTGGTGGATACCAGCCCCCACCTGATTGCGCGCCCGAAGGCGGACGAAATGAAGCCGGCTATGTTGCGGACGGTCTTAGCCTTCATCGGCCGGGGTGTCTTGCCTTGCGCGTTTGACCTCCACATTTCAGCAGCCGGTCCCACTCGCGACTCAGGTGCAGCGGTTTGATGTCTGCCAGCGGCATGGAGAGCAGTTCAGGGGCGATATAGTGAACCATTTCACGGTACCGTTCGACCGTCTTCGGTGCGAGCTTTTCCTGGGCGTGCTGGCGAAAGAACTCATCGAGGAGCATCGACAACGTCTTTGGCGGTGCCGCTCCGACGCCAGCAACACCCGACTTTGCCACCTCATACTTTTTCTGTTCATCAATGCGCCGAGTAGTCTCCGCGTCCATCGCCTCCTTCTTCGTAGCAAAGCCGGAGGCCTTCGCGCGGCGGCGATCTTTCCGGCCTGATCCTGGTACGTCAAACGAGTAGTACCAGACGTTGCGGGATTGATCCTTGCGTTTGTGGACTGACATGCTGGTTAGCAGTGTAGCTCAGGCCGCCACATTCTGCATTCCGCAAGTGCGCTCCGATTGCTCGTAGGCGTAGTGCGTGACAATCCAGCGGCGGCCGACGCGCACTCCGGGAAGGATTCCCTGCTCCAACATTTTATAGACTGCCAAGCGACCGACGTTTAGCCGGGCAGCGATCTGGGGGACAGACATGCGCGCACTTGCGACGCTGGGCGATATGGAAGCGCTTTCGGGCATGAAGCATCCTTTTGGTGTTTCGCTCCGCCAGGTCAACCTGGTGCGTTCGGCTCGGCATCCTTGCCACCCTGTTCCTTGAGGGTTTGCATCCTGTTCAGCTGTTCGATCAGCACCTGGAACTCGCACCGCGTGATGAAATCGTCTGCCAGGTCGGCCAGAATCTTGTCTGGATGGCGGCTATCACGGCATTTGCTGCGCCAATTTAAAGATTCCTGGAAGCTTTTTTCCACATCGTCGATGTACCTCATGATGGTGTGGACCGGCAAGGTCTCACGACACATGCAGGTCTTCACCCGGCAAACCTCATCACTGGGTTGCAGGCCGCCGCCGGGCACCGCGGAGGCATGCACTTGATATTGCCGGTACTCGGCTTCTTGGAAAAACGTCGAGCCACATTTGGGGCATGCGGCCTTGGCGACTGGCTGGTCACGCAGTTTCACCTTTCCCGATCCAGCCAGGATCGGGTTTAAATCTCACACAGGTGCGCTGCTGGTGTAGGGTCTGCTCATAAATTGCCTTCAGACCCGTACCCGTTTTGGGCTCCGGGCGCTTGCGTTGGTAAGACTGGGTGCGGGATGTGGTGTAGAACTCACCCAGCGGCGTTGTGACCGTGCCATCCTGGCGCAGGCCTTCTTTTGATGGCATCCAGCACCGCTGCGACGACAGCCTGCGCTTCGCGCGCGGTCAGCCCGGATTGCTGGACCTGAGACGACTCCAACCAGGCGCGGCCCTTGGTCCCGGACTGCGGTTGAGCCACTGCCGGGGCCTCGGATGGATGCCAATGCCGCCCGCGTCGCTTACGGCGGCCGGCGGCCACGTCCTGCTGAGCCAGTTGACGCCCGATGCCGTCTTTTAGTTCCCGCAGCCGCGGTTGAAGAGCTTCCAGTTCTTGCCGGTGATTCCGCCGGCCTGGAGCACCGTCTTGGCCTGCTCCAAGGGGTTCGACTGTGCTTGGGCTTGCCCCAAGCATCGCAGCAAGCGGCAGATCGTCTGCCAGGTCTGCGGCCCGGCGCCCGCAGTCAACGGCGGAGTGATCAGTTCGCCGCAGAGGCAGACCAGGATGGTCATTTCCCGGCTCCTCTCCCGGTCAGGCAGATCGAACCATTCGGGTATAAATTCAAAAAATAGCCCTTCCCTGAACCACGTCGATCCGCAAGCGGGACATTTCTGTAAGGGCACTTTCCGAAGCATTGAAATCCTCCTCGTTCCCCCACCGGGCCAACGACCGGTGTCAAACCCCGTCTTGGCCCTCCAACCTTTGTTAGTATAGGCGAATTCTTGGGTCTGTCCGGTGTGTTTGGAACTATTTTCCTTTTGTTTTCAACGTTCGTTTCAAAAGAGGCGCGCTGCGGCGCCATTCCAGACCCAAGATCTGCGCAACGAACCTGGCCTTCGAGGGCTGCAGCCGCCGCTTTGCGCATTTCTGGAGACAGTCTTAAAGGCGCGCTTTGGATTGAGCGTCGCCAGCACAGAGGTGACTGCACCCGTTGCAAGCTGCTTCCATGGTTGGCGTCCATCTTCAGCGCTGGGGCGAACGCTTACGTCCGCCTCGTTGAGTCGGCACATATTGCGGAGCCGGTCTCTGACGGGTGCCTGTTGAAGATTTCTACAGTTCCGGTGCTCGCGCACGCGTGGCCACCGAACAGAACGACGCGACAGACCTAGTCAAATTCTCGTTTCTTGGCACTTACGGAACAAAATGAGCCCACTGAACACCCTAAAAGGCATCCGGCAGCTGGCCCCGGGCGGCAAGGCGCGGGCTTTCGGCGACATCGTAGCCAACGAGCTGGCCGAGTTGGAGAACCGCCAGTTCATGAATATTGCCCAGTCGCTGCTGCCGTTTGCCACCGACACCAGCCTGGATCTGCTCGGCGAGATCTTCGGCGTGCCGCGGCTTCCGCAGACCACCGCCAGCGTGGATCTGGGCGATCAGAACTTCGAATGGTATGTCCGCAACGGGACTTTTGGTTCCATCAACAGTGGCCAGGATATTAACATTCCTTCCGGGACGCGAATCTATACCGCGGCGGGGGCCGGCGGACCGGTCTATATCGCGAACGCCGTGACCTTGCCAGCGGCCGCCAGTTCCATGCCATTCAGCGCGGTAGCCTTGTATTCCGGAGCGGCTGGCAATGCTGCTGCTGGAATCTTCACGCTGTCGAACTTTACCAACTACACCGAGAGCGCCTACGGATCGCTGCTGGTCACCAACAATTACGGCATTGTGGGCGGCGCCGACGCCGAGCTCGATGACAATTACCGATATCGGATTCAGTTGAAGCTGCAGGCGCAGAATGGCGCCAATGAAGCGGCCTTGCGGTTTCAGATCCTGCAGATTCCAGGAATCCAGGATGTGGTCTTCGCGCCGGCGGCCGGACATTCACTTGCTATGTCTACGGAATTGCCTCGGATGGTTCGGCGGCGCTGCTGCAAAGTGTGCAGCAGGCCATCAATAGTACGGTGGCTTTTCCATTGACCGGTATCGCCGTGGCGCCCGACCTGGTGGGGATGGCCGTGAGGTGCGTTCAGTGCTGCGGGGTATGCCAGACAATATTGATTCCCAACCGGGCCTCATCGAGAAGGTTCGCCAGATATTCAGCCCTCCCCTTGAGATCCGCCACTAACCGGGCCTGGACAGGTAGCGCGGTGATGATGGAGAAACATCTTCGAACCAGGTCGAACCAGAACAAATCTATCACGATGGGGGCATAGTGCACTTTAAAATGCGGGTGTTCTGTGAGCCATTCTTGAACAGCGGGAATCCCTAGCGGTGCGTTATCGGGCAAATGCGTAAGTAGATGGATTTCCGAATGAACTTCGCGGCGGTCATCGATCGTCTTCAACCATGCCAAAACCCAGTCCTGCTCGACCGCCGTCGTGATGACCACCAGGTTGGTCTTGCGAAGTTCCGAGAACTTTCGCAGTTCGCCGAGAAATGCTTCGACGGATTGCAGGATCGCGGAATTCATGGCCAATAGATGGAGTTCCGGGAACGCCCGACTGGTCGCCGCCAGTGCCAGTACACCGTGTGTTCCATAGTATAGCCCGGCGATGCTCGAGACCGTTACCCCGAACAGAGGATCCGTAAAGACCCTCAGGTGCTTAATATCGATTCCCCCCCAGCGGCCACGCACGACTCCGTGCTTGACAAAGATCCGATTTATAGCGGAGCGGCTCAGACCGTGCTTTTGTGCGAGTGGCCTCGCGTCCCAATGCAGGACCCCGTAGAGCACATCCCGCAGAACGGCGGAACCGGGAACCCTTGTCGCTGCCGTACGGCGGAACACGTGTCCCTTAACCCGATATTATGCGGCGGAAACCATCGAAGTCCTGAGCCGCTACCTGCGACAGTTCGAACAACCGCGCCAGCAAGTCCTCCGCTTGAGTAAATTCCACTGTCAATCTGCCGGGCTGCAAGAGCACTCCTGCCGGCAAATCGAGCATCGTTCGCCGGCAGGCATCCTGCGCCACAGGCAGGGTTACCTGGGCTGCCGTCCGATGCCGGCGGGTCTGGTCCAGGGTCTCACTGAGACGCTGCCGGCGGCACTGTTCCATGGCCAATTCCACCCCATCTTGGAAAGGTTCAAGCTGCTTCAGCAATGTGCGGCGGTCCACCAGATAGGCTTGGCCGGATTGCCAGCCTCCGAAGGAATGCATCAGTTGCAGGGCGCGCCGGCGCCGCACGCCAAAGATGCGCTCGCACATGGCGCGGTTCGATGACCGGCGCTTCGATGGCCTCCAATTCTTCGCGAATCTCTGCAACTCTAAGTAACCAGGTCTTCTTCATGGGCATTAAGATGGCACTCCTAGGTGCTAGCTGTTTGTGCACGACCGTGCACTCAGCCCAAAATATAGTTGATGATAATGCTACTTATAGTGAACCAAGCAGCTGTTCCTGCAACCGGCGGCGAGAATCATGCCGGTGGTCAGGAACAAGGCCATGGCAGAATCTTCTCTGAATGGCCCCATACTTATCTTCTCCTTTCCACCGTTGTATTTGCAAACTCACAATCTGACTAACAGTCAGTAAGTCGCTGTAAGTCGCGGCTGCCGCGAATTAGGAGTACACTAGGATACATATATATATATGTCAGACCAGGCGCTCGTCGTCATTCCATCCTTCGGCCCAGTGCGCTCCCTGGTAACGGATAGCGTGCGCTCGCCACATACCAAGCGCGCCTACCGGGCGGCCCTCAAGGATTTCCTGTTCTGGTGCCAAACGGCAAGTCCCGCGGCATTCTCGAAAGCGGCGGTGCAGGAGTACCGGGCCACCCAGGAGCGGCGCAACCTGTCGGCGTCCAGCATCCAAATTCAAATGTCCGCCATCCGCCGGCTGGCGGCCGAGATGGCCGACAACGGCTTGCTCGATCCGCAGACCGAAATGGCGATCTCCAAGGTAAAGGGTCCCCACCGCAACGGAGTCCGCGTGGGCAACTGGCTGTCCCTGCACCAGGCAGAAGAACTACTCGCTCTACCCGATGCCAGCAGCCTGAAAGGCAAACGCGATCGCGCCGCCTTGTGCGTGCTCCTGGGTGCCCGGGCTGCGGCGGGCGGAACTCTGCGCTCTGAAATTCGATCACCTACAACAGCGGGAGGGCCGTTGGGTGATCGCCGATTTGCTGGGGAAGCGCAATCGCGTCCGCACCGTGCCGGTGCCCGGTTGGTGCAAAGCCGCGATTGATGTCTGGGCGGCCAGGGCGCAACTTACCGCCGGCCACGTCATGCGCCCGTTGAATAAGGCCGGACACATCACGGGGGATTTCCTGACGACGGGAAGTGTGTATCCAATAGTCAGGAGTTATGCGGCGCAAATCGACATGCCCCTAGCTCCTCATGACCTGCGTCGTTCGTTTGCCAAACTCGCTCACAAAGGGCGGGCCGCCTTGGAGCAGATTCAGCTTTCTCTCGGCCACGAATCCATCGTGACGACGGAGCGGTACTTGGGAGTGCGCCAGGACCTGGTGGACGCACCCTGCGACCACCTCGGCATTCGCCCGGACGGTGCGGCGCTTTGACAGCCTTCGGGAATCAACAATAGGACATACGCCTGTTAACCGCAGGGTTGTGGGTTCGAATCCAACCTCTAGGGGGGGCAAGATGCGGTCACGGAAAGCCTTGACCGGCGAACACGATCCAACAAAACTGTGAAAAGTGCCCATAACGCAGCGTTCCTACGACTCGCGAGACCATAGAGCGCGAGCCGGGGTGTTGCCTTTGGGGGGACGAAATCCGCTGGCGGATGGCTTTGCTTCGGCTCGGCCCCCAACTCCTGAATGCGGAGGCTCCTCAGTCGCTCGATCGCCCGCGTTGTCCGTCTGACAGTCTGCGGTTCTCGCATACGCCTGCGCCAAACCCGATATCAAGTTTACGAGTAGGAAACAAACTGAGAACTGGTTCCGCGCGTAGACCCACTACCGCGCCATCACCTGCGCATCTTCCGTCAAGTCATGCTCCACGCGTCTCCCAGCGCGTCAATTGGAATCCGCGTTGCGCCGTTCTGAGGGAGCGGCCTGCTAGAAATCTACATTCTCCAAATCCACCGGCTGGTCCCCTCGTCTAACATCTTGGGTTTGAAGTTTGGCTCAGGAACATAACCAACTGGCGCTGGATCGTAACTGTACACTCGTCCCGAAATGCCGGGCACGTGCGCGTTACGGAAGCTGTTAGCCCGTTTAACACGCCCTAAGAACGCCGCAAAACGCCCATAATGTAAGGGTTTCTTGGGATTGGCGAGACCCGGCGGCGTCCGCCAGTCAAGTGTTCTTGCGGGCCTCACCAGGCCGGGGGGGCACTGGCTGTTGCTTGATCGGGTACTGCGGAATGACGGCAAAGGCCACTTCACCGGTCATGACTTGGGAGCCACCAGGACGGCACATATTTCCGCCGCGTTGGCCGATGTCAATCACGGTTATCTTGACGTGGTCATCGTTCAGCAACGAGTTGCCAGATCGCAAGCCGATTTACCTGAATGATCGCAAAAGCACATTCCACGTCTCGGGAACATTTCGCGATCCGCGACGCGTTACGTTAAGCTCGCCGATCTGAACGGCGACGGGTAGGGTGCTGGAATCTTGGCGCCACCCTCCGCTGGGCCCGGGAAAACAGTCTAGAAAGTATCGCCCCGGATACAGATATGAAGATGAGCAAAACCGTGTCCTGTTGTCAGAACTTTGACGCCTTTGGTACGGAAGCGTCAATTGGTTGATGGCAGCCGAGACGGACTGTCGCCGAGGAAAACGGCCTGTCTTCGAAAGCGATCCGGACATCATTCGATCATGTTCCAAGAGAACCTGATGCTTGCGACGGTGGGGTTTGCGGATATCGTCGGAGGCTAGCTGGCGGTTACTCAAGGCGAATTCACCCGGTTGCTTGGCCGCTCTCGAGGGCGGAGCGAAAAGGGGAGCACTCCTTTACTCTGTAAAGCCAACAATGCTGGTTGCGGTATAGATCCTGTCGGCACGTGTAATCACTCGACTGTGCGATCCGAGCCGTGCGGCAGTCCGACAAACCACTTGACGCCCGCACAAGGGCCGATCCACTGCGCAGGGCGCCGAGGAATTCAGACCTCTACCGCTCGCGCCTCGGACGCCTCGAAAAGATAGGCGACGCCGGTGGCGGCGAGAAAGGGGGCCAGTATGGCGAGCCCCTTATGGCCACTTATTTGCAATGATGCCGGCAGGAGAAAGCCATGATTCAGGCGATGTACAACGAGCGTCTTGATGCGTCGCAGAGGCCACCGGGCCAGAAATGGGAGCACGGAGCCGATTTCGCGGAGTTAGTCGGCGATGTCGCGCAAGCTGTGTCCAAAGCTGCGACCGCCTCCCCCGCGTCCGCCCAAACGACGGTTCCGGAACAAACGAGCCTGGGCGTTCCGAATATCGTGGGTTGGCTCGACGGGGGAAATCCAGCGTACGCCACGACCGCCGCTAACGCGGATTACGAAGCAGCCCCCGGGGCCGCCAATAACTACGCCGCTGGTACGGTGTACGGCCCGGATGCCGTTTATCAACAGGCGCTGGACAATATAATCGGCAATTCGTTCGCCAGCCTGACGGGACAGGATCCGGCGCAGTGCACTTCCCAGTTGCCCGGCATTGCCACCCCGCAGGCGCAGCAGACATTCGATCAGCGGCTGGCGGAGGAGAACGCGGCACGCCTGGCATCCGGACAGCCCATCGATACTACCGCATATTGGGCGGATCCGGGGCCCATGACTGTCAATGGGATCACTTACACATCCCAAGAGCTTGGATATGCCGGTCCGGGGCAATCCTCCGGGCCGCAGCCGATCTTCATTTCACAAGCCAACCAGATACCAGGGACCGATACCTTCTCGGTGCCTTGCTACAACGGGACGGTCAGCGGCATAGAGCCGGGGCGCTACTACACCTTGCAGCAGCTCGAAAAAGCGGGGTTACCGGCCGGGCAAGCAGACGGCCAAGCTCACCCCGGTTCGTGGACCCTAACGCAGAGTGTGTAGGGAGAAGGGCAGCTGAAGCCATCCCGCAGCGATAGCAAGTACGGGCGTCACCTGTCGTCATTCTTGCCTCGTCGGCGGATGGCCCAAGAGGCCGTGAAATTAAGCAGGGTATGTCAGGCATGGCAAACACAAACTCCTGCGAATGGGGTGTGACACACCAGGACCCCTGTCATCATTGGCGTTCGCGACCATCGTGGCCTTCAATGCGGGCAGGTAACCGGCCAGCAGGGAGGCAAAGCGTCGGCACAACACTTACCCGCGCAAGCACTGGAAGATCGGCTACCTCCAATCCGAAGACAAGGCTCGATAGCGTCGGCGGTCGGCGCCGCCATCACCGCACCGGATAGCTCTACTTGAGTTTAATGGGTACGTCACCGCGTGGTCGGATTTCTCGGTATTGAAATCCGCTTCGTCTGCGCGTTTGCGGTTGAATCACAGTCGCTGAACTGGAACCGCCCGCCGGCATCACGCCGGCGAAGCGCCGATTCACGATCCTTCGCCCGAAGCAGCGAATGGCAAGCGGATTACAAAGGTTGTCCCAACCCCAGGAGTGGTTTCAAAATTGATGGCGCCATGGTGTTTCTTTACGATCACCGCGTGGGCGATTGCCAGACCCTGGCCCGTACCCTTGCCGACCGGCTTAGTTGTAAAGAATGGATCAAATATCCGCGACTGGATGGCCTCCGGTATTCCCGACCCAGTGTCTGCGACGCGAATTTCAACGCATTCTTCTTGCCGGGAAGTGCTGAGGTGAATGGCTCCCTTTTGGCCGGTGCCCTTCGATACATCGGAAATGGCATGAGCGGCGTTTACAATCAAGTTAAGAATTACCTGATTGATTTCGCCGGCGACGCAATACACGAGCGGCAGATCTGAATCGAGATCGGTCGTCAGGTCGGCCACATATTTCCACTCGTTCCGGCATACCATGACCGTGCTTTCAATAGCCCGATTGATATCGACTGCCATTTTCTCAAGCGGCCCGGGATGCGAAAACTCTTTCATGGCCCGCACGATGCGGGCTACATGACTAACTCCTTCCTGCAGTTGGTTAATTGCCTTGGGAATTTCCTCCTCGAGGTATTCCAAGTCCACGTCCCCAGAACCCGTCGAACGATCTGGCCCCGCACCAACACGGACCAGCTTGAGCAAGTCCCGAAAAGCCTCCTCCAGGAACATCCCGTTATCACCGATGTATTGGATTGGAGTATTGATTTCGTGAGCAATTCCCGAGGCAAGTTGGCCAATGGACTCAAGCCTCTGTGCCTGCGCTAGTTGGCTTTCCAAACGCTGGCGTTCCGTGATATCACGAAGGACGCACACCAGGCGCATGACTTCTCCATTTGAGCCGGTGATTGGGCTGATCACGACGTCCCAACGCTTCGATACTCCCTTTAGCGTGCGCACGCTCCCGGTGTAGTTCCCAACTCCGCCCGCGGCTGCATCGGAGAGAGCCTGGCGAACCCGAGGATGGTCCGATTCTTCGCAAAAACTGAGCCATGGGATGTGTAGGTTACTCTGGTCGTCGGTAAGATCTAATAGCTTACGGCCTCCTGCGCTCAGATAAAGCATCGAGCCTTCGAGGTCTAGAACGCAAACACCGTCCGATGTGCTTTCGAGGATGCGTTTATTGAACTCTTCACTCGCCCGCAAGGCATTTTCCGCTACCTTGCTCTTGGTGATATTGCGAGAAATGCCGAAGATTCCGATGGTCCGCCCTTGAGAGTCGGAAAGTGGCATTTTTGAAGTCGCCACCCAAGTCTCCCGGCCGTCAGCCCACGTCTCTTTCTCGACGACCCCCATCATCGGCTTGCCGGACTGCAGAATTCCCTGCTCATCCTTGTACGCCTGGGCCGCATGGTGCCCGCCGAAAAAGTCGAAGTCCGTCTTACCCACCGCCTGAGCAGCGTCCGTTAACCCAAACAGCTTTGCATGCGCGCGGCTAATCCGAATGAAACGGCTCTGGCGGTCCTTGAAGTAAATGTGGTCCGGAACATTGTCCATTAAGAACTCGAACAAGTGCCGCTCTTCGGCCAGGGACGCTTCGTCTGCCTGGCTCGCGCTGATATCGCGCACCAGCGCAAGGCACCGCTCCTTGCCCTCGAGTTTCGCGTGGTCCAGCCGGATGTCTACGGGGAAAATGAAGCCGTCCTTGCGCTGAAAGCGGGAGTTCACCCGAATCGAACCAGCCTCCTTCAAGCGATTCCAGTGTGCGCGCCATCCTTGCGCGCCCATATCGGGATTGAAATCCCAAAACTTCATCGCGAGCAGTTCGTCTTGAGAATAGCCCAGGGAGCCGCAGGCAGGCGCATTCGCATAAAGGACACCAGCGTCGGCCTGTAACCAGAGAGATCCCTCCGCATTGTGGTCCGTGGGGACATGGGCGATTTGCAGCATCTGTTCCATGCTCTTTGTCCTAAGACGGCCCGAACCGCGCCGGGGCCGCTGGCTTCGTGGACGCCCGGATCTGCCATTGGACTTCGGAAAGCGGCGCGCAAACCGCAGCGTCGTTCCCCTCCGCGACCGGCTGACGATCTTCATCTAGTGTGTCACTCGGCGATCTCGTTGCGCCGTAAGGCACAATTACGCTAATTGGCTCGTGAATCCCGGTGGTGGATGAAAAGCTCTTCAATCTCGCAATGGACGATTCCGTCACTTCCTGTCCGCTGGCCAGCAGGAGCAGACCGCTCTTACTGCGCACATCCACCTTTATGATCATTCCCGTGCGAAGTTGGCTGACGTTCACCATACGGGATGCGCTCTGAACGGTTTCTACCTGCACTTCTTCCAGCGCCGACAGAAATGCGGGTGCGTAGTCTTTACTGGCGCGCATCCGCGCTAGCGCGGCTTCCGCATCGGCCCCACGAGCGAGCAGCATATCAAAGTCCAACGCTACCTTCAACAGGTGCGCACCGTTGGCCACCGTCTCTGGCTTCGTTCGCCGATGCCAGGCCGTATTCTGGCCGGCTATCATGGATGCCACGGCCTCGAGGCGAGGAATCTTCGCAAGCAAGTGGTAGCCAAGCATACTCTGTTCCGAGAGCGTAGTTTGCTCCTGGGGGCTCAGTGGCGACGCCGCATAGAATTTGTCCAAAACCTCCGGTGGGATGGTTACGCATCCGATCTGCGAGAGCATGCCAGCGAGCTCGAACTGCCAGGCTTCAGGGAAGCACAATTTCTGGGCCATATAGCGCACATACCGGGTGATACGGTTCGCCCGGCCGAATGCCGGAGGATTCACCAAGCTCAAGATCTCGCTCAATACTCCGATAGCGCCGTGCAGGGTCTTCTCCAGCAACTCCTGTTCCGCGGTAATCAATCGGTATTGTTCGAGCGCGGACGTCAAGGCACGCACCAGTGTCTCGGGGGGACATGGCTTCGTCAGGAACCTGAAGACCTGACCCTCGTTGACGGCCGCAATGGCGTCCGGCAGATCCGCTTGACCCGTCAACATCACCCGCACAGTGTGGGGTGAGATTTTGCCAACACGAGCGAGGAACTCGATTCCACTCATGACTGGCATACGCAAGTCCGATACAACCACGGCGAACGGAGCGCTCTCGGCCACGATTTTGAGTCCGAGTTCGGGCCCCGCGGCAGTTTGGATTTCAAAATCCTTGCGGAAACGTCTCTCGAGGGCCTGCAGGAGGTTGATCTCGTCGTCCACGAATAGGATGCGCGTCAACATATCCCTCCTTTCCGGGCAGTGCCGCCTTGGCCCATCGCTGCCAATCGGTTAGTTCGTCCGCCAAGCCGACCCCGCGCAAACACGCGACAGCATCATTGTCCAGGCAGCCTTTCGTTAGCCCGTCGGCCACATGGACGGCGAAGGCGGGGCTCGCCATCGCTGCCGCATCGGTTGGAAACTCGTGGTGCCGGAGAACGATCTCCGTGATGGGGTCGGGCAGAGCCCACAGCCACAACAGATATGCACCGACTTCCGCGTGGGTTGTACCAAAGGCATGTTCCTCAGCCATGCGATGGAGAATCCCCTCGTCGCTGGCCAGCCGTAGTGTCTCGTCGTACTTCTCTGGGTAATTGCACGCTAGCAGCAGCTTTCCGACATCATGTAGCAATCCGCCGACGAACGCGTAATCAACAGCCAACCTGCAAAGATCCAGCGACTGTGCAATACGCCGTGCAAGTACACCGACAGCGAGACTATGGCTCTGCAGGCGCTCGAAGGAAAAGCGGCGAACTCCGCCCGGCTGGAATGTGCGAAATGCCGAGGCCACTAGTACGAGTTGTCTGACCATCTCCGGACCCAGGTAGTTTACAGCTTCAACTGGATCGCTAATCTGGCGCCGGGGTTCGAAGAACGGGGCATTAACCAACTGCAGAAGCTTGGCAGTCAAGCTGGTATCCTGACCAAATACTTCTGCTACTGCCTGGGGCGAGACGTCCAAGGACCGTAGCACATCCATCAACCGAAGGTACACGGATGGAACACCAGGTAAGCCGTGCAGATTAGATAGCACTTTCTTCAGACCAGGGTCGTCGAACATGATACGCACGCTGAAGGCGCGCCTCATCGTTGCTCGCAGCGTAGCGGCATCGCACGGCTTCACCAGATACTGATGAGCCAGAGTTGCGGAACGCACCGCAACCTCCTGGTCCGCGATGCCGGATAGGACTATCCGCACAACCCCAGGGTGAAGATCTGCTACCCGGGCAAGCAACTCCAACCCACTCATCTCCGGCATCCGCAGGTCCGTGATAAGGACATCGTAGGCGGACCGACCCAACAGCACTAATGCCTCAGAGCCGCTCGTAACGAAGTCCATGCGCCATTCGTTACGCATGCGATAGAGCATTCGCTGTAGGCTGTCCAGAACCATTTGTTCGTCATCTACAAAGAGTACACGCTTCATCCTTACTCATTTCAGGATCCAAAGGCAATCAAAATCAGGAGCGTTCGAAGCCAGTAGTTCCTTGATTTCCATAGCATTCATGCAGTCACCAAACTCCGGGACCTTGCCTTTACGCGGCGGCTTGCCCGAAAGGACCTAAGATAAGAATGCCGGTCAGGCACAGGCCTCCGTCCAGCGGCGCGCGGCGCCGCCGACATGAGTCTCCGTCCTTTCGAATTGGCAAACATTAACGTTCAATCTAAATCGGTTTCGCGAACGACTTCTAGCAAGCGGTTGGCCAAATCCCGGGGACCGCCCCACGCCGGTCGAGGTTGTGTGCCTGTCTCTCGGCTCCGACGTCCTGCGTCAAAGTGATGAAGTTGCAAATCGCCCTGTAGACTCCTGCACTGACCGGGGTCATTGTAATCCACTGCCGAATTCAGCGAACTATCCTTGCACCGGTTGGTAGACTCCGCCTCTCGACGCTACCAGAGCGAATGTTATTCAAGAGGCGTTCGCGAAAGCTGGTGCACGGTGCGGTATCCAAACTGTCCAAAACGCTGCCTCGGAAGTCGGGCTGCCTGGCAGGCGAGGGGACAGCCAACGGTCACCAATTCTGGGGATGTCAGATGAGTAACCGCTTTTTTGTACTTGCTGGATGTTCTACGAAACAAGTTATGGGCAGTTACCTTCGAAGAACACGTATTCCTGCGGCGCGATTCGCCAGGACGACACGGTCGTAGTAGGTATTGGCCGCGAGCGCGTTTGCCATTTTTGGCAGAGTTCTCTGGAACCGGCTGCCACGCGTCGCTACGGGACCTGAAGATGCCAGGCCAAACAGAGGCTCAGTTGATGTGTCTCGTGCCCGCAGTTCGCATCAGAGTTGGATATCCAGCTGCATTAGCCACAGCGCGGTGTCTTTTGACTGATCTTGGCTTCTGAATCCCGGCCAGAGCCGCTAACAGAAGTTCAGCATCAGCAAGCGTGCGCTCGCAAAGGGGGCAGCATGAGAGATGCCGTTGGACTGGTGCGATCCTTTCCTCTTCTAGGGATCCGTCCGCGAACAGCAGGAGATCGTCTTCCTCCAAATGTGGCCGCTCATCGGCGATACCTTCGGTCGCTATCTCATTGATAGCATTGCGCAATGAGGGATAAATGACCCTCTGAAGGGCCAAGGCACTTCTAGTAGTATTTCGCAGCATCGGAACCCAGTGCAGACGAGTATATCACTGCACTCCGAAGCCGTACATATGTCGAAAGTTAATGGTTCTGGGCTCGGACCGGTGAACACGGGTACTGATTGAATCGTCCATGCGCATCGGGGATGAGCGGAGATACTCTCCGCCCTGAAACACCGCTAAGGACACTCCGCACGCCTCACCCCGGCCCCGGCCTGGAACGGCGGGCCTTCAGAGCGGTCACTGGCGTTGGAGGTCGCCGCCGTTTTGCCCGCAAACGATCAACCCTGACGTGGCCTCACGCGATTTCCTCCGCGATGATCTGCCATCAATGAATTGACGTTTTGGTAACAGAGATGTCAACATTCTGACAATAGCGCACAAGTCTCCTGATCGCCATATCGGTATCCCGGGCCGCAATTTCTAGACTCTTTTCCTGGACTCCAGCTCCAGCCGAGGCGGGTACCCAACAATTGCAGCACTCTGTATGCGGATGAACCCACTACCAGATCTACGCTCTAGGCGAAGTCTTCGCTAGGAACTTGCAGGACTTCGCCCCAGCTTGAGCGCGGACGTCTACCAAACGAACTGGCATGGTTAAGGGCCGTGGTCTTATCAGGCGGAAGTCCGGTTGCGCACGCAAGTCCGCCAACTGTACCTGTCGGCAGGCTAACCAGTATTAAGAGCTCAGCTTCGGTTTCTGGGTTGAAATACGAATGGAACTACGCTTGCTTCACGCTGACATTGTAACCGCCAATATTAGTGACAGCTGCACTGATTGGGAATAGCGGGCTCATCTCAATGTATTTGGAAGTCGACCATCTAGGACGGTACAGGTTATGATTACCCTTCAAACGAATTACGCGGCTTTAGTCGCGGAAAACAACCTCAATACGAACAATAACTTTCAGACTCAGACTATTGAGGCGCTGACATCCGGATATCGGATTAACAATTCCGGCGACGATCCGGCGGGATTGGCAGTGGCCAATCAGTACCGTGATGAGATCGCGCAAGTCACTCAGGGTGTCCAGAACGCCAACAACGGCGTGAGCACGCTTCAGGTCATTGATGGCGGCCTGAACAATATCAGTACGATGTTGGACCGTTTGCAAACCCTCGCCACCGAATCGGCCACCACTACGTTCAGCGGTAACCGCGATAATATCAATGTCGAGTATCAGCAGCTCGTCGCGGAAATCTCACAAGAAGCCTCCACCATCGGTCTGAACACGGGTGGGACCTACAACACACAGAATCAAATCTTCATCGGCGGCGGAAACAGTCTGCCGAACTCTCAGATTGAAATAGATCTGAGCGGCGTGCAGAATGCCGTTGACAGTACGGCGCTGGGGCTGACAAGCACAACCGTGGGCGCGGGCGGTGCTGAGTTGACGGGCAACGCAGTCCGGTTGGACGCACCCGGTGCTGTTTTCTTGAGCGGAAATGCGAGCCAGAATTTTACGTTCAATTTGGTCAGCAACGGTTCCGCTACGACTTTTACGGCCATTGTGAATGGCGGCGCTTCTGGCCTATCGGAATCTCAGGTGCTAAGTTCATTGAACAGTCAATTGTCGAGCTACGGCATAAGCGCTCAGGTTGGCGCGGACGGGCAAGTTCAGTTTGGTGGTGGAACACCGTTCACCGTAACTACCGCGACTACTGACTTAGTCGATCCAATTGCGACTACTGGCGCCAGCGCAACTAATGTGGGTGTATATAATGCGGCCGGCGCGACCGCCTATACTGGCGCAGCAGAGACTCTTACCTTTCAAAATGGACAGGGCACCGCGAATGTTACACTTAATGCCGCTGATACCCTTACCGCCGCAGTGGCCGCGATTAATTCCCAAACCTCGTCGATCGGCATCTACGCGGTAGTGAATGCCGCTGGTACCGGAATTTCCTTCCAAAGCAGCAACAGCTTTACTGCATCCTCGACCGCGGCGGGCGGTACATTTACAAATGCCGGGGCCCAAACTGTAAATGCACCGAGCAGCACCGCTACCACTACAGGCAATGCTCTGGCGGCGGTCACCGCTATCCAAAACGCATTGAACCAGCTCGGGCAGGTGCAGGCGAGCGTGGGAGCCGGCGAGAATAAGCTCCAGTACGCCATCGACCTGGCGAATTCCCAGATCACCAATGTATCGTCGGCGGAGTCCAATATTCGGGACGCAGACGTCGCCACGGAAGCTGCGAACTTGACCAAGTCTCAGGTTTTGGAACAGGCGTCCGTCGCCGCCATGGCGCAGGCTAACTCATCACCTCAGGCCGTTCTCAAACTGTTGCAGAGCTAATGTTCCCTCCTAAGTTAGGTGTGCGATCGCGAGGCGGGCCGGTCAGGGCCAGAGGTCTGCCTCACGAGCGCCCCTGTTGACCCCCGCTTGTGTTTTGCGCGGTCCGCGCGCGTCGATCAGTGGCCACAAGTTTCCGCCAGTCAATCGATAACAGCTGCGACATGCGAATTGGAGTCTAGTAGGTGCCCTTGAAACTTCGCCACGCCATTCACGGAAATCGTCAGGGGAGTCTGCATTCCCAAATTGAGTACGTCACCGATCTCAGCCTTAAGCAAATCGGACAAGCGGATCCGACCGCCCCGCAGCTCACAATCGACTGTCACATTCAATTCCTTCGTAAGCCGTTGCTTGATGGTGCGTTCCGTTTGTTCACAACCAGACTTCTGGCTCGTCCATTGGTGGTCGAAACGAGAACGCATCAATTTCAGTGTGATGCACGGAATCGCAAAAGTGATCGTGCCCGTCACCTGAGCCAATCTCACTTCCATGGCGATCGCTATGACCGCTTCTGCCCGAGAGATTCTCTTTGACAGCTGCGGCTTGGTATCTACCGCATCTAAGGCGAACTTCACAGGAGCTATCTGTTTCCAGGTCTCCGCCAGGTTGTCCACTATAATTCGGAAGACACTTTCCAATATGTCCGTTTCGACATCAGTTATCTCACGTTGTGGGTCGGTCGTCATGTCGCCAGTGCCGCCTAAAACTAAGTCGAGTAGCGGAGCGAGCAGAGATTGATTGATTTCGACCATGCAGCGCCCGTCGTATGGCGGCATGGTTAAGTACAACATGCAAGTCGGCGATGGGAGGGAATCTGCGAGATCAGCGTAGGGCAGTTGGTCAATGCTAATCAGATTTCCCGATACGAACGAACGCAGGTATACCGAAAGGCTGGAAGTAAGGCCACGGATGAAATGTTCGTGGAGGAAGCGGAGGGCAGTTAACTGCGCTTTGGGAATCGGATCCAAGTGCCTAAAGTCAAATGGGGGGCATTGCGCGGTGTCGCCTCTCCCTTCCCTCGCCGGAGTTTCGTGGAAATACCTGTCAATGTCCTCCTGACTCACTTGTAGGGTCATCGGTGTTCCCTCCCGGCCAGGCTATCGGAGCCCATCGACACGATCCTAACGCCGTAACTGTGCCCACAGAGGACAACCTGGCCCAATGCGATTACGCGATTATTGACCAGCAGCTTGACCGGCTCGGCAATTGGTTGTGCGAATTCGACAACAGAGCCTACGGTCAGCTTGAAGAGTTCTCCCAAAAGCATTGTGGTACGGCCCAATATGACATTAACGCTGAGAGCTAAGGTGGCAATACGAGGTGGCAAAGCTGGCCGATCGGGGGGGCCCGATGGCACGGTACCGTCGAGTAATCCTGGTCTCAAGGCCAAAAACTCCTTGTCGAAAACGGCAACCAATGGGATCTCGGTCAAAGCGCCGGCGAGTTGCACGGCTAGTGTAATCGCATGGCCGCCGTCTGGAACCGATGAGGGCACCGCATCTCCTGAAGTGACCTCCATGTTAAAGTGCGTGGTGAGTGTTTGGGCTAGGGCGACAAACGACTGTGTTACGACGTTCAGGCAGGTCGCCTCGACGTCTTCAACACTGGCGTGTTCGACCCCTAAACCGGAAAGAACAGAATTGCCTAGAGTCTTCCATGATGTATGCGTTGCTCCTAACCACAGGGCCGGTGCAGGAAATACGCTAAATGTCGTCGCCCACCATAACCAATCTTCCTGCGCCGTCGCAAACGGGCCTTTTACCGATCGCCAACGGGTGCTGGCGCCTTCGACGATCATGGCTCCCACGACAGTGTCAAATGCGCTCACAAGTCCTTGTACTACTGGCATGGCGCGCTGATTAGGCGTAGTGACAGGATTGGCCACGTCGTCTGCCAGGCCAACCTTCGCGCGACGGTGCGTATCAAATTCGGTGATCCGGACAGCTAGGCGTTCCTCGACTACAACGACCTCCGCCGTGGCCAGGTGAACCGTTCCAACCATGAGGTCTAAGGCCTCGCCGGCAGGTCTGTCGAGCGCGAAGATATCGCCGGGGTTCAGTCGAACAGACCTCGGTGACCGTCATCGTCCGTCGCCCAATTCGTACTGCCACGGGAACCGAGAGATCGGAGAAGCTTTCGATTGATTGTAAGACGGACGTAGCGCGAAGGTCCATTGACGTAAGAACAAATCTGGAGCACTTCGACTGCCACCCTGTTCAGCCCAGCGGGGCTATCAGGGGCACATTCGAGAAATGGAGAAGCGGGTGCGGCCATGGTTGACATGTCAAAGGTATGACGCCTAGGCCGGATATAATGGACCTGGTTATCGGCGGACCAACCCTTTCCCCGCGATGGTAACGCGCGTGCAGAGAGGTATACAGAATGGCTTCATCTCACTTGACCGCGCCCACGCCGGGGAGCCTAGAGCAGAACATCGGCCCTCCTTTCCTGTTAGATCCGGGCGCTGCCGTCCGCATCCCAGGTCCGCGAAAAGCAGCCATACTGCTGGTTTGCCTGGGTGACGAGGCCGGTGTGCAGGTCCTGCGGCAGCTATCCGAAGACGATGTACACGAAGTCGCGCGCGAAGTCAGCCTGCTGAAGACAGTCGATGATAGCGAACGGATGGCAGTGCTGAGAGAATTCATCGATATGTCCGAACGGCCAAATCTAGGCAGCGGCGGGCTGCAGTACGCGACGTCGGTGCTGGTGTCGGCGTTCGGCCAGGAAGCCGGCAAGCGCATGGCCGATCGTCTAACGAAATCCATCGTCGGTGACACGCCAAGTATCGAATCGCTACGCAAGGCCGATCCCGAACACCTTGCAAAAGTTCTGCACGGCGAGCATCCCCAAGCACTTGCCCTGATCATGTGCCACCTTGGCAGCCCCCAAGCAGCGCACTTGCTGACGGCCCTTCCGAAGGAACTCAGACCCGAGGTCGCCCGGCGCATGGCCGCCCTCGACCAAATCTCGCCCGACGTCGTTAACCGGATCGCCAAGTCGGTCTCTTCCAAGTTGCGGATCTTGGGCGAGTCCAGCCTTGAAGCTTATGGCGGAGTCAGAGCGGTGGCGGAGGTGCTAAACCGAGTGGACGCAGACACGACAGAAGAGGTTATGAAGGCCGTCGCGGAACAGAATCCCAACCTGGCGGACGCGATTCGTAACCTCATGTTCGTCTTCGACGATTTCATCAACGTCGGCCGCGAAAGTGTGCAGGTCATCATGAACCAGATCGACCGCAAGCTGCTGACCACGGCATTGAAGGGGGCTACTCCTGAGTTGAAGAAGCACTTCACAGCGCTCATGTCCAGCCGGGCGGCAGAGATGCTCGAGGAGGACATGGACGTCCTGGGAGCAGTGCGGGTAAAGGACGTAGAGGAAGCTCAGCTAAAGATCATTGCGGTAGCGAGGGACCTCCAGACGAAGGGACTTGTCAGCCTGCAAGTATCGGCTTCCGAGCAATACATTAGCTGACGAGCAGAGATCCCGTTGGGAAGAATACTCGAAGCGGCCGAAGGCGAACAGGCCATTACGATCCCGGTACAAATTCTATAGGTTGGATCCTCTCAGATGGCCCCCCTTGAGTCCTGCACGCTCCAGTTCTAAGGCATAGTACCGGTCCGGTTTTATGCCAGAAACGGTACGACTGTAACCTGGCAAGGAATGTACATTGTCCCGGTGATCTAGTCGCCGACCTGGTATTGTTTTAGGCAGGCATCAGGCCCCGATACGGGGCGACCGGAGACACAAGCGGTGCAGACAGCCCCCGATTCTACGGAGCGACCGATTGATCTTGCGAAGTTGGATTGTTTGCAGGCGCCGCGATGGTCTCGCGTTTCGCCGCAATCCATTTTGACAGAAAAGCCTCCGCGGCGAGGTTTTCGAGCATGTGGTCTTCCGCATAACAGTATTCCGACAATCGTCTGGCGCGCAGTTTTTCAACTAGCCGCATGCGGCGTTGAGCCGCCTGCACCGTCACACGCTGCTTAGATAAAGTGCGCTCTCGGAGAACGCGCTCCTCATCCAACGCCGCCTTCTCTTTCTTTATCCGCAAGCGATAGAAGCCGAGCGAGCAGAGATCGCGCGCGAGTATCGTACTGCCAGCTAGCACCTCGCTTTCGACGGCCAGGTGCTCCGCCTGCAAAAGGGCCAGGCGATCCTGCACCTGGTTCAAAGCCGCGAGAAAGACCGCGAGGCGGCTCTCTTCCAATTGGAGTTGTGTGCGGTACCACTCCAATACTCTATCCAGCCGGAATTGGAACGCTGACATGCCGCGCTAAAGCCTCTGCGCAATCGACCGCATTCCCGCAAGGGTCTCGGGCAACGATGACGCGGCTGCGTCCTGTTGTAGAAAGGCGTTGATCTCCGGGCGCATCCGGAGGGCAGCGTCGAGTCGCGGATTGCTGCCGCTCACATAGGCACCCAGTTCAATCAGATCCTTCGACTCGTCGTACAGGGCCAAGGCTTCGCGAATCTTCCTGGCGGCGTCCAAGTCCCCGACTTCAGAGATCTGAGTCGTGAGCCGGCTGAGCGAATGCATCACGTTGACCGCGGGATAATGCCCGGCAGCGGCGAGGCGGCGCGAGAGAATGATGTGGCCGTCGAGAATCGATCGGACGGCGTCGCTAATCGGTTCGTTGAAGTCGTCGCCTTCAACCAGTACGGTGAAGAAACCGGTAATCGATCCTTTTTGAAAGTTGCCGGCACGCTCCAGAACTCGGGGCAGAAGGTTGAATACGGAAGGCGTGTAGCCTTTCTGGCTGGGAGGCTCACCCGCGGCCAACCCGATCTCCCGTTGGGCCATTGCCAGACGGGTGACAGAATCCATGATCAACAACACATGGGCGCCCTGGTCACGGAAATACTCGGCGATCGTCAGGGCGACAAAGCAGGCTCTGACACGCAACGGAGCCGGCCGATCCGATGTGGAACAGACCACAATCGAACGCTTCGCACCTTCGGGGCCCAGATCATGTTCGAGGAAGGCACGCACTTCACGATTGCGTTCGCCGATCAGGGCGATGACTGTAAGGTCAGCCGAATTGTGACGTGCCATGGAGCCTAGCAGCGTACTTTTTCCGACACCACTGCCACCGAAAATGCCCATGCGCTGGCCCCTTCCGCAGGGAGTCAATCCATCGATCGCACGGACCCCGGTAACGATCCGCTCAGTGATGTGCTCGCGATCCAAGGGACTGCCCGGTGCGGCGTGCAGTCTGTAAGAGTCGGCGTGCCGAAAGGCTGGTTTTCGGTCAATGGTCCTTCCAAATCCATCCAGGACGCGTCCAATCAACTCGGGCCCGACGGCCACTTCCGCGTCGTCGGAGCGCGCGATGACTTGATCCCGCAGTTGGATGCCATCGATCTCTTCCAATGGCATGGACAGCACATGTCCATCGCGAAAGCCAACCACCTGGGTGCGAATACGGCGGCCGACGGAGGTGATCACCTCGCAACAGTCGCCAATGGCGACCGCTGGCCCGCGGGACGCGACTAACAGACCCACGAGCCCAACAACTTCGCCCGTCCACGGCAATAGCCTTGTGTTGCGCACCTGGGAGATGTAAGAGTTGAAGTCTATAGCTGAAGGGAAGGTCAATTGCGCGCCTCCAACCGGTCAGTCAGTCCGCACTCGATTTCTCGAAGTTGCGTTTCCACGGAAGCATCCAAGGCTCCGCCGCTGATCTCAAACACTGCCCCGCCTTTCTGTTGTGAAGCGTCATGAATCACTTCAATGTTCTGGCTGCGGCCCATCTGATCAAGGCAACTACGCACGATTTTCTCCTGATCGGGATGAATGCGAACCCGATAAACTTCCTGCGCCTGCAACTTCTCAAGAGCGGCTTTGATTAGGGCGCCTAAGGCGGATGTATCCATGGTCAGTTCGCGGTGGAGCACCCGGCGTGCGATCTCGATTGCGAGCCTTACTGTGTCGGCTTCGGCACGGCGGATCGTCTCAGCGCGCAAAGAACCGAGTTCAGCAATAGTCGCCGCCAGTTTCTCGGTGGTGCCGCGAACTGCACCTTCCAGGCTTTGCTTGGCCGCGGCGTCGCCCGCTCGCAATCCGGCGTCGAACGATTCCTGCGCGCGGATCTCGATTCGGGAGGTCAGCTCGGCCACTTTCTCTCGCAGTTGGGACAATTCATCGAACACAGGGAGTTCCCCGGACGGCACGTCCTTAGGTCTTGGCAGATACTCCCGGCGCCAGACGAGGGGCTTCACATCGCGTTCCGCATGCTTTAACAGCTTAGACAACATACGCTTCGCCGTCACTCCGATTGCGATGAACCCCTTCATTACTTCGGCTACCGCACCGCCACAACCTGTTATTAAAAGGCGCCGTTGACATCTCGAATCGGTTCTGACTGTCAGGGCAGCTCTGCAGGAAATCCCCTCCCTCCTCGCGAAAGATTGGGACTCCGTACGTGAATGATGTTATCCAGAGGACCCACAACGGATACCACTCGGGTGATTTGCTGATTCTCGCGGGCATCCAAATATCCCCGCGCGTCAGTAACGATCTGGTCCCCCGAGCCGTCGGCGACGCGGCCGTATATCTGGCAACGGTCATCACGCGTGCATTTTCGTTCGATTCAAGCATGATGGGCTTCGGCCTTTGCGGGTTCAGCCTGCACTAGCCACAGCCGTAAGGTGCTCGCCGTGACCGCGGGCTCCCGTTTGGCAAGGTCACGAGCGCGCCTGGCCAACTCCTGGCTGTCATCTTCCGCGGAGATGACTTCGTTCCGGCCTGCCAACTGTTCCGGAGTGGCCAAGGCCATACTGGACGGATGCAATCGTGGCGACTCCGCGGCGATTGGCAACGCTTCCGTGTGGCTTACAGTAACGCCGAGATGTTTTCGCCGCTTTGCGCTGGCCATGATGCGGAACCCGACCAGCAGGATGACTGCGACCGCGGCTGCTGCAGAGAGATAGCCACGGTATTTGGCGATCCACTTTTGCCAGGCCGGGTCGTTGGTCGGTGGGAGGGCCGGCAGTGCGATCGGGGGCGGTTCGGCATTCTGACTGGATTCGAACGGCAGTGTTTCGACAACCAACTGATCGCCGCGGTCAGTACTCAACCCTGTAACTCCGGCCACGAGTTCCTTGATCGTCTTCAGTGTTTCGGGAGACGGAGGCACCAGGACTCGACGCCGTTGGCCACCACTGCCTTCCCAGTGCACGGCTTGATCTACGAGCACCGCCAGGGACATGCGCTTGATAACGCCCTGTGGAATTCGAGTGTGGCGAGTCACGCGGCTGGTTTGATATGCGATGTTCTCGGTGCGCCGCGATACCCCGCCGGTACCGACCTTGGCGGGAGCAGTGCCTTCGGGCAGATTCGCCGTGGTTCCCGGAATGCCGGCCGAACCACCGCGATCGGCCACGTCTTCGGACTTTTGGGAACTGACCATCACCGAGTGAGTGGGGTCTAGCGTTTCCTCCTGTTGTTCTCCGCTAGTCAGGTCGTAGTCCACCGAGGCCCCGGCGCGATAGTTGTTCGGCCCTAAGAGTGGGTCCAGAGTCTCGGAGATCTTGGCGACCAGATTATGCTCCAGTTGTTGCCGCATCTCCAGCAACTCGCCGGGGCCTTCCGCTCCATCCAGGCCCGCCGTTCTAGCCCTTCGTGTGAGCAGCGTGCCATTCATATCGACGACGGAAATCGCGTCCGGAGCCAAACCTTCCACGGCGCTAGCCACCAGATTCGTAATCGCCAGGACATTCTGCGGAGCGAGGTGCGAACCGGGATGTAGCTTCACCATAACGCTGGCTTTGGATGGCTGCTGTTGATCCAGGAAGACGGACTCCTTGGGCAACGTGAGATGGACACGGGCCTGTTCTACTTCCGCCAGGCTCATTACCGACCGCTCGAGTTCCCCTTCCAGTGCGCGCTTGTAGTTGATATGCTCCACGAAATCGGTAGTGCCGAAGTTGGTCTTGTCAAACAGTTCAAAGCCAATGCGACCTGTCTTCGGCAATCCTGCGGCGGCCAGCGCGAGGCGAGACTCGGCCAGCTTGGCCGACGGCACGCGAACGGCGGCGCCGCTGTCCGCCAAACGATACTCCACGCCGCCCTCCTTCAACTTCTGAATGACAGCCGCAGCGTCTTCGGGTGCCATCCCGGTATAGAGTGCACTAAAGCCGCTCTCGTGTTTCCAATGTACTAAAGAGGCGACCAGGACACCCGCCAGGAGCGCCGCGGCGACAATCGTGATTCTTTGCTTAATGGAGAGGCCGGAGATAAGTTTGCTGATCTGGTGCATGTTGGGTCCGGGGGTAAACTAGAGTCGGTGATCCTAGATTTGCATCTTCATGACTTCCTGGTAAGCGTCAACAACCTTGTTTCGAACCTGTAGACCGAGATCGAAAGCCAGGGAAGCTTTCTGGCTAGCGAGGACGGCCGTATGCAACTCTTCGTTTTCCCCGGTCATGAACCTCTGCACCGCATCGGAAGCATCGTTATTCAAAGCTTCGATCTTGTCGATGCTCCCTGTCAGTATCTTTTGGAATTCACCCGATTGATCCGTGGACCCGGTAGGCGCGACCAGGTTCGGCATCGAGATGGATGTAATATTTGAGATCGGCGCCGTCACTCGAGGTTCTCCTATTTCAGCAGATCTATCGATTTCTGGATCATATCCTTGACGGCCGACATGGCCGCCACGTTGGCCTGGTAGCTACGGTTCGCGCCCACCAGGTCAACCATATCCTCTGCCGGGTTCACTTTTGGCATGGCTACGTAGCCTTGGGCGTCGGCATCGGGATGCCCAGGCATGTAACGTTTCTCGGGTGGGCTGTCATCCACAGAAACTCCGGCAACCTTGACGCCAGTAAGTTGTTCTCCCGATAGATGGGCCTGAAGCTCCGAGCCAAACGCCGAACCTACTTCGTCGCTGGAAAAGATGGCATCTTTCCGGCGATATGGACCACCCTCGGGCGTGCGGGTCGTTTCCGAATTCGCTATGTTCTCGACCAAAAGCGCGGCCCTGGTACGCTGTGCCGCCATACCGGAAGCGCTCACCGAGAGTGCCGAAAACAAACCCATGCTACTTACCTCCCTGAATCGCGTCTCTAATTCGCTGAAGGTTGGTGTGCATGAAGCTCGCCGCGACGTTGAAACGCATCGCATTTTCCGACAGAAGGCGAGCTTCCCGGTCCAAGTCCACGTTGTTCCCGTCGTTCCGCACAGCCAGTCCGGATACCGGGCCCGCGAGGGGTTGGCCCCCGTTGACAGCAGCCTGCAGACTGGCCTGAAAGTCTACATCCTGCGTCTGGTAGCCCGGCGTGTCGGCGTTGGCGATGTTGGACGCAACCAGCTTTTGGCGGAGGCTGATAACATTCATGTATTGCTCGATGTTGTTGCTCAGGCTGTCGATCACCATGCAGGTTCGAAAGCAAGCACGATGCCATTCTGAATTGTGTGGGAATCACGTAGATGGGCCGAAGTTGACGGCAGATCGCCCGCCAAACGCCGTCAGGAGGGTGACGTGTCAGGGGTTTGACGGCCTCTGGGCGCGGTTACACGTCGCAGCGCAGACGGTTACCAGAATTATATCCGGAGCTGAGATAACGCTTTGTAAGGCGTAAGCGACGCAGTTCGCCGGCTTGCGCGGCGCGACTGGTGCACACCATGACGCGTGCCCATTCCAGGGTCTCTTGCAGACGATTGAAGATACCGCGTGCGCGGGGATCTCCGGGAGCGAGGGCACGCCAATCCTCCTCAGCTTGCGCACCCAGCCGACGGGCCGCAGCCTGCACTTCCGCGTAGGCGCGCCGCGCCACGGCGCTGCGCAGTTCCGTCTCAAATTGAAGAAAGCGCTTTGACATGCGAATTAGCTGGAAGAGGAACTTGGGTTTTCCGCCTGGAAGAGCTCCGTATAGTAAGTTTTCTGTTCCTCTAGGTTCGAGATGGCCGCGTCAGCCGCCGAAAGCTGCTGGGTCATATTTGCCGTTAAATCGGTCACGCGGGTCTCTTCGTTCGTTATCAGGTTGTTCTCGTTAGTGACTTCGGTTCCCAGTGAAGTGAAGTCGCTCTGGATTTGTCCGGAAGTCGGATCCGCCAGGCCACTGATAGAGTTACCCGCGGCCTGCAGGAATCCCCCGGTGGTTGTGCCGCCGAGGAACTGCTGAATTGCGCTCATGCTTTGGGTGCTAAAGACCGTTGAATCGAATGACATCTGGCCATTCGAGTCCAGCGTTAACCCCATGCTGGCAAGGGAATTGACCGAGCCCGTGCCGCCATTGTAGTTGGCGAGGCCACTCAGAGCGTTTTCAAGCGAGTAGATGAGGCTCTCTCCGGCGAGCGGCCCCGCATTCTGGCCGATCTGTTGGTTGACCGTGCTCATTGCCGAATTATATGCCGTGGCGAAGTTCGATAGGGCGCTCGAGAGGGCGCTATAGTCCGCTCCGACCGTAATGGTCACAGGAGACGTGCTCGCCTGGAGGAGGTCGACGGTCAAACCTGGCGCCAGCGTGACCGTATTTGACGTCCCCTGAACCTGGGTGCTGCCGTCTACGGAATACTGGGCATCGGTGCCGGTCGAGAGCGTATTCAGCAGACTGTTGGTGCCGTCACTCAGTTGGATGGAAGTGTTCCCGACATTGTTGGCAGTTACCGCCAGACGGTAGTCCGGACTCGAAGTTCCTCCGACGTTAACGATGGTCGCCTGCACCCCGGCGCCGGCGTAATTGATCGCAGCCGCCAGAGAGTTCAGGTTATCTGCAGCAATGGAAACCGTGAAGGGCGCGTTGTTGACCGTGAGAGTGAATGAGGATGAAGAACTGATGTTGCCCGTAGATGGGTCAGTCACGGCGGGCACGCCGGCCGGACTGAGAGTGGTCGTTGAGGTCCCAACCTGGGCGACTTGAAGGGTATAGGTGCCGGGCAGCGCGCTGGACGTAGTAGTGGCAGTGGCCACGGTCGAATCGCTGACATTGCCCGAAAGCGAGCCGCCAGAGGCTGAGTCGATGCTCGCCAGAGCGCTCTGGAACGAGCCGAATGCGGATTGCAGACCGCTGAGCGCCTGCTGCTGGCTTTGCAGAGTGGACACTTGGGACTGCATCAACTGGATCGGCATCGACGCAATCTGGATAGCCCGGTTGAGTTCGGTCTGTAAGGAACTCGCGTAGCTGCTCTGGCCGTTGAAGGTGGGCGCCGAAATCGGAGAGGCTATGGAACTCATATAAGAATCACCTTGCAGAAAAGGGGCCGAACCCGATCAGGTCCGGCCCCGAGCCGATACAACTAGTTCAAAGGAGATCAACCCAACAACTTGAGAATCGCTTGCGGCGAGGAGTTGGCCTGCGCCATGGCAGCGACGGAGGCCTGCTCCAGGACCTGCGATTTGGTCAAGTTAGCAGCTTCCGTGGCGACGTCGGCGTCCCGAATATTGGACTCCGCGGAGGACACGTTGGTGATCTGCGAATTGGCCAGGTCGATGGCGTACTGGAGCTTGTTTTCGCCGGCTCCGACGCTGGCCTGAACACGACCGAGTTGATTCAACGCGTTTTGAATAGACGTGACCGCGGCCAGTGCGTTGCCCGTGGTGCTGGCAGTGCTGCTGGGCCCGGTAACCGTTTGGGTTCCTGCGCTGGTGAAGGTTTGTGCCGCTGTATCCGTGGAGGCCGTGAAGCTGTTCGCGCTCTGAAACGAGATTCCGGTTCCCGCCGAATTCACCACTGCATAAATCCCGATCGACGAGGTTTGAGCGTTGATGGCAGCAATAGCGCCGCCGAGGGTCTCCGTAGCCGGTAACGCTACCTTCGCGGTACCCTGCCCGTTTTGAAACGTCAGGTTCTCCGCCGCCGTGCCGACATATGTGCTTTCGCCAGCCAGATTGTAAATGCCCACGTTGGTTGCCTGGCTACCAACGGTGGCGACCGCACCCGTACCAGTGAGGGCGCCTGTTCAACACGGTGAACGGTGTGCCGCCGCCGAACTGGATCTGGCCGTCACTGCCGACTTGAGCGGTGATTCCATAGGTCGATAGTTGGCTGTTCAGCGAGCTGACCACTTGGGATTCGGTCAGACCGGTCGCGCCACCACTAAGTGTGGCGGTGAAGGACGTGGCGGAGTCGTTGCTGACCAGATTGAACTTGAAGCTTTGGGAGCCGCCAGTCAGGAACGTAGCGCCGGGAGCATCCAACCGGACCGTATTGGCCGTTCCGGCCGTCAGTTCCGCGCCGCCTGCGGCCACGCTGCTATTGTTCAAACCGAGGGCTGTAGCGTCCACGGCGTTCGCCGCTCCACTGAGATCGACTTCAACCTGGGAATTCGTCAGGCTGTTTCCGCCGCCGATAAAGACCTGGTTCTGAGTGTTGAATGTGCCGCCTGTATTAAGTCCGATGGTGGCGGCCTGCTGTGAGATCTGCTGCGTCAGTTGTTGGTACTCCACGTTGATGTTATCGCGATTTCCGGTGAACGTGCTGGTCGCGGACTCCGTGGCCAGGGTTTGCAGGCGGTCCAGCATGGTGCCGATGTTGTTCAAGCCGCCGTCGATGATCTGCAAGGTGCTCACGCCGTTGTTGCCGTTCTGGACACCCTGGGTGAGTTGCGAGACCTGATCGCGGTACTGGTTGGCCACGGCCAAGCCTGCCGGATCGTCGCCGGAGTTATTAATCCGGTATCCTGAGGTCAAAGCCTCGACCGTCTGTGTCTGAAAGTTATTATTCGTGTTGAGGTTGTTCTCGGCAACCATCGACGCGTAGTTCGTTTGAAACGTAATCATTCTTTTGACATCCTGTGTGATACACGCCCGCACATCCTGCACGGGTCCGGGTTCTCCTGTTTCGAAGGATACCCGAAAGTATCAACTCTCACTGGCTCATATCGGGCAAAGCACAGTCATGTTCGAATGAATTAAGTAGAAAGTACAAGAAATCCTGTCAAGATATACCGAGGTTATCTAATACGTCAAAGTCTTGACACGTCGCGGGATCGGCCGGCGGTGTGGCCAATGCAGGCAGGGCCTGCAGGAGCGATTCGATCGCAGAGTGACTGACGGTGTTTGCGGCGGTCTGATTTTCGTCTTGCGTAATCTGAATCTCCCTGCGCACGATGACCATAGAAGATGGCGCGCTAATTCCGAGCTTCACGCGCGTTCCACTCACCTGGAGCACTTGAATTTGGATTTCGTCCCCTACCAGAAAACTCTCGCCGGCGCGCCGCCGCATTACGAGCACAACGCCACCTCTTGGGGAGGGACCAGGGCATGCCGGTGAGAATACCCGAATTGCGTCTGGATAATCTGGGCTCCAATGCGGTCGCGCAAGCTCACGACCACGGGAGCCAAAAGGTTAACGGTGGGCGGCTCATGGTCTCCTCGTGCACATACAATGACACCGCATAAGATGTCCTCGCCGATTCGCGGCTCTCCCACGGGAGGCAATTGCAATTCGGCCCGGCATTCCTCATCTAGGACCAATTGGTAGTGGGGAGCAACGGCGAGCACAGGCAAGACCATGAAACACAGATCCGGCGTGAGAACGCTCTGCATGAACAGGAGTGGCTGGCTGTCCTGCCGGCTGAGAAACACGAAGGAGCGCTCCTGCTCGAATCCGGGCAAGCCGCGCGGAAAATGATATACGGACGCCTCCGCGTAATCAATTTCCTGAAAACACTTTGTACGAATGCTGGGCATAGGAGAAACTGATGTGGCAATCCAGTTGCCAAACGCCGTCCCAGCGGCAGGCCTACTTATGCACCGTGGGCGGTGAACCGCGGGGTTCTGCGGACAACGTGGCTTTCCATGCGACCCTTTGGGCCAGGATGACAATATCGACGCGGCGGTTATGCGCCCGGCCCTCTTCGGTGTCGTTTGAGTCCACTGGAGCAGTGTCCGCATACCCGGCCACCGCAAGCCTTTGCGTCGGGACGCGGCATCGGTCAGCGAACAGATCCAGCATGGCGATGGCCCGGGCGGCCGAGAGATCCCAGTTGCTGCGGAATCGCGCCGTGTGGATCGGCACCGAGTCGGTGTGGCCTTCGAGACGGATCGGATTCGCGAGTTCGTGAAGTGTCGCGCCGATTTTGTCAAGACTGGAGAATGTTTTGGGATCGATGGCATCATTTCCGGATGGAAAAAACGCCGCCTGCCGCAAGCTGACTATCAGACCACGAGGTTCGAGATGAACCTCAATCTGGCCTTGCGCGATTTCGGCTTGAAGAGCTTTGGTAAGGTATTGCAGGGATGGGATCAATTCCGCCTGGCCACCGGCATCTTCCTGTTTCTTCTTGGGGATCGAGCCACCGGGTCCCTTCATCATGGCGTTACCTTTGCCCTTGTCATCGACTGTTCCGCCCAGGATCTCTCGCACTGCGGCAGATACCCCACCTTTCTCCAAAGCCGCTTTCACCGAATCGGAAACCTGCTGGGCCCTGGCCTTGTCCGTTTGCGAGGACGCGAACATGACCACAAAGAACGCGAACAGCAAGGTTATAAAATCGGCGTAGGATACCAGCCAACGCTCGTGATTCTGGTGTTCCTGCTGAGCCTTCTTGCGCGCCATATCAACCTTCCGCGGGGGCCGGCTCGCCGGATGCCTGAGCCTTTGCCGCCACCGCTGGCTTCTTGGCATCCTGCTTCGGGACATACGATTCGAGCTTGGCGCTAATGAGCTTTGGATTGAGTCCTTCGACTATCGATAGCACGCCTTCCAGCATCATTTCCTTCCGCCGCACTTCCTCCTTGACGCGGGCGCGTAATTTGTTCCCCGCGGGCAGAAAGAACAGATTGGCGCACCCGACGCCGTAAACGGTGGCCACAAACGCGACGGCGATTCCGCGGCCGACCTCGTCAATGTTGGCCAGATTCTTCATCACCTGTATGAGGCCCAATACCGCTCCAATAATGCCAACTGTGGGCGCGTATCCACCTGCCGATTCGAAAACTTTGGCCTCCGCATCGCCGTCCTGTTCGAGGAGAGTGATTTCCAACTCCATAATGCTGCGGATTTGCGATAAGTCTATTCCGTCCACGGCAAGATTCAGCGACTTACGCAGAAAAGGATCGGAGATAGTGCCCGCCTGCTGTTCCAATGAAACGATTCCCTGCTTCCGGGCTTGTGTCGCATAACCGATAATGTCAGCAATCGTTCCTTCCAGCGGCTGCGCCTTGTCAAGAAATACCAAAATCAGTTTCTTCGCGGCGGGGAGGAGTACGGCCATCGGTGTCGTGACCATCACAGCGCCGATCGTACCGCCGAGAACAATGATGGCTGCCGTTATTTGCGCTACATCTTTAATCTTGCCCCCTTCCATCATCAATCCGGCAAGAATTCCCCCGACGGAAAGCACAAGCCCGGCGAGCGAAGCCACGTCGAGCCGCGCACCGCCTGTTTTCGCGCTTTTGCTGTTCGCCATCAGGCCTGTCTCCCGGCGGGCGAATCGGCCAAGCGGTCATCGTTCTGCAAGGCCTCGCGCTCTACGAAAGGCATCATGATGGCCCTGCGAAAACTGATCACGCGCCGGATGATCTCCTCACTGGATTCTAGAACCATGAACTTCTGGCCGGTTGTCAAGCTGATCACGGTGTCAGGTGTCGTTTCGATATGCTCGATCAGCTCGGCATTCAGCACGACTCTGGTGTGGTTAAGCCGGGTGATCTGGATCATTGATGCCTCTCTACAGTCACATCGGACACGTGGTTAGGGAATTCGAGGGAATTGCACTCCTTTTCTTAGAAAGAACTGGTAGAATTCCGCGCCGGATCTGACGACATGACTTATGATATGAAACTAAATGACCAACAGGGACGGGTGGCTTCGATTGAGTTGGCCGGGGCTCTGCTTCGGGCGTGGGAAAAAGGTGACCGTCCGGCGCTTGAGGTCGAGCTCGACCGTAGCAGCAGTGCTCCCGGGGACATGCCGGATACGGGCGAAGCGGAACGACTGCAGATGCTCAGGGCGATTGCCGTGCGCATGAAGGCTAGCGCAGACCCCTTAGCGGTGAGTTACCTGGATTTGGGCTTGGGGGTATGCGTGGACCTGCTCTCGCACCTTGCCCGTCCCGCAAGCCGGCCGCAGGCTAAACACGTGAGATGGCCGGCATTTGAACCGTCGCGACAAATAGAAACGCACGATTCCGCCGCTTCGAGCCCAGTTCATCCGGAACCTTCCACGATCCAGTGATTGCAACGTCTACCGGCCAGTCAACGCTGGCAGATGAGGTTTTCCGGCGAAGCAGACTAATAGCGCCGGTACGAGCGTGAGCCGTTCGCTTTAGCCCAGGTAGCTGAACAGATCCCTTTGTTGTAATATCGTGGACTCCGCCGACAGTGCCGCCTGGTTCTGAACCTGCTCCTGATTCAACTGCACAGCCACGGAGGCGACATCGGCGTCACGTAACTGGCTCAGATTCGATGTTTCCTGTGTCTGAAACTGCTGGGCGACAGTGGTGGCGGTGGATACACTGTCCTCTGCCTGGCCGTAGAAGGCAAGTTGGTCGTTCAAATACTGATCAGCGGATTGCAGGGAGATTACGGCTTGGGAGATATCCGACAGGTTATTACTTTGCAAGGCGGTAGCTAGGGAGTTCACCGCCGCGAAGACATTTCCGGCGACCGGATTGCCGTTGGCGTCCTGAGCATCAAATATCTGCTGGGCTGTCCTGGAGGTTTGAATCGACGTGCCGCTAACGTCCACTACGACCTGCGTGTTCGATGGAGAGATCAGTTGCACAACACCCGAAGGTTGTGTTGGATCAAACTGATACGATGGCTGCGTAGCCATGTCTCCGCTAAATATATAGCGGCCATCGGAGCTGGTATTGGCAATGCCCACCAAAGTCTGGAGTATGCCGGTGACTTGCTGTGCCAGATTCGTCCGTTCATCCGCGGTGGCGGTCGCATTGGCTCCTTGTGTGCCCAGCGAGGTCGCGTTTTCAACGGCTTGGACGGCGGTCTGCAAGGCAGAATCAGCGGTGCCCAAGTCGGACGACACTCCGTTCAAATTCGTTTGGACCTGCTGGTTTTGTGATATGTCACCTTGCAGTTGCAAGATCTCTGCTATCTCCGTAGGCGCGTCGGACGCTTGCTGCACCCTCAGTCCCGAACTGATTTCGCCCTGTGCTTGTTGCATCTGCAACTGTGTCGCATTCAGGTTGGCCAGAAAAGCTTGATTCGATCCGCTAGTAATAGGGAACATATGTGTACCTTACGTTGGGACGATGAGATTCATCAGGTCCGCCCCCAGATTATCCAGGACCGTTAACACCTGAGCGCTGGCTTGATAAGCCTGTTGGAACTGAAGCATGGCCGAGGCTTCCTGATCCAGCGATACCCCGGAGACCTGGCTGCGCAGGGTCTCGGCCTGTGCCGCGACCTGCTGTTGGGCCTGCGCGTTCGCCGTCGCAGTCTGATTCTCCTGACCGGCATTTCCGGCGATTTGTCCGAAGTATTGGATATAGCTCAATCCACCGATCGTACCCTGCGTGCCCGTAGCGCTTTCGAGCGCAGCAAGTGCATTGGCGTTCCCATTGGCGTTGCCGGAGGCATCCACGGGTGCCAACTGCGCGGAGGTTATCGCCGGATTCAGAGCCAGCGTCGAGGCAACTGTTGCCGGGTTGTTGCTGTTGTAAGTAAAGAGCGCTGTGCCATTTGCGGCGCCGGCAGAAGTTGAGACAGTACCGGATTCCAGAATCTGATTGACCGTGTCCGCCAATCCTTGCGCCAATTGATTCAGCGTGCCTTGTTGCTGCGAATCGCCCAGAATGCCCGCCAACACACGGTTCCGCGTGTCGAGCAAGCCTCCCAGTTGACCGCTGGTGATTTCGGAGGTGACGTCATTGCCCTGGGCATCCAGGATGTGCTCCGTTGGCAACGACTGCGCATATACTGGAGGCGGCTGGGTGTCTACTGAAGCGCTCGAACTGAGGACATTTTGCTGGGTTCCATCCACCAGGGGTGTGCCCCCGGCGAGCAGTACGGTCACCGTCCCGTTGCTTTGCGTGAGCGTGGTGAAGTTTGTGAGTTGGGAGAGATTCTGGAGAGCGCTGTATAGCTGCGCGTCCGCTCCGGGGTCGGGCTGCGGCGATTGCATCCGCTGCACGTTGTATTGCTGAATCTGGGCGCCGATTGTATTGATCTGTTGTACGGTAGAGCCGATCTGGCCGTCGATTTGTTGAGCCGTTTGAGTCAGGGAGTTTGAAAGCCCCTGAAATGATTGTGCGACGGTATCGGCGGCTGCCAAGACATTCTGCTGTGCGGTTGGATCGGTCGGTGTGTTGCTCCAGGCGGAGAAGCTTTGAAACAGCGCACTGAGCGAGGCAGAAACACCGGTGGTGCCGCTCACATCGAAGAAGCTCTGTATCGTGCCACTGTTCTGGGCCTGTGCGGTATAGAACCCGAGCGCTTGGGTCTGGCTTTGCACGGCTTCCTCCGCATATTGATCGCGCGAGTTTTTCAGGCCGCCGGACATGACCCCGCCTACCAGGCCTCCGGCTACGTCCAACGGCATGGCTTCCAGATTGAGTTGCTGGCTCGCATATCCCGGCGTTGATGCGTTATCTATGTTGCTTTGGATGACGCTGAGCGCCTGTTGAAGAACGTCCAGTGCGTTTCCGGCGCACGACATGGAGGCGGTGATGCCAGACATAGGCTAACCTAAGACACCTTGAGGCGTGAGCGCATCCGGGTCCCCGACCACTTGTCCTGAAGCGTCGTAGGCGGAAAGGGCAGCGCCATGGCGCAGGGCCAGCCCACGACGAAATGCGGCGGATGCGTCAACCAGGCGGATCATCGTCGAGATGTCGCGCCGCAGGTTTGCGATTGCGGGTTGAAGGCCCCTGCTCATAGCTGGATCTCCCTTGCGCAGCAAATCGATGGCCATATTCAACTCTCTGACAGAGTATTCCAGCAGCTTACGAGACGCTCCAATTTTGGTTAGATCCGCAGCATTCCATTGCTGCAAGCCTTGACGCACGCCACGGCAGGCGGACTTGATTGCTATCGCTGGATCGGGATGCATCAGCTCTTCTCGATCGGTCCGTCACCGAGAGCCTGCGAAACCATGGCACGGCTCACCTGGGCCGAATCGACGCTATACTGGCCGCTGCGATAGATCGCCGTGAGCTGCTTGATGCGACTGGCTTGTTGTGCGTCCTGTGCCGAACTCGCAGCCGCGACATTCTGCGCGAAAGAGGAGATGTCAATTTTGTCCACTCCGCGACTGCCCAAGCTCGTGCTCGATGGACTGGGCGAACGCGCGGCGCGCGAAATCTCATCCGCACCGCCGACTGCTGGCGAGACGGCGCCCGACAGGCTGTCATTTTGGATCTGTATGCTCATAGTCTGTTTCCGGCCGCTAACACCCTTTATATAAGGTTGCGCCTGAGATCAAACGAACTCCAACGTCTCCCATCAATATCCTAAGTTTAACCCGGCGATGACGATATTGGGTCATGCACATTCCGATTTGTATACGATTAACCAAAGTTAAGATTAACTTTATTGATTACAAATTATGCGACTACCAGCAAGAGTTTTCTAATACTATAGGGATTCCAATGACCCCATCGAAAGTTCTGCTGTTCGCGAACCACCCGGACGCTCCGGAGTTTGAATTGAACGAAATCCTGTCGGACTTCGATCTCATACGGATGACCGGAAGTTCGGAGAGCACCTGCAAGGCCAATCTCGAGGGCGTGGGCTGTGCGTTGTTCACAGGGAGCATGCCATCCGAAGACGCGGTGGAGGCTCTCCGTGAGCTACACACGCTCGACCCTCTCATCCCCGTGATCTTCTGGGATCCTGAGATGCGCGCCACGGATGCGATTCGACTGATACAGGCCGGAGCCCATCACTGCCTGGGATATCGGGACTCGCACGCGGCCTTGCGAGATGCGTTGTTGAACGCGATTGAATCCCGGCGGCGGGCGTTAAAAGCCCGCGCGCAGGCGACCACGCCGAGGGAGACCTGGCGTGCTTCTTTGATCGGCCAGAGCCACGCGATGGAAATGGTGGCAGAGGCTATCCGCCTGATCGGGCCGCGGCGCTGCACCGTACTCATCACCGGTGAGACGGGTACGGGTAAGGAAATGGTGGCGAGAGCGCTGCATAATGCCAGTCCAAGAATGAACCAACCGATGGTCTCCATCAACTGTAGCGCCCTGCCTGAAAACCTCCTGGAAGCAGAGTTGTTTGGACACGTCAAAGGTGCATTCACGGGCGCTATCGGTACCCGTATCGGTCGCTTCGAACAGGCCAATCGCGGCACGCTATTTCTCGACGAAATCGGCGATATGCCGCTCGATTTGCAGGCCAAGCTATTGCGTGTGCTTCAAGAACGCGAGATACAGCGCCTGGGAAGCTCCGAGACCGTTCGCGTGGACGTCCGGGTGCTGGCCGCCACCAACGTGAATCTAGCCGAACGCGTGCGTCAAGGCAAGTTCCGTGAAGACCTTTATTATCGCTTGAATGTCGTGCCCCTCGATGTACCGCCGCTACGCAAACGCGAAAGCGACATTCCGCTTCTGGTCGAACATTTCATCGCGAAAATCTGTCGTTTTGAGGACATTCCATTAAAGCAGGTGATGCCGGAAGCATTACTCAGCTTGCGTTCGTGCCCTTGGCCGGGCAACGTCCGGCAATTAGAGAATGCCGTCGAGATGGCTGTGGCCCTCAGTGGCAATCGAGAAACACTGTATGCCAGCGATTTCGGTTTGGCCAAACCTCTCAGCCTGGAAATCGTGCATGCCAAAACTCCCACGGACCCGATGGAATCGCCGGATTGGACGGACTTTGCGACGGCGGTAAGCCACTTCGAGCAAGGTATGCTGCAAAAGGCACTCTCGAAGACTGCGGGCAATCGGACTGCCGCCGCCGAGTTGCTAGGCATGAAGCGCACGACTCTGATCATGAAGTTGCGCAGTTTCGAGAACTCGGGTGCGCTCCGCGCCAGCTAGCCGCTACAAGTTCTGATGGCCGTGCACTTTCACCAGAAGTTCGATTTCATTACGTGGCGTTTGCAATGCAGTCGAGATAGTTGCCAAGGACTCTCCGCGGCGATGCATACGTAGCGCCTCGAAGCGCGTCGTGAGGTTCAACCCTGGCGATGGAGCCAGGTACCGCGCCTGAGGTTCCCGCATGTCCCTCCGAATCTGCCCCAAAGCATCGTGAAGCGCCCCGACAGAACGCTCCAAGGACTCTTGAGACGCCGCCATGCGGCGGCGTTCTGCGTGTATTTGGAGGCTGTTCGAGAAGCAATGGCCTACGCATGAGAGGATTCCCAGAGCCAGTACGCTGTATTGTGTGATCGGACTCAAGATCCAGGCGAAGCTCATGCCGTCTCCGTTGGGCGGACGGAGTGCGGCGGCGGGGCAACACGCAACTCCTGGTTTGGGTCGATGAGCTCGCGTGCGTTGGCGATTTCCAGAATCCGGACGCCATAGTGTCCATGAACTGTGACGGCTTCCCCGCGGGCGATCACGCGGCCGTTCACCAGCACCTCTACCGGATCCTCGATCGCGCGGTCGAATTCGACAATTGAGCCGCTGCCCAAACGGAGAATATCCTCCAGACGCATTTGCCGCCGCCCGAAGCGAAGGGTGACAGGTAGCTCGATTTCTAACAGGATGTCCATGGCCGAGCCGGCGGCATCCCCGTCTATCGCTCCGGCAGCTCGATTCAGATTTTCACTCAAGACTTGCTCCTTGGTTGGGACAACCAGACTCTCTCAAGGTGACTGCGCAGCCTAAGAACCGCCTGGACGCGTAACTGGTGGATCCGCGACAGATGCAGACCCATGATTTCGGCGATCTCGCGGAGATTCAGCTCTTCGTAATAGTAAAGGGTCAACACGGTCCGCTCCGTTTTGGGGATGCGATCGATCGCGAGTGACAGGACCCGCTCCAACGCCGACCGTTCCACGATGTGCGAAGGGCGGTTTTCTTCATCGTCGGAGATGAAATCCAGTATATTAACGCGGGTGCCGTCGCCCGGTACGTACTCTAGCCGTTCCAGGTCGGCGGACTGGACTTCAGAAAGCCATTTTTGGTATTCCGCGGGCGTTATGCCCAGTTCTGCTGCAATCTCTTCCTCCAGGGGTTCCCGCTCAAGACGTTGTTTGGCCTGATGGATCGCGGCCTCAATGAGCCTGGATTTCTTTCTGGTTTCGCGCGGCGCCCAATCCATGTCGCGCAGGCTGTCCATGATCGCGCCGCGGATTCTTCGTTCGGCATAGGTATTGAGTTGTACATTCAGCATGGGATCGAAGTTATCGATCGCTCCGATCAAACCGACCACGCCCGCGGACACCAGGTCCTCCACCGCGATGTAGCTCGGAAGACGGCCGTGGATGCGCCGGGCGATTAGCCGCACTTGCGGCAGGTGCTGAAGCACCAGCGCTTCACGGCGCGATGCGCTGTCGTCGTCGATAATCGATTGTGGACCGTAGGAACTGCTTCCCATGTCGCCCGATCAGGCTACCGCCTGCAGTTGATCTCGCAAGTTGCGTACCAATGACTCTGTTACCCGCTCTTTGCTGGCGGCTTCCAAATCTTCCGGAATTAGCTGGCCCAAACCGAAGTAAGAGAGCGGCATCTCCAGCCGGGTGGCCTCGCTGAACACTGCCGCCAAAGACTCTGCCTCGTCAAGCCTTGTAAATAGCAGTTTGGAGGGCCGATAGGCTCGATAGAGGTCCGCCGACTTCCGTAATGCGGAAAGCTGCATTGACGCCGTCAGGACCAGGTGGGTGTCAATATCTTGACGCGCGTTTAGAAAACCCGCGAGATCGGCTCCCAGTTCGCTTTGCAGCACAGGCCCATATCCTGGTGTGTCGATGAGTATGAGGTCGCTGGGCGGAGCGGATTCAATGGCTAGCTCCAAGGCCGCCGTACTCTCGACAGCCAGAAACGACACACCTAAGATAACCGCGAAGGTCCGCAACTGTTCGGCGCCGCCGATGCGCTGCGTGTCTGTGGAAATCAAATGCGTAGACCGGCCCGCACGTAGTCCCTCGTGGACAGCTAACTTCACCAACGTCGTAGTCTTTCCAGCTCCCGGAGGGCCCACCAGCGCTATGACTCGGCCTAATCCGGAGTGCACTTCAAGACGGCTCGCGATCTCAGCGGCGGTTTCCACAGCTATGCCAGCCGAGCTTGCGCCCCCGAGTCGTCCTATCTGTACGACCGGCCCGCCGTTAATACGTTGCCGGACCGCCTGCGCGATCTCGTGGGCCAGCTTCGGGACGATGCCGGCTTCTTGTAACGCGTCTTCCACGCGGCTCGTGCGAGGAATGGGCAAAGTCCGCATGAATTCGTTCAACTGCACAAGGGCATCTTCGATCGCTCCGAGCTGAGGATGGCCCGACTGGCTCCCGGCCGCAGACTTAGGCGTCCTTGCGCCGGCTTCCTGCGCGACCCCCAAGACAACTTCGCAGGCGCCCAAATGGCGGGCTTCGGGCGGCGACGCGCGAGTCCTCAAGATCAGGGCGTCGGGTCCCAGTTCCTGATGTGCCCGATCGAGAGCTTCTTTTACTGTCGGCGCGAAGAAGGACTTCACGTGGAGTTGTTCGGTGTTGCCGGCGGTAGCCATATCTATCAAATGACCCCTAATGAGATGATCTTGACTTCAGCGGGTATTTCGTTATGAGAGATGAAGAAAAGGTTCCGAATGGTCGGCTCAACTATTTGTCTGAAGAAGTAGCGCGAACTGGATCCCGAGATGACCGCGACGGCTGCTTCGGGATCTCCAACCTTCTTGCTAATGCGCTGCAAACATTCTCTGATCGCCGGGGGCGCCAGAGTAAGGTGACTGGATTGTTCGCCATGTTGAATGGCCGACTCGACTACCTGCTCGAGTGCCGGGTCCAATATGTAAGCGCTAACGTCGCCCGCGGCGTTCAGGAAAGGTTTCACCACGGTGCGGCGCAGCGCTTGACGCAAGTACTCGGTCAGCAGGACGGTGTTCCTGGTTGTCACGCCAGCCTCTCCGAGCGCCTCTAGAATGGTCACCGAATCACGAATGGACACCCGCTCCCGCAGCAGGTTCTGCAATACGCGCTGCACGGTGGAGAGCGGCAGGATCTTCGGAACCAGGTCCTCAACCGCCTTGGGGCATTCCACCGCGGCGCGATCCAGATACCGCTTCGTATCCTGACGCGAGAACATCTCGTGCGCGTACCGGCGCACGAGTTCCGCCAGGTGAGTGCCGAGAACGCTGACCGGATCCACCACGGTAAAGGCCCGCCGCCGGGCTGCATCGGCCTGTTCTGAGGGAACCCACCAACCGGTCATGCCGAAGGCCGGTTCCTTGGTTTGCTTGCCGCCCGGAGCCGGTTCCAGCTTGCCGACCGGAATCGCAAGTTCGCATCCCGGAGGCAATTCGTACCGGCCAATCTCTGCGCCTTTGAGCAGGACGATATATTCGTTCGCCTTTAGAGTCACGTTGTCCACCACGCGCACAGGCCCAAGCACAATGCCAATCTCTTTTGCTAACTGGCGTCGAATACCGCCGATGCGCTTGATGAGTGGAGATTCCTGCCCGCCGTTGACAAATTTCACCAGGCCAAGTCCCATTTCGATCGAAAGCGGCTCCACGCGCAGCAACGTCTCGATATTGTCTTTGGGGGCCGGCTTCGCCATGGCTTCCGCTTTCTCAGTGACAGATTGCCGCTTCTTCATCCGCCAGGCCGCAGCGCCGAGGCCACCTCCCATAACGAGAAAAGGCACTCCCGGTAACCCGGGGAACATCGCGAGAATCACCAGGACGCCACTGGCCAGCAGTAGCGGACTGGGACTGCCAAACACTTGTTTTGCGAAATCTGTCGCCAGCCGCTCTTCGGAACTGGCCCGCGTAACGATGAGACCGCCCGAAATTGAGATCATCAAGGCCGGAATTACCGTCACCAGGCCGTCGCCAATTGTGAGGACGGTATAAGTCTCCAAGGCATGCCGGAGATCCATCCCGTGCTGCAGCACACCGATCAGGAATCCCGCGACGATATTGATCGCCGTGATCAGGATCGCCGCCACGGCGTCCCTTTGCGTGAAGCGCGTCGCACCGTCCATCGCTCCAAAGAACTCGGCTTCCCGCGCAAGGTCCTTCCGGCGTTTTCGGGCTTCGGCCTCCTGGATCAAACCGGAACTCAGGTCAGAGTCGATGGACATCTGTTTTCCCGGCAAAGCGTCCAATGTAAACCGGGCAGTTACTTCGGAGATGCGGACCGCGCCATGGTTTATGACCACATATTGAATCGCGATGAGCACAAGAAAGATCACCGCGCCGATCACATAATTGCCGCCCACAACGAAGTTCCCGAAGGCCTGAATAACGTCGCCGGCGGCGCTGGTTCCACTGTTCCCGTTCATCAGAATGAGGCGAGTGGAAGATATATTTAAAGCCAGCCGGAACAGTGTTAACAATAGCAGCGTCGTCGGGAACACGCTGAATTCGACCGGTTTTCGGATGTAGAGCGCGACCATCATCACCGTGACCGACATCATGATGTCGATTACCAGCAGCACATCCAGCAGAAATGGGGGTACGGGTGTAATCAGGGCCAGGACAATGCCCAGCACCGCGACCGGAACACCCAGTTCTTTCCAGTCAACTGCAGTCCTCCAATTAAAAGGCTTCGATGGCGCCGCGATCGCCTGTGTCGGTGTCAAGATTGATATACTCCCATGCCAGTTCTATGCTCTCTACGCAGGCCGCTTGCCATTCATCAGCTTGAAGATATAAGCGAGCACTTCGGCCACCGCCCGGTAGAACTCCGCCGGTATCTCCTGGCCGACGTCAACTGACTTGTACAGCGCCTGCGCCAGGGGCGGATTCTCAATTAAAGGCACCTGGTGATCGATGGCCTTCTGGCGAATACGCAATGCTACATAGTCCTTGCCTTTGGCGACAACCTTGGGCGCTCCGCGCGTATTCAGGGCGTAGCTTAGCGCCACCGCGTAGTGGGTGGGGTTTACGATCACGGCGGTGGCCTTAGGCACTTCGTGCATCATGCGGCGCCTGGCCATCTCCCGCCGTAGCCGCCGCAGCCGTTGTTTTACAAATGGGTTACCCTCCGTCTCCTTGAACTCATCGCGGATGTCCTGCTTGCTCATCTTCAGCTCTTGTTGATAGCGTTGTTTCTGGCGGATAAGATCCACAGCACCGAACACCACGAACAGCATGGACGCCTTCCAGAGAAGCGTCTGAATGGAATTGGCCATCAGCAAGGCCCCGGAAGAGATGCTCCGAAGCGGCAACAGAAAGTAACTATCGAAGTTGTCACATATCAGTGCGTAGAGAACGGCAGCGAAGACCGGAATCATTACGACGGCTTGCAGGAGCGCCGATAGGTTCTGTTTGGGCAGCTGGCGCAGGCGAGACAGTGGGTTCAGCCGTTGCACTTTAGGAGCAAGGTTCTTGAGGCTGATACCCATGCGCGTTACGATGAGTTGTACGCCCACGGTGATGGCAAGCATCACACCGCCCAATATCAATAGTGGCGTCAACACATGCTGCAATAGACGCAGTCCAAAGTAGATGACGTCACCCGCCGTCAGTTCGGGGGCCATTGCATGCCGCAAGAGCGTGGCGATCACGTTGCGGAGGTCCATGATCCACGGCAGACCGAAAGAGTTCAACATGGCAACAAAAGCCAAGAACTGCAGCGCGCTGACGAAAACCCGAGCAGTGGGGAAGCGGCCTTCTTCGCGCGCCTTCTTGAGGCGCCGCTGTGTAGGTTGTTCGGTTTGTTGGTCTTTGTCGGCCATCTTTTCTCTAACGCGAGATCAGGCCGCGCACCGCTGCGAACGTACCTTCGGCTGTAACCTGGAAGATGGTGGGAAGCATCAGGGCTAGCGAACTCAACAAACTCAGCGCAACTACCATCTTGACCGGAAATGAAATATGCAGAAGCTGCAGCTGAGTGTTTACGCGGCCCAGCAGGGCCAGCGAAATGTCAAGCATCACGAGAATGGCGATCATCGGCATCGCCAGTCGTAGTCCGGTGGAGAACATAGTGGAACCGATCAACAACATCTGTTCGGCGGCTCCGCGCGACAGCGTAAAGGAACCCGCTGGATTGGTCTCGAGACTCCGTGCCAGAATCATAATCACCTGCCGGTCCATTCCCATCGCGAAGAACAGCAAGCCGGCAGTGACTTGCGACAGAACCACCAATACGGTCGAATCGGCCTGAGTGTTCGGGTCGACCGTGGAAGCGAACGCATAGCCCGCCTGCAAACCCATGATTTGCGCTCCCACTCCGAATGCCTCCATCACAAACGCCACGGCGAGTCCTGTCCCGACACCAAGGGCCGCCTCCAGAACGATCCATGCTAGGAATGATCCCGCAGATGGCGTCCCCGCGACGTGGGGCCAGTGCGAAAACAGGGCAATAGTTATGCCGAGTGATAACAGAACGCGGGCCGGTGCCAAACTGCTGGATGCGCCGGGAAACGGGACGAATACGAATACTCCTGAGACGCGCACCAACGTCATCAGAAAACCAAGCAGTACGGGAATGGATACGACCAGATCAGCGCGCATAGCGGCTGAAATCGCTCAGAATTGCAACGGTGTATGCGGTCATCTTTTGCGCAATCCATGGCAGGGCCAATAGGAAGGTCGCCAGGAATGCGACCAAACGCGGGATGGCGTTGAATGCCGAATCCTGGATCGAAGTAAGGATTTGCACGAGGCTGACGAGGATGCCGACCACAAATCCAACCGCCAGCAGCGGCGCGGCCAGCCAAAACGCCGTCATCAAGGCTTGGCGGATAATCTGAATCACAAATTCCGGTGTCATATAAAGAAGCCTTTCATCAATGAGCCGATTACCAGGTTCCAACCGTCGGCCAGGACAAATAGCAGGATCTTAAACGGGGCGGAGATCATCACCGGCGGCAGTTGGATCATACCGATCGAAAGGGTCACAGACGCGACCACCAGATCTATAATCAGAAAGGGCAGGAACAAGACGGCGCCGATCTGGAAGCCGGTCTTGAGTTCGGAAAGTATGTACGCCGGGATCAGGATACGGAGTTCCAGGTCTGATGGGCTGTGCGGCGCGGGCACGTGCGAGATGTCAAGAAAGAGTTTGACGTCCTTTTCGCGCACGAAACGAATCAAAAATGCCTTTAGAGGCTTGGCCCCGGCATCGAAGGCCTGCTCGGCGGTGATCTGGTCCTTCTGGAGCGGCTCCCATCCCTGGTGATAAATGTCGGAAGCTACGGGAGAAACGACCAACATAGTGAGAAATAATGCGATTCCCACTAACACCTGGTTTGACGGCGTAGTCTGCGTACCCAGTGCCTGACGCAGAAAGTGAAGAACGATGGTAATCCTCAGAAACGGGGAAACAGCCATCAAGAGTGCCGGCAGCAGAGTCAGCAGAGTCATCATGATGACGATCTGCATTGGGACACTCACCGAAGTGGCGTTCTTGCCAATGTTAACGCCCAACATCGAGTCTGTGCCGCCCGCGGCGGACGCCAGCTTCGCTACGGCCATTGGGATCAATGCAGCCTTCGCGAGTCTATGCGTCATCGGCTTACCGTCCGCTCATCAGCTAGAATCTCGATTCCGTTGGCACTGAGGACCGAACACCCGCCCGGAGAAAGAGCGACGAGCAGGACCTTGTCCCCGACCTTCACCATGTGCAAGGAGTGCTGTGGAGTCAGTCGTAGCTGCTCTATGGAGCGCATCTGCCGATTGGCGGGCCGGCCCAAGCCTCTTCCGTTCAGCCGGGCGAACCCCTTGGTGCGGAGCCAGTATAGGGTGCCGCCGAGCAACCCGAGCACCAGTAATGTTGCAAGAACCTGCCGTATCGGTTCCATTTCTAAGCCTTCCCTGCCGCCATGCGGCCGGCGTGGCGGCCGTTCAACAAATTCAAGTCGCCCGAACCGATATAGGCATTCCTCGTGAACACATCGGCGATTCTGGCTATTGAGCCCGGCAATTGGCGTAGACCGGGTGTTAGCCGCCACAAAGCGGCCTCCACGTCGAAAGGGATAACAGATAACGGGGCGAGGCGGGTTGTGCCCATGTGAGCTAGCCTTGGATCAGGTTGAGCGTATCTTGCACCATGGTGTCCCCGGTGGTGATCACTCGACCGGCTGCTTGATAGCTCCGTTCGTAGGTGAGCAGGTTCGTGAACTCGGCGGCCATGTCCGCGGTGGATCCCTCCAGCGATCCGCCCACAATTTGTCCGCGCCCGCCGCTGTTCGCGGCGCCCATTACTGCCGGTGCGGTCGTGGAGCTGGCTTGCAGGTTGTTCCCACCGACGGAAACCAGACTCTCGGGATTCTGGATGGCCGCCACAGCCAGTTGCCCCACTAGAACCTGCTGTCCATTCGAGTAATTCGCCATCAATAGTCCGCCGTTCTGAAGGCTGACATTCGTGACTTCGCCGGGAGCGGTGCCATCTTGAGTCTCATTCTCGAGCGAGGAGGTCTCGGATAACTGTGTGATGTTGGAGCTCCCGGACGGGGCGAACAGGTTCCAGTTGATGCTCATGTCCTTAGCGCCGTCAGCCAAGCCCGTAATCGCCAGCGTCTGCTGGCCCGAACCGGGGGCGGGGCTCGTTAGATTCCCGTTGCCATCGAAGGTTAGGGTTCCAGTGGCCAATGTAGCATTGCCCCCGGTGCTCAAGTCGGCAGCGGGTATGCCTACGGTGTACTGCCAGGAGTTCGCGCCGGTATTGGTGAAATCGACCGTTAGAGTATGGCTGGCCCCTAGTGAGTCGTATACCTGTATCGGAGCCGAGAACGTAGATCCGGCCCCCGCGGTCGCAGCCGCATTGAGATTCACCTCCAGACTCATCGTAGTCGTCGTCGTGCCCGGAATCAGTGTTCCCGTTGGAATGGCGAGGTTGGAGACAGGACCATTCGGGTTGGCTGTTCCGTTCGACGCCGGCCACCCCTGGACGTTTTGGCCAGTGGCGGTCACGAGGTTCCCGGCGGAATCCACCTGGAAGCTGCCGTCACGCGTATAGAGCGTCTGGCCATTCTGGTCCTGCACCACGAAGAAGCCATTTCCTTGGATCGCGGCGTCGGTCAGCCCGCCGGTCGCAGTGAGGCCGCCTTGGGTATAATTGGTGTTCGTTTGAATGGGTCCCACTCCCATCCCAACCTGAGCCGGATTCAGGGACCCGCCGATGGTTTCCGACATCATGTCGGAGAACTCCACTTGCGAGGCCTTGAAACCTGGGGTATTTAGATTCGCGAGATTGTTGCCGCAAACATCGATTGCGTTCGAATCGGCGGTGAGTGCGGAAAGGGCAGATGAAAATCCTGGAAACATGAACTATTCTCCTTAAGACTACGTTTGGGTGGTCGAGCTTGTTTGGGCTGCCGGCGCCTGGGCCGCATATGACTCGATGTCGCTCCTGATAGCCATCGTCTGCTCGAGTTCGCTGAATTGCGCGAGCTCCGAAACGAATTGCGTGCTGTCAGTCGGGTTGAGCGGGTCCTGGTTCTGCATTTGAGATACGAGCAGTTGCAGAAAGACCTCCTCGCTGTCCCCCGACGTTGGATCGAGACCCCCGGAGGACGAGGAGGAGGTTGCGGCTGGAGTGGAAGTACCAGTAAGTGCGTTAACGGGTGAAGCCATAAGATTCTCCTGAAGCTGTCTCTTTACCGGTCAGACTGAATTCCATTTCCTCTGCCCAACGCGGCTGATTATGTTTGTTCTGTTGTTGCCGGCCATCATTTTGCTGTGATCCCCCCGATTGCGACTGTGGGTCGCCCTGTCGGGAATGGTTGGATGTGCCAGGGTTCTCAAGCGTTGGGCCAGCGGCCACGGAAGATTGCACTGGGTGCCAGGTATCAGCCCGGTAACCGCTTCCTTGCAGCTTGCCGACCAATTCCGGGAGCCCATCCTGCAAACCGTGCGCCAGCTCCGAATCATCCGTACGAACGGCTAGTCGAAGTTCACCGGATTGTTGCACCAGCCGTACGATGACCTTCTCGTCCGCAGACTTGTTCACCTGCAACAGAATGTTATTGAGAGGCTTCGGCGCTTGAGGGGGATCGTCGGCCCGTATTGCACGCAGTTCTGGGGCCTGGGAGGGTGCTGGCGCCTGCTTTACTTCGACACCAAACTCCGCCTGACGGCCCAATCCGAAAGCCGGTAAGGCGCTTTGCGTGTCCGCCAGTAGCTGCGGCAGAGATGGAGTCTCCTGGTTATCGGCTTCCCCAGCCTGCTTATCGGATGCGGCCGGGTTCGTCCCTGCTTGCAGCGCAGAACCACCGGCCGCAGCCATAACCTGCATCCGCATCATGAATGCGGTAGCCTGCGAGTCGGCCGCAGTCAAATCCGGCTGTGGCATTGTCATAGGTTGCAACGGGCCCCCGCCCACTACCGCTTGCGGATCACAACTCGCCGCGCTTGCCGTCAACGCATCGTCCTGGTTGCCGTGGACACCTGGATAGAGATCTATCGGCAACGCAGTGGCGGGGGCGGGGATGGGGACTATAGGTATAGAAATGGGCACCGACTGACCGGTCTTGTTCTCTTTTTGTGGTTTGGCTGGAGTGGCGGACGACCGCCCAGGTGCGCGCTCCTGACTGCCGGGGCCGCGTGGCACCCATTGGTCACGCGAAGTCGTATATCCTTCAAATTCTTCCGCGAACGAACTGCCGGTAGGGAATATGGCCCGCTGCGCGGAACTCTCCGGCGCGAAGGATGCGCGAGCCGTTGCAGCGGAAGCAGTCGTCACGGCCGAGACAAATGCAGATTGACCGCCAAGCCGGCCCATCAATTCTCTCAACCGGATAGAACCAGCCGAGCAGTGTTGGGACTTTGACTGTCAAGGCAATCCGTCAAGGAATTGACGAGTGAAGGGCCTGCTTAATCGTCTATATCGGTACGTCATTCGGATTTTCTAGGTTTTTTCAACGTCTCACAGACTGCGACTTGCCGGGACTAGCTGTAACCTCTTGGGCCAAAGACTTGCATATGTGAATCGCGCAATCCATGGATCCCATCGCCATCGCCGCCGCCAGCGGTCTCCGGTCCCGCATGCAGTCGCTCGATCTGCTGGCAAACAATCTTGCGAACACAGCGACCAGCGGCTACAAACGTGACCAGGAGTTCTACAGCCTGTTCAGCTCGGATCTTGCAGCCAGTGCGGAGAACGAACCCACTGCCACGTTACCGGTTGTCCAGCGGCAGTGGACCGACTTCTCGCAAGGGACCGTCCAGGTAACGGGTAATTCGATGGATGTCGCACTGACCGGCAAAGGATTTCTGGTGGTCAACGGACCGAACGGTCCTCTTTATACACGCAACGGCAACTTGCAGGTGCTGTCATCGGGTGAGCTCGCGGTAGCTGGAAAATACCCGTTGCAGGACCAGTCCGGAGGCACTATCCACGTGACGTCGGGAAAGCCGATACAGATTTCGGTCAACGGTACTGTACAGCAGGATGGACAACCAATCGGCCAGATTAAATTAGTCACCCTCCCGGCGACGGATTCGCTGCAAAAAGTAGCTGACGCCTGCTTCCAGAACGCAGATCCCAAGAATCTGCCGGTACAAGCTACTGGTGTCGAATTACAGCAGGGCAAGATCGAAGACTCCAATGTGCCCGTGGCCGAGGTGGCCATGCACCTGGTTGGTGTCATGCGCCAATTCGAGATGCTGCAGAAGGCCATTGGGATAAGCACCGAGATGGATACGAAAACGATTCAAGAGGTGGCGCGCGTCGGATGATCGGAACGAAAGGCTCGCAGGTCCCGACCCAGCCATGCATTCAGGAGCATAGAAAACATGATTCGCGCATTATACACCGCCGCCAGCGGCATGAACGCCCAGCAAACTAACGTCGACAATATTGCCAATAACCTCGCAAACGCGAATACAGCCGGCTTTAAAACGCGCCGCGCTCAGTTCCAGGATTTGCTCTATCAGAACATGGCACAACCCGGCGCGGCCGCCAGCCAGCAGACCACGCTTCCGGCCGGACTGCAGCTTGGGCTTGGCACACGCGCCGCTTCCAACGAGATTATCTTCACTCAAGGCAGTTTTTCGGAGACCGATAACCCCTTGGACCTCGTAATTCAAGGAAACGGGTTCTTCCAAATCCGCCTCGCATCCACGGGTCAACTGGCCTATACGCGGGACGGCGAGTTTCAACTGGATAAGAACGGCAATGTCGTCACCGCGAATGGCGATACGCTGGAGCCACAGATAACCCTCCCCTCCGGCGCATTGTCGATTTCAGTGGCGTCGGATGGAACTGTGAGCTACACCCTAGCGGGGCAGACGGCCGCACAAAAGGCCGGACAAATCCAACTCGCGGGCTTTCAGAACCCGGCTGGCATGAACAGCCTCGGCAAGAACCTCTACCAGCCAACCGATGCATCGGGCGACCCGACGGTCGCCAACCCGGGAGGCCAGGAGGGTTTAGGCACCTTGCTCCAGGGCTATACCGAGCAATCGAATGTGAGTATCGTGGAAGAATTCATCAACCTGATCACAGCTCAGCGGGCCTACGAGGCCAACTCCAAGGTAGTCAAGGCTGCCGACGAAATGTATCAACAGGTCAATAATATACGGCAATGAAAAGATACTTTCTGGTGCTGGTATGCTCCATTGCGCCGCAGATTTGGGCGCAGGCGCCTGTCTGCACGCCGATACAGGACGATCGCATTCTGGCGAAGGATCTAGCAGTTGTAATCCCAGCGTTCCAACAAATACCGCCCGAAACGTTGTTGGGCAATACACCGCTGGCGGGGTCCCAATACAGCTTTCATCAAACAGAGTTAGTCTCTCTCGCGCAACGATACGGCTTGTATTTCGACACGAGCGCCAGTGTTTGCTTCGCGCGTGCTATGGAGCCCCTGGATCGAAATCGTGTACTGGAAGCAATGCACGCCGCACTGGGAATGCCCGACGCCCACATTGAACTTCCGGAAATCAGCGTCTATCCCGTGCCGCGGGGACGGATCGAATTTGGACTGGAGCATTTGGGGACTCCCGCTTCGCCCTATCAGCGCGCCCCGGTATTGTGGCGCGGAGATGTAATTTACGGAGAAGACCACCGGTTTGCAATCTGGGCAAGAGTTCGCATTCTCGTGCGGCATAGCGAGGTTGTGGCCGCGGAAGAACTGAAGCCGGGTCGTATCATCGAGCCATCCCAATTGCGGGTCACAGATCAAGAAGGCTTTCCAGTATTCGAAAAGCGACAGCTCTCTATGGACGAGGCGGTGGGAAAGACGCCGATACGGCCCATCGCGGTAGGCGCCGTACTTCGCTCCGAGCTGATTTGTCGCCCCAACGAGATAAACCGCGGCGATCTGATCGAGATCGAAGTCCGCAGCGGTGCCGCGCGGTTGGTGCTGGCAGCGCGAGCGGAATCCGGCGGCCACAGCGGCGAAACGATCGCCGTTCGGAATCTGGAGAGCAACAAAACCTTCTCCGCCCAAGTCGCCGGAAAGGGCAAGGCTATTGTCCTGACCGATTTTGTGAAAGCTGAATAGTATGCGTTCAAAGAAATGCTGGCAGATCGCGATTGTGCTGGTTCTAATGGTGGCGTTGCCGGCGCATGGCGCCAACAAGAAAAAGAAAACGGCGGAGCCCAGTCCGTTGGATCTGTACTTGCAGGAAGCCCTTAAAGAGCCGCCGGCGCCGGCGAAGCCTGCACCCGGTTCGCTGTGGTCGCCGTCGTCCCGGCTGACCGATCTGGGCAGCGATGTACGCGCAGCGCAGGTCGATGACATCGTCACGATCCTGGTGAATGAAAATGCCTCGGCGGTGGCTACGGGAACGACCAAAACGTCACGCGCTTCTTCCGCACAAAGCTCGATTGCGTCGCTCCTGGGCGTGAAGAGCGCTGCTGGGGCCTTGTCGAACCTCCTGAACGCCAACACCGCGACCGCTTTGGATGGCGAAGGCACGACCAGCCGCGTGACAACTCTAACGGACACACTGAGCGCCCGGGTGACCCATGTGCTGCCTAACGGCTATCTGGTGGTCGAGGCCACCAAGAACCTTGTGGTGAACTCGGAACACCAAACCGTGAAGGTTCGAGGCGTAATCCGGCCCACCGATTTAAGCCCTGGAAACATCATCAGTTCCAGCCAGATAGCACAAGTGGAGATCAATATCGACGGCAAAGGCGTGATTAACGACTCGATACACCGTCCGAACATTATCTATCGCTTCCTCCTTGGGTTACTGCCGTTCTGAGATACCATGAAGAGCGCCATCGCCTCAGTCTGCTTATCCGGCCTCCTTTTGCTCGCCCCCGCGCGCGCCGCCACACGGCTCAAAGAGTTGGTGTCCCTCGAAGGTGTCCGCGACAACCAACTTATGGGTTATGGTCTTGTTGTCGGCCTCGCCGGGACAGGCGACCGCCAGCAGACCCTTTTTCCCGCGCAAAGCTTGACGAACCTACTGGAACGGATGGGATTGACTGTTTCGCCCACCACGATCCAAGTGAAGAATACGGCTGCCGTAATGGTCACTTCCACTCTTCCCCCATTCGCTGAGCCTGGTGCACGCATCGATGTGACTATCGCAGCCGTGGGTGACGCCCCGAGTCTGCAAGGCGGAGTGCTTCTCATGACAGGCCTCAAGGGTCCGGACGGGCAGGTGTACGCCGTTGCCCAAGGCGCCACCGTGCTCGGCGGATTTGTTGCGGGAGGCGGAGCGAACGTACGCGTCGTGAACCATCCAACGGTTGCACGCATTCCAAATGGCGCGCTCGTCGAGCGGCCCTCGCCCTCGCGCAATCTTGGAGATGTTCTGCGCCTACAATTACGGCGCGCCGATTTCACTACTGCGGCGCGCGTGGTGGAAGTCTTGAACAAACGATTCGGCTCCGTTGCACACGCCGAGAACGCAGCTCTCATCCGGGTCAAACTGCCCGTCGAGTACCACCTGAATTCCACAGGATTCGTGGCCGATTTAGAGCAGTTGACAGTGGAGACCGACCGCGGAGCCCAGATCGTGGTAAATGAGCGTACTGGCACAATCATCATGGGTAAGGACGTGCAAATTGCCCCAGTGGCGATGATGCAAGGAAGTCTCACGGTGGAGATTCAAACGCGCCTGACCGCCAGCCAGCCGAACGCACTCAGTTCCGGAACGACCCAGGTCGTGCCCAATACGACCGTTGACGTGAAGCAGGAGCCGGTCCACAACGTCGTGCTAAAGAATGGAGCGACCGTGGAAGAGTTGGTGCGCGCCCTCACGGTCATCGGGTCCTCGCCTCGCGATATTATCTCCATCCTCCAGAATCTCAAGGATGCCGGCGCATTGGACGCCGACCTGAAGGTCATCTGAAAATGCAAGCCACCGATCCCATCGGCACGAGTATGCAGGAAGGGCTTATCGCCGCCCGCCCCAAGGATGACCCTGCCAAGGTCAAGACAGCCGCTACCCAGTTCGAAGCCTTGCTGATAGGGCAAATGCTCAAGTCGATGCAGGACTCCGAAGGAGGCTGGCTGGGTACAGGAAGCGATGAGTCGGCTTCTTCCGCGATGGAATATGGTCAGGAGATCTTCGCGCAGGCGCTGGCTGCTAACGGTGGACTCGGGCTCGCCTCATTGGTTGCCAAGGGTTTGCAGAAGCCGGCCGAGCCGTAATCAGGCGGTCCAGCTATGGTCGAGCAACGCGAAATTAGCATCGGGCAAGAATCGGCTCCCGCTGGTTCCGGAGGACAGGCCGGCTGGAAGAGACGTAGCAGCGTTTGCTTGCAAGCCAACCGGATTTCGGCCGATCGCCTGCCAAGCCCCACTCAATGTTTGCAACAGAGACTCTGCTTCTGCGAGCGGTCCATCGTCTTGCTTCAGGTTGGCCACCGTCAGGATAGTGCGCATGTACTGATAGAGCCTCGCCAGGTTATCGCTGATGGACCCGCCTGCAGATCTGTCGAGAGAGGCCTCCAATTCGCCCAGAATACCAATCGTTCGAATGATAGCTTTAGATCTTCCGACGATGTCACCCGCTGCCAAGGCATCGCGGGCCTCACCCACGAACCGGATGGCGTGTTCGTACAGAATCTGGATCAATTCCAGCGGCTCCGCGGTCAAGATCCGATTTTCGAGGTACGCTTCGGGCATTGTCGCTATTTATCCTTTGTGTTCAGTTCAGCTTGCAGTTCGGTGACCAGACGCAAGATGGATTCTGGTGGAATCTGGTCCACGATCTCGCCCGTCTGGCGGTTGACGACCTGGATCGTCAGTTTTCCCGTCTTCGGGTCATGCCGGTATTTAAGTTCCCGTTCTTGCCCCAGCCACTCTGCCTTGTTTAACCATTGGACGGCTGCAACGGCCTGGCGATCGTTTGATAGCCAATCCTGCGAGGCCGTTTGCGATGTGACTGGCGTGCTCATATCCACTCGGTTGGATGGTCCGATTTCCATGGCGGTGCTCCATTCCGATGGCTACCTGCGGGATTTGCCCGTAGGCCGTCATTCCACACATCGGCGCTGTCGGCGCCCATTTCGAGAGAATCTCATATGAAATTAACGACCATAGCGCTGGCGGATGCTGTCCTAGCCGTCTTCAGCTCTGTACTCCTGGCCGCGGGCCAGAGTGACGTTAAGACGCAGACATCGGTGCCAGCCGTACACTCCCCAAGCGAAGACACGGCGGCTAAACAGCAAGCTGCCATCGCGCTCATGCGCGAATCCATTGCCAAGCAGCGGGTATCCGTACAAAAACAGGAAGGCAGGAGCGCCGAGGGCTTCTTCTTGCTCGCGCCACCGGACCACATGGAAGGCATGGTACGCAGGGTCGGAGAGTTAGAATGCCCGCCCCTATCCGACGGGGAGGTGCGGTCGCTGACTGGTCAAGCAGCCACGCGTGAAGGCCTCGATCAAGAGCTGCTGGTCAACGTCATGCGGCAGGAGTCCGGCTTCCGGCCGTGTGCCGTCTCTGCGAAAGGCGCTCAGGGATTGATGCAACTCATGCCCTCCACTGCCGTCCAACTCGGCGTACGCGACCCGCTGGATCCGACGCAAAACGTGGAAGCCGGCGCGCGATTCCTGCGGGAGTTGTTGACACGATATAACGGTGATGTTCTGAAGGCGGTCAGCGCCTATAACGCCGGACCTGCACGTGTGGACGCGGCGAACGGCGTCCCACAAATCCCAGAGACAATCGATTACATAAATCGCATTTTTTATCCGGGTTTTGAGAAATAGTAATGTCAAGAATCGCAAGAAAAGCCGGCGCCAGCCACCGATAAGCTTTATGTGAACGTGTTATTGCAGCAGGCGGATGAGCTTCTGGAAACCGCCATCTGCGCTGAGGAAAAAGCATCGGGCTTGGTGATCTTGATGGACCGAATGGGAGGAATGCGCATACTCGACGCGAGCGGCTGGACGTCCTCAGGCCTCAACGCGGAATTTGGGCCATCGGCTCTCTTTCAGGTCAACAAACGCCTCGGTGTGGCCTCGGTTGAAGCCTGGTCTGGACACGATCATTGTTTGGTTGAGCGGCAAACCCAAACCACCCGGCTCCCGTGCTTAGCGCTGGCTCCCGCGGTGTGTCATCCGATCAGACTGCATATGGCGCCACTGTCGATCGAGGAGTCGTATGCACGCGACTCCGAGGTTTGAAAGCGGAACTGTTGGATGCTGAACGCCGTGCCGCGCACATCGGTTCGAACCACCGTTCCCTGGATCACGAGAACCACGGAACAGACGCCCTGTACCAGGAAGGGCCAGGCGATTTCCAGTTCTAGAGTAACGCCGTCAGGTGGGGGGCAATGGGCATGAAAGAGTACGCCGCCGCCGCCGGCTTCGACTGTGTGGCCGAAACCTTGACTAGCGTCACCATTCAGGTTGTATGAGTAACGGAGTGGCCGTTCAAAATCGTAGCGGCAATCGAGACGGCGTTCCCACCGGCGCATGGATGCCTCCAGCATTCTGGCCCAGGACCGATTATGAGTGGTTCACCGGCTGGTGGCTAGGCCCGGCGGTACTCGGTAAGTCCTATCGGTACCAAACGTGCTCGGCGAGAGGGTGTGTATGGTCTGGAAAGGTATTGCCTACTAGTGACGTAAAACTAACTAAAGTAGCCGTTTGTTTGTCCTGACATCATGTGATGGTAGTAAACCGAAGCTAACCGGGCCAGCCCACCAGCAGAACGTCGAGCAGCCAAATGCACAAGACAGGTACCTTTCGGTTTTGCACGAAGTATTTCTGAAGTCGCACAAGGAGAGAAGACGCATGAACACAGTAACATCGATCAATAGTTTATCCTCGGACGCTTACCAGCCTCCGGCTACTGCAGCGAAACCCCCGGCCTCGGCCCAGACTGCCATCGATGGCGGGCCGGTTGACCAGGTTGACATCTCGCACGTCGGCGATCCGATGGCGCACCAGGCCTCTGAAGCCGGACGGATTGCGCTGAACTCTGCTGCAGGCAACTTAACCAGCGACCAAACGACTCAACTGTATCAACAGGTCGCTTCCATTCAAGCTCAGATCGCGGCGGACAAGCAAGCCAACGGCGGGACGCTTTCCTCCGGGGACGCTCAAACCATCGATCAACTGCAATCGCAATTGAGCGGGACGATCTATACCGACGCTCACAACGGCGCCGCCCCTCCGACTACTCATCCGGCGCCGATCGAGGCAGCGAAACGGGAGGAATGGCAGGCTGGCCGGATCGAACTCAATGAAAGCGCCGGGAACCTGACTGCGAGCCAGGCGCAGCAGTTGACCCATCAGCAGGACCAGATCGACCAGCAAATTGCTGCCGATAAGCAGGCAAACGCCGGTTCGCTGACTCAAGCACAAGCCCAGCAGATCAATCAACTGCAGACCCAGGCAGGAAAGCAGATTTACGAGACTGCTCACGGCGTGTCGCCGGCAGGACAATAGCAGGCTAGAGACCACGGCAAATAGACCGAGCTGCTTGATCGGGGACGAGGCGCAGAGTGCCTGCGGCGGCCCATCGTTAATGCGGGCAGAACTCTGACGCCTTCGCGCCTCGGCTACGCAGGCCAGGGCACGAAAGGACGGCTCACCGGTGATCAGCCAAAACCGGCCATTGACGCCACCCGGAAAACGGCCCACGACCAACCCACCCCGGGGACGTTTATTCTGGCCGTGGGCGATTGCCCTCGGTGGTGTGAGTAACGTCTTGAGCGAAGAAAAGAAAGCGCAAGTGATCGCCTTGGGGCGGTTGGGTTGATCGCTGCGACGCGAAACGGACGGCACCTGCCGAGTCGTTCAGGAACGTCACACGCGTCCGCCAAGCTTGCTGGCAAGACCGGCCCGCGGCTTGCCAGTCTTTGATGAGGGTGGGGGCTCGGAGAACAAATCAGTAAGTCTCGAATTCTTGCGCATGAAAACAGCCACCTACGCCGGATTCTCCACCAAGCAACAAGACGACGCCATGCAGCTAACGTGCGCGAGGAACTCGCTGACGGTTGTCAAACGTTTGACGACGGCCAAGCCCCGTCTACGTCGCTCTATCTGGCTGAAAGGAAGGCTAAGCCGTATGGCTAGTGATCTGCTATCTCCGCACATAATGGCCATTGCCTCTACGAGCCGCCGCATTTTCTCCCGCCTGCATGCCGGGTTGCTGATTGGCATGATTGTCCAGTCACTTGTCTCCGCTGAATTCCACCCGGCGGCCGCTGCCGAGATCACGTCTGCCTTTATAGTTCCGGCTCAGCTTTCGATGGGGCGTAATTTGTGGGCGCCGACACCGGCGACCAGAAAAAGGATGACTACCCCCGCCAAACCGCAGCCAGGGTTGACGGAACGGGAACAAAGGCAGCTAGCAGATGCCATGAATCAACTGACCTTGGCGGAGCGCAAAAGACTGGCCAAAGCGGTGAAGCGCATGACTCCGGAACAGCGTAGGCAATTCGTCTTCGGCCTAAAGAGGCAATTGGCAAAAAGGGGACCAGCGTCACAACTTGCTAAGCGCGCGAGATAGAACCCTTTCCACGTTTCCTAATAAAACACTTCCTTTCGACTAATGTGAAGTTGCCAAAAATGTGGAGTTGCCGCGCGGAAGCCCTGCTCATGGGGGTACCTGCATAGGCGCGTAATCGTTTAACAGGGTGGAACTGGGTGAAAATCGCTCGCTGATGAGCGATCCCGCATGGCGCCATTCGCGATCCACAGTGGAAGCGTGGATGTTTTCAGTGCGGACGGGCAACTTCTCACTACGGATAACGCGTTTGCTCTCAATGATTACCGCTGAATAAATCGGGCGGCTACAGAAATGGCAAGGGTTGCGAAAGCCTCATTCTGATACTTGGCAAGAGAAATGCACAGAAGGTCATCGCGATGTCCGACACGACCGCCTTTTCTCCGGATCCGTTCGCCGGATTAGCAGCCGCCGCAGACTTCCGCTTCTTTAGCCGCGCTGCGTGCCGAACCGAGGCCGACCGTAAGCAATCACCTCAGCTTCCCCGCAGCGGGCGCTTCGAACCTATCAATAAGAGTTCCATCCCTGGCCGGCGGCCTGTATCGCCGATGCTGGTATTGCAAGCGGTTTCTGAATATCGCCTGGCGAGACCCGCTCTTCAACAAGGTACTCCCCGTCCGTACCACGACGGAAGGATCGTGGCCCAACACGTTTCCAACACGGATGGAAGCGCGATGATGGGCTTTAGAGATCGAGTCCAGGCGTGACTCATACTGCAACCGGAAATTGCTCGGCGAATCGGTCAAGCCCTTGGATGGGCGCAGTTGTACCCATCGGATGGCAGAGCCTGAGTACCGCATCCTCCGACCGACCTCGGGAGACCTGTTCGGTGTAATGGGCCGCGATCTTCGCCCGCCTAGCAGTCAGTTTTTCTCACTTTAGCTACACCGTATATGGGCAGTATCGCGACCCCACGGCGGGAACGATGTTGACCCCGCAACCAGCCACGATTTGACTTGGCGTAGGATAGCGGGGTATGTGCGGGAGGGTTCCAGCCCTCCCGCACAGAACAACCTGGGGAGCTCGCGCTCCCGGAGGCCGATCCTACAATGCAGATCCTACACCCATTCACCGGTTCCGTGGCGGAGTACCTCACGCAACTCGACGACCCGGACCGCCACCGTCCCCATCAATGTCCGCAGTGCCAAGCCAAACAGCCCTTGACGGCGCACGGATTCTATACTCGCACCATCGTCGATTCCGCTTTCGACGGATGGATCCGCGTGCGCCGCTACCTGTGCCAGTCCTGCCGGCGTACGGTGTCGCTGCTGCCGGAGTTCGCCTTGCCGTATTTACGTTCCAGCATCGCCGTGATCGCACTGTTTCTGATAGCGCGGCTCTTCCTCGGTAAGACTCTCCAGGAAGCGCTCCCACCAACGTCGCCCTATCAGCGGGGCCAGTCATGGGTCCGCCGCTTTCGCGTTCAGGCCGAACCTCTTTCGGCCGCGTTGTCCCCGCTCACCGATCCGCCGCCCGCGCTGAACTTCGTTACGCGTGCCCTCACCATGCTGCAAGCGGCAGGCTGGATTCCCGCGCATCGTTTCCTATTCGCCGCTCTTCGGCAACATCTGCTGGGCTGGTCCCGTTGCCTCATTCCCGACGGCCGCCGCGTCACGATTCCGCCCGCCGCCGCGCCCGCCTGAGCGTCCCCACACACCATTTGTCTGGAACCGGACTGCCTTTCCCCCTACGCTTGAACCTGAGGAGAAAACAGTCACTCGATGCCCCACGACAAAGCCGAAAAGATCGCCCTATTCCGCTATGGACTGATTGCCCCGCTGGTGCTGGAAACCCTGCCGCGCGGCGAACTGACCCGCCGCGCCCAAGAGATCTCCACGCGCCTCTACGATATCCCGCATTCCACGCGCCGCCAGGTTTCGGTGGATACCTTGCTTGAGTGGACGCTGCGCTATCGACGCAACGGCCTCCCCGCGCTCATGCCCAAGCCGCGGCAGGATCGCGGCCAGATGCGCGCCATCCCCGACGCCACCGCCGCGCTCATCGATCGGCTGAAGCGCGAAAGCCCCCATCGCACTGGAACGGCATTGCTCAATCACCTGGCCCTGGCCGGTGATCAAGCGGAGATCTCGCCATCCACGCTGTATCGATTCCTGCGCTCCCGCGGACTTACGCAGCGCCAACTGCTGCTCGATAAAGCCTCCGCACACAAGAAGTACGAAGCCGAGTTCTCCAACCAGATCTGGCAATCCGACATGCTTTTCGGCCCCTGGGTGCAACGTGCCAGCGGCGGCAGGATGCAAGTGTTCCTGCAAGCCGCGCTGGATGATGCCAGCCGCTTGATCCCGCACGCGCAGTTCTATCCCAACCAAGGTCTGGATTCCTTCCTGGACTGCTTGCGGCAAGCCATCGCCGCGCGCGGCCTGCCCATTCGCCTCTACATGGACAACGCCAAGATCTATCGCTCGCCGCAACTGGCGCGGATCGCCGCCTCGATCGGTATCCTCATCGTTCACACCCCGCCCTATCAACCCGAAGGCCGCGGCAAGATCGAGCGCTTCTTCCGCTCCGTGCGCGAGCAGTTTCTCGCCAACCTCGACCCCAAGGCTTTGCTTTCTCTCGATCAGTTGAACGAACAACTCTGGCACTGGCTCGATACCGTCTATCACCGCCGCGAGCACAGCGCGCTTCAGACCACGCCGTTGTTGCGCTGGCAACAAGACATCGCCCAGGTGCGGCAACTACCGCCGGCCACCGATATGCGCCGCCTGTTCCTCCATCGCGTCGACCGCCTGGTACGCCGCGATTCCACCTTCCTGCTGCGCCATCGCTTCTTCGAAGCGCCGCCCCATCTGGCGGGCAAGAAAATCGAGGTGCGGTTCGACCCGCTCGACCTGACGCATCTGGAAATCTACTGCGCCGGAAAACCGGAGGGCGTGGCGCGCCTGGTGGATGCGGTCGTCAACGGAAGGACCTACCGCTAATGTGGGAATCCTTCTTCGGCTTCAAAAAGACGCCGTTTTCCGACAATCCCGACGGCAAGCAGTTGTTCGCATCGGCGGCCTGGCAACAGGTCAAAACGCGCCTCGAGTTCCTGATCCGGCATCCCGGCGTGGGACTGCTCACCGGCGAAGTTGGCGCCGGCAAGTCCACCGCCGCGCGAGTCTTTACGGCGTCGCTGAACCCTAACCTTCACAAGGTGCTCTATGTCCACTTCTCCTCCGGCACGGCGCTGGATCTGTTGCGCCAGATCGCGCTCACTCTCGATCTGGAGCCCGCACATTTTCGCGGTGACCTGGTCCGGCAGATCGCCGCCGCCATCGTGCGCCTCAATCAAAGCAATAAGCAACATCCGATTCTCATCTGCGATGAAGCTCACTTGTTGCCGCATCCCGCGCTCGAGCAGTTGCCGCTGCTGCTGAACTTCGATATGGACTCCTCGCGCTATCTCACGCTGTTGCTTGTCGGCCAACCATTGTTGCGCCGGACCCTCTCGCTGCAGATGCATGAAGCCCTGCGCCAGCGCATTGGCACGCACTATCACCTGGAGGGGCTTTCGCGCGAGGAACTCGACGCCTATCTGGCGCAGCAACTCAAAGCTGCCGGCGTGACTCAGCCCTTGTTCGACGACACTGCCCGCCAGGGTCTGTATCAAGCCACTAAGGGCATCCCCCGCAAGGTGAATAAACTGGCCATGACCGCGCTACGCCTGGCGGCGGCGCGCCAAGCTCCGCTGGTCGACGAAGCGATTCTGCTGGATGCCACGGCGGAAGCACTGTTATGAACTAATCACGGTATCGATCTTCCGTCCGGGGTCGCGCCTGGGCGGAGCCCAAGGCCGACGCGACGGGCTGGCTCCGTTACCGATCGGCATGGCAACTACCCCCGAGCAAGTCTCGGGGGTTTTGCTTTTGATGGCATCGGGGTGGTGATGTCCCCGAGCGGAGGCCTTGGGCACTCAAACGCGAAGATCGCCGCAGGCGCTCCTTGTTTTGGTTTAATACGCCCGCCATTACAAACCCGCCATTAGCGTGACCAACTCCTAGGAAAACAAATTGAGAATCTCGGGGGGAAAGATCGTGACCCGTTACATTCGGCTCAAGGTTCGATCCGGCTCCCAGTTGTGGCGCGAACTCGGCTGATATCGCGACTCGGGAATCAAGCATGAAACACGTCCTTTTTGTTGACGATGAGCAAAGGGTGCTCGATGGGCTCAAGCGCATGCTTTATTCGATGCGGAACGAGTGGCGGATGGCTTTCGTCAACAGCGCCCGCGAAGCGCTCGAGTTGCTGGATCACATCGACTTCGATGTCCTCGTCACGGATTTGCGGATGCCGGACATGAGTGGCTCGGAATTGCTGGCGAAAGTGGTAAGTCTGCATCCGCAGGTCGTAAGAATAGTCTTGTCCGGTACCGCGGATCAGGAGGTCGCCATGCGTTCGGCAACGCTGGCCCATCAGTACCTCTCGAAACCCTGCGACGCCGGGGTGCTGCGTGCGATGTTGGGTCGAGCTTTCTCTCTGCGGATCATGTTGCGCGACCCGGCACTGAAACAATTGATATCGAGTTTGCACAACCTGCCCAGTGTGCCATCCGCATATCTGCGATTGATGGAGGTATTGCAGTCCGCCGATGCCTCACCGAAGGACGTTGCCGAGGTCGTCGGTCAGGATATCAGTATGACCGCGAAACTGCTGCAGATGGCCAACTCAGCCCTCTTCGGGGTCCAGCGGCAGATCACCGACCCAACACAGGCCGTGATATACCTCGGACCCGAGATGGTCCGGCAACTTGTCCTGGTCGCTTCGGCATTTCGCGTATTCCGGCCGCACGGCGTGCGCCGTTTCTCCATCGAGCGCTTGCAGAGCCACAGCCTTTCGGTTGGCGGACTGGCACGGCGCATTGCGCAGTCGCTGGACCTTTCCCGGGTGCCTGTGGATCACGCCTTCGTGGGAGGATTGCTGCATGATGTTGGCAAACTGCTGCTGGCCTGCAACTACCCCGAAAAGTACGACGAGACGCTACGGCGGGCCAGCGACGAGGGGATTCCCCCTCGGATCGCGGAAGAGCACGCCTTTGGTACCACGCACGCGGAAGTCGGTGCATACCTTTTGTGGCTGTGGGCTCTGCCCGATCCCATCACCGAGATCGTTCTGCGGCACCATGAACATCCAACCGATCGGGCGGCCCTGTCGAGTCCAACTTTCGCCGTTCATACGGCAGACGCACTACTGACGTGTGGATTGGACCAAGACGAAATCGCATGTCTCGCCGCGGCTGGTCTAGAGGGTGCACTTGCGGAATGGCAACAATGGTCGGGAAACGTTGTCCCAGCGGCGGAACGACCCATCTTATCGCCTGCTGTTCGCGAATGCTAAGTTAGCCCGGGACACTCTTCCCAGAACCGGCTCAGCGGGCGGTTGGGGATGCAAACCGCTAGCCGGATCGGGATGCGGCCATCACTTATGCGTTATGTTCGTATCAACGTGCATAATTGAAATGGCGCACCCCATGAATGGCGAGGAGGTGAACTCGGTCCCGCTTTCTAGCGAAGGTCCCACGCTTGACCCAGCCGATTGGAATACTTTTCGGGCACAGGCGCACCGAATGCTGGACGACATGCTGGATTACATCCAGAACATTCGCGAGCGTCCGGTCTGGCAGCCCATGCCAGACGACGTGCGGTCCAGGTTTCAAGGTGACGTGCCGACATCGCCGTCCAATCTAGCCGCCGTCCATAGCGAATTCATCCGTGATATCTTGCCGTTCACTACCGGCAATGTTCACCCTGGTTTCATGGGTTGGGTACATGGAGCCGGCACCCCCGTGGGCATGTTGGCGGAGATGCTCGCGGCAGGGATAAATGCCAATCTGGGCGGACGCGATCACGCTCCGATCGAAGTCGAGCGTCAGATCGTCCGGTGGATGCGGCATATCTTTCGCTTTCCGGAAAACGCGACTGGCTTGTTCGTCACAGGGACCTCGATGGCCAATCTTATCGGCGTCCTAATCGCCCGCGACACGGCGCTCGGCTTTGAAGCCAGGTGTGGAGGCGTTGCCGGGACGCCTAAAAGGCTCGCTGCTTACGCATCGGCTGCTGCCCACGTCTGCATTGGGAAAGCCATGGATATCGCCGGCATCGGCAGCGACGCCCTCCGCTTAATTCCAACGGACCTAGGCCATAGGATTGATCGGCAAATCCTGAATGCAGCCATCGCCGCAGACCGCCGCGCCGGTCTTTCGCCATTTCTAGTGGTCGGAAGTGCCGGTACCGTCGATACTGGCTCCATCGACAATCTTGACGACTTGGCCGACATTTGCCAAAGAGAGGGGATGTGGTTCCACGTCGACGGCGCTTATGGTGCGCTGGCGATTCTGGCTCCGGATCTGGCGCCGCGGTTGAAGGGCATCGAGCGCGCGGACTCGCTGGCATTCGATTTTCATAAGTGGGGCCAGGTACCCTACGACGCCGGCTTTATTCTGGTGCGCGACGGCGTGCTGCATCGCAAGACCTTCGCCGTGTCGCCTCCGTATTTAAGGAAGGAGTTGCAAGGTCTGGCGGCGGGGGCGCCGTGGCCCTGTGACTTTGGACCAGATCTTTCGCGTGGTTTTCGAGCGCTGAAGACGTGGTTTACGCTCAAAACGTACGGCACCGAAGCGCTGGGAGCTGCCATTTCGCGCACTTGTGCTTTGGCCCGCTATCTGGAAAGTCGAATTGCGGGTTCGGCGGAATTGGAATTGCTCGCGCCGGTTGAACTCAACGTAGTCTGCTTCCGCTATCGTGCCGAGGACGGCCAGCGCATCAATCCAAGAATCGTTATCGAACTGCAGCAATCCGGCATTGTGGCGCCCTCGACGACCATTATCGAAGGAAAACTGGCCATTCGGGCTGCCATAGTAAACCACAGGACCGGTGAAAAAGAAATCGACCTTTTGGTGGAAAAAACGGTGGCTACAGGTCGTGCCATGCTAGCGAGCGCTATCCAGAGCCGCGTCCACCCGCCGGATGGGGAATGGCAAGCGCGAAACGCGCGAGAATTGGCGTTAAGCGATCTCAAAGGACGAATTACGGCCAATCCTGAATCCGTCAGCTTGCGCTTTGACCTGGCCTGTTTGCTCGCCGATTTCGGCCTGACGCTGGAAGCCAAAAAAGCATATCTCGACGTACTGACGCGCGAGCCCTCGCACCGCCTAGCGTTGAACAACCTGGGAACACTGCTGCACAGCACCGGATATCGAACCGCTGCTCGCACCGCGTACGCCGAAGCCGCGGCGCGCCATCCAGGCGATCCCTTGAGCCACGTGAATCTGGGGAATGTCTTGCAAGAGGTCGGCGAGTTTACAGCCGCGCGTGAACACTACAAAACGGCACTTGATTTTGACCCCGGAAATCGGGAGGCGCATCAGGGGCTCGCTTATGTGCTGGCCGAGTTTGGTGATCAGGAAGGCGCGCTGTGGCACCGCCGTAAAGGCTTCGAGGAGCGTCCCGTCATTGCACTGCCGTATCGCGGCGAAGGACCACCGGTGTCCTTGATATTGCTCACCTCGTCGCGGGGCGGCAATATACCGACGCGCTATCTGCTCGACGACCGCGTATTCAAGAAGTTCGTGGTGGTGCCCGAGTTTTACGACTCAAGAATACCGTTGCCGCCGCATCAAGTGGTCTTCAATGCCATCGGCGATGCCGACCTCGCCTCCGAATCTTTGGTTGCCGCGCAATCCGTCATGGCTCTCACGATGGCGCCTGTGATCAATCTGCCTTCGGCAGTCTTAGCGACGGGCCGCGCCGATCACGCCCGGCTCTCTGGTTTGCCTGGTTTGGTGATTCCGCTAACCGTCACTCTGTCGCGGGAAGTCCTCGCCTCTCCGGAGGCCGCGTCGACGCTTGCCCGGCACGGATTCCGTTTCCCACTGCTGTTGCGGGCGCCGGGTTTTCACAGCGGGCGCCATTTTGTACGGGTGGATGCTCCGGAAATGCTGCATCACGCCGTGGCGGAACTTCCAGGCTCGCAGTTAATGGTCATCGAGTTCTTGAACGCCAGGGGTGCCGACGGAAAGGTACGCAAGTATCGCGTGATGATGATCGATGGCCGGCTTTATCCGCTGCACGTCGCCATTTCCAGCCAATGGAAGATTCACTACTTCACCGCTGAAATGGCGGAACGGGCGGATCACCGCGCGGAAGACGCCGAGTTTCTCGAGAATATGCCGGATGTATTGGGGCCCCGTGCTATGGAGGCGCTCAGCCACGTTCAAGCCACCCTAAGCCTTGACTATGCAGGCATCGATTTCGGCTTGCGCGCAACTGGAGAGGTATTGCTGTTCGAAGCCAATGCGACAATGGTGGTTAATCCGCCTGAGCCCGACGAAAGGTGGGCATACCGTCGCCCGGCGGTCGCGAAGATCTTTGCCGCAGTGAGAAGGATGCTGACCGGCCACAGCGGTGTGGCATCGTAACTGAATCGGCATTCCCTGCAACGAGCCGAAGGTAATGCGAGCCTCGGCTCCTGCATTTCTCGTCGCTCTTTTGCAGTTCCGTCTTCCGCAGTCACTCAGGCCAAGTGCGTGCAGGGGTCTTGCGCGTAAACCGACCGTCAAACATCTGACGGTTGCCCGCCGCTGTCAAAGCCGCGACGGTGCAGACCAATGTCATCTGACTGAAAATACGGCGATACCTGATCGGCTAATAATCTGCATCCTTCACGTCAATGACCGTCGTAGCCGTGCCGCCGATTTGCGGTGGCTTGTCGCCTGCAGGTGGCCGAATGGGCGTCTCTAAATCGCGGCTCGCGAACACATTTCGCATCCTGGCGCCGCCTAAGCTCAGCGGGTCTCCGTTCTGGCCGGCGTTGCCCAGACAATGGGGAAAGCAGCGGTAACTGGAGAAACAAAATGATGGCGACGTCGTCAGACTTAAATAGCACGGAAATTGACGCAATGCCGGCCGTCCTTGTCAAGCCGGTTCGCCTCGACTTCGGCATCCTCATCGGTATTGCAATCGCGGCAGTCGCCATGATTGCCGGAATTGCCGTTACCGGCGTCAGCGCCCGTTACTTTTTCCAACCGGCTGGAGCATTGATCGTTGTCGGCGGAACCCTCGGAGTGATGCTGATTACAACTCCCCGCGAAGCGCTGATCCTGGCCCTCCGGCGCACACTCGGCGTTTTCTCCCACGCGCATTCTGCAACCCGCGAGGAACTGATCGAGGAGATAGTTTCGAGCGCAAAGATCGTCCGATTTCATGGCATGGTCGCAATCGAGCCTCGCGTGGAGCAGAGCAGTCACAGCTTCCTGCGCGAAGCACTGCTGCTTGCGATGGACACAGAGTCGCGCGCGGAATTGCAGTCGGCCCTGGAGAACAGAATACGGATTTGCGAAAGGCAGAGCGACGCGGCCGCGAGAGTGCTCGAAGTCGCAGGCGGCTTCACCCCCACTATGGGCGTGCTCGGTACGGTAGTCGGCCTCATCGATGTGCTTAGACAATTCTCGTCGCTGTCGGCGATTGCATACGGCGTCGGAGCCGCCTTTACTTCGACGATTTACGGTTTGGCCTTGGCGAATCTAGTGCTGCTCCCGGTGGCGCATCGCATCCGAGCACGTGCGTCCGAGGTCTTCGACCTCCAGGAACTGATGACGGAAGGCGTTCTATGTTTGTTCGATCGGATGCATCCGCGGCTTATTCGGCAGCGCCTTCATTCTTTCCTGGATGGCGCCGCAACGCAATCCCCTCGGTCGGATTGATTCCGCGCCGCACCCGGGACGCATATGATTCCAAAACATTCGCACGCGGCGACGAATCAACGTGATCGCTGGATGGTCAGCTATGTAGACGTCCTGACAATTCTTCTGATCTTCTTCGTGGTAGCCGCCGCCAAGAGCCTGCAGACTCCAGCTTCGCGCTCGGCTATTGTCGCTCACGCAGCGCCGGCACGCCCGGAGCCGGAACGGCATGATGCTAATCTGATTCGGGCCCAACTGCTTCTGAAGCAGCAAGGGTTGGAGTCCACACTCGAAAAACGCGGTCTCGTAATTGGTCTCTCACAGGTGATTCTCTTCTCATCCGGTGAGGACACCGTGAGTTCTCAGGCTTTGCCCACGATCGCGCAGATTGCCGGCGTGCTGCGCGATATCCCAAACGATGTACGGCTCATTGGCCATGCAGATCCGGTTCCCGTCCACAATCTTCGGTTTAACAGCAATTGGGATCTCTCGATGGCACGCAGCCGCACAATCCTTGATCTATTGAGTAGGACTTACGGTATCCCGGAGCCTCGCCTTTCCATTGCGAGCTACGGTCCCTATCGTCCTGCTGCTCCCAACAATACCGTCGATGGTCGGGCGTCAAATCGGAGAGTTGAGATCGTAATCCTGGATGAATCATCAGCGACGGGTGAGCCTGCATTACTACACCAACGGCGCGGCGCCCCCGAATAAGTATCGGTGTCGGCCTGCCTCCGGGCGGCCGGCGAGGTCACGTGGCTGTGGAATGTAGGCCGGTCGCTTAAGCCCGGGGTCAGGTACAGGTTCACCGCTAACGGCATCGCCCTTACGGATGAGGCCAGAGTGCCAGAGCGCCTCTCTGGCAATCTCAGTTCGCTCGGCCCTTGCCAGCCCGGTTTCTGCCTTCGAAACCCCATTAACCATCCGGCCGCTTGCCAAGAATCTGCCCTCTCGTCGTGGAGATAGCTCGGCGTCGCGGCACCCGCGATGTTTGGCATCCTGGCGGTCCAGTGGATAGGCCTGCACGGGCGGTACAATTGAAAGAATGCCTTATCCCGAACCACTGATCGCCGCAATGCGCCAGGATCTCGCCCGACACGGAGTAGAAGAGGCCAGAACTCCTCAAGATGTGGACCGCCTGCTAGGGCCGGACAGCGGCGCGGTGTTGATGATTGTGAATTCCGTTTGCGGCTGCGCCGCCGGCAGAGCCCGGCCGGCCGTGGCGCTCGCTCTGCGACATGCGGTGCGTCCTTCGAAGGTGGCTACCGTGTTCGCCGGCGGCGACGAAGCGGCCGTAGCTCATTTGCGCGCCCGGTTATCGGACTACCCGCCTTCCTCGCCGTCAATGGCGCTATTCCAGGATGGAAAGCCTGTCTACATGCTGCACCGGAGCGAGATCGAGCGCCGTGAGCCCGTGGAAATCGCCGCCATCCTCACAGAGGCGTTCGACCGGTTCTGTGTGGCGCGCCAATCGGCTTAGCAGCCTACGGCTTCCAGGTCCCTTTGGCTTTGGCCACCGGGAGAAGCGTCGGATAGAACTGTACAAACGTCTCGTCCACTGCGCCGTTCTTGGCATGGCATGCCTGGCAGCTTGAATTGGCCGAAAGGGGTTTGGCTGTCCGTTGAGAGCCACCGAATTCGAAGAAGGCCCATTTAGCCGGGAAACGCGCCACGTCTTTGAGGTGGATCTCCAACCCGGCGAACCCTTCCTGATAGTGGCCGCCGTTGTTGATGGAGCCTTTGCTGGCGGCGTTGCGGACCTCTAAGGCAAACATGGTCTTGTCCGGCCACGAGCCGGTTTGAAGAAAGGATTTGTAGGCCACCGGCGTAACAAAAACGTTGTCGAAGCGTTCGGAGGATGGCGCGGCGGCGGAGTCGATAGGGCCGTAGGTCATCCCCAGCCCCGAACTCAAATAAATCCACTCGCGATACGTGTCCGGTCGCATGAGCTGACCATCGGTGTCGAACCGCGGATCGTCCGGCGGAGTTTGTGCGGCCAGGAGCAAACACCACAACGGCAGGGCGATCGGCAGTCGTCTAAGCATTGCTTTATATGTTATCGCGTCTGGGCGACGCGTGCGTTCGCCAGCGATACGTTGCGCGTGCGATCGGGCCAGTGCCGCACATGCTCGCCCAGACATGATTGCCCACCCTTGGCAACATCTATTATCAATGCATTCCCGCGGTTTCAAGAACGCGCGCCGCCCAATCGAACCCGGCGTGCGCGCCGTCGATGAATTCGAGCGAGACCGTTACCTGGCTTCCGGCCGGGCCAAAACCGGCACGAAGATCCACGTAGGGAGCGCCCGCAAGACCCGGTTGCATGGAGGCTCCGCTCAATCCGTAAAGCGCCACGCGGGGAGAGAGTTGGCCGAGCAGCAGCGACACCTGCCCCCGAAGAGACTCGCCGCGGTTAGTCAGGGTGACCTGCTGGCGGTATCTCCCCGTGGACAGATCCAGGACGCCTTCTCCTTTGAAGACCTCGATCTGTGAGGTGACTTCCAGCGCGGAACCGGACGGAGCGGGCGAAAACAGGTTGCCTCCGGCCACGAACTGCAGGGCATCGTTCAACAGAAAAGGCGCGCCATTCGTGGAGAAATTGCCGGCAATCCCGGCGGCTGCGGTCCCCTCGTGCATGATCGCATAGGGTCCACCGCCCGGCCTGCTGAACACGACGTATCCGGCATTGTTCGGATTGGTATAGCAACACGATTCGAAGGCCAGGGGACCGGAAGGCGGAATGGCGATGGGCGATGTGGGACTGATCCAGAAAATGGAATCGCTGCCCGGGCCGGCGAGCATATATCCAGTCACCTGGTCGGTGTTATTCGGGCGGCTGATGCCATTGGCGCCGTCCTGGTACTCTACGGGCGGCTGGCCGGATTCCAGCAGGAGAATCGGGCCGGTCTCGCATCCTTCGTTAATGGGGATGTTGCGGCAGACGATGCCCATCACGCGGCTCGCGTCGTCAAGTCCGGCCACCACAAAGTGGGCCGGGGCCGGGGGCTGAAAGGTCTCGAATGTACCATCCGCCCAGACCCAGAAGACCTTACAGGAAGGGCCCGAGGTCGCCCCTACTACGTGGCCGGAGCTGTTCAGCCCGAACACCGCCGTAGAGGTCGCTCCGCAACTATTGGGGGCCGCGGCGATCACCACCGGTGTGCCCGCGGTGAACAGGATGCCGACACCCGCGCCGGTAGCGGTGTCGATCGCCGGCGCCAGAATCTGCCCCGACGCATTGATCGCGGGCGTCTGGGGGGCGTCAGGAACGCCGTCTCGGAAGGGACCGCCAGGGCGAAGCCCGCCGGCATGCGTACGATGGACGGCACGGATGCATTCCAGATCACCAGAGTCTGCTGGTGGGGATTCGAGTTTTCCTCGTAGCCCACGACTTGGCCCGCGTTATTCAGAGAAGCAGGGATGGCATTTGAATAACCGGCGGAGGGGCTCAGGGCCGTATAGGTGTAATTGACAGCGCCGAAGCACGCGGCGGCGCACAGGGGGAACGTCAGCAAACGAAACACGGGGCAACTCCTTTTGAAAAATAAGTCCCTCGTGGAGGAATATAGCGAGGATCGGCTGGCTGCGCAATGGATTGGGGCTGTTCTCTAGGTGTACCGCTAAACATTTGAGCACGCGAGGGATGCGTTCACGGCTGTTTGGGCCAGCCTAGTCATATCGTAATGCCACGGTCGGATCCACGCGCGCGGCGCGACGCGCGGGCAGATAGCAGGCGGCCAGGGCGACGGCACCGAGCAGCGCCGGCACGGCCGCAAAAGTGGCGACGTCGGTGGGGCTGACTCCGAACAGCAGGCTGCTCATCAGGCGGGTCAGAGCCAAGGCTCCTACCAGGCCCACTACGATGCCCGTCAGGACCAGCGCGAAGCCTTCGCCTCCGATCAACCGGAGCACATCCGCGGTCTGCGCGCCCAGCGCTACGCGGATGCCGATCTCCTGGGTGCGCCGGCTTACGGCGTACGCCAGCACGCCGTAGATACCGACCGCGGCCATTACCAGCGCGGTGGCCGCGAAAACGGCCAGCAGCAGCATATTGAATCGCCGCTGCGAAATACTGTCGTCCACCACGTGGTCCATGGCCAGGACATCGTGCACGGGTTGATCCTTATCGATGGCCCAGACCTGCGCGGTTACGGCGGATGCCATGCGTAGCGGATCGCCCGCTGTCCGCACGACCAACGCGAAATTGGGAAACTGGCTGCGCACCGGGAAGAACATCTCGGGCCGCGGCGGACTGTCCAGGCCCAACTGGCGCGTATCGGCGACGACCCCGACGACCACGCGCCGCCAGGCGTTCGGACCGGAGTTGCTCGAGTCGAGCGCCTGGCCCAGGGGATTCTGTTTGGGCCACAACTTGTGCGCCAGGCTTTCGTTAACCACGACTACGGTGGGGTTCCGCAGATCCGCCTCCGCGCGCGTGAAATCTCGCCCCGCGACCATCCGCATGCCCATGCTGGCGATATACCCGTCGCTGACATCGCGGCGATCCGCCACCGGCTGCTCGCCCAGCGCGGGCGCGGGCCGCCCTTCCACGCGGAAGCCGGTCATCTGGATGCTCTCCATGGGCAGGCCGTTCACGACCGCCGCCGAGATTGCGCCAGGCAGCCTGGACACGCGCTGGAGAAGATCGTTGACGAAAGCGGCGCCTTGATCGGGCGTGGCATAGCGGTTGCGGCGGAGATCGATTTGCACGGTCAGCAGATGGTCGCTGCGGAAGCCGGGCGTGATCCTATTTACAGACCGCAGGCTGCGGATCATCAACCCGGCGCCGGTCAACAGCACCAGCGACAGAGCCACTTCAGCCACCACCAGGGCGCGCCGGACGCGCGCGGAGACGCCGCCTTCGCCGGAACGTCCACCACGGCGGAGGGCTTCGTTAGGATCCTGGAAGGCCGCGAAGATGGCGGGAGCGAGCCCGAAGAGCAAGCCCGTCAGGACCGTGATCGCAAGTGTAAACGCCAGCACGCCGCCGTCGATCGTCAGGTCGTCCAGGTGGTGAATATCGGCGGGCGCCAGCGCCACCATGCCGGTGAGAGCCCAACGCGCCAGCAGGATGCCGGCGCCGCCGCCCAGTGCGCTCAGCAGCAGGCTTTCGCCGAGCATCTGGCGCGCCATGCGCCAGCGGCCCGCGCCCAGAGCGACCCGGACGGCCATTTCCTTTTCGCGCGCGGCGGCGCGGGTAAGCTGCAGATTGATTACATTCGCGCAGGCGATCAGCAGCACAAAGGCAACCGCGCATTCGAGCACCAGCAGAGTACGGCGCATGTCGTCGCCCATATCCTCCGCGGAAAGCGGGAAGACCGACGAGCGCCAGGTGCGGTCGAGTTGTGGATATTTCTCTTCGAGGCGCTTCGCGATCACGGCCATATCGGCGCGGGCGCGCGCCAGGGGCACGCCCGGCTTGAGGCGCGCGAAGGTATAGAGCCGGCGGTCGGTGAGAGTAGCTTCGCTGCGCTGGCGATCGATGTCCGCGGGCACCCAGACCTCGGGCTTGAATTCTTCCATACCGCCGCGCAGAGACGGCAGGTGGAACTGGCGTGGCAGCACGCCGATAATCGTGTAGCCGGCGCCGTTCATCACCAGCGTCTGTCCGAGGATTTTGGGATTTCCGCCGAAGCGGCGTTCAAAAAGCGAATGACTCAGAATCGCCACCTGATTCTTGCCCGGCTCGGATTCCTGAGGCGTAAACGTGCGGCCCATCAGGCCCTTGACACCCATCAGATCGAAGAAACCGGGCGAGACCGGCGCAGCCTTGATCTGTTCCGGTTTATCGCCGCCGCTCAAATCGAAGCTGCTGTAGCGGAAGAAGGCGATGTCCTCGAAGACACGGTTCTGTTCGCGCCATTCGAGGAAGTTCTGGAGACAGGTCTGGACGCGCTCGGCCACCAGGCTGTCGAGCGCCGGGTTGGCTTCCCACACCATGACGAGGTGTTGGGGATCCCGAAACGGCATGGCCCGCAGCAGCATGGCGTTCAGGACGGAAAAAATTGCGGTGTTGGCGCCGATACCCAGGGCCAGTGTGATGGCAGCCGCCAGGGTGAAGCCGGGACTCTTGAGTAAGACTCGAAAGGCGTATCGCATGTGTTGGTGGGTGGCCCGCGCGGAAGCCCCTCCAATGATAGAACGTCGGGGTGTTCCCCGGAGATCCATTTTCTTGCGGCTCGCGCACCGGGTGCAAGGCTGCTATGCTCAAGATAATCTCGCTCGAATGAACAAGCTCCTGGCATTGAACCGCGGTGAAATTGCTATCCGGATCTTGCGCGCCGCCAATGAACTGGGGCTGCGCACGGTGGCGATTTATTCGCAGGAAGACCGTCTGGCCCTGCATCGCTTCAAGGCGGATGAAGCCTACCTGATCGGTGCCGGCAAAGGGCCCGTTGAGGCCTACCTGGATGTGGACGGGATCGTGGCGCTGGCCAAGGAAAAAGGCGTGGATGCCATCCACCCGGGGTACGGATTTCTGTCGGAAAATCCGGCCCTGCCGCGCGCCTGCGAGCGGGCCGGCATCGCGTTCATCGGGCCCAGCGCGGAGTTGCTGGAACTGCTCGGCGACAAACGCGCGGCGCGCCAGCTTGCGGATAGCGCGGGCATTCCGACGGTGCCCGGCACCGAGGACCCCATCAGCGATCCGCGGCAGGCCGAGCGCATCGCGCGGCGCATCGGGTTTCCGCTGATCGTGAAGGCGGCCTTCGGCGGCGGCGGGCGCGGCATGCGCGTGGTGCACAGAGCCGCGGAATTCGGCGAACTGTTGGCGGAAGCGCGGCGCGAAGCGGGTGCGGCTTTCGGCAACGACGCGGTATTTCTGGAGCGCTACATCGAGCGCGCGCGGCACATCGAAGTGCAGATTCTGGGCGATCGGGCCGGCCACCTGTTGCACCTTTATGAACGCGATTGCTCGGTGCAGCGGCGGCATCAGAAAGTCGTGGAGGTGGCGCCGGCGGTGGGACTGGACGATGCCATCCGGCGCGATCTCGCGGAAGCCGCCATCAAGCTGGCGCGCGCGGCGGGCTATTACAACGCCGGAACGGTGGAGTTTCTGGTGGATGCGGATTCAGGCGCCTGGTATTTCATCGAAGTGAATCCGCGCATCCAGGTGGAACATACAGTCACCGAGATGGTCACGGGCATCGACCTGGTGCGCTGCCAGATCCAGATCGCGCAGGGTTTAAACGTGTTCGGCGAAGAGATCCACATGCCGCCGCAGCAACAGATTCCGCTTTACGGCTTCGCGATGCAGTGCCGGATCACCACGGAGGACCCTTCCAACCATTTCGTGCCGGACTACGGCAAGATTCACACCTATCGCTCGCCGGCGGGTTTCGGCATCCGGCTGGACGGCGGGTCGGCGTACTCCGGGGCGGTGATCACGCCTTATTACGATTCGCTGCTGGTGAAGACCACGGCCTGGGGCCGCGACTTCCGGCAAGCCTGCCAGCGCATGGACCGCTGCCTGCGCGAGTTCCGCGTGCGCGGCGTGAAGACCAACATCCCGTTCCTTGAAAACGTAGTGAACCATCCCGATTTCCAAGCCGGCCGCGTGACCACGGGATGGCTCGAACAGACGCCCGAATTGTTCCGCTTCATTCAGCGCAAGGATCGCGCCACGAAGCTGCTGACGTACCTGGGCGAAGTGATCGTGAACCAGAATCCCACGGTGGCCGGCAAGCCGGTGCCCGCACGCATCGACGCGCCCCCCGTACCGCGGCACGATACCAGCCCGCCGCCGGCGGGTACGCGCCAACTGCTGGCCGCGCTGGGGCCCGAGCGGTTCGCGGAATGGACCGCTTCCGAGCAGCGGCTGCTGCTCACCGACACCACTTTCCGCGATGCGCACCAGTCGCTGCTGGCCACGCGCGTGCGCTCGTACGACATGCTGCGCATCGCCAATTTCGTGGCGCACCGCCTGCATAATCTCTACAGTCTGGAGATGTGGGGCGGCGCCACTTTCGACGTGGCCATGCGCTTCCTGCACGAAGACCCGTGGCTGCGGCTGCGCCAGTTGCGCGAAGCCATTCCGAACATTTGTTTCCAGATGCTGCTGCGAGCTTCGAACGCGGTGGGCTATACGGCCTATCCCGACGATGTGATCGAGTTGTTCATTTACGAGGCCGCCGCGCAGGGCATCGATATTTTCCGCATCTTCGATTCGTTGAACTGGCTTCCGAACATGAAGATCCCGATGGAAGCCGTGCGCAAGACCGGCAAGATCTGCGAGGCCGCGGTGTGCTACACGGGTGACATCCTCGATCCGCGCCGCGACAAATATTCGCTCCAGTATTACGTGAAGATGGCGCGCGAACTGGAGCGCATGGGCGCGCACACCCTGGCGATCAAAGATATGGCCGGGTTGTGCAAGCCTTATGCCGCCGAGAAATTAGTGCGCGCGCTGCGCCAGGAGATCGGCATTCCGATCCACTTTCACACGCACGATACCAGCGGCATCAACGCCGCCTCGGTGCTGAAGGCGGCGGAAGCGGGGGTACACGTGGCCGACGGGGCCATCGCATCCATGAGCGGCACCACCAGCCAGCCGAATCTGAACTCCATCGTGGCGGCGCTGGGCCATACGGCCCGCGATACCGGCGTGGATCTAGACGCCCTCAACCAATGCGCGGATTACTGGGAAACCGTGCGCACGTACTACGCGCCGTTCGACAGCGGCCCGAAATCGGGCACCGCCGAAGTGTACGTACACGAGATGCCGGGCGGCCAGTACACTAATCTGCGCGAACAGGCCGAAGCCATGGGGCTGGGCGCGCGCTGGCACGAGATCGCGCGTACTTACGCGGAGGCGAATGCTGCGCTAGGCGACATCGTGAAGGTTACGCCGTCGAGCAAGGCGGTAGGGGATCTGGCGATCTTCCTGGTGAATCACAACCTGACCGTGGAGCAGTTCGAGCGGCTTGGCCCGGACCATAACCTGACGCTGCCCGGATCGGTGATCGAGATGTTGAGCGGAGCTCTGGGAGAGCCCGAGGGCGGCTGGCCCAAGCGCTTGCAGAAAGCCATTTTGAAGGGCGCCAAGCCGCAACGCGGGCGGCCCGGCGCGCGCCTGACGCCGGTGGATTTCGCGGAAACCACGGCCATGCTCGGCCGTAAGATCGGGCACGAGCCCACGCCCGATGAAGTTCTCAGCTTCCTGATGTATCCGGACGTCTTCCTGAAATTTGCCAAGGCGCGGCAGGCCTACGGCAACGTGGAAGTGCTGCCCACCCCGCAGTTCTACTACGGGATGGAGAAAGGCGACGAAATCGCAGTGGAACTGGAGCCGGGCAAAGCCCTGGTGATCAAGTTCCTGACCGTGGGCGAGCCGCATCCGGAAGGCTTTCGCACGGTGTTTTTCGAATTGAACGGGCAGCCGCGCGAAGTCAACATCCGCGACCAGAGCCTGGAAGTGAAGGTTGCCGCCGCGCCGAAAGCGGACCCCGCGCGGCCGGGGGAGATCGGCGCGCCGATTCCCGGGGTGGTTTCAACGGTCGCCGTGGAATTGAACCAGCCGGTGAAGAAGGGCGACCGGCTGCTGGTGATGGAAGCTATGAAAATGCAGAGCACGGTGTATGCGCCGGTGGGCGGGATGGTGACGCAGGTGCTGGTGCAGCCGGGGCGGCACGTGGACGCCAAGGACCTGCTGCTGGTGATCGAGTAGGGGCTGCCGGCTGAAGCGGGACTTAAAAGTCCCGCCAGTAGTGGGGCGGCTAATCCTGGCCGCAGCCGGCTTTCCAGCCGGCTTAGCCGCCTGAAAAGGCGGCTGCGGTAAGTTTTTTCGACGTTGCCCCACGGGGGTCTCGCCGCTGTTTCACCCGCGGGACAACTACTTACGGACTAGCGAGAGAAACTCGTCGCGCGTTTCTTTGCGGTTGCGGAAGGCGCCCAGCATGGTGCTGGTGACCGCGCCGGAATGCTGCTTTTCCACCCCGCGCATCATCATGCAGAAGTGGCGGGCTTCGCAGATCACGCCCACGCCCACCGGATCGATCAGTTCCTGGATGGTCTGCGCGATCTGCTGCGTCATGCGCTCCTGAATCTGCAGGCGGCGCGCGAACACGTCAACCAGGCGCGGCAATTTGCTGAGCCCGATCACCCGCTCGCGCGGGATGTACGCAATGTGTACCTTGCCGAAAAACGGCAGCATGTGGTGCTCGCACATGCTGAAGAACTCGATGTCCTTCATGATGACCATTTCGTCGTATTTCACACTGAACAAGGCGCCGTTGACGACCTTATTCACGTCCATCTGGTAGCCGCTGGTCAGAAACTGCAGAGCGCGTTCCACGCGTTCGGGCGTGCGGGCCAGGCCTTCGCGGCCGGGGTCCTCGCCCAGACGTTCCAACATCTGTTTCACCAGCGGAGCGATGGGCTGCTCCACCGTCGCGGCATCCGCCTTGGGGGGCATCACTTTTACGTTTGCTTTATTCGATTTCATGGGCTGCCACTTCAAATGCGTTGCGGCTGGTTTCGGCGATGGCCACGCGTTCGAGACGCGGCCCCTCTGCCGGAAACACCGTACGCCAATTCCGTTTCAACCGCCGGACCACTTCGCGCCCCAGGTTTTCGGATGTCGGCACGGCCGCGCGGAAAGCTTCCACCTCTTCGTTCAAGTTGCGATGCGCGAACGGTTCCAGCACCTGGCGCCGCACCAGGCCGTCCAAAAGATCGAGGTCCACCACGCGGCCGGAACGCGGCTCCAGCGGGCCGCCCACAGTCACCGCGATCTCGTAATTATGGCCGTGCCCGTAGGGATTATTGCACTTGCCGTAGAGCGCCCGGTTCTCCGCATCGCCAAGCTGCGGGGAGTGCAGCCGGTGGGACGCCGAAAAGCGGTACTTGCGGGTTACCTGGATTACGCCGTTCATTGGGCGTCTCCAAAATACTCCACGTAAAGGTCCGGAGTCTCGTAAACGCGTACGCCGTGAAGCCTGGCGCGCGGCCCGCTCAAATGCGGCTGCAGGCGATTCCAGATATCGATGGCGATATTCTCCGGTGTGGGGATGACATCCGCGAACGGCGTGACCTCTCGATTCAGGAAACGGTGGTCGTAAATCTCCACCACTTCGCGGTTCAGGGTCTCCTTCAGCGCTTTCAGATCGAGAACCATGCCGGTGACGGGGTCGGGCGAGCCCTCCACGGTGACTTCCAGGACGTAATTGTGGCCATGCCCGTGGGGATTAGCGGCGGCGCCGAACAGAGCGCCGTTCTCGGCGTCCGAGAGCAGCGGATTCCGGCAGACGTGGGAGGCGGAGAACTCGACTTTACGGGTGATCAGCATGCAACCTGATTGTTTGATGCAGCAATCGGGACGGAAGTACACTAAAATTATAGTTGCCGGGTATGCAAAGCGTCAAAATCGATCAATTCCTCAAGGCCGCGATCTTAGCATTGACGGCCCTTCTCGTTTTCGTTCTTTATAGCTCCATTCACGAACGGATCGTTACCGTGGGCGATTCCGCCCCCGATTTCCAGATCACCACCGACAACGGCCAGAAGATCACTGCCGCGAGCTTCGGCGGGCGTCTGCTGGTCTTGAATTTTTGGGCCACCTGGTGCCAGCCGTGCGTGGAGGAAGTGCCCTCCCTGGACGAGTTCGCGAAGGAGATGGCCGGCTCGGGCGTGGTGGTGCTGGGGGTCAGCATGGACACCAATCCCAAGCTGTATCGCGATTTCCTTTCCCGGAATCACATTTCGTTTTTGACCGCCCGCGATCCGGGGGCCAAAATCAGCGCCGATTACGGCACCTTCAAGTATCCCGAGTCGTATCTCATCGACTCCCGGGGCAAGGTGGTCCAGAAAATCATCGGGCCGACCAATTGGACCGACGGCAGCATGATGAACGCGGTCAAGTCTTTCCTGTAAGCCCGCACGGAGTTTGGACGTTTCTCGTGATGACCGGCGGCCCATCGCCAACTAGGATCGCGCGTTGCGCAACATGCGCTCCGTCAGGGTGACCCGCCGCGGGGAAAACTGCGACGCGGCCGCCTTCAGGTACGGCCGGAATTCCCGTATCCAATACGCCAGATACCCGGTGGTACGGATTTCCTGCATAGTCGCGCTGTAGTGATCGAGCAGCACGCCGGCGAAGATCTGGCCGGTGCGCAGGGCGGCTCCTTTGGCGCAGCGGGAGAGCCACAGCAGGTTTTCCGGAATGCGGCTGACCGCGGAAAGGGCCATGAGGGTGGAGACCTGAAACACCGGGCGGCCCTGGGCGGCGGCGGTGGTCTTCAATTCTTCCCAGCTTCGCCGCAGCGCGTCGCCGGATGGCAGATGCGGCGTGGGAATCTTGGCGGCCTCGCGCCGCAAGTCGGACCACTCGCGCCGCAGGCTGGCTACGTCCAGCGGCGGGGCATTGGCGGTCTGCGCCAGGCGGCCCGCCGTGCCCTCCAAGCCATCGAGCAACTGGTCGATGGTTTCATAATCGGCGCCGGCCGCGAGCAGCCCTTCTTCCTTCAAGCTTTGGGTAATCTCACGGATGAGTTGCCGTCCGGTGCCGGTGAGATCCGCCAACGCGGCCAACACCCAGACCGGGGAGGCGCTGAAAGTGAGCAGCCCGATCAACTCGATGCCATTGCCCGCAAACCTGCGCATCGCGAAGTTATCCGCCAGCTTGCCTTGCGGGGGATAAGCGCCCTCCACCTGGCCCACATTCTCGATCAGGAAGCGCAGGGTATTCTCGACCAGTTCCGTATAGAGCCGCGTGCGGCGCACCGCGCGCGGCAGTACCACTTCGCTCAGCTCACGCAAGAGGCCGGCACTCAACGCGCTGGTGGAGCGTAGCGCGCGCTCCGGCAGGGACAACAAGTATTCGTGGGGCAGGATGGCGGATTTTCGTCTACTGCCCGACGATGCGCCGTCACTCATCGCGCAGCACCTCCAGCGGCTTCTGTCCGAGAATCCGATAACTGGCCAGCCATCCCGCCGCGACGGCCACCAGCGCGGTCAGCGCGACCGACAGCAGATCCGCGGCCGGATCGAAGTGGAACTCCGCCTTGAGCAGACGCTTTACCACCACGGCGGTGAAGGCGGTGGCCAGCGCGCTGCCGAGCAGCCCCGCCGCTCCGCCGAGCACCAGAAACTCCATGGAGAAGATTCCGGCAACGCGCCGCCGGGTCGCGCCGAGCGTCTTCAGGATCACCACCTCGCGCACGCGTCCGAAGCGCGTGCCCGCCACGCTGGATGCCAGAATGATGGCGCCCGCCACGATGGTGAAGGCGGAAACGAAGCGCACCACCAGGGCGATCTGGTCCACCACCTGTTGCACGATTTCGAGCACGTCCGCCATGTTGATGACCGTTACGGTGGGCATCTTCTCGTACACGGCGCGCTGTACGGCCGCCACGTCAGCGGGCTTCACGCGCACGCTTCCGTAGTAGATGGCGGGAAGCCCATCCAGGCTTCCGGGACTGAAAATGAATTCGAAGCGCGCGTTCATGCGCACGGAATCCGTGCGCTGGATGCAGGCTAGGTTAGAGTGCAGGGTGCGCCCCCAGGCGGTCCAATCGAGGGCCATGCCGGCTTTCAGGTGCAGGGTGCGGGCAGCCTCTTCGGAGGCGCACACCTGCGGCATCGCGGGATGCCCGTTCCACCATGCGCCGCTCAGGATTTCCGTTTCGCTGGGGCGTGCCGGGGCCGTCGTCACCGAACGCGTGCGCAGGAAACGGCGGCCCCACTCCTGCAAGCCCAACTTCTCGACGGGTACGCCATTGACCGACGCCAGGCGCACTGCTACCGACGAAAGAATCTCTGGCGCGTTTTCGATGCCCTTTTGCCGCTTCAGCAGATCCATGAGCGCCTGCCGCTGGGCGCCGGGGATATCCAGCATGAAGACATTGGGCATACCGGGAGGCGCGTTTTGCATCATGTCCGTCAAGACGGCCTGCTGCAACAGGTAGACGGTCAGGGTGAACATCACGCCGGTGCCCAGGGTGACCAGCACGGTCTGGGCATGATTTCCGGGCCGGTAGAGATTGGCGATGCCCTGGCGCAAGAGCGCGGGCAGCGCGCGTCCGGAGCCGCGCATCAGCAGGCGCAACCCGCGTAGCAGCAGCCAGGCGAAACCCGCGATCACCAGCAAGCTGACCACCAGTCCGCCGGCGAAGTATGCGCCGATGCGCAGCGAATCGTGCAGAGTGGTTCCCGCCAGCCAGGCGGCGATCAGCCCGATGCCCACCAGGATAGCCGCCGCGGTGGCCAGCGCCTCGCGCGAACGGCTCCAGCGCTTCAGCCAGTCGGGCCGCGCTTCGGTCATCTCGCGGCGGAAAATCACGGCCGGGCGGATTTCGCGGATACCCAGCAGCGTGGGCAAGGTGAACAGCAGCGTGGTCAGCATGCCGATCGCCAGACCTTGCGCGGCCGGCACCAGATCGAGGCCCATGTGCGGCGGCACCGGGAAGTACCGGCCGATCAGGGCAGGAAACGCGCGCTGCACCAGGGTGCCGAACGCGATTCCGAGCACGCCGCCGGCCGCGCCCAAGGCCAGCGTTTGCGACAGGTAGATGCGCAGCACCTGGCTCGACCGTGCACCGAGACACTTCAACACCGCGATGGTGTCCATCTTCTGCTGCAGGTGCGCGTGCATGGCGGTGGCCACGCCCAGCGCGCCGACGATCAGGGCAATCAGACTGATGAGGCTTAAGAACGTGGTGGAACGCTCCAGCCCGCGGGTGATGATGGGATGCGTCTCGCGATAATCCGCGATGAGGCCCTCGGGAAAAGCCTGCTTCAACACGTTCCGTACCTGCTGTACATCCTCGCCGCGCGGCGGCAGGAGGAACAGGTAGCGTTGCGCGGCGCGGCTGCCCAGGCTGATCAGGCCGGTGCGGTCGAGGCCCGCGCGGCTGATCATCACGCGCGGCCCGACGTTGATGCTGCCGGTCAGACGATCGGGCTCGGAGACCAGGCGGCCGGCGATGCGAAAGTCCTGGCCGCCGATACGCAGGTTGCCGCCGACGTGCGTCTTCAGCCGGAAAAGCAGGTCGTCGGAAACCGCGGCCGAATGGCTGTCGAGGACATTGCGCAGCGCGGCCGGCGGGTCCAGTTTCACTTCGCCATAGAAGGGATAAACTGCGGGGTCGACGGCTTTCACCGAAGCCAGCATCGGTTCCGGCACTTCGGCGGTGTTGGCCATGGTGAGGGTCTCGGTGACGGACGTATCCCGCACGCCATGCTTTTCCAGTCCGGCGATGGCCGCGGTTTGCTGGGGGGTGGGCTGCCCGAACACGCGCAGGGAGAGGTCGCCGGCCATCAGGGTGCGCGCCTGCTGCACCAGCAGGTTGTGAAAGGCCCGGCTGAAGGAGCGCACGCCGGTGAGCGCGCCCACACCAACGGCCACGGCCAGGATCACGAAGAGAAACTTAGCGGGGGCAGAGCGGATGTCACGCCAGGCAATCTTGAGGGTGGCTGGTGAATGGTGGCTGGTGGGCGGTGGGTTAGTCATACGATGCGGCCGTCGCGCAGCAGGATGCGGCGGTCCGCGACGTTGGCCAGTTCCTGGTCGTGGGTGACCAGCACCAGCGTCGTGCCTTCCTGGCGGTTGAGCGCCAGAAGCAGGTCCAGCACCAGGCGGCCGTTTTCGGAATCCAGGTTGCCGGTCGGCTCGTCGGCCAGCAGGATCGGCGGACGCACCATGAAGGCCCGCGCCAGCGCCACGCGCTGCTGTTCGCCGCCGGAGAGTTGCACGGGGTAATGATCGCGCCTTCCCGCCAAACCGACGCGTTCGAGAAGATCGCGCGCGCGGCCCGGCCCGCCACCGCTTCCGTTGCCGGCCAGTTCCATGGGCAGCATCACGTTTTCCTCGGCGGTCAGCGTGGGAATCAGATTATAGGACTGGAACACGAAGCCGATCTTACGGCCGCGCACCAGCGCCAGGGCGTCTTCTTTCAGGCCGGTGATCTCCTGCCCGTCGAGCGAGATGCTGCCCGCGGTAGGCGTATCCAGGCCGGCCAGCAGTCCCAGCAAAGTGCTCTTGCCGCTGCCCGAGGGTCCCATGATGGCGGCGAATTGTCCGCGCGGAATTTCCAGATCGAGGCCCTTGAGGATGTCCACGCGATGCGTGCCGGTATCGATGGTCTTGGTAAGGCCGTGGGCCTGAATCATGGCAGGGAGCATGGATGGGGTGTCTACGTTTATTATGGCATTCAGATGCGTATCGTCAGTTTATTAGCGGGTTTGCTGGTACTGGCCGGCTGTGGCAGCGCTCCGCATCCCACGGCCGAGCCTGCGCCGGGCGCCGCGCACGACGCTGCCCCGCCAGCGCAGCCGGCACCGGTTCCCACCTCCGACAACCGGCCCGCGATCGTGGCATTTGGCGATAGCCTGACCGCCGGCTTCGGCGCCGATCCGGGCAAGAGCTATCCGGATTTCCTGCAGCAGGAGTTGGATCGCGGCGGCTTCGCGTATCGCGTCGTGAATGCGGGCATCAGCGGCGAAACCACCACGGATGCGCTGGAGCGGCCGGCGACGGTGACCGCACTCAAGCCCGCGGTGGTCATCGTCGAATTCGGAGGCAACGATGGCCTGCGCGGATTGCCGCTCTCGACCACGCGCGCGAACCTGGACCAGATTGTCGCGGAGTTGCAGAAATCCGGCGCGAAGGTGCTGCTGGCCGGGATGACGCTGCCACCCAACTACGGCCCGGAATACATCGCCAGCTTTCAACACATCTATAGCGATCTGGCGGCGAAGTATAAGGTGGCGCTGATTCCGTTTCTGCTGGAGGGGGTAGCGGGGACCAGCCGCATGCAGCGCGACGGGCTGCATCCGACCGCGGATGGCAACCGGCTGGTAGCGGCCACCGTGATGCGGTACCTGAAGCCCATGCTACGGTAGCGCGGGCGGCATTCCGCTTGCCTTCCAGTATTTCTTCGCTATAATTGAATAAATGGCAAAGCCCATCTATCTCGCCGAGATGGAAATGATGGTCCTGCTAGCCGTGGTGCGCCTGGGTGACGATGCCTACGGCGTCCCGATATCCAAGGAACTGCTCAACCTAGCCGGCAGGGACGTGGCTCTCGGCAGCATTTACGCGGCGCTCGACAGGCTGGAACGAAAGGGATTTGTGACTTCGACCCTGGGAGACCCGACGCCGGAACGCGGCGGCCGAGCGAAGCGCTATTTACGCGTCACGCCCGCGGGATTGCGAGCCTTAAAGACGACCCGCACGGCGCTGATCAATTTGTGGAGCGGCATACCCCAACTGGAAGGAAGGCGGGCATGAGCGACGGGAAGCCCCATCCGCCGCGCCTGGCCATCTGGCTCTTGAATCGCGTCTGCGCGGGCGGCAGCGAAGCTTTGGCAGGCGATCTTGTCGAGCGGTTCCGGGAAGGACAAACACGCGGCTGGCTCTGGAGGCAGGTGCTCATCGTATTTGCGATAGGCGCACTGGGCAAGATGCGACGGTACTGGCCGTATTTCTCGTACGCGACCGCCGGGAGCGCAATCCCCGCGCTTCTCTGGCGGACGGTAGAAGGCGTACCGGCTGCCCTGCATTGGTGGGCCCTTCCCTGGCCGATGTCGCAGATTGCTTTCGAAGGGAGCCGCGGCGCGCTGCTTGCCCTGGCGGCGGTGCCTGTCCTGGCGGTAGGACTGCGGATCAGCCTGGCCTTCCGGTGGGTCAGCCTGTTTCGCACCGCGGCGATCAACCTGACACTGCTCGCGCTGGGTCATTATCTGCTGGGTTATCTCGATACGGTTCCGTGGTTAATCCGCCCGGTGCCGGGCAATCCGCATCTGATGCGGATTCTGGCGATGTCGCCTCCCCTGGTGGAGTTCCTGTTTTTCTCTATCTTTCTCGTCTCGGCTTGGATAGGCTGCGGATCGGCGCGACACACTCGGGCGCGAGCTTGCTAACTTCGGTATACGTCTGAAGCGCCGCTCCGATTCAGTATTCTGTAAGTCATGACGGAGACGGCGCAGGCCGCACTCAAAAAACTTCTGGCCAGTCCGCATTTCTCAAACTCGCGCCGCTTGAGCGAGTTCCTGCGATTCATCGCAGAGAAGGCCATTGCAGGCCAGACGGCAGATATCGGCGAGAGACTCATCGCATCTGAAATCTACGGACGCGGGCCGGATTACGATCCGGCGGTAGATTCCATCGTCCGTGTGGAAGCCAACCGGCTGCGCGCCAAACTGCGCGAGTACTACGAAGGGGAGGGCTGCGACGATCCTATCCGCGTGCGGCTGCCTTTGGACAGCTATGCGCCGGTATTCGAGGCCGTACCAGCGCCGGTTCCATCGGAATTGACGGCAGCGACGGGCACGCCCTGGCGTATCGCGCTGGTGGTTGCGCTGGCCGCCGCGGCCGCCACGGGGGCGCTGGTTCCGTTAAGCCGGCGGGCGGCCGATTCCCGCAGTTCTATCGCGGTGCTGCCGTTCGCCAACACCGGCGGTCTCGCCGAAAAGGATTATTTCAGCGATGGGTTGACCGAGCAGATCGCCGATCATCTGGCCCGTTCCGGAAAGCTGCAGGTGGCGGCGCGCGGGTCGGCGCAACGGTTCCGGAAGCCGGGCGAAGATGTGCGCCGGATCGGACAGCAGTTGCATGTCGCCCTGGTGCTAGAGGGCGGCGTACGGTTTTCGGGCGACGGAATCGAGGTTTCCACGCGTCTGTTCGATACGCGCACCGGCCGGCAGCTCTGGTCCCGCGAGTTCAGCGGCGCCGCGGCTGAGGCTCCCGTCTTGCAAAATGAGATTTCCACGGCGTTGGCGTCCGCACTGCGGTTGGGGAACGCAGGCGGCGCTAGGGAGGCGGATGCGCAGGGCTGGACCCACGATTCCGGGGCCCTGGATCTTTACCTGCAGGCGCGCTATCTGTTCAATAGCCGCAGGCCGGAGAGCCTGTGGAAGAGTGTGCATCTCTTCGATGCCGCCCTGAAGAGAGATCCGAAGTTCGCATCCGCGTATGCCGGCCTGGCCGAGGCCTATGTGGTGCTGGCCGCGAACGAAGATCAGGATATCTCCCAAATGACCTCGTTGGCCAGGCAGGCTGTGGCGCAGGCGCTTGCCATCAGTCCGAACCTGCCGGAGGCGTTGTTGATCAAGGCCGCCACGCCCGAAAGCCAGGACTTCGCGGGTCTTGAGCGCAGCTACCGGGCGGCCCTGGCGGCTAATCCCAGCAGCGCGGACGGGCATCACTGGTGGGGGCTGAACCTGATGGCAGCCGGGAGGTTCGCGGAAGCGGAGGCCGAGTTGCGGCAGGCACAAGCGTTAGATCCACTTTCGCTGCACATCGGGGCCAACATTGGCGCCGTGTATTATTGCAGCCGGCGTTATCAGGAGGTGGTCAATCAGGAACGCCGCATTCTGGATCTGGATCCGCACGTGACCATGGCGCAGCTTCTGCTGGCTCGCGGATACGAAGGGCTCGGCCAGTATGGGGAGGCCGAGGCGGTTCTCAAGAACGCGCTCGCGGCCGGCCACAGCGCCGGTGCGATGGCCGACTTAGGGCATGTATACGCGGTCTCCGGCAGGCGCGACCGCGCGCTGGGGATGATAGACGCGCTCACCCGGATGGCTAAGTCGGAGCACGTATCGCCCTACCATCTGGCCTTCATCCAGACCGGACTGGGCAATCGCAGCGAGGCGCTGGCACTGCTCGAAATGAGCTATGAACAGCACGAAGCGCCGCTGGCCTTTCTGCGCGTCGATCCGCGGTGGGACCCTTTGCGGGGCGACGGGCGCTTCCAGCAATTGTTGCGGGAGTTGAGCCTGGATAAATAGCGGGCGCAAGCCTGGTCTTTGGGCTCACCCGTGGCGCACGCTCCAGCGAGAACCCCCCGGATGCGGGTGAAACAGCGGCGAGACCTGCGTGGGGCAACCTAGAAAGCGCTTCGTCTTGTGAGGCGGGCAATCATGCCCGCAGCCGCCTTTCGTGCGGGGAACGTGCCCGGGGGCACGCCCCAAAAAGGTCTGAAACTGTGCGACACCAGGAGGCGCGCTTTGCTCATGTCCCACTGGCGCGGGGCTGATTTATTTGAGCGCCAATGGCGTCTCAGATGTGCGTGCCGCGGCGGACTTCACAGTCCGCCGTAAGGCCAGCCACATAGGCTGGCCCTCTCGTTTTGCGGTCCAGGTCACTTCGGCGCCAGGATGAAGCCGTGATTGCTTAAATCCGTGCTAACGTCCGGTTGTGCCTTCGCCGTCCCACGGCGTGAGGCAGACTGAGTTACGGGAGCACGCGGAACGGCACGTTGCTCGAAAGCGTGCCACTGGGTGTAAGCACCTCTATCTTTCCGGTGGTCGCGCCGGCGGGTACGGTGGCAGTGATGTATGAAGCCGAACCGACTGTAAACTCTGCCGCCGTGCCATCGAAGCTAACACCGGTCGCGCCGGTCAGATCGGTGCCCAGGATCTTAATATCCTCTCCTTCTTTGCCGCTCGCCGGAATCGTCTTCACAAAAGGAGCCAGCCCCATCTACAGCCGAAAAATTGAGCCCCAGTTATTCTCGCCCATGTAGGCCGCTGTCCCGTAAAAATCTCCATTCGTAGCCTGAAGCAGCGATCCCACCGGCGTCGAGCCCTCCGTCTCAGCGAGGCTGTGCAAAGTGGTAAACCCACCCGTCGGGGTCAATTGAAAGAGCGTGCCCCAACCATTGGCCCCGCCGTGTCCGGTCGTGCCGTAGAAGTTTCCATCCGTCGCCAGAATCATCGCGCCGGCGGCGTCGGTGCCATTCGTACCGTCGAAGACTACCAGCGTGGTCGGGCTACCGGCGGGTGTCAGTTCGAACAGCGTGCCGTTTCCCTGCTTGCCCATAGGCCCCTCATATTGGGTGGCGCCGTAGAAGTTGCCGTTGGGACCCTGCACCAGGCCCGCGTAGGGCTGATTGCCGCTGACCACGCCGAAGCGGTATAGCGTAGTGACGACGCCTGCCGCGGTCGTCTTGTAGACAGTGCCACGCAGGCGATACCCGCCAAACGGCGATGTGCCATATAAGTCGCCGTCGGCCCCCAGCAGCAGGCCCGCGATGGGTTGGGCCGGGCCGCCGGTGCTCGTGAAACTGTGCAGATTTTGAAAGCCGCCGGCGGCCGTGTACTTGAAGATCGAGCCTAGTCCTTCGGGCCCTCCCGTAAAGGTTGTGCCGTAGATGCCGTCGCGTGTTTCGACTAACGCGCAGTATGGGGTCGCACCCTCGGCCGAGTTGAAACTATACAGCGTAGTGAGTTTCCCGTCCTGCGTGATTTCGAAAATTGTGCCCAGGTTGTTGGCGCCCCCTGCGACCGTGGTGCCGTAGAAATTGCCTTGCTTCGTCAGCACCAGGCCAGCCTCCGGTCCGCGGCCGTCGGCGACATTGAACTTATGCAACGTGGTCAGAATCCCGGCCGGCGTGATGCGGAATACGGTGCCGCAACCAAAAGTACATGTTGTTGAGCCGCCCTCATAGGTTGTCCCATAGAAGTTGCCATCGAAGCCCTGCACCAGAGCCACGTACATGGGGCTGGCGCCGTTGTCCTCGTCGAAGCTGAACAGGGGGGTGAAGGTTTGGCCGGCAGAAACGGCGGCCGTCATTGCGCACAACAGCAGGGAGCGCCATGGCCAACTCATTCGGTCGTTCGATTTGCCAATCATGGGATGCCTCCTAGCGCGTCATCAAGAAGCCGTGCAAAACCAGATTACTGTCCTCGAAAAAGCCCGTAACCGCGCCGGAACCATTGATCCCCGTGGCCATGGTGCCCTGGTTGATGGCGGTGCCCGCGCCCGGCGCATCGAATGTGGCGATCGCACCGCCGGAAGGTTGCGTTACTCGCGGCGGGAGCTTCGAAGGTCGTGAATTCGCCCGCCGCGCTCCGTACGAAGGCGTGATTGACTTGGTTGGCGTCGATGTAGAGTCCCGCCACCGTGCCCGACTGATTGATGCTTCGCGCGAAGGTGCCCATCGGGCCCGCGCCCGGAGCGTCAATCACCGTGAAGCCGCCGGTTTGTCCGAATGCCGCGCTCCCCATGGCCAGACACGCCATAAAGCGAAATTTCCGTGACATAGACCAGGTAACCCTCCGGCCGCAATTCTATCACGGCCTTGCTGAAGTAGTTCCGGATGCGGTTATAGTACTGGCATGGTCCGGCCAAGCCCGCAAAACGGCAGCCTATAATAGTTTTGATGAATGCCGCGGCCCTCAACGCGACCGATCCCAATCAGCGAAAACTTGCAGAACTCGCCCGTCTCGGCTGGTACCACAGCATGGAATTGCCCGATGGAAGCGTGATTCCCGGCTTCCAGAGCCTCGCAACCCTCCGCAACCGCCTGGCGCAGTTTCCGGTCCCGGCCGATCTGCACGGCAAGCGCGCCCTCGACATTGGCGCTTGGGACGGCTGGTTCACGTTCGAGCTGGAGCGTCGCGGCGCGCACGTCATGGCCGTCGATTCCACGCCCTTCGAGCGCTTTCACGTGGCCCACGATCTGTTGCAATCCCGCGCCGATTACCGCATCGCCGACGTTTGCCGCCTCTCCCCCGCCGCCGTCGGATACTTCGATATCGTCATGTTTCTCGGCGTGCTCTACCACCTTAAGCACCCCATGCTGGCGCTGGAGAAGGTCTGCGAACTGGCCACCGATATGGTCTGCGTCGAATCCTTCGTCATCGACGACGGCAGCGATCCCGCCGCCAAGCCAGTCATGGAATTCTACGAGACCACCGAACTCTGCGGCCAGTTCGACAACTGGGTGGGGCCCAATACCGCTTGTCTGCTGGCCATGTGCCGCGCCGCCGGTTTTGCCCGCGTCCGTCTCGAAAGCGTGCTGGACCATCGCGCGCACGTCACCTGCTTCCGCCGCTGGCCGGAAAACGAAAATCCGCACGAACCCGCGCCGTTTTTGACCTCGGTCGAGAACGCCGCCACCCGCGACCGCGAATTCTCCACCCTGAACGACGATTACGTGGCCATCTGGTTCAAGAGCCCGCGCGCCGGTCTGACCACCGTCGATGTGTTCCCGCGCATCGGCCCCTACGGCTCTCATCCCGTGTATCTACAAAGTACAGGCGGCGACGGTTGGCAGGTCAACTGCAAGTTGCCGCCCGGGCTCCCGTCCGGCTGGCATTCCGCCACCTTGCGCACCACGGACAGTTCCTGGGGAAATCCCGTCCGCATCGGCGTGGATATTTCCCCCGAATTGCGCCGCCAGCGCCCCGCCGCCACTTCAGCCTCCGATCTGCGCATTGCCATCGTCACGGACGGCAAGACCTGGGAGCGCAACCTGGTCCATACCGGGCTCGATAGCTGCATTTCGCTATGGGTCTCGGGACTGCCCGTCGATGCCGCCAGAGACGGCCTCGCCGTCTGGCTGGATGGCGACGATTTGCCGGCCGTGTTCCTTTCCGAGCCCGATCCCGAAGGTCTGCGGCAGGTCAACGCTATGCTGCCGTCCGGCGCCCAGCCGGCCGACCGCGGGGTATCGGTGGGCTTCGGCGGCGCCGTGTCGGCTCCCGTTGCGGTGAGGCTGGTCTGAATGCCTGTGGAACGCGCCGCGGGCGATCCTACGTTCTACGAACTGGTGCAGCGGCAGGTCGCGCTGCTTTCCACCAAGGGCTGGTATCACAGCATCGAGCTGCCGGATGGCAATGTCGTCCAAGGCATGATCGGCATCGATGCGCTGAAGGGACGCCTCGCGGCTTTCCCCATCCCCGCCGATCTCACCGGCAAGCGCGTCCTCGATGTGGGCGCATGGACCGGCTGGTGCAGCTTTGAGATGGAGCGCCGCGGCGCGCAGGTGATGGCCGTCGATTGCGTCGAATTCGAAGAGTTTCGCGAGGCGCATCGCATGATCGGCTCAAAAGTCGATTACCGCATTCTGGATGTCGAAGAGCTCACGCCCGAGAGCGTCGGCCTGTTCGATTATGTGTTGTTCTTCGGCGTGCTCTACCATTTGCGGAACCCGCTGCTGGGGTTGGAGAAAATCTGCGCAATCACCAGGGATACGGCGTTTGTGGAGTCCTTCGTCACCGACGATGGATCGTCCGCCGCGTGCAACATGGAGTTTTACGAAACTAATGAATTAGGCGGGCAGATCGATAACTGGTTCGGCCCCACCGCGCAGTGCGCCGCGGCCCTCTGCCGCTCGGCGGGATTCGCGCGCGTGAACCTGGAATACGTGTCGGAGCGGCGCGCGGGCATCACCTGCCACCGTCTTTGGGTACCTCCCCGGACCGATGCCGCCGAACCCGCCCCGCTGCTTTATTCGGCCGTAAACAATCGCAGCAACGACGTTCAATTTCATCCCGGCAAGGACGAATATATTTGCGTATATTTCCGCAGCGACGTTCCCGGGCTCACCCGCGAACGGCTGTGTATCGAGATCGATGGCTACGGCGCGCCGGCATTGGTGCTGGTGAATCTGCGCGACCAGGAGTGGCAAGCCAATCTGCGCGTTCCCCCGGGACTGGCCCCCGGTCCGCATCAGGTGCGCTTGCGCACCCGGGACAGCGGCTACAGCAACGCCTTTGCGATTGTCGTCGAAAACGCCGCCGCGCGCCGCGATCGTCCGCTGCGGAAAGCCCCCGCGCCGGCCGTGCCTACTGAACCATCGCCGGTCATTTATGAGGTGCGCAACGGCATGCGCGAGTCGGACGTGTTTCAAGGCCATCGCAATGAATACATCTGCTGCCGGTTTCGCACTCCGGAGCCGGCGCTCGATCGCGATAGCATAATCCTTGGCATCGACGATGCCGAACAGCCCGTGCTCTTCCTGACGGATTTGGGCGGCGGTTCCTGGCAGGCCAATGCGCGCGTGCCAGCGGGCTTGCAGGATGGCGAGCACTTCGTAACCATACGGACGTCGCATAGCGGCCCCAGTTCCCCCGGCCGCCTCTTCTTCAAGCCAGCCTGTGAGACACCGGGACGATGATGACGGCCGCAGCCTGTGGCGTACGCTTTTAAGTCCCGCTTGAGCCGGTTCTGCCGCTAAAAGGCGGCTGCGGCCAAGATTGGCCGCCCTCCAATTACTGCAAGACGGGCTCGGTTGGGCTAGCGGTCTCCGGTTGGTTCTGGTAGTAGCGCCTGACGCGCCGCGCGGCGGCCCGGCCGACGACCACGGCGAGTTGCTCTTCGTCCGCGGAGCGCACCAGTTCGGAACTGCCGAAGTGTTTCAGCAGTTTCTGCACGGTCTTCTCGCCGACGCCTTCGATCCGATCCAACTCGGAAGTCAAGTCCCGCGCATTGCGGCGCGTGCGATGGAACGTCACCGCGAAACGATGGGCTTCGTCGCGAATGGACTGCACCAGGTGCAGGATCGGCGAGAAGCGGTCGAGCACGATGGGCTCGTCTTCCTGCCCCAGGACGTAGATGATCTCCTCGCGTTTGGCGATAGACGCCAACGGCTGATTGATGATGCCGATGGCCTCCAGCGCGTCCGCCGCGGCGTGCAGTTGGCCGATGCCGCCGTCGATGAGCATCAGTCCGGGCATCGGCTGGCCCTCCTGCTGCAATCGCGAATAGCGCCGCGTGACCACCTCGCGCATGCTGGCGAAATCGTCGTTGCCGACCACCGTGCGGATGATGAATTTGCGGTAGTCGGACTTCTTCATGCGCCCGTCTTCCCACACCACCATACTGGCCACCTTATCGGTGCCCTGGATGTGCGAGATATCGAAACACTCGATGCGCCCGGGCGGTTCGGGCAGGTTGAGAGCATCCTGCACGGCTTCCTGAATGGCTTGCGAAGATGGTTTCAGCACGCGGAAGCGGGCATCGAAGCTGTGTTTGGCGTTGGTCTCCACCAGGTTGAGCATGGCCTTTTTCTGGCCGCGCTGCGGCGTGTGAATTTCCACCTTGCGATTGCGCTTTTCCGAGAGCAGTTCCTCCAGAGCTTCGCGATCTTCAAAATCCACGGGCACATGGATGATGGCGGGCACGTAACGTTCGTCGAGATAGATTTGCTTCAGCAGGGCGGAGAAGAACTGAGGCTCGTCGTACTCTTCCTGGTCCTCCCAGAAGTATTCGCGGCGGTCCACGATTTGGCCGTTGCGCAGATGAAAGACATTCAGGGCTACCAGCGGCGGTTCCGCATAACTGGCGAAGATATCGATATCGTCGCCCTTAGCCGCGGCCATTTTTTGACGCTCGTCGAGTTCTTCCACGGTGGCCAACAGGTCGCGTAGCGAGCCGGCCTCTTCGAACCGCATGGCTTGCGACGCGCTCTCCATGCGCGCACGCAGAGCGGCGGCCAGGTCGCCGTGGCGCCCCTCCAGGAACAGGCGCACGTCGCGCACCGCGCGGGCGTAGGCATCGCCGGTGGTCAGCCCCTCCACGCATGGCCCCAGGCAGCGATGGATATGATATTGCAAACAAGGCTTGGGGTGGTAGCGCGTCAGATCCACCTTGCAGGACGGCACCAGGAAATGGCGGTGAATGAAGTGCACCAGGCGATGCGCGAGGTTTCCGGGGAAGTAAGGGCCGTAGTAACTGGCGCCATCCTTGCGCAGCCTGCGCGTGACGTAAACGCGCGGGTATTTTTCAGCGGTCAGCTTGATGTACGGATACGTTTTGTCGTCGCGCAGCAGGATATTGAAGCGCGGCTTCCATTGCTTGATGAGGTTGTTCTCAAGCGCCAGCGCCTCTTTATTGTTATCGACCAGAATATAGTCGACGTCGGCGGCCTCGGCGATGAGGGTACCGGTTTTGGTATCGGCCAGGCGGTCGTCGTTGAAGTAGCTGCGTACGCGGAGGCGCAGGCTCTTGGCCTTGCCGACGTAGATGACGCGCCCGCCGGCATCCTTGTACATATACACGCCGGGCGAGAGGGGCAACTGGGACGCTTTGTCACGCAGATCCATCGGGGTGGAAGGCTATAATTCAATTATGTCACGCCGGGTCCTCGCTCTGCTTTTTTCAAGCCTGATGGCGCTCCGTGCGGCGCAGGACCAGCCTAAGGAAGCTCCCAAGGCGCCCGCCACGCCGGCCGCGCCCGCCGCGCAGGAGCAGGAACCTCCCGAGGAAGACGCGAATCTGAAGCCCAAGGTATACGCTTTCAATCCATTGCAGGCTAATAAGGAGCTGCAGGTGGGCGTCGAATACTTCAAGAAGCATAGCTACAAAGCGGCGGCCGGACGTTTTCGCGAAGCGACCCGATGGAATCCCAACCTGGCGGAAGCCTGGCTGCGGCTGGGCGAAGCGGAGGAAAAACGCAAGAATCGCCCGGACGCCAAGGACGCTTACGCGAAGTATCTGGAGTTGCAGCCGGACGCCAAGGATGCGGCGGAGATCCGGAAGAAGATTGCCAGCCTGCATTAGCGGCCCGTCGTGGAGACCGGCCCTGCCAAATTGTCCAAATCGCATCCGCTAGAATAGATCCAGTGACTGGGAAAGCTTTCTACATCGAAACCTTCGGCTGCCAGATGAATGCCCACGATTCCGAAAAGGTCGTCGGCACGCTGCTGGCCCAGGGTTACAACCAGGTGGAAACACCGGAAGCGGCCGACCTGGTGCTTTACAACACCTGCAGCATTCGCGACAAGGCCGAGCAAAAAGTCTTCAGCCGCCTGCAGAATTTCAAGCGCGCGGCGGGCAAAGGCAAGGTCTTCGCCGTGCTGGGATGCGTGGCGCAGCAGGAGGGCGAGAAGATCTTCGAGCGCGCGCCGCACGTCAGCCTGGTGGCCGGTTCCGCCAGCTATACGCGGCTGCCTGAAATGCTGGTGCAACTGGAAGCCGGCAACCGCCACGTGACGGGGCTGAGCCTGGATACGGACGAAACCTTCGATACGCCGTTCACGCGCCGCGACAATCCGCATCGCGCCTACATCACCATCATCGAAGGCTGCGACAAATCCTGCGCTTATTGCGTGGTGCCGTTCACGCGCGGGCCCGAACGCAGCCGGACCAGCGAAAGCGTGATGGCCGAAGCGCGCCGCCTGGCCGAATCCGGCTACACCGAAATCCAGCTTCTGGGCCAGAACGTGAACAGCTACCGCGACCCTTCGCCCGCCGGCTGGGACTTCGCCACGCTGCTGGCGCGCACCGGCGAGATCCCGGGCATTCGCCGGGTGCGATACACCACATCCCATCCGCGCGATTTCACCAAGGCCATCGTGGATGCCATGGACGCCAATCCGGTGCTGTGCAATCACGTGCACCTGCCCGTGCAATCGGGCTCCAGCCGCGTGCTGGCCTCCATGCAGCGCCTCTATACACGCGACCAGTACATGCAGCGGATCGGTTGGATCAAGAACGCGCGCCGGAACATGGCGCTGACCACCGACATCATCGTGGGCTTCCCCGGCGAGACCGAATCCGATTTCGAGGAGACCCTCAAGCTGCTCGACGAAGTGCAATACGATTCGCTGTTCAGTTTTAAGTATTCGGCGCGGCCCAATACGGCCGCCTTGAACATGGAGGACAAGATCCCCGAGGAGGAGAAGACCCGCCGCATCATGATCGTGAACGAAAAACAGCGTGCCATCCAGATCCGCCGCAATACGGACTTGATTGGGACGGTGGAAGAGGTTTTGGTGGAAGGCCGCCACGAAGCGCTGGGCCAGTGGATTGGCCGCACGTCGCAGAACCGCACCTTGAATTTTACGCATGCCGACGGGGACGGCGTCTCGCTGCTGGGCCAATACATGCACGTGCGTGTGACGCGATCCGGCCCCAATTCGCTGGCCGGTGAAAGCGTGACGAATGTGGTGTAATAAGCTTGGAGGGTCTTATGGAAGTCGAAATGAAAATCCGCGGCTTGATGATGGACCCCGTCACGAATATGCCCATCGTGATCCTGAAGGACGTTAGCGGCAATGCGGTTCTACCGATCTGGGTGGGGATCTATGAGGCGAATGCCATAGCCCTGGAGATCGAGAAGGTGGCCACTCCGCGGCCCATGACTCACGACCTGATCAAGAGCCTCCTGCTGGGACTGAACACCGGCGTGCGCAAAGTGGTAGTCAACGAACTGAAAGAAGAGACCTTCTACGCTTTGATCTGGCTGGAGCGGGACGGCGAACTGATCAGCGTGGATTCCCGCCCGAGCGATGCGCTGGCGCTGGCCCTGCGCCTGGACTGCCCGATTTTTGTCGACGACACCGTGCTCAAATCCTCAAAGCTGGCCGCCTCGGTTTCCGATAAGGAAAACGAGAAGGAACTCCGCCGCTGGTTGGAGAACCTGAACGACGAGGATATGGGCCGCTACAAGATGTAAGCCGTGGAGTTGGGATCCACCGGCATTCAGCTTCTTACCGAGACGCCATCCTACTGCATGTTCGCGCGCGATAACCTGATCGCGCTGGTGGAACGTACAGTCAACGGGTACGGCGGCATCGGCAGCACCGGAATCTTCACGGGGAGCGGCTTGGCCTACCTCGTCTGGCGCGGCGGGGAAGCGTTCCTGGCAGGCAAAGGCTTCGAATTCCGCGCGACGGATGAGCAGGTAGCGGCGGTGCGCCGGTTCTCGGAAGACCTGAAAGCCGCGCTCTGACCGCCCGGCAAAGCGCGTCCTTTTCCTAAAGACGATCTATAGAAAAATATCCAAGAACGTGTTAGGATATTGCAAATCAGCTATGGTCCTTCTACAGGGAACGCTGGATCTCCTGGTGCTACGGGCGTTGGAACTGGCGCCCAGGCACGGCGTCGGCATTGCCGCTCGTATCGAGCAGGTGACGCGCGGTGCGTTTGTAATTAAGCCCGGATCGTTATTTCCCGCGCTACGCCGGCTGGAGCAAAAAGGATGGCTGGAGGGGGAATGGGCGCCCTCGGAAAACAATCGACGGGCGCGCTATTACACGCTGACGCGCGCCGGCCGCGCCCAGCTTGCCGAAGAAAAGCGTAACTGGTACCGCATGACTTCGGCCATGAACTGGATGCTCGAATCGGAGGGATAAGGCGCCATGTTCCGCCGCTTTGCGAAACGGTTTGAGTCTCTTTTCCGGCGCCGCCGCCAGGAGGCGGACCTGGACGAAGAGCTGCGGTCGAGTCTCGACATGATCGCGGACCGCTTCGCGGCGCAGGGAATGTCGCCCGCCGAGGCGCGCCGGGCCGCACGGCTGGAGTTCGCGGGCCTCGAACAGGTGAAAGAGAATGTCAGGGATGGCCTGGCGGGTTCCGGTCTGCATGCCTTCCTGCAGGATACGCGCTACGCGCTGCGCGGGCTGCGCCGGCGCCCATCGTTCACGGCGATCGCGCTGATCACGCTGGCGCTGGGCATCGGCGTGAACACCGCGATATTCAGCGTGTTCTACGGGGTCCTGCTGCATCCTCTGCCCTATCGCGATCCCGAACGACTGGCGATTATATGGAGCAGTTTCCGGAGCGCCGGCCACGCGCGCGCACCGGCGTCGGGCGCCATCCTTGGGGAGATCGAGCGGCGCAGCCGCGCGCTGGCGGGCGTGGCGGGGATTTGGACGATTACGCGGACATTCACGGGCGATATACCCGAGCAGGTCAAATGCGCGCGGGTGACATCGAATTTCTTCGACGTGCTGGGGGTACCCGCTGCTCACGGACGCACTTTCGCAAAAGGCGACGATGGCAGCCCCGCGATCATGCTGACCGACGGCTTTTTCCGGCGCCGATTCGCGGGCGACGACAGGTGGCTCGGCAAGGCGCTGCCGATGGATTGGGAGGATACCCTCGTCGGAGTGCTCCCGGCCGATTTCCAGCTTCACTTCGCGCCGGATTCCAACGTGCCGGGCGACGTGCAAGTCTTCGATACCTTCGACAACCGCGTCTATCAGGACCGCGAGGACTATTACATCCGCCTGGTGGCCCGCCTGAAGCCGGGCGTCTCGATGGCTGAAGCGCAGCGGGATATGGATCGCGTCGCGGCGGAAATCGCGGGCGCGTATGCCGAGTACGCCCATGAAGACCTCCGCTTTACACTCGCCGGTATGCAAACCGATGCCGTGCGCGATGTCGAACCCGCGTTGGCGGCGCTCTTCGCGGGTGCGGGCTTCGTTTTGTCGATCTGCTGCGTGAACGTCGCCAGCTTGTTGCTGGCGCGCGCCGGCGACCGGCGCAAAGAGATGGCCTTACGGCTCAGCCTGGGCGCTTCGCGCGGCCGCATCGTGCGCCAGCTGTTCGCCGAAGGCGGCGTGCTTTGCCTGCTGGGTGGAACCGCCGGCCTGGCCGTGGCTTGGGCGTGCTATCGGGGACTGCTCGCAATCCGTCCGGAGCGCCTGGCGCGCATGGCAGACGCGGGATTGAACTGGCGGGTGCTGGCGTTCGCCGCCGCGTGCTCACTGGCGGCCGCCCTGCTCTTCGCATTCGTGCCCGCCGTCGATGGCCTGCGGCTGGACTACATGTCGATTCTGCGCACCGGAGGACGCGGCATCGCGGGCCGCCTTCACCGCCGCGCGGGAGCGGCCCTTATCGTCGGCGAGATTATCCTGGGTTTCGTGCTGGTGACCGGCGCGGCCCTGACGGCGCGCACGCTTTTGAAGATCGAGCAGGTGCAGCCGGGCTTCCAACCGCGCCACCTGCTTGCTTTTCAAGTCTCGAACGGCATACCCGGCAAGGAAGTGGCGGATTGGGAGGCGCAACTGGCGGCTTTGACCGGCGTGGAAAGCGTGGGCGCCACTTCGCACCTGCCGCTGGACAACGATATCCCCAATTGGTACAGCGCCTACCAGCCGGAGGGCGTGGATAAGAATGAGGCCGCTACCCTGGTCGCCGACCTGCGCTGCGTCACGCCTGGCTATCTTGCCGCGATGGGTGCGCGCCTGATTGAGGGCCGCTGGTTCGACCGGCACGATCGCGCGGGCGGGCAGCCCGTCCTGATCGTCAACGACTTGCTGGCGCGAACCACGTGGCCCAGTCAATCTGCTGTCGGTAAGAAGATCGTGGCGGAGCATCTCACCGAAAATGGGTTTAAGCCGATACTGAGCGTGGTGGTGGGGGTAGTGGAACATCTGCACAATCATTCGCTCACGCAACAAGTTCGGGGGCAGATTTATATGCCGTTCGAGCAGAGCCGGCGCAACCCGATGACGTACGTACTGCGCACCCGCGTCGATCCTCTTTCACTGGCGCCCGCGGTGCGCAGGGCACTGCACGATCGCAGCAAGACAGCCGCCATGGCAAAGGTCCGGCCGATGACGGAATACGTGGCGCGCGAGATTTCCCCGGTCAGCTTCACGGCGGTACTGGCGGCCATCTTCGGCGGGCTGGCGCTGCTGCTCGCCGCCACCGGCGTTTATGGCGTGTTTAACTACCAGGTCTCACAGCGCAGGCCGGAAATGGGCATCCGCATGGCCCTCGGCGCGCACGCGCGGGATGTGCTGCGCCTGGTGCTGCGGGAGGTGGGCGCGCTGGCGGCGGCCGGGGCGCTGATCGGGATGGGAGCGGCATGGGTCGCCGCGCACTGGCTGGAAAAAATGCTGTATGGCATCGGGCCTTTCGATCCGCCGAGTTATGGTCTGGCGCTGCTATTCCTTCCGGCGGCGGCACTGCTGGGCGGCTGGCGTCCCGCGGGACGAGCCGCCAGGGCCAATCCCGCCGAACTGATTCGCGAGGAGTGATTATGAAGATTCGTCTCACCTGCATCCTGTTTGCAGCCGTGCTGCTGGCCGGCGCGGCAGACGATGAACGGGCCGCCGATCGCGCCGCGATCCGGGCGCATATCGACCGCATCTTTCAAGCGTTCATCCACAAAGACAGCGCCGAGTTGCGCGCCACGCACGCTGTTAACTGGCTCGGGTACCTGACCGGATCGGGCAAGATGATTCGGGGCGTCGACGAGTACATGAATGCCGCCGCATACTTCGATCCTCACGGAGTATACGGAATGACTGGCTACAAGATGCGCGAGTTCGACATGATTTTCAAAGGCGACGCCGCGTTCGTGGCATTCGTCGCCGAAGTGGAATACAAGACGCCCGAAGGACCGTTGCAGCGAACGCTCCGGATCACGGATTTTTACACCAAGGAAAACGGCGCGTGGATTCAGACGGGATCGGATACGGAATTGCACCCGGAATCGGTCGCGGAGGAGCATCAGACGGCGCGGAAGCTGCCGGACTCGGACAAGAAGAGCCTGCTCGAGGCGCGCGAGGCGGTGTGGCGCGCCTGGTTTGCGGGCGACCGCGCCAAGCTCGAGAAGTTACTGCCCGCAGAGCTATTGACGATTGAGCCCGGAAGCGGTGAATGGGGCAGCCGGCAATCCACATTGGAGGGCTCGGCGCGCTTCGCGGCCGGGGGCGGCAAGCTGATCCGCCTGGAATTCCCGAAGACGGAGATCCAATCGTATGGTTATGTTGCGATCGTTTATTCGGACTACCTTTACGAGATCGAACAAGGCGGCCAACGGTCGGTAAACTCGGGCCGCGCCACGGAAGTGTTCGTCAACCATAACGCCGCCTGGGTGAACCCGAGCTGGCACATGGATAAAGTTAAGTGAGCGGGCCGCCATGCTAACTTAATTCAGAGTGCTCTCTATCGACGAACAATTAACTTATCTGAAGAAAGGCCTGGCCGAGATCATTCGTGAAGAAGACCTGCGTGAACGCCTGATCCAGGCCGCCCAGGCAGGCCGGCCGTTGCGCGTGAAAGCCGGGTTCGATCCCACGGCGCCCGATCTGCATCTGGGCCACACCGTTCTGCTGCGCAAGATGAAACATTTTCAGGATCTGGGCCATACGGTCATCTTCCTGATCGGCGACATGACGGCGCTCATTGGCGATCCGACCGGCCGCAACGTCACCCGCCCCGCGATGACCCGGGAGGATATAGACCGGAACGCCGAGACCTACCGCGCGCAGGTCTCCAAGATCCTGGATCCCGAGAAGACCGAAGTGCGCTTCAACAGCGAGTGGCTGCAGCCCATGCGATACGAGGAACTGGTGCGGCTGTGCTCGCGCTACACCGTCGCGCGGATCCTGGAACGTGATGAGTTTTCCAAACGTTTCAAAGACGGCGTACCCATTTCCGTGCACGAGCTGCTGTATCCGCTGACGCAGGCTTACGATTCCGTGGCCCTGAAATGTGACGTGGAAATGGGCGGGACGGACCAGAAATTCAACCTGCTGGTGGGCCGCGAAATCCAGAAAGATTTCGGGCAGCCGCAACAGATCGTGGCTACCGTGCCGCTGCTCGAAGGGCTGGACGGCGTCAACAAGATGTCCAAATCGTTGGGCAATTACATCGGCATTACCGAGCCGCCGCAGATCATGTACCGCAAGGTCATGCAGATCGGCGACAGCCTGATGTTCCGCTATTATGAGCTGCTCACGGACCGCAGCCTGGCGGATATCGACCGGATGCGCGCGCGCATTGCCGAGGGCGAATTGCATCCCATGCAAGCCAAGGCCGAACTGGCGCGCCTGATCGTGACCGATTTCCACTCCGCCGCGGATGCCACGCGCGCGGAAGAGGAGTTCAATCGCGTGGTGCGTCGCCACGAAGTTCCGGCGGACATCCAGAGCGTGCGCCTGCCCGAAGACGTGCGCACGGCCGCCGGCATACGGATCGACAAACTGCTGGCCAGGATCGGCCTCGCGGAATCGGTCTCGGACGCCGCGCGCAAGATCAAAGCGGGCGCGGTGGAGATCGACGGCCGGCGCGTACACGACCTGCTGTTGACCGATCCGCCGCCGGAATTCATCGTGCAAGCCGGCAAGAACTGGCGGAAAGTGATCGCGTAGAGCTCACTTCGTCATGCCGGGAATCATCCAGGGAAATACGTAAGCCATCAGGAAGACCACCACTCCGACCAGCCCGGCGAGCACGATGCTGTGCAGGAACACATAGCGCAGAATGCTTCCTTCGTTGCCTTGCTGCCCGGTGGCCACGCCGGCGACTACGATGCTTTGGGCGTCGATCATTTTACCCATCACGCCGCCGGCACTGTTGGCCGCGGCGGCCAGCACCGGCGGAACTCCGAGCTGCCGGGCGGTGATCTGCTGCAAGCCGCCGAACAGGACATTGGAGGACGTGTCGCTGCCCGTCAGGGCCACTCCCAGCCAGCCCAGCAAGGGCGAGAAGAAGGGAAAGAGAACGCCGGTGCTGGCGAAAGCCAACCCCATGGTGGCGTCCAGGCCGGCATAGCGGGTAGAAAAGCCCAGCGCCATCATGGCGCCGATGGTCAGCAGCGATTTTTGGATGCGCTTCAACGTGCCCAGGAAAATGCCGAACAAAGCCAACGGCGTGAAGCCCAGCAGCAATCCGGCGAAGCCGCCCGCCAGCAACAAGGCGGTTCCGGTCGCGGAAGCCCAATTGAATACGAAGACGGCCGGCTCGGCAGCCGGTATGGCGACCACCGGTGGGGTGCGGGTGACCGCCTTATGCAGAATCGGAACCGTGATATTGCGGGAGGTAATGCCGCTCAGGAAATTGGGATGTCCGGCAGGCCCGCCGTTCAGAAACGTTTTTACCGGCGTCAATCCCCAGACGAATACGAAAAGCGAGAGCAGAATCCAGGGCATCCAGGCTTTCAGCTTTTGGCCGCTGGTATAAGTGCGGCGGTTGGCATGTTCCCGCGCGCGGGTGACGCTGTCTTCGTGCCCGAAGGACCAAATCGTGGCCGGCTGCCAGAATTTCAGAAGGACGATGAGCGCCGCCATCGAAACCAACGAAGCGCCGATGGCCGCCAGGGAAGCTCCGATATAGTTGCTGATCGAGTACTGGGTGGCCCCGAAGGTGACGCCGACGGTGAGGCAGGCCGGCCAGACTTCCATCGTTCGCCGGCGTCCACACATGACCCAAACCACCCAGAAGGGCACCATCAGGCAGAACAACACCAGGATTCTCCCGGCCATCGCGCTGAGCAAATCGAGGGGCAAGCCGGTTACGGTGGCCAGGGTGATGACCGGAATGCCTAAAGCACCGAAGGCCACTGGGGCGGTGTTGGCAATCAGCGCCAGGCCGGCGGCTTCCAGGGGCCGGAAGCCGAGACCGATCAACATGGCCGCGGAAATGGCCACCGGGGTTCCGAATCCGGCGGCGCCTTCGATGAAAGCGCCGAAGCAGAATGCGATCAGTAGGGCTTGCACGCGGCGGTCGCTGCCAACGCCCGCGATGCTGTCTTTGACGATCTCGAAATCGCCGGATTTGACCGTGACGTCATAAACGAAGATGGCGCCCAGAACAATCCAGCCGATGGGAAAGAGGCCATACGCGGCGCCCATGAAGGCCGCTGCGATTGCCAACTGGGCCGGCATGCCGAAGACCAGCGTGGCGACGCCCAGCGCGGCGGCCAGCCCGGATAATGCGGCCCAATGAGCTTTTGCGTGGCCGAAGGCGAGGAGGCCCAACAGGACCACAACCGGCAGGGCGGCCACCAGGGCCGACAGCGCCAGGCTGCCGGCCACAGGTGCGTAGATTTGAGTCCAATGGGTCATTTAAAACCCACGGCCGCAACGGTTCCCGGCAGCGGGAGGTCGTCGATTTCCGCCTCGCCGTTCAGAACCTGCATCATGCGCCCCTCATCAAGCTCCCGCTCCCACTTGGCCAACACGATGGTGGCCACGCCGTTGCCCACCAGGTTCGTCAGGGCACGCATTTCGGACATGAAGCGGTCCACACCCAGCAGCAGCGTGAGACCGGCCATGGGTACCGTTCCGATGGCTTGCAGCGTGGCGGCCAAGGTGATGAACCCGCCGCCGGTTACCGCGGCCGCGCCTTTGGAACTGAGCATCAGGATCAAAAGCAGGAAGGCTTCTTGCGCGCCGGTCAGGTGTGTATTGGTCGCCTGGGCCACGAAGATGGCGGCAATCGTCAGATAAATGGAAGTGCCGTCGAGGTTGAAGGAGTAGCCCGAAGGAATCACCAGCCCGACAACCGATTTGGAGCAGCCCAGCGCCTCCATCTTGATCATCATGCGCGGCAGCACCGATTCGGACGAGGAAGTGCCCAGCACGATAAGCAGCTCTTCCTTGATGTATTTGATGAACTTCCAGACGCTGAAGCCGTGCAGGAAGGCGATCGCTCCGAGGACGACAAACACGAACAAGATGCTGGTGATATAGACGCACGCCATCAACTTGGCCAGAGGAATCAGGGTCTTTAACCCGTAGTGGCCCACGGTGTAGGCCATCGCGCCGAAGGCCCCGATGGGCGCGGCCTGCATGATCAGGGCAATCACGCCGAACATGAGATGGGCGAGCTTGTCGCACCCGGCGATCAAGGATTTCGCCTGCCCCAGGGAGGCCAGGGCAAGCCCAACCAGGATAGCCAGCAGCAGAACCTGCAGGATATCTCCCTCCGCGAACGCCCCAACGAATGTCCTGGGGATAATATTCATCACGAAGTCAACGGAGCTCAGATGCTTACCCTGGGCGGCGTAGGCCTGGATGGCGGTGGCATCCAGCTTGGTTGCGTCCACATTCATCCCGGCGCCGGGTTGGATGACATTGACCACCAGCAAGCCGATCAGGAGCGCGATGGACGTGACGACTTCGAAATACAAGAGGGCTTTCACCCCGACGCGCCCCAGCTTGCGCATGTCGCCGATGCTGGCAATGCCCACCACGACCGTGAAGAAGACGATGGGGCCGATCATCATCCGGATCAGTTTGATGAAGCCGAGTCCCAGGGGCTCCATCTTGCCGGCAGCCGCCGGGGAAACGACTCCCAGCACGATTCCGAGGAGAATCCCGACGATCACGCGGAAATACAGCGTGCGATAGAACTTCTTCGCGGTGGTTTTAGGCGGCTTCATCATTCCGCGGGCCTCTATTGGGGCACGCCTCATCCTATCAATAAGGCCACACCGGCTGGCTGAATAGTCCCCCGTCTACAAACAGCGTCTGGCCGGTGATGAAATCCCCCATATCGCTGGCCAGAAACGCCACCGCGCGCGCCACATCGAGCGGTTGGCCCACGCGCCCGAGGGGCGTTACGGCGGCCCACGTCTTGCCGTAGCCGGGAGCTTCCTGCATGGTGCGTTCGATCTCGATGGCGCCGGGCGCCACACAGTTCACGCGGATTCCGTAGCGGCCCAGTTCGATGGCGGCCGATTTGGTGAACATCTCGATGCCGCCCTTGCTGGCCGTGTAGTTGGACAAGTTGGGAAAAGCAACCTTGTTGCAGCCCGACCCGATGTTGACGATGCTTCCGCCGCCTTGCTCGCGCATGTGCCGCCCGGCGCGCTGCGTACACAGGAAACATCCCTTCAGATTCGTGCGGATCACCTGATCCCACTCGGCTTCCTCCAGGTCGAGCAGCGCTTTCCAGGTTTGGGTACCGGCGTTGTTCACCAGGATATCCAGGCGGGGGAACTGGCTGAGAACTTCCGCGAACATGCGGTCCACGTCCGGCGCCAGGCCCGCGTCGGCTTGGACGGCGATCGCCTGGCGGCCGAGCGCGCGGATTTCGGCGGCGGTGCCTTCCGCGCCGCCCGCGTCGCTATTGTAGTTGACCGCGATGTGGCATCCGCGGCGCGCCAGTTCGAGCGCGATGCCCTTGCCCACGCCCTTGCTGGCGCCGGTGACGAGGGCGGTTTTGGATTCGAGAGTCGGCGGCATGAAGGCGATTGTAGCGCGGGTTTGACAATCGGGACCGAAGCATGTCAGCTTCGTTTCATGCCCGAAATTCTTTCGTCGCAGGATATCGTCCGCTTCACTCGTGAGCTGAATTACGGCACCTGGCGCTTTCAGAAGAACTGGAACCCGCTGCATATCGTGGATGCGGATGGCTGCTACTTCATCGACGTGAACGGCAAGCGTTATCTGGATTTCTCCGCGCAGTTGATGTGCGTCAATCTGGGCCACAAGAACGCCGCGGTGATCCGGGCCATTGAGGAGCAGGCCCGCAGGCTGCCTTATATCGCGCCCGGTTACGCGACCGGCGTGCGGGTGGAATTGAGCCGGCTGTTGTTGGAGGTTCTGCCGCGGGGTCTGACGAAGTTCTTTTTCACGACATCGGGCACGGAGGCTAACGAGGCGGCTTTCAAGATCGCGCGCATGTACACGGGCCGCACCAAGATCATCGCGCGCTACCGGTCGTATCACGGGTCGACCATGGCGTCGATCGGGGCGACCGGCGATCCGCGACGCTGGCCGGCCGAACCGGGCGCCAAGGGACAGGGTTTCATTTTCGCGCCGGAGGTGAACTGTTACGATTGCCCGATCAAGCACACCTATCCAGGCTGCGATATCGCCTGCGCGGATTACGTGGGGCACATGATCGAGAACGAGAACGACGTGGCCGCGGTGTTGGTCGAGCCGGTGGTGGGGACGAATGGCGTGCTGGTCCCGCCGCCGGAGTACATGCCGCGCCTGCGCCGCATTTGCGACGAACGCGGCGTGTTGCTGATCGCCGACGAGGTGATGACGGGTTGGGGCCGCACCGGCAAGTGGTTCGCCGTCGACCATTGGGACGTGCAGCCCGATATCCTGGTGACCGCGAAGGGCATCACGTCGGCGTACATGCCGTTGGGCCTGTGTGCGACCACGCAGAAGATCGCCGCGCATTTCGAAGATCATTTCTTCGCGCATGGGCATACCTATGAAGCGCACCCCATGACCTTGGCGCCGGGCGTGGCGGCCATCCGCGAGATGCAGCGGCTGGGGCTGGTGGATCGCGCGCGGGAGATGGGCGAGTATCTGGGCGCGCGGCTGCGGGCCCTCAAAGACAAGCACGTTTCGATTGGGGATGTGCGCGGGCTGGGACTGTTCTGGTGCGTCGAACTGGTGAAGAACCGGCAAACCAAAGAGCCATTCAACACCAAGGCCGATAAGATGGCAGGCAAATTACTGGTGGTGGATCAGGTGGCCGCGGCCATGCTCAAAAACGGCGTGGCGATCAATTCGTGGCTGAGCCATTTTGTGATTGCGCCGCCGCTGATTATCGAACGCGAGCAGATCGATGCGGGAGTGGCAGCGCTCGACGAGGCACTGGCGCTGGCAGACGCGCAGGTGTAATGGCCAGCGATTTTCATCTATTCGGACCGGCGCACTTGGCGATTATCGCGGCGGTGCCCCTGGTTTCGGCGGGGCTGGCTGCGGTAGCGCGCCGGAGCGAGGCGTCCGCGCGGCGGGTACGCATCGCGCTGGGCGTATTCCTGCTGGTGAATGAGCTGATCTGGTACGGCTACAAGCTGCATTTCGAAGGATGGCGATTTCCGGAGGGGCTGCCGTTGCAGCTTTGCGACTTCACGCTCTGGCTCACGATTGTGGCTACCCTGTGGCGGGTGCAGTGGTGCTTCGAATTCGCTTATTTCGGGGCGATCGCCGGCAGCGGCATGGCCGTGTTGACGCCCGATCTTTGGGCGCCGCTGCTGTCGTACCCCAGCATCTACTTCTTTGTGGCGCATGGCGGCGTGATCGTGGCAGTGCTGACGCTGATCTGGGGAAGGCAGGCGCGGCTGCGGCCTGGATCGGTCTGGAAGGCTTTCGCGGTGCTGAATGCCATCGCGGTTGTGGTGGGGACATTCGACGCCGTCTTCCGGACCAATTATATGTATCTGCGGGTGAAGCCGCCCGCGTCGCTGCTCAGTTATCTGGGACCGTGGCCGGTTTATATTCTGGCAGGGGATGCGGTAGCGCTAGTGTTATTTTTGATTCTGGCGTTGCCATTCCGGCGAAAGTAAGTGGATGACTACGCCTGCGGCCGCCGGGCGCGTTGCGCCAGGTAGTGCCGATTCGAGAGCCTGCCGGACCAGCGTTTTGATGACCGCCTGGCGGCTCACGTTGCTCGGTGGCGACCGTATCCAGTTCCTCGAGCATACGGGCGGTGACGTCCACGTTGACGCGCTGAATCGGGCCGAGTCGCGCAGTTCACGCCAGAGTGTTCCCACAGAGAAGATTGTACGAGTCTAAAACCCAGCGCGGGGAGCCGCTTGAAAGGCGGCGCGGCAGGATTGCCCGCCCTTAAGGCGAGGGTTAGCGGGCGGTCCAACCGCCGTCGATGAGGAGGGTGTGGCCCGTGATCAGCGAGGCTGCGGGGGAGGCCAGGAAGACGACTGCGCCGGCGACTTCCATGGGTTCTCCGATGCGATGCAGGGCGGCGATGCGCTCCTCGACGTCCGCATGGAAAGCGGGATCGGCGAGGACTTCCGCCGTGCCAGGCGTATGGATGAAGGTAGGGGCCACGGCATTGACCCTGATGTTGTACCTGCCCCACTCGACGGCCAGGCACTTCGTCAGGTGGGCGATCGCCGCCTTGGTCATGCAGTACACGGACTCGGTGGGGAGCGCGGCGAAGCCGGCCTGAGATCCTACATTGATAATCTGCCCGCCATGCTGGCGGATCATCACGCGCGCGGCCGCCTGGCCGGCAAAGAAAGTGCCTTTCAGATTCACGCGCAAGGTTAGGTCGAAGTCCTCTTCGAGAACATCTTCGGCCGCGTTTCCAGGCGCGATACCCGCGTTATTCACCAGCAGATCCAGGCGGCCGAAGTGGGCGGCGGCGGCGTCCACCGCGGCGCGGATCTGGTGGAGATGGCAGACGTCCATCTGGAGCGGAAGGGCGCGCCGGCCCATCGCTTCGATTTCGCGCGGCAAGCCACCGTGGGCCTCGATATCGCGCAACCCCAGAGCTACATCGGCGCCGGCATGGGCCAAGGCCAGCGAAATGGCGCGACCTAAGCCGCGAGCCGCGCCGGTGACCAGCGCGACCTGGCCGCTGAGATCGAATCGGGGAAACGCTTCCATGTTTATCAGAGACGCCGGGTCAGTCCCATCTGCGGCGATGATATTCACCTCCGCTGAGGCCGCCCAGGTCGATGACCACGGCGATGATCAGGATGATCAGGTTGATGCCTTGCATGGCCTGGTGATTATTCACCATCCAGGCATATGCCAAGGTGGTGAGAGGCAGGAAAAAGAATCCAAGCAAGGGAATCAGCAAGCCGTGATATGCGCGCTGCAAATAAGTTGTGAATAGCCAGAGCAACACCAGTGCTACCCGCGGGAACGCCAGCAAAACGATGACAACGAGGCAGGGCATAGCCCGATTGTCGCAGATTCACGGCCGGCAGGCGGGCGATTAGAGGGGGCGCGGCGCTATTATTTGTACGGCTTCACCCGATGTGACCGCGTGCACCTCGACCGATCGTCATCGCCGAGGCGCCAAGGTTACCGCGAAGGGCGCCAAGAAGACTAGAAATGAAATATCGGATTCCTGTGGCTTTGCTTGACAGGTGGCTTCGGCGCGGCGTATTGTAAATGGTTTAGGCATGGGCAAACCATCGGACTTAATTCAGGGCACGCTGGATCTACTGATCCTGCGCACCATCGAACGCGAACCGAAGCATGGGTGGGCGATCGCGAAGCGCATCGAACAAACGAGCGAGGACGTGTTGCAAGTGAGCCAGGGCGCGCTGTATCCGGCCCTGCATCGCCTGGAGCAGCAGGCTTGGATCCGCGCCGCGTGGCGCAAGACCGAAACCGGGCGCGAAGCCAAGTTCTACGAGTTGACCAAAGCCGGCCGCGCGCAACTGCAGAAAGAACTGGCGCAGTGGGAGCGCCTGTCGCGGGCCGTGGGACTGGTGATCCGGACGGCGGAGCCGTAGCCCCATGAACGCGCGGCGCAAATGGGATATCGCCGGAATGCGGCTGCGCTCCCTGGCCCGCCGGAAGCGCGTCGAAGACGATCTCGACAAGGAACTGCGCTTCCATCTGGAACAGCAGGTGGAAGAGAACCTGGCGGCGGGTATGGCGCCCGCCGAGGCCCGCCGCGCGGCCCGGCGCAAGTTGGGAAGCGTGGCCCAAATTCAGGAGGAATGCCGCGATATGCGACGCACCGATACCCTCGAGACTTTGGGGCGCGATTTGCGATACGCCCTGCGATCGCTGGGAAAGACTCCCGGCTTTACAGCCGTGATCCTGCTGACGCTGGCGCTCAGTATCGGCGCGAACAGTGCGATCTTCAGCGTGATCGATGGCGTGTTGCTGCGGCCGCTGCCCTACCCCGAAGGCGATCGCATTGTGCGCGTCTTTTTCCACAGCTCGAGCTATCCCAAGTTTCCTTTGAATCCTTTCGATTTTCGCGATTTCCGTAGGCTTATCGGGTCGTTCGAATCGCTGGCCGGCTTCACGCGCGCGGATCTGCAGCTTTCGGGAAGCGGCCAGCCGGAGCGCTTTACTGGGTTCGCCGTCACGGCGGGTTTCTTTCATGTGCTGGGATTGCACCCCGCGCGCGGGCGGGAGTTCGGGGCGAGCGACGAGATCCCGGGCAATGAACAGCAGGCGATCATCAGCGACCGGCTGTGGCGCAATCGGTTTGGCGCCGATCCCAATATCGTCGGGCGGAAGATCACGCTGGATTCGCGGCCGTTCACGATCGCGGGCGTGATGCCTCCGGGCACGGATCACCCAGGCAACGAATATAACGGCGTGGCGCACGGGGAGACGGTAGACGTGTGGTGGCCATTCGCATTCCGGGGCGATCCGAACCAGCGCGGTTCGCATTACATGGAAGTGATTGGGCGCTTGAAGAAGGGCAAAACGGCGGCACAAGCGCAAGCGGAAATGGACGCCATGATCGCGCGGGTTAACCGCCAGAGTCCGGGGGCCCTGGGAGGCTGGCAGGCGCTGGTGGTCCCCCTTTACCAGGAGATCGTGGGACCGAGCGAGCGAATGCTTTTGGTGCTGTTGGGCGCGGTCGGTCTGGTGCTATTGATCGCCTGCGCCAATGCGGCGAACCTCCTGCTGGCCCGCGCGACGGCCAGGCAACGCGAGATGGCGGTGCGCACCGCGCTGGGCGCGGGCCGGTCGCGGCTGGTGCGGCAGATGTTGACGGAAAGCCTGCTGATCGCGTTTCTGGGGGGCGCCTGTGCCATCGTGGTGGCGGTGGCAGGCGTACGGGCGATAGTCGCCCTGCTGCCCGCCGATTTCCCGCGCGCCGATACCATTCACGTGAACGTGGCGGTTTTCGGGTTCACGCTGCTGGTGGCCCTGGGCACCGGCATCCTATTCGGCCTGGCGCCCGCGCTGCAGGCAGCCCGCACAGACGTACAGGATGCTCTGCGCGCAGGCGGACGCGGCGCGGGCAGTAACCGCGGGCATTTGCGGCTGCTCAGTGTCCTGGTAGTGGGTGAAGTCAGTCTCGCATGCCTGCTGCTGATCGGGGCGGGCCTGATGCTGCGCAGTTTCGTGCATCTGCTGCGCGCCGACCCGGGCTTTCGTCCCGAACACCTGCTGACGGCGCGCGTGGCGCTGCCGGATGCCGCCTACAAACCGTTGGACACGCTGCGCTTCTGGAGCCGGCTGACGGAAAAGCTGGATTCCGTGGCAGGCATCGGGACTGCCGGCGTAGGTACGGATCTGCCGTGGACCGGCTACGACGACAATATCAGCGGCTTCACCATCGAAGGGAAGAAGCCAGCGGCCGATCAGGACTTCCGGGCGCGCTATCACGTGGCCGGCCCCGGCTATTTCCAGGCGATGGGCATTCCGCTGATTGGCGGCCGGTTCTTCACGGCGGGCGACGATATGAAGGCGCCACTCGCCATGATCGTCAACCAGAGCATGGCGCGGCGTTATTGGCCGGGTGAAAACGCGGTGGGTAAGCGCATCACGTTCGAGGACCATCCTAAGGAGAAAGATTGGATGACGATCGTCGGCATCGTGGGCGACGTAAAGGATAAGCCGGACAGTCCCGCGGCGGAGATGGCACTGTGGTGGGCGATCCAGCAAACGCCGGTTTCGGTGAATAATATGGCCGTCGCGGTGCGCGGCACGGCCGGCTCCGCGATGCTGGCGAACGATCTGCGGGAGGCGGTACGGCTACTCGACCCCAACCTGGCGATAGCGAACATCCTGCCAATGGACAATATCGCGGACGCGAACGTTTCCACGCCGCGGTTCGCGCTTTTTCTGGTGGCCTTGTTCGCAGGCCTGGCACTGGCCCTGGCGGCCATCGGCATCTATGGCGTGATCTCTTATGCGGTGAGCCAGCGGAGCCATGAGTTCGGCTTGCGGATGGCGCTGGGCGCGCGGCCTGCGGATGTGCAACGGTTGGTGGTCGGCCAGGGCCTGAAACTGGCGTCGATGGGCGTGGCTTTGGGGCTTTTGGGCGCGCTGGCGCTGGGCCGCGTGATGTGGAGCCTGCTCTTCGAGGTGAGCGCCACCGATCCGGCGACGTTCATATCAGTTGCGGCGGCCGCTATCGCGGTGGCGGCGCTGGCCTGTTACCTGCCCGCAAGGCGGGCGACGGCAGTGGATCCAGCCAACGCGCTGCGGTCGGAATGAGACGATTTCGCGGCATCGACTAATTTTCTTGAGATTTGCCGGCGGCTTCGGCCACGAGAAGATATGCCGCCTAAATCTCACATGCGCAGGCACGTCCGCCTGCCCTTCGAAGCCTGGCTGCAGGTATCCTGGAAAGACTCGCGCGGGCTGGTAAAGAATCTGCGCGCCAAGTGCCTGGACCTGTCGGCTGAAGGCGCCCGCCTGGAGACCGACGCGCCCATCGCGGCGCGCACCAGCGTAACCTTATCTTCCACACGGTATGGCAGCCTGGGCACCGCCTCGGTGCGCCATTGTGTGCGCCAGACGTTGAAGTATTCGATCGGACTGGAATTCACTTCGTCGATGGCGCTGGCCGGACAAGGCCGCAAGCGCTGCCTGGAGGAAATTCAGGCGCCGCTGGAGGCCCAATAATGAGCGTTTGCGAACTAGCGCAGGCGCCGGCTCCGCCCGCTTTCCGGCCGCCGCTGCCGGAAACGCTAACCGATCTGGATATCTCGCCCGCGCTGGTGCAGGATCTTTTCGTACGCACGGTGCGAGAGCAGGGGCAGTCGAGCCTGGGCTCACTGCGGGAGCGGCTGAAACTGCCGCACACGGTGCTGGAGCCTGTATTCCGGCAGTTGCGCCAGCAGGCCTATCTGGACGTGAAGGGCATGCAGGGCAACGATTATTATTTTGCGCTCACGACCGCGGGTAAGGCGCTGGCGGCGGAACGTGTGTCCATCTGTGCATACGCAGGCCCCGCGCCGGTATCGCTGGCCGCTTACGAGGGCGCGGTGCGCCGGCAGGCTGCGCACGTGCGGGTGAACCGGGAGAGCTTGCGGCGCGCGTTCGGCGACCTGATCGTTCCGGAGAGCCTGCTGGACCAACTGGGGCCGGCGCTGATCTCGCAGAAAGCGCTGTTTTTGTACGGGCCGACCGGAAACGGCAAGACCAGCCTGGCGGAGCGGCTGCTGCGCGTCTACGAGGACGCCGTGCTGATTCCGTATGCGCTCGAAATATCGGGATACATCATCACGATTTTCGATCCGGTGCTGCATCGCCCGCTTGCGGAGCAGCCCGAGGACCTGGACGCGCGCTGGGTGCTTTGCCGACGCCCGTCGGTGGCGGCCGGCGGGGAACTGGTTTCAGAAATGCTGGAGCTGCGGTCCGACGCTACGTCAGGCATCTACTCCGCGCCATTGCAGATGAAGGCCAACAACGGGATTCTGGTGATCGACGATTTCGGACGCCAGGTGATTTCGCCGCGGGACCTGCTGAACCGCTGGATCGTACCGCTGGATCGCCGCGTGGATTATCTGACCTTGCACCATGGGCAGAAACTGTGCATGCCGTTCGAAGTGATGGTGGTGTTTGCGACCAATTTGGACCCGTCTGAATTGGCCGACGAAGCGTTTCTGCGCCGCATACACAACAAGATTTTTGTTGAGCCGGTGAGCAGGAAGTGCTTCCAGGAAATCCTGGGGCGGGTGGTGGAGGAACGGGGCTTGCGGTGCGACGAAGCGACGGCTGACTATGCGGCCGAGTTGTGCTTGCGGCATGGGGACGCCTTGAAGGCCTGCTATCCGGGGGACCTTTGCGACATTTTGATTTGGAGGAGCGAATACGAGGGACGCGCGGCGGTGGTGACGGGCGGCGAGTTGGACCGGGCCGCCGATTTGTATTTTACGCGGTCTTAGGAAGGGGTTTCTCGCAAAGGCGCCAAGGTTACCGCGAAGGGCGGCAAGAAAACAAAGCAGAAGGCTTAAGATGACCGAGAACCAGGTGGCTCGCGTGGTTGTCGATGCGGCTTATCGCGTGCATACGATTGAGGCGCTCAACTTTCTGGGTCTCGCTGGCGCGTGGCATCTGTCATAAACATACAACCGCATGCGACATGAGTCAATGTGCACCTGGTTTTCTACGATGACCTGCAAGGGCAAGGGCGGCGGTTTCTCAATGTGAGCCCGTCGGTGAAGGCCTTGAAGAAAGAGCGGGAGAAGTTGCACGAAATGGCGAACCATCGTCAGTGTTTTAAGCCGATTCCGCAACTGATTGAGGAGTTGAACCGGCACCTGGAAGGCTGGAAGAACTACTTCGACCTTGGATATCCGCGCGTCGCCTTTGGGGAGATCAACACGTACGTTCGCGCCCGTCTCACGCAGCATTTGAGACGACGCAGCCAACGGCCCTTCCGTCCGCCGGAAGGAGTCAGCTATTACACGCAGATCCAGCGCTTTGGACTGGTGCGCTTATAAGGCGCGAAATCTTACTCATCCTGCCAGCGATATCACGAATCAGCAAAAGCCGGCTGAAAGCCGGCTGCGGGCAGGATTGCCCGCCCTCCAATTCAAGAGTAGATGCCGGGGGCCTCGTAGCCGATCGCCTGCACGTACTCCACGTAGGAGCCGGGATACACGCGCGGATGGCGGTCGCGGCCGCTTTCTCCGCCTAACTCCAGCACGCGCGAACCCAGGCCGCGCAGGAACATGCGGTCGTGCGAGACGAAGATCATGGTGCCTTCGAAGTCTTTGAGCGCGTCCACCAACATCTCTTTGGTAGCCACATCCAGGTGATTGGTGGGCTCGTCGAGCACCAGGAAGTTCGGCGGGTTGTAGAGCATGCGCGCCATCGCCAGCCGCGATTTCTCGCCACCCGAGAGCGCCCGGATGCGCTTGTCCACGTCGTCTCCCGAGAACTGGAACGCGCCCGCGAGCGTGCGCAGCGGACCGAGGCCATCCTGCGGAAAGTCCCTTTGAAGTTGCTCGATGATGGTCAGTTCGGGATCGAGCACGTCGAGCGATTGCTGGGCGAAGTAGCCCATGTTCAGGCTGGCGCCCAGGCGCACGCTGCCGGCGTCGGGCTCGCTGGCGCCCGCGATCATTTTCAGCAGGGTAGTCTTCCCAGCCCCATTCCTGCCCATCACGGCCCAGCGCTCGCCGCGGCGGATGGTCAGATTAAAGCCGTCGTAGATGACGCGCGCGCCGTAGCTTTTGTGCAGATCCTCAATCACCGCGACCTGGTCGCCAGAGCGCGGCGGCACGCGAAACTCGAACTTCACTACCTGGCGTTTCTTCGGCAGTTCGATCTTCTCGATCTTATCCAGGGCCTTGATGCGGCTCTGCACCTGGGCGGCTTTGGCCGCGTGCGTTTTGAAACGGTCGATGAAACGCTGCTCCTTGGCCAGCATGGATTGCTGGCGCGCGAAGGCGGCCTGCTGGTTGGTCTCGCGGATGGCGCGCTCACGCTCGTAGAAATCGTAATTGCCGGAGTAAACGATGATTTCGCCGGCATCGATTTCGGCGATCTTCGAGACGATGCGGTTCATGAACTCGCGGTCGTGCGAAGTCATCAGCAGGGCGCCGGGGTAGGACGTGAGAAACTGCTCCAGCCAGATGATGGACTCGATATCGAGGTGGTTGGTGGGCTCGTCCATCAGGAGCACATCGGGCCGGCCGAGCAGGACGCGCGCCAGGGCCACGCGCATCTTCCAGCCACCCGATAGCGCGCCGGCGTCGCCATCGATCTGGTCGTCCTCGAAGCCCAGGCCGTGCAGCACCTCGCGCGCCTGGGCCTCGAGCGAATAGCCGCCCAGGTGCTCGTATTCCTCCTGCACCTCGCCGAAGCGCGCCAGGATGCGGTCCATATCGGCGGCGCGCGCGGGATCGCTCATGGCGTGATGCAGGTCTTCCAGTTCATGGTGCAGATCGCCGACGCGCCCACTGCCGGCGATGGCTTCGTCGAGCACGGGCCGGCCTTTCATCTCCTCGACGTCCTGGCGGAAGTAGCCGATGGTGAGTTTCTTGGGGACGGAGACGTCGCCTTCGTCGGGCGATTCCTCGCGCACGACCATGCGGAAGAGGGTGGTCTTGCCGGAGCCGTTGGGGCCGACCAGGCCGACCTTCTCGCCGGGGTTCAATTGAAAGGAGGCGTCCACGAAGATTAACTGCTTGCCGTACTGCTTATTGATGTTGGAGAAAGATATCATCGAAATACCAAGCTAACAGAAGCGGCGTTGCCAACCTGGCGGCGGTACCTTAGAATTGGACGTGCGGGCGGGCGGTGAAAGACTTTTTTGTTAGTTATACGGAAGCCGACTTACGATGGGCGGAGTGGATCGCCGCCCAGTTAGACAGCGCTGGCTACAGCACGATCTATCAGGCCCGTGATTTCAGGCCCGGGTCGAATTTCGTGGTGGAAATGGACCGCGCCACGGCCGATGCGAAGCGCACCCTCGCAGTGCTTTCGCCCGACTATCTGGCGGCTCTTTACACGCACCCGGAATGGGGCGCGGCGTTCGCCCAGGACCCGACCGGGGAGAAGGGAATACTCGTTCCCGTGCGCGTGCACGAGTGCGAGTTGAAGGGTCTGCTTGCCCAGATCGTCTACATCGACTTTGTGGGCCGCGACGAAGCGGCCAATAAAGAGGCGCTGCTGGCGGGGCTTGAGCGCGGGGGCGTCCAGCCAGACGCCCAGCCGGAGCCGCGCGCTGTGGGCGGCCTGCCGCCGATCTGGAACATCCCACATCCGCGTAACGCCAATTTCACGGGCCGCGAGGGGGAACTGCGGCAGTTGCGTAACGACCTGACGGGCGGTCACGCTGCGGCGATTGTTCCTATTGCCGGGCTGGGCGGGGCGGGCAAGACCCAGCTCGCGCTGGAGTACGCATATCGGCATATCGCCGATTACGATGCGGTGTGGTGGGTGCGGGCGGAGGATTCCGCCACGCTGACGGCGGATATCGCGCTGCTGGCCGGGCCGCTGAAGTTGCCGGAAAGCGGCTATCGACGAAAAGGTTTACGGCCCCGATCATCCCGAGGTGGCCACAGACGCCAACAATATGGGCATGATCCTGAAGGACCGGGGTGACTTGGCTGGTGCCTTGGAGTGCGCCCTGCGCGCGCTGGCTATCTTCGAGAGGGGCTATGGTCCGGGTCATCCCAACGTAGCCGTTCTCGCCAATAACGTCGGCCAGATCCTGAAGGCCCAAGGCGATCTCGCGGGAGCGTTGGAATACACCCGGCGCGCGCTAGATATCGACGAAAAGGCCCACGGCCCCAATCACCCAACTGTGGCCACCCGAGCCAACAACATCGGCATGATACTGAAGACCCAAGGCGATCTCCTAGGGGCCTTGAAGTACACGCGCCGCGCATTACACATCCTCCAGGCAACCCTCGGCCCGGAAAACCCGCGGACGAAGATCGCGGCCGGCAACCTCGCCGAAATCGAAAAAGCCATCAAGGCCAAGCAGGCCAAGGCCTGACTCGCCGTGCGACAATACCTTCCATGCCCGATTTCCGGTTCCGGCTGAATCCGCGCGCCGGGGAACTGCCGCATTGTTCCGCCGTGCTGAACGGCTGCGGCACGCGCTACGAAATCAACGATTACCGCACCACGCTGTCGCTCAAATCGGTGGTGCGCGGGGCAGCGCGCTATCACACGCCGCAGGGCCACTACCTGGTGACGCCGGATGCGTTCCTGATCCTGAACGATGGACAGCGCTATTCGCTCGAATTCGAGGGGCGCGGCGGCGCGCAGACCGAGACGCTGTGCCCGTTTTTCCAGTCCGGGTTTCTGGAACAGGCGGCGGGCGGCGGGCTGGACGATATCGAGCGGGCCGCGCCGTCGCTCGATTTTTGCGAACGGCTGTATCCCAAGACCGGCGCGGTGGGGCGGGCGCTCGCGAATCTGGATCGCGGATTGCGCGGGCCGCGGGCATCGGCGGCGTGGCTGGAGGATCGCATGTACGGGTTGGCGCAGGCGCTGGCCGGGCTGCGTTTGCAGGTGCGCGAGGAAGCGGAATCGTTTCCCGGGCTGCGGTCCGCCACGCGTTTGGAACTCTACCGGCGGCTCTATCGCGGGCGCGATTTTCTGATGTCCTGCTACCCCCGGCCGCTCAGCGTGGCCGCCGCGGCGCGCGTGGCGACGCTCTCGCCGTTCCATTTTCAACGCATGTTCAAGCTGGCATTTGGGCAGACTCCCATGCAATTCCTGCAGGCCACGCGGCTGGAGGCGGCGCGCCGGCTGCTGGCTTATAGCGGCGACGACGTCACGGCCATCTGCTTCGCGGTGGGATTTGAGAGCCCCGGATCGTTCAGTTGGCTATTCCGGAAGCGCTTCGGGATTTCGCCGCGCAAATTCCGCGAGAACCGCGCGCGAAAATCGCAGGATTGAAGAAGTATCGCGCGGCGCGGTGGCGTAAGCTTGTCGGGATAAGGAGCAAATATGGCTGATACGGATCTCTCTGCCGCAACGATCGGGCAGGCCTCCATCAACGTTCACGATGTGGAGAGGGCGGTGGCGTTTTATCGCGACGCGTTGGGCTTGCGATTTCTTTTTCAGGCTGGGCCGAAGATGGCGTTCTTCGATTGCGGCGGGGTGCGGCTGATGCTGGCCGTGGCGGAGACGCTGGAGTTCGACCATCCCAGCTCCGTTTTTTATTTTAAGGTGGCGGATATTCTGGCGGTTGCGGCTGGTTTGGAAGCGCGGGGGGTTCGGTTTGAGGGTGCGCCGCATTTGATTGCGGCTATGCCGGATCATGATTTGTGGATGGCTTTTTTCAGGGATACGGAGGGGAATTTGCTGGCTTTGATGAGCGAGGTGCGGCGGTAAGGCGGGCGGGTCTGGAGACCCGCAGCAGGCGTGGACGCCTGCCCCACGTTACATTATTAGGCATGCATCGGAAGATTGTTTTATTTTGCCTGATGGCGGCTACGGCAGCGGCCGGCGTTCCGGACACGGTTAAGGTCGATACAGGCCGGGTGAGGGGCACGGTGAACAGTGGCGTGACCTCGTTCAAAGGGATCCCTTTCGCGGCGCCGCCGGTGGGCGCGCTGCGGTGGAAGGCGCCGCAGCCGGCCGCGCCTTGGAAAGGGGTCCGGGAAGCGGTCGAGTTCGGCCCGCGCTGCATGCAGGGCAGCATTTATAACGATATGATCTTTCGGGACAAGGGGCCCAGCGAAGACTGCCTCTACCTGAACGTATGGACTCCGTCCGCAACGGGGAAGGCGCACCTGCCGGTGATGGTGTGGATCTATGGCGGCGGATTCGGGGCGGGCGCGGCGTCGGAACCGCGGCAGGATGGCGAGAACCTGGCGCGCAAGGGCGTGGTGGTGGTGAGCATGAACTACCGCCTGAATGTGTTCGGATTCTTTACGCACGCCGAGCTGGCCAAAGAGTCGGACCGCAATGCCTCGGGCAACTATGGGCTGCTCGACCAGGTGGCGGCGCTCGAGTGGGTACACAAGAACATCGCGGGATTCGGCGGCGATCCGGGCGCGGTGACGATTTTCGGCGAATCGGCCGGTTCGTTTTCGGTAAGCGCGTTGATGGCGTCGCCGTTGGCGCAGGGGCTGTTTCAACGGGCGATCGGCGAGAGCGGGGCTTTCTTCAGCACGGTGCTGGGGTTGAAGCCGCTGGCCGAGACCGAGGCGGCGGACGCCAAGTTCGCGGAGGGCATCGGGGCGCATTCGCTGGCGGACTTACGCGCCAAGCCCGCGGCCGATCTGCTAACCGCGGCGATCACGCAGAAAGAAATCTGGTTCGCGCCGAATATCGATGGCTATTTCCTGCCGCGGAGCGTGCGCGAGATTTTTGCGAGCGGCAAACAGAGCCACGTCGCGCTGCTGGCCGGGTGGAACCACGACGAAGGAGGCTACGGCAGTGTCTTCGAGAAAGACGCCCCAACCGCGGCAAACTTCGTGGCCTACGCGCACAAGCATTTCGGCGACAAGGCCGATGAATTCCTGAAACTGTACCCGGCGGATTCGGACGAACAGGCCAAGCGGTCGGCGCAGGATTTGGCGGGCGACCAGTTCATCGCGTTTTCGACCTGGAAGTGGCTTGAGATGCAGGGGGCCACGGGCGGCGCGCCGCTCTACCGCTACGAGTTCGACGACGCCCCACCCGCGCCCGTGAATCCGCCCGCCGATAGCGACAAGGCACCGCGCGGCGCTTACCATTCGGCGGAGATCGAGTTCGTATTTGGAACTTTGGCTTCTAAGAACCTGCCCTGGCGGCCGGAAGATCGGGCGCTATCGGACCTGATGTCTTCCTATTGGTCGAACTTTGCGAAGACGGGCGATCCCAACGGCACGGGTTTGCCGGGATGGCCCACTTACAACAGCCAGGGGCGCTATCCGGTGATGCATCTGGACGCGAAATCGCACGAGGCTCCGGACGATCACCGGGAGCGCTACGAATTTCTCGACAAGCTGAAGTAAGCGTCAGCTATGCGGCTTGCGGTTTTAGCTTTCCCGTTCGTTGCAGCGCTCTGCGCGCAGACGGTGACCTTGCCGGATCCGCTAACGATGCTCGACGGCGGCAAGGTGACCGATGCGCAAACCTGGACGCAAAAGCGGCGGCCGGAATTGATCCATCTTTTCGAGACCTACGTATACGGGCGCAATATGGCGGCACGGCCCGCGGCGATGACGTGGGAAACCGTCGCCGAAGACCGGCATGCCATGGGCGGCCGGGCGGTGACCAAGACGGTGAAGCTGTATTTCGCAGGCAAGCGCGACGGTCCATCGATGGAGCTGGCTTTCACGCTGCCTGTCGCGGCTAAGCCGGTGGCGGCGTTTTTGATCGTGGGCAATGCGCGGGTGAATCCGGCGGTGGTGCTCAATCGCGGCTACGGCATCATCGCCGCACGGGTCGACCAGATCCAGACGGACGCGCCCAACGGGTATGCGAAGAGCATTCGCGCATTCTTTGCGCCCGCGGGGCAGACCGAGCCGGGAGTGGAGGAGTGGGGCGCGATCGGCGCATGGGCCTGGGGATTGAGCCGGGCCATGGATTACATCGGGACGGACAAGGATATCGACGCGAAGAGAGTGATGCTGCACGGGTTTTCGCGATACGGCAAGGTTGCCATGTGGGCGGGCGCGCAGGACGCGCGCTTCGCGATGACGTTTGCGGCGGAAGCCGGGTGCGGGGGAGCGGCGATCGTCCGCGGCGGTTGTGGCGATACCCTGGCGCAACTGGTGAATGGCCGGTTCGGTTACTGGTTCGACAAAAGGCTGAAGGACTACGCGGACAAATGAACAGCCTGCCAGTCGATTGGCACGAACTGATCGCGTTATACGCTCCGCGGCCCGTCTACATCGCTACCGCGGCGGAGGACCGTGCGGACGATCCGGCCGGCTCGTTCCTGGCGGCGTTGAATGCGGGCGCGGTTTACCGGTTGTTCGGCGAGACGGGCGTGGGGGTGGATCGTATGCCGGCGGTGGATCGGCCGGTGGGCGATTTCGTCGGCTATCACAATCGGGCCGGGGAACACGGGCAGAGCCCATACGATTGGGAACAGTGTCTGAAGTTCGCGGACAAGCATTTCAGGAAACCATGAAAGCTTTCAAACCATTGCTGGTATTGGTGCTGCCAAGCGCCGCCCTGGCGCTGGGCCAGCCGCGCTATGTGGAAACCGCGGCGCGGCCGGGCAGCTTTGCCATCGCGCAGGCGAAGACTTGCGCCGCCATCTATGTCGATGCGGGGGAGTATGCCGGAGTCATCCGGGCGGCGGGCGACTTACAGCAGGATATCGCGCGCGTGACAGGCTGCACGCCGGTTGTCACACACGATAGCGGCGCGCTGGGCTCCCACGCCATCGTGATTGGGAGCCTTGAAAAGAGTCCGCTGGTGAAACGGCTGACGGATACCTCGGCGATCGCGGGCAAGTGGGAATCGTTCCTGATCCAGCCCGTCGAGAAGCCGCTGCCGGGGTTGGCCGGCGCCCTGGTGATCGCGGGCAGCGATAAGCGGGGAGCGATTTACGGGATCTACGACCTATCGGAACAGATCGGAGTTTCGCCTTGGTATTGGTGGGCCGACGTTCCGGTGGTCCACAAAGACGCCCTCTTCGTGAAGCCCGGCAGGTTCATGGAGGGCGAGCCGGCGGTGAAATATCGCGGCATTTTCCTGAACGACGAAGCCCCCGCGTTATCCGGGTGGACGCGGGAGAAGTTCGGCGGGTTTAACCATAACTTCTATGTAAAGGTATTCGAACTGATCCTACGGTTGAAGGGCAACTATCTGTGGCCCGCGATGTGGGGGAGCGCGTTCAACGAGGACGATCCGCTGAATCCGAAGCTGGCCGATGAGTACGGCATCGTGATGGGGACCTCGCATCACGAACCCATGCTGCGCGCGCAGCAGGAGTGGAAGCGGCACGGCAAAGGTCCGTGGAACTACGCCACGAATGCGGATGTACTGCATGCGTTCTGGGACGCGGGCATCGAACGAAATAAAGACTACGAGAGTATCGTGACGCTGGGGATGCGCGGGGATGGCGATATGCCAATGGCGGCCACTGGAGATATCGACGCCAATAAGGCGCTACTGGAGAAGATCGTGGCGGACCAGCGCGCCATCCTGGCGAATCGCATCGGGCCGGACCTTTCCAAGGTGCCGCAGGATTGGGCGCTCTATAAAGAAGTACAGGAATATTACGATGCGGGAATGCGCGTTCCCGACGATGTCACTTTGCTCTGGTGCGACGATAACTGGGGTAACCTGCGGCGGCTCCCGACCGCCGAGGAACGCAAGCGCAGCGGCGGCGCCGGCATCTATTATCATTTCGACTATGTGGGCGGACCGCGCAATTATAAGTGGCTGAATACCAATCCGATCGCGAAAGTCTGGGAACAGATGAACCTGGCGTACGAATACGACGCGCGGCGCATCTGGATTGTGAATGTGGGCGATTTGAAACCGATGGAGTTTCCGATCGAGTACTTCCTGAGCCTGGCGTGGAATCCGCAGCGATGGCCGCACGAGAAGATCGCGGAATTCGGAAGGCTGTGGGCGGAGCGCGAGTTCGGGCCGGCCTATGCGGTGCAGATTGCCGATATCGTCGCCAAGTATACGAAGTATAATGGCCGGCGGAAGCCGGAGTTACTGGAGCCGCGCACCTTCAGCCTGGAGAACTACGGAGAGGCGGACGCGGTGCTGGCCGATTGGCAGGCGCTCACGCAGCGCGCGGAGGATATCTATCGCAAGCTACCGGAGAATGCGAGGGACGCTTTCTTCGAGCTGGTTTTGTATCCTACCAAGGCGTGCGCGCTGGTGAACGAGTTATACATCGCGGCGGCGAAAAACCGGCTGTACGCGAGCCAGAGCCGGGCCAGCGCCAACGATTACGCGGCGCGGGTACGGGACCTGTTTCAGGCGGACGCGGACTGGTCCGCCACTTACAATCACACACTGGCGCACGGTAAGTGGGACCACATGATGGATCAGACCCATATCGGCTATACCGGCTGGCAGGAGCCTCGGGTGAACGCCATGCCGGAAGTGACCGAGATCCAGGTTGGGGAGGCGGCCAAGATGGGCGTGGCGCCGGCGTCGCTACGGTTTGATGCTTTCAATCGTCCCCGGCGGGCAATCGAAGTGTTCGATATGGGGCGGGCGCCGTTTGCTTATTCGGCCACGGCGAGCGCGCCCTGGATCGTACTGAGCGAGGCAACCGGCAGCGTGCGGAAGGACGCGCGCTTGTGGGTCAGCGTAGATTGGAGGAAGGCACCGGTGGGCGCGGGTGAGGGGTCGGTGAAGATTTCAGGCGCGGGCGGGGAAATAGCCAGTGTAGGGGTGACTTCATTCCGCCCTGGTGAAGTGACCCGGGAATCGTTGCGCGGATTCGTGGAGGCGGACGGGTACGTCTCGATGGAAGCCGCGCACTACACGCGGAAGGCCGATGCGGGTGCGGTGCGATGGCAGGAGATCGCCGACTATGGGCGGACCTTGTCGGGGATGACCATCCTGCCGTGCACCGCGGCTAGTGTCACGCCAGATCAGGGCTCACCCTCGCTTGAATATCGTATGTATCTGTTCGATCCGGGCGCCGTGAAGGTACATACGATCATCGCCCCTACACTGAACTTCGTGCCCGGGCGCGGGCTGCGATACGCGGTCGCATTTGACGATCAGGCGCCCCAGGTGATTGACGCCCTGGCGGAAAACAGCTTGCATGACTGGGAGGAATCCGTCAAAGATAGCGTGCGGAACATTGTATCCAGTCACTCGGTGACGGGGCCGGGCTATCATGTGTTGAAGTACTGGATGGTGGATCCCGGGATTGTGCTGGAGAAGATCGTGGTCGACTTAGGGGGGCTCAAGCCGAGCTACCTAGGGCCACCCGAGAGTTATCGCCGGTAGCGGGTTATCTTTGCGTCTTTGCGTGAAAGGTTACGCAGGATGGGGCTTCGTTCCCCAATCGCCCAGCAAGCCTGCCGACAGGCTCCTGATTTCCGGCGGCGCAGAGGTGGCCAGCCACGCCAGCGTGCTGACCGTGGCCCAGGGCGTCCCGATGTTGACATAGCGCCAGGCGGGGTCACTCAAATGGTTGGCAGGCGGCGCGAACTTAGCGTTGCGCATCAAATCGAATATATACCGGGAGGCATCCTTGGGGTCTACGAGACCCTGCTCCACCTGGCACATCTTGGCCTCGGCGGCATTGAACAGCTCGCCGTAGCCAGGGTGCTGGCTGTAGAACAGTCCCATAGGCTCTTCGGCGTCGGGCAGGATGGAATCGTCGTGCGTCTTCTTATAGCGCCGGTAAATGCTGGCGAGTTTCAGATCGCCCAATCCGACGCCCAGCACCCACACGCGGAACCATGCATTCCATAAGTCGAAGTCGCGCCACGAAGTGTAGGCGGCGCTGGCGGTGCGATCGTTGTTCGTGCGGTTGACTTCGTGGACGCGCGCGACATATTCAAAACGGTTGACCGTGAAATCGTCGTCTTTCAGGGCCCGCAGCAGCCGCGCGGCCAGCGCGTTGGTCACTTCCATCGACGAAGCTAAACCGCGGGAGAAGATGGCATCCAGGAAGCCGCTGCCGGCGCCGCCGGCCATGACGGCCCAGCGGTCGCCGACGGTTTGCTTCAACGAGATTTGCAGCCGGCCGGAGGAGACCCAGTCGCGCACGGGTTTGGCGTCCTTGAACTGCTCGTAGATGCTGGGGAAGCGCGCCAGAAACTGGCGCCATTCCTGGTCCGGCGTGATATCGGTGGGCTTGGGATACTTGCGGATATCCAAGCTTAGTCCGACGCTGACCAGTTTGTTGGTGGAACCCGGACGATTGTCAAACGGAATCACCCACAGCCAGCCGCCGTTAAATAAGTGATGGCAGGTGCCCTGATACCAGGGGCGCGGCGCGCGCGGCACGCCGGAGGGGAGATTCAAATCGTCGTAAGGCTTCACGTCGATCATGTGGGTGAACAGGCAGCGCGTATTGGTCTTGCAGCGGATGGGGTCGTCGCGCAGGTCCCACATGCGCGAGAGAACGTGGCCGCCGCCGGATGCGTCCGTAATGAAGCGCGCGCGGACGATCTCACCTTTATCGGTCTCGATAGTGACTCCGCGGCTATCGGTATCGACCTTCGTTGCGCGGGTGCGATACTTGACCGTAGCGCCGTGATGGATGGCGGTGTAAGTGAGATAAGCGTCGGTATCCTGGCGGAACAGGTGCGCTTCGTGACCCTCGCGATAAGGCGGGATGACCAATTGGGTAGACTCTTCCGGCCGCTGGTGCTCGCCTTCGTGGTGCAGCATGAAGCCGAAATTGGTCTTGACGCCGCAGCCGGAAGTAACATGCCGGTGAATCTGATTCGCGGAATTGAATTCGGTCTTGAACTCGGGGACTCCGAAGCGTTCCGCGATGATTTTGATCATACGGAAAGTGTGGCGCACGGTGGATTCGCCGAGCCCAAAACGCGGATGCGTGCCGGCGTCGATGATGACGACCTTGGCCCCATTACAGGCCAGAATCGTGCCCAGCATGCTCCCTTCGAAACCCGCGCCTAGTATGGCGACATCGTATTGTTCGTTCATTTCGGTGAGTGTTCCTTATTTACTTTGGCTTTGATGCGCACGCCGCATATTTCGGCGAAGCGGGCCTCGGTGGCCACGATCCGGCCGGCGGCCACCTGCAATGCGCGCAGCAGGATTTCCACGCCCAGTTCGCAGTCGTCGCGGCATGCCGCGGTGAGGTCCGGTCCGGCTATGCGCAGCGCATGGGTCTGCTCGCGCGCGCGAACCTGGAAAACCGTTTCCTGGTGGTCGAGCAGGGCGGACCATCCAAATGCCTGGCCGGGACCGACCGCAAGGACGGACACGGTAAAGATGGGGGAGTGCAGCTCGATGTTCACGCTGCCGGCAGTGACGAGATAGAAAAACTGCGATTGCCGGCGGTCCATGAAAATCACTTCGTTTTCGGCGAAGGTGACGGCGGTGGCCAGCGAAGCAAGCTTGGCCACGTGCCGATCCGGGAGTCCCTGTACGAAAGCGTGATCTCGGAGGGTTTTCTCTAGCGTCAATTGCCCCACCATAGCGTCAGATGCCGCTAGCGAAGGGCGCTTATCGGGCGAATTCGCTGCGGTAGCGCTGGGGGAGCAATCAACGGGCCACAAATGTGTCACTCTGCAAACTATTCGGGAGTAGAGTTTGGCGCGCTGTTTGGCGGGCCCGCCCTCGATCGGTTCAGCCTGCGCGAGAAACCGGAACGATCGAGCGAGGCTAAGAACCAAGATTTCGTGCATTCCAATCCCTGATCTGGCTTTCGTAGTCTTCTTGGCGCCCTTTGCGGTTAACCTTGGCGCCTTGGCGAGAAACCGCCATCCCAGTCGTTCAACGCGCCGGGTTTGGGTTTGGGCGGAGAGGTTACCTGGAAGTACGTTTGGGACTCCCGGGGCCTCGCGAAACTAGAACCGGCGGTCAGCGGATCAGGGTCAAAAGCTGTAGCGCAACGCGAGCATGGCGTGGGAATTGCGGCGGTACTGGCCCAGGAAGTCGGAGTCGTCGCCGCGGATCAGCGTGAACGCCGCCGTGGCCCGCCAGTGCGCACCGAACGCCTCGGAGTATTCGAGCTTGGCCCACTCGCCCTTACCATTTTGGCGGACCGCCGTTTCGAGCGCCACGCTGCGGTTGGTGTCGATGGTGTAACCGGCGCGGCCCAGGAATGCGCTGGTCAAGCCGCGGTCGGGCGCGAAATCGAAGAGCGAGCGGTGCTCGGTGACTACCTGCCCGGCGTATCCGCCGATGAAAAACCATTCGCCTGCCTGACGCTCCAACTGCACCACGTATAAAGCATATTCATCTTCCGTGCTGGTGGTGGAGGTGAAGTAGGCCGCCTCGGTTTTCAGGGTGATGCCATGCAACGGAATGGCGGCATCGGCGCCGTACATGCGCATTTGCGGGTAGTAGCGCGCAATATCCACGATGGACGGCTGCGTCTCCTGAAAGTTGAACAGGGGCAGCGCATTATGACCGTCATAGAACGACAGGGAATACTCCGCGACCTTTCCGATGTGGTTCCAGCGCGCGCCGATCTGGGAGCCGCCGGGATACGAGGACGGCAACTGGGTGAGCGCGATGCCCGCCGGCACATTACTCCAGCGCTGGTCGAGCAGCGGGATGCGGCTGGGTGTGAAGAGCGGTTCCCAGACCAGGTCAAGGGTGTTCGACTGGCCGCCATAGGTGGCGCGGACCGCGGTGACTGCCAGAAAATCGCTGTTGACGACGGACAGATAGTCTTGCGGCGCGAAACGGTCGGTGGGATTGAGAATATCGGCCTTGCCCCAACGGATGAATTGCTTGCCTAAGACCAGCGTGAGCTTCTTCTTTGCATAGGTGGCGTTGAACTCCCGCACTTCGAACGAGGGACGGCGGGTCTGGCGATCGTCCCACGAAAGCTCCCACGCGCGATCGGTCTGCTCGTGTGTATCCGCGCGCGCGTCGATGCCGGCCGCGAACTGCCAGTCCGAATTCAGCTTATAGAAGGCCTCATAGCGGAAGAGGGCTTCTCCGATCGCTTGCCCGCTGTCGTTGGGCGCGGTCTGCGGATAGCCGATGAAATCCGTTTCCAGGAATCCGCGCTGCGTAAAACTCTGGCCCCAGGCCGCGGCCGCGAGGCCCAGCATCCAGAAGCCGGCACACAGGACCCGTCCCGTCACATTTGCCGCCGCAAGGCCTGCACCGTAAAATCGTCGTCCTTCATGGACACGTTGTAGCGCACGTTTTCCAGCTTCAGAATGGTGCGGCTCTTGCGGCCCAGGTCGGTCATCTCCAACAGGCGCGCGGTCCAGATGCCCTGGATGTTCTGGATATCCTTCTCCACCAGGCGGCGCACGAGCTTATCTTTCACGTAGTTTTCATACTGCACGGGAACGTAGTTGTCTTTGCGGATCCACACGCGGGACGAGGTGTATTGCGAGCTCTTGCCCTGCCTGGGTTTCGATTCGATGCGCCAACATGCGCCGCCGTCGATGGGCTCCTCGCCCTGCAAACTGTAATCGAACTGATTGACGTCGCGCTCCTCCAGATCCTCGAAGCTGAAGTCCGTGCCGAAGAATCGTGTGGAGCGATCCTGTTGCGCGATGCGGCGGTCGCGGCCGATGGCGGGCGTCCACATCCATTGGTCCGAGGACCGATTCGGATGGTTCACTACCAGCAGCGCGACGCCCTTCACTTCAGCGGGTTCGGTGAAGCGGATAATCGCCTTGCTGTTGCCGTAGGCGCCCAGGCGATCGGATTCCCAGCGCTTCTTCGAAACCTTGTTGTTGGCGCTGACGACTTCGAGCGAACCGTCGTAGTGCTGGGAGTCGGCACGCCCCCGGCGCTGCGACTCTTCGACAATCTGGCGGGCGTCTTCGGCGGCGGCCAGCGGAAGAATCGCCAGGGCCAGACACATGACTCGTCTATTCATACTCCAATGCCTCCACGAGGGAACTGCGCACGGCACTCTCCGCCGGAAATAGCGCGGATCCGAAAGCCGCGCCCAGGATCACGGGAATGAGCAGCCCCACGATGCCGAACGGGAAGGTATAATCGAGCGCGATCCCCGCGAAATTCTGGCGCGATACGGTGAGCATGTAATACAGGTTCACTGCGCCCGCCGCTACACCCAGGGTCAGGCCGATGATGCCGATGGCCAGCGCCTCCATCCAGATGGTGTGGCGGATCTGGTTGCGCAACCCGCCCACCGCGCGAAGCACGCCGAGTTCGCGCCGCCGGTCCGTGATGGAAACCGTCAGCGTGTTCACGATCCCCAGGATGGCCACCAGCACGGCCACAAACAATTGTAAGTAGGTCATGCCGAACCATTGGTCGGTCACTTTGAAAACGTAACTGCGGACTTCCTTGTTGGAAAGTACGAAGAGGCGCCGTTCGTGGGCGAAGCGGTCCAAAATCTGCGCCCTCACATCGGCGGCCGCCGCTCCAGGCGCCAGGTAGATACGGAATACATCCAGCGAATCGTCCTTCCACAGGCGGCGGTAAAGCGCCCGGTCGATGAAGATGGTCCCCAACTGATTGGAAAAGTCTTGCAGGATTCCGGCGATGGGCAGCCGTAGAACGCCGCCCGGCGCGGCGATTTCCAGGGTCTCACCCAATTTCAACTTCTCCAGTTGGGCAAGGTTGTCCGCGATGACCAGGCCTTTCTGCGCGGCCGCGGCGCGATACATGCCCTGGAAATCGCCGGCGGTGGTGCGTCCGCGGGTACGCCGGGCAATGCTCAGCGAATCGATGGCCACCAGCATTACGGGCTTTCCCCGGAAGTTGATGCGCACGATGCGCACGGGCTGCACCTCGGCGATGCCCGGGATCTTGCGCAGCCCATCGAGCATGCTGTCGGGGAAATGGTACGTGCGGGCGGAGATGGTTTCCGAGGTAGTGACGAAGAAGTCCGGATTCATGGTGCTGTCCATCCAGTCCGCGATCTCGGCGTAGCTGGCGCGCGCCATGCCGCCGAGCGCGATGACCAGGGCCAGCGACAGCATGAGAGCGGCGACGGTGGCGGATGTGCGCCGCGGCGATTGAATCAGGCTGTCGGCGGCCAGCGCGCCTTCGACCGGCCGCAGCCATTTCAGTGGCCCGCGCAAGGCTTTCGACAGATACAACGAGAGCGCGGGCGTGAGTAGGAGCATCGCCAACATCGCCAGGAAATAGCCCGTATAGAAAAGCAGACTCGATTTTCCAAAGACGATGCAGGCCGCCGCAATGGCGATAGCAGCCAGCGCCGCGGCGCGCCGTCTACGGTTCTCACCCGCCGAGAGCACCTGATACTGGCCCTTCTGCAAGGCCTTCACGGGATCCACGCGGGCCGCGTTGCGCGCCGGCAGGAAGGCCGCGATCATGCTGGTGACTACGCCCACGGCGGCCGCCGTGACCAGCAGCCAGGGACGCACCAGCATGTGGTCTGCGTTCGCCGAGACGCCCATCACGCTTTCCATGAATGCGTTAGTGCTGGCGGTGAGCCCTTGCGCCATCAGCAGACCGAAGCCGATGCCCACCGCCGAGCCGACCAATCCCGCTACTGCGCTTTCGCCCAGAAACAGCGAGCGGATCTGGCCGCGCGTGGCGCCCAGCGCGCGCAGGATGCCGATCTCCGCGCGGCGCTGCGTGACCGCGATGGCGAACGAGTTATAGATGATGAACGTGCCGATGAAAAGGGCGAACAGGCTGGCGATGTTCATGGTCATGGTATACACGCCCATCAACGATTCGAAATGCTGGCCGCGCCCGGCGGGCGGGTCGACGTCGAAGCCCGGCCCCAACAGCTTGCGCAGCGAGGCCTGTCCCCGGTCGAGCGCGATGCCGTCTTTCAGGCCGATATCGATGCGGTCGAAACGCCGCCCCATGCCGAAGAATTTCTGCGCGGCGTAGATATCCATGATCGCCAGGTTGCCGCCGAACGCCGAAGTCATCCCGCCGGACCGCAGAATGCCGCGCACGGTGAACAGCTTGTCACCCTCCATGGTTTTCATGGCCAGCTTGCTGCCGCTGGTGAGTCCGTTGCGCGCGGCGAAATCGCGCGTCAGGATCAGCGAGTCCGGCTGCGCCAGAAATACCAGCGGATCGTCCATGACGTCCTGGTCGCCGCCTTCCAGGTCATAATCGCGCAGGCTGCGGTCGCCGGTCATATCCACGGCCAGGATCAACAGCTTGCCCTGGCCTTTGAAACCGCTATCGACCACCTGCTCGATCACTGGCGCCGCGACGCGCACATCGGGGTCGCTTTCGACGCGTTCGAGGATATCCTCTGCGAAACCGCCATCGCCCGCCGAGATTTGAAGCTGCGTTTTGCCGGCGATGTGCTCCACGGTGCGGTTAAACGCTTCGAGCACGCTTTGGTTGGCCGTATACATCCCCACCAGCAGCGCCACGCCGAGCACGATGCCGCCGATGGTGAGCACCCAGCGGACCAGGTGTTTGCGCGCGTAAGGCCAACTGATCAGCCGCAGCAGGATCATCGGCGCACGTCTCCCGCTACGCGGCCGTCGCGCAGGGTGACCATGCGCGGGCAGCTTGCGGCGACGCCGGTATCGTGAGTCACAATCAACACCGTCGCGCCCAAGCGCTGGTGCAGATCGCGAATCAGCTTCAGGATTTCCGCGCCGGTATGGCTGTCGAGATTACCGGTCGGCTCGTCGGCCAGCAGGATCGGCGGATAGAACGCCAGAGCCCGCGCGATGGCCACGCGCTGCCGCTCGCCGCCGGATAGTTCGTCGGGCAAATGATCCAGGCGATGGGCGAGTTGAACCAGGTCCAGCAGTTCACGCGCACGCGCCGTGGTTTTAGCTTTGGGCATGCCTTTCAAATGGAGGGGCAGCGCCACGTTCTCGAGGCAGCTTAGGCTGGGCAGCAGGTTGAAAAACTGAAAGATGAAACCGATTTTGTCGCGGCGCAAGCGCGTGAGGTCGTCGTCGGAAAGACTGGCGATATTGCGCCCATCGATGTGTATCTCGCCCCCGCTGGGGCGGTCCAGACCGCCGATGAGGTTCAGCAGCGTGGATTTGCCCGATCCGGACGGGCCGACAATGGATAGCATCTCGCCCCGCTCGACGTGCAGGTCGATCTGTTCCAACGCCGTGACCTGGCGTTTGCCGTCGAAGCTCTTCGAAACCGCGTTAACTGAAATCACCCATCCCCGATGCGGGTTCTGGAGAACCCGCGCAGGCCTGGAGGCCCGCCCCACACCGAAACAACTCAGCGTATCAGAGGTGCATGCCGCTTCCCCGTGGCGCACGCTTCGGCGGGACTTTTAAGTCCCGCTCAGGCCGGCTGAAGGCCGGCCGGTCTTCAGTCACCTATCCAGCCCAACAAATTTCCCCTTCCTTTCAATCGCTTGCAAGAATCATACCCGTAGTCCCAAATCCTGCCAGCTACCCTGAAGTCGAAAGGAAGGGCCGCACCCGCGCCCGAAAATCGATGAACAGAGATAAATATCGGAAACTTTCCCAACAGCAGGCAGAAGCCAATCGGCAAAACGCCAAAAAATCGACCGGCCCCCGCACCCCTGAAGGCAAAGCCGCCTCCAGCCGCAACGGCCTCACTCACGGACTCTCCGGCGACAAACACTTCATCCTCGAAGGCGAGGATCCCGAAGCCTTCCTCCGCCTCCTCCAGGATCTCCACGACCACCTCCGCCCCGTCGGCGACAGCGAAGAACTGGCCGTCCAACGCATCGCCGCCGCCCAATGGCGGCTCGACCGCGCCTTTGCCCTCGAAACCGGCATCTACCGCGAAGAATCCACCATCCGGACCCGCATCGACCGGAACAAGCGGGAGCTTCACGAATTGCGTTTAAGCCAAGGCCAGAGCGATCCGTTCCCGCCCGATCCGTACGAACCGGACGATCTCCTCGCCCGCGCCTTCATGCAGGCTGCCAAAGGCCCCGACAACTTCACCCGCCTCGTCCGCTACGAAACCGCCATCGAACGCTCCATCGAACGCGGCATGAAGCACCTCAAATCTCTCCAGGCCGCCCGCAACGCCCAGTGTCCCGCCGTCCCTGAAGCCCCGGACGCCCCCGAAGCCCCCGCCCCCGAGCCGCCAAATCCGCCCTCAACGCCATGGGATTCAATGAATTACGAAGCGAAGCCAGAAGACCCTGCAATGGCCCAATCTTCCCCCACTTCGCCCCGCCCCGTTGTGCCCCAGGCGCCCCCAACGACAAACAACGATGAACAACGATGAATAACGATCCGGCTTTTCGCCACGGGCAAGCGGCCAGTCATCGCGAGATAAGTCCACTCTCCCGGAGCGGGACTTAAAAGTCCCGCCGGCACGCTAAAAAGCGTGCATAGCCGGCTGAAAGCCGGCTGCGGGCAGAATTGCCCGCCCTCCAAAACGGCGGGGGCTTGGTCTGGCGATTTTATTGGCTCAACTGCTTCTGCAATGCGCGCACAAAGGCCTTGAGCGCCTGGCGGTCGGCCTGCTCCCACTTCAGCAGGACGAAGTATTTGCCCTTGTCGAACACCACGGTGTTGGCGGTCATTTTCCAGTGCTGGCTCATCTCGAAGGCCGTGCCGGAGACCTTGGCTTCATAGAGGTCGACGGTGAGTTTGCCGGGGCCTTCGTAGGTCGCTTCGAAAGCGCGGGGGATGGCGGGCTGGGGCGGCGGAATCGCATGCAGCGACTTCCTTCGCCAGATTTCGTCCACGCGGGCCGGCAAGAGGTCCTCCGCCGTGCGGGGAGGCGGGCTGCAGGCGCTCCAGGCGAGCGCCGCAGCGATCCAATAGCGGCGATGCATCTGCTAACGATTCTTGCACAGGCGGCGGGAATACGCCGGATGCTACCATCTTATAAACGGCCGCTTTGGATGGCGAAATTTAAACTGGCGAAAGGCAAATCGAAGAACCGTGCCGCGGCACAAGGCGGCCTACCGTGCGTGATCCTAGTCATTTCGGGCTTCGCTCTCGTACTCTTCTTTCTTTACTTCGTGATGAAATATGCGAACTGACAACCGCGCGCCGGACCAGATGCGTCCCGTCGAAATCACTACCGGATACCTACAGACCGCGGAAGGATCCACGCTCATTACGGTGGGCAATACGCGCGTGCTCTGCGCGGCCTCGGTGGAAGATTCCGTGCCGCAATTCCTGCGCGGCAGCGGCAAAGGATGGGTGACGGCCGAGTACTCCATGCTGCCGCGCGCCACCACCAAGCGCACGCCGCGCGAAGTCAACAAAGGCCGCCCTTCCGGCCGTACGCACGAAATCCAGCGGCTGATCGGGCGGTCGCTGCGCGCGGTCGTGGATCAGGCCTTGCTGGGTGAGCGGACGGTGACGCTCGATTGCGATGTGGTGCAGGCCGATGGGGGCACCCGCACAGCTTCCGTGACGGGCGCGTTCGTAGCCCTGGCGCTGGCTTTGCAGCAATGCGTCAAGTACGGGATGATCAAGCGTTTGCCATTGACCGACTATGTGGCGGCCACCAGCGTGGGGATCATCGGGACCGAGCCAATGATCGACCTGTGTTACGAGGAAGACTCGCAGGCCGCCGTGGATATGAACGTGGTGATGACCGGATCGGGCCGCTTCGTGGAAGTGCAGGCGACGGCGGAGCGCCACGCGTTCGACGATCGGCAAATGGCCGGCATGCTGGCCCTGGCGCGGCACGGAATCGCCGAACTGGTCGAAATCCAGAAGCGCGTGGTCCGGATCGCGTGACGGTTTACTGCGCCACGGGCAATCCCGGGAAATTGCGCGAATTCCGGCTGGCGGCAGAGCTCAGCGGCGTCCAGGTGGAGACCGTGCCGGGTCTCGCCGAAATCCCAGCGTGCGAAGAGACGGGCGCCACCTTCGAGGCCAACGCCATCCTGAAGGCGGAATACTACGGCAGGCAAGCGCCTGGGCTTTTGTTCGCCGACGATTCCGGTCTGGAAGTGGACGCGTTAGGCGGCGCACCGGGTGTTTACTCCGCGCGATTCGCCGGACCGGGCGCCAGCGACGACGCCAACAACCAACTGCTGCTGGAGAGGATGCGCGGCGTCGGCGTCCGCTCCGCGCGATTCGTCTGCGTGATTGCGCTGGCGGACCATGGGTGTTTCGTGCGGACGTTTCAGGGCACGGTGGAAGGCAGTATCCTTGATGCGCCGCGCGGGCCAAACGGCTTCGGATACGATCCTTTGTTCTATTACCCGCCGTTCGGGTGTTCCTTCGGGGAAGCCGCGCCGGAGCGGAAGTTGACGGTCAGCCATCGCGGGGCGGCGTTGCGCGCACTGTTCCAGCACTTATCCGTTTGTTAAAATCGGGTTAGAAGCTCTCCCGTGGATACCTCACCGCTCATCGACCAGTACGGCCGTATCCATACGAATCTGCGGATCAGTGTCACGGACCGCTGTAACATCCGCTGCTTCTATTGCATGCCCGAAGAGGGCGTGAAGTTTGTGCCGCGCGACGAGATTCTCAGTTTCGAGGAGATCGAGCGGTTTGCGCGCATCGCGGTGGGGCTGGGAGTCGATAAGGTGCGGGTGACGGGCGGGGAGCCGCTGGTGCGGAAAGATCTGCCGGTGCTGATCCGGCGCCTGGCCGCGATTCCGGGCCTCCACGATCTGGCCCTGACGACGAATGCCGTCATGCTGGCGGAGCTTGCCGAACCGCTATACGAGGCGGGGCTGCGGCGGCTCAACGTGCATTTGGACACGCTCGACCGCGAGCGCTTCCGCCAGATTTCGCGCCGCGACGAATTGGACAAGGTGCTGGAGGGCATCGCGGTAGCCAAGCGGATGGGGTTCGGCCCCATCAAGCTGAATGCGGTAGCGGTGAAGAACCTGGTCGAGCCGGACCTGGTGCCGCTGGCGCGCTACGGCCGCGAGCACGGATTCGAGGTACGGTTTATCGAGTTCATGCCGCTCGATGCGCAGCATTTGTGGGACCGCGGCAAGGTACTGCTGGCCGCCGATATCATCGAAACGCTCTCGCGCGAGATCGCGCCGCTCGAACCCATTCCGGACGCGGACCCGCGCGCGCCAGCACTGGAATATCGATTTGCCGACGGTATCGGGAGAGTCGGTTTTATCGCGTCCGTGAGCCGGCCGTTCTGCCTGAATTGCAACCGTCTGCGGCTGACGGCGGACGGCAAGCTGCGATACTGCCTGTTTGCCATCGAGGAAGACGACGTGAAGGGGATGCTGCGCGCGGGCGCGCCCGCCGCGGAGATCGCCGCCCTGATCCGGCGCAACGTGGCAGGCAAGTGGGCGGGGCACGAAATCAATAGCTCTCGATTCGTGGCGCCGCCGCGGCCGATGTATGCGATCGGGGGATAGCGGCTACTGGACCGCCATTGTCACCGGATTGGCGGCAACCCCCGCCACGCTAAGCGCCAGCGGCACGGCATCGCCAACGGGCGCCGCCGCGGGCACCAATACATTCACCTGATAGAGACCTACATAGCCGGGCGCGAGACCGGCGAATGGGACGGTGGCCGGCACATTGCCGATGGTCACCGTTACGGTGTTGGCGGTTTGGGACAGCGTATCGGAGGAAGCAGGTGCTCCCGTGGGCGGCTGATGTGTCACCGGTCCGAGGCCTGTGGCGAAGATGTTGATGTAGTCCGTGCCGCGTTTGGCCGGCTGCCCGTTGTAGGGCGGGCCTGCGGGCGCGGCCAGCGTGGCCGTGCCGTTGATCAGAATGGCGCCCTGCCCGGCGCCGCTGCCATTCGCCGAATAAATGCCAGGCGAAACCGGCGCCAGCGGCACACTTACCGTATTGCCGCTCAGATCGTCGGTGACGATGGACAATTCCGCCTGGCTTTGCCCGGCCAGTTCCCACGGGACCTGCGCATCCACCTGCAGGGGCAGCGCGTGGATCAGCGGCATGGGGACGCCGCCCAGCGCCAGCGAAGTCGTGCCGAGCGCGACCGGCAAAGGCACGCCGGATGCCGTCTGATTCGCATCCGACAAGCCGGTGCCGAAGATCGAGACGAGGCTTCCCGGCGCGACCGGCATGTTGGCGGCGAAACTGGCGTTGGAGACGGTGCCGCCGCGGTTCAGGCTGGGCGCCGCGAAAGTCAGGCGGCGCTGCGCCATGGCGAGGTTGGTTTCGAGCACCTGCGATACCAGGTCGTACTTGGGGCGGTCGGCCACATCCACCATGCCGAATGCGTAATCTTCGCCCTCGACCAGGTCCAGATCCGTCTCGCCCAGAAAGCCGCGGCCGGACACGGGCTCGTCGCGATATTCAAACCATGCCGCACCGACGCACCAGGGGTTGTGGGCCGCCGCCTGCAGGTTGGCCTGATACTGGGCGCCGGCATCCGCGTCGTCGGCCGCGGTCACCAGCGGATACGCTTCATATCCGCGCAACAGACTATAAGTTGGGGGAAAGGAGTATTCGCCCAGAAAGATGGGCTTGGCGGTAGAGCTTGCCAGGCTCCGCAATTGGCTATCTTCGAACACAGGCGAATAGCGGTCGTAGCCGATCACATCGACATGCGCGGCCTGGAGCTGCCAGTCCACTGGACCGATCCACCAGCCGGGCACGATCCAGAAGCCGAAGAACAGGTGATTCGGGTCGATAGTCTTTATGGTTTGCTGGATGAATCCGTAATATCGATCGGCGTAATATTGGCGCAGCATTTCGATGTCCGCGGCCGGAGGCGCGGCCGAAGTGCTGTTATAGAAATCGGCCACGACCGTAGCGGCCACACCCCATGCAGCGGCCATGGCGGCCACTTGATTGCCATAGATGGCGCTCAGCGCTTCGTTCACCAGCGCTTGCTTCGCGGGCACCGCGCTGCCCATGGCCAGGATGGATGTGACTTCCTGCGGCGTCACGATCTCGTCGTATTCGTTGCCGAAAGACCAGCCCAGGATCTCCGGAGTGTTGACGCCGGCCGCGATCTGCTGTTGCAACGAAGCCTGGAATTGGGCCTGCACGTTGGGATCGAAAACATCCGCATGCAGCACCAGGATCGGAACGCCGTAGGGCTCCAGCACCGGCAGCAGCGGCAGGTTGCCGGTGGCGTTTGACCATTTGCCGAAACCGGAAAATCCCCAGGTGTGCATGCGCTGGACGGTGAGGTTCGTGGCGGTGGTCTGCCAGGTATCGCTGCCGTACTTGCGGATCATGTTCCAGGTGTCGAAGGAGACGCTCGAAATGCCGGTGTTGCCCCAGTCGCCGGAACTCCAGGCGGAGTTGTACGGCGCGGTCTGCGGAGGCAGCGCGGCAAATTCCCATTCGCGGCCGGTGGTGGGAGTATTATTGCCGGTGACCAGCGGTCCGGTATCCAGACCGATATAGAAACACGGATTACCGGCCGGCGAGATCAGCCACCAGATGCTATTGCGCTGGATGACGTGGAAGAAGCCGGTGGCGGTGTCCTGCCAGCCCGCGTTCAGAACGCCACCCCACGCATCATAGCCACTGGGTACTCCCCACGTGCCGAGCATGGTTTGTTCTTCGGCGGCGGCGGCTTGCAGGTCGGCGTCCGTCTGAATCTTGCCCGTGAAAGTCGAGTAGGCGCTTTGGCCATAAGTATCCACATAGGGCGCGTAGGTTTGCGGAGTGGCGGATATGGTGGCGAGACTGAATACGGCGGTGAGGGTCAAGGAGTCGGCGGACGCATATTGGAAGGGCGTGGTCTGGGAAAGGGCGCCCGGCGCGAGCAGCATCAGGGGAACGGGCCGCGCGACTGCCGGGAAGCTCTCCGTGACGTTGGCCCCGCCGCTGCCGGAGGCGTCGAGAGAGGCCTGCGTCACCAGATAATTGCCGGCTCCCGATGCCCACGACGGTATGGAGTTAGCCAGCAGATCCTGATTCGGCAGGCCCGCGAAGCCGCTGTCAACGTGGCCTAAGAGCTGCCCGTCCAGGTACAGTTCGAAGTAAGTGGGCGTGATGACAGCCTGCGCGGTGTAGTTGTGATTCAGCACCCAGGCGGGGTTCGAGACGATGAACTGCCATTGAGATCCATCGGCCACGCCTACGGCGACGGTCATATTCTGCAACTGGCAAAACGTGGACGATCCGGTGGGGATATTTTCGAGGTCGAGGTAGAATCCGGTATTCGCGCCATAATCCGATTGGTCCGCCAGCGTGAAGCGGCAATCCGTGGCCAGGGCCGCGATGGGAAGCACAACCGCGGCGGCGAGGGTCATCGCCAGCGTGTTAGGCATGGTTTCAAGGTAATACGATGCGCGTGGACCAGGCGCATCCGGGCTACAGACCCGTCAGCTCTTTAAGAAACACGTTAAGCCTGGCGATATTCGTTAGTGCGTGCGACTCTTCGCAAAGCCAGCGATTATCTTCGATGCTGGTCTGAATCGCTTTCGACGGTTTGAGGAAGTTCGCGATGCAGCCCATGGTCACCTTCATCTTGCCGGCGGGGTTGGCGAATTCCCTGCGGTCCAGGGAAGATGAAGATTCCGGTACGAGGAGCGCTATGGCTGCCACGCCCGGCGCCGTCTTAGGAGGTCGAATGTTTGCGCGCGCAGGCCAACTGCTCCTTCGCCTCAAGCAGCGCCGTTCATGCGCGACACGGATCGCGACAGCATGCGCCAAAGCCGATAGCAGGGTGATAGAATGCCCATCGCGTGCAAAAAACATCTCTCCTGGCGGAACTTGCCGCCGAGTTCTTCGGCACTTTGATCCTGATCCTGCTGGGCAACGGCGTGGTCGCCATGGTGGTGTTGTTCGGCAACGGCACATCCGGCGAGATCGTGCACGGCGGTTTCACCAACATCACGATCGCGTGGGGACTGGCCGTGACCATGGGCTGCTACGTCGCGGGACGCATCTCCGGCGCGCATCTGAATCCGGCGGTGACCATCGCATTCGCCGTATTCCGCGGCTTCGAATGGCGCAAGGTGGGGCCGTACATCCTGGTGCAGGTGGCGGGAGCATTCCTGGCCGCCGCCCTGGTGTTCTGGAATTATCTGCCGGCTTTCCGCGCTACCGATCCAAACCTGGATCACACGGCCGGAGTCTTCACCACGTTTCCTGCATTTCCGGAGGTCCCCAGCGCCGGCCTGCTCGACCAGACCATCGGTACGGCGATCCTGCTGTTCATGGTGATGGCCCTGACCGACGAGCGGAATCAGCCGCCGGGCGCGAATTTAACGCCGGTGCTGGTGGGCGCGGTGGTGGTGGCTATCGGGATGTCTTTTGGCGGCATGCACGGGTATGCCATCAACCCCGCGCGGGATTTCGGACCGCGGCTGTTCACCGTGGTGGCGGGATTCAAGCACAACGGGCTCACGGACGGAAGCATGGTTTTCTGGGTGCCCATTGTGGGACCCATCGTGGGTGGGATCGTGGGCGCGGCGGCTTACGATTGGGGCGTGCGGCGGTTCCTGCCCCAGTAATCAGCGCGCGTCATCACGCCACAGAAAGCGCGACGGATGCCGCCGTAGCTCGGTCCACAATGCGGCCAACAAATTCTTGCGGCCGCGGGTGTCCAGGTTCCGTGCGCGAATCGCCAGCCAGAGACCCAGGGCGAACGACACGCCGAAGTTCAGCAGGCCGGTAGCCGCCAGGCCAGCCAGCGCCCAGGATATCGCGCGCCAGGGCAGGGGGCCGCTCCAGGCCAGCGCGGTCACATCATATGCCAGCGACGCGCCCGCCAGGGTGATGTGCCGCACTTCCAATGGCACGCCGGCAAAGACGCCGATAAACGGAAGCAAACCGAGCAGCAGCCCCAGGCACACATAACCCACTACCCCGCTGAGATGATGCTCGACGATCTGGGCCCATTCGACCGCGCCTTCCGCGCCCAGGGAGCGGCGCAATCGCCGGCTCTGCGCAAGCGCCGCCGGCAGACGGTGCAGCGCCATCCAGTTGGCGGTCCATCCGGCGGCCAGGCTGGAAAGCCACAGAAAGCATCCGGTAAGCGCCGCGAACGGGATGGTGAACGACCGCCATAGGTGCATGGATTCGATGCCGTGCATGGCGGCTTCATGCGTCAGGAAGGGATTGCCGTTCTTCCAGATAATCAGGGAGTCGATCAGGATGGACGCGGGAATGGCGCCGAGCAGGTTTCCGATGGTCACGATGGTTTGCGTGCGGGTGATGGCGGTCACGACGTTCACTTCGGATCGCATGCCATCGTCTTTTTCCATGGCGGCGCAAAGAGCCGCGGCGGTCATGGATGGCATCTTGGAAGCGAGCATCCAGCCCAGGATTTGCATCAGGACGAAGCTGGCGGTGTAATTCACGCTATGCGCGATGCCGGTCCACAGCGGAGCGAGGGCCATCGAAAAGAAAACGTACTTGAACAGCGCGGTAAAAGCCGTGATGCCTCCGGCTCCCACGCTGCCGAAGCCCATCTTCCACCACTCGGACCGCGACCCGGCAATATAGTGCTCGCCGCTCCTGCCGGTGTGCGTCACAATCCGCCGGGCCAGTCGGTTTACGCTGTTGCGCACGAGGCCGTGAAGCCCGCGTTCCTCGGCGAAACCGCGCACCAGCATGGCCGCGAATTTACGCCCGTCTTCCTCGCCCGCGTATAGACGTAAAAGCGCTTCCATTCTTTCGAGCTGGTCGATCACCAGGTCCAGGCGGAAAACCAGGTCCGAGGAGACGCCGAGCTCCTCCATGCGGGCATGTGAGATGCCGGCCGATATGCGGCAATTGAGAATGGCTTCCTTCAGATCGTCGCGAATGGCGGCGGCGCCGGGCGCGCGGGCAAAATGGTCCACCGCTTCCACCAGATTCAGGAAGGGAGACTCGGCCTCACAACGATGCGGCATGACCTTCATCACGCCGCGAGAGACGCCGATCGACGCCGCGCGCACCGCCAGCAGACGCATGGCAGCCAGGATGTGGCCGGTCGAATCGCCCAAGAGTTCGCTCCAATCGGCGGCGTCAGAGGCATCGAGAGCGGCGACCCATTCGCCGTCCGCGGCGTCCGGATCGGCCAGGTGCAGCGCCCCGTAGAGGTCGAGTTCATCTTCCAATTGCGGCAGCAGGCGGCGCTTGAGGCGCGCAATCAGTTCACGCGTCAGCGACGTGGCTTCGGCGAACCCCGCTTCGGCCAGCAGGCGCGACGGGCACGCTTTGGCCCAGATTTGCTGGAATCTCTGCCGCGCGTCGGGCAGTTTGCGCATCCCTTCGGCCAGATGGCGGAGCCGTTCGGTGCGCGCAGGCGGTGGGGCGATCTTCAGCCAGGCCAAGGTATCCTGCAGCCACTCGCGCTCGAACTCCTCGCCCTGATCGAGGGGCATGAGGGCGAGAGCCTGCACGGGATCTGCTGGGATTCCCTCCATCCCTCGATGATCGCGCAAAGTTGGGGCCGGGCGGGGATGCCCAAGCGGGACTTAAAAGCCCCGCCCTTGAGCTGGACATTTGGTGGGGCGGGCGTCTACGCCTGCAGAGGTCTCTAGACCCGATCTTTGGCGAGCGTAAGCTCGCCCAAGCGGGACTTAAAAGTCCCGCCGGCACGCTGAAGCGTGCGCCACTGGCACGCGGACCAGTATTGGTTGCCCTACACGGAAGCGAGCACTAGTTGGATGGCTGTTCGGGCGGTCGGAGGCGCTTGGCGAGATCGTCAATGGCGCGCTGCTGCGCCGCTTGCGTGTTCAGCGTTTCCAGGTTTTCGCGGTCGAGACGGTTGGCCCAGCGGGTGAGCGCGGCCAGTTCGGTGGCGGTGGTGCCCGTGGTTTCGGCGATGCGGTCCATGCGTCGTTCGAGAGCGCCCATGCGACGGCCCATAGCATCGTCCAGGACATCGATACGATGGCCGAGTTCCTTCCGCAGTTCCGAAAAATCGGTGCTGAAAGAGACGGCCGCGGCACCCAGGCGTTCGGCGAATTCCTGGCGGAGGGCTACTACGGCCGCAGTCAGATCGTCGTGGAACTCCATCCGGAGCCGGTCCAGGCCGGCGGTGAACTCCATCCGGAGCCGGTCCAGGCCGGCGGTGAACTCCGTCCGGAGCCGGTCCAGACCGGCCGTGAATTCTTTCCGGAGCTCTACGAATCCGGCGGTGAAATCTGTTCGAAGCTCGCCCACACCGGCGGTGAACTCCACCCGCAGAGCCGCGGTGAGTGTTTGGTTGTTGAGTGCGATTTCTTCGCGCACGACAGCGCGAGCTTCCTCGCGCACGACAGCGCGGATTTGATTGAGATCTTCCTGCGTCATGGGGGCCGGGGCCTGTAGACAGTCTCGCATACTTCCCGCGGACCGGTCTGCGCTATAATACCTATTTGCGCCTCCCCGCTTCCGGGTATACCTATGTTCCTTAGCATCAAAGAGATGGAATTGCGTAAGATTCGTTTCGACGAAACTTACGCACCGGGAGAACTGGATTTTAAAGAAGATGAAATCTGGCAGGCGGGTCCGCTGCACGCGCAGGGAACAGCCGAGTTGCTGGCCAATACCGAGGGCGAAGTCCGCATTCAGGGCCACCTCGAAGCGATGATGGAGGCGGAATGCGACCGCTGCCTGGGCCGCGCGCGATTCCCGCTGGATTCGGATTTCGATTTATTCTACCGGCCGATGTCGTTCATCGCGCGGGAGGAAGAGGTCGAGATCGACGAAGGCCAGGCGCAACTGGGCTTCTACCAGGGCGGCGGGATGGAGTTGGAAGATATTTTACGCGAGCAGATCCTGTTGGCCATGCCCATGCAGCGGATCTGCCACGAGGATTGCAAAGGGATCTGTCCCTCGTGCGGCAAGAACCGCAATGAAACGCCCTGCGACTGCATCGATGAGCACGCCGGCAGCCGATGGGCCGCTCTGCAGGGGCTGAAAGACCTGAAAACGCTTTGAACCCCGTAGTTCCGGGGTAAATTCTTTGAGGTACCGAAATGCCGAATCCGAAACGACGCCACTCCGCGCGCCGCACCCAAAACCGCCGCGCCCACGATTCGTTAAAAACTCCGGGGATGTCCGAATGCCCCAACTGTCATGAGCCGAAACTGCCGCACCGTGTGTGCCCGCATTGCGGACAATACAAGGGCCGCGAAGTAGTGGAAGTCGAGCAGGAGTAGCCACCCCCCAAACATGGTCACCATTGCTGTCGATGCAATGGGCGGAGACAACGCCCCGAAAGCGGAAGTCGAAGGGGCCGTCAAGGCGGCCAGGACTTTGGGAGTCAGGGTCATTCTAGTCGGGCGGCAGGAAATTCTGCGGCGTGAATTGCAGCAGTACGACGACTACCGCGGCCTTCCGGTGGAAGTGGTCAATGCTACCCAGCAGGTGACCATGGAGGATAGCGCCGCGCGCGCCGTGCGCGCCAAGCGCGACAGTTCCATACGCGTGGCCGCACGCCTGGTACGCGATGGCATCGCCCAGGGATTCGTCTCGGCCGGAAACACCGGCGCCGTTATGGCCACGGCCAAGATGGTGCAGGGCGTGATCCCGGGCGTGGACCGTCCAGCGCTGGCCGGCATTTTCCCGACCCTGGCGGGCAAGCCGGTAGTGGTGATCGACGTGGGAGCCAACGTGGATTGTTCGCCGCGCATGCTGGCGCAGTTCGCGGTGATGGGCGAGACCTATTCCCGCGTGGTGCTGCATCAGGAGCACCCCAGGGTCGGCCTGCTCTCAATCGGCGAGGAAGAACATAAGGGCAACGAGACCACCCGCTGCGCGACACCCTTGCTGAAGAACCTCCCTCTCGATTTCGTAGGGAACGTGGAGGGGCGCGACATTTACACGGGCAAGACGGACGTGATTGTTTGCGATGGGTTCATCGGCAACGTGGCGCTGAAAGTGAGCGAAGGGCTGGTGGACATGGTGAAACAGATGTTGCAGGAATCGCTGCGCGCCACCATCACACGCCAGATCGGATCGCTGCTGGCGCGGGCCGCTTTCGTCGATTTCAAAAAGCGCGTCGACTACTCCGAATACGGCGGCGCACCGCTCCTGGGAGTGCGCGGCATCTGCATCATCACGCACGGCCGGTCGAACGCGAATGCCATCAAGAACGCGATCCGCGTGGCGGCCGAATTCTCCGCCGGCAACGTGAATCAACGGATCGAGGACGAGTTATCCAATGGCCGGAAGGCGATGTAGCGGTTTCCTTTTGCTGGCGGCCCTTCCGGCGCTGGCACAAGGTCCCAACAACGTGCATTGGTCGCTGGCGTTGGACCCCGCGGCCGCGGCGCCGGGATCGAAAGTCCTGGCGCGCCTGGAGGGAAAAATCGACCCGGGCTGGCACGTCTACGCGATGACCAGCGCGGGGGCCATCCCCACTACCATCAAGCTGGCGCGCAATCCGGCCGTGGAAAAATTCCGGGTGCTCGAGGCGCCGCCCAAGAAGGCCTACGATCCTAACTTCCAACTGGATACGGAGACTTACGAAGGCTCCGCGGTCTTCCTGATCGAGCTGCAGTTGAAGCCGAGCGCGGCGGCGGGCGCGTCGCAGATTTCGGCTGAAGTACGCTACCAGACCTGCAACGACAAAGTGTGCATCCCGCCGCGGCGGTTCACGGCCAGCGCGGCCCTGACCATCGACCCGGCGGCGCATGCCGCGGCGCCCGCTATACCCGCGGGATTCAAGGCAGGCGGCGCGCCGCCCAAAGCGGCACAAGATACGCAGGGCTTGGGAGCCTTTCTGCTGGTTGCGTTCGGCGTCGGCCTGGCTGCCATCTTCACGCCGTGCGTCTTCCCCATGATCCCCATCACCATGTCGTTCTTCCTGAACCGGCAGGGGACCCGCCGCGAAAGCGTCTTTCACGCGGCGCTTTTCTGCCTGGGAATTGTGGTGCTCTTCTCCGGCCTGGGCCTGCTGACAACGGCTATTCTGGGCCCGTTCGGCGTGGTGCAGTTGGGATCGAATCCCTGGGTAAACGGTTTTATCGCGCTGGTATTTCTGGCTTTCGGGCTGAGCCTGCTGGGGGCGTTCGAAATTACCATCCCGTCGGCGTTGCTCACCAAACTGGACCGGGGTTCGCAGAAGGGCGGCATCGCGGGCACGTTGCTAATGGGGCTGACTTTCGCGCTCTCCTCATTCGCTTGCGTGGGACCGTTCATGGGCACGCTACTGGCGGCCTCGGTAGGCAGCGGCGGTTTGCGGCCGCTGCTGGGGATGGTGACGTTCGCCACGGGCCTGGCGCTGCCGTTCTTTGTGCTGGCGCTATTTCCTTCGTACCTGAAGCGGCTGCCCAAGAGCGGCGGCTGGTTGGCGCGCGTGAAAGTGGTCATGGGATTCGTGGTGCTGGCCGCCATGGTGAAGTATCTGGCCAGCGTGGACCAGGTGCTGCAATGGAACGTGATCACGCGCGAGCGTTTTTTGGCGGCGTGGATCGTCCTGTTCGCCATGGCCGGCTTGTACCTGCTGGGCTTCCTCCGCCTGGAAGGCATTGCCAAAGACGAGCCGATGGGGTTGGGGCGGCTGCTGACCGGCATGGTGTTTCTGATCTTCGCCATCAGCCTGGCGCCCGGGATGTCGGGCGCGAAACTGGGCGAGTTGGACGCGTACATTCCTGTAGCTTCCGGCGGCGGTGCGGCCGGCGGCACAGGCGAACTGGCCTGGATGAAGAACCAGTATCGCGAGGCGCTCGACCGGGCGCGTAGCGAGGGGAAACTGGTCTTGGTCGACTTCACCGGCTACGCCTGCACGAACTGCCATTGGATGAAGGCCAACATGTTCACGCGGCCCGAAATCGCCGGCGCACTGCAAAATCTGGTGCTGGTGGAGTTGTACACCGACGGCACGGATGCGGCATCGGTGGCCAATCAGGAACTCGAGCAGAGTAAGTTTCAGACCATCGCGATTCCGTATTACGCGATTCTGGACGCCGAAGGGAACGTGGTCGCCACCTATCCGGGAGCGACGCGGGACGCGGGGGCGTATCTGGCATTCCTGAAAACCAGTGGGCGGAGTTCAACCAGCGCGGAGCAGCAGTCCAGCCCGGCGGCTAGCCAAGGCGCATCCAGCGACCTGGCCGGCCTGCAGGCGACCGCCCTCGACGGCGCCCCGGTGGATACCGCCGCCCTGCAAGGCAAAGTGGTGGTAGTGGACTTCTGGGCAACCTATTGCGTGCCTTGCCTGAAGGAGATCCCCACGTTCGACCGGCTGAACAAGCAGCTCGCCGATCGCGGCGTGGTGGTGCTGGGGGTCTCGATGGACGTGGATGGGGGCGCGCCGCTGGTGCAGTCGTTCCTCAAGAAGCACCCTATGGATTATCGTGTGGCCTTAGGGTCCGAGAAGATGACGGACCTCTTCCACGTGAATCAGTTGCCGACGACCGTGGTGTTCGACCGGCAGGGAAAGACGCTGCGGCGCTTCGAGGGCTACACGCCGGCGGATGCGCTCGAAAGCGTCGTAAAAACCGCGTTATAGCGGCGGGCGGAGCCGGCGGTTCCGCTTAGGCGATGCGGAAAAGATGCCGCGTTCGCGCGGTCCAATCCCCGCTCGAAAAGATGCGCGGCCCCACCTGAATCAGGCGCGGCAGCATATCGAAGACCGACCCGGGCGTCCAGTTGGCGCCGGCGCGCGTGCGGAACCCCTTGCGATTCAATTCTTCGGCGACTAGCGAGAGCGGCGCATCCTGCACGATCAGATCCATCATGAGAACCAACGCCTGCTTCTCGCCGAGGTTTTCTTCGAGATGACTGCAATCCGCGGATACGCGCAGGCCATAGGGCACATCCTCGGTGAGAGGTCCCGGTTGCTCCGTTTCCTCGACGTCCCGCTCCCATTCGACGGCGGTCAATCGCCAACCTTCCTTGGCCTTTTGGCTCACGTAATCCGGTGATAGCGGACCGGACGGAACCTCCCGTACCCTTTGCAATTTGGACATTCGGCAGCGCCTCCGCGCGACGAGTAGGCAAGCCGGGTTCCGTGCTAAGTCCTGAAAATCCGCACTGACGCAGTCGGCGATTGTGCGGAGGTGGGATTGTATGTCTCGCCGGTGGGACGAGCCACACCGGAACGCGCAGGCCCTCAGATGTTACGTTAGTTTCACGATGACGCGCAGAGATGTTCTCGGCCTTGCGCTGGGCAGCTTGACGTTCCCGGCCCACGCCGAGGACCGCGCCGTCTACCTGCCGCTGGTGCAGGCGCGGCCGGTCCTCGAGAGCTTCGCTGGAGAACTCCCCGGAGGCTTGCAAGCGTCGGCGCTGACACCGGAAGCGTGGCTGGCGTGGGAGACGGCGCGCGACCGCGAAATCCGCGAACGCCTGAAGCGCGGCGATGCCGACTCCGTTCTTAACCTGGTGCTGTTCGGCACGTCTTTCACCGCGGAGCCGCGCGTGACGGACAGTTCCGATTTGGCCGGCCGGCTGATCCTGGCCCGGGTGAAGGACATGGCGCAGGCGGTGAGCCATCCAGGCCGCAATGAGCGATTGCAGTTTGCCGCGGAGTGGCTGAAGCAGAACGGCGCGGACCCCAATTGGCCAGATGCGGCGAAGCGGGTGCAGGCCGTCCTGCTCGAAAACGCGCTGCGCGTGTTGCGGGAGCAGCGCGCCTATGCCAAGGCCATCGACGAGGCTAAGCGCAAAGAAGACGCGGCGGGCCTGTTCGTGAAACGCTCCAGCCTGTATCAAGACCGCGGCCTGTCGCTTGATACCTCGTTCCGGCCGAATTATGCCATCGAGCGAAGCCTGGCAGAGATCAAAGCAACCGGGCTGCTGCGAAACGTGCGGCGGGCCGCGGTGATCGGGCCGGGCCTGGACTTCGCGGACAAACGCAGCGGCTACGATTTCTATCCGATTCAGACCCTGCAGCCATTTGCGCTCATCGATTCGTTGCGCAAGCTGCGGCTGGCGGGCGCGGCGGAACCGGAAGTGGGGATCTTCGACCTCAGCGGCCGGGTACTGGAACACGTCCGGCGCGCGGTGGCGCAAGCCCACGCCGGGGTTCCATATACGGTGCAGATCCCGCTCGATGGAGGCACCCGCTGGCTGCCCGAGACTATCGACTATTGGCGCAAGTTCGGCGCGGAGATCGGAACGGAGGCCAGGAGCCTCAACCCTCCACCCGGCGTGGAAGCGCGGATGCACGCGGTGCGCATTCGTCCCGCTGTCGTCGGCCTGTTGCGGCCGGCGGACCTGGACGTGGTGGTACAACAACTGCCAGTGGCGGAGGGCCGCGGGTTCGACCTGGTGGTGGCCACGAATGTTCTGGTTTATTACAGCCCGTTCGAACAGGCCCTGGCCTTGCGCAATATCGCCAGTATGCTGAGCCCCGGAGGTTTGCTGCTGACCAACAACGCGCTGCCCGAAGTCGCGGGCGTGCCGATGCGGCCCGCGGGCGTCACCAGCTTGCCTTATTCCGAAGATCCCGACGACGGCGACCGCGTGCTGTGGTATCGCCGCGTGGGGTAGCGCGCTTGAAAGCAAAAAAAAGGACAGGCCCGAAGGCCTGTCCTATCCCAGCCAGAGGCTGTGTTAATTAGAAAATCACTTTGGCGCCCAGCTGGATGTTGCGATTCCCGCTGTAGCCGCCGGTGATCGGTCCGCTGGCGCAGTTTCCAGGGCTGCAACCGTAGATGTAAGCGGAGCCGGTGTTGATTCCGAAGTTGGCATGGTTGATCGCGTTGTAAGCTTCCAGGCGAAGCTGGAGGGTAGCGCGTTCGGTGATTCTGGTGTTCTTGTACATGCCGAGGTTGAGGTTCCAGGTCCCGGGGCTATGGAAGTAGTCGCGGCCGGTGGTATCGGACGGCCACGGTCCAAAGTCGGAGCTGCCGGTGATCGGGTTGACATAGCTTTCGTCGATGGCGTAGTTGCCCATGTTATAGATCTGGTACGAATTCGGGCTGCTGAGAGTGGTCCGGCCGCCGGTGGTGGGTAGGACCTGGTTCGCAGCTACGCGCGGATAGACGTAGCAAAGGCAATTGTTGAGGTCGTAGATCGTGTAAGGAGCGCCCGTGCGCGCGGTGAAAATGGGAGCCAGTTCCCATCCATCGAGGATGCTCTTGGCCGCACCATGCAGGCTGCGGGTGAAGGGCACGTCCCAGATGCCGCTGACGGCGATGCGGTGGCGGTTGTCGAATTGCGCCGGGCCGTAGTCCACCATCGGATTGAACGCATCCGTATAGCCGAGGTTGAACTGGTTGCCGGAGGAACTGAACGTGTCGCTCAGTTCGTCCATGGCATGGCTCCAGGTATAATTCATGCGCACGGTCAGCCCGCTGTGCTTGATGTCCTGAATGTCGTACCGCACATTCATGGCGTTGTAGTTGGAGATGCCCGCGGCGCCGCGGCGATTGATGGCGCTGTATTGCGGATTCAACGGGGAGAGGCAGGAATTCGCGTCGCCGGAGAAGTCGCCGGGCGTGCAGGGGATGCCCAGGTAGATGTTGCCCATGCCCGGGACGTTCGTGTTGGCGATGTCGTACAGGTTGCGGCCGATCGAACCGGAATAATCGACTTCCAAGTGAGTCGCATTCGTAAACTGGTGCTCGATCGAAGCGCTCATCAAGTGCGCGTAAGCCTGCGGAATGTTCGGCTGCACGGCGCGGAGTTCGGAAGGCGGAAGCGCCGCGGATCCGGAAGCGCCGCTCAAGGGTCCAAAGTTCGTGGTCGAAATCGGGATATTCGAAACGTTGGAGCCGGCCAGGAATTCAACGACGGCGAAGTTCGGCGGGTTGAACAACACGTTATACGTCACGTTGCCGAAGTTGCGCTCGTAGCCGATTCCGTAACCGCCGCGGAATGCGGTCTTGCCGTCCCCGAATATATCCCAGGCGAACCCGACGCGGGGGCCGAAGTTCTTCTTGCTGGGGGTCCACAGCTCGCCGATGGGGCTGCTGGGAGTGGTCATCACCATCCCGCTGGCGATGTCCTGTTGGACGCTGCCGCCGGTGCCCGGATAGAAGTTGGAATCCAGGTTGGCGTTGACGTTGTGCTGCACACCGAAGTATTCCCAGCGGAGACCCATGTTGACGGTGAAGCGCGGCGTCACTTTCCAGGAATCCTGGAAGTAAAGCGCGTATTCGTGATAGCGGTTGCTGCGCTCGAAAGTGGGCGGGCCGATGGGCAGGTTCACGGTGCAATCAGCGGTCTGAACGCCGCCGACGCAGGGGAACTTACCTTGCGGATAGACGGACACCTGGAGCTCGTGAAGCTGGCCGGAAAGCAGGTTATCGAGACCCTGGCCGTCCGAGCTTCCCAGCACTTCGGAAGCCGACTCATACGCGCCGAAGGTGCGGTTGTCGCGGAGGTACTCGGCGGTGCCGCCAAAGCGCAGTTCGTGCTTGCCCTTGGTGTAGCTGAAATCCTGATAGGCTTCGCCGAAATTCTGGGGGCCACCGAAGGGGATGCCGGAGCCCGGCGCGGTGGGCAGGTAACCCGGCAGGTTCACGACGTAGGGGCCGATGTACGACGCGGATTCGGAGCTTCCCAGGAAGAAAGTGGGAACCACACCGGTGGAGGACAGCGGCTGCTGCCCGTTGAAACGGTTGAAATCGAGTTTCGTCTGGGAGACGAAGCGCGGGGAGAAGGTGTGGGTCACGGAAACGATTACGCTGTTGCTATACGTGGTGTTGGGTGTATCGTAACCGGCATACGCGTTGTTCGAAACGCTGCCCGGAAAGTCGTATTCGCTATAGATGGCATAACGCCCGTAAATCTGGGTTCTGTCACTCAGGTTGTAGTCGATGCGGTTGACGGTATCCCAAGTGTTCTGCGGCGTACCGGCGCCCGAATCGCTGGGCACGGTGAATTGGACCAGGTCGAACATCGGCGCGGTCAGGCTATAAGACTGGCAGGGGCCGCCGGCGGCGCCGCCGGCCTGGCAGGGATCGCCGAGACTCTGGTTGATTAGATCCTGGCGGCTATAGGTACCAAGAGTGGTGAGGCCCGAACGGAGCTTGCCATAAGCGGACCACACGGCCTGCGTACCGGGCGCGGAGGCCGCGATCAAGGCCGGATCCGGAACCATGGCGATATCGTTGGCCACGCTGCGTACGCGGGTCCATTCGGTATTGCTGAAAAAGAACAGCTTATTCTTCTTGATGGGACCACCGAGAGAATAGCCGAACTGGTTGCGGGTGTAGTGCGGCTTATCCAAGCCGTACGCATTGTTATTGAAGCTGTTGGAAGCCAGATCGCTGACGCGGTTGAACTCGTACAGGGTGCCGTGAAACGCATTGGTTCCCGACTTGGTGGTCACGTTGACCACGCCGGCATCCGCGCGGCCGTACTCCGCGGTGAAGTTATTGGTGATGATGCCCATCTCCTGGACGGAATCGAGAGGCACCATCTGGCCGACCGACGCGGTGAACTCGTCGTTGTTGGCCACGCCGTCGAGCATGACGTTCGTGCCGGCGGAGCGCAAGCCGTTCATGGCGACGCCGACGCCACGTCCCGACGGATCGTCTTCGCTGACGTTGCCCGAAGTCAGGACGAAGTCGTAAGGATTGCGCGTCAGGGACGGCAATTCCGTCATGGCTTGGGTATTGATCAACTGACTGATGGTTTGGGTCTCGGTATTGACGGTGACCGCGGTTTCGCTCACCTCAACCACAGTTTCGGCTTTGCCGACCTCGAGCTTGGCTTCGAAGCTCACCTTGCTGCCTACCGTGACCGTAGTGCGCTGCTTTAATGTCGTGAAGCCCGCTGCCGCGACGGTCACTTCATAGACGTCGGGCTGCAGGTTGGTAAAAGTAAAATTGCCGCTGGCGTCCGTGGTTTGCACGCGCTCCGCGCCAGTCGCCACAGCCTTGATGGTGACGGTGGCTCCCGGCACCGTTGCGCCGGTAGGATCCGTAACGGCTCCCACGATCTGGCCAGTTTCTGTTTGCGCAAAGGCGCTGAGGGCGCCGAAGCACAGGATGGCTAGAATCGCCACCATCGATAGACTAACCCGTATTGCACGTAAACTCATGCTCGTATCCCCTTATTCAATGAGAATCACTTCAACCGGCCTTGCGGACCGATTGCACACACTACCGACGCCGGTGGAAAAACCGGTCGCCTTAGCGGCTGATGGCCGGAAAAAAAGAATTGAGCGCCTTGCCCCTAAAGCGATGGCGTTTTGCCCCGGAATACACCTGTCCAGTAAACTCCGATACTGGAAACAATAAGACCTTAATCAGCCGAAGTGTACTACTTGACGCAGTCACAATGCAACTAAAAAGGGTTGAAATGCGAAATTTTCTTGTAACAGTTGGCCTAGGTGGACCGTCTACGCGCTTCGTACTGGTACTGTTAGTTCGATTCCCGTTTTCGGACAAGAAGCGCCCAGTCCAGCCAGCCTGGAGCTTGCGGTGATTTCCAAGTGGGACCGTCAACAGGTCCTACAGGCACCCACTCACCGGTGAATGCACTGAACCAGGCCGCATCGTAATGCCCTGATTCAAGTGTTACAGTGACATCGCCCCCGTTGGGCAAGTAGACGGCGTAAATCCGGCCGGGCTGCGCCAGGCAATACGCGCCATTGGTCACCAGATCATCGTGCGGGTCCGTCTTCCACCACTCGAAGCTGGTGAAAAACTCGACCATGTGCGCATAGCCTTTCAGCATCACCATGGTATCGTCGCCGCGTCCGTTGATCCAGCCGCCGCCGGTATCGGGCCAGATGTTGATGCCGCGGCGGGCGGTTTCACCGGCGGTTCCGTATGCTCCGGCCATAGCGATGTCCCAAGCCACATGCCGCAGCGCCTCGGCCGAGTCCGATCCCATGCCCGGCGCCCAATGGGGGTAATGATCTTCGTAGCCGTATTCTTCATTCGCCTGCGGGATGATGCGGCCGGTCTTCAGTTGGATCTGGCGCTCCTCCAGCATGAGGGCGTGCTGCGCGCGCGACCAGTCTTGAATGGACGTGAAACCAAACCAGGCGGAAGCGCGGTCCTGGTGCTCGCGGTGTACGGGATGCGAGGTGGCGAGATGATGGTAGGGGTCCCAGCCTTCCAGCAGGGTACCGGTTTCGTGGGCCCACTTTTCGTCGCGGAAGCTATCGAGGTCGTCGCCGAGGTCCCAGGTGATATTCGAAAAGGCGCCGAGGCGGGCGGCGGCGTAGTGGAAATAGAGGCGTTCGCCGTCGCTGCCGGCCTCCGGGTGGATGCGGCCGTCGCCGATATCCTGCACCACGGAGATAATCATGTCGCGTTCGCGGGCGAAGCGCAGCATGCGCTCGAACTTCTGCCAGTAAGGGATATCGAAGCGGGTGTAGTCGATGCCGGGGTGGTCGAGGCTTTGCGGATCCTTGGCGATCCATGGCCGGAGAAATAAAGTGAAGTTGTCGCCGGTCATGGCCGGTTCGCCGTAGAGGGTGAAGGTCCCGCCGGAGAGCAGGACGCGCATGCGGTTGATTTTCAGATCGTGCAGGCGCTGGATGGAATTGCGGATGAATCGCTCATCGCGCCATCCCATCAGCCAGAAGGCGGTGGTGCCGTTGAAGAAGTAGTGTTCGCCGGTGCCCTCCCAAATGAAATGCCAGGGATACTTGGGATCCACTCGAATGGGTCCGCGCGGCGCGGGGCCCGGTGCGGCGGCGGCCTGGAACGATCCCTGCCAGGCCTTCTCGAAGCTGCCCTGCCGGTAGGTGACGGAATAGGTGTAATCGCCGGGCGACGCGGGCATGAAGCGGATGCGGAAGAGGCTGCCGTCGGCCGCATCGCAGAAGCCATCGACTGGAAGACTTCCGGCGGCCCCGCGCTTGGCGAACGATCCGGTGAGGGTCGCGCCGGTGAAAGGGTTACCCGCGGCGGGCGGCGCGACGGACGCGCTGACTTCGATGAAGTCGTAAGGCGCCACGCGCGGCGCGGACTGGGAGAACGAGACTTCGGCCGGCGCGGCCGGCAATTGAGTGCCCAAGAGCATGGAGAACGCCATGAGGGGGGCGCACAGGTGACGGAGCATGCCTCACTGTAACGCCGGGTCTTGGTTTTTGGGCATGTTAGACTGAAATTTCCGCGACGTGAAAGTTTTCATCCCTATCGTGATCGGAGCCGGCGTGCTACTGGCCGGGTCCGCGGCGGGTCCCATCGTTTTCGAAGAAATCGCGGAACGGTCCGGTCTCACTTTCGTTTCCGACAGCAGTCCCACTCCCAACAAAAATCAGCCCGAAACCATGGTGGCGGGCGTGGCTCTGTTCGACTACGACAACGACGGCTACCTGGACGTCTACCTGGTGAACGGGGCGGCCATCCCGTCGCTTCAGAAAGAAAGCCCCAAGTACTGGAATCGGCTGTACCATAACAACCACGACGGAACCTTCACGGATGTGACCGCGAAAGCCGGGGTGGCGGGCGCAGGTTACGGCATGGGAGTGGCCATCGGCGATTACAACAACGACGGCTGGCCGGACATCTACGTGCTGAATACCGGGAAGAACCAACTCTTCCGCAACAATGGGAACGGCACGTTTACGGACGTGACGGATCAGGCGGGCGTGGGAGGGGGGGTGCTCGACGGCACGAAGATGTGGTCCGTTTCAGCCGCCTGGGTGGATTACAACAACGACGGGCTCCCGGATCTGTTCGTGTCGAACTACTGCAAGTGGGAAGTGAATAAAGACCCGTTTTGCGGCCCGAAGCCGGGATTGCGGACGTATTGCCATCCGAAGAACTACGGGAACTTGCCGAACACGCTGTATCGTAACAACGGCGACGGCACCTTCACCGACGTGTCCGCGGAAACGGGCATCGCCAAATACGCCGGCAAGGGCATGGGCGCGGCCATCGCGGATTACGACGGCGATGGGTTCATGGATATCTTCGTAGCCAACGACAATCGTCCGAACTTCCTGTTCCACAACCTGGGTGGCAAGAAGTTCGAGGAGGTGGCGCTCGAAGCGGGCGTGGCGTACGTGCAGAGCGGCAGCGTAATTTCCGGCATGGGCGCGGATTTCAAGGATGTGGACAACGATGGCCGGCCGGATATCTGGCACACCGCCGTGGAGAACGAGACGTTTCCGTTATTCCAAAACCGCGGCGGCGGTCAGTTCTGGGAGCGGACCTACCCGATGCACCTGGCGGGGACGCGCGACATGTCGGGATGGAGCAACGGGATCGTCGATTTCGATAACGACGGGTGGAAGGATCTGTTCGTCACGCGGGGCAATGTGCTGGACAACGTGGCCCAGTTTTCGAACCGCAAATACGAGGAGCCGAATGCCGTCTTCCGCAACATGGGGACCGGCAAGTTTCAGGATGTCAGCGGCGAGGCGGGTGCGGATTTCCAGAAGGCGGCAGCGCATCGCGGCGTGGCTTTCGGCGATATCGATAACGACGGGCGAATGGACGCGGTGGTCTCGGTACTCAACGGCCCGGTAAAGTACTTCCACAATATTTCGCAAAACGGAAACCACTGGATCCTGCTGAAGCTGACCGGCAGGAAGAGTAACCGCATGGCGCTGGGAGCGCAGATCCGCATCACCGGCGAGGATGGCGCGAAGCAGTACAACGAAGTGACCACGGCCGTGGGCTACGCGTGCTCCAGCGACGCGCGCGTACACTTCGGGCTGGGCGCATCGAAGACCATCCGGGAGATCGATATCAAATGGCCGAGCCGGATCCACCAGGTGCTGCATGACGTGGCGGCGGACCAGATCCTGGCGATTGAGGAGCCGGCGCAATGACACGGAACCCTTTTTGCAGGCCGTGGAGGCCGTCACCGGGCGCGGGGATGCGATGAACGCCATTCTATTTGGGGCCACGGGGATGGTGGGGCAAGGCGTGCTGCGCGAGTGCCTGCTGGATGCGGACGTGGAAAGCGTGCTATCGATCGGGCGCGGCACAACCGGACAAACGAACCCAAAGCTGCGCGAACTGGCGCATCGCGACTTCTTGGATTTCTCCGCGATCGAGAACGGCCTGGCCGGATTCGATGCGTGCTTCTTCTGCCTGGGGGTTTCCTCGGCGGGAATGAAAGAGGCAGACTACCGGCGCGTCACTTACGACTTCACGCTGGCGGCCGCGCAGGCGCTGGCGAGACACAATCCAGGCATGACGTTCGTGTATGTCTCTGGGGCGGGCACGGACAGCTCGGAGAAGGGCCGCACCATGTGGGCGCGGGTAAAGGGCGAGACCGAGAATGCCCTGTTGCGGCTGCCGTTCAAGGCGGCTTACATGTTCCGTCCGGCGGTGATCGTGCCGCAAGACGGGATCCGATCGAAGACCCGAGTCTACCAGATGTTTTATGCGATTCTGGGACCGCTGCTTCCCGTGTTGAATGCGATCATGCCCCAGTATGTGACGACCACGGAGAAGCTGGGCCGGGCGATGATTCAGGTGGCGCGGCGGGGATGGGCGAAGCCGGTGCTGGAGACCCCGGACATCAATGCCATCGCCAGCGGCATTCCAGGCTAATCGGAAGAAGCGGTAATGACCGGCAGGGGCACGCGGTAGTGTCCCGCATAAACCTCGCCGAATATTTCGAGAATTTGCTCGTGCAGGTGGCCGTTATCCGCCAACAGATGCGGCGAATCGAAGGTATGCGGCCGGCCGCGCATGTCGGACAGGCGGCCGCCGGCCTCGGCGACCAGGAGACGGCCCGCCGCCATATCCCAGGGCTTCAGCCCGAATTCCCAAAAGCCGTCCAGGCGTCCGCAAGCCACCCAGGCCAGATCGATCGCGGCCGAGCCGGTGCGGCGCACACCGTGCGTGGCCATGGCGAGTTGATGATAGAAGTGCACGTTCACGTTCAGGTGCCGGCGCCGGGTGGGGAAGCCGGTACACAGCAGGCTGCTATCGAGGCGGCTGACGGACGAAGCGTGGATGCGCCGATTGTTCAGGTACGCGCCGGCGCCGCGCTCGGCGGTGAACATCTCCTGGCGGATGGGATCGAATACCACGCCGGCCAGCATTTCACCGGCGCGCTCGAGCGCCAATGTCACGTTGAAGATCGGCAGGGAATGCGCGAAGTTGGTGGTGCCATCGAGCGGGTTGACGTACCAGCGGTATTCCGAAGGACTGGTGTGGCCGCCGCCTTCTTCGGCCACGATGCCATGCTGCGGGAAGCGGGATTGCAGCCGCTCCACAACCAGTTTCTCGGAGGCGCGATCGGCTTCTGTGACGAGGTCGAACTCGCCCTTCAGTTCGAAGGGCACGCGGCGTTCGTAATAGGTGACCAGCAAGGCGCCTGCTTCGCGCGCAATTTCGACGGCGGTTTCGAGGGGGGAATTCATTTTTTCAAAGGCGATGAGGCCGCCTGCGTGGCGCACGCTTCAGCGTGCTGCGGCGGACTTCAGTCCGCCGTTGCGTTGGTTCAAACCGGCCCTTCCACGATGTATTTGATCTCGTGTTTGTAGATGAAAAGATTGGGACCGTCTTTGCGCGTCAGCCGGATAAAGGAGTGGTCGTAATACTCGATGGTGCCGGAGACCTCCTCGCCGTCGGTGAGTTTGACGCGAATGGGGAGTTCGGCCTCGATCAGATGCTTGAGGTATCTTACCTCTTCAAAGGTTTGTTCGGGAGCGCGATTCCCGGGTTTTCCGCCGACTGGTCTTGACGTAGCTGGCTCTCCTGATTATTCCCGCCTGCTTCCCCATAATAGCCATTGCGCGCGGTCACCCGCAAATCCGGGCGATTGGTGCGGACCAGCAGATGGTGGAAGCGGTTCTTGGTCAGCGGCACGTTTTTCGGATAGTAGCCCAACAAGTATTGGGTACGGAGATCTTTGATGATGTCGCTGAACGCGGCATCCATGGCCGGCCCCAGGGTGGGCTGGAAGACGCGGCCCCCGGTTCCCGCCGCCATGGTGGCGAGGGCATGCTCGCCGCCCAGATTGCGGCCGGCGTCATTGGTGATGGGCACCACCAGCACGGGGTAAATCGAGGCGTTGGCCAACTGGGCGGAATCGAGCGCGGCGTGGAAATCCTTCACGCTGGTGGTGTCCCCGCCATCGGTGACAATGACCATCACCTTGCGGCCGTCGCGCATTTCCAACTCCCGCGACGCCAGGAAGATGGCGTCATACAAGGACGTGCCGGCTTCGCCCTGGATCAAGCGCAGGGAGTGTTCGAGGGGCGCCTGGTTATGGGTGAAGAAGTTGTGCAGCGTGACCTGGTAATTGAAACTGTAAAGGGCCACCGTATCCTTGGGATTGCCCTCGGCAAACAGCGCCTTGAAGAAGCGCGCCACGGAGTTGACTTCGTATTTCAGATCCTTGGCGGTAGATCCGCTGGCATCCACCATCATGGATATGGAGAGGGGCTGCTCGGTCTGCCGCTCGAAGACCGCGATCTGCTGGGGGACGCCGTTGTCCTGAACCTCGAAGTCTTCCTTGTTCAGCGCGCCTACCAATTCGCCGGCGGGATTCTTGACGGTGGCCAGCACCCGGACCAGATTCACCTGAACCTTGATCTGTGCGCCCAAGGCGGCTGCCAGGGCAAGGGCGGCGCTAACCGCTTTGAGCCATGGTAGCATTGCGGTCCCACTCTCCTTCCACCCAGACCTCGCCGTCCGCAAAGTGCTCTTTTTTCCAGATGGGCACCACACGCTTCAACCGGTCGATCCCCTCCAGCGCGGCCTCGAAGGCCGCCTTGCGATGCGCCGCCGTCACGATTACCGCGACACTGGTCTCACCGATCAGCATGCGGCCAAGCCGGTGCACCAGGGCGATCCGGTCGATGGCATAGCCGGCGGCAATCTCGCGGCCGATACGGGCCATCAGCTTGATGGCCATCGGCTCGTAACATTCGTAATCGAGGAAGCGCGTCCGGCGGCCATTGGTATTGTTCCGGACCACGCCTTCAAACGTGACCACGGCGCCGTCTTCTCCGCGCAGCATGCGGTCGGCGATCTTGCGCGGCGCTATGGGATGCCAGGTGAGCGCGAAGAGGTTGCCGTTTTCGGAAATCTCGCGGCAGTAGTCGGAGCCGCCACTCACCGGGGGCAGGAAAGCAATCTCGTCGCCCTCGGTAAGCTGCGTGTTGGGTCCGGCGAATTCCTGGTTGCGCGCCAGCAGAATGCTGCCGGCGATCTCCCGCATGCGCGGGAAGCGGGTGCTGTAGTGATCGAAGACACCGCCCAACGTGCCGCCGTTTTCCAGGTCAAGCTGGTCTTCCGCCCGGCCGGTGATGTCCTTCAGTATCCCGAAAAACAGTACTTTCACGCGCACTTCTCCGTGTAGTTTAACAGACGGGGGAAGTGTGGGATGCGTTGCGTTGGCCTTTGTACCAGGCCAGCGTGAGCCGCAACCCCTCCTCGAACGAGAAACGCGGCGCGTGGCCGAGATCGGCGATGGCGGAGGTGGTGTCCGCCTGGGAATCGTGTACGTCGCCGGAGCGTGGGGGACCGTAGTTCGCCGGGATGGCGACACCCTCGATTTGCTGCAGCAGGCGCCAGGCTTCGTTCAGGGTGATGCGGCCGCCATTGCCGCCGTTGTACAGCTTGCCGGAAACGCCGGGAGCGCGGGCGGCTTTCAGATTCAGATCCACCACATCTTCCACGTAGGTGAAGTCGCGGGATTGGCAGCCATCGCCGAATATGGTCGGAGAACGCCGCTCGACCACGGCTTTGATGAAGAGCGAGAGGACGCCGGAATACTGGCTGGAGGGATCCTGGCGCGGGCCGAACACATTGAAGTAGCGCAAGGAAACGGTCTCGACGCCGAACGTGGATGCGAAGATCCGGGCATAGTATTCGCCGACCAGCTTTTGCAGCGCATACGGCGACTTCGGGTGCGGCGGCATGGTCTCCACCTTGGGAAGCACTTCGGTGTCGCCATAGGCCGACGAAGACGCGGCGTAAACGACGCGCCGGACGCCGCCGGCGGCCGCGGCGCGCAGCACGTTGAAGGTCCCATCGATATTGACTTCGTGGGACGGCACGGGATCGTCGATGGAGCGCGGCACCGAGGGGATGGCGGCTTCGTGAAAGACCACAGCGGCGCCCGCCAGGATGGGAGCGATCTGATCGTAATTTCGGATGTCGGCGAGTTGGAAGTCCACCGCGGAGCGGACCTCGTCCAGGTTTTCGGGGCGGCCGGTGAGGAGGTTATCGAGGACCACGACCTGGCGGGCGCCCTCTCGCAGCAGGGCCCGCACGATGGCGGAGCCGATGAACCCCGCGCCTCCGGTGACGACGTATTTACTCATTTATTTTCCAGATAACGAAGAGAATCGCGGGCGACGGTTTCCGCCCCCGGGGTGAAGTCGAACGCTTCGAGCGAGACCCAGCCCGGATATTCGCGGCGGCGCAAAACATCGAAGACCGGCTTGAAATCGTAAGAACCGGTTCCAGGATGGCGGCCATCCAGCTCGTTCACGTGAATGTGGCGGATCAGATCGTAGTGGCGCTCGATCAGCGCAGCGTGCGGTTCGGTTTCGTCCACGGCATTGTGACAATCGAACATGGTACGGATGGCGGGGAGATCGATCTGGCGCACAAGGGCGGCGGCTTCGTCGAGCGAAGTGACGACATCGCACTGGCCGAGAGGCAGCGCCTCCATCAGAATGGTCACGCCGCGCGCGAAGGCCTGCGGAGCGACCGCGGACAGACCTTCGACGAAGTTGCGGGTGGCCTCCGCGCGGCTGAGGCCGCCGGTGGTCCCGCGCTGTTTGGGGGAACCGAAGACCAGCAGACCATCGGGGCCGAGATCGGCGCAGAGGTCGATCAGATGGCGGATGTGCTGCCAGCTCCGCGCGCGAAGAGCGGCATCGGGCGCGGTGACATGCAGGCCCTTAGGACTAACCATGAGCCAGTGCAGGCCGACGAACTGCAAGCCCTCGGAGGCGATGATGTCGCGGCATTCACGACGCCTGGCAGGCGGTACGGTGGCCGGATCTTCAGCCAGCGTGAACGGGGCGATCTCGATGCCGCTGTAGCCGGCCTGGCGGATGGCGCGGCAGGCATCCGCAAACGTCCAGTTTTCGAAGACCTCGTTGCAGATGGCGTGGCGGAGCCGATGCGGCATGCATCTTCTATTCTAATGGCACGGTGTCCGCCACTGTGACGGCGGCGATCCGTTCCACGCCCACATCCCGCACGCGCTGCATCAAGACGGCCGCCACGACGAAGAACACGCCACCCGCCACCACGGCCAGCAGGCGGTTATTCCCCAGCAGGTGGGCCATCACCCAGCCGAAACCGAGGGATGCCACGATTTCAGGCGTGACGATGAAGAAGTTGAAGATCCCCATGTAAATGCCGGTCTTCTCCGCCGGCAGCGATCCGGCCAGAATCACGTAAGGCATGGCCAGGGTGCTGGCCCAGGCGATGCCCACGCCCACCATGGAAAACAGCAGCAGCCACTTGTTGTGGATCACCGCGACGGACATCAATCCGGCCGCGCCGCACAACAGGCACAGGCTGTGGGTGGCCTTGCGGCCCAATGAATTGGCCAAAGGGGGCAGGGCAAAGGACCACGCAAAACACACCGCGGAATACATGGCGAAACAGTAGCCGCCCCAGGCCACGCCTTCGGTGTAGAGCGCGCTATGCGGATCGTCGGCGCCGAACACGTTGTGGGCCACCGCCACGGGGAAATACAGCCACATGCAGAACAGCCCCAGCCAGGTGGCGATCTGTACCCAGGCCAGTTGTTTCATGGTCTGGGGCATGGCGGCTACCGATTCCAGGATCTCGCGCGCATTCTCCGCCAGGCCGCGTTTCTCGGCCTTCATTCTGCGGAACGCTTCCAGATCCTCGGGTGGATACTCGCGCGTGGTTGCGATCGTATAGATCACCGCGCCGAAGAACGCGGCCGCCCCGATATAAAAGGAAATGCGAACCGGCATGGGGATCTGGCCGCCGCTGCCGTTGCCCAGCCATTTCAACAGGACGCCAGGCAGCACCGACGCCACCACCGCGCCCAGCCCGATAAAGAGGCTCTGCATGGCGAAGCCGCGCGTGCGCTGATCTTCCGGCAGCATATCCGCCACAAATGCTCGGAAGGGTTCCATGCTGATGTTGATCGAAGCGTCCAGAATCCAGAGCAGTCCCGCCGCCATCCAGAGCGCCGAAACACGCGGCATCAGGATGAGCGCCGCGGAACTGAGCAGCGCGCCGGTCAGGAAGTAAGGGCGCCGCCTTCCCAGCCGGTTCCAGGTGCGGTCGCTGGCATGCCCGATGATCGGCTGCACGATCAATCCCGTAAGCGGAGCGGCCAGCCACAGGATCGGGATCTGGTCGGGGCGCGCGCCGAGGTATTCGTAAATGGCGCTCATGTTGGCCATCTGCAAGCCCCAGCCGAACTGGATGCCCAGGAAGCCGAAGCTCATGTTCCAGATCTGCCAGAAATTCAGGCGCTGCTTATCGGTCATAGACGGACACCATCTCTTTCAGCCTTTGGGCGATGGGCGGCGTCAGCATCTCCGCGCGGAAACGCCAACGCCAGTTGCCGCTGGGCACGGCGGGCGTGTTCATGCGCGCTTCGCTGCCCAGTCCCAGCACATCCTGCAGGGGGAATAAGACCGTATCGGCCACCGACGCCATGAGGGTCCGGATGAAGACCCAGTGGATCTCGGCGCAGTCGGTAGCCAGGTATTTTCGGGTGAAGTCGCGCTCTTCGCGGATATCTTCGGCGGTGCGGGTGCTGTCTCCGGCGCCGGTGCTCGACCACCAGCCCACGGTTGTATCGTTATCGTGAGTCCCGGTGTAGGCGACGCGGTCGCGAGGGTAATTGTGGGGCTTGAAATCGGGCGCCTGGGGATCCTTGCCGAAGGCGAACTGCAGAATGGCCATGCCCGGGAAGCCGAACTGGGTGCGGATGGCTTCCACTTCCGGGGTGATCACGCCCAGGTTTTCAGCTACGATCGGCAGATCGCCGAGGGCGCCTTCCAAGGCGGTGAACAGCGCAGCGCCGGGCCCCTTCACCCAGCGCCCGTTTCGCGCGGTGGTCTCGCCGGCCGGTACTTCCCAGTAGGCTTCCAGTCCGCGGAAATGATCCAAACGAACCAGGTCCAACTGATCGAGCGCCCAGAAGACGCGGTCGATCCACCAGCGGAAGCCGGTCTCCGCCATGCGGTCCCAACGGTAAATCGGATTGCCCCATAACTGGCCGGTGGCGCTGAAATAATCCGGCGGCACGCCGGACATGACCGCGGGATCGCCGGCGGCATCCAACTGGAAGAGATCCGGATTCGCCCACACGTCGGCGCTATCGTGAGCCACGTAAATGGGCAGGTCGCCCATGATGCGGATGCCCTTTCCGCGCGCGTAATCGTGCAGGCTGCGCCACTGCCGCGCGAACATATACTGCTCGAATTCGAGGGCCTCAATTTCTTCGGCCAGCCGGGAACGCCACTGGGCCAGCGCCTGCGGTTCGCGCGCGGCGATGTCCGGATCCCAACGGGACCAGACAGCTTCGCCGCCATGCGCTTCTTTCACGGCCATGAAGAGCGCGTAATCGGGGAGCCACTGGCCGCACTTGCCGCGGAAATCCGCGAAGCCGGCGGGATCCTGGCCCATCGCCTTAAAGCGCGCAGAGGCCGCGCGGAGCAGCGGCAGCTTGAAGCGGATGACCCGCCCATAATCCACCTCGTCAGCGGGAAATTCCGGCGCCTGTTCCAGTTCGTCGCGCGTCAGCAGGCCCTCCTCGGCCAGGCGATCGAGACTGATCAGCAAGGGATTGCCGGCGAAGGCGGAGAACAATTGGTAGGGCGAATCGCCATAGCCGGTGGGACCCAGGGGAAGCACCTGCCAGATCCGTTGGCCGGCGGCCGCCAGGAAGTCCACGAACCGATAGGCCTGGGGTCCGAAGTCCCCAATTCCGAAACGGCCGGGCAGCGACGTAGGGTGAAGGAGAATCCCGCTGGATCGTGGGAAAGTCACGGATTCATTGTAAGCCCACGCGAGGCGGGTGTATAATTCTGCTACTAACGAGCGTGGCTGGAGGCGATATGTCCTACACGTGGAAGACAGGCAGGGCCATTTCTCTGCTGATCGCAGCAGTGGGGATGGCGCCCGCACAGACTTTCACTACCCTGGCGAGTTTCGACTGGAAGAACGGCGCGAACCCCACGTTTATGGCCCTCACGCAGGGACTCGACGGAGCCCTGTACGGCACCACGACCAAGGGAGGGACCTACGGCTTCGGCACCATTTTCAAAATTACTTCTAGCGGCCTGACGAACATCTATAACTTCGACGAGACGGATGGCTCGCTTCCCATGGGCAAACTGCTGCTGGCCACCGATGGCGATCTTTACGGCACCACGGAGACCGGCAGCTACGGGACTTTCGAGGGCGGCACGGTTTTCAAGATCACGCCCGCGGGGGTGGTGCCCGCCTTTTACAGCTTCGACGGGGGTGGTCCTGGCGCCGCCAACCCGAATGCCGGCCTGATCGAAGCCACGGACGGGAATTTCTACGGGACCAGCATTTACCGGGGCGCGGGAGGCTCGGGCGTCGCTTACCGAATGACTCCGGCCGGGGTGGTGACGACCTTGCACAGCTTCGATTGGTATCAGCCGCCTAACGGGGCGTTTCCCTACGCTCCTTTGATGCAGGCGGCCGGCGGCGCACTTTACGGGACGACCGCCGCGGGCGGCGCCGAGATGGATGGCTACATCAGCGATTACGGCGAGATCTACAAGATCACCGATGAAGGCGAGAGCGTAGTCGCCAGTTTCCGCGGAATCAACGGATCGGCCCCGTACTCCGGCCTGTTGCAGGCCAGCGACGGCCTGTTCTACGGGACCACCACGGGCGGCGGCACGTACGGCCAAGGAATCGTATTCAGAATGACGCCGGACGGCGCGCTGACCACGCTGCACAGCTTCAATACGGAAGACGGCGCGGTGCCTTACGGTGCGCTGATTCAGGCCACCGAAGGGGATCTCTACGGGATGACTTCGATTGGCGGCGCGTCGAACGCTGGAACGATTTTCAAGATTACGCTGGCCGGCGAGCTTACGGTTTTGCACAGCTTCGTTCCGGCGACAGAGGGGGAAAGCCCGAACGGCTCGCTATTCCAGGCCACCAACGGCGACCTATACGGAGTCACTTCGGCGGGCGGCGCTTATGACAAAGGCACGATATTCAAGCTCTCGGTTGGGCTCGGACCTTTCGTGATCCCGGTGCCCGATTCAGGCGCGGTGGGAACGACAGTCAACCTGCTGGGGACCGACTTCGCGGGTCCGATCGCGGTGACGTTTGGGGGTGTTCCCGCGGGGCTCACGTTCACGTCGGCCACCCAGATCACGGCCGTTGTGCCGGCGGGGGCGCTTAGCGGCAAGATCGCAGTGAGTACGTCCGGGGGCACGCTGTTGAGCAACGTGGCTTTCACGGTGCGGCAGTGACACGCCGCGGGCTGCGGCCGTCATCACCAGATAAGTCAAACTCCAGGACTGCTGCGGGCAGAATTGCCCACCAAAACCAAAACGCACCTTTCAGGCACTACCCACGCCCGCGGCGGGACCCGTCAAGCGCTAACATAAGAGCATCCAGCACCCGGACCCCGGCACCGTTTTAATATAGCTGAATATGACAGTCGACATCGAAGGCGTGACCCTGCACCTGGCGCACCCGGACGAATTGCCCGTCCGCTGGGTGGGCCAGGAGGAGCTCATGCGCCAGTTGCTGGCGGCGTGGCTGGTGGTGAGCGAGCAGGATCTGCCCATGCATCCGCGGCTGCTGGGCAAGCCCGGCGTGGGCAAGACTACGCTGGCTTATGCCGCGGCCAAGCGCATGGGCCGCGATGTCTACATCCTGCAGGCCACCATGGATACGCGCCCGGAAGATTTGCTGGTGACGCCGGTGATCGAAGGCCAGGGGCGCCTCCGCTACGTGGCTTCGCCGCTGGTGACGGCCATGATCCGCGGCGGCATCGCCATCCTGGACGAAGGCAATCGCATGAGCGAGAAAAGTTGGGCTAGCCTCGCCCCGCTGCTCGACAACCGGCGCTATGTGGAGTCCATTGTGGCGGGCATTAAAATCAAGGCGCACGCGCAGTTTCGCATCGTGACCACCATGAATGACGATGCTTCCACTTTCGAGCTGCCCGAATACATTCACTCGCGCTTGCAGCCCCAGATCCTGATCGATTTTCCGGAGCGCGACGAAGAGTATCAGATTCTGAAAGAGAACCTGCCGTTTGCAGAGGAACGTATTCTCGCTTATGTGACCGAGTTTCTGCAGCAGGCGCACGCCGCCGACGAGCGCTATACGGTGCGCGACGGCATCAACATCGGACGGTTTGCGATCAAGCTGAAGAGCCTGGCCACCGAGCGCACGCACGAAACCCAGGCGCTCGAAACCGCGATTCTGCAAACGCTTGGAGAGGAAGCCCTGCGCTATGCCCGGGGAAATCGACCTTCCTGATCTGCCCGACCCCGGCAGCCTGCGGCGCGGCCGTTTCACTTACCTGCCGGTGGTGCCGGGGCGGCTGGAGTTTGCCATTGAAGTCCGCCGGGCGATTTTCCGCGAGAAGCCACAGGTAGTCGCGCTGGAACTGCCCGTCACCCTGCAGCCGCAGTTTCTGCGCGCGGTGGCGCGGCTGCCGGAGATCTCCGTCATCGTCTATCCGGACGATACCGACCCCGAGCGCGCCATCTACGTGCCGGTCGAGCCCGCCGATCCTTTTGTCGAAGCCATCCGCGGCGCGCTGGAAATTGGCGCGGAAATCGTCTTTGCCGACCCCGATTCGGGCGAGCGTCCCCACCTGAAGGACGCTTATCCCGACCCTTATTCGATCCCGCATATCGGCTACGAAAAATACGTCGAAGCCTATCGCATCTATCCGCAGGAGCGCTCCGGCGAGATCGCGCGGCACGCCGGCGGCATCGCTTGGAAACTGCAGGGTTGCGACCCGGAGGCGCGCGTACTGGTGGTGCTGTCGCTGAATCTGCTGGACCCCGTACTGGACGCCATGGACGAGCCGCAAGCTCAGCCCATGTCCCGTGTACGGCGCGACGCCGTGCATGTACTCAATCCGCACCCGGATTCGCTCGCCGAGATTACCATCGAATATCCGTACCTCCAGCATCGCTACGAGCAATTCCGCGCCCTGCTCACGGAAGTCCAACTGATCGACCGGCGCCACGCGCAGCTCGCGCTCTTTCGCGACGCGGAGAAGAGCTACGAAGTGAACACCGGCGAGCGGGTGCACCACTGGCAGCGCCGCCTGCTCGCGCGTTATGCGCGCAATCTGGCGTTGGTCGATCACGCACTCATGCCCGGCATATTCGACCTCACCGTGGCCGCGCGCAGCATCGTGGACGACAACTACGGTTGGGAAGTCTGGGAAACGGCCAGCCGCTATCCGCCGCAGAAGACCGCTAGCGATCTGGAAACCGTGCAGATCTCGGGCGAAGAAGTATGGCTCGACACCAAGCGGATGCGGCTGCGGCGCAGGTTGCCCAGCGTCAAACGGCGGCTGCGGCCCGTGGGATTGAAGCCGCGCAAGAAGGAGAAGTTCCCCGGCGAATGGGCCAGCAACCTGGATGGCAATAGCATCTGCTCCTACCCCCCGGAAGATCTGGTAATCGAGGACTACGGGCGCTTCTTGAAGAAGAAAGGCAAGGGCATCCTGTCGGAGGAACGCGCCCGCACCGAGCCCTTCACCACCTCACTACTGGACGGCATCGACCTGCGCGAGACCATCCGCAACTGGCACGAAGGCAAGATCTACGTGCGGCAGTTTCAGAAGATCGCGGGTGAAGTGGGCTCCGTCATCGTGATCTTCGACGAGGATCGTGACAACCGCTACTATTACATGACCACCTGGCTCGGTGAGCACCAGAACGAATCGGACATGGCGTTCTACTCGACGTTTCCGTTCGACAACCTGGTGGGACCGGGCATCGGACGCGGCGAGTACGGCGGCTTCCTGATGAGCCTGCCCGCACGCCGTATGTTCGACGTATGGCAGGACCCGGACTACGATTTCGCCGAGAGCAAGCCTGAGCGCCTGCTGCTCGCCGGCCTGGATTATTCGCTCGAACGGTTCGTGGTGTACGTGGCCGCCAAACCGCCGCGGTCGGTATTCCGCAGTATCGCCGCGCGCTTCGGGCGGACGATTATCTATATTCCGATCGGCCAACTCTCCCCGGTCGCACTGAAGAAGATCCGCGTGGTGCACGTTTTGGACGGGTACGATAAGCGGAAAGCGGCCAAAGAGTTTATCTGGTAGCGGGCCAAATGGGGCGAAGGCGTTTAACGCGATGTGGCAGCCTGGCACTTGCACTTCGCCTGGCAAGCCCGGCAAAACACACGCGCGCAAGCCGGACACGGGCTCAAGCAAACGCCGCACAGCAAGTGTACTTTGTCGCAGAGATATAAGGGGCGGGCGCGCCCGGCGCAGGCTTCGCAAAGCGGCGTATCGAGCGTCCGCAGTACCGCATTCCAGGCCAAAGTCACGGCCCGCTCCTCCTTCTTGCGGATCAGCCGGACGGAAATCGTCCGCACCGGCAGAGACATAACCAGCACGTCGGTCAACTCGAGTTGTACTCGCAGGGAATACTTGCGGACAAGATCCTCCAGCTTCGCGGCGCGGTCAAGCTGCGTGGCCTGGATGCGGCCGCGGCCGCGGTCCTTCTCCGCGGCTTCCGGCCCAGCCGCGTGGCGGGCGGCGCGCTTTTCAAGCTGGGCCAGCAGGCCGCCGTAGTACGATTCCATGCGCGCCCAATCCCGCGCCAGGCGGCGATTCGCGCTTTGCTCGATGAAAGCGAGGCGGGAGCGCACCTCCGCTTCGGCGGCCCGCGCGGCCAGCCGATAGAGCGCGCGCACTTCCGCGTCCGGCAAAGTAAACGCGGGATCGTCCTCCAGGCCATCGCGCACGGAACGCAGCAGGAGTTCCGGCTGTTCGGCCATCGCCCGCACCGCCCCGTTCAGGCAAACGCCGCCGTAGCCGATGGTGCGCTCGTCGGACTCCACCGTGTGCTGGAACGAGAACAGGTAATATGGCATGGCGCCGGCATAGTCTTCCACCAGGTGCCAGATGCCGTTCTGTACAACTAATTCGCGGTTCAGGATGGCATCGGCGGCGATGCGACCCTGCGGCGATTGCATGCGCAGGCGCGCGCCCACGACGGCTGGCGACGGAGGCAGCAGCGCGCCCAGCCGCTCCATCCATTCGCCTGGATCGTCCGCACCGCCGCGCGCACCGAAATCGAGCGATAGCCAATCGCCCACGGCCAATCTGGCGGAGACCTCCGGCGGCACCAGCGCGCGCAGCACGCCGTCGCCCTCGCTCTCTACCAACGCGCCGCGGCTCAGAAGCACGTCCCGCGCCCAATCGCCTGGCTGAATCACCTCACACCTCGAAATCCTGATGGAATAAAGCCTCGTCGAATTCCTTCACCTTGGTATGCTCCGCCTTGGCCTCCAGCAGGCGTCTCCCCAATTCCTCGAAGACCTGCTCCACGCCGCCGGACTCGCGCGCGGAAAGCCACAGGTCCATGACCAGCTCCGCGAAATCGCGCGCATCGTCCAGGCTGCCCAGGATGGCGTCCATCTCACCCACCACCAGCTCGAACATGTTCACTTTGTCGTGCAGCACGCGCAGCAGATGTTCTTCCACCGTGCCGGCCTGGCAGAAATTGAAGATAAACACGTCGTGCTCCTGGCCGATGCGATGCACGCGGCCGACGCGCTGTTCCAGCCGCATCGGGTTCCAGGGTAAATCGAAATTGACTACGGTATCGGCGAACTGTAAGTTGCGGCCTTCCCCGCCGGCCCCCGTCGAGAGCAGCACACCGCCTTCATCGCGAAACCGGGCGATAGCCGCGTCTTTATCGGCCCGCGAGAGATCGCCGCTGAAGACCGTATGCCGGATACCCCGCCGCCGGCAGATTTCCGCCAGGTGCTCCAAAGTCGGCACGAATTCGGTGAAGACCACGGTCTTGGCTTTGCGCGCCGACAGCATCTCGCCAAGCTGTACGCCTTTTGATCCGTCGCCTACGCGGGACGCCAGGTCCAGGATGGCTTCCAGCGCGGATACGTCGCGCCTCTCCGGATGCTTGTGGTCGGAAAGACGGCCCACGATAGAACGATGCAAAGCCTGCGGACTGCTCCCGGCCTGGCGCTGCATCCAGCCCAGCGCCATCACCCCGGCATGCTCGCCGGTCTTATAGCGCGCGGCGACATAGGCGGAAACCTTCTCGTATAGCTCCGCTTCGGCCGCGGATGGCGCCACCACTACGCTAGCCGCGATGCGGTGCGGAAGGCGCACATCCACCGCCGAGCGCGTATTTCGAATCATCACTTCGGTCAGCAGCGCGCGCAATTGGTCGGGATTCTTGGGGGATTTTGGCTTGGCCGTATTCACATGCAGCTTGCGAAATTCCGCTTCCGTAGCCAGCAGGCCCGGCTTCAACAACGTGATCAGGTTATACAACTCGATCAGATTATTCTCCACGGGCGTGGCCGTCAGCATCAGAATGAATTTTTTTTCCAGCGAATCGACCAGCCTCCAGTTAGCGCTGGTGCGGTTCTTCAGACAATGCGCCTCGTCCACGATCACCATATCCCACGGTGTGCCGGCCAGCGCCGTGGCGTGCGGTTCCAGGCGCGCCATGGCAATGGATGCAACTACCAGCGGCTCGTTCTTCCAGAAACGCTCGGGATCGCGCCGGAATTCCGGGTGATCCGGCGAAACCGGCGTAAACCCGAACTTCTCCGCCAGTTCGCCTTTCCATTGCGTCACCAGCGAAGGCGGAGCCAGCACCAGCGCTTTGCGCACCATGCCGCGCGCCCAATATTCTTTCAAAACCAGACAGGCTTCGATGGTCTTGCCCAAGCCAACTTCGTCGGCCAGCAGCGCGCGCCCTTTGAAGTGCCGCAATACTTTGCGGACGGTTTCATGCTGGTAGATATAGCTGTCCACGCCGTTCAAAGAGGGCAGGCAAACCAGGTCCTCGAAACTCTGCGCCAGCCGCAATTCCCGCAGGCCGCGGCGCAGGAAGTAATCCACCAGCGCGCCGGTCGCGGCGGAGGACGGCAAAGGCGCCGGCGGCAGGAATGTCACCCGCACGCGAGGCGGTTCCGGCTTAGGCGCAGGTTCGGATGGCGTAACGGCGGGCGGTGGCGGGGACGCAGGCGGAGGCGTAGGCGTGGGTTTGGGAGGCGGCTCGGCCTTGGCTGCCGTTTTCGCCGACTCCAGCAAGCGCTCTGCGTATTGCCGCAGAGCCTTCCATCTGGGTTTGGCATCTCCGGTAAGCGCCAGGAATTTCTGGAAATCGGCCGACGCCTCCGCCAGACGGCCCAATTTCTCGTGCGCAATGCCGCAGTTGTACCACACCGCTGGTTCGTCCGGCCGCAACCTGCAAAGCAGCTTCAAGTGCGGGAGTGCGGCGGCGAACTGTGCGGCCTCCCCATAGATGCGGCCCAGCAGGGCCAGGGCGGGCACGTGCTCCGGGCAGAGTGTGATCGCCTTCGTCAACACACGCGCGGCCGCTGGAATGTCGCCTTGTCGAAAAGCTTCCAGTCCGTCGTCGTGCAGATAGTCCGCCTGGCGGCGCTCATCCTCCTTGCGCGCCTCCGCTTGACGAAGCTTCAGTTCCTTGCGCCGCCGCTCCTGCTTCTTGGCGTCCGTGCTCAGTGCTCCTTACCTTTGGTTTTTAACACGATGGGCGTCCCGCGAAAACCGAAGTGCTTGCGGATCTGGTTCGTCAGATAGCGTTCGTCGGAGAAGTGCAGCGGCGCCACCCGGTTCGTAAACAGCACAAACGTCGGAGGGCGTACCGACGCCTGCGTGATGTAGTAAATCTTGCGCTCCTCGAAGCGCAGCCGCTCCACGAACCGGTTCAACTCACCGGTGGTTACGCGCTTGGTGGCCGATTCGTAAACTTCGCGGATCAATTTGAAGATCCGCTCTACACCCGCGCCCGTCTTCGCGGACAGGAAGACCACCGGCGCATACTCCAGAAACTTGAGCTCGTCCCGCACATCCTGCTCGAAATCTTTCTTCTTCTTGTCGGTGATGAGGTCCCATTTGTTGACGCACAGGATGACGCCCGAGCCGCCCTCGTGCGCATAACCCGCAATCGTGGCGTCCAGCCCCAGCACGCCTTCCGACGCGTCCATCAGCACCAGCACCACATCGGCCATGCGAATGTTGCGGCGCGCCATGACCACGCTCAGCTTCTCCGCCATCAGCTTGGTCTTTCCTTTTCTGCGGATGCCGGCGGTGTCGACGAAGGTATAGCTGGCTCCGTCGCGCACAACGGTTTCGTCGATGGAGTCGCGCGTGGTGCCCGCGATAGGCGACACGATGGCCCGATCTTCGCCCGTAAGCGCGTTGAGCAACGTCGATTTGCCCACGTTGGGACGCCCGATAATGGCCACCTTGACGGAATGCGGCGCTTCTTCGGCCGCCTCCGCCTGAGGTTGCACCGCGAACCCGGCCGTCACATGATCCACCAGGGCATCCACCCCGATACCGTGCTCCGCGGACACCGGAAAGATATCGTGGATTCCCAGCGAATAAAAGTCGTGTGCCAGGTCTTCGCGCGCGCCGGTATCCGCCTTATTCACGGCCAGCGAGATGGGACGGCCGAGCCGCAGAAGCATGCGCGCCAGGTCGCGGTCCGGCCCGGTGATTTCCGCGCGTCCGTCTACCAGGAAGATGATATGCGCCGCGCGCTCCAGGGCGTAGCGCGCCTGCTTCAGGATCTGGCCGGGAATATACTCGGAATCGTCCACCACGATGCCGCCCGTATCGATCAGTTCGAAGCGCCGCCCATGGTAATCGGTGAGGCCGTGCAGCCGGTCGCGGGTGATCCCGGGCTCGTCGCCCACAATCGCGCGGCGCTGCCCTGTAATGCGGTTAAAGAGGGTCGATTTTCCGACATTCGGCCGGCCCACGATGACCACCGTGGGTAAGGACTCAGACATGTGACTTTATGATAGCAGCTTGGTTACAAGTCCATCGAATCTTCGTTACGAACGCTGAAGTAATGAATCACGTCGTCGCGCAGTTTAGTGTTCCGCTCGGTAAGCTGCAGCACCCCTTGGAAATCGTATTTAAGATCCAGGCTGGGATCGTATCCGCCTCCCACCAGGATTTTCCAGCGGTCCTGATAACGGCGGTGCTGCTTGGACCCGTGCCAGTAGTGGTTGATCGTCCCCGGCACCACCCCCACCCTGCGCTGGATATGTCTCTCGGCCCGCTCCTGCCAGCGGTTCCAGTAATCCGCGTAAGACGCACTAATACCCACCGGAAAAGACTTGTCCACCTGACCGAGCAGGGCATACGCCATGTGACGGTCGCCGGATCCCAGTATCCCGATATCGCCCAGCCCTCCCAGGTCGCTGATGGCCGACCGGCGCCCCGCCCATGCATAGCCGGTATGCATCAGTCCCTTCAATGGATAAGCTCCCGGATCGGCTTTCGCGGTTTGCGCGCTGGCCTTCCGCACGATCGGCTGCAAAACGCGCCGGTCTTTCAGATACGACGCGAAAAGGCTGCCGCACTGTGCGATCGGCTGATGCTCCGGACCGTAATCGATGCTATGCGTCCACATTTGGACTACTTTGTGGATCTGCAACTGGTGCAGCGTTTCCTGCACCCAATCGGGACGGGCAAACTGCACATCGGCGTCGATCCAGGCGACGTATTCCGCATCGTGCGGAAGCCGCGAGATCCCGATGTTGATGAGATTTTCCTTGTGCCACAGAATGGCCGGCGATCGCAATTGAATGTGGCGGGGATTCTGATGATCGGTGACTTCGAAATGCCTGTCGCGCAAGGCCAGTTCCACCGTGTAGAGTATCCCTCCAGCCTCCTCCACCATTTTGGAAAAAGCCTGATAAAGCTTGTACCGCGCGTAATAACGCATCGGGTTAGAGATCACCGTAACCACGTACAGATGTGAGGAGATCGGTGTAACATGGTGCTGCCGTTGTGCGGGATGGACGTCCCTTTGGGACTCCTGTTGTTGCTGCGGTGTTATATATTTCATGGGTTGAGTGAGCGTTCAAAGCCGCCCGTTCCGACTACAGATTATCATTCGGACTCCGCGCAGACCGCTGGCCACCGGCCGCAAAACAGCCGTAAGTCACTTCCAGTCATATCTATAGGATTTGTGCGCCGGCTTGTGACCGTACGGCCGTGGCGCACGCTTCAGCGTGCCGGCGGGACTTTTAAGTCCCGCGCGCGGCGGGCAATCATGCCCGCAGCCGCCTTTCAGGCGGCAGAGCCGGCTGGAGAGTGTTTTCACCCATGCCCTGCGCCGGCAGCCTATCGCAGCCGGTTCCCCCAGACATTCGCTCCCGCCAGCTTTTCAAAATACCGATACACAATCCGCGTCACTTCCGGCACCGGAGACCGCCGGTCGTCGATGAACGCGGACATCACGCTCAGCACAAAAGGCCGGCCCTCCAGGAACACGACGCCGGTCTCGCCGCGCGCGCCCGGCAATTCGCCGGTCTTCGAAGCCGTCTCGACATCCAGGGGCAAACCTTCGCGGATACCGCCATCTACTTTCTTCAGAACCTCCAGCATCTCGCGGCTGGCTGCCGCGTCCACCAACTTTCCGCGATAAATGGTTTCCATCAGGTGCGCCATCTCCGCCGGGCTGGAAACATTCTCCTCGCCCCGCGCCACCGCGGCCGAATCCATCATCTTCCGCCGCAAGCGCGTGTTTCGCAGCCCTAACTCGTCCAGCATGCGATTCACATCGTCCATGCCCGCCATCGCGATGCATTTATTGGTGGCCGTGTTGTCGCTCCACTCGATCATGGCGCCGATCAACTCGCGCACGGTCAGGCTGACCGCGCCGCTCTTCAACCGCTGCTGTAATCGCCCGCTGCCGCCCACCGCTTCGCCCGTCTCGATCGTCACGCGCTCGTCCAGCGTGAATTTGCCCGCCCGCGCCGCCTGGTACATGCGCGCCAGAATCGCAATCTTGATCACACTCGCCTGTGGAAACACAGTGTCGCGATGCAGCCCGAACGTCCGGCCATCGGTCAAGTCGATGGCCGCCACGCCCAACGCGCCGTCGAAGCCTTCGTCGAACCGGCGCAATTCGGCCATCGTCTTATTCTCCAGCAGTTCGCTAAGCGTGGGCTGCGCCGCGGCCGCACCCGCCACCGCCAGATAAATCGGGATTACAAAACGGAGCATGCGCGCCATCGTAGCACTTCAAGACCCGTGACATGCCAAGGGAAGTCGTGCGCTGAACGGAGGAGCTACTGCACAAGTGAAGCAAAAACTGAAGAGGGGACACCCGGCGAGCGCTGGGGGACGTTCCAGACGGACTCGCCGGGTGGGGGTCGGGGTATCTCGTTAACTCGTTATCGTCCGCCAAACCGGCCGTGCGGCATCATTTCCGCTCCGAAACCGCCCGGGCCTTCCGCACCAGCGGGGGGCGTAAGCAAGTTCAGCGCGGTCGCTTCGTGCACCGCCGGCATCAGCGCGGCGGCGCTCTCCAGCGCGGCCAACTGTGACTTTTGAGCCGGGGTCAGCACGGCTACCGCTTGCTGCTGATAGCTCGTGCGGATGGGAGCCGCCTGCTGTTCCAGGGCCTGGATGCTCAGCACCAACTTGCCGATTGCGGCGGCATCCGCGCTGGCGCTCTGCTCTTCGGTCCGTAAGCTCTGCCGCAGCGGCCCGATCTGCTGGTAGATCGGTTTCAGCGCGGCCATCTCAGCCTGCCGCACCTGCTTCAGACTCGCGATCTGATCAGTGGTCAAGTTCAAATAGGTTTGCAAGGCGCTGGTCTTGGCGTGCGCGGACATGGCGTGCCCGCGGAACCCGCCCGGGCCCTGCGCGAATAAGGCCGTAGCGGCCAAAGTGACGGAAATAAGACGGAAGGTCATGCTCTCAAGTTCTCCTCTACGCACTATTATGTCCGGAAAATGCTCCAGATGGCTGTTAAACCTTTGATAAATCTCGCACCCGCACCCGCACTAGCCCCACCCCCGGCGCATTCCGAGTATCCTATGTATGGAGGAACGACAAATGGAGAAGGAAGCCCTCAATATCGTGGACCGGCGTACAGGCGCCGCCTACGACCTCCCTTTCTATAAGGGCACGATCCGTGCCATGGATTTGCGCCAGATCAAGACCGGCCCCGAAGATTTCGGTGTGATGACATACGATCCGGCCTTCTTGAACACAGCCTCCTGCCAAAGCGCCATCACATTCATAGACGGCGACAAAGGCATCCTTCGCTATCGTGGATATCCCGTCGAACAGTTAGCCGAGAATTGCACATTTCTGGAGGTCGCCTATCTCCTTCTCAATGGCGAACTGCCGGCCGCTGCGGAGCTAAAACAATGGGTGGAAGCCATTACCAACCACACCATGATCCACGAAACCACCAAGAAATTCCTGGAAGGCTTCCGCTACAACGCCCACCCTATGGGTATGTTCATCAGTACCGTGGCGGCCCTGTCCACGGTCTACCCCGAGGCGCGCAACGTGCTCGACCCGGAAGTTCGCCAGTTACAGATTCGCAGACTGATCGGCAAGGTCCCCACCATCGCGGCCTACACTTACCGTCACAGCCTGGGATTCCCCTACGTCTATCCCGACAACGACCTCAGCTACACCGAGAACTTCATGAACATGCTGTGGCGGATGGTCGAGCCTAAATACCAGGCGAATCCGGTCCTGGCGCGCGCCCTGGATATTCTCTTCATCCTGCACGCCGACCATGAGCAGAACTGCAGCACCAACGTGATGCGCGCCGTAGGCAGTTCGCAGGCCGATCCGTTCCTGGCCACTTCCGCGGCCGCCGCAGCCCTTTCCGGTCCGCTGCACGGCGGGGCCAACGAGGAAGTGCTGCGCATGCTCGACGAAATCGGCTCCAAGGACCACGTGCCCGCTTTTATCGACGGCATCAAGGCCGGCAAAGGCAAGTTGATGGGCTTCGGACACCGCGTCTACAAGAACTACGATCCGCGCGCCCGCATCATCAAGTGGGCCGCGGGTAAAGTCTTCGAAGTCACCGGCTACAATCCCAAGCTGGAAATCGCCTTGGAACTGGAGCGCATCGCGCTCGAAGACGAATACTTCGTAAAGCGCAAGCTCTACCCCAACGTGGACTTCTATTCCGGCATCATGTACCAGGCCATGGGCTTTTTGCCGGAGATGTTCACGGTGCTGTTCGCGATCCCCCGCACCGTCGGCTGGCTGGCGCAATGGCAGGAGATGCTGGAGGATCCCGAGCAGAAGATCGCCCGGCCCCGCCAGATTTATACCGGTCACGAAGCCCGCAACCTCGTGCCGATCGAGCAGCGCGGCGCCGCTGTCACCGCTTGAGTAGCGTGGCGCACGCTTTAAGCGTGCCGGCGGGACTTTTAAGTCCCGCGGCTATCGTGACGCCCCGGTGCCGTAACTAACACCGCCGCACCCGTTCTGTCCCAAACCTCACGGTAACTTCTGGCGACCGGCGCTACCGTGAGGATAGGGGTCGCACCATCCTCCCGAAGATGAGATTCTTCGAAGCCGTCGCCAACATCTTTCGCGTTCCCGATTTAAGGAATCGCTTCCTTTTCACACTCGCCATGCTGTCCGTCTACCGGCTGGGCGGCCATATCCCCACGCCGGGAATCCATCTGCAACGCTGGGAGGAATTCTTTCGCCAGAGCCAGGGGACCATCTTCGGCTTCTTCGACATGTTTGCGGGCGGCAATATCCGGCGTCTCACCATCTTTGCGCTCGGTATCATGCCGTACATTACGGCGTCCATCATCCTGCAGTTACTTTCCGTAGTCATACCCAGCGTGGAAAAGATGCAGAAGGAAGGTCCGTTGGGCCAGAAGAAGATCACCGAATGGACCCGTTATCTGACACTCGCCCTTTCCATCATCCAATCCTTTGGCATCGCCCAAGGCCTCGAAGCCATGCAGGGCGGCATCGTAGTCAATCCTGGCCCCGCATTCGTCCTGCTCACGGTCATGTCCATGACCGCCGGATCCATGTTCATCATGTGGCTCGGTGAACAGATCACCGACCGCGGCGTCGGCAACGGCATGTCTCTGATTATCTTCGCGGGCATCGTGGTCGGCCTGGGACCGGCCATCGGCAATATCTATACGAACGTATTCGTCACCCGCGAATGGAGCCCCCTCACCCTCATCGTGATGGTCGTCATGATGCTGCTGGTGGTCGCATTCGTGGTCTTCATGGAGCGCGGCGAATTACGCCTGCCCGTCGAGTATGCCCAGCGTATCGTCGGCCGTCACGTGATGGGCGGCCAGGCCACTTACATGCCGATGAAGGTGAACATGGGTGGTGTCATTCCTCCCATCTTCGCCGTGTCCCTGCTGGCCTTCCCGCAAACGATTCGTTCCCTTCCCCTGGCCCGGCACATCGGCTGGCTGGGCAACACACTCGCGGCTTTCGGATATGGCGAGCCGCTCTACTATCTCAGCTTCATCGTGCTGAATATCTTCTTCTGCTTCTTCTACGTTTCCATCATCTTCAACCCCAGCGAAGCCGCGGATAACATGCGCAAGTACGGTGGATTCGTGCCTGGCATTCGCCCCGGCCGGAATACCGCCGATTATATGAACGAAATTCTGACTAAGCTGACCATGGTGGGCGCGTTGTATCTGTGTGTCATCTGCCTGCTGCCCGACATCATGATCTCCGGCATCAAGCTGCAACACTTGCCTATGGTGGGGAACTGGTTCGACCTGCACGCCCCACGCTTCCTGCTGGACGGGCTGAACGTTCACTTCTTCTTCGGCGGTACATCCTTGTTGATTGTGGTAGGCGTGGCCATGGACACCATCGCCCAAATCGAATCGTACCTGGTCATGCGGCACTACGAAGGCTTTACCACGGGATCCCGGCAAATCCGGCACCGCCGCAGTTCATTCCCGGTTTGAAACAGCGCAAGCGCACGCGCTACTTGACGTTCCAGCCTTCCACTTGCACCGCCGGCGGCTTCTTCCCGGCATCGGCCGCTTTATACGTCGCTGCCACCGTCCGCTTTTCTCCCGGCATCAGAGGGAAATAGTTATCCTCCCAGATTACCGGCAGGATTTCGGATTCCTCGCGGACGTCCTCTTCGTCCCGCTTCACCGTCTTCACCATCAGGTGTACCGCGAACGCCAGGTTCGAAGATGGATTCTCCACCGTAACCCGCGTGATGCCGTCGTCGCCCTGTACCGTGGATTCGGCCGAGTACTTCAACTCCACCGGCGGTAGGCTGTTCAGGGCCGTGTAATCGGCATAGCTCTTCTCCGGCGTATAGAACCACGTGGATTCGTCCCAGTCCAGTTCGTCCGGCTTGGTCGAAAGCCAGTAGAAGTTACTGCTTACGGTTTTGCCCGAAGAATCCTCCAGGACCAGCCGCACGAAGTAAGTGGATGACAATCCGTCGATCGCCGGAATCGTAAGTACCCGGTTCGAGCTGTCCTCCCCCACATCCAGCGTCGCATCTTTGGCGAACTTCTCGCGCATGTCTGTGTTGTAAACCCATGCCCGCGCCCGCATGCCCGGGTAAGCCTTATAGAAAGAATTCACCACCACCACGGACCCATCGTCGTAGCTGTATTGAATGTGCAGCGGCTCGTTGGCCTTCTTGGCGCCGAAGTAGGAGCCTCCCGGCCGCATATACCAGTCGTACAAGTGCCAGATCATCGATGGCCAGGCGTTGTTCAACATCCACTGGATCACGCCGGTGGATGTATATTTGTTCCGTCCGTAAGCCTCGAACATGGCGCGATGGCTTTCGTAAGCCATCACCTGCGCCTTACGCGCGAATTCCTCCACGCCGTGCGACGGGCCGTAGCGCGCGTCCAGCGCCGTGCTGAAGGTCTTCAGATCCTTGAACGCGCCGCCGCCCGCATGATAATCCCACCAGGAATTCACCGGCCACAAGTGGTCTTCTGGCAGCATGCTGCGCAGGCTCTCGATGGGCGGAATGGCCGGTCCCGGACTGGTCTCCGAATTGAAACCGTGCGCCCCGCCGCGCGTCTTATCGAGCACCCAATAAATCGGCGGGACCCAGTCGTAGGGCCCGGTCATCTTCACGCCGGTCTTCCCGCTCACGTCCGTGGGCCGCTCCGTAGCCGACGACTCGAACGGATTCGGCCAGTCCAGTTCTTTCTCGATCTCGATGTACTTCTTCTCCACCTCGGCGGGCGGCGGATTGTCGCTGCCGTTCATCCAGTTGAAGACCGACGCATGGCTGCGCAGGCGGCGGATCTGGTCGCGCAGCGATGCCGCGGCGCTCGCGTGGTCCTCGTCCTTCCAGTTATCCCATTTCTCCCAATGGTCGCAGCAGCACCAGCCCGGAGTCACCAGGATGCCCATCTGGTCGGTCAAATCGAAGAAGTGATCGTCCTCGATCTTGCCTTCCAGGCGCACCGTATTCAGGTTCATGTCGCGCACGTACTTCAGCTCCGCTTCCTGCTTCTCCGGCGAAGACCGCAGCATCATGTCGAAGGTATAGCCCGCGCCGCGGATCAGGATGTTCTTGCCGTTGATCCGGAACACGCGATGATTCTGCTCGTCCAGGATGGAAGTCACCTCGCGAATGCCGAATCGCGTAGAGCTTTCATCCGAGACCGCGCCGCCGGTCTCGAATTGCAATTTCAGCGTATAAAGGTTCGGCGTTCCCACCTGGATGGGCCACCACAGCCGCGGATTGTCGATCTTGAGCTGCGCGAATTTGTCGGGCGTGAACTTCACTACTTTCGTTTCGTTCGCCCCGAGGCGCACTTCCTGCGAAAACGCGATGCCTTCGATCTCGCCCTTTAGCGTCCCGCTCACCGCATGCTTCGTTCCATTGACCACTTCCGCGCCGATCGTCAGTTCAGCCTTGTCGGTCGCCGGCAGGTTCAGGTGCGTGATCGCCTGCGGGAACCGGATAGCCACGGGCCCGGTAGCGTCCAGATGCACGTCCCGCCACAGCCCCATATCCTTGTCCGGCATGCCCGGATTCCAATCTACGAAGGTGATCGCGAGATCGTCGGGCAGCGGCGCAAACACTTCCACCGCCAGCGCGTTCGCCGCCCCCGGCCGCACGGCCTCCGTCACGTTGAATTCGAACAGGCGCCACGCGCCCGCCATGTTGGCCGACTCCGCGATACGCTTGCCGTTCAGCCAGACGTTAGCCCGATAGTTGATCCCGTCGAACCGCAGCCAGAGCGTCTTCCCCTTGTGCTCGGCCGGCGCCTGAAACTCCGTGCGAAACCACCAGGGAACCCGGTACGGGCTGTCCGGCGGCATGTGGATATTGGAAAAATTCGAGCCGATAGGATAGCTCTCCCCGGCAAACGACCGCAGGTTCACGCCGAATCCCGGGTCGGGGTATACATGGTCCTTTACCAGCGCGGCGACCACCGTCGATGGCATCGTGGCCGGGTACCATCCCGTGGTCTTGTATCCTGGCTTGGAGATGACATCTCCGGCATCCTCGTCCAGTTCGGAGGATTGAATCGCCCAATGCTCGCGCAGCGCTAACCGGGCGGCAGGCTGGGCGTACAGCCCGGTCGAGAGCGTCGCGCAGAAAAGCGGCGCCATTACGGAAAAGATTTTCCTCATAGAGAGTTCCGGATCAAGAGATTAATATATACGTATGCGCACCGTCATTGCGATTACATGCGCGGCCTTGTTTGCCGCAACCGCCGCCCAGGCGCAAATCGCCTGGCAGCTCGTCTGGAGCGATGAATTCAACGGCGCCGCCGGCACGCTTCCCAATCCTCAGAATTGGAATTACGATCTGGGCGGAGGCGGCTGGGGCAACAATGAACTGGAAAACTACACGAATTCCCCGAACAACGTCTTTCAGGACGGCCAGGGCAACCTGATCATTCAGGCCATCCGCGACGCCAGCGGCAATTTCACTTCAGCCCGCCTGCAGACCGGCGCACCCGGAGCCTCCACCTCGACCACCGATCTGAGCTGGCAATACGGATTGATCGAAGCCCGCATCAAGCTGCCGTTCGGCCAGGGCGTCTGGCCGGCTTTCTGGATGCTGGGCGAAGACATTAACACCGTTTCCTGGCCTCAGTGCGGCGAGCTCGACATCATGGAGAATTTCGGGACGTTCAATAACAATGCCACCGTCAACAACGGCACCGTACACGGCCCCGGCTATTCCGGCGGCAATGGCATCACCGAAGCCATCACGCTGCCCTTCGGCGAAACCGTCTACGACGATTATCACGTCTACGCGCTCGAATGGTCCGAGAACTCGATTCAGTTCTTCGTCGATGGCGCGCTGTATTCGACGGTGACCCCGGCTTCCATACCGTCCGGCGACCAGTGGGTTTATAACGCGCCGTTCTTCATCCTGCTCAATCTGGCCATCGGCAGCTCCAGCACCTTCCTGGGGACACCCGACCCCAGCGCGCCCTTCCCCAACCAGGATCTCGTCGTGGATTACGTTCGCGTTTACCAACCCATCTACGTCCCCATGAATACTCCGGTCATCACCCCTGGCAGCGTGGTGAACGCGGCTTCCTATCTTGGCGATGTCGCGCCGGGCGCGCTGGCCGTGCTCTACGGTACGAACCTCGCGGACAACACCTATCAGGACGTCATCGATTCCAACGGCGACTTCGTGACCACCCTGGCCAACGTCACCGTCACCGTCGATGGAGTGCCTGCCCCGCTCGTCTACCTCTCGCCCACCCAGATCAACTTCCAGGTTCCGTGGGAAACGGTGCCCGGGCTCGCGGTGAATGTGCAGGTCACCCGCAACAGCGTCCCCAGCGCCACCGAAACGATTACCGTGGCCAACGCCGCCTCGCCTTCCATGTTTCTCGCGGACTTCACCACTGGCGTCGCCTGGATGACCGGCCAATGCCCCACCGAGCAATGCACCGCGGCCACCGGCGGCGTCTATCAGCTTTGGGCCAATGGACTCGGCCCCAAACAAGCTCCCGAACAGGATGGCGTCCCCGTGCAATTCGCCGGCGGCTCGCTCGACCCGCTGCAGGTGCCCGGCGGTCCCACATCTTGCCAGTTGACCGTCGGTGGTGAGCCGGCCACCGTGCTTTATTGCGGCGCCGCGCCATTCGAAATCATCGACCAGGTGAACTTCCAGTACCCGCCCGGCGTCCCCAGCACCGCGCCCTATGTGGACGCGATCCTCACCATCAACGGCGCCACGGGACGGTTCCGCGTCCCCGCGCCCAACCAGTAGGAAGCGCCATCAAGATGCGACCCGTCATTGCGATCGTCTTCGCGGCTGTTATCGCCGCACCCTGCGTCCAGGCCCAGCCGGCCCCCTCGCAGACCTCCTGGCAACTCGTCTGGAGCGATGAATTCAACGGACCCGCCGGCTCGCAGCCCAACCCCACTTATTGGACCTACGATCTGGGTACCGATTGCTGCGGCAACCAGGAGCTCGAGACCTACACCAGCGCCGCCGAAAACGCTCACATGGATGGCCTCGGCCACCTCGATATCCACATCGAGAATCCTTCCCCCGGCGTCTATACTTCCGCGCGCATCAAGACCGAGGGACTCTGGGGAATCGATTATGGCCGCATTGAGTCGCGCATCAAAATACCCTTCGGCCAGGGCATGTGGCCGGCCTTCTGGATGCTCGGCAACAATATCACTACCGTAAACTGGCCGGCCTGCGGCGAGATCGACATCATGGAGAACGTGGGTTTTACACCCGCCGTCGCCTACGGCAGCCTGCATGGTCCCGACGGCTACAACTCGACGGCGCAGTATCAGTTGCCCACCGGAAATCTCGCCGACGATTTTCATGTGTTCGCCGTCGAGTGGTCGGCGCAGCAGATTACCTTCTATGTGGATGGCAATCTCTACGAAACCCAGACCAACACAGGGAGCGGTTGGGTCTTCAATCTCCCCAACAATCCCTTCTTCATCATCCTGAATGCCGCGGTCGGCGGCGATTGGCCCGGCTCTCCGGATTCCACCACCCAGTTCCCGCAGGACATGCTGGTCGATTACGTGCGCGTCTACCAGCCTGCCGCCACGGCTGGGCCCGTGATCAATGCCGGCGGCGTCGTAGATGCGGCGACCTATGGACCGGCGCTGGCGCCCGGCAGCCTGGCAAGTGTTTTCGGGACCGGCCTGTCTACCGCAGTCAACGACGGCACGTTCGATTCCACCACCGGCGCATTCCCCGAGAACGCTTCCGGCGTGCAGGTTTTCGTCAACGGCGCGGCCTCGCCGCTCATCTACCTATCGCCGCAGCAGATCAATTTCGCGGTTCCCTGGACTAGCCTCGTGGGCACGCCGCTCAACGTCGAAGTGCTGCTTAACGGGGTGCTCAGCAACGCGGTTCCCATCACCCTGGCCACTACCGCTCCCTCGTTGTTCGGCTATGAATCCGACGGCCAAATGGTGACGATACTCACCTGCCCGGACAGCACCCCGCAGCCCGGCCAGTATTGCACCCTGTGGGGCAATGGATTCGGCCCGACGAATCCACCGCTCGCCGATGGCACGCCGGCCGCCTCTCCCCCCTTGCCGTGGACCGCGAATACCTGCGCTCTCACGATCGGCGGGGTTGCGGCGAACGTGACGTATTGCGGTGGCGCCCCCGGCGAGGTCATCTATCAGTTGAATTTCGTCTATCCGTCGGGCGTAACAGTGAACGGCGGTACCACTACAGGGACCCTCGCCATCAATGGGAACATCGCCAGCTTCACGCTGGTGGTTGGACCCTCTGAGTAGGCTCCGTCGCCTCGCCTCGTATCCAACGATACACCGCGCCCGCACGATCGGCCCGCAGCACCTCGCGCCGTTCCAGGTATTCCAGGTGCGCCAGCACTTCGAAGATCGCAAACCGGTAGTGGAAGGGCGAAAGGTGCCGGTTCCACAGCCGCCCGGCGATCTGGTGTGCCGTGTCCGCGCCGCCCTCCACCAGCGCCGCGATGCGCGCGCAGCGTTCGGCATGGTGTTCGTGCGTCTTCCGCACCCATTCGCGATGGCCGGCAAACGGCGCGCCGTGCGACGGCAGGATCAGGTCCACTTCCAACTCAGCCATCCGGTCGAGCGAAGTAAGGTATTCGCCCAAGGCATCCCGGCCGGGTTGCCAGCCGATGTTCGGAGAAATGTGCTGCAGGATATGGTCGCCCGAAATCAGCACCCGCCGCCCGCGATCGTAAAGGCAGACGTGCCCCGGTGAATGCCCCGGCGTCCAGACTACTTCCATTGCGCCATGCGCCGTGGCGATCGTTTCCCCGCCCGCCAGCAGCCGGTCCGGCGCCAGCCGCGCGAAGCTCTGCTGGATTTCGGCCATCGAGGCATGCACCAACTCCCGCATCTCGGGCGACACGCCTGCCGTGGTCAGGATTTCCTGCTGCCAGTCGCGATGCAGATCCGGGTCTATGATTTGCTCCAGCAGTTCGTAGTCGGCCCGGTGCAAATCGAGAGTCGCGCCTGTCAGGGGGACGAGTTTCGAAGCCAGGCCCAGGTGGTCCGGATGAATGTGCGTGAGCAGGATCCGGCGGATGTCCCGCCAATCCACCGCCAGCCCTTCGAGCGCGCGCGCCAACGCGTCGAAGCAGGCCTCGGTTTGCATGCCCGTATCGACCAGCATCCAGCCCGTCTCCAGGCGCACCAGCCACACGTTCACGATGCCCAACGAGAAGGGTAGCGGCAGTTCCAGCATGTGAATACCGGGAACCACTTCCCGATAATCGCCGCCAATTTCCAGATAGGGGGTCAAGCCGTGATCCTACCACGGCACGGTGGCCGGGTTAGGCCAGTCTGGTGAATTGCGGCCACCCCGCCCCGGCGCAGGTTTATTGAGAATAATAGGCTTGGCGTTTGGTACGGGAATTGCCCTAATAGCCGCGGAGATTGAATATGAAGAAGGGATTGTTGGTTCTGGCAATTTCGCTGATGTCACTCGCCCCCACCGCCGCATCAGCCGCCATCTGGTATCGCCCCTACTGGGGGCCCTATTGGGGCCCATATGGCTATTACGGCTACTCTTACGGCGGCCACATTAAGCTCGACACCAAAGTGAAGACCGCCGAGGTCTTCATCGACGGCGGTTTCGTGGGGAACACGCACCAGGCAAAGTCTCTATACCTGCGCCCCGGCCGCTACAACATCGAGATCCGCGAAGGCGGAGCCACCAAGTTCGTGCAGGAGGTCTATGTCGTCCCCGGCAAGACCCTCCACCTCAAGCCCACGTTGTGACGTGGCGCACGCTTCAGCGTGCCGGCGGGACTTTTAAGTCCCGCGAGTGGCCTGCTTCTTGCGTTGCTTTAATTCTTAAGCACCTCGGTAAAAAACGCCAGCGCCCGCGGGTCGTTCGACTGCCCCAGCCAGAACATAGCCTGTTTGCGCACCTCCGGATTCCGATTGGCGCGGGCTACCTGGATCAGCATCGGTACGCCCTCGCCATTCGGCAACTGCTGCAAAGCGAACACGGCCTTCTTCTTGACTTCCGTATCCGGATCGTTCTCGATAGCGCCTGAAATCGCCCCCACCGCTTTCTTCCCAGCCTTCTGCGCCAGCCAGAAGAGCGCCTGCCCGCGCACGTGTGCGCTGCTGTCGTCGTGCGCTACCGCGATCAGGGTATCCACCGCCTGCGGCTCTTTGCTGATGGAAAGCGCGAAGATCGCCTTTTCGCGGATGTGATCGCTGGCGTCCCCGGTCACGATGCGCCGCAGGTCTTCGTATCCCCGCCGCCCGCGGGACGCGCCCATCCAGAACACGGCCTTTTCGCGCACCGTTTCACTCTGGCTGGCCGCCGCGAACTGTTCCAGCACTTCGTCGGCCGCCGCATCCGCGTGCGCCGCGATGGCCGCCATCGCCCCGTCCCGCACATGCTCGGAGTCCTGCTTCACGAACGTGGCCAGGAAAGCCACGCTCTCCGCCGGATGCACATCCCGGATCCAGCGCAGCGGCACCCCGTCCGCATCCAGTTGGCAATCGCCGGAAACCGGGCGGATCTTCTCCACCCGGTTGTTCTCGATGCGCAGCATGATCTGCACCTGCTCCGGCGGCTCCAGATGCACCGGACCCGGCGCCTTCATCCCGTTGCCGTAATCGCAATACTGATTGTGGCCGGGTACGGCCGGCACGGTGTAGCCGATCCACGCCGGCTGCGCCTGCGCGTATTGCTCGTGGAATCGCTCGCTCAGCGTCTGGCTTTGCGCGGGAACCAGCCCGCCAAGCAACCCCGCGGCTGCTAAGTAGAGTATCGGTTTCATTTGTTTAAAAGCTCCAGCATGTATTCCGTCGAGTCCTTCGATCCCATGTTCGCGAGCCTGCTCACGATCGCCTTCTTAAGCTCCGGATTGGTTTCCTTGCGCGCTAGCTCCACCATAGCTTTCGCGTTCCCCTGGATGAACAGCGCGTTCACGATCTCGCTGCGCACACCCGCATCGGATTCCGAGCCATACATCGATACCAGCGCCGCTCCCGTATGCTCGCCCCCCATCAGCCCCAAGCTGTGGATGGCCGCCTTGCGCAGCCGCATGTCCTTTTCTCCGCGCGCCACTTCCAGCAGCTTGTCGCTATTGCCGCCGATAAACATGGAGTGCAGAATGGTCTCTTTCACCTCCACGGTAGGCTCGGCCTGATAAAGCTGCCAGAGTTCCGCCTGCCCGCCGCTAATCCCAAGCTGATGAATAGCCTCCATGCGCAGATCCGGATTCTTCTCGGATTTGGCGGCTTGCAGCAGGTGCTCGCGGTCGCCGGAAATCATGAAGGCGTGCAGCACCTCCCGCTTCACCCCGGCGTCGCTGGAACTGGCATAAAGATCCGCCAACACCTGCCGGTTCTCTTTCGAACCCATGATTCCCAGGTAATGGATGGCCTTCATTTGCAGGTCCGGATCGGACCCGTTGCGGGCGGTCCGCAAAAGGATCTGGCGGCTTTTCGGGTTATCGTTCTGGGCCAGCACGAATAGCGCCCGTTCCTTCAACTTGGGGGACTGGCTGCCCTGCAGTACCTTCTCGATCAACGGAATGGCGCGCTCCGGATCGCTGTTCATCAGCCCGTTCAGCGCCATCAGCTTCAAATCCTCGTCGGGTTCGGCGTTCGGGTTCACCTTCTCGCCCGAAGCCTGGCGGATCTCGATCTCGAGCGCCTTGGCGTCGTCCTGCCAGCGGCTGTTGGCGTAAGCCTTGCGCAACTGCGCCAGCGCGGTCAGAGCCTCCGCGCGTCGATTCATCTTGTTCAGGGCATAAGCCTTCCAGTAAAGCGCTTCCGCGGCGTGCGCGCTCTTCCCGGCAGCCAGGGCGTCGAAGGCCTCCAGGGCCCGGTCCCACCGCCCGGCGTCGATGGCGGCTTTGCCCCTCTCCAGCAGGCGATCCTCGTCACCCTGTCTGTCCCCGGGCTTCTGCAGGAAGCTCTCGCTCTGCGGTGCTTCCACGTCCTGCCCCAGGGCGAGGCCCGCGGGGCCCAGCGCCGCCGCCATCATCATCAAGAAACGTAATTTCGACATTTTGTTTTCCTATAAAGTATTCTGGCCGGCGATTTGTGCCGGCCGCGCGGCCTTTTCTTCCCGATTCCGCATCGTCGATCCGGCTACCCGAACTTTGAACAGGATGCCGTCGCCTTCGATGCGCTGCCGCAGATTCTCCACTTCCTCCGGCGTGAGATGGTCCGGCCCATTGGCGATTTCCATCAACACCGGTTCCAGATCGTCCAGCACGCTGGCCACCCGGGTGTCCCCGGCGCGCGCGGCGGTCTGGCGGTACAGCCGGTTGTCGGCTACCAGATCGCCCGCCCGCTCCCGCTCCGCAGCCACATCCAGAGGCTGTCCGGGTTGCGCGTTCACCACTTCGAGCAACACCGTCTGGGAGCGCTCCAGGTGGTGGCCCACCGCCACCAGCAGAATGCGCTCGCGCACCTGGCCGGCATTCGCCGTCTGCGAGCCGGATGGGGCCTTCGGGTAATAGCGTCCGGCCAGGAACGCGGCCACGATCAGCAGTGCGGCTACCGCCGCGGCAGCCCACCGCGGGACTGGCGCGCGCAGGCTCCACCAGCGCCGCCCGCCCAGCGATGGCTGCAGCCGGTTCCACACCTGCTCTGCATAATTACCGTCGCGCTCCGGCACCGGCGCCGCGTCCACCACGTTCAGGACGCGCTGCAGGTTGGCGTACTCCGCGCGGCAGCCTTCGCACCCGTCCAGATGCGCGCGCACCTCCGGCGACCCGTCCCCTTCGCCGTAGTAATACAACACGAGTTGTTCTTCGCTCAGGTGATTCATGATGCGGTGCTCACTAAGGGCTCCAGCGCCCGGCGCAGCTTCTGAACCGCGCGGAAAATACTGTGCTTGGCGGCGTTGGGCTGCACCCCCAGCGTCCGCCCGATATCGTCGATACACATGCCTTCGTAGTGGCGCAGCACAAAAGCGGTGCGCTCCATCTCGCTCAAGCCGCCGAGCACCGCGGCCACTTTGCGCTCCACTTCGCCGCTAAGCGCCAGCCGGTCGGGCGCCGGCCCCGGGTCCGGCAGCGATTGCATGGGATCCGGCGCGCCCTCCGCCGCCGCGGGCTCCATTTGCGTCCCCCGCCGCTTGCGCACGCGGATCAGGTCCAGCGAGCAGTTCGCCGCGATGCGGTACAGCCATGTGCCGAAACTCGCTCGGTCGTCGAATTTGGAGAGCTGCCGGTACGCCCGCAGGAAGGTTTCCTGCACCACGTCTTCCGCGTCTTGTTGATGGCCCGTCATACGATAGGCGAGACGAAAAAGATTGCGGCTGTGACGTTCCACGAGGACGCGAAACGCCCCGGAATCCCCGGCGCGCGCCTGCGCGACTGCCACACTATCGCTCAATTCCATCAAGCTAACCATTAGACTGCAAACGGGAACCAGCGGTTAGCAGACCTGTTTTCTGTCTTATCGGCGTTCATCGGCGTCCATCGGCGGCCATATATGTTTTTGTCTTCCCGCGCCACGTCTTTCACTGTCCCCTGCGCGTCCTTATGTTAGATTTGACAGTTAGGAGATGGTTTGACGCCTGAAGCCCCCGCATTCCTTCTGCAGATCGACATTTGGGAGATGGTTGGACGCGGCGGACCGCTGACCATCGCCGTCCTCGCGATCCTCTTGATCTTCTCCGTTTTCTCCTGGGCCATCATTTTTTCCAAGTGGAACGTCCTGCGCACGGCTCGCGCCGCCGACCGCCGCTTCCTGCGCGCCTTCCGCAAAGCCGGCGGCCTCGACGCCGTCATGGTCGCCAGCGAACAGTTCAAGCCTGCGCCGCTCGTCTCCGTCTTCGAATTCGGCTACGAAGAAGTTCACCGCCAGGTGCAGGCCCGCGGCTCCGTCACCAATAAAATCTCGCTCGAACGCTCCCTGCAGCTCGGCACCAGCGAGGAACTCACCAAGCTCGAGCGCAACATGAGCTGGCTGGCCACCACCGCTTCGGTCAGCCCGTTCATCGGGTTGTTCGGCACCGTGCTCGGCATTATCCGCGCTTTCCAGGAACTCGGCATGCAAGGGAACGCCAGCCTGCGCGCCGTCGGGCCCGGTATCGCGGACGCCCTGATCGCCACCGCCGTGGGGCTGGCCGCGGCCATTCCCGCAGCCATTTTCTACAACCACTTCGGCCACACGATCCGCGAGATCGGCACGCGCATGGACGACTTCGCGCTCGAATTCCTCAATATGGCCGAGCGGAGCTTCGGAGAATAGCGCGTGGCCATCACCATGAACGGCAACGGCGGCTATGGCTCCCGCTCCCGGCGCCGCGCCTCCGCGGCCATGCTCTCCGAGATCAATGTCACCCCTTTCGTAGACGTCATGCTGGTGCTGCTCATCATCTTCATGCTGACCGCCCACGTGATGGAATTCGGCATCCAGGTGGACGTGCCCAAAACCCGCGCTGTCCAGGACAGCGCCAAAGACCTGCCCGTTGTCAACATCACCAAGGACGGCACTCTCTACCTCAACGATAAGCCCGTGGACATCAACGCCCTGCCGGCCGAGATCGCCCGCCGCTACAGCGGCGCCACTGCCGTCTACCTGCGCGCCGATAAAGAGACAGTCTGGGAACCCATCGCCCTGGTGATGAGCGAACTGGGCGCGGCCAAACTCCAGGTCAACGCGGTCACCCAGCCCGAGGATTCCGCGGACAAGAGGCACCGTTAATGCCGCACGCGGACATCCTGGATCAGTCGGACTCGCTCCACAAGCCGCTGCTGGGATCCGTGGCTCTGCACGCCGGCATCTTTGCCACTCTGCTGCTCTGGGGGGTGGTGCTCTCCACCCGTCACGAAACCTGGGGCGGCCCCGATTCGGGAGGCGCGGGCAGCATCGCGATTAATGTGGTGAATAAGATTCCGCTCCCGTCGCGTAGCGGACTCGTCAACCCCCTGGCCAACGATACGATATCTGCGGTGCCGACTCCTCCTCCCGCTGCCAAGCCGAAGAAGCAGGTACGCGCCGAGCAGCCGGACGCCATTCCCCTCAAAAGCCGCAACCACCCCAAGCCGTCGGAAGTGGCCACCTCGGCGGCCAACAACTGGCGCGCCAAACAGGAGTACCGCCCCAACCAGCTTTATAGCCAGTCCGGCCAGGCGATGGTTTCGCCCATGTATGGCCAAATCGGTTCCGGCGGCGTGGGCGTCGGGCTGGGCACCCCCTTCGGCAATCGATTCGGAAACTATGTAATGATTTTGCGGCAAAAAGTGGCCGAGAAGTGGCATACCGACGATCTCGATCCGCGCATCCACACCCTTCCCACCGCCATCGTCACGTTCGATCTGCAGCGGGACGGTTCGGTACGCAACGTGCGGCTCGCCCAGACCAGCGGGAACAAATCCCTGGACTATTCCGCGCAGCGTGCCATCTACGATGCCAGTCCGTTCCCCCCGCTGCCGCCGGCTTACGATCGCAACGACGCCACGATTGAATTTTGGTTTGAGTTGAGGCGATAAATGAAACGAGTCTTCTGGTTTGGCGCCCTCTTCGCCGCAATGCTGCTGGTGCTGGCGGCGCAGCAAAGCGATGTCATCATCAAACTGCCCAGCAACGCGCGCCCCGCGATTGCCGTGCCCGATCTGCGCGGCAGCGGCGGAGCCCAGCAGTTCATGAACGCCTTTAACGAGACGCTCTACAACGACCTCGACGCCTCCGGCATCTTCAAGATGGTGCCCAAGACCATGTATCCGCTGCAGGTGCCGCAGCAGCCCTCCGATTTCCGCGAACAGCCCGCGCCCCAGCCTACTCGTCCCGGCCAGCAGGCCCCCAACGGCGGTGGCGCGTGGCTTTCGGACTGGTCTTCCCCGCCTGTCTCCGCCAACTACCTGGCATTCGGCTATACCGCTATTCAGAATAACGTGCTGGTGCTCTACGGCTGGATGTTCAACGTCGGCCAGGCTTCCGTTTCCCAGGCACAAGTATTGGGCAAGCGCTATTTCGGCTCGCCCGACGAAAACGGCGCTAAGAAAACCGCCCACGAATTCGCCGCCGATATCATAGCCCAGATGGGCGGCACCTCCCTCCTGGGCACCAAGATTTATTTCGTATCCAATCGCAGCGGCCGCAAACAAAAAGAAATCTGGGTGATGGACCCGGACGGCTCCAACCAGCACCAGATCACGCACCTGAATTCGTTATCCATCATGCCCGCCGTCTCGCCGGACGGCACAAAACTTGCTTTTACTAGCTTCGCGCGCGGCAATCCTGCTATATTTATTCTCTCGACGGATACGGGACGGCGATTGCCGTTTTATAATCAGGTCGCGTCTATGAATGCGACTCCGGACTTCACACCGGATGGCAAGCAGTTGCTTTACTCGTCCACGGCGAGTGGCTGGGCGCAAATCTATGCCGCCAACATCGACGGGAGCAATCTGCGCCGTATCTCGAGTACTCGTTCCCTGGAGGTCGAGCCGAAGGTGAATCCGAAGACTGGCGCCGATTTGGCTTTTGTATCCGGCCGCTCGGGACCGCAGCAAATATATCGCATGAATATCGACGGCACCGACGTGCAGCGATTGACCAACGGCGAGGGCGAGGCATCCAATCCGTCCTGGAATCCCAATGGCCAGATTCTGGCGTTCGCCTGGACCCGCGGCTTCGCCACCGGGAATTTTAACGTTTTCGTCATGGATGTGGCATCGCGCAATTATAACCAGTTGACCTATGGTGCGGGTCGCAATGAGAATCCCAGTTGGGCGCCCGATGGCCGGCACTTGGCGTTCATGTCCACGCGCAGCGGTTCCGAACAGATCTGGACCATGCTGGCGGACGGTACCCAGCTCAAACGGTTGACTACGGCCGGAAGTAATTGGACCCCGGTGTGGGCCAAATAAGGTGGCGGCGGGCTCCGGCCCGCGCTTCTGTCCCGCCACCCCAAGATTTCAGGAGGATTTTGAGTTCATGTTGAATAAACGGAGAATCAGTACCATTGGCATTTGCCTGATGTTGTCGATGTTTGCGGTCGGTTGTAAGAAGAAGACGCCGCCACCGCCGCCGCCACCTGCTCCCGCGCCGGCTCCCGCCCCCGCTCCAGCGCCCGCGGCGCCCACCATCAGCTCCTTTACGGCTGAGCCTACCTCGATCGAGCGCGGCCAGTCTTCCACGCTGAATTGGGGCGTCAGCGATGCCACCAATGTCGCCATCGATAATGGCATCGGAACGGTCCAGGCTTCCGGAAGCCGCCGCGTCTTCCCAGGCAATTCCACCACCTACACGCTGACCGCCACCGGACCCGGCGGCACCAAGACCGCCACCGCCACCGTGAGTGTCACCGAGCCCCCGGCGCCTCCGCCCCCGCCGCCTGCCAACAAGCAGACCTTCGAGCAGATGCTCTCCGGCAGCGTCGTGGACGCCTACTTCGACTACGATAAGAACGACATCCGCGGGGATGCCCAGGCCGCCCTCACCAAGGACGCCGACGCCCTGAAGGCCATCTTCTCCAGCTTCCCGGATGCGACCGTCACCATCGAGGGCCATTGCGACGAACGTGGTTCGGCCGAATATAACCTGGCTCTCGGCGACCGCCGCGCCGCCGCCGCCAAGGAATTCCTCGTCCAACTGGGCGTTCCCGGCGACAAGCTGAAGACCATCAGCTACGGCAAAGAGCGTCCCCAGTGTACCGACCACGACGAAGCGTGCTGGCAGAAAAATCGCCGCGCGCACTTCTCCACCGGGCAGTAAAATCAGGTAAGGGCCGGGCTCTCCCGGCCCATCCGCAACCGGCGGAACGTCTCACCCGTTCCGCCCATGAGGAGAACCTATGAGCTTTTGGCGCACGCTATTGCCGGCCCTGTTGATTTACCCCTCCCTGACCTTCGCCGCCAGTAAGGATATGGTCGAACTGTCGCGCGATGTGGCCCTGCTGCAGGAACAAGTACGCTCTCTGCAGCGCTCTCAGGACGAGAAGCTTTCCGCCATTCAAGTCCTGCTCCAACAGGCCCTGGACGCGGCCAATAAGGCCAATACCTCGGTCGCCGTACTGCAAAACAACCTCCAGCAGACCAGCAAGGAACAGCAGAGCAAAGTAGTGACCACGGTCATCGACCTGGGCTCCAAAATGGACTCCATGACCACTAACTTCGGCGCCTTGCAGGAATCCGTGTCCGACATTTCCAGCCAAGTGGGCAAGCTGCAGCAACAAATGATCGACATCGGCAATGCCGTCAAAACCATACAGACGCCGGCCGCTCCGCCCCCATCGGTAGCACCCGGTGGTGCGCCGATGCCGGGGAACGGACCGGGCGCGGGACCCTCCAGCAGCCTTCCCCCCGTCCCGGCCGAACAGCTTTACCAGAACGCCAACCGCGATCGCAATGGCGGCAACACCGACCTGGCGCTGCAGGAGTTCAGCGATTACCTGAAATACTATGGCAATACCGAATTGGCCCCCAACGCCCAGTTCTACATCGCGGAAATCCACTTGCGGCAGAATAACCTGGACGACGCTCTGCGCGAGTTCGACCTGGTCCTCGAGAAATACCCCGACAACAACAAAACCCCCGACGCTCTCTATATGAAGGGCGCCACGCTGGTGAAAATGGGCAAGCGCACCCAAGGCAAACAGGAATTCTGCGAACTGGTGAAGCGCTTCCCCTCCAACGATCTCGCCGGTAAGGCCAAGACCCAGGTGAAGTCCCTCGGCCTGACCTGTGGCTCCGCCGGCCCCTCCCGCCACAAGAAATCCTGAATTTGGAGGGCGGGCAATCCTGCCGCATCCGTATGACTACCCATCTCATGCTCATCAAAGGTGAGCGCGTCGCTAGCCATCGCGGCGCTTGGCTCCCCGTCTACGACCCCTCCACCGAAGAAGTCATCGCCGAAGTCCCCGATGCCGACGCCACCGATGTAGATCGCGCCGTCCAGGCCGCCGTAGCCGCCTTCGAATCGGGTCCCTGGCCGCAGTTGACTGCCCAGGATCGCGGCCGCCTCCTCTTCAAAATGGCCGCCCTCGTCCGCACCCACGCCGCGGAACTGGCCGAACTGGAATCGCGCAATTGCGGCAAGCCCATCGTCGAGGCCGAATACGACGTTGCCGACGCCGCCACCTGTTTCGAATACTACGGCGGCATGGCCACCAAAATCCTGGGCCATGTCAACCCCGTCCCCGACAACGCCATCAGTTTTACCCTGCGTGAGCCCGTGGGCGTGGCCGGCCAGATCATCCCCTGGAACTATCCGCTGCTGATGGCCGCCTGGAAACTGGCGCCCGCGCTGGCCGCCGGCTGCACCTGCGTCCTGAAACCCGCGGAACAAACGCCTCTCACCGCCCTTCTCATCGCGGACTGGTTCGCGGAAGCCGGATTTCCCCCCGGCGTGGTGAACGTGATCACCGGCTTCGGCGAAACCGCCGGCGCGCCGCTGGTGGCCCATCCTTCCGTCAACAAGATCGCTTTCACCGGCAGCGGCGCGGTGGGCAAGCTCATCGTGAAGAGCGCGGCCGACACCGTCAAACGCGTCACCCTCGAGCTCGGCGGCAAGTCCCCCAACATTTTCTTCGCCGACGCCGATTTCGAATCCGCCATCGACGGCGCCCTGTTCGGCGTCTTCATCAACCAGGGCGAAGTGTGTTCCGCCGGCAGCCGCATCCTGGTGGAGAAATCCATTTACGGCAAGTTCGTGGAAGCCATGGTCGAGAAAGCCAAGCGCATCCGGCTGGGCGCGCCGCTCGACCGCGAGACCAAGATGGGTCCGCTAGTGAGCAAAGAGCAGTACGACCGCGTGCGCCAGTATCAGGAGATCGGCAAGGGCGAAGCCACCCTCGCCGCGGGCGGCGGACGGCCGGCCGCGCTGGCCCGCGGCTACTATATCGAGCCCACCATCTTCGCCAACGTGGATAACTCCGCGCGCATCGCCCGCGAAGAGATCTTCGGCCCCGTGGCCGCCGTAATCCCGTTCGAAGGCGAAGCCGCCGCCATCCGCATCGCCAACGATACGCCATACGGTCTGGCCGCCGCGGTCTGGTCCCGCGATATCTTCCGCGCCTTCCGCATCGTGAAAGCCCTGCGCGCCGGCATCGTATGGGTGAATCACATGCAGCCGACTTATGTGGAGGCGCCCTGGGGCGGCTACAAGCAATCCGGTTTCGGCCGCGAACTGGGCCCCTGGGGCATTGAGGAGTACCTGGAAACCAAGCAGGTCCACATCAACCTCAACGAGCAGCCCATCGCCTGGTACTAAAAACCCGATGTGGGGCAGGCGTCTACGCCTGCAGAGGGTCTCCAGACCCGATCTTCACTCACTTATGCGAACCCTCCAAATCTGCCTTTTCGCCTCCATCCTGGTCGCAGCCGAAAAGCCGGTGGCCCTCTACCCCGGACTGGGAACCTGGCATCACCCCATCCACGCCCGCACCGCCGAAGCCCAGAAATTCTTCGATCAAGGCCTCGCCCTGTTGTACGGCTTCAACCGCTACGAAGCCCTGCGCTCATTCCGCAGGGTCGCGGAGCTCGATCCCGGCGCCGCGATGGCCTACTGGGGCATGGCCATGGCGCAGGGCCCCTACGTCAATATGGATGGCGACGCCGAGTACAACATGAAAGCCTCCTGCGCGGCCGTCGCCGCCGGCTTGAAACTCGCCGGCGCCCCGGAGCGTGAGCAGTCCTATCTCAGAGCCGCTGCCACGCGCTGCCCGGAGTATCAACCTCAGCCCTATATCGACGCCATGCGCCTGTTGGTGGCGCGCTGGCCCGACGATCTCGATGCCCTCACACTCTACGCCGAAAGCCTGATGATTCCCGTCCGCTGGCGTTGGTACTCGAATGACGGCACTCCCGCTGCCGGCGTGCCCGAAGCCGAACGCACGCTCGAGCAGGTCATCCGCCGCTGGCCCGATCATCCCGGCGCAAACCACCTCTACATCCACGTCGTCGAATCCTCGCGCACCCCGGAGCGCGCCATCCCCAGCGCCCAGCGGCTTATGGGTATCATGCCCTGGGCAGGCCACATGGTGCACATGCCGGGGCATATCTGGCTGGTGCTGGGCGATTACGAAATGGCCGCTTCCGTCAACGAACGGGCCGTCGCCGTGGATCGCGAATACCTCGACCGCACCCAGGTCACCCACAGTGGATACTTTCCCTACTACGTCCACAACCTGACCTTCATCGCCTACGCGCGATGGATGCAAGGCCGCCAGGCCGATGGCCTGCGCGCGGGCGAAGAGATCGTCGCGGCCCTCGCCCCCATGCGTGACAACATGCCGGAAATGGTGGATGCCTTCAACGCCTTCGCCCTCTACGGACGCGTTCGCTTCGCGGACTGGGAAGGTATTTGGAAACTTCCCCAGCCAAACGAAAACATGCCCGGAACCCTGGCCATCTGGCGTTACGCGCGCGCCGTAGCCTTTGCCGCGCGTGGCGATAAATCTGCGGCTCAGCGGGAGCAGGCGGCCCTGCTGGCCATCCGCGCCGCTCTTCCGGCCGCCGCGATGATCGGCTACAACAAGGCCTCCGATGTCCTGGAACTGGCCCTCGAAATCGTGGCGGCCCGCTTGTCCCCAGCGCCGGCCGAAGCGATTCCGCACTGGCGCCGCGCGGTCGCGCTCCAGGACGCCTTCAACTATGATGAACCGCCCGACTGGTACTATCCCGTGCGCGAATCGCTGGGAGCGGCCCTGCTGCTGGCTGGCAAGCCGCTCGAAGCCGAGAGTGAGTTCCGCGCAGGCATCCAGCGTTCCCCGCGCAACGGCCGTATGCTCTTCGGATTGATGGAGTCGCTGCGCGCCCAGGGAAAAGACGACGATGCCGCCTGGGTGAAGCGCGAATTCGACGCCGCCTGGGCCAAGGCGGACGTCAAGCTGAGCCTGCCGGAGATGTAAACTACAACCGATGCCCGGCCCTGGCCCTCAATTCGACGAAATCCTGGACCGCGAGAAAGGGCTGCATCGCGGCTTGTCCACCGGCCAGCTCTCCATGATCGCCATCGGCGGCGCCATCGGCACCGGACTCTTCCTCGGCAGCGGCTTCGCCATTAGCCTCGCCGGTCCGGCCGTCCTCCTGAGTTTCGCCATCGGCGCGCTGATCGCCCTCCTGCTGATGGGCTGCCTTGCCGAGATGACCGTCGCCCATCCCACCTCCGGCTCTTTCGGCGCGTGGGCCGAGTTCTACATTAGCCCGCTGGCCGGCTTCCTGGTGCGCTACCTATATTGGTCGTCCATCGTCCTGGCCGTGGGCACGGAGGTCACCGCCATCGCCGTCTATATGCGGTATTGGTATCCGCACGTCCCCGGCTGGCTTTGGATCGTGGTATTTTCGGCCCTGCTGATCGCCATCAACGCCGCCAACGTAAAGCTGTTCGGCGCGGTCGAGTATGGCTTCTCCAGTCTGAAAATCGCCGCCATCCTCGCGTTTATCGCCCTCGGCGGCTGGTTCGTCTTCACCGGCGTCGGATTCGGGAATTACACATCGCACGGCGGTCTCCTTCCCAAAGGCGCATGGGGGATGTGGGTCGCCGTGCTGGTCGCCATCTTCAGCTACTTCAGCATCGAGATGATCGCCGTCGCGGCGGGCGAGGCGCGCGACCCGCATCGCGCCATTGTCCAGGCCTTCCGCGCCACCCTGTTCCGGCTGGCGTTGTTCTACCTTCTCACCCTGGCGCTGATCGTGGCCATGATCCCCTGGACCGCGGCCGGCGCCAGCCAAAGTCCCTTCGTGAAGGTCATGGCGGCTACCCATCTCCCCGGCGCCGCGGGAGCCATCAATTTCGTCATCCTGATCGCCGCGCTTTCGGCTATGAACAGCCAGCTTTACATCACCACCCGCATGATGTTCAGCTTGTCGCGCGCCGGGTACGCGCCCCGCCGCTTCGGCGAGTTGAACGCCCGCGGAGCGCCGGTTGCCGCGCTGCTGCTCTCCACCCTTGGCATCGCCGTCGCCGCCGTCCTGAACGCCCTCTATCCGGATACTTCCTTCACCCTGATGATGGCCCTCGCCATGTTCGGCGCCATGTTCACCTGGCTGATGATCTTCGTCACCCATCTCTTCTTTCGCCGCCGCCACGCCAGCCGCGCGCTGGCTTTCCGCATGTGGGGCTATCCCTATTCGACCCTCCTGGGCGCCGCACTCATGCTCGCCGCACTGGTCACCACCCTGTTCACGCGCGAGTTCAGGATGACGCTGCTCTGCGGTCTGCCGCTCCTGTTGGCCCTAACCGCGGTCTTCTTCGCCCGCTTTCGGCGTCCCCTGGCCACCAGGCCAACTGCCGCCGGCGATTAAAGCGCCTCCTCCAGAATCCCCAGGTACTCAGCCAGGGTGGTGTCCAGCCGCTGGTACATGAGGGTCCGGAACGGTTCCAGGTCCTCCCGCAAGGAAGCGTGCTCCAGCGTGTCGAGATAGGTCTTTCGATCCTGCGGACGTACCGCGACCGGCGGGTATCCACCGCGCAGCAACAGCAGATTCATCAACAGTCTGGCCGTACGGCCGTTGCCATCGCTGAACGGATGAATGGCGACTAACCGGAAATGGGCCTCAAAGCTGGCCGCCGGTGCTGGCTCCGCGGTCCGCAGCCATTCGTAGTCTTTCATCAACTGCGGAATCTTCGCCGCGTTTGGGCAGGTGACGGGCGAGCCTGCGATACGGCGTGGAAGCCCGCTGTAGATGCCGCCGATTTCGGGCTGGCTGCGGGCCACGATGCGCCGGTGCAATTCGCGTACGATCGCTTCGTCGATCGGCGCAGCCTGCGTCGCCAAATCGCGCACCCACAACACGGCGTGTCGTAATGGTCGACCGCTTCCAGGTGATCGCGCAGAGGCTTGCCGCCCACGGTAATGCCGTGTTCAATCAACTCCGCCGTCTCGCGCAGGGTCAGCGTATTGCCTTCGATGGCATTGGACGTATAGGTTAGATCGACGTCATAAGATTTCTGCAAGGCCACCAAAGCCGCGCGCGAAACCGGACGCAGTTCGTCCAGCCGTTTCTTCTTGGCGGCGACCGCGGCGAGTAGATCCCCCATGCTCTCCCACAGATAGCACGCGTCCGCGGTTGGCACAATGTGGGGCAGACCTCCAGGTCTGCGCGGGTTCTCCAGAACCCGCTGCGGAGTTTCGACTTCTCTGATGACTGGCCGCTTGCCTGTGGCGCACGCTTCAGCGTGCCGGCGGGACTTTTAAGTCCCGCTTGGCGGATTCTCCAGAATCCGCTCTTTGGCGAGCGAAGCCTACAATAAGGTGAGCCCGTGCCCGATACCCAACGTTCCTTCGTCTTCCACGATCCCACCGGCAAACGCTGGCAGCGCTTCCGCCGCAGCCTCCAGACCGGCGCCATCTTCTTCGGTCTCCTGGCAGTCCTGTTCGCCATGAGCATGGCCATCAGCCCCCAAATTCCCGCCCTCGGCCTCCCTCCGGTCGAGCACATACCCGCCCTCGACGAAGTCCCCGCCATCATCCGCGGCGAGCGTCCCGTCCGCAACGTCCCCTTCAAACTGCGCAAGGCCGCCGGCAACATCAAGTATGTGCGCTCCGCCTCGCCCGTACTACATCCCAAGACCGCCGCGCGCGTCGGCGCCCACAGCCCCATCGTGTTCGGCTTTTACGTCAATTGGGACCCGGCCAGCATGGTCTCCCTGCGCATGCACCTCGCGCATCTCACACACCTCGTGCCCGAATGGCTGATCCTGCGCAATGCCCAGGGAGATCTCGACGACCAGAGCGATCCTACCGTAATAGCCATCGCCGCCCAAGCCCGCCTGCCCATCCTGGCCCTGGTCACCAACTATCGCGACGGCTGGCAGCCCGCCGATGTCCGCAAAATCCTGCGCGACTCCGAAACCCGCCGCGATCTGGTCGATAACATCTACAACAACCTCGCCGAACACCATTTTGCCGGCGTTAACATCGACTTCGAAGAACTCGCGCCCCACGACCGCGATCCCTTCCTGGCCTTCATGCGCCAGTTGCGCGCGAAGCTCCAGCCCGCCGGCCTGCTGCTCACCGAGAGCGTCCCCATCGACGACCCGGCTTACGATATCGCGCAGCTTTCAGCGGTCAACGACTACATCGTGCCGATGGTCTACGACGAGCACTATCAGTCGGGCGAACCCGGCCCCATCGCCTCCCAAGGCTGGTTTCAGAAGGAGATCGATCGCCTGGCCGGCATGGCGCCGCCCGAGAAAATGGTGATCGGCATCGGCAATTACGGCTACGATTGGACCATAGGCGGCACCGGCTCCGCTGAAACCACCTTCGGCGAGATCGTGTCGCAGGCCGTCTCCGACCGCTCCGGCATCGCTTGGGATGCCGCCATGGCCAATCCCGTCCATCGCTACCAGGCGGGCGGACGCCGCCATGAAGTCTGGTTCCTCGATGCGGTCACCGCCCTCAACGAAGCACGCGGCGTCGCGGACGGCGGTTTCCGCGGCGTCGCCCTATGGCGTTTGGGCGCGGAAGATCCCGACCTGTGGAAGGTGCTCCAGCCCAGCGCATGGCCCGCCGCCGATTACGATCCCCGCCAGCTTTCCCTCCTCACCGCCGAAAAGTCCGTGAATAACTACGGCAATGGTGACGTGCTCCGCATCGTCGAGACGCCTCGCGATGGCGGCCGCCAGGTGACTCGCGGCGGCGACGGCCAGTATGCGGAACAGTATGGTCAGTTGCCGTCTTACTACACCATCGAATCGAGCGGCGGCGGCCAGGCCCGCAAAGTGCTATGCCTCACCTTCGACGATGGCCCGGACCCGCGCTACACTCCCGCGGTCCTCGATATCCTCCGCAGCCATGCCGTGCGCGCCACCTTCTTCATCATCGGCGCGAATGCCGGCCAGAACATCGGGCTGGTCAAACGTGCGTATGCCGAAGGCCACGACATCGGCAATCACACCTATACGCATCCGAATATCGCGCTGGTTTCCGGCGAGCGCGCGGCGCTGGAGTTGAGCACCACCGAGCGCATCATCGAGAACGCGCTGGGTGTTTCCACCGTGCTGTTCCGGCCGCCATACAACGCCGATAGCCAGCCCCAGACTCCCGAGGAAATCCTGCCGGTCTTGCGCGCACAGCAGGCCGGCTACGTCACGGTGGGCGAGCGCATCGATCCGCGCGATTGGTCCAAGGGCGTGACCGCGGATGAAATCGTCGCGGAGATCCAAGGGGAACTGCAATCGCCCGAAGACCCCGGCCATGTGATCCTGCTGCACGATGCCGGCGGCGACCGTTCCGCCACGGTGGCCGCCCTGCCGCGCATTCTCGAAAGTTTGCAGGCGCGCGGTTACCGCTTCGTCCCCCTGAGCGAGTTGCTCGGGCAGACGCGCGCGCAGCTCATGCCCGCGCCCTCCGCCGTCGAAATGCGCTGGGCGCGCATCGAAGGCGGCGCCTTCGACTCCCAGGGCGCGTTTAAAAAGATCATCGGCATGCTCTTCCTCTGGGCCATTTACTTGACTTTGGCCCGCTCCCTCTTCTACGGTGGCCTGGCCCTGGTGCAGAAGTGGCATGCCGCGCGCGCGCGTTTCGATCCCGCTTTCCGCCCGCCGGTCTCCGTCATCGTCGCCGCATATAACGAGGAGAAGGTCATCGCGCGCACGGTCGAATCCATCCTGCGGAATGGCTACGGCGATCTGGAGTTGGTCATCGTGGACGATGGTTCTCAAGATGCCACTCTGGAGGTCCTGCGGCGTGATTTTTCAGGCCGCCCCAACGTCCGTATCCTCTCGCAGCCTAACGGGGGCAAGTCCTCGGCGCTGAACAACGCCATCGCGCATGCCCGCCACGAACTCCTGATCGCCCTGGACGCCGACACCATCTTCCGCGCCGGCACCATCCAAAAACTGGTGCGGCACTTCGCCGATCCCCAGGTGGGCGCGGTCTCGGGCAACGCTCGCGTAGGCAACCGCAACCGCTGGATCACGCGCTTCCAGTCGATCGAGTACATCTACGGCTTCAACCTGGATCGCCGCGCGCTCGATTTGCTGAACGCGATTACCGTGGTGCCCGGCGCGGTGGGCGCCTGGCGCAAGGGCCTCATCCTCCAGATGGGCGGATTCGGAGACGATACCCTGGCCGAAGACACCGACCTCACCCTGAAGATCCGGCGCGCCGGTTACCGCATCCGCTACGAGCAGGATGGCGTGGCTTTCACCGAAGCCCCCGAAGACACGCGCGGCCTGGCCAAGCAGCGCTTCCGCTGGGCATTCGGCACTTTGCAGGCCGCCTGGAAACATCGCGACGCGCTCTTCGTTCCCAAATATGGATCGCTCGGCTTCGTGGCCCTGCCCAGCATCTGGATTTTCCAGGTGCTCCTTTCCGCCCTCTCCCCTTTCGCCGAAGTCGCCATGATCGTGGCCCTGTTCGCCGGTAACTGGCGCATTGTGCTGGCGTTCTATCTGGCGTTCTTCGTCCTGGAATTGCTCACGGGCCTCGTCGCTTACTGGCTGGAAGGCGAGAAACCCTGGGATCTGGCGCTGTTGTTCTTTCAGCGCATCTATTACCGCGAGCTGATGTACTATGTGGTGGCCAAGTCCCTGATCTACGCCGTACGTGGGCGCGTGGTCGGATGGGGCAAGCTGGAGCGCCGCGCAACTGTGCAGGAGGTGTAGGGTCCTAAAGCTGCCGGATATCGAGGAGCAGAGGGTTGAATTGATCGATGGAGAGGTGGTCGATATGCCAGGTGGCGGGCCGACTCGCGAGTTCGTGAAATCGAGCCTGATTGAAATGCGTGCCGTATGGTGTTTTCAGCCTGCTTTCAGCACGCCCGTCAGCGCGATCTTTGAGGGTCTCTAGTGTAGTGCGTCCGAAATCGAAAGCGGGTCCGTGGCTGAATAGCCCGCCCCACAGGGCGACGCATAATCGTTTATCTGTGTGACGCACTACACTTGACAATACCGCAGGCGCGGAACTGCCCGGTTCGCTCAAACCAATACCCGCCTGACTCGTCTATCCTCAAATCGTATGTCTCGAAGGGAACTGTTGGCGGCCATCACCGCCCTCGCCTCACCACCCCTTTCGGCATCGGGAGGAGATCGGACTATGGAGCAGCGCATCAGCATTGTCACCCTTGGCGTCGGAGACCTCGCCAAGTCCCGGCGCTTCTACGCGGAAGGCCTCGGCTGGAAGCCGGTCTTCGAGAACCAGGAGATTGTGTTCTTTCAAACCGGCGGCATGATATTTGCCCTCTTCCTGCGCGATCAGCTCGCGGCGGACTTTCACGCGGATCCGAAGGACTTCGGCAAACCGGCCATGGCGCTGGGCCACAACGTGCGGTCCCAAGACCAGGTCGATCCCCTCATCGCGCGCGCCGCGGCGGCCGGCGCGGCCATCCTGAAGCCGGCGCGCAAGACATCCTGGGGCGGTTACTCAGGCTATTTTGCGGATCCCGATGGCTTCCCGTGGGAAGTCGCATGGAATCCCGGATGGCCGCTAGCACCCGACGGCAGCGTGACCTACCGCTGACTGGCGATGCCAAACAACTGAGTCAAACCGATTGTATTTGTGCTCGACTTACTGCCACGGGTTGGGCGATTGCGGTGTGCTTGGAGATTGTGGCGGGCCGCCCGAACCGGATTGCCCAAAGGCCAAACGCAGCCCGGCAATCGTGGCAATTCGGACCCTTTGCGGCTAAGTCGTCCATTATCACACTTACTTTCTCGCAAACATGCAAAGGTAACCGCCAACAGCCCTGATCTCTGACCTTGCTTCTTGGCGCCCTTCGGGTAACGACCGTGGAGCGAAGGGGCCTTACTGAAACATTGCTGATGTAAGAGGAAAGGAGAACCGCTTGGAAGAGATTCCCACTACGGAACAACGGCTGCATATGTTTTTCGGAGCCGCAAAGATGATGAAAAAAAGGGGGGCGGCCAATCTTGGCCGCAGCCGGCTTTCCGGCCGGCTTAGCCGCCTGAAGAGGCGGCTCCGGGCATGATTGCCCACGGTGAGTTTTCGACGGTGCCCCAAGCGAAGTCACACGATAGTTCAAACCGGCCCGGCCAGCGGCCCCGCTAAAGCGGGCGCCACGGGGGCAAGCGGCCGGTGATCAGGAGATCGGTCCGAACTCCGGAGGCGTTCGTTTACCGCTGGCTTAGCCCGCCATCCACCGCCATAATCTGACCGGTGATGAAGTTACTCGCCCGCAGAAAATAGGCCACCGCGTCCGCAATCTCATCCGGCGTGCCGCCCCGCAACGCGGGCGTTGCCTTGATCATCCCGATGGCCTGCGCATCCAGTTCCCCGAAGGGGATCACGCCGGGCGCCACTGAATTCACCGTAATTTCGGGCGCGAATGCCTTGGCCAGCGCGCGCGTCAACATGATTACGCCGGCCTTTGACGCGCAGTAATGCGCGTGGTCCGCCCAGGGCCGCAAGCCGCCCAGCGAGCTGATGTTGACAATGCGCCCCCCGCCGGACTTGCGCATCAGGCGCGCGCCGTTCTGGCAGCAGAAGAACACCGCCTTCAGATTCACCGCATGGATGAAGTCCCAATCGGCTTCGGTGATCTCCAGCGGATCGCGGCGCGTAAAACGGGCGGCGTTGTTCACCAGGCCGTCCAGCCGGCCAAGCGTGCCTTCAACTTCGCGGAACATGCGCTCGATCTCCGCCACGCTTTCCAGATTTGCGCGATAGAGCGGCGCTCCGTCGCACTCCGCCGCGGTCGCGCGTGCTTCGGCTTCCGAGTTTCCATAATGGATGGCCACGCGCGCGCCTGCCCGCGCCAGATGCAACGCGATGCCGCGTCCGATGCGTTTAGCCGCGCCGGTAACCAATACGACTTTGCCTTGCAAATCAGATGGTGGGTTCGCCATGCACTTCCACGTCCTCCGGCTCTACGCCCTCTTGCGCGGGTTCGGGCAGCCGCCCCGTCCAGTTCGCCCAGCCCCAGAAGATGGCCGTGGTGGAACTGAGCACGCCGGCAATCGCGCCAATAGCGCGCGGGTCGTAATACTGCGAAGCGATGCCCGCGAGCATCATCGAAACCATCATGGTAGACCAGACCATCGATTCCATGGTGGCAAACACGCGGCCGCGGAATTCGTTCGCGACATGCCGCAAGAGCTGGGAATAATTCAGCACCGAGCTGACCGCCACCGCGGCGCGCGAGAGCGCGATGCAAACCAGGGCCGCATGGAAGTTCCGCATCTGGCTAAACAGGACGTACGCGCCGCCATGAATCACATAGCAGACCACTACCGCGCGCTTGTAGCCATCGAAGCTGAGGCGTTCGCCCAGCCGGTGCCCGATCACGCCCCCGATGAGCAGCCCAATGCCCGCGCATCCCCACACGATGCCGATACCGGCCGGCCCGCGATTGAAAACAATCTCGCCAAAGATGCTGAACAGGATCTGCGCCGCGCCGCCGCCGGTGGCCCAGCCCACGCCAATCAGGGCGATGCCGAATATCAGGGGATGGTCGCGCATGTAACGCAAGCCCTGGGTGTATTCGTGCCACGGCCGCACCACGTCCGCTTCCGTCAGCGCGTGGCGCTTGGGGCGGAAGGCGTCACCGGGAAGAAACAGCCGGGAGATGCAGAACGCGGAGACCACGAACGAGAGCGCGTTACCCACAAAGGCCCACTGATAACCGAAGCTGGCCACGCTGGCGCCGGCGAGAAAGGTGCCGATGGTCAGGGTGGTCCAGCCGGTGGTCTGGGTCAGCGAATTGGCGGTATGCAACTCGTCCTTGGTGGCGATGCTGGGCAGGATAGCCGAACGGCCGCTGGTGAAAAATGGCGACGCGAACATCAGCAGCGCGCTGAAGAAATAAAGCAGCCAGGTGTCGTGCCGGTGGATGGTGAGGATGAACCCCAGCGCCAGCACCGCGCGAATCACATCGCTGGCGATCATCACGTGCTTGCGGTTCAGGCGATCGAGCAGCACTCCCGCGATGGGCCCCGCCAGCACCGCCGGAATCGCGCGCGAGAGCATCACGCCGCTGACCACCAGGCCAGAGTGTGTGGTCGCCAAAGCCAGGCTGAAGACGGCGATGTTGTTGAAGTGGTCGCCGATTTCGCTGACCACCTGCCCGATCCAGGTATAGCGGTAGTTGCGATTGCCGCGCAGCAATTGAACGAACGAAACCATCAGCCGCGCTCCGCCAGATATACGCCGGCCAGGATCACCGTGCCGCCCGCGATCACCGGCGCGCCCAGGGTCTCGCCCAGTATGGCGACGCCCATGATAGAAGCGAATACGGGCTGCAGATACGAGAACGCCGACACCCGTGAAGCGGTCATGTGGGCCAGTGCGTGGTAGTAAATCAGGTAAGCGATCACCGAGGGGAACAGCGCCATGTAAATCGCCGCCAGCCAGGCTCCCGCGCCAATTTGCCCGAGCGGCTGGCGCGCGGCCTCCCACAGCGTCAGCGGCAGCAGCGCCAGTGCGCCTCCCACGTAGGCGTAAGCGTTCATGGTGATGGTGCTATAGCGCGCGGTAACCTCCTTGCCGAAAACGGTGAACAGCGCGAAGCACAGCCCGGCCAGGAGGATGACGAAATCGCCGGTCCAGGTGGCGCCCGTCCCGGCCGCCGGCTCGAACCATTTCAGCACAGCGACGCCGGCCAGCGCGATCGCCATACCCACCGCCTTACGCACGGTGATCTTTTCCTGGCCGCGCAGGCGCGCGATGATGAGCACCTGTATAGGGGTAAGGCCGATGAGAATGGCCGCATGCGCGACACTGGTGCGGCTCAGCCCGACAACGAAAAAGACCTGATTCAGGGTCACGCCCAGTATGCCCAAAACGAGAAGCTGCAAGATTTCGCGTCCTGTGCGTGCCGCCGGGGACGCGGCCGGCCTGCGCGTCCGTTCCCAGCCGTAGAGCGGCAACATCGCGACGCCCGCGAAGCCGATCCGCAAGCCCGCCAGCAGCAACGGCGAAAACGCGCGCAATGCGATCTTGCCCGCAATATAGTTGCCCGACCAGAACGCCACCATCAGGAAGATGAGGGCGTAGAGTACCGCGGCGCCGTTCAACCGGCGGACTCCTCGCGGACCGTGATCGCCTGCATGTAATCGCGATCCAGGGCATAGCCGAAGCCGGGTTCGGTGGAGATACGGATGGTGCCTTGCGGCGTGGTTTCGACCGGCGGCACGATAATATCGCGCGCCCAATAGCGCCGGCTGGCCGATACGTCGCCCGGCAGAACAAAGTTGGGCAGGGTGGAAAGCGCGATGTTGTGCGCGCGCCCCACGCCGGCTTCGAGCATCCCGCCGCACCACACCGGCACGCCCGCCGCCTGGGCCACATCGTGCACGCGTTTGGCCTCGGCGAAGCCGCCCACACGCCCCAGCTTGATATTGATAATGCCGCACGCACGCAGCCGGATGGCCTGCTCGGCATGATGCGCGGAGCGGATGCTCTCGTCCAGGCAAATCGGCGTATCGAGTTTGGCCTGCAGCACGGCATGATCGATGATGTCGTCGTGCGCCAGAGGCTGCTCGATCATCATCAGGTAGAATTCATCGAGCTGCTTCAGGCGGTCCGCGTCCGCCAGCGTGTAAGCGGAGTTGGCGTCGGCCATCAGCTTGATCGCCGGAAAGCGGGCGCGCACCTGCCGGATTACGTCCACGTCCCAGCCGGGCTTGATCTTCATCTTGATGCGTTGATAACCCGCAGCGAGCTCGTGTGCGATTTTATCGAGAAGCTGCGCGACCGAGTCCTGGATGCCGATCGAAACGCCGCACGGAATCTCGCGGCGAGCGCCGCCGCCGATGGCTTGCCACAGCGGCTGGCCGGCGAGGCGCGCCGCCAGGTCCCACACCGCGGCTTCCAGACCGCCGCGCGCCATCTGGTGGCCGCGAATGTGCGCGGTGAGCGGGGCGACATCGCCGGCGCCGGCGAGATCCCGGCCCAGCACGCGTGGAATGGCGTAATCGCGCAGGATCAGCCAGGCGGATTCGGTCCACTCTTCGTTGTAGAAAGGATTCTCGCCGGCAGTGACTTCGCCCCATCCGGAAGCGCCTTCAGCGGCCACCTCCACCAGAATGATGTCGCGTCCGGTGGTGCGGCCGAAGCTGGTTTCAAAGAAGTGCACCAGCGGCATTCGGATCTGGCGGAGAGTTACGCGTTCGATCCGCATTCCCACCTCCCGAGCAGATAGGTGCCCACCGCATCCGACCGTTCGAAGCCAATTACCGCCAAGCCGCGATCGAAACCGCCCATCAGGCGCACACCCAGCGACTTTTGGATTTCGCGGGCGCGCCGCGGCTCTGCGCGGCGGATCGCGTCGATATCCGCGGGCACGTCGATCCGTTCCAGGACGCGGCGCATAGGCGCGCAGCCCGCCAAAATCGCCTCGGCATGCGGGCTGGCGAGCCACCATTCGGCCACGCAGCGATCCGTCGGCAATCCACCGTGCAGCGGGCTGGTGGTGGTGCCATATTGATTCTCCACGTAGCGCCGCACGATCGCGCCCAGCCGTTCCATATTGAAGAAGGCGTTCTTCAATTCCAGTGGATCGAAGGTCCACTCGATCAGCTCGATGCCGCGCCGCAAAGCGTCGTCGCGCTGGTGCAGCTTCAACATGCGGCCGACGCCCTGGTTGCGATATTCCGCCAGCACGCCCAGCATGTGGCTGTGCAAGTACGATCCGCCGCCGGCTTTCAATCCTGGAATCGAAAGCAGGAATCCCACCATCGTATGGCCATCGTAAGCGCCGAATGCCTGCCCCCCGACTTTGGTGGCGACCACGAAAAGACGCACGGGCAGCAGTTCGACGTCGGTGAATCCCCAGACGGTCCGCTGCAAGGCGACGGCTTCCTGAAACTGGCGGCCCTCCGTCAGCGCGCGCAGCTCGATCATCGTTTAGATTCCTCCCACAGCGCGTCCATTTCGGCGAGCGTGGCTTCTTCCGGCGATTTGCCCCGTTCGCCCAGCTTGCGCTCGATGTAGCCGAAACGCCGGCGGAACTTGGCGTTGGTCTTGCGCAAGGCCTGCTCGGGATCCACTTTGACGAAGCGCGCGAGATTCACCAGCACGAACAGCAGATCGCCCAATTCGCCTTCCAATTCCTCTTGCGAGGCGCCCTCTTCGGAATCGGCGCGGCGCGCCGCATCGAATTCGGCCAGTTCCTCGTGCAGCTTTTCGAGCACCTGTTCGGCGTTATCCCAATCGAAGCCCACGTGCGCGGCGCGCGTGGTGAGCTGCTGCGCTTCGACCAGCGCGGGCAGCGCGCGCGGAACCGAATCGAGCAATCCCGCGACGGGCTCGCCCTTCTGCTTCTTCTCCTCCGCTTTGACCTCGCTCCAGATGCGGCGTACGTCGCCCTCGGTCTTCGCGGTCTGGTCGCCGAAAATGTGCGGATGCCGGCGGATCAGCTTTTCGTTAATCGCGTCGAGCGCGTCGGAGATCGAGAACAGGTTCTGCTCGGAGGCCATCTGCGAGAAGAAAACGGATTGCAGCAGCAGGTCGCCGAGTTCGCCGGTCAGTTCGGGCCAGTCGCGCGCATCGATGGCAGCCATTACTTCGTAGGTTTCCTCGAGCAGATAAGGCTTGATGGTGTCGAAGGTTTGTTCGCGGTCCCACGGGCATCCGCCGGGGGCACGCAGGCGGGCCATCAGGTCGACCAGTTTTTGAAATTTTTCACCGGCGGTGGGGGACAAGTTTTAATTTAACATGGACACGCGATTATGCTGTCCGCCGGAGGCTGCGGCGCGGTGGAACGAAACGGATTTCCAGCCGTTGTTCGAGAGCCGCGGCAATTCGCAGCAGCATGGTCAGAGAGTGGCCTCGATAGCCGGCATCTTCGAGCCGGGCAATCACCGGTTGCTTCGATCCGGCGAGGACCGCGAGCTCGCTCTGCGAGAGGCCCGCATTAGTGCGCGCATCGTAGATCATCTGGGCCACTTCGAGGTTGGTCCTGGCAGCGGTGATACCGGCTTTGATAGCCGCGTTGTTGCCCGTAACCCGTTCTAGAATCTTGAGCGCGTCTTTAGTCTTCGGCATGGCTACGTCTCCTCCTCAGAATAAGAATGCCCGCCAGGATCGGCTTGGAACGCTTTCTTTCGCCGTAGGGCCCGCTCGAACCCGATAATTCACTCGCCCCTTCCGAATCCGCAATGCGCAGATGCCGTCTCGAAGGAAGTCGGCAAGCGGCCTTCTCAACTCATGCCCGAGATAGTCCCACCAGCCAGGTTACCTCCTGTCCGCCCCGCGCTTGACAGGCTCAGGCCACCGCGCTTCTGCCAAGTTAGCGGAAGGTCCTTTTCGATGGCTGGTTACATCGCTAACAGAACGCCTAAACCTGTTCATGCAAGCAGAGGTCTCGGAGGCGATCAACATCATCAACGTGGGTACTTCGACCGTCACGTTCACCGCTGGAACCATCCTGCCGAGCACTTACAGCAATGACTTCAGCACCACCGCCCGGCGGCGGCTTATTCGCATCGTGCGAGCAACGCGCCAAGAGAGAGGCGCGCTTGATAAAATAGACGGAAGATGACCGATATCGATACAGACCCTCGCGGAAGCCAGGAAGGCCGTCCCTTCCCGCTTCCGCCCGCGACCTTCGAATTCCTGGCCGAATCCCTCCGCCTGCAGGCCGAAATGCAACTGGGATTGATGCGTCTCGGCGGCGAAGAGGAGCCTCCGGCCGATCTGGTACTGGCACGCCATACCATCGATCTGATGGGTATGTTGCAGGAGAAAACGCGCGGCAACCTGTCCCTCGAGGAACAACGGCTGCTCGAAAACTCGCTCACCTTACTGCGGTTCCGCTATGTGCAGGCCGTCGACGAGGCCAAGAAGACCCCGCAGGCAGATAGCCCGAAAGACTGAATGGCGGAGCCCGCCGTCAAGATCACCGTGCTTGGCTCCGGCACGAGCACGGGTGTGCCGACCATCGGCTGCCATTGCGACGTCTGCACTTCGAGCGATCCGCGCGACAAACGCCTGCGCCCGTCCATCCTGGTGAGCTACGGCGGGCGCCACGTGCTGATCGATGCCACCCCGGATTTTCGCGCGCAGGCCCTGCGCACCGGCTTCGAGCGGCTGGACGCGATCCTGTTCACGCATGAGCATGCCGACCACATCATGGGGCTGGACGATGTGCGGCCTTTCAATTTCCGGCAGCGCGAACGCATCCCGATCTACGCGTCCGAACGCACCATGGCCGCCATTCACGGGGCATTCCGTTACGTCTTCGATGGCGCGGAGAAGAATACGGCGGTGCCGCAACTGGACTCGCACACGTTGAACGGCGCTCCGTTCGACCTGTTCGGCCTGGCGTTCACGCCCATCCCGATCCTGCACGGCACGGCACAGATCTACGGCTTCCGGTTCGGCGGCGCCGCGTATCTCACCGATCACAGCGAGATTCCGGACGCCTCGCTCGATCAATTACGGGGCCTGGATGTGTTATTCCTCGATGCGCTGCGATACAAGCCGCATCCCACGCACTCTACGGTGGACCGGTCCATTGCGACGGCGGAAGCGGTCGGAGCCCGGCGCGTTTTTTTCACGCACATCTGCCACGATCTGGCGCACGCCCGCACGGAGGCGCGCCTGCCGCCGCATATCCGGCTGGCTTATGACGGGCTCGAAATCGAAGTGGGAGGCGCGGATGAGTAAACTGGTGGGGCGGGCAATCTTGCCCGCAGCCGGCTTTCAGCCGGCTTGGCCGCCTAAAAGGCGGCTGCGGCCAGGATTGGCCGCCCTACGCGGCGTCGTACAGGAGGGACCTGGTAGATGAACCCTCTCCCGCGCGTGTATCGCAGCCTCGACGAGGTGCCCGCGGATTTCGGACCGTGCGCGCTGACCATCGGCAATTTCGATGGCGTGCATGCCGGCCACCGCCGCATCCTGCGCCGCGTTAAGGAAGTCGCCGTCGAACGCGGCCTGAAGGCTTCCGCGCTTACTTTCAACCCGCATCCGAGCAAGGTGGTGGCGCCCGCGCGCTCGCCACGCCTGATGACCTCGCCCGAGCAGCGCAGCGCACTGATGCAGGAGGAGGGCATCGATCAGGTGTTCATCATGCCGTTCGACCGGCACGTCGCGCGGCTCACTCCCGAGCAGTTTGTCGAGCAGGTGCTGGTACGCAAACTGAATGTGCGCGCCATGGTGTTGGGTCACGATTTTTGTTTCGGATACAAACAGTCCGGCAACGTGCGGGTGCTCGCGCAACTGGGCCGCAAATACGGATTTACAACGGAAGAAGTCAAGGCTGTCACGGTGCGCGGACGCCTGGTGAGCAGCACGGCCCTGCGGCAGTTGATCGAGGCAGGCCGCGTGGCGCAGGCGGCGCGCTTGCTGGAACGGCCTTACGCGCTGGAGGGCGACGTGGTGGCCGGCCGCGGCGTGGGGTCGAAGCAGACCGTGCCTACGCTGAATCTGGCGGCGAATACGGAAGTGCTGCCGGCAACGGGCGTCTACATTACGCGCACGGGCGATCTTGCGGACGGCCGCACGTGGCCATCCATCACCAACGTGGGCTATCGGCCTACTTTCGGCGAGGGGCACGAGATCTCGATTGAGACGTTTCTGCTGGAGCCGCTCAGTGGAGAGACACCGCGCCGCATTCACGTGGAATTTCTGTGGCGTGTGCGGGACGAGCGGCAATTCCCGGATGCGCAGGCGCTGAAGCAGCGGATTTTGCGCGATGCGGGGATAGCCCAGGCCTATTTCCGGCGCCTGAAGAAATGGACATGCCGGTCGGATTCTCCGGTCGATTCCGGGCGCAATATGTCATAATATGGTGTAACGAATCATTATTGCCTTTGAAGGGCACTATCGCGTTACCAGTATTCCCCAAATTGTAAGGAGATCGTAATGAAAATGTCCGAAGGTAAGTTGAAGCACATGAAGGCGCTCTCGAATCATGCCGGTGTCATCGCGGCAGCGGCGATGGATCAGCGCGGCAGTCTGCAGAAGTCCCTGGCATCGGCGCGCGGCGTGGACAAGAAAGAGATCACGCACGAAATGATGGGCGAGTTTAAAACTGCCGTCACGAAAGTGCTGACACCGCATGCCAGCGCCATTTTGCTCGACCCCGAATTCGGCCTGGATGCGCGCCTGGCGCGCAGCAGCAATGCCGGTCTTTTGCTGGCCTATGAGTTGAGCGGATACGACAACACGCAGCCCGGGCGCCTGCCCGATCTGCTGCCGCATGTTTCGGTAAAGCGCATCGTCGATTGGGGCGCGGACGCCGTCAAGATCCTGATCTATTACACGCCCTTCGAGGACGTCAAGATCAACGACATCAAGCACGCCTTCATCGAGCGCATTGGCGCGGAGTGCGAGACGTACCAGATCCCCTTCTTCCTGGAGTTCGTAGGTTACGATCCGAAGGGCGGAGACGAGAAAGGCTTCGAGTACGCGAAGAATAAGCCCGAGATCGTCAAGAAGAGCATGGAAGAGTTCTCCAAGCCGCAATATTTCGTGGACATCCTGAAGGTGGAAGTGCCCATCAACGCGGAATTTGTGGAAGGTAGCGCGGTATACAAGGGCCAGACGGCTTATACGCTGAAAGAAGCCCTGACGCACTTCCGGCAAGCCGCGGAGATCGCCGCGAAGCCGTTCATCTACCTGAGCGCCGGCGTGAGCAACGCACAATTCGTGGAATCCCTGCGCATGGCCACCGAAGCCGGCACGGACTTCTCGGGCGTGCTGTGCGGCCGCGCGACCTGGAAAGAAGGCATCCCGGTTTACGCCAAGAGCGGGGTGAAGGCGCTGGAAGACTGGCTGTCGAAGGAAGGTGTGAAGAACATCAACGCCGTGAACGACGCCATCAAATCGGCCACGCCGTGGTACGCCAAGCTGGGTACGCCCGTTTCGGCATAGCAATCTTACGCGGGGATCCGGGTAAAACGGCTCCCCGTAATCGGGCTCTCACGCCGTGATGTTGTTCTGGCAGAATATCCGGTACGGACTGCGCGCCTTCGTGCGCAGTCCGGGATATGCGGCCGTCACGGTTCTGAGTCTGGCGCTCGGCATCGGCGCCAACACGGCCATCTTCAGCCTCCTCGACGCCGTTCTCTTCCGCGAGTTGCCCGTGCCGCGGCCCCGGCAACTGGTGGAATTGACCCCCATTTATCGAAACGGCCACAGCGTGCCGTTCTCGTTTCCCATGATTCAGGCGCTGGAGCGCTCGCAGCGGGTTTTTTCCGGCCTCTACGGCTGGAGCGGCGCGTTGCAATTTAACGTAGAAGCGAACGGTACGCTTTTTCCGGGCCGCGTGCGCGCGGTAACGGGCAATTATTACTCCGGGTTGGGGGCCGCGCCGCTGCTGGGCAGGCTGATCGCGCCCGCGGACGTTTCTGGCGTCAACGCGGAAGCCGTCCTCGGTTACGAATGCTGGGAAGGCCGCTTCGGCCGCGATCCGGCCGTGATCGGCAAAGCGATTCGGATCGAAGGAAAGTCTTTCACCATCATTGGCGTCAGCCGCGAGTGGTTCATGGGGATGACGCCAGGCGAGGCCCCGGACGTCACCATACCCATAGAGAATGCGCTCTTTGATCGTCAGAGCCGTGCGCTCTTGTGGGTCTTCGCCACGGGCCGCCTGCGCGAGGGCATCTCGGTGGATCGGGCGCGCGCGCAACTGGCATCCTTTTGGCCGGGTTTGCTGCAGGCCACTGCTCCTACCGAGAGCCGCGGTCCGCGCCGCCAGTCGTTCCTCGCCATGCGCCTGGCCGTGGAGCCTGCCGCGGCCGGCGCGAATGCGGATGTCCGCGCGCGAGTCTCGCGTCCCCTTTATTTGTTGATGGGCGTAGTCGCGCTGATCCTGCTGATCGCTTGCGTGAACCTGGCCAGTCTCACTTTGGCGCGCGCCGCTGCCCGCAGTCGTGAAATCTGTACGCGCGCGGCATTGGGCGCCAGCCGCCGCCAGATTATCCTGCAGTTGCTGACCGAAAGCATCTTGTTATCGGCCGCCGGCGCGCTGCTGGCGCTGGCTGTGGCGCAATGGGGCGGTCCGGCGCTGCTCGGGCTCATTACGCGCGGTGCGCTCGAACCCGTGAGGCTCGATCTGCGGCCCGACTGGCGCGTTTTCTCGTTCACCGCCGCCGCCGCGGCCCTCACCGGAATCCTGATCGGGCTGGTCCCGGCATGGCAAATGTCCCGGCACGAACCAGCACTGGTGTTGGGCCAGCGCGGCACCAGCCGCGGACCGGCACGATCGGGACAGATTCTGGTCGCCGCCCAGATTGCCCTGTCTCTGGTCCTGCTATTCGGCGCCGGGCTGCTTCTGCGTAGCCTCAAAAACCTGCGTTCTTACAATCCCGGCTTTCAAAAGACAGGGATTCTCGAAGCCGCCCTGTCTCCATTGCCGGGGGCCAGCCCAAATGAGCGTAAAGACCCGGATACAAACAACCATCTCCGGCAACTGGTGGAGGGCGCCGCAACCCTGCCCGGGGCGGTCGCCGCCGCCTTGTCGGAACTTCCGGTGCCGGCGGGTCAGGGGTGGAAAGAGACGGTCTCGCTCAAAGGCGCGGACAACCCGGAGTTCAACGTTTTGGCTACTCTCGCCACCGTTTCGCCGGGATTCTTCAAGACCCTCGCGATACCGCTTTTATCCGGCCGGGATTTTGCATGGACCGATGATGCGCAGCGCGCCCGGGTCGCCATCCTCGATAACCAGACGGCCCGCCGCTTGTTCCCTTCGGGCGGCGCGATCGGCCAGCACGTCCGCTTCGGCGTGCAACCGGAGTTTCAGGATCTTGAGATCGTCGGGGTGGTGCGTTCCGCGCGCCTGATCGATTTGCGGGATTCGAGCCAGCCCGTGATGTATGTGCCTTGCCAGCAGCACACCCAATACGCCACGGCGGGCAACCTGTTCGTGCGCGCGGCCGGCGCCGCGGCGCTGGCGCAGACGCTGAGCCGCGAAGTCCGCGCACTCGGCCGCGAATACGTCACCGGGACAAAGACCATCGAACAAATGAGCGATCAGGCGCTAGTCGCGGAACGCGCTACGGCGATCCTTTCCACCGCCTTCGCGGCCGCCGCGCTGTTGCTGGCCGGCATCGGGATTTTCGGCCTGATGTCTTACACGGTCACGCGGCGGACCCGCGAGATCGGCATTCGCATGGCGCTCGGCTCGCAGCCCAGCGCTATCCTGCGGCTGATCTTGCGCGAGGCACTCTGGCTGACCCTGGCGGGCATCGCCCTGGGATTGCCCTGTGCGCTGGCGGCCACGCGCCTGATCGCGCGCACTTTGTTTGGACTCTCGCCGGTGGACCCGGCCACGCTGGCCGCGGCCGCAAGCGCCCTCTTCGTGGTAGGCGCAGTCGCCGGATATCTGCCCGCGCGCCGCGCGCTGCGGTCGGATCCGATCACCGCCCTGCGCTGCGATTGACGGCCGGCTTAGCGCCGGAAGCCAGTTTCGACCTTAAACGCTTCGAGCGCGTTATAGACGATCGGGCAGTAACAGGCGCGGTCGATGAATTGCCACATGCGGCTGGCGATCGAGCCGTTGCCGCGCACCACGTGCGGAAAGCGCTGGCAGGTATCTGGACGCGCATCGTATACCGTGCAGGCCGTGCCATCGAGAAACGTGCAGCCCGCCTCATCGGTGCGGCGCAGGATGGTGCCTTCGTCGTCGCTTTCGGTGGTGTACTCCGTGATGAACGCGGCGGGCGTCATACTGAGATGGCGCGCCAGCCGCTCGATATCGCGCGCGGAAACTTTCACGGTAGCCACGCGGCAGCAATTGGCGCACTGCGTACAATCGATCTGTTCCTCGATGCCTTCGGCGATACGGCGCAGGATGCGGTCGGAATGGTCGTGCGCTTTCATATGCCGGCGGAAGCGCTCGTTTTCGTGCCGTTTCTTTTCGCCGAGCAGGCGGATCTGCACCAGGTCGGTAATCATGACCAGCGGATCCCGCGGGCCGCGAGTTCCCGCTCCAATTGCGCGCACGATTCAAATTGCACGGCGTCGATGCCCTCGCGGCGGGCGCCTTCCACATAGGCGGCGATGTCGTCGGTGTAGAAGCACTCTTCCGGACGGCACTGCGCGCGGGCGATGGCCTCGCGGTAAATGAGCGGCGATGGCTTCATGGCTTTCACTTCGTAGGAGAGCACCAGGTCGTCGAAGTGCCGGAGCATCGGATAATTCCGGCGCACCATATCGAAGTGGATGGCATTGGTGTTCGAAAGCACCAGCAGCCGGTAACGCTCCGCGATCCCCGCCAGCAGGCTTTCCGGGACCAATATTTCCGGCAGAAAGATGCTGCTCCAGATTTCGCAGAACTGCTCATAGGTGATGCGCAGGTCGAGCATGCCGCTAAGCTGTTCGACAAAGTCCCGCGATTCGACCAGCCCGGTTTCAAACCTGTGTACCAGGTCCGTGGCCGCGATGCGCCGGGGAATCTCCGCGGCCGGGTAATCGCAGAACGGCTCCATAGCGCGGTAACCGCGCGAAAAATCGAACGGGATCAGGACCTTGCCCAGGTCGAAGATAACGGTTTTGATCACTTGGCTGCAGCGTTCAGTGGGTGGCGCCCGCCGGAACGGAAGCCGGCTTCCTGGTGGCGCTGGCAGGATGCTTCAACTCCGCGTCCAGAATCGGTTTCAGGACGTCCAGCTTGATGTTTCCATTGTAGTGCTGGCCGTCGATGAACAACGTCGGCGTGCTCATGACGCCAATGTTGGTGCCATCGTCCAGGTCCTTCGAAACGGCCTTGCGGACCTCCGGCGAATCGAGATCGGCTTCGAAGCGCTTCATATCCAGGCCGACAGCCGATGCCAGGGCTAGAATCGTGGGGCGCCGCAGGTCGTTGTGGCTGGCGAATAGGGCATCGTGCATTTGCCAGAACTTGCCCTGCTTCTGTGCGGCCACGGCCGCGGCGGCTGCCAGGGCGGCCTGCGAATGGATGTCCAATGGAAACTGCTTGAAGAACAGCCTGACTTGCGTGGGATAAGCCCTCAGCACGGCCTGTATCTGCGGCGTGGCCATGGCGCAGTAGGGACACTGGAAATCGGTGAACTCGACCAGTGTGATGGGAGCGTTATCGGGTCCGGTCTCGGGTGCGCCGGCGGTGGGAACCTCGATGGGATCTTCCAGCAGCTTGTGCTCGGGCGGATGCGCGAAGCGGGAGGCTTCCGCGTCCGCCAAGGCATCCTTCTCGCTCTTGCCGGCTTTAATGGACGCCACGATGACAGATGCCAGTCCCTTGCTATAAAAGCAATTCGGATCCTTCACGCGGCACTCGGCCACTTTCATGCCGCAGCCGCAAGTGCAATCGCGGCCACGCAGCAGTTTCAGGACGGTAGTCTTTTGCGCCGGCGAGAGACCGCTGAGGTCAACGGCCGGGAGCGATTCGAGAGTATTCCAGTCCTGAGCGCAAACCAACGCGGCTCCCAGAATATATAGCGCGGCGATGGCCAGGGCGCGCAGACAGCGGGTGGTCATTACTCTATTGTAAACGGTGCGGGGCGACTTAAGTGTGGAAGGGATGAGCGCGATGTGCTGGAAGCGGCATGGGCTCGGGTGCGGGCCAACCAGGGCGCGCCTGGGGTGGACGGGGTGACGATCGAACAGATCGAAGCGCCGCCCGCCGGGGTGCCGGGATTTCTGGATGATATGCAGGAATCTCTGCGTGCCAAAACCTATACGCCGAAAGCGGTACGGCGCGTCTACATACCGAAAGCGAACGGGAAGCAGCGGCCGTTGGGGATACCGACGGTGTGTGATCGCGTGGTCCAGATGGCGACTCTGTTGATCCTGGAACCGATCTTCGAAGCAGATTTCGAGGATTGCTCCTACGGGTTCCGTCCTGGGTGGCCGGCCCACCAGGCGCTGAGGAGATACGCGGACATATCCAGTCCGGATATCGAGCGGTGTATGACGCGGACCGTCTCACGCGGCATTTGAGACGACGCAGCCAACGGCCCTTCCGTCCGCCGGAAGGAGTCAGCTATTACACGCAGATCCAGCGCTTTGGACTGGTGCTTGTCCGGTTCGATGAGGGAGAGTGGGTCGCGCTTCGGTGTTGCCCTCTCTCCTACTCGACCGCGAAATCTTACGCTTCCTGTTCGCCGAGGTCCGCCGCACGGTTTTCGAACTTGGTGAACTCGTGCAGGAACACCATTTCGATTTTGCCCACTGGGCCGTTGCGCTGCTTGGCCAGGATCAGCTCTGCCTGTCCCTTCAGGCTCTCGTCCTGGGGCCGGTAAACCTCTTCGCGGAAGATGAAAGCCACGACGTCGGCATCTTGTTCGATCGATCCGCTTTCGCGCAGATCGCTGAGCTGCGGACGATGGTCTCCCTGTCGCGTTTCGGGCGCGCGGTTGAGCTGGGAGAGCACGATCATCGGCACGTTCAGGTCCTTGGCGAGCAGTTTCATGCCGCGCGAGATGGTACTGATCTCCTGGTTGCGGTTCTCGAAGCGGCCGCGCCCGGACATCAACTGGAGATAATCAATGATGACCAACCCCAAGCCATGCTCGGCCTTGGTGCGGCGCAGCTTGGCGTGGATATCCATCATGTGGATGCCGGCCGTGTCGTCGATGAACAGGGGCGCTTCCACGAGGCTCGAAGCCGCGGCCTGCAACCGTTTGCGTTCATCGGCGCTGAGATATCCGGCGCGGAATTTTTGGCTATCCACGCGCGCGGTGGCGCACAGCATACGGGTGAGTAGCGACTCCTTCGACATTTCGAGCGAGAAGATCGCCACCGTGCGCTTGACCTTGCTGGCGACGTGCTGCGCGATATTCAGCGCCAGCGCGGTCTTGCCCATGGATGGCCGCGCCGCCAGAATGAACAGATCGCCGGCGTGCAGCCCGCTGGTTTTCTCGTCGAGCTTGGTGAATCCGGTGCTGATGCCCTTGACACGCTTGCTGGGATCGAGGAAGGCGTTCAGTCCGCCCTGGTACTCGTCGATCACCTGGCGCGGGCTGACCAGTCCGCTGCGGACGCGATCCTCGCCCAGTTTGAGCAGCGTCTCTTCGGCGCCCGCCAGGATTTCGTCGGCGTCTTCTTCGCCCATGAGGCAGCGGTTCATGAGGTGCTGCGAGGCGAAGATGATCCGCCGCAGGACGGCTTTATCCTTGACGATGCGGATGTAGGCGTCGATATTCAGGATCTGCGGCAGGCCGTCGTCGAGAGAAACCAGGTAGCTGAGGCCGTCGCAGGATTCCAGCTCGTTGAAGCGCATCAGCTCGTTGGCCACCGTGACCCGGTCGATGCGCTCGCCGCGCTCGGCCAGCTCGCCCATGCGGGAGAAGATGCGGCGGTGTTTTTCGAGACTGAAATCGTCGGGCTGGAGTTCACCGGCGGCCTGTATATAAAGGCTATCGTTGAGCAGGATGGAGCCGAGCACGAAACGCTCGGCATCGACGTTGCTGGGCAGGCCCTTATCGAGGGCTATGGAAGTCGCTGACATGGCGGATTACTCAGGTTACAGGCGCGTGACGCTCCACGCACGCACTTTCTTCGAGCCTTGTTTTGATCCGCTTAGCCTCTGTATAAAACATGGCATTTGCGCCGGATGGGGGGGCGCCGGCAAATCGTTCAGAATCAGTGGGCCGGGCCTCGCGGCGCGAGCTTGTCAACGGTTTTGCACACGCGTTCAACAGGGCCGCCGCAAAAAAGAACATCCGGCAGAAACAAATCTCTTATCTTCTGTTTTTACTCTATTTGCGGACCGTGCGCAAGAACTTTCCTTTGAAGCACACGGCGGCGGCTATCGGGCGGGCACCACGACCTCCAACTGCCGGAAGCGCGCGCTGAAATGCCGCAGGAACGGCGGTTCGACGGCAATCTCCAGCCCGCGGATTTCTTCCTTGCGCGCGTTCACCTCGAGGATGGCTTCCACCACGTAATCGATATGGCTCTGCGTGTAGACCCGGCGCGGGATGGCCAGGCGCAATAGCTCGTGTTGCGCTTTGTCGCCGAACATCACCGAGCCGATTTCCACCGCGCGTATTCCGGCGTGGCGGTATAACTCGACGGCCAGCGCCTGTCCCGGGAACTGCCCACGCGGAATGTGCGGCAGCATGCGCGCTGCATCGATATAGATGGCATGCCCGCCGGGCGGCTCCACGATGGGAACCCCATGATCGGCGATGTGCCGCCCCAGGTAACTGGTGGAAACGATGCGGTAGTTGAGATACGCCGGGTCGAGCACTTCATCCAAGCCCACCGCGATGGCTTCCAGGTCGCGCCCCGCCAATCCGCCGTACGTAGGAAACCCCTCGGTCAGGATCAGCAGGTTGGTTTCCTGGGCCGCGAGGCGGTCGTCGTTCGTGGAAAGGAATCCGCCGATGTTGGCGAAGGCGTCCTTCTTGGCCGAGAAGGTGCAGCCGTCGGCCAGCGAAAACATCTTCTGGGCGATTTGTTTTGGCGTCCAACTCGCGTACCCGGGTTCGCGCTGGCGGATGAACCAGGCGTTCTCGGCGAAGCGGCAGGCGTCCAGATAAAAGGGAATGCCCCAGCGCCGGGTGATGCGCCGGACGGATTCGATATTGGCCATCGACACCGGCTGTCCGCCGCCGGAATTGTTGGTGACGGTCAGCATCACCAGCGGAATATGCTCGGCCCCGGTCTCCTGGATCAGGCTCTCCAGGGCGTCGACGTCCATATTGCCCTTGAAATCGAGGCGGGCCTGCGTGTCGGCGGCTTCGGGGATGGGGAGATCGACAGCCCGGGCGCCGGTGAATTCGATGTTGGCGCGCGTCGTATCGAAGTGCGTATTGCTGGGCACTACGTGCCCGGGCCGGCACATGACGGTGAACAGGATGCGCTCGGCGGCGCGGCCCTGGTGCGTCGGGATCATGTGGCGAAAGCCGGTGAGATCGTCGACCACGCGCTTCATGCGGAAGAAACTCTCGCTGCCGGCGTAGGATTCGTCGCCGCGCATGAGCGCCGCCCACTGCCCGGTGGACATGGCGCTGGTTCCGGAATCGGTGAGCAAGTCGATGAGGATGTCCTTCGCTTCGATCAGGAACAGGTTGTAGCCCGCGGCTTCTAGCAGGCGCTCGCGCTCCTCGCGCGTGGTGTGGCGCAGCGGCTCCACGCTCTTAATGCGGAATGGTTCGATGATCGTTTTCATCGTTCGCGGCCTCCTCTGTAACCTACCAGTTTAATGTTTTAATATGCGGTGAGGAGAAACATGACGCGAAAATTGTTCCTGGCGGCTTGCGGCGGCGCGGCGATGCTCGCCACCAGCCTGTGGGCAGCCGACGCCACGCCCAAGACGGTGATCCACGTGATTTCGGTCCAGTGGAAGAAGGATGCCACGCCGGCCCAGATCGAGAAAGCGATAAAGGGCGCAGAAGCGCTGCCGTCGGAGTACCCGGGGATTCTGCACGTGTGGACGAAGCCGATCAAGAAGCAACTTCCGGAGGGGTATAGCCACGTGATCGTGATGGAATTCGCGAGCGAAGACGCGCTGGCGAAATATGCCGGGAGCGCGGCGCAGAAGAAGTGGTATGAGGCGTACATGGCCGTGCGCGAGGAGAGCCGGACCAGCGATATCACGAATTAGCGCTTTCGGCTGGTGGGCAGGATCTCGCGGCAGGATTGCCGCCCTCTAATTCCGGAGTAGATTCCGGGGGCTTCGACCATCTTGGCGCGAAATCGTACTCGCCCTGTTTGCCGAGGTCCGGCGGGTTTCTCGCCAAGGCGCCAAAGGCTGACGCAGAGGGTGCCAAGAAGACCAGCGTCGGAGATTAGGGCTCTTGGCGTTCTTGGCGGTTATCTTTGCGTCTTTGGTACACCAGGCTAAGTGCATGTAGCGGAACCGGAGCGAGTCGGAGCAATCCGGCGGAAGGTTGGAAGAACTACTTCGACCTTAGATATCCGCGCGCCGAAGGGGGAGATCAACACGTACGTTCGAGCCCGTCTTGCGGCGTCAGTTATTACGAACAGATCCATGGACTGGTGCGCTTATAAGCTGGCAGCCGTCAACTGCCTGCGCAAGCCTGCGGTGAAAGTTTCAGGAGAGCCGGATGCCGGGAAATCCGCTTGTCCGGTTCGATGAGGGGAGAGTGGGTCGCGCTTCGGTGTTGCCCTCTCTCCTACTGGACCGAGAAACCCGATGAACCTCGGCGATCCCAGCCTTCTGTGTGGTTTTCGGCCTCCCGTCAGCGCGATCTCTGGAGGGCCGGATGAGCATCGCCGGCGGGCGCAGCCGGTGGCGCTGAAGGCTCCGGCGGCTGGCAGGCCGCGAGCCCGACCGAAAACGCCGCGACACTGTGCCATTGCCCACCCACGCGATGCTCCACGCGGTTCGACTTGCTGGCCGCGTCCGGCCGCAGCCGCCAGTCCGCATTCGGCGAGTGTCGCATCAATTCGATCAGCCGCTCGCTGGTTTGCCGCAGCATCCAGGTCTCACCCGCATTGGGGGTCTCGTACAACTCATATTCGCCGCTTCCCCCAGCCCCGCCCCGGTAGATCGAAAGCACGCCGCTGGTCCGCGACTGGAACCAGAAATCCACGATTGCCCCGAATTGCGGGTCCCCGAAGATCGGTTGCGCCTGCCACGTCTTGCCGCCGTCGGTCGTCGCCAACAAAAACGGATCCCGCGGCAGCGGATGCTGCACTTCCCCGGCTACCCAGCCGTTCTCGAAGTCGATGAACTGGATGCGGTCCAGGCCCGCCAGCCGGATGCGCTCGTGCGGCTCGTGCCACGTCTTGCCCCCGTCGTCGCTGGCTAGCAGCACCGAATAAAGCGTTGTCGATGAAGAGTGGATATTACCGGCTACGAAAATCCGGTTTCCCACCGCCTCCACCGACGCCAGTTCCAGGAATACGGGGCAGGGATCGTCTATCGTGCAGCTTAAACCTGCCAACCGGATGTCTTCCTCCCCGCAAAGGTACGGCAGGATCATGGGTTTGCCGGTATTTTGCAGCGCGGGATTTTCCGCCGGCTGCGCCGCCGCCACGCCCGCGAAGCCAACGATTACCGCCCCTAATGCGATAAAAAGCCTCATTTCCCCGATTGTATCGCCTCTTAAATGTGAGAAAAATTACAATACAGGTGATCCCCTGTAACCCTTCCCCCAAAACCGTCGTCTTCTCGGCAAATCCCCGTTACGATAAGCGGGCGCACTCACCCCTTTCACCCAATCGCGCCCGCTTTTACAGTGCTGGTGGGGCGGGCCTCCAGGCCTGCGCGGGTTCTCCAGAACCCGCTGTTTTGGCCAGCAAGACCTCACTCCTCGAACAAAGCCGTACTCAGATACCGCTCGGCCAAATCCGGCAGGATCACCACAAACGTCTTGCCCCGAAACTGTTCCTCCCGAGCCAGCCGCAGCGCCGCCGACATCGCCGCCCCGCATGAGATCCCGCACAAAATCCCCTCTTCCCGCGCCAGCCTCCGCGAAGTCTCGGTGGCCTCCTCGTCGCTAACACTTTCCACCCGGTCGACCATCGCTAAATCCAGCGTATCGGGTATGAAGCCGGCCCCCAGCCCCTGGATCTTCGAAGGAGATGCGTGCAGCGGCTCCTTCTTCAGCGTCTGCGTAATCACCGGGCACCGCGCCGGTTCCACTCCCACCGAGAGAATCTTCTTTCCCTGCGACTGTTTGATGTACCGTGAAATCCCCGTAATCGTGCCGCCTGTGCCGATTCCGGCGACCAGCACGTCGATTCCGCCGGCGGTGTCGGTCCAGATCTCCGGACCGGTCGTCTCGAAGTGAATGCGCGGATTCGCCGGGTTCTCGAATTGCTGTAGCAATACATAATGATCCGGGTCCGAAGAGACCAGTTCCAGCGCTTTGGCGATGGACCCGGCCATGCCTTGCTCGCCGTCCGAAAGCAGCAGCCTGGCACCCAGCGCCTGCAGCACCTTCCGGCGTTCGATCGACATCGTCTCCGGCATGGTGAGCGTGATCTTATACCCGCGCGCCGCCGCCACGTATGCCAGCGCGATGCCCGTGTTTCCGCTGGTGGGCTCGATGATTTCTTTACCGGGCTTCAGAATTCCGCGCTGCTCCGCGTCCCAAACCATGGCCGCCCCGATCCGGTCCTTCACCGAATACGCCGGGTTGCGCCCTTCGATCTTGGCCAGCATCGTGACCGGCGCTCCATCCGTGATGCGATTGATGCGCACCAGCGGTGTGCGGCCGATGCTGAGTGAATTGTCCGCGTAGAACAAGCTCATATCTCCCAGTTTGGAATGAATCTGGCGTTGCGCTCACTCCAGGCGCGCCGCAATTCGGCGAACGTCGTGTGGTCGAGGACGTCCGAGACCGCCAGGTCCACGCGGCTCCACATCTCGGCGAATGGCGATTCGCCCTTGCGCCGCGACCGCGAACGCCCCGGCTGCGGACCTTCCACGAAACGAAGCACCTCGCCCGCGGTCAGGTTCTCGGGAGGACGCACCAACAAGTAACCGCCCTCCGCGCCCCGCCGGGATTCTACAAATCCCCCCTGCTTCAGGCCCGCCAGAATCAGCTCCAGGAATTTTTGCGGAATCTTCTGGCGCTTGGCAATTTCGGCGATCTTAACCGGGATTCCCGGCGGCTGCGATGCCAGGTCGAATAGGGCCTGCAGCGCGTATTCACCTCTCACGGAAATGTTCATTGCGGGGGTTCCAAAAACAATCTCCTCTATCCAACTAGAGATTAGAAGAAACTGCGCCGCGAGTCAACTTGTGGGGGGAATTCTGCGGGCGGCCCGTTGGGATATAGCCGCACTTGCTCAGGAGGGATTATTGCCACGAACAACACAACTGGAGGGCCGCGTAGGTTTTGGAAAACCGACCGCTACGCGGCGTTCCCAGTCATGGAAAACGAAGTTAGCCCTTCGTGTCGGTCTTGGTGGTGTCTTTCTTCGTCTTCTTCTTGGCTTTCTTCTTCGCCGTGCTCTTGGTGGTGTCGGTGGAATTCTGCGCGAACATAGCGACGGAGCCCAGCGCGATGGAAAGGCCCAGCATCAAGGTCATCAATTTCTTCATTAGAGATCTCCTTTTGATTCGACGATTCTGCCTCGTCTGCAACGTATCATAAACCGCGGCAGATGAAGCGGCTCTTAAACTGTTATTAAAATCACTTCATTTCGATAGACTATTCCGGGTCACAAGCTGGCAGTGGACAAACAGGTCCTTTATTTCCAGAGTATTACGGCCGCGCACCACCCCTTGGCAAGCAAAACTCCTAGGTCGGCCTTGCTAGCATGGAATCGACATGAGGAAGCCGGAAATAGCCAGACGGCTGGCCCGCCAGTCGGGTGTCTCAAACGCCGAGGCCGCCGACCAGTTGGATCGCGTGGTCCACCAGATTCTCGCGAAACTGCGCCGCGGCAAGCCCGCGCCATTCCCCGGGCTAGGCCAATTCAGCCCGGGACCAGAAGGTTCCTACCGGTTCAAGAAGGAGAAACCAGCGGGCCATGGCCGAAAATAGCCTTCGATCCAGCGCCCAGGTCGCCCGCCTCATCCGCCGGTGCCTCGCCGAAGGAGCCAGCGTCGAAATCGATGGTCTCGGCACCTTTCGTCCCGACGCTCAACGTGGTTTCCGCTTTCAGGCTCTCAATCGTCCCAAGGTTTTTGTGGCCTACGTGCAGGAGGATGCCGCCGCCGCCGACCGCCTCTTTGAGAATCTGGACGCCTGCGGCTTCGATCCCTGGCTCGACCGCCGCAAGCTTCTCCCCGGCCAGAACTGGCCGCGCTCCATCGAAGCCGCCATCGGCACTTCGGACTTCTTCCTGGCCTGCTTCTCCACCCGGTCCGTCAACAAAAAGGGCGGTTTTCAGGCTGAAATCCGCTATGCGCTCGATTGCACGCAGCGCCTCCCCCTGGATGAAATCTTCCTGATCCCAGCCCGGCTCGATGCCTGCCCGGTTCCCTCGCGCATCCAGCGTGAGACCCAGTACATCGACCTCTTTCCCGACTTCGACCGCGGCTTCCACCGCATCCTCACCGCCATGAAGTGCCGCACCGAGTGGGGCAGGCGTCTACGCCTGCGGAGGGTCTCCAGACCCGACCCGCCCGTAACCGCTGGCCCGCCCGGCACGTCCAGCTATCCTTAGTAGCCATATGTCTGTTCACCGTCCAAACTGGAGCGCCTTAGGCTGTTGCCTCGCCTTGTTTCTGCTTCCCGCCGCCGCACAGTATCCCGGCCAATATCCTCCTGGGCAGAACCCCGGCACCGGCGGCATGGGTATCCCCTTTCCGCGCCGTCACAAGAAGGACGAGCAAGCCGCCCAACTCACCAGCACCGACGGTATGCTGCGCCGCCTCTTCAAAGAACAGGTCGTCCTGGAGGCCGACGACCACCGCATTCTGAATTTCAAGCGCACCGCCGAGACGCATTTCCTGAAAATGGGCAATGCCATCAAGCCCGCCGAATTGAAGCCCGGCGACTACATCGAAGTCGAGTCCAGCGAAGATGACGAAGGATTCATGACCGCCGTCAACGTCAGTTGGCAGCAGGACGGCACCGCCAAGGATCGTGCCCACGCCGCGGAACCGGTCGAAACGTCCCTCGCCAAAGGTTCGCACGACCACAGCAAAGACGGTGCCGACGCCAAAACCGGCGACGCCCCCAACAAAGAAAACGCCACCCCTGCCCCCGCGCCGCCCCCGCAATCGCCCTCCCAACCCGCTTCACAGGCAGCCGCGCCGCCGCCATCCGCGGCCCCCGCCCACGCCGACGATCCCAATCCGGCCGATCTCAACGCGCCCGACAAAGAAGAAATCAAGTCCGTGCAGATCGATCCTGACGATCAGGGCCCGCCGGTTTTGAAACGTGGCGGCACTTCCGCGCACAAGGAAGCCGCACCCGCCCCTCCACCCGGCACGCCCGCCCCGGCCCTGTCGGCCCGCAATGAACCGCCCGCCGCTGAATCGGAGCCTCCCGTCCGCGGACCCCAGCGCCCGGAGGAAGTCGTCATAGAAAAAGCGCGCGAGGCTTCCGGCAATTTCCTGGAGAGCCTGCCCAACTACGTCTGCCAGGAAATCATGACCCGCTATCAGAGCGAACCCGGCTCCAAGAACTGGCAGCCCCTCGATATCGTTTCCATGGCGTTGGTTTACGAAAACGGCCACGAGAGCTACCGCAACCTGCAGATCAACGGTAAATCCACCAAGAAGAACATCGAGGATCTCTCCGGATCCTGGTCCACAGGCGAGTTCGGCAGCGTCCTGGCCGACGTCTTCTCGCCCTACACTGCCGCGGATTTCGAGTATCGCAAAGAGTCCCGCTCGGCCGGCCGTGCGTCCCTGGTTTACGATTTTTCCGTCGAGCGCGAGCACTCCCACTGGCGGATCATGGTGGCCTCCCAACTGATCCAACCCTCGTACACCGGCTCCGTGTGGATCGACAAAGAAACCCACCGCGTGCTGCGCATTGAAATGCAAGCCACCCACATTCCGGATGCCTTTCCCTCCGATCACGTGGAGATGGCCACCGATTACGAATTCGTCCGCTTTGCCGACCGCCAGTTCCTGGTGCCCGTCCACGCTGAGAACCTCGGCTGCCAGCGCGACACCGGCTCGTGCAGCCGCAACACCATCGACTTCCGCAATTACCACCGCTTCTCGGGCGAGTCCAGCATCACGTTCGACAAGTAATGAGCCGTCGGGCTTGGCTTCGTGCTTTTTTCAGACCACACTAAACAAAGCACTTATTGGGTTCGTTGGTCACAAAATGCGATTTTCGCCGAAAACCCGGCCCCTGCCGCCGCCCGCTCGCGCCCCCGCAGCAGGGACGCATCATAATAGGAGAGACCGGTTCTCAGGCGAGTCCAGCATCACGTTCGACAAGTAATGAGCCGTCGGGCTTGGCTTCGTACTTTTTTCAGGCCACACTAAACAAAGCACTTATTGGGTTCGTTGGTCACAAAATGCGATTTTCGCCTAGAACCCGGCCCCTGCCGCTCGCTCGCGCCCATGCGCAGCAGGGACGCATAATAGGAGAGACCGGTTCTCAGGCGAGTCCAGCATCACGTTCGACAAGTAATGAGCCGTCGGGCTTGGCTTCGTACTTTTTTCAGGCCACGCTAAACAAAGCACTTATTGGGTTCGTTGGTCACAAAATGCGATTTTCGCCGAAAACCCGGCCCCTGCCACCGCCCGCTCGCGCCCATGTGCAGCAGGGACGCATAATAGGAGAGATGACCCTTCGCGCAGCCCTCTGCTTCTCCGCCGTCCTCCTCCCGCTGGCCGGCGCGCAGCAAATCACCCCCGAGCTCTTCAAAGAGCTCCATTGGCGGAACATCGGTCCTTTCCGCGGCGGCCGCACCCGCGCCGCCGCCGGCGTTCCCGCTCAACCCAATCTTTTTTATATGGGCCAGGTCAACGGCGGTGTCTGGAAGTCCGACGACTACGGCCGCACCTGGAACCCCATATTCGATAGCCAGCCCACCGGCTCCATCGGCGCCATCGCGGTAGCCCCCTCCGATTCGAACATCCTCTACGTGGCCAGCGGCGAAGGCCTCCAGCGCCCCGATTTGTCGGTGGGCGACGGCATCTACAAATCTACCGATGCGGGCCAGACCTGGACCCACCTCGGCCTGCGCGACGGCCAGCAGATTCCGGCCCTGGCTGTTGACCCCCGCGACGCCAACCATCTGTTCGCCGCGGTGCTCGGCCATCCCTATGGCCCCAACGAACAGCGTGGCGTTTTCGTCTCCACCGATGGCGGCCAGAACTGGCAAAAAGCGCTCTACGTAGATGAAAACACCGGCGCCTCCGATATCGCCATGGATCCGTCGAATCCCGATGTCCTCTACGCTTCGCTGTGGGAATGCCGCCAGGGCCCCTGGGAATTCTCGAACGAGTATAGCGGCACCCACGGCGGCATCTTCAAATCTACCGACGCCGGCAAAACATGGCACAAGCTCACCCAGGGTCTGCCCGACGTCGCGCAGGCTTATGTGGCCATCGCCCCCAGCAACCCGCGCCGCCTCTACGCCACCGTCGCTTCCGGCCGCGAAGTGGGCATCTACCGCTCCGATGACGCCGGCGAAAACTGGCATCGCGCGACCACCGACGCCCGCCCTGCCAATCGCATCGGTGGCGGCGATCTGCCCGTTCCGCGCGTCGATCCCAAAGACCCCGACACCCTCTACAGCGCCAGCATCGTCACCTGGCGATCCACCGACGGCGGCCAGACCTGGACCGCCCTGAAAGGCGCGCCGGGCGGTGACGATTACCAGAACATCTGGATCAATCCCAACAACCCCGATATCATCCTATTGGTCGGCGACCAGGGCGCCCTCGTCAGCGTGAATCGCGGACGCACCTGGAGTTCCTGGTACAACCAGCCCACCGCCCAGCTTTACCACGCCATCGCCGACGAAGCTTTCCCTTATCGCGTTTGCGCCGGGCAACAGGAAAGCGGATCGGTATGTATCTCCAGCCGCGGCAACGACGGCGTCATCACCTTCCGCGAATGGCATCCCGTAGGCGTGATCGAATACGGCTACGTGGCGCCCGATCCGCGCGATCCGGATATCGTCTACGGCGCGGGCCGCGGCCAGGTCTCGAAATGGCGCCGCTCCACGGGCGAGGTCGAAATCATCAGTCCCCCGCCGCCTTCCACCGGCAGCTATCGCGCCGATCGTACCCAGCCCATCGTATTCTCCCCCGTCGATCCGCATGTGCTTTTCTACGCCGCCAACGTGGTCTTCAAGACCACCGACGGCGGGCAATCCTGGCAGACCATCAGCGGCGACTTGACCCGTCCCCATCCCGGCATCCCCTCGAGTCTCGGCAGCCTCGCCGCCAAAGACCAGGGCGCGGACAAGCAGCGCGGCGTCGTCTATTCGCTGGCGCCGTCGTTCCACAGTATCGATACCATTTGGGCCGGCACCGACGCAGGCTTGATCTGGGTCACCGCGGACGGAGGCCGGAATTGGAAAGACGTCACCCCCCCGGCAGTCACGCCCTGGAGTAAGGTCACTCAACTGGAGGCGTCTCATTTTGACGACAAGTCCGCTTATGCCTCGGTCAGCCGCTTCCGCGTCAACGATCTGACGCCATATATCTACCGCACGCACGATAGCGGGAAAACCTGGCAGCTCATCACCTCGGGGCTGCCCAACGACGCGCCCTTCGATACGGTGCGCGAAGATCCCGTCCGCAAAGGCCTGCTCTTCGCCGGCAGCGAAACCAGCGTATGGGTGTCGTTCGACGATGGCGATCATTGGCAATCGCTGCAATTGAACCTGCCGCACACCTCCATGCGCGACCTGTGGATTCACGCGAGCGACCTGATCGTCGCCACGCATGGCCGCTCCTTCTGGATTCTCGACGACATCACGCCACTCCGCCAGATCGGCGAGAAGGCCCTTGCATCCAGTGCCTGGCTCAGCCGTCCCGCGCCCGCCTGGCGCGTGAAGCGCGACACCAATACCGACACGCCTCTCCCGCCCGACGAGCCGTTGGCCGAAAATCCGCCGGATGGCGCGGTCATCGATTACTACCTGGCACAGCCCGCATCGGGTCCGGTGACGCTCGAGATCCTGGATGCTGTCGGAAAACTCGTCCGCCGTTACGCTAGCACCGACCCGCCTGAAATCACCGAAGCCGATCTGAAGACGCTCAGCATCCCCGCCTTGTGGCTGCGGCCGTCTCACATCCTGCCCGCTACCGCCGGTCTGCATCGTTGGGTCTGGGATCTGCACGCCACGCCGCCGGATTCTTTGCGCCACGGCTATCCGATCGCGGCCGTCCCGCACGATACACCGCGTCTGCCGCAAGGCCCCAGCGTGCTGCCCGGCGCCTACACCGTGAAGCTTACGGTGGATGGCCAAAGCTACACGGCGCCGCTCACCGTGAAAATGGACCCGCGCGTGAAAGCCTCGCCCGCCGACTTGCAAAAGCAGTCCGTCGCAGCGAATCAACTCGCCGCCACCCTCGCCCGCACCACCACCTCCATCCGTGAAGCCCGCGAGGCGCAAGAGCAGGCCGGCAAACTCGCGCACGACGCCACCGGCCCGCTGGCCGAGCATCTCGCCGCGCTGGGAAAGAAGATCCAGGCGGCCCTCGGCGCAGGCGGAGGATTCGGGCCGCCGCCGGCCGAGCCGGGGCTCACGTCGGTGAATGGTGCGGCCTCCATCCTCTACAGTGAAATCGACAGCGCCGATGCCGCGCCCACCTCGGCCCAATCCGCGGCACTGTCCAGGATCCAGCGCGACTCTCCCGCGGTACTGGAGCGCTGGCGCAAAATCAAATCCACGGACATACCGGCCATCAACCGCGAGCTGAAATCCGCCAACCTTGCCGAGATCCGGATCACCGCCAGGCCCGCCCATGAAGACGACAGTGACGATTTCGATGATGATATCGGCTAACTACTCTTGGGGGGCGGGCAATCGTGCCCGGGGTCCCCTATGGGGACGGCTTTTGGCCGGCTTCCCGGATCCCCCCCGCCCTCCCCACCAGCTTCTCTCCATCCATCACCAGCGCGCACGCGCGCATGCCCGATATGTCCTGCAACACTTCCGACAGCGGCGTATCCCGCGCCACCTTCTGTGGATTGCGGTCCATTGCCGAGGCCACGTAGGCATCCGGGCCCTCCGTCATCATGGCGCGCAACAGCGCCGCCCGCGTCAGCAGCCCCAACACCTGATCGCCATGCATCACCGGGAAATCGTGCTGTGAAGTAGCCAGCAGCAGATTGCCGGCGTCGCGAATGCTCTCGCCGTGCGCCAGCGTGCGAAAATCCGTGATCATCGCCGCCCGCACCGGAACGCCCGTGGTCAATAGGCCTCCGACCGCACGGATTGGCAGCCAGTTGGCATGCGTGGTAGCGATCGGTAATCGTTTTTGACGCTCGTGTGTCGCTGAATCGGCCGGCAATGCTAACGTATATGTTATTATTAAACTGTGCTCGACATTCGGGAGTACATCGATACCGCTGGTCGAAGCCCCTTCACGAAGTGGTTGCGCGCACTCAACGTTCATGCCGCGGCGAAAGTAGCAACGGCGCTTGAGCGGGTTGCGGATGGCAACCTGTCCAACGCCAAGGCACCGGAACAGGAAGACTTAGGGGAGACACCATGGCACTGACCAAAGATTTTCGCGAAACGACCCGCGAACGCGCTCAACAGGAACCACAATTCCGCAAGGCGTTGCTTCGTGAAGCAATCGAACTCATGCTCTCCGGCGACGAGAAGACCGGCCGGGCGATCCTGCGCAACTATATAAAAATGAGAAACGAGGAGCAATCTTCATAATGGCGATGAAACGTTTCGGTTGGTTTGGAGCACTGGCGATCTTAGCCATGCCCGCGTTAGCTCAGCCAGTGAATTTTAATGCGCCGGGAACATTCGGCACCAGTCTTCCGGAAACCCTGGCGATTGGCGATTTCAACGGCGATGGCAAACAGGATGTGGCGATGGGGCTGGACGGCTCGTACCAAATTATGCTCGGCAATGGCGACGGCACATTCCTCACGCTCCCCGACGTCCGCTTGCCAAGCAATCAGGTCTGTTACCTTGCCGTGGGAGACTTCAATGGGGACGGCAAGCCCGATCTGGCGGTCTCCGGTCAACACGGCACGGAGTTTGGCGTGGTCTCCATCCTGCTGGGTAACGGCGACGGCACCTTTCGATTGGCGGGAACTTATCACGTCGGCGACAATCCTTTCTTTGTGGTGGCGGGGGACTTCAACGGCGATGGGAAACCGGACGTGGCGGTGGCCAACGAAAACACCAACAACATATCCATTCTGCTCGGCAACGGCGATGGCACGTTACAGCCGGCGGTCTTCTACGCCACGCAAATGGAGCCCATATCGGTAGCGGTGAAAGATCTCAACGGCGACGGAAAGCCGGACCTCGCGGTCGCCAACCGCACTTCCAATAGCGTTTCGATCTTGCTCGGGAATGGCGACGGCACATTCCAACCGGCGGCCAGTTACGCCGTTGAGAAGTATCCCAGTTCGGTGGTGATCGCGGATTTTAACGGCGATGGGAAACCGGATTTGGCCGTTCTCAACTCGACGTCGAACACGGTATCGATTCTGTTGGGGAACGGGAACGGGACTTTTCAAGCCCAGGTGGCCCACTCCGTGGCGCTGCGGGCGAGTGGGGGTATGGCTGCCGGCGATCTTGATGGCGACGGAAACGTTGACTTGGCGGTATTAGGCCAAAATGTCACCTGCGTCTTGCTGGGAAGCGGTGCAGGCACCTTCGCGCCTGCCGTGAACTACAACCCGGGCGGCGCCTCCATCGCCATTGGAGATTTCAACGGAGATGGGAAGCCGGACCTCGCGGTAGGCGGCACTCCGGTTGCGATCCTGCTGGGCCAGGGCGCCGGTATCTTCCAAAATCCAGTCAGTTATGCGGTGTCATCCGAACCGGCCTTTATCGCGGTGGCGGATTTCAACGCGGACGGCAAACCGGACCTGGCAGTAGCCAACACCGGCTCCAACAGTATTTCCATCTTAATGAACAATGGCGCCGGCGCTTTCCTGCCGAAGGTGAGCTATGCCGCGCTACAGCAGCCAGTCTGCGTGGCGGCCGGAGATTTTAATGGCGACGGCAAATTGGACCTGGCGGTAGCCAACAAGGGATCCAATGCCGTTTCCATTCTGCTGGGCAATGGCGATGGGACGTTCCGGCCCGGGGTGGCTTACGCGGCCGGCGCCGCTCCGCAATCCATTGCGGTTGGCGACTTCAATGGAGACGGAAAGCTGGATCTGGCGGTCGCCAACTTCGGCTTCAAGAAAGGATCCGGCAGCCTGTCGATCTTGCTGGGTAAAGGCGACGGCACTTTCCAACCGCAGTTCAGCTACCTGGAAAAACAGAGGCCGGGTTATGTGGCAGTCGGCGATTTTAACGGCGATGGCAAACCCGATTTGGCCGTTTGGGCCGACACGAACGAACCAGCGTTGTTGGTTCTTCCGGGCCGCGGCGATGGCACCTTCGGCACACCGTTGTCCAACGCGCATGGCTTACACGCCTCCCCGATGACCGTTGCGGATTTCAATGGCGATGGCAAACTCGACCTGGCAACCGGGGAGCTCGTCCTGTTAGGCAACGGGGATGGAACTTTCGTGACGGGCCAAGACTTCGGAGGACAGGCACAGGCCGTGGGCGATTTCAATGCCGACGGGAAACTCGACATCGCGCAACTGTTCGGATCGGGTGTCGTGATCTATACGGGCAATGGAGACGGAACTTTCAATATGTCCCAGAGCTTTCTGAGCGGAACCAAGCCTTTTTTCGTGGTCGCTGGAGACTTCAATGCGGACGGCAAGCCCGACTTAGCGGTCGCGAATCAGGGCTCTGATACGGTAAGCGTGTTGACCAACACGACGCCTTGAGCATATGAGTCGGGAGCCAACGTTGCCCAATGGGACACCTGATCAACGCCACCGTCGGCTTTCAACAGTTGGAAGCGGCAACATCCATTCCCGCCAATAGTCTCATGCGGATGTTTGGGCCGAAGGGCAACCCGTCGGCCAAGAACTTGTTTGGCGTCCTCGCTCATCTACAAGCGCAGGAGGGCGTGAACTTTGAGGTCCGGCCCCGCAGCGGCTGAGAGCTTGCCGGCCCCCGGCAGGCCACGATTCGCGTCCACGTGAAGATCAAAGGCGACAAAGAGCGTCTGCAATCCTTCGAAGGTACGGCGATCGCGCGCAACAACACGGGTATTGGCGAGAGCATCACGGTGCGCAAGGTGAGCTTCGGCCAGGGCGCGTATTTTCCCTATACACGCGCGGGTGATCGACCACATCGACGTCGTGCGGACGGGACGTTCAATGACCCGGGTTGGACCTACGACTGGGGCTGGATTCAACTGAATGAGCAAATCTTATCGATCAATACCAAAGTCGCTGACTGCATGAACAACAGCCCAACGCCGGTGAAATTCCAGTTTACTCTGTCCGCTGACCAAGAGAGTTTCCAGCTTACCTACATAGACGAGGCTTTCGACCATCCCGCGGAGCGTGCATTGTCATTTATTTACGGGTCTTAGGGCCGGTGTATCCTACGGGCGTGAGAATATTTGGTTAGTGCCCTATCGCGATTGCGCCTTCGCCTGCTGCTGCATAGAGACCTGCCGCAACAAAATGAATGACGAAACATTCTCCGAGGTCAGCAGGCCCACCAGCTTCTCTCCATCCATTACCAGCGCGCACGCGCGCATGCCCGATAAATCCTGCAACACTTCCGACAGCGGCATATCCGGCGAAACCCTCTGGGGATTGCGGTCCATCGCCGAAGCTACATACGCATCCGGGCCCTCCGTCATCATGGCTCGCAACAGCGCCGCCCGCGTCAGCAGCCCCAATACCTGATCGCCATGCATCACCGGGAAATCGTGCTGCGATGTAGCCAGCAGCAGATTGCCGGCGTCGCGAATGCTCTCGCCGTGCGCCAGCGTGCGAAAATCCGTGATCATCGCCGCCCGCACCGGAACACCCGTGGTCAACAGGCGTCCGCGCAGCGCCGCCCCCTCCTGCGAAGCCCCGATATAAATGAACATCGCCACAAACACCACGATGAAATTCGACGACAGCAAGCCGTACAACCCCAGCATCGCCGCCAGCGCCTGCCCCGCACTGGCCGCGATCCGCGTGGCTTCCTCCTCCGCCATCCACAGCATCAGCGCCGAGCGCAGCACCCGGCCGCCGTCCATCGGATAGGCCGGTAGCAGGTTGAAAATGAACAGCAGGAAATTACCGGTCGCGATGCGCTCTATCAGGTTGGCATCCGTCGGCTCACGCAGCAGCTCGATCGGCACGAACTGGTGCTGCGTCGCCAGCCACCCGAACAGTCCCGCCGCGATCAGGCCGTTCACCAGCGGTCCGCTGATCGCGATCCAGAATTCCTCCCGCCCCTTCGGAATACGCTCGGGACGCGACACCCCGCCGATCGGATACATGACAATCTCCGTGGTGCGGATGCCATACTGATGCGCCACCAGCGTATGCCCCAGTTCATGCAGCAGGACCGACGCGAACAGCCCTAGTACGTATAGCGCCGTCATGAGCCCCGACTGCCGGTCCCCCACGCCGATAAACAGCAAGAAAATCAGTAGCAGGATGAACGTGAAGTGGAATCGTACCGGCACGCCAAAGACGTGTATCACGCCCAGCGTGCCGGAACTGGATGAAGATCTTGGTTTGTCAGCGGATGGCGTCGCGTCGGGCATCTTTTAGCGGGAGCTTCGTCCTATATTGTCGCGCGAATGAAGTTTGTCATGGTGATCGTTGACTCGCGGCATGAGGATATCGTAAAATTATTAACATTATCCGCCACACCCAGAGGAGCGCTGCTTACCCCAGGCTTGCGTCTGTGACGGACTCCGTTTGGAAAAAACATGAAATTCTCAAAGCCGTATGCTATCTGTACGCTAGCGGCGTTAACGTCGCTGGCTTCTATTCCCGGCAAGGCTGATGTACCCACGCCCCCTGCCACGCCCCCGGTACCCGCCGGATACTGCACCACCATCAACAACGAGTTAAATTCAGATCTGAATGCATTTAACCTGGTGCTGGCCGTGCCCCCGGTCTGGTCGCCGATCAACAATGCTCCCACGCTTTACGGCGCGAATCTGCAGACCGCCGATGCCAGCACGGGTCCCCAAATCAACGGTTCCAGTTATCTGCCGACCGTTCTGAACGAACTCCAGGAGCTTAAGGCCACCGGTATCACCGCGGTTTCGGTGCCCGTCGGATTTCCGGTGCTCTATTCGCCGTTTATCGGCGCCTCCGAGCTCCAGTCCTACGAAAACTTTTATGCCAACGTCGCCGCCGCCGTCCGGGCCGCGGGTCTCACGCTGATCGTCAACAACGAGGTCCTGCTTTCCAATAGCGTGGAGAGCGGCTGGGCCAATCATTCCCCCACACCCGATGCTTATTACGCCTCGCTGACATGGCCGGAATACATGGCCGGACGCGCCACCATGGCCGCCACCATCGCCACCGTCATGAAGCCGGATTACCTCATCGTCGCGGAAGAACCCGATACCGAAGCCAACACCAGCGGGCAGCAGAACATGAACAATCCCACCGATGCCGCCCAGATGATTCAGGGAGAAATTACCGCGGTCCAGGCCCTCAACCTGGCGAAGCCGCCGAAAATGGGCGCTGGCTTCGGCACCTGGATGGGCGCCTTCCCGCCCTCCGGATTGGCGGAGTACATTGCCGCCTACATCGCCCTGCCCCTCGACTACATCGATATCCATATTTTTCCAGTCAACACCGAAGCCGGTATCAGCTTAATCGCCAACTCGCTGGTGGTCGCCAGCTCGGCTGCCGCCGTCGGCAAACCCATCGCCATCGGCCAGGCCTGGAACTGGAAGATGGAAAACACCGAGTGGACGGTCCTCAATGGCAACGATTACCGCGCCCGCGATCCTTTTAGCTTTTGGGCGCCGCTCGACCAGAGTTTTCTGCAGACCATGCAGAAGCTGTCGAACTACGCCGGCATGATCTATACCATCCCGGAAGGTCCCAACTACCTCTTCTCCTACCAGACGTATAACGGAACCGTGGCGAATGGCGGAGCCGCTAATTGCACGTGTACTCTTGAGAGCGGCAGTTGTGTCGATTCCAATATCCTGCACGAGGAAGACAACCTGGCGAATGCCGCCAATCAGGTCACCACTTTCACCTCCACCGGAATCGCCTGGGCCAACGATTTGATCAACCCGCCGGATACCACGGCGCCCTCGACTCCGCCCGTGCCGGTGCTTGGCGGATCGGTAGGATTCACCGAGGCCAATTTTACCTGGACAGCCTCCACCGACAATGTGGGCGTCGCGGGTTACAACGTGCTTCGCTGCAGCCCGGCAACCTTGGGCGGCGCTTGCACCGGCGTTCAGATCGCTTCCCAGAATGGCACCAGTTATCTGGATTCCACCCTGGCGAGTAACACGTTCTATAACTATCAGGTTCAGGCGTTCGATCTGGCCAATAACAATTCGAAGCTTTCGCCCGTGCTGGCCATTCAGACCTTGCGCACCTCGTCGGCTTCCCCGACCGGCCTGACCGCCACGGCCGTCTCGCCCACCGAGATCAACCTGAGCTGGACCGCTCCCTCCGACACCAACGGCCTCACCAGCTATCAGATCTTTAGCGGCACCACCCCCACCGGGCTGACGAAGATCATCACCTTGCCGTCCACCGACACCACTTATTCGAACCGGGGCCTGTCTCCGGCCACCATGTATTTCTATGGCGTCGAAGCCGTGGAGTCGGGCATTAACTCGGCCATGTCTTCCCTGGCCAACGCCACCACATTGCCGGCGCCCGACCCGCCCAGCGGCCTGACTGCCACAGCGTCCTCGCCTACCGAGATTGTGCTGGCCTGGACTCCGGACCTGGTTAAGAACGGACTGCCTCTTTCCAGCTACCAGGTCTTCCAGGGCACTGACCCCGGCCATCTCGTTAAGATCGCCACCGTGAAGGTGCCTGGCGAAACGTATACGGCCAGGTCTCTCACCGGCGCCACCCAATACTACTTTGCGGTAGCCGCGGTAGACAACGCGAACGACAATTCCGGACCGTCCGACCCTGTCGCCGCGACCACCCTGCCGGAGCCGCCCGCGCCCACGAATCTCACGTTGACCGCTCCGTCCGCTACCACCATCGACGCAAGCTGGAGCTGGTCCGCGCTGCCTGGCGGCCTCAAGATCGCCAGGTACCAAGTCAATTGCGGTACCTCGCCTTCGGCCCTGGCTTCCTGCGGCACCGCCACCACCACCACATTCACCTATCGCACCGCCACCGCGGCAACCCCGTACTACTTTGACGTCGTAGCCATCGATTCCGGCAACGACGATTCGGTGCCTTCCGCTGTCAAGACCGTGACCACTCCGCCTGAGCCGGCCGCGCCGACCAACGTCAAGGCGGTCGCCAACTCCGCCACCAAGGTCACCGTAACCTGGACCGAAACCATCCCCCAAAATGGCCTGGCAATCAAGAGCTACACCATCTTCCGGGGAACTTCGCCAACCACTCTGACGCAACTCGCTACCCGCACCACCCCTACCCTGATCGATACCACGGTCACCGGGGGCAACACTTACTACTACGCGGTCGAAGCCACGGATACCGGCGGAGATGTTTCGCCCAAGTCCGCACCGCCCGTTTCCGTCACCACGCCCTAGCGGGGCCGCACGTCGCAAGCCGTGGGGCAGGCGTCTACGCCTGCAAGCGGGTCTCCAGACCCGCTCCCCCGGCGAGCGGTCCTACCAGTACCCTACCCTCCGAAACTGCTTGAACCCTGCAATCCCCTCTGGTTAAATAGGAAGATTGAGTATCCCGGCGCTTTCCCCTCCTTCGACCCTGGACGCGGAACCGCGCCCGCTGGCTATCTCCGCCAAGCTCCTCTACGGCGTCGGTGAAATCCCCATCACCGTCTTGATGGTCCTTTCCGGGCTCTTCATCCTGTTCTTTTACAATTCCGTAATGGGTCTGCCCGCCGTCCTGGTGGGCATCGGACTTTCCGTCACCCTGGCCCTCGATGCGGTTACAGATCCGTTAATCGGCCACTTATCCGACCGCAGCCGCCATCCCCTCGGCCGCCGCCATGCTTTCATGCTTCCCGGCGCGCTGGGCATGGGACCTTGCTTCTACCTGCTCTTCAGCCCGCCGCGCTCGTTGGGGCATACCGGATTGTTTATCTGGCTGCTGGGCTCCATGGTCGCGTTGCGCGCCACCAGCGCGATCTACCGGATTCCTTACCTCGGACTGGGCGCCGAATTAAGCCGCGACTACGACGATCGCACCAGCACTATGGCCGTGCGCGCGGTCTTCGGCCTGCTGGGAACGCTGGCCGCCGCCGGACTCTCGTTCCTCCTGTTCTTTCCGGCCACTACCGACGGCTCCGAACCTAAACTGCATTACGAAGGCTATCCGCACCTCGGGCTGGCGTTCGGCGCGCTCATGACTATCACCGGCCTCATCTCTTTTTTCGGCACGTTGAGCCATCGCACCTCTGGCGCCGAACATTCGTCCGCCACGCCCTCCTTCCTGTCCGCTTTCCGCATCTCCATGCAGAATCCCGAATTCCGGAAACTGTGGGGCTCGTCAACCACTTTCTTTCTGGCCGTGGTCCTGAATGCCAGCATGGCGATCCAATATTTCACCTGGTACGCGCGCATCAGCGACGGCAAAACCATGAGCGGCATCCAGATCAGTTTCTACATCGGCGCGTTGCTGGGCGTGTTCCTGTGGATGGCTCTCGCGCGCCGCGCGGAGAAGCGCACATTATGCATGATCGCGGTAGCCGGTACCGCCGCGCTGTTGCTGATGGCCACCTTCCTGATCGGCGAAGGGCGCCTCTTCGGAACGGGCCACGCGTTGCCCCTGATCGTGGGCAGCATCATTGGCGGCATGTTCGCCAGCGCCGTCTGGGTGATCCCGCCCTCCATGGTGGCAGACGTGGCGGACACGGACGAGCTTCGAACCGGCTTGCGCCGCGAAGGCATCTACTTTGGGATTTCCAATTTCGGCGAGAAGATCGCCGCCGGTGGCGCGCTGCTCTTGTCCGGCACCCTGCTGACTTTGTTCGGGAAGTTCTCTCACGGCGCTCCCAAAGGCGCCCCCGCCGCAACGCCTTACCTCGGCATTCTGTATGGCGCGGTGCCTGCCGTGATCTTGCTGATCTCGTTGATTGCCATCATTCCCTATCGCCTGAACCGCGGCGCCGTCCACGATATCCAGCGCGCTTTGCGCGCCCGCCGCAACGCCTAGATCGCTCCAGTGTGGTGTGGCGCACGCTTCAGCGTGCAGCGGCGAACTTCAGTTCGCCGTTTGCGCTACGCGCCTTCACCCGCCGCAGACGGCCGCAACACCGCGGTCCGGCCCCAAGCCATCGCCGTCACGAAAACAGAACTTGCCAGCAGTGCGCCGTCCCGCAGCAGGGTCACCCACGAAAGCCGCTCGCCCGGTCCGAAGCAGCCGCAATCGATCTGCATGCCCTTGAGCATCGCCCGGATCATCATCCCAAAGAAAACCGTAAGCAGCACCGATGCGGCCGCCGTCGCCGCTCCTCGCCACACACCCGTGATCAGCAGGACGCCCAGCAGCAGCTCGAGCCATGGCAGCCCTCGCGCGGCCAGTTCCACCGCCCACGTGGGCAGAACCTGGTAAGAATCGATCGCCATGGCGAACAACGCCCATGGCTCGCGCAGTTTCATCCACGCGGCATAGATGAATATCGCGCCTAACACCACGCGCAGGATCGTCGCCGTCTTACTTAAGGTCATCCAGAGTCGCCTTCACCCACTTATAGTTGAAAAGCCCTTCGCCGAATAACTTGTACTGCTTCTGTTTGTAAGTCACCACCACGGTCGGCGTGCTGGCCAGCGGAAGCGCGCGGCCCTCCGCCAGGTCGTGCTCGATGGATTCCCGCACGCGCGGATCTTTGGTCAGCGCCGCCACTTTCTTCTGATCCTCCGGCGTCAGCACACTGGCCAAGGTTTCATCCAGCTTGCCGTCCTGCGACCACGAAGTCTGCTTGGCGAACAGTGCGTTCACCGCCGGCTCGAACTTCCCCAGCAGCGCGCAGGCGCACGCCAGTTCCGCGGACTTGCGCCCGTACGCGTGTTGCGGCAGAGGGAAGTATCGATACACCAGGTACGCCTTGCCCCGCGATACGTAATCCGTAAGGATCAGCGGCAGTTCCTCATCGTGAAACCGCTTGCACGCCGGACACTGGAAATCGCTGAATACTTCGATCAGGATCGGAGCCTTCGGATCTCCGGCTGCGTTGCCATGAATCGCGTCCGGCGCGGCCGCCGATGCCGACAACAATGCCGCGAGTGCGGCCAAGAAAAGCTTCATAGCCGCATTGTACCGAAAATAAGCTTGGCGCACGCTTCAGCGTGCCGGCGGAACTTTTAAGTCCCGCTGTGGGGCGGGCAATCATGCCCGCAGCCGCCTTTCAGGCGGCCAAGCCGGCTCGGAAAGTGTTTTTCATCTGGGGCCTCAGATGAGCCAGCCGCCTCTACCCCCTACTCCACGTCGATATCGGCGACCCGCGTCTTCGAATTATTCAGCGCATCCTTCGCCGTCACCTCGACGCGATACGCCCCCGGACTGAGCTTCTCCAGCGGCAGTTTCATCCCCACCGGAATCACCGGACTCCCCGCCCGAATCTGGTTGCTCACGTTGAATAATCCCGAGTCTTCCTTCGCCTCCTGCGTCTTGCGGTCGAGCACCCGCAGTTGCAGCGCCACGATCGGAGGCGTTTTGTCGGTCACGTGCGGCTCGTAAATCTCCGCGTACAAAGCCGCGTGATCCGTGGTCTTGAAGCGGTAAGCCGCCGCCGGCGAAAACTCGTAGCCCTGCGCGATCAGCGGCGTCCGCCCTTCGAGCAAAACCGCGTCCAGATCGGTGCCCACATCGGCCGCCCGGTGCAGATCTTTGCTGATCGCCAGGCCGCTTAAGCCGAATTCCTTGCTATCGTACGGCTCGATCGCCAGCGGCAGCTCTACTTTGCCGAAGCTCGCGCCGCTGGAACTGAAGGCCGCCTTCAGCGTGTACTTGCCCGAGGCCACGTCAAACTGGCCGTCATAGTAATACGGCCGTTCGTTAAAGGCCTGCAGCTCCTTCTTGCTATCCACTTCGATCTTCTTGTTATCGCTGAAGCGCGCCGCTACGCCTCCGTCCGGGCGATAGGCGATCGCCAGGATATTCAATTCCGCGTGAAACTTACCATGCGACTTCTCAAACTTGATGGCATCCGTGGGAATACTCAGCGCCACATCCACGCGGGCCGTATTGGTCGCCGAGTAGAAAAACGTGGCTTCGATCGTGGAACCGGCCACTCCCGGCGCCGATCCGGCCACCCGGCTCTCCAGGTCCTTCTCCACCGCGTTGCCCGATAAAACGTCCAGCGGCTTCACGTTGCAATAGCCGTTGCGGAAACGAACCGAGGTTCCGGGCCGGTCCAGTTTCACCTTCAGGAAATGGCAGCTTCCTTCGTTCGACTCCGGCGGGGTGTAGCCCAGCAGATAGAACTGATCTTGCTCCTTGCTGATCTTTTGCAACCCCCCCAGCAGATCGTTGGTGTTGACGATGACGAAACCGCCCGTGCCATCCGCCAGCGAGAAAAGAACCTGCTGATTTGTGGACGCGGTGGGCGGGAACGGCGGAATCAGGTTCCGCGACTGGTTGTACGGATTCAACGTATTCGGATTTGTCAGGGAATTGCTCGGCGTGCCGCCCGCCGTGCCTGCTGTGCCGCCCTTGCCGCCGCCGGTGGTGCCGCCGGTGCTGCCCGTACCCCCTTTGCCGCCGCCGGTGCTGCCCGTGCCGCCGCCTCCCGTGCTGCCGCCTTTACCGCCCCCGCCTGCGCCGCCGCCTCCCACACCTCCGCCGGGAGCGCTGCCCCCGCCTCCGCCGCCATGCTGGAAGAAAGCCATGCCCATCGCGCTGGCCGGATTATAAGACGCCTGGACCAGTTCCACCATCTGCGGAACCGCCGGCGACCACAGCCGCCCGGACGGCGCCGCCGAAGGCATGCTGGTCACCAGGCCGCGTACGTCGATCGGGTAGATCGCCACGTTCGCCCGGTTGCACTCCGCGATCGCCGCTGTCAATTCCGAAAGATTCTCGCTAGGCACCGGGAAGCCGCCCGTCAGCATTATTACCATCTTGCGGCCTTGGATCGGCGCCAGCATCTTGGCCATGCTGCGCAGCGCCAGCAACTCGTCCCACACTCCGAACGAAGCCGCGGCCCGCCCCAGATTCGGAATTCCCCCCGCCGGCATCCCCGTGGATGCCAGTTCCACAGGCTGATTTGGCGAAGTGGGCGAGAACTTGATGCCCGCCACCACCTTCTTCAGCCGGTCCGCGTCCGCCGTGAAGTTTTGCGTCACCGCGATGCTGCCCGCGTAGTCGATAATCGCCATCAAACGGTTGGGGCCGGCGTTGGCGTCGATGAACTGCGCCGCCGCCTGCCGCGCGCGGATCTGGTCGCTCGGGCCCATGGTGGCGTTGTCGAAAAGCAGCACCATGTACCGCTTCTGATTGTTGTTGGGCGAGTTCGGATCCGCTTCGAACGAGAAGCTGGTAATGGTCTGTTCCTTATTGTCTTCCCAGACCTTGAAGTCTTTCTGGGTCAGATCCCGAATGTACTGACCCTTCTTGTCCGTCACCACCGCGTCCACCAGGACCACGCGCGTTTCCGACTTGATCACCGGCATCGTGCCGGCGTTCTGCGCATTGGCATCCTGCGCGCGCGCCAACCCGCCCGCTGCCGCCATAGCGGCCGCCACAAGTAATATGCTTCGAAGCTGCATGTTACACCTCAATCCATCGGAATATCGACAGTGCCGTTGGCCGCTGCCATCAGTTGTCCTTCGGAGTCCCTGATTACCAGCCGGATTAGGTAACTGCCCGGCTTCACGTCAAAGCTGCTTTTCACCGTGATCCCCGCGTCCAGCCTGCTTTCCAGGGTCTGGTCCCGCAGGTGCATCTCGACGGTCTTGGAGTTTCCCATTACCAGGTTGCCGTTCCGGTCGAAAAGTCCCGATACCACCGTCAGGTTGTCCTGGTTGCGTCCATTTTCTTTGCGAAAATGCAGATGTTTCACATCCACCCGCGCCAACACCGCCAGGGTCGCATTGTCCGCGCTCGATTTGAAAAACTGCGTGTGCATCGTCACCGGGATATCGCGCAGCTCCTCGCGCGAAAACAACGCGTCCTGGATCTCCTGCTTGGCGGTCTCCGCCTCGTCGGCCAGGTGCTGCGGCGCATAGTAGCCCGTGCGGGCCTGCAGGTCCAGCTTATAGGTCTTCCCCAGGCTGATCTTCAAAGTGTGAAACTTGCCGTCCAGCTTCAGGTTTTGCGGCGAGAAGCCCAGCACATAGATGAATTCGGGCCGCGCCGCCACCCGCTTGAATCCCTCCACCAGGTCGTTGTTGTTATGAAAGAATGCGCCGCCCGTTCCGTAAGCCACCTCGGCCAGGATATCTTCTTCCACTTGCGCGCTGGTCATCTGGTATTGCGAGTGCGCGATCACCCCGCCCACGCTCTGCTGCGGCGGCGCGCTCGCGTCTCCTCCGGGAATCACCGTGTATAGACCGCGCGCGTTCAGCGAGTTGATCACCACGTTGGCCCGTATCGCGCGGTCGATCAAGACGGTCTCTTCTTCACGTAGATCGGCCAGCGCCAGAAATCCCGGTGAAACCAGGATGATGCTGCGCTGTCCCGGCATGGTCGAAAGCCGGCGCACCGCGTCCCTGAGCGAATCGAGCGAGATGCGGCTTTCCGCTTCGCCGGCATTCAGCACCTGCGACGCCGTCGACTGTGCGATCGACGTCGCCTGCGATAACTGCCTGACGGGATCCAGGCTCATACAGGCGAGGGTATCCCCCACTGCGGTCTGCAGGGCCGTAGGATCGTTGTGATTTACGATCAGGTCCGCCTGATAGTAGCTGATGTCCGGGCACGTCTGGCCGATCGCCCGCGCGACGGGCCGCGGGCTCAGGCTCATCAGCGTCGCATGCAGTTTCGCGCGATCGTCCGTGAAATCCAGGTTCGTACGGCCCGACGTCGTGTAAATGGCCGCCCGGTCCGTCGGCACCAGGGATTCGTTCATGTGCCGCTCGGCCGCGTTCCGCACCTGCATCAGGTCACCCTGCGCAAGATGCACATCGTCGAAGAAGTACACCACGAAACGCTTCGGAATATCGGCGAGGTTGGTGGATGTGGGCGCTTCCAGATCGCCGCTCACCGCCGGCGCCGCCGCCTTCGGTTCGGCCATCTGGCTGGCCAGCGTCTCCACCGAAAAAGAGGAGATGGCTTGCGGCTTGCCGCGGTCGAAAAGCTGGAAATCTTCCTTTTTCAGGTTGCCGACCGCATGCCCCTGCTTGTCCCGCACCACCACCGGCACCAGCACCAGGTTGACTTTGGTCCGGAAAGTGGCCGGAGTGTCCTTAGTCGTCATCTCCTCGCTCTGGCTGGGCGGCGGCTGCGGGGTCTGGGCTCCGGCAATCCCGCACACGGACAGCAGCATCGGGACCCACAGATACGGCCAGCCGGCAGGTCGTCGCATGGATTCAATTCTACTCCTTTATATGGCGCTTGTGTCCGCCATTTAGCGCGTTTCATTTCGCATCGGTATATACTGGTTCTATGGGTGTTCGCCAGCGAATGACGAAAGAGCCGCCGACAGCTTCGCAGTCATTTCTCGCGGCCATTGAGCAAATCGTACGCGCTTTTCGCGATCCCCAAAAACAGGACGCGCATGCGCCGTCGATTCAAGCCATTGAAGCCCTTAGACAAAAACAAGCACAACAGGAAGAACAGAGACGCCGTATTGCTCAAACCATTGCAAACGGCGCAAGACTCAACAGAAACCGTCCTCTATGATTTTCTGTACATCGACCGCGAGCGCATCTCTTCCCTTTACGCACAACTATTCCCGTAAGGGACGCTCACGTCCGTAAGGACCACCGCCCAATACGGTTTTTCCGATGACCAAAGTCTTGGAAGCGACCTCAAGGTCATCAAAGGCGAAACCAAAGCCACGGATACCGGTTCAGAAGGAATAGAGCACACCTTCGATACATCTTGGGCCATACCAATTGAGGTCCTGGCCGGTCTCGAAGCGATGCGTTTAGTTCGGTCATCCCTCAGCAAAGTATCCCTTGGGACGATTGTTCAGCTTGACAGCTTTCTCCGAATCATAGACTACACCGCCGTAAGGGAGATGTGGGAACCGATCATGACAATGGTCGTCTCAGGATAAGCCAGGACTCCGGGAAATAGTCGGCCTGCTAAAGAGTATCCCACATACGATGCATGCGCATTTCTTGACGAGTGACGGATGCCTCTGGGCATCCCTCGACCCGGAGAACCTGCTGCTTCCGCCAGCCGACATCGTGCTAAAGCACGGCGGAAGCGTTAGTGGTTCGTGGAAGGTGCTGTTCATCGTGGACGCTTACCCAACTCGCCCAATTGTGGACAGTTCGTCACCAGAATTGCAGTCGTGGGCTGCTGGTCAAGCAACTGACGGGGTGATGCTGGCAATCCAGGAGTTGCGCAAGCAAATCGGACGCCCTTTCGGCTGGTACGGCGTAACACCCCTAATGATTTATCGGGACATCCCGCCGTACTCCGCCCAAGATAGCCTCGATCTTAAACCGGTTGCGCCCAACACGTAGAGTCGGTGCGGTCCATTCTCTCCTTCATGCGACTTTAGGACACTACCCGCCATTTGAGACCGCTTCGAATCGCATGCCAGAATAGATGGAGAATAGATGAGGAGCAGCCCATAGCGTGCCCGCGAGCATCGACAAACGCCCCAGCCCCGAAGAATTATTGCGCCGCGTACAGGCCGAAGAACGCCGCGAACGGCGCGGACGCCTCAAAGTCTTCCTGGGCTATGCTTCCCGCGTCGGTAAATCTTTCCGCATGCTGGACGAAGGGCGGCGCCGCAGGGAGCGCGGCGAAGACGTGGTGGTCGCCGCCATCCAGTTCCCGCTCACTCCCGACCTGGAAGCCTTGATGGCTACCCTCGAATATATTCCGGCACTCAAGGAAACCTACGCCGGAAACGAGTACGAAGTGCTCAACGTGGCCGCCATCTTCCGCCGCCATCCGCGCGTCTGCCTGGTGGACGAGTTAGCCTACGACAATCCCCCCGGCTCGCGCAATCCCAAGCGCTGGCAGGACGTGGACAATATCCTCGATCAGGGCATCTCCGTGATTACCGCCGTCAACCTCCAGCACATCGAGGAGCATCAGGACGCCGTGGAGCGCATCACCGGCAAGCGCGCCCACGAGACCGTGCCCGAGTGGTTCCTGCGCTCCGCCGACGAGATCGTATTGGTGGATGCGGCCGTCAACGATATGATGAAGCGCGCCGGCACCCGCGAACCGGTGGATCTTCGCCGTCTCTCCGAACTGCGCGAGCTCGCCTTGCTGCTTGCTGCCGACGTAATCGATGGGCAGCTCGAAAACTACCTCCGGTCCAACGGCGTCGAGCTGCGCTGGGGATCGCAGGAACGCATTCTGGTCTGCGTGACGCCGCGCAGCGATGCCGGCGCCATGTTGCGCAGCGGCCGCCGCAACGCCGACCGCTTCCACGGGAATCTGCTGGTCTGCTATGTTCGCCAAACCGGGCTGGCCGGCAAGGATCGGGCCACCATGGAAGCCAACCTGGCGCTGGCCCGGGAATTGGAAGCCGACGTCCAGGTGCTCGACGGTTCCGACCCCATCGCCGCCATCATGCGCTTTGCCCGCGAACAAAAAGTCACCCAGATCTTCGTCGGCCACAGCGCTCCGGACCGCTGGAAGGAGTTGTGGTCTTCGAGCCCCGTGGACCGCTTGATTCGGGCCGCCACGGACATCGACGTCCGCATCTTCCCGCATCCCCAAACTTCATGAGCGATTCCCCCTCAGCCCTGCCCTCCGATGCCCCGCAGCCGCCGCCCCGGGGCCGGCTCAAAATATTCCTGGGCTACGCGGCGGGCGTCGGCAAGACCTATCAGATGCTCGATGAAGCGCAGGAATTGCGCCGCAAGGGCGTGGACGTCGTGGTGGGCTACTTCGAACCGCACGGCCGCCAGGATACCATCGCCAAAACGGCGGACCTGGAATTCATCCCCCGCAAGAAGATCGAATACCGCGGCTCGACGTTCGAAGAAATGGATGTGGAGGCCATCCTGCGCCGCAAGCCGGCCGTTTGCCTGGTCGATGAATTCGCGCACACCAACGTGCCCGGTTCCGAGCGCCTGAAACGCTGGGAGGATGTGCAGATCCTGCTGCAGGCGGGCATCGATGTTTTCACCACCCTCAACGTGCAGCATCTGGAGAGTCTCAACGATGAAGTGTGGCACATCACCGGCGTGCGCGTCCGCGAAACCGTGCCCGATTGGGTAGTGGACGCGGCCGACGAAGTCGTGCTGGTGGACCTCACCGCGGAGGCCCTGCAAAATCGCTTGCACCGCGGCGTGGTCTATTCGGCCGACAAGGCCAAGAAGGCCATGGAGAACTTCTTCACCGAAACCAATCTCACGGCCCTGCGCGAGATGGCCCTCCGCCATACGGCGCACGAGGTGGAAGGCCGCCTTTCGGACCTCGACCTTCCGGCGCGTGGCCGCGCGCCCACCGCGCGCCCCGGCGCGGAAGGTCCCGCGCGCCACGAGCGCATTCTCATCTGCCTCACCGAGCGGCCCTCCACCGCCGTGCTGATCCGCCGCGGCAAACGCGTGGCGGATTATCTGCATGCCGACTGCCTCGCCGTGCACGTGGAGCGTAGCCTGGTTCGCGGCGGCGGGGCCGCCCATAGCGAGGCGCTCGAAAAGCACCTGTGCTTCGCGCGCAACTTGCATATCGAAACGCACGTTTTGAAAGGTAAGGATGTAGCCCGCACCATCGTCGACTTCGCGCGCGAGCAGAATATCACCCAAATTTTCCTGGGGCGGGCCGGTGCGCGTCCCTTCTGGGGTGGGGTGGGGAGTACAGTTCACCGGGTCGTACGGCAGGCGCGCGACCGTGAAATTACGGTGGTGGCAGAACGCTTGCGGTGAGAGTGGCCAGTCGGGTGCTAGGATAGTTGAGAATGTTTCGGATCTGGGTATTGGGAATCCTCATATGTGTGCCGGTCTTAGGAGCGCAGCCCGCGGGTGAAGGCGGATGTGGCGTCGATTCTCCCGAGATCGCCCAGGCTTTCGATCAGCTATACAGTTTCAATTTCCCGGCCGCCCATCAGGACATTAACCAATATATTGGCGCTCACCCGCGCGAACCTCTGGGCTACGCCGTTCGCGCCGCGGCCTACCTGTTCTATGAACTCGACCGCCTCGGCATACTCGAATCCGAGTTCCTCACCAGTGACAAACACATTGCCGACAAGAAAGCGCTGCGCCCGGATCCCGATGTGCGCGCCAAATTCCTTAAGGCGGTGGACGATGCCACTTCCCGCGCCCAGGCCGCTCTGGCGGCCAATCCTAACGACCGTCAGGCATTGTTTTCCATGTCAATCGTCGAGGGAGTCACTACGGATTACATGGCCTTCGTCGAAAAACACCAGATCGCCAGCCTCTCCCCAGCGAAACGGTCCAACAGTTACGCGCAACAGCTCGTCCACCTGAATCCTCCCTGTGTGGATGCATACATTACCGCCGGAATCTCGGAATACATGGTGGGCAGCCTACCTTTCTTTATTCGCTGGTTCGTGCATTTCGACAACGTGCAGGGCAGCAAGGAGCAGGGTGTCAAGAATTTGGAATTGGTGGTGCGCGAGGGGCACTATTTCAAACCCTTCGCCAAAATCCTGCTGGGCATCATCGATCTGCGCGAAAAACGTCCCCGTGAAACCGAGAAGCTGCTGGAGAGTCTCGCGCACGATTACCCTTCCAATCCGCTATTCCGCAAAGAGCTCGCCCGCATCTCGAACGACCGCGGCGGAGGCTAGCCGTGGGGCAGGCCTCCAGGCCTGCGCGGGTTCTCCAGAACCCGCCCCCGCCGCTTCCGTACTAGTTCCCCTATAACCCGCCCCTGTACTGGAGTTACTAGCCGTCTCCCCGCTTTGTGAAACACTGAAGAGGGGCTAACATCATGGCCAGCGATATCTTCCTGAAGGCATTTGAGAATCTCCGCGTCGGCGTGCTGCTGTTGGAAAAGAACACCGGCCGCGTCACCGAAGCGAATCCCGCCTTCCTGCGCATGTGCGGGCGCCCCCGCGGCCAGGTGATCGGCCGCATCTTCTGGACGCCGCCGCTAATTGACGATGCCGAAGCCGGTGCCGAAATCTTCCAGCATCTGCGCAGTGGCGGGCGCGTGGAAGCCGCCGAATTGCCCCTTGAAACCGCCGATGGGAGCTGCCTCTTACTCGAAGTGACAGGCGGCGAAGCGGGCCCCGGCCTCGTCCAGTTGGAACTGCGGGACGTCACCTCGCGGGCCGGCGCTCGCGTCGCCGAACGGGTGGAAGCACAGCGCTCCCTGGCCGCCCGCGTGGCCGGCGAAATCACCGCTCTACACCAGGCATTGCAGACTGCCGGCGCCCTGCTGGCCCACTCCGCCCGCCAAGGCCAATCCACCTTCCGCGAGTCCGACGAGATCCGCAAAGCGGCGGATCATGCCGCCGTCATCGCCCGGGAACTGCTGGCCTACGGCGGAAAACTGGCCCTCGAAACCGGCCCCGTGTCCCTGAACGAACTGATCGCGGACATCCAGCCCGCCCTCCAGCAAATGCTGGGACCTCGCATCGAGCTGATTCAGGAACTGGCTCCGGACGTCTCGCCGGTGATCGCGGACCCCGCCCAGTTGCGCCAGATCCTGCTCAAGCTAACGGCCAATTCCGGCGAGGCGATGGAGCACGGCGGCAAATTGCGCATCCGCACGGCGAATGCCCCCGCCGACGATCCCGCCTTAGGACGGGTCTCTGGTGACACCTCTTTCGCCATGCTCGAAGTCAGCGATGAGGGCCCCGGCCTCGACGACGAGAGCTGGCAGCATCTCTATGAGCCGTTCTTCACCACCCGGCAGCACGGCAAACAGGGCTTGGGACTGGCTGCGGTCCACGGCATCGTGCGCCAGATGGGTGGCCGTCTATGGGCGCACAGCGAGCCCGGAGAGGGCGCTTCCTTCCGCGTCTATTTGCCCCGGGCCCGAGCCGCGCGTGCCGCCACGATTCTGGTGATGGAGCAGAACGACGGCCTGCGCACCGTGGTCGCGAATATCCTGAAGAAGCGCGGCTACCGCGTCCTGTCCGCGCGCGCCACCGCGGACGCCCTGGAAATGGCCCGCACCGGCGCTCCGCCGGATCTTCTCATCAGTGAGCCTGAACCGGACCTTTCAAAGTTCCTCGCAGGCCTGCAGCCGCGCCTGCGTACGCTATTCCTGAATGGCCACTCCGTGCGCCCCATGGCCGGCGCGCACACCGCCACCCTAAGTAAGCCCTTTGAGCTCGAAACCCTGCTGGATGCCGTAAAGACCCTGCTGCAGCCCTGATGACTGTCTTGTAGGGCCGTGGCGCACTCTTCAGCGTGCCGGCGGGACTTTTAAGTCCCGCTCGGGCGAGCCGTACAGCGAGTCCCCCAGCAGCCGCCGCAAGCCCTCCACATAACCCGCCAAAGCCGCGCGCCCCGCCGGCGTCAGTCGATAAACGGAGTTCGGTTTCTTGGCCACGAACTGCTTGGTCACTCCAACGTACTGAGCCTGCTCCAGCTTGGCCAGATTAGCCCCCAAGTTGCCATCCGTAGCGCGCGTTTTCTCCCGCAGCCAGCGGAAGTCCGCCTCCTCGGTCCCCGCCAACAGCGACAGAATGGCCAAACGAAGCTGGCCATGCACGATCGGATCGAGTTCCGGCAGCGGGCCGGGATCAGCCATCCCTGCGCCTCCACTCGCGATACGTAAGCCAACCGCCGAATACGACGTTGCCTAAAACCAATGCCCACGTCGCCAGTTCCCCCAGCCGTGTCCATCGCAGGATCAGGCTGCTGGCCCCATGCGCCGCGGCGGCCAGTGCGAATAGCGATACGTACAAATAACGGAAGTCCACCGTCGGCCGGCACGGCGTAGGCCATCGCGCTCGCCACCCACCAGACCGGTGCCGCCAGAAACTGGAGCCACATAAATGCCGTACACGTATTGCCTCCTCGCCGCCGGGACCTTTCTCTGGTGCCTTCCGTTCGTCCTTGCCCGGACAAGACACCGCGAACCATCCCAGCTCGACAAGCGCGGCCGTTGGGGGATCGCCTTGCAGGCGATCTCGTATTCGCTACTATGGCAGGGCCGTTTCTGGGAAAGGCATCCGCAAGGCTGGCAATTCGCCCTGGCAATCGCTTTCTTCGCCCTCGCCTGTGGCCTTTCCTGGACCGGATCGCGCGCCCTAGGGCGTCATCTGCAACTCGACGCGGCGCTCGACCCCGCGCATCGGCTCGTCCAGTCCGGCCCCTATAGGTTCATCCGCCATCCCATTTACACGTCCATGCTTTGCGTCCTGATGGGGACTGGCGTCCTGATCGCGCCTCTCTACCTCTTGGCGCCGGCCGCGCTGGTATTCCTGGCAGGCGCCGGGATCCGCATGCGGGTTGAAGACGGAATCCTGGCCGCGCGGTTCGGAGAGCAGTTCGCCGCCTACCGCCATCAGGTGCCCCGTATGCTTCCTTTCAGAGGCCGACTGAAGCCGTTTACACCCTAGCCAGATTGAAAGTAGCCTGATTCCTCAATAACTTACCGCAACCGTAGGGCGGTCCCGACCTAGCCCCATGCTCCACTGGAATTGAGAACCGCCGCCGGGGACTCTCCGGCTCGGCTTCGTTCGGCACATCTCGAAATCGCCCGAAATTCGAAAAATCGTGCACAAAAATGCACAAGCCGCAAGTCGCGGCCCATGCGAAAGGGAATTACCAAAATCACGGCTTTGAAGATGTAAGATGTGAGGAGTTGAATGGAACCTTACCTGGCATTATTTGAACCCGACCACGAGGCCGGCGGCTATGTCGTCACGTTTCCGGATTTTGGCTACGGCGCCACGCAGGGCGAAACCGATGAGGAAGCCATGCTGATGGCGCAGGATCTCTTGATGCTCACGATTGGCGACTACATCAGGGATTCCCGACCACTGCCCTTGGCCAGGCGCCAGCGCGGCCCGAAGTTTCGTCCCGTGGTTCTCCCTGCCCTGCAAGCCGCAAAAGTTGATTTGTACACTACTTTTCTCGAGTCGAGTTTGAAAAAGGCCGAACTGGCACGTCGGATCGGGATACCGAAGACCCATATCGAACGCCTCTTTTCTCTCCGCCACCATTCTCGCCTGAATCAGATCGAATCGGCATTTGCCGCACTGGGCAAGCGCCTGCACGTCGAGGCGCGCAACGCGGCATGAGGCTTCACGATCGCACAAAACTATCGCCGGAATCCAAGACCCGCATACGTGCCGGTGAATATCAATCCGCAGAGCCTCCGTGGTCTATGCCCCAGCTTTTTTACGAACTCCCCTGCCGTGGCGACGATCTCCTGGAAGGTGTGGCGCCAACGGGCACCCTCTACAAGCTGTCAACCGAGCAGGACCTCCGCGGCCTGCTCCAGGATTGCGACCGGGACGCAATTCAACGCGCCCAGCGGCAAATCGCTGCCAAACTTCCATCTGCCGGGCTGGCCCCGACCCCCCTGGCCACCACCTCATCCGCCGGTGACGAAGGTAGTCCAAAGGAATTCCTAAGTTTTTGAACCACCTGCGCCGCTTGGATGCCGGCCCGCTTGTCGCCGCATGCTCTACTGAAAATGGGAACGGAAGATCTGCACCGGCACTCCGAACCGCTGCGGGCCAAACACGCACCCGAATCCACAAAAAATGCACAACCAACGCGGCCCAACAAAATACGGACCGAACCCGAAATGATGTACCATGACCCGTCTATGCGGAACTTCTCGGTTTGGCTTCTCTCGGCGGGCGTCCTCTGTGCCCAGGTGGATTTCACCGCCCTCAAGGAATTGAAATATCGCAACATCGGCCCCTTCCGTGGCGGCCGCGCCGTCGCGGTCGCGGGAGTCGTCAACCAGCCTTCCACCTACTATTTCGGCGCCACCGGCGGCGGGATCTGGAAAACCACCGACGCCGGCGCCACTTGGGTACCCGTCGCCGACGGCCAGTTGAAAAGCGGATCGGTGGGCGCGCTGGCGGTCTCCCAATCCGATCCCAACGTGATCTACGCCGGCATGGGCGAAGCCTGCGTACGCGGCAATGCCGCCGCCGGCGATGGCGTCTACAAATCCATCGATAGCGGCAAAACCTGGAAGCACATCGGGCTCGCCGATACCTACCACATCGGCCGCATCGTCATCCATCCGCGCAATCCCGATATCGTCTTCGTGGCCGCCCTCGGCCACCTGTTCGGCCCCAATGACGAGCGCGGCGTTTTCCGCTCCAGGGATGGCGGCAAAACCTGGCTGAAACTCCTCTTCCGCGACCACGATACGGGCGCCGTCGACCTGGCTATGGACCCCTCTAACCCCGATCTGATCTATGCCGCTCTCTGGCAGATCCGCCGCAAACCTTGGACTTTCGAAAGCGGCGGCCCCGGCAGCGGGCTGTTCCAATCCACCGACGGCGGCGACACCTGGACCGAAATCACCCGTAACGAGGGCCTTCCCAAGGGCGTCCTCGGGCGCATCGGCGTCACCGTTTCACCCGCCGATCCCGAGCGCATATGGGCCATCGTGGAAGCCGCCGAGGGCGGCGTCTATCGCAGCGACGATGGCGGCCACAAGTGGCAGAAGACCAACTCCGATAACACCCTCCGCCAGCGCGCCTGGTATTACTCCCATATCTTCGCCGACCCCAAAAGCGCGGATACGGTCTACGTATTGAACACGGCCATGTGGAAGTCCGTCGATGGCGGGCGCAAATTCTCCCTGGTCCGCGCCCCGCACGGCGACCGTCACGCCCTCTGGATCGCGCCCAACGATCCGGACCGCATGATCGAAAGCGATGACGGCGGCGCGACCATCTCTTCGAATGGCGGCCGCACCTGGTCGAGTGAGGACAATCAGCCCACCGCGCAGTTCTACCGCGTGGCGCTCGATAACGATTATCCTTATCACGTCTACGGCGCGCAGCAGGATAACAGCACCGTGCGCATCGCCAGCCGCAGTGACAGCCGCGGCATCGGCGAACGCGATTGGTATCCCGTAGGCGGAGGCGAGAGCGGCTGGGTCGCCCCCGATCCGCGCAATTCCCAGATCGTCTACGCCGGATCCTACGACGGCTATCTCACGCGCTACGACCACTCGACCGAACAGTCCCGCAATGTTAGCGTCTGGCCAGATAATCCGATGGGCTATGGCGCGGAAGGCATGCGCTACCGCTTCCAGTGGAATTTCCCGCTGCTCTTTTCCCTCCACGATCCATCCCGCCTCTGGGCCGGCGGCAATATGCTTTTTGAGACGACCGACGAAGGACAAAGCTGGAAGCCCATCAGCGCCGATCTCACGCGCAACGATCGCATCGAAGCAGGGCCCCGCGGGCGGCGAGATCACCAAGGACAACAGCGGCGTCGAATATTACGATACGATCTTCACCGTCGCGGAATCGCCCCTCGAAAAAGGTCTCATTTGGGCTGGTTCGGACGACGGATTAGTGCATGTCACCCACGATGGCGGGGCGCATTGGGCGGATGTCACACCTAAGGATATGCCGGAATGGATCCAGATCAACTCCCTCGAAGCCTCGCCCCACGACGCCCAGACTGCCTACATCGCCGCCACCATGTATAAGTGGGATGACTTCCAGCCCTACCTGTTTGTCACCCACGATACCGGTAAGACCTGGACCGCCATCGACAAAGGAATTCCGGACCACTCCTTTACGCGCGTGGTACGCGAAGATCCCAATCGCCAAGGGCTGCTGATGGCCGGCACCGAAACCGGCATGTTCATCTCGTTCGACGGCGGCGCGCAGTGGCAGACGTTTCAACTCAATCTGCCGGTCGTGCCCATTACAGATCTGGCCTTCCATAAGCGCGAACGGGAGTTAGTCGTGGCCACGCAAGGCCGGTCCTTCTGGATTCTGGACGATGTGCCCCTGCTCGGTCAATTATCGTCCGGCTCCCTCAAAGAACCCGCGCACTTGTTTCAGCCCAAAGATGTCGTCCATGGCGCGCACGGCTCCGAAGCCACCCCCAGCCGGGCCGTAGGCCAGAATCCCGCGGGCGGCGCGGCCATCTATTACTCGCTCGCCGCCAAACCCGGGGAAAAGGAGGAGATCGATCTCGAAATCCTCGACGCGCAAGGCCAACTGGTGAAGAAATACTCGAACATCGAGAAGAAGGACGAAGCTCCAGGCGCGCCGGACGAAGAAGAACCCGTGCGGCCCAAAGGCGCCGATCAACTGCCCGCTGAAGCCGGATTGAATCGCTTCGTGTGGAATCTGCACTACGAGGACGCCACCAAGTTCCCCGGCCTGATCATGTGGGCCGGCGACGTGGAGGGTCCCCTCGCGGCCCCCGGCCCGTACACAGCCAGGCTGACTGTCGCTGGCAAGAGCCAGACGCAGAACTTCACCGTGCGGCCCGATCCGCGCCTCCAGACACGGCCCGAGGATTACGCCGCGCAACTCGCCCTGGCGCTGCGGATTCGCGACAAACTCAGTGCCGTAAACCAGGCCGTGCTCCAGATCCGCGAAGCCAAAAAGCAGCTTGCCCGGTATGCCCGGGAAGACAAAGTGAAGGATGCGGCCGGCGCTCTCGACAAGAAGCTGTCGGCCATCGAAGAGCTGCTGTATCAGACCAAACTGAAGGCCGGCGAGGATGCGCTCAACTTCCCCATCAAGCTCAATAACAAGCTGGCGGCGCTCAAAGACAGCGTCGAAGAGAGCGATACCCGGCCCACTCGCCAGGAGCAGCAGTTATACGAGGACCTGGCCACCCAATCCAACGCCGAACTGGATAAGCTTAAGCACTTGCTCGCGGACGACTTACCCGCCTTCAACAAGCAAGTGCGCGAAGCCAACATCCCAGCCATCGAAGTAAAGTAATGTGGGGCAGGCCTCCAGGCCTGCGGCGGGTCTCCAGACCCGCTCCCCGGGCTAACTAAAGTAATTGTTACCGTACGTCATCTTGTTACATAGGGTAAACTCTGGTATCCCGGTAGATAAGATGCGACTTCACCTTGTCTTCCCGGCGCTGTTAGCCGTAGCCGCCTTACCCCTGGCCGCCCAGAACCAGACCGAGCAGCAGTACATCGCCTCGGTAAATACCGCCATCAACAGTACGGTCGCCACCCTGGGCACGCCCACCCAGCCGATCCTGTTCGGCGGCAACCTGGTAGCCGCCTACGGCACCCGCATCGCCAACGAAGACCTGTCCGTCGTGCTCGACTGGGTGGATGGCCTCAAAGCCGCCGGCGTGCAGCGCATCGAAATCAATCCTTCCATGTCAACGATGTCTCATCCCGGCAACGTCACTAAGTACGATGCCATAGTCCGGCATATCCGTGAGTTAGGCCTGCAGCTGGCCATCAATCCGGAATATGAGGTCGGCGAGAACGACCCGTCTCCCGTCACCAGCTTCGCCGACTTCCAGGCGTTGGCGCTGGCGGAGTATCAGGAGCTGGCCGCCCGTTATCAGCCCGATAACTTCGTGATCATTCACGAGCCCGATACCATGGCCGCGCGCATGGGACTCACTACCCAGATATCGGACTGGCACAATTTCATTCTGGCGGCCGCTCCCATCATCAAGACCGCCTCGCCGCACACTCGCATCGGGGCCGGCTGCGCCTACAATATCCAACTGAGCGATTACCAGAGCGAAGACAGTTACTACCAGGATTTCGTCACCATCCCGGCTCTGGATTTCATGACCATGGATATCTACAGCTCGGCATTCTCGAAATTCACCCAGTGGGCCCAGTTGGCCCAGACCAATGGCAAAGGCGTGTACATCGAAGAGGTCTGGTCGCCATTCGATTTGCCGAATCCCATGCCGCCCTATACCGGACAGACCCTGGCGGATATCGCGCTGGTAGGGCCGGTAAACGCCGATTTCGCGGCCATGGATGCGAACTGGCTGCACGGCATCGCCCTATTCGCCTCCGCCAACCACATGGAATCCATCACCGCGTTCACTACCGAAGCTTTCTTCTGGTATGGCCCGGCGGGCGAAGATACTCCCGACAACACCAACTATCGCGCAGCCGACGAGCAAGCCGTTCAACAGGGGCAACTCTCCACCACCGGCCAGTCCTACCTGGCCGACAGCCAGACGCTCGGAGTGCATCGCCTGACTAACATCTCCAGCGCCAGTTATGCCACCCTTCCGACCGTATTCAACCCCGCCTGCGGATCGGGTGGAAATCCATGCAACCCGCAGGCCATCGTAGCTCCCGATTCACTGATCTCCGCGTTCGGCGTGGATCTGGCGACCACGTCCGCGCTCGATGGATTGTTCCCGACCACCCTGGCCGGCACCACCATGACCCTGGTCGATTCCACCAACACATCCTATCCCGTGCAGATGTATTATGCCGGATCGGGACAGATCAATTACTACGTGCCCTCCAAAGCGCAGCCCGGTTTCGCGACGGTCACAGTCACCAGCGGTGACGGTACCCAGTCGGCCGGAAGCGTGTTGGTGGCGCCCGTGGCGCCTGGCCTGTTTACGGCCAACGCCAGCGGCCAGGGCGCTCCGTCCGCGTTCGCGATTTGCGCGGGTGTCTGCGCGGGTTGGCCTAACCTCCAGCCAAATGGACAATACTTCCAGGACGCCTTCACCTGCGGCGGCGCCGGTTGTACGCCGCAACCGCTCGGCATCGGCCCGCACGACACCGTTGTCGTGGAGTTCTTTGGTACCGGCTTCCGTCACATTTCGTCGCCCGCCGCGCTCACTGTCCTCATCAACGGCCAGAGCGTGCCGTACGCCTATGCCGGCGCCCAGGGCGATATCGGACTGGATCAGTTGAACGTGCAACTGCCCAACAGCCTGGCCGGTAGCGGTCAGGTCAGCCTGGTGTTGAGCGTCCAGGATACCGTGGATAATGTGACCGTAACTTCCAACACGGTAACTCTCGATATCCAATGACGCCACTCGCCGGCCGTTACCGCCGTACCCACGACCGTTCGATCTCTTCCAGGCTGCGTCCCTTGGTCTCTGGAACGAATCGCCAGACGATCCCGAAGGTGACCGCGCACATCGCGCTGTAGACCAGAAACGCGCCGGTCGCCGATACCGCTTTCACCAGCGACAGGAACGTCATCGTCAACGTGGTGCAGGCGGTCCACAGGCAGATGGTGGCGATCGACATGGCCCGCCCGCGGATGCGCGTCGGGAAGATCTCCGATAGCAGCACCCAGAATCCCGGCCCCAGCCCCACGGCGAAAGCCGCCACGCAGCAGAGCATGATGGTCAGCACCAGCATGGCCGGCGGCGGATTCATCAGGAAAGCCAAGGCCAGCGCGGCCTGGCACACCGCCATGGCGGCCGTCGAGATCATCAGCAGCGGCCGCCGCCCCAGCTTGTCGATCAGGCCCAGCGCCACTAAGGTCATCAGGAAGTTGACCGCGCCCACCACCACGTTGGCAAACACCGCCGAAGTGTCGCTCTGGTGCGCCACGTGTTCTTTGAAGATGATCGAGCCATAGAACAGCACGGTGTTGATGCCCGTGATCTGCTGTAGGATGGCCAGCGACACCGCGATCCAGAAGGCCCGCCGCAAGCCCGGCTGCAGCAGTTCCCGCAGGGTCCCGGTTTCCTCCGCCACCGTCTCCTGAATCTGGCGCAGTTCGTCCGCCGCGGCGGCGCTGCCGTTCACCCGCGTCAGCACCCCAAGCGCTTCGGCGCTGCGGTCGTTCTCCACCAGCCAGCGCGGGCTTTCCGGCACGAAGAACAGCGCGATGAAGAACGCGATGGCCGGCACCGCCGCCGCCGCGAACATCCACCGCCAGCCGTTTTGCGCGTTAAAGGCCAGCATCCAGTTCACCAGGTACGAGAGCAGGATTCCGGTGACGATGGTCATCTGGTTCAAAGCCACCAGCCTGCCGCGGCTTTTGGCCGGCGCCACTTCCGCGATGTAGAGCGGAGCCAGCACCGACGCGGCCCCCACCGCCAGTCCACCCGCCAGCCGCGCCGCCGCGAACTCCGCCAGCGTACGTGGGATGGCGGCACCGATGGCGGATACCGCGAACAGCAGCCCGGAAATCATCAGCACTCGCCGCCGGCCGAAGCGGTCGCTCAGCCAGCCTGCCACGCTGGCCCCGAAGATGCACCCGAACAACAGGCTGCTGGCGGCCATTTCGGTCTGGACTTCGGTCAGGTGCAGTTGCGCGCGCAGAAAGATCAGCGCGCCGTTGATCACCGCGATGTCGAATCCGAATAACAGCCCGGAGGTGGCCGCCACGATGGTCGCCAGAAAGACGTATAACGAACTGCCGCGGTCCATCGTCATGGCCTTCCCTCCGGATTGCGAGCCAGGCTGTGCGCCGAAAATCCAGTGGGACGCATCAAATCGAACTCCACGCGCGATGGCGCTTTCGTCTGATACCGGATCTTGACCACAGCATCCTCTCCCGGCCTCAGGGTGGGCAGCGCCGCTTCCACCCGCTCCACCGGAATGCCTCCGTCGCCGTAGATCACCGCGCGCACCGTGTAGCCGCGCAGCGTGTAACACGGCACCGCCTTCCGCGTGCGCACGGTCACGTTCCATTCGCCCGGCGTGCCATCGGCCTCCATCGATTCCACCGGACTCGACTCTTCCCGCAGCGCCTGCCACGAAGGCTTGCGCGCGCCGTACACATCCACCACCCCGTGTACGCGCTGCTTCATCACCCCCGTACCCTTGTCGCCGATATGCGTGCGGTAATCGTTGTAGCAGAAGAAAATCAGGCCCGCCACATAGTCGGCCTTGCGGAACACCGCATCGTGCGCCCGCAGCACCTCGATACGCCGGCTGTCTCCTTCGGGCCGCTCGGGCGTGCAGGCGCAATAGCCGTACTCTGAGATCACCACCGGCTTGCCGGGAAACGCGCGATGGATCTCGTCCAGATTGCGCGCCATGTCCGCGGGCGTCCCGCCGTACCAGCTCTCGTAATACTCGTTCCACATGATGTAGTCCATCGCTGCGGCCACGTCTTTGGTGGGCGTTTCCTGCAGCGAGTTCGAGGCGTAGGTCGCCAGCCGCGCCGGGTCCAGAGACTTGGCCTCGTCGTACATGCGCCGCGCGAACGCGGCTGCCGGCGGGTTCTGACCGTTGATCTCGTTGCACAGTCCCCAGGAGAAGATGCAGGGATGGTTGCGGTCGCGCGCGATCATCTCGCGCAACTGCTCCAACCCGTTCCGCATGATGTCCGCATCCGGTTCCGCGCCCATGCCGCGAAACGTGTCGCCGCCCCACGTAGGCACTTCGGTCTGAATCAGGATGCCGTGCCGGTCGCAGTAATCCAGTACGCGGCGGTCCTGCTGCCAATGCACGCGCGTGTAGACGCAGTTCAATTCCTTCAGATCGTCGTGATCGTGCGCGATCCAGCTTTCCGGCTCTGCCATGCCGAATTCTGGATTGCTGCCGGCCATCCGCTCCACGCCCATCAGGCGCACACGCTCGCCGTTCAGGTAGAAGCCATCATCGCGCGCTTCAATGCGGCGAATGCCGAAATGCGTCTCGAAAGTGTGCCCGCTCGGCAGCCGCGCCGTCAGGCGGTAAAGGTGCGGATGGTCGAAGTGCCAGAGCTTCGGCTCTGCCAGTGTCGCCGCCATGGGCCCGTCCGTGTCCGCCGCAATCTCCGCTACCGTGCGGCCGCTCTCCTCCTCCACGATGGCCACGCGGACCTTCCCGGCGCCATGCACGAACGGCTTGATCCGTACTGTCGCCGTATTCGCCTCCAGGTTTGGCGCGGCGTCCACATCGATGCGCTCGATATAACTCGCGGGCGTCACCAACAGCCGCGCCGGACGATAGATGCCGCCGTCATGCGCCCAGTCGCTTGCATGGCCGCGCGGCAGCATATGCTCGTCGAAGCTGTTGTTGACGCGCACCCGGATCTTATTCGGCGAGCCCCATTTCAAATGCGGCGTGATGTCCAGCGTGAATCCCGTGTATCCCTTGCGCAGGTGTTTGCCCGCGGGGCGATCGTTCACCCAGACGGTCGCAGAATGAAACACCGCGTCGAAGTCCACACGAACCGCGCAGCCCGACCATGCTTTTGGTACATCGAAGACGCGTTCGTACCAGGCTACGCCGTAGTAGCCGGCGCTCTCCGCGGCGGTCTGCCAAGTATGCGGCACCGTCACCGGCTTCCATTGCCGATCGGGATCCAGGCGGAAATTCCAGAGTCCGTCGAGTGAGACCCGCTCATCGAGGGCGCAAACGGCGGATGCGGCGGTCGCGGCTGGGCTGAGTCCCGCGGCGGGGACAGCCAGCGCGAGCCGATTCAGAAAGGCGCGGCGCGAGGACATCAAGCCTCACGTAATCACCCTTGCGCGCCGGGTGTCAAAGGCGAGCCGCCGCTACACGCTGACCACCGGACACGGCGACTGCCTGATGATGGCATACGCATGGCCGGTGAGGCGGCCCAGAATTCCTGCATCGGCGCCGCGGCCGATCGTCAGCACGTCCGCCTGCGCCTTGCCGGCCTCTTCGCAAATCATCTCCGGCCCAGGACCCATGGTCAGGGTAACTTCCGCGTGCGTGCCTGCCTTCTGCTGCAAAGCCGCGATCCGCTGTTCGGCGGTATCCACCAGGAATTTGCGCCATTCGGGAGAAAAGTAGAATCCCTCCGTGCGTGGATCGAGTTCGGCCATGGCATACACCAGGCTGAGCCGCGCGCCGAATGTCGTGGCCAGTTGTGCCGACCAGCGCAAGGCACGCTCTCCGGAAGGCGAGAGGTCTATGTCGCACAGGACATGTTTGAGCCCGGTCTCGCCGGAGGGCGGCGCCTCCACGTGCGCGGTCGTCCACACCGGGCAATCCGCATCGTGCAGCACCTTGGCGGTCACCGAGCCGAGCAGCATCCGGCGGAACGGCCCGTAGCCGTGCGTGGGCATCGCGATCAGCTCCGCTTTCTCGCGATGTGCGCAGTCCACGATCTCACTCGCCGGGTCGCCGTCCAGCAGCAGACGCCGTATGCGGTGCGATGCCAGTTCCTCGCGCATGAACCCGGCGATGCGCTGCTCGGCATCCCGGCGCCGCTCCGCCAGGATGTCGGTCATCACGCTGGCCATCTCAATTGCGCCAAACTCACGGTAAGGCGGCAGCACGTGCAGCAGAATGATTTCGGAGCCGAAGCGTTCCGCAACGGGAACCGCAAACTGCACCGCCCGCGTGGACCTCTCGGAAAAGTCTATGGGCAGGAGGATCTTCGCAATGGGAAACATGACTGCCTCCGCTCCGATCTTACTGCGCGGCGGCGCCGAAGGCCAGCCCCATCCCTGCGGCCCTATTGCTTGTAGACGACTCCCGCCTTCATCACAAAGCGGACGTGCTGCAGGGTGCGCACATCGCTCAGCGGGTCTCCGTCCACCGCGATCACGTCGGCCCACTTGCCCGGTTCCAGCGTGCCGGCGCGATCCGACCATCCCATCAACTCGGCTGCATGGGTTGTGCCGGTCTGCAGTGCGGCCAGCGGCGTCATGCCCAGTTTCGTCACATAGGCTTCCACTTCGTGCGCGTTCAATCCGTGCGGATAGACGGCCGCGTCGGTGCCCAGCGCGACCTTCACGCCCGCGGCAATGGCTTTCTTCTGGTTCTGTTGCACCACCGCGCTGACGTCCAGCATCTTCTTCTGAAACATCGCGGGCAGGTGCCCGTTCTCGCGCATCCAGTCGATCAGGTATAGTGTCGGGACCAGGAAAGTCCCGTGCTGCTTCATGGCGGCGATGTCGTCGGCGTCGATATAGGTCCCATGCTCGATAGAATCGACTCCCGCCTGGGTCGCAAACAGGATGCCTTCGGCGCCATGCGCGTGCGCCGCCACCTTGCGGCCCAGCCGGTGCGCATCCGCTACCAGGGCCTTCAACTCGTCGAGGCTGTATTGGCTGGCCTGTGGATCGTCGCCCTTCGAAAGCACGCCGCCGGTCGCGCAAACCTTGATCAGGTCGGCGCCGTACTTGATGTTCTGCCGCACGTGTTGTTGCACGGCCGCGATGCCGTCCGCGACGCCTTCGGCGGTGGCGTGGTACTCCGCCGGCAGGAAGTTATTGTCACAATGCCCACCCGTAATGCTGAGCGGAGGCCCGCTGACTTGCATGTGCGGACCCGGTATGTAGCCGGCGTTGATATAGTCGCGCAGAGCGACATCGGAATATCCGGATGCGCCCACGTTGCGCACGCTGGTGAATCCCGCCTCCAGCGTGATCTTCGCGAAGCGCACGCCGTTGAGGGCTTCCCGCACCGCGTCGGTCGAAAGCCGCGCGTAGGGATCGAAATCGTTGGCGAAGGTCAGGTGCGTATGCACATCGATCAGGCCCGGCAGCACCGTCATGGAGCGCAGGTCGATTTCATGGTCGCCGGGCTGCGCGGGAGTGGCCGCGGTGGCGGCCATGGCGGTAATCCGGTCGCCGGCGACGACCAGCGTTTGATCGGCCGGCTCCTGGCCTGTACGCACATCCACCACGTGCCCGGCGCGAATCAGGGTTCTCTGCGCAGCCAGGCCCGCGGCCAGCGCGATCGTCAGGAGCAATAGACGCCAAATCGACATCCCGGGAGTATAACACCGCGCCACAGGCGCTAAGCTGGGGGGGTGACTGACCGGCTTTACTACACCGATTCCTACCTGCGCGAGTTTCGCGCCCGCGTCACGGACCGCGCGGACGGCGGCCGCCGCATTTACCTGGACCGCACCGCGTTCTACCCCACTTCCGGCGGTCAGCCATACGATACCGGCGCCGTCGCCGGAGTTCCGGTCGTGGAAGTGGCAGACGACGGCGACCGCGTCGCGCACCTGTTGGCGTCGCCCCTGCCCGAGGATGCCGGCGAAGTGGATTGCCGGATCGACTGGGAGCGGCGCTTCGATCACATGCAGCAGCACAGCGGCCAACATCTGCTCTCGGCCGTCTTGGTGGAAGCCTTCGGCATCCCGACCGTCAGCTTTCACCTGGGCCAGGAGAGTTCCACTATAGATCTGGAGACGGCGGCCCTGGAGCCCGTGCGCGTGCTCGAAGCCGAGCGGCGCGTCAACCAGGCGGTATTCGAGAACCGGCCGCTCGGCATTTCATTCGAGGATGCCGCCCAAACCCGCGACTTGCGCAAGCCGTCCGAGCGGGAGGGAACCCTGCGCATCGTCACCATCGAGGGGCTGGACCGCAGCGCCTGCGGCGGTACGCACGTGGCGCGCACCGGCGAGATCGGGCCGGTCCTGCTGCGCAAACTGGAGAAAATCCGCAACACTGTACGCGTGGAGTTTGTATGCGGCCAGCGCGCCGTCAGCCGGGCGCGCGCTGATTTCGACGCCCTCTCGCGCGTGTCCCAAATGGTCTCCGGATCGCTTGACGAAGTACCCGCGATCGTGGCCGCGCAGTTGGAAGTGGCGCGTAATGCCGAGAAGGCGCGCCGCAAGCTGGAAGCGGATCTTGCCCAGTATCAGGGCAGGGAACTGTACGATGCCACGCCGCCGGACGAGAACGGCATACGGCGTGCGCTCAAACGTCTGTCGGCGGGCAATCTGGAGGATCTGCGCGCGCTGGCCCAGAGTTTTACGGCGCAACCCAAAGCCGTGTTCATCGCCGCGCTAGATCCGAATAGGGACGGCGACCCGGCTGCCGTGCTGTTCGCCGTATCGGCCGATAGCGGCCTGGATGCAGGCAAGCTGTTGAAGGCGGCGCTGGTCGAGGCCGGCGGGCGCGGCGGAGGCAATCCACGCATGGCCCAGGGAAGCCTGCCCAGCCGCGAAGCCTTGGAGCAGGTCCTGAGCCGCATTAGAACAGCTTGAGGCGCAGGAACTTTTGCGGATCGGCGCGAAACTCTTTCACCGTGGATTGCAATTGGCGCACCGCCCCATTCAGTGACTCGTAGGTCTGCGCGCTCGAAAGCATGCGGCCTATACCGCCTTCGCCCGAAGTGAGCGCATCCACGTTTTCAATCCAGGCAGCTACCTGCCGGTTCCACGCGACATATGCCGCGTCGCTGGCGATCCATTCGCCGCCCGCGCCTTTACCCGCGTTCAGATCGGCGAGAGTCTTCCGCACCTGCGCGATCTGATCGCGGATGCGATCGTATTGCGTGGTGTCCCGCAGCAGGCTGTTGGCCTGCACTTGCGCCAGCCGGTCGTCCAGTTGGCGGAGCGATGTGCCCAGGTCGTCATGCACCTTGGCGCTGTACAACATCTGCCCCAATTGGGACTGCGATCCGGTTGCGGCGTGAATCTCCTTCTCCACCTTCACCACGCCATCCAGGAACTGCTTGTACAGCGCGTCGCTCACCACGAATTGACCCAGCGGACCCTTGCCCGTCTGGATGTCCTGAATGATCTGGTCGATGGTCTTCAACTGCGCATCGAACTGCCGCAGATCGATGTTCTGCATCATGTTCGATGGCGGCGGGAAGCGCAGTTCGCCGTCCGCCCGCACGTGTTGCGGGCTTCTCCCCATATTGATGTTGATGTACTTGTCGCCCAGCAGGTTCTCGCTGTCGAGCGTGGTGACGGAGTCGTCGGGAATGTAAGGCAGAAACGTCTCCTCGATCGTCATCCGCACTTGGACCACGCGATTGGGATCCTTCGTACGGATCAGGCGGACGTACTCCACTTTGCCGATCTTCACGCCATTCAACAGCACGTCGGCATCCGCTTCGAGTCCGGTCGAATCCGGAATATAGGTGAAGAGATGCGTTTTGGCTTTCAGCCACGTGCCCCCGCTCAACAGGTAGGTGAGCACCGCCAGCACCGCGATGGCGGACACCGCCACGGCGCCGATCCGGAGCTTCGCCAGCCGCAATTTCTGGGGAGACGGCATACTTCTTCTCGATTGTAGCGTGGCTGCGCCCGCGAGGGGCTCTACTTCCCCTTAGGCAATACCCACTTCAGCCCCGCCACAAAGTTCAGCTTCGGTGCAGGGTAGCCAAGCACTTCCTCGTAGGATTGATTCAGGGCGTTGCGCAGGTTTCCATACGCGGTCACTCCGCCGCCCAGGCGCACGTTCAGGTTCACGCCCATGTCGAAGAATCCCTTCGCAGGGTACAATCCAGCCGATGCGCCGTAGGTCGGGTCCACATCCAGATCGGAGCCGCGAAAGTATCCAGTCAAATTGGCCGTCACCCGCCCTCGGCTGACCGTCGAAACGAACGAGCCGGAATTGGCCGGACGCCGGATTAGCTCCTGGCCCACTGAAAACGGAATCGGCGCCAGGCCCGTCGAACCATTCAGTGACAGCACCTCCGAATCGAGATAGGTGTAAGAGGCGGATAGAGACATCCAGCGCGCCGGCCGGTACCGGGCCGTCATCTCCGCGCCTTGCGCCCGCGCGTTCGACAGGTTGTCGGTCTGAAAAGCGCTCAGCACCGCCAGGTTGCCGCCCAGCGAGACAATCAGATCGTAGAAGCGGTTGTAGAAGTAAGTCGCATCGAGCGAAAGCTTATCGTGAAAGACGCGTTGTTCCACACCGGCGTCGAAGCTTGCCGTGCGTTCCGGCTTGAGTGCCGGATTGTTGGTGAACGCGAGCTCCAGCCCCGCGGGCGGCCGGATCCCCGTGCCGAACGAGCTGTGGAAGCGCGTGCCGCGCAGTACATAAGTCGCCGCCAGTTTCGGGTTCACCTTCGCCACGGTGTTGGCCGGGAATGCCGGCCTGCCGTCGCCAAGATTCTCCGGAATGAAAGGTGTGTCGATGATCTCCCCGCGCACGCCCGCATTGAAGAAGAGCCGGCTGCCAACCTGGAAGCGATTCTCCCAATAGATCCCCGCGTCGTCGCGTTTGATCGGGAAAGAGTTATTGTTATCGTCGCTGATGTAAGTGTTCTTCACTTCTTCCCTTGCCAGGCTGACTCCGAACGCCGCCGTGTACCAAGGCTTCACACTGATGATGCTGCGGGTTTCGAACTGGCCGCGCAGATCCTTCTCGTAGCTGAATCCGTAGGGGCTGGTGTAGCCGCTGTTTTCGAGGAAGAAGCTGGCGAAGGTATCCTGCCGGAAGCGCGGTGAAAAATCGATTTGATGATGCAGATAGTAATCGGAAAAATCGTTCTTATCGCGGCTGATCGTATCGATGCCGGGGAAATCGTTGCCCGGATCGGAACCGTAGGCACCGGGGTCTCCCACGTCGTTGGCGTTGTAGTCGCCGCCGAACGACAGGCTCTGCCGCCCGAACGAGCGGGTCACGTGCACCGCCGCATTATCGTTGCGGTAATCGCTGTTGACTACCGGACCATTGTCTCCAAGCTGGGACACAAAGGCGGCCACGCCGAATCCCGCCAGCGTACCGGAGGCGCCCAGGGCGAAGCGATGCTCCTGATAAGTGCCGCCTTCGGCCAGCACCTCAATCTGCGGCGCATCGGCCGCCGAGCGCGTGACGAAATTGACCACCCCGCTGTTGGCATAGGCTCCATAAACCGAGGACTGCGCGCCTTCGATCACTTCCACGCGCTCCAACCAATCCGTGGGAATATGCGCGAAGTCGAAACTACCGCCGAAAGAGTTCACCGGGACTCCGTCGATCGTCACCAGGTTGAAATTGTAATCGCCGCCGCGGATGAACATATCGGCCACGCCGCCGGGGCTGCCGCTCTGGCCGATGGTGATGCCAGGCAGGTAACGGAGCAGATCCACGGCCAGTCCTTCGTTGCGTTCCGCGATTTCCGCCCGCGGCACGATGCTCACGCTGCTGCCCTGCTCGCTCAGCGGCACGTCGATCGCGGAACCGGCCACGCGCACGGAATCCACTTGCGGCGCGATATTCAGACGCACCACTATGGGCTCCGCCGGCGCGGTATCCAGAGGAATGTTCCTGGTTTCGAAGCCGGGTGCGGTAATGGACAGGTGCAGACCGGCCTCGGCGAGTTTCAGCGTGAAACCGCCCGCCTGGTCCGTGGTGGTTTGTTGAGCGACGCCCAACTGGTTGACGGCGGAAACCTGGGCGTCGGCAATCGCGGCGCCGGATGGGTCAAGCACCGTTCCGTGGATCGTGAACGACGCGGCAGCGGCCGCGGGCAATAGCCCGAGCCATAGGACAAGAAATCGCATTGTAGGCTCCTCCCTCGAGAGCCGCAATTACGGAGTCTCGCCGGTCGGTCTCCTGACTTGCGCCTCCACGAACCGGTCAGCCTTCCCATCCGCTAAGACAGTGGCAGATTCGACCGGTCCTCCGCGCTTACAGTGGCGGGGCCGTGCTGGATTTACACCAGCTTCCCAAATACAACACCGGCAATCTTCGGAACGAACCCAGCGTAACCGCAAATACAAACAAATGTCAACGGCGCTATTTTTAACCCGATTGTCATAATCCGGCCTTTGATGTTTGGGATATAATGGCCAACGGCGGGCGGGGACACGTACCGCCGTTTTAGGGCTTCTACAGTAGCCGCGAACTTGCTCTGAACTGGGTAATTGTACAGGAGGGTGGCACTATGGACGCAAGCCGTCGGGACTTTCTGAAGGTTGCGGCGTTGGGCGGCGCCGCGGTTTCATGGCTCGGATTCGATCTGCAGCCCGCCTACGCGCAGCTCAGCCAACTCAAGATTGCCCGCGCCACCGAGACGCGTTCTACCTGCCCTTATTGCTCGGTGAGCTGCGGTCTCATTATCTACACCATCGGCGACAAAGCCAAGAACGTCACGCCACAGGTCATCCACGTCGAAGGCGATCCGGACCACCCCATCAATCGCGGCACGCTCTGCCCCAAGGGCGCCTCCCTCGAGCAGGATATCCTCAATCCGCGGCGTCTCTTGAAGCCCCAGGTGCGGCGGCCCGGCTCGGATCATTGGGACGACATCGCCTGGGACCAGGCCATCGATGAAATCGGCCGTTGGGTGAAGAAGACCCGCGACGCCACATTCATCGAGCAGGACGCGCAGGGCCGCACCGTCAACCGCTGCGAAAGCATCGCCTGGATCGGCGGCTGCACGGATACCAACGAATTCAACTATCTCGCCGGAAAATTCATGCGCGGCCTGGGGGTCTGCTACTACGAAACCCAGGCCCGTGTTTGACACGGACCCACGGTCTCCAGTTTGGGGCCCACGTTCGGACGCGGTGCGATGACCAACGGTTATGTCGATATCAAGAATAGCGACATGATCCTGATCATGGGCGGCAACCCAGCCGAGAATCACCCTTGCGGTTTCAAATGGGCGATTGAAGCCAAGCGCAACCGCAATGCCAAGATGATCGTGGTGGACCCGCGTTTCACGCGCACGGCCGCCACTTCGGATCTTTTCCTGCAGATCCGCGCGGGGGCGGATATCGCGTTCCTCGGAGGTGTCATCCGTTACGCCATCGAGAATAACCGCATCGCCAAAGACTATCTGGTCAATTACACCAATGCCGCCTTCCTGGTGAAGGATGGCTTCAAACTACCCGACGACGGGTTGTATTCCGGCTTCGACGCCGCTACCCAGACCTACGACAAATCCACCTGGAATTATGAAGGGGCGGGCGCAGCGGCCGCCGGCGCGAAACCGGGTCTGCCGCCAACCGTCAATTCCGACCTGACTTTGCAGCATCCGCGATCTGTCTTCCAATTGCTGAAGACGCAGTACTCGCGCTACACGCCCGAAATGGTCGAGCGCATCACCGGCATCCCCAAAGACCAGTTCCTGAAGGCGGCGGATCTTTTTACCTCCATCCGCAAGGACGGCGACATGCGGAAGGTCGCCACCATTATGTACGCGGTCGGTTGGACGCAGCACACCTTCGGCACCCAGATTATCCGTACCGCGGCCATGCTGCAATTGCTGCTGGGCAATGTGGGGCGAGCCGGCGGCGGCGTGAACGCGCTACGCGGCCACTCCAATATTCAGGGCGCTACCGATATGGGCGGCGTTTTCGACATCTTGTCCGGCTATCTGAAAGTGCCCGTTCCGGCCGACACCACCCTGAAAGCTTACCTGGAGCGTACCACCCCCACCGCTTCCAAGCCGGCCAATTGGGAGTCGTTCAATTACTGGTCCAACACGCCGCGGTTCACCGTATCGCTGCTGAAAGCCCTGTTCGGCGACGCGGCCACCAAGGAAAACGATTTCGCATTCGATTACATGCCGAAGGTGGATCGCAACTACTCGTGGACTCAGCTTTGGGACCAGATGTACCGCGGCACCGTGAAGGGATTGTTCGCGTTCGGTATGAACGGCGTGGCCATCGGGCCGGATTCGCAAAAGAATATCGAGGCCCTGAAGAAGGCGGATTTCCTGGTGGTGGGCGAAATCTATCCGGACGAGACCAGCGAGTTTTGGAACTCGCCGGGAATCACGGAGGCGGAGAAGAAGGAGATCAATACCACGGTCTACCGCCTGGCCTGCGCGGGGTTCGCCGAAAAAGATGGTTCCATGACCAACTCGGCGCGCTGGCTGCAATGGAAGAACATTGCCGTGCCGCCGCCCGGCCAGGCGCGCCTCGATCAGGACATCATCGCGCAGATTTTCCTGAAAGTGCGCGACCTTTATAAAGCCGAAGGAGGCAAGTTTCCGGAGCCGGTCATGCACCTGACCTGGCCCTATACCGATCCGCAACATCCCTCGCTCGCCGAAGTGGCCAAAGAGATCAACGGTAAGGCTATCGGCGATGTCACCGATCCCAAAACGCAGCAGGTGATCAAGGCCGGCCAGCAACTGCCGGGCTTTGCATGGCTGCGCGACGACGGCACCACTTCCTGCGGTAACTGGCTCTATGCCGGATCCTGGACCGAGGCCGGCGCCCAGTTGGCCCGCCGCGGAACCGAAGATCCCTCCGGTTTAGGCGTGTATCCGAACTGGGCGTGGTCGTGGCCCGCGAATCGCCGCGTGCTATACAATCGCGCGTCCTGCGATCCCGCGGGCCAGCCCTGGGATCCTACGCGCAAACAGATCTGGTGGAACGAAAAGACCCAGCTTTGGGCCGGCGTGGATGTGCCCGACTTCAAGCCCGATTCACCGCCCAAAGATCACATGGGGCCGTTCATTATGACCCCGGAAGGCGTCGGCCGCATCTTCGGGCCGCTGGCGGCCTTCGCCGATGGCCCCTTCCCCGAGCATTACGAGCCCTTCGAGAGCCCGGTGGCAAATGCCCTGCACCCCGCCCAATCGAATAACCCGGTGGTCAAGAAGCTGTCCACGCCGGCGGATAAGTACGGCACCACGGGCGAAGGCTTCAACATCGTCTGCACCACTTACCGTCTCACCGAGCACTATCATTACTGGACCAAGAACAATCCGGTCAACGTAGAACTCATCCCGGAGCCTTTTATCGAGATCCCCGTCGAGTTGGCGAACGATTTGGGCATCCGCGGCGGCGAGCTCATCAAGATCACCAGTGCCCGCAGTTACTACATCGCCAAGGCTTTTGTCACCAAACGCATCAAGCCCATGACGATCGATGGCAAGAAGGTCTACCAGATCGGGCTGCCCATCCACCAGGGCTTCCGCGGCATCCAGGAGGACGCGGGCAGGAACGCGCGCACGCTCGCCAACCGTCTTACGCCGACGGTGGTCGACCCCAACGCATTTACGCCGGAATTCAAAGGCTTTCTGGTGAAGGTGGAAAAGGTATGAGCCAGGCCACGCTGAACATTCGGAGGATTTCGGGGCGTGCCGGGAACGCCCCCGGCGCGGGCGTCGAGCGCGAGGAGCAGGTCTGTAAGCTGGTCGACACCACCACCTGCATTGGGTGCAAAGCTTGCGAAGTCGCCTGCCTCGAATGGAATGGCTATACCTTCCGCGAAACGGTCTTCCAGAACAGCTACCAGACCATGCCGGAGACGGCCTGGAACTATTGGAACCTGATCAAGTTCAACGAGCACGAACGCGACGATGGCAGCATGATGCTGCTGATGCGCAAGGATCAGTGCATGCATTGCGCCGAGCCGGGATGCCTGGCCGCCTGTCCCGCCGATAGCGCCATCGTCCAGTACACCAACGGCATCGTCGATTTCCAGCAGGACCACTGCATCGGCTGCGGCTATTGTGTCAGCGGATGCCCGTTCAATATCCCCAGGTTTAACCAGCACACCAAAAAGATGTTCAAGTGTACGCTGTGTTCTGACCGCGTGAATGAGGGGTTGGAACCGGCCTGCATCAAATCCTGCCCCACCGGCTGCCTGCACTTCGGCACCAAAGACGATATGAAAGAGCTGGCGGAGACCCGCGCGCGCCAGCTTCGCGAGCAATCCGGCTTCGCCAAGGCCGGCGTCTACGATCCCGCCGGAGTGGGCGGCACAGGCGTCATCTACGTGCTGCACGATGTCACGAACCCGGAAGCTTATGGCGGATTGCCCGCCAATCCCCGCATTCCCTGGGTCGTCAAATTCTGGAAGGGCCCGCTCAAGTGGATCGGCAATCTTGCCATGCTGGGCGGCGTCATCGGCGTCACGCTGCACTATCTGCGCTTCGGTCCTAAGTATGTGGAGCCGGAGAAGGACGAAGGAGAGCGGCCATGAGTGTCACGCAAGTAGCGCCTCCGGCCGGCATCGCCCCGCGCCGCCGCGCGATTCTCCGCTATACGCTGAATGAACGTGTGAATCACTGGATGGCCGCGCTGAGCTATGTCTATTGCCTGGTCACCGGCCTGGCTTTCTGGTCGCCTTACATGTTTTGGTTGGCGGCGATCGTGGGCGGGAGCGCGGCCGCCCGCTTCTGGCATCCCTGGCTGGGCCTGCTCTTCACCGTTTCTGTTTTATGGATGTACACGGCCTGGCGCCGCGACATGCTCATCACCAGCGTCGACCGCGCCTGGGAGAAATCCGTCCGCTACTACATCCGCAACGAGGATCAAAACCTCCCGCCCATCGGCCGCTTCAATTACGGGCAGAAAATCTTCTTCTGGCTGATGTTCTACGGCATCTTGCTGCTGCTCGTTTCGGGCGTTGGACTGTGGTTCGTGGAATCCATTCCGTGGAGCCTGCGCTGGCTGCGTTACCTGGCCGTGGCGGTCCACGTGGGCGCCGCGCTGATCACCATCGGCGCATTCATTATCCACGTCTATATGGGCACCGCCATGGTGCGCGGCGGATTCACTTCCATCATCCGCGGCGAAGTCTCGCCCGAATGGGCGAAGACCCACCACCGGCTCTGGTATGAACACGTAACCGGGGACAAATCCGGCCGGAAATGATGCGCTCCAAGTGGGACCCGCGCATCCGCCGCGCGGATGAGTTGGCCGCCGATCATCCGTTTGCCGCCGAAGTGCTGCGATTTTATAGCCGTATCTCCAGCCTGCAGAAAGACCTCTATACTGGCATGCCGGCCGGATTGGTGCGCGAGGCATCCGATCTGGGTCTGCTACTGCCGAAGTTCCCCGGTTTCCTGGTATCGCTGGCCGCGGCGGCGCCCGATCCCATCGCGCAATGCGTCCGCGATCTGAAGGGGCGCGGGCCGTCCCAATGGCTGGAAATCCTGACGTCCTCCTGGGGCGCCGCGCCGCGGTTCCAGCCCGAGGCCGGCCGCGAGGCGGAGTTAGTGGCGTTCATTTTCCTCCAACCCTACGCGGAATATCTGGCCGATCGCAGCGACCCCATGCCTGCCCGTGAAACTTTCGGCACGTGTCCTTTTTGCGCCGCCAGGCCTGTCGCGGGAGTCCTGCGGCAGGAAGGGGACGGTGGCAAGCGCTCGCTGATCTGTGCGCTCTGTGCGACGGAATGGAACATCGGGCGAATCGTGTGCCCGGCCTGCGGCGAAGAAACCGTGGAGAAACTGGCCGTTTATACCGCCGAGCAGTTCCCGCATGTGCGCGTGGAGGCTTGCGACACGTGCCGCTACTATATTAAAACCATCGACCTCACAAAGAACGGCCGTGCGGTGCCGGTCGTGGATGAGTTAGCCACCATCCCGCTCAATCTCTGGGCCCATCAACATGGTTATGTGAAGCTGCGCGCCAACCTGCTGGGCATTTAGCCGGCGTCGCCGGCTCGCCTGCCGCCCAAAACCGGACACTGTCCGTATCCGAACAGCACAGCGTGACAAAATTGCCACTAGTGCGTCAAACTAATTGAAGGGATGATTGGAAGCTTCAGTAGAGCCGGAACTTATGGCGCAGGACGCTCCTGGCGCCGTCGGTGCCAGGTTGAGCCCCAAATTAGATGAAGCCAGCCTGATCCGGGCCGTTCAGCGCGGCGATCAGGACGCTTTCGAGCAGCTTGTCCGCGCTTACGACCAAAGTGTGCTTCGGCTCGCCGTAAACCTGCTGCGGTCCCAGGAAGACGCACGTGACGTCTTTCAGGAGGCTTTCCTGCGCGTCTACCGCAGCATCGATTCGTTCCGGTTCGATTGCAGCTTTCATACCTGGCTCTACCGCATCGTGACGAATATTTGCCTGGATTATCTGCGCAAGCGCAAAGTGCGCAAGGAAGAGCCGGCGGTGGTGGATACGCCGGAGGGTCCCCTGGACCGCATGAACGATTTTCAGGAAGAAGCAGCGCATGCCGATCCCGAGCGGAACATGTGGAACCGCCAGCTCGGGCAGCGCATCGAGGGCGCCCTCGGCGGTCTCACGCCTCGCGAGCGCATGGTTTTCGAGCTGCGGCATTATCAGGGTCTGCGCCTACGCAATATCGGGGAGATCCTGGGCACCAGCGAGGAAGCGGCTAAGAATTGTCTGTTCCGCGCAACTCAAAAGATGCGCGCCGTGTTGGGAGATTTTCAATGAATTGCGAATCCGTAAGCAAACTCATTCCGCTCTATTTCTACGGCGAATTGCCGCCCGAGGAGGAAGATCGCCTCGAACAGCATTTGGATACCTGTGCGGATTGCGCCCGCCAGGCGGAATCGCAGCGGGCGCTGTCTGCCGCGCTCGATCGCCGCGAAATGCAGCCGTCCGCCGCCCTGCTCGCCGAATGCCGGCATGACTTGATGCGCGCCGTCTATCGCCATGAGGGACCGGTTCTGCGATCGGCTCGTCCGGCGGTTTCAAGGCCCTTCGTCGAAACCTTGACCGCGTGGCTTCCGTCGCTGGGCCCCTGGCGCATGCCCCTGGGTGCGAGCGCCTTGCTGGCGCTTGGTTTTGTGGCGGCCCGGGTGACCACCCCCGGCGCTGCCGGCCCGTTCAACCTGGCGTCCCTCACCCCGGACGTGATCTCCGCGGTGCGCTCCGTGCAACCCGCGCACGACAGTTCCCAGCCCGGCGAAGTACAAATCGTGCTGGACGAAACCCGCCGCCGGGTCGTCTCGGGACAATTGAACGACAGCAATATTCAACGTCTGATTCTGGCCGCGGCGCACGATGAGAACAACGCCGGCGTGCGCTGGGAATCGGTCGACCTGTTGAACAGCCATTCGGATTCGTCGCAAGTCCGCGAGTTGCTGCTCAATCGCGTGGCCGAAGATCCCAATCCCGGCGTGCGCCTGAAGGCGTTGGACGGTTTGAAGACTTACGCCGGCGATCCGGAAGTGCGCAAAGTGCTGGCGGAGGTGCTCACGCACGACGACAACTCCGGCGTGCGCATCGCGGCGGTGGATGCGCTCACGGCGCACGCCGACGATAAGATGGTCGGCTTTCTGCAGAGCGTCGTGGAGAAGGAAGACAACACCTATGTGCGGCGCCGCTGTGTGAAGGCTTTGCAGGATATGAACGCCTCGATCGGGACGTTTTAAACCATGTCGATGCCCTGGCGTTTTGTTCCGATTTCCGGTTTTCTGACTATCGCGTTAGCCGGCGCGTTCGCCGGCGAGCCGGTGCTCACGCGCGATGGCAAGTATTGGGTGGAAGTGCGCTCGGGTGCCGAGTCCGTGGCGCCTTCGGCGCATCTGCACATTACATCCCGCGGCCCGGTAACCCTCAACGGCACGTCCAACCCCGCGGTGTCCTATACCCTGAAAATTCGCGTGAAGGCGCCCAGCGCAGAGGAGGCGCGGCAGTTGGCCAAACACTTCGGCGTGCGCGTGGCCCGGCAGGGAGCGAACGCCGCGTATCTGGTGGTCCAGCGCGGCGAGGGCATGGTGGACTTGCAGGTGAATGTTCCGCGGCAGACGGCGGATCTCACCATCGGCACCAGCGAGGGCGCGGTCGCGTTCTACGATCTGGATGGCGCGGTCGAAGCCGAAACCGGCGGCGGAGCCGTTTCGGCGGACCGCATCAAGGGTAACCTGGTGGTGCGTACCGCCGGCGGCGACATCACCCTGGGGTCGGTGGGCGGCAATGCCAAGTGCACCACGGCGGGAGGCAAGATCTCGGCCGATCTGGTACAAGGTGAAGCCACCTTCCAGACCGGCGGCGGTGATATCGCCGCGCGGGAAGTTCGCGGGCTGGTGCATGCCGCCACGATGGCGGGCAGCATCCGGATTCTCAACGCGGGTTCCGCGGTGATCGCCTCGACCGGCGGCGGCCCCATCGATGTAGGCCAGGCGCATGGCATCGTCACCGCGCGCAACTCGGGCGGACCGGTCAAGGTCGGATCGGCGGAGGGCGTGCGCTGCGAAAACGCCGGCGGCGGCGTGAACCTCGATCACATTTCCGGCAGCGTGCGGGTCTCCACGGCCGTCGGCAGCATCATCGCCAGTTTGCTGGCCGGCAAGCCCATGTCCGATTCCTTCCTCTCCACCGGGGGCGGTGACATTACCGTGATTATCCCGTCTAATTTGGGTGTGACGATCCGGGCGCAGAATGAATTGGCGGGGAATATCCGCCGCATCATATCTGATTTTCCTGGAATTTCGGTGCGCGTCGAAGGCGGACAGGTGGTGGCCGAAGGGCCGGTAAACGGCGGCGGCCCCATCCTCCGGATCTCCGGCACCGGCGGCACCATATTCATCAAACGGCAACATTAGGAGAAGGCTCATGAATCGCGCTATTCGTACATCGCTAAGCTTCGCTGTGCTAGGAGTCGCGGCCGCTTCCTGCTCGTTCGCGCAGGATCCGGCGCCGCGCGCGCGCGCAGCCACGAACCGTGCGTTCGGCGTGCGCATCGCGCGGAACAGTTATCTGGGCATCGGCGTGGCCGAAATCGACGCCGAACGAGCCAAAGCGCTCAACTTAAAAGAAGTGCGCGGCGTGGAAGTGAAGAGCGTCGATCACGATAGTCCCGCGGCCAAGGCGGGCCTAAAGGAATCCGACGTGGTGCTGGAGTATAACGGCCAGCGCATCGAAGGCACCGAGCAGTTCATCCGTCTGGTACACGAGACGCCGATCGATCGCCAGGTGAAACTGCTCGTCTCGCGCAACGGCGCCCCTCAAACGCTTACGGCCACCATCGGCCACCGCGCGGAGCAGTACTCGTTCCGCACGGGCGATGGCGACAACGGCGAATTGGCCATCGAGATTCCGCCCATGCCCCCGATGCCGCCTATGCCTGAAATGGCCGTCACGCCGGAGATGCCGGTCATGCCCGAGGCCCCGCGGGCTTTCGGTTCCATGCGAACCGGCCTGCTGGGCATCGAGTGCGAGCCGCTGGGATCGCAACTGGCTACATTTTTCGGGGTGAAGGAAGGTGTGCTGGTGCGCTCGGTAGCGAAGGATTCCGCCGCCGAAAAGGCGGGCATGCGTGCCGGCGACGTGATCGTGAAGGTGGATGGCGAAGCGGTGACTCAAGTCCACGAGATCAGCAGCCTGGTGCGCGCCGCCCGCAACAAGCACGCTTTTCCGATCGTAGTCATGCGCGACAAGAAGGAAATCACCTTGAACGTGACCGTGGAGGCGCCCAACCGCGGCGGGCTTTTTGTGGCGCCGGTCGCGGCCTGGATGTAGCCTGACCCCCGCTTGCCCGGCGGCGGCCATAAGCCGCCGGTTCACACTGGTTTCATTGCGCTAGAATAAGTAGTAACCCTCCCCAAAGCGCGATGAAACTTGCGTCCGTGCTGTCCCCTTACTTCGATGACGATGTCCGCGCTCGCGGAGCCAGCTACTATCGATTAGGCGCGGTGCGCATCAAGCGCGGTAATGCGGCGGAGGTCCAGGCGGGCGTGCGCGGCTCGCGCGTCTACGAAGTTGAAATCGCCTGGGACAGCCGCCGCCTGTCCTTATTTTGCGACTGTCCTTACTATGAGGATGTTGGCGCCTGCAAGCACATCTGGGCCACCATCCTGGCCGCGGACGCCGGAAATTATTTCACGGCCATCACCCGCCTCAACCCCCGGGACATTTCATTTGACGAGTTGCCCGCGGACGAGCGGGAGGAAGAAGACGAGGAACCGCTCTACCGCCCGCTGGCCCCAGTTGTGCCCTTTTTCAAGCTGGAGCCCGAGGCGCCCACGCCGGGCTGGCGGAAGCGCCTGAACGAGATCGTGCCCGCCGGATCGCTGGCGCACACCGCCTGGCCCGCGCAACGCGAGCTGCTCTACATCGTGGATGTGCTCGACAGTATCGCGCGCGGATCCCTGATCCTCGATCTGAAAACGCGCGAGCCCAAGCTGAAAGGCGGATGGAAAAAGCCGGCGGTCCCATCCATCAGCCGGGCGGCTCTATCCGCGCTGCCCAATCCCGCCGATCGCCACATTCTCGGGCTGCTTTCGGGAAGTGCGTTGAATTCGGACTGGATGGCATACAGTTCCTACGAGTCGATCTCGTCGGGATTCCGCCTGCGCCATCCGTTCGCCTCCACGGTGATGCCGGAGATCGCGCGCACCGGCCGTTGCCTGCTGGAGTTGAATGTCTCCGAGGAGTGGTTGCCGCTCGCTTGGGACGAGGGCGAGCCCTGGCGGCTGGTGCTCCGCCTGGAGCATGTTGACGGCGGCAAGTGGGCACTCGCGGGGTACTTGCGGCGCGCCGGCGAAGAGATGGATCTGGTGGCGCCCCTCCTGATCGCCGAGGGCCTGGTGTTCACACGGGAGCGCGTCGCACTGCTCGAAGAAGGCGCGCCTTCCGAGTGGATCGCGGCGCTGCGCAGGCTGCGCCATATCGATGCGCCCGAAGGCGATATCGGCCAAATGCTGGCGGCGCTGCTCGAACATCCGCTGGCCGCGCGCATCGAAGTTCCCGACGAGTTGCGCTACGAGGAAGTGCAGCCCGTGCCGCGGCCTTGCCTGACCATCCGCTCGGAAAAGGGCTATGCCTGGGAGCAGCAGCATCTGCGCGCCGATCTTTCGTTCGATTACGATGGCCGGCGGGTGCCCGCGACGCAGTCGAGCCACGGCATCTTCGATTCCGCCACGCGCCGCTTTGTGGTGCGCGACCGGCAGGCCGAGGCCGCGGCAAAGACATTTGTCCATCAGCTTGGCGTGGAGGAGTTTACCGCGCCTTACGGGCAGACGCCTTCCGCACTGCGCCTGGCGCCCAAGAAACTGCCCGCCGTGGCGCACGCCTGCCTCTCCGCGGGCTGGCACGTGGAAGCCGAAGGCAAGATTTTCCGTCGCCCCGGCGCCATGAAGGTGGGCGTTTCGTCCGGAGTCGATTGGTTCGAGCTGCACGGCGAAGTGCAATATGAAGGAGCCTCCGCGAAACTGCCGGCGCTGCTGGCCGCGCTGCGCCGCGGAGAGAATATGGTGCGGCTGGACGATGGCACCTATGGCCTCCTGCCTGAAGAGTGGCTCAGCCGGTTCGGCCCCATCGCCAATCTGGGGACCGCCGAGGCCGATCATCTACGCTTTCGACGGAACCAGGCGGGGCTGCTCGATGCGCTGCTGGCCACGCAGCCCGAAGTCAGTTGCGATGCCACCTTCGCGCGGGTGCGCGACGAACTGCGAAACTTCGGGGGCATCGGCACGGGCAGCCAGCCCGAGGGTTTTGTAGGCCAGTTGCGCGACTATCAGCGCGACGGCGTCGGCTGGATGGATTTTTTGCGCCGCTTCAGCTTCGGCGGATGCCTGGCGGACGACATGGGCGTGGGCAAGACCGCGCAAGTCCTGGCGCTGCTCGAAGCCCGCCGTACGCTGCCGGATTCTCCCGGTCCGTCGCTCGTAGTGGTTCCCAAATCGCTGGTCTTCAACTGGAAGCAGGAGGCGGCCCGCTTTACGCCGCGCTTGCGCGTGCTCGATCATACCGGGCTGGGGCGCGACATCCACAGCGTCTCCAATTACGACGTGGTGCTGACCACCTACGGCACGCTGCGCCGCGACGCCGCCGAATTCAAGGATATCGAATTCGATTACATCGTTCTCGACGAAGCGCAGGCCATCAAGAATCCCGGTACCGAGTCGGCCAAGGCCGCGCGGCTGCTGAACGGACGCAACCGCCTCGCGCTGAGCGGCACGCCGGTGGAGAACCATCTGGGCGAGCTCTGGAGCATCTTCGAGTTTCTCAATCCCGGCATGCTGGGCGCCGCCAGCGTTTTCAAACTGGCCGGAGGCGCGGGGCGCAATCCCAGCGAGGAGACTCGCCGCTTGCTGGCCCACGCGCTGCGCCCGTTCATTCTGCGCCGCACCAAGGAACAGGTGGCGCGCGAACTGCCGCCGAAATCCGAGCAGACCATCTTCTGCGAATTGGAGACCGCCCAGCGCAAGCTCTACAACGAGCTGCGCCTGCACTACCGCCGGGCGCTGCTGCAGACCGTGGCCGCGCAAGGGCTGGCGAAATCCAAGATCCAGGTGCTCGAAGCGCTGCTGCGCTTGCGCCAGGCGGCCTGCCATCCGGCGTTGATCGATCCCAAGCGCCGGCAGGACTCCAGCGCCAAGCTCGACGTGCTGATCGGCCGGCTGGAAGAAATCCAGGCGGAAGGCCACAAGGCGCTGGTCTTCTCCCAATTCACCAGCCTGCTTTCGCTGGTGCAGGACCGGCTGGAAGAGTCGAAGATCGTATACGAATACCTGGACGGCCAGACGCGCGACCGCCAGCAGCGCGTGGAGCGCTTCCAGACCGACCCGGAATGCAGTTTGTTTCTGATCAGCCTGAAGGCTGGAGGGCTGGGCTTGAATCTGACCGCCGCGGAATATGTTTTCCTGCTGGATCCCTGGTGGAATCCGGCGGTTGAAGCGCAGGCAGTCGATCGCGCGCACCGCATCGGCCAGACGCACCAGGTCTTCGCCTATCGCCTGATCGCGCGCGATACGGTGGAGGAAAAGATTCTGCAATTGCAAAGCACCAAGCGCGATCTGGCGAACGCGATTATCAGCGAAGACAATAGCCTGATCCGCGATTTAAAGCGCGAGGATCTGGAGCTCTTGCTGTCGTAGGAGTGGGGCAGGCGTCTACGCCTGCAGCGGGTCTCCAGACCCGCCAAGAGCGGGACTTAAAGTCCCGCCGGCACCGGACATGTGAAAAACACGGATGTGGGGCGGCCAATCCTGGCCGCAGCCGGCTCTCCAGCCGGCTTAGCCGCCTGAAAGGCGGCTGCGGGCATGATTGCCCGCCCCACAAGGCGAAGCGCTTTCTACGTTGCCCCACGCGGGTCTTAAGCGTGCGCCACTACTTCGACTCGATGCGCATGCCGTAGAAGCTGCGGTACACGAACGTCACCGAAATCAGGAAGAACACGATCCCGAGTACCGTCGAGAGCGTATTGCCCTGCTTGTTGTTGAGCGATACCGCCAACTCCACGGCCAGCAGTCCGAACAGGGTAGTGAATTTGATGATCGGGTTCAGGGCCACCGAACTGGTGTCCTTGAAAGGATCGCCGACCGTATCGCCCACCACCGTAGCGGCATGCAACTCCGTGCCTTTCATCTTCAGTTCGGTCTCCACCACCTTCTTGGCGTTATCCCATGCGCCGCCGGCATTGGCCATAAAGATAGCCTGGAACAAGCCGAATATGGCGATCGAGATCAGGTAGCCGATGAAGTAGAACGGTTCGAAGAACGCAAACGCCAGCGTGGCGAAGAACACCGCGATGAAGATGTTTAGCATGCCCTTCTGCGCGTACTGCGTGCAGATGGCCACCACCTTCTTCGAATCGGAAACGGAGGCCTTCTCGGCGCTCTCCAGCTTGATATGCGACTTGATGAATTCGACCGCGCGATATGCGCCCGTCGAAACGGCTTGCGTAGAGGCGCCCGTAAACCAATAGATCACCGCGCCGCCCGCGATCAGGCCCAGCAAAAAGGGCGGGTAGAGGATCGACAGATTGGCGATGTTGGTGGTCAGTCCATTGGTGAGCGCCACAATGATCGAGAAGATCATGGTGGTGGCGCCAACCACCGCGGTGCCGATCAACACCGGTTTGGAAGTCGCCTTGAAAGTGTTGCCGGCGCCATCGTTCTCTTCCAGGTTCTCCTTGCCTTTCTCGAAATCCGGTTTGAATCCGAAATCGCGCTCGATCTCGGCTTCGATTCCGGGCAATGTTTCGATGGTCGAAAGCTCGAACACGGACTGGGCGTTATCCGTCACCGGGCCGTAGCTATCCACGGCGATGGTCACCGGTCCCATGCCGAGGAATCCGAAGGCCACCAGGCCGAAGGCAAATACAGCCGGGGCCACCATCAGACTGGCTAGTCCCAAAGTGCTCACACCGTACGCGATGCTCATCAGGCCGAGGATAGAAAAGCCCAGCCAATAAGCGCTGAAGTTGCCCGCCACAAAGCCGGACAAAATGCACAGGGAGGCGCCGCCTTCGCGCGCGGAAGTGACAATCTCACGAACGTGCCGCGACGACGTGGAAGTAAATACCTTCACGCCTTCCGGGATGATCGCGCCCGCCAGCGTGCCGCAAGTGATCACAGTCGAGAGCTTCCACCACAAGCTGGAGTCGCCGTGTAAGGACGGAACGATGAAGTAGCTGACCAGGTAAGTCAGGCCCACGGAGATGATAGATGTCAGCCACACCAGCGAAGTCAACGGCGCTTCGAAATTCATTTTTTCGAGGTTGCCGTACTTGGCTTTCGCCACGATGTGGTTGATGAAGTAACTCACGGCCGAGGAAACGATCATCATCACGCGCATGACGAAGATCCAGACCAGTAACTGCACCTGGACCGTAGGCTCTTTTACGGCCAGCAGGATAAACGTAATCAGCGCCACGCCGGTGACGCCGTAAGTCTCGAAACCGTCTGCCGAGGGGCCTACCGAATCGCCCGCGTTGTCGCCGGTGCAGTCCGCGATCACACCCGGGTTGCGCACGTCGTCTTCCTTGATCTTGAAAACGATCTTCATCAGATCCGCGCCGATATCGGCGATTTTGGTGAAAATACCGCCCGCCACGCGCAGGGCCGCCGCGCCCAACGACTCGCCGATGGCGAAGCCGATGAAGCACGCTCCGGCCAGATCGCCCGGAATGAACAGCAGGATGATCAGCATCATGATCAGCTCGACCGAGATCAGCAGCATGCCGATACTCATGCCGGCCTGCAGGGGTATGTCGTAGCAGGGGAAGGCTTTGCCGCGCAAGCTGGCAAACGCCGCACGGGAGTTGGCGAAGGTGTTCACGCGCATGCCGAAGGCCGCCACGGAATAACTGCCGCCGATGCCGACCACGCTGAAAAGGAGAATGATGGCCACTTCATAGGCCGGTTTGCCTTGCAGGAAGCCGAAATAGAACACGATGATGACGCCGATGAAGCATTCCAGCAGAATCAGGAATTTGCCTTGCGTGATCAGATAGGTCTTGCAGGTCTCGTAGATCAGTTCCGAAACCTCCAGCATGGATTTGTGCACTTCCATGTTCTTCAGGCGGGTGTAGATGATCAGGCCGAAAATCATGCCGAGTACGCAGAATATCAGGCCGAACATCAACAGGGTGTGACCGCCGATGCGATCCCCCAGGAAACGGGCGCTGCTCAGATCGGGCAAGTGCAGGCTGGCTTCGCCGCCCTCCCCTTGCGCCATCAGAGGTAGAGCCAAAAGGGCCATCCACAGCAATGGGAGAAGCGCGCGGACTGCGCGCAACTTAGTCGAAAGTACTGTTCGCACGAAAGAAAGCCTCCTGGAAAAGGGGAACAACCCAGAGGATGGGCTACCCCAAATAGGATATCAGGGTTGATTTACCTCAGCCTGTTCCTATAGATAACACAAGGTAGCGCAAGGCGCGGGTGAATTCAAGGCGGGCAGCCTTCGGGGGTCGTTTTTTCGGCCATCGGATTTTCCGGCCCGCCGGCCTCAAGAGCGGGTTTTGGAGACCTGGTGTGAGAAATACGCCGCTCGAAAACCACAATTCCTAGTGACCGACATCCAAGGCGCGATCGAACGGTTCATCCAGTCGTCCGGCCGCCCCGCGCTGCTCGAACCCGGCGAACCGCTGCTCCCCCTGGTGGCGGATAATTTCACGCTCCAGATGCGGAGTTCCCGGCTTACTTTGCAGGCCTGGGACCACACGCGCAACCTGGTGCGCCGCGTCACCGGCGTGGCCCACGAGGCCCGCGGGCGGCTGGAACTCGTGGTGGAGCAATTCGCCCGCAGGGAAGGCCGCCTTTTCCTGGTCGATCTGGCCAGACCCTCCAGCCAGGAATTTGAGCGCCGCAGCGAACGGCTCGTTTTCCGCGAACGGTTCCGCCAATTCCTCGCGCGCCAGTTCGCGGATTGGACACTAGCCGAAATCTCCGCCGAAGCGAACCTGGAAGCCAGTCTTTCGCCGAGCTATGCGCGCGCGTTTCTACGGCGCGGGCAAATTGGATGGGCGGCCATCGGAGCGCCGCCGGAGAGCGATCCCGCCGGCCTGCTCACCTTCGGGCTGATCTGGCTGGATCATCTGCGCCGCCGTGAGAAACGCCTGGCGGTGCAGGGTCTTGCGCTTTACGTCCCGCGCGGCCAGGAGCGCCAGACCGCTCTGCGCCTGCCGTGGCTAAGCGAAGAAGCCGCGCGCTACGAGCTGTTCGCCTACGACGACCACGATTTCGCCGCGCACGCCGATCCCCGCGATTTCGGCAACGTCGATACGCGCGTGGAGGTCTGCCGCCAGTCCGCGCCCCTGGGCGCCTTCGAGAGCCTGCTCGATTCGCCGGAAGTGGAGCGCGTGGCGCGCCACGATGGCGGCGTCAGCCTGCGCGTGCGCGGTCTGGAATTCGCGCAGGTGTCGGAAGGCGGCGCGCTCTTCGGGCTGGGCCAGCGGACGACGGTGCGCGCCCGCGACCTGCCGGAGATGGTGCGCCTGGCGGGCGATCTGGCCCAGCGGCGCTCCCCGGCGGCGGAAGACCGCGAACATCCGCTTTACCGGCGCAATCCCGAAGCGTGGCTGGAATCGCAGGTCCGCGCGCACATCGAAACGGTGTACGCGCCGCTTCAATCCGAACCCATCTACGACCAGGTTCCGGCATTCGCGGGGGGCGACCGCGGGGTGCTGGACCTGCTGGCCGTCGAAAGGTCCGGACGCCTGGCCGTGCTGGAGTTAAAGGCCGCGGCCGACTTGCACCTTCCCATGCAGGCGCTGGATTATTGGCTGCGCGTCAAGTGGCACCTGGATCGCGATGAGTTCACGCCCAATGGATATTTCCCCGGAATAGCCCTACAGCCGGAGCCGCCGCGACTGTTCCTGGTATCGCCCGCACTCGAGTTTCATCCCGCCACCGAAACCATTCTGAGCTTTTTCGCACCAGCTATCGATGTGCACCGCATAGGTGTCGGAGTAGAATGGCGTAGGGGGTTGCAAGTGATGTTCCGCTTGAGCGGAGCCGAGCGCCCCTGCACCGAGTCGCGAACGGATGTAACAGGCCGCACACATAAGTAAGCGGCATTCTGGATCTTTATCATGCTCCGATATCTCAAGCAAGCCAAATCCGCGCTTTCATTACTCAGTCCGAATGAAGTCCGCCTGCGCGCGGAACGTCCGCTGGTGGTGGGCCTGGTCGCGCAGGGCAGCGCGGCCTACGCCGACATGGAAGATTTCCTGATGCCGCCGGCAGTGTCCCACGACAAGCGCACAGAGGTGATGCAGTCGGTGTATCGGGCCTGCGACGCGGGCATTCCGAAGAAGTACGACTTGGTGCTCTACGAGCAGGGCTTGCCGTGTCCCACCACGGCTTTCACTTTCTTCCGCGACGACCCGGCGCGCACCGTGGAAGAGATCGTCAAGGCGCGCGACGACCTGGGGCTGATGCTGGCGCGTAGTTTCTATCCGTTCCGCAAGCCGGTGGTGGACCGCATCATTACCGCCACCGCGCGCGAGAATGCCATCTTCGCGGTAGCCAGCGCCCTGCCTAACGTGGTGCCCTCCCTCCTGGAGTTGCCGTGGGCCGTCGGGGAGTTCGCTTCGGATACGGCTTTCATCACCATGAATCAGGTGCGCATGGCCTTTCTGGTGGCGGCGGCCAGCGATCAGCAGGTGGGATACGAGAAGCAATTGGCCGAGCTGCTCTCGATCGCCGCGGGAGCCTTCGGCTGGCGGGCTTTGGCGCGCGAACTGGTTGGATTTATCCCGCTGGGCGGCGGCCTGATCCCCAAAGGCGCGATCGCCTTTGCGGCCACCTATGTTCTGGGCAAGGGGCTCGAGCATTTCCACGGCGTCGGCTATGGCTATACGCGCGCGCAGCGAAAGGACGCCTACCAGGCCGCCTACGAGCGCGGCAAAGACGTGGTCGGCGCGGTGCTCCGAAAGCGAGAGGCTTAAGTGAGCTCCGCCGCCCGGTTGGGCGCGCTGGTGTTTGTAATTGGCTCCGCCTTTGCGCAGACAAAAGTCGATCCGCGGCGCGTGGATCGCCTGCTGGAGCGTGCAGTCGTGCTCGATCTGCACGACGACACCACCCAGATGATTCTCGACGAAGGCTACGATTTAGCCCAACGCCACGATTACGGCCAGGTGGACGTGCCGCGCATGCGGCAAGGCCACGTCGCAGGCATGTTTCTTTCCATCTGGACCGACGCCGTAAAATACACGCCAACCGAATCCATCCGCCGCGCGCTCGATCAGATCGACGCCGTGAGACGCGACGTGGCGCGGCATCCCACCGAGCTGGCGCTGGCCACCACCGCCGATCAGGTGCTCGCGGCAAAGAAGCGCGGGCAGATCGCCATCCTGATGGGCGTCGAAGGCGGCCACATGATCGATTCCGATCTGGCGATACTGCGCATTTACTATGATTTAGGTGTCCGCTACCTGACCCTCACCCATACCGAGAATACGCCGTGGGCCGACACTTCCAGCCAGCCCCCCGCGCACAATGGCCTCACCGATTTCGGACGCCAGGTAGTTCACGAAATGAACCGGCTGGGCATGCTGGTGGATATTTCGCACGTTTCCGACAAGACGTTTTACGACGCATTGGAAACGTCCACCGCGCCGGTGATTGCGTCGCATTCCTCCAGCCGCGCCTTGGCCGATGTGCCGCGCAATATGACCGACGACATGCTGCGCGCGCTGGCGAAAAACGGCGGCGTGGTGCACATTAATTTCTTCGAGGGTTTTCTGGACCGCGGCTTCACCGATCGCCTGGGCGCCATGCAGGACGCGGAGGCGCAACAGGACCAGATCGAAGGCCGCGCCCCGAAGTTCGGCGACCGCAGTTCCGTGGGCCCAGCGGTGCGCGCCCTGAATGCCCAGCGGATCGCCAAGCTGGGGCGCGTACCGCTCAGCCGCCTGCTCGACCATTTCGATCACGCCGTGAAGGTGGCGGGCGTGGATCACGTGGGCCTGGGGTCGGATTTCGATGGCGCCGACGATCAGTTTCCCGAAGGCATGGAAGATATCTCCAAGATCCCCAACCTGGTGCGCGGATTGATGGAGCGTGGCTATTCCGACGAAGACATACTGAAGATCCTGGGCGGCAATACCTTGCGCGTCATGCGGGAAGCGGAGCGCATTTCCCACTCTTCCAATAATTTCTGATCGTGCTGCGCCCTCGCTACTTCGGCGGAGAGATTCGGGCGACGGCTTCGCCCTCCTTCACGGTCACGGCCTGATTGCACTTGACGCCGCCGATCCGGTCCACCTGCCCGCTGGGCCAGTGGATCTCCAGGTCGGCTTGCTTCGCGCCGCCCAGGCCGAAATGCACCCGCAAATCGTTCTGCGAAATATAGCCGCCGCCGCTGCGCACTTCATCCATCAGCCGGCGTCCGCCTTCGGGCGTGCAATAGATCCGAGCCCCGATGCCTGAGCGGTTCGATTTTACCCCGATGGTCCTCACCTTCAGCCAGTTGTTCTTATTCTGACTGTCGCAGCGCAATAGTTGCGGCGTGTCGTTGACGCAGTTAATCAGCACGTCCAGATCGCCGTCGTTATCGAAATCGCCGAAAGCACAGCCGCGCGCGGAGGCCGGTTCCAGGATTCCGGGCCCCGCGTCCTGCGAGACGTCCGCAAATCTGCCGTTGCCCAGGTTGTGATAAAGCACCTTACGCTGCCGGTAGCCCTGTTCATCGTTAGGCTGTCCCACTTCCGGATACACATGGCCGTTCACGGCCAGGATGTCGGGCCAGCCGTCATTATCGAAGTCGAAGAACCCGACGCCCCATCCCATGAAGCGCGTGTTGCGCCCCAGACCGGCCTGAAACGTGGTGTCTTCAAAGAAGTTCTTGCCCAGATTGTGGTACAGGCTGGAAGTGTCCCCGGCGAAGTTGGTCTTCACGATATCGAACCGTCCGTCGCCATCGTAGTCCGCTACAGACACGCCCATGCCGGCCTGTGGCTTCCCGTCCGGACTATAGGCCACACCCGCCTCGATCGCCACCTCCGAGAACGTCCCGTCGTGATTGTTCCGGTAGAGAGCCGAAGAAGTGGAATCGTCGGCTACATAAATATCGGGCCAGCCGTCGTCATCGAAGTCTGAAACCGCCACGCCCAGGCCGTAGGTGCCGGAAGTCTTCAGGATTCCCGCTTTTTGGCTGACATCTGCGAAAGTGCCATCGCCGTTGTTATGGAACAGAATGTTCTTGCCGCCTTCGAGCCCGGGTGGGCCGCACGCGACCACGATGGCCTTGAACAGGCACGGGCCGGATTCGGGCAGGGGAGCGGTTTTGGGATCGAAATCGATGTAGTTGGCGACGAACAGGTCCAGGTGTCCGTCCTTGTCATAATCCAGGAACGCGCACCCGGTATTCCATCGCCGCCGCCCGTTGCCGGGATCGGTGGTGACGCCGGCCTTGCGGGCTACATCCGTGAATGTGCCGTTGCCCTCATTGCGCCACAGCGCGCAATCGCCCCAATAGCTGACGAACAGATCGTCGCGGCCGTCGTTATTATAGTCGCCCACGCAGCAGCCCTGGCCCCAACCCGTCCGTCCAATCCCCGCCTTCAGGGTGACGTCGGTGAACGTGCCGTCCCGGTTGTTCTTATACAGGCGGCTGACGGGCGCCTGATCCGACTTCCAATCGGCCTCGAAGCGGGTGCCGTTTACCAGGAAGATGTCGAGCCAGCCGTCGTTGTCATAGTCGAAGAAGGCGCATCCGCAGCCGGTGGTCTCCATCAGGAACCTGTTCTTCTGTTCCCCTCCAAAGACGGTCTTGGCGCGCAAGCCCGCCTCCCGCGCCACGTCTACAAACCGCACGCCTAAGGGCAGGCCCAGCATGAGCTGGTCGAAGGAGAATACCGGCACAGCGGCACACAATGACCCGATGAACCGCCTGCGTGGAATCGCGGTCCGTCTGTTACGCATGACAACGAAAGGCCAGCTGAGGCATGAATCAGGGGATCGTCTGGCGGCAAATGGACCATTCGAAGCCAGACGCGTAGTCATATTATGGCACCCGCGTCGTCGATGTTCAACGCCTGGGCGGCGAATCATGGCGTCCATTCGCGCCTCTGAGTTACGCCCGGGGTTTCTCCTCGCATCTGCGAGCCCGGAAACCCCCGCTAGGAGTCCGTTGATGCCGCGTAACGTCAAATGTACGGATGTAACATTATTGTATTACAAACAAAACAATACCTTTATACTGTTTAACCGTAACAAACGCTCTTGGCACTTGTACTAGGTCTAATAAAGATCTATTATTCAACCAATCAACAATACGCTGTGCAAAGAGAAGCACGCGCCTGGGTACCAGAGGTTCAAATGGGTTCCAGGAATGGTTAGTTTTGCATTACAACATGTGGTATTTGTCCACAATAGGGAGACGATTGATCATGCAAAGTTTGCGGAAAATGGCTTTGTTCGCCGTTTGCAGTTTTTTCGCGCTGATCTGCTTTAGCGGAACGCTCAGCGCGCAACAGGTCTTCGGTAGTATTTTCGGAACCGTGACCGATCCTACTGGCGCCGCGGTGAACGGGGCCAAGGTCACCATCACTGAAACCAGCAAGGGGACGTCTTCGGTGGTCAGCAGCAACGAGTCCGGGAACTACACAAAAGGCCAGTTAATTCCCGGAACCTATCAGGTTTCGATTGAGGCATCGGGATTTCAAAAGGCCGTTTCCACGCCTATTAGTGTCCAGGTCGATTTTGCGGCGCGCTACGACGTAGCCCTCAAGGTCGGTAATGTGACCCAGGAAGTGGAAGTGACGGCCGCGGCGCCGTTGCTCCAGTCCGACCGCGCTGACGTAGCGCAAACCTTTACAGCTCAACAGATTGAAGAGCTGCCAAGCATTGGCCGCAATGCCCAGGCGATGGAACTCCTGAATCCCGGGACGGTCCGGCTAGGTTGGGCGCACGCCTCCGACGAGAATCCCCAGGGTAGCGTTCAGATGGAAGTGAACGGCCAGTTGTTCAGCGCCATGGGATATGAGTTGGACGGCACCACGAACCAGGACCCCATCCTGGGCATCATCGTGATCAACCCGACCTTCGATTCGCTGGCTGAGGTCAAGCAGGCCAACCAGAACTTCGACGCCGAGTTTGAATATGTCGGCGGCGGAATTGCTACGTACTCCACAAAGTCCGGGTCGAACGACCTGCATGGGGACGCCTTCGAGTATCTGCAGACCAATACCCCTGGTTTCACGGATTTCGCCCGTAACCCCTTCACCGGCGTCGCCCCCACCTACCACGACAACCAGTTTGGCGGGTCCATCGGCGGACGTATTATAAAGGACAAATTGTTCTTCTTCGGTGACGCGCAGTTGAACCGGCAGTCGCAGGGCGGCTCGGTTCTCACCACCGTGCCAACGGCGGCCGAGCGCAATGGCGATCTGAGCGACTGGCTGGCAGCCAGCCCGAACTATCAGATCTACGACCCGAACACCGGCAACGCGGACGGCACGGGCCGTACGCCTTTTCCGGGCAACAAGATCCCGACGGCCATGATCAGCCCCCAGGCCGCGGCAATTATGGCGTATTTCCCCCTGCCGAACACCAATATTGCAGGCACCACGTACACCAACAACTACAGCGCCAGCGGCGCGGTTGGCATCACCGGAAACCTCTGGAACACCCGGTGGGACTATTACCTGAACCAAAAGAACACCATTTTCGGCCGTTATAGCTACGCGGCCTATACCGAACAGGCTCCTGGAGCTTTCGGCCTGGAAGCCGGCGGTCCCACCATCGGCAACTACGCCGGCAACTCGAAGGGTTTGAATCAGAGTCTGGCAGTGGGCTGGACCTCGACGATTACCCCCACGCTGGTAAACGAATTCCGCGTTGGCTACATGCGGTATCACATTTTCGATGTTCCGAACGGTTACGGCACCGATCCGGCAACTACGGCCGGCATTCCGGGCCTGAACCTGGACACGACGTACACGTCCGGCATGCCGGCGTTTTACATTAACAACCCGACCGGACCGTCGGCTGAACTCGGATATGCTCTCGGCGTGAACCAGTGCAACTGCCCGCTGACCCAGACCGAGCGCCAGCTACAGTTCATCGACAATGTGAACAAGATCCACGGCAACCACAGCTTCAAGTTCGGCGCCGACCTTCGCTATGCCCAGAACCTTCGGGTACCCAGCGACACGCACCGCGCCGGTGAATTGAACTTTAACAGCAGCAACACCGGCGATGTCCTCAGCGCCGGCGGCGGCACCAGTTATGGCTTGGGCCTGGCAAGCTTCCTGCTCGGCGATGTATCCAGTTTCGGCCGCTATGTCAGCACCAGCACCAACGCCCAGGAACGCCAGCCGCGCTTCTTCTGGTATGGCCAGGATGAATGGCGCGTCAGTCCCAAGCTGACGGTTACCCTCGGTCTGCGGTGGGAAATGATCTTCCCCGAAAGCGTGAATGCGGCTGGCAATGGCGCTACGCTCGATCTGCAAAACGGCTTGATGTATGTCTTTGGCGTGGGCGGCGTTTCCGACCACGGCATACAGACTATGAACTGGCACCTGCTGGCGCCCAGGGCGGGTATTGCCTATCAGATCGATCCGAAAACGGTCATCCGCGCCGGCTACGGCTGGTCGTATAATTTGGGGACGTTCGGTTCCACTTTCGGTCATAACGTGACCCAGAACCCGCCGGTCCTGACCTATCAGAGCCCCAGCACGCCGGGTGGTGTAAACTTCCTCCCGGTGTTCACGCTGGCGCAGGGCCCGCCGGCTCCGCCGACCATCACGGTGGGTTCGAATGGGACTTTCCCGCTGCCGAATGGCATCAACCCGAAATTCCGCCCCGACACGGTCACAGTGCCGACGATTTACCAGTACAACGTCACCCTCGAACACCAGTTGACCAACAAGATCGTGGTTTCCGGCGGCTACGTTGGAAACGCGGACCGGCATGGATTCATCGGCACGGGCCAGTCGGTGAACCCGAACGAGGCGATCTTCTATCCCGGACAAACCAACACGAACCTGGATCAGCCTTACTACAATCTGTACGGCTGGACGCAAGGTCTGTCGTACTATTGCAACTGCTCGAACGAGAACTACAATTCGTTCCAGGCAACGGCGAAGATCAATGCCTTGCAGGGTTGGACGGTGCAGGGGAATTACACCTACCAGCGCCAGTTCGGCGACGGTTGGGGCTACGATTCCAACTACTACTTCCTGTATGGCGGGATTGGACCGGTACCGGTGACGAGAGCTGAAGGCCAGGGCTATAACAATACCCTGCCGCGCAGCCAGATCACGGTCGCCCAGAACTACGACATACCGTTTGGTCATGGACGGAAGTACGGTGCGAGTTCCAGCCGGGCGGTGGACGCCGCCTTGGGCGGATGGACCCTCAGCGGGATCACGACGTTCTATAGCGGTCTTCCGATGGAGCCGAGTTTGGAGAATTACGGAGCGAACACGCAGCCCAACGTAGGCCCGAACAACAGGCCCAATACCGGCAGCGGGGCGCTCTATCCTTCGACCCAGAACCGCAACCAATGGATGACGGGATGCCCGGACGGGGTTTGCACAACCGGTCCGTACCTGTTCCCCTCATCCAACACTTTCGGCGACTACCCGATCAACACGCTGTATGGTCCGCATTTCATCAACCAGGACTTCTCGATCATGAAGAATTTCCGGATCACGGAAAGGGCTACTTTCGGTTTCCGCATGGATTCGACGAACTTCTTCAACCACACCGCCCTGGGCGGACCGAATACCGATGTGCAGAGTCCGCAGGTTGGACAGATCACCAGCATCGCATTCGGCGGCAACAACGGTTACGGCATGCGCAAGCTGCAATTCTCCGGAACCATCCGCTTCTAGAGAAAAATCTCGGCGAACGACCAAAGGCCGGTGGAGCAAATGCTCCGCCGGCCTTTTTTTTGTGTGGCGCACGCTTCGGCGAACTGAAGTTCGCCGCTGCACGCTGAAGCGTGCGCCACGGGCGTTCTGGGATAATATGTCAATGGACCGGCTGTTTGCCTTGCTTGCGTTGGCCGCATCCGCCGCACAGGCCCAGCCAGTCTCGTTCTATAAAGACGTAGCGCCCATCGTCTATCGCTCTTGCGCGCCATGTCATCGTCCCGGCGAGCCGGGTCCGTTCCCGTTCCTCACCTACACCGACGTACGAAAGCATGGCCCGCAGATTGTCTCGGTCATCAAGCGGCATTACATGCCGCCCTGGCTGCCGGAGGCGGGCTACGGCGATTTTCAGGAACAGCGGCGCCTAACGCCCAGCCAGATCCGAACCATTGAGGAATGGGTACGGCAAGGCATGCCGGCGGGCTTGCCGGCCGATGCGCCACCTCTGCCGAAGTTCGTTCCCGGCTGGCAACTGGGCGAGCCGGACCTGGTAGTCGAGGCCCCCGCACCCTACCGGCTGCGCGCCGATGGCCCGGACGAATACTGGAACTTCGTACTGCCGCTGAACGGTCCGGGGACGCGCTGGGTCAAAGCCATCGAAATCCGCCCTGGCAACCTGCGCGCCGTACACCATGCCAACGTGCTCATCGATCGAACCCGTTCCGCGCGCATGCAGGAGAAGACGCCGGGCGCGGGCTTCGAGGGCATGGACCTGAGCATCGAATCGGACGCCTTCGATCCGGATAGTCATTTTCTGTTCTGGAAGCCCGGCGGGACTTCCTGGGTCGAGCCGCCGGGAATGGCGTGGCGCGCCGATCCCGGCACCGATCTGGTGCTCAATGTCCACATGCAGCCGACCGGCAAAGAGGAATCGGTGCAACCATCCATAGGTTTGTATTTCACCGATCAGCCGGCCACCAAATATCCCATGTTGGTGCAACTCGAAGACGACGGCGCGCTGGATATTCCAGCGGGCGCCACCGACTTCTTCGTCGGCGACGATTTTGTCGCGCCCATGGACATGGACCTGCTGGCGGTCTATCCGCACGCGCATTACCTGGGCCACCTGCTGGAAGGATACGCGACCTTGCCCGGCGGGACGCGAAAGTGGCTGATCCGTATTCCGGATTGGGATCCGAACTGGCAAGCCGTTTACCGCTACACGGAACCTGTGTTTCTGCCCAAGGGAAGCGTGATTTCGATGCGCTATCATTACGACAATTCGGCCGCTAATCCGCGCAATCCCAATCAACCTCCCCAGCGTGTGCGTGGCGGTAATCGGGCCACCGACGAGATGGCGCACCTCTGGCTGCAGGTTGTGCCGCGCGGCGCCGGGGATCGCCGCATGGAATTGCAGGAAGCCATCATGCGACATCGCCTGGAAAAGTATCCAGGGGAATTCACCGCGCAGTTCAACCTGGGCGCGCTCATGCTGGCGCGCGGCGATCGCGCGGACGCCGTCACTTACTTGCGGGGCGCGGTGGCGGCGCGGCCGGATCATCCCGTGGCGTTGAATACGCTCGGTGCCGCATTGCTTTCGGCGGGGAATGTGGAAGACGCGGCCGGATTGTTCGAGCGCGCGCTAAAAGCCAATCCGCAGTACACCAATGCGCGCTATAACCTGGCCAGCGCGCAAGCGGAGCAGCAACGCTGGGAACAGGCGGCGGCGGAATTCCGAAAGGTGCTCGCGGAGAATCCGGAAGACGCGGGAGCGCGGCAGCATTTGGGCGAAGTGCTGCGCCTGTGGGGCGACCAGAACGCCAAGGCCGGCAGTCTCGAAGAAGCCGCCACGCATTTGCGCGAGTCGCTGCAGTTCAGGAAGGACGACGCCGTGCTGCATAGCGATCTGGGCACGCTGCTGGCTCGCCTTGGCCGCATCCGGGAAGCCGTTCCCGAATTCGAAGCCGCGCTGCGCCTGGATCCGAACCTGGAGACGGCCAGGCACAATCTGCAAGCCGCGCGCGCCCGGCTGGGGCAGCCAGAGCGCTGACATGGGTCCGCTGCTGCTGTTGTTTCTGCAGGTGAGCGCATACCAGTCGGGTGTGCAGGCCTATAGCGAGCACCGCTTCGCGGATGCCATTCCATTTTTCGAAAAGGCCGCGGCCGGCGGTTCGCAGGCTCTGGTCGCGCAGTTCATGCTCGGGAATGCCTGTTTGCAGGCGCACCAGAACGATCGGGCCGTGCAGGCTTTCGCTAAGCTGATGCAAGCCGCTCCCGATTCAGCGGCCGCGCATCTGGTGACCGCCGGCATGATGCTGCGCGCGAAGATGCCGCAGGACGCCGCCACCGAAGCCGGCCGTGCCCTGGCGCTCGATCCGCACATCCCACAAGCACACTACATTCTGGGCCTGGCGGCTCTGAGCCTGGGCGACGACGGCAAAGCGGCCGCCGAGTTTCAACAGGAAATCGCGGGCAATCCCAGCTTCTTTCTGGCCTACTATCGTCTCGGCGACGCGCTGGGGAATCGCGGCGCGTGGGATGACGCGATCCCGGTCCTGGAGCGTGCCATCTGGTTAAATCCCAACCACAGCGGACCCTACGCGCTGATCGGCAAGGCATACTTGAAGCGCGGCGATCTGGGTGACGCGGAGGCCGCCCTGCGCCATGCGCTTCAGATGGACCCGCAAGACCAGGCCATCCGCCAACTGCTCGAACAGGCCTCCAAGCCGCTGGCGGTCCCGGATCCCAAGCCGCCGGCTCCTCCCGTGAGCGGGCGTAAGGAGTATCTGGCGGGCCAGATCCAGCAAGCCATTCCGCTGCTCGAAAAAGCCCGGACCGCCGGCGCCCACGGCAATGAGTTGTTTTTCATGCTGGGGAACAGTTACCTGCAAGCGCATCAAATCCCCAAGGCCCGCGCCGCATTTGCCGATCTCTACGGCGTACCGCGCGAATCCGGTGCGGCCCGTTTATTCACCGCCCAGATGCTGATGCGTTTGGAATTCGAAGACGATGCCCAAGCCGAATTGGAAGCCGCCCTGGCACACGAGCCGAAGCTCCCGGAAGCGCATTTCATGCTGGGCGAAATCGCCATCTACCGCGCGCAAATCGAACGCGCCGTGGACGAACTCAACCGCGAAATCGCGCGCAACCCCGGTTTCGCGATGGCCTACTACCGATTGGGCGACGCTTACACGCGGCGCGAGGATTGGGAACATGCCGTGCCTCCGCTACAGCGCGCGGTGTGGCTCGATCCCACGTACAGCGGACCATACATCCTGTTGGGCAAGACCTATCAGAAGCAAGGCGACCTGCCGGAAGCCGAACGCATGCTGCGCCGCGCCCTGCAAATGGACCCCAAGAATGCTTCGGCGCACTATCTTCTGGGCCGCACTCTAATTCAGTCGGGGCACACGGAAGAAGGCAAAAAGCTGCTGCAGCGATGGGAAGAGCTACGGCAGGAATCGGGCCAATAATAAGAAATCACTAACCGTACGCGAACCCTGCCGTCTCACCATTGAGGATCTACAAATGCGTGTTTTGCTCCAGGACTCCATTTTCGCGTTGCGGCAGTTGCGCAAGAGTCCGGGCTTCGCTCTCACCGCGATTCTCTCGCTGGCACTGGGCATTGGCGCCACCACGGCTGTCTTCAGCGTGGTTTACGGCGTCCTGATGAATCCGTATCCTTACAAGGACCCGGACCGCATGGTGCACCTGGTGCTCAAGGACAAGGCCGGCAATAAGCACTGGCCGGGATTGACCGGCCCCCAAATTCGTCAACTCCGCGAGGCCCGATCGATTGAAAGCGTGGTGGGCGAGAATGGGTGGAACCTCACCACCACCGATGAAGATCTTCCGGAAGATGTGTCCGCGGACTATCTGACACCCAATGCCACCACCCATTTCGGCGTGCCGGCGTTGATCGGCCGCGGCTTCATCCCTTCCGATGCGCCTTTCGGCCAGGATCCGCAGCCGGTGGTGGTGCTCGGCTTTAAGTATTGGCAGCGACATTACGCCGCCAACCCTCAAGTGGTGGGTCGTACGCTGCAGCTTGTCCACAAGACCTACACCATAATCGGCGTGATGCCATCGCGCTTCACCTGGGGCGATGGGGATGTCTACCTGCCGCTCAAGCTGAATAACGATCCGGCGGCGGAATTCGGCGCACACTTGCGGCTCAAACCGGGCGCCAGCCGCGCCGCCGCCAATGCCGAGCTGCAGTCGTTGCTCCAGCAGTTCGCCAAGGACACGCCTGCGCATTTTCCGACTACGTTCCACGTCGCGCTGCAGGGTCTGAACGATCAGTTCGTGGAGCGGCTTGGGCGCCACGCTCTTTCTACTTTTCGGGGCCGTCGGGCTGCTGTTAGTGATCGGCTGCGGAAATGTTTCCATCCTGCTGCTGGCTCGCGGCACAGCGCGCCGGCACGAACTGGCGGTACGCGCCGCAATGGGCGCAGGGCGCGGCCGCATCGTGCGCCAATTGTTGACGGAGTCGCTGCAACTCGCGATCGCCGGAGCCGTGCTCGGCGCGCTGCTGGCTTATCAAGGCGTGCATCTGATCGTGAAATGGCTGCCGGAGAATTCTTTTCCTCACGAAGCCGCCATTGGCATCAACTTGCCAGTGCTGGCCTTCAGCGTCGCGCTGGCGCTGGCTACGGGGGTGCTCTTCGGTCTCTCGCCGGCGCTGCATTTGTCGCGTCCCGACTTGGCCGGCATAATGCGGGCCAGCACCCGGCGAATGACGGCGGGAGTCCGCGGCAAACGGATCCACGGCTTTTTGGTGGCCGCCCAGGTGGCGCTCACGCTCCTGCTGCTGGCGAGCGCGGGCGGCGCCATTCGCGGATTCGTCCGCCTGATGCACACCAACCTCGGCTACGATCCGCACAACACCATGTCGGCCCCCATTCCCGTACATGACAACACCTACATGACCTGGGAAAGCCGGGCGCAATACTTCGAGCAACTCCGCGCGCGGATCGCCGCGATGCCGGAAGTCGTCTCCGCCGGTATATCCACTAACGCGACGCCGCCCAGCAACGGCTGGAACACTCATTTCGAAATTCTGGGCAAACCCGTGCCGGAAGAGCGGGAACTGCGGACGAACTTCGTCAGCCCGGAGTATTTCACGGTGTTGCGGATCCCCCTGGTGCAGGGCCGCATGTTCGACCATGCGGAAACCATGCGCGGCGCGCGGTTGGCGCTGGTCAATCAGACCCTGGCACACCAGTATTGGCCCCTTGGCGGAGCGATCGGGCAGCAGATTCGCGTGCCGCAACTCAAAAGCGAGCCGCCTTATTCTCCCGCCGCTGCCGATAGCGACGGCTGGCTACAAATCGTGGGTGTGGTCGCGGACGCGCGTGACGACGGTTTGCGGGAGCCGGTGAAGCCGGCCATCTATGTGCCTTATACGATGAAGATGCCGATGTTCACCCAGATCCTGGTGCGTACGCATGGGGAGCCGTTGAGCGTGTTGCGGGCGGTGCGCGCACAGGTGCATGCCGTCGATCCCGATCAGCAGGTGATGGGAAACGTGCGCAACCTGGAACAGTGGATCTCCACACAGCCCGAGTGGGCCCAGGAACGCCTGGTGGCCACATTGTTCGGCGCTTTCGCCGTGCTGGCCATGCTGCTATCCGTGTTCGGCTTGTATAGCGTGGTGTCTTATATCGTGGCGCAGCGGACGAACGAATTCGGCATCCGCATGGCGTTGGGCGCCGGCCGGACACATGTGCTCCGGCTGGTGTTCGCATCCACCGCGCTTAGCGTGGGGGGCGGCATGCTGATCGGGGTCGTGCTCAGCCTGGCGTTGAAGGGCGTGCTGAGCCGCTGGGCGGAAGGCAGTTCCATGGATGCCGGCATTGTGCTGGTGGTGGCCGCGCTGCTGGCCACTGCTGCGACAGTGGCCTGCATGCTGCCCGCGTACCGGGCTTCCGCGATCGATCCGGCCATCGCCTTGCGTTACGAATGAACGCCACGTGGCGCACGCTTCAGCGTGCAGCGGCGAACTTCAGTTCGCCGTCGCGCGCAGGCTAAAGCGCGCGCCACGGGCTGCGGTCTGGATCACTATTGCTGGGACGTGTCCGGCCAATGATCCAACAGCGATTTCGCTTCCGGATATTTGACTTGCGCGTACTGCAATTTGATCTTGGCCTCGTCGCTCAGTTTGCCCTGGTTCACCAGAACGCTGCCTAGCACGAAGTTGGCGCTGAACGAATTGCTGTGCAGGGCCATCGCCTGGCGTGCCACGGTCTCCGCCTCCGCGAACCGGTTCTGGCCGCTGAGCAGCGTGGCCAGATTGGTAAATACAACCACGTGCTCCGGATTCGAGTCAACCAGGCGCCGGAATACACGCTCGGCTTCATCCGCCTGGCCGGCGGCGCTCAATTCCAGGGCCAGGTTATTCCAAGCCTGAAAATACAAAGGATCGACGGCTACAGCCTGCCTGTACTTCGCGATGGCTTCGCGATGCTGTTTCTTCTGCGCCAGACGTTCGGCTTTGGCCGCCGCCTTGCGAGCCGCGGGTAAAGGCTGGTGCGGGGATACACGATGGACGGCCACGGTCGGGTCATCGCGTTCTTCGAAAGTTTGCGGCCGCGGCTGGGGCGCGGGCCGGATGGGCGCATGGCCCATCTCGCTGACGGCAGTCAGTTGGCGTGTAATCCCCGGGTCGATGCCTTGCGCTAGCAGCGCTTGCGCCAGGAGCAAAATGCCCGGGATCATCGACGAAAAGCCTCGCATTCTCAGGCCTCCCATGGGATTCAAACGCGCGCTTCTTGCGCGGGGTTACGACCTAATTGTGAGTAGCCGGCTCCGGCCAATTATGTAACAGCTTTTTGGCTTCCGGATATTTCAATTCGGCGTACTCCAGCTTGGTCTTGGCTTCCTCGTTGAATTTGCCCTCGTTAACCAGCGCGGTACCCAGAATATAGTTGGCGCAGAACGAGTAGCCGTGCTTTTTCACCGCCAGGCGCGCCACTTCCTCCGCGTCGCCATACCGCTTTTCGCCGCTGAGCAGCGAGGCCAGGTTTGCAAAAACCACCACGTGCTCCGGGTTGGTTTTGAGCAGGCGCCGCAGGATCTCTTCCGCCTCATCATTCTTGCCGGCCGCCTTCAATTGCAGCGCGAGGTTGTTCCAGGCTTGAAAGTACAAAGGATCGAGAGCCACGGCCTCCCGGTATTTCGCGATGGCGGCGTCGGTCTGTTTCTTCTTGGCCAGACGCTCGCCCTGGTCCGCGATCTTCGCCACCTCGCGCGAAGGCTCATGCAACGGAACGGGGTGCGCGGCGACCGTGGGATCGTCGTCTTTTTCGAAGGTTGCCAGGGGAGGGCCTCCCGGCCCATTGGTTTTGTGTCCCATTTCGCTGACCGAGGCCATCTCGAGCGAGGTCCACGGATCGATGCCCGCACTCTGCGCCGCCAATGCCGCCGCGATGAGCAGGCTCCCCGAGATCAATGCCAAAACATGTCGCATTTGGGTTCTCCCGGCTCTATTGTACTCTGTCTTTTTGTACCGTGTCCTTCTTTTGCAGCATCCTGCCCAGTTCGGCTTCTTTCGTCTGCTTCACCCGCTCGCCCTTCGCGAAAGCCTCCTTGCTGCCTTCCAAATCCCCTTTTTGCCGCAGTAGCTGGCCCAGGGTATTGTAGGGTCCCGGATCGTCCGGGTCTAACTGGATCGCCTTGCGCAGCGCCGCCTCGGCGCCCTCGCGATCTCCCTTCTGTTTCAGTGCGGTTCCCAGCATGAAATAGGCTTGGCCGTAATCCGGACGCAAGGCGATGGCCGCCTGCATTTCCTTGGCGGCTTCGTCGAAGTCTCCGGTTTGCCAGTGCGCGATGCCCAGCGTGTAGTGCGCCTCGGCCAGGCTGGGGTCGAGCTCCAGCGCCCGGCGCAGCTCACCCTTCGCAGCCTCGATATCGTCCTTGTTCTTCAGCGCTACGCCCAAGTCGTAATGCGCGCCGGCCAAGTCGGGCTCGCGCCTGACGGCTTCGCGTAGTTGTTCCACCGCTTTGTCCGGGTCGCCCTTCTGGATGTAGGCAAAACCTAAGTTGACGCGCGCCATATTGTAGGATGGGTCGGCATCCAGGATCTTTTGGAATTGCGCAATGCCGTCGTCCGCGCGGCGCGTCTTTACCAGCGTGGTGCCCAGGTTGTTGCGTGCATCCGGATCGGTGGGATTCAGGTCAACGGCGTGCTGATAAGCCTCGACTGCGGCGCCCAGGTCGCCCGTATTCTGCAGCACCACCCCGAGTGCGTTCCAGGCATCCCAATGTCTGGCGTCCGCCGATACCGCGGCTTTCAAATGGGGAAGGGCCGCCGCGTCTTCACCCTGCGCCTTCAGCACCTCGCCCAGCCGGTACTGGTAATCGAAGTTACCCGGATCGAGCGCCGCGGCGCTTTGCAGATGGGGAATGCTCAAGCCGGGATTGTTCTCCAACCAATACGCGGCGCCCAGATGGTACTGTGCCGGCGCAAACTTGGGATCCAACTCCAAGGCATGCTGCAGGCTCGCGATGGCTTCATCGCGACGGCCCAGGACCGCCAGCAGAAAGCCTACTTCGTCTTGAAGCAGAGCCGATTTGGAATCGAGGCTGGCGGCCTCTTGATAGGCTGCGAGTGCGCCCACGGCGTCGCCTTTAGCCTTTAACGCCGCGCCGCGGTCCACCAGTTCCTGTAACGAATCCGCGGCGGGCGCGGCCGTGCACAGGGCCAGCAGTAGAGCCAGAAATCGCACTCGCTCCATTATACTGGACGATGGAGAAGGGGACCCGGGAAAACGCTGTCACCTCGGTTCGGAAATTGTTACTTGACTCCGCGTCCCGTTTTGCATAGACTTAGCGGTATTGTTAATCTCGCGTTAAATGAAGGATACCGGAACCACTAGCGTCGAGCGGGAAGCCCTGCACACGCAAATCGAGAAGCTGAATCACAGCGCTATCCTGCACGGGTCGGAATCGCTGTGCAAGCTGCTCAAGTATTTGGGTGAGCATTCGCTCGATTCGCCGGGCATGTCATTGAAGGAATACCAGATCGCCACCGAAGTCTTTGGCCGTCCCGCGGACTTCGACTCGCGTGTGGATTCCACCGTGCGCGTGCAGACCGGCCGGCTACGTTCCAAACTGGCCGAGTACTACGCGGGCGAGGGCGCGTTGGACCGCATGGTAATCGAGATCCCTAAGGGGGCTTATTCGCTGACCTATCATACGCGGCCTCCCGTGGAAACTCCGGCGCCGCCTGTGCAGCCAGCCGCGACTCCTCCCCCGCCGGCAGTTGCCAAGATACCGCCGCCGCGCTCCTATCCGCTATCCTGGTTTTTCCTGTCCGTCGTGATCGGCGCGGTTGTGGTGATCCTCGTCGCGATCGCGGTGACCCGTTTCATGGCGCCCGCGCCAGCCGTAGTAACGCGCAGCCAGCCCGCCCCCGCGCTAAAGGCTTTCTGGGGCGTCTTTACCAGCAGCCCGGATGTCCCCATGGTGGTTTATAGCAACGCCGAATTCGTGGGCAGGCCGGAGACAGGGCTGCGTTACTTCAAGGCCGGCCAGGACGCCGGGAAGCCTATTTTGGATCACTACACGGGCGTGGGCGAGGTGATGGCGGTCCACGATCTCGACCAGGTGTTTGCCGGTCTGCAACACGAGATCCACATTAAGCGCGGGCGCCTGTTGACTTGGGACGATGCCAAGGCCAGCGACTTGATCTTCATCGGATCCCCGTCCGAGAATCTCTCGCTGCGGCAGCTTCGGGGGTCGCCGGATTTCGTATTCACCCGTAAAACCTCCGCGCCCCGCAAGGGCGACCTGATGATTTCGAACCTGCATCCCGTCGCCTCCGAGGGGAGCACGTTCCTGGCATCCGACGGGCTCATTACCGAGGACTACGCGCTGGTGACGCTCACCGCGGGGCTGAATTCCACTCGCCACGTGCTGATTCTGGCCGGAATCACCACTTTCGGAACCCAGGCCGCGGTGGAGTTTGTTTGCCGCGCCGCACGTTTGGACGAGTTGTTTTCGAAGCTGGGCCCGGCCGCGCTCCGGCGGGTCCCGCCGTTCGAAGCTTTACTGCGGGTCACGGTGAATGGAGGCGTCCCGGTGCAATCGGAGCTGGTGGCCCTGCATACGCATTCGTGGGCGCCGGACGGATCCAATTAGCTCGTGGCGCACGCTTCAGCGTGCCGGCGGGACTTTTAAGTCCCGCTGCAGCATACGGTCACCAATCTGCATAATATAATCCTGCGCCGCATCTAACTGTACCCACACCGCTTACTAACCCCCCGCCCTTCACATACCGCCGTTCCCCATCACCCTCTCCCCTAAAATGAAATCGGGTATGGACGCCTCGTCCCATCCCCAAATCCAACCGCAAGGAATAACTCATGCTGATTTCCCGCAAACAACACCAGGCCAACCGCCAGAACGCGCTACACTCCACCGGCCCGGTCTCCCCGGAAGGCAAGACCGCCGTCCGCTTCAACGCCCTCACCTTCGGACTCCGCGCGCGCGACGTCGTCCTCATCCACGAAGACGAAGCCGCATACCAGCAACTCTGGGATGTGCTCGAATCCGAGTGGCAGCCGCAAGCCCCCACCGAAAGAATCCTGCTGGAACGTATGGCCGTCGCCCATTGGCTGCTCATGCGCACGGATAGGATTGAAGAGAGGGTCTTTGCCGCCACCGAGCCCGGCCACCAACAATTCGCCCTGCTCGATCGCGTCTCCGCTCGGCGCGCCCGCCTCGAGCGTTCTTTCAGCACCGCCATGCGCGAACTGAAGCAGTTACAAAACGAGCGCCGCGCCCGCACCCAACCGGAGCCTGTGCAGCCGGTGCACACCGAGCCCGCCGTCACAGCTCCCGCGCACCGGCCCGCCCCGCCGCCCGCATACGTGATGTCCGGCGCCCAGGGCGCCCAGCCACTCTCATGCGCCCCTGTCTCCCCGGATACCCGTTAGCTCTCTGCCCCCCTGCTCTTTGACAATCTGGCAAACGACCCCAAGCAGTCCACCCAATCTGTCCCATAACCAACCATTCGGAAGCCGCAACCAGACACCCGCAACCCGCAACCGTCAACCCCCAACCCACCACCCGGAACCCAGCACCAATAGATTCACCCAGATAGGCTTTGATCGTCAATCGCCCGCGGATGATGTCCAACAGCGGGACTAAGTCCCGCGGTTTGCGGAGCCGATCCGGATCCGCATAGCCCCTGTATACCGATCCGCGCCGCCGTAATACCCGATGACTTCGAGTGGGTCGGACGTCACGGTCGTAGCGCCTTCCAGGAAAATTACGTTCGGTACGGCGCCTACTCGCTCCCACGCCAGGCTCGGCAGGATGAAGGGCTTATCGCATCGCGCCACGACGCGCCGCGGGTCGGTCTTGTCGAACAAGATCCATCCGGGACCATAGATCAGCTTGTCGTTGGCGCCGTTGTAGAGTAGCAGGATGCCCCCGGGCGTCACCAGGGGCGGCGGCCCGGGTTCCATCACGCGCTCGTCGAACGCCCCCGGACGGCGCTCGAGGACCGGCAATTTGGTGGCATCGGACCAGTGCAGCAGATCGTCCGAACTGGCCAGCCCCATATAATCGCGATCTTTGCCGTCGGCGTCGCGGCGCGTGCCCAGATAGTACATCCACCATTTCCCGTTTACCCGCTCCGGCACGATGGCTCCCGACTTGGTCCATCCGGTAGTCCACGTGCCCCGGTACGCCGGCAGCACGACGCCGCGCCGGCTCCAGTGCCGCAGGTCGGTGGAAGTCGCCAGGCACAGCTGCGCGTCGTGCAGGTTGTAGCCGGTATATGTCATGTAATAAGTCGTGCCGATGCGCAGCACGCGCGGGTCTTCCACCCCGCCGCCCTTCTCGTACGGCGCAGCCGGCGCGAGCACCGGCTGGGGATCGATCTTGAAGTGCAGGCCGTCCGCCGATTCCGCATAGCCGATGCGCGACGTGCCCCGCGCATCGCGCGCACGGAACAGCAGCACCGTCCGCCGGTCCACTCGGATCGCTGCCGGATTGAATGCGCCGGCTTCCATCCACGCAGGCGCGGCCGGCTTCAGCACGGGTTGCTCGCTCAGCCGTTCCGCTTCCACGGTGACCGCGGGCGGCGCCGCCAGCATTGCGGCAAACAGGGCCGAAATAATTCCGATAAGCATCGCTTAAAGTAATATACTGTCTTCTTGCCCCCGCGTAAACGTTATTTCATCCCCGGCATGCTGGCGGCCTTGCTGGCTGCCATCCTCGCTGCGCAAACAGCCACCCAGAAGCAGCCCCAGCCGATTGAGGACTACATCCGCAAGATGTGGGGCGTGTTAACCCGCTCGAATCACAACCTGGCTTCGGCCGCCGCCGATCCCAAATTTAAACCACTGGCCAATGGGCGCTGGCCGGTTTATGTGCCCGCGAACGAGGATACCCGGCGGGTCGAAGAAGGATTGCGGCGGGAGATGGAGCCTGCGGATTTCTCGAAGATCGAGATCCGAAAACTGCCGGATCTTGAAATTAGCCACATCAAGGATCAGGGACTGCTGTATCTGCCGCGGCCCTATGTTGTGCCCGGCGGACGCTTCAACGAAATGTACGGGTGGGATAGCTATTTCATCCAGCTTGGCCTGTTGCGCGATAACGAGGTTGCGCTGGCCAAGGACATGGCGGACAACTTCCTCTACGAAATCCGCAACTACGGCAAGATTCTGAACGCCAACCGCACTTACTATCTGACTCGTTCGCAGCCGCCTTTCCTGACTCAGATGCTGCTGGGAGTGTACCGGCGGAACAAGGATCCCAAGTGGCTGGCGGAGGCTATGCCGGCCGTCGAATCGTATTACCGGTTCTGGACCAGCGAGCCTCATCTGACCCCCGCTACGGGCCTGTCCCGCTATTATGACCTGGGCGAAGGGCCGGCGCCCGAGTCGCTCTCCGCCGAGCGCGACGCCCAGGGACTGACTCACTATGACCGCGTGGAGGAGTATTACCGCACTCACACGGTCACCGATTACGATGTCGGCGAATTTTACGATCAGAAGAGAAACATACTGACCGATCTGTTTTACAAGGGCGACCGTTCCATGCGCGAGTCGGGCTTCGATCCATCCAACCGCTTTGGCCCATTCAGCGTGGATATCATTCATTACGACCCTGTGTGTCTGAATTCGCTGCTGTACCTGATGGAGCAGCAGACCGCCGAAATCCTCACGATTCTCGATCGGGAAGCGGAGGCTGTCACGTGGCGGAAGCGCGCCGCGGATCGGGCGGACGCCATCAACCGCCTCATGTGGAACGCGCAGGATGGCTTGTATTACGATTACAACTTCGCCCGCAAAACCGTGCGGCACTATCCGTTCCTGACGACCTTTTATCCCCTCTGGGCGGGCATTGCCTCCAAAGAGCAGGCTGCCGCGGTAGAAAAGAATGTAGCCAGGTTCGAGCGGCCGGGCAGCTTGGCCACCAGCACCTTCGAGAGCGGCAATCAGTGGGACCTACCCTTTGGATGGGCGCCTTTGGAGATGATCGCGGTGGAAGGACTGCGCCGCTACGGCTTCAACGCCGATGCCGACCGCATCTCGCAGGAGTTCCTCTCCCTGGTGCGCGACGAGTACGTCAAAGTAGGTTTCATCGTGGAGAAGTACGATGTGGTGCGCCGCGGCACCGACAGCAGTAGCATCCGCTTCGGCTATCAATCCAACCAGGCTGGTTTTGGATGGACCAATGCGGTATACACGCGGCTGTTGGATGAGATGCCGGCGAGAGATAAGTGAGACAGAGCTCGGAGAGACACGGCTATGAGCGTCGAAGATCATTTTAGAGAGATGTACGAACGAGGCTCGACACCGTGGGACATTGGCAAGCCCGACTTCAACCTCGTTCACACAGTAAGGACGGTACCCGTCAAACCCGGCACGGCATTGGAAATCGGCTGCGGAACCGGCGACAACGCAATTTGGCTGGCGCAACAAGGCTTCCAGGTGGTGGGCGTCGATTCCTCGGAGATTGCCATTCGGAAGGCCCGCGAGAAGGCTGAAAAAGCCCATGCCCCATGTGCCTTTGTTGTGCTGGACATCCTCCAGAGCCATGTCGCAGGCGCACCCTTTGGCTTTGCCTTTGACCGGGGCTGTTTCCATGTCGTGGGTTCCGGCGAAGAGCGGACCACGTTTGCGAAACAAGTCCACCGCCACTTGGAAAATGGCGGCTTATGGCTCAGTCTGATTGGGAATGCCGATGAAGAACGTGTCGGCGAAGGCCCGCCACGACGGACCGCCGGAGAGATTGTGAATGCCGTAGAACCTTTTTTCGAGATCCTGTCACTCGAATCCGGCCATTTTGAAGCCAACCTGTCCTATCCGCCGAGGGCTTGGGTTTGCTTGATGCGAAAGAGGCCGGTGCCGTGAAGCACCCTGATTTCACGCCCATGTTATAGGCCGCGTCTGCCCGGCGCCCAAACCTCCTCCCGCACCACGCCCGCGCCCTCCCGAATCGTCACCAGCCGGTCGGCCGGTACGTTCTCTATGCGCTCCCGGCCGCCGTTCGGCCAGCGTATCTCCAGGTCGGCCTTAGTGACCTCGCCCAGGCCGAAATGCAGCCGCCGGTCGCTCGCGGAGTAAAAACTCGACTGACTCAGTACTTCCTGCGCCTGCACTTTGCCGCCGTAGTGCGCAGTCACTCGCGCGCCGATCGCGCCGCGGTTCGATTTTACTCCCTCCAGCTTGACTTTCAGCCAGTGACCGCCGTTTGTCACATCGTTTCGCAGCAGCGACGGCGGCTCGTTCAGATTCACAATCACCATATCGATATCGCCATCGTTATCGAAATCGCCGAATGCGCACCCACGGCTGGCATGCGCCGCCGCGATGCCGGGTCCGCCCTGGTCCAGTAACTCCTCAAACTTCCCATTCCCCAAGTTGCGGAAGATTACGCGCGGCGTCTTGAATGGATATTCCGGCAGCTTGGCTCCCACCTCCGGGTAGACGCTGCCAGTTACAAAGAACAAGTCCGGATGGCCGTCGTTATCCAGGTCTACGATTCCGGCGCCCCATCCGATGAAGCGCGTCTCCACGCCCAGCCCCGCCGCGATGGTCGCATCTGTGAAGCTTCCTTTGCCATCGTTCTTATATAGAATATTAGTGTCGTCCGCGAAGTGCGTCTTGAAGATATCCAGATTCCCGTCCAGGTTATAGTCGCCGACCCCAATGCCCATGCCGGCCTGCTCCATGCCATCTTCATTTAGGGCCACCCCGCTCTCCAGGCCGATATCGGTGAAGGTGCCGTCGCGATTATTACGCAGCAGGAAGCTGGGCGTGGAGTCGCAGGCGACGTAGATGTCCGGCCAGCCGTCGTTGTCGAAGTCCGCGGCCGCGGCGGTCATCGGGTAGCCTTTCAGCTTTTGCACGCCGGACTGCGCGCTGACATTTGTAAAGGTACCGGTGCCGTTATTATGGTACAGCGCCAGCGAGCCGGGCGGCAGACCGCGCGGTCCGCAGTTCACTGGAATGCCTTTCCAGTTACAGTTCGTGTTCTCTCCCGGCTTAGGCACGGTAGCAAAATCGAATTCCAGGTAATGCGCCACAAACAGGTCCAGGTGGCCATCGCGATCGTAGTCCACGAACGTGCACCCCGATCCCCAAAGCGTTCCCGCCTGCAGCAGCCCGGCCTGGGCAGTGACATCGCTAAACGTGCCGTTGCCGTTATTGCGATAGAGAACATTCTGGCCCCAGTAAGTGACGAATAAGTCGTCGAACCCGTCGTTGTCGAAGTCGCCCACTGCAACCGACGACGCCCATCCGGACCGTTTCAGCCCTGCCTGTTCGGTGACGTCGGTGAAGGTCCCGTTGCGATTATTCTTATAGAGCCTGTTATGCGCGCCCGCGGGCGGGTTATCGATAGAAGTGCCGCTGAGTATGAAGATATCGAGCCAGCCATCGTTGTCGTAATCGATAAACGCGACTCCGCAGCCCACTGTCTCCAGAATATAGTTCTTATGCGCCGCGCCGCCGTAGATCACGGGCGCGCGCAAGCCGGCTTCTTCCGCCACATCCACGAACCGCGCGTGCCACGGCAGCCCTGACGGATTTCCGCGCGGCATCGGTTTTACGCCGCGCGAAGAGATACCCTGCCCCCATGCGCGGACTGCCGGTGCGGCGATCAGGCCCATCCAGGCCCGCCGGGTCAAACCTCTGCTCATTTCCTCAAGTATACTGGCCCGGCTTGCCGGTCTGCCCCCGACTATACTGATGGCTATGCATCCACGTCTGCTGCTGCCGCTGCTTGCCTTCCTTTCCGCCATCGCCTGTCTTGCCGCCGACCTCCAGCTTTCGCGGCCGGTCCGCACGTGGGAGTTTCTCGACGCCAACGGTCCGCACGCCGGCCTGCTGGGCGCGGAAGACGGCACGCTGGAAGCGTATGTCTATCCTTTGAAAATCTTCGGCGGCCTGAAACTGCGGCTCATCGCCGGCGGCCAGGTGATTCCCGGGGAAGCCATCGCACGCCGGATTTCGTCGCGCCCGGGATCTTACACCATTACCTACACGGGCGACGATTTTCAAGTCGAGGAAATCCTGGTCGTGCCCATAAACGAACCCGGCGCGGTAATCCTGCTCGACGTGCGCGCCCGCAACCCGCTGCGCATCGACGTGGAGTTCCAGCGGGACTTCCAACTGATGTGGCCCGCTTCCATCGGCACGGGCTACGCGCAATGGAACGCCGGCCTCAAGAGCTTCGAGTTCGGCGCCGACGGCCAGCCCTACGCGGCCGTTCTCGGATCGCCCGATGCGTCACTCGAATCTGTCGAATACGCCACGAATTATTCCTCCGCCACGCGTGAAGTGTTCACCCTCGGCGAAATCAAGGGGCACGCCCAGCGCGTGCTGGCGCTGGCGGCATCGATGAAGTCGTCCGATGAGGCCATCGCCGCCTACCAGCGCCTGACCGCGCGCGCAACCCAACTTGCCGAGGAGACGGAGCGCTATTACAGCGACTACCTGGCCAATACAATCGAGCTGTCGCTTCCCGACGCCCGCCTGCAGCAAGCCTATGACTGGTCCCGCATCAGCGTGGTGAAAGGATTCGTGGACAACCCGTTTCTGGGCCGCGGACTGGTGGCCGGTTATGGCCCCTCGAAGGGCGCTTACCGCCCCGGTTTTGCCTGGTTCTTCGGCCGCGATTCTTTCTGGACGTCATTCGCGCTCACCTCCGCGGGCGACTTCACCGGCGCGCGTGCAGCGATCCAGTTTGTTTCTCATTTCCAACGTGACGACGGTAAGATCCCGCACGAGATCTCGCAATCCGCCAGCCTGGTCGATTGGTTCAAACAATTTCCGTACGGCTTCGCCTCCGCGGACGCCACGCCGCTCTACGCCATCGCCACCGCCGATTACGTGCGCGCCAGCGGAGACATAGCCTTCGCCCGCGAACAGGCCCCGCGCCTGTGGAAGGCGCTGGCGTTCATGCGCTCTACGCTCGATGAGGCGGGCTTTCCGCGCAATCTGCACGTCGGCCACGGATGGGTGGAAGGCGGACCCCTGCTGCCCGTTCGCGTAGAGTTCTACCAGGCCGCCTGTTACGTCGAAGCCTTGCGATCCCTGGCTCTGCTGGCTCGCCTGCTCGGCGACAATTCGCGCGCGCAGGATCTGGACGCCGAGTTCGCTCAAAAACGCCCGGATCTCGAAAAGCGATTCTGGCTGCCGGCGCATCGCTATGCCTTCGCGCTCGGCACCGGCGGCCAGCCCGTGGATCAGCCCAGCATTCTGGCTACCGTGCCCATGTGGTTCGATCTGCTGGACCGCCGGCACGCGCAGGAGATGATCGGCCTGCTCGCCGAGGAGCAGTTCGCGACCGACTGGGGGACCCGCATCATCTCAGCCAGGAACCCGCTCTACGATCCGTCGGGCTATCACTTCGGCTCGGTCTGGCCGCTATTCACGGGCTGGGCGGCGGTCGGCGAATATCGCAATCACGCAGCCGAACCGGCCCTGGCGAACCTGCGCGCGAATGCGTGGCTAGCCCTCGACGGCGCGGGCGGCAACACCACCGAGGTGCTCTCCGGCGACTCGTATTCTCCGCTATCCACCGCCTCGCCGCACCAGATCTGGTCCGCGGCCATGGTAGTTTCACCGCTGCTGCGCGGCCTCCTGGGCCTCGAAACCGATGCCGCCGGCCGCAAGATCGTATTCGCGCCGCATCTTCCCGCGGATTGGCCGGCGGCCGGCGTGCACGGCATCCCGCTGCCCGGTGCGCGCGTGAATCTGGATATCCGGCGCGACGCCGCCACGCTGCAACTCACTGTCACTAATTCCGGCTCCGAGCCGATCCACCTGGAGTTCGCCCCCGCTTACCCGCCGTGCGCGCACTTGGATAGCGCCGCGCTGAACGGCCAGCCCATCACCTGGAACACGGATTCGGAATACCTGGATTGGCACCCGCGCTTTGAATTCGCGGCGCCTCCGGGCAAGAGCACGCTCAGCATCCGGCACCACGCCGTGTTTGGATACGCGCTACCCTTTTCACCGCCGCAGCTTGCCGGACGCAGCATGCAACTGAAGGTAGTGTCCGAACAGTGGACGGACAACGGCCGCCGGCTGGTGCTCACCGTTTCCGGCCGCCCCTCCCGCGATTACAGTTTGACCCTGGTAAACGGCGACCTGCTGGCAAGCGTCGAAGGCGCTACCCGGGAAGGGCCCTCTGGATTGATCGTGCGCATCCCCGCCGGCTCCACGGACGAGTACGCGAACCAGCAGATCGCCTTCGTGCTGCGCCCGTAAGCCGCTTCGTGGCGCCCGCCCCAACGAGTCTCCCTAATACGGCCACTTCCAGTCGCGTATTTCCGGCAGATCGTCGCCGTGCTTGGCGATATAGCGCTTGTGCTCGATCAGCTTGTTGCGCAGGTCCTGCTTAATGTGCGCGGCGATATCGCGCAGGCGCGGCACGCGATCGATCACGTCGCCGGCCAGGTGGAAGCGGTCCAGGTCGTTCAGAACCGTCATATCGAAGGGCGTGGTGGTGGTGCCGTTTTCCTTGTAACCGCGCACATGCATGTTGTCGTGATTCGTGCGGCGGTAGGTCAGCCGGTGAATCAGCCACGGATAGCCGTGGAACGCGAAAACCACGGGCTTATCCGCGGTAAAAATCGAATCGAATTCGCGGTCCGGCAAGCCGTGCGGATGCTCGGTGGAGGGCTGCAGGACCATCAGGTCCACGACGTTCACCACGCGGATCTTCAGATCCGGAAGATCGCGCCGCAGCAGGTCCACGGCAGCCAGCGTTTCGAGCGTGGGAACGTCGCCGCAGCAGGCCATCACCACATCCGGCTCGACGCCATTGTCCGTGCTGGCCCACTCCCAAATGCCGATGCCCGTGGTGCAGTGTTCAATGGCGGATTCCATGTCGAGATACTGGAGCGCGGGTTGCTTGCCGGCCACGATCACGTTGACATAGTTCCGGCTGCGGAGGCAATGATCGGTGACCGAGAGCAGCGTGTTGGCATCCGGCGGCAGGTACACGCGCACTACGCCGGCTTTCTTGTTGACCACATGATCGATGAACCCCGGGTCCTGATGGCTGAAGCCGTTATGGTCCTGCCGCCAGACGTGCGAAGTGAGCAGATAATTCAGCGACGCGATGGGCCGGCGCCAGGGTATGTGATGGGTGCTCTCCAGCCACTTGGCATGCTGGTTGAACATGGAATCGACAATGTGGATGAAGGCTTCGTAACAGGAAAAGAAGCCGTGCCGGCCGGTCAACAGGTAACCCTCGAGCCATCCCTCGCACATGTTCTCGCTGAGCACTTCCATCACGCGGCCATCCGCGGCCACGTGGTCGTCGTTTGCGTAAATCTCGGCCTCGGACATGCGGTTGGTGACTTCGAACAATGCGTCCAGGCGGTTAGAGGATGTTTCGTCCGGTCCCACCACACGGAAGTTCGCGGCATCCGCATTGAGCTTCATCACGTCGCGCAACATTTTGCCCATCACGCGCGTCGCTTCCGCCACGGTCGTGCCGGGCTTGGGAACGTCCACCGCATAGTCGCAGAAGTTCGGCATCTTCAGATCGCGCAGCAGGAGGCCGCCATTGGCGTTGGGATTGTCGCCCATGCGCCGCTTGCCTAGCGGGGCCAGCTCCTGCAACTCCGGTATCAAAGTGCCGCGCTCGTCGAATAATTCCTCCGGCCGGTAGCTCCTCATCCAGTCTTCCAGCATCTTCAGGTGCGCGGGCTTGGTGGCCAGTTCGGTGAGCGGGACCTGGTGCGCGCGGAAAGTCCCTTCGATTTGCAAGCCATCCACGACTTTGGGTCCGGTCCAGCCCTTGGGCGAGCGCAGCACGATCATCGGCCACAACGGGCGCTTCGTCGCGGCGCCGGCGCGGGCATCCCGCTGGATACCGCGGATCTCCTCCATCACCCGATCGAAGGTGGCCGCCATCAGTTGGTGCATCGTATCCGGATCGTCGCCTTCCACGAAGACCGGCTCGTGCCCGTATCCGTGGAAAAGATCCACCAGTTCCGCGTGCGGCAGGCGCGCCAGGACCGTGGGTCCGGCGATCTTGTACCCGTTAAGGTGCAGGATCGGTAGCACGGCGCCGTCGCGCGCCGGATTCAGAAACTTGTTCGAGTGCCAACTGGCGGCCAGCGAACCGGTTTCAGCTTCGCCGTCGCCCACCACACAGCAGGCCAGTAGGTCCGGATTGTCGAACACGGCGCCATAGGCGTGCAGCAAACTATAGCCCAATTCGCCGCCCTCGTTGATGGAGCCGGGCGTCTCTGGCGCCACGTGGCTGGGAATGCCGCCCGGAAACGAAAACTGTTTAAAAAGCCGCCGCATGCCCTCCTCATCGCGCGAGATATTCGGATAATACTCGCTGTAAGTGGCTTCCAGATAAGTGTTGGCCACCAGTCCCGGACCGCCGTGACCGGGGCCGGTAACGTAGATCATGTTCAAGTCCTGGCGGCGGATCAGGCGATTGCAGTGCACATAGATGAAATTAAGTCCGGGGGTGGTGCCCCAGTGCCCCAGTAGGCGGGGCTTGATGTGCTCGATCCTCAAGGGTTCCCTGAGCAGGGGGTTGTCTAAGAGGTAGATCTGGCCCACCGACAGATAGTTGGCGGCGCGCCAATAGGCGTTTATCTTGCGCAGTTCTTCGGGCGATAGCGGTCCGGTCATGGGCAACTCCATAGATCCAGAATGGCAGAAAAAGGTTTCGATTGCGTTTCAGGCGGCCGACAGGGCGTCAAGGTGCTGGATCGTACCTGTGGTACCGAGGGGAAATCCCTCAATTAACCAAAGACAGCCTGTAATTATCGAATTAACGAGGGTTAGCATTGAATTACTGGCGCGGTGAATTAACCACGCCTCAGAGGAGTATTTCCATGAACGCAACCGCAGAAAGCCGCGGGACTATCCTGATTGTAGATGACGATCCCGCAGTGCTGGTTCTCATTCAGGGCATCCTCATGGCCGCCGATTACCGCGTATTGATCGCGGCAGAGCGCGCAGACGCGATCCACCTCGCTGGTCAGAAACATATTCACATCGATGTGGCATTGCTGGATGTGCGCATTCCCGGAGTATCAGGAACGGCATTGGCGGACGAGATTTTGTCCATTCGATCAAATATTCCAGTGCTTTGGATGTCGGGTTTTGTCGACGAGGAATTCATTCGCGTTAAATTGCTAGATGAATACGCCGGATTCCTATCCAAGCCTTTGCACCGCGATGGATTACTGCTGGCGGTGCAACAGGCGGTGGATGCCGCGCGCCAAATCGCCGCGGCGACAGAACATTCGGTCGAGAAGACGTTCACTGCCGGGGCACAAGCTTTCTAAGCCCGGCGTTTGCGCCGTTGAGGAAGGGTTAAGCCGTAGCGAGACTCGAGTTATGGCGTATCGATATCTGCCCGTAGTATAAGGGATCGGCGAATTTCTCGTCGAAAATCCTGTTCCATCGGGCGTTATCCCGGCAGCGCGGGCAAGTGCCGCAAGAGCAGACTCGCGGGCGGCGTGGGCGAGGCAGTACGTGCGCCTCGCGGTGCACTTCCTGCACATTCCGATGACGCGGCGGTATCGGCCACTCCGTCAAAAGCCGGGCCAGAACGGTGGGCGATTCCAGCACTACGTCTTCCAACTCTACGGATGGCATGCGGGCTCCATCATCAGCGAGCGCAGTCTGCCCTGATCCGCGGCAATGCCGGCCATGCCAAGATTCTTCATGCCCTGGAGCGCCAGGTCAAAGCGGTCTTTCGCGCCGGACTTCTGGAAAAGGTGAGAAAGATAAACTTTTACTGTGCCTTCGGTAATCCCTAATTGGTGAGAGATTTCTTTGTTTTTGAGGCCGCGCACCAACAGGCTGACCAACTGGCTCTCGCGCGGCGAAAGGGACACCCGGCGGGCGGCACGAAAACTATCCGTCAGACTCTTTTCGAACCAAAGCTCACCGGCTGCGACGCGGTGCAAGCATTGCCGATGAGCCTCCAAGGGCAACGTCTTGCGGAGCACGCCGCGCACGCCGGTGGTGAGGGCTTGCAGCGCGAAATCGCCCGCAATCGCGCTGGTCCACAAAATCATTTTCGATTCCGGGGCAAGCGCCTGCAGTTCGTGCAGTGTGGCGGCTGTGATTTCGGGCGTCAGGTCCAGCACCACCAGATCGGGGGTGTCGTTTGCCAGAAGTTCCCTCACAGCGGCAACTTTCGAGCAACAGGCATGAAATTGCAGCGCCGGATCGCTCGCGATTAAGCTTTCCAACCCCTTAGCTAGAATCGGCTGATCGGAATAAATAATAATGCGCACCATTGTTGTGTTCCTATCTCGAAACCCATTTGTCGGGTATTGATTGGCTTGCGTTTGGGCGTTCACTTTGATCGGTCTAGAAGCAAGCGGCGTGCCAAATTGGAGAGGCATGCGGTCGAATGCCTTAGGAGTTCTGAGGAAAATCTGTAGCCCTAAGGATATATGAGAGATATATCCATGGTATTTGCCTAATAAACATCAGGGAGCCACACTTAATAAAGGACAGTTTACTATGAAATGGGTGTTATCGCGCAATGCACACCCAATTTGAAGCCGCACTCCCTTGAAGCAGGGGAAGGCCTACGAACGGCGATTTCCCGCCGGAGCTTCTTCCGCCCGTTCAGGCGCTGCAGGTGGCGCGGCCGGCTGCCCGCCCGGCCTCGCGGGTGGGTCGTACCAGCGGCGCCTCTTTTCGCCATACATCTGGGCGTCGGCGAACCGCAGCAAAGGATCCGGTTGATCGCCATCCAAAGGCCAAATGGCGATTCCGACCGAGGCATTGACCGAAAGACGTTGGAAGTTCGAGTAGATGGGCTCGCGCAGCGCCTTCGCCAGCTTATCGGCCACCTGTTGGGCGTCTTCTCTCCTCTGCAGCAGCGGCAACAGCACCACGAACTCATCGCCACCAATGCGCGCGACGGTGTCTCCGCGGCGCACGCAATCCGACATGCGCTTGGCGGTCTCTTGCAGAACCGCGTCCCCGGCGTCGTGCCCAAAGGTATCGTTGATCTGTTTGAAGCCATCGAGATCCATATACAGCAGTCCCAGCAGACGGCCACTGTGCATCGCGCGCTCGATCTCGGAGGATAGCCTTTCGTAGAGCAAGGCCCGGTTCGGCAGTCCGGTAAGGCCGTCATGCTGCGCGCGATAGGATAACTGATCGTGCAACCGGCGCCGTTCCATAGCCAAAGCGGCGATGCTGCACCATAAGTCGAGTTGTGCGCAGTGCGCATCCTGGATGCCTTTTTCGTGCCGGAAAAACGCCGCGATCACGCCCGCGGTGGCGCCATCCACGACGATGGGCGCCGCGCAGAATGCCCGGAAGCGCGCGTTCTGCGAATCGATAAGATCCGCCCACTCCGGGACGACGGAAAAGTCCCGGGGGCCGCGGAACTCCGCACTGCACGAAACCGAATCCGGATCGATTCGTTCGAGCACTTCCGTCCAACTGGCGGGCACTGCGGGCACCGCGCACACCCGCGGGCTGTGCGGCGCGCGCAGCAGGATCACGCAAACCGCTCCTTCGCAGTGCAGCGCCACCGCCTCCGCGAGATGTTCGACGATCACTGCCACCGGCTCGTCCCGAGCGATTAGCTCCAGAATCCGCTTACTATCCAGGTCCAGCGATTCGGCTTCGCACGCTTTCCGCAGCGCATCGCGAGTTCTCTCGTGAGCGGCCTGCAACTGGACCGTCTGGGCGCGTAACGCGAACGTCTGGGTACGCACGCGCTTGCGCAGTAAGCCGACCCAAGCCAGCGCGGCAACCATGAGCAGCGTGGCGCCGGCCAGGATGGGGACGACCCGGCCGGCCGTAAGCCAGGGGGGCCGGCCCAGCACCAATATATCCGCCGGAGAGCGGAGAATCAGCCGGAACGTGCGCGGCAGGATCAAGTCCTGGGATTGCTCCACTTCGACGGAGCAGATTCCGGTCAGGCGAAGGCGCGTGCCGGAATCCAGCGGCCGGTCCGGGCCTCCGCCCGGCAGATGCGCGGTGAACACCATCTGACCGGATTCGATGGTTAGAACCTGTTCCGCAGGTTGCCGGACGCGGTCAACCAACTTTCCGTCGATCTGTACCAATTGATTGTCAAAGTCTCCTCTTAGCGCGTCTTGAACCGTGATACGCAACGGCTTGGGCGGCGGGCCCGGGCGCAAGCGTTTCACGTTGGCGCCGCGCACCACCGGACTGAATCCGGCGATAGCCGGAAAGCCAACCACGTCCACTGCATCGCCGGGAGCCAGGGCCACAGGCTCATGGTCCTGGATCATGACGGCGCCAGTCTCGTCGCGAACCCATGTAGACCCCGACGCGTTGGAATAAGTCACCGTTCCCTGCAGGCGCACGCGATGTCCCATGTCCCGCACCCGCGAAAACTGCAATAAATCCGCGATGGCCGTGGGAGCCATGGAATAGGGGTCCGCCGGCGCGCTTCGCAACACCCGAATACATTGCGCATCCGGAACGAACATCTGAATGCCGAGCAACTGGCGCCTGGTGTTGAAGAGGGCTCCACAGACGCCCGACAATTTCACGTCCGCGTCTAACAGGTGCATCAGAGATCCGGCGGGAGCCAGCACATGCGCTTTATACGAATTCTTGCCCCATAGCAAGGTCAACAGGGTATCCGCCCTGCCTTGGGCGACGCGCTGCACAACGCCTTCTAATTCAATCCAGTGACAATCCTCCCGGCCCCAATTCGCGCTCCCGAAACGCCCGGTCTTGGCTGCCGGCAAACCCGGATGCCCAACCACCGTGATGCGTCCCTTAGCCACGTCCGGGGCGAAATCGGCGGTGGTCACTCCGGTGACGTCAACCTCATCTCCCGCCTGCATCGAGGTTTTCTCCTTCTGGCTCAGTTCGACAAAAATGCCGTCGCTCCGGTCCTGTACGAAAAGGAGATGATTGCCCGAGTCGAAGTACGTGACCACGGCGTGCAGATGAACCGGATATCCGAGTTTGGCGGCTCGCAAAGACAACTGATGGACGGCGGCCGCGGTGGTCAGCGTCGAACCCGCCTGCGGGGATTCGCTGCGGTCGGCGACTTCGACCCCGTCGACCAGGACCGCCCGGTCCAGCACCGGACGCCCGTGTTCCCACGCCAGAAAGCCCGCGACTTCCAGCATGGAAGCATTCGGATCGGGGGCCACCGGTATCAAACGGACCTCGATCTGGCTGGCTCCGTCCATCACCGCCAGGCCGCCTTGCACCGGCGCGTAAGGCACCCCTCGAATTCGCAGGCGATGCGCCGGCGACCGGGTGGGATCGAGCTTCAGAATAGCCGCAATCGGAGTTACGGGCAGCGCGGCCGGTGGTGGCGAGGGACGAATCGTCTCGAGGGCCCCGGCGTCCGGAACCCACAGAAATGGGTCGGAGCGGCCCTGATTGCCTTCCGTGGCCTGATCCAACACGCCAGACGCTCGAATATCCGCATCCACCCAATCGTCGTTGACCGTGATGGTCGAGGCCGGTACCGTGGCCAAAACCGTGGATCGTCCCGCACGGACCTCCAGCGACACAATCCCAGGGCGGGCGGAGCTCACCGACTGCACGACCCCGCGCAGGGCCACGCGTTGATATTCGTATCGGGGGTCCCGCAAGCGCGCCGTGGCTATCTCCACCGGCGGCGGTAGCGTATCCGCTCCCAGAGCCGAAACACGCCCCTGGATGATCGCTGGAGCCGTGCCTCCGGAAGAGGCCACGCCGGCCACCTCTACTCGCCAACCCGTGGCCGGCAGAATTTGCCCGTGCGCCAGGTCAACGCGGATTCCGCCGGTCGGATCCTGCACAAAACAAAAGCTGGAGATGCCGTCGAAATAAGTAAGTATGCCCGTGATCCGGACCCCTACGCCCGTCTTTACCTGTGCCGGCGCAAGTTGACTCACTTGGCTGACGCTGGTCAGGACCGTATGAGTGAGGTCGGGCGCGTTCCCGCAGTTCGCGAGCAGAACCAGAGCCGGCAGCGCGAATAGCCAACGAGTTGCAGGGTTCAGGCGGCACCCCGGCGGGTCCGCAGACACAAGCCCCGTTTTTCCGCTAACGACTGTCCCGCGCACGACACACCCTACATAAGAATCGGCAGAATACCTTCAGATTTTTATACCGGCTCTTAATCTTTATGCATCTCTTGGCATACAGTCTATACCCCCATAAGTTAAGCCTGGGCGCATTCCAGCCTGCTTCGCCATCCGTTTGAACGAATCCGGCAAATTGCCCGCCCCGAATTTGAAAGAAGCATGGTTTTTCGGCTTTCTTTTCAGTACATTTTTCTTATCGGAATATCCAATGATAGGGTGAACAAAAGCCAGGCTCGCGGCTATAATCGGAGGCGAATGTGTCGAGCTTTCCCACGTCCGTCGATGGTTAGCCGCACCTCGGGGCCGCGCCTCGCAGCCTTCTGGACTACTTACCCACCATGCTTCTGAATCCCAATACCTCCACACCGGCGGACGGCGTGGGGAACAGCGGCGTCCTGCTCGGCCCTCCCAGCCGCCGGGTTACCGGCTTGCTCATCAAAGTATCGCTCGCCGGAGGTGTGGTTTGGTTTGCTTTTCAACTGGCCAACGAGCTGGCATCCTCCCATAATACGTTCCGGCTATCCCCGATCGGCACCATCGCGTTCCTGGCGCTGGCACTGACGGTGGCTGCCTATGTCGCGATGCGCCAGCAGCGGGACCTGGTCGAGCAGACCCAGGCTCAATCCGAACGGGATCTGGGCGTGGAAATGGAAAAAGCCGGCCTGGTGGGCGCCATCGAAGAAGCATCCGATGCGATCGTTATTACCGATAGCGAAGGCACCATCGAATACGTCAACCCCGCTTACACCCGGATGACGGGTTATAGCGCCGCGGAAGTGATCGGCCGCAATCCCCGGAACGGCCGGTCGGGCTTGGGGGCCGCATTCCACCAACGCGTGCGGGAGACCGTGCGCACGGGAAACATCTGGCGCGGCGAAGTCTCCAGCCGGCGCAAAGACGGTTCTTCTTATGTGGAAGACATTACGGTCGCGCCGGTGCGGGATCCCGGCGGCGCTATTCGGCGATATATCGCCATCCGTCGCGACATGACCGCCCGCCATGCGGCCAACCAGGCCACCGCCCTTCTGGCGTCCATCGTGGAGTCTTCCGAAGACGCCATTATGAGCAGCACCACCGACGGAATCATCCTGAGCTGGAATCACGGGGCCGAGCGGCTCTATGGATACAGCGCGGAAGAAGTCGTGGGAAAGCCTGTCTCCATCTTGGCCCCTACCGATCAGCGGTCCAGCCTGAAATGGATCGCCGTCCAATTGCAACAGGGCGAGCACGTGAACCAGTTCGAATGTCTGGGGCTCACCAAGGACGGCAAGCGCGTCAATATTTCTGTTTCCGCCTGCCCGGTGCGCGACGCGGACGGGCAGATTACGGCGCGCGCCGCCATCATGCGCGACATTACCGCCAGGGTGCAGGCGCAGGAGGCCCGTGCTTTGCTCGCCTCCATCGTGGATTCCGCCAACGACGCCATCCTTGGCGCCGCTCCGGATGGCGCTATTCTCAGTTGGAATAAGGGCGCCGAAGCGATTTATGGCTACCGCCCAGAGCAGGTGCTGGGAAAGCCGATCTCCATGCTGGTGCCCGCCTCCGGCATCGGCGAGATCTCCCGCCTACTCGAAGAAGTCTGCCGCGGCGAAACCGTATCGCAAGTGGAAACCGTTACGGTGAACCGCGCCGGGGCCCGGATTGAAGTGTCCCTGACCATGTCTCCGGTGCGGAATCAGGCCGGCGAGGTGGTCGGGGTTTCGGCTATCGCGCGCGATATCCGCCGCCGCCGCCGCGACCAGGAGGCTCTCCAGCACAGCGAGGAGAAGTACCGTCGGCTGGTCGCCAATCTCCCCGATGTCGTGTGGGTCGCCGATGAAACCGGCCGGCCGGTCTTCGTCAGCTCCAATTGCGAGCAGCTCAGCGGATTCACCCACGAGGAGGTCAGCCAGCCCGGGTTCTGGATGCACCGGATCCATCCAGAGGATCAACCGCATGTCGCGGACGCCTATCGGGCCCTGTTCGAGAACGGCCGGCCGATCGATATCGAGTACCGGTTTCTGCGCAAGGATGGACACTGGGCCTGGCTCCACAGCCGCGCCGTGCATGTTTATGAACGCAACGGAACGCGTTACCGCGACGGGCTGATTTCCGATATCACCGAACGCAAGCGGATGGAACAGAAGCTGGCGCACCAGGCCACCCACGACCTGTTGACCGGCCTTCCCAACCGGTCCGTATTTGAAGACCGTTTTCGCCAGGTTCTGGCGCGCGCCCGGCGGCAGAACGGCACGGCCGCACTCATCTATCTGGACCTGGACCGCTTCAAACGCATTAACGACACGCTGGGGCATCTGGCCGGCGACACGTTGATTCAATTGGCGGCCGAAAGATTAGCCGGCTGTTTGCGCGAATCCGAGACTCTGGCGCGCAGCGGCGGCGACCGTTTCATGCTGGTTCTCGGCGACGTACACGGGGCGCACGACGCCGTGCGCGTGGCCGAGCGCGTTCTGGCGGCCCTCGCGCCTCCGTTCTCGGTGAAGGGCAACGAGGTCTTCCTGGGCGCCAGCATCGGTATCGCGATCTATCCGCGGGATGGCGCCGAACCGCTCGCGCTACAGCGCGCCGCCGACAGCGCCTTGTATGCATCCAAGCGGGCGGGCAAGGGCCGCATCCAGTTGTCCGACCCGGAAATCGGCCAGGACGCCGACCGCCGCCTGGCCATCGAAACGGAACTGCATCACGCCCTGGAGCGCGATGAACTGTCCGTCCATTACCAGCCTCAGTTCGACCTCGCCTCGGGGCGCATCGCCGGGCTTGAAGCGCTGCTGCGTTGGAACAATCCGAAATTCGGACGCGTCCCTCCGTCGGTTCTGATTCCCATCGCGGAGGAGAGCGGCCTGATCATGCCCATCGGCGCCCGCGTGCTGCGGGATGCCTGCCATCAAGGTAAGTTGTGGCGGGACGCCGGCTATGGGCGCATCCACATGGCCGTGAACACCTCCGCCGTGCAATTCGCGCGCGGCGATCTGGCCGAAACCGTGGCCTCCACACTGGCCCAGACCGGTCTCAATGCCTCGCAACTCGATCTGGAACTTACCGAGAGCGTGATCATGCAGGATATCCGGGAAACCGCGCGGCAGCTCAAGGAATTGAAGAGACTGGGCGTGAGCGTTTCCCTCGACGATTTTGGAACCGGTTATTCTTCGTTGAGCTACCTGGAGGAATTGCCGATCGATAACCTGAAGATCGACCGGAAGTTCGTACAGCGGATGAACGGGGACGACAACACGCGTACGCTGGTGGAATCGATCGTCGGCCTGGCGCACGGCTTAGGCATGCGGGCAGTGGCTGAGGGAGTGGAAACCGGGGAGCAACTCGAACAACTGAAGGCCATGGGCTGCGACCGGGCGCAAAGTTATATGCTCGCCGTACCAGCGCCGGCCCCTTCGATTCAGGCTCTCCTGGCCAATGAACACGCCAAACCCGTGGCGCACGCTTAGCGTGCGCCACGGGGGGGCAAGGAAAGCCTCGCCCCCGCTCAGCATAACTAATTCCAGCTTACGTTCGAGCCTTGGATGAGGTGATAGAAGATGTAAAGCGCATCCAAGCCGCTCGGTGCCGTGAGCTGTGTCGGGCAATCCGCGCTGGTGCCCAGGCTACTGCACGCCGCGCTCGCCGGTCCCACCAGCAACTCGCCCGGAGGGACGGTCGACTGGCTGCCGACGGTAGAGGGCAGCGACTGCAACACATAAGTCGGAATCGTGAACGACCCGGCGCTGACCGGCGCGATGCATTCAACCAGAATGCCGGGGGTAGTGGCCGAAGGGGTGAGAACCGCCGCCTGCTCCGTCGATGAAACCGCCGTGATGTTGACGTAACCGTTGGGGTCGCCGCCGCTCCAGTTGATCGTCAGCGGCGAATTGCGCGGGATCGCGCCCGCCGTCACCGTGCTCTGGTTGGTCCACTGGAAGGTTTGCGCGGAGGTCGGCACCGTAATCGCCGCCGACATAGATCCTACGTTCGAGCCGCCGCTTCCGTCGGTGATTGTGTAAGTGCCCGGGTTGATACTGTACGTCCACGAGGTGGTCCCCCAGCCCGTGGCGTTGAGGAAGAATGGATTGATGCCGGAACCGCCCAGAAGATTGGCGATGGTCGCGCCGCCTACTACGCCGCTATATCCCTTCCCGTTCTTGTTTTTGGGCACCGGTTGGGTCCCGTTGACCTGCGCCGCGATGGAAAGGCTCGATCCGGCATCCAGGTAAGTGAGTCCTCCCAGGATAGGATCGGTCGGAGGCGGATATTGCAGGAACGGGCTGACCGTGCAGTTGTTCACCGAAGGCGACAGCGTGAAGCCTTGAAACGCGTCGAGTTGGTAGCCGCTCAATGTGGCGAGTTCGCCGGACACCGTGTCGTTATCCCATTGCAGCTCGCCGCCTAGCAGCGGAATGTCCAAGCTCAAATAGTTGCTGAGCAAACTGATCGCGCCGACGTTGACATTGCCGCCTTTGCTGGCCAGCAGGTTGGCCATGTCGGCGTAATTGATGCCGTCCGCGTCACTGCAGGTGGGGCCGGTTCCGTCCACCGAAATGCTGGTGAAGTTGCTGACCGTGGAGCCGGACGAATTGCCGGTCTCTACTGCTACCTGCACATAGCAGCCTTGCGCGGAGTTGGGCACGATGAAGTCGATCTGATCGACCGCCGTGTATCCCGAGCGTCCCGCGTAAGTCACTTGGGCCTGTTGGTTGGCTACCCACACAGTCACGGGGCAGCTCGACGGGGACGCGCAGGCGTTGACCTGCGTCGGAGGGCCGCTGGCTTCATTGCCGGTCGCGGCGCCTAATCCAGTGCCCCAAATCGTGACATAGTCACCCGGCTTCACGGTAGTGAAGGGCGAAGCCAGGACATTCGTCACCGCATTGGTGAAGATGCCCGGACCGGTGCCGGCCGAGTTCCAGGAAAACGTCCCAAATGACGTGGCCACGACCGTAATCGGAAACGCCGCGCTCGGAGTGCCGTTATACGTGACAATGACGGTGCCCGCGCCGATCGGGGTGCTGGAGGACAAGACCGCATTGATTTGCCCGGCGGAGACGTATTCGGGATACGCCACGTAAGGGCTGCCCCCAACCGTGACGCTGATGGAAACATTCCCGAGCGTCTGCGGCAGCGGGTAAGGATTCCATTCGGCCGCCGTTGAAGGTCCCAGGCCGCTGCCGTAGATTGCGAAGAACGAGCCTTGCGCAATGCCGGAGTTCGGCAGCGGCGGCAGGGCGTTGCTGGCGGCGTTTTGAACGCCGGTGATGGTAGGCTGGGCAAACCCCGCGGCCGCCAGCAGCCCCAATGTCAAAACAATTGCAAATAAAGTTTTCACGTGTGTGTGTTTTCCTTTCCCGTAGGTTTCAAGTCTATCACCACTCAACCCTGGTTGGAGGCGCAGGGTCGCGCAACTGCCGTCGTTTCTAGGGCGGCCCAGTACCGGTACCGCAATTCATGAATCGCCACTGTGCGATTCAATCCTTTACACTATCGTAGTTCGGGGCAGTGTCGCGCCGCCGGCGAAACCGGAATTCGCGTCGCTGGTGCGTTGCGCCACGCAGCAAGAGAGCCAAACTTGACGACAAAGCTACTGGGACTGAGCCTCTGCCTGGGATTGGCTTTACGGCACCGCTTACACCGGCGGTGCCGCGAACGCCGGGACAGTATTCTCTCTGACGCCGCCAGGCACTTCCGGGGGTGCCTGGGTCGAGAACCTGCTTTATAGTTTTACGGGCGCGGCCGTTGGGAGTAATCCTTATGGCGGAGTCACAGTCGGCGGCGCGGGACTGCTTTACGGTATGACATCCGCGGCAGCGAGTGGACCGAGGCCGTGCTGTGCAACTTCAATTCCTCAACGGGAGAATCTCCGCACGGCGGACTCACGCTGAAATCCGGCGCGCTTTACGGCCACACCAGCAAAGGAAGCCGGTCCAGCGGGGATTTGGGCACCGTCTTCGAGCTCCTGCCGCCCTCGTCGCCCGGGGCGCGTTCTATGGCACCACCAACGCGGGGGGGAACTCGAACTTCGGGACCCTATTCCTGCTCACCCAGTAGGCCTCTTTCGACAAGCGGGAGTTCGTTTTGCAGGCTCGTGCCAAGCCGCAATCTTCAGTACCGGTACTCGGCTGCGCTGGACCGTTTCCAAAGTGCGTTTCAATCCTTTAAACTAACTTAGTTTGGGTTACATTGGAGCGGTTTGGTTTATCATCGGGTAATGTTGGCCGCCGTAACGGCGGAGGAGAGCGAATCGTGTCGACAAAAACGTCTTCATTCATGAAGCTGACTGTGTTGTTGGGCGTCTGCCTGGGCATGGCGGAGGGCCTGCTGGCGCAGCCTATGCTGAGCGTGACAATCGCCGGCAAACTGGGACCGATCCTCGGCGGCAGCGGCGGCGTGGTGAGCGGGAACTATACGTCCGGCATCACGGCCACGGGCGCCGCGGGACAAACCTGCGTCCTCGACATTACCGGAACCGGCGGTAGCGGCGCAACGGCCACCGTGGAACTCACCGGCACGAACACGATCGCTCCCGGTACGATCCTTGTCGTCACGGCTCCGGGCAAAGGCTACAGCCAGACCAGTCCTCCCACGGCTGCCACCGTGGCTACAGGAAGCGCGACATCCTGCACCGGCTCCGCCGTGATTACGACCAAGGTCGACGATCCCCTGAACCTGAACGGAGTGGCATTCACGGCGACGACGAGCCTCGACCCCGTCGGCGTCACCTTTAACCCCACCCAAATTGTTTACAACGGCCTCAGCTTCACATTTACCGCTGGACCCCTTGAGGTGCCGTGCTCGAACGCAACCGCTACCTTCACCATTAAGGATTCCACCGACAACGGCTTAGACACGTTAGGCGTGACCAACTGCACGCTGAAATCGCTGATCACCGCGGCATTCCAAGCCAAGGTCGCCTTCGCCGCGGGCACCATCCCCGCGCCCCTTCCGCTGCCGTTTACGGCGGCGCTTGTGGCTTCCCCCGATACGGACAGCCAGGGAACCTATACAGTTGAGTCGGGCGGCCTGGTCGGCGTATCCACCACTTTGGGAATTACCGGTACGGTGACGAATGTTTGCCCCAGCACCGGAACCAACGCCTGTCCCGCGGAAACCCTCACCCCTTCCAGCCTGCAGCCGTTTACCGCTCCGCAGGGCAGCACGACTCCGCTCTCGCAGACCATCACCGTGGGCACCGCCGGCATCGCACTGCCCTATGCCGCCACGGTTTCGGGCGGTAGTTGGCTGAGCGTCAATAACCTACCTACTACCGGCGGCACCACCGGAGGATCTTCGGGATCGTTTGCCGTGGATGTAAATCCTACCGGGCTGGCTGCCGGAACTTATAACGGCACAGTCAGCGTCTGGACCTCGGCTTCCAATACGCAACCGCAAACCGAAAATGTGACCCTTACGGTCACTTCCGTGGTGACCCCGACGTTGTCGACCAATCCCACCTCGGTGTCCCTCACCTACACGCAAGGCTCGTCGCCGAGTACATCGCTATTAGTCAATTCCTCGGGCTCGGCTATTTCGTATACCGCGACAGCCACCACCACCAGCGGCGGCAATTGGCTAGCCGTTTCGCCAGGCAGCAGCACCACGCCGGGCAGCGAGACGGTCTCCATCGTCACCAGTGTGGCCAGCACCCTGGGCGCGGGATCCTACAGTGGCCACGTGGTGCTCACCTGCGTGCCGACCACGGCCTGTAGCAACACCGGCGGTACCTTGAGCGTGCCGGTGACCCTGACTGTCGCCGTGTCGCCCACGTTATCGACGAATCCCACTTCCATATCTCTCACCTACACGCAAGGCTCGTCCCCCAGTTCAGCGTTGCTGGTAAATTCCTCCGGTTCGGCGATTTCATATACTGCCGCGGCGACCACCGTTAGCGGCGGCAGTTGGCTAGCGGTTTCGCCGGGCAGCAGCACGACCCCGGGTAGTGAAACGGTTTCGATCGTCACCAGCGTGGCGAGTACCCTGGGCGCTGGAGCCTATAGCGGTCACGTGGTGCTCACCTGCGTACCCACCACGGCTTGCAGCAATACCGGGGGCACGCTGAGCGTACCCGTCACCCTCACCGTGGCGGCCGCGCCCGTCTTGTCCTCTAGTCCGACTTCGATATCCCTGACGTACACGCAAGGCTCGTCTCCCAGCACATCGTTATCGGTCAGTTCGTCCGGCTCGGCGATTTCATACAGCGCCGCGGCGACCACCGTCAGCGGCGGCGCCTGGCTCTCTGTTTCGCCGGGTAACAGCACGACTCCGGGAACAGAGACGGTTTCGATCGTGACCAGCGTGGCGAGTACCCTGGGCGCCGGTTCGTACAGCGGCAGCGTGGTGCTTACCTGCGTGCCCACTACAGCCTGCAGCAACACGGGCGGCGCGCTGACTGTACCGGTCACCCTCACCGTGGCGGCCGCGCCTTCTCTGGTGCCGAATCCCACCTCGATCTCTCTCACCTATACTCCAGGTTCGACGCCCAGCACGTCATTAGGGCTCACCAGTTCCAACGGCACGGCGATCTCGTACAACGCGTCTGTCACTACCAGCAGCGGCGGCAGTTGGCTGCAAGTATCCCCCGCGAGCGGCGCCACACCCGGCAGCGAGTCGGTTTCGATCGTCACGAGCGTGGCGAGCACTCTGGCCGCCGGCTCGTACAACGGCGACGTGGTGCTCACCTGCGTGCCCACGACGGCCTGCAGCAACACCGGCGGTACGCTGAGCGTGCCGGTCACCCTGACCGTGGTAGTGCCGCCTTCGATGATTGCAAATCCGACATCGATATCCCTCACTTATACGCAAGGCTCCTCGCCCAGCACTTCTTTAGGCATCACCAGTTCCAACGGCACCGCGATCTCCTACACCGCGGCCGCGACCACCAGCAACGGCGGCAATTGGCTAGCCGTTTCGCCAAGCAGCAGCACGACGCCCGGCACCGAGACGGTCTCGGTCGTCACCAGCGTGGCAACTACTCTGGCCGCTGGATCGTATAGCGGCACCGTGACCCTCTCCTGCACACCTTCCACTTCCTGCAGCAACACCAGCGGCAAGCTTACGGTACCGGTGAGCTTGACGGTGGTGGCGCAGCCTTCCATGGTGGCGAGCCCCACATCGATTTCTCTCAATTACACCCCCGGTTCGTCTCCCAGCACCTCGCTCGGGATCACCAGTTCTACCGGCGCGGCGATCTCCTACACCGCCGCGGCGTCCACCAGCACCGGCGGCAACTGGCTGCAGGTATCGCCCTCCAGCGGCACGACGCCGGGCACGGAGACGGTGTCGGTGGTGACCAGCGTGGCCGGCAGCCTGGCCAGCGGAACTTATAGCGGCAGCGTCGTTGTCACGTGCTCGCCGGCCAGTTCCTGCTCCAATACCAACGGCATACTGACCGTTCCGGTCACTTTGACGGTGACGGCGGCCACTCTGTCGGTGGCCCCCACCGCGCTCACTTATGGCTATACCTTGCTCAGCGGCACGAATCCGTCCAGCCAAACCGTCGCCGTGAGCGCCAGCGGCGGCGCAACTATCCCCTTCACCGCGTCCGCCAGTACGAATTCGGGCGGAAGCTGGCTTTCGGTCTCTCCCACCAGCGGCAATACGCCCGGCTCCTTGACCGTCTCGGTCAATCCTGCAGGCCTGGCGGCAGGCACTTACACCGGCAGCATTATGGTGTCCTCGACCCAGGCTCCGGGCAGTTCGCCAACGGTCGGCGTGACATTTACGGTGAGCTCCGCGCCGAACCTGGTGCCATCCAGTAATTCCTTCACGTTCGCGTACCAGACGGGCGGAACGGCTCCCACCGCCCAGCCCCTTACCGTGGGCGGCGGAGGCGCGGCCCTTACCTTTACAGCCGCGGCCAGCACTTCCTCCGGCGGGCAATGGCTGGCGGTCACTTCGCCCACCGGTCCCACCCCGCAGGCTTTGAGTGTTTCCACCGTGCAGTCGGTACTCAGCACCCTCGCCGCCGGCACTTACAACGGCACCATCACGCTGACTTCGGCGCAAGCCGGGAACAGCCCGCTATCGATTGGAGTGACCCTGACGGTCAGCACGCAGCCCAGCCTGACCACGGTACCGTCATCCCTATCGTTCACTTATACCGTTAACGGAACCGTGCCTGGTTCGCAGTCTGTCGCCATCGGCAATACGGGCAACGGCACGCTCAGCGGCCTGACCACGACGCCCAGCGTGCCCTGGATCTCGATATCTCTGAGCGGCAGCAGTACGCCGGCGACCATGACGGTCTCGCTGGTGTCGTCGGCCATTTCCAGCTTGACGCCCAACACCTACAACGGCACCATCACCATCAATGCCACCGGAGCCGCCGCGGCCCTGACTTATCCGGTCACCCTCACAGTATCTGGACAGCCCACGATTTCCGTTTCGCCGACCAGCCTGACCTTCGCCGGCCAGGTGGGCGCGGCCAACCCCACGGCGCAGACGCTTACGGTGAATAGCACGGGCGGCACGGTGAATTTCACCGCAGCGGCGGCCACCACGTCCGGCGGCAACTGGTTGTCTGTCACGCCTACTTCGGGAGCTACCGATTCCACGGTGCAGGTATCCGCCAAGACCACCGGTCTGGCAGCCGGCACTTACAACGGTTCGATCACGGTGACAGCCACCACGTCCGGCGTCGCGGGCAGCCCGATCGTCGTTCCGGTCACCTTCACAGTCGCCGGCAATAACCTGATCGCCAATCCGCCATCGCTGACTTTCTCGTATCAATTGGGCGGGACCGCGCCTGCCACGCAAACGCTGAATATCGCCAGCAACATACCGGGTTTGAGCTTCACTGCCGTCCCCGGCGCCAGTTGGCTCAGCCTCAGCGCCGGCAGCGGCACCACCCCGCAAGCCGTGGGGGTCTCGATCGTCACCACCGGCCTGACCGTAGGAACGTTGAATACCAATATCACCGTCACGTCGGCGGGCGCGGGCAATAGTCCGTTTACCGTACCCGTGACTTTGAATGTGACATCCGGAGTGCCGCTGACCGCCAACCCGACATCCCTTACGTTTGCCTACACGCTGGGCGGCACCACGCCCGCGGGCCAGACTGTTTTGATCGCGGCGGGATCTACCGGGGTCAGTTTCACCACCAGCGCCACGACCACTTCCGGCGGCAACTGGCTGGCCGTGAATCCGTCCAGCGGAACGACACCCGCTTCCATTACGGTTTCTCTGCAGAATCTCAGTAGCCTGGCGCAGGGCACTTACAACGGCACCGTGACAGCCACCGCGGCCGGTTCGAATGCCGTCACCATACCGGTGACCCTGACCGTTGGCACCACGCCGCTGACCGCCAATCCCACATCGCTTAGCTTCGCCTACACCACGGGCGGCAGTACGCCCGCAAGCCAGGCGGTTCTGATCGCGGCGGGCTCCGCGGCGGTGAGTTTCACCACCAGCGCGACAACTACGTCCGGCGGCGTCTGGCTGGCGGTAAGTCCGTCCAGCGGCACGACTCCGGGTTCCATCACGGTTTCGGTGCAGAACCTCGGCAGCCTGGCGCAGGGCACTTACAACGGTACCGTGACCGTGACTGCTTCGGGTTCCAATACGGTCACCATACCGGTGACCCTGACGGTCGGCACGACGCCGCCGTTGACCGCGAGCCCCACTTCGCTTTCCTTCTCGTTCACGACGGGTGGCAGTACGCCCGCGAGCCAGGCGGTCCTGATCGCGGCCGGCTCCACGGCGGTCAGCTTCACCACCAGCGCGGCAACTACTTCCGGCGGCACCTGGCTGGCGGTAAGTCCGTCCAGCGGCACGACTCCGGGTTCGATCACCGTTTCGGTGCAGAACCTCGGCAGCCTGGCGCAGGGCACTTACACCGGCACGGTGACCGTGACCGCTTCGGGTTCCAATACAGTTACCATACCGGTGACACTGAAGGTCGGCACCACGCCGCCGTTGACCGCGACACCCACCTCGCTTTCCTTCGCTTACACGCCGGGCGGCAGCACGCCCGCGAGCCAGGCGGTCCTGATCGCGGCCGGCTCCACGGCGGTAAGCTTCACCACCAGCGCTGCAACTACGTCCGGCGGCAACTGGCTGGCGGTAAGTCCCGCCAGCGGCACGACGCCGGCCTCCATCAGCGTTTCGCTGCAGAACCTCGGCAGCCTGACGCAGGGTACCTATAGCGGTGCCGTCACCGTCACCGGGTCCAACACGGTCACCATACCCGTGACACTTACCGTCGGCGCCGAGCCGTCCCTGACGGTAAGCGCATCCACGCTTTCGTTCAGTTATACGACGGGCGCCGGCGCGCCCACTCCGGCAAGCGTCCAGGTTTCTACGTCCAACGGTGCCAACGCGGCGTTCGCCGTGAGTGCCGTCACTTCCGGCGGTGGGAACTGGCTGTCTGTGTCACCCACCAGCGGCACGTCGCCGGCCAGCTTCTCAGTCAGCATCCAGCCTGCCACGCTGACGGCGGGTACTTACAACGGAACGGTCACCGTTTCGGCCACCGGATACAATTCGGCGACCGTGGCGGTCACGCTGGTGGTCACGCAGCCCAAAGCCGTGATTCAGATCAGCGGCAATTACCTGTTCGTGCTCGCCAATACGTCCGCTCCGGCGTCCAACACGCTGGCCATTTCGGCCTCCGACGGTTCGGCGCAGGCGTTCACGATAACCCTGGGGGCCAGCCAATACAACTGGCTGACGGTGAGCCCCACTAGCGGGACTACCCCGGCCAACGTGGTCCTCACGGCAAATCCCGCCGGACTGCTTCCCGGCAATTACCTCGTGCCGGTCACGGTCACCATGCCCGGATTGCCCATCACCACCAAGACCTTCAACGCGCAATTGACCGTTACCGGCTCCAACATCCTGGCCTCTCCCAGCACGTTAAGCTTCACCGTACAGCCAGGCGTGACAACTCCGCCGCAGACCGTATCCCTGACTACGGCCAGCGGCACCGGCACGGTACAACTCGCTTCAGTCTCCACCGATGTGTCGTGGCTGAAGGTGACTCCGGCGACCAGCGTTCCGGCGACCATATCTGTTTCTGTCGTCCCGGGTGGGCTAGGTGCCGGAACTTATACCGGATACGTGCTGGTGAAAGGCGTGGGATCGCCCGATACCTCGCTACAGATTCCGGTCACCATCACAGTCAGCTCGGTGCCTATATTGACGGCAACCCCCGCTACACTCGCCTTTAGCTATCAGACCGGGGGAACGGCGCCCGCGGCCCAAACCTTCATGGTGGCCACCGGGAACACGCCGTTAAGCTTCACCGTTACTTCGCCCGGCCCCTGGCTGCAGGTAAGCCCGATGAGCGGCACGACGCCGGCCACCGTTACGGTGACGGCCAATCCCACGGGCCTGGCGCCCGGCACCTACGGCGGAAACATCACCATAAACGCGACCGGCTCGTCCGGCGCCGCGACCGTCGCCGTGACCCTGATCGTCACGGGTCCGCCGGCGATTACAGTAACTCCCAGCGCGCTCAGCTTCGTGTCTCCGGTAGGCGGGCCCGCGCCCGCGCCGCAGACCCTGACTCTGACCGGCACCAACGCTCCGCTCGGCTTCACCGCGATGGCCGGTACCTATTGGCTCAGCGTGACGCCCAGCAGCGGAACGACTCCCGCTACACTGGCGGTTTCGGTGAATCCGAAGGGCCTAGCCGCCGGGACCTATACCGGTAGCATCAACATCGCCCAGACGGGCACCGCCACATCGCAGATGATTCTGGTGACACTGCAAGTCGGTAACGGCGTGGCGCTTCCCGGAATTGTGGGGATCATCAACGCCGCCAGCGGGGCCGTCGGGACGGTCGCGCCAGGATTGGCGATTTCCATCTTCGGCACGGGTCTCGGTCCGGTGACTCCCGCCGGCTTCGTGCTCCCGCCGACGGGTGGCACCATCGCAACTACACTGGGCGGAACCCAGGTGCTGTTCGACGGCACCCTGGCGCCGGTCCTCTACGCTTCGCCAACCCAGGTGAATGCCCTAGTGCCGTTCGAACTGGCAGGCAAGGCCAGCACGGTGCTGACGGTGTCCTATGGCGGCGCCACCACGCCGGGGATGACCTTGCCGGTAATACCTGCTGAACCGGGCATTTTCACCGACGATCTGTCAGGTAAGGGCCAGGGCGCCATCCTGAACCAGGACGGCAGCATCAACAGCGCCAGCAATCCGGCCGCGCCTGGATCCACGATCCAGATCTTCGGTACGGGCGGCGGCGTCACCATACCGCCATCCATCGATGGCGCGCTCAACCCGCTCTCGTCCACCGGCACGCTGGCGCTGGCCACCACCGCCACCGTCAACAACGAATCGGCATTCGTGTATTACTACGGTCCGGCGCCCAACTTGGTCTCGGGCATCATCCAGATCAACGTGACGCTCCCGGCCGATACGCCGTCGGGCAATGTTCCGCTCTTTGTCACGGTCGGAAGCGCCAATAGCCAGACCGTCACGGTCGCGGTGCAGTAATTTGTGGGGCAGGTGTCCACACCTGCGGCGGGTCTCCAGACCCGCCAGCACGCTGAAGGCGTGCGCCAGAGGAGCCATTGCGCTATAAGGGAAGGAGAGGTGGATCTCCGATGCTTCGTTCGCTTCTCCTTTTAACGTCCTTCTGCGCGCTGGGCTTATACGCGCAGGCGCCCACGCTGGCCGTGGACGCCAACGCCAACCGCCATCCCATCAGCCCGTACATTTATGGCATCAACGAGTGGAGCGACAGCGGCCTGTTCGAGGTGATGCACATTCCCATCCTCCGCTGGGGCGGCGACGACGCCACCAGCTACAACTGGCAGAGCAGCGTCAAGAACAATACCGGCGACAATCCGTGGTGCTACGAAAATTACAACGTCAGCCCCGATTTCGATGGCTTCCACAACGCGAATCTGGCGGCCGGCACCGTAAGCCTCGGCACCATTCCCCTGATGGACTGGTCACCCAAGGCCGCCGGCGAATGCAGCTTCAGCGTGGCGAAGTATGGCGCGCAGAAGGCCGTCGCTCCCGACAATCCGGACTGCGGCAATGGCGTGCTGGCGAACGGCAACCCGGTAATCAACGACCCCAACGACGCCTACGTCCCCGTGACGCAATCCTTCGCCCAGCAATGGGTGCAGCACATCATGAGCACTTACGGCCCCGCCAACGCCGGCGGCGTCCGCCTGTGGAGCATGGACAACGAGCCCGAGTGGTGGTATTCGAACCACGTCGATGTCTATCCGCAGGCGGCCGATTATGACGACATGCTGGCGCGCAACATCAAGTGGGCGACGGCAGTGAAGTCCGTGGACCCCACCGCGCTGGTTACCGGGCCGGTGCCCGGCGGTTGGTCCGGGATGCTGTTTTCCCGGGTGGATATGAATAACGGCTGGGCCACGCCGCCCAATCAATATTGGGACAATCCCACCGATCAGAAAGCCCACGGCGGCATAGCGTGGGTCCCTTATTATCTGCAGCAGATGAGCCAGTTCCAGCAGGCCAACGGCTACCGGCTGCTCGATTATCTGGACGTACACGCCTACATCGCTCCCAGCGGACTGAGCGGCTCCCAAGGCGATGCGGCCATGGAAACGCTGCGCATGACCTCCACGCGCGCGCTGTGGGACCCGAACTATCTGGTGCCCGGAGGCGGCTTCGAGGACGCCACCGGCGCCGAGGTCGCGCCGCAACTGGTTCCCCGCATGCAGCAGTGGGTGAATCAGAATTATCCCGGTACCAACCTGGCCATCACCGAATACAGTTGGGGCGCTCTCAACAGCATCACCGGCGCCATCGCGCAGGCCGATATCCTCGGCATTTTCGGCGCTTACGGCCTGGGTCTGGGAACACTCTGGGGCGTGCCGGCGCCCACCGATCCCGGCGCATTCGCCTTCAAAATCTTCCTGAATTACGACGGCAACGGGAGCCAGTTCGGCAGCACCGGGGTAGCGGCCACCAGCGGCGATCCGGACACCCTGTCCATCTACGCCGCGCAGCGGGCCGACTCAGCCTTGACGGTGCTGGTGCTCAACAAGACCACCGGCGATATCAGCGACTCCATCAGCCTTGCCAATTTCACCGCCGCTGGAACGGCCCAGGTCTGGCAGTACACCCAGGCGAACCCCGGCGCGATCGTCGGACTGACCTCCGGAGTCAACGTTAGCGGCAATAGTCTGACAGCCACGTTTCCGGCGTATTCGATGACGCTGCTTGTCATTCCGCAAGCGCAGAGCGCCATGCCGGTGCCGCAGCCGGTGATTTCCTCCGTTTCGAGCGCCGCTTCGTACGACGCCAGCGCAGTATCCCCCGGCGAGATCGTCGCCATATTCGGCCAGGGACTGGGACCGTCCGCATTTACTTCTCTGCAAGTCAATTCCAACAACACGCTGAGCAATTCCATTGGCGGCGTCCAGGTGTTTTTCAACGGCATCGCGGCGCCTATGATTTATGCGCTGGCGGGGCAGTTAAGCGCCATCGTGCCTTATGAAGTCGCCGGCTTGAGCTCGGTGGATGTGGTGGTGGTGTACCAGGGCAATCCGTCCGCGCCGTTTTCCATGCCGGTGGCGGCCGCCAAGCCTGCCGTTTTCACCAACAATGCGTCGGGTTCCGGCCAGGGCGCCATTCTGAACTACCCGGATTACAGCCGCAACGGTCCGGCCAACCCCGCGCCGCGCGGCCAGTATGTCTTCATCTACGGCACGGGCGAAGGTCCCACCACGCCGCCGGGTGTCGATGGCCGGATTTCCGGGACCCCGCTGCCTTCCGTGAACCTGAACTGCACGGCGAAAGTCGGCGGAGTGGCGGCCACGGTGCAGTACTGCGGCGAAGCGCCCGACGCCACCGCCGGCCTGGTGCAGGTGAACGTTCTGATCCCGGATTCGGTGACGCCCGGCAGCGCCGTCCCGGTCACCATCACGATCGGCGGAACGGCCAGCCAGGCCAATGTGACTCTTGCGGTAAAGTGAGCCGTCCACCCGTGGCGCACGCTTTAGCGAGAGCCCGCGCGGATGCGGGTGAAACAGAGGCGAGACCTGCGTGGGGCCACGTCGAAAGAGCTTCGCCTTGGAGGGCGGGCAATCATGCCCGCGGCCGCCTTTTCAGGCGGCTAAGCCGGCTGGAGAGCCGGCTGGAAGAGGTTAGCCATGCAGTTCCGTATTAGCTTGTTCATAGCGATCCCGCTATGCGCGGCGGGCCTGTACGCCCAGCCCGCGCCTACCCTGGCCGTGGATGCCAACGCCAATCGCCATCCCATCAGCCCGTATATCTACGGCGTCAATGAATATTCCGACACCGGCCTGGGATCCATCATGCATATCCCCATGCGCCGTTTCGGCGGCGACGCCACCACCAGCTATAACTGGCGGCTGGACGTCAGCAATGCCGCCGAAGACTGGTACTTTGTCAACGGCGCCCAAACCAGTTACACACCTCCAGTGCTGCCGGATGGCTCGTCTTTCGATCTATTCCACGAGGCGGACCTGCAGACCGGCACACTCAGCCTGGGCACCATTTCCCTGATGGACTGGACGCCTAAGGACAGCACCAGTTGCAGCTTCGGCGTCGCGAAATACGGCGCGCAGACACAGACCGACCCGTATATCCCCGGTTGCGGCAATGGCATCCTTCTCAGCAACGGCCAGCAGATTATCAACGATCCAACCGATGCTTACCAGCCCATGGCGCAGACTTATCCCAACGACTGGGTCACTTATCTCATGAAACGTTATGGGGCCGGAAACGCGGGCGGCGTAGCTCTTTGGAGCATGGATAACGAACCGGAATGGTGGTGGGGCGTCCACATCGATATTTACCAGAATCCGGCGACCTACGACGATATGCTGGCGCGCAACCTGCGCCTGGCGCAGGCGGTGAAGGCCGCGGATCCCACCGCGCTGATCACCGGTCCGGTGCCTTCCGGCTGGATGGGCTACTTCTTCTCCCGCGCCGACTTGGCCAGTGGATGGGGCACCGCTCCTTACTTGTATTGGGATAATCCCACCGATCAGAACGCGCACGGCGGTGTGCCCTGGGTGGAATATTACTTGCAGCAGATGCAGCAATTCGAGCAGCAGCACGGCTATCGCCTGTTGGACATTCTCGACATTCACGGTTATGTCGCGCCCGGCTCGCTTTCCACCACGGCCGGCGATGCCGCCATGGAAACCCTGCGTATGACTTCCACGCGGGCGCTCTGGGACCCCAACTATATCGTGCCCGATACCGCTTTCGACGACGCGAACGGCAACCAGGTGGCCCCGCAGTTGATCCCGCGCATGCACCAGTGGGTGGACCAGAATTATCCCGGCACCAAGCTGGCCATCACCGAATACTGGTGGAACGCGCTCGAAAGCATTACCGGCGCCATCGCGCAGGCCGATATCCTGGGTATCTTCGGACGTGAAGCGCTGGATTACGGCACCCTGTGGGGACCGCCGGCCCCCACCGATCCGGGCGCATTCGCATTTAAGATCTTCCTGAATTATGACGGCAACGGCAGCCAGTTCGGTGGCACCAGCGTGTCCGCTACCACCAGCGATCCCGATACGCTTTCCATCTTTGCCGCCCAGCGCTCGGATTCGGCGCTGACCGTGCTTGTGCTCAACAAGACGGCCGGCAATATCGCCGATACCATCAGCGTGGCGAACTTCACGCCGGCGGGCCCGGCGCAAGTCTGGCAGTATAGCCAGGCGAACCTCGCGGCCATCGCCGGCCAGACATCCGCCGTCAACGTGAGCGGCGGCAGCCTGACCACGACTTTCCCGGCCTTCTCTATGACGCTGTTGGTGATTCCCCAGGCGCAGAGCGCCATGAGCGTGCCGCAGCCCGTGGTTTCCGCGGTCACCAGCGCCGCTTCATACGATGCCAGCGGCATTTCGCCGGGCGAGATTGCCATCGTCTGGGGGCAGTCGCTCGGTCCCGCCGCTTTGGCCGGGCTGCAGGTCAATTCCGATGGCACCCTGAGCAATTCCATCGGCGGTGTGCAGGTCTTCTTCAATGGCTATGCCGCGCCCCTGATCTACGTGCTCGCCGGACAGTTGAGCGCGATCATACCTTATGAGGTCGCCGGGCAGACCACCGTCAACGTCGTCGTGGAGAATCAAGGCAACGCGTCCGCGCCGCTGCCGGTGGCCGTCGCGGCAGCCAAGCCCGCCATCTTTACAGACGATTCGTCGGGGCAGGGACAGGGCGCGATTCTGAACCAGGATTACAGCCGCAACGGTCCGGCAAACCCCGCGCCGCGCGGGAAATACGTGTTCATCTACGGCACCGGCGAGGGCCTGACGACGCCGCCCGGCGTGGATGGACGGATCTCGGGAACGCCATTGCCCGGCGTGAGCCTGAACTGTTCGGCCACCATCGGCGGACAGACGGCCACCGTGGAGTACTGCGGCGAAGCGCCGGGCGCCACCGCCGGCATGGTACAGGTAAATGCCCTGATCCCGGATTCGGTGACCCCGGGCGGCACCGTGCCGGTGACGATCTCCATTGGCGGAGTAACCAGCCAGGCGGGCGTAACGCTAGCGGTGAAGTGAGGCGCTCTGGACGCCCTTCAGGCCGCCAAGCCGGCTGGAAAGCCGGCTGCGGGCAGGATTGCCCGCCCCACTACCCTGCTAAACTATAGAATCAATTATGGCGTTGAGCAAAGATTTGCTAGAGATCCTGGTCTGCCCGCTGTGCAAGGCCGATCTGGATCTGAAGCCCGACAATAGCGGCCTGAAGTGCGTCCAGTGCCACCGCGTTTATCCGATCCGCGACGATATCCCGGTCATGCTGGTCGACGAGGCGAAAATCGAAGAGTGACCGAGCTGCCCATCGGCTGCCGCGTAGCTGTCGTCCGGCTGCGCTCGCTGGGCGACTGCGTGCTCACCACACCCGCGCTCGATATCCTGAAGCGCGCCCGCCCGGATCTGCGCATCGCGGTGGTGGTGGAGGACCGTTTTCGCGCGGTGTTCGAGGGTAATCCCGATATTGAAACGCTGCTTGGCCCCGGCTGGCGCGCGCTGCGCGCCTGGTCTCCCGAATTCTGCCTGAACCTGCACGGGGGCAGCGCCAGCGCGCGTCTCACGGTGCTTTCGGGCGCGCCGCGGCGGGCCGGATTCGCGCACTTTCGCTGGCAATCCTTATACGACGTGCGCATCCCCCGCGCGCAACAGATCCTCGGTGAAGAGCGCACCGTGCATACGGCCGAACATCTGGCATCCGCCATGTTTTATCTGGGTGTGCCGCGGGTGGAAATTCCCCGGGCGAAGCTATTTGCCGCCAGGCGCTCACCCGACCGCGCCTACGCGGTGATACATCCCCAGGCTTCGGCGCCGGACAAGACCTGGCCCGCCTCCGGTTTCCTCAGCGCCGCGCGCTTCCTGCGCGATTCGCTCGATCTCGATCCCGTATTTATCGCCGGCGCGGGCGAAGACCTCCCCGCCTTCCACGAATACCGCACGGTGGTGGGCGCGCCGCTGGGCGAAATCAAATCGCTGATCGCCGGCGCATCGCTGTTTCTGGGCAACGATTCCGGACCGGCCCATATCGCAGCGGCCTTCGGCCTGCCGGTGGTCGCGATCTTCGGCGCCTCGGACCCGGCCATTTGGCATCCCTGGCGCACCCCGTCCGTGGTACTCCAAAGCCCTTCGGGGATCCGCTCGGTTGCCGAACGGCAGGTGCGCGATGCCCTGGAGCGCATGCGGGTGCACGCATGAGAGACCTGTTGCGGCTGCTGGCATTCGCCAAACGCTATTGGGTTTACCTGTTGCTCTCCGTGTTTCTGATGGCCTGCGTGGGCGCCGCGCACGGCATGACCGCGCTGCTCATCGGGCCGATCTTCGACCGCGTGCTCAATCCCGCGTCCATCGACGCACCGGTATTGCTGTTCAAAGATCCCATCTTCCATCACCCGGTCTATCTGAACCAGATCGTACCCGGCGCGCTGCACAATCGCAGCATCTGGACCATGGTGGCCTTCGCCATCCTGGCCGTATTCCTCACCAAGGGAATCTGCGATTACCTCGCTAATTACCTGGTGAATTACGTGGGATGTTCGGCCGTCACGGACCTGCGCAACACGGTGTTCGACAAAGTGGTCAGGCAGGGCGCGCAGTTCTTCGAATCCCACTCCACCGGCAAATTGATGTCGTCCATCATGAACGATATCGAAAAAATCCAGGTAGCCGTCTCGCACATTCTCGCGGATCTGCTGCGCCAGACTTTCGTGGTGCTCGGGCTGCTTTTCGTCATCCTGGATACGAATTGGAAGCTGGCGCTGGTCAGCCTCACGGTGCTGCCCTTCGTGTTGATCCCGACCGCGCGCATCGGCCGCCGCATCCGCCGCACCAGCCGCCGCAGCCAGGATCATGCCGCGGAATTGAACGAGATTCTGCAGGAAACGCTCAGCGGCCACCAGGTGGTGAAGGCCTTCGGCACCGAGCAATTCGAATCGCGGCGCTTCCGCCATACCGCCAGGCAATTGCTGAAGAGCAATCTGCGCTACGTGCGCCAGCAGGCGCTGGCATCGCCCTTGATCGAGATCTTCGGCGCGCTCACCATTGTCGGGCTGTTGACCTATGCGCGCACGCAAATCAAGGCGCACACTTTGACGGCCGGCGAGTTTACCAGTTTTGTCATCGCCCTTTTGATGATGTACGAGCCGGTGAAGCGGCTCACCGGCATCCACAATATCTTCGAGCAGGCCCTCGGCGCGTCACAAAAAGTTTTCGAATACCTGGCGCACGCCGAGGAAATCCAGGAGAAGCCGGGCGCGGTGAAGCTGGAGCGTTTCGCGGACTCCATCCGGTTCGAGAATGTGGGTTTCCGCTATCCGCTGTCGCCCAACGGATTCCAGTTGAAGGCGTTGAATCTGGAGGTGCGGGCGGGCGAGGTGGTCGCCGTGGTGGGACCCAGCGGCGCGGGCAAGACCACGCTGGTGAACCTGGTGCCGCGCTTCTACGACGTCACCTCCGGCGCGGTGCGCATCGACGGCCGGGATGTGCGGGATTACGATCTGGCTTCGCTGCGGTCGTTGGTGGGGATCGTGGCGCAGGATACTTTTCTCTTCAACGATACGGCGGCCAATAACATCGCCTACGGGCGGCCTGGCACGCCTTTGCACGAGATTCGAGAAGCGGCGCAATCCGCCCTGGCGGACGAGTTCATCAGCCGGTTACCGGAGGGTTATGCCACGCTCATCGGCGAGCGCGGTGTAAAGCTGAGCGGCGGCCAGCGCCAGCGGATCGCCATCGCGCGGGCGCTGCTGAAGAATGCGCCGATCCTGATCCTGGACGAAGCCACTTCGCACCTCGATTCCGAATCCGAGATGCTGGTGCAGCGCGCGCTGGCCAACCTGATGGCGGGGCGCACGGTGGTGGTGATTGCGCACCGCTTGTCCACCGTTCGCCGGGCGGATAAGATCGTGGTGCTGGAGCGCGGCGGCGTCTTCGAAGTGGGCACACATGAGGAACTGGTGAATGGCGGCGGCGTTTATCAAAGGCTGCACGAATTGCAGTTCGTGGAGGCGGGAAGCGTGATGGATCTATGAGTGCGCGCAGCATGACGGGCTTCGCGCGAGTACGCACGGTCGCGCCGGATGGCGAAATCGCCGTCGGCATCAAGAGCGTGAACCATCGCGGCCTGGATATTCATTTCCACATGGCTCCGGAACTGGACCCGTTCGAAGGGGCCATCCGCAATGCCGTGAAGGCCAAGGTCGCGCGCGGGCACCTGCAGATTCACGTGCAGTTCAATCGCACGGCGCCGGCGGAGGCTTCCAGCCTGAACCGGCCGTTACTGCAGGCTTACTTACAGGCTTTTGAGGAGGCGGCCGGCGATTTCGGCGTGCACGGCAAACCGGATCTGAACGCCGCGCTGCGGGTGCCGGGCATGCTGCAGGCGGGCGAATCGGCCGAGCCCGACGCGGGCCTCGAACAGGCGCTGCTCGAAGCTACCGGAGAAGCCCTGGAGGTTTTGAACCGTTTTCGCGAGCGGGAAGGCGCGGCTATGGCGGCCGAGATGCGCACGCGCTGCGCGTCGGTCTGCGATCTGGCGTCGCAAATGGAGAAAATCCGTTCGCGCGCGACACAGGCCTTCCAAAAAAGACTGAACGAACGGCTGCGTGAGTTGCTGCGTGGCGCCGGTATCGAACCGCAGCGCCTGGCGCAAGAGGCGGCCCTGCTGGCCGAGCGCAGCGATATTAGCGAGGAACTGATCCGGTTGACCACCCATGCCGCGCAGTTGGAGAAACTGCTGGATTCGAATGGCGAGATCGGCAAACGCCTGGATTTCCTGCTGCAGGAAATGAATCGCGAAGCCAATACCGTCCTCTCGAAAACGGGCGGCTTGGGGGACCTGGGCCTGACCATCACTGACCTGGCGCTGGCAGCCAAAGCCGAAATCGACAAGTTGAGGGAGCAATCGCTGAATCTCGAATGACGAAAAGAAGGTGATGGGTGGTGGGTTATGGCGTACTGCGGGAACGTTCCACGATCCTGGGAGACCCACAACCCATAACCCATAACCCATAACCCATAACCCACGACCCACAGCCCCACCCCAATGACCACCGTCTTCATCATCTCCGCGCCGTCCGGGTCGGGCAAGTCCACCCTGGTCAAACGGCTCCTGGCCAGCGTGCCGGGGTTGACGTTTTCCATCTCCTATACCACGCGCGCGCCGCGGGGGAACGAGGTGGAGGGCGAAAGCTATCATTTCATTACCCGCGACGAGTTTGAAAAGCGCGTTTCGCTGGGCGAGTTCCTGGAACACGCGGACGTTTTCGGGAATTACTACGGCACCCACCGCGGGGTGCTGGAGCGGGCCCAGGAGGCAGGCGTCGACCTGGTACTCGACATCGACGTGCAAGGTGCGCGACAATTGAAGGGTACGATTCCGGAAGCGGTTACCGTCTTTATCCTGGCGCCGTCCCGCCAGATCCTCGAGCAAAGGCTGCGCGCGCGCAGCGAAGATACCGATGCCGTCATTGAGCGGCGGTTGCGCGACGCGGCCAATGAGATTCGAAATTACAACGCGTACGATTATGTCGTGATTAACAAGGATCTGCCCCAGTCGGACCAGACACTGGCGGCTATCGTGCGCGCCGAACGGGCGCGGCGAACGCGGATTGAAGACCGGATCCAGCCGATTCTGGAAACTTTCGAGAAGAACGAGTAAAGGATTATCAAAGCATGGGCGACAAGATTCCGCGCAACAACGCGCATTGCACCATCCCGGACGATCCGGAACAGAGCACTTACCGTTTCATCATCGTGGCCGCCAAGCGCGCCCGCCAGTTGCAAGGCGGCGCCCGGCCGGTGCTGCCCACCTCTTCCAAGAAATCCACCATCATCGCCATGGAAGAAGTGCGGCGCGGATTGGTGAAATACGAGATCATTGCCCCGCCGGTGACGGAAGAAGCCGCGGTCCCGGAAGTTATCCTCTAACCGGCCATCATGAATATCGTCCTGGGCGTCGGCGGAGGCATCGCGGCCTACAAGTCCGCCGAGTTGGCCCGTCTGCTGATGCAGCGGGGGCACGCCGTGCGGGTGGTGATGACGGCCGGCGCGCAGGAATTCGTGCGTCCGTTGACCTTTGCCGCGCTTACCGGACGCAAGGTCGTCACCAGCCTGTTTTCTCCCGGCAATTCCGAGGCGACGCTTTCGAGCGCCATCGAGCATATCGGGGTGGCGCAGGAGAACGATCTGCTGGTGGTGGCGCCGGCCACGGCCGATCTGCTGGCGAAATTCGCGCACGGTTTGGCCGATGACTTCCTGACCACGACCTATCTGGCCTTTACGGGACCCGTGGTGCTGGCGCCCGCCATGAACACCAACATGTGGCTGCACGCCGCCACCCAAAGCAACCTGGAGACGCTGCGCCGCCGCGGCCACCGTATCGTGGATCCGGGCGAAGGCGAGCTGGCTTGTGGCATGGTGGGTCCGGGGCGTTTGGCCGAACCCGAACAGATCGCGATGGCGGTGGATGCCGAGATCGGCAGGCGGCACGACCTGGATGGCGAAACCGTGCTGATCACCGCCGGCCCCACACAGGAGCCTCTCGACCCGGTGCGTTACATCTCCAATCGCTCCAGCGGCAAGATGGGGTACGCGCTGGCCGAGGCGGCCGCCGCGCGCGGCGCCAAGGTGGTGCTCATTTCCGGTCCGGTGCAACTGGCGCCGCCGCGCGGATGCACGGTGATCCCGGTGCGCACGGCGCGCGAGATGCACGATAAAGTTTTCGCGCAACTACCGTCCGCCAGCGTGATCGTGAAAGCCGCCGCGGTGGCGGATTTCCATTTGTCGAAGGTGCCTTCGCACAAAATGAAGAAGACCGCCGCGCGTCTCTCGCTGGAACTCGATCCCACGCCGGATATTCTGGCCGAGTTGGGACGCAAGAAAGGCGACCGGGTATTGGTGGGGTTCGCCGCCGAAACCGAGAATCTGCAGCAGGAAACCCGCCGTAAGCTGGAAGCCAAGAACTGCGACATGGTGGTCGGGAACCTGGTGGGCGGGGAAGGCGGGGCCTTCGAGTCCGACCAGAACGAGGTGCTGCTGGCACTATCCAGCGGCGAATTCATTTCCGTGCCGCGGGCCTCGAAACGCGAAGTGGCCGACCGCATCTTCGACGAGATTTTGAAGTTGCGATTGCATCTCTACTGCAACCAATAGCCTTCGATGGACGCTGAAAACCTACGGCAATATCTGGAGTATTACCAGGACTTGGGAATCAAAACGCTCTATCGCCGCGCCGCACCGCCTCTGCCCAAAGCCCCGGCGCAAGAAGTTGCCGCCACGCCTGAACGGGAGCCGCTCTTCCGCATCCTCGAAGATATCGGCGATTGCCATCGCTGCCGCCTGCACGAACAGCGCAACAGGATCGTTTTCGGCGTGGGCCACGAACAGGCCAAGCTGGTCTTCGTGGGTGAAGGTCCGGGCGCGGATGAAGATGCCCAGGGCATCCCCTTCGTGGGCCGCGCCGGCCAGTTACTCACCCAGATGATCGAAGGTACGGCCAAGAAAGAGGGCATTCCGCTGCTGCGCAAGGATGTCTATATCTGCAACGTGGTGAAATGCCGGCCGCCTGAGAACCGCACGCCGCAGCCGGATGAAATGGAGATTTGCGGCCAGTTCCTGACGCGCCAGTTGCTGGCCATCGCGCCCAAAGCCATCTGCGCGTTGGGCTCGACCGCCGCGAAATATCTGACTCAGAGCAAAGAAGGAGTCACCCGGATGCGCGGCAACTGGTATAAGTGGAACGAGATTCCACTGATGGTCACTTACCATCCGTCTTACCTGTTGCGCGCGTATAACGTCGGTCCCAAGCGGGAAGCGTGGGAAGACCTGAAAAAGGTCCTGCACTTCGTCTACGACTGATCGAAGCTGAAGGATAACTGGTCCGCTAACTGTTCGCGGCGGACGAGATCTAACTCGCGGGCTTCCTTGTCGCGGCCCCAATGCTCCAGGATCCAGATCTGCTCCCAGGCGCAATCTTCCAGCACGCGGCGATCGCCTTGTTTTTCGGCGGCTTGCGTCCAATCCCGCAGCATCTCGAATGCTTCGGCAAGGCGGTCCTGGTTCTTCGCCCAGGTCAATCCGCCGCGCGCCAGTTTGGATGCCAGCGGCCAATCCGCTTCCAGTGCCCGCGCATAGGCGTGTTGCAAGTCCGGCCAATATGGCGTGAGGTCCTGCGCTCCGGTTTGGTTGCCGAAAAGGTCGGCGACCGCCAGCGCATGGTAGCGCGACCAGCGGGCTCCATCGCCGCGTAACGCGACGCGCTCGCGGACCGCGTCCGGAACCAAAAACCGGGGTCCATTTTCGTCCAGGGGCGCGAGCACGCCATGCTCCAGGAAGCCGGCCACCATGGTGCGCGCATCTTCCGGTTCGGCGTCGGCCGCGCGCACCGCCATATCCAGGGTGAATCCGGATGGCGCACAAGCGCAGGTCGCCGAGAGCAGGCGCTGCGCGGGGCGTGGCAGGTTGCGGATGGTGTCCGCCAGTTCCGAGGCGTCCTGAACCCGCGCCGCCACCGGCACAGAAACCGCCGAGAGCTTTGGCGCCAGGTCCTGGCTCCGCGAAGTCATCAGCACCGAGGTCCGACCGCGCGGCGCCAGCACGGCAGCGGTGGAGGCCGACGCATCATCCAGGATCAGCAGGCAGCGGTGCTGCGCGCAGAGCCGACGCAATTCGTTCAGATTGGATTCCAGATCGCGATCCAGGCGCACACCCAATTGCGCGGCCAGGTCGCCCGCCAGCGCGGCGGCGCTGCGTGACCCGCACGTTAGCCAGAATAACGCGTCGAATTCTTCATGATGGCGGCGCGCAAATTCGATGGCCAGGGCCGTCTTGCCCGCTCCTGCGTCGGCTTCCAGCACGGCCGTGCCCGGTGTATCCGCCAACAAGGTGCAGAGAGTTTCCAACTCGCCGTCGCGCCCCTCGAAAGAGGCGTGCCGTGCGGGGGTAAACGGGGCTTTCCGGGGCACCGGCCACAGGGTCATCAGCCAGCGCTTGATGCCGCGGAATGCGGCTACCCGATTTTGGCGCAGATCGAAAAAATTCTTGCGCCGGAGCAGATCGGGGAACTTCGCGTCGCGGCACTGGCACGTAGCCAGCGCGGTGCCCACCTCGGCCGCTTGTTCCCAGAAGACCGATTTCCAGCGTTCCAGGACCCAGCGGGGGGGACGGATTCCGGGGAAAGCAGCACCAGAACGACATCCGCCGAGAGCCCTTCTTCAACTTTGGCGATCAGGTCCCCACCGGGCTCGATCTCGCCTTCTTCGACGAGCACCTCCACGCCCGCGCCGCGCTCCAGGAAAGCAGCCAGTTCGTGGACCAGTTCACGATCTTGCGTGGAATAGCAGGGGAAGACCTTGGGCATGCGTGACGATCTTCCATTATCGCCCGCTGGGTCGCTCCCGCGCACGCGTCAGGATTTCACACGAAGATTTCACGCAAAGACGCCAAGATAACCGCCAAGAACGCCAAGAATTCCAAACAAAGCCCATGTGCCTGAATCTAAAGGTGGATTCCCCCGGAAGATGTTGACCCTTCACTCCAATCTGTGAATCTGTCCTTCGTGGTCTTCTTGGCGCCCTTCGCGGTAACCTTGGCGCCTTGGCGAGAAAGCGGATTCCCGCAAAGGCGCCAAGATCGCCGCCAAGCACGCCAAGAATTCCAAACAAAGCCCATGTGCCTGAATCTAAAGGTGGATTCCCCGGAAGATGTTGATCACATCTTGCGCCAGACCCTTCACCACGTCGGCTATAGCCTTGCCTGCGGCTACCGCGTCGGCGGCTACCTTCTGGCCGGCCGGCGTACACAGGAAGACGAAGAGGTTCCCGGCCGCGAACGCCGCGGCGCTGGCGGGATCGGATGGGACCGCCACAATAAGGGCCGGCGCCGGAGTCGGATCCGTGACGGGAGTTGGAAGCGGAGTGGTGGCCATGTTATGCCTCTCCCCGGGTCTGTCCCGATAGCAGCGTATTCAAGCTCGTCTGGATGGCCGTCAGCATCGCTTTTACATCGGCGAATTGCTGGTCGTCGGTTTCCGGCTGCGCCGGTTGGGCCAGATCGGTACGTTCGACCACCCAAGTGCCGGCCGCATTGAAAAGCGAACCTGCCAGGTGCACGATTTGCTCGTTGGGCAGCAGCGGACGAATCGGCGCGGGCGTGGTCACCGCATTTGCCGCGGGAACCGGCACCGGTGGATCGTAGATCCAGTTCACCGCCCCGCCGGCGCTCAACGTCCAATGCCCGGGCGCGCCGATGCCGTGGCTCGCCTGCTGCTCGATCAATAACTGCGCGGCGAAAGCGGCATTTCCGAACTGCACGTACCAGTTACGCCGCGGATCCAGGCCATATTCGTAATGAAAAACGCCGGCGTTATTTCCCAACACGACCGCGGGAGTCTGGCCTGGGAATAACGGCGCGAGTTGGTTGGCGATGGCTTGGGCATCCGCCTGCAGACACATGATATCCGGCGAGGCGTTGCCGACGGGACCGTAAGGTCCCACCTCCACCGCATCGGTTGGAGGGGCGACGTAAGCCGCGTAGTTATACACGCCGGGCAAGTTCAGTTGCGACGCCTGGGCGGCGCTCAGCGCGATCTGGCCGATGTACCCGGCCGCGGTGGCCGTGGAATCGAAGACCAGATAGGGTTGCCCCGAGGGAGATGGATCGGTCCATCCCTTCAGCGGTTGCGTGGCATCGAAAGGCGGAGCCTGCTGTCCGGTGGCCTGCTGATAGGCGGCACGCGTGGCATAGACCGGAAACAGGTCCAGCATGGAAATCTGATACTGCGGTTGATTCGGTTGAATGGGTTGCGGTTCTGACATAAGATCACTCGGTTCTCCAACTTCACGTAAACACGCTGTTTCAAGGTCCTTCCTGTTCAGGAATCGCAAATCATAGAAAACAAAACGAAGTCGAATTTCTTGAAACCTGTCACCGTGTTGGCCAGGCTTTTCTTCTTCGCCCGCCGGGGCGATAATCGATGCATGCATCCGAAACTCGCCTCGTCCCCGAGTAGCCGGCTGATGGATATGACTTACAGCGCGCGAAAAACCCTCGCCCGGCGCGCTCGGACCCCATCCGTATCAGGGACGGCGCGGGCGGATGGGGAAAACCGGTTGGCGTCAAGCAGGGGTCATAGGGTCTGTTCACGTTCGAGAATGCGCTTAACGTCTCGCTTGCCGTGTAGAATCCGAATGACGCGGAGGGTGTCTTCATCCACGACGTAGTAAATCCGGATGGCCTCAAATCCGGCAACCGGCCAGGCGCGGAGATTTGCAAGATGCGGGTTGCTCGAACGATAGCACGGACCCACGAAAGGATGCTGGAGCGATGATTGAACGGTGCTCCGGACGGCACTCCGGAAGCGCACGGCGACTTCCGGAACATCTGGTGACGACGTAATAGCGGAACTGGCGCACAACGTCGTCGCCGGCAGCTTGCCGATACGAAACTTTCACGAACGCGGGCCGGTCTTATGCTCGGCAAGCAGGGCGTCGGTTTGCGTGTTCACCGAACGCCAAAATTCGTTTTCCGAGAGTTCCTTCGATGCCAGACCTTCGGCAAGCAGGGCGTCGAGTTCTTCCTGTGTGCCGGCGAAACCTGGCACGGTGCGTTGTTCGACGGCGGCCAAACCCGCATCGACGACTTGCTCAACGGACTTGTAGGCGCCGCGGCTGATGACAGCCCGGACGCGGCGCCCTTGTTCGGGCGTGAGATGGATCGTCATGGCCTGCTGCTCCCGATGCTCCTTGCTTCAGAATAAGGAAAAGTCCGGTTTAAGGCAACCGAAAAGCGTTCGAGCGCTTTTCTTCTTCGCCTGCCGGGGCGATAATCGATGCATGCATCCGAAACTCGCCTCGTCCCCGAGTAGCCGGCTGATGGATATGACTTTTGCCCTGCGGAGATGGCGCAGGAAACCCATCCCTGCGATTGCCGCGCTGGTGACGCTGGCCCTGGGAACCGGGCTGAACACGGCGATCTTCAGCATTATCCACGCCGTCATGCTGGCGCCCCTGCCTTACCCCGAACCGGACCGCCTGATTCAGATATGGTCGGTCGATCTGGACCGCGGTTCCGATCTGGGCGCCATGGCCACCCGCGACAAACAACTGGCATCCACGCGCGAACTGGAACGCTGGCGGCAATTGAACGGATCGTTCCAGGACATCGCCTATTACCGGCCCTGGCTGGTTAATTTCACGGCTCCGGGAGAACCGGAGAGGGTCCGGACCGTGCTGATCTCCGCCAATTTTTTCGCTACCCTAGGCGTCGCGCCGGCCCGCGGACGGACGTTCACCGCCGCGGAACTGTCAGCCGGCAACGGCCGGGTCGCGATCCTGAGCGATGCGCTGTGGCGCCGCCGTTTCGGCCGGAATCCGGCGATCGTTGGGCAAAGCGCCACCATCGACGGTTTTCGCGCCACCATCGTAGGCGTTCTGCCGCCGGACTTCCGCCTCTTTGCCCCCACCATCAACGAACAGCCGGAATTGTTTCAGCCCTTCTCATTGCATGCGGATATGGGCATGGAATCGGCATGGGCGATCGGCCGCTTGAAGCCGGGCGTCGCATTGCCCGCGGCCCGCGCGGAAATGTCCGCCCTGGTGCGCCGCTTGCCGCCGGACGAAATGCACGGACGTTCCGCCAAACGCGGCGTAAATCTCGTGCGCCTCGACTCTGAGGTGGCCAGCGCGCTCCGGCCGGCGCTCCTGATCCTATTTGCCGCCGCGGCCTGCGTGCTGCTGATTGCTTGCGGCAACATCGCCAACCTGATCCTCGCCGATACCGCGGCGCGCCAGCGCGAACTGGCTGTGCGCACGGCCTTGGGCGCCGGCCGGCGACGTCTGGCTGCGCAGCTTCTCACCGAATCGATCCTGCTCTGCGGCGCGGGAGCGGCGATGGGATTGCCCCTGGCGTGGTGGGCATTGCGCGCCATGGTGCATCTCTACCCGGGCCACATTCCGCGTCTGGAGTCGCTCACCCCGGAGCCGGCGGTCTTCGCATTCGCGGCGTGGATGGCGCTGCTCTGCGCCATCCTGTCGGGCGCCGTGCCCGCGTGGCGCTATTCGCGGCCGGATGTGCAGCAGGTGTTAAAAGGATCTGCCGGACCGGGGGGCCGGCGGGGCGGCCGGTTTCGAGGTTTGCTAACGGCCGGCCAGATCGCCGCGTCGCTGATGCTACTGATCGGCGCGGGACTGCTGCTCCGCAGTTTCCTCCTGTTGCGCGCCGTCGATCCGGGATTTGAACGACACAACCTGCTGACCGCGCACCTGATGCTGGACGACAAGACCTACGCCGAGCCGGCCCAACAGGCGGCTTTCGTCGCGCGCCTGATGGACCGCCTCGCCGCGCTGCCGGCGGTTGAAATGGCAGGCGCCACGAATACGCTGCCCCTCGCGTTTAACATGCTGTTAAGCGTCACCATGAGCATCGAAGGCCATCCGGAATTAGGAGAGAACGCCGAAGCCGATTGCCGCTCCGTTACACCCGATTTCCTGCGGACCATGGGCATCGGGCTGTGGTCGGGCCGCTATCTGCAGCCCGCGGATTCCGTACGCGGCGGCGGGGTCCTGGTGAATCGCGCGTTCGCGCGCAAATACTTCGGCAACCAGGATCCGATAGGCCGGCATTTGCGGCTGGGCCCCGAGCCGCGCACCATCGTGGGCGTAGTACCGGACATTCGGGAGATGAAACTCGACCACCAGCCTCTCCCCGCGATCTACCTGCCTTTCGACCGCCAGCCCGGCCCGTTTGTGGATCTGGCGGTACGCTCGGCGGCCGACCCAAAGAATCTGGTGAATGCGGTGCGTGCCGCGCTGCGCGACGTGGATCCCAATCAACCCCTCGGCAATGTGGCCACCATGAACGATATTTTTCTGGAACAAGTGGCCAAGCCGCGCTGGTATGCGACCCTGGTCGGCTGCTTTGCCGGTCTGGCATTGCTATTGGCCGCGGTTGGAATTTACAGTGTGCTGGCGTACGCCGTCGGGCAGCGCACCCACGAAATTGGCATTCGCATGGCGCTGGGCGCCGGACGTGCCGACATTCTGCGCATGGTGCTGATTGGGGGCCTTCGCGCACCGGTGTGCGGAGTCATCGCCGGATTGTCGGCCGGAGCCCTTGCCGGCAAGGTGCTGGCCGGTTTTCTCTACGGTATCAAACCCCTGGACGCGGCAACATACTGTGGCGCGGGCGCGCTGGTGCTGGTGGTGGCATTGGCCGCTGCGTACTTTCCAGCACGCCGCGCCACCGCTGTGGATCCCATGGTCGCTCTCAGGTGGGAATGAACGCCCACTGTCGCTCCGCCGGCACAGGGTACTGCGAAGTACGCAATTCTGTAAAGCTTTGTTAAGTGCGTGCCCACTTGGGAGCGGGCCGTCGTCATTGGATATATAAGGAAATTTTAATCCAATGATGATCGGCACTTTTCAACAACATCCATATCCTCTGCACAGCCCTGTGGACGCGGGCGACTTGCTTCCGGCTCCCGGCGCCGACTGGCGCGATTGGGAGTTGGAACTGGCGCGCGAAGTCCAGAACCGCACAATTCCAAACACGCGGCCGCGTATTACCGGCCTGGATTATTACAGCGATTGGCGTCCCGCGCGCGGGTTGAGCGGCGACTACCTGGATTATTTCGAATTGCCCGAAGGCAACCTGGGCCTGGCGATCGGCGATGTCGCCGGCCATGGCCTCGCCGCCGCACTCCTGACGTCGTCGCTGCACAGCCTGGCCCGCGCCCTCCGCCACTACCAGCACGGCAGCTTGTCCGATCTGACGGCGGCCATCGATGAACTGTTCTACGAGGTTTGTCCGGAGAGTTCCTACGCGACCATGTTTGTGGCTCGCTACGATCCCGCGCGCCATTTTCTGCATTACGTGAACGCCGGACATGAACCGCCGGTCGTGCTGCGCAAAACGGCCACAGGGTATCGGCCGGTGACGCTGGAACCCACCGGCCCCGTGATTGGGATGCTGCGCAAGTCCCGCTTCCAGGAAAATGTCGTGTCGCTCCGCCCGGGCGACTTGCTGATCGCATATACCGACGGTTTGTGTGAGACCACCAACGCGCGCGGCGAAGAATGGGGATTCCGGCGCCTGATCTCGACCGTGCAGGCCTGCAGCTACCGCAAAGCCTGCGACATTGTCGATCGCGTCCTCGAAACCGCCGAGACCTTTGCCGGCGGATATCCGCAAAACGACGATATGACTTTGTGGCTGGGGCGCATCGAGGAAAGCGGCTGCCGCACGGTCACGCTAGCCGACAGCGTCCCGCTGCAGGCCGTGGCGTAGGGCGGAGCGCTGGACGAGAATCTTCGCGTCCTTGAACGGGCGCTTGTGCCGCATCAGGCGGCTCGTGGGTCGGGTTTGGAGGGCGGCCAACCTTGGCCGCAGCCGCCTGTTAGGCGGCCAGAGCCGGCTGAAAGCCGGCTGCGGGCAGAATTGCCCGCCCTCCAAAAACCAAACGGCCTTTCAGTAGCTTAATACCCGGATTTTGGGTCGACGATATGGATGGTCGCCTCTGCGTGGACCACCGCGTACGGCTTCAGATCCGCCGAAGCGATCGTACCGAAGCCCGAGCCGTTTGGTTTCGGGCCGGTGCAAGGTGACCAGGTGACCGTGATCGTGTATGTGCCGGCATGGTTTGGCAGCCATCCTTCCGCCCCCAGGCTCCGCTCCAGCGGAACCACTTTGCCTTTCGCGTAATGCCTGGGTCCGAAGCCGTGCCCGGAGCAAATCGACCAGTTCGGCAGCCGTTCGCTCGCCGGCAGCGAAGACCCTGAAGCATCCCGAACTTCGATCGTCACCACAGAGCAGGGATCCCACAAGGCGTCCCAACTGTACACTGGAACTTCGGCGTCGAGATTCGCGACCGCCATGTGCAGTGCGACGTCTTCCCCGATCAGGAATGTATCCTTATCCAGCGTGATGTCCGCGGCCACGCCCTTAACCCGCGGCCCCCACTTGCGCGGCATGGCCGATGGGTCGGCAAGCTGGAAACGCAAAATGTTTGAAGAAACAAAACGAAGCGGGCCATTCTCCGGAGAACCGGTCAACTGAAAGACCTCGATGGTGTGCTCTCCAAAACCCGCCCACCTGCCGCCGGCGCCGGAGTCCAGTTCGAAGCCGGATTGCCAATCGCCCACGCGGTGCCCGAGGATGGCCCGCGGGCAGCCTTTGAAGGCCAGCGGTTGAACTTCGTCAATACGGGTCGTGCCGTCCGGGGATCTCTCCCTCAGGTAAAGCGTGGGACAACTCTCCTCGTTCCCGGCCGCCCCAGCGCCGGCCTCGATGCGGGAGACGCGCACGTAAGAACGCTCCCCTTCGTAATACCTGCTCTTGTCCGACGTCAGTTCGAACGCCGGGTTTCGCTCGTCGTCCGGAGACGGCGCCAGGCTGAAACCACTCACCTCAACGTCCGAGCAGACTCTCTTCAGCAGGGAAGGCGTCACGGCCAGGATGGGTCCACTCATCCACTTTGGCTCGAAGCAGGCCACGGTCTCGTTGGGCGGCATCGTCTTCCAACGAAATATCTGCCGCGCCACCTGGCCGGGGTTCAGGGTCAGAGGAGGAGCTGCCGGCGACTGGCCCTTCGCCAAGCCGTCCTGGCAGTAGTAGCACAAACCGAACGGCGGATGGTCCGGGGCCCGGTCGGGAACAAATGTGGGGCCGTACATGGGACCGTCAAAGACGCAGGAATGGCTGGAAATGTCGCGCTTGTTGACGACCACCGCGAAGCCGTCGCCCGGTCCATTCACGAATTGGACGCGCGTATCGAAGGCATCCTCCGTGCAGTTGGAAGCCCCGCTCGTGTTCAATCCGGGTTGAGCGAAAGCCGGCCGCGAGAGGCACAAGCCGCTGATCGACAGGAACCCCACTATGCCAACCCGCCACACGCGCCGCCCGTCCATCATCGTGGCCTATTGTACAGCCATCGTAACCGTATTGCTCGCGGACCCGTTGATCGCTACCTGCACCGGAATGTTGTCTCCGGCCGGAGCGTTGCCGGGCACCATGGCGTTAATCTGCCAGAGCCCCACGAAGCCTGGCGCCATGCCGGTGAAGAGAATCTGTGCGGAAATCCCGCCGATGGTAGCGGTCGGAGTGGCCAGCGTTTGCGCCAGCGGGCCGTCCGGCGCGGCTTGTCCCGCCGGTACAGACGGGCTGACAGCCCCCGGCCCGGTGGCCCAGATGATGATGGCTGTGCCGGGCCGCGCGGGATTGCCGGGCGTATTCAACGTATAATCCTGGTTCTGGATGATTCCCTGGTTCTCCACCCAGGCGAAGATCCCCGGCACCGAAGGCGATACTCCCACATTCACCGGGTTGGAACCGATGCCATCCCGCTGTACCTGCATGGACACAATGCCGGGGCTCACGATCGGCATTTGGAAATTGATCTGGCCGCTGGAGGCGAACAGCATGGGGGCCGGCGACCCGTTAATCAGGACTGTCGCACCCCCGAGCGACGCCGGTAGCGGGATCGCCGCCGCCGACGCATTGCCGTCCGCCAGGTTTTCTCCAAAGACGCTGACCAGCGCACCCGGCGCCGCCGGGCCGCTATAGCTGGCCGAATTCACGATGGGCGTCCCCAGATTGGGCGCCGGCTGCGGCGGGACTCGCGGCGATTGCAGGCAGCGGATGCGGAAGTTGCGCAGATCGGCGATATAAATGTCGCCCGCGGGATCCGCGGCGAGGGCGTAGGGAAGGTTCAGGCTGGCGTAAGGTCCCGGTCCGGCATCGCCGCCGAACCCTGCCGCGCCGGTCCCGGCCGCCGTAAACAGAACGCCTCCGGCGGCCGCCACCCGTATCCGGTTATTCAGCGAATCCGCTACAAAGAGATTTCCGTTTCGATCCACAGCCAGGCCGCGCGGATACTTCAATTGCGCGCTCGTGGGCGGCCCGCCATCCCCGCCTGTACCGAACGATCCTCCGGCTACGGTCTGGATCGTTCCGGACGAGGAGATCCGGCGCACGCAATGATTATAGGGATCGGAAACGTAGAGATTCCCGACGGGGTCGAGGGCCAGCGCGCTGATGTAGCCGATCCTTGCCGCGGTGGCTGGCCCGCCGTCGCCTGAGTAACCGGCCTGTCCCATGCCGGCAATCGTGGTGATCACGCCCAGCGGGTTGACCTTGCGGATACGGAAGTTCCCGGAGTCCGCGATGTAAACATTGCCGGCGGCATCTACCGCCAGGCCGTGAGGCTCGCGCAGCGACGCAACCGCGGCGCTTTGGCCGTCGCCTCCGTATCCCGGCGAGGGGGTCCCGGCGAAGGCCATGATGGTCCCGTTCGCCAGGATCTTGCGCACGCGCGACCCCGTACTCACGTAGAGGTTGCCGGCGGTATCCCGCGCCAGCCCGAAGGGCCAGCGCAACGCCGCCCCGAGCGCCGGTCCGCCATCGCCCCCGTCGCCGCTGACGCCGGATCCCGCGATGGTCGAAATATTTCCGCCTGAGTCGATCATTCGCACCCGCTGATTCCAGGTATCGGCGAGGTATATGTTTCCTTGGGCGTCCACCGCCAGGCCGGAGATTGCCCCGAATTGGGCAGCCAGGGCGTTGCCGCCATCGCCCGAGAAACCGTCCGCACCGGCGCCCGCGATGGTCACCATATTGTCGGCCGCAGCGGAAATCACGAAACCCAAAAAGGCTGTCGCTACGCCTAACAAGTGGACGCGCCGGAAACGATTGGCTCTCGGCATATAATGGAGTTTAAGGCCTGATTTTATCATGCGGTCCTCCCGGACCGGCGCCTCTGAAAAATGGCGAAGCGCGGATAAACCATGATCGAGAAATTTCACGACCGGATTTCGGACTTCCCCGTGCCGGCGAAGTCCGCCGGAGAAATACCCCTCATACTGACACGCCGCGGCATCGTCGGATTGCTGGCGGCGGGCGCCGTCGGGATGTTTCCCAGAACGGCACGCGGCGCGGCGTGTTCCACCTGTCCCACGGGCGCTTACGCGCACGAAATCCTCCTGGCCAGTTTAAGCTTCTCGCCGGACGGCAAAACCCTGATTACCGCGGGACAAGACATGTTCCTCAAGTTCTGGAGTATGCCGGGCGGCGCGCTCTTCCGGACCGTCACCACAGTTGACGTTCCATATCGCGTGGCCGTGAGTCCCGACGGGAATTGGATCGCGGTGGGCATGGCCCACGGCAACCTGGATCTGTGGACGGCCAGCGGCCAGGGCCCCACAGCTTTGACCGGACATACCGATACGGTTGGCGCGGTGGCCTTCGCGCCAAACAGCCAGACGCTGGCTTCGGCTAGCCTGGACCATACCACCAGGATTTGGTCCGTAAAGACCGGCGCGCTGCTGAATAGCTTCACCGACAGTACAGACGCCATGAACACGGTAGCGGTTGCGCCGGAGGGGCGCTACCTGGTCACTTCCGGGTCGCAGGTATATCTTCGCCAGTTATCCAATGGGCAGATACTCGGGACCACGGCGGGAACTACTTTCGCCATCAGCGCGGACGGCGAGTTACTCGCCACTCACGATGGCCAGCAGCTCTATCTGTGCGCTTTTCCCAGCCTGGATCCGATCTTGTCCGTGACTGATCCGGAAACGGCCACTTCGATGGAGTTCAGTGCGAACGGCAAACTGCTGGCGGTCAGTTATGGCAACCCGGCCGCGCGACTGTACTCCGTGCCCAGCCTGGCTTTGCTGGCGCAGCTTGAGGCGAATGAGGGGCTCAGCCTGTCGCTCGACATGGATTCCACGGTCAACAACCTGGCCGTGGCCGCCGGGCAGAATGTCTTGCTGTATGCGCTGCCGGCCGGTGTCCGTGAGCCGGTCTGCTTCATGGACATCGCCGCTTCGTCGCCGTCGGTCAGCGGAATCCAGTATGTCCGGAAAGGGATCGGCTACACGATACCTTGTGGATGCCCGATTCCGCCCGGCGCCGTTTGTACCTGCGATTGCGTGCCGGGCAATTGCCCTTGCGTGCTGGATACGGGCTGTGGCTGCGTGTCGGACGCGGGTTGCAACTGCGTGTCGGATACCGGGTGCAGTTGCGACGGCGACGTGGGCTGCGGCTGCGTGTCGGATGTCTGCGGTTGTGTCTCCGATTATGGCTGCGGATGCGTGTCGGATAGCGGCTGCTCTTGTGTCTCGGATACCGGTTGCGGCTGCGACGGCGACGTGGGCTGCGGCTGTGATTCCGACTAGGTGGGGCAGGCGTCTACGCCTGCAGCGGGTCTCCAGACCCGCTTCGGCATGGCCGCAGCCATGCTAGAATCGATTTGAAAGACCTATGCCTATCTACGAATACAAGTGCCAGGATTGCGGAACGAAATTCGAAAAGCTGCTGCGCAAGGCCTCGGACGATGCGGGTGAATGCCCCTCCTGCGGCCAGAAGCATCTGAACCAGGAATACTCCACCTTCGCCGCGCATGCCGCTGGTCCCAAACAGGCCGATGGCCCGGTTTGTCCCAGCGGACGCTGCAGCAATCCAGGCATGTGCGGCATGAACATGAACTGAGTGGCCAGGAATTTCATGGTGCTGGTCGGGGAGTACACCTCCCTGGCCATCATGCTGCCCGCGGCCACCTTGGTGGGCTACATCATCGGCTACCTGCTGGACAAAGCCTTCCATACCCATTTTCTTTACATCCCGTTTCTGATCCTGGGCATCGCCGCCGGATTTGTGCAACTCATCCGGCAGCTCATGCGTGACACCCGCGGCGATGGCTCCTGAGCAGGCGCACTTCGAAACCGCGCTGCGGCGCATCGCCCGCGGTACGGTGGTGCTGGCCGCCGCCGGATGCCTGGCTTGCCTGATTTTGCGGGGTTGGAGGTGGGCCGTCGCTTACCTGCTGGGCGCGGCCGCTTCCTACCTGAATTTCCGCTGGCTCAAGAAAGTGGTGGATGCGTTGGGCGCCGCGCTGGCGGCACGCCCCAGCCCGAAATTCGCCATCCTGATCGGCCTGCGCTACGTGCTGTTGGGCGCCGGCGCCTATGCTATAGTGAATTTTACTTCCTTGAGCTTGCCGGCCGCCCTGATTGGACTGTTTGTTCCGGTGGCGGCCGTCATTGTGGAAATTGTCTTCGAATTGATCTATGCATCATCATCATGAAGAAATCTGGCTAGCCAAAGTCTTCAACGATAACCTGCCCGGGCTGGGCAATACGATTTTGAAGCTGCTGGGGCAACCGCCTGAGCCGCGTCCCTGGTACAACTTCATGGTGATGGAGATCCTGGTCGCGCTCATCATCATCCTGTTGTTCGCCTACCTGCGTACCCGGCTCTCGATGGACCGTCCCGGCAAGTTGCAGCACACTTTCGAAATCATCAACGATTTTGTGCATAACGAGGCCGAAGACGCCGTCGGCCATGGCGGATCGAAGTATCTGCCGTTCTTCGGCACTCTCTTCATTTTTATTCTGTTTTGCAACCTGATCGGAATTATTCCGGGCTTCGAGTCGCCCACCATCGCACCCTCGGTGCCGGCGGGTTGCGCGATTGCGGCGTTCTGTTACTACAACCTGATGGGATTTCGCGAGCAGGGGTTTGGAAAGTACCTGGCGCATTTCGCCGGTCCCATGCCATTTCTGGCTCCCCTGATGGTGCCCATCGAGTTGATCAGCCACATGGCGCGGCCGCTGTCGCTCACCGTTCGTCTTTATGCCAACATGTATGCGGGCGAACAAGTAACGCTGGTTTTTCTAAGCCTCACTTATTTCGCGGTCCCGGCTGTTTTTATGGGCCTGCACGTTTTTGTTTCCCTACTGCAGGCTTACATCTTTATGCTCCTCACCATGATGTATGTGTCCGGAGCAGTATCGCACGAGCATTAATACCGGCTTTATGCCGCCCCTTCAGTGTGAGACCGGCTGTACGAGGATGACGGGAACCACCTCCTGGGGGCGATTTCTAATCGAAGGAGCAAGACCATGAAGACAAAGTTGATGTTACTGGCGATCGTGCTGTTTGCACTGGCCAGCCCGATCTTCGCGCAGGGGACCGGCGCTGCGCCGGCCGCCGCCGGCGTAAATTGGGTGGCCATCACATCCGGTTTCGCGATGGCTATCGCTTCCGGACTCTGCGGCCTGGCGCAGGCCAAAGCCGCGGCCGCCGCCGCCGAAGGCATGGGACGGAATCCGGGCGCGGCGCCCGCGATCCGCTTCGCCCTGCTGTTGAGCCTGGTGCTGATCGAATCGCTGGCGCTCTACACGTTGGTCATTATTTTCGTGAAAGTAGTTTAAGGCGGGTTACAGGTGATGGGTTGTAGGTGGTTCGCACCCACAACCCATCGCCTTAGACCGATCACCCTCTCACACTGGCCGCTGGGATCTTCCGCGTCAAATCCAACATTTCATCGCGGCTCTCCGCGCCGATCGTAAAGCAATCCACGCAATCGAGCGACAGGGCGAACTGCAGGCTCTCGTCGGCTTTGTGACGCAGCGCACCCGCGCCCAGAATCTTCATCCCGATCACACCCTTGCCGGCCGCTTTCATCTGGCGCAGCACCGCGATCACGGTCTGCGGCGCGGCGTCCATGGCTACTTGGGCGGGATTGATGCGCGCCAGGTCCACTTGCACCCACGGATTCGCGGCCGCCGCCTTCAGCGCTTCGAGAGTATGGCAGGAAGTCCCGTGCGTCCGCACGATGCCTTTCTCGCGCGCTTCCGAGATCACCGCCATAGCCCCCTTCTTACGTTCCGGCCAATCGCCATCCATCATGCAATGCAGCAGCAGGATGTCGATGTAGTCGGTGCCCAATTCGCGGCGGAAACGGTCCAGGTCGTCGCGCATATCCTTCTCGGTGGACGCATGCGTCTTGCTCAGGATCGCGACCTTTTCGCGCGGCACCCGTTTCAGCGCTTCCTTCACGTGCGGATGTGTGCCGTACTGGTCCGCCGTATCCCAGAAGGTGACGCCGTTATCGTATGCGGCGTCGAACAGGTCGGCCAGGCCGCGCAGGCCCAGTTTACGCGTCTGGTTGGAACTGCCGCCCGCGCCGTCTGTGCCGCTGCCCTGCGCCAAACGGCTTACCTCCACTTGCATGGGACCCAGCTTGATGCGGTCGGTGGCCAGCTTCTCGGTGCCCGCATATAAGTGATACGGAAAATTGGCGAACGCAGCCGCGCCGGCGGTCGCCGCGCTGCGCAGAAAGAAATCCCGGCGGTTCATCATGGTATGCTCCTCTGCTTTCTTCAAGGAATAGCATATTGTGGGGCAGGACTCCAGTCCCGCGGCCGGCGTCCACACCGGCCTCTGTAGCCGCGTTGTATGATAAAGCGATCCACAAATCCAAATGACGACAAACGAGTTTCAATCGCGCCTGGATGCCCTGACTCGTGCCCATGAAGAGCTTCTCCAGCGCCCCAACGAGCCGCTTTCCGAGCCCAGCGGCTGGTTCCAGCGTTACCGCCATCCGGTGCTGACCGGAGCGCACGCGCCGCTCTCCTGGCGATACGATTTCGATCCCGAGGCAAATCCGTTTTTCCTGGAACGCCAGGCGGTCAACGCGGCGTTCAATGTGGGCGCCATGGAGTGGAACGGCAAAATCGTGCTGATGGCCCGCGTCGAGGGCGCCGACCGCAAGTCGTTTTTCGCGGTGGCCGAGAGCGCCAACGGCATCGATGGCTTCCGTTTCTGGGACTATCCGGTGGTGATGCCCGAGGGCGCCGAACCCGAAACCAATGTCTATGACATGCGCCTGACCGCGCACCAGGACGGCTGGATTTACGGTCTTTTCTGCGCCGAGCGGAAAGACCCCAATGCGCCGCCCGGCGACCTTTCCTCGGCGGTTGCCCAGTGCGGCATCGCCCGCACCCACGATCTGAAAAATTGGGTTCGATTGGACGATTTGCGGACGCCTTCGGCCCAACAGCGCAATTGCGTCCTGCATCCCGAATTTGTTGACGGCCAATACGCCTTGTACACTCGCCCGCAGGATAGTTTCATCGAGGCCGGGCGCGGCGGCGGCATCGGCTGGGGACTGGCGCCCAGCATGGAGCACGCCGTCATCGCGGACGAAACGATTATCGAGCGCCGCGAATATCACACCATCAACGAAGTGAAGAACGGCTTGGGGCCCGCGCCGATCAAAACCGCCAGTGGCTGGCTGCACCTGGCGCACGGCGTGCGGAATACGGCGGCGGGCCTGCGCTACGTGCTGTATGTTTTCCTGTGCGACCTTTCCGCGCCGTGGAAAGTGATCGCCCACCCCGGCGGATATTTCCTGGCGCCCCAAGGCGAAGAACGCGTCGGCGACGTTTCAAACGTGGCTTTCTCTAACGGCTGGGTAGCGCGCGGGGACGATGTCTTTATCTATTACGGAGCGTCCGATACGCGCACGTATGTGGCGACCACCACCGTGCCGCGATTGCTCGATTATGCGCTGCATACACCTGGAGATCCGCTGCGCAGCGCGCTCTGCGTTGAGCGGCGCATCGCCCTGATCGAGAAAAATCTCAAACGGTCGGCCAAATGATTGCGAACGCGGATTGGGCAGCACAGTTCCGCCGCGAACTGACCGAGAATATTCTGCCGTTTTGGATGCGGCATACCATAGACCGTGAAAACGGCGGATTCTTCGGCACGGTAGATTGCGACCTAAATGTCGATCGCCAGGCGCCGCGCGCTTCCGTGATCAACGCGCGCATCCTATGGACCTTCTCGGCCGCGGCGCGCGTTCTTGAGGATCCAACTTATCGCCGGACGGCCGATTGGGCTTACCGCTACGTTATCGACAGGTTCTGGGACCAGGAATTCGGCGGCATTTATTGGATGCTCGATTTCGAGGGGCGTCCCATCTCCGATCGCAAACAAATCTATGCGCAGGCCTTTGCGCTGTATGGCCTGGCCGAATACTTCCGGGCCACGGGGCGCGCCGAAAGCCTGGAGTGGGCCAAACAGCTTTATCGGCTCATCGAGGAGAAAAGCGGCGAACCTGAGTATGGAGGATATCTGGAAGCCCGCGCCCGCGACTGGAGCGCGCTCGCAGATCAGCGGCTGAGCGATAAGGACCTCAACAGCCCTAAATCGATGAATACGCATCTGCACATATTGGAGGCTTATAGCAATCTGCTGCGTGCCTGGGATGGCCCCGGCTTGCGCGCCAGCCTCAAACGCCTGCTCGAAGTCACCATGGATAGAATCGTCGCCGGCCCTCACTTTAAGCTCTTTTTCGATAACCGGTGGAACTCCCTGCACGATCACGTTTCGTTCGGGCATGATATCGAAGGCTCCTGGTTGATCCTCGAAGCGGCGGAAGCGGTGCGCGACGCGGCCCTGATCGATCGCGCCCGCGAGTTAGCCGTCCGCATGGCCCAGGCGGTTTACGATGAAGGTTTGGACGCCGATGGCAGTATCTTCTACGAGGCGGCGCAAGGCGTTATGGTCGATCCCAACAAGCATTGGTGGGCGCAGGCGGAAGCGGTGGTGGGGTTCTACAATGCCTTCCAGGTCTCCGGCGAGGAATACTTTCGTACGGCTGCCTGGCGCGCGTGGGAATACATTCAAGCGAAGGTCGTGGATCGCGTCCACGGCGAATGGCACGCAAAACTGCGGCCCGATGGCACTCCCTGGAAAGCACGGGAAGATCCGGACGCGTGCCTGGTGGGAGCTTGGAAATGCCCGTATCATAATGGGCGCGTCTGTCTGGAAATGATGGCTCGCCTGGGATAGATAAACAATTTATATGCAATACGGATACTTTGACGACAAGAACCGGGAATATGTGATTACCCGGCCAGATACTCCCCTGCCATGGATCAATTATCTGGGATGCCAGCAGTACTTCGGAATTATTTCCAATACCGCGGGCGGATATTCGTTCTATCGCGACGCCCGCCTGCGCCGCCTCACCCGCTATCGCTACAACAACGTACCCTTCGACTTGGGCGGCCGCTATATCTACGTGCGTGACAACGAGACGGGCGATTACTGGTCGCCCTCCTGGCAGCCCACTCACAGCGACGTGGAACAGTACACCTGCCGCCACGGCATGGGCTATTCCACAATCGGGTCCAAGCGCCGCGGTATCGCGGCCAGCACGCGCTACTTTGTGCCGCTCGACGAGAACCTTGAAATCTGGCAGTTCACGGTGACCAACCATCGCCAGACACCCGCCGCGCTCTCGATCTTCTCGGCCATCGAATTCTGCCTATGGGATGCGCAGGACGACTCCACCAATTTTCAGCGCAACTTCAGCATCGGCGAGGTCGAGATCGAAAACGGCGTCATCTATCACAAAACCGAATACCGCGAGCGCCGCGATCACTTCGCCTGGTTCGCCTGCTCCGCGGAAACCGCGGGTGTAGATACCCAGCGCGAGGCTTTCCTGGGCCCCACCCGCGGATGGGACCGCCCCGCCGTGGTGGAGCGCGGCGAATCCGCGAACTCCGTGGCGCACGGCTGGGCGCCCATCGGCTCGCACCATGTCCGGCTTGTCTTGCAGCCGGGCGAAACGCGACAGATCCTTTTTGTTTTGGGCTACCAGGAAAACCTCAAGGACGAAAAATTCGATCCTCCTGGCTCCCAGACCGTCAACAAGAAAACCGCCAAGCCCGTGATTGCCCGCTATCTCGTTCCGGAAAACGTGGACGCGGCCTTCCGGAAGTTGCGCACCTATTGGGATGGCCTGCTGGGCATCTGCCAGGTTTCCACGCCGGACCTCCATACCGACCGGATGGTAAACGTGTGGAATGCCTATCAATGCATGGCGACGTTTAATATGTCGCGCTCGGCTTCGTTCTACGAGTCGGGCATCGGGCGCGGCCTCGGCTTCCGCGACTCCAATCAGGATCTGCTCGGCTTTGTCCACATGGTGCCCGAGCGTGCCCGCGAGCGCATCCTCGATCTGGCTGCCACGCAGCTTCCCAGCGGCGGCGCATATCATCAATACCAGCCGCTCACCAAGAAGGGCAACAACGATGTCGGCGGCAATTTCAACGACGATCCGCATTGGCTGATTGTGGGCGTCGGCGCCTATCTGAAGGAGACCGGCGACTGGAGCATTCTCGACGAGCCCGTGCAATTCGATAATCAGCCGGGATCGGAGCAGCCGCTCTACGAGCACCTGCGGCGCAGCTTCCGCTATACGCTCGAACGGCTCGGGCCGCATGGTTTGCCGCTCATCGGCCGCGCCGATTGGAACGATTGCCTGAACCTGAACTGCTTCTCCGATACGCCCGGCCAATCCTTCCAGACCACCACCAACAAAGAGGGCAAGGTGGCCGAGTCGGTATTTATCGGCGGATTGTTCGTCCTGGCGGCCAAGGAACTGGCGGCCATCGCGCGGCACAGCGGCCACGCGGATGAATCCGCGGGCTACCTGGCCGAGGGCGCGCGTATGGAGGAAACCGTCCGCCGGCATGGCTGGGATGGCGAGTGGTTCCTGCGCGCTTATGACGATTTCGGCAACAAAGTGGGATCGAAAGAATGCGCCGAGGGCAAGATCTTCATCGAGCCGCAAGGCTTCTGTATTCTGGCGGGCATCGGCCTGGAGGACGGGTTGGCCCGGCGCGCGCTCGAATCCGTGCGCAAATATCTGGCCACGCCGCATGGCATCGTGCTCCAGCAGCCGGCCTACTCGCGGTATTACCTGCACCTGGGCGAGATTTCTTCGTACCCGCCTGGCTACAAAGAAAATGCCGGAATCTTCTGCCACAACAATCCCTGGGTGATCATCGCGGAGGCCATGGCGGGCAATGGCGACGCCGCTCACGATTACTACTCGCGCATCAATCCTTCGGCGCGCGAGGCAATCAGCGACGTGCACCGCTGCGAGCCCTATGTGTACGCGCAGATGATCGCCGGGCGCGATGCACCCACCCACGGCGAGGCCAAGAACTCCTGGCTGACCGGCACCGCCGCCTGGAACTACTATGCCATTGTACAGTTCATTCTCGGCATTCGGCCGGCTTATGACGGCTTGCAGATCGCGCCGGCGATTCCAGCGCGATGGACGGCTTTCCACGCGGTGCGCCGCTTCCGCGGCGTGACTTACAACATCGCCGTGCGCCGCGAAGGGCCGGGCAATGCGGTGAAGCTGGCCGTGGATGGCCATTCCATCGATGGCGACATAGTCCCGGACCCCACGGACGGACGCGCCGAGGTGTCCGTAGAAGTGACACTGCAGTAAGTGGGGAAGGCCGCCCGTGCCGACGCTCCAGGAGACACTATGTACTTACCCGACGACCAACGCTACGACAAAATGATCTACCGCCGCTGCGGCGCGAGCGGCCTGCGGCTACCGGCCATCTCGCTGGGCCTCTGGCACAATTTCGGCGGCGTCGACGCATTCGAGAACATGCGCGCCATGCTGTGCCGCGCCTTCGATCTCGGCATCACGCACTTCGACCTGGCCAATAACTACGGCCCGCCGCCGGGCTCGGCCGAAGAGAATTTCGGGCGCGCCCTTCGTGCCGATCTGGGTGCATGGCGCGACGAACTGGTCGTCTCCACCAAAGCCGGCTACCTGATGTGGCCCGGTCCCTATGGCGAATGGGGATCGCGCAAATACCTGCTGGCCAGCCTCGACCAAAGCCTGCGCCGGATGGGTCTCGACTATGTCGATATCTTCTACTCGCACCGCCCCGACCCGGATACGCCGGTCGAAGAGACCATGTCCGCACTCGATAGCGTCGTCCGTGCCGGCAAGGCCCTCTATGCCGGCATTTCGAACTACAACCCCGAGCAGACCGCCCGCGCGGTGGCGGCTTTGCGCCGGATGGGTACGCCATGCCTGATCCATCAGATGAAATATTCGATGTTCGTGCGCACGGCCGAAGAGGGCTTGTTCGAGCGCTTAGCGGCGGAAGGCATCGGCGGCATCGCATTCTCTCCCCTGGCGCAAGGACTACTGACCGGCCGTTATCTGGATGGCGTTCCAGAGGGCTCCCGCGCCTCGAAGCTGGGTACTTTCCTGAAACGATCGGATGTCACCGAGGCGCGCCTGGCGCAGGTGCGGGCCCTGAATGAGATCGCCCGCCGACGCGGCCAGTCGCTGGCCCAATTGGCGCTGGCGTGGGTGTTGCGGCACGGCGTGATGGCGAGCGCGCTCATCGGCGCCAGCCGCGTGGAGCAGGTGGAGCAGTGCGCGGGGACAGTCGGAAATTTCGCGTTCGCGGCGGAGGAGCTACAGCAGATCGACGGGATCCTGCGGCCCGCCTGAAGTTCCCCGAGACTACCGCCGGGCGCTGAGTGCTGCGAATATCTCTGGATCGGCACGTACTTTCGCGCTTTCCAGCCATCCGGGTTCCACTCCGGCCCCCGCGGCGAGCAGCACAGCGATCGCTTCGCGCTGCCGCCCGCGATTTCCCGAGGGTGGGTTCTCCCAACCGTGGATCGCCCATCCCAGCGGCGGGGATTTGTATTTTTCGTCTTTCAGTTCCAGATCCGAGCCGTCCAGCAGGGCTTTTACAAGCCGCTCCTCGCCGAGCAGCGAGGCCCAATGCAGAGCAGTCTCGCCGAAGAATCCGCGCGGTTCAGGCCTGGCTCCCGCCTGCACGAGCTTCAGCCCGACCTCTTCGGCTCCCAGGCTCGCGGCTCCGATCAAAGGCGTATCGCCCTTGCCATTTCGCTGGAAATTAAGATCCGCGCCGGCTTGAATCAGCGCGTCAACCAACGGCGGTTCCTGGCCGTCTTGCAGGATTCCCTCGAATAACATATCGGAAACGTAGTGCAGGGGATGCGTCAGGATGCGGTCGTCCTTTCCCCAACTCACGAGCTCGTTAGCTCGCGAGGGGTCCTCGTCGAGAAGACGGCGCAGGGTGTCCGCGTCACCCTTCCGGATGGCTGTCTTCACATCCCTGGCAAATTCCTCACGCACGTTGGAAGTCTGCACCGCGCGGCGCTACGGCTGCGCCGGCAGCGCCATAGGCGCGGCGGGAGCCGGTTCGATCTCCATCTTCTTCAAATGGTCGTACCACGTGAATTTCAGGACGATCGAAGTGATTACCGCTATCGCCACCGCATACGACGCGATCTCATAGCGCCGGATCACGATATATACCGGGAATGCGATCAGGCTGGTCTGCCAGACGATGCCCACAACAATATTGAACATATCCCGCAAGAAGTCGGGGTTCGGTTTGAAAGACGGATCTTCCCGCATCACCTTGTCCCGGATCGGATCCCAGAAGCCCCACGGGCGCACGCGCCTGTAGAAATCCATGAGCACGGCGTCTTCTTCCGGCTTTGTCTGTAGCGTGCCCACAATGCAGCCGATTAACGAGATCCCCACGATGATCGGAAACGAATTCAGCGGCGAGACGCTCGGCAGCGTCCACGGAATGATCAGCGATCCGGCAATCCCGGTCACCATGCCCCAGAAATAGCCGTACCCATTGAATCGCCACCAATACCACTTCAGAACGTTGGAAGCCGTATAGCCGCCCCAAAGCGCCGAGACAATCCACTGGATCACGGTATTGATGGAAGTGACAAACCAGCCGAACGATATACCCAGCACCACCACGCCGAACGACGCCAGATAGCTCAGGCGCACACAATTTCGCTCGCTGGCATGCGGGTTGATGTACTTGCGATAAAGATCGTTCACGATGTAAGGCGGCGCGGCATTCACCGTGGCGGCGAAGTTCGACATGAACGCCGCCAGCAGACCCGCTACCAGCAGTCCCAGCAGGCCGGCAGGAACAAACTGGCTGAGCGCGTCGGGCAGCACCATCTCAAAATCCATCGCCTGGCCCATCGCGCGGATCTTATCGCTATAGAACACCAGAGCCAGGATAGTCAGCCCTGTAATCATGAAATACCGCGGCACGTTCAGCACCACGTTCACCATGGCGCTCATCATCGAGGCTTCGCGCGGATTCTTCGTCGAAAGGATGCGCTGCATGTCGTAGTTCGGTGCGGGCCCTGCCATACTAATCAGGATGCCTTTGAACAGCATCATCATGAAGAATGCGCCGAAGATCGTGTATCCGTCCTCGGCGATCTTGGTGTTCACCGCGGCGATCAGGTGGGACCAATCCAGGTTCAGGTGCCAACCGAAGAAGATCTGCTCCCATCCGGCCGGAATCACGCGGCGCAGGGCCTCGGGCGAGACCCGCGAGATGGCGATGATGCCGATGGCCAGTGACGCGACCGAAAGGATGCAGAACTGCAGCACCTCGGTAATCACCACGCTGAACATGCCGCCCTTCACCACGTAGAAAGTGGTGATACCCATTAGAATCAGCGCATACACGTTGGCCGAGAGATGCCACGGCAGGAAATCGACCGCGAATTTACCGATGCCTTTGAAGCCGTAGGTGAGGAAGCCGATGACGCTCACCAGCGCGTAGATCACTACGATCATGTGTGAAAGCTGCGCCCCGCGTCCCGTGCCGAACCGCGTGCGGATCCACTCGGCGCCGGTGGTGACATTGGAGCGGCGGAGCCACGTGGACAGGTAGACCATCAGAAAAATCTGATTGAAGACGGGCCACAGCCAGGGGATCCAGACGCTCTTCAAGCCATAAATGAACATCAGGTAGACCAGCCACATGGTCCCCGCGATGTCGAACATGCCGGAAGCGTTGGACACGCCCAGGAAATACCAGGGCAGGGTATTGCCGCCCAGGAAATACGCCTTGGTGTCGCGGGAGGCGCGATGCGAGACCCAGTAGCCCAGCAGCACGGAGGTCGCCACGTAGACCACGATGATCGCGACATCGATCGGATGCAGTTTCATCTCGAACCTCTATTCCACCGCGCAGGCCCGAGGACTACGGGTGAGGCGATGAGGGTGCGCGGTTCAGCCCGGAGCCGCGCGTTCATTGAGTAAACATAGTAACAGAGCTTGTGTGCGAAATATCCGCTGCCCGCGCCGACCTATGAGAAAAAGACCGGGCGTGGCCCACCCTTTATCCGTACGCACAATTCATAAGCGCCTCTTCGCATGCAGGAATACGACGTTGCTTTGAAGTTGCTGTTGCAAGGTTCTGCCACCCTCACTCTGCGCGAACTGACCGGTACGGCGGTCGCCAGATGGTTGAATGTCGAACTGCCAAGGGTGCAGAACGCGCGCCTGGATCTGCTCGGCGAAACGGTCGCGGGCGGTTTGGTGCACGTGGAACTGCAAAGCGGCAACGACGCCACCATGCCGCAGCGCATGGCGGAATACTGCCTGGGTGTGTACCGGTTGTTCGGGCAATTCCCGCTGCAAGTGGTGCTTTACGTGGGCGAATCGCCGCTGAAGATGGAGAAGGCGCTGCGCGGTCCCGGAGTTTTGTTCGAGTATGAATTGATCGACATCCGGACGCTGGATGGAGACCTCCTGCTGGAAAGCCGGGACGTCGGGGATAATGTAATTGCGATACTGGCTCGGCTGCGGGATCATAAAGAGGCGGTCCGCAGGATCGTGAAGCGCATCGCGGGGCTGGCGCCGGCAGAACGCGAGACCGCTTTTGCGCAGTTGTTGATCCTGGCTGGATTGCGGCACTTGTCGGGCGTGGTGGAACAGGAGACACGGAAAATGCCGATCAATGTTGACATTCGAGACCATGAGGTCTTGGGACCCATGTTTAAAGAAGAGTGGCAGCAAGGCCGTCAGGCGGGGCGTGCGGAAGGGCGCCAGGAAGGCCGCCAAGAAGGGCACCAGGAAGGGCGCCAAGAGGGCCGCCAAGAGGGCCGCCAAGAAGGCCGCCAGGAGGGGCTTCACGAGGGCGAACTTGCCGTCTTGCGAAGGTTGATTGAGAAGCGCTTCGGCGGCTTGCCGGGCTGGGCCTCCGAAAAACTGGCTGCGCTTGCGGTTCCTGAGCTCGAAGCCTTGAGCGAGCGGCTATTGGATGCCGGAAGCCTCGAAGACTTGCTGGGTTGAAAATGCCGATCGATCTCGACATCCGAGACCATGAGGTCCTGGGACCCATGTTAAAAGAAGGGCGTCAGGAAGGGCGCCACGAGGGCGAACTCGCCGTCTTGCGAAGGTTAATTGGGAAGCGCTTCCGCGCCTTGCCGGCCTGGGCCTCCGAAAAACTGGCTGCGCTTTCGGTCCCCGAACTCGAGGACCTCAGCGACCGCCTAATAGATGCCGGCACCCTCGAAGAATTGCTCAGGTGAGACGTACCTCCAGTCCAAGTACCATGCCGTTCTCTGGAACCGCGGGTACGGCTGGTAATTGCCAATCGTCACCTGGGCTGGCATGCTATAAGTGCTTTGCCAGACCTATCCAATGTGCATTTCCTGGAAAGGGGCTTGAACTGGTCTACCCTGGCGTACGTCGTGTTTGTATGCCTGGCGGCCGGGACCAGTTTCGTCCTGGCCCTTTTCGCGGGCCGGGTCACGTCCGCGAAGGATACGGAACTCAAGACACTCCAAAGCAAGTCCGCCGAAGCCGTGGCGAACGCGCATGCCGGGGCGGCCCGGGCAAATGCGCAGGCTGCCATGGCATACCAGGAAAAGCAGCGCCTGGAGGCCGAAGTGGCGTACGCGCAGGCGCATCGCGAACGGCTGCGAAAAGAGAACCTCGAACTGCAACTGGCGGTTGAGAAAGAGCGCGCCGCGCGCTTGCGGATTGAAGAACGGCTCGGCGCGCGGCACATCTCCGCCTCCCAACGTCAGAGTATCCAGTCGGCGCTGGTACGCTTCCGCGGCCAAAAAGTGTCCATTGTCACGCCTCCGGGCGACCCGGAGATCGACGCGTTCGCCGGCCAGATTAAGGCGGTGCTGGATGCGGCTGGTATGGCGGTTAACATGGCGCCGGCCTTGGTATTCGGCAAGCCGCAACCGGGGATCGCCCTCGAGGTGGGGGCCAACCGGCGGCAATTCGCTACGGCACTTGCCAAGGCGCTGGTGGATGCGGGCGTTGCCAGCGGACCCATTACCGCGTCGGAACCGGATAACGCCGATCTGTTGGAGATCGCCGTCGGTCCGAAATAGCATCCGCGCCCCGCGGTCAGTGCGGCGGGGCCACTTTGACAGCCACTCTCAACACTCCCAGCACTTGCGGAGCCAGTTGGATCAGGCAACGCGGCGCCGCCATGCATAAAGGCGCCAAGGTCAGCCAACGGAATGCCGGTAGCGTCTCCAGGGCCACCAGTGCCACCAGGGCCAGCAGCGGCGACAGGATGCGGGCATAATCGAAGGCCTCCAGCCAGTCGCCGGGGCGCCACAGAAAGATCCCTACGAGGGCAAATAACACCATTGCCCAACCGCTCGGACTGAAGCCTGTGCGGCGCGCCAGAGGCACTGCCATGACGATCGCCAGCAGAATACCCACGACTGCCAGATCGTCCAATCCGTCCAAGGCGAATCTCAGCCCCGGCGAATACGGATACGGCCAGGCGTGCAGCAGACGGTCCAGAAGGCCGGAAAACGGGATGGCGACCGGCCCCGAATGCGCGAATGGCTGGGTCCGAAGGTCGATGTACCCGTACCATGTCAGAGTGGGGATCGCCGCGGTAGCGAATGCCAGGGCGCGCCACACGCGTTTGCGCACCACGAGCCAGATGCAGTAGGCCGGTACCAGTAGCAAGCCGGTATCGCGGGCCAATGCGCCCAACAGGAGCACGGAATAAAGCGGCCAGCCGGGCTGCTCCTCGCGGCTATACCAGGCGAACCCCATCACCAGCGCCGCCAGTCCTACGTCCACCGCCATGCGGTCCATCGAAACGATTGCCGCCGGGATCGCGAGGAACGCCAGGCCCCATGCCCGGTGCCGTGCGAACCGCGCTGCCAGGCGGCTGAGCCAATACGCGCCTAGCGCAAAGAAAAGAAGGATGACAGCGCGGTAAGCGGTATCGACGTATAAAGGGTTGCCCCAGGCCAGCGCGTAGGCCAACGCGGGAATCAGAATCCGCCGGTAGCGCAGCCGGGGAGCGTCGATGTACTTCCACAAATCGTGCGCCATCAGTGGATCGTGCGCGATGTAGTGGTAGAACTGTCCGTCCCAGCCCATCGAGCCGGGGAAGCTATAGATGTGTTCGCTGGCCAGTGCAGGCGGGATTTGCAAGCGGCCGCCGGTTAGAAACAGTGCCGTCCAGTTTCCGCCATAATTGCAGCGTACCGTGAGGGATTGCCAGGAGAATACCAGAAAGGCGCAAAGGATGGCCCACGCCGCGCTCTGGCCGTCAATCGGGAGTCGTATGCGAGAAGACAAGGTTGGTCACGGAGGGCGGACAATCCCTCCAAAATGGGCTGCCCACCGACCCTGTGCCTACTTGATCTCCAGGATCTCTTTTTCCTTCAACTTGGCGGCCTGGTCGATCTTATCCATGTAGGTGTTGGTCAGCTTCTGGATCTCGTCGTGGGCGCGCTTGTCTTCGTCTTCGGTGATCTTCTTGTCCTTCACCAGCGCCTTCACGGCCTCGTTGCCATCCCGACGGATGTTGCGCAGCGATACGCGATGATGCTCGGCCACGCCGTGCAGGCGCTTCACGAATTCCTTGCGGCGCTCCTCGGTGAGAGGCGGAATCGGGAGCCGGATCATCTTGCCGTCATTCGCGGGATTCAGGCCCAGGTCGGAAACCCGGATGGACTTCTCGATCGGCCCGATTTGCGATGCGTCCCAGGGCGTGATCGTGATCATGCTGGGCTCGGGAATGTGCAGGGTCGCCACCTGGTTCAGGGGCGACGGCGTCCCGTAATAATCCACACGGATGTGATCCAGCAGGCTTAAGGTGGCGCGGCCTGTGCGGATCGTGGCCATTTCGTGCTGCATGTCGCCAATGGCCTTCTCCATGCGCACTTTCACATTGCTTTCGACTTCCTTAATCGACTGGAAGGCCGGCCCGGCGGGCGCGGCGTTGTGTTCGGTTTTCATAAGTGGCCTAGTGAATGAGCGTACCGACGGGCTCGCCCATCGCCATACGCATGATATTGCCGCTCGTATTCAAGTTGAAAACAATTATCGGAAGTTTGTTGTCCCGGCACATGGCGATGGAAGTGGCGTCCATGACGGCCAAAGACTTGGACAGGACTTCCAGATACGAAACCTCACGGTACATCACGGCGTCGGGAAACCGCAAGGGGTCTTTGTCATATACGCCGTCCACGCGCGTGGCCTTGGCGATCACCTCCGCCTTGATTTCGAGCGCGCGCAGCGTGGCCGCGGTGTCCGTGGAGAAGTACGGATTCGAAGTGCCGGCGGCGAAGACGCACACCCGGCCCTTTTCCAGATGGCGCATGGCGCGGCGCCGGATGTAGGGCTCGGCCACCTCGTGCATTTCGATCGCGCTCATCACCCGGGTATGCACGCCAATCTGTTCCAGGGCGTCCTGCAGCGCCAGGGAATTGATCACCGTGGCCAGCATGCCCATGTGATCGGCCGTTACCCGATCCATGTTCTGGGCCGCCGCCGCTACCCCCCTAAAGATATTGCCGCCGCCCACTACCAAGCCAACCTGCACGCCCGTGGCCGCCACCGCCGCCACTTCCGCGGCTAGATCCTTAACCACGGTGGCGTTGATGCCGAAAGCCGCGCCCCCGGCCAGCGATTCGCCGCTGAGCTTCAGCAGGATGCGCTTATACTGCGGCACTTGCGTCTGCCGGCCCTTCGCCGCCGGATTCGGCTGCGGCGATGTCGCCCACTTTGTACCGGGTGAACCGCGAAACGCTGATGTTCTCGCCCAGCTTGGAAATCTTGGTCTTGATCAACTGCCCGACCGTCAGGCTAGCTTCCTTCACGAAGGGCTGCTCCAATAGGCAAACCTCTTCGTAAAACTTCGCCATCCGGCCTTCCACGATACGGTCGATGACGTTGGCGGGTTTGCCCTTCAAGTCGTCGCGGCCGCGCTGCACGTCGCGCTCCTTATCCATCGCCTCGGCCGGAACGTCTTCCTTGCGGATGAACTTCGGGTCGGCGGCGGCGATGTGCATCGCGATATCGTGCACCAGTTCCTGGAAATCGGCCGTGCGCGCCACAAAATCGGACTCGCAGTTGACTTCCACCAGAACGCCGAGCTGGCCGCCGGAATGGATGTAGCTGCCGATCAAACCTTGCTTGGTGACGCGCTCGGCTTTCTTGTGTGCGGACGCGATGCCACGCTTCCGCAGTACCACTTCGGCATTCCCGAGGTCGCCGCTGGCCTCGATCAGGGCGCTCTTGCATTCCATCATGCCGGCGCCAGTGCGATCACGGAGTTGCTTTACGAGTTGCGCGGTAATATCCGCCATAGTTGTTCCAACCTAATATGGGTGATGGTTGATGGGTCGCAGGTGATGGGAAGTGGTTCAGCCCAGTGCCGATGACCCACAACCCACCATCCACGACCGGCCTTCTCTTAGTGGCCGCTTTCGGTGACCACGGCTTCAGAGACCGGTTCGGTTTCCGAAGCAGGGCCTTTACGCGGCGATACGGGCAGCGGCTCGTCTTCCATCAGAGACTCCGCCATGATCTTCTCCGCGTACTTGGGATCCACGTATTCGGTGTATTCGGGCACTTCCTCGACCGGCGTATCGTCGGTCACGATCTTTTCCGAAGTGAATTCCTGTTCGCTCGCGAGCAGCCGGCCTTCCACTACGGAGTCCGCGATCTTGCTGGCGAAGAGCCGGATGGCGCGCAAGGCGTCGTCGTTGCCCGGAATCACGTAATCCACTTCGTCGGGATCGCAGTTGGTGTCCACGATGGCCACCACAGGGATACCCAGCCGGCGCGCTTCCTTCACCGCGATGGCTTCCTTGTTCGAGTCGATCACGAACAGTAGATCCGGCAAGCCCGGCATATCCTTGATGCCTTGCAGGTTCGAATCGAGATGTTTGCGCTCGCGCTCCAGGCGGATGATTTCCTTCTTCGGACGGCCCGTGTAACCGCCTTCCACGTTGGCCATGCCTTCCAGTTCCTTAAGCCGCTTGATCGACTTCTGGACCGTGGCCATATTCGTGAGCAGACCGCCCAACCAGCGCTGGTTCACGAAGAACATCGAACAACGGCGAGCTTCCTCGGCGATGGCTTCCTGCGCCTGGCGCTTGGTCCCCACGAAGAGCACGTTCTTGCCCTGGGCGGCCATTTCGCCTACGAAACGAGCGGCGTCCTTGAACATCTTCAAGGTTTTTTGCAGGTCGATTATATAAATTCCGTTGCGTTCGCCGAAGATGTATTCTTTCATCTTCGGATTCCAGCGCTTGGTCTGGTGCCCGAAGTGAACACCGGCTTCGAGCAATTCCTTCATCGATATTGCGGGCGTAGACTACCTCCTGAATGATCCGTGCCTGAGCCACGCGCGCGGCCCAAAGCGAGATTTGCGCGCGCCACCCGGACACACCAACTGCAACCAACAGACATTTAACGTTTGGAGAACTGGAAGCGCTTGCGCGCACCCTTTTGGCCGTATTTCTTGCGCTCGTGCTGCCGCGGGTCGCGCGTCAGAAAGCCCAGTTTCTTCAGGCGTGACCGCAACTCCACGTTAAACTCGCACAAAGCGCGCGCGATGCCATGACGGGCGGCGCCGGCTTGGCCGGAAATCCCTCCGCCGCCGATGCGCATCAGGATGTCGAACTTGTCGGCCGTCTCGGTGGCCAGCAGAGGCTGGCGCACGGAGGCGCGCGCGGCTTCGGTGGGAAAGTAGTTCTCGAAGGCCCTTCCGTTGATCGTGAAATCGCCTTTGCCGGGCCGAAGAATCACGCGGGCCACCGATTCTTTACGGCGGCCGGTACCAATATATTGAACGATGCTTGCTGCCACTAAATAAACCTTTCGCTATTTGAGAGCCAGGGCGGTGGGTTTTTGCGCCGCATGCGGGTGCTTGTCCCCCGCATAGACCTTGAGCTTGCGATACATCTGCTTGCCCAGCTTGGTCTTCGGGAGCATACCCTGGATGGCTTCTTCCACCATGCGCTGCGGACGGGTAGCGCGCACGCGCGCCGCGCTGGTTTCCACCAGCCCGCCGGGATAACCCGTAAAATGCCGGTAAACTTTATCTGCGTCTTTCCGGCCGGTAAGCCGCACTTTGGCGGCGTTGACGACCACTACGTGATCGCCTGTGTCCAGGAACGGCGTGAATATCGCCTTGTGCTTGCCCATCAAGAGCATGGCGGCTTTGCTGGCCAACTTGCCGAGGACGGCGTCCTCTGCATCCAGCACATGCCACTGGCGCTCAATCCCGTTCTTGGAGGGGAACTCGGTACTCATTGACACACGTCTCCACTTCGTCGGTTCTAAGTATTTAGATTACTGGGAGCGGGGGCTGAATGTCAAATCGGTGCTTGGCCGACGCCTGGCGGAGGTTTCCAGCCCGTGCGGTCCCCGCCGCGAACTACTTCGTGGTGTTGATCAGCACCAACACCCCGCCGTTATCCGGCGCCACCACATCGGCCATTCCCGCCTTGGCCGATTGCCCATGCAGGTTTTCTAAAAAAATCTGCCTGACGTTCGATCCCGCGCCCCACACCACGGGCGTCGAGAACGTGCCATTCCCCTGGCCGAGCGCCACTCCGATGGACCCGTCCGCCGCCAGCAACACGTCTGGAATGCCATCGCCGTTCACGTCCCCTATCAGCGGAATACTTGTGCCATTTCCCGGGTACGGAATTCCACCGGTTAGCAATTGGAAGCTGCCGTGCCCGTCGCCCATGTAAACGTCCACCGCTGCGGTATCTTCCACCACTACGGCATCCAGGTTTCCGTCCCGATTCAGGTCCGCTAACGTGACTCCCGATACGGAGTCGCCCTGGCTGAATGCGCTCTCCCCGAATCCGCCTTTCTGGTTGTTGAGCAGGACGAATATCGCCCCCGAACCATCGCGTGACGCCGTCGTGGCAAACAGGTCTATCCAGCCATCGCTATTCAGATCTCCCGCCGCGATCCAATTAAATCCGGGTTCCGGCGGATGCGCAGCGAACGGCTGCGGCGCTTGGAAAGTCCCGTCCCCGTTCCCCAGCGCCAGTTGATTCGAGGACAATGCCAGATCTACCTTCCCGTCTCGGTTGAAATCCGCCAACACCAGGTTGTAGAAACTGGTGGCGGGAACCACGCTGGTCATTTGAAACGTGCCGTCGCCATTGCCCAGAAATACGGCCACCCCCTTCAACTCGGAGCTCCATACCAACAAGTCCGGTATGCCGTCGCCATTGACATCGCCCGAAAACGGGCAACCCGCGCCCGACACCGCGAGGGTCGTGCCCGGGACGTAAGGTGCGCTGGCTTTTCCCGTTCCCAGCAGCAGATCGATACCATTCGCCGCCAGAACCGCCAGGTCCGCTTTGCCATCGCCGTTGAAATCCGCGGCGGCGCCGCAATTCAAGCTATCCGTCACTGGCGTCCACGCGCCGTCTTGGAATGTGCCGTTCCCCTTGTTCAATAGTACAGATACGGCGTTGTTGTTCCCGTAATCTTCTCCCGTGACGACATCCAGCCGGCCGTTACCGCGCAGGTCGCCCAGCGTCACGTAATCGGAGTGATAAGCCACCGGATAATTCACCGCCGGCGCGAATTGCGCCTTTCCGAGCCCCAGCGCCACGTAACCGGAGCTGCTCACCAGATCCGGAATGTGGTCGCCATTGACGTCGCCGATCGCGAACTGGCCGGCTTGGGTGCCGGGCAGGCTGGACTGCGTGGGAGCGGAAAACTGTCCCATGCCATTGTTCAGAAAAATGTACGCCGTCGCGGCCCCGCCGTAGGCCACGATGTCGGCGCGGCCCGTCCTGTTCAAATCGGCCGTGGCCAGCCATTGCGGCCATACCCCCGCGGTCGCATGGAATGCCGGCTTCTGGAAGGTCCCGTCGCCGTTGCCGAAAAGCAGGACGAAGCCCCTTTCACCTGGCTTTAGGTCATAGCCGACCGAGAGAGCGAGGTCCAGCTTTCCGTCTTGATTAAAGTCCGCGGCCACGATAGTCGCCCCCAGGCTCGCCCCATTGGGTGCGATCGGGGTGAATACCCCCTGGGCAAAAACGCCGCCACCCTTGCCGGAGTACAAAATGATGCCGCTCGCGTTGACCATAACCACATCCGGAATTTGATCCCGGTTGAAATCTCCCACCGCAATACTGCCCGGTCCGCCGCCCTTCGCGGTGTAATAAATCGCCGGTTGAAAGCTGCCGTCGCCGTTACCAAAACAGATTCCGATGCCGTTGTCCGAGGCGACTACCAGGTCGAGCTTTCCGTCGCCATTCAAGTCGATCGGCACCAGAGCATTCACAGAATGGCCGCCGCCGGGTATGCCGGCCGGACCGTCCCGAAAAGTGCCGTCCCCGTTGCCCAGCAAGGTGTAGATCGCCGTCTCGTAAGCCGTGACCACGTCGGGAATCCCGTCGCCGTTAACATCCGCAACCGCCACAAAGCCTGTCGCCGACGTGTAATCCCGCCGCGCAGCGAACTTGGGTTGCGGGAGGTTAGCTGCGGCCAGCGCGCCACAAACGAGCATCCCGAGACAGAGGGTTTGTTTCATTCGAAGGGGCCTCCAAGTAAATTGCCTCCAACATACCAAAAAAAAGACGGGGGGCGGGAATCGCGGGGGTCTCCTCGGGGACGGCTTCAGACCGCTTCTGCTGAAGACCGATCTTTTACTTCGTAGTAGTCAAATTGTGTTCAATCGCGAACTTGACCAATCCCACCAGATCGTGAATGTTGAGCTTGCGCATCAGGCTGGCCCGGTAGGTGTCCACCGTCTTAGGGCTGATATCCAGCAGATTCGCAATCTCCTTGGCGCGCAGACCGTTGACCAGGTGGAAAAATACATCGCGCTCGCGCCGGCTCAGATGCGCCAGCGGATCGTCTTCGTGGGATTCGCGCCCGGACGGCAAGAGTCCCGACATCTTCAATAACGGTGAGACGTATACACCGCCATCCCGCACGTAGCTGATGGCGTCCGTCAGGTGCCGCGGGGGTCCGTCCTTCAGCACATACCCGTCGGCGCCCACCTTCAACGCCTCGCGAATCGCGCTGTCTTCCCGGCTGATGGTGAGGATGATGCAGCGTGTGGGGATCTCTGCCTCCCGCACCTTACGCACCACTTGCAACCCCGTCAGCTTCGGCATGTTCAGGTCCAGCAGCGCGAAATCCGGCTTCAGCGAACGAATGCTGTCCAGCGCCGCGAGCCCATCCGCGCACTGCGCCACCACCTGCAGGTCCCGGCTTTGGCAAACCAGCACCAGGCCCTCGCGAATGATGGCTTGGTCCTCCGCAATGACGACCGTCGTTTGTTTTTGGTTATTCATGGATCACCGGAATAGAAATCGTTAACTGCGCGCCCGCGGAGGTGCTCTCCGTCCGCAGATCGCCGCCCAACTGCCGCGCCAGGTCGCGTAGCGACCGCAGCCCGATGCCCGCCGCCGGCCGCTCGGAAAAGCGAAAGCCGGATCCGTCGTCGGCCACTTCGAGCGCGATGTGGCCGCTCTCCTCCTTGAGCGACATCCGCACGCGGCGCGCGTCCGCATGCTGGATCGCATTTGAGATCCCTTCTTGCGCCACCAGGTAAATCGCGCGGCGCACTTCGGGCGGCGGTTCCACTGTAAGATCGGCCAAGTCCAACGTGCCCGCAAACTTCTCGCATATTCCCGAAGCCGCCCACAGGTCGCGTAGCGCTTCCACCAACGATTTCGCCTGCCAGGGTGGGACGTACAGCCGCCGCGATACGCCGCGCACCTGCTCCAAAGCGGTATCCGCTAGAGCCGATATCTGGCTCAGGCTTTTGCGCACCGCTTCCGGCGGAGCCTGCAGGGAGGCTTCCAGCAGACTGGCATGCACATGAATTCCCGCGAGCGCCTGTCCCACGCCCGTATGTAATTCCCGCCCCAGCCGTTGGCGTTCCGCTTCGAGCGAGTCGGCCAGTATGGTGCCCATGCTCTTCGGCGCGGTGCTGGCGCGCGCGCGCAGATCCCGATCCGCTTCTACCAGTCGAAAGTAATTACGCAGGGCGCGCTGCTCGATCGCGGCCAGCGTCTCCAGGTCCTGGCACGACAGCGCCGGTTCCGAGCCCGCCATTTGCTGTAGGCGACGTACACCATTGCCCGGACTGTTCTGCAAAAAACCCGAGGCCAAATCAGTCGATCCTTGCCGCTTATGGTCGAACACTTAAAGAAATTATCTTATTCAGCATCCCAAGTAAGATGCGCCGCCGCAATCCTACATGTACTTAGTACCTCAGTGAGATTCTTAGTACTTGCTGAAGTAAATCGCGACGATTAACGTTAGAGTGTCTGCAACTCTTATGCTGTTTCAGCGATTGGCGGTGTTGATCGGCGGTTTCGCCGCGGGCGCGATCGTCCGGCGATTTCAGGGCGACACGCCGCTCTCGCAGCGCTCGCTCGACCGCGCCACCCGTGAGTGGAAGGCGCAGGCGCGCGCCCACGACCGCCGCCTGGCTCTGCTCGAAAATCGCACCGAAGCGCACGAAGCCAGGTTGAAGGAGCTGCCCTCCACCGCCGAGATTGTTTCCACCATGGACGATCTGCTCGACAAAGCGATGTCGGGGTTGGATGAGCGCCTCACTGCCCAGGCGCAGTCCATCGAGACCTTGCGCATGACCGTCTCCCAAACCGACGAACTATTGGAGCGCGTCCTCGAATCGTTAGATACCCTGCGCGACGAAGAGCGCGCCTAGTCAAGGACCTCGTGTCGCACGCTTCAGCGTGCCGGCGGGACTCTTAAGTCCCGCTCACCGCGCCAACAGCCTCTCCAGATTCCCCCCTAAAATCAAACGCGCGTGATCCGCGGAAATCTCCAGGTCGCGTAGCGTCTGAATCTGTGTCTCGAAAATCTGTGCGTGCCAGCCGCGCGGAAAAAACGAGGAGTCCGATCCGAAAAGCAATCGCCGCGGCCCCGCCACCTCCAGCGCCTTCCGGAAAATATCCGTCAGGTCGAGCCTCTCGGTCTGATAACGGACCCAACTGTTGCTGCTCGAAGTGTCCAGGTAGACATTGGGGCATAAATCGCAAAGCATGAGCGCTTCGCGCAAGTAGCCGGCGCCGAAATGCGGGACCACGAAATTCAAGCCGGGAAACTCCATCGCCAGGGCATGCAGATCGATGGGGTTGGAAAAGCGCATGTCGAAAAGCGATGCCAGTCCCAACTTCCGCCGCACCCCCACCGTGAGAACCCCGCAATGCACGAACACGACCGTGCCGGGATGCGCCGCCGCGGCTTCCAGCACCAGCCTCACCCGCGGGTCCGCCAAAGCATAACGGTGCATCGCGGGGAACAGGCAGACGCCTTGCATGCGGCCACCCTCGAGCGCCTGCTCGACCCGCGCCACACCATCCGGCGCCACGGGATTGCTCATGAAGTAGCCCCAAAAACGGTCCGGATGCAAATCGACGGCCGCCGCCACCGACTCTTCGTCGCCCGGAATGCTGGCGATCAGCGCCGCCTTCGTCACGCTGTATTCGTCCAGTTCCTGCTTCCACGCCGCGGCCAGGTCTTCACAGGATGCCGGGATGCGCCATTCCAGTTTCTGGCCGACCTCTTCCACACTCTGCCCACTCTCGGCCGCCAGCGCGGCGAAGAACGCAGGGGAAAAGAAGTGTACGTGCGCGTCGCACACGGGAAAGTCACCCCACGGAGTTTGCATCGGGTTTGTTCCAGTGCATGAGACCGGCCGATAAAGCGATTTGGGTGACGCCGGCCACGTTGTTGACGCCTAACTTCTTCATCAGCATCTTGCGATAACCGCGCACCGTTTGCAGCCCCAGGTCAAGCAGTACCGCGATGTCCTTGCTGGTTTTGCCCTCCGCCACCAGGCGCAGCACCTGCAATTCGCGCGGCGAGAGGGTGTCCATGGGCGAGTGGCTCGTGGCGGTCCGCAGATCCCCGCTTTGAATCCGCGTCAGCAGGCTGTCGGATACCTGCGAACTCAGGTACGAGCCGCCGCGCGCCACCGTGCGCAGCGCATCGATCAAGTCCGCCGAGGAGGCCCGTTTCAGCACGAAGGCGCGCGCCCCGGATCGGATGGCGCTGACCACCGAATTCTCATCGTCGTAGATCGACAGAATGATCACGCGCGTCTGCGGGGAGTGGCGCAGAATCTCAACCGTCGCTTCGATCCCATTCAGGCCGGGCAGCCCAATGTCCATTACCACCAGGTCGGGATGCGACTTCTTGCAGAATTGCACGGCTTCGGTGCCGCTGTCCGCCTCGCCCACAACCCGGAATTCGACGGTGCGCTCCAGGATCGCGCGCAGTCCGTCGCGCATCATTTTGTGATCGTCGACCAGCAGAATATCGTACGCCATACCTGGCCTAATTCGCTCGTCCCCGCGTTTCGCTCATGGCGCGTCCTTGGGTCCCGGCTCCGCGGACCTGCACAGCGCGCGGATCACGGTTCCCTGGTCCGGTGCGCTGCCTATTGTCAATTCGATCGCCCCCCGCTCCGCGAAGTGCCGCATCACCAGAAACTCCAGCCCCCCGTCCTGCCAGACCCTGTCCGCCGGCTCCACTCCGGGCCCGTTATCCCGGATCTCGAGCGCCGTTCCACTCCGCAACGACTTTAGCAATATCTCTATAGTTGAGCAACCGGTGCGTCGCGCCGCCAGGCCGGCGGCTTCCTCCGCGATACGGTAGAGCGCCGCCGCTGCTTCCGGCGGTGGCTGCGCGGTAGCGTCCGCGAATACCCGCAAATTTCCCTTGAAATCCGCGCGCAGACGGCCGGCCAGGCAATCCAGAGCCGCGCGCAATCCGACCCGCTCCGCCACGGCCGGATTCAATTCGCGGTTTACGGTCCGCAGCTTCTCAATGATGCTTTCGAGCGTTGCCTGTAGTTCCCCGAGCCGCGCCGAAACGGGAAGAGAACCCTCCGCGAGGTCCATACGCAGCAGGTCGAGTTGCAGTCCGGCGGCGCTCAGGCCCTGTCCGATGTGATCGTGCAGCAGCCGCGAGAGCCGCACGCGTGTGGTTTCCGCGGATTCCAGCGTGTCCAGCACGAAGCCCGCCTCCGGCATCTCGTGCGCGACTCCGCCCGCAAAAGCGATTTCGCCGGATGACGGCCGGACCGGGAATAGCGTGATGGAGAAGGTACGTCCGCGGCCCAGGCGCCCTGCCGCCGCAATCGTTTCGCCGGCGAAGACGCGCTGCAGGCGGCCGGTCCAAACCGCCCGTGCAGGCGGTTCGCACAAATCCATGAAGTTGCGTGCCGCCGGTTCCGTGGCCTCGTCGCCGAAGACGCGTGCCGCATCGCCGTACACGGCATGGAATTTCCCGTCGCGCTCCAGCAGCCACGCGCAGCCGGGGCTTTGCCGGAGCAACAGTTCGCTTAGTGCCGGGGCAAGTGTCATGCCAGCGGCTAATTCTAGCACCAATAGCGATGAAAGCCGATTTTGGGCCTAGAGTTTGGACTAATCTCGCGATGACTGGCCTCTTGCCCGTGGCGCGCGCTTTAGCGCGCTTTAGCGTGCCGGCGGGACTTTTAAGTCCCGCTTTTGCGAGCGCACCGCCGCGGCCACCTGCTCAATCGCCCGCTGCCCCTGGCTGAACGCCCCGCCCAGCGAAAAAAACGGGTGGATCATCCCCGCGTATCTCACGCACGTAACCTCCACGCCAGCCTCGGCCAGCCGTTTCGCATACGCTTCGCCCTCGTCCCGCAGCGGGTCGCACTCGCCTGTAATCACCAGCGCGGGCGGCAATCCGCGCAGGTCTGCCGCCAGCAGCGGCGATGCATACGGGTCTTGCGCGTCTTCGATCCGCGCCAGGTAGTGGCCGCGAAACCACTCCATCTCCGCCCGGGTCAGATAATACCCCTCGCCGAATTCCTGGTATGACGCCGTGTCGAAGGAGGCCAGGTTCGTCACCGGATACACCAACACCTGCAAGGCCAGGGCTGGACCGCCTTCCTTTCGGGCCTTCAGGCACATCACCGCCGAGAGGTTGCCGCCGGCGCTATCGCCGCCCACCGCGATGCGCCCCGGATCCACCGCCAGGCGCGCCGCGTTCGCCGCCACCCATTCGATAGCGGCATACCCATCCGCCACCGCCGCGGGAAACCGATGCTCCGGCGATAGCCTGTAATCGACCGCCACCACCACGGCTCCGGCGCGCCGGGCGATGGCCCGGCAGGCCACGTCATGGGTGTCCAGATCGCAGACCACCCATCCCCCTCCATGAAAATAAACCAGGCAGGCGAAAGGCCCCGCGCCCTCTGGCCTGTAGATGCGGACCGGGATGGGATGCTCCGCCCGCGGGATCTTCACATCCTGCACATTGCCGATCTCTTCGGGCTCGCCGGCCACCGTCTTCAAGGCTTCGACAACCGCCAGACGCGCCGCTTCCGGCGACATCGTCTCGATAGCCGGTCCGCTCTCCGCCTCGATGGCTTCGAGCAGCGCGCGCACTTCCGGATAAAGCTTGTTCCTGGTCATCTGGTTTCCTCTTCGAGACCCGTAGCGTAACAGGATACGCAAGACGCCCGCCGAACCCGCGGAACCGTATGGCTTGCCGCTTCCGGCCATTTGCGATAGGCTATGAAATGAGCCGAATTGTACAGAAGATTACACGCATTTTGGCCCGATAAATCTACTTGATTTCTGGCGACCGGTAGGAGGGCCTGCCATCCAAATGGAAGACGGCATGGAACAGGCACCGGGGCCCGGCCAACTGGCCGATGCACGGCACAGAATCGCGGAGCTCGAAGCGCTCGTGGTGGAGCGCACCCGCAGCCAGGAAGAACTGCGCCAGGACCAGCGCCTTTACCGTGAGCTATTTGAAGACAGCCTCGGCCTGATGTGCGTGCACGATCTCGATGGCGTCCTGCTGGTAGCGAATCCGGCCGCCGCCGAGTCGCTCGGTTTCCGCCCCGGCGAAGGCGTAGGCCTCAATATGAAGCGGTTTCTGGCTGAGCCGGTCCGCCATCTGTTCGACACCTACCTCGAACGCATGCGCGCCAACCGCAGCGATGCCGGTCTGATGCGCCTCACCTCTCGCGATGGCAGCGAACGCATCTGGCTCTACCGCAACGTCCTCTATGAAGCGCCCGGCGTGCCGCCGCGTGTGCTGGGCCACGCCCAGGACATCACGGAAAGGGTGCGCGCCGAAGAAGCCCTCAAGGAAAGCGAGCGCCGCTTTCGTACTATGGCCGATACCGCGCCGGTATTCATCTGGATGTCCGACACCGCGGGAAGCTGCATTTTTGTGAATAAAGCCTGGTTGGATTTCTCCGGCCGAACCTTGGAGCAGGAACTGGGACGCGGTTGGGCACAGGGCTTGCACCCCGACGATCGGGAGCGCGCCAAGGAGGATTTTACCAAGGCCGTCGCCGCCCGCGAAAGCTTTCAGGCGGAGTACCGCATGCGCCGCGCCGATGGCGCGTATCGCTGGATTCTGGATACCGGCACGCCCCGCTTCGATCCCGCCGGCCAGTTCACCGGTTTCATCGGCTCCTGCCTCGACGTCACCGAGGCCCGCCAGGATCGCGAGGCGCTCCGCGTTGCGCGCGACGAATTGGCGGTCCGCGTCGCGGAACGCACCGCCGAACTGGTGCTGACCAACGAAGCCTTGCGCCAATCGGAGCAGCATTATCAGGTGCTTACCAATCTGGCGCCCGTCGGGATCTTCCGCACGGACGCCGCCGGCCGCTGCGTTTATATCAACGACAGGGCCTGCGAGATTTGCGGCATCAACCCCGCGGAAGCCAGCCAGGGCCGCTGGGACCGAATCCTCGAACCCGACGATCAGATCCGCCTCGCTGCCGAGTGGCGAAAAGTGGTGGAGGGCGCCGGCCCGGGTTCCCTCGAGCATCGCATTACGCGCCGCGACGGCTCCACTGTCTGGGCCCTCACCCACTTCGCCGCCGAACGGGGATCGAACGGCCGCGTCACCGGCTGTATCGGCACGGTCGCCGACATCAGCGACCGGAAGCGGGCGGAGGAGGAAACCCGCCGGCTCGAAGCGCAGGTGCAATCCGCCCAGCGTCTGCAAAGCCTGGGCATTCTGGCCGGAGGCCTGGCCCACGATTTCAACAATTTGCTCACCATCATCCTGGGCAATGCGCGCATGGCCCTGCTGGACTTGCCGGCGGGATCCCCGGCCGTGGAGAACCTCGCCGAAATCGAGACCGCCACCAGCCGCGCGGCCGAGTTGACCAGCCAGATGCTGGCCTATTCGGGCAAGGGCCAGTTTGTCGTCGAAGCCGTCAACCTGTCTCGCGTAGCCGAGGAAATCGCGAGGCTCCTGCAACCAGCCATTCCCAAGAAGACTGCCATCCAATTCAATTTGCTCGGCGCGCCTCCGGCCATCGATGCCGACCCCGCCCAGGTCCGTCAGATCGTGATGAACCTCCTAACCAACGCATCGGAGGCTATCGGCGATGCCGGCGGCTTCATCAAGGTCTCCACCGGCGTCGTGGATGCCGATCGGACTTATCTCTCGGGCACTTATTTCGACGACCACCTCCCGGCCGGCCGCTACGTCTATCTGGAGGTTTCCGATTCCGGATGCGGCATGAGCCCCGAAACGCAGGCCAAAATTTTCGACCCCTTCTTCACCACCAAATTCACAGGACGCGGCCTGGGGCTCGCCGCGGTGATCGGTATCGTGCGCGCGCATCGCGGCGCCCTAAAGCTTTCCAGCCAGCCGGGCCTCGGCTCTACGTTCCGGTTGCTGTTTCCGGGCACGGACAAATCCGAAGAGGCTCCCCCGCGTAGTTCCCCGGTGGTACGCCTGCGGCAGCGCGCGACCATCCTGGTGGTGGACGACGAATCGGGCATGCGCAATCTGGCGCGCGCCATTCTGGAGAACTCCGGCTATACGGTTCTCACCGCAAGCGATGGCAGCGACGCCATCCGGGTTTTCCGCTTGCATGCCGCGGAAGTCGCCGCCATCCTGCTCGATCTGACCATGCCCGTCATGAGTGGCGAAGAGGCCGCCCGCGAATTGCGGCTCGTGCGTGCTGAAGTCCCGATCATTCTTTCCAGCGGATACGGCGAGCACGAAGTCGCCGGACGTTTCGCCGGGCAAGGCCTGGCCGGATTTTTGAAAAAACCTTACCAGCCCGCCGAACTCACCGAAGCCCTGCAGCGGGTGCTCGCGCAGAGCGTGATTGGGTAGCCGGCAAAGCGAAAGCCACGTACTTTCCCCCGGAGGGTGCACCCGACTTTCCTCCCCCCGCCGCCACCACCACGAATTGGCGCCCGTTTACCTCGTAGGTGGCCGGCGTGGCGTTGCCCGCGGCCGGCAGCACGGTCTCCCAGAGCAATTCGCCCGTGCTTTTGTCGAATGCGTGAAACTTGCGGTCGTGGTTCGTGGCCCCGATGAACAATAACCCGCCCGCCGTCACCACCGGCCCCCCGTAATTCTCACTGCCGGTGTGGCCCATGCCTTTGGCCGCCAATTCGGGATATTCGCCGAAAGGGATCTTCCAGGCGATCTCGCCCTTGTTCAGGTCAATGGCGTTCAGCGTTCCCCAGGGCGGCTCGACGGCCGGATAGCCATCCGGATCGAGAAACTTGTTGTACCCGTCGTGCCGGTACTTTTGGTCGATCGGCCATGCGCTCCGCGCCACGCTCGCCACAGGCAGATCTTCGCCCGTCGTCAGATAGGCAATGATCGCCGCCACCGCCTGCGGCGGCAACTGTGCGAACGCCGGCATGCGGCCGCTGCCATCGTGTACGATTGCGGCGATCTGCTCGCCGGTGCGCCGCGTGGCGATCGAAACCAGCGACGGGAATTCCGGCGGGCTGCCTTTCCGGTCCTGGCGATGGCACCCCGCGCACCGCGCATTGTACAAACTGCCGCCGGTGACCTTAGCCTGGTCCGGCGATTCCACCAGGCGCAGAATCCACGGCATCTCGTTGGCATTCACATACAACAGGCCGGACCCCGGATCGAACGCCGCGCCGCCCCACTCCGCGCCCCCGTCGAACCCTGGAAAAATGACCGTGCCTTCCAGGCTGGGCGGGACGAACTGGCCCGCGCTGCGCACCTGCCGCAACCGCGCCAGCACCGCCGTGTGCGCCTCCGGTGTCCGGTTCGTCACCATATCCGGTGTAAAGATCTGCCGTGCAAAAGGTGGCGGCTTCAGCGGCAGGGACTGCTTGGTCGCGCTGGCTTCGCCATCCACCTCGGAGGCCGGAACCCCCCGCTCCTCGATGGGGAACAGCGGCGCGCCCGTCTCGCGATCGAACAAAAACACGTGGCCCGACTTGGTCACTTGTGCCACCGCATCTACGGTCCGCCCATCGTGCCGCACCGTGACCAGGTTGGGCGGGGCGGGGAAGTCGCGGTCCCAGAGATCGTGGTGGACGGCCTGGAAATGCCACACGCGCTCGCCGGTATCGGCCTTCAACGCCAGCAGCGTATTGGCATATAAATCGTCGCCTTTCCGGTTCGAGCCGTAGAAATCGAAGGAGGCCGATCCCGTGGGGACGAACACCAGGCCCCGCTTTTCGTCCAGGCTCATCCCCGCCCAATTGTTCACCCCGCCGATGTATTGCCAGGCGTCTTTGGGCCACGTGTCGTAGCCGGATTCGCCGGGGTGCGGGATGGTGTGGAACGTCCAGCGGATTTTGCCGCTGCGCACATCGTAAGCCCGAATGTCGCCCGGCGATGCGGGCAATGTCTCGCTCACAATGCTGCCCATGATCAGCAGATCTTTGTAAATAATGCCGGGGCTGGTCGCGGAAATGGACATCTCCTCCGGCGGACGGCCCAGCCCTTGCCGCAAGTCCACCCGGCCGTCTTCGCCGAAGCTTTTGACAACCGTGCCGCTGCGCGCGTCCAGCCCGTACAGCCAGTGGCCGGCGACGAAAAAGATGCGCGGCTCCGCGCCATCGCTCCAATACGTGACGCCCCGATTGCGGGCCTTCCCGAAATCCGCGTGCAGCCCTTGACGCGGGTCGAACGACCAGCGCAACTTGCCGGTCGCGGCATCGAGCGCGATCAGCCGCAGTTTGGGGGTGGTGGCGAACAGCACCCCATTCACCACGATGGGATTGCATTCCATCTCCGAATCCGGAAAGGCGTCCCCCGTATCGTAGATCCACGCCACCACCAGCCGCGCCACATTGCCGCGGTTGATCTGGTCGAGCGCCGAATACCGGATGCTGTCGGCGCCGCCCCCATACACCCCCCAATCCCGGTAGGGTTCGGCGCAAAGCAAAGCGGAGGCGATCAAGATGACTGAAATTCGCACGTCTCTATGGTACACACGCCACTGGGCTGCCGGCACCCGTTACAATGGATCTTTACCACCCCCCGCAAAAATGATTCAACTCACCGGGGCCGCTAAGCGCTTCGGCCCTAAGACACTTTTCGAGCACCTGGACTGGCTGGTTACGCCCAACGAACGCGCCGGCATCGTGGGCGCGAACGGGACCGGCAAGTCCACGCTGCTGAAAATCCTGGCCGGCATGGATGGCCTGGACGCGGGCACGATGGTCACCATGAAAGGGGCCAGCGTCGGCTACCTGCCGCAGGAAGGGCTGTCGCTTTCCGGCCGCACCGTTTTTGCGGAATGCATGACCGTGTTCGCCGATTTGATCGCGCTGGCACAGGAGCAGGAAACCCTGGCGCACAAGATGTCGGAACTGGACCCGGCCAGCCCCGATTATGCGCAGGTGGCGAACCGCTTCCACCAGGCGGAAGGGGAATTCCGGGCGCGCGACGGCTTTGCCATCGAGGCGCAGGTGGGCATGGTGCTGTCCGGGCTGGGATTTCCGCAGCGGCAGTGGACCAAGCGCACGGAGGAGTTTTCGGGCGGCTGGCAGATGCGTATCGCGCTGGCCAAACTGCTGCTCGAGAAGCCCAACCTGCTGCTGCTGGACGAGCCCACCAATCATCTCGATTTGGAAGCGCGCAACTGGCTGGAAGGCTATCTGGAATCCTATCCGCACGCCTTTGTGCTGGTGTCGCACGACCGCTATTTCCTGGATGTCACGGTGCGGAAGCTGCTGGAGCTGTGGAACAAGGGCGTACACTTCTACACCGGCGGCTATTCCCGCTACGAACAGCAGAAGGTGGAACGCCGCGCACAACTGGAAGCCGCACACGCCAACCAGCGCGACCGCATCACACAGCTTGAAGCGTTCATCACGCGCTTCCGTTATCAGGCCACCAAGGCGAAGCAGGTGCAGAGCCGCATCAAGGAACTGGAACGTATCGAGCGGATCGAGATTCCGCCCGAAGAGAAGACCATCCACTTCCGGTTTCCGCAGCCCAAACCGAGCGGGCGCATCGTGGCGGAGTTCAAGAACGTCGCGAAGAGCTACGGCGACCAGCCGGTTTTCGCCGGCGCAAACTTCACCATCGAACGCGGCGACCGGGTGGCGCTGGTGGGGGTGAACGGGGCGGGCAAGTCGACGCTGATCAAGATCCTGGCGGGCGCAGAGCCGCTGACTTCCGGAGAATACATCCTGGGCCACAATGCCCAGCCGGATTACTTCGCGCAGGACCAGTATAAAGAGCTGGACGTGAACGCGCGCATGATCGACGATTTAGGCAACGTGGCGCCGCGCGCGACCAACACCGAACTGCGCTCGATTCTGGGCAGCTTCCTGTTTTCCGAGGACGACGTGTTCAAGACGATCGGCGTCCTTTCGGGCGGCGAGCGCAACCGGTACGCGCTGGCGCGCATGCTGATGATGCCTTCGAATTTCCTGCTGCTGGATGAGCCGACGAACCACCTGGATCTGCGCGCGAAAGACGTGCTGTTGAATGCCCTGCAGGAATTCACGGGCACGGTGCTGTTCGTATCGCACGACCGCTACTTCATCGACAAGCTGGCGACGCGCGTTTTCGAGGTTGCCGATGGAGCGGTACAGGTCTTCCCCGGGAATTACGAGGATTACGTCTGGCGCAAGGAAGGCAAGCAGTTGGGGCCGGCCAAGGCCCCCGAGTCCGAACCGAAAACCTCCCAGCACCCGGCAGGCAGGACGCCGCACGCCGCTCCTGCCGGCGCCCAGCCCGCGCCCCCTGACGTCACCCCGGCACGGGGCGGCCGCCTGAACCCGATCAAACTGCGCCAGCTCAAACAGCGGCGGCGGGAGATCGAGGACGAAGTGACGCGGTTGGAAGTGGAGATCGCGGACTACGAACACGGGCTGGCGAATTTCACCAGCGTGGACGAAACAGTGCGCGTGAACGATCTGCTGAATGCCCGCCGCCACGACCTGATCAATCTGCTGGCGGAATGGGAAGACGTGGCGCAGACCATCGAGGCGAACAAATGAGCATGCTCTACCTGACCGAAAAAGATGTGCGGGAGTTGCTGCCGATGCGGGAATGCATCGGGCTGATGCAGACGGCCTTCGAGCGGCTGGCATCCGGCGAGGCGCTGAATCAGCCGCGGCGACGATTGATCCTGCCCACGGGCTCCGTGCTGCACTATATGGCTGGCAGCGACGGCCAGTACTATGGGGCCAAGGTTTACGCGACAAATCCGCGCTACGGAGCGAATTTTCTGTTTCTGCTGTACCGCGCCGCGGATGCCGAGCCGTTGGCGATCATGGAGGCGAACCAGTTGGGGCAGATCCGCACGGGGGCGGCCAGCGGTCTGGCGACGAAGTGGATGGCGCGCGAGGAGGCAGCGAGCCTGGCGATTATCGGCAGCGGGTTTCAGGCGCGCGCGCAGTTGGAAGCGATGCTGGCGGTACGGCCGATCGCGGAGGCGCGGGTATGGAGCCGCGATGCCGGCAAGCGCGCCGCCTTTGCCGCGGAGACCAACGGACGCTTGGGCGCGGCGGTACGGGCTGTAGAAACCGCGGAAGAAGCGGTGCGCGGGGCTGAGATCGTGGTCACCGCGACCTATGCGAAAGAACCGGTACTTTCCGCGGAGTGGATCGGGCCGGGCACGCACATCAACGCCATGGGTTCCAACCAGGCGAACCGGCGGGAGATTCCGGCGGAGTTGGTGCGGCGGGCGGATTCGATTGCGGTCGAACTCCATAGAGCAGGCGCGCATGGAATCGGGGGACCTGTTGATGGCGCTGGAGGAACGGGACTGGAGCAGTCCGCGGATGGTGGAGTTAAAGGACGTGGCAGCCGGCCGGGTGCAAGCGCGCACCACGCCGCAGCAGATTACCTTGTTTAAATCGAACGGACTGGCGGTTGAGGACGCGATTGCAGCCGGATACGTTTACGAGCGGGCGCGCGCCGCGGGTATAGGGACGGCGGTGCCTCACTCCTGAGCGGGCATCTGCTGTTCGATATCGCGCCAGGCGCTGATTTTGAGGCGCCGGCATACCCAGCAAAGCGGCTCCCCGAGGCCGAGCGAGGTTTCCGCCCCGCAAACCGTGCATTTCGCCGGTTTCCTCAGGTTGTCGGTTACCAGCGACCTCCTGGCCTGCTCCAGAATCTCGGGAGCAATCACCGGGTCGGATTTGAGTGGCATCTTCCTTTTCATCTCGGTCCCAATCTGACTACACTATAGCGCGCATTCGGGCGATGTGCCAAACCTAAAAGGTACTGCGAAGGTTAGGCTGCCTCTGCTATCTGTACTACGATGGCTACGTCCAGGGACGAGTTGCAGCGGGGGCAGCGCTGTCCAGGGGACACACGCGCCCGCTTGCCCAGGATATCGATGACGGCGGGCACCGTATGGGTACAAATCGGACAATGGGCCTGACCGCTCACGCCCTTCTGCGCCTGAATGCTGACGCCCTTCTCTACGATCGGTTTCATCGTTTTCTTCCCTCTCACCACATCGGACGCAAAAACCCAGGTCGAGGTTGTAGGTATTTACAAACTTTTTCGAAGGGCGGGTCTGGAGACCCGCCGCAGGCGTGGACGCCTGCCCCACGGCAAGTATGTCAACATGGCTTTATGAGCCAGCCGCAACCGACCAAGATCCAGATGAACAACCTGCCGGAATACCGGGAAGGGTACGCCAACAGCGTGCAGATCCGGGTAAACCTATGGGATTTCTTTCTGCTCTTCGGCCTGGTGAACCAGACCGCGCCCGATAATGTCAACATCTTGAATTTTCAGGGAGTTTACGTGAGCCCGCAGCAGGCCAAGGCGTTGCTGAACGTGCTGCAGCAGAACGTGACGCAGTACGAAGCCGCGTTTGGCGAAATCAAGCTGGAGGCGCACCCGCCGGCCGGGACCGTCCAGTGATTGCGGAGCCTGCGCGCCGCCGGCGGCGTATCCGCCCCGACACTTATCTGTTCTTCCTGGCACTGTTCGGTTTCGTCGTATTTCTCTCGCATGCGCCGCTGCTGCGGCTGCCGTACTACTGGGACGAACTGGGACAATTCGTGCCGGCGGCGCTCGATATCTTCCACAACGGCTTTCATGCGGGTGGGTGGATTCCGCACTCTACGGTTCCGAACGTCCATCCGCCGGGCGTGATGGCGTACCTGGCGGCGGTGTGGACCGTTGCCGGGTACTCCGTGGTGCACACGCGCCTGGCGATGCTGCTGCTGGCCTCGGTGGCGGTACTGGCGGCGTTCCTGCTGGCGATCGAGCTTTGCCGCAACGTGCGCGGGGCGCCGGCGTTTATGGCCGTGTTCCTTTTGTGCGTATCGCCGTTGTTCTTCGCGCAGGCGATGCTGGCGCAGTTGGATATGCCGGCCATGCTCTTCACCTGTCTGGCGTTACTGCTGTTCCTGCAGGATAAGATCCGGCCGGCAGCCCTGGCTTGCACGGCGCTGGTGCTGGTGAAGGAGACCGGCCTGCTAGCGCCGCTGCTGTTCGGCGCTTGGCTGCTTTTCGAGAAACGCCGCAGGGACGCCGCCTGGTTTCTGCTGCCGGCGGCGGCGCTCGGCGGCTGGCTGGTGGTGCTGGCACAGGGTACCGGACACCTTTTCGGCAATACCGAATTCACGCGCTACAACCTGTATTATCCGTTCCATCCGGTACGATTTACCTTCGCGCTGGGGCGGCGGCTCTATTACCTGTTCTTTCAGGATTTCCATTGGATCGGGACGATCGCCATCGTGCTGGCATGGCGGCGCGGCATTTTCGGTACGCGCGCCTGGCGCATCGCGTGGTTTACGATCGGCATTCACGTGTTGTTCCTCAGCGCGGTGGGCGGGGCCATGCTGGAGCGCTATTTGCTGCCTGTACTGCCGATCGTATATACGGCGATGGTGGCGGCGATGTCGATTTACAAGGGCCCGCTGCGAGTCGCCTGCCAGCTTGCTTTATTAGCCGGGTTGGCGGTGGGCAATTTCTGGAATCCGCCGTACCCGTTCCCATTTGAAAACAACCTGGCCTTCACCGATTTCGTGGAGCTGCAGCAGACCGCGGCGGGATTTGTGGCGCGCAATTACGCGGGCGAGCGAATTGCCACGGTATGGCCGCTCACCTCGGCGCTCAGCCGACCGGAGTTCGGCTACGTGCGGCGCGCGATTCCCGTCCACAGTCTGGCGGACTTCACCGCGGGTAGCGTGGATTCGCCGGACTGGAGGGGCGACGCGCGCATCCTGGTCTTTTTCTCGCGGACGTGGGAGCCGGAATGGAGTTGGACGAACATCGAACTGGTGCGCAAGATCTGGCGTCACTTCTATGGCTACGAGCCGGAACTCACGATTCCGGAGATGCGGCGCAGGGCGCTGACGCCGGTGGCGCGATGGGAGCGGCGCGGCCAATGGATCGAAGTTTACGAGGCCGGCACGGGAGCGGTTGCGGCGGCGCGCTAGGTTCAATGATCGGTGCCAAGCCGTATTTTGGAAGCCATCGTGCGAACTCCGGCAAACTGGATGGCCAGGCTTTCGACTTGGCCTTCGCGATTACGGTGGAACTCCACCAGTAGATCGGCTTCCGTTATGAAAAACCGCTCCTTGTTTTCTGCGTGGAGCCGCAAACCCCCTGGCGGTGTCGTTGGAGACACCAATGCGAGAGCGGCGCCCTGGCGTTCAATCCCAATGACCATGCCCGCGGAGGGACCTTCCTTTACCTGGTATTGGCCCGCATAGAGGTTGGCCAGTTCAGGTTGGAGTGAGATCTCCTGGCGTCCTTTGCGCGCCTTTTCGGCGGACGAGGTTGACATCGGAAACGCGGGCCGCAGGAGATGCCATGCAAGACCGCCATCATCCTCCGTGCCGTTTGACAGAACCACAACCCCAACATGTGTCTCTGGGTCAAAGCCCACTGAACTCGAGAAACCGGACGTCTGCCCACCATGGAAAACGAAGCCCGGGTCCCCGTCCTTCAACGCTACGATCCACCAGCCCAGAGCCTGCTGGAAGCTGGGCCCAGGCCGGCGGGTCGCCAGCATTGACGCCATTGCGGGAGCCAGGGGCGATTCTTTGAAACCCAGGAAGCACGCCAGGAAGGAGAGTAAGTCGTTCGCAGTCGAGCGCAGAGAACCCGCGGCCTCAAAGGCCGGCATGTTGACAGTTGGCGCAGGATGCAGCTTTGCATCGTGACCCACCGCAAGCCGGCTTTTCATGTCCGCCGAGAGGGTTAGGGCCGTGCTTCCGAGTCCCATCGGCTTGATGATCCGGTCATGAATCAGGGATTCATAAGTCACTCCGCAGCGTTGGGCCAACGCCAGGCCAAGCAATCCAAAGCCCGTGTTGGAGTACTCCCATTTCGAACCGCTATCACGCGCCGGACTCCAGGTGGAAAGGAAGTCGTACAACTGGCGCGGCGTGTATTTCGCGAGGGCGCCAACTGCCCGGTCGTCGAGTGGAATGCCGGCGGGAAAGAACGGCAGTCCCGACGTCTGGGTCGCCAGGTCTACCAGGGTGACCGGGTGGCCATTCCTTACTTGAATATGCACTGTGGAGGGAAGATACTTCGCTACCGGATCATCGAGCTGGACTTCCCCATGCTGCACCATATCGGCAAGGAGCAGGGCCATAAAAATCTTAGTAACCGAGCCGATTTCAAAGACAGTGTTCCCATCGAGCGGTCGAGTGTCGCCCTGATTCAACCGCCCGTATGCGATCAGGCGGCGGCCGTGCGGCGTGACGATACCGACCACCATGCCTACGCTCTTCTGTTGAACGTCGATCCGGTCCACCAGCAACCGGCGGATCTCGTCATCGTTCGGAAGCTCCTGCGATCCGGCCAAATCCACGCACATGATCGCCAGGTACACTACGAGTGAAACATTCAGAATCTTCATGTATGAAAGTCCTTTCTAACGTCGATGAAAGTCCGCGCGGAATGCCAGAACTCCTCTAGCCAACCTCTAGCCAACCTTTAGCAGGCTGCGGAAAAAGGCCTGTCGGGAACGCTCCCTCACGGTCGCGGCTCGGTAAGCCGCCGCCAATACAGGGCAACTCTTCTGAGCCGCGCGCGTAAGCAAGCGGTTTTCAGTTCTTTTCCGCAGCCTGCTAGCCCGCTATTCTCTGGGGGCCAACCAACGGGCGTAGGCTAGAAGGGCCAACCCGACCAGGAGGGGAATCAGTCCAAGCAGGTACACCCGTCGCTCGGGAACGATTCCCCACAGGAACGCCGCCAGACCAACGCCGGTTGCGACTGTGACCAGTCCACTCAGCCGGGCGCTCTCGCGCTGCCGCCGGCGCGCGAGACGTTCATCCTCGCGCAGCAGGACGGCGGCGGCGTCCGCGGACATCTCGGAGAGTTTCTTTAGGGTATCGCTCTTGTAGAAACCTTCTCTCTCTCGTCAACGGTTATCCGACCAGGTCGCCACGGCAAGGAACGAAAACAGAGCGATAGCGCCGCAGCTCAAGAACAAGGCTACAGGCAAAGTCACAAAATCCATGAGCATTCTCCAATCCGCGGTTCTTGTCCGCTTCAGCAGGTACGACCCAGCGAAACACGGCTCGGTTGCGTTTTCTGAAAACTGGGGCCAGAATAGGCGGCGGAAGATATGCAACCATTTGTTGATCCACTAAGTCGTACCTGAGGATGAGCGGGTTGGGCGCGAGAGACGACGAGGCCGACGTGGAGAGAGTTCTCGCAGGTGAGCTCGGCGCTTTTGAGCACATCGTGCGCCGCTGGCAGGGCCCGCTTGTCAATCTGGCGTTCCGGTTCTGCCACGATCGCTCTCGCGCCGAAGACATGGCCCAGGAGGCTTTTCTGCGCGCGTGGCGTGCCCTCGGGCAATGGCGGAAGGACGCGGCGTTTTCGACTTGGCTGTTCGCCCTCGCGACGAATCTCTACCGCTCCGAACTCCGGCGAATACCAGCTAATACCGTGGCGCTCGAAGACATTGCAGAACCCAGAGCGTCGGCCACCAGGGGCGTGGAGGACGAAGACCGGGACCTCGCCTTGAAACGCGCCGTCTTGCGGCTTCCACCGAAGTACCGTGACGCTCTGATCGTCTTCTATTTCCATAGCCAGGACATTCCTTCAGCCGCGCGAAGCCTGGGTGTTCCGGAGGGCACTCTGAAGGCGAGACTCTCGCGGGGGAGGGACATCCTGCGAAACAAGCTTCAAACACTGTTGGCGAAACCCGGCGCGAAGGAGGCTCTGTGAATCAGGAAGATCTTGACCGCATGTTGTCCAGACAAGAGAACATCGTCCCATCATCCGGCTTCGTCGATGGCGTAATGAATGCCATCGAGTGTGAGGCTGCAACGCCACCGCCGATTCCCTTTCCGTGGAAACACGCCCTGCCAGGACTCGCGGCCTGGCTCATTGCGCTGGTCTCCTTCATTTACCTGGCGTTCGCGCACTTTGATGCGAGTTCTACAAGATCGGCGCTGCCGAGAGCCGCACCCATGCTTGCGGCGATCATCGAAGGCTTTAAGGCTGTTGAACGGAGCGTGGATTGCGGTGGCGCTACTGGTATCAGCCGCGTCGGTCTTCCTTTCAATGCGCATGGTGGGTGCCCGGCTGTAAGCGAAGCGCTGCCGATTCCTTACGGATTATATGGGGGCGCGTTAGGATCGAAGAGGGGAATCGCGCGGCCGTTGACGTCGGTGAAGCCGTACTCCTGCGCCAGTTCCGCGACCCAGAGCAACTGACCGGTCTTGCGAAGCACGTGCGGATCCGCCGCCAGAGCGGCCGCCGCCTGTCCGATGTACTCCACCGACTCGCTGAGATCGAAGCGGAATTGCTTTTTGAGGGCTTCGGTGCGCATGTGCATGAGCACGCGCTCGGTGCGCATGAAGCCGGGATTCAGCCCCACCACCGCGACTTTCGATTTCTTGAGTCCGCGGCTCATCCCCATGACCAGGCGATTCAGGAACTCGTGGCCGAGATCCCACAGCACCTGTCCGCGATAGGCGGAGGTATCGGAATGCAGGTTGTCGGTAACGTGAACGATGAGGCCATGTTTTTGTTTCACCATGATGCGGGCGGCGTGCACGCTGGTGAGCCAGGCGGCGTTGAGCGTAGCGGAGGTCTCGCGCCAGAAGCCGGCGCTGAGTTCCCAGAGCGGTTTGGACCATTCCGGCATCACGTTAGGTCCCCAGGCGGAATCGGCCATCACATCGAGCCGGCCCTGCTCCTGTTCGACGCGGCGGAATAGAGCGGCGGCCTCCTCTTCATTGCCGAGATCGGCGCGTACGGGGATACCCTGGCCGCCGCGCGCGCAGACTTCTTCGGCGGTATCCTCCACGGTGCCTGGGGCGCCATCGGCGGGCTTGGGTCCCTGGCGCGAGGTGCGCGCGGCCACATAGACCGTCGCGCCGGCTTCGATCTGGCGGCGTATTGGGAACGCTCGGCTACGGAGTTCCGCGAGCGATTGCCGCGCTACTACGCGATCTTCCTGGCCGATCGCGCGGTGATGCCATGGGTGCGCTACCGCGGCTGGCGGTTGGAAGAGGAAACCGCCTGCGGCGAAGATGGAGGGCCGGTGCGGGTGAGGCTGCGGTTCGATGCGGAAGAGGAGGCCATCCAGTTCGCGTTGAGCTTCGGCGGCCGGATCGAGGTGATAGAGCCGGATGAACTGCGCGCGAAAGTGCTGGCCGGCGCGCAGGCTATCGTGGCGATCTATCGCTGAAGCGCAACGGCGGGCGCGCCTGCCTGGTACTACAATACGGTTCGGCAGGTGCCATATGAAAAAGCTCGCTCTTTTCGCTTTCCCGATACTTTTGCTCATCAAAGCCGCTCCAGCCATGGATTTCGACGGCCTCGCCAAGATCGGCGCGCTGGCGTCGCATACGGCCACGCGCGATACGGTAACCGTTACGTGCGCGGACCAGTCTCAGATCCGCTTTTATATCCTGGCGGCGGACCTGATCCGGGTGCGCTCCTCGTATGGCGGCGCCCTGCCGGAGCGCGACCACTCCTGGGCCATCGCCAAGACGGCATGGGATGTGCCGCAATGGAGCGTGAAGGACGACCCGGACGGCCTGCTGATCGCGACCGAAGAACTGGAAGTGGTCATCCACCGGTCGCCTTTGCTGATCGAGTTCCGGGACGCCAAGACGCATCGTACGATCAACGCCGATGGGATTCCCATGATGTGGGACAAGCATCCGAATGCCCAGGGCCTGACGACGGTGGCGGCGGTGAAAAAGATCGGCTTCGACGAACACTTTTATGGCTTGGGAGAAAAGGCCGCGCACCTGGACAAGCGCCGCGGGGAATTCAGCATGTGGAATTCCGACACGCCGGCTTATAAAGAAGGCACCGATCCTATTTACCAGGACATTCCTTTTTATCTGGGATGGCAGGGCGGCGAGGCTTATGGCATCTTTTTCGACAACACCTACCGCACGCATTTCGATTTCGCCGCGAATTCGCCGGAGTATGTGACTTTTCTGGCGGAGGGCGGAGAGATGAATTACTACTTTTTCTGGGGCCCGGCGATGCGGAAAATCCTGGGGCGGTATGCGGACCTGACCGGGCACTTACCGATGCCGCCTAAGTGGGCGCTCGGGAATCAGCAAAGCCGCTGGACTTATTATCCGGACAAAGTGGCGGAGGAAGTAGTGAGCCGTTACCGCAAGGAAGATCTGCCGCTGGACGTGCTGCACCTGGACATCGATTACATGAACGGATACAGGGTGTTTACCTGGGATCCGCACGGCTATCCGGACCCTAGCGCTTTTACGGACAAGCTGCGGAAGCAGGGAGTGAAAGTGGTGGTGATCGTGGATCCCGGGGTGAAATTCGAGTCGCCGAAGCCGGGTGCGGCCGACGCCGGCGCCAATCCGGAACTGGGTCCGCAGAACCAGAGCTACTACGTGTTCAACCAGGGCATGGCGAAAGGCTACTTCCTGAAGCGGGACGATGGGCAACTGTGGATCGGCGCCGTGTGGCCCGGGAAGGCCGTTTACGCGGACTTCACGCTGGACGCGGCCGCGCGATGGTGGGGCGATCTGCACCGCGCCTATCTGGATCATGGCGTGGCGGGTATCTGGAACGACATGAACGAACCGTCCGACTTTCTGGATCAGACGGGCAAAACCCAGATGGACGTGGTGACCTATGACGGGGGAACTTATTCGCCGTACGCGGGAAACCGCAATGTGTTCGCGCTGAATGAGGCGCGCGCGACTTACGAGGGTTTGGAACGGCTGCGTCCGAACGACCGGCCTTACGTGATCACGCGGGCAGCTTACGCGGGCATCCAGCGCTATTCGACCATGTGGACCGGGGACAATACCGCAACCTGGGATGCCATGGCGCTGAGCATTCCGATGTTCGAGTCGCTGGGACTGTCTGGAGAGCCGTTCGTAGGCGCGGACGCGGGCGGCTTTATCGGCCGCACCGACGCGGAATTGCTTACGCGATGGTACGAGATCGCGTTCCTGACACCCTTCTGCCGGAATCATGCGCAGAGAGACGCTTACGATCACGAGCCGTGGCGATTCGGCACTTACTACGAAGACATTATCCGCAAGTATTTGAAGCTACGCTATCGTTTTCTGCCTTATCTTTATACGGCGCTGGAGGAGGCTCATCGCACCGGCATGCCGATATTCCGGCCGTTGCTGCTGAACTACCAGAACGATGCCAATACCCTGAATATCGACGATGAGTTCATGGTAGGCGGCGACCTGTTAGTCGCTCCCATCCTGAAGCCGGGAGAGACAGGCAGGCTGGTGTATCTGCCGGAAGGGACCTGGTATGACTACTGGACCGGACAGCAAGTGGCGGGCGGGCACACGATTCGCGCGGAGGCTCCGCTCGATACGGTGCCTTTCTATGTGCGCGGGGGAGCCATGATCCCGATGGGGCCGGAAATGAATTACGTAGGAGAGAAACCTACCGACCCGATTACATTCGAGATCTATCCGGACGCGCAGGGCAACGCGCGGGCATCGCTTTATGAAGACGACGGAGTCAGCCCGGCTTACCGCAGCGGAGTGGAGCGGCGCACTACGGTGACGTATCAAGCGTCGGGCGTGGAGGTGAGCGCGCCGGCCGGGACGTATCAGCCGGGGGCGCGTAGCTTTGTGTTTTCGATGCGCGGGGCGAAGCCGGTGCGGGTGGGCGACGATGGGCGGGCGCATAGTATCAAGCTGCGTTGATACAGGGATTGACTTCTCAGTAGAGATCATTATTCGGGCTCGCGGCTGGCCGGGTGGCGGTAGATGTCGGTTCGAGCGCCCGATAGTTGCGAAAGCTTCGGACGCGATGGCAGCGGTTTGGAATCGCGATCAGGCCACGTTGGGGTTGCGGAATGGGGTAAACGCTGGGCGAGCAGGAAGGATCTACCGCCCAGAGGTCAGGATTCGGAGGGCTGCCGGCCGAGCCAAGTCCGAGCCGGGAACGATGCGTCGGCCTGGATCTGGAGAAAAGGTAGGGATACGCTGTGAACCCGACGCGGCCCTTATCGCGGTCCTGGACAAATCGGAAGGAAATAAACAGCTATGGAGACCGGCCAACTGGAAGCTCTCCTGAGGGAGGACGAGGGCACTACGCTTGACTTCAAGCGCGAACAATATCCGTTCGATAATGCGACGGAGGATGAGAAAAGCGAGATCTTGAAGGATATATTAGCCTTTGCGAACACTTGGCGCGGGGCCAATGCTTACATCCTGATTGGAGTGGAAGAGATCAAGGGAGGGAGAAGCAGGCCCGTTGGCGTCAGATATCATTTGGACGATGCACACTTGCAGCAATTCGTCAACGCTAAAACAAACCGCAAAATCGAATTTCGGTACGAATGCGCAACGATCGATGGAGTCGGTATAGGCGTCATTTGCATTCCGCTCCAGGAACGTCCATCGTACCTGACGAAGAAGTATGCGAAACTTGCTGAAAACGCCGTTTACATTCGTCGCGGAAGCAGCACTGATAGCGCAAGACCAGACGAGGTCGCCAGGATGGGCGAGGCCCGGTTGGCGCGTAGGGTGGACGCTACGCCGCGGATCGTGATGGAAAAAGATTTTCTCGATTTGATCTTCGTTTGGCCGCACGCGACGGGGCTCAACGGGGGGCCTGCGTTCCTTGCCCGAAAGCACTGGCAGGACCCCGATCCGTCTCCGCCGACGTTTTCGATTCAGAACTTCGGTCAGTCTCCGGCGCTTGATGTAAAGATCATTTTTGAGCTAGACGATGAAAGCGTCGATTTCTCCGTGCCGGAGGAGTGGCAAGCCTACGGGCCGTCGTCCGAACCCTCGCCAGGCAATGTGGAGATACCGTTAATGGCGTATCGAAACCCCGGGGGATCCGGCGTGCTCATTCCGCTCTACCGCAGTTGGACCGAGGAACTCCCGAGCGTTTCCCCCGGGGCACCGCGCACGGTGGAGTTACCTCAGCCAATAGCCAATCAGCTCTTGCTCCGCGGTCTCCAGCGCGGCTGGCGCCGGCCCCCAGGAGGAGGTCTCGAACTGACGTTGTGGGCGAGGATAACGTCCTACAGCGTGGAGGGTGACAGGTATGAATCAATTTTCCGCTGGGGTGTTAATCCTTTTTCTTACCGGCCAGCCAGGCCAGCCGAGGTATTTGCGCATTGCAGAGCCATTCCGCTGCGCGGCCGACCACCGGAACCACCGATGGTGTAGTTCTTGGGTGCGCTGCGATCGCATTGGCGCCGCAGGTGTGCCAAGGCAGCCGCAGGCCCTTGAGCGGGGCGGTAGCGCATTGGGGGGCGGGCAAGCCCCCACCGCGGGCGGGCATCTTGGCAGGGACGGCCGACGGTATCGAAAGGCCGACCGGAAGCTCCGCCCTATACGGACGCGTGCCTTTGTGTTTTCGATGCGCGGGGGAGAGCCGGTGCGGGTGGGCGACGATGGGCGGGCGCATAGTATCAAGCTGCGGTGAGGCGGACGCGTTGCCTAAAGCGACGATCAGAGGGCTTCGCCCTTGGCGACTTGCCCCTGGAGTAGGAACGTTTTCGGGTACGAGCCGCTGCCGCATACTTTGAAGGAGCCGAAATCTTTGTACCAGTCGCCCTCGGGCATTTCTGGCCGGGTCTCGACCCACAGGCGAAGTCGATTCAGATCCGAGACGCTGAGTTCGCGGTCGCGCATGCGCTCGATGAGATGTTGCCGCACTCCCTTGGGCAGGTTGTCCCAGCGCTCCAGGTGCGGCATTAGCCGCCAAAGACCATGCGGCCAAGTTCATCGCCCAGGCGGTTGGCCGCTTCCGGGTCCTGCTCGTTGCGGAAACGCTCAGCCAAGGCGAAAAACTGCTGCTGTTTCCGCTTCTCTGCGTCGATGCCGTTCTCGATCAATTCCAACAACATGCGATTCTTGCTTAGCTTTCGGCTCTTGGCCATGCTACCCACCTGCTTCGCGAGCCTGAGCGGCAGACTGACGCTCTGGCGTACGGCTCTCTCAGCCCTCTTCATGACACCATTATGCACCAAAATGGTGTACGAGCGTCAGAACCGAAGAGTCCCGCGTCGCCCTGGGGGCCGGAAGGATCGATATCCCGGCGGTCCTACGGGCCGCGAAAGACATCGGCGTCAGAGGTTATTACATTGAGGACGAAGCTCCGGAGGTGTCCGCCAACATACCGGTCAGCATGAGATATCTTGAGAGGGTGCGGTTTTAGGGCGGGGAGCGCAAGGAGTTATATGCTTCATTTTCTCGTGCGATTGCCAGCCGCGAGCAAACTCGGAATGATCGCGATCGCCGTAGCCGGAATCCTGGCGCTAGCGCCGCTTTGGGGCGCCATCAAATGGCTGCACCTGTCGAGTTCGACGGGCGATCTGCCCGTGCCGGGAACATCGAACGAGCAGACGGGCGTGGTGGTGGGACGCTTCGATCGCGATTCGCCGGCCACCGATTTCGTGATCAGCTTCCGCGTCGTCGCGCCGGCCCTGGTCTGGTTCCGCCACACCCGCAAGGGCTGGGACCGCTACGTGATCGAGAACGAGTTTCTGCCGCTCGAAGCGGGAGGCGCCGTCTACGACATAGACGGCGACGGCGATCTTGACATTGTCTTCGGCAACGACTGGCAGGGCGATAAGCTGTGGTGGTGGGAGAATCCTTACCCGCACTTCGATCCCAAGGTGCCGTGGAAACGCCACTTGATCAAGAGCGGCGGAGGCACACAGCACCACGACCAGGTTTTCGGGGATTTCAAAGGCACCGGCAAGCCGCAACTGGCGTTCTGGAACCAGGGAGCCAAAGCCATATTCCTGGCCGATATTCCAGCCGATCCCAGGCACACCGAGCCGTGGCCGGCGGAGAAGATTTTTTCCGGCAATGCGGGCGAAGGCCAGGGAAAGGCGGCCGAGTACGCCGAGGGGATGGATGCCTTCGACGTGGACGGCGACGGCCGCGTCGATCTGCTGGCGGGGAACTACTGGTTCAAATACGAGAACGGCAAGTTCCGGCCGATCAAGGTAGGCAAGATCGGAGGCCGCATTCGGGCGGCGAAATTCAAACCCGGCAAGTATGCGCAGATTGTGATTGCTCCCGGCGATGGCTCGGGTCCGGTGATGTTCTACGAATGCAAGGGAGATCCGGCCGACCCGGCGGCGTGGGTAGGACGCGACTTGATCGGCCGCAGCCTCACGCATGGCCATACGCTCGATATCGGCGATGTGGACGGCGACGGCAACCTCGACATTCTGACAGCGGAGCAGGGCCAATGGCACGAGAACACGGCGAAGAGCGACGACGCAGATGCCCAGTCGTTCATTCTCTACGGGGACGGCAAGGGAGATTTCCGCAAGACGGTTTTCACCACCGGCATGGGCTGGCACGACGGGAAGATCGCGGACCTGGACGGCGATGGCCGCATGGATCTTCTCAATAAGCCGTACACCTGGAAGGCTCCGCGAGTAGACCTGTGGTTAAACCGGTGAGGGCGCGCGTGGCTCGAAACCGATTCCTTTCGCTCTACCCGAGGCGTCGGGCAATCCGCGGGCATCGCTCTACGAAGACGACGTGGTCGATGGCGATTCGGGTTGCAGCGTTTAGACAGCGGTTCGCCCTCCATCTACCGCGAGTTTTGCACCATAAATGAAACTGGCGCGCTCCGTCGCCAGGAAGACAATCGCCTCGGCAATCTCGTCCGCCGTGGCCGGACGGCCCGCGGGTGCCTGGGCGGCAAGTTGCGCGAGACCTTCACCCATCGCTTCCGTACCTTCGGTGAGCGTGGGCCCGGGACTCACGGCATTGACCCGGACACCGCGTGGTCCATATTCCGCGGCCCACGTTTTGGTCAACAGATTGATGGCGGCCTTACTCGAACCGTACAGACTCATTCCAGGCGCCCCATAATCCGCGGCCATGGTGGACAGATTCACGATGGCCCCTTTGCCCTTTTCGGCCATCAGTGGAGCGAGTTCCGCAACCAGGAAATACGGCACCTTCACGTTTATGGCAAAGACACGGTCAAACTGTTCTTCGGTCATTTTATGCGTGGGCCCGAACGGATAGATCCCCGCGTTATTGATCAGAATATCAACGTGGCCATTTCCGAGTTCGATCGCTTTTTTCGCCAGAATGCGCACGCTGGCCAGGTCCTGAAGGTCGGCGGAAATGAAATCTCCCTTGCCTCCCGCTGCGCGAATTTCGTCCACTGTCTTTTTGCCGCGCTCGGCATTGCGCCCCACCACCAAAACATGAATGCCAAGCTGTGCCAGTTTATTGGCGGTTGCGCGACCGATTCCGCTAGTTCCTCCGGTGATAAGCGCGGTTGCAGCATTTTCTGTCATATAAATCTCCCGGCTGAAAGTTATGCCTTTTTAGACTACAACGTGCGTGCCTCGGTTTCGCTTTACTGTCCTGAGACAATTCTCGCTGCTTCGTTGAATCGTGTCTGCCGCAGATTCTCTGAAAGGATCTCCCAATGATACTTGCCATAGGCGGTTTTCATCAGGTTATCGGCCATGTCGACCTCGCCTGCCCAGATGCGGCCATGAAAGTCTGTCAAGCCGGGCGCGTTCTCGGTAAGATTCAACTGCCGGCCCGAGGAGCCCAGCCAGAGGAAGGCCATGGCGTAGAAAATGTGGGCGACCTGCTGCATGAGGAAGAAGCGGGCCCGTTGGTACCGATCGGGCGGTTGTCCAAAGTACTCCTCCAGATAAGCCGCTTCCTCCGCTTCATTGGTGACGAGCATATTGGCCACGACCGCCAGATCGGCATACCGGTCGTTCAGGAAAGCGGCTTCCCAGTCCACCAACCATATGCGGCGGCCGTCGAACAGGATATTGTCCGGCTTGAATAAGTCGTTGTGACTCGAGACCATCTCCGGATCGGGACGGGCGCAGATCGCAGCTAGTTGCGCGAAGCGGGCGAGGAGTTCCTCGGTTTGATGTTCAGGAAGAACGTTCGCCGCCTGAAACTTCTGGATGAATCCGTCCAGGGCAGGACCCTTGTTGAGCAGGAACATGCATGACGTGTTGAGGTGATCGGGCACGCCGGCGAACGGCGGCAATGCGTGCAGAGTCCGCAGCACCGCGGGCATCCGGGCCAGCGCTTCCGTAATTGGCAAAGGGACGGATTGCACAAAGTCAGTGATCAGAATCCGATCTGCGATGCTGGTATACCAGACATGCGGCGCCAGACCCGCTTCGGCCGCCGCCCGCATGCTGGCGAAGTGACGCGTAGGATCGTCTGGGCGCATGATAATTTTCAATACGTATGGAGTTCCGCGCAGGACGATACGGAAGACAAGGGACGAGGTGTGTCCCCCGGTTAGCGGACGGATGTCATTGCACGCGGTGACGCCGAAAGCCACGCGCAGGCCCTCAGTCACTGCCGCGGTTTTCTCTTCTGGGATCATGGGCGGAACTCGATACTTAGCATCGCACACGGAGCCGGGTAAAGCGGGACTCTTAAGTGCCGCCAGGCCGTGCTCTACGGGGCTGCTGCATTTTTCACTGCCCCGACGTATTTCCATAGCGTCCATCCCAGCACCGCGGCGGCCAAAAGCGCCAGAATCATCCACGTGAAGTCGCCCAGGACGGCATCCAACTCGAGCACGCGGTCGCTAAAGATTCTCCCCAGCCCGATATACAGCGCCGCGCCCAGCCCCTCGCCCAGCACATCCCAGAAAAGGAAACGCATCCATGGATACTCCGCCGCGCCGCTGGTGAAGTTAATCAACGAACCGAGCGGCGTCACCAGCCAGCGGGTCAGAAATACGCCCGGACCGCCCCAACGCCGTGCATGGGCTTCGGCTTTGGCCACGCGCGCGGGGCCGCCCAGCATGCCGGTGAATCGGGAGACCAGCGCGGCGCCCCCATAGCGGCCGATCGCGTAACCGATTTGATCGCCCATCACCGAGCCGGCGCCCGCCAGGGCGATGGCCCACCACATAGGCATGACGCCCTGCGCCACCAGCGAGCCGGTAACAATCAGCAGCAGCGACACCGGCAATGGCACGCCGATCGAAGCCACAGTGACCACCGCGAACAGCGCGGGAGAACCGTATTGCGAGAGCGCCGCCAGGATCAGTTCACGCATCAGGGAGTCTGGCCCCCGGGAGGTTCGAGCGAGGGATGCGTGTGTCCGGCGCCGGCCAGCGCGCGCTGCAAATCCCGCATCAGGTCTTCGACCGGCCGGTGCTGCTCGCGGGCTATAGTACGCAGTGGCCGCCTGTCGTGCGGCTGAGGCTCGATTCCGATGGCGTGGAACAGCACGGCGGATGGCACGTGATGCGTGTGCGCGATGAATGGAACGCTCATCCAGGGCCGAATCGGCTCATTCTCGAAGTGCAGCCGGTGCGCGCGGCGGCCGGCCCGGAAGCCGAAGATAAATGTGCCGGCAATCGCTACGCAAAACGCCACGGCGAGAATCAGTAGCTTGGATGGCCTCTGCACGATTCCATCATAACCGGCTCCCGCGTGGCGCACGCTTTAGCGTGCCGGCGGGACTTTTAAGTCCCGCCCCCGCCCCCATTGACTTCGCCGCGTGCCTATCGCCGCCTAATGCAGTTGCCGGCTTTCGCCGATTCAAACAGAGAGCGGCCTGAAGTGGCAGCATTTTGCGGCGATGGCCGACTTCGGTATGCCCGGACTGCGGCCTCACATGACCATTACAAAAAAGATCTCGCTGCTTTACGCGCTGCCGGCGGTCCTGTCCCTGGCCGTAGGTGGTGTGTCGGTAGCCAGCCTGCGGCTGATGCATGGCGTCATCGGGAAACTGGCGGCCGACTCTCTACCGGGTACGTACAGTATCGGGCGGCTGAGCGGCATTGCCAAGGACATCCGCGGTGGCATTCGCGGCCACATTACCTCCGGCAACCAAGCCGACAAGGCGAAAGCCGACGCAGACCTGGCCGCGCTCGAAAGGACCTTGCGCACTGAACTCCAGGAGTATCGGAAGAGCATTACACGAGACCGGGACCGGGAGCTTTTCGCGGGCGTGGCCGGGCAGTTCGATGCGCTGCTGCGCAGTGCGCGGAGTATCCGTCCGCTCAGTATGGCCGGCAAGACCGATGACGCATTGCAGATGTTTCGCACCGGCACCATGCCCGCCTATCAACGCGTGCAAAAGGCGATCGAAGAGGTTTATGCATTCAAGCGGCAGGACGGAAACAGTAACGCTGCGCAAGCCGTATCGTCCGCGCGGAACGCCGAACGCATTCTTTGGGTGCTCTTTGCGTTATCCGCCCCTTTCTGCGGGCTATTGGCATGGTACGTCGTGCACGACATCCATCAAGGCCTGCAGCCCATCATCGGCGAGCTAAACGCCGCTTCCACGCAATTGGGTGTAGCCTCCCGGCAGATCTCCGCTTCGAGCGACTCGCTGGCTCAGGGCGCTACCAGGCAAGCCGCTTCACTCAAGGAAACCTCGGTCGCGGGTCGGCAGATCAGCTCCATGACCCAGCAGAATCTTGACAAGACGCGCGCCGCGGCGCGGCTTATGGCCGAGACCGCCGGTGCCGCGGCAAATGCCAGCCGCGAACTCGAGCAGACTATGGAGTTCATGAAAGACATGGATGCTTCGAGCGGCAAGGTCGTGAAAATCATCCAGGTGATCGATGAGATCGCTTTTCAAACCAATATTCTAGCCCTCAACGCCGCTGTGGAGGCGGCTCGCGCGGGCGAGGCCGGCATGAGTTTTGCCGTGGTGGCGGACGAGGTGCGCAACCTCGCCCATCGCTCCGCGCAAGCCGCCCGGGACACGGCCGAAATGATCCAAAGCTCGATTGGCAAATCGAAACAGGGCAGCGACCAGATAGCGCGCATCTTTGCGGCCGTGCAGAAGATGAGCGGCAGCGCGGATCGCGTTAAAGCGATGGTCGATGAGGTGAGCGCAGTCAGCGCGGAGCAGGCCCGGGGCATCGAACAGATCTCAAAGGCGATCTCGCAGATGGATCGGGTCACCGCGCGAATCGCGGCCGGCGCGGAGGAGTCCGCTTCGGTGGGCCACCAATTGGGTTTCCATACCGCCTCGCTGCTTGCCGTAGTCGAGAACCTGCGCCTGCTCGCCGGAGCGCATCCGGTGCGCGGCATGAAAGATAAGTTGATCCCAATCGGCTGAGCCGCCAATCGGCCGAGCCGCCAATCGGCCGAGCCGCGACCGTTAGGGAGCGTCCAGCGCGCGTCTCCGACTAGAGAAGTCTTGAGCCTCGGCAATGACGTACTGGATCGGGATTCAGACATGGGTACGCTTCTCCTAACCGGGCGCATCACATGCGCTCGGTAACTAGAGACAAAAAAGAAAAACCGCATCCCCTCCACATTTAAGTCGCACCGGAGCGCATCCGCACCCTGGCGTCAACGCACGATAGAATGTGCTGTAGCCATGACCCAACACCTCAGCACTCTCCTCCTTCTGACCGCGGTTTCCCTCCCGATCCCGGCCGCATCCGCCGATTGGCAGCAACTGTTTAACGGCCACGATCTCGCGGGCTGGCAACACGTCGGACCCGGCTCCATGACCGTCGAGGATGGGCTGATCCGGACGCACGGCGGCATGGGTCTGCTCTGGTGGACCGGCGGCAAGATCTCCAACTCCGTCATCCGGGTGGTCTACAAAATGCGCGACCACAACGACAACTCCGGCGTGTTCATCCGCATTCCCCTCGAGCCGCGCGAAGAATGGATGCCGGTGCACTACGGCTATGAAGTGCAGATCGACAACGAGCCCGAAAAATCCCACGAAACGGCTTACCACGCGACCGGAACCTTATATTCTCAGACCCAAGCCCTGGCGCGGCCCGGAAAACCCGGTCCCGAGTGGAACACCATGGAAATTACCCTCGATGGACCGAGAACCATCGTGTACCTGAACGAGATTAAGGTCACCGATTACACCGAAGGTCAGCCCGTCGGTCCCCGCAGCTTCAGCTTCGAGCCGCAAAGAGGCCCACGCCCGCTCGAAGGCTATATCGGGCTCCAGAATCATAGTGACAACGACATCGTTTTCTTTAAAGAAGTAGCCGTCCGTCCGCTGGCGAAGTAGAGTCCATCCGGCTCTGGGGCGAGGCTACCGGACACCGCCGTGCCGTCCCGCCCCTTCCGCGAATTCTCGCGCGCCCGCCGCACTTTCTCCGCCGTTCAGCACCGCCAACCCTCGCCGGAACTCGTTGCGTGTGGCGTCTTCCATCGCGAGGCCCCATTGTTCGTAGCACGAGAGGCGGTCGGATCGCAGGCACGCTTGCGGAAAGCTGGCCAGCGTTCGTGCCAGTTCTAGGGCCGCTTCCAACGCCTGGCCGGATTCCACCAGCCGGTTGGCCAGCCCCATACGCAGAGCCTCTTCGCCTCCGACGCCGCGGCCGGTCAGAATCAGGTCCAGCGCCTGGCTTTGCCCGATCAACCGCGGCAGCCGGATAGTCCCCAAATCGATCAACGGCACGCCGAAACGCCTGCAGTAGACCCCCAACGTCGCGTCGCGCGCCACCACTCGCAGATCGCACCAAAGCGCCAGTTCCAGGCCCCCGGCGACGGCGTGCCCTTCAATGGCGGCGATCACCGGCTTCGAAAGCAGCATCCGCGTGGGCCCCATGGGACCATCGCCGGCTTCGTTCGTCGCATTCGACCGGCCCGCCGCGATGGCTTTCAGGTCCGCGCCGGCGCAGAAGGTCCCGGCCGCCCCCGTCAGCACGGCCACGTCCAAGGCAGCGTCCACATCGAAGCCGCGGAAGGCGTCCGCCAGGGCCGCAGCCGTCGCGGCATCCACGGCATTGCGCACCTCCGGCCGATTGATGCACACAATCAGAATGGAACCGCTACGGCTGGTTTCGACGGATGGCATGGCAAATCACCCTTCTGCAGCACAACGGTATCCCCGGTCTCCCCATTGAATCCAGCGCGGCGCATCTTCCGACCACCACACCACGATCCGCCCATTCAGCGCCGGATCCGTCGCCAGCCGCACCACCATGCCCGCCACTTCCCCGGTCAACAGCAGCTTTGACGGTACGCCTTGCCCCGCGCGCTGCGCCGGCGTCAGCGACTCCCAATACTGTCTCGCCCCATCCGATGCGATCCACCCGGGCGCCAGGCAGTTTACCCGTATCCCGTCCTTCGCCGCGTCCTTGGCCACCGCGGTAGTCAGCCGGATCACGCCGGCCTTCGCCACATCATAGCCCGGGATTCCGCCAGGCGTCAGACGCCCGTGCCAAAGGGCCGAAATCGACGAGATGTTGACGATCGAGCCGCCGCCGGATCGGCGCATCGCATTCATCGCCCACTGCGTCGCGTAAATTGTCCCGAACAAATCCGTTTGTAGCGAGCGCCTCCACCCGGCCATCCCCTCGCCATCTGGATGCGGCGCCGAAGCATTATTGACCAGCGTGGAAAGGCCCCCGAACGTGGATGCCGCGAACTCCATCAACTGGCGGACCGCCCGTTCGTCTCCCACATCCGTGCGGAAGAACGCCGCCTGTCCTCCTCGCTCTTCAATGCACCGGACCGTCGCTTGCCCGCCCGCTTCGTCAACATCCGAAACGACGATGGCGGCGCCATCGCGCGCGAACCGGGAGGCAATGGCGCGGCCGCAACCCGTGCCCCCGGAACCGGTCACCACCACCACGCGCGGACGTTCAAACATCCGACGATTATATCGAGCCGGACGGGCGAGCAGTTCGCTGGCCTTCCATCTCTTCCCGCACGATGTGGTAGATGGAAGCCTGCACTTCCTGAATGCGCGGAATATAGTCGGAACGCACAATCAGCGGGAAATCCGCCAGGCCCCGGCGCAGGACCTCGCCGCCGTCGTAACCCAGCAGCGCGACCGTGGTCAGCTTGCGCTTGCGCGCCTCCTCCAGCGCCATCACGATGTTCCGCGAACCGCCGCTGGTCGAGATCCCCACGGCCATATCGCCCGGGTGCGCCTGCGCGATCAGTTGGCGCAAAAAGATCACGTCCGTCCCTACATCGTTGGCGATCGCCGTGATGTTGGCGGACTCCAGCGCCAGCGACACCGCCGGTACCGGCCCGTAGCCTTCCGGCGGACAAACGCAGTCGAGCGCCCAGTCATTCGCGTCGGTGGCCGATCCCCCGTTGCCAAACAGGATCAACTTGCCACCGCGCTGCACGCACTGCGACATGGCCCGTGCCGTGGCGCCGATGGCTTCCGCCTGCTCCTCGGCCACCTGCCCGCGCAGTTTGGCATCGTCCTGCACCTTCAGCCGGATGGATGCCTCCACTTCGGCCAGCACATCCTCGGTCTGCTGCTTCTGTTGCCCCAGGAAGGGATAGAGGAAGCCGGCGTCGCCTGTATCCAGCCCCAACTCGCGATGTTCGAAGAACACGTGTACGGTTTCCCAAAGCACGTGGTAGAGCATCTCGATCGTCTCCTGGTGGATGAAGGGGTGCTTCGTGTGCGCGGCGACCGCGTAATCGCCCTCCTGTCCCGGCAACGCAAACGTCATGGCCCGGCGCGCGCGCGCCATATCCAGCGCGGACCGCACTTCCGGATCGCCTTCGGGAGGGCCGAAGCCCATCACCATGTCGTCGGCGCACAGGATGGCTTCGAGCCAGGGGCGGAAAGCAATGGACAAGTCCAGAGCCGGCAGCGCCCGCTTCCCCACGATCACCGGATGCACGAATTCGACCGAGACGTGCTGCGCGTCGGTGGCGTAGGGCCCGCGCCCGAAGGCCAATAGCCGCCCCCCACGCAGGAAGCGTTCCGCCATTTCACGGCACGCCAGCGCCAGGCGCGGCGCCTCGCGGGCGAAGAATTCCTCGCAAAGCCGGTTGCGCTCGAGCAACTGGTCCGCAACGCTCTTAACCAGATCGCAACTGGGGCTCGTCATCGATTCCAGCATTACACACTAACAGATGCGCGGCAGTGGATCTCCCACCAGCATGTCGATCACGCGTGTGCCGCCGTACAAAGTCGATACCAACACCGTGGCGGCCGGCTGCGCCCGCACTTCGCCGATCAGGACCGCCGCCTGCCCGCCGGGCGCCGCATGCAGCGCGGCCAGGGCGGCATCCGCGAATTCCGGCGCGACCACCGCCAGGAATTGCCCCTCATTGGCGATGTGCATGGGCTCCAGCCCGAGCAGTTCACAGGCGCCGCGCACGCTATCGTGAATCGGAATCTGTTCCTCCTCCAGGCAGATTCCCAACCCGCAGTCGAGTGCCAGTTCGTTCAGCGATGTGGCAACGCCACCGCGCGTGGGATCGCGCATCCAGCGAATACCGGGCGCGGCAGCCGCCGCCATGGCCTCCACCAATGGCAATACCGAACGCGTATCCGAGCAGATCTCCGCTTCGAAATCCAGTTCGCCGCGGGCCAGCAGAATGGTGATCCCGTGATCGCCAATGGGGCCCGAAAGCAGGATCCGATCGCCGGGACGTACGGATTTCGCCGATACCTCGACGCCCTCGATCAACCGGCCGATTCCGCAACTGCTGATGTACATGCCATCGGCTTTGCCATGTTCGACCACTTTCGTGTCACCGCCCGCGATCACCACGCCCGCCCTGCGCGCCGCGGCGGCCATGGCGCGCACCTCCCGCTCCAGAATCTCCGACGGCAGCCCAGCTTCGAGAATATAGGTGACCACCAGCGTTTCCGCCCGCGCGCCCGAAACGGCCAGATCGTTCACCGTGCCGTTCACCGCCAGTTCGCCGATCGAGCCGCCGGGAAACCGCAGCGGCTTCACCACGAAGCTATCGGTGGTGATGGCCAGGCGCGTGCCATTCATCTGCACGTACGCGGCATCGCCCAACGGTCCCGCGGATGGGTCGCCCAACAGCGGCGCGAATAACCCTTCCACCAGGCGGCGGCTGGCCTTGCCGCCCGCGCCATGCGCCATCTCGATCTGCGCGTCGCGGAACCGGATCTTGGGAACTGCCTGCATGCCCATCCTGCTTTCAGAGCGCCAGGGCCGGCGTCGTCAAAGTGGTCAATGCGGCCTTGCGGTGCTCATAGTTGTAGTATGCGGCACAAGAACCTTCCGAGGAAACCATCAACGCTCCCACCGGATTTTCGGGCGTGCATTCCTTGGCGAAGAGTTTGCATTGGGCGGGTTTCAGCACTCCCTTCAAAACTTCGCCGCACTGCGCGGCTTTCGGATCGGTCACGCGGATGCCTGGAATCCGGAAGCGCTGTTCGGCGTCGAATTCCGCGAAGCTGTCGCGCAGGCGCAGCGCCGATTGCGAAATGAAGCCCATGCCGCGCCACTCAAAGTACGGACGCAGTTGAAAGACCTCGGCCATAGCCTTCAATGCCGCGCGATTGCCCTCCCACGGCACCACGCGCTTGTACTGGTTTTCCACTTCCACCCGCCCGTCCTTCAACTGCCGCAGCAGCATCACGATGGATTCCAGCATGTCGAGCGGCTCGAAGCCCGAGACCACAATGGGCTTGCCTTCATGGCGCGCGATCCACTCGTACGGGCGGCAGCCGATCACCGTGGATACGTGCCCCGGCCCGATGAAGGCGTCCAGCCGCATGTCGGGCGAATCCAGGATGGCGCGGATCGCGGGAATAATCGTCACGTGATTGCAGAACACCGAGAAGTTCCGCACTCCCTGGGCACGCGCGCGTAACAGCGTCAGCGCGGTCGAAGGCGCGGTGGTCTCGAAGCCGATGGCGAAGAACATCACGTGCCGGTCCGGATTCATTTGCGCCAGCCGCAACGCATCGGCCGGCGAATACACAATGCGCACATCCGCACCGCGCGCCTTATATTCGAGGGGACTGCCGTGCGTGCCCGGCACCCGCATCATGTCGCCGAATGCGCTGAAAATCACCTCCGGCTGTTCGGTCATCGACAGGCCGTCGTCGATGCGTCCCATGGGAAGCACGCAGACGGGGCAGCCCGGTCCGTGAATCAGCTCGATGTTGGGCGGAAGCAGATCCTTCAGGCCGAAGCGATAGATCGCGTGCGTATGGCCGCCACATACTTCCATCAGCCGGTAATGGCGCTGCGGATCGGTCAGCCTGCGGATTTCCTGGGCCGTTTTGGTGATTAGTTCGGGCGCGCGGAATTCATCGACGAATCGCATATTAGTCGTCCACGGCCGCCGCGGCGGGTTCTGGAGGACTCGTGCCGGCCTGCAGCTCCGTACCGCCCAGGCCGTATCCTTCAATCTCCTGCATGGCGGCCTCGTCTTCTCCCAGCATGGCGAGCACTCGCATCTGGTCGGCGGCGTCGCTTTCGCTGATCTTGCTCATGGCGAAGCCTACATGGATCAGCACCCAATCGCCCGGCTTCGCGGGATCGTCGTCCAGCAGCCCCACATCGATCTTACGCCGCACGCCGGATACTTCGACCAGCGCGAGATTCTCACGTTCCGGCAGGAGCTCGACGATCCTGCCGGGTATGGCTAGGCACATTCGGTTACCCCATCCTCTTGCGGGCCACGATATCAAAAGTAAATTTTAACTCGTCTTTCAGCTTGAGCGCTCCGCCGGCCACCGATGCCAACTGAATCCGGTAGTCGGTCTGCCGGATAGCGAAGTCCCCGAACGCCCGCAACATATCGCCTGTGACCGCCACCTGCGCGGCCAGCCGCTCCCGGCGGGTCACTCCATGCAGCGTCAGGTTGCCGTCGATTTCCAGACGGCCGCTGGAGTTTGCCGAGACGGCGGTACTCTCGAACAGAATCTCTGCGTATTTGTCCGTCTCGAGTACTTCCTCGTGCATCACGCGCTCCATCTCGCGGCGGTCTCTATCGCTAATATCGTTCTGTACGGCGAGCGATGCGGCGCGAATACGCAGATGCAGCAACGCCTGCTTGGGATCGCCCGGATCCCAGTGCACCTCTCCCCCGAAGTCGGAGATGGCGACCACCGGGTTGTGACCCAGGCCGGACAACAATCCGCCCGCGAAACCGCGGACGGTAAACCGGCTCATGCCGGCCTCGATCGCATAATCGGCAACAGCGGATTCTCTGCTCATGCTCGCCATTTCGTCACATATTCCTCAATCTCATATACTTCTCCAGGTCCGGGACGGCAGCTTGCAATAAGTTAAGGCCGCCCATTCCGGTCTGACTCATCAATCGCCGCACAATGGGATTGGACAAAATCAATCCCGCGCCGAAGATGACCAGCGCCACTCCGGAAAGCATCATCAATGTTTCCCTGGCTTCCGTCGCTTCTGTCTCCTGTGTATGTGCCATACGACATCTCCTTTTATAGATCGTTCAAGCCACCACACTCTCTGGTTGTGCTTCGTGTTCGCGGCCGATTCTTGCGATCAGCGATTCCACGATGCCGACCGCGCCGCCGACCGCCGCTTCCACCGTCGCGCTCAATCCCATCGCTCCCTGAAACTCGTCGCCCAGCGTCTCCGGCTCGCATCCGACCAACAGCACGCGCGCGGGCCTGCCTCCCATGGCGCGTACCATGTTCAGCACCACCATCGGGTTCATGCTGTGCGCGTCCATCGCCAGCGCCTGCCGGCCATCGGTTTCATCGCCGTCGAGTTCCGGCTCCATGACGTAAAGAGTACCTGGCGCCTCGCCCCGCCCGGCCGCGTCTACCAGGATGGCCGCGTCATAATGATCCATCAGCGCGTACGCCAAGTCCAGGCCGCGGATCCCGTAGTCCACCACGCGTACGGATTCCGGCAACGACCGCCGCGATAATCGCCGCACCACCTCCACGCCGAAGGCGTCGTCGCCCAGGAAGATATTCCCGATGCCGGCCACCAGAATGCGCGGTTCGCTCATTCCGCCGGCTCCACTTCCTGCGGATCGAAAAAAAACCGGTGCCCGGGCTGGCGCAGCATGCCCATGTCCCTCCCCGGATCTTCCTCCAACACCACCGCAAAATGGATCTTGCCTTCGTAATCCTGCTCGATGCACTCGATGGTGGCCGTCTTGCCTTCGAGCGCCAGATCGAAGACGTCGCCGCCTTTCCGCGGCCGCAGCCGCACCCGTGACCCGGCCCGGATTTCCACCCCCCCCACCGGCAGGCATTCGAGCGACGTCTTGTCTTCAAGCAGTTGCCATTCCCACTCGTTCACTTGGATTCCTCCATGGGACGCAATCCACGCAACGCGCCGTGCAACTTCATGAAATGCTCCGGCGGCAGCATCTCGGTTCTCTCCAGAATCCGGCGCGCGCGCTCGTCGCCGTTGCGCACCTCCTGCTTTTCCTCTTCCGTGAGCGTCATGATGCGCAGCGTCAGGATCTCGTCGATTTCGGTTCCGTCGAACAAGTCTCCGGGACTCTCAGGCGCGATTTGCGGGTAATCGTAGAGGATGATCGGCGACGAAAGCAGAAATCCGCGCTCGGCGGGTTCGCCCGCCAGCACGGGCCATGTTCCGATGTTTTGACATCCCGACGCCGCTTCGCGCAGTCCGTCCGGCGGATCCAGCAGCGAGATGAATTCGCCGCCGCGCGTCGCGAGAATGGTGTGCGCCGCCGCCAGCGCATGCGGCAACACATCGTCCCGATCGATTTGATCCGGACACGCGAACGGTGTGCGGTTGACCACGTGTACCGCAACCTGGAACACCCCGCCCCCCAGCGGCCGCGCCGTCACCGTGACGGCGCCTTCCACGCACGCGTCCGATGGCCCGCCGCACGGAAATGCGAATGGCTCTCGCCGCGCGCGCGCCGCCAGGTCTCCCAGGATGCAGTCCCGTGCGCACACCTCCCGTTCCATGGCATTCTGCCAGGATTCCGGCTCTCCCGGCAGCACCTGCAGGAACCGCAGCGTCACATCCACTTCGGTCTGCGGCCCTCCCTGGATCAGGCATTCCGTACGCATCGTGCAAGACTCGGTGCCGGACTGCTGGGCGCTATAAGCTGGCGGAAACAGCACGCCAAAATTGAAGCGCCGGCGGTTCTTCACCGACGAAGCCCGGTACGGATAAAGGATGTACCCCTCGTAGAGGACCGCATTCGCAATCCGCTCGACCAGTTCCAGGCTCATGTGGCAACCCCTTCCTCGACGCCTTCCAGCAATCCTTCCAGCATGTCTTCCCACCCCGGCGTTCCGGTCCGGACCTTGTGCTGGTAGAGCCGTTCGAATACATCGCGCCGCAGGCAGAGCCAGGCGCTATTGGGGTAATACAGCTCCATCATTTCTTTCCAGGTCTTCACCGGCAGCCGGAACTTCGCCTCCTTATCCCATGAAATCGGCGCCACCTGCAATCCGCCGTTTGCGGATTCGTAGAAGACCGTACCGCTGAACTGAAAGCACAGCGGAATCTCACCGTCCTGCAAGCCCTCAAAATACTTCACGGCCGCTACATTGAAATCGAAAGTACAGGGCACAGGCAACTCGGCTTGCGTGGCGCCCGAGAAACCGGGCACGATCAGGCTCACCTGGTTCCACAGCATGTTGCGCAATGTCTGGCCCCAACGATGCGGTTCGCCGAACAGATCCTGCAGGCGTTCCTGGTCCCCCGCGTCGTAACGGCGGCGCGTCGCTTCAATCTGGATCTGGCATCGTAGGGCGATGGTGTGCACCCGCTCGGCGCCGGCGTTCGTCACCCGCAGATCGAAACCCAGCAGCGGCGACACGGCATACGGGACCGCTTGCGCGCCTGAGATCTGAAAATTCAAATCAGGCATAGTGCCCTTCCGACCGGCCCTTCAGGTCCGCGAAAAAGAATTCCAGGTTTTTCCACACTTCGGCGCCGCCCGAAAGTCCCTGCCAGTGTGCCCGGATCAGCCACACCAGCTTGTAGCATTCGTCGATCGGCAGCAGGTAATATTGTGGATCGGAAAAGCCGCGCGAAGGCCCCAGCCGGTTCACCAGCAGGGCTTCCACATCCGGCTCCATTTCCGCGAGGGCCGGATTCTCCGCCACCAGGTCACTCCAGGTATCGAGCGGCAATTGCGATTCGGTGGCCCCCGCCGGGCTGGGATACTGCGCCACCACCCGCTCCTCCGGACTGCTTCTGAAGAAAAAGGCCATGTTGATCGGGATCATCAGGCCCGCCCACTCCGCATCCGTCAGGCGGAAACCCGCCAGAAAGCGAATCCGCCGTGGAACCCGTTTGTATTTCGATCCGGCCTGCGACCCGAAAAGCAGGGCGCAAGCCATGCAGGAACAGAGCAGTTTGCGCGCCCTGGGATCCACCAGGTGGGGGTGATCGTCGGCCAGTTCGGTCGCGCAGAGTTCGCATTTCTCAATGGGGCGTCGCCGGGCCGCGAACTGACCCAACGCGCCCAGAGCGCTCCCCAGGCCGCCGCTGCTCATATTCCGGCACCACTGCCGTTGACGGCGGGACGATATCCCGCTAACTTCTCTAGCGCTACAAAGCCGCCGGCGGCGCCCTGCTCGTCAACCACTTCGATCCTGAGTTGTACCATATCGGGCGCCGCCTGGTACATGGCTTCCTCCACCGCGGATTTCGAGCGAGCCTGCGGATGAGCCGCAGCCCGATCCGGTCGATCGCAAACGCAACTTGATTACACCTTCCTCGATGCCCAGCAAGTCGATGCTGGCCTGCGATCGTAGCCGGCCGCGCACTTGTTCAAGCGCCCGCCGCACACGCGCCTCCAGATCCAGCGGATGCAGCCCGTTGGCCGCCAGCAGATTGCCCACCAATTCATCCCGGCCCAGTTCTTCCAGGATCTCCTGCCCGGCCGCGCCTTTCAGGGCTACAATTTCCGTGACCCGCTCCAGTCCCGCGCCATACAGTTCCATCAGCGACTGAACCAACTCCCTGGCGATCGCCAGCGCGCCCGCGTCCGCGGCCGATTCCAATTCTGCGATCAACCCCTCGATACGCCCGGCCTGCTGCTGGATTCCCGTTTTTTTAGGCATGTATGGTCACTTTAAAGAAACATGGCCGGCGGTAGCGGATACGCCGGCCACTGGAAACGTTCCTCCGAGGCTCTACGAATGAACGCCGAACGTGGGCGAATGGACTGTCTCCAAAACCTTCCCATTGCCCAGGTACATATGCACGCCGCAAGGCAGACAGGGGTCGAAGCTGCGTACCGCGCGCATAATGTCGATGCCTTTGAATTTGTCCGGCCCGTTTTCTTCGAAGATGGGCGTATTCTGCACCGCATCCTCGTAGGGTCCCGGAGTACCGTAGACATCGCGCGGGTTGGCATTCCATGGCGTCGGCGGATAAGGATGATAGTTCGCGATCTTGCCGTTCCGGATCACCACGTGGTGCGAAAGCACGCCGCGCACGGCCTCGTGGAAGCCGCAGCCTATGGCCTCATCCGGCACTTTGAACTCGGTCCACGTCCGCGTCCGTCCGGCGTGGAGTTCCTTCAGGGCCTGTTCGGCGAAGTACAGCGCCGTCGCGGCCGCATAGGCCTGGAAATAAGTGCGTGCCCGGTCGCGCTCGATGCAATTACTCCATTTCGGAATCTTCCATTCAAACTCGACCTCCGGCAGCGAAACCGTCTTGGGGAGATAGATCTTGACGCTGTGGCCGGTGGCTTTGACATAACCAATGTCCACCAGGCCCGCCAGTGCCGTCGACCAGAAGCGCGCGATCGGACCGCCGCCGGTGTCCAGCGCCAGGTACTCGTTGGTCCGTTTGTCGTACCAGCGCGGAGACATCACCCACGTATATTTATCGGAGAAATCGCGCTTCTGCGGCCGTGGGGTGGTGGTCTGATTCCAGGGATGCCGCTGGTCCACGGGGTTGCCTAGCGGATCCTGTTTGACGAACGTCTCGCCGTGTTCCCAGTCGTCGTAGTACGAGCTGCCCAGCAGAATGCGGATGTTCAAATTGATATCCACCAGGTCGTGCGTCACGGCCTTGCCGTCTACCACCACACCCGGGGTCACATACATCGCGCGGCCCCATTCGTTCATGTTCTTGTAAGTGTAGTCGCAAACGGCCGGATCGTTGAACGATCCCCAACAACCCAGTAGAATGCGCCGCCGGCCGACTTCCTCGTACCCCGGAAGCGCATCATAGAAGAAGTCGAACAGATCGTCGTGCAGCGGCACGACCTTCTTCATGAATTCCACGTACTTCATCAACCGCACGATGTAATCCGTAAAAAGTTGAACCGTGGGTACGGTCCCCACGCCGCCTGGGTAGAGTGTCGATGGATGCACGTGGCGGCCTTCCATCAGGCAGAACATCTCGCGGGTCATGCGGCTCATCACCAGCGCTTCACGGTAGAAAGAGCCGGTGAACGGATTCAACGCGGTCATGATATCCGAGATGTTCCGATACCCGTGCAGGTTGGAGTGCGGCGAGGCGGTCTTCTGGGCCTTGTCCCACACGCTGGGGTTAGTCTCTTTGACCATCTGCTCGCAGAAGTCTACACCCACCAGGTTGTCCTGGAAGATGTTGTGATCGAACATATACTCGGCGGCTTCGCCCAGATTGACGATCCACTCGCCTAACGCTGGAGGGCGCACGCCGAACGCCATGTTCTGCGCGTAGCAGGCGCACGTGGCGTGGTTATCGCCGCAGATGCCGCAGATCCGGCTGGTGATGAAGTGCGCATCGCGGGGGTCCTTGCCCTTCATGAAGATGCTGTAGCCCCGGAAGATGGAGGAGGTGCTATGGCACTCGGCCACCTGCCGGTTTTCAAAGTCGATCTTGGTAAAGATCCCCAGACTGCCCACGATGCGGGTAATCGGGTCCCAGTTCATCTCCACCAGCTTCCTTGATTTGGTGGGTGTTTCCGTAACCGTTCCAGTCATGGTGCTCATATGATGGCTCCTTTACCTGCTAATAACTCCTCGGGTGGTAACCGGTAGTGAGTTCGGCGCGCGGATGCCGCCACTTCGGTTCCTTGTTGAGGCTTGTATTGGTGAACGAACGCAAAGAAGACAGCGCGCGGCCATAGGCCGCCACCGTGGTGGTCGACATCTTCGCGCCGGGAGGCTCATCCATGAACGGCATGAATTTGTCCGGAAAACCCGGCATGGTGCAGCCTATGCAGATTCCGCCTACGTTGGGACATCCGCCGATGCCCGCCATCCAGCCGCGCTTGGGCACGTTACAGTTGACGACAGGTCCCCAGCAACCCAGTTTTACGATGCACTTCGGCGAACCGTACTGCGTCGTAAAGTCACCCTGTTCGTAGTAACCCGCGCGATCGCAGCCTTCATGTACGGTCCTGCCGAATAACCAGGTGGGCCGCAGTTCGTCGTCCAGGGGAATCGTGGGAGCCAGTCCGGCCAGTTGGTATAAAAGATACAGAACTGTCTCCATGAAGTTATCCGGCTGAACCGGACACCCCGGAACATTCACGACGGGCAGGCCCGCTTTGGAACGCCAGTCCCAACCCAGGTAATCCGCCAGGCCCATGCAGCCCGTGGGATTCCCCTGCATGGCGTGTATGCCACCGTACGTCGCGCACGTGCCGATGGCCACCACCGCGGTAGCTTTAGGGGTGAGCCTGTCGATCCAGTCCGTGGTCTTGATGGGCTGTTTGGTGTCGGCGTCGGTTCCCATCGCCGCCCAGTAGCCGTCGCTTTTGATCTTTTCGTTGGGAATGGAGCCTTCCACCACTAGCACAAAGGGCTCCAGCTTGCCCTCTTCCGCCAGGTAGAAATGCCGCATAAAGTCCTCGCCGCATTCATAGGCGAGCACGGGGTTATGAAGATGCACCTTGGGAAGTCCCGGGATGGCTCCTAGCAGGACATCCTCAATGCTGGGCTGTGTGGCTGCCGTAATAGATACGGAATCGCCGTCGCAGCCCAAGCCGGCGGTGATCCACAAAATGTGAACTTCGGCTACCGGGGACGGCCTCTGTGTCTTATGACCGTACGGCTTCGTTTCGGTTGGCATACGTGGCCTCCTTCTCTTGCTCTTACTGTTGCTCTCTGTTCCTCTGACGCGTTTGTCGCGTTCAGCAGTTACCCGCTGGGGAAGCGCCGTGTAACATCGGCTACAGATCGGAAGGCGCGCGAGTTACTTTCCTCACAGATCTGCTTTCCCTCTAAGTTTTTCATGGCAAACGTCTAGTGGCATTGTAGGAAAGATCCTTCCAAGGGCTCAATCCGCTGCAACCTGTATTTGTTTGCGTGGTTCCTACGGCCCGCGGCATCGGGGATTCCCCGATTCGATCTCTGGAGTGCCCCGTGGCGCACGCTTCAGCGTGCCGGCGGGACTTTTAAGTCCCGCTTGGATCGGGATTCCCCATGAGCTATGCCTGACCTTGGCTGGTGAGCCATTGCACCGCGTGCTGCACCAGCTCGCGCGCGTTCTTGAGCGAAAGTTTGTCTTTGATGTGAGCGTAGTACGATTCAACGGTCTTCACGCTGAGATGCAGTTCCTCGGCGATCTGGCGTGTGCCGTGGCCCTGCCCGATCAGCCTGAAAACCTCGAGTTCCCGGTCGGTGAGATCCGCCACTCCCGATCGCTTGCCGGCTCCCTGCCGGCCGATGAACTGGTGCATCATCTTCTGCGCCATGCGGTCGCTAACATACACTTCGCCGCCCAGAATCTGGCGTATCGCGATCAGCACGCGTTCCGTAGCTTCCTGCTTCATGATGTAACCGTTCGCCCCCGCGCGCAGAGCGCGCTCGGCATAGAGCGATTCATCGTGCATCGATAGCATCAGCACCGGCAGCCGGGCGTCCCTGGACCGGATGGTCTTCAGCAATTCGATGCCGTCCGGCCCGTCTAGCGAGACGTCTACGATGAGAATGTCCGGATGCGATGGCTCGATCGCATCGAGCGCCGTGCGCGCATCCTCCGCTTCCCCGCAAACCATCAGGTCGGGCTCCCGGTTGATCAACTGCGAAAGGCCCTGGCGCACGATGGGATGGTCGTCCACCACAAATACCTTGATCTTGCCCGACTCCTGCGTCCGCTGGCTCATCGCGCGTTGCTTTCTCCGCTAACCGGCTGTAGCGTGCAGGTAACCACCGTCCCTTTCATCCCATGATTGGAGCAGGGCTGAACCTCCAACGTTGCGCCAATCATCTTCGCGCGATAGTTCATGATGTGCAAGCCCATGCCCGTGCTGTTTCTTACGTTCTGCGGTAAACCCAGTCCGTCGTCCGTAATGCTCAGCGATACATCGTCGCCGTCCGCCCATAACCGGATCACAATGTTTTTGCCGCGCCCATGCTTGATCGCGTTGTTTACGGCTTCCTGGGCGATTCGAAAAAGATGGTTCGCCGCGGTTTCGTCGTAGATCAAAACCGGACGGTCGCACTCGAAGCGGCACGCCAGGCCGAATAAGTCCACCACCTCGGACGAGTAATGCTCCAGCGCCGACATCAGTCCGCGCGCATCCGACACCACGGGAAGCAGCCCGCGCGACAACTCCCGCGTCTTGTGAATCGCCTCGTTCACCAGCCTGACGATCTTAGTGGCGTCCGCGGCCTCGGCCACCGACTTATCCGCGAGCTTCCGTTCCAGTACCTTGCTCATGAACGCGATTCCCGTAAGATGCTGTCCGAGCCCGTCATGCAGATCCTGTCCGATGCGATGTTCTTCGCGCGCGCTGATGTCCAGGATAGCTTTCTCCAGCCTCTTGGACTCCGTGATGTCGATCCCGGTGGCGATGACGTGGCGCACGTCGCCCTGCGCATCCGGCAGGACCGTTCCCGACCACGAGATCAGCCGCGGACCGTCCTCACCGGTGATCCAGCGATATTCGCAATCTTTGCGGACCTTTCCCATCCGCAACTGTTCGAACGCGTTCTTGAAGGCGTCGCGATCCTCCCCCGCGGGATACTGGTCCCAGGGATGCTTCCCCTTCACTTCGTCGAAACGGTGCCCGGTGGTCTGCTCGCAAGCCCGATTGAACTGTACGATGCGCCCGTCCAGGTCCAGCACCATGATCAGTGTGCCCACCGTTTGCAGAATCGCCGAAACGAAATTGCGCTCCTGCTGCAGCGCTTCTTCCGCCCGCTTCAACTCCGTAATGTCGAACGCCACGCCCTGGATGAACCATGGATGGCCATCGTCGCTGCGCACCATCTTGGCCTCGCAGTGAAACCAGACCACGTGGCCGTCCCGCGCGATCACCCGGTAAACCGATCGCAGCGGTTTGCCCGTGAGGAACATATCCGCGGCTTCCTCGCTCCAACGCAGGTTATCCTCGGGATGGATATGCCGGTACCAGCGCACCGGATCTTCCAGCCACTCCGCCTGCGAAAAGCCCAGCGCCGCTTCTATGTACGGACTCACATAGGCCTCGCCGATTCCGCGGTCCAGGTAAACCAGGAACACCACCGCGGGAAGCTGTTCGACCAGGCTGCGATACCTGGCCTGCATATTGGGCAGCTCCCGCGTGCCGTCCGCGGCGCCGCTCTTGTGGGAAGCGTCGCTCGAATCGAGCAGGAAGATGCCGGCTAACTCTTCCAGCATGGCCTGCGCCTGCGCCAGCGTCGGTTCCGCGGCTGCCGTATCCTGGAGCATGTGTCTACCGCCGCCGGCTCCGCCAGACCGGCTCTTTGTTGAGTGAATCCTGCACGAAGCGGCGCAGCGCGTGAATGGCCCTCCCGTAAGTCATCACCGCGCTCGACGAAAGCAGCGATCCGGGCGGCTGATTCATGAACGGCATAAACTTATCCGGAAACCCGGGCATGGTGCATCCGATGCAGATGCCGCCTACATTCGGGCAGCCGCCGATGCCGCCCATCCAACCGCGCTTTCCTACATTGCACTGCACCACCGGGCCCCAGCATCCCAATTTCACAATACAATGGCGCGACCCATACTCGTCGGCGAACTCGCCTTGCTCGTAGTAGCCGCCTCGGTCGCAGACCTCGTGCAGGGTCTGCCCGAACAGCCAGGTGGGACGCAGGGCTTCATCCAGCGGAATCATGGGCGCCCGGCCCGCCGCCTGGTTCAGCAGGTAGAGCAGGGTTTCCATGAAGTTGTCCGGCTGCACGGGACATCCGGGAACGCAGACAATCGGAATCCCCGCCTGCGATTTCCAATCCCATCCCAGGTAGTCCGCCAACCCCATGCATCCCGTGGGATTGCCTTCCATGGCGTGGATTCCGCCGTAAGTGGCGCAGGTTCCCGCCGCAATAACAGCCCATGCGTGCGGCGCCAGGCGATCGATCCAGTCGCAAGTCAGTATGGGCTGGCCCGTCTTTTGGTCGGTGCCCAAGGTCGCCCAGTAGCCTTCCGCCTTGTTTGTTTCATCCGGGATGGAGCCTTCCATCACCAGGATGAACGGCTGCCGTTTTCCGGCCGCGGCTTCGTGGAACGGCCGCAGGAATTCCTCCCCGTTTTCGAACGCCAGCACGGGATTGTACAAGTTGACCTTCGGAATCCAAGGCAGGCCGCCGCGCACCACGTCTTCGATGCTCGGCTGCGTCGCGGCAGTCATCGCAATGGACTCGCCATCGCATCCCAGGCCGGCTGTGATCCACAACACGTCGATTTCCGCGATGGGCTCCATACCACCCCTTTTCCTCTGCCGTCTTGCCCTGCTGGCGTATTTTACCTGATCGGGAGCATCCGCGGCGATTTCAAACCCCCCGCCGCGAACTGCGCTATGATGACCGGTCCAAAATGAAGCTCACCTTCTGGGGCGCCGCGGGCGAGGTAACCGGCTCCCTTCATCAGTTGGATGTGGATGGCAAGCGCTACTTGCTGGATTGCGGGCTGGCGCAAGGGCGGCGCAAAGAGGCCGACCGCAAGAATCGCCACCTGCCCGTAGATGCCGGATCCGTTGCCGCCGTGCTGCTCTCGCATGCGCACATCGACCATAGCGGGAACCTGCCGACGCTGGTGAAGCACGGTTTCAACGGCCCCATCTACACCACCCCGGCGACCCTCGATTTGTGCGATGCCATGCTGCGCGACACGGCGCATATCCAGGAGAAGGACGCTGAGTTCGTCAACAAACGAGGCGCCCGCCGCCATGCGGAGGGCCACCCGAACGCCGCCGCACCCGAGCCTGTCGAGCCGCTCTTCACCATGGAGGACGCCGAGCGCACCCTGCCCCTGTTCCGGCCCGTCCCGTATTACACACCCAAAACCCTCGACCAGCATCTCTGCTACGAGTGCTACGATGCCGGGCACATTCTGGGATCGTCGGCACTGATCCTGAACTATCGGAACGGCGCCGGGCGCGTCCGGCTGGCCTTTTCCGGCGACCTGGGCCGTCCCAACCTGCCCATCACGCGGCCGCCGGATGCGCTTCCTCCCGTCGAATATCTGATCCTCGAGAGTACCTACGGCGGCAGGTTTCACAAGAGCGCCGCGCACGTCATCGGGAAACTGCGCGACGTGGTCAACCGGACTTGCGCGCGCGGCGGCCGTATCATCGTCCCGGCGTTCGCCGTCGGCCGTACGCAGCAACTCGTGCTGCTGCTCCATCATCTGGCGAATGCCGGACAGATTCCAAGCATCCCCATATTCGTCGATAGTCCCCTGGCGGTGAACGTGACCGAGGTGTTCCGCAAACATGTGGAGTGCTTCAATGCCGAAACCCGCCAATATCTTCTGGATGGCGAGGACCCTTTCGGATTCAGCCGCCTGCAATACATCCGGGAAGCCGCCGAATCGAAGAAATTGAACGATCTGCACGGTCCTTTCATCGTAATTTCGGCCTCCGGCATGTGCGAGCAGGGCCGTATCCTGCACCACCTGCGAAATAACCTGGAAGACCCCCGCAATACGGTCCTCATCACCGGTTTTCAGGCGCAGGACACCCTGGGGCGGAAGCTGGTGGAGAAGATGCGGGAGGTGCGGGTATTCGGAGAGCCCGTGACCGTGCGCGCCGAAATCTCCAGTCTTGATGAATTGAGCGGACACGCCGACCAGGGAGAGTTGATGGCCTGGCTGAAGCCGCTGGCCCCGCACTTGAAGAAGGTGTTTCTAGTGCATGGCGAACCGGCCCAGTCGCAGGCCCTCGCCGCCGTAATCCGAGCGCAATATGCCGTGGATGTAGTGGCGCCCTTGCCGGGCCAAATCTTTGCGTTGGAGCCTGAAACGTAAACCGTTCCGTAACAGTCTATAATGGTTGGGATTCCCACCCTTTTAAGGAGTATCTATTCGTGAGCAGCCCGATGTATACGCCCCCGCCGAGTGGCTCGGGCGTGAAAACCGCACTGGTCGCCGGGGGCTTGATCGCCCTGTTGGCCTCCAATATCGCTTTGTGGTATCGCCTGGAGACCACCCGCACCGAAGACCGCGCCGTTAGCCAGGCCATGCTGACTGAAATCGCCGGCCTGAAGGAAGCCACTTCGGCGACCACCGCTTCCCATCGTCGCAGCCTCGACACGTTAAAGGAAGAACTGGAAGCCGCGCGCCAGCAGGCCAATCAAGCGGCCGGCCACGCCAAGCAGGAGGCCCAGGCGCACGCCGACCAACTCGCTAAGCAGCTCACCGAGGCGCAGGCCAAGCAGCAGGCACAGGTGCAATCCCAGATCACGGACGTCCAGCAGGCGACTTCCACCGCCAATGCCAAGATCGGCGAAGTGAGCGGCGACGTTACCGCTGTCAAGACGGACCTCGGATCGACCAAGGCGGAACTCGACAAAACCGTCGCCAACCTGAAACAGGTGCAGGGCGACTTGGGCGTGACCAGCGGATACGTAGCCACCAATGGCAAGGAGCTGGATGCCCTCAAGAGACTCGGCGAACGCAATTACTTCCAGTTCACCCTGGTCAAGAAGGACAAACAACCCAAGCGCGTCGGCGACATTTCGCTAAAACTCAAGAGCGTCGACAAAAAGCACAACAAGTTCACCCTGGAAGTCGTGGCAGACGACAAAATGGTGGAGAAGAAGGACAAGGCCATCAACGAGCCGCTGCAATTCTACGTGGCTAAGGGCGGGAAGCAGCCCTATGAGCTGGTGGTGAACGAAGTGGGTAAGGATCAGGTTACGGGCTATCTGGCCACGCCCAAGGACACCACCGCCCGCAACTAGCGTGGCGCACGCCCGTGGCGCACGCTTCAGCGTGCCGGCGGGACTTTTAAGTCCCGCTACCGCGCCGCAATCACTTCGTAAGGACGCATCATCTCGTTGTCTTCGTGCTCCAGAATGTGGCAATGCCACACGTACCGTCCCACGTATCCCTCAAATGGAATGATGATGCGCGTCATCATCCCGGGATCGGCGCGCACCGTATCCTTCCATCCGGCTTCGAACGATTCCGGAGGCATGGGGCCGCCGGTAAAACGGAGCGTATCCCGATTCTGATAGGCGAACGTGTCGAACCGCCGGCGGTCCAGAACCTGAAAACGCACCAGGTGCAGATGAATGGGATGCGCATCGTCGGTCAGGTTCATCAGGTTCCAGATTTCCACGGAATTCAGGACCGGGTTTTCGGTCACCGGCGCATGCCAGGGTGTATTGTTGAGCAGCATGGTGAACGAATCGCCGCGCAGATCGTCGATCTCCCCCAGCGTGAGGTTGCGGGTCTTCACCGCCTCCGCTTCCACCATCCGGCGCACCGGACGCAATGCCGCCGGCAACGAACTGCTGTCGGGCGAGGTGGCCGGCACCACTCGAAATTGCATCACCGGCCGCAGTTGATCGTTATTTAAAACGATCCTCGCGCCGGCCTGACCGGTGAAATCTACGATCACGTCGGCGCGTTCCCCCGGAATGAGCGAAAGCTGACGCTGCGCTACCGGCGCGGCCAACAATCCTTGGTCCGTCCCGATCTGCTGGAACTGCTGGCCGTTCGCCAGCGACAGGTGAAAGAATCTGCCATTGGCCCCGTTCAGTACGCGGAACCGATACTTGCGGGCTTCCACTTCCAGGTAGGGCAACAGTTTTCCGTTCACCATCACCGCATTTCCAAAGTACTCCGGCACCCACGGCTCGCCGGGAGTCGCCGAGATCGGATAGTTCAACTGCCCGTCCGGATCGAACGTCCGATCATAGACGATCAGGGGCACTTCATACCGGCCGCGGGGTAGGTTGAGCGATTCTTCCAGCGGATCGCGCACAATATAAAGTCCCAACAGCCCGGCAAATATATTGAGCCTGTTGATGCCCATGGTGTGATCGTGATACCAGAGCAGCGCCGCGTCCTGGTTATTGGGATAGTGGTAAAGCGCGGACTTGCCGGGTGCATACCAGGCCTCCGGATATCCATCGCTCTCTGGAGGGACCTTGCCGCCGTGCAAATGGATAATCGACCGGCCGCCCGGCTTATCGGTCTCGGCCCCGTGCAGGCGATGGTCGATCGGCAGGAAGTGAGCCGGCGGCAATTCGTTGGACCATTCGACCAGTATCCCCGCGCCTTTCTTGGCCTCCAACGTGGGTCCGGGAGACGAGGCCCCGATACCCCAGCAGCGGGTGGGCTTTAGGTCGCGATGCACGCGGCTCTCGATCTGCCGCATGGCTAAGCGATGGTAAGGCAGTTGGACCGCGGGATCGCTAGGGCTTGGCCTCGTCCCCGACGGTCGCGCCACAGGGGGGATGGGCAGTGGATCGACAAATGGCGTAAGCGTTCCGGGATCGAGAACCGGCCGCGCCGGATGCTGATGTCCGCTGTGCTGCGGGGCCATGAAGCCGGATGCCAACAATCCCGTCCGCCGCAAGTATTCCCGTCGCGTGATGCGCAATGCCAGAGGTCTCCTTTACCGAGCATTCAGCTTATCAAACACAAGTGGACGCGGACGCACTATCGACGTTCCGTGCGCCCGCGTCCATTGCGGCTAATGCCTGTTTCGTTCTTACGTTACTGGATCGGTTCCCCGGTGGTCGGGCTGAGAATCAGCACGCCGTTTGTCCGCCGCTTGTGGAAATCGAACATCTGTGTGATGGGTCCGGCTATGGCGTCGAAGCTGCCTTGCCCGATGCGCTGTCCGTGCAGCCAGTTGTCTTCGATGAAACGGATTACCGACGACTGATCCGTGAGGGTATGGTCTACAAAGTTCTCCAGCGCATATGGCGATATCACCATAAAGGGTTGGCGCATGCCATAACCGCAGCGGCCCAGAGCGTGCGCATTCGCCGGATTGAGGCCGGGCAGAGACGTGGCGGCCGTGCCGCAGGCGCCCGGTCCGGTCAGGGCATCGTCCGGCCCCGTGGACTGGTTCACAATCGGCCCCATTTGATGGTCGTACCAGCCGTCGGAATCGTCGTAAAGGATCACGACCGCGGTCTGGTACCAGTAAGATTCCTGCATCAGCATGTTGACCAGGGTGACGATGTTGGTCTGTTCATCCAGCGGGTTGGAGTAACCCGCATGCCCGTCTTGATAGGCCACCGCTTTGATAAAGCTGACCGCCGGGATGCTTCCCGACTTGATCGCGGTGGTGAAGTCCTGCAGATCGTATACGTGGTTGGCGGGCCCGTTGTGGCCGATTTCAGCGCTGCTGGACGGCCGCGTGTGCAGCGGGTTGGCTGAGGACGGATAATACTGCGGCCAGGAGTGGTGCGGAACATAATCCGCGGTGGTGCCCGAAAGACCGGTCGAGCTGCGCGCGCATCCGGTCGTCCCGTTGGAGTTCACGATCGACAGGTTGAACCCGCCCAGAAACGACCCGTAGGTGATACCGCCGGCCTTCAATAAGTCCGCGATGTTCTTGCCGCCCATGGTTACCTGATTGCGTGTGGAACTGGAGCACGTATCGCCGATCGGGTCGGGATCGCCGATCACTGTGAGGGAGCCGTCGGAGCCGCCGTTCACCTCGTCGCCGGTGCCGTTCAGCGTGGCGCTCACGCCGTTCGTCTGGCCCGAGAACATGTTGATCGCGCCCACCGAGGAGGGACCGAAAGTGGTGCTGAAGGAATTATCGTTCATGGCGAAAAACTGCGCATAGTTCCACATCGCCGTGACCGTGTTGCCATCATAATACCCGAGGTTCAAACCAGGAGTGCTTACGATAGGGACGCCGGTGGGCGGAGGCCCGGGAGTGCCCACGTAGGCCGGAAACAAATCCATCGCTCCCATGTCGAATGCCTGTTGTTCCGGCATGTAGTCATGGTTCTGATCGGCAGTCACGGCCTGGGAGTTGTCCAGCCGGAACGGATTGGTCGCGCCCGATCCGTTCGCGGGATTCAGGTTCGGGTTGTGGGTCAGCAGCGCCTGCGTGTAGCCATTGACCGTCGGCGTCCCCGCCTTAGCCGTGAAAGGAGGTTCGCCGGCGGGGTTGGTGGCTGCGGGATAAGTTCCAAAATAGTGGTCGAACGAAATGTTTTCGTTGAAGATAACCACCAGGTGCTTGATGGGCGTCGAGGTTGGAAATGTAGCCGCTGGGTCCGCTGCGTCCGCCGCATAAATCGGCCTTACGTTGGGTCCCAAAACAACCAGGGACGCTGCGATCAACGCCAAAAGCTGCTTAGGCGTGGCAGCCTTCAGAATCTTTGTGTACATCCGTAAATCCGTCTTTGTCAGCATCTTTTCCTCTTTAGATCTCCGATACCGTCCCGTCCGAAACGTGCGCACGGGCGGATTTTGTCTATCGTAGAAAACTCGTGTTTCAGTGATCTTACAGAGGGGTAAATATTGAATGAACTTGATTCGCGGGGTGTGCTATCCAGCCCCGTTCGAGCGGCGCATGGTGGGGCCGGCTAGCTGCCTTATTTTTTGGCGCCACCGGTAATCAGCCGTGCGCCGCGATTGTGCGTGATGTAGTCGTAGATCCATTCCATCAGCACCAACATCCGGTTGTCGAATTCCACCAGATACATCAGGTGCACAAACACCCAGACGAACCATGCCACGGGTCCCGAGATATGCACCCGGCCGAAGGCGGCCACCGCCTTGTTGCGCCCGATGGTGGCCAGTATTCCCTTATCGAAATAATGGAACGGCGCCGGCGCCTGGCCGCGCAGGCGGGTCTGAATGGCGCGGGCCGCGTACCGGCCTTCCGCCATGGCGACGGCCGCTAATCCCTCCAGCGGTTTGCCGGTCTGATGGCTGAAGTTCGCCAGGTCGCCTACGACGAAGATTTCCGGATGCCCCGGCAAAGTAAGATCCGGCCCCACAATCAGGCGTCCGGCTTTATCCATGGGCGCACCGGTCCGCTCGGAGACAATCTTCCCGAGCCCCGAAGGCGCTACACCCGCCGCCCAGAGTACCGTTTTTGCGGGTATGCGCTCCACTGTGTCTCCGGAACTAACCGCGACGCCCTCTCTGTCCAGATCCGTAACTTTGGAACCGGTCTTCACCTGCACGCTCAACTCCTTCAGCGCGCGTTCCGCCTTGGCAGAGAGGTCCGGCGGGAACGCCGGCAGGACCCGGTCCGCGCCCTCCACCAGCAGAATCGTGGACTCCGCCGGATTGATGCTGCGAAAGTCGTGCCGCAGCGTATCGTTGGCGATCTCGCCCAAGGCCCCCGCCAGTTCCACGCCTGTGGGGCCGCCGCCCACGATTACAAAAGTCAGCCATGCGCGGCGTCGGGCGGCGTCCGGTTCGCGCTCCGCGCATTCGAAGGCCAGCAGTATCCGGCGGCGGATCTCGGTGGCGTCTTCAATGGTCTTCAGCCCCGGCGCCATTGGCGCCCAATCGTCGTGACCGAAATAATGCTGGGAAGACGAACCCGGCGCCAGGATCAGCGTGTCGTAGGCCGCCTCGCCTTCATTCAGAAGCACGCGCCGATGTTCCACATCGATGTCCCGCACTTCCGCCATCCACACGCGGGTATTCTGCTGCCGGCTCAGCACATGCCGCACCGGCGAGGCAATCTCCCCCGGCGACAGGCCGCCTGTGGCCACTTGATACAACAAGGGTTGGAACAGATGGAAGTTGCGCCGGTCGATCACGGTCAGATCTACCGCTGCGTGCCGTAGTGCTTTTGCGGCGTAGAGTCCGCCGAATCCAGCACCCACCAGCACCACTCGATGCGCAGCCATCAGCCTATTACTATGCTAGCATCGGAAACTATGAGCAACCCTGTCGTGCATTTCGAAATCGGCTGCCGGGACAAGGCGGCTACCGACCAGTTCTACTCTAAGTTATTTGGCTGGAAGATGGAAGCCATGGGGCCGGCTACCATGATCGACACCGGCGCCGGTGGTATTCCCGGACACATCACTTCCCTGGGACATGAGCCCCACAACTTTACACACTTTTATGTCATGGTTGAAGATCTGCAGGCCGCGCTCGATCAGGCTAAGGAGTTAGGCGGCAAGACGGTGGTGCCGCCAGTGGAGATTCCCACGGGTAGCTTCGCCTGGTTCGCCGATCCGGAAGGAAACATAGTCGGCTTGTTCAAGCCAAAGTAAGCCGGGTCGAGACCCGCGTGCTTCGCCTTGTGGGGCGGGCAATCATGCCCGCAGCCGCCTTTCAGGCGGCCAAGCCGGCTCGAAAGCCGGCTGCGGCCAGAATTGGCCGCTATGGCCGGCGCAAAATTACTCCCAGCGCAGCGCCCGCATGGGATCGATGCGCGTGGCGCGGCGCGCAGGCAGGTATCCAGCCGCCATCGAAACCAGCAGCACCACCGCCATCGCGCCCGCCATCACCGCCGGATCGGTCGCCTGGATCTCGAATAGCTGGCTCTCCACCATCCTGCCGAGCGCCAACGCCGCCGCCCATCCCGCGAGGAGTCAGCAGCCGTCCGATGTCCGGCTGCACGCCCAGTACCTCGAAATAGTTCCCCGACACCAGTTCGGCCGTAGCTCGCTCGGCCGGTCCCTTCACGCTTACGTCCACCATGTCCTGGTAGCGCGCCGCGATGCCGGTGAACGGGCTGGAGGATGCGCGCAAGTCGGCATACATGGGATATGAAAACGAGTCCTCGTATCCCCGCGTGCTGCCGCCGATGAACGTGCCGGTCCAATGGAACGCGACCAGGCGTTGCGGATCCTTTACCGGAAGTACCCGCAAGAGAATCTGGTTAGTTAGCGTGAAAATGGCCGTATTGGCGCCGATTCCCAGCGCCAACGACAGCACCGCGGTCACGGCAAACGCCGGACGGCGCAGCAGGTTGCGCAATGCGAGTTTCATAAAGGAAAAGACGTGACACTTGCAGTTCCAGTAGCCCGCACGGCACTTAAACTCCGTGATCCACTATACTTCGGAAACGATGTTGCGGCACCGGCGGCGAAGGCTGGAAGCACTGATTCTGGATCACCCGCAGCCCTGCCGGCAGTTCCGCTGTGGCGCGCGCCACCGCCGCATCCAGCACCGCCGGCAGCGCGCGCGCCCGCAGGTTGATGAAGAGCTCGTGGCGGCGGGCCGGCGAGGCCAGCAAGTCTCCTTCAACCGATGGCGGATCGCCATTGCGGCAGATGCCCGCCCGCATGTAGCCGCTGGGAGCCCGGTCGAAGATTTTCAAGTGCGCAATCGGCACACCCGCGCGGGTCAGTTCCTCGTCCAGGCGTTCGAGCAGCGGACCCACCAGGGCGGCCGGCGTCAGACCTGTCGCCAGGCGCAGTTCGCCTGCCCAGTTCAGCCATCCCAGGGCCGCTTCGGCCGCCGCGTAGCGCGCGTAGTTGACGTTCAGAAGATGGCCGCCCGCGCGCAAACGCCCGCTTAAGACTTCGTCCAGCCACTCCGCAACCCCCTGGCCGGTGACCGCGCTGATGCGGCGCGTGGAACCCGCCGGCACCGCAAAATCCGGATAGAGATCGGATTTGGTATAGAGCACCAGGTCTGCCTCCGCCAATTGGTTTTGGAAGAGATACTGCAGGTTCGCCTCGGCATCGGGCTCAGCGTACTCGGCGGCGCGGCGCGGATCGGCCAGCACGGAATACGGCGCCAGCCGGAACTGCGCGGCGTGGAGTTGCTTCAGCGGCTGCAGCACGGTGGAGGAAAGATCCATGCAGCTTCCCACCGGTTCGGCAAAAATCACCTGCGGCCGCACCGCCAGCAGACTCTGCGCCGCGGAGACGAAATCCGCAAAACGGCAGCAGAAGCAAGCCCCCGCGATTTCGCCGGCATCGAAACCGTTGGCGGTGGCCATGCGCGTATCCACCAGCGCGCCGCCTTGGTCGTTGGTGATGATGGCCGCGCGCAGGCCGCGATCGTGCAGCAGGCGTGCCGCGCGCAGCAGCAGCGTCGTCTTACCGGCGCCCAGAAAACCCCCAACCAAAACCAGCGTAGGGCGCTCAGCCAAGCAACACCAACTCTTCGCCGGCATGCACCGTGACTTCGTCGGAAAATGTGAAGATCGTTCCTTCGCGGTCGTGCGTCAGCGCGACCGGATGGCCTGCGATCGTCGCCGTCACTGGTGGCCCCGCCGGCAGCGTGACCGACCGCAGCGGCAGATTACCCTCGGCCACCGCCAGAGTCACGCGGCGCCGTCCGCTATCCGCGGCTTGCGTGAAACTGCCCCACGCCGGAGCGGCCGACCAGAAACATGAGAACTTCCCGGTGCCCACATTCAGCCGCGGCGTGATCGTCGCACCTTTCTCCGCGCCGTGATAGCGGAAGCCGCTCAACGCCAGCACCCCAGACCAGGCCGACATCGCGCGCGCGTAGTGGTGGCCGCATTCGGCTTCATCCCACGGATTGCGCCGCTCGCCATCGTAGCGCCGCCGGCTGTTTTCGAATGTTTCCACGCCCTCCCGCACCATGCCGGCATAGATCATGGTGGCGGCGGCCTGGTATTCGAGTCCGGTCCAGGCCTCGGCGAAGTAAGGGAAAGGGACCTCGGGCCGTTTGCCGGTGCCGTAGTCGCACACCACCAGCGCCGATTCGTCGTTCAACACATACGTGCGCTGCACCGATTCGTGATCGTAAAGCTGGCGCTTGTAGTTGTACCGCCAGATGGACTGTAGCGTGGCGCGGATGTGTCCCGCATCGACCAGGGACCCAAGCCCCGCGACTTCCGCCAGATACTGGCCCATCAACTGGTCGAGCAGGCAGCCATCCCCAACCTGGAATTCGGGCTTCTCGGGATTCTCCGCGCCCATATTACCCACCGTGGCGGGCGCGATCTGGTCTTTCGGAATGCCGCGCACCTTCTGAATGTAATAACGGCCGTTAAACAGGTTGGCGTCGATCCACTGGCTGCCGGAAGTGAACAGCTTGCGATAGTCCTCCGCGGCATGCGTGTCACCCAGCGCGCGGGCCATCTCTTCCGCGGCCCGCAGCGCGCCCAGGTAATAGATGCCGCACAGCGGATTGGGACCGTAGAACTCTACGTCATAAGTGTTGTGCTGCACGCCGTCCATGACGCCGCGGCGCTGCGCATCCCATCCGCCGGGAATCCAGGCGAACGAGATCGCGCGCGCGACGCGCGGCCAGAGATCGCGCAGCCATGCCGTATCGCCCGAGAGCCGCCAATCGAGATAAACCTTGATGATCTGGCCCAACTGTCCATCGGCCGCCGCGTAGCCGAAGCGCTCCTTGCCATCCGGAAGCAACTGGCGGAAGCGCATGCCGCCCTGATCGTCTTCCGAATAACCGAATGCGGCTTTGCGCAGTGACCGGGCCAAGGTGGGAAACAGATGCTGCGTCGCGGTCTCGTAGTTCCAGACATGCGTGCAATTGCCGAAGCAGCAGCCGCTGTGATCGCCCGATCCCTCGAAGCCGTGGAACTCGCCATCCGCCGTGCGAAAGCATGTCTGGGTGACCAGCGTGGATAAGCTGGACATGGCGGCGTCCAGCACGGCGGGCGGCAATGAGCTTTCGCGCATAGCGGAGACAAAGCGGCGCGTGCGGGCCTCCAGATCGGGCAGTTTGTCCGCGGCGTATCCGGCGGCCGCCCATGCGCCGGCGAACCGCGTGGCGTAATAGTTGCCGATGACAGTATGCTCCTCACCCTTGGGCGCGGTCCAGCCGGACCACGCCGGCGTGCGATTCGGAAAATGCCAGGCCAGCAGGAAGGTATAGGCGGCTTCCGTCCCGGGCGCGATTTCCTGCTGCAGGCAGAGCGACCCGATCGGCTTGCGCTGCGCAGCCTCGGGGCCCAGTTCCCCATCGTCGCTGAAATCGTCCCAGAACAGCAGCGGGCTCGTCCACCATTTGGCCTGCGTCCAGCCGCGCAGGTAAGTCAGCTTGCCTTCGGGTTTGACCAGGCACAGAGCCAGGGTGCCGGATTGGGGGTCGTCGCCGGGCATGCCCGGGTTCGACATCAGCAGCCCCTTCATCTGTTCCGATTCGCGGTACTCGATCAGGCGCTGCTCGCCGGGATGGCGCTGCGCGACATCCTGATAGGTGGCTCCAATGGGGTTTTCGATGGACCAGGCGATGGAAACCCGGGCCGCGTCCTTACCGGGATTGTGCACGCGATAGCGCAGGATGGCCACCGGGAGTCCGGATTCGTCGGCATCCAGCGGGATAAACGGGCTGAAGGCATCCAGCGTGACATTCACTGGCAGACGGGAATCGTGGAAGGCGATTTGGCCGATGGGGAATTCGCCGGTAAAGGTCGCGCCTTCCAGGCGGCTCAGGCCGGGCGCGTTCTTCGATCCCAGGCCATCCGGCCCTTCGTATGGCGGCATCAGGCGCGCCTCCAGGATATGCGAAACCGGCTTGCGGTTGCCGGCCTGCGCCCAGATGGAGGCGAAAGCGTATTCGGGCGAGCGGCCTTTGTCCGGCCGGTTGAAGATTTCCCAGTCGCGAAGCTGCCCACGTCCGCCCAGGCTGATGCTGCCGGCGGCCACCCCGCCAAGGGGCATGCCGAGCATGGCGAGTTGGCGCCCCGTGTATGTCCGGGGGTAGCGCATGGACGAGCGCGGAAGGGTGACGGGCTTCGGCGTGGGCGCAACGGGCGTGGTGTCGGGAGGGGTTTGGGCGGCGGCAGGACCCAACGGCGCGGCGGCCAGAGCCACGGTCTTCAGGAATCCGCGGCGGCCCGTGGAAGAGCTCATTTGCTGCGAGTGTAACATCGCGCCGCCTGTCTGTGCGGACAAACGAGGCCGCGCCCAACGGCCTTACTGGTACCCGTCGCGTTCGAGTTGCCGCAGTTGCGGGCCTTCATTACTCGTAGTCATAGGATCAAGCTGTCTCCGCATATTGGCAAAAAAGTTATATTTGCCTACCGCGGCCAGGATCTGCGCGTACTGGCTCGCGGGGTAGGGCAACTGACTCATAAACTGCGCCGCGCCGCCAAAAAGCTTGTCGAAGGCCTTGGCCGCATCGTCGTCGCCGGCTTTTCCGTTTGTCCAGTCGTTCAGAACAGACACCGCCTCGGAGATTTGGCACGCCGCACTGACACCCCCGGAAGCCTTTTTCCCCTTCTCGATAGTCTCGTTGATTTTGTTAACGGCGCCGCCCAGCGCTTCCCCCGCATCTCCGAGGGCGTCGATGCTGTTCGCGAAAGCCGCCGCCGTTTTTGCTTTCTTGGTCACGTTCTCAGCATGCTCCAGAAGATCCCTTACTTGTTCCAGAGTGGGAGACGAGCAGACGCCGGCAAGAACATTCGCCCGGTGAAAAGTGTCTTCGAACTTCTTTTCAAGATCCTCGAAGATACCCATGACACCCTCCTTTGGGAAGGCTTTCGGTCCGCCCTCCCGATGGGTTCGATTTTACACCGAATAAGTCGAGGTTGTGAAGCGAAAAAGTACTGGTAGGTAAGGCCCGCGCAGGGGCCGGATCTTGGAAGTTGCCCAGCCAGAACAGGACTCCGTAGCCCGTCCCAGGCTTATCTCCGAGTGCCTCAAACGCCTCGCACAGTCTTCCGATCCAGGGGGGCGGCTGCTATGTCATCCCCGGACACTCACGCGCCAGGCTTCCGGCGCTGCTCTCGCTTGCGCTGTAACCGGCCACGGGCCAAGGCGGGGTCGACAACGTCGCCACGATCGAGGGTCGCCAGGCGCCGGCCGAGCTCCTGGTTGAATTCCTTAAGTTGAGCGGCGCGCGCGGAGTCGTGCTCCTCCAGCAGTCGCAAGGCCTCCCGGACGACCTCGCTCGCCGAGTTGTATCGGCCCGATTGTACCTTCCTGCTGACGAATGCTTCCAGTTCCGGAGTGAGAGAGACGTTCATGAGGAGATGCTCCCGCTTAGCTCCTAGACTAATTTGAATGTCGAAGCCTGTCAATGTCTGTTATCCAGCCGCGTCTGGCATCGTGCGAGAACCTAATTGCTTGCCCAACGTCAATAATGTCCGTAAGCTATTAAAAGTAATGTAGTTACTCGACATTGGCTTTGTTCGGCCAAATGCCGCGGCACCCGCCGCTCGAATCCGGCGCCGGCCAATTCCCCGTCCGCCACGACATCGGGTGACACATTTCACTTCTCCCTCAAATCCCTGATTCTAAGTCGAGTTTTTACCCGGCCACGCGGTTTCTTAGCGCCGCACCGCTACAATGGGCATCGTAGAAAGACAATGCGGGGCCGCCCGCCTCCCGTGCGCCTGGATCCGTCCTCCCATCTGGCGCTCGACCCGTTGCGGATCACTTACCCTCGACGGCCATTTCCGGCGCCAAGGCGGCCTCACCGCCACCTTGGGTCCATTCAGGCTAACGGCTTCGAACCCCGAGGACTCGAAGATCCCCTCAGGCCCGTCGATGACCACGCCGGGGGCCTGGGCACGCCTATTCGATTTCAAGTCCGGCAAAACTACTGAGCTGCCAGGTACTGCGGGTCTCTGGACACCGCGCGTCTGCCCCACCGGCCGATACATCGCCGCTCAGACCCGCGACAATCGCAAGCTCGTGCTCTACGACAGGCAAACGGCGGCAGTGAGCGAACTGTTCGCTTCGCCGGAGGGCCGGCTCGGTGATAATCCCAACTGGTCTTCGGACGGTCGGTTCGTCTATATCGACAAACCGTACGCACGCGATCCCGCGGTCTATCGCATTCGAATTGCGGACAAGCGCGTCGAGCGGGTGGCGAATTTGGGCGGCTATCAGCGCGTGAGGGCCGGAATAGGTCTCTGGCTCGGGCTGACGCCGGGCGGATCGCTAATGATCGTGCGGGAAATGCAGGGTAGCGAGATCTATGCCTGGGACCTCATACTTCAGTAACCTGTAAACCATTCAAACAACAATAGTTAATAAGACATTGGCTTCGTTCGGCCAAATGCCCCGGCACCCGCCGCCCGAATCCGGCGCTGGCAAGCTCCCCGTCGGCCACGATTTCGGGTGACACATTTCGCTTCTCCTCCAAATCGCTGATTCTAAACAAATCTCCTCGCTCGATCATGCCGTTTCCTTCGGCCGTGCGAATACAATGGGCAGCGTAGAGAAACAAATGTCGCGCCACCCGCCCCGCCCGCCCCTCGATGAGTTCTTCGACCTGTCGCTCGACCCGTTATGGATCTCGACCCTCGACGGCCATTTCCGGCGCGTCAACCCGGCCTTTATCGCCGCCTTAGGCCATCCCGAAAACGACCTCCTGGGCCGCAATATGCTCGACTTTATCCACCCCGACGATCGTCCCGCCGCCGCCGCGGCCCTTGCCGTACTGGCCCACGGAAGCCCCGCCGCCACCCTGGAAAGCCGGTTTTCGTGCGCCGGAGGCTCGTCCAAATGGCTGGCCTGGACCAGCACTCCGCTGCCGTCCGAAGGATTGGCTTATACCGTGGCCCATGACCTCACCCGCCGCAGACTGGATCGGGAAGCCTTACGCCAATCCGAAGCCCAGCGCGCGTGCGCCATGGAGTGCTCCTCCGACGCGATCTTTACGCTGGACCGCGCCTTCCGCCTGACCGGTCTCAACCAGCAGGCCGAGCGTCTCTGGAATCGCACCCGCCACGACATCCTGGGCCGCAATCTTTGGGACGTGTTCCCCGAAGCCGTCGGCGGCCCCTTTTTCAAGCTCTACGAACGGGTGATGCGCAGCGGGAAGCCCGGGCATCTCGAAGAATGGTATCCCCACGCCCCCCACAATCGCTGGTTTGAAGTCCGCGCCTATCCCCGCACCGATGGCCTGGCCGTGTACTTCCGCGATTCCACCGGGCGCCGCCAGGCAGAGGAAAAAATCAAGCGCGCTTTCGAGGAAAAGGAAGTTCTGCTGCGCGAGGTGCATCACCGCGTCAAAAACAATCTGCAGGTTGTTTGCAGTATGCTTCGCCTGCAGGAGCGCCAGCTCACCGACGACACCCTGCTCCAGGTGCTCCGCGAGTGCCGCGAGCGCGTCATGGCCATGGCCATGCTGCACGATCAACTGCATCGTGCCAGGGATTTTTCAAACCTCAACCTGGGTGAATACATCCGCAATTTGGCCGCCAGCCTCTTCTGTTCCTACGGCGTGAATTCTACCGCCATCGGCCTGCAAATGGAGATCGAAGATATCCCGGTAGCCGTGGATACCGCGATTCCCTGCGGCTTGATTGTCAATGAACTCGTGGCCAACGCGCTCCGGCACGCTTTTCCGGATGGCCGGAAAGGCTGCATCTCGCTGGGCCTCCACGCCCGGCCCGGCGGTTCGGTGGAGTTGATGGTCGCGGACGACGGTTGCGGCTTCCCCAACAGCGCACACACAGCCAAGGGGCGCACGCTGGGCCTGTGGCTCGTAGATCTGCTGGCCAGCCAGTTGGGTGCGGCCGTGGAACGGTCGCATGCCAATGGCACCCGCTACCGGCTCCTGCTGCAAGATGCTGTCGCGCCGGCGCCCGCGGCCAATCCCAATTAGAACTATCACTTAAAGGAAAGTCCATGAACAAACGTCGCATCATGTTAGTCGAGGATGAGAAGGTTGTCGCGGCCGACATCGCGCAGTGTGTCACCGGATTAGGGTACGAAGTCGTAGGCGCCGCTGCCACCGGCACGGAAGCTCTCCGCCTGGCTGTGAACACCATGCCGGACCTGGTCCTGATGGATATCAAACTCAAGGGCGTGCTCGATGGCATCGACGTGGCCGCCGCGCTCTACGACCAGTTTAAAATCCCCGTTGTGTACCTTACGGCGCACGCCGACGCGGAAATCCTGGAGCGCGCCAAGCAGACCGCGCCCTCCGGCTACGTGCTGAAACCGTTCGACGACCGGACTCTGCGCACGGCCATCGAGATGGCCTTCGACCGCCACCGCCGGGAGCGCCAGCTCATCGAAGGTGGACAGCGGCTGGCCGCCGCCATCGGCAGCATCGATGAAGCCGTGATCCTGACCGGGGAAAGCGGAAAAATCGCGCTGATGAACCGGGTCGCCGAAGTCCTCACGGGCTGGACCCAGGAAGAGGCGCTGGGCAAGCCGGCCAGTCAAGTCTTCACCATTCTGAATGCGCATACCGGAGCGCCGCAAGCCTCGCCGATCGGTCGAGTCTTTCGGGAAGGGCTGGCCATCGGCTTGGGCGAAGACGTTCTGCTGCTTGGCCGGAATGGTCTCCGCCAGCCTATTCAAGGCAGCGCCACGCCTGTGCGGGAAGGCCAGGCTCACGAGGTGGGTGTGTGCCTGTTGTTTCGCGCCGTCGGCCAGCGCGCGGCCGACGAACCTTGGGGCGCACTCGATCATGGCGCGGCCAGCCGTCTGGAGATCCTCGGCCGGCTGACCGGCGCGGTCGCCGGCGAATTCACGCGGTTGCTGGAAGCCGGGCGGGGGCGTACGCACGCCGCGCGCCTGGCCAATCGCCTGCTCGAATTCGGCCAACGGCAGCCCGCCGCGCCTGCCAATCTGGATCTGAATGAACTCATCTCCGGCCTGGACGACCTGCTGCAATGCGCGCTCGGCTGCCATATCGAATTGCAGTTGGCGCTGTCACCCGGCGCGGCCCGCACCAAGGCCGATCCCGGCCGAATCGAGTTGATCCTGATGCACCTGGCGCTCACCGCACGCGACGCGGCATTCGCTGGCCCTTTCCGGATCGAGACTTCAACGGTATCGAGCGAGGATACCGGCGACGGCTATGCGGTTATATCCATCACTCCGCCGGCCGCCGGCGATCTCCCGGCGCTGGACGAAATCGTGCGGCAGTCTCCAGGAGAAATCCGCATCGCAGTAGAAGATGGCGCCGTCAAAATCTACCTCCCGCTTGCCCGCCTCCACTAATACTTCCAGCTATCCACATCCGCGCCCTTAGGCGCCGTCTCATCCATGTGCTTCACCATCTCCGGCAGGTAGTGCTGCACCAATCCCACCTTCGGGTCGAAGTTACCCGCATAACAATGCGGCTTGCGCTGCCCGAAGTCAAAACTTCCGCGATAATATGGCTCCGTGGTCGTCTCCATGAAGTCCTGTAACAGGTGCACCGCGCTGTCCAGATAGAAACTATCGGCATCGCCCACGCAGACATGCAACTTACCGGCTAACTTGGGCCCCAGAGTCTTCCAGTCGCGCTCCATGATATGGGTCAAGTCGTAGTGCTCTTTCCAGTCTTCGGCCACCTTGTGATCGATTTCGCCGGTGCGCTTGTTGAAAATCGGCCGCGGATAGCCATCGTCGCCCACCGAACTGAAATAAGCCTGCCAGGCGTCCAGTTGCTCGCCCGAACGGCCCTTCGTCCCCTGCACCAGTTCGAAACGGTTCATCTGCTCCATGGTGGAAAGCACCAGCCCATTGGGCTGGCGCACGGCCGGCCGCGGCACGCGCGCAAACGGCCCTTCCACGTAGTAGGCGTTCTTGTCTTCGTACAGGTTCATGCTCATGTACGCGCGGAAATCCACCACGTCCGGGCAAAACACATACGCGCCGTTGTAGAAATCCGGATAGAAAACTTGCGAAGCCAGCGACTCCCATCCGCCCGTGGAGCCGCCATAGACCGCTCGCGCCCATCCTTGGCCGATGGCCCGGAACTTTTGCTCCACATAGGGAATCAGTTCCTGGGTAATGGCATCGCCATATGGACCCGCGTTGGCGGAGTTCACCGCATAGGAATCGTCGAAATAGGGAGTGGCATGCTGAATCGTCAGGATGATGACCCGCGGCAGCCGTCCCGATGTCCAGTCCTGATACAGTTTATAGGCTGGACCGCTGCCCGGCGCGGAACTGAAGGCAAAGCCAAGACCCCGGCTGAAGTGGTTCTGATAGACGATAAGGGGATAGTGCGCCGTAGGATGATCGTCCCATCCGTCGGGCAGTAACAGCACCGCGCCTAACTCGATCGGCCGTCCCCAGAAACGGCTGAGTAACTCGCTGTGCACTTTCAAATGCTTCACCCATTTGGTGTCGGGATCGGCCGGCGGAACGTCCCCAATTCGCTCGGTAAGCGACAGCCGGATGGTCTGGTCCGATCCGGGATCGAGATGCACCTTCTGCGTCCGGCTATAGAGGTTGCCCGGTTTCGACTGCCAGTGTTGCCCTTCGCCCTTGTCGGGCGGCAGTTTCACGGTATGTCCGTTGGCGAGATGAAACGTCTCGTAGATATTCAGGACGCCCTGCACATAATAGTCGCCCGCCGGGATATCTTTCAGGCTGTCGCGCGGATAACCCAGCGTGGTCTCATCCACCACCGCGGCGGCGCCGGGCGCGAGTGCGTCCACATCCACGCCGAATGCCTGCTGCGTGGTGGCCGTAAAGCTAAGCTGCGACCGCGGCTCGGGTTTCTCGTTCTTGGAGACCATCAGCATCACGTGCCCGTCCAGCGGCGCCGCGCTCATTTCTTTTGGGAACGAGAGCTCAAACCGTTCCGCGGCCACCGCGGGCCACGTCGCGATCGTCGCCGCTACCGTCGCTGCTATCGTCAACGTCAGAATCTTCAGAAGGAATCGCATGGCGCCTCAACGCGGGGTAATCAGCCCGCCCAATTTATCCTGTTCTCCGGAGTTGGCCCGCGGGAACCGTGTCGCGTAAGCCTCCAGGTACTTCAACCCGGCGCCGGTATTGTAGATCACCATGCGCTCCGCCGGTTTCAGGAATCCGGAAGCCAGCAGTTTCTCCAGCGCGGCTACGCAGGCGGCGCCCTCCGGCGCGGCGAAGATGCCTTCCTCGCGCGCCAATTGAATGCCCGCGTCCAACAGTTCTCCATCGCTCACCGCGATCGCCGTGCCGCCGCTGGCGCGCACCGCATCCAGGATCAGGAAGTCGCCCAGCGGCTTGGGCACGCGCAGGCCCGCCGCCACCGTGGAGGCATTCTCCCAAAACTGGCTGCGCGTCTCTCCGCGCTCGAAAGCCCGCACCACCGGCTGGCAGCCTTCCACCTGGACCGCAATCATCTTGGGGCGCTGCCCGCCGATCCAGCCAAGCGATTGCATCTCGTCGAACGCCTTCCACATGCCGATCATGCCCACGCCACCGCCCGTGGGATAGAAGATCACGTCCGGCAACTGCCAGTCGAGTTGCTCGGCGACCTCGTAGCCCATGGTCTTCTTGCCCTCGATCCGGTAAGGCTCTTTCAGCGTGCTGATGTCGTACCAGCCTTCGGCCGCCGCGCCCGCCGCCACCAGTTTCGCGCAATCGCTGATCAGGCCGTCCACCAGCGTCACGAATGCGCCGAAAGCCTTACACTCGATGTAATTCGCCTGCGGCACATCCCGCGGCATAAAGATATGCGCCTCGATTCCGGCCGCCGCCGCATAGGCCGCCAGCGCGCTAGCGGCATTGCCGGCCGAGGGAATGGCCATCTTCCGCACGCCCAGTTCCACGGCCATGGAGACGGCGCACGACAACCCGCGCGCCTTGAACGAGCCCGTCGGATTCAGGCCTTCGTCTTTGATCCACAGGTTGTGCGCACCCAACCGCGCGCCCAAGTGGCGCGTCCGGATCAGCGGCGTCATCCCCTCGCCCAGGGTGACGATGGATTCCTCCGCGGCTGGGAGAACAGGCGCGTACCGCCACATATTGTTGGGGCCTTCGCGAACCTGGGCAGGGCTCCACGTCTTGCGAATGGCTTCCAAATCGTAACGGACCAGCAGCGGACCGCCGCAGGAACAAAGATGCGCCACCTCGCCGGGTGGGTACTGCCGCTGGCACAGACTGCACTCCAAGTGCGTCACTTTAGGCATTAAGCTAGCAGTCTAGCAACAATAGGCTAACAATAGGCTATGGATGCCGGTCTCCACGCCTGGCGCAGTTCCTGCGTCATAATATGTGTAGACCCGATGAAGCCCGCCGCACTCGTCTTGATCCTTGCCTGTTCGCAGATATCCGCCTTCGCCGGCGAATATGCCGTGCTTGCGAGCGGAGCGCGCCTTTATGCCGAACGTCACCAATCGGATGGAGCAAAGGTGACGCTTTTCACAAAAACCGGCTCGACCGAGATGGATGCATCCCTGGTTCTGCGCTTCGAGCAGGAGGATTATACGCCTCCACCGCCGGATCCCGCGCCCGCGCCGCCGGTCCCTGCTGCCACCCCGAACCCGGCTTCCATGACGGAGTTGATCGACAATGCCGCCCGTAAGTACGGTTTGCCGCCGGCGCTGGTGCGGGCCGTCGTGGCTGTCGAGTCCGGCTATCAGGCGAACGCGGTTTCACCCAAGGGCGCCATTGGATTGATGCAGCTCATGCCCGCGACCGCCCGCGAGTTGGGCGCCGATCCGACAATCCCCGAGCAGAATGTGGATGCCGGCACACGCTACCTTCGCGACCTGCTGGTGAAGTACGACAACCATGCTTATCACGCGCTGGCGGCTTACAACGCCGGCCCCGGCGCGGTGGATAAATATCATGGCGTCCCGCCGTACGCCGAAACCCAAAACTATATCCTGAACGTCCTGCGCAACTGGCGCAAACAATCCTCCACCGACTAAGTGGCGCATGCTTCGAGCGTGCCGGCGGGACTTTTAAGTCCAGCTCCTGGCTTACTGCAGCTTGACGATCACCAACGTCATATCGTCGTGCTGTGGTGCGCCGGCGGCGAAGGCGTCCGCCTCCGCGATCAGCCGCTCGATCATGGCCGCCGCCGGCAGGGCGCGGCAATCCTGCGCGGCCGCGATCATGCGCTCCTCGCCCCATTCTTCGTCGTCCATGGTCATGGCTTCGCTGATCCCGTCCGTGTAGGCCAGCAGGATATCGCCCGGCATCAGCACCAGCGAGGATTGCCCGTACTCGACTGACGGCAGCAATCCGACCACCGGCCCGTCCGCCTCCAGCCGCAGCACTTCCCCGCCGCGCAGGATCGCCGGGGGATTGTGGCCCGCATTCACGAACGCCAGCGTGCGGTCGCGTGGATCGTACTGCGCATAGAAGAAGGTGGCGTACCGATTGGCCGCGGAAGCCTCATACAGCAGCGAGTTCACATTGCGCATGAGCGCCGCCAGGTCGGCCGGCCCGCCCAGTGTCTGTCCGCGCAGGGAGGCGCGCAGGCTGGCCATTAACAGCGCCGCCGAGATGCCTTTGCCCGATACGTCGCCCACCGCGATGCCCAGCCGCCCTTCCGGCAGAGCCACGAAATCGTAATAGTCGCCGCCCACGCCCTGCGCCGGACGGCAATGCCCGGCGCAATCCAGGCCGCCGATGGGCGGGTAGCTTTGCGGGAAGAGCCGCTCCTGCACTTCGTGCGCGATCTCCAGTTCGCGATTGAATCGTTCGCGGCGCGCGGCTTCGTCGGCCAGCGAAGTAAGCAAGCGGCTGTTCTCGATCGCGAGGCCTGTCTGGTCCGCGACAGATTGCAAGAGCTGCAGATCGGTCTTCGAATAAGGCTCTTCCGATCGCTTGGGGCCCAGCGCCATCACCCCGATCAAATCGTCGCGGCCGGTCAGCGGCAGCAGGAGCTGCGCGTCGAGTTCCTGCAACGTTTGCCGTTCGCCAATCGGCGCATCTCGCAGCCAGGCGTCCGGATTATCGAAATACACAACTGCCGGGGCGCGTGCCGCGCGCAGGTACGCAATACTGCGCGCTTCCGGCTCCAGCGCCACGTGGGGCGCCGGCCCTTCCAGACAATAACCGTTCGCTTGCCGCAGGAGCACGGAGATTCGCGGCACGTGCAGTGTCTCGGAAATGCGATGTGTGACCGTTTCGAGCAGGGGGCCGGCCTCCAGGAATCTGCGTGCCTGGTTGCTTAAATCGCTCAAGACCTGTTCGGCGCTGTATGCTTCGCGGAAGAATCGCCGGTCCACCCACCGCTGTACGCGTCCGCTATACCGTCGTCGCAAAAGCAGCAGCACGGCGCCGATGGCGAGCAAGGCTATCTTATCGGGCGTAAAGCCGCCTTCGTTCTGGCTGGCATTCACGAAGATCGTCACGGCCACCACGAACATGACGGCGCCGACCAGCCAAAGACCGCCGCGTGCCAGCGTGTAGCGTACGCTCTGCCGGACGGCCATGCGCACGTCCATGGCGCGCTGCACCAGGATGACATAGGCCAGCGTCAAGGGGAATATGGCCAGGCAGGCGATGGCCAGAAATTGCAGCCAGTCCGGCAGACTGTTTCCAAACCCGGTGCCTTTGAACAGGCCGATCAGCGCCACCACAAAGCCCGGCGTGAAGCCCAGGGTGGCGCCGATCCATACGAAACGGATACGGCGCGCCGCATCCTTGCTCGAAGCCGTGCCGCTCTTGGCCCCCATATGCGCGAAGAAAAGCGAGATTGCCACCATCCCGGTGAGTTGGCGAATCAGCTCCAGCCGGGGGAGAAAAGACTGCATCCATGCCACCGGGGCGAAGCTCACTTCCATTGCCCACTGCGCCACCAGAATGGGCACGGTGCAAATGAAGAGCACCACCAGGACCAGCCACTTGGCCCAGGGAAAGCGGCGGTCCAGGACGGAGCGCTCCGGGAAGTAAATCCCGAATAGCATCATCCACACGGGCCACGAGTATCCCGCCAAAGCACCCCAGACGGCGCGCAATAATTGCCATGGCTCACCGAAGCTCCCTTGCGGAACCAGGAACTCCAGCGCGATCATGATCGCCAGCAGCAGCCACGCGTTCTTGTCCAGCGGTCTCGCCGCCGCCACCCAGAAGCCCAAGATGAGGCAAAACAGCGGGAACAAGAGTTGCATCCCCATGTCGCGCAGCCATTCGGATACTGGCGCGGGCGCCGGGCGCTCGGCAGCCAGTTTGATCGCGACCTGCGCGGCGGTGCCGTCCGGCCGCGCGACGACGGCGGCCACCACGCTGCCCGGGCGCGCGCCCCGCACCGCATCGCGCAGCACGCCCATGCGTGTGAAAGGCACGCCATTGAACCGGAGCAACTGATCCCCGATGTGCGCTCCGGCCTCTTTGGCCTCCGGTTGGACAGCCGTGATCGCTGGCCTGCCGATGGCGAACTCGAACGGCAGGCGCGCGTGCTCCGCGCCGTAGCGCAGACTGTCGTACAGACTGGCCGCCCCGCCCATCCAGTAGACGAAGGAGATGGCGAACAGCAGGGCCAGCAAAGCATAGGCGCGTTGGGTGACTTTCATTCCGTGGGCCGTGAGAGCTATGTTAGCAATGTTGACGGCAGAACTCCCAGATCCGCGCGCACTGCTCGCCGAGAGCTTTGGGCCGGGCGATAGCAAGCTGGTGACGGCGCCCGGGCGCGTCAACCTGATCGGCGAGCACATCGATTATCATGGCCTGGCGGTTCTGCCGATGGCCCTGCGCCGCTCGGTGCGGATCGCCTTCCGCGCGAGAACCGACCGCCGCATTCGGGCGATCAGTGCCGGGTGGGATGGTGTCCGCGATTTCGCATGGACTGCGGACCTTGCCGCGGTGTCCGGCGGCGATTGGGAGAACTACCTGCGCGCCGCGGCGCTCGCGGTAGGCCGGAAATGGGGCGTAGGACGAGGCGTGGACGCCGCCATTGTCTCCGATCTGCCGCCCGCCGCGGGGCTCTCTTCCTCATCGGCGCTATTGGTGGCCTTTACGCTCGCTCTGCTGCGCGCGAATGCCGCCGCGCCCACCTTCGAGGAACTCATGGAAGTTCTGCCCGACGGTGAGCAATTCGTGGGCACGCGTGGCGGCGGTATGGATCACGCCGCGTCACTGGCGTCCCGCGCGGGCTGCGCCGCGCTCATCGAATTCGATCCGCTGGCGGTGCGTCATGTTCCCATCCCGCCGGGCTGGGCGTTCCTGGTGGCGCATAGCCTGACCGTCGCAGAGAAGTCCGGAGCCGCGCGGCAACGGTATAACGCCTGCCGCGCGGCCGGCACCACGGCCTTAGAGCGCCTGGGGTTCCCATCCTACCGGCAGGCGCTCGCGGGGCGCACCCTCGCGCAACTGGAACAACTGGCCGCGCAAAACCTGGCCACGGCCGACGAGCGGTCCGGCTTTCTGCATGTGGTCAGCGAAGCTTTGCGCGTCCACGCCGCGGTCCGCGCCATGGAACAGCGCGACGCGCCCGCGTTCGGATCGCTGCTGGCGGCCTCGCATGCCAGCCTGCGCGATCGCCTGCATGTGAGTTCCGCCGCGCTCGACCGCCTGGTGGAGGCCTGCATGGCCTCGGGAGCCCTCGGCGCACGCCTGACCGGCGCCGGCTTCGGCGGCTGTGTAGTGGCCTTCTGCCGCGCGGAAAATCTGCCCGCCGTGCGCCGTGGACTGATTCAGCGTTACTATGCGGGATTGCCGGAATTCGACGAGCGGATGCATTTGATCCATGCCGAAGCGGGACCCGGCGCGCTGCAAGTCGAATCAAGGACCTAAATGCACCTTCACACGATTGACTGGATCATCGCCGCCGTCTCCATACTCGTCTGCTTCGTGCCGGCGCTCTTCTTCGGGAAGCGCTCGGGCAAGAGCACGTCGGAATTCTTCGCTTCCGGGCGCTCCGTGCCCTGGTGGCTGGCCGGTCTCTCCATGGTGGCCACCACCTTCTCGAGCGACACGCCAAATCTGGTCGCCAATTTCGTACGCACCCAGGGTGTCGCGGGGAACTGGCAGTGGTGGGCGTTCACCCTCACGGGCGTGGCCACGGTCTTCTTCTACGCGCGGCTCTGGCGGCGCTCGGGCGTCCTCACCGATCTGGAATTCTACGAGGTGCGCTATTCCGGCAAGGCCGCCGGTGCCGTGCGTGGCTTCCGCGCCGTCTATCTGGGCTTCTTCTTCAATTGCATGATCATGGCCACGGTGGATCTGGCCGCCGTGAAGATTGCCGCTGTCCTCTTTGGCTTCGACCGCTGGCAGACGCTGCTCGCCGTGGGTTTGTTGAACGTGGTATTCGCGGCGCATTCCGGCCTGTGGGGCGTGCTGGTAATCGACATGATCCAGTTCTTTATCAAGATGTCGGCGGTGATCGCCGCGGCTTACTTCGCCGTGACTCTGCCGCAGGTTGGCGGCATGCATGGACTGGTCCAGAAGCTCTCGCATCTGCGCGGGCCGGGCGGCTTGAATTATCTGAACATGCTCCCGGACTTCAGCAGTAACTGGGATCTGGCCGTGGCCATCTTCATCATGCCGATCGCCGTGCAATGGTGGGCCGTCTGGTATCCGGGAGCCGAACCCGGCGGCGGCAGTTACATCGCGCAGCGCATGTTGGCTTCTAAGTCGGAGAAGGACGCGCTGGGAGCCACGTTGTTTTTCAATGTGGCGCATTACGTTTGCCGGCCATGGCCATGGATTCTGGTTGGCCTCGCGTCCTTGATCGTCTATCCTGAGTTGTCCGATATCCAAAAGGCCTTCCCGAACCTGGATCAGAGGCTGATCGGCCACGACATCGCATTTCCGGCGATGCTGCGGTTCCTGCCCGTGGGTTGGATGGGCCTGATGCTGGGTGGCCTGGTGGCCGCCAACTCGTCGACCATTCTGACCCACTTGAATTGGGGCGCATCTTACCTGGTCCACGACTTTTACCGCCGCTTCCTCAAGCCGGGCGAGAGCGAGAAACATTATGTCCTGGCCGGCCGGTTGGCCACCGTGTTACTGTTCGTGTGCTCTTCGGCCCTGGTCTTTGCGCTGGATACGGCCAAGGAGAGCTTTAACATTATCTTGCAAATCGGAGCGGGCACCGGGCTTCTGTATCTCATGCGCTGGTTCTGGTGGCGGGTAACGGCGTGGTGCGAGATCGTAGCCATGAGCAGCTCATTCGGGGTTTCCATCCTGTTTCTCATCCTGGCCCGCAGCGGCGTGACGGTCAGCACCTATCTGCAATTGCTGATTACCATCGCCTTCACCACGGTATGTTGGATCGCGACCGCGTATTTCGGCCCGCAAACCGATCCGGCGGTGCTCATCGCGTTCTACCGGAAAGTACACCCATTCGGCCCCGGCTGGCGTCGCGTGCGCGAAGCCGCGGGGATCTCGCCGGAGCAGGCCGCCGAATGGTCGCAGCACGAGAATGTGCCCCTTTCGCTGCTGGGCTGGAGCACGGGGTGCGTGATGATCTGGTCGGCGCTGTTTACAGTCGGCAACTACTTGTACGGCCGAATGGGTTACACCTTCGCGCTCCTGGCCGTTTTTGTAGTGAGCGCGGGGATATTGATTCGGGTCATCAACCGGCTCTGGAATTGACCGCGGCGCAAGCCGTGGCACCGTCGAAAACTCATCGTGGGGCGGGCAATCATGCCCGCAGCCGCCTTTTCAGGCGGCTAGCCGGCTGGAAAGCCGGCTGCGGCCAAGATTGACCGCCCCACAAGGCAAAGCGCTTTCGACGCGCGGCCGCTCATCACGAGGATTCCCGCTCGCGATAGTAGAGTACCAGGTCCAGCTGGGGCGGCGTGTGTCCCATGGAGCGCAGGAATCCCGCCACCTGGCCGCGATGGTGCGTGCCATGATTCACCACATGCAACACTAATTGGCCGAGGGGTTGGCGCCAGGGGTTCCCGCGCATGTCGTTGTACGACACTTCCAATTGCGCCGCCTCATCCGTCAATCCGGCAGCCCAATCTTTCCATCGCTGGTATAACGCGGGCCAGTCATTCTGCAGCACGGCCAGTCGATAATCCTGCTCCGCCAGGTAGGTAGTCACGGGCTCTCCCTTCAGCCGCGGCAGCCAGATCCGATCCGCGCCAAAGACGTGCACCAGGGTACCCAGCACGCTTTTGTCCGCCGTACCGAAATCGCGTGTCAGTTCCTCATGTGTGAGCTCGCCGGCGGCCTCCACCAGCCGCGCGCTAGCCCAAGCTGAATATGCGATGTGGGATCGCAGAAGCTCCGCCGATGTCATCATGTCGGTATCCTCAAAAGTGTTCCTTCAAATCTGCAAAGCGTTCCAGGATCAACAGCCGCCCCTGTCCCGGCCGGATATCCTGACGCTCCAATGTCCACGTGTGGGCGTGCGGAATGAAGACCGCGTTCAAGCCCGCTTCGAGCGCTGGATTGATGTCGGATTTCGCGCTGTTTCCCGCCATCCACGTGCTCTCCGGATGAATCCCGCGCTGTTCCACCAGCGTCCGGTAAGCTGACACGTCCTTCTCCTTCACGATGGCCGTATGGCCGAAGTAAGTGCCCAGGCCCGAGCGATCGATCTTCAACTTTTGTTCATCTGGATGACCCTTGGTAAACAGCGTCAAATCGTGCCGCGAGGCCAGATACTCCAGCGTTTCGGACACGCCCGCGATCACTTCCATGGGACAATCCAGAATCCGTTCGGCAAACGACATGACGGTGCTCAGATCCTCCTCGCTGACATCCCGTTCGCACAGATGCTGGTAGCATTGCCGCAGGTTGCGCCCGAAATTCATGGAGCCGTACCCATGAATCTTGGAATTGGCCAGCTCGATTTCGTCCAGCACAGCGCGAATTTCCGCCGCGCTCAAAGTGGAGTGATTCAGATATTCCACGAAGTCGTCGAACGCGCGCTCGAAGTAGATGTTGTTCTCCCACAGCGTATCGTCGGCGTCGATCATCAGGTATTGGCGTGTCATTTCGTAACCTTGGGCGCCAGGTGGAAGGGGATCTCGACGACTGCGTCCACGTTGACGGGCTGGCCATCGTGGAGGGCCGGCTCGAACTCCCACTTGCGGATGGCGTCTTCGGCGCTCAGGTCCAGGCGATCGTCCAGGTGCCGCAGAAGCTTTACCGTATCGACGCGGCCATCCTTGCGAATCACCGCGGCCAGGCGCACGGTTCCTTCGATGCCCTCCGCCATCGCGGCGGGATAATACTTAGGATCCACTTTGCGCAGGGGAACCGGCGGACTCAAGACGCCGCCCGCCGGGGAATTCTCGCGCCGTTCCGCGAACCAGATCATCCAGCTTCCGGAGTAGCTGGTGATGTTGGGCATCTGCACGGACATGGCAAACGTGTCGCGCCCGCTCCACGCGGCATCGGGCGCGGACGAAACGCGCACGGCCGCGGGATGCGCTCCGGCGATGGTAGGCGCGTGCAGGCTGGCGTGTACCGCGGCCCGTAGATTGGCCGCGGAAGTCGGTGACATCCGAGCTATCCTGGTGGGCTTGTCATCGGCAGCCCCGCTGCGCACCAGCAGTCCGGGTACAGTCAGGAGGGCGCCCTCCGCCGGGCTATCCGTACTTCCGGTGCTGCGTGGTTGCGGGCCGGCCGAAAATTGGGCGTTGCGCGAACCCTCCGGTGCGGGCGCCGGCGCATGCGTAGCCGGGTTTAATCCGACTATGGCCATGCTGACCGCGGAAGGGGTGGCCGATTCCGGTATGGCCGGCGCATCGGGCAGGGGCGATCCGAATGGACTGGCCCTCGAGTTTTGACGCGGCGCCACGAAGTCGCGGGGCGGAGCCTTCGCCACTGCGCCAGCCAAAGGAGCCGGGACTGCCAGGGTCGGATTCGCCGCGGCGACGGCCGGCGCCTCCGGCAGCGCGGGAGTTGGTTTGCCGGCCGGGCGGCCCGCCCGCGGAGCGACAAATTTGCGCGGAGGAGCTTTTGCCGGCTGCGCGCCCAGCAGGTCGCCCGGGCCGCTCAGGTTTCGAGCTGTTTGAATCTCGGGAGGAGCCGCCAGCGCGGGGGCAATTGTGGAAGGCTTGGGCGCTTCCGGAGGCGGCACAAACAGCTTCGGTTTGGGCGGCGCAGGCTGCGGCCGCGGCGCGTGCATTGCCAGCACATTTGGCGATTTGAGATCCGCGTGCAGTTGCAGTTTGGGCGCCGGCTGCCAGATGAACTGCCGTGCGCGGGGAGCTTTCGGCGTGACTGCCACGATCTCCTGCGATGCGATCTTCACGTCCGCGCGCGGCGGCCGCGCCTGCCGGCGGGCCGTCGTGGGCGAAACATCCGGCAGCTTCTCGCGAAAGTCGTACCACACCAATTTGTGCGACTGCGGGGCGATGGCGATCTCATATAAGGACTTCGGCTTTTCGTACACCGGACCGGACGCCACCCACGCCAGGATCAGTCCGTGGGCGAACAGTGAAACCGCGAAGGGCGCCGGCCTGGGTCGTCCAAACATGCTTTCAGACGCCGGCCGGCTTGCCCCCGAATCCATTGCGCGGCGCGACCTGCCGCACGCGCTCGATATGTTTTTGGCGTGGGACGTATTGCGACAGGAAGTCGCTCAACACGCGCAGGCGCTGCGCTTCCGACCGTGTCCGCAACAGCCCGTTCAGAAAATCCAGGTCCGGCAGTCCTTGTGCCAGTTGAAAGCTGAGCTGCGGATCGTCCAGGTTGGGCTCTGGAGTGGGCGGATGCAGAACGCCGGATTCCAACAGGCTTTTGTACTGCGTCAAAGCCGCGTGCTGGGCCTCGATCGGGGCCGGCGCGTCCTGATCGTCGTCATCGAAGAACTGCACCTCGCCACGCAGATAATCTTTCTCTTCGTCGAGCATCACTACTTCAAAGCGGCGCCGCCCGCAGGCGAGAATGTCCATTTTTCCATCCGGATACTTCTTCAGGACCTTCTCCACGATGACCGTGCAACCGGCATTGACGATACCGTCGTCCTTGGCCAGTACAATGCCGAACTCCGAGTTATCACGGAGAGCATTGCCGATCATTTCCTTGTAGCGTTCCTCGAAAATATGCAGCGGCAGGTGCGTGCGTGGAAAGACCACCAGATGCAGCGGGAAGAGCGGGAGTAGCCGCGTGGACATGCTACCATTATTGCGTCTCAGGCCGGTTCCGGCAAACACGGAAAAATGCGCATCGACGGAAAAGTGGTCCTTATCACGGGAGCTTCGGAGGGTATCGGCGCGGCGTGCGCGGAAGCTTTCCTGAAGCGCGGCGCGCGGCTATCTTTGATTGCCCGATCCGCGGAGAAGTTGCGCATCGCCGGTGGGCCTGGCGCGGTGATCACGGCAGGCGATCTAACCGTCCCCGAGGTTCGCGAGGCCGCCGTGAATGCGACGATCGACCGGTTCGGCGCGGTCGATATCCTGATTAACAACGCCGGCATGGGCCTTTACGATCCTGCCTGGAGCGCGCCGCTCGCGGACGCGCGGAGCCTGTTCGAGCTGAATTTCTTTGTACCGCTGGCGCTGACGCAACTCGTCGCGCCGCACATGCGCCGGCGCGCCAGCGGCGTGATCGTGAATGTATCCTCCATCGCGGGGCGGGTCACGCTGCCCTGGTTGACACTCTACTCCGCATCTAAGTACGCTTTGGGCTCGCTCACCGACGGCTTGCGCATGGAATTGAAGAAAGACGGTATTCACACCATTACGGTCTGCCCGGGATATGTGAAGACGAAGTTTCAGGAACACGCTTTGGGTGGCGATCCGCCGCCGGGGATCGCCCGGCGCAAACAGTTCGCCATTACGCCCGCGCAGTGCGCCGAAGCCATGGTGCGCGGGGTGGAGCGCGGCGCGCGCACTGTGATGGCTCCCAGGTCCAATTGGCTGTTTGTACTGGCTGAACGCTTGTTCCCCGCGCTGGTAGATGCGCAGCTCGCCGCCATTTTGCACGACGTATGATCCTGAAACTGAAACGCACGCCGGGAATCTATCTGGTCGGATTCATGGGGTCCGGCAAAAGCACGGTCGGCCGTCTGCTTGCCGAGCGGATCGGATGGCACTTCGTGGACCTGGATGCCGAAATCGAAGCCGCGGAAAAAACCGCCATTTTTGAGATCTTCGAATCACGCGGCGAAGCGGAGTTCCGGCGATTGGAGCGGGAGACACTGCGGCGGCATGTACGCGCCATCGAGTGCGGCCGGCCCGCGGTTCTGGCGCTGGGCGGCGGCGCGGTCGTGCAGCCCGAAAACCATGCACTGCTCGCGGAAAACGGCGTCAGCATCTGGCTGGATTGTCCTTTCGAGACGGTCCGCCGGCGCGTCGGGCCCGCATCCCACCGGCCGCTGGCGCGCGATCCAGTGAGCTTCGCCGAGCTTTACGAAACGCGCCGCGAATCGTACGCGCGCGCGGATTACCGCGTTCCCATCGAGAGCGACGATCCGGCGGTGGCCGTGGAAGCCGTGCTGCGCCTGCCATTATTCAAATGAATGACGATCGGACCGAAGGCAAGCTGCGCCGCCATGCGCTGGCGATTTTCAAGGCCGCGCTGCGGGCCGCCAATCCGGAGCAAGCGGTGGCTGCGCGGCTGGCGCATGAAGACTTTTCGCGATACCGGCACATCTACGTAGTGGGGGCCGGGAAGGCGGCCGCCGCCATGGCCCGCGCCACGGAGCGCGTTTTGGGCCGGCGTGTGACGGCGGGCCTGCTGAACGTGAAGTACGGCCATGCCGCTCCCCTGCGGCGCATCGAGTTGAACGAGTGCGGCCATCCCGTGCCCGATCAGCGCGGTGTGGAGGGCGCGCGGCGCATCGCCGAACTCGCGGCCGGCGCCGGCGCGGACGATCTGGTGCTGTGCCTGATCTCCGGCGGCGCTTCCGCCCTGCTGCCGCTGCCCGCCGATCCCGTCACGCTTGACGAAAAACAGGAAGTGACAAAATTGTTGTTGGCCTGCGGCGCCAATATTCACGAGATCAACGCGGTCCGCAAGCACATTTCCCAAATCAAAGGCGGCCAACTGGCGCGCCTGGCCTATCCCGCGCGGGTCCTCTCGCTAATGCTATCCGACGTGATCGGCGACGATCTCGATGTGATCGGCTCCGGCCCCACCGCGCCGGACGGATCTATGTTCACAGGCGCGCGGGCGGTTTTGGAAAAATACGGAATCCTCGCGCAGGCGCCCGCGCCGATTCGCGATCGCCTGCAGCGGGGTAGCCGTGGTGAGATCGCCGAAACCCCCAAGCCGGGCGATCGCCTGTTCGCCCGCGTCCGCAACGTGGTGATCGGCAGCAACCGGCTGGCGGTGGACGCGTCCGCCGCGCGCGCCCGTGCGCTCGGCTTTCACACGCTGGTGCTCTCGACGTTCGTCGAAGGCGAAACGCGCGAGGTCGCCCGCATGCACGCCGCTATTGCCAAGGAGATCGTGCATGCCGGCCGGCCTTTGAAACCGCCAGCCTGCGTCATTACCGGCGGCGAGACGACCGTCACGCTGCGGGGCGATGGCCTGGGCGGCCGGAACCAGGAATTCGTGCTGTCGGCGGCCCTCGATATCGCCGGCCTGCCCAACGTCGTGGTCTTGAGCGCCGGCACGGACGGCAGCGATGGTCCCACGGATGCGGCGGGCGCGATCGCCGACGGGCGCACGGCAACCCGTAAACCGGGCGCGCAGGATTTCCTGGCGCGGAACGATGCGTATCGCTATTTCGAGAGCCTGGGCGATTTGATCGTGACGGGCCCGACGAACACCAACGTGATGGACGTGCATCTGATATTGGTGGGAGGAAACCGTTGAGTTTCTGGCGCAAAGAAGTGATTGCCTTCGCGCTCGATCGCGAAACCGCGGCCCACGTTCAAGAACAGAAGGAGTGGATTGACCGGGAACCCGCGAATCCGCGGCCATGGTATAACCTCGCGCAACTTTACCGTATGGAGCAACGGCAGGACGAAGCCCTGGCGCTGCTTCTGGAAGCCGTAAGGCTGCACGATGCCTGTGCGGACGCGCACGTCGCCCTTACCGAGATTTACGCGGTGCGCGCGGACTATGCCGCTGCGCAAAAGCATGCGCTGAAGGCGGCGGAGCATGGCGATCCGCGCGCGATGGAATTGCTGCGGCGGCACGGGGTCGCGTAGGACCGCGGGCGATCCCTAGTTCCGGTCTAACAATTCACCGATACGAATCGCAAATCCGGGGATGGTTTCCGGGCGGAACTCGTCGTTCTCGTCCAGGATGACGCGCCGTTGTTCGGAGTAGAGAAACGCCTGGCGGGTCTCCACGGAGAAGATCCAGACCTCCCGCGTGCCGCATTGACGATAGCGCTGCGCCTTGCTGGCCAGCTTCTCGAATGTATCGTTGACCGAAACAATCTCAACGGCAAGGTCCGGCACAAACCGCTGCACACGCAGATTCTTGGTGCGCAGCGGGCGCTTCGATTTGTTGTAGAAACTAACGTCCGGCCCGTGGGCGTTACCGTCAAAGTCGTATTCCTGTTCGGAAATCACATTGCCGAGTTGATGCTCTCTGACGAACGGGCGCAAGAGTTCAACGAGGGAATCGCGGAGTTCATTGTGTTGCGGCGTGTTTCCAGATACGTCTACAAGTTCTCCGTCCACCAGCTCATGATTGTGCGCGAGAGCCTCGGGGAGTTGCTCGAAATCGTCGATGGTCAGTCCGGTCGCCGGCGCCATAAGCCTATTGTGCCCTCGCCTCGGCCCCGCTTCGCCGATAGATCACTTTTCCGTCGAACACGGTGGTCTCCACGCGCGTTTTCTCAATGCCGGCAGCCGGGATGCTCAGAATATCGTCCGATACAACCACCATATCCGCCAGTTGGCCAGGCTGAATGGAGCCCTTGATCTTGTCGTCGAAGCTGGCGTAAGCCGAGCCCGTGGTGTAGGCCCGGATCGCCTCTGCCACGCTGATCTTTTGTTCGGGCACCCATCCGTCGGGATGTTTGCCATCGAGCGTACGGCGCGTGGCGGCCGCGTAGATTCCCATCAGCGGGACCATGGGCGCCACCGGCCAATCCGAGCCGAACGCCAGGACCGCGCCCGTGTCCAGGAGCGAGCGGAAGGCATACGTGGTCTTGGCGCGCAGCGGGCCGATACGCTTCTCCGCCCAGCGGCCATCGTCGATGCAATGGTACGGCTGCATGGAGGCGATCACGTGGAGTTTGCCGAAACGGGGGATGTCGTCCCGCAGCAAATGTTGCGCGTGCTCGATGCGAAAGCGCCGGTCGCGTGGTCCGTTGCGCTGTTCGGCTTCTTCGTACATATCCAAAACCGTATGGTTGGCCTTATCGCCGATAGCATGGATGGCCACCTGCAGCCCGGCGCGATCCGCGTCGAGGATGTGGCCCTGCATCTTGCTCACCGGGATCATTTCGCTGTTTGCCAAGCCGGTAGTGTTCGGCGCATCCAGGTATGGCTCGAAGAAGAGCGCCGTGGTCGAGCCCAGGGAGCCATCCGCAAAGCCCTTCAGCCCGCCGATGTGTAGCTTTTCGCCGCCGAAATCCGCGCGCAGTCCCACGGCCGCCAGGCGTGCCCAGGTGGCCAGCGGCTGGTGACCGGAGATGCGCACGGTCAATTCACCACGCGCCAGCAGCGTCTGATACACGCGCAGGATCTCCGGCGCCGCGGACATATCCTGCACGCTGGTGACGCCGTTTTCGGCGGCATAGCGCATGGCCGCGCGCACGGCATCCGCAATCTGGTCCGGGGAAGCGGGCGGGATTACGCGATACACGCGCTCCATGGCGCCATCCTTCAACACTCCGGTGGGTTCGCCCGCCGCGTCGCGCACAATGGTTCCGCCGGGCGGGTCCGGCGTATCGCGGGTAATGCCGGCCAATTTGAGCGCTTGCGAGTTGGCGAGCGCCATGTGGCCATCCAGCCGGTTGACGAACACCGGATGCCCGGCTGTAACGGAATCGATCAACTGGCGCGTGGGCAGGCGCGCGGGCGTCCAGTTTTCATGGTCCCAGTTGCCCCCGGTGACCCAGCGTCCGGCCGGCTGTTTGGCGGCGAAATCCGCCATGCGCGCGCGAAACTCGGCTTCCGACCGGGTAGTGCGCAATTGCACGCCGGCCAGATTCTCGCCGCCGTCGAAGAAGTGGACGTGCGCGTCGTTGAAGCCGGGCAACACCAGCTTGCCGCCCAGATCGATTACTTCCGTGCCCGCTGCGATCCACTTGCGGATTTCATCGTTCGATCCCACCGCGACGATGCGGCTTCCCAGGCAAGCTACCGCCTCGGCGCGCGGTTGGGCGTCGCTCACGGTCCATATTTTGCCGTTCAGCAAAACGAGGCTGGCGGAGGGCTGCGCGCCCGCAATGCGAACACCGGCAAAGAGAAGCATCGTTAAAAGTCCCACCCGTAATCCCGGCATTCTCCGATTGTAAGACGGCGGACTGAAGCGTGACTGAAGCGTGCGCCACGAGGGCGGCAATTTCTAGGCCGTCTTCAGTTGGCGGTTCCGGCCGTATAGCGCGGCCAGGAATGAGAAGTACTTCCATGCCGCCGGTTTCTCTTCCAAACCGGCCAGAGTGGCGGCCAGGCGGGCTAACTGCGGATGGATCCCGCTCTTGGCGTCGAACACGCCGGTCGTGCCTTCGGGCACGATCACCGAGCCCTGGATGCCCAGTACTTTGGATACCTCCAGCGCGGCCACGCAGTCCATCTTGGGAACCTTGTTCACCAAAAGGGTGACGCGTCTCGACTCGAACCCCATTTCCGCCAACCGATGGACGACTTGCCGCGTTTCCCTGATGGCGGCCAGATCGTAGGTGGTCACCAACAGCAGATCCGTCAAATCCGAAAGAAGGCTCGCCGTGAAGGGGCTGAGCCGGCCGAGGTCCAGCACCACCCAGGGATAGAGCGATCGCAGGAAGCGCAGCACGTAGCGGATACGGTCCGAGCGAATCTGTTCTTCCGAACAGATGGGCGCGGCCAAGGGCAGGATCTCAAGATCTTCAGGGCCGTTGAACACCACTTTGTCCCAGAAGCTCTGGTCCAGCCGCAGCAGATCGTTGGCTGCGTCGAGAATCGTGTAGGTGGATTTCGCCCGCATCAGGTAGCCGACCGCGCCGCCGCTCATATCCAGATCGGCGAGAAGCACGCGCTGGCCGGTCTGCCGCTTCAGCTCGAGGCTGGAGTGGCAAGCGACCGTGGTAGTGCCCACCCCGCCCTTGGCTCCGAGACACCCGATGACCCGTAAAGGAGGACCTTGCGATTCCGCCTTGGTGCCGTCGGTCTGGCTTTTCTGCCGGACGATGGCGTAGCGCAGGCTGCGGTAGAGTAGATCGGGTTCCAGCTTGCTTTTGACCAGATAGTCCTGCGCGCCGATTTGCACGGCCCGCAGGGCAAAGGCTTCACTATCGAGGCCGCTCAAAATCACAATCGGAACGCCCCGCGCGTGCATGCGCAGCGCTTCGAGGGCGTCCAAGCCGTGGCATTCAGGGAGAGCCGTGTCGATCAGAACGACGTCAAAATCGGCTTTGGCCAGGCGGTCCAGGCCCGGCAGCAGGGCTTCCGACCATTGCAGATCGAATGACTGGCCCGGGACCTGGGACAGCATATCCCGCACCCGGGCGGCATAGTTCGAATCGTTTTCAATCAGGAGCACTTTCAAGCAGGGTTCCGGCATGACGAAGGGAGTTCCTCAATTCTTTGTGCTGGCTCGAAGCCACCATCGGTTCCGGCTAAGAGCACGCCGCGGGCCAAGGACCCGACGTTTCGCCACAGCCCGTTTATCACCGATTTAGGCAGCGAGGTTCCCAGACGCAACCGCCGCCTGGCGCCAATTTCCTGCCGATGCGCCATTCGAATGGCAGCCGGAGCCCTCCGGTGCCTGCCAGCCGCTACCGAATATCGTGTTAGACTCAGAATCCTCGGCACCCGCCGAAGACTGGGGTATCTTTCCTTATGAGAATTTCAGGCAACGCCGCCGCGCGGCGTCTGGCCGCATTTTTCGCGGGGGCGCTTGCGCTTGCAGCGCCGATCCAGGCGCGGCAACAGCCACTAACCGCGCACGTGCCACCGGCGGTGGTCAATGGACAGGCCGCGCGAATTGGGGAATTGCCGCGCGGCCAGCAGATGAGCCTCGCCATCTCATTGCCACTACGCAATGAAAATGAGCTCGACGATCTGCTGACGCAAATATACGATCCGGCGAGTCCCACCTATCGTCACTACCTCAGCGTGGCGGAGTTTGCCGCGCGCTTTGGACCGGCCCAGGAGGATCATGATGCCGTGGTCCGCTTTGCCGCGGCTAATGGTCTGACGGTGACTGGCACGCGCGCGAACCGCCTGGTGGTGGATGTCGAAGGTCCGGTGGAGAACGTCGAGAGCGCCTTGCATGTGACCATCGGAGTCTATCGTCATCCGGCCGAGGAGCGCACCTTCCACGCGCCGGATCGGGAACCTACCCTCGATCTGGAAGTTCCCGTGTTGCATATCTCCGGTTTGGACGACTTCACCTTGCCGCATGCCAAGCACATCCGCACCGCGCAAACGCCGGAGGAAGCCGGCAAAGCCACCGGCTCAGGTCCAAACGGCCAGTTTATCGGAAGCGACATGCGCGCCGCATACTATGGGTCCGGCCCGCTCACCGGCGCGGGCCAGTCGGTGGGGTTGTTTGAATATGCGGGATACGAAGTCAGTGACGTCCAGCTTTACTTCACGAAGGTCAATCAGCCGCTCAACGTTCCGATTAGCGGCGTATCATTGAACGGAAGGCCCCTCGGCTGTCCGCCCCCGAAGTGTGACGACAGCGAACAGGTCCTGGATATCGAGATGACCATTTCCATGGCGCCCGGGTTGAGCCATGTAGTGGTTTACGTGGGAAACAGCGATGTCTCGATTTTCAGCCAGATGGCGGCCGACAATACATCGAAGCAGCTAAGCTGTTCCTGGGGTTGGTCGGACGACGAAAGCAGCGTGGACCCCATATTCAAAGAGTTTATGGCGCAGGGGCAAACCCTGTTCGTGGCTACCGGCGACAACGGGTCTAGCACTCCGGCGGACACTGTCTGGCCGGCGGACGATCCCTACCTGACCGCCGTCGGCGGGACGGACCTGACGACCGACGGGCCCGGCGGCGCCTGGAAATCGGAAACGGGCTGGAAATACAGTGCCGGCATGCCTTCGAAGAACAAAATCCCCATTCCGGCATACCAGATGCTGGCTGGAGTCATCGACGCCTCGAATGGCGGATCGACCACTTTGCGTAACATTCCGGATGTCGCCGCGGAAGCGAATACCAATCAATATAGCTGCTGGGACGGCTCCTGCAGCGGCGGAAATGGCGGCACCAGTTATGCCTCGCCGCAGTGGGCGGGCTTCATGGCGTTGGTGAACCAACAGGCGGTCCTCAACGGCGAAGCCACCTTCGGATTTCTTAATCCGGCGCTCTATCGGGTTGCTTTGGGACCGAATTATGCCAGCGATTTCCACGACATCGTCAGTGGCAGCAACGGCAAATACACCGCGGTCGCCGGTTACGATCTGGTGACGGGATGGGGCAGCTTAATCGGACCCAACCTGCTCGATACCCTCAGCGGGATTCGCTGACAGGCCAAGGCGGCGCCTTTTCTGGCGGCCAGAGCCGGCTAAAAGCCGGCTGAGGCCAAGATTGGCAGCCCTCCAAAACAAGTCCCGCAACTGTTTACGCCAGGCTGCCTAGGGCCTGCTCCAGATCTTCCAAAATATCTTCCACAGCTTCAATGCCGGCCGATAACCGCACCAGGTTGTCGCGGATGCCCATGCGTTGCCGATGCCGCGGCGAGATCTCCCGATGCGAGCTCATCACCGGGTAGAGCATCATGGTATGCACATCTCCCAACGACGTGGCGCGTACGATCATGCGCAGGGCGTTCATGAACCGGAACACTTCCGCGCGGCCGGCGCCCTTCAACTCGAAGCTGACGATGGCGCCGTATTGTCCCGGCGGCAACAGGCGGCGGATATCGGCTGCATCCGGGTGCGCGGGATCGGCCGGAAAGTACACCCGCTCGACGGCGCCGTGCGACGCCAGCCACGAAGCCACCCGGCAGGCGTTTGCGCACTGCCGCTCCATGCGCAGGGGCAGGGTCTTGATGCCGCGCATCGTCAAATAGCTTTCGAAAGGCCCGAGCGCCGGACCTACGGCGCGCGCCAGGCTCCGCAATCCGTCATAGTGCGCCGCATCCGTCACCACGATACCGCCCATCACGTCCCCGTGGCCTGCCAGGTACTTGGTGGCACTATGTACGGTGAAATGGGCGCCCAGTTCGAGCGGCCGCACCAGCATCGGCGTGGCGAACGTATTGTCCACAATCAGCGCCGCGCCGGCCGCGCGCGCGATTTCGGCGATGCGGTCGAGGGGGGCGACACGCAGCAGCGGATTCGAAATTGTCTCCACCAGGACGCAGCCGGGTTTCAATTCCTCTACGGCTTTCTGAAACGCGTCCATGTCGCAAACATCCACGAAATGCACGCTCACGCCCGAGGCTTCCATCACGTTCATCAGCAGGCTGACCGTGGCGCCGTAGAGCGCGTTGGCGGCCAGCACCGACTTGCGGCGGTCGGCCAGCGCCGCGAGCAGTGCCATATGGATGGCCGCCATTCCGGAGCTGCAAGCCAGCGCGCCGTGACCGTTTTCGAGCGCGGCGGCCAACTCCTCGAGCGCCGCGTTCGTGGGATTGTCGTAACGCGCGTAACAGTAACCCGGTTCCTCCTGTCCGAAGACGCGATCCAGTTCCTCCATGCTGTCGTAGAAATAACTGGAGGCGGTATGGATGGGCGTAGTGGCGGGTACATGGGCGCCGCTCTTCTTGCGGTCGCCTGCATGCACGGCCTTGGTTTGTAACTTCACGATGACTTCCTCTTCCAGCGCGTGCCGGACTTCGTATCTTCCAAAATGATCCCCTGCTCGAGTAACTGCTGGCGGAGTTGATCGGAAAGCGCGAAATTGCGGGCTTTCTTGGCTTCATTGCGTGCCTGCACCAGCGCTTCCACTTCCGCATCGCCCAGTTGGCCGCTTTCCGCGGTGGGCTGCAACACGGCGAATACGGCATCGAAACGCGCCAGAAACTCCAGCGCGGGCGCGCGATTTTCCGCCCGTATCTCGCCGGCATCCATGGCCGAGTTGATTTCCCTGACGTACTCGAACATGGCGGCCAGGGCCTCCGCCGTATTCAGGTCGTCGTCCATCGCGGCGATGAATTGGGATTGGGCAGCCGCGGTGCGATCCGCCAGCGCCGGGTTGGACCCTTCCGCGAAAGCGCCAGTCTCCAGCCGCAGCTTGAAATTGCGCAGCCGCTCGATGGCCGTTTTGGCGGATTGCAAGCCGTCAAAAGTAAAATTCAGCGTCTTGCGGTGAGGCACCGAGGCCAGCAGGTAGCGTACCGCTTCCGGCGCGTAACCGCGGCCCAATATGTCGCGCAGCGTAAAGTAATTGCCCAGCGACTTGGACATCTTCTGGCCTTCGACCATCAGGAATTCGGCGTGCAGCCAGAAGCGCGCAAATGGTTTTCCGGTGAGGGATTCGGATTGCGCGATTTCATTTTCGTGATGCGGAAAGACCAGGTCGATGCCGCCCGCGTGGATGTCCAAAGTCTCACCGAGATACTGAATCGCCATCACGGAGCATTCGATGTGCCAGCCGGGCCGGCCGGGGCCGATTTTCTCGTCCCAGAAAACTTCGCCCTCCTTGGGCGCTTTCCACAAAGCAAAGTCCCGCGCATCGGCCTTTTCGTACTCGTCCACGTCCACGCGCGCGCCGGCGCGGATGCCGCTGAAATCGTTGTGCGACAGCTTGCCGTATTCCGGAAAGGTCGCAATCCGGAAGTAGATGGAGCCGTCGCTTGCGTAAGTGTGGCCGCCCTCGGCCAGGCGCGCGATGGCTTCCGCCATTTCGTGAATGTGCTCGGTAGCCGGCGTGATGTGCTCAGGCGTCTCCAGCCGCAGCAGCGCGCAGTCGTCGCGAAACGCTTGCTTGTAATGCGCCGTGTAATCCTCAAGCGATTGATTGCTGGCCACCGCGTTGCGGATGATCTTATCGTCCACGTCGGTAATATTCATGACATGGTCAAGCCGGAAGCCGCTGGCACGCAGCCACCGCCGCAGGATATCCACGAACGTGAACGTGCGGAAGTTGCCGATGTGCGCGTAATCGTAGACTGTGGGACCGCAAGTGTACATACGCACGGTGTTATCCCGCTGCGGGGCGAATTCGGCCGTTTGCTGCGTGAGCGTATTGTAAAGGCGCAGAGGCATAGAGAGGGGAAGTTTTATCGTAGCAAGTCCCGCCACCGGCTTGCGGAAAGTCAGGCCAACAGGCCGGCTGCGCGCAGCACCCGGCGCACTTTCTTCGGCGAAATGGAGAGACGCGCGGCCACTCGGGACACCTTGCGACCCTCCCTTTCCCAGACTTTGGGGATGATGATGTGGGCGAAATCCTCGGTGATCTGCTGAAAGGTTTTGTCGCCGATCAGGCCTTGCGACCATTCGCGCAAGACCGTATCGACCGGGCCGCGGCGCAGGATGCGGGCCTTTAACTCCTGCAGATCGTCCCAGATATAATCGGGGCCCTGCGGCTTCAGCAGGGCGGCCGCCGCATCGCAAGACTGGCGGGCCGCTTCCACGTTATCGAAGAAATCGTTGGCAAAGGTCATGCCCTGCCACACATGCGCGCGCGCCAGCAGGCGGCGGTTCTGGGTGTGTTTGGCGAAGTCCACGGCATCGCGGGCGAAATCGCCGGCGAGTTGCGCGTGCTGGTTGGCGCCCGAAGCCTCTTCGATCTGCTCGTCGAATTTGGAATTCTCCACGATGCACTGCAGAATGCGCGCGCGGGCCATCAGGATGTAATCGGCCTTCGATTCTCCCAGGCGAAACGCCTCCGCGGCTTCCGATCCGGCGCTATCCAACTCGCCGCTATCGAGACACAAAAAGCCGCGCAGGATGTGGACCGCGCCCATGCCCCGGTGATTGCCCTGCCCCTGGTAAATGCCGAAGGCCGACTCAAGCTGGAGGAGGGCCTTCTCGCGCAATTGCAAGAACTGCTGGCGGGCCTCGGCCAAATCCGGGATGGCCGGCTTCTGTACGCCGGACGCTTTGCGGCTGGCCGCGGCGGCATCCATTTTCTTGCGCAGTTGCAGCCGCATCAGCCGCTCGGCGGAAGCCATGTTCACCATGGACCGCGCGATGTTGGGGTGCCGCGGGTTGCGCCGGGCATACTCTTCCATGGCCTTCTCGAAGTATTCGAGCGCGCGCTCGTAGCGCGCCTCGCGCCGCGCGATTCTGCCATAGGCGGACTGGATGTTGCCGCGATTGACATAATCGTCGGTCTGGCTGAGGGCTGCCTCGGCCTCCTGCAACGTGCGCGCGGCTTCCTGCAGTTTCCCCTTCTGGAAAGCCAGCCAACTTTCCAGCACCTGCATCACGGCGGCCATCTGGCCATAGCCCAGTTCCTGCGCCAATCCGCGGGCGCGGGCGGTGAAGCTGATGGCATCGTCGTATCTGCCCTGGCTGCGCAGGCAGCGCGCGATCCAAAAATTGGAAATGGCCAGCATTTCGCGGTCGCGCACTTCTTCCTCGACCGATTCGACGAAGGCGAAGTGGCGCTTGGCCAGCTCGAAATCTTCTTCGGTCATGGCCACCAGGCCTTCGGCCATGCGCAGGTGCAGATAATCGAGCAAGGGTAGGGTCGCGCGTGAATCCTTGGGAAAGCGCGGCAATAAGCGCTTGATGAGTTGTGGGCCTTCAAATCCGATATCGACCCACTGCGCCAGGTATCCTAACAGGACGCCGGCGTTGGTTTGATCAGGGGCGAGCGCTCCAATCAGACGGCGGTTGGCTTCCAGGCACCGCATGCCGCTATCCAGCCGGCGGTAGGCGATGTCTTCCCGAAGCTGACGGAGCAGCGCGCCGTAGTCGGCGGCATCTGCCATCGATTAAAGTATGCGCGGTGGAGGGGGTGGATGTCCAGTGCCGCCAGGGCCGGCGCGCCGCGCGGAATTGTGGGGCGGGCAATCCTGCCCGCAGCCGGCTTTTAGCCGGCGCGCCTGATCGAAGTCTGCTTGCATGTGATCCTTCCACCGAAAAAAGCTCTTAGTCCAGGTACGAGGCATATCTTCCCTGAACATCAGTTTGCCCTCTGATGTCACGGAGTGACTGCAAACACGATGCCGTATCCCTCACTCCCACCGCTGGACGTCGTTCCGTAGAGTATGCCGTCGGGGCCCAAGACAAGCTGCCCTGGCCCCGCTCCATCGCCGTTCTCACCGGTGAAGCTGTGCAGAGTGGTCTCGGTCCACGCCCCACCTGGCGTCGCTGGCGGCGCCAGCTGGAATACTGTGCCACACCCTGTAGCACCCCAGTAGTAGCAGCCTAAACCGGTCGCAGCGCTTCCGCCATAACTCGTAGTGCCATAAAGAACGCCGTTCTTTCCTAATACGACTCCAGCCGTCGGATAGGCTCCATCGTCGTTCAGCGCCGTGAAGCTGTAAATCACGGTCTCCGTCCAGGCGCCACCCGGCGTCGCCGGCGCCGTCAATTGGAAAACCGTACCGCAGCCTTGGCTCGAATACACCGCACACGCTCCGCCGCCGCCGAAGTTTGTTGTGCCATAGAATACTCCCGGTCCTTCGGTAAGCGGTGCAACGGAATTGCAGCCATCGTCGCCTCCCTTGAAGTCGTAAATCGTACCCCCGGTCCAGGTGCCGCCCGCCACCGCGGGTGGTGACAACTCGTAAACCGTACCGCAGCCGGAGAAGTTGTAATCGGAGTAATGGTCATACGTGGTCGTGCCGTACAACGATTGCCCCATGGCAACCACTGCGGCTTGCGGACCCAACCCGAGAGTTTTCCCGGCAGGAAAGTTGAGTATGATGCGATCCGTCCACATGTTTCCAGCCGTCGCTGGGGGTGTAAGTTCGAACAGGACACCGCCATCCGGCGCCCCATCGATAGGAGTGTAACCGTTGTTGAATGCCGGGCCATAAATCGCCCCATTGGGACCGATGAACAGCGCGCCAGCCGGAGAGGTCTGAAGAGTGTAAGTTTCCGGGAAAGTGTACAGGACAGTCTCGGTCCAGTCCCCGCCCGCATTCTCACCCGGCGGCGCTAATTTGAAAACGGTCCCGGTGAGGAGCCCTACGTGGTGCAATCCTCCGTGGAGAGTCGTGCCATAGAGGGCTCCGTCCTGGCCGAACACCGGGTTAAACCCTGGATGTCCTCCATCGATTCCGTTGAAATTGAAGATCTCTCTCTTGGACCATGCGCCTGACGCGGCCGGAGTTAATTCAAAGACCGTACCGCACCCGGGAGAACCGTAGCCGCAGGGGTGTGCACCCCCGAATTCGGTCACGCCAAACAGCTGTCCATTCTTGCCGACGATCACGCCCGCAGGCGAAGACCCGTCCGTAGCCCCTTGAAGGTTGTAGAGCGTGGTGAGGACCGCAGTTTGCGCAGTCGCGCCGCAAGCCATGAGCAGCGCCAGCGCTCCAGCAAATGCAAGCCGAATGGCAGTGCCGGCGATCATTGGCTGGTTGGGTTGCATCCTTTCCTCCTGCGGTCCAGTGTACATTAACATCGACTGCGACCCGGCACACTTGTAGCGAACCGATTTCTTCTGCCTGTCGGCCTAACTCTGAGCTGCGCTGTCGCCACGTCTCGGCACTACCCAGCCTGACGTCGTCTTTGGGCCTGAACGGCGGGTGTCTCCGCTTTTGCCACCGATTTGCCCCAAGTAAACGATCGGACATCCATTTTGACGGCTAGCGCTTTCTAGTGAAGTGCGTCACACAGATTAACGATTATGCGTCGCATTGTGGGGCGGGCTATTCAGCCCGCTGACCCCCTTTCCGCGGGTCTAGCCGTCTGGAAAGGCGGCTGCGGCCAAGATTGGCCGCCCTCCAATGTCGCCGAATACTCTTCTATGATTTCGGACGCACTACACTAGCGGGGCCCATTGGACAGTAACCAGTGCAGCTATCCAACCCCGGGCGGCCTACGCTTATGCCAATCCGTGCGGTTCTGGAACTCTTTGCCCACGGCCAGCAGCGTATTTTCGCTAAAAGGTAGCCCGGCCAACTGCAGCGCTACCGGCAGATTGCCGGCAAATCCGCAAGGTAAACACAGAGCCGGAAGACCGGCCAGATTGCCTGCCGCAATCAACCCAGTGAGGCCGGCGTCCTTGGGCCTGGCGCGATCTGGACGATGATCCAGGGGCTCATCGACCTTCGGCGCGGGAGCCAGGCGGGCTGGCGTCACCAGCACGTCGAGATCGCTGAAAAGTTTGAAGACCGCGTCCTGCGCCAGCCTGCGGATGCGCATGGCCTTCAGGTACACATTGGCCGGAATCTCCAGCCCGGCTTTCAATCCGGCGATCTGCTTTTCGTCCGCCAGTTCCTCCACTTTCCCGCTGGCGATCAAGGGCTCGAACACGGAAGCCGCATCCACCGCAATAATCGCGCCGATCGTGGGCCCATACGGAAAATCGGGCAGACTGGTTTCCACCAATGTCGCGCCCAGGCCGCGCATGGTTTCTAGAGCCTGCTGAAACGCCGGGCGGGCGGCCGCGTCCGGCCATTCGCTGAAGTCCGCCGGTGCGAAGCCGATGCGCAGATCGCTCATCTTGCGCGCGTATTGCGGGGTGTAATAAAAACTCTTGCCGGCCGAACCTGGATCGCGATGGTCGCCGCCGGCAATCGTCTCCAGCACCATGCCGCAGTCCTCGACGGAATGGCAGAATGGCCCCAGTTTGTCCAACGTCCAAGAGAGAGGCATGGCGCCGTAGCGGCTGACCATGCCGTAAGTCGGTCGCAGCGCGGTGACGCCGCAAAATGCGGCGGGCGTGAGGATAGAGCCAGATGTCTCCGAACCTATGGCGAACGGCACCAGGCCGGCGGCCACGGCGATGGCGGACCCGCTCGACGAACCGCCCGACCAGCGGGAGCGATCCCATGGATTCAGGCCCGGCCCGGTCGCCGACGCGGCGGCGTAGCGGTAACCCGGCCCGCCGGCCAGTTCCACCATGGCCAGTTTGCCGGCCAGCGGCGCGCCGGCGGCTTCGAGTTTCTGGACCACAGTGGCGTCGTAGTCGAAGACCTGTGCGGCATAAGGCCGCGCGCCCCAGGCGGTAATCTGGCCCGCTACGCTCAGCAGGTCCTTGGCCCCGTAAGGCACGCCTTGCAGGGGGCCGCGCAACCGGCCGCGCTTGATCTCGGCGTCCACCGCCTTGGCCTGGCGAATGGCCCGCTCGGTCAGTGGCAAGGCCAACGCGTTATAACGCGGGCCTAGCGTTTCGAGGCGCCTGCCGAATGCGCGCGCCAGTTCCACCGCCGTCGCTTTCTTCTCGCGAACCATGCGATTCAACTCGCCGATGCCTGCAAAAAAGACTTCGCTACCCGGTTCCGGCATGATGCCTCAAGCGGTGAAATGGAAGGCCGGCTCGGCCTGGATGGGAACCTCGTGTTTCGCCCAAGCGGCGGTCAGAGCCTCGGCGGTGCGCTGGTTCTCTTCGCGCGCAGCCTGCAGTTCCACGGCGCGCATGGAGGGGGTCGCGGGGGGTGTTTGCGCGGCGGACGCGGCGGCTGCCGTGCTCAACACGGCGCCGGCGAGTTGGCGGCGGGTAAAGCGGCGAATTGCTGGACTTTCGATTTTCATGTTGTGCAACTGAGGGCCTCCAGAGCGGCCTTCTCCATCACGGAGCGCGGCGCCGGCTCGCCCGTCCAGGTTTCAAACTGGCGTACGGCCTGCTCGACGAACATCTGCATGCCGCGAATGACGGTTTTTCCCTGCTCGCGGGCGCGCCGCGTGAGCTCCGTCTCGAGCGGATTATATACCATGTCGAATACCACGTCGGCGGGAATGCGCTCGTTGAAGAAGCATTCGTTGACGTGGGGAAACATGCCCAGCGGGGTGGCGTGAACCAGGGCGTCGAAGTATCGCTCGCCAAGTTGTTCGGCCAGCAACGGCTCGGCGCCGGAGATCTTGGCCAGTGACCGTACGCGGTCCGCGTTGCGCCCCACCAGGGTGATGTGCGCACCCGCATCGGATAGAGCGCAAGCCGCGCTACGCGCCGCGCCTCCGTTGCCGATGATCAGCACGGAAGCATTGTGCAGCCGCATCTTATTGGCCAACGGCACGGTCACACCCGCCGCGTCCGTATTCGTGCCGCGCCACTTTCCGGCCTTGCGCCACACCGTATTCACCGCGCCGATGCGGCGGGCCAGGGGGTCCACGATATCGAGGTAGCGCAGGATCTTCTGCTTGTGCGGAATCGTAACGCTGAAGCCCGCCACCGGCAGCCGCTCGGCCAGGGTGAAGAAATCTCGCATCTGCGCGGGCGGTACCAGGAAGGGCAGATATACGGATTCCATGCGGCGGTATTGGAAGGCGCGGTTGTGAACGGCCGGCGAAATCGAGTGCCGTACCGGGTCGGCCACCACTCCATAGATCTTACTGGTACGCGATAGCTTATCCACGCGGTAGACGTGCCGCAATTGCTTGGCACAAACCTGTCCGGCGGCGGTTCCCTGCGAGGCCGTAGGCGCGGCGTAAGTGTACATCCCGCCAAAAGCGGCGGAGAGCACCCGGCTGGGGAAGCCCAATTCGCCCATGGCCAGCACCACCAGCGGCGTCCGCGGATGGGCCTTGGCTAGCGTCAGAACCCGCCCGTAGTCCGAAGGTTTACGCGCGTTGGTGACGATCTTGTAGCCATCGGCCGGGAGGCGCGTCATGCGGTTGAACAGGGTATCGAGTTGCGGCGTGGCCTCGTAATTGTGATACGAGACGATCAGGCGTGCGCGTCCCCGGAATAAGCTGAGCTTGGCCGCGGCGGCCTCGGCGCTCTCGATCTCCACATCCACCGCTTGCGCCCCGGCTGTGACCGCCATATCCAATACGCGCATTTCTTCATCGATGCTGCCGTTGAATTTGCCGTGATTCTGGTGGCGGCGGCAGGTGGCCAGTACGATGCAGTCGGGGTACTGTTCGAGGAAAGGTTGAATGGCCTCGGCGCCGCGCTCAGGGTGTTCCAGGTAATCCAGACGGAATTCCAGAAACGTTTCACCCGCTTCGGCTTCGCGCCGGGCGTGCTCCAGCAACCGTTCCAAATCCGGAAAACCCAGCGCTATGCAGATGCGCGGGAGGGGCCTCGTCTGCGCCATTTGGGAGTTTCTAGCATAGCACGGCAGAGGGGGAATCACCCTCCATTTAATTCAGGTACTTGTTCACGTCCGGAGAGAGCAGCGCCTTGATCTCGGGCTTGTCCAAATCGCCCTTAGTGACTACCGTAGCGCTCAAATCGATGACTTTAGGCGGATTGCCTCCGTGGATTTTATCTACGAGTGTCTTAACCGCTTCATAACCCATCTTGAAGGGATCCTGCGCGACCAGGGCATCGATGGAGCCGTCTTTCAAATCCTGCACCAGGTCGTCGCTGGCGTCGAACGCGACCAGTTTGACCTTGCCTGCCAGTCCGCGCGATTTCAACGCGAGGGCCGCGCCCACCGAACTGGGTTCCGAAGAAGCAAACATGCCGTCCAAATCCGGCTGGGCGGTTAGAAAGTTTTCCGCCGCCGCCATGCCTTTGGCGCGATCGGACATGGAAAACTGGCGCGCCACGATATGGATCGCGGGAAACTCCTTCTGCAGAACGTCTTCAAATCCGGCTTCCCGATCCAACGTCGACTTGCTTCCCGGTGCGTTCATCAGCATGGCGACCTTGCCCTTGCCATTCAGCAGCGCCGCCAGTTTGCGGGCTCCCATCTGTCCGGCCTGGAAGTTATTGGTCGCGATGTAAGTCATGAAGTTCGTGGAATCCACGCCGGAGTCGAATACCGTCACGGGAATATGGGCCGCCGCCGCGCGATCGAGCGAAGCGTTCAGCGTGGTGCGGTCCTGTGCCGCCACCACCAGGCCATCCACCTGTCGCGCGATCATGGAATCCACGATCTGCACCTGGCGCGCGTAGTCGGTCTCCGAGGACGGTCCGTTCCAAACCACGTCCACGTTGAACTCCTTGCCCGCGGCTGCGGCGCCTGCGTGCACGGTCACCCAGAACAGATGCGCCGTGGCTTTGGGGACCACCGCGATGGTCTTGCGCTGGGTGCCGCGGCAGGCAGTCAGGCCCAACGAGAGCAGCAGGAAAATCGCGGCGCAGGCCATCCATGTGCCCAAAGGTCTGGTACGCATCGTCGAATTGGTTGATGTCATCTGTTTGTCGCGCTTACTCTCGTTCCCTGCCTGGCCACTATGCCGCGCACCATCCCCCGTCGATCAACACGTCGGTTCCGGTAATGAATCCCGCGTCCGGCCCGCACAGGTAGACGGCCAATTGGCCGACTTCTTCCACGCGGCCCCAACGCCCCAGCGGGATTTTGGCGACGAACTGTGCGTTCAGCTCCGCATTCTCAATCAAAGGCGTGTTCATTTCCGTGGCGAAAGGGCCGGGACTGATGGCGTTCACCGTAATGCCCTCGGAAGCGAGTTCCAGCGCCAGCGCGCGCGTCAGGCCCAGCAGCGCGCTCTTGCTGGCCGAATAGGCGGTGCGCCCCGGCAGGGATACATGTGCCATGGTAGAGGCTAAGTTCAGCACTCGTCCGTAGCCGCCGCCTTTCATGTGCGGCACAAATGCGCGGCACATCAGAAACGTGCTGGTCAAGCTGGTATCCACCACCCGCCGCCACTCGTCCAGCGTGAACTCGATGAGCTGCTTGCGAATATTGATGCCCGCGTTATTGATGAGAATCTGAACCCGCCCGAATGCCTCGGCCACTTCCCGCTCGAGACGCAGCACCTGCTCTTCGCTGGTTACATCGGCTTGAAACACGTGGGCGCCGCCGCCGGTGCTCCACACCTCTTCGGCGGTTTTCTGCAGCGCTTCGCGATCGCGCGCCACCAGCGCGATGCTGGCCCCTTCTCCGGCCAGAGCCAGTGCCATGGCCTTTCCCAGACCGCGGCTGGCTCCCGTAATCAGGGCCACTTTGCCGGCCAGTTTGCCGCTTGATTTTCCACTCATGGCGTGTGCCCCGGAGCCGCATTGTGCGACGCTGCCAGAATCTCGTCCGCGACATGCTGCGGCTGGTCGACATTGCGGATGGTCAGGCGGCTGGTTTCGCCCGCGGTTTCGATGGAAAGGTTGCCCACCCCGAACATCCGCTGCATGACCGATTGATCCACGCGCGCATCCTGCACTTTCGGCAACGAAATGTTCCGCGTGGATTTCGAAAAGGCGCCCACTTCATACCGTAGCCGGTCGCCCGCGATAGTGGCCTTGGTGAATTGGCGCGCCATGTGCCTGCGAATCGGCCAGATCAGAAGCAGCGCGGGCACGGCCAGTATCCAGGGCCGGCTCCGCCATGGATCGTCCGGCGAAATCATCGTGAAAAATAGAACCGCGCAACCTACGATCAGCACCAGCACCACGGCATAACCGAGCTTGATGAATTTCATGGTCGGCCGGATCACCGCATCTTCCATTGGAATTGCCTCCCTGAACGCGCTATTGTAACAGCCCGGAGCAGCGCGGTTTGCCGCCGCGAGCGCCTACTTGTCTTTCTTCAGGAGTTTCAATCCCGGCGGAAGCGTGAACATGCTGTCCTTCAAATCCTGATTAATCTCTACGCTGTCCGAATACATTTCGAAGATCTTCTCGCCGTTGCGCTCGCGCCGGATGGCGAAGGGCCACATCACGCCGCCGCCCACGTCGCGATACTTACTGTAGATGGTGACTTCCTCGAGCTTCGAATGATCGATCGGGTCGCGCCGGTAATAAAGCTGGCGTAACGGCAGCTTGTTGATCTGGTCGAAATATACCGTGACCATCTCGTTGTTGGCATCGCCGATATCCACGATTTCCACGGGGCGATTATCGAAAAAGTCGGAGCCGCGCGAATCGAAGAGCATACCCGGCTCCCCCAGGCGCTGGCGCAGGATATAGAAAATATTGTGCAGCGTGGCCGTCCTGAACTGTTTCACCAGAATGTCGGAAAGCGGGCGGGCGCCGCGGAAAGTAACCTCGTAGGCGGATCCATCCCCATAGAGGATCACATCGTCTTGCTTCTTCCCGGTGACATCCTCCGGTTTCCGGCCGCGTGCATCGCGCACCCTTTCGCCCAGGAATCCGGGCTCCGGTGGATCGGGCAGAGGCAGGTAAGTGGTATAGAGCGCGTCCACCGCCATGCCGGAGATTTGGTCGTTGTAAGAGCTGAAGATCCTCCCGGTTTCCACGCGATTCCGCATGTTCAGGAAAGCCTGGCCGCCCACCGCCGCCAGGGCCTCGTTCACCACCCGCTTGCCCCTCTGCTCGCTGGTTTCCGCATGCGTACTCGCGGCCAAACCGGCCACCAGTAGCGCCGCCCACAGGGTCTTCATGGTTTCTTGCTCAGATCCTCCGTTTTCAATCCAGTGTTGAGTTGGATGGAATTGACCACCACATCCGCGTATTTGTTCCCATTCTGCATCAGGGTCATGTGCTTGGGAACCTTAACGCCGTTCACCTCTTCGAAGCTATCGAAAATCTCGTCCACCGTAGATGGCGGACCGCCCATGGTGAGCGACTGATATTCTAACTTCGCCGGCATCCCCGTTTTCTCATCGACAAACAGCCGCACGGAACTACCTTCACCATTTGAGATCTCCACTTCACCCGGGCCAACCCAATTCACCGTCCGGCCGGGCAGCCGATCGCTGAGCAACAGAGGATAGTACAGCCGCAACAGCTTATCCAACACCGGTCTCAACTGCGCAGCCGGCAGCGCCGCCTGGCCCTGCGGACTCGACATCCAACCGGTCTTACCATCGCCATAAATCGCTACCAGGCCGAATGGCAACTTGGTGTCCTCGCGGAAGTAAGTGGGCGCCACCCAGCGATCCGTACGGTTCATGGTGACCCCGCCCGCCGCCTGAACCACATGCAACTCCGCGACTTCCGTCATGTCTCTCACCGCCGCCAGTTTTTCGGCGCCGCCGACCGCTTGCTGCGCGCGCTCCAGCAATTGCCTGGCTTTCGCGGCATCACCCGCCCCGGACTTGGGCGCGGCGGAACCCGCCCCGGACGGCTTGGATTCGGGGATGGTCAAATCAATGGACGAAACCGGTAGACCCAGCGTTGCGAGAGACTTTTCGAATTCCTCCGTCTTGCCCACCGCCACAACGGTCAAATCGGCCGGGTGAACGTGTTCCCGCGCCACGCGCAGCACGTCCGCCCGGGTCACCGCCTCGAGACCTCTTTGATAGCGGTCGATGAAGTCTTTGGGATAGCCGTAATACTCGTAGTTCAGCAGGCGTCCCAAGGTCTTCGTCTTGGTGTCGAAAGCGAATACGAGGCCGTTCAGCGCCGATTGCCGGGCGGTTTCCAATTCATCGGCGGTCACCTCGCCGGCGCGCATACGTTCCACCTGCTCGTGAATCGCCGTCAGGGTCTCGGCCGTGGAAGCCGATTTCGTGCTTCCTCCAATCTCGAACAGGCCGGGGTGATCGTAATGCGCGCCCCAATTCGCCGAAATCTCATATGCCAGGCCGAGTTGCGTGCGCACGCGCTGCATCAGGCGGCTTTGGAATCCGCCGCCTAGAATATCGCCCATGATCTCCAGCGCCGGAAGGTCCGGGTCCTTCAAAACGCCGCCCAGGTGGCCTTCGATGAAGAACGTCTGAGTCACGTCCTCTTTCTTGGCCAAAAAAATACCGGGTTGCGCTTTCTCGCGCACGGGCGGAAATGGCGGTACTTTGGGCTGTTCGTATTTCCAATCGCCAAATAACTTGGCCAGCTTCGACTGCATTTCCGCGGTAGAGAAATCCCCCCAAACCGCCATCAGCATGTTGGCCGGGAAGTAATAGCGCTGGTAGAATGCCACCAGGTCCGGACGCGCGATGCGATCGACCGTGTAGTATTCGGCATCCCAGCCATACGGGGTGTCTTTCCCGTACACGATCGCGGCGAATTCCCGGTCCGCGATGCCGTGCGCATCGTCGTTCCGCCGCGAGATGCTGCTGCGCATCTCGGACTTGGCCATGTCGATCTTGTCCTGGCGAAACTCGGGTTCGACGATCACATCTTTGAAAATGCCCAGGACTTCGTCGGTGTTCTCTTTCAGCGCGGAGAAAGAGACCGAGCCGCTGGACTCGCCGATATCGCTTTCGACTGACGCGGCGATATTCTCCAGTTCCTCGTCGAGTTGGTCGCCGGTCTTGCTCTTCGTGCCGCCCGAGCGCATCACCGTTCCGGTGATAGATGCGAGGCCCACTTTATCGGCCGGGTCGAACAGGTTGCCCGTGCGAATCCGGACTGTACCACTCACGGTCGGCAACTCGTGATCTTCGAGTAAGTAGATCTTCATCCCATTCGGCAGCGCGTAGGTGGTCACGTTCGGGATGGAGATTTTCTTTAGCTGTGGGAATTTGAGATCTTTGTAAGTGGCCGGCGCGTCGGGGATCGGGGCCGGGCCCACCATGCTCTGGCCGAAAGCCGCCGCAGCCAGAAATACCGTCCATCCGGGTAAGTTCATACTCCGCAAAGAGACCCTAAGAAACGTCTTCATTGGGCGCCTCCGGCGGGCTGTTTCGGCGCGATCAGGTAAGACACCGTGCGCTTTTCGGGTACGAAGCATTCCTGCGCCACGCGCTGTACATCGGCTGCGGTAATCTTGTCCAATTGATTCAGATCGGTAAAAACCTTTTGCCAATCGCCATAGATTGCGGAATACTCCGTCAATAATCCGGCTAGTCCCGAATTGCTATCCAATCGCCGGATCAGGCTCGCCCGCGTTTTCGTCTTCACCCGCGCCAGGGTTGCGTCGTCCACTTTTTCCGACTTGAATTTCTCCAGCAAATCGTAGAACGCCTTCTCGTTCTCGGCCGTGGTATGTCCCGCCGCGGGCGCCAGGAAAAACAGGAACAGGTTCGGATACTTGCCGCCGGGAAAGGTATCGTCGGCATCCGCCTCCAGGGCGATGCGTTTATCGCGCACCAGGTCTTTATAGAGCAGCCCGGTTCGGCCGCCCGCCAGCACGCCGCTGATCACGTCGAACACCGGATCGTCCTTGCTGTACTCGTCCGCGCGCTTATAGCCTATGACTAACAGCGGCTGGCTGGGCGATTCCACCTCCGCCTGCTTGGGGCCTTCCTGGCGCGGCTCCGCGGTATGCAGCAGCGGCGGCAGCGGGCGCGCCTGCATCGGCCCGAAATACTTGTCCGCGAGACGCCGCGCCTCGGTAGGATCGACGTCGCCCACGATCCCCAGTGTGATATTGCCCGGCACATAATACTCGTTGAAGAAGCGCCAGGCGTCCGCCCGCCGCAAATGCATCACATCGCTGGGCCAGCCGGTGCCCATCACACGGTAAGGGAAGGCCTCAAACGCCGTCGCCAGAAATGTTTGCAACAGCTTGCCCTGCGGCTCCGATTCCACCCGCATGCGGTACTCCTCCATGACCACGTCGCGCTCCTTGTAGAACTCGCGGAAGACGGGCTGGATGAACCGCTGCGACTCCAGCAGGAACCATAGCTCGAGTCGATTCGACGGCAGGCTGTAAAAATACTGCGTGGAATCCCAGGATGTCTCGGCGTTCATGTTCTCGCCGCCATTCTGCTCGATGATGCGCGGGTAAAGATTCGGCACCACCCACGAGTTGGCCTTTTCCTCAGCCGTCTTTAAATCCGCCTTCAGGGTGGCAACTTTCTGAGGATCGGCCTTGATGCCCTTGTTCTGCTCGGCGTCCAACCGGTTGTAGACCGCCTCCACCTGGTCGATGGCTTTCTTTTCCTCGGGCCAATTCTTGCTGCCGATGCTCTCGGTGCCCTTGAAGGCCATGTGCTCGAACATATGCGCGATGCCGGTGGCGCCCGACGGGTCGTCCACCGAACCGGCGTTCACATAAGTGTGAAATGATACTACCGGGGCTTCATGCCGCTCCACGACAATGAAGTGCAAGCCATTGGAGAGTGTGAACTCTGTAACTTTCTTCTTAAACTCTTCCAGGTTCTGCGCCGCCATCAGGAGCGGCAGCAGAAAGACAACCAAGCGATGTGCCCTCATGTTCTTGTCTTCCTATCCTAACAGTTCAGGAATCGCGCTTCGCGGCTGTGGGTTACCTGGCTAGCGCCATCGCTACTTCGGCCGGCTTGCCCGAATAGGCCGCGATACGCGTGCCCTTCGGGAACCGCATAGGATGCAGGAAGTAGTAAGTGCGCTCCCACTGCGGCCGCCAATCGCGAATCCAGATGAGCCGTTCCACGCGGCCGTCCGGCTCGTAGGCGGTGACTTCGAGAGACTCGCCAGCCGCCAGCCGGACAGGCCGCAAGCCGGCGAAATCGGCGGGCGCCAAAAGCGTGTGCGGCGAGGCGGTTGCGACCTTCAACTCGTGGGCGACCGGCGGCGGCTTGGTTTCCGCACCGAAATGGGGGGCGGGCGGCAGGTAGATATCGTCGCCCTTGGGAGCGCCGCCCTCCACCCAATTCACGATCATGTCGATTTCGATCTGCGAGAGACTGGGGTCATCGCGAAACTCCCCTACCCCCTTCACCGCGCCCCAAGGCGGCATGCGCCGCGCGAGCACCTCGTCGCGGATCGCCTTGGCCCAGGGCCGCGCATCGTCGTACGTCTCGAGAGACATGGCCGCGCCGCCCTCGCGATGGCAACTCGCGCAATGCCGGATTACGATTCGCGAGATCTCCTGCGTCCACAAAAGCTTCGTGGTGATCGGGTCGTGAGCCACGGCCAGGGGCGCCGCCAGCCCCAGCAGCAGACAGGCGGAATGCTTGCCGCACCGCGCACTCACAGCACTTCTCCGCGCACCAGGTCGGCATACGTCTCGCGCGCCCGGATGGTGCGGAACCGATTGCCTTCCACCAGGATCTCCGGCGCGCGTGTCCGCGAGTTGTAATTCGACGACTGCACGAAGCCGTAGGCCCCCGCGGTCGATATCGCCAGGTAGTCGCCCGGCGCGGCATTGGCCATCTTGCGGCCGCGCGCCAGGAAATCGCCCGTCTCGCAAACCGGCCCCACCACGTCCGCCACAATCTCGGGACGCGCGGACTTGCGCAGCGGAATGATCTCGTGGTGCGAACGGTAGAGCGCGGGCCGGATCAGATCGTTCATGGCCGCGTCCACGATCACGAATTCCTTGCCGCCGCTGTGCTTCCTGTAGAGCACGCGCGTGAGCAGCACGCCCGCGCGACCCACGATGGAACGGCCCGGCTCGATCGCCACCCGCAATCCGCTGCCTTCGAGTTTAGCCAGCGCCTGCGCAATGAAGCCGCGGATCTCGGGGGCCTGCTCATGCGGCTGGTAAGCCACACCTAATCCGCCGCCCAGGTCGATATGGCCGATGGCAAAACCCTTGCCGCGCAGCCGCGCGATCAGCGCCAGCACGCGATCGATGGCTTCGAGGATCGGGTTGGTGTCCATCAGTTGCGATCCGATATGGCAGCTCACCCCTTCCGCCACCAGGTTCGGCAGGTCGCGCGTGCCCTCGTATACGGATTCGGCGTCCGCAATGTCGATACCGAACTTGTGTTCGCGCAGACCGGTCGAAATATAAGGATGCGTGGAAGCGTCTACGTCCGGATTCACGCGGATGGCGAAGCGCGCCTTCACGCCGCGGCGCGCCGCCAGCGCATCGATCAGGGCCAACTCGGGCGCGGACTCGCAATTGAACATGTGGATGCCGCTCTCGAGCGCGTAGTCCACCTCGCCGGAGGTCTTGCCCACGCCGGAGAACACGACTTTGGAAGGATCGCCGCCGGCCTCGATCACGCGATAGAGTTCGCCGCCCGACACAATATCGAACCCCGCGCCGGCCTTGGCCAGCAGTCCGAGAATGCCGAGCGACGAATTGGCTTTTACCGCGTAGCAGACGGTGTGCGGCAGGCGTTGAAGAGCTTCATCGTACGCGCGATAATTCTCTAGGATCGAGCCGCTCGAATACACGTACGCAGGTGTCCCGGCCTGCCGCGCGATGTCCGCCAGCGGCACATTCTCGCAATAAAGATCCTGTCCCGAGTAGTGAAACATCGTTCATTTCACCTTCAGCACCAGCACCGTCTGGTCGTCGAACGGAGTGGTGTTGAAGCGGTCCAGGTCCGCCAGGATCTCGGCCACGATGGCTTCCGCCGGCTGTTCGCACATGCGCCGCACCACCTGCGATAAGCGGCCGCGGCCGTAGTCTTGCCCATCCGGGCTGAGGTGATCGGTCACGCCGTCGGAGTACAGCACGATGGTATCGTCCCGATGCGCCTGGAAGACCACTTCTTCGTATTCGCGCTCATCCAGCAGTCCCAGCGGCACGCCCTCCACCTTAGGCTTCAGAATCTCGCGGTTTCGACATACCAGCGGCGGATTACTGCCCGCATTGGCCATCACGAACTGGCGGATAGCCGGGCTCCAGAGCATCACCAGCAGCGTCACGTAGCGGGCTTCCACCTTACGTTCGATGAGGGCTTCATTCAGGGCGCGCATGATCTGCCGCGGATCGGTGCGCCGCGGCGCGAGCGATCGCAGCAGCCCGCTCACCAGCGCCCCATACAAGGCCGCCGCGGCTCCTTTGCCGCTGACGTCTCCGAACGCCAGCACCGCGCGATGGTCCTGCGCCTCGAAGAAATCGTAGATGTCGCCGCTGATGCCCCGCGCCGGACGCAGCCCGGCGGCCACCTCCAAACCCTGGAAGCCCGGATCGCCGGTGGGCAGCATCACGCTTTGCAGCTCGCGCGCGGCTCGTAGATCTTCCTCCATGCGCCGCTCGCGAATCGCTACCTCTTCATACAGGCGCGCATTTTCGACTGAGCTCGCGATCTGCGGCGCCAGCAGCATCAGCATGCGCACGTGATCGTCGGTGAAGTAGCCCACCCGCTCGCTTTCCAGATCCATTACGCCGGAAACCCGGTCGAGCGTCATCAACGGGATCGCCACTTCCGACCGGATGCCCGGATGCGAAGCGATGTAGCGCGGATCCTGGTTGGTATCCTGCACGCGCACGGGCGCGCGCTGCGCCACGGCCGCGCCGGTGATGCCTTTTTCCAGGGGAATGTTGTCCAGATCCACGCGCTCGTCGTAGCGGATGCTGAAACGGTGCCGCAACAATTTGCGCTCGGCATCCACCAGCAGGATGTTGAACGCGTCATAGTCGATCAGGCCGCGCACCGTGCTGGCGATCTTGCTCAGCAGCTCGCCCACGTCCAGAATCGATGAGAATTCCTGCGAGATGGATGCCAGCGCCTTCAGGGTCCGGTTCTGCCGCTCCACGCGCCAGTACAGCCGCGCATTGTCGATGGAGATCGCCACCCGGGCCGCGATCAGGCGCAGCAAAGCGCGGTCGTGCTCCGTGTAAGCATTGGGACGCGTGGATTGCATGTCGATCACGCCCACCAGCTTGCGGCGGGCGATCATGGGCACCGCCAGTTCCGTGCGCACGGCTTCCACGGCGTTCAGATACCGCGGGTCGCTGCGCACATCCGGCACCAGGATCGGCTCGCGAGACAGCGCGGCCGCCCCGGTGATGCCTTGGCCGAGTTGGATCGACCAGTTCTGGATCACCTCTTCCCGATGCCCGCGCGAATACCGGATGCGCAGCTCACGCCGTTTCTCGCTATATAAAAGGATCGCCAGCAGTTCGCCGGGAATCACGCGCTGTACGATCTCGGAGACATTGGCCAGCAGTTCGTCCAGATCCAGCGTTTGAGACGTGACCGCGGACACTTCCAGCAGGAAATCCAGAAGTTCCGATCGCTCGCGGAAACGCACCGCTTTGCGCGTGGCTAGCATAGCTTGTGGGGCGGGCAATTTTGCCCGGGGTCCCCTCTGGGGACGGCTTTCAGCCGGCTTAGCCGCCTAAAAGGTGGCTGCGGCCAAGATTGGCCGCCCTCCAATCTTTGAATGCCCAAGCTCATTTCCCGGCCGCCTCGACAATCTTCACGCTGGCGCTGGCCCCCACGCGATTGGCGCCCGCCGCCACCATGGCGCGGAAATCGTCCAGCGTGCGAATCCCGCCCGCCGCCTTCACCCCCATGCGCGGCCCCACCGCATGCCGCATCAACACTATATCCTGCACCGTCGCGCCCGCCGGTCCGAAGCCCGTAGAAGTTTTCACGAAATCGGCGCCGGCCGCCTGCGCCAGCCCGCAAGCTGTGGTCTTCTGCGCATCGTCCAGCAGAGCCGTTTCCAGGATGACCTTCACGATCGCCCCCGCGTCGTGACAAACGCGCACCACGGCTTGAATATCGACTCTTACCGTGTCGAAATCGCCCGACCGCAACGCGCCCACGTTGATCACCATGTCGATCTCGCGCGCGCCTGCGCGCAATGCCGCCGCCGCTTCGGCCACTTTCGCTTCCGTGGATGTCGCGCCCAGCGGAAACCCCGCCACCGTGCAGACTTTCACTGCCGTCCCCGCCAGTTCGCTCGACGCCAACGATACCCAATATGGATTGATGCACACCGTGGCAAAGCCATATTGCCGCGCTTCGCCGCACAACTTGACGATATCCGCGCGCGTCGCTTCCGGCCGCAGCATGGTGTGATCGATCAGCGCTGCGATCGGACCTTCCCCGCGCGTGGGCGCCGGTCCCGCCGCGGCCGCCGCTGGTGCGCGTTCCTTTCCATACTGCTGCTCGATGCGGGTGATCTTCTCCACCCGCGCCGTATGTCTGCCGCCCGCGAAAGGAGTCTCCAGCCAGATGCGCAGCACCTCTTCGGCCTGGCCCGCGGTGAGCAGCCGCGCCCCCAGCGTCAGAATATTGGAATCGTTGTGTTCGCGGCTGTTGCGCGCGGAAGCGCGATCGTAACAAAGGGCCGCGCGAATGCCCGAGACTTTGTTCGCGGCAATCGACGAACCGATGCCCGCGCCATCGATGATGACCCCCCGCGCCGCTTCCCCGCGAGATACCAGTTCCGCCACCTTTTCTGCGATATCCGGATAGTCGGCGGGCTTTTCGTCGAATACGCCAATGTCCCGAATCTCGAGGCCCAGGCCCGCCAGCAGGGGCTTCAAGGTCTCCTTCAGGCGGAAACCACCGTGGTCCGCACCCAGTGCGACAATTTTTCCGGGCGGGACCGCCGGAGCCGCCTGCCCGTCGCGCAATTCGATGATGCGAATGGCTCGCGCTTCGGCCAGTTCGCGGGCGGAAGGCGTGAATATCGCCCCCGCCGGCACGCGCAATTCGCCCGCGCGCGGCACATCCTCTGAGGTCACCCAGCGCATAAATCCAAAACCGTCGTAGAATTCGTAAAGACCTATTGTAATGAAAGCTTGTGCCTGCCCGCTTCTTTTCGTCTTCGCCGCCGCGCTCGGCGCCCACCCCATGGGCAATTTCAGCGTGAGCCACTATGCCCGCATCGAGGTCCGCGGAAGTGGCGCGGAGATTCGCTACGTTCTGGATCTGGCCGAGATTCCCAGTTTCCAGCTCTTGCAGCAATGGGGACTGAGCGCCGATAGCCCACGCAACCTGCTGGACGCGAAAGCCGAAGCGCAAGCGCGCGAATGGGTGCGCAACCTGGCCTTCACCTCCGGCGGGCGCTCCGTCTCCCCTCGCTTCGAAGGGGTTACCCTAGCCATCGCGCCGGGCGCGGGTGGATCTCCCGTCATGCGCTTCACCTCCACGCTGGCGCTCGCCGTGGCGGCCGGATCGTTGACCTATGCAGACGCCAATTTCCCGGACCGCGCGGGCTGGAAGGAGGTGGTCGTGGCGGCGGGGCCGGGCGCGTCCATCGCGCGCGCCAGCCAGGATGGTACAGATCGCAGCCAGGCCCTGACCGCCTACCCTGCCGATCCGACCGTAGCGCCGCCGCAGGATCTGAAAGCCTCCGTCGAGTGGGCCGCTACGGATATCGTGGCGGAGAAGAAAGCGCCGCCTAAGATCGTGCCCTTGCCCAGCGCCGCTGTGCCGGCTCCGCCGCCGCTGCGTGCTACCTCCCCGGTTCCACCGCAGCCTTCCGCCGCGGGCACGGTGGTGCGCGGCGATTTCCTCTCGCGCCTGCTGCATCGCGGGGATATCGGGCTCGGCCTGATCCTGCTGGGGATGGCCGTCGCTTTCGGCCTGGGCTGCATGCATGCGCTTTCCCCCGGCCATGGCAAGACTATCGTGGCGGCCTATCTGGTGGGATCGCGCGGCACCTTCAAGCACGCCATTTTTCTGGGCGGCATGGTCACCTTCACCCACACCATCAGCGTATTCTTTCTCGGGCTGACTACACTCTTTCTCTCGCAATATGTTCTGCCCGAGAAGATATTCCCGGTACTCGGCGCCATCTCCGGCCTTTCCATCGTTTGGATCGGCGGCATGATGCTATACAAGCGCGCGCGCCGGCTGCGCGTGGCTCAACATAGCCACGATCACGACCCTCATCACCATCACGGCCATACTCACGAGCACGATCACAGCCACAGTCATGATCACGGCCATGACCACGATCACAGCCACACCCATGATCACGGCCATGACCACGGCCCGCACGGTCACAGCCATGTGCCGGAGGGCGACATCACGCTGGGCAGCCTGATGGCCCTCGGCGCGAGCGGCGGATTGGTTCCGTGCCCTTCCGCGCTGGTGCTGCTGCTCAGTTCCATCGCGCTCGGCCGCGTGGGACTGGGCCTACTGCTGCTGATCGCGTTCAGTTCCGGGCTGGCCGTGGTGCTCATGGGCATCGGAGTACTGGTTCTGTACGCCAAGCATTTTCTGCCGAACAGCCAGAAGACGGCCGCGCACCCGGCCTTCCGCATCATCCCGGTACTTTCTGCCGCGTTGATTGTCTGCATCGGCCTGCTCATGACCGGGGTATCGCTCGGTTGGATTCAGCCGAACCGCCTGGCTGGGTAAGCTGGCCTCACTCGCTCCGCAGCGCGACCACGGGATCGACCGCGGTGGCCCTTCGCGCCGGGATATAGCACGCTAGGAGCGCCAGCCCTCCCAACAGCAGCGCTACGCCCGCCAGCGTCGCCGGATCGGCCGGACGCACGCCATAGAGCAGGCCTGCCAGCAATCGCGTGAGTCCCAGCGCCGCTAGCAGGCCGCCCGCCAGCCCGATTCCGGCGAGTTTCATCCCTTGCCGCAGAACCAGCCGGGCGGTCTCACGGCGGGAGGCTCCCAAGGCGATGCGGATGCCGAGTTCGTGCGTGCGCCGGGTCACTGTATAGGACATGACGCCGTAGATTCCGATAGCCGCCAGCAGCAGCGCCGTGCACCCGAAGATGGCCAGCACCAGCATGGTGAAGCGGCGCTCCGCCAACGAACCCGTGATGATCTGCTCCAGCGTGCGCACCGCGTAGATGGGCTGATCCTGCGTCGGCCCGGCGACTTGCGCCCGCACGGCCGGAACGATGCTCAGGGGGTCGGGCGCCGTGCGCACCACCAGCGTCAGCCCCACCGCGGCGGCGGATGCGAGCTTATCGGGCACTTGCGAAAGGGGGAAATAGATCTGGTCGCGTATCTTGGCCGTATCGTCGGTATCCAGGCCCCAGAACTTCACGTGCCCCACCACGCCGACGATCCTCGCGGTACCCAATACCATCACGCCGATCGGCTGGCCCACCGGGTCCCCATCGCCAAACAGGTGCTTTGCCAGGACTTCGTCGATCACCACCACCGGGGGCGAAGCCAGGTTATCTTGCGCCGTGAAGAACCGTCCGCGCCGCAGCGGGATTTGCATGGTACGCGGGTAATCCTGTGTGACGATCGAAAATAGCGCCATAGAGGTTTGGTCTTGCACCGGCTGCGGTCCACCGCCGGGCCAGTACGGAATCTCGTTGTCGGTGTCGCCCAACGGAATCAGCGACGTGATGGCCGCCGATTGCACGCCTGGAATCGCCGCCACCCGCGCGACCACTTGCTCGTAAGCCAGCCGGAACCCCGATTGGATAGTCATCGCTCTGGGAGACAATGCCACCTGCGTAGTCAGGACATGGCGCACATTGAATCCCGGATCGATCCGCAGCAGCCGCCAGACGCTCTGCATCATGAGCCCCGCGCCGGCGAGCAGGATTACGGCCAAGCCGACTTCCACAACCACGAACACGCCTTCCGCGCGATGGCGTCCGCCGCCCGCGCCGCGCGTGCCCTCTTTTAAGGATTCCTGTGGGCTGGCGTTTGCACCGTGAAAGGCCGGAGCCAAGCCGAACAGGATACCGGTCGATATCGACACCGCCAGCGTGAAGAGCAGCACGAACGGGTCGATGCCGATCTCCGAAGCCCGCGGCAGGGCGTCGGGCGCCGCGGCCAGCAACACGCCGATTCCCAAACGGGCCAACAACAAGCCGACTACGGCCGCCCCCAGGGACAGCAGCACGCTCTCCGTCAATAACTGGCGCACGATGCGTCCGCGCGCGGCGCCCAGCGCGGCGCGAATGGCGAACTCGCGCTTGCGCGCCGTGGAGCGCGCCAGCAACAGATTCGCCACGTTCGCGCAGGCGATGATCAACACAAATCCAACTGCGCCCACCAGCAGCAGCAAAGTCCCCTTGATATTCCCCACCACGTCGTCTTTGATCGGCACCGCGCGCGTGCCCCGCCCCGCATTTGTCTTAGGATATTGGCGCGCCAGGCCGCTCGCGATGGAGGCCATCTCCGCCTGCGCCCTTTCCATCCCGATGCCCGGCTTCAGGCGCCCCACGACCGATATTCCCGGATGCTCCTCCCGCGCGCGGAACTCCATCGAATCGTAAAGCTCGATCGGAACAAACACCTGCGCGTCATCCCGGAAATGGAAATCGGGGCGCAACACGCCCACCACCGTGCAACTCATCACGTTGAGGGTTAGAGCCTTGCCCAGAATGGCGGGATCGGCGGCCAGCCGCCCTTTCCAGAACCCGTAGCTGAGCATCACCGCGCAGCCCGCGCCCTGGCGGTCTTCTTGCGGCAGAAAAGTGCGCCCCATGAGGGGCGTCACGCCCAGCGTCGGGAACAGGCTCGCCGAGACGTACCGGCCAGACAGGTGCTCGGGTTCGCCCCTCCCGGTGAAATTGAAATCATCGCTGCGCGAGGCGCCCATATCGGTGAAAGATCGGGCTTGCCGGCGCCAGTCGAGATAATTGGGGTACGCTACGGAAGCCTGGGTGAAGACCGAGGTCGTCTCGAAGATCATGAGCAGGCGGTCCGCATCGGGATACGCCAGGGGCCGCAGCAGCACTCCATTCACCACGCTGAAAATTGCGGTGTTCGCCCCGATGCCGAGCGCCAGCGCGAGGATCGCGACAGCCGTGAATCCCGGGTTCTTTCGCAGCGTCCGGAATCCGTAGCGCAGGTCCTGCCAAAGGCTCGTTAGCATCCGTCCTTTGCGCTCCGCACCCAACACCACGGGATCCGCCGCGCCGGGACGCACGATACCTCGCAGTTCGCGGGCCAGCAATTCGTGGCTGCCGATCTCTTCTAGCGCCACGCGCCGCGCTTCCACCTCTGTAGCTCCTCCGCTGCGGATCTCGCGATACCGATCCTCCACGTGCTGCGCCAGTTCCTCCACAATCTCCGACTCGCGCGCGGGCGCCAGGTTCAGGTCGGCCAGTTGCTTCCGAATCGATTCGTTCCAGTCAGGCATTTTGAACCCCCGTGATCCGGTTGATGGCCTCCACGAAGGTTTGCCAGCCCTTCCGCTGCGAGGCCAGCACTTTGCGCCCCTGCGCCGTCAGGCGGTAATAGCGCCGCCGCCGTTGTCCGCTTTTCTCCACCCATCGCCCCTGGATCAATTCGCGCTTCTCCAGCCGATACAGCAACGGATAGAGGGATGCCGCGTGAAAACGCAGCGCGCCCGCGGAGCGCTGCTCGATCAGCTTGCCGATTTCATACCCGTGCCGGGGCACCGTCTCCAGCAGCGAGAGCAGCAGCAACTCCGCGCTGCCCTTCTTCCATTCGCGATCGATAGATGGATTTTCCATATGTAGCGATGCCATATATTATGACGAAACGTATTGCCGCGTCAAGGGCGCAAACGGCAACCGAGCCGATGGCGTATTATGAAATCGTGTCCGCCAGCCCGTGCGTATTGACCATCGGCCACTCCAATCATTCCATGGAGAAATTCCTGGAACTGCTGGCGCTCTATTCCGTGCAGGTAGTCGCCGACGTGCGCTCCAGTCCGTATTCCAAATACACTACCCATTTCGACCGCGAGTCGCTCATCGAGGCCTTGCGTCCGGCGGGTTTCCAATATGTTTACCTCGGGAGCGAACTGGGCGGCCGGCCGCGCGGCGATCGGTTTTACGACGCCGCCGGTCATGTTCTGTATGACAAAGTAGTGGAATCCCCCGGTTTTCAGCAGGGCTTGGTCCGCCTGGAGAGTGGCCTGCGGCAGTATGTCGTGGCGGCGCTTTGCGCCGAAGAGGACCCCACGGGATGCCATCGCCGCCTGCTGGTCGGCCGCGTGCTGGGCGAGCGCGGTGTCACGGTAGCGCACATTCGCGGCGATGGCCGGCTGCAAACCGAAGCCGCCCTCGCGGCTGCGGAGCCGCACAGCAACCAGCTCAGTTTATTCGAGGAATTCGAGGCGTCATGGAAGTCTGTTCCATCGGTTTCACCCAAAAAACGGCAGAGCAGTTCTTCACTCTTCTAAGACGCGTGGGCATCCGTCAGTTGCTCGACGTGCGGCTCAATAATGTGTCGCAACTGGCTGGATTTGCGAAGCGCGAAGACCTGCGTTTCTTTTTGAAGGAAATCTGCGGCGCGGAATATCGACATGAACTTCTGTTGGCGCCCACGCAAGAGATGTTGGACGAATACAAGAAGAACAGAGGGCCCTGGCCGGAATATGAGACGAAGTTCCTGGCGCTCATGGCCGATCGGAAGATCGAAGAAAAAATCGATCGCTCGGTGTTCGCGGTTCCCACGGCCCTGCTGTGCAGCGAGCCTATCGCCGAGCATTGCCATCGCCGTCTGGTGCTTGAGTATCTGCGGGATCGGTGGGGCGATCTCCGCATCACGCACTTATAAGGCGCCGGCATGTCATCCGTCAACCTGATCTGCCTCGCTAACTCCTACAAGTTGGGCGCCCGCTGCCTGGCCGGCCTGCGCGTGGATGGCGGCGGCTGGGTCCGGCCAGTATCGGACAAAGAAGGCGGCCAGTTGCGGTATGGCCAATACCGGCTCCCCGATCATTCCGAGCCACATCTGTTCGATGTGATTCGCGTTGGGCTGGTACGCCGCCAGCCTCAGCCCCATCAGCCCGAAAACTGGCTGGTGGACGAATCGCCATGGGCCCTGTTAGAACGCCCCGCGGCGTTGGATCGCGCGCCCATCGTGGCCGCCGCTGTCTCCCGCGACCCCGCTATCCTCGGCAACCAGCGACGGTTCGTGACCGAAAAGCAAATGCGCGCTCGCCCCGCGGCCGACTCGCTGGTCCTGGTGCAGCCCGCGGATATTCGCTGGCGCACCGAGTTCAGCACACATGAACTTCGCAACACGGCGCGCGTCCTCTTTCGTCTTGGCGGCGTGCCGTACGATCTGCCGCTGACGGACCCCGTCTACGCCGGCCCGCTACAGAGGCGCGCCGAGGGCGATTACGGATCGTCCGATCTCGGGATCCCGGAAGATGCCATTGTCCTTCTTACCATCAGCCTCGGCCATCCCTTCAATGGGATTTGCTATAAGTTAGTCGCCGCCATAGTGGTTGCGCCGCCCGCGTGGACCGGTCATTTTCCACGGTCACAACTTGATCTTAATTCTGCAAACCTTTGTCTCTAAGCCAATTACCCGGCTTCCTGCCGCTCGCACACGCCTTCCCCGCGCGAAGCCGGGAGTAACATCAAGTTGGGAGCGGCAATCGGCTATGGCGGATTTTCAACCAGCCCTGACAATTACCTTACAGAACGAAGGCGGTTTCTATCACAACCCTGTAACGGGGGAAATCGTGAACCATGGGATCACCTTGGCGTTCGTGCGAAGCTCCGGCTACCAGCCGGAAGCCGACGAGGCCTTCATCCGCAATCTCGATGCGGCCGAAGCATCCGCGATATATCTAACTTACTTCTGGGACCGTCATTCGATCGGCTGCATAAGCGATCAAGCGTTGGCCAATAAGACATTCGATCTGACTGTGAATATGGGTCCGGGCGGCGCGAATCATCCCGGCGCGCTGACGTTGCTGCAAGCGGCGGTAAACGCCCGCGGCGGCCACTGTGCAGTCAACGGCGTGCTGGGGCCGGTTTCGATCGGACAAATCAATACCCTGGACGCAGCGGCGTTACTGGCAGCCTATAAACGTCTGGCAGCCCAACGATATGCCCAGATCGCATCCTGCAACCCGAAGCTGGCTGGCGACCTGACCTGCTGGCTTCAGCGCCTCGCATCTGCATAATCCCCCGTGGCGCACGCTTTAGCGGCGCTTTAGCGTGCCGGCGGGACTTTTAAGTCCCGCTTAGCTGGCACGGTCACCAGAGCCTACCCGCAACCCGCCACCAATGACCTTTGAATCCAGCCACATAGGCTTTGATCGTCAGGCGCCCGCGCGTCAAACTATTCATCTCTTCTTGGCGATCTTGGCGGTAACCTTGGCGCCTTGGCGAGAAACCAGCGCCGCAGCTACACGACTTCCAGAATCAGACACTTCAGATAGTGAGTCTCCGGCACGGTCAGCAATATAGGATGATCCAGCCCCTGCGTGCGCCGTTCCAGCACGCGTAACTGGCGGCCCGCGTCGAGTGACGCTTCGGCCAGTAATTCCAGAAACGCCGCCTCGCTCAGCCTTTGCGAACAGGAACAGGTCACCAATATGCCGCCCGGATTCAACAGCCGCAGCGCCCGCAGGTTAATCTCCTTGTACCCGCGAATCGCATCCTCCACTTGGCTGCGCGACTTGGCGAAGGCCGGCGGATCCAGGATCACGGTCTGAAACTGCCGCCGCGCGGAAGCGTATGCCGCCAGCGCCACGAATACATCTGCCTCGCGGAATTCGATATTGGAAATGCCGTTGAAGGCCGCGTTGCGGGCAGCCACGGCCAGGGCCGTCGCCGAGCTGTCCAGGGCTTCCACGGATTCGCAAACCGGGGCAAGGTGTAACGCGAAACCGCCCGTTGACGTGAAGCAGTCGAGGGCCTTGCCTCGGGCATAGCGCGCCGCCGCAACGTAGTTTTCCCTTTGATCCAGGAAAATGCCCGTCTTCTGGCCGTGCAATAAATCGGCGTGCAGCCGTAGCCCGTTCATCTGGAATTCCACCGTATCGGGCACCTCGCCGAAGATCACGCCGGATTCGAGCGGCAGCGCCTCCCGGGCACGCACGGACGCATCGTTGCGCGCCACGATCCCGCGCGGCGAAAACAGATCCACCAGTCCGCCCACGATCCACTCGCGGGCCCCATCCATGCCTTGGTTGAGAGTCTGCAGCACCAGGTAGTCGGCATAGCGATCCACCACCAACGCCGGCAGCAGGTCTCCTTCGCCATGCACCACCCGGTAGGCATCCGTCCCGCACACCACCCGCCGGCGATGCGCCTCGGCGGCCGCCAAACGCCGCGCGAAGAAATCGCGGCCGATCTCCTCCACGCCCCGCGACAGCATCCGCAAACTGATCTGGGATGCCGCGCTGAAGTGCGCCATACCGATAGGGCGCCCCTTCAAATCGGCGACCCGCACGGCCGCGCCGGGTTCCGCGCCACCCGTATCCACTACGTCGCTTTGAAAAATCCAGACGTGCCCGGATGCCACCCGGCGGGCCGCTTTGCGATTGACTCGCACCTCGTGCATGGGCTAGAGGCCGCGCCGCATTTCATTGGCGTTGGGCACCTGCGACGCATCCCATCCGCCGCCCAGTGCCTGAACCAACTGCACGCTGGCAGTCAGGCGCCGCGCCAGCAGATTCACCACCGTTTGCTCGTTCGCCAGGTAAGTAGCCTGCGCCGTGATCACCGTCAGATAGTTCACGGTCCCGGCTTTATATTGATACGTGGCGATGTCCAGCGAATCCTTGGCAGCCTTCACCGCGCGATCCGCCGCCACTGCTTCATCGCCGAGAATGCGCAAGGCCGACAGGTTATCCTCAACCTGCTGGAATGCGGTTAGCACCGTCTGGCGATAAGTGGCCACGGTCGAGTCGAACTGCGCTTTGGTCATGCCCACTTGCGCGCGCCGCTTGCCGCCCTCGAAAACCGTCTCCGGCAGCGCCGCGCCCAATGACCAGAAGCGGCTCGGCAGCGAGAACCATTTCGCGATGTTGGTGGCCTCGAAGCCGCCGGATGCACTCAACGTCAGCGTGGGATAGTAGGCCGCCACCGCGATGCCGATCTGCTCATGCGTCGCAGCCATGGTGCGCTCCGCGGCCGCGATATCCGGGCGCCGTTCGAGCAGAGCAGAAGGAACTCCCACCGGTACCGCCGGCGGTGGCGTCTTTAGAATCGCGGATGGAATCGTCACCTCCGCCGGCGGCTTGCCGGAAAGGACGGCGATGGCGTGCTCGTACTGCGTGCGCGCCACGCCCAAATCGATCAACTGCGCCTGCGTGGTATCTAACTGGGTCTGCGCCAAAGCCACATCGCCGCCCGACGCTACGCCCGATCTGTAACGGTCCTGCGTCAACTTAAGATATTCCTGGTACGACTTAACCGTGCGATCCAGCAAATCGATTTCGCCATCGCTTCCATGCATCCCGAAGTAGTCCGCCGCCAGTTCAGACTGGTACGAGAGCCGGGCGTTCTCCAATTGGGCATAGTCGGCTTGCGCCGTGTCTTCACTCGCCCGGACGCTGCGCCGGATGCTGCCCCAAATGTCCGCGGTCCAGGACGCGCTCGCGGGCAGTTGATAAAGCCCGATAATGGACGGTGCAATCGGTACGTTGGAACTGGACGAAGACCGCGAAACCCCGACCGACGGCCCTACCGAAACCGTAGGCAATAAACCCGCCCGCGCAATGCCTACGGCGTAACGGGCTGCCCGGAAATTCGCTTCGGCCACCAGCACGTTCTGGTTCGAGATGCTCACCTGTTCTTCCAGCGCGTTGAGCTGCGGGTCGTTGTAAATCTCCCACCATTTGCCCCTAATCGCGCCGTCGTTGGGCTGCGCTTCCTTCCAGCCTTCCGGCGGAGATTCTTTGTAGGCCGGTGTCAGGGGCGCGGCCGGACGCTTATAGTTCGGGCCGACCATGCACGCGCTCGATAACAGCAGCAGGCTGGAGACAGTGAAGAGGAGAAAGCTTCGCATCAGATTTCGGATCCCAACGGGTGCGCTTCCGGCGGCTCTTTGTGGCGCACTCGATACCACCAGTGTTGCAGCCGGTCAAAATAGAGATACACCACCGGCGTGGTGTAAAGGGTGAGTAACTGGCTCACCAGCAAGCCGCCGATAATTGTAATTCCCAGCGGACGGCGCAGCTCCGATCCAGTCCCGCTGCCGATCGCCAGCGGCAGAGCCCCAAGCATCGCCGCCATGGTAGTCATCAGGATCGGGCGGAAGCGCAGCAGGCATGCTTCGAAAATCGAATCGCGGGAGTTCTTGCCTTCGATGCGCTCGGCGGCCAGCGCAAAGTCGATCATCATGATGGCGTTCTTCTTCACAATGCCGATCAGCAAAATGATGCCGATGATGGCGATGATGCTCAGATCGGTATGCGTCAGCATCAGCGCCAGCATCGCGCCCACTCCCGCCGAGGGCAGCGTGGAGAGAATCGTGATCGGATGAACGTAGCTTTCGTAAAGAATTCCGAGCACGATGTAGACCGCTGCCAGCGCGGTCAGGATCAAGATGGGCGCGTTGCTCAAGGATTGCTGATACGCCTGCGCCGTGCCCGCGAATCCCGTCTGGATGGTGCGCGGCATGCCCAGCTTGGCGGCGGCGTTCAGAATGGCTTCCACCGCGTCTCCCAAGGCCACGCCCGGTTGCAGGTTGAATGAGACGGTCACCGCCGGCCCCAGACCTTGATGGTTGACCGCCAGCGGCGCGGTGGTCGGGCCGAAACTCGCCAGCGCGTTCAAGGGCACCTCTGGGCCGGCCGGCGACTGCACATAAACCTGGTCCATGAATTGCGGATCCTGCCAGAATTCCGGCGCGGCTTCCATCACCACGTGGTACTGGTTCAAGGTGCTGTACATGGTGGACACCTGGCGCTGCCCAAAAGCGTCGTACAGCGTATTGTCCAGCAGTTGTGACGAGACGCTGAAGCGCGCCGCTGTCTTGCGGTCGTACTGCACCATCGATTGCAGCCCGCGGTCCTGCTGGTCGCTGCTCACGTCCGCGATGATGGGAATGGTTCGCAGTTCCTGCAGCATCTTGGGAGCGAATCCCGCCAGATCCGGCAGATTGTCCCCCCGCATCGTAAACTGGTACATCGCGTTGCTCATGCGCCCGCCTACCCGCAGGTCCTGCGACGCTTGCAGGTAAAGCGTGGCGCCCGGTATGCGGCCCAGCTTCGGCCGCAGCCGCGCAATGATGCCGTCCACCGCGATCTTTCTTTCTTCCACCGGCTTCAGCGAGACGAACATACGCGCCGTATTCGCGGTTCCCCCGCCCGTGAATCCGGCCACCGAATCGACGCCGGGGTCCGCATGCACGATGTTGATCATCTGCAGCAGGATCTTGTCCATGGATTGAAACGAAACGTCCTGGTCTCCTTGAATGGCCCCCATCATGCGCCCGTTATCCTGCATCGGAAAGAACCCTTTGGAAACATGGACGAAAAGATATACGTTCAAGCCGATCGTGGCCAACAGGATCGCCATGGTCAACGGCGCCGCGCGCAGCGCCGCGGAGAGTGTCGTGCCGTAGGCGTCGATGCTCGCGCGGAACGCCCGCTCGGTCACCCGGTAGAGCCAGCCGTGGTCCCCATGCTCCCGCAGAAGATGCGCGCACATCATGGGAGTAGTGGTCAGTGAAACCACCAGCGAAACGGCGATGGCGATCGAAAGCGTGACGGCAAACTCGCGGAAAAGGCGGCCCACGATGCCGCCCATCATGAGCAGCGGGATGAACACCGCGATCAAAGAGATGCTCATGGATACCACGGTAAAGCTGATTTCCTTCGCTCCTTTGAGCGCCGCCTCAAACGGCCGCATGCCCTGCTCCAGGTAACGCGTGATGTTCTCAATCACCACGATGGCGTCGTCCACCACGAAACCCGTACAGATGGTTAGCGCCATCAGCGACAGATTGTCGATGCTGTAATGCAGCAGGTACATCACGCCGAACGTGCCGATGAGCGAAACCGGAACCGCGACGCTGGGAATGAACGTGCTGCGCGGGCTCCTCAGGAACGCGAACACCACCAGCACCACCAGAATCACCGAGATCACCAGCGAACGTTCCACATCGTGCACCGAGGCGCGGATGGTGATCGTTTGATCCATGGCGACCTTAAGGTCGATGGATTGCGGAATAGAGGCTTTCAACACCGGCAGCTCGGAACGGATCAGGTCCACCGTGTCGATCACGTTGGCGCCCGGCTGCTTGAAAATGATCACCATCACGGAAGGGCGGCCGTTGGCGTAGCCCGAATTCCGAATGTCTTCCACCGAGTCCACAGCCCGGCCGATGTCCGACACGCGCACCGGCGACCCATTCTTATAGGTCACGATCAAAGGCTGGTAATCGATGGCCTTGAAAATCTGGTCGTTCGCGCCCACTTCCCATGAGACATGGCCGTCGGAAAAATGCCCTTTCGGCGTGTTCGAGTTCGCGGAGGCGAGTACCCCGCGCACCTGCTCCAGGCCGATTCCATATTTGTTCAGGTTGCGCGGGTCGAGCTCGATACGTACGCCCGGCAGCGAACTTCCCCCCACGATCACCTGTCCCACCCCGCTAATCTGCGACAGCTTCTGCGCCATGATCGACGAGGCCGCATCGTACATCTGGGCCTTCGTTAGAATGGGCGACGTCAGCGCCAGCAGCATGATCGGTGAATCGGCTGGATTCACTTTCCGGTAGGTGGGATTATTTGGAAGATTGGTCGGCAGGTAGCCGCGCGCCGCGTTGATGGCTGCTTCCACATCGCGCGCCGCCGCATCGATGTTCCGGTTCAGATCGAACTGCAGCGTGATACCGGTCGATCCGAGACTGCTCGACGACGTCATCTCCGTGACCGATGCAATCCGCGAGAACTGCCGTTCGAGCGGCGTGGCCACCGAAGACGCCATCGTCTCGGGACTCGCGCCCGGCAAACCTGCCTGCACCGAAATCGTCGGGAAATCCACCTGCGGCAGCGGGGACACTGGCAGAATGCGGAAAGCCACCGCGCCGGCCAGCGCGATCGCGACGGTCAGCAAAGTCGTGGCTACCGGCCGCTTAATGAAGATCTCCGAGATTGTCATGGCTTATCCTGGAAGCGGCTGCGCGCCCGGATCGATCACCCGAGCGTCCGCTTTCTCGCCCGCGAAGCGCCGCGCCAGACGGTCGAACCACAGGTAAATCACCGGCGTCGTGTACAAAGTCAGCGCCTGGCTGAAAATCAATCCGCCAATCATGGTGATGCCTAACGGGCGCCGCAATTCCGATCCGGTGCCCGCGCCAAACGCCAGCGGCACGGCCCCCAGGATCGCCGCCATGGTGGTCATCAGAATGGGACGGAATCGCAGCAGGCAGGCCTGGTAAATCGCCTCTTCCGGCGGCCGGCCTTCTTTGCGCTCGGCTTCCAGCGCGAAATCGATCATCATGATTCCGTTCTTCTTCACGATGCCGATCAGCAGGATAATGCCGATCAGCGAAATCACGCTGAAGTCCTGGTGGAACAGCGAAAGCGAAAGCAGCGCGCCCACACCCGCCGAAGGCAGCGTGGACAGAATCGTGATCGGATGGATGTAGCTCTCATACAGCACGCCGAGCACGATGTAAACCGTCACCAACGCCGCCAGGATCAAAATCGGCTCGTTCGCCAGGGACGCCTGAAAAGCTTCCGCCGTGCCTTGAAAAGCGGCCTGGATGCTGGGCGGCATGCCGATCTCTTCTTTTACTTTGTTCACCGCGTTGACCGCATCGCCCAGGGACGCGTCCGGCGCCAGGTTGAACGACAGCGTGACCACCGGGAATTGCCCCTGGTGGTTCACCGTGATCGGCGCGCTGGACGTTTCGATGTGGGTGAAAGCGCTAAGCGGTACCTGCCCGCCGTTGGGAAACGCAGCGGCTGAAGAAATCCCGCTCCCGAATACCGCGCTCGAGGCGATGGCCGAATTGGTAGCCAGACTCCCCGTCGAAGCGCTCGCCACTGCGGCCCCCGAGCCGCTTTGCGGGCCGAACGTCTGCGCCGCTGTCGATCCACCCGAAACGACGCCGCTGCCTCCATTGGACGAACCCATGCCCGTGCGGATGTACAGATCGCGCAAATCCAGCGGATTCCTGCCGAATCCCGAAGCCACTTCCAGCACCACGTGATATTGGTTCAATTGCGTGAAGATAGTCGAGACCTGCCGCTGGCCGTATGCGTCATAGAGGGTCTGATCGATCTCCGAAGGCGTGATGCCGAGGCGGTAAGCCGTCGCCCGGTCGAATACCACGCTCGCCCGCAAGCCCCCCACCTGCTGATCGCTGGCCACATCGCGCAGTTCCGGCAACTCCTTCAACTTGTCCAGCATCTTGGGGGCGAACTCGTTCAACTCATCGGCGCTGGCGTCCTCCAGCGTGTACTGGAACTGCGTGCGGCTCACACGGTCGTCGACCGAGAGGTCCTGCACCGGCTGCATGAACAGAGTAATGCCCGCCACCTGCGCCAACTGGGGCTGTAAGCGGCGAATCACGTCGCTCGCGCTGGTCTTGCGTTCGTCGAGCGGCTTCAGGTTGATTTGAATGCGGCCGCTGTTCAACGTCGTGTTGGTGCCGTCGATCCCGATGAAAGACGAGAGACTGTCCACCGCCGGGTCCGTCATGATGATTTTCGCCAGGGCTTGCTGCTCTCGCGACATCTCCGGAAAGGATATGGTCTGGGCCGCTTCCGAAACACCCTGAATCACGCCGGTGTCCTGGATGGGAAAGAAGCCCTTCGGAATCCGGATGAACAAAAATATGGTCACAATCAACGTGGCCACCGCCACCAGCAGCGTAATCGTCTGGAATCGCAGCACGAATTGCAGCGTCCGGCCGTAGAACGCGATGATCGAGTTGAAAGCATGCTCGGACGCGCGGAACAAACGGCCCTGCCCGGCTTCCGGCGTGTGCTTAAGCAGCTTGGATGCCATCATGGGCGTCAGGGTCAGCGAAACCACCGCCGAAACCAGGATGGTCACGCTCAACGTCACGGCAAACTCACGGAAGAGCCGGCCTACGATATCCCCCATGAATAGCAGCGGGATCAGCACCGCGATCAGCGAGATGGTCAGCGAGATAATGGTGAAGCCGATTTGCTCCGCGCCCTGCAGCGCCGCCCTGATGGGGCTCTCGCCTTCCTCGATATAGCGGGCGATGTTCTCGATCATCACGATGGCGTCGTCCACCACAAAGCCGGTCGCAATCACCAGCGCCATCAGCGTCAGGTTGTTCAAGCTGTAACCCAGCAGATACATCACGCCTAGCGTGCCGATGAGCGAAAGCGGCACGGCGATGCTGGGAATGATGGTGGCGGCCACGTTGCGCAGGAACAGGAACATCACCAGCACCACCAGCACCACCGTCAGTCCCAGTTCAAACTGCACGTCCGAGACCGACGCCCGGATCGTATTGGTCCTGTCGATGAGGATCTGCACACTCACCGATTTGGGCATCGATAGGGTCAACTGCGGCAACAACAGCTTGATCCGATCCACTACCGAGATGATGTTCGCACCCGGCTGCCGCTGAATGTTGACGATCACCGCGGGAGTCTCATTCATCCAGGCCGCCTGGTGCACGTTTTCGGTATCGTCTACCACGGTAGCCACATCGGTCAGCTTGACCGGCGCTCCATTCCGGTACGCGATGATCAACGGCTTGTAATCGGCGCTCGCCAGCAGTTGGTCGTTGGCCCCGATCTGGTAAGCCTGGTGCGGTCCGTCGAAGTTGCCCTTGGCCTGGTTCACGTTGGCCGCCACCAGCGCGCTGCGCACGTCTTCCAGATTTAGCCCGTAAGATGCCAGGGCCGTGGGATTGGCGCTGATCCTCACGGCGGGCTTCTGTCCTCCGCTGATACTCACCAATCCGACGCCAGGAAGTTGCGAGATCTTAGGTGCCAGGCGCGTGTCGGCCAGGTCTTCTACCTGGGGAAGCGGCAGAGTGTCCGAGGTGAGCGCCAGGGTCAGGATCGGCGCGTCCGCCGGGTTGCTCTTACTGTAGATCGGCGGCGTGGGCAGGTCCGCCGGCAGGTACGTTCCGGCGGCGTTGATCGACTGCTGTACCTCCTGCTCCGCGATATCGATGTTCAGGGCCAGCGTGAATTGCAGCGTGATCACCGAAAGCCCATCCGAGCTGGTCGAGGTCATCTGCTGCAGGCCCGGAACCTGTCCGAATTGCCGCTCCAGCGGTGCGGTCACGGAGGAAGCCATTACGTCGGGATTGGCGCCCGGATAGAACGTGATGATCTGGATAGTCGGGTAGTCCACTTCCGGCAGCGCCGAGATCGGCAACTGCTTGTAGGCCACCAGGCCGGTTAGAACAATTGCCACCATGAGCAAAGACGTGGCAATAGGACGGAGAATGAATGTCCGGGATGGGCTCATCTACCTTCCCTTTGAGTTTCCCTTGGAAGTAGAGTTTCCTGTCCGCGGTGCCGCCGGCACAGGAGCGCCGGCCACCGGCGGCATGCTGCCGGTCGCGCCCGGTGTGTGCCCTGCATCGTTGAAGTGCGCGACCACTTGCGTGCCTTCCTGCAGTTTGTCGACGCCGGTCATCACCACCGTGTCGCCGGGCGCCAGGCCCGACGTCACTTCGGAGTCGTCCCCTTCCGTCGTGCCGATTGTGATGGGACGCACCGTGACCTTGTTGTTTGCCTGCACCAGAAACACGTAGGTCGTTTGAGAATTGCGCTGCACCGTCGCAGTGGGGATCAGCGTGACGTTCTGCTTCAGTTGCACCAGCAATTTCACGTTCACGAACTGGTCCGGGAACAGCAGGTTCCTTTTATTGTCGAAGGTAGCTCTCAGCTTAACCGTGGCGGTTGTCGGATCGATTTGATTGTCCAGCGTGGTCAGCGCTCCGGTTCCCAGTTTCTTACTCACCGGAGGGGGATTGCGGTCCCAGGCCTCCACGTTCAAATGCTGGCCCGCCCAGAATTTCTGCGACACTACCGGAAGTTGATCCTCGGGAATGGGAAAGATCACGCTGATCGGATCAACCTGGGTGATCACCAGCAAGCCATTGGTGTCGGCGGCATGCACGATGTTTCCGGGGTCCACCAGCCGCAGGCCCACGCGTCCCGTGATCGGCGACGTGATATGGCTATACACCACGTTCAGTTTCGCGATGTCGATCATCCCCTGGTCGGTCTTCACGATCCCTTCGTCCTGCTTGACCAGCGCCGTTTGCGTAGCCAGTTGCTGCTCGGGAATGGCATTCTGCGTGACCAATGTTTTGTAACGCGCCAGATCGATGCGCGCATTATCCAGCAATGCCTGGTCCCGCAGCAGTTGGCCTTCGGCCTGAGTCAGCGCCGCCTGGTAAGGCCGGGGGTCGATCTCAATCAGAGGGGCGCCCTTCTGCACAATGTCGCCCTCTTTGTAGTGCACTTCCATTAATTGCCCGTCTACGCGGCTTTTCAGCGTTACCGTATAGATCGGAGTCACCGCGCCGAGAGCCGTGAAATAGACCGGAATGTTCCCTTTGCGCGCTTTCGCCGCCACCACAGGTATTGCGCCGAAACCTTTCTTCTGCGCCTGCGCGCCCGCTCGACCGGCCCCGCCGGTGGCCGTGCCAGGGGTCTTCTTCGACCAGAAGTAGTATGCGCCCAGAGCCAATACCAGGAGAATCAGCAGCCAGACCCAGACGCGCGAACGCCTTGGCGCGCTGTGCGGCGGCTTGTTGGGGGGAGGTGCATGTCGGGTTGGAATATCGGGGGGCGCCGCCGGGTCGAGGGCAGACGGGTGATCCTGGCTCATAATCTTCTCAGTATAAGATGTTGCAAACCGGGGCGAATGTTACACCCCGGCAGGCCGGGGCGACGGTCCCTCCTCAAAGAACCACGCCGAATCGCTTGCGCAGTGCCAGCATCGCGAGCAGGCTGACTAGCAGGAACCAAATGGGCCAATCTATAGCGTAACCGAATACATCCAGAGACGCGGCCGGGCAGGCTACCTCGATTCGCGGCGGCCAGCCCCACTCGTGCCCGCACGCGAATGCTTTCGAAATCGACGTTCCGTCCACGTGCAGCAGCAGGCTGCCCGATGCGCCCCCCATAGCGCGCACCCGCCAGCAAACCTGGCGCCGTTCGGGGATGCGGACGGCCGGGCTCTCCACGATCACGCCCCGCCCTTCAAGCTTCGCGGCCAGCGTCAGTACGTCCGCATTCCCGGCGAACTGCGCCGTAACGACGGCCGCTTCCCCCGGCCCCGGAAGCCGGTGTCCATAAACGTTGTCCAGTTGCAGGCACAAAACGAACAGCGGCACGATGGCCACCGCCATGGGCCGCAGCATAGCGGCCAGATACCGCAGGGTCCACGAAAGCAACTGCCCCTGTGTCCGGAAAATAAGCCTCGGATCGTCCGCGTACAGGCGCATCGCATACAGCCGCGCGCGTGTCTGCCGCTTGGCCAGCGCGATACGGTCCGGGTTGGAGAATCGCCGCCAGACCCAGAGCAGCGCGACGGCCGTCAGGATGGCGATGGTCGTCAGGCTCCATGTATACAGGGCGGAGAGCATCAATCGATGTAGCCCAGCCCTTTGAGCCTGCGCACGACTTCCTCGTCCGGTTCTTCGCCGGCCAGCTTGGCGCATTCGCGCTCCAGCACGTGCTCGACAAATTCCTCGGGCGAACTGTATCCGCCCGCGGTGGCCGCCTTGGTCACCTGGGCCCAGAGCTCTTTTTTCAACTTGATGGTCATGCCTTTCACCAAAGCGGCTTCCCCTCCATCCAAGCCGGCACGTCGACACCGAACAGCTTCAGCGCCGTAGGCGCAAGGTCCTCAATGCCCGGATCGGCCGCGTCGATCTTGCGATTGCTGAACAGCACGCCCGGCACCAGCACCGGATCCACGCAATGATCGCCGCTCCAGGCTTTGTCGTTGTCCTCGATGGTGCGTACCGCAACCTTGCCCACCGCCCCATCCCACGAGCACCGGTAACCCTCGTTATAGCCCACGATGAAATCCGGTGCGGCGTCCAGATACGGTCCGCGATAGAGGGACGCCGTCGCATATACGTGGCCGATCGGCGCGGTGCCGTCGTCGTCGCGCAACGCGGCCAGCTTGCTAATGATCTCGCTCTTCAGCGCTTCCGCTTCGCCTTTGTCTACCACTCCGAGCGCTTCCCGGCCCTTCAGGTTCAGATAAAACCCGCCCAGCCCGAGAGCGTACGCGCGCGTGCGGCTCCAATCCACGCCCTCGAAAAACGATCCGCTCTCGCGGCCGCCATTCTTCAGGTGCAGATAGCCGTTGTCGCGCAGCCATGCATTGATATTCACGCCGCGCCGGAACGCGCAGAATCCGTGGTCCGAAAGCACAAAAAGGGCCGTGCCGTCATCCGTGAATGCCCGGGCTTTGCCGGCCAGTGTGTCCAGCCGCCGATACATCTCTTCGATGGCCTCCGCGTGCGGCCCGGACGTGCCCAGACGGCGGTAGAACATATGCTGGATGCGGTCGCTGGTGTCGAAGACGCAAGCCACCACACCGCGCCGTGTATTCTCCAGCGCGTTCAGGAACATGGCTTCGCGCTCCGCGAAAATATCCCAGGCCTGCCGCAGGAAGGCGTCTTCGTCGATCACGCCCTCGTTCAGCGCCCAGGTATCTTCGGCCATCCCCACCGTGGCGTAGCTGCCCAGCAGGTTCGCCAGGTAAGCCGCATAGTAGGGCGGATGACTGATGGGCAGCGCCGGCCGCTCCGGATCCAGATTCAGCGGAGTCATGTAGATGCTGAATTCCGGATCGGTTTCGGTGGCGAGAAACCGCGCCATGCCGCTGGCGCTGGCGCCCACCGCCGTGCGAAACCCCAGCCGTTGCCAACCCGTATATTCGCCGGGCCGCAGCGCACATCGGCGTCCCGCCACCTGCAACTCGTATGCGCCATTCTGCCGCCTCACGTGGAACGGAATGCGCAGGATCGGGCGGCCTTCCAGGTATGTATCGACCGGTCCTTCGATCTCGCCCGCAAACCCGTCCGCCACCCGGCGCAGCGGATAGCGGCTGCCATTCTCGTAGGTGGCCCGTTCCACGCGCGTGGTGAATTGCGAGAAGCTGCCTTGCGTGCCTTTCAGGTCCGGTGTGCACATCGCCGAGAGCAGCCTGCCATCGAACTTCTCCGGTGGAAAGGTAATCGGCACACGCAGGATGGTGCAGCCGATCCCCTGCCGCCCCAGGATCTTCCAAAACGGCTGGCTCTTGCGCCGCAACTCGACCGGCGTGCGCGAAAGTGGCAGGCGCAGGCGTCCCACTCGCAGAACGTGCGCCGGCTTTCCGATGTGCGCCGACGAAAGTTGCGGCAAATAGTTCTTCAGGCTGCGGTCGAGAAAATCGAATATGTTGTGCTTGGCCGGGCTGACGCCCGTGGCGAATGTGGACCACGCCACCGGCGACAGCGCCGGAAACGTGGTGCGCAGCCTCTTGTAGCTCCCCTCTGCCGCCAGGCGCGCCAGGTTCGGCAGCTTGCCTTCGGTCATCAGGCGCTCGGTCGTGCGCGGATCGAGGCCATCGAGTCCCAGAAATATGATCTTCTGTACCCGCGCGTGGCGGTAGCCCTTCCGCCGCCGTACGGCGCGCCACGCCAGGCGAAACGGCCACGACAGCAGTGAGAAGAGGGTCAGGAAGAAGCCGGCAATCAGCGTCAAAAACGAGCCGAGAAACGCGAAGCCCGCCCCGGGACCTATGTAAGCGATCTGCGTGACGTGTGGATGAAGGTAGGCCAAAACCACGATCAATTATAGCGGTTGGCGTCCTTTGCCCGGGTCCCGTTGGTTCTATCGGCGTCCATCGGCGTCCATCGGCGGCCAAATCGGGTTTTGATGTTTCCGTTGGGCCGGAAGAAAAGCATATGGGCCGCCGATGAACGCCGATG
>CAVPVD010000009.1:0-220560 GCA_963709155.1 Bryobacterales bacterium | reverse complement strand
TTTCGCTACTCTGAATTGGACCCTTTTGATACTCTGATTTGGCCCCACCTGTAAATCAGAAACCATGTATCTTGTTTTGGGCGTTGACGCCCGAGAGGAGCCATGGTTTTGGAGAACAGGAGAGTCAAAGTGGAACTATACGAGCAGATCCGGCGGGAGTATGAACACGGGGCCGGAACGATACGGGCGGTGGCGCGGAAGTTGGGCGTGCACCGGCGGGAGGTGCGCAAGGCATTGGCCAGCGCGGTGCCGGCCGAACGGAAGATTCCGGAACGGGAGCGGCCGAGGCTGGCGGCGGCAATTCCCTTTATCGATGGGATTCTGGAGAGCGACCGCCAGGCGCCGCGCAAGCAGCGGCACACCGCGCACCGTATCTTTACGCGATTGCGGCGGGAGCGGCCGGAGGTGGAAGTGGCGGAATCCACGGTGCGGCGGTACGTGCGCGAAAGGAAGGCCGCCATGGGTTTGCTGGGCCGGGAGACCTTTGTGCCGCAGTCATATGCCTGGGGCGGCGAAGGGCAGGTGGACTGGTATGAAGGCTGGGCGGAGTTCGACGGGGAGCGGCGCAAGACCTACCAGTTCTGCATGCGCAGTATGGCCAGCGGAGGCGCCTTTCATGGGCCGGAGGTGGAAGTGGCGGAATCCACGGTGCGGCGGTACGTGCGCGAAAGGAAGGCCGCCATGGGTTTGCTGGGCCGGGAGACCTTTGTGCCGCAGTCATATGCCTGGGGCGGCGAAGGGCAGGTGGACTGGTATGAAGGCTGGGCGGAGTTCGACGGGGAGCGGCGCAAGACCTACCAGTTCTGCATGCGCAGTATGGCCAGCGGAGGCGCCTTTCATCGGGCGTATCCGCATGCCAACCAGCAGGCGTTCCTGGAAGCGCACGAGCTGGCGTTCGCCTATTTCGGCGGAGTCTTTCGCTTATGGCGAGCTCGCCATAAACGAAATTATGTGAAGGACCGGATTATGCGCAGGAAATGCGGGAGCATCCATACGTTGGCCGGCTTCGGCAGTTTTTTGCTTCGCATAATCGGAGGCTCGTGGAATGTGGCACTCCTTGGGAGACACCAAGGAGGTGCTCATGACGATTGACCCCTATCTGGCACGGCTTCGTGCTCATCTGGAGTCTAACCAGTACCAACCGAAGGTCACGAACCGCTGCATTGCAGTCGGCGACTACTTTCTCCGATTTCTCAAGAAGCATCACGTGACGGTGGAAGCCGCACAACCGGAACATGTCCAAGGCTATCTTCGAGAGGCTCTGCGAACATATCGTCGGCTTCGTGGCCATCCGCCCCCCACCGAAGCCGGGTGGAGGTGTAGTCACACGAGCGGAATCCACATGCTGCTACGTCTGGTGCAGGGACAGTGGCCGCCGAAACCCGTTCCCACGAATCCGCTCCAGGAGTTCCATATCGAACTCTCTAACGCGTACGTTCAGTGGCTGAGGGACTTCCGCGGACTCGCTCCCGAAACGATTTCCAGTCACCACGAGTTTGCTTCCCGGTTGCTGGGTTGGCTCGGGGAGCGGGCGGCCAGTTCGACATTAATGGAACTGACGGTAGACGATGTCGATTCGTTCGTGGCGGCCCTGGCGCCAAAATGGCGGCGGACGACCCGCAAGAGTGCTGCTCTTTACCTGCGAAGCTTCCTTCGATATCTACATCGGCGTGGCTTGATCAAGCGTGATCTTGCGAGGGCCGTGATCGCTCCGCGCGTGTATGAATTCGAGAACATCCCGTCAACGATCAAGGCCGAAGGCGTCGCTGCTGTGTTGAGCACGGTTCGGCAGGATAAATCGGCCAAGGGTCGCCGAGATTTCGCGATTCTGACTCTGCTCGCCAACTATGGACTGCGAGCCGGTGAGATTACGGCGCTCCGACTCGATGACATCGATTGGCGGCGCGAACAAGTGCGCGTGCGCCATTCCAAGACCGGTCACGAGACGTTGCTTCCGCTGATTAAACCTGTTGGCGACGCTCTTCTGGAATATCTACAGAAAGGCAGACCCAAGGTCGCGGCCCGAGAAGTCTTTATTCGCGTCCGCGCGCCATATCGGCCGTTTCGTAACGGATCCAGCCTTTACACCGGCATCGTCCGGCGTCTCGAACAGGCTGGGGTGAAGTGGCGGGGAAAACATGGACCACACGCGTTTCGTCACGCACGAGCGGTGAGTTTGCTACGCGCGGCGGTTCCCGCCAAGGTGATCGGAGACGTACTGGGGCATCGAGCGTCTGCATCGACGGCCGTGTACCTGAAACTGGCCACGGACGACCTGCGAAACATCGCGCTGGACGTTCCGGAGGTGAAGTCATGACGAGGTGGCCTGACTCTGACGGCGCGGCATTCCGCCAGTACGTTTACGGATTGACATTACGCACTCCGCTGGCGGCTAGGGTCTATCGCTGCATCCTGCGGGGCTTTCAGCAGTTCGTTTCCGATCACCATCCCGAATGCCCTGTTTCAGTGGCAAGCGTGACCGATTGGCTGCAAGACCGCATCTTGGTATGGCCGTTGCACCTGGTTATGCACAGAGCACGTTTAGTCGATCGTTTTCTCGACTGGCTGGTAGCCGGCGGCTGCATCGTTGACAATCCGCTGGCGGGGTTGCGTGCCGAGTATAGGCAACATTCCACGGCGCCGATTGTTCGCGCTTTGGCAAGCCCAGATCCCCGCGGAGCTTTGGAGGAACTTCGCACGCTGCCCCCGTTCGGCAGTCATTTAGGACTGGCAATGCTTGAGCATATTTCCGTCATGCGAGCCGCCGGCTTTCGCTATTCGGACTACGAAAACCGTCTCCTTGCTTTGGATCGGTTTCTGCAGGGGCAGTCAGATGCAGCCGATCAGCCATTTGCGATTCTCATTCAACGGTGGGCACAGGAAGCCCCAAGGCTTGAACTGCGTCAGGCGAGAGTTCGAGTGGGCCGTGTTGTGGCGCGTGCGCTCCAGCGCAAGGACCCGTCCGTAATCTCTCCGATGCTGGACCGCCAACTTGAGCGCGAAGTACGGCGCAGACAACGACGCCCGCATATTTTCAGCGCCGAGGAAATTCAGCAGGTGTTCAAGACCGCGCTTGCGCTGCCGTCACCGCGCGCTCCTCTTCGCCCCCACACCCTCCATACCATGCTGGTTCTGGCGTATTGCGCCGGGCTGCGACTGGGCGAGATCGCCAGGCTCACCATCGGTGACATCCGGATAGAGGAAGGAGTGATCGAGATCCGGGAAACGAAATTCTTCAAAACTCGGCATCTCCCGCTTTCTCCAAGCGCCGTTGCCGCCCTCCGCTCCTACTTGGTGGCTCGAAAACAGGCAGGCGCTCCTTCTGACGACACCTCAGCATTGTTCTGGCAGGAACAGGATCGGTGCGGATACGCGCGGATGACGGTGGAAGGCTTACTGGCTCGCGTGTTCCGCAGCGCGGGACTGAAGCCGCCACGCCCGAATGGTCGAGTGGGCCCGCGTATCCACGATCTACGCCACACCTTTGTGGTTCACCGAATGACCGAATGGTATCGCGCCGGAATCAACCCAGAACCCATGCTGCCATACCTGGCCACGTACCTCGGCCACAAGAACATTCACTCTACGCTCGTCTATCTGACGGTTACGCAGGAACTTCTGCAGCATGCTAACCAGCGGTTCAGATTGCTGGGGGCCACTCTCCTTCAGTCACGGGGAAAGGAGGGTTCATCGCGATGACTGATGCCCTTCCCAATCTTCTCCAGCGTTTCTTCCATCAGTGGCTTGCAGAACAACGAAATGCGTCGCGCCACACCATTCTCGCCTACCGGGATGCGTGGCGCTTATTCCTCCGCTTCGTGGCGGACCGGACATGCCGTCCCGTGGCAAAGCTTACGTTGAATCACCTGACCGCGGCGGAGGTGGCTGCCTTCCTTCAGCACGTCGAAACCGGGCGGGGTGCTTCGATAGCAACCCGCAACTGCCGACTGGCTGCACTGAAGAGTTTCTTTCTATTCGTCGCCGATCGCGAGCCCTCCGCGGCAGCCTTGTGCGCAGAGGTCCTTCATATCCCCTCCAAGAAGAAGCCCAAACGCGCGATCTGTTATCTGGAGCAGGAAGAGGTTGCGGCCATTTTGGCGCAGCCCGACAAATCGACTCTGCTGGGCCAGCGCGATCATACGTTGCTTGGCTTCCTTTATAACACCGGGGCCCGTATTCAAGAAGCCTTGGATGTCTGTCCAAAACATCTTCGCCTCGACTCACAGGCTCACGTATTGCTCTTTGGGAAGGGGCGCAAGGAACGGATTTGCCCATTGTGGCCAGAAACCGCAGGGCTGATCGCGGCTCTTCTGCGGCGACAACCTCGGAATCCAGATGAGCCTATCTTCTGTAATCGGTACGGACAGAAGCTGGGTGCGTCCGGCGTCCGGTTTCAGCTTCATCAATATGTCAACTCCGCCAGTGAGAAGATGCCCAACTTATCAGCGAAGCGGATTTCGCCACATACATTCAGGCACACGACCGCCGTCCATCTCATCGCATCCGGCGTCGATGTCACGGTCATTCGAAGCTGGTTAGGGCATGCGCAATTGGATACCACCAACCACTATGCCCAAGCCAATCTGCAGACAAAGCGGGAAGCCCTCGAACATGTTGCATCGCGAGCGCGCCCGTCCAAACCCCCACGATGGAAGCGAGACCAGGACCTGCTGGCCTGGTTAGATTCCCTCTGAGTTGAGCCGGATTATGCGAAGGAACCATGCACTTCAGCAATCCTTATTGGCGCTTCCCGAGGACTTCCTGCGCATAATCCGATCCTTCACATAATTTCATGTGCCACGAGCAAGCCCTTGACGCGGGCTTCCCGCAAGCACTTGGTGTCAGGTTTGCGCAGCTTTCTCCGATTCGCCCATGCAAACGGTCTGATCGAGCGCCCGCTGGTTGATGCGGTGCCAGTCATCCTCACGCGTAAACTCGACCGTCTCCCCCAGACGATTCCTTGGGAGGACGTTCAGAAGTTGCTCACCATGCCGGATCGGGCAACTCTGATCCGGGAAACGCGACTACGCGATTCTTCGACTGGTCGCCGCCTATGGGGTCCGCATAGGTCAAGCGATTCACCTTCGCATTCGCGACATCGACTGGCATCAAGAGTTGATTCACTTTCCTGCCGAGAAGGGCTGCAAGGCCCTTTGTTTTCCCATCCTGCCGGAAGTTGCCGAATCGCTATTGAGCTATCTGCGAGACCGTGGCGAGGCGCCGAGCATCAAGGAAGTGTTCCTAACCGTGCGCGGGTGCACCGCGCCCCTTGGGTATAAACAATCATCTGGGATCCGCCCTGAAGTCGTACTATCTTCGTGCCGGCCTTCGGGCGACCCGGTGTGGCGCCCATCCTATCCGGCACGCCTTCGCCACGAGATTGATGGAGCGAGGCATACCGATCAAAGATATTGCCGATCTGTTGGGGCATCGAAGCATCGAAACCACGTTCCTATACACCAAGGTGGACCTGGAGCGGCTTCGCACGCTTGCCGCCGAGTGGCCGGAGGTGAAGCCATGAAGGCTCGACTCACTGGCCCACTGGGCAGCCTGATGAAACGCCATCTTCAACTGCGTCGTTCCCTCGGGTACGAACTCCGAACGGCGGAAATCGCCCTGGATCAGTTTGACGCGTATGCTGCGGAGTTCGTTTCCCAGATTCCCAAACGGTCACTCGGCCGATGATCACCGGCTACCTGCAGAAGATCTCGGACTTGCATCCTATTACGCGGCATCGTCAGTTGTCGGTCCTTCGGCAGTTCTGCCGCTTCCTGTTTCAACTCGATCCCGAGAATTACATCCCCGAAGGCCGTTTGCTTCCGGCAGCGAAATCCGATTTCCAGCCACACATCTACACAGTGAACGAAGTCGTGCAACTCATGGACGCCGCCCAGAGTTTGCCGCCCGCCGGCTCGTTGCGCCCGCACACCTACACCACTCTGATTGGATTGCTATGGGCATCCGGGCTGCGAGGCGGGGAACTGGTCCGTCTGAACCTGGAAGACGTGGACCTCGAAAAGGGCGTGCTTCATATTCGCCAGACCAAGAACTTCAAGTCCCGGCTGGTTCCGCTGACGGACAGCGCGCGGGTGGCGCTGCTGGCCTACCGCGATGTCCGTGCGCGGCTTGGAATGGCGCAGGATCCGCAATCGCCATTCTTTATCAACGAACGTAAACACCGCTGTGCCCGTCGTACCGTCATCGGCACCTTTAGAATGCTGACCCGGCAACTTAGCCTCACGTCTGCCTACGGACGGGAACCACGGCTGCACGATCTACGCCACACCTGGGCGACACGCTGTCTGGCAGGGATCTACGAAAATGGGCAGGATCCCAACGCGGCTCTTCCAGTGCTGGCGACTTACCTGGGCCACGTGAACATCGCCTGCACCACGATCTACCTGCATCCGGCCACTGAACTTCTGGTGCAAGCGGGGGCTCGATTCCAGGACCACGTGACGGCAACCGCAAAATGGAGGCCGCAATGAGTGAGACCAAACCGCTACTTTCACTTGTGCAAGCCTTCTTCCAGGACTATCTGGCTGGTCAAAGAGGTCTCAGTCCGAACACGATTCTTGCCTATCGGGACGCGCTAAAGCTGTTCCTCGCCTTCTTGGCCGGTAGTTCCGGGAGACCTGCGGCGAAGTTGCGACTGGAGGACCTCAAGGCCGAGCGGGTGCTGGCCTTCCTGGAGAACGTGGAGCAGGAGCGCAACAACTGCACCGCGACACGGAACCTCCGTCTGGCAGCGCTGCGGACCTTCTTTCAGTACATGATCTCGGAAGACACCGTTCGGTCTGGCCAGTATCAGAAAATCGTGGCGATCCCACTCAAGCGGAATCCTCGACCGGTTATGGGCTACCTCGATATCGCCGAGGTCCAGGCCATACTTGGACTCGATCGATCGCGATAGCTCCACAGGCAGCCGTGACTACGCGTTGTTCAGCTTCCTGTACAACACTGGTGCCCGCGTGCAAGAAGTCGTCGACGCCACTGTAGGAACAGTCCGGTTCAACTCTCCACCAATCGTCACGTTGACCGGCAAAGGTTCCAAGACCAGAATCGTACCCCTCTGGCAAACGACCGCGACGACTCTACTCGGCCATCTCAAACAACGCGGTATTGAGAAACAGCCGGATGCTCGTCTATTCGTGAACGCCCGCGGCGAACCTCTTACACGCTTCGGCGTTCGTCACATTCTGCGAACGCGCATAGCGTCGGTCGCAACCAAGTGCACCAGCCTCGCGGGCAGGCGCATAAGCCCCCACAGTTTTCGACATTCGACAGCCATGCACTTGCTCCAATCCGGCGTGGATCTCACCGTCATTCAACGATGGCTGGGCCACGTTCAACTCGCTACAACCCACGCGTACGTCGAGATCGATCTGGAAATGAAAAGAAAGGCACTCGCAGCTTGCACGCCGCCAGTTGATGCTGACAACGGGCTGCGAAAGATCCTCGACGGCAACCGGGACGTGATCAGCTGGCTGGAGCGGCTGTAAGGAACCCATTATGTGGAGTGCGGCCGGGGGCAGAACCCGCCAGATCGCCGAACTGCGCCGTTACTCCACATAATGCAATTGCTACACATAATCTGAGGAGTGCGGTAAAGAAGATCCTGCGCGGACATCAGCGGGAGGAGACGGTGCGGTTCATTGCGTTCCGCTCACATTGGGGGTTCGAAGCGGAGTTCTGCACGCCGGGGGAAGGACACGAGAAGGGTGGGGTGGAGGGCGAGGGAGGGCAGTTCCGGCGCAACCATCTGGTGCCGGTGCCGCAGGTCCGGGACCTGGAAGAGTTGAATCTGCTGATGAGGGCGGGTTCGCAGGAAGAGGAGAGCCGGGTGATTGCCGGCCGCGCACAGTCCATCGGTGCGGGAATGCTGGTGGAACGGGAGCATCTGTTGCCACTGGTGGCAGAAGGGTTTGATCTGGCGTCGCTGCACTTTCCGGCGGTTAACGGCAGCGGTTGTGTACGGGTGTTGACGAACTTCTACTCGGCGCCCTTGCCGGTGGGCACCACCGTCGAGGCGAAGGTGTACTCGGCCTATGTAGAGGTCTGGCATGAGGGCAAGCGCGTGGCCCGGCATGAGCGGTGTTACGCGCGGCACAAAAAGGTGCTGGAGTTAGAGCACTACCTGGATGCGCTGCTGAAGAAGCCGGGAGCGTTGGCGGGATCGACGGCGTTGGAGCAGTGCCGCGCACAAGGCCGCTGGCCGGCCAGTTATGACCGGTTCTGGGAGGTGCTGCGGCAACGACAGGGGAAGGCGGCAGGCACGCGCGCCATGATCGACGTGCTGCTGTTGGCCCGTGAGCATGGGCCGGAGAGGGTGCGGCAAGCCGTGGAAGAAGCGCTGCAGTTAGGGTGTTCGGATGTAGCCGCGGTGCGTTATCAGCTCAGCGTCGGGGGGCGGGAGCCGCAGCGCGTAGTGGCGCCGGCGCAGATCGGTGCGCTGAATCGCTATGACCGGCCGCAACCGCGCCTGGAGGATTATGATCGGTTGCGGCCGGGGTGGCCCGAGGGCCGGGTGGCGACGGAGGTGATCCAATGAGCGCCGCCGTCCGACCCATGCACGAGGCCGCCATCCGGCAGTATGCCAAACAACTGCGACTGCCGACTTTGGGCAGCCAGTTTGCCAGTCTGGCCGAACAGGCGGTGAAAGAGAAGCAGTCGTATCTGAGCTATCTGGAAGCCCTGCTGGAAGGGGAGATCGAGGAACGCGGCCGCAAGGCGATGGCACGGCGGATACAGGAGGCGCGCTTTCCGGCGGTGAAGACTCTGGAGGAGTTCGACTTCCAATGCGCCGCGCACATACCGGCGGGACTGGTGCGGAGTCTGAGTGAGGGAGGATATTTGGCGCGTAAGGAGCCGATCATTCTTCTGGGTGATACCGGCACGGGGAAAACGCACTTGGCGACTGGGCTGGGGGTCGCGGCTTGCCGCCAGGGGAAGCGGGCGCGCTTCACTACGGCGGCGGAGATGGTCACCGAACTAATGGAAGCCCAGGGCCACTCCGAGCTGACGCGCGTGAGGAATCGGTGGACGCGTTACGACCTGATTGTGATTGACGAACTGGGTTACGTGGTGATGCCGGACACGGCGGCGGAACTGCTGTTTCAAGTCATCGCCGGACGGGCCGAAAGAGCGGCGGTGATCGTGACAACGAATCTGCCGTTCTCGGAGTGGACCACCAAAATCCCGAATGCGCGGTTGTGCAAGGCGATGCTGGACCGCTTGACGGATCAGGCGCACATCATCGATACCGGAGACAAGTCGTACCGGTTCCTGCGCACCCTGGAGCGGAAGCAAGGCAAAGGGGTGAGGGCATGAAAAGGCGACAGTGGTATCGGGCGCGGATTGCGTGGGCGGAGATGGTGGAAGGGCGCGGGATTCGCCACTGGGAAGAGGGCGTGTACCTGTTCCGCAGCGAAGACCGGGAGGCGGCCTTCCAGCGGGCTTTGGAGATCGGCGAAGGCGGGCAAAGCGGCGGGGAGGAAGAAACCCGGCGGCGCACGCGTTGGGTAGAGACCCGGTTGGCGGAGGTGATGACACTGGAGTGCCTGGGTGACGATTTGGACGATGAACCCCTGGAAGTGCAGTGGGTCCGCCTGCCGGCGACGGAAAGGATCGCCTTCGACCATAAGTTCGAGCCGGCCAAGAAGGTGCCAGCAGCGGTGGGGTGATGCCCCGGCGGTCCGAATTTCTTGGAGAGTCCCGGCCTGCGCTACGCCCTAAACGCTCGGCCTACGGCCTCGCAGGGCTTCGCTACGGCCGGGACCCTCCAAGAAATGGACTGGGCATAATCCCGCGAGATGCGGTCCGTTAGCAATTAAGGAAGCGGATCAAACAGAGGTATCTGCACCGGCAGGCGTCACAAGGGCCAGGTGGGGCCAAATGAGAGTATCAAAAGGGGCCAAATCAAGTTGACAAACGCACCAGGCCGCGCAGAGAGACCCGGAGCTGTTGCCTCGGTGAAATTGTTCTGCACGGAGAGCGGGGCGCTGTCAGCCGGAAGCGAGACCTGGCGGTACTCGATTTGGCCGGTCGCGGCCAGCCAAGGAGTGAGGGGCAGACGGGCGATCGCTCCGGTATAGGTTTCCGAAAGCTTGAAAGCATATGCGGTGGTGCCGGAGCGCGCGCCTTCGCCAAACAGGGACACATCCTGCACGCTGCGATGGGTGCCGTAGAGCTGAATTCCGAACACCTGGCGCGTTTTGAGCGGGCCCAGCTTGTGATAGGTCACGCCCTTGTCGATGACGTCGCGGTAATGCAATGGAGGCAGCCAGGAAAAGGACCCCGTCGTTCTCACGCGCACACGTCGAGCGCGACTTCACGATTGTGGGGGAATCGCCGTTAGGCGCCCGGTTCGAAATCTTCGAACGATATTACCAGCAATACGGTGACGGCCACGCTCCCACTGAGACGATGGTGCTTCCCGGCGTTGCGAGAAGATCAAAGTGGGTCATGCCGGAGTGTTGAACTCACCATTCAAAATCGCCCCGTAGCCGTTGCTTCCGCCGCCAAATGTCGTCGTGTAGATTCTTCGGCCGGCAGTATCCTGAACCAAGCTGCTCGGGTTGGCGCCCTCCGTTCCGTTAAAGCAATTGAGGACGGTTACCTCTCCATCGGAACTGACTTTAAAGAGCGTGCCCTCGTTTTGTGTACCGCCGCTCCAGGCAGCACCAAAGAACTCCCCGGTTGACGTTTCCAGTAGCACGGCTTGTGGTTGTGAACCGTCCGTTCCCACGAAACTGTGAATTGTCGTCAATGTGCCACCAGGGGTGATGCTGAATATGGTTCCGTAGTCGTTTGCCCCACCGCTCAGCCGACGGAATCCAAAGACTCGAAAGCTGGTCCAGCGAGGTTCAAAAGACGTTGTGAGGACGATACGCGGTTCAGCTTAACATCTTGCGGCGCAGACGGATCTGACTCCACCGATACGCGGCTGCCGGGCCGGCGCGGCCTACTGCCAGGAGCGTGGTTGGCGCTTGTGTGGCTTGATGCCGGCGGAGAGTCCCCCCCTAGTAGCCCGTCGTGCGCCGCCGTGACCGCGGCGGAAGGAGACGAGATGCTTACGCCGCAGTTTCGCGTGCCTTATGGTACGCCGCCCAACGCTTCTTTGTGGCTTCCCGTATAGCTTTCAAACCCGCCTTCGACATCTTCCGCTTCGTGGGCTTCGCAGGTCCGGCTGGTTGCGCCTGTTGCTTCTTCTGCGCCGCCCACCTCGCCCGCTGTGCGGCAGCGATCCTGGCGCGGCCCGCGGCGCTCATCGTGCTTCGTTTCTTTGGAGTGGCCTGATCCGTTGCGGTAGCCACCGCCGCTGTGGCTCGCGTGCTCCTTGGCCGGCCCGGTCCGCGCTTACTTAGTTGGGCGTTGATTTCGGCTATCCGCGCGGAGATCTTGTCGATTTCGCTTTGATAACCGACGATGGCCATCTCCAGCAATGTGTTGTCTTTCGGCCTTGCCTGCCTTGGCATTGGTGTCCTCCCCAGAACACTAAGCGGTAACCATGTTTGATCAAACTGGTCGCGATTTCTGATCTTAGCACCCTGTCGAGGACGTGCTCATACATTGCGAGATGCCGGATTGCCCGCCGAAGAGTACCAACCGCCTGGCGCCGGAGGCGTGCAAGCCGTCGGCGCGCGCGGCGCTCGCCCCACCGGCGGTCCCGCTTCTGCGATTCACCACCGTCCGTCCCGCCGCTCGTCGCGGCCAGCAGCCCGTTGCCGCGGCCGGCGGCGCGCGAATGGGAGACGCGATCGGCGTCGGGACGTTGCCCAAGGGCAGGCGTTCATCCTCCCGCCGCGCGCCCGCCGCGCGACACGATGACTCGTCCGGGCCGATGAAGGCATATCCGCACGGATGAAATATTTTGAAGGCGCATGACGGTTTTTCCCGAGCGTCTGCGCAATGCTTATTAAAGGGTTGTTTACCTGACCGCGACAGCGCCGCTTGGGGTTCTAACAGCGGCGTTTTTTATGCGCAAGTACTGGGCATCCTGAGTCTGAACGGCATTATTAGTGTGGTAAAACGCAGTCAAATATACTTGCAGCCTTGGCGATCCGGTGCGCCACGGAATGGCGCAGTGTACGATGTTATCACGGTAGAGGTTCCAGGAGAAATTATGCTGTCTTTATCAGTCTGGCGGAAGGTTTGGGCAATTTTGCCGATCGCTGTGCTAGCGGCCGTGAGCATCCCTGCTGCCGGTGCACAGAACTTCTACAACGTCCCGGCGCTCTCATTCACAATGGTTGTCGGCGGCGCAAATCCGCTGCCGCAAGTGGTCGGTGTCGCCAGCACCGGCACGCAGTTTCTCTTCAGCGTCACTCCATCCACTTCGAGCGGCGGCAGTTGGCTATCGGCCAGCCCTACGGGCGGGGGCTGTTGCGCCACGCCCGAAGCCGTCACGGTCTCCGTCAACGCCACTACCCTGACCGCCGGAACCTATAACGGTCAGATCGTGTTCGCCCAGTACTCCTCCGGAACGCCCAGCATCACCGTCCCGGTGACTCTAACCGTAGCGTCCACGGGCACGGCGTTCTTTGGCGATGTTGCCGGACAAGCCTCCTTCTCCATGGTGCCCGGAGGAAAGGCGCCAGCAGCCCAGAACATTCAAATCCAAAACGGGGGAACCGGCTCCCTCCACTGGACCGTAACCGCGAGCACCGCCGACGGCGGCAGTTGGCTCGACGTTCCCGTAAAGTCCGGTACGGCCCCCTCGGCGGTCGCCGTGGAGATTACTCCCGCATCCTTACCCGGTGGAGGCGCAACCGCGGGAACCTTCATAGGCCAGCTATTATTCACGGCAACCGGAAGTAGCGTCACCGTTCCGATAAGCGTAACCGTCGGAACCAGTGTCTTCACTCAGGTGAATCCCATATATGTGACCATGCCCGAGGGCGCCGGCACTCCGCTTCCGCAGGTATTAGCAATTTCTAGCACGGGCGCAAACTACCTGGTTAGTTCCGCCGTGTACACGGGGACCGGCGGCAGTTGGCTTATCATTTCTAACAAGGGTGGTGGCTGCTGCGCAACCCCGGAGGCGATCACGGTCAGCATCGGCTCCACTGCGGCCACGCTGACTGCGGGAACCTATATCGGCGAAGTCGTATTTACCCAGTATTCCCAAAACAACTTGTGGATCACAGTGCCCGTTGTGCTGCAAGTGGAAGCTCCCGGCACGGCGTACTTCGATAGTGTCCCCGGCGGACTGAGTTTCTTCCGCACATCCACCGAAACCCCTGCGGCTCAGTCCATACCGATCCGCAACGCTGGAACCGGCACGTTGAATTGGACCGCGTCGGGCAGCACCGCCGATGGAGGCGCATGGCTGACTCTTTCAGCCACTAGTGGGACGGCGCCCGGCAGTGTGTCGGTAAGCATAGTCCCTTCGGCTCTGCCGGGTGCGGGCGCGACTGCCGGAACCTTCGACGGTCAAGTGGTCATCGAAACCACCGGCGATGTAGTCACGGTTCCCATCAGCGTCACCGTAGGACCCAATGTTTTCGCGCAGGTAAATCCGCTTTCGTTCACGATGTTTGAGGGTACGTCAGGTCCCTTGCCGCAGAGTCTGACCATGGCCAGCACCGGCACGAACTACCTGTTTAGCTCGGCGGTGTATACCGGCCAAGGCGGCAACTGGCTGACCCTCTCCAACCTGGGCGGTGGATGCTGCGCCACACCGGAGGGCATCACCGTCAAAGTCATTAATGCTTCCACGCTGCCCGAGGGGACTTACTCCGGTGAAGTCGTCTTCACCCAATATTCCCAGCAGACCATGGGAGTGGTCGTGCCGGTCACGTTAACCGTCGAGGGAACCGGCGTTCCATTTTTCGACAGCTTGCCAGGCCAATTGACTTACTCCATGGCCACTGGCGGCAACGCGCCGCCGGCCCAACCCATCCAGATCAGAAATGCCGGATCCGGCACGTTGCATTGGACCCTTGCGACGAGGACGGCGGATGGCGGCGCATGGCTCAGCGCATCGGCCGCCAGTGGCACGGCGCCCACCACGGTCAATATATCGGTCACCCCCAGCGCTCTGCCGAACGGAGGAGCCATAGCCGGCACCTTCAACGGGCAAGTTGTCTTGCAGGGCTCGGGCGATGTAGTGACCATCCCTGTGAGTGTTACGGTGGGAACCAGTGTTTTCGTGCAGGTGAATCCCATTAACTTCAACATGCCGGCGGGCGGCGCAAATCCGCTTCCGCAGATCTTGTCCGTCGCCAGCACCGGAACGAATTTCTTATTTAGCTCGGCGGTGTACACTTCGACCGGCGGCAATTGGTTGAGTATATCGAACCTGGGCGGCGGGTGTTGCGCCACGCCGGAGGCGCTTACCCTGAGCATCATCAACGCCTCCACGCTTCCCACCGGAACTTACTCCGGTGAAATAGTATTCACCGAATACTCCCAGCAGAACTTGATCATGACAGTGCCTGTCACTTTAACGGTATCCGCGCCGGCTACCGCGTTCTTCGATAATCTTCCCGGCCAGATGACGTTCCTGCTCAAGGCGGGAAGCACACCGCCCCCTCAGACCGTTCAGGTTCGGAACGGCGGCACTGGAACACTCAGTTTCACCGCCAAAGGGACCACTGCGGACGGTGGTAAGTGGTTGACCGTATCTCCCGCAAGCGGCAAAGCCACTGCTACCGTGACGGTCACCGTGGTTCCCGCAAACCTGCCCGGCGGAGGAAATCTAGCCGGCACCTTCAACGGCGAAATAGTCTTCACCGCAGGCACGGACGTGGCCACCATTCCCGTCAGTGTCATGGTGGGTCCGAACGTCTTCAACCAACTGAATGCCATCTCTTTCACCATGCCCGAAGGCGGCGCGAATCCCCTGCCGCAGGTTCTGCCTGTGGTCGGCACCGGTACCAACTTCCTCTTTAGCTCTGCATCTTACAATGGAAATGGCGGCGCATGGCTGAGCATATCCAACAAAGGAAGCGGGTGTTGCAGCACGCCGGAGGCCATCACGGTGAGCGTCGTGAACGGCTCCACGTTGCCTGCCGGCACCTATACAGGCGAAATCATCTTCACTGAGTATTCCCAGCAAACCATTTGGATGACTGTGCCGGTGACTCTTACCGTAGTACCGTGCGGAGCCCTCTTCGACAGTGTCCAGGGCCAGATGAGTTACTCGTTCGCGCCTAGTTCCAGCAACCCGCCGTCTCAGACCGTAAAGATTCGAAATGCTGGAGCCGGCACCTTGAACTGGAGTCTCTCCACCGTAACATCCGATAACGCTAAGTGGCTGACTGTTTCCGCGACCAGTGGAAAGGCGCCATCATCGGTAACTGTTGTGGTAAAGGCCGCCAACCTGCCAGGCGCTGGCCTGATCGCCGGGACCTTTACCGGAGAGTTGGTATTTACCGCCGCGTCAAGCAGTGTAAGCATTCCAGTGAGTGTGACGGTGGGGGCCAGTGTCTATACCCAGGCGAGTGCCATGAGCTTTAGCGCGACGCTGGGCGGGTCGAATCCGGCGTCCCAGGCACTTGCTGTTTCTAGTACCGGTACTAACTTCCTCTACAGTGCATCAGAGTCCACCGCAGCCGGCGGCACATGGCTGAAGATTTCACCCACAGGTGGGGGGTGCTGCAGCACGCCGGACAACATCACGGTGAGCCTAACTGCCACAACGCTCCCGGCGGGAACTTACACGGGCGAGATTATCCTTACAGAGTACTCCCAAGAGAACCTGTGGATGGTGGTGCCTGTGACACTCACCATCACCGATTCACGTATCCCTGCCACCATCAAAGCGACCGCCGGTACGCCCCAAAGCGCTACTGTCGCTAAATCGTTCGCTACGGATCTGGCGGCGACTGTGCAGGACTCCTCGGGCAATCCCGTCTCGGGTGTGCTGGTGACCTTCAATGCTCCCACCAGTGGCGCCAGCGGGACTTTTGCCTGCAGCGGTAATTCCGCGATCACTAACGCCGCGGGCGTAGCCACCGCGCCCACGTTCACCGCTAATACAGTCTCCGGCAAATATACCATTACGGCGACAGGGGCTTCGCTTACTACCAGTCCGGGTTACTCCCTGACCAATAAGGCGGGAGCACCCAAGACGATCACGGCCACCGCCGGGACTCCGCAAACTGCTACGGTTAACATAGCCTTCGCCACAAAGCTGGGGGCCACAGTGCAAGATACTTATGGCAATTTGATCGGCGGAGCCACTGTGACATTTACCGCTCCGACCAGCGGCGCCAGCGGCATTTTTGCCGGCGGCGTAAACACGGCCACCACTAATGCCCAAGGGGTGGCTACGGCTGCGGTTTTCACCGCGAACACGGTAACCGGAACTTATAGCGTGACAGCCAAAACTGGTACGGTAACGACAAACCCCGGCTTTGCCCTGACCAATCAGGCAGGCGCGGCGGCAGCTATTGCGACGAGTGCCGGGACGCCGCAGAGTGCCAAGATCAACACGGCATTCGCCACCAATCTGGCGGCAAAGGTGAGTGACACATTCGGCAATCCGGTTTCCGGCGCGACAGTGACCTTCACCGCTCCAGCCAGCGGAGCCAGTGGAACCTTTACGGGCGGCTCGAATACCACAACAGCTACAACCGATGCCGCGGGACTAGCCACCGCGCCCGTCTTCACGGCCAACGGCACGACCGGTGGTTACGCCGTAACTGCGAAGGTGGGGGCGATCACCACCAGCCCTGGCTTCTCGCTGATCAACACGAACTGATCAAACAGAGTTACGACCCGGGGGCCTGATGCCCGGCGGCCCGTTCGGCACCAAGCCGTCGCTCGTCCGTCGCCCCGACCGCCGACGGGCGGATGGGCGAAGCGATTGGCGAGAGACGGGCCCACGCCCGCGCCTGGCGCCGGAGCCGTGCAAGCAGTGGCCGGGCGCGGCGCCGCCCCGCCGGCGATTCGTGCCCGTTGGTTTCTACTGATGGTCGGAACGCTTGGGGGATTATTACGATGGTCCCGCCGCGAATGGCACTCGCCCCACCGGCGCTCGTGCACGCTGCAGCAGTACCGGCGGCACTCCCGCCGCTCGACGCGGCCATCGCGAGTGGCGCGACCGACGGCGTTCGGATGGGCGAAGCGGGCGGCAACGAGATACTGAGTGGGACCCGGGCATTCGTCCGCGAGAGCGCACCCCCGCGCGCCGCGATGACCACGCCCGAGCGCAAGCCACCTGCGCCAGGCGCTCGGGCTTGGTCAATGCGAAAAACGCAGATTCTCCTGCCCCACAAAGTGCGCGCCCGTTCGTGCCCTTGTTAATCTCAATGGCCAACGGCCCACTTGAAGCCTCAAACTAGAGTGCTCCTGTCATGGCAGCTACACTCCTTTTTGCAATCCAGGCTTTACGGAAGCCTCGGCTGCATGCCGGAGCCGCAAGGCATTGCAGATAACTGACACTGAACTGACGCTCATGGCGGCTGCCGCGATCATCGGACTCAGCAGCAGACCAAAGAAAGGGTATAGCACACCGGCTGCGACAGGCACGCCGACCGCATTGTAGATAAACGCAAAGAATAAGTTTTCTTTGATATTTCGCATGGTCGCGCGGCTCAGCCGGCGCGCGCGCACAATTCCCCCGAGATCGCCTTTGACCAGCGTCACAGAGGCGCTTTCCATCGCCACGTCAGTGCCGGTCCCCATGGCAATACCGATCTCAGCCTTCGCCAGTGCCGGCGCGTCGTTGATGCCGTCGCCGGCCATCGCCACGAACCGGCCTTCATCCTGGAGTCGCTCGACCGCATTGCTCTTATCCTCAGGCAGCACTTCAGCAATCACCTCATCGATCCCCAACTTGCCTGCCACCGTCTGAGCCGTCGTTTTGCTATCTCCGGTTAGCATAACGATTCGGATCTTCTCATCGTGCAACTGCCGAATCGCCTCTGCCGTCGTCGCCTTGATGGGATCTGCGACGCCGATCAGTCCGGCAGCTTTGCCGTCCACGCCTACGAACATGACCGTCTGGCCATCTGCCCGCATCTCCTCGGCCGTCGCTATCAACCCTCGCAGATCGATATTCGACTCTTCCATCAGGCGGCGATTGCCGAGTAACACGGTCGCGCGCTCGACCTGGGCCTTGACACCCTTACCTGTAACGGCCTCAAAATTCTCGGCAGCGAGAAGCGGTACATTCCGCGCTTCCGCTCCGGCTATGATCGCGGACGCCAACGGATGCTCACTCGCGCGTTCGAGGCTCGCCGCCAACTGGAGCAACCGCGCTTCATCGAAGCCGGGCGAGGGTTTCACTCCGGCCAGTTTCGGCTTACCCTCGGTGAGCGTGCCGGTCTTGTCCACCACCAGCGTGTCCACCTTGCGCATGAACTCAATGGCCTCGGCGTTCTTGAACAACACGCCCATGGTCGCGCCCTTTCCGGTCGCCACCATGATGGACATAGGCGTCGCCAACCCCAAAGCGCACGGGCACGCGATGATCAGCACCGAGACTGCGGCGATCAGAGCGTGTGCCATGCGCGGCTCCGGGCCGGCCAACGCCCACACGATAAAGGTCAGGATCGATGCGCCGGCCACGATAGGCACAAAGTAACCGGCAACCTTGTCAGCCAGCTTTTGAATGGGCGCGCGGCTCCGCTGAGCTTCCGATACCATGCGTACAATCTGCGCCAGCAAAGTCTCCGACCCGACCCGCTCGGCCTTCATGATAAGGCTTCCGGTGCCGTTCACCGTAGCACCCGTGACCCGGTCACCGGTTTTCTTTTCCACTGGGATCGGTTCGCCGGTAATCATGGATTCGTCGACCGTGCTGCTGCCCGTCAATACGACGCCGTCCACCGGCACCCTCTCTCCCGGTCGGACCCGCAGGGTTGCGCCAACCTGCACCTGTTCCAACGGAATATCCGTTTCCGATCTGTCCCGATCAACCAGACGCGCCGTCTTCGGTGCGAGCCCTAGCAGCGATGTGATAGCCGATCCGGTTTCGCTACGAGCCCTCAGTTCCAACACTTGGCCCAGAAGAACCAGCGTGACAATGATGGCCGCGGCTTCAAAATAGACCGCCACGTTGCCTGCGGCATCCCGGAAGGCGGGCGGAAAGATTCCTGGCGCCAGGACTGCGATCAGACTGTACCCATACGTGACCGACACGCCGAGGCTAATCAGGCTGAACATATTCAGGCTGCGATTCACAACGGAATGCCAACCCCGCTCGAAGAACGGCCAGCCACCCCAAAGAATCACGGGGCTGCCTAGAATAAGCTCAACCCAGGTCCACGTCCGCTGCTGCCCCAGATGTTGCAACGGCTGTCCGGGGATCATCTCCCCCATGGCAGCGATGAAGACAGGGATGGTGAGGACTAGGCTGATAAGGAACCGCCGTTTCATATCGGCGAGTTCTGGATTAGGTTGCTCGACCGCTGATGGCGTTTTGAGTTCGAGCGCCATGCCGCAGATCGGACAACTCTCTGGCCCGTTCCGCACGATCTGCGGATGCATTGGACATACGTATTCGACGAGACTGGCCGGCTCTGCCGGCGGCGACGGCCGATCTTCCCCCGTTAGGGATCGCGTCATGCTCTAGTTTCCTCCAAGCTGCGCGGCTAAGGCGGACGGAACCGCACAGTTGTTAATCGTAAATCCAGTGGTGCCGGAATCGAACCCTCGTGGATGCTAATCTCTATGGTTTTGCCCGCACCAACGGCCGACAACCGCCCACGCCTTACGCACCAGTAGCGGACGCGTTGCACGATTGAGAAGTAGCGCTTCTCCCGCAACGGCGTTTTGCTACGGGAGCCCCGTATCGGTGAGATTGGGCGGGCGGCTCCAAACTTAGTTGACGACGCCAAATCCAACGAGCGACTTCCGCTTCGGGAACTCCGCGCTCCTCTATCACCAAATACTAGGTTCAGCGGGTCCGGTCTGGTCAGAATTGCTCGAAAGCGTGTCCGGCCCCAGGCGCTCGGGCGTGGAGATCCGCTTGGGTCGCCAGTCGCAGCGTTCTTGTTTAATCGCCTTTTTTTAGCGATTTTCATCCATCCTCGTCTGTATCCTTGCGGCAGTCGAATTCCTGCCCTCCAATTTGTGAGCGATTTCTGGAACGCAGTACTTCCGTGACCATCTGAATCAGCTTTTCAGCCACAAAGGGCTTCTGAATATAAGCCCAGCCGTAATTGAGGACCAATAGATTCCCATTCGCTCCCCCCGACATCAACATCACGTGCAATTCTGGCCTTGTCTTCTTCAGCGTCTCTCCCAGGTCCGGACCTGACATCTCGGGCATTTCCACGTCGGAGAGAAGAAGATCGATCTTCTCGTCCTTCTCATCCGCCAGCCTCAGGGCAACTGTGGGGCTGTCGGCTACGAGTACTCGGAAGTCCGCGCTTTCGAGTACAGCCGCCACGATGTGTAGAACTGCCTCGTTGTCATCGACGACCAGGATTGTCTCGCGCGTTCCTTTTGAGTCGCTCAGCATGGGCTGTCTTTTCAGGACGTGTCTCTATTAGCACGACTCTGGCCACGAAGCCAGCAGGTTGGGCTGACTACATAGCGTCCAATCGTGGAACTATTGCGCGTCAACCTTGCGCTTCTAGCGACAGCGGAGATGTAAGTTTCTCCGAGCCTGCTTGCACGCCGGCCAAACCGACCAGGGTCGATAAAAGCGCCGAGCCGCGCCATGGGCTGCCACCTCGCCAAGCGGCAACTACCACCTTGCTTTGTGCAGGATATCGCCGAGCGAAAAGAGCGCCTGGCAGCGCCGTCTATCGCTGTTGTCGCCTTTATTCTTCACATACCGGGGCACTAGAACGAAGAAGCCGTGTAAACCCGCGCGGCCAAACCGGGCCCGCGCATTCTCGGGTGAGAGAACTAAAATGACGATAATACGACAGTTGTGGTCCGCGATTGTCCTGATCGCTATTTCAATTGGCACCGTTCGGGCTGCGACAAACCCCGATACCTTCGCGCCCAAATTGTGGCCACCTATCAACTCGCTGGCGCTGGGCCAATGGTTTTTGATGGCACCAATCTCTGGGTGGCCAATGGACCTAATGTAACAGCTATCGACCCCGCGAACGGCGATGTGATTGTGAGCCAAAATCTCGGTGCGCAGTGGAATGTGGTCGGTTTGGCTTACGACATTCCAGGGGGTAAGCTTTGGGCCAGCTCCGGCCGCGGGCTAACAAAGGCATCGGCGGAAGAGATTATCAGCAGCAATGGAAACGCGGCGATAGTGACCAAGGCTGTCGCGGCCATGGCAATATCGCTGGACGTAAGTGAACCGGCAGACGTGGTATGTGGACGGCGTAACGGGACATTTGATGGCGTGCGACATGCGGACGCTACAAACGGCCTACGATGTGGTCTCGTTGGATGGTAACCCATTTGCACAACTGACCGTACACGAGTCGGGCGTTTTGGCGGCCACTGCGTCGGCCAATGGGCTCACGTCGAATGTTTACTTTCTGCCGTTCTCGACCCACATGCTCCAGGTGGCAGCACAATACCCCCAGTACAGTCTTTCGCGTGGTGCCTGGGACTCCTATAGGGGCACACAATTCTGGGGTGATGTTTCTTCATTAAACGCCTACGACAACAACGGAAACGGCGGGTTTATCCAAAGTGTCTACTCTATCTGTGATGAAAATGAGGTCCAGGCGGGAGTCGTGGGGCAGCAATTTCTGTACATCGCATATAATCCACAGAATGTGCTTACGGCCATCCGACAGGAGTCCGCGATTCCCGCTCAGGTGTATTTCGTTAACGGCCAGGACATATTTAGCGGTCAGGTGGACCTGGCGTTTCCGTGCCGGGCGCTGAATATCTAGCGTTCGGAGGCGGATACGCCTTTGTGTCCTCGCCAGGACCAGGAACGATTACAGCGGTACCCCAATCGTGCGTGCCCTTTCGTGCCCGTGTTAGTCGCTCGGCTGGCATGCGCTCGGAAGCGTCGGAGCGCGACGCAGGCTCTATGTTAGGTTGGACGATTCCACAAACTCGACATCTGGCCGAACCTCGGCGTTCAGCGCGACGTGGCCTCTTTCGGTGCGCAACTGCCGCGAAAACAGACAAATGTCCGGATCGAATACAAACCGAACCAATAGCTTGACCCACGACGTATGGTAGACCAACGAATCATACAGCTCTGGTGCGGCATTCCGGATTTCGGGCAAATGGTTCCACGGCACCGATGGAAGATCGTGGTGCTCATTGTGATAGCCAACATCGAAGGCGATCTTATTGAAGGGGCCGTAGTAACTGTACGTTTCTTGGGGAGGCGCAACTAGGTAATGCTCCTGTATCCACCGGGCTCCCAGAGGATGCAGCCCGACCGAAAAGAAGAACGACGCCGCGAGATACAGAATGGCCTTCGGCCCGACCAAGAGGTAGACGGACGTGTCGAACAGAGCCTGGACCGCCAAGTTCAGAACTATCCATCGGTCGAACATGCGGATTTCTTTCAGGCGAGGAGGACGTGTGAGTTGAAAGACGGGGAACAACAATAGCCAGAGGGCCTTCCTCACGGGTGAGTTACCGATCAGCTTGGCTTCCCAATAGCTGGGCAGGTCGGCATCCAAGTCGTAGACTCCCTGGAAGGCATGGTGTTTCATGTGATAACGCTGGAAGGAAACTGCACTCGGCAGAAGATGGGGCAAATTGGCCGTGATTGCGGCGAGCGTGTTCAGATATGTCCGCGAGAAAACCAGGTTGTGTGAACATTCATGAATCAGAGTCCATAACGCGTGGCTCGTGCACGCTCCGACGGTAAATGCGCCCAAAACAATTTCCCACCAAGGCGAGTCTCTCAGCAACGCCGCCACACATACCTGAAGCGCAACACAACCAAGGATAATCAGCGCAGTATACGGATTCTTGCCGATAAACTGCCGCAATTCCGGGTGGCGGCGCAGGAGAGCTCTGGTACGGTCGCGGTGCGGCTCAGGCGACTGTGAGGTGAGGAATTGCTTAGCCCGAACTTCCATTTTTCTCGCCCTTGGCCATCCGTTTCTGATGCGCTGCCAAGCGCTCTTTTCGCTCGGCGCTTGAGTTCGTTGATTGTCGGCTCGCCAGTTGTCGAAACGAGTGAGCCGATAGGTGCCGCCACCAAAGGCCGCCTGGCGTGAAGGCGGGGCACGTTTGCATCCTAAAAGGGTCGGCGCCACGCTGGGCACCAAGTACGATCAGCTCAAAGTGACCCAAGGCGCCACGCTGAGCGGCACGCTGAACATCGCTTTGGGATCCTTCACTCCCACAGTAGGCCAGAAGTTCACCATTCTGACAGCTCCGGCGGTGTCCGGAACGTTCACCACGGTGAATGGCCTGGCGATCAATGGCACCGAGCATTTCACCATTATCTACAATGCCGGCAGTGTGGTGTTGACAGTAGTCTCTGGCGCGCTCCCAGCTTCCAATTTCGGTTCCAGCATGCTGGTGACCCGACTACTCCATCCGCCCGTCAGCCAGGGATCTGCCGTCAAGGTCCACGCCGGGGTCGCGGCCTCCGGTCACAGTTTGGCGCGTGTTCCGTCGGTTCCGCTGTCTGGCGTCATGCGCACGACCCCGGTGGCCGCTCCGGCTTTCGGGTCTTTAGGCATGGGCCTGCGTGGATTCCGCCCGATGGATTCATTGGCCTCCACGGCCCTCGCCGCGTCTTCGGCAGGTACGGACGCTGTGGGCCTGACCGGTGCCTTCGGTATCGCGCCGGTTTCAGCCGCATCTTATAACAGCATGAGCGGTATGAACCACATGCGCTTTGAATGCGGTGTGGATCTGAAGGGACTCTTGAAAACAAGCAGGAAGCGGCTTATCAAGCCCATGCGTGCCCACCCTCCTTGCCGAACTTCTCATGTGAATCTTCCCCCTTCGGAATCGAGACTAACATCGCCTTCGATGAAAGTCGTGAAATCGGATTCAAATTCGCGTCAAATTACGATCAAACGGATTGCAATCAATACGATCCGCATTCACGACGCCAGAAGAGGTTGACAAGATGGCCCATCAGTAGATAAAATCCATAGACAATATCGAATATGCGCACGCGTCTGCATCTGGCGACAATCACTTTGCTCCTGTTGCTGTCGGCGCCTGCAATTGCCCAGGACGGCAGGATCGCAGGCCGCGTCACGGACTCGCGCCAAACCGCGGTCGCCGCCGCGGTGGTAACGGCGACACTTCTGGATTCCGGAGCTGTGCGCCAGGTTCTGTCCAACGCCGAGGGCCATTTCCAAATAGGCAGGCTACCTCTCGGGCAGTATCGAATCGAAGTCGTGAAACCCGGCTTCAAGCCGCTGATGCGTAGCGGTGTCGGTCTGGATGCAGGCGCGATTGCCACCTTGGACCTGAAGATGACCGGAACGGCTGTCCCTGAATCCGTGGGCCTGGAGGTCCGCCAGGACCCTGCCGGCTTTCCGGTCGTCTACGTATGCGGTCCGCCCGGCGATTCGGGCTGCGAAAGGCCCCTCCCGGACGATCCGGCTGCCATGCTCGATCTGATCCCGGTCCGCGTCTATCTGCCTTAAATGAGTGCCGTCGCGTGCAAGACTAAACAGATTTCATAGACCTGCCATGATACAATCCAGTTGGTTGCGGGGGTGCGACCATGCTGCGTTTCCCTGTTCTAGGCGGTCTCCTCATGCTGTGTGGGCGCGTTCTGGTGGCCGCTTCCCCGGTTGGCGTCTACCTCGATTTTGAGGAACCCCCGGCCCCGAATACGGTGGAGGCCATGCGGGACGAGGCCTCCGGCATCCTGGAAAAAGTGGGCATCCGGATCGCATGGCGTCTGGTATCCGAAAACCAAGGGGATGAACCTTTCGCGCGGCTAGTGGTGGTTAAGTTCACCGGAAAATGCGCTTGCGGGGGCTTCCTCCATTCCACCCGGGAGGTTCTGGTATTAGGCACTACCGCGGTGGATTCCGGCCGCGTGCTTCCCTACAGCCAAGTGCGTTGCGATGCGGTGCGCCGCTTGTTTCCAGAAATCGAATATGCCGCCGACCGGCGGGTGGGCGGGGCGGCACTCGGCCGTGTGCTGGGCCGGGTCCTCGCGCACGAACTCTATCATGCCGTGCTCGGTACCGTGCACCACAGCGCTTCAGGGCTGGCTAAAGGGTTTCAGAGCTCGGTAGAGCTGAAGTCCGACGAGATGGCTTTCGATGGCGGCGATTGGGACCTGGCGGCCGCCGCCATTAAGTGATTTCATTCCACAACGGTCCCGTAGGGCACCAGCGTTTTGACTCCTTCGCTGTTCTCCTGCCTGGAAATCTTCCAATTGCCGCCGGCCTGTTCCAGATAATAGTTCTGCGCTTCGTTGCGGTCACGATACACGAACTCCACGCGCAGGCGAACTTCGCGCTCCGCCGTGGGCTGCGGCTCCTGGATCGCGATGCCCTTCACCGACGCGTTGAAGCTACGAATGTAGGTAGCCAGGGCCGCTTCTCCCTTCTCCGCTACGATCTGCCGCAGGGTACTCTGCATTTGTCCGGTGTAGCAGCCCAGATAGGCGCGCACGTCGCCATCGCGCGCCGCGTCCATCATACGATAAACGGTGTCTTGCGGACTCGCGCCGGCCGGCGCGCGCGCAGCCACCAGATTCGAGAGCGAAGCCGCGTTGGCCTGCCAGCCGCCCCGTTTCATGGCCACCAGCGCCAGCGCGCCGAGTAAAATGCCCACCGTGGCAATCTGCGCTTTTCGTTCGCGTGTCATGGGTTCTTCCTCGCCGGCGGCGGGTCTCCTTTCCGGATGATGGTCAGATCGAAGTTTCCGTTCTTATCCACGATCAGCTTCTTGATTTTCGGCAGCACCTGCTCCAGAGTTTCCAGATAAAGCCGCTGGCCGTTCACCGCCGAAGCGCGCGCATACTCTCCCGCCACCAGGTCGAAACGAGCCGCGTCGCCGGTGGCTTCGTCGATCTTCGTATTCTTGTAAGCGGACGCCGATTCCGTCATCTGCTGCGCTTCGCCGCGCGCCTTGGGGATCTCGTCGTTGGCGTACCCCAGCGCTTCGTTGTAGATTCTGGCGGCATCCGCCCGCGCGCTGGCGACATCCCGAAATGCTTCGGCGGCGTCCGGCGGCGGCGTCATGCTTTCGATGTTGATGCTGGCGATGCGCACGCCCACCCCGTAAGCGTCGATCAGCTTCTGCGCGGCCGCGCGGGTTTCTTCCTGAATGGCAGTCTTATCGGTGGTCAGGACCGCGTTGAACCGTGCGCCATCCGATGCGCCGGGCCAGTTCGGTTTCAACCGCCGCCGCCACGCTCTTGGCCACATCCTGGGTGTGGAACAAATAATCGGCAGGCATGTCCACGGAGTACTGCACTACGGCGCGCAGGTTGATAATGTTCTGGTCGCCCGTGAGAAACTGCGAGGCTAGCGGCTGAGTCCGGCCCAGCACACTGTCCGGAAGATCGCCTCCCACCACCAGCCGCTGTAGCTGCCTCACTTTCAGCCTGGTGACGCGATCGATCGGCCAGGGCAACGAAATATGGATGCCCGGAAAGACGCGCGGCTCGATCACGTGCCCGAAACGCGTGACCACGGCCTGCTGGTCCGCCGCCACAATGTACGTTCCGCTCAGCAGCCACAGGCCAACCGCGGCCAATGCCAGCCGTTTCCGTGGGTTCGTGGAACCCGGCGCGCCGGTCCTTTTCTGGTGCGGATGCGCATGATGCGCATGTTCGTGCGGATGGCCGTGATCGTGGTCATGCTCATGATCGTGGGGATGATCGTGGCCGTGATGATGCTCTACCGCTGGAAACGTGCTCATTGCGCGGCCTCGCCCTTCATCAGCACCTTCAATAGTTCCGAATCGGAGCTGAGGATGGCGGTGGTCTTATCGTCTAGAATCTTTTTGTAGGATTCGAGCGTACGCGTGAGCTTGTAGAATTTTGGATTGCGCGAGTAAGCCTGGCTGTAAATCCGGGTCGACGCGGCATCGCCTTCGCCGCGCGTTTTCTCCGCTTCTTTGTAGGCCGCGGAGAGGATCTCGTCGCGCTGCCGGTCGGCGTCCGCGCGAATCTCCAGGGCCTGCTCCTCGCCTTCCGCGCGGTATTGGCGGGCGATGCGCTCGCGCTCGGCGCGCATCCGGGCATACACGCTCTGCTTATTCTGCTCCGGCAGGTTCAGCCGCTTGATGCGCACATCCACGATTTCGATGCCGTATTGCGACAAAGCGGAAGTACCCGTGGCGGCGGTCAGTTGATCGAGAAAGCTTTCCGCCTGCACCTTCGCCGCATCGGGCGCGACGATCGTATCCAGATCGTGAGTGCCCAGTACGGCGGACAACCCGGACCACACAATATCGTGCAGCCGCATTTCAGCCGAAACCGGATCGCCGACCGTCTCCACGAAGTGCTTGGGATCGCGGATGCGCCAGGCCACGTAGCTTTCAATCACCAGGTTTTTCTTGTCTCGCGTCAGAAGCTCGCTGGGCCGCGGATCGTACACGCGCAGGCGGCGATCGAAATAAGTGGCGCTTTGAAAAAACCACTTCACGTGTAAACCCGCGTCGGTGACCGTTCCGACGGGCTTGCCGAATTGCGTGATCAGGGCAAACTCCGTTTCACGCACCGAGAAGAAAGTGAGCCAGACCAGCAAGACCAACGCCGCCACGGCGCCGGCCCAATAATGTGTCTTAGTAAGATGCATGATGAGCAGGGCCTCCCAACCCTACTGTCCCAGGCCATAACTGGCTGGCGGCGCAATCTCCACGCCATCTTCCAGCAGCAATAAATGACGCCGGCCTTTCGACGAATCCAGAATCAGTTTCTTCTTGCCCGGCAGCACCTGTTCCATGGTTTCCAGGTACAGCCGTAACCCGTTAATCGCGGGTGCGGTATTAAAGGCGCTCTCCGCCAGATCGAAGCGGCTGCCGTCGCCATCGGCGCGCATCACGCGGCTGGCCTTGTAGCCTTCCGCTGTTTTCAAACGGGCCTCTGCGTTGCCACGAGCCAGCGCGATCTGTTCGTTGCGATAGCCCTCAGCTTCGTTGATCATCCTGTTCTTTTCCTCGAAAGCCGCGGAAACTTCGCGAAAAGCATCCACCACCTCGATCGAGGGATGCACATCCAACAACTTCACCCGCACCACGCGCGCACCCGCACCATAACGATCGAGCTTGGCTTGCAGGGCCACCATGACGCGGCTCTCGATTTCGCGCCGGCCGGTGGTCAGCACATCGTCGAGCGGGGCGGCCGACACGGTGGTCTGCAGAGCGGATTCGGCCGCGGTGCGCACGGTGGCTTCGGCATCGAGTTGCCGGAACATAAAATCGTCGGGGCGTGACATCTGGTAGTGAACCACCGCATTCACTTCGATCATGTTCTGATCGCCGGTCAACATCAGCGACTCTTCGGGCCTGCGCTGAAAGCGTCCCGAGCGGTGCTGTACGTTCCACTCATACGCGGCGGGTTCCGTCTCGCTGGACGCCGCGCCGGAGCGGAAACCAATCTCCACCACGCGGATGCTGCGCCCTTTGACCCGGGTCAGCCATTCGATCGGCCAGGGAAGTTTATAGTGCAGGCCGGGCTGGCGATAGGGCAGCATCTTTTGTCCAAACCGTTCGATCACGCCGATTTCATTGGGCGCAAGCGAATAAAACCCGCTCAACAAGATCAGCGCGGCCGCGGCCGCCAATGCCGGGCGCGCCAGTTCCCGCCGGCGCGCTATCGCGTGATCGAACCAATGCTTTGGATCCACGCGGTTGGACAGGTGGTGCAGATCGTGCGACAAGTGGTGAAGTTTTGGCGCGACCCAGGCGAAGCGGCCCGATTTTCCCCCGACGTGCAGCAATCGCAGCGAATTCAGGACCACCAGCAGCGAAGCAATCTGATGCGTAACGGCCGCCCCGATGGGGCCCAGCCTGCCCGTGGCGGCGGCGGTGATAGCCACTGCATTCACGATGCCGGCGAAAATAATCATGTTCTGCCAGGCCGTACGAATGGCTCGCCGGCTGACTTCGAAGAGTTTCGGCAGGGCCTCCAACGAATGGCCCAGAAAGACCACGCCGGCGGCCTCGGCAGTGATATCGTTGGCGCCGCCCACCGCGATACCCACCTGCGCCGCGGCGAGCGCCGGAGCATCGTTCAGCCCGTCGCCCACCATGGCCACTGTCAGGCCATGGGACGCCGCGTGCCGGATGCGCTCCAGTTTATCCTCCGGCAACAGCCCGGCTTCCACATCGTCGAGTCCCACCTCGCGCGCGATGGCTTCCGCCGCGCGTTTACGATCGCCGGTGAGCATGGTGAGGTGGGCGATCTCCAGATGTTCGAGTTCGTGAATTGCCCGGCGGGCACCTTCGCGAACACGGTCGCGAAGGAGGAGGTTGCCCGCCAGGAGCCCGTTTTCAGCCACCAGCACCGCTGTCGCGCCGTGGCGATCGGCTTCTTCCAACAGCGGCTCCAGGCCGGAGATATTGTGTTCCGCGAGAAAGCCTGCATTGCCTGCCAGGATGGTGCGACCCGCCACCTTCGCCACCACGCCGCGGCCCGGCACGATGCGCGATTCGTCCGGCTGGGCGATCGCGAGGCCGCGATGCCGCGCCTCCTCCGAAATGGCGCGCGCCAGCACGTGTTCCGATCCATACTCGGCCGTCGCCGCCAGGGCTAGAACGTCGGATTCGCTGCGCCCCGATCCAATCACTTTAATGACGCCGAAGCGGCCCTCCGTTACGGTGCCTGTCTTATCGAAAAAGACGGCGTTGACCTTGGCGGCGTTTTGCAGCACCGCGCCGCCGCGCACCAGGATGCCGCGCCGCGCCAGTCCGCCAATCGCGGCTACCATGGCCGCCGGCGTAGCCAGGATCAGCGCACACGGGCAGGCGACGATCAATACCGCCACCGTACGCAGCCAATCGCGCGTGAAATAAAACGTCAGTCCCGCGACCAGCAGCAGCGCGGGCAGAAAATAGCGAGCAAACCGGTCCGCCAGCCGTTCCACCGGCGCCCGCTTTTCGCGCGCGTGTTCCACCAGCTTGATGACCCGCGCCAGCGTGGTTTCGGCGCCCGCGCGGGTGACCGTAAGCCGCAGCAGACCGAGGCCGTTCAAGGTGCCCGAGAAAACTTCGTCGCCGGCGGATTTGTCCCGCGGCAGCGGCTCTCCCGTGATGGTGCTCTCGTCGATGCTGGAAGCGCCGTGCACAATCACGCCGTCCGCGGGTATGCGCTCGCCCGGCCGCACCAGCACGATGTCGCCCGAGACCAACTCCGCGGCGTCGATTTCGATTTCCACGCCGTTGCGCAGCACGCGCGCATGCCGCGGAAGCTGCTCCACGAAACGCTGGATAGCGGCGTGCGTGCGCCCCGCGGCGTAGCCTTCCAGGGCTTCGCCGATCAGCATGATGAACATGGCTTCGGCGGCCGCCAAATATTGTCCGGATGCCAGTGCCGCGATCACCGCCACGCAAATCGCCAGGTCCGCCGAGATCTTACGTTGCAGCAATCCGGAGACGGCGGTGAAGAACGTTCGATAGCCGGCAATCAGCGCCAGAATAGCCGCCGTATCGATGCCGGCGACGGTGGTGAAAGTGCCGGTGACGTTCAGCAATAACAGGATGCCGATGAACGCGGCATAGCCGAACTGCTGAATCAGCCGCTTGCGTTCGTCGTAAACCGGTTCCTTGGGTAAATGGACATGCATAGATTATCTTTCCGAATCCAAGCGGCGAGCTCCAGGCCAGGCTACCATCACACGGCAGAATCGAAACAGCGACCTCTCTGCCGCTCTACTTCCCCGTGTAAGTGATCCACATCGGCGATACCCAGACGAGTTCGCCGTTGTCCTGCTCTCCGCGGACGTAGTAATAGCTGGTTTTGCCTTTCGTAGGCGAGTTATCGCGCCATGAGAATTCGACCGTGTCCGCGCCGGGCTCGGTGGAATACACGTACTCGTTGTCTTTCACGATCACTACCTTCGCGAACTTATTCGCACCTTCCAGTTTTACGTGCAGGTTGGGCGCTTCCGAGGTCGTGAAGACATCGCCCATCAAGTATGGACCGCTGCGCACGTCCGCCAGGATCTGCTCGGTGGACGCGTACACGTGCCGCTTGCGCAACCCGTCCATCAGGGCGTCGCGCGTGTCGTTAGTCACCAGCACATTCGCATAGCTCTGATGCGTCGAGATGTGATCGGAACTGGCCTCGAAGCCCAGCTTGTAGCCTTTCTCGAGGGCCAGGTTGACGAATCCCTTGGGCCGCCATCCGCCGATGGAATCGGTGGCGGAGTTGGAGCGCGGCGCGTCCGGCATTTCATAGTTCTGCCGCATGCCCTGGTAGATCTCCACCACCGGCTCGGCCTCCGGATCGTTGTCGCGCCAGTCGGTCCCCATATCGGTTGCGCTCGTATGCGAGGCCGTCAAGCCGTTGAACTTTTTCAAATACTCGTAAAAAAGTAGCGTGTCGGGAGCGTGTCCCGTGGAGTTCTCGTCCACTTTGGGAAGACGCGGCAGGGGCCGGATACCGCGTTCGGCGAAGACCACGTTACGGTGCCCTTCCGGATACGAAACGCTGCGCTCGTAGGCGAACAGCGGAGCGAATTTGCCCGGCGTGTAGAAGACATCGGTCAGCTTCTGCGTAGTCCACCAACTGTACTCGCGGCCGCCGCCATTATCGTGATCGCAGCAGCCCACCCAATCGAGCGCGGCTGCGTCCAGAATGTAACGCCACTGATCGATCAGGGTGCCGTCCAGCCCACCATCCATGGAGATTTCACTGTGACGATGGAACTCGCCACGCACTACTTTGAGCGGCTGGCCGGCGCCGTTGACGCTGTATTCGCGGACTTTGGCCGTGGCAGCGCGCTCATCCGGCGCGTCCGTGATGATCGCCGGAACCGACGGAGGACCGATTTCCCGGCTCGGCACGGGCGCCTGTGAAGGCGGCAGGCTCATCACACTCGCATACAGATCGTTATTGTATGGGTCGGGTATGCCGGACCCCAGCATTTGCTGCAGGCTCCAGCCCTTCTTCAGCAGGTACTGAGTCTCGCGGCGGGAATCCGACGACCCGATCACCACCAACTCGCCTCCGCGTTGCGAGACCAGAGCCGGGCGGTTATCCAGCACATTATCGCTACGGAAAATATAAACCGGGCCAGTCCAGGCCTTGCCGTCATAAGAGATCACATATTCGGACCACGAGCTGCCGATCGGTGTCCAGACCGAAGGGTGCATGCTGCGGAACGCCAGCCAGATTCTACCCGAAGCATCCACCGTCAGCCGCGGCAGGCTATTACGCGGGTTATTGCCGGGCCAGGGATGCGCGTTCGATGCGCGCTGGGTGTAGGCTTCCGGGTTGGATCGCTCCCATCCCTGAATGTCTCCCTGCCGCCCGCCGCCGTCTTCGCGGATATCCGCCAGACCCTGCAAAGCGCTGCCCGGATCGGCCGCGGGACGCAGCAGGTTCCCGGATCGATCGAGTCCGACCAGGCGGACCCCACGCGATTCGTAGACCGGCACGCCCGTGCTGCGATGCGCGCCAAAGTCCTTGCCCCAATGGTCCGGACCCACTTCATACGCGATCCACAATCGACCCACTGCGTCGTATGCGATAGAAGGATACGCTTCGTAAAGCGGCGTCGCCGCCACGGGGATTTCGTTGCCCCATTGGCCCGGCGCGGTCGCTGTGCGCGCGTAAATGTCGTAACTGCCGTTGCGGTAAGAATCCCAAGCTACGCTCACGCGCCCGGATGCATCCGCGGCGATGGCGGGATTCCACTCGTCGGCCGTGGAGTTCGATACGGCCGAAGGAGCCGAGAAACTCGAGCCGTCCTGAGTGGCGGCGAAGATGACGCCTTTCCCCTGCCGCCAGCCTTGCCAGGCCACCCAGACACGGCCGCTAGAATCCGTGGCCGCCGCCGGAAACACATCCGACCCGGGCGCGTTCGAAATCTGCACGGTCTTGCCGGGCGCGCCGTTTTCGATCACGCGCGCCCAAAGTTCAAAATTAGCGGTCGAGTTGGTGGATTGATTGGCGGACCAGAACACCCACGGCCTGCCCGAGCCATCCACCGCGATCGCCGGCCGGTACAGATCGCCTCCGGGAGGCGTGATGGCTATGGGATCTTCCCACCGGTTTCCGGTGAATCGTTTCACCAGAATCTGGTCGCCCTTCGCGGGCGCCGACAGTTCCGAGAGATCCTTCGGCGGTTCTTTGAAGGGCGCGCGCAGTTTGTCGTGATCCGGATGGTGCTTGAACTCAACGTACGCCAACCAGATGTCGCCGTTGGGGGTGACCGCGGCCGCCGGATAGTCCTGTTCGTCGGGAGAGTCGGTCAATCGCCACGATGGCGGAAGGCGATCGGCCGCGGCGTTGCCTTCGAGCGCGTAGTGAAACTTGCCGTAGGGCAGGTCGGCCAACTTGAAGCTGAAAGATCCGCGCGCGGTCTTTACCGAAATCTCGCTGCTTTCATCCTCGCCGGTGAGCCATAGGATGACCCCGTTAGGCCCCACCGGCGGCGTCTGTCGCTGCACCAGGTGCATGAACGACAGCACCGAGGCCGTAGAGAGCTTCCACGAGCCATCGCTCGAAATCTCATCGTCCTTGCCGAACCGCCAGGGATCTATCTTTGTGATCTTGCCGCGGTCGATCGAAGCCGAGCCATCCCACTTCTTGCCCTCGCGATCCATCAGCCCCAGCAATACGCGCACACCTACATCCGCGCGCGCCGGGATGCTCGAAAGCAGCATGAGAACTAACAACCACTGTCGTGACATTTTGACCCTCCTCGTTTGATATCGTCCGTGGCGCACGCTTCAGCGTGCGCCCCCGCGGATGCGGGTGAAACACCGGCGAGACCCCCGGCGGGGCACCGTCGAAAGCGCTCCGCCTTGTGGGGCGGGCAATCATGCCCGCAGCCGCCTTTCAGGCGGCTAAGCCGGCTAGAGAGCCGGCTGCGGCCAAGATTGGCCGCCCTCCAATTTTTGGTTTTCGTCATCTTTGCAGCTCCGAAAAACAACCCCTAACTTATTGAGCGTCAATGGGGTCTCAGATGAGCGTGCAGGCGGGACTTTTAAGTCCCGCTCAGTGTACCTACTTTCCCGTATAAGTGATCCACATGGGCGACACCCAAACGATCTCGCCATTATCCTGCTCGCCGCGCACATAGTAATAGCTTGTCTTTCCTTTGGACGGCGAATTGTCCCGCCAGGAGAACTCCACTTTGTCGGAATCCGGCTGTGTGGAGTAGACATACTCGTTGTCTTTGACGACCACCACCTTGGCGAACCGGGATGTGCCTTCCAGTTTCACGTGCAGATTGGGCGCCTCCGCGCTCGAGAAGGCGTCTCCCATCAGGTTAGGTCCGCTGCGCACATCGGCCAGGATGTTATCCGTCGAACCGTAGACATGCCGTTTCTGGAACCCGTCCAGCACCGCTTCGCGCGTCAGATCCTTGGCCAGGATGTTGCAGTAGCTCATATGCGTGGAGATATGGTCGGAACTGGCTTCGAAACCCAACTTGTATCCTTTTGCCAGGGCCAGGTTCACGAATCCCTTGGGGCGCCAATTGCCAATTGAATCTTTCTCCGAATTCGAGCGCGGCGCCTCCGGCATTTCATAGTTCTGGCGGTCGCCCTGGTAGATCTCCACGACCGGCTCCGCCACCGGGTCGTTGTCGCGCCAATCGGTGCCCATCCCGGTGGCGCTGGTGTGCGCCGCCGCGATGCCGTGGAAGTATTTCAAATAGGAGTACAACATGAGCGTGTCCGGCGCTGGACCCGTCTGGTCCTCCTTCGTGATCGGAAGGCGCGGCAGAGTCCGCACGCCGCGTTGCGCGAAGATCACATTGCGGTGGCCTTCCGGATAATTCACGCTTCTTTCGTAACTGAACATCGGCGCGAACTTACCGGGCGAATAAAAAATGTCGGTAAGTTTTTGACTGATCCACCAACTGTATTCGCGGCCGGCCCCGTTGTCGTGGTCGCAGCAGCCCACCCAGTCGAGCGCTCCGGCATCCAGGATGTAACGATACTGATCCAAAATCGTGCCGTCGTTACCGCCATCCATGGAGATCTCGCTGTGACGATGAAATTCCCCGCGCACGATCCGCAGGTCTGGGCCGTTCACTTTGTAGCCCCGAATCGCGCTCACCAGCCGCAGATCGGTGTTGTCCGCCACCTGCGGCCCCGCGGCTTCCAAAGGCCGGGCTTCGGTCACGGCAGGCGACTGCGCTGCCGGACTCAGATCGATCTCATTGGCGTAAAGATCGTTGTTGTACGGGTCGGTTTTTGAACTCGCGACGATCCCCAGCGGCGAACTGATGTTTTCGGCGAGGTTATACTGGCGGCGATTGTCGGACGATCCCAGCACCAGCAGTCTACCCGGAAGCGTTGAAACCAGCGCCGGCCGGTTATCGAGCAGGTTATCCGAGTGGTTCAGAAAGATGGGGCTGGTCCAGGATTTTCCGTCGAAGGACACCACGTGCTCTGTCCAGACTGTGCCTAGAATGCTCCACCAGATGGGGTGCGCGCTGCGAAACGCCAGCCAAATGCGGCCGGACTCATCCACCGCTAGACGCGGCAAGGTATTCCGCGCGTTTTGCATGTTGCGCGCTGTGCGGTCCGGTTCGCGCGTCTTCGCGTTGGTCAAATCCGGATCGAGCTTTTGAAAATCGCTTTGTACTCCCGCTTTCTCCACCTGAATGTTCGGCATGCCGGGCAGCGCCGCACTGAGGTCGCCAGCGGTTTCGACAGCCCGTCCATCCGGCTCGAATCCACGCAAGCGGATCGCCCGCCCTTGATAGACCGCGACGCCGTTGGTATTGTAAGCGCCGAAATCCTTGCCCCATCCCTTGCCGCCTTCCTCGTACGCCACCCACAAGCGCCCACCCCCGTCGTACGCGATCGATGGGTAAGCTTCGTAGCGCGCACTGGCCGCCACCGCCGTCTCCGCTCCCCATGCGCCTTCGGCAGCCGTGCGCAGATAAACGTCGTAGTTCTGATTGCGATAGGAATCCCAAGCTACGGTCACGCGCCCCGTCTTATCCGCGGCGATCGCCGGATTCCATTCGTTCCCCGAAGATTGCGAAACCGCCGCCGGCGTGCTGAACTTGTCGCCGCTCTCGGAGGCCGCGAAAATTGCCGCTTTCCCGTCGCGCCAGCCTTGCCACGCCACCCAGACGTTGCCGTTCGCATCCGTGGCCGCGACCGGATCGATATCCGAGCCGGGATCGTTAGAGATCTGCACCTGCGTTCCCGGCGCCTCGTTCTGAATGACGCGCGCGAAGATTTCGAAGTTTGCGCGCCCGGCGCCGGGCTTCACGTTCTGCGCCCAGAAGACCCAAGCCCGGCCCTGACCGTCGATCGCCACCGCCGAGCGGTAAAGATCGCCGCCTGCCGGAGTGACCGCGATAGGTTTACCCCAGACTCCGCCGCTCAGCTTGCGCGCGAAGATCTGGTCGCCGCCAGTAGGGCTCTTCCATTTTGAAAAGTCCTTAGGGGTTGTCTCGAGCGCGGCCCGCAGACTGTTGTGGTCCGGATTGTGATGGAACACGACGTAGGCCAGCCAGACGTCTCCGTTCTTGCCGGCGGCCGCCGAAGGATAGTCTTCCTCATCCGGCGTTTTTGTAAGTTGTGTGCTTGGCGGGATACGGTCCACTAACACGCGGCCATTCAGTTTCGCCACCGGCTTGCCGTAGGCCAGTTCGTCCAACGCCACGGAGAAATCGCCTTGCGCGGTGGTCACCTTGAGTAACCCACCTCCGCTGGTATCCGATAGCTCAACAATCAGCCCATTGGCGACCACGTTGCTGACGCCCCGCGACGAAACCTGCGTTCCACCGTTGAACAATCGAACGGGATGCGTATTCAAATGCCAGGTGGTACCGGCGATGGCATCGGCGCCCTCGAACCGCCATGGCGCGAGCGAAGCGATCTTCGCTCCCTGCGCGGCAATCGTGCCATCCCAGCGCACGGACTCGTTGTCTCCGATGCCCAGAAGAATTCGGACCGTAACCTGGGCGTTCGCGGCACAGGCCGCTGCCAACGTCAAAAACAAAGCTACGAATCGATGTGGTTTCATGACTTCACTCAGCGTGTCCGGCTAACCGGCCTTTTCGTTGAAGCTACCGTTGGTGATTCCCCATCCTGACGCGATATATTGTTCCAGCTTGCCTTGGAGATCCCTAACCACGGCAGGATGCTGGTCCGCGACGGTGTGCAACTCCTCGGGGTCTTTCGCCCGGTCATAAAGCTGCGGCGCGTACTTCCCTTCATACTTTTCCTTGTTCCAGATGGCCGAGTAGTTCCACTCCGGGGTACGTACGGCCGCAATCCAGCCATACGCCTGCACTACGTGATCGCGATTGTTGGCGCCCTGCCCCATGACATACGGCCACAAGTCATGGCCAGTCACACGCGGCGGCGCCTTCAAATCCAACCGGCCGAGGATGGTTGGCATGATGTCCGGAATCTGCACGAAGCCAGGCACTTTCTTGCCGGCGTACTGGCTCCGCGGCACGCGTACCAGCAACGGGACGTGCGTCACCTGTTTCCGCAGCCTCTCCGGCCCCTTGACGAACTGTCCCTGCTCACCGAGCAGCGCACCGTGGTCGGACATGAAGATGACCACGGTGTTCTCCATGAGACCCAATTCCGCCGCCGTATCCAGAACTTTGCCGTACCAGTGATCCACGTTCGAGGCTTCCCCGGCGTAATTGGCGCGCAGCCGCTTGATCCCTTCTGGTGGAACGCCTACGTCGTTGTAAGGAGGCTCCGGCCAGCTATGCGGTCCCGGCTCTTTCAAGTACTTTTCCAGAAACTGGCGGGGAGGATCCCAGGGCTCGTGCGGATCGAAAGCTTCTACGTGCAGAAAGAACGGTCCTTCCTGGTGGTTTTCCTTCAGCCACGTGACCGCCTTGCGCGCGGTCTGTTCTACCAGGGAGTCTCCGTCCTTCAGCCAGCGCTTGCGGTTCGCCGTGTACTGATTCAGGAACGCGCGAAAGTCCTGACCACGGCCGAATTGAATGTTGAGCGCCGGCTGATTCAGATACTCAGCCGGATACAGATCCAGAAAGTCCGGCAGCTTGCGCGGAGCCTGGCCGTAATAGTCAACTTCCTGGCCACGCACCCAGTCGTAATAACGATAGCCGCGATGGAAATTACGTCCCGGCCGCTGCAAGTGTGGCAGGTCCGCGATCAGCGCCGTCGCATATCCCGCCTCGCTCAGCACTTCGCTCAAAGTCACATCTTCGTTGTAGAGATGATGCCATCCCGGCAATTGCACCGGCTCGTGCTGGTAATAGTAATAAGTGGGTATGATTCGCCGTCCCGTATACAACTGCCGCCGGATGGGAATGGTTGGCATGCCCTCCGGATAGGCGTCTTCGAAGACGATCGCCTGCTCGGCGAAACGGTTCAGGTTCGGGCATTCCACCCATTGGCTACCGTAGGCTGCCAGATTATCCGCGCGGAATGTATCGGAAACCAGCAGAATGACATTCAGATTATTACCCTGCTGCTTGGCTGGACGCTCCCAGTGCGAGCCCCCGTCGGCGGCCGCTTGCGGAGCCGCATCGGCTCCCGCTGGAAGCCCCGCCAGTCCGGCCAGGGCTCCCGCGCTCTTGAAGAGACTCCGTCTCGTCGTCTTGCTCATTTTCAGTCTCCGGTACTTAAAACATCAGGTGCAGGCCAAGCTGTAACTGCCGCTCGGGCGTAACCACGGTGGTGATCACGCCGGTGGTGGCGACTCCCACTGTATTATTCGGCAATCCAAATTGCGGTGTGTTGAACACATTGAACGCCTGCGCGCTAAACTGCAACGTGTACCTTTCTTTGAAAGTCCCGGTGCGCAGCAGTCCGACGTCACTGTTGAAGGTGTTGGGGCCGCGCAAAATGTTGCGGCCGGCGTTTCCGTAAGTATACGCGGCTGGAGCGACAAAAGCCGCGCTATTGAACCAATCGGATGGGCTCGGACTGGGATAGAGCGCTGTCCCCGCAACTATATTGGGGCGCGCGGTAGTGCCGGTATTGGTCGGATCGTAGCTCAGAATGGGAGTGAAGGGCAGTCCGGTCTGATACGATGTGACGCCCGAGAGCTGCCAACCGCCCAGGATCGCCCGCGCAATGCCCGGCTCGTTAACCAGCGCTTTGCCGCGGCCAAACGGCAATTCGTAGATGTAGCTCAGGGACAGACGCCGGCGCACATCGAAATTGGAATTGCCGTAATTCGACTTCCAGTTAAATGGATTCTGCGGTCCGTAGTCCAAGCTGTCTGAAACCTGCCCCCCGTAGTCGAGCGAGTGGCTCCAGGTGAACGCGCCCAGGAAACTGAAACCATTGCGGAAACGCCGTTCAATCTGGGCGATCAGCGAGTTGTAGTTGGAGCGGTCCAGCGGCAGATAAGCCAGAATCTGGCTGTACTGCGGGAAGGGCTCCCGGGAGGCGATAGAGCCCGGCCCCGGCTGCGGCTGATTGAAGTTCGGATCGACGTACAAATCGTGCGAACTGGAGCCGACAAAGCCGACTTGCCCTGTAAATCCAGCTCCCAGTTGCTGTTGAATGTTGAGGTTCCATTCATACGTGTAGGGTAGGGGCATGTGGATCGGCCACGAATTCACGTTGGAATTGATGACATCGTTCGGATTGAGAATATTCGCCGGAATGCCTTCCGACAGCGTAATGAGCGTATGGATCTGATCTCCCGTATTGATGGAGCGCAGGAAGTACGGCGGATTGTTGGTGGGCCGGGAAGAGATGCCCAGGTTCTCGTCTGTGCGCCCGTAGAAAACACCGAATCCGCTGCGAATCACGGTTTTAGGCGTGAGCTGGTAGGCCAGTCCCGCGCGCGGCGCGAAATTCTTCGTATCCGGGGTCGCGAACGAATTGCGCAGCCCGTACTGGCCAGCCTCCGCAGCCGTCACCAGCAACCCGTCGGCCGGACCGGGCTGCAGGATGAAGTCGGAGTAATGGTTTGACGTTTCGTACCACGGCATCGCCAGTTCGTATCGCAGGCCCAGGTTTAGAGTCAGTTTGGGAGAGACTTTCCAATCGTCCTGGATGTAGCCTTCGAATGTATGTTGGCGACTTTCGTTATCCGGCCTCGTGGATACCGTGTAACTATTGACGTAGCCCAGCAGGAAGTCCGCGAACGCCGACCCCGTGCCCGACCGGCTTTGCGGATTCTGCGTATAGACGCCCGTGAAAGTGAAAGCCGGCCGCGCCGAAAGGGTTACGTGGCCATACAAAGTAACCTGCTCTACGTCCAGGCCGAATTTGAGGGTGTGACGGCCCTTGACCCACGACAGATTGTCGAGAAATTGAATGTTGCGGCCCTGCTTGTCCAGCGGCAGATTGCCGGAGCCGGTCGTTGAAAGAGGCAGCGAGCCCGGACCCGTTGTCCCCAGGGTGTTGAGGCCGCTGATCGCGAACGTGGGCAGACCGTGTACTTCCGGATAATCGGGCGCTCCCTGAATGCCGTATTGCGCATCGAGATTCGTCCCCGGAACCTGTTGCACTTCGCGCGTTTCCATATATCCGAAGCGTGCCTCGTTGATCAGGTTCGGCCGGAATATGTGCGTTTCGCTTCCCACCACCGAATGCGACTCTGTCCAGACATCGCTGGCCAGACTGGTGGGCGGCGGCAACGGCGCGGGCAGCACGCTGCTGATCTCCTGTTTCGAGTAGCGGACAAAGGCGGTGTCCTTCTCGTTGAACCGGTGATCGCCGCGAATGTTGCCCTGTTCGCTGGCAATCCGTTCGGCCTGGTCGGACAAAAAGTTCGTGGCCCCGGGCAAATTGGGAAGTGGGTAGAGCGCCAGCAGGTTAGTCGCAACGGGATCCCAGAGGTTCATGGGAATCTGTTTACCCGGAAAAGGTGTGCGCACATATCCCGATCCGTTTGGATTCGCGACCGTGGACGCGGGATCGTATATAGGCGTGCTGAAGATGCCCGCGCGCTGGTTTAAAGTCGGCACCGTGGCCAATTGGGGCGCAATCTCCACCGATTGCAGGCTCTGCCAACTGGCAAAGAAGAAGGTGCGGTCCTTAATGATAGGCCCGCCGAAGGTGGCGCCAAACTGGTTCTGGTTATAGTTGGGCTTCTGCCCATGCACCTGGAAGTACGGCGTGGCGTCGAAAAAGGAATTCCGCAAGTATTCCCACATGCTTCCGTGAAACTGGTTCGTACCGGATTTCAGCGTTACGTTGACCACCGCCCCGGCCGCCTGTCCAAATTCCGCGGAGAACGTGCTGGTCTCCACCTTGAATTCCTGCACACCGTCGATGACCGGCTCGATCGCCTGCGCGGCTGAACTATCGAAACCCACGATCTTGTTCTTGTTGTCGATGCCGTCGAGCAAATAGGTATTCTGGATTTCACGGGCTCCGTTCGCGATGAATGTGTCGCGTTCCGCGCCGCGCCGCGATGGCGAAGTGCCCGCACCCAGAGTCGCGAGCTGAATATAGTTCCGGCCATTCAGTGGCAGATTCTCCATGGTTGCATCGTCGACTACCTGGCCCATCGAGGAATCCTCGGTTTGCAGCAGTGGCGCCCCTCCTTCCACCGTGACGACCGTGTTCGTCTGCCCTGGCGATAGCGAAAAGTCGATGTTCAGGCGGTCCTGTACGCGCAGATCGATGCCCGCGCGGGTTTCCGTGGCGAAGCCGGCAGCAGACGCCGAAACGGTGTATTTGCCGATATGAAGCGCCGGCGCCGAGTAGAACCCGTCATTATTGGACAGCAGCGAAACCGCAATACCGGTATCGGTATCTATGATCTTCACGGCGGCGGCCTGCAGAATAGCTCCCGTCGAATCGCGGACCGTGCCCGATATCGACCCTGTATCTAATTGAGCGTACAGGGCTTGAATGGCTGTGAAAACTGCGAGCATAGCGATCCTGAGAGCGTTGGAATAGCGCATTCGTGTTCTCCGTTCAAGTCTTTCTATTTAGTAGATAGATTTAATAGTCTAATGTGCCAGCGGAACACTGTAAAGACCCACGTATTCGTGGTGCTAATGATTATTTTTAGGGTGTTTCAACTGGCGATTGCGCGCGATCTGGTGGTCATTGCCGCCCTATTTGGGCGGCCCCGCGGCGGAGGAAACCGGCAGGTAACGCCGCGCGCCAGTGCGCTCCAACCGCGCAGCGCTTCCCGCAGCGGTTGCCGTTCCCCGGCTGCGGCCAGTTCTCCCAATCCCGCCAGGAGCGCCCCTTCGATGCGCGCCGCCGGGATCGATTGGCCCGGGCAGGACGCCGCGCCTCGCCGCTGGGCCTCCCCACACACGTAGTAACCATAGCGCCGCTGCTTCTTGGTCGAATGGGCCGGCGACCATCCGGCTGCCACACACCCTGCCACACACCCCGCACCGCAACAGATCCTGCAACAGCGCCCCCGGCTTCTGCCGCACCCGCTCCCCGCCCTTGCCCTGCCGCAGCAGAGCCTGGGCTTGCTGCCAGATATCCAGCTCCAGGATGGCCCCCTGCTCGCCCGCGTAGACCACCGATGCGGGCGCCCTGCGAGATCCACTCACGGCCGGACTTGCCCGGCTGCCAGCCCCTTCCAATTCCTCCCACATCCGCAGCTGCTCTCGCCAGTCGCATCGCTGGGCCACTCCTCGTACTTGCCGCTCATTCACCCCCTCCTCGGCTGCCGACGACACCGCCGGCAACTTCAGGATACGCTCCTGGATCGCTGGCGACAGATACCGCAGACCCATGATCTGCGTGATCCGCGCCCGCGATACCTCGCCCAGGCGTGCCAATTCCGCGTAGTCCCGCACCGTGCCTTCCTGCAGCTGTCCTTCGAAGCGCACGGCTATCGCCCGCAACCGTGTGATCCGCGGCAGCCGGGCCGCGGTGGTCACCGCCGATTCCTCTTAGAGCCGCTAGCATGAAGGCATGCTCTCATTTCGTAGCCTCGCAGTACTCGCTCTGTCCGTGACGGCGTCATGCTGCGTTCCCGCGGGTCAATCCGCTTCGACTGGACTGATGATTCCATTGACGGTCTCCGTCCCGACTACGTGACTGCGGCGGATAAGCACTCTCTCAAGATCCCCAACCTTCGCTTGATTATGAAGACAGGGCCCACGCCGAGGGCGTCACGGGTGTCTTGCCGACCGTCACCTACCCGGGAACCTTCGGCGCTTTCCCTTCGCGGTGTAGTAGATCCGACGCACGCTCGCACGTGGTCCTCGCGGGTGGCGGAACGCTTCGCCGGATGGAGGCCGATCAAGGGTGGATTTGAGCAGAATTTCAGCCGCTGGCAGAAACTGCGGTCAACGCGCCGGATTTATTGGTGCCGGACTCTCTAGTTTTTCCCCCAGTGCGACGCGAGAGGCCATGAAACTCTCGGCTCAGTCGCAGATCCAGGGGTGATTTTCGTAACGAGAGGCGTGGGGGCAGCGCGCTCTATACTTGAAAAGAGACCTCCATACTCCATAGCCGCGCTAATCGAAGCGATCAACGTAAAGAAAAAGACCCTCTTTGAGCTGGACAACGTGCCTTATGCCTGCCTGGAAGCAGTAATCAGCACGCCCACGGCGCGGGGCGGACAGACGCTCGTGCGGCTGAAGATGCGGAATCTGCTCACACAGGCCGTCTTTGAAAAGACATTCAAGGCGGGCGACAAATTCCGCGAACCGGATCTGATGATGGTGGCAGCCTCGTACCTATACAGCGACGGCGAGGGATCGCACTTTCTCGATCAGCAAAGTTATGAAACGCACTCGCTAGCCGGCGACATGGTCGGGGAGGCGTTGGACTTCCTGACGGAGGGCGCGCTGAATGGGAATCCGATCGGGCTGAGGCTGCCGCCCTTCGTGGACCTGGAGGTTGTCGCGACCGAACCCGGGGTGCGAGGGGATACGTCAAGCGGCAGTGTCACTAAATCAGCCAAGCTTGAGACCGGCCTGGAAATCCGGGTTCCGTTGTTTATCAAAGAAGGCGAAAAGGTCACGGTATCGACCGAGACGCGGAATTTCGCGCGACGCGCCCGACTGCGGCCGGCAACTCCACCAAGCGCCGGTGATCCTCGATACCGATGGAAACTTCTATGGAACGACGGCCAGCGGCGGAGCCGGCATCGGCGGAGGCACGCTGGCCAGCCAGCGCGCGCACAGTTACAGGCTTGCTCCTACCCAAGCTTGAAGTCGATGCTCAAACGCTCATTGGATCGCTGGCCCTACATTGAAAACCGCAGGAATCGGAGCAGCCGCCAGCGCCTCGGGCTGCATAGCGCTTCAGCAGGTGCCGGCCGGCGCGGTAGCCGAACTGCTAGCCGTCGCCCTGGCGGCGTCGCTCCGCGAAGATTGAAAAGTTGCGGGTACCTCCGGCGCTTCCCGCCGCGAAGCCGTAGATCCGACGCACGCTCGCACGTGGCCCTCGCACGTGGCGGGAACGCTTCGCCGGATGGAGCGTTGCGCTGTGTGGCGTTCCTGCACGTGCTGGCCGCGCCGGTGTCCGGCATCGGTCCGAACCACCCGCGACGCTTGCCCGGCGCGATAGCCGAACTGCTAGCCGTCGCCCTGGCCGCGGCAGGATTCCCATGCGCCGCGCCGCCACGTGTTGGGCTGTTTGGCGCTCCGGCATGTGCTGGCCGGCGCGATAGCCGTACTGCTGACCGCGGCATAGATTCCAACGCGCCGAGCACCTCCGGCGCTTCCCATCGCGGAGCCGTAGATTCGACGCACGCTCGCACGTGGCCCTCGCGTGTGGCGGGAACGCTTGCCGGATGGAGGCCGAGAGGGTGGATTTGAGCAGAATTTCAGCCGCCGGCAGAAACTGCGGCCAACGCGCCGGATTTATTGGCGTCGGACTCTCTAGTTTTTCCCCCAGTGCGACGCGAGAGGCCATGAAACGACGCAACTAGAGACGCAAGTGGCACGCCGATTATCGCGGCCGCCTGATCCAGCGAAACTACTTCAACCTGCCGTACTCGGCTTTCGCGGCTATGAGGATGGGAATGTCGTCGTCGGCGTCTTTCCAGCGCCTAAGGAAACCCTCATAAGCAGAGCGGGCCTTCAAGGCATCGCCTTGGAGCGTGCGGGCACGTGCCAGGCCGAGATGCGCCAGCGCGCCGATAGGTGAATTGTAGACAAGCCCACGATGGCCTAGGATCTTCTCGAATTCAGCAGCGGCCTCGCGTCCGCGATGCGCCGCCAGATAGGCTTGCCCGCGCACGTAGACAGGGTACAGATCCAGCGGCACGCTCGCCGGCTGACAGTCCGCCAATTCGTAGGGAGTCGCGGCCCGCAGAATCTCGACGCCAGCACTTGGGTCGGCAGCAAGCCGGCCCTGAATGGTGGGCAAGAAAACAAACCGCACGATGGTGTCTTCGGGAAAGCGATTGGCCAAATCGCCTGCCAGGGCGCGTGCTGGACCCGCGTCCCCCGCAAACGCCAGGGCCAACGCCGCCGCGTACTCCACATCCCTGCTGGTCGAACGGCGCACCGCCGCGGCGGCGTGCCGGCGCGCCTCCGCGCTATTGCCGAAGAGGGCCTCCCGCAGGGCTATTTCGGTTTCAGTGATGGCCGCCGTCTCGTTATCGCCGCTGCCGAATGCACGCATCAACTGGCTGGACAAGCTACGCGCCGCGTTGAGTTGTCCCACGTAAGCTGCCCTATCGGCCTCTAAAGCAAGCAGGTATTGCTCCATACCCGGCGTGTGCGCAAACCAGGCTAACTCCTGCTCCATGGCTTTGGCATCCTCTGCCACGAAGCCGACCATATATAGGTCCACGTGCAGCAAAGGGGAGTCGAGTTTCTTTTCGAGCGCCTGTGCCGCGACAGCGCGGGCTTCCGCCAGGCGATTCAAACCGCAGTAAGCGGCCGCCAGTCCCACGTAGGTGCCGCGGCTTTCCGGGTCAAGCCGGGCGGCCTCGCGACGTTCCGCCAGGGCGTTGTCACATTGCCCGAGTTTGAGATCGATCTCCCCCAGGACGCCCACCGGGACAGCGTCGCGGGGATAGGTCTGAGCCCAAAGCTGTGTCGTCTGACGGGCCTTCAGCAGGTCGCCCGTTACGCTGTTATAGTAGCGCGACTCGATGGCCAGCCTTTCCCACTCGCTGACCCGCTCGCGCAGATCGTATGCCTTCCGGACATTCTGGGCGAACTTGGCGTCAAGGAGGTTCCCATAACTCAGCCCGAGCGAAAGATAGGCCATCGCAAAATTCGGGTCGATCCGAATGGCCTGCTGAAACAACGACGCGGCGGACCCAAAGTCCGCGTTTTCGATCAAGGCCTTCCGCCCCCTGCTGTAGGCCTGCAACGCTTCGAGCGAGGGTGTAGTGGCCTGTTCCAGGCTGGTGTCGAACTTCTTAACGCTCCCCAGTGATTCACCCAGCTTCTGACGCAGTCTGCGGGCCGTCCCGTCCAACGCGTCCAGGACCTGTTCTTTCCTGGCCACCTGAACCGATTCCATCGCCAGCGAACCGCCGGTCTGGCAGTTAATGGCATCGATCCCGATCGCGTACTCGCTGCCCAGGCGGGCTATCGAGCCTGCCAGAACGGCCCTGCTTCCGGCGCGCTGGCACAGATCCAGCGCCGTTTTCGCGTCCAGGCGCGTATCGGCGGAGCGCCCCATCAGTTTCAGGGTGCTGCCAACCTTGCGCTCCGGAAGGATGTTCCAGAACGGCGATTGTTGGAATTCCGCGGCCAGCGCCTGCTTCAGCGTGTCGTCAAAAACAGCGTCGCCGGTGGAGTTGGCGAAGTCCGCCAGGACGATCGTATCGGCGCCGCTCAGCGGATGCGGCTGGCGAGACCGGTATAACCAGATCGCCGCCAAAATTGCGATGCTGGCGGCCGGCAGCGCCGCCCACTTCCACGATGCCTTATACCCGCGCGGCCCTGCGCGCACGAGTGATACCGGTAGTGCCTGGAGCGCAGCAGCCAGATCTGTCGCGGATTGGAATCTACGATCGGGCCTCTTCTCCAGGCAGCGGCGCACGATCCAGTCCAAAGCCGGCGGCACCGAGCGGGGCAACGCGGGCGGATCGTCCCGCAGGATGGCGTCCATTGTCTGCGCCGACGAAGCGCTCTCGAAGGCGGGTTTGCCGCCCGCCATTTCGTAGAGCACCACGCCGAATGAGAACAGATCGGTGCGTACATCCAATTCTTCACCGCGCACCTGTTCCGGCGACATGTAGGCTACGGTACCAACCGGGGAACTCGGCGCTGTCTGCCGCCTAGCCGCGGAATCCGCAGCTACCTCTTCTACGCCGATGTGGTGGGCGGCACTCAGCGGGCGTTCGGACAAGAGCTTTGCAAGTCCGAAATCCAATACTTTTGCCTGTCCGCGCTGGGTGACAAAGAGATTGGCCGGGTTGATGTCGCGATGAATTACGCCACTGGCGTGCGCCGCTTCCAGCGCATCCGCAATTTGCAATGCGAGCGCACGCAGTTCCTCAAAGTGCAATGGCCTCTCCGCCAAAAGGTCCTTGAAGGTCTGCCCCTCCAGCAGTTCCATGGCGATGTACGGCCGGCTTTGATGCTCGCCGATCTCATAGATGGTGCATATATTGGGGTGGTTCAGCGCGGCGGCCGTGCGGGCTTCTTGCTTGAAGCGCGCCAGAGGCTGCGGATGGTCGCTGTATTCCTCGGGCAGGAACTTCAACGCCACGTTGCGCTTCAACTTGAGGTCCTTCGCCCGGAAGACGACACCCATGCCGCCGCTGCCCAGTTTGTCAAGGACCATGTAATGGGCGACGGATTTGCCTTCCAGATCGTCCGGGCTGCTTTCGGGTTCAGGGGATGCCGGCGGTTCGGAAGAGGACCCCTCGACGACTTCGACTTGCCCTACGAACCGGTAGCTGCGGCGCGCTACGGTTTCGATGTAGCGCGGCGTCTCAGCCGACTCCCCCAGGACCTCCCGCAGCCTCCGTATAGCGGTATTGATGCCATGGTCGAATTCGACCACGGTCTGGTTCGGCCAAAGCCGGGCGCGGATCTCCGTTCGCACCACGATTTCTCCTGGACGTTCCAGCAACAGAAGGAGTAGCTGGAAGGCCTGGTCACGCAGGTGAAGGCGGATGCCGTGCTTCCGTAATTCGCCGGCGCGAACATCCAGTTCAAAGGGTCCGAAGCGATAGCGGCGCGTCCGCGTTGGAGACAAGTCGGCCACGGTGGGTGATCCTGGAGAGTCTATCACGGCGGGCACAAGCCAGCAAGTCCCGCATTTCTAGATAAGTGCGCGTTTATCGGGATGTTATCCACGTGTTACCCGCCGAGGATTGAAATAGTGAGCGGCAAACCTCATAATCGCACTCAAGCTGCGGCCGGCGAAGCGCCGATGCGTGCGGCTTAAATCAAATATTGGAGAGGGAATATGAAATCGAAGACCTTGGCGCGGATTCTCGGATTGACATTCTGCGCCACACTCACATGCTCGTTTCAAGCGGCGGCACAATCCCCAGCGGACCAAGCCGCACCGTCAACAACCTATCGATACCGGGCTGTGGATCTGGGAACTCTGGGCGGCCCTAACAGCAGCGGTTGCGTCCCCGAATGCCGGTACGTAAACGACCAGGGAGTGGCGATTTTTCGCGCCGATACTCCAGCGCCCGATCCCTTCGCGGGGCTGGGATTCTGCCTGGGAGACTGCTACGCGACACTCGGCAACAGATGGCAGGCTGGCAGGGTGACCACTCTAAATCCAGTCCCCGGCGGGGTGGACACCTTTCCGGCCTGGATCAGCGACACGAATCTCGTCGCCGGGTACTCTGAGAACGGACTGCTCGACCCCACCAGTGGCTTTCCGGAGTTTGTGGCCACAGTTTGGCGAGATGGACGCCCAACCAATCTGGGAACGTTGGGCGGTTCTTCCAGCCTCTCGTGGGCTGTGAATAGCTCGGGCCAGGTGGTCGGAGGCGCCTTGAACACAGCGCCGGACCCGACGTTCCCGACTCCCTTTTTCTACTACAACCCCGTTCCCTTCCCGGTGTTCAACGAGACCCACGCGTTTCTGTATAGCGGTGGCGACTTACGCGACTTGGGGACATTAGGCGGCCCGGATAGCTTCGCGCAATTTGTGAACGAAAGCGGCCAGGTCGCTGGAATCTCGTTCACGAACGGCACGCCGAACGCCACCACGGGATCTCCGACTTTGGATCCGTTTTTGTGGGAGAACGGCAAGATGAAGGACCTCGGTACTCTCGGCGGCACTCTGGGTTTTGCCAACGGCATTAACAACCGCGGCCACGTCATCGGCCAATCGAACCTTGCGGGAGACGCCACGTATCACGCGTTCATCTGGAAGGGGGGCCACATGATCGATTTGAAAACCCTCGGCGGCGATAACGCGGTGGCCCTCTGGAGCAACGATGCCGACGAAGTGGTGGGCTGGGCGGACTTGCCGGGCAGCCAGGTGCATCACGCGTTTTTGTGGAAGAACGGCGTGATGACGGATCTCGGAACGGCGAACGGCGCACCTTGCACGCTTGCATATGGCGTCAATGCCAGCGGCCAGGTGGTCGGCAATTTGGGCGACGGTTCCGGTCTTGGGATATGTGGCCCCAAGGTTGGAGGTTTCCTGTCGGAGAACGGAGGCCCCGTGGTGGATCTGGCCACTCTGTTTGCTCCTCTGTCCTCCGGGTTGACCATGTTTGGCTCATGCTGCATTGGCGACGATGGGTCGATTCTGGGCAGCGGGACGCTGCCCAACGGCGATAATCATGCAATGCTGCTGATCCCATGCGACGCGAAACATGACGATGCGCCGGCCTGTCACGGCAGCGCCGAAGAGGCGGCGATTACGACTGCGACGAACGCGGCTCCGCTGGGCGAACGCGAAAGCGCGGCGAGTGCAACCAACTTGAGGAGCGACCCGCACAAGCCTTCTGCCTGGTGAGTTCCGCAGACGCAGTACCTGTGGGGCGGTTCCTGAGGTCCGCCCCACAGCGGCACGTTCTGCGGGCCGACAGAGATCTCACCGTTCGACATGTCAGGGAATTCTTACTGGCTGGTGCGCCATCTGAAGGGGCGCGCTAGATCATTGTTCTCTTAGTATCTATACAATAATAATCTCGTCCATTTTGTACTTCCACCGAAACACCACCGGGGCCGCGTTGATCTCCTCGAAATATTGGTGAATTCGGTCGATCAACTCTTGCTTGCTGGCTACGCGGATTCCGCGGAGCATCGTACGCGTCATCTTGCTGAATTGATTTTCGATCAGATTCAGCCACGAGCCGTGCTTCGGGGTGAACACAAAAACGAATCGTTGGGGCATGGTCTGCAAGTAGCCGCGCGTCTCCTTGGAGATGTGCGCGGAATGGTTGTCCAGCACCAATCGGATTTGATGGTGCTCCGGATAGGCGCCGTCCAACTTTTGCAAGAACGTGATGAAGTCGCTGCTGTTGTGCGTGTCGCTGACGGTTTCGGTCACTCTCCCGGTGTGCAAATCCAGTCCGGCCAATAGCGACACCGTGCCCAGTCGCACATACTCGCCGTCCCGGAGGTGGCGGGGGTGCGTTCCCACCACGGGTGGCCGATCGGGCGTCGTTGACGCTAGGGCCTGAATGCCGGGCTTCTCGTCATACGAGATCGTCACCATACCCAGTTGCCGGCCGGCCTCGCCCCGCCGATATTCGTTGACGATTTCGACCTCCTTGTAGACGTGCAGCACGCTCTAGACATTTTGATTTCGAAGTCCGGGTCCCTTTTCTCCACGTAGTATCGAATCTTGTGCGGTCGCAGTTCCCCCTGCCGCAAGATCTTGTGGAGTTTGGATCGGCTCAGTCCACGCAGCGCCGGGTGCCCGGCCGCGATGCAGTTCTCGCGCACGTGAGCGACCAACAACCTGTAGGTCCACAATTCGTAGGAATATCCCAGTTCCTTCGGCTTCTGGCAAGCACAGTGTTGTACCCAGGCAATCGCATCGTCCGGCAGGCTCCGCGGCTTGCCAGACCTGGGCAATTCCCCCAGCGCTGCGTCCAGACCGAATTGAAGAAACTTCTGAATGCAGAGCACCACGGTGCTGCGGCTGACGTGGTGGTGCTGCGCGATGGCTTCGTCACTCTGCCCGGACAGCGAATCCAAAAGAAAAGCTGCTCGAAGGGTGCGCCGCTTCTGCTCGGTTCGAGACTTGCGGATGGACTCCAACTTGAGCAGGTCCTGCTCGCTGAACTGCACGGCACTGCGCTTCCTGGGGAAGGGCATAACCCATTAAAACATAAATCGCGTTAAATGTATCGATAGTTAGAGAACGATGATCTAGACGGCCAGATCGTCCGATGCCGGGCCGAATTCTGGATGCCACTTTGGCGATCGGCAACGTCCTTGCCGGAGATCCACGCACTTCTGTCTGAGGGCAGACTTCAGCGCCGTTCCGGTGAAAAAACTGAGCATACATTGGACGCTCGATCCAGCGCGTATGTGTGCATCGCGGTCGGAAGCTGTTGGCGGCCACGTACGAAGCAATCATGTGCACGCGGTGGTGGAGGCGGAGGCTCGGCCGGAGCGAATCATGAACGATTTTAATGCGTATGCCAGCCGCCATCTCAGCCGGATGGGTTTGGTGCGGCGCCTCGATGTTTTCGGCCAAGCCTATGCGCGTCTCAAAAGAATTGAGGGAGAAGATAACGGCGCTCCGCACGCTCGAGCGCCGAATTCGTGCAAACCCGGCGTGGTGGACCTTTGAGCGCGAGTACCCTATTCGCGGGTTTTCCGGCCTCGGACCTTACATGATAGTCGGTGATCAGCCATCCGAAAGCCCGTGGCCGCCTTGCCACCCGAACAGGCTACAAGCGGGCGATTGACACACCGCCCGATTCATGGTCTACTTCCTATAGACAGCTATGGGAAATAGAAACGACGTTTTGCAGGGCACCCTCGGGCTCCTGGTCCTCAAATCCCTGCAATCTGGCCCAATGAACGGCTGGGATGTGACCCTCCATATTCAGAACATCTCTCAAGACGTCCTCCGCGTAGAAGAGGGATCCCTCTATCCGGCCCTTCACCGCATGGAGCAACAAGGCTGGATCCGCTCCGCGTGGGGCGTCTCCCAAAACAACCGCCGCGCACGCTTTTACCAGCTCACACCCGCCGGCCGCCGCCAGCTAGAAGCGGAAGAAAATAACTGGCGCAGCGTCAGCAAGGCCGTCGCTCGGGTGCTTGCATTTGAAGGAGGAGAGGCATAGACCTATGGGATGGATTCGCCGTGCTCGCGCGCTCTTTCACCGGGACGCACTCTCCGACGAGATCGATGAAGAAGTACGGTACCACCTGGCTATGCGCGAAGAGTTCAACGTCGCCCATGGTATGCCGCCCGGCGCGGCCAGCGCCTCCGCCCGGCAGCAGTTTGGCAACACGACCTTATTACAGGAAGACATGCGCGAAGCCGACTTGTTGACGTTCGTCGAAAGTGTCGCCCACGACCTCCGCTTCGCGGCCCGCATGCTCGCCAAGCATCCCGGCTTCACCGCCCTTGCGGTCCTCGCCCTCTCGGCCGGTATCGGCGTCAATACCGCAGTCTTCACAGCCTATAAGGCCTTCCTCCTCCGGCCGCTGGATGGCGCCCACCCGGACGAGCTTTACAATATCTACCACTCCCGCCCCGGCCACGCGTTCGATCCCAATATCAGTTATCTCGATTTCGAAGCCCAGCGCGACCACAACCGTTCCTTCTCAGGCATCCTCGCGTTCACCGGCGGAGAATTCGCTTTGACTCAGGCCGGCGCCGCGCCTGCCTCGTCCCCAGGACTTGGCAGCTTCGTCATCTCCGCGCTGGGCTTCCGCATGCCCACGCTCTTGAGCACCGGCGCTGAATTCTCAACCGCCGCCCAAGTGTCGGAAAATTTCTTCGCGGTTTTGGGCGTGTCTGCGATCCGCGGCCGTGTCTTCCTGCCTCGCGACGCTCAGGATCTGGCGGTCCACCCACAGCTCCTCATCAGCCAGAACTACTGGCAGCGCCGCTTCGCGGGCGCCCCAGTCCTGGGCCGCACGGTCATGTTGAACGGCGTGGCCTTCACCATCATCGGCATCACCCCGCGCGATTTCATGGGCACTTTTACCACCGAGGTTCCCGATTTCTGGATGCCTCTGGTCAGCGAGCCGCTCGTCCACCATGCTTCGGACCTGCTCACCAATAGAGAAAAGGATTGTTGCGTTGCGGTGGGACGGCTGGCCTGGAGTCACAGTGGCGCAGGCGCAGGCTGAAACCGAAGCGCTTTCCAACCGCCTCCGCTTTGCATGCACCCGCGTCTGAAGGGAGCCGGCCGCTTACCGTTCAGATCGCACCCGGCTCACCCTTCCAGCGTCCGCAACAAGATCCTCAACTCAAACTAATCGTTGGCGTCACTCTCGGCTCCGTTGGGCTGGTCCTGCTCATTGCCTGCGCCAACGTCGCTGGCATGCAGCTGGCGCGTTCCGCCGCCCGCCGGCGCGAAATCGGAGTGCGGCTGTCCCTGGGCGCCAGCCGCCTACGCCTGGTCCGCCAATTGCTCACGGAAAGCGCCCTGCTAGGCTTGATCGCCGGAACCATTTCGATGGCCGTCTCGTTCTGGGCTCTCCGGATCATCGTGGTGCAGGCCTCCGTCGCCATGCCCATTGAATGGGGCGCCTTCGCGTTGCACATTGAACCGGATCGCGCCGTCTTCCTTTATGTTTTCTTGGTTTCCCTGTTCGCCAGCATTTTGTTCGGCCTTGCTCCGGCACTCGAGTCCTCTCGCCCGGATATCACGTCCGCCTTGAAAGAGGATGGTGCCCGTTGCGCGTGGCGTCTTGGCAACCGCCGCCTGCGCGGCATCCTGATGGCCTGCCAGGTGGGCATTTGCCTGTTCCTTCTGGTGCTTGCCGCTCTCCTCATTCACAGTTCCGCCCGCGCGCTCAGTCTGGAAACCGGCTACGAAGCCCGCCACGTCCTGGAACTCGACGTCAACTTTCCCGCGGCCCTGGATTACCCGCACAATAAACAGCTTGCCGAGATCCGTGAGATCGCGCAGCGCCTCAGATCTCTCCCGGGAGTATCAGCCGTCAGCTTCGGCCATTCGCCCGATAACGGAGGACTGCGGACGGCGAAAGCCGCCCCCTGAGGTGGACCCCAAAGGTTGGACAAATTTTGGCCGTCGCTTAGATGGTGCGGCGGGGTAACCAAGAGGCGGCCCGAAGGCCGCCATCCATTCCGGGCTTGAATCGGCGCTCGGGTCGCATCCCTGCGTTGCCCTATCCTCCTATCAAGCTCTCCAATTATAAGACAGGTTCGCAAAACGGGCAAAGGAAAAATTATCCATTCTGGCAGAAAAAGCGATAAATCCTGGGGGGCTTGGGGGGCAAAGCCCCCCATCACAGCCACGCCCTTTTCCTGAGCGGCGCCCGCGGGTACAGATCTGCCGGCATGCGATAGCCGAGCGCCTGGTGCGGGCGCCGATAATTGTAGAAACGGAAGTAGCGATCTAGCGCCGGATGCAGGTCGCCCCCACTGGCGAAGTCGCCGGGATAGATGAGTTCGTACTTCAAGCTGCGCCACAGCCGCTCGATGAACACATTGTCCAGGGCGCGACCGCGCCCATCCATGCTGATCCGGATGCCGCGCTTTTTCAGGGGCGCCAGAAAATCCGCGGCCGTGAATTGGGAACCCTGATCGGAGTTCCAGATCTCGGGTTGGCCGAAGCGGAAGGCGGCTTCCATGGCCGCCAGACAGAAGCCGGTCTCCATGGTGTTGGACAGTTCCCAACTGAGCACGTAACGGCTGAACCAATCCATGACGGCGACCAGGTAAAGGAACCCACCACGCATCGGAATATACGTAATATCGGTACTCCAGACGTGGTTGGGCCGCTCGATCGACAGGCCGCGCAGCAGGTACGGGTAGATCTGGTGACCCGTCGCCGGACGGCTCAAGTTCGGTTTCGGATAAAGAGCTTCGATTCCCAGAATGCCCATCAGTCGCTGTGCGCGTTTGCGGTTCACCCCCAGCGTGACCGCCATCCGGCGGCTGCCGAAAAAGGGACATTCCAGATACAACTCGTCGAGCCGCCGCATCAGCCGCAGGTTCTCGGCGCTCTCCGCTCGCGGCTGGTAGTAGTAGGTCGAGCGCGGCAGACCCAGCAGTTCGCACTGCTGTTCGATGGTCAAGCGCGAATGTTCGGGGTCGATCCATAGGCGACGGTCCTCAATCGATAAGGCCAGCTCTTTTTTTTAAAAAGTCCAACTCCACTTTGAGTTGGCCGATCTGTTTGTAGAGCTCGTCCTTTTCGGCGTCGGTCTGCTGGCGCACCTGTTCGCGGCCATTACCGAAGATATCCGGCAGGCCGGCCAGCGCCTGCTTCTTCCATCCACCGACCTGCGTCGGGTGGACGCCGAAGACCTGCGCGATCTGGGCGGCTGTCTTGTGCGCCTTGATCGCCTCCACAGCGACTTTGGCCTTCAGGCTGGGCGGGTGATTCTTACGCGTTCGTGGCATTGTCTCTCCTCTATTTTCAATGCCGCCGACCATCTAAGAAAAGGCCTTTTTCGTGTCCAAATTTTGGGGTCCATTACACCCAATCGCACCTTGTTTTATACGTTCGTGCAGCCGGATTATTTCCAGATCCTCGATATACCCATACTGGCTGGCCGGGGATTCGATCACCACACAGCCGAACAAGATACGGTAGTTCTCAGTGAATCCGCCGCCCGGCTGCTGTGGCCCGCGGGCGACGCAATCGGACACGCCCTCTCGCTGGACGTCTCCGATGAATTCCATGTGGAAGGCGAAATTGTGCCGGAGCGCCATTCGTACCAGATCGTAGGCATCGCCCGCGATACGCGTGGTGTTCTGTTGGACGGCTCCGATTCGGACAAAGCTTATCTCACTCTTCCGCCGGACCAGCTCGACCAGACTCCCCTGCTGCTGCGCACTCGCACCGATCCCGCGCCATTCGTGGTTGCCGTTGCCGCCGCCATCCACGGCGTCAACTCCAACGTCATCGCCCACGCCATCACGCTCGAAGACGCGCTCAGCGGCAGCCCGAAATTCGTGGTGGCCCGTTGTTCCGGGCTCTTCGCCAGCATCATAGGGTTGCTGGGACTGCTGCTGGCCTCGGCGGGCATCTACGGCAGTGTCAGCTACGCGGTGGTGCGCCGCACGCGCGAAGTCGGCATACGCGTGGCTCTCGGGGCCAACAAAGGCCACATCTTTCGCCTGATTTTGAGCGAAACCGCCCGCCCGGTCATGGCGGGCCTGCTGGTGGGCTTAATGGCCGCCGCCGCCGCCGCGCAACTGCTGCGGGCCGTCCTCAGCCACGTCAGCCCGCTCGACCCGCTGGCCTTCATCGGCATTTCGATTTTCTTTTTTGGAATTGCCCTGCTGGCTGCCTTCTTTCCGGCTCGCCGCGCATTGCAGATCGATCCGATGGAGGCCCTGCGCTGCGAGTAAGAGGCTGTGCGCGGGCTTTCGTATCGTGCCTCCTGCGTGCAGCAGGCGAGCAGGAAGAGTTCCGGCTGCTCTTCGCCTAACAGGCAGAAAAGCAACCGCCAACCTTCGCACCTCACATTTGACGACACGCGTTCCTTTGTGCATCTCTCCGCACTCCCATCCAGGGCCGATGTCCGGCGGCAGAGTGCCACTGGCGTCGCGGTCGCAGAGGTCTACACGCGCCGCACGATCTGCGCTCAAATTTTCACCTTTTTAGTATTTTCCGGTAGCACCCACCGATGCCCTGCGTCCGCGCTATGACGAGATGACTAAGATTTTCATCGAGGGGGCGCAAAGCAAAGCCCGCATCAAACACGCAACGTTGTTCGAACCGTTTGAAATGTAGCGCCATTTCGAACCAGGAAAGCGACAAGGCGAAGCTCTGCGCGGCTTATGGCGTCCAGAATGAATACGTCTTGCCCGACGCGCTGCTCGCGAAGACGGCGGAGTTGAAGAAGCATTTCGACGCCAGAGTGGAATATGTGAGCGGACTCAAGCCGAAGCCGACGACGAAGAAGAAGGCGATATAGAATGACAGTTTATTTTATGGATGCCTCAGGAATCTCATGTAGAACGCAGCGAACACCAGGACGATTCCAACATTCACTGTCAGCCGTTCCCAGAATCGGTTTCTGAAGAACACGAAATCCACCCCGACGATGACGGCCGCCATCGCCACCACGTAAAGTACGATAGCCAGTTGTCTGCCCATTGTCAGTCTCCGGTTCAATCGTAACAAGCTGTCGCCCCAAAACATTGCGCCCAAAATCTCCGATTTTTGTAAGCGTCCGATGAACCCCTCTTTCGGGACCAGCCCCGCAGGCCGGATATTGGTCTCATGACCAAGCCGGGCACAGGAAAGAGCGCGGAGGCTCGAAGCGAATACTGGCGTGCACGAATCGCCGAAACGGTTTATGCCGCAGCTCTCTTCGCCGCCCAGCGCTTCTTCATTGCCACACTGAGCGCCTTCCGGCCTGCCGCGGTGAGGCCGCCCTTCGGTTTGGCCGCGTTGCCAACCGGCTTTCCAGCCGTCTTCGTGGCCGTGGCGGATTCCGCTTTAATCTTTAAGGCCCCAACCGGGCCGATGCTGGCGGTGGTTTGCGGTGGCGGCGGTAGTGGCGGCAGGCCTTCTGGCAGTGTGGCCAGGACGTCGCGGCGGGCGCGCTGGTTGCGGCCGTTGGCCCTGCCGCCGCGGGCACCCAGTTGGCGCATTTGCTCGGGTGATTTGTTGAACAGGATAAATGGATATTCGGTCATGGTAGGTTCTCCGCACCACATTCATTGCTCAGGTGGCGGGGACCAGGCAAGCCGAAAGTGGGGGCTCAGGGCGACTCTTTCAAACGCGGCTGCCGGCGGTGCCGCCTGGCGGAGATGGAGGCCCATGCCGGGATGCCGGACGGAGCCCGCATTTTCAGCGGGGCGTGGCTATCGTAGCCACACTGCCAGAAGGCCCGCCGCCACCCGCGCCGCCCCGCAAACCACCGCCGCCGCCCCTTCTCCTCGCCGCTTCCGGTTCTTGGCGGCAAACCGCCCGAACTCGATCAGGCGCGTCTTGTCGCCAGACTCGGTGGGACTTCAGGCGATGGCATTGTGTTTTCACTGACCCCTCCGACGGGCCCGGATGGGAGCCCGGCTAGCGGTCCCTGGGCTGAACCTACCCTATATAACTTCACGGATGGCGCTCGCTCAATTCCTTATAGTCGTGAGGTCACCTAACGACGGAAGGAGGTACTTTCTTCGCTGCACGAAACATTATGCCCATAAAATGCTTAGGAACACCATTCTCCGCCGGAGTCTTTTGAAGGAAAGCTTTTCCCGTAGCGTCGTGCTTCAGATAGGCATCCAGAAACTTCAGAGTGTAGAGCGCCACCCAGGCATGGTTCGTGTTGGCGTCCTCGCGTCCGTAATCGGCTACCTGGTTTTCCTCAAAGCGCTTCGCACTTTCTCGGCGCTGAAACATTGAACTGAACTCCGGGTGTGCCATGCCAAGCATATTCACCGTGAGAAGATCGCCGTGTGTCCAGGCATTAAGAGCATTTGGACCCACGATGTACGCCGGGGGGCCGGCATGATATCTCTCAATATCTTCAAGAACGTTTGGATCGCCTTGGGTGAAGAAAAGAAGCGGAATCGTCATACGCTCCGGATGAACGTCCCCGGCCATTTTCACGAGGCCAGGATAGTAGCGCATACTGCCGTCCATGGATACCAGGGCATCGATGCGGGAATCCCGTGCTGCTGCAAACAAGCTCGAACCCCCGCCCCAGCTCCTGTAATGGACCCCAAAATTTGGACACGAAAAAGGCCTTTTCTTAGATGGTCGGCGGCATTGAAAATAGAGGAGAGACAATGCCACGAACGCGTAAGAATCACCCGCCCAGCCTGAAGGCCAAAGTCGCTGTGGAGGCGATCAAGGCGCACAAGACAGCCGCCCAGATCGCGCAGGTCTTCGGCGTCCACCCGACGCAGGTCGGTGGATGGAAGAAGCAGGCGCTGGCCGGCCTGCCGGATATCTTCGGTAATGGCCGCGAACAGGTGCGCCAGCAGACCGACGCCGAAAAGGACGAGCTCTACAAACAGATCGGCCAACTCAAAGTGGAGTTGGACTTTTTAAAAAAAAGAGCTGGCCTTATCGATTGAGGACCGTCGCCTATGGATCGACCCCGAACATTCGCGCTTGACCATCGAACAGCAGTGCGAACTGCTGGGTCTGCCGCGCTCGACCTACTACTACCAGCCGCGAGCGGAGAGCGCCGAGAACCTGCGGCTGATGCGGCGGCTCGACGAGTTGTATCTGGAATGTCCCTTTTTCGGCAGCCGCCGGATGGCGGTCACGCTGGGGGTGAACCGCAAACGCGCACAGCGACTGATGGGCATTCTGGGAATCGAAGCTCTTTATCCGAAACCGAACTTGAGCCGTCCGGCGACGGGTCACCAGATCTACCCGTACCTGCTGCGCGGCCTGTCGATCGAGCGGCCCAACCACGTCTGGAGTACCGATATTACGTATATTCCGATGCGTGGTGGGTTCCTTTACCTGGTCGCCGTCATGGATTGGTTCAGCCGTTACGTGCTCAGTTGGGAACTGTCCAACACCATGGAGACCGGCTTCTGTCTGGCGGCCATGGAAGCCGCCTTCCGCTTCGGCCAACCCGAGATCTGGAACTCCGATCAGGGTTCCCAATTCACGGCCGCGGATTTTCTGGCGCCCCTGAAAAAGCGCGGCATCCGGATCAGCATGGATGGGCGCGGTCGCGCCCTGGACAATGTGTTCATCGAGCGGCTGTGGCGCAGCTTGAAGTACGAACTCATCTATCCCGGCGACTTCGCCAGTGGGGGCGACCTGCATCCGGCGCTAGATCGCTACTTCCGTTTCTACAATTATCGGCGCCCGCACCAGGCGTGTAATGGACCCCAAAATTTGGACACGAAAAAGGCCTTTTCTTAGATGGTCGGCGGCATTGAAAATAGAGGAGAGACAATGCCACGAACGCGTAAGAATCACCCGCCCAGCCTGAAGGCCAAAGTCGCTGTGGAGGCGATCAAGGCGCACAAGACAGCCGCCCAGATCGCGCAGGTCTTCGGCGTCCACCCGACGCAGGTCGGTGGATGGAAGAAGCAGGCGCTGGCCGGCCTGCCGGATATCTTCGGTAATGGCCGCGAACAGGTGCGCCAGCAGACCGACGCCGAAAAGGACGAGCTCTACAAACAGATCGGCCAACTCAAAGTGGAGTTGGACTTTTTAAAAAAAAGAGCTGGCCTTATCGATTGAGGACCGTCGCCTATGGATCGACCCCGAACATTCGCGCTTGACCATCGAACAGCAGTGCGAACTGCTGGGTCTGCCGCGCTCGACCTACTACTACCAGCCGCGAGCGGAGAGCGCCGAGAACCTGCGGCTGATGCGGCGGCTCGACGAGTTGTATCTGGAATGTCCCTTTTTCGGCAGCCGCCGGATGGCGGTCACGCTGGGGGTGAACCGCAAACGCGCACAGCGACTGATGGGCATTCTGGGAATCGAAGCTCTTTATCCGAAACCGAACTTGAGCCGTCCGGCGACGGGTCACCAGATCTACCCGTACCTGCTGCGCGGCCTGTCGATCGAGCGGCCCAACCACGTCTGGAGTACCGATATTACGTATATTCCGATGCGTGGTGGGTTCCTTTACCTGGTCGCCGTCATGGATTGGTTCAGCCGTTACGTGCTCAGTTGGGAACTGTCCAACACCATGGAGACCGGCTTCTGTCTGGCGGCCATGGAAGCCGCCTTCCGCTTCGGCCAACCCGAGATCTGGAACTCCGATCAGGGTTCCCAATTCACGGCCGCGGATTTTCTGGCGCCCCTGAAAAAGCGCGGCATCCGGATCAGCATGGATGGGCGCGGTCGCGCCCTGGACAATGTGTTCATCGAGCGGCTGTGGCGCAGCTTGAAGTACGAACTCATCTATCCCGGCGACTTCGCCAGTGGGGGCGACCTGCATCCGGCGCTAGATCGCTACTTCCGTTTCTACAATTATCGGCGCCCGCACCAGGCGCTCGGCTATCGCATGCCGGCAGATCTGTACCCGCGGGCGCCGCTCAGGAAAAGGGCGTGGCTGTGATGGGGGGCTTTGCCCCCCAAGCCCCCCAGGATTTATCGCTTTTTCTGCCAGAATGGATAATTTTTCCTTTGCCCGTTTTGCGAACCTGTCTTATAATTGGAGAGCTTGATAGGAGGATAGGGCAACGCAGGGATGCGACCCGAGCGCCGATTCAAGCCCGGAATGGATGGCGGCCTTCGGGCCGCCTCTTGGTTACCCCGCCGCACCATCTAAGCGACGGCCAAAATTTGTCCAACCTTTGGGGTCCACCTCATCCAGCTCACCACTGCGACTTCGGATGCATCCGTATTGGGAAGCGTTTTAGCATAAGTGATAAGAAACGAGATATCGTGAGCTTGCGAATTGATTCCATCGAGGTCGTCCGTCATGTCGCGCGTTGACGCCCCCATCGAGGGGCTCGCAAGAACGACATAGCCCTGACTGGCAAGGTACTCACATAAGTCGGCATTCTCCCACGAAACAGAAGAATCGCTGGGAGCGTAGATCAGTACCGGATAACGCTCGTTCGTCAGCTGCGCACCCTGCACCGCCCACAGCGGGATGTCTTTGGACGTCTTCAAGAGTGACCGCCACCGATTATCCTTTTCATCCGGAGCGTTGAAGTGAATCTCCGTGTCGGCCAGCCGGACATAGTCGCCCACGGTCATCGGTTTGCCTGGACTTTTCAGCGACGGATACCAGATGACGGTTTGCAATGGCCGAGCCGCATCACCTGCTGTTTGGGGCGACGGGTCGTTAGGAAAGTGGCTGCGTGAGCGATCGAACTGATCGACGACCTTCACACCTACCGGATAAGGTCCAGGCTTTTGGCGGAACTGGAATAGGGATGTTTGGGAGCTTGCGAAGATTGAGCTATGGCTTATGCACAATGCGCAGAAGGTGCCCACAATTCGCCTTCTCAATCTAGTATTCCTCCTTACACATCATCGGCGGCAATTCGAAACTGACCTCCGGGTGTGCGCTCGGCTTCCACCGCGCCGCTTTCGCACAGGGCACGCACCCCGGCTTTGGCTAACGGCCAACTCACGGGCAGCTTGCCCGGTCGAAAAAAAGCCGTCCATGCTTTCAAACATACTCAGTTCTGAAAGTTTTTTCAACGGTTAAACGTTTCTACGGACGGTTATCGATGCGGTTTGACGCTTGGCTCACGCTTTCGATACGGTTTTCAGCAGGTTTCAACGGGGGCTTGGCTGCCAACCGTAACGTAGGTGGTGCCCTGTGGTGTAAGGGTGACGCGAGCGCCCTTGACGCCGATGGAAGCTCCAACACCGGACTTAGACAAGTTAAGCCGAATCGGCCCGAATCCTAAGCTCTTACGAAAAAAGAAGCCCATGTGATTTTAGATGGTCAACTTTCACGCCGCAACCAAGGTTACACCAGTATATATCTCGAAGAGGCACCCTGGGCAGACCCGTGCGATACCCTGTCGCGGAAGGCAGCGCTAGAGTGGACCCGAGTTGGCGCGCCGTCCGTCGCCGCGACCCGGCGGGAGCCGACCTCCACACCCCGCGTCTGCAAGGTGCGTATCTCGGTACCGACCAGATCAACCTGCTCATCCCGCGCAGCCTATGCCGGAGCGGGTTTGGTGCGCATTAATGTGACCGCGGCGGGAGTCGCTGCCCTACCGGTAAAAGGCCCACTTCCGGGCACGCCAGACCCAGATCGTGTTGAATGATCGGATTTCTCGGCTGCAGCGCCGCGGCTTCGCGCAACGGCGTCAGCGCATCCGCTGGTTTGCCCGGCCTCCAAGAACTGCGCAGCCAACCCGAGTAAGCTTTCCACGGATGGAGTCTGCCAAATAAGAATTGCAAAAACCGGACTAACCGCGCGGAAACTCTCGCGTCTTATACTCAGAGCGCCTATGGGAACAAACAACCGGCCCGGGCTCGACATGCTCGTGCTCCAGGTCTTAACGCGCGGCGATTTGCACGGTTATGCAATTTCGAAGAGCCTCCAGCAAGGCCCGCTTTACCCCGCTCTGCAGCGCCTCGAACTGAACGGCTGGATCGAAGGCGAGTGGCGCCTCGCCGAGAACAATCGCCGTGTCCGTCTCTATCGGCTCACGCGCGACGGCCTGCTGGCCCTCACCGGGCCCGCGGATGCCTCGCCCGTTGCGTCCTGGGAAGCACGCGCTTTGTGCCTGGCGATTTGGCTGTGGGCGCACCTCTCGCTTGCCGCCGCGCAAGCGCCAGCCGGAAGCGAGGCATCGGGCGAGGACCGCATCCGCTCCGCCATCCGCCAAGGGGAACAACTCCGCCACACCGGCGCATTTGAAGCAGCCTATCGGGTCCTCTACACTGCCCGCGACGGCCGCTCCGGCCGGGCCGAGGCAGCCCTCATGAACTCCCTCGGCTCTGTCTTGCAGGATCTCGGCCGCCTGGATGAAGCCGAACAGCATTACCGGCGGGCGCTGCGCATGCTCGAAAACCAATTCGGCCCTGACGACCCCGATCTCGTTTTCGCTCTGAACAACCTCGGAAGCCTGATGATGGCGCGCGGGCGCCTCGCTGAAGCCGCGCGCCTCCGCGAACGCTCGCTCGAACTTCGCGCACGCACCTATCCACCGGCCGATCCAGCCGTGCTTCGCGCCGTGGAAAACCTGGCCGCGGTGCGATTGGCTCAGAAGCAGTATGCGCAAGCCGAACGCCTCTTCGAGCAGTCGCGCAAAGCCTGGGAGGACCGCCAGCCGAATTCTCCCGAAGCAGCCATCGCTTTGAATGGGCTGGGCGCGGTAGCCCTACGCACCAAGCGAGAAGAACAGGCTGCCACGCTGTTCCGCGAAGCCATCGATCGCTGGCCCCCCGATACGGAACCGCTTCTGCTGGCACAGGTGCTCGCCAACATGGCAAGGGTTGTAGCCCCAGGCGAAGGGCTCCCCTTATACACCCGCGCCGTGGCTCTGGTCGAAAAACACGGAGGACCCGAACACCCACTCCTTGCCGCCTTGTACGATCGGCAAGCCGCCTGCCTTCGCCGGCTGCACCGTACGCGCGAATCCCACGAGTGGGCCGCCCGTGCCCGCCAGATCCGCCAGGCCAATCCCACCGGTCTTGCAGTCGACGCGTCCGCCCTCGAATGACCGCCGCGATTCTATAATCAGAATACCTATGGGAACAGAGAAACCAAAAGCCGACCTCCTGCCCGGTACGCTCGACATGCTCGTGCTCCAGATCCTGGTGCGCGGCCATTTGCATGGCTATGCCATCGCGCAGTTGATTCAGCAATTGTCCGACGATCTGCTGCGGGTGGAAGAAGGCTCGCTCTACCCTGCCCTCCAGCGCCTCGAACTGAACGGCTGGATCGAGGGCGAGTGGGGCCTGTCCGCCAACAACCGGCGGGCTCGTTTTTATAAGCTCACGCCCGACGGCCGCAAGCACCTCGGCGCGGAGTCGGCCCGTTATCGCCAGGTCACCGGTGCCGTGGCCCGCATCATGGGGTTCGCCTAAATGCAAGCCGGCTCCAAGTGGAAGCGTTTTCGAAGGCGCCTGCGCTATTGGCTGCATCGCGGTGAAAGGCAGCGCATGCTCTGGGAAGAGATGCAATTTCACATCGAATCCATGGCCGCCGAGTTGATCGCGGAAGGCGTGCCCGAGCCGAAAGCGCGTCTCGCGGCGCGCAGAAAGTTTGGCAATATGACACAAGAATCGGAAGACGCCCGCTCCATTTGGATCGCCCGCTGGATCCAGGACTTGCTGCAGGATTTACGCTACGCCTCCCGCTCGTTCCTGCGCAGCCCCGCCTTTACTGCCGCCACTCTGCTCTCGCTCGCCGTCGGAATCGGCGCGACCTCCGCCATCTACTCGCTGGTCGACCAGGTAATCCTGCACTCGCTCCCCGTCCGCGATCCCGCCCGCCTCGTGCTCGTCGATTGGAAAGGCGATCAAGCCTCCGGCGGATTCGGTTCCTGGAACTTGATGTCTTACCCCATGTGCCGCGATCTCCAGCAGCAACGCCGCTTCTTCGACGGTGTCCTCTGCCGCGCCGAAATCCAGGTCAACCTCTCCGCCGGCGGCGATCCCAAACCAACTCCCGCCGAAATTGTTTCGGGCAGCTACTTCTCGGTCCTCGGCATCGGCCCCGCTCTAGGCCGCGTGATCGAAGCGGCGGATGATGCCGCGCCGGGCGCCGGTCCCGTCGTAGTCCTCTCTTACGCTTTCTGGCAGACCGAATTTGGCGGCGCGCCCGACATCGTCGGACGCAAACTTCTCATCAACCAACACCCCATGACGGTCGTCGGCGTCGCCGCCGCGGCCTTCCACGGTGTGGATGTCGGCGCGGTCCCGGCCTTCTGGATTCCCACATCCATGTATGCGGAAGCCTTCCCCGGCGCCGAAGATGCCAAAGACTTGCTCCGCAGCTCTACTTTTTGGCTGCAGATTCTCGCCCGCCTCCGCCCCGGCCTCAAGCCCGCGCGCGCCGAAGCCGGTCTCCTGCCGTGGTTCAAAGCATGGCTCCAGGACAACATGCATCGCCCTGCCTTCCCCATGATCACGCCGGAGGAACGCCGCCTCTACTTCGCGTCCACTCTGGAACTCACCCCCGCGCCTCAGGGCCATTCGCCTTTGCGTCGCAGTCTTTCCCAGCCCTTGTGGCTCCTGTTCGCCGCCACTGGTCTTCTGCTCTGCCTCGCCTGTCTGAACGTCGCCGGACTCTTCCTCGCCCGTGGCTCCGCGCGCGGCCGCGAGATCGGCACCCGCCTCGCTCTCGGCGCTTCCCGCGGACGCATCACCCGCCAACTGCTCGCCGATAGCGTTCTGCTCGCCCTGGCCGGTGGCATCCTCGGCGTGGCCGTCGCTCCGCTCGCCATTCGCGCGCTCATCGCCTTCTTGCCCGAGGATGGCGCCGCCAACGCTCTGCGCGGAACCCTCGACCTTCGCCTGCTCGCCTTCTCTGTCTTAATCAGCCTCGCCGCCGGATTCTTGAGCGGCCTTGCTCCCGCCCTCCACGCCGGCGCCGGCAGTCTGGTCACCTCGCTTCGCGAACGCGCTGCCACCGGTTCGGGCAGTGTCCGCCTGCGCAAATTGATCGTCACGTTACAAATCGCCTTCTCCCTGATTCTCGTCATCGGCGCCGCGCTGTTTGTCCGCACACTCACCGGTCTGCTGGCCAAAGGACCCGGCTTCGAAACCAGCGGCGTCCTCTCCTTCGCCATTTCGCCCGTGCAGAACGGCTATTCGCTCACCGACGCCGCGCGCCTCGTCCGCCGCCTGCATCGGGAGATCCACGCCCTGCCGGTCACTCGCGATTCCGGCGTCGCCCGCTGGTCGTTCCTCACTGGTGGAAGCTGGAACAACACCATGACCGTCGAAACCGATCGCCGGATCCTCACCGACAACATCAATCTCAACGCCGTCACTCCCGGCTTTTTCTCCACCCTCGGTGTTCGCATTCTCGCCGGCCGCGATTTCGATGCCCGCGACTCCCGCCCGCCCGGCGAAACCGGCCGCCGCTCCGCCATCGTGAATCAGACTTTCGTCAAGCAGTATCTGGCCGGCCGCGATCCCATCGGCACCTACATCGGCCAAGGCTCCGGCCCCAACGCCAAGGCCGATATTGAAATCATCGGTGTCTGCGCCGCCTTCGACTACCGCGGCCTCCGTGACGATTCCGCCCAAGCGTTCTTCCCCATGTTCGCGGGCGATGATGCCGGCGGCACCTTCTACGTCAAGGTCCGCGGCGCCCCCGAGCAGGCCATTCCCTCCATCCGCCAAATCGTCCGCCAGGCTGACCCGTGCCTGCCTATCCTTTGGTTCCGCACTCTCGATAACCAGGTGAATCGTTCGCTTACGACCGAGCGCCTCCTCGCCGCTCTCTCCGGCAGCTTCGGCGCCCTCGCCCTCCTGCTCTCGTTGATCGGTATCTACGGCGTCATGTCGTTCGTGGTCACGCGCCGCACCCGCGAAATCGGCATCCGCCTCGCCCTCGGCGCCTCGCGCGGCTCTGCCATCCGCCTTGTCCTGCGCGATGCCGTCATCATGATCGCCGCCGGCATCGCCATCGCCCTGCCCTGCGTATCCGCGCTCGGCAAACTGGTCCAGTCGCAATTGTTCGGCGTCAGCGCCACCGACCCCGCTACCGTCGCCGCCGCAACCGCAATCCTCGCCGCCGGCGCCTTCACCGCGGCCTTTCTCCCAGCCTGGCGAGCCTCCCACGTAAGCCCCACCGAAGCCCTGCGCCTGGATTAACGCTGCCGGCCGTTGCCTTTCTGGGGATTATCATGGAGGAGGCAATCGAGTCATGCACATCGGCATCGACCCCTGCGCTCAGCGGGGCCGCGGTCGCGCGCAGCGAATGCGGCGAGTAGAGGCACTGTGTCGTGTCCGCGAGGAACTGCTTAGTACAGGCAGAACTCCAAACTGCGGCTATGGGGAAACCGGCGCGCCGGGCGGGGTCTGGAGTTCGCCTTCCCGCTGGGCGGCTGCGCGCATTTGGATCGGGGTAAGCCCCAGGCGTGCCAGCTTCCACAGCCGAACTACTCGCTTCGCAGCGCTTGTACCGGGTCAACACAGGCCGCACGCCAGGCCGGCACCACGCATGCAATTACGGCAACGAGCATCAAGAGAACAGGGGCCAATACAAATGTTATCCAGTCGGTTGCCGTCACCTCGAACAGTACGCTCTGCATGGTTCGCATCAGCGCTGCGGCGCCGGCTAAGCCAGCCATCAGACCGACGCACGTGGGGCGAAGTCCCTGGACCAAAACCAGTCGGCACACCTCGCTGCGACTCGCACCCAGCGCTATCCTGATCCCCATCTCCGCTGTACGCCGGGCGATCAAATAGGAGAGCACACCATACAAGCCAACCGCCGAGAGCAGCAGCGCCAGCGCCGCAAAGCTGCCCAACAGCAGCGTGGTAAAGGCTTGATGCGCGGCCGAGTTCCCCACCACCTCCGTCATGGTGCGAATCTTATATGCCGGAATATCCGGATCGATGCCACCGATGGCGCGACGCACCGTCGAACCGAGGGCCGATGCATCGCCCGCAACCTCGAGTACCGCAAAGAAGGCCGAGTTTCCCCCTTCAAACGCCGGCCGGTACATGGTCGGTTGCGGGCGGCCGTCCAGATCAATGCGTCGCCCACGATACCGATCACTTCGTACCGGGGTGAGCTCGCATCACCGAAAAAGATCCTCCGGCCGAGAGCGTTCTCGCCGGGCCAGTATTTCTTCGCCATGGACTCGCTGACGATCACGGCGCTTTGCTGGGGATGCTGGTCGTCATAACCCCGCCCGTCGCGCTCGGTGAATGTGCGCCCCGCGAGCAGCGGAATACCCGCGACCTGGAAATAGTCCGGCGATGCGGAGCGCTCCAGAGCCATATTGAATTGCCCGCGCGGAAGCGGACGGCCCTCGATACTAAAGCCGTTGTCGCCGCAGTAGCCGTCCACTGGAAGACAGTTCACCAGACCCACGCCGCGCACGCCGGGCAGCGCCCGCAACCGTTCCACAAGAATGTGCTCGAAGCGCGCTACAGATGCGCGCGATGCGTAACGGCTGTCGGGCAAAGAAACTCCGGCTGTAAGAAGACTGGCGACGCGTACGCCCGGGTGGACATTCTGCAGCGCTGCGAAACTGCGGATCATCAGGCCCGCGGCGATCAGCAGCATGAGCGACAGGGCCACCTCGGCACTGATGAGTCCTGTGCGGAGGCGCTGCTGGGCAGGCCCCGCCGTACCCGTGCGGCCGCCATCTTTTAACCCTGCGCTAGGATCGCTGCGGGTCAAGCGCCGCGCCGGGAGAAGTCCGGCGCCGATCCCGGCAAGCAGAGACAAGGCCGCCGTGAAAGCCAGGACCAGGCCATCGATTTGAACCGGGGCGCTGGTGTCGATGTCGTCGGCGTTGATCAATGCGTCGATCATGCCAGGGGAATGCGCCCCGAGCGCACCGGTGAGCCCATAGGCGAGGACCAGCCCGGCGATGGCGCCGATAAGCGCCAGGAGAAGATTCTCAGTGAGCAGTTGCTGCAACAGCCGCGAGGGACTCGCACCGAGCGAGATCCGGGTCGAGAATTCTCGCGACCGCTGCGATCCGCGCGCCAGCAGCAGATTCGAGATGTTGACACAGGCAATCAGCAGCAGACAACCGACGGCGCCCAGCAATACCAGCAGCGAGGTGCGGCTCTGGCGCGTGGTGACGTCGCGCAAAGGCAAGGCCGTCGCGCCCTTCCCCAGTAATTCGCCGGGATTCGCGGCGAACAGCCGCTGTTGAATTCCGTTCACCTCAGCCGCGGCCTGTCCGATGGTGACGCCATCCCGCCTGCGAGCGACAACGTAAAGGTGGTGCCAGGCGCGGTTGGTCTCCAGGTCCGGGCCAAAGAGCGGGACGATGGGAACCCAGACATCGCTTGCGCGCGTAGGATACCCAAAGCCCCGAGGCATGACGCCGATGATGGCGCAGTCCATACCATCCAGGTGGATCCGGCGCTGCAGGATGTCGTTCGATCCACCAAAGCGCCGCTGCCAAAGTCCGTAGCTGATGATGGCGACGCGAGGAGCACCGAGGCGATCGTCGCGCGGGGCGAAGGCTCGCCCGATGGCAGGCTGCACGCCCAATGTCTCGAATAGCTGCCAGGAAAAAACAGCCCCCTGAATCCGTTCTGGCTGAAACGACCCGGTCCCGCCGGGATTGCCGCTGAGATTAAAGGAGGCTTGTCGCCCGGCGGCCATGCTGACGAAGCTGTGACTCTCCCGTTCCCAGTCGGTGAAATTTGCGAAGGAAACTACGTTCGGGACATGTCCGAATAGTTCAAAAAGAAGAATGAGTTGCGCCGGACGCGGATAGGGCAACGGCCGCAGAAGCGCGGCATCGACCACGCTGAATATCGCGGTATTTGCGCCGATACCGAGCGCCAGCGTCAGGACAGCAACGGCGGTGAAAGTAGGATTCCGGCGGAGCGCGCGCCAGGCGTAACGTAGGTCCTGTGCCAAGTTGGAGATGGTATCGACTCTTCTGGCATCGCGACATTCCTCTTTGCGTTGTTCGATTCCATCCATCGCCCGAAGTGCGCCATGGCGGGCTTCTGAGGTGGACCCCAAAGGTTGGACAAATTTTGGCCGTCGCTTAGATGGTGCGGCGGGGTAACCAAGAGGCGGCCCGAAGGCCGCCATCCACTCCGGGCTTGAATCGGCGCTCGGGTCGCATCCCTGCGTTGCCCTATCCTCCTATCAAGCTCTCCAATTATAAGACAGGTTCGCAAAACGGGCAAAGGAAAAATTATCCATTCTGGCAGAAAAAGCGATAAATCCTGGGGGGCTTGGGGGGCAAAGCCCCCCATCACAGCCACGCCCTTTTCCTGAGCGGCGCCCGCGGGTACAGATCTGCCGGCATGCGATAGCCGAGCGCCTGGTGCGGGCGCCGATAATTGTAGAAACGGAAGTAGCGATCTAGCGCCGGATGCAGGTCGCCCCCACTGGCGAAGTCGCCGGGATAGATGAGTTCGTACTTCAAGCTGCGCCACAGCCGCTCGATGAACACATTGTCCAGGGCGCGACCGCGCCCATCCATGCTGATCCGGATGCCGCGCTTTTTCAGGGGCGCCAGAAAATCCGCGGCCGTGAATTGGGAACCCTGATCGGAGTTCCAGATCTCGGGTTGGCCGAAGCGGAAGGCGGCTTCCATGGCCGCCAGACAGAAGCCGGTCTCCATGGTGTTGGACAGTTCCCAACTGAGCACGTAACGGCTGAACCAATCCATGACGGCGACCAGGTAAAGGAACCCACCACGCATCGGAATATACGTAATATCGGTACTCCAGACGTGGTTGGGCCGCTCGATCGACAGGCCGCGCAGCAGGTACGGGTAGATCTGGTGACCCGTCGCCGGACGGCTCAAGTTCGGTTTCGGATAAAGAGCTTCGATTCCCAGAATGCCCATCAGTCGCTGTGCGCGTTTGCGGTTCACCCCCAGCGTGACCGCCATCCGGCGGCTGCCGAAAAAGGGACATTCCAGATACAACTCGTCGAGCCGCCGCATCAGCCGCAGGTTCTCGGCGCTCTCCGCTCGCGGCTGGTAGTAGTAGGTCGAGCGCGGCAGACCCAGCAGTTCGCACTGCTGTTCGATGGTCAAGCGCGAATGTTCGGGGTCGATCCATAGGCGACGGTCCTCAATCGATAAGGCCAGCTCTTTTTTTTAAAAAGTCCAACTCCACTTTGAGTTGGCCGATCTGTTTGTAGAGCTCGTCCTTTTCGGCGTCGGTCTGCTGGCGCACCTGTTCGCGGCCATTACCGAAGATATCCGGCAGGCCGGCCAGCGCCTGCTTCTTCCATCCACCGACCTGCGTCGGGTGGACGCCGAAGACCTGCGCGATCTGGGCGGCTGTCTTGTGCGCCTTGATCGCCTCCACAGCGACTTTGGCCTTCAGGCTGGGCGGGTGATTCTTACGCGTTCGTGGCATTGTCTCTCCTCTATTTTCAATGCCGCCGACCATCTAAGAAAAGGCCTTTTTCGTGTCCAAATTTTGGGGTCCATTACATTCCTCCGGCGTTTTTCCGGCCGCTATTTCCCGCACGACCTGCTGTTCGAGGTGAAAACGGAGCTCTTCCTTCAATTCATCCTCGACATTGGCGCGGCGAAACAGGGATCGCAGGCGAAGGGGAATTGTGTACCACCAGTGTTCCAGTCGCATATCTTATGCCTCGCGCAGTTTCACAATAAGGCTGATGGCGCTTGACAGCCGTTCCCAACTCGCCGCCTCTCTCTCCAAATGTTTCCGCCCCAATCGCGTGAGATGGTAGAATTTGGCGCGGCGACCGAGCTCGCTCGTTTTCCATTCAGCCGTGATCCAGCCTTCCTGCTCCAGCTTGTGCAGCGCGGGATAGAGCGATCCGTCACTGACCTGCAGCACTTCGCCTGAGATTTGTTTCAGGCGTTGACTGACAGCCCAACCGTGCATCGGCTCCAAAGCCAGAATCTTGAGAAGCAGCAGATCCAAGGTTCCCTGAACCAGATCGGATGGTTTGCTCACGCGGGTTATATCCTCGGTTACCGATAACAAGTATACAACATCGTTCCCTCGGTAGCAAGAGTAAACCGACAGGCGGGCGCGCGAACACTGCTCCGGAAGCTCGGAGCAGATACCGACCCGAAGAGCCATCGAAACACGCCATCAATACGCTACCTGCCTGAAACGACAACAGTTACATGATGGCTCCCGGGGCCTTGCAAAACTTAATCTGATTGCACCTGCGTGCATCTACCATGCTTTGGCTCCGCCATTTCCGGCGGAATTGGCATGATTCCTTGCCCGTCTCCAGAACGTGCGCTTAATCCGTCACCTGGGCGATTAGCTTCCGGCAGTATTGATCCTGAAGCGTGTAACAGTCGGATGGTTTTTCTTCACTATCCAACGTAGGCCGGAAAGTTAACACGCCCCGGCCAGCGAGACAAATCTTAGCAAAGGAAAGAGGATCTAAATGCAAACACGAAAACTGAATCGCGCTTATGGCACTCTGCTAGCGCTATCTGCTACCGAAAGGAACTCAACAATGATGAAATTCAACCCACACGCCCCAGGCCGCATCGCGATGCTGATAGCGGCTTTGTTAGCCACGGCCCTGGTATGCCCCGCGGCCAATGGCTTTTATGCCGAAACCACAACAACCCAGTCCTACAGCACGTTTATCGGCCCCATTCCCATTAGTGGCCTGTCCTTCACCATTCCGGCGGCTAGCTCACGTTTCAACGCCGCGCTGGTAACCCTCAGCCTGCCTAATCTGTTCTTGAGCGACAACACCGGCAAGACCATTCCGATGGCCGCAACGTTTCAAATAGTGGGGACAGGTATTGACGGAACCACCGTCGCCAGTGGCGGGATAGGCTGTGACAACGTGAATGTGACCACGTCGGGCATCAAGCCGTTCAGCATGACCCTGCTGGTGCCGCTGAATGGCGACACGCAAACGGTAATGGCCGAGTGGGCCAGCAACGGAACTTCAACCGTGACTACCCAGACCTTTGCTTCCATCTCCGCAATTCTGGTGAGAAAGTAAACGGGACCGGTTCGCCGGAGCGTACCGATCGTGCGCGACGTGCGTTCCGGATGCGCCTACTGAGGTGCCGCACGTGCATGCCCGCGACGAACGCCGTGGCCCACATTCCGCCCGCCATTACCCCATGATCACGCGGAGGAACGCCGCCTCTACTTCGCCTCCACTCTGGAACTTCGATTCGCTATCGAGGCGACGCACACCCCTAATTGATACCGGGGGCCGCCATGGGCGGCGTCATCCTGAAGCGTTCGGTCACAGCGGCACTATGCCTGTGCGGGATCGCATCGGTCGCGTGTGCTCTCGCGGCCTTCGAACGGTTTTTCGGCGTTTCTTGCGGAATGCCAGGTCATGGACACCGGACGGGATGGCGACGCCGCTTGCCGACGCTACCCCGGTGGGCTTCCGTCCGAGGAGATGATTCGCGCGGCGCTCCGGGAGGCGTGCGGATCATGAACACGACCGGGCAATCAACCGAAAATACCTCCACGGCGCCGCCTCGCCACGCCGTTCAACGCACGGGACTTGCGAGTCTGGCGGCCATCGGCAGCGTGCTTGCCGCGTCGAGCTGCTGCCTGCCGGTGCTTCCATTTCTTTTTGCGGCGGGCGCCGCCGGCAGTTCCGCCTTTCTTGCGGCGGCCCGCCCTTACCTGCCTGCAGCCGCCGTCCTGTTCATTGCCTACGGGTTTTACCAGGCATGGCGCACGAAGCAATGCCGCCGGAAACCAGGCGCATTCAGCACGCTCCTCTTGTGGAGTTCGACTGTTTTCGTAATCCTTGCGATGTTCTTTCCGCAGGTCATGGCGAATATTGCCGCCAATCTGCTGGCCCGGTGAACGCCATGAGCCGCCGCAAGTACATCTGGGCACCCGCCGCCGCGCTCGCAGTGATCGCCGGCGGCAGCCAGGCTCCCGCAGGTCAGCCGCCGCTCGCGCGCCTGACGACGCAAAGCCCGCCGCAAGGCGAGATGGCATTCAATGCGGCAAATCTGCGGTATCTGGCGCCAGCGATCCAGGAGCGTATCCTGGCGTTGCCGGGGGTGTCGTCGGCAGCCGAGGAGGGGGTGAATGACGCCGAGCAAAGCGGACCCGAGCGATTCAGGCAAAGGCCATTTCTTTTGCCCCGCCACCATTCGACGAAGCTGCGACTTGGCAATCGTGTAATTTCTCCGAGCCACCGTTACGAACTGTTCACCAGCGAGGAGGCGCATTGGGTGCAATGGCCGTCACCTCGGCATCCGTGCTTGGGCACCATCGCTATGAAGATCGGGCAGGGTCAAGTCTAGGCATCACCTCAGGCGGCAGTTTCCTTGGCCTTGTCGAAAGCTGCCCACCGCTTCTTCGTGGCTTCCCTGATCGCATTCAACCCCGCCGCCGATATCTTCCGCTTCTTCGGTTTCGCCGGTTGGGCAGGAGCAGCTGCTTTGGCCTGTATGGCCTGCTGCTTCTTGTACACAGCGGGCGAGGTGGGCGGCCCGGCCTTGCTAAGCCTGCGGCGTTTGGCCGGAGTTGCGCGGCGCCGGCCGTCCAAAGGCCACTCCAGCCACAGCAGCGGGGGCGACAAGTTGCTCCCGGATAACGGCGATCTTCGCATTGATCTTGTCGATCTCGCTCTGATAGCCGACGATGGCCATCTCAAGCATGGTGTTGTCTTTTGGCTTTGCCTGTCTTGCCATATTAGTTCCCCCCTCAGAACGGTGAACTGCGACTACGTTAAGCAAGCCGCCTGGCTGCATTTGCTGATCTTAGCACTGGCGATACGCCGGCCCATAGGAAACGCAATTAATGCCGCAATGTTCTGAGCGATTTGCTGTCTGGTTTCTTGGTAGGCGCACAGAGGCAGTACCGTCTCCAACCATTAGGCCGTCAGACTCTGGTATGCTTGACAGCTTTCTGCTCTCGTCGTTCACCGTGCACCTCCAGACTGTTTTCGATAGTATGGAACCGATGTTTCATCATGGGGGCTGCTTTTACGTGGCTCCTAGGGAGCCAGCTTGAACACCACGCCGGCGGCTCCTGTCCCGCCGGATTGCGTGGTCCCGTAGAGTTTACCGGCCGAGTCGCGGAGCAGTCCTGCTTGCGGGTTACTGCCGCCGGCGCCTGTGAAGTTATAGAGCGTGGTGTAATTGCCGGCGCTGTCCAGTTTGTACGCCACGCCCATGTTATCGGTGCCGCCCTGGCTGGCCGTTCCATAGAAATTACCTGCCGAATCGCGGATTACGCCTGCGTAGGGTTTTGCGCCATCCGTGGACGTGAAGTTGTGCAGCACGGTTTCCACGCCCATCGAATTCACCTTGTACACCGTGCCGGAGCCGCCTGTGCCGCCTCCGTAGGTAGTCCCGTAGAGGTTGCCGGCCGAGTCGCGGAGCAGTCCCGAATAGGGGTAAGCCCCATCGGTCCCGCCTGTGAAGGCGTACATCACGCTCTCGTTGCCGCCTGTACTCACCTTGAACACAACTCCCACCCCCGCGGTACCCCCGTTCTCAGTTGTCCCATAGAGGTTGCCGGCCGAATCGCGGAGCAAGCCAGAGTAGCAGTTGCTCCCGTCGAGTCCGCCCTTGAAGCTGTACAAAGTCGTCTCAGTGCCTGCCGTGTCCACCTTGAATACCACTCCCTGGTTGGTTGCGCCGCCATATACGGTAGTCCCGTAGAGGTTGTCAACGGAGTCCAGGATCACGCCTGCATAGGGGTAGCCCCCATCCGGTCCGTCAGTGAAGCTGTACAGCACTGTCTGAATGCCGGCCGTGTCCAATTTGTACACGGCGCCATAGCCGTGCGCGCCGCCACCGTAGGTGGTTCCGTAGAGGTTGCCAGCCGAATCGCGCACCACGCCTCCCAGAGGTTCGGCCCCGTCTGTCCCGCCGGAGAAGGTATACAAAGTGGTTTCGACGCCGGCCGGGGTGAGCTTGTATACTGTGCCCCATCCGCTGGCGCCACCTAACGGTGCACTTCCGTAGAGGTTGCCTGCCGAGTCGGACACCACACCGGAGGAGGGATTACTGCCATCGACCGTCCCCGGAAAAGTCGTGAGCAGCGTCTCGTGATTGGCCGTATCCAGTTTGAACACCACACCTATGTTCGCCGGACCGCCGTTGGCGGTTGTTCCGTAAGTGTTGCCGGCCGAGTCGCGAATGACACCCGCAAAGTTGGGATTGGACCCGTTAGGGCCTGTGAAGGTGCATAGGATGGTGATCTGTCCCGCTGCGCTAAGCTTGAACACAACTCCCCGAAGTTCGCTGCCGCCGCCATAAGTTGTTCCGTAGAGGTTGCCGGACGCGTCGCGGATCACGCCTGCGGTCGGGCTGGCGCCATCCGCGCCGGACCGGAAGGCGTGCAGCACGGTCTGGTGGCCGGTCGTGTCCAGCTTAAAAACGATGCCCCAGCCCGCGGCGCCAGCCTGGCTGGTAGTGCCATAGAGGTTGCCGGCCGAGTCGCGGATGACACCCGCCCACGGGTATGCACCATTGGCTCCGCCCGGGAAATTGTAGAGCACACTTTCTTGACCGCCCGCATCCACCTTGAAGACCACGCCGTCATATTGGCTGCCGCCATAGTACGTAGTCCCGTAGACATTACCGGCCGAGTCGAGAGTCACACCGGCGGTGGGCTCGATGCCATCGAACCCGCTACCGAAGGAGTGCAGCACCGTCTCCTGTCCGGCGGTATCCAGTTTGAACACCACCCCCCCGTTCGACATGCCCCCTAGCTCGGTGGTCCCGTAGAGGTTGCCGGCCGAGTCCAGCGCCACACCACCTAAGGGGTAGCCCCCGTCGTTGCCACCGGTGAAGGTATACAGCAATGTCTCCTGACCGGTTGCAGCCAATCGGAACACCACGCCCGCGTTGTACGCGCCGCCTAGGTAAGTTGTTCCATAGAGGTTGCCGGCAGAGTCGCGGACCACCCCGGCGTGAGGATTTTGACCGTCGGTTCCGCCCGTGAAGTTATGCAACACAATCAACTGGCCGCTAGTGTTCACCTTGTACACCGCGCCCAAGCCCGCCGCGCCGCCGTTGTAAGATGTCCCGTAGAGGTTGCCGACCGAGTCGCGGATTACCCCGGCGTAAGGAGTGGCCCCCTTCGGCGGGCTGGGGAAGTTGTGCAATACGGTTTCAGTGGCGGCCTGTGCCGCCAATGGCGCGCATGCGCGGGCGGCGATTGCGCATACGAGCCACAGCCAGGAAGAGCGATAGCCGGCCTGTAATATGCTTTTCATACGGTTCCCTCAGGAGCATCCTTTCGAATCCATTATGGCTGGCATTATAACGAACTACCAGGGCGGGCGGCTCCCGCTCTCCGTTTGTCTCGTTTACGAACAACCGTCAACCTTACCCTGGGCGGAGGATACGGCAAGGCAGGGATGCGACCGGAGCGCCGACCCAGCTCTCGCAGGCGCCGCGGAGGCGGCATCAGTCTCAGTTTCGTGATAGCGCATTTGTTCGAGATCGGCAATCAATCCAGGCCCAGTCGTTTCCATGCCAGCCGGTTCTGTGTTTGAGACGTGATAGCATTCGAAGAACCGGCATGCCCAGAGGAACATTGGTCTCGAATCCGGTTTGGCCCGTGACCTGGTTGGCCTGCGGCCTGGTGTGCGGGGTTGTTGCCCGGTATTGCAATCAGGGATTCTGGAAATGGTTCGGCCTGGGCGTGGTCTTCAGCCCGCTCACGCTGGCTTATGTGATCTACGCGGTCCTGTGCAAGCGCTGGGTTTCGAGGCGGTAGTGTCTCATTTGAATCCAACCGGACCGGATAGTGGCCGCGCAACTCTATCAACGTGGCGTGGCTCTTAGCGTCATCGAAAACGCGTTGGTCCTGGCGGCGGTACGTCGCCTGATCCGGCCCGCCCATACGCCGCCGTTGGGCACCGTTCGTTCGCTGGCTTACTTCCTGCCAGTGATCGAGGAGGTGCTCGACTTGAAGGTCAGTCCGGGCTACTTCCAACATCTGCGCCACAAGCTCGCACGCATGCCATATAGAGTCCTGGCAGCGGGGTCATCCTGCAATGTTTTGGCGAGTTGTTCGGGCGATTGTTCTTGCGGGTCGCGGAGGACCTGGAAATAAAGGGAGCCGCAACTGCCGGTCGGCGGTCCGGACATGAAGACGGTGGTCTGCTGGTCGCCCCAATGATAGGGGGCGGCGGGAATCGCGAACGCCGTGGATTACCAGCGGCCTTTCATCAGCGAAACCGGCTTACCGGAGCTTCATCGGCTGCCATGCCGACGTGGTGCCTGAGTCATCCCCTCATATTCAGGTACCGTGACCGAAAATGGCCCAGCTGCGAGGACCAGATTTGAGCCTGAGTTGTAACCGTCGGATGGTTTTTCTTCACTATCCAACGTAGGCCGGAAAGTTAACAGTTCCCGCACGCCCCGGCCAGCGAGACAAATCTCAGCATAGGAAAGAGGATCTAAATGCAAACACGAAAACTGAATCGCGCTTATGCCACTCTGCTAGCGCTATTTGCTACTTCTGCCTGGAGCCAAACCGGACCCGACTTCACACGACCCCCACGGCCGCCCATCGTGCCAACGAAATTGGCCAATCCCGAGGCGCGTACGGCGGTCAATCCCACCTTCACCACGTTCAACGCTCCGGGCGCCGGCACTGGCGCCAGGCAGGGCACTTTCGCCTACCAAATCAACAATGAGAGGTTCATCGTGGGACAGTACACTGACGCGGGCACCGTGAACCATGGCTACGTGCGCGCTCCCGACGGTGATATAACTACGTTCGAGGCACCTGGCGCAGGCACACTAGCAAACCAAGGCACCACCCCCAATGGGATCGACACGACGGGCGCTGTGGAGGGTTATTACCTTGACGGGAACACTGCGTTTCACGGCTTCTTGCGGGCTGCCGACGGCACGATAACCACTTTCGATGCCTCCGGCGCAGGCACTGGCGCCTACCAAGGCACCCTCGGAGCGGACATCAACACCGCCGGGACCGTCGCGGGGTATTACTATAACGCGGAGGCGGTATCCCGCGGCTTAGTACGCGCTGCCAGTGGCGCCGTAACCAGGTTCGACGCTCCGGGTGCGGGCACGGGGACCGGCCAGGGCACCTCCGCCTTCAGCATCAACACCGCCGGGGTTATCACGGGCGCGTACCTTGACGCGAACCTTGCTTGGCACGGCTTCCTGCGTGCCGCCAGCGGCGCCATGACTACATTCGATGCTCCTGGCGCAGGCGTCGGCTCCTTCCAGGGCACTCGTCCCTGGATCTCCCGGGTAGTCATCCCCCGCGCATACATCGACAGGATCTTGTCATCGAAGCCATCCCACCGCGTTTGGTGCTTCTTCACCATCTGCGGCTCGAAGCTGCCGTTGCGGTCCCGCGGCGTCTCGATCTCCAACTCGCCAAAGTCCCCCTTCAGCGTCTTGGAAGTCGTGCCGTTCCTAGAATTTCCGCTGTTGTACCCTGCCGGATCACTCTTCTCGTATCCCAGGTGATGTGTCAGCTCCGCGTCCATCGCGCGCTCCAACACAGCCTTGGTCAGTTGCTTCAGTAGGCCGTTCTCGCCGATTACGTCTTCCGGCTTTCGGTAGTTCTTCAGCAACTCGTCGATTAGTTCTTTCTTGATTTCCATTCCGTTCTCCTTATTTGATGCGGAGAACGTTTACACAGACTGTTTTACACCCTCATGGTCGGCCCCGAGCCCAGGTAGCAGAACGTGCCGGGAGGAACACGCTCCATCTCATCGTCCGCAGATGAGTTCCGGCCGGCTATTCCTCGATCGGGTTGCTCGACAGCAGAGCCCGTCTCCGCTTGACCGGCACCCGCAGATTAACATGCACTTCCAGGAGACCAGGGCTGAAGGCGACATTTCTATTTTGCCAGGAGGACGACATTTCTACTTTGCCTTGACACCGGGCGGCTCCGCAACTTGCGGTGCGTGCCCCTAACGAGGTACATTCATGGGCCGACCGGAGGTTCACTTTGCCGACGACACCCTTCCAACGCCCCATGGTTCAGGAATGCCTGGACCGCGGCGCGCCTTACTGGTTCTTCCGATACCGGGAGGAGCAAGTCCTCCTCAATGGTGCTGTCAAGACTACCCGTAAGCGCCATATCCTTGCGCCCAGCCAGGGACGCTACGCCCTGAGTAGACGGCAAGCCGAAGCCGCCCGCGACCGCTTTATGGCCGAACTGCAAGCCCCGCCCCTACTTGCCGCGAGCGCCTGTGTACCCGCAAGCCCCGCGCGAGCCACCGATCTGACCTTTGGCCAATTAGCCACTGTCTGGCGCCGCGATTTCGTGGAAGGCCAGGGTGGCGGCCGCGCATTGGTGGCCGCCTCGACCCGCTCCAAGTACATCCGGCATCTCCAAAACCACATCTTGCCCCGTTGGCGCGACACCTTGGTCCATGAGTTCCGGGCCAAGGCGGTGCTGGACTGGCTACAGGAGGAAGGCCAATCCTGGTATATGATGGCGGACCTGCGTAACCTGATGAGCGGGATTTTCACCAAGGCCCAGGAGTGGGAATTAGTGCCCGACAGCTTCGCTAACCCGATGCATCGGGTCCGGCTGCCGCGCAAGTGGGAGGTGCGGCAGAAGCGCATCCTGAGTCCGGAGCAAACCATGCGGGTGCTAGCGCACTTGCGCGATCCGGTCTTGCTGATCAGCCAGACCTGCCTGGAGACCGGAGCACGGATATCGGAGGTCACCGGATTGCGCATTGAGCATGTGGATCTGCAGTTGGGTTGCGTACGCATCGAGCAACGTCACTGGCGGGGTGACATAGACGAGCCCAAGACGGCGCGGAGTCGGCGGACCCTGGCGCTGGGGACGCTGCACGAGCGCTACCGGCGCTGGATCGGGGGGCTGGAGGAGCGCGGCGCAGAGGGCTGGGTATTTCCGCAGCAGCAGGATGGGACGCGGCCGATGTGGGACTCCGGGGTGCGCAAGGCGTTGAAACTGGCGGCGGCAGTGGAGGGGTGCGACTTTGCGGGACTGGGGCTACACACGCTACGGCGGGCCAACATCACTTGGCGGCAAGAGGTGGGAGGGAGCAGTATCGAAGCCAGCCAGATCGCCGGCCACGCCAACAGCAAGATGACGGGGGAGTACACGGTGGTGCAGTTGCGGCGGCAAGAAGAGCTGACCCAGCGGTTGCAGGAGAAACTGGCGCAGGCCCGCAAGTGCCGGGTTAACACTCAAAAATAACGCGAAGATAACGCGAGCTTAACGCCAGAAATAACGCGGGATAACGCGAGAGCAGATTGCCGCGATTGGCGCTTGCCAGGGCAACAGAACGTGCCGCGGCATCCCTGTAAGCTACAGACCGCATGAGAGATACGGTGAGTGTCAGCGGAGTTGACGTGCGCGGCAGAGGCTCGGAGCGCTCTCTGTCTCGCGTTATTTTCGTGTTATTTTAACGCGTAGTGCCCGCAGGCCGGGGCTTGGTGCGGGCTCCTTGAGGTCGAGCGAGGTCCAAAACGACCCGGGAGGAGTATTTGGGGCACGATTAGAGCGTCGCGGTTCTTGGGTACCTGTAAGTCGCGTTTTTTCAGCACCTTTTGGGCCCGGATAGGAAATCCATCGCGGGTCCGGAGCCGGCGAGGAAGGCCTGGTTTCCCCACGCCTGGGCGCAGAGTCTACCTTGACACGGTAGAGGTCTGGCGTTCGAGTCGCCACGGGCCCACCATTCAAATCCACAAAAATAGAACGATCGATGTGGCTGAGTTCTTTTCCTCGCTGTCCATTAGCGCCCAATTCCGGCGGATGGGCGACGCGAGCGGCGACGGGACGCTAACTGAAGCCAGGGCTGCAGGTGCCGCTCGAAGCGATGAACACGCCCACGAATCTTGCGGCGGGTAGTTTGTGGACGCCACCGGAGAAGCGAACATGGGCCAAGCAGCACCTCGCGCGGCGGCTGGTGTTATGATTTCGGGATGATCGTATTTGACGAGCTCGCCAAGATTTTAGCGGCGCCCACGGAGCGCAGGAACGCGCTCAAGCTCGCGGGCAAGGTTCTGACAGGAGGTGTGCTGGCAAGCTTGGTAGCGGGACAGACTCACGCTAAGACGTGCACGGATGGGACATATCGATGCCACGGGCAGGAGATCGAAATCTGCGATCACGGGAAATGGGTCCTTTTGGTTAAATGCCCACCGCAACACGCGTGTATTATGCTGCCGAACGGGTTGGCTAGATGCCTCCGCTGACCGGGAGCCATGTGCGCTATGCTGCCGAACGGGTTGGCTGTTAGGAACCGTGAGGCGAGAAATTGACGTACCAGCGCTCCGAGAGAGGACTGCGCGGCCATGACCAGAACTGAAGGGTTCCCGCCCTGTGGGACTCGTTATCCCAAAAGTGCGGGCCACTGCCGAGTGTGCGCCATGTACGGCCTACCCTCCTATTGAGTCGGCACGATGGTAAATCCCTCCTCTGCTGCTCGCGCGGCCGGTCGAGGCTTTGTTTCGGAGTCTCGCGCCACCGCGATGGCCGCGTCGCGCGGCGGGACGCCGGGGAAGCGGGCACGGGCAAGGGCGCTGTCTACTGATCCTCGGGCTGGGAATTGATGAAGAGATGACTAGGCCAGGATACGGGTGGCGCTGGCGACAAAGATTTGCGGCGCCGCGGCGGCCACGTGGCAACGGATGAGTCGCGGCTGCCGGTTTCGTGGCATGCGAGTTGCCACAGCGCGCCATCCTCGGTGAGCGGGTCCCGCGCGGAAGGCTACTGGGCAGGGCAGTCTTTGAGCTCTATCCACTTGGCTTCCACGGTAGCGATCTCGATCTTCACCCGTATCGACACAGGCTGTCCGAAATATCTCTCGAACGACTGCGTTCCCAACGCCACCGTGCGTGAAGGCTTCAGAATCAAGTGTCCGCTTGCCGTTTGGCCGGCCAACCCTTCCAGCAGACCGCTTCGCGCGGCGGCACCGCGTGTCCGATTGAAATAGTATCGCGCTCGGTTCGAGTCAGCCGAGGTGCCCACATCGGTCGAGATTGCCTCAAATCTGTCGCCCGACCACGCATTCGAGTATGTTTCACCTAAGACAAATGGAAAGGCCAGCAGTGCCGTATCGGATCCTTCCACGTGCAATTCCGCATTGGCCGCCAGTGGAATTGGAATCTGTGGATCCATTCGGCCGGACAACTCCATCGCAGCCACCCGATCGGCTGGAACCGCGTCCGCGCTCATGCAATGGGTCCTTTGTCCGGGCCCCGAGGGCCATGCAAACGCGATTCCTGGACCGCTGCCGCCGGACAACCTCAAACGTATAATCTGAACCCGGTTCGGAGCGAAGTACGATTCGACGGTCTTCCCGTTCGGAAATGCCGCCATCTGATTCGGGAATTCGGGGGGATAACGATCATAAAGGTTGATGGCCTTGGTTTCAGACGATCGCGTCTCCGTGAACCGGACGATCTCCGTCTTTCTCAGATTCGGCCACGTCCCCTGGAAAGCCCCCCTGATGAACGCCGGCCCATCCGCGCGAAACTTCTTGGAATCGAATATCTGCTTATAGGTTTGAGGTGCAACGGCGCCGGCGTCGAGGAACCTGATCGTCGTTCGTAGAACGACACGATGCGGCGCCTGGCTGAGCCTGCCGAATAGTTGCTCCAGGGTCACGCTCGTCGAGGCGCTTCCAGCCTTGAAAACGGCCGAACCTATTGGTGCCCAGGAGCCTCCATCAAGGCTCGCCTCGAAGTCCAGCAGGTAGAGATATCGCGGGTCCAACGGCCAGTGCGTCTCCGAACCCCACCAAAGTTCCGGGCTATTCGAGATGAGTCCGAAGGAGGGCAAGAGAAAAACCGGTTGAATTCCCGCCCGATTCGCCAGTAGGGCCAAATCGCCGTCCGGATTCTGCTTCGATCGGGATGCCAGCCTCTGCTCTAAGTGTTCCCAGGCCGGATCCAGCTTCACGGGATCGGCATTGCTGGATATCATTTGTTGCAGAACCCAGCGAATCCGTCCATCCTCGGCCCGCAATCTTTGCCAGCGAACCAGCACTACCAGCAGGGACAGCGCGAGTACCGCCGAAACGATGGCGACCGTAATGCCCGTGCGATGCCGTTTGACGGCCCTCCTGAGCTTCACCGTCAGCCCGGGGCGCCGGGCTAGAACCGGCGTCGCGTACGAAACGCTGCAGGTCAGCGCTCAATTCCGCCGCTGAACTATACCGGCGTTCCGGATCCCGCTCCAGACACTTCATCAAAACTGTTTCCAGATCTCGCGGGACCGACGGATTCCTTGCGCTGGCAGGTAAAGGCTGGCGCATGCTGATTGCGGTGATATAGGCTTCCTCGCTGGCGCCCGAGTATGGCACATCCAACGTCACCGCTTCGTACAACGACACGCCTAAAGACCAGATGTCGGTGCGACGATCCACTTGCGCCCTTTGTGCGAGTAACTGCTCCGGCGACATATAGCGGATCGTACCCAGAAAATCGCCGCGGCGGGTTAACTGGCTGGCTTGTTCGTCGCGCGCCAGGCCGAAGTCGGTCAGGAAAAGACGGCTTTCATCCTTAGTCAGCAGTAAGTTTTGGGGCTTGATATCCCGATGAATGATTCCGTTTTCGTGAACGTGCTGCAAGGCGTTCGCGACGCTCACAAACAGAGTGACCATTTTGCGTATGCGGGCGCTTTGCCACTTCGCATCGGAAGGCTGGCGGGATGCGTCGTCTTTTGTCGAACGGATTTCTCCGGCCAAAGAGCAGCCATCGATCAGCTCCATCGCCATATAGCGAGTTCCGGACTCCTCGCCCTGGCTGAGCGCCTTAACGATGTTGGGGTGATTGAGCCGTCCGGCGATCCAGGCCTCGCGCTCGAACCGCGATACCTCGTTGGCGGAAGGATCGATACCGGAATCCAGGATCTTGAGCGCCACGGTCCGGCGCATGGACTGCTCATAGGCTACATAGACCGCCCCCATTCCTCCCCGGCCGAGCAGCCGTCCCAGCCGGAAGTCGCCTACTTGTCTCGGGCCAGGTTTGGAACGCGCGCGGGCTTCCGGGCTCCGCAGGGCCTCATCGTACTGCGTCTCGGCCTCAGACTGGGTCTCGCCGGTATTGCCTTCATCCGGATTCGGCTTTGTTTCCATAGAGCGAGCAGGTCTGGCTCGACGTCGATTTGAGGCTCCATTGTATGCCAGCAGGAGCGCCCACCGAATGTCCGCTGGAAGCCGCCCATGCCGTTCGGGAGACAGGGTACGAGTCGACTTGCCGGCCAGGCGGATTCAAGAATCAGCAGATCGCCGTGGCGATTACGGTCGGCAGGTATAAACCGCTTTCGTTCGGGAACTGCCAACGGATGTTGGCGAAGCCACTCGAAGCCAGGATTGCGGTGATTTCATCGCGCAGGACTGCACGATAGACAGAGGCGCCGTGGAAGTTGCTCCACCCCGAAGGCGTTTCACGGGTGATGTAGAGATGAAACGTATACCGGCGGTCGTCCTCCCAATCCCACACTTGCAGGATGATCCGGCGCTGCCCCGAGTCCGAATAAAATGCGGGACCTTGCACGGCCGGGCGCTTCCGGGCCAGCGCATCGTAATCGCGAATGCTCGCGACCAGCGTCCCTCCCGGGCGGAGCTTGGCACGCATCTGGCGCGCGCCTTCCGCCAGATCCGCATCGGAAAGAAGGTGGGGCAAAGCGTTGTCCATCGAGATCACCGCGTCGAAATCACCGATCGGAAGCTCGTCGAGCCGTCGCACGTCTGCCACGTAGAACGGTATGTTGAGCTGGCGCGCGGCGGCTTCCGCGCGTGCGCGCTGCACGGCGGCGGCGCTCAGATCCGATCCCGTGACGCGATAACCGAGCTTTGCTAATCCGAGGGACTGGGTGCCGATTCCACAGGTGCAGTCGAGAACGTTTAGGCCGACGCCGCTCGCGCGCTCGCGCTGAAGAATCGAGCTGATGGCCGCTGCCTGGCGCGTCATGGAGGCGTCCCAGTCATCGAAAATGAGGTGGTAATGCGACGCGAACTCGTCGTAGAAGTGGCTTACGATGTCGCCCGTCATCCACTTCAATATAGACCCTTTCAATATGGACGTTTCGCTGTCAGTCAACCGAAAGAATCCCGCTGTTGCTGGCCATTCCATTCAGCGTGACCTGCAGCGGATAATCGCCAGGCGGCAGGGGCGGCACCTGCATGTTGATCTGGCCGACGCCCACGGTACCGGGCGCGGGACCGCAGTAGGGCATCGCCGCCGGAAGGCCGCCGATGGAGGCGCCCGGCGAAGCCATGGCGCCCTGCCCGGTTACGAAGATGGTGATGACGCTCCCGCTGGGCGCAGGCTGGGCGGCGCTGTTCACGGTCCCATCCTGATTCAGCGCCAGGATACGGGTGGCGCTGGCGACAAAGATTTGCGGCGCCGCGGCGGCCACGGTAAAGGAACTCGAGGTCGCGGTTCCCGAGGTGGTCAAAACAAGCATGGCAGATCCGGCCCCGATCTGCGGCGGGGCCTGGGCGTTGATCTGGGTGGGGCTTACATACAGCAGGGGCGCGCGCACGCCATTGACGGTCAGCGAGGTATCGGCCAGCGAAACCGGAAGAGGAATACTGGCGGCGGAAGCCGTGCCTTGCGCGAGATTCGAACCGTAAATCGAAATCAACGATCCGGCGGCGATGGACGAGTTGAACGAAGCGGAATTCACCACGGCCGCGACCGTGCCCGCAACCGGCGGCAGCAGACCATAAACCAGTAGATTGTTCAGCGCGCCGACGTACACCTTGCCGTCCGCCACGGTAGGCACCGCGAACTCGGTGTAGTCGCCGATCGTATCGTTGTAAAGCTCCTGCGATACATCCGTTGCGTCAAAAGCGTGCAGGACGGCGCCGGAATCGCCAAGTCCGTAGGCCCACACGATGCCATTTTGCGAGCCATAAGCGGAGATGGTGGGTGAAGAGCCGGGATTCGCCATCGTTTCGGGGGAGCTCGAAACCGGGTCCGCGGAAAGCACGGCGCTGGCGATGCCGAACGCGCGCAATTGGTCCGATCCCGCCGAGAAATACACCTGGCCCGAAAAATAGGCCGCCGACCCGAAGGCTCCCGAACTGTTGAGCGTAATGGTCTGCAGCGCGCCTTCATCGAACGCGCCGTTGTATTCCCCCAGCCGGTCGCGATCGAGTAAATAGATGCGGCCTTCCTTGCCCGCGGTGACGAGAAGATTGGGATGCTTCGGGCTACCCACTTCCGGCGGCAGCAGGAGCGCACCGGACGATCCCAGGTCGAGATCCAGATCCTGTAACAGCGCCTGGTTGAAGGGTGTGAAATAGTCACTGAGGGTGAGGCCGTTCTCCGGCAACAGGCGGATCACACTGTCGGCCACATCGGGCGGAAACTCCGTCTGGTCGAATTCTCCGTTTGCGGAAACCACGAAGAGGTTGCCGTTCGTATCGGCGGATGGCCCCGCGCCCGCGTTCCAGAACGAGGCGCCGGTACTGTTCGGCGTCGTGACGAATACCGCGGCTTGTGCGAGCGTGTCTTCCGTGTAACCGATGATCCAGCCATGATAGTTGCCGTTGTCGCAGTGCGAAGACCATGAGGTGTACACCAGTCCGTTCGCCAGCAGCAAGGCCGCGCGCTGCTTGTAATCGGCGGGGACGAAGGTAAGAGTGGCGCCGCCGTCTCCCGTGCCGGTCGCGGTAGCCTGGATTTCCACCGGACTGGCCGCCCGTTCCTGGCCGCTGCGGACATCGAGCGCATGCAGGCGGTGGACGTAGCGGGCCACTCCGTCCGCGCCGGTTTCTTTTGTAAATGCGACCAAGTAAACGGTATATGTCGCCGGGTCGATGACCGGCGTTCCCATGATGCCCAATTCCGGATTGATGGCTACGCAGTTCACGTCCTGGTAGGGGACGGTCGTTACGCCGTTGTTGGGGTCGATGAAGCTGACCTGCCAAAGCGGCGTGCCGTTGGCGCCCGCGTTAGAGTCCGCATCGAACGCATAGACGCTGTCGTGCGCCGTGGCCAGCACGATAATATCGTGCAGGTTGCCGTCGGCCATGGGAACCGCCGCCATATAAAGCGGCTGCGCATAGAGGTACCCGTCGACCGGGCGGACGTAGCGGCGCCCGAACTGCGCGGCATTTACATTAGCCGGCGAAAGCAGCGGCTCGTTCAGGTTTTGCCCCGTGCGCGCATTATCGTTTTTGTAAGTGAGAACATTTACCTGAGCGGCGGATGAAAACGCAATGAAGCAGACTCCCGCTGCAACCCTAACGCATCCCATGTTTGCAAGTGTAACGCGGCGCGGCGAAAGGTAAAACCGGAGTGCCGAATCTTCCAAACGCGCTATGCTGAAGAAAGAACCACTCGAACCTAAGCCGATGCAGCGAAAGATTTTCTGGGTCATTTTCTTCGCCCTGGGACTGGTTGCCGATTTCACGTTGCCGATCTGGTGGGCGCTGGCCGCCACCATTCCTATTTTCTGCATTAGCTGGTGGGTGGCTTATCGCAGCGAGTGGTTTTGATGGGCGGCGTTTGCACGTTCTAATCTGCGGAACATTCCCGTTTGTTCCGCCACCGGGTGAACCATCCATGCGCCGGTTCGCATCTATAATGATGGATTCGCACGAAGCGGCGCGCGGTAATTCCTTATTGCCGCTAGTACACTTGGATATTCCCAGATCCCTCAATGAACCGCGAGACGTACGCCGCTGCCAGAACTGTTGCACCGAAACTGCACGCGTACTTCGCACGCCATCGGGAGGAGGCGCTCGGTCGAGGTCAAGAGCACTTAGCGCCTCTGCCGGACGCGGAAACCATTGAAGCCGTCATTGACGCGGCCTTCTGGGCCAGTCTACGGCGCGAAGAGGGCTATTCACCCCGAATCTCACTGGCGTTTTTGCCGCTCGAAGAAGCTGGGCATCCGCTCATTCTGGCACGGCCTCTACGGCTCAGCCCGGGCGTATTGACGCGCGTCTCGCCCGCCGTCGAGCGCCCCGGTGTGCATTTGGGTGTCTGGCGCGACCAGGACGGGCTGTGCATTTGGGGAACGACGCGCACCATTCCAATCTTGAGCTTCGTCCTCGAAGTGGCGGCCCCCGGCCTGCTCGTGGTCAAGCATCACAGTGGCGACGAAGCGCGCAAGTTCGTCAACGTCGCGGTGCTTGAGGGCGACCAGATCAAGGTAGTGGACGAGCGCGCCTCCAGCCGCCCCAATTGCCCCGCGCTGCTGACATCGCTACTCGGTTTCGCATCGCCGGCCGCTTGGGTTCAGTCGGTGAACACCCTGGTGCAATTGGCAGTCTCTATGCGTGCACACGGACGCGGCGGGTCTTTGCTGGTCATTCCGGCAGGCACCGAATCATGGCGGGAATCCATCATGCAGCCCATCCCTTATGCAGTCTCGCCTTTGTTCTGCGAACTGGCGGACCTGAGCCGGCAGGCAGCGGATCAAGCGGAGAAGCCCGGTCCGGTCATAGCGGCGATCGCTGGTTTGACCGCCGTCGATGGCGCGGTGGTGCTCACCAACCAGTATGAGCTTTTGGGGTTTGGGGCGAAGATCGCCCGCCGGAAGGGCGCGCCGCAGATCGCGCAAGTGGCGTTGACGGAGCCGGTAGAAAACGATCAAGCAGTGCTCGTGCACGCAGAGCAACTCGGTGGCACAAGGCACCTGTCGGCGGCCCAGTTTATCCAGGATCAACGCGATGCCGTTGCGCTGGTGGCATCGCAAGACGGCCGTTTTACGGTCTTTGAGTGGTCACCTTGCGAGAACATGGTCCACGGACACCGGCTCGACGTGCTGCTGCTTTGACGGCGCCGAGCGAACGCAGTTCAACTCGTAATCGCTAATTTCCCCGGCAAATAGACCTTGCACGCCTGAAACGTTTCTGAGTCCAACCGCACTATCCCGTGACAGTCGCTCCGTTAAGGGAGGTGTTTCCCAGGTCCGCACCAATTGGCGGGGCCATCCATCCGAATTCCGTTAAGGAGAACTCAAAATGAACGAGGAAACTTCACGTCGCACGTGCCCGTTTAGAAATCCGGGCGCGCACACTCCGCCCCGCTTCCAGCAGGGCCCCATGACCACGGCTCTGCAGTTGGGTCCGCTCGCGTTCCTGGCGGGCAGTTGGAGAGGACCCGGCTTCAATGCGATCTGGCGGCCCGACAACTCCCAGCCGCCGGAGAACAGCGCCATCCATCGATTCCTGGAACTCAATCTGACGAATGACGGCTTCGACTTTCAGATCATCCCAGGGGTGGTCCCGAACCGCGGTTTCAACCTGCAGCCCGACCTCGATCTGTATGGCCTGCATTACCTGCAGCGGGTCAGCGATGCCGATCCGGCTCCGTCCCCGAAAGTCCAGCCGCCGGGATACTCGCAAACCGCTGCCCAGGCACTGCATATCGAGCCGGGGTTGTTCATGAACGTGCCCGCGAGCCAGCAGGCCTCCAACGGGAACACCATCGTGAACGAGCCCACCATCGTGCGGATGGGGAGCATCCCGCACGGCGTTACGGTGCTGATGCAGGGGCCGAACCCCGGCGCCAAGCCCACTCCGGGCAAACCGGTCATCCCGGCGCTCACCCCGTTCACGGGGTATCCGGGACTCTCTCCGATGCCCTTCCCCGGCCCTTACACAGTTCCTCCGCAACCTGCTCCGGTTCCTCCCGGACCCAATCCACCGGCCGTGGGAGTCCAGCCGATAGAGACGGACGGCGCCCAGCATGTTGTCCCGGAGATCAACATTGCGCTGGATACTTTGGCGCCCGGATCTCAGAGCACCGGACCGTTCCCGGAGACTTTCCAGGGCTTCATCAACGATCCCAACTCCGTGTTGCGGGATGCCATCGCCGACCAGGATATCCTGGGCTTCATCGCGATCAATCTTACAACTGACACTCTATCGTTGAATGGCTTGCCGACGCTCGGTGTGGGTAGCCTGTTCGAGACGGTCAGCAACATCCCATTCCTGGGTGTCGCCAACCAGACTCCGCCCGCTCCCTTGCCGGCCCAACCGGCTACCGTGGCGACCGAAGCGAATCCCGTTCCCAATGCCTTCGTCTACTCGGCCAGCGCGACTTTCTGGATCGAGTGGGTGCGTAACCCGGGTGAGCCGCCGATCCTGCTGCAAGAGGGGCAGGCGCCGCCGTCCGGGCCGATCCTGGAGCTCGAGCCGTTCTGGCAGCATTCGACACACCTGCAGCTTCAGTACTCCCAGCTCGTGATCCTGATCTTTAACAACGTCCTCTGGCCGCACGTGACCGTAGCGACGATGAAGCTCAACGCCGGGTAGGTTCGCAGAGTCCGGCGGCGCATTCCGGGCGAGTGCGGCCGCCGGCGCTCACTGAGACTGGAAGGTCGAACCAGTACTGCTAACTTTAAGTCGTCACTAAGACCGGGCTTATAATGATACCTGACCGGATTTCAGGTCGAAAGAGACACTTAACCCATGTTACGAGTTCCCTCGATCGCCCTCGCGGCTATCTTTGCTGGTCAGATGTCCGCCGCCAACCCGATTACCTTTCGCGCGCCGCACGCGCTTTCGCTGAATACGATCAGCGCGCAGGCGGCCGGCGACTTCCGGCATACGGGCCGGCAGGACCTGATGGTGATGGAATTTGACATAGGGATGCAGCTTTACCCGAACGAGGGCAAAGGAGTTTTCGGCGCGCCCGTCAATGTACTGCCTCTTACAACCGGCTTTGCGCCGGAGATGGTGGCCGCCGATTTCAACCACGACGGCCATCTCGACGTAGCCGTCCTGATCGCCGGATCAGGCCCCGCGAACATTACCGTGCTACTGGGTAATGGAAATGGTACCTTCCAGAGTCCGGTGAGTTACTCAACCGGGCAATTGGCCAGCCCCGGAGCTATGATCGTGGGCGATTTCCATCGTGACGGACATCTGGACATCGCCGTGGCGGGAAATGCCATCGAGATCTTCAGAGGGTCGGGTGATGGAACGTTTACCGGCCCACAGGTGACATCCGTGAGTCCGGCGAGCGTTACCGGAATGGCCGCGGCGGACTTCAATGGCGATGGCTTACTGGACCTGGCAGTTTGTTCGAATAGCGGAAGCACCTACAATTCCAGCGTCTACTTCTACGGCGGCATCGGCAATGGTGAGTTCCAGGCCCCGGTCTTGATCGCCGCCGGGCCGACCGCGGTGGCCGCCCGCGATTTGAACGGAGATAACTTGCCGGATCTGGCGGGCGCCAATCCTAACAACTCCGGGTCGATCGAAATATTTCTATCGAATGGAAACGGCACGTTCCAGCCGCCGTCGAGCTATCCGCTGGCCACTGACAGCGATCCGTTGAATAACGAGTTGAGCATCGCGATTGCGGACGTGAATAAAGACGGAAAGCCGGATATTGTGAACGGCACCTATCTATATCCCGGGGTTCTGGATGGCGGGCTGGTGACCGTATTGCCCGGCAACGGCGATGGAACATTTGGCGCGGCCATCACCTCGCTCCAGGGCGAGGAGGTGCCCGTCATGACGCTTGCGGATTTCAACGGCGACGGCTATCCGGATGTTGCGTTCGTCGGATACAACAACTCCGTCAGCGTAGCTTTGAATAGCGGTACGGGCAGGTTTGAGTCGGCCGCCGTATACCAGGTCGCGCAATATGCCCGGGCCGTTCTGGTAGGCAAGTTCCAGGGCACGAGCCGGCTGGACCTCGCTCTTCTGGACGCACCGGGCCTGCAACTATACCCGGGCGCGGCCAACGGGACCTTCGGCCAGCCTTTGTCGAGTACCGCGCTCGGGGGCGTTGCCGCCAAGGCGGACTTCAACGGCGATGGGATTCCCGACGTGGCCGTAGCAGGCAGTAACCCGGACCAGGTCCAGGTTTTCTTTGGGCAAAAGGATGGCAACTTCCTGGCGGGCCCGATTGTACGGCTCACTCAGCATATCAGTTCCATGGCAGCGGCCGACCTCAACGGCGACGGGATCCCCGATGTCGCGTTCAGCACCCTGGCCCTGGGAAGCAACCCCGGCGGCATACAGGTGTGGCTGGGCGATGGCACGGGTAGTTTTAAGTTGACCTACTCCGATTCAGTGCTGCAGTCGAATCTGACCCAGATCGTGGCCGCGGATTTCAACGGCGATGGAAAACAGGATTTGGCAGTCACGGACTTGAGTTCGTCGACGGTATTCGGCCTGTTCCTAGGCAACGGAAACGGAACCTTTCAGCAGCTCAAGCGATTCGGCAGTGGCACCGTGGGAACCCGGCACCTGACCGCCGGCGACTTCAACGGCGACGGAAACCTGGACGTAGTCGCCAGCGACGCTGAACCTGGGCTCTATCTACGTGATGCTGGGCAACGGCAATGGTGGCTTTCAAAGCGCCGCCACGCTCAATGGCGTTCTGGAAGCCGGCTCTCTCGCCACGGGCGATTTCAACTGCGATGGGCATTTGGACCTGGCAGCCGGTACCGGAGACCAGGTCAGCTTCTTTGCGGGTAACGGCGATGGGACCTTCGGCGTCCCCGTCGTGTTCGGCGCGGGTTCGGAAAACTACGGGCTCGCTATCGGCGACTTTAATGGAGACGGTAAACCGGACGTAGCCACGGCTAACTTCGCGGGCCGCAGCATGTCGGTCCTGATCAACACCAGCCGATGCCAGTCTAACTGAGCGGGTTAGTGGAGATATTGTCCCGCAAAGACAATGTTTCCGATACTCTTCAAATCTCTGGTATAGTTTGGTCAGGACTATCGGAATTGAGACGTGTGTCCGCTGAGGGTTTCCCGCAGTTCGGCAAATCGAGCCTCGGGCGGCCTTGACTGGGTCGGATCTCGTGGAAACGCTACGGCACAGGATCTATAGTCTTTACCGGCCGGCAATACCGTCATGGAGTGCATTGAGTCCTAGCGAGCAACTCGCGGCCAGGGCGTTGCATCCTATTCTGGTAGTTTCACTGGCATGGGTGGGGCTATGGTACGCTTTTGTGCCGCGGTTGCCAAAAGTGCCCGGCGCCGTGCTCAGCAGCAGCGTGGAAGCCGCCTTGCTGGTATCGCTCGTGCTCCTTTGGCGCGCACACGTGCGCACGGCGGTCTGGGTCTTCATCATCGCTTTGTGGTGCTGGGGGGCCGTCATGGCTGTGCTGTACGGGGGCATCCACAGCGTGGCCCTGATCAGCTTTGTGCCGGGCTTCGTGACCGCCGCGATCCTGTTGGGAAAGAAGGTGGCGATGTGGAGCGCCTTGGGGTTTTTGGCATTCACCCTGTCGCTGGCCGTGCTCGAGACGACCGGCCTGCGCGCGCCGCCGTATTCCCCTCTGCCGCCGCTGGTACTTTGGATAGGGGTCCCGGTGACCGTCCTCATCGCGGCTCTGCCTCTGAATGAAATGCTCCGCTTCCTCAGGGAATCGCTGGATATCGTACAGCGGCAACTGGATGCGCTCCGCAGCTCCGGCGAGTCTTTGCGCGAAAGCGAAGCGCGGTACCGGGCCATCCTGGAGTCCGTGCGCGACGGTATCGTAGTCGCCGACGGGCAAACCGGACAGATCCTCAGCATTAACCCGGCTGCCGAGCGTCTCGCCGGGGACCGCATCGAAGAACTGCAAAACCTGCTGACGTCAGAATTGCACCGCGCGGTACCCCGGCACATCTCCGGACTCATCGAAGCCAAGGTCACCCGGAGCGAAGGAGAGTCGATACCCGTTGAGCTTTCCTCGGCAGTCGTTCCCTTAAGCCAGGACCGGCGGCTCCTGGTGGGTGTATTTCGCGATATCTCGGAACGCAAGAGCGGCCGAGTTGGAGCGCTCCAAACTGGAGGACCGCATCCGGCAGTCGCAAAGGCTGGAGACCGTGGGCAGACTGGCTGGCGGCGTGGCGCATGACTTCAATAACCTGTTGACTGTAATCAACGGCTTCAGTCAGTTGGTTCTGGACCGGTTGCCGCCGGGCGACGCGAATGCCGTGGCCCTCGCGGAGATCCGCAAAGCGGGCGATCGGGCCGCCGCCTTGACACAGCAGTTACTCACATTCAGCCGGAAACAAATCGCCCAGCCCAAGCCCCTGGACCTGAATGTCCTGTTGTTGGATATGCAGCCCATGCTGCGGAGCCTGGTCAACAAAGAGATCGAGCTGTTACCGCGGCTGGCCAGAGCCTTGCCTTCCATCGAAGCGGACCCCACCCACATACACCAGGTGGTGGTCAACCTGGTCACCAACGCGCGCGATGCCATGCCCAAGGGCGGCAAGCTGATTGTCGAGACCTCGGCTTTAGACTTGGACTCCGGCGATGCGCATGCGCCTCCCGATCTGCGGCCTGGATTGTATGTGGTCCTCTCGGTGAGCGATGACGGTGAGGGGATGGATGAAACGGTGCGCCGGCGCCTGTTTGAGCCATTCTTCACGACAAAAGAAGTGGGCAAAGGAACGGGGCTCGGGCTCGCCACGGTCTACGGCGCCGTGCAGCAAAGCCGGGGCGCGATCACGGTGGACAGCCAGGTAGGCAAAGGGAGCACCTTCCGGGTTTACTTGCCTGCTCGCAAGGCCCCGGTCCCGGCTGGCGAGCCGGCCTCTCTGGACCAGCCCGGCGGATCGGAGACCATCCTCGTCGTAGAGGACCAGGCCGAAGTCCGGCAGCTCATGGTTCAGATCCTGCGCGCGCACGGCTATCGTGTCCTGGAGGCGGCCAGCGGCAACCAGGCGCTTGACGAGGCCGCCAGCCGCCCGGAAGTGCCACACCTCATGATCACCGACGTGGTGATGCCGGGCATGCCTGGACCGGAATTGGCGCGGCGGCTCGCATCGGTTCACCCGGGGACCCGAGTGCTGTTCACCTCCGGCTACTCCGAAACCCGAAACGGCCTGGAGAGTTCCGCGCCCTTCATCGCCAAGCCCTTCACGCCGGCCGGCTTGCTGGGAAAGGTGCGCGAGGTTTTGGCCGGCGGAATTTGATTGTAGAACGAACAGGTGTAATTGCCGTGCAAACTGGGGAATTCACCACTCTGCTGCGACAATGCTCCAGCGGCAACCGGGAGGCGCTGGATGCCCTAACGCCCATCGTGTACGCCGAACTGCGGAAACTGGCGGTATCGTTCATGCGCAACGAACGGCCGGGCATCACCCTGCAACCCACCGCGCTCATCCACGAAGCCTATTTGCAGCTTGTCGAGCACGACCTGCCCGATTTCGAAAACCGCGCGCACTTTTTCGGCGTTGCCGCGCACATCATGCGGCAACTTTTAATCGCCAGCGCGAGAAGGTATCGCGCGCAGAAGCGTGGCGGCGGGAATCCCGGGAAGATGCACGACGACATACCCATCCCAACTCAGCAGGCGGAGGAACTGCTGGCGGTGGACGAGGCCCTCGACCGCCTGGCCCGGCAGGACGAGCGCAAAGCCAAGGTGATCGAGTTGAAATACTTCGGCGGGCTCAGCCGTGGAGAAATTGCGGAGACACTCGGACTCACCCTGGCCACCGTGAAGCGAGACGTAACGCTGGGCGAAGCCTGGCTGCGCCGGGCGCTTTCCACTAAACCGCCCATGGATGCGGTATGACCGAGTTCGCCCGTGGCGCACGCTTTAGACGGTGGTGAAAAAGTAAGTTTTCGGGCGGGCCGAAACATCCGCGGAAAAACATCGCGTCCAGATGCCCTAGAGCGCGTCCCTGGCGAGGATCTGGAGATTTCGCATCCCCCGAATTTAGGGCCTAACTCTGGAAACTTACTTTTTCACCAACGTCTTTTAGCGTGCTGGGGCGAACTTCAGTTCGCCCAGGGCGGGACTCAAAAGTTCAGCCGGCACCAGAGGTCTGATCAAAAAACCAGATGTGGGGCGGCCAATCCTGGCCGCAGCCGGCTTTCCAGCCGGCTTAGCCGCCTGAAAAGGCGGCTGCGGGCAAGATTGCCCGCCCTCCAAGGCGAAGCGCTTTCGACGCTGCCCCGCGCGGGTCTCGCCGCTATTTCACCCGCATCCGCGTGGCGCCCGCCGAAGCGCGCGCCACGGGCAGAGAGTACGTTACTACTGGATGGTGATCAGCGTTGCAGATGATGAGGCCGCTCCGTTGACCTTGGCGACGATGGGTTGGTCCCCGCTTGCGACCATCGGCACCTGGATGGCGACCTGGTACAGGCCGGCAAATCCAGGCGAAAGCACCGCGCCGTACACGGTGGCCGGAATCCCGCCAATGGTCAAGGTCACGCTGTCTGCCGTCGAGTAACTCCCGGTGGATGGGACCTCCTCGCCGGGCGGCGCGGCGGGAGTGGTGGGTCCGAAGCCTGTGCCCCACAAGATCAAGACGTCGCCCGGGCTGGCTGCGACCGTAGTATAGCCCGGGATGGCGCCATTCTTCGCAGCATAGGTGTAGTCGGTGTAAGTGGCGACGGCGTATTGATAATCCCATAGGAAGAAAGCGGGGCCGTCGATCGCGGAAACGGCGGAAAATGCCGCACTCGTGCCCAGAGCGTTGGTCACCGTAACCTGTACCGGACCCGCACCGATATTGGGGGCCAGCACGTTGATCTGGCCGGCGCTGACGAACTCCGTGTAGGCAGGCTGGCCGCCGATCGATACGCTCACGCCATCCAACTGGGTTGGGAACTGGCTGTTGGTGACGGTCCAAAAATCGGTGACCGCCGAAAGATTCGTTCCAAATATCGCCACCCAGGAATTCGGCACAACACCAGGCTGAAAGCTGGCGCCGCTGACCACCGAGACGATATTAGGCGTCAGCGGCGAGGCCACACCCGAAATCTCCCGTACGCGGTTATCCGTCAGGTCACCCGGATACACGCCGTCGCCCAAATACAGATTGCCGGCGCTGTCCAGCGTTATTGGAAACGGACTGTCCAACTCCGCCTGCAGGGGTGGGCCGCCATCGCCCGAATAGCCCGCGGTCCCGGTTCCCGCCACCGTGGCGATGTTCCCTCCACTGACTTGGCGGATCCTATTGTTCCCTCCGTCCACAATATAAAGCACGCCGGTAGAATCCACGACGGTCCCGCCGGGGTAGCTGAGGCTGGCCGAAGTCGCGGGTCCTCCATCGCCCGCAAACGCATTATTCCCGTTCCCTGCCACGGTCGTGATCGTCCCCGTGCTGGGTGCGATCATGCGGACGCGGTGATTGAATTGGTCAGACACATAAAGGTTGTTCGATGCGTCCTCCGTCACCCAGGTGGGGTTGTTGAACACCGCCTGCGTGGCCGGTCCGCCATCCCCGGAGAAGCCTTGTGCGCCCGTGCCTGCATAAGTGGTGATGATGCCGTTCCCATCCACTTTGCGGACTTTAAACGCGCCCTGATCTACGATGAACAGGTTGCCGGACGAATCCACCGCGCAGCGGATCGGAATGACAAATCCCGCGGCCGTGGCCTGGCCGCCATCGCCGCTGCTGACTGTCGAGCCGTTGCCGGCGACCGTGGTGATGATACCAGAGGTCGAGATCTCGCGAACCCTGCCATTGCCTTCGTCGTTCACGTAAATGCTACCGGAGGGCGCCACACACACCCCCAGGGGCCCGTTGAGCTCCGCCTGGGTGGCCAGGCCACCATCGCCCGTAAATCCGGCGGCGCCGGTTCCGGCGAACGTAGTGATCACGCCATTGGTGTCGATCTTACGCACAACGTTATTGTTTTGATCGGCGAGGTAGATATTCCCGCCGGGGTCTGTGGCCAGTCCTACGACGCGGTTGATCTCAGCCTGTGCCGCCTGTCCGCCGTCGCCGGAATATCCAGCCGTACCGTTGCCGGCAAAGGTTTGAATGGTCTGGCCGGATGCGATGGCGGCGGCCAGCAGGGGGAGGATAAATCTCATAGGACCAGTATAGGCACTCCCTCAAGCAGCGATGTCAGGCGGACTCCCGAACATCGCGGCTGAGGACCGATAAAAGGGTAAGAATTGGGCTGATCCGCACTCTTTGTTCGATCCATGAGGAACGTCGAGGTTCGTAACGCCCTGGGGCCTTGCGCCCACATATGTGATTAGCGCTCACAGTCTCCGATGGCACAATAACCCGGCCTGCTCGATTTCTACGAACTGGCCACCGATTTGCTATAGCCGGGCCATGTTCAAATTCCTAACTGCTTTGTTGCCCCTGCTCGCCTGTCTGCCCCTCGCCGCGCAAGACAAAGATGCGCAGAAGAAATTCGCCGGCACGTGGGAGGCGAAGTTCAAGGGCGAGGTGATTTGTACCATCAGGATTAAACCGGGCGATCCGATTTCGGGAGAAGCGGCCGGTTGCAGCATTAACGTGGACGAGAACGGGGACTTGAAGGAGCCGGATTCTGCCAACCGCCCGGATGAACCTTCGCGCATGCTCAACCCGAGAGTGAACGGGGACACGCTTGCCTTCGAGGAGCAGGAGGGCGACGATCTGTTGAAATTCGAGATGAAAGTTGTGGGCGAGGGAGCGGCTGATTTGACAATCCTGGATGCTCCCGTCCCGGTCAAGCCGATTCACTTCAGACGGAAGTGACGGCGCTCTTGCCCCGCGGAATCAGGCATGGCCCGCGGATTGAATTCCGATGCAAGGCGCTGCTCTTCACGCTTGCACTAAAAGCAGTCGGGCGTTAGGCTGCTATCGGATATCGATAAGACCATGAAGCCGAACGATCTCGTGTTGCTCAGCGACACCAGGCGGCGCGTGAAGTTCTACTCCCTGACCCAAGCGGGCCGAAAGCAGTTTGCATCCCAGACCGCCGGCTGGAAGCGCTTGTCCGGCGCGATCAACGAGATCGTCCTTCCGGCTCAAGGTTAACGCGTATGCGATGGTTCACGACATGGCGGCATCGCCTTCAGTCTCTATTCGCTTGCCGGGAGCTACGTTTTCAAACTCCCCGGAATACTCCGTCGCGCTCAGAACAGTGTCGAAAGGACCAACGTCTTCGCCTTCGTGCTTATTCACACCAGCATAGACTAAGCTTCACGGTTGACTCGATGAAGGCGATCTCCGCGTTCGTGAAACCGTAGCGCTCATAGAGCTTTTCGTCGGTCCAGGCACGGTTCAACGGGACGTCTGGAACGAAGCGGGTTCGCAGGAACTGGGCGTACGACCTTGCGGCCTTCTCAGTGGCGAACCGCCCAGCGACGACATACGACTCCGTGCACGCCCCGCCCGGCCCTGCGACGATGGGCTAGCTCAGGAACATGGTCTCGATCGCTGCGCTCGTGCCCTGTATGCCCGTCATTAACACCTTCCATTCATCGATCCACGTCGCGTTCCTCTCGATCGCTGCCCGTTCCACCCACGAGATGCGCCGTGAGCCATAGAGCTTGACCGGGTCCTTGAGGCCCTTGCTGGATGGTGCACCATGGAAGTTGGTGGGAAGTCCAAAAGGCTTTCTGCTCGATACCCGCCTATCCAGTGTTGCCTCGGGTTTGCCGTCGACACGATAAGCGCGGACCTTCTCTAGAATTGAACTAGCCTCGTTTCGGCGCACCAGAACGTCATAGGCGTCGAGCCGTCGCAGCATCGGCGGGCCGAGGGGCTCGCCGTCCCACATGGTCTGCATGGAGCAGGGGCCGCTGTAGTCGCGGTCCCACAAGAAGTACGAGACGCCGCCTCGGATCTTCACGCCGGGGAATCCGTCGTAGAGTTTCGGATAGTCAACAAGGTGGGAAATGCGGCAATCGTGAAGCATGGCGTCACGAAAATTATCCAGTCCATTTCCCCCTGCGAACCATCGCGAGGGAGTAATCATCGTCATGTAGCGAGGGTTTAGTTTCTTTGCCTGCTCGACGAATAGATGGTAAAGCGGTCGCGCACTTTCTCCATGCCCCCCATCGCTCAGTTGATAAGGCGGGTTGCCGACGATGACGTCAAATTTCATGTTGAAGATTTCCTCTGGTTGGTCGGTATGAATGAAGGCGTAGGCGTGGCTCTCCAACTCGGCCCCTCGCTCATGGCCCTTCTGACGTGGGCCGTCTAATGTTACTCCAGGGGCACGACCTTCTGAGGAAAATGAAGTCCAGGACCGAACATCTAAAGCTGGACGGGAAAGAATGGCTAATCCCAAACGGGAAGTCCAGGGCGGCACGTCGGGTGCTGGATTTGACGCCGGAATCCAGGAGCATCCTGGAGAGCAGGTATATGGCGGCTCGTCCCGATGGCTATCTGTTCGGGGGCCGCAAGAAAGGGACGCCACTTTCCGTGATCGAAAACTCGCATAAGCGGGTCTTGAAGGAATCGGGGCTGGCTTTCGTCATCTACGATTTCCGGCACACGTTCGCGACGAGGTTTGCGGAGGCGACCAGTGGGGATGTAGTGGCGCTGGCCTCCATCCTAGGCCACCAGAATCTTCGGACGGTCATGCGGTACGTTCACGTTTCCAGGGAACATCGCCGGAACCAAATGTTGAGGTTTGTGGCAGCACAGGAAATGCGGTCCCAATCCGGTCCCAATGCCAGCACCGAAATGGACAAATCTGAGCAAACCAGGACAAACGAAGCTTTCCCGGTAAAGTCCTCTGTAAATTGAGGTTATGTTGAAAATGTTGGAGGCGCGGGTCGGAATCGAACCGACGAATAAGGGTTTTGCAGACCCTTGCCTTACCACTTGGCTACCGCGCCGCTTAACGCCCTACTTGAAAAATACCGCGCCGGACCTCACAAAGTCAATCTTCCACCACCGGCAGAAGCACGTAGGACGGCCGCCGTGCATCGTGGTAAATCGTCTGGCTGGCCTTGCGCAACTCGGTGGCATCGGCGACCGGGCCGCCCGTATTCGGATTGCGGTCGAAGCGCGGAAAATTGCTGCTCGAGATTTCCATGCGAATCCGGTGGCCCCTCTGAAAGACGTTGCCGGTGACGCCGGCGTCGATGGTCACTTTGCAGATTTCGCCCGCCCGCGCCAGTTCCGGTTTTTCGAGCGACTTGCGGTAGCGCAGCCGCAGGATACCGTCGGTTACGTTCTGCGCGCGCCCATCCGGAAACACATCCACCAGCTTGGCGGTGAAGTCGGTGTCGCGCGCGGATGTCGCGGCGTATAGGACCACGCGCACCGGCCCGATTACCTCCAGGTCTTTGCGTAGCGGTGGGGTGGTGTACACCAGAACGTCGCGGCGTTTTTCCACCGGGCGCTGGTCCTTCGGCCCCCAGGGAAACACCTTTGGATTGCAGCAGACGGCGCCGCCCGTGGTCGGCACGGGATCCTGCGGATCGAATACAAAACGGTCGGCCGGGCTCGCCGGCGCGGGGGCCGCGGCGGGCGCGTGCAGGTCCAGCCGGCCATCGCCCGCGAGCGTATTGGCGTGCCCGCGGCTCTCCAGGTAGAAGCGCTCCGAGTGCGCGGGCGGCGGCCATTCCCGGGCATCGCGCCATTGATTCACGCCCATCACAAAGATGCGGACAGGGGATTGCGAGAGCAGCGGCGTGTCCTTGTTTTTCAGAAACTGGTCGAACCACTGCAACTGAATTCCGCGCAGCGGCACGTCGGCGTCCGGGCCGAAGTCCACACCTTCCAGTTTTATCGCCTTATTATGCGGCCATGGGCCGATCAGGATACGATCGACGCCGGAGTTCTTGCGCAATCGCTCGTAAGCCTCCAGGTCGCTCTCGACGAAATTGTCGAACCATCCGCCCACCGAGAATACCGGCACGCGGATCTTGTCAAGCTGTTCGCGCACGCTGATGGATTTCCAGAAGGAATCGAAGGCCGGATGGGCCACGGCTTCCTGGAACATGCTGGAGGTCTGTCCGGTGGACGCCACATCGGCAGTACGCAAAGGCAGATGCAGCACGAATTTGTCGAAGTCCGGATGGAAGCGCGGCGCGCGCAGGTTTTCCGACATCCAGAGCAGGCGCTGGCCCAGCTTCATGGCTCCCCCGGGGGAATAGAAGCGGTCACGATAATCGTCGCAGCCGGAGACGGCCGGAAACATGGCTTTCAAATGCGGATTGTTCAGCGTGGCGACCTTCCACTGCGCGATCCCCAGGTAGGAGCCGCCCAGCATGCCGATCTTGCCGTCGGACCATGGCTGGCGCGCGATCCAGTTGAGCGTGTCGTCGCCATCGGCCGGCTCCTGTTCGAGCGGGCGGAAGACACCCTCCGACGCGTAGCGTCCACGCACATCCTCCACCACGAAGGCATACCCGTGTTCCACGAAGGGCGCGTAATTCGGGGAGATGGCCGGCCCCTTGCCGTACGGCGTGCGCACCAGGATGGTGGGATAGCGGCCAGGCGCCTCGGGCCGGAAGACATTGGCGGAGAGACGCACGCCGTCGCGCATGGGCACGGCCACGTCGTGTGTCTTGAAGATTTCGTCCGGCGCCGCGCACAACGTCCCGGCGCACAGCAGTGTCACTACTGGCGATAGGCGCACAATGTGTCCCAATACTGTTCCGCGATTTGAACGGCCTGGTGACGCTCGACGATGTGCCCGGACGCGCGAAGTCCGATTTCACCCGCACATTCTCTAATCGATGTTAGCAGAAACATGTTGTGCCACAGGGAATCCTCTTCCGCGGGGCCGGGCTGCACGCGCAGACACGCAGTTTCGGGATAGCGGGAGTTCTCTTCCCCGCCGGTGAGCAGGACGGGCTTGGCGAGTCCCATCAGCCGGATGGCGATGCCGGAGGTTTCCCCGGCGGCGGGATATCGCAGGTTGACGCAGGCATCCACCGCCTGGGCGGCCCGCCAGAAATCATGCTCCGCGAGATAGGGCAGCCGGACAATGCCAGGCCCGCGCAACAGCGGGGCGATGGCGCGCGCCAGATCGGACGAGACGAACGGTCCGGCGATCAGGAGCCGCGCCTCGGTTCTGGCGAGGCGGAGCCGGTGGAACGCGCGCAGGACGCTGAAGAGGCGCTTCGATTCGCGCAGGTAGCCGAACACTCCGAACAGAAACGCATGCGCTGGAACGCCCAGGCTCCGCCGCATGCGTACGATGTCCCAAGCGGGCGGCAGGGGCGGCGGGGCAAACAGATGCGGGATCTCGACCACTGTAGCGGTGGGGACGTGCGCGCGCACCATGTGGGCGGCGGCGGGGTTGTGCACGATCACGGCGCGGGAGCGCTGGGCGATGCGCTTCAGCATGGGGTAATCGAAAAAGCGCCGATCGAACCCAGAGCCGGCGCGGGCGCGCCAAAGCTCGCCGGCCAGCGCGCGATGCCACTCGCCGTAGTTGTAGGCGAACTCGTCGATGTAGGCGGCGCGATCGAGCGAGCCGAGGAAGAAATGATGCAGCACGGCATCGTGCAGCACCACCACTCCAGGCTCGGCCAGCGCGCGCCGGTAGATCTCGCGATGCAGTTGATTATTGCCCAGGTGGTAAAGCGCGACATCCGCGTGGCGCGCCCCCGGTTCCACACTGCCATGCCGGCGCAGGGCCGCCAGTAACGCCGCCGCGTAATCGGCCACCCCCGTACGGGCCGGCGGCAAGGGCGCGTAGAATGCAACTTTCACGGCTTTTTGCGCTTTCCGAACAGCGCCGTTCCCACGCGCACGATGGTGGCGCCTTCTTCGATGGCAGCTTCCAGATCGTGCGACATGCCCATCGAGAGATGCGGCAAGCGATGTTGCGCGGCCAGTTTGGAGAGCCTGCGGAAATAGGGGCGCGACTGCTCCTGGTCGTCGGACCAGGGCGGCATGGTCATCAGGCCCAGCAGGCGCAGATTCGCGCAGGCGCGCACGGCGGCGATGAGATCGGGAAGCTGCTCCGGCGCCGCGCCGGCTTTGGCCTGTTCCGGCGAGAGCTTGACTTCCAGCAGGATGTCCAAGGGCCGGCCGGCCTCGTTGAGCCGGCGCGCCAGCTTAGCCGAATCCACGGTTTGGATGCACTGAAACATCTCCGCGGCGCGGGCGCTCTTGTTGCTCTGCAAATGCCCGATCAGATGGAAACGCGCGCCGGCCAGATCGCTTAACTCCGGCAGCTTGGTTTCGAATTCCTGCACGTAGTTTTCGCCGAATTCGCGCAAACCCAGTGCGTAGGCATCGCGGATAGCCTGGGCCGGAAAGACTTTGGTCACGGCCAGCAGCATCACTCCGGCAGGATCGCGATGGGCGCGCTCCGCCGCGCGGACGATGCGGAGCCGGACATCGGCGAGCCTTTCTGCGAGAATCTCCATGTTTAACCTGGTTTAACTTGGGGCGATCTCCGGGTTGGGCGGCGCCTTTTCCGCTTCGTCCGCGAGCTGGTTGAGCGTGCGCGCCAGCCCGCGCGCTGCCTCTGGATCCACGTCCATCCAAACGTCGAATTTGCCGGTCAGCTTGCCGCGCTCCTCCACCTGAAACTTGATGCGCACGCGCTTGCCCCAGAATAATGGATCGTTCAGGGCGCGGCCGGTGATCGAAGTCAGCACCAGGCAGCGGCCCCAGCAGCGCGCCAGCGTGGGAATCGCGTCGCGAAGCGCTTGCGGGAAATTCATAGTATTGAGCGGGCTGAACCGCCGGCGCGGTGAAGGCGCGGGTTCGCGCCCGACCCGCTGTACGCTGCGAGATTTCATGGCACCTCTTCCGGAGGGTAGCAGATTCACGCCAGGGCCGATTCCACGGTGGTCAGGTCAACCAGGCCCGCGCATCCGTAAAGCACCGGCAGCAGCCGTTCCGCGGGATACCGGCGGCGCAGTTCCGCTACCCGATCGGTTCCGGCGCGATAGGCGGGCAGGTACATGCGGCCCAAGAGCGGGTGGCGTGCCCAAGCGCCTGAAAGCTTATCCGCGCGCTCGGTGGAGACCAGGAAATCGCGCCGCAGAACGGCAGCCACCTCGGGCTGCGGGACGCCGTCTTTCCAGGTCAAATACGACGCCTGATTCTTGGCGTCGTCCTGCAGCAGCGCCAGCAGCGCGCCGATCTGCAGGTCTTCGTCGGGCAACTGGTCCACTTCGGTGATGCCGTGAGCGATCAGGATGGCATTGTTGGCGATGCCCTCGAACAGCGCGGCGGCGCGCGTATTCATGGTCAGCACGGAAGCCTCGAAGCCTACCACCCCGCGATGGTACAGGTTTTGGAGGTAGGCGAACGTGGTCACGTGTCCGGGCACCACCTCGTGGCTCACCAGTTGCACGAATTCGGGATATGAGATTTGCAGCGAAGCGTTGATTTCATAGGTGGCCTCGTATTCCGGAGTGCCATCCGCGCGCCGCGCCCGCCCCAGGTAGTTCATGGAGCCGGAGAACCAGGCGTTCCGCGATGGGCAGGAAATGGATGTTGGCGCGCGGCACTGCGAGCAGTTCCGCGGGAAGGTGGGGCGAAAGCTGCGCGGCGCTCAGCGCGTCATACTGCGCGATCACGGCCGCGCCCAGCCCGCGGATCACCGCCATGGGAACGAAGCGCGCCATGCGCCACGCATCCACCGCGGCCAGCAGTTCGCCGCCATTGCGCGATCCGTACCCGGCGCGCGCCAGCAACTCCGCGACCCGTTCCCGCTTGAGGGTGGGATTGGACGGCGAAGGAGGCTGTCCGATGGAGGCTTCCACGCAGCGGGCGTAAGGCACGGGCGCACCTTTGCCGAGCATCTCCATGGCAAGGTCCCACATGGTCTCGAAACTGAGCGCCAGGCCGCGCAGATACTCGCCACGAAGGCCAGGAATGGCGGCCGCCTCCGTTTTCAGGCCGCGGATGGCGCCCGAAACATCCACCGCGGCGAGGTAGGCTTCGATGGCCGGCCGGTCGGGAACCTTGGCCGATACGCCGCCGGATTCGCGCACGCGCGCGGCGGTTGGATGGGTGTAAGCGGGCGGCAGCGGATCGCCGGAAAACCAGGAATCCGCGATGAAGCGGCCGGTTCCCGATGGGCACATCACGTCGCCACCCCAGAGCGTGTCGATTCCCAGGATCGCGTTGGCGAGCTGGGGCTGAAGTTGTGTTTTCATTGTGTTTCCTTTGGTCGATGGAGCGCGCCGTACCACAGATAGGCGCAGAGCCCGATAAACAAGATGGCTGAGAGGATTTGCGAGACAGGCTCGTTCGCGAAAAACGGCGACTTGATCCAGTCTTCCGTGAATCCTGGGATCAGCCGGCATCCAGCGCCCGCAACGCCTCCCAATGCGCCACCGGCCATCAGGCCTGACGCGATAATCACCGCCCTCTCGCGGATCCGCGAGCCAGGCGCGCCGCCTGCACGCTGGGAGCGCTTGCCCAGGAAGTGGGCCAGGCATCCGCCGACCAGTGCCGGGGTATTCAGTTCCAGCGGCAGATACATTCCCAGGGCAAAGATCAACGCGGGTACGCCGAGCATCTCCATGATCACCGCGATGAAGCCGCCCGCCGCGAACAGGATGTAAGCTACGGGCTGGCGGCTCATGAAGCCTTCCACCAGCGCTTTCATAATGGATGCCTGGGGCGATGCCAGAACCACGCGCGTGTCGCCGGGCGCGGCCTCCCCGAATTGAAACGTCCGCGCCAATAGGACGATGGTCAGGCCTACCGCGACCGATGCCGCGATCACTCCCAGAAACTTCACCTTCTCCTGCGCCGCAGGCGTGGAACCCAACCAATAACCGGTCTTGAAGTCGGTGATGGCCTGGCCGGAGGTGGAAAGCGCCGTGCATACCATGCCGGCGATGGCCATCACGAAGAACATGCCGGTGGTGCCCGAGAGGCCGAATCGCAACAGCACGACGCACGAGATGATGATGGTGAGCATGGTCATGCCGGAGACGGGGTTGCGGGCGGTGGTGGCAATCGCATTGGCGGCCACGGAGGTGAAGAAAAACGCGAAGAGCAGCGTGAGCCCCAAGCCCAGCAGGATGACGGGGAGCGAGGCCGCCAGGCTACCGAGCAGCATGGCGACGCCGATCGCGCTGACGACGACGCCGATCAGGATGGCCAGCACAGGGATATCGCGGTCGGTGCGCGCGAAGCCATCGTCGCCGGCGGCCATGTGGTGCGGGCCGCGGCGGAAGGCGCGCGCGGCGATGGCGAAGGATCCGGCGACGACGCGGATGGATTTCAAAATGCCGAAGATTCCGGCGGTGGCGATGGCGCCGACGCCCACGAAGCGCACGTAGCCGCGAAAGATCTGGGCGGCGGTCATTTGCGCGATGGGGATCTGTCCCGGATATACCGCGGCGTTGCCGATGTGGCCCCCGATCATCCAGATTAGCGGCACGAGCACCAGATTCGAGAGCACGCCGCCGGCGCACAGGATCATGGAACTGCGCAGTCCCATCACGTAGCCGAGACCCAGGATGAAGCTGATCGCGTCGAAGCTGAGGCCGATCCTGGCGCGTTCGGTTAGCGCACGAAGGGCGGGCACGAACTGGAAATCCAGATATTCCTTCCAGACGTGAAAGGTGGTAACGAAGAAGTCGTACACGCCGGCGATGGCGGTGGCCTGCAGCAGCAGCTTGGCTTGCGAACCGCCTTTTTCTCCGGTCACCAGCACTTCGGTGATGGCGGTGGCCTCGGGATAAGGCAGCAGGCCGTGCATGTCGCGCACGAAGTAGCGGCGCAGGGGGATCAGAAACAAGACGCCGAGGCAGCCGCCGGCCAGGCAGATGAAGATGGTCTGGACCGGGTGTGGATCCAGTTTCAAGATGTAAAGCGCCGGGAGGGTGAAGATCGCGCCCGCCACGACCGAGCCGGCCAGCCCGCCGATACCGGTGATGATCACGTTTTCGAGCAGGCTGGAGCGCCGCGGATAGGCCCGCGCCAAGCCAATGGCCAAAATAGAAATGGGAATGGCCGCCTCCATTACCTGGCCTACTTTCAGGCCCGAGTAGGCGGAAGCAACCGTGAAAATCACGCAAAGGAACAGTCCCCAGCCCACCGAACGCACGGTGAGCTCGGGCAAAGCGGCGGAAGCGGGAACCAAGGGTTCGTAGGACGCGCCGGTTGACAGCGGCTTATAAGCGTCCTCCGGGACAGACGGGGTCGCGGCGGCGGTGGTCATGTTGATGCTGGATACTTGCGGGAATGCCCGCGCGGTAAACCGTATCGTATACGATCTCAGGCTCGATTCGTCCTTCTTCGGAGGCGCGGTTTCTCGGTCGAGTAGGAGAGAGGGAAACACCGAAGCGCGACCCACTCTCCCCTCATCGAACCGGACAAGCGGATTTCCCGGCATCCGGCTCTCCTGAAACCTTCGCCGCAGGCTTGCGCAGGCAGTTGACGGCTGCCAGTCTTATAGACGCAACAGCCCAAAGTGCTGGATCCGTTCGTAATAACTGACGCCTTCCGGCGGACGGAAGGGCCGTTGGCTGCGCCGTCTCAGATGCCGCGTAAGACGGGCTCGAACGTACGTGTTGATCTCCCCAAAGGCGACGCGCTGATATCCAAGGTCGAAGTAGTTCTTCCAACCTTCCAGGTGCGGCGGTGTCACCAGCATCTATCCCAAGCTTCCAGCTCCTGGCGACGCGTACGCGCCTGAGCAGCGCCGCATCGTCGACGCCCAGCTCGCCGAGGGACTGGCCGATGTCGAGGCTAGCCGAGTCAATGGTTCTTTTGATACCCACAAAGAATTCATCGCTTCGCTCCACGAAGAAGCCAAGAAGTTGAATCGTAGGAAGATCAAGCGCTCGGCGTGATGAAGCTTCTCCGCACTTCGCAGTTCGCAGTTCGAGCGGAACTGCGCCAAGGCATCCCAACAAGTGCAGCGTGCCTTCGCGCCAAGAAATACGACGAAAGTCGAAGGCTGTGGCAGGCGCGCGTCAACAAGGATTGGCGCCTTTATTTCCTTATCCGGACTAACGGGTATCTGATCGTGAACATCATTCCGCATCCGAAGTAGCGGCCAGGGAAGGTGTTTGGCTCCGTCTAGAAGATGTTCAACCCATCGGGACAGGAGTCTCTGGAGTGATCTTGTCCGGGTCGCGCCCGCACCCAAGGTGAGTGGCGCTTCTCCGTCATCTTGATGCCGCTGAGTCCCAGTCCCCATGGCGCTCAGCCAGGAGTCCTGGAACGCTGCTTACCCGGGATTGCTTCGACTGGCGAAAATCACTAAGCCGGCAAAATGGCGAACGCCGCGGTTGGCTTCAGGTGCGCCGGATTCGCTGTCCGATCACTTTTTTCGCCTTGACCGCATCTTGTTGCAGTCTTGGAATGCGCCTGCGCGCGGCCATGGCGATCACCACATCGATGGCCCGCATCGCTTCCGCGCCCCGTCCCGTGCGGGACAGCAATGAACAACGCGCAACTTCGAACTCGACCACACTCCGGGCCGGCAGCTTGGCGGCATCCGGCGGCGGAAACTGCGCCAGCAGCGCCGACGCTTCAGCCGTACTGCCCCCGCTCATCAGAGCGCTTGCCAGCAGGGCGGCCGCCTGATAGCGTCCGCCTTCCCGCCCCGAGGAAGTAAACCCGTTGAGTGCCGTGCGCGCCGAGGTGACGGCATCCACGGTGTGGTCTTCCACAAGACTTAGGCGGGCAAAGGCAAGGTTGGTTTCCGGCAAGCTGATTCCCCCGCCAAAACCGCGCCCCAAAGTGCGGGCCTCTTCGAAGCTTTTCCGGGCCCCCGGAAAGTCGGCCTGGTTAAGTTGTGTGTTTCCCAGGTCGAGTAGCGTTTCGCCCAGGTAGTATGGATCGTTTATTTCGCGCAGAATAGCGATCGCTTGATTGTACTGGTCCAGCGCTGCCGGACCCTTGTCCTCCAAGTCCAGCAGGCGTGCCAGGGCGGCCTCCCCCAGTCCGGCGCCCTCCCGATCGCCCGCCTGCCGGGCATTGTCCAGGGCGCGCTGAACCAAGTCGTGCGCATCGGCCAGGCGGCCCGAATCCGTCAGTACATCCGCCAGACCCAAATACACCTCAAAGGACTTCTGCGGACCGAGATCAGCCGCAATTGCCAGGGCCGATCTATAATAGCCGCCTGCAACCGGCAGGTCGCCCTCTAGTTTCGCCGCATTCGCCAGCCCGTTCAAGGCGTTCAGCTTCTCGATCGAGTTTCCGGTTTGATTCGCGATTTCCAGAGCCTTCTGGTATAAACGCTGCGCCACCGGAAGTTCGCCTTTGGCCGTTATTTGGTTGGCTTCGATGCGATACGCGGCAGCCACACAAAGACGATCTCCCAATTCAGCGCAAATGCGCCGCGCTTCCGCCCGCACATCCTGGAAGCCCACCATATTCATGTTTTGCATCGCTCCCGATTCGAGCAGCCGGGCCTTGGCATACAGTAATCGGGCTCCCCGCGCGCGAGCCTTTTCCGCGGCCGATCGAGCGGCCCTCTCGGTGTGCGCAAAATCGCTCAGGGCGCCGGCTGCCTGCGCTTCGGTCAGATCGATGCGGGGATCGTCGCCGAGCGGAGCCGGGAGGCTGCGGAGGGTTTTGACGGTCCTCAATGCCTCCTGCGCATGGCTGCCCCGAGCCTCGACTGACCCAAGTTGCAGCCCATATTCCAAGTCGTCGGGCAAAAGCGTGAACAAAGCCTGGTAAACCTCAATGGCCCGCGGCCAATCGTGCGCGATCGTCCGGTAGCGCCCTTCCACCTCCAGTTGCTCGACGCGCCCCAGGTCCGCCGACGAGTCCAGTGCGCGTCTGGCCTCTTGGCCGGCTTGCGTGTCGAGTCCGAGGGCGGAAAATACCGCTGCGAGGCCGGAATGAAAGAGAGGATGGGATGGGTCGGCCGCAACGGCTTTCTCCAGGTAGGGCCGCGCACCCAGGCGCATCGCCTTGGCGCAAACGCTCCATGCCTCGCGCATATTGCTCCATCGCGCCGGCTTGGAGAGACGGCAGCCCGGATGCCGGAAGCCGCACGCCCAACTGCGCGCGCACTCGCCCCGCACATCGCCCGGCAAGCGCCGGCAGAGTGTCCTCGGGGGACTCGTCACCGATGGCCGCCACCTGCTGCCCGGAACGCAGGTCGAACAACATGACATCCAGATGCACTATCTGTTGCCGCTCGAAATAGGAACCGGTCACCACATAATCGCTTCCCAGGTTGGCGCGAATTCGTTGCAGTAACTCGACGGGATAGGTGGACTGCGGCGTCAAGGATATCTCGGTCCGCATACGGGCCACGTTTTCGAGCGGCAAAGTCCGTAATCGTTGTTCCGCGCCGAGTTCGATGTTCATCAACTCGGACACCGCCGCCGAAATCCAGGAGCCTTCCTGGTTCGGGGAGAGGTCTCGAAAACCGAGCACGGCGATGGAGGCCCGTAGTGGCAATGCGGGAGGATGTTTGCGGATGCGATACCAGCCAGCCACCGCAATCAGCGCCAGGATCGTCCCTACAGCCAGCCAGATTGAGATCCCGCGGCGCTTAGTCGCCGCCACCGCTGGTACGGCCTCGCCGTGCCGAAACCGGAACTTCGGAACGTAGGCGCCCTTCGGCAGATCGATGACCACCACATCGCCAAGTCCCTCATCCTGATAGTACTCCGCAAGCTTCAGCCGCAACCGGCGCGCTTCCAGCCGCACTACCGGGTCGATCCGCGGATCGAAGGTTTCCGGCCGTTCCAGCACGGTTACGCCTAGCGAATATTCCTTCAGCTCGCTGCTGCGCCCTTCCAGAGTGACCTTGGTCAGGTACCGCAACAAACGCAGGCAGCGCTCGGCCTTGCGAAAACAACTCGACGAGGCCAGCCGCTCCAACTCAGCGGCAACAGCTTCGGCGTCAGGTGCTATTCGACCGGAACTGACGCTGTTCGGCATCTTGCACTTGCGCTACCCCCACATCTTGGCATGTTCGCCTAACCCCCCACAAGTCCAGTCGCTCCAGTACGTTACTCTACGTAGCCTACGGTTGTCTTCTTGTTTCGGCGGCCGCCGGGCCCCTAATATCGAGAGCATGCTTCTGAAATTGGGAACCACCGCAAGCGCCTTTTTTATGCTGTGCGCCGCGACGACGACGACCACTCTGCCGGCGCAAACTATCACCATGCTCGAGAGCTTGGACAATGCCGACGGCGCGTACCCGTTCGCTGGGTTGGTCCAGGCCACTAATGGGGAATTCTACGGGACGACCTATGGTGGCGGGGCAAACCTGTCTGGCGCGATCTTCAAAGTCAGTGCCAGCGGTTCGCTGGCTTTAGTGTACAGCTTCTGCTCCGAGACCAATTGCACCGACGGCGCGCTTCCGAGGGCGGGGCTGATTCAGGACAGCAATGGGACGCTGTATGGAGCCGCGGAGGGCGGCGGAACGAATAATCGAGGTACAGTTTTCAAAATAACCCCGGCCGGCAGACTCACCGTGATTTACAACTTCTGCAACCTGGCAAGCTGTGCCGACGGCGCCGAGCCGTACGGCGGGTTGGTCCAGGCCAGTAATGGAAGTTTGGTTGGCACCACCGAATCGGGGGGCCAATACGGATTCGGGTCAATTTTCTCAATCACGCCTGCCGGTTCGTTCAAGACCTTGTATAGCTTTTGCGCCAGCACGGGATGTCCGGACGGCGCCAGTCCCGCCGGGACGCTGGTGCAGGCCGCCAATGGCGTTTACTATGGGACCACCCAATCCGGCGGTAAGAGCACGAACTGCGGCGCATATGCCTGCGGAACTGTGTTCAAATTCACCGGGGCCGGCGCGCTGGCCACCCTACATAGTTTCTGCGTGAAGAGTGGGTGCCCGGACGGCCAAGCCCCCTACGCGGGGTTGACGCTGGCAAGCGACGGCAATTTCTACGGGACGACTCCGGCCGGCGGGGCCAACGCCAACAATGGCACGGTCTTCAAAATCACCCCGGCCGGTAAGCTGACCACGCTGTATAGCTTCTGCTCCCAGGCGGGATGCACGGACGGCCAAGGCCCCTACGCGGGACTGGTCCAGGCGACCGACGGCAACCTGTACGGCGCCACCTCCAGTGGCGGCGCCCAGGGCTACGGATCGCTCTTCAGCATCACCTTGAGCGGGGCACTGACCACGCTACACAGCTTTGATAACACGGACGGTGCGGGACCCGACGGGACGCTCATTCAGGGCACGAATGGCGACTTCTATGGAACCACATCCGGCGACGGGGCGGGCGGCGCCGGCACAGTCTTTGGGCTGTCCGTAGGTCTCGGCGCGTTCATCGAAACGCTGCCCTCCTCAGGCAAAGCCGGTGCGGCCGTCAAGATTCTGGGAACCGGTTTGACCGGCGCCAGCAGCGTCACCTTCAATGGCGTAGCCGCTGTGTTCACCGTGGTTTCAGGCTCCGAAATCACGACCACGGTACCCGCTGGCGCGACTACTGGCCCGGTGAAAGTGAGGACGCCCGCAGGCACGTTCACGAGCAATAGTTTCTTTCGGGTGCCCTAAACGGTCACCCAAAAGCAATTCCATTCGTAAACCGGGCAGCGTGTCGCGGTTCACGCGGCCGGCTTCGCCACTGCTGCCGGAGTGTGGGCTTGGCTGGCGGCGGCAACAACCCTCACTCGATCCACCCCGGTGATGGGTCGGCCAGTGGCCCGGCGAGCCATCGCCAGCGATAACAAAGCTTGTCCGTGTGGCCAGCCGCTGGTCGCTGAATTGGGGCAGCCTGATCCGGCACGGCGATCACCACGTTATTTCTTTGCGGCGCCGGCTGGCTGCTCGCTGCTGGGGGGCACGATGCCTTTCAATCGCAGATAAGTAACGATATTCCCGTAATGCTCATCGGTATGCGCCGTGTTTACGGAGAGCACACTCAGCCGGGCCAGGTTGTACTTCATAAACTTCACCATCTGGCTGCCTTGCGCGTCAGTCATATTGGAGTAGGTTTTGTTGCAATAGGCGACGGCGTCCTTTAATGCGGCTACCAGGTCGGCCTTGGAGGTCTTGCTCTTCTCGATCCCCTTCGGGGACGGCGTGTCTCCGGAGGCAATGGCGCAAAACATATTTTGGGCATCGGCGACGTGACCGATTAGCTGGCCGAAACTCCGCACGTCCGGCGTGGGCTTAAAGGAATAGTTCTCCTCAGGCATCTTCTCGGCGGCGGCGATGACGTTGCCGCTGACTATCATGTAAAAACCTTTTTCGCTGGTCGCGATCGGATTCGCCGGGGTTGCGGGCGCGTCTTGTGCCGTTACCAAAATTGGAAACACGGCGAGGGCGGTGAGTGCTATCCAAACTTTCTGATTCACGTTGTGATCTCCCCAGGGATTTTAGCATACTCAGCCTGAGCGGCCCGCCCATGGTTGCACATGGTTGCACGCCGGCAACAAATCCCTGGTAGTCCCGCGCGATGAAACGGGGTGAATCGGGTCCACCAATTGCAATCGCCGGAATTTTGTGGAGGCATTGAAAACATTTCCAGCAAAAGCGGAGATTTTGCTGCAGGCCGGCCGTCCGCATGAGGAGACCATATGGCGCGCAGTTACGATTCGCTACCTGCTGGAGTGAGCCCATGGCGGTGAACTTCTTCTGGGCGTCGGTGCGTTTACCACCAGATGGCCGCGCCCGGGGTGCGGATCGTACGTGCAGGTGGCTGTCGTGGTCCCCTGGTCGCCCCCTGCAGCCTAGAATTGGCCAACGTTTTGGCCCTGTCCCAGAGGTTGTCGCCGAGGTGATTGGCGCTGGCGCCGTCCAAGACTTTCGCCATTTCATCTGTCGCTACCATAGGACAGAGATGGCTGTGAGTTTAGGCTGCAAATGCGCACTGTGGGAGGAATTGGAAGGTGGCAAGAGAAAGTCGCACTCGGCGCGGAAAAGGGTCCGTTAACCGTTAGCCAATGAGTGATGACCCAAGATGTACTTGGGGAGGCAAGTATGCGCTACGGAAACCGTTAACCCGTTTAACAGGCTCCCAAAAACCTTGGAAAACGCCCATAAAGCGGGGCTTCTTGCGATAGCGAGAACCGGCAGCGCCGGCCGGGTTGTCGCCTTTTGAGGACGCCCACGGCGTTATGCGCATACGTAAGCCTGGCGAGCAACGGGTTAATTAAGGTCTTAGGGGCGGCATTCTTCTCCTGCAGGTGATCGCGGAAGGCCACCACGTCTTTAGGGGGCCAACTAAGTAAATAGTCCGTCGTCACTTGAAGTACTTTCGGATCTCCTGTCTTTCGGCCGGTTGGACACGCGCCCGTTCCAGAGCGTAAAGAGGCTTAGCGCCTGCCGGATCGCCGGCAGAGGCTCGCAGTGTTCCGAACACCCAGACCAGGGCCCTGGACCGAAACTCCACGCGGACGTCCTGAGCGAGATGCACGGCGATCATTTGGTCTCCGAATCGGTGCGCCGGGTGCAGAATATTTCCAGCATCCGGCAGCAAGACGAAATCCTGAACTCGCTCCCCCTCACCGCATGCACTTTCGCCGTCGGCCATATATCCGAGAGCTTGCACAGGCGCGTCGGCCGAAAACAAAAATCCGGCGTCCAAGGCGTGCGGATGATCGCGGAGCAGGGTTGACCAGTTGAGAATAACAGGTTTGCCCGCGGAATTACCTATCGGCACTAGATCGGAAAGATCGGCACGACTGGTGGCAGAGATCGCAAATACTGCTCCGGCTGCTGGAACGACTATGACCGCACCTATTAGAAGCAGTGTGCGGACTTCCTCTCTTCGTGAAATTGAAAGCTTTCGCTGTCCCCGGCCCGGACCACGCATGCCGTAACATTACATACCCATCGGCTGTTATGCCAAAGGAATTTCCGGCTGGCGGCCTGCTTCTCCGGGTGATTGATCTAAGTTAGCGGATAAGCGGATATGCCCCCGGCGGGCCGCCCGGGCGCCTCACGGTTGCATAACAGCGCGCGTCCGCTCATCAAGCATTCCAGATCGCGTACCTGCGATTGTTACCCACTCATACGAAAGCTTTAGGTATTTTCAAGCGAGCATGCTACAAGAAATCCTAGACTTGGACTCCAGCATGAGCTTTAAGACGCTGATAGTGGACGACGAACCACTCGCCCGCAAGGTCCTACGCGAAGAACTGGAAACCATCGCAGGCGTGGAGATCGTGGGAGAGGCGGACGACGGCCCGACGGCGTTGGCGAAGATCGCTGAAGAGCAGCCGGATCTTGTCCTTCTCGATCTACAGATGCCGGTCATGGGTGGCTTGGACGTCATCCGAAGTTTGAAGGGTGGCGCGCGGGTGCCGGTGATTGTGGTGGTCACCGCTTACGATAAATTCGCCCTGCAGGCTTTCGATGCAGGCGCCATTGACTACCTCCTAAAGCCTGTCCGGCATGAGCGACTGGCAGAGGCGCTAGAGCGGGCCAGGCGGATGAGCGGAAGGGGGGCTATCGAAAGACTCGCCCGGCTTCAGGACATCGCCGACCCCGAAGCGGGGCTGCGGACCAAAAGAATCGTCGGACGGGCCGGGCAGGAATTGTACCTGCTGAATGTCCATGAGATTTACGCATTCCAAGCCGACGGAGACCTGGTTCGGATTATCACAGCAAATCGGAACTACGAGGCTACTCAGACGCTAAAGGTGCTTGAGGAGCGGCTGAAGGACAGCGGCTTTGAGCGAATTCATCGGAACGCCGTTGTAAATGTCGATCACGTTCGAAAGATGAGCGCTCTAAGTAGCCAACGATGGTTGATCACCTTGACCAACGGTCAGGAATTTGTCGCGAGTAAGAGGCAGGCCCGGAATGTGCGTCAGCTTCTCCATTGGTGATGGGGGCAGCCTTCGAACCCACGTCACGATCTGCAAGTCCGCTCACCGCCAATTCCCGACCGCGCATCGAAATTGTAGGCAGCCTGTCGATATTTACTAGGTCCAGATGCACGAGGAGTTGTAAGGTTTGAGTACTATGCTGAAAAGGCCCCTTGTCTGTTTTGCGCTCTTTCTAGTTTGCGCAGCGCCTGGCTTCGCACAATCCAACAGTGGAACTATTCACGGATTGGTCCTCGACCCCTCAGGCGCAGCCGTCGCCGGAGCAGCCGTCACGATCGAGAACCCGGTCTCGCACTACAGTCGCAACACCACCAGCGACAGCCAAGGCAAGTTCGAGTTTGGGAATCTTCCGTACAACAACTACCATCTGTCCGCGGCGGCTACGACTGCCGGGTTTCAGGCCGCCGGCGAGGACATCAACGTACGCTCGGCCGTGCCCATGGAAGTGAAGATCAGTCTGGCCCTCGGCAAGGAGACCCAGACGGTCACCGTGGAAGCCGGCGCGGATTTGGTCGAGAACACTTCCACCAGCCACACGGACGTTGATCGCGGTCTGTTTGACAAGCTCCCTCTCGAAAGCCAGTCGTCCGAACTCAGTTCCCTGGTCACTATCTCGGTCCCCGGAATCGCGGCAGACTCCAACGGGCTGTTTCATTCCTTCGGCGATCACGCTTCGAACTCATTCTCGCTCGACGGCCAACCGATCACCGACCAGCAAAGCAAGGTTTTCTCGAACCAGATCCCGCTGGACGCTGTACAGTCGATGGAGGTGATTCAAGGAGCTCCTCCGGCAGAGTATGGCGACAAGACCAGCCTGGTGATTAATGTGACGACGCGCTCTGGTCTAGGGCAAACCCAGCCTCACGGCGATGTCACGGCTTCCTACGGGACGTTTGGCACGAGCAACGAGGGATTTGACCTGGGCTGGGGCGGCCAGAATTGGGGCAACTTCATTTCGGCCAACGGCATGAACACCAGCCGGTTCCTGGATGGGCCGGAATTCACCGTAATGCACGATCATGGCAATGAAGAGAACGTGTTCGACCGTGTGGACTTCAAGCCTTCCGCAGCCGATACGCTCAGCGTGAATCTGGGCTTCACGCGATCCTGGTTCCAGACGCCTAATTCGTTCGACGCCCAAGACGCCACTGCGTGGACCGGACTGGTGGTGAACAACAATGGACTGGGACCTAACGGCGTGCCCGTCGGCTCCACGGATCAGCGCTCGCAGATCAGGACGTTCAACGTGGCACCCACCTGGACGCGGGTGGTGAATACCAACACGGTGTTCACTTTCGGAGGCTGGGTGCGGCAAGACCAATACAACTACTATCCGAGCGACAATCCTTTCGCCGACCTGCAACCCGATCTGCAGCTCCAGACGATCGGCCAGAACCGCACGCTGACCAGCACCGGCCTGCGTGCGAGCCTATCGTACTCAAAGGGCATCCACAACGTGAAGGCTGGGATCATCTTCGAAGATACGTTTCTGACCGAAAAAGACGCCTTCGGAATTGTGGATCCTACGGCGAATGCGGTGTGCCTTAATGCGGATGGCAGCTTCTACACAGGCGCCGGATTGACGGATCCAGCACAATGCACCGGAGGGCTTTCGCCGAATCCGGGCTTCAATCCGCTGCTAGCTTGTTACGATTTGACCCGCACGTCGGCGTTGCCGGCGTCGGACGGTTGCCCGAGCTCTACCAGCGGCCTGTACCATTGGTACGGCCACGCCGACATCCGGCAACCTTCCGCATTCATCCAGGACACGATCACGAAGAACAACTGGACCTTCAATCTGGGCCTGCGGTTCGACTATTACGACGGTATCGTTACCGAGACCCAAGCGGAGCCTCGCCTGGGCATCGCATACAACATCAAGCCGACCAATACGGTGCTGCGGATTTCCTACGCCCGCACGATGGAAACCCCGTTCAACGAGAACCTCGCCCTTTCGAGCCTGGGGTGCAACGATGCGGTGATCAGCGCGCTCATGGCGTCCACCATCGCGCCCTGCGTGAGCAACGTACCGTTGAGCCCCGGCTGGCGTAATGAATTCCATGTGGGGCTGGAGCAGGCGTTTGGACGGTACCTGGTATTCGACGGCGAATACATCTGGAAGTACACGCACAAAGCTTACGACTTCAGCGTGTTGGGCGACTCGCCGATCACGTTTCCGATCGAGTGGGATCGCTCGAAGATCCCCGGTTACGCCTTCCGCATCAGCGTCCCGAATTGGCACGGGTTGACGGCGTTTGTGGTAATGTCGCATGTCGCGGCGCGCTTCTTCGAGCCGCAAGTCAGCGGTATCGGCGCTGCGCCGGTCGGGTCGGAAGTGTTTCGGATCGACCATGACGAGAACTTCAACCAGACCACCCACCTGCAATACCAGCCATGGAAGAAGGGGCCCTGGTTCGGCTTCAACTGGCGCTACGACAGCGGCCTGGTGGCGGGCCCGGTGCCATGTGTCGGAGGCAATTGCGCGAATGGGCCGAATGGTACGGACTCCATAGTCAACGTTTCCGGGATTTCGCCGGATCAGCAATTCCAGGCCGGTCTTTATTGCGGCAGCGTACACGCCACGCCCACCATGGGGATCAGCCCGACTGGCCTCTGCCCGGCGTCGGAATACGGCTCGAACCTGGTAAAGATCCCGGCGGCCGGCACGGAGAACGACGACCATAATCCGCCGCGCATCCAGCCCCGCAGCCTGTTTGACATGGCCGTGGGAATCGATAACCTGCTCCACGGCGACAAATACAGGATGAGCTTGCGTTTGGCGGCGGTGAATGTGACGAACGAATATGCGCTCTACAATTTCCTTTCGACCTTCAGTGGAACGCATTACGTCACGCCGCGGGCGATAACCGCGACGATTGGGTTGCACTTCTAGCGTAGCTAAGACAGTAGGAGAGGCCTCCTGGGTTGACGAGCGAAGCCGATGGACGACACAGACAGCGGAGCGATTTGGGACCGCAAGTATCTGGAAGGCCTGCCCTCGCTAACCAAGCCAGACCCCTTTTTTGCCTCGGCTTACGAGCGGCTGGTCGATCCGACGTTCCCGAACGCAGGCACGGCGCTGGACCTCGCAGCGGGGCTGGGAAGGCATGCGTTGTGGCTGGCGGAGAGAGCGTGGCAGGTAAGCGCAGTGGACGTTTCCGAGGTCGCTATCAGTAAGCTCAGTCAGACCGCTGCTCAGCTCAATGTCAAAATCAAACTTTTTGCGGTGGATGCTGCAGAATACGACTTCCGGAGTGCACACTTCGATCTGATCGTCCTGTTTTATCACATGGACCGGACTCTCTTTCCGAAGGTCGTTTCCGCCTTGAATCCGGGCGGCCTGTTCATCTGTAAGATGGCCGTGCATTGGGGCTCGGAGATCGCATTACCCAACGGCAACTTCAAACCACTGGGAAAGAATGAACTCGCGTCACTCGTTCCGGGCTTGCAAGCTATCGATTGCCTCGAACGACCAGTCCGTGATCGGGGAGTGGTCGAATTCGTGGGACAGAAGCCACTTCCACGTCTGATCGATTGACGGCGAGGTGGGCGCGGCAGGCAGCGGCTCGGGGGGCGAGCTTGGCTCTCAGGTCGCCGTCTGTCCGGTGGTGGCCGGCGTCCCCATGCTCTCGCGAGAGGGGGCCGGCCGCGGCGCTTTGGACGAGCGCGAAAGCAAACGGGCGGAATTCAGAATAAATACCGTCTCCGAGGTCACGTGTATCAGTGCCGCGAAGACGGGGTTGAGATATCCGCAGGCCGCCAACGCGACTCCCGCGGTATCCACGCACAGGGTACCGGCAAAATTAGTCATGATAATGCGGTGGCACCGGCGAGCAATCCCGATGACTTCAACGACCTTCAGGAGGTCGTTGCCGAGAAGCAGCACGTTGGCGCTTTCGCGCGCGATCTCGGTGCCGGAACCCATCGCGATTCCGACGTTGGCTTCCATGAGCGCGGGGGCATCGTTGATCCCGTCGCCAACCATCGCGACCGTCTTCCCTGAAACGCGCAGACCTCTAACACGATCGAGCTTCTGCTGGGGGAGAAGTTCCGCCTCCACCTCGTCCACTTGAAGCTGCTGTCCAATGGCGCGGCCAATTGAGGCCGTATCCCCGGTGAGAAGGACCGTTCGGATGGACATCTCCCGGAGCGCCCGCACGGCCTCCACCGCTTCTGGCCTCAGAACATCCGCTATTCTCAGACTCCCCAAATGAACGCCACCGTGAGCTACCAGAATCTCGCTGGAGGAATCGCGGTCTACTGCCGGCGCGGAGACCATCACGCCATGTTCCAGCAGAAATGTCCTGGTTCCGACGACGGTGTCCTCTCCGTCCACACGGCAATAGATACCTTTGCCGGGTGTGTATGAGAACCCTGCCGGATCAGCCAGTCCGAGGGCTGCCCCGTTAGCCGCCGTCAGAACGGCGCGCGCCAGAGGGTGTTCCGAATACCGTTCCGCGCTCGCGGCAACTCGCAGCAATCGTTCGCGCCCGACTCCATCCGAAGGATCGATGGATACGACCTCTGGATTTCCGAGCGTCAGCGTGCCGGTCTTGTCCAAAACCACCGTATCCACCTTGCCGAGGGTTTCCATGTACAATCCGCCCTTCACGATCGTGCCGTGACGGGCTGCGCGTCCAATGGCGCCCAGGATGGCCAGTGGCGTGCCGGCGGCGATGCCGCAAGCCCCGGCCACGATTACAACCGAAATCGTGGAGCGCGCGTTGTGCGTGAGGACGAACGTCAATACAGCACAAGCCAGGGCAAAGTAAACAAGGTAGCCGGCCAGGCGATCGGCGGTTTTCTGTACGGGGGCACGGGAATGTTCGGCCTGTTCAACCGCCTCAATGATCTTCCCAAAGGCCGTGTCACCGCCAACGGTCTCGGTCTGAATTTCTAGTACTCCGGACTGACTCACTGTGCCTGCATAGACACGGGTGCCTGGAATCTTGTCCACCGGCATGGACTCGCCGGTAATCGTTGCCTGATCGATGAACGATTGGCCAGCCACAACCACGCCGTCAACCGGGACCAAGCCGCCCGGCCGGACCAGGACCACATCCCCAGGACGCAGTTCGGCCAAGCTTATGGATTGAATCCCGTCCGGTCGCCGGATTTCCACGTGCTGCGGCAGGACATCCAGGAGATCCTGAATTGCCCGGCGACCGCGGCCGATCGTGAGTTCCTCAAGAACCTCGGCGATCAGCACGAAGAAAACAATCACGAGCGCCGTGAACACTTCTCCGATTGCCAGCGCGGAAACAAGCGCAATGGTCATGGAGAGCTCCATGGTCATGCGCCGGGACAGGACATCGGCGAACGCCTCGTGGAATATGGGGTAGCCGCCGATCAGGGCAGCCGCGAAGCCGGCGATATCGAAGTGCGGCAAAGGTTGCCAGAGCCGGAGCCACGTTACCATGATCGCCAGTCCGACAAAGCCGATTCGTCCCAATTCAACCGACTCAATGTGCTCGCCTTCCTGCTGGGCGTGATCGCGGCAATGCGCTTGAGACCCCGACATGGCCTATTCCCCTTTCTCTTGAGTGTTTATTTCATGTACATTTTGATGACGTCGATCAACTCTTGGGTCGCCTTCGCACGTTCTGAAGTCGGACGATGGTCTGGATCGACCACGTGGAATCGGATGTGGCCCTCAATGACCTCGGCCATCAACCCGTCTATGGCGCCCCGGCAAGCGGCGACCGTGTGCAGAATGTGCGCGCATTCGGCGCCTTCCTGAAGAGATCTTTCGACAGCTTCAACCTGCCCCTTGATGCGGCGAATCCGATTCAGGAGCTTATTCTTATCGCGAATGACGTGTGCCAACTGGACCAGTCTCCTTCAACGCCGCGCTTCTTTAACAGTACCTTTCAGTGCTTTGCCGCTACCGGAACCACGTTCGGTCGCCATAAATCTATTTTTGCATGATAACATACCGGGGTAGGTATCTTTGGGAATACAATTGCCAATGCCGAAGACACCTCCAAGTACCGCTCCAGACGAAACACAACGGTCATCGGGTACGTCCTTGTGTGCTAGGATGGCGTTGCGCTGGCGTAGGCCGTGGCAAACCGGAAGTGCCGAGTGGTTAAAACAGGAATGGAAGAAGTGCGGCCTTCTGAAAAACAATTAGATCGTCAGAATCTGCTCGCGATGGCAGAGCCCAACAGCGCACTGTTGGCCAAAACATTCGGCGCGGTGGTGGATCCGAGTCCCGAATGCGCAGGAAGAGCCAGCGAGATCGTAGCGCAACCCGGTCACCGGCCACTCGAAAAAGCATCCCGGATGCCTGTTCAAGCGCAATTAATATTCCACCTCAAAAAGGGGGCGTGCTCGTTGCGGTTGTATCGCTCCCTCCGCGACATGCTCACTATTATGGAGCGGCTCGGCGACGCCGGAACGGATGCCGCAGCGTACCGAAGCCATCGGGCAAGGCTTCGCCGGATGAAGGCCTATGAGGATGGACCTGTGGAGAGTTTCCTGCGTTGGCGGGAACTGCTGCCAACGCGCCGGATTTCTTGGCTTTGGATTCTCTAGTTTTCTCCCCAGTGCGACGTGAAAGGACCCGGTGGGAGGAAATTGGAAGGTGACAAGAGGAAGTCGGCACGCGGCGGTGAACGGGCGGGTCGCGTTAACCAATGGGCGATGATCCAAGACGTACTTGGGGAGGTAAGCACGCGCTACGGAAACCTTCAACCGTCTAATAGGCCCCAAAAACACTTGGAAAGCGCCCCATAAAACAGGGTTTCTTGTCCGGGACGCCGAATCCGGCTTTCATTCAAAACGCGGCGAAAGCGCGGAAAAGGCATCATCGTGGGCAGCCTCGGCCGTCACCCACGATTAATGCGCCCTGTTGGAACGCGCCTTCCAGTCGCGCCAGCCGTTCCTCGAGAGAGCGGATCTGCTCCTTCTGCGCGGCAATCATGGTGTTCTGCTTCTGCAGTTCGTTGAGCAGCATGGAATCCAGCACCTGGTACTTCACCGTCTGGATCTGCCCGTCGGCCGAGCGCACCACCAGGTCCGGGTAGACTTCCGCGACTTCTTCGGCGATGAGGCCGTATTGGATAGGCTCGACCCGTCGGCGTAGGCCTGCTTGTAGCGGAAAGTGACCGGCCGCAGGCTCAGCAAGCCGCTGCTGGCGCCCGCCATATCCTGGATATCTTCCTTGTAGCGCCGGGAAGACGCGGCGATGCCGAGTTGCCCGCTGGAGGTAACCAGCACCGGTGTGCCGCTGACATTGCTGGTGTAGATGCCGGAGATGAACGCGCTGTTCTGGTAACTCGCGGTTCCGATGCGGATGACGCCGGTGTCACCGGCCACGCCTGGGTTGGCCAAATCCATATTGTTGGTTTCGACCGTGAGGTTCCCACCCGCGGATTGGCCAAGGGCAAGATTGCCTTGCCCGCTCGTCAGGCTGGCCAGCGCTTGCTGGCCGAGCGCGGTGTTGCCTATTCCGGTGGTGTTCGCCAGCATGGAGTTGAAGCCGATGGCGGTGTTATAGAACCCGGTCGTGTCGGCCTTGAGCGCCAGATTGCCGACGGCCGTATTCTGGGAACCCGTGGTAACCGCGTGCATCGCTTCGTATCCGATGATCGTGTTTTGCGACGAGTCGGTGTTGAACCCGGCGCCGATGCCGGCGGTGAAATTCTCCTGCCCGTTGGTGGAGAACTGGATAAGAGGTGCGCTTCCGGTCGACCACAAGATGCTTCCACTAAGGGAGATATTGCCATCCACCTTTGCGCTGCCATTGACTTCCAACGTGTCTGCGGGCGAAGCGGTGCCGATGCCGATGCTGCCATCCTTCGAGTACATTGGGAGTTGCCCAAGGCCCCGCTTGTGCTCGTGAAGCGAGGGATGAAATTCGTGGTCGTGGCGTCCGGCACGGCGGCTGGCTTCACATCCTGCGCGTATACTATCGGGCAGACGGCTCCCAGCCAACAGGCAAGTGCCATGAGGGAGCGGCCGCTCGCCATCTTTCTCGTCGTTTCGTTCGCGGTATGTCGGGACATATGTTCATTCCTTTTCTGTTGAGTTGATTCCTGGAAGGCCGAATCGGGCTTTCACTCAAATACGCCGGAAAAGAACACAAACGGGATCATGCGTTACAATCGGTTGCAATAGATTGGGATGACCGGCCCCCCCGATTTCGAGGCTGCGCTCGCCGGGCTGCGTGCGGGCGACAAAGCGGCGCTGGACACGGTATTGCCAGCTCCGTATGCCGAATTGCGCCGTATTGCGGAAGCCTGCCTGGCGTGCGAACGCCCCGATCACACTTTGCAGCCCACCGCACTGGTGCATGAAGCCTATATGCGGCTGCTGGGGCAGCACCATGTGGATTGGTCCTGCCGGCCGCAGGTATTGGGGCTGGCGGCGCGCATGATGCGGCGCATCCTGGTGAATCACGCGGAGGCGCGCAATGCGCAGAAGCGCGGCGGCGGCTTATGCATCCCGCTGGACGACCAGTTGGAGCGATGGAGAGCGGCCAGCTCGATGTCCAGTCCCTGGACCTAGCGCTGAACCGGCTGGAAGCTATCGACGAGCGGCAGGCGCGCATCGTGGAGCTGCGTTTCTTCAGCGGTCTGAGTGTGGAAGACACGGCCGCCGCGATAGGGGTTTCCACAGCCACCGTCAAGCGGGAATGGCGCACTGCGCGGCTGTGGCTGGTACGCGAGTTGGATAGCGCGCGCCCATGACATAGGAATGACGAGCCAATGACCAGGGAGCGATGGTGGCAGGTCAAGCAAATTCTCGACGAACTGGAAGGAGTAGCGCCGGAGGCCTTTCCCGCCGCCATGGCGGCTGCCTGCGGCGGCGACGAAGATCTGCGGCACGAGGTGGAATCGCTGCTCTCGTTTGAAGAGCGGGCCGAGGCGCTCGACCGTGCCGCGCGGCCCGCCATTAGCGGCGTCGTTCCGGCGCGAATCGGCCCCTATCGCGTCGAGCGGCTGCTGGGCGCGGGCGGCATGGGCGCGGTCTACCTGGCGGCGCGCGACGAAACGATCAGTATCGCAAGCAGGTAGCCATCAAGGTGACTACCACGGCCGGCGATCCGGACCTGGTGGGCCGGTTTCGCGCGGAGCGGCAGATTGTGGCGGGGCTGGATCATCCATACATCGCGCGGTTGCTGGATGGCGGAGCGCTGGCCGATGGGCGGCCCTATTTCGTCATGGAGTATGTAGCCGGCCAGCGCATCGATGAATACGTGGCCGAAAGGAAGCCGGACACGGCCGCGGTATTGCATCTGTTTCTGAAGGTCTGCGCGGCCGCGCAGTTCGCGCATCGCAGCCTCGTAGTGCACCGCGATCTGAAGGCGGGCAATATTCTGGTGAGCGAGGACGGCGATCCGCACCTGCTGGATTTCGGCATCGCCAAGGTGCTGGACCCGGCGGCGCACACCAACGCGGAGATCACGCAGACGTTGTTGCGGCGGATGACGCCCGCTTCGGCAAGCCCGGAGCAAGTGACCGGAAAGGCCGTCACGGTTTCGACCGACGTTTATGCGCTGGGGATACTGCTATACCGGCTGTTGACCGGCGCTTCGGCGTACGCCGAGGCCAAAGGATTCGATGCAAATCCGGCGCAGGCGATTCTGGAGTACGAGCCGCCACCCGCCAGCCGCGTGCCGGGTGTGCCGCAGAAACTGCGGCGGGTGCTGGCGGGCGACTTGGACAATATCCTGCGCAAGGCTATCGAAAAGGAGCCGACCAGACGCTACGCCTCGGTCGAGGAATTCGCGGCGGATGTTGGGCGCTACTTGCAGCGGCGTCCGGTGAAGGCGAGGCGGGCGTCCGCGCTGCATCGCGCGCGTAAGTTCCTGGCGCGGCATCGACGAACGGTTACAGCCGGCGTTGCGGCCGGGACCATCGCGTCCGGCGCGGTGCTCTTGGCGGTATGGACACCACGCCCGCCACGCGTGCTGCGATCGGTGCAACTGACGCATTTCGGATTCGGCTCCGGGGTGGTGGCGACGGATGGAACCAGCGTGTACTTCGACGCGCGCCGGCCCAGCCGCCATGGCATCGTGCGGGTCCCGGTTGACGGCGGAGATCCTGTGGATGTTCCCGCCCCGTGCGCCGCCTCGCTGCGGGACATTTCCCCGGACCGGTCTGCGCTGCTGGTCGAGTGCGAACAGGAGCAGGACAGGCGAACGGCGCTGTGGACGTTGTCCATTCACGGCGGGCCGCCGCGGCATATATTGGACTCCGAGGTGGGCAGCGCAAGGTGGTCGCGCGACGGGGCCAGAATCGCCCTGGTTGTCGCCGGGATCCTATGTACGATCAACGCGGACGGGTCCGCCTTGCGCAAGCTGGCGCCAGCCGCCTTCCTGGATGGCTGGTCGCCGGATGGGAAGCTGATCCGCTTTTCCCGGGTGAACGGATCGACTGGCGGCATGTCACTGTGGGAAGTGCGGCCCGACGGGAGCCAGATCCGTCCCTACCTGCCCGACCTCCAGAATCAGGCGGCGCGCTGGGGCGAGGGTGAAGGCCCCGGGCTATTTACGCCGGATGGAAAGTATTTTCTGTTCCGCGAGTTTCTCGAACACAGGACCACGCTTTGGGCAATGCGCGAGCGAACGCGCACGTGGCACCTGCGCCGCCCGCAGCCGGTGGAGGTTTACGCCGCGGGCTTCGACATGTTTCCATGGAGTCCGCCCGCGGTGAGCCCCGATGGCAAGCGGCTGTTTGTGCTGAGCGAAAGCGAGACGCATGACATCGCGCTACGATCCCGCCCAGCAAACCCTGGCGCCCATACTGCCGGGCGTGTCGGCCGTCTTCAGGGGCTACTCTCCGGACGGAAAATGGATGGGCTACACGACGGTGCCGGAGAGTTGCCTTTGGCGGGCGAAACCCGATGGCAGCGACAGGCGCCAATTGACATTTCCGCCGGTTCAGGCATTCGGCGGCGCCTGGCTGCCGGACAGCAGCGGATTGGCGGTGCGCATTCTGCCTCCGGGGGGGAAGCCGGGAAAGATATTGGTCGCGCCGGTGGACGGCGGAAAACGAAAGTGCTGTTTGAAAATGAACCGACCGCGGAAGACAGTCCCGCGTTTTCCCCCGATGGCCAAACTATGGGGTTTGGGCGAACATGGCTGGACGCGCAGGGCAATACGATCGGCGGGGGCATGTGGCTTCTGGATCGGCGGAGCGGAAAGATCTCCAAACTGTCCGAAACGGACGACGATCTTGGAGCCCCGGTGTGGTCCCCCGATGGCAGCCGGATGGCCGCCGAGCGACGATGGCGCGGTGAAACTATTCGACCCTGGTTCCCGCAAGTGGCGGCCGATTGCGAAAGGCGTCCGGGTGCATAACGTGCTGTGGTCTCGCGATGGCAAATTCGTCTATTACCGGGACGAAACCGCGAGCCGGCGCCAGGTATACCGGGTTGCGGGTTGCGGTTTCCAGGGGCAGTACAGAGGCCGTGGCCGCCTGGAAGCAGCTTGTACGCAGCGACTGGAGTCTCGGCAGTTTTGGGGGCTTGACTCCCGATGGCCAACCGGTGGCTACATTCATGCGCAGGCACAACGATATCTATGGACTCGACCTGGACCTGCCTTGAGCGCGGCCAGCGTCCACGCTCCCGAGAGAGAGATGGCGAGGAAGAGGCTCGGCTACTCATCCACCGCTGTTTTGGAATTCCCGTTGGTCTGTGCTCTACATGTCTCATGCAGCGTGTCCGCGCTGCCCGATACTGTCTTTCAGAGGCGCCCTTGAGGCGCTGCAAGGACTCTTCGCCGCTGGCGGCGATTGTTTTCGCGCCAAATGTTTCGAGAAACCAACCCCACCAGCCTGATGGGAAGATGAATTCTCAGCCATATGCGACGCGGCAGCCGGTCGCATCAATGGAGTCGCAGGTAATGTGGGGCTTCTGTTGCAGGCCCAATGGAAAAAAGACATGCAGGTCGGGCTCGTGTTTTTCGGGTTTGACCGCTTCGACCTTGAAGGTGAAGCGCAAGGTGCGGCCGAGGGCCTTGCCACCGAAGGTGATGGCCGGGCCGGGGTGGCTGCACCTTCCGGCTCAATACGTTCTACCTGGACATCGGCCCACTCGGAATAGCGTTCCCATTGCACCAGGTTCGCCCAGACTACTACGACCGGCGCCGAGACGACGGCGATGGGACAGACGCTCAAGCCCATAGTTGTTCTTCCTCTCAATCCGGTATCACGGTGGTGAGCCGGTTTCTACGGAGCCAGCTCCGTCCTCACCCGCGTCACGCCTTGCGCTGATTACTCATTCCGAAGCCTGAGCCGCCCGATCAGCCCCACAAAGGCGACCCCGAAGAGCATGCCGCAACCTATGAGCCCAAGGATGTCAGAACCGTGTAGGGCTGAGATGCGAGGCTTGCCCAAATTCGAGAGGAGCACCATTCCTCCCAACAGCGCCAGCACCAGACCTGTAAACCTGCTGCGTTTCTCCATTCAATCACCTCAAGCCCGCATTTTTCGCCGCGGCGTGGCTATTGGATACCAACGGATATTGTGGCAGGAATTGTGTTTCCGTTTCACGCTCGCCGGTCTTGTTAAAGAAGTTGGAAGGCGGCCAAAAAGATGCCGGCACGCGACGGGGAAAGGGCCGGTCAACTGTTTACCGATGGGTGATGAACGGCGTTCGATCGAGGTTGCAATTGGTGAACCCGATTCACGCCGTTTGATTGCGCGGGACTAGCAGGGATTTGTGGCACCCGAAATACGCCAGCCCCGCGCAGGGCCCAAGGCCGAGTTAGTTCGATTCGATGAAATGAATATAGGGCGTGGTACCGCCCGCGACGGAACAGGTGCCCAAATTCAAGTTATTGGTCTCTCCGGTTGAGCCGGCATTCGCGACACAGGTGGGCGCTAGAGTGGAACCATCCGTCAGCGCCACCTTTACCGTGACCGAGGACCCCGTATTGAAAACCGCGCGCGAACCGCCGGCGTTACCGACGATGTTGAATTCGGACTGCTTCCACACCGTCGAGATATCCAGCACACTGTCGGAGGCGTTCACGGAATAAGCGTTGGTTCCATTGTTGAACACTACGGTATCGTTTGAACCGGCGGCAGCGGCGCCTGAAAGCGACAGGCTGGCAAGTGAAGTAATCTTCATATCGGGCGCCGCTACGAAAGAGCTGTTCTTGTAGCAATCGCCCCCGCCCGCACTGGCAAAAGTACGCGGACAAGCCGAGGAGCCCCAGCCGATTAGCCAATACTGCATGAACACAGCCGCCTCCCCCTTGATTTCGTAGTCCGGCGAATAAATGAATTGTTGCCAGACGGTACAACCTTCGTGACCGGCACACACCGATGTGGTGCCCGTGAAGTTCGAATTGACCTGCAGCGTGTATTCATTCGGCCCGAGGATCCCTCCGTCTCCAAATGCGGGCACGCCGACACTCTTCTCGGACGTCACGCCCGTGACCTTCGGGAAAGTTCCGAGTGTTTTGCTGATCAGACCCGCCGCTTCCGCGACGTAATCGTGACCGTTGCCGGTGACCTGCGAGCCGACCAGGTCGCGGAAGACCGGATGGGGATGCAAATTTGGATGCGCTACCTTGCATTCCACTTGTTCCCAGACGGTGCTGGGAAAGGAGACTTGGTAGCATCCCTCCGCCGGTACCTGAGTCTGCATAATGGCTTCGCTCCAGCTAGCGGATACGTCCGAAACCTGCGCGAATGCAGGCAGAAGGGACAACGTCCCGAAGATCAAAAACCGTTTCATGAACATGCGTAAGCTCCGTTTTTTAAACAAGCGCAACCAGAAAGTTTGCGACGCTTCGGACAATTCTACACCCGATTGCCCCGAGATTTCCATAATCCTTATGGCAGTGTCAGCGCAAAATGATCATGTCCTATTTGCGCAGAGTAGAAATGTCCTGTTGACGCCGTGCAGGCCGGGAGGTGGAACCGGGCGGAGCCTAGACTTCCAATAGGCTGCCAGAAGTGTCCGCCGCCTGCGGCGTGGGGCTGATCAGTTCCTGCACATGTGCCACGGCATCCGCGAGGCTGGTGGACAGGCGATCGGGTTGAGTGCGCTCAAAACGGGTCATGGCCTTAGTCGTATCGCCGCCAAAACCCCAGACACAAACCACTAGTTTGAGTTTTGGAAACCGCTCGCGGATCTGCCTGCACATGGCCCGCGCCGGCGCGAACGCGTAAGGCGGCAGCGCCGAGATACAGACTACGTCGCTATGGCCGGCTTCGATCAGCGCCAGAACTTCATTCAGCGACGACCCCACTACCGGAAAGGACAACGTTGCGAATCCCTTTTGCTCCAGGATCTGCGACAGCATAGCCGCGGTGATCTCGTCGGCCCGATCGTACGCCGGCAGGCAGACGACCCTGCCATTTGGCCCCGCGGTCCCGGATGGCGAGTCCGGCAGCGGATGCTCGGAGAATTCAGCGATCATTTCGTTAACGCTGAGAAAGAGGAACTCTTCCCTCGCGGCGTCGATTGCGCCTTTGTGGCGGTCCTGCTCAGCCATCGTCAGGGCCGGGATAAGCACTGCGTCGTACAACTCCACCAGGGGCCTGCCTTTAAGAAACTGATCCACCACAGTGCGCGCTTCCACTTGGTCCATGGCCAGTAATCGCTGGTAAATCTGAGCTTCCGCCGCGAGTACCGGCTCATCTCCAAGCAAGATATGGAGAAAAGAGAGATGCGGGACATAGCGCCCCAGGACCACCACGCAAACCGTCAGCGGCGTAGACAGGATCAGGCCAGACGGCCCCCACAGAACGGTCCAGAAGACGGCGGCAACCAGCAGTGCGAGAGAAGAGATTCCTACGTGGGTGCCATACAGCCAGGGTTCCACAACGTTGCCTGTGATCAGTTCCAGGCCCGCAACCAGCAGGAAAACCAGCAGGGGTTTATGCCATCCATCAAAAGCCGCCAACGAGAGCACGATCGGCAGGATCGCGCCAACCAGCGTCCCCACGTACGGCACAATGCGCAGGAGGCCCGCGAACGCTCCCCATAGCGCCGCGTACGGTACGCCAATGAGATAAAGACCGAAACCAAACAGGGTGCCGAAGCTGGCATTCACCAGGAACTGCATCAGCAGGTACCGGCTGACACGGCGGGATGCATCGTCGAGCGCTTGCGTCATGAGGTTCAACTGGCCCAGTCCGGCCAGCCGCAGAAGGCGGTTTCTCAGGTCTTCTCTCTTCAGCAGCATGAAGACCGTAAAGATAAGTACCATCCCGGTGCGCCCCAAAGACGCGAGCGCGGGCGTGCCCAGGTCGCGCAGTTGCGCCCATCCGTTTTCCGCCGGCTGCACCACGCGAACGGGAACGGGTGACGCGGCAGCAGGCGGTACGCCCGGCCGCTTTTGATCGTGCGCGCGTGGCGGCGAAACCGGCGCTCCCGCATTGGTAAGCTCCTGCACGACTTCCTGCACGCTTTTGGCAGCCCGGCCGAACTGGCCGGTCGAAGGGACGTTAAAGGCTTCAATCTTGGCATGGATGTTCTGGCGGTACAGAGGCAACTCGTTGGCAACGTCCACCAATTGGTTGGCGATGAGCCACCCGATACCGCCAGCTATCGCGATCGAAAGGAGTACGGCTGCGATCACGGACATAACCCGGCCTATGCGCAGTTTTTCGAGCAGCGCTACCACCGAAGTCAATAGAAATGTGAGAGTGAGAGCAAATGCCAGGGGGATTAGTATCTCGCGCGCAAAATACAGCGCCGCGATGGTTCCGAACAGGACAATGGCCCCCTCACCGCCGACTATCGGCCGCGTAGCGGGCAATGCGGGGGACGCGCCGGGTTTCATAGGTCCACGCTGCCCTATTCCATCGCCGCCAGTACCTGATCGAGCGGAATTGTCGCGAACGTCGTGGCATAGTCGGAGATCCCGTAGGGAATCACCAGTTGCCCGCGATGCACGAGGCTGCCGCACGAATAAACGACATTAGGCACGTAGCCGTCGCGCTCGTTTGCGTTCGGTTTGATGAGGGGCTCAGGCAGGCGGCCGATGACCTTAGTGGGGTCGTCCCGGTCGAGCAGAAAAGCCCCAATGCAGTACTTACGCATGGGACCCACACCGTGGCTGATCACCAGCCAGCCGGCATCGGTTTCGATGGGCGAGCCGCAATTCCCCAATTGAATGAATTCCCAGGAGAACCGGGGCTCCAGGATAAGCTGCATGGTATGCCAGAAATGCAAGTGATCGGAGAACATCACGTATATATTCTCCGCGTCCTGTCGGCCCAGCATCGCATAACATCCCTTGATCTTGCGGGGAAAGAGCGCCATGCCTTTGTTCTCCACGGCGGGGCCGTTCAAGGTGATGAATTTGAAGCGGAGAAAATCCGAGGTCTCGAGAAACTGGGGCAGGATCATTCTTCCGTCGTACGCGGTGTAAGTCGCATAATACTTTGGCGTGCCATCTTCGTTGCGGAAGAGCACGAAGCGGGCATCCTCGATCCCGTTGCTCTGCGAAGGCGTTACGGGGAACAAGACGCGCTCGGACAAACCCGACTCGGGCGCAAACTGTACCTCGTAGTTGGAACTGGCGAGCATCAGTGTTTCCCGGGTTATGCCCTTAGTTGTCTCCCGCTCGTGCTCCGGCAGTTGTTTGGAGGCGCGGCTGATGCTGGCGCGCAGTTCCTCCATCGTGAAAGCGTCCGGTAAGCTACGGAGAACTTCCCGGTTGAAATCGCCCATGAGATGGAGTTCCTGGAGCTTTCGTTCGAACAGAGGCTTGTCAAACGTCGCGTTGGGCACTTGCGTCGGCTCGAGGCTATAGCGCGAGGGCACGTCCATGGTGACCTGGTTGTCGCCATTCAACAGCCCGCTGCGAAACGCGATCGAGGATACGTGACCCTCGGCCGTGGCACGCAAACTCAGGATGAAACGCAATGAGCCGGGCGGCACATGCGACTGGTCCGGGTGGGGAACCATGGACGGATTGAACAACGCCGCGGCTTCGAGAGAGTATTCGTGCGTGAAGTATCCCCCCAGCAATAACTTCCGCTCTTCCGACAGTCTTTGGCCATTGAGTAGATATGGACTGACTTCGTCGAACCGCCGGCGGAGGAATTCGTCGATTTTCAGTTGGCGATCGCCGAATTCGGCGCGGACCCCCTCCAAAAGGTTATGGACTTGCGGTTCGGGCAGAGCCATAACCCGGGCGCAAATCTTAATTGAGCGCTGGTCGCTCATCAGGCGAAAAGGCCTTGCCAGCACATGTGTCGGGTCGGGGTCCAGGGTGACGGTACTGCGCGTTACGTCGATTTCTCTCATTGCGTCATCGAGGCGGCCAGAGCGGCTCGCGGAGCCATGACTGCCGCACTTTGGGTCAGCCGCATTTCCGCAAGAGACAAGAGGAAAGCGAGTGTGGATTCGGCTCCCTGATTTTCGTTACCCCGGTCCTGGTGCAATCCATCGCGGCAGCCGCCGGTCTGGCGCACGTAGAGTTCGAGTCCGAGGTCGTTTCCGCCCAGGAACCAGTCGAATGCGCATTGCGCCTGCCGGTGCCACCACGGGTCGGCCGTGGCGCGGTAGGCTTCGAGGCAAGCGGAAACCGTGGTCTGCGCTTCGATGGGCTGCTGGTCGAATTCCGCGCGTGCGCCGTTGCGACGATAGAATCCATTGCTGCCAATAGGCCGCAGTTGACCATGCTGCGAGGTCTGTACGCCCACCAGCCACCGCAGAGCCGATAGGCCGCGTTCGTAGACCCTGGCTTGCCCGGTGGCGCGGCCGCTAACGATCAGGGCGTGCGCCAGCTTGGCGTTGTCATAGGTCAAGCCCTGTTCGAACCAAGTCCAGCCGGGCTCGGCGACCTGGTCGAAGACCGCGACGAGACGTTGAGTCAGTTCCTTGGCCACACGCTTGGCCTGGCGATCGCCCTTCACCTGCCGCAAATACTCGTGAATGCCAATCAGGCTGAATGCCCAGGCGCGCGGCGACGTGAACCCCGTTACGGCTGGTAGCGCCTGCGTGAAGATTTGTGCGGACACCGCCTGCGAAACCGGCTGTTGGGAACGTCCTACCAGAGTCCCCAGGGCCCAGATCGCCCGGCCATGAGAATCCTCGGATCCCTGGACGTCCAGCCAGCGGCGGTCGGCACTCATGAAATTGTGGAAGCGTGTGGTTCCCGGATCAAAGGCATGACTCAGAAATGCGGCGTAAGTTGTGGTGAGCGGGCGCACGCGCTGTGGGGCTTCTTCCAACTGGCCGAGCAGCACGGCCAGGATCAGCGCGCGGGCATTGTCGTCGGTGCAGTAGCCTTCGGCAAGATTCGGTAGAGCGTAGCTGGCGTGCTGGAAAATGCCTGTGGAATCGGTCATCCGGTAGAGATGGTCCAGATTGAATTCCAACAATTCCCGCGGCTGGCGGCCCGACCCGTTCGCGCGAACGCATTCGCGAGGCGCGGCCGGTCCCTGCTGTCTCGCCAGTTCGAAAGAGCGCATGTACAGGCCGGCAGTGTGGCTCCAGACCATGGTGCGGCCTAGCTTGTAGGCGACGTCGCTCATGGTTTGCCGGCGCGTTCCATCGCGTAACAGGCCCATCGCTTCCCGCGCAATCGACAGCGGGTCTGCGAACGGCACCAGGACTCCGCGCTGGTCCTTTAACAATTCGGAGGCGTGCCAATATGGCGTCGAGATCACGGCTTTGCCCGCGCCGAAGGCATACGCCAATGTTCCCGACGTACTCTGGGCTTCGTCCAGATAAGGAGTAATGTAAAGATCGGCTGCGCCAATGAACTCGGTGAGCTCTTTCAATTCGACAAAACGGTTGTGGAAGATGACGTGGTCCTCAATTTTGTTTTTCCGGGCGATGGCTTCAAGGCCCATCCGGTATGCTTCGCCTCGCGTTCGCAACTCGTGGGGGTGCGTGGCGCCCAGAACGATATAGACGACATCGGGAAACTCCGCCACGATATCCGGCAGAGCATTCAGTACATGTTCGATCCCCTTGTTCGGCGACAGCAATCCGAACGTCAGCAAAACCTTCTTTCCGGACACGCCAAACTGATCTTTGTAATGATCCGATGCGACAAAAGGGACGTCCGGAATCCCGTGCGGGATCACATCGATCTTTCCAACTGGCGCGTGGTAGACCTCCTTCAGAATCTTCCGTCCCCGTTCCGTCATGACCACCAGGCGGGCCGAGCGCGCGATCAATTCCTCGGTTACGCGGCGCTGATCTCCGTTCGGCTCGAGGAGAACCGTGTGGAGTGTGGTCACCACCGGCGCTTTCAATTCGCGCAGTAACGCCAGGACGTGGCTGCCGGCCGGCCCACCGAAGATCCCGAACTCGTGCTGGACTGAAACCACATCCACTTCGCTGCTGTTGAGGAAGCCGGCGGCCCGGCGGTAGGACTCCAGGTCCTGCTCCTCAATCTCATATCGGACGGCGTCCGGATACCGATAGCACCCGTCGATGTCGTTGACCGGTACGGCGAAGCAATGGCTTTGCGGATGCCGCGCCGCCACCGCTTCCAGCAAGTCGGATGTGAACGTGGCAATGCCGCATTTGCGTGGCAGGTAATCGCCGAGGAACGCGATGGTTCGCGCGGCATGGTTTAATTTCAAAACCGGTTTAGGCCGCATTCAGAAGGGTCCCGCTTTCTTCCCCTCGCTCTTGGCGGTCCCGATCCGCCGCCTCCTGGCATCGGATGCAGCGCGACGCCCAGGGCACTGCCGCGAGACGTTTGGAGCCGATCTCCGATTCACAGTCGATGCAGGTTCCGAAGCTGCCGTCGCGAATCCGCCGTAATCCGGCTTTTACGTGACGCAGCAACATGGAATCGCGGTCCACGTTTCGAATCGCCAAGTCCCGTTCCGTGGCATATTGGATCTCGTCCATTTGATCCGCGCTCTTCTCAATGGCGATGCCGTCGCGATTCCGCAATAACCTGGCCAACTCGGCCTCCTTGCGCAGGAGGATCTCTTGAAACACATCGATAGTCGTCGTCATAGCCATTCCCTTCGCCCGCACGTGCCGCTGTCCTAACGTTCCTGCACGGGACGGTCCATCGCGCGGCCCCTTTATTTCGGGGGGCCAGATCCGGCCGAGAGCCGCCCCGGGGAAGGAACCCCCGGCAGAACTGCCGACCCGCAACCTTGCAGCTTTCCAAAGATGCTCACTCGATGCGCTCGGCCTGAGAGCCAGATGCAAAGGCTGCACGCGAGCATGCGGAATCTGCCGAAGCGCCCGAATTGCCGAAACCTGCGCGGCTTTTTGGCGCGGTGCGACGGACGGTTCCATACGTGCAGCGGCAACGTTATGCGCGAATCACAACAAATAGCCGCCGAGCACCGCGGGGATGCCGCACACACCCATCGTGCCGGCGCCGAGCATCGCGGCAATCAAGATCATCCCACCGGAAGTGAGAGCTCCAGGCAAGCCTTGGAGCACTCCAATCGGGCTTACCTGCAAACGCAGCGGGAAACGCACGGCGCCCCCATGGAAACGGGCAATCACGCAGCCACCGAGCGGGAGGTCGCCGCGCTCGCGCATAAGCTGTGGCAGGACCGCGGATGTCCGGAAGGATCCCCCGAGGAGGATTGGCTTCGCGCTGTGGAAGAACTGCGGTCCCGGCATTGAGTGGGGATTCTTCAGGCGCCAGGGCAGCCAGGCGCGCGTTTGTCCTGCAAGGCCGCTTCCGCAGATTCTTCTCGAATCTTGGCCCCGGATTGATTACCGGCGCGGCGGACGACGACCCGTCCGGCATTTCCACATATTCGGTCACCGGCGCCGCGTTCGGCTACGCCCCGCTTTGGACCGCGATTTTCTCTTTCCCCTTGATGGCCGCCATCCAGATCATGTGTGCCCGCCTGGGCATGGTCACCGGACTCGGGCTGGCCGGAGTGATTCGAAGGCATTACCCGCGCTGGATCCTGTGGGGCGCCTGCGCTCTGCTGGTAATCGCCAATATCGTCAACATCGCCGCGGATCTGGGCGGCATGGGCGCGGTCACTTCCCTGCTTACGGGTGTCAGCTCGCTCTATTGGACTCCCGTATACGCGATCGTCCTTGTAGTCTTGTTGTTCTGGACCAGCTATCGGCTCATTGCGCGCATTTTCAAGTGGCTCACTCTGGCGCTATTTGCCTATATCGCCGCCGCGTTTCTGGCGCATCCGGACTGGCCCGCCGTGCTGCGGGCGACCCTCGTTCCGACGGTGCAGTGGACCGGCGGGTATTGGGCCACGCTGGTGGGTATCCTGGGGACTACCATCTCGCCTTACCTCTTCTTCTGGCAGGCCGCGCAGGAGGTGGAGGAGGAGATCGCCGTGGGCAAGGAAACCGTACAGCAACGTGAAGGCGCGTCAAACCGGGAATTACGGCGCTCCCGGAACGACGTTCTCACAGGCATGTTCTTTTCAAACCTGGTCATGTTCTTCATTATTCTTACGTCCGCCGCCACATTGCATGCCCACGGCAAAACGACCATCTCCACCGCACGTGAGGCCGCCGAGGCGCTGCGCCCTCTGGCGGGCGCCGGCGCGTACTGGCTCTTCAGTCTGGGCTTGATCGGAGCCGGCATGCTGGGAGTTCCCGTATTGGCGGGATCTTGCGCCTATGCCATCGCGGAAGCCGCCGACTGGGTCGGCTCCCTGGAAGTCCACCCACCGCTGGCTCACGGCTTCTATGCTGTGATCGCGATTGCCATGGCCCTTGGGCTGGGACTGGATTATGCGGGTCTGAACGCGGTCAAAATGCTATTCTGGTCGGCCGTGCTCAACGGGGCATTGGCCCCACCCCTGCTTGTCCTGGTCGTTCTGCTCACCAGCCGGGCCGACGTGATGCGCGACCACCGGAACGGGATGCTGCTCCGCTGGCTTGGGTGGATATGTGCAGGCGTGATGCTGATCTCGACGATCATCATGCTGGTAACGATATAGGAAGGCGGCGGCCGGAGATCCCGTGCCGCCGCCTGCCAGGCAGGCCATATTCTGTTTGAAACGGCCTAGCGCCAGCGGCCTTCCACCAATACGTAGCCGCCCCTGCGGTGAACCCAGCGATGCGCCACCCAGCGGGCGTGCGGCCGTGGCGGCATTTCCCATCTTCCTGCGTTCCAGGCGTAAGCATTACCGTCCCAACGGTGATACCCGTTAATCCACACATAGCCAGGGCCGGGCGCCACACCCCGCGTTTCGACTACAGCCGCGGGCGGCGCGATGCGTACCACGACTTCGGCCATCGCAGCGCTGAACGTCAACCCGCCGGCAAAAACCAATCCGATCAATCGCTTATAAACCACAAGACACTCTCCTGTTCTTTTTGCAACCGTTCCAACAGCACGTTCGCTGCCAAGCTCGACCCCGGGAGGTAGTAGGCTGCGGAAAAGGGCCTGCCGGGACGCTCCCTTACGGTCGCGGCTCGGTAAGACGGTCGCGGCTCGGTAAGCCGCTTCAAATACAGGGCAACATTTCTGAGCCGCGCGCGTCAGCAAGCGGTTTTTTAGCCTTTTTCCGCAGCCTGCTCTCTAGTGGAACATGCCCAACATATAAGCCACGAGCAGAATCAATAACACTCCGCCCACGCCTATGCCGGCGCCGCCCCCGTAGCCCCAACGGCTATGTCCGTAGTAACCACCGCCGCCGAATACCAGCAACAAAATAATAATCAAAAGCAGCATTTTTGAGCCTTGTCCTTTCTACTTTTCGAAGACACTTTCAATCTGTCCGACCTTTTTTTGCACTTTGCCGGCGAGGTTTTCCGATTGACCTTCCGCCTCTGTGTCGGGATCGCCGGCGGCGTGGCCGGCTTTTTCCTTCAGTTTGCCTTTCACCTCGTGAATGGCGCCCTCGATTTTGTCCTTCGTGCTCGCGTTCATCTAATTCTCCTTTGGAGCGGCGCGGGCAAACGTCACCCGCGCCGATGTTGTTGCACTCCTATGCCCAATAGGGCTTGGCGCCGTAATAGGTGGCGACTTCGGCGCCCCAGGCGCGGTCGGCCATGTCCGGCCAGTGCGTCTTGTCGAAGCCGGGAGCGTGGTCGAGCAACTTCTTGTCAACATCCAGAATGAACTGTCGTTGGTCCGTGTCTATCGCGAGGGCACTCCAGGGGATCGCAAACAATTTGTCGCCCATACCCAGGAATCCTCCGAATGAAAGAACCGCGTAAGCCACACGGCCTTTCTCCAAGTCGATCATCAGATGTTCGATCACTCCGAGATCCTCTTTCTTGCGGTTCACGACCCTATCGCCGGTAAGCGTGTCCGCCGCCAGAACACTTTGCATCCAACGGCCTTTGGCATCTCTCGTTTGTGGCATGATATCTCCTTTTCAAGCCAACTTAAAATAGAAACAGGTCTTTAAATATGTTTATTCAACGGCCTTGCGGTGAGCAGATTTGGGACCACCGCGAGGACGCCGGCATCTGCGGATTCTGAAGTATTCGCCTGGAGGCATGGCCCGCCGCATGCAGTTTCTGCGGCTGGTCAGGCAAGAATTGCTATTCGGCAGCCGGCAGAGTGAAATGGAATGTCGACCCCACCCCGAGTGTAGACTCGACCCATATTCGGCCGCCTTGCCATGCGATGGCCTTCCGGCAGAACGCCAGTCCCAGTCCGCTCCCTGGATATTCTTTTCCGTGCAGGCGCCTGAAGGCCTTGAACAGGTGGCCATGGAAGGCGGGGTCTATACCGGGGCCATGATCCTGAACCGAGAATATCCATTCGAGGTCCACCCGTTTGGACGAGATGTGAACACGCGGCGCAGGGCTATCACAGTATTCGACGGCATTTCTTACCAGATGGCGCATGACTTTGACCAGGACTTCGAAGTCTCCAGTCACCGCCGGCAACGGATCGTGCGTAATGCTGGCGCACCGCTCTGTGATTAGGGCGTCGATCGAGAGGAGCGCCACGCGCAGGACAGCTTCCATATCCGCCGGGCCGGGCGGCGGGGAGCCGGTGCAATTAGCCCAGTAGTCCACCACGTCGCCGAGTAGCGATTGCCCTTTGGCCGCCCCCTCCTGGATGCGCGCCAGGTACTCGCCCGCATCGGTCTCGGCCATCAGTTGACTGTACGAAGCGATATCCCGCAGAGACTCGCGCAGGTTGTGCGCCGTCATCGAGACAAACTCTTCGAATTCCGCGTTCGCCCGGCCCAACTGCCGGCGGAGTTCATGGCAGTCCTGAGTTTCCAGTTCGAGCGCCTGACGTAAGCGTTCGATCTCGTCTTCCACGCGTTTTGGGTCGGGGGCGGCCATTCTCAGTCTCCGCGGCGGGGTTCGGACGGTGGGCGGCGAGTGGGAATCGTAAACATAAAAGTTGCGCCCCGCCCGGCTTCCGAATCCGCCCAGATCCGCCCGCCCTTGCGCTCGATAATCTTCTTGCAAAGCGCCAAGCCGATGCCGGTGCCGGGAATTTCCAACCCATGCAGCCGTTTGAACATTCCGAATATGCGCACCAGGTTCTCCGCTTCGATGCCGATTCCGTTATCCCGCACCCCAAACAGCCACCCTTCCCCATCTCTCTCCGCCGACACATGGATTCTCGGTATGTCGTGGCTTCGGTACTTGATGGAATTGGAAATGAGGTTCTGGAAGATCTGCATCAACATCACCTCTTCAGCGACCACTGTGGGCAAAGGATCGGAAGTGATGATGGCGCCACTCTCCGCAATCGCTGCTTCGAGATTCAACAGGGCCTTGGCAAGAACGGCGCCGCAGTCGAGCGAGGCGAAGCTGTCCTCTTCGCGCCCGGTGACTTCCCAATAGGCGAGGAGCGCCTTCAGCAGGGCTTCTATCCTCAGCGCACCTTCCACCGAATAAGACATGTACCGGTCTGCTTCCTTACCCAGCTTGCCGGCGTATTCCTGCGCCAAAAGTTCGGTGAAGTTAACGACCATGCGGAGAGGTTCCTGCAAATCGTGTGTCAGCGCATAGGCAAAATGCTGCAGTTCGGCGTTGGTGGTCCGGAGCGCCTCCTCAGCCTTTTTGCGTTCTGTTACATCCTCAATCGCCAGCAGGATACTGCGCGTTTGCGCGTTCGGATTGAACATCTCGCTGGCGTTGAGCAGCATCACCTTACGTCCGACGTGTTCAAAGTCGTGGATCACTTCGAAGTCCCTAAATGTGGAACGCGCCGGGAGAATGTTTTCCAGTAGCTCGCGCAGTTTCGGAATATTCCATTGGCCGTTCCCCAGATCGTAGATCAGGCGCTCTTCAGTCTCTTCCGGCACGGCCCGGAACACATCGTAGAACGCGCGGTTCGCTTTCATGACTTGCAGGTTCTGGTTCAGGATGACCAGGGGCTCGCGCACCGTTTCTACGATGGCCTCGGCGAAGTCCTGACCGCGTTTGGCGGCGTCGACATCGATTAGCAGAAGCACCGCGCCGTCGGTTTTGCCATTCACTCCTACCGACGGGAGGATACGCACCGAATACCACCGGCCGTGCGAGTCGCGGATGTCGCGGGACTTCCGGCGGCCGCCTTCCATGGCATCCAACAGCAACCGCCGCAATTCGGGCAGTTCCATTTGAGGTTGGAGATCGGTGATCGATCGGCCCACATCGGAAGCGATCAGATTCAACATCGGTTCAATCGCGCGCGTAAAGCGGCGGATGCGCAGATCCCGTCCGACCATGACCAGGGGAATGCTGATACTTTCGAGAAGGTTGGTCAGATCCCGGTTGACTCTGCTGAATTCCAGGTTACCGACCTTCAGCTCTTCGTTCAGCGTATTGAGCTCTTCGTTGGCCGATTCCAATTCCTCTTGCGCGGTTTCCAGTTCTTCGTTCCCCGCCTGCGCCTCTTCGTTGGCCGCTCTGAGCTCTTCCAGGGTGGACGCGTGATCTTCGACGATAGACTGCAGAAAATCTTTGCTCGCGATCAGCTCGCGGCGCAGCCGGTCGCCTGACCCGCTCTGCGCGGCCGCCGACGCGCGTGGCACTTTCGGGCCACGCTTGCGTTCAACCTCCTCGAACAGGACCAGGAAGTAACGTTTCTCGGAGGCCGCGCCTCGGAACGGGATGACCTCGACGGTGACTCCTTTTAGCTGGCCGTCGTCTTCGATCCGGAAGCCGTCTTCTTTGGCTGCTACGTTGTGCTGCCGGGCAGCTTGGATAGCCTTACCCAGGCCCGCGACCAAGCCTTCACGCGCCAGTTTCAGAAGATTCTTGGTCGGCTGCCCGGGCGAAAGCTCAAGATACGGAGCCGTGCGGCCGCGGACTTGAACGATGCGCATCGCGTCGTCGATGACCGCGCCCGGGGGCCCATGTTCGGCCAGCACGAGCCGGTCGGCTTCTCTCAGCACGTCCAGCCCGTCGCGGCCCTCCGCGGATTTCCGCGGGAGAAGCGCGCGGCCCTCCGCAAGGCGGCCCTCGCTCAAGCGCGGCTCCGGATCGCCCGTGGCCGGCCGCAGGCCATAGATCTTGTGGGTTTTCCCCACTTGATGAAACGACTCGCACAGCGTGCCGATGCTCTCCGATGGGCCGACCACCAGGAAGCCCGCCGGCTTAAGGGCGTAATGCAGGACGGACAAGACCTTACGCTGCAGGACAGGTCCAAGGTAGATCAGGACATTGCAGCAACTGATCAGGTCCAGCTTGGAAAAGGGCGGGTCCTCGGCCAGGTTGTGCCGCGCGAAAACGCACGCGTCGCGAATGATCTTTGAGATTTGGTACCCGCGTTCCGAGCGGTCGAAGAACCGCGCCAGGCGCTTCGGCGACACGTGTGCAATCTCGGAGTTCTTGTATATGCCGGCGCGGGCCTTTGCCACGGCTCGGTCGCTGATATCGGTGGCGAAAATCTCGAAGGGAAGGCTCTCGGCCTTCTCGTCCAGGAATTCCATCAAGCAGATGGCGACCGAATAGGCCTCCTCGCCCGTGGCGCACCCCGGCACCCAGATACGGATAGGGTCCCCAGGCGCCCTGTTTTCAAGCAGACTTGGGAACACCTTCGCTTTCAGCTCCTCGAAGAGCGCCGGCTCCCGGAAAAAGGCAGTGACGGTGATCAGACAGTCCTCGCACAGGGCGGTGGCTTCCTCGCGGTGCTGCTCCAGATGCCGGCTGTATTCTTCCAGGTCCTGGAATCCGCGGAGCGTCATCCGTCTCTTGATGCGCCGCGCCAGCGTGCTGGGTTTGTAGTGCGTGAAGTCCACTCCGGTGGAACTCCGCACCAGCCGAAGAATCTTGGACAAGGCGGCATCGTCCTCCGGCTCGATGGCATCCCGAGAGCCGCTGGGCGAACGGCCATCGCGTGCGATAGCGATCAATTCCCGGGCGATTCCGGCTGGCGGCAGGACAAAATCCGCAACACCCGCAGCGATGGCGCTGCGCGGCATGCTGTCGAACTTCGCGGTCCGTACTTCCTGGACAAAAGTGATGCCTCCCGCGGCCTTGATCGACTGTAGGCCCAGGGTCCCATCCGATGCGGTTCCCGACAGAACCACGCCGAGCGCTTGCCTACCCAGGTCCGACGCCAACTCCCGCAGGAAATCGTCGATCGGCATATTGCGCCCGCTGGCCGGCCGGGGCGGCGTCTGCAGAATTCCATTGGCAATGCTCAAATTGCAGCATGGCGGAATCACGTAAACATGATCGGCCTCGACGCGCGTCTCGCCGTTCACTTCGGATACGGGCATCTTGGTGGCTTTGGAAAGCAACTCTTTCAGGTGGCTCTTGTGGCTCGGATCGAGGTGCTGAATCAGCACGAATCCCATGCCGGTATCCTCCGGAAGATGGGTGAGCAACTCGGTGAATGCTTCCAGGCCGCCGGCGGAAGCGCCTATGCCAACAATGTGGGCGGGTTTGGCGCCGATGAGTTCGCCGGTCGGATTTCCGATGGCCGGCGCGGGCTCAGGCGCACGCGGAGGACGCGCCGCCCCACTCCGCCGGCTACTACTGCTTCCTTTTGCCAAGACGCAACATTACCTTTCTCGCCGAACCCACTGGCACCATCGTCGCAACCGGAAGCGACGAATAAAGCACGCGGAATGCCATTCGCCCCTGTCCCGCGCCAATTTGGCGTCAGCCAGCCTGGCCTCCGCCGGCCTCTCCGGTTATCAGCAGTTCCTTGATCACCTTGCCGATCTCCATGAATTGATGTAAGCCGGAAGGCTTAGTGATGAACTGGGAAACACCCAGGTCTTTGAGCATCGCCTCGTCGCGTTGGGACCGCGACGAACTCCACACGCACACCGGAATGCCGGCCAGATGCCGGGCTCCGCGGATCTCGGCCAAAATGTCTTCGCCGGTATACTTGGAAAGGTTTAGATCTAACAGGATCATGTCTGGAATGGCCGCATCCGCATAAGCCCCCTGCCGGCGGAAAAAAGCGAGGGCTTCGCCTCCGTTCTTCAAGTGAACCAGTTCAAACCGGAAATCCTGCTTCTTGAGCGCCCGATCGAGAAGGAAGACGTCCGAGCCGTTGTCTTCAATGACAAGGATGCGGGCTGGGCACACCAACGAAGTGTCTTTCAATCTACCTCCACGGCGGCCAACCTTTGGCGGCCCACCTTCATCATTCCACGGTTGCGGGTGGCGCCGCTTGCGGTGACACCTGCCTTGCCGTGACGATCCATCGCTTAGGCGCCGGCCCTATGTAGTAGAAGGGGTAACAGGTCACCATCGTCAGCATGTTTTCGCCAGATGGAGCGAGTACGGTTACATTATCCGGCTCTACCACCTTGAGCGACTTGACTTCGTACTTGAAATCGCCTTTTGGCGTCGAGAACTGAATCTCGTCCTTAATCCTCAAATCCTTCAACGGGCGAAAAAACGTGTCTCTGTGACCGGCCACGCCCACGTTGCCTGCCTCGCCCGGCAGCGGCGTGCCCGGGATATGCCCGGCCGCGCGCCGCAGAGCCATTTTGGTTATCCCTTCGACGACCACCACGGACATCCGCAGACGTGGGATCTCGATGCGTCCCACCAGACCATCCTCGGTGGCGCCCGCCACAGTTTTCGCAAGACCGGACAACGGCGGCTGGGTCCGGTTCTGAGTCTGCACGCGTTGGGCGCGAAGCTGGTGGTCGAGATCCTGGCTTGCGCGCCTTTGGAAAATCCAGGCGTCTACCAGAACGAATCCGCAAAAGCCTAGCAGCAGGATGCCGCCCGCGAAGAGCGCTCGCTGAGCCCATTTCAAAATCCGCCCGACCGGTTCCTTCCCAATTACAACTCTCACTTATGGCTCTTCTCGTCAGGCGATGGCTCGCCGCCGGTGATGTAGCCTGCGCGCGTACGCACCGACAATTTGGCGTGTCCCGGCGCCTGGGCAACCACCCGTATAGTTCGATAAGCGCCATCACGAGTCAGGTTGGCCGGAACGTACCCGAGCGTGTATTGATGGCGAATGTCGCGCGCGATGCGCTCGCAGATGGGCGCTACTTCGCTGAGTTGTCTGGGGAGAAAGGCCTCGCCGCCCGTGGCTTGGGCCAGGCGCTTGAGCACGCCCGGATTCCGGTCCGGATCATCCTCGTCGAAAATGCCGATGGTGTAGATGACGGCGCTCGATTGCTCCGCCAGTTTCATGACTTGCGCGAGGCTGCGAGTGCTGGCATTGTCCCCGCCATCGCTGACCACGATTAGCACCTTCTTATCCCGGCTGCCCGCCCGCAATTCCTGTACGGCTCTTGAGATCGCATCGTATAGAGCCGTCTGGCCTCCGGCGGGCCGGCTAACGATCGCGTTCGCAAGTAATACGGCGTTATTAGTAAATTGAACCGTGTCAGGCAAGCCCAACGTCACCTTCTCGTTGAAGTTGACGATAAACACTTCGTCGTCCGGATTGCTGGACCGGACGAACGCCCGTGCCGCCGCGATCACCTCCGCGAGTTTCGGCCGCATGCTGGTGCTCTGGTCGACCACCAGTCCAACGGTAACTGGAATATCTTCGTTTCTGAATAGCTTGATGGTTTGCGGCCGGCCGTTCTCATAAACCTCGAAATCCTTTGCGGCGAGGTTCGAGACAAAGCCGCCTTGCCGGTCGGTTACGGTAGCGGGTAATACCACCAGAGAGACGTTGACAGAGATGCGGAAGGGTTCCGCCTGGGGACTGGCGCACCCTGCCAGCAACATCACCAAAAGTATTGTCCGCATGCGCCGCGCTGTCCTTATGTGATGGGGCGGGCGTCCACGCCTGCGGCGGGTCTCCAGACCCGCCGTGCGCGGGCCGCAGTGGTCCTATTGCAGGCGCCTTTGCGCTGAGCGAAGGATGAAAGCTCCACCCAAAGCCAGTAATCCGAACAGTGCGATCAAAGGCATGGTGCTCGCGGTGGCCGGTAGGGTCGCGGCTGGTGCGGTCGCAGTTGGTGCGGTCGTCTGCGCGACCGGTTCATCCGCCGGTAGCGGAGCGACCGCCTGGGCGAGTTCCAGTTCTTCTCCCGTGGGCTTGATCGCCATGACGGGCGCTTGCTTCAGTTGCGCAACCACGGGCTCGTCCGCCGTCTTGATGGGCTGCTCCACTTCCACCGGGATCTCGACAGCCGTGAAAAGAACGACCTCTTTGGTTTCCTTGGCTAGCTCCACCGCCTTGGCCTTCGGATAGACGAATTCCTCGCCGTAGTTCTCGCCAGGATAGAACCATGCCCGGAGCGCTTCCGGCTCACCCGCCGGCCGCTCCCGGAAAGTAACCACGGTCTTGTCTGTGGGCTTGAGGCGATAGTTCGGGATGGCCAGGATGGTGGCGTATACTTGCGTTTCATCCGCACTGAAAATCTGAACGATGTGGCGGTCCGACTGCGAGTCCAGGATTTTGAACACGTAGGTACCGGCCGGCAACACTCCCCACCCCTTTAGGTGGACGCCAGGAATCTCCACGGGTCCGCTGAACGTCATTACGGTCTTTCTGTTCCACTCATCCGCCTTCGCGCCCGGTGATAACACCGTGCCCATCAGCGCCAGGCAAAACATGCTTGTTGTGACTACTTTCGAAACACTCATCTTTAAGTACTCCTTTGTTTGAACTCTCGTGCGATCGGCTGTTCGCTCGTTCGGGCACCGAAGCCTGCAAACCCTTGGCGGGCTGGTCGCACGGTGGGTGAGAAGCATGCGGAGGCCCATCCGCATGCATGCCTCCAAGAACTCGGCTGCCGGCTCAAATCGGAGTATTGCTTGCCACAGCTTGAAGAACAGGATGGGCTAAGCCGGACCGGCAATTCGCGGAATTACATCTGCTCTCAGAGTCATCGGCTCACGCAGCTATTGCCGTTCGGAATGCAGGATTTGCGGGCGGCGGCGGAAGACCGGCGTTTCTCTGAAAGCCCCACAAAAAAGCCCTCTGCAGCAACGGCGTGGCGAAAGTCAAGAGCACGCTTCTTTGCCTGTCAGTCGCGGCAGAGGGCAGAATTAAGAATTGTTCGCCAATTCAACTTATACTCAGCAAACCGACGGCCAGATTTTAAATGCCGTCACACCGAGTGTGCTGCCGCAGCCTTGCCGCCAGGCAGGTCCTTTTCGGACTTGCCGCCGGCTAACCCGTTTTTCGCCGCGCGAGAGTGAGGTGCAACCAAAGCCGCCACCGCGATGCCGGCTCCAAGCCCTGTCAAGAAAATCGATAGTGAAAACAGCATTTTATCGGTCATGTAAAGCACCTCCGTGAATCGCCCCGCACTTTATCCTCCGGTCGCTAGCCGGGCCGCATCTGTTATCTCCCTCCTTGAATTTAGAGGCGCGTGGCAGCGTCGGACGCGGATCCCTTTTGAGCCAGTGCCCTGTCATCAGCCCGTTCGTCGGCTTTGGCTTTGACCACTCCATACTGTTCCTGGATTCGTCCCGCCAACTGGTCCTCCTTGCCGCTGAACATCTGCCAGTTATTGTTGGTGAACTTACCCCAGCGTTCGCGGGCCGATCCGATGAATCTCTTCCACTTGCCTGCAAATTGATCCCAATTCATGTTCTCGTCCTCCTGTTTCCGGTTTTTCCGGCAATACTTTATGTGCGGCACGTGGAGCACCATGCGCACGAGAGGCCGATGCAATTGAGGCGGGCGCGCGGCTCCCGGCGAAATGTGCATGGACAAACGCAGATTCTGCATCTGGCGCTGGTATCCTGCGCCGTATCTCGTATCGTCGCCGTTCCCGGCGCTTGGCCAGGGTCGTGCACAGATACAAATGCGACACTTCTGAAAACGAGGGACACGAAATGGCAAAGAATACATCGGTTATTGGCATCTATGAGAATCGGACAGCGGTTTCCGATGCCATCGAAGTTTTGCAGAAAAGCGGCTACAGGACTGCGGATATCTCCGTTCTGTCATCTGAAAATCAGGGCTCAAAGGATTTCGGGCTTGAGAAACACGCCAAGGCGGCGGCGGGCGCCGGGGTCGGAGCGGCCGTGGGTGCCGTGGTTTGCGCCGTTTTGGCTTGGTGCGTCTCGAATCAACTGGTGACGATTACGGGCATGGGCCCGCTCATCGCGGCGGGGCCCCTCCTGGCTGGATTGGCGGGCGCCGGCGCGGGTGGCGCGCTGGGCTGGATCGTGGGATTGCTGGCGGGTCTGGGTGTTACCGAATATGTCGCCAAGCGTTACGCGGGCCGGGTCAGGCGTGCCGGTATTCTGCTGTCGGTTCACTGCGACAGTTCGGAATGGTGTGAGCGGGCTAAGAAAGCTCTGAAAGACACGGGCGCGCGCGATATATCCAAGGCTGCCGAGTCTACCGCCGACTACGGAACCACGGATAAGCCGACCGAGAGGCCTCTGACGGCCGTCGTGAACCGAGACGAATCGGCCGCCCGGCAGACGGACGAATACGTTGTTCACGAGATTAAGAAATAGAAGAGCCGCGGAAAATGTCAATCCGGACTGGGCTTCGGCGTGCACGCCCATCACCGAATTGAATTGGAGACGACTATTATGAAATGCCCGCGAACTATCAGTACCGCTGTCGTGGTTCTGTTCTTCGGAACGTTCGTTGCGTACGCGCAGCGCGAGCCGGAAAAGCAGCCTGAGAAGCAACAAAGCAAGCCGGAGCAAACTGCGCGCCCATCGGCACAGCAGCAGCGCCCTCAGGCCCAGCCGAAACCCGCGCAACATGCACAAGCACAGCAGAAGCAACCTGCGCAGCAACCCAAGCAGCAGGCTCACGAGGCGAAGCCGCAGCAGCCGAAGCAGCAGCAAGCCCACCAGGCGAAGCCTCAACAGCCGAAGCAGCAGCAAGCTCATCAGGCGAAGCTGCAGCAGCCGAAGCCGCAGCAGGCTCATCAGGCGAAGCCCCAACAGCCGATGCAGCAGCAAGCTCACCAGGCGAAGCCGGAGCAACCCACGCAGCAACAGGCGCATCAAACCGGGCAGCCCCAGCAAGGGCACCCCACCAAGCCTCAGGCAGTCGCCTGGCAGCAGCAGAAGGGGTGGCTGAAAACGGGTGGCGGCTGGCAAGGGCGCGGCACATGGGCGCAGAATGGCGATCAAAACTGGAACAGCGATCATCGCACTTGGGCCCAGCGCGGGGGGTATGGCGGTTACTACATTCCCCAGAATACTTACAATCTCAGTTTCGGGAGTCAACACTGGTTCCGCATGGGTGGTCTCCCGTCTATGTACATGGGCTATCCGCGCTTCTCGTACGGCGGCTTTTGGTTCATGCTGGTGGATCCGTGGCCAGGAACCTGGGCAGAGAATTGGTACGCCGACGATGACGTATACATCGATTATGACAATGGGTATTACCTCTGCAATCGCAGCTACCCCGGCATCAGAATCGCCATCATCGTGTCGGTGTAACGCTCACGGGGCGTGTGCCGGTAGCTCAAATGGAACGTCACCGCACCAGCCGCATTGGGTGGCTGCGAGCGGCGGTATTGGGCGCTAACGACGGGATCCTGTTAACGGCGAGTCTGGTTCTGGGTGTGGCGGCCGCGCATGCGACACACGGCGGCGTAATGGTCGCGGGGGTTGCCGGCATGGTCGCCGGAGCCATGTCGATGGCTGCGGGTGAGTATGTCTCCGTGCACTCCCAAGCGGATACCGAGCAAGCCGACCTCGCCCTGGAACGCCTGGAGCTGAAAACCGACGCCGCGGGCGAGCGCCGGGAACTCATGGCCATTTACGTCGCCCGCGGGCTTGACCCGCCCCTCGCCAAACTGGTTGCTCAGCAACTGATGGCACATGACGCTTTGGGCGCGCATGCCCGCGACGAATTGGGCATCTCCGCGCCCTTAAGAGCCCGCCCGATTCAAGCCGCACTGGCGTCGGCAGCCAGTTTCGTCGCCGGCGCGGTCATGCCTCTGGCCGTCACCGCGATCGTCCCCGCGGCTGGGCTGATCCTCTGGGTCGCTGGAACTTCATTGTTATTCCTGGCGATGCTAGGAGCGTTGGCGGCACGTGCCGGTGGCGCCGGCATGCTGCTGGGCGCGGCGCGTGTCACGTTTTGGGGGGCACTGGCCATGGCGCTGACAGCTGGCGTCGGGGCCCTGTTCGGAACCGCTACGACTTGAGGATGGCCAAGCGTTTCACTCGAACTTTTGAACCAGCGCGAAAGTGATATCGTCGGTTTGCGGTGTGCCCTGCGTGAATTCTTCAATGGATGTTAGCAATTGCTGTTCGAGGACGCGGCTTCCCGATGGCGACGCTTGCCGGATAATTTCACGCAGCCTTTTCTCTCCGAGCATTTCCCCCTGCGGGTTTTGCGCGTCCGGAAGCCCGTCGGAATACACTACCAGAAGATCGCCTTTGTCGAGACGCAAAGCGCGGGGCTCATACGTAGCGGAATCGAACATTCCCAAGAAATGAGCCTCCGAGAACAGCTTTTCTATCTTGCCCGTGGCGGAACGGAATACATAGGCCGGATTATGTCCCGCGCTAATGAATTGCCCTGTACCGCATGGGCCCAGGACGAATAGAAACAGGGTCACGAACTGAGATGGGAGAGATTTTTCGCAAAGCAGTTGGTTGACCCGATGCAAGGCCTCCGGCGGCGGAGTCCCCGCGCGAAATTCCATGCTGAGAGCGCCCAGCACCATGGAACTGAGCAGCGCCGCGGATATCCCCTTGCCCGAAACATCCGCCAGTACTCCTACCCATTCTCCTGAACTTAGGTGCACGAAATCGTAGAAATCCCCTCCCACATAGCGTGTGGGCCTATTATATGCATGGATGCGGTAATTCTCGAATTGGGGCAGAAAACGAGGCAACAGACTCTGCTGAGTTTCTTCGGCCAGGGCCAATTCCCGCTCCCGCATCTCTTGTTCCGCCAGGGTTTTCAGGCGAATCACCTCGCGGCTGGCCTCGAGTTCCCGTACCGTCTCCTCCAGCGCGTTGCTGTACTTGCGGGTTTCCAGATGCAAGAGGCGCACTTCCAGAATGTTGTGAACGCGCGCACGCAGTTCGGCCAGATCGAACGGTTTGCCGACGAAATCCTTGGCGCCGGCTTCGAGAGCGCGCAACTTGTGCGCCGGCTGCGCGGTGATCACCAGGACCGGAAGATAGCCGTCCTTTTCGATTTCCTTCAGGCCTTCCATCACCTGGAACCCGTCCATACCGGGCATTTGCAGATCGAGCAGGATCAGCGCGTAGCCATTCTTGCGGTGCAGTGGGCAGACCTGGTATGGATCGGTTGTGGATTCCACGGACCGGTAGCCGGCGATGCGTAACATGCCCTCCAGCAGACGAACATTGGATTCCCGATCGTCCACGATCAGAATTCTGGCGTTCAGAATATCGGCTGTGCTGACCATGGCCCTCGCATCATTTACCGGGTGGCCGCTTGCCGGGCGAATTCCAATACTTCGTCCAACGTATGCATAAACTCATCGACCTTGATAGGCTTGGTGAGATACCGGAAGAATCCCGCCCGCAGGCCCTTCTCGATGTCCCGCGGCATCGCGTTGGCACTGAGGGCCACGATGGGGATGTGCGCGGTGGCTGGATCCGCGCGGAGAATTCGCAAGGCTTCGATACCCCCGATGCCCGGCAGATTGATGTCCATCAGGATCACTTCAGGCAGGTGTTTGCGCGCCAGGCTGATACCCGAGTCTCCGTCTCTCGCCGTCAGCAGACGCATATCCGGGCGGCGCGCGATCAGTTGTTCGATTAACTTCAGGTTGGCCGGGCTGTCCTCTACATAGAGCAGCGTGCGCAACCCTGCGCCGCTCCCAACCTGCGTTTCCGCCGACGGCATCTGCCCGGCTCTGTCAACTGCAAGCCGTGGCGCTTCCGCCGAGTTCAGTTCGAACCAAAAAACGCTGCCGAACCCCACGGTGCTCTGGACGCCGATCTCGCCTCCCATCAATTCCACCAACCGCTTGCTCATGACCAGGCCGATACCTGTGCCTTCCTCGGCGCTTCTTTCTTGCCCCAGGCGGTTGAAGGGCTGGAAAAGCTGCAACAGCATATCCGGAGGTAATCCCGCGCCACTGTCCTTCACGCTGACGCGAATCCGTACCGGTGTACCGCCGATGCGGTCCACGTCCACCACCACCGTTCCATGCGGCTGGTTGTACTTGATGGCATTGGAAAGAAGGTTGATCAGGACCTGCTTCAACCGGGTCCGGTCGGCATCCACAAAGCAGGGAACGTCAAAGGTCGGAAACGTCATTTTGAGGCCGCGCTTCTGCCCCTGCGGCTCGATCATGGCCTGGCATTCGAACAGCACTTCGGTCAGCGACGTAGGCTCCCGCGACAGCGCCAGCCTTCCGGACTCGATCTGGGCGAGGTCCAGGATTTCGTTGATCAGTTCCAGCAGATACCATCCCGCGTGAAGAATCTGATCGATGCTTTCCGCCTGGGCGGCCGTCGGCGGCGGCGAGTCGGAGTTGATGAGTTGGGCGAAGCCCAGGATCGCATTCAGCGGAGAGCGTAGCTCATGGCTCATGCTAGACAGGAAGTCCGATTTTGCGAGGTTGGCCTTTTCCGCGGCGGCCCTGGCCCGCTTCAGCTCGATGTTTTGCTCATTGATCGCATGGTCCAGAAGTTTCCGCTCGGTCACGTCGCGGGCGGCGGCGAACACCCCCTGCAGTTTCCTGTCGCGGTCGTAGAAGGTGGTCGCGTTATAGGACACCACGGTCGTCTTGCCGTCCCGCGCGCGCGCCGTAAGCTCGTAGTTCGTGATTTTCTTTTCGCGCAACACCAGCTTGATACCCGCTTCGGCTCTTTCCGGATCGGTGAAATAACTCTTGAACGGCGCGCCGATCAGTTCGTCACGCGTGCAACCGGTGAGCGCCTCCATCTGCTTGTTGACGTCGGTGATGATTCCGGCCGGATCGGTGGTCATGAGCGCGTCAATGTTGGATTCGATCAGAGAGCGCGTGTAGAACTGCTGGTCGCGCAGGCGTTGGTCGAGCTTCATCTGCTCCGCTTCCACTCGCTTGCGTGCCGAATTATCGGTGCCGATCAACAGATAGCCGATGATTGCGCCTTGATCGTCGCGCAGCGCCGTCACCGACACGATGGCTGGAAAGCAACTGCCGTCCTTCCGGATATAGGTCAGTTCGTAGATGTCCTCGATCCCGCGCGAGGCCTTGAATACGAGGGCCTGGAAGCCCGGCGTAATCGGCGTGGCGAGCTCGGTGCTCAAAGCCGCTGCGCGCGCGATCACTTCCAGCGGCTCGGAGATATCGGCCGGGGTGATTTTATTGACTACGTCGGCGGCCGCATAGCCCAGCATGCGTTCGGCGCCGACGTTGAATATCTGAATGACGCCCTTCTCGTCGGTGGCGATACTCGAGAAATTGGCGCTATTGAAAATAGCGTTCTGCAAGGCCCCCGTCTTAAGCAGAGCCTCTTCGCGCCGCACTTCAGTGATTACATCCGCCGGTCCGGCGGCATCCTCGGCGATGACCGCCACGCTCACCGGGACGGCTGCGCGATTTAAAGGAGCATCGTGGGTACGCATCGATTTCAGGTAAGGCTGGAGCACGCGCGGCGCCGTTCGGCGAGAGGGCCGCAAATTGCCGCCGTCACGCCTTCAGGACTTTCACTCCCAGCCGTCCGAAATGGATCTGCAGCAACTGCCGCGACCAAGTGCACATTCTGCACGTTGCCGCAGAGGGAGCTCTTCGATACGATGCCGTGGGCTCGCCCGCGCTCTATATTCAACGCGAACTGCGGCTTTGGACCCGCTCTTGCAATGATGCATGGCGAAGGAGCTCGAAATGCTTTGGACCATCTGCGTCATTCTAGTGGTTTTGTGGGCTTTGGGAATGGCCACCTCCTACACCGCGGGCGGGCTGATTCACCTTTTGTTGGTGGTTGCCTTGGTAGTGATGGTCATTCGCCTGATACAGGGGCGCAGGGTCGTCGGTTAACTTCACTCGCCAAATTCGAATTCGGATTTTGGCGTCTGCATTTCGGTGAGACCTGCTAAAATAAAATATGCCCCGCCTGCCAGCCGTTCCGGGACGAATACTCATCGTAGACGACGACGAGCGGCAGCGCAGTGCGTTGGCCACGATGCTTTCCGGCGGCGATTTTGAAACGCAGGTTGCGGGCGACGGACTCGAGGCGCTGGAACGTCTGACCACCTTTCACCCGGATGTGATCGTGGCCGATCTGGTGATGCCACGCATGGATGGCTTCGAATTGCTGCGCAATTTGAAAGAGCGCGGCGACCTCACGCCGGCGGTCGCGCTCACCGGATTTGGCAGCATGGACAAGGCGCTGTCCGCCGTGCGGGACCTGAAGGCCTTCTGGTACCTCGAGAAGCCAGTGGAACGAAGCGCCTTCCTGACCCTGCTGGAACGCGCGATTCACTACAACAGAAGCCTGCAGAAGACCGACGAGCTGAAGCGGGATCTTAGCCTGCGCGGTGTGCTCGGGGATATGGTGGGGACCTCCCCCGCGATGCTCCAGATTTTCTCCCTGATCAGACAGGTAGCACCCACTACAGCACCCGTATTGATCCGTGGCGAGAGCGGTACCGGGAAAGAGTTGGTTGCCCGCGAGATTCATAAGTTCAGTCCCCGCAGTGATGGTCCCTTCGTCGCGATTAATGCGGCCGCCTTACCTGAGGCTCTGGTAGAGAGCGAGTTGTTCGGTCACGAGAGAGGCGCCTTTACCGGAGCCATGGAGCGGTCGGCCGGTTGCTTTGAACAGGCTCACGGGGGCACGTTGTTTCTCGACGAAATCGGTGAGATGCCGCAATCCACGCAACCGAAGCTGCTGCGCGTTCTCGAAGACTTGCGGGTGCGGCGCCTGGGCGGAAAGCATGAAATCGCAGTCGACGCCCGGATCCTGGCCGCCACCAGCCAGGATTTAGGAACCCATTTACGCGAAGAACTCTACTATAGGTTGAGTGTTTTCCAGATCGTGCTACCGGCATTGCGTGACCATAAGGAAGACATCCCGGCGATCGCGGATGTCATCCTGCTGAATCTGAATAAGAAATACGCAACCCGTGTTACCGGCGTTACTGCCGAAGTGCAGGATCTCTTTCAGCGGTATGATTGGCCCGGCAATGTGCGTGAGTTGCGCAATGTTCTGGAGCGGGCCATAATTATGGCAGGCGAGGGTTTGATCCGTCTCGCCGATCTGCCGACCCCGGCGTTAGATCTAAGTCCCGGACCCTATGCCCGGCCGTCAAGCGGCTATGATGGTCCAGTAATGCTCCAGCCGGGACAGCCGCTCGTAAAGCTCGAGGCGGCCTACATCAAATTGACTCTCGAGCACGTGCGCGGCAATCGCAAGCTGGCCGCCGAGATGCTGGGGATCAGTTTGCGTACATTGCAGAACCGGATCGCCATGCTGCGCGAGGATGCTAAAGCGGCCAGTCCCGGCGCATGATGCGCGTCAGAGCCTTTCATCTCCGTCCCGGCGTACAGGCTTTTGAGCGTTCCAGGGGCTTCCAGAAATCTCCCGGGATGGACATGAAAGGCTGTTTGGCCGCAGCGTCAACCTACGTGATCACGCCGACGCGTGGCGCAACTAACGGTAGTTTTCGACCAGGTTGATCTGGCTCACAAGACGGTCAAGTTGCGTGTAGAGCAGCCATTGGCCATCCGGTGACACGGATAAACCCGATGCGCCCCAAGCCACTTTTCCCGCTGGAATGGCTAACGGCCTTAAGCGCCTGGTTGCGAGATCCAATACGCAAAACCTTCGGCCCTGGCTGGCGCCGAAATCCAGGAAGACCAGATCGCCGGCGGAGATTGTCCAAAAGCGCGACGCAAACCCTCTCCACACCTGTTCTTCCTCGCCACTTGTCTCGGCTCCGCCTTCTCTCCCGGTTCTTACCGTGGCAAGCGGCAAACGCCAAATGCCCGAATCCTTGCTGTAGTACAGCCAGGCCCCGTCCGCCGATTCGGCCGGATCGAATCCGCCCTTTTGCGTCACCTGAACCGGGATCCCGCCCGCGGCTGAGATCCGGTAAATCTGGCTGCCCGCACTTCGATTCGACGAGAAGTAGATCCACTTGCCATCGTGCGACCAGTTCGGGACGATGTCGTCGAATTGTCCATCCGTCACCTGGCGCGGTTCCCCTCCTTCGCTGCCGATCGTGAATACGGCGGCATGTCCGCCCGGGCGCGAATCGAAGGCGATCGACCGCCCGTCGGGCGACCAGTGCGGCGTGCCGGTGAGCGGGCCTCTGAAGGACGTCAACTGCTGCTCGTGCGATCCATCGCTATCGGAAACCCAGATTTCAAACGATCCGCTGCGGTCGGAGCTGAAGGCGATCCGTTTTCCGTCAGGCGAGTAAACGCCGCTAACATCCTGCCTCGGGGAGGGGGCCAGCACCGCCGCGGTTTCCTTACACGGAGCCGCGCATCGGGGCCCCGGATATCGCCATAGGTTAGTATTCTCGAACTGATACGTATAGGCGAGCGAGTCTCCTGCATGCGCGATGGCGGGCGCCACGGCATCCTCGCCGACGCCCGCCAGCGGCTCAGGCGCTCCACCGCCGGATGGAATTCTCCACAGACCCGGCAACCCGCCCCGGCGGGATGAAAACACGATCGCGCGGCTGTCGGCGCTCCACGCGAAACCGGCGAGACGATTGCCGTCATGGGTCTGCCGGCGGGGTGGGCCACCAGCCAGAGACTGCAAGTAAATATCGCTGACCGAGTTTCTCAACCAGCGAATGAATGCGAGCGTCCGGCCATCGGGAGAAACCTCCGGGCTGCCATCCCCGTCCGACTCCGCCGGGGGTGACGTCAGCTTTCGTTTCTCCCCGGTTTTCAATCGCAAAAGAAAAATCGCCGCCGGTTCCTGGGCCGAACCGCGATCGGAAATCAACAGCGCCGAGCCGTCCGGCAACCAGGATACAGCCCGCGATCCCCGGTCGGGCGCAGCCGGCTGAATCGAGGCCACCTGACGCACGGCGCCGCCCAGCGCCGGCACCAGGCAGACTTCACGCCCGGAAGGTCCGTTACGCAGGAAAGCAATGGATCCTTCGTCCGGCGACCAAGCGGGACTGATGTCGAATGCGGCCCCGCTGGTCAACGCCAACGGCGGCCCACCCCCGATCAACTTCGCATAAATATGGGCCGAGTTCCCACCCTGCAGAGAGAAAGCCACCCGCCTGCCGTTCGGCGAGAACGCCGGATCGTCCTCAAGACCCGACATTCCGGTGAGGGGCAGAACCAGCAAGGCTCCTCGCCCCGGCGAGGACCGGAAGTGGGAGAACCAGTAATAACCGGCTGCCCCGAACGGTAGGATCAGCGCGAGGGCCAAGGCTCCCCAGGCGCCCAGACCCCGCCGCGGTCTCCTTCCCGCACTGGGTTCGATCGCCGGTGGCCGGCCGGTATCCGTGGGCGCCGCCGGCAGCGAAGGATGGGGCGCGCTGGAGATATCCCTTTTCAAGCGCTTAAGCTCACTCGCAACGTCTCCCGCGGTTTGATAACGCATGCTGCGGTCCGGATCGAGCAGGCGCCCAATGATTTCCCAGAGCTTTAAGGGATGCCTTCCGGCGAGGGACGCCGGTAGGGAATTCGCATCGAAGTAGTCCGGCGTGCGCTCACCGGCGGCCGCTTCGAAGAGTACCGCGCCGAAGGAGTATAAATCCGTGCGTGCATCCAGATCTTCGCCGCGCCTCTGCTCGGGCGACATGTAAGCGATGGTTCCGGGAGTAAAGCCGGTTACGGTCAGCGGTTCCGATGCGGCGTGCGAGCCAGGTACGATCGGCGTCGCGCCGTTGGGTAAGCGCCGGGGCCCGGGTTTGGCAAGGCCAAAATCGAGAACCTTGACGGCGCCGTCGCGGACCAGGAAAATGTTGGCCGGTTTGATATCCCGGTGAATGATGCCACCTTCGTGGGCCGCCTCCAGAGCGCCCGCCACTTGAATCGCCAAATCCAGCAGTCTCTTGGAAGAAAACCCGGGTGCCGAGCCGGGCTGCGTGAACGCCGGGGCAAGCCGGTCGCGGAGGGTTTCGCCCTCCAGCAACTCCATCGCCAGAAAGGCGCGTCCGCGGAAAACTTGGACCTCATAAATGGTGCATATATTCGGGTGATTTAAGGACGAGACGGTGCGCGCCTCGCGCTGAAACCTCTCCACCGCCGCCGCATCCGACTCGAGATCCGGATGCAGAAACTTGAGGGCCACCGGCCGCCCCAAGATGGTGTCTTCGGCGCGGTATACCATGCCCATGCCGCCATGACCGAGCAAGGCCAGCACCCGGTAGTGGGAAATCGTCTGGCCCACCGGGTCGCTGCTGTCCGGGCGCGTGGAAACCACCGGCGCCGCGGATTGCGGAGTGCCGGCATTGCCGGAAATTGCGGCCACCCGTTCCACAGCGGCTAAGAATCGGTAGCCGCGGCGAGGCAGCGTCTCCACATATCGAGGGTTATCCGCCGAGTCGCCCAGCGCCGCGCGGATTCGCTTGATCGCCGTATTGATACTGTGTTCCCATTCGACCACCGTCTCATGGGGCCAGAGCGCCCGGCGGATGTCCTCGCGGGTAACCAGTTCACCGGAATGCTCGGCCAGCAACAGCATCACCCGAAATGATTGGGTTGCCAGCTTGATTCGCACCCCGTGTTTGCGCAATTCACCGGTTTGGGGGTCGGCTTCGTACGGCCCGAAGCGCAGTTTGTGACGTGCGGCATTCATCGAAGTGCTTATTTATCATCATACTTCGCGTTCAGAAATAATTCAGAACCGAATCGAGGCGGCGGGTTCTGGCGGATGGTGGTTTTTGCCTTTCGGTTTGCGAACGGGCGTTGCTAAGACGGTGCGAGGAGCATTTACATCAGGGTTGTGAGATCCGCTTTTCGGCTTCCATGATGTTCCGCAAAATATCGTTGATGCGGGTCAGATGACCCTCACCCTTTGATCTCAACCATGCAAGTACGCTTGGATCAAGTCTCCCACTGACCGGCACCTTCGGCCGAATGTCGCGCAGTTGAACCATTTGCACCAACTGCTCATCTGTCAGCCGAGGAATGTCGTCGTAGTTGATGCCGGAATCGTCTCCGGCAGCCTGCTTCGCGCCGTGACGCTTTACCAAACGTCGCTCCGCTTCAGTCCATTTCTTGTTTTTGATATCTTTGGACGTCATCTTTGTCAGCCCTTCGGGCTGAGATAATGCGGGTGATTTCTTCGCCATTGCTTTCCTCCCTGTAACTGGGTGAGCCGGCTCTTCTCTTCATCCCACTCGTAGCGCATCTGTATATACACTCGTGCACGCGAAGGGGCAAGTCAAAAAAAGTGGCCGCGCAACTCCTCGGTAAATTGGCATCAGAGTGAGGGCTGACCGATATTTCCGGCCGGAAAAACGCCGCGCCGGGCCCCCCAGCGCGTCCCAAGACGCGAGCATTCCGCGCTGCCCAACCGCGAAGTCGTTTACATTCAGGCCGATAAGCGTTCAGAAAGGATTCAGAAACTATACACATTCTGTGCATCGCGTTCTCTCGCCGATCCGCGCACACTGTTGGGAAGCGAGGGCAAAGTGAAAGTTCAATTCTTCTCCGTGATTTTGGTCACCCTGGCGGCGCTGACCACAGCACAGGCGCAGTTCCAGACGCCACACATTCAGGCGGTTGATCCGCCCAGCATGGCACCGGGTGCACAGGTGAAACTGACCATCACCGGATACGGTTTCAACAATGGTCCCAGCGTCCAAATCAACGGTGAAACCGTGCCGAGTACGCTCGTGAGCCAGATCGAGCTGCAGGCAAACTACACCGCGCCGTCGTCTCCGACCGGGCTGTTGGTGACGGTCGCCAACGATGCCGGGGCCATTTCCAACGCCGTGTCCGTGCCGGTTTCGACCTACAATCCGAACATTGGGCTTACCGCCCCCGGCGAGTTTTCGTTCACGTTCGCGGGACTGGCCATTGCATCCTTCAATGGTGACGGCAGTCCCGAGATTGCGACCACCGCGCGTGGAAGTTTCGAGCCGGATGGCGACGCATTCTTGCTGGTTTTGAATGCCGAGGCCGCCACCAACGGCCCTGTCATCCAATGGAGCCCGCACGATTACGATTTCACCGCGACCTTGCAATACCCAACGAGCGATTACGCCAGCGCGATCGCCACGGGAGATTTCAACGGAGACGGGCGCCCGGATGTGGTCATCGCGACCGCATGCGGCGCGGGCGCCAGCGCCTGTACGGGAAACACAGATCTCTATCTTGCAGTACTTTTGAACCAAAGCGCCGGGACCCGTGCGACGCAGAAGTTTTCCAGCCCGGTCCTTACGCCACTTCCGGCGCAGGCGACCGCTCTAGCCATCGGGAACTTCACCGGCGCGGGCACTGTCGACCTCGCCGTAGCGGCAGGTAACTCTATCTATCTGTTCGGGGGAAAGGGAAACGGTTTGTTCCAGCAGGTCGCAACCTTCAGCGCCAATTTGGGCCGGCCTGTGCTCGGTCTGGTGGCGGCTGATTTCAACCAGGATGGGATCAGCGACATCCTCGCAATCACCGGCACTTCGGAAGAACTGATCCTATCGACGGGAGGTAAGCCCAACTTTTCGGCCACTTCGATTCCCGACGCGGATGGGCCAATCCAGGTCGTTCTGGGCGATTTCAACAACAATGGCCTGGTGGATGCGGCGGTGTTGGAATCCTCTTCGGTGAAGATCTTGTCCAGCGCCGGCAACGGCACGTTCGATGCCTACACCGCGGCAGCGGTTCCACCCGGTACCACCGCACTTCAGGCTGGGGATTTCAATACCGACGGGCACCTGGATCTGATGCTGTTTGGGAGCGCGGTAAGCGTCCTGGTCAACGATGGCGATGGCGCGTGGCCGGCAGTGATCACCCCGGCCGCCTACGGTCAGTTTTATCCCAGCGCAAGTTTAGCCGCCGCCGACTTCAACCTGGACGGCAAACTGGACATAGCCACCATCGGTCAGAACTCGGCCGATCTCGCGGTTTATTTCCAGGGATCGGCGATTACGTTTTCGCCGCCTTCGCTGGTGGTCAACGAGCAAGCCTCCGAGATGAGCCCGCCCCAGACGATAAGCGTCAGCAGCACCGGAAGCCTGCCTTTGATCTTTAGCGGTACACCGATGATCAGTGACGAATCGGGGTTAGGCTACTTTACCCTCGTGTCGAACGACTGCCCATCCACATTGCCGGCGGGGTCCTCGTGCCAGGTCCAACTGACCTATGATGCCGCGCCGTATGTGGAAGGCGTCACCGCAAACCTGACCTTTTACGGCAACGCAGGTGGGTCGCTTATTGACGAGGAGAATTATTCTCTGGTGGGGAACAACCTGGTGTCTTTGGGCACGCTAAGCGGCAAGCTCGCCTTCCCCAACACGATCATCGGCACAACCAGTGCCAGCCTGATTGAGACAGTGCAAAGCACCGGCACGGAAGCGCTGGCAATTAGCAGCATCACGATTCAACCCAGTACAAACGCGGGCCCGCACGATTTCCAAATCGTGTCTAACTCTTGCGGCGCCCAATTGGCGCCGAACGCGGCGTGCCAGATTACGGTCACTTTCACTCCGTCAACAGAAAAAGCCGAGACGGCTATCTTAAGCGTTGCGGACAACTCGAACGCCACCGGCACGAGCCAAACCGTGAAGCTAACCGGGACGGGGGTAGGGCCCAACGTTCCCGACCTGACTTTCTCGGCCACCAGCCTGGCATTCGGCAATTTACAAGTGGGGCAGACATCCGGGACCGCATCGGTCGTGGTGACAAACATAGGGGCCGATCCGGTAGTGTTCACGTCCATCGCGATCACCGGAACGAACGCCGCAGACTTCGCGCTGGTCTCCGGTACCAACGCGTGTACTTACGGATCCTTCAGCCTGGCGGCAGGCGCCACCTGCAATGTTGATGTCACTTTCGCGCCTAAGACGAACGGCTCGCTTTCCGCTGCCGTAACGCTCACAGACAACAATCTGGGCGTGAGTGGCGCGACTCAGGCTATTTTGCTTTCTGGTTCGGCGGGTTACCCGGCGCCATTCCTGGATATCCTCTCTCCGGTGAGCCTGCTGAGTGCGGCCGCAAACGGCGGGTTCACGCTGACGCTGGAAGGGGCAAATCTCAATTCGGCCTCCGTGGTCCGCCTGAACGGGCAGGCCCTCCCGACGTCGGTTACGGGCGCGGGGATCGAGGGCGTAATCCCCTCCGGTTTGATTACCGGCGCCGGAACAGAATCCATCACCGTTGACAATCCCGGCGATGCCGCGTCTAATGTGATGTTCCTACCGATAGCGAGTACGGCCGCCGGGACGCCCGAATACATCAACGCGCCCGGCTCGCCGTTCAGCGCCATCGCCAGCGTCCAGCAACTCACGGTGGGGGACTTCAACGGCGACGGTAAACCGGACCTGGTGGCCACCAATGGTGGAACCACGGTAGTCTACTTAAGCCAAGGCAATGGCACCTTTACGGAGTCCGCCGAGCTATCCCCGGCGGTAGTTTACCCATCTCCCGGCGAAGCGGTGACCGTTGCGCCGTTTTCCACGGTGGCTGGCGATTTCAACGGCGACGGTAAGCTGGACATCGCGGTACTCTGCCAGCCGTTCGGCGTAGTTATCTGGTTGGGCAATGGCCAGGGCGGGTTTGTTCCACAACAATACGATCCTCAAGGATCGGGTCTGCCGTTGGGCAACATGACAGGCGGTAGCCCGCAATTAGGCACGACGGCCGATTTCAATAACGACGGCATCCTTGACATTGCCACCGCCAACCTGGACGCGACTATTTCTATCCTGATCGGCCAAGGCAATGGCGCTTTTAATCCGTTTTATGCCACCACCACCAATCAGGGTGGGCCCTGGGGTATCGTGGCCGGAGATTTCAATGGAGACGGGAACGTTGACCTGGCGGTCTCCAACTTCCAGGCGAACACAGTGGTGGCTCTGTTGGGAAATGGACAGGGTGGTTTCGCGGTACAACCCGCAGTGGCTACCGGAAGCCAGCCGCTGGGTCTGGCATCGGGCGATTTCAACGGCGATGGCAAGTTGGATCTGGCCGTGGCCAACTCCAACAGCAACACTGTGTCGATCCTGTTGGGCATCGGAAATGGGACCTTTACAGCGGTTGCCGCGCCAGCTACCGGCGCGGGACCCGGCAGCATCGCCGTTGGGGATTTGAACGGCGACGGCAAGCTGGACATGGCAGTGGCCAACATGTCCGGCAACTCGGTCACGATATTAGTGGGCAAGGGAGACGGAACTTTCACGGCAGCCGGTCCCGCGGCGGTCGGAACGAATCCACAGTCGGTCTCCATAGCCGATTGGAATGATGACGGGATGCTGGATGTGGCCACGGCCAATGCCAATTCCGGCAGCATCTCAGTGCTCTTGGGTTCGGTGGCGGTAGCTACGCCATCCACCCACTCATTGAGTTTCGGCAGCCAAAATGCCGGAGTCGCCAGTGCCGCGCAAAACGTCGTACTGGTGAACACCGGCAGCGGTCCTCTCACGCTCACCGGCATCGCAGTCACTGGGGCCAATGCGGCTGACTTCCCGCAGACCAATACTTGCGGTACGTTGCCAGCACAACTCGCGGCAGGCGCGAGCTGCACGTTCAGCGTCACATTCGATCCGTCCATGGCCGGCGCCGAATCTGCAACTCTCACCTTCACCGACAACTCCAACGACGCGCCGGGTAGCAGCCAAACCGTGAGTCTCTCGGGAACCGGAGTCGTCACGATTACTCTGGCGCCCACGGCGGTGTCATTCGGCTATATCGGGGTTAGCGAGTCCAGCCCGAAGAAGTATGTGCGGGTCACGAATGCCAGCGCCGTGGCGGCGTCTATCTCCAAGATCGGTATCGTGGGCAAGAACTCCAGCGACTTTACCGCAGCTCCAAATTGTGGAGCTTCTCTGGCCGCCGGCGCGAGCTGCCCGGTGGCGCTGGTATTTAAACCGGCCGCAACCGGCCAGAGCTCCGCCACGCTTTATATCGCCGATAACGGTACGGGCAGTCCGCAAACCGTGGCGCTCACAGGAAGCGGTACCGCGCAACCTGTCGCGGAATTGTCGGAGACATCTCTGACATTCCCGGCCACAAAGATCGGGCAGACCAGCGCGGCACAAGACGTCACCGTGACTAATGCCGGCAACGGCCGTCTGACCATCTCGAAGATAGCGGTCAGTGGCGACTTCGCCAACACGAGCAACTGCACAACAGCGCTGGCGCAGGGCCAGAGTTGCACCATCGCGATAACATTCCACCCGACGCAAACGGGCACGCGTACGGGTACTGTCACCATTACCGACAATGGCATCATTACGACGCAAGAGGTCAAGCTCACGGGCACAGGCCAATAGGCTGGTGCCCTAAAAACTCACACCGCGCTCATCAGGACATCGCGCAAGCGGCGCGCGACAATCATCTCTTCACCCGGCTCTAACATCCACACCCCGACGACGATGGTGTTGACATCCGTCGGCAGCCCGGCGCTTCCTTCTTTGGTGCCGGTGGCGGGGTTTAATTCAATGCTCGGATTGCCGCGGCTCAACTTTTCCTTCACTTCCAAGGGCGCGATCTTGACGCGCTGTGGGTCGTAGCGGATCAGCAAATGCGGCACCTGGTTGGCCACGGGTGGCACGACGGTGCGACAATGCAGCGTAGGCACGTCTCTCAGATGTTCGGAGATACGACCGGCGCGCCGCTTGAACTCGGCCTGCATGGCTTCGTCGGACTGGCTCAAGAACCAGTCCACGGCCGCCACCATGCCAACAATCTGTTCCTTGGCGACCTTCATGCCGCGCCCCACGCAATCGTCGAACGGATTGTTGCTGGCGACTGCGGAGGCGATCAGATCCTTCCTTCCTAGAAGCAGGCCGGCGTTTTGGGGACCGCGAATCCCCTTGCCTCCGGAGAAGGTGACCAGGTCGAATCCCATCTGCGTGTATTTCCAGAGATTAGAAATGGGCGGAACATCGGCGGCCGCATCATTGAAGCAGGGGACGCCGTGTTGGTGCGCCACTCGAATCCAATCCTCGCGGCTGATGCTACCCTGCTCAGCGGCGTTGAAGAAATGGGCCATGACCGTGCGTTCGGTGAGCGCCGTTTCATATTCCGCCAGGGTCTCCACCTCGACGAATCGGATGCCGCAGTTCGTCAGGGCATGATCGTAGCCATACCGATGAGCCTTCTGCACGATGACTTCATTCTTCCGGCCCACCAATCCCATGGGCACATCGTGTGGCGTGCAGTTGTTCATCGCGATCAGGCAGGCGGACGTGCCGAGGGTGAGGGCGGAGGCGGCCCCTGCCGTCACCATGGCGCCCTCGCAGCGCAAGCGCTTGGCGAGGTATTCGCCGGCCTTGGTCTGCAATTCAATCAACCGCACGGGATTCTTAGCCGCGCGGGCGACGGCGGCCTGCACCGCAGGCGGCATGGTGGAGGCGGTGAGCACGGTGTAGGTGCCCGCGGCATTCACAATCTTCGTGACGCCGAGCTTGTCGTAGTAATCCTCGCCTTCCTCAGCCTCGCGGTGAGGCGCGGACGCGGCCAGCAGGGACGCGGACTGCCCGATACCGCAGGCAGCCAGGAGGCTCCGGGTCCATCCGAAGAAATCGCGGCGCGTGCGAGATGGGGTCATATATGTAGACTAGCGCAGGCTGGCCGTAGCCACCCGACGCTCGAATCGTCACTTTGTCACGGTCAAGCTGGCATAGCCTGACGCGGGCTTGTAATCCCCCGCCGCATGAACGCTCGCTGACAGGTAATTGGTGTATGTGCCCGCGGTGAGAGTCCCGCTTGGTTCGTAGCTTACGGTGCACTTCAGCGTATCGCCGCTGGAACTGCACGACTGGCCGCTGAACGACCCGGTAGGGGCGCTGAAAGACACCGTGCCGGTGGGGGCGGCGTCGCTCGAACCCGCGCCAGTGAAGGTGGCCGTGATCGTCACCGGTGCGGTGGAAGCATGCGCAACCTTCACCGGATTCGGCGTCACCCTGACGATAGGCGCGTCGGCGACGATCGTGAAGTTATCGGTTTGCAGGCTGCTCGCGGCATTGTAATTAGCGTCGCCGGCATAGGCGGCCGTGACGGTGTAGACGCCCGCGGCATCGTTCCCCACCGGAAGGAACAGCGTGCCGCAAACGATGGGGCTGCTCTTGCCCAGACAAACTACCGGTTCGAAGTGGCCGGCCGCATTCGTGCTGAAGCTCAGTAGCGCCCCATTCCCCGTGGGCGCCGCACCGGAGCCGGTCCAGCTTATGGTTGCAGTGATGGCTGTACCCAGCGAGGCGCCGTACGGTTCCGCGTTCGGTAAGACACTGGTCAAGGTCACTTTGGGAGTCGACTTAGTCTGGGTGATGCTGAAGTTATTGGTTTGAATACTCCCGGCCGGGTTGTAGTTGCCGTCGCCCGGATAGCTCGCCGAGATGGTATACGGGCCTGCCGAATCGGTCTTCGCGGGAGTGAAACTTTGGCTGCAGGTGATGGTTAAGCCCGCGGCGCTACAGATCGGGCTTCCCGCGAAGCTGCCAGCCGCGGTGGATTTGAACGTGACACCGCCGGTGGGCGCCGCACCGCTGCCCGTCCAGGCCAGCGTAGCCGTCATCGCCACGGCAGTGCCGGCGCCATAGCCCTCGCTCGCGGGACTGACATTGGTAACGGCTACGGTCGGCGTCTGAAGAGTGACCCCATGCCCCAACGAGCCGGTGTTGCCCGTGTGGTTAGGATCTCCGTTGTAAGTGACGGTGACGGTGTCTGAGCCGCCGGGGAGAACCGCAGTGGTACATGTGGCATCGCCGTTTGAGAGCGGAGTGGTGCCGCAGCCGGTGTTGGCGCTCCAGGTTACCGTGCCGGTGACGAGGTGCGGCTGTGCCCCTGTGCGCCGGTGCGCAACCTGTTCGTAATCGCCGCTGATCAGCGCCGTGAAGGTGACCGGCGCGCCGTAAGTGGAGGGATTGCTGCCGCCGGTGAGGTACACCTCCTGCCCGGAGCCGGCCATGTTGACGGTCTGCTGGAGACTGCCCGTGCTGCCGGTGTGATCGGTGTCGCCCGAGTAGATGGCTGCGATCGAGTGCCCGCCCACCGCCAGAGCCGTGGTTGTCCCCGAAACGGCTTGGCCGCCCGCCAGCGTGACCGGCGCGCCGAAATTGACGCTGTCGATCTGGAATTGGATAGAGCCGGTGGCGCCGGCCGTAACCGTGGCGGCGAAGTACACGCCCTGGCCGTAGGAGGATGGATTGGCGCTGGAGTTGAGCCCGGTCATGCTGGAGGCCTGCGCGCCGGTGCCGTTCAGCGAGATCGCCTGCAGCGATGGATTGGGCGTAATCGAATTATTGGTAAGCGTCGCCGAGCCGGTCAACGGTCCCAGGCCCGTCGGCATAAAGCTGACGCTGAAATTGCAAGCCGCGCCCGCGGCCAGCGACGTGCTGCCGGTGCAATCGGGCGGCGTACCGTTGAGCAGGGTCTGCGCGAAATTGCTTCCCACGGTAATGCCCGAAATCGTGAGGTTGGCGTCGCCGCTATTCTGCACCGTCACCGATTGCGGACTATCGCTACTGGTTCCGCCCACGGGCGCCGATTGGAAACTCAAGGTGGGAGCTTGCGAGCGCAGCGCCTCCACCACCTGGCTGTCGCTGGAGTCGCCCACAAATACGTCGCCGGCTCCGTCGAGGGCCACTGCCCAGGGACCGTGGAATCCGCTGCCCACCGTGGGGCAGCCCGCCTGCGGACAGCCGCCCACCGGCACCTCCGCCACCACGTTGTTTCCGGCATCGGCGACGAACACATCGCCCGCCGCGTCCACCGCAATCCCGACTGGCCCGCCGAAACCGCTCGCCACGGTGACCGTCTGTGAGCTGCCCGACGGCACTTCGAGCAGCCTGCCCGAGCCGCTATCGGCCACAAAAAGGTCGCCCGCGCTATCCACCGCGAGGCCGCGCGGATTCGACCAGCCGCTGCCGATTTGCACCGGAGCCCCTCCGCCCACCGGCGCTTCGAACACCTGGTTGCTCAGATCGGAGACGAACACATCGCCCGCGCCGTCCACCCCGATACCGCCCGGGCCCTGTAATCCGGTGAACGGCAGCGTGACTTGCGCGGCGCCTCCCGCCGGCAATTCCACTACCTGCTGGTTGTAGTAATCGGCGACGTACACAGCGCCCGCGCCATCCACCGCGATGCCGAAGGCCCGGCCGATTCCGGTGAACGGCAGGGTGATCGCCGGCCCACCGCCCGCCGGGAGTTCCAGCACGCGATTTCCGTAGTCGCCGGTAAAGACATCGCCGGCCGCATCCACCGCCAGAGACAGCGGATGATCGAGGCCGGTGAACGGCAGCGCCTGCGAAACCGAAGGCGCGAAAGCCATCTGCGATCCGGTGCCCACGCCGCTGATATAGCTGGTGCTGAGCAGATTGTTATTCGTGTCCGTGAAACGGATCGCGCCCAGGCGCAGGCCGGGGGCCAGCGGCGTGAAATTCACCTGCACCGTGCATTGCGAGTTGGCGCAATTGAAACCGCTGGGCGCCAAATTGAAATCCAAGCCGGAAGCGCCCTGCGTGACGACGGTGGGCGTTCCCAGCGTGACGGATTCATCCACGTTGAAGGTCAACGCCATGGTCACGCCGCATCCGTTCGATTGCGGCGAGGCGCACACGGCGGTGCTGCCCAGATTGGGACTGCTGCCGTTGGCGAGTTGGATCGTGCCGGGCACAAAGGTAGCCGTAACGGACGCGCTGCCGCTAGCCAACGATACGGTGCAGGGAGCCATCCCGGAGCATCCGCCACCCGACCAGCCGGAGAATACGTATCCCTCCGCGGGCGTGGCGCTGAGCACCGCCGAAGTCTGGAACAGGGCCGCGCAGTTGCCTGTGGGACAGGCGATCAACCCGGTGGTATCGGTGACGGCGCCATTGCCTGTGACCGAGACTGTGAGCGTATTGGTGGGAACGATGCCGCAGACATCCACGGTATCCACGCCGGGGCAGGTGTTGTTGTTATCGTACGGATCGCCCGAATAGCCTTGGCCGGGCAGGCCCGCGGCGGCCGCAGCGTCGCCGGAATAAGTCACGCTGTTGGGAATCATATTCAGGTTGGCGCCGTTATACATAAACAACGCGCCGCCTTTCCCCTGTGCGCCCGTGCCGCCCGCCGCGCTGTCGCCGTTGAATGACACGCCGTTCAGGTTCAGCGAACCGTTGCGGACGAAAATGGCCCCGCCGAAGCCCGCGCCACTGCCGCCGGCGAGCGATGTACCCGATCCGCCCCCGTAGCCGGGAGTGCCGCTGACGGCATATTTGTTATTGCCGAGGTTGTCCGTGCCCCCGCCTCCTCCAAAGCCTCCGATCCCGCCGTACGGACCTCCTGAAAGCGGTGCGGCATATGTCCCTGCGCCGCCTCCGCCGCCGAATCCGCCAATGCCTCCCACGCCCTGCAAGATCCCTCCCGCGCCATCGCCGGTTCCGGCAGCGCCTCCCAAGTCGCCGCCTGTCAGATTTCCCCCGAAGGCGCCGCCGCCCCCGTTGCCGCTCGAATCCGGGCTGCCGCCCACCGCCTGATTGTTCTCGAGCGTGACCTGATTGAGCGTCAGCCCGCCGCCGTTCTGGAAGATGGCGCCACCCATCCCCGCTGCCGATCCGCCATATTGCGACGTGCCGCCCTGCGCCATCCCGTTTTCGAGCGTCACGTTGGAAACCGTGACGTTACCACCCTGGACGAAGAAGATGCGCGTCAGATTGCTGCCGTTGATGGTCGCCCCGGCGCCAGTAATGCCGACGCTGTCGCCGATATATAACCGGCCGCCGAAATTGTAGGAGGGGGCATTGGTCGAAAGCGCGATAGTCTGCCCGGCAATCGGACTCAGATCGACGGTCCCACCGGGACACACGTCCGCTAATCCCTGCCGCAACGTTCCCGGCCCGCTGTCAGCGATGCTGGTGACACTGAAGGTTGAACTGCAGGTAGCCGTGTCTCCGGCAGTCAGGCCAAAGGTGACCATGGTGTTCGAATCGGTGGATGCCGTGACCGTTTTGCCACCCACGGCCGAACTGGCCTGCAACTGTGCCGAAGCCATGCCGCTGCCGTCCGACATTGCCGTGGTGGTGACAACGCCCGGCCCGGAGAAAGTTACAGTCACGCCGGAAACCGGATTGCCAGACAAATCCGTGATTGACACCGCCAACGGACTCAGGAAAAAGGCGCCGGCCTGGGCCCATTGCCCATCCCCGGAAACCTTGCCGATCATCACGGTGGATGGACAATCCTGGCGGTTGGGCGTGCAGATGTTGTTGTAAGGGACTGAGGTTTCACAACTCGTGGGAATCGACGGGTAGCAATTATAGGAAATGTCGCGGTTGAAATTTGTCCATGTATCGGGAATCTGGTTCAGGAGATTTCCAGTCAAGCTGATCTCCGTATAGAGATTATTTGGAAAATTCGGGATGTCGCCGGTGAGCAGGTTATTCGCAGCCGTGAAGAGGCTAAGCTGCGGCTCGGTGGCTAAAGCGCTCGGGATCGTGCCGGTGAGAACATTGCCGTCCAATACGAGGGATGAGAGCTGTGTCAATGCGATGGATTCCGGTATCGAACCGGTCAGCCCGCAGAAGCGTATCTCAAGGGCAGCCAGCGCAGTCAGTTGCGACAGGATGTCTGGGATGGGAGCATTGAGCTTCTGGGCTCCGCAATCCGCAATGATGCTCTCGACGTGCCCGCGAACGCAGACCACCCCAGTCCAGTTCAGGCCGCCGCTCGTGGGGCAGGGGTTTGTCGTGTAATCCCATCCGTACACGGCTCCCCATCCGTAGCCGCCCTGGGAAATGGGCGCCGCCAGCGTCTGCATCACCGCCAGGTCGGGAGGTCCCAGGTCCGCGCGGGCATCCCTCGCGGCCAGACAAAACAGCAGCGCCAGCAGCGCCACGGAAAGCGGGTTTCGAGTCAGGTTTGGCATCCAATCCCTCTGTATAGGAGGGCGTGAAAACTTCGTGCGGGCGATCACAACAGCGATAAAATAAATAACTGTGGATGCGCCACTCTCTCCGGTCGAGTTGACCGGCATGCTGAAAGCCTGGGGCTCGGGAGATGCCTCCGTCCTGGAACGTCTGACGCCCATCGTGTATGCCGAACTGCACCGCATCGCACGCCGGAACCTGGCCGCGGAACGGGAGGGCCATCTGCTGCAACCCACCGCTTTGGTTAACGAGGCGTTCGTCCGGTTGCTGGGCGACGCGCCGGTGGAATGGGCCAGCCGGGCTCATTTTTTCGGCTTTTCGGCCCGGCTGATGCGGCAGATCCTGATCGATTTCGCGCGCCGGCAGGAGACCGGAAAACGCGGAAAGCGGAGCCCGCATTTGGACCTCTCGGCTGCCGGCGATATGCCCGCGGCCGAGTGCGATCCGGTGGATTTGATCGATCTGGATCAGGCGCTCGATGAATTGGCGCAACTCGACACCCGGCAGGCGCAGATCGTGGAATTAAGATTCTTCGGGGGGCTGGAGAACACCGAGATCGCCCCGTTGCTAGGCATCTCCGAGCCGACGGTGGTCCGCGACTGGCGGGTGGCGCGCGCCTGGCTGTTTGACCGGCTGCACGCCGCGAAGAGCGCATGAGTCCGGAAACCCATCGCCAGGCCGGTGAATGGTTCGCCCGGCTCCGCGAGCTTCCGGATGACCAACTGACCGCCGCGTTGGATCGCGGCTGCGCCGGGAATTCGGAAGTGCGCGCGCAGGTGCTGCGCCTCATCGCCGCGGACCGGAAGGCCGCGCGCGGCTTTCTGGAGAGTCCCGCAGTGGAAGAGGCGGCCAAACTCCTGGTACCGGATGGAGCCGGTTTGCCCGCAGCCGGAACGGTGATTGGCAATTACCGCGTGGGCGAACGCATCGGCGCCGGTGGCATGGGGGTGGTCTATGAGGGTCAGGATCTGCATTTGGGCCGCCGCGTGGCGCTGAAGATTCTGCCACTTGGTTTTGGAGAAGCAGAGGAGCGCGTGCGGCGCTTTCAACGCGAAGCGCGGGCCGCCTCCACGCTGAATCATCCGCACATCGTCGCCATCTTCGACGCGGATTCCGCCGAGGGCTACCACTACATCGCCATGGAGTTCGTGGAAGGGCAAACTCTGCGCCAGATCATACGCGAGGGAAAGCCTCTCGACAGTCAGAAGATCCTGGATTGGATCGGGCAGACGGCGGCGGTCTTAGGCGCGGCGCACGAGGCGGGCATCGTGCATCGGGACATCAAGCCGGAAAACATCATGATCCGGCCGGATGGCTTCGTGAAGGTGCTGGATTTCGGGCTGGCGAAGCTGCGCGAGCCGGTGAGCGGCGCGCAGCATCAGCCGGACTTTCTCACCAAGCCAGGCAGCCTCGCGGGAACGATCCATTATCTTTCGCCGGAACAGATCCTGGGACAACCGGCCGGACCCTTAAGCGATCTCTTCAGCCTCGGAGTTGTGGCGTACGAACTGGCCGCCGGCATCCAGCCATTCGACGGACCCACCGATGGCGCGGTGATCGACGCTATCTTGCACCATGTTCCCCAGCCGCCGTCCGCCGTCCGTCCACCGGCGGGCCCCGATTTGGACGCGCTGGTGATGCGCGCCATCGAGAAGGATCCCGAATTGCGCTTCCAGACGGCGGAAGACCTGCGCAGCACTTGCCGGCGTATCAGCCGCAACTCCGGAACGAGCGCGGAAAAGTACTCGGCGCCCGGCATGTCCTCCGGGGTAGCGCCGGCGGCGCGGGCAGCCGGCCGCAGATTCGCCTGGTGGCTGCCGGCCGGCGCTACGGCAGCGCTACTACTGGCCGCGGCGGTCTGGTTCATGCGCCCGCTTCCCCCGGTTCAGCTCTCCCGCATCGTGCAGATCACCAACGATGGGCTGGGCAAGGAACAGTTCGTAAACGATGGCACGAGGATTTACTTCAGGGCCGGCAGCGGTCCGCAACAGCAGATGTACCAAGTGAGCGTCAGGGAAGGCAAGCCCGTGCCGATGCCTGGGCTCAATGGCATGTTCCCGCTGGATATTTCCCCGGACCGCGCCGAGCTGCTCCTGGGGCAGGAGTTGCCGGACACCGCTAATGGACCTTACCCCTTGTGGGTCGCCACCACGGTGGGAGGCGCCCTGCGCCGCTTGGGCGATCTGCGGGCGCAAGACGCCCACTGGTCTCCTAAGGGCGACGAGATCGTCTATACCGTGGGATCCGAGTTGCGCATCGCACGCAGCGACGGTTCCGCATCGCGGCAACTGGCGGTAGTGAACGGTAGTCCGGAATCTCCCGTTTGGTCTCCGAACGGCCGCCTCATCCGGTTCACGGTGTTGGCCAAAAACTCGGAGACGCTGTGGGAAGTTGCCGCCGATGGCCGCCGCCCGCATGCGCTCTTGCCGGGGTGGCGAAATTGGCCGCATCGAGACGGTGTGTGGACCACGGATGGAAGGTATTTCATTTTCTCCGCGCGGCGCGGCACCCGCGACTTGTGGGCGCTCCCTGAAGCCGGTGACCCCTTTCGACCGGCTCCGGCGCCGGTGCGGCTGACCACCGGTCCCTTGAGCGCGGATCGGCCGGAGACCAGCCCCGACAATCATCGCCTGTTCTTTCTGGGCGGATTAAATCGCGCGGAATTGGTCCGCTACGATCCCAAGCTGGGCCAATGGATTCCTTACCTGGGGGGCCTTCCAGCCTTGCAACTGGACTATTCGCGGGATGGCAAGTGGGTGACTTATACGAGTTATACGGATCGTACCGTCTGGCGGAGTGCCGTGGATGGCAGCCAACAACTGCAATTGACCGCGCCACCCATGTTGGCGGTAAAGCCGTGCTGGTCGCCCGACGGCACTCAGGTTGCTTTTTTTGGCGGAGCGTCCGGAGAGCCTAGCCGCATCTACGCCGTGTCCGCAGGCGGCGGCCGGATCCAGCAACTTAGCCACGGCGAGATGGGACCCGGAGGCGATGCCGACCCCAGTTGGTCTCCGGATGGCAGAGAACTGGTTTTTGGGGGACAGTCAACCGATCCGCAGTCCAGGTTCGAACTTGAACTCATCGATCTGAAGTCCCATGGCATTCGCAAATTGCCGGGATCGGAAGGGCTGTGGAGTCCGCGCTGGTCGCCCGATGGGGTTTGGATCGCCGCGCTGGAGTTCCCGCTATTCAAGCTGTGTTTGTACAACGTGCGCACGCACGGGCGCCAGGAACTCACGGATATGGGGGTGGGTTGGCCGGCGTGGTCCGCGGACAGCCAATCTATCTATTTCGAAGACAATCGCACGACCGCCTGGTTCCGCGTGAACATCAAGGACGGCAAGGTGGAGCGGCTGGCGAGTCTAAGTGCCCTGAAATTCGCGCCCACGACCTTGGGCTGGATTGGCCTGACTCCCGGAGGCTCCCCGATTTCAGCCCGGGATGCCGGCAGCACCGAGATCTACGCGCTCGATTTGGAAGGGCCCTAAGTCTAGATTGTGGGGCGGCCAATCCTGGCCGCAGCCGCCTTTCCAGGCGGCTAGACCCGCTGGAAAGCGGGTCCCTGGACTTCGGCCTTATCTCGTGATGACTGGCCGCGGCCCCGTGGCGCACGCTTCAGCGTCGCTTCAGCGTGCCGCGGCGGAGTTCAGTCCGCCGTTAGACCCGCTGGAAAGCGGGTCCGCGGGCTGAATAGCCCGCCCCACAAACTAGCTCGGTGCGCTACCCTGGACGATTTTATTCGTAGCGCAAGGCCACCATCGGATCCACGCGGGTGGCCCGGCGGGCAGGAATCAGGCACGCACCGAGGGCCACCGCGCTATGCGCCAACGCCCTGCGCCCATGGCCAACCGGATGGCGAATTCGGCGCGGCGTCCCGCCGAGCCGGCGAGCAACAGGTTGGCGACGCTCGCGCATGCGATCAGCAAGATCAGTCCGACGGCGCCGCGCAGGACTAGCATGGCGGTTCGCACCTTGCGCACCATGTCTGAGCCCAGCGGCGCGACACCAAGCGCGATCTTCCCGTTAGTTGCGGGATAAGCCTCCGCCAGGCGCGCGCCGATGGTCTGCATTTCGCTCTGCGCTTGCGCCAGGGCCACGCTGGGCTTGGGCCGCGCGATAGTGTGATAGTAATGCTCGCCGCGATTGTGCAAGATGGCGGGCGGCCAGCAGTCCGGCAGCACGAATACAAACGGCTTTGCGATAACCGCTCCGGGAAACCCCGACCAAGAATACCGGCAGGACCCTATTGAGCTGTTCGGAACCGGGTCGATAAAATATCCTATTGCCCCGAGCGTCCTAGAGCCGCGGAAAGATCAGAATCACCGGAAACCAATGGATATTGCCAAGGTTCTAGCGGAGTTGCGCCAAGAGCGGGAGCAAATCGACGAAGCGATTCTGAGCTTGGAGCGATTGGCCAGCGGCAGGGGGCGGGGGCCGGGAAGGCCGCCATCCTGGATGACGCAGGGGAGTGCCCCCAGGCGGCGCGGCCGACCGCCCGGAAGCAAAAACAAAATCAGGAACCCCGATAATCCCCAAGCCCTGAGCGTGAACGTGGTCCAATAGGCTCCCGTTAACGCCCCCTTTGGATTGCGTGCAAACCTGCCGGCTCGTCGCCCGTCTCCATCTATCATGCGATTGCGCGCCGGAATTGCCTTAGTCACCCTAACCGCCTTGGCGTCGGCAGGAGCGAGTATTCCCGAGCCCCACTGGATGGTCTTGAACCGCGTGGCGCACCAGGCGCGCGAGGCCAAGGACTACGCCAAGCTGCGTGAGACGTTGGCCGAACTGCGCTTGCTGCTGCCGGGCAATCCGACTATTTTGTACGATCTCGCCGCGGCCGATGCTCACCTGGGCCGGCCAGAGCGCTCGCTGGCGGAACTGAACGATCTGGCCGGCGCCGGCCTGGTCTACGATTTCAGCGCGGATGGCGACCTCGCGCCGTTGCGCGGCTTGGCGGGCTTCCCTTCCCTCCTACGTCAAGTGGAGCGGAATCGCCAACCGATCGCCCGTTCGATGCCCGTGGTGGCCCTTTCCGAGCGCGACTTGCTCCCGGAAGACATCGCATACGACGAAAAGACGCACCGGTTTCTCATCGGCAGCGTTACGAAATGCAAGATCGTCAGTGCCGACGGCGCCCTCTTCGCGAAAACCGATTGGCCCGTTATGGCCCTGCGCGTGGATGCCGGGCGCCGCATTCTATGGGCGGCCACCGGATGGCTCGCGCACTGCCGCCAATGTGACGCGGCCGGCCAGGACAAATCTGCCCTGTTGGCATTCCATTTGGACTCCGGCGCGCTGTTGAAGCGCATTGACCCGCCCGTGAAGGGTCTACTGGGCGATATGACCATCAGCCGGGCAGGCGATCTCTACGTCTCGGAAGGCACGTATGGCGCGGTACTTCGTTTTAAAGCGAATGCGTTGACTCTGCAACGTCTCGACACGCCGGGGGACTTCCCCTCGCCGCAGACGGCGGCGCTTTCCGCCGATGAGCGAACGCTTTATATACCCGATTATGTGCGTGGAATCGCGGCCATGGACTTACAGACGCTGCATGTCCGTTGGCTCCAACCGGCCGGCGGCATGGCGCTCAGCGGTATAGACGGTTTCTACAGATACGGCGATTCCTTTCTTGCCGTGCAAAACGGCGTCAAGCCCGAACGTCTGCTGCGGTTCAATTCCAGCCTGACGAGGCAGGAGATTCTGGAAGCGAATACACCCGGCCTGGGGGAACCCACTCACGGCACCATCGTCGGCAATGTTTTCTACTTCATCGCCAACACAGGTTGGGATGCATACGACGACAATGGCAAGAAAAAGCCGGATGCCGCCCCGGTAGAATCGCAGATTCGCAAAATCATCCTCGACTGAGACGGTTCGGCCCGCGTGGGTCCAGGTTAGCCGAACCGCGGAAGTTCGGCCCAGAATTTCGGCCACCCTTCCTTCAATCCCCGGCAGACGAAAACAAGCTGCAGGGAACTCCTATTCAAGACGCCATACCGATTGCGGATCTGCGCCGCCGGCCGGCACGACGCAAAACGGCCCTCAAGAAACTCGCGCGAGAACCCGACTGCGATCACTGTCTCGGGCGGCGGATCCCCGTACCCGCGCTCCCCGAATGAATTGATCCGGCTAATCGCCGCGGGCAGTCCGTACCGGCCGCCATACAGATCCACCGCGCTCGCGGTCGCGTAGTTGCCTACAAGCACCGCCAGACGCCCGCGATCCTCTAGAGGAATCGAATCCCCGACCCTCGCCACGGTCGCCACAAGGTCCTCCCACCCGACCTCGTCGCGCAATTCCGCCTCGCGCAGCTTCCACATCGACCAGCGCGGCGGCCCGATGGGAAGAGCTACAACTGCCGCGAGCACTGCGGCGGCGGCGGCCACCGCCCAAGTCACCCTCCACAGGCGTCGCTGCAGGGTGGGCCTCGACGCCAGACGCTGTTCCCACTGCACGCTGCCCGCCGCGTAGAGCATCGGGTATGCAGCCGCCAAATAATACCCGTTCCCCCGGGCAAGCAAGAACGCGGCAAAGAGGATCACGTACATCCACCCCACCGTGCGGAATCGTTTCCCCGAATCGTTCTTAAAACAAAAAAACAAGCCGGCGATCCAAAGCGCAGCAATCGTTTTGTCAATCTGATCCGGCAGGAAGCTCTGCGTACGCCCCTGCGTGACATCCCGTGCGTGGATCGCACGAAGAAAGTCGAACGAGACGAAGTGATGCCGGGCCTCCCAGACGAGATTGGGAGCCCAGATCAGAAGCGCGGCCGCGCCGCCGGCCCACAGCCATCGGCTCGCAAGATAACGACGCGCATCCGTCACCAGAAACCCCGCGACGATCGCCACGCCGAAAAAGGCCATCGCATACTTCGCCATCATCCCGAATCCGGCCGCCGCGCCTACCGCGAGCCACCATCGCGCATCCCCCGACCGCAGCAGCGTAACGACGAACCAAGCCGCCAGAATCCAGCAAATATTGTCGAAGGAGTTATAGACCATCAAGGCGCCCGCGCCCAAAGCGTACGGAACCAAGGCCGCGCCCGCGAGTACCTGAGCGCGCACACCGCCTCCCATTTCGCGCGCCATCAGCCCCGTCAGGATAATTGCCACAGCCTGGGCCAGCGAAGCAAAAAACCGGAACCCCGCGATCGATGTTCCGAACAGATCGAGCGACAGACGGGCAAAGAACGGAGTCATCGGCGGATAAGCTACATATCCCCAGGCCAGGTGGCGCGCGTCATTCATAAACTGCAACTCGTCCCCGTGAAAGCCGAACCCGGCGCCGGTGAAGGCGTGCGCGATCATCGTTACCGCCCCAAGACCGGCGAGGGCCAACGTAGCTGCCTGGAAGTTTTGCGAAGACGATCGCGCCGATGCCATAAGACTTGATACCACGAAAGTTCCCCTGCGAAGTTCCAACCAAGCCCGAGCGGCCCGCCGCAGGCTGGCCGGTTATAATCTATGCACGGAGCCCAATAAGCGCGATCGAGTGAAAGAAGCCGCGATTACACGCGCGCGGCTTTCGCGGAGAGATTTTCGCGGAAAGATTCTGATGGTGACAGCGGGAATGAATGAACTGCAGTGTTCTCTGGCTGGGGCCGCCGGTAGCATCTGGAACGATGAAGGGACCGTTTTCCGTGTGGGCGATCCCGGGGCGGCGCCGCGGTCCCGGAGTTCGCAATGAAGCGCGTGAACCGGCTCGCCCTGCGAACAGTGCTGGTTCTGCATGCCTGTGCCTTGCTCGTGCAGCCGGCGCTGGCCGGGGAGTTTCTTTCCGGAACCGACCAGGCGGTTCGTTTCCACGAATGGCTGGCGTGGGCTATCCTCGGCATCTGCTCCGTCCAGGTCATCCTGGCGGCCCTGGGCTTGCGAACTGGCGTGGCAACCTATGCGCTCCTGATCGGAAGCGTGCTGCTATTGCTGGCTGAGATTTTGCAGACCGGCGTGGGCTACGGCCGTCTGCTGCGCGTGCATATTCCGCTCGGCGCCATAGAATTTGGCGTCGTGCTGCTGCAGACGATATCCGTTTTTCGTCCGGCCGCGGAGACTCCACAATGAAAGGGTCGCGCCGGGATCTGCTGAAATACGGTGCGCTGGCAGCTCCCCTGGCGGCGGTGGGCTGTATTCCCAGCCGGCCGGAAGCCAGACTGCTGCCCAGCCTGGCGCCGCTTCCCACCCCGTTCGGGGAGCCTCTGCGGCTGCTTTCCGTGGCTCGGCCCATCCATGCGGATGCTGGGACCGACATTTATGACTTCACCGTTCGCGCCTCCGAGGCCCGTATTTTACCTGGATTGACGACGCCGATCTGGGGATACGACGGAATGTTTCCCGGTCCCACGATTGAAGCGCGATGTGGGCGATCGGTTTCGCTGCGCCTCCGGAATCGGCTCCCGGTTCCCATCGTGAATCATCTGCACGGCGGCCGCACGCCTCCCGAGCATGATGGCTACCCCACGGATCTGATTCTGCCTGCCGGCGGCTTTCCCACACACGATCACGATTCCCGGGCGAAAGTGTCCGCCGGCGAGCGCGAATACAGCTACCCGAACGATCAGCGTGCCGCCACACTTTGGTACCACGACCATCGCATGGACTTTACCGCCGCCTCGGTGTGGCGCGGGTTAGCCGGCTTTTACATCCTGCGCGACGCGGATCGGGATCGCCTGCCGCTGCCGCAAGGGGATCGGGAAATCGCGCTGATGATCTGTGACCGGTCCTTCGCGGCGGACGGCGCATTTCGCTACCCGTTGCGCGACCCGCTTTTCCGTGAACCACCGTCGATGACGGATGCATACATGGGTGGAGTTCTGGGCGACGTTATCCTGGTCAACGGGACGCCGTGGCCGCGGCTGGAAGTGGATGCGGCCAGGTATCGTTTCCGGATTCTGAACGCTTCCAACGCGCGGCGCTACGAGCTCGCGCTCGATCCGATTCCGCGCGGCGGATTTCCGTTTGTGCAGATTGGCAGCGACGGTGGATTGCTGGCCGCGCCGGTGCCCCAGCGGAGCATCCGCATCGCGCCGGCGGAACGCTTCGACGTGGTCGTCGATTTCTCCCAGTTCAAGACCGGCACATCGGTCCGGCTGGTCAACCGGGCGGGCTCCGGCAGCGCGGGCCAGGTGATGCGCTTTGACGTCACTCGAAACGCGCGCGACGACTCTTTCATCCCGGCCAGGCTCAGCGATTTCCCGGACGCTGCCGGGCACAACCTGCCAGTCCGCGATTTCGATTTCAGCTTCAGCCGTCTCACGCATGAATGGTTGATCAACGGAAAACCGTTCGATCCGATGCGCATGGACGCGCGGCCCAAGCTGAATTCCTCTGAGATCTGGCGCATTCAAAGCGATTTCAGCCATCCGGTTCATCTTCACCTGGTCCATTTCCAGATTCTCAATCACGGCGGCAGGCCCGGCGTTTTCGATTCCGGCTGGAAAGATACCCTCGATCTTGCAGCGGGTGAAGGCGCGAGCATCCTGGTGCGTTTTGAGGGTTACCGCGGCCGCTATGTTTTCCACTGTCATAACCTCGAGCACGAAGACATGCGCATGATGGCCAACTTCGAGGTGGTCTGATGAGATCGGCGCACCGCTTGTCTCTGGTTACCCTGGGGCTGGCAGCCCTGGTGATCCTCACCGGCGCCTACATTACCAGCCTGGAGGTTGTGGCGCGGCTGTCTCAATCTTCGGTTAACCCGAACGCGCTGGCGCATTACGTTCTCGGCGGCGCGCTCGCGCTGCTTGCAATTGGATCGGCGATTCGGGTCCCTTCAAGTGCGCGGCGCGTGCGCGTCCTGGGATGGACCGGCGCCGCGATACTCGTTGTGGCCATCGCGCTGGGCTGGCATATAGCTCCTCTTTCGCCTGGGCTGGGCGTACTGCACGCCCTGCTGGCTCACTTGTTTTTCGCCGCGGCTGCCGTCACCGCCCTAATGACCAGCGCGCATTGGAATCGCCCCGCCGAGATGGCGGAAGTTTGCCGGCCGTTTCTCCGCCCGCTGGCACTGGCCACACCGCCGGTCATACTGCTGCAGATTACCCTGGGAGCGTTGTACCGCCATAATGCGATCGGAATCGTTCCGCACGTCGCGATCGCTATGGCGGTGGCCCTCCTCGCGCTAATTCTATCTTCGGTGGTGCTGCAGCATTACCCGCGGCCCGCATCGCTGCGGAGGGCCGCCGGGATACTGATCGCCGCCGTTCTCGTTCAGGTAAGCCTCGGCATCGCCGCCCTGGTGATGCTCTTGCTCAATTTCACGGCTACGGGTTACTTCATCGCATCCACCACCGCACATGTCATCGTCGGGGCCGTGACCCTGGCTGCAAGCATCGTCATCGCGCTGGAAGTGTGGCGCAGCGTTCCGCACTAATACTTCGGCATGAGGTTTTCGGGAACGTCGAAGTAGGCAATCGAACGGCCCGCCGTCACCAGGCCGAGCCACAACAACAGCGAGATGCACGCCGCAACCTTGGCAACGCGTGGAATCTTCGGCGCCCGATCCAGGGCCCTGGTGTTTCCGTAAACGCTGCGCCGAAATACCAGGGCGTGCACCCCGACCAGGGCCAGAAGAGACATCTTGGTCCAGTAGAACGGGTTGTGATAATAGAACTCCGCTTTCGCCGCCAGTAGCGACAAGCCGCATCCCACCACCAGCACAAAGCCGGCCCACTTCCACGGGCGGAATTGCTCGACCACATCCGTGATCGACGCGCCTTTCATCGCCCAGCCGAGCAGTCTCAGATCCGTGACCGCGATCATCCCGCCGAAAAGGCCCATGCCGGTCAGGTGACCTGCCATGACAATCGGATAAGCCAGGCTGGACTCACGCAGCGCGGTGGCAAAAGGTGTCCATTGAACCCATTGAAAGATCTGCAGAATCGACACAATTCTCCGTCCTTAGACAAAGGCGATAAACAATCCGCCGGCTATGACACCGATCCAGAGCAACACCGAAAACATCCCCACCACTCCTCCAGCCAGGCGCGACGGGTCGCGCAGCGCCATGCCGCGGTGCACCGTGTATTGATAGACCAGTGCAACCAGAAGTGCCGCCATCTTGAATTGAAACGCCGGATTGTGAAGGTACATGTTGGGATCTGAAGTCCAGATCAAGGGCCCGGAAATCAGAACCGCCGCGAAACCAGCGAGCGTCCAGGGTGCCAGGTCGCGGGCGAGCTGCGACGCGCGTTGCCGCAGCATCCCAATACCCATGAGACGCAGATCCACGATGAAAATCGTTCCGATCGCCAGCGCGAAGCCGGCGATATGGATGATCTCCAACAAGGGAAATGACCACTCATTATTGTTCAGGGGATTCGTTGCGGGATCGAAGTTGAGCTGTAGCAAGCGGCGGCCGGCCTTTCATACTGCCCGGTAAGAGATTTTAACGCGCTTCGAAGCGGTTGCGGGCTCCCAGGAAACAAATAGCCAAAAGGTAGGCCGCCGGGATCGAATCAGAATTTAACCCCTAGCTCAACCCACGCCCTTCGCGGCGCACCGGGCGCGAAGAACGTGGCGCTTTGGGAGGGAGTGTTTCCGGCATACGGTCCATCTGCGTAAGCCGCAAATGGAAGCGACTGAAAAGCGCCCTGTGCCGTCAGCACCGTATTCGAGAGCCAGGCCGCTGTGTAATATTCGTGATTGAAAAGGTTGTCAACTTGAAGCGCCAGTTGGAAGTGCCGGCTCAGATCGTAGTGCGCACGGAAATTCGTGATGGCATAACCGGGGGAGACGCCCGGACCGAGATAATAGACGCCGTCGGCTGCGTAACCGTTGTTTTCGTTGCCGCGGGCGTACGAGCTCGATACGATCACTTCGTTCATCTCGAACATCAATCTATGCGTCGCTTGCCAGATGGCATAGGCTTTCCCAGTATCTTTGGGAATCAGCGGAATCCGGTTCCCGGGATGAACCGTGATGGTGCCCCCGAGGCCGGGATAACCTTGGAGCGCAATATCGTTGGTATTGTTCGCCGATCCGTCCAGGGTCTCGACGCTCTGGTAGGTGGCTGAGAGGAACGTCCAATCCAGGCCCCAGGTAACCGGTCCGATGCGCCCGTCCAGATCCGCATCGAGACCCTCGCGCAAGGTTTTGGCGAAGTTCTGAAAATATCCCGTACCGAGCTCCGGCGCCGCGACGAACAGAATGTCGTTGTGATTCTCGTCCCGGAACGCGCCGACGTTCCATTTGAAGTTGGGAATTCTGGGAATTTCCGGCTTTCCGCGCAGTCCCACCTCCCAGGTGTCGGTGACCACTTGTTGGAGAGGCGGATCGGCGGAGAGAGAATTAGGCAGGCTGCACGGGGCGCTTGGATTGGCGCAGCCAAGTTCGATGGCCGTAGGTGCGCGGCCTCCCTGGGCGAATCTGGCGTAGACATTCAGGCTGGAGACCGGGCTCCAGGTGACTCCGACGGAGGGATTGAAGCGCTGAAACGTATAGTCGCCGGTAAGTGAGCTCGGCCCGGGCGTGGGATTCAGCAGATCGAGATTATTGACCCGATCGTAGTTGTATCGCCCGGAAACCGTCACGTTCACGTTTTTCCAAAGTGTGAGCGTGTCGGCGAAGTAAAGGCTCCAGTTCGGGGTGTGACCTTTGAAGGCAACCCGGGAATCGATCGGATTGCCGTCGCTGTCCACAGTCGATCCGTCTTGCCAGGCAGGAACGCTGACCAGGGACAAGTCCGGCAGAACGTAAGCGAAATCGGTTGTCTGGGTGTAGGTGACGTGATTGCCATCGACGAGGGCTCCGGCTGTGAATTGGTTACGACCAACGCCCGTATTGGCGATCCAGGTGAATTGCCCGGAGAGTCCATACTCGTTCAGCACTTCTTTCGAATAAACATTGACACCGTCGCAAGCGCTGTCGGGGCTGCCTCCCGGCGTGAGGGCTTCGGCGAGGCAGGCCCACATGGGAAACGGCGTATTGGCGATATTGGCGCCGCTTGTTGGAAAGCCGGTGTATCCAGCCGCGGAGAGAACCGCTTGCTCAGCCGGCGTCGGCTGATAGATGTCATTCCCCACCACATCGCCGTTAAAGTTAGGATTGATTGTTTCGCTGCGGATGTTGCGATACCAGGCATTGCCCGTAACCGCCAGGTTGTCGCTGAAGGAATGCCGCGCGATGAAATTGAAAGATGGTGAACGATTGGCTGTGCTGTCGGCCACCGAATAGGAGCTCGTGTAATTCGCATCGAGCAGCCGGTAATCCTGGACGCCGTTGCCGAGCATCGTATTGTAGGCATACGACATGGTGAGCGCCAGGTCCGTTTTTATGGTGCGCCAGCCCAAGCGCGCGAAGCCTTGCCGGATGTCGGATACCGAAGCGTAGCGCCAACCCGACTCGTGAAACCCAAGCCCGGAAAGAAACCAGTTGAAGCCGGTCGCCTTACCGCCGCCCCATTCGCCTTCAACTTCTTTGCGTCCGCTGCTGCCGTACAGGGCGCGGCCTGCCCAGCCGGGATTGGTGAAACCGCTCTTGGTCGAAACCGAGACCGCACCCCCCAGCGTGTTCAATCCATACAATGGATCCGATCCGGGGATCAGCGTCATTTCCGATATGGAGTCCTTGGGTATAAGATCCCAGCTCACCACGTCGCCGAACGGCTGATTTTGGCGGACTCCGTCCACGTACACCGAAATGCCTTCCGGCGTGCCCAGCAGAGGCGACGCGGTGTAGCCGCGAAAATTGACGTCGGGCTGGAACGGGTTGCCCGCCATTTCGTTTATAAAGACGCCGTTGAGCCGACGGTTCATGAAGTCGGCCAAATCCAGCGCTCCAATGTTTTCGATATCGGCGGCGGTAGCGGTCTGAACGGGCGCGGCGATTTGGTTGATCTCGAGATCCGTACCACTGAGCGGCGTCTGGGAGACTACATCTACTTGAGCGGCCTGCGCGCCAAGCTGCATCGAAATGCTTCGAGTCACAGGTATCCCGGACCGGACATCGATGACCAAGCCCTGGGAAGCGAATCCCGCTCTCGAAACTCCCAGGCGGTAGCGGTCGTAAGGCAGGTCACGAAACACGTACGTGCCTTGGGCATCCGTGCGAAAGCTCCGCTCAAGCGAACCGCTCAGGTTTCGGAGCGTTCCCGACGCCTCCATTGCGGCCCCGGACGAATCTCTGACCTGCAGCCGGATCTCCCCTAACGGTTGCTGGGCCCGCACTAGCCCGACTGCTCCCGCGAGCGCAAGAAAGAGGGAAACCGAGGCCTTCGTGTGGCAGATTCCACGGGAGTCCATATACATACGTTCCACAGGTGGCAATTCTGTTCAGGCTTTTTTTCAAACTATCTAGGCTAAGCTAGTTTGACGTTGCACCGGAGACCGGCTCCGACCGAACGCCGAAACCTGATCGGCTCCCCTTGGGAGCCGTGATCGCCATCACCTCGGAATCGTGATCGGCATGCTCCCCTGAAAAAAGAAGGCGACTCCTGGGGTAGCGGTTTTTTGCGAATCTCAGTAATCGCAGGAACGAGCCAGTGGCCGTCTTAGGCCCCAGTCACTATGCTGAAAATACGCCTGCTATCAAGCCATCATCAGGGCATATGATTCTCTATTGCCAACATAACGGCGGCTCATTCCCGACGTCTAAGCGCTTATGCTTGACGCCCTACGTCAGGATCTTCGCTTTACATTCCGAAACCTACGTTCAAATCCCGGATTCGCGGCGGTCGCGATTTTGTCGCTCGCTCTCGGCATCGGCGCCAATACCGCTATTTTCAGCTTAATCGACTCGGTGATGCTAAAATCCCTGCCGGTCAGCCGTCCCGAGCAGCTTCTCCAAGTCGGATTCGGACGCAACGGCGCCACTTTTACGAATCCACTCTGGGAGGCGCTCCGTGACCGGCAACAGGTTTTTTCCGGTGTCTTCGCCTCCGGGACCGCGCGTTTCAATCTGAATCGAGCCGGCGAGGTGCGCTATGCGGCAGGCGTCTGGGCGAGCGGCGCCTACTTCAAAACGCTCGGCGTCCATGCCGCGTTGGGTCGCACCTTTACAGCGGTTGAAGACAAGCGCGGCTGTGCGGCGACGGCCGTATTGGGATACGATTTCTGGCAACAAGAGTTCGCGGGCCAACCCGACATTCTCGGACAGAGCATTTCACTCGATGGGCATCCCTTTGATATCGTCGGCGTGGCACAGGCTGGATTTTTTGGTGTCCAGGTGGGCAACGCAGCCGATGTTTTCGTGCCTATCTGCTCTGAACCGGTGATCCGAGGCGCGCACTCCAGTCTCGATAAGCGCAGCAACTGGTGGTTGGCGGTGATCGGACGATCCAAACCGGGGTTTGATCGAGAGCTCGTCACGGCGGGATTCAAAGCTATCGCGCCGCAGGTTTTCGCCGCGACCGTTCCGCCTGAGTGGTTACCCGAGGATAAGCGCGAATACGAGCGCCGCACATTTTCAACGGTGCCGGCCGGAAACGGGTTGTCTTACTTGCGCGCGCAATACCGACAGGCGCTATATGTGCTGATGGGAGTAGTGGGCGTGGTCTTGCTGATCGCATGCGCGAATGTGGCAAATCTGTTGTTGGCAAGGTCGGCTCTGCGCCGTAGGGAAATCGCGATCCGCCTTGCGATCGGCGCGACGCGCGCCCGCCTGGTTTGCCAGCTACTCACCGAAAGCCTGGTATTATCGGTTGCGGGCGCGGCCCTCGGAGCTTTGTTGGCCCACTGGGGCACCCGCGTGCTGCCGGCATTTCTCACGACATTCCACAGCCGCGTCTCTCGCGATCTGACAGTGGATCTTCGCGTCCTGATCTTTACCATAGGCGTCGCGCTGGGGAGCGGCTTGCTCTTCGGGCTTGCCCCCGCCTGGCGGGGAACGAGCACCGAGCCGCAGGCGGCAATAAAAGCAAACGCACGTGGCATAGCGGAAGGGCATTCCCGATTCAATCTCGGCAAGTGGCTGGTGATTTTGCAGATAGCATTGTCGTTGGTGCTCGTGGTCGGCGCAGGTCTGATGCTAAAACATTCGCGAACCTGTCATCGGTTAACGCCGGGTTCGAACGGAACGGTGTGTTATTGGTGAGCGTCAACCTGCGCAATGCCCGCTATCCCTCGGAGCGCCTTCCGGTGGTCTTCGAGGATATGCGGCACGGGCTGAAAGCCCTGCCTGGCGTCCTTTCTGCCAGCTTCTCGGATGTGACCCCAATTAGCGGGAGTTCGTCGAATATGCCGATTGCGGTTGAGGGGTTTGTCGGACAGTCGCGGATGGACTCCGTTGCATGGACCAATCGGGTCAGCCCGGGCTTCTTCGAAACCTTCGGCACGCCCGTGCTTCAAGGCCGTGATTTCGATGCACATGACAGGGGAGACGCCCCCATGGTCGCCATTGTCAACGAAGCTTTTGCCCACAAATTCTTGGGCCACGCGAATCCGGTATCGCGGTATTTCCGCACAAATCTTTTCAAGCTCGGTTCGCCAATTCAAATTGTGGGCTTAGTGAAAGATGCAAAATATCACAGCCTGCGTGAGGAGGCTGTCCCCACCTTCTATACCCCGTACGCGCAGGAGGAACAATTCTATCCTTTCACCACAATCGAGTTGCGCGTGGCCGGAACGACGGCGAGCTTAATTCCCGAGGTCAAGGCCTCATTGGCCACGGCGAATCCCGAGATCACACTGGAATTTCGAACCCTTGCACGACAGGTGGCGGACTCTCTGAGCGGCGAGCGGCTTCTGGCGGCCCTGTCAGGCTTCTTCGGCTCCCTCGCACTGCTGCTGGCCATGATTGGTCTTTACGGCGTGATGTCCTATAGTGTCGCGCGCCGTATAGTGTCGCGCGCCGTACCAACGAGATCGGCATCCGTATGGCGCTCGGCGCGCATCAGAATCGTGTGCTGCGAATGGTAATAGGCGAAGTGTCGTTGCTGGTCGGCGCTGGCCTAGCGGCTGGCCTTGTGACCGCGCGAATAGCATCCGCGTTGGTATCCAGCCTGCTATACGGCGTGGCACCCACCGACCCGGTCACCCTTGCGGTAGCAGCACTGGTTCTCACCCTCGTCGCGGCACTGGCCGGATACCTGCCCGCACGCCGCGCGTCGCGCATGGATCCTATGACAGCTTTGCGCGAAGAGTAGCGACGACGACGCCACAAGCGATCCAATTCGGCGATGGACACCAGCGCGGCCATCAAGTGCCCGAGCGCCACACAGCGGCCGGCAATCCATGCCGGTCCCCGAGGCGCCGCGCGGTCTCGGGGATGAAGCGCTGATGCGCCGCCATTCCTTCCAGCAGCGGCTTGATCTGGGTCCGGAATTCCTGCGGCTGCTTTCCGAGCTTGAGGTCTTCTTTCAGATCCCGGCGCGCGGTTGTGGTGAGCCGTTTTTACCGGCAACTCACGTCGATTCGAGCCCACGAAGAACCCCGCCTCAGGAGAGGCGGGAGAACCTAGACCTCAAAGTGGAAGTAAAGAGCATCGCTTTCTTGCGGTCGCGGCTGATTCACATAGTTTTGGCCTACCTTCAGCCCGGCGGCGACGTATAAGATAGTAATGCCAAACCTGACGCTCGACTTGCGTTATGCGCTGCGCAATTTGCGCAACGCCCGCGGATTCACGTTGGTGGCGGCGGCCACGCTGGCCATCGGAATCGGCGCGAATACCGCGATTTTCAGCATTATCGACACGATTCTCCTGCGGCCGCTGCCTTATGCACACCCCGAGCAGTTGGTGCGCCTGAACGAGACGGAAACGGCGCCGGGGAAATACCCGTTCGCGGGTCCCGATTTCGTGGATTGGAGGGCGCAGAACAAGACCTTCCAGGACATTACGCTCTTCACCTGGCCGAATGACATGAACCTGAATGCCGGCGGGCAGCCGGAGCACATCGTGGTGCTGCCCACGCAGGCGAATTTCTTTTCGCTTCTCGGCGTGCATGCCGAGCTGGGGCGAACGTGGACCGAAGGCGAGGATCAGCCGGACAAAGATCATGTCGTGATTCTGAGCTATGGGCTGTGGAACAGCCGTTTTGCCGGCGACCGGCGGGTGCTGGGCCGGACGGTGGAAATGAATTCGACGAAGTACACTATCGTGGGGGTGATGCCGGAGAGTTTTCGTTTTTCGTGGAAATCGCAAGCATGGATTCCCGCGGATATGGATACGAAGAGTTTGGGAATGCGCGGGAACCACTGGGCGAATGCCATCGGGCGGATGAAGGCGGGGATCGCGATTCCTGCCGCGCGCGCGGACTTGAAAGTGGTGGCGGGACGGCTCGAGAAGCAATATCCCGATACCAACGGTCACATTGGCGCGGAGGTGACCTCGTTGCGCGACGATATGGTGGGCAATTCGCGCGCCTCGCTGCTGCTGATGCTGAGCGCGGTGGGGCTGGTGCTCTTGATTGCGTGCGCCAATGTGGCGAATTTGCTGCTCTCGCGGGCCATGGCGCGGCACCGGGAAGTGGCGATTCGCAGCGCGCTGGGAGCATCGCGGATGCGTCTGGTGCGCCAACTGCTCACCGAAAGCTTGCTGCTCTCCCTAGTGGGCGGAGGGCTGGGGCTCCTGCTCGCCTGGGGGATTGTGCAGTGGTTCTCCAAAGCGAAGAGCTATAGCCTGCCCACGTTCAATGCGGTGGAAGTGAACCCGGTAGTGCTGGGATTTACCTTTGCGCTGGCGATTGTGACCGGCGTGTTGTTCGGCGTATTCCCGGCGTGGCAAATGTCGCGGCCCGATCTGCACGAGGAACTGAAGGGCGGCGCGGGCGCCGCGATCAGCCACGGACGGCGGCGGCGTTTGACGAGCAATCTGCTGGTGGTGGCGGAAATCGCGCTGTCGCTGGTGTTGCTGGTATCGGCGGGGCTGCTGCTGGAGGATTTCGCGCGCATGCGCAATCTGGACATCGGAGTGAGGCGGCAAGGAGTTTGGACGGCGGCTGTGAGTCTACCCGATTCCTCCTATAAGTCGGTGCGCCAGAGTCACGATTTCGCACAATCTCTACTGGAGCAGACGCGGCGGGTCGGCGGCGCGGACGTGGTTGCGATTACCGACCATTTACCGCTGGAAGGCGGCAGTAATTATTACGTCAAGCTGCGCGGGGATACGCGCCCCAGGGGCAATCAACTGGTGGAGACGCACACCGCGACGCCCGACTATTTTCGGGCCATGGGCATTCCTTTGCTGCAAGGGCGAGGTTTCACCGCGGAAGATGCTCAGAAGGCGCTCGACTATGACGCCAAGGTTGTTCCGATTTGGGAGAGCGGCAAAATGCCGGGGCCGGAAGTGACCGAGGACATGATCTACCCGTGCGTGATCAACGCGAGCATGGCGAAATTCTTCTGGCCGAATGAGAGCCCGGTCGGCAAAATGTTCTCACAAGGTAGCGATCATGGACCGTGGCGGCAGGTGATCGGAGTAGTCGGCGATGTGCCGGAGTGGAATCTGACCGCGAAGACGATTCCCGAAGCATACGATCCGTTCACCGCCCGATCGCGATTGTTCCTGGTGGTACACACGGCGCTGCCGGTGAGTGGGGTGACTGCGCAGGCGCGGAGCGCGCTGGCGAAGGTGGACAACACGCTGCCGTTGTACAATGTGCGCACGATCGATGAAGTGGTGGCCGGGCAGGCGCAGGGGCAGCAGTTCCTGAGCGCATTGGTGGGCTCGTTCGCGGCTTTGGCGGCACTGCTGGCGGCGATCGGGATATACGGCGTGCTTTCGTACCTGGTGACGCAGCGGACGCGGGAGATCGGCATCCGCATGTCGCTCGGGGCAAGCCGGTACCGGGTGCTCGGCGGCATGCTGCGCGAAGGAATGACGCTGGCATTGGCGGGAGTGATTCTCGGCGCCGCTGGGGCGGCGGCATCGGGGAAGATTTTGGCCAGCCTGCTGCCCGAGGTCAAGCCGGGCGATCCGCTGGTTTATGCCGTGACGGCGCTGCTGCTGGCGGCGGTGGCGCTGGTAGCGTGCTATGTGCCGGCGTGGCGGGCGGCGCGGCTGGATCCGATGAAGGCGCTGCGGTACGAGTAGCGGCTCAAAGAGGAGTCGAAGAATGAGGACTGCCATCGACGTCCCGGGCGCCACGGGCACCAACCAATCCTGCCCGGCAGGGTCGATTCTGCTTTGGGGCACTCAACGAATCGAGGTGGCGGAAGGCTATCCAGCGGGTATTCTAAAAGCGGGAGACCCAGATGGATTTAACGCGCATATCCGAGATCGTACGGATGCTGCAGCCACGACAAGAAAAAGTGATCCGGTTGTATTTCGGGCTGGGCTGCGGAAGACCCCATTCGGCGTTGGAAATCGCGGAGGCGTTCGAGGTTACTGCACCGGTGATCGCGGGTATGCTGAGCGCCGCGGGGATCAGATGACTGCCGATCAGATCCGGCGGGTTCTTGGGGGCGCGGAAGGGGGGCAAAGAATCGCCACCGACTGACCGATATGAGGTTCGGCACCCGCACCGAGCGGCGGGGGCAGACCAATCAACCAATTAGCTGCGGAGAAACGTTTACACAAAATCCTTGACAAACCCGCGTCGCGTTTTTTCCACGGTGTCCCTGGCTTCACGAATGCTAATCGCGGTTATCCACCCGCCGTGTAGAGCACCAAGCTATCCTCACCCACACCGTCTTTGCGTTCTCGGAAGCCCACCAGCCACATGGTTCCCGGAGCAGTCATCCTCCGCCCATCAGTTGGTTGACGATAAGATTCGGGTCCTGATGCGGATTCGGACAGGGCGCTAAAGACCAATTCGTGCCATCCCAGTGCAGCAACAGAGTATTTATCAGGTCGGCCCCTTCCTGCTCAGTATCCTCCCACCCGAACGCCCAAATATCGTTGGCCGAGACCGCCACCACGCCCTGCAGCACGCTGGAGGAGCCGCTTAATTCCCGATTGGGACTGGGCACCACGCTCCAGCTTGTGCCATCCCATTGTTCGATCAACGTCTTAGTGTCATCGAGGGTATTCGCGCCTTCGCTAGCGGAGCCGGCCGCCCACACGTTGTCGGTGATAAGCGCCACCACACCGTACAATTGATTCGATCCCTTGCCCAAATTGGGGCTGGCGACGGTTTTCCACGCGGTTCCATCCCAATGCTGGATCAGGGTGGTGTCGATATCCTGGCCGTTTTGGTTATAGCCTACCGCCCACACATCGCCGGGTGCGAGGGCTGAAATCCCCTCAATGCAAGTTTCCGCCCCTGTAGCGCCGGCGCCCGCCACGTAAGTCCACTGCGTCCCGTCACAATGCTCGAAGCCTGGCCGAACGCACATGCCGGCCCAGATGTCATTCGCGGAAATCGCCGCCATGGCCCCATACGACGCATACGGGATCGGAGTGCCGTATACGCTCCAAGACGTGCCATCCCAATGCAGGATTTTGCCGACAGGTCCGGTCGCCCAGGCATTGGTCGGAGAGAGGTCCGCGACGGCGGTTATCTGGTTCCCGATTTCGCCAGTCGCGCCCGGCACGGGGAATGCGGTCCAGGATGTGCCGTCATAGTGGATCGCCGGCAACCCTACGGCCCAGACATCGTCTGGCGCGGACGCCGCCACTGCATACAGCAGGTTGTCCCCGTGGCGAAATGGATTGGGGGACGGGACCTCTTGAAAGATAGAACCATTTTCCTGCGCCTTGGCGGCTTGCCCCGGAAAAAGCCAGCCCGCGGTAAGGAGTATACATAGCGGCGATTTTGGAGACTCACAGCTAACCTCCGAGCTATGTCACCTCCGGTGGCGGATCTGTTAAAGGATTCAAGGGTTAATTAAATCTACAGCCCGACCGTGCTATTTCAAACCAAGCGATTGGTGGTTGCCGTCCCCAACCGCCGGGCGCAGTCCCCGACGGTTCCGTTGGGAAAAAGCTGGGTGGCGCGGCGGTGGATAACCGCGATTAGCATTCGTGAAGCCATAGGGCACCGTCGAAAAAACGCGAGATGCCACGGGTTCAGCGCGACATACAATTCGTAGCCCACACAACGATTGCCGCCTGGACGGACGACGGCTATCCGGACGATGATGCATCGCGGTGTCACATCGGCGGTCTGATTCAAATGCTCGCAAAGACCTTGGAAACGCAACATAAAACGGGATTTCTTGCGATGGCGAGACCTAGCAGCGCCGGCCGGGTGTCGCCTTTACCGGGGCGCCCACCAAGGGCGGGCGGGGCCGCTTCGATATAGATGTGCGGCGCGTCGGCGAACACCGCCAAGGCTGTTGATTCGCGCCGCTCGGCGCCGACGACGCGTGCGGAATATGCTTGTATTCTTCCATGCCCGTCAATCGGTCAGGACCACGATGCTCTGCCGCCTCCGGTTCACCTGGAGGCGCGTTACGTCCGGCCGCGCATAGTGCCCGGATGGATCGAAGTTCTGCCTTTCTTCACGCACTCGCCTGTGATCGATGGTCGCCACGAGCAGCGTCTCCACCGCGGGAGCCGGAGGAAGTACCCATTCTCCATCCGGACCCGCCACGCAGGAACCACCATCGGCGAGGATCTCGGCGCTCGCCGACGCCACCCTCACCCGCCATTCGGCGCCGGCGCCGATGTCCTCCCGGCGCATCAGCCCCGAGACGGACACGACGTAGGACCGCGATTCCAAGGCTATGAAGCGGGTGATGTCGCGAGTGTTGCGACTCGCCCCTGGCCAGACCGCTACGTGCAAATCTTCTCCTTGTGCATACAGCGCCGCGCGTGGGAGTGGCATCCAGTTCTCCCAACAATTCAACCCACCGACATGAAACGCGCACAGCGGGTGGGTTTGCAATCCGTTGCCGTCGCCGGCCGACCACACCAGGCGCTCTTCGTATGTTGGCATCAGCTTTCGGTGTGTCGAGGCAATATTTCCTGCCGGATCGATGAATATCAACGAACAGTAGAGGCTGTGAAATCCGCGGTCAGGAGGCCGCTCAATAGCCCCCAGATAGATGGCGATATGGTGTCGCGCAGCCGCCGCGCACAGGTCATCGAGATGTCCAGCATCCGGTTGCACCGCTTGCGCCGCGTACTCGGCAAAGACGGATTTCTGAAGCGGGGAGTTGAATCGTGCCGCGTCGGTCAGTTCCAACCAAAACGGATACCCCGGAACGAGCGCTTCGCCGAAAACAACAATATGGCAGCCTTGCCCGGCCGCCTGCTCCACATACGACTTGACCTTGAGGATCGTCCTTTCGCGATCCAGCCATACTGGTGCGATCTGCGCCAGCCCAACCGTCAGCAGGTTACTGTCTTGTGTCCGAGGTGTCATTGATCCGCAACTCCCTTGAGTGTAGCCGATGGCGGCAGTTCTCCACGTAGCGCTTCGAGCTGACCTTGTGGATTTCGCCTGCTCCGGCGTCAAGCCGGGCTCGCGGCCTTTCGCGTCCTCCCCCGCGAGATCTTGGAAATCTCCGGATCGCTCAAAAGCCTGACAGGCCGGGCCCACGAGTTCGCTAGCTCGCGTTTCTGCGTGAATACGCGCGTAACCTGCGCGGCAGGCGTGGCGGTGTGCCGAAATGTGAAGTTTTCGGCATGGGAGGGTGTGCACAAAACGCCCCTCCAGCAAACCGTCGCGGGTTCGTTCGGACCGATGCCGGAGCCTACCTCCTTTCCATTCGCGCGGCCGTGCTGCCATAATGTGGGGCGAGGTATTCACCATGAAAGGATCGGTCCGTCGATGGGCAGTGCTCACGGCGCTGCCTCTGGCTTTAAGCGCCGCCGAACCCTGCAAGCTCCTGACCGTCGAAGAAATCACCCAGGCGGTCGGTGGCTCGGTTTCACCCAGCCCCTTAGGTTCTACCGGTTGTTTCTGGAAGGGCAGTTCCCAGACCGTGAACATCACCGTACGCGACGCCTCCGCGTGGCCGCGCATCACAGCCCCCGGTCCCGGCATGACTAAAACCAATGCCAGCGGAATCGGCGACGCCGCCCAATATTCTGCGCTAACCGGAAAAGACGCCGCGCAGACTCTCTCGGTCAAGCAAGGCGCCAAGATCATCGTCCTCACCGTCAACGGCGTCAAGGACGCGGAAAAAACGCGTGCCGTCGAAGCTTCTCTCGCCAAGCTCGCTCTCGGGCGCCTCTAGACGCCTACGGATTGATTTGGATCTTACCCATCATGCCCGCCTCCGCGTGATGCAGAATATTGCATTGAAAAACGGCCGTCCCGGCCGGCCCAATTGCGCCAGGAACGCGATCAGCTTCACGAAGCGATCGTGGCCCTCGAACGGTTGGCCAGTGGCAGAGGTCAGCGACTCGGCAGGCCACCGGCATCTGGGTCTGCGGGCGGTCACACTGGATACCGACACGACCGTGCACACCCTGTTTGGCCATCAGATGGGAGGTCGGGTGTCTGCGCCGCCTTCGACTACCGTGGCCTCCGTGACGATTCCGCCCAAGCCTTCTTCCCCATGTTCGCGGGCGATGATGCCGGCGGCACCTTCTACGTCAAGGTCCGCGGCGCCCCCGAGCAGGCCATTCCCTCCATCCGCCAATTCGTCCCCCAGGCTGACCCGCGCCTGCCTATCCTTTGGTTCCGCACTCTCGATAACCAGGTGAATCGTTCGCTTACGACCGAGCGCCTCCTCGCCGCTCTCTCCGGCAGCTTCGGCGCCCTCGCCCTCCTGCTCTCGTTGATCGGTATCTACGGAGTAATGTCGTTCGTGGTCACGCGCCGCACCCGCGAAATCGGCATCCGCCTCGCCCTCGGTGCCTCGCGCGGCTCTGCCATCCGCCTTGTTAACAATCGAATTCGTGCGCAAGTCACCATGCGTCGGTGGGAAACTTGGATCTCATGTTGCTTCCCCCCATCAGGCCATAAGGAAAACGTGAGCGCGAGGTTACACGCAATGGCGCGCTTGATGTAGCATAAGGAAATCCGCGGCGGTTTATGCCAGTCTGTCCCCAGTGCGGCGCCCAGTTGCAGGCCGGAGATCCGGCGGGCCTATGCCCGAAGTGTCTGATCCTGGGCGCCTTCGATAGTTCGGTGGGCGCGCCGGAATCCGGAACTCAGACCATCCATCGAGCGGCGCCGCCAGCCGGTGACGACGACTTCGGCCCGTATCACATCGTGCGATCGATTGGCGAAGGGGGCATGGGAACGGTGTACCTGGCCGAGCAGCGCGAACCCATACGGCGCTCAGTGGCCCTCAAAGTGGTGAAACTCGGGATGGATACTGAGCAGGTGCTCGCCCGTTTCGCCCACGAGCGCCAGGCATTGGCGATGATGGATCACCCCAACATCGCGCGGATCTTCGATGCCGGCGCCACGCGCAGAGGCCGCCCTTACTTCGTGATGGAGTACATCGAAGGGGCGCCCATCACGCTGTACTGCGACGGGCAGCGCATGCCGGTCAGCCAGCGGTTGCAACTGTTCCTGGCTGTGTGCCGAGCCGTTCAGCACGCGCACCATAAGGGCGTGATCCACCGTGACCTCAAGCCCTCCAATGTGCTGGTGATGGAACAGGAGGGCTCGGCAGTGGCTAAAGTGATCGACTTCGGCATCGCCAAAGCCATCGATCAATGGGCTGTGGAGAACACGCTGCTCACGGAGTTCGGCCAGATGATCGGCACCCCGGAGTACGCCAGTCCGGAACAGGCCGAAGTGGTTGCCGGCGACATTGATCCACGCTCCGACGTGTATTCGCTCGGGGTGCTCCTATATGAATTGCTGATCGGCAAAGTACCTTTTGAGGCGTCCAGGCTGCGCCAGGCCGGCCTAACCGAGATGCTCCGTATCGTTCGGGAAGAGGAAGCTCCGCCGTTGTCGCGCAGGCTGAACGCAATGGGGGCGGCGGCGGCCGACGTCGGCGCGCTTCGCGCGACCGACCCGGCTTCCCTGCGCCGCCTGGTGGATGGGGACCTGAACTGGATCACCATGAAGGCTCTTGAGAAAGCGCGGGGGCGCCGATACAGTTCGGTGGCAGAGCTTGCGGCCGACATACAGAGGTATGTCGAACACCGGCCAGTGCAGGCTTCGCCGCCCAGCGTTCTGTACAGAGCGCGCAAGTTTCTTCAGCGGCAGTATAGCCGCCGACGGCTGGAGATTGCTCTCGCCAGCGTGGCTTTGCTCGCAGCACTCGTTACTGGCATCGATTTTTGGCATCGACAGAACACTCCGTCTCCTCCCGCGACAAAACCGGCCCGGCTATCCATTGCTGTGCTGCCGCTCGATAACCTCAGCGGCGATCCGGCAAACGAGTATTTCAGCGACGGCATGTCGGAAGAGATCTCGACCGAACTGTCCCGCATCCAGACTCTCACCGTCGCCCCGTATTCGTTGACGGCGCATCTGAAGGCCACGCCGAAATCCCCACAGGTGATCGCCCGAGAACTTCAAGTTCGGTATTTACTGAACGGGAGCGTCCGCAAAGCGGCGAATCAAGTGAAAGTGAATGTCCGGTTGCTGGACGCCTCCACGGGCTTTCAAATCTGGGCTGACGATTTCGTGGGGGAGGTGAAGGAGGTCTTTGCCGTGCAGGAGCAGGCCGCGATTAAAATTGCAGATGCTCTCAATCTCCACCTCACCCAAGCAGAGGAGCAACAGATTCATCGCCGTGATACGCAGAACCCGGAGGCATATGAAGCCTATCTCCAAGGGCATGCTTTGCTGGTTTACGAGGATGAGCCTGACAAACTAGCGGCGGCCGAGGGGCACTTCGAACAGGCCTTGAAATTGGACCCCAACTACACCCTGGCTCTCGCCGGCCTTTCCTACGCCGAGGGACTGGCCTATCGCGACGTCAGCCCGGACCCGGTGCACCTGGAGCGGGCCGAGCAACTCGCCCGCCGTGCGCTGAGCATCGATCCGCAGTTGTCTGAGGCGCATGCCGCCTTGGGACACGTTTATGGCTTCAAATACGACTACCACCGCGCCGCCCAGGAATGCCGCGAGGCGCTACGCTCGCAACCCCAAAATGCGCTAGCCTGGGACTGGCTGTCTTGGGCTTTGGCCTATCAGCAACCGCCGGACACGCTGGAATCCGAGAAAGCCGCTCGCGAAGCCATTCGACTGGAGCCGGCTCGATTCATGGCTGAGTACCACCTGGGGCGCGCTCTTTACCTACAGGGACGCTATCAAGAGGCCCGTGAGGCTTTTGGTAAGGCCAAGGAACTGTCGCCAACTTCCTCGATTCCGGTTCTGGGCCTCGCTCAGTTGTACCTGGCCCAGGGCCAGGCGGCGCAGGCCGTCGGTCTCTTGAAAAAGCGACAGGCAGGCCAAGACCCGGTGGATCTGTTCTGGCTGGCCTCGGCCTACTCAGCGCACGGCGAGCGCGACAAGGCTCTGTCAACCTTGAAGAAGGCCTTCGATGTTGGATTTCGCGATTTCGCCGCGATTGACGCCAGTCCGAATCTCCCTACGCTGCACTCCGACCCCCGTTTTGAGCGGCTCATCCGACAGTACAGAAAGTAGCGATCTGCCGGATGACCATGGTTCCGGTGTACCTTTGAGGTTCGGATTCCTTATCCTGGGCAACATGGACCGGCGAGACCACTCACACGCTGGGACGCGCCTCCCAGTTTCCGACGACACGATGGACACTGGTAGTCGCTGCCGGCGATCCACGTCGGGAGGAAGCGCGCTCCGCTATCCCGGCACGCATACCAGCGCCGTCGCGGTCCGGTTCCAGGATTTCGTGATGCCGTTTTATGGTCTAAGTCCGCTGGGATGGAACTCGCCGCCCTTGATCAGAAGATTGAGTATTTCGCCGGTACGCGCGGGGCAGGCCCGTCCTTTTTGGGGCGTCAGGTTGTCGTGCTCGGATTCGATCAGCGGGAGCGGCTCTTTAGGGCCGGGAATCTGGTTCAGCGCGGTCCATACCCCGGCCGGCGGCGAGATCGTGTCGATGAAACCCATGCCTGCCATCACCGAAGCGTGAATGCGCGATGCGAAGTTGACCGGATCGAAATAGAGCGCGGTCTTCATCGCTTCGGGGTTGTCTGCCGGCCAGCCTGGATAGCCGGCCTTACGGCCGTGAAGATCTCCGTTGGTATCGGCTCCGGCCGGCACACAGACCAATACCGCGGTGATCTTGTCGGGACGCAGCCCCGCCAGCACGAGACTCTGTTGTCCACCCATACTACCTCCGGTCAGGACAATCGTTTTGCCGTCCCAGTCGGGCCGCGTCAGCAGGTAATCCAAAGCCCGCGAGTCGCGTAGGTACATATTCAGGAAATACGATTTCTCCCGATCGGTGTTGCCGATGGCCTGATAGTTTTGCGGGATGCCGCCGGAGGGATCCGTGGGCAGCTTGTCGTGCGAATCGACATTGACGAGCAACCAGCCTTCGGCCGCACGCTGCGCGGCACCGTGGGCGCTCAATGCGTACACGCCGGCGTACTGCAATTGAATGAGCGCGGGGAACTTTCCTTCGCGGACAGGCTTAGCAATGTAGCCGTGAGCTTTGGAACCGAGCGCATCGAGGGCGAACATGTTCAATTCGACTCCCGGCACATCAGTCGAAACCGATGTCAGGACCGGATTGATAGGAACCTTGGCCTGGGCTGCCAACTTACCTTCCCAGAATGCGTCGAAGTCATCGGGCCGCGGTGTCGAGAGGCCTATCTTTGCGGGTGCTACAGCGGCGCCGACGGCGTAGAGTCCGTTGTTGCGACCGGTGTTGCCGCCGGTGTAAGCGGGCGCGGCGCCGGGGGCGTCCGGTGCGGGCGCGGCGAGGCTGGTGGACGGTTCCACAGCGACGTAGATCATTTCGGGCTGATCGCCGGTGATTTCAATCCTGTCCTTGCCGGAAGAAAGATCGAGCTTGCCAACTTTGAGCACCACTGCGTTATTGCGTCGAACGGTCCACTTGTATGCGTATGGGGGTGTCGCCGGGCCGGGGGTCACGGTCCAGCCAACTGTTTCGCCGATGTCATAAATGCCGCTGGCGTGATACGGCGTGAAGGTGAGCTGTTGCTCGATCGGTGCCCCCCGCTGGGCGAAACCGAGCGGGGCAGCGGACAGGATGGCGATCAGGAAGCTTGCACGGATGCGAATCATTTGCGGACCTGTACACGCTTGCAGGGTTGGATTGACTGCATTGTGTCTATATGATATCCCTGTTTGCAGCTCTGAATAGCTGATGCGGGCGCGGCGGGTAGCCGTAGCGTCGCGCACCTAATCGAAGGAGATCGTATGAAAGCCGCGTTTGCTTTGGTCCTGTTGGGTTGCGGAATGTGCTGGGCCCAGGCCGCCGATGACTGTAGGCCTTCCGGGTTGAACATTCCCGAGGCAAAATACCCGTGCGTTTATCCGGACAATCGCGCGATGTTTCGAGTCATAGCTCCAGATGCCCAAAAGGTGACGGTGCGGATCGGCCGCGGATTCGACATGACGAAGGGCCCGGACGGCATATGGGGCGTCACTACCACACCGCTGGTGGCCGGTTTCCACTACTACAGCCTGCAGATCGATGGCGCGACCGTCGCGGATCCCTCGACCATGGCGTTTTTCGGATCGGGCTGGCAGAACAGTGGCATCGAAATCCCCGAGCCGGAAGCGGACGCAAGCTACTATCGCGCGAAGGATGTGCCGCACGGTCACGTGAGCGAGCAATGGTATTTCTCTACGATTACCAACAAGTGGCGCCGCTGCTTCGTCTACACGCCGCCGGACTATGGGACGAACGTCAAAGGCAGCTACCCAGTTCTGTATTTGCTCCACGGTTGGGGCGAAGATGAAACCGGCTGGTACACCCAGGGCCACGTGGATTTCATCATGGACAACCTGATCGCGGAGCAGAAGGCCAAGCCGATGATCATCGTGATGGACAATCTCAACGCGGTCAAGCCCGGCGAAAGCGCCGCCCTGTTTGCAGCGCGCGCGATGGTTCCGGCGCCCGCAACCGCTCCGGCTCCAGCCACTGGCACATCGGGCGCACAGGGTCGTGGCACCGGGCCCGCCGGACGCGGTGGGTTCAACCTTTCGGGCTTCAGCGACATGATGTTCACGGATTTGATTCCCATGATCGAACGGACTTATAGGGCGCTCCCTGGGCGCGAGAACCGGGCCATGGCGGGGCTGTCGATGGGTGGCATGCAGACGTTTACGACCGCGCTCCACAACCTCGACAAGTTTGCTTATCTGGGCGGATTCAGCGGAAGCTGCGGCGGTAGAGGCGGAGCTTTCGATCCGAAAACCACCTGTGGTGGCGCATTCGCGGATCCAGCCGCATTCAACCAGAAGGTCAAAGTCCTATTCCTCGGAATCGGGTCCGTGGAAGGGCCGGGAACGAAACAATTCAGCGACGCACTGACCGCTGCCGGCGTTCACAATGTCTATTTCGAGTCGCCCGGTACGGCTCATGAATGGTTGACGTGGCGGCGTTGCTTGAACGACTTCGCTCCGCGGCTTTTCCGGTAGGAGCCGCGGCGGCGCGACTAACTATCATTGTGCCGCGGTCCCTTCAAACTCGATCGTATAAACGTGGCCCGCTTTGAGGCTCACGCGCGCCAGCGAGTTGTCCACTGCCGGCGTCGGAAGTTCCGCGCGGCCCTCGCGGATACTCCGGATGCGCACGCCGGGAGCGATCCGCAGTTGCGGCAGGCTGTCCACCGAGGGCCTGAGCGTGGCGCTGGTAGGCAGGCCGTCAACCCAGGCGATATCGACCTCTACTCCTCCGCGCGCGCGTAGTCCGGATACCCTTCCGCTTCTCCACGGCTTCGGCAGCGCCGGCAGCAGCTCGATTTCCCCGGCATGGCTCTGCAAGAGCATCTCGGCGATAGCTGCGGTGGCGCCGAAGTTGCCGTCGATCTGGAACGGCGGGTGATTGTCGAACAAGTTCGGCAGAGTGGACCTGCGCAGCAGCGCCAGCAGGTTTTCGTAAGCCTTGTCGCTGTCGGCCAGACGCGTCCAGAAGTTGATCATCCAGGCGCGGCTCCAGCCAGTGTGGCCGCCGCCGTTGGCCAGACGGCGTTCGATGGTTGCACGGGCTGCTTGGGCCAGTTCGGGCGTCTTCTGGCGCGTGATCTGGTTGCCCGGGAAGAGGGCGAACAACTGCGACATGTGCCGGTGTCCGGGTTCGGTTTCCTCGTAGTCTTCGGGCCATTCCATGATCTGGCCGAATTTGCCGATGCGCAGCGGCAATAGCTTATCGCGGGCCGCCGCTACCTCGGCGCGGAAGTCGGCATCGATCCCGAGAGTCTCGCTGGCTTCGATCACGCGCCCGAAGAGCGCATACAGGATCTCGGTGTCCATGGCCGGTCCCATGGTGAGGGACGCTTTCTCGCCCGACGGCATCTGGTACGTGTTCTCCGGCGAGATCGAAGGACCTGTTACCAGATGGCCCTTGCCATCCGGGACCAGGTAGTCGAGGAAGAACTGCGCTGCCTCCTTCATGAGCGGATAGCCGCGACCGGCGAGGAATTTCCGGTCGCGCGTGAAGTCGTAATGCTCGGCTAGGTGGAGCGAGAGCCATGCCGCGCCCATAGGCCATATGCCCCAGGCCGCGCCGTCAATCGGAACGGCGTCTCCCCACAGGTCCGTGTTGTGATGCATGACGAATCCGCGGGCGTTGTAGTAGAACTTCGCCACCTGACGGCCGTTCTCGCGCCCGTTCTCGATCAGGCGGAACAGCGGATCGGTCAGTTCCGAAAGGTTGCAGGTTTCCGCCGGCCAGTAGTTCATTTCGGTATTGATGTTGATGGTGTACTTGCTCCCCCAGGCCGGCGTCAGGCTGTCGTTCCATTTGCCCTGAAGGTTAGCCGCCATGCTGCCTGGACGGCTGCTCGAGATCAGCAAGTATCTCCCGTACTGGAAATAGAGCGCCAGGAGGTCTTCGTCCGTCCAGCCTTTCTGGACGCGCAGGAGCCGCTCGTCGGTAGGGGTGGCGCGCGCCGCGGCCTCCACCGGAAGTTCCAGATGGACGCGGCGGAAGAAGTGCTGGTAATCCGCCACGTGCTCCTTGCGGAGAACCTCATAGGGGCGTGCCGACAACGTGAGGTCGCGCGCGCAGGCGGCAGCGAGGTCCTTCTCGCGATAGTCGGTGGCGGCCACGATCATGAGCGTCACGCTGTCGGCCGCGGTCACGTCGAGGCGGTCGCCGGTGTTTTCCATGCGGCCGCCGGAAATCGAGGCTTTCATCTCGGCACGCAAGCGCACTCCGGTTTCGTGCTCTCCCGGCGCCTTCTTCGGCAGCGCCTGCCCGGTCATGATTAACCTGCCCGGCGCGGCTTCGGTGGTAGCGTCGGCGGGCCGGGTCATCGAAGCGTGGAACGAAATGCTGCCCGGCTTGTCGGCAGTGAGACGCACGACGAGGCAGTGGCACGGCGCGGAGGCAAAGATTTCGCGCGTATAGCGGGTGCCCCCGGCAGTATACTGCACCGACGCGATAGCGGTGTCGAGGTTCAACTCGCGGCGGTAGCCGGACGGCTCGGGCACGTCGCCAAAATTGAGCCAGAGGTCGCCAAGGGTCTCGTAAACGGGGAGGGCCCGGGGGATGCTGATCATGGTTCGGTCCGCCAGCGCCTGGGCTTCCGCCGGGTGGCCTTCTTCGAGTAATCGCCGGATCTCGGGAACGGACTTAGAAGCTTCGGGATTACTTCGGTCGCGCTTATCGCCCGACCACACTGTGTCCTCGTTCAACTGCAAGCGCTCTATGCGGACGTCGCCAAACACCATGGCTGCGAGACGACCATTGCCTATCGGCAAAGCCTGCACCCATTGCGCGGCGGCCTGCCGGTACCAAAGCTTGAGAGCGTTATCCTCCTGCGCCTGGCACAAACCGCAAAAACCAAACGCCGTGATCACGCAGACGTTCATCAAGAGACGAAGTCTCATATATACCTTTCGAGGTTACTCGCCGCTCAATTCGAGAACGGTGATGGAATTGGCCGGCACCGTCCGGGTGAACTCAGTGCCGAGACCGGTCACGTCCGCCGTCACGGGCTCGACCTCCACGGCGTCCCTTACATGGCTATTTCTTCCTGGCGGTCTGAATTACGGCATCAAATGCCGGCTTGGGTTTGCCGTCCCGATCGAACAGCAGCGGATAGTTCGTGCGGCCGCGGACGGGAAAATTGTTCTTCCACGAATCACCATCGGTGACGCCCCAGAAGGTGACACGCGACATAACGCCGGCGTGCTTGACGAAGATAGCGAAGAGGTCAGCGTAGCGCTTGGCAAGGGCCTTCTGGATATCCTCGGGCAGGCCGCTGATATAGGGGTTGGCGCCGCCCGCGGAGGTGGCCGAAACGTCCGCGGAGTTGCCGCGCCCGGCGGGCGGGAGCACGTCGACATCGAGCTCGCTGATGCTGATCTTTACACCCAGGGCGGCGAAGGCATTGATCGTGTCTTCTTGTTGGTCGAGGGTGGGCCAGTCGAGGGAGTCGTGGCCTTGCAGGCCCATGGCTGCCACATTTACTCCGGCAGCTTGCAGCTTCTTGATCAGATCGACCGCGCCTTTGCGCTTGGCTTCGTTCTCGATGGAATAGTCGTTGTAATAGAGCTCGCAGTTGGGATCGGCCTCGTGGGCATACTGGAAAGCTTTTACCAGATAGTCCTCGCCGATAATGTTCAGCCATTGCGATTTGTGCAACGTGCCGTCCTCATTGAGAGCTTCGTTGACAACGTCCCAGCCGCCAATTTTGCCTTTATAGCGCGTGACCACGGTGGTGATGTGTTCCTTCATGCGCGCAAGCAGCGCGTCGCGGGTGAGAGGCGCGCCTTTTTCGTCCTGGAAGACCCAGCGGGGCACCTGGCTGTGCCAAACCAGGTTGTGGCCCACGATGAACATCTTGTACTTCTGGCCGAAGGCCACGTACTCGTCGGCGGGTCCAAAATTGTAGCCATCCACCCGGGGATGGATCACTTGCCACTTCATGACGTTTTCGGGACTGATGGTGTTGAACTGCGCGGCGACGATCTCAGTGGCACGCGGATCTTTCTCTTCGAACTGGCGTTGATTGAGCGCTGCGCCGACGCGGAAAAGACCATCGAAGGCGTCCTTCAGGGAAGCTCGCTGAGCGAAAGCGGCAGTAGTCAGAATGACAGTGAGGGGGATCGATCGATTGAACATAGCGTCCTCGAGACATCAGAATGCGGAATAGTATCGGTTTGACGTTTATTGGAAATCCGGGTGGTCGAAGGCATGATTTTAGCGTCCCATTGGGCGCCGAGACGAATTGATTTTGATATCAAACTATACCGGCATTAGCTCAATAAAAGCAACGCTTTTCCACGGACCCGCATATTTGGCCGCGGTCAATTCCGTGCCGCTGGTTCAGAGGCGGAGTCACACGGAAGCCACTGAACCGGCTGTGGGGCAGATCCATTCCTGGACTGTGTCGCAGTCGCGGCCCGGGTCAGGGTATCAAATCGGCATCCTGCGGGCCCAGTACTACAGCCCCTTCGCAGACCCGGCCGCCGATCATCCCTTTGTGCCGGCCCTCGATCGGAATCCGTTGCTCGCTCTGGGTGGTGTTCACGTAGAGGTCCGCCCATCCACAACCCTCGCGTAGACTCCCTCGGGAGTTTTGGGACCGGGTTCGAGGCCCGCCATTTTGTAAATGGAGTTGAGCACCGGCCCGATCGATCTGTTCCGCGGAGCGATCCACGAGCTGATAGCACGTGCCTACAAAGGGCGTTAATATAGTTGACAACTCAACTGAGATCCGCTATGCTTGAAGTATGGCAAGCGGACCCAACACCCTTCAAGAAGCGGTCGTCTACTTTTCCAATCCGGTGAACTGCCGTGAATTCCTGGTTTCACGGCGCTGGCCTGACGGCGTTGAATGCCCACGGTGCGGAAGCCAGAACGTCATTTTCCAACCGAAGTACAACCGCTGGCAGTGCAGTGCTGGACACGACCGCCGCCAGTTCACATCGAAGACCGGAACCATCATGGAAGATTCGCCCATCGGCCTGGACAAGTGGCTGATGGCGATGTGGCAGGTTGTGAATTGCAAGAATGGCGTCTCGTCCTACGAGGTTCACCGGGCCATCGGCGTTACTCAAAAGACTGCATGGTTCATGGACCATCGTATTCGCTACGCCTTGACTATGGGAACGATCAATAAGTTTTCTGGTCAGATCGAAGCGGACGAAACCTTCATCGGCGGCAAAGCCCGGAACATGCACAGGTCGAAGCGTGATGCAAAGATCACCGGAACGGGCGGCACGGACAAAACCGCCGTCATGGGAATCCTTGAGCGTGGCGGAAAGGTCCGCACCAAGGTCGTAGACAACACAAAGAAGAAGACCCTTCAAAAAGAACTTCGTGAGCACGTCCTCGCCGGTTCTGCCATCTTTACAGATGCCCTGAAATCCTACGAAGGGCTTGACGAGTTCCAGCATGAAGTTGTCGATCATGCCGTGAAGTATGTTGATGGCGAGGTCCACACGAATGGTATGGAGAATTTCTGGAGCCTGTTCAAGCGGTCCATCAACGGCACGTACATTAGCGTTGAGGCATTTCACTTGTTCCGGTACCTGGATGAGCAAGTTTTCCGTTACAACAATCGTAAGGGATTCGATGACAAGGATCGTTTCGATTTGGCCGTGCGCCAGATCGTCGGCAAGCGACTTACCTTCGATCGGTTAACAGGGAAGGTTAAGGTTACGTCGTCCGATGCCAACTAACATACCACTAAACGTAATTCCTGAGCCGAAAGAAGGTAACAGGACAATCTTGTTTTTCCCTGAGAGCAAGTTACCGATACTGACTGGCGATTACGGTTCGCCCAATCTTATCTGTGGAAGTGACAGTTGCGGTGCTATCTTGGTTGTGAGCCTGCCGCTTGACCAATTTGAATCGACAACCAGAAACTTAGGTGATGGGCGTTCCAGAAAACAAGTTCAGGCGGGTTCCCAAAAGTCACAAGGGCCTGTGCATGTCGCAAAAGAGGTAGTCTGGGTGACACCTAACGGGCCATTGGTAGTTCTTTGTCCGATCTGCGGTGCCTTCAATGAGTTTCAGAAGTCTTTGGCTTAAAAGCAGCACTACGGGCCTTGAAGTTGTTTCCGCCTTCGGATTAAACGCAGCATTAAGGGCTTTCCAATTGTCCTCAGCGGCGTCATCTGGAGTGACCAATTTGCCGTCGATCCATTTGCTATAAATCAATCCTTCAACCTTCGGGATTCCCAGTATCCGCATCCTCGCCTCAAACTGTTCATTGGTTTCCATTCTGTGTTCTCCCAAGGCTATTTATGTGAGGTCCTTGCACGCACCGGTCCTAGCCTATATACTGAATCCAGGGATCGCAAAATGAAGCCATTACCGCCGCCAAATGTACCCGGCGCAACCGAATGGGAGCGCTTTGACAATGCGTTCCGAACGATTATCACCGTGCCTAAAGAGGCGTTTCTAAAGGAAGAGGCGAAGCTCAAGCGGGCACGGGCAAGAAAGGCATCTAAGAGCAAGAGCAAGCAGTAGATTTGCCCGTCTGCGGGTCTTATCGCAAGGGCCTCCATCGGCCCCAACTGTCGTCCGGCGGCGTGAGGGCATCATACTGCTTTCCAAATCTTTTCTTCGACAGAGATGCCAATTCGCTGGCCCACTCACGCTTCCGTCCAACGGCTCTGTATTCCGGCTTTTCGTAGTCTTCGACAATTGATTCGATCTGGGTTAACGTGCGCTCACTATCGCCGCTCCGCAGCATTACGCCATAAACATAATCACGCAACGCCCATGACGAATCGTTTTCCATCGAAAGATGCCCGAGCCGATTTCCGAAAATCTTTGGTGATTTGATAACTGCAACTCCACAGCGGTTATGCATCGTATAGTTGATGTGCATTATCTCTCCAGTACGCTCTAGGGGTTTAGACACACCATGACTGGTGTTCGCATCTTTAGAGCGCCGTCTTTCCCGGCTTCAAGCGCTACATTCTCGACCCAAAAGCCGTCGTTTGCGCCAGCCCTACCTACTACAAGAACCGTGTAGGCACCGGGCTTCAGTCCATCAGTCTTGAAGAAACCTTCTTCGTCCGTCTCCAGAGTAACTACTTGGTCTGGATGAACTTTCACCAGCTTGAGCACTGTATCTTTTGGCGTGTTTATAATGGAATTGCATAACACCTTCAAGGTAGAATCCACATTGGCCATTCGGTACGCTACGTATGCGTCCGAGGGATTTGCCAGTAGTGGGTTCGTCTCCCGCTGGTCTCTCACCTTCTTGAACTCGGACACCACTTCATCATTCGGGAGCATGGCAGCATTGAACTCCGTTGCGGAATCCCCCGACATGACGAACACCTGTGCGAACCTCGCCTGCTTGAGGTCGCCACCCTTCGTAATAGCAAATACCTTGCCTGAAAGGGTAGCTGGTGCAGGCTTGCACTCTGGAGAGCACTTTGCGGGTGCCGAGGACTCTCGTGAAGCGGTATCCGATTTTGGTTGCGGAACGGATGTCTGTCCAGCGCCGATAACCCCGACAGCGAAATAGACAGTGTAAATGGTCCTAAATGGGATCATGCGTTCACCTTCTCCTCATTATCTGACCTCTTGTGCCTGAAAAGGCCCACTATCTTTGGTTAACGCTGGCTGCTATATAATTGCATGACAGTTACGGCAATGAAGAAATTGGTAGATTCTGGAAACATGGCGCTCTTGTTGGCGGCTGAAATCTACGACTTGGTAAAGCAGTCCGATGCCAGTCGCCTGGACGTAGTGTTTGCACTCAACATCGTCAAGACGTTGATTGCCAGCGAAGAGCAGACAGAGCGATCCAAAACCTTTGAAAAATTCTTTCGCTCCACCGACTCTTCAGGAACTCTTCCTGCTGGCGGGTAGCTCTTGAACAGAGCCGAGGGTCTTGCCTTTTGGTAGAAATTTTGCAGCTTGCATTTGAGCGAGTGCCAGTAGAATGTCGTTCAACCGTTTGATCTCGCTGAGCAAATCGGCGGCTTGCTTTTCTGTCATGGGAACGATGGTAGCACCGACCGCTTGAGTTGTCAACTATATTAACGCCCTACAAAGAGTTGTCCCGGGCCTGGCCACTTGGAGGGCGCGGGAGCGTCCTGGGCTTCGGAATGACGGCTGCAGACCGCCGCCAGGACCAGGCACAACGCAAGCTGTTTCGGCAAACCACCGCTAAACCTGTGGCGGGCCAATGCGGAACTGTTCCTCATGAAATCCCCACTCGGCGACATCACCTCCGGCGTTGGCTGAGAGTCATAAATGTATTCTCCGTCCGAACACCTGGACTTCCGAGAATACCCAGCTTACCCCGAGTAGATGTGTCGACGGCGCATCATCTTGTTGCGGCCGTTCGGTGTTGCCGTGGTGTTAGGATGATTCTGCAGATTCGCCAATAGCGTCGGATGCAGCCCTGCTATAGCCGGAGCCGGGTTGCTAAAGGAGATTGCAACTTGAGACTGCATGTATTCGCGATTGGGTTATCGCTGACTGCCATCTCGTCAGCACAACAGCCGGGCAGCACTCCGTACCTGGATCCGAACTTGTCGTCCGGACTTCGCGCGGCTGATCTCGTCTCGCGCATGACCTTGGAGGAGAAGGTGCTCCAGATGCAAAACAGCGCTCCGGCGATTCCGCGTCTTGGCGTACCTGCCTACAACTGGTGGAACGAGGCGCTACACGGGGTGGCGCAGGGACGCGCCACAGTCTTCCCCCAAGCTATTGCGCTTGGTGCCACCTGGGACCCCGACCTGATACATCGCGTGGCGGACGCGATTTCCACGGAAGCGCGGGCCAAATACCATGAAGCCCAGCGCCGCCCTCCAGTCACCGAGGTGGCGCCAGGCGCCGCTCCCGGCCGCACCGCCGGGTTGACCTACTGGTCGCCGAACATCAACATTTTCCGGGACCCCCGCTGGGGGCGCGGGCAGGAAACCTACGGCGAGGACCCGTACCTCACCAGCCGGATGGGCGTGGCGTTCGTTAAAGGCATGCAGGGCGATGATCCGCATTATTTGAAAGTCGTAGCCACGCCCAAGCACTATGCCGTGCATAGCGGCCCCGAGCCGTTGCGGCACACCTTCGACGTCAAGGTAAGCGAGTACGACCTCGTGAACACCTATCTCCCCGCCTTCAAGGCCGCGGTGACGGAAGGCAAAGCGGATTCGGTGATGTGCGTGTATAACTCCGTGGATGGCGTGCCGGGGTGCGCCAACGCGGACCTGCTGCAAAAGCGCCTGCGGGATGACTGGGGCTTCCAAGGCTATGTGGTGAGCGATTGCGGCGCCATCGGCGATATCTTCCGCACTCACAAATACGTTGTGACTCAGGGCGAAGCCGCGGTATCTGCCGTCAAAGCTGGGACCGATCTGACCTGCGGCGGCGAGTATCGCAGCCTGCTTGACGAAGTCAATGCCGGCCACATCACGGAAGCGGAAATCACCCGATCGGCGGAGCGGCTGTTTGAAGCGCGATTCCGGCTGGGTATGTTCGATCCCCCGGATCGCGTCCCCTACGCGGAGATTCCGTACTCCGAGAACGATTCGGCCGCGCATCGCCAACTGGCCCGTGAAGGAGAGCGCGAAGCCATCGTGCTGCTGAAGAACCAAGGCGGCTTGCTGCCTCTGAAATCCTCGGTAACCGGGATCGCGGTGGTTGGTCCCTCGGCGAACGATCCGATCGGCCTGCTGGGTAACTACAACGGCATCTCCTCGAGGCAGGTGACTCCGCTCGAAGGCATCCGGCAGCAGTTCGCCAACGCCAAGGTGCAATACGCCCTTGGCGCCACCTATACCGGCAGTACGCAGGCGTTGGTTCGACTCGAACGTCCTCGTTACACCGGACGGCAAGGGCGAAGGTCTGCTAGCTGAGTACTTCGACAATCCGGATTTCCAAGGCCAGCCGAAGCTGCGCCGGGTGGAGTCGCGCTTGTACTTCGACGCCAACATGGAAGAACCCGCCCTGTTGACTGCTACCGGCGGCAACAAGTACTCCATCCGTTGGACGGGCACCCTGATTCCTCCGGCCACTGGCGATTATGTGATATCCGCGCGTACCGGCATCTGGAACCGCGAGGGCAAGATCAAGCTGTTCCTCAATGACCAGGAAGCCGGGCCCAGTGGACCCTCCGGCGCCCGGCCGGCCGGACTGGGGCCGGGGCAGGGGCAAGGCATGCGCCGCGCCGGGCCGGCTCCCATGCAGTTGGAAGGCGGGCGCAAGTACGCCGTGAGAGTGGAATACACCCAGAACGGTCCCGGAGGCGGAGCCCAATTGAACTGGATTCCGCCAGTGGCCGTAATGCTGGCTGAAGCAGAGAAGGTGGCGCGAGATTCCGACGTGACGCTGGTCTTCGTCGGCCTGAATGGGTCGCAGGAGGGAGAAGGTCATGACCGCAGCGCGATTGACTTGCCGGAGCCGCAGGAAAGCCTGGTGAAGGCCATGATCGCTACCGGCAAGCCAGTCGTAGTGGTTCTGACCAGCGGCAGCGCCGTGGCCATCAACTCAGCGGCGGCGGGCGCCACCGCGGTGCTTTCGGCCTGGTACGGCGGCGAGGAGGCGGGCACGGCGATCGCAGAGACTCTGGCCGGCGTCAATAACCCTGCGGGGCGTCTCCCGGTGACGTTCTATAAGAGCCTTGATCAGCTACCTGCGTTTACCGATTACTCCATGAAGGGCCGCACCTATCGCTACTTCAAAGGCGAACCGCTATACCCGTTCGGCTTCGGGCTGAGTTATTCCAGTTTTGCGTATTCGGACTTGAGCGCGAAGCGCACCCCGACCGGCGCCGAAGTCCACGCGACGGTAAAGAATGCCTCATCGCGGGATGGCGACGAAGTAGTTCAGCTCTACGTCAGTGGTGACGTCGAACAGGACGCGCCGATTCGCAGCCTGCGCGGATTCCAGCGAATTCACTTGGGCGCGGGCGAGAGCCGCGAGGTGGAATTCATCCTTCCGCCCGAGGAGTTGCCAAAAGAAAAGGTGCAGATCAGCGTCGGCGGCGGACAACCCGTGGGTACCACGCCACATGTGAACGGTGTGCTGTAACTGGAACTCGGACTCACTTGCCGAGTTTTTCCAGCGTGACCAGCACGACATCATTACTGTGCATCGGCACCGAGAACTCGTAGGAGCCGTTCTTTCCGATCTCCACGACGCGATCGGTCTCTGGGAGGTCGCGCGTCAGATTCTTCAATTGCTCGAGTTGTGCCGGCCTCAAGTCCTTGGGAGCGCCCATATCGATGTAGGCCGAATACGCATCGTTGGCGCGATAGCCGGTGCGGTGAACCGTCAGTTTATAGCTGCCGGCTTTCAGATGGCTGACACTCAACTCCACGGACGGCGCGGGCGCGGCTGGAACAAGGCGGTTATAAAACGGCCGGTTGCTGACTTTCTGCTGGGGTTGCTGAAAGTCCCAGATTACGGCTGAGACGCCGCCGCTCTCTGCCGCGGCAATGACCTGCGCGTCCTGGGCCGGAATCTCGTTGCCCTGGACTGCATGAAGATACTTGTATGCAAAGTAGGCCGGCTTGCGGATGCCCTCGCGGTTCAACAAGCCAAACCCGCCGTGAAACGGCGTAGGCGGCGGCCCCGGCTCTTCGAAGAGATCGGTGTAGGTCCAATAACTCATGCCTTGCAGCAAGCCTTCGCTGACCTTGAGTTTGCTGAGAATATACGGCGCGCTGATGTATGAATCATGCACCAGGTCGCGCGGGGTGTAGCTCGTGCTCCACTCCGTGAAGTAGAGTGGCCGGTTGGGGAACTTCGATGCCTGGATCTGCTCGCGAACCCTCCGCACGTCGCCGACGATGGCATCCGGCGATGGAGACAGCTTCGTATCTTCCTTGCCGTTCTCGTCGAGGAAACCGCCGTTGACGCCGTACGTATGGGTGGTGATGAAGTCCACCGCGGCACCGCTTTGCGCCACGTGACCGAGGAACTCCGACACCCACGCGGCGCCGGCGGTTGACGGGCCGCCAACTCGCAAATTGGGATCGATCGCCTTAATGGTATTCGCCGTCAGATCGTACAGTTCGAAGTATGCATTCTGATCGGCGCCCTCCCAGAAACCGGACAGGTTGGGCTCGTTCCACACCTCGAAAAACCATGTGCGCACCTCGGCCTGCCCATAATGTTTTTCGACGTGGTGAATGAAGGCATCAATGAGGTCTTTCCACGCCGCCGGCGCCGGATGCGAAGTATTGCCCTGCCAATAGAAGATCTTGTTGTTGGACGTCTTCATCGCGTTCGGCGTGAAGCCCAATTCGACAAACGGCTTGATGCGGCGCGCCAGCAGGTCATCGTAGAGCTGGTCTATTTTGGTCCAGTCGTAGATATTCTTCCCGTTCTCGACTCGTACCGTGCCCAATACGTCGTGGAAGATCGCATGGAAACGAATGTAGCGGAAGCCCAGTTCATCGACCGCAGTCTTGAGCTGCTCCTGGCAGTCGTCGCGAATGAGTGTGCCGGGGTAGTCGGAGCCGACCGACAGGTCGAAGAATCGGTCGAGCGGTTTGGCCGCCCGTGCTACGTCGATGTCGATATGGCGCGATGTGGGGGCGAGGGCGGCCAAGGAGGTCGCCGGACAATCGGGGAACATGATCTGCGCGGTCTGATAGAGATACCGGCGCCAGTTGGCCCACTCGTGGCCGCCGCTGCTGAGCACCCAGAAATTGCGCAACCCGTACTGATCGAACAGCGCGAGATCCTTTTGGCCATTCTTGAGCGCGATGTCGGTTTCGCCGGCAGCCATGTAGAGCGGTACACGGAATTTATCATTGGTGGCTGGATCCCTCAGCATCGCTCCGTAATACTCGTCGAATTTCTTCAGCGTAGCCTCGCTGATGTGACCGGAGCTGTAGATATAAAGCTCGCTGAATGTGTCGAGGTGCTGAAAACCGGTGTGGATCACCACCATGCCGCCCATCGACAGCCCCGCCAACGCCCGATATTCCCGGCTCGCCTTGGTGCGGTAATGGCTATCGACGTAGGGAATGATGTCCTTCACGTATTCCTGCGAGCACTTGTCGTCGGTGCCGATGGGCGAAGGATCGAACGTCGCGCAGCCTCGTGTGCTCGGCATGACAATGATCATGGGCTTCGCCTTGCCGGCGGCGATCAGGTTATCGAGGATGTCGCCCGCATATCCCCCGCTGCGGAGGTCTTCACTGGTCCATTTGGAATCGTCGTCTCCGCCGCCGTGGTTCAGATAAAGCACGGGGTATCGGGCACCGGCATCGCCGGCGTAATCCGGCGGCAGATACACATGCATGCGTTTGTCTTCGCCCGCGTAGTTCTTGTAGTTGGCCTGCTCGATCTTCCCGTGCGGGACGTCCGCTTTCGTGAAAAAGGTCTGGTCGGTATAGGCGGGCAGGGCGGGAAGGATCGGCAGTGGGCAGACACCCGCTTTGGGCGGCGGCGGCATGGCGCGTCCCCTGGGCGGCGCGCCCGTACCGGATTGGCCCGTGGGCGGTTGAGCCGCGAGCAACCCGGCAAAAAGAAAGGCTGCGCCGGGCACGAACACCCGAGACCCAAGCCGAAGAATGATTTTCATTGTTATTGAATTCTCCTGGAAAGTCCAATTCGATCATAGTTCAGTGAGAGGGCGTAAGAGCTTGCGATTCCGGCCTACCCGCCCACATACTTCGGAGATCGAACACGCCTACACAGGGTATTTGGCTTCCGCCTGGCCCTTGGCCTGGTGCATGTTCCAGAGCATCTGGGCGAGGTGGGCGGGGTTGACGGTGGGTCCCCAGTCGCGGCCCGTCACCGGGTTGGCTGTCTTGGATTGCTCGATATAGGTATGGAAGGCGCTGTTCTCGATGATCGCGCCGATGTAGAGCATGCCGACGTAGACGCCCTTGTCGGCCATCTCGGCGTGTAAGGACTGTAGGTAATTGCGCTGGGCGGCTTGCGCTGGGCCCGGTCCGCTCATGTTCGGCAGGCCGCACACGGTGCTGGCGCCCTGCGCAGTCAAGATGGCGCCATCGCCCTGCTCAACCATGTGCGGTAGGAATTGGTGCACGAGCGGGAGCAGCGAGTAGAAGACGAGGGGCATGAACGACTGCGCGCGCTGCGGGGTGAGACCCGCCGCGGAGACGAACCCATATTCAGGCGTCGGGGCGTAGTAGATCGCATCCAGGTCGCCAACCTCAGCGCGAATCTGCTCGGCCAGCGCGGGGACAGCCCCGGTGTCGGACAGGTCGCCGGAAATGGCGTGCGCGCTCGCGCCTGAGGCGATCAAGTCCTGTGCCAACGCATCGAGAGGTTGTCGACGGCGGCCGACCAGCACAACCTCGTAGCCCTCCTGCGCATAGCGGCGAGCAACCGCCTGGCCAAGGCCTGGACCGGCGCCAAACACTGCGATCGACTTGGGCGTGCAACACCTCCAGCAGCAACGAAAGTTGGAACTACCTGCCAGAACTGGATCGCTCGCCGCAGGCAGCAGTCGTTACCACAAGATAGAATGATCACGGTTGTATAGTCAATAAGCATGCCTGCGGCAAAGAAGTGAGCGCGAGTTCCGCTGGAGAATAACATCATTACTGCGGCAATGTGCTGATTCTCGGCCATCGAATTCCAGCGCAGCAGAACATTAGAGCTCCGAACTGGGCGATAGGTTCTTTGAGCTGTCATCTCCAACCATGTCACTGGGACGGGAACTACTTGGCCCAGGCCTCGCCTTCCGGCGTGCGCCGCCATGCGAAATATTCGTCCAGTACTTTGAGTCCCTCGGCGCTCGGAACCGGTCCCGTGTGGGGCGTCCGCGCGAAGTACATCACCACAGGTTTGGCGTCGCTAAAAGCCGGCCACGCGGGAACGCCTTCTCCGTTCGGATCGCCGCGCTTGGCGAAGTTCGTCCAATAAGTGGCCATGGCCTCCGAGATCGTCAGGTCTGACTTGGTTATCTGCGGATTCGACATATTGAGATGTTGGAAAACGTAGGACACATCTGCGCCGTGCGGCGAGCCGTACCCCGCCCGCGGAGAATCGGCTGGATATTCGGGGTGCTGATCGAAACAATAGTAGAACACCTTGGATTTCCCGGTCTGCGCCTCGAGGCGCGCCCAGATCCAGGTGTGCCAGCCGAAAGCCGCATCGCGGGTGAGGTCGCGCGCGGTCTTCGCAACCGTTCCCGAGCCGGGTGGATAAGCTGCGATCAGCTTGTCCGCGAACGGGCCGTAGCGCGCCTTCACGGCCGCGACATATTCCTCCGAGGTTTTGGGCGGCGAAAAACTCGCGCCCTCGTCCGAGTTGTAGCCCACCAGAATGGGCGTATCGTTGTAGCGCCTGGCTTCGTAGAGCTTGTACTGATCGTCGGGAATCACCCACCCGTCGATGATTGGCCAAGCCAAGCCCATACCGCGGCCGGCTGCTTGAAGCTGGTCAGCGGGCAATTTCCGCAGTTCCGCCATCGACGAGGCCCCTGCGGCTTTGGCGTACGTTTCGCCCGCGCGCTCTGCATCGGCCAGCCGCTTCAGGTTCTCGCCCGGAAAAGTCGTAGGCCGCGGCGGTCCGAACGATCCTCCGCTCTGCGAAATGGCGCCTTCAAACAGCCCTTTCGCTAACGGCGACGCGCACAGCATGCTCACCGCGATTCCCCCGGCCGATTCGCCGAAAATGGTCACGCGATGGGGATCGCCCCCGAATGCGCCGATATTCTTCCGCACCCATTGGAGCCCCGCGATCATATCCAGCAGACCGTAATTCCCCGAGACATGATTCCGGCTCTCGGCGCTCAGATCCGGATGTGAGAGAAATCCGAGTCGGCCCACGCGGTAGGCGATGCTCACGAGCACGACTCCCCTTTGGGCGAGTTTCTCTCCGCTGTAGTTCGGTTCGGAGGTAGCGCCGGCATTGAACCCGCCGCCATAAATCCAAACCAATACAGCAATGCGGTCGCGCGGCGACTTCGCCGGAGTCCAAACATTCAAGTACAGGCAGTCCTCGCCCGTTTCGGATCCCTGACCCGCTCCTGGAGCTCTCATCCCCTGCACACACGAGGGCCCGAATTTAACGGCCTGCCGCACTCCCTCCCATTTCGCGGCGGGCTCGGGAGCGCGCCAGCGGAGATCGCCGACGGGCGGCGCCGCGAACGGAATGCCCCGGTAGACCGTTAGATTGCTCTCGACGGCGCCTTGCACGCGGCCTCCCTCGACCTTGACCGGCGCGGGCATCTGGTCGGCCCATAGAGCGGCCGCGATCATTGCGAGCAGTAGAATTCTCTTCATTGCAACCGCCTCCTTATGGCTTCGCCGCGAGTTCGTAAATGCTGATACTGTAGCGCGGCAAAGTGAGTGTATCGGGAATGGCATCTACAGGCGAACTGGTTATTGCCGGGTTCTGGATGTCGTCGCCGCTGGGCGCCAGCCTCCACAACGCACCTCTGCCCGCGAGCGAAGCGCCCGCGATGTTCAGCTTGAGCGCTTGATCGCCGTCCGTTGGATTTAGCACAGCCACGGTGAGGGTCTGGCGGTCAGCGGTCCAGGCGGCGGCCACGTCCAACGGAAACGTGGCGCTGCCGGCGTTGACCGCGGGTTGTTCGCCGCCCACCGGGTCTGTCACCTTGGGTTGGGGCGAATTGCCCGAGACTTCCACCGGGATCGAACCGAAGTGATCGCGATAAATCTTGAAGACCTCGCCGTTGGCGTTCAGCTTCACGGGCGCTCCATTGCGGGTGAGCAGCGAGGTCGCGAAAGTGTAGCCCGCCATTTGAAAGATGTCGGAATGGCGGAACAATTCGTGGAAAACCCAGGCGTACGACGGATAGATTGGATACTTGCCGTTACCCGCATAGGCCCATTCGTCCATATTGATGGGCTTGGGATGGGCCGCCAGTTCCGGCAGGACCTTTTCGTATTCTTTGTAAGTCTCGTATTTGATGCGCACGTGGTTGGCGGGACGGCGCATCCAATCGGTGATCGGTTCGGTGGGATCGTTCGGCACTTGTTTGCCCTGGGCAAGATCGAAGTGCGTGCCGCCGTAGTTGTAGAAGTGTTCGCTGATCAGGTCGATATTGTCGAAGCAATTCTTGAGCAGATTGCCGGTCCAATCCGCAGGAGACATGATTTTCGGCACCAGATCCGAGCCGAGTTTCAGGGCCTCTTTGGAACCGGTCATGGTGTCCGGCATGGCGCCGCTGGCGATTAGCACGATGGTGGGATCGGCCTTCCGCATGGCCTTGGCGAACAGGTTGTGCTTGTGTTCGAACTGCGGGAGCGGCATATAACCATACTGATAGCTGCCCCACATTTCATTGCCGATGCCCAAGAATTTCACGCGATAGGGCTCGGGATGGCCGTTGGCGGCGCGCAGTTTGCCCATCGGAGTGGTGACGGCGCCATTGACGTATTCGACATATTGCCCGGCCGACCACGCATCGCCGAAACCGGCGTCGACGGTGATATAGGCTTCCACGCCGAGGAGCTTGCACATCGTCATGAACTCCTCGGTGCCGACATCGTTGGATTGCAGCGTGCGCCAGACCGGGTCCATTTCCGGCGGGCGCTTGTCGGGGTCGCCGATGGCGTTGCGCCATTCGAAGGCGGAAACGTAATTGCCACCGGGCCAGCGATACACGCCGGAGCGAAGACTATGGAGGGCAGCCATGGCGTCAGGACGGAAACCGTTGACGTTGTCGGCTGGCATCAGCGAAACCGTGCCGACGTGGAAGGAACCTGTTCCCGTGCCGCTGATTTCGAATTGCGCCGTGCCGGACTTTTCCGCCTTAAATGAGAAGGTGAACTTCTTGTATGAAGTCCTCATCGGACCGAGAGACACCATCTGGCGCCCTTCGGGATTGTTAGCGTCCCAGACGATGCCAACCGAAACCTTCGCCGTGGGGTCGCCTGCCAGTTGGATGCGCCCGTTATAGGTGGCGCCCTCCACGAAGGGGAGACCGGACTGCCGGATCCCCCGAAGTTCCGCGCCTTGCAGTTTGATGAGCGGCGAATGATCGCCCACGAACGGATTCTTCGTGTCCATGACGATGGATTCCGGAGCGCCGATGGGGACCCATCGACGGGCCGGGCCACGCCCGAACGCGCGCCCTACTTGTCCGGCGTCCGGTGGCGTCGCTGTCGCCGGTACGACCGGATTGTAGAACTTGCGGTCGTCGAGCATCTCGCTCCAAAGACCCGTGTAGATCAGGCTCCCGGCGTGCTCTACAAACTGGCCATAGAGATAAGGAGAAATGGCGGCGCCGGTTTTGGATGCGTCGACGCTAGCGCTCACGGTCTGCCCGGTGCCCGTCTGGGCCACCGCGGCGAACGCGAAGAGGAGGAAATACGAGATTTTCATATTCTTCCGAACATAGGCGAAGGCGTGCAGCACGTCCGGCCCTAAATCGCAGTGCCTGTGCGCACCACCGTCGCGACCGGCATGCTAGCGAATAGCCTACCGCAAAAGCAAAGACACTTGCTGAAACGGCAGGGCATGACTCTGAAAGCGATCCGCCACGGCGCTGGCGTGCGTGCCTGATACCCGGCGCGATACTGCCTGAGATTGCCTGCGTATTGGTCGATGCAGGCGAGGGGCGCGTTCACACCGGCGCGCTGGCCAAGAACTCGCCAGGGTGACAAACAGGCGATCGCCCGGAACGAAGCGGTCAACGCACAGCCTGACCTCCGAGGCGCCGCCCCGATGCCTTCGCACGGGCGAGCTGC
>CAVPVD010000008.1:0-467751 GCA_963709155.1 Bryobacterales bacterium | reverse complement strand
TTCTGGATATCGGCGGTGTCCTCCTGAACAACGGGTGGGACCACATTGCCCGCAGAAAAGTGGCGAAGCACTTCAATCTGGAGTGGGCCGAGATGGAGGAACGGCATCGCCTAACCTTCGAAACTCACGAGGAGGGGAAGCTTACTTTCGAAGAGTATCTTGGCCGGGTGGTCTTCTACCAGAAACGACCGTTCACCCGAGCTCAGTTTCGACGTTTCATGTGCGTCCAATCGAAGCCTTACCCCGAGATGATTGAGTTAATCGCCCAGCTCAAGGTCCGGCACGGGCTGAAGATAGCCGTCGTCAGTAACGAAGCGCGCGAAGTGAATGCTTATCGGATTCGCAAGTTCAAGCTCGACGAGTTCGTGGATTCCTTTATCTCCTCTTGCTTCGTCCACATCCGTAAGCCTGACGCGGATATTTTTCGCCTGGCGCTGGACATCGCCCAGGCGGCAGCCCGGCAAGTAGTCTATATCGAAAACACCCCGATGTTCGTCCAGATCGCGGAAGGACTGGGGATTCGAAGCATCCTTCACACAGACTACCAGTCCACGTGCACGAAATTGGCTTCATTCGGATTAACCACATGAAACCCAATGCCCCATGTATCCTGACGATCAACGGCGGCTCGTCGAGCATCAAGTTCGGAGTGTACCCGGCCGGCAAACCGCTGAAAAGAGGGCTCTATGGAACGGTGGATCGGATCGGCATGAGCGGGACGAATCTGACGTTCCATGACCCGGCCGGGAATCAGAAGGACAGCTACAGCCTCGACGCCTCCGACCACAAATCGGCAGCTACGTCGCTGATGGATTGGCTCGAAGAGCAAAATGTTTTCGAATCGATCAGGGCTGTGGGACACCGCGTGGTGCACGGCATGCAACACACCGCGCCTGAGCTGGTCACGCAGGAGTTATTGGAGGAACTGCATCGCATCAGCCCATACGACCCGGACCATCTGCCCAGCGAGATTGAACTGATCGAAGTATTCCGCCAGCGTCATCCGAAACTGCCGCAAGTGGCCTGTTTTGACACGGCGTTTCACCGTACCATGCAGCGGGTCGCCAAGCTGCTTCCCATCCCGCGTTGCTACTACGCCAAGGGAGTGCAACGCTACGGTTTCCATGGTTTGTCGTATGCCTATTTGATGGAAGAACTCGCGCGCCTGGGCGACCCGGCGGCAACCACTGGCCGCGTCATCCTCGCGCATCTGGGCAACGGCGCCAGCATAGCCGCCGTGCGCGATGGCAAGAGTATTGACACCAGCATGGGCTTCACTCCGACGGCGGGCTTGGTGATGAGCACCCGCTCTGGCGACTTGGATCCTGGTCTGGCGCCGTATCTGGCGCGAACCGAGCTCATGAACGCCAAGCAGTTTTACGAAATGGTCAACCACAAGTCTGGCCTGCTCGGAGTTTCGGAGATCAGTTCCGACATGCGAGACTTGCTGGCGCAGGAAGTGCATGATATCCGCGCCGCGGAAGCTGTGGCACTGTTCTGTTATCAGGCGAAAAAGTGGATCGGCGCTTTCGCCGCTGCGCTTGGCGGCTTGGACACGCTCGTCTTCGCTGGAGGCATCGGCGAAAACGCGCCACTCGTCCGCGCGCGCATCTGCGACGGACTGGGCTTCCTCGGCATCGCGCTGAGTGAGTCGCGCAATGCGGAAACTGCGGGAATGATTTCTACGGACGCCAGCCGGGCTACGGTTCGCGTCATTCGAACGGACGAAGATCTGATGATTGCGCGATCGGTGTGCAGCATTCTCGAAACCGACGCGGGAAACGGAAAGGATCGATTATGAAAACCAACATAGTTGCATCGGAACTGCCTCACAAGAAACCCGACGCGATAGACGCCAAGGACTTAGCCACAAAAACCAACACACTCACGCCGGACCTGCTCCACAAGATGGATGCCTACTGGCGTGCCGCCAACTATCTGTCGGTCGGCCAGATCTATCTTTACGACAATCCTCTGCTGAAGGAGCCGCTGAAACTGTCGCATGTGAAGCCCCTGGTGGTCGGGCATTGGGGCACCACGCCCGGCCAGAACTTCATCTATGTGCACTTGAACCGCGTGATCAAGAAGTATGACCTGGACATGTTCTATATCGCCGGTCCAGGTCACGGCGGCCCGGCGATTGTCGGCAACGTTTACCTCGAAGGTACCTGGAGTGACATCTATCCGAACGTCACCCAGGACGAGGCCGGGCTCAAGAAGCTGTTCATGCAGTTCTCCTTCCCCGGCGGAATTTCCAGCCATGTGGCGCCGACAACGCCTGGGTCCATTCACGAAGGCGGCGAACTGGGTTATTCGGTCAGCCATGCTTTCGGAGCAGCGTTCGACAATCCCGGTCTGATTGTCGCCTGCGTTGTGGGTGACGGTGAAGCGGAAACGGGCCCCCTGGCCACCGCGTGGCAGTCCAATAAGTTCCTCGACCCCATCACGGACGGAGCCGTGCTGCCAATCCTGCACCTCAACGGCTACAAGATCAGCAACCCGACAGTGCTGTCGCGCATTGAGCATGAGGAGTTGGAGCAATTCTTCCGCGGTTGCGGATGGGACCCTCATTTTGTGGAAGGCGACGACCCGGAGACGATGCATCAACTCATGGCCGCCACCTTGGAAACGGCCATCGAGCGCATTCAGGAAATCCAGGACAACGCACGCAAGAACAACGATGCGACCCGACCACGCTGGCCCATGATCGTCCTGAGATCGCCCAAGGGCTGGACGGGGCCGAAGGTAGTCGACGGGCTGCAAATCGAGGGCACGTTCCGCGCTCACCAGGTGCCGATTCTGGTGGATTCCGAGCACCCCGATCACGTCAAGGACCTTGAAAGCTGGATGAAAAGCTACAAGGCCGAGGAACTGTTCGATAAGAACGGACGTCTCATGCCGGAATTGGCCGTACTGGCGCCCAAGGGCAACCGGCGAATGGGCGCCAATCCGCATGCCAACGGCGGCGTTCTGCTGCGCGACCTGCGCATGCCGGACTTCCACACCCACGCCGTAACGGTGCCCTCGCCCGGCGCTGTGGACGCTCAGGACACGCTTGTGCTTGGCAGTTTCCTGCGTGACGTGACCAAGCTGAACCAGGATGAGCGAAATTTCCGCGTTTTCGGTCCCGATGAGACAGTCTCGAATCTCCTGGGAGCGGTCTTTGAAGTCACCAACCGTCAGTGGGATGCCCGAAAAGTGAAGAATGACGAATTCCTCGCGCCGGCGGGCCGCGTGTTGGATTCGATGCTGAGCGAGCACCAGTGCGAGGGTTGGTTGGAAGGATATCTGCTGACCGGGCGGCACGGGCTGTTCAACAGCTATGAGGCCTTCATTCGCATCGTCGACTCCATGTTCAGCCAGCACGCCAAGTGGCTGAAGGTAACATTGGAACTGCCCTGGCGCCGGAAAATCGCGTCGTTGAACTATCTGCTCGCCTCCCACGTCTGGCAGCAGGACCACAACGGGTTCACCCACCAGGATCCCGGCTTCCTCGATCACGTGATCAACAAGAAGGCAGATATCGTGCGCGTCTACTTGCCACCCGATGCCAATTGTCTGCTGTCGGTCTTCGATCACTGCCTGCGCAGCCGGCATTACGTCAACGTGGTGGTTGCAGGCAAGCACGCCCTCCCGCAATGGCTGACCATGGACCAGGCGGTGGTGCATTGCACGGAAGGAATCGGCATCTGGCAATGGGCCAGTAACGATCAGGACGGCGAACCGGACGTGGTGATGGCCTGTTGCGGAGACACACCCACGCTGGAGATTCTGGCCGCCGTTTCCATTCTTCGCGAGCATCTCCCCGATCTGAAGATCCGGGTGGTCAATGTCGTCGATTTGATGAAGCTGCAGCCTCAAACCGAGCACCCGCACGGACTGAGCGAAAGGGAGTACGATTCGCTATTCACCAAGGACAAGCACATCATCTTTGGCTTCCACGGATACCCTTGGCTGGTCCACCGGTTGACCTACCGCCGGACCAACCGCAACCTTCACGTGCGCGGCTACAAGGAAGAGGGGACCATCACCACGGCCTTCGATATGAGGGTGCAGAACGATCTGGACCGGTTCCACCTGGTGCAGGACGTGATCGATCGGCTGCCGCATTTGGGGTCCAAGGGGGCTTACCTGAAGCAGACCATGCAAGACAAACTCATCGAGCACAAGGTTTACATCGACAAGCACGGCGAAGACTTGCCGGAGATTCGCAACTGGAAATGGCAGCCCGGTCAAGTGTCGGGTGAGAGGGTCCCTAATGCCCATTCAACTCAGTAGAGAGAACGGTGGGAAGGTTCTCATCGTTCACGTCAGCGGGAAGCTGACAAAGGCGGATTACGAGCACTTTGTGCCCGAGTTCGAGCGGCTCGTCCGGGAGCACAGAAAACTGCAAGTGCTGTTTGACATGACCGCTTTCCACGGCTGGGACGCCGGGGCGCTCTGGGAGGACATCAAGTTCGACTACAAACACTTCGCGGATCTCGAACGGGTCGCGATGGTTGGCGATCAAATGTGGCAGCAGGGCATGGCGGCATTTTGCGAGCCTTTCACGAAAGCGGCAATCCGATACTTCGATCACTCCCACGCCGATGAGGCGCGAAAGTGGTTAGCCCATGGTGGAGATCAGTAACTGGAAGGGAGCAGACGAAATGAATGCACAAAAGCTTATAGACGCCGCGAGGGCGATGGTCGCAGACGATAAGGGACTGCTGGCGATGGACGAAAGTAATCCAACCTGTAACAAACGATTCGCCAAGTTGGGGATTCCCCAGACCGAGCAGGCGCGGCGCGCCTACCGGGAGTTGATTGTGACCACGCCCGGTCTCGGGCAGTCCATTAGTGGCGCGATCCTCTACGACGAGACGATCCGCCAGAAGAATGATGGCACTCCCTTTGCTAAGGCCATCACCGATGCGGGAATCATTCCCGGCATCAAAGTCGATACCGGTGCAAAAGACCTGGCGGGTCATCCCGGAGAGAAGATCACCGAAGGTCTGGACGGATTGCGCGACCGCCTGGCTGAATATTCCCAAGATGGGTGCGCGCTTCGCCAAGTGGCGCGCGGTGATCGCCATAGGCGAAGGCATTCCTAGCCGAGGCTGCATCGAAGCCAACGCGCACGCCTTGGCGCGCTATGCCGCGTTGTGCCAGGAAGCCGGACTGGTCCCCGTCGTCGAGCCGGAAACCCTTATGGAGGGCGCGCACACCATAGAGCGGTGCCGCGAAGTGACGGAGGAAGTCCTGCGAACCGTTTTCAGCCAGCTTTACATACAAGGAGTGATGCTGGAGGGCGTGATCCTGAAGCCCAATATGGTGCTTCCGGGCTCGACCTGCCCCAAGCAAGGCTCGGTGGACGATGTCGCCGACGCCACGGTGCGCTGCCTATTGCGATCGGTACCCGCTGCCGTTCCTGGGGTTGCGTTCCTGTCGGGCGGCCAATCCGCGGAACTGGCTTCGGCAAGGCTAAACGCTATGAATGTCAGGTTCAAGTCGCGGATGCCTTGGGCGCTGGCGTTTTCGTTTGCCCGCGCCATTCAACAACCGGCATTAGAGATTTGGCGAGGCCAGGAGGCGAACGTATCGGCGGCCCAGCAAGCCCTGTGTCACCGAGCCAGGTGCAACCGGGCGGCGCGTCGGGGCGAATACAGTGCGGCCATGGAAAAGGCTTCGGCAACTGTCCCGCAACTTACAAAATCGGTGGCGTAGCAAAGGGAAGAAGGAGTACGTTATGAAACCAACTGACGCTCAGAACGGCTCGGCGCCAGCGCCGGGAGCGAAGTCCGATGCGCAGAAGAACTTCAAATCGATTTCCATGGAGGAGTTGCAAGAAAAGCTGGGCTCATCGCCAAATGGCCTGAGTCAGGCCGAGGCGCAGAAGCGGTTAGCGCAATATGGTCCGAACGAGATTGCAGAAAAGAAAGACAATCCGTTCCTTAAGTTCCTCAGCTATTTTTGGGGTCCCATCCCGTGGATGATTGAAGGGGCGGTGATTCTGTCCGGCGTAGTTCGGCACTGGCCCGATTTCTTTATCATCCTGCTCCTGTTGGTGTCCAACGCCGTCGTCGGATTCTGGGAAGAACACCAGGCGGGCGATGCGATCGCCGCACTCCGGAAGCAGTTGGCGATCAAAGCCAAAGTCAAACGTGACGGGAAATGGACCGATCCTTCAGCGAAGGAAGTGGTGCCGGGCGACGTCATCCGCCTCAGACTGGGTGACATCGTTCCCGCCGACGCACGCCTGCTGCCCGGCGACCCGGTGGAGGTGGACCAGTCCGCGCTTACCGGCGAATCTTTACCCGCCGAAAAAAAGCCGGGCGATGCGGTATTCTCCGGCTCCATCATTCGCCAGGGTGAAATCGAAGCGATGGTGTACGCCACCGGTACCGACACCTACTTCGGCAAGACCGCGCAAATGGTGCAGGGCCCGGAATCCGCCAGCCATTTCCAAAAAGCCGTGCTGAAGATCGGCGATTACCTGATTATTCTCGCCGTAGCGCTAGTGGCATTGATTGTCACCGTCGCGCTCTTCCGTCACGATCCGGTCATGAGCACGCTGGAGTTCGCGCTGGTGCTTCTGGTGGCCGCAATTCCCGTGGCGATGCCTACCGTACTGTCAGTGACCATGGCAGTGGGCGCACGCCTTCTGGCGAAGAAGCAAGCGATTATCACCAAGCTCTCGGCGATCGAAGAACTGGCCGGCGTGGACATCCTTTGTTCGGATAAGACCGGTACGCTGACCATGAACAAGCTGACCCTGGGCGATCCCTTCATGCTGAAGGGAATTACAGCCGACGAGGTCATCCTCTGCGCCGCGCTGGCATCCCGCGCCGAAGATAAGGACACCATCGACCTTGCGGTGATAGGTGGAGTCAAAGACCCAAAGACTCTGAAGGCCTGCCAGGTGCTCCATTTTCAGCCGTTCGATCCGGTCCACAAGCGCACCGAAGCTACGGTGAAAGGCGCGGACGGAAAGCAGTTCTACGTGGCCAAAGGCGCCCCACAGGTCATTCTCAAGATGTCCACCAATGCCGGCGAGGTGAAGGATGCCGTCGAGAAGGCCGTCAACGAGTTCGCCGCAAAAGGCTACCGCTCATTAGGGGTAACCCGCGCCGACGAGGAAAACAAATGGCGGATGGTGGGGGTGCTGCCCTTGTTCGACGAGCCTCGCCCCGATGCCAAAGCCACGATAGCGAGCGCCCATCAAATGGGTGTGAGCGTGAAGATGGTTACCGGCGATCAAATGGCAATCGCTAAGGAAACTGCCAGGCAGTTGGGGATGGGCACGAACATCCTCGATGCCAGCGCATTCGGCGATATCAAGCATCACGAGACGGCGCAGGCGGCGGAATCAATCGAAAAGGCGGACGGTTTCGCCCAGGTGTTCCCGGAACACAAATTCCACATCGTGGATGTCCTGCAGCAGCGCGGCCACATCGTCGGCATGACCGGCGACGGAGTGAACGACGCCCCGGCGCTCAAGAAAGCGGATTGCGGCATCGCCGTTTCCGGCGCGACGGATACGGCGCGCGCCGCGGCGGACATCGTGCTGCTGGCTTCCGGCTTGTCCGTAATCATCGATGCGATCAAGGAGAGCCGCCGCATCTTCCAGCGGATGAACAGCTACGCGATCTACCGTATCGCTGAGACGTTGCGCGTGCTGTTCTTCATGACGCTGGCGATCCTGGTGTTTAACTTCTACCCAGTGACCGCGGTGATGATCGTGATGCTGGCCTTGCTCAACGATGGAGCCATCCTGTCCATCGCCTATGACAACGTTCATTACAAAGATAAGCCAGAGGCGTGGAATATGCGCCTGGTGCTGGGGGTTTCGACGGTGCTGGGCGTCATCGGGGTCGTGGCCGCGTTTGGTCTGTTTTATCTGGGCGAGCGCGTATTTCACCTCGACCGTGCGCACATCCAGACTCTGATGTATTTGAAACTGTCCGTGGCCGGACATCTGACGATTTTCCTGACGCGCACGCGCGGCCCATTCTGGTCCATACGCCCCGCGAAGATTCTCTGGATGGCCGTACTGGGCACGCAAACGGTGGCGACGCTGATTGCGGTTTATGGGCTGTTTATGACGCCCCTCGGCTGGAGCTGGGCGGCATTCGTTTGGGGCTATGCAATCGCGTGGGCTCTTGTGAATGACCGTGTAAAACTGCTTGCCTATCGAATATTCGACCCCACCAAACCCGCGTTGCTGAGCAAAAAGCCGAAGGCTGCGAATGCGCAAGATCTCAAACCGCAGATCGCCAGGCGGGCCTATGAGATTTACGAGGAGCGTGGCCACCACGATGGCCAGGCGGATCAGGACTGGCTCGAGGCGGAACACGAGACACAGAAAGATGAGGCGGAACATGCGAAGGCTGCGCCAATATCTTCCTAAGCCGCCGCTAAAGATGGAATCGAGAAAGCATCTATGAATGAACTCAAGCACAGTTCCCACCAGCACGGAACGCCGGCTCGCGAGAGCATTCAGCATAACCCGGACCCTTATTGGAGACGGGCGCATCGTGATTGGAAAGTATGGGTCGGCCTGTTTTTTATGATGGCGGCCATTACGATCTATGTCATGAGCAATGACTTGACGTTTTTCGGCTTCGGCCATCGACAGCAGCCAGTGTCGGATGGCAGGGGAAAATAGCGGAGCCCAATGAGTCAAGAACTTCTCTATCCCCTGCGATTCGAGCCGATCTATCAGTATCGGCTCTGGGGCGGCCGGCGTTTGGCCGGCCTGCTCACCGCGCCGCTGCCTGGCGACGGCCCTATCGGCGAAGCGTGGGTGCTCAGTGACCGCGAAGACCATCCCAGCCATGTTGCCGATGGACCCCTCAAAGGGCGAACCATCGCGCAACTGCTGGAACAGTTTCCACAACAGGTGATGGGAAAGCTGGCGGGGCGATTCCGCCGATTCCCGCTGCTGTTGAAGTTCCTGGACGCACGTGAAATGCTCTCGGTCCAGGTTCATCCTGCGGATACCCACACAGACCTGCTCCCGGCGGGCGAGACCGGTAAGACCGAAGCCTGGGTTGTACTGGAGGCAGGGCCAAAGAGCCGCATCTATGCGGGTCTGCGGCCTGGCGTCACGGAAGCGGGTCTGCGGCAGGCGATCGCGAACGGAGGGGTGGCGGACCAACTCGCATACATTACGCCGCAGCCCGGCGATGCCGTCTTCATACCGGCGGGGACGGTGCACTCTCTGGGCGGCGACATCGTGGTGTTCGAGGTTCAGGAGAACAGCGACGTGACGTTTCGCTTGTATGACTGGGATCACGTCGATGCGAAGACGGGCAAGGCTCGCGCGCCCTCCAGGTGGATCAGGCGCTTGCCTGCGTCGACTTTGGGAAGTGTGCGGGCGGGCTGGTGGCGGCCGTGGTGGAAACCACGACGCCCGTGGAACGCGAGCGGCTCTTTCACTGTGAACAGTTTTGGCTGTCGCGACTGCACGGAGACTCACCGTTTACCGTCGGCGCCGCGGGTGTGCCGAGAGTGCTGGTATGCATCGAAGGCACCGGCCAGATCGAGCACAGCGGCGCCACTTATGCTGTCGGAAAAGGCGAGGTATTTCTGTTGCCGGCGGTGACTGGACCGTGCACTTTTCAGCCGTTCAGCACCGTGAGCGTGTTGGAAATCGAGATGCCGGGATGAAAAAGCTAATCGTGTTTGACCTGGACGGCACACTGGCCGAAAGCAAGGCATCTCTTGATGCCGAAATGTCGCGGCTGCTCGGAGACCTTCTCGGCATTGTCAAGGCGGCCGTGATATCCGGAGGCGATTGGCCGCAGTTTGAAAAGCAGGTGCTCTCGCATCTTCCCCATGATGCAAGCCTGGCGAATCTATCTATCCTGCCCACATGTGGAACCAAGTTCTTCCGCTACGCAGGGGACTGGAAAAAGATCTATTCCGAAGACTTCACAGCAAGTGAAAAAGAGAAGATCGTCGGTTCTCTCAAGAAGGCGGTCGAACAGGCCGGCTTCCAAGCCAAAAAGGTCTGGGGAGAAGTGATTGAAGACCGGGGAAGCCAGATCACATTCTCGGCGCTCGGCCAGCAAGCGCCGCTAGAAGAGAAGAAGAAATGGGATTCCGATTTTGCGAAGCGGAAGAAGATCAAAGCGATTCTCGACACGTTGATCCCCGAGTTTTCCGTCCGCATGGGCGGCGCGACGTCCATAGATGTCACCAAACCGGGTATAGACAAAGCCTACGGAGTCAGAAAACTAAGAGACGTTCTTGGCATTTCATTGAAAGAAATGATTTTCATTGGCGATGCCCTGTTCGCGGGCGGAAACGACTATCCGGCCGAAGAGGCAGGTGTTGTTTCTATTCCGGTGCAGGGTCCCCACGAGACCAAGCGGGTTGTCGAAACAATCATCGCTTGTCTGTCGGATCACGGTCAGGAAGTGTTAAAGCTATGAGGAAACCCTGATGGTTGGATTTAAGTTGCAGCGCCTGGGAATGATAATGGAGCCGGAACCGGGCAATCCCCAGGAGGTTGAAGGCGTCTTGAATCCTGCCGCCGCCCGCGGGCCCGATGGTAAGCTCTACCTATTCCCGCGGCTGGTGGCGAAGGGGAACTACTCACGCATCGGCATTGCACGGGTGCGATTCAACGAAGCCGGCGATCCGGCAGGCGTCGAGCGGCTGGGCATCGCATTGGAACCCGAAGCCGACTATGAGTTGCAGCCCGGCGGTAAGGGAGGGTGCGAGGATCCGCGGATCACGTTCGTGGAACCGCTCCGGCGCTACTTGATGACCTACGCGGCATTTTCAGCCCGTGGCCCACGGATCGCTTTTGCGGTATCGGAAGACCTCTTCCACTGGAAGCGCCTCGGGCTCGCGAACTTCGGCCCATATCAGGGCATCGAATTCGCCGACGTGGACGACAAAGACGCCAGCCTCTTCCCCGTCGCCATTCCCAATCCATCCGGGCACCCGGAGCTGGCCATCCTCCACCGGCCGCTTTTCCCCGGCACTCGCCCGGAGGAGACCGCTCTCCATCCCGCGTCCCGTGACTTGGATCTCGAGCGGGAAAGCATCTGGATTTCCTACTGCCCGACGGCCCTGGAGGGCCGTGAACCATATCGCATCGGCAAGTTTGCCTCTCATCACCGGCTGGCGACTCCCGTGTCGCCCTGGGAGCGGCTCAAAATCGGCGGCGGCACTCCGCCCATCCTGACCCGGCACGGGTGGCTGATTGTCTACCACGGCGTGAGCGAAATAGTGAAGCCGGGCAACGCCGGACACCATCTATGTTACTCGGCTGGGGTGATGGTGCTCTCGAAGGAGCATCCGCGCGTGATCCGCTATCGTTCGGCGGAGCCTGTGCTGATTCCATCGCTCCCGCAGGAACGCGACGGGACCGTCGCCAACGTCGTATTCCCCACCGGCATCGACCGGCGCGACGATCTAGGATCGCCGGACCGCTTCGATGTCTATTACGGAATGGCCGACAGCCGGATAGGCGTGGCACGCCTTGACGTGCCGGATTTCGTGCCGACGGGAGGAGTCGCAGACCCGCCGGAAGCCAAGGTGTAACGCGCTCAGGAGATAGGCATCGTGGAACCCAACGCAGATAGGCCCGAGGCGAAGGACGATCTGAAAACCCTTCCCATGCTGGAACTGCAGGCAAAGTTGGGGTCGTCGCCGGACGGCCTCAGTCAAGCCGAGGCGCAACAACGGCTGACCCAATACGGGCCTAACGAGATCGAAGAAAAGAAAACCAATGCGTTCCTCAAATTCCTCAGCTATTTTTGGGGTCCAATCCCATGGATGATCGAAGTGGCGGTGATCCTGTCGGGCGTGGTCCGGCACTGGCCGGATTTCTTCATCATCCTCCTTTTGCTGGTTTCCAACGCCGTCGTCGGATTCTGGGAAGAAAGCCAGGCGGGCAACGCCATTGCTGCCCTGAAGGCCAAATTGGCGATCAAGGCCCGGGTGAAACGTGATGGTAAGTGGATCACCCCGCCGGCGCGCGAGGTGGTGCCGGGCGACGTCATCCGCCTGCGATTGGGCGATATTGTGCCGGCGGATGCGCGCTTGCTTGCTGGCGACCCGGTGGAGGTGGATCAGTCCGCGTTGACAGGCGAATCCTTGCCCGCCGAGCGCAAACCTGGTGAAGCGGTGTTTTCGGGGTCGATCGTCCGCCAGGGCGAAATCGGCGCTCTGGTCTATGCCACGGGCGCGAGCACGTACTTCGGCAAGACGGCGCAACTGGTGCAGGAGGCGCACACCGTCAGCCATTTTCAGCGTGCTGTGCTGAAAATTGGCGATTACCTGATCGTCCTCGCGGTGGCTCTAGTGGCGGTGATTGTTACCGTCGCGCTCTTTCGCGGCGACCCGATCCTCACTACGCTGCAGTTCGCCTTAGTGCTGACTGTGGCCGCGATTCCCGTGGCCATGCCGACGGTTTTGTCGGTGACGATGGCGGTCGGCGCGCGCCTGCTCGCCAAGTCAGAGGCAATTGTGAGCCGTCTGGTGGCCATCGAGGAATTGGCAGGTGTGGACGTGCTGTGCGCGGACAAGACCGGCACCCTGACCCAGAACAAGCTGACGCTCGGCGATCCGTTCGGTGTAAACAATGTCCCCGCCGGGCAAGTCATCCTCAATGCCGCGCTGGCCTCGCGGGCGGACAATAACGACACCATTGATCTGGCCGTTCTGGGCGGTCTGAAAAGCGCCGAGGAGTTGAATGGCTATGACGTGGTCCATTTTCAGCCTTTCGACCCGGTGCATAAGCGCACCGAAGCCGCCGTCAAAGCCGCTGACGGAAGGACGTTCAAAGTAACGAAGGGTGCGCCGCAGGTGATTTTGGAATTGTCAGCGAATGCCGGGCAGGTGAAGCCCGCAGTCGAGAAGGCGGTCAATGAATTCGCGGCGCGCGGCTTTCGTTCGTTGGGCGTGGCGCGGGCCGAGGGAGAGGGACAATGGCAGTTTCTGGGTGTCTTGCCCCTGTTCGATCCGCCACGCGAAGATGCCAAGGCAACCATCGCGACCGCGTGCCAGATGGGCGTGAAGGTCAAGATGGTTACCGGCGATCAACTGGCTATCGCCCAGGAAACCGCGATGAAATTAGGGATGGGCACGGCGATTCTCGACGCCGCCGGTCTGGGCGACGTAAAGCATCACGAATCGGCCCAGTCGGCGGAATCCATCGAAAGAGCCGACGGTTTCGCTCAGGTTTTCCCCGAACATAAATTCCATATCGTGGACGTGCTGCAGCAGCGCGGCCACATTGTCGGCATGACGGGCGACGGGGTGAACGACGCTCCCGCGCTGAAGAAAGCTGACTGCGGCATCGCCGTTTCCGGCGCCACGGACGCCGCGCGCGCCGCGGCGTCCATCGTGCTGATGACATCCGGCCTGTCGGTGATTATCGACGCGATCAAGGAGAGCCGGAAAACGTTCCAGCGGATGAACAGCTATGCGATCTACCGTATCGCTGAGACGCTGCGCGTGCTGTTGTTCATGACGCTGGCGATTCTGGTATTTAACTTCTATCCACTGACGGCCGTGATGATCGTGATACTGGCGTTGCTCAACGACGGAGCCATCCTGTCCATCGCCTATGACAACGTTCATTACAAGGATAAGCCCGAGGCTTGGAACATGCGTCTGGTGTTGGGGATTTCCACGGTGCTGGGTGTCATCGGGGTCGTCTCCGCCTTCGGATTGTTTTATCTCGGTGAGCGCGTCTTTCATCTCGATCGTGCGCACATCCAGACGCTGATGTATTTGAAGCTGTCCGTGGCCGGACATTTGACGATTTTCCTGACGCGTACGCGCGGCCCGTTCTGGTCCATACGCCCCGCGCGGGTTCTATGGGCAGCGGTGCTCGGCACGCAAGCGCTGGCGACCCTGATTGCGGTTTATGGGCTGTTTATGACGCCCCTCGGCTGGGGCTGGGCTGCGTTCGTTTGGGGCTACGCTCTGGCTTGGTTCCTGCTGAATGACCGCGTGAAACTGCTCGCCTATCGGATTTTTGATCCTGCTAGAGCCCCATTGTTGGCCAGGAAGCCGCTCGATCTGACACCGCGGATCGCCACGCGGGCCTATGAGCTCTATGAGCAGCGAGGCCGCCGTGATGGCCAAGCAGGGCAAGACTGGCTTGAGGCGGAGCGCGAGATTCGGAAACAGCAAGCGTGATCGTGCGCCCCATGAGTGCTAAGCGGCATCTACGCAGGTCGCGATATCGAAGGGATGAAGATGAAGATCAATTCAAAGAATTTCCGGGTGCGGCCCGGAGCGAAGGTCCAACTCACTGAGTGGCCGACGATTGTGAAGCCGTTTTGCAAGTCGAAGGAGGAGTATCAAGAACTGCTGAGAGAACACGTGGAGGAGTTGAGCTCGCTGCAACACCTTCACTACGCTTCCAACCGCTATGCGTTGCTCCTGATTTTTCAGGGGATGGATGCCGGCGGCAAGGACGGCGCCATCCGGCACGTCATGTCCGGGATCAATCCGCAAGGCTGCCAGGTTTTCAGCTTCAAACAGCCGAGCGCCGATGAGTTGGAGCATGATTTCCTCTGGCGCACTACGTGCCGCCTGCCCCAACGCGGGCACATCGGCATCTTCAATCGTTCCTATTATGAAGAAGTGCTGGTTGTTCGCGTGCATCCGGAGATTCTCCGTAGCCAGGGGCTTCCGGAGGAGTTGCGCGACGAGAAAACCATCTGGCAGGAGCGGTATCGCTCCATCCGGGACCTGGAGAGCCACCTATATCGCAACGGAACGCGTACTGTCAAAATATTCCTCCACCTTTCGAAGGAAGAGCAGCGAAAGCGATTCCTCGAGCGCATTGATGAGCCCGACAAGAACTGGAAATTCAGCCCCGCGGACATTCACGAGCGGAAATACTGGAAACACTACATGGAGGCTTATGGGTCCTGTCTGGGCGCCACAAGCACTCATCACGCGCCCTGGTACGTCGTTCCGGCTGACGATAAGGAAAACGCCCGCCTGGCTGTTTCCCAAATTGTCCTGGATGCGTTCCATGAAATGAAAATGGCATATCCCAAAACCACCGCGAAACGACGGCAGGAATTGAAATCCATCCGCAAGCAGCTCGCGAATTGAGGTTTGAATCATGACCCGCGTAGAGGATGTCCCGCTCGCGACCGGCCTGACGGGCGATGAAGCCCGAAGCCGATTGGCGAAGTCCGGCCCAAACGCGATGCCGGACACGGCCCTGCATCCGCTTCGCAGGGCGCTGACCAAGTTCTGGGCGCCAGTTCCGTGGATGCTCGAGGCTGCGATCGTGCTCGAAATTGTCCTCGGCAAGTATGTCGAGGCGGGGATCATCGCGGGTCTCCTGGCCTTCAACGCTGCTCTCGGGTTCTTCCAGGAAGGGCGCGCTCAGGCGACTCTTGCCGCGCTGAAGTCGCGGCTTGCGCTGAATGCTTCGGTCAAACGCGATAATAACTGGACTACAGTACCCGCGGCCCAATTGGTTGTTGGAGACATAGTGAAACTGTCGCTCGGCGCCATAGTTGCCGCCGATGTACGCCTGACCGAGGGATCGGTGCTGCTTGACCAGTCCATGCTCACCGGCGAATCCGTTCCGATTGAGGCAGGCGCTGGGTTCGAAACTTACGCGGGAGCGCTGGTGCGGCGCGGCGAAGCGGTCGCGGAGGTCACGGCGACAGGAGCGCGCACCAAGTTTGGACGCACCGCGGAGTTGGTTCGCACGGCACATGTCGAAAGTTCGCAGCAGAAGGCGGTGCTGCGTGTAGTGCGCAATCTCGGCATGTTCAATGGCATCCTCATCGTGATGCTGGTGGGGTACGCCTACGCTCTCAAGATGCCGGGTAGCGAAGTCATTCTGCTGGTGTTGACGGCGGTTCTGGCGTCGATTCCGGTGGCGTTGCCGGCCACCTTTACCCTTGCGGCCGCGCTCGGTGCAAAGGCTTTGGCCAAGCTGGGCGTTCTTCCAACCAGACTCTCCGCGGTGGATGAAGCGGCAAGCATCGACGTGCTTTGCTCAGATAAGACCGGTACCCTCACCCAAAACGCACTTACCGTGACCGCCGTCCACGCCATGCCCGGCTTCGACGAATCGCACGTCTTGGGACTGGCTGCCCTGGCGAGTTCGGACGGTGGGCAAGATCCGGTGGATGCGGCCATCCGTGCCGCCGCCGCCAAGAAAGCAGCCTCCGACCTGCCCAAACTGATCAAGTTGGTTCCGTTCGATCCTGGTACGAAGATGTCGGAGGCGACTGCCACCGATCCGGGGGGCGCCACGGTTCGCGCGGTCAAAGGCGCGTTTGCCGCGGTTGCCGGCCTGACGCAATCGGGGCCTGATGCATCCAAGACGGCGAATGACCTTGAGGCGAAGGGTTTTCGCGTTCTGGCCGTCGCGGCCGGTCCGTCCGCCGCGCTGAGACTTGCCGGAATCATCGCTCTCAGTGATCCGCCCCGGCCGGATTCCGCCGCCTTGATTACGGAACTGCACGCGCTGGGAGTGCGAGCGGTGATGGTGACCGGCGATGCAGCCGCGACCGCAGCCATCGTCGCCCACGATGTAGGCCTGGACGGAAAGGTCTGTCCACCGGGGCCCATTCCCGCCGATGTTCGACCCGAGGAGTTTGCAGTTTTCGCCGGCATTCTTCCGGAAGGAAAGTACAACCTCGTCAAAGCGTTCCAGAAGAGTGGCCACACTGTTGGTATGTGCGGCGATGGAGCCAACGACGCGCCGGCGCTCCGCCAGGCGCAGATGGGAATCGCGGTGTCGACGGCCACGGATGTGGCCAAATCGGCAGCGGGCATTGTGCTGACAAAGCCCGGACTCGTCGGTATTGTCGCTGCGGTAAAAGAAGGCCGTGTTACGTTCCAGCGCATCCTGACTTATACGCTGAACTCGGTGATCAAGAAGATTGTGCAGGTGCTCTTCCTGGCTGTGGGTCTGCTCATGACCGGGCACGCCATCCTGACCCCCATGCTGATGGTCATTTTAATGATCACCGGCGACTTCCTGGCTATGTCCTTGACGACGGACAACGTACGGCCATCCTCGATGCCCAATGCCTGGCGAATCGGCAAATTGACGATCGCAGGTGTCGTTATGGGGAGTTGCCTCTTGCTCTTTTGCATCACCGTGCTGGCGTTCGGCAAGTTTCGGATGGGACTTGGAATCGATGCCTTGAGAACCATGGCACTGGTAGCGCTAGTGTTCGGCAGTGAGGCGACGCTCTATTCCATTCGCGAACGCGGGCGGGTGTGGAGTTCTCGCCCAAGTCTGTTGGTCCTTGTGTCGAGTGTCTGCGATATTTTAATTATTTCGACGCTGGTCACGCGCGGAATCGCCATGAATCCTCTGTCCATATTCGTTGTGGGAGGAACACTCGCCGGGGCGGCGGTTTTTGCATTCATCGTGGATTTTGCCAAAGTCCCAGTGTTCAAGCGTCTGGGGATCGTATAGAACCCGCGTAGCACATGAAGTTATCCTCGCCGGCAAGTAGATAGTATTTTGCCGGCGCCGCGGTCGGAAGATCGACGCCCTCGCTCTGCCGGCGGATAGAGCGAGGACATAAAGATGACATAACGGCAGCATGAGTTAAGTTAGCTTCGTGATCCAACTAGCACCCTCGATAAGACCATGATCAAGATCAAGAAGGCGGCATAACTTATTGAAGCCGGCAAGTAGCTGACCAGGCCTTGAACGGCGTCGAGGATAGTTTTCGCTTCGGCGTGATGACGTTGACGTGACACTGTGCCCGGTCAAACTTCAGGCGACTTTCAGTCGCGATCATGACCTACCGTTTTTGGCCGGTAGACGTTTTAGACGGTCGATTGTGCGGTGATCAGTCGAGTCTGTGTTGACGTTCAGGGACTATGGTTATCATCAGCCTGCCAAAGGGGTCCGCGTAGACCGTTGCTCCCTCGACGGCCTTGCCGTCCTCGTTGGTCACAGTTCCGTCTACCGACCCTCAATACGAATGGCCTGCGGCGTTGTCCGATTGGCCGGTGAATAAGGGCATTGCCGCCACCCAACACTGCAAGACGGTCTTTGGTACTTGCTCCACTGAACCGGCACTCTTGCGTGTAAGCTGGAATTATGGCCGATTTGTCGGGCCTGCAAGGGCTCTCCTGGTGGGAGTTGGCGAAACGCACATGCCGGAAAAGCTGGGACGATGAAGTCTTCGGACAGGCGGCCCGGCTGGCGTTCTATTACTTCCTCAGCCTGTTTCCTGTCTTGTTGTTGCTGCTTATTGTGCTCGATAAACTCGTCAGCACAGGATCTAATTTGCGAAATACGCTCCTGGGCGCCTTTCAGCAGATCCTGCCGCGGGAAGCGTCGGCGCTAATTGCGAAAACCGTTGGTGAACTGAACGCAGGAGCCGTTATCGGCGCTGGAGCTGTATGGGCGGGGCTGGGCTCCGCTTGGGGTGCCTTGAATGGCACTTGGGCCATGATGACCGGCCTGAATAAGGCATATGAGGTCAAAGAAGAGCGTCGATGGTGGAAGGTTTTGGGTGTCGCCTTTGGCTTGACGATTTCGCTAGGGATCATGGGCCTGGTTGCGCTCTGGGTAATGCTCTATGGCAGCCAGGTCTGGAAAATGATTGAACAGGATATTGGCATTCACACCCAATCCCTGTTTCTCTGGCGCATCATACAGTGGCTCGTGGCAGCGGTACTGCTGCTGTTCTCGTTCGCCCTGCTTTACCGCTTCGGGCCGAACTTAAATGATCGGCGGTGGCAATGGAGTATCCCCGGTGCGGTCGTCGCAGTCGCGTTATGGGCCGCCTCTACGCTGCTGCTTCGGGTCTATCAGAATCACTTCAGTTCTCAAAGAATCTATGGATCCCTCGATGCAGTGGTTGCGCTTCTGATGTGGCTCTATTCCACAGGCGCGGCTATCTTTATCGGCGGCGAGGCCAACTCTGAAATTGAGAAGGCCGCCGCGAAAGCCCGTCGCGCTGACGCCGGGGGATCTGCGGAAAGACGCAGCGGTGGCGAGGGCAGTACCAACAATTAGCATGGCGCTTTAGTGCTGTGGCAGTTCACTTTACTGCGCAGCCACCCGCTTTGGCATACCGGATGGAAGAGTGGTAGCTCGATGTTCAAAGATGGCTGCTACTGGTCGGCGTACGCTGTCCAGGTCACCGCCGAGTCGCTGTACGGGGCGGTGGTGGCTCCGTCTATAAGCCTGGCTTGCGGTCCAGTCGGCTCAGGACCATACGGAAACGCTCCCGCGGCTTTCTGTCCGCAGGGCCGAATTCATCCTCCAGCCGGAGCAGGCGGCTGGCGATGGCGTTCACCTGTGCGGACTGAGGGCCGGGGACCTGACTCGATGTCTGGCTGAAAATGCGAGATTATGTCTTACGTTCGTCGGGCGTGCTAACCACACCAACCTGAGCCGGCTTCCACTCTTCATATACCCAGAAGTGGATATTTCCGTGCCGTGCGACTGGAGCGATGCTTGGGCCGAGGTGACAGAGTGCGTGAGTGCGGCGACGGCGAGCTAACTCAGCCACATCTGCACAGACTCGCTTGAAGCGCGATTGCATCGCCCGAGTGCGCGTCGAACGCGTCGAGCCGCCCGCCGCCCCAGCGGGCTATAATGCCTACAGGCCACTATGCTCGGCGTTGACGCGCGCGCCGCGCGCTACACCTGGACTGCCGCTCTCGTGTTGCTGCTCCTCTGGTTGGTGTACCTGATGCGCACGACCGTGTTTGTGTTCATCGTGGCGCTGCTGTTCGGATATCTGCTCGCGCCGCTGGTGAACGTCATCGACCGCTTCCTGCCCGGCAAACGCACGCGCACTCCCGCACTGGCTATCGCTTACGTGATCCTTGTCGCCGCGCTCTTCGTGGGCGTCACCCAGATTGGCTCCCGCGCCGTCGAAGAGGCCAACTCACTGGCCAAATCCATGCCCGCCAAGCTCGCCAGGTTTGAGCAGCCCAACGCTTCCTTGCCCGACAGTGTGAACTCCTTCAAAGCGCAAATCGTGCAGAAAGTGGAAGATCAGCTCAGCCAGAGTTCCGGCGAGATCATCTCCTCTCTGCCGCGCGCCGGTGCCGAGATACTCAGCGTGGCCAGCAACCTGGTGTATTTGGTCATCGTCCCCATTCTCGGCTTCTTCTTCTTGAAAGATGGCCGCGAGATACGCCAGCGCTTACTGGAGATGATCGACGACGATCGGCAGCGCGTCCTAATGGAAGTGCTGCTTGCCGATGTGAACCTTGTGTTGGCCCACTATATGCGCGCCATCTTGATACTGTCGCTGGCCACTTTCACGTCTTACTCCATCTTCTTCACCATTCTGCGGGTACCGTACAGCATCCTCCTCGCGGCCCTGGCGGGCACGCTCGAATTCATCCCCATGATCGGAACCTTCTCGGCCGCCGTCATCATTGTGATCGTTACCGCGGTGAGCGGCGGACCGGTTCTGGGCGCGCTCGCATTCCTGGCCGTCTATCGCGTGTTCCAGGACTATGTGCTGTCACCGCTATTGATGCGCGCAGGCGTGGAATTGCATCCTCTGCTTGTGCTATTCGGAGTCTTCGCCGGCACCGAACTGGTCGGCATTCCGGGCGCGTTTCTCTCCGTGCCGGTGCTGGCTTTCATCCGTATCATTTACCGGTTCATCCGCCAGCAGCGCCTGGCCGCGGGACAGGTCCACGCTGTGCCCGACGCACCCGCACGAGAGTCCTGATCGGATTCGTCCTGCCAGCCCCCACGCACTCGCGCACGTCATGAGCATTCAGTTCCGGCGATCTGGCCATCCGCGGAACGCTGACACATTGCGAGTTCCGGCTGCCTCTGGCGGCTGGGCCTGCTAACAGGCTGAGAACAGGCTGGACGAACATCGAGGCATAAACTCATTAAATTATTGATGTTATTGCGCAATTCGGCGATCCAGCGTAGGTTGGAATACCACCTGGGCGTAGGTGTCAAGCAGGCCGGGAACAGGCGGCGTATCGCGGCCATGCAGCCTTGTTCGTCCACCCCCCACGCGCGCATCTGCTCCACGTCGCGCACGAACCTGCCGAACATCCGCGTCTCCACTTTCGGTTCCTCGCACCGCTGGTATCATCTTCGTAGTGTCCTTTCTGGGCGGCAAGACCAGCGCAGATCGAATACTTTGCCTCACGGTTTCAATGAACCGATCCGGGATACCTCCACATGGAACCTCGGTCTCTCTTTGCCGCCTGACTCCAGCGTGCTATCGCCCCCATTTTCATGATCCGGGGTTGCGAAATGGCCAACCGGATTAATGGCGTAGGCCGGTAATGATCCGGAGCCTGCCCTGAGCGCTAATCGCCACCGGCAAATCTCGCATTCCAGGTGCAGCCTTTACATCTCGGCTCCGGTGAACTTCCGCTAACCCACGCTGCCACAGCGGCCTCAGCCTTGAAATAGCAGGGATTCTATTATGGACCATGTCGTGCTAAACACGATAGACGGCCCGAACGGCCGAAGAGAATGGCATGCACATAGCACCTAACCGGATGGGCGGGGTCCGAGAGAACCTGGAACGAAAACAGGCCGAACTGATTCGAGCATTGCGAAAGCGGGGCGACCTCGCCATCGAGAAGAGCGCGGATCAGATGGATGAGATTCAGTACGCGTCGGAACGAGATCTGGCTATGCGAAACGTGGACCGAGAGTCCAGCCTGCTGCGTGACGTGAAAGCCGCGTTGCGACGGATTCAAGACGGCAGCTTTGGAACCTGTATTGAGTGCGAATCGGCGATCAGCACGAAGCGCCTCGCAGCCGTGCCATGGGCGTCGCGTTGTATCCAGTGCCAGGAGGCTGCCGATCGGGATGGGCAGGAGAGAACGGACTTGGTGAGCGAGACTCTCGTCAATGCCGCGTGAGTGGCAGTTCTGCTGGCTCGTTGATCGCCGTTAGCGGAACCATCCGCTATCGCGACGGCAAAGAGCGGGAAAAAGGTGGGTCAGGTTGTGAAAAAATCGTCCAGCATTCGAACCATCGCGTTTCTCGGCAACTACCCCCCGCGCAAATGCGGAATTGCCACGTTTACATCCGACCTGCTTCGGGCTGTGGCAGCGCGGCATCCCCAAAGCCGGTGCTTCGCGGTACCGGTCAATGACATCGGTGGGGGCTATCAGTATCCAGACGTTGTTCGCTTCCAGATTGAGGAGCGGAATCTGGATTCTTACCGGCGCGCAGCCGACTTTTTAGAAACCAGCGACGTGGACACTGTCTCGGTTCAGCACGAGTTCGGAATTTTCGGCGGACCGGCAGGCAGCCACTTATTGGCCCTGCTGCGCGAATTGACAGCGCCGGTCGTCGCCACGCTTCACACCGTTCTCCTCAAGCCGAACGCCGACCAGCATCGCGTGATGCAGAAATTGATCGCGCACTCAACCCGGCTGGTAGTCATGACGGAGCGGGGACGAACGATCTTGCAGGAAGTGTACCAGGCGCCTCGGGCCAAGATCGATCTCATCCCGCATGGCATTCCCGACGTAACATTTGTCGCCCCGGATGATTACAAGGACCAGTTCGGCGTGGGCGGAAGGAAAGTGTTGCTGACGTTCGGGCTGCTTTCACCGAATAAGGGAATCGAACATGTGCTCAATGCTCTCCCGGATATCGTGGCGGAGTTTCCCGACGTCGTGTATCTCGTGCTGGGCGCCACGCACCCCAACGAGTTGCGCACGCGAGGCGAAGCTTACCGTCGCGGCCTCGAAGCTATCGCCAGGGAAAACAAACTCCAAAGCAACGTCATCTTCCACAACCGCTTTGTGGAACTGAAGGAGCTGACCGAGTTCATTGGAGCGGCAGATCTTTACATTACTCCTTATCTGGACAAAGCCCAGATTACATCGGGAACGTTAGCCTATGCGTTCGGCGCGGGCAAAGCCGTGATCTCGACGCCCTATTGGCATGCTGCCGAATTGTTGAAAAACCAGCGTGGCGTACTGGTGCCATTCGCAGACCCGAGGGCGATTGCGCGTGAGGTGAGAGGGTTATTGCGAGATGGAAAGCGCCGGACCGCCATGAGCGAAAACGCCTACAAGTTGGGCCGCAAAATGGTATGGAGCAACACGGCGGAGCTGTACATGCGGTCTTTTGAACTGGCGCGACAGCAGGGAACCGCGCTGCCCCGCGAATCTGTTGCCGTAAGTGGGTTCGACCGCCGGCCGCTTGAGTCGCCGGAGTTGAATCTGGGGTTGCTCGGCCAGTAAGGACGCTCCGGGGCGTGTCCGGGCGCCTTGCCACAACCTACGCCGCATTCTTGAACTATGGCTTCGAACCAAAAGCGCCATGTTTCGAGCGCCCACAGAAAGTGCGCTGAGGCTATGCTCTGACGCCTCCCGAAGAGGACAATGACACCCATCCCGCTCCATGAGGTAAGGTCAGACCCTCGGCCTCGGGCCGCTGTTGTCGTCGCCCATCCGGACGACGAGACGCTCTGGTGCGGCGGCTACATCCTGACCCATCCGGAGTTTCTTTGGCGCATCGTGACCTTATGCAGAGCAGCGGATCCGGACCGCGCACCAAGGTTCCGCCGGGTTTTGCAGCAATTGGGGGCGGAGGGCGACATGGCGGGTCTCGATGATGGACCGGACCAGGCGCCACTGCCGGTCGAGCAAGTCCAGGAGACAATCGCGCGCCTGCTGGGAGGAGCCAGCTACACCCTGATTCTGACCCACGGCCCAGGGGGCGAGTACACACGGCACCGCCGGCATTCGGAGTGCTGCCAGGCCCTCGTTGAGCTATGGCGGGCGGGCGGTGTCGACACCCGGCGATTGTGGTTGTTTGCCTATGAGGATGGAGGCGGGGCGTACCTGCCTCGGGTTCGTGACGATGCTGACCGGCGGGACGTGCTGACGGACGGCGTCTGGTTTGAAAAGCGCCGGCTGATCACGGATCTTTACGGGTTCGGGCCTGATACTTGGGAAGCACAGACGACCCCGCGAGAAGAAGGGTTCTGGTGCTTTGGCTCCGCACAAGCAGCGCTAGAGCGCGCGGCACCGTCGGAGCAACAATCGTGAAAGTGCTTGTGCTGACCGAATACCCACCATCGGCGGCCGGCCTGGCGACGCAGGGTGAGCTATTGTGCCGGGGCCTGCGCGAGATCGGCGTGGATGTCCACCCCGTGCATTTCGAATCGCCACTGGAAAAGGAATGGTATTACCGCTGGTTCGAGCCGGACGTGGTAGTCGGCATAGGGTTCTGGGGCCACCTTCCGCACTTGGTCCTACACCCGCAGCAGTTTGGGATGAAGGCCGTGCCGTGGCTCGTCGCCGATGGTTATGTCGCCGCACACCACGAGGTGCTGAACGCTCTGCCGCTGATCCTGGTCACCTCCAACTGGGTGAAGGAGACATACATCAGGGATGGCATCCGGGGAGACAATATCGAAGTGCTGCCGGTGGGTTGCGACACGGACCGCTTCGCGCCGCGCAGCCGCGATGACCTGAAGGTCCGGTCGATCCGCGAGGCTTTGGGAGTCTCTGATGGCCAGATCATGATCCTGACCGTCGGCGGCGACGCGACGTCCAAGGGCGCCCAGGAGGTCATGCAGGCGCTGGCGCTGATCGATGCCGAGGCGCCCGACTGGAGATATGTCTGCAAAGTCTGGCCCCAGCCGCGCACGGTACAACAGAACACGATCGACCTCCAACTGGCGGCGCATCTCGGCATCGACAAGAAGGTCATCTTCTCCACCAACGTGGTCTCGCACAATTTTATGCCCTACTTGTTGGCCGCCTGCGACATCTACGCGGCACCGTCGCGGCTGGAGGGTTTCGGAATGATCCAGGTGGAGGCCAACGCCTGCGCAAAGCCGGTGATCGCGATCAACGCGATGGCGTTTCTCGACACGATGGTCCACGGTGAAACGGCATTCCTGGCGAAAGTAGCAGAGGAGAGGAAGATCGGTGAGGCGGTGTTCGGAGAAGGCCACGGGATCGACGACAGCCATCGTGTCGTGTTTCCAAACCCGCGAACAGCGGAGTACCGGGCCAGCGTGCCCGACATCGCTAAATACCTCTTGACACTCATGCAAGACAGCGGTCTGCGGCGGAGGATGGGCGAAGCGGGCCGAAAACACGTGGCCGAGTTGTTCGACTATCGCCAGGTTGCCAGGCGTTTCCTGAAGATTGTGTCCGACCGATTGGGAATTCGGTAAGGGTGGCCCTACTTATGGACGAGAAATCGCTTGCCTCCGTCGATCGGGCCAAAGAGGCGGCCCTCCGCGTCCTGCTCCACAACGCGCGGGGGCCGTTTCAAGGACTGCCCCGGGCCGCCGGGTGGGGATACCCGGAACCTTACACGCGGGACCTCATGATTTCAGCCCTGGGCTTTCTCGTCACCGGCAACGAGGAGCTTGCGGACGCGCTGCGACGCACGCTGGTGGCGCTGGCAAGCAATCAGACGCCGCGCGGCCTGGTCCCATCACTCGCGCACGATCCTGTTGACCGTGGCTCCAGCGATACGACGCCGCTGTTCCTCTTTGGCCTGGCGTTATACAGGAAATCCGCAAACGAGCCGGATTTCCTCGATGGGGCGGTTCAGAACGCCCTGAAGTGGATGCAATACCAGAGCCCTGACGACATGGTGATGGTCTCGCAACTACCCACCAGCGACTGGCGAGACGAGCAGTGGGTGATGGGTTTTGGGCTGTACGTGAACACGCTAGTCTACGCGTATCTGCTTCTGTATGGCCAGCACGAGGCCGCCGGTCAGCTGCGCGAGTTGATGAATCGTCTGGAGGTCCTTGGCGTCGCGAAGAACCCCCATGAGCACGAGGGTCTTGTGGTGCCATCCAAGCCTTATTACGCCCTCTATTCCTACAAACTCTTTAACAGCGACCGTTTCGACCTGCTGGGCAACAGCCTGGCGATTCTGACTGGCATCGCCTCGCCCGATCGGGCGCGAGACCTGGTGGCGTGGATTGAGGCCGAGTGTGAGGCTATGCGGAGCCGGGGCGAGCTAGCCGTGGATTTGCCGCCCTGTTTGTTTCCCTATATTCTGCGTCACGACCCCGACTGGCGGCCACGATACGAACAATACAACCGGCCTGGCGAGTATCACAACGGAGGCGTCTGGCCATTTGTCGGCGGGTTCTATGTGGCGGCATGCGTCGCGGCGGGGCGGATGGGGCTGGCAAAGCGGAAGCTGTTGGCCCTGACCGAACTGGTGAAGCCCTGGCACGAAAACGAGGCGGAGTGGGGTTTCAACGAGTGGATTAAGGCGCAGACCGGTCAGCCCAGCGGGCGGGACTGGCAAACCTGGTCGGCCGCTTTGTACCTATACGCTGCTGAGTGTGTACAGCAGGAGCGCACACCGTTCTTCGGCGAGATGCGCGCAGCCAACCCGAGTGTAGCGGCGTAGCCGGGCTCCTGGGGATCGCATGGACAGAGGGGTTTCCGGAGTCTGCTGCCGAAACCTCGCCTGCAAGCGGGATCAACAGCTTGGGCGTCAGCCTGCGATTCACTCGGCGCCTCTGGCAAAGATCGGCATCAGCCGCCCAGTACGCGAGTGGAGCGGAAACGGAGCGGGCTGTGCACGCTGCGGCAGCCAGGATTTAGATGCGCACACAAACGGCACGGATCAGCCGAAGAATGAGCAGCTTAGGGCCTCGTTGATCCGCTCACAGGAACTCAGCGGATCAGCCCGACAGATACACGCCGCTCGCCGCTGCGCAGTGATTCTATATGGCCAGTACCTCACGCGTACCGCGATTCGTTGGTTGAAATGCGGCCGACCCCCCAGATGCACCATAAAAATGGCCACTCTAATCGACACCGAGCGCCTTGGCGTCTCGAACCATCGTCCTCCTAGCGGGAGGGGCCAGAGAGACGCCTGGTTTTCGCTGGGTGTTCGCGGGCCGCGCGGCCGATTCCAGAACTCTCTCGCGCATTTACTATTGGTGACCACGGCCTAACAGCTCTGCCATGGCAGCTTGGGAATCACCCACCATTGCCATGCCAACGCTTTTGAGAAACCGGTCATAGCGGGCTTTGCCGCGGGCGACGGCTTGCTCGTGCACATCCCTCGGCGGTTCTGGGACACAGGTTAAGAACGTCTTCGCCAGAACATCTACGAACGCGAATAACGCCTGCTGTCCGATCCGCAGATTGCGAATTTCCCGGGCCATGCGATCCAGACTCGCAGCGATTCGCTGTTCTGCCGCATCGACGCCGCTTTCCCGGCCCGCCAGTTCACGTTCGACTGCACCGCGGATGAAGGCACTACGGCTTGAGAATCCGTCCTTCTGCATCGCAACCGCGATCCGATTCCTGAGTTCTGCATTGATGCGCAGGCCGTGGATAACTGTCGATTTTTGTTTCTGTACCATAGGTCTCCTCTAACCTGTAGGTATCGGAGTGACCGGCGCATGACACCAAAAAGCGCCGTTGCGCAATGCGCAACAAAACCGGTTAGAGTGCGCGACGTGGAAACGCATTGATAATGAAACCACTACAATCCAGGGAGCACACAACTGCGCAACGTTTCCTTTATGTTCTGTAACGGGTCACGATCTTTCCCCCCGAGATTCTCAATTTGTTTTCCTAGGAGTTGGTCACGCTAATGGCGGGTTTGTAATGGCGGGCGTATTAAACCAAAACAAGGAGCGCCTGCGGCGATCTTCGCGTTTGAGTGCCCAAGGCCTCCGCTCGGGGACATCACCACCCCGATGCCATCAAAAGCAAAACCCCCGAGACTTGCTCGGGGGTAGTTGCCATGCCGATCGGTAACGGAGCCAGCCCGTCGCGTCGGCCTTGGGCTCCGCCCAGGCGCGACCCCGGACGGAAGATCGATACCGTGATTAGTTCATAACAGCGCTTCCGCCGTGGCATCCAGCAGAATCGCTTCGTTGACCAGCGGAGCTTGGCGCGCCGCCGCCAGGCGTAGCGCGGTCATGGCCAGTTTATTCACCTTGCGGGGGATGCCCTTAGTGGCTTGATACAGACCCTGGCGGGCAGTGTCGTCGAACAAGGGCTGAGTCACGCCGGCAGCTTTGAGTTGCTGCGCCAGATAGGCGTCGAGTTCCTCGCGCGAAAGCCCCTCCAGGTGATAGTGCGTGCCAATGCGCTGGCGCAGGGCTTCATGCATCTGCAGCGAGAGGGTCCGGCGCAACAATGGTTGGCCGACAAGCAACAGCGTGAGATAGCGCGAGGAGTCCATATCGAAGTTCAGCAGCAGCGGCAACTGCTCGAGCGCGGGATGCGGCAACAAGTGAGCTTCATCGCAGATGAGAATCGGATGTTGCTTATTGCTTTGATTGAGGCGCACGATGGCGGCGGCGATCTGCCGGACCAGGTCACCGCGAAAATGTGCGGGCTCCAGATCGAGAGTGAGCGCGATCTGGCGCAACAGATCCAGCGCCGTGCCGGAGGAGAAGTGGACATAGAGCACCTTGTGAAGGTTAGGGTTCAGCGACGCCGTAAAGACTCGCGCGGCGGTGGACTTGCCGGCGCCAACTTCGCCGGTGAGCAGTCCCACGCCGGGATGCCGGATCAGGAACTCGAGGCGCGTTTTGACCTGTTGCCAGGCCGCCGATGCGAACAACTGCTTGCCGTCGGGATTGTCGGAAAACGGCGTCTTTTTGAAGCCGAAGAAGGATTCCCACATTAGCGGTAGGTCCTTCCGTTGACGACCGCATCCACCAGGCGCGCCACGCCCTCCGGTTTTCCGGCGCAGTAGATTTCCAGATGCGTCAGGTCGAGCGGGTCGAACCGCACCTCGATTTTCTTGCCCGCCAGATGGGGCGGCGCTTCGAAGAAGCGATGGCGCAGCAGGAAGGTGGAATCGCGGCGTACCAGGCGGTCGACGCGATGGAGGAACAGGCGGCGCATATCGGTGGCCGGCGGTAGTTGCCGCACCTGGGCGATGTCTTGTTGCCAGCGCAACAACGGCGTGGTCTGAAGCGCGCTGTGCTCGCGGCGGTGATAGACGGTATCGAGCCAGTGCCAGAGTTGTTCGTTCAACTGATCGAGAGAAAGCAAAGCCTTGGGGTCGAGGTTGGCGAGAAACTGCTCGCGCACGGAACGGAAGAAGCGCTCGATCTTGCCGCGGCCTTCGGGTTGATAGGGCGGGGTGTGAACGATGAGGATACCGATCGAGGCGGCGATCCGCGCCAGTTGCGGCGAGCGATAGATCTTGGCGTTGTCCATGTAGAGGCGAATGGGCAGGCCGCGCGCGGCGATGGCTTGCCGCAAGCAGTCCAGGAAGGAATCCAGACCTTGGTTGGGATAGAATTGCGCGTGCGGGATCAAGCGGCTGGCATCATCCAGCGCGGCTTGCAGGAACACTTGCATCCTGCCGCCGCTGGCACGTTGCACCCAGGGGCCGAAAAGCATGTCGGATTGCCAGATCTGGTTGGAGAACTCGGCTTCGTACTTCTTGTGTGCGGAGGCTTTATCGAGCAGCAGTTGGCGCTGCGTAAGTCCGCGGGAGCGCAGGAATCGATACAGCGTGGATGGCGAGATCTCCGCTTGATCACCGGCCAGGGCCAGGTGATTGAGCAATGCCGTTCCAGTGCGATGGGGGCTTTCGCGCTTCAGCCGATCGATGAGCGCGGCGGTGGCGTCGGGGATGGCGCGCATCTGGCCGCGATCCTGCCGCGGCTTGGGCATGAGCGCGGGGAGGCCGTTGCGTCGATAGCGCAGCGTCCACTCAAGCAAGGTATCCACCGAAACCTGGCGGCGCGTGGAATGCGGGATATCGTAGAGGCGCGTGGAGATCTCTTGGGCGCGGCGGGTCAGTTCGCCGCGCGGCAGGGTTTCCAGCACCAGCGGGGCAATCAGTCCATAGCGGAATAGGGCGATCTTTTCGGCTTTGTCGTGGGGCATCGAGTGACTGTTTTCTCCTCAGGTTCAAGCGTAGGGGGAAAGGCAGTCCGGTTCCAGACAAATGGTGTGTGGGGACGCTCAGGCGGGCGCGGCGGCGGGCGGAATCGTGACGCGGCGGCCGTCGGGAATGAGGCAACGGGACCAGCCCAGCAGATGTTGCCGAAGAGCGGCGAATAGGAAACGATGCGCGGGAATCCAGCCTGCCGCTTGCAGCATGGTGAGGGCACGCGTAACGAAGTTCAGCGCGGGCGGCGGATCGGTGAGCGGGGACAACGCGGCCGAAAGAGGTTCGGCCTGAACGCGAAAGCGGCGGACCCATGACTGGCCCCGCTGATAGGGCGACGTTGGTGGGAGCGCTTCCTGGAGAGTCTTACCGAGGAAGAGCCGCGCTATCAGAAACAGTGCGATCACGGCGATGCTGGAACGTAAATACGGCAAGGCGAACTCCGGCAGCAGCGACACCGTACGCCGGCAGGACTGGCACAGGTAGCGGCGCACGCGGATCCATCCGTCGAAAGCGGAATCGACGATGGTGCGAGTATAGAATCCGTGCGCCGTCAAGGGCTGTTTGGCTTGGCACTGCGGACATTGATGGGGACGGTGGCGGTCCGGGTCGTCGAGTTGCGTGAGGTACTCCGCCACGGAACCGGTGAATGGGTGTAGGATCTGCATTGTAGGATCGGCCTCCGGGAGCGCGAGCTCCCCAGGTTGTTCTGTGCGGGAGGGCTGGAACCCTCCCGCACATACCCCGCTATCCTACGCCAAGTCAAATCGTGGCTGGTTGCGGGGTCAACATCGTTCCCGCCGTGGGGTCGCGATACTGCCCATATACGGTGTAGCTAAAGTGAGAAAAACTGACTGCTAGGCGGGCGAAGATCGCGGCCCATTACAATGTTCCACTACCGGTCTTTGCTGCTGTCTTTTGCGGATTGAGACTGTCTAGGTTGTCGCAGGTTGTCGCATCCTGCCGCAGATAGTCGTGGCATCGCAGATGGTCGCGCTCTGTCGCAACATGCCGTGATCCGTCGCAAATATGCGTTTTCGCACAGGACCGCTCCAAAATCTCACACGCTCAGTGTCGGACCCCCTCGCCCGTGGCTTACAGTATGTGGACCATTTCCCCCATCGATGGACGCGCAGATTTTCGAACGGCCCGAAAATGCTCCAGGAAATTTCTTTTGGTTGCGCGTCCCAAGATGCGTCTGGCAGCCACTTTAGCAATTAGAGGGGATTACATGCCCAGCGCAAACCAAGCAAACGACCCGCCCAACTGGATTAGTGAGACCCGGTCCCGCCTTGCGTTGCGCCGTTCGGAGAAGCCAGCCACGAAGGCGGCCCAGATCCGAGCGGTATGGCCGGACATTGAAGCAGCCCTCACGATTGGCCAAACCATGAAGACCATTTGCACCTGGTTGGCGGAAGATGCCGGAATCACCCTGAGCGTTACCAGTCTGACCTCCTACATCAGCCGCATACGTCGGCACGAAAAAGCAAATCGGCACTCTGGAACTTCTGTGGTGCAGTCGGTTCGGCCGGATTTCGAATCAGTTCCGAGGTTGCAGCTTGGCCAGCGGCTTCCCGAGGCTCGTGTCACGCAACCACCTGACGATCCGCTGGCTCAAGCAATGCGTGTTCTATCGCGCCCGAAGATGGACATCCGCAAACTCCACAACGACGGCGATCCAGAGGGCGGAAATCTGATTTGAGGAAAGGGAGTCATTATGGCCAAAGGCAATACCAACGAAAACGGAGCGGCGGTCACGAGCGGTTCCGCGGTCACTCCGACCATTCACCTCGTTCTCCAGGGCAAAGGCGGCGTCGGCAAGACCGTCGTAGCCGGTTGGCTCGCCGAGTTCCTGATAAGCCGGGGACAACCCGTGCACTGCATCGATGGTGATCCGGTCAATCGATCACTCGCCCAATACAAAGCCCTCCCGGTTGAGAAGCTGGATCTCGTCAACCAAGACGGCGTGGTCATACGTTCCCGCTATGACGTGGTGGTTGATCGGTTCCTGAACGAACAGGCCGTATTCGTTGTCGACAGCGGCGCGACCGCCTTCCTGCCGTTCTGGACGTACATCGTCGAATCGGATATCATCGCCATGCTTCGCGAGGCGGGCCGGCGCGTCTACGTGCATATTCCGATCAGCGGTGGAGAAATGTTGAATGACACGCTTCTTGGATTCAAGACCCTTGCGGAGACCGCCGCCGAGAAGAGCCTCATTCTCTGGATCAACGAGTATTTCGGCCCGGTCGCGCGTGACGGCAAAGCGTTCGATCAGATGCAGGTTTATATCGACAACCGCGAGAAAGTCCTCACGTCCGTCGGCATCCCGCAACGGTCACTCGACACATTCGGAGAAAACATCCGCCGCATGCGCGAGAGAAAGCTGACCTTCGAGGAAGCCGTTGGGATGGCGCCGGGCTTTTCGCTCGTCGAAAAGTCTCGGCTGGACCGTGTACGCCGCGACCTGTTTGAGCAACTGGAGCAAACTCCATTTGCGTGAGCCGCTTGAGGGCGTCGAAGAGGTCTTCGCGGAAACCGAAGCCAGAGGTGATTCACATGGCGGTGTTGACAAACGTCTCGACGGTGCAGGTTGTCTGGGAGCCCTCCGCATAATGTCCGCGGGAGAGTGGCCTAGCAACAACATTGATACAGTCGGGGGCCGGCTGCGGGTGGAAAGCTTCGCGTTCGAGAGACATTATCGAGTGAAAGAATTAGCGGGCCTTTGGGGCTTGTCGCCAAAAACCGTCAGTCGAATATTTGCGGAAGAGGCCGGCGTGATTCGGGTTGCAAATGATGGCACAAACAAACGAAAGTACGCCACTCTCTCCATCCCGGAGAGTGTCGCTTCCCGTGTACATGAAAGGCTCAGGAATCCCACAATGCCTGAAACTTTGATAGACACCAGGTCAGTTCGCATCATACGACTGGGCGATCGCCCCACTGCCCCGCCGGGTGGACGTCGTTCTGTTATTAGAGTGAAGTCCTGACTTGAGCGAAAGTCTCTAGGGCGACATTTGGGACCGCTGTCTTAGAGAAATACAAAAGCGATCAGGATTCCAAAATGACGGCCGCGGCCCCCTAGCTTTCTGCAAAATCGGAATCAGTGCCGACATGTGATTCGAAACGTGCGACAGCAAGTGCAGCGGTTTGAGACAGAAGACCGATTTGGTGTTTATGGGGTGGAGGCAAGGGATTCTGCGACCAGCCGCTCCAGTCTTCGCTTGCGACTCCCAATCCATTTCGCGTAATACGTTTCGGTGACCTTCACGCTCGCGTGCCCAAGCAAACGCGAAACGTCTTCGAGTTGCATGCCCCGAAGCAGCGCGCGGACCGCGAACGTGTCTCGGAGCCGATGCGGACGGCAATCTGCGATTCCGGTACGCTCCCCGATATTCTGCATTCTTTCGTAGACTGCCTGCGCGAGCGGTGTGGGATCACTTCCAGCGCCGTACCAGAATGGCCCCTTCATCGAAAGCCACCGGCACTCGTCGATCCGTTTCTTCATTTCGTCCGTGATGTACGCTTCCAGGAGCTTCGGCTTTTCGGAGCGCTTCTGTTTCTGCGGCTGATAAGTGTAAATCCACAGACTGTCTCCCTTCGAAAGCGCACGGGGATCGAACCCAACAGCATCGCCCACGCGTAATCCGGTTGAAAGCATCAGTTCCAGGAGGAGCCGGAACGTGCCAGCCTGCTTTGCGTAGCCATGCGTTCCTCCGTCAAGTAGCGAAGCATGATCGAGGATCGTCGCGATTTCGTCGTCAGTGTAGGGTTCCTTCTGGTCGTAGACCGCCTTCACCGTCGTAACCTTATCGACGAGCGCCTCTTTGATCCACCCCCGCCGAAATGCGGCCCGGAGAAAACACCTGATCTTCGCGAAGGTCGTGGCCTTCGTCGTCATCCGCATCGCCTTCGGCAAACCGGCGGTCTTGAACGTCTCCAGATGATCCACTGTTATTTCGCGGATGTGGATGATGTTCTGCGCCTCAAGAAAACGCCGAAGTCTTTCGAGCGCGAGCCGGTGCTGATTTAGGGTACGCGCATCGATGTCCTGCTCGCGCGTGGCGAGGTATTTCTCGATGCATTCCGAAAGTGGCGGGCCGGTCATGGACTCCGTCTGAACTTGCGCCATCAGCGATGCTCGCAGCGCTTCCGCCCGCTTCAAGTCGGAGAACTGTGTGCTTTGTCGAGGAACGATGTCGCCAGTCGGCGTGCGACCATGAATCCAGATTGGACAATCACAATCCATCCAGAAACGGCGCTTGCTGCGCGGGACACGGCTATTGTGGATGGTGCAACCCTGGAGGTGTCGCTTGTACAAAACTAGGCTTTTTATGGCCTGAGACACCCCTCCAGTGTACGAGTACTCGTACACGCTGTCAACTTTGCATTGAAAGTTATTGGTTCTTAACGGCATGGCTCCCCGGCATGGATTCGAACCACGATTCACGGCTCCAAAGGCCGCTGTCCTACCATTAGACGACCGGGGAATGCTGCAATACGGCGGTACCTTTAGTTTATCCTCTCGCCCGCGGTCTCGCAACGCCGCCTTCGACCTGCTTTACACCGCGGCCGGCATCGCCTAGTATCTAAAGAGGCACATATTGGAGGTGCGGATGGCTGTCCGATCGTTGCTGTTGGGGGTGTGTGCGTCTGCATTGTTGTCCGCCGCCACAGTCCCCTCGCAGACCACTTTTTACAAAGGCGTCCTGCCCGTAATTCAGAACCGCTGCCAGGAATGCCATCGTCCGGGCGAAGCGGCGCCCATGCCCTTCGTCACCTACAAGGACGTGCGGCCTTGGGCCAAGGCGATCCGCGAGGCCGTGATCACCCGTAAAATGCCGCCATGGCCGGCCGACCCTCACTTCGGCAAGTTCAGCAACGATCGCTCGCTGTCGCGCGAGGAGATCGATACCCTGGTCGCCTGGGCCGATGGCGGCGCGCTGGAAGGGGATCCCGCCGAAGCTCCCAAACCGGCGCGGTTCGTGGATGGCTGGGGCATACATAAACCGGACGCGATCTTCGAAATGCCCAACGATTTCGCGGTCCCGGCCTCCGGAACCGTTGATTACCAGTACATCGTGATCCCGTCCGGCTTCACCGAAGACAAATGGGTGCAGGAGGCGGAAGCCCGCCCGGGCAACCGCCGGCTGGTGCATCACATCATCGCCTTCATCCGCCCGCCCGGGTCGGAATGGTTGAAAGAAGCTCAACCCGGCGTTCCTTTCGTCCGCGTGAAGAAAGAGAGCAGAGAAAAGCGCAAGCACCGGCAGGATGACGACGCCGCGCCGCCCGAGTTGTTGGTCGGTTTCGCTCCCGGAATGCCCCCCGCAATCTTGCGGCCCGGCCAGGCCAAACTGGTGAAAGCCGGATCGGATTTCGTGTTCCAGATGCACTACACGGCAAACGGCAAGCCTGGCACCGACCGCAGCCGCATCGGCATTGTCTTCGCCAAAGAGCCACCGCGGGAGCGCGTGTATACAGTAGCCGCGCAGAACGATAAGTTCGAAATTCCGGCGGGCGACGCGAACTACGAAGTGGAGTCCGATGTTACCCTACAGGAACCAGCCAAACTGGTGAACATGATGCCGCACATGCACCTGCGCGGCAAGGATTTTGAGTACACGGCCTTCTATCCGAGCGGCGCATCCGAGATCCTGCTGCGCGTGCCGAAGTATGACTTCAGTTGGCAGCTTTACTACTACCCGGCCGAGCAGAAGGTACTGCCCGCGGGCACCCGCCTTCACTGCGTGGCGCATTTCGATAATTCTCCCAACAATCCGGCAAATCCGGACGCTACGCAGGCCGTGCGCTGGGGCGATCAAAGTTGGGAGGAGATGATGATCGGCTTTTTCGATGTCGCCATGGTTCCGGGAAAAGATCCCATGGACCTGTTCCAGGAAAAGAAGCCCGGCAAGCGCGGCGACTAGCGCGCACCCATCCAATCGCGGCTAATAGCGATAGGCGAAGAAGGTCATGACCGCGGCTATGGCAAAGCTGATCGCCGCGGCGTTATCGACGTAAATCTGAATTTTGCATTGGGGCACGTAGATCAGTGCCAGGACAAAGGTGATCGCGCCGATCAATACAGCCCGTATGCCTCGTCTGACACTCACTTTGGAGTACTCCGTTGAGGCATAGTGTAGGCTTGCGGGGCCACAAAGCGCAACGCTATCGGAAGTTAACGGGTAGTCTTGATACCCTGGATTATCGAAGTTTGTGGAAGATGCAATGCCTCTGATCTCCACGGTACCGAAGCGGGCGCGCGGCAAACGGTCGAAGCCGGCGCGGATTGCGTTCAGGCGTCTGGCGCTGCTTTTTCTTCTGGCTGCATTGACGGGTACGGCCGCCATCGTGCTGCAAGCCAGCTATACCTTCACCCTGCGGTCGCCGTTGCGAATCCAATTTCAGTGGCCCCTCGTGATTGCCCCCCGGATTTCGGCGGCGGAAGCGGGGGCGGCCCAGGCCGATCAATTGGGCCGGCGGCTGACGGCTTACCAGCAATACGCCTGCAACAAATTCGGATCGGCCTGCCGTATCGCACTGGCTGTGCAGCGCGCCGAGAATCCGCGCGGCGCTTGCGAGATCTATCATTCCAACTCTGACGGCACGCTCGACTGGGGTTACTTTCAAGTCAACACCGTCCACTTGAAGCGCGCGGGCGTTAATCTGCGGGACCTGCTGGACTGTAAAGCGAATATCGACTTCGCCTACAAACTGTATACGGAGCGCGGCTTCGAACCGTGGACCACGTTCAACAGCGGCGCGTACCGCCAATTCCTGCGGAAGTTCTGATAGGATGACCGGCGTGCGAATGGACAAGTGGCTCTGGGCCGCCCGATTCTTCAAGACGCGCTCGCTCGCGCAGCGCGCCTGCGAACTCGGCCGGATCTCGTCCAATGGCCAGTCGGCGAAGGCCGCGCGCGAGGTGCGCGTGGGAGACCGGTTGCAAGTGAAGAACGACAGCGGGGACTTCCAGGTCGAAGTCTTGCTTCTTAGTGAGATGCGCGGCCCGGCGGCGGTGGCCCAGACGCTCTACCGTGAGACGGAGGCGAGCCGGGAATTGCGCATGAAGTTGGCGGAAGAGCGCCGCCTGCTGCCGCCGTCGGAAGCGTGGGCGGAAGGCAAGCCGTCGAAACGGGACCGGCGCAGAATCGACCGGCTGCGCGGCAGGGTCTAGGCGGCGCCTGGGATTACGATCCGCTACACGAACCGGAGCCGCTGGTGTAGTTGTAGTATGTCTGTTGCGCGGCGCCTACCGCCTGGCTCAGCGGATTTCCGTCGGTGCCGATGCCGATCAGCGGCGCATTTAGCTCGCTGCCTATGAGGCCACCGCCGGACGGACCCCAGCCGCCCAAGACCTGCTGATATTGCGCAATGGTGGCCTGCGTCGTAGGGTTGCTGCTGTAGTAGTCGTTGCCCAACTCACTGGTGTTGCCGGTGGTTTGGGGATTGTAGTCGTAAAACTCCATGTCCGGCGGGCTCGAGTTCGGATACGTCGTGCATGGCGCCCAGTTTGAATAGACACCCAGCTTGGCCCCGACAACTCCGTGGTTCAAGTCGAGTTTCGTGCGCAAGCAAACGATGTGAGACCGCGCTGCCGTGGGGCTGTCGTCAAATGTATGAAGCACGTAAGGAATCCCGAGCGGCGCCGGCGCAACCCGGGTCTCGGCGCTGTTGTTATATAGGAAACTCCATACGGATTGCCTGTTGGCGAGGTCCGGATACGCGAGCCGCCATTGGCCGCTGCCGCCGCTGGCTAAATCGCAGACCAAGCCGAAGAAGTCCACGCCGGAGCACATCTGGTTCATCGTAATCGCGCCGGTCTGACCTGGAAACTGGACATAGAACGGGACACGTATGGATTCGTCGTAAACCGCAAAGCCCTTAGCGTGGAGGCCGTGAGAGCCGGCAAAATCGCCGTGATCGGACAGGAAAATGACAATCGTATTATCGGCAAACGGGGAACTGGCGAGGGCATTCAACACCAGGCCCACTTGTTGATCCACAAAGTTCTGCAGCCAGAAATACTGGTTCAGAAAGAGCGTCCAATTGGCCACGGTCCCCTCGTTGTTGTTCAGGTAGTTGTAGAAAGTGTATTGCAAGCTCGGCTTGTCAGTCACCTGTTGCAGGTTTTCGTAGTTCCAAGGAGAGGGAGTGCCGGCGTAGAACGAAGGAGGATTTCCACTCGGAGGGGGAAAATAAACCGCGGTTAGCGGAACTTCCGTAGGTGGAAAAGGGTTCTGCTGCATCCAGGACGGCGCGAAAGAGATATCGTGCGGATTGACGAAGCTGACCGTGGCACACCAGGGATTGGAAGGTTGGCCAGTGGTAGGAGCCTGACCCTGAAGCCAGCCGATAAAATCGCCCGCGATCATCTCGTCACTGGCCCACGCGTTTGTGCCAAACTTTCCGCCATCGGTTCCTTCATTCGGCATGCCATCCGGGGAAGGGTTATAAGGCGGCGATCCTCCGGGATAGGTTCTGGTGCGGAATCCGTAGGGCAACAGAGGCGACGCGATCAGTTCTTGAGAAAGATGCCATTTGCCAAACCACCAGACGTTCCCTTGGTAGGCCGGGTTGAGGACGGGCAGAGCTCCGCCCCAGGTCGGGAACGCCGGATTCAGGGAGGGTGGGGTGGTCGAACCGAAATTGCTCGTGAGGTACATAGCCGTTTGAGGCGCGTATAAGCCGGTGAGTAACGTGGCCCGGGAGGATGTGCATACGGTTGCCGCCACAAAGAACTGCTCGAAATTATACGCGTTGTTCTGGATGCGCCCCACAATATTCGGCAGGATACTCTGGCTAAGAGCAGCCTGCTGGCTGGCATTCATCCACATGGGTGGACGCATCTGATCCACCATGACGATCAGGATGTTCGGATTCTTCACCACCGGCGGAGGCGTCCACGCGCCCGGGTTCGATTGGGCGCGTAGTGGGCTCTGGTGTGCTCCTGCCGCCCCAAGTAAAGCACCGGCGGCCAGACGCTCCAGGAATATCCGGCGGGTGAGCTCTTCCTTGCATTCCATCGAATTCATCCCTTACGATTCGCTACACGAACCGGAGCCGCTGGTGAAGGTATAGTATGTCTGTTGCGCTGCGGCTAGCGCCTGGCTCAGCGGGTTGCCGTCAGTGCCCGTGCCGACTAGCGGCGGATTCAACTCGCTCCCAATCAATCCCGTGGATGTCGCAGCTAAAGTGCCCATGGCTTGCGTATACTGCGCGATCGTGTTCTGGGTAGTGGCATTATTGCTGAAGTAGTCGTTGCCCATCTCGCTGGTATTGTTGGTCGTCTGCGGATTGTAATCGTAGAACTCCGGGTCAGGCGCCGTCGCGTCCGGATAGGTGGTGCAATGCGCCCACTCGGAGTAGAACGCCAGCTTGGCGCCCACCGCGCCCGCGTTCAAATCCAGTTTCGTGCGCAGACATACGATGTGTGCCTTGGTCACGCCTCCAATCGTTTGCAGTTGGTCGAAGGTGTGAAAGACGTAGGGAAGCCCGATGGGAGAAGGCGCCACCCGCGTTTCACTGCTGTTGTTGTACAAGAAACTATACATCGATTGCCGGTTCGCCAAGTCCGGATAAGCCAGGCGCCATTGTCCGCTTCCACCGGTCGCCAAATCGCAAATCAACCCGAAGAAGTCCACGCCCGAGCTCATCTGGTTCATCGGAATCGAGCCCGTTTGTCCGGGGAATTGGACATAGAACGGCACGCGTATCGATTCGTCATAGACCGCGAAGCCCTTGGTGTGCAAGCCGTGAGAGCCCGCAAACTCGCCATGGTCGGAAAGGAAAATCACGATCGTATTGTTGGCGTAAGGGGAACTCTCGAGGGCATTCAAGACCCGCCCCACCTGCTGATCCGCGAAACTCTGCAGCCAGAAATACTGGTTCAGGAAGGTTGTCCAGTTCGACACCGCGCCAAAGGTCTGGTTCAGGTAGTTCAGATAGGCGCCCTGCAGCGCGGGCTTATTCGGAACTTGCGGCAGATTCTCCCAATTCCAGGGGCTCGGCTGGCTGGTATAGAACGAGGGAGGAGTTCCGGCGGGTGGCGGGAAATAGATCTGTGTCTGAGGAACTCCCTGGGGCGGAAAAGGACTGGTCTGCAACCAGGCCGGCGCCCAGGTTATATCGTGCGGATTCACGAGGCTAACGGTTGCGCACCAGGGCCAAGAAGGTTGTCCGGCTGTTGGCGCTTGCCCTTGCAGCCAGCCGATAAAATCCCCGGCGATCATGGCATCGCTAGCCCACGTTTCTCCCTTGGTAGTTCCCCCGTCGGTTCCTTCGTTGGCCGCTCCATCAGGCGACTGATTGTAGGGCGACGGTCCGCCGGGGTACGTCCTGGTATTGAAGCCGTACGGAGCCAGTGGAGACGCGCTCGCCCCGTTCGAGAGATGCCATTTACCGAACCACCACACATTTCCGCGATAGGCCGCGTTCAGCGTCGCCAGCGCCTCGCCCCAGGTCGGGTAAGCGGGGTTGAGGGAGGGAACGCTGTTTCCCGGTTCGCTGGTGACATACATAGCAGTCTGGGGAGCGTAGAGACCGGTGAGCAGGGCGGCCCGCGACGCCGTGCAAACGGTGGCGGCCACGAAAAACTGATTGAAGTTGTAGGAGTTGCTCTGAATGCGTCCCATGATGTTCGGTAGGACGCTCTGGCTGAGCGCGGCCTGCTGGCTGGCGTTCATCCACATGGGCGGACGCATCTGATCTACCATGACCACCAGGATGTTCGGATTCTTCAGGACCGGCGGCGGGGTCCATCCGCCTGAATTCGACTGGGCACGCAGCGTCTTTCGGCCTGCGCCGGCGGCGCCCAGGAGCGCGCCGGCAGCCAGGCGTTCCAGGAAGATCCGGCGGCTTACTTCTTCGTCGCGTGGCATTCGATGGTCTCCATTTTTCAGGGTTTCGTAATCGTCAGGCTGAAGGTAGTGTTGGCGCTCAGGCCGCTCACGCTGGCAGTGACCGTGAAGGTGCCCGCGGTGTTGTTGGCCGTCAGCGAGGGCGCGGTGGCGTAGCCGGCGGTGGTGGTTAAAATCGGCATAGCGGGCGATGAAGCGAATGTCCCGCTGCTGCCCTTGGATCCGGGCACGCACGTAAACGTCACAGCGGCGCCCGCGATGGCATTTCCCGCCGCATCCTTCACCTGCACTTTAAGCGCGGTCGCGAAAGCGGAGCCCTCGGCCGCGCTCTGGCTGTTTCCGGCGATCTTCGTGATGCTGGCGGGGATGTCGCCGCTCTGAGTTACCGTCACCACTTCTTGGCCCAGCACCGTGATCTTTGCCGTGCGGCTATTTACGGAGGTATTGGCGGTGAATGAGAATTCGATCGCGCCACCGGCCGTACCCGTAATCGTAAGCCAGGTAGCGCTGCTGGTGGCGGTCAGAGCTGTGCCCGCCGGAAGAACCTGGACGGCAATGGAGTCGGTGCCCGCGGGGGCGCCTTCGCTGCGCGTACCGGCCACCGCAATTTCAACGGGGCTATATTCCTTGATGGCGTTGTCGCTGGTATCGGCGATGTAGACGTTCTCCTGCGCGTCCACCGCGACGCCACTGGGGGCCTTCAGCCCCGTGGAAACCAACGCCGTTGCGATTCCCGTCGCCGGGTTCCATTCCTTGATCGCATTGTTGCCGGTATCGGCTATGTAGACGATGCCGTCCCCATCCACGGCGACCGCGTACGGGGCGTTCAAGCCGGAAACCAGGGTTGCGACCGATTTGCCCACCGCGTGCCATTCTTTGATCGCGTTGTTCTTGCTATCGGCAAAATAGAGGTTGCCCTCCGCGTCCAACGCCACGCCCTCCGGCGCGCTCAGACCTGAGGAGATCAGGACGGTCGTCGCCTTAGTGGCCGCGATCCATTCCTTGATTTCGTTGTGGCCCGCATCCGAGAAGTAGACGTTTCCTTGGCTATCGACTGCCACGCCGGTGGGGTAGCTCAGGCCCGAGGACACCAAAGATGTCACAAGGCCGTTCAAAACGCTCCACTCTTTGACCGCATTGTTCTTGCAATCGGCGATGTACACGTTGCCATGCGAATCCACCGCGACGCCCGTAGGATCGTTCAGTCCGGACGGCACCAGCGTGCTGACCTGTTGCGTCGAGGCAGTCCATTTCTTAATGGCGCCATCGGTGGTATCGGCGATATAGACGTTGCCCGCCCCATCGACTGCTATGCCATACGGAGCCTTCAGGCCCGACGACACCAGCGTTTTCATTAAGCCGATGGAACTGAAACTAGCGCCGGCTTGGGTCACGGTGTACGGCAAGCCGGATATGGTCAGGGTGCCCGTCTGGGTGTTGGCGGAAGAGTTCGCGCTGTAGCTGAATTGGATCAACGCGTTGCCCGTGCCGCTGGTGCTGGCCGCGGAGAGTCGTAACCAGGAGGCGTTACTAGTGGCCGTCCAGGGACCAGCAGCCAGCAACAGGACGCTGCCGCTGCCCGCAGCATTCCCAACGATCGCCGACGAAGCGCCCAACGTATAAACCAGATTGGTGAGGCTGAAGGTCACACTCAATGCGTTCAAGCTGGCGGTCACCGTGAAGGCGCCTCCGATCCCATTGGCGGTCAACGACGGGTGCGGTAACGGTCCCATTCTGGTTCGCGACGAATGGGCATGGGCGGGTTCGAGCCAAACGCACCGCCGGCGCCCGTAGCGCCCGGCGTAATGGTAAATGTCACGGGTACGCCCGGCACGGGGTTCCCAAGGGCATCCGCGACGCAGACTTGCAAAGCGGTGGCAAAAGGCTGCCCTATTGCGGTGCTCTGGCCGTCGCCCGCGCACTTAGTCAAAGAGGCCGGCAAATCGCCGCTCTGTGTCACGGTGACCGGAAGGCCCAGGATGATGATGTGCGCGATGCGGCTGGCGCCTGTGGAATTCGATGAAAATGAAAACGCGATTACGCCACCGGAGACGCCGGTAACCGTCAACCAGGACTGGTCGCTGGTCGCGGTCAGCGAGAGGCTGGCAGGCAGCACCTGCGCAGTTACCGAATCCGTGCCCCCGGCATAAGGCTCGTTCAAGCTGGTAGCGCTGACCGCCAGCCACCCGGGCGTGATCATTTTTATAGCGTTGTTGTTGGTGTCGGCGACGTAGAGGTTCCCGCGCCCATCCACCGCAATCCCCGCCGGAGCGTTCAATCCTGTAGAGACCAGAGCGGTCACTTGCTGGGTGGCGACGTTCCATTCTTTAATTGCGTTGTTACCTGTATCCGCCAGGTACACGTTGCCCTGGCCATCGACCGCAACTCCAGTGGGACCGCTGAGCCCAGCCGCCACCAGCGTGTTGACTTGTCCGCCCCCCACCAACTCTTTGATGGCGTTGTTGCCGGTATCTGAAAAGTAGACACTGCCTAATCCGTCAACCGCAACTCCCCAGGGACCGCTCAACCCGGCGCCGGCCAGAACGCTCGACTGCTGGCCAAGCACGCTCCATTCGTCGACCGCGTTGTTCCCCGTGTCCGAGTAGTAAACATTGCCTTGCGCGTCCACCGCGACTCCCGAGGGACCATTCAGACCGGACACCAGGGTCGCGTTGGCCGGGCCAGGCCCGATGATCGCGTTGTTGCCGGTGTTGCCGACATACAAGCTGCCGAACGAGTTCACGGCCACGGCCTTCGGATTGTTCAAGCCCGACGAAAGCACGACCGTTTGCGACGTGCCTGGATTCCACTCTTTGATTTGACCGTTGCCTGTATCCGCTATATATACGTTGCCTTGGCCGTCCACCGCTACGCCCTGTGGCTGGTTCAATCCGGACGAGACCAGCGTGGTTACCGGAGCTACCGCAACATAGCCGGCGCCTGCCTGGATTACCGTGAACGTCAGGCCGGCTATGCTCAGCGTACCGGTCTGCGGCGCCGGGCTCAAATTGGCGTTAAAAGTAAATTGAATCAACGCACTGCCAAGACCGCTGGTGCTTCCCGCCGCGACCTGTAGCCATGCGGCATTGCTGGCAGCGGTCCAAGGTCCGGTAGTGACGATCTCCACCGTGCCACCGCCCGCCGCACTCCCCACGACGATCGAGCCGCTTGCCAGGGCGTAGCTGACCCCCATCAGAGAGAAACTCGCGGTCAGCATGCCGGCGCTGGCGGTTACCGTGAACTGTCCGGCGATGCCATTTGCGATCAGCGGCGGCGCCGTGGCATTTCCGTTTTCATCCGTCAGGATCGGCATCGCGGGAGTCGTGGCAAACGTCCCGCCAGCGCCGTTGGAACCGGAGACCACCGTAAATGTGACGGGCGCGCCCACAATTGGGCTGCCGCTCGCATCCGTTACGGTGACTTGCAGTAACGCCGGAAATGGCCCGCCCAACGACGCCGCTTGCCCGTTGCCCGAAGTGCCGAGGTTAGCGGGAACATCGCCGCTTTGGGTTACCGTAATCTGCTGTCCCGCCAGGATGATATGAGCGGTCCGGCTGTCGATCGAAGTATTCGTTTGAAATGCGAAAGCGATCGCGGCGCCGGTTGTGCTGGTGATCGTGAGCCAGGCTTGGTCGCTCGAAGCCGCCGGCAGGCTGCCTCCCAGGAGCTGTAACCCGACCGAATCTGCGCCGGCTTGCGGCCCCTCATTCAAATTCATCGCGGTAAGTCCCAGGTAACCAGACGAGTATTTCAGAATCGTACCTGCGCCGGTGTTGGCAAGATAGAAGTTACCCAGGCCATCGGTGGCGATGCCGAATGATCCATTTACCCCCGAAGATAGTAATGTACTTACCACTTGGCCAGCGGCGCTAAATTCCTTGAGGGCATTATTATTTCCATCGAATAAGTAGATATTGCCCTGGCCGTCTAGGGCGACGGCATTCGGAAAGCTTAACCCCTGCGTAATCAGGGCCGTAAATTGTTGGGTGGTCGGGTTCCACTGTTCGATGGCGTTGTTTCGAAAATCGGCGATGTAAACATTGCCCAAAGCGTCCACCGCGACCCCGGTGGGATTGTTAATGCCGGACCTGACCACCGTGGTTACCTGACCGGTTAGGGGGCTCCACTGCTTGATCGCGTTATTGCCGAAATCCGCGATGTAAACGTTACCCTGGCTATCGACCGCGACTCCCAAGGGAAAGTTCAGGCCCGATGAAACCAATGTAGTGATCTGCTGCGTTGCCGGACTCCACTGTTTAATGGCGTTATTGGAGGAATCCGCGATATAGATGTTTCCCTGGGCATCGACCGCAACTCCGTGCGGCGCGTTCAGGCCTGTATTCACGAGTGGCGCCATCTGCTGGGTCGCGGCAACCCATTCCTGAATGGCGTTATGGCCGGTGTCGGCGATATACAAGTTGCCCGCATTATCGATGGCGATCCCGTATGGGAGATTCAAACCCTGCGATATCAGCGTGCTGGTGAAACCGAGCGGCACAAAACCGCTGCCCGCCTGCGTGACCGTGAAACTTAGGCCCGCGATGGTCAGCGAGCCGGATTGTGCACTCGCATTCGGATTGGTATCGTAACTGAACTGAAGCAACGCACTGCCCGTGCCATTAGTGCTTGCGGGGGCCAGATGTAGCCAGGAGGCGTTACTGGAGGCGGTCCAAATCGCGCTAGCTGAGGGCGCTGTTAGTTCGGCTGACGCGAGGCCCGGCGCGGAACCCACGTAAATCGCCTGGCTGGCGAGGCTGAAACTTCCGCCTTGTGCCGCTAAGGAACACGGCAGCCACAAGATCCAGCCATACCGCATGATCCGGTACGCCGTGGATCGGATTCGCGCGGTATTCAATTGCGATCGCCGCCCGACAGTAATGGGACTTACAGGACTCAACGGATGAAATACCCCTCGCATGCAACTTACAGTGCCTTTTGTATATTAGTGTGTTTTAGGACGAAAATGTTACAAAATTCAATCGATGGTTACTTCACGAAGTAAATAGTAGACGATTTCTCGTGGATCTGGGATCGGCGGGTTCTGCATCTTCTATATCTAGATGATTTTCCGCAGCCGCGTGGCTAAGTCCGCCGCGCGCACAAATTCATCCCGCGCGCCACGCGTCCGTAAATTCTCGCGTAATTGTTCTAATTCATTGATGTACGCTGTGAGCGCCTGTTCGATCGATGCGGTGTTAGTGGCCAGAATATCCCGCCATAACTCATACGCGCTGAGCGCCAGGCGCGTGCTGCCGATCAAGCCGGGGCCGGCCACTTGCAGGTCCTCCGGCGCGGACAGGTTATCCGCCACGGTAGCCGCCAGCGCGGTGGACGCAAGCTGCGGGAGGTGCGACGTGAACGAAACCAGCCGGTCATGCTCGGCGGCGCCCAGCACTACGGTCTTCGCCCCTATGCGGCCGAGCCATTCGACGAATGCCCGCGCGGCGGGAGTCTGCAATTCCTCGGGCGCGGCGGGTGTCAGCACATAGGTGCGGCCGCGGAAAAGATCGGCCTCGGCTTCGGCCGCGCCGCGCTTCTCCTTTCCCGCCAGTGGATGCCCCCCCAGAAACTGGCAACGATGAACCAACTTGCGCGCCTCCATGACGATGGCGTGCTTGGTGCTGCCCGCGTCCGTAATCAGCGCATCGGGCCGTACCCACGCGTCTACATGATGAAGGGTATCGAGAATGCGCCCGATCGGTTGCGCCAGGTACAGCAAGTCGGACTCCCGCGCGGCCTGCTCCAGCGTTGCACCGCGGTCGATCGCGCCGCATTCCAAACCTGCGCGCAACGGCGCTTCCGAGCTGACGCCCAGGATCGTGCCGCGAAAGCCCGCTCTCTTCAGCGCCAGGCCGAACGATCCACCGATCAACCCAACGCCGACGATGGCTACCGTTTCCATGCGCCTGCCTTAGATCGTCCGGCCCACAGCCGGCGCGATCATGCGCAACTGAGCCATGAGCTCTTCGAATTGCTCCGGACGCAGGGACTGCGCGCCATCGCTCAGCGCACGGTCGGGATCCGGATGCACTTCGATCAGCAACCCATCGGCGCCCGCGGCTACGGCGGCGCGCGCCATCGGGGCCACCTTATCGCGCCGGCCGGTGCCGTGCGACGGGTCCGCCACCATGGGCAGATGCGATAACTTCTTCACCACGGGGATCGCCGAGATATCCATAGTATTACGCGTGTAAGTTTCAAACGTACGGATGCCGCGTTCGCACAGGATCACATCGTAATTGCCGCCCGCCATAATATACTCGGCGGAAAGTAACAGTTCTTCGATGGTCGCCGCGATGCCGCGCTTCAGCAGCACGGGCTTGCGTAATTTACCCAACTCACGCAGCAGGTTGAAGTTCTGCATGTTGCGCGCGCCGACCTGCAGGATATCGGAATATTCGGCCACGGACGGAATCTGGCTCTGATCCATGACTTCGCTCACCACCAGCAGCCCATTATGGTCGGCCGCGGCGCGCAGGAGTTGCAGACCTTCAAGGCCCATCCCCTGGAAGCTGTACGGTGAAGATCGCGGCTTGAATGCGCCGCCGCGAATCACGCTGGCTCCCGCGCGCGCCACCTGCGCGGCGACGCAATCGATCTGCTCACGGCTCTCTACACTGCACGGGCCGGCCATTACCACCACGCGTTCGCCGCCGATCGACACGCCGCCTATCTTCACCACGGTTCCACCGGGATTGAAATTGCGGCTAGCGAGTTTGTAAGGCGATGCGATGCGGTGCGCCTCTTTGACGCCCTCCATGACTTCGAAGACTTCGAGGTCCACATCCACCTTGCCTCCTACCCCGCCCAGCACGGTGTGCATCACGCCGGTGGACCGATGCACATCGTAACCCTCGCCTATCATGCGATCGATCACCGCCTGAATCTGCGGCTCGGTGGCCCCCTGCTGCATAACGACTAACATTTATGAATCTCCGTCCTGAGTGGCTTCCATGCGATTTTTTTGGATCGTGCGCATTTCGTCGATGATGCGTTCGAAGATGCGCTTGACACCGTCCGGCGTGAGCGGTCCGGCGTTATGAGTGGTGATGTTCTCGAACACCTGCTCTTCGCGGCGCGGCTCGTAGATGGGCAGTTTCGCAGCGCGCTTCACGCGGCCGATGTTCTCCACCACGCGCGTGCGCTCGTTCAGCAATTCGAGCAGGCGGAGGTCCAGGGCGTCGATCTCCACGCGAAACTGTTCCAACGCCTGGATGGCCTCCGCACGCGTCACGGCGCCTCCGCGGCCCGCATATCGAAGCCTTGCTTCAGCTCGCGCACGAAGGATTCCAATTGCGTTTCAAGCGACGCGCTATCCCGATTCCGTTCGATCAAATTCACAATGGCGCTTCCTACCACTACGGCTTCCACCTGCCGCCCCAATTCCGCGACATGTTCGGGACGGGAGATGCCGAACCCCACCGCCAGCGGCAGATCCGTGACGGCGCGCACCGCGGCCACCAGCGGCGCAATCGCATCCGAGAGCGATTCGCGCGCGCCGGTCACGCCGGTGCGCGAGACCAGGTAGACAAAACCGGTCGAGTATTGCGCGATCAGCCGCAACCTCCGCTGGGTGCTGGTGGGCGCGGCCAGGAAGACGGTGTCCAGGTTGTGCCGCCGCATGGCTTCCACATAATCGCCCGCCTCTTCCACGCTGGCATCCGTCAGCAGGCAGCCATCGATCCCGCAGGCTGCCGCATCCCGCGCCAGCGCATCCAGGCCATAGCGCAGCACCGGATTCAGATAGGTAAACAGCAGCAAGGGAATTTCGGAGCGTCTCCGGATCTGCGCGGCAACCTCCAGCACTTTGCGGAGCGTGGTTCCCGCGGCCAGCGCGCGCTGTGCTGCGCGTTGGATCACAGGACCATCCGCGATGGGGTCCGAAAACGGTACGCCTAACTCGATCAGGTCCGCGCCGCCGCGCTCCATCGCCTCCACCAGCAGGGGCGTGCGTGCGAGCGACGGATCGCCAACGGTCAGGTACGGGATGAGGCCCTTGCGTCCGTCGCGCTTGAACTCCTCGAACAGGCGGGCAATTCGGGTTTTCATTTGTGGGGCGGACCTCCAGCCCGGCGTGGACGCCGGCCGCAGGACCGGAGTCCTGCCCCAGCGGGCTCAGTCCGCATCCAGTTCCTTCACGTTTTCGCGGTAAATGTCGATGTCCTTATCGCCCCGTCCGGACATATTAATGATATAGATTTGACGGCAGGCCTGCGGTGCGCGCCGCACGGCTTCAGCCACTGCATGCGCCGATTCGAGCGCCGGAATCAGCCCTTCGAGATGACAGATCAGGCGCGCTGCCGCCAGGGCTTCGCCGTCGCTCGCGGCCACATACTCAGCCCGGTTCCGGTCGTGCAGCCAGGCGTGCTCCGGCCCGATCAGCGCATAGTCGAGGCCCGCCGAAATCGAGTGCGTCAGCGATACCTGGCCGTCTTCGTCCTGTAGCAGATAACTGCGCGCACCTTGTAAGACTCCTGGCGCGCCGCCCCGGAAACGGGCCGCATGCTCGCCCAGTTTCAGCCCGCGTCCACCAGCCTCCACGCCAATCAGTTGCACCTTTTCATCCGGTACGAACGCGTGAAAAATGCCGATTGCGTTGCTGCCGCCACCCACGCACGCAAAGACGGCGTCCGGCAGACGTTTCTCGACCTCCAGAATCTGGCGGCGGGCCTCCTCGCCGATCACCTTCTGAAAATCGCGCACCATCATGGGATAAGGGTGCGATCCTAACGCCGATCCCAGCAGATAATAGGTGCTGCCGACGTTCGTCACCCAATCGCGCATCGCTTCGCTGATGGCGTCCTTCAGTGTGCGGCTGCCGGTGGTTACAGGGACCACCTGCGCGCCCAGCAGGCGCATGCGGAAGACGTTGAGGCGCTGCCGCCGCATGTCCTCCTCGCCCATGTAGACCACGCAGTCGAGGCCCAGGCGCGCGCAGACGGTGGCGGTGGCGACACCGTGCTGCCCCGCGCCGGTTTCCGCGATCACGCGCCGCTTGCCCATGCGCCGCGCCAGGAGCCCTTGTCCCAGCGTGTTGTTGATCTTGTGCGCGCCCGTGTGCAGCAGGTCTTCGCGCTTGATATAAATCCGCGCGCCGCCCAGGTGCTCCGTCAACCGTGCCGCGAAGTAAAGCGGCGTGGGGCGGCCGGCATAGTTTCGCAGCAGGTCGTCGAGTTCCGCCTGGAACGTGGGATCGCCGCGGGCCTCCAGGTATGCCTTCTCCAGTTCTTCGATGGGAGCCATCAGCACTTCCGGCACGAAACGGCCGCCGTAAGGTCCGAAATGTCCACCCGCGTCCGGTTGTGGGCTCATCATTTGGAAGCCGCCAGTGCGGCTTTCAAAAACGCCGCCAATTTGAAATGGTCTTTGCGTCCCGGTGAAATCTCGATGCGCGAACAGGCATCCACGCCCCACGGATGTACTTGCTCGATCGCCGCCCGGACATTGCCCGCGTCCAGTCCTCCGGCCAGGATCAGCTTCTCGATGCCGTGCGGCGCGCGCGCCCAATCGAAAGTTTGTCCGGAGGCCGGTCCATCCAACAACACGGCCTCGGCCCCCGCGGCGGGGAAACTGGCGGGCACGGCGGTCTGGTCCGGCGTAACCCGGAAGGCCTTCCAGACACGTATGCCCATGGGGTACTGTTCAGGCAACTCGTTGCCGTGCAATTGCACAATATCCAAGCCAACCCGTCCGGCAGTCCGCAGTATGGACTCAGGGGACTCGTCCACAAACACACCCACTTTCCAAATCTCGGCTGGCAGCCCGGCCGCGATTTCCGCCGCTTCGTCCGGGGGGATATAACGCGGGCTTGAGGGGTAGAAGTTGAAACCCAATGCCGCCGCTCCGCCTTCGATCGCCGCCAGCGCATCCATACGATTGGTGATGCCGCAGATTTTGACCATCATGCCGCCACCGAGGGGGCCAGCAAAGTCCGGATGGCCGCCGCCGGATCCGCCGATTTCATGAGGTGCTCGCCCACCAGAAAGGCTTGATATCCCGCCGCGCGCAGCCGCTCGATATCCCCTGCCGAAGCTATGCCGCTTTCGCTCACCTTCAGGATGCCCGCCGGGATGCGCGGCGCCAAATGCAGGGAGGTCTCCAGCGCCACTTCGAAGGTGGCCAAATCCCGGTTGTTGACCCCGATGATGTCCGCACCCGCATCCAGCGCTTTCGCGAGATCCCGTTCGTCATGCACCTCGATCAGGGCCGCCATCCCGTGGTGGCCTGCCGCCGCCCGGAGGTCGCGAATCAGGTGAGCATCCAGAATGGCCGCGATCAGCAGGATGGCGTCCGCGCCGCCCGCCGCCGCTTCCAGTACATCGCTTTCGCCGAGCGTAAAATCCTTTCGCAGCACCGGCAAATCGCACACGCCGCGGGCCGCCGCGAGATCCGCGAGACTGCCCTGAAAGAATGTTTCGTCGGTTAATACGGAAAGCGCCGCCGCGCCGCCCGCGGCATACTCGCGAGCCCGGCGTGCGGGGTCGAAATGTTCCGCCAGCAACCCTTTACTTGGAGAGGCTTTTTTGATCTCGGCGATGATAGCCGGCGGACGCGCGCCGAGGGCTTGCCGGAAATCCCGTTGACCGGGGCGAGCCTGTTGCGCCAGCCATTCCCATCGTTCGCGCACATCTGGACCCGGCGAGGGGCGCGCCCGCTTATGAGCGACAATACGGGCCAGTACGGCTGGGACTGTCTCAGTCAACTTAGATTTAATGGTAACAAACCTACGCGGCGGGACGGCTGAAACACTTGTGAACGCGCTGCGAGCTACGTGTATCCGAGGCAACTACGGAGTGGGGAGGAACCATGCTTGCTTTAGGAGCGCAGCTCGCAACAAACGTCCACACTGATTAGTGACACAAGCGGCCTAATTGTTACACTCGCGCCGTACTTTTTTTTCGAGCGGCCGAAAAAGCAGATATGCGGGTGCGAATTCTCGATCTGCCGCCGTGGGGGTTGACAGCGGGGCAACACGGGGCAACCTTGGGGCTTGACACGTGCCGGGCAGCGCAATACACTCAGCCTCGAATGCACCGGCGAACCTTTTGCGCTCTTCCCCTGGCGGCGATTCCCGCATGGCCGCAGAGCGACCCCGGAGCGCCCGCGGCCGCCATCGAGCGCTGGAAAGATATGCGTTTCGGCATGTTTATCCACTGGGGGCCGGTGAGCACTGTCGGCACCGAGATCAGTTGGTCGCGGGCCGGCGAGAGACGCGGCCGTCACGATGCGCATACCGGCAACGTCCCTGTTGAAATCTACGATAACCTGTACCGGATTTTCAATCCGACAAAGTTCGACCCGGACCAGTGGGTGCAACTCGCCAAGGATGCGGGCATGCGCTATCTGGTGTTCACCTGCAAGCACCACGACGGCTTCTGCAATTTCGATTCGCAGCTTACAGACTATAAGATCACCAGCCCGCAATGCCCGTATGGGAAAGACATCGTCCGCCAGATCGCGGACGCCTGCCACCGCGGCGGCATGGGTTGGGGCGTGTACTACTCGCAGCCCGACTGGCATCATCCCGATTATCGGAACGGGGCGGCGCATGCGAAGTACATCGTATACCTGCACGGACAAGTCCGCGAATTGCTGACCCACTACGGCCAGACCGGCATGTGGTTTTTCGACGGCCTCGGCGGCGTGGCCGCGGATTGGGACGCCCCGCGGCTCATCCGCATGATGCGCCAGTTGCAGCCCGATCTGGTCATCAACGATCGCGCCGGCATCCCGGCCGATTACGATACGCCCGAGCAGCGCATCGGCGGTTTCCAGAATAACCGGCCGTGGGAGACCTGCGCCACCGCCGGCCAGCAGTGGGCTTACAACCCGGACGACATCCTCCGTCCCATCGAGGAGTGCCTGCGCGGGCTGGTCTGCTGCGCCATCGGCGATGGCAATCTGCTATTCAACGTGGGCCCCCGGCCGGACGGTGCGATCGAGGAGTCGCACGCGGCCCAGCTGCGCGAAATGGGCGAGTTCCTGAAGAAGTACGGCGAGAGCATCTACGCCACGCGCGCCGGCCCCTTCGTCGCTCCGGGTGAAAAGAACCGGCCCAGCGAAGATAGTTTCGCCCTTCCCGGAGGCGAATGGTGGGGCGGCAGCACGTATCAGGAAGACCGCATTTACCTGCATATCCTGCGCTGGCCCGCCGATACGATAAGGCTGCCGGCGATCCCCCGCCGCATCGTGCGCCACGTAGTACTGACGGGCGGCCGCGCCAGGGTGAAGCAGTCCGATTCCGGCATCGAAGTGCAGGTGCCCGCGGACCGGCGCAATGCGGTCGATACCATTGTCAGACTGGAACTTGACGGTCCGGCCGCGGGCATCCCGGCGCTACGTTCGATAGCACGCGCGTGTTAACCAAAGACAGTACTAGATACGTACCAGTTTGGAGTTCTCTTTCGTACAACTTCGGCTACAATCTCAGCATGCGTGTGTTAGCGGTGCTCCTTTTGAGCGTCATCGGCTGCTTCCCCATGACACCGGTGGAATCGCACCTGGACCGGCAACTGAAGTCCTGGCAGAGGCGCCTTGGCATGGACGACTGGCGTTTGACCATCAAGCTGGTCAGGCAAAACGATCTGGCAAAGAACACATGGGGCAACGCCGAATGGGACCCGCAGGGCAAGACCGGCACCATCAGCGTGCTCGACCCCGCGGACTACAATCTTCGCGGCGCCGACCTCAGGCTCGACATGGAATGCACTATCGTGCACGAGCTGGTGCACATCCAGGTGGGACCCTTTGACGCGCCCAACGAGGATGTCCGCGAAGACGTCGTCAACCGCATCATGAGCGCCTTGCTAAACCGCGCCTGCCCGAATTGACGAGCCATTCAGGCGGGTGCATTCCGTACGATAAAATGGCTTAGAAGCCATGTGCCGAAGCATCAAAGTTCTCAGGCGTCCGGAGGCGCCCGCCACCGCTCCCGAAGTTTCCGCGGCGGCGCTGCAGTTCGTGCGGAAGGTCAGCGGTTTCCGCAAGCCCTCGAAGGCCAACCAGGAGGCCTTCGAGGCCGCGGTGAGAGATGTTGCGGCAGCCACGGAGCGGCTGCTCGAAACCCTGAGCTCAAAGAAAGGATTGGCGGTCCAGGAGCCGGGTAGCATAGATTCTACTCCGTGACTTTGGCGGTAACCACCAGGACGAGAGACTGGTCACCCCCCATATTCGATTTGCCGACTACTACGCGCTGACCCTCCCGGACAGTGATTTCGGTTTGTATCCCGGCCTTCCGGCCTTCCGGCAGGGAAATGTTGAGGGTCAGATCGTTCAGCCGGATTAAGCGTCCCTTAGGGTCTTCGGTCACGGATGTGGGCTGCACTTCGAAGCTGTATGCGCCGTTGGGTACGACGCCGCTGGTGCGCGCCCTATCGCCAGGCTGGGTTCGCAGCAGGATCGAGTCGAGCAGGCGGAAGCTCTTGTACGAGAAGATCTTCTTCAGTTCATCCGCCACCGGCTGCAATTCCGGCGGCAGTGCCGCGCCGGCGGATGCCTGTTCCGACGCGACGACCATGTAGACGACCAGGTCGACATCCTTAGGCGCCGCCGCGGGCACATCCAGCCGTTTGACGGCATCTTCGACGGCGGCCATGGCGTCCGGCGGCGCGCTGACTGCCACAGCGTGCATCTCGCTATCCGACCTGATGCCGTAGCCGAAGACAGTCAGCACATCGGCGACGCGACGCGCATCGGCGTATTTCAGCATGAAGATGCGCTGTTGTCGCGGCACATCGGGGACCACTTGCGCAGGCGGCGCCACGGCGGCGTTCTGCGCCGCGAGCGCGCCCGCCAGGGCCAGGCCGAAAACGATTCGTTTCACGATTTTCATGGTTCAATCTCCTTGAGGTTTCTGATCTACCAGCCAATAAATCACTATGTTTGGATCGTCGGTCACGAACTGCACCAGCAGCGGCGGGCCGGGTTGCGCGGCCGGCGCGCGGCGGTGCCTGCGTAAGCGGTGGCGGACCGGAATGATCTTCGCGGCCGGCGCAGGTGCGATCGGTGCCGCGTGCGCGGGCGCCACCCGAGCCATCCGCGGCCGTCCTGCATGGGGCCTGGGCCAGAGCAGGACGACCGCCAGAATCGCCGCGGCCGCCAATGCCAACTTCCAGCCGAAGCGTCCTACGAGGCGGCTGGAGGCCGCAGGCCTGTCCCACAACTGCGCCAGCACATTGTGCCGGACTTGCGCGAGCATGGCTTCCTCGACCGGTTCGTCGCGAAGTTCGCCCATCAGTCCGCGCAACTCTTCAGCTAGGGCGCGGCAATCCGCGCATTCCGCCAGGTGCGCCTCCACGGGGGCGATCCGTCCTTCCGGCAAGTCGCCACCGGCATACAGCGCGATATCGGTTTCGAATTTCGGACAACTCATGATCGCCTCCTCACCAGGCGGCCCGTAAAATCACGGAGTTTCAGGCGCGCCGTCGAGATTTGCGAGCGTACCGTTTTCTCGGACGAGCCCAGAATGCCGGCGACCTCCCGCGTGGACAGCCCCTCCACATCGCGCAACACCAGCGCGGCGCGCTCCTTCCCGCCCAGGAAGTTCAGCCCGCGGCGAACGATCTCACGCAGCTGGGCGCGCTCCGCATCATGATACGCATCCGGTTGCGGCGTGGCTAGCTCTGGCACCTCGGCCAGGCCCACCGAACGGCCCCGGCGGCGAGCGATATCCCGGCAAACATTCACGGTTACGCGGTACAGCCAAGCCTCGTACCCGCGCGTTTCGTCGAGGTCGCCAAAATGTTTGTAGAGCCGCAGGAAGACTTCCTGGGCGGCGTCCTGCGCGTCCTGAGGATTATTCAACAAGCGCAGCGCGACCCGCAGAACCCGGCGTTCGCATTGCAGCATGACCCGCTCGAACTCGGCCAGGCCGCCGGTTTTCTCCCGCCGCCAGGCCGTTATGTGCACCGCAATTCCTTCCGGGTCCATTTCTAATAGGTATTACCGCCGGGAGGGCCGGAACGTTGAGGCTATTTTGTGAAGGATGCTGCCGGTGGCCGTTGGGTAGAGCCTACCAATCCCCCAACGATTCCAGATAGGCCGCCGATCCATCGCGCAGCCAGCCGTCGAGTTGCGCGGGCTCTTTAAGCTGCTGGCCGCGGATACGCGGGACGGCCACGAAGCGGCAGTCCAGATCCGGCAATGCCGTCATATCCCCCCACAGCTTTTCGAATTGCGCGACGGGGAAGATATCTTCCTGGCCCTTGCCCCAGCGCTTCTTCACGTCCTTCAGCGTAATGTAGGATGGCATCCGGGCGGCGAGGGCGCGCACGGCGGCCGCCACCCGATCGTGGCTGTTGGGATCCATCAGGTCGGCGCGCGTCAGTGAAAACGCCGGCAGCAAACGGTCCAGGTCGATCCAATAAGTCGCCGAATTGTAGTAAGAAAGCTGAAACTCGATGCGCTCGTCGGGCAGGGCCAGCCCTTCGACCAGCCGCACGCGCCCATCCACGCGGGCCAGGCCGCCGCCGCGGTCGTCAATCTGGCGCGCAATCACTTCAGTGGTCATGGCCGCGCCGGATTCGATGTGCAGGCCCAGCAGGTCGGGGGCGAGATCGGCGCCCAGCGTATCGATGTTGTGCAGCATGAGATAACGCAGGCGCGGACGCTCATCGAGCATCCGGGCGAGGACGCCGTTCAGGAAAAGGTTCGGCAACTCGTACCAGTGCCCGACCGGATGCAGGCATTGCTCAGGCAGGTTGTCGGTATAGTTCCCCGCCTCGCCGGCCCGTTGTGCCCAGGCGATCAGGCTGGCGTGCAGGCTTTCGCGCATCTTCTGCGCCTGGTCGTCGAGGAGTTGCTGCGCCATTTCCTCCCACGCAAAGCGCAGGTCCCGCACCATGGGGACCAGGCGTAGCCCGATGTTGCGTCCCGGCGAGAGCGGCAAGGGACCGGGGTAGCCGTAGTTTCCAACGGCCGCCAGCCAATCGGCTACGGCGTCGTGCGTGAGATAGCTGGTGGTGATGACATGCGGCGGGTGTGTGCCGGCGATGCGAGCGGTACGGCGGCTCTTCGCCAGGTGCGCTTCAATGAAGTTGCGATGGCGGCCTGCCAGCTTCGAAAAAGGATGCAGCGCTTTTACGACGCCGGCGCCTTTGGTCCAGCGGCTGCCCGCGCCGCCCGCCAAAGTGACCACGGCAACGATACCATCGGCCAGCGCCTGCATGCCGGATTGGCGATAGCGCGCCGGCAGGCCGGCGGTCGCATCCACGATGTCGCCGGGCGCCACGTCGGCGATGCCGCTGGTGGAGGGAAGGCGATTCTGCGCCAGGCCGATGCGTCCGCTGCGCAAATCGGCCTGGATCTGCTGGTGCTGGACGCGGTCGAAGCCGTGCCGGTCGAGCAGCGCGGCGAGACTCTGGGCCGGACCCTCGGCATCGTTCGCCGCGCGCGGCAGCATGTGGTCAAACAGGTTCTGCACCATGCCGGACAGTTCCGGTGCGGTGCGGCAAGCGGCTGCGAAACGGTCCAGTTCGGCGCGCCGGGCGGCGGGAAGTAGCCGGGTTTCGGTACGCAGCAGGGCGGGCACGGCCAGGGTATAGTAGCCAGGCGGCATTAGTGCGTCGGTGCCGCTGAGAAGACCGGCCTGGGTGCCGTGCTCGTTGATGGCAAAATCGTAGACCACCGGATCCATCGCGAATGGCACCGCGCGGTCGAGCCGGCGCTTGGTCTCGCGCATGATGGATGCCAGGCGTTCTTCAGCGCGCGCCTTCACCGCGGGATCGAAGATAAACCCCATGCCTCCGCCCGACATGCCGCCGAGCATCCAGAAGCCCCAGAATCCGGCGCCCATTTCCTCGCGCGCGCGGCGGATCAGGGTCTCGGTATAAAGGTTGGAAGCCCACGGAATGATGGACTGAATGGGCCCTTCGAAGTTGCGTTGGGTGGAGGCGCCAATGGCCGCCACGTCGCCGGCGCGCAGGTGGCCGAGGATTTCATCGAGCGTGCGTATGGCCTGCTGGCGGCCGAGCCATTCCGCTTCCGAGCGGAGCAGGTATTTTTCGGTCACCATTTCGAGAATCGGTCCGACGTCCTGCGCCATGCCGCCATGTACCAGCACCAGGCTCGCCTGGAGATTCCGACGCGTTTCGGCGGAGACTTCGTCCGCGCCGAGGATCCGATGGCGGGGCAGCAGGCAACCGCGGCTGATTCCGAATTCCGAATCCCCATCGGTTGCCGCAACGCCCTCGATCAGTTTCATGGCAGGCCACAATCCGCCGGAGTCCTGCCAGCCGCCGCCGGAGCCTCCCAGCCATTCGCCCAGAATGGCGCGCGCGGCCACCAAGCGGCGATCGGACTCCGCCAGCGGGCCAGTGAGCGCATGCGCCTGCCCGGTCGCCCGCATGCAGGCCGAGATCAACGAGGCCAGCAGATTCGTGGAGACGGCCAGGCGCGAGCCTTTCGGAATATCGTTGACGCGGCTGACGATTTCGATGCCGTGCCTGGGGCGGCCGGTGAGGACTGCCAGAATATCGGCCAGCGGATGCCCCGCGCCTTCCATCCCCGGCGGCACGATCCCGGAGGCGATCACGGCGGCTTTCAGCAGCCCGAGATAGTCTCGTGCGAAATCGAAGACCTCCGCGAGCGTAGCGATTTCGGCGGAAGCCTGCAGATCCACGCTCGCGAGACGCAGGACCGGCTCGTCGATCACGCGGAACCAAGCCTCCACGGGCGGCTTGGGCGATCCGGCGCCGCGCACGCTGAGGTCGATGGAGACGTTCAGCACCCGCGCGCCTTCGGGGAAATCCATGCCCAGGAAAAAGATGTCGCTCCAGCCGGAGTGCGTAAGATCCATCCGGACCGGGGTCGTTTCGCGCAGGATGGGAAACAGGCCGCCGGTCTGCGCGAGCAGTTCGGGCCGCAAGCGCAGCGGATAATCCGCGGGATGCCCGGTGCGAAACATCCACTGATTGCCGCGCACCGTGCGCACGCTGCGGCGCACCTGTCCGGCAAGAGTCTGGAAACCCAACCCGCGGTAAGCGGCGGCCAGCGCGCTGGAAAGGGCGGCGCTGGGCCCGTTGACGGATTCCGCCGCCAGGAAGATCTCGATGGCTTCTTCAAAGCGGCGCTTCAGCAGATGATCGTAGCCGGCGAATGGAATGGGGGCCTGCGCGCGGACGCCCGGTTTGAAGGGCAAGTGGAACCGGTGGATGGCATATAGGAAAAAGAGCGCGCGGACCCGTTCGTACAGATTGCCGCTAGTCCGGCGAAACCGATCGAGGGCCGCGGATTCGGCGCACAGGTCCGCCAGTGCGGCGGTACGGCAAAAGGCATCCAGCGAACGGTTGCGCAGCGCCGGATCCGCTGCGGTGACGATGGCGGTGAGTTGGCTCATGGGGCCCTATCTCCCGGCCGCCGGAGCCTCGCGCGTGGCGAGCAACTCGACCAATTGAGACAGGACGTCGTCGCGGTCGCGCCCGCTCAGCGCCAGCGCCAGTTGCGCGGTGAGCAGCCCGTACCGCACGCCGATATCGTACCGCCGGTTGGCGCGCTCGAACGCCAGGTATTGTTCGCAGCGGGCGAGCTCGGCAAGCGCGGCCGAGAGGCTGACGCCGGGCGCCAGGAAATCCATTACGGTGGGCGTGAGCACGTGCATGCCGAAGAAGCAAAGATAATGTCCGGCGCGCAGGCCGGGAACTACCAGGCGCTGTTCGGCTTCGGTAGGCGTGGGCTTCTCGATGACGGTGTCGATACGATAAAGATCCTGGCTGCCGGCCACGCGCTGTCCCCCCGCCGCGCCGTAGCGCGGCAAGAGGTTCTCGCGGGTGGCGTGTACCGCCGAGACGGCACAGTCCTGGGCCTCGGCGACTTCGACCAGTTGCTGGGCGCAGCCTTTCTCGGTTCGGCTGATGTAAAGATGATCGCCGACCAGGTGCAGAAACGAGTCCCGGCCGACGAAATCGCGGGCGCACAGAACGGCATGGCCGTAGCCCAGGGGCTCGGGCTGCGGGACGAAGTGCAGGCGGCCCGCATGATCGCCGGCCACTCGCGCGTAGGGCACTTCGTCGCCCGGCGAGACCACGATGGCGATCTCTTCGATGCCGGCGCGCAGGGCCTCTTCGACAATGATGCGAAGTACGGGTTTCTCGATGCCATCGCGGTCAATAAGGGTTTGCAGCGGCAGGCTCCGCTGACTGGGTCCGGCGGCCGTGATCACCGCCTTACGGATTTTCATGAAAATAGAGGTTCCTTAGCTATTATGCGCGATCACCGCGAAAGGGCCGCCGGCAGCTACCTTTCACGGCTGCTTCAGGTACTTGTCGAACCAGCTCATTTCCTCCCACAGTACGTGCTCGACGGATTCGCGCCCGCCATACCCATGCGATTCCAAGGGCAGCATTACCAACCGCACGGTTCCCCCGTTTCCACGAATCGCCTGGTACATGCGCTCGGATTGGATCGGAAATGTGCCGGTATTGTTGTCCGCCTCGCCGTGTATCAGCAGGATGGGCGTCTTGATCTTGTCGGCCAACATAAACGGCGACATGGTCAGATAGATTTCCGGTGCTTCCCACAGCGTACGGCGCTCGGTTTGGAACCCAAACGGCGTGAGGGTGCGATTGTATGCCCCGCTCTCCGCTACCCCCGCGTGGAACAGATCGGAATGCGCCAGCAGGTTGGCCGTCATGAAAGCGCCGTAGCTGTGGCCTCCCACGCCCACGCGCTGGCGGTCCGTGACACCGATTTCGACCGCCTTATCGATGGCCGCCTTAGCATCCATGACAATTTGCTGAACGTAGGTATTGTTCACGGTTTCCGGATCGCCGATTACCGGCATCGCGGCGTTATCCAGCACGGCGTATCCGTGCAGCAGGAACAGTAAGTGCAGCCCTGCGCCGGTAAACTGTGTGAAGCGGTCGGTCGATCCGCTGACTTGTCCCGCCGTGCTCGCGTCGTTGTATTCGAGCGGATACGCCCAGAGCAGCGTAGGCAGCCGCGTGCCTTCCTTGTAATCCGGCGGCAGGTACAGGGTAAACGATAGAGGCACGCCGTCCTCGCGCCGGTAATTGACGATCTGCTTGCGGATGCCGCGCACCTGCGGCGTGGGGTCCGCGAGCTTTGTCAGGGGCGTCAACGATTCGCCGGCCCGGAGATAATAGTTCGGAAACTCGGCCGCGCCTTCGCGCCTCGTCAGCAGGCGCGCGCCATGGTCGTCCAACACCGCGACTACCGTTTCATAAGTGCCGGCTGCGGACTGGAAGAGTCGCTCGGATTTCTGGGTGGCCAGGTTGTATCGATCGAGAAACGGATGATCGCCGGACGGGCCGGCGCCTTCGGCCGCCAGGTAAATGTCGTCGCCGCGCTGCAGGATGGCCTCCTGGCCGTTGGCCAGCCGCTCCATAAGGGGACGGCCGGGATCGTGATACCGGTCCTGCACGTTGCGGCTGAAGAGTACGCGGCCTTCCCCATTCCCGCCGCTCCAGCCAATCTCCATCGTGCGTGCCCAACGCTTATCGCGGTCGTAGTCGGTTACCAGAGCCTTGCCGACCGCCAGGGGTTCCAGGCTGGTGAACCGCTCGGCCGTTTCGAAGACCTCGCGCGGCTCTCCATGGAACGGGGCCGCCAACGTTACGATTCGGTCGCGATGCAGCGCCTTTTCCTTGGGATTCCCGCCGTCCATGGCTTCCACCCAAGCCAGCGATGCCGGCTCATCGGGACGCCACCGATACGCGCGCGGCCCGGTGCGCACGCCTTGAACCGGGATGCGATCGGCTAGCGGGAGATCGGCAAGCTGGTAGAGTTGCGCGCCGGCCCTGTCCCACACTTCTACGGTCTGCGGAAAACGGAATACGGGATAAAGGTACGAGTAGGGCCTGTGCACTCGCGCAACCAGCAGATTCCGCCCATCCGGCGAAGGCTCCGCTGTTTCGAAAATGCCGGGTTTACCCGCCGGCGCAATCTTCCCGGTGGCGGTGTCCAGATAGACCAGTTGCGCCGTGGCGTAGTAATCGAATAGATCTTCGTCGCGGGGCGTGTTGAGCATGTCTTCATACGTCACCACGGGGCCCGCGCGGCCGGAACTCTCCTGCACGTGTGGACCGGCGGGTGCGGCGGGCTCCGCGGGCGGCTCGCCGCGATCCCCTGGAACGGTTCGGAGGAGCACCGTCCTGTTATCCGCCAGCCATACTACCGGCGAACCCATTACCGCATTTAGCCGGATGCCCGCGGCCCGCTGTATCCGCCCGCTGGCGGTGGACCCGATCCAGAGTTCGATGGCATTCGGGGTGGTGTTGGTGAAGGCGAATTGCTTACCATCGGGGCTCCAGACCGGCGCGCCCAGCCGGGCACCCGCCGGAGCGGCAACCGGAATCTCGGAAGCGTCCGCCAGCCGCTTGATGGTGAATGCCGTGCTGTACAGCGGCAGGTGCGGGCCGTTGCTCTTGATGTCAATACGCAGCCCAGCCAGCCGCAGCATCGGTTGGGCCACCTCCGCAATCGGCGGGTAGCGGATCGGCTGCATCAGGATCGCGTAATCCCGCGAAGGGTTTACGGAGATCAGCGGCGGAGGCGGCGCATGCAAAACACCCAGGATTTCGCGCGGCGGCTTTTGGTAGGTCAGTTCAGCCGGCGCGGCCAGCGCCACGGCCACCAGGAAGAGAGCGGAAATGCGGATCGGCATATCCGTCATTCTACGACGGACTGTCCGGCATTTACGCCAAAACAAAAGAGGAGGACTCGAAAGTCCTCCCCGGCTGTTTGGATACTGAACACCCCACCGCGACGAACACGCCGCTGTGCGGCCCTATCGATTCGCGCGGCTCAAACGCCGCCTCCAGCCCGCCAGGCCGAGCAATCCGAGTCCCAGCAAGCCCATGGATGCGGGCTCGGGCGTGCCGCTGGTCGGCTGGAACGCCTGTACCGTGTCGGTTCCGCCATCGATGATGGAAGCATTCCCCACGGTGAAATTCGTGGCGTCGGTGCTGATGATGAGTACGGTCGAGCTCTGCCCAGGACCGATCTCGGGACCAGGCTGAGTCGGCGGATAGAAACTAAAGCCGATTACACTTCCGTCGACATTACTGTCCGCGGTGATCGGCGCCGCGTCGCCGTTCACGAAAGTAGTTCCGCCCAGGGTGCCGCCGTCCGTGCGAAACCCGGCGTCCGTCGCGAAATTCGCGAAGTCGGTAGCGGTAAGCCGCGCCAGAGCGGTCGCTGAGCTGGGGTCGTTGGTGACCTGGAAATAGAAATCCAGCGTTCCGCCATCGTTATAAACGGCGGATTCAATGGTTCCACTGTTAGTTCCCGCGGTCGTCGAGTAAGTAAACACGGCCGACATATCGGCCAGGAGCGTACCCGGCGCCATTCCGGTACAATCAACGGGGAAAGCCGTGTTCCCCGGGGTGGGTCCGCCGGCTGAGGCAGCACAGCCATCCACCACTCCCGCCATTGCCGCAGGTACCCCCAGTAAGCCAAATCCAAGCAGCAGTGCAATTGCGAACATCAAAGGTTTTTGGTGCAAAGTTTTAGTGAGCGTCTTCATTTTTCCTCCGAGAGGTGCCGGCATCCGGTCGCCTGTTAGAAGTGTGCACTGAACCAGTACCCAGTTGCAATTAGAAATGCAGGCTGAACCTGATAAAACATACGGAATGCGCCAAGGTTAAGTACTGAATAGGACCTATTCGCCGCCATGCCGGGGCGGCGGGGCGGTGCGACGCGGCTCCCGGCAGCCCGGAGTGCGGCAATGTACTCTTTACACGGCGCTAGCAACCCGGAAAGAATCTACCGCGTAAAAATCACGTTCCGAACAAACTCTTTAGGGTAAGTTGTTGGATCTACAAGACAATTGCCAGCGGCACCCATCGTGCAGGGCGTCACGCCTCAACAATTGGAAAAATGTACTTGACCTAACCCTGGTTAGTAGTTTATTTTTAACGATTAGCAGTGTGGACGCTGACCGAGGCGAGGTTTAAGCTGTTGATCGGCGTTCTACTTTAATAAGATTTCACGCTCCACTTGAACGTTGCCGCCGAAAGCTCCATTTCCAGGATCGACGGGAAGACGGCCCGCCCCGATCCAAATCGGACCTTACGCACGACCCACCGGTTGACTGTAACCTCTTGGTTTGGTCGAAGAGACTGGTGTGGTCGAAGAGCGGCCTAGCGAGGCCGTTTGCGAACGCCGAACCGGATGCAGTCCGACCGAGTAATGCGATTTAAGCAGATAAAAGGACCATAAATGGAGATTATGATGCGCGCGTCTCACCAAATACGTCCGTTGTGCTTTAGGCTTGCCGTAGGATTTACGGCCTGCCTGGCGGCCGCTTTTGCCCAGCCCTATGGATACGTATCCAATACGATGGGAAACAACGTGTCCGTGGTTAACCGGGCTACCAACACGGTTTCCGCAACGATCTCGATCAGCGGCGCAGGCTTGACCGGCTTGGCTGTTACGCCAAACGGTTCTTATGTCTATGTTGCCGAGCAAGGCAAGAACAGCGTTGCGGTAATCAGCACTGCCTCGAATACCGTGGTTGATACGATTGCGGTCGGCAGCAGCCCGGTTCAGGTGGCTATCACTCCGAACGGAACGCACGTCTATGTGGCCAATCAACAATCCAACAACGTGTCGGTAATCAGCACGGCAACCAATACCGTAGTGGCGACGGTGGCGGTGGGCAGCAAGCCGGTGGGAATTGCGGCCACCCTGGATGGCACCAAGGTGTTGGTTACGAATCTGCTTTCCTCGAACATTTCCGTAATCTCCACGGCATCGAACACCGTGTCTGCGACCTGGACGGCCCCCTCAGGGCCTAACGGCATGGCGATCAGCCCGGATGGCCAACACGTATGGGTAGCGAATCAGTATGCCAATTCGGTGACGGAGTACAGCCTGTCCTCCGGGAGCATCGTGGAGACCCTTACCGGGTTTACCTCTCCGAATTCGGTCGCCATAACTCCGAATTGCAGCCAGTTGTATGTCACCAATGCTAATATTTCGTCGCTCTATGCGGTGAACACTTCCACGTTGCAAATTACGACAAAGATAGCCGTCGGCTCCTTGCCGACGTCGGTAGCCGTGTCATCCGACGGCACGACGGCCTATGTCACCAATGCCTACGGGTATTCCCTTTCCGAGATCAATACCTCCACGAATACCGTCAAGGAGACCATAGCCAAAGTCGGCATTTATCCCGATTCCGTAGCTCTCTACCATTGAGGAAGTCCGGATCGCGTTTCAGGCGGGCCAATTCGGGAACGGGTTGGCCCTGGCCAGGCGGGTTTCGGAGAGCAAGTCGGGAACGGCCGCGCGGCGGTGCAATAGCTTCTCAAGCAGCAGCTCAAATTCGTCCTCTTCGCCTTCCAGCCACTCCGGGGGAACCTTCCGAAACGCCTGGTCGACGATCTTTTCCGGAAAGTGAACTACCTGGTCCAGCCAGGGCTGGAAGTCGTCGAGAGAGCGGACCTGCTCGTAGACGAGCTTTCTGGGATATAAGCCCTGAAGTGGCGAACTGGCGAAATCCCAATTGGGCCCGTTGAAGACGAAGCCGTGGTCGATCATGACCGCTACGAACGTCTTCTTGACCTCCGCATGCCAGTCCTCGATGCGCGCGCGGAAGAAGACCGATTGGCGGCCGTCGGCGTTGGCCATCCATTTGTCGAAGACCAGCACTGCTAGAAAATCGGTCAAGTTTCCGACTCCAGCCAACAAAGCGTCCGGCACGAAGTCGTATATCGCCATCACGTCCGGGTTTCCAGGGTGACGCGAACCGAAGTGCCAGCCGGGCGGCACGGGGATATGTTGTGTACCGAGATGGATGAAGACTTCCGGGTTGGCAGCCAGAAATTCGGGCGTGAGGAGGATGAACTCGGCGGGCGCGGCGGAGATCTGCAGGTACTTCAGGAAGACAGCGGAGACGAGTTCGTTGACCAGGATGCGGCGGTGTTGAGGGTTGTTTCGGAACTTGACGATATAGAAATTACCGTCGTCCGCTTCGAGCAGGTGGGACTGGGCGCCGCCGCGCATTTGGCGTATGTAGCGGCAGGCGGTGAGCGGCATGAAAATGCTGTACTCTAGAGTTGTATCATACCCCGGAGGAGAACCAGCATGTCCGAAGAAACCCAGGAAGCCGTGGCGCCCCCGACGCCGCCAGCCAGAACCAAGGACGAGATCGCCCTGGAATTGACTAAGTTTATTGCGGCCACGACAGGCTACGGGAAGGGCGGCACCACCGGCACCGGATTCTCCGGCAAACCGGCTACCCGATCTGCCGAAGAATATGCCGACGCGCTACTGGAGCTGTTCGAGCGCTGCCGAACCGTCGTGAACCGGTAAGGAACCGCTACTTCTTTCCACCCTTTTTCTTTGCGGGCGCCTTCTTCGCGGCCTTCTTTGCGGGCGCTTTTTTGGCCGGTGACTTCTTGGCCGGTGCCTTCTTGGCTGCTGTCTTTGCCGGGGCTTTCTTCGCCGCTACCTTTTTTGCCGGTGCCTTCTTGACGGGCGCCTTTTTGGCCGGCGCTTTCTTGGCCGCAGCCTTTTTGGCTGGAGCTTTCTTGGCTGGCGCGGCTTTCGCCGCGGGTTTAGACGGCGCTTTCACCGCGGCCTTTTTGGCGGCGGGTTTGGCCGGCTTCTTGGCAGCCGCCTGGGTGGCCTTTTTGGCCGGTTTCTTGGGCGCTTCGGCCGCAGGGGCTTCTGGCGCCGGTCCGGCGGGCGCTGGCGCGGGCGGCGTTACCTCTACGGCAACCACCACGATTTCTTCCTCCTCGTCCTCCTCGTCCTCGTCATCGAAGTCATCGAGCTTCGAGGTCAGGTCCGGATGTTCTTCGTCGTCGTAGTCTTGAAAGTCTTCCATATCTTCTTCGTCGTTGGCAGCGAGCTTGTGACTATCAAACATAATGAACGCCTCCTGTTGTCGGGGCACAATCACCCATAGAATAACCTTTTTTTGCGCGGAGGCAATAGCAAAACGACAAAAAGTAAAATATTTTCGCGCGGCGCGGACGAGTAGACACGTTGGCGCGCGAAGTGGAAGGGCGTGTCGCGCGGGCGCCGGGGCGGATGAAGGCAATCGATTCGCTCCCGGCAGCGACTTCGCATCCCACTGCAATCCATTGCAAAGAAAGGAACAATCGCCAATTCGGCTTCGGTTCGTAAAAAGCCCGGTTACGCGTCAGGCTTCAGTGCATCCATCGCCACCTGGCGAAGCTGCTCTTTGAGTTTGCGGATCTCGTCCGTGTGTACGCTGAGGCGCGCGAACAACTCCTTTTGGCTGGCGATGCCGGCGCCGATCAAGAAGGCGGCGCATTCCGAGCGGCTGCCGAACAGATCGGCTTCCACCAACTGATCCAGGCGGGCCAGCGCCTCGTCGTTTACGCGGACCATGACGACGTTGCCGCGGCCATCGCCTTTGTGGGTAAACTGGCCGAGCAGGTCCTTCAGCGTTTTGCCGTCGTTGCCTTCGGCGATGATCCCGACCTTTCCGCGAAGGCGGCCGGATCCGAACTCAAACGTCTTCTTCATACGAACGCGCTCCTTATCAAAATCAAAGGCGCCCCGGACTTCGCCGCGACCAGCGGCTTCCTCAGGCGTAGTGTACCGGCGATGGCAATCAGCAGCAGCAGGGCGGCGCTGCCATAGAAAACCGCGGCGATGCCCAGCCGGGATGCCAGATCGCCGGCAAACAGCAGGGCCACACCCTGGGAAATCGAAATCAGGGACATGGAACTGCTGCTGACGCGCCCGCGCATTTCGGCGGGCACCTGGCCCTGCATCAGGGTCATGGCGGCGATGGTCAGAAACGATGCGCCTACGCCGATGCCCACACACCCGGCCAGGGCCAACACGCGGTAGGGAAAGAACGCGATGCCAGCGATGGAAACGCCGCACAACAGGATGCCCGCGGTTATCAGGTGCGCCTTCTGATGGATGCGGCGCGCCAGCGGGGTGACCAAAACTCCGCCGCCCAGCATGCCTGCGCCGATGGCCGATCCGAGGGCGCCGAAAAGAACCGAATTGGCATGCAGCACGTCGCGTACATACACGGCGATCAGGGAGCCGAAGGCACTGATAGCGAATGTGCCGGCGGCGATCGACAGGATCACGAAGCCGATTACCGAATGGCCCGCAATAAAGCGCAGACCGGACAGCAGGTCCCGCACACTCGGTTTGACTTCCCGGTTGGCGTGGGCCGGCCGCGGCGGTATGGCGATGGTGGCGATCATGAGGCCGGAAAAGACGAAGCTGGCGCTATCGATCCAGTAGCAGGAATCCGGGCCGGCCCACCCGGCTAGCGCGCCTGCCAGCACGGGGCTGCCCATCTGCAGGATCTGTACGGTCTGTTGGATAACGGCATTGGCGCTCATGAGCCCGTGCAGCGGAACGATCTGCGGGAGGGTGACGGAACGCGCCGGACTGAAGAAACTGGAGAACGTGCTGAGGGCCAGGAAAACGGCGTAAATGTGCCAGGGCGCGCGGGCGAAGACCAGTCCGACAACCAGGACGGCACGGGCCAAGTCGCTGGCGACCATGGTGCGGCGGGGATGCCAGCGATCGACGAATACGCCGGCCACAGGCCCGACGAAGGCCAGCGGCAGCAGGAAGAAGACGGTCACGAGCGTGATCGCGCGCGCCGAAGCGTGCATGCGAAAGGTCATCTCGCTAAAGATGGCGTAGAGGGCCAGGAAATCGCCGAAGATACTGACTAGGGTAGCCAGCCACAGCTTGCGGAAGGCGGGAATGGCGAGGGCCTGACGCATGGTGAGTTGCGGGACTGCGGCAGCGGCCATACGAGTATTGTAATTACACGTAATTCGTAAGTCAATGATTCATTTCCGGGAACCTGCGCTACACTCGGATTAATTCGGAGGCAATCTTGAAGCTGCCCGCCCTGGCCATTGCTGTCCTATGCTCGGCCTCATCCCCCTTGTTTTGCGGCGAAGTCACTTATGCCGATGCGGCGCCGATTCTGTACAAACATTGCGCGAGCTGCCACCATCCCGACGATATCGCCCCAATGCCGCTCCTTAACTACCAGCAGACGCGGCCGTGGGCTGCCGCCATTCGCGAAGCGGTCTTAACGCGGCAGATGCCGCCCTGGAAGGCGGACCCGCATTATGGCAAGTGGTCGAACGACGGGAGCCTTAGCGACGAAGAAATTGCCATCGTCAAGGCTTGGGTGGATCAAGGATCGAAGGAGGGAGACGCGAGCCGGGTCCCGGCGCCGCCCGTATTTTCGGCAGATTGGCGGATCGGCAAGCCGGACGCGATCATCGCCATCCCCCCGCACTCGCTGACGGCCGACGGACCAGACGAATACGAGTATTTCACCGTGCCCACCGGCTTTACGGAAGACAAGTGGATCGTGGCGGCGGAACTGCGTCCCACCAATCGCAGGATCGTCCACCATGCCCATGTTTTTGTCAACGCGCCGGAGAAGCCGAAACCCGCGGGCGCAAAGAACGACGCGCCGGCCGATCCGCAGGCGGCGTACCGGGAGTGGCTTAAGGTACACGAAGGGAAGTTATCGTGGATGCGCCCCGAAGCGCCGGTGATCGACGATGGCTGCGTGGTCGACGACAATTCGTACTGGCCCGGCGACAAGCCGCGCGACGAGAACTTCGGAAGTTGGGGATTGATCAGCTCGTATCTCCCCGGCAGAGGGCCGGACGTGTACCCGGCGGGGACGGCGCGCAAGATTCCGGCCGGCGCCACGCTGAGCTTCCAAATCCATTACTCGAAGGCCACCCGGAAGCCGGAAATCGACGCCACGGCCGTAGGCCTGATCTTTGCCAAGGAGCCTCCCAGGCAAGTCGCCAAACGGGTGGACTTATCGAACTATTTCTTCCGCATCCCGGCCGGCGATCCGAACGTGGAAGTCTCCGAATGTCACACGTTTAAACAAGACATGTACCTGACCAGCCTGACGCCCCACATGCATCTGCGGGGGAAGGACGCACGATTCGAAGCGACCTACCCGGATGGCCGGAAGGAGACGCTGCTGCTGGTGCCGCACTACAATTTCAACTGGCAGATCACCTATCGGATGGCCGAGCCCAAGTTCATCCCAAAGGGTACGCGGCTGGCCATCGTCTCGCACTTCGACAACTCGCCAAACAATCCGCTGAACCCCGATCCGGGGAAGGTGGTGCGTTGGGGTGAGGCCAGCGAAATGGAAATGATGGATGGGTGGATCGAGTACGTTGACACCAGAAAATGAGTTCAGGGCGGCTCCTTATTTATTTTGTGAATCGCCGGCTCCAGAATCCGGTCATTGCAGTGTGTAAGGGCCGCGTGCGTGCAGCGCGGAGGGCGGCAAAAGCAATCTGGCAGCAATCGCCAGCGGGATGTCCGCTCCACGGAGTATGCAGGCTTGTGGCAGGTCTGAAGCTCCGGCGATCATTCCGCCGATTTTCGCCTCTTCGGGCGCAGACACGGCGTTAGGTTCGAAGCCGGCTAAAAGCCGGCTGCGGGCAGAATTGCCCGCCCTCCAAAAGCCAGGAGACCGGGAGCTACGGGGAGGCGGCCTGCCGCAGCGACTGGGGCTTATCCGCATACCGAGCGGGAAGTTGGCGGGAGTCGCGTAGGTTTTCCCAGAGAACGGCCGCCTGGCGGTAATAAACCTTGGCCCGCTCCTTGTTTGCCGGCGCGATCGCGTCGCCTGCCAGACCGCAATCGAGCGCCAGCATGATTCGCTCGATTACTCCCATGGAATAGGAGAGCATAGCGATATTGCCGCGATAGAAAGCCAGGGCGGCTTCCCGATCGCCGGCAGACATGCGGTAAGCCGCCAACCGGTCGCGGGCTTCGCCGACCACCTGAAACGGGTGATCGACCGGGTCGCGCTCGTGTATCCAGGCATACGCGGAAAGGACCTTTTCAAACTCCGCAGCCGCGTCCGGAAAGCGGCGCTCCTCGTCGAGCGCTCTGCCCAGCAGCCAATGTCCGACAAAAACATCGCGCGCGGCCTCCACATTCGAAGGGTCCGTGGCGGCGATATCCAGGAAGCCGCGCAAACTTTCGCGGGCGGCCTCTTCGGACTGCCTGGCATCCCCGCTCTCCAGCCAGGCGCGGCTCAAATCGGCTTGGGCGTCCGCCAGGCGGCGCCGGTTGCGATCCGGATTGCGTTTATAGAGTTCTTTTACAACTTGCAGTTGCTCCTGCATGTGGCGCAGCGAGCGGTCGTAATAAGCCCGATCGCCCGTTTTCTTGGCGATGTCCGACTCGGCATACGCCAGGTATTCGCATGCCTTTCCAACCAGCCCCGGCCAGCGCTCGTCGGCGGGCGCTTCAGTTCCGATCTTCCGGACGGCAGCCAGCACTCGATCGTCTAACGACGCAGCGGTTTCGATGTGCGCAACGTCGTTCAGCGCGTTGCCCAACTCCAGTTGTGCCATCGCCAGAGAGAGGCGGCCATTCAACAGGGCGTACTGCGCGTCCCGGGATGCCGGCTGCAAGGCGGCCGCGCGCTCGAACAGGGCGACCGATTTTTCCCCGAAGCTCACAGCCTCCACCGGCCGGTCCCGGCGGATGGCGATAAAGCTCTCGAGAGCGCAGATTTTTCCCCACTCGCTGAGGAGGGCGGCGTCCGCATGGCCCGCGGCATCGATGCTCTCGAGCACCGCCGCGGCTTTCCGGTAATTGTCGAGCGCGCCTTCGGTGTCGCCGAGGTTCGGCGCAAACGGCTTGCCGAGGATATCGCCCAGTTTGCGGTAGGAGGCGGCCAGTTCTCTGCGCAAGGATAATTCCGAGGAATGCTCCCGGGAAAGGACATCCAGGTACTGCTGTGCGCGCCGCGCCACGATCATGCGCGCCCTGGTGGTCCCGGGCAAATCCGCGATCGCATCGTAGACGTCAAACAGAAAGGAATTGGCGATGCCGCGCACCTGATTGAAGCGCTCGGTCGCGGAGCGGTACTGCGCAAACGCCACCGAAGCGGCGACGACGAGGGCGGCAGCCAGGGCCAGGACCACGAGGGTTTCGACCGGCCGCCGCGCGACGAAACGGTGGACACGATAGCGTAGGGTGTCGGGGCGGGCCCGCACCGGATAACCTTCCGCCGCGCGCCGCGCGTCTTCGGCTAAATCGCCCACCGAGCCGTAGCGGCGTTCCGGCTCGCTGCGTAATGCCATGGCCACCACGTTTTCCATATCGCCGGGCAGCCGGCGGCGCGGGGTCGAGATCCTCTCGTGGGCCAGCAATTCGTGCAGAATCACGCCCAGCGAATAAATATCCGATGCCGTGGTAATGGCGCCGCCAGTCAACTGTTCGGGACTGGCATATCCGGGAGTCATCATGGCGGCGGAAGTGGCCTCCGGGTCCGATGTTGCGCTGAGCAGCTTGGCGATTCCGAAATCGAGAAGCTTAGGAACGCCATCCGCGGTGACCAGGATGTTGCGCGGCTTGAGATCGCGGTGCACCACCAGGTTGCGGTGAGCGTAAGCCACAGCGTCGCAGATTCTTTCAAATAAGGCCAACCGGGCGCGCAGCGGCAGGCTATGGGCGGCGCAATATTGGTCGATGGGGACGCCGTCGATGTACTCCATGACCAGGTAAGGCGTACCGTCGGCCGTGGTGCCGGCGTCGAGCATCCCGGCGATATTGGGATGCTCCATGCGCGCCAGGATCTGGCGCTCCTGACGGAACCGGCGGATGATATCGTCGTCCAGGAAAACGCGGGGAATGACTTTGAGGGCCACCTGGCGGCGCACATCGTCGTAATCACGCTGGGCCAGGTAAACGGCACCCATGCCGCCGGTCCCAATGCGCGCCAGGATGGTGTAGGGTCCCAGGCGATCGAACGGCAGGCTGTCTTCGACGGCCATGTGGCGAGCTTCGGCGTAAACGGCGGGGAATTGCCAAAGGGTTTGCGAATCGGCGTCGGCATCCGCGCGGAGGAGCCGCTCTACCGCATTTCTCAACTCGGGCAGGCCGGCGCACCGTCCATCGAGAAAACGGCCGCGCTCCGCACGGTCGAGTTCCAGCGCGGCGGCGAAGATCTCGCGCAGTTCGAGCGGGTCGTATGGCCGCTCAGAATGTTCCGAGTTCATCTTGCAACCATGCGCGGGAGAAGCGCCAGTCGCGCTCTATGGTCCGCAGGGAAACCTTTTCTCCGGAGGCATTCATGGCTTCCACGACCTCTTCCGCGCTGAGTCCCCCAAAGAACCTGAGTTCGACCACCGCGGCCTGGCGGGGATGTTCCTGGGCCAGGCGGCTCAAAGCCGCGTCAAGCTGGATGACGTCCGGGCCGGGAATGGAAAGCATGGCTTGTTCCAATGGCAGGACATCGCCAGCGCTGCGCTTGCGCGCAATGCGTCTGCGGGCATGATCGAGCAGAATACGGCGCATCAGCTTAGCGGAGATGGCAAAGAACTGGCCGCGGCATTGCCAGTCGATGGCACGGGCCGCCTCCAGGTGAAAGTAGAGTTCATGCACCAGGGCCGTAGGCTGAAGCGTATGCCCAGTCCGCTCCTTGTGGAGCAGAGCGGCGGCCAGTTGACGTAATTGCACGTAGACGAGACTTGTCAGGCGGTCGAGCGCATCGCGGTCGCCGTCGCGCCAACGGACCAGCCAGTGCGTAATCCCGGCGACCGAACTTGCGTCCACGGCAGGCATGTAAGAAAACCATAAGATTTTATCACGCGCCGACTGGCGGGTTTCGGAAGCGGCCTGCGCATCCTTATCAGGAATTCCGGGGCGGAGGAGAAAAGTCTCCGCCAGCACGGGATGTTCCATACGGGGGATCGGCATGCGGATATCGGCTCGATTACTGCTAGTGTTAAGCGCGGCTTGGGGCTGGGCGCAAGGTCCGGTATGGGCAGAAGGGCTGCGGTTTCAGTCGACACCCTCCGGCTTCGCAGCGCACGGCGCGGCCTACGATGCCTGGGTGTCGAACGATGGCGCTATTGTGACGCCGGCGGGCCGGTTGAAGCTGCTGGGTGCCGATTCCGCGAAGGGCGTGTGGGCGTCTTCCGAGGTGTTCTATCGCGGTATCTACCCCGGGATCGACCTGGTCTATTACAGCCACGGCGGGCGTTTGGAATATGACTTCGTGGTGGCGCCGGGCGGCGATCCCGGCAGAATCGTTTTTGCGATGGACGGGGCCGCGTTGGAGATCGGTGCCGGCGGTGAGTTGCGGGCGCGCACAACCGCGGGCGAGATGCGGCTCGACCCTCCGTTTATCTATCAGGCGGGACCGGACGGAATCCGGCAGGCGATTCGCGGCGGCTATGCCGTCGATGGCGACCATGTATCCTTCCGAATCGGGGATTACGACCGATCCAAGCCCCTGACCATCGACCCGGTGCTTTCGTATGCGACTTTCGTGGGCCAGAACGGCGACGGGGTCTCGGCAGCCACGGCGGATAGCTCAGGCAACGCCTATCTAGTAGGCAAAGCCTCCGGTGTGATTCTGGTGGAAAAAGTCAGTCCGGCCGGCGCCATCCTGCTGCGCCAAACCATAGGCACCACGCCCTATAACTTCAATGCGGAGGCGGTAGCGGTTACGAGCGCCGGCGCGGTTTATATTACCGGCACATCCGATGCCGGCCTGCCGACCACGGCCAACGCTTATCTGGGATCGGTGACCAGCGGCAACCACGCCTTTATTGTGGTTCTGAATCCGAGCCTGGCGCCGACATACTGCAGTTACATTGCGGGCACGGGGTCGGCAGGAGACCAGGCGAATGGCATCGCGGTGGATGCGACGGGGAACGCGTATATCACGGGACTGACGGATTCGAGCACCTTTCCGGTCACGGCGGGCGCGTATCAATCTACCGGGAGCACCAACGGGCAGACGGGATTCGTGAGCAAGATCAACCCATCGGCTTCGGGCGCCGCATCGCTGGTGTATTCCACTTACCTGGGCGGCCCAACCACGGCCACGGATTTGTATGCCATCGCGGTGGACTCCTCCAACAACGCTTACGTGACGGGTCAGGGCGGAGCCGACTTCCCAGTGACGGCCGGGACCTATCAGTACAAAGGCATGGCTCTGGGCGATGGCGGCGTGTTCGCCGCCAAACTGAACGCTACCGGCACCGCACTTACGTACTCGGCCTATCCGGGCTATGGCGTAGGGACCGGCATCGCCGTGGACGGCTCGGGTAACGCCTACTTGACCGGCTACGCCGAAATATCGGACTTCCCCACCAGTGCGGGCGCCTATCAAACGTCGTATCCGGGTGCATTCGCACTCGAATTGAACACCACCGCAACTTCGCTGATCTATGCGACGTTTCTCGCCGGGCCTTCGTCGGGCATCAACTACACGGAGGCCGTGCCGACGGATATCGTCTTGCCGCCTGGCTGTACGTCGGCGTGTAGCGCCTACATCGCGGGATACACGAATGCCACAGACTTCCCGGCAATCAGCCCCATCCAGAGCTTCGAGGCCGGCGGGAACGACGACTTTATCGTGGAATTGTCCGGCAATGGCGCGGCGGCGACTTACTCCACCTACCTGGGCGGATCGAGCGACGAAAGCAACAACGGCGGTTTCCCGCATTTGCCGGGTATTGGGGTGATGTCCACAGGCGATGTAGTCATTGGCGGCGAGACCCAATCCGACAATTTCCCGGTCACGTTAGTGGCTAACCCGGTGCCCATTTTCGCGGCGCGCATCAACGCCGCGGCGGGATCGTTAGCGGTAGCCTATCCCACGAGCCTGGCTTTTTCCGGCCAGACGATCGGCGTTCCCAGCGCGGAGCAAACGATCGCGCTGCGGAACTTAGGCAGCACCGCCCTGGCCACAACCGTGGCATCGACCGGCGACTATAGCCAGACCAATACCTGTGGATCGAGCCTGGCGGCCGGCGCCGAGTGCATTATCTCCGTGACTTTCACGCCCACCAGCACGACCAATCCGCGCACCGGAACCATCACCTTAAACGGGTCAACTATCGCCAACCTGACCGGCACCGGGGCTAATGCCGGTTATTCGAGCCTCACACCGGCGACCCTGACTTTTGGCAGCCAGATGGTCGGTTCGGCGGCCGCACCGCAAAGCATAACGCTTGCGAACATTGGAAACCAGGCGCTGACGCTGAGCGCGAGTTCTTTTGGCACTTCGGGAGACTTCGCCCAAAGCAATAACTGCCCGGCTTCGCTGGCCGCGAACACCAGTTGCACGATCAGTATCTCGTTTCTGCCGACACAGGAAGGGCTGCGCAGCGGGAGTTTGGCGGTGTCGGCCGGCAACAACGCGAGCCCTAATACTTCCGTGAGCCTGACCGGCACGGGCGTGGCCGGGACATCGGCGCTGACGCTGAACGGCTCCGGGCTGATCTTCAATCCGCAGGCGGTCGGTTCCACGAGCCCAACGCAGGATATAGCGATCCTCAACACGGGGAATGTGCCGGTCACTATCCAAAGCGTTAACGCCAGCGGCGACTATCTCGCGACCGGATGCGTGCAGTTGCTCAACCCCGGCGCCGGTTGCGATGTGCGTGTCACCTTTACGCCGACCGCGGCCGGGTCCCGCACGGGTTCGGTGACTATCGTAGATACCACGCCAGCCAGCCCGCACAGCTTCACGTTGACCGGTACCGGCCTCACGGACGCCGGCACGATCACGATTACACCTACCGCGCTGGACTTTCCCGATCAGCCTGTAGGCCAATCTACCGCGCGTGCACTCCCCGTCTATGTGACGAATACCGGCACGACTCCGGTGACATTCGACCGCATCGTGGAAAGCGGCGATTACCGCATCACCGGCTCGACGTGCGGCACCCTTAGCGTGCGGACGCCGCCGGCTACGTGCTCTATCAACGTGGTGTTTACCCCCACCGCCGCGGGCACGCGGACCGGAACGATTACTCTTACCGACAGCGCCACCGGCAGTCCGCAGACGGTAACCATTACCGGGAACGGGCTGGCAGTCAACGCGACCGCGACCCTGTCACCGGGCAGCCTGAATTTCGGCAACCAACCCATAGGTTTGGCTACCACGGCCCAGAATGTAGTGATCACGAACACGGGCAATGTGCCGATCACGATCGACAGCGCCACCATAACCGGCACGAACGCGGGCGATTTTGGGCAGACGAACGGCTGCGTAGGAGGTATTCTGACGCCTGCGCGAACTTGCACCTTCGGGGTCACCTTCGACCCCACCGCCACAGGCAGCCGGACGGCAACGCTTAATGTCACCGACGACGCCGGGACGCAGACTGTCACACTCTCCGGCACTGGGCTGACGGCCAGCATCGCCGCCAGCTTTGTACCTTCCAGCATGACGTTCCAATCGCAGGCGACCGGTACTACCAGCCCGAACCAGTTGCTGATCGTAGTGAACAGCGGGGATGAAGCTCTGGGCATTACCAGCGTAGGAATCGCCGGCAACTACACGCTGGTCAGCAATCCGTGTGTCACAACTATTGAGCCGAACGCCGGTTGCACACTAACCGTCAACTTTGTTCCCACCGGGGCCACTGGCACCGAAACCGGAACTATCACCTTTACCGACAGCGCAGGCACCCAGACCGTCAATCTAAGCGGCCAGAATGTGGCTGCAGCGCCAGCGGTGAAGCTTTCGCCCTCCGCGTTGGCATTCACGATCGAACCGATCGGCACGGCTGCCGCTGCGCAGACCGTTACCGTCACGAATACCACCGCATCGACCCTCACCGGGCTAAGTGTGGGCAGCCCCAGCGCGCCCGACTTCGTCATCGCTTCGGGGAGTAACAATTGCGGCACCAGCTTGAATGCCAGCGCCTCCTGCTCGTTCCAGGTAATTTTCACGCCCACGGCCGCGGGCAGCCGTACCGGCACGATGACCATCTCCAACAGCGCCGCCAACCAGACACTGAACCTGGCCGGCTTCGGTGAAGCAGCCACTCTCTCGGCTTACGTACACGATTCCAAGCTGATCTTCCCCAGCCAGGTGATTGCGACCAGCAGCGGCACTTTGTACGCCACCCTGACGAATAATGGCGTCGTCCCCCTGACGATTGCGAGCGTGACCGTCAGCGCGGGCGATTTCGCGATCAGCAATGGTTGTCCGCTTACCCCCAGCACGCTGCTCCCGAACCAGAGTTGCTCGGTCGGGGTGACGTTTACTCCCACCGCAGCGGGCAACCGCACGGCAAGTGTGACCATTACAGACAACGCGCCGGGCAGCCCGCGGACCGTGGCGGTCTCGGGCGTCGGATTGACAGCCACCGAGACCCTGGAAGCCAACTATACGACCTTGGTCTTCCCCACCGAGTCCATCGGCGATTCGGCGAATCAACCGGATCCGGAGACGATTACCTTTACGAATACTGGAAACTCGCCGGTGACGATTTCGAGCATCGCGTCGTCGAGCACGGACTTCGTGGTGAACAACGGATGTCCGCTCAGTCCGTCGACGTTGGGCGGCAATGGGGGCACTTGTCAAGTGTCCATTACTTTCGCCCCCAGCGTGGCCACCACACGGAAGGGAACGCTTACGATCACGAGCAGCGCGCCCGGCAGTCCTCTCAAGATCAACATGTCCGGACTCGGTGTCAGCGACACCTCCACGGTAAATGTTACGCCGGTCAACGTGGCATTCATCCCGCAGACGGTAGGCACCAGCAGCGGCTTCACGGAAGGTGTGTATGTGACCAATGCTGGAGATACCAACATTACCGTGACCAGCGCGACGGTAACTACCGGGTATTCGTTGAGCAACGGATGCAACGGCGCGGTACTGGCGCCTACGGCGAACTGTTCCATCAGTATCAGTTTTACGCCCACAGCCGCGAAGGTCACCCCTGGAACACTGACCATCAAGACTACCGGGAAGCCCGCTACGACGACCGTGAGCCTGACTGGCACGGGCCTGGCTTCCAGCGCCTCAATTTCGCTTTCGCAAACCAACGTGGTGTTCGATCAGCAAGTGGTGGGGGTCGCCAGCCAGCCGCAGGTAATCTATTACTACAACCAGGGCAGCACTTCGGTCACTTTGAACAGCGTGGTGCTGACGGGCGCGGATTTCGTGATGAACAACGGCTGCAGTGGGACCGGGGGTCCGTTGGCGAGCTGCAGCATAAAGGTCACATTTAATCCCACTGCCACAGGACTGCGAACGGGCAAGATCGTAATCACCGATACCGATCCGGGCAGCCCGCGCACCATCAACCTATCGGGAACGGGCGTGACTGCGGCGGCGCCCCAGGCTACGGTTACGCCTGCCTCACTCACTTTTACCCGCCAGCCGGTGGGCAGCACGAGCGCGGCGCAAAACATCAATTTGACGAATTCCGGCGAGGCCAACCTGACCATTAACGGTATCAGCGTCACGGGCGCGAATGCCACGGCTTTCCCGCAGACCAACAACTGCCCGGCCGCGCTGGTACCGCAATTCAGTTGCACGATTTCGGTGAAGTTCGCGCCCACGGCCACAGGCGCGCAGACGGCCAGCCTGAGCATCTCAGACAACGCGGCGGGTAGCCCGCAAACCGTCTCGCTTTCGGGAACGGGCACGGCGGGCACGGCGCCGGTGGTGACGTTCACGCCATCCAGCCTGACGTTCAGCAACGTGCCCTTGAACACGGCCAGCGCCGCGCAAACCGCCACGCTGCAGAATACCGGCGCGGCGGCCCTGACCATTACCAACATCGCCGCCAGCGGCACCGTGCCCGGCGATTTCGCGGAGACCAACAACTGTCCGAGCAGCGTTGCCGTGGGAGGAACGTGCACGATTACGGTGACCTTCACGCCCAGTTCCGTGATCAACCAGACGGGGGCGGTCACGGTGACGGACAATACGCCGGGCGGATCGGATGCGCTGGCGCTGGCCGGAAACGGGACCACGCCGGTGGTGAACCTTTCGGCGACCAGCCTGGCGTTCGGAAACCAGAAGCACGGCACCACCAGCCCCGCGAAGACCGTCACGCTGGAGAATGCCGGCAACCTGGCCCTGACGATCAATTCGATTACGGCGACGAAGGACTACAACATCGTGAGCAATACGTGTCCGGCGAGTTTGGCGCCGGGGCTGACCTGCACGTTCGGAGTGACGTTCAGCCCCAGCATCACGGGGACGGACAACGGCTCAGTGACGATTAGCGACAATGCCGGCGATAGTCCGCAGACGATTTCACTGACCGGATCGGGAACGTAGATTTCACCGTGCGATTGCCGTGCGTTAAAACGCGTTAAAACAAAGATACGGCAATGCACACCCGTATCGGAAATCTACTATTCGTCCCGCTGTGGCTCGGCGTGGCTTCGACGGCCTGCGCGGCGTCGGCGATCGCCACGCGCCTGGATGACCCTAAAGCGGTTTATGTGGCGGCGTCCGCAGAAGGCGACGACAGCGCCCGGCTGCAGGCTGCCATCGACAAGGCTGAAAACAATGTTCGTGAAGGAATTGTTTTTGTAGCTTCCGGCCAATACCGGTTGACGCGCACGGTGTATGTATGGCCGGGAGTTCGCGTCATCGGCTACGGCGCAACGCGTCCCGTCTTCCGGTTGCCAGCGAACACGCCGGGTTTTCAGAGGGGCGCCGGCGTGATGGTGACATTCACCGGCGCGCGCCCCGGGGGCGGCATGACGGCAGGGTTCCGCGTGCCCTTTCCGCCACCCGATAGCGTGCCCCCGAACGACCAGATCGCCGACGCGAATTCCGGCACTTTCTATTCCGCGATGAGCAACATCGATTTCGAGATCGGCGACGGCAATCCGGCCGCCGTTGCGATCCGCTTTCACGTGGCGCAACACGCCTTTCTCAGCCACATGGATTTCCATATCGGTTCCGGCCTCGCGGCGTTGTACCAGGTGGGCAACGAAGCCGAGGATCTGCACTTCTATGGAGGGCGTTACGGTATTCTGACCGAGAAGACGTCGCCCGCCTGGCAGTTCACCCTGATCGACTCCGTCTTTGAGGGGCAGCGCGAAGCCGCCATTCGCGAACATGAGGCGGGACTGACACTCGTCCGCGATTTGTTCCGCGACGTGCCGAGGGCCATCGAGATCGACCCGCAATATTACGACCAGTTGTGGGTCAAAGACAGCCGCTTCGAGAATGTCTCCGGCGCGGCCGTGGTGATCGGCAGTGAGCAGAGTCCGCTGAACGAGATCGGCTTCGAGAACGCGGTATTGAAAGATGTGCCGGTATTTGCGCTATTCCGGGAGAGCGGGAAAAAGGTCGCCGGAAAGGGTCCGGTGTACCGGATTAAGACCTTCAATTACGGGCTGATCGTCCCTGGGGAGGGGATGACCGGCACTATCGGGATGCTATACGACGCCACCAGTTTGGCCGCCATGCCCGCGCCACTGCTGCCCGCGATTCCGGCACTCCCGCCCACCGAAGATTGGGTCAACGTTCACTCGCTGGGCGTCGCCGGAGACGGCAAGACCGACGATACCGCGGCCATCCGGAAGGCGATCGAATCGCATCGCGTGCTGTATTTTCCCAGCGGGCATTACGTGATCAGCGATACGCTCACGTTGAAAGCGGACACGGTGCTGGCCGGCCTTCACCCCACACTGACGCAATTCGACCTTCCGGATGGGACGCCCGCGTATCAGGGGGTGGGCGCGCCCAAGGCCCTTATTGCCGCGCCCGCGGGCGGCGCCAATATCCTGAGCGGTTTCGGCGTCCAGGCGGGAGGGATGAACCCCCGCGCGGTGGGCGTGCTGTGGAGCGCTGGGGCCGCCTCGCTGATCGACGATGTGCGCTTTCTGGGCGGTCATGGCAGCGGCACGAATCCGTATAACAATGACCACACCGCGGATTCCGACCTGCGCAAGCGCTGGGACGGGCGTTATCCCAGCTTGTGGGTGACGCACGGCGGCGGAGGAACCTTTGCCGATATCTGGACTCCCGATACCTTCGCCCAGGCGGGCTTTTATGTCTCCGACACCAGCACCCCGGGCCATGTCTACGAGCTTTCCAACGAACACCACGTGCGCACCGAGATCAAATTCGATCACGTGGAAAACTGGGACATCAACGCGCCGCAGACCGAAGAGGAGGCCGGCGAGAGTCCCGAAGCGTTGTCGCTGGAGCTGGATTGGTCGAAGAACATCACTATCGCGAACTATCACGCTTACCGCGTCACGCGTTCCCGCGCGCCGTTTCCGTCCGCGGTCCGTCTTTATCATTGCGCGGACATTCACTTCCGCAACGTGCACGTGAATGCCGAAAGCGGATTTGCCACCTGCGACCAAAACGGCTGCGGCACTTTTCTGCGTGCCAGCAAATATCCCTACGAGAATTCCATTGAGGATGTGACCCATCGCCTGGTGACGCGCGAACGGGAATTTGCGGTGCTCGATGTTCCGGCCGCACCGCGCGCGCCAGTGGCCGGCGAGGCTTCGGCGATTCGGGAGCCAGGCGCGAAAGTTCAGAAGCTGGAAGACGGATTCTTTTCGATTTCCGGCGCAGCCGTGGATGCTTCTGGCAAGCTGTATTTTGTCGATCGCCACCAGCAGCGCATCTATGGATGGTCGGCAGCAGAAGGCCTCACGATCGAGCGCGATAGCCCGCTCGATCCGGTGAACCTGGCGTTCGACAAGGCGGGCAACCTTTTGGTGCTGTCTTCGTCGGGGCCGGAGGGAACGGTTTATTCGTTCCGTCCCGGATCGCCGGCCGATCGGATTACCGTGCTGCAGCCGCAGCCAAGCAAGCCGCATCCGGGCGCGCGAGTGGTACTGCCGGTCAATTACTGGAACAACGGCGAATTCAAGGATCAACTGGACTTCAATACGTTTGCTTTTACGACGCTGGCGCAGATGTTCCAGCGGGACGTGTCCACTCCGAAAGGCAGGGAATACGTATCGGCGGACGGCAGCGTGTTCCTGCCCGCGGGGCGCGTGTTTCAGCAGGGACCGGCGGACTCCACCGCGGGCTGGCGTTTCTCGGACAACCTGGACACATACGGTTTCCTGAGCGCCAGCCCCGGGGAGAATGTCTATGTCAGCAGCGAGTCGGAAGACATCACCTACCGTGCGCTGGTGGGCGCGGATGGCACGTTGGGCGATTTGTTCCCCTTTGCCCAACGAGGTGGCGAAAGCGTGGCGGTCGATTCCAAGGGCAATGTTTACGTAGCGAATGGGCAGATCTTCGTTTATGACCGGAGTGGCAAGCCGATCGGCAGGATCGACGTTCCGGAGCGTCCCATTGATATCATTTTCGGCGGCGCAGGCGGGCGCACTTTGTTTATTCTGGCCCACCATGCGCTGTTTGCGGTCAGGGTAAAAGCCGGCTAAAAGCCGGCTGCGGGCAGAATTGCCCGCCCTACAAAGGCGACGCGCCAGACGGTGTTCGAGCCATCGTCGGTCACAATCAGGGAACCATCCTGCGCCACCGCGACGCCCACCGGGCGGCCCCATACCTGGCCATCCGGCGTCACAAAGCCGGTCAGGAAGTCCTCATATTCGCCCGTGGCGCGACCGTCATTCAACGCAGCCCGAATTACTTCATAACCCGTGCGCACGGCCTTGTTCCACGAGCCGTGTTCGGCGGCGAAAATATCGCCCCGGTATTCGGCGGGAAACTGCTTTCCGTCATAAAAGGTCATTTCCAAAGATGCGTTGTGCGGCTGAAGAAGAATGTCCGGCGTGATCACTTTGCTCCGCAGTTCCGGATGCTTGCCCTGCTGCCGCGGATCCTGGTGCCCGCCCATATAGAACCAGGGCCAGCCGTAGAAGCCGCCGGGCGCTACGTGCGTGATGTAATCCGGAACCAGGTTGTCGCCCAATCCGTCGCGCTCGTTCACCGAAGCCCACAATTCACCTGTCGCGGGATTCGTGGCAATGCCGACAGGATTACGGATGCCGTATGCGTAGACGTGGCCACCGGTGCCATCCGGGTTGAACTCCAGAATATCGGCGCGATGGTATTCCTGTGGGTTATTGTCGGCGTCGTCGTCATTCGAATGCGAGCCGACCGAGACGAACATCTTGCTGCCGTCGCGGGTAAAGGCCAGATCCCGCGTCCAGTGTCCGCCGCCGGTGAGGCGCCCACCGGAAGGGATATCGGGAACGAGCGTCTGCGCGGGGCCGCGCGCCTTCAGGTCGCCGTTGCGATACGGAAAACGCACTACGGAGCCGGTATTCGCCACGTAAACATATTGCGGGTCGGGCCCGGGCGGGTAGAAGGCAATGCCGAAGGGTTGGGTCAATCCCGTGGCGAACACCTCCACGGTCTGGGCTTTGCCGTTTGCGCCGGCGCCGCGCAGCACCCGGATGCGTCCCGGTTCGCTCTCCGCCACGAACAGGTCGCCGTTCGGCGCGCGCCGGATGAGCCGCGGATTCTCGAGGCCGGTGACATATTGGGTCACGGTGAATCCAGGCAGGGCTTTAGGCCAGGCATCCGCGGGCCGAGGGACGATGTGCGCGCGATTGTCGGCTGATTCCGTTCGATAGGGTTCCGGCAAATCGGCCAACGCAATCTTGCGGGTCGTGCCGGGCCGCTCGTGGCGATAGTCCGTGAACGGCGCCTGCGGCTCGGGCGTGCTCACCGTGGGGGTGCTCCCGGAAAGAAGGGGCAAGACCCGGAAACCCACCGCGAAGCCGGCCGCGGCGCACAATATAGTTACTGCACGAAAGTGAGAATTGACGATCTTCATTTTATGCCTCCACCATCACAGTGCTCTCGGCCGCTTCGGTGACGCGGGCCACATCGGCGGCTGCCAACATTACACTCCCCGCCCAGGCGTTCTCCTGGGCCTGGTGCGTATCTCGTGCGCCCACCAGCGCGTGCGTCACTCCGGGCTGCGCCAACGCCCAGGCGATGGCTAATTGCCCATCCGTGAAGCTGTACTTACGGGCCACCGGCGCCAGGTGATCAAACATGTCTCTTACGCGCATGCGCGAATCGCGGCTGAACAGGGGGCTATTCCGGCGTAGGTCGTCATCCGGAAAGACTCGCTCCGGATCTACCTTGCCGGTGAGCAACCCGTTAGCCAGCGGCGAGTAGGCCAGCACCGCCATGTGATTCTGAATGCAGTAAGGCAGGTACTCGTGTTCCACGCCGCGGTGCAGCAGGTTGTACTGTTCCTGCGCGGCATCTACCGGCCCCACGGCGCGGTATTGCCGCACCTGGCCGATCGTACAATTCGAGACTCCGATAGCGCGGATCTTGCCTTCTCTTTTCAAGTCGAGCAGCGTGCCCATGGTTTCTTCGATCGGCGTAGTGGCATCCTGCCAGTGCGTCTGGTATAGGTCGATGTAATCCGTTTCGAGGCGGCGTAGGCTATGTTCGACTTCGTACCGGATGGATTCCGCGCCGAGGTAACGGTGAATGCGCGTCCCATTCTGATCGACGAAGAAAGTACCTTTCGCGGTGTGCCAAACGAGGCCGCATTTGGTGGCGAGGATCACCTTGTCGCGACGCCCGCGAATCGCTTCGCCCACGATGCGCTCCGAGAGGCCGAGTCCGTAGGCCGGGGCCGTGTCGATGAAGTTGACGCCGGCATCCAGCGAAGCTTGAATGGAGCGCACCGACTTCTGCACATCGGTGCCACCCCACATCCATCCGCCGAGAGCCCATGTGCCGTGCGCCACGACGGAAGCTGTAATTCCAGATTGTCCGAGAGGTCTGTATATCATGCCTTTTGGAGGGCAGTTCGCGGGCCAACTTGATGCGTGTTGCGGGAGTAGGAGTTACGGTCTGGGGCGGGGGAGCATCGCGAAACGGGGCCGCGAGGCGAATCACGAATTCACGAGATACCGCGACTTAGATGCGTTCCACGGCTCCGGCCGACGTCTCCGGCGCGCGTCGCCGGCGTCTTGTGCCGAAACTTGCAGTACGCGAGGGTGCACCGGGTCGGCAGTCGCGCTTCCGTCAGGGTCGTTGAATCATCCTGGCCGATTTACGGGGAGTAATCCGGCAGATGCTAGAATCGATCTGGCGGGATGCCGACAATTAGCACATTCTACGGGATCTTGATCCGTATGTTTTTCAATGACCACCCGCCACCGCATTTTCACGCTCGATACGGGGAATTCGAAGCCACGATTGAAATCGGTACACTGGAGGTCCTCGAAGGCCAACTGCCGCGCCGGGCTTTGAATCTTGTCAGGGAATGGGCGATGATGCATAGAGAGGAATTATTCGAGGACTGGCGTTTCTGCCGCGAGAACACCGTCCCGACAAGAATTGAGCCGCTGGCATGAACGGAGTTGGTATTCCATGCACTGGGATGTAGTCGAAGTCAGGCCCGAGCCCCACTATTGCCTCTTCGTACGATTTAAGGACGGGTTGGCCGGACACCTGAAGTTGCGGCCGGAGGAGTTGACCGGTGCGCTCGCCCCGCTACGGGATGAGCACTTTTTCAGCCAGGTGTTCATTGATTACGGTGCGATTGCGTGGCCCGGTGAGATCGATCTGGCACCCGACGCCATGTATGCTCAGATTGCCGGACAGCGCGACGGACTGCAACAGGTTGGATGAACGCGAGCCGACTTCCCGGCATTGATCCGTGCAACCAACGCGGGCCTGCAAGGTCGCCCAGGTAACGCCTTGCCCGTAACCTTCACCACGACATGCTGCGCAGTCGCTGTCACTCCTGGCGGAGCGCGATTAGCGGGTTGACCCTGGTGGCTCGCAGCGCTGGAATCAGGTTTGCGAGTACCGCGACCGCCATCAGGAACAGCGCCGCCCCCGCCATGCTTACAGGGTCGGCCGGACTGACGCGATAGAGCTGGCGGGATGGAGCGCAAGGATTCCTCGCGCCCGTGCTCGAGAATAAGCGCGATTGCCTCGCGAAGGTTGGCAATGCATTCCTCACGCGATTTGCCCTGACCGTTGGCTCCTGGTACCTCCGCGCAATAACCGATGTACCAGGGACCATCCTGTTCGACAATCGCAGTGAATTCGCTGCGCATGGCATCATTCTACCGTCTCCCGAGGCCTGCGGGTTCGATCCCGATTGTCAACGCGCCACTTGCCCGAGAAACGCTATCCCGCCGATCTGGCAGGATCCTTCGAGTCAGTAGCGGATTAATTAAGACCGTGAAACGCACTTCGGCCCATGGCTTCATGGGAAACGGCCAATCGGCAGCCGGTGACACGTTGTCTTCCGTGCCTTCGCACTCACCAGCACCAGAAAAACGGACATTGGAACTATGCCGCGTCCGTTTCGGCGGCACTATCCTCGAGATTCGCCGCCGCGAACGCCAGCGCCTGCTGAATGTCCTCGGGCTCCAACTCCGGATAGTTGCGAAGGAGGTCATCGCGGTTTGGATACAGCGAAACAGATTCGACGACGCGGCGCACCGTCAGACGCATTCCGCGAACGCACGGCTGGCCGTTCATTTGCGCCGGATTCCAGGTGATTCGGTCGAAGCGTTGCATAGTTTCCATTTTCGTACATCCGGGCGACCCGCGGCCACGGCCGGGAGATTACTGCCCTGCAAACGCGCTTGGCACCAGGTAGGAGCGCCGCAGTCGTAGCTCCCCTAAAGTGTCGCGGTCTCCGAGTCCTTGTCAAGAGTAGCGATTCACAGTTTGATCCACTCCGGAACTACCTCCGCCTGCCATCTTACTTCGCCCGCCTCCGCCACCAGAACAAGCCGGGGGCCGTCGCCGGAATTGTCGTAGAAGAGCGCGAAGTCCGCTAACCGGAGCGCGTTTGCGGCATTGGCGATGCTCCTGAAGTAGCGTCGCCTCACATCGGCATCTGGAACAAAATGACCGCCCCGCCCGCCCTGTGGCGAATGCGCGCGATACATCTTTCCGGGCTGTCCATGGCAATAAACACCAGGTGGACCTTGTATCCTCGGGATTTGGCTTTGCGCAGGAGATCGACTCTGCCCCTGCTGGACAGAGTTGTCTCGATAGCGAATCTCGCGCCTGCACGCTCTTTTTAGGCCGCGTGCGCCGTCAATTCGCGAATGACTTCGTAGTTCTCTCCGGAAGGGGCGCCCGGAAGCCAACGAATCTCAAATCTCCGGCCATCATTGCGCTCCATCACATCGAGCCCATCGGCGTCGATATAAAAAACGGGAACTCCGGAGGCAAGGGCTTCGGCTAAGGCTTTGCGGCCCGCGGCGCGCACCGCGGCGTCGAACTCGGCACTACCGAAATCGTACGCCACGGGCATACTTCATTATAGGCAGTTCGGGGCGCCGGAATTGCCCTCCCCACAGGACTTCCTACGGTTGGAGAATCGTCTTGAGACCGGGCTTGACTTGGATATCGGCCAGGCTGCGAGAGTCCCATCCGCCGCCGAGGGCTTTCACTAACATCACCGAAGCTACTAATTGGCTGCCTTGAATCTGGGCGGCTTCGCGTTGATTCGATAGCAGGCTCTGCTGCGCGGTGACCACATCGAGATAAGTAACCAGACCGCCGGTATAGCGATTCAACGCGATATCGAGCGCGCGCTGGGAGTCTGCTACGGCAGTCGACTGCGACTTGGCTGCGCCGGCGAACACCTGGAGGCCGGCCAGCGAATCCTCGACTTCCTGAAATGCCACCAGCACGGTCTGGCGGTATTGCGCCACCGAATCCTGGTAGCCGGCTTGGGCGAAATCCACGCCGGCACGGATGCGGCCGCCGGATATGAGCGGCTGCGCCAGAGTTGCCCCGATGGCCCACAACGAACTGGGCAGCGAGACCAGGCTGGCGATGCCGGTGCTCTCGAATCCGGCGGTGGCCGCCAGTTGCAGGCTGGGATAATAGGCCGATTTGGCGACGCCGATCTGGGCGTTGGCCGCGGCCATCAGGCGCTCTTGCCGCGCAATGTCGGGACGGCGTTCGAGGACATCGGACGGTACGCCCGCCGGGATCGCCGGCAGGTACTTCTGCAGAGAGCCGGAGGGCACCCTGAAATCCGGAGCCGGCGCGCCGCACAGGACAGCCAGCGCATGTTCGTAGTTGGCGCGAAGTTGCCGTTCCAGGGTGGCTTGCGTGCGGGTGGCTTCGAGCAGTGCCTGCTCTTGCGCCAGATCCAGGCCCGAGGCGACGCCGCCATCGTGCCGGTTTTGGACCAGCGCGGTGGCCTTCTCCATCGACGCAACCGTATCGTCCAGAATGCGGATCTCCGCATCCACCTCGCAGAGCGTGAAGTAATCCGCGGCAGCCTCCGCGGTGAGCACCAGCTTTACGTTTTCAAAATCCGCGCCGGAGGCCTGGTAGGACGCATTGGCGCCTTCCACGCTGCGGCGGGTCCGTCCGAAAAGATCCGGCTCGTAGCTTAGCGCGAACGGCAGGTTCCAGGCATTCTGCGTGATGGGCCCGTCCACCACTCCTCCCAGGGAGGGGCGGTTCGCGGAGAGGCGAAACCTCTGGAAAGAAGGCGACACCCCAACCTGCGGATAGAAGTTGCTGATGGCCACCGAAGCCAGCGCGCGCGCCTGCCGCAATCGAGCAGTCGCCGAAACCAGGTCCTGGTTCGAAGCCAGCACCGCGGTTTCAAGGTGATCCAACTCGGGATCGCGGAAGATGCTCCACCAGGCGCCCTTGGGGATCTGGTCTTGGGGATCTCCAGGCCGCCAGGGACCTTCCGTGTGCCACGCCACCGGTTGCGGCGCCGGGGGCGTATGGTAGTCGGGTCCCACCGGGTGGCAGGCGGCCAGCAGAACGAGCGCGGCGGCCAAAGCCAGGGAGCATGCGTTTTTCATGACGGTTTCCGTTCCGATCCATCAGCGACCACGCGCACGGCCTGGCCGTTCTCCAGCGCGTCGGGCGGATTCTGGACCACGCGATCGTTCGCCCGTACGCCCTGCAGGATCTCCAGGCTCGTGCCAAAATCGCGGCCGATCACGATGGGCCGCAGCTCTACCCGATCGCCGGGGCCTACTATGGCAAGGCGTGGACCTTCGGACCTGAAGAGCATGGCGCTCGAGGGCACCGACAGCCGCCTGCCGTTCACCGGCACGTCAAAGTGGACTTGCGCGAACGCGCCCGGCAAAAGGCGGCCCGCTTTGTTCGGCACATCCACCTCGGTCAACAGCGTGCGGGTATTCTGGTCGATGGCATTGGCGGTGCGCGCCACGGTTCCGGTGAAACGGGAAGCCGGGAACTCGGCCAGCGCGATCCACGCCCGCATGCCCGCGCGAATGGAAGGCGCATCGGATTCCGGGATGCTGACGTATACGCGCAGCGGATCGATCAGCGCCAGATTGAACAGTTCTTTTCCCGAGCCGCCGTTGCCGGCATTCACCAGCGCGCCGATATCCACGTTACGGCGCGTGAGCACGCCGGCGAAGGGCGCATAGACGTGCTTGAACGATTCAAGCTGTTGCAGCCGCCTCACATTGGCGTCGGCGGCAGCCATGTTGGCCTGGGCCTGCGCGTAGTCGCTGGTGCGTTGATCCAATTCCTGTTGCGAGACCGAATCCGTGCGGCGCAATTCGCGCCAGCGATCCGCACTGGTGCGCGCCAGATCGAGAGCCGCGACCATCTGCTGGCGCGCGGCCTGCGCCTGGGAGAGTTCTTGATCTACTTCGGGCGTATCCAGGTCGGCCAGCAATTCTCCCTTTTCGACGGTCGCGCCGATGTCCTTGTACCAGCGCAGGAGGTATCCATTGGTGCGCGCGTAGATCGGCGACTCCGTGTATGCTTGCACGCTGCCGGGCAGTTCGAGTTCATTCGACCGCGGCTCCGGCTGTGGATAGCCGGCCGAAACACTGGTTACCGCCAGCCGCGTGGTTTCGGCGGACAACGCAACCTGTTCCTTGGCCCGCGCTTTCAGGCTTAAGGCGCCGGCCGCGAACAGGCCCAGGACAGTCACCAGGGCCGCTACGATCCAGCCCCTGACCTTTGGCGCGGGGTTGTTCAGCCTTTCAGGTTCTGGCTCGAGTACTTGCATCTGTTGGGTAGACATAAATTACTCTCTGGCTCCGTGAATTAAACCGAACACCGTGGGGACGAAGAACAAGGTGGCAACGGTAGCGAACAACAAACCGCCGATCACGGCGCGTCCCAACGGCGCGTTCTGTTCGCCGCCTTCGCCGAGGCCCATGGCCATGGGCGCCATGCCGATCATCATGGCCAACGCGGTCATCAGAACGGGCCGCATGCGCGTATGCCCGGCCGCGACGGCGGCCTCCCGCGCGGGCATCCCCTCATCCATGCGCTCGCGCGCGAACGAGACCATCAGAATGCTGTTGGCGGTGGCCACGCCCACGCACATGATGGCGCCGGTGAGCGACGGCACACTCAGGGTGGTATGGGTCAGCAGCAGGGCCCAGGTGATTCCGGCCAATGCGCCGGGCAGCGCGGTGATGATGATAAACGGGTCGAGCCACGATTGGAAATTCACCACGATCAGCAGGTAAGCGAGCACGATCGCCATGGCCACGCCGGCGCCGAGCCCGATGAACGACTGAGACATGGTGGATACCTGGCCGGTGACGGTCAAGTGGCTGCCGCGGGGGAGTTGTTTTTCAAGCGGCTGGATGACACGGCGGACATCTCTCGCCACGCCGCCCAGATCGCGCCCCTGCACCGAGGCGAACACATCCACCAGGGGCTGGACGTTGTAATGCGAAATCACGGCGGGCTGGTTCACATGCCGGAACGACGCCAGGTTGCCCAGGATCTCCGGTTGGGGCGAAGCCGGCGTGCGAATAGGCGTGTCTAGCAGGGCCTTCACCGAGTCCACGCGATACTGCGGCGTCTGTACGGCCACGTTGTAGCTGATCCCGCTGCGTGGATTGAGCCAGAACGTGGGCGAAGTTTGAAAGCTGGAACTCAACGAGACCAGCAGGTTGCTGGCGACATCCCGCTGGCTCAAGCCCACGGATTGCGCGAAGGTGCGGTTGACGTCCAGGTGCAGCGCGGGAGCATCGTAAGCCTGCTGGACGTGCACATCCACGGCCCCGGGGATGTCGCGTATGCGGTTGGCCAGTTGGCGCGCCACGTTGTAGTTGCCGGGTTGGTCGGCGCCGGCGATTTGCACGTCGATCGGCGCGGGCACGCCGAAGTTCAAGATTTGGGTGACGATGTCCGCCGGCTGAAAGAAGAACTGGGTGGCCGGAAAACGGCGGGGCAATTCCTCCCGCAGCAGCTTCACGTATGCGTTAGTCGGCCGGTGGCCCTCCTTGAGCGAGACCAGGATCTCCGCGTCCGGCGTGCCGATGGTCCCCGCGTTGCTGTACGAGAGATTGATGCCGCTATAGGGCAGGCCAATGTTGTCGAGCATGGTATCCAGCTCGGCGGGCGGGATCAGGGTGCGGATATTGTTCTCGATTTCATCGGTCAGGCGCGCGGTTTCTTCGATACGAAGGCCGGTGCGGGCGCGCACGTGCAGGCGCATCAGGCCCGCGTCCACTTGCGGAAAAAGGTCCTGCCCCAACACGGGAACGAAACCCAGGGAGGCCACGCACAGCGACAGAAACGCCGCGGCGAACCAGCCTCCGTGCCGTATGCAGGCCTCCAGCGCATTCCGGTAACTGTCGCGCAGGCGCTCGAAGGCGTCTTCAAAGCGCTGGTGGAAGCGTGCAAAAGCGCCGGTTTGGTGCGGGTTGTGATTCCGCAGCAGAAACATCACCATGGTCGGCACCAGCGTTCGTGACAGCAGATAGGAAGCCAGCATGGCGAAGATGACGGCTTCGGCCAGGGGCACGAAAAGGAAGCGCGTGACGCCGCTCAAGAAAAACATGGGCACGAAAACGACGCAGATGCACAGCGTGGAAACGAACGCCGGCACGGCGATCTCCTGCGCGCCATGCAGAATGGCCTCGCGCAGGTCTTTGCCGAGCAGGCGGTTGCGCTCGATATTCTCGATCTCCACGGTCGCGTCGTCCACCAGGATTCCGACGGCCAGCGCCAGTCCGCCCAGGGTCATCAGGTTCATGGTTTCGCCCAATGCGCTCAGGCAGACGATGGAGACCAGGATGGCCAGCGGAATCGAAATAGCGATGATCAGGGTGCTGCGCCAGTTGCCCAGGAAGAGCAGGATCATGGCGGCGGTAAGACAGGCCGCGGTGAGCGCCTCGCGGATGACGCCCTGAACGGCTGCGCGCACGAAGATGGATTGATCGAACAGCGGCGTGATTTTCAGCTCCGGCGGCAATCCCGCGGCCATGTTCGAAAGCGCCGCACGCACGTCGTGAACGATCGCCAGGGTGGATGCCGAGCCCGTCTTGTACACGCTGAGCAGCGCGCTGCGGTGGCCGTCCTGCCGCACGATATTGGTTTGCGGGGAGAAGCCGTCGCGCACGTGCGCTACGTCGCGTATATAAATGGTTGCGCCGTTGGCGGTCTTGACGGGCAGATCGTTCAGCTCGTTGATGGTTTGCGTGCTGCCATTCATTTCCACCTGGTATTCAAGCGGCCCCAGCTTGGCGGTGCCGGATGGCAGAATCAGGTTCTCCGCGCTGACGGCGTTCACCACATCGGTGGGGGAGAGCCCCTTGGCCTGCATAGCCGCCGAATCGATATCGATGGAAACCAGCCGCATCTTGCCGCCATACGGCCAGGGAATCGAGGCGCCCTGCACGGTCGCCAACTGCGTCCGCATGGTGTTCGCGCCCAGATCGAACAACTGCTGCTCGCTCAGCCGGGTGCTGCTCAGGCCGATTTGCAGCACCGGCACGGTTGACGCGCTGTAGCTGAGGATCAACGGCGCGGTAGTCCCCGGAGGAAGCTGGCGAAGCTGCGTCTGGCAAATGGCCGTGACCTGCGCCAGCGCGGTGGCAATGGTGACAGACGGCCGGAAGAACAACTTGATGACGCCGATCCCGTTGTAGGATTGCGACTCCATGTGCTCGATGTCGTTCACCGTAGTGGTGATGGATCGCTCGGTAATGGTGACGATGCGGTCGGACATCTCCTGGGGAGGGAATCCGTCGTAGTTCCAAATCACGCTGACCACCGGGATTCCGATGTTCGGAAAGATATCGGTGGGCGTGCGCAGTATGACCAACGGGCTGACAATCAGAATCAACAGCGCCAGCACGACGAAAGTATATGGGCGGTTAAGCGCGACTCTTACGATCCACATTCAGGCATCCCTGGCGAGGATGAGTGCAACGCGAGGCCCGATTGTGGCGGCTTGTATCTCCTTGAAAAGGCGAGAGCCGAGAAATCGAGATCGGCTGTGCCGATGGCTTGGCTCTCACGAATTCGCGAGATCTCACGAGCTGAGCGCGGTGCAGGCAGCCGACTCCGCGGGGACGCACCTACAGGGGACGCACTACAATGGTGGCGTGGATGCATCGGGAGAACCGGACTTGAAGTTTCTGCATGCGGATGCCACGCTGAATCGCGTTAAGCTCGAGATGTTTCGGGGCCTCTCGACGGACGATCTGATCTTGTCGCTTGCGCCCGGTTGACCGGGCGCGCTGAAAGTTCGCCCGGACGGAACTGTCCTCGATGGCCATCACCGTCTCCGAGTGTTGATCGACCGCGGGGCGGACATTCACCATCTTCCGCGCGAGATAATGGAGAGAAAGCCATGATGCCCGACTTGTTTTGGATACCGGGCCCTTGGGCGGGCAGGCTAGCAATTGCCGCACGTCCGCGGGGCGGAGACTGGCTAGACGACGAGGCCAGGGGATGGCGGCCGGGCAGGACTTGACGTCCTGGTCTCTCTCCTCGAAGAAGAAGAAGCCGCCGAACTGGGCTTATCGCGCGAAGATGAGGCGGCCGAATCGAACCGCATCCGGTTTGTGTCGTTCCCGATTCCCGATCGGGGAGTGCCTGCCTCCACCGAACGTACACTGGCGCTATTAAAGGAGATTAGCGGCGCCCTGGACGATGGCAAGGGTGTCGCGGTTCATTGTCGTCAAGGTATCGGCCGCTCAGGACTGATTGCAGCGGCGGCCCTGGTGACTGCCGGAATGGGCGCCGACAGGGCTATTAACGTGGTCAGCGGGGCCCGAGGGCAAACGGTTCCCGAGACCGCAGCGCAGCATCGGTGGATTCATCATCTGGCGTCTGAGCGTCTGGCCGAGGTAGTTTGAATGGTTCGATCTTAGCTCAGTTGCGGGAGCGTCCGACCGGGCGGCCTCCCCAATGATGAGGGAAACTTCGAACCTCACGAACGGAACTTGAACTTATCGATCTTCAGCGCGCGGATTTTGGATTCGAGCGTAGACGCCGGGATGCGCAGGCGTTCCGCGGCGCCGCGCGGTCCGGCAATGCGGCCTTTGGTTTCCGCCAGGGCCGCCTCGATCGAATCCCTTTCGTTCTGCCGGAGAACATCGCCGGCAGGATGCGCCGCGCGGGATCCGGCCGTCTCCAAGACGCTCGGGTCAATGCGCAGAATGCCGCCCTCCGCCAGAATGACGCTGCGTTCGATCACATTCTGCAATTCGCGAATATTCCCCGGCCAGTGATAGGCCTGCAGCAACTCCATAGTTTGCCGGTCGATCCGGCTGACCTTTCGGCCCAGGCGCTCGCCAAAACGCGCCGCGAAGTATTCCACCAATAGCGGAATGTCGTCGCTGCGTTCCCGCAAAGGCGGCACCACCAGGGGGAAAATATTCAGCCGGTAATACAAGTCACCCCGAAATTCCCGTTGTTCCACCATGGCCGGCAGATTGCGGCTGGTAGCCGCCACCAGCCGTACGTTCACTTTAATGGTATGGGTGCTGCCGAGGCGCTCAAACTCCTGCTCCTGCAATACGCGCAACAGCTTGGGTTGCAGCTCCGGCGGAATATCGCCCACTTCGTCCAGAAATAACGTGCCCTGGTGCGCCAGTTCGAAGCGCCCGGTTTTGCGCGCGATGGCGCCGGTGAACGCGCCTTTCTCGTGGCCGAACAGCTCGCTTTCGAGCAAGCCCAACGGAATGGCGGCGCAATTCACCTTTACGAAGGTGTGGTCGCGGCGCGCGCTGGTATTGTGGATAGCTCGCGCGATGAGTTCTTTGCCGGTGCCGGTCTCGCCCAGAATCAGAACGGTGGAATCCGTGGGCGCCACAATAGACACTTGTTTCAGAACATTCTTCAACGCCGCGCTGGAGCCGACGATGTCTTCGAAGTTGCGCTCGCTGCGGATCTCCTCGTTCAGGTAGACGCGCTCCTCGGCCAGCCGCTTCCTGGATTCCGCCACCTGGTAATAATCGAGGGCGTTATCCGCTGCCAGCGCCACCTGGCTGGCCACCTGGCGAAGAAAATCTACGTCGTCCTGGGTGAACGCGCGATCTGGAAAGCGGCCGACATTCAGAGTGCCGAGCAGCCGCCCGCGCGCCGCGAGCGGTAGAAAACACGCCGACTTCAGCCCCAACGCCAGAGTGGGATTGATCCGTGGATCGAAGTGCGATAGTTCTTCGGCGTCCAGCACCAGGGGTTTGCCGGTTTCAAGCACGATGCCTGCCGGCGTGCCCTTCCGCGGCACCACCAGTTCTTCGGCCATGGGTTCCGGCACCTCGGAAAAGTCGCGCGCATAAATCCGCAGCCGCAAGCCATCGGGCTCCGGCAGGATCACGCTGGTGTAATCGCAGTGCATGGCCCGCCGCACATTGGAAGATACGGCGCGCAGTAACGCCCGCAGGTCCAGGTTCGGCGCCAGCGTATTATTGAGGTCCAGGAGCAGGCGCAGGCGGTCGCGTTCCTCGGCCAGGGCGGCCTGGAATTCGGCGGACTCCGCGTGCGCCAGGACATTGTCCACCGCAACGGCGATCTGGCAGGCGACTTGTCCCAGGAAATCGATATCGGCCTCGGAATAGTGGTGCGGCTGCGAATACCCGAAGCCAACCGCCCCTAACCGGCGGTGTGCCGTAGTCAACGGCAGAATACAACACGAGCGAATGCCGTTGTCCAACAACAATTGAAAGGCCTGCGCGTAGCGGGAGTCCGCGGCGAGATCGAAAACGACCACCGGCTCCTGCTTGCTCCATGCCAGCGCGCTGGGGGATTCCTCCAGAGGTCTTTCGAGAGGCCAGGCGCTTTCCTTTTCGGCTTCGCGCGACAACCCTTCCAGGATGTGCAGGCGCATGCGATTGCGGGCCGGATCGTGCAGCACGAGCCACAAGGAATGGAAGGTAACCACGCGCGGCAGGCGCGCCACAAGATCCCGGAACAGCGCGGTCAGATCGCGGTGCGCAGCCACCGACTGCGACACTTCCAGCAGAGCTTGATACTGGCGGGGAGCGTCGGCCAGCGCGCACAGCGGCCCATCCATTCTATTGAGATTATTACGGAAAGCGAAAAGTTGCAGGCTCAGGCATGCTTAGACATGGCCGGGCAGGGGGTCAGACCCATCCACCATCGACGACGAAGCTCTGGTTCGTGATCGCGGCGCTGTCTTCCGCCGCGAGGAACAGCACCAGCCGCGCGACATCGGGGGGCAGCAGACGCCGCTTCAGCGCCTGCGCGGCGAGGATTCGGGCGCTGTATTCCGGAGTCAGCCAGAGCCGCTCCTGCCGCTCCGTGACGATGGAGCCCGGGAGTACCGCGTTCACCCTGATGTTGCGCGGCGCGAGTTCGTGCGCCATGGTGCGGGTTAAGCCGACGATGCCGGCCTTAGCGGTCACATACCCCGGCTGGCCGGTGGACGGGACCATCCAGGAAATAGAACTCAGGTTGACAATGGAACCGCCGCCGGCCCCTGCCATGCGGTCCGCCACCGCCTGGATGGCGAAGAACTGATGCCGGAGATTGACGGCCATGCATTGGTCCCAGTATTCCGGCGTGACTTCGGAGAACTTGTGGCGATCGTCGTTGGCGGCGTTGTTGACCAACACGCGGACGCCGCCGAAGCGCGCTTCCACGGCCGCGACGGCGGCGCGAAGAGCCACAATATCGGTCAGGTCGCACGCGAGGAATGCCGGCGGATACTCGCAGCGCGATGCAAGACTACCGGCCAGGCGCTCCGACTCCTCCACGGCGATGTCGAGGAACGCGACTTGCGCGCCCTGCCGGGCGAAATGTTCGACCAGGGAAGCGCCGATGCCGGAGCCGCCGCCGGTAATCAGGACGGGCCGGCCGCGCAGGCTGGGGTAGGAGGCGAAGCAGTCCTTCTCATACATACGATTCGGTTCGTGGCTCCGGAGCCGCTGAGATTATCATAAATCCCCGCGCAAGGAACATCCGGCCGCGATTCCGCGTATCATCGATCAATGGCCTCTGCGGCGCTTGCCATCCCTCTACGCATCGATTCCGTAGTGAAACGATTCGGCGACCTGACCGCGGTTGACGGTGTTTCGTTGGATGTTGCGGAGGGCGCCTGCCTGGGCCTGCTGGGGCCCAATGGCGCGGGCAAATCCACGTTGATTCGCAGCATTGCCGGACGAGTCCTGCCCGATTCCGGCAGCGTCCGCGTGTTCGGCCAGGCGGCGGGCTCGGCGGCGGCGCGCGCGGAATTGGGATGGGTGCCGCAGGAACTGGCCTTGTATCCGCTGCTCACCTGCCGCGAGAATCTGGAAGCCTTCGGGCGCTACCAGGGCCTGCACGGCAAAGCGCTGCGCGACGGGATCGCATGGTGTCTCGAATGGGCGGCTCTTGCCGACCGCTCCGGCGCCACCGTCAAGACTCTCTCCGGCGGCATGCGGCGGCGCCTGAACATGGCCGCCGGGCTGGTGCATCGCCCGCGGATTGTGCTGCTCGACGAGCCCACGGTGGGCGTCGACCCGCAATCGCGCAACCGCATTTTCGATATGGTGTCGGAACTCCGCGGCCACGGCGCAACCATCATTTACACCACACACTACATGGAAGAAGCCGAGCGCCTGTGCGACACCATCGCCATCATAGACCATGGCCGCGTGATCGCGCAGGGGGCCAAGGAAGAGCTCGTGGAACAATCCTTCGGACGCCGCAGCGACGTGCTGATGCGCTTCGCCGCCAGCGTGGCGAATGCGGCCGCTTGGGCCGCGGCGCACGGCGGCAGCATGCAGGAGGGCAGCGAAGGCGTGGCCCACTTCGCCGTCTCGCAACCCACCGATATCGCCGGACTGCTGGATGCGGCCGGCCGCGACGGCCTGGAAGTGATCGACGTCGTGCTGCGCCGCCCCAATCTGGAATCCGTATTTCTGCAGCTCACCGGGAGGGACCTACGCCAATGATCGCGATGATTGCCGCCATTATCCGCAACGGATTCCGCTCGCTGCGGCGGGATCGCGGCGCGCTGATTCTGTCATTCGTTCTGCCGGTCGCGTTCTTCAGCATTTTCGGTATGATCTTTGGCGGCGTAGGCGGCGACAAGACCCCGCGGGTCACTGTGCTGGTAGTGGATGACGATCGCAGCACGGTATCCGAGCGCTTGGTACATGCGCTGCTGCAGGAGCCTTCGCTCGATGCCAGCACCCATCCCAAAGCGAAAAAGGGCGAGCCTGTTCCACCGGATTACACGGCGGCTGCCGCCGAAACCGCGGTGAAGCAGGGCGACGCCCCGGCCGCGCTGATCATTCCCAAAGGATTCGGAGCGCATCCCCTGGCGTTCGGGCCGAGCGGCCAGCGCACGCCGATCCAATTGCTGCACGACAGTTCCGATCCGGTGGCGGCGCAGATGGTCGGCGGGATGCTGCAAAAAGTGGTGATGACCTCCATGCCCGACACCATGGAGAAGATGGGCATGCAGTATTTCGAAAAGTATAGCGGCGGGCTGACGCCGGAGCAGCGCAAGAACATCGCCGCAGCGATGTCGCGGCCGCGGGAGGCGCCGGCGCAAACCGGATGGGGAGGAGGCGGGGAACTGATCGCCCTGAATGTGCGCGACGTGGTGGGAGAGAAAAAACAGAACTCCATGATCTCGTTTTACGCGGCGGGAATCGGGGTCATGTTCCTGCTGTTCACCGCCAGCGCTGCCGGCGGCAGCCTGCTCGACGAAGCCGAGAGCGGCGCGCTCGACCGCATCCTCAGTTCGCGGGTCAACATGACCATGCTGCTGGCGGGGAAGATGGGGTACAGCGCGCTATTGGCTTCCGCGCAACTTACGCTCATGTTTCTGTGGGGCGCCGCGGTCTTCCATCTCGACCTGTTCACGCACATACCCGGCTTCATCGTGATGACGGCGGCCACCTCGTTCGCGGTGGCGGCATTCGGCATGCTGCTGGCCAGCGTTTCGCATACACGCGCGCAAGCCGGCGCCATGGCCACGCTCATCATCCTGACGATGTCCGCGATCGGCGGCAGTATGTTCCCGCGATACTTCATGCCGGAATCCATGCAGAAAGTCGGCCTGATCACGATTAATGCCTGGGCCATCGACGGTTACACGAAGGTGTTCTGGCGGGATGAACCCCTGATGCACCTGGCGCCGCAGGTGGGCGTGTTGATGGGCGCCGGGATCGTCCTGTTTCTGATTGCGCGCCGCTTCGCGCGGCGCTGGGAGTTCTCGTAAAGTGGGCGCAGTTTGCGCTCGCGCAGCGGGACTTAAAAGTCCCGCCGGCAAGCTCATCTGTGACACCATTGCCGCTCAATAAGTTAGCGGTTGTTTTAGGAGCCGCAAGGATGATGAAAACCAAAGTAGTGGGGCGGCCAATCTTGGCCGCAGCCGGCTTTCCAGCCGGCTTAGCCGCCTGAAAAGGCGGCTGCGGGCATGATTGCCCGCCCCACGGTGAGTTTTCGACGGTGCCCCACGCGGGGTCACACATTTGTTCCAACCGGCTCGGCCGGCGGCCCCGCTGAAGCGTGCGCGACGGGCGGCGGCAGTAACCTATTTACACGGTGAATATAGCCACGTTTATAGTATTCTGTAAACTGAGCCGCCCGTGTTCAAGCTCAAGGATTCGTCTCTTCACAGCAGCGTTTTCGCGCTCGCGTTGACCACGCTCGCGGTGCTTGTCTCCGTGCTGCTGCGCCCGTTGCTGGAACCTAACTTCTTCCTTCCCTTCCTGGTCGCGGTATTCGCCAGCGCCTGGTATTACGGGCCCTCGGGGGGCTTTTCGGCTACGGCACTTTGTACCGTGGCGCTGGGAGGCCTGGTTGTCGAGCTGCAAGAGGCGTGGTATCCGAACCGTCCGAATCTGGCGGCCTTGCTGCTCTCCTTTGTGGCGATTTCGGTGGCGGCTACCGCGCTGGTATCCGGATTTCACAGCAGCCGCAACTTACTCTCGGCGACGCTCTCGAGTATCGCCGATGGCGTGGTCGCCACCGACCGCGACGAGCGTGTTACATTTCTTAACCCGGTAGCCGAAGCGTTGACCGGGTGGCGGCACGCCGACGCGATAGGGCGTCCACTGAGCGAAGTCCTGCACGTCATCGGGGAGGGCAGCCGCGAAACGGCCGGGAGCCCGGCGCGGGACGCCATCCGGGCACGCACCACGGCGCACAACGCGGAACCGGTGCTGCTGATCGCGCGGGATAAAACCGAGATTGCGATCGAGCAGAGCGCCGCGCCGCTGCGCGACGAACGCGGCCGGCTGCAAGGGGCCATCCTGGTTTTTCGAGATATTACGGGGCGGCGGCAGCTCGAAGAGCAGCTCAGCCACGCGCGCAAGATGGACGCCGTGGGCCGGCTGGCCGGCGGGGTTGCTGGAGATTTCAATAACGTTCTTACGGTGATCACCGGATACAGCGATTTGCTGCGCGCGCAGATCCCCGCCAGCAGCCCACTGCGCCGTTTCGCGGATGAGATTCTCTATGCGGGCGAGCGCGCCGCCGCACTCACCCGCCAGTTGCTCACCTTCAGCAGCGGCCAGCAGGCGCAACCTAAGGTGACCGACCTGAACAGCTCCATCTCCGGCATGGAGCCCATGCTGCGCCGGCTGTTGGGCGACTCGGTGGAGTTGATCGTGCTGCCGGGGCCGGCCCTCGGCCACGTCCAGATCGACGCCTCCCAGATGCAGCAGGCCATCATGAACCTGGCCACCAACGCGCGTGAAGCCATGCCCAACGGAGGCAAGCTGGTGCTGGAGACTTCCAATCTGGAGTTGGACGAGACCGCCGCGAAAAAGGCCGGAGTGAAGCCCGGCGCGTACGTCCTGCTGGCCGTGAGCGACACCGGATCCGGCATGGACGCGGAGACGCGATCGCGATTGTTCGAGCCCTTTTTCACGACCAAGGAGCATGGCAAAGGCAGCGGCCTGGGACTGTCCATGGTGTACGGCACCGTCAAGCAGAACGACGGTTACATCACCGTCTACAGCCAGGTGAATTGCGGGACCATCTTCGAGATCTATCTGCCGCGCGTGGAGCCAGCCACCGCGGTCCCCACCGCGCGCCGGCTGGCGGCTTCCAAAGGCTCGGAGACAATCCTGCTGGTGGACGACGAAGAAGGCGTGCGGAAGCTGGTTTCCGCGGTCCTCAGCAATGGCGGTTATACCGTGATCGAAGCCGCCAACGGCAGCGCCGCACTCACCATTTACGAAAAGAACTCGCATAAGATCGACCTGGTGCTGACCGACGTGGTGATGCCGCAGATGAACGGCTTCGAGCTGGGCCGGTATATTGCCGAAAAAAACCCCGATCTGCGCGTCCTCTACATGTCGGGCTATCGCGACAGCGCCATCAGCAGCGCGCCCGGCGAACCTCAAAAAGCCTTCCTGAACAAGCCGTTCACGCCAGACATCTTATTGGCCAAAGTGCGCGAAGTGTTGGACGAAGGCGGCGGGATTCGTCCGGCCGGATCCGCGAGTTAACCGGCGTTCAGCTAACCAGCGCAAAATAGTGTTACAGTGCAGCCATATGGGATCCGTAAACAAAGTGATCTTGGTCGGCAATCTCGGCAAAGATGCGGAAACAAGATTTACTCCTTCGGGCGCGTCCGTGACGAACTTCACGCTGGCCACCACCCGGCGTTGGAAGGACCAGGGCTCCGGCGAGTGGAAGGAACAAACGCAGTGGCACCGGATCGTCTACTGGCGGGCGGAAAATGTCGCCAATTACCTTCTGAAAGGCAAGCAGGTTTACATAGAAGGCCGGTTGGAAACCAGAAGCTACGACGATAAGGACGGCAAGAAGGTCTATATGACGGAAGTCATTTGCGACCACCTCGTGCTTTTGGGCAGCCGTCAGGACGCGGGCGGATCGGCCCCAGACGAATATAGCCAGCAGCCCGTGTCGATGCCGCGCAGCGCCGGGCGGCCGGTGGCGGTGCCCAGCCAGACCGCCGCGCCCGCGCCGCAGGAAGACGCCACCTTCAATCAAGGCATCACCGACGACGACGTTCCATTCTAAAATCCGCCAGGGCATGACCGATCCCGAGCTCACCGATTTCTACTGTCCGGCCTGCGCCAAAGCGGTCCGCGATCCGCTGGTCTGCGGCGACTGCCATGCCCTCATCTGCCGGCAGTGCGGCGCAGTCCTGGAGCGGATCGACGACTTGGGCATCGGTTGAGGCAGCGCGTTATGTGCCGCTGCCCGTGAGGGTGATGAACTGCGGGCTGTCGCCCGCGTTATCGTTGATCATCACGTAGCCATTGTCCGCACCCGTAATCGTCGGGCTGAACGTGACTCCGAAAGTGCAAGTGAGCCCTGGCCCCAGGCTGGACGGGCAGGTGTTGCTGACGACGTTGTAATCCTTGGTCGCGGTAATCGAGCCGATCGCCAGGGCCAGGCTGCCGGAGTTCTCCACCGTCACGGTCTTGGCCGCGCTGGTGGTTCCGTGAGCCTGGTTGCCGAAGGCCAGGGTGGTGGCCGAAAGATTCACCTCCGGCGCGGTCCCGTTGCCGGCCAGCGATAGCAGATCCGAGCCGCTCGGGGTGTTATCGGTGACGGTGACGGCGCCCGACTGGTTGATCGTTGACGTGGGCGTGAAGGTGACCGTAATGGTGCAAGTACCGTTGACGGCAACGCTGGCCGGACAATTATTCGTCTCGGTGAAATCGCCGGTCACGGTGCCGCTGGCGGCGATTTTCGAAATGGTCAAAGCCGCCGCGCCGGTATTCTTCAAGGTCGCGTTCTGTGACGCGCTAGCGGTGTTCAGCGGCACGTTCGCGAAGGTCAGGCTGGAGGGCGTGAAGGTGACCTGCGGAGCCGTGCCGGGAGTGCCCGTGCCCGAAAGCGGGACCGTCTGGGGAGCGCCCGCCGCGTTATCGGCGATGCTGACGCTGGCGGTGCGGGTGCCGGTCGCCGTGGGTTTGAAGACTACGGCAATGGTGCAATTGAAAGCCGCCGTCAAGGTGGCCGGGCAGTTATTGGTCTGGCTATAGTCCGCCGGATCCGCGCCGGTGATGGTGATGCCGGTGACGGTCAGGTTGGCCTCGCCCGAGTTGGTCAAATTTATATTCTGCGCAGCGCTGGAGGCGCCCACGGACTGGCTGGCAAAAGTGAGCGAGGTGGGCGCCAGCGTTACCGCCGGAGCCGCTGCCGCGACGCCCGTGCCCGTCAAGGTGATGGTCCGCGGGCTGCCGGGCGCGCTATCGGTGATCACGATCTTTCCCGTTCGGACGCCTGTGGCGGTGGGTGTAAACGTGATCCGGATGTTGCAAGAGGAAAGCGCCCCGACCGATCCCACGCAGCCGTTACTCATTGAAAAATCGCCGCCCGTCAGCACCACGCTGGTCAGGTTCACGGTGGCGTTGCTCTGGTTGTAGTAGTAGACGGTTTCGGGCTGGCTGGCAGTTGCCACTACCTGCTGATTGAATACCACGCTGGTCTGGGAAAGCGAGATTTCCGAGCTGGAGGCGATGCCGGTGCCCGTAAGGGTGACCTTCTGCGTGGCAGGCGTGGCCGAATCCGTAATGGTCAGGGTGCCGGTCAGGACCTTGGCCTGGGCGGGCGTGAAGCTGACTTGAATCGCGCAAGTGGTGGCCGGCGACAGCACTACATTAAGACAGCCGTTGCTGATGGAATAGCCGGTGGTGACGGTCACATTGGTCATGGTGATGGTGGTGTTGCCGGTATTCGACACCATGACGTTTTGGGTAAAGCCGCTGCTGGTGCCGACGACTTGCGGCACGAACTGTACACTCACCGGGCTGACCGCTACGGTCTTGACGTCCGTAAGGCCGGTACCGGACATCGTCACTTTGGGAGCGGTGCCGGGCGCGCTGTCCGTTACGGTCAGCGTGCCGCTGCGCGCGCCCTTCGCCGAGGGCGTGAAGGTCACAGTTACCTGGCAGGTGTTCCCCGAGGGACCGGGCGGCACCGTAGTGCATCCGTTCGATACGGCGAACTCCGTGGGGTTCGACGAAACCACGCTCGAGACGGTCACTGGCGAATTGCCGGTGTTGGTTAGGGTCACGGTTTGGGGGTTGGGCTGATTCACGGTATCCCCGATACTTTCGGTGGGGAAAATCAGAGCCTTGCGGTCGATTTCAAGCGACTGGCTAGCGGTCAAGCCGGTCCCCGTGAGGGTGATGCTGCGCGGACTGCCGGGAGCATTGTCGGTGATGGTCACGGTGGCCGTGCGCTTTCCGGCGGCCGTGGGCGTAAATGTCATCCCCACCGTGCAGCTTTGAGGCGGGTTCAACGTGCTGGGCGAGATGGGGCAGCTATTGCTCATACCGAAGTCGCCCGCGTTGGCGCCGCCGAGCACCACGCTCGATATCGTCAGCGGAGTGTCGCCGTTGTTGACCAGGGTTATGTACTGCGTCGCGGTGCTGGTGGCAATCACTTGATTCGGGAAGACCAGGCTGGAATCGCGCACAAACGCGGAAAGCGTGACCGCTTCGCCGAATCCGGCCAGGTTCAGGGTCTGGTTGGCGGCGCTGTTCGCGATAGTTACGGTGGCGGTCCGGTTACCGGCGGCGCTGGGGGTGAAGCCGACTTCAAAACTGCAAGCGCCGTTCGCGTTCAGGCTGGTGCCGCAGTTGTTGGAACCTGAAACGATCGTGAAATCCGCGGAGCTGGGATTGCCCACGGACAGGCCCGTAACCGTGGCAGCGCTGGTGTTGGTGAGGACTACATTTTGCGCGTTAGCGGCCGTGCCAAGCGGCAGGATGGTAAAAGCCAAACCGGAAGCGGATAGCTTGATCGCCGGCGCCGCCGCCACATTCTGGCCCGTGAGGTTGACCGTCTGGGTACCGCCTCCGGCGTTGTCCGTGAAGGTGATGGAGCCGGTCTGGGTGCCGGTTGCGCCGGTGGGAGCGAAGGCGACCTGCATCGAGCAGGAGGTATTGGGTTGGATGGTGGTGAAGCACGGATTAAAGGGCGAGGAGTAATTCCCGGCGAACACGACATTAGAAATGGTGACCGGTTCGTTGCCATTGTTGGCCACAGTCAGATTCTGGATCGGGCTGGTGGTGCCGGTCGCCTGCCCCTGGAACGTCATCGTGGAGGGAGAGAAGCCGAGGGACAGATTCGCCGCCGTACCGGTGCCTGACAGGGCCACCGTCTGCGTTCCGGCATCGTCCACAATGCTCAGCGTGGCGGTCCGGCTGCCAGTCGCAGTGGGCGTGAAGGTAACAGTGAATGTGCAGGTGCGGGTGGGCGTGAGCGATCCGGGTATGCAGAAGTTCTGCTGCGAGAAGTCGCCGGCGTTCGTCCCGGTAAAGGTGGCGCTGGTGAGATTGATCGGGACATTGCCGGTGTTGGTGAGGACCACGTTTTGGGTCACGCTAGCCAGACCGACCGCCTGGTTGCTGAAGCTGAGGATGGCGGGAGAAAGGGTCGCGGTGGCGCTGACGGCCAGCCCATTGCCGGAAAGAGCCACAGTTTGCGGGCTGCCCGTAGCGGTGTCCGTGAGCACGACCGTACCGGTGCGCGCGCCGGTGACGGTGGGCGTGAATACGACGTTGATCGTGCAAGTAGCCGGCGGCGTCCGGAATGCCAGCGTTGTACAACTGGTGCTGGTGATCACGAAGTCGCCCGTCTCGACGATGCGGTCGAAGGTCACCGGGCCGTTGCCCGTATTGGTGACGACGATCTGCAGCGCGCGCGCGGTGGTCTGTCCTACCGCCTGGTCGGCGAAGACTAGGGAACTGGGTGTGACGACGATGGTCTCTGCCGAGGCCACCCCGGTACCCGTCAACGTGAAGGTATGCGGACTGGCCGCGGTGCTGTCCGTAATGGTGACGACGCCGGTGCGCGTGCCGCTGGCGGTAGGCGTGAAACTGACGCGCACGCCACAGGTACCGCCGGGATTCAAGGTCTGCACGCAGCCGCTCGCCAGAAAGTCGCCACTGGCGACCGCGCTGAAAATCGTGGCGGGCACATTGCCGGTATTGGCGATGTAAATAGTCTGGGTGGGGGTAGTCAAGCCAACCGTCTCGGGACTGAATACCAGGCCGGAGCCTTCCAGGGTCAACGCGGCCGATCCGGCGGCGCCGGTGCCGGTCAGGCTCACCGAGTAGTTGGGGCTGGAACTGTTGGTGCTGACGAACATACTTCCGGTGCGCTGCCCCACTTGCGTGGGCAGGAACGAAATGCTGACGGTGCAACTGGTATTTTGCGCGAGCGAAGCCGGGCAGTTGTTGGTTTGAGCAAAATCCCCCGACATGGAGAAGGCCCCGGCGCCCAGCGTGAGGGATTCGTTTCCAATATTCGAGAGGACCACGCTTTGAGATTGAGCCGCGGTGCCCACGGACTGGCTGGGGAACGTCAGGCTTAACGGCGTCAGGTTCATGTAGGCGGCATTCGCGCCTTGTCCGGTGAGGCTGACGACGATAGTGCCGTTGATGGTCACGGTCCCGGTGCGGGGGTTGGTGTTGCTGGTGGGCGTGAAAACCACGGAAATGGAGCAGACTCCGCCGCCGGCCACACTGGCGCCGCAGGTATTGGTTTGGGAGTAGTCGCCGGCAGCGACGATGCTGGACACGGTGAGGGCGCTGCTGCCCATGTTGCGCAAGTTAACGACCTGTGGGTTGCTGGGGACCGTCACCGTCTGACTGGAGAAAGTCAAGCTGACAGGGTCGGCCAGGCCAAGAGATCCAGCCGTGCCGCTGATGCGGGCGGAGAAGACGCCGCGCACCGGCGTCGTGGTGAGGGTCACCGGAAAGTCGCTGGAGGAGGTCTCTCCCGCGACGATCGCGTCGCCGGTAGACATCACGCCAATTCCAGGTAAATGGTACTGGTTCGAGTTGCTTTCATCGCTCGAACCGCCGAGGTAAGTCGAATAAGTAGCGGCCGAGCCGTTGCCGGCCAACTCCACCACAAAAATGTCGTTCCCGCCGGCGTCGAAGCTCTGAATGGGGTTGATGGCTGGAAAATCCGTAGCGGCGGTGAACCCTGCGATGTAGGCGGCGCACGCGGAGGCGCAGCCGGGGACCAGGGCGATGCTTCCTGGAACGGCCTCTGAGTAGCTGATCGCGGATGAAGGTCCCGCCAGGAATGTCGAGTAAATGAAAGAAGTGCCGGTGGTGTTCAATTCGGCGGCAAATGCGCCGGGATAAATCGTCTGATAGGCGCCGCTGGTCGTCGGGAAATCCGAAATGGAGGCGTAGCCGGTGATATAGGCGTTTCCGGAAGAATCGAGGACCAAGCCGTTCGCCTGCCCGGGGCCCAAATAAGCGGAGTAGGTCAGGGCAGTGGCGGTGGCGTTCAACTTGGTCAGATAAATACCTCCCGATCCGTTGCCTACGCCGGAATAGTGGAAGGCGCCCGCCGTGACCGGGAAATCGGTTCCGGCAACGCCCGTAACGTAAGCGTTATCCGACGAATCCACGGCGATGGAGGTAGGGGTAGTGGTGGTGGTGGGTCCGCTCAGATAGGTCGAGTATACGAGGGAGGCGGCGCCCGATAGGGTGGGGTTGATCTTGGCCACGAATCCCGGCTGCCCGCTGGTGCCTGGCGTGGTTTGAAAGGCGCCGGCCGTGGTAGGAAACGTGGAGGAATTGGTGTAGCCGGTGATGTACGCATTCCCCGCCGAATCCGCGGCGATACCAATGGCCTCATCGAACGCGGTGGTGGTACCGGTCACATAGCTGCAATAAGTCAGATTGAAGCTGGAGTCGGTTACGGCGATGAATGCATGGTTGCCGCCCGTGACCGAACCGATGTAGGCGCCGCTGGTAGTGGGCAGGCCCACGGACGCGTAACCGGCAATATAAATCTTTCCACCGGGACCGACCGCAATGGCCTGCACCACGAAGCTGTAGGTAGTGACGCCGAGCGTCTGCCGCAATAAGACCGTGGTCCCGGTGGGACTGACTTTTTGCAGCAGGATGAGCCCGGAGCTTCTGCCGGCGATGTAGGCGTTCCCGGAGCTATCGGCGGTGGATGCCATCACGCTATCGCCGCTGTTTCCCACATAGGTGGAGTAGTTGATTACGGGGTCGATGATCAAGGGCCTGGAGCGGTCGTACGCGGCCATCTGGAAGCTCACGCGTCCGCCGGCGACGGCATATCCGCCGGCGACCGGACGACGCGCGCCATCGGGCCCGGGCTGATAGATAGTGGGCGCATCCAGGCGCAGGACGCCATCCGGCGTGCGGGCCAGGAGTTCGCCCAGGGCGCCGATGCTTACTTGGGAGGCGCCGTCCACGGCGAACGCAATCTGGCCGGGATCGTGGCCCGGCGCAATCGCGAAATCATATTCCAGGCGGCCGCGATGGTCATAGTAGGTCAGGTCAACGCCGGTATAGACGTGGCGATAGACGACTGTCGAGGGATTGAGGGCGGAGACTGTAGGGTGGTGACTGGCTCCCAGAAGCCTGAGCCGGAGCGGCGCACTCCCCGTGGAAGCACTGAGTGCCAGGCCATCCGGCTGGACGATCGCGTCGTAGCCCGCGGCGTGGACCGCAAACCGGGCCGCGCCTGCCGGCTGTCCGGATGCGGCTTCAAACGTCAGCCGGTCTTGCGACCAGCCGCTGATGGCGCTAAAGGCCAGGAACAACGCGCACACACTCACCCCACTTACTCTCTGTCGAACCATAATCCCTCTTTTCGAATTGCCGGCCCGTGACTGCCGGTCAGCCTGTCTTGTATCTGTGACACAGTACCACTTTTTGTTTCATATGGCACTGACGAAACGCGGGAAGTCCGCCAGGGCAACTGTATTGTTGCCGTTTTGTTACCAACGAACCCAATAAGCGACTTGTTTTGTGCTGGTTGAAAAAACGACGAAGCCAAGAGCGAGTTGTACGCGATCCCCTGGCAAGCTGCGGAAAAAGGCTAAAAACCGCTTGCTGACGCGCGCGGCTCAGAAGTGTTGCGCTGCAGCGCCTTACCGAGCGTCCCGACAGGCTGCAGCGGCTTACCGAGCCGCGACCGTAAGGGAGCGATCCCGACAGGCTGCAGCGGCTTACCGAGCCGCGACCGTAAGGGAGCCGTCCCTGCTAGTCTAGGTCATTACCTGACTTAAGCGTAGCACGGCGTTAGACAGAACTAGATCCACCTTACTTGTTGACGATGGGAATTTCGAAATACAGGAGCTCGCGCCCGGATTCGGCCTCGCGTAATCCGCTGAGGTAGAGACTGGCGCCGCGCTGATATCCGGTCTGGAAGTAGAAGAAGCCGCTGGCCGACTGGCCGGGCGGGAGCATTTCGGCGGCAAAGGCGCGGCCTTCGATCTCCCATGTATCCAGCGGATTCTTGTGTCCTAGGGGTATGCCGGCCGGCCCCGGCACGGTATTAGGACGCTGGGGCGCGGTCAGAAAGCGGACGTCCTTGGCGGGAGTGGCCTCCACGCGATCGTGGCTGGGCATCACCCAGACCGCTTGCAAGGATTGCACCTTGATGGTTTTGCCGCTGTCATTCTGGATGACTACCAGCACGGGCATCACGCCATACTTATAAGGGTTGTGCTTGCCGAAAACGGGGAGGGTGTCCTCATCGTTGAAATAAGGCAGCACGCCGATGGTGATCTTCTCGCTGGTCTGGTGGGAAGCATAGCTGGCCGCCGCGGCCGGGGTGAACTTAGGCTCCTCCTTTTTGGCAGGCAACGCCTTGTTTGGCGCGAGCACCATAGCTATACTCGTGAGGAGAGCCAACCGTTTGAAAATAAAAGGCATCTATTTACTTTACCGCCTCCTTCAGGCGCTTGGATGGCCCATTGTTGCGCTCTATTTGCTGGGGCGCGGCCTGCGCCGGCGCGCCTACCTCAGTTCCTTGAGGCAGCGCTGCGGATACCTGCCCGCTTCCTTTAGACAGACCGTGCCGGGCGCGATTTGGTTGCACGCCGTTTCCGTTGGCGAGGTGATGGCGGCGGTGGAGCTGGTCCGGCAATTGCGCGAACGCCTGCCCCGTTCGCCGGTGTTTGTCTCCGTATCCACTTTGGCCGGATACGAAACCGCCGTGCAGAAGCTGAGTGAAACCGCGCGCGTTTTCTATGCGCCGCTGGATTACGTTTTTGCCGTGCGGCGGGTGCTACGAACGCTGCGGCCGTCGCTGGTGATGGTCGTGGAGACCGAGATCTGGCCCAACCTGTTTCGGGAGACGCAGCGTGCCGGAGCGGGGCTGCTGCTGATCAATGGCCGCATCTCGGATCGCGCTTTCGGGCGCTATCGCGCCTGGCGCTGGTTCTTTGGCGGAGTGCTGACGCAGGTGGATCTGGTGCTGGCGCAGAGCGAAGAGATGCGGGAACGTTGGGTGGCGATCGGCGCGCCGCCGGAGAAAGTGCGGGCCGCCGGCAATCTGAAATACGACTTAGCAGCGCGCGCGGCCGGGGAGGAATCGCCGGTGCGCAGGCTGGTGGAACGGGTGCGCCCGCGCGCCGTGTGGATCGCGGCAAGCACCATGCCTCCGGCCGCGGCCGGCGATCCGGACGAAGACGCGGCCGTGATTGCGGCGTTCCAGCAAGTCTGCGCGCGGCAACCGGGTTTGCTCCTGCTGCTGGCCCCGCGCAAACCGGAGCGCTTCGCAGCGGCCGGGCTGGCGCTGGAACGGGCGGGCATTGCCTTCGTGCGCCGCTCTACGATGACCGGCCGCGAGGATCTGGCGCTGCCGGGGGCGCTGCTGCTCGATTCAATCGGCGAATTGGGCAGCCTGTTTGGCCTGGCGGACGTGGTGTTTATGGGCGGAACGTTGGCTGCGCGCGGGGGCCACAACATCCTGGAGCCGGCGTTGGCCGCGCGGCCGATCGTCACGGGTCCGCACATGGAGAATTTCGCTGAGATCGCCGCCGATTTCCGGGCGAATGGGGCGCTGGTGGAAGTGGCGGATGCGACGGCGCTGGCCGGGGCGGTCGTGGAGATGCTGGAGAATCCCGCACGAGCCGCTGAATTGGGGGCGAAGGCGGCAGCCTGTGCGCGCGCCCGGCAGGGAGCCACGGCGATGGCCGCCGACGAAGCGCGGGCGATCTTCGGCAGGCACGTGCCGTGTTACCGCCCGGCGCAGCCCGGCTTCGCCCTCCTGTGGATCCTGTCGCGAATATGGATCTGGGGGGAACGGCTGAATCGCGCACGCAACACGAGGCGCCGGCGGCGGTTGCACGCGCCCGTGATCAGCGTGGGCAACATCACGGCCGGCGGGACCGGCAAGACCCCCATGGTGCTGCACCTGACCCGCCGGCTGAAGGACGCGGGCTGGCATCCGGGCATTCTAACGCGGGGGTACGGCCGCCACTCGCCACAAGCGGAGCAGGCCGTGGCCGCGGGCGCGCACCTTCCGGTGGGCCAGTCCGGTGACGAGCCGCAGCTTTTCCTGCGCGCGGGGATTGCGCCGGTGGGTATCGGCGCGGACCGCTGGCGCGTGGGACAAGTGCTGGAGCACGAGTTCGGCGTGGACGCGATCGTGCTGGACGACGGATTTCAACACGCGCGGCTGGAGCGTAGCCTGGATATCGTGCTGGTGGATGCGCTGGATCCGTTTGGCGGGGGGTATCCGCTGCCGCTGGGCCGCCTGCGCGAGCCCCTGACGGCATTGGCGCGCGCGGATATCTTCGTGGTGACGCGCAGCGAGTCGGGGCGAGTGGCCCAGGCCACCGAGCATTTTCTGCGGCGCCAGAATGCGCGCGCGCCGGTGTTCCATGCCCGCGCGCAGCCGGAAGTGTGGGTAGACGCGGCGACGGGTGGAGCGGTGGCCGCGGATGGACTGCCGTACACGCGGGTGGCGGCTTTCTGCGGGCTGGGCAACCCGGAGTACTTCTGGCACACGCTGGAGTCGCTGGGGCTGCGCGCATCAATTCGCATTGAGTTTGAGGATCACCACCAGTACAATCCGCGGGAGCTGCGGTATATGGGCCGGCAGTTCCGGGAGGAAGGCATTCAGGCGGTGTTGACCACGGAGAAAGACCTGGTGAACCTTTGCGAGGATCCCGGGCACCTGCTGTCTCCGACGCCACTCTATTGGCTGCGGATCGGCGTGCAGATCGACCGGGAGGAGGAGATGCTGGAGGAGATCGTGCTGGGGCTTCGGCGATACGGCGCCGCGAGCTGAAGGAAGGCGTATATGGCCGCCGATGGACGCCGAGTGCGCCGGGATAAACCGGCATGGAATAGAGAATGAAAGAGTCTTACAGGAAAGGAGTAGCGAACCATCCTGACCCCGAGTTATGCGCGGGTCGCCGTAAGGCGGCGCGTGAAGCGTTGACAGGGGCACAGGCAGGCAGGGTATTGAGCTGCGAAATCAATCGCGTACGGGGTGCCGACGCCGTTCGGCGAAGCGGAAGGCCACATCATGGATGACGACAAACGCGAGCCGTCCATGAACCCTGCGCAGTCAGAGACCCCAGGCATGCCTGGAAATTCCATGCGCGAGAACCGGGAGACCCCGTCGGTGTCCGGCAGCAGCACGCCGGACCGGCTGGAGAAGGCGACAAGCTATACGACCAGCATGAACGCCGGTGGGGAGTCGGACGAACAGGTAGTACCTACGAAGCGCCCGAACAATGGGGAGCAATCCCTGGCGGAGGGGGTGGAGGGAAGCTGTTCGACCAAGGGGAACATCGAAGAGGCTCACACGTGCCGGACGCAGGGACGGGAACACGTGTCCCAGGGACTCGGAGGTGTGCGGGAAGCAGCCCGCAGGGATAAGAAGCAGAAGTTCACCGCACTGTTGCATCACGTAACGACGGATTTACTTCGGGACAGCTATTACTCGATGAAGAGGAAGGCCGCGCCGGGAGTGGACGGAGTGACGTGGGAGCAGTATGGAGAGGGAGTGGAAGGTCGGCTTAAAGATCTCCACGACCGAGTCCATCGGGGCGCGTACCGCGCCCAACCGTCGAGGAGAACATACATACCCAAAGCCGATGGCCGGCAACGGCCGTTAGGGATCGCCGCGCTGGAGGACAAGGTTGTTCAACAGGCCGTGGTGACGGTTCTCAATCAGATCTATGAGGAGGACTTTCTGGGATTTTCCTATGGATTCCGGCCAGGGCGCAACCCGCATGACGCATTGGACGCGCTTTGGATAGGGTTAAAGCGGAGGCGAGTGAACTGGGTGCTGGATCTGGACGTTCGTGGATTTTTCGATAACGTTTCGCACGAATGGCTGGTGAAGTTTATCGAGCACCGGATCGCGGACCGGCGCATCATTCGCCTGATCCAGAAATGGTTGAAGGCGGGCGTGTCGGAAGAAGGGGCATGGTCGGAGACGACGGTAGGTACACCGCAAGGGGCAGTAGTCTCGCCATTGCTGGCCAACATCTACCTGCATTATGTATTCGATCTCTGGGTGAACCAGTGGCGGCGGAAAACGGCGCGAGGGGAAGTGATAATCGTCCGCTTCGCCGATGACGCGGTGCTGGGGTTCGAGGACCGGAAGGAAGCGGAAGCTTTCCTGGAGCAGTTGCGGGAGCGGATGCAGAAGTTCGGACTGGAATTACACTCGGAGAAGACGAGACTGATCGAGTTCGGGCGTTTTGCGGAAAAAGCCCGGAAGCGGCGAGGAGAAGGCAAACCTGAGACCTTCGATTTTCTAGGCTTCACGCATAGTTGCGGGAAGACCGCGAAGGGCAACTGGTTCACGATTCGACGGCAGACCGCGAAGAAGCGGTTGCGGAGCAAGCTGCAAGCAGTCAAGCAGGAGCTCGGCAAGCGCTGGCACAAGCGGGTGGTCGAGAACGGGAATTGGCTGCGGTCGGTGGTGCAAGGATACTTCAACTATCACGCGGTACCGGGCAATTTCGGAGCGCTACGGACGTTCCAACGGGAGGTGGCTCGTATGTGGCTGGCGGGGCTACGGCGTCGCAGCCAACGGGATCGCCATTCGTGGGAGCGCTTCGGTCCGATCGTGGATCGTTTTCTGCCTACGCCGCGAATTCTGCATCCGCTCCCTGGGGTTCGCTTTGACGCTAAGTACCCGCGGTAAGAGCCGTATGCGCTAGAGTGCGCTCGTACGGATCCGTGCGGGGGGCGTCCGGCAACGGGCGTCCCTACCGCGACTAAAACAGGACAAAACATGGAAGACAACGGCCGCGTGTTAACCTTATATTTCCTATGAGTAACATCCAGATTACCCTGCCGGACGGCAGTCAACAGTCCGTCGCGGCGGGGAGCCGGCCCATCGATGTGGCGCGCGCGATCAGCCCGCGCCTGGCCGACGCGGCCTTAGTCGCCAAGGTCAATGGCGAGTTATACGATCTGACCCGTCCTTTCGAGGGCGATGCCGCGCTCCAGATACTGACTCCGAAAGACGCCGCCGCTCTCCCGGTCTACCGGCATTCCACCGCGCACCTGCTGGCGGCGGCCGTGCTGGAGTTGTTCCCCGAAACCAAGCTGGGCATTGGGCCGCCCATCGAGAGCGGCTTCTATTACGATTTCGACCGGCCGGCCGCTTTTACGCCGGAGGACCTGGAGAAGATCGAGAAGCGCATGTGGGAAATCCAGGCGCGCGATCTGCCCTACGAGCGCGTGATGACCGCGAAGGACGAGGGCCTGCGCAAATACGCCGACGACTGGATGAAGAGGGAACTGATCGAAGAACGCGCCGGCGAGATCTTCAGCCAGTACACGCTGGGCCCGCATTTCATCGATTTCTGCCGCGGCCCGCACGTGCCGTCGAACGTCCAGGATCAAGGCTTTCAAGCTGCTCTCCATCGCCGGCGCTTACTGGAAGGGCGACGAGAAAAACAAGCAGTTGCAGCGCATATACGGCACCGCGTTCTTCAGCAAGAAAGATCTGGACGAGTATCTGGCGAAGCTTGAAGAAGCCAAGAAGCGGGACCACCGCAAGCTGGGAAAAGAGCTGGAACTATTCACGGTCAGCGAGCTGGTGGGCGCCGGCTTGCCGTTGTGGCTGCCCAAAGGCGCCACGATCCGCCGCGTGTTGGAGGAATATATCCTGGAACGGGAACGCGCCGCGGGATACCAGCATGTTTACACGCCGGACCTGGCCAAGGTGGAACTGTACCAGCGTTCGGGCCACTGGGAACACTATCACGAAGACATGTTTCCGCCGATGGACCTGGAGACCGAACAGATGGTCCTGCGGCCCATGAACTGCCCGCACCATATCCTGGTTTACGAATCGAAGCGGCACAGCTACCGGGATTTGCCGGTACGCATCGCGGAGTTGGGCACCATGTACCGCTACGAACGCTCGGGGGCGTTGAGCGGATTGAGCCGCGTACGGTGCATGACGCTGAACGACGCGCATATTTTCTGCACGCCGGACCAGATCAAAGAGGAATTCACGCGGGTAATGCAGTTGGTGGAGCAGGCGTACCGCGACCTGGGCATTACGCAGTACCGCTACCGGCTCTCTTTGGGCGACCGGAACAACAAAGAGAAGTTCGTGGATAACGACGCGATGTGGGATTTGGGCGAGCGCGTGCTGCGGGAGGCCATGGACTCGCTGGGTCTGCCGTACGTGGCGGCTCCCGGCGAGGCGGCGTTCTACGGGCCGAAGCTGGACATCCAACTCGCCGATGTGATGGGCCACGAAGAGACCTACTCGACGATTCAGGTGGATTTCCACCTGCCGAACCAGTTCGAACTGAACTATATCGGACCGGACGGCAAAGAGCACCGGCCGGTGATGATCCACCGCGCCATCGTGAGCACCATGGAGCGCATGATATCCTACCTGATCGAGTTATACGCCGGCGCGTTTCCAGTGTGGCTGGCGCCGGTGCAGGCGGTGGTGCTGCCGATCACCGACCGGCAGTCGGAATACGCGCGGGCGGTGCGCGACCAGTTGGATGCGGCCGGCATTCGCGCGACCGTGGACGAGCGCAGCGAGAAGGTGAATCTGAAGATCCGGGAAGCGCAGTTGCAGAAGGTTCCTTACATGCTGGTGGTGGGGGACCGGGAGGCGCAGAGCGGGCAGGCATCGGTGCGGCATCGGAAAAGAGGGGATCAGGGGGCCAAGCCGGTGGCGGAAGTGATCGCGGAGATCCGTGGGCTGATCGAGTCTAAAGCCACTACGGAATAGGGGCGCATCGAGATTCGCGGGGCTTCGTCCCGGCTCTGCTGTGCTTGCACGGTGAGGCCCAAGGTGGAATATATTTCAGCAGCCAGATCGAGTGCCTCGCGGGCTAGGTTTGGTTGGCGCCGGAGCGCGGACAGACGGGCCATGGAATAGAGGCAGTTGGCCTCACCCAATCGGTCACCGATTTGGCGGAAGATGGGCAGTGCCTGCTGGTAGGGGGGCTCGGCGTCCGCATAACGGTCCCGCCGAGAGGCCAGATCGCCCAGGCTCTTTAGGCAGTTCGCCTCCCCCGATCGGATGCTGATTTGGCGGTAGATGTCCAGCGCCTGCTGATAGAACTGTCCGGCCTGCGCGTAAAGGCACTGTCGAAGTGCTGCATCGCCCAGGCTTTGTAGGCAGTTGGCCTCTCCCAGGCGATGCTCGATTTCACGGAAAATGGACAGTGCCTGCTGGTAGAGCCGTTCGGCATCCGTGCCGCGGGATTCCACGAGCGCCAGATCTCCCAGACAGCGTATGCACTCTGCCTCACCCAGGCGATAGCCGCTTCGGCGGACTGTTGGCAACGCCTGTCGGTAGAACTTCTCGGCCTCATCGGTACGGGACTGCCTGAGCGCCACATGCCCGAGGCCTAACAAGCAGTTGGCTTCGCCCAAATAGTCCCCGATTTGGCGGAAAATGTGTAGGGCTTGCTGGTAGAGATGTTGAGCTTCAGCGTAGTCGGCTCGCCAAAGTTCCACATCGCCCAGGCGCTGTGCGCAACTCGCTTTGCCCGGGCGATTCCCGATCAGACGGTAGACGGCCGAGGCCTCCCGGTAGAGCATCTCGGCCTCAGCACAGTGGGCCTGCTGGAACGCCAAGTCACCCAGGCTCTGCAGGGAGTTAGCCGCGCTCAAATGATCGCCGATCTGGCGGTAGATTCGCTTCGCCTGTTGGAGCAGCGTCTCCGCCTCCGCATAGTGCGCCTGACGGAGCGCGACCTCGCCCAGGCTCAGCAAGCAGTTGGCCTCGCCCACGCGATTTCCGATCTGGCGAAGGATGGGCACCGCCCGCAGGTAGAGATGCTCGGCCTCGTCGTAGCGGGCCTGCATACGCGCCACATCGCCTAGGCTCCATATGCAGTTGGCCTCGCCCAAGCGATTTCTAATTTGGCGGAAGATGGTCAGAGCCTTTTGGTAGAGCGCTCCGGCCTCGGCTAGCAGCCCCGCATGCGAGCCACATCTCCCAGACCTTCTTCGCAATTGGCTTCGCCCAAACGATCCCGGTTCTGGCGGAAGATGGGCACGGCCTTTTCGTACAGGCGCTCGGCGAGGGTGTACCGGGCCTGCATGCGGGCCACCTGGCCCAAGCTCAATGCACAGCTAGCTTCGCCGGAGTGATCCCCAATTTGGAGCCAAATTGCCAGCGCCTGTTGGTAGAGGCGCTCGGCGCCCTCGTAATCGGATTGTTGGAGTGCTGCGTCTCCTAGGCGTTGTAGGCAATTGGCCTCGCCCCGACGGTCATCAATCTCCCGATAGAGCGCCAACGCCCGCGCGAAATGTTCGCCGCCGTCCTCAGCGGTACCCTCGAATTCCAGTGCCCGCCCAAGCTGATACAAGGTGGCTGCCAGCACTGGGAGGTCGGGCTGCGCGGCGCTCTCCACTTCCTTCAGGACATGTCGCAGAGTCTCAGCGCGCTCGTGCTTCTCGCGCAAGCCCAGATTCCAGTCGAAGCCATCCTCCACTCGCTCCAGGGTGGAGCGGGCGTCCTCGGTTTCGCCCACGAAGTGATACGTTCCCGACCGGATCGCCCAAAAGTCCGGAGCGCGCGACATCAACTCCCGCACACCGAACTCTGCGATCCAGAACACGACCGGACAGGGGAAGCGTTTGACCAGGTAATCCCGATTGAGATTCAAGATGTCCAGGGCTGGCGCGCTCGGCGCCGCTGGATCGAACATGGCATCCAACCCGAATACGAATATCGCGTCCGGGTGGCTATCACCCAGGGCCTCTTCGAGTTGGGTAACCACGCCATGGACTATCGTGCCATCCTCCAGCGGCGGTTTCAGGGTGACGCTGAGAATCTTCTTTAGGGGGAAGCGCGCCCGCAATTCGTCAACCAACAGGTTGCGCAAAGAGGCGTGGTTCACGCGGACGAAGGCGAGCCTGAAACCTTCCGCCAAGTAGAGCATCCTGGCGAGCGCGGCGAATTCGACCTGGTTCTCGGACGACAGCGATACTGGTGGAGCGATCGCAGCCATTACATCGCCCCATGAACCGGGCAAGAGTGCGTTCCAATCGTACCAGACGCCCGATTCGTCCTCATATGCGAAAGCCAGCAGATTCCGGAGCAAGGCGTTCCACAAATCCGGATCGTCGGCGAGTTCCGCTTTTGACGTGTGTATCTTACGCAGTGCGTCCCAATGCGCCGGCCGCAACGAAAGGGAGAGGTCAATGGCTTGGCGGCGGATGGTGCGGTCCACAACTGCGCGCGTTAGCGGCAGTTCCTCGCATCGGTCCATGGCCGACGCCAGTAGGACGAACGGAGTGCGAATGTGGCCCCCGGATGCGCGGCAGAGATGCTCCAACACCTCCGGGTCCGGGCAGAATTGTCGTGGCGTTACGCCCGCCTTCACGACGCGGCGATTCACGATCCGGCACAGCGCGCGCAAGCCTTGCGGGTGGTCTTCGCCGTTCCGCTGCGCGACCGGGATCAACGGCAAAAAACGAATGTTGCAGCCGTAGCTCGTCTTCAGCGGCACGTGCGCATCGCTGTAAGCCAATTCAACCGGGACCGTGTAGAGGATCGGGCACGCCAGTGCCCGCAGTATCCCAGCGTGATCCACGAAGATATTCCGCTGATTCGTCAGACCTTGATCGTTCAGCACCCTCTGAGGGATGCGGTCCAATTCATCCACGATGACCAGAATGTTTTCCTTGCCGTGTTCACGCTTAAGCCACTCGCGGGCCGGTCCCAGCACTTGGGTATTGATGAGGTCGTATATCGTAGGCAGGTGGCCTTCAATCAGCCTCCTCAAGGTAGCCCTGGCGAACGGCACGTCTTTCAAAACGGTCGCAAATTCGACGATCCCCGCGCTAATCTTGAGGCCCGTGGGCTCCACTTCGCGATTCAGTTGTTCATTGATATCCCTGAAGAACTGCGCGAACTTCGAATGGCCAGCCGAGAAGCCGGCTACATTCAGGTCGTCCACAAGCTGACGCACAATGTGAAAAATGATGTCCGGCGCCTGGACATCCTGCAAATCCATCCATTGCTCCGCACGCAGCATGGAAACGAATACAGGCGGTCCAGCCTCGCCATTTTCGAGCATGCTCTTGACGCGTTTCAATTCGGTCGTCTTTCCGACCCCGCGATGGCCTGTAAAAAGACGGCAAACGGCCATTTCAGAGCGGGCGATGTTGCGCGCCAGTTCGGTCTTAATATCGTCCGGTGCCAGCGCCTTCTCTTCCTGCCAGTTCACGTACAGGTCGGTCTCCTCTACTTCCAAAGGCCGTGCAGGGTCGAATTGGCCGTAAAGCGCCCGCAGTACATCCATCGCTTCGATTATACGGCACCCCGTCTTGTGTTTCCCCTCGGCCCTATGGTATTGTCGATCTCTTACTGGGGAATTTTATCGAATGGCATACGTTATAGCTGAACCTTGCATCGGAACCAAAGACACGGCCTGCGTGGACGCCTGCCCGGTGGACTGCATCCATCCCAAGAAGGACGAAGCGGGGCACGCCGAGGCGGAATTGCTGTATATCGACCCGGTCGAATGCATCGACTGCGGCGCCTGCGTGCCGGTTTGCCCCGTCTCGGCGATCTTCGCGCTCGACGACCTGCCGGAAAAGTGGACCGACTTTACCGCCAAGAACGCGGCATACTACGGCCGGTAGACCGCGCTGCTGGTGTCGGTCTCCCAGATTCGCACCTGTCCCAGTTTCACGGGCGTAGTCTGTCCAAGGCCTCCGCAAATCTGGTCGTAGAAGTATTTGGCCATATTTTCGGCGGAAGGATTCAGCACATCGAAGGGCGCCAGATCGTTTAGATACTGGTGATCGAGCCGGTCGACCACCGTCTGCATCAGCTTCTTGACCACCACGAAATCCACCAGCAGCCCGGTGGAATCCAGTTCCGGACCGCTGAAGGTGACCTGCACGCGGTAATTGTGGCCATGCACGTTCTCGCATTTGCCTTTGTAATTCCGCAGCGCGTGGCCGGCGGCAAAGGTGTCTTCCACGGAAACTTCAAACATCGAAAAACCTCTCCACATCGGTGATTTTGGTGGTAAATCCGTAATCCGGCAGGCTGTCGAAGAAGACCTGGCCGTAGCGCTGCTTGGTCACCCGGTTATCCAGCAGGACGAGCACGCCGCGGTCCGAACGGCTGCGGATCAACCGTCCGAAACCCTGCTTTAGGGCAATGGCGGCTTGCGGCACCTGGTAGTCGTAGAAGGGATTGCCGCCCTCGTCGCGCAACTTGCGCACGCGCGCGTTGACGATGGGATCGCTGGGGACGGCGAAAGGCAGCCGGTCGATGATCACGCAGCTCAACTGATCGCCGGGGACGTCCACGCCCTGCCAGAACGACGACGTCGCGAACAGAATGCAGTTGGGGGTGGCGCGAAACTCTTCCAGCAAGGCGCTGCGCGGGCCGGTACCTTGCAGCAGCGTCGGATAATCGATATCGAGCGAGATGCGGTCGTACATCAGGCGCATCTGCTGATAGCTGGTGAACAGCACGAACGCGCGCCCGCGGCTCAGCTTCAGCAGTTGGGTCACTTCGCTCGAAGCTTCCTTGGTAAAAGCCGGACTGCGCGGATCGGGCAGGTGCTGCGGCACATAGAGCAGCGCCTGCTTCTGATACTGGAAGTGGCCGGGCACCACCAGGGTGCGGGCCTGCTCGATCCCCAGCCGCTTTTTCACGAAGTCGAAGCCGCCGCATACGGCCAGCGTGGCCGAGGTGAGAACCACCGTCTCCACGTTATCGAAGAGGCGGTCGGCCAGCAGCGGCGCGACGTCGATGGGAGTGGCTTGCAGAAAGAAACCGCGGCCGCGGCGCTCCGCCCAATAGACGTAGGACTGATCGTCGCTCTCGAGGACGAAGCGCAGCGCCAGCCCTAATTCCACGGCGCGGCGCTGCAGCGGAATGATTTCCACGGGCGGACTCTTCAGCAGCTTCAGGTGGGAGCCGATCAATTCGAGCGCGGAGTGCAGGTGGCCGTAAATCTCTTCGTTACGTTCCAGGAATTCGGCGCGCCCGGTGAAGGCGGCGCGGCCCTCCGGCGCGGGCAGGATCGAAAACAGGTGGGTGGCCAGCTCTTCGAAACGGTCCAGTATGCGATCAAGTTCGGCCGAGCCAAATTCCTTGGCGCGCGCCACCGCGGAGATATCGCGCCGCAATTCCTGGAAGCGGTAATTGCTGACGGAAACGCCGAAATATTGGCCGGAAACATCCTCGATTTCGTGGGCTTCGTCGAATACGACGGCGTCATATTCGGGCAGGATGCCGCCTTCGGTATCGCCGTCTTCGAGGACCTCTTTCAGCGCCAGGTCGGCGAAGAACAGGTGGTGGTTGACGATAATGATGTCGCTCTGCTGGGCACGCTGGTGCATCAGGGTGAGGAAGCAGCGCTCGAACTGCTTGCACTTGGCGCCGGTGCAAAGATCGCTGCGGGCGTCCACCTTGGCCCAGGCCGTGCTCGATTCCGGCAGCTTCTTGATTTCCGCGCGGTCGCCGAATTCGGTGGTTTGTTCCCAGTCCTGGATGATCTGGAAGTCGGCGACTTCTTCGAGGCCGGTCAGGATGGCTTCGCGGTCGGCATCGTAGATCTTCTGGCGGCAGGCGTAGTTGTTGCGGCCCTTCATGTAGCAGACGCGCAGCGGCCGCGAAAAATGCTGCTGGAGAAAGGGGATGTCTTTGAAGAAAAGCTGCTCCTGCAAGTTCTTGGTGCCGGTGGAGACCACGATGCGCTTGCCGGAGAGGATGGCGGGAACCAGGTACGCGAGAGTTTTGCCGGTGCCGGTGCCGGCTTCCACGATCAAGTGTTTGCGGTCGGCCAGGGCGGATTCGACGGCTTCGGCCATGGCCAACTGCCCGGGCCGGTATTCGTAATTCGGATGCCACTTGGAAAGCGCGCCCTGCCGCGAGAAGAATTGATGCACGCGAGGAGCGGCTTTGACTTCAGTGGACATGCCGGGGTTAATTCGATTGTAGCGTGGAGGCGCTGCGATTCGGGGGAGGAAGGCCGCGCTATGATGAGATCGAACATGCCCGGCCACTCTTCCGGAATCGGTTTGAAGACGCTGATCGTGGACGACGAGCCGGTGGCGCGCAGGGTGCTGCGCGAGGACCTGGAATCCATAGCGGGCGTGGAGGTGGTGGGGGAGGCGGATAACGGCGCGGCGGCGCTCGACCAGATTGCCGGCCGGCATCCGGACCTGGTCCTGCTGGATCTGCAGATGCCCGAGATGGGCGGGTTCGAGGTGATCCGCAAGATCCGGCGCGGCGCGCACATGCCGGTAATCGTGATCGTGACGGCTTACGATAAGTACGCGCTGGAAGCGTTCGATGCGGGCGCGATCGATTACCTGCTGAAGCCGGTGGGGCAGGACCGGCTGGCCGAAGCCATCGAGAAGGCCAGGCGCATCAGCGGGCAGGAGGCGGTGGAGAGGCTGGCGCGGCTACAGGAGATTGCCGATCCGTCGTTGCCGGGGCAGCGGATCAAGAAGATCGTGGGCAAGGCCGGCGCGGAGTATTTTCTGCTGGACGCGAACGAGATTTTCGCCTTCCACGCGGAGGGCGAAATCGTCTGGATCACCACCGCGCGCAAGCGCTACCAGGCCACGCAGGCGCTGAAGGTGCTGGAGGAGCGGCTGCGCAACACCAGTTTCCAGCGCATTCACCGGAATACGCTGGTGAACGTGGACCACGTGCGGAAAATGAGCGCGCTGAGCAGCCAGCGCTGGCTGATTACGCTGAGTAATGAGCAGGAGTTTATTGCCAGCAAGAGGCAGGCGCGAGGAATCCGGCGGCTCGTGAATTGGTAGCCGCTTACACCGTCGCCCGCCTTACGAATGCCCCAGCACGCGGTGCGGCTGATAGGGTTCGGCCAGCGCCTTTAGCTCGGACTCGTCCAGTTTCAAATTGAGCGCGGCCACGGCGTCTTCAAGATGCTGCATCTTGCTGGCTCCTACGATGGGAGCGGTCACGCCGGGCTGGTGCAGAATCCAGGCCAGGGCCACTTGGGCGTTCGGTACGCCGCGGGCGCGGGCGATCTCGCCCACGCGCTCCGCGACGGCGAAATCCGAGGGCTGATAATACATGCCCTGCGCGTACTCGTCCGTTTTCGAGCGGATGGTTTCGCCGAAATCCTCCTTGCGCCGGTTGCCCGCCAGGAAACCGCGCGCCAGCGGACTCCAGGGAATCACCCCGATGCCTTCTTCGCGGCACAGCGGCAGCATTTCGCGCTCCTCTTCGCGATAGATCAGGTTGTAGTGGTTCTGCATGGTGGCGAAGCGCGTCAGGCCCATTTCATCGGCCGTATAAAGCATCTTGGCGAATTGCCAGGCGAACATCGAAGAGGCGCCGATGTAGAGCGCCTTGCCCTGCTTCACTACATCGTCCAGGGCTTCCAGGATCTCCTCGATCGGGGTGGTGTAGTCCAGGCGATGAATCTGGTAGAGGTCCACGTAGTCGGTCCCGAGTCGGCGCAGGCTGTCGTCGATGGCGTGGCGAATATGCTTGCGCGAAAGGCCGCGCTGGTTGGGATCGTCGCCCATGGGGTTAAATACTTTGGTGGCGACGACCACGCGGTCGCGCGAAGGGCCGAAGTCCTTTAGCGCGCGTCCGAGGATCTCTTCACTCACGCCCAGCGAATACATGTCGGCGGTGTCGAAGAAGTTGATGCCGAGTTCCAGCGCGCGGCGGATGAAGGGGCGGCTTTCTTCCTCTTCCAGGACCCATTCGCGCCAGCGCTTGGAGCCATAGGTCATGGCGCCGAGGCAGATGCGCGAAACTTTCACGCCGGCCTTTCCCAAATTGACGTATTCCATACCCGAATTCTAACTTGCGGCGGCGAATCGGGCGGGGCGGGGATGGGGCGGCGCGGTGACCGCGATGGCCAGCACGAGCAGCAAGGCGGCCAACAGAAGCGGCGCGGGTGCGGCGAGCGGAACCATTGGAGCGACGAGAAACGGGAGCGGGGACAGCAGGAGGATGCAGATCGCGAGGACGGGTATGCGCGGCGATCCGGCCAGAGTCAGCAGGGCGGGGAGCAGCAAGAGCGCGTCGGCGGGATAAGCATGATGGCTGGCCAGCAGGCTGCCGGCCAGCGCGGCGCTCAAACCCACGGAGAAACTGGCGTGCCGGGCGATCCAGGCGACTGCCACGGCAACGAGGATGACGCCGCCGATCTCCCAGGCGAGGCTGTGCGGCAGGCCATCCAGCAGGCCGTGCAAATTCGGCATGGCGCGGACGTTGGGGTTGGTCTGTCCCTGCAGAATGAAATGCGCGTAATCTGGGAGCCAGTGCGCACCCGCAACTGCGAAACAGACGGCGGCGATGGCACCGCCGGCCACGGTGGCTGCCGCCAGCATCCGCCAACGGAACTGCGCGATTAGAAATACGGGGAGCATCAGGAAGAGATGGAATTTCAGCGCGCAGAGCGCCAGCACCGCGCCGGCGGCGAACGGCCGCGACGGACCGAGCCGCCACGCCACAGCCAGGATCAGCAGCAAAAAGGTTATATCCTGGCCGCCGGCAAAACAGGCGAACAGGGGGAACGACCAGCAGGCGGCGCACAGAAGAAGAGCACGATGAGGAGCAGGCCAGAAGATCAGGAAGCCGGCGAATGCGGCGAGCGACGCCGTCTGCCAGAGGATATATGCGCGCCGGTACGGCATCTTTCCGAGCGGTCGGAGTAGGGCGGCGAATGCCGGGAGGCGAGTGAAAAGGATGGAAGGCGCCGACCATCCGGTGGCGCGTTCCTGCTCGCGGATGTAGGCCTCCGCGTTGAATTGATCGGGCGTGCCCACCAGGCGTGCGCCTGCGTAAATCCCCATGAAGTCGTTGACGCCGGCGAAGATACGGGGCGCCTCCGCGCGGAACCAGAAGGATGAGAAGAGGATGCCCGCCAAGGCGAAGGGAAGCATCCATAGGGGGCGGGACGCCTCTCGCGCGACGGGTAAACAGACCTGCAGATCAAGCGCGGGGGACCGCCCAGGGCGCATACCGATAACTCTCTGCGGACATGCTAGCATGCGCGGCGCCCCGATCCGCCTAATTCGCCGGCGGCGAGCTATCGGAAGTTAATCATCGCCTGTGCCACACGTTCCCGGACGCGTTCCATCTCCGCCGGGCTTTCGTATTTTCCGCGCGGCCAGAAGAAGCCGCGCAATCCGTCTTTCTTACGGCGCGGGACGATGTGGATATGCAGGTGCGGCACACTCTGGCTGACGCGGTTGTTGATGGCGACAAACGATCCTTCGCTTTCCATGGCCCGCTCCACGGCGCCGGCCAGCAATCGGGCACTGCCGAACAAGGGGGCGACGGCATCGGGAGGCAGATCCAGCAGAGTTTCGTAGTGCGTTTTCGGAATCAGAAGGCAGTGGCCGGGAAAGAGCGGCCGATGGTCCAGGAATGCCAGCGTGAGGTCGTCTTCGAAGACGATCGCGGCCGGCACATCGTGCGCCGCGATACGGCAGAACAGGCAGGCGCTCTCCATCCGGCCATGTTACCGCGCGGCGCGCGGCGGCCTTCCCATCGTGGCGGCGCGGCGCTACAATACCGGCCAGTGGAGGTTGATATGGCGCTGTTAGCCCGTCTCCAGGAACATTTGGACCACAGCGGCGTGGCCTACACCCACACCGTTCACCCGCTTGCTTACACGGCCCGCGAAGTTGCCGCAGCCGAACACCTGCCTGCCCAGGAGGTGGCTAAGGTGGTGGTCTTCCTTGCGGAAAGCGGCTACCACATGGTGGTGCTGGCCGCAAACAAGATCGTCGATTTCGAGGAATTGCGCGCGAACCTGGGTTTTTCGCATGCCCGGCTGGCCACGGAGAGGGAGTTGTCGCAGCTCTTTCCGGATTGCGACCTGGGAGCCATGCCTCCCTTCGGAAATCTGTACGGCATGCCGGTTTATCTGGACAGCAGCCTGCTGGCCGACGCGCAGATCGCTTTCAACGCTGGAACGCACCGGGACGTGGTACATGTCGCCTTGGGCGACTTCCGGCGGATGGTGAATCCGGAAGTGGTCTCGTTGGCGCGTGAGGCCATGGCGCACGGCGGCTGGTAACGCAGACTCCATTCCGCGCGGCGCGGGCGACGCCACCCGGACCCCTATAATGGGGTAAGTGGGTAAGTTCTTCGTCCAAAACTTCGGCTGCCGGGCCACCCAAGCCGACGGCGCCGCGCTCGAGACACTGCTTTCGGCCAAAGGATTGGAAGCGGCGGCGGAGCGTAGCCACGCCGACCTCGTGGTTTTGAATACCTGTACCGTGACGCAGGCCGCGGACGAAGACGTGCGCCAGACGATCCGGCGGGTGCACCGCGAGAATCCAGCGGCGCGCATGTTGGTGACGGGTTGCTATGCGCAGCGCGCGCCCGAAGAGCTGGCCGCCATGGCCGGCGTGGAATGGGTGGTCGGAAACTCGCACAAGACGCAGATCGCCGAACTGGTGAGTGCCGCGCCGTATCACGGAAATATCTGGGTGGGGGATATTTTCGCGCAGCACGACTTTCTGTCGGCGCCGGTGGAGGACGCCGCGGGCGACCGCACGCGTCCTAACCTGAAGATCCAGGACGGATGCAACAACCGGTGCTCGTTCTGCATTATTCCGTTCGTGAGGGGACGCAGCCGCAGCGCGCCGGCGGACCAGGTGGTGGAGCAGGTGCGCGGCCTCAGCCGTCGCTATCGCGAAGTGGTGCTTAGCGGGATCAATCTGGGCCGATGGGGGCGCGAGCCGGGCAGCCGGATGCGCCTGGCGGACCTGATTCGCCGTCTGTTGGATGAGACGGCGATCGAACGCCTGCGGCTGAGCTCCGTGGAGCCGATGGATTTCTCGGATGATCTGCTGGGCGTGATGGCCGCGTCGCCGCGGATCGCCAGGCACGTTCACGCGCCGCTGCAATCCGGCTGCGACCGCATCTTGCGGCGGATGCATCGCAAATATCGGCCGCGGCACTACGCGGACCGCATCGAAAAGGCGCGCCGCCTGATGCCGGATTGCGCCGTGGGGGCTGACGTGATGGTGGGATTCCCGGGGGAAACGGACGCGGATTTCGAAGAGAGCCGCCAGTTTATAGAGAGCCTGCCATTCACTTACCTGCACGTGTTTACGTATTCGGAGCGTCCGGGCACGCCGGCGGCCGAAATGCCGGACCCGGTGCCGATGCCGGTGCGCAAAGAGCGCAACCGCGTATTGCGCGAGCTGGCGGCACGCAAGAACCTGGATTTCAGGATCCGCATGGTGGGGCGCAGGCTTTCGGTGGTGACGCTGCAGGAGTCCGGCACGGCGCTGAGCGGCAATTACCTGAAGGTGCAAATGGCGCACGCCGTGGAACCGAATCGCCTGGCCGACGTTGAAATCGGCGGATTGACGAACGGCGGGCTGCGGGAAGCGGATGCGCCTGCGCCGTTCACTTTGTTATAAGAGGTCAAGTCCCGCTGCCGGTATACGGTCACCAATCTGCATAATATAATCCTCCGCCGCATCTAACTGCACCCGCGCTACTTACTAACTCTCCACCCTCCACATACCGCCGTTCCCCATCCACCTTGGCCCTAAAATGAAATCGGGTATGGACGCCTCATCCCATCCCCAAATCCAACCCCAAGGAATAACTCATGCTGATTTCTAACAAACAACATCAAGCTAACCGCCAGAACGCGCAACACTCCACCGGCCCGGTCTCCCCGGAAGGCAAGGCCGCCGTCCGCCTCAACGCCCTCACCTTCGGACTCCGCGCGCGTTGCGTCGTCCTCATCCACGAAGACGAGGCCGCTTACCAGCAGCTCTGCGATGTGCTCGAATCCGAGTGGCAGCCGCAAGCCCCCACCGAAAAAATCCTGCTGGAACGCATGGCCGTCGCCCATTGGCTGCTCATGCGCACGGATTGCATTGAAGAGAGGATCTTCACCGCCACCGAGCCGGGCGCAAGACAATTCGCCCTGCTCGATCGCGTCTCGGCCCAGCGCGCCCGCCTGGAGCGTTCTTTCAGCACCGCCATGCGCGAACTGAACCAGCTACAAAACGAGCGCCGCGCCCGCACCCAGCCTGAGTGCACTCAGCCTGAGGTCACTCAGCCTGAGCCTGTGCAGCCGGTGCACACCGAGCCCGCCGTCACAACTCCCGCCCACCGGCCCGCTCCGCCGCCCGCATACGTGATGTCCGGCGCCCCGGGCGCCCAGCCGCTATCGTGTTCCCCGGTCTCCCAGGATACCCGTTAGACACCTGCCCCCCTGCTCTTTGACAATCTGGCAAACGACCCCAAGTAGTCCGCCCAATCTGTCCCCAAAAGACCGCCCACCCCCGCATAACCAGCCATCTGGACTAAAGTATACTGGTTGCATGCGACAAATCGCGAAACGGGCATCAGATGTATACTATTGCAAAAGGAGGACGCGATGCTCACTCATTTGAGAAGCCGGCTAGCCTGCCTCTCTCAATCGAGCATGCTTCGGGTTGGCGTGACTCTCCTTTCTCTTGCATGCGTGGCCACCTGCATGGCGCGCGCACAGGACTATGGAATCCAATTACTGCAGGTTCCGCCGTCGAACGGCGCGCCCTATCCACTTACGACCACGGTTACAGGCGTAAGTTCCAGCGGCTTGGTTGTGGGCACGGTCCATGCCGAATATTGCGACAACTGCCCCTACCCAGACCCATTCGACGCGGGCTTCACCTACCAGAACGGGATTTATACTCTGGTGAACGCAGGCAGCCTGAGCACATGGGTCACCGGAATCAACGATGCCGGCGATATCGTCGGATACTATATCAATGTCAACAACTATACGGGCAGTTTCCTTTTAGAAAACGACGCGTTTATTACATTTCTGAACCAAGGCCCCACGTCGCCCTGGAACGAAGCCAACGGGATCAATAACATCGGGGAGGTTGTGGGCACCAGCCAGAACGCCACGGAGGGCCGCGGATTCGCCATCGCCAACGATACGAATACCAGTATCTCGGTTAAGGGGCAGCAGATCACGCGCGCCCAGCACGTTAACGATTACGGCGTGATCGTCGGCTACGCCGGGGTTTGTGACGTGGAGTGCACGTCGTGGCATGGCTTCATTTACGACGCCGGAAAGTTCATCCCACTGAACTATCCCGGAGCCACTGCAACGGAGCTTACCGGAAGCAACAACAATGGTGTCATTGTGGGGACCTACACCGACTCCGCTGGCGCCGCCGGTTCCTTCATCTATAGCAACGAGGAGTTTAAGGCGTTTTCAGTGCCTGGAGCATGTACTACCACGGTCACCGGGATCAACAATCAGGGCGTAATCTACGGCTCGGCGACGATCGGGTCGAATTGCAGCGACTCGAAGTTCAGGGAATACGGTTTCGTGGCTACGCCCGCTCCACAGGACTGACTTCCAAGTTAGTGGGCCGGCAGTTGGGATAGCCGCTGCTATTCAATGCGATGCGCCCGGCATTCAGTCTTGCGATGTTACAGCTCATATCGCTCTCAGCCAGCCCTCAGCCAGCTATATTCATTCCGTTATCTTCGGTGCGATTATGGTTTGAGCCCGCCGGGTTTCGACGACCGAATCCCCGTCTTCAACTACGCAGACACATTCGATATAGATCAGAATTTCAACGACAGAGCACTGGGAGCGGTCAACGCAAATGGGGAGATCCTTGTAGATGTGGACGTGGAGTATGGCGCCTACCAGGCAGTCAAGAGCGCAGCGCTTGCGGAACTGACCAAGCTCTATGACGGCCAAGCGCCCGGCGTAGATGCCCACTGGAACCCGCAACCAACCACCCGCAACCCACCACCGTTAACCCAGGCCCCAAACCACACAACCCAGCACGAATAGATTCACCCAGATAGGCTTTGATCGTCAATCGCCCGCGGATGATGTCCAACAGCGGGACTTAAAAGTCCCACTGGCACGCTGAAGCGTGCGCCACGGGCGGCCCCACCAGCGCAGCCCGAATTCCGTGTGATATAGCACCTGCGGAGCCTGCGGGACATTGACGGCCTGAACCACGGGAAAGGAGAATCGATCCATGCGAAACCTGTCTATAGTTTCTATCGTTCGGATTGCAGCGGTGCCGGCGCTCTTTCTTTGCGGCGCCTTGTCAGCCTGGGGACAGAAAGCGCCGCTCAGCCTCGGTACAGCATCGCCATTCGAGCTCGTGTCGCCATGTCCGGCCGGTAAGAGCGGATCCCTGCCACTCCCCGGAGCCGTCTGCTACAACACCACGATCTCCAATTGCTCGAACCACGACTTTTCCGGCGACCCCTCGGTGATTGCTCCCTTGGGCGCGGCCATTGCGGTCTCAACGCCGGTCAACTGGAACGGGAGCACCATTTTCATGCATAACGGCAGCGACGGGCGCGACTATTTCAACCAGGGAGAGAACGGCCTCTCCTACGCCCAGGACTATTTCAACAACGGATTTCAGGTGGTGCAACCGATCTGGGTGGGCCAGGGTTGGCAAAACGCCCCCGGCGAACCGGTGCAGATCTTGAAGTTCGAAGCCTGCCGTCCCGCGACCTTGATGAATGCGGTCTACCAGAGTATTCATGGCGGATCGAAGGCTCCGGGCGCGATGTGCGCGCAAGGCCACAGCGCCGGCTCGGCGGCGATGGCCTACTCGCTGGCATGGTATGGCGCGGCAGACTATCTTGCCGATGTGGTGCTCACTTCCGGACCGGTTTACGCCAATGTCGAGGCGGGTTGCCAGTATCCTTATGCGAAGGCCTTCAAGTCTCCGATTCAGGTTTGCCCGCCGGCCCAATATGGGTGCGTGGACGGCGCCGAACGCGGCTGGCTGGACGCCGCTCAGTACGTTGCCTCAGCCGACGGCGACGCCGCCAAGGCCGTTGCGGGATACACTCTCTCCGGCGCGAACTGCAACAACTGGTCGGGCACCGGCCAGGCCACCACGGCGACTCAGAATCAGGACTGGGGCGGTATGAGCGTGGTATCGTCGGGCGCCAGTTACACGTATCCGGCGACGCGGCTGTACGCGTTTCTCTGCGCCACTTCCAGCACCGGGCAGCAGAACAACTCCGCCGCGCAGGGACAACTCTTCTACCAGAATTTCACCAGCGCGCTGCACCCGCTGGATTACGATGTGTACCGGGTGGACAGTTGTATGGGGGATGAAATGATCTGGTTTGGAACGCTGCCGGGCGTCAACAACGAAAGCGCGTTCACGGTTTCCGCGCAGGATATGATCGACGGCTGCGTGAGCCCGCCTTTGCCCCGCTAATGTCATGGGTTGCCTCATGGTCGGCTTCCGCGAAAAGTGGGATATTAGCTTATGTACTGGAATATCGAGCGATGCGAAGCGTCCTGATGCCCATTTCAAAACTTTTCCGCCAGCTTGTGGCGGGTATGCTCTTCTCCGTGGCCACGGGCTGCGCGGCAGCTCCCATTCCGCCGCCGTCCACCGATGCGATGCTGGCGAAGGAACCCGGAAAGGAGACGGCGGTCTTCGCCGGCGGCTGTTTCTGGGGCGTGCAAGCCGTGTTTCAGCGGGTGAAGGGAGTCCTGCACACCACCACAGGCTATGCGGGCGGAGCCGCGAACACGGCTACCTACAGGCAGGTGGTCACCGAGACGACGGGACACGCCGAATCCGTCGAAGTCGTCTATGACCCCTCGCGGATCACCTATGGCCAGTTGTTACGGATTTACTTCTCGGTGGCCCACGATCCGACGCAGTTGAACAGGCAGGGACCCGATGTGGGAAGCTCGTACCGGTCGGCGATTTTCTATACCAACCCGGAACAGCAGCGTCTGGCGAAAGCGTACATCGCGCAGCTCGACGCGAGCAAGGTTTTTCCAAAGCCGATCGTGACCGAAGTGACGCCGCTTAAGGCGTTCTATCGCGCCGAGGATTACCACCAGGATTACGCCTACTACAATCCGGACAATCCATATATTCAAGTTTGCGATCGTCCGAAGATCGCCGCTTTGCAGAAGCAATTTCCGGAACTATTCGTCGAATACAAGCCCAAGAAGTAACTAAGGCAGGAAGGCGCGTTTGCTTTCGGCGTGGCGAAGAAACCCTTCGGCTTCGGCAAAGCCGCTCTCCGCGCCGCGGGCGCGCGTGATTTCGACTTGTTTGGGATACCATTTTCCGGGTTCCTGGGAAGCGTGGGCATAGCAGGCGGCGCGGCGGCGCGATTCCACGGCGGAAATATCCACGTACTCGGCGGGTTTGAACGTGCTGGTGTCCTCGGCCACCTCGTAATAGTAGAGCGCGAAGTTCCGGCCGGACCGGAGCCAGGCATCCAGCGTGAGAGATGAAACGGCGCGATGATCGCGGTGCGAATCGACAGGCCACTGGGTAAAGACCAGGTCCGGTGTTTCGTCGCGCAGAATGCGGCCGAAAGCCTCATAATGGGCCGCATCTACCACGGCGCGGCCATCGATCTGGCCGGCGAAAGCGGCGCGCGCCTTGAGAATGGCGCAGGCCTTTTGCGCTTCGGCGGTGCGGATGGAGGCGCAACGATGCAGGCTCTCCGCGCCACAAAAGCCCTCGCCGCGATTGAGATAGAGCAGCGTCACCCGGTGGCCGAGATCGGTGAAGCGGGCGATGGTTCCGGCGCAACCGCATTCAGGGTCGCCCGGATGGCCGCCGGCGACCACAATTCGAAGCGCGCTCGATTGCGCGTGCAGGGATAAGGCGGCGGAAGCCAGGAACTGGCGGCGGAGGATGGTCACCTCACCGCCGATTCGGCAATCTGAGATAAGGCACGTTTCGCCGTATCGGCCGACCCGTCGTTCATCTGCGCCATGAAGACGATTACCAGTTCGTTCTTTGGATCCACCGACCCGCCCGTGCCAAAGGCGCCGCCGTGGCCAAATGTCCCGGGAGACAGGAGATCGAACTGGGTGTTCGGCGGGTTCGCCACGCTGAGGGTCAGGCCATAACCGGAATGGTCCGGAGTATGATCCTGCGTCATCAAAGCCAGGGACTGCGGCGAAAGGTATTGGCGGCCATTATAAACTCCGCCGTTTTCGAGCATCTGATAAAAGTGGAACAAGTCATTAGCGGTTGAATAGAGGCCCAGTTCCGGGCCTGGATACTTCGCGCCCGCCCGGTAGGCGGCCGGATCTCCGGCTTGCGCCCGCTCCCGCGAGAGTACCAACTTACACTCCTCGTGTTGATAGACCATGGCAATGCGGTCTCTTTTGGACTCGGGCGGATAGAAGAACGAGTCCACCATGCCCAGCGGCGAGAGAAGCCGGTCCGCGACAAATTGGGAATATTCGCGGCCGGACAAGACTTCGACGACACGTCCGAGCGTGGCGATGCCCATGTTGCTGTAGTGGTAGCTCTTGCCCGGTTCCGCGATGAGGTGTTCGTGGGCGAAACCGCGAACGGCATCCGCCAACGTCGCGCCGAGCGTGAAGTTGATGCGGCTAAAGGGGCCGCTGGAAGGCAGGAAGTCGAACCCGGAGGTATGCGACATCAACTGCCAGACGGTCATGGGGTGGGCCGGCGGATGGGTGAAGAGCGACCCATCGGGCCGCTTCTCTTCGACCAGTTGCCCCTTGAACTCCGGCAGATAATCCTGTACGGGACGCGTGAGATCCAGTTTGCCTTCCTCCACCAGCATCATCGCGGACACACCGGTGAAAGACTTCGTCTGGGACATGATCTGGGCGATGGTGTCGACGCGCATGGGCTTGCGCTTCTCGATGTCGGCGAATCCGGCGGCATCGAGCGCTACGACTTTCCCACGATGCGCCACCAGCCATGCCGCTCCTGAAATGGCGTGGTTATCCACGAATTCCTGCATCCGCGCGGGGATCAGTTTCAGCCGGTCCGAATCGATGGAGGCGGCGCCTGCCAGAGACGGCAGGAGAGACGCGGCGGTAGCCACCAGGAGGGCTAGCCGGCAAAATGGATTCTGCGTTCGCAGCATGCTGCGATTGTAATCGAGGGCGGGACTTAAGAGCCCCGCCGGCACGCTGAAGTGTTCGCCACGGCCTCGGAAGTTATTTTTCGACGACCTGCTCCACGGGTGTCGATTTGCTGGCACTATAGAGCGTGTCGCCGCTGTATACCGCGGTAATCGGCGTCGTGCCCACTTTAAGCCTGGAGGTAATAAAGACCGCCGAGCCGCCGCTCAACGATCCCATTCCAATTTCCGTTTTGCCCGCCAGGAACTTCACGGCCTCTCCATCCGGCGGCGTGCCGCCTTTGGAAGAGACGTCCGCGGTAAAGGTCACAGCCTCCCCGTCGGTTGACGGATTCGGTGAAGACGTCAGCGTGGTCGTGGTCGTTTCCCCAACAATGGTCGTGTAGAGTACCGCCGGTCCGCTCCCCGTCTGGGGATTCCACACCTCAATCTGTTCCGAGTCACCGATGGTGAGCGTATAGTTATACGTGCCCCAGGCCCCGGAGAACCCTCCCAATACGATCTGCGTATCCACCCATTTCTCCACAATGAGCGTGACCGTATCGTTATAGGGTTCGTATCCCGCCTCCCAGCCCGGGCTTGCGGTTTCATCCGTTAAGCTAATGTAGTCCGAGTCGCCCGTATACGCCTTATGGGTACCAAAGCCGCTGCCGGTGATGACAATGGTTTGGAATTGCTCCGTCGAGATCTTACTCACGCGAGTGATGACGGGCTGTGCACTCGCCAATGAAGCTGCGGCAACGATGGCCAACAGCAACTGAAAAGTGCGAATCAGAACTGAATTCCCCATGGAACATGCCTCCAAGCAGGTACCAGTATACACCGCCGCCCCGAATGGCTATGCGTGCGTGACAGCCTCTACTTGCGTGGTCCACGCCTCCGGAGAAGTGTGGATCGCCCGGCCGCGAAATGCGGCACGCAGCGCGCGCAAATCCGGCAGTTTCCGGCACCCGATGGCGTAACGCCTGAACTGGGGCAGTTGTTCCAGGGATTCGTCGGGCAGGTAGATGGGTTCGCGCCGAAAACTAATCAGCGCCAACCCGCGGGTGAGGCGGGCAATCCCCTGGTCAAGTGGGGCCGCAACATCGAAAAAGTAAGTCGCACGGCCCGACCCGGTGGTAGCTTCCCATGCGACGCACCCGTTTGATAAGGGGAAAAAGAACCAGAAGAACAGCGGCTGCGTTCCGTCATTATCATCATGCGTTGCAGCCGCCGCCGCCGCCGACGCTTCGCCCTCCTCCGCCGGTGGCTCTTCGTCCGGCCGGATGAACTTGAATCCGGTCATCAGGGTATCGTCCGCCGAGCGCGCCCGTAGCGCGTCAAAGTAGGGCCGCAGCGGCGCATCCACCGCGTGCGCGATTAGCGCATCGGGGAGTTTTGGATGGATGGCCCTGAGCACGCCGAGCGCCACACTGCGTCCCTCCGGCATCGCCTGCACCAGGGCTTGCAAGCGATCCGGATCGAGAAACGGGAACGTGGCATGCATCGCCGCCGCCTCGGAAGTTCGCGAAGCGCTGAGCGTGCCGGAGAGGTTGGCGCGAAACTCGTCGGTCTTCTTCGCCAGCCTGGAGACCGCCAGCCGCTCGCCGCCGGCTTGCAGCGTGACCGCATAGGTGGCTTCGTCGAACGAGACGTCATCTACATCCGACAGGCGCCATTGGAACGGCGGCCCGTCGAGCGGCAGCACCGCGAGATTGCTCCGGTACAGCCGGATCTGCGCGGGCGCGGCCGGTCCGTTGAGCGCGGCCGTCGCGGTGTAGCGCGCCACTTCCTCCAGATCTTCCAACAGGAGGCAGCGGACCGTGCGGTCGCGCCAGGCCGCCAGCAGCTCATCGCGCAACCCGCTGAAGGCCGCGCCAAACTGCTGCAGCTCCAACTGCCGGCCGGTAAACAGCGTGAGCTGGAAATTCCATTCGCCCGGCACGGCGCGATCCACGTCGCCCAGATCGAAGGCGATCGGTGAACCCGCATCCGGAGTTACGATGCCGGTCTCCGCATCGAAGCGGAACTGGCAGGGGCCCTGGTTCAGCGCCGCCCCGTGCTCATCCAGGTATCGAAACTTCCCCGCGTAGGTGGGCATCCCCGCGCCTCAGCCCTAGACCATCTTATTGCCGCACTCCGGACAGAACTTGGTGCCGGCTTCGACGTGGGTACCGCAGCGCGGGCATTCCCCCTTGGGCCGGAGCGGCTTGCCGCATTCCGGACAGAACTTGGCGCCCTGGGTGCGCGCGCCGCAACTGGGACACAGCGCAGCCGCTTCCGAAGTGAAATCCACGCCCTTGGTGAGATCCTGCTGCTGCACCTTTTGCTTCACCTGTTCCACCTGGGCCTGCACCTGCGCGGATGCCAGCTCGGTTTCCACATCGGGCGCGCATTCGAAGCACAGCATGCGTTTCGCGTTCCAGCAAGTGGCCTGGCAGACCCAGTGAGTGCACTTGGGACATTGGCGGAAATTCTGTTTGGCCTCTTCCGTGGCTTCCCGAAACGCCTTATCGTGGGCAGGCCCCTGGACCGCGCGTTCGATCTCGTAAGCGGACCCGCTCAGGTTGCCGAGCGCGCCTCCGAACAGGCTGCCTAGCGTGCGCGCCGCGCTGGTGGCGAGGCCCATGGCGGACGGCTGAAATCCGGACATGAATCCGTTTCCGCAGCGGTCGCAAAAGAACTCGAACTGGTATCCCTTATCGGTGGAGTGGTCGGTGTGGTTTCGTGTGAACTGAATCAGGCTCATGGTTCTCCGTGGGTCCGAAGAAGAGGATAGCACTCGCGCGCACCCGCGTGCCGTACTGGTTTTTTGGAGGACGGGCAATTCTGCCCGCAGCCAGCTCTGGACATTTGGTGGGGCGGGCGTCTACGCCTGCAGAGGGTCTCCAGACCCGATCTTTGGCGAGCGTAAGCTCGCCCAAGCCGGCTTTCACCATGCCTCCCCAATACGATGCGATCAGTTCCAGCGCCTCCTCTTTCAACCCGCACTGAAGCATGGCCTCCGCCACATAGTGATAGAGATACGGCGCGCCTGGATGAACGGCATCCGGAATTTCGCGCAGGCCGCGGAAAGCCCGCGCTCCTTCGTCCTTCGTCAATATCCCGGACAGAACCATCCACGCTTGCGTGGCCCAGGAGATCTGGCGCTGCGGCCCGCTCACACAGACGGCCCGCGCCGGATCGTAGAACGCCGCGCGACCGGCGGCCGCCATTTGCTCCAGGCGCCGGCTGTAGGCGGCCGCGCGCGGTTCGTCTCCGCACTTGCGCGCCAGCACGAGGGCCTGCCGCAAGCTGTAGACGAATACGCCATGCATGGCCGCGGTGCGGTCCAGGGGGTTGCTCCAGTCGATGAAGACCCATGTTCCGGCGGGCGCGGCGAAGAGACCGTCGCGGCCCACGTAGCCGTCGAGAATCTCCATCTGCCGCCGCACCACCGGCCACAACTCCCGCGCCGCGGCCCAGTCGCCCGAAGCATTGGCATAGTCCAGGACGGTGGCCGCATACAGGGCCGCATAGTCGATGATGTACTCATGCCCGCGATGCGGTTTCGGATCCTCGAAGACACAAGCGGAAACCATGCCGTCCTCGCGCGGAAAGGCGGCAAACAAGTACAGGCATCGCTTCACCAGGCCGTAGTTACGGAAAGTCGCATAGTTGGTGAGCGCCTGCAGGCGCAGATCGCCGATCCACAACCGCCGGTCGCGTTTGGGACCGTCTTCCAAGACGGTTTGCATGCAGTCCCGCAGCGTGGCGATGCTGACGGCGTCGATACGCCGCATGAGCTCGGGGCCTTTAGCGAGTGGCGGCGGATCCGCGCCCGCCGAAGACAGCGCAGTGGCCACCACTTTGTTCAGGCGAATGGCGTAATTCGGCGAAGTATCGACGACATCCACCTTTACGAACCGGAACGCATAGCGGCGCGGCAACTCGATGGTATTCGGCAGCACATCGATGTTGATGGTTTCGTCCTGCAACCATGCCCGGCTTAAAGCGCTGTGGTAGGGATCGAAAGGCTCCGCCACTTCCGGAGCCACTTCGCCGAAGGTCAGTTTCAGGCGGGTAGGGGCATCGATCCCGCGGCCTTCGCCGGCGATCGAAAATGCCAGGCGCCCCGTCAGATGCCTGCCGAAATCCAGGGTTACGGAATCGCCGCGTCGCATCAGCCGCTGTTCGAGGCCATCCGCCGGGCCGATGCGCTCCATACGCCAGCGCAGGAACTGGGCGGCGTCGGCAACGGGCTTCACGATCTCGACTGGGCGCAGCGGGATGGCATGCAGGCGCGGCTTGGAACGCTCCGCGGTTTCGAGCCAGCGCAGCCGCTGCGGCTCGCCGCTGCCGGATCGGGCCGGCCCGGAGGTTCCGGCCATCAGCGCCGCGGTTTGCAGGAATTGCCGCCGGTTCGATAAGGGCTTGCGTGCCTCGATTCGAGCTGTAAGCTATCCGAATAAATCCTGGCGCCAAAGAGTACGGCCGGCAATCGACGTCCGGAATCCCCAGACGGCTAATACCAAGATCAGGGCCAGCGTCAGAACGATGTTGCTGAAATACCAGGCCGACGGATGCCATGCGATGGGGCTCGACCCGAGGACGTATGCCACGAAGAATCCGACGATAAGCGAAAGAAGACCCCAGCGCAGCACGAAGACGGCCCACATGGCGTAAACCACCAGGTTGACGGCGAAGCCCACGAGAAAGTCGCCGCTGTCGAGCGCCGTGAGAGCACCGAGGATCACCACCCAGGCGGCCGCCGCCAGATATTGGTTTCGCAGTACCACTCGAAAGATGAACAGCAGAAAGAAAAACAGCAGGGTGTTGCGCACGGCGTAGGGCGCGAAGGTCAATACCAGGCCCAGCGCGCTACGCGCTCCGGAGAGCAGATCGGTGGCGGCCGTCACCGGTTCTCCGCCGCGCATATTCGCCACCCGCGTGGTCAGGCTCCAGGCCACGCCCAGCAGCGTGCCCATTAACACATCGCGGCCGACCACCGGATCCCGCGCGTTGCCCGTCAAAAGGTTGGTGCAGCCAATCAGCATCTGCGGCCATTGGCGCCGCACAAAAGGTTCCAGGGCGATGTAGACGGTCCACAGCAGAAAACCATAAAAAATCGCCGTGCAGATGGAGATGAGGAACATGCCGATAGTGCCGAGAGAAGCCACGAAATGCATGCGGCAGAACCAGGCGGCCATCATCACGGCGAACATCCAGACGGCCAGGCGGAAGGCGGCCCGGCGATCGCCTCTGCCTTGCACCAGGTTGCGCCGCGCGAGCCATGCCGCGCCAAAACAGATGAGCACGGCGAGGCAGGCGAGGCTCGCGAAATACCAACCCACGCGCCCGGATGAGTTGGGTGCAGGCATCAGATTCGGTTTGGTCCAGGGCGAGATGAGGGCGAATGCCACCGGTTTGCCGCGCAGGGCGGCGGCTTCCACGCGCAGCGGCCGGCCGCTCCCTGGCCAGGCGCCGTTCCAGGCTACGCGGGTATCGGAAGTGGCGAGCCAGGTCCAGAGCGGCTCGGTGGGATGAAACTGCGCCGGATCCAGGCCGGCGGCGGCGAACAAGGTCGTCCAATCCGGCGCGGGCGGCGAGTGCGCGGGCTGTTGCAGTTGTTCCGGGACCGCTTCAAATCGGATTAAATGTCCTTGCGGATCGAGGGATAGCGACAGCATTCCCGACTCGATGGGCGGAGGGTCATCCATGTTGACCATCCCGGGCGTAAGCAGATCGTTATGAAATTGCCCGCCGAGCAAGTCGGATTCACCTTGCCGGTACCAGAATCGCAGCAGGGAAGGCCGCTCGGAAACGATCTTCGGCCATCGCGCGGAGGGCTTGTCGTGGCTGGATGCATAGTCGATAAACGTATTGCTCCAAACGAAGCCGGAGGCGCTATCCACGGGGTGGGCATTGTAGCCCAACTGCTGGATCAAATCCCGGGCTTTCTGCGACAGGATTTCAGGCGAGTATTCCGGCGCGACTTTCTGGAGGGCGTCGGAACGGAGCGCCAGCGCGATGCAGCCGATCAGGCCGGCGACCACGACCAGCAACACGGGAATGGCGACGCGCGGCGCGAGCCCGGCGCCTTCACCCGCTGCGGCCACCATTTGGGGCGACGGGGTCTCGCCGGCGGCCAGGGCGGCGGCCAGCGGATCGCCGCCGGGCAACGCCGCCGCCACCGTCATCACGGAATTCGGGCGGCGCGCGGGATCGGGATCGAGGCAGCGCAGGATCACTCGTTCCACCATGGGATCCAGATCCCGCACCAGCGTGGACGGATTGGTGGGCGCCGTTTGGGTTTGCGCGCGCATCAGGTCGGCCAGGGTATTGGCTTCGAATGGACGCTTTCCGGTGAAGATCTCGTACAAGACCAGCCCGAGCGCATAAATATCGCTGCGGACCGTGACCTCTTTTCCCGACAGTTGCTCGGGCGACATATAGGCGGGAGTGCCGCTGCGGACGTCGGCGCCGGCGATTTCGGTGGCCAGGCCGGCCAGACCGAAGTCGGTGAGCAGCACCTGTCCGCGGGCGTCGAGCATGACGTTGGCGGGCTTCAGGTCTCGGTGCAGGACGCCCTTGTCGTGCGCGGCGGCCAGTCCGGCGCAGAGCTTGCGAGCGATTTCCAGGGCCTTGTCCGTGGGCAGGCGGCCGATGCGCCGCAGCAGGGATGCCAGGTCCTCCCCATCCACATATTCCATGGACAGGAAGTAGCCGGTCTCGCTCTCGCCCAGATCGTATACGCGGCAGACGTTGGGATGCGAAACCTGGCGGGCGACGCGAACCTCGTTGCGGAAACGATCCAGGGCTTCCGCATCGCGCGCAATGATCGCCGGCAGAAACTTCAACGCCACCTGCTGGCCGACGGTGAGGTCGTCGGCGCGGTACACCTCGCCCATGCCGCCCTTGCCCAGAAGGGACACGATGCGATAACGATTCACCAGCAGCGCGCCGGGCATGAAGCGGCCGTCCAGCGAGGGCCTGGGATTGGATGCGCTAACCGTGCGGGTGGCGACTTCCGCGCTGCCTAATGGGAGGCCGCACGATGGGCAAAAGTGGTTGGATTCGGCGATCGTCGCGCCACACGATTCACAGGCTGGCATGCGCTCGATCTATCTTCGCATGCCATCCGGCGCGGGGTGATGACCTGCTGGGCGGCGTCTCGGTGGCTCGAATCGGGACAAAAAGGTGAACCGCAAACTCCGAATCCTGTGCGGCCTGCTGGCATTTCGGCTGATGGTCGGCTTCATAGTTGCAGCGTGGAGGCGCTACTCCATCTTGTCAACGTATCCCAGCAGATCTGCAGATCCTGGACAGACCTTTTTCCGCTCTGCTCTCCGTCGGTAATTACTCGAGAGCCGGAGTCACCCAAAGATCCGCATGGTGCCCGCACCGCGCTGGGCGGCGCGGGCAAACTCGTCCGTAGATATCTGGCCCTCCTGCAAAGCAATAAGGATATGTTTGTCCAAGCTAACCGAACCGCGCGCCGGTGCACAATAATCGAAATCAACGAGGATCGATCGCCAACGGCATCGGGATGAGCACACACGCGTCGAGGAGGACCCTGCAGTCGGCCCTCACTCGTCGGCGCCACCTGCCGGCATACCGGTGCGATCATACAGCCCCGATTCAAAGGCTTCTTTCGCGATCCGATCCAGTGCCGCTTTGCTCTCCGCGTCGCGTCGCTTCTGATAGGCAAGAAGGTCCTTTAGGTAGACGCGGCGGTGGCTGCCGACCGTGTGGTACGGCAGGTTTCCGCTCTCCAGGAGCTTGATCAGATGAGGCCGGGAAACACCGAGGAGGTCGGCGGCGCGCTGGGTGGTCAACTGCTGATTCTCCGGAACCAGAACAACCGCCCGGCCCAACTGCATGTTGCGAACGATGTCCTTTAGCAATCGGAAAACTGTCCCGGGGAGAGTCAGTCGCTCGCCGTCAGCTCCGACCAAGACGGGCCTTCCGAGTTGCAGTGCTCGATTCAATTCTCGAATCTGGGTCTCGTCGGACTCTGGCAGGCTGACTGGTTCATTAAGCAATTGGTTCTGACCTTTTAATACGTGCATACCATGCGAAATAAACGAAACACAAACGAAACCATCGAATCCGCTGCGTTCGCGGAACTCTCCCGTACCGCCAGCTCGATTCCATGTGCTGTAATATTGAACAACGTGAATTGCCGATTTGCAGCGGATTCGCCGCTCGCGTTGACATTCTCAAAGGAGATTCCATCGCATGCGCTTTGAACCGACCCGTAGGTCGCGTTGGTGTCGTCGCTTACCCGGGATGGGCATCCTTCTGTTCCTGCTGCCGGGCGCACTTTCGGCCGGCGAGTTGAAACCGCCGCGAATGTTTGGCGCCGGGAGCTTTCCTTTTGGGGTCGCCGTAGGAGACTTCAACGAAGATGGAAAGTTGGATCTGGCGGTGGCAAACTCCAACCTGCTCTCGCAGCACTCGAGCAGCCTCGGCGTATTCCTGGGAAATGGAGACGGCACCTTGCAGCCGATGGTCGGCTACCAGGTGGGCCGGACGCCCCGGGCCGTGGTCGCCGGCGACTTCAACGGCGATGGGCACCTCGACTTGGCTGTGGCGAACCAGGATGGCTTCGTCAGCGTGCTTTTGGGCGACGGCCACGGCAACTTCCAGAATGCGGTCAATTTCGCGGCAGGTCCAAGCCCGCTGTCCCTTGCCGCGGGTGATTTCAACGGCGATGGACACCTCGATCTGGCCGTGGCTAATTTTGTCGAGCAAGCCACGCCGGGGCAGGTCAGCGTTCTGATTGGCAATGGGGATGGTACGTTTCGCCCTCCGGTGCAGTTTACCGCCGGCGTCGTGCCGCAAGCCATCGCCGTCGGCGATGTCAATGGGGACGGACGTCCGGATCTGATCGTGGCCAACGACGGGTACGGCAACATTCCGGGCAAGGTCGGCGTGCTGTTCGGGCAGGGCGATGGCAGTTTCGGCCCGGTGAAAGAGTATGGTGCCGGAGTCAATCCGTTCGCCATCGCGCTCGGCGACTTCAACCGCGACGGCCATCTGGATGTCGTAGTCACGGACGAAACCCAGCTTCGTGTCGAAGTGCTGCTAAACGATGGCAAAGGCGGTTTCAACGCCGCCGTCCCCTACCCCACCGGTCAAAATCCGTTTTCCGTAGCTGTCGGAGATGTGAATGGCGATGGCGTCCTCGACCTGGTGGTGGCGAATATGGCCGACGGCACCGTCAGCGTGCTGCTCGGCACCGGCAACGGAACATTCGAGACGGGATCGGCCTACAACGCGGGATTGGGAGTAGCCACTTCCGTATCGCCGCAGGCAGTGGCCTTGGGCGATTTCAACGGCGACCGCCATCCTGACGTAGCCGTCGCCAATGCCACTCTGCCGCTGGGCACCGTCAGCCTGCTGCTGAACACCGGTTCCGCGGCGCTGCTGGTCTCACCGACGGTTCTTAGCTACGCGGGTACGGGCGTGGGCACGTCCAGCACCCCCGCCACCGTAACCGTCAGAAATCATGCCAAGGTCAGCCTGCCGATCGCCGCAATCACGGTCGTTGGGATGGACGGGAGCGATTTCCTGAAGAGCGGCACATGTCCGTCGAGTCTGGCGCCGCAGGCAGCCTGCACGATTAGCGTCACCTTTCATCCAATGCAGAAGGGGGAGCGCACCGCCGTCCTGGCGATTGGCGATGGAGCACCCGATAGTCCGCAAACAGTGCTGCTCAGGGGCAGCGGGCAGTGAGCCGCCGGAAATCGAGCTATCTATCCCCACGCCTCTTTGCGAAACAGTAGAGTGCGTCGCGGGTGCGGACATAGATCCGCCCATCGAGAATCGCGGGCGTGGCAAAGATGTCCTCGTTGAGGTTGTTGACGGCGAGGATCTCCCATTGCGGGTCTGCGCGCAGCACCACGACTTTGCCGTCTTCGCTTGCCAGAAGGATCTTGCCGTCGGCGGCGACCGGCGAAGCCCAATAACGCCCGAGTGCGCCGGTGAGACGCGCCTGCTTGTACACCTCGCCAGTCACCGGGTTCAAGCTGGTAAAGACTCCATCCCGCACCAGATAAATCACGCCTTCATATAACAGCGGCGACGATGTATTCGGCAAGGCCTTGCGGTATCTCCAGAGCACGCGGCTTTTGGTCACATCTCCGTGGCCGCCGGCGCGAATCGCAACCAGACAATTCTCCGAGGCAGTTCGCGCCCGGTAGAGTTGCCATTCGCCTGCATCGATGTAACCGTCGTGGTTCAGATCGTTGTCGTCAAACCATTCATCCGTGTTGCTCGGACGCATCTCGGCACGAGACAACTTGCCATCGTGGTCCATATCGTATTTCGCCAGAGTTTCGGGGAATTCGGGGATATCGCGGCGGGGCCGATCGCCATCGGATTCCCAACCGTTCACGAAAATATGGTCGCCGTCGATAAGCGGCACCGTCTTTTGTTGCCAGGGTAGACCGCGCACCCACCAGAGTTTCTCGCCGCTATCGAGGATGTAAGAAGCCACCTCAAACGAGCCGGGGACGATCACCTCCGCCGGCCCGCGTTTCGGGCGGTAGACCGCGGGCGTGGCGTAACCACGCGTGTATTCCGGCCGCATCGTTTTCCAGAGCACTCGCCCATCCGTGGAATCGACCGCAATCAGGTACGACCCCGTGTCCTGATCGCAGACCAGCACCAGCTTTCCATCCGCCAGGATGGGCGAGGTTCCGTGGCCGTTTGGATTGTTGAAGGGACCCAGCGGCAAACGCCAGCGCTCTTTGCCGTCCGGCGCGTAGGACAACAGCCCGAAGTCGCCAAAAAACACGAAAACATTGGCGCCATCGGTGACTGGAGACGGCGACGCGGGTCCATTCATCGGTTGGAAACTCTCCACGCGTGCGCGGGGTGCCTCCCGCCGCCATATCACCTTGCCGCTGTCGCGATCGACGCAGATCGTGAGCAGGGTCTTGCCCTCGAATGCGGTGACAAAGATGTGGTCCACAGTGAAGACCGGTGAGGAATGTCCCGGCGGCAGCGGCATTCTCCAGAGAAGGTTCTTTTGCGGGCCGAATTGCTCCACAACGCCTTTTGAGGGAGAGACGCCAGAGCCGTTCGGTCCGCGAAACTGCGTCCAATCGGCCGCCGCAAGAACCAGTGGAATCGATAAACAGCTAAGCCAGCGCACTGCGATCAGTGTACATCGTCCCGGCAAGGAGCGCGGCGATTCAGTTATGATTTGGGGACGACGTGTTCCAGGACATCGTCACCGACCGATTGATCCTTCGCGATCTCGCGCCCGCCGACGCGGAGTTCATGATGCTCTATCGCGCGGAGCCGGATGTATCTCGCTTCCAGTCTTGGGAACCCGCATCGCTCGACCAGCTCCGATCCTATTTTGAAAAACTGGCCGGAATGGACCCGGACACACCCGGAGCGTGGTACCAAATTGGCATAGCACTTCGCTCCGATGGAAGGTTGATCGGCGATTGCGGCATCCACATTCTCGACGACCCCCGGCTGGCGGAAATCGGAATTACGGTGGCGCCGCGATTCCAGCGCTGCGGTTATGCCACAGAAGCGTTGCGCGCCCTCGCCGGCTACCTGTTCGGCAAACTGCGAAAGCATCGCATCTCCGCTTCCGTCGATCCGCGCAACACCTGCTCGATCCGGCTCATGCACAGGCTGGCTTTCCGCCAGGAAGCTCACCTGGTCGAGAGTCTCTGGTTCAAGGGCGAATGGGTAGACGACATCGTCTTCGCGATGCTCGCCAGGGAGTGGGCAGCAGGCCAATAGACCCACGACTCGATTTTGGACGGCTCTTCCCAATGGTCTGTTCGCTGATACAATCGGCGTTTTAGGACGAAAGGACGAAAGAAGATGAAATCCAACAGACGGCAATTCATACAGACGCTGGGAACCAGCTCGGCCGGGATCGCCGTAGGCGCGGCCGCCGTGGCGGCTAACCCGGAAGAGGCGCTGGCGAAGAGCCAGGATGGACCGGTCTTGCTGGTCGGCGACAACATCGCGCTGACCAATACCGAATACGGCAAAGTCCGCGGCTACATGTTGCGGAACATCTACTACTTCCTGGGCATTCCCTATGGCGCCGACACGGCCGGCGCCAACCGCTTCATGCCTCCGCAGAAGCCCAAGCCGTGGACGGATATCTATCCGGCGCTATGGTGGGGCAATTCCGCGCCGCAGAACATGGACAACCGGTATGCCAACAAATACGCTTCCTTCCGCGATCATTGGAACTATTACGACGTGAACGAAGATTGTTTGCGCATGAACGTCTTCACGCCGGCCCTGAAGGATGGCAAGAAACGGCCCGTGCTCTTCTGGATCCACGGCGGCGGCTTCACGGCTGGAAACGGCATCGAACAGGACGGCTACAACGGAGAAAACTTTGCGCGGCTGGGCGATGTGGTGTTCTGCTCAATCAACCACCGGCTCGGTCCGCTGGGTTACTGCAATCTGGCGGGCGTCGGCGGCGACAAATTCGCGGCATCGGGCAACGTGGGCATGCTCGATATCGTGGCCGCGCTCGAATGGGTGCGCGATAACATCGCCAACTTCGGCGGCGACCCCGGTAACGTCACCATCATGGGCCAGTCGGGCGGCGGCGCAAAGGTCTGTATCCTGACCGCGATGCCCTCCGCCAAAGGTCTGTTTCACAAGGCGGTCGTGCTGAGCGGTGCCTCGCGCAAATCCGGCGAAAAGGTTTATTCGGAGAAACTGGGCGCGGCCGTAGTGCAGGAAGCCGGGCTGAGCGCCGGCGAACTCGATAAGCTGCAGTCCATGCCCTGGAAAGATTTCTACGCTGTGGCCACCAAGGCGCAGCAGGCTCTGGCCAAGGAATCCGGACCGGGCGGCGGCATGATGCGCGGCTTCAGCCCTGTAGTGGACGGCACCATTCTGCCGCAGCATCCTTACGATCCGGAAGCGGCACCCACCGCCGCCAACGTGCCGATGATCATCAGCTCGGTCGAAAACGAGATGTCCATGAGCTGGGCCGACGCCTCGCTCGAAGCGATCACCATGCCCCAGGTGGTGGAGCGGCTGAAAACCAGGGCAGGCTTCGGCGGAGGCTTCGGCGACAAAGCAGGCGAAGTGGTGGAAGCTTACGCGAAGGCCTTCCCCGGCCGCAAGCCGGTGGAGATCTGGACGCTGGCCAGCAGCAACCGGCAAGGCGTGGTGGCGCTGGCCGACGTGAAATCGAAGCAGCCCGCCGGTGTCTATGTGAACTGGTTCGCCTGGCAGCCGCCGTTGTTCGACGGCCGCCTCCGCGCGTTTCACTGCGTGGATATCAGCTTCTGGTTCTACAACACTGACCTGATGCTGACCCACACCGGCGGCGGAGGCCGTCCGCGGGCGGTATCGGCCAAAATGGCGGGCGCCCTGCTTCAGTTTATGAAGACCGGTAATCCCAACGGTCCGGGGCTGCCGAACTGGCCGAAGTACACCGCCGAAAAAGGCGAGACCATGGTCTTCGACGATACCTCGGTGGCGAAGAACGATCCCGACCGCGAAGCCCGCAAATCGCTTCCCGCGCTGACGTAGTCCGCTGGGCCGCGCAACTGAAACTGGACTGGGGCACCGTTCGGCCAGTGCCCCGCACGCGGCCTACGCCGCTTCGCACATACCGTCTTTTCGCACTAACATCTTCGAGGAAGCGCCATGGCGCGATGCCGCGCGCAGAACTGCAACTCTGCCCTTCCGCGCCCCAGCCTGGTGCTTTTGGACCTGAACCTCCCGAAAAAGAGTGGAGACGAAGTGCTAAAAGACCTGCGCAACAGCATCCGGTGCCGGCATGCGCGGTGCTGATCGTGACCTCCTCGGATTCTGAACGCAACGGCCTCGCGGCCCGTCGGCTTCACCTCGGCAACCACGAGGCTATAATGATCCGGTGGCGCAGCGTCTCGGCCTCGAAGAAGCGTTAGCTCTTGCCCGTGACTTGGCGCAGTCTGGCGACCTGGCCGGCGCCGCCCAAATCTGCGCCAGTATCTTGCACGCGGTGCCGGACCAACCGCGGGCGCTGCACATTCTCGCGATCGCCGCCGTGCGCCAAGGCTATCCGGGCGAAGCTGTAGAGTTGCTCCGCCGCGCCGTCCGGGCCGATCCTCACTTCGCGGTGGCGTTCAACGACCTCGGCTATCTGCTGGCGCAACAGGGCATGCTCTCCGAAGCGGCCCAGAGCTATCGCCATGCGATCGCGGAGGCGCCCGCCTTCGCGGGGGCGCACAACAACCTGGGTCATGTACTGGAGATGGCCGGCTCGTTTGAGGAAGCCGTGGCCTGCTACCGCAACGCGATTAGCCTGCGGCCCGGCAACGCCGATGTGTTCCGCAACTTGAGCAGCGCGTTGCGCCGGCTCGGCCGCCTGGACGAGGCGGTCGCTGCGCTCCGGGCGGCGCTGGCGATCAAGCCGGAATTCGCCGACGCGATCACCCAATTGGCGTACCAGTTGAAAGAGCTTTGCGATTGGAGCCAGTTGGACGATCTCACTGCGAAACTGATCGCGATTGTGGAGGCCGGCTCGGGTGCGGTGAATCCGTTCGTGTTTCTGAGCCTGGAAACCACTCCCTTGCAGCAGTTGCGGTGCGCGCAACGTTGGGCGGCTGAACAACTCGGGGCGCCCGCGCAACCGGCCGCCGCACCCAAATGCGCGGAACTGATTACGGTTGGATACCTGTCGAATGACTTTCGCGAACACCCCGTGGCGCGCTTGATTGCGGAAGTGTTCGACTTGCACGATCGCGGGCGCTTTCGCGTGATCGGGTATTCCTACGGGCGCGACGATGGCAGCGCAACCCGCCGCGCGTTACGGGAATCGTTCGACCATTTTGAGGATTTACGGGATTGCTCGCACGCCGCGTCGGCTTCTCGCATAAGGGCCGGGAAAGTGGATATTCTGGTGGACCTGAGCGGCTACACGACCGATGCGCGTCCCGAAATACTGGCTCTCCGGCCGGCTCCCGTTCAGGTGAACTATCTTGGCTATCCCGGCACCATGGGGAGCCCCGCCCTGGACTACATCGTGGTGGATCCGGTGGTGGATCCGGCCTCGGAGCAGCCGTACTTCACCGAACAACTCGTGCTCCTGCCGGATTGTTACCAGGCCAACGACCGGCGCCGCCCGATCGCCGCGCGTGTACCGGCCCGCTCCGAGTGCGGACTGCCGGACGCGGCGTTCGTGTTCTGCTGCGTCAACTCTACATACAAGATCACCGCGCCGATGTTCGATATCTGGATGCGATTGCTCGCCGGTGTACCGGGCAGCGTGCTGTGGCTGCTCGAGACAAACCCGACGGCCATGGCCAATTTGCGGCGCGAGGCGGAATCCAGGCTCGCGGGAAGCGCCGCGCGGCTGGTATTTGCGCCGCGCGTGCCGAATCCGGAACACCTGGCGCGCCTCGCCATCGCCGACCTGTTTCTGGACACGCTGCCCTACAACGCACACACCGTCGCGAGCGATGCGCTTTGGAGTGGCTGCCCAGTGATCACGTGCTTGGGCCGGACATTCGCTGGACGCGTGGCGGGGAGCCTGCTGCGCTCGGTCGGGCTGCCGGAATTGGTGACCGGCTCCCTGGCGGACTACGAGTCCCTGGCGTTGGAACTGGCGCTCGATTCGAACCGCTTGCGGACCATCCGCGCAAAGCTGCAAGCCAACCGGCTTACGACCGCACTGTTCGATAGCCGCCGCTTCACGCGGCACCTGGAATCGGCGTTCGAAACGATGTGGCGGATCCACCAGGCCGGTGAGCCGCCGCGGTCCTTCGCGGTGGCCCCGATCCACTCCACAGAACCAACATCAATCGGCATTGCCGGGCCCGCTTCAAATCCGGGTGGATGAGTTGCAAACGCCTTGGAGCCGTCAGTTTCGCTTCCCGGTCCCGCCGGTCGATTGCCGGCTCGCCAAAGCCTGGGCCTGCGCCAGCATGGCATCGAGCGTAGCCCGGGGCATCAGTTTTCCCCCGAGTACAACTGCATCGATGGAACGGCTGTTATGGATGTCCGTCCGCGGGTCCTTAGTGAGCAGCACGAGGTCGGCGGAAACCAGCGTTTTCCCGCGGCAAACTTTTCCTCCATCATTGCGGTTGGCGTCCGGAACACTTCGTTCAGGGTGCGCTCTTTCCGCGCCCTAAAGCCAGGCAATTGGTTGAGTTGCAGCAAGTTCTTCGGGCGCGGAGCAGTCCCTCAGGCCTCCCGCAGCGCAGCGAGCTGATCTGGCTGCTGGCTGGCGGTGCTTCGCTGGCGGAGGCCAGCGAGTGGGTCGGGCTGCATTACACCAACGCGCACATCTGGATGAAGCGATTTCGAGAAGCCGGTGTAGCGGGACTTTTGGATCAGGCAAAATCCGGGCGGCCCCGAAGATAAGGAGACGACGCTACCACCGAAGTGATCAAGGCAGCCGCAGCGCGCCCGAAGGATCTTGGCCTGAAGTTCACGACATGGTCACTGCCGAAACTTCAGGAATACCTGCGACGACGATCGGGCCTGGAGAGCATCACCCGGTCCACAATACGCCGGCGCCTTCGGCAAGAGGGCTTTGGCTTCCGCGATGGACGGATATGGTGCGAGAGTCAGGATCCGGACTTCGAGGTAAAAAAAACAAAATCGTAAGGCTCTATCGCCGTCCGCCTCGCGACGGAATCGTGGTATGCGTAGACGAACTGGGGCCGCTGGCAACGATACCTCGCGGAGGGCGGAGTTGGGGCAAGAAGCCACAGCGCCGCTCCGACCGCTATCACAAGTCCCAGACGATTCAGATGCTCGGCGCTTGCGCTCCCCATACCGGCGAAGGTATGGGACTGCCCCACCCATGCAAGACCGGCGAAGCGGTCCTCGCCTTTTTGCAAACAAGCAACGTCGAAATCGCCTGGACGCCAACAAATGCCGTGAATCTCATTGAGCCATCCGCCTTCCAGCGGGTCTAGCCGCCTGGAAAGGCGGCTGCGGCCAGGATTGGCCGCCCCACATCTGTCGCCCGAATACTCTTCATAACTTCGGACGCACTACACTAGCGGGCCAGGAGGGTTTCGATGCGCTGCGAAAGCTCGGCTTCGGTCATGCGCGTAGGACGGTACATGCGCACGATGCCGGCGGGGTCGATCAATACCAGGGTCGGCGTGGAGCTAACGCCGTAGCGCAGCATCGTTTCTTCGCTGACCGGATGCGGCGCGCCGTCCAGGTCCGCGTAGGACGCTTTCCACACGCGCGCGATCTCCTGGTCTTCCTGGTCAGCGCTGGGATGGTCGATTTTCGGCACCTCCCCGTAGCGCCGGGTGGGCGCCAGCACGCGCAAGCCGCGCGGTTCGTATTTCTGCTTCAGGCGGGCGATCACGGGTCCCTGCGCCTTGCAGTCGCTACACCAGTGCGCCCACAGGAACAGCAGCACGGGGCTGCCCCGGTCCGCGGCGTCCAACCCGGGCGCGGGTCGGCCCTCAAGCGTCAGCAGATCCAGGTTTTTGTGGATGCGCGCGGCGATCCACCAGGTCTTCCAGTGCGGCAACTCCGACTCCAGAAAAGCGACGGCCTGATCCCGGCTGCCGCGGGCCGCCATGATGCGGGCTTCCACCTCGATACGGGCGCCCACGGCGGCCACCAGGAAATCATCGTCCTCCACACGCTTGGTCTTCAGGAGATCGGCCACGAGCGCCTTGGTTTGGTCGAGATAGCGCGCCGCGGCATCGGTTTGTCCCAGCGTCAGGGCGCCGCGAGCCAGCCAGGAGACCGCCGCGGCGTATTCCGAGTTCACGCCATGCGCGCGTTGGTAGTCTTCGACAATGGCTTCGGCGCTGGAGAGATCGCCGGCCGAGATCTTGAAGCGTACTTCGGATATGACCGCGGCGCGGGCTGACATCAGACAGACTAAGAGCGGCAGATATCGTAACTTGAGACACATGGCTATTGAGCATAACATCACAGAAGCGCCCATATACGTGGCCGCCCGTACACACTTTGTAACTCATTATTGGCGGCTTCGCGCGATAATTGTTACGGAGGTATGCGAATGCAGAAAGCTTTGTTTATGGCCGCGGCACTGGGTTGTGGGTCGCTGAGTCTCTATGCGAACACCGCAGCTGAGCGGCTGGACGAATCGGCCAGGATTTTGCACGAGATCATGGCCACGCCGGACAAGGGGATCCCGCAGGATCTCATGAATAAATCCTATTGCGTGGTGATTGTTCCATCCTTGAAGAAAGGCGCATTTGTGGTGGGCGCCGAGTACGGGAAAGGTTTCGCAGTTTGCCGGAACAGCCTGGACATGGGATGGGGAGCGCCGGCGGCCATCCGGGTCGAAGGCGGCAGCTTCGGATTTCAGATCGGCGGCTCGTCCACGGACGTGGTGATGCTGGTCATGAACGCGCACGGCATGCGCAATCTGGATAAGGACAAATTCACTTTGGGTGGGGATGCCAGCGTGGCCGCGGGGCCCGTGGGCCGGTCCGCAGCCGCCAACACAGACGCATATATGAGCGCGGAGATTCTCTCGTGGTCGCGGACTAAGGGCGTTTTTGCGGGCATCGCGCTGAACGGCGCATCCATTCGTCCGGACCGGGAGGCCAACAAGGAACTGTACGGAGAAGCCATGGACAGCCGGCAGATTCTAATGACGAAAACGGCGCCACCGCCCTCGGCGCGGCCGCTGCTCTCGGAGCTCGACCGGTACTCGATGCGGAAGGAGCACAGTTAGGACGGTCTGTCCGCGGATGTGGGACAGGCCTGGGGTCTGTCCTTCGTTCTTCCAGCCTTACGCCAGCCTTACGCCAGCAAATCCAGCGCCGCCTGAATCTCGCTACGCGTATGCAAATCGCCAATGCGCGTGGTGGCCTCAATCCCCTGCCGGTAGAGCGTCCGGGCGTCTTCGCGGCGCCCCAGTTTCTCCAACGTCTGGCCCCCGTGATAATAAGCCGCCGGATAGTTCGGATTCACACCCAGCAGTGCCCGATATTCCTCCATGGCGTTTTCCAATTCGCCGGAATTGGCGTACTCCATAGCTAAACCGTAGCGCGCGAAACTGTCGTTGGGATTCTGCGCCACCATATTCTTCAACACGTCCAGCCGGTTGCTCATACCCCTGTGTTACCATACCTGCCGATGGCGTGTCCTTGTTTCTTTCCAACCGAGCGTATGCCGCGGTCCGCTGCCAGCCGGACGCCGCCGATGCCTTTGGGCGACCCGTGGGCCGGGACCTGCCACGCTTTGCCCGGCGGCGACTGGCGGCCCGATCCGAACACGCTGCGCGAGCTTTGCAATTTCGGTTACGCAAGGGAGAAGTGCGGGCGCGTTCCCCCCGGCTCACCCGACGCCGTGCGCTTCAGTATTTCTCACGACCGCGAGGGAGTCATTCGCATCTATTGGGTAGTGGAGAAGGATCATCTGCCGTTTGCGCACGGCCCGCTCGAATATTCGCGCGCGGATGAAGCTTTCCGGGAAGCGCATCCGGATTGCCGCCTGGTCCGCCAGGCGCAGGCGTACATCAGCAGTTACTTGCGCCGGAAAGAGAACACCATCCGTCCATGACCGCGCCCGATGCCACCAATGCCACACATGGGTCCGGCCAAGGAAAACCGGTAAGCGAATCCATATCCGAGTATGCGGAACTGGCGCTGCCTACCGACGCCAACGGGTTGGGCAACGTGCTGGGCGGCAAGGTCATGCACCTGGTGGATCTGGCCGGAGCCATGGCGGCCATGCGGCACGCACGCAAGCCCGTGGTTACGGCGTCGTTCGACCACATGAATTTCCTGCATCCGATTCATATCGGGCAGTTGATGGTGCTGCATTCGCAGGTAAACCGGGTCTTTCATACATCCATGGAAGTCGGCGTGAAGGTGATGGTAGAGGACCTGATGACCGGGCACAAGCAGCACACTTGCTCAGCCTATCTGACCTTTGTCGCCTTGGATGCGGACGGAAAGCCGACAGCCATTCAGCCGGCCGTGCCGGAAACCGAAGAAGAGTTGCGGCGCTACCGCGACGCAGGCGAAAGACGGGCGTACCGGCTGGCCATGCGAAACCGTTCCCGCTAGCGGGACTTAAAAGTCCCGCCGGCACGCTGAAGCGTGCGCCACGTACTGCCACCACATCAAGCCTTATACATGTACTTGATATTGGGCTTATAGAGGAGCAGGTTCGGTTCGCCGTCGCGATTCACCTTCAAACAACATTTGTCGTACCACTCGATGATGCCGTGCAGGGTTTCACCATCCTTCAGAACGAACACCATGGGAGTTTTCGACTGCATCTGCTTTACGTAGTAGAAATTCTCAGCATTCGTCTGATCGGGCGGCACGGGTTTTTTCTGCGGCCGGCGCGGCGGGGCGATCTGCTCCTTGATCTCGTTCAGAGAAGGGCGGATGAGTTTACGGTTCGCAGATTCCACTGAAAGCCTTCCTTGTTGGCTGATTAAAGATATGACCCACGGGCCCGCTCACAAACAGGAGCGGCGCGGGTTTAGTTGGATCAAGTTTTCTCCGACTTGAACATATATTTAACATATTGTTACGTTCTCCGCAAGGCGGCAGGGCACGGTCTTAGCGGCTGAACCACTTCTTCACCGCGGCCTTCAGGCGGGCGTAAAACGACGGATTCCCGGCCGGCGCGCCGGGGGCTTGAGCCGGGGCCCCCGAGCCGGCAACCTCGGGGCCAGGCAATATCGCGCCGGGCGCTTCGCAGGGTTGCTCGCCGGTGAAGCGGACGGTGGTGACGATGAACGAATAGCTGCGCCGCATCCGGGCGCCGGCGTCGCCGGCCAAGCAGACCGAAAAGCCGGAAGGCCGCGCGAATACTGGGAAATAACCTTCCACGTTGCGCTGGATGTAGGCGGTCTCATAACGGTGGCGGCGCAGACTCCAGGTGAAAACGCGGAAGCTGTCGAAATCGTAAGGATGCTCGCCGCCGCCGATGGTGGTCCAAAGCCAATTGTGTTTCACCGCGTCGCCATCCCGCACATCCGAAAGCGCGAAATACGAAGTGATGCGGTGGCCTTCGGCGTATTGCGCCACATCGTCGGGTATGGCCATGTAGAGCCTTCGGCTGAGCACCCAACCACTCTCGCCCCTGGCATTGCGCACCAGGCTCCAGTCCTCCTTTGGCGGCGCATTGGCGGCGTGGCTTTCCGCGATAGCTTGCTGCACCTCGGGCGGCGTCTTGGAGAGTTCCTTCCAATTCGAAGGCGGAGGCGGAGCGGGCGGCAGCGGGGGCAGCGGATATTTCGGTTCTGCCCGTTTGCGCGCGGACAGAGCTCTGGGCCTGGGTGGAATCAGCGGCTTGCGCTCGGGCGGCGTGCGCGGGGCGCTGACATGCGCCACCACATCTACTTTTTCTCCCTCCTTAACTTGCAGGAAGCTCGGCGAAAAGCGATTAGGTTCGGTGTGTACGTTCAGCAGGTCGTAGGTGCTGGCCACCCCTTGCGACGGCAGGGTCAGGGCGCGCCGCTCGACCTCCTTCAATGCGGCAATCTCTTCGGAGCTGAGCAGCAGGTGATCCTCGATCCACCCTTCTGCGCCGTTCGGCGCGCGGACCTTCATAAAGCGGCGGCGATGCTGGACGATTTCGAGCCGATCGCCGTGCTTGACGGTGGCGACTACCGGCGACTGCAGCGGAATATCGCGGCGCAAGCCGAGCGTGGCAGGGCCGGCGTAAGCCTCACCAATTGCCGGCGCGCGCGGCTCGCTACCGCGGCAAGCGGATAGGGCCAGTGCGGCGAGCAACAGCAGCAGGGGCGGGGCGATGGGTAACGGACGACGGGTGACAGGTTGCATCACCGCTTCTCCGTCACCACCGGGCGGTTGTAGACCTGCCTGAAAGCCTCGCCCGCGCGCTCGGCGGCCCACTGCTCCAGGCTGATATCGGCCGGCGACGAGAGCTGCAGCACCACTTGGCCATCGCGGATGTGGCAGCTCAAGGACTCGATACGCTCCTCGTGGCTCACATCCAGGTTGTCGGCCAGGCGCAACAGGGGAATCAGCAGCAGCACGACGCGTTTATCGTCGGCATTCAACGATTGCCAATTGGAGTGTACCGGCGTGGGCATGCTCTTGCGGTGGTAGCGGCACAAATTGGCGATCAGCCCGCGCTCGCGATTGGTGAACCCGGGCATGTCGGAGTTATTCACCAGATAGTAGGAATGCTTGTGATGGTTGGAGTCGGACACGAAGTGGCCGGCATCGTGGAGATACGCCGCGGCTTCGAGCAGCTTGCCGACATGCGGCGGCAACTGATGCAGCGGCTGCAAATCGGTGAAGAGCGTATGCGCCAGCCCGGCCACTTTACGGGCGTGCGGCAGGGCCACGCCATAGCGGCGGCTCATCTGTTCCACCTCTTTGCGCTGTTCCCGGCTGAGCTGCGCCAATTCGCGTCCCACGCCGCGGGCGTGTAAATCCGCGATGATGCCGTCGCGTACGCCGGCGGCGGAGTAATACAGGCATGGAAGGCGGAAATCCTCCAGCACGCGCAGCAACACGCTGATGCCGGGCACGATGATTTCAGCGCGCTTGGGTCCGATTCCGATGGCCTTGCGGCGCTCCGCCAGTTCCAGCACGCTGAACTTTTTGTACAGGCGGCGCACTTCGTGGGCGGAAGCGCGCATGCGGTCGGCCTGCTCGCGCTTGGTGCGCGGGATGCGGTTCACCGCGCAGACCACCGCCGAAGCCGTGGCCGAAGTGGCGATCACGCGGTCCCAATGAGTGTTGCCGAAACGCTCGACGATGCCCGCCAGCTTCTCTTCGATGTACTCATGCATCTGGTGCAGCTCGTCCGGCAGCGGAGGATCGTGGCGCAGGAAGATTTCCCGCAAGCGCACCGCGCCGAGGGGCTTCGAGAAGGAGTCGCGCAGTTTGCCGTGTTCACCCGCGATCAGTTCCGCGCTGCCGCCGCCGATATCCACGATCAGTACACGGCGATTGGGATGCGGCCAGCGGGCCTCCACGCCCAGGTGAATCAAACGCGATTCCTCGCGGCCGGAAATGATTTCGACGGGAGCGCCGATGGCATTGGAGGCGCGTTCCACGAATTCGGCGGAATTGCGGGCATCCCGTACCGCGCTGGTGGCCACCGCGCGCACGCCTACGACTTCCAGCTTTTGATATTGCTGAGCCATACGCGCCAGCACGGTGCAGGTCATTTCGAGCGGCTCCTGCGCCAGCACGCCGCTGCGAAAGACGCTTTCTCCAAGCCGGGTGACGACGCGTTCGGAGGCCAGGACGCGCATGCCGGTCCCGGGCAGCACTTCAGCGGCAGCCATGCGGATAGAGTTGCTGCCGATGTCGATGGCCGCGTAGCGGGGCATAATATTCCAGTCTAGTTCAGTTCGCTTCGGCGGCTGCCGTCCGCCAGGCAGCGGGACTTAAAAGTCCCGCCGGCACGCTAAAGCGTACGCCACGTGGACGTTACCCTTTTTGGTCGAACAAAGCCAATTGGCGGCTGGGGGCAGCCAACAAGAGCAGGCTGCCTTCCGGTTTCACGCTAGCACGACGGATCAGCCGGGTCGGCTCGATGGAGTGGAACCTGGGGCGGTATGTGATTGATTCGTTAGGGGCGAAGGCTCGGAAGATCAGACGTGTGACCGAAGTGCCTCTCAGGCGCTAAGATCGAGTCATGGAGATCTACATCCTGCGCCATGGAATCGCGGAGGAGCCCAAAGCGGGCGTGCGGGATGCCGAGCGAGCCCTGACCGACGTGGGCCGTGAGAAACTGCGCGCGGTGCTGGAACAGGCGCACCAGGCCGATGTAAAGCCTTCCCTGATTCTGACGAGTCCGTACCGCCGGGCCACGCAGACTGCCCACATGGCAGGTCAGGTACTGCGGTGCAGTAAGATCGTGGAAACCGAGATCCTGGTGCCGGGCTCCGCGCCAAAGGCGGTTTGGGATGCGATCATCGCGCATCGCCGCGAGCCGGCTCTGCTGCTGGCAGGACACGAGCCGCTCCTCGGAATGACCGTGGGGTATCTGCTGGGGGTTCCCGCGCTGCAGGTCGATCTCAAGAAAGCGGCGCTGGTACGCATCGATCAGGAGAGCTTTGGCGGCGCCCCGCGCGGCGTTTTGAAATGGATGCTCACGCCACGACTGGTATAAGCTAGATAGCTGGCCCACTTCCATGAAAATCGAAAAGGCTACTGCCCGCTACGAAGCGTGGCTCGCCAAACAGATCACCATCGTCCCCGCCGATCTGCAGTTGAAACACGCGGAAATGTCGTCGGCCCTGTTCCCATTCATGCGGGCGACCTATTATCGCTGGACGCAGATCTGGCCCGAAATCTGCGACGACCTGGCGGGCGCGCCGGTGGTGCTGGGCGTGGGCGACCTGCACGTCGAGAATTTTGGGACGTGGCGCGATTCCGAAGGACGCCTGATCTGGGGCATCAACGATTTCGACGAGACCTGGCGGCTGCCCTATACCCACGACCTGGTGCGCCTGGCGGCCAGCGCGCACATTGCCATCTCGGAGAATCACCTGGCGCTGGATCTGAAAGATGCGGCACAAGCGCTGCTGGAGGGCTACTCGGCATCGTTGGCGGCGGGCGGGCGTCCTTTCGTGTTGGCCGAGCGTCACGCGCTGCTGCGTGAAATGGCGGTACACCGGCTGAAAGAGGTCTGCGGCTTTTGGGAGAAGCTCGAAAGATGCGCGCCCGTTCAAAGGATTCCGGAGGGCGCCGCGAAAGCCATTTCACGCATGCTGCCCGACCCGAAGCTGACGCACCGGCACGTGCGGCGCGTGGCCGGCCTCGGCAGCCTGGGACGGCAGCGTTTCGTGGCCCTGGCGCAGTGGCACGCAAGCAACATCGCCCGTGAAGCCAAGGCTCTGGCGCCTTCGGCATGCTGGTGGGCCGCCGGATGTAAGGGTTCCTCGCGCATCCTCTACCAGGAGATCCTGGATACCGCGGTGCGCAGCTCGGATCCTTATGTAAAGCAGAAGGGCAAGTGGATCGTGCGCCGCCTGGCACCGGATTGCTCGCGCATCGAGCTGTCCGAGCTGCCCAAGGAACGCTCCGAGAAGGTGCTACTGCACGCCATGGGGTTCGAAACGGCCAACGTGCACCTCGGCAGCAACAAGGCCCGCGCAATCCAGGCGGATCTCGCCAAGCGCGGCGTGGACTGGTTGCCCAAAGCCGCGGAAGACATGCTGAAAGCCGTCCGCCAGGATTGGGACGACTGGCGCGCAACGCATCCGCTGAAGAAACCCAAGTAGAGCTGGAAATTCGAAGGCTAGCGACGGGCCGTGGCGGCCGCATTCGGTTTCGGCGCGGCTTCCGGTAGCGCGGGCGCGGCCTTGGCGTCCACTTCGGGCTTCATCAGTCCCAAATGTCGCCGCAGTTCGGTATCGATTCCTTGCCGGATATCGGCGTTATCTTTTAGGAACTGGCGTGCGTTTTCGCGGCCCTGTCCGATCCGGTCGCCCTTATAGCTGAACCACGAGCCGCTCTTCTCGACCAGGTTTTGCGCCACGCCCAGATCGAGCAGATCGCCTTCTTTCGAGATGCCCTCGCCATAGATGATGTCGAATTCCGCCTCGCGGAAGGGCGACGCCACCTTATTTTTCACTACCTTGACCTTGGTGCGGTTGCCAACCACCGCATCGCCATCTTTGATGGCCGCAATGCGGCGGATATCCACGCGGATCGAGGCGTAGAACTTCAACGCCCGGCCGCCGGTAGTGGTCTCGGGATTGCCAAACATCACGCCAATTTTTTCGCGAATCTGGTTGATGAAAATCAGGCAGGTCTTGGATTTCGAAACGACGCCGGTAAGTTTGCGCAGCGCCTGCGACATCAGGCGCGCCTGCAAACCCATGTGGCTGTCGCCCATTTCCCCATCCAACTCGGCTTTGGGCACCAGCGCGGCCACCGAATCCACCACCAATACGTCGATCGAACCCGACGCGATGAGGGCGCCGGTGATCTCAAGCGCCTGCTCGCCATAATCGGGCTGCGAAACCAGCAGGTTGTTGACGTCCACGCCGAGCTTGCGGGCGTAAGCGGGATCGAGGGCGTGCTCCACGTCGATAAAGGCCGCCATACCGCCCTTTTTCTGGGCTTCGGCGACTACTTGCAGCGCGATGGTGGTCTTGCCCGAGGATTCCGGACCATAGATTTCGTTGATGCGGCCACGCGGGAAACCGCCCACGCCCAGCGCCGCGTCGAGCGAGATCGAACCCGTGGAAATCACGGCCACCGGAACGATGGCATCCTTGGACCCCAGGCGCAGGATAGAGCCTTTGCCGAACTGCTTTTCAATCTGACCCAGCGTGGCTTCTAATGCGCGGGCGCGCTCTTTTTCATCCATGAGAGAACTCCTTAAAAGTGGCGAAAGGAGATTATAGCAGTGTTTGCAAGAAGGCGAAAGTGAGGCGAAACTCGAAACCCGGGGCCGGTTCGCCGCATCCCGGAAGAGTGCCCTGCCGCGAAAGGGACTTGCGCGAATCCGGGCGGCGCGGCTATACTGGCATTTTCCAGACCGTATTTATGACGGCACGAGACGAATACGATCCACTGGCCCCGCAACGCGAGGCAGCTTTCTTCTACGGACTTTTCCTGCGCGGCCATACCGTTGAGGCTTTACGGCAGGATATCGATGTGCCCCGGCCGCTGCTGGACAAGTGGATGAGGGCACAGGATTTCGAAGCCGCCTTCCGCGAAAATCTGCAACGCGTTTATACCTATCGCAAGCAGGTGCTGGCCATTTTCGATGGGCTGGTGCTGAACGAGCAGAACCGTCCCCGCGTACAGTAGGGCATCGTCCTGGAGTTTGGTGGGGCAGGCGTCTACGCCTGCAGAGGGTCTCCAGACCCGATCTTTGGCGAGCGTAGGCTCGCCCCAGCGGGACTTAAAAGTCCCGCCGGCACGCTAAAGCGTGCGCCCCGGTTTTTTGAGCGCGGCGGCAAAAGCTTCAAACAGTTTTCGCTGTTCCGCATCCCGCTGGGCTTGGTCTTCGGGGTGCCACTGCACCGCCAAGGCGAACCGCCGGTCGTCCCGTTCCAGCGCTTCGATCACACTATCGGGGGTGGATCGGGCCGCTACGCGCAAGCCGGCGCCAACCCGGCCCACCGCCTGATGATGGCGCGAATTGACCGCATGCACTCCTTCTCCCAGGATTTCCGCCAGGCGCGTACCCGGCTCGACCACCACGCCATGCGCCGGCTGCCCCGGGTCCTGGCCCCGGACGACGTGCAGCACGGTGTTCTCCAGATCCTGAATGAGCGTGCCTCCGTGCGCCACGTTGAAGAGTTGCATGCCGCGGCAGATCGCCAGCACCGGAAGATCGGCGGCCAGGGCATGGTGGAGCAGGCCTAACTCCATTTCATCGCGCGCATCGTCGGGCGCCTCATTCGCGGCGTCCGGCGCGGCGAAGTAGAGGGAAGGGTTCAGGTCGGTGCCGCCGCTCAACACCAAGCCCTGCAAACCGGAAAAGTCGCCGGGGGCATCGGGAGAAAGCAGAACCGGCTCGACCCCAGCCGCGCGCAGGGCCTCGGCATAAGGCTCGGCTTTGTGCCGTTCGCGAAATGTCAGCCCAGCGGTCAGGATCATTCGGGCGCCTTATGCCCGGCCTGATGGCCGCGCTCCTTCATCGGTACTAATAGATGAAGCGTGATCAGATTTAACAAACTAAGAACGACCGCGATCTCGAGGTGCCTCTCGGCGACTGCCGCGCCGATCACGCCCGTGTTCCAGATGCTGGCAGCCGTTGCGGTTCCATGGACGTTGCCGCGGGCGCGCATGATGGCGCCGCCGCCGATGAAACCAATACCGGTAGTAAGTCCTTGAATGATGCGCGAGCGGGCCGCCGGATCCGGGCTGCCCAACGTATCCGCCAGCAATACATAGCCGCAACTGGCCATGGCCACCAAGGGAAAAGTGCGCAGCCCGACACTGTGCTGGACTTTTTCGCGCTCCCATCCGATAGGCAGCGCCAGAAGATACGCAATGGTGACTTTAGCGGCGATAACACCGAATATTTGCCAATCAAACAAAGAACTTAGCCAACCCATTGTGCTAAGGATAACAACTTACCACGCAATGGTGGCGGATCGCGGGCTTTGCAACTATAATCTAAGAAGACAATCGGATATATGTAACTATACATACAACGATACAAGTCAATGGTTTGCGGGATGAAAGTAGAGATTCTTCTTTAAATCTTGAAACATTCCGTGGTAATTATGTTGTATGGAGAAGTCCAGTCAGTCTTCGTTCCTCAAGAGCCTCGCGCTGGCGTTCGGCGATGGGATCTTGTTCAGCGTGGCAATGAAGTTCGCACAAGGACCCTCTAAAACCCGGGAGGAAGGTATGACCGACCTTGGTCCCCTGGCGGAAAGGTTGAGAAAAGTGGAAGACCACACACAGACGATCGACAAAGAAGCCCTGGCGAAGTTCGGCGAGGGCCTGGATGGCCGCGTACTCGAGAAGGTGATTGTGGCTTTGGAAGCCCGCCTCACCGAGCACGTCGGGCAAGTGGACCGGCGTCTGGCGGAGATCGACGCGCAAGTCGCCTTGGATTTGAAGGCGGTCGACACACACACCTCCGCCCAAACCAACGCTGTCGAAAAAGCCATTCAACAGATCGAAGGCCAGGTCCGCGATTATGTGGCGGCCGCGCAACAATCGAGCGCCGAGCAGATCTCGGGAGTGGACCAGAAGCTCTCCGCGCTGCAGGAAGCGCTGCCGGCCAAGTTCCGCGAGATTATCGAGGCGGTGCGGCAATCCATGGAAGCGCGCGTCGCCCTGGAAATGACGCAGTTGGAAAACCGCGTGGCGACCAGCGGAGTCACGTCGCAGCGCCTGCAGGAACTACAGACGAGTCTGCGCGGCGAAGTGGAAGCGCTCTCGGGCAAGCTCTCGGCCGCGCTCGAAGACCTGGCGGAGCACCAGCGCAGCCAGACCGCGCCGCTACAACAAGGTCTCCAGCAGCTCGAAACCAAGTTGACTACGCTGCGGGAAGAGCTGCCACCCAAGATCAGGCAGATTGTGGAGGCCGTGGAGGCTTCCATGAACTCGCGCATCTCCGCCGGCGACCAGCAAGCGGCCGACCGCGCAGCCAGCCTGGAGCAGGCGCTTTCCGCGCTGCGTGCGGAAATGCCCGCCGCGGGCGGATTTCAGCAGGCGGTGGACGAGCATCTGCGGCGCCACGCCGAACAAGTCGGCGCGCTGGATCAGAAGCTGACTGTATTGCAAGAAGAATTGCCGCCCAAGATCAAGGCGATCGTGGACGCCGTGCGGGAATCCATGGATGCGCGCATGGCCATCGAGCTGAAGGCGATTGAAGATCGTCACAGCGCGCAAGTCCAGCAGAGCGAGGCGCGCGTCAAAGAGTCGCAGGAGCAATTGCGCCAGCAGCTTGTGGCGGAATCCAAGACCCCGGCGCTCGAACAGAGCGTGGCGAAATTGCACGCCGACCTGGCAGCCACGGGTGCCCGGATGGATGCCAGCGAGCGCAAAGTTGCCAGCCACCTGGATGGGCTGGAACAGCATGCCACCCAAGTCACCGCGGGGGTGGCGGCCGAGCTAGAATCCGTGCGCGCGCATCATCGCACCGAGATCGAACAGCTCGAATCCCGGCTGCGGGCGGAGCGGGCCGCGGAGAATATTCCGGCGCAGATCAATTCCGCGGTGGCCGGGTTGCGGCACTCCCTGGAGTCCCGGCTGGCGGCCGAAATCCATAATCTGGAAGCCCGTACGCCGGACCGTTCCCCGGAGCTGGAAAAGGCCTTACAGTATGCTTCCTTGCTGGAAGCGCGGGTACAAGCGCTGGAACAGAAATTGCAGCACAGCGCGCAAGAGACCGTCGAACTGGCTGTGGAGCGGGTCTGGCAAGCGCTCGAAAGCCGCTTGCAGGAGCGCCAGGCGCAAGCACCGGCCTCGGCCGTGGTTGCCCAGCCGGCCGAGACGATCACCGGCCTGCGGCAAAAATCGACCAGTGCGGAGCAGAGCGTGCTCGATCTGATCGCGGGTATCGGACAATTGTTTGAGAAACCCGCGCCGCGCGGCGCGCGCGAGACAGCGGTGGCGGAGCCCGCGTCTCCGGTTTCGAAGGCACCCGCCGTACCGGAGCCCGTAGCGGCCGCGGTCGTGGAACCGCCGGTTGCCCCGCCGCCAGCAGCCCACGTTGCCCCGCCGCCGGCAGCACCAGCTACCGCGGCACCCGTAGCCCCACCGCCTGCCGCACCGTTGCCCATCCGGCTGGCGCACGTAGAGCCGGAGCCGGCCGTAGCGGTCCACGTAGAACCGGAACCGGTTGCCGCGGCGCACATGCCGCCTCCGCCGCCGGTAATCGAACCTGAGCCCGAAGCCCATGCTGAAGCCGACGCCGAAGCCGAAGCAGAACCCGAGAATTCGATCATCTTCATGCAGAAGCCCGCGGCGAAAACGCCGGAGGCGGCCGTAGATCCGAACCATTCCGTGGAGCACGAGCCCGCGGCGGCATCGGCGAGCGAAGCGTCCACGCCCATGGAGGAAATGGGAGAACCGAAACCCGACGAGAAGCCGCCGGTCATTCTGTTCAAGCCCAAGGAATCCGGGCGCAAGTGGCGCATTCCGTTTGTTTCTTCGTTCCTGTTGATGGCGGTGGCCGTCGCCTGGCTGCAGTTCATGTAACCGCTCTGGGAGAGCGCCCGGCAGCGCTCCCCACCTGCTATCCTAAGCTGCTGGACCGATGATCATCTCCAGCCTGCGATCATTCCTGCTGTCCTATCCGTTCCCCGAACCGGTACGGCTGCCCTTTCACGGCGGCGAACGTACCATCCTCAAGCGCGATGCCATGCTGGTTCGGATCGAATCCGACAGCGGGCTGGTGGGATATGCGCCGGGGCCGGGCAGTCCACGCGCCCAGGAAATCATCGAAGGCCTGGTGCGGCCCTTTCTGGAAGGCCGCGCGCTGGCGGACCCGGACGCGCTGCGCATCCAGTTTATGGAACGGCCCGAGGTCGATGCCGTGGCGGCCAAAACCTACTGTGCCGTCGAAGTCGGTCTTTTCGACCTGTGCGCCAAGGCGATGGGCGTGCCGCTTTCCGAGATGCTGGGAGGCCGCGTGCGGAGCTCTATCCGGCTGTACGGCAGCGCCGGGATGTACATGCCTCCCGAACGATATGCGGCGGAGGCCGCGGCCATCGCGGATCTGGGATTTCGAGCCTATAAAATGCGGCCGGCGGGCGGTCCGCAGGCGGACCTGGAGACTGTGCGGCAAATGCGCCAGGCGGTGGGTCCGGACTTCGATCTGATGGTGGACGCGCACACCTGGTGGCGCATGGGAGATCGCAGCTACAGCTTCGAGACCGTCGAACAACTGGCAGGCGAGATGGCGGAGTACGATGTGGCGTGGCTGGAAGAGCCTTTGCCGCCGGACGATCACGAAGCCTATCTGCGCCTGAAAGAGAAAGATTTCCTGCCTTTGGCCAGCGGCGAGCACGAACCCAGCGAGGAGCGCTTCCAGGATCTGATTCTGCGGCAGGCCGTGGACTACGTGCAAATGGACGTCTGCTGCCAAGGGGGCTTGACCATGGGGCGGAGGCTGCTGAGCGAGATCGCGCGTGCCGGGCTGGGCTTCGCGTTTCATAGCTGGGGAACGGCGCTGGAGGTGATTGCGGCCGCGCACCTGGGCATTTGCTGGCCCGAAACCGTGGTCGAGTGGCTGGAGTATCCTTGTTATTCCGCGCCGGCGCGAGAGGGGATGTACGCCTTTCCGCTGGCAGCCGAGATTCTGAAAGACCCGCTCGAAATCGACCATGGCGACCTGATCGTGCCGCGCGCGCCGGGATTGGGCGTGACCGTGGATGAATCCGTCATCGAGCGCTATCCGTGGATTCCCGGCCCCTGGTCGTATTTCCGCACCGATTCTCCGGCCGAGACCCGCGCCGTCACTTCCGATCACTCGGTTCAGTGGGAACGGCGATCCGCCGGATGAAGAGGGAACAGTTCCGCTACTACGATTTTCTGGTGCACACGTTCGTGGTGATCCTGCTGATCTCCAACCTGGTGGGACAGAAGATCACCGCCATCGGTCCATTTCGCTTCAGCGGCGCGATGCTGTTTTTCCCCATCACCTACATCTTCGGTGACATTTTCACCGAGGTGTATGGGTATGGAGCTTCGCGGCGGGCCATCTGGATCGGTTTCTTTGCGTCGGCGTTGCTGGCGGTGATGGGGATCGTCACGGTATGGCTGCCGCCGGCGCCGGGATGGGATGGGCAGGCGGCCTTCTCGCGCGTGTTCAACTTTGTGCCGCGCATCATCGCGTCCAGCCTGGCGGCATTCTGGTGTGGCGAGTTCGCCAACTCTTTCGTGATGGCGAAGATGAAGCTGCTGACCAAGGGGCGCTACCTGTGGACCCGAACGGTCGGCTCAACGGTGGCCGGCCAGGCGGTCGATACCTTCGTGGTCACGGTGCTCACGTTTGGGGGCAGCCTGAGCACCGGGCTGATCGCCCGGCTGATCCTGTCGGGCTATCTGGCGAAGGTGCTGTACGAGGTAGCGGCCACACCGGTGACCTATGCGATCGTGAATTTCCTGAAGCGGCGGGAAGGGGTGGACGTATTCGATACGGACACCGATTTCAACCCGTTTCATGGGGAGGAAGGATCCGTGAGCGGGACTTAAAAGTCCCGCCTTGGCCGTGGCGCATGCTTCAGCGTGCCGGGGCGAACTTCAGTTCGCCCGAAGCGGGACTTAAAAGTCCCGCCAGCACGCTAAAGCGTGCGCCACGGACTTAGAACTTGTTCAGTTCATCGGCCAGCGCCTTGGGGCCCTTCTTGCGATAGAGATCCATGAGGCGCTGCTCTTCGGGCGACGGATCCAGGACGCCCAGAAGCTGGGCGTTGGCGAGCTCTTCGCGATTGGGAATCCAGACCTTGCCGTCGGCAAATTCGACCTGGCCGACGAAGCCGGTCATGCCGCTGATGGCTAGGGGCGTTCCACCGTCCTTCGAGATCCGCAAAGCGGTGTCTTGCAGCACGCGGCTGGTGCTGCCGGCCTTCAGGTTAAACCCGGGACCGGATGCCGGCACCGAGCCGGCCATGTACTGCTTGCCCTGCCGGTCGGACACGATCCAATCGATCTCGACGGAGCGCACCTGGCGCGTGGAAAGATTGTGTACATCAATGCGCGGATTCCGGGCTTCGTTTCCGGCGATTTCTGCCCAGCCATCCACCGGCTCTACGGGCTCGCCCGGGAAACGCAGAAACGCAAACCGGGCGTTGTGGTCGCCGGTCGCCGCCGAAGACACCGCGCGCCCGCGGGAGACCTGCACATCCAGGCGGGGGCGCTCAGCCTGGCGATTCAGACTCTCCAGCATGGCCTGCTTCAGGCCTTCGACGCCGCGCGCCGCCAGGATGGACTTGAAGTATTTGCGGTCGCGTTGCGCTTCCATCTCCCACGCGGTCATGGTGCGGCGGGAATCCAGGCGATTCGGACCGTAGAAGGAATAATCCTGGAACAGGACGCCGTCGAGGTTCACCTGCACCAGCGCGCCGCTGCCCATCTGGGCGGGCCGCAACAGCCGCAAGTTGATGCGTACAGGGAAGTTCTGGCTGGGCCCTACATCCAGGCTGGGGACCGATACGGAGGCCTTGCCACCGGGAGTGGCTTCCTGCGCGGCGACCAGCAGAGTGACCCCGCGTACGCGGTTGGGGCTGGAGTTATGCAGCGTGAGGGACACATCCAGGTCGAGCACCACGGCGCTGCCGCGCTGGGTCACGTGCGATTCGCCCAGGTTGGTCGAGATCAAGGTTAGGGGCGAATCCGCCGGCAGGTTGATCTTCACCGAGTTGTCGAGCGGCGCTTCCTGCGCGGACAGCGCGAGGGCGGCCGCTACCCATAGAATCGCTAATTTACTGGACATACAAGTTATTAATCGTTACGTTGCCGGTGTCGGAATCGACGTACCCGGCCCGCATGGAACCTTGCGCGCCGGCCGAATACGTCACATCGCCGGTGCGCACATGCAGCAGGCTTAAAGTCTCGCCGCCCTGGTTCAATTCGATCCCACTGGCGGTGGCCCGCAGGATCGAGCCTTGGCTGGCCGCCATCGCCGGCGCGGTGGGCGTGGGCCGCTGCAGAAACAAACCGACGGCCACCAGCGTCATCACGCTGGCGCAGGCCGCAAACGCGCGGGCGTTAGAAAACTGAACAAACGAACCCAATAAGCTGGTGCTCCCCGCGCCGCGCACACATTCGCCGGCCGCCAGGCCTAATCGGATATTGGCCTTCATCTCGGCGGCCAGCGGCTTCCAGGAGATGGCCGGCAGACTATCCAGCGCGGCCAGATTGTCGCGCGCCGACGCGAACGCCTGCACCTCGCCACGGCATTCGCGGCAACGGGACAGGTGACGCTCGGTACGGCGGCGGGTGAACCAACCGAGATCCTGGCCGGCGTAAAGGGCCAGGATAGACTGATTCGGATGCGTCATGGCTTCCTCTTTTCCATATAGCGGCGCAGCTTAATGCGTGCGTTGGCGATGTGCGAGCGTACCGTGGCCTTCGAACAAGCCATGCGCTGGGCCACTTCTTCGGCCGGCAAGCCTTCCACATCGCGCAACATCAGCGCCGCCCGCTCGCGCGCTGTCAGCAGGCGCAAGCCGTCTTCCAGATAGTCGCGCTGCTCGGAGCGTAACAGGATATCCTCCGGACTCTCGTCGTGGCTTTCGGGCGCGGCATCCAGTTCGCAGTAGGAGATCCGCCCGTTGCGGCGCAGGAAATCGATGGCGGTATTGGTGGCAATGCGCGACAGCCAATGCGCCGCCTTTTGTTCATCTTTGAGCTGATCCTGCCGCTGCAGCGCCTTGATGAAAGCCTCCTGAGTGAGGTCCTGGGCATCCGCCACGTTGCCCACGATGCGATAAATTTGCACAAAAATACGGCGTAAGTGGTCTGAAACAAACCTGTTCTGCGTCTCCAGGAGTTCCAGGCCGGGATCGACGGCTTCGCTCATCAGGGCGTAAATTACGGCTTCCACGGTCCTGTAGTTGTGACGTAGAAACCCTTAAAAACGTGGAAACAAAGCTGGTAGGCGGTTCCTACCGGCAATAAGCCGATTTTACACCGGGCGGACGGATGGGGGGAATCCATTGGTGCCGTGTGGCACGTACTTGAAACTGAAACCATGGCATGGTAGTGTTACTAAATTGGAATTCTTGCTACGGCGGCGCCGGAACGGACATGCGCACAAATCTTTCGGAGAGGCGGTGGCCCGTGGCCTTCGTGCTGCTGTTGCTCCTCGCGGCGCGCCTGGCCGGGGCCGCCGGTAGCATTTCGGGTGTGCTGCGGGATGCGAGCGGCGCCGCCATACCCGGAGCCCGGCTCACCCTCACCAACACTTCCCTGAAAGCCGGATACAAGACCGCATCGGACGACCAGGGATTCTATGCTTTCCCGGCGCTCCCTGTAGGCCACTACGACCTGACGATTGAAGCCGGCGGATTTCGAACGCAACAGAAGACAAACCTGGCGGTGGATGCCGATGCGGCGCTGAGAATCGATGCCGTCCTACAGGTAGGACTGGAGACCGAGACCGTTACCGTCAACGAGACGGAGGCCGCCGTTCAAACACAAGTCGATACCGTGGCGACGCACCTTGGGGAGGTCGTTTCCGACGGCCAGATCGAAGCGATTCCCTTGAACGGCCGCAGCTATACGGATCTGCTGGCGATTCAACCGGGTGTCAGCCCGATCACGACCCTGACGCCCACTTCGGTGATCATGGCCGGCGTGACCGGAACCATTAATCCTTCCGGGGATCTGAATCCTGGAGACGTTTCGATCGATGGACAGCGCGAATCGTCTAACGGCTTCGTCGTAAATGCCATCGACGTGCAGGAACACATGAACGGCGGAACATCGGTGATCCCAAACCTGGATTCCATCCAGCAGTTCCGGGTGTTGACCAGCAACTTCGACGCCGAGTATGGGAACTATAACGGCGGGCTGGTGAATGTGGTGACCAAATCCGGCAGCAACCTGTTTCACGGCGACGCCTTTGAATTCCTGCGGAACACGGACCTGGATGCGCGGAACTTCTTCGACAACTCCCGCGGCGCATACCGGCAAAACCAGTATGGCGGAGTTCTCGGCGGGCCGATCCGCAAGAATCGCGCGTTTTTCTTTCTCGATTACCAGGGAACCCGCACTGTGGAGGGCATCGCGTCGCCGGTGACTTCGGTGCCCTCGGCGGAGGACCGCGCGGGCAACCTGAGCGATATGGCAAGTTCGCTGACCGGCACGGTCGGCGGTCCGTACATCGCCAGCCTGCTCACGCAAAAACTGGGATACGGGGTCTCCGAGGGCGAACCTTACTATATGCAGGGTTGTACCAGCCCGGCGTCGTGCGTTTTTCCCAACGCGACCATCCCAACCCGGGCGTGGTCGGCGCCGGCGGCAGGCCTGTTGCCGTACATTCCGCTGCCGAACATCGGCTCGAACCTTTTTGCCACCTCCGCGGAGCCTGAAACCGTCAGAGACGACAAAGGCGGCGGCCGGATCGACGCAAACACGCGGCTCGGCCAGATTTCCGGATATTATTTCGTCGATAATTACCGTCTGGACAACCCGTATCCGGGCGGCCAGGGCGGCGCCAGCATTCCGGGCTTCGACGCCCTCACGATCGGCCAGGCGCAGATGATCACGCTGGCGGACACCAAGGTACTGGGCGCTTCCGCCGTGAACGAATTTCACGCCGGTTTCCTGCGCAATGTGAACGATATCGGCCAGCCGCGCGGCGGCGCCGGGTGTCACCCTGCAGTCGCAGGGTTTTGTGACGGGCGCGGGCACGGCGGGGATCGTGGTGCAGGCGCCGCAGTTCGAAGGCGTGGAAAACATTGTGTTCCCCTCCTTCGTGATGGGCGTGCCGGTGACCAATCTGGACCAGTGGAACAACACCCTATATGCCAGCGACACGCTTTCGAAAGTGATCGGGACGCACACGCTCAAGTTCGGCGGCCAGTTTCACGCCGATCAAGTCAACGAAAACCCGAATGCCACATTCAACGGGACCTTCAACATCGACGGCACGGAGACGGGCTCGGCTTTCGCCGATTTCCTGTTGGGCTTTCCCAGCAACTTCACGCAAACCACCGGGCAGCGCTTCTATCTGAGGAACCGCTACGGCGCCGCGTTCGCGGAAGATAGCTGGCGGGCGCGACCCAACCTGACCCTGAACTTCGGCGTGCGCTGGGACTTGATCATGCCGTGGTGGGAGAAATACAACAACATCCAGACCGTGGTTCCGGGCGAACAATCGGTGCTGTATCCCAACGCGATGCCCGGCCTGGTGGTGCCCGGCGATCCCGGGATTCCTTCCACGCTTTCGCCCTCGCAGTTGCACAATTTTGCGCCCCGAATCGGGCTGGCGTATGCGCCCAACGCGCACGATGGATTCTGGAGAAGGCTGCTCGGCGGCCAGGGGCAGAGCAGCATACGCGCCAGTTATGGCATGTTCTACACGGCATTTCCCGGGTTGAGCGCGGGCATCATGTATGGCGTGCCGCCCTTCGGGTACAACTACCTGAGCCCCGCGCCGCCGCTGCTCGCCACGCCATTCGTCACGGCGGCGGATGGCAGCCAGAAGACCGATCCTTTCCCGCTGGTCTTTCCGCCGCACAATGTTTCCGCGCAGAATCCTTATACGGCGTTCAATTTTGGGGCCGTGACTCCGATCAGCGCCGATCCTTACTTTTACTACCGCAATCGGGTTCCTTATACCGAAAACTACATGCTCTCGCTGCAGCGGCAGTTCGGCGGGAACGCGCTGCTGACGGTCAGCTATGCGGGGAACGAAGGGCATCGCCTGCTGGTGCTGGTGCCTACAAACCCCGGCAATCCAGCGCTGTGCCTGAGCCTGAGCCGGCCGGGCGAGGTAGCTCCGGGCAGCCCGACCTGCGGACCCTTCGGCGAAGATGCCGCCTACACGTCGGCGGCGGGCAAGGTTTACCAGGGAACGCGCGTGGGACTGGGACCCAATTTCGGATCGGTTACAGCCCAAAAATCAGTCGGCAATTCCGACTATAACGCCCTGGAAGCGACGCTGAAGTTCGCCGCGGGCGCGCGGGCGACGCTGTTGATCGGCTACACCTATTCGAAGTCTATCGACGAGGCGTCCAATCTGGGCGAGCAGACGAATCCTTTTAATGCCGGCCTGACGCGCGTGATCTCTTCATTCGATCTGCGGCAGAACTTCGTGGCCACTTACACCTATCGCTTGCCGTTTGACCGCTGGCTCGGGCGCAACCGGCTTACGGAGGGATGGAGCCTGTCAGGCACGACCCGCTTCAGTAGCGGCTTTCCGGTGACCCTGGCAGACGATTCGGACCGGTCGCTGCTGGGAACGCTGGGCAACGGGGTGAACAACGAACTGCTGGATACGCCGCAGGTGTCGGCGGGTCCGCTCCAGATCAATACGAACCCCCGCAACGGAAGGCCGGAGTTCGATACCAGCCTCTTCGCGCCGGAAACACTGGGCCAGTTGGGGAACGCGGCGCGGCGTTTCTTCTACGGCCCGGGCATCGACAATTTCGACATGCAAATCAGCAAAGCGGTGCGATTCGCGGAGTCCAGATCGCTGGATATTCGGGTGGAAGCGTTTAACGTGTTCAATCACGCGCAATTCTACGGACCGTCGGCGGTGGATGGGGAGATCAACGATCCAGACTTTGGACGGGTGGTGGCCGCCGCCGCTCCGCGGTCGGTGCAACTGGCGGTCAAGTTACATTTTTAAAGCTTCTGCTCCAAAATGCTGGGCTCGGCAAGCAGGCGATGCAACCGAGGCTTCGGCTGGGCAGGACGATCCAAGGCAGCCACAAAGGCGTTCCACTGGTCCACGTTTAACGAGAAGCGGCGCTGGTCGGCAAGGGTTGTCTCTGCCTCAGCACAGGCGCTCCGGATTATGACGCGTGCCTGTTTTTCGGACCATCCCCGATTCCTGGGTTCTTCGGCGCTCATAGATATCTCCGCTGGATCCCGCTCGTCGTCGGGAGGTTTTCGTCGCGCTCCTCAATTGTGTCGCCTTCGCGCGGCCAGATTCCGCACCATCCACACTGCTTCCAACGCCCGCATGACACGGGATTGATCATGCGCTCCCGAGCCGTTGCTCGATCTCTCCGAGCCTTTTTTCCAGGATCTCCACGCGGCCCGACAGCGCCGCGTCCAGGTTCGACTGGTCGGCTTCGACCTTACGCATACGCAAAGTCATCCCTGCGGAATGGGCGGCCATGCCCCGCAGAAGTTCCGTCTGCATGTCGCGCATAGCTTCGAGCAAATGCTCCTCGAGTTGATGGAAGCGCGCGTCGATTCCGTCAAAGCGTGCGTCGATTCCGTCAAGGCGACCTTCGATTCCGTCAAAGCGACCATCGATCCCATCAAAGCGCGCGGTGAGTTGTTCGTCTGTCATGGGTCTACAGATATAAGGATAGAACACAATAAGGCTGCCAGGCTGCCGGTTTCTTCGATGCCACTTCGTCGCGCCACCCCTTATGCCGCCGGCCACCCGCCACCTTGTTTTAAATGCGCCACCAGGGGTTATTGCAGCACGAGTTGGAATGCAGTCCCGTAGTCCAGGATTTTGCCGAGCAACGTCGTGGTCTCAAGCGTGATCCCGTAGAGATTGCCGTCCGGCCCGAAGGCAATCGGACCCGGAAGCGCGCTGTCGGCGGTTCCCGTAAATGAATAAAGGATCACCTCCGTCCACGCGGCACCCGGGGCGGCGGGCGGAACCAACTTGAAGATGGTCCCGTAGCCGCCGGCAGTGCCGCCGGAGGCCGTGGCTCCATAGAGAGCGCCGTCCGGACCAAACACCGGCACGGCCCATGGTTCGATGCCGTCTCCGGTCTCGTAAGCAAAAGTGTGCAAGGTCGTTTCCGTCCAGGGTCCGCCGGCAGTGGCTGGAGGAGCGAGCTCGAAAATCACGCCGCATTCCGGCGGGCAAACCCGCCCATACTGTGCGGTGCCGCCGTACAAATAGCCGTGGGGGCCCCTGACGATACCAGTCGGAAACTGGTTCTCCGTATCCGCTCCAAACGCGTGCAGGACCTGCTCGGTCCAACTCCCTCCGGATGCGTCCGGCGGCGACAGTTGAAAAATCGTGCCGTAACCGCTCCCGCCATCTTCCGTCGCCCCGTAAAGCGAGCCGTCGCTGCCAATCGCCAGGGCGCCCTGCGGGGCCTCCCCGTCTCCGGAATAGGCGCCAAAGTTATAAAGGATGTCTTCGGTCCACGCGCCTCCGGGGGATGAGGAAGGCACCAGCCGGTAAACGACACCCGCATTGTAGGCGCCACCCTGGCGAGTGGTCCCATACAGGACTTTTTGTTGCCCGAATACCGGTGGTCCATTGGGATACTGGCCGTCCGTAGTTCCTGCGCCAAATACGTGAAGAATCTGCTCGCGCCAGCGTCCACCTTGCGGCGGAGGAGGCTCCAGCGCGAAGACCTCGCCGGGTCCGGCGGTTCTGTTCGGTTGTGCGGTTCCGTAGATCACTCCATCCGGCCCCAGCGTGATCCCGTTAACCCAAAGCCCCCCGGTTGAAGGACCCTCCGTCGTGGTGAACTCATGCAGGACAGCGGGCGTCCAGGTGCCTCCGGATACCGCCGGCGAAGTGAGTTTGAATGCAGCTCCGTTCTTGTACCCGGCGCCGGACAGCGTCACGCCGTAGACCTCGCCATTCGGTCCGATGGCAACTCCATCGGGATTGAAGCCGATGTTGTTTGGGCCGAAGATGTATAGGGTGTTGAGCGTCTGGCCGTGGAGTCCCACACACAAGGTCAGAGCTGCGAAGAGTGTTTTCATGCTGTCCCTCATTCCGCGTAACCGGAGTTTCTATTATGGACCCTCGGAACGTAGAGATCTATGGCGGATTATGGGTTGATAATAGTGACGATGAAACTTCGTTTATCGACATACGTGCGGCTCACGGTGTTGCTGGCGGCGTCCCCTGCCGCGGCGCCGCTATCTTCGCAAGTATCGCGGCCCCAAGCGTTTGCGCGGACACTGGAATGTGCGAAGAGCGATTGTTCCCTGCTCGAAGGCGCGCCGCAGACCGCGGGCATGCGCAGCGGCTTTGTGCGCCTGAAACCCGGTGAGACGGTGGGCTGGCACACCACCGGGCAGCATGAAGAGGCGCTGGTGATTATGAGCGGGGCGGGCGCGGCCTTGATCGAAGAGCAGCCGCAGCATGACTTCATCGCTCCGGCCCTGGTTTACATTCCACCGGCCACCCGGCACAACGTTTCGGACACTGGAAAAAGCATCCTCGAATACGTCTACGTGGTGGCGCCGGCAAAGGCCAATCCGTGACGCCCACCGGTTAATATAGTGGTGGGTAGGGACGTTATGAGATCTGTAGCGGTAGCCAGCATCGGGAAAACGCCATTCGGAGCATTTCCGGGCCGCGACCTGCGTTCGCTCGCCGTGGAAGCTGGTGAAAAGTGCCTGAAGAACGGGCACATCTCTCCCTCGCAAGTGGACGCGTTTTTCCTGGGCAACTTCGCCGGGCCATCGTTTGCCGGCCAGAATCACCTGGCGCCGTATGTTTCCACCGCGCTGGGCATCGATGGGGTGCCGTCCACACGCGTGGAGGCGGCCTGCGCTTCCAGCGGTTCGGCCTTTTTTCATGCATACACCGGCATCGCCAGCGGAGTCTACGACATCGTGATGGTGGTGGGGGCGGAGAAGATGACTTCGCAGCCGACGCCGAGGGTGACCGAGATCCTGGCGGGGGCGGGCGATTGCGCGGGCGAGATCAAGGCCGGCTCCACGTTCGCTTCGTTGTTTGCCATGATCGCGCGGCGGCACATGTACCAGTTCGGCACCACGCGCGAACAGCTTTCCGCCGTGGCCGTAAAGAACCACGCGAACGGCGCGCTGAATCCCGATGCACAGATGCGCAAGGCGATTACGATGGAGCAGGCCATGAATGGCAAACCCATCGCCGACCCGCTGAACCTGTACGATTGTTCGTTGATCAGCGACGGCGCAGCGGCGGTGCTGCTGGTGGCCGCGGAACGCGCCGGCGAGTTCAGCGATAAGCCCGTGCGCGTGCTGGGCATCTCGCAGGCCTCCGATTTCGTGGCGCTCGATCAGAAGCCGGACATCACCACCTTCCCGGCCGTGCGCCGCGCATCCCAGAAGGCCTACCAGATGGCGGGCGTGGGGCCGGCCGATATCCAACTCGCGGAACTGCACGACTGTTTCACCATTGCAGAGATCATCGCCATCGAGGACTTGGGATTCGCGGCGCGCGGCGAAGGCGGACCGTTTACCCTGGCTGGACATACGGCGCGCACGGGCGATAAGCCGATCAATACCAGCGGCGGGTTGAAATCGAAGGGACATCCGGTGGGCGCCACGGGTGTGGCGCAGATTTGCGACCTGGTGCTGCAAATGCGCTGCGAAGCCGGCGAACGGCAGGTGGCGCGGCATTCGCTGGGCCTGGCGCAGAATTTGGGCGGTTCAGGCGCCACCTGCGTGGTGACCATTCTAGGGACAGTATGAACGACGCGACTGGAACGATTTATACGGAAACCGTGATCTACTCCGCGACCGACGCCTTCGCCGCGGATGTGCCCTACCAGACAGCCATCGTGACGCTGGATGCGGGCGGGCGGGTGACGGGGCGCGTGCTGGGCGAGCGCGTGCGGATCGACGACCGTGTGTCGCGCGTCGAATTCCGCGATGGCGTGCCTTTTTTCAGGAAGATGGCATGAAGCTGGCCGAACGGATGCAGCAGGTCGCGGTAGAATCCGCGTTCGAGGTGCTGGTGCGCGCGCGGGCGCTGGAGGCGCAAGGCCGCGACATCATCCACCTCGAGATCGGAGAGCCGGACTTTCCGACGCCGGCGCACATCGTGGAGGCGGGCAAGCGCGCACTCGACGAAGGCTGGACGCGGTACGGTCCGCCGCAGGGTTTTCCCGAGTTGCGCGAAGCCGTGGCGGAAGACGTGTCGCGGCGGCGCGGGATCCACGTTGGACCGGAGCATGTGTCCATCGTTCCGGGCGCCAAACCCATGATCTTCTTCCCGATGCTGGCGCTGCTGGAGCCGGGCGACGAGGTGATCTACCCCGATCCCGGGTTCCCCATCTACGAATCGATGATCCGGACGCTGGGCGCCACGCCGGTGCCCATGCCACTTGTCGAGAGCCGGGGATTTTCGTTCGATTTGAACCTGCTGCAGGACAAGCTCAGCGACAAGACCAAGATGGTGGTGATGAATTCGCCGCAGAATCCCACCGGCGGCATGATTCCGGAAGACGACATGCGCGCTATCGCGGACCTGCTGCGGGACCGCGACCTGATCGTGCTGGCCGATGAAATCTATTCGCGGATTTATTACGGCGATCCGCCGGTTTCGATTGCGCGCTATCCGGGCATGCTGGAGAAGACCATTATCCTGGACGGCTTTTCGAAGACCTTTGCCATGACCGGATGGCGCATGGGCTACGGGGTGATGCCCACCTGTCTGGTGGAAGCGGTGAACAAGCTGATGGTGAATTCCTGTTCGTGTGTGGCGAGTTTCACGCAGCGGGCGGGAATCGCGGCGCTGCGCGGCCCGCAGGAGCCGGTGGAACAGATGGTGGCCGAATTCCGGCGGCGGCGCGATGCCATCTGCCAGGGGCTGAACCGGATTCCCGGTTTCCGTTGTACGGTCCCGGGGGGCGCGTTTTATGCGTATGCCAACGTGGAGCAGACCGGCATCCCGTCGAAACAGATGGCCGATCTGCTGCTGGAAGAGGCGGGCGTGGCGAGCTTGAATGGCGGCGCGTTCGGCGATCATGGAGAAGGTTTTATCCGGTTCAGTTACGCGAATTCGCTGCCGAATCTGATGGAGGCGGTGAGGCGAATTGAGAAGGCCTCGGTGCGGTGGGAGGCAGCCGCGATGCGGGTGTAGAGATCGCCTAGGTGCCCCCAGAGGCTGGAATTGGACAAGCGCATAGCGCGTGCCTCGTATTAGAACAGAAGTGATACAATCGGCGGCGTTGAGGAGGGCATCGGTGAAACGAATCGCAGGAATGTTGGCCAAACTGGGGAAGAGGGCGTCGGTTGTTTTAATGTTGTGCGCCACGCTGGCGATTGGACTCGGTGCGCAGACGTTCACGACGCTTTTCTACTTCCATGGCGCGGACGGTTCTGAACCGGAGGCGTCGCTGGTACAGGCAGCGGATGGGAACCTGTACGGGACAACGGTTCAGGGTGGGACCGGGGCATACTACGTTTATGGGACTGTCTTTAAGGTCGCATCAAACGCGCCAACGACAATCTACACTTTCGGCGAAGGTCCTGGCGGGCTGGGGTTCTTGAACGGCAACGAACCTTTCGCAGGAGTGGTCCAGGGCACGGACGGGAGCTTCTACGGGACGACGTACCTGGGCGGGACCCAGTGTGCCACGATCGGCTGCGGGACAGTCTTCAAGGTCGCTCCAAGTGGCTCGCTCACGACGCTGCACAGCTTCGATGGTACGGATGGCTGGCAGCCGATTGGGGGGGTGATCGAAGCCGCGGACGGGAACTTCTACGGGACAACGACAAAGGGGGGGGCCTACAACGGCGGCACGGTCTTCAAAATCACCCCCAATGGCACGCTGACCACGCTATACAACTTCTGCTCTCAAAGTAATTGCGCGGATGGCGACGCTCCGCAGGCGACGCTGGTCGAGGCCGCGAACGGGGAACTTTACGGCACAACGGCGTATGGCGGGACCCAGGATAACTGTTACAAAATTATAGGGGAGCCGAGCACTTGTGGCACGGTCTTCAAACTCACGCAGAGTGGCACGTTGACGACCCTCCACAGCTTTGACCACGCCGACGGCTATTTTCCTTCGTCGGCACTCGTTCAGGCCCCCAATGGATATTTCTACGGGACGACATCGTGGGGTGGGGCGAACTGCGGAACTGACGGATGTGGGACGGTCTTCCAAATTACCCCGAGTGGCACGCTGACCACGTTGCACAGTTTCGATGGCAGCGACGGCGAGACACCCTATGCTGGTTTGATCCAGCCCACGGATGGGAACCTCTATGGGACAACCCTGTTTGGCGGGGACAGCCTTTGCCCCGGAGGCTGCGGAACGGTCTTCAAGATCACCCTTGGTGGCACGCTGACCACGCTGCACAACTTCTGCTTCGAAGGCGAGTGTGCGGACGGAGTCATGCCTTACGGCGGCCTCGTCCAGGCCACCAGTGGGGAATTCTACGGAACGACCACGCAACGCTCTTACGAGAGCACTGGTGGCACGGTCTTCAGCCTGTCCGTAGGTCTTGGCCCGTTTGTAAGAATGCAGACCGCCGCGGGCAAGGTGGGTGCATCCGTCAATATCCTCGGGTCGGACCTGACTGGCACGACCCGCGTCAGCTTTCATGGAACCGCCGCTGCGTTTACCGTCGTCTCCCCCACGCTAATCACTACAACCGTACCGGCCGGCGCGACCACCGGAAGGGTTGAAGTGGTGACCCCCGGAGCCACGCTTTCGAGTAACGTGCCGTTCCGAGTAACCCCATAAACGCGACAGCCGACACTAGCGGTGGGTTAGAGCCGGACAGCCGCTAGACGAAGAACGTCACCGCGACGGCCTTAATAGGAATCAGGATGGCCCCAGATTTTCAAACCAGAAAACGGCATCGCGGCGGATGGCTAGGATATCGGGGCGGCCATCGCCGTTCATATCCAGAACGCGCGCAAAAAGGACGGGCGGCCCCTGCGCGATTTGTACCGGACGAAAGCGGCCGTCGCCTTCGTTGTGAAGCACAAGCAGGCGTCCCTGGCCGGCTTTCTCGCTGACCAGGATATCGGGGCGTCCGTCGCCATCGAAATCCGCGGTTTCCAGGCTGTTCACTTCGCTGAGATCCGGGACGCTTTCGATGCGGTGTTCGATCCACAACTGGCGCGGATCGGCGGGCTTGTCGAAGCGGGCCAGGCGGGCCGGCTGCATTTCGCGCTGCGCCGCAACCAGCCCCAGCGAGCCGTAGCTCAGCCGCAGCATGGCGGACACCGGCGTTTCGTTCCAGAGCACGATCGCAAACAGGCGCCACGGGAGTTCGAAGCTTTGCGGCGACCGGATCCAGTACATGCCGGCCAGAATATCCGGCAATCCATCGCCATCGATATCAGCCATGCGCAGGCCGCCCTGCGCGGATGGGGAATAAAAGGAATAGACGTCCTGGGAGGGCCAACGCGCCGTCGGGTCGGCTGGGATTTCGTAGAACCGCACCTGCGCGCGCTTGTGAATCAGGAGGATCCCGCGATGACCGAACAAAGTGGCCGGCAGGATGTCCGGAGCATCCACGCCCGTGTCGATGAGGTGGCGCGTCCAGGGTCCGGTTCCGTGGGGGGCGCGATACCAGACGAGGGCGGATTCCGGACCGCCTTCGTTGACCACGCCGTCCAGCTTGCCGTCGCCATCCACATCCAGGAGGGCGCCGCCTTCGGAAAACGCACGCCCGCGACCGCGGACGACCTGATAATTGCCTCGCGGCAATCTCCTCCACAAAAGTCGATCGCCCCAGGTGACGAGCGTGCGCTCTTGTAGAGCGTACCCCGTAATGGCTTCGTTACGCAACTTTTGCAGAATATGTGTGGAAAATCGCGGCTGGGCGGATAGGAGAGTGGAGTAGAGTACGATGGCAATCAACAACACAGAAAACCTGGCCGCAGCCGGCTTTGCCGCCTGAAAGGCGGCTGCGGGCACGATTGCCCGCCCCACAGGGCACTTCACCGGGGAATTACCCGGGTCTTTTGGAATAGCTCGTCGGCGCTCCCGAAGTATACCTGGCCGTCGAAGTGGAAGGCCGCCAATTTAGGCGATCCCAAATGGACCTCGGTCAGGCGAGCGCCCACCGGAATCTGGCGGGGGTCGCCGGTCACGTCCAAAGCCGGAAAGACCTCGGCGGTTTCGCGGATCTCGCCGGGTGGCGCGCTCCACTTCTCGTCGAAGAAAGTCCAGATGGCGTCCACGCACCGGCTGGGACATGCGGGCAAGGTCTCGCCCGCATTCACCGGGATCATCACGCCGCACGTGGTGCAGCGGTAGAGCCCTGCATGCGAAACCTTCTCTTTTACCTTATACAAAGCCCCCTTGGCCCCCTCCCCAGTGGACGCAAAGGAAATCATAGACTATCAAAATATAATCGCCGTGTCTCGGGCCGGTGCACATAAAACCTGATTTATGTTTCCGTTTTTTCCGGTTGCTCGGGCTTTTCCGGCTGCTCCGGTTTCTCCGGCGCGTCCTCGTCGGAGCCTGCTTTGCGCACGGTAACGGTGCCATGCTCCGTGACGACGTGAATGGAAGGGCCTTGGCCGACAATCGCCTTCAATGACGAAGAGCGGCCATCGGTTTCCTTATGGATGGGCGCGCCAAAATCGTTCACGGCATCGCCATGGTCTGTAGTTGCGACCAGTTGGAAGGCGGCTTTATCGGGCAGCACCAGGCTGATCTGCCCGCTGCGCGACCGCGCCTCGATCTTGGCCAGGGGTATGTGCTTGGGCTGCAGTTCGATATCTCCCCGCTCCGTCTCCAGTTCCAGCGAATTGGTGAAATCTTCGATCTTTACGTCCTTCGACTTCGTCACCAGGTGCACCGGCCCCACCAGGTTATTGCCGGTAAGCTCTCCCAGGTCCATGCTGATCTGGCCGGGCAGCGCGGCTACTTGCAAGTCCGTGTTGGGCGACTCGAAATGGAGCGGCTTGGCCACGTTCTTGAATTCCAGGTTGCCGGAATAGGAGCCGTTGATGGTCACCTGCCCGCCGATATTCTCCAGTTCAATGTCCGAGCCTTTGCCCTGTAGATCCAGGTTGCCTTTCAGATCCGCCGCGCGCACCAGGTCGCTGCGCTGCAGCTCGACCCGTGCATTTCCGCCGATTTTGTTGAGGCGCACATCCGAGCGATCGCCCTGCACGTCCACGGTTCCATTCACTTCGCTGACATCGTAATCGCCGTAGGTGCCGTGAACCTCCACGTTGACCCGGTTGGGAACCGTGATTTCCAGATCCTCGGAAATTTTGCCGCTGGTGGGATTGCGGTCCTGGTTCGTCCGTATGGTAATAGTGTCCCCCTGCGCCACGATCTCGAGAGGCGTGCCGTCGTTTCCGCGGTCCGCTTCGGTTTGATTCATGGCCTGGATGGTTTTGCGTCCGGTCACTTTGACATCGGTAGTGTCCGCGCCGATAATTTTCAGGTTGCCGCGGTTATTCTCGAAGACTACCTTGGTGGCGCCGCTGGCCAGCTTCTGGTCGCCGACGGTGTAATCGTAGTGCTCGCCGAAGGCCTCCCAGGCCGGCCGAAAATGAACGCCATGGCTATGCGCTTCGAAGGCTCCCCAGCCGATGAAGCAAATAAAGACGATCAGCACGACTTCGCCGCCGCTGAACCCGGATGTATAGGTCAAGCCGCCGCGGAAATAATCGACCAGCACTTCCACCAGCCGCAGCGATCCCCAGGCAATCAGCAGGAAGGGCCAATACTGCGACAGCAGGTCGAAAAGCTGAATATCCGGCCGCAGGTTGTAGACCAGGAACGCGGCGCCCAGGATGATCAACAGGATCGGGCCGGTTACGGAGCGGCGTCTCATCGCACGCCTCCCGGGCCTGGACCAGGGGGCGGCGGTCCCGGGGGCGCGGCCACGGTGGTGCGCCCCAGCAGGCTCAACAATCCGAACACGATCAACAGCACGGGCCAGGTCTGATGGAAGCCGAAATCCGTAAAGTTATTGAGGGCAAACAGCGTGCCCAGGGTGATCAGGGTGACGGGCCAGCGAATGGCCCGGATCAAGTTGGCCTCATTGGCGTTCATGTCGCACCTCCTGCCGCATCGGGGGTTCGCCCGCGACCCGCACGTAGAGCATGTACGCGCCAACCAAAATCAGCAGAACGGGCCAGTAACGCAACAGGTAGCGGAGCTGGATAACGTCCGTAGTATTGAGCAGCAGCAGCACACCCAGACCGATCAGGGTAATCGCGCCGATCGGGAAGCCGCTGCGGCGGCCGTGTACATCGAGAATGCTGGAGAATTCATCCACCGGCTCGCCCGCGCGGCGCTTGCGCGCGGTGTGATAGGCCTCCAGCGCCATGTACATGACCCAGACCCCGATCATGATGCCGAAGAGAGGTTCCAGGTCGCCCGCGGTGCCCGGCGAACTGGTGATCGAAACCAGCAATCCGAAGATGATGGCGTGAACCAGGCCCTTGGCATACTGGCCGTTATAGATGGCGCCCACTCCGGGAATGAAGCCCAGAAGGCAGGCGAGCCCGGGCGACACGTCGTTCGTCGCGATGGAACCCGAGACGGGCGCCGAGGAGACCTTGGCGGCAGCTTCCTGCGCCATGCGGTCGACCACGGCCTGGCGCACGGCGCCTTCGATGGCGGCGGCCGGCGCGTGTTCATCGCAGAAGATAGTGCCCTGCGCGGTGCGCTTGCAGTCGTTGCAGAGGGCCTTCCCGCAGGCGCGGCAATACGCGACGGCGGGCGTGTCTGAGTGGTTGAAGCAGTTCATAACAAATCTCCCCTATCCTTAGTGGGACTGGCCTCCCGGCCGGTCCTCCATTCCCTTCACCGGCAGGCGGTGCGTATCGGTGCCGCGGCCGGATTTTTCCGGGTCCGCCGCCGGCTTCGGTTCTTCTTCCTGTTGCTGCTGCCATTCGTGCAACTTGGATTGAATCTGGTAAACGACTTTGAGACTTTCGTAAAACTTAACCGTGCGCTGGTAGCCGCGGTACACGCGATCTTCGAGCGATGCCCAGACTTGGGCGGGCGCCAGGTCCGCCGGGCGCAACTGGCGCGCGGGCGACACGAACCGCGCCAGCATGGCGAACGATAGAATCGTCATGGCCATTCCCATGGCGAAGCGCGGCTGCAGAACCGGGTGCAACACCTTGCGGAACCAGTTCTTTAGGCCGGTGGCCGCCGTTTTGGAATTTGCCCACGGCGCCTGAAACAGCAGCCGGGTCATCAATTCCGGCGGCGGCTCGACCTCCGCGGCGCGTTCCATGAACCCCACCGCGGCGGCGGCATCCTGCGCCAGCTCGGCGCAACTCCGGCAGCCGGCCAGATGCCGCTCGACCGTAGTTCTGGCGTCCGGCCCCAATGTGCCGTCAACGTAATCGCAGATTAGAATTTCGAGTTCCGCGCACGTCATACCAGTACCTTCTGCCTTCGCAACACACGGGCCAATTCCGCCCGGCCCCGGTTCAGCCGGGACTTCACGGTGCCTTCCGGGATGCGCAGGATTTCTGCGATTTCCCGGTATTCCATATCCTGCAAGTCGCGCAAAATAACCGCCTCGCGCAACTCCGGCGACAGCTTCTGCAAGGCCGCCTGCAAAATCTCGCTGGCCTCGCGGCCCGCCACCATCGAATCCGTGCCCGCCGTGGGGCGGGACACCATGGTGACCGATTCCTCGATCCGCGGCAACTGCTCTTCGATCGAATCTGTAAGACGCTCCTGGCGGGTGCGCCGGTAATTATCGATCAGCAAGTTGCGGGTCAAACGCGCCAGCCACGTAGTAAATGCGCCCTCGGTCGCCCGGAACGTTTTCAGCGTCCGGTAGACGCGCAGGAAAACTTCCTGCGTCAGATCCTGGGCTTCGCCATCTTTCCCGGTAAAACGATAACAAAGCCCGTACACGCGCCGGGTGTGGGTCCTCACCAAATCCTCCCAGGCGGCTTCGTCGCCGCTGAGACACCGCTCCACCAGACTGTGATCGAGGTCCAAACTCTGTTTTATCCAATATTGGCTGCCGCTGTCCGTTCTTTCTTGAAACGGAACGCCCGAAACCATCGCCAGGGCTGCGGTCGCCATGATTACCTCGTCTCCTCCTCCGGAAATCGTTACATTTAAAGAAACGAGGCTTTATCATGATAGGTTCATTTTTTCCCGGATGCTAGGGGCGGGAATCGTGTTAGGCTCATTTTCTCCTGGAAATGAGGAGTTCCGATTAAACGCAACTGGAAGTGGCTGGCGCTGGGAGTGGCGATCCTGGCGGCGGGGATCTGGCTGGTGCGTCTTTTCCTCAAGAGCCGGGGGTTCGACTGGCGGGCCTTCGGCGCCACCTTGCTGTCCTTACAATGGGGGTGGCTGGCGGCGGCCAGCGCTTCCGTAATGGCCGGTTATTATGGCCGGGCGCTGCGCTGGCGTGTCCTGATGCGGCCCGTTAAGGCGAAACCCAGCCTCTGGAACCTGTTCACCGCGACCGTTATCGGCTTCAGCGCGATCACGGTATTGGGCCGTCCCGGTGAGTTCGTACGGCCGTATCTGATTGCCAGCAAAGAGAAAGTCTCCGCTTCGTCGCAGATGGCGGCGCTGGTGCTGGAACGTATTTACGACGTGTTGATCGTGTTGGCTATCTTCGGCTTTGCGCTCAGCCGCGTGCGCCGTTCGGATGCCACCCTGGGTCCCGCGCTTTCCTGGGTTTTTGCCATGGGCGGCTGGTTCGTAGGGGCTTTATCGGTGGTGGTTTTAGGGCTTCTGATCGCGTTCCGGCATTTCTCCGCGGCCATGCGGCGGCGCCTGCTCGACTCACTGGCGGCATTACCCGAGCAGCATTTCAAAAGAGCCGATCGCCTGATCACGGCATTTGTGCAGGGCGTGGAATCCACAAAGAGCCAAAAAGCCATGCTCCTGGTGGTCTGGTACACGGTGGTGGAGTGGGCTACCATTACCGTGACCGTCTACTGCGTGATGCGGGCATTCGGCGGCGCGCTGCATTTCGGGTGGCTGGATGTGCTGATCTTCCTGGGGTTTCTGGCCTTCGGCGCGGTGGTCCAGATTCCGGGGGTCGGGGGTGGCACACAGGTGGTTTCGGTGCTGGTGCTGACACAGCTTTTCCGCGTTCCGCTGGAAGTGTCGACAAGCGTAGCGCTCGTGCTCTGGTTTATTTCATTTGTAGTAGTTGTGCCTGTGGGCGTAGCCTTGACCTTGCACGAAGGGATTCGCTGGCGTACCCTGAAACAATTGGATCCTGAGGCCACTATATGAAGTGTCCTTTTTGCAACCACATTGAAGATAAGGTCGTGGATTCCCGCGAAAGCCGCGAGGGCGATGCCATCCGGCGGCGCCGGCAGTGTTTGGGTTGCGAACGGCGATTCACGACTTACGAGCGGATCGACGAAGTACCTTATATGGTCATCAAGAAGGATGGCCGGCGGGAGAAGTTCGATCGGCAGAAAGTTTTGTCCGGGCTTTTGAAGGCTTCCGAAAAACGCCCGGTGAGCATGGGACGACTGGCGGAACTGGTGGACCAGGTCGAGGCTAAAGTCACGGATTCAGCGGACCGCGAGATTTCTACTATAGAAATAGGAGAAATGCTTATGAATGCCTTGTGCGAACTGGACAAGATCGCCTACGTGCGGTTTGCGTCGGTCTACCGCGATTTTCAGGACGAGCAGGCCTTCTTCAACGAGTTAAAGAATTTAATGCGGCACAAGGCACCTTAGCAGCGCGGTTGATGTAACCAAAAGGCTTCTGGAACATCTTTAAAATTAGGACTAAACTTTCCAGGTGAACGATGCTATCATCAGTTGATGTGCCCGTGGCGCAGTTCGCCCTCCGCATCGGCGTACCGGACAAGCAAGTCCGAAGCTTTTCAAGAAGCCCCAGAATCTAACCAAGCGCAGGTAGTTTCCAAAGGTGTCGATTGGGGGAGGTGAGTCTAACGGTGGATCAATTCGAAGATCAATTTTTAGCGGATAATCCGGAAGCCCTGGGTCTGAACTTTGAGGAAGATGCCAAGTTTTTCGACCCCGAGGCTGGCCACGAAGCGGATTTTCTGCATCCCGCGCCGGTGGAAGAGTCCATCTACACCGACGATCCCGTACGCGTGTATCTGCGTGAAATGGGGGCGGTTCCGCTATTGACCCGCGAAGGCGAAGTGGATCTGGCGCGGCGCATGGAGCGCGGCAAGTTACGCATGCAGAAGGCCATCAGCCGCTCCGCCCTGGTGCAGCGGGTAGTGGTGGAACTGGCGGAACAATTGCGCAAGGGCGCCGACGAGATCGACAACGTAGTTGACGTAGGCGACGTCGAGGAAGGCACCCCTGCCGATCTGAAAAAGCGCGCCGACCTGTTGAAATTGTTCACTGATCTGATCCTGGTTTACCGCAAGCTGCAACAGGTTACCGAGAAACTGGAGACGGTGCCGGTGAACATGAAGCGGCAGCGCAAGCGCTGGTGTAACCGGTTGAATCGCACCAAGGTGCAAGTTTCGCAAGGCATTCGCGCGATCCCCTTCCGTTCATTGAAGTGGAAGGAATTCTCTAAGGAAATCGAGCGCGCCGTCGAGGAACTGGGCCAACTGGACCGGGAAGCCAAAAAGATCGAAGTGAAGTCTGCCGGCAATCCGCAAGTCCAGCAGCGTCTTAAAGATCTGAAGAAGGAGATCCGCAAACGGGAAACCGTAGCGGGTGCCGCGCTTCCGGATCTGAAGCATACGTTGACCGTAATCCGGCACGGCGAAGCCGAAGCCGAGCGCGCCAAGAAGGACTTGGTGGAAGCCAATCTCCGGCTGGTCGTCTCGGTGGCCAAGAAATACGTAAACCGCGGACTTCACCTGCTGGACTTGATCCAGGAGGGGAATATCGGCCTGATGCGGGCGGCCGACAAATTCGAATACCGGCGCGGTTACAAGTTCTCCACGTACGCCACGTGGTGGATCCGCCAAGCCATTACGCGCGCCATTGCCGACCAATCGCGCACCATCCGCATTCCGGTGCATATGAACGAGAGCATGAACAAGTTCCTGCGCGCATCACGCGAGCTGGAAAAGGAGCTTGGGCGAACTCCTACAAATGACGAAATTGGTCGGCGGATGGATATTCCGGTAGAGAAGGTGCAGAAGCTGAAGACCATCTCGCGCGATCCCGTCTCGCTTGAAACGCCGGTTGGGCGCGACGGCGAGTCGGCCTTAGGCGACTTGATTGAGGACCGCTGGGTAGGTTCGCCGGTGGACGCAGTCATTGAGACGAATGTCCGGGACGAAACCGCTGGCATCCTGAAAACCCTTTCTCCTAAAGAGGAGAAGGTGATCCGGCTGCGCTTCGGCATCGGCTGCGAACGGGAGCACACGCTCGAGGAAATCGGGCAGGAGTTCGACGTCACCCGGGAGCGTATCCGCCAGATTGAGGCCAAAGCGCTGCGGCAACTGCGGGCACCCGAACGGGCTCGCCGTTTACGCGCCCTGATGGCCGCCCGATAAACCAGCGCGGCGAACTAAAATTCGCCGCTGCACGCTTAAACGCCACAGCAAGATCCAAAGCAGCGATCCAGCAATCGCGCCGCGATTGATCCAATGCGCCACGCGCATTTCCGTCCCGCCATCGTAGTGCAATACCATCGTGCAAGGGCCGCTGCAGTTGGGGACGACCGCCATCAACCCCAGTTTGTCCGTAAACACCTGCCGCTGCCCGCCGTTCACTGTCGCCCGCCAGCCGGGATCCGCATTCTCCTGGACGCTGACGATCTGCCCCGCCTCCAGCATCCCCGAGATAACCATAGTCTCATTATCGGGCCATGCGACGCGCAAGTCCGGCGCGTCCGGGCGGTCAATCGCCGCAACGTAGGGGATCAGCGGCTCGGTGTCCACGCCGTGTGCCGGCGTGCGGGCGACCATCTCGCCCGGTCCCATGGCGTGCGCGATCGAGTAATAGCGCCAGGGCACCTCGTAAATGACGTCGTCCCCGTCGCGCCATAGGACGGGCAGCCGGCCGTCGAACTTGTGGGGATGGTAGAACGGCTTGTACACTTCCGTGCTGCGCGGGCCGGAGACGGCCACGGCCCGCACTCCCAGCGCTTTGAACCACAGCAGGCTGTTTTCGTAGGCGCGGTTTTCGGCGGTCAAATCGGTCATGATGCCGTAATCCGCCACGCGCGCGGTCTGGTTGAGCACCCCCTGCGGGCAACATCCGGTGAGTTGCGGCGTGTCGGTGAAAACGTTCAGCCAGAAGGTGGTCGAACCGGGCACCATCACGCGGCTTTCGCGCATGTGTTGGTCGAACCAGCGCGCCGTTTTGTATTCGCTGGTCCGGGTGATATCGATCGGCCGCACTAGCCTCCGCGCATAGCTTCTGTATTGAACGAGTTGCACGACGCACAGGACGGCAAACGCGATTGCCGCGGCCTGCGCCAGCGTGCGGCGGCTCCCGATCGCCAGGCGCAGCCCGAATACTACACAAAGAATGCAACCCATCTCCATCGCCAGGTGAAACCGCCACGGCTGCGCCAGCATGGTGACGCCGAACCAGTAGTAACCCAGCGTGACGGCGCCCGTTAAAAAGAAGAATAAAAAGAAGAAGCGCAAATATCGCGGCGCGCGCGCGGCCCGCAACAGCCCTAGCAGAGCGCAGACGCCGGCGATCAGCACGGCGGCGTAAATCAGGTGATGGGAAGTAAAGCGGTTCACCGGCGCGAATCCCTGCGTATCCGCCTGGGTGGCCAGGATCGTAGAAGGCGGGATCCACGTGATAGCTAACCCATACCCGAGCGCGCCAATGGCGGCGATGCGCAGCCAGCGCCGCGCCGCGCCGGCGAGAGGCTGCGCCAGACCATAGGCCAGCACCGCAAACGTCAGCGCAATCGCCCCCGGCCAGTTGGTGAGTGGAACCGCGGCCAGGGCCAATGCGGCGGCCACATAATAGATCGCCCGCCGTTTTTCGAGCGCCACATCCAGGGCCAGGATGGCGAGCGGAATCAGCGTCAGCGAGGTCACGTGCGGGTTGTCCGAATAGAACGCCATGGTATGCAGGCGCTGGTCCCAGAACAGGCTGCCCAGGTCCTGCCGTATGGCCGGCACCAGGAACGCAGAAGGCGATACCAGCGAGTAGGCCAGGCCCGCGTAGAAACTCCAACTCATCGTGTGGGTCATCCGGAAGGCCATCCAGAAGAGCGTCACCGGGCCCAGGCAATACATCACGGCGACCACGTGGTGGAAAGCCAGGGCCGCGCTGATATGGCCCAACCACGATACCGCCGCTACCGTAAGATGCAGGGCGGGCACATACGCGTTCCGAAAGGGCAGGCCGGCATACCAGAAGCGGCACCAGTCGAAATCCGGCCAGTTATCCCGGGCGTATCGCGCGTAAGCGATGGTGACGCTTTCGCCCGTGCCGGTTTGCGAAAGATACTCGACGTGGAAGAGGCGCCACGCGACCACGCCGTTCAGGACGAACAACGCGGCCGAAAGCCAGAGCAGAGGATGGCGCCATTCAAGGCGCAGGCCGCGCATAGCTTCAATTCTGGCATAGCGGCGCGGGCCCGCTACACCTCCAGCCCCACCGACCGCATCAACTCAAGCGCATTGCTCTTCTCCACGACGCCCGCGTGCAGCCGGTAATCGAAAGTCATGCGGCCGTTCTCGAACTGATCTTCGAAATGCACGTTCTCCGCGCGCGGCGCGAGCGCCTCCGCCACGTGCGCCAGCGCCAGGTCGTGCGTGGTGACCAGGCCGATCGCGCCGCGTTCGACCAGGCCGCGCACGATGGCTTCCGCGCCGATCCGCCGGTCGTGCGAATTGGTTCCATGCAGCAGCTCGTCCAGCAGGAACAGTACCGGCAACGGACCGCCGGTCAGCTCCATGATCTGGTGCAGCCGTTTGATCTCGGCATAGAAGCGGGAAGTGCCGTCCTGCAGCGAATCCATGGTGCGAATGGACGCGCCCAGCGCCAGGCGAGATAACTTCAGCCGGCGCGCGCATACCGGCGCTCCCGCCTGGGCCAGCACGGCGTTGATCCCCACGGTGCGCAGCAGCGTGCTCTTGCCGGACATATTCGATCCGCTCACGATCAGCACGCGCAAATCGCCGCCCATCCTGACGCTGTTGCGCACCACGCGCTGGTGCGCGAGCAGCGGATGCGCCATTTCGTCTCCATCGAAGCAGGCCCCGTCCGCCGTGAATTCCGGAAACACATCCCGCGGATGCTCGTAAGCGTACGCCGCGAGACAGCACAGCGCTTCAATCTCGCCAACGGCGGCCAGCCAGCGCCGCAGAGCGGGTCCGGACACCCTGCGCCAGGCCTCGATGGCGAAGGCCAGTTGCTCGGTCCACAACATGAGCGGTCCCACGACTTTCATGAACGGGTTGTCGCGCGAGTCCAGCATTTCGATCAACCGGCTGAGCTTCGAGATACGCGCCGAGGGCGGACGGCCGGCAACGTCCAGTGCGGCGCGCAACTCCACCAGCCTCGCCGCGGTGAAGCGCTCCCGCTCCAGCCGTGCCAGCACCTTCGCCAGCAGCGCCAGATCGTGCGCGGGCTGCTCCACGGCCTCCACCACTTGCCCGACCACGTGCCGGTAGCGCGCGATGAAGATGGCCACCGCCGCCAGCATGGCAAAGAAGGGATCGCGCCAGCCCCGCACACCCCAGAGCACGGCGGAAACGGCCACCAGACAGGGGATGGCGAAGGCCACCGCGCGGGCGCCGCGCGATTCGAGGCCCGGCGAGCGATCGATGCGTGCCTCGCCCCACGCCGCCAGCTCGGCCGGATGCACGCCCGTGCGCACGTCCTCCCCCAACGACCCCAAGTCCTCACGCAGATCCAGCATGGGGCGCAACTCGGAGATAGCTTCGTGACGGCCGCGCAACACCGCCGGATCGCCCGGTTCCAGCAGCCAGTGAGCCATGGTCTCCTCGCCCATGCGGGTGCGCGCCGTTGAGATCAGTTCGAAGAGCGACCCGTGACCGAACAGATCCAGATCCGCCGCGTATGGATGCGCGGGATCGAGGAATCGCTCGCCGGTTTCGCCGTGGCCCGCCCATTGCCCGTCGAGCCGCGCGAGGGCGCGTTGGTAATGCCCCACTGCCCTGGAGGCGGCGCGGCGCGCGCGCACCACCCGCTCGTGCGCCACGATCAGGTAGACGAACACCGCCGCGGGCAGCCCCAGCCAGGCCGCGCCGATGGCGTCGCGGCCCCAGATCAACCAGGCGAGCACGCCCGCGCTAAGGAAGACCAGTAGCCGCAGATTGCCGATCGTACGGTACCGCTGGTCATGCCGGTTGACGGCGCGGCGGCGAGCCTCCAGGCGTTCCGAATATGCCCCGCGGGGATCGTCGCTCATGCTGGAACCGGCTTAGACATGCTTAAACCATGATATATTTATGGCCATGCCGAGCGGTTATATACCGATCTTCATCTTCCTCGCTATCGCCATCGCATTTCCGGTTGTGACCATCATCATCGCCAAGCTCATCCGGCCGTCTTCTCCGTTCACTACCAAGCTGGAAGCCTATGAATGCGGCATCAAAGCCGCCTCGGATTCGCGCGGACGCTACACGGTGCGTTTCTACATCATCGCCATTCTGTTCGTGATCTTCGACGTGGAAACCATCTTCCTGTTCCCCTGGGCCGTCCGCTATAAGACGCTGGGATGGTTCGGCGTGGCCGAGGTGATGGTATTCCTGGCGATCCTGGTTGTGGGCTACATCTGGGCCTACAAAAAAGGCGCCCTCGAGTGGGTCTAAAAGCGGTGTAACGGACTGCGCTCGCTCAGACCGTCAGTCGCAGGCGCTCAATTGAAGCATGAGGACCCCCGGCCAAGCCATCGCAATAGCCGCCTATCAAGAGTAGTGAGTTGACGCGCCAATTCGTTTCATTGTTCGCCGAATATTTGTTTGCGCTCCAAATGCTCCGCCCGATGAATCTATTTCCTTCCATTCCAAAGGATTGCACGCGTGCCCAACACAAAGGTTGAAACAATATTCTGGATCATTGGCGTCGTGCTGTTCGCGTCGGCGGCGATTGTCCCTCGGTCCCTACTCCGGCTGCTCGGCGGCGGCCGTGTTGCGCCCTCCGGCGGATTCCTCATGTTTTTGCGCGTCGTGGCCGTAGTCTGCGTCCTTGGAACGGTTTACCGCTTGGTCTTCCTATGGACCCGGTAGTCTGGGCCAGAGCTGGACGGTACGGTGCAAATTCGCAGAACGTGATCACAGGCATCGCCCTGCCCGGCGGCAGCGCATACTCCTTCGCATACGAGGGCACGCCCGGGCGCGTTGGGAACGGCTTGGGGGTTGGCTAAATGGTCCGCCAGTTCGATATGTTCTCAGTTACAGTAATAACGCGGTTAATATGCCTCCTAATTGTTGAGGGCTGTTGGTATGAGCACCATTGAAGAACCCGTAAAGAGAGGCCACTGTCCCCGGTGTCGCGGCCCGATCCCGATGTCTAAAGGGATTTTCGCCAGCGACTTCCGATGCGAGCGCTGCGGCGCCAGGCTATTCGTCTCGGGACCTTACGTGCGAATAATTGGCGTCCTTAGCGTCTTGGTCGGGTGGCTCTTGGTGTGGACTCTCGGAATTCGCGGCTTTTTCTTTGTGTGCCTTTTCGCGCTCTTAGCACCATTCCCTGTTATCTTCGTGATGGTGCGCGTGGCGCCGCATGTGCTGCGCCCCGTCTTCGTTTTTCTAAAGCCGGGCACCCTTACCACTCTGCGGCTTGGGAACGGGCCTGGGAGGGAATTATTCTGATCCACGAGACCCTGCAGAGCCTAAGAGGGCCGGCTGGCCTGTTAAACGGGTTAACGGTTTCCGTAGCGCGCACTTGCCTCGTGGGGAACTGCGACCTTCGGAACCGTCTCTCGATTGGGTGTCTCCGTTGTTCTGGGTTGAAGCCCGTCTGCGTTAAGATAACCTTAAATAACGACTAATCAAAGGACATTGATGTCGCTGGTTGTGCGCAGCCCCTCCGGCTTCATGCTTGCTCCTTGCTCCGCTGCTCTCCGAGCTCCGCGCGCCACTCTAAATCGGCGGTTTCGAGATTGCCTCGCATGCCTACCAACAGAGCCATCATCTGTTTGGGGCCTTTCGCTTGTCGGTTTGATTGTTCATTCAGCGGGCGGCCGAATGGGCGTATGGACGGTTTGTGTTATAGGGATGCAGGAAGACTGCATTGATGACCTATGATTCCTGCTGCATCACTCGGAAGGCGAGGATAGAGTTGTGCTCGGCTTGACTTGTTATTTGGACGATGCCGGGAGTGACGCCGGTTCGGCTGTTGTGACCTGCGGCGGCCCCGTGATGTCCCGCGCAGATTTCAAGGCGTTCTCGAAGCGATGGGCCAAAATGTATGAGCGAAATCAGTTCGCTGGATACAGCTTGCAGCAGCCGCTACATATGGTTGATTTTGTCGGCACTGGCAAGCATGCAGGGTTGTATCCAGAGTTCAAGAGGCACCTATTCCTGGACGTTGCCAAGCTCATAAACGAGCATAAACTCTATAGCCTTTCTGTGGCCGTTTCGCAAACCGACTTCTATAACGAGCTCTCCGAAGATGTACGCAGAAATTTGATGGGCCCCTACGCCTTTGCGTTTTTTGCAATCACTATTACAATTCAAGGCGTATCCGAGAGGTTAAAGACGGGGCCTTTTAGGACTGCCTACTTGATTGATCGCGGCTTCGGCTATCAGGATCAGTTGAATCAGGCCCATGCAGTGATGGTGCGGTTCGAACAGGCCCGCGGCGGATTTAGGCACACGGGAGCCTTGGCGACGGACACAGATGACCACATACCCGCGCTTCAAGCCGCCGACGCAATCTCCTGGGCCTCCCGCCAAATGGAACTCCACGGTAAGCTTCCGGAAGGTTTCGAGCCGCTTTGCGAAATTCTCCGACCGGACATTAAGCCGCCGCACGCGACAATCCCTATTCCGAAGGGCGGCATTGCAATGCTCGCCGCCCCGGTCAACGCCTGGATTTCAAAGCACGGTGCGATGCCTAGACTGACAGACATCATGTCGCGCGATTTTCTAGGAGTTCCCGCAAAACTCGAACCGTAGACCTCCCCTTCAGGCCTGCCGCTACTTAATCGTACAGAGGGCTTGACGCCTGAATCAGGTATGTTCTTACCATAAAAAAGCGCCCCCGAGTGGGTCTAGAGGCGGCGTAATACTCGATCCGGCAAATACATTCAACCTACACGCTCGGCAACTCACCGAGGATAACGTCCGTTTGATCCCGCGCGATTCCCCGTTCCCGAACAAGCCGCCGATAATGGTGGTAGGAACCGCGCCCTGACGGTTGCGGCTCGGATGTTTCAGTTACCCAGCACGATTCGGTTGAGCATCATGGTCACGCGGCCATCCCCCGGATTGGCTACAACTAAGTCGGGCTTGCCGTCGCTGTTGAAGTCGGCCACCGCCAGCGCCGTGGCGAAGTAGTCGGCGCCCAGGTTAAGCGCCGGGCGAAACGTACCGTCTCCATTTCCGAGCAGCACCGAAATATCGTTGGTGGTGGTATTAGCCGTGATGAGGTCCGGGTGGCCGTCACGGTTGAAATCCGCAACCACAAGCCCCGCGGGACCCAAGGCGACGTTCCACTGAACCCAGGGCTGGAACGTGCCATCCCCGTTACCTTGCGCGATCCACACGGCATTTGCCGCCGCAACCGCCAAATCCGGGTTGCCGTCCTCGTTGAAATCGGCAATCGCGATCGAAGACGGCGCAGATTTTATCGCAATACTGCCCGCGTTCTGGAATGTACCATCGCCGTTACCGAGCAGGATCGATACGGTTTGAGAGGTGAGGTTAGTCACCGCCAGGTCGAGCTTGCCATCGCCATTCAGGTCGCCCACGGCAATGGCGTTTGGACCGTCGCCCACTCCCACGTTGTACGAGTTCCCGAATGTCCCATCCCCGCGTCCGAGCAGGATGGTCACGTCGCCGGAACCGGAGCCGGCCACGGCTACATCAGGCCGGCCATCGCGGTTGAAGTCGGCCACGACGATAGCGACAGGCGCTGTCCCGGCGGCAGCGTGCATGGGCGCCTGGAATGCGCCGTTGCCGTCCCCAAGCATCACGGTTACATCGTTGCCCACGGTATTCGCCGTCACCAGATCCGGCTTGCCGTCCAGGTTGAAGTCGGCCACGGCCACAGCCGCCGGCCCCGCGCCAGCCGGGTACTGCCTGGCTGTTCCCAGGATCCCGCGGCCGTTACCCGGCAGGATCGCCACCTGGTTGGTCAGAGGATTCACCGCGGCCACATCGATTGCGCCATCCCGGTCGAAGTCGGCGGCCGCAACCGACGCGCGAGGTGGGGGCAGATTCCTGCTTCCATAGGAGAATCTTGGCAGCGCTTCGTGGAAACCACCGCGCCCGTCACCGAGCAGTACGGATACACAACTACCCCCCAGGGCCAGGTCTGGATTGCCATCGCCGTTGAAGTCGGCGGTAACCATGGGTTTGTTAGCGGCCAACGAGAGGTAGGGAGCGGCCTGGAAACTCCGTGCCGGGCCGAAGGTGCCATCTCCGTTGCCCAACAGAACGTACAGTGCGCAGCACTCGGACGAAGCCAGTGTCTGTTGCCGGACGATCAGATCCGGATTTCCGTCCCGATTTACATCCACCAGCAAGGGGATGATCGCCTCGGATCCGCTGGCGGGCCGATAAGCGACCGGGATGGGCGCCTGAAAAGTCCCGTCGCCGTTGCCCAGCAGAACCGAATAGTGCTGCGCGTTGTAATTCAAAACCAGATCCAGCTTTCCATCATGGTTCAAGTCTGCCGCTGCGAACGGAGCGCCAAATCCGGACGCCTGGACCGGAGGCCGGAACGTTCCATCGCCGTTTCCCAGCAGAATTGAGAATCTCGGCGCGTACAATTGCGCGGCCACCGCAAGATCCACTTTGCCGTCTCCATTGAAATCGCCGGTCACGAAATATGCACCGTAGCTAAGCACGATGGGAGACAGGAAAGTTCCGCTCCCCGTGCCCGGCAGGATAAAGACTTGTCCGGTCCCTCCGTCGGAAACCAGCACGTCCAGATTGCCGTCGCCGTTCACGTCGAGGGATTCGAGGTAGCTGATGCTGCCGTTGGATTGCAGAATGGAGACCGGTGGCTGAAAAGAGCCGTCTCCATTGCCGAGCAGTATTACGAGGTTAAAAATGCCGACGGCCACCACCAGATCCAACTTGCCGTCGTGATTGAAGTCGCCGGCTGTCACGGCACTGGGGAATGAGCCGGCGCGAGAAATTATGGGGCGTGGCGCGAAGGTGCCGTCGTCCGTACCGAGCAGTACGGACACGGAGCCCAGGATGTCGTCGCTAGTGCTGACGATATCGAGAATGCCGTCGCCGTTGAAGTCTCCGGTTGCGACGTTGACTGCTGAGCCCGCCGGGGTGTAATCTCTGCGATCCTTGGGGGTGGTGGCGGAGTGGCCGGCTACTAGGGCGCACGTCAGGGCGAGAGCCAGGATGTTTGGGGGTTTCATGGTGGGTTTAAGCCTACCCAAGTATACATGTGTGCCGTAAGCGCCGTGCGCGCGCAGAACAAGGGTCACCGCGGCTCGTTGGCGACGTGGAGCCGAAAGGGCCGCCCTGATTGGCACACGGCGCGATCCGGCCATGGGACGCATGACCCAATACGAGGCTCGCGCGTCTAATTAAATGTCCCAATGGGAACACTCGTCCATTTCCCCAAACTCGCGGAACTGCGCGCGCGCACGGACCGCGACGTGGTGCGCATTCTGCATGCGGATCTGGATCGCAGCCTGGCCCTCGCCAACGTGGCGGCCAGCCGGCGCTCCGTCTTTCGAGCGCAGGCTGAAAGCGTGTATCAACTCGCCAGGATGTTGCTGCCGAAGCTCTCCGGAGCCTCCGCGGACGAAATCGCCGAACTCGAAACCAAGCTGAAAGAACTGGGCATGACGCTCGACCTGGTACCGGGTACAATGGATCAGGAAGGGAGAGCGCCGCGATCCGCGGCGTCCGCACGCATGCCAACTAGACGTCATTTTCTGCAAGCATCCACGGCCGCCGGACTGGCCGCCTCGGCCTTAAGCGCGCAGGACGACCCGGGAAATCCGGAGAAGAAGATCTCCGCCAACGACCGCATCCGCGTGGCGTTGATCGGCGCCGGAGGCATGGGCTCCGGCGATGCCGAATCGTCGCAAAAGATACCCGGGGTCGAGCTGGTGGCCGTCTCCGATATCTACGAAGGCCGCCTCACGCGCGCCAAGGAACGTTGGGGCAACCAGATCTTCACCACGCGCGATTATCGCCAGGTGCTGCAGCGATCCGATATCGATGCCGTGATCATTGCCACGCCCGACCACTGGCACGCCAAGATCTCCATCGACGCCATGAATGCCGGCAAGGACGTCTACTGCGAGAAGCCCATGGTGCAGCGGGTGGACGATGGCCGCGAAGTGGTGGAAACCCAGAAGAAGACGGGCCGCATTATGCAGGTGGGCAGCCAGCGCGTCAGCTCCATCGTTTACAAGAAAGCGCAGGAGTTGATGAAGGCCGGCGCCATCGGCGAACTGAACATGGTGGAAGCCTGGTGGGACCGCAACGATGCCATCGGCGCCTGGCAGTATTCCATTCCGCCGGACGCCTCGCCTGCGAACATCGACTGGGAAACCTTCCTGGGCCGCGCGCCCAAAGTGCCCTTCGAACCGGTACGTTTGTTCCGCTGGCGCAACTATCGCGATTACGGTACGGGCGTAGCGGGCGACCTCTTCGTACATCTCTTCAGCGGCATGCATTTCGTGACCGGCGCCATTGGTCCCACGCGCGTCTTCGCCACCGGCGGGCTGCGCTACTGGAAAGACGGCCGCGACGTTCCCGACGTTTTTCTGGGGCTGTACGATTATCCGGCCACCGATCGGCATCCCGCGTTTAACCTGGCATTGCGCGTGAATTTCGTCTCCGGCGCCGGCGAGGATTCCGGCTTCCGGTTCGTGGGTTCGGAAGGCGTTCTGAAGATCGGCGGCGGCGTCACCGTCACGAAAACGCCGCGCGACGCCGAGCCCGGCTATACCATCGACACATTCCCCAAAGCCGTGCAGGCGGAGTTTCTGCGCGAGTACCAGAAGAAGTATCCGCCGCAGGCTCCGAATGCCGACAGCATGCGGCCGAACGTGGAGGATAAGTTCTCGGCGCCTCGCGGATATAGCGATCACCTGGATCACCACCGCAACTTCATCGCCGCCGTGCGCAGCCGTAAGCCGGTGGTGGAAGACCCCACGTTTGGATTCCGCGCGGCGGGTCCGGCGCTGCTGTCGAACGTCAGCTATTTCGAGCAGCGCGTCTGCACGTGGGATCCGGAAACCATGACGTTGAAATCCTAACCCATGCTCTTTATACGTAGCCGCAGCCGTGATGGATGGGTGCGCCTCCTCGCTTTTGCAAGCATGGCCTGCATGGCCACAATGGCATCCGCCGCGTCGCGGCCGCCGCTGTACGCCGACCTGGCCGATCGCGCGCGCGCACAGCCCCCGGAATTCGCCGCGGACGCGCTGCTACGCATTGCGGATGCGCCGGGCGTGACCGATGTTGCCTGGAAGCGCGAGATGCTGGAAGACGCCTTCCATCTGGCCGCCGCCGCGCAACAGCCCTATCCGCGCCGAAACTGGACGGGAAAGCCCGCCGGCCCGTTCGACAAAGCGTACGCCCAAGGCCTCGACGTGTGTACCCTGCAATGCCGGGCCATACACGCCATGCTGGCCGTAGATTACAAGAAGGCGCGCGAGTTGTTCGGAGAGATGCCGCCGCTGCAGTTTCCGCGACTCTCCTGCGACGACGACCTGGTTTACGACCCGTCCATCTTCTATGAGACGGCCGGCGAAGTGGCGGTACGTGCCTTCAGCGCGAAGGAGGTAGCCGCGGGGGAGCCGTTTCATCTGCTGCTGCGCTATGCCGCCGAGGTGACTTCGCCTGTGCAAGTGGCGCCCGTAGCGCGCATGCTGGGTGGTGTTTCCTTGAACCCGGCGCAGTTCGAGGCGCTGGTGCACTCGTTCGCCGCCGCGCTGACGCAACTCTCGGGCGACGATCGCTCCTTCTCCGCGACCGACTCGCGGGATGCGGATGCGGCGCTATTCGGCCTGCCCGCGCAATGCGTAAGCCGGAAAATGAATGCGCAGCCTTTGGTGGACGCCTGGCGCGCGTATGTCGCGCGTCAACTCGGCGGGAAGCGCTGCGCGATTTCGGCTGCTGCGCCGGCGTCATCGAAAGGGCAATGCGGTTCGGCGCAGTGCGCGCAGCTTGCCGCGCAGTTTAACGGCCTGATCATGGCGCCCAGCGGGTTCGGCTTTACCCCGGAGCAGAAAGGCACCAGCGAATATCGCGCCCGGCTGCGGCAATACCTGGAAGCCTTGGCGGATTGGACGGACGACGACGATCCGGTGGAGTTTTTCCGTTTCAAAACGGCTTTTTACAGCGGGCTCTTTAGCCTGACGCCGAACGGTCCGGAGCGTGACCTCCTGCTGAGCACGCTGCTCGGGTGGCTGCAGCAGAATGGCTACCAGCGCGACCATCCCGCGGAATGGTTCTACGCGGTAAACACGCTGATCGTACACGCGTTTGCGGATCCGGCGGGAATGCATGCGACCGTGCGCGCACTGCGCAATTCATCCGATCCGGTGATTGCCCTCTTAAGCGAGTTGGAGCGCGTGCTGCCTCGCCCGCGGGAGGAAGCGTGGAACACGCTTTAGCAGGTGCTTCAGGGGCGAACCGAAGTTCACCCCGGCACACTCATCTGAGACCCCATTGGCGCTCAAACAGTTAGCGGTTGTTTTTTGGAGCCGCAAAGATTACGAAAACCAAGAGTAGTGGGGTGGCCAATTCTGGCCGCAGCCGGCTTTCCAGCCGGCTTAGCCGCCTGAAAGGCGGCTGCGGGCATGATTGCCCGCCCCACAAGGCGAAGCGCTTTCGACGCTGCCCCACGCGGGTCTCGCCGCTGCTGAAGCGTGCGCCACGATGCGCGCGAGCAACTCGGGGATTTCGTAAACCGCGGAGTTCTTGAGCGCGGCCGCGTTGGCGCGATAGCGCTGGTAGCACGGCGGCGAAAGCAATTGCGGGATGGCTTTATCGAGATGGGAGAAGTTGTTCACCACCATGCCGACCTGCTGCTCGACAATCCAATCGGCGTTGTAGCGCTCGTGCGCCAGTGTCCATGGGTTGCGCTCGACGATCACGGGCAGTTGCATGGCCAGCGCCTCGCTGATGCTGCCGGGACCGGGCTTGCCAATGAAGAAGTCGGCCAGGCGCATGTAAAGGGGCACGTCGGTGGTGAAGCCTTCGAGGTGCACCGGGACGCGGTGGCGCATGCCCTGTAACTTGCGCATGGCTTGCTCATGGCGGCCGCAGAGGACGATCATCTGCACATCGGACGGGCAACGCTCGATGGCGCGTGCGACCTTCACGGCATCCATGGAACCTTGGCCGCCGAACGATACGAGGGCGGTGGGCAAATCCGGCCGGAGTCCGAGCCGCGCGCGTCCGGCGGCGCGATCTAATTCGAGCGGCGCGTAGAACCGCGGATTCAGGATCATGCCGGAAGTGCTCAGAATGCGGCTTTCCGTGTAACCGAGCGCGCGCGCCTGAGCCACGGCGCGGCTGGAACCGCAGATCACGTATTGGTCCTGGCGCTCGATCCAGAAGTGCGGCGGATAGTCGGCGATGTCGGTGAGAATGGTCACCAGCGCGGCGTCGGGACACACTTGCGCCAGGGCCTGTTTGATGGCCCGATTATAGTGCGGGATGAGCGAGACCACCATGTCCGGCCGATCCTGGCTCCAATGTTGGGCGAGCGCGCGCACCTGGGCGTCGTGAAAGATGCGGATGGCAAGGTGCATGGGCGGGATTAATTGGGCGGTACCCAGCGTCCAGCCGCGCCGCAGCATGATGTTGTAGACTTCCTGGAACGGAATGCCGGTCAGCTTGCGGATGACGTCGATCGAGTAAAGCAGATCCTGGATGTTGCGTGGGCGCGTATCCCATGGGCGGCCCTGTTCGCGGATGACGGCTTCGAGAGCGGTGACCGCGGCGCGATGGCCGCCGCCGGCGTCGATGTAAATGAGGTCGATCTTGGGTCGCGGCATGGTGTTCACTCGATTTGTCCGGGATGTGTGAGAACGGGGGCGCCGTTTTCCGGGCGGGCGGTGAGCAGCGCGCCGGTCAATTGTCCGCCGTGCGAGCAATCGGTGAGTGGCGCATCGGCGGCGTGGGCCCGCAGGGCAACCAGCGAGGGGCGGAAGGCGGTCAGAACGGGGCGGCCGATCCAGCACGGCGAAGGATCGAGATGGAAGATCCATGCGATCGTGAGAGCCGTATCGAATGTGTTCACCGGCGCTTGGATGTGGGCGGGCGTCACGCCGGGGCCGGCGAGAATCCAGGGGATCTGAATCTCGGCCAGCGAATTCTTGCCGTGGCCATGCCGCGTACCGCCATGATCGGAAGTGACCAGGACATAGGTGGACCCGCGCGCCGAAAGCGCATCGACCATGTCGAGGACCTGGCCGACATATCCGTCGGCGTCCGCGACGGACTCGTAATATTGCCTGCTGAACCACCCGTGCGCGTGTCCGGTGTGATCGACGTTATCCAGGTGGATGAACATGAGCGCCGGACGGTTTTCCGTCCAATACGCGATGGCCGCCGCCGTGGTTTTGGCCGCGCCGGCTACGTGCCGCAGCACGTCGGGGGCGTGCTTTTCGAGAAGGTCGGCGAAGCCATCCCAATCGTGAAAGACGGCGATGCGGCTGGAGGGGTATGCGGCGCGCAGGAGCCCAAATATCGTGGGGAAGGTGCCGTCCGCTGTGCGGCAGAGGGGCTGAAATTCAACCTTGTGGCGCAGGTAGCCGTTGGAGGTGATGCCGTGCTGCTCGGGTGCGGCGCCGTTGATGGCGGAGGCCCAGTTGGGGCTGCTCAAGGTGGGCATGACGCCGCGGGCTTCCAGGGTCCAGGCCGAGCGGGCCATCAAATCGCGGAGGCGGGGCACGTTCGCCCGGGCCACGCCGTTGACGCTCAGGCCGTCGATACCGATGACGATGACGCTGGGACCGCCCCAGCCGCCCGGGGATTCGGCGAATATCCGCGGGTTGCCTGCCAGCGCCATGGTCGCCATAACAACGGACAGCAATTTTGTTTTGGGGCCCATAGTATAGTCATAGCCCAGGATTGCTGCGATCTCGTTACGATGCGATGAAGGTTTTGTTTTTGGGCACTAACAGGCTGGATAGACTTAGCAGCGCTGCGGCAAGGTCGTGCCAAGCGGCCCGAGGCAATGTTAAGTTCTTTTAATAAACGCGCCGCCACGAATGGTTAGGCATTAGAATACCTTGAAATCGGACGCGAACAATGCAAATCCCATTACATATATTGAAGCCGCCGCTTGCATTAGTGCTCTGCATCGCGCTTAGCGGAGCACAGACTCCGGTACCGCCAGCCACGCCAGCGGCGACCGTGACTCCTACCAATCAGAATGTGCTCCCGGAAGGCACGCCCGTGCGGATGAAAATCAATCGCACGGTCTCGTCCGCCGATGCGCATGTCGGAGATTTTGTCGATTTCGAGATCCTCGACGACGTCAAGGCCGGCGATACGGTGGTCATACCAAAAGGTTCCGTCGGAATGGCCACTGTGACAGTAGCTCAGTCGAAACGACGGATGGCGCGAGGCGGAAAACTAGCGATGAATATCGATTACGCCCGCCTTCCATCCGGGGATAAATTGCCCTTGCGCGGCATTCAGGACGTTAAGGGCGGTGGGCATACCGGTGCGATGACCGCCGGAATGGTAGCCACCGCAATCGTTTTCTTTCCCGCGGCGCCTTTTTTCTTGTTTATTAAGGGAAAAGACATAGAAATTCCGAAGGGACATGAAGTTACCGTCTACACTAACACCGACTATGATCTGTCAAAGATTAAGGCCGCAATTCCTCCCGTCGTCGTGGCCGCTGCGCCCAAGCCCGTTTCGGGTGCTACGTTGACAAACGCCGACGTTCTCAGGCTCAAAGACGCAGGGCTTAGCGATCAGTTAATCATCGCGAAGATAAAGTCGGCGGCGGCGGATTTCCACCTCGACACGAACGACCTTATCGAACTGAAGCAAGCGGGCCTCTCCGACGGTGTCATAGCAGCCATGATGGAGGCGCCGCAGCAGCCCGGCAGCGCGGCCACCCCTCCGCCCGCTCCGGCGCCCCCAGCCGCTGCCAGTCCGCACGATCAAATCTGAGGGCCAAATACCCGCACTAAGGCAGCATTACACGGACCGCTGAGGCCGGTGGATTCTCCTCTACGAAGAACTCGAGCGCTACGGCGTTTGCGCGCGGGTTCGGCGCGGATTTTTTGGCGGACGATTGCCCCTGTTCATAAGCTCCCGATTAGCAATATCGGGCTGGCTCTAGCCTTGCGACAGCCCGGAAATCTCACCCCCGCCGGTGTGTGCGAGCTTGCGCGTTCCTGCGCCCTTTTCCGTTGTCTTGGTCCGTGTGCGAACGTTTGTCTATTCCAGGGCGGCTTGCTGGACGTCGATGTCCGCAGCCATTTTCTCCTCGTCGGCCGACTCTGTCTCTTGAAAACTTGTGTCCGTTCGCCTTCGCTAACTAACGGCAGTTCAAGCTTCGGCCACACTGGTATTGACCGCTCGTTCAACCGAGCGCACTGTACCAGAATGCCTACACGTCTCACTATTGATAAGGCCGGCCGCGTGGTCATCCCTAAGCCCCTACGCGAGGAGCTACATCTAGAGGCAGGTGACGCCCTGGAAATGGAGGCTGCCGGCGATCAAATCACACTACGTCCGGTACGCAGGACGGGGCCGCTGACGAAGGAGCACGGCGTCTGGGTTTTTCACAGCGGACAGCCCCTGCCCGCCTCGGCCACCGACGAGATGCTCCAGCAGATCCGAGAGGAGCGCGACTTGGCTAACCTCGGCAAGAACGAATGAAGGCTTTCTTCGACACGTCGGTGCTGGTGCCTGTGTTCTACGGGGACCACGTCCACCATAAAGCCAGTTTGACGCTTTTTATCCAGTTCGACAAAGTCACGGGATGCTGCGGGGCTCACAGTTTGGCCGAAGTCTACTCGACGCTAACCCGGATGCCGGGCAAGCACCGTATCAGCGGTGAGCAAGCCATGCTTTTCATCGGGAGCATACGCGAGCGGCTGTCCATCGTCGCGCTTAGCGGCGACGAATATGCGGACGCGCTGGCAGCCTCGGCTGCCCTTGGTATCGTGGGCGGCGCCATCTACGACGCTATGCTCGCGCATTGCGCCCTCAAGGCGCAAGCCGAAGCCATCTACACTTGGAACGTCCCTAACTATGCTCAATGCGGACCGGAAATGGCAAGGCGCGTGCGGACGCCGTAAACTCTTCTGGGCCACTAACCCTCTGCGCGGATCACGGCCGCGAAGAAGCCGTCCCCCGGGTCGCGGCCGGGGAGGCGGCGCATGGTTTCCACTACGAGTTCGCCGGGGACGGTGGCGACCACCTGTTCGTTCTCTTCGCGCTCGAGCGAGCAAGTGGAGTAGACTAGCAGGCCGCCGGGCGCCAGGGCGCGGCGCGCTTGTGCGAGCAGGGCGATCTGGCGGGCATGCAGGTCCGGCAGATCGGCGGGATGCACCCGCCATTTGATTTCCGGATTGTGAGCCAGCGTGCCCGTGCCGGAGCAGGGCGCATCCACCAGGATGCGATCGAACCGGCCGCGGAACGGCAACGGGCGCGTGCCATCCAGCACCACCAGATCGATGCCGAGCGACTTCAGGGTGGCGAGCCGGCGAAAGTGGATGTCGCAAGCCGTCGCGCGCACGCCGGCGGCCAGCGCCTGCGCGGTCTTGTTGCCGGGGGCGGCGCACAGATCTAGGAATTCTTGGCCGGGCGCGAGAGCGAGCAGCGGAACGATGGATTGCGAGCCGATGTCTTGAATGCGGGCCGTCTGTGGGTTCACATAACTGCCCGGCACGCGCAGGTTGGCGCGGGCGATGACGGCCGCGGTTTCCGCGCCGTACTGGCGTTCCCAACGCTCCAGTAACCAGCCCGGGTGAGAAAGCTCCACCGCGGGATTGGGCCAGGCTACCGGCGCGCGATCCACCTTGCGCAGCACGGCGTTGGCGAATCCAGCCGCGGAGCGTTTGCGGGCGCGTTTGATCAACTCGACGCTTTCGGAAACCGCCGCGTGCGCCGGGATGCGCTCCAGGAAGCGAAGCTGGTAGATCCCCATGCGCAACGCCTGGCGCACGGCAGCATCCAGACGGCCCGCGGGTTTGCCGGAGTAGTGCTCGATGAGGAAGTCCAGTTGCGCGCGATAGCGGAGCACACCGAGGACGATTTCAGCGGCCAGGCCGGCGTCGCGCGAATCGAGCGGCCCGCTGCGCGCGGCTAACAGGTCAGATGCGTACGCGCCGCTTTCCACCGCGGTGAGGATCTCGTAGGCTAATGCGCGGGCAGGCGACACTGTTTGAATGTAGCGCGAGACGGCACGGATCTGGAGATCGCCAGAAAAGGGAACTTTGGAGGGTGGTCGTTCGTATTCTTTCCAGAACGGAGCATCTATGCCTCGAAACAATCGCCGCGGCGGCGTTTTGGCCGGTATCATGCTGATGGTGCTGATAGTGGGCGCCCTCGGCATCGCGGCCCTGGTGACCACGGGCCTGTATGTAGCGGACAACGTCAACGTCACGCGAGACCGCGCGTGGGACGAGACCACCGTTGAAACGCCGTTCGGAAGCGTGCACGTCCGGGATAACGCCAAGCTCGATCCCCGGCATATGGGGGTGCCCATATATCCCGGGGCGGTGCGCGAACACGACTCCCGGCAACTCGCCAGCTTTCGTTTCGACTTCGGCGACGTCCACAAAGCCTTCACGATCTCCGCCGCCGAATACCGCACTTCCGACTCGGTCGACAAGGTCACGGACTTCTACCGCGACCAGCTTCCGCACTGGTTAATCAGCCAGAAGGACAACGGCTGCATGCAACTTTCGTTTACCAAGCACGGCTATAAGAGGATCGTGGCGATCTCAGAGGACGGGGGCGAAACGCGCATCGGGCTTGCTTCCGTGGGAGAGCCTGCGTCAAACTGATCAGTGGGGGCCTTGCGCTTCCCGATCATGCCTGAATTCTGTACTTGCGGCGCCGAGTTGCCGCCCGATGCCCGTTTCTGCCACCGCTGCGGCAAACCTCAGCGCGACGAAATCGTGCCGGAGACGGTGTCTCGCCCTCCAGACCCCACTCCCGAGTTGTTGACAACTACCGTCGCGCGGCCGGCCGCGGCCGGTGGGGCGCCATCCGGCATGCCGCCGCGCGTGAATTTTCATAACGCCACCGCGGTGCGCATCGGCCTGCTGATGGCCGGTGTGGCGTCGCTGCTCGGCGCGTTGCCGGCGATGGCTTTAGGGCTCCCGGGGCTGGCGATCTGGTGGTTGACGGCCGGATTTATGTCGGTGTATGTCTATCGCCGGCGGACCGGCCAGTTCCTGACGGTCGATAGCGGCTTGCGTATGGGCTGGATCACCGGCTTGCTGGGCTCGACCATCACATCCGTAGTCTTTACGGCGAGCGTGGTGCCGTTGATTCGGGGCGGCGGGATCACCAAGCTTTACGAAGAACAGTTCCACAAGATGTACGGAAACGATCCCAACGTGCAGCAGGCCCTGAAGATCCTGGAAAATCCCAGCGGCTTGGCGCTGGTGGTGGTTTGCGCGCTCTTGTTTTTCTTCCTGATCATCACGTTTCTGTGCACGGCGGGCGGCGCGCTGGGGGCCAAGCTGGTGGGCGGCGTTACCGGTCCGGGTCCGAAAGCGGCACGGTAGGAAGGGTCCGGCTGGAGGATAGCTCCGGGGCCGGTGCAGGGGCGGGCAATTTGCGGCTGTAGCGCTTCACCAGGGCCACTCCGGTGAAGATGATGGCCATGGCAGCCGCCTCCCTCGTCCCGAAAGGCTCGCGATAGAACAGCCAGCCCAGCGTCACCGCGACCACCGCATTCACGTACGGATAGATGGAAGCGACGGCCACCGGCAAGCGGTCGAGCGCATAAATATAGGCGCTATATCCGACGATGGAGCCAAAGATCACCAGGTACAGAAGCGCGCTTGCGCCGCGCACGCTCCAGTGCACGGGGTGCTCGGGAAAAAGCAACACGAAGGGCAGGAATGAGAGGCCGGCGGCGAGCTGCTGCACGGCTCCAATGACAATGGGATGCGCGCCGGCGACCCGCCGCCTCTGGTAAATCGAACCGAACGCCCATCCCGCCATACCCAGTTGCAGGACCAGGAATCCTTGCAGCAGACCGGCGTGGAAGGTATGGGTGTGCATGTCGGGTGTAAACAGCAGGGCCGCGCCACCGAGGCCCACCAGCATGCCCAGGATGGTAGGCAGATGCAGCGGTTCGCCGCCGGGCAGGAGCGCCTCGGCGCCGACCATCCAGAAAGGCGAACTGGTGATGATGAGGCAGGCGAGGCCGCTCGGCACCCACAGCTCCGCGAAAACCAGTGCGCCGTTGCCGATGCCCAGCACCAGCACACCGCTGAGGCAGGCGGCGCGCAGTTCCCGTCCGCGGGGTAGTTCGCCACCGCGCAGGGCGATCGCAGCCAACATGAGCGAGCCGGAAATCACGTAGCGCGCGCAGACCAGCAGCAGCGGTGGAAACGCCTCCAGCGACATGCGGATGCCCAGGTAGGTGGTTCCCCAGAAAAAGCAGACGGCAGCCAGCGCCAGGTAGGCGCTGAAATGCGGGTGACGGGGCAAGGCTTCAGGGTATCATGCCACCGTAAAGCGGGACTTAAAAGTCCCGCCGGCACGCTGAAGCGTGCGCCACGTTCGCAGGCGAACACGAACTACAATAGTTCATTGATCGTTACCCTGACAGTCAATCCGGCGCTCGACCGCACCCTCTCGGTGGACCGGTTGGCGTTTGAAGATCGCGCCTATATCGAGTCGCGGCACGAGTCGCCCGGCGGACGCGGCATCAACGCGGCTTGCGTGATCCATTCATTTGGCGGCAAGCCGTTAGCTATATTCCCCAGCGGCGGAAAAAACGGCAAATGCTTCGAGGAACTGCTGTGCTCCTATGGATATGCCACGGTGGCGGTGCCGGCGGGCCACGAGATCCGTACGAATCTCACAATCACCGACCGGCAGGGTCTGACGGTGAGCGTCAACGAACGCGGCCCGCAGCTTGGGAAGGTGGAAGTTGACCGGCTGGAGAAGGCGGTGCAGAAGAACCTGGAAGGCGCCACCTGGCTGTTGCTGTGCGGCAGCCTGCCTCCGGGCGTGCCCGCCAATTTCTACGCCCGTCTGATCGATATGGCGCGCAAGAAAAAAGTGCGGACGCTGCTCGATACCGACGGGGATGCCCTGCGCGAGGGAATTGAAGCCTCGCCCACGGTGGTCTCACCCAATCAACACGAAGCGGAGCGCCTGCTCAACCGGGCGCTACTCACGCGCAACCATTTCCTGGACGCCGTGGCGCGTATCCGCGCCATGGGCCCGGAGATGGTGGTGCTGTCGCTCGGCAGCCGGGGAGCCGTGGGAGCGCTTGAAGGCGCCATCATAGAGGCCCTTCCGCCGCGCGTGGAAGTGCTCTGCCCCATCGGCGCGGGCGATGCCCTGGCCGCGGCTTTCGCGTGGGCGATGGAACGGAACGGCGATTTCACCGATGCGCTGCGGTGGGGCGTCGCAACGGGCACGGCTTCAGCTACGCTGCCGGGCTTGCGCCTGGCATCGAAAGAGCAGGCCACCGCGGTGTACGCCCAGGTAGAAGTGCGCCGCATCGAATAGGAAACCGGTGGCGTACACTTCATCCCGCGGCGCATCCCGCGCCGGCGGCTCCCCTAAAGGTGAAAACGTCATGCGCGCCGCGGGCGTGGTCTCGGCGGCGGTTTTTCTCAGCCGCATGACGGGCCTGGTGCGGGAGATGGTGATGGCGCGCCTGTTTGGCGCGGGCGAGGCTTACGATGCGTTTCTGTTGGGCTTCCGCATCCCCAATCTATCGCGCGATCTGTTCGCCGAAGGCGCGCTTTCCTCTGCCTTCGTTCCGGTCTTCACGCAATACCTGACTACCAAGAGCAAAGAGGAGGCGGCCGAACTCTCAAGCCTGGTGGCCACGGCGCTGCTGATCGTGGTGGGCGCGATTTGCGTGTTGGGCATGATATTCAGCCCGCAACTGGTGTGGCTGCTGGCGTCGGGATTCGCGCGGGTGCCCGGCAAGTTTGAACTGGCCGTTACCCTGACGCGCGTGATGTTCCCCTTCCTCCTGCTGGTGGCGCTGTCGGCGCAGGCCATGGGCATACTGAACGCGCTCAACCAGTTCGGCATCCCGGCGCTGTCTTCGACTTTTTTCAATCTTGGATCGGTGGCTTTCGGGCTGACATTCGGATATACCGTCGGCCGCTGGATGGGCATGAGCCTGGTGATGTCGATGGCCTGGGGCGTGGTCTTCGGCGGCGCCGTACAATGGCTGTTCCAGGCGCCCAGCCTGTATCGCGCCGGCATCCGTTACCGGCTGCGCGTGGATTTCTCGCATCCAGGTTTACGCAACATCCTGCGGTTGATGGGGCCGGCGATTTTGGGGAACGCCGCGGTGCAGATCAATGTCCTGGTGAACACCAACTTCGCTTCCAGCATCACGGACGCCGCGGGGCACGTGATCAACGGGCCGGTAAGCTGGTTGAGTTACGCCTTCCGTTTCATGCAACTGCCCTTGGGATTATTCGGCGTCTCGTTGGGGGCGGCCACGCTGCCGGCGATTTCACGCAGCGCCGCAATGGGCCAGATGGACGAGTTCCGGCGGACGCTATCCCGCTCGCTGGGCATGGTCCTGCTGTTGACCATTCCTTCTTCGGTGGGCTTAGCGGTGCTCGGCCCCAGCATGATCGCGGCAGTCTATCAGTGGGGCCGGTTCCACGCCGCCGATACGCACCAGACGGCGAACGCGCTGGCCTGTTACGCGGTGGGCCTGGCGGGCTACGCATCCATCAAGATTCTGGCGCCGGCCTTCTACGCGCTGAACGACGCGCGCACGCCCATGGTGGTGAGCGTGATCTCCATTCTGGTGAATCTGGCCGCCGCATCGAGCATGGTGAAACTGGCGGGGCTGGGGCATCTGGGGCTGGCTTTGTCCACGTCGGCGGTGGCCCTGTTCGGATCGGCGGCGTTGTTCATCCTGATGCGCAAGCGCATTCATGGTATCGACGGCCGCGCGCTGGCCGCCAGCGTAGTTAAGATTCTAGGCGCGTCCGCCGCCATGGGAGTGGTGTGCTACCTGTCGAGCCGCGGCGTACACGCCTGGTTGGGCGCGCGCAAGATCGCCCAGATCGCGGATGTGGCTGTGTCGATTCCGCTGGGCGGGTTGGTGTATTACGGCCTGTGCCGGGCGATGCGCGTGGACGAGCTCGAGGCCGCCTGGGGCGCGCTGGCCACGCCTCTGGCGCGGCGATTAGGTCTAAACCGGCGCTGATTCTCCGCCGCGCGGCGCACCCGTGCTAAACTGCCATAAGAAATGCTTCCCGATCTGGAGTTGGCGGTTCGGTTGCAGGAGCTTGACAATCGGGTGACCGAGTTAACCCGCGAAATCTCCGCGCTGCCCAAACATATCGCCGAAATCGAAAAGAAATTAGAAAGTCATACTCGTAAGTTGGAAGCCGACCGCGCCGCCCTTACTGCGAACCAAACGGATCGCAAGAAGACGGAAAGCGACATCCAGCTTCAGGAGCAGAAGATCTCCAAGCTGCGCGGCCAGATGCTGGACGCCAAGACGAACGACCAGTACCGCGCCTTCCAGAATGAGATCGAGTTCTGCGAGAAAGAGATCCGGCGGGCCGAGGATCACATCCTGGAACTGATGGGCGAATCCGAGCCGCTCGACAAAAACGTGAAGGCGGCCGAACTGGCGCTGAAATCGGAGAAGACCCAGGTAGAGGCCGAAAAGCAGCAAGCCATGGCGCGCACGGCCGAAGACAAGAAGGCCCTCGACCAAATTCACCAGGAAAGGGCGCAAATCGTCTCGCGGCTGAACCCCAACGTCTACAGGCAGTACGAACGCATTCGCAAAGGCCGGCGCGGCATCGCCATTGTGGAAGCGATCGAGGGGCGCTGCAGCGCCTGCCAGATCGCCCTACGCCTGCAGTTCTTCCAGGACCTGAAGAAGGGCGACCAGGTGATGTATTGCGAAAGCTGTGCGCGCATTATATTCTATAATCCACCCATCGCTTTCGAAGATCTCACCGGCCAATCGGCGCCTGCAGCGCAAGGCTGAAGCCGCTTGGTCAGGAGCGCGGCTTGTGCGTGGCGCGAGCGCTCTTCACCGGCTCTTTCAAGAGCGTATCCAAAGTCTCCCGAATATTTTTCTCCTGCTCTTTGAAGAAGTCGTCGCCGCCGTTGTGCTGCACGCGGATGACGCGGTTGCGATCGATGAAGATCAGTTCGGGGACGTAGTTCGGTTTGGCCAGCGAGGCTTGCTCATATTCGAGCACGGAATCGCGGTCCGCGGATCCCACGGGGAAAGTGGGCTTGAACTGCGCGATAAACCCGGGCACCAGTTGCGCCGCGTCGGGATTGAACGCCGCCGCCAGGAATTGCACGCCGCGCGAGGCATACTCGTTCTGCATCGAGCTCAGGAGCTGGGTGGTGTGCTGGCAGTGCGGACAGGTGGTGGAGATAAAGGCCAGCACTACGACCTTGCCGGTAAACTGGCTCAACAAAGTCACCTGGCCGTTAGGCATTTTGATGGCAAATTCGCCGGCGGGGCGTGGGATTTGTTGGGCGAACGCCGCCAGACCAGTCAGAAGAAGAACGGAAGGCATGAGTGAGTGCCGAAATCTCATATTGCCAGTTTACCCCAACTGGCGCCCGCCGGGTACAAGCGCGAGCAGCGGGACGTGGACGTCCCGCGCAGGCGTAGACGCCCGCCCCACACCGGCCCTTAAAGATGGAGGCGTTTGAGGAAGCGCTTGAAATCGGGCAGGAATTCGGGAGCCAGATTGCCAAATCCTACGCCCGCCGCGCTGGTTCCCCAGTTGATGGCCGTGGCGTTCAGGTTCCGGCTGCGCTGCGGGTAGTAAGCGTTCGACAACGCCACGCTGAGGGCCGTCCCCGTGAAATTCGACCAGTTTACGGTGCTTCCGCCCGTGTCTGTGCGGGTGATGACGGCCCGGCTGAGGGCATATCCCAAGCGCGACCAGAAGCGATGTTGCTCGCCTCTGCGCCGGTACTTATTGTCTTCGTGCAGAACGGACGCCATCACGAAATCGCTGAAAAAGTTCTGGGTCACGTTGTCGACGGTCGCCGCGCCGAAGCGCTTGACCAGGGCCAGGCTGCCAACGCCATACTTGGGATCCGCGTTGGTGGCTTCGGAGACGCCACCGGTGGCCGCGCTGGCCACCACCATCATCGGCGTAAAGGTCTCCTGCAAGAAGAATTGCCACTTTTGTCCGGCAGTGGTCAGGTTGCTTACGGGGAGGGCGTCCGGAGACGTCTGGGCGTAGCCGGCAAATGGCAGTGCCAGCACGGCAGCTGCGACGGCCAGGTACGGTAAGCGCCTCACCTCTATAGGATGCGCCAAAACGGGCCCGGAATGCACTTATTTGGTGCGTTTGCCGTGCAGCGCCGCGTGCGCGGCGTGAAATCCGCACATACCGTGCACGGCTCCGCCCGGCGGCGTTGACGAGGAGCACAGATAGACGCCATCGAGCGGCGTGCGATAGAGTAGGCGCGTGGGCCGCAGCACGAGTTGCAGGAGATCCTGTGCGCCGCCGGTGATATCGCCGCCAATCAAGTTGGCGTTGTGCCGTTCCAGATCGGCGGGCGTCATGCTGTGGCGCGCCAGAATGCAGGCGCCGAAGCCGGGGGCGAAGCGCTCCATCTGGGATTCGATGCGTTCCGTCATATCCGCGGGGCAAGCGTGCGGTACGTGGCAATAGGCCCACGCGGTGTGGCGGCCCGCGGGCGCGCGCGTGGCATCGAAGAGGCTGGGCTGCGCGACCAGCACGAACGGACGATCGCTGGGCTTGGTCCCGGCGAGGGCGCCTTCGGAGCGGACGATCTCGTCGAGCGATCCGCCCACATGCACGGTGCCGGCGAGCGCGCATTCGGGTGCCTTCCATGGGATGGGTGCGCTTAAGGCCCAATCGAGCTTGAAGACGCCGGGGCCATAACGATAGGCCTCCATGCGGCGATGGAAACTATCGGGAAGGCGATTGCCGGCGATGGCGGCGAACTGCCGGGGGGTGACATCGCAAAGGACCAGGCCGGCGTCGCCCACTTCATCGAGCGACTGGATGGGGCTATTCGCGACAATGCGTCCGCCGAGCGACTGGAAATAGGAGGCTAGGGCGTTGGAGATCGCCTGGGAGCCGCCCCGTGGAATGGGCCAGCCAACGGCATGACCAGCCGCAGCCAGTATCCATCCGAAGGCGGCCGAACCGAGAGCGTCCAGCGGCAGGACGGAGTGCGCGGCGTTACCGGCAAAGAGGGCCCGCGCCGCTTCGGTGCGAAACAGCCGGCGCGCCAGGGGCGCCGCGGGCCAGATAGCGAGGGCTCCGAAGCGAGCCATCAGCCAGGGATGGGGCGGCAGCCCCAGCAGCGGCGCCTGGATCATGGATACCAGCTCCGGCCAGCGATCGACCAGGGGAGCGACGGCGCGGCGATAGGCGGGGCCGTCCGCACCTAAACGCGCGCAGGTTTCGTCGAGGGATCGGGCCAGGATGGCGGCCGTGCCGTCGTCCGCGGGATGCGCCAGGGGCAGCGGTGGCTGGATCCATTCCAGACCATGCGCGGCGAGGGGGAAAGAGGCGAATGCCGGTGAGCTGGCGGCCCAGGGATGCACGGCCGAACAGATATCGTGCACGAAACCCGGCAAGGTCAACTCGGCCGAACGAGCGCCGCCGCCGAAGGTCGGCTGGGCCTCGAACACCGTGGTTCGTAACCCGGCTTTTGCCAGGACGATAGCGGCCGTCAGGCCGTTTGGCCCGGATCCGATCACGGCGGCGGTGTTGTTATGGCCAGGCATCAGGGTTGCTGAAGCGCGGAACTGGAGGCCAGCCCCCCGAAGGGCGGAAAATACGTGCCCGACCGTGTTCGAATCCACCAGTTGCCGGTGGCCGCGCGTTGCGCCGGGGTCGTGAAATGGTATTCATAGAGCAACGCGCGCACCCAGCGGGGCGGATGGTCCGGAAACGGATCGGTGCGCAACAGCGCCAGGGTGGCCCGATCGCCCGCGAGCAGCTTCTGCATAAAGGGCGCGAACCAGGGCTCGTCGCCGGGCGAGGAAAAGGCGGCAAACCACATCAGCCAATCGAGCCGGAGGTGATACGGCGAGATCTGCGGAGGCATGCGTGCGGGGTCTCCAGGCTTGCCCTTAAATTCGTACGCGCGCCACTTTGCCGAATCCGCCGGCACAGCTTCGTCTGTTCCTTCCACGATCACCTCGTAGCGCGGCCGTGTGATCGAGCCGAATGCTCCGTATGTGCCCACCAGATGAAAGCGATTGTAATCCGTATTCATCACCTGCGCCGGGGACAGCATGTTGCGCACGGGTTGGATGCTGAGAAATGCCACCAGGATGCCGGCTCCGATGGCCGCCATCCGATAGGCCGGCGCGGGCCGCTCGGTGGCCGGCACATGCATGCGAAGCCACCGCGCGAGAACGCGATCGTCGAAAGTGCTAAATGCCAAGACGATCGTCAAGGCATTCAGCCAGGACAGGTTACCTCCCGCGAAAATCAGTGACTGGAAAGCGATGGTGACGGCGCCCGCGATGGCCGCGAAAGGTTGCGGCAGGAAGTAGGCGAACGGAACCAGCAACTCGGAGAAGTGATTGAACAGGACGCCGAACTGATGGAACCAGGTGGGCGCCCAGTGAAAGAACCAGCTCAGCGGACCGGGAATGGGCTGGGTCTCATAGTAATAGTTCAGGCAGGTGAGATCATGCCAGCAGGGATCGCCGCGCATCTTGATAAGGCCCGCGCCGAACATCACGCGGAAGAGCAGCCATCGCAGCAGCCAGATGGTGACGGTTTGGGGCGTGGCACGGCGGCTGCCGAGGAAGATGGCGTAAAACGTCGCCTCCAGCAGGATGGATTCCCAGCCGAAGCCGTAGAAGATTTGTCCCACGTTGACGAAGGAGATATAGAGGACCCAGAGCGCCGCCCACACCAGCATGGAAAGCCATGTGCGATAGCGTTCGGCGAGGCCGGCGAGCGCCAGCGAAGCCAGCAACACGCCGAGCCACGCCGCGGCGGTGAAAGCGGCGTCGTTGGGGGCGAAGTAGAACAGGCTGGGAGAAGCGCTGAACGGGACCGCCCTGGTGAAGAGCGGGACGGGGAGGAGTCCGTGCTCGCCCAGCAGGGGCTTGAATTCGAGGGCGGCGTTGAGGAAGGCGATGAGGAGGATCAGGGCCAGACCGCGCTGGTAGATGAGCCGGGTAAGGTAGAAAGTTTCGGTGCCGATCCAGCGCATCGCGGGTGAATCGATGGTAGCGCCCGGGTTTTGGGGGCGTCAATCGGTGGGGGGCACTGCAATCTGTTCGTTTTTCTGGATCCTGTCCCGCAGCGAGGACAGGTGCGGCATGGCGACGCCCAGGCTTCCTCCGGTCGAGAGCACGTCGAAGTAATAGCGTTTCATTTCTTCCGGGTTATTGGCGAAGTGGCTGGCCCCCAGAAGGCGCCGGCCTTTGGCGGTGAACCGAAGGGCATAATTGGTGGCGAGCCAGGCTAGCCAGGCGGGCGCGTCGAGGATCGGTTTCGTGTCGGGATATGATTTTATGTCAACGCCGCGGGCGGCCACCACATCCAATGCTTCCCGGGTAGCCCACAAGCCCAGCTTGAGGGTCTGGAAACTGCGTACCGCTTCGCCGATTCCTCCCGCCCAAAGGGCGGTTCCTATGCCGCCGGCATTGATGGCATGATGCACCCAGAGCCATTCCACGATGTTGGGCTTGATCTCCAAGGTGAAACCGGCCCGCTCGAACAATTCCGCGGCGGCCCTGAATTTGCCCGGATCGGAACCTTCCAACATTCCGAAACGGACGGTCGGGGCCACGGTTGCGAACAGGACACCTTGGGCATCCAGGCCGCCGCTGGCGGCCGCGTAACCCCACAGCATCGACGATCGCGGCAGGAGGCGGTCGATTTCGGCGGTTCCCTCCCAATTCGCGGTGAATAGGAGAAAAGTGGCGTGCGGCGCGCCGGGCAGGTATTGGCTGATGGCCTGCGCCGCCTGGTAGTGCTTGGTGGCGACGATCACGAGGTCGAAGCCGTCCGCGGCGACGATTCGCGGAACCGTCATGGGAACGTAGGTGATCCGGCTATTTTTTGGGTGTCCGGGCCGGAGGTCCAGCAGGTCCAAGGTCGCGGTGGCGGGGAAGCGCTCGTGGCGCACGACATGCGTAACATCGATGCCTGCTTTGGAGAGCGCCCAGCCATAGATTGTTCCGACGACTCCCCTGCCGACGATGAGTATTTTCATGGATGCTCAACAGCGGGTTCTGGAGAACCCGCGCAGGCCTGGAGGCCTGCCCCACCAGCTAGCCCAGCTTGGGCGGCAAGTCCGTCATCGGCCCCATCCACTGCAGCTCGCGCTCGATATCCTTGTGCAGTTGGTATTTGCGGCGCACCGTGGCTACCTTCTCGCCGCGCACTTCGATCCTATCCAAATCGAACTGCCCTACCCCGAACTGGCCGCAGAAATTCAGATAGCCGATCCACTTCGCGTCGATCCCCATGGCTTCCACACCCACGCGATCCGCCGCGATGTAATCCGTGGAGGCGATGGCCACGCGCGACGGCACCGGCGTGCCCGAGGATGGACCGTTACCCTCCATGCCCTCGAAGCCGTCGATCAAGGCGGCGCCCCAGAAAGGCCGCAGCTTCTGCGCGGTCAGGAACATGTTGTAATGCGTCTGGCGCAGGCCGGTGTGGTAGCGGCGCTTATCGTTCCAGTGGGGCGTCTCCTTCGGGGCGTAATGCAGGGGCGCACCCAGCACCATGTTCTTGACCGAGAGCGTGGCCACTACGGTGTTGTGCGTCTTCAGCATCGCCGAGCAGATGACGAATGCGTCCGGATCGAGCAGGCGGGCGGCCAGCCGCACGGGCGACGGGTGAATATCGAAATCGATCAGCGGCATCGTTTGATAGCGCGCTTCCTGATTCAAGTCGACCAGGCTGACGTGCTGCGCGCGGCGTTCCGCGGCCACCCGGTCGTAATGGAAATTCTCGAAGCCTTCCATGGTCTCGCCGGCGGACGATTCCGCGATCATCACCGGTCCTTTGAAGCGCGGCGCCAGGTAATCCAGAATGCCATGGAGCGCCTCCGCATTGGTCGCCGCCAGGGGATTTACCGTCGAGACGTTGTTGGGCTTGATGACCACGTATTTCTTGCGGCGCAGGAGCGGCCGGATCTGGTCGTCGATGGCCTCCAGCGCATCGTGGGCGTTTTTGCGCCGGTCGTCGCCCCTGATCAGCGAAACCGCCGATGTGGGGAGGAACGCGGTAGCGGCCGAGCCGGCGGCCGCCGGACGGAACGGGGATCTGGCGAGCAGGGTGTGGGTTAGCAGCGCGCCCGAGCCGCCCAGGAACAATCTTCGCGAAAAATCAGTTGGCATGGAAAGTGGCTCCGGTACTAGAATAAGATTTTAGCATCTGATTAACAGGAGATCTATGCCGGATTCTTCACGCCGCAATTTTCTGATTGCCGGACTGGCCGCGCCGGTTGCCGCATCGGCCGCCCGTTCGTCAGCGGACGACCAAAAGCACGAAGCTCCGCCCAAGGCCGCTATCTTGACCCCGGAGTTCCGCTATCGCACGCTGGGCAAGACCGGTTTGAAGGTGACCCGCGTGGGTTTCGGCTGCATGATCACCTCCGACGCCAGCGTGATCGAGCGCGCCGCCGACATCGGTATTACTTATTTCGATACGGCCCGCGTTTACCAGAGTGGCAACAACGAGCGCATGGTAGGGGCCGCGCTCAAAGGCAAACGGCAGAATCTCACGCTGTCGAGTAAATCGGGCGCGAAAACCAAAGAAGCGGCGCTGGCGGACCTGGATACCAGCCTGCGCGAACTGGGCACCGATCACCTGGATATCTGGTACTTGCATGCCAAGACCAAGCCCGCCGATGTGACGGATGACCTGATCGACGCGCAACAAACCGCCAAGAAGGCCGGCAAGATCCGCTTCGCGGGCGTCAGCACGCACAGTGGCCAGACCGACCTGATTCCAGCTCTTACGGCGAATCCGCATATCGACGTAATCCTGACGGCGTACAACTTCAGCATGGGCCAAACGCTCGATCCGGCGATCGCCGCGGCGCACGCGGCGGGCAAGGGAATAGTGGCCATGAAGGTGATGGCCGGCGGTTTCCGCAACACCAAGCCCGGCGACAAGCTGTACAACACCTTCAAGAAAGACGGCGCGCTGGTGGCGGCCCTGCGCTGGGTGCTGAAGAGTTCCGATATCGATACCACCATTCCGAGCATGACCGACATGGATCAGCTCGAAGATAATCTGAAGGCTATGACCGGCGGCTTCACCACGTCCGACGACGGGCTGCTCGCCAGGCAGCTCGAATACATCGCGCCGCTTTATTGCCGCATGTGCGGCCAATGCGATGGCTCGTGCGCCAAAGGCCTGCCGGTCGCCGATCTCCTGCGTTACCTCACTTACGCTGATGGATATGGGCAGTTTTCGCTTGGCCGGGAGCGATTTCTGGAGTTGCCGGCTGAGGTAGCGCAGGTGCGCTGCGGTACGTGCTCCACCTGCACCGTGAGTTGTCCGCATGGCGTCCGCGTTTCCGAACGTTTGAGCCGAGCGCAGGAACTGTTCGCGTGAAGGCGCTGTGGGCCGGGTTGGCCGCGGCGGCCCTATGCGTGGCGCAGGTTCCCCGGTGCGATCTGGCGCCGGGCTGGAGCCAGCAAGGGGCGGCACGGGCTTACGAAGCCTCCAACCTGTTTGAGTACATGGACGGCAATGCGGAGGGCTATCTGCTCTACGGGTTCGTCGCGATGCACGGCGTCACCTGCGTCAAGGGCGGCGATTCCATCCTGATCGATATTTCCGAATTCGCGGATGCCGATTCGGCCTATGGCATGTTCAGCGCCAATCGCGATCCACGGCTGCCGGGCGAGCGGCTGGGGGCCGGCGGCCAGATCACGCCACGGCGTGTCATCTTTACCAAGGACCGGTTCTACGCGGAGCTGGCCGCCAATCCGGAAAAAGATCATACGGCTGCGTTGCGCGCCTTTTCCACGGCGATCGAGAGACTGTTGCCGGGCAGCACCGCGGTGCCCGCCGCGCTGGCCTGGTTTCCGGCGGAGGGACAGAAGTCCGTACGGTTGATTCCGGAAAGCGTGCTGGGGCTGCGCCTGCTGAAGCGCGGTTATGTTGCGGAGTATGAATTCGGCAAAGCTTTCGTGGTCAGGGAATCGTCGGCGGAATCCGCGGCGGCCGTAATGGATAAGCTGCGCGAGCGGTTCGGTCACCAGGGCGATCCGTTGCAGTTCACCGATCGTTATCTGGGCCGCCTCTGCTTTGTCCACAGGGGCCCATATATCGTGGGTTACGCCAATGTCGTGGAAGGGCAGGACCCTCTGGAACTGGCTTCCGCGCTGGCGGCGCGTCTGCCATGAGCGGGTCTGGAGACCGCCATGGGCGAGCTTACGCTCGCCAAAAGATCGGGTCTGGAGACCCTCTGCAGGCGTAGACGCCTGTCCCACCAGAGGGTCTGGAGTCCTGCCCCCACGTTTTGCCATAATACTTCCCATGGCATTCGATCCGAAGCGCGATCTTTTTCGTCACACTGTCGCTACGCTGGCTTATCGCGGCGGCAAGGCCCTGCGCGGTGCGCCGCCCGAATTTGCCGCTTACCACGCCGCGGAAACAACGCGTACGCCGGGCCAGATCCTGGCGCACGTCGGCGACCTGCTGGATTGGTCGCTCTCGGTGGCGAGAGGCAAGGAAGAGTGGCACAATTCCGCGCCGCTGCCGTGGGAGCAGGAGGTGCAGCGTTTCTACGCGGCGCTGGAGCGATTCGACGCCTACCTGGCGTCGGAAGAGCCGCTGCATGAGTCGGCCGAGAAGCTGTTCCAGGGACCTATAGCGGATGCGTTGACACATGTGGGACAAATCGCCATGCTGCGCCGTATGGCTGGTTGCGCGATCCGTGGTGAGAATTACCACCGCGCGCAGATCGCCACCGGGCATGTCGGGCCGGACCAGACGCCGCCGCGCCGCGAGTTCGACTGATTCGTTAGCAACGGGATCTCCGCGCTTGCGTCCACCATACTAAGAACGATGGCGGAGGTTTGATGATGACATCGGACAGCGGTACAGGAATGCACGGACTGCCCGTATGTGGTAATGTTTGGAGCATGCGTGGGCGCTCCCTTCTAACTGCCCTGCTTCTAGCGTTAGCTATCTTGCCGGGCTCCCCGCTTCGCGCCAGCGATCCGGATCGTGACTTTTCGGGAAAGTGGGTGCTGGATCCAGGCGCCAGCGACACGGCTTCCCTAGGACCAGTAGAAACCAATCTGACTGTCTCACAGGGCGGCGGAGGCATTTCCTGCGCTACTGGAACCGCACAGTGGTCTTATGCGATCGATGGCAGCGAGACGCGTAAGAAGATCGGCGATGAATCGAGAAGCTCCGTGGTTAAGTGGGAAGGCTCGGCGCTGCTGGTCAATACCCAGGTCACCGGCCAGCGGCATTATACCGTGATGGACCGCTGGGAAATCTCCCGCAGTCACAATACCCTGACGATTACGCGGCAGGTGGTTCGTTCGGATGGCGAGTCGGAAGGCACTTTGGTTTACCGGCGGGCGGGCGTTCCGGCCGCGGCCCCCCCAGCCGCCCCACCGGCTCAGCACATCGATCCGATCGCGCCCGTGGCTCCCACGGCTCCGGCAGGCGATGCGCCGCCGGCGGGTTGGCGCCAGACCGCGGGCGGCGATCCTTCACAACCGGAATTGGTGAAGAGGCCCGAGGCGGGCACGGGCGACGTCACCATCCCAACCGGGACGCGCGTGCTGTTGTCGCTGATCGGCGAAGTTAACACCAAGTACGCCAAAGAGGGCGATCACGTTTACCTCCGCACGGCGGTCCCGGTAGCGGCGGGCGGGCACGTGGTCATCCCGCGCGGCAGCGATGTCGAGGGGACCATCACCAAGGCCAAGGCGGCCGGCAAAGTGGTGGGCAAGGGCGAACTCTACATTCGCTTCGACTCGCTGATCCTGCCCAACGGCGTATCGCGCGATTTTCGCGCCCGGCCAATGGGCGACGAGGGCAAGGTAGAAGGCGGCGGAAAATCGGCCGACGGCCGCACGGTGATGGAAGGCGCAGGCATGGGCGCCACCATCGGCGCCATTACCCGGGGATTGGGTGGCGCCGCCATAGGTGGCGTGGGAGGGGCATTGGCGGGGGTCCTGTTGTCACGCAACCAGAATGTCGTCCTGAAGCCGGGCACGCACCTTGAAATGGTCCTCGATCGCGATTTGGTGTTCCATCCTGAAGAGCTTCCATAGCGGGCCGGCCAGACGTCGCGGGCTTTGGCCGGCTCTCTATGCATTGGCGATCGGGACCGCCCTGCCCACGATCCTACAGGCTGGCTTTTGCTCCGATAGCGACGGGCAGCCGCGCCACGATTTCCAATTCTTCGCGGGCTATTCGCCTGCATCGCCAAACTTGATCGGCACGGCCACGAATCGCCGGCTGGCGGTGGCTGGGTTCGCCTACAGCTACCGATGCTGGAGCTGGAGCGCCGTTTCGGTGAGTTACACCGCGGCGGCGATGCCGGCCGCCATCCTGATCCAGCCTAATCAAGCCGCTGTACCCTCCCACGCAGTCTATGGTTTTGCCGTCGCTCCGTTAGGGTTTACTTTCGACCTGGCGCGCCGGCGCCGGGTGCACCCGTTCGCCGAAACCGCGGGTGGGATCGTGGCTTCCAGCCAGCCGATTCCGGTCAATCTGCCCGACGCGACCGGCTTGAATTTCTTTTTCGATTTGGGCGGTGGAATCCGCTGGCGGGTGGGCGAGCGCGGCGCGGTGAGCCTGGGCTACCGCTTTTTTCACATCTCGAACGCCGGCACAACGAGCTTCAATCCGGGCGTCGATAACAACGTTTTCTACCTCGGATACGCATTCATGCGCTGATGGCGCGCCGGCCGGGGCGCCGCGTGACTGCAGCGGGCGCCGGTCCGCACGGTGTGTGCCTCCGGAGCGCGCGAGGCGGCCGCTATCTGGTCGAGCAGTTCCCTCGCCGAACCGGGCCGCATAGACGGCTCCCGCAAAAGGGCGCGGGCAATCGCGTCATCCCACGCGCGCGGCGCCCCTGGCGCGACGCCGGAAACGCGCGGCGCATCTTCGGTGGTTCGCCGGATGACCGCGGGCAGGAGATCCTCGGCGGGGAACGGACGGGCGCCCGCAATCATTTCGAACAGAATGAGGCCGAACGCATAAATATCGGCCGATTTCGCGGCGGACGCGGTACGAAATTGTTCGGGCGCCATGTAGTCGGGTGAGCCCGAGACGGAAGGTCCCTCGGCCCCCGGCCGGCTAGCCAGCCCGAAGTCCATGATGACCGGTGTGATGGCTCCATCTCGTCCCAGGGTCAGCATGATGTTATCCGGCTTCAGATCGCGGTGCACGATGCCTTCAGCGTGCAAGGCGTCGATAGCCGAACCGATGCCGTGGGCGATCCGTAAGGCTTCGCCTGGGGGGATGGGACCCCGCGCCAGCCGCCGGGCCAGGGTTTCGCCCTGCAGGTATTGCATGGTAAAAGCAACCAGCGGGCCGCCGCGGGCCAGTTCGAACGTGAACAGATCGAAAACCGCGCAAATATTGGGATGACGTACGGCTCGCGCGGTTCCGATCTCCGCCTGGAAACGCTCCATCACCCGCGGAACCTCGCGCAGTTCCGGGTGAAGAGTCTTCAGCGCCACGGGCCCAAGTTGCAGGTCCTCCGCCAGAAAAACAGATCCCATGGCTCCCGCGCCCAATGGCTCGACGATACGGAAGCGTCCGCCCAGCAGGTCGCCGATGCGAATTTCGCCTGAGTCGTCCGGCGGGGAATCCAGGAAGCCGTCCACCGCGCTGGAGATCGCCAGGAGCCGGCGCACGTCCGCAATCAGAACGGCGTCCGCGCCGCACGCCGTCGGCACAAATACATCCCGCTCGCCGGCGGGAAGATCGAGCGCCTCTTCCACGACGCTGTTGGCAAGCTCGAACCGGTTATTCATCGGGGTGGCTCCCCGGCCTGCCGGTCGATTTCAGGGTTTCGAGCAATCGCACCCGCGCCACGCGCCACTGCCGGCGGACCGAGCGGCTGGAGATGCCCATGATCTGCGCCGTCTCGGCCTCGGTGAAGCCGCCAAAGTAGCGCAGCTCGACGAGCGCCGCCAGGCCTGGAGATTGCAGCGCCAGGTCGTCCATAGCGGCTGCGATCGCCAGGGTCAAGCTGGTATCGTCCTCGAACGCGACGTTGGCGTCGTTCCATTCGATGCGCTGCAGATCGCCGCCATGCGCCGCCGCGTGCTTGCGCCGGGCGCGATCGACCAGCAGGTTCTTCATCACCCGGCTGACCAGCCGGACGTAATGCAATCTGTCGCTGACGTGCAAGTTGCGCGACTGGGCGAGTGAAATCCAAGCTTCGTGAACCAGCATGGTGGGGCTCATGGAATTCGCATTTAGCTCGCGGCGCAGATACTGGCGCGCCTGGGCCCGCAATGCGCCGTAGATAGATTCGAAAGTGTCATTCCCAGACGCACTGGGGGATGGAGTGGGAACAGTCATTGGCTCTCCTCTGTCTGTGGATGGAGACGAAGCCGGGAGGGAAACTCCTTCAGGAAAGCGCGGGAAGCTGGACTACTTCCCGCGCATAGGTGGCCTAGCCGCCGTGGCCGCCGCCTTGGGGGCCGCAGTTGCCCGAGCTACCGCTACCGTGGGCTTTTGCCCGAGTCTTGAGTAAGGCTGGTGGGCAGTTCGGGCTCATCCAATCGTCCAAAGTGAGCAGGTTGGTTTGATGGAGCTCGAGTACGTGTGCGAAAGTCAGATTGACCTGCGCCCATGCCAGCCCGGCGGGCGGCTCTGCGGGTAAGGCGTTAAATTTGGCATCGCCAAAGTCGATGCTTGCGATCTCCCCGAGAATCTTGGCCGCGGCGGTAAACGCTTCCCGCGCATGTTGAGGATCATCTTCCTCCTCTATGGATGGGCTTGAGGCGTAGGCGTGCAGCGACAGAAAATCCTCGGACGGGCCGCCCGGGTGCCACGCATCGCGCGTGTCGGGACTCCAGAGGTAAGGCCGCGCCTCGCTGTACCACTTGTAAACCAGGATCAGGATCTGAGCCGGATTAGGTGGAACATACTTCGTGCCGATGACGTTGCCGGAGCTATCGAACAATTCGATGGTCACTGTATCCGACGCATGTTCCATGGCGCCGGGCAGGATGGCCAACGGCATCCGAGTAACGATATGCACGCGTGCATTGCTCAGATCGGGCGTGGTCATGCCGGGCGAAGTAATGATGTCGTCGTTCCATTCCGGCGTTGAACGATGGCTGTGTTCGCCTCCGTACTTGCGGTCGCCGAACGCATGCTTGAGTTTTAACCTAGACGGCGGCAGTTGACGCTGGTTCCTCCAATCGGTGAGCCAGGGTCCGGCTTTGTACTTATGTCCTCGAATCTCCGGCGCGACGATGTGGAGAATGTCGCTGATGGGGTGGTCGGGACACCTCTCGGTATACAGGCAAAACTCGCCCTGCAGGATCAAATAGAGCGTTCGGGTCTGCGACCAATCGTGCAGCCGATCGGCTATCTCATCGTCCTTTTCGAATGCTTTCAGGTCATTTTCGTCGGGCATCTTGTTCCTCTTCAATCGGCCAATGACTCGGCCGCGCCAAGGTAAAAATCGAAGCCGGCCTGGTAATACGGGTGGCTCCAGCCTGGAGTCGCCGCAACCTCCGCGGCGGCTCCGGATAACGCCTCGGGTACACACTTCCCCGAGACGAGCCTTGCGTAAAATCCATCCATTAGGGCGCGCCGCGGGTTAGTGGCCGCCGCCTTGGGGGCCGCAGTTGCCGGAGCTGCCGCTCCCTTTATTGATGTCCAGAATTTTCTGCGTGGAGGCCGGCCTATTCGGGCTGAGCCAGTCATCCAAAGTGAGCACGTTGGATTGATGGAGACAGAGTACGTGCGCAAAAGTCAGATTGACCTGCGTCCAGGACAACCCCGCGAGCGGTGTCGCAAAACATGGGGTGAATATCGCGTCGCCAAAGCAAATGCGTGCGTTCTCCCCGAGAATGCAGGCCGCGGCGGTAAACGCTTCCCGCGCATGGCCGGGGTCTTTCTCGTATTCCAGGGACGGACTCGAGGCGTAGGCGTGCAGTGAGAGAAAATCCTCGGACGGCCCGCCCGGGTGCCACGCATCGCGCGTGTCGGGGCTCCAGAGATAAGGCCGCGCCTCGCTGTACCACTTGTATACCAGGATCAGGATCAGAGCCGGATTAGGCGGTACGTACTTCGTGCCGATGACGTTGCCGTCGCCATCGAGCAATTCCATGGTCACTGTATCCGAGGCGTGTTCCATCACGCCGGGCAGGATGGCCAACGGCATACGAGTCGTAATATGAACGCGCGCAGAACTCAGATCGGGCGTCGTCATGCCGGGTGAAGTAATAATGTCGTCATTCCATTCCGGCGTCGAACGATGGCTGTGCTCGCCGCCGTACTTGCGGTCGCCGAACGCGTGCCTGAGCTTCAACTCGCAGGGAGGCAGTTGACGCTGGTTCCTCCAATCGGTGAGCCAGGCTCCGGCTTTGTACTCATGTTCGGGGATTTCCGGCGCCACGATGTGGAGAATGTCGCTGATGGGGTGGTCGGGACGCTTCTCGGTATACAGGCAGAACTCGCCCTGCAGGATCACATAGAGCGTTCTGGTCTGCGACCAATCGTGCAGCCTATCGGCTATCTCATCGTCCTTTTCGAATGCTTTCAGGTCGTTTTCGTCGGGCATCTTATTCCTCTTCAATCGGCCGATGACTCGGCCGCGCCAGGTAAAAATCGAAGCCGGCCCGGTAATGCGGGTGGCTCGAGTCTGGAGACGCCGCAACGTCCGCAGCGGCCCCGAATAACGCCTCGGGCACACACTTCCCCGAGACGAGCCTTGCATAAAATCCATTCATTAGCGCGCGCGAGAGCTGCACACTGGGGATGGAGCGGGAACAGCCATTGGTCTCCTCTGTATGTGATGGAGACGGAGTCAGGAGGGAAAGTCCTTCAGGAAAGCGTGGGAAGCTGGGGGCTGCTTCCCGCGCCGCGGGTTAGTGGCTGCCGCCCTGGGGCCCGCAGTTGCCGGAGCTACCGCTCCCGAGAATGCCTTCCCGGGTCTCCACTGTGGTTTGCGGACCGGTCAGGCCCATCCAATCGTCCAAAATAAGCGTGTTGGCTGGATAGACTTCGCGTACGTGGGCGAAAGTCAGATTGACCTGCGCCCATGCCAACCCGGCGAGCGGCGTCGCGGGTAAGCCGTTGAACTCCGCGTCGCCAAAGCAAATGCGGGCGTTCTCTCCGAGAATGTGGGCCGCGGCCTTGAACGCATCCCGCGCATGTTGAGGATTATTCTCGTCTACTATGGACGGGCTTGATGCATACGCGTGCAGCGAGAGAAAATCCTCCGACGGCCCGCCCGGGTGCCACTCATCGCGGGTGTCCGGGCTCCAGAGATAAGGCCGCTTCTCGCTATACCACTTGTAAACCAGGATCAGGATCAGGGCCGGATTAGGTGGTACGTACTTCGTGCCGATGACGTTGCCGTTGCCATCGAGCAATTCCATGGTCACTCTATCCGACGCGTGTTCCATGATGCCGGGTAGGATGGCCAACGGCATACGAGTTGCGATATGCACGCGTGCACAGCTTAGATCGATCGTCCCTTTGCCGGGCGAAGTAATGATGTCGTCATTCCATTCCGGTGTCGAACGATGGCTGTGTTTGCCTCCGTACTTGCGGTCGCCGAACGCGCGCCTCAGCTTCAACTGAGTGGGGGGCAGCTGGCGCTGGTTCCTCCAATCGGTGAGCCAGGGTCCGGCTTTGTACTCATGTCCTGGAATCTCCGGCGCCACGACGTGGAGAATGTCGCTGATGGGGTGGTCGGGGCACTGCTCGGTATACAGGCAAAACTCACCCTGCAGGATCAGATAAAGGGTTCTGGTTTGCGACCAATCGTGCGGCCTATTGGCGATCTCATCGTCCTCTGCGAAAATTACGCGGTCGTTTTCGTCGGGCATCCTCTTCCCCTTCAGCCGGCCACTGATTAGGCCGCGCCAAAAACATCGAAGCCGGCCCAGTAATACGGGTGGCTCCAGCCTGGAGCCGCCGCAACGTCCGCGGCGGCCCCGGATAACGCCTCGGGCACGGACTTCCCCGAGACGAGCCTTGCGTAAAATCCATCCATTAACGCGCGCGTCGCCTCCGAGTCGATGCTCCACCGGGCGGCCACCACGCGGCGGGCGCCGGCGCTCAGCAGCGCTTGCACGAGGCTCTGATTGTTCACCGCGCCGCGCGTTTCGCCGGCCGCGGTCAGGCACGCCGAAAGCACCGCCAATTGGCAGCGCGACCAGTTCTGGCCGGCGAGGTTGGACGAGGTGACAAAACGCGGTTCGCCGCCCGGTCCGGGGGGCAGAATCAACGCGCCATTGCCGCCGTTGGCCCAGCCATGCCCACAAAAATGGAAGACGTCCGCGCGCGCCGCGCTGGTGGCCAGCCATTCCACGGTTGCCTCCCGCCCAACAACCGCATTGGAAAATCGTGCCGCTACCTGGGCGCTTTCCCGTTCCGCGGCCACCAAAATCGGCAGCGGCGGCTGGCCGGGTGCGACCGCCGCGGGCGCCGGCACAATTACCGCCGGAGATCCCCGTGTGACGGGTGTAGCTGGGTTTGTCCGCGGAGGTCCGTACGCTTCGACGAACTGGAATCGGCGGCCGAGATAGTCGCCCGAGTCGTCGGTGAGCACCGCGAAGGGGATTTCGGCAAGCCACGACTCCGTGGTGATGGAAATCGTCCCGGGGCCTAGAGCTCCCAGCTCGGGCCGTACCAGGGCGCGATATAGGAGGTTACCAAGCCGCCGGATCTCGCCCGCGTTGGATGTGGGCGAAGCGCACAGCGCCAGCATCTCCTCGCCGGCGCGGCGGAGTTCCGCGGCATCCGCTTCCACCCAGCGGGCCTGCACGCGCGCGCCGTTGGCAGACCATATCGCGATACCCGCGGGCAGCAAAGCCATGATGATAAAACGCTGCGCCTGGCCGGATGTGGGGCGGAACTGCCGCCACGTTTCCAAAGCGGCGGCGGGATCGCCGTGCTGCTTGAGTTCAATCTGCGCCAGATTCCGGTAAGCCGGGGCGGCGGCCTCGATAATGGGAATCCGGCTGACCCAGGAGAGCGCGGATTCGGCCGGCTGCCGGTTCAACTCGATCGCGCGCCGGAAAGCGGCCGCCGCGCCGCCGGCATCCCCGCGCGCCAACAACGCGAGGCCGCGGGTCTGCTCCAGATCGGCCCGCTGGGCGGGTTCTCTGCCATCGGTCGCATTGGAGAGCCGCGCCAACTCGGGTAGTGGATCTCCAGCCGCATGGGCCGCGACGTCGGCTTCCACCCGGTGCAACGCGGCTTCCCAGCGCAGATTCTGAACGTCCGGGGTATCGCCCGCGCCCCCCAGTAGCCGGCCGATCTCATCGAGTTCGCGGACTTCGGCGCGATAGTCTCCCATCTCGTGCAGCAACCGGGCGAGATGGGAATGATCGGACGCTTCCATTTCGCCGTTACCCGCCTCGCGCGCGGAACGGATCGCCGCGCGAAAGAAAACTACGGCGGAATCCCGCCAGCCCAATGCCGTGGCCGCCTGTTGCAGCGAGTATTCGGATGCCTGTGCACGGTAGGGCGATGCCGGGCTATGCCAATAGCGCCGCAGCCCCTCCGGCGCAGTGTCCCAGACGGGGCCGTAGTTTCCTGTATACCCGTCGATGTCGCTGACGGCCAGTGCCGCGCGCAAAGCGGCGGGCCATAAACCCGCCTGCGCGAGCTTTACGCGCGCCTTTTCGTCCTCGGCCCTGGCCCGGCCGAATTCTCCCAGGCGCATGAGGCAGGCGCCATGTTCGAGATGCGCATTCCCTTCGATCCAGGGATATCTTGAGCCGATGGAACCGAGAAGCTGGTCCGATGCCTGCAGGCATTCCCGATTCATAACGGCCCAGCGCGCGGCATAGACGTATTCATTCCGTGCCAGCGCATTGGCGCCCCGCAAGCCCGCCGCCTCCAGTTTTGCCGCGGCGTCACGCGCGGTACCGAGCGCGTCACCCGGGTGCCCAGTCCGATTGGCGGTCATGGCGCCGGCCAGTGCAGCGAGACCGGCCTGTTTGCCTGCGCTTGCGGGCGCCTCCAGGCTTTCTATCAGGGCGAACTCCCCGAAGCGCGCGAAACCGGCCGCGATCAGGCGCGCCGCGCCGGCCGCTGCCTTGTCGGCCGAAGCCTTGGGCAGCCAATCCATCCAGAACACTTCATACCAGGGCAGGGGATCGAAAGGCGCTCCGGAACCATAAGCCGCCAGGAAACGGCTGGGATCGTGCAGGATGCGGTCGTCAGCCTTCTTTTTCTCCGCCTTGACTTTCTCCATTTCGGCCAGATGGGTCTGGGCTTCCTCGCGCCATCCCGCCGCGGGATTCAGGCGCAGGAATTCGCGCCAGGTCTCGATGGCCTCGTGGACGAGCGACAGTTTCTCGTAGGTCAGCGCCAGGTTGAAAAGGATGCGCGGGTCGGCGGGCCGCTTCTTAAGCGCCTCGAGGTACCACTGCATGGCAAGGCCGTAGTCGGGATTCCGCTTTTCGGCTTCACCACGAACCGCATAGGCAGTGGCCAGATCGGCCTGCGCATCGGGATCGCCGGCGGCCGAGGCGCGGGTCAGGGATTCGATGGCGGATTCGTAATCGCCTTCCAGCAACTCCGCGCGTCCTTTCAGCGCAAAAAGAGCCGGGTCCCGAGGCCGGGCTTCGAGGCCGCTCCGAATGGCCGCGACGGCGGCATCCAGGGAGACTGGGCGATCGAACGCGGAAGCGGTTCCGCGCTGCTGCCGTACCGGAGCGTAACCCGCATCCGGCAGGCGGTAGGTAAACGGCCGGGCAGCGGTATAGGCGTTGGCGAGCAGAACTCCCGTATCGGAAGATCGCGGGTGGATCCACAACAAGGTCAGGCTGCCCGCCGCGGCAAGGAAGACAGCCGCGGCAACCGCATATTTCCAGTAATGCGGCCCGGCGGGCGCGGTCCTGGCGGCGAAGGTTTCCGCCATCCGCCGGCGCCATTCGCGCCCGCTCGATTTCAAAAGGGGCGGAGCCGATTCCCCGGCTTCCGGAACCCCTTCCAAACTGTCCCGCACAATCGCCGCACACCGATCGCAGCCGGCCAGATGTCCAGCGATCGCTTCCAGGCGTTCAATGGGGGCGTCTCCGATGGCGTATTGGGCCAGTAATTCTTCCATTTCCCGGCATCCCGGGGCCTCCCCGGCAGTCTGATCGGCGCGCACGGGCGCAATCGAGGCACAGGCGTCGCGCCACTGCGCCACGCGCGCACGGCACTCCGCACAAGACTCGATATGCGACTGGGCGGCCGTATCGCCATCCGACAGGGCCATAATCTGCCCGTCTGTCAGGTGCGCCGCTTCATGCTCCGGCAAGAAACTCCTGTTCGCTACCTGGGAAGACGTGATTCAGGCGCGGCCTCCTTCAAAATAACCAGATCTGTTCATGCAATCCGCCACGGCTTTGGTCAAACGGTAAAGCAGAGTTTCCACCCCGCCAGTGCCCATTTCGATCGCTGGAAGGGAAGAGATCGATTTCGGCGTGAATCCATGGCGATGGTATAGCCAGAAAATCCGGCGATCCCTGGGTTTTTGGGTGGCCAGGCATTTTTCGATTCGATCCAACAACAGGTGGCGTTCGATCTCGCGCGAAGGACGCTCATCGATGACCGGCGGAGATCGTTCCGGATCGTCCAGAGAGACGGCGGGCGCATGCTCGGTCCGAAACCGGTCCGTCGCAACGGACGCGGCGATTACCCTGAGATAGGTGTACAGCGCGGCAGTATCCTGACCGCGAAAGTTTCTCAGGGCGCGAAAGTCATGCGCACACAGCCGCGCAAATGTATCCTGAATGAGATCGTCGGCAGTGGAGCGGTCGCTGCGGCCCCAGCGCGCGGTGGTTCTGAAAATCGCGGCGGCGATCACGGGCTGGGCCTGCGCGACGAAATCCTCCCAGGCATCCGACGTTCCGTTTGCCAGACAGTCTTTCAAGACCCGCACGATATCCCTGGGGCTAGAGGTATGGATTACAGCAGTATAAGGTTTTCACCTTAGCCGTGTCTATGACCACCGGGCCGCGGCCCGCGCTCCTGGCATAGAATTGAAGCATAAGTGTCCAGCACTCGGCGAAGCTTCCTGATCGCGGCCGCAGCGGCTGCCAAATCATGGCCGGCACGCGCGGCCCGGTCCGCGGCGCCACCCATTTTCGAGAGCGTCCCGCCCGAAAAAAGCGGCATCGGCTGGGTCCACGACAACGCCATGTCGCCTAACCGCTACTTGCCCGAAAGCATGGGGCCCGGCTGCGCTTTTTTGGATTACGACAACGATGGCTGGATGGACATCTACCTGGTAAACAGCGGTCCGTGCGATTTCTACCAACCGGCCAAGCCCATCCGCAACGCGCTATACAAGAACAATCGGGACGGCACGTTTACCGACGTCACGGAGAAGGCGGGGGTTAGCGGCGGCACTTTCGGCATGGGAGCCGCGGCGGGAGATTACGATAACGACGGCTTCCCGGACCTGTTGGTCACGGCTTACGGCCGCACGATCCTTTATCACAACAACGGCAACGGCACCTTCACGGATGTCACTCAGAAATCCGGCCTGGCGATGACTGGCTGGACCACCAGCGCCGCCTGGTTCGATTATGACAACGACGGCCGGCTGGACCTTTTTGTTTGCAGTTTCGTGGATTACGGCAGGCAGCACCTGCCTTGCGGCGACAACAAGCTGGGCCTGAGATACTATTGCATCCCGCGCCTGTTCCGGCCGACTCACAGCTTCCTATATCACAACAATGGCGACGGCACCTTTACCGAAGTGAGCCGCGGCACCGATATCGAGCGCGCGCTGGGCAAAGGCCTGGGAGTGGTGGCGACCGACGTCAACAACGACGGGCGCATGGATCTTTTCGTAGCCAACGACACGGTGCAGAACTTCCTGTTCATCAACCGCGGGAATGGCAAATGGGAGGAAGCCGGTGTCTCCGCCGAAGTTGGTTTCAGCGAAAACGGGCAGCCCCGTTCCGGCATGGGCGTGGATGCCGCGGATTTCGACGGCGACGGCTGGGAAGATTTGTTCGTCGCCAATATCGACCGGGAAATGTACTCGCTCTACCGCAACCAGCACGACGAAACGTTCGCGGATGTGGCGTTTTCGAACGGCATCGCACAGGCGACGCGGATGCTCAGCGGCTGGGGATTGAAGTTCTTCGATTACGATAACGATGGACTGATCGACTTGATTCTGGGCAACGGGCATCCCGACGACATGATCGAGAGATATTCGACGCTGGTGAAATACAAGGAACCGCTGCTGCTGTTTCACAATGAGAAGGGCAGCCTGCGCGATGTCAGCGCGGATGCGGGTCCCGCATTCACCGGTACGCTGGCGGCGCGTGGCCTGGCGGTGGGCGATTACGATAACGACGGCCGTCTGGATGTGCTGGTGGGCGCCAATGGCGGGCCGCCGCTGCTGCTGCATAACAACGCGGGCCAAGCCAACCATTGGCTGGGGCTGAAGCTGGTTGGCACGCGCGCCAACCGCGATGCCGTGGGCGCCCGCATCACGTGGTCCGCCGGAGGCGTGCGCCGGACGCGATTGAAGCATGGCGGCGGCAGCTATCTTTCTTCCCACGATCCGCGCGAAATCCTGGGGTTGGGTTCCGCGAATCAAGTGGACTGGGTGGAAATCCGCTGGCCCGGCCCCAGCAAGCAAGTCGATCGCTACACGGATCTGCCGGTGGACCGTTATATGGAGATCAAAGAGAAATAGCAGCCGCAGCCCGTGGATGCGGGTAAAACAGCGGCGAGACCCGCGTGGGCAACGTCGAAAGCGCTTCGCCTGGTGGGGCGTGTAATCATGCCCGCAGCCGCCTTTTCAGGCGGCTAAGCCGGCTGGAGAGCCGGCCGCGGCCAAGATTGGCCGCCCTCCAGACGCACAGCCGAGGCCAACTATTGAGCGCCAATGGGGTCTCAGATGAGCGCGCCGGCGGGACTCTTAAGTCCCGCCTCAACGGTGCCTACGGGCGGGGTGGGTGCCCGACCAGCGCATCCACGCGCCGTAGCGCCGGGAACTGCCACGCCCAGAGCGCCACAATTGCGATCGTTCCCAATCCCCCCAGCACCACCGCGGGCACCGTGCCGAACCATTGCGCGGTGATGCCCGATTCGAATTGCCCGACCTCGTTCGACGCTCCGATAAACACCACGTTCACCGCACTCACCCTTCCGCGCATCGCGTCCGGTGTCGAAAGCTGCACCAGCGTATGGCGCACGATCACGCTGACCATGTCGCAGGCGCCGATCATCGTCAAAGCCGCCAGCGAAAGCGCCAGGTTGCGCGAGAGTCCGAAAACCACGGTGAAGATCCCGAATCCGCAAACGCACCACAGCATGATCGCGCCGGCATGCCGCTGCAACGGCCAGCGCGCCACCACCAGTGCCATGAGGACCGCGCCCAGCCCCGGCGCGCTACGCAGGATGCCCAACCCCCAAGCGCCTATTTTCAGAATTTCGCGCGCATAGACCGGCAACAGCGCCACCGCTCCTCCCAGCAGCACCGCGAACAGGTCCAGCGAAATAGCGCCCAGTATCAGCTTGTTGCCGCGGATGTATCGTAAGCCTTCCAAGGCCATCTTGTACGAGGCCGCCGGGCGCGGGCCTGCCGCGGCGACGATCCGGATGCCCGCCAGCACCAGCAGAGCTCCCAGATACTCGATCGCCGCGCAGCAATAGACCGGCACGGGGCTTCCGGTCCATCCATAGAGCAAGCCGCCCACCACCGGCCCGGCAATCGTGGCTGCCTGAAAAATGGACGAGTTCCATGCCACCGCTTGGGGAAAATGCTCCTCCGGCACCAGCAGCGGCAGGAATGCCTGGCCCGCGGGTCCGTTGAAAGCGCGCACCGTCCCGTTACACAAGAGCACGGCATAGATCGGGAGGATCGCGGATAGGCCGTGCAGGGTCAGGTCCAGCAGCAGCAGCGAGCAGAGCGCGAAACCCGCGCAGCATGCCTGCAGGATGCGCCGCCGCTCGAAACGGTCCGCCGTCTGCCCCGTGATCAGAAAAAGCAGGATGCCCGGGAGGAATTGTGCCAATCCCACCAGGCCGAGGTCGAGCGGGCGATGCGTCAGCCCGTATATTTGCCAGGCGACGGCTACGGCCTGCATCTCCGACGCGGTAGCGGTCAGCACGCGGACCATCAGATAATAGCGGAAGTTGGCGTGGCGGAATAACACGCCGGGCGAGGAGACGGGCATGCGCAATCTTCAGTTTCCCATAGGCCGGCCGGCGCACAGGCGAGCCGAATACTCGACTGACGAGCGATTCGGGCAGTAGAATCGGATTGTTAGTTTAGGGTCGTGGGTCAAATAAATGTCAATCAGATCACAAGCCGAACTAAAGAAGCTGCAAGCCATCGGAAGAATAGTACGGATGACCCTGGACGAAATGTCGGCAGCGGTTCGTCCCGGCACGACGACCGCTGAAATTGACTCCGTGGGCGCCGCGACGCTGGCAAAGTACGGCGCTGAATCGTCCCCGCCCAAAGTCTACGGATTTCCGGGCACGGCATGTATTAGCGTCAACGATGAGGCGATACATGGAATACCGGGGAGCCGAACAATTGCGGAGGGCGATTTAGTAAAGCTGGATCTCACGGCCGAAAAAGACGGTTTCGTCGCCGATGCAGCGGTCACAGTAAGGGTCGGCGCGGTTTCCGCCACCGCAGACGCTTTGACCCGATGTGCCGAAAGCGCATTTCGGCAAGCACTTAAAGTGGCGACGGCCGGCAATCGTGTCTACGAGATCGGACGCTCCGTTGAACGAGAAGTCCGGCGCTGCGGATTCAGCGTCCTTAAAGAGTTCTGTGGGCATGGCGTGGGCCGCACGATCCATGAAGAGCCGTGCGTGCCCAATCACTTTGATCCTCGCTTTCGCACGAAGCTCACAGAAGGTCTTGTCATTACGATTGAGCCCATCATTTCGGCGGGGAACGGCTCTGCCCATTTACGTCCCGACAAGTGGACAATTTGCACCACCGATAACAGTCTTGCCGCGCACTACGAACACACCATCGCGATTACAAAGGGCGCACCAATGTTGTTGACCGTGGCTTAATCCGGGATGTAGATCTACCGGTGAGGTACGGGCGGTGGCGGCGGCTTGCGGTGCAGGAATCCGTTCGGGAAGAACTTCTGGTGAATGTCCGGCCAGAATTCGGCCGCCACGTTGCCCAATGCCCAACCGCCCACGCTGGTGCCCACGCGTGTGGCCATTACGGTCCCGGTGCGGCTGGCCGACGGGTAATACAGATTCGACGCGCCGATGCCCAGCGCCATGCCGAAGACGCCCGAGGCGTTGAATGCCGGCCGGCCGCTATCCTGCCGCGCCACGGCGATGCGGCTCAACGAATACAGGACGCGCGGCACAAAGCGGGCCTGGGGTCCCTTACGGAAATATCGGGGATCCTGATGCAGCACGCAGGCGAGGATCGCATCGCTGAAGAGATTCTGCGAGGTGAAATCGCCTTCCGCGGCGCCGAATCGCTTGGCATACGCGGCCCAGCCCTCGCCATATTTGGGCGTTTGGTTGTCCGCCTGCGAAAGCCCCGCGCTGAGCGCCGCGGCGGCAATGTTGAAGGGATCCCGCGTTTCGTCCAGGAAGAAGAGCCACTTCTGTTTCGGCGTCAGGGGAGGTGTCGCCGGCGTGGCATCGTTCACGGTCTGGTAGTTGGGGATGACGCCCAGAATGCGGTCATGGTTGAGGCCGTCGGACGATTGCGCGCGGGCGCTTCCGGTCCCCGCCATGCAGATGAAGGCTGACACCGCGGCGGCCCGCAACAGGAACTTCACAACTCGGAGGGCGCAGTGCCGCTGATGAAGGTTACGCCCCGGAGCGCCTCCACCGGCCCTTCCGGGCCACACCGTGTCCAAGGGGTCACGCATGCAGCCGGCCCAAATTCCTATTTTTGCCGATGGTTCTTGTGTGGAACGGCGAATGCTAACATCGCTGCGCATCCGCATCGCTTTGTTTATGGAGAACTCGAGCCAGCTACCGCCGGCGTACAAAACTGGTTTCCGGTCCGTGAAACGTCGGAAAGGTTTTGGAGATGTGATCGTGCCAAGCCAGACTCTCCTCGTCCAGCAGGGCCCACAGCAAGCCCAACCCGACCGCGCAATAGCCGAGGCAGGCGCCCACAAAGCGCAGCCAGCGCGTGGTGCGGTCCGGAGGATAGCCATCGAAATTGATGAGGGTCAAACTGAGGGCCCGCATTCCCGGCGTCTGTACACCGGCCCATACCCACACGAACCCGTAAAACATGGCGATCAATAGGGCGGCGGCGCCCATAACCAGAATCACCGGCTTGGTAGCGGCGAACGATCCACCCAGAAGCTGGAACATGGCCAGGAAGATGCCGCAGCCGATCAGGATCATGCTGCCGTCGATGGCCGCGGCGCAAGTCCGGTGCATCGGCGCGGCGACCGTGGCGTCGCAAACGATGGAGGCCTCCACCGTGGTACCCAACTTACGCACCGTATGCGGGGCGGCCTGCAGGAATTCGAGAGAAGGCTGTGAATCGTTCGGCGCGCGGCGATTGCGCGATGCCGGGCGGGCTGTCTTGGGCGGCGCCGGCGGCGCTAATACCGTGGTGAACGTGGTCCTGGCGACAGGCTCGTCTGTGAATAGCCTGGCCTGGCGCGGAACGGCGGCCAGGCGCGTGGGCGGCGCCTGCTCGGACGCGCGCACCTGCTCTTCCCGCGCCGGTTTGGGCACGGCGGCCAGGGCACCGGCCGTAGCCGTGGCGTACATATCATTCTGCGGGCGGCCGCATCGGCGGCAGCGGTGATCGTCGTCTGAATTCAGGTAACGGCAGTAACTGCAAGTCATGGTGGATGCGTCTATGGTGCAAAGCAAGGCCCCGATATGGTACGTTTGCCGATTGAGCCCTCAGCCGTGCACACGCCCTCACACTGTTGGTAACATAATCGGCGAAATTTGTCACGAACTTTCTTCGAGTATTACGTATAGTTCCACTCTTGGGGTGTTGGCAGCACTCGTCTTCGCACACGCGGCCTTTGCCCAGGTGCCGCCCAATACGGTGCTGGTGCCGCCGCCCGCCGGCGCCCCCGTCGCGCAACCCAATAAACGCATCTATAAGCCGCGGGCCAACGCGCCCCCGGTCGGCTGGTGGGATATCCGCGCGGGCGAACAGACCACCGAGGGCAAGGTCCGCCACCTACGCGGTCACGCGGAGATGGAGAACATCAACATGCTCTTCCGCGCCGACGAAATCGACTTCAACGAAGAAACCGGCGACGTCGAAGCCCGCGGCAACGTCTACTTCGAGCAGTTTGAGCGCAACGAGAAGATCTGGGCCGAGCGCGTGGAATACAACACCGAGACGGAGAAAGGTAAGTTCTACGATGTGCGCGGCACCACCGCCCCGCGCATCGATACTCGCCCCGGCATGCTCACCAGCACCAATCCTTATTTTTTCCAGGGTAAGTGGGCGGAGCGCGTGGACGGACACTACATTCTCTACGATGGCTTCCTCACCAACTGCCGGGTCCCCAACCCCTGGTGGCGCCTGAAAGGACCGCGCTTCAATGTGGTGCCCCAGGAGTCCGCCAGGGCTTACCGCTCGGTCTTCCTCTTGCGCAAGTTTCCGCTGTTCTTCACGCCCTTCTTTTATAAATCGCTTGAAAAAGTGCCCCGCCGCACGGGAATCCTGATGCCTAACATCGGTCACAGTTCCACGCGCGGCTTTATGTTGGGCGGCGGCGCCTTCTGGGCCATTAACCGTAGCTACGACGCGACTTACCATGTGCAGGATTACAGCGAACGCGGATTCGCGCACCACCTGGAATTGCGCGGCAAGCCGACCGACAAGGCGGATTTCGACGCCATCCTCTTCGGCGTGCAGGATCGCGGATTGCCCAACCCCTACGGTCCCCCCATAAAGCAGGGCGGCGTGACGTTTTCGGTGCAGGGCAAAGCCGACCTGGGCGACGGCTGGACGGCCCGCGGTTTCATCAACTACCTCAGTTCCTTTACCTTCCGCGAAGCGTTTTCCGACTCGTTTAACGAAGCCGTCTTTAGCGAAGTGAACTCGGTGGCCTTCCTGAACAAGGACTGGTCTACATTCACCTTCGATACGGTGATCGAACGCAAACAGGACTTCACCACTCTCGAGATTAACGAAACCAATCCGACCACCAATAAGCAGAGCACCGACACCAACGCGGTAGTCATCAAGAAACTGCCGGAGTTGGACCTTTCCAGCCGCGACCACCAGGTGGCGCCGGGTATACCGGTCTGGTATTCCTTCGATTCCAGCGCCGGCCTGCTCTCGCGCAGCGAGCCCGATTTCTATTGCCCCGGTGTCGAGCCCGGCCAGCAGGGAACCACTACCGCTTGCCCTCCCACGTACGCCACTACCCCGACCCTGCTCAGCCGCTACACCACTAACCTGCTGAATACGCGCATGGACTTTGCGCCCCAGATCACCTCCGTGCTGCACCTCGGCGACTTTCACCTGGTCCCCAGCTTTATCGCCGATGAGACTTTCTATGGCGAGACGCAAGGGCCCGCGCAATATCAGTTGAATGGCAATACCGTCGACGACTTCATGCGCGTAGTGCCCACCGACTTTCTGCGCAGCGCCCGCGAGTTCAAGCTGGACCTGGTAGCCCCTTCCTTCGAACGCGTTTTCAATCGCAAGAGCTGGCTCGGAGACAAGTTGAAGCATGTGATCGAGCCGCGCGCCACCTACGAATACGTCACGGGAATCGGCCAGGACTTCAATAAGATCATCCGTTTCGACGAAAACGATCTTCTGTCGAATACCAATCAGGTTACTTTCTCGCTGACCAACCGTCTGTATGCCAAGCGCGGCGATGAGGATGTGGAAGTTTTTAGCTGGGAAGTATCCGAGGCGCGTTATTTCGACCCGACTTTCGGCGGCGTGATTCTGCCCGGTACGCAAGTGCGCAACGTGCTCCTGAGCCAGCTCGAGCTGACGCCCTTCACCTTTTTGGATGGTCCGCGCACCTATTCGCCGGTGGTGTCCGCCCTGCGCATCCAGCCCAAGTGGAACATCGCCTTCGATTGGCGCACGGATTACGATCCGGTCCGGCATGGCTTCGTGGCTTCCACCGCCAGCGCGGACTGGCGCAAAGGCGCCTTCTTCATTTCCGTGGGGCAGACTGAAGTACACAGCGACACCACCCTGTTGCCGAGTGAGAACCAGTTGCGCGGCAGTTTCGGCATCGGCAACTCGACCCGGCGCGGATGGAACGCTGCGTTTGTGGCCGTTTACGACTATAAGGTGGGCGTCCTGGATTACGCCATTGTGCAGACCACTTACAACACCGACTGCTGCGGCTTCAGCGTGCAACTGGTGCGCTTCGATTTCGGCACCCGCGACGAAACTCAGTACCGCTTCGCTTTCGCCGTCGCCAACCTGGGCTCCTTCGGTACGCTAAAGCGCCAGGAGCGCCTCTTCTAGTTTTTTTGGAGGGCGGGCAATTCTGCCCCGGGGTCCCCTTTGGGGGCGGCTTTCAGCCGGCTCTGGCCGCCTAAAAGTGTTAACGCCGATGGCGATAAGATGACGTATACGCCATGGCTAACGACAATATAGGCCTCCTGATCCACGCCGATCCCGGCCTGGGAGTTCTGCACGAATTGACCGGCGTGATCGCCCGCCATCGCGGCGATATCACCTCGGTCGAGATCATTGAGCAGGTGTCCGCCGAAGCGCGCATTTACTTTGAGATCGCGCTCCCCGCCCAGGTCGCAGATCTGGCGGCCGAACTGCGGGCGTTGTCCATTGTGCGCAGAGTCGAGGTGGTCGAGACCCTCCAGAAGATCTACGGCAAGCGCATCATCATCATGGGCGGCGGCGCACAAGTGGGGCAAGTGGCCATCGGCGCGGTGTCGGAAGCGGATCGGCACAATATCCGCGGCGAGCACATCTCGGTGGATACTATCCCGCTGGTGGGAGAGCGGGCGCTGGCCGACGCGGTGCGCGCGGTGGCCCGGCTCCCCAGGGCCAAAGCGCTGGTGCTGGCCGGATCGTTGATGGGCGGCGAAATCGAGCAGGCCGTGCGTGAAGTGCGCCAGGAGGGCTTGCTGGTGATCAGCCTGAACATGGCCGGCAGCGTCCCGGATGCCGCCGACCTGGTGGTGGGCGATCCTGTCCAGGCGGGCGTGATGGCGGTCATGGCAGTCGCCGATACGGCCAAATTCACCGTGGAAAGGCTCAAGCGCCGGGTGTTTTAGCCGGCGGCGCCGTGGCCGGTTTGGCAGATGGCCGGCAGACGAAAGGTACGCGCACTTCCATCACCACCTCGATCGGTTCACCGTTCAGCAGCGTAGGCCGGTAGACCCATTGCATGACGGCCAGCCTGGCGGAGTCCGCCAGAACCGGATTGCCGCGGATCGACTCTACGCTCTGCACGTGGCCATCTTTCCCGATGATGGCGTCCAACCGCACCGCCGCCTGCATCCCCTGCTTACTGGCGGCCTCCGGACAAACCGGATCGACCTTGGAAGTGAGTGCCGCAAAGTGGATTCGCTGCGGACGTTGCGCGCCTATCGCCGCGCCGGCACATAGGCACAAAGAGAGAATCTGTCGCATCGCCAAAGTCATGCAAATCTCGAGACGATCAGGAACGCGCCGCCGATCGCGATAACGTCCTCCAGCAACGCGATCGGAAGATCCCGCCCGCCGATGGCCTTCACCAATCGGGATCGAAACTCGTAGCCGCCCAGCGTGCCGGCAACCGCGCCGATCGCGCCCACCGCCAAACCGCCAACCAATGCCTGGCTGCCCACACCCACCGCCGCGCCACACAATGCGCCGGTCACGATGCGGGCGATGAAACCTGGCGGCGCTTTCCGGCTCGGCGCGCTGGGGAGTTTGTCGTTGATCAACTCCCCAATGGCCAACACGCTGACGATATACGGCGTTGCGCGAAAGCCAAGAAACGCCAGCCAGGTGTTCTCCAGGTGCAGCCATCCGAGGCGCGCGGCCCAACTCACCGCGGCCAACGGCGTCAGTGCCCGCAGGCCGGATGCTACACCGATTAGAAATGCCAGAGCGTAGATCGACATACCCCTCCCTGTTCTACTGTAACGGCTGCAATTCCCCCAGCATCGTTGGAATCAATTCCGAAACCGTGGGATGAATGTGTACCGCCCTCTGAATGGTTGTGTAGGGCGCTTTAGCATACATGATATCCAGAATCGAGTGAATCGCCTCGTCGCCGCCCGTACCCAGAATCGCCGCCCCCAGAACTTTCTTCGACTCCGCATCCACCATGATCTTCATGAATCCCTGCGACTCGCCCTTCTCCACGGCCCGCCCCACCTTGGTCATGGGACGCCTGCCCACCAACGCCTTCCGTCCGCTCTTCCGGACTTCGGCCTCGGTCAAACCCACGCGACCGAGCGGCGGATCGATGTACAGCGCGTAAGCGGTGATGCGGTCGCTCACCCTTCGCGGATCGTTGTCCAGCAGATTTGCCGCCACAATCTCAAAATCGTTATACGCCGTGTGCGTAAACCCGCCGTGGCCATTGCAATCGCCCAGTGCCCAGATGCCCGGCGCGCTGGTGCGCAATTGATCGTCCACCGCGATATGACCGCGGGCGTCCATCGCCACCCCGGCCGCTTCCAGCCCCAGATCGCCGGTGTTCGGTTGCCTGCCCACCGCCAGCAGCACGTGCGAGCCCGCGATCTCCGGCGCGCCGGCCGCGCAGTCGGCGTGCGCCACAATCTCCTCTCCCCGCATCGCGAAGCCGATGCACTTCGCGTTCAGGCGCACGTCGATCTGCTCGCCCGCCAGGATCTCCAGGATCGCCGCGGACACATCTTCGTCTTCCCGATGCACCAGGCGCGGCCCCATTTCGAGAATCGTGACGCGGCTTCCAAAACGCCGGAACATCTGGCCGAACTCCAACCCGACGTAGCTCCCGCCCACGACGATCAAGTGCTCGGGAAGATAGTCCACCTTCATCATGGAGCTATTGGTGAGATAGGCGATCTGCTCCAGTCCCGGCATCTCCGGCACGACCGCGCGCTCGCCGACGTTGATGAAGAACCGCTTGGCCGTGAGCCGTTGCGGTCCGACACTCACCTCTGTCGGCGACTCGAAGCGCGCGTGGCCCTCGTAGACCGTGCAGTTGTCCATGTTTTTCAGCCAGGACTCCACGGCGGTCCGCGATTTCGCCGAGATAGCCTCTTTCCGGGCCGACACGCGCGGCATATCCACGCCGCCGGCGACGGCATTCACTCCGAATTCGGCCGCGCGCCGGACCATGTGGGCCGCATAGGCGCTGGCGACCATCGCCTTCGTGGGAATGCAGCCTGTATTAACACACGTGCCGCCGAACAACTTGCGCTCGACGATGGCGACTTTCATCCCGGCCTTGGCCAACCGCGCCGCAAGCGAAGGCCCGGCCTGTCCGGTGCCGATGACGATGGCGTCGAAAGCAGCGGTCATTTTTGATCCCCTTCACATTGTGGCAAAGCCGGGCGGGACTTAAAAGTCCCGCCCTGGAGTTCGGACATCTCTCGTGATGACAGTCCGCTTGCCCCGTGGCGCACGCTTCCGCGAGAGCCCCCCACGGATGCGGGTGAAACAGCGGCGAGACCCGCGTGGGGCAACTGCGAAAGCGCCCTCCAATTGTGTTTTTCATCATGTCTGCAGCGGCGCTAACCTATTGAGCGCCAATGGTGTCACTGATGAGTGCCCCATGGGCCTGCGGCCTACCAAAGGTGATGAAAATGGGCGCGTCGTGTACTAAGGAACAATTAGCCGACGCCCTGCGCTTCGCGCCCGGAGCCGGGCCATCTGCAACTGCTGCAACTGCATCTGGAACGTTTGCCACTGCTGGACGAGCAGATCGGTCAGCTTAGCCAGATGAGTGCGACCGCGCTCAACCGACATCCGCAGGCGGTGGCACGACTGGCGGAAGTACCCGGATTTGGGGTAGAGTCCTGGCAGCAGATGATCGCGGAGGTGGGGGTGGACGCGGAGGCCTTCGATTCGGCGGGCGAGTTCGCCTCCTGGGCGGGGGTATGGCCGGGCAGCGACGTGAGCGCCGAGGAGAACCACAGCTCGCGAGGCCCCAAGGGGAACCGGTACGTGCGGCGGATCCTATGCGAGGCGGCGCCCGCGGCGGTCAAGAAGAAGGACAGTCATTTTCAAAATGCATTCCGCCGATTCCTGCCCAAGCTAGGATACAACGGGGCCATCTGGGTGGTCGCCCATCGCCTGGCCCGGCTGGTCTGGAAGATCCTCCACGACGAGGTCAGCTACGTGGAGCAGGGTCAGGACACCGACCCGCGCGCCCGCAAGCACCGTGCCGCGAAGCTAGCTTATATAGCTAAGGTAGTCTAGGGCTTGATTCTAAATACTACGCCCGCACCATTGGCGCCCCCTTCGCTGGCGGTCCCGTAAAGATACTCCCCCACGTGCAGCAAACCGCCATATGGCATTGACCCATCGTCCCCGCCGGAGAACTTGTGCAATACCGTGTAAGTTCCCGTGGCCTCTTGTTCGAAGACCACCCCGCAATCGCACGCGTTGTTGCCGCCCTCCAGGGTCGTGCCATAAAGATTGCCCGTGGAATCTCGCGCCACCCCGTAATAAGGAGCGAAACCGGTGGGCCCCGTAGTGAAGTCGTGAAGAACATTGAACTTCAGCGACGAATCCAGGACGAATACCGTTCCGAAGTAGCCGGTACCACCCCCCTCTGTAGTGCCATACAGGTTACCGGCGCTATCTACAGTCAAGGGAGCCAGCGGACCGGCACCCCCAGCGCCGCCGGCGAAATTAAAGATCACGCTATAGTTCAGCGCGGCGTCCAGTTTAAAGATCGCGCCGAAGCCCGCGCTGCCCCCGCTCGATGTGGTGCCGTACATGTTGCCGTCCGCGTCACGCACCAGGCCCGCCCAGGGGTTGAAGGCGTCCGCGGGCGTAAAGCTGTGCAATACCGTGAAGTCGCCCGATGATGCAATTTTGAAAACAACGCCGCAGGTACTGTTGGCGCAGACGTTGCCGCCATTCATCGTCGTGCCGTACAGGTTGCCTGCCGAATCGCGCACCAAGCCGCCATAAGGTCCCCCGCCGTCGCTGCCGCCGGTGAAAGTGTGTAGCACAATAAAGCGGCCGGAAGTCTCCAGCTTGTAAACCGTTCCGCAGCCTCCGCCGCCACACCCCGTGCCGCCGGCGATAAAGTTCGTGCCATAAAGGTTGCCCGCCCCGTCGCGGATTACACCGCCATACGGGAGGCCGCCGTTAGATCCTCCGTTTAAATTGTGCAGGACGGTAAGATTTCCTGCCGGGTCTAGTCTATATATGGTTCCGTCGCCATACACGCCTCCGAAAAGGGTGGTGCCGTATAGATTGCCGGACGAATCGCGAATGACGCCGGCTTCCGGCACGACCCCATCCGTGCTGTCCGCGCCAAATGCGTGCAGGACGCTGAAAGTGGCGGCCCGCGAAGTGGCGGCCCATGCAGACGTCAGCATGGCCAGTACGATGACTACCTTGTTATGTTGCATCTCTCCCCCCAATCCGGAATCACTGCCCGACTTCGACATACAGCGTCTGCGTCCCGCTGACGCCGTCCACGCTGAACGTCAACGGCTGATTGCCGGAGGTCACATCCGGCACCACGATGTTGAATTGATAAAGCCCGGTGTAACTCGGCGCGAGGCCATCATACTGAACCTGACACTGCACACCGCCAATGGATATCTGGAAGCCGGAAGCCAGCAAATTGGCTACCTGCACCAGTTGTCCGGCCGGATTACTTGGCGTGACCGGCCCAAAGCCAATGCCGTAAATCACCAGGATGTCACCCGCCACGGCAGGCCGGGAAGTAAGTCCTGCGATAGCCCCAGTGGGAAGCGCATAGGTTCCATCGGCAAACTGCGCCACGACGTACTGCGTTCCTCCGATATCGAAATTCGATGGCGCAAGAAGACCGGGCTCCACGGGATTCACCGTGACATTCACCGCCGAGGTGACTCCTCCCGGTGACGTAAGCACGAGTGGCTGCGTTCCGCCGGCCACATTCGACGGCACCAGGGCGTTGACCTGGCTTGGACTGATGTAATCGATGAACGCGGCCTGCCCACCGATCGTGACGGAGGTGTTGTCCAGAGATGTGGGCGCGTCTACGCCATTGAAATCCGCGCCGGTCCAGCTTCGCGTGCCGGAGGCGAGATTCGAACCGTAGATTTCGATCCACGTTCCCGGCGCAATCGAAGTAAATTCGCCGAAAGCGCTCGCACTTACGACGCCACCCGTGCTTACAGAAGGAGCCTTGCACTCACCGGCGCTTCCGGCATTGAAGATCGCCTGTAGCTCCGATTGGGATAGCGCCCGGTTGAACGCCTGGACCTCGTCGATCACTCCATTCCAGGTCCGGAAATTCTCCTGTGCGCTAATATTGCCGCCGATGTTCCAGCCCCCGTTTGAATAGGAGACAGGGCTGGTACTGTTAAGCGCGCCTTCGAGCTTTCCATTTACAAATAGCCGGTAAGCGGTCCCGTCGTATGTCCCCGCAACATGATAGAACGTGCCGGCCGGAAACGCGTCCATCGAGACGACGAAATCCCCCGCGTCGTCACCGAAAGTGAAGACAAATGCCTGGCTGGCGGCGCTCCACGATAGTTGGAGAAAGTCGTGGCCGTTCGTCACTTGGTTGATGATGACGCTGCCGAACATGTCATTCACCGGGCCTGGCCCATCCGGGCGCACCCACGCCGCTAGCGTGAAAGTCTGATTCTCAAGACTCGCAGATTGCGGAATCTGAATGTATCCCTGGTATCCGAACGTGAAGCCCTGATTGACCTCCGCCGGAACCAACGTAACGGCATTGACGGATGAGGGGTTGTTCTGGCCGAAGACATCATTCTCGTTGACATCTCCCGGCCACCAGCTCACCAGTCCGGACGGGGGAACGACGCAAGTCTGGGCAGCCAAGAATGGAACGGCGTTTAACAAAAGCAGCACGGAAGCAGCGATTCTAGTCAGCATATGGAAGAAGCGTCTTTTACGCTCTGAGATGATTCTTTGGCCCGGCAACGAAAATTAGAGTCGTATACGCCATAGTCGGGTCCGGAAAGCCAAGGCGTCTCCGCGCCCGGCTACCCACGTCATTAAATGCCTCTCAGATCTATATGCGCATCAGCGGCGATTTCGTGCCCCAAAATTCTTGTTATTGTGTCTGAAAAGCCCTGCATCTACGCAGAAGTATGTGAAGCCGTTGTGTACGTGTATCGACATGGGCAAATCCAGAATCGCGAAACCCTGCCTCGCCCTCCGTTTCTTGCTGGCGGGCCTCGCCGCCGTCGCGCTTGGCCAGCAATATCCCTTTCTCGCCATCCCTGGCGCGCCGAAAGGCGTCAGGATTCTGTTTCAGGATGGGAAAGGGCGTCTCTGGCTCGGAGCCGCGCAACAGGTCGTCTGCTTCGACGGTGCGCGGTTCTTCTCTCTTGCGGACTATGGCTTGCCCGCGACCGTGCCCAGTGACATCGCCGAGGACTCCAGCGGCGCCATCTGGATCGGTGCCGATACGGGCGTGTATCGTTTTGCCGATGGCGGCATCGTTCGGGTCCGCGGCGGGCCGGCCGTCAGCGTGGTACCGGCCACGCCCGATATTGCCATTGCGGCTGTGCTTCAGACGGATCGCAACGCGCGGAGCCGCGGTCCAACCTCGCTGGTCCGAATCGAACGCAGCAGCGGGAAATGGAGCAGTGAAGCCATCATGGATCTCGACTCGGCCGGGCCACTCACCCGCGATCGGTCGGGCATGATCCTCTACCCCAGGCCCGGCCGGGGATGGGGCGAGATTCGCGTTGCGGACCTGCTTCACTGGCGCCCAGGCGCGCCCGTCCCGGTCACCCTGCATCCGATCGCCGGTTTCCCCGGCGGGCCTTTGAAGACCCTGCGGGATAGCTCCGGTTGTATCTGGGAAGGCGCATCCGGCGGCAACGTCTATGACTGCGGCGGCGGCCGCATCGCGGTGCAATCGCAGGGATCGGCGTTTCAGTCGAATCTGCACGAGGCCGCGGATGGCAGTATGGTCCTGTGGAGCTATGATGCGCTAGGGCTCGGGCGTCCCGGCGCATTGCGTTTCGCGGGCACCGCGAACGGGCTGGTGGGTCCGCAGGACGCTCTAGCCGCGCAGGATGGCACCGTCTGGATCGGGAATGCGGAAGGGTTGTTCCGTTTCGCATCGCCGTTTCGCGTGGAGTACTGGACACCGCGGGATGGCATCTCCGCCGTACCCTGGGCCATCGCGCGCAGCGGGGGACGGGTATTCGCCGGCCTGAGCCGCGGGATTGTAACGCTCGACGAGGATCGGCTGCGATGGAAATCCGCGGCAGCGCTGCGCCTCCACGTTGCCGGCTTACTGGGCCAGGCAAACGGGCATCTCCTGGCCGGCCTTAAGAACGGCGGTGTGCTCGAGTTAGATGCAAACGGCCATGAAATCGCCCGCACCGCGAAAGACTCCCCGATTCGAGGCAGCATGCGCCTGACCGGAACCCATGACGGCGACGTATGGTTGGGAGGCGCGCTCCTGGGGCAACTCAGGCGCGTAGGCAATGTTCTCACCTTCGAAAGTCACCCCTTCGAAACGCAGCCGTCCACGAATGTACTCGCCATCAAATATGAGCCACACACCCATAAGCTCTGGACGTGCTACAACGGCGGCCTTGCGGTCCGCGACGAAAACGGCCAGTGGAAGGAGATCACCACCCGCGACGGGCTCCTGGTCAACGGCTGCTGGTCGCTTGCCCCTCTTCCCAACGGGGATGTCTGGGACGCATATTTTGGTGTCAATGCGATCGCCAGACTCAGGCCAGGCGCGGACGGCGCTGTCGCCATACGGCAGTACCGCGTGGGCGACGGAATAATCGATCCCGCCAGCCAGACCATGGATGCCGACCAGCGGGGCTGGTTATGGCGCTCCGGGAATGAAGGCATCTACGTCGCCGATCCCGTGCAGGCCGAGGCGGGGCAATGGCTGAAACTCGATCAATCCGACGGACTCCCCGCTAACGACATGAACAGCGGCAGCGTCTTTGTGGATGACGACGGTTCCCTCTGGTGGGGCGCCGACAACGACGTCGCGCACTACACGCCGCCGCCGGACCTTGTCCACCCCAAATCCGCACCGCAGGTTTTTGTCTCCGCCTTCTCCTGGGATAACCGGCCTCCGCGCCTCGCCGAAGCGGTCGCAAACATCCCGCATGGCGCCGACATCACCGTTCACCTCGGCTCCCTGCAGTTCGACCGCCGGAATGCGCTGCGTATCCGTTACCGGTTGCTGCCCGGTCAGCCGGATTGGCGCGAATCCGGCAAACTCGACGTGCCCCTCGGCTCGCTCTCCACCGGATCGCATACGCTCGAAGTGCAGGGTCGCGTCTTCACCGGACCCTGGTCCACGAGCACGCGCCGCACTTTCGCCGTGCTGCGGCCCGTCTTCCTGGCGTGGCCGTTCCTGGCGGCCTACTTCGTCGCGGCCGGCGGCCTCTCCGCCGCAGGGTATTTGCTGCGCCGCCGCCGCAAGATCGAACAAGCCGTGCTGCTTCCCAACCTGGCCGCTTTCCGCATGAGCGCGCTGCTGCCCGAAGTGTACGACCTCACCGGCATGCTGCTTGACGGAAACTTTGAGGTCGGCGAGTTGCTCGCGCGCGGGGGTTTTGCCAATGTTTTCTCCGGCTATGACCGCGGCCAGGACCGGCGGTGCGCGGTGAAAGTCTTCCGTGGCGAACTGAAGGACAAGGATTGGGTCGAGCGGCGATTCACACAGGAGGTGGCCGCCCTCCGGCGCGTCCGGCATCCTAACGTTGTGTCGATCTACGCCCACGGCTCCACGCCGGCGGGCGCGCCCTATCTCGTCATGGAGTTTGTGGAAGGCAGGAATCTGCGCGAAGTCCTGGAGTCGGGCCCGCTGCCCCCTCCACGCGCCGCGCGCATGCTGCGGCAATTGGCCGGCGCGCTCGATGCCATCCACGCGCAAGACATCTGTCATCGGGACCTGAAGCCGGAGAACATTATGATCCGCCTGGCCGGAACGCCCGCCGAAGAATCGGTTCTGATCGACTTCTCCATCGCCATCGTGAAAGACGCCGACGAAACCTTGCACGGCCTGTCGCGCGCCGCGGGAAGTTTCGACTATATGGCTCCCGAACAGGCCGTCGGCTACGCGGAACCGTCCAGCGACATTTACAGTCTGGCCAAATTGCTGATCGAGATCCTCACCGGGCGTCAACTGAAGGATCTGCTCCCCGATGCGGCCCTCGACCTGCCCGATCGTGTCCGCGACCTGCTGCAACACTTTCCGTTCAAGCTGTCTCCCGAATCCATTCACCTGGTCGCCACGGCCCTGGAATTCGATCCCGCCAAGCGGCCGCGCGCGGCCGGAGCATTCGCCGCGCCCATAGCCGCCGATCTGGAATCAGACGTGGGGACCGGGTAGATCTGCGCGTTTCCCGAACAGCGCGGGATTCAGCGTCCGCTTCAGCCACTTCATGCCCCGCTCCCAGCGCAAACGCACTTGGCGCACGGTCAACCCCGTTTCCTTAGCGATTTCTTCCAGCGTGAACCCGCTGAAGTAATGCATGTCCACCATGCGCGCGGCGTCCGGATCTTTGGCTTCCAGGCGTTCCATCAAAACACCGATCTCGACAATCTGTTGGAGATCGCGCGCGGGATTGTCCAGCACGGCGCGCGAAGCGTCCAGCGGCAGGGCAGCTTCGCCTCCACCCCGGCAAGCCGCCAGGCGCCGGCGCGCCAGGTCGATGAGCACGCGCCGCATCGCCAGGCTGGCCAGCGCGTAGAAGTGTCCCTGGTCCTGAATCTGCCAGCCGCCTTTGGACAAATTGCTGAGCCAGACCTCGTGAATTAACTCGGTCTTCGAAAGCGGCGCCATAAAGCGCTCCCGATTCAGTTCGCGGACCGCAATTTCGTGCAACTTCGGCAGAATCTCGCGTAATAATACGTCCGCGGCGGCCCTGTCGCCGTTCATGAAGGATTTCAAGCGCTCCGTCAAGGAATTCGTTTTGGCCATGGCAGAATCCGGAAGGATGCCCACCGCTCTGACCATGGTAAATGAGTCGGCGGCGCAGGCGGAAACCCGGCCAGTCAACCACCATCCTGCTATCGTTAAATGACTATGGCGCGCGCAACCGGAAAGACAAAGAACGCCCAGCCGTCCGGCGGGAAACGGGCGCAGGCATCCCGGAAATTGCCGCGCATCGCGCGCGTCGCGCAGCGCCTTGGTTGCATGATACCCGATGAGGAGTTACTCCAGCTTCCGAAGGATCTATCCAGCCAAATCGATCACTACGTTTACGGAACGCCAAAACGGTGAAGCGGCTCTTTGCCGATACGCGTGCGGCTGACGTCTCGGAAGCGTCGCTAATCACACCCGAGAGGTGCTGGCAGAATTCCGCTCATGGCGATCACACCAGACGCTTAGCTTGCAGGTTAGTACGCGAGATTCTCAGCGATGCGGGCACCGCAGTGGTCACGCAGTCGCACGATTCGTTCCTCGCTGGCTTGGCGCTGTATGAGAGGCGGCCCGACAAGCAATATAGCCTCGTGGATTGCATTTCCATGAACGTCATGCGACATGGAAACATCAAGGAAGTCCTTACGAATGACCGCCACTTCTCGCAGGAAGGTTTCGTCCGGCTCCTCGACCTGAACGCTTAACCGCCCGTCCCGGGACTCGACCGAGCGCCGGCCTTTCAAGAACGAACGGCACCAGTTGAACCGCTCATCCCTCGCGCTCGCCCCACCCCCGAAGCCGGACCTAAATGCCCGTTCATACCACAACGTCCAACCCACAGCGCGCGCCCGCAGGGAACATTATCCACCTTAATGGCGTATCAAATCTGTGGGGCGGCCGAGCCGGGCGCAGCGCATGATGCGGCGTCACCTCGATCACGCCTCCCGATAACGAATATGGAAACCTTGTTGCAGGATATCCGATACGGCATCCGCTTGGTAGCCAAATCACCCGGCTTCGCAGCCATTGCGATCCTCACGCTGGCGCTGGGCATCGGCGCGAATACCGCCCTCTTTTCCGTCGTCAATGGCGTCTTGCTGAATCCGCTGCCCTACCACCAGCCGGATCGCCTGGTGGCCATCTATGCCAAAACCAAAGAGTTTTCGTACTCCTCCATCTCGTATCCTAATTTCCTCGACTGGGTGCGCAGCCAGCGTTCTTTTTCCGCAATCGCGGCGTTCCGCGAGGATAATCTCAACCTGACCGGCATGGGCGAGCCCGAGCGCGTGCCCTCGGAAATGGTCTCCGCGAATTTCTTCTCCGTACTCGGCGTGAATCCCGTGGCGGGCCGCCTGTTTCGTCCCGAGGAAGACCAGGTGGGCGCCCAGCCTGTCGCGCTCATTAGCGGCGGATTCTGGAAACGAAAATTCGGCGCCGCACCGGACGTGCTCGGAAAAACGTTGACGCTCGACGGAGTCGGCTACACCGTGGTAGGCGTGACTCCCGCCGATTTCCACTACGATAGCGGCAATTTCCATACCAGCGACGTCTATGTGCCCATCGGCCAGTGGAACGATCCCACATTTCGCGATCGCCGCACCGCCATGGGCATGGACGCGGTGGGCCGGCTCAAGCCGGGCGTGACGCTCCAGCAAGCTCAGACGGACATGGACAGCGTGGCGCAAGGTCTTGCCGAAATCTATCCGGCGGTCGACAAGGGCTCCGGCATCGCCCTCCTCCCGCTCAAACAGGACGTAGTGGGCAACATCCGGCCTTTTCTCCTGGTGCTGCTGGCCGCGGTCGTATTCGTTCTCCTGATTGCCTGCGTGAACGTCGCCAATTTGCAGTTGGCGCGGGCCACGGGGCGCACTCGCGAATTCGCAATTCGCGCGGCGCTCGGCGCGCGCCGCAGCCGAGTGATCCGCCAGCTTCTGACCGAGAGCCTGATCCTTTCGTGCGCCGGCGGCGGTTTGGGCTTGCTGCTGGCCGCATGGGGAACCCAATTGGCTATCCGGGTGATGCCGGACGCCTTGCCGCAAACCCAGTCCGTGCATGTCGATTCCCGCGTTTTGCTCTTTACTCTGGCCGCGTCCGTAATGGCCGGAATCTTCTTTGGCTTGGCGCCCGCGCTGAAAAGCTCCCGCGCCGGCCTGCACGCTACATTGAAAGAAGGGGGCCGCGGGTCGAGCGGCGCGCGCCAGCGGCTGCAAGGGCTCTTCGTGGCCGCACAGATGGCGATGGCGCTGGTCCTGCTTGTGGGCGCAGGGTTGATGATCCGCAGCCTCGGCAAGCTCTGGGGCGTCAATCCGGGGTTCAACCCGCGCAACGCGATTACTTTTTCGGTATCTTGCCCCTCAATCCAGGGTGTCACGCCGGCCGCCATGCGTTCCTCGATGCGCCAACTTCAGGATGCGGTGGCTGCCGTCCCGGGAGTGGAGGCAGCCTCTCTCACGGCGGGTGCCCTGCCCATGTCCGGAGATTCCGAACTGCCGTTCTGGATCGACGGACAGCCCAAGCCCACCACCACTGGCGACATGAAAACTGCGCTTTTCTACGTGGTCGAGCCGGACCACCTGAAGGCCCTGGGAATACCCTTGGAGCGCGGGCGATTCCTCACCTACGCGGACAATGAGCATGCCCCATTCGTCATCGCCATCGACGAACAATTCGCCAGGATATACTTCCCAGGGCAAAACCCGATCGGCCGGCGTGTGAACCTCGCAATCCTCAACCAGGCGGCCGAAATTGTGGGAGTCGTGGGCCACGTGAAGCAATGGGGACTGGCTGAAGATTCCCACTCGCCGATCCAGGCCCAATTCTATATGGCGATTTCGCAGGTTCCGGATCAGTTTGTGCCGCTGGTGGCCCGCGGCGGGGAATTTGTGGTGCGCACACACGGATCGCCGGAATTAGAGTTGGGCGCCATCCGGCGCGCCATCGAGAGGGTCAACGGCCAGATCGTCGTGTATGATACGCAGCCCGTGGATAAGATCATTTCCAATTCGCTGGCCGCCCGGCGATTTTCGATGGTTCTGTTGGGTATCTTCGCGGCCCTCGCGCTGGCTCTCTCGTGCGTCGGGATTTATGGCGTCATTTCTTACCTGGCCAGCCAGCGCGCACACGAGATCGGCGTGCGCATGGCCCTCGGCGCTCAGCGCCAGGACGTGCTGCGCCTGATCCTGGGCAACGGCGCCCGCATGGCGCTCATTGGCGTAGCAGTCGGAATCGGCGCTTCCCTGGCGCTCACCCGGCTGATGGCCAAAATGCTCTTCGGGGTGAGCGCGTATGACCCCCTCACCTTCCTCGCCGTGGCAGGCCTGCTGATTCTGGTGGCGATGGCCGCCTCGTACATGCCCGCGCGGCGCGCCATGCGCGTAGATCCCGTCGAAGCGTTGCGATACGAATAGCGTGCTCTGAGTTTGGTGGGGCAGGCGTCTACGCCTGCAGAGGGTCTCCAGACCCGATCTTTGGCGAGCGTGAGCTCGCCGCTACGCTTCCGCATATCCGCTTCTCCCAATTTCCGGATTCATACGTCTGTATCAATGGTAAGTCCAAGAAAAGCTTACTATTAAAGATGGCGGCGGCTGGCATGCTACGTGCTCTGCTCGATCTCCGGCGTAGTGTGCCCCGAAAGCCCATGATGGCGGCGTGAATGTTCCAGGAACTCAAATTTCAGCTCTCAACCGCGATCCTGACCATCCTGACCATCGCGGCTGCCGCTTCCGCCATCATCAACTTCCAGCAACAGCATAAGTTCCGCCTGGCTGACGACGGCGCCGTATGGGTCGATCGCGGCCACCACGTGGAGGCTCTGCATATCGATCCCGACGGGCCGGCCGCCAAGGCCGGGCTCAAGGACGGCGACACGCTGCTGAAGATCAACGGCGCGGCCACCGTGAAATCCATCGACGTCCCCCAGATTCTGGCCGCGGTCGGCGCCTGGAACAAGGCGGATTATACCGCCAGCCGCGACAGCGTCGAGTTCAAGGCCGCCGTTTACATCCGCGAAGAACCGCTCGATCCCGCGGTCTCCTATCAGTACATGATCGGCGCGGCTTACCTGCTGATCGGGCTGTTCGTCTATTACCGCCGCGGCAGCGCCCACATGGCGCGGCATTTCTATATCCTGTGCCTCGTCTCGTTCATTCTCTGGTGCTTCCATTACACCGGCAAGCTCAATGGGTTCGATAAAGTCATCTACTTCTGCAATGTCACCGCCGGCCTGCTGGCGCCCATCATTTTTCTACACTTCTGCCTGACGTTCCCGGAGCCGCGCCGCTGGTTCCGTTCGAAGTTCTGGGTGGCCATGCTGTACGTGCCTCCCGCGCTCTTTTTCGCGCTTTGGCTGGCCATCACTTCGGGCACTTTAAGAATCGGCATCTCGCCGGTGGAACTGCGCTGGATGCTCGACCGTATCTGGCAGCCATTGCTGGTGATTCCTTACCTTTTGGGCGGCCTCACGCTCAGCCTGGTTTACCGCAAAGCCGAAGATCCCATCGTCCGCCAGCAGTTGAAATGGCTGCGTAACGGCACCTTCTGCGGCATTCTGCCCTTTACCCTCCTCTATGTGTTGCCGTACGCGCTGGGCGTGCTGCCGAACCAGTACATGCGCCTGTCGGTGCTCTCCCTGGGTTTGATCCCGTTGACCCTGGCGTATGCCATCGCCCGCTACCGGTTGATGGATGTCGATATCCTGTTCCGCCGCGGCTATGCCTACACGTTGGCTACGGTGTGCGTGCTGGCGGCGTTTTACGGCATCGTATTCTCGCTGGGCAGCCTGGTGCAAAAGAACTTCAAAGACGTCGGCAACACCGGCCTGATCGCGGTGATGCTGGTGGCCGCCTTCCTTTTCCAGCCTATCCGCAACTGGATACAGGAGCGCCTGGACAAGCACTTCTATCGCGACAGCTACGATTACCGGCGTACCCTCGTCGAATTCGCCCGCGAGCTGAACGCCGAAACCGACCTGGACGCTATGCTCAATTCGGTCTGCGACCGCCTGCTGCAAACCCTCTCCATCCGGCACATGGCCGTATTCCTGGCGGAGGAGCACCCCGACGATAAGCCCACGTTCCGCCTGAAGATGTCCATGGGCGCGCGCCGCCGGGCTCCCGAGTTGACTCCCGATCAACTGGATCTCAGCTTCCTGAATTGGGACCTGTCGCAGCCTTATATCTTCTTCGAGCGCACCCGCCATCAGCTTGACGCGCTCTCGCGCAGTTGGCCGCCCACCGTGCGCGCCGCCATCGCCGATCTGGACCTCACTTACTATCTCCCCTGCACGGTCCGCGGCCGGACCATTGCCTACCTGGGCGCCAGCCGCACCGAGGATGGCGATTTCCTTTCCACGGTGGATGTGGAACTGCTCGCCACCATCTCCGGCTACGTCGGAATCGCCATCGAAAACGCCACCCTCTATCGCTCGTTGCAGCGCAAAATGGAAGAGTACGAACGCCTGAAAGAGTTCAGCGAGAATATCGTCGAATCCATCAATGTAGGCATCCTGGCGGCCGACCTGGAAGACCGCGTGGAAAGCTGGAACACGCAGATCGAAAGGCTCACGGGGATCTCGCGGCAGTCGGCCGTCGGACGCAAACTCGCCGAACTATTCCCCGCCGACCTGTCCGATCAGTTCGAGCGCGTGCGCGGCCAGACCGGCATTCATCATATTTATAAGTTCGTGCTGCATCCCACGTCCCTGTCCGCCCTGCCCAGTCACGAGCCCGTACCCATCAACGGCCCCATCAATGGCGCCATCAATGGCAAGCTGGGGCAGACTTCCGCCAGCCAGTTAGGAACCGCTCCCGCCCACCAGAATGGCGGCAGCGCCACGCTGAACGTCGCCATTGCCCCGCTGGTCTCGAAGGATTTCGAACAAATCGGCCGGCTCATTATCTTTGACGACGTCACCGACCGCGCCGAACTCGAACAGCGTCTCGTACAGGCCGACAAGCTGTCCAGCATCGGACTGTTGGCCGCCGGCGTGGCCCACGAAGTGAACACGCCGCTGGCCGTCATCTCCACCTATGCCCAGATGCTGGCCAAGCAGGTGGCCAACGACGACCAGAAGTCCATCCTGCTCGACAAGATCGCCAAGCAGACTTTCCGTGCCAGCGAAATCGTCAACTCGCTGCTGAATTTCTCGCGCACGTCCACCACTTCGTTCGGCGATGTGGACCTGAATAAAGTGATCCGCGAAACCATGTCGCTGCTGGAACATCAGATCCAAAAGGTGGGCGTGGAAGTGAAGCTCGATCTGGAGGCGGGCCTGCCTCTGGTGCACGGCAACGCCGGCAAGCTGCAACAGGTTTTCTTGAACCTGTTCCTGAATGCCCGCGACGCGATGGATGGCGGCGGCGTGCTGGCGGTGCGCTCCTGGGCCGAAGAGTCCGGCGCGCGCGTGGATGTTTCCGACACCGGCCATGGCATCTCGCCCGAACACATCCATCGCATCTACGACCCGTTCTTCACCACCAAGGGAAGCCGCAAAGGCACCGGCATGGGCTTGGCGGTCACCTACGGCATCGTGCAGGAACACAAGGGTTCCATTGAAGTGTCCAGCCGCCAGGGAGGCACCCGCTTCCATCTGCGGTTGCCGTGGTCGCGTAGCGCGCTAGCCCAGGGCGTCGCCGCGTCCGCTTCCAAACAACCTGTAAATGCCGCCTGAAATGAGCGCACCTGAATTGTCGCCCTCCATCGAACCCAGCCGCATCCTGGTCGTAGACGATGAACTGGATATCCGCGAAGGCCTGGAGACCTTGCTCAAGCTGGAAGGCTACAAAGTGGATCTCGCGGCCAATGGCGGCGAGGGCATCCGCAAGATGGAGTCGCGCGCCTACGACATGGTGCTGCTCGACCTGATGATGCCCGACCGCTCCGGCATGGACGTTCTCCGCGAAGTCCGCGGCCGCGACCGCGAAACGCCCATCTTCATGATCACGGCGTACGGCTCCGTCGAAGCCGCCGTCGAGGCGCTGAAGCTGGGCGCCAACGATTACTTCCCGAAACCCTGGGATAACGAGAAACTGCTGATCGAGATCGAACGCATGATCTCCAAGCGGCGTCTCGAATACGAGAACACCCACCTGAAGCGCGCCTTGAAGCAGCGCTACAGCTTCCCCAACATCATCGGCAAAAGCGATCGCATGCTACGCCTGCTCGATCTGGTGGGGCAGGTGGCCAGCAGCCGCTCCACCATCCTGATCACCGGCGAAACCGGTACCGGCAAGGAACTGATCGCCAAAGCCATCCACACCAATTCGCCGCGCGCGGACCGCATGTTCGTGCCCGTGAATAGCGGTACGCTGCCCGCCGACCTGCTCGAATCCACTCTCTTCGGCCACGTGAAAGGCGCCTTCACCAGCGCCATCCACACCAAGAAGGGATACTTCGAAGTGGCCGACCGCGGCACCATCTTCTTCGACGAGATCGGCACGGTTTCGCCGGACATGCAAGCCAAGCTGCTGCGCGTGATCCAGGAGAAGGAATTCATCCCCCTGGGCGCCACCGAGCCCGTGCGCGTGGACGTGCGTATCCTGGCCGCCACCAACGACGATTTGAAGAAGCGCGTCGAAGAAGGCACCTTCCGCGAGGACCTGTATTACCGGCTGAACGTGATCAACATCGTGCTGCCGCCCCTGCGCGAGCGCAAGGAAGATATCCCCGCGCTGGTCAGTCACTTCTTCACCAAGTATTGCCGCGAAAACGAGAAGTATCTGGACGAGCATGGCCACTCCGTCCTGCGCTTCCAACCGGAAGTGATGCAGATCCTGATGGAGCATAATTGGCCCGGCAATGTGCGCGAGCTGGAGAACGCCGTGGAGCGCGCCGTGGTGCTGGCCGTCGACCCGATCGTGCCGCTGGAGGTGCTTCCCGATCATCTGCTGCAGTCGAGCGGCATCCGCCTGCGCCGGGGAGACGGAGACGCGCTACCCGCCGATGCATCGCTCTTCGAGATCGTGGCCGACTTCGAGCGGCGCATCATTCTGGAGCGGCTGGAGCAGCATAACGGCAGCCAGACCGAAGCCGCCGCCGGTCTGCACGTGCCCCTCTCGACGCTCAATCAGAAGATCAAGCGGCTGGATATCAAAATCCCCAAAAAGTCCGAATGATCGCGCGTGGGGCGGGCCTCCAGGCCTGCGCGGGTTCTCCAGAACCCGCTCTCCGCCGGATCGCCCAGCCGGCAAAGGAGTAATATAGCGTCTTCCAATCCAGGAGGACAGGTGCATTTATCGCGACGGGATTGTAGCCGCGACTGCCAAAGCACTTACGCCGCGCCGCAGACCGATCAAAATCCAGTTACCGCCGCGCCTTGCGTTTTGCGGAGAGCGCGTCCTGCATCGCCGCACGCAAAGTATCGTTGATGCGCGTCTGATAACCCGCCCCCTGGCTCCTGTAAAACGCCAGTATGTCCTTATCCAGCCGGATCGAAACGATTTCCTTGACTGGCCGGTAGAACTTCCCCCGCACCGCATGCGCGAACCATTCATCGCTCAACTCGGGAACGTCGGAAAAGTCGATCTCCTCATCTCTGATCTGCGCGACTTTCTTCAGGTTCTCCTTCTGCCGGCGCGTAAGCGGGTCGCCAGGCTTTCGTTCATAGCGGACGATGGCCATGATAGTAACGATTCCTTTCCTTCCGGCTCGCCTTTCGAGCCGAGACGATTCGAATGACCTCTTCATCGGTCCACGTATGGCAGACTAGCAGAAGCTCATTCGCCAGACCGATAGGCTGCCAGCGCTCTTCACCATTCACGAAGCGATCCTGCTCGCTGCGATGGTTCGGATCATCGAAGACCAACGTCGCGACTTCGAAGTCCACGCCGTGCTTGCGACGGTTTGGGCGGTTCTTCGCCTCATCCCATTCGAAGTGCACGTGTATATACAATTACATAAATACAGCGACGCGCTGGAGCTCCGGGTCCACGCGAATCGCCCAGCCGGCAAAGGAGTAATATAGTGTCTTCCAATCCAGGAGGACACGTGCATTTATCGCGACGGGATTATTTGGGATTGCTGGGCGCCGGCGCCGCTGCCGCGGGCGCGCTGTCGGCTGCGCCGGGTGGCGACGCGGACCGCGAACGCCGCATGCAATGGTGGCACGAGGCCCGCTTCGGCATGTTCATCCATTGGGGACTCTACAGCGTCCTCGGCCGCCACGAGTGGGCCATGGAGGAGGAAGGCATCCCGGTCGCGGAATACCAACTCCTGGCCAACCGCTTCACCCCGCAGCCCAACGCCGCGCGCGCCTGGGCGCGCCTGGCCCGGCAGGCCGGACAGAAATACATGGTGATGACCACCAAGCACCATGAAGGATTCTGCCTGTTCAATACCCAGTACACCGATTATTGCGCGCCCAAGCAGGCCTGCGGCCGCGACCTGGTAAAGGAATTTGTCGAGGCCGCGCGCGGCGAAGGCCTTCGCGTGGGTTTCTATCATTCTCTGATGGATTGGCATCATCCGGACGGCGCCCGCTGCCTGCAGGATGAAGACGCGCGCCGCCGCTTCGTCGACTACGTGCACGGTGAAATCCGCGAACTGATGACCAATTACGGCAAAATCGATGTGCTCTGGTACGACGTGGACTGGCCGCTGAGCGCCGCCGGCTGGGAATCCGAAAAGATGAACAAAATGGTGTTCGATCTGCAGCCCGGCATCATCGTCAACAACCGCAACGGGCTGCCCGGCGACTTTTCCACGCCCGAGCAGGAGATCAGCGCCGCTAAAGGCGGCCGCGCCTGGGAATCCTGCATGACCATGAACGATAGCTGGGGCTATCAGGCCGCCGACGACGCCTGGAAATCGCCCAAGCAAATCGTGCGAAACCTGGGCTTGTGCGCGCGCGATGGCGGCAATTACCTGCTCAACATCGGCCCGCGTGGCGATGGCTCCATTCCCGAGGATTCCGTCAGGATTCTGACCGCCGTCGGCCGCTGGATGGATCGCAACGGGCCAACCATCTACCAGACGGAGCCTTGCCGCGTGCGTTCGTCGGAGCTCGCCGGATTCACGCGCAAGGGCAATACGTTGTATATGCACGTGCATTTCTGGCCGGGCGAGACCGTCGCGCTGGGGGGATTGAAGACCAAGGTGCTGTCGGCGAAGCTGTTCGCCAGCGGCAAACCGGTAGAGTTCGAGCAGGAGCGCTTCCGCGTGCGCTTCAAAGGACTGCCCAAGCAGGCGCCCGACGATCCCGTGACTGTATTGGCCATCGAGTGCGATGCCGAGCCCGTGCAGGACACCGGCGCGGTGCGCAGGGAACGGCCGCGGCTGAAGGCGTAGTGCCCCATGGCCAACGAATACAGTCTCATCCCGCGCCCCGTCCCCCCCGTGGAAACCCCCTTCCGCCGCATCGTGACGGATCTCCCCGTGCCCGAATCGCTGCCCATCCTCGAGCGCCTACACGCCTGCGAGCCCATTGCCATGCGTGGCCAGCCGCCCGTCGTCTGGCATCGCGCCGAAGGCTTCCAGGTCTTCGATGCCTGGGGCAACCAGTGGATCGACTGGTCCGCCGGGGTGCTCATTGCCAATGCAGGCCACGGCCGCCAGGAGATCGTTGACGCCATCGTCGCGCAAGCCTCCGCCCACTTGCTCACCAACTATTGCTTTCCGAGCGAGATCCGTGCCCGCCTGGTCGAAAAGCTGGTCTCCATTCTTCCCGCCCCGCTTGGCAAGGTCTTCCTGCTGACCACCGGATCGGAAGCCGTCGAGACCGCCATCAAGCTCTGCCGCACGCATGGCGTCAAATCCGGCGGACGATCCAAAAACGTGATCGTCTCCTTCGACAAGTCTTTCCACGGCCGCACGCTCGGCGCCCAACAGGCCGGCGGCATTCCTGCTTTGAAGGAGTGGATCGTCAACCTGGACGCCGGCTTCATCCAGGTGCCTTTTCCGGATGGCTTCCGTACGCCGGATACATCCTTCTCGCTATTCGAGCGCAGCCTGCGTGAGAGCTCGATCGAGCCGCAGAACGTCGCCGGCGTCATCCTGGAGACCTACCAGGGCGGCAGCGCGGCCTTTGCGCCCGCCGCTTACATGCGTGACCTGCGCTCCTGGTGCGCGGGCCACAAAGCGCTGCTGGTGTGCGACGAAGTGCAGGCCGGCTTCGGCCGTACCGGCACGCTGTGGGGCTTCGAGCATTACGGCATCGTGCCGGATCTCGCGCTCTTCGGCAAGGGCATCTCCAGTTCCCTGCCTCTGTCCGCGGTCGCCGGCCGCCCCGCCATCATGGACCTGCAACCGGCCGGCAGCATGACCTCTACACATACGGGCAATCCGGTGTGCTGCGCCGCGGCCCTGGCCTCCATCGACCTGGTGCTGCGCGAGAATCTCGCGGAAAACTCGCGCCGCGTGGGCGGCGTGCTGCACCAGAAGCTCTGCGCACTGGCTTCCCGCACTCCGCAAATCGGGCGCGTGGATGGCAAAGGCCTGGTTGCGGGCGTAGCCTGCGTCGTCCCCGGTTCGAAAGAACCCGACGGCGCGCTGGCCTATGACGTGGTTCGCCGCTCCGTCGAAAAAGGCGTGCTCATGTTCAGCCCGGTTGGCCACGGCGGCGCCACCATCAAGATCTGTCCGCCCCTGGTGATCACCGAGGCCGCCATCCTCGATAGTCTCGCGGCATTCGAAGAAGCCTTCGCCCAGGCCGTGGAGGCGCAAGCCGCCGCCTGATGCCCTGCCCGCAAGTATTAATCGTCGGCGGCGGGATGATCACCCACGATCAGCTACTACCGTCGCTCTATCACATGCAGCGCCAGGGCCGCGTCGGCGCCATCGCCGTCAGCGCGTCGCGCTACGCCACCGTGCGCGATCTGGCGCGTGCCGAAACGCTGCTGCGCGCCTTCCCCGGTCAATCGTTCCGTGCCTGGCCCGATCGCGACGGTCCTCCCCTGCCGGACCTCTACCGCGAGGCCATCGCCGCGCTCCCGCCCCGCCAGGTCGTCGTCGTGGCCGTGCCCGATCCGCTCCACTACGATGTGGCGATGGCCGCGCTCGCCCACCATCAGCACGTCCTCTCGGTCAAGCCGCTGGCGCTCGAATACGCCCACGCCGTCGAAATCGATCGCCAGGCCCGCGCCCGCGATCTGCTGGTGGCCGTCGAATATCACAAGCGCTGCGACGACCGCAGCCTGCTCGCCCGCCGCCTCTACCGCGAAGGCGCTTTCGGCGAATTCCGCCTGGGATCCGCCCGTCTGTTCGAGAAATGGTATTACCGTCACTCCAACTTCCAGAACTGGATGACTTGCGAACACTCCGACGCTTTCACCTACATCGGCTGCCATTACGTGGACCTGGTCCACTTCATCACCGGTCTGCTGCCGGTTTCTGTAAGCGTATATGGCGTGCGCGACCGCTTTCCAAACGGCAGCGAAGGCTTCCTATGGACCGATGCGCGGATCATCTGGAATAACGGCGCGTGCCTGAATGTCCAGAACGGGCTGGGCTTTCCGGACGACGCGCCCGGCACCAATACGCAAGGATTGGCGCTATATTGCGCCGGGAGCGGCAAAGGTGCTCTGCTGGAACATTCCGATCAGTACCGCGGCCTGAAGTATAGTTACACCAACCAGCCGAGCGGACCCGGCGCGACCATCTATGCCGAACCCAGCCCCGATTACTTCCAGTATGTTGACTTAGGCGGCCCGGGACTCACTCCTGTAGGTTACGGCTATCGGTCCGTCGAGCGCATCCTATCCAGCATCATTCGGCTGGAGTCCGAACCGGAAGACCGGCGCGGCGCGTTGCTCGACGAGTTCGACCGCGCCGGAATCCTGGCGACGCCGCGCAACAGCAGCTATAACGAGCGCGTCATCGAAGCCGGCCGCGAATCCATCATGCACGGCGGGGCGCCGGTCGCGATCGGGTAGCGCGAAGCCGCGCGCCCAACCGCTATTGTTCGCGCAACGCATCCAGCGGATCGATTTGAGTTGCCGACCGTGCCGGCAAGTAACACGCCAACCAGGCCACGGATAGCAGCAGCACACTGGCGCCCATCAGGCTTACCGGATCGGCGGCGCTGAGTCCGAACAGGATCTTGGCCAACCCCCGCCCCAGCAGCAGACAGCCGCATAGCCCGGCCGCCACGCCGTAGCACACCGGCGCCATCCCCCTCCATAAAACGGTCCGAAGGACTGCCGGACGCGATGCCCCCAAAGCCATGCGCAATCCGATTTCCTTCTTCCGCCGCACCACGGTATATGCCATCGCGCCGTATAGCCCGACGCTGGCCAGCACCAGCGCCAGTGAACCGAAGACACCCAGCAGCGAGACGCCCACGCGCGGCCCCCACAACACCTGCTCGATCAGCTTCGCGCCCGTCCGCACATCGCTGATTTGAATGTTCGGATCCACTGCCGCGATCTGGCGTTGCACCTCCGGCAGCACGGCCGCCGGACTGCCTACGCTTCTGACATACAGCACCATGCCGCCGGCGAAGTTCTGCCGCAAAGGAAGATACACACAAGGTTGGGGAGCTTCGCCCAGAGTGCTGTAGTTTGCATTTTTCACGATGCCGACAACCTGCCGCACCGCCTGGTCTCCAGCCAGGTGAAAGCGGCCGCCCAGAGCGCTCCCGCCGGGCCAGTGTTCGCGCGCGAGAGCCTCGTTCACCATGGCGACGGGCAGCGAAGCATCGTCATCCGAGTCGGTGAACGATCGCCCTTTCTCTAGCGGGATGCCCGTGGCCTTCAAATAGTCCTCGTCCACCGTGACCACGATCGAAGCGATGCCGCTGGATTTCCGGCGCTGCTCCTCCCCTTCGATCAGAACCGAGCGCGAAGGCGTGTTCCAGAAAGGCAGTCGGGAGGCCCACGCGGCGGCCGCTACTCCCGGCAGATTGGCTACCCGCTCGCGTGCCGCCCGATAGAAAGCTTTCACCCGCGCCTCGCCGTAGCCCGCCTGCGCCGGGTTCATCATCAACAGCGCCAGGTGCCCGCTGTCGAAGCCCGGGTCGATCGTGTACGCCCGCTGAATGCTGCGGAAGAAGAGCATGGCCGTCACCAGGCAGACCAGCGAAAAGGCCACCTGCCCGCCCAGCAGCAGATTCGTAAAGCTCACGCTCCTCCGGCTGGGGCCGGCCGCGCCGCCCTCTTTCAGGCCGCTGACTACGTCGCTCTTCGACGCCCGCCATGCAGGCACCAGGCCAAAGAAAAATGCGGTGGCCAGCGACACGGCCAGCGCCGCCAACAAAACTCCGCCATCCAGTTTCGGGGTAGTCATGTTGCCGGCGACTTCGGCGGGAACGAATGACCACACAAAGCGGCAGCCGGCATAACCGATGCCCAGCCCCGCCAGAAATCCCAGCAGGCTGAGGAGCACGCTCTCGGTCAGCAGTTGCCGGATGAGCCGGCCGCGGCTCGCGCCGATGGCCACGCGCACGGCGATTTCCCGCCGCCGCGTTATGGCGCGCGCCAGCAGCAGATTGGCGATGTTGGCGCAGGCGATGGCCAATATCAGCGCTACGATCGCCAGCAGCACCGCGCTTCCAAGGGCGAATCCGCCGGTACCGCCCGCGCTCGAATAAAGTTCGTCCGTCACCGGCCGCACGCCGATGCCGTGTCCCTCATTGGTGGCTGGGTATTCCCTTTCGAGCGACGCGGCGACCGTATTCAGATCGGCTTGCGCCCGCTGCAGCGTCGCGCCGGGCGCCAGGCGGCCAATCGCATGGAACAACGGCTTGCCGCGATCCGAAAGGGCGTTGCCGAACTCAGCCGGGAAAGCCCCCTCGCACATCGTGGCCGGCAGCCACACGTCCGGACCGAATACCGCGCTCACGCCCAGGAAACCCGCCGGCGCCACGCCCACCACCGTGAAGGCTACGTGGTTCAATTCCAACCGGCTGCCGATCGCCGCCGCCCCTCCGCCGAAACGCGCCTTCCAGGCATTAAAGCTGAGCACCGCGACCGGCGCCGACCCGGGATCGGTATCCTCCGCCGGCATGAAGAAACGGCCGATTGCCGGCCTGAGCCCGAGTGTATCGAAGTATTGGCGGGTGACGAATTCTCCGAACATACGCTCGGCCCGCGCATCGGCCTGCCGCGTAAGAACCATCGGCGGAGTAAAGGCCGCCATCCCGCCGAAACTGGACTGCTGTTGGGCGTAGTCCTCGAAATTGGCGTATGCCAGCGGCAGTTTGGCGCTGCCTGGCTTCGCCGTAGGGGATCCCACGTCGTACAGCGCGGCCAGCCGCGACGGTTCCGCCACCGGCAGCGGATGCAGCAGCAGCGTGTTGACGATGGTGAATACCGTGGTGTTTGCGCCGATGCCCAGACCCAGCGTGAGCACCGCGAAGGCGGTGAAGATGGGGGTTCTTCGCATACCGCGCCAGCCGTAGCGGACATCCCTCAGGTAATTACTCATGTAAATCATTCTATAGCCTAATTATATTTTTATGCAATAGTACTGTATATGAACGCTTCGAATGACTGCGCCGGCGCCGCCTTCCTGCTCGCCCAAGTGGGAGCGCATGCGGCTTCCCAATTCGCCGGACGGCTGGCGGCGCTGGAACTGGCCCCGCCGCATGCCGGGATTTTGCGCATCCTGAGCGCCCAACCGGCGCTCACGCAGCAAACCCTCGCCGGCGCCCTTGGAATGCAGCCCAGCCGGTTGGTCGGGCTGGTTGACGAGCTTGAATCCCGCGGGCTGATCGAACGCCGCGAGAATCCCGGAGACCGGCGTAGCTACGCTTTGCACCTGACCGCCGCCGGCCGCGCCAAGCTCGAAGCCATCGCGCGCGTGGGCCGCGAACATCAGCAGGCGCTGCTGGCCGCCCTCAATCGCGAGGAACAGGGGCAGCTAGCCACGTTGTTGCGGCGCATCGCCGGTCAACAGGGGCTCACTCCCGGCGTGCATCCGGGCTACGCGCGCATGGGCGGCCCGCCGTCCCGCGCTTGATCAGTCACATTAAATACCGTTCAAAATTGGCCTCCCACCGCAACCTGCCCCACCCGCGTTGCGTTTGAATGAGCAGAGGAATGTGCGAGATGAAACGAACGCTTACGTTGCTATCCTTGCCCGCGTTGGGACTGCTGGCGCTGAGTGCCTGCGGTGGTGGTGTCTATGTCGTGGGGCCGCCGCCTCCGCCCCGTTATGGAGTCATCGGAGTAGCGCCCGGGCCGGGCTTTGTCTGGGTCGATGGCTTCTGGGACTGGCGCGGCGGCGCCTGGGCGTGGGCTCCCGGAAGTTGGCAGCGTCCGCCGCGAGCGGGCTTGGCCTGGGTGCCGGGCCGATGGGTCCCCAATGGCCGCCATTACCGCTTCGTGCGCGGTCACTGGCGCAGGCCCTAATGGAGGGCGGGCAATTCTGCCCGCAGCCGGCTTGAGCGGGACTTAAAAGTCCCGCTCTGCTTTCCGTGGCGCACGCTTCAGCGTGCCGGCGGGACTTTTAGGTCCCGCTCAGGTCGGCTGAAGGTCGGCTAGCGGTTTTCGGTGACTCATCCAGCCAACAAATTTCCCCCGTCTTTTCAATCGCTTGCAAGAATCGCACCCGTAGTCCCTAAATCCTGCCAGCTACCCTGTAGTCGAAAGGTAGGGCGCACCCGCGCCCGAAAATCGATGAACAGAAATAAATATCGGAAACTTTCCCAACAGCAGGCGGATTCCAACCGCCGCAACGCCCAGAAATCCACCGGCCCCCGCACCCCCGAGGGCAAAGCCGCCTCCAGCCGCAACGGCCTCACCCACGGCCTCTCCGGCGACAAACACTTCATCCTCGAAGGCGAGGATCCCGAAGCCTTCCTCCGCCTCCTCCAGGACCTCCACGACCACCTCCGCCCCGCCGGCGACAGCGAAGAACTGGTCGTCCAACGCATCGCCGCCGCCCAATGGCGTCTCGACCGCGCCTTTGCCCTCGAAACCGGCATCTACCGCGAAGAATCCACCATTTTGAACCGCATCGACCGGAACAAGCGCGAGTATCATGAATTGTGCATAAGCAAAGGCCAGAAAGACTCGCCGCCCGATCCGCACGACCCGGACGACCTCCTCGCCCGCGCCTTCATGGAAGGTGGCAAAGGCCCCGACAACTTCACCCGCCTCGTCCGCTACGAAACCGCCATCGAACGCTCCATCGAACGCGGCATGAAGCACCTCAAAGCCCTCCAGGCCGCCCGCAACGCGCAGTGTCCCGCCGCCCCTGAAGCCCCGCACGCCCCCGAACCCCCCGCCCCCGAACCGCCAAATCCGCCCTCAACCCCTTCAAATTCAATGAATTACGGAGCGAACCCAGAAGACCCTACAATCGCGCAATCTTCCCCCACTCCGCCCAGCCCCGTCATCAACAATGATGAATAACGATCCGGCTTTTCGGCCTTGGAGGGCGGGCAATTCTGCCCGCAGCCGGCTCTGGCCGCCTGAAAAGGCGGCCGCTGGCATGTTGCCCCACGCGGGTCTTGCCGCCGTTTCACCCGCATCCGCGGGGGCGCCCGCTGAAGCGTGCGCCACGGCAGCCGGCTTAGCTGCCTGAAAGGCGGCGGCGGGCGAAGAATTGTTGCAGCAACTCGACACATTCGACTGCCATGACGCCTTCCACGATTTCGACACGGTGGTTGAGCAAATCGGAATCCGCGATGCGAAACTTGCTGCGCACGCCGCCGAAGCGCAGGTCGCGGGCGCCGAAGACCAGGCGGGCGACCCGCGCGGCGACCAGGGCGCCGGCGCACATCACGCAAGGCTCGAGCGTGGTGTAAAGCGTAGCATTCTCCAAGCGGTAATTGGCGATGGCCGCGGCGGCGGCGCGGAGGGCCAGCATCTCGGCGTGGGCGGTGGGATCGCGCAGGCCGATGGGTGAATTACGGCCGCGGCCGAGGATTTCGCGGCCTGCTACCACGACCGCGCCGACCGGTACTTCTCCCGCCGCTTCCGCCTCGCGCGCCAGCGAAATGGCTTCCCGCATAAAGATGTCATGCATGCCCTCTATTAGCTTAGAATAGAGAGATTCCCATATGTTCCGATACCTGCCCCTGATCGTCAAGAACTGCTGGCGCAACCGGCGGCGCACGACGCTGACTATTGTCAGCATAGGGGTATCGATGTGTCTGCTGGGGGTGCTGATCGCGGTATATCACGCGCTGTACCTGAGCGACGCGACACCGGACCAGGCTCTGCGCCTGGTGACGCGCAACCGGGTATCACTGACGCTTCCCATTCCGCTGTTCTACAGGGACCGTATCCGGCAGGTGCCTGGGGTGAAGGAAGTGATGACTTCGCAATGGTTCAACGGCGTTTATAAAGACGCCCGCGATCCGAAGAACTTCTTCGCGCGGTTCGGTGTGGATCCGCCGGAGAAACTGTTCACCATCTATAGCGAATTGAAAATCCCGGACGACCAAAAGCAGGCATTTCTGCGGGACCGCACGGGTACCGTGATCGGCCGGGACCTGGCGAACAAGTTCAACTTCCACGTGGGCGACCGCATCACGCTGATCGGCGATATCTATCCCGGCACGCTGGAACTCACGGTGCGCGGTATCTTCGACAGCCCGCGCAAGAGCGAGATGCTGTACTTCAACTGGGCTTACGTGCGGGAAGGACTGCCGGAAAGCCGCAAGGGCGAAGTAGGCACTTTCGATATCCTATGCGACGACGCGGGCGTAGTGCCGCGGGTGGCGAAGGTAATCGACGACGGCTTTCATAATTCACCGGTGCAGACGCGCACGGAAACCGAGCAGGCATTTCTGCTGAGCTTCGTTTCGATGCTGGGGAACGTGAAGCTATTCCTGATCAGTATCTGCGGGGCGGTGATGTTCACCATCCTGCTGGTTTCCGGCAATACCATGGCGATGTCGGTGCGCGAGCGTGTGCGGGAAGTGGGCGTGCTGAAGACCCTGGGCTTCACGGGCGGGAACATCCTGGGGATCATCCTGGGAGAAGCTTGCGCGATCTCGGTGGCAGGGGGAGCGATTGGATTTCTGCTATCGACCTTTCTGACGAGCGGGGTGCAGAGCAGCCCGGCTGGGATGTTTCTTCCGCCGATCCAGCGTTTCGATCCGGTGGTGGCTGCAACGTGTATCCTGGTGGCGCTGGGGATCGGCCTGATCAGTTCGCTGATTCCGGCCTGGAACGCCTCGCGCACGAATATCGTAGAGGCTCTGCGCAGCACGGATTGAGGTTTGCCGATGGCCATACCCGTTACCTATAACTTTCGAAATCTGGTGGTTCGCAAGACCACTACGCTGATGACCGCGCTGGGGATCGCGCTGACGGTCGCGGTGTTGCTGGCGATGATGGCGCTGCTGACGGGGCTGCGGTTGACGCTTTCAGCCAGCGGCGATCCGCTGCAGATCATCGTGATGAGGAAGGGATCGGAATCGGAGCTGGTTTCGAACTTCACGCGCGAGCAGTTTCAGGATTTGAAGTTCAAGGCGGGGATCGCGCGGACCGCGAGCGGCGATCCGATGGCGTCGCTGGAGGTGGTGACGGTGATCAACCTTCCGAGCGTGGACGTACCGGAAGGAAACAACGTCACGGTGCGGGGTCTTTTGCCCATCGGACTGGAGATGCGCAAAGGGCTGACCATCACGAGCGGGCGCTGGTTCGAGGCAGGCAAGCGGGAACTGGTCACCGGCAAGTCGATCGCGAAGCGGTATCCGGGCGCGGCGCTGGGAAAGCACATCACGTTCGGGCGCGGCGATTGGGTGGTGGTGGGAGTGATGGACGGCGGGCAAAGCGCGCAGAACAGCGAGATCTTCGGCGACCTGAACCAGGTAAGCACGGACCTGGACCGCACGGAAGTGCTGAGCTCGGCGCTGGTACGGGCGAGCGACAGCGCTTCGGCGGCGGCGCTGCTGAACAGCATCAACGACGATCAGCGGCTGAATATGAATGCCGTTTCGGAGAAAGAATACTACGCACTGCAAACGCGGTCGGCGGCGCCGATCGAGTACCTGGGGATTTTCGTTTCGATCATTATGGCAATCGGGAGCAGTTTCGCGGCGATGAACACGATGTACGCGGCGGTGGCGCGGCGATCGCGGGAGATCGGCACGCTGCGGGTGCTGGGCTTTTCGCGTGGCAGCATCCTGTTCAGCTTTTTCGTGGAATCGGTGCTGCTGGCGGGCTTGGGCGGCGTGCTGGGGTGTCTGCTGGTGTTTCCCTTGAATGGGGTGACTACGGGGATCGGCAGCACGACGTTCAGCGAGCTGGCGTTTTCGTTCCGGGTGACGCCGCAGATTATGATAGCGGGAATTGTATTCGCGTCGTTATTAGGAGCGTTCGGCGGCCTGTTCCCGGCGCGGATGGCCGCGAACAAAGAGATTCTGGTCGCTTTGAGGGAAGTATAGGGCGAGTTTTATGGACGCAGAGTTGAAGTCTCTCCAAATCGACCGCGGGAAGAAGCGTTCGGGCGAGCCGTCGAAATGGGCCACGCGCTGGATCATCGGGGGGATCATTTTGTTCCTGCTGCTGGGCGCGGGGCGATTCGCGTACAGCCGCTTGAACGCAGCGACTGAGGTGGACGTACAGCGGGTGAAGTCGATCGACTCGGGCCACGCCGTGGAGGGCGTAGTGCTGAACGCGACCGGGTACATTGTGGCGGCGCATAAGATCGAGCTGGCCGCGAAGGTCATCGGGAAGGTGAAATGGATCGGGGTGGACAAAGCCGATAAAGTGACCCAAGGGCAAGTGCTGGTGCGCCTCGAAGACGACGAATACCGCGCGCAGCTCGACCAGGCCAAAGGGAACCTGACGAATCTGGAAGCGCATCTGGCGGAACTGGAACACGGGTCGCGGCCGGAAGAGATCGCACAGGCGATGGCCAACCTAAATTCGGCGAAGGCGGATCTGGAGAACGCGCGGGTGAGCCTGGAGCGGACGCGCAAGCTGGTGTCGCAGGCGGTGATGTCGCAACAGAACCTGGACGATGCGCAGGCGCGCTACGATTCCGCCGTAGCCAAGGTGAATTCCCTGCAGAAAGCCTACGACCTGGTGAAAATCGGGCCGCGGCAGGAAGAGATCGACGCGATGCGCGGGCAGGTGGAGCAGGCGCGCGGAGCGGTGGCGTACGCGGAAACCAACCTGGCAAACACGATTATCCGGTCGCCGGTGACCGGCACGATTCTGGAGCGGGCGGTGGAGATCGGCGAATTCGTGACCACCAGCTTCGTGGGGGACCGGGGGGCCAAGGGCTACGTGGTTTCGCTGGCGGATTTGAACGATCTGGAGGTGGAACTGGACATCAGCCAGAACGATTTCGCCAAGCTGCACATGGGACAGAAGGGCACCATCACCACGGACGCGTTTCCGGACCGGAAATACGACGGCTGGATCCGGGAAGTTTCGCCGGAAGCCAACCGGCAGAAAGCCACGGTGCAGGTGAAGGTGAAGGTCGCGCACCCGGACGATTATCTGCGGCCGGAAATGAACGCGAGCGTGGCATTTCTCTCGGACGAAAAAAACGCGGCGGCCACGCCGTCGCAGCCGATTGTGGTGGTGCCGGCTTCGGCGATCCGCGACAACAAAGTTTTTGTAATTCTGGATGGACGGGCGGTGACGCGGCCGGTGAAGCCGGGGTCGACCAATAGCCAGGGCGTGCGCATCGAGCAGGGACTGATCGGCGGGGAAGATCTGATCGTGAATCCGCCGGCGACGCTGAAGGACGGCGACAGGGTGAAGCAAAAGGTTTAATCCATCATGAGCGAGACCATCATCGAAACGCGCAACCTGACGAAGGAGTTCATCCGGGACGAATTCCACGTGGTGGCGCTGAAGAATATCAACATTGAGATCGACAAGGGCGAGTTTGTGGCGCTGATGGGTCCGTCGGGATCGGGGAAATCCACGCTGCTGCATTTGATCGCGGCCATGGATAAGGCGTCAGGCGGCGAGATCCGGGTGCTGGGCCATAATCTGCGGGAACTGAGCGATCGGGAAATCGCGCACTGGCGCAACGAACACGTAGGCTTCATTTTCCAGCAGTTCAATTTGATTCCGGTGCTCACGGCGCTGGAGAACGTGGAACTGCCGCTGAAGCTGACGAACCTGAAGAAGCAGGAGCGGCTGGAGCACGCGGCGACGGCGCTGAAACTGGTGGGGCTGGGCGACCGCATGGGCCACTATCCGCGGCAGCTTTCGGGCGGGCAGGAGCAGCGGGTGGCGATCGCGCGCGCGATTGTGACGGACCCGGCGCTGATCCTGGCGGACGAACCCACGGGAAATCTGGATGCGGCTTCCGCGGACGATGTGCTGACGATCCTTTCGAAGTTGAATAAAGAGTATGGCAAGACGGTGGTGATGGTGACGCACGATCCGCACGCGGCGCGGTTTGCGACGAAGGTGCGGCATCTGGAGAAAGGCGAACTGCTGGCGGAAGATGCCATGCCGGCCGCCAGGTAAGAGGGAAAACGGGAAAATGGCAGAACTGGAAATTCATCATGAAGGCGCGGAGCACGAACACGATCCCGTGGGGCAGCGCGTTGGCGTAATGGCCGCGCTGCTGGCGGTTTGCCTGGCGGTAGTGACGATCGCGTCACACCGGACGCATACCGAGGCGATTATCAAGAAGTCGGAGTCGAACGATCAGTGGGGGTATTATCAGGCGAGCCGCTTGAAGTTTCATAACACGGAAATGGGCGAGCGGCTGATCGCCGTGCTGGGACCCAATAGCCCTGGGGCGAAAGATAGTTTAGATAAGTTCGGCAAGGACAAGAAGAAGTATACCGATGAGGCCAAGGATTTGAAGGAGAAGGCCGAGTCGAAGACGGAAGAGTCCGAGGCGGCGGAGCGGCGGGCGCTGCATTACGATCTGGGCGAGGGACTGCTGGAGATCGCGCTGGTGCTGAGTTCGCTGTATTTTATTGCGCGGAAGATGTTATTTCCGTGGATCAGCGTGGTGGCCGGGCTGGCCGGGCTGATCGTGGCGATCACCGGTTTGTTTGCTTAGAGGGCAAGCGCCGTTCGTGGGGCGGCTAATCCTGGCCGCAGCCGGCTTTCAGCCGGCCCGCTAATTTACAAGCTCGTCATTTTTGGGCGGTGGTGGTCAGGAAACTGTTGACGTTGGACTTGTCTACCAGCATCTCGCCTGTGTCTACGAAAGTGGCGACGGGCGATTGAGGGTCCTGCGCCCAGAGCTTGTCGAGCGGGTTGGGCGGATAGTGGTGTAGTGTATCGAGGGCGGGGACGCCGACGAAGCCCATCGTGTAGGACTTTTGCGCGACGGTACCGGCGATGCGGTCCTTTTTGATCCAATCGAGAGTGCGCGGGTCGGTATCCATGGCGACGACCACCTTGCCGTTGATCTTGCTGCGATCGAGCACGTCGGCCACTTCGGGGCAGGCGATGGCCTCCAGGCAAATGAAGCCGTCGATCTTGTCGATGCCCTTCTTGTCGACCAACTCCTGCGTGTGATCGAAGGCGATACGCGGGTCGCCTTTGACGTTGACGGTCTCCACGATCTTGATTCCGGGATGGCCTTCGAAGCCATCGTGGTAGCCGTGCAGGCGCTCTTTCAGGTTGGCTTGCTCGGGCATGGTGAAGACGACGACATTGCCTTTGCCCTGCAACTGCTTCACGACCAGTTGCGCGCCCATCATGCCGGCTTTGTAATTGTCCGTGCCGATAAAGGTGAGCCGTTTGCTGGTGGGGGCGTCGGAATCGATGGTCACGACGGGGACGCCCTGGCCGATAGCGGCATCGATATCGGGCTGCATGATCGCGGGATTCGCGACGGAAACCATGATGCCGGCGGGTTTAATCTTCTCGGCGAGGACGTGCTGGAAGAATTCGTGCTCCGCTTTGGGGTCGAAATTATCGGGCCCCACCATTTCGGCCTTCACGCCCAACTGCTGGGCGGCGTGCATGAGCCCTGCATTGGCGCTCTGCCAATAAGGGATCTTGATGTTGGTCGCCACCAGCCAGTACTTTTCAGTCGAGGCGTGCGGGGAACCACCGCACCCAGTGAGCCACGTCAACGCGCCGCCGCAAAACCCGATCAGGATCCATTTCCACGTTCGCATGTCAGGCCTCCGCACACCACAGTATATTTCACGGCACGCGCTCCAGGGTCAACAGGGTGCTATCGAAATCGCCGGTGAGGCGGAGTTGGATGCCGTGATTCATCAAATAGGCGCCACCGGCGGTCTCGAGCGGGGCGGCCAGTTTGCCATCGATGGACTTAAGGCGGTAGACAGCGTGCTCGTCCAAACCGCGGAAATAAACGATGGGGACGGGGCGCAGATATTGCTGCGAGTGCAGGAAGGCGAAGAGCACGGCCTGCCGGCCATCGGCGGCAACGTATTCATTGGCGGTGAACCCGCCTTCGCGGGGGGAAAATAGCCGGTAAAGATTTCCCTGCTGGACGGTGGCGCGGATCTGCTTGTCGAGGGCCACCATGCGGGAAGCCAGCGCGAAGTCGGCATCCGCCCAATGGTTCAGATTGGATCCGATGCCGAGAGAGCCCTGCATGGCAACCAGAAAACGGTATTGGAGGGGGGTACTGCGGCCATTGAGATTGGGGACGTCGGTGACCCAGGCCATCATCACCTTAGGGGCATAGGCGTAGGTGAAGCCTTCCTGGATGCGGAGGCGGTCAAAGGCTTCGGTATTGTCCGAGGTCCAGACTTCGTCGACGCGCTTGAGGATGCCGAGATCCAGGCGGCCGCCGCCGCCGGAGCACGATTCGATTTCGAGGCCGGGATGATTGGCGCGCAGACGGTCGATGATGTTGTAGACGTTGGCGACATACTTCACCCAGATTTCTTTTTGCTCGGATACGGGGACTTCGGGCCAGCCGGGCTCGCCGAAGTGGCGGTTCATATCCCACTTGAGAAACTCGATGTGATTCTCCGATACCAGCTTATCGAGCACGCCGAAGATGTGATCGCGCACGTCGGCGCGCGCCATATTGAGGACCAATTGATTCCGGGCCTCCGAGCGCGGGCGATCTTCGAAGTGCATGGCCCAATCGGGGTGGGCGCGGTAGAGGTCGCTATTGGGATTCACCATTTCGGGCTCGACCCAGAGGCCGAACTTCATGCCCAGGCCGTTGACGTAGCTGATCAGGCCTTTCAGGCCGTTGGGGAATTTTTGCGGATTGACGGTCCAATCGCCGAGGCCGGCATGATCGTCGTTGCGCTGGCCGAACCAGCCGTCGTCCATGACGAAGAGTTCCACGCCGATACGGGCGGCCTTGTCGGCAAGCTGCTTCTGGCCGGCCTCGTTGACGTTGAAGGTGGTGGCTTCCCAGGAATTGTAGAGGACGGGACGGGGGTGGGGGGCGGCGCGATCGGGTAAAATCTCTTCGCGTTCGAAGGCGTGCATGATGCGCGAGGATTCGCCGAAGCCGCCATCGGTGAAGCCGCCGTAGAAGGCGGGCGTTTCGAGGCTCTCGCCGGGCTTCAACTGATAGCCGAAATCGAAATCGTTGAAGCCGCCGGTGACACGGACCTGCTGGGCGGGGGTCTGCTCGACGACGAGCTTCCAATTGCCACTCCAGGCGATGGCGCCGAACCAAACGCGGCCGTGGTCTTCGCCGGCGGCGGAGGAGCCCGGTCCGCCATCGAGTGCGAACCACGGATTGGCCTGATGGCTGGTGTTGCCGCGGCGGCTTTCGAGCACCTTCTTGCCAGGCTCGACGGGCTCGCGATGAAGCTGGGTTTCGCCGGCCCAACGGCCCGTGAGGTAGCTGAGCCGGTAGCATTCGCCGGCGGGCACATACCAGACGCCGGACTGGGCGCTCTCGACGACGACGGACTGGGTGGTGCGGTTGCGGATGACAGCGTGTTTTTCGATGAGGCCGAAGCGAGGGTAGACCCGATAGAGAAGATCGACGGCTAGAGGGTAGCGGATATCCTGGGTGTGGATTTCGAGGGTGTCGCCGCGGATTTCGTGGGAGACGTAGGTCAGCACGAGGTCGCGGGTGCCATCGGCCAGGGTGACTTTGACGCAGGGTTCGTTGTAGCGGAGACCGCCCCAGCCGGGAAATTCCTCGGTGGTCATGGTTTCGCGGGAGTCGAAGGAGGCGTGTTCGGGCGCGGTGTGAGCGGGGCCGAGGTCGTCGTCGCGGAGGAGTTTCTTGCCCCAATAGAGGTTCTGGAGGGCGTTCTCCTCGTTAATGCCGAGGACGTAGGAAGTGCGATCGGTATCGAGGACCCAAAGCTTTTTGGCGGGGAGGAAGCGGATTTGCGCAAAGAGGGGGAGAGAGAGGAGACACAGGACGAAGGGTTTCATATGGGCTCAAGGTATCACTCTTGGGGATTGAGGTTGGCAAGCACGCAATAAAGGAAGCCCGCGGGCGGGCCGATAGTTTGAGTGGGAAGAATGGCCGCGCCGAAAATTCTTATCGTGGACGACACACCCATCAACCTGGAGTTGGTCGGAGGCGTGCTTGCGGCGGAAGGCTTCCAGACTTTGACTGCAAGCGATGGCCCCACGGCCCGCAATCTTAGCCGCACGTGGCAGCCGGATCTGATTCTGCTGGATGTGATGATGCCGGGTGAAACGGGCTTTGAAACGTGTTCCCAGTTGAAGTTGGACCCAGCCACGGCCGGCATTCCGATTATCTTTCTGTCGGCGCTCGATGACGTCCAGAGTAAAGTCACCGGTCTGAAGATCGGGGGCGTGGACTATATCGCGAAACCGGTGCACGGCGAGGAGGTTCTGGCGCGAGTGCGGGTTCATCTGCGAATCCGCGACGCCAACCGCGCAATGGTCGGCCAGCATCGCGCCAGGTTGGAAGAGTTGCGCGACGCGCAGCAGGCCATTCTGATGCGTCCGGGCGACTGCCCGGAGGCTAGCTTCGCGGTATATTACGAGCCGCTTGAGGAGGCCGGCGGCGATTTCTATGACGTGCTTCGCCTCGGGCCAAGCCTCTTCGGCTACTTTGTGGCCGATATCAGCGGCCATGGCATGACCGCCGCGTTTCTCACCTCGGCGGTGAAGGCGCTTTTACGCCAGTATGCCGGGCCGATGTTCTCGCCCGAGGACACCCTGCGCGGCGTGGATTCGGTGATGGGCCAAATGATGGGCGAAGAACAATATCTGACGGCTTGCTATGCGCGGTTGAACCGGCAAACCAGCCGGCTCACCGTGGTCAGCGCGGGCCATCCTCCGCTGGTCCTGGTAAGCCGCCTCGGGGAACCGCTCACGGTGGATTCCAAAAGCGATCCGCTGGGAATGTTCGGGAGGGCGATCCTGCATCGCCAGGATATCCGCGTATCAAAAGGCGACCGCTTCTTCATGTACAGCGATGGCTTGATCGAGTCCTCGCCGGGTGGTGGGAGACGGGACGGATTGGCGCGGCTGGTGGATGCTTGTGTCCACCATAGATCTGCGCCGCTCGGTGAATCTGTCGCCTTGATTGCGGGCGGCCTTCGTCCGCGGGACCGCGCGGCGGCGGACGACTTGTTGCTGGTGGGGGCGGCGGTGGGCGAGTGATCCATCCTGCCCGTGTAGATTGTGAAATGCGGATGGCACTGCCTGCAACGTTTGAAGCCATCGAGGAATTCTTCGCGGAGTTCCGAAGGAAAGGCGGCGCTTTGCTGGGCCGCGCGGATCGCTTCACGGCCGAGTTGCTGGTACGCGAGGCATTGACGAACGCCGTGTTGCACGGTTGCCACGGCGATCCACGCAAGCAAGTACGCTGCGTAGCGCGCCTGAAGGGCGGCCGCCTGATCATCGTCGTCGAGGACGATGGCGACGGCTTCGACTGGCGCGGCGCATTCGGCGAGATCGCGGAGGTCCCGGATTGTTCGGGACGCGGCTTAGAGATTTTTCGCAGGTACGCCAACCACGTCCGCTATAGCGATCGGGGCAACCTGGTGGCGATCACAAAACGTTGCGCGAAGGAACGACACCCATGATACAAGTTTCACGGCTGGATAACAGAGCCATAGTTCGACCCGAGGGAGTTGAGATGGTGGCCGGTTCAATCCCGGAACTGCGCACAGCTATGCGCGGCATGATCGAGGAAGGCGTGCGCGAATTGGTGGTCGATTTGACCGGTGTACGCATGGTCGATTCGAGCGGCATCGGCCTGCTGATATCGGCCTATAACTCGTTGCGTAAGGCCGGCGGCCATCTGGCCGTGATTCACGCCTCACCAGACATTCAGGAGCTGTTCCGGACGATGCGCATGCACCAGCATTTCAGCGTGTCCGGAAACTGAGGAAACAGAATGAGCGACTACGGCATGGATGACGAGCTCGAACAGGAATATCTGGCCGAATGCCGGGAGCACCTGGCGACCATCGAGACCGATCTGCTGGCTATCGAGCAGGGCGGTGCGGAAATCGAGGAGCAACTGGTGAATCGCGTTTTCCGCGCCGCGCACTCCATTAAGGGGGGCGCCGGTTTCTTCGACCTGGCCAAGATACGGGAATTGGCGCACAAGACGGAGAGCGCCCTCGACCTGATCCGGTCCGGGCAGATGGTTCCAACGCCGGAGGCGGTCAGCATTCTATTAATGGCTTTCGATAAGCTTCGCGAGCTGATCGGCAATCACCGGGAGAGTAACGACGCGGAGATTGGCGAATTCGTGCTGGCGTTGACCACGCTGGCGGCGGGCAGCCTGCCCGAAGCCGAAAAGAGCTCGCTCACCGAGCAGGTCGGCGTCGAAGTGGCCGACGCGACAAGGCATATTCAAGTGTCGGCGTTCGATCTGAATCAGGCCCGCAAGGGCGGCAAATGCGTGTATTTGATCGAATACGACCTGATTCACGATATCGAGCGGCGGAACACGACCCCGTGGGAAGTATTTAAGGGCCTGATGCAGTGCGGCACGATTCTCGAAACGGTCTTCGATCTGGAATCGGCTGGGACGTTGGATGACGAGCCCTCCAACAAATTGATGTTGGAGGTGCTGTATGCCACCGTCCTGGAGCCGGACTACTTAAAAGGAGTAGTGGATGTGCCGCCGCAGCGGGTGCGGTTAATCGAGAAGAACGGCGCCATCCGGCCTCTCGCCGGCCCGGTTCCGGAACCGGCTGCGCAGTTGAATCCGGCTGAGAGTGCGCCTAAGGCAGTGGCCCCGGCAGCGGTCCCGGCAGCGGTTCCCGGGGGTGAAACCACTATCCGGCTGAACGTAACCCTGCTCGATTCCCTGATGACCCTGGCAGGCGAACTGGTGCTCGGCCGGAACCAGTTGAACGAGTCGCTCGCGCGGCGGGACGACCGCGGTATCCACTCCGGCGCGCAGCGGGTCAGCCTGGTGACCTCGGAACTGCAGGAGATCGTGACGCAGACGCGCATGCAGCCGATCGCCGGCTTGTTCAGCAAGTTTCCGCGGTTGGTGCGCGATCTGGGGCGCGACTTAGGCAAAGATGCCCAACTGAAGCTGGAGGGCGGCGAGGTCGAGATCGACAAGACCATCCTTGAAGGGCTGAGCGACCCGCTGACCCACATGGTGCGGAACGCGGTGGACCACGGCATCGAACTTCCAGCCGAACGGACGGCCCGCGGCAAGCCCGCCAGCGGCACGGTGACGCTCAAGGCTGCGCACCAGGCTGGCCAGGTGGTGATTGAGATTTCGGACGACGGAAAGGGACTGGCGGCGGAAAAGATCGCGAGCTCCGCGATCGCCAAAGGTCTGATCTCGCGGGAACAGGTGCAGGGCATGTCGGAGCGCGAGAAGATGGCGCTCATCTTTCTGCCCGGTGTCTCCACGGCCGATAAAGTCAGCGATGTGTCGGGGCGCGGCGTCGGCATGGATGTGGTTAAGACTAATCTCGACCGGCTGGGGGGGAAGATCGAAATCGATTCCGGGCCGGGCCGGGGGTCCCATTTCCGCATCAAGCTGCCGCTGACGTTGGCCATTATTCCCTCGCTCCTGGTATCGGACGGGGGCGAACGCTTCGCCATCCCACAAGTCAGCGTGGGCGAGTTGATCCGCATTCCGGTGGCGCAACTGGCCGAGCGCACCGATCGCGTAGGCGATGCCGAAGTTCTGAATGTGCGGGACCGCCTGGTACCGCTGCTGCACCTGGCCGATGCACTGGGGGTGCCGCGGCGGGAAACCGCTGCGAAAGCGTTGAACGTAGTGCTGGTGGATACCGGCGCCTTCGAATACGGTCTGGTGGTCGAGGAACTGCACGACACGGTCGAGATCGTAGTCAAACCGCTGGGACGCCATATGAAAGGCCTGCACGATTACGCCGGCGCCACCATCCTGGGCGATGGGCACGTGGCTCTGATCCTGGATATAGCGGGCTTGGCCACGCGCGCGAAACTGACGGCCGGCACGGTGGAAGCCGGCAACCGGCGAGAGGCCGAGGATAGCGGCGCCGCGGGCGAGATGCACTCACTGCTGGTGTTTCACAATGCGCCGCCGGAGACCTGCGCGGTACCAATTGAGCAGGTATCGCGCATCGAGCGGGTGCGTCCCGCGCAGATTCTGCAACTGGGGGGACGCCGCACCATGCAGTATTGCGGCGCAAGCCTGCCGCTGGTGGCGCTGCACGATATCGCGGCCGTGGGCGAACCTACCGCCGAACAACAGTTGGTGGTGATTGTTTTCGAGAGGCTGGGCCGTCCGTTGGGGCTGCTGGCCGCCGAACCGCTGGACATGGTGGAAGTGGCGCTGAATCTCGACTCAGTGACTTTACGGCAACCAGGCATCGCCGGGTCGGCCGTGCTCAAGGACCAAACCATCCTGCTGCTGGATATTTTTGAATTGGCCGATACGGTGCGCGCGGAAGGGGCCGCATCGGCTGAGGCGGCGCCGGTATGCGATGTGCGCGGCGATGCTCCCACCGTCCTGGTGGCAGACGATTCGGAATTCTTCCGCGGCCAGATCCAACGCTTAGTGGAAGCCGCCGGCTGCCGGGTGCTGGCAGCGGAAGACGGCCAGCAAGCCTGGGAGATCCTCAATGGCCACGCGGGCGAGGTGGATCTGGTAGCGACGGATGTTGAGATGCCGCGCCTCGATGGGCTGGCTTTGACGCGGCTGATCCGGGCGGATGGGCGATTTGCCGGACTGCCGGTGATCGCGCTGTCCTCGCTGGCTGGCGAAGAGGAAATCGCCCGCGGCATGGCCGCCGGCGTTGACGAGTACCAGGTGAAACTCAACAAAGAAGAGTTAATGGACAGCATCCGCAAAGCCATAGACCCTGGCAAGCACCAGCCCGCCCTGCAGGAATGCCTGACGTAAAGGAAAAATGGAAAATGAAGATCGACAAGTTTTCTAACGCAAGAATCGGAAAGAAGATAGATCTCGTGCTGGGGGGAATCATCCTTCTTCTCACGGGCCTGTCCGCCCTGTCCCTGTGGGGGAACCACGCCAACGAGAAGTTTGCGGCGACCCTCGCGCAAAGGCTCACCAAGGCGCGGCTGGCGGAAAGAATTGCGGGGGATACCGCGGCAGTCGCCCTAAACATCGGACGGATGATTATCGATAAGAAGGATTCCGGAGAACTTATGCAGCGGATCGCCGTGCGTAAGAAGAGCCGGGCGGACTCGGTAGAGGAATTCAGGAGGTTGGCGGACAGCCCGACCAGCATGAAGCACGGCGCGGAGATCGGCGAACTCATCGAAACGGCGGAAGCCTTAAGCAAGAAAGCCGTGGAACAGATCGCCGCGGCCCGGTTTGCGGATGCGCAACGCAGCTTTATAACCTACGCCGCGATGGCCGACGAGGTAAGGGATAAGGGCAGGGAGGCGGCGGCGTTTCAGGACGCCAGGTCTATCGAAAGCGCGAAGGAAAGCAAGGGAATATCGAGTGCCATTTGGTTTGCGCTCATTGCGGGCAGCCTGCTGGCGATGGGGGCTGCGATTTTCGGGGGCGTCGTGCTCACGCGCAGCATCGCAACCCCGCTTAAGGTTGCGGTCGCCCACTTGAACGACATCGCGCAGGGCGACCTGACGCGGGACGTAACACCCGATTTTTTTGAGCGCGAAGATGAAATCGGCATGCTCGCCAAGGCCGTGCACGGCATGTCCGTCAGCCTGCGCGGAGTGGTCGGCGACATCAACCATGGGATTGGCATTCTTTCGGTATCATCGGCAGAGTTGTCGGCGAGTTCGAGTCAAATGTCGGACGGCTCGCGGGAAGCTTCGGGCAAGGCGCACGCGGTGGCCGCGGCCGCCGAGGAGACCACCGCCAACGTCATGTCTGTAGCGTCCGGGATGGAACAGACTACCAGCAATCTGAGCAGTGTGGCCACCGCCACCGAGGAGATGACGGCCACCATCGGCGAGATTGCCAGTAATTCGGAGAAGGCGCGCCGCATCACCGAAGAGGCTACCCGCCAGGCGGCGCGCATCAGCGAACAGATGAACCACCTGGGCGCGGCGGCGCTGGAGATCGGTAAAGTTACCGAAACCATCACCGAGATCTCGTCGCAAACCAACCTGTTGGCGCTCAACGCCACGATCGAGGCGGCCCGCGCCGGTTCGGCCGGCAAGGGATTTGCGGTGGTGGCCAACGAGATTAAAGAACTGGCGCAGCAGACGGCGGTGGCGACCGAAGACATCAAGAGCCGGATTGCGGGCGTGCAATCGTCGACCAACGCGGGAATCGCCGAAATCGGCAAGGTGACGCAAGTAATTCAAGAGGTCAGCGATATCGTGGCTTCGATCGCGGCGGCCATCGAAGAACAGTCCACGGTGACCAAGGACATCGCGCGCAATATTGGGGAAGCCTCCATCGGGGTCAGGGACGCCAACACGCGCGTGGCCGAAACCTCGCACGCGACGTCGGAAATCGCGCGGGAGATTGCCGGCGTTGACCAGGCGGCGCGAATCATGGCGGACGGCAGCGAGCAGGTGCAGGCCAGCGCCAGCAGTCTGACGCTGGTGGCGGAGCGCCTGCAAGCGACGGCGGCGCGATTCCGGGTTTCCGAGACGGACGACGGCGGAAACTACAGCGCCGGAGATAACCAGACGTTCAGGGTGAATCTGGACGTGCTGCAGAAGGCAGTAACCGCCCACTCGTCCTGGAAGGTGCGCCTGCGGACCGCGATCGTGAGCGGCCAGCTTGACATGCCGATCGCCACCGTAAAAGCGGACAACCAGTGCACCTTCGGGAAATGGTTATACGGTTCGGAGCTCTCGGGTGGTGAAAAGCAGACGGCGCAATACCAAAGCCTGAGACAGCTACACTCGCAGTTTCACGAGCAGGCGTCCAAGGTGGCGCAACTCGCCGTCGCGGGTCAGAAGGAGGCGGCCGGCAAGGCGCTATCGAGCGACTTCAGCGCGGCTTCTTCGTCGCTGTTGAACGCTCTGTCGAAATTGAAATAGACTCGCGCGGGCGGCCGCGTTTTAGACAGGAGGCAATGAGTTGGCGATGAGCGATGCCCTGAAGCCGCAGGTGGCCCAGACGGTTCTGCTGGCGACGTTTTTCGTGCGGGATGCGCTATGCGCGCTGGACGCCGCGGGGGTCCAGGAAGTCATCCGGCTGGGCCCGGTAACGCCGGTGCGTTATGCGCCGGAGGAGGTGCTCGGGATTGTCAATCTGCGCGGAAAGATTGTGACGATCATCGATCTGGGGCAGCGCCTGGGGTTACCCAAAGCGGTGGTGGGAAGCGACTGCCGGGTTTTCATCATTGAGGACCGCGGCGAATTTATCGGGCTGCTGGTGGACCGCGTGGACGAAGTGGTGGAGGTGGAGCGCGACGGCTGGCAGGCTCCGCCCGCCAACGTGAGCTGGGGACAGGCGCGGTTCTTCAAAGGCGTTTGCCGCGCCCGCGGCCGGGTAGTCACGCTGCTCGAAGCCGGCCAGTTACTGAACGCAGCGTGAAAAGCGGGCGGCCGCCGGACCGGACCATGCGATGAGTACTCGAGTTCTCGTAGTAGACGATACCGCTATTTTCCGGCGCATCGTTTCCGATGCGCTGACCGGGTTGCCGGGCGTAGAGGTAGTGGGCAGCGCCTCGAACGGCCGGCTGGCGATGGCGCGCATAGCCGCGCTGCGGCCGGACCTGATCACACTCGACATTGAAATGCCGGAGATGAATGGAATTGAAGTGCTGGAGGCGATGACCGCGAGGGGCCTGAAAGCGGGCGTGATCATGCTCAGCGCCCTGACGCGGCGCGGCGGTGAGATGACTGTTCGGGGGTTGGAGTTGGGAGCCTTCGATTTCCTGACGAAGCCGGAAGGCGGCACTGCCGAGACCAACCTGGGGCACTTGCGGGCGCGGCTGCTGCCGATGATCCGGGCGTTCGAACGGCGGCGCGAAATTCGGGATATGCTGCGCGGCGAGGCTGCGTCGTCTGGTCCGAGGATGCCCGTGGCGCAGGCGGCGCCGGCCTGCACGACCCCGCGCCCGGTGCGGCGGGTGGGTCCACCGCTGGTGCTGATTGGCGTATCGACGGGGGGGCCAAGCGCACTGGCCACGCTGGTACCGGAGCTGCCTGGGGATTTGGGCGCACCGATATTTATCGCCCAGCATATGCCGGCGCTGTTTACCCAGCCGCTGGCCGCCAGCCTCGACAAGAAGAGCGCCTTGCATGTCAAAGAAGCCCAGCATGGCGAGGTAGCGCGGGCGAACCGCGTGTATATAGCTCCGGGCGGGCGGCACATGAAACTCTTCCCGGGCCCGGCCGGAGAAATCGTCATCCACATTACCGACGATCCTCCGGAGAACGGGTGCCGGCCAGCCGTGGACTATCTGTTTCGTTCCGCCGCGCTCCATTTTCCGGGACGGTCGGTCACCGTGATCCTCACCGGGATGGGAAATGACGGCACCGCCGGCTTGCAAATGCTGAAGCGAAGCGGCTGCTTCTCGATCGCGCAGGATGAAGCCAGTTGCGTCGTTTTTGGCATGCCGAAAGGCGCGATTCAAGCCGGAGTGGTCGATACCGTCGCGCCGCTCGAGACAATCGCCGCCGCCATTGTGAAGTCGGTGCGCGAGGTTAGATCGTGATCCGGCTGTTGCCCGAAGAACACAAGTCTCTAGCCCAGTATGTCTACTCATTGTGCGCGATTGCCCTGGACGAGTCCAAGGGATATCTGATCGAGGGCCGCCTGGCCAGCCTGGTGGAGGAAACCGGCTGCGGCAGCTACGGCGGACTGTTACTGCGGGCGAAGACCGACACCAGCCGGGCCCTGGATCGCCGCATTGTGGATGCCATCACCACCAATGAGACCTCTTTCTTTCGGGATATCTCACCCTTCGATCTGCTACGGCACAAGATCGTTCCCGAACTGATCGACCGGCGGAAACGCACCGGGGCTGCGCGCATCCGCATCTGGAGCGCGGCCTGTTCCACCGGCCAGGAGCTCTACAGTATCGCGATCCTGCTCAAGGAGTTGCTCGGGGATCCCGACCGGTACGGTGTGAGGCTGGTGGGCTCGGACATCTCCGACGATGCGGTGGCGCGCGCCAGCCGGGGGCGCTTCAGCCCTGTCGAGATCTCGCGCGGGTTGAGCGAGGCGCAGCGGACGCGGCACTTCACTCCCATCGCGGGCGGATGGCAGATTCGTGACGAGATCCGCGCCATGGCCTCCTTCAAGAAGCTCAACCTGATGGCGGATTTCGGGGGCCTGGGACGGTTCGACGTTATTTTCTGCCGCAACGTGGCGATCTACTTCAATGAGCGGGACAAGATTTCCCTGTTCGGACGGATCGCGGCGGCACTCGAGCCAGAAGGTTACCTGGTGATCGGGGCCATGGAATCGCTGAACGGAGTTTGCCCGCGGTTTGAATCCAAGCGGCACCTGCGTTCGGTGTATTACCAGGTGAAGAGGTCCGTCTAGTCTATCCGCATTGCGAGGGTCTGCCGATATAGGGAATGAGGTCCCGCGCCGGAGGTGATTTGTTGCTGAAGCCAGGGAATAGCGCTTACCAGCCAGCCGACATCGAGCATGCCGGATTGGCTGCGGCGGTCGAGCAATCGGCGGACGCCGTTGTGATCACCGATCGCGGCGGACAGATCCAATATGTGAATCCCGCATTCGCGGAGATGACGGGATACAGCCTGGAGGAAGCCCTCGGACAAAACCCGCGCATCCTCAAATCGGGGCTGCAATCCGCGGAGTTCTACAAAGGGATCTGGGAAACGGTTGCCTCGGGGCGGGTCTGGAACGGCAAACTGGTCAACCGGCGGAAAAACGGGAGTCTCTACACCGAAGAGATGCGAATTACCCCGGTACGGGACGCGCAAGGGGACATCGTCAGTTACATTGCGATCAAACACGACATTACCGAGCGCCGGGCAGCCGAGGAAGCGCAACGGCTGCTGGCTGCCATTGTGGAGGGTTCCGGGGACGCTATCGTCGCGAGCACGCTGGAGGGCATCATCCAAACCTGGAACCGCGGCGCCGAAACCCTGTATGGCCACACCGCGGCGGAAGCCATCGGCAAGGCATTTTCGATTCTGGTGCCGCCCGAACGGCAGCACCGGCTAGCACAGTTGAAGGAACGGATCTCGCAGGGCCATTGCATCTCGCAATACGAGGGCCAGGGGCTGCATAAGGACGGACATCGATTTCACGTATCTCTCACCGCGGCGCCTATTCGAAACTGCGACGGTGAAGTGGCGGCCGTCTCCGTTATCCTGCGCGACATCACGGAGCGAAAACAGGCGGAGGAACTGCGCGCCTTACTGGCCGCGATCGTCGAGTCGTCCGCGGATGCCATCGTCAGCGGCACGCTGGATGGGACGGTCGTCACCTGGAATCGGAGCGCCGCGGCGTTGTTTGGGTACGAGGCGGGTGAAATCGTAGGGAAAGAGTACAACCTTCTGGTGCCGGCGGATCGCCGCGGCGAAGTGGACCGGGCTCTGGAGGCGGTCCGAAGCGGGGTCGTCAGCCGCTACGATACGGTCCGGCTAGGTAGGGGCGGCCGGCCGATCGACGTGGCGGTGACGATTTCCCCCATACGGAATGCCCAAGGCGTAACCACCGGCGTTTCGGTGACGGCGCGAGACATCGGCGGGCGCGTGCGCGCGGCGCAGATGCTGCATGAAAGCGAAAAGCGATTTCGCGAAGTTTTTGAGAATGCGCCGTTCGGCATGAGCGCCAGCGGGCCGGACGGGCGCTTCATGCAGGTGAATGCCGCGTTTTGCCACATGCTGGGATATACAGAACAGGAACTTGTCGGCACGGCCTGGCCGCGGCTGATCCACCCCGACGATCTGGAGCTTTCGATGCGCGCCGCGGAGCGTTTGTTGAAGGAAGGCGGGCACATCGAGATGGAGAAACGCTACCTTCACCGTAGTGGAAAAGTAGTGTGGGGGCGCATGCGGATGTCGCTCGCGCGAGATCCTGCCGGCGAACCGCAATACTTTGTGATCCACGTGGAAGACATCACGGAGCGCAAGCGCGCCGAGGAGGCGCTCTCGGAAAGCGAAGACCGCTTCCGGGTGATGGCGGACAGTTGCCCGACGATGATGTGGGTAACCGGCGCAAATGGCGCGACCCAGTTTATCAACCGTACGTACCGTGAATTCTTCGGCATAGCCGGCGAACAAAGGGGGGCCAACCAGTGGAAGTCGCTGGTCCATCCGGACGATGCGGCGGTATATATCGGAGCCTTCGAGCGTGCGGTCAGGGACCACGCGCCATTCCGGGCGGAGGTGCGGGTGCGGCGCGCGGACGGCCAATGGCGGTGGCTGGGCTCCTACGCGACGCCGCGTTTATCGCACAGTGGCGACTACCTGGGGCATGTGGGACTCAGTTCGGACATCACGGCGCGCAGGCTGGCGGATGAGACGCTGCGCGAGAGCGAAGAGCGCTTCCGCATCATGGCGGATGGTTGCCCGGCGGCGATCTATGTAACCCAAGCAGATGGCGGGCATCAGTTCATCAACCGGGCAGGCCGGAGATTCTGCGGAGAGAATTACGAGGAGGTACTCAAAGGCAATTGGCAGTGCCTGATGCACCCGGACGATGGGGCGGCGTTTCAAGCACTCGTCGGCCGCGCAGTCGGAGAACAGGGGCCTTTCAGGGCTGAGGCACGCCTGCGGCGTGCCGATGGCCAGTGGCGGTGGGTGACGTTCTACGCGGAGCCGCGTTTCTCGCCAGGTGGCGAGTTCGAGGGACACGTCGGCATCAGCACCGACATTACCGAACCCAAGCGCGCCGAGCAGGCGGTCGAATTTCAAAACACGCTGGTGCGCGCCATACTGGACGTCTCGCTGGACGGAATTCTGGTGATGAACGATGAAAATCTGGCTGTCGCGCATAACAAAAAGTTTCTGGATGTCTGGCGGATTCCCCAGGCTCCGATTGCGGATGCTGAGCACGATGGCGGGAGCGGCGGCGGGCATCCGCAAATCTGGGCGGCGGCCGCGGATCGCGTGCAAGATCCCGCTGCTTTCCTGCGGCAGATCGATGAACTGAATGACGATCCGGATGCCAACGACCATTGCGAGATTCGGTTGAAGGATGGCCGGACCCTGGAAATGTATTCCGCCGGAGTAGGGAAGGAGATGGGCCGGCGTTTGGGGCGCGTGTGGTTCTTTCGAGATATCACCGAGCGCCGGGAATCGGAGCAAGCGCTACGCTCGAGCGAAGAGAAGTTCCGGCAACTGGCGGAGAACATTCGCCAGGTGTTTTGGATGATGAATCCGAATGGCGACGTGCCCTATGTCAGTCCCGCCTATGAGCAGGTCTGGGGCCGCACCTGCGAAAGCCTCTACCGGAACTCCATGGAATGGCTGGAGGCGATCGAACCCGCGGACCGCGAAGAGGCCGATGTGATATTCAAGAGGCTGTGCGCCGGAGAGCCCACAGACTCGGTATACCGGATACGAACCCCGGATGGCGTACAAAAATGGATCCGGGACCGGGGTTTTCCGGTGTGCGGCCCGGGCGGAGAACTGATGCGGGTGGTCGGCATCGCGGAGGATATCACGGAGCAGAGGCAACGCGAGGCGGAACTGGTCAGCGCCCGCGAGGCAGCCGACGCCGCCAACCTGGCGAAGAGCCGCTTCCTGGCCAATATGAGCCATGAAATCCGAACGCCCATGAACGGCGTGCTGGGCATGCTGCAACTGCTGATGCAAACCAGCCTGACGGCGGAACAGAGCGACTACGCGGGCGTGATCGAGACCAGCGGTCGCACGCTGTTGGCGCTCATCGACGACATCCTGGACCTATCGAAGATCGAAGCGAAGAAAATCACTTTGGAGCGCGTGGACTTCGACCCGCGACATATTCTGGAGGACACGGTTCGTACGCTGCGCGGCCGCGCGGCGGCGAAGGGGCTCGGCTTTAGTTGGCAGGCGGCGCCGGAGATTCCGCCGATCCTGGGCGGCGATCCGCACCGCTTGGGCCAAGTCTTGACCAACCTGGCGGCCAATGCCATCAAGTTCACCGAACGGGGCCAAGTGGCGCTGTCGGTGGGGGTCGAGAACCGGGACGCCGGCAAGGCCACGCTGCGCTTTGCGGTAGCCGATACGGGAATCGGGATTCGTCCGGACAAAGCCGCCGCGCTTTTCGCTCCGTTTGTGCAGGCGGATACTTCCACCACGCGCAAGTATGGCGGCACCGGCCTGGGGTTATCCATCTCCAAACAACTGGCGGAGTTGATGGGCGGCGAGATCGGGTTCGATAGCCGCATGGGAGAAGGCTCCACATTCTGGTTTACGGCGGTCTTCGATATACGGTCCGGGCCGGCCGGCGACGAACCGGGGCCGCGGGCAAATGCGCTCGCGCCGGTTGGCGGAGTGGGGGCGCAAAGGTGCGCCCGTATCCTGGTGGCGGAGGATGATCGCACCAACCAGCGCGTACTCCTGGGGCAACTGCGGAAACTTGGATTCGAGGCGCGCGCGGTGGCGAGTGGACGGGAAGCCGTGGAAGCCCTGCGGCTGGCCGCGGCGGGCGCGAAATACGACCTGGTTCTGATGGACTGCCAGATGCCGGGGATGGACGGATTCGAAGCCACGCGCCGGATTCGCGAGCTGGGGCCGCCGGAAATTCCTATCGTGGCCGTGACTGCCGATGCGATGGCCGGCGATCGCGAGCGATGCATCCGCGAAGGGATGAACGATTATCTTTCAAAACCCGTGGAAATGCGCCAGCTTGCGGAAGTGCTGGTCAAATGGCTTCCGGAGGCCGCTCCGGCGAAGGACCGTGCGCATGCCGGGCAGGCCGCGGCTGAGCCGGCGCCCGGCGATGCATCTGTCTTCGATGGCGACGATTTGTTGCATCGGCTCCTGGGCGACCGGCCCCTGGCGGGCCAGATCGTGCGCGGATTCCTCGAAGACTTTGGGACGCAACTGCACAATTTGCGGAAGCGTCTGGAGCAGGCGGATGCGGCGGGGGCCGCCTTGCAGGCGCACGCGCTGCGAGGATCGGCCGCGGCCATTTCGGCGCGCGATATGCGCGCGCTGGCGCAGGCGCTGGAGAGCGCCGCCAAAGCCGGCAAGCTGGACGATTTCGGCAAATTGCTGCCCCGCGCGGCGGGCGAATTCGAGCGTCTGAAGGGCGCCCTGCGGCATGCCGGATGGGACTAAAAACGAAAAGAGAAAATCAGTATGAAAACCCTAATTGCAGAAGACGACTTAACCAGCAGGCTGGTATTGGAGACTTTCCTGGCCCGCTATGGCGAATGCCACATCGCCGTAAACGGCTGGGAGGCGGTGGAGGCGTTCCGCTTAGCGCTGGAGGCCGGCGAGCCCTACGATCTGATCTGCATGGACATCATGATGCCCAAAATGGACGGCCGCGAGGCGGTGAGCCATGTGCGCGCCATGGAAGAAGCGCGGGGCATTCATTCGACCTCCGGGGTGAAGATCATCATGACTACGGCAGTGACTGAAGTACAGGATGTAGCGCTATGCTTCCACGAGCTTTGCGACGATTATCTGGTGAAGCCCATCGATTTGGCTAAGCTGCTCAAACACGTCATGTCGTATCAACTGGTCCACTGACGGGAACGCGCTACCGGGAGCCTAGGGCGGCGCGCAATTCCAGGGGACTGGGACTGGCTAAGATGGCTACGCGCGCCAGGACCAAACTCAAGACCCGCTGGGCCGATCGGAAGCCGGGATCGAGAGCGAGGGCGCGTTGGGCGGCGAACTCCGCGTCGCTATAGCGACGCAAGGCAAGCCACGCCAACGCCAGATTGCTGACTGGGCCGGGGTCGCCAGGTTCCAGTCTGGTAGCCTGCTGAAACTCCCCGGCGGCAGTTTCAAAATCTCCGCGTTGCAGGTAACGCACACCCAAGTCGTTGTGCGCCTCCATATAATCCGGATAGACGGAGAGCGCCTTCCGCAGATGTTGGATCGAATCATCGGTCAGCCCCTTTAGTGCGGCTTTGCCGCCGCGATCGAATTCCTTGCGGGCAGCGCCAGGCACTCGGCGTAAGAGTCGATTGCGGGTGACTGTTCCCGCGGCGGGGCGCACATAAACGGGACTATCGATGTTGAATATGACGCTGTTAAGATATCCACGCACCGAGATCGCCTGGCTTTCGAGGACCGTTTCGAGAGGATCGGCTACCCTGATTTCATAGTTACCCGCCGGCACACCGGCCAGTTCAAAACGTCCGTCGCGCGTCACCACCGAGCGATTTACGATGCGGCCGCTGGATAGCAGTTCGACCGACAGCGAATCGCGGTGAGTCTGGCCTTCCCAAGTGACTTCACCAATAATGCGCGATGGGCTTGCGGGCATGGTCTGACACGCTGGTGCGGCCGCCCCCCACCCTCCGATGGCGGCAATATATATGAAACTGGAGAGGCTGCGCGATAAGGGCACCGTATCCTCCTCGTGATTTCTTACCCATTTTGCTAGAGTCTTGCGGACGAAGGCCGCGCAGATCTCGTAGCGTGGAGATCTGGTTCGCCCACCGCATCCGTTTCCCACGATTCTTGTAAGCGAGCGGGGCGGTAAGTTGATTAGGAAGAGTTTACCGCGCCGGGGTCGGATATTCAACATCGAACGGTGCGAAATCGCGCGGGAGCGCGTACTGAAAGCTCCGGTACTTCCGGCAGTGGCGGCCAGCATGTTTAGCATGACGAACATCGTTCGTACACGGGCTGTTTTCCGCCGGCCAAGACCGGCTGCACCGTGATGGCGCCCAAATCCGGAATAGACGGCCACCGTACGGCAAAGCTGGCGACCGGGACCACGGGACCGATCGCCTGCGAAACAGGCTCGCCCAAGGGCCCGAGGGTCCGCTTTAGGATGATGTTGAAGGTGGCTGGGGTAATGCCGTGCGGAAAAGATGAGGACGTGGGGATGGGGTATTCGACGAAGATACCGTTGGCGGTAAGGCCTCCGATTTTATTGCCGGTGCTTTCCGCGAACCAGAGCGCACCATCCGGTCCGCAGGCGATCCCGTTCGGTTCGCGCTCCGGCGTTGGAAACGGGAACAGTGTGATGGCGCCGGCCGTTGCGATCCCCCCGATGTGGCCGCCGGAGAACTCAGTAAACCAAAGGGCACCGTCCGTCCCGACGGCGATACCCGTGGGAGCGCCCGAGGCTGCAAACCCGGTTCAGGCGCCCGAAGTAGCGATCCGCCCGATATAACCGCTTTGCGCGGCGAACCACAAGGCGTCATCGGGGCCCGCCGCGATTCCCACGGGAACGGCTTTGGGACGGGTGGCATACGCCGTGGCTGTAAGTGCCGGACCCCGTCGCAGCGGCCAGACTTACAGCCAGCAGGAGGGAAGCGGCGCCGGCTGACGAGCCGAGCGCCTATGATGTTGGGGTTACGGGGTACCGTCAGCGAGGCTCCGTGCGGCGTGCGGCGTTGTCCGGCCCATCGGCCGCCGGGACCCTGAGAGAGAAACAGGAGCCTTTCCCCGGTTCACTTTCGACGGCGATATCCCCGCCCATCATCTGGCAGAACTTCTTGCTGATGGCCAAGCCCAGGCCGGTCCCGTCATATTTCCGGGTGGCCGAGTTATCCACTTGGGAAAACGGCTGAAAGAGCTTGCCCAAATCCTCGGGGCGAATGCCGATGCCGGTGTCGGAAACGCGCACCTCGATCCAGTCGCGATCCGCGCCGTGCAAACGGGACACCGCCGCCGAGACCCGGCCGTTGAGCGTGAACTTGCAGGCGTTGTGGACCAGGTTCAGAAGGCTTTGGCGGAATTTGGGAAGATCGGCAAAGGCCAGCCGGGCATCCTCCGGACAGTCGAGGGAGACGACGTTGCCCTGGTGGCGGGCGAGCGGCACCACCGCGTTGCAAACGTCTGTGAGCACATCGGCCACATCCACGTTGCGGAGTTCGATCCCATAGCCGCCGGCCTCGATTTTCGACAGATCCAGGACGTCGTTGACGATGCCCAGCAGGATGTGGCCGGAACGCTCGATTTTCTCCAGGTCGGAGCGGACTTCGGGCTGGCCGGGACCGATGGCGTCTTCGCGGAGCATCTGGCTGTAGCCGATGATGGCGTTCAAGGGGGTGCGCAGTTCGTGGCTCATATTCGCCAGGAATCTGCTCTTGGCGCGGTTGGCCTCTTCGGCCGCGTCGCGCGCCGCCATCAACTGGCCCTCGATGCGCTTGAGTTCGGTCAATTCGATCTGTGTCCGGCCAGCAGCCGCCGCGGCCTCTCTCAGAGTGACCTCCGTTTCCAGCTTCTGGCGAATGGTCGCCGTCTGCTGGCGGACCTTCCCGCGGAGCACGAAGACCCATCCGAACGCGATGAGAGCGGCCCCCGCGGCCACGCCGATCGCTTGCAAAGCGCGTTCCCCGGTCCACCAGGGGGCGGTCACCAGGACTTCCGCGTCGGCGGGCGAGCGCAGCAGGATGTGAAAATCGCAGGTCCCGGCGAGCGTCACGGGCCGCCACGACTGCACGTCGAAGATGCCCGTGAGCCGTACCTTCGAGCCGGTATCCAATTCAAGGCGTTGTCCCGCGGCTTTGTCGAATACCGCATGAAACGTGGTGGTGCCGGACTGTAGCTCGAACAATTCCTCGGCCACGCTGGACGTGCTACCGCGCACGTAAGCATCCAATTGGACAAGTTGGTTGGCGTGCAGGCCGCGCACCAATTCCTGGGCGCTCGTCACCACCGGATCGGGAGCGCGGCCATGACCGTTCGGGTACGCCTCGGAGTCCTCCAGCAACGGTACGAGGGGGCCGTCCCGCGGATAGCCCACCACCTCCACGCGGTCGCCCGGAGCGAGTTGGGCATCTGCGCGCAGATCCACACGTAGCCCGTTATCGGCATCGCGGATGAAAAGCAGCGAGGCCGACGACCAGGTCACGATTCCGGCGACCCGGACGCGATGGCCGGGACGGCGGCCAGTGGCGAAATCGAGCACGTGGTCGACCGCCACGCGCGCGCTGGCGCTGGGTGGCTCGATTACCCGCAGGCCGCCGGGACCCGGCACGAAGAGTTGGATGCCGCGGATCTGGCGGCGGTCGTTGTACAGTGTCCCGCACACGCCATGAATGGCCACGCGGGCGTCCAGCAGACGCGCGGGAGCGGCCAGACCCGGCACATAGGCGAAAAAGCGGTTTCTGGCGCACACCACATCGAGACTGGCGACGCCCCGGCTGGCGCTGGCGTTGCGGATCACACCCTCGAGATCCACGAGGCGGCTATCTTCGGCGCCCGACAGTATGCGGTCCATGAATGTCCCATGCCGGGGCAGCGGAACATTCCGCGCCACTACCCGCACGCGCGCATGGCCAAGAATCGGCGCGAAATTACCCGCTGCCGAGAGGGCGTCGATATCGATCAGGTCTCCAACGCCCACGCCTGTAACCGGCAGTTCGTGCGGGCTTATGTAAATCCCGTCGCTGCGATCCTCGACAAAGACGATGTAGCCGCCGGGATCGTAGTAAGTGACGGTAGCGCGGACATGGACCGGGTACTTTCGCATGGCCTCATTCGGTGGCAGCGAACGGACTTGATGAATGCTCGTCAGCACAGGCGTGGAGGCCTCCCGGCCCAGCGGGATGTTGTCGGCCAGCATAATCGCGCTGTCCAGATAAAAGCCGCCGGAGTCGCGCCGGGGAAAGCCGGCCACTTCCACATCTTCGCCGAGGCGGACGTTGCTCGTAAAGCCGAACTGGACCTTTAGCGAACCGGTCGCGTCATGAAGACGGAACACCCCCGCCTGTCCGGCCGCTTCCAGCCTTCCGCGGGCCCGCACCCGGCGCTCCGGAAGACGATCGGTGGGCGTGCCCACCAAACTGGCTGTGGTCGCCAACGGCGCCGCGCTGGGCGATCGAACCGGATCGAGATGCACCGTAGTGGCCCACGAGACGCTCCAGAGCGTTCTTCCGACCGGTTTCAGTTCGACATCCAGGTCCGACGTGGCTACGCCCGTGACGCGAACCCGCCGGTCGAGTTCGTCCCCGACTGTGCCGCTGTACTCCTGGCAATAGACGTCTACGGGCGTGCCGCCTTGACTGATCCTTACCACCAGGGCAATGCCGTTCTGCTTGGCGTCGGCGCGCTGCACCACGCCTTCGACGGTCACCAGACGGTTCTCGACCTCCCGCGTACCGAATGCCGCCGCCGTAATCCGTTGCGCCAGCGGCAGAGGACCGGTGCCATGCGCCACGAAGCGCGGGTTCAGAATGACAGGAGAGACTTCTGCGTCGCTGACGACCCCTGCAACGGTGACCCGCTCACCAGGCGAATACCGCCGGCCGCCGGCGCCGATACTCACGCGCACCCCGCCCGTGGCGTCCTGTACGAACAGCAGACCGTTCGCCGGATCGGAGTAAGTCACCACCCCTTCGATGCGTGCTGCCGGGGGGCTGCCGGACGCGGTTCGCTTCCGGGAAACTGCCGCTGCCGTGATTGCAACGCGGCTTTGGGGCCAGAAATCCCACAAGACACCCGCTACCAGCAGGACGGCCCCGATGGCGGCCGAATACAAGTTACGCCGGGCGGGTGGTCTTATTCCTGGCATGCCTTCGAGAGAGTCTCAATAGTCTTATCGGCCGCCCGGCTCCGTCACTTTAATCGTGCGCCGCCGGGACCCGAGACAGAAGCAGGAGCCTTTCCCCGGTTCACTTTCAACCGCGATATCCCCGCCCATCATCTGGCAGAACTTCTTGCTGATCGCCAAGCCCAGGCCGGTCCCGTCATATTTCCGGGTGGCCGAGTTATCCACTTGGGAAAACGGCTGGAAGAGCTTGCCCAAATCTTCGGGACGAATGCCGATGCCGGTGTCGGAAATGCGCACCTCGATCCAGTCGCGATCCGCGCCGTGCAAGCGGGACACCGCCGCCGAGACCTGGCCGTTGAGCGTGAACTTGCAGGCGTTGTTGACCAGGTTGAGAAGGCTTTGGCGGAATTTGGGAAGATCGGCAAAGGCCAGCCGGGCATCCTCCGGACAGTGGCGGGAGACGACGTTGCCCTGGTGGCGGGCGAGAGGCTCCACGGCGTTGCAAACGTCCGTGAGCACATCGGCCACATCCACGTTGCCGAGATCGATCTCAAAACGGCCGGCCTCGATTTTCGACAGATCCAAGACGTCGTTAATAATACCCAGCAGGATGTGGCCGGAGCGCTCGATTTTTTCCAGGTCGGAGAGGACCTCGGGCTGGCCGGGGCCGATGGCGTCTTCGCGGAGCATCTGGCTGTAGCCGATGATGGCATTCAAGGGAGTGCGCAGTTCGTGGCTCATATTCGCGAGGAACGCGCTTTTGGTCCGATTGGCATCCTCGGCGGTATCGCGCTCCCGGAGAGCCGCTTCAGTCCGGCGGCGCTCGCTAATGTCCGAGCGCAGGCCGCTGGCATAGCGCACGCCGTCCCGCTCATAAGTGGCCACGGCGCGATCGTGGACCCAGACACACTCGCCCGATGCGGCGCGGACGCGAAATTCCACGTCGTAGGTCTGGTCCCCGTAGAACAGCCGCTCGAAGGCCCCCACCGCCTTCCCCGTGTCGTCGGGATGAATGAGCTCGAACAAGGCGCAGGTGCCGCGCTGGCGCACCTCGTCGGCGCCCAGACCGATCAATCTTTCGGAGTTGGGGCTGACAAACGCGACGCGGCCGGCGGCGTCGGCCACCCAGACGACATCGGGGATGTGGGCGATGAGCGAACGGTACTTCTCCTCGCTCTCCTGCAGCGCGCGCTCCGCCGTTCTGCGCGCGGTGATGTCGTTGACGTGGGTGATGAAATGCGAAGGATCGCCATGCGGGTCGTTTACGGCGGAGATCTTCAGCCGGGCCCAAACGGCGCTGCCGTTCTTGTGGACATAGCGTTTCTCCAATTCCACGGAGGTCGCCTGACGAGCCATGAAATGCTGAAGCGTCTGTTTAGAACGTTCCAGGTCGGCCGGATGAGTGAGGTTCTGCCAGGCTCCATTCAGCAACTCCCGCTCGGAATAACCGAGCATTTGGCTAAACGCGGCGTTCACTTGAAGGAAGCGGCCGTCCCGGGCGGACAGGCACATGCCGAAAGGAGCGTGTTCGAAGGCCGTCCGAAACCGCTCTTCGCTGGCGCGCAGCGCCTCCTCGGCTCGGGTGCGCTCGCTGACGTCCTGAGCCACCACCAGGGCTGCGCGCCGGCCGTTCCAGTTGACCAGATGGCTGACGATTTCGACGGGGATGAGACTCCCGTCCCGCAGCCGGTGCCGCCACACCCCGGATTGTCTGATGCGGGGCCGCTCGCCCGCCAGCAGCCGCTCGAGGCGAGGAATGTCTTCGGCCGGACGGATATCGGCGATGCGCATCCCCAAGAACTCATCCCGCGAGTACCCATAGTGGGCGACCGCCGCATAGTTGACTTCCAGGAATCGCAGCGTCTCGCAGTCGTACACCAACATGGGAAGCGGATTGCCCTCGAACAGCGACTGGAATTTCGCCTCGCTTGTGGACTGGGAATCGATGATCGTGCGCGCCACGATTTCGCGGGCGATGACCGCCGTGCCCGTCACCTCGCCGGCGCGGTTCCTGACCGGCGATATGCTCAGGGCCACGTGGACCGGAGCGCCATCCTTTCTGATCTGCACCGTCTCGAGGCGGGCGCTGCCGGGTTCGGTCTCCGGCAGTCCGGGCACTGGGGAGGCGCAGTCGCGCCGCCCGACAGCTTCGGCAGCGCTATAGCCGTACAGCAGCTCCGCCGCTTTGTTCCAACTGACAATGGTTCCGTCGCGCGCTCTACCGACGATGGCGGCGTCGGAGCATGCCAGGATGGCGTCCAAAAAAGCGCGGGCGTCTTCAGCGCGCGGCTGGCCGGTCGAGTCCGTCCGGGCGGCCATACAGCTCGTGATTGGGACCCCCACCAAGCTTACTCATCGGCGGAGTCCCGTATCCGCTATACGCCAGGTCTTTTTCCTGGCCCGCGGGCAGCCGAATCGAGAATCGGGAGCCACGGCCCAACTCACTGACGACGGTGATATCGCCGCCCATCATCTGGCAGAACTTCTTGCTGATCGCCAGCCCTAAGCCCGTGCCGTTGTACTTCCGGATGGAGGAGCCATCCACTTGCGAGAAAGGCTGAAACAACTTGCCCAAGTGCTCGCGGCCGATGCCGATGCCGGTATCGGAGACATGCACTTCGGTCCATTCGCGGTCTTTTTCGAACAGCCTGTTTACCGCCACCGAGACGCGTCCTTTCTCGGTGAATTTTAGGGCATTGTTCACTAGGTTCAACACGCTCTGGCGGAATTTGGGCAGGTCGGCATAGACCAGCCGAGCGTGCTCCGTGGATCTGCCGAAAATCGAGGCGGGCCGCGAGACCGTTAAACCTCAGAACGTGGATGTCTCCGCCGTCCTGCGGGATGTCTCTAACGCGGTCCAGAATGTCGTCGATGATGCCCAGAAGGAGTTGGCCGGAGCACTCGATCTTCTCGAGATCGGAGAGAACCTCGACATGTTCGGGCCCGATGCAGTCTTCACGGAGCATCTGGCTGTAACCAATGATGGCGTTAAGCGGGGTGCGCAATTCGTGGCTCATGTTCGCCAGAAAAACGCTCTTCGCGCGATTGGCCTGCTCGGCGGCGTCGCGCGCCCGCTCGAGTTCCCCCTGCGTACGTTTGAGTTCGCTCATGTCCTGCGCCAGCCAGACGTATCCCGCGGCGATGCCCGCGGCGCCGCGCAACTCGCCTGAAGAGAGCAAGACCGGGATGAGCCGCCCGTTCTTGGCGCGATAAGTCCGCTGCATGCTGGCGGCGGCGGAAGGCGCCTCGCCTTCGGAGATCAGGCTAAGAGCCGGCTGGCCGAGGAGTTCGCCCTCCTGGTATCCCAACAGTTCAAGAGTCGGCGGGTTTACGCGCTGAATCTTCCCCGTGCGGTCGGTGACGATTAGGGCTTCTCCCATCGATAGCAAGATGTTATCGACGTAGTCCTTGGAGACGGTAGTCTCTCCCAGCCGCTCGACCATGCCATTGAAGGCGGCCGCCAGTTGTCCGATCTCGTCGGTCCGGCTCACCGGCGCGCGATGGCGCATATCGCCGGCCCCTACCAGCTTCACACAGCCTACCAATGCGGCCAGAGGACGCAGCAGGCGCCGCAGGCCGCCATAGACCGCGGCGCACATCAGAGCCAGGCTAAGCAGAATTATGGGCAGGCCGTCGAGCAACATGCGGCGGGAAAAATAGCGCTGCTTCTGCATGGAGAGGCCCAGGCGCAGAACGCCTAGTGGGGAGCGGTTCGCGCGCCGGTTCCCAATCGAGCAGACCATCCCGCTCCGGCGCCAAAACAGGCGCCCGGACCTCCAGAAAGCGCTCGCCGCCAATGCTTGGCGAAGCTGCCCTCTTTTCCAAAGAAGCGCCCGCGGGCAGGGCCGGAATCGCTTTGATACGATCCGCCCGGCCCAGCGCGCATATCCGCCGGCCGGCCGGATTCAGCACCTCCAGAAACAGCACGTCTTCGTCGGTAGAAGCGGCTTCCAGTATGCGGCGGGTTTCGTCCCGATCTTCCACCAGCAGGGAAAATGGCAGCTCACTGTCTCTCACGATGGCTTCAATCAAGCCCCGGGGTTGGAAATCGATCATCTTAGCCCCAATTTCAACCTCCGTATCTCAGGGCAGGCGTGGGCCCACGGTCGTCGGGATTCCGGCCGGTGCCGGGGGGCTCCCTAAGGAAAGTTTCGCCCTGTGTCACCAAGTGGCCACATTGGACCGTGCAAAGCTAACCAAAAGGATCGGAACACTGCCTGCGGAGGTCTTGCGACAGGTGGAACTGGGCCTGAAAGCCGCGATGGATCTGGACTAGAGCTCGTTTCTGGATTCGCGAGCCAAATGGTGCAGCCCGCAATGCAGACTACTCCGCCAATGACTACGCTATACTCACTCCATGAGCAAACGTCTTCAGGTGTTGCTTCCCGATTCCGAAATGTCGGACATCCAGCGTTTGGCCAAGCGGGATCGTTTGACAGTGGGTGAGTGGGTCCGGCGTGCCCTTCGGGACGCGCGCGCCAGCCGGCCGGAGGTTGACCCCGAAACCAAGTTGAAGGCGGTTCGGCGCGGCGCAAAGTACGCTTTCCCCACCGCCGGCATTGAGCAGGTGCTGAGGGAAATCCAGGATTATCTTCGTCGTCTCCAATATCCCGATGTATCTGATCGGAGCGGCCCACCCGCACAAGACGGACGCGCAAGTCATCCTGGAGCGCCTGATTGTAGCCGGGGAGCGTCTCGTCACCGACGCCGAGGTTTTGCAGGAGATACTCTATCGGTATACAGCTATTGGCCGGCGTGAAGCCATCGCACCGGCGCTACAAGTTACTTTGGACGTCGTCGACGAAGTGTTTCCTATCGAGAAAGGCGCGGTTTTGCGCGCAGGGGAGATCGCTCAGAATCCTGCGTTATTTTCGGCTCGCGACGCCGTCCACATTGCGGTGATGGAGCGCCATGGCATTCGATCGATTCTGAGCTTCGACCGCGATTTTGACCGTTGGCTGGGTCTGCGGAGAATCCACCGGATTTGACAGGCGGAAATGCCGCCGTTCCGGTGCGGCATGATCGGACGCGCATCGCCGCCCGGACGGGCCGGCCGGCGTTATGGCGCGCTGTGAGTCCCCGGTACCGCTATGCGATAGAATTTCCTCCATGCGCATCCTGCTCACGTTCGTTTGGCTGGCCCAACTGGTTTCGGCTCAGGGGCGAGGCGCCGGTACCACGCCAACGAACACCGCCGCCACACCGGCCGAGCGTGCCGCATTCATCCGCGAGAACTACACCAAGTTCGAATACCGCATCGCCATGCGCGACGGTGTAAAGTTATTCACCTCAGTCTATATCCCCAAGGACGTATTCAGTGACGGCCGGACGTATCCGATCCTGATGCAGCGGACGGGATACAACGTGACGCCCTATGGCGTTGACCTGTACCGGACGAACCTGGGGCCCTCGGAACTGTTTGAACGGGAGAAGTTCATTTTCGTTTACCAGGACGTCCGCGGGCGGTTCATGAGCGAGGGCGATTTCATCACCATCCGCCCGCACAAGCCGGTGAAGAGCGGACCCAAAGACACCGACGAGAGCACCGATACCTACGACACGATCGATTGGCTGGTGAAGCACCTTCCGGGCAATACCGGCAAGGTGGGAATGTGGGGCGTGTCGCAGCCGGGCTTCTACGCGACGGCCGGCATGATCGACGCACATCCGGCGCTGGTAGCGGTGTCGCCGCAGGCTCCGGTGACGGATTACTACTTGGGCGACGACGTCTACCATAACGGCGCCTTCATGCTGGCGCACCGCTTCAGCTTTTACATGGGGTTCCGCAATCGCGAAGGAGACCCCGCGCCGCCTCCACGCACGCTGCCTTTTGACTTCGAGACACCGGATGGCTACGACTTCTATCTCAGGTTGGGGTCGCTGTCGAACGCCGACGAGAAGTACTTCAAGCACAAGCAGCCCATGTGGAACATGAACATCGACCACACCACCTACGACGAAGAGTGGCAATCGAGGGCGATTTGGAAGTACCTGAAGGCCATCAAACCGGCGGTGATGCTGGTGGGCGGCTGGTACGATACCGAAGATCCGCAGGGCCTGCTGCGACAGTTCGATTTCATGGAGAAGAACACGCCGCCGGTGGATATGCTGGTGATGGGTCCGTGGAATCACGGTGGTTTCGCGCGCGGCGATGGCGACCGGTTGGGCAATATCAACTTCGGCGCGAAGACGGCGGCGTACTACCGGGAACACATCGAATTACCGTTCTTCCTCTACCACCTCAAGGGCCGCGGCGACGGCAAGTTTCCCAAGGCGTGGGTATTTCAAACCGGCATGAACCAGTGGCGCCGGTTCGACGCATGGCCGCCGCGCGAGGCGCAGCCCACCGGCCTGTTCCTGGCCGCGCACGGCAAGTTGGCCTGGAGCCGGCCGGCGGAAACTGGATTCGAAGAGTACCTGTCCGATCCAAACAAGCCGGTGCCATACGTGGCTCGTATCGAGCAGCGCATACTCGGTACATACATGACCGAAGACCAGCGGTTCGCCGCTATGCGTCCCGATGTGCTGGTGTTCCAGAGCGAACCGCTGGACCACGATGTTTCGGTATTCGGGCCGATTCAGGTGGATCTGAAAGTGTCGACGTCCGGGACGGACTCCGATTTTGACGTGAAAGTAATCGACGTTTTCCCGCACGACTATCCGGACTATAACAATCCGGCTCCGGCGACGGGTGCGGCACCGGCAGGGGCGATGCCGGCGGCTCCGGCGGCGGGTGCGGCACCGATGGGCGGGTACCAGGAATTGATCCGCGGCGAGCCGTTCCGAGGTAAGTTCCGCAAGAGTTTCGAGAAGCCCGTGCCGTTCAATCCCAACAAGCCGGAGCGGATCACGTTCTATCTGCCGGACATCGCGCATACGTGGCGGCCGGGACACCGCATCATGGTGCAGGTGCAAAGCTCGTGGTTTCCGTTGACGGACCGCAATCCGCAGAAATTCATCGACATTCCGAAGACGCCATCGAACGATTTCCAAAAGGCGTTCGAACGTGTGTATTTCGGCGGCGCGGATGGGTCGCGGATTCAGTTGCGGGTCGCAGAATAGGCCGTCACAGGGGAAACACGCCAAAGGCCACGCTGGCGGCCGTCATCAAGATTGAGGCGGCGAAGAGAAACGGAATGGAGAATCGCTGGTGTGCGCCCAAATCAAGCCTCGCCAGCCCGACGAGCAGGAAAGTCGCCGGGGTGAGGGGGCTGACTGGAAATCCGGTGGTGTGCTCGCCCAGCAGAGCCGCTTGCGCAAAATGGACGGGCGGCACGCCGGCAAGCTTGCCCGCTTCCGCGATCACCGGGAGCACGCCAAAGTAGAAAGAGTCGGGATCGAACACCAGACTGAGCGGCATTGAAACGATACCCAATGCCGCCGGCACGTGGCGCATCATACCGGTGGGAGTCAGCCTGACGAACGCTTTCGCCATTTCGGCCAGCATGCCGGATTCCTTCATGATCCCGGTGAACGCGCCCGCGGCAAATAATATGCTGGCCATCATCAACGCCTCCCTGGCGTGCGCGTCCACGCGGGCCCGTTGCGAATCCATATCCGGAAAGTTGATGGCCAGTGCAATCACCACACCCAGCATAAACACGGCGACTGGTGGCGCCACGCCACCGATCATGGCGCCCATCAGCAGAATGGTGAGGCCGCCATTCACCCAAATCCTTTTCGGCCGGCGCAGCGATTTTTCCGCTTCGCCGACTTCCCTGACGTGAACGTAGCCGTGGGCCATTTCCGCGTTCCATCCCAGGCGCTTCTCCTCTCGCCTGCCGAGCCACCATGCGATGCCGAATGCATAGAGCAACCCAACGGCCTGCACCGGGACGAGACTATTGAACAGATCCGTGACCGGAATGTGCAGCGCGGCGGAAGCACGAATCATCGGCCCGGTCCACGGTAGAAAATTCACGCCGGCGGCTAAGGATGCCGCACACGCGAGCACGCGCCGATCCATTCCGATGCGTTCGTAAAGAGGCAGCATGACGGGAATGGTGATGAGAAAGGTCACCGCGCCGGAGCCATCCAGGTGAATCAGCAGAGCAAGCAGCGTGGTGCCCACGACAATGCGGGCCGGCCGGCCGCCGACGGTGCGCAGGATGCGGTCGATGATCGGATCGAGCATTCCGGCGTCGGTCATAATGCCGAAGTACAGGATCGCGAAGACGAACATGCCGGCGACGGGGGCGATGCCTTCCACGCCCTTGAGGATGAAGCCGCCGGTCCGGAGGCCGAAACCGCCGGCCAGGGCGCCCGCCGTTGGCACGGCAACGAGTGCGACCAGAGGAGACGCTCGCTTGCTCATGATGAGCGCCAACAGGACAGCGATGGTGAGAAAACCCAAAAGGGCCAGCATCAGAGTGGCGGTTCGACCGGCGCTGCCGGCCGGCCGGGGAGGATGACGCCCGCGCGGGCCAGACCATCGAGCGCGTGAGCATCCAGGCCGAGCAGTTCGCGCAGCACCATGCCGGTGTGTTCACCCAATTCCGGCGCCGGCGCGCCGATGCGCCCGGGAGTTTCCGACAGCTTGACAGGATTTCCGGTGACGTGGTGCGGCCCTGCCACGGGACAATCGACTGTCGGAAACATCGCGCGAATTGCCGTTTGGGGGTGATCTACGACTTCCGAAAAGGTCCGCACGGGGGAACAGGGTATGCCCACCGCGGTGAGGCGCTCAATCCATTCCTGCATATTGCGATCCCGGAAAACCGCGGCCAGGATCTCTTCCAGCGCGCGGCGGTTCTGGACGCGCAGGGCGTTCGTTCCGTAATCCGGATGAGACTCGAGGTCGCCGCGTCCAATCGCGCGGCAGAACGCCGACCAAAGCTTCTCGCTGCCGACTGCTATGGAGAAACAGCGGTCCCGGGCTTCAAAGACGCGATATGGCACGACCGTCGGGAACCCGCTGCCGAGCGGACCGGGCGGCTTGCCGGAGCCCAGAAACGACATGTAATTCGAGGTCATCGCCGAGATCATTCCGTCGAGCATGGACACATCGACATACTGGCCCCTGCCGCTCACTTCGCGCGCGCGCAAGGCCATCATGATCCCGATGACCGAGAACAGGCCGGCATTGATATCGGCCACCGCGTACCCGCTGCGGACCAGTTCGCCGGCCTCGGTTCCAGTGATGCTCATGAATCCGCTCGAGCACTCCACGATCAGGTCCATGGCGGCTTCGTCCCGCGACGGGCCGGCCTGCCCGTACCCGGATATGGAACAGTAGACCAGCCGGGGATTGCGCCGCGACGCCACGTCGAATCCGAGCCCCAGGCGATCCATTGTTCCGGGCCGGAAGTTCTCCACCAGCACGTCCATCCGGTCGATGAGGCGTAGGCAAAGATCGACGCCCGCCTGCTGTTTCAAGTCGATGGAGACGCCGTATTTGCCGCGGTTCAGGCCGAGGAAAAAAGAAGACTGGCCGCCGGCAAAGGGTGGTCCCCAACCGCGGCCCATGTCTCCGCCGGCAGGGCTTTCCAGCTTGTAAACGCCGGCGCCAAAGTCCGCCAACAGCAGCGTACAGTATGGCCCGGCGAGAGCATGCGAAAAGTCCAGAACCCGAATTCCGCGTAGCGCGGCCGGAAGATTCATGATTCTTTACGATAGTTTGAGCGGGACCCTGGTGGCAAATCCGACGATGGTTTCTGTGGCTGTAAGACAATAACAATATATGAGGTTCCGCCGCATCGCCGCTGTGTATCTGATCTGCATTGCCCTCCCGGCAGCATCGGGCAACACGGTGCAGGAAATCAAGCAGTTCGTCGAGTCCGCCATCGAGCGTCACAATCCCGACAAAGAGGTAGCCGAAGTCCTGCGTACCATGAAGCTATCGGAGCGCCTCGATCCGGATACGGTCGAAGCCCTGCAAAAGCAGGGCGCCGGCCCCAAAACGGTGTCGGCGTTGAAGGCGTTGGTGGCCGAAACGGAGAATCTTCCGCCGGCTTCCGCACCCGCGGCAAAACCAGCCGGCGTGCCCCTGGCGCCGCCATCCCCCGAGGAGCAGGCCAAGCTGCTCGCGGATGTGCGCGACTACGCAGCCAACTACACCGGCAGGCTGCCCGATTTCATCTGCCTCGAACAGACGCGCCGTTATGTCAACACCACCGGCCACGACTCGTGGCGGCCCACCGATGTCATCAGCGCGCGGCTCAGCTACTTCAACCAGCACGAAGACTACAAGCTGATTTCGCAGAACGACCGCGTGATCACGGAAGGGGATTACAGGTCTGTAGGCGGCGCCACATCCACCGGCGACTTCGGCACCACCATGGAGCGCATCTTCGATCCGAAGAGCCACGCCAGGATCGAGTGGAAACGCTGGGCAACGCTGCGCAGGCAGCGCATGCATGTCTTCTCCTACCGGGTGGCGCTGGGATTCTCGGACTTCAGCATTCACGCCGGACACGGCGAGCGCGACGAGAAAGATCCGGCCATGACGGTGCTCGTGGGCTATCATGGCGAAATTTTCGTGGACCGGCAACTGGGTGCGATCACGCGGATTACCAAGGAGGCGGATGATATCCCAAAGTCGTTTCCAATCAGGCAGGCTAGTGAAACGCTCGACTACGACTACACCAAAATCGGGGAGAGCGAATTCCTGCTGCCGTTAAGTGTAGATGTGCGCATGCAAACCGCCCGGGAATGGATGAAGAACGTGAAGGAATTCCGGCTCTACCGGAAATTCTCGGCCGACGCGGTGATCAAGTTCGACGCCGAACAATCGACCGGCGATAAGGGTAACGAGCCGCAGCCACCCAAGTGATTTTGTGGCAGCGTGCCCAACTATTGAACCCAGGCTAAGCCATCCACGGTCTTTCCAGCGTCAATCAGGCGGGAAACCGTCCAACTGGAAGTATCGATCTGAGCTATCTTCCCGCTCTTGTCACATGACACCCACGCTGTACCGCCGTCGGGGGAGATCAAAACTTCCTGCGGCGCCGCGGGAACATCCAGGCTTTTCGATATCTTTCCGCTATCGAGATCGATCGCAACCACCTTGTGAACCGCCGGCACGGCGACGATCAACCATTTTCCGTTTGGAGTGACGGCTGTTCCGTATCCCGGCGCGGGCAGCGGCAGCCAACCCGAGACCTGGCGGGTGGCAGTGTCAATCACCGCCATCCGCGGCTGTGTCTGATCGGCCGTGAACACTTTCTTGCCGTCCGGTGTTATGGAAATCCGCTGCGTATTCCCGGAGATGGGAATGATGGCGACTGTCTTTTTCGCCGTCAGATCCAGTACCGAAACCGTCCCCGGCCCGACGTTGGCGGTATAACCCCATTTGCCATCCGGACTCACGGCGAGCATATGGGATTCGCTCTGGCCCGTTGGAATGGTACCAACGATTTTGAAGGTCCCGGGATCGATCACCGTAACCGCCTGCTGCAGTTCGGTGGTCACATAGAGAACTCCCGTAACCGGATTGAAGATGGGGCAATGCGGCCGAAGGCCTTTTCCAAGATCGATGTGGTTGACGAGTTTTCTGGCGGCCAAATCGATTACCGCGATGGTTGCGCCATCCGTTCCGGGCTTGCCCACGCCCGAATCTCCGTATATCGGCGCAAAAGCGTATTTTCCATCCGGGGATGCCACTACTTCGTGTGGAGTAATGCCGCCGGCGTCAATTTCGGCCACTTGTTTGCCCGATTTTGGATCGATGATCCCGATTGCGTGGTCACCTTTGTTTGCGGCAATCACATAACCGGCTGAGGCCGCCAGGCAGTTGGACGCGATCCCCACCAATGCGAAAATGCATGCGATCAAAAGATACAATCTCATCTCGATTCCTCCCGCGCGCGTAGCACTCACCCATAATCGCATACCGTGATTCCGCTGGTTTGAAGGTTTCGGGCACCGGTGTCAGGAACCCACGTTCACAATTCTTCTGATCCAGTTTGGTTCATCTGTCGCGGCACGAAGCAGGCAATCGGCGCAATCGTCAAAGGATAGCGGAACGAGTGGCGCGACTCGTGCTGACGGACCAGGCATGGAGTGGATCATCGTTCGCCCGGTCGTGTTGGCGGATAAGCCTGCGAAGGGACGCTATACCGGAGGCGGTTGGGACAGGAGAGCTCGCGTCCATCGCTCAAGCCGACACCACTTTGCAAGATAAATCGCCGGACATTTGCACGTTTGCATTCGGCGAGAATGCCGGCGACACCGACAGACATGAGCGTTCCCGGCGATAGGTTCTTTTCTGGTCCGATGCAACTAATGACAGCCTCCACGGCGTCAAAGGCACCTGTCAGGCCCGCCGGGGAGAGGACATCTCCCCGGACGATGGACAGCCGATCGGCAGATGACAGCCGCTCGGGATGGCGAGCGACTGCCGTCACGAAGTGTCCTTGTTCCAGAGCATGCGCTACGGTTCTGCGGCCCGTCGCACCCGTCGCTCCAACCACCGCTATCTTCATATCTCACACAGGAATCCGCAATGCCGATCTTGGAACTATACGGGAGTAGATGGTTCTCATTCCGAGCTTTCGACCGGCGCGCGTTTTATCAGCCCGGACGCGATTGACCGCAGCTTTTTCTCCGCGCCCTGCTCCTCGGCGAGGGATTGTTGCAGCAGATTCGCGACCTCGGGTTGGCCTATGCGTTTCGCCAGGCTGATGGCGGTCAGGTAGCCGGCCATCTCGTAATGCTCAACGCGGCTTCCGGCCCCGATCAGACCGAGATCCAGGACCTTTTCATCGCCATCCTCTTCGAGAGCCTCGGCGCCTTCCCCGATCACGCCTTCCATTCCCACGCACTTTTTGCCACTCGGCTTGATCTCGAGCAAACCGGCGATTTCCTCCAGCCGCTTTACCTGCCCTTGAGTTTCCAGAAGATGAGATGTGAAGGCCTCTTTCAGAACCGCATCGTTCGCTCCCTTGGCCATCTTCGGGATCGCCTTTGTCAACTGTCTCTCGGCGGAGTACAGATCCTTGATTTCGTCGGCGAGCAGATCCTTAATCGTTTTCTTATCAGCCATTGAATCTCCTTTTTGTTTGGTGTGAGGTATTGGATGGGACCGGGCTTCGTACCCGATGGCCGCCGGAGCCCTTGATGGAACAATAAAACGTTTGGAAGTGTCGTCCCCAAGCGGACTACTTCTCGAAGACCTTTTCCACGTCCCCGACCTTCTTCTGAACTTTGCCGGCCACTTTCTCGTCCGTTCCTTCGTCTTCGAGGGCGGGGTTGTTTGTGGCTTGCCCCACCTTTTCTTTAACCGCGCCTTTGGCCTCGTGGACGGCGCCGTGGACTTTGTCTTTCGTGCTGTTTTTCATTAGATCTCCTTTAGTGCTAAGCACCGCAGAGAAGTATGCAGGTCTATGGCCGAACGATAACCTGCCGGTAAAGTCCTGAGGGGTTCGAAAACCGGCACGCGGTCAGCACAAAGTAATTTTCACCACATTGGCGCGCGAGGTGCTTAGAGAGCCGAGAGGATTTTAGAGATTATGCGTAAGTCACTAATAGCCGTGGTGGCACTTGCAGGCTCAATAACCACCCTGTCTCTTGCGGCGGACAGAGAAATTAAGGTTGACGACCGGCTGGATGCTTCGGCTGACACGCTGAAGGACATGATGAGACCCTTCGACAGAGGCATTCCTCACGGTCTCCTCGACAAGGCGCGATGCGTCGTTGTAATACCGGGCATGAAAAAGGCCGGATTTATTTTGGGCGCGAAGTACGGGCGCGGATTTGCTGCATGCCGGCGCGAGGGTTCGGGTTGGAGCGCTCCGGCCCCCCTGAGGGTTGAAGGCGGCAGTATCGGCTTTCAGATCGGCGCCTCCGACACCGACGTTGTATTGCTGGTGATGAATGAGGGCGGGATGAGGCACCTGCTGTCCGACAAGTTTACGATTGGCGGGGAAGCCACCGCGGCGGCGGGCCCGGTCGGCCGCGACGCCAGCGCGCAAACGGACGCCGTGATGAACGCGGAAATGCTGTCCTATTCGCGCTCGCATGGAGTTTTCGCCGGGATCTCGCTGGACGGCGCCACGCTGCGTCCAGACGTTGAGACTACCCGTGAACTCTATGGCGCCGACGTTTCAAATCGCGACATTCTCAGAGGTAGCGTTAAAGTTCCAGCGGCCGCGGAACGGTTCGAGCACGCGCTGAATCGTGATTCGGATCAACGCGACCGCTAACGACCCGTCGGATTTTAACGCAGCTACCTTATGCCTAAGAAGCCCAACGTCCGTGAGGAATCTGAAGATAGCCTCCTGGTCAAGGCCGCAAAGGCGATCGGCGTGGCCGCCGGCCGGGTGGCTACTATAGGCCGCGCTACACCTGAAGCGCGGCCGGCCGCAAAAATCACAAAAGCACGCAAACGTGCCGCAGAGCGACGGGCGCCTCAGGGCAAGAAAAAGCCCGTTAAGAGGCGCGCCGCCTCTCCCGCGCCCATGGGCCAGGATCGTCCGGCTCCCACTTAGGCCTTCTGCAGAAGACGGCTCACCGAGGCAATTATTGCATTCGCGCCGGTGCAGATGTGCGGAGCGACCCAGAGCCGCCGCCGGGCTGAGCCGAACACCCGCTGGACGCATCTAATTTGGTATGAGGGATAGCAGGCTTGGGGCGATCGTGCTGATGGGGACTCTGTCGGCGAGTTGCAGCTTTGCCGCGGTGAGCCAACCTTCGGCGCTTAGGAATTTCCAGGAGGTAGAGGCATCGGTTTATCGCGGTGCACAGCCGAGTGAGGAAGGGTTTCGCGAACTCGCCAGGCTTGGCGTACATACGATAGTTGACCTGCGTGGTGCCGGCGGCCGGTCTTCCAAAGAAGCGGAGATCGTAGAGGGTCTCGGGATGCAATATGTTAACGTTCCGCTGGCCGGCTTCAAAGCCCCTACGCCTGAGCAGGTATCGAAACTGCTGGGCATTCTCGAAAACCGGACTGGCGGCCCGGTCTTCGTGCATTGCCGGCGCGGCGCGGACCGTACAGGGACGATACTAGCCCTTTACAGGATTGAGCACGATCACTGGGGAAACGAAAAAGCGCTGGACGAGGCGAAGACGATGAAGATGGCGTCGTCGGAGCGACTGATGCGCAAGTTGATCATGGATTACAAACCAACCGAAGTATCACCCAGCCGCGACTCCTTGTGAGCCACACTTTGAGATTCTTGAAGCGGTGAGGAGAGTGGTGGCGGCGATGGGATTGCCCCACCAAAACCTCCACCCCAACCTGTGGCGCGCGACGTTCGACGCGCCAAGCGTGCGCAAGGCACGCGCATATATTGCCGTGGCCCGGATATCCGCGATCACCATCCTACCTCCTGGTTTAAGGACGCGGAACCCTTCGCTAATTGCCCGCTTTCGATCGGCATTCGATCGGATATTGTGTATCGCGAGGCTCGAAACCACCAGATCGAAGGTAGCGTCCGGAAATGGGAGCGCGCGCATGTCGGCGGTTTCAATGTGCACGCGGTCGCGGACGCCTTCGAGCGACGCATTACGCAGGGCGACGTCCATGGCATTCCCCGACTGATCCTTGGTACTCCATATATCCACGCCCGTCACTCGCCCTGTCGTCAGCCTGCGCGCCACGGCTGTCAGCACCGCGCCTCGACCGCACCCCATATCGAGCACCATCTCGTCGCCGCGCAACTGAGTTTGATCCAGAATGCGGTCCCATTCGAGGAACTTGCCGCGTCTGGTGGTGTAGAAAAAGCTGGTGGCGTTCACCAGGAACAGGACGAAATACAACGTGATCGACGCGGCGGCGGGAGTTGGCATGCGCCACCAGGCGATCGCAGATCCAAGGCCGGTGAGCACCGCCAAAGATGCGAAGATCACTAGCGCGTAAGGTGCATCGTAGCCATATTCGCCGCGTCGCATGCGATCCGCGATGATACCACGTCGATCGGCGTGCGCGGAGCGAGGTGTTATGCTTTACTTCCGAAGGCGGCCGGCCGCGCACGCTTCACTTTCATCGTTCGGCGCCTTTAATTGCAGGAGGACTTTGTCCGTGAAGAAAGCAAGAGTGCCGATCGCGCTAATTAGCCTGATGCTTTGCGCCGTGGGTCTCGTCGCCGAAGAGGGTATGTGGATGCCGCAACAGATTTCCGGGATGGGCGCCCAACTCAAGGCCCTCGGATTCAAAGGCGATCCCGAAACGTTTGCCGACCTTACGGGGCAGCCCATGGGGGCGGTGGTATCGCTGGGCGGCTGCACCGCTTCTTTCGTGTCGCCCGACGGCTTGATTGTCACCAATCACCACTGCGTGGCGGGTGGGCTGCAGTACAACTCCACGCCCGCGCGCAACCTGCTGAAGGACGGCTTCCTGGCCAAGAGCCGCGAAGAAGAGCTTTCGAACGGACCGGGATCACGAGTGTTCGTGACCACTTCCGTCGCCGAAGTTACCAGCGCGATCACCGGAGATATCGATCCGAAGACGACCGATCGCGAGCGCTACGGCTTGATCGAGCACAGGATCAAGGAGCGCGTGGCCACCTGCGAGAAGGGCGGACGGCGCTGCAATGTGGCTTCCTTCTTCGGCGGATTGAAGTACTTCGAGATCGCGCAGATGGAGATTAAGGATGTGCGCCTGGTTTACGCGCCGGCCGACGGGATCGGCGTCTTCGGCGGAGAAACGGATAACTGGCGCTGGCCCCGGCACACCGGAGACTGGGGCTTTCTGCGCGCCTACGTCGGTAAAGACGGCACGCCGGCGGTGTACTCGAAGGACAACGTCCCCTACCGGCCGAAGCACTGGCTGAAGATCGCGCAGCAGGGTGAAGAGCCTGGCGATCTGGTCTTCGTGGCAGGCTACCCGGGGCGCACGCAGAGGCACCAGACTTATGAGCAAGTGAAGGAAACCACCGAGTGGGCCATGCCGCGGTCCATACAGATGGCGGAAGAACAATTGGCGATCCTGGAGCAGCTTTCGAAGCAGGACAAAGCCATCGCAATCAAAGTCGCCGGGCGCGTTCTGGGCTTGAACAACGGCTTGACGAACCAGAAGGGCGTACTGGAAGGATTGGTGAAGGGAGGGAGCCTCGCCCAAAAAGAAATCCAGGAAAAGGAACTCGAGGCCTGGATCGCCGCCGACCCCATACGCCAGAGGAAGTACGGCGATGTTCTTCCCGCGCTGCGCGCGCTGCAGGCGGAAACCATCAAGACGCGGGAGCGGGATGCGGCAATGGCGCGGTTGACCGGCTCGTCGAGCTACCTTAGCGCGGCAGAGACCCTTTACCGGCTTTCCGTGGAGCGCCCCAAAGCCGACATGGATCGCGATCCGGGCTTTCAGGAACGCGACTGGCCCAGGATTCGCGACGGCCAGGACCGTCTGCAGCGGACGATGGACGCCGGCGTCGACCGGGCGCTGCTTACGTGGGCGCTCGGCATTGCCGCCGCCCTGCCGGAAGACCAGCGCATCCCGGCAGTGGACCAGGCAGCCAGCCTGCGGCCCGGAATGTCCAAAGCAGATGCCGGCCGGGCCATTGCCGTTTACCTCGATGGATTGTTCGCGGGGACAAAACTCGGCGATCGCGATTTCCGCTTGGGCCTGGCCGGAAAGAGCACCGCCGGGCTGTTGGCGACCAAAGATTCCTTTATCCTGCTGGCGGCGGCCCTGGATCCACTGGCGGAAGCCAATCGCGAAGCGGCGAAGAATCGCGGAGGAGCGCTGGCGCGCCTGATGCCGAGCTATATGGAGGCCCTGCTGGCCAAGTCGGGCGGCCTGGTAGCTCCCGACGCCAACGGCACCTTACGCGTGACCTATGGCCAGGTGAAGGGAGTAGACGCGCGAGACGGCTTGTATTACAAGCCGCAAACCACGCTCGCCGGCATCCTCGAGAAGAACACCGGGTCAGGGGATTTCGACGCCCCCAAAGCGCAACTTGATGCCATCAAGGCCCTGCATGCGGGCAAACGGTCCCCGTTCATGGACGCTTCGCTAGGAGACGTTCCGGTCAATTTTCTTTCCACGGTGGACACGACCGGAGGTAATTCGGGATCTCCAACCTTGAATGCCAGGGGCGAATTGACCGGGCTGCTGTTCGATGGCACCTATGAGTCCGTCTCCTCCGATTACCTTTTCAACGTCGTCACCACGCGCTCGATTCATGTGGATGCCCGGTACATGCTGTGGAACATGGCCGAGGTGGACGGCGCGGGGAATCTCTTGCAGGAGATGTCGATTCCGGGATACGCGCCGTAGGGACGGCGGCATCGGCGGTATTCTTGGGTGATGCGACCCCTTCGGTATTCCATCAACGTCACATTGGACGGGTGCTGCGATCATCGTGCAATGATCCTGGACGAAGAGATGCATCGTCACTCGACCGAGAGCCTCGACCAGGCCGATGCCCTCCTCTTTGGCCGAGTGACTTACGAAATGATGGAGTCGGCGTTCCGGCCGCCGGCGGGGACGGGAGCGATGCCCGATTGGATGGAACCCTTTGCCCGGACGATCGACGCGGCCAAGAAGTACGTCGTGTCGAACACTCTGGACCGGGTCGATTGGAACGCGGAGTTCGTGCGCGGAGAGCTGGGAAAGGCCGTTCAGCAGCTCAAGCAGGAGCCGGGTAAGGGACTGCTAACCGGAGGCGTGAAGCTCCCGCTGGCGTTAGCCGAGCTGGGATTGATCGATGGGTACGAGTTCGTGGTGCATCCCAGGCTAGTCGGCCACGGGCCGACGTTGTTCGCGGGGCTATCGAAGTGTGTCGACTTGAGGCTCGTGAGCCGGCTGGAGTTCCGCTCGGGGGCGGTGGCGATGCGGTATGCGCCGAAAAGGTAGCCATTAGGTCCTAGGGCTTTGCAGAAAGCGGCTGCCAGAGCTCAATCTTATTCCCATCCAGGTCATAGATCCAGGCAAAGCGGCCGTAGGATTCATTCATTCGTTTGGCGTCAATCTTCACTCCCTCTTCTTTCAGGCGGTCGAGCAAAGCATCCAGATCGTCCACGATGTAGTTGACCATGAACGGTGCGGGGCTGGGATCTAAGTAGTGAGTGGAGGCGGGGAAAATAGTCCAAACCGTAACGTGCTCCTTTTGCGGGTCGTCGTGTTCGCGCCATGGAAGCATCGCGCCTCCGCCTTTGTCGGCGAGCCCGAGATGCTTCGCATACCATTCGCGCATCCGATCGCGATCGGCGGATTTGAAGAAGATGCCGCCGATTCCGAGGATGCGCCCACGCGGCTCGGTTTTGACGGGCGGCTTGGACTTATCGGGTTGCGGAGATGGCGCTTCCTGTCCTCCTTTTGAGGGGGCCGAGATGAGCAACAGCGCGCCGAGCGCCATGGTGTTCCAGAGTGTTCGTTGCATGTGCCCTTATTTTTCGAGCAACGCCTGCAGTGTCTTCAGGAAGCTAGCCCAGCCGGATTTCGTGTCGGCGAACTCATCGTCCCAGGTTGCTTCGGGACCGAAGCCGGACTGCACCAGACGGAGGCGCGTGATTCCGCCACCCAGCGATTCGATGAAGTAATCGACACACATTTTTTGGACCACGCCTGTGTCAACCGGGCCTTTGTGGCCGTAAGTAAGGGAACGTTCGCTGCAAGTGCCGAAATGCTTACCAGGCTCCCAGGCGACGATGGTGGTTCTCCCCTCCATCCCGGGGCCCCAGGAGAAGAAATATTCTCCGCCGACGCGCGGATCGACCCGGGCCTCGGGGGCGAACCATTTAGCAATCTGGGCGGGGTCGGTGATAGCCCGGAAGACTTCTTCGGGGGTCGCTTTTATATCGATGACGGTTTCGTGGGATCTGCTCATGTTTCACTCCAGATTTGCGGATTCGCCGGCGGATTCTTCCAGCCTGACGGCGGGATAAACGGCGGAGAGAAGGCGGAAACGCCGCCCTCCTTCGGCCGGCTCGTTATGATATTTCGCCGCGAGGTGCGCTATGCAGGCGGTCATCTCTTCGGCGAAGGCGGCGCGGGATTGAGCGCTAGCGAAGCGGATCTCGGTCTCCAGGGTAAGGGTGGCGACGCGTTTTCCGGCGCGGCGGGCGCGGATGCAGAGAGAGGCCAACTCGCGAATCATGCGCGCCGCGGTGGAAGCGAGATAAGCGGCGGAGAAACGGTCGGCAGTGACGCGATCGCCGGTCTGGGGAGCGATCAGGAATTGGCGGGCCACGGCCCGCACCACGCGTTCCATGCAATTGCCTTTACGGCGTTCCTCGATCAACTCCAGGAAGCCTTCGCGCTCCAGTTCACGCAGATGGTAGTTGAGTTTCTGCCGGGGCACGCCGAGGCGGCGGGCGAGTCCGGCGGCGGAATCGGGCTCAGTTAATTGTTCGAGCAGACGCAGCCGGCCGGGCTGGAGTAAAACGCCCGCCTTTTCGGGGCTCTGTACGATTTGCAACGCCGCCAGCATAGATCGATTCTAAGCGCCGGAGTACTCTTCTGTCAAGACAACTTTTATTGTCGGCAACACGGAGAGCCGGCATCCACAAAATCTCGCGCGCCAGCTACCGGCTTATTGCACATACTCTCCAAACCAGACATCTACTTGCAGGTTCCCGGTCGCCGTGCGCGTGGCGGTGACGGTATAGAGGGACGACAGCGGCGCGGCGGAGACCAGGGTGGCGGCCTCTTTCGAGGCGCTGGCGCCTTGCGCGAGTTGCACGCCGTTAGAACTCCAGATGCCCGTATCCACATCTCCGCTCGAGTTGACCGACGCGGTGAACAGGTCACCCGAGATGGTGCTGGCGGCTACCTGGCTGACGGCGCCCAGGTTCGCCGATTCCCCGCGCGTGAACGTGCCGTCCACGACATCCACGAACCAATCGATGACCTCAAGATCACCCAAGCTGTTGCGAACCACGGTGGCCACACCCCAGCTCCAGAAAGCCATGTCCACCTGGCTGATGCCCCCCGCTGAATCGATTGCCTGATGGGATATGCCGTAATTCCCGCTCACCAGCCATGAGTCGAGTTGCAGGTCTCCCGCGGTAGTACGGATGGCAGTCACAAACTGGGCCGGCGCTGAGACGGCGATGACGGCGGCAGAGGTCGCAGCGGCGCCGGTAATCTGGCTCAACTTACCGATCTCGGTGGAAGTGGCCACCCAGTTACTAAGTTCCAGAACCCCTTGGTTGCCAACGACGGCGAGCAGGAAGTGGGTGGAATCGATCTGCGCCATGCGCGCCGACGTGCCAGGTCCCGCGGAGCTATGAGCGCCCTCTGTAACGGCTCCGGTTGAACTTACAGACCACGGCACGAGCCGTACCTCGCCGGCTGCCGCCACCGCGGTAATCACGAAATTGCCGGTCAGGGCCAGGGTGGATACAGGCGCACCACCGAGGTTGCCAAGGGTAGTATCGGTGGCCGAGCCTTTGCGCAGAAGTTTCATGCCGTTTGTGCCGTTAGATGCCCACACAATCAATTCCAGGTTGCCCGCGCTGTTGGTGACTCCAGTGGCGACCCAGTCTGTCCTTAAATTCGCGACCGAAACCGAGTGGATGGCTCCGGCCGAGTTCCCATAAGCGTACTCGATAAAGTCCTGCGCGGACGCGGTGGCCGCCGCCATGCATGCGGCCAGCAAGCCCACGGCTGCTGTGTATACGTCTCGTTTGATGTACATCTTCTTTGTCCTTTATGTTGGTCTTCCCGTTTTCCGGTCGCGGTGCGGCGGAACCACAGCGGCTGCCGGCAGTGGGCGCTAACCTACATGCGCAATCCAGGGCCGAAACGGCTAAAGCCGTCCGTCGTATGCATGCAAGCGCGCCTGTCATTGACGCAACCAGGACGTAACCGGGCAAGCCACATTGCGTCTACCCTGACAGGAGGTTCATCCCCATGACATCCTTCAAATGGCCGGCAGCTTTATGGTTGGGCGCCGCTTTCGCGCTCCAGGCGCAACCACCAGCCAGCAACGTGGACCTGCGCGCAGTAGCCGTCGATTCGGCCGGTCAGCCCGTCCCGGACTTGACCGCCTCCGATTTCAAAGTCTACGACAACGGCTCGCCGCAAAAAATCGTTTCCGTACACTTGAATCAAACCAATGGCCCGAGCGCACTGGTCATCCTCTTCGATCTGCTGAATTCGAGTATCTCGTCCCGCGGCGAGATTGCGGCGGTGATGAAGCGGTCGCTGGCGCATTTGCCTTCCGCCGACAATTTGTATTTGTATCTCCTGGTGGATGACGGCAGCCTGTATCCCGTGCATCCCCTGGGCAGTCCGGAAGGCGCGGCGGATAGAAAAGCGGCCGGCGCTAATTGGTTGGAGAACATCGGGCCGGCATTGGACGAAGCGATGAAGAAAACGTCGCAGCTACGTCCGCAGGATTTGCGCCGCGACAGCCCCGTCGGTATCTCCGCGCGCTTCAATGCGACCGGACGGGCGCTGGATGAAATGCGTGCCCGCATGGCTCCGCTGGCGGGCGGGAAAGAACTGTTGTGGGTGACTTATGGAATTCCCAGTACGATCCCCCAGAGGGGACACGAATACTGGGACGGTGTCCCGACCTTACGAGAGCTCGGCGCGCGATTTCGGCGAAGTGGAATCGTCCTGTACAGCGCAGACCCCGGGATGAACCTGGCGCGGGGCGTACTGGAGCGCGACGGACTGGAGATTTTGACCGGCGCTACGGGCGGCCGCACTTTCTCCAATGTGGATTTAAGCCGGGCCGTCGCGCAAGCCGAGAGCGACGCGCGCACGAACTACAGCGTAGAGTTCGAACCATCCGGCCGTAGTTGGGACGGTAAGTTTCATAAGTTACGCGTGGCCGTGGCGCGTAAAGGCGTGCACGTGCAGGCCGAGAATGGTTACCTTGCCATTGCCGGTACATAAGTTGGGTTGATCGCCTTCAGGTTGTGCGGCGAGTCCGGGTCCCGATTGGAAATTGCTGGCGGCAGCCATCCGCGCCGTGCGCCGCGTTCCGCCCGTCCGGTCCGCGCAGTGTAAAATCAAAATCGGCGCCTGCACACCACCCTGAAGAAAAGCCAGACCCATTTTCAATTGAACGAGCCCGCCCGGCTGCGGGCGCTGCAGGGGCTACCGCTGGCAACTTTTTCCCAGCGCCTGCTGGGTTATGCGATTGACTTACTGATTGCCCGTATCGATCTGGGCTCCGCTCGAAGCTTGCCGGCGCATCCTGGTACAGCGCGAAGAGCGCGGACATCTGGCTTGGGACTTTCACGAGTTCGACAACATCGTGGTCCTGGTCCTCTATTACGGCATCTCTACTTGCCTGGGCAACGGCCGCACCCCCGGCAAATGGATCGCTCGAACGCGTGTTGTATCGCTTACCCACGAGCGCATGGGCCTGGGACAATCGATCGAGCGGGCCCTCGGTTACGGCGCCGCGGTACTCGAATGCGGCCTTGGCTTTCTGCAATATTTCTGGAGTGAAAACCGTATGTGCGCACAGGATCGCCTGGCCGAAACAATCGTCATCGACGTCCGCCGCTCAAGGTCGAAATCAAAGGACAATCGATCGAAAGAGTCGGCTAGACTCTACCGGAGGAGATAGCCCAGTATGCCCACCAGGTTTCCGAAGAACACATTGAGCTGATCCGGATGATCCCGTTGGACCGAATCGGCGTGTCGCCCTCTGCCGCCCAATGGAGCAAACAATTCTGGTTCCGGTATTTTTGGCAGGAAGCGATTGCCCGGCCGTCGGAATTCAAGGCTCAATCGGAGCAAATTCTCGATTTCTTCAACGAAACGTTCTTTCTTCCGGAACGCTGGAACCAGGAAGACAAATTCTTCGATTCCGACGAACTGAAGGTGCGGGAGGATAACGTTCTGCTTTATAAATCGGGCGGTCCAGGCGCCCGTCATACCCGATTTCGAGCTAGCGGGGCGTGGTCTGGAATTCGATCGGTAACGACTCGTTGCTGAGCATTCTTACGGCACTTCTGCATGCCGGATTCACCCGCATCCGGGTGGCGAATATGGGGCATGGCAAACCCCAGGATAGTTCAATCACTTTCGCGGCGAACAGTCATTCGGTGCAATCCGACGGCCCTGTTTATAAGTTCGATATCGGCTGGCGGGGAGACAGGCGCACGCTGGATGACATCAGCCTGGCCGGAGGTTTCCTCTGCCGGGCCGAGTCCGACTACCAGGGCTTTGCCGCCCACTGCAACTTGCGCGAGGATTGGCATCCTTTTAACGACCGACAGACTCGCGCCGACTACTGGTTTCGCGAGGGCCAGTCCGACAATTGCCTGCACACGACGATAAGTATCGCGCTCGAATTTCAGACAGCGGCAACTTTTCCGCTGACGGAACAGAAGCTCAAGTACCTGAGCGGACACGCTCGGGCTACCCTCCAGGATGCGCAGCAACTTTCGAAGGCTGAGGCGCCGCTATAGGCGATCGGCATATCCGCGGATGGGCGCGACACGATCTATCGCTATGCGGACCGGCAGCAACTCTATATGGTGATCATGGATTCGGAGTGCTTCGACACCCGAAAACAGCAGAAGGACAAATTCCCCGAAATCGCGGTGAAGCAGTTGGTGGCCACCCGAATCATGGCCTGTGTTTCCTTTGTTCGGGTGTTTCATGGCAGTGACGACGAGCAGGGATTTACGGCCCTTTGCGATCGGGGCCCCGATGCACCGTTCCAACGCTGGACCGCTGCATCGCGGTGTGCTCGGACAGGGCTTTGGGGACGCTTCTCTACCAGCGGGTGCAACGGGCGTACGGCGACACTTGCAACTCGATGCCCTTCGGCACGAAATGGACGCCGTCGGGCGCCGCTACCGGGATGATGAAGCCCCGGCTGATGGCCGGCCGAATAGCCGCGACGGCGTACACGGTCAAGGAACTTGGCGGAAACGCGTTTTGGCCCTGAGCCTTGCCGGGAACTGATGGACCGCAAACCCGGCAACGCCAAACAGGCTCGCCCAAGAACCAAAAAGACCCCTCCGTTTTGCTCAGCATGGTTGAGGAGTAAACACAACTATGAATACCAAAACGATTGGGCTGATCGCGGTATGCGTCGCAGCCTCGACGGTCGGAAGCCTGAACTTCACCGCGGTACGAAATCAGAGTGGCAATGTGTCGGCGCGCGTCTGGTGATACAACGGGACGCAGTTAGAGGCCGGCGCTTTCGCCCAAAAGGAGGCCGCCTGGCTGGTAGGCGGCGCCGCGCCTCTGTCGTCTGGACTCTATAGCGTCACCGCCAGTAGCACCTCCGCCGCCGACCTGCGGCTGGATGTCTGGTCGGGAGATTATGTAGCCCCTTAAGCTGTGCCGCTACCAAGCCGGGGGAGCGTAGAGGTTCGGCATCTGCCAGGCGCGATAGGATATGGACGGGCTGAGGATATTCAGCACTTGCGTGCCGCTTAACCCCCCCGGTTTGGGCAACTCCTCGATGGCGATGGCATTGGGAGTTGCCGGCTGGAAGAAGTAAAGGCCGTCGGACAGCAACTGGGCTGCGCCCATAACCTTGCAAAAGGTCCCCAAGTTGAACGGTGATCACCGGCGTCACCTGCATGGTGGTCGTGTCTACCGTTAAAGCCATACCCCGGCTGTCGCCTTTGCCAACGCCGTGCGGAGGCGGCGCAATGCGGGTGTTCCCGTTGTCGAAAACGGTCAGAAGGGTGTCGCTGGCGCTGGTGTAGCCGGCATCGTGCTGGTGCGAGAACCAGGGCCATGTATCGGCTTCCGGAGCCATCATCTGGAAGTCGCCATCCTGGCCCATACGCCATACGACATCGCCCGACCCGGCGCCATTTTGGTAATTCACTTCGATCACCCAGTCCTGATCCCGCAAGGAAACCAGGAGGTCGCCGTTCGAAGGAAGGTATTGAATTGAATTGGAATGGGTCCAGTCGTTGGCCTTGGCGGCCAGCAGCAGAACCGTCTTACAAGTGCTGTTGGGCGCGCAGCTCTCTCCTTGCTCCGCAATCTCGTTCAGTACCGCCGCGCGGTTAATGTCCAGTTGCTGGAACTCATTGAAATACCAAGCCACTTGCCACTGCGAATCCAGGACGACGACCATATCGCCGAGAATGTTCGACCGGCGGACCCTTCGGATCGCTGCCTTGTGTCCCTGCCGGAAAGATTTTCTCGAAGCGTGGCAGGATAGCGGTATACGAATTGCTTCCAATGGAGAAACGAATGGCTTCGTGGTCGAAGTCATTCATACAGCCCTTTCCGACCGGCGCCGGATTGGGAACGCCCAGGCAAGAGGCCGCCTCGCTGACACCCATGGCGTAGAGTTGATGCGCAACGATGCCGGTGTTCGTCTCGCGCACAATGTTGCCGGCCAAATCGACCTCTCTGAGCAGTTGAAGGTCCCTGTCGGAGGAGTTCCAAGAAGTGCCGCCCTGTATGGTCAGGATGTTCCCGCCCGGGACGACACGCGTCGGCAATGTTTCCGAGCCGCCCGGATAGTACCACATGATGTTCCCCTTCAAGTCGGTCGCCACCGGCATCACGTTGCTCGAGAAGCCCCAGAAAATCATGGAATCATTGGTATCGCTTTGCGGACCCGCGGCGGTATTGATCTGAAATGTAGGGAACTCGTGCGTCTTGCCCACGTTGGTGGGCAACGCGCGCGTGGTGAATGACAGCTTGGCGCCGTTGGTGATCGTACCTCCGCTGGTCTTCGTTTGGGAATACATGGCGTAGGTCGTGGAGGGCAGCATCCCGGCGACATAGATATTCGTGCTCACGTGAGGATTGCAGTTGACCCAGTTCGTGAAGCCGGCTGGATTTGCCCCAGTGTAGAAGGCGACCCGCACGGAGCTTCCGCTGGCGCAGGAGGGTGTGCTAAACAGGGCCACCAGGGGATTCTCGACCTGATTCACGACGTCCTGCGCACCGGTCACCCGCGACGTTAGCGTAAATGTGGCGATTTGCGTGGCGGTCTCGCCGGATACGAAATCTTTCGCAATAACCTCGATGTTATACGTCCCCTCGCCGGCGATGGTGGTCCAGTTGAAAGATCGGGCCGTCCACGTTTGGCCAGATTGCATCCCGACGTTGAAGTCGCGCACCAACGAATAGGGCCGCGAGGCATTGCCTACGTTGAATTGAAACGTCAGCAGATTGGGATTGCTGTCGGTAGCGGTCACCGTCCAAGTGACTTGCTTACCCAACGGCTGCGGAGAGGCAACCGAAGGCGTCATGGACTGGATCATGACGGTGGCAAACGAGGGTGCGCTCACAATTCCGAGCGCGGCCAAGAGAATCGAGACATGGCAAAGACGGTGGCGCATGCAGTAAGCTCCTTCCCGGCAGCCCCGTGGATCGCGCGGATCTGGGCGGCTGTCGAGTCCTCTCCATAATACCAGCCGCGCGCCCTGAAAATGCTTCACAGGGCGGCCCGGATGGAGCCTGCAAGGGGGCCGGAGTACTGGGCCGGCGGTGATGCACCCTGCATCTCCGCCGCAATGGGAGCCACACACAGGAGGCGGCGCGTTTCGGTTTGGGCGCTATATTAAGATTCTACTCCCGATGCCCCCTCTTTTCGAATGGCAGACCCTATTCGCGTTGCAGGCCGGCGCGGCGGCCACACTCACCGGACTGGTCTTCGTCGCCGTCTCCATCAACCTGGCCAAAATACTCGCGTTTGCCGGCCTGCCTTCGCGCGCGGCCGAATCCATCATTCAGTTTCTCCAGGTGTTCTTCATCTGTACCGCAGTCCTGATTCCGAGGCAGCCACGCGTGGCGCTGGCGGTTGAAGTCCTCGCCATTGCCCTCCTCTCGTGGGTCATACAGATCGTGGGGATTATTCGCTACTCCCGATCGCGGGTGGGCCATCCGCGCCTGTGGCTGATCATCCGGATTGTGCAGACCCAACTGGCTAGCGCACCCCTCCTCGTCGGCGGAGTCTGCTTGCTGCTTGACTCGCCTGCCGGTCTCTACTGGCTTGTAGCGGGATTTGCCTTCAGCTTCGTCGCGGGGGTAGCTAATGCCTGGGTGCTGCTTGTCGAGGTCGCCCGATAGGCCCGTATTTCGCAGCGGCACTGCCCCGGGGGTGACGATCGACGTGATTTCGGCAACGGCGCCGTTGGCGGAAAGTACCGGTACTCACAAATTCTGGCAGACGCTTGCAGGCAGGAGCGGAACGAACTCCGGATACATGATTGACCTAAGCGAAGACTGCGCCCGATGTAGCGGGACTTAAAAGTCCCGTCGGCACGCTGAAGCGTGCGCCACGGGCGTTTACTTCACGGGCTTGACGCTTTCCACAATCTTGCGGGCAGCCGATTCCTTTCCTTCGGGGAATCTAACGCTCGTCCGACAGGCCAGCGGGCTGGTCTTGGTAATCGCCACGTATTGTTTCTTGCCGTTATAGAACGGGACGAGGAGTAAGATTCTGGCGCCGTTCTCGTCCACGACGACGCCCTTCGGCCCCTTCATCGAATCCACCGCGGACTGATATTCGTCGCTCTTAAACCCGTGCACGATAGCGTTAAAGGCGCGATCTTCAGGCGCGCGCGCGCCCTTACCGCCCAAAGTCGTTTCCGTCCAATCGGTGGGAACCGAGATCTGGCAGTTCGAGTCGATGATTGTCTTTGTGGCGCTTTGGGCGGGCGCCAGTGCGGCAAAGCCGATGCCTGTCAGCAACCCCCGGACATACGTAGCTAATTTCAAAAAAGCCTCCAAGCGTCGTCGCGGCACAGGCCGCCCTTCATTTGTATCACCCATTCAGCATGCGTTGGTTTGGGAGGCTTGTCACCACCTACGCAGGTAGTATCGTGGCGCCACTGGCCGAATTCCTCATCGTCTATATAAAGGTAGTACCGGGATTGTTGACCGGCAAAAGGGGATGTGGGAGTCTGGCATCTTGAGAGGTCAAGTATGTCCGGAAGGCAAATTGTGGGGGGCGCGATGGCGGCGCTGGCGTTGACGGCGGCGGCCGGGGCGCAGGTGAAGTATTCGGTGCTGCACGAGTTTGGGGGAAGCGGCGACGGGGCGTTTCCTAGCTCGGGACTGGCGATCGGGAGCAGCGGTGTACTGTACGGCGTGACCAACCAGGGCGGAACTGGAGTTTGCGCCGGGCATAAGGGCTGTGGGACCGTGTATTCTCTGACACCCCCGGAAACGGCGGGAGGAAAATGGACGGAGGAGATTCTATACAGTTTTCAGGGCGGAAACGACGGCGCTTTGCCGTCGGGGGTAGCGGTAGGAACCGACGGCGTTCTGTACGGTACGACGACTTACGGCGGGAGTGGGGCGTGCAGTGACGGCGGGCGGACCGGCTGCGGGACGGTATTTGCGTTGACGCCTCCTGGGACGGCGGGCTGGGCTTGGACGGAGACGGTGATCTACAGCTTCAGCGGTGGAACCGGAGATGGAGCGCTGCCGCGAGCGGGCGTGACGATTGGGTCCGACGGAACGCTGTATGGAACCACGGAGTATGGAGGCGCAGGTGCGTGCACGGGCTTATTTCCCGGTTGCGGCACGGTTTTCGCTGGTGACAGCTCCGGCGTGGACCGAAACGGTTTTGTACGCATTTCAAGGCGCTCCGGCGGACGGGGCTATTCCGCTTTCGGGAGTAGCTTTAATGGGTGGGACGCTGTACGGCACAACGACGTCGGGCGGCATGAGCGCCTTGGGGTATGGAGTGGTGTATGAGCTGACACCTTCGTTAACGGGGAACGGATGGTCGGAACAGGTTTTGCACGTGTTCGACGAAACGGATGGCGCCTATCCGCAGGCGGGCGTTCTGCCTACAACGTCGCCGGGAGGTTAGACGATTTTGTTCGGCACGACCTCCGGAGGCGGAACGAGCTTCTCGGGCACGGAGGGCGGTATTTGCGCTGATAGAGAAGCACGGATTATGGAAACAACAGGTGCTTTACAGCTTTTCGGGCGAAGCCGACAGCGGACCGATGGGAGGGGTGGTCAAAGCCGCCGCGGGAACGCTTTTTGGGACGACATTTGAACACGGTACTTACAGGGACGGCACGTTGTTCAACCTCAAGCCAAACGGAGAGGGGCAGTGGGTGGATACCGTACTGCATTCCTTTGCACCCAAGGGAGGATCGCTGCCGGGATACACGCTCACGATAGGCCCCGGGGGAATTCTGTACGGAACAACGAACGGTGGTGGTGGGACGGATAAAGGGACAGCTTTTTCTCTGCAACCGTGATCAAACCGTCATAGCGCTTTTCGAGGCGAGCGTGAGCTCGGGGGCGGTTGTTGACGCTCCCGCCACAAACCGCCCCATTACCCCGCAGCAGCGCGGCGGAATTACTGGGGCGCCGTCGCGGTCGCGGCAGGAGGACCATTCATTGGCGCGGCCAGCGAGATCTCCCGATCGCCATCCACGTATACGGTCAAAGCGGTTCCCTTTTCGATCGTCACATCTTTGCCTCGCATGAGCAGAAAAAGTGGCGACAAGAGCACCGTGCCGGCGATCACTGAGCCAGTCTTATCCTCACCTTTTCTGAAGGAGGATGCCCGCAGACGCACGTTGCTGCCGTCCGGCGCCTTGACGTTGTCGATGGCGAAGTTCAGCTTGCCGGCGCGCCCCAGCCGGCGGCGCGGCTCCACTTCCACCACATGGCCGACAGCCGCGGAGCCCTTCGGTATGGCAATGATATCGCCTATCCTGACGTCTTCCGTCACCTCAAAGGTAACGGGATCGTCAACCTTATTAGTGGCTGAACTGAGTGTCTCAGCAAGTGACAGGTGGACAGTCGTCGCATCCTGGATTTTGACCGTCGGTGGCTGGGCCATCAACGCTGCGGAAAACAGAGGCAAGGCGATGGATAGAACGTGGATTCCGCCGGGAACATTAGAACGGTGCATAATTATTTAACTCCTTTAATGTTTGCTGCCGCTATATGATACGCGCGCACTCTGACACAGGTTGCTTACATTCGTAAGAGCGATTGGCGAGCTTCTGCTGTAACCATGATATTTGGTTTGAACGCCATAGGCCTCCCGATCGGATCCGGTTATCGCAATGAATGACTCGCGGGGTCGCGCGCAACAAAGTCGAAATGCGCCCGGCCGGTGCTGTCCCCCACGGGGAGAGTCACGATGACTTATGCGGCCCAACATTTTTCTCCCATCTTTCAACCATTTGCGCTAACCATATCCCTTTATCTCAAATTATGCCCGCTAGCCTGTAGTCGAAAGGTAGGCGCACCCGCGCCCGAAACTCGATGAACAGAGATCAATATCGGAAACTTTCCCAACACCAGGCGGCCGACAACTTCACCCGCCTCGTCCGCTACGAAACTGCCATCGAACGCTCCATCGAACGCGGCATGAAGCACCTCAAAGCCCTCCAGGCCGCACGCAGCGCGCAGTGTCCCGCCGTCCCTGAAGCCCCGCGAGCCCCGTCCCCGAACCGCCAAATCCGCCCTCAACGCCATGGGATTCAATGCGTTACGAAGCGAACCCGGAAGGACCCCACAATGGCGCAACCTTCCCCCACTCCGCCCACCTCCGTCATTCGCCAGGCGCCCCCAACGACAAACAATGATGATGTGGGGTGGCCAATCCTGCATGAAAGGCGGCTGCGGGCATGATTGCCAAGGCATGCTTGCCCGCCCCACAAGGCGAAGCGCTAAAACGGAACTATCCACCTGGGTTGATCGTATCCCCTCTAGGCACGGAAAATTATGGCAACCTCGCGCAAGAAGCGATCGCTCAAGTGGATCTTGTTCCTTCTGGTGCCCCTGCTGGGGGGCGCAACCCTATTCACTCTGAAGGCAGTCGGCCGCGGCTCGCCGAAGATTGACCAGGAGAAACTCGTCAAAGCGGAGCGTATCGACCTGGCCCGTTCGGTGGTGGCCACCGGCAAGATCGAGCCGGTCACCAAAGTCGAGATCAAGTCCAAAGCGAGTGGCATTATCCAGAGTCTTCCCGTCAACGTGGGTGACGTGGTACGCAAAGGCCAGATCATCTGCAAACTGGATGAAAACAATGTGCTACCGCAGGTGCGCCAGTTCCAGGCCGCCTTGTCCCTGGCGGAAGCGAACCTGAAGAGCACGCTGGCCGACTATGAGCGCTACAAAGTAGATGCCGCCGGCCCCGACGTGCCTTTTCTCAAGCGCGACATGGACCGCGCGCGCGGCCTGTATGCGGAGCAATTGCTGGCCCGCAACCTGGTGGACGACGCGGAGAAGAATTACGACATGGCCGTGAACCGCCAGAAATCGGCCACCGTAAACTTAGGCGTGGCGCAGGCGGCTATCGCCAAAGCGCAAGCCTCCATCGAACAGGCGCGCGCGGCGCTGGCGCAGTCGGAGGAGGATCTGCGCAATACGACCGTCATTTCGCCCATCGACGGAGTGGTGCTCTCGCGCGACCGTGAAGTGGGCGACGCCGTCAGTTCCATTCTCACCATGGGTTCCGGCGCCACCTTGGTCATGACCCTCGGCGATTTGTCGGAAGTGTATGTCAAAGGAAAGGTGGACGAGAGCGATGTCGGCAAGATCTACCTCGGCCAGCCCGCGCGTATCACGGTCGAATCGTTCAAGGATGAGAAGTTCAATGGCAAAGTAACCAAAATCTCTCCTATGGGCGTGGAAAAAGACAACGTCACCACCTTCGAGGTTCGCGTCTCCATCTCCAACGAGTCACGCAAGCTGCGTGCCGAGATGACCGCCAATGCCGAGATCATCCTGGAAGAGCGCAAAGGCGTAGTCGCGGTGCCAGAGGGCGCGATTCTCTACAATAAGGACAAATCCACGTCCGTTGAAGTACCCGATCCCACCAGTGAGACCGGCAAACGCAAGATCGCCGTGGTAGCTGGAATCAGCAACGGCTCCAAGACGCAGATTGCCAAGGGTCTGAACGCAGGGCAGCAAGTCATCCTGCAATAGGCATGCGCCATGGGTTATCTCCAGGAGTTACTGTCGCAGGTCGGCTCCAGCCTGCTCCGCAACAAGCTCCGTAGTCTCCTGACCATGGCGGGCATTGCCTGGGGCGTAGCTTCGATCGTTCTGATCGTGGCCATGGGGGATGGCTTCAAGCAGGGCCAGCGCAACAACACCAAGCAGCTTGGCGAAAATATTGTGCTGCTGTTTCCCGGCCGCACGGAGAAGCAGGTGGGCGGCCAGCGCGCCGGCCGGCGGATTCGCTTCACCTATGGTGATATCGATGATATACGCACCGAATGCTACCTGGTTAGCCGGGTGATCGGCGAACTGCAGAATGGCGCCAAGGTTTCGAGCCCATACAACAGCGGATCGTTCACCGTGAATGGAGTGGAGCCGCTGTATTCCAGGATTCGCACGATACCGATCGCGCAGGGGCGCTTCCTGGCTGACCCCGATGAAACCGGCGCGGAGCGCGTGGCCGTGCTGGGCGACAACGTTCGCAAGCAGTTGTTTGGCGAGCGGAACGTGGCGCCGGGCGATCGGATCTTCCTGAATGGCCTGCCCTTCAGAATCGTGGGCCTGATGCCCGCCAAGAACCAGAACAGCAGCTACAACGGACTGGACGGCGACAAGATCTACATACCCTACGCCAGCATGGTGCGCGATCTGCCTCCCAAGGATGACGATTTCCACCCTGGAATCGTCAACGACATCATTTATGTGCCACGGTCGTTGACCGAGTGGAAGGCGGCCCGCCGGCAAGTCTTGCGCGTGCTGGGCCGTAATCACCAGTTCGATACGGACGATAAGGGCGCGGTTTACATCTGGGACACGGTGGAGAGCGCGGAGTTGGTGGACCAGATCTTCGTTTCGATGACCGCCTTCCTGGGCGCCATCGCGGTGATCACGCTGACCCTGGGAGGCGTGGGAGTGCTGAATATCATGCTGGTATCCGTTACCGAGCGAACGCGCGAAATCGGCCTGCGCAAAGCGATCGGCGCTACGCGGCGGCGCATCATGATGGATTTTCTGGCGGAGGGCGTGATCCTGGCGGGGCTCAGCGGCATTCTGGGGTTTCTGGGCGCGTACGGGCTGGCATCGCTCGTCAATTCGCTGCCGCTGCAATCGGATATGTTCGCCGGGTTGCCGGTGAAGGGCGCGACCACGGCGTGGTCTTTCGGCGCGCTGGCGATAGTGGCGATCGCCTCCGCCCTGTTCCCCGCATGGCGCGCCGCGTCACTGACGCCCGTGGAGGCCCTCCGTTATGAGCGCTAACTCCATCTTCGCGGAGGCCGCCGCCGCCCTGAAATTTAACCGGCAGCGTAGCATCCTGACCACCATCAGCCTGGCCTGGGGCGTTGCCTGCTTCGTCATTCTCTATTCGTACGGCGATGGCTTCCATCTGGCGCTGCGCAAAGCCTTCATGGCCGTGGGCCAGGATCTGGTCCTGATGTTCGACGGCCAGACCTCCACGCAGGCTGGCGGCGAAAGGGCCGGCCGCAAGATCCGCATGGAACGTAGCGATGTGGACGCCATCCGCGATGCTGTGCCGTTAGCGGTCGCGGTCTCGCCGGAGGTGATGGTGCATGGAGCATCCGTGGTGCGGGGTTATCGCACGCAATCGATCGCGGTGCGCGCCGTCTACCCGGTCTACGGGCGCATCCGCAATGAAACCGTGGCCGCCGGCCGCTGGCTGGGCCCCGAGGACGAGGCGCAGAAGCAGCGCGTCGCGGTGATGGGCGGCGAGGCGGCCCGGAAGATGTTTGGCGAGATTCCCCCCGAAGGCGAAGACATCGGCATTAACGGGCTGCACTTCACCGTGATCGGCGTGCTGAAAACCAAGACGCAGATCTCCAATTACAACGAGCCGGACAACGAATGCATTTTCATTCCGTATGACACAGGCTCGCTGCTGCGCGATATCAAATACCCGGATTACATCGTCTGGATGCCGGTGAACCCGCTCTTTCGCGCGGAGGCCGTCCGGCAAGTGCGCGAAACGCTGGCGCGCGTGCATAACTTCTCGCCTAACGACGAGCGCGCCGTCCAGGTGATCGTCTTCAACGAATTCCTGCGGATCGTAGACACCATGGGGATGGCGCTGCGTATCCTGCTGGGCTTCGTGGGAACCCTGACGTTGGCCATTGGCGGCGTAGGCCTGGCGAATATCATGCTGGTTTCGGTGACGCAGCGCACGCGGGAGATCGGCATGTTGAAGTCGATTGGCGCCACCAGCCGGTCGATCCTGTTGCAGTTTCTGCTGGAGGCGATGGCGATTGTCACTCTCGGCGGCATCGCCGGCGTGGCCTGCGGTTATGTCGTGACCGCCGCGTTGCAGACCCTGCCGCTACTCGGGCCGCTGTTCAAGGACACCAGCGGTACCGGCGACATCCACCTGCGGATTTCCCAATTCGCGGTGATGACTTCAACCCTGCTGCTGGAATTTGTGGGCCTCGTCGCGGGATTGCTGCCGGCCATCAAGGCCGCGCGCATGAGCCCGATTGAAGCCTTGCGCTACGAATAGCGGATAGGATGGCACAAATGTGGAAGGGATGCGGTTTTTCTTTTTTGTCCCCATTTATCGAGCGTATATGAATGCGCTCGGTTAGGAGAAGCGTACCCATGTCTAAAACCGATTGTGGAGGAGTATCTTGCCCTTGCCGCCTGCGGCGGCAACGCCATGCGTGTGTTTGAGGCTCAAGGGATTCTAATCGGAGACGAGCGCTGGGACGCGCTCTAGCGGTCGCGGCTCGGCCGATTGGGATCAACTTCTCCTCTTTCATGTCGCGCACTTCGCAAGCTATGCGCGGTTGACGGGGCCGCGCGGCGAGTGTTAAGCTAGGCGTCTTAAAGCTGTATCTTTTCAGACCTTTCCAGTCAATCCAAATGGAAGCAACCTTGCACGCCTTGAGTGGGATTTTGCTGCGGGCGATCCCTACTTTCCTACTCGTAATCTTCCTCCACTTCTATCTGAAGTACATGTTTTTCAAGCCCCTCGATAAGGTGCTGCACGCCCGCTACGAAGCCACCGAAGGCGCCCGGCAGCGCGCCGCCGAGAGCCTCGAAAAAGCCGCCGCCAAGACCGCCGAGTACGAAGCCGCCTTGCGCGCCGCGCGCTCGGAAGTTTACCAGACCCAGGAGCAGTTGCATCGCCGTTTGCAGGGCGAACAGTCCGCCCAGGTGCATCAAGCCCGCCAGCAGGCGGAGGCCGCCGTGCGGGATGCCAAGGCGCAACTCGCCGCCGAAATCGCACAAGCCAAGGCGGACCTCGGGGCCCAAAGCGATGCGCTGGCCAGCCAGATCGCCGATACCATCCTCAATCGGGGTGCGGCGGCATGAAGCGCCTCGGATACGCCGTTCTCTTTCTTCTGCTGTTGGTGAAATTGCCGGCCGTCGCACAGCAGTCCGAAAGTGAGGCGCAAAAGGTTTCAGAATCCACCGGGGTCACCGAACACGGTCCCAACATCTTCTGGGGATGGGTCAACTTTATCCTTTTAGCGGGTGGGTTGGGATACCTGGTCAAGAAAAACGCCGGCCCCTACTTCGCCCAACGGTCGCTCGAAATTCGCAAAGGTATGGCGGACGCGGAAGCGGCGCGGGCCGCCTCCGATGCCAAGGTCGCGGAAGTGGATGCGCGCCTCGCCAATCTGCAATCCGAAATCGAGGCGCTGCGCCGCGGCGCGCAACAGGAAGCTGAAGCCGAAGAGCAGCGCATCCGGCGCGAGGGCGTCGCTGAAATCGCCAAGGTTCAAGCGCACCTTTTGGAAGAGATCGCCGCGGCCACGAAATCGGCCACGCTGGAACTGCGCAGATATTCCGCCAATCTGGCCCTGGGACTGGCCGAACAGAAAATCGCAGCGCGCATGTCGCCGGAATCCCAGGACCGCCTGGTCCGGACTTTCGTGGCTACCATGGCACACGTGAATGCCGCCAGCGATCGCAATTAGATGAAAATATGACGCACTCCGCCCTCGCCTCCCGATACGCCAGCGCCCTGGTGGATGTGGCCACCGGCGCCAAGTCAGGTATGGACCCGCACGTGTTGTTGCGTGAGTTGCGCGGCTTCGAAGCCGTGCTCGGGGAATCCGCGGAATTGCGCAACGCGCTCAGTTCTCCCGCCGTGCCGCCCGCCCGCAAGCGCGCGGTGGTGGGAGCCATTGGCGCCAAGCTGGGTGTCTCGCGCGTGGCGCGCAATTTTTTGTTCGTGCTCACGGATCATCGCCGCATCGCGATGCTCCACGAAGTCCTGGAAGCGTTCGATCTGCTTTCCGACGAACGCCTGGGCTTTACCCGCGCCGAAGTCAGTTCGGCCCGGGACCTGGATCAGCCGCAGCAGGACGCCGTGTCGCACGAGTTAGAGCGTCTCACCGGCAAGAAAGTGCGTATGCGCTTCGCGGTAAACCGTGAACTGCTCGGCGGGATGGTGGCCCGCATCGGCTCCACCGTTTACGACGGCTCCGTGCGGGGCCAATTACAGGCGCTCGGTAAGCGCCTGGCCGCGGAATGAAGCCGCGGATCAAAATGAGGTTTGAATGGCTCAGATTCGAGCAGATGAAATAACCACTCTCCTCCGTCAGGAGATCGAGAATTATGAGGGAGCGATCGACGTCTCCGAAACCGGATCGGTGATCTCGGTGGGCGACGGTATCGCCCGCATCCACGGCCTCGAGAAGGTGATGGCCGGAGAGTTGATCGAGTTCCCGCATGACGTGGCGGGTATCGCCATGAACCTGGAAGAAGACCAGGTCGGCGCCGTCCTGTTGGGCGATGCCACGGAGATTTCCGAAGGCGACGAAGTGCGCCGCACGGGCCGCATCATGTCCGTCCCCGTGGGCGAAGCCCTAATCGGACGCGTGGTCAATGCCCTGGGCGTACCCATCGACGATAAGGGGCCCATCCACAGCACGCAGTTCAATCCGATCGAGCGGCTGGCGCCCGGCGTGGTCGACCGGCGGCCCGTGAAGGAACCGCTGCAGACCGGTATCAAGGCCATCGACGCCATGATTCCTATCGGCCGCGGCCAGCGCGAGCTGATTATCGGCGACCGCCAGACCGGCAAGACGGCCATCGCGCTCGACACCATCATCAATCAAAAGGGCGGCGACGTCATTTGTATTTACGTGGCGATCGGCCAGAAACGCTCCACCGTAGCGCAGGTCGTGAAGACCCTCTCCGATGCGGGCGCCATGGATTACACCATCGTGGTGCTGGCTTCGGCGTCCGATCCGGCGCCCATGCAGTACATCGCCCCCTACGCGGGCTGCGCCATCGGTGAATACTTCCGCGATACCAAGCGCCACGCGCTCTGCATCTACGACGACCTTTCCAAGCACGCCGCGGCCTATCGCGAAATCTCCCTGCTGCTGCGCCGCCCGCCGGGCCGCGAAGCGTTTCCGGGAGATGTTTTCTATCTGCACAGCCGCCTGCTGGAGCGCGCCGCCAAGCTGAACGAAGAAAACGGCAACGGCTCGCTGACCGCGCTGCCGTTCATCGAAACCCAGGCCGGCGACGTCTCCGCCTACATTCCGACCAACGTCATCTCCATCACCGACGGCCAGATCTACCTGATCTCCGATCTCTTCAATTCCAACATCCGGCCGGCCATCGACGTGGGTATCTCCGTCAGCCGCGTCGGAGGCAGCGCGCAGATCAAGGCGATGCGCCAGGTTGCCGGTACGCTACGGCTGGATATGGCCCAATTCCGCGACCTGGCGGCGTTCGCGCAGTTCGGTTCGGATCTCGACAAGGCCTCCCTGGCACAGCTCAATCGCGGCAAGCACCTGATCGAAGTTCTGAAGCAGGGGCAGTTCGAACCCCTGCCCGTGGAAAAGCAGATTCTCATCGTCTTCGCCGGCACGCAGGGCTATCTGGACGATCTCCCGGTGGAGCAGGTGCGCAAGTTCGAAGCGGAACTCTACCGCTTCGTGGATAACGCGCACCGGCCGCTGTTGGCCAAGATCGTTGAAAAGAAAGCGCTCGACGATGCCCTCCGCGGCGAAATCGCGGCGGTGATTAAAGAATTCAAGGATCGTTTCGTCGCCGAGCACTCCGCGGCCACCGCGCATGCCTAGCCTGATCGATATCCGCCGGCGCATCCGCTCGGTGCGCAATACGCAGCAGATCACCAAGGCCATGAAGATGGTCTCGGCCGCCAAGCTGCGCCGCGCCCAGGATCGCGTGATCGCTTCCCGTCCTTATGGGGCGGCCTTGCGGGGGCTGCTGGCGGATGTGGCCGCCGCGGCCGGATCGGATGAGCGCGTCGCCGCCCATCCGCTGCTGGCTCGCCGCCCCGAACAGCACGTCCAGCTTGTCCTGATTACCTCCGACAAGGGGCTGGCCGGAGCCTTCAACGCCAACCTGATCAAGGCCGCGCTGCGTTTTGCGGAGGAGCACAAGCCCGCCGCCACCGACTTCCTGCTGATCGGACGCAAGGGCCGCGATTTTTTCCGCAAGCGCTCCGTCCCCATCACCGGCGAGCACCTGGGCATGGCGAAGGTGCAATATGAGGATGCCGCGGCCATCGGCCGGCAGCTCATGGAACGCTTCCGCAACGAAGAGATCGATGCGGTCTACCTCTTGTATAACGAATTCAAATCGGTGATGGCGCAGAAAGTGACCTTCGCGCAGGTCCTGCCCATGGAATTGCCCCAGCAGACCGAACCTGTGGATTTCATTTTCGAGACGCCGCCGCTCGAAATGCTGGCCAGCCTGCTGCCGCGCTACGTGGAAAGTGAACTATACCGCGCGCTGCTGGAATCCGCGGCGGCGGAGCACGCCGCGCGCATGACCGCGATGGATGCGGCCACCTCCAACGCATCGGAAATGATCGAAAACCTGACGCTATACATGAACCGCGTGCGCCAGGCCAGCATCACCAAAGAGATTATCGAAGTAGTCAGCGGCGCCGCCGCCGCGGAGTGAAAAACAGGTTATAGGTTATCGGTGATGGGTCATAGGTCGCGGTTCTCGACCCACAACCCACCACCCACCACCCACAACCGCTTTTAGAGGTTTGCATGAATAACGGTAACGCAATCGGCAAAGTCGTCCAGGTAGCCGGCCCCGCGGTGGACTGCCAGTTTCCCGAGGGTCACATTCCCCTGGTTTATACCGCCATCCGGATCACCAGCGAAGGTTTCGACGTCCCCGCCCCCATCGACATTATCTGCGAGGTAGAGCAGCACATCGGCGAAGGCCGCGTCCGCACCATCGCCCTGCAGCCCACCGAAGGCCTGGTGCGCGGAATGCACGCCTTGAACCTCGGTCACCCCGTGGAGGTGCCGGTCGGTAACGAAACACTGGGCCGCGTGATGAATGTGATCGGCGAGCCCGTCGATAAAATGGGCCCGATCAACGCCAAGAAGCTCTATCCCATCCATCGCCCCGCGCCCTCCTTCGAGGAGCAGTCCACGCGCCAGGAGATGTTCGAGACGGGCATCAAGGTTATCGATCTGATCGAGCCTTACCTGCGCGGCGGCAAGATCGGCCTGTTCGGCGGCGCCGGCGTCGGCAAGACCGTCATCATCCAGGAACTGATTCACAACATCGCCATGAAGCACGGCGGCGTTTCCGTCTTTTCGGGCGTGGGCGAGCGCACCCGCGAAGGCAACGACCTGTGGCTCGAAATGCAGGAATCGGGCATCGTGGACCCGCACGACTTCACCAAGTCCAAAGTGGCGCTGATTTATGGCCAGATGACCGAGCCGCCCGGGGCGCGCCTGCGCGTAGGCCTCACCGGCCTCACCGTCGCCGAGTATTTCCGCGATGAACAGAATCAGGACGTGCTGCTGTTCATCGACAATATTTTCCGTTTCACGCAAGCCGGCTCGGAAGTTTCGGCGCTGCTCGGGCGCATGCCCTCCGCCGTGGGATACCAGCCCAACCTGGCCAGCGAAATGGGCGAGTTGCAGGAGCGCATCACTTCCACCAAGACGGGTTCGATCACATCCGTGCAGGCCATCTATGTGCCCGCCGACGACTACACCGATCCGGCGCCGGCCACCGCTTTCGCCCACCTGGACGCCACCACCAACCTCTCCCGCGCCATCTCGGAACTGGGCATCTATCCGGCCGTGGACCCGCTGGCTTCCACTTCCCGCATCCTCGATCCGCGCATCATCGGCGCCGAGCATTACGATTGCGCGCAGAGCGTCAAGGGAGTGCTGCAGCGTTACAAGGACTTGCAGGACATCATCGCCATCCTGGGCATCGACGAATTATCGGACGAGGATAAGCTGACCGTTTCGCGCGCGCGCAAGATTCAGCGCTTCCTCTCGCAGCCTTTCAACGTGGCCGAGCAGTTCACGGGCGTATCGGGCAAATACGTGAAGCTGGCCGATACCATTCGCGGATTCAAAGAGATCGTGGAAGGCAAGCACGACGCGCTACCCGAGCAGGCATTCTACATGCAGGGCACCATTGAAGACGTGGTGGAGCGCGCCAAGGCGCTACAGGGGTAAGCCATGGCCGACGCACTGGCACTCGAAATCGTGACTCCTGAGCGCCTGCTGGTGCGCGAGGATGTCACCGCCATACAGGCGCCCGCCTCCACCGGCTATCTCGGCATCCTGCCAGGCCACGCGCCGTTGCTGGCCGAGTTGGGCACCGGCTATCTGAATTACGAAGCCGGAGGCAAGCGCTGGTACCTGGCCGTGCACGGCGGCTATATCGAGATCCTGGCCGACCGCGTGCGTTTGCTGGCCACAGGGGCCGAGCGCGCCGAGGAAATCGACGTGGAGCGGGCCAAGGCGGCGATGAAGCGTGCGCAGGAGCAAATCTTCAACGCCTCGCTGGGCGTGGATCCCGCAGCCGCGCTGCACGCCATGCAGCGGGCGCAGGCACGTTTGGACGCCGCCGCGCAGAAGCAAGCTGGGTAAGAGACTTTACCCTGTCGGACCCCAATCGCGGGTGGCGAGGACAGCTTATGACATCCGATGGTAGTCTCGAATTGAGATTAGCCACTTCGCGCGGCGCGCCATGCGATCTATTTTCTACTTGAATCGGATCGCTCTGAGCCGCACAGTTCGCACTTGTGATGGCTTCCGGGGTGAGGGAATGTTCTGCTCCGAACCAAGCCGAAGCTTTAGCCCGAAGCTTCAGCCCCTTGCGGCGCCGTTCAGGGTCATCGTATGCTGTAAGTGCGTGAACGGTGAAACCAAGACGCGCATGAGCGAGATTGTGTCGGTCGATCCGCATCTTATGCATGGGACACCCTGCTTCCGTGGAACCCGCGTTCCGGTGCATATTTTGCTCGACGATCTCAAGACTGGCTTTACAATCGACGACTTCCTGGCAGGGTGCCCGACGGTCACGCGCGAGCAGGTGGAGCGATACCTTGAATTGGCGCAGGACCTGGTTGCCGAATGCGTCGTCTCCTGATCGACGAGTGCATCAATACCCGCCTCGCACACCGCATTTGTGATGGAGCGGCCAACAGGACCACGTGCTCGTCCCCAAAATACAGGCCGGTTTGACGCTTTCCTGACAATCGATAGGGGATTCGAGTACGAACACGATCTGAAGAAGCTCTCCTTCGGGATCGTCGTAGTGGAGACAGTCAACAACCAGATGCCTTCCTACGAGAGGGTGATGCAAGAGCTGGTTCGGCAGATCCAGTGCGTCGCTCCGGGACTGGTTACCCACGTGTCCGATCCGAAACGCTGAAGCTTCCTCAGCGGAGGCCAAGCGCGCCCAGGAGCGCCGGGACGCCGCCGCGAAGAAGCAAGCTGGGAAGAAGCGGGACTTAAAAGTCCCGCCGGCGCGCTGAAGCGTGCGCCACGGGCGTTTTATAACTCGGCTAAGGCTTCCACCGGGGAGATCCGGGTGGCGCGCTGAGATGGCAGCAGGCAGGCGATCAGGGATACCGCGGCGATGATGCCCACGGCCCCGGCAAGGGTCGCAAGGTGAAGAGGCGACACCTGAAAAAGTAGCGTCTGCATGGCTTTGCCGGTCAGCCACGCTCCCATCGTGCCGAGTAGGGTGCCTGCTACCAGCAGGCGTAGGGCGAGAGCCAGAAACTGGCTGCGTATCTGGCCCGGCTGCGCCCCCAATGCCATGCGCAAGCCGATCTCGCGGCGCCGCTGCGTCACGGCGTAGCTTAAGACGCCGTACGTGCCGACCGCGACAAGAAGTATCGCGATCAGCGAAAAGATGCCCGCAAGAAATGCCGTCGAGCGTTGCGCCACAAGGCTGCCGGCGATACGGGCATCCATCGAGCTGACGTCGTTCATGGTCACCTCGGGGTCGATTTGCCGAACGATTTTCTGCAGTCCGGGACCGAGCGATTCCGGTCGCACGCTGGTGCGGACGACGACAAAAACGTTGCCGTCGGTGCGCAAGGCGTAGGGATAGTAGACTGCTCCCTGGGCCGTCTGGTCGGTGAGTCCCGCTTGCTTCACGGCGCCGACCATACCCACCACGGTGAACGATTGGGCATCGGTCGTCGCTTCGCTGCCCTCGAAAAGGCGGTGGCCAAGGGCGCTGGCGTGCGGCCAGTAGTATCGCGCGAAGTCCTCGTCCACGACGCAGACCCGCGCTGACCGGCGCGAATCGTCCGCCGTCAGGAATCGCCCTTCGTGCAGGGAGAAGCCCATGGCGGTGAAGTAGTCGCCATCGACGCCATAAGAGTAATGTCCCCGGGCCGATTCGCCCGGCTGGCGAACGTGGCCCACCACTGTGGCGGCGCTTTTTCCGCTGTTACCGCTCATGGGCACATTGTTGACTACTCCTGCGGCCAAGACTCCGGGCTGCCGGGCGAGATCCCTCAAGAGCCTCTCGTTGAATGCCATCAGAACCGGCCAGTCTGGGTAGCTGTTCGCCGGCAGCGAAATTTGTCCGGAAAGAACATGATCCGGCCGAAAGCCCGGCGATACGGCCATGGCGCGCTCCAGGCTGAGGCCCAGCAGACCCGCCCCGCTCAGCAGGACCGTGGCCAACGCGATCTGCCCCACGATGAAGGCGTGGCGTAGGCTTTGAGCGCCGCGATTGGCGGTTCCGCCGCGGGCCTCCGATTGGATGGCGCTTCGCAGATGGCCTCGTAAGTTGAACCAGGCGATGGGCACGGCGAGCGCGAGTCCCAGGGCGACGGCTCCGAGAACCGCGACGCACGCCAACCGGGAGTCCATCGCTATGTGACTCCCTAAAGGCAAACGATCGACAGCCAGCACACTGAGCAAGCGGATTCCGCCGGAACCGGCCGCAAGCCCCAGCAGACCTCCGGCCAGCGTGAGCAAGGTGGTCTCAACAATCGCCTCGCTGACCACGTGCAAGCGGCTCGCGCCCAACGCCCGCCGGACGGCGATTTCCTTCGCACGATTGCTCGCCTGGATCAAAAGCAGGTTCGTCAAGTTGACCGCGCCGATCAGCAAAAGGGCGAAGGCGCCCGCCTGCATCCACAACAGGGCGGGCCGTATCGTTCGCACGTGGTCCGCGTGAAGGGGCGCCACCACCGAACGAAAGCCGGCCTCGGCCATCATTTGCGCCTCGGGATCGTCCGCTTCCAGGGTGCGATTCTGCGCGTCGATCTGGGCCTGCGCCTGTGCCAGGGTCGCGCCTGGTTTGAGGCGGGCAATCATGTGCTTGGAATTCCCGCCCGAATGCCGCTGCGCGGAAGTACGATCTTGAGGGCCCGACGAAAAAGGAAAATACAAACGCGCCTCCGACGAGAGGAATCGGAAGCCGGGCGGCAGCACGCCGACCACTGTGTTGCCGATTCCGTTCACGCGAAGCTGCTTGCCAACGACATGGGGGTCGGCATCGAAATGCTGCCGCCAGTAGGTGTCGGTGAGAATCACGGCCTTGTCGGTTTCGAGCGAGGTTTCCTCTTCCGTGAAACTGCGCCCCATGGATGGAGCCGTCCCCAGCGTGGCGAAAAAGTCCGGGGACACGCGCGCGATCTTCTCCTGTTCGGTTGCGCCGGCCGCGCCGACGACCGCCCGGTCATAGGAATAGATGGCGACCCCGGCGAAGGCCGGGATCCTGCCGCGGCGTTCGTAATAATTGGCTATCGAGGATCCGTCCCGATCGACGCCGGCTTTCGGATATGTATTAAAGACGGTGACCAGGCGGCCCGGGTCGGGAAACGGCAGGGGACGGAGCAGGATAGAATCGACCACCGCGAATATGGTCAGGTTCGCGCCCAGGCAGACGGCCAGAGTTACTAAGGCAGTTGCTGTAAATCCGGGCGTCTTGCGCAGCAATCGGGCAGCGTGGCGCAGTTGCCGGGCCAGCTCGTCGAATGCGCGGAGCCCACGGGCTTCGCGGCACTCTTCCTTGGCACTGTCCAGGCTGCCGAACTCGATGCGGGCGCGCCGGGCCGCCTCTGGCGGAGGTACGCCCAAGCGCACCAGGTCTTCCGTGTATTGCGCGACGTGAAAGCGCAGCTCCTCGGCCATCCTCTGTTCGAAATCGCGCCGGGACTTGATTACGCGCCAAAGAGAACGAAGAGGTCCGAGCATGTTCACACCTCCTCCGGCGTCGTGTTCAAAGCCACGGCAATCGCGGACGCCAGCCGGTTCCAGCCGGCGGTCTCCTGCCGCAAGCGGCGCCGCCCGGCGACGGTTAGCGTGTAATACTTCGCCCGGCGATTATTGTCGCTTACACCCCATTCCGCGGCGATCAATTCCTGGTGCTCCAACCGATAAAGCGCCGGATACAAGGACCCTTGGGGAATCTCCAGCGCATCGCCTGAAATCTGCTGGATGCGCAGCAATACGCCGTATCCATGCAGCGGTTTCAAGGATACGGCCTTCAGGATCAGCATGTCCAGGGTACCCGGCAGCAGGTCGGCTGTTTTGCCCACGATCGTTTCCTCCTAGTTCAACTAGGAGTATAGCCGGTTCCTCCTAGTTTCGCAAGGGGAGCGCTCCGGAGCCGGCTTTCAGCCGGCCCGCCCGGCACCTTCATCTGAGACCCCTCGCTGCAGCGGGCCTTGTGCCAGGATTGCCCGCCCTCCATTTCGCCGCTGTTTCACCCGCATCCGCGGAGGCTCCCGCTGAAGCGTGCGCCACGGCTTACCCCGCCAGAACTTCCACGCAGTCCGGCCCGCAAATCTTCTCCAATGCCGCCTTGAACTCCCGGTCGGGCCGCACCTTGGTAGGCACATCCAGGATCACCGAAAAATCGCGCGGCATCTCCAACCGTAGCCGTACCTGCGTCTCGCCCGCCTTGGCACTGAATAACTGGCGCAGCGCGGCCGGCTTGTCCGCCACGCCATTGCGCCCCAGCCATACGCGAATTGAAATCAATGACGGCAGGTTCAGGCGCGCGGTCTCCAGCGGGATGATATCCTGCACCGAGATCTTGGGCGGCGCGTTCTCCTCGGGCAACACCAGCCCTTTCACCAGCACCGCCTTGTCTTCCACGATCAGATTCGCCAGGCGATCGAAGCTGGCCGCGAACACCATGCCCTCTACCGCGCCCGTGCGGTCTTCGATCTGCAGCGCGGCCCACGGCTTCTGCTCGCGATTGCGCTTTCGCTGGATGCTGGTGAGCACGCCGCAAATAGCCACTTCGGTCCCTTTTTCGAGGCCTTCCAGATTGCCGGTATCGTGCGAAGCGAGTTCGCGCACCTTATCGCCGTAATCGTCCAGCGGGTGGCCGGTCACATAGAAGCCCAGCATCTCCTTTTCGCCCTGCAGCTTTTCGCGCCCGGTCCAATCCGGCACTTGCGGCAGCGGCCGCTCCACGGGTCCCTCTTCAGGCGTCATGTCGCCGAACAAGCCGCCCTGTCCGCTCAGGCGATCGCGCCACACGCGCTGCCCGGCCTCCATGGCGCTCTCAGTAGCGGCGAATAATTGGGCGCGCGTGCCCTCCAGCAGATCCATGGCGCCGGCCCGGATCAGACTCTCGATCATGCGCTTGTTGATCGAGCTCAGGTCCACATGCTCGCAAAATTCATAAAGGGAAAGGAAACGGCCCAGCTTCTCCCGCGCGGCGCGAATGGCTTCCACGGCGTTCGCGCCCAGGTTCTTCACGGCGCCCAGCCCGAACCGGATGCCTTTGCCGTTCGGCGCCGTGTCGTCCGGCGTGAAGCTCCAATCGCTGGCGTTCACATCCGGCTGTAGCACGGTGATGCCCATCTCGCGGCACTCATTGATATACTTCACCACCTTCGCGGTGTTGCCGGTTTCCGATGTGAGCAGCGCGGCCATGAAGTCGACCGGATAGTGGGCCTTCAGATACGCGGTAACAAAGGCCAGATAAGCATACGCCGCGGAATGCGACTTATTAAATCCGTAGCCCGCGAACTGTTCCATCAAGTCGAAAATCTTCTCGACCTTTTTCTGCGGGAAACCCTTCTCCAGCGCGCCCTTGATGAAGCGCTCGCGCTGCGCAGCCATCTCTTCGGCCTTCTTCTTACCCATGGCGCGGCGCAGAATATCGGCTTCGCCCAGTGAGTAGCCGGCCACCAGGTTGGAGATCTGCATCACCTGTTCCTGGTAGACGATCACGCCGTAAGTCTCTTCCAGCAACACCTTCAGCTCGGGCAGATCGTAGGTGACCGCCCGGCGGCCCTGTTTGCGCTCGATAAAATCGTCCACCATGCCGCCCTGAATGGGGCCAGGCCGGTAGAGGGCGTTCAGCGCCGTCAGATCCTCGATGCGCTCGGGATGGTACCGGCGCAGGATGTCCCGCATGCCGGACGATTCAAACTGAAAGATACCGCTGGTGAGGGCCTTCGAAAAAATCTCGTAAGTGGCGGGATCGTCCAGCGGCAGATCCTCGGGCACCAGGCGCACGCCGTGGCGTTTCTCGATCAGCTTCAGCGCATCGGCGATCAGCGTGAGCGTGGTCAGGCCCAGGAAATCCATCTTCAGAAGCTGCAGCTTCTCCAGGCCGCTCATATCGAACTGGGTGACAATTTCTTCCCGGTTGGTGCGGTAGAGCGGCACCAGTTGCTTCAGCGGCTGCGGCGAGATCACCACACCCGCCGCGTGCACCGAACAGTTGCGCGCCATGCCTTCCAGGCGTCGCGCCACCTGCAGGATCTCCGCCACGCGCGGATCCTTGCGCTCGAGCTCGCCGAAGCCCGGCTCCGTCTTCATGGCCTCGTCGAGCGAAATGTTCAGGACGTTGGGCACCAGCTTGGTCAGGCGCTCCACGTCCGCAAAGCTCATGTCCAGCGCGCGGCCTACGTCTTTGATGGCCGCCCGAGCCGCCATGGTGTTGAACGTGATGATCTGCGCTACCTGCTCGCGGCCGTATTTCTCGGTGACGTATTGAATCACTTCGCCGCGCCGGTTCATGCAGAAGTCGATATCGATATCGGGCAGGCTGATGCGCTCCGGATTCAGGAAGCGCTCGAACAGCAGCCCGTATTGCAGCGGATCGATATCCGTAATTCCCATGGCGTAGCCCACCAGGCTGCCCGCCGCCGACCCGCGCCCCGGCCCCACCGGAATGGATTGGGAGCGCGCGAACCGGATGAAATCCCAGACGATCAGAAAGTAGCCCGAAAACTGCATCGTCTGGATCATCTTGATTTCGCGGTCGAGACGCTCGGCATACTCCGCCAGGTCGTGCTTCAAGTGGCCCGAGGCGCGCAACGCTTCCAGGCGCGGCCGGCGTCCCTCGAAACCCTGCCGCGCCACGAATTCGAAGTAAGTATCGGTGGAGTGCGCGGCCGGAACCTCGAATTTCGGGAAGGGCTCCTTGATCTTTTGCAGATCTACATGGCAGCGCTGCGCGATCTCCCAGGTGCGGTCCAGCGAATCTTCCAACTCGCCGAAAAGCTGCATCATCTCGGCGCGCGACTTCAGGTAGAAATCGGGCGTATTCCATTTCATGCGCGACGGATCGCTCATGGTCTTGCCGGTCTGGATGCAGAGCAGGATCTCGTGCGCGCGCGCATCGTCGCGGCGCAGGTAGTGCGCGTCGTTGGTGGCCACCATGGGCAGCCCGGTATCGGAAGACAGCCGGTTCACGGCCGGAGTCAGGCGCTTGTCCTGTTCCAGGTGATGGTCCTGAATCTCCAGAAAGAAGTTGCCCTTGCCGAAGATATCCGAGTAAGTGTACGCGGTGCGGCGGGCTTCCTCGTAACGGTCGGACAGCAGAATCTCCGGGATGTCGCCGCGCAGGCAGGCGGACATGCCGATGAGGCCTTTGGAGTGCTGCGCCAGCAGGTCCCGGTCGATGCGGGGCTTGTAGTAAAACCCTTCCAAGAAGCCCGTGGAGACCAGGTTGATGAGATTGCGATAGCCTTCCTGCGTCTCGCAGAGCAGCACCAGGTGGTTGTAGCGGTCGGTGTCGCTGCGGGCCTTGTGGCCCTGCTGCGAAACATAGACTTCGCAGCCGATGACCGGGTGCACGCCTTTACTCTTGGCGGTGTTGTAAAACTGGACGGCGCCGAACAGGTTGCCATGATCCGTCATCGCGACGGCGGGCATCTTCTGCTCCACTACGGTGTCCATGAGCTGCCCGATTTCGCAGGCTCCATCGAGCAGGGAGTAATCGGTGTGGCAGTGCAAATGGACGAACGGATTTTCCGGCATGGCCTTCCTTGTTCAATCGGCTAACGGGTCTTCTGGGGAGGTGTTTCTATTTTACGACAGCGGAGGGGGCGGGGGCTGATCGGGCGCGCGGCACAGGGCCGATCCGAAGGCTGGTGCGCACCAATACGGTGTCGGCTTCGCGCCGGCGTCGCGGAGAATGGCGGCACAATCGACCGGCAGGTTCTCGTCTGTCTTGAGTTTCAAACGGTGTGCTCCAGAGGAAGGTCCGCTGTACCTTCGCGGGCCAGTTCCGCGGCGTAAGCCAAGGCGGCCTGAATATCCGCTACCTGTAGGGAGGTGTAGCTTTCGAGCATTTCCTCGCGGGGAATGCCCGCTGCCAGATTATCCAAAATCACGGAAATCATGACGCACGTCCCGCGGATGCATGCCTTGCCATGACAGACCTGCGGGTTGATACTGATACGCTCGCGCCACTCCAACATCTCTACATTCTACTTCCCGTGCCGGGCGAAATTGTCGGGCCGACCGCACTCAGCACTCAGCGCACTCATCTCGCGATGGCGCGAGTCGTAGGTAGGCGGACATGCCGATGTCCGGTCGATGCGTCGCTTTAATTCCCGACAGCGGAGAGGGCAGCGTACGCCAGTGCCTGCCGAATGTCCTCTTCCTCCAGATACGGATAGGAATCCAGGATTTCGGCATGTGAGTGGCCCGAGGCGACCAATCCCACGATCATGCCCACCGTTACCCGCATACCACGCAGGCAGGGCTTACCTCCCATGATTTCAGGGCTACGCGTAATACGATCGAGATCCTGCACGCGCTATGCCGCCGCCTATGCCTTCGCCTTCTTAATCTCCTCCACCAGCGCCGGCACCACCTGGAACAAGTCGCCTACGATCCCGTAATCCGCCACTTCGAAGATGGGTGCGTTGGAGTCCTTGTTAATCGCCACGATGACCTTCGATCCCTTCATGCCCACCAGGTGCTGAATCGCGCCGGAGATACCGACGGCCAGATACATCTTGGGCGCCACGGTCTGGCCGGAGCTGCCCACCTGCCGTTCCATGGGAAGCCAGCCGGAGTCGCAGATCGGCCGTGAAGCCGCCAGTTCCGCGCCCAATGCATCCGCCAGCTTCTGCACGATCGGGATATTGTCGGCTTCCTTGATGCCGCGGCCCACCGAGACGATGATCTCGGCCGCCGTCAGGTCCACCGCGCGCTGCGCCTCGCGGAACATTTCGAGCGGCTTAATCCGGCTGGGCGTGAGCTGCGGCGCGAACTTCTCCACTACGGCCGATCCGGCTTCGATACGATCGGCGCGATACGCGCCCGCCTGCATGGAAGCGAAATAGGGCGGCTCGCCGTTGAAGCGCACATCTACGTTCAGCTTGCCTTGAAAAAGCTGGCGCACCAGCACCAGCTTGCCATCCTCGATGCGATGCGCCACCACGTCGCTCACCGCTACCCTTCCCAGCGCCGTAGCCAACTTAGGCAGGAAATCGCGCACCTGGTAAGTGTGCGGGAAGATCACAATACTCGCCTGCGTCTTCTCCACTAACTGGCGCACGGCCGCCGTATAAGTGTCCGGCGTATAGTCTTTGAGTAAGTCGTGCTCGACGGCATAAACATGCTCGAGCTTCTTGTCCGCCAGTTCCGCTGCCAGGCCTTCGATGCCCTGCCCCAGCACCGCGGCCGATACCGGCTGCTGTAACTCGCGCGCAAGCTGCTGGCCGGCCGCCAGCGTCTCCCACGACATGCGGTTCCAGGCCGGCGGGCCCGCTACCGCGCGTTGTTCCATCACCACCAGAATGCTCATATGACGCGCGCCTCGAATTTCAGTTTCTCCACCAGTTTCGCCGCCGCCTCTTTGGGTGGCCCGTCGAACAACTGCGTCTGCTTGGAGCGGCCCGGCAGATATACCCGGCTCAGTTGAATGGATGCCGCCCCGGAACTCGCGCCCAAGCCAGCCGCGGTTACGTTGCGGATTTCCTTGTTCTTCGCTTTCTTGATGCCCATCAGGGTGGCGTAGCGCAGCTTGTTGATGCCGGATTGAATGGTCAGCAGCGCCGGCAGCGGCATCTCCACGTGCTGGAACCAGCCGTCTTCCAGTTCGCGCTTCACCCGGATCGTGCCATCCTGTTTTTCCACCTGCATGATGATGGTGGCGTGCGGCAGCCCCAGCAATTCGGCCAGGATCACGCCCGTCTGCCCGTATCCCAGATCGTCGGATTGCAGGCCGGTCAGCACCAGGTCGGGCTTCTCGGGACCCAGCGCGGCGGCCAGCAGGCGCGCTGCGCCCAGCGGATCGAATGCGCCGAGATCGTCTTCTTCGATGTGGATGGCGCGATCCGCGCCCTTAGCGAGGGCTTCACGAATGGTTTGCGCGGCGCGCGCGGGTCCGGCGCACAGCACCACCACTTCGCCCCCGTGTTTCTCCTTCAGTTGCAGGCCTTCTTCCAAGGCGTAAGCATCGGGCTCGTTGATCTCATAGCTGAGATCGGCATCCTGGATCCAGGCGCCCGATGACGCGACACGCAATTGCGAATCGCGGGCCGGAACTTGCTTGATACATACGATGATTTTCATAGATAAACAGCTTGCAGCCAGGCGACCGAAGTCAGAATTCTGGCCGGATCATTCGGAAAAGCGTTTGAAGATAAGGGCACCGTTGGTCCCTCCAAAGCCGAAGGAGTTGGAGAGCGCATAGTCGATGCGCATCGGCCGCGCCTGGTTCGGCACGTAATCCAGATCGCACTCGGGATCGGGAGTTTCATAGTTGATGGTGGGCGGAGCCACCTGGTCGCGGATGGCCAGCACCGTGATACCGGCTTCCAGGCCGCCCGCGCCGCCCAGCAGATGTCCGGTCATGGACTTCGTGGAGCTCACGGCCACTTTGTAGGCGTGCGCACCGAAGCAGCGCTTGATGGCCGCGGTTTCGGCGCGGTCGCCGACGTCGGTCGAAGTGCCATGCGCATTGATGTAGTCGATTTGCTCGGGCTGCAACCCCGCGTCGCGTAGCGCGTTGCGCATCACGCGGAAGGCGCCGTCGCCGTCGGTGGGCGGCGCGGTCACGTGGAAAGCGTCCGCGCTCATGCCGTATCCCACGATTTCCGCCAGGATGTGCGCGCCCCGCCGCCGCGCATGTTCCAGTTCTTCCAACACCAGGATGCCGGAGCCTTCCCCCACCACGAAGCCGTCGCGATTCAAATCCCACGGGCGAGAGGCGCGCTGCGGCTCGTCATTGCGCGTTGAAAGCGCGCGCATGGCCGCGAAACCGCCAATCCCCATGGGGGTTATACAGGCCTCCGTGCCGCCGCAGATCATCACATCCGCGTCGCCGCGTTGGATCAGCCGGAAGGAATCTCCGATCGAATGCGCACTGGTTGTGCAGGCCGTAGCCGTAGCGGAATTTGGGCCTTTCGCCCCGTTGCGGATCGAGACGTAGCCCGAAGCCAGATTCACGATGGTGGCCGGAATGAAAAACGGGGAGATGCGGCGCGGGCCGTGTTCCAAAAGCGTCTGGTGCTCGCGCTCGATCACTTCGAATCCGCCGATTCCGCTGCCGATGTAAACGCCCACGTTCTCGGCCTCGGCGGGGTCTACGCGCAGGCCGGCAGAACTCGTGGCGCAATCCGCCGCCGCGATGGCGAACTGGATGAACCGCCCCATCTTCTTGATTTCTTTTTTTTCGATGTAGGTGGCTGGATCGAAGCTTTGGATCTCGCCGGCGATCCGGCAGGAAAAAGACGGGCATCGAAGGCCGTGATCGGTCCGATGCCGCTTTTGCCCGCCAAAACGCCTTGCCAGGTTGCTTCGGTCCCGATGCCTACCGAGGACAGCAAGCCCACACCGGTTACGACCACTCTGCGTGACACGCAAATACTCCTGGGGATAACGCCTCGCGCTACTTCTTGGCCGACTTGTTTTCGATGTAAGTGACCGCGTCCTTGACGGTGGCTATCTTTTCGGCGTCCTCGTCGGGAATTTCCAATTCAAAGGCTTCTTCGAAGGCCATCACCAGCTCTACGATGTCGAGCGAATCGGCGCCCAGGTCGTCCACGAACGACGCGTTGTCCTCTACCTGGGCTTCATCCACACCCAGTTGCTCGACGATAATCTGCTTCACCCTCTCGGCGATTGATGCCATACTTCCTCCTGGACTATTGCAAATTCCTGATTCTAGCCGCCTTCGCTACATTCCGCAAGTTCAAAGAAACGGCATCGCAGGTGGACACAGATGCACACCGGTGCTCTCCGCGATTCAACTGCTGTTAGATACTGTAGCACTAAGGCGGCCTTTGGCGAGGCGCACCTGGATGCCGGATGCGGGTGGGGCGGCGGCGCTGTCCTTGACGATGGCGCCGGCCTCGTTGGTGACGATGGCGTAGCCGCGATCGAGGATCGCCAGCGGGCTCAATTGCGAGAGCTTGGCGGAGAGTTGCTCAACGGCATTACGCCTGCGCGCGAGCTGCCAGCGTACGGATTGCGCGGCGGCCGCGTGGGCCTGGTCGAGGCGCCGGCGGTCGGCCGCGAAGCGCGGGCGCAGGTCGAAATAATTCAGCCGCGTGGCCAGCGCGCGTTGCGCCCGGGCGCGCCGCTCCAGCATCATCCGGAGCAGATCGCGCAAGCGGAATTCGAGTTCGTCCACCCGCTGCGCCTGCCGGCCTAGCGCCCGCTGCAGCAGTCCCAGCGGCCGTTCAATGCCTTGCTGCTGCCAGCGCCGCACCAGCACCGCCATGTGGTAGCGCATGGCGTGTGTGAGTTTCTGTTCGCGGCCCGCGACCCGGTCGAGCAATTCCTGGCGCGTACAGACAATCATTTCGGCGGCTGCAGAAGGCGTGGGCGCGCGCAGGTCGGCCACGAAATCGGCGATGGTGACATCGGTTTCATGCCCCACCGCGGACACCACCGGGACGGCGCAGCGCGCGATGGCGCGGGCCACGGCCTCTTCGTTGAAGGTCCACAAGTCTTCGAGGGAGCCGCCGCCGCGGGCCAGGATCACCAGTTCGGCCCACGGGTTGCGGCTGAAATAATCGAGGCCGCGGCAGACCTCTTCCACCGATCCCTCGCCCTGCACCAGTGCGGGGTACAGCCGGATGTGCAGGCCCGGGAAGCGGCGCGCCAGGATCTGGACCATATCGGAAATCACCGCCCCGCGCGGCGAGGTCACGATGCCGATACGCCGCGGATAGCGCGGCAGCGGACGCTTCCGCCCCGGCTCGAAAAGGCCCTCTTCGGCCAGTTTCTTCTTGAGCTGCTCGAAGGCCAGTTGCAGCGCGCCGTGGCCCAGCGGCTCGACGATCTCGACAATGAGCTGGTATTCGCCGCGCGCCTCGAACACGTCGATGCGCCCGCGCGCCAGCACGGCCAGGCCGTCCTGCGGTTTGAATTTCCAATAGCGGTGCGCGGAGCGGAAGGCCACCGCGCGCACCTGCGCCTGCGCCTCTTTCAGCGTGAAATAATAATGGCCGCTGGTGGCCAGCTTCACGCCGGATATTTCGCCCGAGACCCACACATCGGGGAACTCCCGCTCGAGCGCCCCGCGAATAGCCGAATTCAGCTCGCTGACGGAGAAAACCCGGCGCGCCGGAGCGAAATCGAATGCGAACTGATCCACTCCATTGATCTTACCCTGTGGGGCGGGCGTCTACGCCTGCAGCGGGTCTCCAGACCCGCCCTGTGGATGTTCAAATGATAAACTGAGATCACACACTGGGTCGGAGGCCCGCGTGCAGATTCGCCGGTTCCGCCCAATTGCCGCCATAATCCCACTGCTGGCCCTGCCCCTGCCGGCAGCCCCGCAATCCACGGCTAACCCCGTGATCCAGGGAGGCACGCACGTCGTCCTGGTCAACGTGGTGGTAAAGGACAAACACGGAAAGCCCGTCGCCGACCTCCATCGCGACGATTTCGTCCTCCGGGACAACGGCCAGGAACAGAACATCACGCTCTTCGCGCTGGAGGATGCCAGTCAATCGGCAGCCATGGCCCCGGGTTCGGCGGACCGCCTGACGTTCACCAACCGGCCGGCACCGGGCACCGCGGCCGTCACGGTCTTCCTGTTCGATGAGCTGAATACCAAACTCACCGACCAGGAATTTGCCAAAAAGGAGTTCCTGCGTTACCTGCGCGGGCTGCCCGCCTCCAGCCGCGTCGCCGTCTTCGTGTTGGGCGATTCGCTCACCCTGCTGCACGATTTTTCGCAGGATATGGCGGCGCTCCTGGCCGCCCTCGAGAAGCACAACAGTCGCGTGAATCCCGAAGTGGATGCCGCCACGGCGCCGGCCGCCTCCTCCAATTCGCTGACTGGCGACCCTACCACGACCAAGCAGTGGGATCAATTCATGCAGTCCAACAGCCAGCCCTATGTCGACTATACCCAGACCGTCCGTGCGACGCGCACGGCTGCCGCGCTCCAAACCATCGCCGGACACCTGGAGGGCATCTCCGGGAGGAAGACGCTGATCTGGATTTCGGGCGGCTTTCCGATTCAGATTGGTCTGCACAATAGCGTGGATCAGATTCCGCAAAGCGATTCCGGCGCGCGCTCCGGCGGCCATGCGCAGCGCGGCGGAAGAGGCAGCGGCGCGGGCGGTGGTGCAGCGGGTAGCGGCGGCGGCTCGGGCGGCCGGGCATCGTCCGGAAACGGCGTATCGAATTCATCCACCGCGTCTTTCGCCACCACGGAGTTGCCGGGCGCCGGCCAGTCGTTTGAAAGCGACGTAGCCCGCGCCATTCGTGCCCTGAATGAGGCAGACGTAGCGGTCTATCCCGTGGACGCCCGGGGCGTCACGGTGGCGCCGGCCTTTCAGGCGGACCGCAGTTCGATGGGAACGCGCAGCAAGCCTCCCAAGGCCTTCTCGAGTCCCGATTTCAACTACGAGACACTCGAAACCCTGGCCGTGGAAACCGGTGGCCAGGCCTTCCACCACATCAACGACTTGAGTTCCGCCATCGAGGAGGCCGCGGGCGACGCGCGCGTCAGTTATGCGCTGGCGTTCTCGCCCCCATCCGCCACCCTGGATGGCGCCTATCATCGCCTGGAAGTGAGCGTACAGCGGCCTGGCGTGAAACTGCGGTATCGGCCCGGTTACGTGGCCGCGCCGGATGCGGCCGTGGCGCCCACCCTGGCCCAGGCGATCGCCAGCCCGGTAGCGCTCGCCGGCATCGGCTTTACCGTGCATCTTTCGCCCGTCGAAGGAGGCTACAAAGCCTCCGTGACCATCGATCCGCGCGGCCTCACCCTGGAGCCTAAAGACGGAAAATGGGCTGGATCGCTGCAGTTTCTGGTCGTAGTGGGAAAGGTAGAGCAACTCACCACCATCCCGGTAAGTCTCACTGAAGCCGCCTATCGCCAGGTGAAGGAAAAAGGCCTGGTCTTAGGCGCGCGCGTCAAGACGCCGCCAGGTACGACTGGCTTCAGCATGGGTTTCCGCGACATTCCATCCGGCCTTGTAGGCACCCTGCACGTGCCGTTGTAATTACGTGGACATGACGGAATTGCTGCGATTCAACGGCGCTGTCGAGCGGGATCCCGCCATCGATGCATGGATGATAAAGCATGCCGGTGAGTTGGGAGCCATCGCGCATGGGTGGTTTGAGGCGATGCGAAAGTGCGGGGACGAAGTCCGCGAGCTGTTGCATGACGGCTGTCCGGTTGCATGTCTGGGAGATGCGCCCTTCGCCTATGTCAATGTATTCACCTCGCACGTGAACGTGGGGTTCTTTCACGGCGCATCGCTGTCGGATCCGGCCGGCTTGTTGCAAGGCACCGGCAAGTTCATGCGCCATGTGAAGCTAAGGCCCGGAACGGCCACGAACGCCGCGGCTTTAAGCCGGCTCATCGTGACTGCCTACGCGGATATAAAGGTGCGCGTCGAAAACGGCTAGCTCGCCCTTTTCGCTATACTTCCTCAATGGCGCATTTTCGCGTGGCGCTGGTCGGCGATTATGACAAATCGGTGATCGCGCACCGGGCCATTCCGGAGGCGCTGCGCGTGTCCGCCGGCGCTGATCAATCCATCGAATCCGTCTGGGTTCATACTGCGTCGATCCGCGATGCCGCGGCGGACCTCGCGGGCTTCAACGGGATTTGGTGCGTCCCCGCAAGTCCCTACGCCAGCATGGAAGGCGCGCTGGACGCCATTCGATATGCCCGTGAATCCGGGCGCCCCTTCCTGGGAACCTGTGGCGGCTTCCAGCACGCCGTCATAGAATACGCCAGGAATGTTTGCGGCCTTCGGGATGCAAGTCATGCCGAGACAGATCCCGCCGCGCCGAACCTTGTGGTTTCGTCGCTCGCATGCCGGTTGGTGGAACAAAGCGAAGAAATCGTTCTTCAAGACGGAGGAAAACTGAAGAGCGCATACGGCGTAGATCGGATCACCGAGGAATATCGCTGTAGTTATGGGCTCAATCGCGAGTATGAAACGTTGCTTTTCCGAAGCGGTCTGCGCCCGACTGCGCATAACCTCTCCGGCGAAGTTCGCGCAGTCGAGTTGTCTTCCCACCCTTTCTTTGTGGCCACTCTGTTCCAGCCTGAACGGAGGGCGCTACGTGGTGAGGTTCCACCGCTGGTAAGCGCCTTTGTTGCGTCGCTTCCCGTGTCGTCCGGGTAACCTGGACACCCGGGGCGAGATAGAATGCGAATTAACCCGGCGCGGAATGCGCACACTGGAGAGTCCCTTGCGGAACATCAATATCAACGTCATCGCTCTATCATTACTTGTTCTGGTTGTCATCCCCGGCGAGAGCTTGCCTGCGCAGAAGACTTCCTATCCGGCCATGGCGCCTCTGGACCGGTATTTGATGCCCGACGAGAAGTCTGAGATTGCGCTGGCTCGCAGTGCGGCTCCAACCTCCATTTCGGACGGAGCCGAAGTGATGGTGCTGCGGCGCACGGGATACACAACCGCGGTGAAAGGCAAGAATGGCTTTCTCTGTATAGTGGAACGATCGTGGGCCGCCGCCACCGATCAACCGGAATTCTGGAATCCCAAAGTTCGCGCGCCCAATTGCTTTAATCCCCAGTCCGCAAGAACCTTTGTGCCCATCTACCTGATGAAGACCAGACTGGCACTGGCGGGAAAGTCGAAGGCCGAGATCGTGCAGACCACCGCAGCGGCGCTGGATAAGAAGGAACTGCCTGTGCTGGAACCGGGGGCGATGTGCTACATGATGTCGAGGCAGCAGTACTTAAGCGATGACGACATGAGCTGGCATCCACATCTGATGTTTTTCATTTCCGGCGTCGCGGCGAAAAACTGGGGGGCCAATCTGCCTGGCTCGCCGGTTCTGGCGGCGGATGACCCTGAGGAGCGGGTGACTATTTTCTTCATACCGGTTGGCCAATGGTCCGATGGGACCGTAGCCCCGTCGATGGCGCACTAACCTCCGGTCATGTGCGGCTAGAATAGGTGGATGCCGCATGGCGCATGGAATATCCGTCCCGCCCGCATTAGCGACGCGCGTGCCATTGCCGAGGTTCACGTCGAAAGCTGGAGAAGCACGTATGCAGGTATCTTTTCCGACGCTCTTCTCAGTGGATTATCCGTGGACAAGCGTGAACTCTCCTGGCGGGAGATACTGACTGCCGAGGGGGCATCCTCAGGGATCACAAGGGTCGGCTGCGACGAGGGTGGCAATGTTGTGGGATTCGTCTCAGGGGGGAAGGAGAGGACCGGCAAGTTGGGCTGCGAGGGTGAGCTATACGCCATTTATCTCCGTGAGCAGGCGCAACGAAAGGGACTGGGAACTTTGCTTGTCCGGCAATTCGCCGGCGAGCTGGAGGCGCGCGGTTTCGGGTCTATGGCCGTCTGGGTTTTAGCGCTCAACCCGTCCAGGAGATTCTATGAACGCCTCGGGGGGAAAGTGATCGGGCAACAGGAGATAGAACAGGATGGGCATCCGTTTATCGAAGTCGCGTATGGCTGGCAGAGTTTCTCTTCTCGTGCTAAAGCGCCGCAGTAGCGTCACTCGTGACGTTTGACGGTATTTATAGTCCAATAGAATCATGCACAGGGTCATAGTCACGCTCCTCTTTGCCGCTTGCGCATTCGCAGTGGATCCCGAATGGCCTGGTTTTCGCGGCCCCTCCTCCAACCCATCCGCCCTCAACTCCAATCTGCCGGACAAATGGTCGAAAACGTCGAATATCGAATGGACCGCGACCCTGCCAGGCCTGGGCTGGTCTTCTCCGATCGTCGCCGGCAGGAACGTCTTCGTCACAACCGTCACCACCGACGGCAAGGCGAAACAGCCGCAAACCGGCACCGAATATTCCAACGATTACGTCGCCGAACTCACCAAGCAGGGTTTGAACGACAAGGACCTCATGGACCGCCTGAACGCGCGCGATTTCGAACTGCCGGGCGAGGTCTTCCTCCATTATTTCCTCTATTCCATCGATCTCGAGTCCGGCAAGGTCAACTGGAGGCGCGAATTCTATACCGGCCATCCCCCCGGGGGCCGTCACCGCAAGAACAGCTTCTGCTCGGAAACCCCTGTTACCGACGGCCAGCGGGTCTACGTGTACATTAATAACCTCGGCCTTTTCGCCTATGATCTCAACGGCAATAAAGTCTGGAATACGCCGCTCGAAAGCTTTCCGACCATCCTCGATTTCGGCACGGCCTCATCACCCACTTTTGTGAATGGCCTCGTGATCGTCGTCAACGACAACGAGAAACAGCAGTTCATCGCGGCATTCGACGCAAATACCGGCAAGCAGGTCTGGCGCACAGATCGCTCGATTCACGTTAAAGGCTCCGATCGCCAGACCGGCTGGTCGAGTCCCTACATCTGGAAAAACTCCGAGCGTACCGAAATTGTCAGCATTGGCCCCGGCCTCGCCATCAGTTACGACCTCAAAGGCAACGAACTGTGGCGTCTCGGTGGAATGTCCGCCATGCCGATCCCTAGTCCCTTCGCCTACGGAGGCCTGTTGTATCTCAACGGTGGGACAGGTAAAGCTCTGGCTGCGATCAAGCCAGGGGCGCACGGCGACCTGACCACACCGGACGGCGCCAAGCTGAACGAGTTTATCGCGTGGATTCAGCCCAAAGCCGGAACGTATCTACCCACTGAGCTAGCCTATGTCGGAGGGCTCTACGTTCTCACCCACAACGGCATCCTCACGCGATTTGACGCGCGCACGGGCGAGCAGACTTACAAGGCCCGTATCGGCGAAGGCGGCGATTTCACCGCATCTCCCTGGGGCTACAACGATAAGGTTTTTTGTCTGAACGAAGAAGGCCGGACGTTTGTGATCCGCGCCGGCGATAAATACGAATTGCTCGAATCCAACGACCTCGGCGAGATGGCGCTGGCCACCCCAGCCCTTATTGGCGACCGCCTGATCCTGCGCACCGAGAATCACCTCTACTCCATCCGCGGCATACCCGGCGGCAAGCACCGTTAGGGCCGAAATTCACGGCGCGGCCTGGACAGAATCGCCGATAACAGCATGCTGCAGGGCCGGGTGTGCCGGCGTTCTATGCCGGGTAGCGGCCTTCGATGTAGCTGCTGAGCTGGTCGATGGTGTGGGCCTGTGCCGAGATGATCGAACGCACCACGTCGCCAATCGAGATCATACCCACGAGGGCGTCGCCTTCCACCACCGGCAAGTGCCGAATTCGATGCGCCGTGATGACGCGCATGCAATCCTCCACCGAATGTTCCGGGGTGATGGTTAAGACCGGGCTGGTCATGATCTCCTTCACCTGCATTTCGTGGGAGTGCTTTCCCTTCAGGATGACCTTGCGCGCGTAGTCCCTCTCGGACACGATGCCGCTCAATTTGCCGCCCGATACCACCAACAAGGCGCCCACGCTCTTATCGGCCATCATGGCGACAGCTTCGTAAACGGTTGCTTCCGGCGACAGCCAAAAGACGTCGGATCCTTTATGCCGCAGCATCGAACGGACGGTTTCCATGACGTCCCCCCTTGTCTGAATAATCTTTCAGAGTGCGGGTCGTATGTCAACCTTTATTTGTGCTTTTCTTCGTTTTCCTCTTACGGGGGGCTGTCTTTTGCTCCGCCAGCCGAAGGCGGTCTTCCAGTTCCTGCACGCGCAGGCGCAGCGCTTCCAGTTCTGCGGCGGGAACTGGCGGGGGCGCAGCCGGCGGACCCGCCGGCGAACTGAACAGATTCCGCACCACGTCGAGGGGCCTGGTCTGCAGGGCGCTCTGGGCCTTCTGGTACATCTCGGTGACGGTGGTGAGATACCAGGTGAGGAAATCGTGCGTGGCGCGGTCGGAGGCCACGATCAGCTTGCGTAGCAGGTCCAGCGGCAGGCCGGATTCGTGCCCCTTGGCATCCTCCATGATTACCTGGGTGAGGATCACGCGGGTCAGGTCCTCGCCGGTACGGGCGTCCAAAACCTGCACTTCAACCCCTTCGCGTACCATACGGGCTACATCGTCAAGGTTGACGTAGCGGCTGGCGCCCGTATCGTAGAGGCGCCGGTTTTCGTATTTCTTGACGACTACCTTACGTTCCGGCATAAGAAGATAATATAGCCTGAAAATCCTTGACAGCTTTTGACGGCGGCGGTATACTCAACCTGGATGCTGCATTGCAGCATTATTAAGGAGCGTACCATGGAGAACGTCACGAAGTCTATTGCCGACGCCCCCGCATCGCTGGCCGCGACGCTGGCCAACTGGGCCCGGCAGGGTATGGAAAGTTTTGTCGCAACGCAAAAGATTCTGCTGGATTTAACCGCGCAGCAGAACTCCCTGGCTTTGGGTTTCGTGCGGGAGCGAATCAACTTCTCGCCGCTGCGCCCATTGACTGGGATGGTGGAGCTGGCGGGCCAGAGTTTGGCCAATTTTGTGGCGGCGCAGAAGATTCTGCTGGACCTCGCCGCCGAAGAGAACGCGCTGGTGCAAACCGGTGTAAAAGAAGGATTAGGGCTCACCGGGGTGCCGGCCGCCATGACCGATGCGATGCGCGAAGCCGTGAACGCATTTGTCGGGATGCAGAAGAAGTTCCTCGATATGGCGGCCCAGCAGAGCAAGGCGGTGGTGGAAGCGATCAAAGAAGGCAAGGCTTTCGAAGGCAAGAACCTTGCTGAAATCACCCGCGAGAGTGTGGACAATTTCGTGCACACCCAAAAGAAGTTCCTGGACCTGGTGTCGGACGTCGCGCGTACTGACCCCAACGGAAAAGCCCACAAGGGCCTGAAGCCGGCGGCGCGCGTCAAGATGACCGAACTGGCCAAGGATGGCATGGACAAATTCGTCGATTCGCAGAAAAAGCTGCTGGATCTGGCCACCAATCAGATCGAGGGAGCTATGAAGGCCGCCGGAGAGATCGTCCGCTCCGCGCCTGAGCCCTCCACCAGTGTGGGCGACTTTGCACGCAAAGGCGTTGAGAATTTCATCAACGCGCAGAAGTCCCTGCTGGATGTAGCGATGAAGCCCTTCATGCCGCCGCCGGTGCATACCCACACGCCCGCGCACGCGCACGCCGGACGCAAGAAATAGACCGCGTCGCGGCAGTCAACGGGATAAGGTCATACCATGTCTGAATCTGCTATCGCACAACGGCACTTCCCCTATACCGCGCGTGTCGGGGACGCCAGCGTGACCCTCCGACTGATGACCCCGGAGGATCGCGAGGCGTTTCTGGCTTTCATGCGCGCGCAACCGGAAGACGACCTGTTTTTCCTCCTGGTGGATGTGACCACGCCGGAAGGTATCGAGCACTGGATGCGCGACCTGCAAGACAGGCGTAACGTGACGGTGCTCGCGGAACAGGACGGCAAACTGCTGGGCTATAGCAGCCTGCACCACGGCCAGACGCGCTGGACGCGCCATTTGGGCGAAATCCGCCTGCTGATGGCGCCGGACCAGCGCGGCCGTGGGGTAGGCCGGCTGCTCGGCCACGAAGTCTTTTCGATCGCTCACGACCTGGATCTGCGGCGCATCGTCGTGCGGGTGTCTTCCGGACAATCGCGCGCCCGCCGCCTGTTCGAGCGGCTCGGCTTTCATATGGAAGCCCTGCTGCCCGATTGGGTGATCGACCGGCAAGGGCGTACGCAGGACTTGGTTTTAATGTCTTACGACGTCGCCGGTTTCCACGATTAACCTCGGAAATCTCTCGCAAGCCGCAGAAGCCCACGTGTAGTGCGATCCATCACGATCGCGCCGAAATTGCATATACTGGAAGACGCATGACGGGTCAAAGGTACTCCGTCCACGAGCGTCAAGAAGCCGAAGTCTCCATGTGGCAGGAACTTCTGGTCGGCTTCGAACTGGTTCAGTTACGGCTGACGTCCATCTTCTATGGATTGGGCGTACCCCACGGCGACGGGCAGGCCGTAATCCTGATTCCGGGCTTCCTGGGCACCGATACGTATCTCGGCGAAATGTTCTCCTGGCTTCGTACGGTCGGCTACCGGTCCTATTTTTCCGGTATCGGCTGGAATGCGGAGTGCCCCAACCTGCTGATCCGCCGCCGCTTGAACGATACCGTGAGGCGCGCCTACAATGCCACCGGCCGCCGCGTACACCTGGTCGGCCATAGCTTGGGAGGCATCATTGCGCGCTCGGTAGCCGCGCAGAGGCCCGACCAGATCGCGTCCGTCACTACTTTGGGTTCTCCGTTCCGAGGCCCGGTCGCGCACGCCAACGTGCTGCGCGCCACCGACGCCATTCGCAATCGCATCCTGCGCGAACATGCGGGCCACATCCTGCCCGGATGTTATACGGAGGCTTGTACTTGCGAATTCGTTTCTTCGCTGCGGGGCGAATTCCCGGACGACGTCGCACAAACGGCTATTTACACCAGGAACGATGGCATCGTGGATTGGCGCTTCTGCGTGACCGGCGATCCGGAGATCGACTGCGAGGTCGCTGGGACGCATGTCGGACTGGTGTTCAATCCAGCCGTTTACCGGGTGCTGGCGACCCGGCTGGCACGCAATTTATTGTAAGCGCGCTACCATTCGGTCTGATGCCATCCAATGAATCGCCCGGACGCCGGTCGTTCGTTCTGGGCCTGGGCGCGGCGGTTGTCGCCGGACACGCGGCCAAGCCGGCCCCAGTGCTACCCGATCCTTCACGGCCGCCGGACAGTGTACAGTTTTTTGCCGAGGGCACGGCCGGCGCCGGCAACCTGACACGCTCGGGCGGGAAATGGCAAGCGGGGGATGTCGAGGTCGTCTGGACGCCGCGCAAAGCCCAGGAGATCGCCATTTCGGTGACGGCTACCGGCAGCAAGCTGACTCGTCTCCGCCTCCGCTGGCATGGATCTTTTCCCGATGGCTGCCGGTTCCTGGGCGACCACTGGGAACGGTCTTATGGAGACCTGGAATGGCGGGGCCAAGTGGGCGAACGTTTGATGCCCTGGTACTTCCTGGCGTCCGGCGCCAATACCACGCACGGGTATGGCGTTAGGACCGGCGCCGCGTCCATCTGCTATTGGCAGGCGGATGCCGGCGGGATCACCCTGTGGCTGGACGTGAGCAACGGCGGCGGCGGAGTGGAACTTGCCGGTCGCCGCTTGGAGGCTGCCACCATCGTCGTCCACCACGGCCACGCCGGCGAGTCCGCCATGGACGCGGCGCGGTCGCTCTGCGGCATACTGTGCGAACAGCCGCGGCTGCCCGCGCAGCCCATCTATGGCAGCAATAACTGGTATTACGCATACGGCCAGAACACTTCGGCGGCCGCCAGCCTGAAAGACGCCGCGCTGCTGGCCGAGCTCGCGCCCGATTCCAGGAATCGGCCATTTGCAGTCATCGACATGGGCTGGGGCGCCGCGGCGGAAGGCGCAGGTCCCGTGGCGCAGACCACCGCCGCCTATCCCGACATGTCCGGATTGGCCGCACAAATGAAGGCGCTGGGAGTGCGCCCCGGCATCTGGCTGCGTCCCACTCTGACCGCGGATCGCCAGGCCGAAAGCTGGCGCTTACCACCCGCCGGCGGCCGGCCGAAGGGCGACCTGATCGTGATGGACCCTAGTATCCCGGAAGCGCTGGCTTACATTGGCGCGAGCATCGCCACCCTCCGCGGCTGGGGCTATGAGCTGATTAAACACGATTACACGACGTTCGATCTGACTGGCCGGTGGGGCTTTCAAATGGGCCCCGAACTCACCGACGGGGGTTGGCATTTCCACGATCGCGGCAAAACCACCGCCGAGATCGTCCTGGCTCTTTATCGCGCCATCCGGCAAAGTGCCGGTGACGCTGTTCTGTTGGGCTGCAACACCATCGGCCATCTGGCCGCGGGCCTGGTCGAGGCGCAGCGCATCGGCGACGATACCAGCGGCCGCGAGTGGGGCCGCACACGCAAGATGGGCGTGAACACGCTGGCATTCCGCATCGCGCAGCACAACACCTTCTTCGCCGCCGATGCGGATTGCGTGCCCTTGACCGGCGATATCCCATGGAACCTCACCCGCCAGTGGCTCGACCTGGTGGCCCGCAGCGGCACGGCGCTCTTCATCTCGGCGGATCCGGCGACCCTCGCGGCGGCGCAAAAACCGGCGCTGAAGGCCGCCCTCGCCGAAGCCGCGAACCAGCATCCGGGGGCCGTGCCGCTCGACTGGACGGACTCGACCACTCCGGAGCGTTGGCTGCTGGACGGCAAGACCGTGCGCTACAACTGGTATGAAAATGACTGACCGCGAGGAAGTGGATCCCGCCCTGGTCCCCAAGCGAACTCTTTACACCGGCGCCACCATGCCGGCCATCGGTCTGGGCACATTCGGGTCGGACCACGTGCCGCCGGAGGAAATTGCCGCGGCAGTCACAGGTGCGGTTCTGGCTGGATATCGACATCTCGATTGCGCTTCGGTTTACGGCAACGAGGAGCGTATCGGAGCCGCCTTCGACGCGATCTTCGCCGCCGGAATCCGGCGCGAAGAGTTGTGGATCACCTCGAAGCTCTGGAACGACAAGCACGCCGAATCCGACGTAATTCCCGCCTGCCGGAAATCGCTGGCGGACCTGCGCCTGGACTATCTGGATATGTACCTGGTGCATTGGCCGTTCCCCAATTTTCATCCCCCCGGGTGCAGTGTGGAGTCGCGCAGCCCGGATGCCCGGCCCTATATCCACGAAAACTTCATGCGCACGTGGCGGCAGATGGAGCGGCTGGTGGAGCTCGGCCTCGCGCGCCACATCGGCACCTCGAACATGACGATTCCCAAACTGACGGGGGTCCTACGGGACGCGCGCATCCGGCCGGCGGTGAACGAGATGGAACTGCACCCGCATTTCCAGCAGCCGGGGCTATTCCATTTCGTCCGCAGCCGCGGAATGGAACCGGTGGGCTATTGCCCGATCGGATCGCCGCATCGCCCCCCGCGCGACCGCACACCCGAAGACACATCCGACATCGAGGACCCGGTGATCGTGCGCATCGCCGAACGGCTGGGCGTGCATCCCGCGGTGGTTTGCGTGAAATGGGCCGTCAACCGCGGCCAGACGCCCATCCCCCTTTCGACCAAACCGCGAAACTATGTGGCGAACCTACGCGCCACCACGACCGCGCCACTCACGGACGAAGAGATGGATGCGATTGCCGGCATCGACCGGAATTGCCGGCTGATCAAGGGGCAGGTGTTCCTCTGGAAAGACGACCAGAGTTGGCAGGATCTTTGGGATCCGACAGGAGAAATCGAAACATGATGAGAGCCGCATATCTGCCGGGCAATAGCAGTGTCGTACTGCGGGAGATCCCCGTGCCTGAGCCAGGCCACGGCGAAGTCTTGTTGCGCATGAAGGCTTCCACCATCTGCGGCTCCGATATCCGGTGCATCTATCACGAGCACCTGGGCAAAGGACCGGAAGGATACCAGGGAGTGGTGGCCGGACACGAGCCGGCGGGCCAGATCGTGAAAACCGGGCCGGGCTGCCGCCGCTTCGGCGTGGGCGGCCGTGTGATCGTGTACCATATTTCGGGCTGCGGCGTGTGCCACGACTGCCGGCGCGGCTACATGATCTCCTGCACCAGCGAGCGCTATCGGCGGGCCTACGGCTGGCAGCGCGATGGCGGCATGGCCGACTATCTGCTGGCGGAAGAGAAGGATCTGATCGACCTGCCCGCGGAGCTGACGTACGCGGACGGCGCCCAAGTGGCCTGCGGCTTCGGCACGGTGTACGAAGGCTTGCAGAAGATCGGCATTAGCGGCAACGACGCGGTGTTGATTACCGGCCTGGGCCCGGTGGGCCTGGCCACCGGCGCGCTTTGCCGTAAGCTCGGCGCGCGGCGGATCATCGGCATTGACGTGATCCCGGAGCGGGTCGCTCTGGCGCGTGAACTGGGCGTGTGCGACGAGGCTCTGCCGGCCGGACCGGATAACGTGGCGGAAGTCCGCAAACTGACCGGCGGCCACGGAGTGGAACGCGCCGTGGATTGTTCCGCGAACGACACCGCGCGCGCCACCGCCATCCGCGCTACCCGCAAGTGGGGCCGCATCGTTTTTCTGGGTGAAGGCGGAAAGGTGGAATTCAACCCTTCGCCCGACATCATTCATGACCAGAAGACGATCTTCGGTTCCTGGGTGACATCGACTTGGCTGATGGAGGAATTAGTGGAACGGCTGGTCGCATGGAACCTGCATCCCGCGGATCTGGTAACGCACCGGTTTTCCCTCGATTCCGCCGCCGAGGCGTATGGGTTGATGGCCCGCGGCCGCTGTGGCAAAGTAGCGGTCTGCTTCGATGAGGAATTGGCCGGTTGAGGTCGAATACACGGCGGGACTTAAAAGTCCCGCCTGCACGCCGCGTGCGCCACTGGATGCCCGCGATCATTCGCACCGCAGCGCCACCATCGGGTCGATTCTGAGCGCCCGCCGCGCCGGCAAATAGCTGGCGACCAGCGCCACCGCCCCCAACAGCGCCGATACGCCGCCCAGCACCATGGGATCGAGCGGGCGCACACCGTAGAGCATGCCGGATAGGAGCCGCGTGAGCCCCGCGGATCCCGCCACCCCTGCCACGAGACCGGCCAGCACCCAGAGCATGTTGCCGCTGACCACCAGCCGCAGGACATCCAGATTTCCCGCGCCGAGCGCCATGCGCAGTCCGATTTCGTGCGTGCGCTGCGCCACCGAATGGCCGACCACGCCCACAATCCCGACCGCCGCCAGCAGCAGAGCCACGATCGAAAACACGCTGAGCAGCAGCATGGGGAAGCGCCGCGAGCCCGTGGAATCGTGCACCACTTCCTCCATGGTCTCAAAGCCGGCTACCGGCCAATCGGGCAACACATCCGCTATGGCTTTCTTGACGGCCGCGGCGAAAGCCCTGGGCGAGTGGTTCGTGCGCACGACCACGTTCATCACCGGCCATCCCGCTTGCATGTACGGCCGGAAGAACTGCCCACGCATGGGCGCGTCCAGGCCCAGGAAATGGACGTCTCCGACCACCCCCACTACGGTCAGGCGCGGACCGTCGGAACCGCCCAGCCGGATGGCGCTTCCAACCGGGTCCTGTTTGGGCCAGTAGGTGCGGGCCATCGTCTCGTTGATCACGATCGCTCCCGGCGCGCTGACGGTATCGAGCGGCGTGAACTCCCGGCCTTTCAGGACGGGAATGCCCATGGTCCGGAAATAGTTCGGGCAGGCCACGCTGTAGCTGGCGCCCGGCAGTTTTCCGGGGGGCGCCGGCGGCTGGCCTTCGATCTGGAAGCTTCGGCCCGCGTTGCCCGCGAAGGGCAAATGCCCGACCGCGCCGACCGAAACCACACCGGGGATGGCGCCCACGTGCTCGTCCAGATCCTGGCAGAAACGCGGCAGCCCCGGCGGCCCCACGTAGATCTCCTCCTGGGGGACGGACATGCCCGCGACCAGCACGTTCTTCGCATTCAACCCGGGATCTACTCCCAATAGCCGCGTCATGCTCTTGATCAGCAGTCCGGCGCCGGAAAGCACGACCACCGCCAAAGCCACCTCGGACGCCACCAGCACGTGACGGAGCCGGTTCCCGCCGCCCGTGCTTGCGCTGCGCCCGCCTTCTTTCAGCGGCTCGTTGATGCCGGTGCGCAGGGCGCTCAAGGCCGGTGCGACGCCGAATATAATGCCCGTCAGACAGGAAATCGCCAGGGCAAACGCGAACACCCGGCCATCCATCGGAATCGAATCGACGGGGCGAAGCGGCAGGTAAAGGGAATCCAGTTTGAAGACATAAAACAAAGTCCGCGTTCCCACGCTGGCCAGTAGTATTCCCGCCGCGCCGCCCGCCAGGGCCAGCAGAACGCTCTCGGTAAGCAGTTGGCGGGCGATGCGGCTGCCCGCCGCCCCGAGCGCCCGCCGGATGGCGAACTCCTTCTGCCGCACCGCGCCGCGCGCCAGCAGCAGGTTAGCCACGTTAACGCAGGCAATCAGCAGGACGAAGGCCACCGCGCCCAGCAGCGTCAGCATGGTAGCGCGCGCGCCCTCGAGGCCAAATTCGCCCAGCGGTGACACGGTGGCCCCCATATCCGCGTCCTCCTTGGGATATTGCCTGGCGAGATTGCTGCCGATGGCCTCCATCTCCGCGCGCGCCTGCGCCACGGTGACGCCCGGCTTCAGGCGGGCGATCGAAATAAAGCTGTTGTCCTCGCGGCCGAAGTCGGTTTTGGTATAGCCAACCGGAACCCAAAGCTGGCGCGGCGCACTCCAGAATTGCCAGGCGAAATCGCGCGGCATGACGCCGATCACCGTAAAGTTCGCCCCGTCCACCCGGATCGTCCGGCCCACCAGCGATGCATCGCCGCCATAGCGCGTCTTCCACAGGCCATAGCTCAGGACCACCTCGCGATCCCGGCCCAGAGTTTCTTCTTCGGGAACGAACGTACGCCCCAGAAATGGCTTCACGCCCAGCACCGAAAAGAAGCCTGCCGATACGCGCAGTCCCGATACTTGTTCCGCCTCCTGCCGATTGCCGTTTGCTCCCAGATTGTAGCCCCGACCGGCGGAATCGAAGATCGCCATGGATGCGAAGGAGCGGCTCAATCGCTCAAAATCCCAGAACCTGGGCGCGGAAACGATGTTCCAGTTATCCGGACCCTTGCCGTAGGTCTCCCATAGCAGGACCAGCCGATCGGCGCCGGGGAACGGCAGCGGCCTCAACAGCGTGTTGTTCATCACGCTGAAGATGGTCGTGTTCGCGCCAATCCCCAGCGCCAGCGTAAGCATCGCCACCAGCGCGAAGCCCGGATTCCGCACCAGGTTCCGCAAACCGTAGCGCACGTCCTGAAGAAGAGTTCCCATTAAATACCTCAAGCCTGGCTATCGCGATAGCGAACCACGGCCTTATTAATATACTTCGGACGGTCGAAAAAGTTACGCGCCGGCGAGGCCATGATTCGGTTTTGCCCCAACCGGCCATCCGCATGCCATAATTTGCCTATGGAAATCACGTGGCTTGGACATGGCACCTTTCAATTCCGCCTCCCCTCGGGCGAGACGATCCTGATGGATCCCTGGACCGACGGCAACCCCGCTTATCCGCAGGGTTACAAGATCGCGCGCGTGGATACCATCGCCATCACGCACGGGCATTTCGATCATATCCACGACGCGGTGCCTCTGGCGAAGCAGTTCTCACCCGCCGTGGTGGGCATTTTCGAGACGTGTCACTGGCTGGAATCGAAAGGCGTCGAGAATACGCGCCCGATGAACAAAGGCGGCTCGCAGACGGCCGGCGCCGTCACTTTCACCATGACTCACGCGGTACACAGTTGCGGCATTCTGGACGACGGAAAGATCATTTATGGCGGCGAGGCGGCGGGCTATGTGCTGCGTTTCGAGGACGGCCGCGCGCTGTACTTCGCCGGGGATACAAACGTCTTCAGCGACATGCAATTGATCGAGCAGTTGTACCATCCGGAACTGGCCTTCCTGCCGATCGGCGATCTGTACACCATGAGTCCGAAGGAAGCCGCGGTGGCGTGCCGGCTGCTCAAGCCCAAGAAAGTCGTGCCGATGCACTTCGGGACTTTCCCGCCGCTCACCGGGAGGCCGGAGCAACTGGCGTCCATGATCGATCTGCCGGGTACCACGGTGTGGCCCCTGGAGCCGGGAACACCGGTCGAGTGGTAGCGTTCAAAAGCAAAACGAAGGGAAGGGTAAAGGGCCGCCGCAGTCTGTGGCGGCGCATCCTGTTCTGGATCTGCGCACTGGTGGCGGGCTTTTACGCCCTGATTGTAGCCGCGCTGCTGGGTTTGAAGTGGATAGATCCGCCCGTCACCATGGTGCAGATCCAGCGCCGCATCGAGGCCACCATCCATCACCGGCCGTATCGCAAGCGCTATGTTTTCCTGCCGCTCGAGCGCATCTCGAAAGAACTGCAGCACGCCGTGCTCGCCTCGGAAGACGAGCGCTTCTTCGCGCACCATGGTATCGACTGGGCCGAACTCCACAAAGTCATTGACCGCGATATGGACCGCGGCAAACTGGGGCGCGGCGCTTCCACCATCACCCAACAGTTGGTGAAGAATTTATTCCTGACCACCAGCCGGTCCCTGCCGCGCAAGGCGATCGAGTTTACCATCAGTCCGGCCGCGGACCTCATTCTGGGAAAGCGCCGCACGCTGGAACTTTACCTGAACGTGATCGAATGGGGTCCCGGAATCTACGGTGCGGAAGCCGCCGCGAGCTATTGGTACAACATGCCGGCGGCACGCCTCGATCGCGAGGAGTCCGCGCGGCTGGCCGCCATCATCCCGTCGCCGTTGAAGCGCAAACCCGCGCGCATGCAGGAATTGAGCGCCGACATCCTCGAAAAGATGCGCAATATGGGATGGTGACGGAGGCGGGCCGGCTCATTGCGGATACGGGTCGCCTGCGTGTACCACCCGGATATGGTGATCCGTAAAAACAGCCGGGCTGCCAGGCACCTGCACCTTGGGCATGTGACAACTCACGCAATTCTTATCGTCCACGGGACAGGCTTTCGCGGTCGCCGCTGCCGCGGCCGGGGAACTCTTCACGCTATGGCACGCCAGACACGCCCGGTCGTAACTGGCATCGTCGCGCACCAGGTCCACGTGCGGATCGTGGCAAGAGGTGCAGCGGATGCGCTTGTCGTCGCCCAGGAAGCACTGGCTGTTGGCCAACCGGTAGGGCTGGAACCGGACGTTTTTCTCGCCGAACAAGCGTAGCCCGACCACGGATTCCCACGTGCGGTGGCACTCGCCGCAGAAATTCGACATCTCCTCGGCCGCCATCTCTCCCAGTTTCCGCGGAACCGGCGCCGGTTTGCCACCGGCCAGCGCCTGCATGTGGGCTTCGGCGCCCGTGTGGCAATGCTCGCAGGTCAAGCCCGGCTTCAGGGAGTCCAGGGTTAATTTACCCTGGCTCACGCCGTCCGTACCGTGACACTTGAAGCATGCCGTGATCTCCGTGTTGTCCGTCAAGCGGCCCATCGCCTCGGTGAGGTTCCGCGGCCGGATGCGGTCGTCGCCTATGGTGATCCCCAGACCCTTGATCGTGTCGTAGTAGCTCACCAGCCCTTCGTAGAATTGGCCCTTGTATTCCAGCACAAAAGTCAGGTTGTGAAATCCGAAGGCGTATCGGATCGGCAGCGTCAGCTTGCCCGAAGCGTCGCTCACCGTGTAGGTGCTTTGCCCGTTTTGGCGGATGACTTCATAGTGATAACCGTTTTCGTCCAGCGCCAGCTTGGGATGCGCTGCGAGGGGCTCCTGGCTGGGCGGCAGCTCGATGCCGACTCCCATGGGGGTGGCAGGCTGCGATTGCGCCTGTGCCCGATGGCAGGTGGCGCATGTCGCGTTGGCGAGATGCTTGGGCGCGCCCGCCGCCGCGGCCGCCAGCGCCATCGAAACTACCGCGGCCAGCCACCGCGGGCCCCCGTACCGCAATGGTCCCGTCATTGATTTTCGGCGGGGCGGGCATCGCCGGATTGGCTGCTTTGCGCATTCAATTCCGGGCGTTTGTCTCCCGCCATATCCATGGACATATGCCGTTCCCGGCGCGCGTCCTCAAGGCGTCCCGCACGGGAATACGCGCTCGCCAGCGCCATATGATATTCGAGCGCCGCCGGGTCCAGGCGCTCCGCCGCTTCGAGTGTCGCGATCGCCGGACGCAAGTCGCCGCTTCGCATCAGGACCTCGCCGTACGCGTACTGCGCCAACCCGTCCCCGGGCCGGGCCCCGGCCGCTTTCCGCGCGAAGGGTAATGCCCCCGGCACATCGCCCGCATGCACCAGGAGCAATGCCAGCAGGGCGGATGCATCCGCATTTTCGGGATTCAATTCCAATTCCCGCCGCAGTTCCGCCATGGCATCGTCCGGGCGCGTGTAACTCAAGTACGAACCGTATAAGTAATGAACGCCGGCCATCGCGGGGTATTGTTTCGCCAAAAGCTGCATGCCGGATTCCGCCTGGCCGGTTTCGCCTAGAATCAACGACCGGGCTGCCGCACCAGCTTGCATCACCGCATCCATCTGGTCCGCCGGGACGTCTTTGGGCAGCAAAGGATCGTGCAGGGCATTCAATCCCAGGGCCGCAATCAGCAGGGGTTCATGCGCGCCGCCACGCGCATACCGCTCCAATTCCCGTTTCCCCAAATCGAAGTTCCCAGCCCGCGACAACAACAGCCCGTAGTGAAACCGTACCCCGGCTTCCACTTCCGGCGGTAAATCCTTATCCGCCAGTCCCCGCCGCAGGTGGTCGAGCGCCAGATCATACTTGCCGGTCTCGAACTCGCACAGGCCGAGCAGCGACCATGCCAACGCGCGCTTGTCGTCCAGCTTGACGAATTCGTCGAAGGCCGCTTCGCCATCGGCGTATTGGAATGTGGCGTAGGACAGCGTACCGAGGAACCACCAGCCCTCCACCCACGATGGACGTAGCTGCACGGCCTGCCGGTAGAATTCAATGGCTTGCGGGATGTTGTTGCCGCGCCGGGCCGTGGCCGCGCCGGCGGCCAATTCCTCAAAGGAGGCGGCCTTCGCGCCCGCGGCCGCCAGCGCGCAAACCATGGCGACCACCGCGAAGAATCGTACGCCGCGCCGCAGACCTAGCAGGAGCCCCTCCAAGACAACACCTTGGTATCATCTTACTCCAAAGGCGGAGGAGCCAGCGGCAAGCACTGCGAATCGTTGGATGGCTTTCAGCAAGCCACAGCGCGCCGCGCGTTCACCGCCGCGCCCACGATCGCCAGATCGTGGCTGCTCGAGATGATTTCAAACAAACTCCCTTGCAGCGGTGTCATCTTGACCATCTCGTGAATGTACTGCGCGACCAGGCCCAGATCGACGTACTGTGAATTCGGGCCCATGATGAAGAACTTCCCCGGACCATCGAGGTGAATGCTGCTGGCCGACGCAGCGGCCAGCGCCCGGTGCCAGCGTTTCACGAACGTACTGCAGCGCACATCGCCTTCGTGCGCAGCCGCGAAGACTTCCTCCGGCTCCATGTCGAGAAAGCGCAGGCGCATTGCCCGATGTCCCATGATGCCTTCCAGGTGCCCCACGCCGCCGCATCCGCAAAAATGCTCTTTGGGATCGAGCGAGACCACCATGTGGCCCCCTTCCCACACGCCCTCCATTTGCGGGTAGCGGCCGAAGCCCACCCCGTCGCCCAGGTACCAGATGCGGATCAGCTTTTCCAGGTGGCCGCGGGTGGCCGCTACGCCGGCGGCAATGGCGTCGGCGTCGTTCAGGATCAGCACGGAGGCATTCAGTCCGCCCCGCGCCAGCACGCTCGATAACGTCGCCGCAAAGGCGAACCCCTTAATCTGTTGCAGGTTTGGCGATTCCTCTACGATGCCGCTGCGGATGACGCCGGGGAAGCCCACTCCCACGCTGTCGATTTGTCTTCCGCTTGCGGATATCAGGACCTGTTGCCCGATCAACTCGGCGATCTCGTCCCCGGTCATCGTGCGGAGTACGTCGGGATGCTCGGCTTCTTCGGGAAAAACCCGGATCGGGCCGGTGAGCGCATTGTCTTCGACCACTCCCACCGCGACTTGCCTGGTCGCCAGGACACCGATTGTTTGCCCCATGTTATCTCTCCATAAGAGACAGGCCGAAGCCTGTCGTCCCGCTAAAGTCGCGTCAGTTTGTTCAGGCCGTTGAACGCGGCGGCCTTGTAACATTCGGCCAGTGTCGGATAATTAAACACCGTATCCACGAAATACTCGATGGTCCCTTTCAGGATCATTACGGCCTGGCCGATATGCAGCAACTCGGAGGCGCCTTCGCCGATGATATGCACCCCCAGGATCTCCTTAGTCTCACGATGAAAGATCAGCTTCAAGCGGCCCGTGGTGTCGCCGCGGATCTGTCCGCGCGCGATCTCGCGATAGTAAGCCACGCCGACTTCATAGGGCGCATCTTCCTCGGTCAACTGCTCCTCCGTCTTGCCGATGAACGATATCTCCGGAATGGTGTAAATGCCGTAGGGATACGTCGCCGGGTTGGAATGTACGGGAATCCCCAGAGCGGTGGCCGCCGCGATGCGCCCTTGTTCCATCGAAACCGAGGCCAGGCTGGGGAATCCGATCACATCGCCCACCGCGTAGATGTTCGGCTGTTTGGTGCAGTAGGAAGCGTTCACCGGGATGCGGCCACGGCCATCCGCTTCGAGTCCCGCCGCCGGCAGATCCAGATCCTCCACGTTCCCCTGGCGCCCCACCGCGTACAGCAGGGCATCGCCGGAAATTTTTTTCCGGCTCATCAAATTCGCTACCACGCCCGTGGGCGTATCCTCCACGCTCTCCACTTCTTCGTTCAACCGCATCGTTACACGGTGGTCGCGCAAATGATAGGACAGCGCTTCGATGATCTCGGCGTCTGCGAACTCCAGCAGGCGCGGCCTCTTCTCCACCAGGATGACGCGCACCCCCAACGCCGCGAACATGCACGTATATTCGACCCCGATCACGCCGCCGCCCACTACGATCAGGATTTTGGGAATCTCCGGCATCTGCAGGATCTGATCGCTGTTGATGATCGTCGTGCCGTTCAGCGGCACCTTCGGCGACACCGAAGGCTTGGTCCCGGTACCGATGATGATGATGGCGGCTTCGTAATCCGATACGCCCCGGCTGTTTTCTACGCGCACATGCGTAGCGTCCACAAACCGCGCCGTCCCGTAAATCACTTCGATGCCGTTGCGTGAAAGCTGCGCCTGCGTGATATCCGTCTCGGTCTTGATCACGTGCTGGATGCGGAACCCCAGGTCGGCCATGGAGATCTTTTCCTTCACGCGATAGCTGACGCCGTAAATGCCCTGATAATTGAATCCCGAGAGGTGCAGCACGGCCTCCCGCATGGTCTTGCTGGGGATGGTGCCGGAGTTGATGCAGGTTCCCCCCACCACTTCGCGCCTTTCGATCAGTGCGACGCGCTTTCCGGATTTGGCGCCCTGTATGGCCGCACGCTGTCCCGCGGGGCCGGAGCCTATGACGATCAGATCGTATTGTTGCATAGCGGGTTTGGGTGCTCATCCATATTAACCGATTCCGGGGCGCCCAATCCCGGCCCGGCGTCGCAAAGCCGCCCGAATCCGGCGCGTTCGCCCGGAAGCCATTTTTAGCCGGTAACTTGCTGGACGCCGGAAGCATCCTCTTTGTTTGCGATCTTTGTAACATCTCCCTGGTGAGTATTAACCAACAGGAAGTGGTGCTGTTTGGTGCTTTTTGTTACACTCAAAGCGCCCCAATTGAGGGGAAATCAGATGCGAATACGCCTTATTCTTATGGTGCTGCTGGGCGCCGTAGTTTGGGCGCAGGATCCGGCCAAGTTGGCGCCCTATTATCCAACCCCGGAAACCATCGTCGTGAAGATGTTGGAATTGGGCGAGCTCAAACCCGGCGAGACGATGTTCGATTTGGGCAGTGGCGACGGGCGCATCGTCATCGCGGCGGCCCAGAAGTTTCGCGCCAACGCCATCGGCGTGGAACTGGACAAGGATCTGTGCCGGCAAAGCCTGGAGCGCATCCGGAAGTTAGGCTTGGAGAAAAACGCACAAATCGTCGAGGGAGATATTCTGAAGCAGGATTACAGTACCGCGGATTTAATTACGGTGTACCTGCTGCCGAACTCCAACGACAAAGTGCAGCCGCTGTTGGAGCGGCAACTGAAAAAAGGCGCGCGCGTTGTCGCGCACGATTTTGAATTCAGGGGCTGGACGCCCGTAAAAGTGAAAGACATCGAAGATGATGGCCAGGGCCGCAGCCACACCCTCTTTCTTTACAGGCGCTAGCCGTATGATGAGCGCCCGTGCTTGACGATCCGGTTCCGTTCCCCTCGGCGTGCAGGCGCGTTCTGTTATGGACCCGGGTGGTATTCGCCGCCGCCGGATTAGCCAGCGGATTGCTGCTGCTGCCCAAGTGTACGCCTTGGGTAATCGTGGTGGCCGGCGTATATCTGCTCTTCAGCCTGCTGCTGCCATTCCGGCGGCCACGGGGCGGCGCTTCCGCCCTGCTGGTGTTGTTCGCGGACACCGTCTTCTTTCTGGTGCTGGTCGCCGCCGGGATTGGGGCAGTGTTCTGGCTTCCGGCCTTTTACCTTCTCTACCTGCTGATCGAAGCCGTCTTCGTATATCGCGCGCCCGAGGTCTTGGTCGTCGCGGTGGTGAGCGCTGTCTTCTGCGTCGCTGTACAATCGCAGAATGAATTCACCCTCAGGCGCACCACCGTGGTCGCCGGCGCGCTGGCCTACGCCTTCGCGGTCTACAAGAGGAGATTGGAATCGCGCATGGAGGAGTTAGAGCGCGAGACCGCCGAGACTCAGGAGAGTGCCGGCCGCGCGCGGGAGACCGAAAGGCAGCGCATTGCCTCCGATTTCCACGATGGCCCGCTGCAAAGCTTCATCTCCCTGCAAATGCGCCTCGAGATCCTGCGCAAGCTTCTGGAGCGTGACTTGGGCGCCGGCATGGACGACCTTAAAGACTTGCAGACCCTCGCGCAGCAACAGGTGAAAGAGCTGCGTGCCTTCGTCCGGAGTATGCGGCCTCCGGAGATGCTCGGGTCCAATCTGTACGCTTCGGCCCGCCGCATCTGCGAAAACTTCCAGAAGGAGAGCGGTATACCGGTGTCGTTCGTGGGCGGCGAGGCACCCTTGAAATTTCCGGAGGAAATGGCCTCCGAGGTGATCCAGATGCTCCGCGAGGCGCTGCACAACGTGCTGAAGCACGCGGGCGCCACCCGCGTGGCCGTCTCCCTGGAGCGGGTGTCGAAGTCGCTTGAACTGTCCGTGGACGACAATGGCGGCGGGTTTCACTTCAGCGGGGTTTATACGCTGGATGAGTTGGAGCTTTTGCGCCTGGGGCCGGCCAGTTTTAAGCGCCGCGCGCGTGCGTTAAATGCCGACATGACCCTGGAATCGCGGCCCGGGCGGGGCGCCGGCCTGAAGCTGCGCGTACCCATTCCATGAATTCCATGGTGCGGATGCGCGCCGCCGGCGCTGGCGCGCTCATGGTCCTGGCCTGCGCTTGCCTGGGCTGCGGCTACGCCGACTTCCGGCTCCCCGAATTGGCGTCGGCCGAGCGGCAGGCGGCCTATGCCTGGGAACCCCGCGAGGCTCCCGTTCTGCCCCACGGTACCGCCGGCGATTCCGACTCTCACGACGCTCTAAATCCCGCTGTCGTCCGCCGCGGCGGCGCCTATTACAACTTCTACTCGGGTTTCGACGGCAAGACTTGGCGCACCATGCTGGCCACATCCGCCGACGGATTGTCGTGGCAGAAGGAAGGCGTAGTATTGGCGCCCGATCCTCGCACTGGGGAAGGGGAATATATCGCTGCTAACGGCGCCGCACTTCTCCATAACGGCGAGTTCCTCTATTGGTATCAGGCGGGGCCCAAGGATGCACCCCGGCTGGGACTGGCGCGATCGAGCGACGGCCGGCATTGGCGTAAGGCGCGGTTTCCAGTGATGGATTATGGTCCGCGCGGAAGTTGGGACGAGCGCGGCCTTGCCGATCCCTACGTGTTGAAAGCCGGTGACTACTTCTACCTGTTCTACCTGGGGCAGGATCGTGCCCGCCGCCAGCGCTTGGGAATCGCGCGATCGATGGATGGCGAGCATTGGCAAAAGCTGCGCTCCAATCCGATCCTGGAAGCTGGCAAGTACGACAGCTTCGATGAGATGGGCTTAGGCGAGCCGGCCGTGTGGATCGCGCATGGCTACTACTGGATGCTCTATACCGGCCGCGATGCGCGCGAGAATCGCCGGTTGGGTATGGCGCGATCGACCGACGGCCTCCAATGGGAGAAACTGCCCGCTGTTTTTCAGGGAAGCCAACCCTGGGACGCCCGGGTGATTTGCGACCCGGCTGTCGAACAGCTTCCGGACGACCGCCTGACCGTATGGTTCGGCGGAGGCGACGCGCCATCGCCGGATGAAAACCTGAACGGGCAGATCGGCGTGGCCGTGCTGCGCGCCGGCGGCACCGGCAAACTGGCAAAATAAATGCTGGGATTTGCAAGATGCGGTTTATTCGCAAAATGCTGCCGCTGGTCAGCATAGCGGTGCTCGCGGCTGTGATTTACGACGGCTGGATATTCTACTCGCGCTGGCGCAGTGCGCGCGATGGCCAGCAGGCCGCCGCGGCCGAGGAAGCCCGCCGCGACCGCGAGTCGGTGGAACTAAGCGGTGGAACGGCCTTCAAGATCGTCAATTTCTATGCCGTTCCGCAGTCCATCCGGCGCGGGGAGCGATCCAAAATCTGTTTTGGAGTCGACGGCGCAAAACGCGTGCGGATTGAGCCCGAAATCGGCGATCTGCATCCCGCTTTGAGTTACTGCTTCGAGGTCACTCCCCGCAAAGAGACGCAATATAAGCTGACTGCCGAAGATGGCGCCGGACACACCGCCACGGCGAGCCTGGCGATCAAGGTCGTGCCCTGAAATGCGAGCCGTTTACTGCTCGAAGCGCAGGCATGCCCGCCCTACGTAAACTTCATCCCCCGCGCACAGCCGCTCGCCGCGCCGGTTGCCGGACGGCACTTCGATGGAGCGGCCCTCGCGGAAGATGCGCGTGCCGAACTCGCTCTCATCGTCGCAGATGCGGTATTGCCGCGCCTCCCGGTCGAAGCGGATGTGCGCATGCGCACGCGAGACCGTGGAATTGGCGTCGTCGCCGCCTTCCTCGAACACAATGTCGTTGCGCCGCACGATGCGCTGCTGGCTATCGGTGAGTTCCTGCATACGTCCGATGTTGGTGCGCGGCTTCTCCATCGTGTAACTATCCTGCGCCGCCTTTCCGCGCACGATCACCAGCCGTCCCGGAACGAACTCCTCCGCGGGAACGGGAATCGGCTCCGGCTCGGCCGCGGGTATCTGGGCCGGCACGGGTTCCGGCGGCGCCTCGTGGATGGCGTACGAGATTTCAAAGCCCTTGGGACCCTCCTCCGCCGTCTCCACATCCACCGCGAAGCCGGCCGGCAGCAGACACCCCGCGCCTTCCAGCGATTCCCGGATATCGGTCTCCAACCGGCGGCCCTGCGCGAACGCCGCCTGAAACAAAGCGCGCCGCTCAGCTTCGGGCGACACCAGCCGCACCTTCAGATAGTTGTATGGGAATAGGCGCTGGCCGCGCTGGACAGTCTGGATCTTGCCTTCGATTTCCTCCAGGATGGCGCGATGCACCAGCAGCAGTTCGTCCGACTCCGCGGGACCGAACGCCCGCTCGGTCCATTTGCGAAACGTCCGTTCGATGGTCTTCTCCACTTCCGAAAAGAAACTCATGGCTGTTTTCCCGTCTCGGGCTGTTTCGCCGCGCCGATCAGGCCCAGGCTCTGCGCCGCGGTCACCAGCGCGGCGGCCGCCGGCGCCGCGTACGTGCCGCCATACTGGCCGTTCTCGATGAGCACGGCAAACGCGATGCGCTTCCCGGCCGGATAGGGCGCGAACCCGATGAACCAGGCGTGCGAAGGCGCGTCGGCGAGTTCGGCAGTGCCGGTCTTTCCCGCGATCTGCAGCGGCGCGCCCGCCGCGCTCCGGCCGGTACCCTCGGTGACTACTTCGCGCATGAAGCGGCCCAGGGTGGCAGCCACATCCGGGCCAATTACGGCCTGCGGCGATTGTGTACGGTCGTTGCTTTCGTCGGCGATCCAGCGGCCTTGCGGCATCTGCCCGCCGCTGGCTACTGCCGCCGCGACGCGCGCCATCTGGAATGGCGAGGCCACCACCTGCCCTTGTCCGTACGACGATTGCGGCAGCGACTTACGCAATTGCTGCGCGGTGGCGGGCGACGCCATGGAAATACCCAGCAGGCTGCCGGTATCGAATAAGTGCTGCGCACCCACGTTGTAAGTGCCTAACTGCGCAAAGTAAGCATTGCAGGAAACCACCACGGCCCGTTCCATGTCGATTGTGCCGTGCGGCGATTTGTCCTCGATGTCGTCGCGGATGGGGCGGTTCGATCCATGGATATAATTGCCCACGCGGCCGTCCGGCAAGCGGATGCAGGAGTAGGTCTGCTTCGCCAATTGCGGATCGCTGCGCAGCGCCGCCATGGCGGTGACCACCTTGAATGTGGAGCCGGGTGGATAAAGGCCGTACCGCGCGCGATCCAGATATGGGTTTGCCTCTGCGTCGGCCTGCTCGTCCGGCGCCGTGTCGCCTGGCCCGATGGGCGGCAGCGGATAGCTGACCGCCGCCAGCAGATCCCCGCTGGCCGGATCGAGCACCACGATGGACCCCTTGTCCTGGCCCGCTTTCTGCAGGGCAGCTCTTAGAATGTCGCCGGCGCGCACTTCGAGGCGCGCATCGAGCGACATGCGGACGTCGCGTTTGCGATCCAGCACGCGCCGCACGGCCGGATTATTCGGATCGTACCGGTGCCGCAGCAGCGGAACCAGTTCGCGTAGATCGTACCGCACCACCCGTTCCATCTTGCCGGTCTTGGGATTCTCCACATCCACCAGCGTGGGCCGGTCGTCGTAGCCGCGCAGGCGCGTGGCGGAATCGCGCTCTACGAACGAAGTATTGCCGGCGCCCCAGCGGATGCGCGTGCGCAGGTCGCCGAGCAGGTGGAACGTCAATCCTTCGAAGGGATAGTGGCGGCTCTCGGTATGCGAGCAGGCCTGGTCTATATTGATGCCAAGCTGCTGGTATTGGGCGCGATGCTTCTCCAGTTCGTCCCAACTGCTGGTCGCCAGCGGCAATCCGTTGCGGTCGTAGATGCTGCCCTTCGGAATGTCGCGCGTGATCTCCTGGAATCGCGGATTGTACTGATAGCGGCGCGCGCCGTCGGCCTGCACCACCAGCGTGCCCTCGCCCATGATGGCTGCGCTGTGCAGCACCTGCACGTAAGCGGCTTTGCCTACGATGAGCAACGCCAGAACACCCAGCGCCAGGCCGGCCGCTTCGACGGGTGCGCGGAAGGGCGCGTTGCGTTGCGGATCGGCCGCCGGACGGCTCGAGATCGAGAGCAGCATGGCGAACATCAGAAGATTCGCCAGCATCGACGAGCGGCCGTAACACAGAAAAGGCGTGACCACGCCGGAAAGCGGCAGCACGCCCAGCGATCCGCCCGCGATCAGCAGGATCTGTAACGCCATCGCTACGCCGATTCCGGAAGCCAGGAAGAATTCATAGTCGCTACGCGCGCGCAACGCGATGCGGGCCGCGCGGTAGAGAATAAACGCGTAAAGGGCGAAGACGGCCACGACGCCCAGGAAGCCCCACTCCTCGCCCAGCGCGGAAAGGATCAAGTCGGTATGCGCGGCGGGCACCAGCGCCGGATCGCCCAAACCCGGCCCGGTGCCCCACAGGCCGCCCGTGGCATAGGCCCACAACGATTGCGCCAGTTGATCGCCGCCGTGGATCGCGTTGTTCCAGGGCGACGCCCACATGGAGACGCGCTCGTAGACCGTGTGCGGAACGCGCACCAGATATCCGCCCACGAATCCTATTAGCAGGAAAAGGAGGCCGGCGGCGGCGATCAGCGTGTCTTTCCGCGCTATCGAGTAAAGCGCCAGAAACAGGCAGGTGAATACCATGGCCGGTCCCATATCTCTCTGCAGGAAGAAAAATATCAGGGAAAGCGCCACGCACCCGAATATCGGGAGGGTGTATTCGAGCGGAGGCACGCCGCCGAGACGGTTGAGAATCGCCAGGCGCGGACGCTGCTCGCGGGCATGCCGCAGCACGTCCCATCGCCGCGCGAAGTAGCCCGCCAAAAACAGGATCAACAGAATGCGGATGATCTCGACGGGCTGGAAGCCGAACAGGTTTACCTTGGCGTCGCTGGTGCCGGGGCCGTATCCGAAGACGATCAGCAGCGCCGAGAGCGCGAAACTGGCCAGCAGCGGCACGAAGCTCAGTTTGCCCAGCATCCGTTCGTAGTCGAGCGCGCTGGCCACGGCCAGCAGGACGCATCCGGCGGCCACGCCCTGCGCGAAATCCACGAAGAGCAGGCTGTCACGCACGGGGTCGCGCAGACTGACCATCAAGTTCAGTCCGGTGCCGGTAAGCAACAAAATCGCGGGCAGCAGCATTTGGTCGCCGGTGAACCCACGCGCGCTCCACCATAAGTGCGCAGCCCAGAATGCCGCGAAAAAGATGGCCAGCCAGAGCAAAAACGTGCGGCGGAATTGTGGCGGACGGCGCACCACGAACAGCGGCTTCAACTGCCGGAACTGTTCGGCCGTCAGCAGGGCGCGGCGTCCGCGGAACGCTTTCAGGCCGCGCGCCGCGTCAACTTCCGCTTCGGAGACGCGTAGCCGGGCGATGGCGCCTACGTTCGGGAGGCTGCCGGAAGCATCGTAGATCCGGCGTGCCACGAATTGGCGCTCGGCCGGCTCGCTGAAGATCGCTAGGTAAGGCAGCAGATCCTCGCGCGCGCTGAGATCGTTCAGGTTCAGAAGCTGCTTGCCGGCAATCCCCGCCTCGATCTCGGCGAAAGAGCGGGTTTTGGCACGGTAGACCAGGAAGAAGCCGAGCAGCAGCAGCAGCCACGCCGCCAGCAGCCCGATGGCCTCCCGGCGCCGCCAGGCGAAGCGCTGCCAGATTATCGCCTGCTGCCCGCCGCGAGGCGCTTCCGCTCTTTCCACGGCCCTGCTGCGTGTTACTGCCATCGCGAGTCCAAATTAGATTCTAAGCTGTTGCGGCCATTGCGGCGAAATCGCGCGCAGACGCCTGGTGTGGTTTGACGAGCTCGGCCACACGTGGCTTTTCGAATGTGGCCGGCAGTTCGTCGCCATGCGCCGCTCAGGTCAGAAGCGTAGGTTTTTCCGTCCAGCCAAACGTCGATGGCCTCGCCGACTCCCCTTTGACGTATGCACATAACGTGCGTACACTAGAACTGTGGGCTTCGAGTGGGATTCCGGTCTTTGATGATTCTTACGCCATCACGATCGCGGATGATGATTCCGATCCCGGCGAGCGGCGATTCGTGACGCTTGGCATGGGAGCCGCAGGCCGCGTGGTTGTCGTGGTCTACACGTGGCGTGGCGAGAACATTCGGATCATTTCCGCGCGTCCCGCCAAGGCCCACGAGCGTGAGCAGTACGAGACAGAACGATGAAAGATCGATACGATTTCAGCAAAGGCAAGCGAGGTCGAGTTCTCCCCCCTGAACCCGAACCCGAGGGCAAGACTCGAATTACCATCCGGCTCGATCAGGACATCGTGGATCGCTTCTTTCAACTGGCCGAGGCATCCGGCGGTGTGACTGGCTACCAAACTCTCATCAACGCAGCGCTTAGGGAATACCTCGATGGCGCGGCTCCACGATTCGAGGACACGCTGCGGCGCATCATTCGTGAGGAACTGAGGTCGAGTGCGGCGTGATCCGTCGGTATCGACGACGACGCCCTGAGGTGTGCGAAGGATTATGGGAAGTAGCTAGGAATCCGGGAGGCGTGTAAGCCCTTCAAACCATGGTGGCCAGGGACGGAATCGAACCGCCGACGCCAGCCTTTTAGGGCTGCTTACCGACAATGCTAAGTGGTTCGGAATCAGCGGAAGTTGATGGTAGCAAAGAGATTACACTGCATCGCATCTAGGATGGTTTAGGATCATTTGGGCCATTTTTGCCCCGGCGATGTTCCCTTATTGTTCCCACGACTTCGGCTGCGCACAGACAGGGCCTAAGGTTCTTGTCATCTCGCAGATCGGGTAATATATCGGCCGAAATTTGTTTCCCACCAACTCTCGATTCCGCACCAGACGTTCATCGCCAGTACACAAAAGGTGCGGCATAGCAGTCTACCGCGGCTTACGGCGTGATTTTGAACACCAGCCCGCCCTGCGTCGCGCCGGCCCAGGCGCTCCCGTAGAGGCCGCCGGTGCCGTCCAGCACCAGCCAGCCGCCGCCAGCGCCGTCCGCGCCGCCGCTGAAAGAGTGCAGCACGATCTCCTTGCCCGAAGAAGTGACCTCAAAGACAACACCGTTGCCAGTGCCCCCGCCTATGCCGGTGCACCCGTAAAGGTTGCCGGCTTTATCCAAGACGACGGGGTATCCGGGCAGTCCGCCGTCGGCCCCGCCGCTAAACGTATATAGGACCGTGTAGATCCCGGAGGGGCTTAGCTGGTACACCAGCCCTTCCCCCGGGGCGCCGCTGGCTGTGATCCCCCAGCCTTCCGCAGCGCCATAGAGATTGCCTGCGGAATCCAGGGTCACGGGCGCAACGGGGTCCCCGCCGCCCGCGCCAGGGCCGGTAAAGGTGTGCAGGACAGTGTACTGACCCGCGGCGCTCAGCTTGTACACAACGCCCGCTCCGGCCCCGCCGGAGGTGGCCGTCCCGTACAGATCGCCCGCCGCGTCCATGGTGGGCACTGCGAGCGGAGTTCCTCCGTCCGCAAGGCCCGTGAAACTGTACATCACCGTCTCGTTTCCGGCAGTGTCCATCTTGAATATGACGCCCTCCTGCACCCCGGTTTGCGAACCCGTTCCCCCGTTGGTCGTGGAGCCATAGAGGTTTCCATCGGAGCCAAGGATGACCCCGCTTTCGGGGATGGCACCGTCCGCGCCGCCGGTGAAGCTATGCAACAGCGTGAACTGCCCGGAGGGGGTTACCTTGTATACTACACCCAGGTTGGCCGCGCCGCCATCCGAGGTGGCACCATAAATGTTTCCGCCGGAGTCGCGCGCCACCGGGCCGTTGGGGTACTTGCCGTCGGCGCCACCTGTGAAGCTGTACAGTACCTTCTCCCGGCCGCCGCTGTCAATCTCGTAGACGACGCCGGCGTTTGCCGGACCTCCGTAGAAGGTCGAGCCGTAGAAGCCGCCCGCGGGACTTATGGCAACGGGGTCGGGACCGGTGCCGCTGGCGGCGCCTGTAAAGTTGTGCAGCGTGATCACTCCCGAAGCACCGATCTTGTAGATCATCCCGGATACCCCACCATTAGGTGTAATGCCGTAGATGGTGCCTGCCGAATCGAGCACCACACCGGGGTTGGCGGGTGCGGGGGCGGTGGGAGGTCCGCCGAAGTCCCAGGCGGAAGCACCAGGGAATTCGTAGAGTGTGGTGAGCCTTCCAGCAGGCGTCAGCTTGTAGACCACGCCGTACTTAGGACCGCTGCAGGGTCCTGTAAAGGTCTGTGTAGTGGTGCCGTAGAGGTTGCCCGCAGAATCCAGAGTAAGCCCCGACCACGGGTACTCGTCGTCACCGATGTTCTTACAGTAAAAGGTCGCCAGAGACTTGTACCGGCCATTCGCCTCGATCTCGTACACACCACCGGAATCAGTCCCGTAGAGGTTGCCGGTGGAGTCGCGCACGATCCCGGTCCTCTCCACGCCGGGAGGAGCGGCGGAGCCGGAGCCAAACGTGTGCAGGACCGTCTCCTGCCCGGTGGGGCTCAGTTTGTACACGACACCACCCCCTGGAGCTCCCCCGCTGCCGCCCCCTTCGGACGTAGTCCCATATAGATTCCCTGCCGGATCGCGGATGAGCCCCGCGTAGGGGTTAGCCCCATCCGCGCCGCCCGTGAAGCTGTATAACACCGTTTCCTGCCCGCTAGGGGTGACCTTGTAGGCCACGCCGCAGCCGCCCGGGCAGTTCGTGAGACCGCCATTGACCGTCGTGCCATACAGGTTGCCGGCTGAGTCCAGGATGATGCCGGCGTAAGGATTGCCGCCGTCGGCGCCTCCAGTGAAAGCGTAGAGCACCGTTTCCTGGCCTGACGCGGCCACCTTATATAGCACACCCGCATTTGCCGGCCCCCCGAAATACGTGGTGCCGTACAGATTGCCCGCGGAGTCTTGAACCACGCCGGCGAAGGGGTTGGCCCCGTCGTTGCCCCCGCGGAAGCCGTACAGTACCTTATATCCCCCCCCCCAAACTCGAAGAGCGCGCCAAGGTTTGCTTGGCCGCCCTCGTACGTGGTGCCGAACAGGCCTCCATTCCGCGCCCGGTAAAGGTTTCCATATGGGTTCGCCCCCCCGGGGAACCGATGGAAATTGAAGATGACATTTTCAGTGGCCGCATAGGCACTGAGGCCTACCCCAGCGAGCGTACACGCCAGCAATGCAATTTTGCTCATCACGGTAGCTCCGGCCACCTAATTCAGCGACGTGTAGCCCGTCGCCTTGACGGTGATGTTGCTGGAAGTGACGGCAGCCCCGGTCTGAGGATTCGTAACCTTGAAATACAGGTTATCGCCGCCGGAGATGGAGCACGCCGATGCCGCAGCGAAGTTCAAAGGGCTGTAATCGCTCAACGGCGACAGGTATCCGCCGAGCTCGACGTTTTGCTGGTACATGCTCTGGATGTTCACCGGCAGGTTCACCATGAAGGATACGCTCGAATCCGTCCAATTCGAAACAAAGATTTCACAATTGCTATTGGGTGCGGTCCAGACGGCGCACTTCGACGGATCGCTATTTGTCCCGCCGCCGCAATTGTAAACAGTGAGGTAGCTGGGGCTGGTCGAGGAGGTGACCACTGCCGGAATCTGCGCCTGGCTGGGGCTGGACCCGAATGTCAGCGTCCCGAAGCCCTGCCCCACGATCGTGATCGGCAGCCCCGGTTGCCACGCCGTCCCGCCCATCTCCTCCGTTACCTGCGTGGACTGGGCGACGATCTGGCTGCACGTGTTGTTCGCCATGGCCGTGTTGCAGTTGGTGGGGCTGCCGGTAAAGCTCGAATCGTCAACGGGTATTGGGAATTGCGTTGCGACAAAATCGATCTGAGTCGTGGGAAGCCCCGTTGTCGTGGTGCCGCAGTTCAGGTTTGGCGGATTGGTCGAGGAGGACGGCCAGTACGTCTGGGGCCACAGGATCGGATAGGTCGGGCCCGCCCCGTTTATCAACGGGTAAGCCGCTGCAGCGGGCGGGGGCGGAATGAGCACACCGCACGAATTCGCCGACGGGAGGCTGCCACTAGTCAAAGTTGGGGCGGTCGTAGGCAGCGTGGCGGGATCCACGTAATCGACGAGCGGCACGTAGGGGCCCATCAGTCCGCCACCCGCGCCGTCCTCGTTCGTGAATTCCGCTGTGGAGAACGGGACCGCCGCGCCCGAGCAGTTGAATCCGCTGCTGGGCAATGTATTCCGCATGGTAAACAGAAGGGCCAGACTCGTGCTGAAGGTGTTTTGAGATGCCAGGTTTACGAACGTATAGCCCCCGACGCTGGATGCCGAGAAATAAGGAAGCGGCGTTCCCGGCGTCGAGCTGGGCGGCTGCACCGGCGCGGTCCCCTGCACGATCCCGCAGAGTGATGAGGACGGCGTTGACGAGCAAGCCTGCTCGGTGGACGTCTGCCTGAGGAATGCCGGAAGGCTTGCACTGGGAAGACCCACGTTGATCAGGAGCGTCGCGTAACAGGGGCTGCTGCCGTTGGTAGTCGTACAAAAGGCGGGATCCGCGAGGCTAACTACCGAGGTGGGGGATAGGCTGGACGCGTTGCCGAAGTCCGCGCCATCCGGGTCTGCCAGGAAGTTCAGCGATGGGTCCGCGGCGATCTGCGCCGCCGTGGCCGTCTGCTGCCACAGCGTCAGGCTGGTGTACCTCATCTGCTCGCTGCCGCTCAGTTGGCACGAACTGCCCGGGTAACAGGGCGTGTTTGGCATAACAGGCACCTGAAAGCGAAGCCGCATCAGGCAGCCTGACGTGCTCGGGTTGTTGCTGCTGTCCTTACATAGCGGACTGCCGTTGGTGTTCGGCGCCATGTTGGACAAATCGGTCGTAGATACGGCGCCGCCGATGTAGGCGTCGTCAGGGCCCGGGCTGCCCTCCCACTGCGCCACGCGCGTCCAGGCGACCCGGTTGGCGAATTGAGGCGGACTCGACGCTGTCGGATCGCCGTTGGCATAGCAACCCTGCGAGGTGTAGTTCGCATCGTTGGTGTGCTGGGCTTTTTGCACGGAATCCAGCCAGTTTGTTGCGGAGGCGGTCTTCGATTTTCCGGAAGGGTCGGTTTTCGATAGGATCGCGCTACAGCCTGTCTGGTTCGGATGTGCCTGGCAATTGATGCTTGCGGTGTTCAGGAGAGTATTTACGAGCTGCGTGGTATAGGGGCAGCCAGTGAGGGTATCCCTCACAATCAGGTAGGGTTGCGATGGCGGCAGCCCCGTAGGCGGGTTGCAGCTGAGCGAGCTGCCGTCCGTGCCGCTGCAGGTCTCCGGCGGCGCTAAGTAGCTGCGGACCACTATGCTTCCCGCAGTGTTCGGGCCGCAGGTGGGACAGACGGAGTTCAGGGAAGAGAGGGTTGTGTCTTCGGGAGTGTTCACGACGTGCGGACTGAGAGCGCCGCTCGCGACCGTGGGTCCGCCCACGTTGGTGTTCCAGTCGGTGAGCAGGTGGCGCTGCGTGGCATCGAGCAGGTTGTCCTCCTCGTAGGGTGTAATCGAACACCCCGCCGTGGCGCCGGCGCCACTTGAGTTCGGCACCCACCCCAAGCTGATCGGGATAAGGTACGGCTGGCTGCCCGTGTAGCTTTTGCCTGGTGCGAACGGGTTTGTGCCGCCGTTTGCCGGCGTTACGGCGGGGTCCATATCTGCGTCGGAGACATGCTGTGTGGCCGTATAGTGCATATCGTTGACGGTGACCGCGAAGTACCGTGTGTCGGGAAAATTGGCCACGACCACCACTTCGAGCGGGCAGTAGTTATTGCTTGCCATCCAGGCGTTCAAGTTGTTGATGCTGTAAAACATTGTGGCATAAGTCGCGTTCAGGTCGCCGGCGACCGACGCCCCGTTCGAGGTCGGAAAGGGTATGGCGATGCTGTTGAACGTCGAGTTGGTCGATGGATTGGGTGGGTTCGCAAAATTGTTGAATAAGTCGCTGCTGCTGTTGCCGGGGCTCGCCAGGTACGCGGTGTACGAGACACAGTTCGCCGGCAAGGCGCCCTGGGGCTGAGCCGGAAGGGCCAGGAAACAGATGGCCCCTACAATGGCGCATCCCGCCGTCACAGGCGGATGCGGCCTTTTCCAGTACCCAACATCCCTTCTCATGAGTGCATTTTAGTCGGAACACAGCCAATAATCAAGACCTCTAGGCCTGATTATCTCTTTAAGGAAATGCCCAATTGTGTTCCATGATACATGCTCGGGTCGCCGGCGTTGGCGGTGACGTATAGAAGGCCCACGGGGGTTCAGCCGCCGGGAAATTGACATCGGTCCAGCAGGGCGGGTGGTGCTCCGCTCCTTTATTGGTGGGGCCGCCGCGTGCTTGACGGCGGCTAAGCCTCGGCTAAGCCGAGTGGCGCTTTTACGTGCCTGAATCCGAATCTGTCCTGACATAGGAGCTTCTCCTGCTGCCGGTGTCGTGATCGGGGAGCCGGGCCGCCTTCAAGACAGGAGCGGCGATCACGCAACATCGCTGGTTGAACTGCCGCCTACCTCGCCCCAGCAGACTTCTGTCTGGCGTTGCGATCAACCGCACTCATAGCGGACGACCAAGCAACGAGCTTCGTTTTTCCCCGCGATGCTCCGGGCGGCTGGAGCTGAGGCCGCGCTCGCCCTCAGTTTTCGTGACCACGGCCTAACAACTCCGCCATGGCGGCCTGGGAATCGCCCACCATTGCCATGCCAACGCTTTTGAGAAACCTGTCGTAGCGAAGCTTGCCGAGAGCGACGGCTTGGTCGTGCACATCCCTGGGCGGTTCTGGAACGCAGGTCAGGAAGGTCTTGGCCAGCACGTCTACGAACGCGAACAACGCCTGCTGTCCTATCCGCAGGTTGCGAATTCCTCGCGCCATGCGGTCCAGGCTCGCCGCGACCCGTTGTTCCGCCGCATCTACGCCGCTCTCGCGGCCGGCGATCTCCCGCTCGATTGCCTCTCGCATGAACGCGCTGGGGCTCGAGAACCCGCCTTTCTTCGTCGCCGCCTCGATCCGCTTGTCCAGCTCTGCGTCGTATCTCAGCCCGCGGCTGACTGCCTTTTGCTTTTGTACCATAAGTGCCCCTACTCTGTAGGTGCGAAAATGGCTGGCCTGTGACACGAAAGACGCCGTGCACAAATGTGCACGAAACGGCTTAAACTGTGCCCGATGGAACTTACTGGTGGTGCATATCTTAAGATCGGATGGGCGGACAAATGTGTGGCGTTTCCTTTATGTTCCACTACCGGTATTCGGCTGCCTTCTGAGGGTTTTCGCTGCCCCGGTGGGTTTCAAGCTGTTGCAGCACGTTGCCGGACGCAGAGAACTCTAGCCGGTGTTGCAAAACGTGCTGAGAGTGTTGCGGAAGGTTGCAATCAAAAATATTCTGCAGTTTCTGTCCGGAAACCCCTCTGCCAAGACCTACAGATTGAGGGCGCAATTCGACCATGACACCGAGTCCCGTTTCGCCATCCAGAAAGAGAACCAAATCCGATCTCGTCCACGTGCAGTGTGCGTGCAGCGCGGCGTTCCTCAATGCCGCGTGGAACTCGACCTCTGGCACACCGATCGAGGAATGCCAGCCTAGGAAGGGTGCCGTAGAACATACGCTGCCGGTGCATGGAATCCAACAGCCAGAACGCTCGCCGATGACAACGAAGTGACAGTTTTAAATGAGTTGTGAGCTTCCTTACGGAAAAACAGCATGCAGTACTGTACGTTTTAGATTTCTCTTGACGCCATGCCGTGCCCGTGGTTTACTAATTCAAACCTAACGTAGGGTGCTCGAAAAGGAAAAACCCGGGCATGGAGGGAAGGCCGATGCTCAGAATCGATTTACGCTCCGCTTCGCCGCGAAGACTGCTGTTTGTTCTGTTCGTGACAACCTTTGGCTTGTCAAACCCAACCCAGCTGAAGGCGCAGCAAGACATAACAGACGCCGCCTATGGGACCCTAAGGCAGGCATATGATTCACAGGAGAGCGTGTTCGTTTCTGGCGCCATGGAGAACGGCACTGTGACGCCAAAGCAACCAAACTGGTCCCCGCTCCTGATTGACGGCATTGTGGGCAACGGCGCGCTCCTGAACGCGGTGTACGCGCAGCCGCTGTGGGTCCACAACGTCTCAGCCGGCGTCACGGCCTGCAACCCCTGCAACCTCGTAATAGTGGCCGCCCTGGGCGGTGGTCTTTACGCTTTCAACGCCGGCGACGCCACGTCGAGCGGCGGCACCTATGCCGGAAACGTGATCTGGAGTAGAAATACCCAATCGTCGGGCGGGCAGTATACGACCAACTACTTTTGGTACGACGACTGTAACGGCGCGAGCGGCACTGCTGGTGTCTCCCACCCGGCCAACATCTCTCCTTATCCCAATGGCATCCTCAGCACGCCAGTGATCGACAAAAGCAATAACGCCGTATACGTGACCGGCTCCTGCGAGACCACATCGGGCAATATCCCACTGAGCGGTGGTACATTCACAAGGTCAGCCTGCTGACCGGCCAGGACTTGGTGACACCGCCTGTGCAGATCACCGGCAGCGCTACCGGCTCCGACGGAGCAGACGATCTAGTGGGCAGCTCGATTCCGTTCGTGCCCTATGAGCTGCTTCAGCGGCCAGCCCTGCTGAAGTTAGCCGTCTCGGGGGCGCAGCCGAGCTCCCTGATCTACGTGGCTTTCGGCTGGGGCTCAGCCGAGGAGAAGGGCGACGCGTATCACGGCTGGATCTTCGGGTATGACTCCTCACTCACGCAGCAGTTCGCTTTCGTAACCAGCGCGAAAGGCACCTCCGGTAACACCGACTTTCCAGCCTGCAATGCGAGTTGCACCGCCTGCTCGCCACCGACGCAAAGCAACCCTATTGGTTGCACGCCTGCTGCGGGCTGTTTGGTATCTGGTTACACGGGCTCGGCAAACTGGTGCGGTCATGGCGGAGGCATATGGATGTCCGGCCGCGGTGGCGCCGCAAACACGCTTAGCGGTGTCTCGCATGCCTATTTCGCAGTCGGCAACGGTCCATTCCAGCAGAACGCCGTGTCACAGAGCGGCGCCCTGCTGAATCGCATCCAGAATTGGGGTGATTCCGTCGTCGATTTCACGTTGTCGCAAAGCGGCGGCGCCGGCCCGGCACCTTCTGAATATTTCACGCCGTACGGCTACCCGCTCACGCCAACACCGGTCCAGGAGCCCCTCGGCACGAGCAGCTATACCTCCCTGGGCATGAACCAGAACGATTTTGACCTTGGAACCGGTGGCATCCTGCTCCTGGACGACCTCGCTGGAGTCCATAGGCTCCTAACGTTCGACAAAGCCGGCTACGGTTATTTCATGGCACAGGGGAACCTTTGCGGATCGTCCCCGTGTTATCCCGGCACCTCGTCGAGCGGCACCCCAGGGTTTCAATCCGGGGACCCGGGGAACGCCTTCCCCTTCGCGGCTAACCTTACACAATGCACTAACCAGACGCACCCACATGACTGCGATCGCATCACCAGCATGGCGTTCAATCCGGACAGTTCACCCGAAAGACTGTACGTGTGGCCAAGCTATGAAAAACTTGCCTCTCTTGCCCTATCCAACAACCAGCCGATAAACTCGCCGACGGGAACCGCGATCGGTTCGAACGGGACCACCGTGTGCGGCAGCGGAACTACCTTCACCACGGAGGTCGTCCCAGGGGACACCCTCACCGACACCGGCAGCGCCAACCCCAACCAGTCCGTCACTGTCATAAAGGTTATTAGCGACACGCAGCTCCAGGTCAGCCAGTCATTTACCCACAATATCGGCTCGTGCACCAGCACCTGTTCATGTAGTTCGACCCCAGACACCTACAGCTACAGCGGCTACTTTGTAAATCCGATATATGACGTTAGGCCGAGCGGTAGTGGGACGAACAATACAGTCAACTACCCAGGCGGCACGGTAGTGGTGACGTCGAACAGTGGGACCGGCTCGGTCGTGTGGGCGCTTGCAAGCTTGGGGACCACTCCCTACGGAACGCTGCTAGCCTATGACGCAGCGAACCTGAAGTTCATCTGGTGCAGTAATACCCTCGACCTCTACTGCGACGCCAGCAGCGCTTTCACGGCCTCGCTATTCGCTCTGCCCACGATCGTCAACGGGTACACCTACGTTCCCAACTCGGGCATTACGCAAGTGCCCTCGACCTCGAACTCCGCCTCGACGTGCAATACGAGCCCGGGTTGTGCCGGGGTTCTGGTGTACTCCGGGCACTAGGGCGGAGAAACCAGGCCAAGACAAGAGTACTTCTTTATGGTCAAGCATAACAACGTGGTCCCGCGGCCTGGGCGAACCGTTGCACTGCTGGTGCTTTACGCCAGCCTTGCGGCACCGTTCTCGCGCGCCGCCCAAGCGATCTTTCAAGTCATCTACAACAACCAGATGTATCCAGCCCCATTCGGGCTGACCGAGGGGTCCCCCGGCGTATTCTACTCGACCGCCGGCACAGCCGCCCCCGTCATATATTTTTCGGTTGGCCTCGACGGCAAGAGAACCATACTCGGCAGCTTGCCCACCGGGAGCTTTTTCCAGGGAACACCGATAAGCGGGCCCAACGCGCGGTTCTATATGTCTGCCTACAATTCGACCAGTCGTACAGGCGGCCTCTTCTCCGTGGCCTTTAAGCCGGGCGGCCAGCGGTACACATCTGGCAGCGCAGCTTGCGCCCTGTCCCAAAACTTGCCGGATGGCGCCTTCCTCGGCACCGGAGTTAGCGGTGCGAGCGGTTATGTCGGCTTCGTCCGCTGCGACACGGACGGTACGGTATCCTTAATCGCACAGGCACCACCCGCGAATTTCATGCCGTACGCGACCTATGCGACTGATGGCAACTATTATGGCTTCACGCTAACGGACCCCGGCGTTGGGTCGGTAGTACAGGCCACTCCCTCCGGCACCGCGACGACGCTGTACAGCTTCGCTCCCAGCAACTTCACTCGGGGAGCTGTCCCTGCCCCACTCCTCATGGCGGAGGATGGCAATCTCTACGGCTCAATCGCCACCGGCGGCGCCAACGGGACCGGCATGATTTATAAGCTCACCCCTAGTGGCCAGTTCACCCTACTGCACTCGTTCGAGAAGGGCAAATATGTCACCGGTCCGACCACTTTGATCGAGGCCAGCGATGGCAACATCTACGGCGACACGCAGGGTAACGAGGGGAGCCAGATATTCCGGATTACAAAATCCGGGCAATACACCCCGCTTTCCGGGCTGGGCAGCCTGGGTTGCAATTGCTGGCTGCTGCAGGGCAGCGATGGCGTGATTTATGGGATGGCGTCAACGGGTGGCGCGTACGGTTATGGCGGTGTCTTCGCCCTGGATGCGGGACTGCCGAAACCCGCCCCACAAGCGTTGAAGTTTGGCCCGGGCCGCGGCCCAGTGGGCACGCGCGTACGAATCTGGGGCTACAACCTGCTGCAGGCCTCCGTGCTATTCGGCGGCGTGCCAGCTACCACCGTTTCCAACAGCGGTCCCAATTACGTCTGGGCCACCGTGCCCGTCGGCGCGACCAGCGGGCCTATTACTGTCACCACGCCAGGTGGAACCAGCGCCACTCAGGCCAGTTTTACAGTGAACTGACGATATTCAGGAGAAAGCCAGATGGAATGGACAACACCGATTTCGATGAAGCCTCGGTGAGTTGCGAAATCAGCGCCTACGCGCCCGCTGAAATCTAGCTACCCGCGCCCAGCGGTTAGGCGCGGCCGGTCGCAAGCTCTGGCCGCGAGATCACCCAAATCGACGGCGCCATGCTGCAAATCTGTGCGCCGAAGCGGTTGCACTTTGAGCTCTCGACGGTTCCTACACAGGTCTGCCTCGGGCATGCGAAGGCCCTCCAGGCATGGCTGGATTACGTCAGCCAAAGCGCGACATGTCATCAGGTATCGAGCTGCCCTAGCTGACATTTCAGCCAATGAGGGATGGTTATGAAGGTAGCCCCAATCTCCATCGTTGTTCTCTCCCTTTGGGCTCTATCGACCGCGTTTGCCACATCGAGTAATCCTTAGGGTATCGCTGCGCCGATAGGTCGGCAAGCTTGTCCGAAGACAACCCGCGACGCCTTGCCGGAAAAAACCGGCCCGCGCCATTGCGGGCGAACAAGCAGCGGCAACTTTTTTCCCGCGATGTTCGGGGCGGCCACGCGCCCGCTCGCCCTCAGTTTTCGTGATCGGGGAAGTCATGCGACCAACGCGGCGAAATCACGCGCTGACACTATCTGCGTGCCTTTGTGGCGGCCGAGCGCCAGCAGCCCGCTTTTGTCGCCTGTGACCAGATAATCGGCCTTGCCCGCTTCGGACAGGGCCAGAAGAAAATCGTCCGTGGGATCGGGAGAGCGCTTCACGCGCGGCAGCGGATCGATGTCCTCGGCGAGCTTCTTGACCTGGTTGACCAGGCGGCCGGCCTTGTGTGGTTTGACGAGTTCGGCCACACGTGGCTTTTGCAGCGTGGCCCGCAGCTCGTCGACATGCGCCGCGCAGGTCAGGAGCGTAAATTTTCCGTCCAGCCAGGCGTCGATGATAGCGGCGGGCTTGCCGGCCGGGGCGATCAGGGCGGACACGATGATGTTGGTATCGAGGACCACGCGCATCAGGCTTTGTTAGCCTTCCCTTTGGCGCGGCGTTCCGCGCGGACCTCGCTGACGGCTTCGTCGACGATGCGCTGGATTTCATCGGGGTCGGCATCGGCGTTGCGCGCCCTGATGTCCTGAATGGTGCACTGAAGCACGCGCCGGCGGACGGCTTCCTCGATGAATTTCGAGAGATCGCCCTTTTTCATGCCCTGGGCGCCCAGGAACGTGCGCAGGGTCAGATCGGTGTCCTTCGAGACCTTGATGCTCCAGCGGACGGCTTCTTCTTCCATTTTTACCACCTATACGCTCAAATTGATAAACGCTCAAACGTCTATACGCCTATTATATGCGAGGAACTCGATCAACGCCGCGCGTGAAAACCTGCCCATCGACGTAGGATCAGCCTTGCTATGATCAAATTCGAGGGAACCACACGTGACGCTTACAATAGACCTTCCGGATGCGGAGGTAACGGCGCTTGCCGCTAAGGCGCGCGCACGAGGCGTGTCCGCCGAAGAGTACGCCCGGCAGGTGCTGGAGCACGACCTTGCGCCGGACTGGCTCCGGCGGTCGTGGGAGAGCGCGGCCCAAGCCGGGTTGAATCGGCTTTCGATGGATGAGATCGACGCGGAGATAGCCGCGGCGCGAAAAGCGCGGAGCGAACGCCCTCTCAACCCAGACTCATGATCCGAGTCGTCCTCGACACGAACGTCATCGTCTCGGCGTTGTTGCAACCCCTCGGCCCGCCCGCAGCGGTATTCTTGCTTGTGGCGGGCGGCGCGGTTCAACTGTGCATCAGCGGAAGTGTTTATGCCGAGTACGAAGAAGTAATCCGGCGGCCTCGCCTTGCGCGCGATGAGGAAGTGATAGCCGCGACGCTGCAGACTGTCCGCGAGAAAGGTTTCTGGGTACGGCCCACGGAGACGATCAAGGCGTGCTCCGACTCGGACGACGATATTTTTCTGGAATGCGCGCATGCCGCATCGTGCGGATTACCTGGTGACCGGCAATCTGAAGCACTTTCCCTCTTCGTGGGCGAGCACCCTGGTAGTTACGCCCCGGCGCTTTCTGGACCTCCAGTCGGCGGAAACTGGGCCAATACCTGAACCGCTCCCGTCTTAGCTCAACCATTTTCGCGTGAGCTCGGAACGCCGCTCGCCCTCAGTTTTCGTGACCGCGGCCTAACAACTCCGCCATGGCGGCCTGGGAATCGCCCACCATCGCCATGCCAACGCTTTTGAGAAACCTGTCGTAGCGGAACTTGCCGAGAGCGACGGCTTGGTCGTGCACATCCCTGGGCGGTTCTGGAACGCAGGTCAAGAACGTCTTGGCCAGCACGTCTACGAACGCGAACAACGCCTGCTGTCCTATCCGCAGATTGCGAATTTCTCGCGCCATGCGGTCCAGGCTCGCAGCGATCCGTTGTTCCGCCGCATCGACGCCACTTTCGCGGCCGGCCAGTTCCCGCTCTATTGCCTCTCGCATGAACGCGCTGGGGCTCGAGAATCCGCCTTTCTTCGTCGCCGCCTCGATCCGCTTGTCTAGCTCTGCGTCATATCTCAGCCCGCGGCTGACTGCCTTTTGCTTTCGTACCATAAGTCCCCCTACTCTGTAGGTGCGAAAATGGCCGGCCTGTGACACGAAAGACGCCGTGCACAAATGTGCACGAAACGGCCTAAACTGTGCCCGCTGGAACTTACTGATGGTGCATCTCTTAAGATCCAATGGGCGGACAAATGTGTTGCGTTTCCTTTATGTTCCACTACCGGTGTTTTTCGCGCCTGATGATGGCGGTTGCCTGTTGCGGGCGAGACAATTTGGTGAAAATCTGAGACTTTCTGTAAATTCTTCGTTGGATCGCCGCGCATGTGAAACTTTTGTGGGATTTTGTGGTGAATTGCTGAGATAAACGGTCACGCACCCGTCCCCTCAGCGAGCGTAGGATTAGAACCCGTCGCCGACAATTCTAGTAAGCAACCTACCGGGTGGCTCCCGGTCCCGAGCCCGCTTGTCATTAACCTTGCGGATGTCACAGCCGTGACACCTGGCGGCCTACAGGATGTGGACGTCACCCTGCATTCCAGAAAGCAGTTGCCATCGGTCGCACGAGAGCGAGGGAGACATCGATCCTTTTCGAACGACGATGACACCCGTCAGAACGGCGCCCTGGATGATATGCTTCTCAACCTGAGCCGGAAATTCTTCGGAGAAAGGTAAGTAGCTTGCCAGTCACATCCGCAATGGTGTTTAATAGTGGCGTCGGTAAGCGGCTCCTGAATGTCGAGGAGGCTGCCGGATACCTGGGTCTGAAGGTGGACACGGTCTACAAGAAGGCCCGGCTCCGGGAGCTTCCCTTCGTCAAGGTGGGGCGAGCGTTGCGGTTCGACAAACAGGCGTTAGATCGCCTGATCGAACAGCACACGATCAAAACCATCGACTGAGAGGAGTACGCAGAGTGTCTATTCACAGAGTTGAAGACGGAGTTTTCAAAATTCGCTGGAGGGAAGGAGGCAGGAACCGAAGCCTGAGCGTTCATGGCTCGCATGAGCTGGCCAGGAAGATCCTCCGCAAGCGGCTATCGGCGCGCGATGAGAACCGCCACCTCGATATCAAGCGGGAGGTCAATTTCCGAATGTCCGCGCTGATTGATCGGTACTGGGAGCAGTACGCCAGTAAGAAAAAATCTCAGGACCGCGAGAAAGCTGTTCTGGAGGGAATCCGCGGCCAGCTTGGGGACCTGTTTGTCCGGGAGGTTGACGGCGCCAGCATTCAACGCTGGTACCAAGGTCTCTCGGAGGCGAAGGGGTTGTCAGCGGGCACGGCCGTTCGGCACTTCAACGTCATGCACCACATGATGGAGAAGGCCGCCACGATCTGGAGCAAGGAAACCGGCATAGACCGGAATTCGGCTGATGACGTGGAAGTGAAGCGGCCGGATGACCAACGCGAGCGGTACCTGAGTGTGGAGGAGATCGTCAGGCTCAAAACCGTTCTCGATGAGAAGATGTACCGCAAGGCCGGCAAGGGCATCAACCAGACGTTTTTTCATCTGCGCTTGATCGTCCTCACGGCGTTGACCACGGGCATGCGGATAGCAGAGATTTTCTCGCTCAGATGGAGCGACCTGCTATTCCGGGAAGAACTGATCGCAGTTCGGGCCAAGCTGAAGCGTGGCAAGGTTCGGTACGCGCCGATGTGCCCGGAGTTGGCCGTGGAATTCAAGCGGTATCCGGTGATCCTGGGGGAGGATCGGATTTTCCCACCGGAACCGGGTGCCAAGCGGGAACGCCAAAGGGTGGACAAGAGTTTCGAAACCATCCTGGAGTTGGCCGGTATCGAGGGTTTCCGCTTCCACGATTTGAGGCACACCTTCGCCTCGTGGTACATGATGAACGGCGGAGATCTTTACGAACTGGCCAAGATCCTGGGCCACGCGAACATCAAAATGACGGAGCGGTACGCCAAGCTCGCCCGGAGTCACATTGCCAAGACCGGGAGTACGGCCCGCGAGATGTGGAAGCTAATGGAAGGAGAGAGGCGGGAACAACTTCAGGGAACCGCGGTTTGAATGTTCCCTTATTGTTCCCTTGACTGAAACCCTATGTTTCTGGCTACTTCTAAGTTATTGATTCTATGGTGGCCAGGGACGGAATCGAACCGCCGACGCCAGCCTTTTCAGGGCTGCGCTCTACCGACTGAGCTACCTGGCCGCCAATCGGCTATTGTAACAGACCTGGGCCGGAAGCCGCCCCGCTACAGGGTCGCTAGCGCGGCCAATTCCTCGCCGGTACTCCGCTCCACGTCGGCGTGCAGGCTGTTGCCGTGCGCGTCCATCGTCACGATCGCCGCAAAGCCCTTCACCTGCAAGGTGCCACATCGCTTCCGGAATGCCGAATTCCAGTAAGTGGACGCCCTTGACTTCCTCCACCGTGCGGGCATAATATTGCGCCGCTCCGCCGATGGCGTTCAGATACACCGCGCCGTATTCCTGGAGCGCCGCCAGCGTCTTCGGCCCCATGCCGCCTTTGCCGATCACCGCGCGCACGCCGTAACGCCGGATCACGTCCGCCTGATAGGGTTCTTCGCGGATGCTGGTGGTCGGCCCGGCGGCCTTCACCATCCAACGCTCACCCTCTTTCAGCATCACCGGGCCGCAATGATACAGCACCGCACCGTGCAGATCCACCGGCGGCGGGTTCTTCATCAGGTACGCGTGGACGTTATCGCGGCCGGTGAACATCTCGCCGTTAATCAGCACCACGTCGCCCACTTTCAGCGCGCGCACGGTGGCTTCGGCGAGCGGCGCAGTCAACACCACCTCGCGCCCGGTGAGCGGGAATCCGCTCGGTTTTCGCCATGCGCTCGACCGGACGGCTGGGGTCGCGATACAGCCATTCGGTGATGGCGCCGTCGCTGCGCGTCCAGCCGCACGCCCAGGCGGCGGAAGGCCCAGCAATCGTACGCCACCGAGACGAAGAAACTGGCCGGCAAGCGGTTGGCGGCGGTGATCTTGCAGCCGATCAACGAGGCCTTACCGCCGAAGCCCATGGCGCCCACGCCCAGCCGGTTGGCCTCCTCCATGATCTCGTCTTCCAGCTTCGCCAGCACCGGATTGGGATTCACATCGTCGAGGGTGCGGAACAACTGGCCCTTAGCCAGCTCGTAACCATGCGCGCGGTCGCTGCCGATGCAAACGCCCAGCGCGCCCGGAGCGCAGCCTTGTCCCTGCGCCTGCCACACGGCGTGCAGGATGCATTTGCGTACGCCTTCCAGATTCCGGTCGGCGCGCCCCAGATGATCCAGTTCGCAAGGCACCGAGTACTGGATGTTCTTGTTCTCGCAGCCGCCGCCCTTCAGGATCAGCTTCACTTCGATCTCGTCCGCGCTCCCACTGCTCGAAATGCATCACCGGCGTCTCGTCGCCCAGGTTGTCGCCGCTGTTCTTGCCGGTCAGCGAATCCACCGAATTCGGACGCAGCTTTCCCAGCCGCGTGGCTTCCGCGACGGCCGCGCGAATCGCGCGCTTGATCTCCAGTTGATTCACGCCGACGGGCGTGTGCACGACGAAGGTTGGCATGCCGGTGTCCTGGCAGATGGGGCCCTCGTCGTCCTTCGCCATGTCGATGTTCGACAGAATGATGTTCAGCGCCTGCGACGATTGGGTGTGGGGCGTTTCCGCGCCCGCGGTGAGCGACATCGCCGCGCGCACGTCGGGCGGCAGATTCGTGGATGTCTGGGTAATCAGCTCCAGAAGGCTGCTGGTGAGGAGTTCCATACCGATATCTCCGGAACCTCCATTCTATCGAAGTTACGCGCCGCTTATATGATGAACCTCGATTGTGGAGGAGCATCTTGCAGGTGCCACCTGCGAGGAAGAAACGCATGGACAGCCGCCATACAACATGGCCACGCCATGGCAGCACACGATGGCTTTGGAAGCCGCGGCGGCAACGCCATGTGTGTGCTTGAGGCTCAAAACTTTTCATCGGAGACGAGCGTTGGGACGCTCCCTAACCCGGCGTAGCCGGAACCAAACAGGCGCGCGATTTTTGTATCATCCTCCCAAGGGGGTGGATGATGGGCCTGACACTGCTGGCCGAACGGCATGCCGAGCAGATCGCGGGAGTGTTGTCGTGCGTGGACCGGGTAATCGTGCAGGGCACGTTGCCGGTGTTTTGTTACGCCGATGGAAGGACGGCGTACCTGAGCAAGCGGCGGATCCGACGCCGGCTTCGCACGCACGGGCTCATCAAGAAGGCCAGCCACTGCTACAAGTACTACCTGACGGCGCTCGGCAAACAGGTAGTCGCGCTGGGCCTCAAACTCAAGGAGCTTGTCATTATTCCAGACCTTGCGGCGGCGCCCCGCCGCTGATTTCAAAATTCTGCCAATTTCGCCAAGAACCTAACTACGTAGGTACTAACGGTCGAGGCTCAGCCGATTGGGATCAACTTCTCCATTTTCATGTCGCAGCACACTAGCTTGCGAAGTGCCTGGGACTCTCCTGCTTTTAATATGGTTTCCGTCCGGCCATAGGCCCGTGTCACTCCGGATTCGAATCGCCATTCGCGGGACCGCGGGCAGCCTCGCGCGCCCGGCGCACTTCTTCCAGCCGCTCCGCGATGCGCTTCTCCATACCCCGATCCGTGGGCTGATAGTAGCGCCTGCCGGCCAAAGATGGCGGCAGGCATTCCATTCCGGTGATGGCGTCTTCGAATTTGTGGGCGTGCTCGTATCCCGCGCCGTAACCCCATTGCTTCATGGCCGAGGTGGACGCATTGCGAAGGTGCAGCGGGACCGGCTCCGCCATAGTTGCCTGTACGTCTGCTTGTACCGCGCTCAAGGCGCGATACGAGGCGTCGGATTTGGGCGCCACCGACAGATAGATTGCCACCTGCCCCAGCGCCAGGTCGCCCTCGCCGATGCCCAGAAAGTGCACGGCTTCCTTGGCCGCGACAGCCTGTTCGAGCGCCCGCGGATCGGCCAGGCCAATGTCTTCGATGGCCATGCGCATCAAACGGCGCGCGATATACAGGCGGTCCTCGCCGGCCTCCAGCATGCGCGCCAGCCAGTACAGCGCGGCATCCGCATCGCTGGAGCGCACGGATTTGTGCAGCGCGGAGATCAGGTTGTAGTGCTCTTCGCCCGATTTATCGTAAAGCAGCACCTTGCGCTGGATGGCGTCCTGGACGGCCGCCTCCGCCAACTCGTGCGGCGGCGAAGCGGCCACCGCGGCTTCCAACGTGTTGTAGGCGGCACGCGCGTCGCCACCGGCGTAGATGGCAATTTGCTCCAGCAGGGCGGGCGGCGCCGTAATCTCCAGATCGCCGAGGCCCCGCTCGCGATCGGCCAGGGCGCGCTGCAGCAGTTCTACGATCTCCTCCGCGGTGAGCGCGCGCAGCGCATACACGCGCGAGCGCGAGAGGAGCGCGGCGATCACTTCGAAGGAAGGATTCTCGGTGGTGGCCCCGATCAGCACGATATCGCCGTGTTCCACATAGGGCAGGAAGGCATCCTGCTGGGCTTTGTTGAAGCGGTGGATTTCGTCGATGAAGACGATGGTGCGGCGGCCCGAGCGGCGCAAACGCTCCGCGTCGGCCATCACCGCCTTAATCTCCTTGATGCCGCTGAGCACCGCGCTGAACGGGATGAACTCGCAGCGGGTCAGCCGCGCGATCAGCCGGGCGAGGCTGGTCTTGCCCACGCCCGGCGGTCCCCAGAGGATCACCGAGCTGAGCTCGTCGTGCTCGATCTGCCGGCGCAAGGGCTTGCCCGGGCCCAATACATGGTCCTGCCCGGCGAATTCGTCCAGGGTCACCGGCCGCATGCGATCCGCGAGCGGCCGCTTCTTATCGACGATTTCCGGATCGCCGGGCGGAGATGTGTCGAACAGGCTCAAGCGTGGAGCGACCTCTGGCGCCGCGCTTCGTATAACAGGATACCGGCCGCCATGGCCGCGTTCAGGGACTCTACGCCGGAAGTCGGGATTGAAATATCGATGGCGGAGGAGCGCAGTTGGGGACTCACGCCGCGGGCTTCGTTGCCCACCACGATCGCGCAGCGGCGGGAGAAATCCACCTCCGCGAGGGGCTTCGAAGGCTGGCTCGCGTTCGCCGGCACGCCCGCGTAGATATCCAGCTTATTCTGCTGCAGAGCCGCGCGCGCCAGCGCGGAATCCAGGCCATAAGCGAACGGCACGCGGAACAGGGACCCGGCGGCGGCGCGCAGCGCTTTGGGATTGAATGGGCTGACCGTTCCCTTTAGAAACATGATGCCGCTGGCGCCGAAGGCTTCCGCGGCGCGCGCGATGGTGCCCGCGTTTCCGGGATCCTGCAAGCCATCCAGCACCACCACCAGGCTACGCCCCCGGAACAATTGCGGCAGGTTCCAGATGGGCGGCTGGACCAGCGCGATCACGCCCTGGCTGGCCTCGGTACCCGAAATGGAGGGGAAGAGCGGGTCCGCCACCACCGCTACGCGCATTCCGGCGAGGCGTTTCACGTGGCTCTCCACCGCGGACTGCACGGACTCCGAACACAGCACTACTTTGACGGCGCAGCCACTGCGCAGGGCTTCTTCGAGCAGATGAAAAGTCTCCGCCACCAGGAAACCCTCCTGCGTGAGGCCGCCCCGCGCAATGGCGCGGCGCACGTCTTTCAACAGCGGGTTAGCGGCGCTGGATATTGTCTCGGGCTTAGGCATCTTACAATGTGTCTGGGATCAGAATAGCGCAGATGAAACGCACCGTTTGGAATATCGTGGTGGCGGCCTTCTCGGCCGCCATGCTGGCCACGGCCTGGATTTCGATCCAGATCGAGCAGCAGGCCACGCACGACGAAGCGCGGCCGGCGGACGTAATCCTGGTGCTCGGCGCCGCCGAGTATCGCGGGCGTCCGTCGCCGGTGCTGAAGGCCCGCCTGGATCACGCGCTGGAACTGTATCGCAAGCACTTGGCGCGGCGCATCATGACCACCGGCGGCGCGGGTGGCGATCCGGTATTTACCGAGGGTGGCGTGGGACGCGACTATCTGACCAGCCAGGGCGTGCCGCCGGAGGACATCCCGGTGGAAGGCGAGGGCAGCAGCACGGTGGCCTCCACGGCCATGGCGGGCGAGATCATGCGGCGCATGGGGCTGCACTCCGTCATCGTGGTGAGCGACGGTTACCACATCTACCGCGTTAAGAAGATGCTGGAGGGCAGGGGGCTGACCGTTTATGGGTCGCCCCGGCCCGAACGCGGCCGCGACAGCCTGGCCTACCGGTGGAACTACGTCAAGCAGGCCGTCGGTTATATGTTGTGGTCCTGCGGCGTGCGGGTTTGACCGCGCCCGCAAGCTACCGTAGATTGCACGTGCCCGAAAAATCGATAGTGTCCGCCACGATGATGGTCGGCCCCGGGCTGGATGCGCTGCCGCCCGAGTACAGCACCTTCGCCGTCGGGAAGTAGAGCAGGCCGATGAGCTGCGCGCTGCTGTTCTCCAGGAGCGTATTCGGCAGGCTCGTCTTCACCGAGCGGTCCTGAAAGAACAGCACGCCCGCCAGCGGCCCCACAGTGGATGCCGAAAGATTCACCTGGACGGCGCCGATCGAAACCGGGCCATAAGCATGTCCGTTGCTGGTAATATAGAAAGTCACTCCCTGCCCGCTGGCGGACCCGCCCACAATACTCAGGCCGCCGCCGTTGACGATGTACAAACCAGGTTCGAAGGTGGCTTTGCCGCCAAGGATGGAAATGCCGCCGCAGTATACGCCGGGATTCAAGGTGGCGGATCCGCCGGTCAACCGGTAGTTATTGAAGTTACAGCCGGAGTAGGCAGGCGCGGTCAAGGCGGCATAGGCGTCCGGCCGGGGACTTACCCCGGTAACCGGAGCCGGCGTGATGTCGCCCGCCGCTGCGCTGACCCCGCCCGTAACATAGACCGCGGCCGCGGTCACCTCGCCTTTGCCCTGTACCACCATGGCCTTCGACGAACTCGAATTCACCACGATTTCGCCGTTGGCCGTGACCCGGGCATTGGTACCCTCCAGGAAGGAATTGGCGGCCGATGGATCCAAAGTCTGAATCCGGGCTTCATCTAGCTTTACCGTCACGGAGCCGGCATTGGTCAGACCGGCCGTGCTGGTCGCGGAGCACGAAAGCGTGCTGCCGGCGGTGTATGCGGAGAGGGTGACCGGCGCGCAACCCGACGATGACGCGATGCCCGAATAAGGATCGGTCACCGTCCAACTTACGGTCACATTACTCACGTACCAGCCGGCGGCGCCTTCTGTGCCACTAACCGACGGTACGATAACCGGCAGTGTGCTGTCGATATTCACGGTCAGCGTGTGGGACGACTCGATATTTCCGGCATTATCCACGGCAAAGTAAGTCAGGATCGTGGTGCCGTTGGCCGTGATGGAAACGGATGCGGTAGCTCCGGGCACAATCTGCGAGCCGCTGGACGCGCCGCTCAGCGCATACTGGATCTGGGCGACGCCGGAACCGCCGCTGTCCGTAGAATTCAAATTGATGCCGACGCTGGCGTTGTACCACCCGGCGTTATTGGCGTTGCCCGAAGGCGTGGCCGTAGTTGCGGGTGGTGTGACATCGATGTTCACCGCCTGTGTGTACTGCTGGCTGATGTTGCCCGCGTTATCGAGCACGCGTACGCCGGCCGTATGCGCGCCGGCGCCGCTGACGCTGGCCGTGGCGCTGGAGGCCGCCGTGCTCGCCACCGGTCCGCCGTCCACCCAGTCGAGAATCTGGCTGACGCCGCTGCCGCTGTCGCTGGCAACGATATTCACCGATACCGGACTGTTGTTCCAGCCGTTGCTGTTGGCCGGAGGAGACAGGCTGAGGATCGCGGTGGGCGGGATAAGATCCACGGAAACGGGGGCCGGCAGCAGCAGCACGCCGCTGAGCGCGTTTAAGGTTAAACTGACGTTGCCGCCCGACACCGTATAAGTGGCGCCGCCGATCACATCCTGGAGCGAGGTGCCGTCCGGATAATACGCGCCCACGGGAATGACCGGCGTGTTGGTGCCGGAGCCGTTGTTCATCGCTACAATGGCCGTTTCCGTCGGAATGGATCGCGCGTAGGCATACGTATTGGCGGCGGAAGGCTGCTGGGTATCGCCGGTGAGCAGGGTGACAAAGGTTCCGTTGATTAGTGACGGATGCTGTTTGCGCAGGTGTCCGAGGGCCGTGTAATACGCGATGACGTTCGGGTCAGGCGGGCCGTAAACGGAGACATCGCCGGGTTGGTCGGTCCATGGATAGGGCGCGCGGGTGTAGGGATCGCCGACCGGACCGTTAGCTCCGCTGTAGAGCGAAGGCGCGTTGATGGCAACCTCATCGCCGTAAAAAACCGTAGGTGCGCCAATGTAAGTGAACTGGAATAGCGCGGCCAGTTCCAGCCGCTGTTTCGCCTGGACCAGTCCGTTGTCGCCAAGTTCGGTCATGACATAGAGGGCCCGGTTGGTGTCGTGCGAATCGATCAGGTCCATCATGGCGGCGGTGGCTTGTGGCGGATAGTCGTCGCGGACAGCCTTGTTGGCCGTGTCGAACTGGCTGGGCGTGAGCGGAATGATGGAGTCGCTGCCGTTATCGTTGTCGTCCGACCAGTTGTACGGCCAGCGCACGAAGCCGGTCACATTGCGGCGGAAACGGTAATTCATGGTGGAATCCATCTGATCGCCGGCCAGCCACTGGCTGGCATTGGGCCAGATCTCGCCGATCAGCGGACCGTTGGCGTTGTAACTCTTGGCGTAGGGCCGCAGCGCGTGCCAGTAGTAACTCGGCAGATTCGGCGCGCTGTCGAACCGCCATCCGCCCGCGCCCGCGTTATACCAGTGCAGCATTACGTTATCGGGGGTCCCACTGAAGAAGTACTGTTGCGCGGCGGACTGCGAGGGATCGATCAGGGGCAGGCTGTTGAATCCGTCCCAGCCGTTGTAGTCGGTGGTCGTGCAGGGCACGTTGTTGTCCAGGAACTGGAACCAGATGCGCCATTGGGAGGCCAGCGACTGGCAGGCGCCCACGGTGGAGAACTTGTTGTACTCGTTGAAATACGTGCTGTCGGAGGAGGCGTCTTCAAAAGTGCCGTCGAAGATGGCGTGCATGCCGCGCTGGTTCATGGCCGTGATCAACGAGGTGAGCGCCGCATCTCCGCCCAGCCCCGGATCGATATTCAGAAAATCGTCGGTATCGTAGCGGTGATTGGAATTGCCGTAGAAAATCGGATTCAGGTACAGGGTATCGAAGCCCAGTCCCTGGATGTAATCCAACTCGTTCTGGATGCCCAGCAGGTCGCCGCCATAGAAGATGCTGCCGAAATTGTTATAGCAGGGAAGGTTCTGGTTGTACGGATCGCAGAGCTGCGTATTCCACGTGGTGACCGCGATGTTGGTCGAGGGAGACGCGCCATAAAACGACGGACAACCGGACGTGCTGCCTTCGACGCAGTACTCGTTGGCGGGATTGCCCTGGCGGAAGCGGTCCGGGAAGATGTGGTAGATGTTGGCATTGGCCATCCAGGCGGGGGTCTGGAAAGCGGGGTCGTAGGCCGTAATCTGGAAGGAATCGAAGGGCTCGGTGGCGGCCGCGGCGCCGGTACCGTCCTTATTCAAGTTGTCGTAATCGTCGATGTAATCGTCGCTATACCACGCGCTCGCCGAGCCGTTAAAGATCTCGAATTTGTAATAGACGATGGTGGGCGTCGAAGGCGTGGTGTAGTCGATCGTGTAATAGTCGTACGGCGTGCCATTCACGTTGAGGGTCTGGTAGAAAGCCATCGGCGAATCTATGGGGCTGCTGGTATTGCCGGAAGCCGTGTCCAGCAAGTAAACGCGGAGATTGACACCCGTGGCGCCCAGATGCGCCGTCTGGAAACGCAGGGTCACCGTGGTGCCGGCCGGCACAGACCCTTCCTGGCTCCGGTAATAAGGAAGAAAAGTGTTGTGGTAAAGCGCCGAAAAACTTACGGCGCTCGACGAATTCTCGATGGAAAACGGCGGCGTGCTGGCGCCATTAGCGGTGCTGTTGACCACGTAGTATTGCGTGTAGGCCGCCGAAGTGCCTACCTGTCCCCCGCCGTTGTCGTTGGGGACCTGTCCATAGACGTAGCCGCCGCTGGAGGTGATCAGCCCGAGGAAAAGGAACGACGACGGGATGCCGCCGCCGGTGATGGCCGACCATGGGATGGCGACCTCGCGGGTGTTCGGGCCGCTGTTGGCGTTATCGGCAAACTGGCCGTAATTCGAAACCGGGTTGGTCCAGTTGCCGTTGCCATCCGAGTTCCGGTATTCGCGGTAGCCGTCTTTCACGTAGGTGACGAATTGGGCGCGAAACGGCAGGCTGGAGATCTCTTCGCCATCGTAATTGAAGCCGGTGAGGTTGCCGTTGGCATTCGTGCCGCCGTTGGGCGGATTGACCGGGTTGGCATCGATGTAGATGACCGCGGCTTCGCTCAGGTTGGCGTTGGTGATGCCGACGTAGAGGTTGGTAGCGTCCCAGGTCATGTACCAGGTTTGGCTGGTGTTGGTGGCGATCTGGTTTGTGCCGTTCTGGGTGTTGCCGTATTCGCCGGTTTCGATGATGCCATCGACGGCGGGCGTATTAAATTGGGCTTTCAGGGAAATGCTACAGGCTGCCAGGAAAATGGCGGCAGACGCAACGCGGGACAGGGCGGTGCGGGACATGGTAGTCACGGAACCCTCCGATCTTTAGCCAGAGTATAGCGCGTTGACGTCCGTGGCGCACGGCTTTGGACATTTGGTGGGGCAGGCGTCTACGCCTGCAGAGGGTCTCCAGACCCGAACTTTTGGCGAGCTAAGCTCGCCCCGGCGGGACTTTTAAGTCCCGCTCTGGCGCGATTTCCGGATCAGCGCGCCCAGCGCTGCCGGCTCGAGCGGCGGCGAGAAGTAATAGCCTTGACCGTAGTCGCAGTGCAGCGATTGCAGTTCCTCAAGCTGGTCCTTGCGCTCGATCCCTTCGGCCACCACCTCCATGCCCAGATTCTCGGCCAGCAGCAGGATGGTGCGGATAGTATCGCCCGTGCCGTCCTTTTCGGACATGTGGACCACGAAAGACCGGTCGATCTTCAGCACGTCGAAGGGTAGCCGGTTGAGGCATTTGAGGGAAGCGTATCCGGTCCCGAAGTCGTCGATCTTCAGGCCCACGCCCAGCGTCTTCAGGCCGTGCAGCAGAACGGCCACGGTATCCAGATCGTCCATCAGGACGCTTTCGGTGATTTCCAGTTGCAGCGTCTTGGGATCCAACTGCGTCTCGGCCAGGATGGCGGCGACCTGGGCTTGCAGATCCGGCTCGCGAAACTGCCGCACGGACACATTCACGCTGACTTCGAGCGGCGGCACAGTGGGAAATTCCGCGTGCCAGCGGCGCATCGCCATGCAAGCCTCCCGCAACACCCAAAGACCGATCGGCACGATCAGGCCGGTCTCCTCCGCCAGGGGGATGAATTCGTCGGGAGGCACGATGCCGCGCTCCGGATGGAGCCAGCGGATGAGCGCTTCCACGCCCACAATCTGTTGCGTCTTGAGGCTCACTTTCGGCTGATAGTACAGCACGAATTCCCCTTTGTCGACGGCCCGCCGCAGATCGCTTTCGAGATCCAGGCGGGCGACGGCCTGGGCGCGCATGCCAGCTTCAAACACTTCAAAGCGGGACCGGCCGAGCGACTTGGCTTTGTACATAGCGGTATCCGCATCGCGCAGAATCTCAGTGGGGTTGAGATAGCCGGAATGGCCCGGGACGATGCCGATGCTGGCGGTGGTGAACACTTCCCGGCTCTCCAGTTTGAAAGCCGCGTGGATCGACTCGCGAATGCGGTCGGCGATGCGAATGGCGCCCTGCGATTCCACGTTTTCCAGCAGAATGGCGAATTCATCGCCGCCCAGGCGGGCAATCAAATCGCGGGAAGCACCGCGCTCCTCGCCAGGCAGCGGCGCGCTGCGTACGGCCGACCGCAGACGCTGCGCCACATGCACCAACAGCTCATCGCCGGCCGTGTGGCCCAGGCTGTCATTGACTACTTTGAAGCGGTCGAGATCCAGGCAGAGCACCGTGAAGGGGTAGCCGGGTTCCTGGGCCGCGCGCTCCAGGCAGGCTGCTAGCCTCTCGTGGAACTGCGTCCGGTTGGGCAGCCCTGTGAGCGGATCGAAGGTCTTGCTGCCGGTGATGTCGGTCTGGGATCCGGCCATGCGGGCCGCTTTTCCCTGACCGTCGCGCTTCACCACGCCGCGGCTCAGCATCCACCTGTAGGAACCGTCTTTGTGGAGCATGCGGTGTTCCACGGCGCATTCCTTCTCCGCGGTGGCGTTCCAGTGCGCGGCTAACGTGGCGCCCAACCGGGCGCGGTCCTCTTTGTGTATGCGGGATAGCCACTCCTCGGGGCCGTCGCCGATTTCCGCCTCCTCGTAACCCAGCATGGCTTTCCAGCGGGCGGAGAAATACACGCGTTGAGTCTCCAGGTTCCAGTCCCAGAGGCCGTCGTTCGCGCCGCGTGCCGCCAGCGCGTAACGCTCTTCGCTCTCCAGCAGGGAGCTCTCGGCGCGCTTACGTTCGATCTGGGCCTTGATGCGGGCCAGCGCCACCGGAAAGTCGACTGGTTTCGAAATGTAATCGTTGGCGCCGAGGTTGAGCGCCTCTACGATGCGTTCGCTCTCGCCCAGTGCCGTCACCATAATGATGGGAAGATTCGCGGACGAAAACCGCTGCCGAAGCTGGCGCAGCAAGTCTATGCCGCTCATCCCCGGCATCATGCTATCCAGCAGGACCAATTCAACCTCCCGCCGGGCCAGCACGTCCAGCGCTTCATAGCCGCTGCCGGCCACTTCAGTAGTGTAGCCGGCCCGCATGAGACGGCGCGACAGCAGGTCCTGATTGGTGGGGTCGTCGTCAACTAGCAAAAGGGGTTTCGTTTGGGTCGGCATTACGGATCTCTCCTTATGGCCGCCGGGTTTCCCAGTCCAGCCGGTACGATGTTGCGCGGGAGCGCGAGGCTCTTGCGCGCCTCCAGAAAAGCTTCGAGGCTGCGCACGAGACTCTCAAAATCCACCGGTTTGGTATGGTAGTCGTCACAACCGGCATCCATGGCTTTCTTCCGGTCGCTGGCCATGGCATGCGCGGTCAGCGCGACGATCGGGATATCGCGCGTCGCCGGGTTCGCCTTCAGGCGGCGGGTGGCCTCCCATCCGTCGATCTCGGGCAGACTCATGTCCATCACGATCAAATCCGGGGACTGCGCCAGGGCCATCGCAATTCCGCGCCTGCCGTCGGGCGCCGTGATCACCTGGTATCCGCGCCGCGAAAGCCGCCGGAACAGCATGTCGCTGCTCCACTCGTTGTCTTCGACGACCAGGATCTTAGGCATGCACCGGCTGCCTCTCCGTGAGCTCGCCGGCCGCGGATACCAGCACCGCCGGCATCTCCGGATCGGCCGGCAGCCGGACAATGAACGCCGACCCCTTACCCAATTCGCTTTCGGCGCTCAACGTGCCGCCCATCATCTGGCAGAATTCGCGGCTGATCGCCAGTCCCAGGCCCGTCCCGCCATATTTCCGGGTAGTGGAGGCGTCGGCCTGCATGAATGGGCGGTATAGCCGGTCCAACTGATCCTGGCTCATGCCGATTCCCGTGTCGGCGACGCGGAACTCCATCCACTCCGCATTTTTTCGGTGTACGCGCCGGGCTTCCATGCGAATCAAACCGTTCTCGGTGAATTTGCAGGCATTGCTCAGCAGGTTGACCAGCACCTGGTGCACGCGGGTCTGGTCCCCAAGCATGGCGCCCAGCGACCCGGCACAGTGAACTTCCAGCCGGTTGCCATTCTGCGCCAGCAGCGGGCGGATTGTGCCTATGGCGTCTTCAATCAACGGCGAAACATCCAGGCTCTCGATGGACAGCTCCACTTTCCCGGCCTCGATTTTCGAGAGATCCAGAACATCGTTGATCAGACCCAGCAGATGTTTTCCAGCCCAGCGGATTTTGGCGAGGTCCGGCAGCAGGTCCTGCTGTCCGCGATCCTCCACCACCTCCTGCAGCATCTCGCTGTAGCCGATCACCGCATTCAGCGGTGTACGCAGCTCGTGACTCATGTTCGCCAGGAAGGCGCTCTTGGCCCGGTTGGCTTCTTCTGCGGCGTCTTTGGCGCGGACCAGTTCTCCCTGCACGCGCTTCAGCTCGGTCATATCCTGGGCCAGCCAGACATAGCCTTCGAGCACGCCGGAACCATTGCGCATTTCGGCCGACGAGAACAGCACCGGGATCAGACGGCCGGTCTTGGTGCGATACGTGCGCTCCACCGCGCTGCGGCGCGCGGGCGCTTCGCGCTCCAGAACCACCTGCCCCGCGGGCCGGCCGATCAATTCTTCTTCGCTATAGCCGAGCAGCCGCAAGGTGCTGGGATTGACGCGGCGGATCTGCAATTCGGTATCGGTGACCAGCAGGGATTCCTCCATGGAGCGCAGGATGTTGTCTACATACTCCTGTGCCCGCTGGCGGGTCATCGAGGCGCCCAGCATGCGCGCGGCCGACCGGAAGCCATCCCGTTCGGCATCGCTCCATTCTCGCTCCCGCCGGTAGTCCTCAAATCCCAGGAATCCGAACCAACTGCCGGCCACTTCGATGGGCACCATGATGAGCGATTTTGGGGCATCCGCGGCAGCTCCGAGGGGCTGGCGAAGATTCACCGGCACCACTTCGCCGCGGCGCAGACCGGCGCTGCGCGTGTTCCAATCCGCCCCGGCCCACGCCAGGCGAGTCTGCCGAAACCCGGCGCTTCCCCGGTCGAGCGACGGCTCGGTCCATTCGTGCAGGACGGTGCTCACTAATCCCGGTTCCGCCGGATGTACCTGCGCCACATAGACGCGGCTGACGTGCGCCGCCACGCCGATCTTGGACAGCGTTTCCGGGATCACCGTTTCCCAACCCGCCGTACTCAGAATCCGGCGCGCGGCAAAGCTGACGGAGGCCATCAGAATCCCCTTGGCCTCATTGGCCGTCTGGGCGGTCTCCTCGGCCCGCTTGCGCACCCCAATTTCAACCTGCAGGATCTCGGTCTGGTTCTCGAACAGCGTCATGATCATGCCGAACGCCACGAAGTACTTGGGAAGGTCCCAGACCACGTGATCGCCGGGGATGTCGATATGCAGCGCGGCACAGATTTCAGCCACGGGAAACACCAGTCCCCACGCCAGAAAAGCAAGCGAAGTCAGCAACACGCCCGGAGTCAGGCGCCGGAAGTATCTCCAATAGCGCCAGCCGGTGATGGCAAAGCCCTCAAATAGGAGAAAGTCGATGCCGCTCTCGGGATGCGTGGCGATGCGCCAGGCGGCCCACATCCCCGGGGCAATGGCTAGCAGCAGCCATGCGGCCAGACTGCTCGCGGTTTTGCGGGGCTGAAGCAGGGCCAACCCCACGCCGGCGCCCAGCGCCACCGCCAGCAGGCTGCGGTACAGCATGGCGTTGTCTACGTCATAAATCATGCACGTCCAATAGATCACCGCCGGCGCCACCAGGGCCGACCAGAACACCACCCGGTCGCGCGGCCTGCCGCGTTGCGGACAGACGGAGAGAAAGAAAGCGGAGGCGGCCGCCAGCAGAGTCGAGTAGGCCGACCAATTCGCCAGCCGGACTGGGATCAGGCTGAAACTGAACAGCAGCATCGCCGCGAAATGCACGACGATGCAGGCCCAGCCAATCATCCACAGACGCGCGCGCGGCTGGCGGTCGCGTACATAGATCCAGGCAAACAGGCCGACCAGTATACTCATCACCGTCAGAGTGACGACACGTTGAAATTGCGGAAACATTCCGTTCTTCCTCTTCTTTCAGCTCGCTAGCGCATCCACGCCCACCGGACGGGCCACCTGGATGGGACCGCCCAGCCATCGGCCTGCACCCGGATCGCTCACGCCGCTCTCCGCTTCGGCGGGCAGGCGCACGGTAAATGTCGAACCCCGTCCCAACTGGCTCTCCACGCTCAAGGAACCGCCCATCATGTGGCAGAGGCGGCGGCTGATGAGCAGCCCCAAACCGGTTCCACCGTACTTGCGCGTGGTGGACGCGTCGGCCTGCATAAACGGCCGGTACAACCTGTCGATCTGCTCGCGGCTCATCCCGATGCCCGTGTCCGCCACGCGAACTTCGACCCAGGCGGCGGTCTCGCCGATCACGCGCTCCGCCTCCAGGCGGATCAAGCCGCACTCCGTAAATTTGCAGGCGTTGCTTAAGAGATTGAAGAGCACCTGCCGCGTCCGCGTCTGGTCGGCCAGCAGGTAGCCGACGTCTTCCGCGCAGACCAGTTCCAGCCGGTTGGCGTTCTTCTCCACCAGAGGCTGTACCGTACCGGCCACGTCGTGGATCACCGGGGCGGCCGCAAACCTTTCGATAACCAGCTGCACTTTTCCGGCCTCGATCTTGGAGAGGTCCAGAACATCGTTGATCAGGCCAAGCAGGTGTTTACCGGCCGTTTGGATCCTGCCCAAATCCACCAGCATGTCCTGTTCGCCGCGTTCCTCGGCGATCTCCTGCAGCATTTCGCTATAGCCGATCACGGCGTTGAGAGGCGTGCGCAATTCGTGGCTCATATTGGCCACGAATTCGCTTTTTGCGCGGTTGGCCGCTTCAGCGGCTTCCTTGGCGTGCAGCATCTCGTCTTCGGCGCGCTTGCGTTCCGAGATGTCGCGGGCAATGCCCAACAAGCCCACCAGCCGCCCCCCTTGGCGAATGGCCTGCAGGCTGACCTCTACCGGCGTACGCCGGCCGTCTTTTGCCGCCAGTTCCCATTCCAGATTGGGATAACTATCCCCGATTCCCACGCGATGGACGGTTTCGCCGACCTTTTCGTGCCACACGGCGGGTAGCAGGCGGGCTAGCGGCCGGCCGCAGGCTTCTTTGCGCGAATACCCTAAAATGCGCTCTCCGGCCCGGTTCAACGAGGTTACGGTCTGATCGAGATCCAACGTGAAGATGATGTCGTTGGCGTGCTCTACCAGGTTGTGATAGCGCTGTTGCAAAATGGCCTGGCGCTTCAGGACCACCACCCAGGCGAGCCCGGCCAGTATGGCCAGCGCCAGCACCCCGAGAATCACCAATGCCTTCGGAATCGTCCACCAGGGAGCCTTCCGCACCACCGCCACGTCGGCCGCCGACTGGACCAACAGCCGGAAGGCCTGGTCGTGTTCGTTTCCATTCTTCTCGGACACACAGATTCCGGATACTCGCAGCACGCTGTCATACGGCGTGTCCAGACTGGCAGCGCCCTGCGGGCCGCGGATCACTGCGCCGAATACAGTGCCGGCCCTTTTCAACACCAGCGTAAGGCTATCGCCAACGACCGACTTCCCCAACAGATGCCCTCGGATGGACACGGGCAGTGAATCGTAATCGCCGCTGAGAAGCTTATCGACCGTAACTGGAATTGGCGTTAGAGGAGCCTGGATGCCGATGCGCCGGCAAACTGCATCCTCCACCGTCAGCGTGTAATCGGTGACGTGCGGGAATCCGGCTACATCCAGACGATCGCCGGGCCGGAACGCCGCCGGCTCGCTGGATTCGACGCGCAAGCCCGTGCGCCCGTCGGACAGGTAAATGGTTTTACCGTCCTGCAGCGTAACCACACCCTGCACGCGAATGCGGTGCCCCAGCGAACGTTGCGGCGCGAAGCGCGCCACCGTCTCGATCGGCTGAACATCCTTGGTGAAGGGATCCACCGGCGGCTCGATGACCTGAATTTGCGTCAGATCGGGAACGTAAAGCAGAATTCCCACCATTTGCAGCTTGTTATTAAAGATGGCCCCGCAGGCTCCCCGAATGCGCACCTCGGCATCTACGAGGTGGTCGGGGCCAGGTCCATGAATGCCCGGTATAAGCGCCTTCAAACGGCCGCCGGCGACCGCCACGTCAAGGGTGAGCAGTCCGTCCTGGAGTTGCACCTGCCGCACGATACCTTCGGTCTCCACCCATTGGCTGTCTTCCGCTGTCGAAAGCATTCTCTCGAGCGATGGCCGGGCGGGTTTCGGGAGGGGCGCCTCCCCGATCACGCGGTAACGAGGCCTGCCGATTTGGGGCGCAAAGTCCGGGACCTCGGTGACGCCCTCCAATTCCACGAGTTGGCCCGCCCGGAGCGGGGGGGCATCTTTCGGGACGTTCACCCAGGTGCCCGCAGTCGCGTCCTGTACGAAAACGTCGGGAGTCGCCGTGCCCATGTACGTATTCCGCCCCAGGAAGTTGGCGCCGTGAGGGCTGTAATACGTCACGACTGCCCGGATCCGCACCGGGTAGCCGCGCGCGGCCTGGTCGGGAGCAAGTTGCCGGATTTGGGCGACGTGCGTCAGCAGCGGAAGAGGCGCGCCCTCGCTGGCGGGCCGCCCGTGCGCCGCCGCGGTGCAGATTATGGGAGCCAATAACATCGCGAAGCCCCTGCGATAATCTTGCAAACCCGGCCATAGTCCCGAAGCCATCATTACTTTCTTTGCTTCTTTTTTTAGCGCGCGGCATAGAATTAGCCGCAAATCGCCTTGGGACTATCTTGGCCGGTAATGGAGGTATGGGCAATACTATCGGAAGTTTAGATTGGGTACTACTGGTTCCAGTAGGCGTTAATTATTGACGATTTAACGTAGATCGGACTGGAAATCCTGAGCGATTATTGCTTTATTGCGCGCTACGACCGTAATGCCCATCACACTTGGGGACGATTGCCGGCTAGCGACGAGGTGGCCAGCATGCCGCCCAGCCCCATCGTCTCGACCGCCGACGACGGCACAATCACCATCGAGCCCTTCTCCTTGATCGCTTCGTACAGCATATTCATGGCCCGCAGGTGCAACGCCACGGGATTGTCCTGGTAGGTCAAAGCGGCCTTCGAAAAGTTGTCCGCGATCTCCGTCTCGGCCTGCCCCAGAATGATGCGCGCCTGCCGCTCGCGCTCGGCCTGGGCCTGGCGCGACATGGCGTCTTCAAGCTCATGCGGGATCTTTACGTCCCGGATCTCGACCGACTGCACGGTGATGCCCCACGGATTGGTTTTCTCGTCGAGGATGCGCTGCAGCTCATGCCCCAGCGTCTCGCGCTCCGTGATCATCTGCGCAAGCTGGTGCCGGCCGATCGATTCCCTGAGGGCCGTCTGCGCGCTGAGCGTGATGGCGCCGATGAAGTCTTCCACTTCCAGAATTGATTTTTCGGCATTCCACACCACCCAGAAGATAATGGCATCCACATTGACCGGTACCGTATCGCGGGTGAGCGCCGATTCGGCCGTCACGCTCGCCACTCGGACGCGCTGGTCCACGAAGCGGCTCAGCGAATCCACGATGGGCACAATGTGGAAGACGCCGGGGCCACGCAAGCCGATATAGCGGCCCAGCCGCAGCACGGCGACCTTTTCCCATTGGTCGGCCACGCGGATGGCGAACATGAGGTAGAGCCCTATGGCGCAGCCGGCCCACGCGGGCGCGGGATTGTCGATGGCCACTCCGACGGCAACTCCGGCCGCGATACAAAACACGCCAAGGGCGCCGCCGATGCTGCTGATGGGCATTTTCTCGCCCTTTTCGAAGCCATCCTGTTTTCCTTGCCGCATAGTCATCCTATAGATCATTGAGTTGCTCCTTAAGTTCTGCGACTGTGAATCCGGCGCTGCCCGCACGCGCCACAAATTCCGAGATGAGTTGCGCCAGGCGGCGCTGCCGCTCGACATCGTCCGGCTGTACCTGGCGTTGCGCGATGAAGGTGCCGGTACCCTGCTGGGTTTCGAGTACCCCGCGGATTTCGAGCTCACGATACGCCCGGACCACCGTGTTGGGGTTGATGGCGAGATCTACGGCCACCTGCCGCACAGTGGGCAATTGATCGCCGACCGTCAGCTTGCCCGACGCCATGCCGCCCAGAACCTGGTCGATGATCTGCCGGTAGACCGGAACACCGCTATGCAAGTCCAGCCGAAAAGTCATCTATACATATAGTGTACTAGTTGACCGATACAGTCAAGGGGTCACTTTGGTTTTGTGGGGAGCCCGTGGCGCACGCTTCAGCGTGTCGGCGGGACTTTTAAGTCCCGCTCTCTGGGCGCGTAGCTGGACTGGCGTCTTCGCAAGAAATCCGCCCGCTTTGACCCCGAAGCCAATCTGAAACTTCGCGTACTTGCGGGAACCCTTTTTCGAGTGACAGCCCGGCCCAACATCTTTCTCCCCTCTTTTCAACCAATTAAGCTTATAGTATCCCGTTATCCCAAATCTAGCCCGCTAGCCTGTAGTCGAAAGGAAGGGCCCGCACCCGCGCCCGCAAATCAATGAAAAGATATCACGATCGGAAGCTTTCCCAACAGCAGGCGGAAGCCAACCGCCGCAACGCCCAGAAATCCACCGGCCCGCGCACCCCCGAAGGCAAAGCCGCCTCCAGCCGCAACGGCCTCACCCACGGCCTCTCCGGCGACAAACACTTCATCCTCGAAGGCGAGGATCCCGATGCCTTCGTCCGCCTCCTCCAGGATCTCCACGACCACCTCCGCCCCGTCGGCGACAGCGAAGACCTGGTGGTCCAACGCATCGCCGCCGCCCAATGGCGTCTCGACCGTGCTTTTGCCCTCGAAACCGGCATCTACCGCGAAGAATCCACCATCCTGAACCGCATCGACCGGAACAAGCGGGAGTATCACGAATTGTGCATAAGCAAAGGCCAGAAAGACACGCCGCCCGATCCGCACGACCCGGACGACCTCCTCGCCCGCGCCTTCATGGAAGGTGGCAAGGGCCCCGACAACTTCACCCGCCTCGTTCGCTACGAAACCGCCATCGAACGCTCCATCGAACGCGGCATGAAGCACCTCAAAGCCCTCCAGGCCGCGCGCAACGCGCAGTGCCCCGCCGTCCCCGAACCCCCGCTCCCGCCCGACCCCCCCGCCCCCGAACCGCCAGATCCGCCATCAACCCCTTCGGATTCAATGAATTACGAAGCGAACCCAGAAGACCCTGCAATGGCGCAATCTTACCCCACTCCGCCCCGCCCCGTCATCAACAATGATGAATAACGATCCGGCTTTTCGGCTTTGGAGGGCGGGCTATTCAGCCCGCAGCCGGCTGCGGGCATGATGCCACGGGTCTCGCCGCTGTTTCACGCGCATCCGCGGGGCCCTTCGCTGAAGCGTGCGCCACGAGATGTCCAAAATCCGGCGGCGGCTAAGGCCGGCGGCTGGCCACCTGCGTCGCCAGCGACAGGCTCTCCACGTTCCAATAAGCATACGGCCGGATCAGCGCCGCCTTCACGTTGTGCAGCGAGGGCGACACCGCAATCAGCGTATTCTTATTCAGCAGATACAGGAAGGGCGCCTGCTCCCAGGCGATCTCCTGCACGCGGTCGAAGGAGCGCTTCCGCTTCGCCGGGTCGCTCTCGGCGGCCTGCGCGCGCATCAGCCGGTCGATTTCCGCTTCCCACGGCGTGGCGGGCGTCTTTTGGTTGGGGTTCCATTGATGGTTGCTCGCGGAACTCAGCCAGACGTTCATTTGCAGATTCGGATCCAGATCCACATTAGCGAACCCCAGCAAACAGGACTCGTACGCCAAAGTCTTCGTCAGGCGCTCGATCAGCGAAGCGAAATCCAGCGTCACCACATTCAGCTTGATCCCGATAGACGCCAGGTCCTGTTGAATCATGGCCGCCATTTTCTCGCGTGCGAGGTTGCCCGCGTTAGTGACCACCGAGAACTCCACCGGATTGGCCTGCCGGTCGCGCAGCACGCCTCCTTTTAACTCGAACCCATCCTGCGCCAGGCTGCGTAGCGCGGCGCCGCGGTCGAAGGGCTGCGGCTTCAAGGTGGTGTTGTACCAATGCCGGTTCGCCGGAGAAACCGGTCCGACCGCGGGGCTGGCGTGTCCGTGATAGACTACCCGGCAAAGGTCGTCGCGATTGATCGCCGCAAGCACGGCGCGCCGGAACCCGGCGGAACGGAACCATGCCTTCTTATAATCCGGTAACGGTGCGCCGGGGGCCTGGTTGAACCACATCAACTCGGATTCCAGGCCCGGGCCGATATCACTGACCGCCGCCGGCGTTTCCCCGGCCAGTTTCTCGAAGTTATCCGGCGCAACGCTGTTGATCAGATGCAGTTCGCCGCGCGTGAACCGGACCATCTCCATGGTGCGGTTCTGCTGGATCGACAGCCGGATGGCATCCAGATAGGGCAGCGCGTGTCCCTGCGCATCGTGCTTCCAGTAATGCGGATTCTTCTTGAGCAGCACTTCGGAGCCGGCTTTGTAATCCGCCACATAAAACGGTCCGAGCACCGCCGCCTCCTTTTTAGGAGACTTGGCCGAGAGAATGGCCACCTGATCGAAGAGCCGCTCCATGCCGGAGACCACCGCCGGAAAAACGATGGTGATCCTGTCTTTTCCCGTCACCGAGATCTCCGCTTCGCCGGACCCCGATCGGAAGGCGTCCCCGACGGGCGCATGCAGTTTTGGATCCATCACCATGCGCATCGTCTCGGCCACATCCTCCGCCGTAAACGGAGTTCCGTCCGAGAAACTCACCCCGGAGCGAATCTGAAACGAAATGCGTTTGCCGTTTCTGTCGATCTTCCATGCGGACGCCAGTTCGGGTTCCACTTCCTGCGTGGAGCGGTTCACCCGGATCAGCACGCCGCCGGTAAGATAACGGACCACCTCGGAAGGATCGTCCTCCACCAGCAGGGGATTGAATGTCTTAGGTTCGCCTTGCAGACAGAATCGCAGTTCGCCGCCATACTGGCCGTAAACGGGCGCGCATGCCGCAGCCAGTGCTACAGCCAGCGCCAATAGTATTGACCGCCGTCTCATATCCGTAGTTCCTCGTAGGGCCTTCTCAGGCAGTCGCCGCAATCTCGACCGGTGCCGTTTGCGGGTAGACCGTCATCCTGTACTTCTTGCGCAGGTTCTTCGCTTTATACATGCGCTTATCCGCTTCGGCCAGCAATTCCTCGGCGTCCTCGCCGTCGTCCGGGAAGTAGGCTTCGCCCAGGCTCATCGACACGTTGCTGCCTGCGGGCGTTGAGGTGTCCACGGCGAGCAGCCGGATCTCGTTGATGCGCCCCTGGATCGACTTCCGGTCGCCGCCCGGGAGCAGCAGCACGAATTCGTCGCCGCCCATGCGCGCCACATAATCGTACTCGCGGCAGCGGCTGCGGAGCGCGTCCGCCACATTCCGTAAGACTTTGTTGCCTTCCAGGTGGCCAAACCGGTCGTTGACCTGCTTGAAGCCATCCAGATCGCATACCACGACGCAGAGCGGCTCCCCGTTTCTCTTGCAGCGGGCCACTTCGCTGTCCAGCCGCAGGAACAGGGAACGCGCGTTGGGCAATCCCGAAAGATAATCCGTGGTCGCCGAGTCTTCCACCTGGCGGAAGATCAAGGCATTCTCCACCGCCAGCGAAACTTTGCTGCTGATGGCCAGCAGGATGCGCAGATGGTCGCGCGAAAATGCGTCGTGATCGGCGCGGTACAGCGTCATCACGCCGATCGCGCCGCTGAGCCCCTCCAGCGGAACTGCCAGCGCCGACCGCAGGGTGCTGAACTTAGCCGGGTCCGCCAGATACCCGGGTTCCACGGACGGGTTACCATTCAAGATCGGCTTGCGGTTCTCGGCAACCCAGCCCGACAAACCTTCGCCCATGGGTATCTCGAGCGAGGAAAACAGCCGGAAATCTTCTCCGTTGACATACTGCGGGACCAGCTTCCGGTCTAACCGCACATAGATCGCGATGGCGTCGTAAGGAACGATCTTTTTCAATCGTGCCGCTACTACGGAAAGTGTTTCGTCGAGGCTTAAGGAGTTACCCAGATCCTGCACCAGTTCAAAGAGCAACTGCACTTCCTGCCGGGCCGCCGCGATAGAGCACAGAAAATCATATTCGTTACCCGGCGCGGTGTGCGGCGCCGAACCTTGATACCCGGTGGCGGGCTCCGCGCCTCTCTCGATCTTCACATCGGTGGATAATCTGGCGGTGATTTCCGTGGTCTCCTGCGCCTGGCGCTCCAACTCGACATAGTGGTGGAGTAACATGAGCACCACCCGCGGGTCGAAGCTCTTGCCGGCCTGTGCCATCACTTCGTTCATGGCGTCGTCCAGATTCATGGCCCGCCGGTACTGCCGATCGGAAGCCAGCGCGTCCAGGCAGTTGACCGCCGACAGGATGCGCGCCCCAATCGGTATCTCCTCGCCGCGCAGCCCGTAGGGATAACCGCTCCCATCCCATTTCTCGTGATGCGCTCGCACGATCGGCGCGACCGGATAGGGAAAGGATACCCGCTCCAGGATTTCCGCTCCCACCACCGGGTGGATCTTCATCTTCTCGAATTCTTCCTGCGTGAGGCGGCCCGGTTTGGAGATGATGTGCTCCGGCACGGCCAGCTTTCCGATATCGTGCAACAGGGCCGCGGCTTTCAGGGCCTCCAACTCCTCGGTGGCGAGTCCCAGCCGCTTGCCGATTTCGACCGCGTAGACGCGCACGCGCCGCAGGTGCTCGTGGGTCGTATGATCTTTGGCTTCAATCGCCAGGGCCAGCGCTTCGATCGTCCGCATATGCAGCCCGGCAATCGATTCCACGTGCCGTCGTTCGTCTTCGAGCCGCGCCAGATAGAGTTGGTAAGAACGGTAAATCAGATAAATCACCGGCAGTAACACAATGGAACCTTGCCAATGCATCTGCCGCGTGAAGAGGCTGATGATCCACGCCAGAGAAGCCCCTACCAGATAGAACGGAAACGACCAGAAGTAGCAATTATGCCACGTCTCGCCGAAGCGCTTACCTTCCGACAGAGAGATGACCTCGGCGATAGGTACAGTGTTCAGAACATAGTAAGCCAGCCCGGTGGCGATCAGCAACAGCGGACCGATATGATCGAGGCGCTGCAGCAACGGCCAGTGGTAGAAGGAGTATGCCAGCGTCACCGCGATCCCGGTATTCGCAATGCTAAAGACCACCTGGAACAGCTTGGGGCGTTGTTTCGATTTCCAAAGACACTGCACCACGGTACCGGCGCAGCCGATAAGCAAGGTCTCGGTGGCATTCAAGTCGGCGATGCCTATGAACACAAACAGGAAGCAGACCGACATAGTCCCGCGGATGCCGGGCAGACTGACTTTCAAGCCCGCGGCCAGGGCGGAAAGCACCAGGTAGAAGCAGAAGCGATAGAGGTCTTCGGAACGCCAATGATACAAGCTCATTCCGATGACGCCCAGTCCGGCCAGACTGACCATCGCCACGTAAAGCTTGGCCTTGAGGTTCATATCGATAACACCGGTATGGCGCAGCCGTCCGGGTTGGCGCGCATCTTGTATTCTTTCAGCCTGCGCAGCAGCGTACGGCGCGAGATCCCCAGCAGACCCGCCGCAATATCCTGCCGGCCTCCGGATTTCTCCAGCGCCTCGCGGATCACCTGCTCTTCCAGGCCGCCCAGTTGATGCTTCAATTCTGGCTTGGCGGCCGAATAATGCGTGCAAGGCTTCAAATTCAGATCCGCCGCTTGAATCTCCCAACTCTCGGCCAGCACCGCAGCGCGCGTGATCGCATTGCGCAGTTCGCGCACGTTGCCGGGCCAATCGTAATCCTCCAGCGCGCTCAAAGCGTCGTCTCCCAAATCCAGCCGCGGATCTACTTCGTGTAAGAAGTGATAAGCCAAGGGTGCGACATCTTCTACGCGCTCGCGCAACGGTGGCACCTGGACGCTCACTTGGTTCAGCCGGTGAAACAGGTCGCCGCGAAAGGTACCCGCCTCCACGGCCTGCTCGAGGTTTTTGTTGGTGGCCGCCACAATCCGCGCATCCACCGCGACTTTGCGCGTGCCCCCTAAGCGGTAGTAAGGTACGCCGTCCAGCACCCGCAGCAGCTTCACCTGCATCTTGGCGTCCAGCTCCCCGATCTCGTCGAGAAACAAGGTGCCGCCGCTGGCCAGTTCGAACATGCCGGCTTTTTGGCCATCCGCGCCGCTGAACGCGCCCTTTTCGTATCCGAACAACTCACTCTCCACCAGGTGGTCCGGCAGGGCGCCGCAGTTTACATCCACCCAGGGCCGTTCGCAACGCAGAGAGAAATTGTGTACCGCGCGCGCGACGACCTCTTTACCTGATCCGCTCTCTCCGCCGATTAAGACGGTCGCGTTGGTGCGCGCGATTCTTTCCACCAGGCGGAAGACCGCTTTCATGCGCTCGCTTCTGACGATTGCGCCACCCATCACGTTGTCCTCATTCTGGGCCTGCGCAGCCTTTAGATAGTCCTGCGAGTACCGTGGGTCCGGTCCCGCGTCCGGCTGGTCATGGCGGGGAGCCGCGCGATGCAGGTTGAAACGGCCGGCAGCGCCGTTTGCCAGTGTATGAATCTTCGCGGTCATTGCCATACCAGTAACATACGCTCTACACGCTCTATATTCAATTCATTATGAGCTATGAAAGTACTTCTTGTACCAAGATAATGTTAAGGTTATGGCCCGGGATAGTATCCTTCGAAATGAACCCGGCCTGGTTAACCGCGATAGTAACTAGCCGCCTAATCACTTTAGATAACATGGCGGGGTCGGAGGCGAGGCCGGGACTTAACGAAAGGCAACTTGCCGTGACACCCGGCAGACAGCCATGGTAAGAGGGATAGATCCGTTGACTGACACTCCCATCGACGCCCCGCCCCTCCTCGCCGTCCGGATTTCCGCCGGGTACCACGCCCGCGCCCAAGTGCTGCGCGATGTAACCTTCGATATCGAAGCCGGCGAAATCGTGGGTCTCGCCGGACAAAGTGGGTCGGGCAAGAGCACCATCGCGCTGGCCATCATGCGCCTGCTGCACCTCAAGGGCGGGTCGGTAGCGGGTCAAATCGATTTTCGCGGCGAAGATCTGCTGCGCCGCCCCGAGCGCGAGATGCGCGCGATTCGCGGCCGCGAGATTTCGCTCGTGCTACAGAATCCCGTCTCCTCTTTGAATCCCGCGCTGCGCATCGGGACGCAACTGGCGGAGGCCTGGGAAGCCCATTGCCACGGCCCTCGCCCATACCGGGAAGCTGCCATCCTGGACGCGCTGGCCGCCGTGAGCCTGGATGTTGACCGGCCGTTTCTGCGCCGCTATCCCGGCGAGCTCAGCGTCGGGCAGGCGCAGCGCGTACTGATTGCCATGGCCATCCTCCACCGGCCCGCCCTGCTCATCGCCGACGAGGCCACCAGCGCGCTCGATGCCCTCACGCAATCCGAAATCCTACGCCTCTTCGGCCGGCTCAATCGTGAGATGTCCATGGCTATCCTTTATATCTCCCACGATTTGCTCTCGATTGCCGCACTCTGCGGCCGCGTGGCCGTTCTACATGAAGGTGAAATTGTGGAGTTTGCGCCCGTGTCGGACATCTTCGAGCGTCCCGCGCACCCCTACACGCGCCGCCTGATCGAAGCGATCCCAGACGCGCCCGTGGCGCACGCCGCTCTGGGCTTTGGACGTTTGGTGGGGCAGGCGTCTACGCCTGCAGAGGGTCTCCAGACCCGATCCGTGCGAGCGTAAGCTCGACTTCTAAGTCCCGCGTAGCACCGTAAACCTGGCCAGATACAAACGATAGAACAAAAACACCAGCCCCATCACCGGCAGAATCAGCAGCCCCACCTGCCATCCCGACTCGCGGCCCGCCGCCGCCATCAGCCCGGCTACCGCCCCGCCCAGCAGGTAATACGGGAACGCGTACAGGTAACATTGCTGCCAGATCGCCCGCAAAGGTTCCTGCTTCACCAGCGACAACACGCCCGATACCAGCAGCGAGTTCGCCACGAAATACACACAGGTGGCCACCGCCAGCACGATCGAAACCGGCCCCGCGTGCAGTTCGGCCCGTACCCGCTGCGCACACCCGAAGGCCAGCGTCAGGCTCACCGCCACCGCCGATACGCTGAACAGCACCTGCACCGCCGCCGGCCGGCGCTGCGCCCGCCACAGACATTGCACCGCCACCCCCGCACAGGCCATCAGCATGGTTTCCGCCAGCGTCAGCTCCGAAATCCCCAACAGCACGAAGACGAAACCGATAGACAGCGTCCCCGTCAGTCCCGGCAGCCGTAGTTTCAATGTGGCCGCCATCAGCGACAGCAGAAAGTACACGGCGAAGCGAATTGTGTTGTGAGACCACGGCGGATCCAGGAAGGCATAAGCCATCGCTGCGATTCCCGCCGCGCTCACCAGAGAGATATAGCCCTTTGCGGAAGCAGGCATCATGCACCTCGGTTTGTGCGAAGTCAGGCTGGAATTGGCCTCTACTGGTCGCCGTCGTCCGCGGCCATCGGCTGGATCATTGACGCCGGCAAAGTCGCAGTGCCCCACACGATATTCGAGGCGTTCACCCAGGAAGCCCCGGTTCCCGCCCACAGGATAGACAAACTGTTCAAGGTCTGGCCGGTGAGCACCGAAGTGCCCCACACGATATTGGTGCCCCAGACAATGTTGGTGCCCCATACGATGTTGGTGCCCCAGACGATATTGGTGCCCCACACGATGTTCTCGGCGAACATCAGGGTCACCTGGCCGTTGGAATTCATCACCGCCTCGGGCGAGATGGCCGGCACGTTCACCGAGTCGGAGCTGGACAGCGCCGCGGTGATATTCACCTGGCCCGAGCCGATCGTGAAAATGTCCGAGATGTTGTTGTAGCCGATATTGTGTACCCGGTCGAGCGCGCTGCTGTACAACGCGAAGCTCTTGTAAGCCGTCTTCATCAGCCGGGCCTTCACCTGGTCCGGGGTCAGCGATGGATACTTCTGGAGCAGCAGGGCGGCGGCACCGCTTACCACCGGCGTGGCCATGCTGGTTCCGCTCAAGCAGAAATACTGGGTGGAGTTGCCCGCCGGATTGCCCGCTTCGTAATAGGAGTTGGCCGTCAGGGTGGAAGAATAGGTATTGGCCAGGGTATTGTTCGGAGCCATCAGCGAAACCACGTTGTTGCCGGGAGCCACCAGGTCGGGCTTCACGATGTGATCGATGGCGGTGGGCCCATCCGAGCTATAGCTGGCGATGGTGTCGCCGGCCACGTTGGTCGAGCCGTGCGTGCTGGTGGCGCCCACGGTGATGACATAAGGATCGTTTCCCGGCGCCGCGATGGTGCCATAAAGAGGCAGGCTGCCCTGCACGTTGCGTCCGGAATTGCCCGCCGCCACCACCACCACGATGCCTGAGCTCCAGGCGGCTTCCACGGCCTGGCACAGCGGATCTACCGTGTAGCTCTCGTACACCGGCTGGCCCAGTGACAGGTTGATCACCCGGATGTTGTAAGTGCTCTTCAGGCTGATGGCTTCGTCGATGGCCGCGATCACGTTGCTGTCGGTCCCCGCGCCGTTCTGGTCGAGCACCTGCAAGTTGATCAGGTTGACGTTGGGCGCCACGCCGTTGAAGGTGCGGGTGAAGCCGGAACCGGTGGAATCCTTGCCGTTGGCGCCGATGATGCCGGCCACGTGCGTGCCGTGCCCGTAGAGATCGGTGCCGGTCAGCCCGGTCACGAAGCTCTGGCTGTAGACGATGCGCGAGCCGCCGCCGGAGGCCGTCTTGAGATCGTCGTGCGCGTAGATGCCGCTATCGATCACGGCCACGCCGATGCCGGTGCCGTTATACCCGGACTGCCAGGCGGCGTTGGCGCCGACCGTTTGCGTGGTGATATCCAGGCTGCCGGATACGGCGCGGTTGGGCGAGATATGCGTGACCAGCGGATTCAGTTCGAGCGCCCGGATTTCGGCCGGCGACAGGCGCAGGTGCGCGGCTTTCATGTGCCGGAAGCGGCGGATGATCTGGCGTGCGGCAAAGGCCTGCATATCGCCATCGGTAGGAATATGGTTGAATTGCACGATCACTTCGACGTCGCCGCTGCCGAGCTGCTGCTGCAGGTCGTTCGAGAGTTTCGAACCGGCCAGGGCCAAGCTGCACGCCACAGACAGGGCGAGCAGGGCCAGGCGCAGGAATTGGCGCCGCAGGCCACCCCAAACGGCATGGTCGGGGGAAGGCTGCTGCTGGCAGCCGGTAAGATCGAAACTAACTGAAGCTAACATTTTCTGTTCTCTCCTGATGGCGCGAATTGAATCGGGGCCGGGGATCGTTTGCTTGTTCACGAGCTTTCATAAAGCATCGTGAATGCCATCGGGGCGATTCGCATTAAACCATTGTGAGAAAAGGAGGTATCGCGCGCCGGAGGACCCCGGGCGGCGGAAATGCGACAGGCGTGTCACCTGGCGCGTGACAGCGCTGGCGCGTCACGGAGGGCGGGCAATCCTGCCCGCAGCCGGCTTTCAGCCGGCTTCCCGGCCGCCTAAAAAAGGCGGCTGCGGCCAGGATTGGCCACCCTCCAATTGATATTTTGCCTCAGTGCTGCCACTTCGTCGCCGCGCCCTCGTCCGGGAACGGCCAGTTCTTGTCCAGCAGCAATTCCTTCTCCCGCTCCGCGTGCGGCACCAGGTCGATCTTCAGATTCTCGAAGAAATGCACGCCGGTCTTGCCCGCCGTCGCGATATCCAGGTCGCCGTCACCATCCAGGTCCGCCACTACGAACTGCGTACCGGCTCCCGCCGTGCCATTCAACGAGATCGGATATCTCGTGAATTCGCCGGTCTTGCGGTTGATCTTGTAGTAGTAGATCACCAGCGGATCGTAGGAGCCGGGATCGTGGCCATCGTGCCCGCGATAGCGTTTTCCGGCGATCAACTCCAACTCGCCGTCGCCGTCGATATCCGCCAATGCCAGCGCATGCACCTGGGAGAAGGATTCATCGATGGTATGCTTCACCCAGCGGCGATGCGCGGCGTCGCCCTGCTGTTCCAGCCAGTACAAACCGTAGCTGTGTCCGCGGCCGTAGATGATGTCGGTCTTGCCGTCGCCATTCACGTCGTAGCCGATAATCGGGAACCCCGCTTCTTCCAAATCCCAATCGCCGTGCCACTCCCACTGGTCGTGGTCGGCGTCGATATTCTTGAACCAGCCATACGGCGTGAGAATATCGATTTTTCCATCGCCGTCAATGTCCGCCATTCCGACACCGTGTCCATCCTGGTCGTGGCCGCCTACGTGGTGGACCTTGGGCTCCGGCCCCGCGAAGTCCACCCAGATCATTCCCGAGCGGCCATAGTGCGCCAGGGCCAGGTCCGGCTTGCCGTCGCCATTGATGTCCGCCATCCAGCCGCCCTCCGTCTCGACCGAATGCGTGATGAAATGCCGCTCCCACATGGCTCCCTGCTTCTTCGGATTCTCGTACCAAAACAGGCCATCCGTCATCCAGCCGGCCGATACGATGTCCGGCGCACCATCGTGATTCACATCCACTACCCACTCGCCGCAGTCGGACACGAATTCGCCCACGATATCGACGCTGCGGTACTGGTGCCGCTTCCATTCGCCGCCCCCCGGCCCCGGGTTCTCATACCAGTACGCTCCGCTGACGATATCCGGGCGCCCGTCGCCATTCATGTCGAGGGTAGTAATGCCCTCGGCGTGATCGGAGCTCAGCCGATGCACAAAATACGTGGTCTGCGGCACGTCGCCCGGAGCGTTGCCCCGCTTTTGGTTCAATTGTCCGTAGACGGCGCCGGGAAACGCGGCCGAAGCCAGCACGGCCACCCCAGCCAGAAAAGAATATCTCATCAATCGAAGTCCTCACCGAAAAGTGTAGTCGCTTGCGCGCCTGTCTGGGGAGAGCCGGCGCTACGCCGGGCCGCTTCGATCCGGTGTCAGCTTGGTTTTTGTGGGGCGGGCAATTCTGCCCGCAGCCGGCTTTCAGCCGGCTCTGGCCGACAAACTACCCGGAGTTCTTGGGCGCATCGAAGACAAACTCCGCAATCCAGGGTTCAAAACCAAGCAGCTTGAGCTCGGCTTCGATACCCGCCACGATTTCCACTTCGTCGGAATTCTTGCTCTGGCCGCAGCTCACAAAGATACGGGCCGCGGAGTGTGCCGGGGTTGCGGGCATGAAGAGCCTTTCGGATCAGTGCATCAGGGCCGCCGCCGCTCGCTGCGCTTCAGGAATCAGGATAAAATCGGGACTGCCGATCGCAAAATGTTTCGCATCGCCCTGGCCAACATTCGCTTCCCGGCGACTCCCGAGGAGTCCATCACGCTGGCCGAAAAAGCCATCGCACAAGCATCCGTCGAAGGCGCCGCGCTGGTCTGTTTTCCGGAATGCTTCACGCCCGGCTACCGGGGCATGGGCAAGACGGCGCCGCCTGCCGACGCGGCGTTCCTGGAGCGCGCCTGGTCCGCCATCCGAGCGGCTGCCGCCAAGGCCAACATCGGGGTCATTCTCGGCACCGAGCGCCTGGTCGATGCATCCCTGTTCATCAGCGCACTGGTGGTCGGCCCGGACGGAGCGATCGCCGGCTTCCAGGACAAGGTCCAACTCGATCCCTCCGAGGATGGTACTTACGCTCCCGGCTCCGGCAGGCGGATATTCCAAACCGGTCCGCTGACATTTGGCATTGCCATCTGTCACGAGGGGTGGCGCTATCCGGAAACGGTCCGCTGGGCCGTGCGGCAAGGCGCGCACATCGTGTTTCACCCGCATTTCCACGCCGCCGAACCGGGTAGCTACGTGCCCTCGACTTTCGCCGACCCGGCGAATTCATTCCACGAAAAAGCTGCCTTATGCCGCGCGGCCGAGAACACCTGCTACTTCGCCACCGTCAATTTTGCGGGCGCCGGGTCGCCCACGACATCGGCGGTGGTGCGGCCGGACGGATCGCTGCTCTGCTTCCAGCCCTACGGCAAAGAGGGACTGCTGGTCGCGGACATCGACATCGCCGAAGCCACCGGCCTCCTCGCGAGGCGTTACAAATCCACTTAGGCCTCCGCGTGCGATACTCAGGACCATGGAACAGAGATCGTTGGCCGCCGCCGCGGCGCTGTGTCTCGGCGCTGTGTTCGTCCTGGCATCGGCCGCCCAACCCGGCGCGCTCCCCAGCACCGCCAAATTCATCACCTTCGATGTACCTGGAACCGGCGTTACAGGCACTATTGCCAATAGCATTAACGACGCCGGCACCGTGGCCGGAGTCTACCTTTCGGGTGGGTGGCCGCATGGTTTCGTGCGCTCTCCCAAAGGTGTCATCGCCACGTTCGATGTTCCCGGCGCCAGGAGCACCTACGTCGCATCCATCAACGCGGCGGGCACCATCGCCGGCAGTTACCAGGACGCCGCAAATGTGAATCATGGCTTCAAACTCCCGGCCGGCGGCCCCATATACGTATTTAATGTTCCGGCCGCGGGGCAGGGAGGCGGCCAGGGTACCCTTCCTAACGCCATCGACCAGGCTGGGGACGTAACCGGTTACTACATCGACCGGTACTTAGTGCTGCATGGCTTTGTCCTTTCCGCCAACGGCACCTTAAGTACCTTTGACGCTCCCGGCGCGGGCTCCCGCGGCAACGAGGGCACCTACCCCGTCGCCATCAATGCATCGGGAGCGATCTGCGGTAATTATTCGGATGCGAACTTTGTTTTTCATGGTTTCGTTCGCGATGGAAGCTCCGTCATCACCGAGTTCGACGCCCCTTCGGCGGGCAGCAAGTTCGAGCAAGGCACCATGCCCGCCGCCATCGATAACGCGGGTGGCATTGTCGGGATCAATGTCACCCCGGCCGGTCCGTCGGAGGGATTCCTGCGCAGCCCCGCCGGTACCATCAAGGCGCTTATAGTTCCCGGCGCCGTCGAATCGCTTCCCCGCGCCATCAATTCCGCCGGAGCGGTAACGGGACAGTGGCTCCCGGCGTTCGCCGCGGCCTTCTCCGGCTTTGTCACCGGCGCCGAGGGTGAGATCACTACTTTTGCCGTTCCCGGCGCGGGCACGGCTGTCAATACGGGCACGTACCCGACCGGCGTGAATGAGGCGGGCGTCATCGCAGGTTACTACACGGACTCGAACGGTGTCAGCCACGGTTTCCTCCGCATTCCCTGAGGTCCGGCGGCCGTTCGACTGCGCCTATTTCTTGCGCCGGCTCATCACCAGCCCGGCGAAGATCGTGATCAGGGCCGCCAACGTGGCCAGTGTGCCCACGATCAGGTAGTCGTACTTCGAATGCGGCGAAGGCAGCACGCGGATGAGCGCCACCGCGAAGACCACGAACGCCAGGCAGGCGCTGGCCGCCAGGGCGGCTGGCCGCGGGATGCGGAAGCCGCGCGCCGGCGCCTCAGGCTTGGCTTCGTCAGGCTTTGGGGTGGGCGCTGTCATAAACTTTCATCAGATCGGTGAGCGAAACCTGAGTATACTTCTGCGTCGTCGAAAGCCGCGCGTGGCCGAGCAGTTCCTGGATGGCGCGCAGGTCCGCCCCGTCCGCCAGCAGATGTGTGGCATAGGCGTGCCGGAAACTGTGCGGATGAATGGAAGAGTCACCATTCACCAGTATGCCGTATAGTTTGACGATGCCGCCAACTCCGCGCGCGGTCAGGCGGCCGCCGCGATGGTTCAGGAAGACGGCGCGCGGATCGGCTGCCGCTCCGCGATCGGGCAGGTAGCGCTCCAGCGCGCCGGTGGCCTGCGAAGTCAGGGGCACTTGCCGCTCCTTCTTCCCCTTGCCGCGCACCCGGATCCAACGCTCGGCGCGATCGATGTCCTCCAGATTCAGCCCCACCAGCTCGCTGACCCGAATACCGCAACCGTACAGAAATTCGAAAATGGCGCGGTCGCGGGCCGGGTGGGGGCGTTCGAATTTTTCCGCGCCCACGGTATCGATCAGCCCGTTCACCTGCTCCGCGGTCATCACATCCGGCAACGTCTTGGGCGCTTTGGGCGTGCGCACCAACCGCGCCGGATTCACGGGCACCAAGCCCTCGCGCGAGAGAAAGCGGAACAGCGAGCGCACTGCCGCAAGCTTTCGCCGGATGGAGACGGTGGTCAGGGGCTGCCCCTGGCCGCGGCTATAGAGATTGGCCAGCCACTCGCGGATTTCGAGCACCCCGAATTGCGCGAGCGGCGGTGGTTGGCCCTCGGGCGGCGTGAAATATTCCAGAAACTGGCGCAGATCGCCCCCGTACGATTCGAGCGTGTGCGCCGAAGCTTGCGCGCGCGCCAGTTCTTCCAAATAGCGTCCGATTTGAAGTTCGAGTTCAGACATCCGCGGCGCTTCGGCTGACCCGGTTCCTGCGTCCGGCGCCATTACTTCACCGGCTGGTCCGGCGGCGGGACTTTCGGTTTGGGCCGCTTGGGCGGCGCCGGTGGCTTCGTGCCCGCGGCCGGAGCGCTCTTCGAGGTGCCCGCCGCGGCGGCCGCTTTGACGGATGGATTCGCGCGGCTTGCGCCCACATAGACCGCATTGACGCCCACATACGTCGCCGGAGCATCCCCATCCGGTGGGATTTCGTCAGCCGGCGCATCGGCAAACGCGGCGTCGGCCGCCGGTTCATCGATGGAAATGGTCTCCGCGGGCGCAGGTTCGGGCTGCTCTACAGGTTCCGGTTGGTTTTGCGCCGCCGGCTGCACCGCGGGTTCCGGCGGCCGCGCGGCGGATGCCACACTTTCAGATATGACGACGCGCCTGGGGGCGGCCCGCGGAGCAACCGGCTCATCGGTGATAGCGTAATCCACCGGCGGCTGGAACAGGCGTGGGTCCGGTTCGGCGCGGCTGATATGGGTCATCTTCTGCCTGACAATCCCCCTGACAGGATCGTGCACCTCGTCCAGGAGTACGATGTGCATCTCGCGCGACCGCCACATCTCGTGGACGGAAACCATCGGCTGGTCGTTGCTTCTGGACCCGATCGGAAAAGTGATCGTTTGCCGCGTGCCGGTCGCGAGCACCCCTTCGATGGTCCTATCTCCGAGATGCTCGATGCCCGACAATATGCCGGGAGTGGCCGGCAAGCGCGGTGCGGCGGGCCGGGACGCGCGCTGCAATACGGCTGGCCGGTCTTGCAGCGTATGAATGGGCCGCCTGTGCGTCACTTTAGCCGCCGGATCCAGGCTGTAGCTGACGTGTGCCACGGTATCGGCAATGTGGATCGACGGTAGCGCGTGGCTGGGCTGCCCATCGCTTGCAGACGTTTGCGGGAACCGCTCCGTCCGGGTCCGGCCGGCGGAATCGCGATACACCCTGGACTTCTGCCATGGCTCCGCGGCTTCGCTGCCATCCGGCAGCGTGCGGACGCGCTCCTCAATCACCTCCGCGGAGTAGGGAGCTCCGCTGAAGGACGGGACCACGCCGGGCGGCGCCGGTTGACCCTTTCCGGCAGCCACGCCAGTGACGCCGGAGTTAGTGGAAGTGGTGGAAGCGGAATTCTGCCCGAATGCGGCCGTCGCCAGCAACGCCACCAAGCCAGGCAGCCGCACGCGACCCTGCATAACTTGCCTCCTATCAGAGTGTAGCGTAGTCCAAATGTTGCGCCAACGCTTCGCGCGCGCGGCGGCAGACTTCACTGTGGCGGGCACGCTTGTCGTGTCGTAATCTATGACGCGTCGATTCGTCAAGCTGTGGCAACAAATCGAAAGTAATGTTGGCCGGCTGATAGTTGCGGGCGTCGGCGCCGGAGATATAGTGGCAAAGCGACCCCAGCGCGGTCTCCCGCGGAAACGGGCGCGCCGGCCTGCCGGATGCCAGCTCCGCGGCGTGCAGTCCAGCCATCAAGTCCGGTGGCGATGGCCTCCACGTAGCCCTCCACGCCGGAGATCTGGCCGGCAAACAGGATTTCGGGCCGCGCGCGCAACTGTAAGGTGTCCGTAAGCAGGGCCGGCGCGTTGATGTACGTATTGCGATGGATCTGGCCGAAACGCAGGAACTCGGCGCGTTCGAGTCCCGGAATCATGCGCAGGATGCGGGCTTGCTCGCCGAATTTGAGATGATTCTGAAAGCCCACCAGGTTGAAGCTGTCGGAGCGTAGATTCTCCTGCCGGAGCTGGACCACGGCCCACGGACGCCGGCCCGTGCGCGGATCGATCAGGCCCATGGGCTTCATGGGGCCGAAGCGCAGCGTATCGCGGCCGCGCCGGGCCAGCTCTTCGATGGGCAGGCAGGCCTCGAAATACGGCACGTCTTCCGCGATGTGGGAAGAAACCGCTTCCGCGGCCAGCAGGGCGTCCAGAAAGGCTTCGTATTGCGGGCGGTCGAAGGGGCAGTTGAGATAATCGGCCGTGCCATCGAGCGATTTGTCGTAGCGCGAGGCGCGGAAGGCGATGGCCGGGTCCACCGAATCCGCCTCTACGATGGGGCTGATGCTGTCGTAAAAGAAGAGGCGGCCGGCGCCGGTCAGGCGCGCGATCTCGTCCGCCAGCGCCTCGCTGGTAAGAGGCCCCGTAGCCACAATGGTGATGCCGGTGAGATCGCCGGCGGCCAGTTCGCGGACCTCTTCGCGCCGGATCTCGACGCGCGGATGCCCCATGATGGCGCGCGTGACCTCCGCCGAGAATACCTCGCGGTCCACCGTGAGCGCATGGCCGCCGGGTACCCGCGCCTGCGCGGCCGCCCGCAGCACCAGCGATCCCATGCGTCGCAGTTCCTCTTTCAGAAGCCATGGCGCGGAGTCTTCCTGCTCGGACTTCAGGGAGTTGCTGCAAACCAGTTCGGCGAGACGGTCGGTCTGGTGTGCCGCCGTTGACCGCACTGGACGCATTTCATGCAGCACCACCGGGTGTCCGGCTTCGGCAACCTGCCAGGCGGCTTCGCAACCGGCCAGCCCTCCGCCAATGATATGTATGGACGGCATCGTTCGCCTTCAGTGTAGCGTGTGGCCCCGTGGGGCAGACGTCTACGCCTGCGCGGGACGTCCACGTCCCGCTGCTAGCTCTTCCGCCGCATGTTGTGCCCACTATCCGGTGCCGGCGTCTTGCGCCCATCGCCCGGTGGCGGCGCCTTGCGTCCATCGCCCGGTGCCGGCGCCTTGCGCCCGTCGTGCGTCTGCGCATCGTGCACCCTCTCGCGGAACGCACCCTTCAAGCCCGCCGCCAGGGAGACGGCGGAATCGCCATATTTGTCGCGCAGCCGGTCTGCCGCGGCCGTGGCCTGCTGCCAGCGCTCGTGCTTGCCTTCGTCGAGCAGGTCTAACTGGCCCTGCCCCTCTTCGAAAGACGAAGCGTGCACGCCCAGCAGGCGCACGCGTGCCCCAGCCTTCCAATTCTTCAGGAACAGCGCCCGCGCCTGGTCGAAGATCTCCGTATCGAGCTGCGTGGGCCGCTCCACGGAATGCGCGCGCGTAATGGTGGAGAAATCCGAATAGCGCAGTTTGAGCTGCAACGTGCGCGCGTGCAGCCCGTTTTCGCGCAGGCGTCGTCCCACCATTTCGGAAAGCCGTGCCAGCGTGGATTCGAGCACCGCCAGGTCGCTGGTGTCTTCGTTATAGGTATGCTCGTGGCTGATCGACTTGGGATCGGAATTCGCGCCGATTTCGGCGTCGAACCAGCCGCCCGCATCCAGGCCGCGGGCTTTTCCCGCCAGCGCCAGTCCCCACTTGCCGAAGCGTTCTTCGAGATAACGTTCGTCCAGGCGCGCCAGATCGCCGACCTTGCGGATCGACAGCTTGTGCAGGTTCTGTTCCGTAACCTTACCGACGCCCGGAATCTTGCGCACGTCGAGCGGCGCCAGGAACGCGGCTTCACAGCCCGGCAAGATCCACATCACGCCATTAGGTTTGGCCTGGTCGGAAACCACTTTGGCCACTAGCCGCGCGGTGGCGATGCCGATCGAGCAGTTGAGCCGCGTCTCGGCTTTCATGCACTGGTGCAGCGCGTGCGCGGCGGCCAGCGGCGGCCCATGCAGCCGCTCGGTGCCGGTCATATCCAGGTAGGCCTCGTCGATCGAAGCCATCTCCACCAGCGGCGAGAAGCGGTTGAGTACTTCGTGCACGCGCGCCGAGTACTCGCGGTACCGGGTAGGGTGGCCATCCACGAAGATGGCCTGCGGGCACATGCGTGCGGCGGTGCGTAGCGGCATGGCGGAATGCACGCCGAATTTGCGCGCTTCGTAGGATGCCGCGGACACCACCCCGCGCTCGTCCGGGCGGCCGCCCACCACCACGGCCTTGCCCTTGAGGGACGGATCGAACAGCTCTTCGACGGATACGAAGAACGCATCCATGTCCACGTGAAAAATGGTCTTCACTTCGGTCCTAAGTGTATGATGACCGAAAATCGGGGGCCGTGCCACGGCCCCCCCTCTGTGACGTCTGCCTTACTTGTGATGGTTGTGGCAGCATGCCTGGCCGCAGCATGATTGTTGGTTGCAGCAGTCGCTGTGGGTCAACGCCAACACCGGCGACAGAGTCAGCAACAATACAGCCGCTAGGCTGAACACACTAATGACTATTCTTTTCATGATCGTTCTCCTTTTCGTAAATTGTCGAGTAAGTAAAGACACACCTGTTAACCAGGCGGGCTTTAAATCAGGAGAACGCAGTTGCGCAGGAAGAGGCCGGATGTATTGGCGAGCCGGCTCGGCACGCTTACCGCGAAGGCGGCCACCGGTAATGTGGCGCTGGTCACCGAGCGGACCGGCGTGCCGGCCCACTTCGCGTGCGTGGCCGTCGGGCTCGTCTTACTCTTTTGCAGTATCGAGTATGGACAATCCGGGACAGTTTTCGTTTGTGGCTTGTGGCAGCAGCTTCCCGAGGGCGGACAAACCAACACGGGGCACAGCGCGATCACACTTAGTAGAACCAGTATCATCGCGGATGTGGCGGCTGCCTTCATGACTTACGCAAACTTAGTATAAGACATAGCAACATGGCTTGCAAGCGGCATTCGTGGCGCAGCGGGAGTCGTGGCGCACGCTTTAACGTGCCGGCGGGACTTTTAAGTCCCGCTCGCGTTTTCGCCCGCGCAGGGTAAGTCCACGTCCCGCCACAAAGGGAATGTGGGAACCGGGCTCATCATGGCCGACATCAGTCCTTCCGCTTCTTGCGCACAGAGCGGTTTCGAAAAGAAGTATCCCTGGCCGAATTCGCACCCCATCGAAATCAGGCGCGTGATCTGCTCGTTCTGCTCCACGCCCTCGGCCACCACCTGCATACCCAGCGTGTGGGCCATCTCCAGGATGGACTTCACGATTTCGGAATTGCAGTCTCCGCCCTCGAGCTGCAGGGTAAAAGAGCGGTCGATCTTCATGGTGTCGAAAGGCAGTTGTGCCAGATAAGCGAGGCTCGAGTAGCCGGTTCCGAAGTCGTCGATCTTCAGGCCGATGCCCAGCCCCTTTAGCCGGGTCAGCACATCGCGCGCCACTTCATGGTCGTCCATGAGGACGCTTTCGGTAATCTCCAGCCGCAAACTGGGAGGGTCGATCCCCGTTTCGCGCAACACTTCGGCGATCTGCTCCACCAGGTGCGGTTGCGCAAACTGGCTGGGCGAGAGATTCACGCTGATGGCCAGGGGTGGATCGCTCGGATAAGCGCTATGCCAACGCTGCATCTGGGAGCAGGCTTGCCGCAAGATCCACATATCCAGGTCGTGGATCAAGCCGGTCTCCTCCGCCACCGGAATGAACTCGCAGGGCGGGATCCAGCCGCGCTGCGGGTGGTGCCAGCGGGCCAGCGCTTCGAACCCGCAAATACGGCGGTCGGTCAGCCGTACTTTCGGTTGATAATTCACCGACAGTTCCTCGTTCTCGACCGCGCGGCGCAGGTCGTTCTCCAGTTGCAGGCGCTCCACCACGCGCGTGCGCATGGTTTCGTCGAAAACTTCGCACCGGGATCGGCCTTTGCTCTTGGCTGTGTACATGGCCGTGTCGGCGTCGCGCACCATTTCGTCGGCCGCGCCATAAGTCTCACCGCAAGGCGCGATGCCAATGCTGACCGTGCAGAAGATGCCGCGGTCGCCCAGTCCGAACGGTTCGCGCAGCTCCGTCAGAATACGTTGGGCCACGCGCAATGCCGCCGCGGGATCGGCCAGGTCGCATAACAGGACCGCGAACTCGTCGCCGCCCAGGCGCGCGGGCAGGTCGCGGGATGCGGGCCGCGTGCCGGAATCGCTCGTGCGCACCCCGCGTACCAGCCGCTCGGACATAGCTACCAGCAACTGGTCGCCCGCCAGATGCCCCAGGCCGTCGTTGATCAGCTTGAACCGGTCGATATCCAGGAACATCACGGCGAATGGCGCCGCGGCCTGGGCGCGGTAGTTGGTGAATTCCTGTTCCAGACGTTCCATGAAAAGCACGCGGTTGGCGAGTCCGGTCAGGGGATCGAACACCTTTCCAGCGGTCACATCGCTCATCGAGCCGGCCATCCGGACGGCCTTCCCGGCCGTATCCTGCACCGCCGCCCCGCGGCAGCGCACCCATCGATATGTCCCGTCGCGATGGCGCATGCGGTGCTCGGATTCAAATGCCTCGCTATCGCCGCCGCCCTGCTCGGCCCGCAGCACCTCGCGTAACCTCTCCAGATCTCCGGGGTGCACCCGCGAGAGCCACTCGCCGGCGTCCTCCCCAATTTCGCCGTCCAGGTAGCCGAGGATGGCCTTCCAGCGTGCCGAGTAATAGACCCGCCCGGAGCCCAGATCCCAATCCCACAAGCCATCGTTGGAGCCCCGCGCAGCCAGCGCATAGCGTTCTTCGCTCTCGCGCAGCGCGCTTTCAGCGGCTTTGCGCGCCAGTTGCCCGTGAATCCGCGCCATCGCGACCGGAAAATCCACCGGCTTGGTGATGTAGTCGTTAGCGCCCAGGTTCAGCGCCTCGACCACCTTGTCGCTGTCCTGCAGCGCAGTGACCATGATTACCGGCAACTGGGTCGCGGAATACGTGACGCGCACCGCCTGCAGCACCTCCACTCCCGTCATCCCGGGCATCATCTGGTCCAGCAGGACCAGGTCCGGATGATGTGCGTCGATAAACTGGAGCGCGGCTGGCCCATCGGCGGCTACGTCCACGCGAAATCCGTGGTGTTCCAGGCGCCGCGACAGCATGTCCCGGTTCAGGGCTTCATCGTCTACCAGCAGCAGATGGTTGTTCTCGTTCATATCATGTGACCTTGTTCGACGGTTTCCCGGTCCGCCACTCCGCGCTCCCCCGTTAGGCGCTCGATCATACCCACCAGAAGCGGCAGGTCCAGCGGTTTCGTGGCAAAATCGTCGCACCCTGCCTCCAGAGCTTTCTCGCGGTCCCCAAGCATCGCGTGCGCAGTCAGGGCCACCACCGGAATTCCGCATGTGAGGGCATCGGCTTTCAGTATCCGGGTGGCTTGCCAGCCATCGATCTCCGGCAGGCTCAGATCCATCAGCACCACGTCCGGCTGCTCGCGGCGGGCCATCTCGACGCCCTGCCGGCCATCCGGGGCCAAAATCACTTCATAGCCCCGATGCATCAGCCGTCTCCCCAGCATGTCCCGGTTCAGTTCGTTGTCTTCGACCAACAATATCCTGCGCATGGTTTACACTCTGCCTTCCTGCCCCGCCGGCACCCGAATCGAGAACCGCGAACCGCGTCCCAATTCGCTCTCAACGGATATATCGCCGCCCATCATCTGGCAGAACTTCTTGCTTATGGCCAATCCCAAACCGGTGCCGTTATACTTGCGTGTGGCGGAGCCATCCACTTGCGAAAAGGGCTGAAATAGCCGGTCCAGGTGCTCCTGCCCGATGCCGATTCCCGTGTCGCGGACGTGTACTTCGACCCACGCGCCTTCCTCGTTCAACAGCCGGTTTACGGCCACCGAAACGCGCCCATTCTCAGTGAACTTCAGGGCGTTGTTGACCAGGTTCAGTACGCTTTGCCGGAACTTGGACAGGTCCGCGAAGGCCATCCGCGCACTCTCGGGGCAGTCGATTTCGAGCAGATTGCCCTGTTGCCGCGATAAAGGCAGCACCGCGTTTGAAACATCCCGGAGCACGGCCGCGACATCCACGTTCTGCGCGTTGACCGTCTCGCGGCCGGCTTCGATCTTCGATAGATCCAGAATGTCGTTGATGATGCCCAGCAGCAGTTGTCCCGAGCGTTCGATCTTCTCCAGATCCGAGAGGACTTCGGGATGTTCGGGGCCAATCGAATCTTCCCGCAGCATCTGGCTGTACCCGATGATGGCGTTCAGCGGGGTGCGCAGTTCGTGGCTCATGGTGGCCAGGAAGGCGCTCTTGGTGCGATTGGCATTTTCGGCGGCGTCCCGTGCGCGCATCAACTCCGCCTGCGTGCGCTTGAGCTCGGTCAATTCCTGGGCCAGGCAGACATACCCCTCGAGCGAGCCCGGTCCGCTGCGCAATTCCGCCGAAGAAAACAGCACCGCAATGCGCACGCCGGCCCGCGTGCGGTACGTCCTCTCGACCGCGATGCTGTTTGCCGGAACGCCGCCCTCCACCACCTGCGCGACCGGCTGTCCGATCAACTGTTCTTCGCGGTACCCCAGCAGGCGTAGCGCGCTCGGATTGACGCGCCGGATGCAGAGGTGCGGGTCCGTCACCAACAAGGATTCGCCCATCGAGCGCAGGATATTGTCCACGTACTCCTGCGCCTTCTGGCGAGTGATGGCGGCTCCCAACATCCCGGCGGCCGAACGGAAGCTGTCCCGCTCGGCATCGCTCCATGCGCGCGCGCGGATGTAATCGTCGAAGCCCAGCACGCCGAACCACCCGCCATCCACTTCAATGGGCACCAGAATCGATGACCTGGCCACCGGCCCACTATCCCCTATACCGGCCGCACTGCCGGCTTCGAGCGAGACCAGTTCTCCCCTTTCGAGCGCCTTTGCCTGGCCGCCCCAATCTGCGCCCGTCCAGATCGGTTCCGCCGTTTCCGCCGCCGCGCTTGCGCCGCGGGAGCCCGCCTGACGCCACTCGTGCACCACCCTCCCGGCCAGACCCCGCGGCCCTTCGGATTGGTTCTCCACCAGAAAAACACGGCTGACTTGGGCCGCGTTGCCGATCTTGGACAAGACTTCGAGGATCACCGTCTGCCACGCCGCCGCGCTCAGGAACCGCTGTGCCGCGAAACGGACGCTTTCAAGTATTTCATCGCGCTGGTAGAGCGCGTCCGCCATGGTATTGAACGATTGCGCCAGCCTCCCGATTTCCTGTGCGCCCCCGATCGAGGCCCGCGCCGAAAGATCGCCCGCCGCAATCCTTCCCACGGCCGTCTGCAGCCGTAAAATCGGACGCACCATGCGCCGCGCGACAATCACCGATACCAGCAGGCTGCCGGTCAAACACACCACCGCCAGCCATCCCGTCCGTTGATGCAATCGCGCCACGCCGCGATCGTAGGCGTCCAGAGAGAGCCCCACGTGAATCCATCCCCAGGGAATCGAAGAGAAGCTGTAAGGCGTCGCAAACCGGAACACGCGTTGTCCGAATAACGGAACCACTTCGATGCCGCTCGCGGCCACCCGATTCTTGGGCCTCCAGAAGCCGCCCAGTTGGGCGCTGCGCCATCCCGTCCGGTCGACGATCAGGGAGAAACCGTCGTTCTTGGCGATCAGCAGGAAATCGATGGAATCGTCGCCGGCCAAAGCCTGCGCGCACTGATCCAACAACCCGCTATAGTCTTCCGTAACCGCCGCACTGGCCAGGCCCTCCTGCAGGGATGCCGCGATTCCGCGCGCTTTCGATCGCAGGTTGTCCTCGATCTCCCGTTTCTGTTCCGGAATGCTGCCTGCCATGAAAACCGCCAGGCTGAACAACGCCACGGCCCATGAAAGCCCCGAGATCCGCGCCGTGATACTCCGCGGAGCGCGGAACCGCGGCAGCCTTGCCTTGGCCCATCCGCTCGTAATCCGTTCTTTCACGCGCTCCATTCCATTGCCACCCGGTTATTGCCCCCCGGCCGGCTCCCTGCCCCTCAGGCGGGCATAAGCGTGTAACAGTTCGAAGGAGCTTTGCAGCACGGAAGTGTCCGCCCGCACCAGGTGCGAACCTCCAAACAACATCAGCGCCTGGCGGCCCTCCACACTCTTGTGGAGATCCTCAATAGCGCCCAGGAATCTCCGCTTGAGCTCCGCGGGACTATCCTTATGAAAGGCCAGAAAAGCCACGATCACCTTGGCGGAGACTTCCAGAGGGTGAAGTTCTTTGCCTAGCTGGGGGTTCAGCTCACACATCGTCGCAAAACCCTTGCGCGTCACCAGGCAAGCATCGGTTTGCCGGAAGAAAACCGGCAGCACCACGCGCGACAGCTTTGGGCTGCTGTCCAAATGGCCAATCAGCGTCTCTGTCGTCCCCAGGCGCGCCGCGCCCAACAAAGTATCCAGCCAGATGCGCGCCAGGCACATGCTTCTGTTTCGATAGATGAGCAGGCTGCGCCCGCGCAGGTCCCCCAAGCTCCGGATGCCGCTCGACTCGTGTACCAGCAGCAGATATTGCTGGGCATCCCCCAAATTGGCTTGCTCCACCACCAGTTCGCGGGCCGCGTAAGCCGCTACGCGTTCAAATTCGAGGATGTCCACCGAAAACGCGTCCACCTGGCGGCTGCGGACTTTCTGCACAAGCTGCGCCGTCGTGCACAATTCGGGCTCGATCAGCACACCCGTTTGCCGCGAGACGGCGTCGGCCCAGGCCTTCATAGCCGCCCTGGCGTCGTTGCCGTTCAATTCGCCGGCCACGTTTTCTGAAACGGCGATGCGCAGGTTTAACGGCGCGGCATCCGCGGCGCGCTCGCCACTCCACGCCGGCATGGGTGGCACCGCCCAGACCAGCCACATCGCCCACAGCCCATATCCGGGCCACCTGCCGCGCCTGTACCCTTTCATGGCTTGGCCGCCAGCCTTTCGCCGATTTCCTTGCCCACCGTCAAGCTGAGTTGCGAGAGCAGGGTGGCGTACTCGTAGCGCGCCTTGAAGTGTTGCGCCGACATCAGCGCCTCCGTCAACTGCGCGCGGATCACTTTTTCGGTTTCCACCAGTTCCTCCTGGTAGGCGCGCATGTTCAACTCGCGGTTTTCCTGCGCCGACTGCATGGCGGCCAGGCTGGCCGCTCCGGATTTGGCGGCCGCATCCAGGCTCAGCACCAGGTCTTTGATTTCGAGCGCGATGCCATCCCGCAGCAGGTACTGCGTCTCTTGAAGCTGATGCTGCCGCGCCAGGGCTTCGCTCACTTGATGGCTTGCCAGAAACCCGTCGAATACCGGAATCTCCAGACCCACCCCGGCGCTCCAGCCCTGCTTGTTTTGAGCGGTCGCCATACCCGCGTTATAGCCGTCGTTCCACAATCGATGCAGTTCTCCGGTCAGCGCCAGCTTCGGATAGTGCCCGCTCCTGGCCGTGGTCACCGCGCCTTGGACCGCGCGTATGGCGTCCCCCAGCTTCTCCCAGTCCGGATTGAACTGGTAGGAGCCGGCCACCAGGCCATCCAGGTCCTGGGACCTCGGCGCAAAAGGAATCTCCGCGGCGGATGGTTCCACGCTCGCGTTCCAGGCGAGCCCCATGGTGTTGGCCAAAGCCGCCTCGGCCATGGCTGCATTCTTCTCCAACCCCGCCACCAGCGACCGCACGCTCCCTACCATCACGCGATTGTCCAGGTAATCGGAGCGCGTCACCTTGCCCGCGCCTTCCTTGTACATGGTTTCGGTCAGCCGCGCGGTGGATTCCAGCCTCGCCAGCGTGTCCACGCCGAGTTGCCGGAGCTGCCGCGCCAGCACCGCGCCCCAATACATCCGCGTGACGCTGTCGGCGATCTCCAGATCCGTGCGCCGCGCCTCTACCCGCATCATGTCCACATTGGCCGCGGCTTGCTCCCGCATCCCTTTCCGCATGCCCCCGTCCCACAAAAGCCAGGCCATGTTCAACGAACCGCTGGCCAGGTCCCGGTCAAAAACTTTCACGTTCTGCTGCGGAATGGCAAAAGCCTGGGCCGCCGTCTTATAGGTCTGCCCCGGGAAGTTCACCGGCATCTGGATACTGTTTGGCGGAAACCCGGGCGCGAAGGCGTTCGCCGGGATGGTCACCACCATCGTTCCGCCCGGAACGCTGACAGATTGCGCCGGGACTTGCATAGTCTCGGCGGGAAAGATGAAGTTCAGCGGATCGCTCAGACGTTCATAGCCGGCTTTCACCCCGACTTGCGGCCAGTATCCGGCCAGGGCCTGGCGATGCTGGGCCTCCGCCAGCGCTACCGCGAATTCCGAAATCGGACGGCGGTGGTTCTTTTCAAACGCGGTCTTCAGGCATTCATCGAGCGAAAGCGCCCCCACCGGATTTTCGGCCGCCAGCGCCGCCGCCCCCAGCAATATTCCGACGAACAAACGCCTTCTACACTTCATGCGGAATATATCGGCGGGCGAGCCATAAAACGTGAGCGGGTGGGGCAGCCCTCCTGGCCTGCAGCGGGTCTCCAGACCCGCCCGCGCCCACGTCAACTCGCGCCGCGATGTATAATCGCCCGCAGTGACCCGGCTCGTACTCGCATTGCTTTTCGCTCTCCAGCTATTCGCCGCCGAAGGCCGGGAACTCTTCCTCGCGCATTGTGCCGGCTGCCACGGCAGCAACGCGCGCGGCACCGGCAAAGCGCCGGGACTGGCGGCCAATCCCCGCCTCGCCGGTCAATCGGCGGAAACATTGCATGCCCTGATTCAACACGGATTCCCCGATTCCGGCATGCCTTCCTTCAACCTTCCCGCCCCGCAACTCGACGCCCTCGCCGCCTACCTCCGCGATCTGAATGCCGCCATGCACCCGGAACAGACATCCGCCGGCCCCCTCGTCACCTGGCGCGATCCCCAGCCCGGCGATTGGCTCACTTACAACGGAGATCCCAGCGCCAACCGCTACAGCGCCCTCGATCGCATCGACACCGCCAACGTGTTCGCCTTGCGCCTGAAATGGCTCTTCCCGATCCCGCACTTTGGCCTCGAAGTCACGCCGCTCGCAGCCGATGGCGTCATGTACGTCACCGGTCCCAATCAGGTCTATGCCATCGACGCCCTGACCGGCGCCGAAATCTGGAAATACGCGCGCCCCCAGACTCCCGGCATGGTGGGCGATGCCGCCCTCGGCACCAACCGCGGCGTGGCCATCCGCGGCGGCCAGGTCTTCTTCGTCACGGACAACGCCCATCTGATCGCCCTCAGCCGTGCCGCCGGAAGCCTGCTCTGGGAAAAGGTCATGCCCGAGCAGCCCCAGCACTACGGCGGCACACTCGCGCCTCTGGTAGTCAACGACACTGTGATCGCGGGCGTCTCCGGCGCCGACGAGGGGATTCGTGGGTTCGTGGCCTGCTACCGCGCCGCCACCGGCGACCTCGTATGGCGTCACTGGACCGTGCCGCGCAGCGGCGAGCCTGGATCGGAAACCTGGAAGGGCAGCGAGCCGCTTGCTGGCGGTGGATCTACCTGGCTCACCGGATCCTACGATCCGGACACGGATACCTTGTACTGGCCCACCGGAAATCCCTACCCCGATGCGGAAGACGCAGGCCGCGGCGGCGATAATCTCTACACCGATTCCATCCTGGCGCTGGACCCCGCCAGCGGCGCCCTGAAGTGGCATTATCAGTTTACGCCGCATGACTTACGTGACCGGGATGCCACCGAGCCTCCCGTCTTGGTCGATGCGTTGTACCGCGGTAAGCCGCGCAAGCTATTGCTGCACGCCGATCGCAACGGCTTCTTCTATGTGCTCGATCGCGTCACCGGAGAGGTATTACTGGCCAAGCCGTTCCTCCGCCGTGTGGACTGGGCCTCCTCCGTGCCCACCGGTCCCGCGGCCGATGCCCGGCCCATAGTGAAGGATCCCGGCGGCTGCCCCGACGATGCCGCCAATTGGAGTTCCACAGCCTACAGTCCGGTCACCCGGCTTTATTACTTCCTGGCGCTCGAGGAATGCGTGGGACAGCGTATGGGGTATCCCGACCAGACCGGCCGGCGCTATCTGCGGGCGGTTGACATCGAGACCGGCGCAATAGTGTGGGAAGTGCCGCAGCCCGGACCGGCGAAAGCCAAGTCATGGTCGGGCGTGCTGGCTACCGCCGGTGGATTGGTATTCTACGGCAAGCCGAATGGCGGATTCGACGCAGTCGACGCCGGCTCCGGGCGCGCGCTGTGGCATTTTCCAACCAACGTTCGCATGAAAGCCTCGCCCATGACCTTCAGCGTGCAAGGGAAGCAGTACGTGGCCGTAGCGGCCGGCCCGAATATCCTCTGCTTCGGCCTTTAGCTGTCTTGTGGGGCGGGCAATCATGCCCGCAGCCGCCTTTCAGGCGGCTAAGCCGGCTGGAGAGCCGGCTGCGTGCGGGACCTTCACGTCTCCCTACCGCAAATTGAACTTCTTCATCTTGTACCGCAGCGTGTCCCGCGTAATCCGCAGCAGCCGCGCCGCCTGCGTCTGGTTGCCGCCCGTCTTTTCCAGCGCGCGCGCCAGCAGCATGCGTTCGTTGTCTTCGAGCGATAGCCCCTCGGCCGGAATCTCCGTCCGTTGCGCGCTGGCCGCCGGCGAACCATCCGGCCGCGTGATGGCGATCGGCAGGCTCTGCGCCGTAATATACGTCGATTCTTCCAGAATCATGGCGCGCTCGATGGCGTTGCGCAGCTCGCGCACATTGCCCGGCCAATCGTGTGCCAACAGCAGATCCGCCGCGGCGGCCGATACCCCTTCGATGCCCCGCCGGAACTTGCGGTTGTAATGCTCGATGAAGAAGCGCGCCAACGGCAGAATGTCCTCCGGCCTGTCCCGCATCGGGGGCAGCACAATCTGGATCACGTTCAGCCGGAAATAAAGATCCTGCCGGAAAGCGCCCTCTTTCACGGCCTCGCGCAGATTTTTGTTCGTAGCCGCGATCACCCGCAAGTCCAGTTGGATGTCCTTCAAGCCTCCCAGCCGCCGGAAACTCTGATCTTCCAGCACCCGCAGCAGCTTGGCTTGCAGCATGAGCGGGATCTCGCCCACCTCGTCCAGAAACAGCGTGCCCCTGTCCGCCAGTTCGAAGATGCCCCGCTTCTGCTGCCGCGCATCCGTGAAAGCGCCCTTTTCATAACCGAACAACTCGCTCTCCAGCAGCGTTTCCGGAATCGCGGCGCAGTTGATGGCGATGAACGGTTCGGCTTGGCGGATGCTCTGGTAGTGCAGCGTCTTGGCGATCAGGTCCTTGCCCGTGCCGTTCTCCCCTTCGAGCAGAATGGTGGTGGCTTCGCTGGCAGCCACGCGGCGCACGAAATTCAGCGCCTCCCGCATCAGCGGCGATTCGGCAATCACTTCGCGCTTCTGGGGAGCGGCCTCCTCGGTCACGTCTTTGATCGTCGCGACCACGCCTTCCAGTTGTCCATCGTCATCGAACATCTGGGTCGTCCGCATCACCACCAGCCGCTCCATGCCGTTGTCGGTGTGCAGGCGGATGGTCGAATGCGGCGCCGAGGGCGACTGATTCAGCCCTACCAGTACTCCGCAACCCGGCTCGCAGACACCGCAACGGAAGACCTCCTGGCAGCGCCGGCCAATCATCTCCGCCGATGCCATGCCGAATAATTTTTCAGCAGCGCGGTTCACCCCCGTTATGGTGAAATCCGGCGAATATAGGACCAACGCATCCGATAATTGATCGAATACGGCTTCCAGAATGCGGGTTTGTTGCCACTCGGGCGTCAGCTTGGACATCTTTTGGTAACAATTTCATTATAAGCGACGGCATCTCCACTGTGCGTTAATTGGCCCAAAGACTTGAAGATAGAGGGGGCAATTCACCCGACGCGAACGCCCGCCCAGCCGCAAAGAGCGGACTGTAAAAGCAATTCGCCCCTTCCATCGGTGGCGACCTAATTGCACAACGCTGCGACGGAGGTTTCATGTTGAAGATCAAGTACGCCGTTCCCGCCGCCATCCTGCTGGCAGGTTTCCTGCTGAGCTCGACGCTGTCCTTCGGGAAGCCGGAGTACGTTAAGACCACCAAGAAAGCGTGCGCGTATTGCCACGTGGATTCCAAGGCGAAGCCCAAGGAATTGACCCAAGCCGGAAAATACTACAAAGAGCACAACAGCCTCGAAGGGTACACCGAAACCAAGTAGGCAAGCTCCGGGCGGAGCGAGCATCATGCAAACTGTTCAGCTCGCGATTATGGACTCGGCGTATGAGACGGCCCTGCGCGACGCGCTGGTCCGCAGTGGCCCCTGGCACGTGGAAAGTGTCCAGACGCCGAGACCGGGCGAGAGGTGCGTGCTGGTCATGGATGAAGTGTGCCTCAACCGGGTATCGCTACCCCTGCCGTATCCGGAGCGGGTAGTCCTGCTCACCCGTAAAGACCCCGCGAATCTGTCGCACGCCTGGGAAGCGGGGATCGTGTCGCTGGTCTCTCCGGACGATCCCCCGAGTACGGTTCTCCTGGCTATCATGGCGGCCGCCCTGCGCGTTCCCAAACCGCAAGCGGTCGCCTCCCTCGGTGGTATTTCCCCCAGTAAGTCTGCTTCTGCTGCGCCAATATCCCCAGAACTCCACATCCTTGGCGCAAAACGACTCAAAACACAGTAGTTAGCCGTGGTCTTTCGCGTGCAGTGTACTGCACTTCCAGGAGGGATTCACCATGGACCGCACGCTGGCCGAGCTTGAAGATCTGGTGCGCAACCGGATTTGTGGCGTTTGTTCCGATCGCAAGACCGATGGCACGTGCGGCCTCGAGCAGCCCGGCCAATGCGCCTTGTTCCGCCTGTTCCCGCAGGTGGCCCAAGCCATACAGAGCACCCATAGCGACAACCTCGAGGAATACATCGGCGCCATCCGCCGCAACGTGTGCTCCATCTGTACGGCCCAGGATGACGACGGCAGTTGCGGACTCCGCCAGGAAGTGCAGTGCGCCCTCGACGCCTATCTGCTTCTGGTGGTCGAAGCCATCGAAGAAGCCACCGGCAAGGATTTCGGGCGCCCGTTGCCTGCGCGGCCAAGCTCTGCGCCCGTTTCAGTTCAACTCTAAGAGGAGGTCATTATGAACGTCAACTTACTGCCATACGCCGTGTTTTGGGGCGTCCTGGCTATTGGTGTGGTATTCCTGATCATCTACCGGAAGTCGGTTTCGAGCCACGAAGACGATTCCATCCACCTGGAGGGCGGCATGCCCACTGAACAGGTCGCGCTGGCCCACCGGCTGGCGCTCATCGATCGCTGGGGAAAGTCGCTCACCGTCGTCGTAGCGCTCTACGGCGTCGCCCTGCTGGCTCTCTACTTCTACCAAGTCTGGACCAACGTCCCGACGTACTAAAAAAGCAGCGCCGGAAAACAGAAGCCGTTTGGTTTTGTGGGGCGGGCAATTCTGCCCGCAGCCGGCTTTCAGCCGGCACTGCCCGCCTCTCCAATTTCTCGCTTCTGTCTCCTGGCTGCCGACTTCTGTCTTTGGAAAAGCCCAATGAACATGGCACGAACAGGCGCGTGGGGGAACTGTGTGGCAGCGGCCGCTCTGATGCTGGGGATAGCCGCGGCTGCTCTACCCGCGCGTGCCGCGGACAACTCGACTTGCACGGCCTGCCACGACGATCAGGGGGCTAAGCTCGCCAAAGGCGCCCATGCCGCCGTGGCCTGCGCCTCCTGTCATGTGCAGCATGATGAATATCCCCATCCGGCAAACGTGCCTAAGCCGGCTTGCAGCCAGTGCCACCAGGGACAACAGGCCGACTACGATCGCGGCGTCCATGGCCAGGCCACCAAAAGCGGAAACGGCGCCGCGCCGGATTGCGGCGTTTGTCACGGCACCGCCCATGAGCTGCTGCGTCCCAAGTCCGCCGAGTTCCGCGAGAAGGTGCCCGATACCTGCGGCATGTGCCACAGCGATGTCGCCGATCAGTTCCGCACCAGCGTTCACGGCCAAGCCCTCGCCAAAGGGGTTTCTCAGGCCCCCATCTGCACCGATTGCCATGGCGAACACTCCATCCTGGCTCCCACCAACAAGGCTTCCTCCGTATACGCCTCCAATATCCGCGACACCTGCGGGAATTGCCACGGCAACGTGCAGTTGTCCCGGCGCTTCAACCTGCCCGCCGACCGCGTAGTCAGCTTCGACGCCTCTTTCCACGGCTTGGCCGCGAAGGAGGGCAACGAGACCGTCGCCAATTGCGCCAGTTGCCATGGCGTTCACAATATCCTGCCATCGTCCGATCCTCGCTCTACCATAAACCCGAAGAACCTGGCCACTACTTGCGGTAAGTGCCACCAGGGCGCCGGCAAACATTTCGCCATCAGCCAGGTACACGTCGCCGAAGGCGGCCGCGAAGCCGCGGCCATGCGCTGGGTGCGGCAGTTCTATCTGCTGATGATCCCGGTCACCATCGGGCTGATGCTCTTGCATAACGGCGGCGATTGGGTCCGCAAGCTGCTGCGCCTGCGCGGCGGCGGCGCCGCCCTACGCCCGGCCCACCGTGAATTCCCCGGCCGCCCCAACGTACGCATGCTACCCTTCGAGCGTGTGGAACATGCTCTCCTGGTCGTTTCGTTTATCACGCTGGTATGGACCGGATTCGCGCTGAAGTATTCCGACCAGTGGTGGGCGCGCCCGTCGCTGCTCCGCGACGGCAACCTGCGCAGTATCGTACATCGCATCGCCGCCGCCGTCTTCATGGCGGTCTCGCTGATGCACGTCGTCTCCCTCGTGGCCAGCCGCCGTCTCCGCCGCCACTGGAAAGAGCTTTTCCCCAAAATCGAGGACGGCCGCGAAGCCCTCGCCAATTTCAGCTATAACGTCGGCCTGCGATCCGCGCCGCCCGGCCGCTCCGCTCACAGTTACATCGAGAAGGCCGAATATTGGGCCGTCGTCTGGGGCGCGATCGTGATGATCGCCACCGGCCTCATGCTCTGGGGCAACAACCTGATGCTGTCGTTCTTTCCCAAGCTGTGGCTGGATGTAGCCACCTCCGTCCATTTCTACGAAGCCCTGCTGGCCACCCTGGCCATCGTGGTCTGGCACTTCTATACCGTGATCTTCGACCCGGATGTTTACCCCATGGACACCGCCTGGCTCACCGGCGTGAGCGTGAAAGAACCGGAACCGCACGCGAACCACGCCGAGCCGCGGGAAGAGGACGCCGGCGAAATCGCCGCCGGCAGAGAGACAATATCCAAATGAGCACGCCGCCCATCGGCAAGGTTCCCGCCCAACTTTCTCCGCTGGTCCATCTTTCGAATAACTGGATCAGTCTGATCGGAGTCGTAGTCGTCACTACCGCCACGGTCTTCTGGTTGTTCCTGCTGCCCACTACCATGCGCGGCGAGGTGCATAACCCGTATAACGGGATCCTCGCCTTCCTGCTGCTTCCGGTATTGTTCTTCTTGGGACTCCTCCTGATTCCGCTTGGGATCTATGCGCGGAACAAAAGCGAACGGAAGCAGGGATTGTATCCGGCCGACTTCCCGCCGCTCAACCTGAAGAACCTCGAATTCCGGCGTCTGCTGACCTTCGTCGGCGTCACCACTTTCCTGAACATCGTGATCGCCAGCCAGTTGGCCTATGGCGCGGTTTCCTATATGGAAACGGTCTCGTTTTGCGGGCAGACTTGCCACACCGTCATGCAGCCGGAGTTCACCGCCTATCAGAGCTCGCCCCATTCGCGCGTCGAATGCGTGCAATGCCACATCGGGCCGGGCGAATCCTGGTTTGTGCGCAGCAAGATGTCCGGCATCCGCCAGGTCTTCGCGGTCATGTTCCACACTTACGAGACGCCCATCCCCACACCCGTGCACAATCTGCGTCCCGCCCGCGAAACCTGCGAGTCCTGCCACTGGCCGCAGAAGTACGGCGAGGACCGCTTGCGCGTCATTACCAAGTTCGGCGACGACGAGCAAAATACCCTCACCAAGACCGTGCTGTTGATCAAGATCGGCGGCGGCAACAAGGGCATTGGCATCCACGGCACGCATCTCGGACCGGGCGTGCGTATCCGCTACGGCCATTCCGATGCGCAACGCCAGACCATCCCCTGGATTGAGTACAACGGACCCGCGGGTACCACGGTGTATCGCGCCGAGGGCGCCGCGGCAGACGGCAAAGGACTCTCCATCCGGGAGATGGATTGCCTCGATTGTCACAACCGGCCGTCCCACAGTTTCAAGCTGCCCGAACGCGCCGTCGACGAGGCCATGTCTGCCGGAGACCTCTCCGCCAGCCTGCCCTTCGCCCGCAAGAAGTGCGTGGAGATCCTGAAAAAGCCCTACCCCAGCCGCGACGCGGCGGCGGCCCAGATACCTGCCACGCTGGCCGCTTTTTATCGCGAGACTTACCCCGCCGTCTACAAGGAGCGCCAGGCGGATGTCGCCAGGACCGCCCTGAGCTTGCTTGCCATTTACAACCGCAATGTGTTCCCCGCCATGAAAATCACTTGGGGAACCTATCCGAACAACATCGGGCACACCGACTTTCCGGGGTGCTTCCGATGTCACGACGACAGCCATGCCAGCGCGGACGGCCGGAAGGTGACGCAGGATTGCGGCGCCTGCCATAACCTGCTGGCGATGGAAGAGCCGGCGCCTAAGATTCTCACCGAACTGGGCGTCGTCGAGAACAAGGGCCAGAAGTAAGAGGCGACTCGGGAGGTTGCCATGAAGTCACTAGCTAAGATCCTGTTACCCGTAGATTTCTCGGAGCGATCCTTGGGCGCGGCCCGGTACGCCAAGACGCTTTCGGATCATTTTCATTCTGAGCTGACGCTGCTGCACGTTCTGACTCCGCCGCACTATGAGTTCGGCGCGCTGGAAGTTGGCGGCTCCATGTTGACGGAGTTGTACACCAACCGCGCCGCCCAGGTCGAGAAAGAGCTGGAGACCTTCTTGGCCGGCGAACTTGCCGGAACCGAAGCCCGGCGCGTGGTCCTCGAAGGCGATCCCGCGCGCCAGATCGTGGAATATGCCCACCAGCAAAATACCGGCCTGATCGTGATGCCCACCCACGGCTACGGCCCGTTCCGCCAATTCATCCTCGGATCCATCACCGCCAAGGTGTTGCACGATGCGGATTGCCCCGTGTGGACCGGCGTGCACCTGGAGGAAGCGCCCCAGCAGGAGGCCACGCCTTTTCGGGACATCCTGTGCGCCATCGATCTGGGTCCGCAAAGCTGTAAGGCTCTCAAATGGGCCACGGCCATGCAGAAAGAATTCAACTCCCGCCTCACCGTGGTCCATGCGATTTCCGTATCGCCGGCCGCGGGCCGGGAGGACGCCCACACACGCGAGATGGAACTGGCGGTCCGCGACGATCTGGCCCGCATGGGACAAAGCTGCGGCACCCAGGCCGATCTCGTGGTCCAGGCCGGCGATCCGCCGAAGCTGGTTTGCGAAATGGCCGAAAAACTGCGCGCCGGCTTGCTGGTGATCGGCCGCGGCTCCGCCGCCGGCGTCTTCGGCCGGCTGCGCACCAATGCCTACGCCATCATCCGCCAATCGCCCTGCCCGGTCGTCAGCGTCTAGCGCGGTGGGGCAGGCGGTGGGGCAGGCGTCTACGCCTGCAGCGGGTCTCCAGACCCGCGTCTTCCCGCCTTCCCCTGTGCTAGCGTGGAGACTTGCCCGCCTGGCTCGCCTCCGGAATAGGACCGCCCCTCCTGGCCGCCCTGATCGGCGTGGCCGGCGTCTTCCTGGGCCTCTGGCTGACCACCGCCGGACGCCGCACCCGCCTGGTCGTTCCGTTCAGCGCCGGTATCTTGCTGGGCGTTGTGCTCTTCGGACTTCTGCCGGAACTGGTCGCCGAGATCGGCTGGCCGATGGCCGGTATGTTCTTCGTGGGCGGCTACGGCCTGCTCTTCCTGATCAACCGCTTTGTCGCCCCGGTCTGCCCCACCTGCGCGCACGACCATCCCCATGAATCCTGCGATACCGTGCTGCACGGATTCGCCGCGCCGCTCATCGGCGCCCTCATGCTGCACGCTTTCTTCGATGGCTGGAGCCTGGCCACCGTGCAATATTCGTCGCAGCGCGGCATCCGCCTGGCCGTGGCAATGGCCGTCTTGCTGCACAAAATCCCGGAGGGTATGGCACTCGGCGCCATGGCCCGCGCGTCGCTGTCGTCTCGTTCCAGCGCCGTATTTTGGAGCGTAGCCGCCGAATCCACGACCCTCCTGGGCGGCATTCTCGGGCTAGCCATCGCCCCTGGCCTGGGCGCTCTCTGGATCTCTTATCCCCTGGCGTTGGCTGCCGGATGGCTATTCTACCTGGGCGCGCATGCCGTGCACGAAGAGTGGAAGCGCCGCGGCCCGCTGCCCGCCTGCCTCTCCGCCATGGCGGGCGCCGCCGGCGCCGCCGTCTTGTCGCGCGCGCTTTAGCGCGAGCCCCCGCGGATGCGGGTGAAACAGCGGCGAGACTCGAAAGCGCTTCACCTTGGAGGGCGGGCAATCGTGCCCGCAGCCGCCTTTTCAGGCGGCCTAGCCGGCGGAAAGCCGGCTTACGGCGGACTGAATTAATTCCCGCGACCCGTCCGGTGAACTAAACCGCTTCGGTATGTCCGTCCGACTATGGATTGATCTTGTAATAGCCTTGATAGACGCCCATCTCCGGATAAAATACCTTCGCGCGGTAGAGTTCCATCACCTGCCGGATGTGCCCCAGATCGTGAAATGCGAATTCGTTGAGCAGTTGCGCGATGGTGAGCATTCCCAGTTCCTCGTGTTCGCCCAATCGTTCGCCGGCGCCCTCCGGCATGCTGTCCACCAGCGCCAGCGAAACGCTTCGCGCCTCTTCGAAGCGGGCCATTTCCGCGTAAGGATCGAACCTTGTTTGCGTCCGGAAGAGCGCCAGTTGATCGTATGCCGGCAAGCGCGGACAGTTCTCGTGCAACATCGCGCCAAAACGGCTCTGGAAGCCCCTGAGTTCCACCTCGGCCAGATGGGCCAGCACCATGCCGATCGACCATCGCTCCGGGGACGGCTGCCAATCCAGTTGCGCGCGCGTCGCGGGCGCCAGCAGGCTGCGTAGGAGGCCGGGCGTTTGCCGCAATACCCGCACGCAGGCTTCAGAGTTGGGGACGCGTATGTCTGCCATGAGACCTTCAGGGTACAATATAAGAAACCCTGTGGAAAATTTCGTACCTATGAATCCGGTTTACTTTGCCGCTGCCCTCGCGCTGTCGATCCTGGCGGCGGGCTGCGGCAAGCAACAGGCGCAGGCCACCGGCGGAATGCCTCCCGTTCCGGTCAGCGTGGCGGTGGCCGCGCAGGAGGCCATGCCGGTCGAAGTGCGCGCCATTGGCACCGTGGAACCAGCCTCCACTGTGCAGATTAAGTCGCAGGTGGCCGGCGAATTGCTGAGCGTGCATTTCAGCGAAGGCCGCGACGTCAACAAAGACGATCTGCTGTTTGAAATCGATGCGCGCCCGTATCGCGAGGCGCTGGCGCAGGCGGAGGCCGCGGTAGCTAAAGACCGCGCGCAGCTCGCGCAGGCACAGGCCAATGTGGCGCGCGACACCGCGCAATCGAAAAGCGCGGACGCCGACGCTTACCGCTACGAGGAACTGGCCAAGGCAGGCGTAGCGCCGCAGATGCAGGCCACCCAGACGCGCGCCGCCGCGGATGCCGCGCGCGAATCGACGCGCGCCGACCAGGCAGCCATCGAGAGCGCGCGCGCCTCGTTCGAAAGCGACCAGGCCGCCGTAGCACGCGCCAAACTGGACCTGGGCTATTGCGAGATCCGCTCTCCGGTCAGCGGACGCGCGGGAAACCTGCTGGTGCATCCGGGAAACCTGATCAAGGTGAACGACGTGGCGCTGGTGGTGATCAACCAGCTCTCTCCGATTTTCGTATCCTTCGGAGTTCCGGAGGAACAACTGGATGCCATCCGGCGGCGGAGCCTGGGAGCGAAGCTTACCGTCGCAGCCTCGACCGATGCCGAACCTGGCCGCGTCGCGCAGGGCATTCTGAAAGTGATCGACAACGCCGTTGATACCAACACGGGAACCATCCGGCTGAAGGCGGTCTTCGCGAATACCGATCACATGCTCTGGCCCGGCCAATTCGCCAACGTGGTGCTCACTCTGGATACCCAGAGCAATGCCACGGTAGTGCCATCTGAAGCCATACAGGACGGCCAGCGGGGCCAGTTCATTTTCGTAGTGAAGGCCGACCAGACCGTGGAATCGCGGCCGGTCACGGTGGCGCGCACGATTGGCCGCAGAGCGGTCATCGCGAAAGGCGTCACTCCCGGGGAAACAGTCGTCACGGACGGCCAGTTGCGCCTGTATCCGGGCGCGAAGATACAGCCTGTGCCGGCCGGCAAGGTCGATAACCTGCCTCTCTGAGGACGGTCTAACCATGCATATCTCCCGCATCTTCATCGAACGCCCGGTCATGACCGCGTTGGTCACGTTCGCCATTCTGCTGTTCGGGATTGTGGCCTTCAGGTCACTGCCGGTGGCGGCGCTGCCGACCGTCGATTATCCGAGCATCCAGGTGACGGCGTCGCTGCCGGGCGCCAGTCCCGAAACGATGGCCTCGTCGGTGGCCACGCCGCTTGAGCGCCAGTTCTCGACCATCGCCGGCGTGCAGAGCATGAGCTCGCAGAATACGCAGGGCTCCACTACCGTCAGCGTGCAATTCACGCTGTCGCGCAACATCGACGCCGCCGCGCAGGACGTGCAGGCCGCCATCGCCAAAGCGGAAGGCCTGCTGCCGGCCAACATGCCCCACCCGCCTTCGTATCAGAAGGCCAATCCGGCGGACCAGCCGGTGTTGTATCTTTCGCTGACCTCCGATACGCTGCCGCTCTACACGGTGGACGAGTATGCCGAAACGATCCTGGCGCAGCGTATCTCGATGGCCAGCGGCGTTTCGAGCGTGCAGGTTTACGGCGCGCAGAAATACGCGGTGCGGGTGCAAGTGAATCCCGACGAGATGGCCGCGCGCGGCATCGGCTTCGACGACGTGATGCAGGCTATCCAGCGCAGCAACGTCAACCTGCCCACCGGCAAGTTATACGGCGATAAACAGGCCTTCACGGTGCAATCGAGCGGCGAACTGACGCGCGCCGCCGCTTACCGGCCGCTGGTCGTAGCTTACAAGAACGGCGTCCCCATCCGGCTCGAGCAACTCGCCAACGTGATCGACGGCGTGGAGGACGATCACGCGGTGGCGTGGTTCCAGGGCGTGCGCGGGATGATCCTGGCCGTGCAGCGGCAACCCGGAACCAACACGGTTGAAGTTGTCGATAACATCAAAGCGCTGCTGCCGCAATTCCGTGCCGAAATTCCGCCCGCGGTAAAGCTGAATATCGCCTTCGACGCTTCGGAATCGATCCGCGGCTCCATCCACGACGTCGAGTTCACGCTGATCCTGACGGTCTGCCTGGTGGTGATGGTGATTTTCATTTTCCTGCGCAACGTCAGCGCCACCTTCATTCCGGGCGTGGCCGTGCCGCTTTCCATCATCGGTACGTTCGCGGTGATGTATTTGCTCGGATACAGCCTGAATAACCTGTCGCTGATGGCTCTGACTTTGTCGGTCGGCTTCGTGGTGGATGACGCCATCGTGATGCTGGAGAACATCGTCCGCTACATGGAGATGGGCAAGACGCGCATGGAAGCTGCGCTGCTGGCTTCCAAGGAAATCGGTTTCACGATCATTTCCATGACCATCTCGCTGGTGGCCGTTTTCATCCCGGTGCTCTTCATGGGCGGAATTGTGGGCCGGCTGCTGCATGAGTTCTCCGTCACCATCACGGTAGCCATCCTGATTTCGGGTTTCGTATCGCTGAGCTTCACGCCCATGCTGGGCAGCCGCTTCCTGCGCTATAGCCACACCGGACACCACGGCCGGCTGTACGGCGCGTTCGAGAGCGGTTTCCATGGCCTGGCATCCGTCTACGACTACACGTTGAAAGGCGTGCTGCGCCACCAGTTCGCCACGGTTATGGCCGGCCTCGCGCTGCTGGTGGGCACCGTATATCTTTTCTTAACCATGCCGACCGGGTTCATTCCGAGCCAGGATAGCGGATTCATGTTTGCCATCGGCATGGCCGGCCAGGATATTTCGTTCGATTCGATGGCCAAGCACCTGAAAGCCGTCTCGGATATCGCGCAGCAGGACCCGAACGTGCAAAGCACCGGAACGTTCGTGATGGGCGGGAACCAGGGCGGATTCTTCGCCCAGATGAAGCCGCGCTCCGAACGCAAGCTGTCGGTGGACCAGATCATCGCGGAGCTGCGGCCCAAGGTCGCCGCGGTCCCCGGCATTATGGTGTTCATGCAGAACCCGCCGCCCATCACGGTGAGCGGTCAGTTCAGCACCAGCATTTACCAAATGACCATGCAGAGCGCCAATCTGAAGGAGATCTACGCCTGGGTGGATCCGCTGATGCAAAAGATGCGCACGCTGCCCGGATTCCTGGATGTGAACTCCGACCTGCAGATTGCCAGCCCGCAGGTGATGGTGGATATCGATCGCGATCGTGCCGTGGCGCTGGGTTTATCGCCGCAACAGATCGAAGACGCGCTGTACACGGCCTACGGCAGCCGGCAGGTCTCCACGATTTATACGCCGGCCAATCAGTATGCCGTCATCCTGCAGGTTGCGCCGCAATATCAACGCACGCCGGAAGGCTTGTCCAAGATTTATCTGCACTCCGCACAGGGGACGCTGACGCCCCTCGACGCCGTGGTGAAACTCACGCGCGCGGCGGGACCGCTCAGCGTCAACCATTTCGGACAACTGCCGGCGGTGACCGTGTCTTTCAACCTGCAGCCCGGCTACTCGCTGGGAGATGCGGCGGCGCACGTGAAGGAGGCGCTGCAGGAGCTGCGCATCCCGCCCACCATCAGCGTCGCCTTCCAGGGCACCGTGAAGGAATTCCAGCAGTCGTTCCAGGGCCTGACCATTCTGCTGATCGTAGCCATCCTGGTGATTTACATCGTGCTGGGCATTTTGTACGAGAGCTTCATCCATCCCATCACGATTTTGTCGGGGCTGCCTTCCGCGGTGTTTGGCGCGCTGCTCACGCTACGGCTGTTTCACAGGGAACTCGACCTCTACGCTTTCGTCGGCCTCATCATGCTGTTTGGCGTGGTGAAGAAGAACGCCATCATGATGATCGACTTCGCGCTGGAGGCGCAGCGCGTGGAAGGCAAGGCGCCGTTCGAGGCGATATATTCCGGCTGCATGCTGCGTTTCCGCCCCATCATGATGACTACGGTGGCGGCGCTGTTCGGCACGCTACCCATCGCGTTGGGTTACGGCGAGGGTGCCGATGCACGCCAGCCCTTGGGACTTGCGGTGGTCGGCGGACTGGTGGTGTCGCAGTTGCTGACGTTATATATTACACCGGTGATTTATTTGTACATGGAACGGTTCCAGACGTGGCTGCGCGGCAGCCAGACGGCAGGACAACCGCTACGCCCGCAGGAACTGGCGGCACGCTAAGTTAGCACGCTTTCAAGCAGCGGCTGCCGGACTTAAAAGTCCCCCCTTGTTTGCCGGGGGCCCGCCCTCCAATTGTGTTTTCGGCGATGCCCCACGCGGGGTCACACATTTGTACCAACGGCTCGGCCGGCGGCCCCGCTAAAGCGTGCGCCACGGCGTAAAGGTGGGCAGCGCCGTGGCGATGCGAAAACTCAATTTCGCGTGCGCGCTGCGCAGCGCCTGCTCCACCTCCGCCGGATGCCCGCCGCGCGCGAAGATGAAGCCCAGATAGGAAGCGCCCTCCGGCAGCGGCACCAGCATCTGGCCCACTTTCGCCGTGACGATGACGTCTTCCACACCCGCGACGCCGCGTGCTTCGTCGACTCCGGCTGCGTCTTCGAACACGCCGGCGCTTGGAATCGGAATCATCATCACGCCGGACGCCGCATCCGCCAGGGGCGATCCGGCGACGTCTTCGCCGATGGCATGCCGCAGCAGCAGTTCTTCGAGCGGCATGCCGGCGCCGAAGCGCAGCGCTTTCGAGCACAGGCCGCCGATGGGCCGCGCGGCCACCTCAAGCATCCAGGCGCCGCTCGGGTTAGAGCGCAGTTCCGCATGGAACGGCCCATGGTACAAGCCCAGAGCACGCACCGCACGCTCGACCGCTGCGCGCATACCCTGTTGGGCCGCAGGTTCCTCGCGCGTGGGCGTAATGTAAAGGGTCTCTTCGAAGAACGGGCCTTCCAACGGATCCGGCTTATCGAATATCGCGAGGATGCGGGGCGCGCCGCGGGTGACGATACCTTCCACCGCGAACTCTCGTCCCGGAATGTACGCTTCCACCTGCAGATATTGGCGCTGCTTCCCGCTGGCGATCCGTATGTCCGCGCTGCGTTCGAGTAGCGTCCGGATGCGCGCAAAGGCTGCTTCGAACTCGTGGGGATCGTTGGCGCGAATGACACCGCGGCTGGCGGAAAGGCCCAGCGGTTTCAGCACGCAAGGGTAGGGCGCGCGCCGCACGGCGGCGTCCGGCCCCTCCGCCAACTCGACGCGGAAGAATTGCGGTACGGGCAGGCCGGCCGCTTGAAAAAGCTGCCGCGCGAGATACTTGTCGTGGCAGGCGCGCGCCGCGCCGGGTGGATGGAACGGAATTCCGAGCCCTTCGGCCATTTCAGCGGCGAGCAGAGCCGGCGCATCTCCGACCGCCGCGACGGCGTCGAACTGCCGGCCGCGCAGCGATTCGAGCGACGCAGACGGGTCGCCAAACCGCACTGGAATCGCACGGTCGTGCCACGGATCCGCGAGCACATGGCAGCGATCCGTCGCCAGGGTCAGATCGACGCCCAGCCGCTGCGCGGCCTCCGCGAAAATACGGATCTGGTAACCGGTGGTGGCAGCGAACAGCAGCAGGCGCGCCACGGTCAATCCTCCGTCCGGAAGGATTCCATGGTTCGCGGATTATAAGCCCAGTGGAATTCCAGCTCGTAGGCCAGCGAGCGCGCCAGCCCATCCAGATCCGGAAACAACGTGGCGTGCGTGATATTCATGCGGTACAGTTCGCGCAGCCCGGTCTCGCGCACCTTGGCGGCGGGCAGGATGAACTTGGCCATCATATTCTTGGGATCGCGGTACTGGTGGACGATCTGTTCCATGGGACGGTCGAGCACGCCGGGCAACGCGAAGGTGCCGGATTGGGCGATCAGACGGCGATTCATGGTGTCGGGTTCGCCCAGCCAGATGAACTCGCGGTCGCCCTTCAGAAAATAGCGGGCGAAATTGCCCTTGCGCCGCGGGTCCATGCCGCGTGTGGTGATGGCCGGCTTCTGCGATTTTGCGAAACGGCGGATGCCGCCCGCGCTGATGTTGGCGGGATTGAGCGCCCATACGGCCGCGTCGCTGGTGGCGCGCTCCAGGGCGAAGAATGCGGCCACGTAAGGCGACCAGGTGAAATCGAGCAGACGCGTGGGTGCGCCGTGGTGCTGCATCAGGGCCAGCCACTGGAAGTCGTCGTCCGGATCGGGGGGCTGCGCCAGGAACTGGTGTGCCTTGCGCTTGAAGACGCGCAAGATGCGGCCCTCCTGCTGGGGCCAGGCGCGGCGGTCGATGTGAAAGTTGCGGAAATAGCGCGAGAGGGCGCTGGCTAGCGGCCAGGCCTCTTTGCGATGGCCGCGAAACGCCCAGTTGGAATACGGCGAGCCGGTGATGATCCGCAGAAACGCGTCCCAGGATTCGAGGCGGTGCTGCTTGTAGATGGCGGGTTGTGCGGGCGTCATCGTCCCATCATTTTCCCATCATTCCGATGCGGCGCGCGGCCGCCGGGATGCCGGCCGGACCTGTACTCCGCTTCACATTCGTCATCGGGTTGTAAACCAGTTTATAATCGGTTGAGGGTTTGGCCGGGTCGCGGCCGGGCCTTTTAAAATCAGGCAGTCCATATCGTGATTGCACTCATACTCCAGAAAGGGGGGCCACCGTCGTGAGCGTCTGGAATAAGCAGCGCCGGGAGGAAGAACCTTCCAGGCCCTTGAATACGAATACCATGAGGCCGGCGCCACCCGCGCCGCCCGTGGAAGCCAAGAAGGAGGCTACAACTTTGTCCAGCATATCCAATATGCCCGCAGGCAGGATGGAACCGGAATCGTCGCGCGGCGGGTCAGCCACCATCGGGAAGGCGGTCAAAATCGCCGGCCAGATTTACAGCCGTGAAGATCTCTATGTGGATGGCGATGTCGAAGGCACCATCGAACTGATGGATCATAAATTGACCATAGGTCCGAACGGCAAGGTCCACGCGGGGGTAAAAGCCCGCGAAGTGGTGGCGCTGGGCGTTATTCAGGGAAACGTGGAAGCCAGCGAACGCATTGAGATTCGCAAAGATGCGAAGCTGGTGGGCGATATTAAGACGGCCCGCATCATCATTGAAGACGGGGCGTATTTCAAGGGAAGCATCGATATCGTCAAATCGGAGCCAAAGGTGGCTCCCAGCCAGCCGCGCCCGCAGCCGGCGGCAGCTCCGGCACAGGCGCCGGCCGCGGCCGCGGCGGGCTCGGAAGGGAAGCGTTAGCCAGCCGGCGGAGATGTGGCGGTGTTGGGCGAACGGCTGAAAAGTTTTCTGCGCGGCCCTCGCTCGTCCGCGGAGGCCGGTCCGCCGGCCCACGGGGGACCCGCCCGGTTTGCCTCCAAGCCGGGCCGGGAAGAAGCGCGCATGCAGGAAATCGAGACGCGCCAAAGCCGGGGCCTCGACCAGTTCTTCGGCTCGTTCCGCGATCAGACCGGGTTATCGATTCTGGATCTGGGCGGAGCGTGCCAGGAGAACATCAATCTGATCACGAGCCTGGGACACAAGTTTTACTCCGAAGATTTTTTGCGCATTTTCCAGGAGACCTTCGGGGAGGATATCGCGGACCAGTCGAACCCAGGGCGTATCGATTACTTCCTGCGGCGAAGCCTGGATTATGCCGACGATCAATTCGACGGAGTGCTGGCCTGGGATGCGCTCGAATATATGGAGCCCGCGCTGCTGGCCGCCACCGCCGAGCGGCTGTTGCGTATCGTAAGGCCGAAGGGGTATCTGCTGGCGATCTTCCATTCGGCGGAGCGCAAGCAGACCGTGCCTTGTTATACGTTTCGGATTCAGGATCCGCGCACGCTGCGCGTGAGCCGGCAGGGCGACCGCGCGCGATCGCAACAGTTGTTCAATAATCGCAGTCTGGAAAAGATGTTTCAGAAGTTCGAGTCGGTGAAATTCTTTCTGACGCGCGATAATCTGCGCGAGGTGATTGCCCGTAAGTAGAAATTGCGCTTTGAGTTTTTTAAAGTTCTAGTTTAGAATACTCATATATGCGCTTTGTGGTGAGGGCCGCGCAGGCGGTTGTGCTCGAGGCCGCCGGCAGTTTCCCCGCAGTGGTGCTGACCGGCCCGCGCCGAAGCGGAAAGACTACTTTGCTGCGGAGGGCGTTCCCCCGCGCGACCTATGTTCTTCTGGAAGATCCGGACATACAGTCGCGCGCCCGCTCCGATCCGCGCGCCCTCATCGAGGAACTTCGTGTTCCGGTCCTGTTCGACGAGATTCAGAACGTGCCGGACCTGTTGGCGTATGTCCGTTCGCGCGTTGACCAAACCCCGCGCAAAACGGGGCAGTGGCTTTTTACCGGCTCCCAGGAAGCGCCCCTGATGCAGGGGGTAACCGAGTCGATGGCGGGACGCGCCGCCATCATGCAGTTACTGCCATTCAGCCTGGCCGAGACAGATCGCGTCAGCCTGCTGCACGGCGGCTATCCGGAGGTGCTGGCACGCCCGGGTGGACGCGCGCTTTGGTTCAGTTCCTACATTCAAACATACCTGGAGCGGGACGTCCGGTCGGTCACGAATGTGCGCGACCTGGCGACCTTCCGCCGGTTCCTCGCAATGCTGTCCAGCCGCCACGGGCAGGTTCTGAACAAGACCGATCTGGCCGCCCCGCTGGGCGTCTCGGTGCCCACCATCGGCGACTGGCTGCACGTCCTCGAAATCACGGGGCAGATCATGCTGGTGCCGCCCTACTTCGAGAATTTCGGCAAGCGGCTCATCAAGTCTCCCAAGGTATATCTGGGGGATTCCGGACTGGCTTGCTATCTGCTCGGCATTGCCACCCAAGCCGAACTGGAACGCTCGCCATTCCTGGAACCGCTGTTCGAAGGATATGTGGCCGCCGAGATCCTGAAGAGCCAGGTAAACCGGGGCCGACGCAAAGAACTGTACCATTTTCGCGATCAACAGGGACTGGAGGTCGATTTCCTTTTCCCGTCCGGCGACGGCGGTTTGTGGATGGCGGAGTGCAAGGCATCCAAGACGGTACGTCCCGCCATGGCGGCGCCGATGGAATCTTTGCGGCGTAACATGGGCGCGCAAGCGCCGGTGAGGATGACCGTAGTGCATCGCGCCTCCAGCACGGCGCCCCGCAGCACGGCGGTGGCGCCAGGCGTGGAAGCGCTGGATGTAGCATCCTTTGTGGACGCGCTGGGTGCTAAACCGCCGCGGCGGCGAACCTAGCTTTACGGGCGGTGGGGATTCTCAGTCGACCAAGTCATCAGAAAGTCCGGCGGCGTCGTCAGATCGGGAGTGAGCACAAAAAAGCTGCCCACTCCAGGAATCTCGGGGATCTCGATCGACAGGGACGAGGTTGCCATTCGCTGCGCGCCAAAAGGCAATTCGGTCAGCGTTTGCGAAGCCTTGGAGACACTCAGGCTGACTTTCGCTTCCGGGACTACCTGGCGAAGGCCGGCATACACCGGATGCTGGGTTCCATCCGTAGTCATCACCGAAACCAATTCGACGGCTACCGCCAGGCATTGCGCCGGGCAGCTACTCTGTTCGATCCACCGGATGCGGCCCTCCACTTTGGCTCCTTTTTCGATGATTTTTTCACCGTTCGTGCCCACATCCGCCATCATGACCAGCGCGCATCGTTCGCCGACGGCTGACTGAGCGGTTACGGGAGTGCTGAAACGCATGAGCAGCGACAAACCGCTGGGAATCGGCTGCTGCCCGTGGCGAATGGGCGGCCCAGGCGGCGGCAGCGGCGCAGGCGCGGAGGCGTCGCCGTCGAACCGGATCGAACTGGTGGTCGAGTACGGATGGCAATGGCTGAATTCGACCCGATTGATGCTGCTGGCGCCCGTCGAATCCTCCACTACCGTAGTTGCCGTTTGCGGCAGCACGTTGCGCCGGTCTTCCAGATACATCGGTGCATAAATGACTTCGGTGCGGGTCGCGCGAATCGCGAAATCCGGCGGAATCTCCGTACCCTCGCTCGAAAGCGCCAGCAGTTCACCGGTCTGGGGATCGATCCAGAACGAGCCCTTCATACCGGCATCCGTGCTGCTGCCGCGAATCTTCAGGTGGAAATGCGTGAAGACGGAGCGCACCGAATAATCGAACTGCATGGCCGGCCGCGACTGGAAGGTAGTTTCCCCATGGAAGGCTCGCGAGGCAAAGCCCCCCAGGAAAACCGTCTTCAAGGTCGACGTCAACTGACCCGAGTCCATGAGGCCGAAGCCCACCAGGGCGCTGGGATCCTGGACGAAGACATCGTCGCGTCCTGGCCATGAAAACCATTCGCGATCGCCGATGGTCGTGGCTTCGATCTGCAGGGCGTCGCGTTCATTCTGCTTCAGCTTGCCTTTCTTGTCCACCCTGGCACGAGCCACCGATTCGAGACACACGCAATTCTCCAGCGCGGAAACCGACTCGCTGACCAGCCTGGAGGCGCGGGACATCGCCAGCACCTCCGGCGCGAGAGCCTGGCCGGCGGCGGGATGGCAGAGCCACAAAGCGGCTAGAATCGCCCCGATCGCGCGAATGGAGATGCACGCTCGCATTCGTTGATATTGTACGGCACTCGCGGCGCCCGCACGCGTGTTCTCCTACGGCTGAACGGCCTTCACCACGATGTTCACCAGTTTGTCGGGAACCGCGATCACCTTCACGATTTTCTGGCCGTCGATGTAGGGACGAACCTTCGTCTCTTCCAGGGCCATCGCCCGGATGGCGTCCGCCGGCGTGCCGAACGGCGCATGAATATGACTACGTAGCCTGCCGTTCACCTGTACCACGATTTCGGCCAGGTCTTCTTTAGCCAACTCCGGATCGTAGGCCGGCCATGCCTCGCGGAACACGGGGCCGGCGTGACCCAATTCCTCCCAAATCTCCTGCGCCAGGTACGGCGCGAACGGCCCCAGCAGCAGGGTGAGTTTCTCCAGCACCTGGGCCACGGTCGCGCCGGAAATCCGCGCTTCTTCGTCGACCAGTTCGTTCATCAGTTCCATAATGCCGGAGATGGAGGTATTGAAATGCCAGCGTGATTCGAAGTCTTCGGTGATCTTGCGAATGGTCTGGTGCAGTTTGCGGAGGATCTTGCGGTCCGCCTCTGGCGCGCCGCCCTGACCGCCGGCCTGCGCGCGTTCCAGGTTGCGTGTGGCGAAGCGGTAGACGCGGCCCAGGAAACGGTGGATGCCTTCGGCGCGTTCGTCGCGCCAATCCACCTCTTTCTCGGGCGGACCGGCGAAGAGGATAAACAGGCGCGCGGTATCCGCGCCGTAGCGGTCGGCAAGCGAATCGGCGCCCACCACGTTGCCTTTCGACTTCGACATTTTGGCGCCATCCGCGATCACCATGCCCTGCGTGAAGAGTCGCTTCACCGGCTCCGCGTTTTTCACCAGGCCGATATCGCGCATCATCTTGGTAAAGAAGCGCGAGTAAATCAGGTGCAGGATGGCGTGCTCTACGCCGCCGATGTATTGATCGATCTCGAACCAGTATGCGATCTTCGCGGGATCGAACGGCATCCGGTCGTTGTGCGCGTCGCAGTAGCGGTAGAAATACCAGGATGAATCGACGAAGGTGTCCATGGTATCGGTCTCGCGGCGGGCCGGCCCCCCGCACCGCGGACATTTCACGTTAACGAAATCGGGCACGTCTTCGAGCGGCGAGCGGCCCGTGCCGGTGAACTGCACGTTCAGCGGCAGCACCACGGGCAAGTCGCTTTCTGGTACGGCAACCACGCCGCAAGCGGCGCAGTGGATCACCGGGATTGGAGTTCCCCAGTAGCGCTGCCGGGAGATCCCCCAATCCTTGATGCGGAAAGTAACCGCAGCTTTGCCGAAGCCTTCCGCCTCAGCCCTGGCGTTCATCCGGCGGCGGGCTTCCGCGCTCGGCAAGCCGGACCATGCGCCGGAATTCTCCACTACACCATCCCCGGTGAAGGCGGCTTGCATATCTTCGGGCTGCACGAGTTCGCCATCCACCGGGCGGATCACGGGACGAATTGGAATTCCATACTTGGTGCAGAATTCAAAATCGCGTTCGTCGTGCGCGGGCACAGCCATAATAGCGCCTGTGCCATAGCCCATCAGGACGAAGTTGCCGACCCAGACGGGCGTCTTCTCCGCGCTAAATGGATTCACGGCGTAGTGGCCGGTGAAGAAGCCTTCTTTGACGATGTCGCCAGGGCCGGCGTTCGCGCGCGCGTCCACCATGGCCTTGGCGCGCGTCCGCCCTTCGGCATCGAGCAACTGCGCGGCCAGCGGATGCTCGGGGGCCAGGATCACGCAAGTCGCGCCGAATATAGTGTCCACGCGGGTGGTGAAGACCCGTATGGCGGCGTCTGCGCCAGCGCCGCCTTCCAGGCGGAAATCGGCTTCAGTGCCTTCCGAGCGCCCGATCCAATTGCGCTGCATGGTAAGCACGCGCTCCGGCCAGCCCTCTTCCAGGTTGCCGATATCGCGCAGCAATTCGTCGGCATAATCGGTGATGCGCAGGAACCACTGCTCCAGCGCGCGCTGTTCCACGGGAGTATCTTCATGCCGCCAGCAGCAGCCGTTCACGACTTGTTCGTTGGCCAGGACGGTGCAACACTTCGGGCACCAGTTGACCAGCGCCTTCTTGCGATAGGCCAAGCCGCGCTCCAGCATTTTCAGAAAGAACCACTGGTTCCAACGGTAGTATTCCGGCTCGCAGGTGGAGACTTCCCGGTCCCAGTCGTAGCTGAAGCCGAAGCGCCGGTGGGTCTTCTTCATGGCGGCGATATTCTGCAGCGTCCACTCGCGCGGGTGGCGCTTATTGGCGATGGCGGCGTTTTCGGCGGGCAGCCCGAAAGCGTCCCAGCCCATGGGGTGCAGCACGTTGAAGCCGCGCATCCACTTGTATCGCGCCAGCGCGTCGCCGATCGAGTAATTGCGGATATGGCCGATGTGGAGGGTACCGCTCGGATAGGGCAGCATCTCCAGCACGTAGTATTTCGGCCGCGAGGAATTCTCCTCGGCCTGGTAGAAGGTGGCATTCTGCCACCGTGCGTGCCATTTCAACTCGATTTGGTTGTGGTCGTACGGCTTTTCGGGCATAGCTTCTTTTAAGTTTTCCAGATTCCAGGGCGAACGGCTTGCGGCGCGGTTGGGACGCGCCGCGATACGGCGGAATCCAGCCTTGCCGATGTGTCCCTTACCTATGTTCGCATGCTGGGCGAGGTGTGCGCGGCGAGTGGGGCTTCGTGTGGTTGGCGTGCA
>CAVPVD010000007.1:0-3042311 GCA_963709155.1 Bryobacterales bacterium | reverse complement strand
CGCCCCCCCAAATTGTGCATTATTGTGCACGATTTCCCAGAATTTCATCCCACACTCACCCCATCAGCCCCCCTCGCAAACCCCACTTAACCCAACCGAATCAATGGTATACACCGCCTCTTGGCTTCGTTCGTCCAGTTGCTGCTACAATCCTTCTTCATGCCTCAGCGGGTCTCGATCTTCGTCACCTGCGTGGTCGATCAACTCTTCCCCGCAGTCGGCCTCGCCATGGCCGGCGTCCTGGAGCGCCTCGGCTACGCGGTCGATTTTCCCCAGGATCAGACCTGCTGCGGCCAGCCCGCTTTCAACACCGGATATCGCCAGGAAGCCTGCCAGGTCGCCCGCCATTTCCTCAAGGTCTTCCGCGATGCCGAATACGTGGTGGTCCCTTCCGGCTCGTGCACCTCCATGATCGCCCACCATTTCCACGAGCTGTTTCCCGGCGACCCCGCCGCCTTGCACGCCGCCGAGGCTCTCGCGCCGCGCGTCTGGGAATTCTCGAAGTTCGTCCTCGAAGTGGCCGGCGTCGCCGACGTGGGCGCGCGCCTCGAAGACGTCGTCACCTATCACGACAGTTGCCACGCCCTGCGCGAATTCGGCATCAAGGACGGCCCGCGCCGTCTGCTCGCCCACGTCCGCGGACTGGAACTGCGCGAAATGGATGCGCCCGAGGAATGCTGCGGCTTCGGCGGCACCTTCTCGGTGAAGCTGCCCGAAATCTCCGGCGGCATGGCCCGCACCAAGATCGATTCCATCGTGCGCACCGGCGCCAAAACCGTGGTCAGCGTGGATTCCAGTTGCCTCATGCAGATCCAGGGCGCCCTGTCGCGCGCCGCGTTGCCCGTGCGCACCATGCACCTGGCGGAGGTGCTGGCGAGCCGCTAAATCGCCGCCGGAATATGTCCGCCGCATTCGACGAGAAGGTCCACAACACGCTGGCGGATGCCAATCTGCAACTGGCCATTTATCGGGCCACCGCGCGCCTCATCGACCATCGCAAGCATGCCGTGGCCGCCGCCGCGCTGCCCGATTACCAGGAACTGCGCACCCAGGCCAACGCCCTCAAGCGCCACACCCTCGACCATCTGGATCATTACCTCGAACAGTTCGAGGCCAACGTAACGGCGCACGGCGGCCATGTGGTCTATTGCCAGGACGCCACCGAGGTTGCCGATTTCGTGCTCGGCCTGGCCAAGGCCCGCGCCGCGCAACTGATCGTGAAATCGAAATCCATGACCACCGAGGAGGTCGATCTCAACGAGCGGCTCGCGCACCACAATCTGGAATCGGTGGAGACCGATTTGGGCGAGTACATCCTGCAGCTCGCCCACCAGCGTCCGTATCATATTGTCGCGCCGGCCCTGCACCTGACCCGCTACGACGTGGGCGATCTCTTCGCGCGCACCCTCGGCGTGCCCAACGAGACCGTCGTCGAGAAGCAGACGCTGATCGCCCGGGCCGTGCTGCGCGAGAAATTCCTGGCGGCCGACATCGGCATCAGCGGCGCCAATTTCCTGGTGGCGGATTCCGGCGCGGTCCTCATCGTCGAAAACGAGGGCAACGCGCGCCTCACCACTTCCGCGCCCAAGATCCACATCGCCGTAGCCGGAATCGAGAAGCTGATCCCGCGCGCGCAGGATCTTGCCGTATTCCTGAAACTGCTGGGTCGCAGCGCCACCGGCCAGGCGCTGACCGTTTATACGTCGTTCCTCTCTGGGCCGCGCCGCGCGGGCGAGATCGACGGGCCCGAAGAGTTCTACGTGGTGCTGCTCGATAACGGCCGCACCAAGCTGCTGGCCGATGCCGGCAAGCGCCAGTCGCTCTACTGCATCCGCTGCGGCGCCTGCCTGAATCATTGCCCCGTGTATCGCAAGATCGGCGGCCACAGCTTTCCGTGGGTCTACTCGGGGCCTATCGGCGCCATCATCACGCCGCAGTTCATGGGCATCCAGCATGAGCCGAGCCTGCCGTTCGCCTCCAGTTTGTGCGGGGCGTGCGCGGAAGTCTGTCCGGTCAAGATCGACATTCCGAAGGTGCTGCTCGATCTGCGCGCGGAAGTGAAGCAGGCGGAGGAGCGCGGCGGCACGAACCGTCTGGAGCGCCTGGCTTTCAAGATTTGGGCGTGGGTCATGTGCCACCCGCGCATCTACGAAATCGCCGCGAAGGTCGCCGCGGGCGTGGCGCCCTCGGAGGATGGCAAGTGGCTGCGCAGCGCGCCCGCATTGATGAATCTGCCGCCGGTGCGCGCCTGGTTGAGCCAGCGCGATTTGCCGCCCGCGCCTGCCCGCAGCTTCCGCGAATTGTGGAGGCGGCGCTGATGTCCCGTGAGGCAATCCTGGGCAAAGTGCGCGCGGCGCTGGGGCGCGGCCCTGGTCAGGCGATTGCGGAACCGCCGCCGGTTCGTCTGCGCGTGCCCCAGGTGGATCCCGAGGCGGAGATGGAGTCGCGCATCGCGGGCATCCGGCGCGCGGTGGAAGCGCTGGCGGGCAAGACCGCGCGCGCGGCCACTTGCGCGGATGCGCGCGCATATGTTGCCGCGGTGCTGGACGGCAAAACGGCGGTGGCTTCGAACGCGCCGTACTTGCGGGAATGCGGCATCGCGGACTTGCCCCAAGTGCAATCCGGCTTCACGGATGCCGCCGAATTGCGCGCGCTCTGCGCCACGGCCGATGTCGGCATCACCAGTGCGGACTATGCCCTGGCGGATACCGGCACGCTGGTCATGCTGGCCGGCCCGGCCGAGGCGCGCTTGATTTCGCTGCTGCCGCCGGTCCACATAGCGGTGGTGCCGAAAGAGCGCCTGCTATCGGGCCTAGATGAGTTGTTCACCATCCTGCCCGATCCCGCCGCGCAAACCAGTTCCATGGTGCTGATCACCGGGCCCAGCCGCACCGCCGATATCGAGCAGATCCTGGTGCGCGGCGTCCACGGCCCCGGCGAAATTCACGTGGTAGTAGTCGCATAAGCCAACAACCAGGCCAACTCCGCCCGCTTCCTCCGCCGGTACCACGCCAGAAAGACAAAAAAAACCACCGAAATCACCCCGATCGCCAACCAGTCCACGGCCGGCATGCGCGCCGCGGAGTAACGATAAATCCATCCCAGGCAGAATGCCATCTCGCCGATAAAGAGGACGGCGCCGAATGCCGTGGCCTTCAACTGGGAGCGGCATCGCCGCACCGCCAGACCCACGAACTCCGCCGTACCGATCGCCGTCGGAGACCAGAGGCCGCGCGTAATCGTCAGCCGGAAGGCCCAGGCGATGGCGATGAACGACCAGGTAGCCGCTACCAGCAGCAGCATGCCGGCCTGCGGCAAAACCGCCGCTGCGGCGACCACTCCGCCGCCGATCGTCACCGTCACCAGAATGTCGCCCGCCAGCCCGATCTTCAGCCAGCGGGACTGGCGTTCCACGCGGCGGCGCAAATCCGCCGGGACGGCATTCTCCGATTGCCAGTCGCGGCGCCAGGTTTCCAGCTCTGTATCGAGGCTCATTTGCGTTTCTCCAGGGATTCGCGCAACAGTTGTCGGGCACGGGTCAGCCGCGCGCCCACGTTGCTCTCCGAAATGCCCAGCACCTCGGCGATTTCCCCATAATCCATGTCTTCGAGCGCCAGCATGATCGCTTGCCGGTAACCGAGCGGCAAGCCATGAATCGCCCGGCGCAGGCGCGCGGCGCTTTGTTCGCGCGCCAGGCCGGATTCCGGATCGGGTGCCGTATCGCGGACCTCGTGCGCGTCCGCCTCCGCCGCCGGCCCGCGCGCCCGGCTGCGCGCCAGATATGCGATGGCGCGATTGTGCGCGATGCGGAACAGAAACGTGCGCGGCGAGCATTCGCCGCGAAACGTGCGCAAGGCTTGCCAGAGCGCCAGGGCGATCTCCTGCAGCAGGTCGTCGCGGTCGCTGGCCGTATTCGTATAGATGCCCGCCAGTCGCGCCAGCGCGGGCCCGTTGGCGGCCTGCAGCCGGTCGAACTCCCGCTCCTGTGTTGCGCGGTCCAAGGTGGTGAAGAGCGTGGCGTCCGCCAAAGCGGCGTCAGCTTCCGTAGACGATTTCATCACGATGCAACCGGTTCGCGGCGAACTCCAATACCAGAAGGGCGGCGGCTGCCGTGACGCAGCCCAGCGCGGCAGCCTGGCCGAACGAAAGCGCGCCATTCTTCAGCCAGCGTTCGAGCTGCAACTGTTGCCCCAAAACCGGCAGAAACGCGAACCATCCGCGCGCCGCCACCGGAAAAAACACCTGAAACATCCCCAGCCCCATGGGCAGGAAAACCAGCATCGAGAGGTACGTCTGCGCTTCCTTCGCCGCGCGGCACACCGTCGAAATCAGCAATTGCAGAGAGGCCGCCAGCAGCGCCAGCGGCAGGATCCCGGCGGCGACAGCGAGCCATGGCAGACGAATTCCCGCGCGCGCAAACACGATCGCGAAGCCCGCCAGATTCAAGATTAGCCCGGCCATCGAAAACAGCCCGACCGCCAGCCATTTTCCCAGCACGATCTCACGCCGCCGCACCGGGTTCATCAGCAACGGCAGCAGCGACTGGCGCTCCCGCTCGCCCGCGATGGTATCCATGGCCACGTTCATGCCGCCCACGAACGCCGCCACCAGCGTGAACACCGACATCATGCCGATCAGCACGGCATCCGCGTGCACCGCCATCGAGACCATGAAGATCACGGCCGGGCCCATCAGGGCGTACATCAGCGACGAGATCACCGATCGCGTATCGCGCAGGCTATCGACAGCTTCCTTGCGTGCGACTACGAAGACTGGCTTCAGCATACGGCATGCTCCTCGGTGCAAGTCAATTTCACGAAAGCGTCCTCCAGGGACGTGCTGCCGGTTTGCCGGCACAGTTCCTCGGGCGATCCCTGCGCCGCCAGGCGGCCATGGTCGACGATCACGACGTGGTCGCATAGCGCGCGCACTTCTTCGAGCACGTGGCTGGAGAAGACAACGCACGCGCCCGCGTCGCGCCAGCGCCGCAGCAGATCCCGCAGCGCGCGCACCGTGGGGACGTCCAAGCCGTTGGTGGGTTCGTCGAGCAGGAGATTCTTCGGCGCGTGCAGGATGGCGCGGCCGAGCGCCGTCTTCATGCGCTCGCCTTGGGAGAAGCCGGCTGTGCGGCGGTCCGCGATGGCGTCCAGGCCGAGTGCGGCCAGCACCTGGCTCACGCGCTCGTCGAGAATAGCGGGTGGCATGCCGCGCAACATGCCGAAATAGGCCAGGTTCTCGCGCACGGTAAGCCGGGGATAGATGCCGATGTGGTCGAGCAGCGCGCCCAGGCGCCGCTGGCGTCCTAAAGGATCGTCCGGCTCGGCGGCATCGTCTATGGTGACAGAGCCGGAGTCCGGCTGCAGCATGCCGCAGACGATGCGCAGGGTGGTGGTCTTGCCGGCGCCGTTCGCGCCCAGCAGGCCCGTGATAGCGCCATCCTTGGCGGTAAACGAAAGGCCGCGCACGGCCGGCCGGCGCTCGAAACTCTTCGCGAGATTTTGAACTTGGATCATATGTTTCGCTGGTATAGTCCGCGCGGCCCGGGCATCCTTACAAAAACTTTCGCGCTTGGTGATATTATTAACGTTCCGTTACATCCTCCGCGTTGGATCGCCGCATCTGAGAATTGCCCATCCATTATTCGCTTGTCTGGCCCTGGCGGCAGTTCCCTCTTTGCGCGCCGCAATCGACGACGCGCCGGCTATCGTGAGCGCCACGGTAGATTACTCCGCCAATCGCGTGAACCTGACCGGCTCCAACTTCAGCCCCGCAGGGATCGCGCCCACCGTGGCATTCGAAAGCGCGCCGCTGGTGCTGGTAGCCTTCACCAACCAGACCGCGGCGGCGAGTCTGCCGGACGGCTGGGCCTCGGGGTCGTACCTGCTGGCGGTCACCAATAGCAACCGGCAGACGGCCGTCTACCGCATGCGGCTTCAAGCGGCGCCCGCGCCCATCAATAAGCTGCGCTACCATGCGCAGGGACTCTGGGGCCCCTGGGCGCTGGGAGGGACACTAGCCTACGCCGGGCTGCTCCAGGAGCTGAATGCTCCTAAGGAGTGGGGGTACGGCTGGGCGGCGTATGGCCGGCGAGTAGCCTCCACGGAGGCCGGCGGCATCATTCATGGCGTGCTGGCCTATGGCCTGGATTCCACGTTGCACGAAGATCCGCGCTATTTTCGCTCGGAGCGCAAAGGTCTTTGGCGCAGGATCGCCCACGCGGCGCGCGACACCGTCACCACCCGCACGGATTCGGGCGGCGAGACCTTTTCCACGTGGCGCTTCGGCAGCGCATACGGCGAGGCATTCATTTCCAACTTGTGGTATCCCGACCGGCTGGATACGGTTCGGCTGGGCTTCGTGCAGGGATCGCTGCGCATGGGTTTCGATACGGTGACCAATCTCGCGGCCGAGTTCTGGCCGGACATCAAGAAAAAGCTGCGGCGGCACAACTAACCGAAAACCTGTTGGTAAACTGAGAAATTATGCTGAAGCATCGACTACCCGGTATCTTCGCGGGGATCCTGCTCGCGGCCATGGCCCATGCCGCGGAGGTGCCCCGCCCTTCACCCGATTTTGCGATCAATACGGTCGATGGAGCGCCGCTCCAGGTGAGCCAGTACAAAGGCAAAGTGGTCGCGCTGGTCTTCATCCTGACTACCTGCCCGCACTGCCAGAAGACGGTCGGATACCTTTCCACCATGCAGAAGGAGTACGGCCCGCGCGGCTTACAGGTGCTGGCGAGCGCCGTGGACGACATGGGCAAGATGAATGTGCCCGATTTCGTCAAGAATTTTCAGCCTCCGTTTCCGGTGGGCTTCACCGAGCTGAATACGGCGCTGGGATTCCTGCAACAGTCCGTGATATTCCGGACGTACATGCCGCAGATGGTGTTCATCGACCGGCAGGGGACCATCCGCGCGCAGTACTCGGGCGACGACAAATTCTTCGCCGAAGACCAGGAAAAGCACATCCGGGAACAAATCGAGACATTGCTCAAGGAAGCGCCGGCCGCGCACAAGAAAGCCGCCGCGCCCACGGCCAAGAAGTCGTCCTAATGAACTCGTGCCCGTGCTCGTGCTCGTGGCGCACGCTTCAGCGTGCCGGCGGGACTCTTAAGTCCCGCTTCAAAGTACCGGCTCCAGTTCTTCTTCCAAAGCCAGCGTGGCGTCTTCCAGTTCTTCTTCCTCGGCGGGCCCTTCCGCCAGCAAAACCGACACGTCCGGTTCAGGCACTGGCTCCGGCGGCGCCACGTGTACCGCCGCCGGCTCCGGCTTGGGCGCGGCCTTCGGCCGCGCTTTTGCTTTAGTTTTCCTCGGTGCGCGGGTATGCGTGCGAGTGGCCTGCGGTCGCGTCTCCGGCACGCCCGCCGCGTCGCGCAATTCCTTGAACGAGGCTTCCAGAAAATCGATCATGCGGCCGCCATCCGGCGCCGCCAGCGCGTCCGTGGTCAGCGCGAAGTAAAGCTTCTGATCGTAGCTTTCAATGGCCACGCTGATACCCACATCCATGCCGGTGGGCACGTGCGGATAACAAGCCACCATGCGCTGCCCGCAGGTGTAAAGGGGCAATTGCGGCCCCGGTACATTCGTGCAGACCATATGGAACAGCGGGATGGGCGTATTCAGCCAGCTTAAATTGCCTGCCAGGAAGGCCTGCACGGGCGGTGGCAGGAGGCCCAGCCAAGCCAGGCTCAGACGCAATAATTCCGGCGTGCGGGCGCCCTTCATGGCCTGGGTCAGCTCGTGAATGTGCCGGGCCCGCGCGAGGGGATCCCGGATGCCCAGCGGCAGCGTCACCGGCAAGAGCGAGATCAGGTTGCCAAAAGCGCCCAACTGCTCTTCCGGCGGGCGTACATTCACGGGAACCATGGGACGGAAGAAGCGGTTCTTCACCGTCTCTCCGTGCATCTTCGTGTATCTGGCGACCGCGCCCGCCACCACCGTAAGCACCACATCGTTCACCGTGCAGCCGCAGGCCGTGCGGATGGCCCGCGCTTCGGCGAACGGGAACTCCGTCCAGAAGACGCGCCGCTCGCCCGAGCATGGCCGGTTGAACGGCAGGTGCTCCAGTGGGGACAGCAACTCGGGCACCCTGTCCACCACCCGTTCCAGTCCTACGGCAGCCACATTGTCGCTCCGCAGCAAAGCACCGTAGCCGCGCAGGGCGTCGCGCGTGTCGGACAGGCGCTTGGGGATCTGGGCCAGGCTATCGGTGAAGGCATCCAGAAAATGGGTGGCCGCATCGGGCGCCTTGGGGGGACGGTAGGCCTTGCGTTTCGGCAGCCGGTGTTCGTCCGGTGAGGGATCCAGCATTACGTTCATCAAGCCGATCCCGGCGACGCCGTCCACAATGCAATGGTGCACCTTGCAGATCAGCGCCGAGCGTCCGCCCGCCAGGCCGTCCACCACGTACGTCTCCCAAAGAGGCTTGTTGCGGTCGAGCAAGGGCGTGAAAATCCGGCCGGCCAGTTCCTGCAGTTGCGCGTCGCTGCCCGGGGGATCGAGCTTCACGTGGAAGATATGCCGGCGGATGTCGAAATCCGGGTCGTATTGCCAGGTCGGATATCCAATGTTCAGGAACGGCCGCATCACCTTTTCGCGATAACGCGGGATTACATCCAGCTTGGATTCGATCGTGGCGACGAACCGGTCGAAAGGTATAGCACCTTCGAAGATGCACACACCGCCGATATGCAGCGGCATCTCCTTGGATTCGAAATTGAGAAAAGCCGCGTCCAGCGCGCCGAAGCGCTCGGGAGGTTGGGGAAGCGCCATGGAACTGCCTCCTTTCGGGGAATCGATATATTAAGATTATATTGTCCGGTAATCCGGACGCGAATGCAAGCGTCTCACGACCCGATCTGGAACGCGCCCACGGTGATCAGGTTCGCGCCATTCGACGAGTTTCCGAGATATACCGTGTAAGTGCCCGGCGCGTTCAGCCAGGCGTTGGCGTTGACATCCCAGTAAGAGAGCGGATGCGAGGAATCGTTGGCATCCACTTCGATGGTCACCTGCTGGCTCCCGCCGGACGCCAACAGCACCTTCTGCCATCCCACCAGGCGTCTGGGCGGTTCGCCGGTCAACGCGGGAAAGCCCAGATAGACCTGGGCGACTTCCGCGCCCGCCACCGGGCCGGTATTCGTCAGGTCGAAAGTCACCTGGAAGTTGGGGTTGCTCCCGCTCAGGTTGTTCACCAGCGCCGCATTGGTGAAAGAGAAGCCGGTATAAGACAGGCCGAAACCGAAGTTGAATAGAGGGGTGATGCCTTGCGAGTCATACCACTTGTAGCCGACATTAAAACCCTCGAAATAACTTACCGGGAAGGGCGTGCTGCCGTCCGGTGGCTGCGCGATCGCGGGGCGGGGCAATTGGCTTACGCTGGCGGGAAAGGTGATGGGCAGCTTGCCCGACGGATTGACGGCCCCGAACAAAATGTTGGCGATGGCCGGTCCGCCGCGCTGCCCCGGAAACCAGGCTTCGAGCACGGCGCTGACGTTGGCCAGCCACGGCATCACCTGCGCGCTGGCGTTCTCCATGACCACGATAGTCTGCGGATTTGCAGCGGCCACGGCGGCCACCAACGCATCCTGATCGATGGGCGTCGCATGGATTAAGTCCGTGAAATTCAGGCTGGGCATATCCATGCCCTCGCTGGTCCACTGGCTGACGAAAACAATCGCCACCTGGGATGCCGCCGCCAGCGCCGCGGCGGTGGTCGGGTTAGTGCCGGGATCGAATTGCACACTGGCGTTGGGGGCCATGGCTTGAATCGCCTGCATTGGCGACGATGGATCCCAGACCACCTGCGCCCAGCCCGGCACGCTGGGATAGCCCTCGGTAAGAGCCGGTCCGCCGGTGGGAGTGACCTGCGCCGAGCCCCCGCCCGAGAGCACGCCGATATCGGCATGCGACCCGATCAAGGCGATGGATTTTAAGCTGGCGGCGTTGAGCGGCAACTGTCCAGCCGTATTCTTCAACAACACCGCTCCCTGCTCTTCGATTTCCTGCGCGATGGCTTCGTCGCCGGCCGTATCCACTGGCGTGATGGCCGCGGGATAGTCGAACAATCCGGCGGCATACATGGCGCGCAGAATACGATGCACCATATCGTCGAGGCGGGACTGCGGCACCAGTCCGCCGGCAACCGCTTGCGCGAGTGTTCCGAAGTACTGGTTGTCCGGCTGCTCCTGGTCGAGGCCGTTCAATGCCGCGTTCACCGTGGAATGCGTCGCCCACCAGTCCGACATGACGAAGCCCGGAAACTGCCAGTCGCCCTTCAGGATGTCATTCAGAAGATGCGAATTCTCGCAGTTGTAGACATCGTTCACCAGGTTGTAGGCGCACATGACGGACTGCACATTGGAATCCTTCACGCCGATCTCGAAGGCCAGCAGGTCGCTCTCGCGCATGCCGCGCTCGTCGATCTGCACATTCGCGGTGGTGCGCCCGCTTTCCTGATCGTTCAACGCGTAGTGCTTAATGCCGCCGATCACGTGCTGGGCCTGAATGGCGTTGATGTGCGCGGCCGTGATTTTACCGGCCAGAATGGGGTCTTCCCCCTTGGTTTCAAACGTCCGGCCGTCGCGCGGCTCCCGCCCGATCAGGTTGATGTTGCCGCCCAGGTTCACGTTCATGCCGTAGTCGCGCAGCTCCGCGCCGATGACCGTACCGTATTTAAATGCTTCGTTCACGTCCCAACTGGCGGCGCTGGCAATGGAAGAAGGCAGCGCGGTGGCCTGGCCGACGCTGTTGCCCACGCCCACGCTGCCATCGGCGAGGTAGAGATCCGGAATTCCCAGGGCTGGAATACCGGGAACCCAGCCCGCGCCTCCACGTGGAAGTGCGATCTGGTTGGTAACCGGGCCGCCGGCTCCGTACACCAACTGGATCTTCTCATCCTCGGTCATCTGGGTGACCAACTGGTCCGCGCGCTGGTCGGCGGTGGGCGGCTGCACCGGGATCAGGACGGCGTTCGACTGCGCGCCGCCGATCGAAAGAACCAAGGGTTGGGCATCTCCCGTGGGCGTGTTGGCGGGAACGAAAACATTCACCTGGTATTCGCCGACGGATCCGGGAGCCAGGCCCGACCAGAGCACTTGCGCGGGCATATTGCCGATCGTGACCGTCGGGTTGGTCGTAGTGGCGGAGAGCGTATCTACCGAAGCGGCCGCGCCGGTGGCCGGCCGGTTGTTCACCGGCCCCAGCCCCGTGCAATAGATCAGGATGGTCGTGTAACCCGCCGCCGCCGGATTTGCCGGGGTGATCAACTGATAGGAGGAATTCAAAATGGCTCCCGCACCGGTTCCCTGGCCGTTAAGGGTGAAGATGCCGGGAGCATACGTCGCCAGGCTCACCGGCTCCGCTGAACTGTTCTGGCCGGCGAGTGTCGCGGTTAGGGGCGCCGAACTGCCGGACAACTCCCAGGGGATTTGCAGATTCACCTGCCCGCTTCCCGCATAGAAGAGGGGCGCCGCGGCCGCGCCGAATGCGAGCGACAGTCCACCCAGGTTGTCAGGCAACGGAACAGACTGCGCGCCGAACGATCCGGTCAGCAGGAAATCTCCGTACACCGAAACGATGCTGCCCGGAGCGACAGCCGCTCCCGGAGCCGAACTGGCGGCGTTGACGACGCCACCGGCGTTGATGGAAGGCGCGGGCTGGGCCCACACGCCAGTCGAGCCGGCCATCAAGCATCCGAAACCGGCATGCAGGAGGGTCTTGAATGCGGACATGGGATTCGTCCGCAGCTTACCACGATGCAACGAAGCCAAATCGTGGGGCGGGCAATTCTGCCCGCAGCCGGCTTTCAGCCGGGCCACCGGGAAGCCCCGGATTGAACAATCTGTGGCTTGCCGCCAAAAATCTTGCGCTGAAAACAAAGGTACTTGGCGGCAGCCACAGGCCAGCCGGCTCTGGCCGCCCGCTAGCGGCCTTCGTCGGTCACTTCAATGGCGAAAACGGACGCGTAGTTCACGACCGGAACAAATTCAAAGTTCAACTTGCCCTGTGCGGTCGGCCGCAATGCGTGGAACCTCTTGATCAGGACGTGGTTGGGGCTGGTTTCCTTCAGGATGTCCAGATTGCGGAGGATCCCCGTGCCGTTACAGAAAATGTCAAATACGCGCGAGCCGGGTCCGCCCGCTCCCTGATTTTCGGCGCCCCAGTATGTCTCCGCAAAGTACATGGTTGCCGAGTAGGTCCCGGGCACGGCGACCGGAATGGCGTACGAGAAGTGCCCGTACCGCTCGTTCCCAAACAAGTCCGAATCGGGCGTGCCCGAGACCGCTTTCCAGTGGTTGGATGCCTGGCCGCCTAAGTAATAGTTGTCGGCCCCCCAAACCTGTCCCCGAGAATCGGTCACGGAATTCGGTTGCGTGACCACCCGGACGGGGTTGATCCGGTGCGGCTCCGCGGGCTCGACCTCTATCGCGCTCACAATCGGCTGTTCCCGCCTGGCATGGAACCCAAGCCGGAGGATGCCGTCCGCTCCCGGCTGAACATCCTTAAATACCCGGATATCGGCGATTAGGGGTCCCCCGGCATCGGAAACGATATCGAAGCCATCCAGCAGCATTTTGCCGTTCATCAGGATATCGAACACCCGGCTGTTCTCGCCACCGCCCGTTTCCAGGCCCGGACCGTAGACCGGTTCCACGAAATAAAGCTTCAATTCATAGGTTCCCGGCTTCAGGGGGATATTGTAGCCGTTAAGGCCGATCCTGCCGTTCTGGAAAAGGAGGGGGTCGGATGTGCGGCTTATATACTGGCGGAAAGGGGCCTTGGGCTGTCCGCCGCCATCGAAATAGCGGTCCGGCAGCCAGGTATGGCCGTGATGGTCGATGTATTTGCGATCATAGCCGGCGATGATCCGAACGGCAGAGTCCGATCCGGCCAGCACCGGCGGCGTAACCGTAGGCGCGGCCTCCGGTTGGTGGCCCGCGACGGTCTTGAACGTAATCGCTGTGGCCGCGAGTGCCGCTATAACAATGATAGCGGCCGACATCCAACTCCAACGTTTCCCGTGGCCGGGCGCGGCCGGTAACGGCGGAGCCGCCGGAACTGCTTCCGCCGGATTTGGATCCGGAACCGGAGCTGGTTGGGAGAACGTCTCGGCAATGGGTTCCGCGGACGCTTTGCCATTTGTCGGCGGGGCGGCCGCCAAGCTTACATCCTGTTGAAAAACAGGCGTATACATACCCGGTGGGATGATGATCTTGAGCGGCTGACGCGAGCCTTCCGCGGCATAATAGTCGCGCAGTTTCTTGCGCAGACGATGGATTTCCACCCGCGCGATGGCATCTTCGGCGGGGTCGAACTCCGCCGGCCGGCCCAGCACTTCCGTGGCAATGCTATATTCGCAGACCTGCGCATCCAGCCCCTCGAAGTGCTTTTCACAGACGTACTCGAGCAGCTTGGTCAAGCGCTGAGAGCGGGCAAAGGTGGGAGAAGCGAGAGCGGCCGCGAGCTCCAGGCGCTCCGCGCCGGTGATTCCGGTGGGGCGGCCACCATCCTGATTTACATCCCCCATCTGTCGAGATTATACACGTTTCCATAGTGTTTCGGGGCTTATGCTCAATTGTAAAATCCGGACAGACGTTGGATATCAATTTTGTAACAAGGCGTACATCATTGAAAACATTACCAATACTGGAAATATATGCATTCTTGGAACCGTCGTTACAGGGCTAAAGTAAAGGAGTTAGCATTCATTGTAAAATCCGCCGTTGGCAGGCCGTAACTTAAATGTACTAGCGCTCCCCCTAGGTGTCGGGTTACATTCGCCCAGTCAAACAAATGCCCAAAGTGTCGTTCCGGGGTGGCGCGTATGCGCGGTTGTGAACAGTGGCTGGCCGGATTTTAAAAAGATCCGAAAGTCCTTGACTTGACCGTGTAGTGTAGTTATGCTACTTGCAAACGATTATGTTCAGCCACTTGGGACTGCGCGGTTGGGTGCAGCAAGGGGCAAATCTTTGGTTAGGGAAGTAAAAATTGAGGTTAGAAAGGGGTCAAATGAATAAACCAGATCGGATGCCGACCTTCGTTACAGCTCGGCACAGATATCCGGGAAGATCTTTCTGGTTGTTGGGATTACTGATTGCGGCCTTGGCGGTTTCGCAAGTGCCCGTTTTCGCGCAGTTTGCGAGCGGCTCGATCGGCGCCACGGTCACCGACGCAACGGGTGCAGTCGTCCCTGCAGCGAAAGTCGTCCTGAAAAATGAGGCAACGAACGCTCTTCGCGACTCTGTCACGAACAGTTCGGGATCGTTCGATTTCCCGTCGATTTTGCCGGGAACTTACACGGTCACTATCACTGCCGCGGGTTTGCAGACATTTGAAGAACAGGGCATCACGCTGACGCAGGGCTCCACTTTGCGCCTGCCGACCATCGTTCTTCAAGTCCAATCCACGAAGCAGGAAGTAGAAGTCATCGCGGGCGCCGACGTGGTAGTGCCGGTCGATTCCGGCCAGGCCAGCCAGACGCTCAATAAGAACATGATCGAGAACATCTCGATCGCCGGCCGCGATGCCGCCGAACTCATCAAGATCATGCCTGGAATGGGCATGACCGGCGGACTCAGCCAGAACATGTGGGGCCAGGGCTCCGTGCCGACGCAGCAGAACACCGGTCCTATCGGCGCGTTTACCGCACAGGGCACACAGCCCAACGGCGGTATGACGATGACGTCGGACGGCGCCAACCTTCTCGATCCCGGCAACCAGGGAACGCAGACGGCCAACATCAATCAGAACCAGGTGCAGGAAGTTTCGATCCTGACATCGGCCTACGGCGCGGAATTCGCCAAAGGCCCGGTCACCTTCCAGGCCATCGGAAAGAGCGGCGGCGCCCAGTTCCATGGCCAAGCCTATCTCTATGCACGCAACGGCGTTTTCGATTCCAACGGCTCGTTCAACAACAGCCAAGGCGTGCAGGCCCCCACGAACAGCTTCTATTATCCGGGCGGCGATTTCGGCGGTCCAGTGATCATACCGGGCACGCATTTCAATAAGAACCACGACAAGTTGTTCTTTTATGCCGCGTATGAATATATGGACCAGCACCCGGCGGGCAGCTTGCTGAGCTATTTTGTGCCCACGGCGCAGATGCAAGCCGGCAACTTCACGCCTGCTTACCTGGCGTCCCTCGGTCCCGGCTTTGCCACGGCCAAGGGTGGCGCCGGTGCCAACAACGTCAACAGCACCTTGTACCCCGGCGGCCAGATCCCCGCGACGGCTCTGGATCCGAATTCCGCCGTATTGTTGAAGTTGATGCCGCAGCCCAACATCAACCCCGTAACCAATCCGAGCGGCGACAACTACCAGTATTTCAACAATACGCCGGTAAATCGCTGGGAACTCCGGTTGCGCGGCGACTACAATATCAGCGACAGGACCAAATTGTTCTTCTCCTGGAACCATCAGATCGAGCACGATGAAAACCCGATCAGCATCTGGTGGCAGATTGGCGGTTCTTTGCCGTATCCTTCCTCGCAGAACGCCACCCAGGTATCCCAGGTCTATAGCGCGAACCTCGTACACGTGTTCAGCCCCACGCTGACCAACGAGTTCATCTTCGCGGAAGCCACCTTCCTCAACCCGATCGTTCTGGCCAATGCCGCCGCGGTGAACCCCACCACGCTCGGCTTCCACATGACCGGTTTGTTCTCGGATCCCTATTCTCCGCAGATCCCGAACACCTTCGGCTGGAGCAATTCAGCGGTCGGTTTCGCGACCTATCCGTACGGCGAGCCGTTTACTCCAGGCGGCGCGAATTCGTTCGGCAAACTGTCGCAGACCCCGAACATCAGCGACAACGTCACCAAGATCGTCGGCAGCCATACCTTGAAGGCCGGCTTTTACTGGGATTACGCGCGCAACTACCAGACCAGCGGTGGCTTGAGCGATTCAGTCCAGGGCGCGGCGGAATTCGATCCCTGGGGGCCGACCAGCACTGGCAATCCATTGGCCGACTGGGTCACGGGACGCATCAGCGCCTTCACCCAGGACGCGGCCGAAGCCGTGCAGGACATGAAGTACTATCAGTATTCGTTCTTCGTGAACGACCAGTGGAAAGCGACCCGCAGGCTCACCCTGACCGGCGGTCTGCGCTTCGACCACATGGGCAACTGGGTGCCGAACGACACGCAAGGCGTGGCCGTTTGGGATCCCGCTTCCTACAACAACAGCCCCTCGGCTCCCGCATGGACGGGTCTCGAATGGCACGGCATCGACCCCAGCATCCCGCTCTCTGGATTCCCGTCGAAGCCGTTCTTTATCGAACCCCGCATGGGCTTCGCTTATGATATCTTCGGGAACGGCAAAACCGTGTTACGCGGCGGCGCCGGCTTGTTCCGCTATCAGATTTCCTACAACAGTGCCAGCGCCGGCTATAACCAGCCGCTCGGCATCGTTTCGGATGTCACCACGACAGGTACATGCTGCATCGGTTGGAATAACTTCCAGCAGTACAGTCCTGCGCTGGGTGCCGCCGGGTTGGGTTCCGCCATCAGCGTTTTGCAGATGGGCGACGAACGCACCCCGCACACCTGGAACTACAACGTGACGGTTTCGCAGCGCGTGCCCTGGCGCTCGGTTGCGGAATTTCAGTATGCGGGCAACAAGTCGCTCGACATGCTGATCAACGGTGGAAACGGTAACTTGGGGAATATTGACAACGTACCGCTCGGCGCCTTCTTCGGTGTCGATCCGGTAACCGGCATCAACAACTACAACAACGGTGCCACGCTGCCTTCGACTTTCTCCAACCTGAATCAATACCGCCCGTATTCCAACTACGCGGGCATCGCTTTGCAGAGCCACGGCAGCTACGCGAACTACAATGCGTTCATCGCCACCTGGCAGAAGCAATCCGGACGCGTCACCTTTACGACGAATTACACGTTCAGCAAGATCCTCGGCATTCGCGACGGGAACAGCGCCAATGGCGCGCAAGCCGGCCCGTCTCCGGATCCGTTCAACCTGAGCGCGAACTACGGCGTACTCTCCTGGGATCACACGAATATCTTCAACGCGGCGTATGTAGTCAACCTGCCGTCGCCGGTGAAGGACAACAAGTTCCTGGGTGGGGTAGTGAATGGCTGGGTTCTCTCGGGCATCACGCAGTTCCAAAGCGGTGCGCCGATTCAGCCCAACACCAACTACGGTCTCAACATTTCGTGGCCCACAGCTCTACAGCCGACCAACTGGCTGGGCACGAACGCAATCGGTCAGACGCAGCCTGTGCTGACATGTGATCCGCGCAACAATCTGCAGGCGGGTCAGTATTTTAATCCCGGCTGCTTCTCGCCTCCCACAAACCACCAGCAAGGGGATCTCATCTGGCCGTACATCAAGGGGCCCGCGTTCTTCAACAGCGACCTCGCGATTTACAAGGACTTCCTCTTCAAAGAGCACCACAAAATCGAGCTGCGGTTCTCGGCGTTCAATTTCCTGAACCATCCGCTGCCGCAATTCAATTCCACGGGCAACAACAACGACGTGGAGCTGAACTTCTCGAATAGCTCCGGCAATTTGAGCAACACTAACCTGAACACGATCACCACAGGTTCCCCGTTGTACAAGAACGAGGTTCCCCGCGTGATTGAGTTCGCAGCCAAGTACAACTTCTAGACCTCGCTCGCGAGGCTGGAATCGGACCCAAAGGGGGCGGCGCAAGCCGCCCCCTTTTCTATTGGTGTGTGCCCGTGGCGTACGCTTCAGCGTGCAGCGGCGAACTTCAGTTCGCCGTGCAGCCGGCTCAGCGGGACTTAAAAGTCCCGTCGGCGCGCTAAAAGCGTGCGCCACGGCTTTTCAATTAGGATAAGGATCGCCCGGGCGGGCGATGCGGATCTGGTGATCGATAAAGACTGCGTGGCCGTCCGACAGAGTCACCTTAGGCATGTGACACCCGACGCAGCCGCTCTTCGCCACCGGACAAGACTTTCGTGGCTGCGACGCATGGCATGCCAGACAAGCCCGGTCGTAGCCGGCTTCGTTCGTTGAAATGCTGGCGTGTGGATCGTGGCAAGCGGTGCAGCGGATGCGTTTGTCGTCGCCGCTGAAGCACTCGCTATTCGCCAGCCGGTAAGGCGCGAAGCGAACATTGACTTCACCCCATTCCCGCGCCCTGACGATGAATTCCCACGTTCGGTGGCACTGGCCGCAGAAATTGTTCATATCTTCCGCGCCCATCGCGCCGAGCTTCGCGGGTATGGCCGCGGCACTGCCGCGTGCGATGTTCTGCATGTGCGCGGTGGCGCCGGTGTGGCAATGCTCGCAAGTTACGCCGGGTTGCAGGGAATCGAGGGTAAGCTTGCCCTGGGTCACGGCCCGTGTGGCGTGGCACTCGAAACATACGTTGGTTTCCTGGCTGGACATTTCCCGGCCCATCGCCTCCACCAGGCTGTGCGGCTGCAACTGCTCGTCGCCCAGGGTGATGGCCAGTCCCGTCAGTTTCGGGTAATAGCTCACCATGCTCTCATAAAAGTGGCCGCGGTATTCAAAGACATACGTCTGCATGTGCTGGCCGAATGCATACCGGATCGGCAGCGAGAGTTCCCCCGCGCTGTCGCGCACGGTATACGTGCTGATGCCGGCCTGGCGCTCGATAGTATAGGTGTAGCCGTTTTTCGCAAACGTCAGCTTGGGGTGCGCAATCAGGTTTTGCTGGTCCGGGGGCAACTCGATCGCGTGGCCCATGCCGGACGCCGGCTGAGCTTTCGCCTGGGCAGGATGGCAGGTGGCACAGGTCTGGGCAGCCGGGGACCCCGCGCAGGCCAGGGAGGCTAGCCCCAGCCAGATTCCCAAACGCCGGGCGCCCGTTCGTGGGTAGGCACGATGCAATGTCACATCATAATCAAAAACGCAACGCGTTATTCTGGTCGATATGGGTCCTAGCCGTCTGGCCGCGCCGGCCTTGGTGTTTGTGTGCTGGCTGCTGTCGCGCGCCGCGGGCGGCCCGGCCGCGGCCATCCGGTTCGATCTGAAACCCATCCCGTTCCAGTTGGAGCACGGCGAACGCACGGCGCGCCACGTGCCCGCCACCATGGCCGGTGGGCTGGCCGTATTCGATTACAATCGCGATGGGCGGCCCGATATATTCTTCACCAACGGCGCCAACCTGGCCACGCTAAAGAAAGACGATCCCAAATACCGCAACCGCCTTTTCCGCAACGATGGCCACGGCGTTTTCACCGACGTGACAGAGACCGCGGGATTGGCCGGCAGCGGCTTCGACAGCGGCGTCGCCGTAGGCGATTACGATAACGACGGCTATCCGGATCTCTTCGTGGCGGGCGTCCACCACAACACGCTCTACCACAACAACGGCGACGGCACGTTCACTGATGTCACCGCCCAGTCCGGCATTCGCAACAGCCCCGATCCCCAGTTCGGGCCGATGTGGGGCATCACGGCCGTATGGGTGGATGTGAACAACGACGGCCTGCTGGATCTGTTCGTCGTCAATTATTTGCAATGGGACTATGCCACGGAGCCGCTTTGCGAGTACAAGGGAGCCGCCGATTATTGCGCGCCGCGATCTTATAAGGGTCTGCCCAACCAGTTGTACCTGAACAAGGGCAACGGCAGATTCGAGGATGTCTCGGAGAAGTGGGGCATCCGCGCGCACGTGGGCAAGGGCATGGGCGTGGGGATGGCGGATTACGATCTGGACGGCCGCCCGGATCTTTTCGTCACCAACGACGGCACTTATAATTTTCTTTTCCACAACATGGGAGATACTTTCGAGGAAGTCGCATTTCAGAAGGGCGTGGCCCTGCCGGAAGACGGCAATTTCATATCCGGAATGGGTCTCGATTTTCGCGATTTCAACAACGATGGATTCGCGGACCTGGTCACCGTGGCGCTGGAGAATCAGACCTTCCCCTTGTGGAAGAACGAGGGCGGGAGCGGGTTTCAGGAAATCACCACGCCCAGCGGCATGCGCGCGCTCAGCATGCGCATGGCGGGTTTTGGCGCTGGGCTTTACGACTTCGACAACGATGGATGGAAGGATCTCTTCGTAAGCCGCGGCGATGTCCTGTCGCGCCCGCTGCCCGGCACTACGGTCGAGCAGCACAACACCGTCTTCCGCAATCTGGGCGCGGGCGGGCACTGGGAAGCGCTGACCGCCGAGGCGGGATTGGACGCTTCACCCGCGGCCCGTCACCGTGGGCTGGCCTTCGGGGATTTGGATGGCGACGGGCGCATCGACGTGGTGACGACCGCGCTTGCGCATCCCGCCGAAATCTGGATGAATCGCAGCCCGGGCGCGGGACACTGGCTGGATATCGCGCTCGAAGGCGTGAAGAGCAACCGCGACGGCATCGGTGCGAGGATAGAGGTCAAGACCAGGAGCGGCACCCAATATAATCACATGACCAGCAGCGTGGGCTATGCGTCGTCGAGTTATGGGCCGGTGCATTTCGGATTAGGGGCGGACACCACGGCGGAATCGGTGATCGTACATTGGCCCTCGGGAATCGTGCAAACCTTGCAGAATGTCGGCGGGGATCGCGTGCTGCGCGTGAAGGAGACACCCTAGTTTTGACGGCCCCCTCCATCTGCGCTGGCCTCTATCTGGGCGCACTCCTGGCGCTGCCGGCCCCAGCCGATCAGGCGCGTCCGCCGGTTGCGCCGGCTACGTTCGATAAGGTGTCGAAGGACGCGGCGCAGGCGCGCGAGCAAAATCGCATTCCGGACGCCATCGGTTTATATCGCCGGGCCGTCAAGATGCGCCCGTCCTGGCCGGAGGGCTGGTGGTTCCTGGGCGAACTGCTGTACGATCAGGATAAGTTCACCGAAGCCCGGGACGCCCTGCGCCGGCTGGTGGTGCTGGACCGCAAGGCGGGTCCCGGATTTGCGCTGCTGGGCTTGTGCGAATACGAGACGAAGGAATACGCGCGGGCGCTCGACCATATCAACGAGGGACGCCGCTTGGGTTTGGGCGAGGACCCGCAGGCCAAGCGGGTGGTCCTGTATCACGCGATGCTGCTGCTCACCCGCTTCGAGCGATACGAATCGGCCATGCAGGTATTGGAGAAGGTCTTGAAGACGGGCGACGCCGGTCCCGCCGTAATCGAAGCCGCCGGGCTGGCCGGGCTGCGCCGGCCGATCCTGCCGGAAGATGTGCCGCCCGGCGACAAAGATCTGGTGGAACGCGCGGGGCGCGCCGTTTGCGCGGCGGCGGGCCACGAGCCGGCGGAGGCGCCTAAGCTTTTCGCGGACCTGTTGGCGCACTATCCGAAAACCCCCAACGTCCACTATCTCTACGGTTCGTTTCTGCTGGCCAGCGATTCGGACGCGGGCCTGGCCGAATTCCAGAAGGAATTGGAACTGAATCCCAAGCATGCGGAGGCTCTGGTGACCACGGCCCTCGAATACGAGAAGCGCGGCGAGCCCGAAAAAGCGATTCCGTATGCCGAGCGTGCGGTGGAAGCGGCGCCGGACTTCTTCGCCGCGCATGGCGTGCTGGGCAGACTGCTGGCTAACGCGGGCGAAGTGGAGAAGGGCATCAAAGAACTCGAGATCGCCAGGCAGCAGGCGCCGGATAGCCCGCAGGTCCATTTTTCGCTGGCGGCGGCGTATGCCATCGCGGGCAGAAAAGAAGATGCGGCCAAGGAGCGCGCGGAGTTTGTGCGGCTCAAGCAGTTGGCCGACGCGGTGGCGAAATGAGGATCGCGTGGCGGAGCGCGCCGGGCGTCGCCCTCATAGCGCTCGCCGCGTGGGCGCAGCAGCCCGCGGGCGACGTGGAAGCCGCCATCCGCGGCTATCGCGAGTATCTCGCCGCGCATCCGGATTCGGTCCAGGCGCGCTCCAACCTGGGCGTCGCGCTGGCCCGCGCGGGCCGCTACGACGAAGCCATCGCGGAGTACGATCGCGCACTGTCGGCGAGTCCGGACAATCCCGCCCTGCTGCTGAATCTGGGGCTGGCCTACTATAAGACCGGACGGCCCGCGGAGGCCGCCATCCGCTTCGAACGCGCATCCTCGCTGGCTCCACAGTTCAAAGACCAGGTGACCCTGCTGCTGGCGAGCTGCTATAACAGCCTCGGCAAATACAAGCAGGCCATCGCGCTGCTGGCGCCGCTCGAACCAGCCAAATCGGCCGACCCGGCCTTCGACTATCTGTACGGGACGGCGCTCATCGGCGATGGCCAGAACGGCAGCGGCGCGGCCGTCATCGATCGCATCCTCAGCCAGGGCGATTCGGCCGAAGCGCGCCTGCTGCGCGGCACTCTCAAGCTTCGGGCGCACGATTACGACGCCGCGCTGGCGGACATCGAGAAGGCCATCGCGCTGAATGACAAGCTTCCGGGTGCGCATGCGCGTTTGGGTGAACTCCTGCTGGCGAAGGGAGAGAGCGACCGCGCCCGCACGGCTTTCAGCGCGGAACTGCTTCTCGATCCTGACGAATTTGTCTCGAACCTGAACATGGGCGTATTGGCGAAGCGCGATCAGGATTATGTGGAGGCGCGCCGCTACTTCGACCGCGCGCTGCGGGCGCGTCCCAACGACCCGGGCGTGCGGTACCAGGTCGCCAACGTCGACCTGGCGACGGGCAATGCGGACCAGGCGCGCCAAGCGCTGGAAGCCCTGATCGGCGAATCGCCGGATTTCGCCGAAGCGCACGCTTCGCTGGCCACCGTCTATTACCGGTTGGACCGGCGCGCGGACGGCGACCGCGAACGCGCCTTAGCGCAGAAGTTGATGGACCAGCGGGATGCGGCGGATACGGGCGCCCGGGCCAGATGAGGCGATGGCTGGTGTTTGCCGGCGGCTGGCTGCTGCTGAGCGGCTGGTGGCTGCTGGTGAGGGCCGATGGGCCTGAACCCAAACGGCCGCACTTCACCGATATCGCTCCTAAATCGAATTTCGCATACCGCACGGACAATAACTTCACCGGCCGCAAGTATTTTCCGCAAACCATGTGCGGCGGCGTGGCTGCCCTTGATTTCGACAACGACGGGCGCATGGATCTCTTCTTCACCAACGGCGCCAAGCTGCCGGAACTCGAAAAAACCGATCCACGCTTCTACAACTGCCTGCTGCGAAATCGCGGCGACGGCACCTTCGAGGATGTGACCGCGCGCGCCGGCCTGCTCGGCAAAGACCTCGGCTTCAGCTTCGGCGTGGCGGCCGGCGATTACGACAACGATGGGTACGAAGACCTGTTCGTCTGCAATGCGGGGCGCAACACGCTCTACCACAACAACGGCGACGGCACATTCACCGACGTCACGGAGCGCTCCGGGATCGGCGGCAAGCCCAAGGATGTTTTGAGCGTCGCGGCCGCCTGGTTCGATTACGACAACGACGGCAAGCTGGATCTGATCGTCTCCAACTACACGGTGTGGACCCCGCAAACGGACAAAATCTGCGCGGCAAACGGCCAGGAATATTATTGCCATCCGAAGGTCTACGCCAACGTCGCGCACCGCCTTTATCACAACCTGGGCGACGGCCGTTTCGCGGACGTGACCGAGTCTTCCGGTTTCGGCAAGGAACTGGGCAAGGGCATGGGCATCGCCATCGCGGATTTCAACGGCGACGGATACATGGATGTGTTCGTGGCCAACGACACGGTGCGCAATTTCCTGTTCATCAACCAGAAGGACGGCACGTTCGAGGAATCGGGCTACGAGTGGGGCGTGGCTTACGACGAAAGCGGTAATGCCGGTTCGTCCATGGGCGCGGACGCCAAGGACTACGACAACGATGGATGGCCCGACCTGTTCTACAACAACCTGAAAGGCCAGATCTGGGGCCTCTACCGCAACATGGGCGGCAAGTTCATGAATTATGTTTCGGGCGCGTCGCGCGTATCGCGGCTGAGCGCGCGCAGTTCCGGCTGGAGCAACGGCTTTGTCGATTACAACAACGACGGCTGGAAGGATCTCTACTCCTCCAACGGCGATATCGACAACATGGGCGAGATCTCGCGCCAACCCGATACGATGTTCGAAAACGTGGACGGCAAGGAGTTTCGCGACGTCTCCGCCTCGCTGGGCGCCGATTTCAGCCATGCGGGCTTCCAGCGCGGCTCCGCCTTTGTGGATCTGAACAACGACGGCTTCGAGGACCTGGTGGTGACCTCGCTCGACGAGAAGCCGCGCATTCTGCTGAACTCGGCGGACAACGGCAACCATTGGCTGCTGGTGAATACGATTGGCCGCCGCAGCAATCGCGATGGCATCGGAGCCGCGCTGAAGCTGACCACCGCGTCCGGCCGCACGCTCTACAACCACGTGACCACTTCCGACGGCTTCATGTCGTCGAGCGACAAACGGGTACACTTCGGCTTGGGCGCCGAGAAGGCCATCGCCTCGCTGGAGATCCACTGGCCCAGCGGCAGTGTGCAGACGCTGAAGAAGGTCCGGGTGGACCAGATCCTGACGGTGAAGGAACCTGCGAAGTAAGGCGTCAGGGCGCCGGCTTGAATCCAGGCCGGTGTCATAATGGGGCTGGACTGGAGGCTCTCATGCTGCTCGTACGCTCTTCTTCGTTCCTGGGCTTGGTTCCCTTTCTGTGCCTCATGTGGCCCGCCGCTTCCCAGCAGATCGGTGCCCAGACGTTCACAACCCTTTATACTTTCGGCTCCGCCGAAGGCGACGCCCCTAACGGCTCCTCCCCATCTGGCAACCTCGCCATTGGCCCCAATGGCGTGATCTACGGCACCACCGTGGGCGGCGGCGGGTATACCCAACCCCAGAGAACGACGGCCAAGGCTGAGGCACCGTCTATTCCCTGACGCCCCCGGCGTCCCAGGGCGGCGCCTGGACAGAAACGGTGCTCTGGAGCTTTGGGGGCACCTCGGGAGACACCAGTTACCCCTTCTTCGGCGTGACAATGGGAAGCGGCGGCGTCCTCTACGGCGTGGGCACCGGCGGTTGCGGCGCGATTTTCTCGCTGACGCCCCCGGCCAGCCCCGGCGGGGCCTGGACCGAAGCCGTGCTTTATCAGTTCGAGTGCGCCCCGGATGCGGCGGGCCCCGTCTCCGGCCTGGCGATTGATTCGAACGGGGTCTTGTACGGCGCCACCGACTTATGAGGGCTGCGGCACGGTGTTCGCGCTAGCGCCCCCGGCGTCCCAGGACGGCGCCTGGACCGAAACCGTCCTTTGGAGTTTTGGCGCCAAGGGCGAGATAGCTCGCCCGACCGGAGGCTTGGTAGTCGGGCCGGAGGCGTTCTTTACGGCAGCGCCCAGACCGGGGGTCAGGGCTACGGCGGCACAGTTTTCTCGCTTACGCCGCCGGACGAAGACGGCGGCCGTTGGAGCGAGGCCACGGTCTGGAATTTCCCGCAAAGCGCCAAGCAGCAGCCCTTCACGCTGACACAGGGAGCGAACGGAGTGCTCTACGGCGCCACGAATGTGCAGCCGCAGCATATGCAGGGTGGCACCGTGTTTTCCCTTGTCCCACCGCTCTCTCCGGGCGGCTCATGGACGGAGGCCACGTTGTGGACGTTCCCGGCCCGTAGCGGAACCACTTCCGTCAAGGTACCCACCGGCCCGCTGATCTTCAACGAAAGGAACGGAGCGCTATTCGGAGCGACCGGGTACAGGTTTCCGGAGTCGGGAACGCTCTTCGAACTGCTCCCACCGGCTCCGGGAGGCAGCGCCTGGACGAAGCGCGTCCTGAACGACACCGACACGCTTGATGCGGCCGTCAGCCTACTGAAGGACGGCGTGCTCTACGGCACGGACCAGGGCAGCACCGTGTGGTCCCTGGTGCCGTGAGGATACCAGCGGCGATAATAACCCGCCCGCCCTCCGGCACCACGTGCCCGAGTAGATCCAAACCCCTGTAGGCGTTCGGTCACCGCCGGCGCCCAGCGATCAGCGCTTCCCCGCACCAATCGCGTAACGGCGGTGCGATGGCCAGCAGCATCCCATCGGCCACCTCCAGACTCCCCAAGGCCAGCCTTGCCCAGCGCCGCTCGAAACTTCCCCGCAGAAAGCGCTTACCCATCGCCAGCAGATTCATCGGCTCGACGCGCAAATCGGCGAAGAAGGGATCAAGCGCCTGTAGTTCGTGGCGCGAGAAGATGATCCCCTCGCCCTGTTCTTCGGCTTCGCCCGCGGCCCGGGCACGCAGCCTGCGCGCGGCGTTCAAGATGGGATTGCCGCCCCAGGTTTCCGCCAGCACCAGGCGTGCCCCGGGACGCATGATGCGCGCCAGTTCCGCGAGCGCGCCGGGATACTTTAGCGTATGGTGCAGGGCGGCGCAGGCGAATACCAGGTCGAATTCGCCGTCGCGCAGCATCTCCAGGCGGCTGGCGTCGGCGGCGATCCCGCGCACCGCGACGCCCGAGGCATGTGCCCGTTTCACGGCCAGTTCGATGGCCGCCGGCGAAAGGTCCAGCACCGTCACGCCGGCGCCTTCGGTAGCCATCCAGAGTCCAAAATCCGCGGGGCCGCAGCCGTAATCGAGAACCCGGAGGCCGCCCAGCGGCTCGGCCGCGAGCGCCCGCATGGCGGCGCGGTACAGCATCCGCCGTTCGTAGAAAGGCTGCGCCGGGTCCGCGATGCCGGATTCCAGAACCTGGCGATCGGTGCGCAGTGCGTGGTCCGGCAGCTTCAGGAATTGCGCGTACTGGGCATCGTAAAACTCGCGCTCGTCTTGCGCGGCGATTTTGGATACGGTCACTGTTTTTGCTGCTCGGCGGTGAGCCGGTCGAAGGTGGCGCGCTCTTTGTCCCCATCCGCCTGCCGGTTCATGCGGAAATACAGCGCGGCCAGTTCCACGTGCGGCTGCGCCCAATTGGGGTCGTCGTGCACCACTCTCTCCAGGTCCTTCACGGCCGCCTCCACGTGACCCTCGGTGCGCTCCAGGCGCGCCCATTCGTAGCGCGCCAGGTTGGAATCGGGCTTCAGGACCAGCGCGGCCTGTAGATGCTGCCGCGCTCCGTCCAGATCGCGTGCGGTGTGCAGGACCGCGCCCAGGGCCACCTGCGCATCGAAATCGTTGGGATCGGCGTCCACGGCCTTCTTCAGCGCGGCCGTGGCGCCCTCCGTATCGCCCAGGTAGCTCAGCACGCTGCCGCGCAGGGTTTCGGCGCCGGGCAGCCGCGGATTCAGGCGCAAGGCCGCATCGGCATAGTCCCGGGCCCGCTCGAATTCATTCATCTTCAGGGCCGTCTGGCCGGCCAGCAGATACGCCTCGGGATTCTTGCTTTGCCGGGCGACGCGGTCCACACGCTCCAGTCCGTCGCGCTTATGCCCCGCGCGGATCATGGCCGACCCCAACAGCCACGCCACCGCCAGATCGTCCGGGTGGGCGGCTTCCACGGGCGTGAGGACGGCGATGGCCTGTGCATCCTGCCCCAGACGGGCGTAGCATTCCGCCAGCAGCGTGGCGATGCGCGTATCGCCCGGCTGTTGTCCCAGCAGCGTATTGAACTCCTGTACTGCTTCGCGCAGCGCGCCTTTCTTGTAGTAGGCCAGCGCCAGGTTCAGCCGGAGGCCGGGATTGTCCTTCTTGGCGAGCACCGCGCGATATTGTTCGATGGCTTCGTCGTAGCGCCCCAAGGTGGCCAGCGCCGCGCCCAGGTTGGCGCGCACTTCCACTGCGTCCGGATACTGCTTGAGCAATTCCTGGTATTTGCGAACGGCCTGGGCGTCGTCGCCATGCTGCTGCGCGGCTACGGCCTCGCGGAAGAGCTGTTCCGGGCTGGAGGACTGCGCGCAAGCGGCGCCGGCGGCAATAAGCAGGACCACGAGACGCATCAGCTTCAGCATAGCGGACTTGCGTTATCGTAGGGTAAAGAGCATGTGGAATCGTGTGGATCGGGCATCTGGTGGGGCGTTGCTCCTGCTGCTTTTGACGGGGCTTCCGCTGGGCGCGCAGGCCCCCGCCAAGGATGCATTCGCGGACCTGGAACACCGCGCCGAGGCGGCCCTGGACAGCCACCCCGACGAGGCCGCCGGATTGTATAAGCAGGCGTTGGCCATCCATCCGGAATGGGCCGAGGGCTGGCTGTATATGGGCGGCGCGTTGTATCAACTTGGCCGCTGGGCGGAGGCTACCGATGCGCTGCGCAAAGGGGTCGGGCTGGCGCCGGGAATCGGGACGGGGTGGGCGTTGCTGGGGCTCAGCGAGTCCCAACTGGACGATCAAGACCAGGCGCTGGCCGATATCCGCAAGGGGGAGCAACTGGGTCTCGGCACGAACGCCCAGTTTGAAACCGCCGCGCGCGTGCGCGCCGCGCAACTTCTCGTCCGGTCGTCGGCCTTCGACGAAGCGCTGGGCCAGTTGCAGCCGCTTTCCAAATATCCCGATAATCCTCCGCCGGTGGCGGAAGCCATGGGGCTCTGCGTGCTCGCCCTGCCGGACGACATGGCGCAGCTAACCCCGCAGAAACGCGCGGTAGTAGATTTGGCGGGCAAGGCCGCCTGGGCTTTCGCCAGCCAGCATCCCGAGCAGGCGGAAGCCGGTTACAAACAACTGCTGGCGCAATTTCCAAACGAGCCTGGCGTGCATTACGCGTACGGCCTCTACCTGATGGAATCGGACCTGATGAGCGCCCTGGCGGAATTCCAAAAGGAAGTGCAAAGTAACCCGAACCACTGGCCGTCACTGCTGGTGATCGCGTCTTTGCAGATCCGCCAGGGGATGCCGGAACCCGCGATCGAGACTTTGCGCAACGCGCTCAAGATCGTGCCGGCTAAGTACCGCTGGCGCTGCCACGCCGATCTGGGGCGCGCCTATCTGGATGACAACAAAGCGGACGCGGCCATCGCCGAGTTGGAGAATGCCGTGCGCCAGATGCCTTCCAGCTCCAATGTCCACTACTTCCTGGCGGACGCCTACCGCCTGGCGGGGCGGAAAGCCGACGCCGAAAAAGAACGGGCCGAGTTCGAGAAGACCAAGGTCCAGCAGGATCCTCTCGGCGTGCCGGCTTTGCACCCGTTCGGATATTCGGGAAAAAACTGAACCGGCGGTCTTCGCCTCGTGGCGCACGCTTCAGCGTGCCGGCGGGACTTTTAAGTCCCGCGCGGGCGAACTGAAGTTCGCCCCAGCACGCTAAAAGCGTGCGCCACGTGGCACCCGTTCGGATATTCCAGAAAAAAGTGGAACGTCGGCCTGCGCCTGGACATACAATTAGGTGGCCGGAGTCTTAAATGGGCGAACTGGAACCGGCTTCGCCGATCGCGCGTACTATGACTTAGCCGCAAAAAGGAGGCGCTCGTGGACAAACGTCTCGTAACCCTGCCGATGCTTTCCCTTCTTTCCGTTGCTGCCCTCGCGCAGACTGTCATTAATGTGCCCCCGCTGAATTCCGCCAGCTATCGTACGCCCGGCGGTGCCGGATCCGGCATAGCTCAAGGATCCATGTTCTCTCTTTTCGGAACCGGTATGGGCCCCAGCACGGGAGTGACGGCTTACTCTTTCCCGCTGCAGACTAACCTGGGAGGCACTACCGTCCAAGTCACGGTCGGAACCACCCAGGTGTCCGCGATCATCCTCTATGCTGCCGCCGGCCAGGTGAATGCCATCCTGCCATCCGCCACTCCGCTAGGCACCGGAAGCATCACGGTGACCTACAATAGCCAGACCAGCGCGCCGCAGCCCATCCAGGTGGTGGCCGGCGCTTTCGGAGCCTTTACCTATAACTCCTCCGGTTATGGCCAAGCCATCGCTACCGACCTTAGTTATCAACTCAACACCATCATTCACACGTTTCATCCGGGCGACTATGGCACCCTGTGGGGCACCGGCCTGGGGGCCATTTCCGGCAGCGATGCTGAACCGCCTCCTACCGGCAACGTGGGGACCGTCACAGTCTACGTGGGAAACACTCCGGCTACGGTCCTCTATAACGGGCGCTCGGGCTTTGCGGGGCTGGACCAGATCGACTTCCAGATTCCGCAGGGAGTGACCGGATGTTCCGTGCCGGTCGCGGTCGAAACCGGCGGCATTTCCGGCAATATTGGAAATTTCCCCACCATCGCGGTCTCGGCCAGCGGCGAAACCTGTACGGATTCGGTGATGGGACAAACCTTGGTGAGCGACCTCGCCGCGGGCCAGACTGTCGATTTCGGGTATATCCGGCTGGAAAGCTGGGTCGCGCAATATATTCCCGGCTCGCCTGGCGGAAATGAGGACTTCGGGTTCGCGACTTTCAGCGAATTTACCCCGTCGAGCGCGGGGCTGGCGCAATATGGCGTATCGAGCGGCTACTGCGTCGCAATCGATTGCAGCTACGGATGCGGCGCCGTCATGGATTATACAGGAAACTTCGGAGATTCCAGCCCCGCGCAACTCGACGCCGGCAGCGTCCTGTCCATCCTGGGCGCACCTCCGGAATCCTTGAAGCCGGAAAATGTAAGCGGGTTCTATTACGGCTTTTTGTCCCAGGACGGAAGATATCTCTGGAGCACGCAAACCTATCCCGTGTCCGGCACGGGTGGGGCGGCCGTCGGCCAATTTTCCGTGAACGAGGTGACCAGCATCCCGCTGGTGACGCTGACCGGGATTATCGACCTTCAGAACATCCCCGTAACGGGCGATCTGACAGTGCAATGGACCGGGGGCGATCCCTCGCTCCAGAATGGACAGGTCACCATCTATGCCCAATCGTCGAACCAAACCCAGTTTGAGTTTATACAGTGCACCGCGCCGGTAACCGCCCAGAAGTTCACCATACCCGGCTGGATACTGGCGTCCATGCCGGCTTCCGGCACCGGCGGCACCGCGCCGTACACTTACCCGGAAGGTTGGATCCAGGTTGGACAATACAATACGACGACCCCATTCACCGCTACTGGCCTGACCAGCGGAATCATCACCGATATTTTCTACAACGGGATCGGCGTTTACTTTCAGTAAATAATTGAAATATCAGCGCGGCGGCTCGGCAATTTCGACCACCCGGTCGCCAGCGACGTCGCGCAGCACCTGCCGGATGCGGCTGGGCCATACGATTTCGATTTCGCTCGCCGCGGTGGAAGCGCCCAGGCCAAAATGTACGCGTGGATCGCTGGATGAGGCATAGCCGGTGCTGGTCGAGACGTGGTTGAATTGCGTCAACCCATCCGCCGCCGTCAGCCGGATTTTCGCGCCGATTCCCATGCGGTTGCTGCGCGTCCCCTTGAGTTGGAGCGCGATCCAGTGATTGCCGTTGCGGGTGGTGTTGTGGAAGATCCGTGCCGGGCCATTTAGCACGCTGACGACCAGGTCCATGCGCCCATCGTTATCCAGATCGCCTACCGCCAGCCCGCGATGGGCGGCGGGCTTCTGGAGATCCGGACCCGCGGCGGCGGTGACGTTCTGGAATCGGCCCGTCCCCAGGTTGCGGAACAACGCCAGCGGCTCCTCATAAGCGCGCGGCGCCAGCTTCGCGATATTATCCTGCACGTTGGACCGGGCAACGGCAAGGTCTTTCCAGCCATCGTTGTCCAGGTCCACGATGGCATTGGACCATCCGGACATTTGGTATGTCTCGGCGGCCAGGCCGGCGGTAGTGGTCTGATCCGCGAACTCCCCGTGGCCCTTATTGACGAATAGGGGAAAGGTTTCCTTCTCGATGGCGGTCACCCAAAGAGAGGGCAATCCTTTGTTGAAGACATCGCGGAAATCGACGCCCATTCCTGAAACGACATTGCCATTTTCGGGGAAGGCCACGCCGGAATTAAGCGCAATTTCTTCGAAGCGCTTTCCGCCAAGGTTGTGGAACAGTTGGAACGGAGCGTCGTCGTTGGCCACGAAGATATCCGGATAGCCGTCGCCATCGTAGTCGGCTACGGCCACTCCCATGCCTCGGCCCAGGTGCGCGGCCAATCCGGTCTGCACGGATACATCGGTAAACGTGCCGTTGCCGTTGTTGCGATAGAGCGTGTTTGGGAGGGGCTTATAGTGGCGCGGGCTGCAATACAGCAGCTCGCCGTTGGTTTTGCATACGGGCTCGTGTTCGGGATCCCACTGGCAATAGTTGGATACGAACAGATCCAGCAGCCCGTCGTTGTTGTAATCGACCCAGGCGGCGGAGGTTGACCACATCTTCTTGCCTTCGTACACTCCTCCGCCCACGCCGGCTTTGGCCGTCACGTCCGTGAAAGTGCCATTTCCATTGTTATGGAATAACTGGTTGCCGTTGACGTTCGCGACGTAGAGGTCCGGCCGCCCGTCGTTGTCATAGTCGCCCACCGCGACTCCCATACCGTATCCCGCGCCGCCCAACCCGGCTTTTTCCGTGACGTCGGTGAAGGTCAGATCTCCATTGTTGTGGTAGAGGCGGTTGCGGTATTTAGCGCCGGTTTTCACCAGGGTCGGCAAACTGGCGCCGTTGACGAAGTAAAGATCGGGATAGCCGTCGCCGTCGTAATCGAAGACCGCCACGCCGGCGATCATGCCTTCAGGCTGCTGTTTGCGCGCGGTGGCGCCGTTGTCGCTGACAAAATGGACTCCCGCGCGGTCCGCGATCTCATCGAAGGTGAAGGGACCGATGGCCGCCCCGCCCGCCAGAGCGGCCAGCGGTAGAAACGGCAACAGCCAGCGCCAACGCATCAAACGACGAGTATAGCGTGGGGGCGCGCCACCGCACGGTATAATCTCCATCAGGTGAGACTCGCTGTACTCGTTCTTGGGCTTCCATTGGGACTTGCCGCGCTTTGGGCGGACGGGTCCGGCGACCATTTGCGGGAAGCCAACGCGGCGCTGCAGTCCGGCGACATGCCTACGGCCATCCGGCTCTACCGCGAGTTTCTGAAAAGCTATCCGGACGCGGCCGAAATCCGCTCGAACCTGGGCGCCGCGCTGGTGCGCGACGGGCAGTTTGCGGACGCCATCGCGGAATACAATCTGGCGCTGCGCAAGCTGCCGAATAATACCCAGGTACGGATGAATCTGGCCCTGGCATACTACAAGCTCGGACGGATGCCCGAAGCCGTCGCGCAGCTTGAAGTCCTGCACAAAATGCAGCCGTTGGAGTTGAAGCCGGCGCTGCTGTTGGCGGATTGCCTGCTCGAAACGAATCAGCCGCGAAAAGCCGTGGACGTCCTCGCGCCGCTCGGCGAGGAATATCCCGAGGATCACGCCCTGATTTATGCACTGGGCATGGCCCTCATGAAGGACAACCGGAACCAGGAGGCGCAAGTCTGGCTGGATCGCATCCTGCGCGACGGCGAGTCGGCGGAATCGGCCTTCCTGCTCGGGCAGGGGGAACTGCTGCGCAACGATCTGGCGGCCGCGGCCGGACATCTGGCGCGCGCCGTGGAATTGAATCCGAAGATGCCTTGGGCGCACACACTCTATGGGCAGGCGCTGAAAGCCGGCGGCAAACCGGCGGAGGCAGCCGTGCAATTCAACGAAGAGTTGAAAGTGAACCCGTACGATTTCACGGCGAACACGGAGATCGCCATGCTGGCGAAGCAGGACGGCAAAATGGATGAGGCGCTGGCCCACATTTTGCTGGCGCTGCAAGTGCGCCCTAACGATCCTGGGGCGCTTTATCAACGGGCGTCGATTCACCTGGCCCAGGGCCTGACCGCGCAGGCGCGCCAGGAACTTGAGCAGATCGTGCGGGATTATCCGAGTTTTTCCGAGGCCCACGCGGCGCTGGCGACCGCTTATTACCGGCTCAAGCGGACCGCCGACGGAGACCGGGAAAGCGCCGAGGCGCGCCGGGTTCGGGAAGAAGCGCAGAAGCTATTGGAGGAGAAACAAAAGGCGGGGACGGCGGAAAAGCCGTAAATCAGTCACGCAGCGTGAGCGCGAATTCCCGCAGAAGTTCTTGCGCGGGCGTGTAAACGCGAACAAAATAAACCCCTGCCGCCAGACCCCTTGCCACCGCGGCTTGCAATTTATTGTTTTGGGGAGCGTTGCTGGATTGAAACACGGCATGCCCCGCGGCATCCACGATTTCGAGCTTATATCCGGGAAATTGCTGTAATCCGGTCACATCCAGGACCACGATGAGAGGTCTTCCGGCAGGCGCGGCCAGAGAGGTACCTTCGGTCCCGCGCGTGGCCTGCAGCAGAATCACGGACGCCGGCGCGGCGCGGCGACCGAGACTCTGCCAGCCGATCCCCGCAAATACAATCATGCATACCGCGGCCGCGAGCGACATCCAAGCTAGCCGCGGCAACCGCCGGAAGACCGCGGTGCGCGGCTCCTGGAGTACCGCGGCCCCGTCGCGTATGCACTGCCGGATATCATCCTCTTGTGCGAGGCGGTCCTGACACGCCCCGCACACCAGCAAATGTTCCTCAAACCGGCCTGAGTCCGGCTCCGCCAGGCGGCCCATTGAATACAATTCGAGCACTTCGTCGGTAGCATGACCACAATCGGTGAATTCCAACTCTGCACCGTCCTTTCGGAGGACTAATATCAATTTCACGTACCTCGTTAGTGGTATTGCATGCGGTTTATTCTCACAAAAAGGGTACTAGCCGTTTTGTAACCTTCCTTTTGCCGAGTTGCCCAAAGCGCGCCTTGGCGCGCGACTTGAGCAGCCGAAACTGCGTATTGGTCAATCCCATTGCCCCACAGATCTGTTCCGCCGGCTGTTCCCAAAGATAGAAGCGTATCAGAACCTCGCGATCGCGCGGCGAAATACTCTTCAAGACTCCGACCGCCAGGTGCGAGTTTTCCTGCCGGATGGCCGCCTGCTCCGGGTTGCAACCCAAATCGCGCACCGCGAGCCCCCAATCCAGATCGAATTGCTGCTTGCGGCTGAGGACGTTGTCCTCGATCTGGGCCGCCACCTGCCGGCGCACGATGGTCCGCACATAACCCATCAGGCGGTCGGGTTCCCGCAATTCTCCACGCTGTATGGCTTGCGCCACGACCAGAAAGGTATCGTGCACGCGGTCGTCGAGATCCTGGGGACCGAGCTGCCTGCACAAATAAAAGCGCACACCGCGCGAGAAAATTCGATATAGCTCTTCCAATCCATCGGGATCTTTCCGCCTGATCTTCTCGACCAGTTCGACCCAGCATGGATGGGCCGAAGCCTGCTGATCGTCTGCCGTGTCTTCATCGATGTCGTTTGCCATCATTGTTGGTTATCCGTAACGAAATAAGCTCCCCAATAAAGCGGATTCGATCGCCACGAGCGAGACTTGAGCATGTCCACCTGGGCGTGTTGCAATGCGACTGCGGGCCCGGCCTGTGGGGCAGCGCGCAAATAGCGGTAGAAAGACAGAAAAAATGCTCCGGAGTCGTCCTGGGCCGGCCAGCGGCTGGCGACCACGGCGCGGGCTCCGGCGGCTTGGCAAGCGCGCGTGAGCCCCATCAAACCAGTGGCCGGGAGTGCGTCGGCCGCTCCCGAACTGCAGCCGCTCAACGATACCAATGCGCCATCCAGATTCCAGGTGGCGATTTCGGCTGGCCCGACCACCTCGTAGTGGCCGTCCCGGTCCAGACCCAGGACGATGAGACCGGATTCCGAAGCCTGGCTCGAGTGCATCACGTGAGTCGCGATGTGCAGGACGGCAGCGTGGCGATCCAGGGCGGCGCGCAACCCCTGCCGGGAAGCGGATACGCCCTCGAGGAATACCGGTGGCACGGGCCCGTTCCAGGCGGCGGCGCAGTCGGCCACCTCGCGCGCGCTGCCAGGCAGACGGGCCAATTGCCAAGAGTCGCCGCCCCCCGCTTCGCTCCCGCCCGCGGCAAAGAGATTCATCCACGCAGCCGGCTGCCGGCCTGGCCGGGAACCTTGCCACCTGGGATCGGCCATGTTGTAAACCGGATCGGCCACACCTACGAAGCGACCGTCGAAGAAGGCGCGCGGCCTGCCCGCGGACAATAAAGCGGCGCCGGAAGTGATCTGCAGGGAATGACGTTCGGCCAGGAACACGGGGCCCCTGCGCTCCTCGATCAACGCGGCGAAAGGCAGTTCGAACAACTGCGCATCCGGCGCCAGCAGCCAGCGCGGCTTTTCCTGGAAAGCCGGCGACAACTGCCCAAATAACATCGTAAATAACCGGGAACCGGATTCCCCTGCCTCCGTACTTCCGTGGCGAACGGCTCTAACGAAACGCTCGGCCAGCGCGCTGATCACGGGGCCAGGAGGCAGGCGGTAAAGCGCGAAGCTGTCGCGCGATACCGCCCAAAGATACGAATTGCGCGGAGCCAGATGAAACGCGAAGAACGCCGAGTCCGGACGCAGGCTGCGGCGTGTGGCTTTAAGAAGATCGGGAAGGTCCGCCGCGCCATCCGATCCTGCGCGCGATTCCCACTCGATCAGCGCGCCCTGCAATTGGCGGACTTGCTCGCCCGCCGCGTCGGCCGTAGACGCATTCCCAGACCGGAGCAAATCAGTCTCGGCAGTTTCGAGCTTTCCTAGCGTCGCCCAGTATTCGGCCGGCAGTTTGCGGCACCAATCGCGCGGCTCGGCCAGAAGGGCGCGCATGCTGGCGGCCCTGTTGGCCTCGCCGGCATCGAAGGTCTCCGCGGCGAGTTCCGGGCGGCGGGTGGCGAAGTAAAGCCTGTTTCCCGCCTCCACCAGTGCGGATTGTACCCGCTCGACCGTATTCTCCGTGCTGACCCGCGTGGCATCGTCCGGAAAAGTATTCCGGCGCCAATAGCCCGCCAAACGCGCCGCTATCCGGATATCCGCCAGGGCATCTGGGAGGCGGTTCTGTGCAAGCCGCACGCGGCCGCGCGCATAATATACTTCCCAGTCGGGCCGCAGGCCGCCCCGCTGCGCAGAGAGAATGACCGCCCGATCCAGCAGAATGGCGGCAGCGGAAAGGTCCCCCTGCGCCAGGCGCAACATCCCCACGTTCCGGTAAGAACTCTCCACCGTGCGCAGGTGGTTTAGCTTGCGCACGCGATAGGCTTCCAGGAGCGCGTGCTCGGCGTGCGGAAGTTGTCCGTGTTCAAGATATTCGTAGCCCAAATCGTTCCATGCTTCGGCGGAGATTTCCAGGTCGCCGGCGCGGCCCGCCGCGGTAATCGCCTGCCGGTACAGATCCAGCGCCTTCGGCATGCGCCCCTGATCGGCCTGCAAAGCCGCGAGGCTGATCAGCAATTTCGGAACCTGCCCGCGGTTGGCGGGGCCAGACAAGTTTGTCACCGCACGGCTTAACGCCTCGGCGGCGGCATCTGTCTGTCCTAATTGGATATAAAGCGAAGCAATATTGAAATCCAGTTTTCCGGCCGTGGCCGTATCGTGCGCGGCTTCGGCTAATCGGCGGGCTTCCACGTAAGCCTGCAGCGCTTCGCGATATTGGTGCAGCGCGAACCTGCACCCGCCCAAATTACCGAGAAAGCGCGCTGCAATTTGCGGTTCGCCGGCGGAGAGCGCATCGCGATATCCTTGCTGGGCGAGCGCGGCGGCGGTAAGAAAATCCCCGGTACGGAATAGCTTGCCCGATTGTTTAATCCGGGCGGTCAGCTGATTCGCACGAGCGATTTTCTGGCCGGCCATTGGGAGGACGAACGTCCTTGGCGGCGGAACGGAGTGCACTAGCGTTCCGGCGAGCGGGATTATCCCTAACAAAGAGACCAAAAGCCTGGTCTTCATCCCGGCACTGCCTGATGATCTGGGGTATTTCCGGTCTGGTGTTCTTTGGGGTTACCCCGGTAGGGGCATCCCCAAAGAATCATACCAGCATTTGCCGTGGATTTGGCAACCATTTTTATGGGAATTTAAAAGTGACGCGCCTGGGTTAAGCGCCGATTATTGATTTGAAGCGGTTTCTAGAACCAAAACCCGTCGAAAATAATAATGATCGGGTCGTGCACTCAAAGTGCCTTTGGATTCCCTGCCTATGCTGGGAACCCCCTTTCTGTCTTCAAAATAGCGGCATCGCCCGCCGGAATTCGTGAGCCCGGTGCGCTAAATAATTCAAACTACAGACAATATTATTTCTGGAATGCGGTGACCGCCATCGGTGTGGGGATATTGCGAGATATTCCGGAGGTACTGCTACGGTTTCCGATTACCAGCCAGCGGCCGCCGGCCACCGCGAAATCAACCCCCTCATTTTTGCCGCGTCCACCAACTTCAGGGTCATAAGCTGGACTTATGTTACAATCATGATGTTTGCAACTTTCCGAGGCCAGACTCTTCAAGGAAATCGCCCAGACCAAGAGTATCAGCAAGGCCGCCGCACACTCCGGCATCAGCCAGTCCGCCGCAACCCAACACGTCCAGGAAGTAGAGCGCCGTCTGGGGTTGCCGCTGGTGGATCGCAGTACCCGGCCGCTGGCGCTGACCGAAGCCGGCAAACTCTATGCGGACTTTTGTCGTGATGTCCTGCGCCGGGAAGAGCAGTTTCTGGTGGCGCTCGATCGCCTCAAGGGGGAAGCCGAGGGTGCCGTGCGCGTGGCCTCTATTTACTCGATCGGCCTGTCTGAGATGTCCCGCTTGCGCCTGGAGTTCGAACGCCGCCATCCGCAAGCTCAGTTGCATGTCAACTACCTGCGTCCGGACAAAATCTACGAAGCCGTCCTGGGCGATCATGCGGACCTGGGATTGGTCAGCTATCCCGTGGCAAAACGCGAATTGGCGGTAATTCCCTGGCGCAAGGAGCGCATGGCCGTGGCGGTGGCGCCCTCGCATCGGCTGGCTGTCAAGACCATGCTGCAGCCCGAGGATCTTAATGGCCAGGATTTCATCGGTTTCGATGAGGACCTCCTGATCCGCCGCGAATTGGACCGTTTCTTCCGGGATCATGGCGTCGAAGTGAACCAGGTGATGCAGTTCGACAATATTCAAACCATTAAGGAAGCGGTCGCCCTGGGTTCTGGGATCAGCATTCTGCCGGAACTCACCATGCAAACCGAGATCGCGCAAGGACGTCTGATTTCCGTGCCCCTGCATGCTCCCGAATTGCTGCGCCCCCTGGGTATCGTGCACCGCAAGCGCAAGAGATTTAACCTGGCGGCGCAGGCCTTCCTGAACCTGCTGCGCGAGCAGCCCGCCGCGCAGGCTTCATGATCGTCGTGCGCGCCGCCGGATTTGCGGCATTCCTGGGCGGCATCCTGCTGGCCGCCGGCGGCAATATCGTAGGCGATGTGCGCGCCTCGGTGGACGCCCGAAATTTCACCCTGGCCGAGCGCCAGATTCAAACCTATCGCGCGGCCGCGGGCGTGACCGAGGACATGCTGGAAGCGCTCTCCTGGATGGCGCGCGGCCTGCTGGACAACAAGCTTTACGATCGTGCGGACGCCTGCGCCACCGAGACGCAACAGCTATCGATGGACCTGCTGAAGCGTACTGGAAAGGGCGACGCCCCGCTGGTTACCGCGATGGGGGCCGCTATCGAGGTGCATGCCCAGGTGCTGGCCGCGCGCGGGCGGCGGGCCGAAGCCATCGCTTACCTCAAAACCGAGTCCGCCACCTGGATTGGCTCGCCCATCGCCGCCCGGATACAAAAGAACATCAACCTGCTCAGCCTGGAGGGAAAACCCGCGCCCGCCCTGGACGTTAGCCACTGGCTGGGAACCCGGCCGGCGGCGCTGGCCGAGTTGAAAGGGCATCCCGTGCTGCTCTTTTTCTGGGCCCACTGGTGCGGCGACTGCAAAGCGGAAGTGCCCATCCTGGCGCGCTTGATGGCGACCTATGGGCCGCAGGGCCTGGTCCTGGTCGGGCCCACCCAGTTCTACGGCTACACCCCTGCCGGCGATGCCGCTCCCGAAGCGGAAACGCACTATATCGATCAGGTTCGGCGGCAGTATTATGCCGCGCTTGGAAACATGCCGGTCCCCCTCAGCACCGCGAATTTCGAACGCTATGGATGCAGCACCACCCCGACCCTGGTCCTGTTGGATGGAGCGGGCACCGTGCGCCTCTATCACCCCGGCGCCATGGCCTACGATGCGCTGGCCGCCCAGGTCAAGACCGTCTTAGGCAAAGGCGCGCGCCGTGTCCGTCCTTAGCGTCCGGCATAAGCTTTTTCATTTCTGCAGGATGGCCGCAATGCGTTCCGCATCGTTGGGCACCACGGTGGGTTGATTGCCAAATCGCGGGGGGATCGCGACGCCCCCGGCAGCCTGCAGCTTCCCGGTGTGATAGCGGTAAATGTAATCGGGGTCCTTCAACAGGTTGCCCGTCAGCACCGCCACCACATCGGCGTCCGCCAGCATGACGCCGGCCGCCGTCAGCTTGCGGATACCAGCCAGGGTGGCAGCCGAGGCCGGCTCGCAGCCGATCCCGCATCGGCCGATCACCGCTTTGGCGTCCGCGATTTCCTGCTCGCTGACTTTCTCCACCACGCCGCCGGAGCACGCCACCTCGCGCAAAGCCTTGGGCCACGATACCGGATCGCCGATCTTGATGGCTGTGGCCAGGGTCTCCGGGTGGGTCACCGCATGGAAGCCGTCCGCTGGCGCGCGCATGAGATCGTAAAACGGCGCCGCACCCTCTGCCTGAATCACAGCCAGGCGCGGCATCCGCGTAATGAATCCCTGCGCGCGCAATTCCCGCAGCGCTTTGCCGAAGGCCGCCGTGTTACCCAGATTGCCTCCGGGCAGCACGATCCAATCGGGCGGGTTCCAGTCGCGCTGGTCGAGCATCTCGACAATGATGGTCTTCTGCCCCTCGATGCGGAACGGATTGATGGAGTTCAGCAGGTAGATCCCCAGCCGTTCGGAGAGCGTGCGCACCAGCGCCAGGATCTGGTCGAAGTTGGCTTCTACCTGTAAGGTCTCCGCGCCGTACTCGAGCGCCTGGGCGAGTTTACCGTATGAGATGTTGCCATGCGGGATGAAGACGATCGGCGCGAGTCCCGCGGCGCTGGCGTAGGCCGCCATCGAAGCGGATGTATTCCCGGTGGATACGCACGCCACGCGCGCCATCCCCAATCGCAGCGCCTGCGCCACGCCGCAGGTCATCCCGTTGTCTTTGAAGGAACCCGTAGGATTGAATCCCTGGTGCTTAAACGTGAGCTCGTCCAATCCGCCGTACCGGGCGGCGGGTGTTGCGGGCAATAGCGGCGTATGGCCTTCCCGTAGGGTGACCACCGCCTCATACGATTCCAGAAACGGGATGATCTCGCGATACCGCCAGACGCCGCTTTGATCGAGGGGTGCATTGGAAGTACGCCGCTCGCGCCAGGTCCGCTTCAACGCGCCAGGCGTCTCCGCCGCGGGCGGATAGCAAACTTCCAGCAGTCCGCCGCAGTGCGGGCAGTTATAGATCACCTCGGTGATCGGGAAGCGCGCGCGGCAGCGCTCCTCGAAGCAGATCAGTTCAGCGGGCATCGTAAGCTCAATTATAGCGGCCGGGCTGACGTAGCCTGCCTGTACCGTTATACTATCGAGGCGTGGGCAGATTTCAAGACATCACCATCAAGGGTTTCCGCCGGCTGGCCGATGTACAGCTTGAACTTCGGCCCCTTTCCGTCTTGATCGGAGCCAACGGAATCGGCAAAACATCGGTGTTGGACGCGCTGTGGCTGCTGGCCCGTTCAGCCCAAGGCTCGCTCAACGTCTCGATAAGCGAACTGGGAGGACTGCCTGGCCTTACAACCTACGATCGGGCGGATGGACTGGCTTTTGAAATCTCGATGAGCGTGGAGCAGCACTCTCCGCTGCACTATTCTCTGCGCCTGACGCCCCAGGGTCTGGGATACAACATCGACGAGGAAACGCTGAGCCAACAGCGGCGGCCAGAGCCCCCACCGTTTATGTACATCACGGCTCGCGGTCCATCGATACAATACTTCAAAGAGGACGAACAGCGCTTGGCCCAGCCGGCCTGGTCGCACGACCTACACGAAACGTCACTCTCGCAAGTTCCAAAAATGTACAGGGAGCCTGAGGAATTCCGTCAAAGGCTTGCGTCGTCCACCAGCTACCACGTGCTGAACGTGGACCCTCGCTCGCCGGTGCGTCTTCCCCAGCCAATGCGCCCCGCAACGCTGCCCGGAAAGGACGGCGAGGATTTGGTTTCATGCCTTTACTACTTGCGGGAAACGGACAGGGACCGTTTCGAAGCTATCGAGGATGCGCTGCATACTGCGTTCCAGGGTTTTGAGCGCCTGGAGTTCCCTCCGGTCGCGGCAGGGACGCTAGCCATGAGTTGGAGAGACAAGAATCTCTCGAAACCGCTTTACACGAATCAGCTTTCCGAGGGCATGCTGCGATTCTTGTGGCTGGCGACTTTATTGCAAAGCCCCGGCCTCACTGCGCTGACCTTGATCGACGAACCTGAAGTCAGCCTGCATCCCGAGCTCCTGAGCTTGTTATCCGATCTTTTCCGCGAGGCTTCCAAGCGCACTCAGTTAGTGATCGCCACTCATTCCGATCGGCTGGTCCGATTCCTCAAGCCTTCAGAAGTCGTCGTCATGGACGCCACGGATGACGGCATGGCCAAGCTGACTTGGGCGGACAAGCTCAACCTGGACGAATGGCTCGCGGAATACTCACTCGATGAGGTCTGGCGCAGGGGACGGATGGGTGGCCGCGCATGAAGATCGTGCTCCTGATCGAAGGGAAGACCGAAGAAGCCTTCCTGCCGGCGCTGCGCCAGTTTCTGGGGAGACGGCTAGCCGGCAGGATGCCTCGCCTTGATCCGGACCCATACGATGGGCGCGCAGGGAAAGGAGACAAGCTCAGACTGGATGTCGAGCGACACTTGCGTACCGGGGCCGAGGCGGTCATTGCGCTGACCGATGTCTACACGGGAAACCGCGACTTCGTCGACGCCGCCGATGCGAAGCGGAAGATGCACGAATGGGTGGGGCCAAGCGAACGATTTTTTGCGCATGCCGCGCAGTACGAGTTCGAAGCCTGGCTTCTCCCGTATTGGGACGATATTCAGCGTCTGGCTAGGCACAATCGGCGCGCGCCATCGGCGAAACCGGAAATGGTGAACCATACAAAGCCTCCCTCCGCCTGGATTCGTGAGACTTTTGAGGCGGGGAAAAGCGGGAGGTCCTATTCCAAGGCGCGCGACGCCGGGAGAATATTGCGCGACAACGATCTCACGATTGCCGCGAGGGCCTGCTCCGAGTTGAAGGCCTTTATCAACACCATCTTGCGGCCCTGCGATGGCGAGTGCATGGACTAGCCGATGCTCACGGTACACCTGGAAAACGGACGCATAGAAATGCGCGATGAGCCGCTGCCTCACCGGCCCGCGGGTTTCGCCCTGATCCGCCTGCTCTGCGGTGGCATCTGTAATACCGACCTGGAGCTGCAGCGCGGCTACTATGGCTTTAGCGGCACGCCCGGCCATGAGTTCGTGGGCGAAGTTGTCGAGGCGGATTCGCCCGCTTGGGTAGGCCGCCGCGTGGTGGGCGAGATCAACCTGGCCTGCGGCGCCTGCGAGTGGTGCCGGCGCGGCCTTGGCCGCCACTGCCCAGGACGCACCGTGCTCGGCATCGTCAACCATCCCGGCGCGTTTCGCGAGTTCCTCACGCTGCCCGAACGCAATCTGCACGCTCTTCCCGACGCGCTGCCCACCACCCGCGCCGTGTTTGTGGAACCGCTGGCAGCCGCCTGCGAAATCCTGGATCAAGTGACGCTGCCGTGCTCATCCCAAGTCGCGGTCCTGGGCGATGGCAAACTCGGACTGCTGATCGCGCTGGTGCTGAATGCCTACGGCCACCGCGTTCACCAGTTCGGCCGGCACGCCGAAAAAATGCAAATCGCCAGCCGCGCCGGCGTGGTCACCGAGATGGCTGGCGCGGCGCTGCCCGAGATGGCTTACGACTGGGTAGTGGATGCCACCGGATCGGCCGAAGGTCTCCGCCAGGCCGTCCGTATGGTGCGCCCGCGCGGCACTCTGATCCTGAAATCCACCGTGCATGGCCTGGTGGGTGTGGATACCGCGCCCGTCATCGTCAACGAAATCACGCTGGTGGGCTCGCGCTGCGGGCGGTTCGAACCGGCGCTCGATCTGCTCAGCCGCAACCTGATCCCGGTGGAGGAAATGATCTCGGCGGAAATGCCGCTTGCTGACGCCCCCCGCGCCTTCGAACGCGCCGCGCAGAAAGGCGCGCTGAAAGTGCTGCTGCTTGGAGGGCAGAATTGCCTCACAAAACCAAACTGACGTGCCAGGAACGCTTGGTGGCGGAGAAGTCCCTGGAGTAACATCGCATCATGACCTCACTCCGATTCTGCGCCGCCCTGCTGCTTGCCGGGGCCGCTTTTGGCCAGACGCCGATTGCCATCGTGTTGCGCGCCGCCCGCGTGCTGGACGTCGAATCCGGCAAGATGCTCCAGCCCGGCGAGGTGCTCGTCACGGGTGAGCGCATCGTGCAAATGGGCGCGACGGTTACCCATCCGTCCGGCGCCGAAGTGGTCGAATTGGGCGATCGCACTTTGCTGCCGGGCTTGATCGACGCGCACGTTCACCTATTTTTGCACCCGGGCGCCGAGGACCTGCAGACTGTGCAGGAATCCGTGCCGCAGCGGACCATCCTGGCGGTGCTGGCCGCGAAGGCCGATTTGATGGCCGGCTTCACCGCCGAGCGCGATATGGGGACCGAGGGCGCCGGGCCGGCCGATACCGCCGTGCGCAATGCCATCGACCAGGGCATGGTGCCCGGACCGCGCCTGCGCGTCAGCGGCAACGCGGTGGATATCCTGGGCGGCCATGAAGACGCCATCGGCTACAACCCCGCCCAACATGTCCTGCCCAACGCCACCTGGGCCAACAACGCCGCCGAACTCATCACGGTAATGCGCGGTCAATATAAGGAAGGCGCCGACTTCACCAAAATCTACGAAACCGGTCGCGACGCGTTGCGCGATGGCACGTTCACCACGCCCTATCAATACACGGAAGCCGAGTTGCGGGCCGCCGTGGAGGAAGCCGCGCGCGTCGGAAAACGCGTGGCCGTACACGCTACCGGAGAGCCGGGCACGCTGTATGCCGCCCGCGCCGGCGTGGTTTCTGTAGATCATGCCTTCCAGCTCAGCGACGAAACCATGCGCATCATGCACGAGAAACAGATCTTCGCCGTGCCCACTTTTGCCATCGTCGAATACTTCGCCGGCCACGCGGCATCCCCGCGGCAGGCCGACAGCGAGCGCCGCATGCTCGAATTCCACGCCCGCGAATTCCGCAAGCAATTGGCAGCCGGCGTGCCCATGGCCATGGGTTCCGATGTCGGTCCATTTCCGCATGGCACGCAAGCCCGCGAATTTGTGCTGATGGTCAAATACGGGATGTCGCCTCTGGCCGCGATCCAGGCCGGGACCCTGAACGGGGCTAGGCTGCTGGGCTGGCAGGATCAAATCGGCGCGCTGAAACCGGGCTACTTCGCGGATATCGTCGCCGTGCCCGGGGATCCACTGCAGGACATCGGCACGTTGCAAAATGTTACGTTCGTGATGAAAGGCGGCACCATCTACAAACGATGATGCCGCGCCAGCCGGACGCTTCGCCGGTCATTTCATCAGCGTGAAATTACAGTCAACCTCCGTCACCACCTCTACCGGATCCCCATTCAAAAGCGTGGTCTGATAATGCCACTGCCGGACGGCATCCATCGCCGCGGCGGCCAGGATCGGATCGCCGCTGAGCACTTCGAGATGCTCGACCGTGCCGTCTTTGCCCAGGATGGCCTCCAGCCTGACCAGGCCCTCAATCCCCTGCGCCTTGGCCTCCGCCGGATAGATCGGGGCGACTTTCGTCACCAGCTTGGCCTGCTGCACGTTCCCGCCAACGCGGATTTTCATAGCTCCCGGCGCGCTCGCCGGAGCCAGGAAGATGCGCAGCGTGTGCGGCTCGTCGGGACTTAGCGACACCTTTAGATGCTCGTCGAAATCGCGCACGGATTTCTCCAGCGAAAGCATGACGTCGGCGTTCACGGCATCCCCTTCGTGCGCCGGCAGCCGCGAAAGTAATTCATCGCGCGCCGCCGCGGTGAGGCCGTCAACCTGGATGCTCTTCAGCGTTCCGTGAAAATCGGGCGGCAATGCAAACGCCAGCCTGGAATCCGCCGCGCCGTTCGGCAGTTTGAAGTTCATGGTCACTTGTGTGGTCGTTGGCAGCGTCATCGCCTGCGGATTGTAGTGCCATTGCAAGATGGCCGCGAGCGCCGCGCTGCGCAGTTCCTCCGCGCCGCTCAACACCTTGGCATCGGATACGCGGCCCGCGGCGTCGATGTGGACTTCCATTACCACCGCGCCCTCAATGTGCTTCTCCCGCGCCGCCTGCGGATAGTTCGGCGCAACGCTGTGCAACAGGTTCGACTGTCCCGCCTCCTGGGGAACGGGAGCCGCCTGCAGCGGAAATGTGTGGAGCGCCAGCCAACCCGCGGCGAACAATACCGCGGCACTGGTAGCGCAGAAAGATATAAGCGTACGTTTCGACATCCTGACCTCCTTCAAGAGCATTGCCACTCGATTCTTCAAATGACGCCTTCGTAAGAACAAGGCCGCCGGCGCCAGATCCAATGCTGGCCGGTTGCCGGCCATGGCCAGCAGCGCGTTCAAATACTGCTCGCGATTCCGGGTGAGCGCGACCACATCGCCATCCACGGTCTGTTCGCGCGCCAGTTGCGTTTGGCCGGTCAGCCACCAGACGGCCGGATGAAACCAAAGCAAGGCGCGCACGGCTTGCTCCGCCACGGTGACCACCCAATCGCGGCGGCGCACGTGCAGCAATTCATGGCAGACGATGGCTTCCTGGATATCTTCCGGCAATTCGGCGAAACCGCCGGGTAGCACCACCAACGGCCGCGTCAACCCGAAGGTGACCGGGCTGCCCACCGCCGGCGATAGCCGGAACTCGGTCTGCGGCGCGAGGGCCGCGCGTTGCCTATCCAGCCGCGCGGGCAGCGGCGAGAATACCGGCGTATCCCGCCGCCAGCGGTGCAGTTTTCGGAATCCTACTGCCAGCCACAACGCCCGCACCACGCAACCGGCGGCCAGCAAGATGAGCAAGCCATCGCGCCACGGCAATGAAATCGGACGCGGCCGGTGGGGCGGCGCGGGTGTGGCGGCAGTGGTTGCCACTTCCACGTCCGAGTCCGCCGCGCGGCGCCAGGGTTCCACGGCGGGAAGCAACAGGCAGAGGATCAGCAACGCCTGCCAGTAGGCCAGTTTGACCCTTGGTGCGCGCAGTCGGAAGGCCCAGGCCGCCAAGCTCCCGGCCACCACCAGCGTCGCCGTCTGTGCGCTCCAGGCAGCCAGGTTGGCGATCCAATGGGCGGCGCTCACGGCCGGCCTCCGATGAGCCGCCGCAGTTCTTCGATTTCCTCGGCGGAAAGCTGCCGGTCTTCGATCAGGTGCACCAGCAAGGGTTCCGCCGAACCGTTGAAGACGCGGTTCACGAAATCCCGCACCATGGCGCGGATCACCCGGTTCTTCGGCTCCGCCGGCCGGTAGACGTAGGCCCGATCCACCTGATTGCGGATGAGATAGCCCTTCTGTTCCAGGATCTTCATCATGGTCATCACGGTCGTGTAAGCAACCTTGCGGCGCTCCAGGAGGGCTTCGTAGACGTCGCGGACCGTGGTGGTCTGGCGCTCCCAGACTACCTTCATAATCTCGAGTTCCTGATCGGTAAGAGTCTTGCTCGCGGGTCGCATACTAAATAATTAGTACTATTGAATTGAAAAGTCAAGAGACAAAATTGCAGTGGGCTTCCGTGGCGCACGCTTCAGCGTGCCGGCGCGGACTTCACTCCGCGCTTCCTATGATTTTTTGGGTGTTGCGCAGCGGTCGGCCCCGGCCGGAGATGTCTATCTGAAACTCACGGTGATCGACGACGTGCTGATCGTTTCGTTCAAGGAGTTATGAAAAGGGAGCAACAGCCATGCAGTGTCCATCCTGCGCGGGGGCCAAACTGGTACGCGACACGCGCGACATCCCATACACCTACAAAGGCGAAGCGACAACGATTCCAGCCGTTCGCGGCGAGTTCTGCCCGGCCTGCGGGGAAAGCGTCCTCGGCCCGGCGGAATCCAAACGGGTCAGCGCGGCGATGCTGGAGTTCAACAAGCAGGTGAACGCCTCCATTGTCGATCCAGGCTTCATTGCGCGCGTCCGCAAGAAACTCGCGCTCGACCAGCGCCAGGCGGCCGCTATCTTCGGCGGTGGCGCCAATGCGTTCTCGCGCTACGAGAACGGCAAGACTAAGCCGCCACTCGCGCTGGTAAAACTCCTCATGGTGCTCGACCGTCACCCCAATCTATTGAACGAGGTCCGGGCCGGGAAATAGCGATGCCTGGGCGTGCAGTGTTGCGGGTGGCCCTCCCATGGATGTGAGTTTCCGGTAGCGTGGTACACGCCGCCTGGGCGGTCAACTGCCCAGAAAACCTTGGCTCTTGCGCTTGGGTACCAGCATTTTTCTCCGCGCCTAGGACAATTGCAGAGTCTAGATTTTTCGGACGATGGCCCTTCACGGGCCGGCGGTTGCGGAATTTTACAAAACCTGGCACCTGTCTAGGAACAATCTACCGCGGCCCTCCAAAGTAGTGCCGGCATTGGTGAAAAGCGCGGCGAGAGGCGGCGTGGCTACAGTTTGAGGACTTGGACGCCGGGGATCTTTTCGAAGTGGCGCAGATTTTGTGTCAGGACTGCATAGCCCTGCTCGATGGCGGCCGCCGCGATGAGCAGATCATTGAAAGGCAGCACGTTTCCTCTGGCCGCCTCCTGACCCTCGATCTGCCCAACTAGGTAGCCGGTCTGAAGCGTGATGGGATGGAGAGGCAGCAGCTTTACCAGTTCGTCGATGTATTCGCGGCGGCGCTGGCCCACCTCCGGCGTCCTGGCGCGGTAGATCCCATGCACCAGCTCGGCTACCGTGACCGGAGAGAGCGAGAGTTCGATTTCTCCGTAAGCGGTCTGGATGGCTTCGACTAATTGGGGAACGGAAAGACTCCTGCGCTCCGCCGTAATAACGATGCTGGAGTCGAGGACTACTCCCAGGACGGCGGATTCCATGGCTGCTGGTGACTGGCGATGACCGCCTCCAGGTCCTTTCCGAAGTCAAGATCGAGCGTCACAGTGGAGTTGCGTTCCCGCGCCAGCCGGAGGATCTCCGAGATAGGCCGCCCGCTTCGGTGCGGCGTCCGGATAACAGCCACGGGGCGATGGTCCTGCTCCACGATCACCTCAACGCCTTCCTGGACCTGCGCCAGCACGGCGTGGATATCGCGGGCGAGTTCGGCTTCCGTAATGCGGAGCGTCGCCATCACCTCGATCATAGCGTTTCTTTCTTCTGGCTGCCTTCGGTGGTCGACCGCCATGCACGGACGATGGCCTCGAAGTGCTTTGCCGTAGCCCCTGGCATCCGGTTGCTCGTGGCAACCGGCCATCGGCGCAAACACCCCGCGGAGGCGTGCGGGGAAGGCGTGTTAGTGGTTGAAGCGCTAGCATGGTCCTGCGGGGACCCGGCCGGAATGAATAGGACTTTCAGGCAGTTGACCAAAACGACAGTCGGAGCAGGGCAGACGGATGCGCTAAGTCATCGCTGAAGAGGTGTATTTCCGCAGCCGCGGGCCGCCATTTGGGCCTCATGGCCTGGCCGCGGAAGACTTAGCTTGAGGCTTTCAGGGCGGCCGTGCTCAGCGTGGTGTTCGCCGTACTCCACACTTTGCTGACGCTAGTGCCGGCATTGGTGAACAAGGCGGCGGAGGATAGCGCGACAAAAGCCAGCAACAACGTGTATTCAATCAGATCCTGGCCGGACTCGTCCCTCCAAAAGGATCCGGCCGCTTGGACCGGAAATTCGAAACCCTTCTTGAGTAGTTCTAGGCGTTCTAGCATGACATGCTTAGTTTAAGGCCTGCTCCCGGCATTGACAACCCTCCAATTGGTTTACCCGGTTCTACAGGTTAGGCAGTACTAACGATTGAGCACGGGTTTATTCCGTAGGCGCGGGGGGATACCGCTCCTTTTGAACGTCAAAACCCGCCGACGAATCGGCAAATGTCGATTAAGATAAGTTCATGGCAGATCCAGTTGACAATCCCCAATCCACCTTCGTGCCCGAATACATGGTCACCACGGCGTTCACCCTGGATGGTTTCAAGATCGTGCGTAACCTCGGCGTCGTCCGAGGTATCGTGGTGCGCTCGCGTTCCGTCTTCGGCACCATCGGCGCCGGTTTACAGACGCTGGTTGGAGGCGACATCACGCTGCTTTCGAACCTCTGCGAGAAAACCCGTCAGCACGCTTTTGAGCTGATGTTGAACCATGCCGCCGCGGTGGGCGCAAACGCCGTAATCGGCGCGCGCTACGATGCGACGGAGATCATGAGTGGGGTCACCGAAGTGCTCGCGTACGGCACTGCCGTCGTAGTGGAACCGCACCCGGTATAAGGCTCGCCGCGCTCGCTTCATGCTAAAATCCCCCCGTGCCTGCCATCGCGCCGAAGCACCAGTATGAGCGCGCCGAGGTTCGCCGGATGCTCCATCTTTCCGAGCGGCAGTTGCGGAGTTGGGAGCGCCATGGCCTGGTCCCGGCGGCCGACACCTATTCCTTCCGCGAACTGATCGCGCTACGCGCCATCGGCGAATTGCGCGCCCGCCGCATCCCCCTGCGCAAGATCGGCCTGGCGCTCGAATCCTTGAAGCAGCGGCTTTCCGAAGTACACGATCCCCTGGCCGAACTGAAGATTTTCTCCGACGGCCGCCATATCGCCGTACGCGTAGCCGGACAGAATATGGTGGCGATGACCGGGCAAATCCTATTCGATTTCGATACTTCCGAATTAGCCAGCGTGCAGGCCCTTCCCCCTCAGCCGCCCCCGCCGCCGCGCGAGCGCGATTCCGAAGCCTGTTTTCAAAAGGGGCTTCTTCTGGAAGAAACGGGAGCGCCGATCGAAGAGGCCGTAGAAGCCTATCTGCAGGCCGTCGAATTCAACCCGCAAGCTGCCGGCGCGCTGGTCAATCTGGGCACCATTCGATACCGGCTGCGCCAATTCAAGGAAGCCGAGAACTACTACAACCGCGCCCTCGAAGCCGATCCGCAATATCCCCTGGCGCACTTCAATCTGGGCAATCTCTACGACGAACGCGGAGATCTGTCGAGAGCCCAGGAATGTTACGAGACCGCCCTCCGCATCAATCCTCGCTATGGCGACGCGCACTTCAACCTGGCTCTGCTGTGCGAGCGGCGCGGCGACGTGCTGCGCGCCGTCCACCATTGGAAGTCCTATCTGAAGATCGATAGCGCCGGCAACTGGGCGGACATCGCCCGCCGGCAGCTCGAAAAGCTGCGCGTGGCCCTGCTCTCCTGAACGCGGCGCGCCGCGGCGGGCGGATGTTATCCTAAGTACTTGGAGCACAACACTTGAGCCGCATTTTGTTAGCTTTCCGCGCCTTCTTCGCCATCCTGTTTGGCAATCCCCTGCCGCCGGAAATCAAGCCCGCGGCGCCCACCCGGCCGGTTGTGCCGGTGAAGGCGGAGCCACAGCCCCCAAACCCTGCCTACGCCTTGCAACTCCTCGCCATCCTGCAGCGCGATTCGCGCCTGCTCGATTTCCTGATGGAAGACATCGCCTCTTTCGACGACGAGCAGATCGGCGCCGCCGTGCGCAGCCTGCACGACCAGGCGCGCGATTCCCTTACTCGTTATCTCAGCCTTCAGCCCGTCATCGACGGCGTAGAAGGCGCATACACCCGCCCGGCTAACGCCGATCCCGTCGCCGTAAAGTTCATCGGCAACGTTCCGGCCACCAAGCCGGAAGGCGGAACCCTGCGCCACAAAGGCTGGCGCGCCGCCAAGGTGGATCTGCCCGCCCTCAACCCCAAGCAGGACGCGACCATTATCGCGCCTGCCGAAATCGAAATCGAATAACGCGCCGCGTAACCAAAGATGGAACCCCGCTATGTGATCGGCATCGACCTCGGCACCACCAACTCCGCGCTTTCTTACGTGGAGAACCATCCGGATGCCGACCCGTTCGCCCTGCCCAAAGTGGAACTGCTGGGTATCCCCCAGTTGGTAAATCCTTCCGAGGTCCGCGACGAAGACCTGTTGCCCTCGTTCCTCTACGTGCCCGGCGCCACGGATTTCGCCCCTGGCGCGACGGCTCTGCCCTGGGATCCGGAGCCCGAAACCGTTGCCGGCCGCCTCGCCCAGAAGCGCGGCGTCGAGAATGCCGGCCGCCTGGTTTCTTCCGCCAAGTCATGGCTTTCGCACGGCGGCGTGGACCGCACCGCGCCCATCCTGCCCTTCCGCGCGCCCGAGGGCGTGCCCAAATATTCCCCCGTGGAAGCCAGCCGCCGCTATCTGGACCACCTGCGGCATGCCTGGGATAGCAAGATGCCCGACGCCCCGTTCACCCAGCAGCACGTGCTGGTGACGGTGCCCGCCTCCTTCGATGCGGTGGCCCGCGACTTGACCCTGAAGGCCGCCGAACAGGCCGGCTATCGGAACATTACGCTGCTTGAAGAGCCGCAAGCCGCCTTCTACGCCTGGATCGAGCGCCATCCCGACTGGCGTGAGCGCGTCACCGTCGGCGACCTGATCCTGGTGGTCGATATCGGCGGCGGAACCACCGACTTTACCTTGATCGCCGTCACCGAGCAGGCCGGCGAACTCACCCTGGAGCGCGTAGCGGTGGGCGAACACATCCTGCTCGGCGGCGACAATATCGATCTGGCGCTCGCCCGCCTGGTCGCCGATCAGCTCGCGCAGCAGGGCACCCGGATCGACAACTTCCAGCTTCAGGCGCTGTGGAACAACTGCCGCACGGCCAAGGAAAAGCTGCTCGATCCCGGCAACAAGAAGGACGAAGCGCCCGTCACGATCCTGGGTAAAGGCACCGGCGTAGTGGGCGGTTCGATTAAGGCCAAGCTGCAGCGCGCCGACCTGGAGCGCCTGCTGAGCGACGGCTTCCTGCCCGCGGTCTCCAGCCACGAGATGCCCGCGCGCCAGCGCCGCGCCGGATTGCAGGAGATCGGACTGCCTTATGCCGCCGATGCCGCCATGACTCGCCACCTGGCCCGCTTTCTTCGCCAGCAGGCTTCTACCGCCGAGCATGGCGGCGTGCGCCGCGGACCCAGCGGGCTGGCCTGCCCGACCCATATCCTGTTCAACGGGGGCGTATTGAATGCCGCCCTAATTCGCGAGCGGATCCTGAGTGTCCTCGATTCCTGGCTGGCCGAAGAGGGGCTGCCGCCCGTAAAGCCGCTCAGTGGCGAAGACCTGATGCACGCCGTTTCGCGCGGCGCTGCCTATTACGGGCTCGCCCGCCGTGGCCGGGGCGTGCGCATTCGAGGCGGCGTTCCGCGCACCTACTACGTGGCCATCGAGAGCGCCATGCCCTCCATACCCGGATTCGCGGCCCCCTTGAAAGCCCTTACGGTGGTCCCGTTCGGTATGGAGGAAGGCACCGACCTGCGCATCCCCGACCGCGAATTCGGACTGGTCGTGGGCGAGCCGGCCGAGTTCCGCTTCTTCACTTCAGCCGTGCGCAAGAACGATCAGCCCGGCGACCTGATCGAAGACTTCGGCGACGACCTGGAAGAATTGGCGCCCATGGAGGTCAACCTGCCCGCCGAGCAGAATGCCGCCGACGTGGTGCCGGTCTCGTTCGAAACCGTTGTCACCGAGACCGGTATGCTGCAGTTGTGGTGCGTGGCGCGGGATGGCCGGCGCTGGAAGCTGGAGTTCAACGTGCGCGAACGGGTGGCGGGGTAATCCCGGGTAATTCCCCGACCTTTCGCGAAACGCGCCACAATCGTATTAAATGGCTACATCCTCGAAGCCCTCCAAGGCACTGGCAAAGCCACGTGCCGCCGCGCAGCCGCGTCAGAAGGTGAAGCGCGCCGCCAAGGCCTTGCCATCGGCCACGCCGTTCCTGCGCTTCTACCACTCCGAGAGCCTTCGCGCGAAGACCCTCACCGTCCTCACCGTCCTCGAAAAAGCGAAAGATTGCAAGCCGCATCGCGACGCCTTGGCGGACGTGGTGGTGGAACTCACCGACAGCGGCCTCGAATACTATTTCATGAGACCCTTGAAACTCGCCAAGGCCGGCTTTATCACGGAGCAATCGGCGAACCTCGGCCTGGGGGCCGTCAAGCGGGTCTTCGGCTCCGTGATCCGCAACATCATCGGCCGCATGGATAGCCCGCAGCTTCTATCGGTATGCGGTTCCATCCGCGATTTGATGACGTAAACCCGGACAAAGAGCTGATCGAGTGGCAGCGGGCCACCGCATCCAGCATTGCATCCAGAGCGGCGCACTCGACAAGTATATGGTGAAATCACTATATTGACAATGACGGATGACAGACGAGAGCAAGGATTTCCGGGGCGATACGTTCCGGGCAGTGTACACAGTTCGCCGCGCGGACGCCGTCTACGTGTTGCACGCGCTCCAGAAGAAGTCGAAGACTGGGCGCGAGACGCCGCGGCGCGACATGGAACTGATCAAACAGCGGCTACGCGAGGCCGGGCAACTCGCGAAATGGGAGGGGCCATGAGCAAGAGGAAACCTACGGCTGGGAGCCGGAACGTCTTCAAGGATCTGGGCGTGCCCAATGCCGGTAAGCACCTGGTGAAGGCGCAACTCGTGTACAAGATCGATACCATCATGAAGGAGCGTAGCCTCAAACAGGTCGAGGCCGGAAAACTGTTTGGTATCCCGCAGCCGGACGTCTCGAAGATGCTCAGGGGCGAGTTCCGGCAATTCTCGGTCGAACGGCTTCTGCGGTTCCTGGTCGCCCTCAATCATGATGTCGAAATCGCTGTCCGGCCGCATCGCGGCCAGCGAGAGCCAGCGTCATTGCACGTCGCCTGAACGGTGCGCGACGGAGATGCCGCGATGACGCACCTCGGCGCGCTCCGAGCCCACTGAAAACAAACGTTCAAGCGCAACTGGTAAACCGGCTCCCCACTGCGCCCGTGGTATATCTCACTTAAGGAACGTCCGCCATCGTTTGGTTTTCGGAGGGCGGGCAATCATGCCCGCAGCCGGCTTTCAGCCGGCTCTGGCCGCCCACAAAAACCAAACTGACCCACTACCCAGATTTGGGTTTGCCATTTTTCGGGCTATATGATTCTAAACAACTTATTGGCTTCGTTGGTCACAAAATGCAAATTTCACCCCAAATCCGAGCACCCAGAACCCAGAACCCAGAACCCAACACCGAGAGCTTTACTGCTTTCCCTCCGGCCCCAGCTTGCTCAAAATCCGATCGTGAATCCAATGCGCGTCGAACCATTCCACCGGATTCACCTGCATGCCGTCCACCTGCATGCTGTAATGTAAATGATCGCCGCCCGCCAGTCCCGTCGATCCGCTGTGGCCCATGGCCTGCCCCTTCTTCACCATGTCTCCCTCCTTCACGTCGATCCGGCTGAGATGCCCGTAAATCGATTGCAGGCCATATCCGTGGTCGAGCACGATGCAGTTGCCGTAAATGCCCAGGTCCGACGCCCACACCACGCGTCCGTCGTTGGCCGCCAGCACCGGCACGTGCGCGGTCACCGCCAGGTCGAATCCGAGGTGTACCTGCTGATCCACCTTCTTGCCCTTATAGATATAGCTGCGCACATCGGCGAAGTGCGCTTCCACCTGCGAATTGGCGAGCTGCGAGAACGGTCCGTTCCACAATACGCGCTCTTCCGTTTTCAGCCGCAAATCCGAAAGCGTCTGATTATTCTGCTTGCGCAGGTCCCGGTTGATATGTAGGAAACGAGTGAGCAAATCGCCCTTTCCACCGGGATCGATCTGATTGACCACTTTGTCCAAAAACGCGTCCGTGATTTCCAGGTCGCGCGTGCGGAACGGTTTCGGAAATACCTTAAACCAGAAGCGCCCGGTCACCTCCGTGCCCGCCGCGTTGCGCGCGTAGACGTGCGGCACGGTATCCACAGGGAGGTCCCATGCGAAACCAAATAGCGAGAAGCGCTCGTTCTTGGGCCGGCCGGGCAGCGGAAAGCTGCGGAACGTGTAGGGCCCGACCTTCACCCCCGCCTCGCTCCAGTCGCCGGTGACGGTGAACGTCACCAGCTCGCTGCCGCCCTGGTTGATGTAGTGTTGCGCCTCGTCCACCGCCAGGCGGGGCGGCTCCAGCACCACGTCCACCTCGTAGCTCGCGCTGGTCGTGCGGCCCAGGAAGTCGTTCGACTGCGCCTCCACGATCAGCGTGGCTTTGCCCGCGGCCAACGCCGCCGCCTGTTGCTTTCCTGCCGGAAAACTCATGGTGTGCGGCGCTTCCGGCCGCCGCATGAACAGCAGCCGGTGCGCCGGATTATGCTGCTCGTAAATCGTGTATCTCGCGCCGTTCTGTTCCAGCACAGCGGTGAACCGGCGCAGCCCATACGGCCCGGTAACTTTCACCACAATAGGCGTGCTGGCGCCGATGGCCTTCACCACCGGGTCCATGGTAACCGCGGGCGTGGCGGAAAGCGCCGCCAGCACCACCGCCGCCGCGACGAGCAGGGCGACTGCAAGAGCAATGATAATCTTCACTTTTTCGTCCAGGAATCGATCCAATCGATGAATGTTTTGTACCAGAGCAGGCTGTTCTGCGGCTTCAGCACCCAGTGTCCTTCGTCGGGGAACAGCAGTATCTTCGAAGGCACTTTCTGCAATTGTAGCGCCGTGAATAATTGCAGGCCCTGTCCCACCGGCACGCGGTAATCCAACTCGCCGTGGACCACCAGCGTGGGCGTATGGAAGTCCTTCACGAACATGCTGGGCGACCATCGGCTGTAAGTCTCGGGATTGTCCCACGGCGTGCCGCCAAATTCCCACAGGGGGAACCACAGTTCTTCGGTCTCGCCGAACTCGCTGCGCAGGTCGTAAACGCCGTCGTGCGTCACCAGCGCCTTGAACCGCTGTGTATGGCCGAGAATCCAGTCGATCATGTATCCGCCGTAGGAGCCGCCGCCGGCCGCCATGCGGCTTCCATCGGCATAGGGTAAGCTGGTGACCACGTGGTCGGCCACCGCCATCACGTCGTCGAACGCGCGGCCGCCCCAATCGCCATTGATCTCGTCGATGAACTTCTGGCCGTATCCGGTCGATCCGCGCGGATTGGGCATCACCACCACGTATCCCGCCGCGGCAAACACCTGGGCGTTCCAGCGATAAGTCCAACTGTGTCCCCACGCGCCTTGCGGTCCGCCGTGGATCAGCATCAATACCGGATACTTCCCGTCTTCCCGAAAGCCGTAAGGCTTCACCACGAAACTCTGCACCCGCGCGCCATCCGCGCTGTCTACCCAGAATTCTTCGAGCGGCGTCATCTGGTGCGCGCCCAGCACCGCGTCGTTGATGTGCGTCAGCGCGATCGCCGGACCTCCGCTGGAGGACGCGCGATAAATCTCCGCCGGCTGCGTCCCGCTTTGCTGCGTGTAGATCAGCGTCTTGCCGTCCGGCGTAAACTGCATGTCGTCGAGGTGGTTGTCGCCGCTCACCGCCACGCGCGCTTCGCCGCCTCGAATCGACTTGAACTGGATGGACTGGCGCCCGCGGTCCTCCATGGTAAAGAACACGTTGGCCGAGTCCGGCGACCAGGCGAAGCTTTCCACCCAGCGGTCCATGTTCTCGGTCAAATCCGCCACCCGGCCGTTCGCGCGCTCCATCACGAACAGTCTCCAGCGGTCACTTTCGTAGCCGGGGCGGACCTGCGCTCGCCACGCCAAATACTTCCCATCCGGTGAGTAGAGCGGCCCGTTGTCGGCCCCCGGATCACTGGTGATCTTGCGCGCCGGGCCGCCGCCGATCGAAACTACGTAAAGATCCGAGTTCGTGCTCGTCGCGGGCACCGCATCGCCGTTCATCGCATAACAGACTTCGCTGCCGTCCGGTGAGATGGTGTAATCGTCTCCACCCCCCAACGAGAACGGCGGTACGTCCAGTGTACCGGGCGTCAGGTCTTTGGCCGGACCGCCCGCTACTGGAACCACCAGCAGATGGCTTCGCCGCGCGCCCTGCCAATGATTCCAATGGCGGTACAGCAGGCTGGTATAGATCCGGGCTTTTACTTTGCTGCTCTTCTCGGCGTCGAGTGCTCTCCGGTTGCAGCCGTCATCGGCGCCGCACTGCGGGAATACATCGCTGGTGAATACCAGGTTCTTCCCGTCCGATGAAAAGAGCTCGCCCCCGGCCTCGGTGGCCAGGTTGGTCACCTGCTTCGCGTTGGAGCCATCCGCGTCCATCAGCCAGATCTGGGACGTGCCGCCGCGGTCCGAGACGAAGGCGATACGCCGCGAATCGGGCGACCAGCGCGGCCGTTCGTTGTCCTGCCCGGTCTGCGTGATTTGCCGCGCCGCGCCGCCGGTGACCGGTGTCACGTAGATCTGCGTGATCTTCGCGTTGTTGGGAACGTCGATCGTCTGGACTTGAAAGGCTACCAGGCGGCCATCCGGCGATACTTGCGGATCGCCGATGCGTGCCAGGTCGAGCAGCGCTGGCGCGTCGAACGGGAGCTTTTGCGCAAACAGAGCGGAGGCGGCGAGGAGCGCGAGTAAGGCTCGGTGCATAATCGAATTGTAGCGCCGCGTGTGCCCCGGTCCACCCCGCCCAAACCACGGCTCGCAAAAGGTATAGAGTGTATCGAATGTACCGTTTGATGTGATCGAGAATACCGTACCTGAGTCCGGCATTGACACAGCTTCAGATACGGTACGCTGTAGGCTAGAGGGCGCCATGGCAACGCAGAACAACGTTCACGTGTCCGACGAACTGCTGGCCGAGTTGCAAGCAAAGGCGCAGACCGAGGGCAAGACGGTCGATGAACTGGCCGAGGAAGCCTTGCGCAAAGGTCTTGAAGAGCGGGACTGGCAGGATCTTTTGTTCTACGGCCGTCAGACTGGCCGCGAGTCCGGCTATACAGAAGCCGACGTCCCGGAAATCGTCAAAAGGCGGCGCAGAATTAACGCGCCCCAGAGGCGCTGAGTGCTCCGCGTCACCCTTGATACCAATATCTACGTGTCCGCTCTGGAATTTGGCGGTGTCGGGGCGCGCCTTCTCGGCATGGCCCGCGCCGGGATGATCGGCATCGACGTTTCGGACGCGATTCTGGATGAACTCGTGACCGTGCTAACGTGACGACTTCGCGTGGGAGGCGTACAGGCTGCATTTCGCAAGAGACTTGCCAAGCTGGGAAACCTCGTGACCCCGAAGAAAGCAATTGACAAAGAAGACCAGGACGACGACCGTATCCTGGAATGCGCGTCGGAGGCGGGGTCGGAGTTCATCGTCACAAACGACAAGGATTTACTGAGGCTCCGCGAGTTCAGCACATCCGGATCGTGACGGCGAGCCAACTTCTGCAACAACACCGCGCGCTCGAGGAGTGATCGGGACAGAAGCAAGCTGCCCGCAAACACCGTTAGGGCCGCAACCGTGAACTGCTCGAAACCTGGCGATCACCGTTGGTTAGACGTTGCCCTCAAGCGCGAAGACCAACTGAATTGTCGGACACGCGCGTGGGACCCTCACTCCGGGAATTCATCGGAAGGCGGCATCAGCCCCCCACGCTGAATTGTGCACGATTGCGGCGTGTTAGCATGGTCTTCATCCCTCCGGATTCGCGCCGGCCCGGTTGCTTCTGGGCCCCGCGGCTAATGACTCGATATGGAAACGCAACTCGATTTTCTTGGCGGCTTACGGCGTACTCACACTTGCGGGCAGTTGCGCGCAAGTGACGCCGGTTCGCGCGCGCTCTTGATGGGCTGGGTGCACCGCCATCGCGACCTGGGCGGCGTCATCTTCATCCATTTGCGCGATCGGGAGGGCGTCACCCAGATTGCCATTCGGGCCGACGCGGATGAAGCCGCGCATCACCGTGCCGAACAAGTCCGTCCGGAATATGTCATCGCCGTCGAAGGCACCGTCGCGCTACGCAGCGCGGATACCATCAACCCCAATCTGGCCACCGGCGAGGTGGAGCTTTTCGCGGAAAAAATCTGGATCCTGAACGAGTCCCGCACGCCGCCATTCCCCATGGAAGAAACCGTGGATGTGGGCGAAGAGGTCCGGCTGAAATACCGTTACGTGGATCTGCGCCGCCCGCACATGCAGCGCAATATTATCCTGCGCTCGAAAATTTCGTTCGCCGTGCGCGAATGCCTTACCGCGCAAGGCTTCCTCGAAATCGAGACGCCCTTCATGACCCGCTCCACCCCGGAAGGCGCGCGCGATTACCTGGTGCCCAGCCGCGTGCAGCCCGGCAATTTCTACGCGCTGCCGCAATCGCCCCAAATCTTCAAGCAACTGCTGATGATTGCGGGCTTCGACAAGTATTTCCAGATCGTCCGCTGCTTCCGCGATGAAGATCTGCGCGCCGACCGCCAGCCCGAATTCACGCAAATCGATCTGGAGATGTCTTTCCCGCAAGAGGAGCGCATCTTCGAAGTGATCGAGCCGCTGGTGCAACGCGTGTGCCAGGTGGCCGGCTTCGACGTGCAGGCGCCCTTCCCGCGCCTGACTTATGCGGAAGCCATGCGCAGCTACGGCAGCGACAAGCCCGATCGGCGCATTCCGCCGATGTATCCCGTCGCGCATCTCTTTCCCGAGGGCAGTCTCAGCGCCCATGGCCTGCCCCTGGTGGCCATCGTCATTCCCCAAACCGGCCCCCTCAGCCGCCGCGAGCGCGACGATTTGAAGGCCTACGGTGTGGAGCGCGGACTGCGCGTGTATGACGATCCCAAGCGCGTGGAGCGCGATCACGCCGCACCCATGGCGCGCGTGCGGGAATTGACCGGCGCCACCGAAAACGATCTGCTGATGCTGGCCTGCTGGGCCGGCGAGCCCAAAGGCCATCGTCCCGAAGAAACTGTTTTCCAGGCCTGCGGCCAATTGCGCCTGTTCGCGGCCCAGAAATACAACGATCGCCACAAACTGCTCGACCCGCGCCGTTTCGAGTTTCTCTGGGTGCTGGACTTCCCCATGTTCGAATGGGATGCCGACGAGAATCGTTGGAACGCGGCGCACCATCCCTTCACTTCTGTGCACGACGAGGATCTCGAGAAGTTGACCAGCGATCCGGCCCGCTGCCGCGCCAAGTCGTACGACCTGGTGCTGAACGGCACCGAACTCGGCTCCGGCTCCATCCGTATTCATCGCCGCGACGTGCAGGCGAAGGTCTTCGCCGCCCTGGGATTCAGCGAAGATGAAGCCCGCCGGCGCTTCGGGTTTCTCCTCGAGGCCTTGGAATACGGCGCGCCGCCGCATGGCGGTATCGCTCTCGGCCTCGACCGGCTGGTGATGATCCTGGCGGGTGAGACCAGCATCCGCGATGTCATCCCGTTTCCGAAAACCGCGCGCGCCACGGACTTGATGTGCGACGCTCCGGCCGCGGTGCCCGACAAGGCTCTGAAGGACCTGGGCATCGCCATCCGGCACTGATAGTGGACAAGTTGATCGCAATCGGCTGAGCCGCGACCGTGCTGAGCCGCGACCGTTAGGGAGCGTCCCAGACTGCTCGTCTCCGATTAGAAGTCTTGAGCCGCAAAACCTCAAACGCAGGGCAGTCATGCTACACTGAGCGTCCGGAGGCCTATATCAGTAAGAAATGGTATAACTTATTCCTCTCGGTGGATCAGCCGGCGGGTGAGCCGAGCGCGCCGGAGGATGCCTCGCCAACCGTCAAGACTCCCGCCCAAACCGTAGCCGAGATCGCCTCCTCGGTGGCTGCCGAGCCGAAATTCACGGGCCCCGTGAGCAGCGCCGCGGGCTTCGACGAGATTTATAAGGCCGCCGAAATTCAGCCGCCGGCGCACGGCTACACCATCACCAAGGTCACCGAGATGCTGCAAAGCGAGCGGATTCGGGCGCTTCCGGCCGAAGTCAAGAAGAACTCCATTCTGCTGGCCCTGGATGCCGCCGGCGTCAAGATCGAAGAGATTATCGAAGACGCCGTAAAGCGGGATCGCGCGCTCGATGGCTTCGAACGCGTCCAGCAGAAAGCCCTGGACGAGTTGGAAAGCCGCTTGGTGAAGGATAACTCCCAGATCCAGGCTGACTTAGACCGCCTGGTCCAGGAGCACAAGGCGCGCATCCAGGCCAACAACGACGATTTGGCCAAGCAGAAAGAGCGTTTCTACGCCTGGCGGTTGCAAAAGCAGCAAGAGGAACAAAAAATCGCCGAATCCGTTTCTTATTTTGTGGCCGAAAACCCGATCACGACCGGCGGCGCCACGGCTGCGCCGCACGGCGCCCGGCCAGACCCCCCGAAAACCTCGGGCGCTTAGCCGTAAGGAGAAGACGAGTCTATGTTTAAGCGGCTGTCTCGCATGCTGCGTTCCTTCTTCGGGTTTTTCATCTCCGTAGCGGAGAACCCGGAAATGATTCTCGAGCAGAACATTCGCGACATGAACGACCAGGTGCCGCGCATGAACGAAAGCATCGCCATGGTGAAGGCGAATGCCACCCTGCTCGAAAGGGAAGAGGCCAAGTACAAGAATGACATCAACGATCTGACGGCCAAGACCAAGGCCGCCATTCAGGCCGGGCGCGACGATCTGGCCGGCAGCTTTGCCACCCAACTCGAACAGGTGCGCAGCGCGCTTTCCCGCACCCAGGGCCAACTCACCACCGCGCACGCGGCATTCGATAAAGCCATGGCGGTGAAAAAAGCCTTCATGCAGGAGAAGGATCGGAAAACGCATGAAGCGTTGGGCGCTATCGCGGACTACCGCCGTTCGCAATGGCAGAAAAAAGTGGCCGACGTCATGGAACAGTTCGACGTCTCCGGCATCAGTGCCACGCACGACGAGATGGTCCGCAAGATTGAGGAGACCACCGCCGTGAACGAAGCCCGTATGGAAATGGCCATGGGCAACGTCGATCAGCAGAAGATCAAGATCGACGAGGAAGTCGAGAAGTTGCGCGCCAACGAGTTGGTGAAACAGTTCAAGGTGGAGATGGGCATTGTGCCGCCGGAAGCCGCTCCGCCGACCATACAAAAGACCATCGGCACGCGTGAGACCGAAAGGAGCGCCTGAGATCATTTATGGCTGTCAAAATCGAGAAGGGAGGATGGGCCCTTATTTTCCTCGTCGGGCTGGGCCTGGTAGGCTACAGCCTGCAAAAATATGGGGTCGTGAATTTCCGAAGCCTGCTCGGATCGCACTCCAGTAGTTCCGCCACCGAGCCCGTCGATACGTCGAAGCCATTGCCGGCCGCGGCCACCAGCGATGCCAGTTGCGATACGGCTCGCATCCGCGTCAACATCTGGGTCGGCTGCGCGGCGGGTCTGGTCGCCAACGGCGGCCTGGATACTGCCGCGGGATCCATTTACGACAAGTCCGGCCTCAAGGTCAGCTTCAAAATCATCGACGATTGGACCGAAGGCGCCGCCGCGCTGGCCACCGACAACGTAGACGTCATGCTCACCACGGCCGACGTCTGGGCCAAGGATTTCGCCCAGTTTCAAGACAAGAAATTCGGCGCGCACGCCTTCTTCATGGTGGATTGGTCGCGCGGGGCCGATGGCGTGATCGGCAAGCAGGGCATTAACAGCATTGAGGATCTGGCCGGCAAGACAGTGGCGTTCGCGCCTTACACGCCATCCCATTTCCTGCTCTGGAACGGACTGAAGAGCTCCGGCCTGACCACCGAGCAACGCAACGAGATCTTCGCCAAGGCGGTGCACACCAAGGACGGCATTGAGCCGGCTACCTTGTTCGCCCAGCAGAAAGTGGATGCCGCCGTGGCTTGGGATCCGGATATGAGCGACGCCGTCACCAAGCGTCCCGGATCGCGGAAGATCTACGATACGCGCATCGCCAACCATTTGATCGCCGATATCCTGGTGGTTAGCGATCGGTTTGCCGCGCGCTGCCCGCAGACGGTCGTGAAACTGGCGCAGGGCTGGCTGGAAGGCGTCGAGTTCATCAAGGCGCATCCCAATCGGGCTTACACCCTGATCGGCACCATCAAGGATTTCAACATTCCCGAAGATCTCGCCAAGACCATGCTGGGCGGCGTGAAACTGGCCGACTATGCCGAAAACAAGGCGTTCTTTGGCGAGCGCGGCGCCGATACCGACTACAACAACATCTTTAAAATGGCGCAGGATATGTATCACGAAGACCGCATCATCAAGCGCACCTTCGATACCGAGGCCAGCGTCGATCGCCGCTTCATCGATCAGTTGAACGGCAAGTTCCCAGGCGCGTCCTCCGAGCCGCCCACCGAATACAAGGAGCCGCCCAAGGGCGCCACGCCCATCGCCACCCAGCGCCGCTCCATCTATTACGACACCAATTCGGCCAAGATGAGCCTCGACTCCCGCGCCGTGGTGGACGAGATCGGCGGCTTCCTCAAAGCGTACGAAAACACGGTCGTGGACATCGATGGCAACACCGACGCCAGCGGCGCCCGCGCGCGCAACATCGAGTTATCCCATGAACGGGCCGATGCCGTGAAGCAGTATCTCATGGATAAGTATGGATTCCCGTCGGCTCGCATGCGCACCGCCGGCAACGGGCCCGACCACCCCATCGCCGACAACTCCACGCCGGAAGGCCGGGAGAAGAACCGCCGCACCGACATCAAGGTTTATCCGAATCCCGGTTCGTAGAAGCTTGGCCGCATGCTTGACCTCTTCGTCATTCGTAAAGAGACTTCCCGCCGTACGCGGCTGATCCTGGCCGTATCGGCTTGGGCCGCCATTCTGGCCGCCTGGTTCGGCCTTACGCATTGGGAGATCCTGCCGCCGTTTTCGCTCCCGAATCCGGTCGGCGTGATGCGCGCATTCTTCCGGCTTTGGTCCGAATACGACCTGCTGGGCAACGTGATCCAGAGCTGGTGGCGCATCGCGCAGGCTTTCACCATTTGCGTGATCGTCGCCATTCCGCTAGGCCTGCTGATGGGCAGCTTCCGCTGGATCCACGACCTGGTGAATCCCGTCGCGGCGCCTATGCGCTCCATGCCCATTACCGCTTTCCTGCCCGCGTTCATCGCCTTGTTCGGCATGGACGAGTCCATGAAGGTAGCGTTCCTCTGGTTCGGCATGTTCTTCTACCTTCTGGCCGTAGTGGTGGAGGAAGTGGACAAGGTGGACGATAGCCTGCTCGAGACGGCCTGGACGCTGGGCGCGCAGCGCCGCCACATCCTATGGCTCCTGTTCCGCGCCTCCGTGCCTTCGATATTCGGCTCGTTTCGCATCCTGTACGATATCGGATGGACCTATGTGATTCTGGCGGAGATGGTCAATGCGCGGAAAGGAGTCGGCTATATGGTGGAAGCGGCGCGCAAGGTGCTGGATTTCGAGCGCGTCTATGCGGGAATCATCGCCATCGGCGTGGCGGCGTTCCTCTTCCGTTTTCTGCTGACTTTTTTGGAAGCCCGCCTGTTCCCCTGGCGCCGCTTGTCCCGCCCCCTCGCGGAGCCCGCGGTCGCGGTAGCCCATGCCAAATAACCGGGTGTGGGGCAGGCCTCTAGGCCTGCAGCGGGTCTCCAGACCCGCTTTGGCGCCACGAGCCAGACAGGAGAGAGTATGAATAAAGCCAAGATCTCCGTGCGCAATCTCTCCCGCAGCTTCGCCGGCCCAGACGGAAGCCGTATCGAGGCACTGCACGACGTCAGCTTCGAAGTCGAGGACGCCTTCGCCCCCGATGGCCGCGACATCGGCGAATTCAGCGTTCTGCTGGGACCCTCCGGCTGCGGCAAATCCACCCTCCTGCGCATGATCGCGGGCCTCGACCGCCCTTCCTCCGGCGAGATCCTGGTCGGCGGCAAGCCGGTCGCCGGCCCCGGCCGCGATCGCGGCATGGTCTTCCAGAAATACACTTCTTTCCCCTGGCTGACGGTCGCCGATAACATCGCCTACGGCCCGCGCATCAACGGCGTGCCCGCCGCCGAGAGCGGCCCGATCGTGGCCCATCTGATCGAAGCGGTAGGTCTGACCGGATTCGAAAGGTCCTATCCCGACACGCTCTCCGGCGGCATGCAGCAGCGCGTCGCCATCGCGCGTACCTTGGCCAACCGCCCCCAAGTCATCCTGATGGATGAACCCTTCGGCGCGCTCGACGCCCAGACCCGCGGCGATATGCAGCAATTGCTCCTGCGCGTTTGGGAAGAGACCGCCAGCACCATCCTGTTTGTCACCCACGATGTCGATGAGGCCATCTATCTCGCCGACCGCATTTTCATCCTGAGCGCCCGTCCGGGTACCATTGTGGAAGATATCCCGGTTCCGTTCGGGCGGCCGCGTTCGCAGGATATCCGGCAGGCCGACCAGTTTCACGAGATGCAGCATCACGTGCTGGCCTGCCTGCGGAGCGCGCCCGGAAAGGGTCAGGTGCGGGTGAGCGTTTAATGCCGCGGGACGATTCGACTGGCTCCGACATCAACTACGTCAAAGAGGCCGCCCGGCTCCAGTACAACTGGATCACCATGGCCGGCATCGCGGGTTTCGCCCTGGTCTCCGGCAGCGCCCTGCCACTGCTGCTCGGCGCGGGCCTCGAGTTGATGTATCTGAGCCTGGTGCCGCACAACCCCCGTTTTCAGCGCCTGGTGCGTTCCTGGAAATATGCCGAAGAAAAGCGCCGCAACGATCAGCGCCTCAATGCCATGTACCAGGAGATCCCGCAGGAGATGCGCGTGCGCTACGCCAAGGTGGATGATATCTGCAACGCTATCCGCCAGAACTATAGCCGCCTTTCCTCCACTTCGCAGATTTTCGCCGAACAGATGGAAGACCGGCTGCAAGGCCTGCTGCAGGGATATGTGCGGCTGCTGCACGCCGCCTGGCAGCATCGTGAATACTTGCGCACCACCGATCCCAACGCCGTGCAGCGTGAGTTGGCGAACCTGCAGAAAACCCAGGATTCCGACGCGCCCAAGGTCCAGGAGATCAACCGCAAGCGCGTGGAGATCCTGAACAAGCGCGTCGAAAAGTTTCACAAGATCCAGGAGAATTGCGCGGTGATCGATGCGCAATGCGCGGCTGTCGAGGACGTCCTGGGGCTCATCAAGGATCAATCGGTCACCATGCGCGATCCCCAACAATTGAGCGAACATCTGGAAGGCCTGGTGAAGGACGTGGAGCAGACCGAAGAAACGGTGCGCGAAGTCGAAAACATTTTCGATAACGTGCCGGAGATGAACGGCATCGCGCCGCTGCCCGCCGACTCCGGCAGTTCCGGCGGAACCACCTTCCCGCGCAACCGCACGCGCAGTTGAAAGCCGTGGATATGGCAGCTACCCCGAATCCCTCGCGCATGCCCGAATGGGCGCAATCGCTCTCCGAGAAATATTACTCGCGCACGCTCTCCGTCTTCGTGCTCTACGGCAACGTGCGCGACGCCGTGCCGCTCGACCGCGGCGGCGCGATCGAGTACGTGCCGCTGCTTGCCTTTCTGAACCAGGGCCTGTTCGGCCGCCGCGATCTGGTGCTCACTTACGATCGCGGCGGTGGCTTGAGCTTCGCGCGTCCCGAGATGCAGGCGGACTTCCGCAATGCGCTCGCCGGCTACGACAGTTTTCATGAAACCAACTACGCGCAAGCCCTGCCGCGCAATCCCGACGGCGTGCTGAACATCCTCGACAATTACATGCGCCTGCGCATCGCGGATGGCAAGAAGATCGCCCTGATCCTCGATTTCGCCGAAACCATCGCGCCCGCCGGCGACGTTTCCAGCATGCCGGCCGACGATCGCAACGCGCTCGTAATCCTGAAACGCTGGGCGCAAAATCCCGCCTTCCTGCGGGCGGATGTCACCATCTGCCTGATCGCCGAGAACCAGATCGAATTGAACCAGGGCATCGTACAGAACCCGGGCGTGGCTTCCATCCAGATTCCGCTGCCGGATGAGAACGAACGGCTCGACTTCATTCGCGCGCAACTGGCAGTCTCGCCCCTGCCGCCCGGCTCCGACGTAGCCGATGCCGCGCTTGCCAAACTGGGCGCCGGCCTCAAGCGCATACAACTGCAGTCCGTCATTTCGCACGCCGTACAAAACAAGCGGCCGCTGACCGCCAGGTTCCTCGCCGGGCGCAAGAAAGAGTTGATCGAAGCCGAGTCCGGCGGCCTTCTCGAATTCATCCAAAGCCGTTTCGATCTCTCGATGGTCGCCGGTCACGAACCCGCCAAGCGGAAGTTGCGGGATGCGGCCGCCCTCATTCGCGCCGGCAACACCGAAGTGGTGCCGATGGGCTATGTGATCTGCGGACCCGTCGGCACCGGCAAGACTTTTCTCACCACCTGCTTTGCCGGCGAAGTGGGTATCCCGGTCGTGATGCTCAAGAACTTCCGCAGTATGTGGCAGGGCGTCACGGAAGGAAACCTGGAGCGCGTGCTGAATCTGCTGCAGGCCATGTGCCCCATCGCCGTGATGGTGGACGAAGCCGATGCGCAACTGGGGAACCGCGCCATGTCCGGCGACAGCGGCGTGAGCAACCGGGTCTTCGCGCAGATCGCCCAATTCATGGGCAACACCGACCTGCGCGGCAAGGTGATCTGGTTCCTGCTCACCAGCCGTCCCGATCTGCTGCCCGTCGATCTGAAGCGGCAGGGACGCGCCGAAGAACACATCGCGTTGTTCTATCCCGAGACGGACGAGGAGCGGCTGGCCATGCTGCGCGCCATGCAAAAGAAGACCGGCGCCAGCCTGCCCTCGCCGGAAGCCGAGAAGTTTTTCCTCGACCGCTGCGGCCAGCTTTCGGGCGCCGACGTGGAAGCCATCCTCACCCGCGCCCGTATGAAATCGGTACTGGCGAATAGCGCGGCTATCGGCCTGGACGACGTGCAGTCGGCGCTCGAGGATTTCATTCCGCCGTCCTATCCCACCGAGATCGAATTGCAAAATCTCGTGGCCGTGCTGGAGTGTACCAGCCGCGGCCTGCTCCCCGCCAAGTACAAAGACATGGATCGCGCCGAAGTGATTCGCCGGGCTAAGGAATTGGAAATGCTTAGCCGCGGGTAGTGCGGAACAGCCGGGCAGATGGCCTCAGATGACGATGCCATCCAGCCGGAAAACTCGCTTCACCGGAACGAATCGCGGGACCGCCTTCGGCTCTATCGCGGGCGTGCCATCCCGCCAGAAATTCAGAAAGGCGCGCTTCTCTCCCGTCCGGTAATAATACATCAGGTACGCCATATCGCAAGCCGTGTAGTCGCAGAACCAGCCATCGATATCCACGATCCCGATCCGGTGGAGCATGCTGAGCGCGTAGCAGGCCGCCTCCCGCTCGTAATCGATAATGGCCGGCAGCCGTCCCTCGCCGACCGGCGGCGCCTGCGGCCTGCCCGTCTCGAACGCGACGGGATCCACGTTCCACTGCACCGTGTGACCGAAAAGGTGTGCCAGCAGGAACAACCGCTGCTCCGGGCTCACCGCGCAATCTATGTGAATCTCCGCGCCATCCAGATCGCCCGTTAACGGATCCGGAATGTCGCGCGTCACCACGCGGATGCCATGCGCACTCTCCAGGTGCCGCTCGACGCGGCCGCAATATTCGGCGAAAGGGATGGTGCCCGCCAGGCACACGCGCGTGAGACCCTCCTCTTCGCGCGCCTCGAACCGCACCGGCAGAAACTCGGAAATGACCGTCATATTTGTGCGCGCGTGCATGTTGATCTTCACCGCGGTGAACGATCCCGCGCCGGCCAGCGCCATCGGCAGCAACAACTGATCGGTCAGATGCTCGCCCGCGGCGGCCCGCGACACCAGGTACTCGCGCACCTCGCGCGCCGCGATGGATGCCACTTTCTCGGCGCTCACGCCCACTTGCCCGAACGCCGAAAAAATCTCGGTGACTTCGCGCGAGCCGGCTTCGATCATCACAATATTTCCCGGACCGGCCGAGTCACGGGTCTCCTCCACCCGGTAGCACGCGGGGCTCCAGTTCAACATTTTCCCCACGGTTTCAACTTCCCGCTGCGCGATTTGCCGGGGGAGATTAGCCACCACCGCGATGGCCCGCCGCGAAATGATTTCGCCGCGCTCGCCGATGTGCAGGCCCGCCAGAGCCTTTACCGGCTGGATCTCCGCGCAGAAGCGGCCGCCGCCCGCCGGATAGAAGCCATAGCGATCCAATTGAACCGTCACCTTCGGCCCCATGCGCTCCAGCAAGGGCAGGAAGGTGCGCGCCAGGAAATCGAATGGCGGCGCAGCGTGGTTGTGGGTGCCTCCTTCCAGCACGATACGGCTGGGCTCCGCGGCCAGCATCAGGGCCGGCAGCACCGTCTGAAACACCAGCGTTCCGCTGCCGGCCGTACCCACCACGAACCGGAATTCGCCGCCGCGAACCTTGCCCGGAGAGAAGCTCAACTCCGTGGACCCGAGAGCCGCGCCTTCCACTTCCGCCCCTCCCACCTCCGCCGCCGCCAGGACCGCCGTCAGATGCTGGCGAAGCAACCCCGGCCGCTCGCGTCCCGCCCGCACCTTGTCGATGCGAAAGGCTTTCCCGGTAGCCAGGGACAGGCTTAGCGCGGTCCGCAGGATTTGCCCGCCGCCTTCGCCAAAAGATCCGTCGATCCGAATCAAGTTGTCTATCCTTTCACGCAGACCACCTGGCGCAGCGTGTGGACGATCTCCACCAGGTCCGCCTGCGCCGCCATCACATCGTCGATCGGCTTATAAGCCGCCGGCGTTTCGTCGATTACGTCCGCATCCTTCCGGCACTCCACCCCTTCCGTCATGCGCACGTGATCCGCCACCGTGAACCTGCGGCGGGCTTCATTGCGCGACATCGCCCGTCCCGCGCCGTGACTGCAACTGCAGAAGCTCTCCGGGTTGCCTTTGCCGCGCACAATGAAGGAACGCGCTCCCATGCTGCCGGGAATGATTCCCATATCGCCCTCCCGTGCCCGCACCGCGCCCTTGCGCGTGATCAGCACGTTCTCGCCGAAATGCGATTCGCGCGCCACGTAGTTATGGTGGCAGTTGATGGCTTTCATCTCCGCCTCGAAGGCCGGCACTTCGCCCGAATTACGCACGGCCGCGACGATCCGCTCCATCATCAGATGGCGGTTCCATTTCGCGTAGTCCTGGGCCCATTCGACGGCCTCCACATAATCCTTGAAGTGCTCGGTGTGCTCCGGAAAATAGGCCAGGTCGATGTCCGGCAGGTTCACGAAGAATTTCTGCCCTCCAAAAAACGCGGGGAGTCCGGCGGCGTCAAGCCGGGCCTGGTACGGCGGCGCCGTTGTGCCGCACCGTCCGCTGCGGACGCCCGATGCCGCAGTAGTCGAATCCCGCCTGCCGCGCCGTTTCCGGATCGAACAGGTTCCGGCCGTCCACCAGGATGGCCCGCGCCATGCGCCGCGCCAGCACGCGCAAATCCAGGCGCGCGAACTGCGCCCATTCCGTCACCAGTACCACCGCGTCGGCATCCTGGGCGGCATCGTCGGCGGATCCGCAGTACTGAATTTTCAGCGCGGGGTGACTCTCCCGGCACGCCGGCATGGCGATCGGATCGTATACCTTAACCCGCGCACCCATCTGCACCAACCGCTCCGCGATCTGCAGGCTGGGTGCGTCGCGCAGGTCGTCCGTCTCCGGCTTGAACGCCAGCCCCAGCAGCGCGATGGTACGGCCCTTCAATATAAACAGCTTCTCCTGCAGCTTCTGAATCACCAGTTGCCGCTGTGCCCGGTTTACCTCCAGGGCCGCCTCCAGCAGCCGGCTCTGGTATCCGTACTCGCGCGCAGTGTGCAGCAACGACTGGATGTCCTTGCCGAAACAACTGCCGCCCCAGCCCAGGCCGGGATTCAGAAAACGCGATCCGATGCGCGCGTCCAGCCCGATGCCCGCCATCACTTCGGGGGCTTCCGCGCCCACCCGCTCGCAGATGTTGGCCACTTCGTTCGCAAAACCGATCTTCACCGCCAGAAACGCGTTCGCCGCGTACTTGATCATTTCCGCGCTCGTCAGCGTGGTGGTAACTACCGGCACTTGCTCCATGCCGGCCGGCCGCGGCAGAAAGGCCGGCGCCGGAAAGCTCTGCGTCACCAGCGGCTGGTAGAGTTCCCGCAGCACCTGCAGGGTGCCCTCTTCCTCGGCCCCAAGCACGATGCGGTCCGGATACAACGAATCGGCAATGGCGCTGCCTTCCCGCAGGAACTCCGGATTGCTGGCCACCCCGAAGCGCACGTTTTTTCCATTCTCCGGATGCGATTCCCGCACACCTTCGCGCACCAGCGCATCTACCAGGTTGCCGCTGCCCACCGGCACCGTGGATTTGTTCACCACCACGCGGAACCTGGAATCGCCCATGGCGGCGCCAATGCTGCGGGCAGCCGCTTCCAGATAACAGAGATTGGCTTCGCCCGTCTCCATCGGTGGCGTCCCCACCGCGATGAAAATCACGTCGCTCTCCGCGGCCGGAGCCGCCAGACCCGTGGTAAAGTCAATGCCTCCGCGTGCGGCCGCCAGTACCAGCAACTCCTTGAGGCACGGCTCGTAGATGGGCATTTCACCGCGGCGCAGCTTCTCGATCTTCTGCGCGTCCGTGTCCACGCACGTAACGCGATGGCCGAAATACGACAGGCAAGCGCCCGTAACCGTTCCTACGTAGCCCGTTCCAATAACTGTGACGCGCATACGATTAACTGTCCCCGCAGCTTGATTATTGAGCTTAACACGCTCAATTTACAAGACTGGAATGCATGGTTGGATACAATGGTTAGCGTCCCCGCATGCAGACGATTCTGGTGATCGACGACGACGAGAGCCTGCGCGATACCATCGGCGTGCTGCTCGAACAGGAAGGCTTCCGCGCCGTCCTGGTGGCCGATGGCCGGGCCGGTTACGAAAAATCTCTTCTGCTCAAGCCCGACCTGATCCTGGTCGACCTGCGGCTGCCCGGCATGAACGGAGTCGAGATCTGCAAACAACTGCGCGCCGCGCAGGTCGTCACCCCCATCATCGTGCTCAGCGCCCTGGGCGATGAAATCGACAAAGTGCTGCTGCTCGAGATCGGCGCCGACGACTACCTGGTGAAGCCCTTCGGCACGCGTGAATTGCTGGCGCGCATCCGCGCCGTGCTCCGGCGTACCTCTCCCGAGGCGCGCAAAGTGGTGCACTTCAGCGAAGTCGAAGTGGACATGGAACGCCGCGTGGTCAGCCGCCGCGGCGAAGAGTTGAAGCTCACCCCCGCGGAATACAATCTGCTTACCTACTTCCTGCAGAATCCCGACCGCCCGCTTACCCGCGACATGATTCTCAATTCGGTCTGGGGCTACGAGTTCTTTCCGAATACCCGCACGGTGGACGCGCACGTCGTCAAGCTGCGCCAGAAACTCGAGCCTGAGCCCAACTCCCCGCGCCATTTCCTGACCGTGCACGGCGTGGGCTACCGCTTCTTGCCGTAGCCAGACGGCCCTAAAATCTCGCTAAGATGAAATTGAACTCAGAAGGAACCGGCTCTCGTGCATTTTCTGTCCAATCTGGCTACTGCCATTTCGTTGGCGCTCGATTCCATCCGGGCGCACAAGCTGCGTAGCTTTCTCACGCTGCTGGGTGTGATCATCGGCGTCGCCAGTGTAATCCTGGTAGGTGCCGCGATCGACGGCTTGGGCGTGTACGCCGAAAACATTACCGCCAAGGCCTTTGGGTCCGACAGTTTCCTGGTCGCCCAGATCGCCTCGGTGGGCCGCCTCAGCAGCCGCGAGTTGGCCGATAAGCAACGCCGGAACAAGCGCATCCGGCCCGACGATGTGGCCTACCTGCGCGAATCTACGGGCGACTCCATCATGTATAGCCCGTACGCCCAGCACACCGACGACGTCAAAGGCGAGAACCAGGTTTACGAGGGCTCGAGCATCATTGGGGTATCGGCGACGCTGCCCTATATGCGCGACATCCCGGTCGAGGACGGCCGCTTCTTCACCGACAACGAGGAGCGCCTGCGCCGGCCTGTGGCCGTGATCGGACCCGACATCCGCGACGCGCTGTTTCAAGGCAATTCTCCCATCGGACGAACCATCCGTGTGGCGGGAACCGAATTCACCGTCATCGGACTGCTTGAAAAGCAAGGCTCCTCCTTCGGCCGCAGCCTCGATAATCCCGTCTATATCCCTATCACCGTCTATTACGAAATGTATGGCGGGCAGCGCGGCACCGCGGTATTCGGCAAGGGGCGCGCAGGCACGGGCCTAACCATGGATGCGGCTCTGGACGTCACCCGCGCCGCCCTCCGCACTCACTTTCATACCCCCGTGGGACAGGCGGATAATTTCGACACGCTCACGCCCGACTCGGTACGCTCCTTCGTCGATAGCGTGCTCGGGGTAATCGCGGCGGTGGTCGTGCCGATCACCAGTATTTCTCTGGTAGTCGGCGGCATCGTGATTATGAATATCATGCTGGTCAGCGTCACCGAGCGCACCCGCGAAATCGGCATCCGCAAGAGCCTGGGCGCGCGCCAGGGGGATATCCTCTTGCAGTTCCTGATCGAATCCGTGATCCTCTCGTTGGCTGGTGGAATCATGGGCCTGATGCTGGGGGCGCTGGTCGCCGCGGGATTGTCGGCTCTCTTCGGCGCCACGCTCAAAGTGACCGCCGGCTATGTAGTGCTTTCCATCTTCGTGTCCAGCGCGGTGGGCATTATTTCCGGCTGGTACCCGGCCAGGAGGGCGGCGCGGCTCGATCCGGTCGCCGCATTGCGCGCCGAATGAACATACCGTTTCAGGTGAGCGCAGGCGAGACGCTCCATATGGCTTTGGGCGCGGTGTGGGCGCACAAGTTCCGGTCGGGCCTCACCATCCTGGGCATCGTCATCGGCATTACCACGGTAGTTACGGTGGCTTCATTGCTCACCGGACTCCGCCAGGGCATCGTGGATTTCTTTCAGGAGTTCGGTCCCGACAACATTTTCGTGGCGCGCGTCAGCGGCGACCCCAGCGGCCAGGGCGCCCGTCCCAAGGAGTTGAAGCGCAAGCCGCTACGTCCCGAAAACGCCGAGTATTTGAAGAACGTGGTACGTTCCATCGAGGACGTGGCCGTCAGCCTGTATATCATCCCGCAGGCAGGCAACATCATCACCGTCAAGGTTCCGGGATACGAGTCCGACAACCTGCTTCTGATGGGCGCGACGCGCAACCTCTATGACATCTCGCCGCGCGATTTGCAGGCGGGCCGCATCTTCACCCGCGAGGAAGAGTTGCGCGGCCAGAGGGTTTGCATGATCGGTTCCGCTCTCGGTGAGGCCTTATTTCCGGCCGGCGATGGCATCGGCCGCACCATTTTCCTCGATGGCGGCGAGTTCACCGTAGTCGGTATCTTCGCGCCCGCCAAAGGCGGCTTCTTCGGAGAAAATGGACTCGACCGCCAGATTGTCATCCCGCTCGAAACCGCGCGCATGCGCTATCCGCAATCAACCAATTTCTTCCTCGACGCCAGAGCCCGCCCCGGACAGCGTGCCGACGCCATCGAAGAGATTCGCGGCGCCCTCCGCAAGTTGCGCCACACCCCCCGCAACCAGGAAGACGATTTCACGATTTCGACCGCGGACTCCATCATCGAGAACTTCGACAAAATCACCGGGATGATCGTGCTGATCTCCATGGCCATCTCGGCGCTCGGTTTGCTGGTGGGTGGCATCGGCGTGATGAATATCATGTTGGTGAGCGTGACCGAGCGCACCCGCGAAATCGGCGTGCGCAAGGCCATCGGCGCCCGCCGCCGCGATATCGTCCTGCAGTTCTTGAGTGAAGCCGTGACCCTGACAGGAGCCGGCGGCCTGATTGGCATCGTATTCTCGATTCTGGTCACCCTGTTGGTCAGCGCCATCTTTCCCAGCCTGCGGTGCAAGGTACCCGGCTGGGCGGTGGCCGTTGCCTTCAGCGTTTCCGTCGCGGTCGGCCTGTTTTTCGGCGTCTGGCCGGCGGTCACAGCCTCCCGCTTGGACCCCGTGGAAGCCCTGCGTTACGAGTAGCGTGGGGCAGGCCTCCAGGCCTGCATCGGGTCTCCAGACCCGATCAATTCCCCACTGCAAAAAGAATCGCATCGTTGATCGCGTAAACCGTGCCGTCCACCCCGATCACCGTAGGCGTATAAGCCTCCCCAATCCCTGCCGTCAAGACCACCGACTGGCTCAGCGTATTGGTCGTAAGATCCCAACGGTAAAGTTTTCCGTCCTCGCTATTCGCCATAATGGCCTTCCCCGGCACGTCCACGGCCGCCGAGTTGATGCACCATTCCTTCACGCCGGCCAGGGGCGGGTTGGGTGTCGGCCCCAGAATCGACAGCACCTCGTTCATCACCGTCACACCCGTGATAGGGTCCGTTTCCGTGGCGTTGGGATCGAGCACCGCAATCATGTTTTCTCCGTTTCCGCCCACGTTCGCGTAATTGTTGTACTTCGTCATCAGCAGGTAGTCGGATTTGCCGGTGTACGACGGCACGGCCGATGCCGGAACCACCGAAGCCGTATCGTCCCATCCGAAGGCGCCCGGAGTCTTGGCCTTCGTGAGACCCGCATCGAAATGCAACAGCCATCCCCGGTCATGGTTCTCCGGGAACGGATTCTCAAGTACCCCGTAGTACACATCTCCATCCCGCCCGGTGGTTGGAGAGGCCGACGAGTTGTCGGTGAGCCATGCGTCGTTTCCGGATTTCGGATCGATCAGCCGCACCCGCGCCATGGGCGCTAGCGTAGTGCTGTCGAGCGCCAGCAGATACCCGCTGGAAGTATTGCTGACCGCGATATACAGCGTGGTACCGTCCCAACTGAGGGCCGGAGCGCAGTTGTAAGGCACCTCGGTCATGGTGGGGTCCGCGGCCGCCGTAGCCACCGCGATCCACGTGCCTTTTCCGTCGGCCCCGAGGCGCGCGATGCCGCTGGTGAGTCCGGCCAACGGACTCGTGCCACTCACCACGAAGCCGAAATAGATCGTCCCGCTCTCGTCGACCGTCAGCGGCGTGTTGATATAGACGCTGCTGTCGAAACCGCTGGGATTCGCCTTATAGTTCGCCAACCCATAGAACGCGAGGCGCCCGCCGGCTCCCTCTGCCGCGTCGGGCGAGTCGCGAAAAATGACGGTGCCGCCCGCGCCCGGAAAATAGAGCCGCTTCGTCGCCAGAGCCGGCCCAAAGATCGAAGTCCACCCGTGCGATGGCGGCAACAGGTAGTCCGACTGCATGCTCCACAAAACGTCGCCATTGGCGGCATTATGCGCGTCCACGCGGAACCCGTCGCTGACCCCGGTTTTCACCGGGACGATCACCGTATTGCCGGCCGTAATCAGGGGCGAGCCGTAGTGGATCAATAGCTCGTCGCCCCCGTCCGGCCTGGCGGCGCTATCGCCGTTGGGCGGATGCAGATCGACCGGCGTCTGCCAGTGAATCCCATTCAGTGCCTGCGACGCGGTGGCAGACGTGGCCACGTGATGATCGCTCTTCGCAAAATTAGTCCACGCGGTCTGGCCGAAGGCCCTTGGCCCCCAGCCGCAGATCGTCACCAGTGCCAGGGCCGCAAAATTACGCATGACAAGCATCTTACCATCCACCCCGGCACGCATCCGATTGCCAAATGTTACGTTTGCAATTCCGTATCCCCCGGCCTGACCCCAGCATCCATTAAGCTGATCCAAGGAGGATTCATGAAACGTAACGCATCCGCCGTGTGGCAAGGCGATTTGAAACAAGGCAAGGGAGCTGTTTCCACCGCCAGCGGTGTACTGTCGGGTACGCAATACTCGTTCGCCACCCGCTTTGAAAATGGCGTCGGAACCAATCCGGAGGAACTGCTCGCCGCAGCGCATGCAGGCTGCTTCGCCATGGCGCTGTCCGGACAACTGGGCGCGGCTGGCCTCACCGCCGAACGCATCGACGTCACGGCCACCATCTCGCTGGAGAAAACCGAAAGCGGGTTTGCTATCACCGAGAGCCACCTCGAATTGAAAGCCAAGGTTCCAGGCGCCACTCAGGCGGCCTTCGATACCGCGACCGGGAATGCCAAAGCCGGCTGCCCCGTCTCCAAGCTCTTCAATACCAAGATCACCCTGAACGCCGCGCTCGAATCGTAGTGCGCCGAAGTTGCGGACCGGCTAGCTAGCAGGCTGCGGAAGGTCGCGCTCGGTAAGCCGCTGCAAATACGAGGCAAAACTTCTGAGCCGCGCGCGTAAGCAAGCGGTTTTTAGTTTTTTTCCGCAGCCGGCTAGGAGCGGCTCGCCGCCTCAATGTGCCGCGGCGGGCGATTCGCTCAACAGCGGTTCCTGGGGCTCGTGGCGGTGGAAGAGGGCGTGTTTCACGTCCGGCCAGAATTCCTTCATCACCTGCGAGAACCCATCTGTCGCGCACGCAATCCCCAACCTCTCGATATTGCTGCCCACCGTGCGCGTGTCCGGATAGTAGGCATTCGAAATCGCCACGGCCGCTCCGTTCCCCAGCCACTCCGAGAAATTAAATTGCTGCCCACCGCTATCGGTGCGGCTGATGAATATGCGCGTCAACGCGTACCCGGCCCGGTGCATGACGCTGCCCCCGCGGCGCCCGATCCGGAAATATCGCGGATCCTGATGCAGCAGGCTAGGCATAATGCTCTCCGTCATCATGTTGCCGATGACCTGGTCGGCCAGGGCCGTACCGTATCTCCGCGCGTAACCCTTCATGCCTTGTCCGAACGACGGGTTCTGATCCTCAAGCTGGTACAGCAGCGCGAAGGCTCCCGCTACCGGATAAACGGGCCAGTCGAAAGAATCTTTCAGGCCGATGGTCAGTTTTTGCTTGCTTGTAATCGGTTGGAACGGCACGTTGCCGTCCGTGGTCCGATAGTTCGGGAATACGCCGAAAACCCGCTTGTCTTGCTGCTCCGGCTGGGGATTCTTGGCCGCATCCGGAGGGTTTTGGCTCGGGAGGACGGGCGGCGTGGCGCTCGGGTCGGGTGTCTTCCCGGTGCCTGCCCCATCCGCGGATTGCCCCCATGCCGGACTCAGCGCCAAAAGCGCAAAGCAGACGGCGGAAAGGCATCTTGTACGGCCGAAATGTAATGTCATCAAAACAGGTTCCTGGTCAGAAATCCCCCGTAATACACTCAAGGACTTAAATACGAAGTATGCATAATCTGATGCGGTTACCCCGGTAATGGTTACCGGTACCATTTCTGGAGTCAGCGCGGCAAGTGGTTCTTAAGTGCCAGTACAGCATCGAGAGGCACGCCAGTACGGCGGCCCTCGACAGATGCGAAGCCGGCCTCGCGCAGAAGAACCGCATATTCGCAGAGCGTGCGCTCTCTGCCCTCCGTGCAGACCAGCATGTTCAACGATTGCATCTGCGCGGGCGTAGTGCCCGCTTTGTCCTCGTCCAGCAGCTTCTCGGCGATCAGCAGCCCACCGCCCACCGGAAGTGCTGCATAGATTTTCGACAACAACAACCCGATTCGCTCCTCCGGCCAGTCATGCAGGATGCGGCCTAGAGAATAAAGATCGGCTTCCGGCAATTCGTCGCAGAAGAAATCCCCGGCGATGAGCTGGATGCGATCCCGCGCAGCCGATTCAGCCAGATATTCACGAGCCATGTCGATGACTTGCGGAAGGTCGAAAACCACCGCGCTCAATTGGGGATATCGTTCGCAGGCGGCCAGCGCCAGATGCCCCGTCGCGCCGCCCAAGTCCGCCAGACGCCGGAAGCCCGAAAGATCGAAAGCCGCCGCCACCGCCGCCGAGCTCAACTGGCCGAAGCCGTGCATCCCGCGCAGGAAGCTGCGCCGCCGCGCATCCGTCTCAAAAAAGTGATCGAACAAGGATCCCTGCCAGCCAAAGGTTTGAGTCCAGCGATGCGTGCCTTCCCGGATGGCATCCTCCAGGTTTGCCCACATCGGGTAGAGCGCCTCATTGGAATAAATGACATAGCCGGTCAGAGACAGCGGGCTCCGGTCGCACAGATAAGTCTCGGCGATCGGCCGGTTGGCATAGGAGCCGTCCTGCTTGTCGAGCAACCCCAGGCCCACGCATCCATCCAGCAGACGTTCCAGCGCTCCGGCATTCAGCCCCAGCCGTACTGCGAGAGTATCGAGGTTCGCGGCGCCCTCGCCGAGCGCCTCGAAAACGCCCAGTGCGGTGGCCGCAAACATAGTCTTCGAGCGCCGGAAAGCGTCGATCAGTTCCAGAATGGGCGCCGCGTCGGGGGCCCCTTCGGAAAGGCTCATTCGGAACCCCGGAAGTGGTCGTATCCGAGCGCCGCCAACGGTTTGCCGCTCAAAAATACCGCGCCCGCTTCGCCGCGGCGCATCGCGCCGATGTGCGTCAGCGGAAGGGTCCCGAAGCGCGCCGGCACCTTCACCCGCGGCCTTACCGTGAACAGTAGTTCGTAGTCTTCTCCCCCGTGCAAGGCCTGCTCCGCGGTGGCCCCCGCAAACCTGGGTGGCATTTCGATGTCCGCCGCCAACCGGGAAGCCAGCGCCAGGCGATGCAGGTCCAGTGAAATCCCGTCGCTAAGATCCATTCCCGCAGTCGCGCCGATGCGTTCCCGCAGGAACACGCCCAGCCCCAGTCGCGGTTGCGGGCGCAGGTGCCGTGCCCAGGCCCTTCCAGCTTTAGTCGCGAGTCCCAGCGCGGACCCGCCCAGGCGCCCCGAGACGTAAATTGCGTCGCCGGCGCGCGCGGCGTCCCGCCGCAGTGCGGTGCCTCGCGGGACGTCGCCGCAAACCACGATATCGCACGTGGTCCGGGCGGCGTGCGCCAGATCGCCCCCCGCCAATGGCGCGCCCGCAGTTCTCGCTAACTGTAACAATCCATGGTAGAAGCGATCAATCCAGGGCCGATCCGCGCGTGGCCCCAGAGCCAGCGACAACAGGCAGAAGCGCGGCCGCCCACCCATGGCGGCAATATCGCTCAGCCCGCGCGCCAGGGCCTTGTGTCCCACCGCCTCCGGTGGATGCGTATCATGTTGAAAATGAACGTCTTCAATCAGCAAATCCGTAGTGAACAGCAGATCGTCCGGCGCGCCCCGCGGGCGGTAAATCGCGCAATCGTCGCCGATTGCCAGCCTCAACCCCGGTCCCGCGGTCAGTCCCGCCCGCCGCCGCACCGCTTCCAGGATTCCCGCCTCTCCGTCAGCTAACGGCATAGTACCCCATCCCGCATCTGCTTCCTCCGCAAGATTTTATACCAAAATGGGGCTTGACCGCACAATTGCCATCTGCGATAATTCCAAGTGCAAGTTTCGAAATGGTTGTTTGTCCCGCGCCACCGAAAGTCCAGAGAGCTACGAGCTTCGGCTCGTAGCTTTTTCTATTTTGGACGACTCGTTTTAAAGCTAGGGCGAACAATGAATCAGGAGAAGAAGCAGTGAGAGAAAAAGGCATTGTGAAATGGTTTAACGCCGCAAAAGGCTATGGTTTCATCCAGCGAGGCAGCGGCGATGACGTGTTCGTACACTTTTCGGCCATCCAGGCGAACGGCTACCGTTCCTTGGATGAGGGCGCGGAGGTAGAGTTCGAGGTGAAGCAGGGACCCAAGGGACTGCAAGCCGAGAACGTGGCTAGGGTCTAGAATTAACCCAATTTCTGTGGAGTGGATGGGGCCCCCGTTTGTGGGGCCCTTTCTATTTTGGGGCGCGCTACGGTTCCAGCACCACCTGCACCCGATTGCTTTCCTGCCCATCCGCCGTGATATACAACTCCGCGGGCCCGGCATTCACCAGCGCCGGCAATTGCACCTCGATGAGATAAAACCCGATATAGCCCGGCGCCAGCGCCGCCCTGGTCACCTGCACCGGCACACGGTCCAGGTAAGCCTTGACGGAAGCGGCCACCACCGGCGGATTCTCCAGCGGCGCGGCCATCCCCGTCGGCCAATCCGGCCGCACTCTCCCCAATCCGGTTGCCAGGATCTGCAGGCGCGTGCCCGAATGCGCGGTGCTGCGCCCATCCAGCATCAGGCCGCTGTCGCCATCCAGTACCATCGGCGAACCGTCCCGGTTCACAAAAATGGCTGGCGAGACAGATTGCACCGGCAAGCCCAGCGTAAAGCGTCCTGTACGGGTCTCGAGGGCCAGCGAGAAATTGGAAGAAGAGGCTTCAAACGGCACTTGAATCTGCGACTCGGAGTCGGAAGCCGCCAGCACCGGGAAGCTCAAGGCGCCGGCACTCGCCGCGTTCACGCGCCCCCCGACTACGCTGATCAACGAGCCTGGCGCGGCCGCGCGCGTGCTGAAATCCGCCGCGTTCAACAGGCGCAGTGTACGCGCCCGGTGCGGCGCCGCAGCGGCGTAAATGCCGTAGCCGTCCAAAGCCGCATAAAGTTGATAACCATTGGCATCCAGTTTCACATCCGTGGCGGCAGCCGCTGGCAGACCGGTCGAGATGGGCGCCCAGTTCACCACCGCCGAACTGGCATTCTCCAGGTCGGCCGAGGCGTAGAAAATACCTTTGTCGGTGGCTACGTAGACCGCCCCGGCGCTGCGCATAGCGGCGATGCCGTGCGCCGGCGCGTCCGGCAGGTTGGAAGTCAGATCGTCCCAGAACCCGCCGCTGTTCGTCGTGCGCAGCACGTGAACCCCGGAGCCGCCCACCGCGGCCAAAGCCACTCGCGGCTCACTCGGATCGGCAAAAAACCGGTCCACAGGTCCGTTTGCCCCCGGCCGTGGAGATGACGTCCAGCTTCCGCCCCCATCGAGCGAAACCCAGATCCGCCCATCCGCCGCGCCGGCATAGACCGTCTGGCCCGATACCGCCGCCGCGGTAATGCGTGCGCCCAGCGCTTGCGAGGCGCGCCGCATGGTGTTGGCTTCGGCTGCCGCTTGTCCATTGGACGTCGGCTGCCAGGCTTCCGCGCCCGGAGCCAGTTCCATCGCCCCAAGATTCGCCATCAGGATGCGGGCCGCTTGCATACCGCCGGGAGTCGCCAGTATGCGGCTGGCGGGCAGGTTCGGCAAATGCAGGTTCAACCCCGACCACGACAGGCCCCCATCCATCGAGCGCCATACGCCAAAATCGTTGGCCACCGCCAATTGATCGGCATCTCCCGGCGAGACCGCCACGGCGTGTTGCCCCGGTCCGATAATCGATTGGTTGTGGAAAGCGGTCAGGTTGGTCCAGGAACGTCCGCCATCGTCGGAGCGGTAGAGTTGCGTTCCGAGGGCGTAAATCCGTCCCGGAGCCACCGCCGCCGCAGCCAGTTTCGCGCCTGGCTCTGGTGTGTGATCCACGGCGGGCGCGGGTGTCTCGCCCGGTTCGCCAACTCCTTGCCCAGGCGTCCAGTTCTCAAAATCGACGGTTTCGAAAATACGGCCTGCGCGCGTCCGGGCATACAGACGGGATCCGTCCGCGGAATACCAGACACTCTCCACCGGTCCGGTAGCCGGTGAAGCCAAACCCACCGCGATCGCAGGATTGCCCACCCGGCGCCACTCGACCGGAGCGGTTTGCGCGGATAACTGGCTAACCCAGGCAGCTAACGATACTGCCAATAGATAACGCCATCCCGCAACTGTTCCTTTGTGACACACAGCCGAGTCCTATTTTAACCCATTCGAGCCCGCATGCCTATCCCAAAGAGTTGAATCGATGGAATTTGTAAGACTTTTTTCATGCGGCGCGCGATTTGCTTTGCAACTTTGGTGCTAGACTTAGGTTTCTAAAAGCACTATCTCCAATTGATGGTGCTTAAGTATCGAAGGTTGTTTCATGTTTTCGCGTAGATTGCACAGGACGGCCTGCTGGCTGCCGTTAGCGGCGGTGTGCATCTATGTCGTTCCGCTCCACGCCCAAAGCGGCGCTGCCAAAGTAATCACTTTGAACGGGCAGGTTTCCGTACTGCGCGATGATTCCCCCTGGGTGCTGAATGTGGGCGACTCCGTGCAACCGCGCCAGATTATCGTAACCGGACCAGACGGTTTCGCGGTCTTTCAGGTTTCCGATGGCAGTACCTTCGAAGTTTTCCCCAACGCCCGTATCGTTTTTCGCGAAAATGCCGGCTCCTGGCGGGACCTGCTGGATGTCCTCCTCGGCCGTGTAAAAGTCCACATTCAAAAGCTGGGCGGCGGCCAGCCCAATTACAACCGCGTACGCACCCCCACAGCCGTGATTTCGGTGCGCGGCACCATTTTCGATGTCGCCATTGAGGATGAGGACGATACCACCCTGGTGAGCGTCGAGGAAGGGCAAGTCGGCGTACTGCACCTGCTCAAACCCGGTCCCGAGCGTATTTTGAACGCGGGTGAATCCATCCGCGTTTTCCGGAACCAGCCGCTGGCCCAAGCTTCCGTCGATAAGAATTCGGTCATACGCGGCTTCCTGCGCGCCGCCGAGCAGGCCATGTATCAGATCGTGTATGGTTCGCGCTTGCCCGGAGTCGGCGGTGCCGGAAGCGGCTGCCCCAATCCCGCGAATTGCGATACCAAGAATCCGAAACCGCCGCCCACCACGGGACCGCCCACCGCTCCCACTCCCCCGTAGTCTCCGGATGATTACGGTCGCTGGCCGCGTGTGTCGATTAACTTCGCGGCGCGTTGCGCCACCAACCCGTAGCCTTTGGCTTTCGCCTCTTGCGCCAACGACTCCAATTTCGCGCGGCCCCCAGCGGCATGGCCGGATCGGATTTGAATCTCGCCCCGCGCCAGGCGCGCCTCCATCACCACCCCCATAAAATTGGCGCGCCGCGCTTCGGCAATCACACGGTCGAGATTCCGCAGGGCGTCGATGCCGTTCCCGTTCCCGCCATTTCCCGTGGCCGCCTGCACCCGCGCCGCGGTGATCGAGATATCGAAGGTGGTGTTCACCGCGCACCTTCCGGCCAGATACCGTGGCGCGCGCTCGATCGCCGCCCGTGCCGCCGCCGCGTTTCCTTCCGCTAGCAGGCATTGCGCCAGCAGGTTGCAAGCGGCCGCTGCCTCTTCGGAACGGCTGCGCGTCTTAGACTGCTCTTCCGCATCACGCGCCATCTTTTCCCCCTCGGCCGCGCGCCCTTCCTCAAGCGCCAGCCCCGCGAAATCGTGGATATATTCCGCCCGCAGGTTGTCGTTTCCGCCTTTGCGCGCCTCCGCCTCGGCTTGCACCAGGGTCTGCCCCGCGGCCGCGATATCGCCCCGTAAAAGCAGCGTATGCGCGATGCGGGCCAGTGGATCCCAAGTTCCGCTTCCCGCCGTTCGCTGTAGCGCAAGCCATTTCTGGCGGCTCTCCATGGCGCCGCCGAGATCCCCTTCCACCTCCAGGACATCTCCCAGATTTAAAAGATTCGCTGGAAGATAAGTCTTATCCTCACCCTTGTCCATGATTGCCGAGGCCTTGCGGCACAAGCCCTCTGCCGCGCGCAGTTTGCCCGCCTGCATCAACACGGTTTCGCGATTGATCGTCAGCCTCAACAGGAACAAATTATCCCGCGCTTCCTCGGCGCCCTGCGCAGCTTCGTTCAAGGCGCGGTCCGCGCCCGCGCAATCGCCGTCCATCGACAGCGCGCCGCCCAGATTACTCAGCGCGTTGGCCGCATAGTAGCTGCCCGCACTCCGGGCCGCCTCGTAGGACTCCCGGAATTGCTTCTCGGCCTCCGCCATGTTTACGCCCACCGCCAGGATGCCCAGCCGCGCGAACGCCCGCGCCACGCAGATCTGATCCCCCAACTCCCCACAAATCCGGCGCGTCTCTTCCGCCGCATCTTTCGCCCTCTGGAGGTCGCCAATCGCCTGCCACGCTCCGGCTTGTAGCAGTCGTGCCTCCGCCAGCAGCCTCCGCGCACCGCTCGCCCGGGCCTTTCGTTCTGCCTGGTTAGCCGCACGCAGAGATTCTTGCGGCTTTTGCTGGCGCGTGTAGGTGAGACCTTCCTGCAGGTCCACACGCGGGTCGTCACCCAGCGGAGACGGTAGATGCCGCAGGCGCTCGAGAGTAGTCAGCACCAACCGGAGTTTCTGCTCGTTCAGTTGCGCGTCCGCCAGGTGCAGCCCGTACTCCAGGTTGTCCGGATAGAGGCCGAAGAGTTCCCTGTAGATTTGTTCTGCCTTGTCCCATTCCCCCGCCGCCGCGAGGTATCGGGCTTCCACCACGCGCCTCTCCTCGGGGCTCAGGTTGGGCGAAAGATCGAAGGCCGTCTTGGCCTCCTCGGTGCTTCTTTGTTTGTAAACAAGTACGTCCCACACTTCCGATAGGGCGGCATGCGTCAATGGAAAGGCAGGGTCGCTGGCCGCGGCCTTTTGCAGCAGATCTCGCGCGCCTATCCAATCGTAGCTTCGCATGCGCGACAGGCCGTCGTAATAAAGATGCACGGCCTCGGGTGTGGATGGCTGCGCGGCCCGCATCCCAGCCATAGTCGCTACCGGCGCTGGTTCCGCCCCTAGCGATTCCCTGAGCTGCGCGCCCGCCAAGGCAACCACGTCGAACAAGCCCGCTTCCGTCCCGGTCTCTGCAAACGATTTGACCGTCTCGCCGGTCCGCGTGTCTTGCACCCGCAGATCCACCCGTATTTGCCGCCCGCCTCCGCTCGCTTGCGGCAGCACAGTGTAACCCCCCACCACCACCAAATCCGCGCCGAGAGCGCGGCGTACGCGGGCGAGCGTCTCGCGCGAAAGCGCCTCCGCACTGGCCAGCGCAAGATCCCTGCGCGTGCGCGCCACTTGTTCGCCCGGAATCGTGCGTAGGGAACTCGCTCCGAGTTCGGTCGTCAGCATTTCGGGGAGCGCCGCCGATAGCCAGCCGGCGTCCGCCCGCGCCGAAAGGTTGTCGAAACCCAGAATGGCGACCGACCGCCGCGGGGGAGCCTGGGTGTTAGGCGTGCGCACCGGATACCCGATCGCCGCCACGAAGAGCAGTAAAACAGCCATGCCGGCAACCGCGGGCCAGCGCGGGCGGGCGACTTTCGCGCGCAGCGGCTGCGGCGCTTCTACCGCCGCGACTTCCGGCGGCCGCGCGCTGAACACTGGCACGTAGCTCCCTTTCGGAATCTCGATCCGGACCGGGTCGCCGCGGCCCTCCGCGCCATAATACTCCGCCAGCCGGTTGCGAAGATTCCCCGCCTGCACGCGCACCTTGGAGTCCGCTTTCGTGTCGAACTGCGGGCTGCTATCGAACACCTCCAGCGCCAGCACATACTCCTTGATCGTGGCGCCTTCGCCCCGTAGGGTAACCTCGACGATGAAGCGCAGGAAGCGGTTCAGCCGGTACGCCTCCCTAAAATACCGGGAGGCCAGCACCCGCTCCAGTTCGGCCTGAATCGCGTCCGGGGAGAGCCGCCCGCCGTCGCCGTTCCGAGTCCCGGTATTCAACGTCCCTTCAGTTTGTGGCATGCCTGGGTCGCGGCTCCCTAAGAATACAGTCTCTTTACCTTGCCACAGAAATCGCCCGCCGCAAAATTGCCGCCTTCAAGTTATTGATTCCAAGGATCGTATTTCTGTTTAACCGTTAATTGACCCCAATTCGATTGAACTTGCCCGGCGGGTCCGGTGAAACTTGGGAAGGCCTGATTAGGAGGGCCTTAGAGATGGTCTATCGTAAGGGGATTTTTGTAATTGACCGCGGCTTCGCGTCCGGCTGCCTGGCTGCCGCGCTGGCAACCGCGATCCTGGCTGTGCCGGCAGCCGCACAATCGGGCGAGACCGTTCTGCACGCGTTCTCGGGCGCCGACGGCGAAAACATCAATACCGGTTTAGTCCTGGGCCCTAAGGGTGTCTGTGGTGCCGGTGTGCAGAACTGCCGCATCGTCTACAGCACCGCTCCCGACGGCGGCGGCACCAACTGCGTCAACTACTGGTCCCACGGGGCGGTCACGGGCTGCGGGCTGGTTTTCGAGCTCATTCCGCCCGTGGCCTCTGGAGATCCATGGACGGAGCAAACCATTTATACGTTCACCGGCGGCGCGGACGGCGCATTTCCAGAAACGCTGCTCTACGGGGGCGAGGGCGTCCTCTATGGAACCGCCAGGGCCGGTGGACCGGGCGCATCTGCTGGGAGCGGCTTAGGCACTCTGTTTGTGCTCGAAAAGCCCAAGGGCGCCGGCACCTGGACGCATAAGGTTCTCTACAGCTTCTGCCGCGTGCAGAACTGCGACGATGGCGCCAACCCCGGCGACGGACTCCTGGCTTCCGGCGGCGCCCTTTACGGCACCACCTCCTACGGCGGGAAAAACGGCGATGGCACGGTCTTCAAGTACACGTTACGGACCAGCACTTCGCCGCCGAAATTCAAGAGTCTTTATGCGTTCAAGGGCTTGGACGACGGCGCCATTCCTTTCTCCGGCGTGACCATCGATACCTCAGGAATCCTCTACGGTCTCACCTACTCAGGCGGCGGCGTGGGCTGCGGAGGCAATGGCTGCGGCACGGCCTATGAATTGTCGCCGGTCGGTACCAGCGGAACCTATCGGGAATCTGTAATCTACGCGTTCCAGGGCGAACCGGACACTGCCCAACCCGGCGGCCGCATGACCCTGCTCAGCCCCGGCCATCTCGTCGGCGTCGGCGGCATCGGCGGCGATGCGAATTACGGCACGATCTTTGAATTGATCTCTCCCGGGTCCGTCGGCCAACCGTGGTCTGAGACCATTCTCACCGACTTCGGCATTCCGGGCCTGACTCCCCCGGATAGCGCCTTTCCCAACGGTAATCTCGCCTTGGCATCGGACGGCTCCTTCTGGGGAACCTCCTACGGCGGCGGGGCTACCGATATCTACAACGGCACTACCTACTACGCCGGCACCATCTTCCAACTTCAGCCGCCGTCCCAAGGCAGTGGGCAGTGGTCGCGGAACATCCGCTACTCCTTCGCGGGCCCTGGAGGACTCGGCCCGAACGGCTTCGGTACCGACGGTTTCCTGCCGGGTTGGGGCTTGATCGCCGGGTCCGACGGCTCCTTCTTCGGTACCACAACCGAGGGTGGCGGGTACGGATGTCCTCTGCAGGGCAATCTGGGCTGCGGTACGGTCTTCCAGTTCGTCCCGTTCTAAGTCCGTACCGTTGTGGGGCGGCCGCGCCGAGGCTACTGTGCCGGCGCGGCTTGCAGTTCCGCCATGCGATAGCCGATCGCGCTTAAGCTGCCCTGCACGCGCACGATGTTCACGTTGGCGTTGCCATAAGGAACGATGCTCTGATACAGTTCCAGCGCCCGGCGATAGTCGTCCGCGGCCTTCTGGATCTGGTCCTTTTCCTGGGGCAAGCCGCGCACGTCGCGCGAATCCCACCATAAACGATCGGCCCGGTCGCGGTAACCGTCCCCGAGTTGGGCCTTTTCACGACTGCCCAGCTTGTATCCGCGCTGCTCGGCTTGCTGTAGCGCGGCGTACGCCTTGTCGATATCCTTCAAGCCGTAAACATAGACCCGCGCCAGCCCCAGATCCGGATCTGGCGAGCGCGGTAAGGCCTGTTGCGCCTCTTCGAACTTCTGCACGGCTTCGTTCAGGACCGCGGCGTTGTGATGGCTGAGGCCGTTGATGCGATCGATCTGTCCCTCGCAAAGCCGCAGTTCACCGCGCACCGTCTCGTCGCCCGGATCCATTTCCAGCGCTCGCGCCAGGTACAGTTTGGCGCGCTTCCAGTCATTCTCGTAGACTGGCTGGCTCTCGCTGTTGCGATACGTTTCGATCACCCGGTCCGCCGCCGCTACCAGCCTCTTCTTGACCGAGCGGCGCGGCGCAAACAACGCCAGCGACTGCGCATTGCCTTTTGAGACATCCGCCCAGCGGCTCCAAATGGCGTCCGGATCGGTCAATACCTCGGCGTGGATATCGCGATCCAGTTGCTGTCCGTTCCGCCACAACAGCACGTTAGAAGTCGTGGCATAAACGACGTAAGCCAGCGCCAGTCCCGCTGTCATCACGAATACCCGCCGCGCCCGGTAGCCAAACCGGCTGGCGGTTTTGCCGGCGGGCTTGCCTGCCGTCTTTCCTGCCGGAGCCGCCCGCCCGTACGCCGCACCCGGAGCGGGCTTCGTCGTACGCCGGGTACTATCGTCCACATCGGTTGCCGGATGAAACGTGCGCCGCGTGGCGTTGGCGTCTTCTTCGCTTTCGGCGTTCACCGGCGCGCCGGCTCGAAACGCCACCAGGTCCGCGGCCAGATCCGCGGCGGTCTGATACCGCCGGTCCGGCTCCGGATCCATGCTCTTGATCAGGATGCGCCGCAGCGCGTCCGGGCAGGGGTCCGGCGCGGGCGGAGCCGGAATGCGCGACCGGATCATCCGTTCCAGCCGCTCGGTCGATTCGGCCTGGTAAGGCTGCGATCCGGTCACCAGTTCGTACAACAGCACGCCCAGCGACCACAGGTCCGACAGGGAGTTCACGTCGCCCGAGTCCAGCCGTTCCGGTGAAGCGTAAGGCACGCTGCCGAACTCGTTGCGCGTTAGCTTGCGCGACAGGGAAAGCGCTTTGGCGATGCCGAAATCGAGCACCCGCACCCGATTTTCGTTATCGATGCGGATGTTCTTCGGCTTGATATCGCCATGTACGATGCCCCGGCATTCCTTGCCGTCGATGGTGACTTCGAGCGTGTGCGCATTGTGCAGAGTCTGGCAAATCGCCAGCGCGATATCCACCGCATCGTCCACCGGCGCCGGCCCATGGCGCATCAGGTCCGAGAGATCCTGTCCCTCCACGTATTCCATGGCCACGCCGAAGTAGCCATCCATGTCGCACATGTCGAAAATCTTCACCACGCGCGGGTCGATCTCGGCCAGCCTCTTCTGCAACTCTGAGCCGCGCCGTTCCGCCTCAATGGTGTCGCGCGAGTCCGCATCCGGCCCCATCTCGATGACTTTCAGCGCCACCGTGCGCTCCTGGTCCGGGTCCTGCGCCAGGTAGACGTCCGCCATCCCCCCGCGCCCCAGCTTCCGGAGGATCTCGTATCTGCCGACCCTGCGCCTCTCCGGGATCACCATTAGCGTGCTACTCCTGCCCGGCTACGCGCGGGCGGCTTGGAAGGCAGAAAGAAATTGAACTTCGTAATGGGGTCCTTCGCCATTTCCGCCGGCAGACGCACCGGCTCGCCATTGTCCGCAAAAGTGTTGCCGATCAGCACCGGACGGGCGGGCGCCTCCACCAGCACTCCCGGCCCTACCACGTGTGGCCCCCGGCCGTTCCGTAGGATCGCGTTGTACAACAGCCACGGCGCGGAATCGCCCGAGATGTGGACCCCGGCGTCGTGGCAATCCTGAATGGAATTGGCGCGCAATACCGCCGCGGATTTTCCGCGGATCTCCACACCCGTCGCCGCTCCTACGATTTCGGTGTCCTGCAATTCCAGATCGGAATCCGCGATGACCACCGCCGTCTGCAAGGGCGCCTTGTCATCCGCACGGATGCGGAAACCCACCACGCGTGCGCCTTCGACGCCCTCCGCCACGATAGCCACCGGCGGTCCCGTTTGGATCGCCGCGGCCCGCAATATGGGAACGTCCGGCAATCGCCCGCGCACCGTGACGCCGCTCTTGAGCCGGAGTTGCTCCGCATACTCGCCGCTGGAGACTTCCACCGTATCGCCGGGACGTGCCTTCGCCAGCGCCTCGGTGATCGTGGCGAAGCCACCCTTGCCCGCGAAAAGCGTGCGCGGCGGCACGATCTCCGGCGGCCGGGCCGGCACGCCGAAATATCGCAGCGCGGCAAACACCAGGGCGGCGCAAAGCAGCCCATAGACGAACATGGCCGGCTTGCCCGCCAGCGGGCTACCGGTGCGGCGCACGGCCGCCACCGGAATTTCGCGCGCCGCCGCAAACTGTTCCCCTTCCACGATCAGTACGCTGACATTGTCCTTGCCCCCCGCGCGATTGGCCGCCTCGATCAGTTCGTGTACGGCGCCGCCGGGATGTCCGGCATTGGCCAGCACCGTACGCAGGATTTCACTCGAGGTCACCTGGTCGCTCAACCCGTCGCTGCACAATAGCAAGGCGCTATCCGGCTCCACTGGGATCTTGATTACCTCGATGAAATCCGGATCGTCCGGCGCATGCTCCTGCGATCCCACATCGCGGTAGACTTCGTTGCGGCGCGGATGCCGCATGGCTTCCGCCTCCGAGATCTGACGGCTGTCCTCCCGCTCGCCCACCGGCGAATGGTCGTGCGTGATCTTGCGGATTTCCCGCTGCCGGATCTTGTACAGCCGCGAATCGCCCACGTGGCCGATCGTCGCCCCGCCGTTCTCGACCACCGCCACCGTCAGCACGCATGCCATCCCATGCCAATCGGGGTTGGTCGATGCCAGGCGCAGAATCTCGTTGTTCGCCACCGTGATGCCTTCGCGGATGCGATCTTCGGCCGTCCCGATCTGCCGCTCCAGCCGCGCCCGGATCCGGCTGATGGCCTCGTCGGCCGCCATTTCGCCCGCCGCTTGCCCCCCAATCCCGTCCACTACCATGAAGATCCCGCGGTCCGCATCGCAGTAGACGCGGTCCTCGTTGTTCTGGCGGAGCATGCCCACGTGGCTCGCGCCGGCGCTCCGGAGGTTGGTTTTCACGGGCATCTATGACGGTACGGGCGGCCGCACGCCGGCCTTTACATCGGCCTTGAATTCCAGGAAGACCACTTCCGCCAGGCCGATGCGCGCCTGCGCGGGCAACTTCACTTCCAGGTTTTTATCGCGCTTTTCACCATCCGCGAACTCCACGCTGGTGGGAATCGCTTTGCCGTTCACGCTGGTCCCCAAACGGCTCAGATCTTTGATGAAGAACTCGCCGGTCTCCGTGTCCCGCCGCAAGCGAACGTGTTCCCGCGAAATATCGGGCAGCGTGTTGAGCTTTAAATCTGTCCAATAATCCCGCCCGCCGCGCCCGATCACGATCTGGTTCTTGGTCATGCGGTAAGTCTGCCGGCCGCTCTGGTCCTCGTACTCGATGGTGGCGTAAGCCTCCATGTCCTTCGTGGGAGGCAGTTGCTCTTCGTATTTCTGCACCGCCGTCAGCGCGCCCGACATGCGCCGAGTGTTGATGCGCTTGGTCATACTGCCCGCGCCGAATTCCGGCTTGGAGGGCAGCGCCAGTTCCGAATAGATGACAATATCTCCCGGTTCCACGTCGTCGTCGGTATTCTCGTAGAACTCCACGCGCCAGCCGCCATCGGGCGCCACCACTTTCGACGAGGGCTTCCGCGACAGCTTCAGCCGTTCGCCCAGCGATGCGCGATTCAACTCGGCCATCTCGGCGTCCAGCGCCTGGCGGGTTTCCTCCTGCATGCGCGGGAAAATCCCCCGCAGGCGCTCGAAATCTTCCGAATGCAAATAGACGTGGTAGATGGCCGGAGGCAGTGTCGTGTAATGCAAAGGCTCCAGGCCCTCACGCATGTTCCGGACAACTTCCAGGATGATGTCCCGCGCAGTGGCGGGGCGGCGGGCTTCCTTGGTGCTCATGATCTTTGGAGTGGAGAGCCGCGCGGCTCTTCCTAGATTCTAGCATTCCGCTTACGCCGGGCGGTCCTGGAACAGGTAATGATAGATCACATCCGCGGCGGTCCGGACCTCGCGCTGGAACTCCCGCGGCGGCAGGCTCGCGCCGCGCGCCAGGATCGACCAGAAGTGCCGGTCCATCATCCGCGCGAAGGCGGGCAGGTCGCCATCCGGGCGCGCGCCCGGAAATTGTTGCAGCATGCGGAAAACCCCCAGGATGCGGGCGCTTGTCCAGGATTCGATGGCTGTCTGCATCTCACCCAGCCCCGCATCGGTGAGTGCCGCCTCCTGCCAGGCGCGCACCACGCCGTAGTATTCCACATCGGCCTGAAACACGCTCGCCAGAAAGGCGCGCAGGCCGTCGCGGACGCCGCCGTGGGCCGCTCCGCTCTTAGGCCGCAAATCAAGGCCGTGCAAACGCTCCAGCAACTCGCTCATCAGCACGATCAGGACCTGCCGTTTCGAGCGGAAATAGATATAAAAGGCTCCCGCGGCCGTGCCTGCGCGCGCCGCGATTTCGTGTATGGACGCGGCGTGGTAGCCCTTTTCGGCGAACAACTCCCGGCTGGCATCCAGCAGCTTCTTGCGCGTGGCCAGGCTGCGCGCTTGCCGCGGCGCTGGCGGCAGATCCTCGTCTGTTCCCAGAACGGGCGGCCCGGGACCCGGCATCACGCCGTGCGCCACACGCCCGCGATGCCCCCGCCGCAGCAGATCAACATCCATCCGCCAAATGCGCCCGCGGCAGCCGGATCGAGGTTCGGAAACATGCTGCTGAAAAACGCGCAGGAGAAGGGGTCCAGAACCAGGGTCGGCAGGATCAGGAGCGTAGCCGCGCGCGGCCACTGGTCCTTTTGGAAACCCAGGCGGCGGCAAATCCGAGGCACCAGAAACGCCATCAGGACGAAACTCGCCAGGTATAGGATGACGGTTTGCGCGCCCCGTCCCGGCTGCAGTAGCCGACCTCCCGCCAGCCGGATGCCGAGCGTACCGCACGTCCAGATCGAAATGCCGGTAATCAGGGTACGACGCCACATAAAATGAACCTGAATTCATATTCACATTCGAGCCCGCTCCTTGTCAAGACCCATTGTGCATCGGCAAGCGTCAAAAAGCCCCGGCGGACTCAATGCCCGCCGACCGCAGGCTGGCGGCCATCTTCTCCAGCGCGATCTTGTGAATCTGCGAGACGCGGCTTTCGTTCACGCCCAGCACCTCGCCGATTTCCTTCATCGTCATCTCGCTGGTGTAATAAAGGAACACGACCTTCTGGTAGCGGTCCGGCAGGCATTTCATGGCGCCCTGCAGCACGGAGTGCAATTGCCTCCGCGCGCAGATCCGATCCGGCTGCGAATCCGGCGCGGCCGGAAACTCCACAGGGGTGCTGTTCTCCGGATCGGGACGCAGCGAGGAGGCCGATACCAGGCCCAGATTCTTGAGCTCCAGCGCCACCCGCCGCCACCGGTCGATTCCCAACCCCAGCGTTTCCGCGATCTCTTCCTCGGTCGGCGTCCGCCCCAGGCGCGTCATCAGGTCGTGCGTCACTACGTCCAGTTGCTTCTGCCGCTTGCGCAGATCGCGCGAGGCCCAGTCGAGCTGCCGCAGACTGTCCAGGATGGCGCCCTTTACGCGGTGCTTGGCATAGCTTTGGAAAACTACTTTCTTGTTCGGATCGTATTTCGATGCGGCATCGAACAGGCCCAGCACGCCCGCGTGCACCAGATCGTCCAGATCCACGTGTACCGGCAGGCTCTCGTGAACGCGAATCGCGATGGCCTTCACTAGCGAAAGATTCTCAAGCACGACCCGGTCCCGCGCCACCCTGGCTGCGGCTTCCTGCCTGCGTGCCGTTCGATTCACACGTCCCATTTTGCCTTGCTCCTTTCGATTTCACCGGATCGCTTCCGGCAATGGGCGAAATGCAACGCGATAACCAGAACCAGTATCGGAGAAAGGCCTTAGTTTCAATGGTCGTTTTGGCTTGGAAAAAGATAAAACGGTCTGATTCGGAACGTGGGTTTCAATGCGGAGCACCAAAACGGAAACCGGCCACCGGAATTACCAGCCGGCTTTGTGCGCGATCAGGGTTTTAAGCGTCAGCCCGCCCAGAAAAATGCAGACCGCCGTGCGCATCTCAACCAGCCTGCCGCTCACGTAAAAACCGGCGCTGCCCAGCGTGAACCAGGCCAGCAAGGCCAGCACCGCATAGCAGCCCAGCGCGAAGGGCAGACGTTTGTGCATGAACCTTCATTGTGCCATGCCGGTTGCGCGCGGAAAGCGCGGATAATAGAAAATGAAGACGCGACTTGTTGAACATGCCGGACATCGCGCTGCTCTCGTCTCCCCAAAATCGCGCGCGCGCCCTCGCCGCCGCTGCCGCCCTGGTCGCTTTTGTCGCCGGGGTTGACTGGGCCATTAAGCCGAATTTTTCCCTGAACTTTCTGTACTTGTTTCCCATCATGCTGGCGGGCGGTTTTCTCTCCCGTTGGCAGATCGCGGCCATGGGCGTTTGCTGCGCCGTGCTCGGAGAAGTTTTCAGCCCCTTCCCCGAAGCGGACGCCGCTACCCGCATGGCCATGATGAGCGCCGCGTTTACGGGCACCGGCTTGTTCGTCTCCGAACTGGTGCACAAACGCCAAATGGTGGTGGAACATCTGCAGCAGCTCACCGAACAGATCCGCCAACGCGAAGACGCCGAACAGCAGATCCAGATTCTGATAGAGACCAGCCCCGCCGCGATCGTCACCGTGGATTCCGCCGGCTCCATCGACCTGGCCAATCAGGCCGCCGGGCAACTGCTGGCGCCCGGCCGTCCCCTCGCGGGTGAACCCATTGGAAATTACCTGCCCGCCCTGGAATCGGTGGCCCGCGGCCACCGTTCGCAGTCCTTCCGCACCACCATGCAGTGCAAGGGGCAGCGTCACGGCGGCGAAGTCTTCTTGGCGGCCATCTGGTTCTCCACTTACAAAACCCTCTCCGGCCCCAAACTGGCGGCCATCGTCGTCAACCTCTCCGAAGACTTGCGCGACCGCGAAGATCTCAGCTTGAATCATCTGCTCAAGAACACCCGCATCCTGATGGGAGCCATGTCGCATGAGATCCGTAATCTGTGCGGCGCCGTCTCGGCCGTGGGCCGGAACCTGGCGCGCGTCGAGGGTCTGACCGGCAACCAGGACTTCGAAGCGCTGCAAACTCTCATCCAGGGTCTCGAAAAGATCGCCTCGCTTGAGTTGCAAGCCTCCCCCGAGGATCAGGCCATCGCCGTGGATGTGATTGAAGTGCTCGATGAGTTGCGCGTCCTGGTCGAGCCTTCCTGCCGCGAAGCCGGAATCGCCGTGCGCTGGCAGGTGGCCGCCGGCCTGCCCTTAGTGTGGGCCGATTCCTATGGACTGCTGCAGGCTTTCCTGAACCTCGCGCGCAACAGCCAGCGGGCCGTCGAGACCAGCCCGCGCAAGGAACTGGCCATCACGGCCAGCGCCGAGGACGACTCCGTGGTCATCCGATTCGAGGATACCGGCATGGGTGTCCCGTCTCCGCAGCAGTTGTTCCGGCCCTTCCAGCCTGGCGCCGATGGAACCGGCTTGGGCCTGTATGTATCGCGTGCCATCGTGCGCAGCTTCCGCGGCGAGTTGCGTTACGAGGCCCGCCCCGCCGGCTGTTGCTTCGCGGTGGTGCTGGCGCCGCTTCTGGAGGCTTGATCCATGGCATCCCCCGGTCGTATTCGCATCCTGGTAGTGGACGATCACACCCTGTTTCGCGAGAGTGTCGCCCGGCTGTTGGCGGCCGAGCCCGATTTTGAAATCGCCGGCCATTGCGCCTCGGCCGGCGAAGCGCTGCGCATGGTGGCCAAAACGCCCGTAGACGTCGTCCTGCTGGACTATGATTTGGGCAACGGCAAAGGCGTTGACTTCCTGGCCAAAGCGCCAGGCGCCGGATTTACCGGCCGCGTGCTGGTGGTCACGGCGGGTGTCAGCGAACTGGAAGCGGCCCAGATGATCCGCCAGGGGATCGCCGGCATTCTCCGCAAACACTGCTCGCCCGCCGCCTTGGCCCAGAGCATTCGCGACGTGCGCGGCGGCAAAGATTATTTCGAGCCGGGCTACCTGCGCTCCGTCCTGGCGGGAATCGCCTCGCCCGCTCCCGAATATCAGCGCAAGCAGTTTACCGACCGGGAGCGCCAGGTGCTGCGAAATGTCTTCGAAGGGCTGGCCAATAAAGAGATTGCCGATCGGCTGCAGGTCTCCGAGAGTTCCGTGAAGGCCACCCTGCAGCAGTTGTTTTCAAAAACCGGCGTGCGCACCCGCAGCCAGCTTGTCCGTACCGCGCTGGAGAATTACAAGGATCAGCTCTGAGTGCTGGTGGGGCAGGCCTCCAGGCCTGCGCGGGTTCTCCAGAACCCGCGCTTTGCATGCTAGCATCACAGCAGATGCGCAAAGCCCTCTGGATGGCGGTCGCGCCTACGTTCCTGCTCTCTGCCTGCCTCGCCCACGCCTGAATCCAGCGAAACCGGCCTGGCGAGCTGGTATGGCCATCCCTACCACGGCAGTGCCGATCGGCTGCAGGTTTCCGAGAGTTCCGTGGGGGCCACCCTGCAGCAGTTGTTTTCGAAAACCGGCGTGCGCACCCGCAGCCGGCTTGTCCGTACCGCTCTGGAGAATTACAAGGATCGGCTATGACTTGAGTCCAATTTAGGTAATTGGGGTGCGATAATATGATTTATGAATCCAGCTCGTAGTATCGCCCTCCTGAACCAGTCGGTAGCCGACGAATTGCTGGCTGTTCACCAGTACATCTATTTCCACATACACCTCGACGATCAGGGTTTTGCGCCGCTCGCCACGCTGTTCAAGCGGACCGCCATCGTCGAGATGGGCCACGTAGAAGCGCTCGCCGAGCGCATCCTGTTCCTGAAGGGCGACGTGGAGATGGCCGCGGCCGCCCCCGTCGAGAAGATCGGCGACCCAGCCGCCATGCTGGCCAAAGCCCGCCAGATGGAGCAATCGAGCGCCAACGCCTATAATCAGGCGGCCCTGGACTGCGCCGCCGGCGCCGATGCCGCTTCCAAACAGCTCTTCGAGCGGCTAATTGGCGACGAGGAAGGCCACTACGCCGATTTCGGGCGCCAGTTGGAAAACATCCAGCGCTTCGGCCCAAGCTATCTGGCGCTGCAGTCGTTCGAGAAAATGCCGGCCGTCGAAGCCGCCGTCCGCTAGCCCCCAGGTGGCGCACGCTTCATCGTGCCGGCGGGACTTTTAAGTCCCGCTCCCGTGGCTCCGTCATGCTAGCATCACAGCAGATGCCCAAAGCGCTGTGGATGGCGGTCGCGGCTACGTTCCTGCTCTCCGCCTGCCATCGGCACAAAGTTGCCCAAGCACCTCCTCCTCCGCCGGCCTCGCCCGCCGCACCTGTCGCCGCCGTGCCCACGCCTGAATCCGGCGAAGCCGGGATCGCGAGCTGGTATGGCCATCCCTACCATGGCCGCGCATCGGCCAGCGGAGAAATCTACGATATGGAGCAGATGACCGCGGCCCATCGCACCCTGCCCTTCGGCACCCTGGTCCGCGTCCACGATCTGGATAATGCAAAATCTGTAGACGTCCGTATCAATGACCGCGGTCCCTTCGTCGATGGACGCATCATCGACCTCTCGCATGCCGCGGCCCGTGCCATCGAAATGATCGGGCCGGGCATCGCGCGCGTGCAATTGGAAATTCTGACCGCCCCACCCGCCGTGGAGCCGGCGCATTTCGCCGTCCAGGTGGGCGCCTTCCGGAATCGTGACAATGCCGAGCGCCTGCGCCGCGCCATGGAGGCCAAATACGGCCGGGCGCGCCTGGTCCAGCGCACCGACACGCCCGGCATCTGGCACGTGGTAGTCGGAAAGGAACCCACCGAGGATGGCGCCTCCGCCCTAGCGAATCGCATCCGCGGCGAGGACACCTCTGTGACCACCGCCTTCGTCGTCCGTCTGGATTCTGTATAATCGAAGCAGCCTAATGGAGCGTGGTGCTACCGGCTTGTCCCACGGCCTGGTGGGACAGTCGCCGCAGATCTGCGAGATCCGCCGGCTCATCGAAAAACTCGGGCATTCGCGCGCGCCTGTCCTCCTGCTGGGCGAAAGCGGTACCGGCAAGGAGGTCGTGGCCCGCGCCATCCATGCGGCTAACCCGGCCGGCGAATTCGTGCCCATCGATTGCGGCGCGCTGGTGGGACCCTTGGTCGAGAGCGAGCTGTTCGGCCATACCAAGGGCGCTTTCACCGGCGCGGCGGAACCTAAGAAGGGCCTCATCGAGGTGGCCGACGGCGGCACGGCCTTCTTCGACGAAATCGGCGACCTGCCGCTCGATATGCAAGTGAAGCTCCTGCGGTTGCTACAGGAACACGAGTTCCGTCCCGTCGGCTCGGTGAAGCAGCATAAGGTGGCTATCCGCGTGATCGCCGCTACGCACCACGATCTGGCGCGCGAGACGGCCCGGGGTACTTTCCGTCAGGACCTCTACTACCGCCTCAACATCGTCAGCGTGCACCTGCCGCCGCTGCGGGATCGCAAGGTCGATATACCGGAGCTCGCCGCCCACTTCCTGCAGCGCTTCGGCTCGGGTCACCGCCTGACGCCATCTACCCTGGATGCCATGATGGAATACGATTGGCCGGGAAACGTGCGCGAGTTGCAGAATTCCATTGAGCGTATGGTGGCCCTGAATACCGGACCCTGGCTGCATGCCGCGGACCTGCCGTCCGCGCTCCAGAACCAACACATGGCCGCCCCGGCGTTGGCCTCCGCGGTGGCTGCGGGTTCCGAAACCGGCCCGCTGCCGCTGTTGCGCATGCCGCCTCGCCAGTCTGATTTGTTCCTGCCCTCCGTGGAAAAGGAGACCATCCTCAGGGCGCTTGGGGCCACCCATGGCGATCGCGCTAGGGCCGCCCAGTTACTCGGTATCGGCCGTACGACCCTATACCGCAAGCTCAAGGAATATAAAATCGAGAATTGAACATCGCGCTGGATTCCACGTATAGCGTAGGCGCAGACCTGTCCGGGGTGGGCGTGTATTCGAGGGAAATGCTGGCAGGCCTCGCCCTCGCCCATCCCGCCGACCGATTCGCGTTCTGTTACCGGCCGCACCGGTACCTGCGTTCTCTCCGGGAACGCTTGCCGCGCAATGCCGGGCGCTTCCTGCTCGGAGAGTCGCGCGCGCCCCGCTCCGCCGATCTCTTCCATGGGCTGAACCAGCGGCTGCCCCATGTACGCCTGCGCCGCACGGTGACCACTTTCCACGATCTGTTCGTGCTTACGGGCGAATACTCCACGCCCGGCTTCCGGCAGCGGTTCGCGGAACAGGCGCGCGACGCGGCCGCCCGCAGCGACCTCATCATCGCCGTCTCCCGGTTCACCGCCCGCCAGGTGACCGGTTTATTGGGTGTGGAGGAATCCCGCGTGCGGGTCGTGCATCACGGTGTGCGGCCGCCGGCGGTCGCGGCTGCTGCCCGTGAAAAGATCATCCTACATGTAGGCGCCATCCAGCATCGGAAGAACATCGCGCGGCTGGTGGAGGCGTTCGAAAGGGTGGATCGGGATTGGCAACTCGTGCTCGCCGGGTCCAATGGGTTTGACTCCGCCGGGATTCTCGCCAGAATTGCCCAGTCACCCAGCCGGGAGCGCATTCGCGTTTTGGGTTACGTCTCCACTTCAGAGTTGGCGAATTGGTATGCGCGCGCCATGCTCTTCGCCTTCCCCTCGCTCGACGAGGGCTTCGGAATGCCCGTTCTCGAGGCCATGGCCGCTGGGGTGCCCGTCCTCGCGTCCAATCGTTCCGCAATCCCCGAAGTGGCCGGCGACGCCGCCTGGCTCGTCGATCCGGAACAGACGGAAGAGATGGCAAACGCACTGGTTGCGCTTACTGGCGATCCCGCGCGCCGCGCAGACCTCTCCGCCCGCGGCCTGGAGCGCGCAAACAGATTTACCTGGGATGAAACGATCCAAAAAACGTGGCAGGTCTATTTGGAGCTGGCCGGTGGCAAGCCAAGCTAGCGGGACTCGTCGTCCACGGCGATTTTGAGCGCCTTAAGGAATCGATGGTCCTGCGTGGTGAACTTGATCTTTCCCGCGCTTTCGAAGCCGTGCTTCCGTTCCGTCTCGGCGGAGGGCTCTTCTTCGGAGCTTTCGTCCCCGTTTTCGTCGCGCTTGTTGAAGCCGATGGTGGCTTCCAGCACCAGGAAGACGTCGTACCCGGCGCGTTTAATTTCGCCGATGGCTTCCGCGATCCGGTCCGATTCTGAGAGCGAGTCGTTGATCGCGTTCCCCAGTTCCTGCATTAGGTTCTTCAATGGCTCGTCCACAACGACCTCCCCTATATTGTGGGATGCAACCGCCTAACGTCTCGTTGCAATTTCGACGTGGCAACTTCTATACCCGTTTAGATTGTAGTGGAGCCCCCACCGCTTCACAAGACCCCACCTGGTTTTTTATCGGCATCCCGCACCCAATCCAACAGGTACCATTACTTCTGATAACATCAAGTTGTTGTGCCTAAGCGTAACATTTATCGGGACGGAGCGCGAGCTTACCAACACGGTCGCCGTTTTTTCGGATTTGTAGTTCCGGCGGTCATGAAGCCGGCCCGCACTCTGTGGCACGAAATCCTCGGATTCGTGTTCGTGTTGATGGCCATCACCTTTGTTTTCTCTGGCTTCCGCGCCATCCGCCAGTTTGATGGCAGCGCCGGAGCCGTAGCGCGGCTGGCCATGCTGGCCATCGGTGTGTGCCTGCTGGGCGGATACGGCATCTCCTCGTTCCTCCGGGCACGCAAAATTTCGCGGTCGTGACGGCCCCTCCGTCCCGGGCCCCTACACGTGCATTTCGATCGCCGCGCTCGGAGGCCCGTAAACTTCGCGCAGCGGCTCCGCCACCGGCTCGGCTGCCTTCGCACGTAATCCCAGGCGATGCATCAGCCGGCCGACATGATCCGGATCGTACCGGATGCCGAAACGCCCTTCAATCGCGCGCGCCAGGCGCGCGGTAGTCCACCGGTCCGTGTCGAAGCCGAATTCCCGGGGTCCCGCGGCGAAAATCTCGCGCACCTCCGCTAGTTGGCTGGATGACAGCCGGCTGGGGCGCCCAGGCGCCTTGCGCTTCCGGAGGCGCTCCATACCTTGCCCCTCCAGAGTGCGGTACCAGCGGGACGCCGTCGTCCGGCTCACCCCGAACTTGCGGGCGACCCGGGCTTGGGTGGTTCCCTTCAGCAGGTCCTCGGCAGCTTCCAGGCGCCTGCGTTCCATTTCATCGCGATTCAATGTAACCGTAACGGTAGCGTACATTCCTCGCGCGGATTATTGGCCAGAGCAATATCAATATACACCAAAACATTTTCGATGTAAATTGATTTTTCGCGCGGGCGCCGAATCTTTTGGGAAGACCGCGCAGGAGCAACGATGACTCAAATAAACAGTTGCACGCCGACGTGGAAGAACTCGGCGAGTTTTTTGGCCTGCTCCTTGGTCATGGCGCGTGCTAGCCCGCGTTGCTCCAGCAGGAAGGCGACGATCTCGTGCGGCTCGGATTTCGGTATCGGATACTCCTTCTCCTCGAAATCGTGAATCAGGTCCGTCAGGAGTTCGAGAAGGGCGTCTTCCTCCGGCGTCATGTTCTTCTCGCCTCTCTCCATCAAGGATTCGACAACGGCGAGGGCGCGTTCGTTCTCGTCCTCAGTCTTGATGACCTTGGGAACCGCTCGGGCCAGAAGTTGTCCATACCGCTTTAGATCGAGATCTTCAAGTGTGGTGCCCATCGCTTCCATTCACCCTCGTCATTCGCCGGAGCCGAAGCCCGCCTCCAATGCGCCCGGATCGTCCCACGCCGCCTGCTGATGATCCTTACAGTCCAGGTTTCCATATCTGGCACCAGCGGTCAAGGAGGGTGGGTCGGTAGGACGATGCCGATGAAAGAGTCGGCGCGGAGCTGCAGCGAGTCCTATCCACCGGAAGCTTTTCTTCCATCACATTTTCAGCAACTTGGGCACATTGCCCCCACTCCACCTCATTTCCGGCGTGTATCATTAAAGCGTAAAGAGGCCACCGCCGGAATCAGCCTCTCCAGCCGCACTTACGATGCAAACCCATCTGCCGCACGGGCTTGGCTTCGACCATTTTTCAAGTGCAGTAATCAGGCCACTTATTGGGTTCGTTGGTCAATAAATCGATTTTCGGGCGACGAACTTTTGGGAAGAACATTGAACAGCGTAAGGAGACCACCACCGGAATCAACCTCTCCAGCCGCAATTACGATGCAAACCCGTCGCGGCACAGACTTGGCTTCGACCATTTTTCAAGTGCAAGTAATCAAGCCACTTATTGGGTTCGTTGGTCAATAAATCCGATTTCGGAGGTATCCCGTGCAGCCAAATCCGCCGCGATCTGGCGGCAGCCCGGCCCGTTCCGCTACCATATAAGAGATCCCCTCGCTCCGAAACAAGCCGAACAGCACCCCATGAACAACGCTATTCATCCGATTCGCAACATCGCCATCATCGCCCACGTGGATCATGGCAAGACCACACTCGTAGACGCCATGCTGAACCAGAGCGGCATCTTCCGCGAGAACGAAGTACACGTCGAACGCGTCATGGATTCCAACGCCCTCGAACGCGAGCGCGGCATCACCATCCTCGCCAAAATCACCGGCATCGTCTATCAGGGGGTCAAGATCAACATCGTGGACACCCCCGGCCACAGCGACTTCGGCGGCGAGGTCGAACGTGCCCTGAAAATCGTCGACGGCGTCATGCTGCTGGTGGACGCCAGCGAAGGCCCTCTGCCCCAAACCCGCTACGTCCTCAGCAAGGCCCTCGAAGCCAAGCTGCCGCCCATCGTCGTGATCAACAAAATCGATCGGCCCGATGCGCGCGTGCCCGAAGTCCTGAACGAGATCTACGACCTCTTCATCGATCTGGACGCCACCGAGGACCAGCTCGATTTTCCCGTCCTCTATACCGTGGCCAAGACGGGCGTGGCCAAGACCTCCATGGAAGACGAGTCCACCAACCTGAAACCGCTGTTCGACGCCATCGTCAAACACATCCCGGGGCCGTCCGGCGATCCCAATGCAGTGCTCCAGATGCTGGTCGCGAACCTGGATTACAGCGACTACCTGGGCCGGTTGGCCATCGGGCGCGTCTTTGAGGGTACCCTGAATTTCGGCGACACCGTGGCCATCTGTAAGCTCGACGGCTCCCAGCACTCGACGCGCATCACCAAGCTTTACTCGTTTGAAGGGCTGAAGCGCGTGGATGAAACCATCGGCCGGCCCGGCGACCTCCTGGCGATCGCGGGCGTCGAAGGCATTACCATTGGGGAAACCGTCACCAGCGCTGAGACTCCCCAGCCGCTGCCCCTGGTCCAGATCGACGAGCCCACCATCGCCATGACGTTCACCATCAACACCTCGCCATTCGTGGGCCGCGAGGGTTCCTACGTGACCTCCCGCAACCTGCGCGAACGGCTGGACAAGGAACTCCTCACCAACGTCTCAATCCGGGTGGAGGAACTGGGCCACGATACCTTCAAGGTGATGGGCCGTGGCGAACTGCAATTGGCCATCCTGATCGAAATGATGCGCCGCGAAAGCTATGAACTGATGGTCGGCAAGCCGGAGATCCTCACCCGCACCATCAACGGCAAGTTGAATGAACCCGTGGAACTGCTCGTGATCGACTGCCCGGAGGCTTACATCGGCGTGGTCATCGAAAAGCTTGGCCAGCGCAAGGGCAAGATGAACAAGATGGTGAACCACGGCTCCGGGCGTGTGCGCCTCGAGTTTCACGTGCCCTCGCGCGGCCTCATCGGGCTGCGCAGCGAAATCCTGACCGACACCCGCGGCACTGCCATTATGAATTCGTTGTTCTACGGGTACATCGAGTGGCAGGGCGATATTCCATCGCGTCCCACTGGCTCGCTGGTGGCCGACCGCCCCGGCAAGGCCACCGGTAACGCCATTTTCAATTTGCAGGAGCGCGGCGAAATCTTCGTCAGTCCCGGCACCGAGGTTTACGAAGGCATGATCGTGGGCGAAAATGCCCGCACGGCCGACCTCGACGTCAACATCGTCAAAGAGAAGAAACTGACCAATATGCGGGCCTCCACGGCGGATGAAGCCATTCGCCTGGTGCCGCCGCGTGTCCTGAACCTGGAGCAGTCCATCGAGTTCATTCGCGACGACGAATTCGTGGAAGTGACGCCCACCTCCATCCGCCTGCGCAAGAAAGTCCTCAAGTCCAACCAAAGGTAGGTCCGCATGTCTCACGCGCGGCCCAACGCGGTGTGGATCCTGATCGCTGCCTATGCGGCGCTGGTCTTCGCTGTGTTGGGGATCGCGCCGCTGTGGCTTGACGAATTGCAGCAGCTCGTCGCGGGCCGCGAGGACTTCGCGGGTCTGTTGCGCTGGGTCGAGCTGAATCCCGGCGCGGCGCCGCTGCCGTACCTGGCGCAACGCGCCGTCGTCGATCTGCTCGGCACGTCTACCTTTGTGGTCCGGATTCCGGCCGCTCTCTGCAGCATCGCGGGCGCGGTGGTGTTCGCGTTTCTTTGCCGCGGGTTCGGAGTTCGCTCGCCGGTCTTGGCGACCGCTGTGTTCCTGGCGCTGCCGTTACAGTTCCGTTATGCCCTGGAAGCCCGCGGGTACTCGCTGGGATTGCTTTGCGCGTTGCTGTCGCTGCTTCTGTTCCTTCGCGCCCGCGCGCTGGGTACCGTGCAAGCGGCGGTTCTCTATGGGATATCGGTTGCGCTGGGCCTCTACTCGCAGCCCTTGACCATCCTGCCGGTATTCGGCGCGCTCTTCTGGTTGATCGGCGAGCGCCGGATGAACTCGCAATGCAAGCGCCTGATCCTCGGCGCGGCGGCGCTGGGAGCGCTCTCCTTCGTCCCCTGGTACGTCTTGCAGCGCCAGACTCAGGAGGCCTTCGGGTCGATGACCTTCTACTTCTTCTCCTGGCGGCAGGTCACTCCCGCCGGCTTGCTGCACGAGGTCAGCGGCGGCGGATATATCTGCAGCGCCGCCCTGTTGTGCGCGGCCGTGGTGGGGCTGGCAAAGCTGCCGGATCGCCGGCTGCTGGCTTGTATAGGCATGGCCGCGCTCGCGGGACCCATCGCCGTGGATGCGGCGGTGAACTATTTCTTCGCCGCGCGCCAGCTTTTGTTCGCCGCCCCGGTGCTGGCTCTTTGCGCGGCCGGCGGCATCGAAAGGCTGAACGGAGGAGCGCGCCGCTGGGCAGGCTACACCTTGTGCCTGGTCTTCCTGGCAGCCGCGACGGTGAGCGACTACCGGCTGGCCACGATACCGAAAGATGGATTCGGCGCACAAGCCCGCGTGCTGGCGGCGCCGTTGCCGGCCGGCTCCTGCGTTGCGGTAGCGCCGCCGAATCACGCGGCGTACTACTTAATCTTCCGGCCCGAACTGGAGCGCCGGATCTGCGCCGAACCGCCGGACGCCGCCCGCGTTATTGCCGTGATGAGCCCGTACAGCCGGAAACTGGAGCGCGATCAGTTGTCGCGCCTGCTCGACCGGAACTACGACAAAGCGGCTGTCTTGCAGTCCGGCGCCGGTGAAATCGTAGCCTATCGCCGCCGCTGACCTCGTGGCGCACGCTTCAGCGTGCTGGCGGGGCTTTTAAGTCCCGCAACGGCATGCCCGCTGAACCGGCGGGCCCCGGCGAACCTCTTACTCCCACGGATTAAGCACCTCTATGCCCAAGCCCGCGAAATCATCCACGTTCCGCGTAACGAGAATAAGGTCGTGCTCAAGAGCGGTTGCGGCGATCAGGCCATCTGGCGCCGCGACCGGATGCCCCTTCAACTGACATTCGCCGTCGAGGATGCCCCACCTTTCCGCAATCGCCTGGCTGACAGGTAGTACACGGTCCCCAAACCAGGGGCGCAACACAGCATCGAGCCACCGTTGCAAATCGGCGCGCCGGTGCTGCTCTGGATGAACCGTGATGCCCTTGAAAAACCGCCTATGCTGATGACGCTGAGATAAAGCAGATCGTCGTTTGCGGCTTGCAGCCAGCGCGTCACGCGCGGATCGGGTTTGGGGCGGCGCAATCGGACGGGACATTGGTGTCGAGCAGAAAGCCCTTGCTCATGCAAGATCAACCGGACGGGAAGGGGTCCTGTTGCGGCTGAAATCAAGGTCAAGCCCTTTCCAGGGTGAATCCTCGAACAACTCAACGAGGCTCTTGCGCCCTTGCGGCCGATGGTACGGCGCGGGTACCGTTGATATGGTCGCCCTGGTTTCCTTTTCTTCAAGAGCATCGAGCGCCTTACTGAGTAACTCGTCGGTGTTCTGATATTGGCCGCTCTGAATCTGCGCGCGCACACGTTCTTCGAGGGCGGGCGTATGGATCTCGAGGTTCATGGTCGCGGCTCCTTTCTCCTCAGAACAACGCGGTTACGTTAGCGCACCGAACGGGCTGGCGCAAACAGGCACTTCTAAATAACTCGACCCATTATCTCATGCGTGGTTTTCGGGCGGCCGGGATGTTCACGCGGTTACCTTAGCGCGCCGGGCCGGGCGGCGCAAAACGTCCGCGTCGCCGGCAAGGGCGGCGATTTGCCCTGCCGCGTCCTGTAGCACACTGGTAACATGCCGGCTGAACCGGCGGACCCCGGCGAACCCGTCCGCATCCCGATCACCGATGTCTTCGACCTGCACACCGTCCGGCCGCGCGACGTCCGAGGCGTCGTCGAAGCGTACCTCGAGGAAGCGTGCCAAATGGGTTTCCGCGCCATTCGCATCATCCACGGACGCGGCATCGGAGTCCAGCGCGAGATCGTACGCGCCGTTCTGGCTCGCACCCCCTTCGTCGTCTCGTACCGCGACGCGCCCCCGGAAGCCGGCGGATGGGGCGCCACCATCGCCACCCTGGATCCTCGAAGTGCCCGCTGAATCGCCGGCGGCAAAGATCGGGTAACCGCGAAGTTGTATACTGAGCCGTAGGGTTGCGAGGGGGATCTTTCATGAATTTTTATAATGCGCTCAAGGTTTGCCTGGCGCTGGCTCTCTTAGCTTTTTCTGCGGCCGCCGCCGATCGCGCGGCCAGCATCGTTTCATTTGATACGCCCGGCTCACAGGGCACGTTTGCTTACGGCATCAACAAGGCGGGCACGGTCACCGGCTACTGGGTGGATTCCGCCAATGTCTATCACGGGTTTCTGCGCACGGCGGCCGGCGCCATCACCCCGTTCGATGCCCCGGGCGCAGCCGCCACCTCCGGACTGGGCACGTTTGCCTATAGCATCAACACAGCCGGCACGGTCGCGGGATATTATGTGGACTCCTCTGAGATTTACCATGGATTCCTGCGCTCTTCGGTCGGAGTTTTCACCACTTTTGACGCACCCGGCACAGGCTCGGCTCCCGGCAAAAACACCGTCCCGCAGAGCCTCAACGATGCCGGCGCCGTCGCCGGATATTGCCAGGATGCCAACGCCGTCATACACGGCTTCGAACGCGCAGCCACCGGCGTGATCACCGCATTCGACGCGCCGAATGCCGGCAGCGGCGGGACGCTCGGCACCTACGCGGAGAGCATCGACAGCAGTGGCGTCATTGCCGGATACTACGCTGACGAGTTCTTCGAATACCATGCGTTCCAGCTTTCTTCCAGCGGAACGCTTACTGAATTCGACGTGCCAGGCGCCGGAGTCGGCCCCGACGCGGGCACGGAAGCCACCGCCATCAACGCCGCTGGCGCCATCGCGGGAACCTACACAACCCCCGCGCCGCACGGCTTCCTGATGACCTCCGCCGGCGCATTCACCACCTTCAGCGTCAGCGCGGCGGGTTCACTCGGCACCCATCCTACGGCCATCAACCAGGGCGGCGCCGTAACCGGCTATTACGGCACCAAAGGCGCCGGCTATCGCGGATTCGTGCGCGCGGCGAGCGGCTCCATCGCTACCTTCGGGGCCACCGGCGCCGGCACGTCGAACTATCTGGGCACGGTACCACATGCCATTAACCAGACCGGCGCGGTCGCGGGATTCTACACAGATGCGAACAGCGTCGCTCACGGCTTCGTGCGCACCCCGTAGCCAACCGGATTGCCGGCCCGGCAAATTGCGGCGGCAGTTTCCGGGACACTTGCTAAAATAGAGTTTATGCCGCTCTGCCAACCCGCGCTGGCAGTGTGTCTATGCGCCGCGGCGGTGCACGCGGCCCAACAACCGGCTCCGGCGGCGCCCGATGCCGAGATGAACAGCGCGATAGAGGAGTTTAAGGTCCAGACACGTAATCTGGGCCTGCGCGCCGACAGTCCGGTCAAAGCTGGCCGGCACAACCCGTTGCTCGACTGGCACGGCCGCATCTTCGAGAATTTCCGCAACGACGCCCTCGACGCCGTACCGCACGAAATCCGCCAGAACGGCGGAGACAAAGGTTTGCTGCGCCGCAATCAGTTCGGTTTCAACGTCGCCGGGCCGGCCGTGCTGCCGCATCTCATCGCCGGCCGCAACACCTACTTCTCCCTCTCCTACGAAGGCGTGCGCGAGGATATCGCCCGCACTTCGCTGCAGACCATCCCCACCATGGCGCAGCGCACCGGCGATAACTCCGATGTGGTGGATGACGCGGGCAACGTGATCCCGATCTACGATCCTGCCACCACCGTGGCCAATCCCGCCTACGATCCCACCCAGCCGGTCTCCACGAGCAATCTCCAATATTCGCGCCTGCCGTTTCCGGGTAACATCATCCCCGCGAACCGGCTCGATCCGGTGGCCCTGAACGCGCTGAAGTTTTATCCGGCACCCAACACCGACGTAGGTCCCTTCTTTCACAATAACTACTTCATCGATTCGCCGGAAACCAACACGGCGAACGGCATGATCGGCAAACTGGACCAATCCCTGCGCGAGCGCCATCGCGTTACCGTGGAATTGGCTTTTTCCGATGGGACTCTAGGCGCGGCCCAGTGGTTCCCGACCGCCGCCAATCCGGGCCCGTCCAATCGCGATTTCCAGACCCGCCGCGGCTCCCTCGAATACGTGTTCACCGCTTCCAGCCGCACCGTGAACACGCTCACCTTTGAAGCGAACTCCAACGTCTCGACCAGCGGCGACGCCGGAGACCAGACCGATTATGCCGCCCAAATCGGGCTGTCCGGGATCGCCGGTGGAGGCTTTCCGGTGATGCAACTGGGGCCTTATCTGAGCATGGGTCAGTCCTACCCCTTCTCGCGCAACGCCCGCAATGTCTATACCTGGACCGACGGCTTGTCCACCAAGCGCGGCAAACATACCCTGCGGGTCGTGGGACAGTACACGCGACAACAGGTGAACAGCTTCTGGCCGCAGTATCCGGCGGGTTTGTTGAGCTTCGACCAGGGGCTCACCAGCCTGCCCGGCATCGTCGATACCGGCGATGCGCTGGCCACCTTCCTGCTCGGCACGCCCTATTTCGCGGAACAAACCATCGATACGCAGCCCTCGTATTTCCGGCGTGCGGAGGGTTCTCTGGCATTCCGCGACCGTTACGAGGCGATCAAAGGTCTCACCATCAACATCGGACTCACCACCCGCTTGTTCACGCCGCGCACCGAGAAATACGACCGCCAGTCGAATATCGACCTCAGCGCCATCAACCCCGCAAACGGATTGCAGGGGGCGCTCGTGCCCGCCGGCCAGGACGGTTTCGGCGGCGCTTTCCAGCCCACACTGGTACGCCTGGCGCCCAGCATCAGCTTCGCCTGGAATCCGATGAACGACGCCAAGACCGTGGTCCGGGCCAATTTTTCGCGGGATTATTCGGGCATCCCGATCTACTCCGGCCAATTCGGCACGCAAGGGTTCAACCAATACGAGACGTTTCTCTCGCCGGACTCTCAGTTGCAGCCCGCGCTGACCCTGCGCAACGGCCTGCCTCCGCCGGCTACCCCCATCCCGGATCTCCAGCCGGATGCGGCCAACAACACCATCGCCGACCTGATCGACACGTCGCATCGTGTGCCCACCTATCAATCGGCTGGCCTTTCGATCGAGCGCGAGCTCCCCGCCTCGACGATCGTCACCGTTGGCTTCTCGTATTCCGGCGGCAAGAATCTGCTGGTCGGCAACGGAGCGGCCAATCCGAATGCCATTCCGCTGGCCGATCTGCAGTATGGCGACGAATTGAACAATCTGGCGTTCAGTCAGTCGCTGCGCCCGTATCCGCAGTATCAGGGCTTCAATCTGTACGGTGAGTATCCGGTGGGGCGCTACCAGCGCGACGCCGGCTATGTGCGTGTCGAAAAGCGCTCGTCCAGCGGTCTTTCGGTGAACGCCTATTTCGAGTTCAACAAGCAGATGGACGACTATTCGGGCCCCTATGGCACCCAGGATTTCTTCAATCGCCAGGACGAATGGTCCGTAACCGCGGGCAATCGTCCCGAACGGCTGGAACTGACCTGCACCTACGAACTGCCGTTTGGGGCCAACAAGGCGTTCCTGCGTTTTCCCGACTGGCGGCGCTACGTGATCGACGGCTGGTCGGTCAGCGGCACTGGCACCGTGGCCAGCGGCGATCCGATGTATTTGACCCCGCTCTTCAACAATACCGGCGGCGTGGTGCAGGCGCTGCATGTGGATGTCGTGCCCGGTGTCGACCAGCATGTGTCCAACCAGGGGCCGGAGCTCTGGTTCAATCCCGCCGCGTTTGTGCAGCCCCCGGATTTCACGATTGGCGATGTATCCCGCACCATTTCGACCTTGTTCAACCCGGGCTGGCAAAACTTCGATATGTCGCTGAACAAGCGCTTCGCGCTGGCCGCGGAGCGCACGCTGGAGTTCAACGCCACCGCCTTCGATTTCATGAACCATGCCAATTGGAACGATCCCGATAACGTGATCGGATCCGTTGCCACGCCCAACCTGGACGCCGGAAAAATCACCGGCTCGCGCGGCGGACGTGTGATCCAATTGGGTTTGAGGCTGAGCTTTTGAGGCGCGCCGTGGTCCTGCTGTCGCTGGCGTGCACCCTGATCGCGGCGCCGCCGCCCAAGGCCGGGGACCGCATCCTGAAAGTCGCCGTCTGGGCGGACGCGCCCTTCGCGGCCAAAGATCTGACCGCCACGCTGGCCGGCTCGGAATCGCGCGTGGCCGCCGTGCAAGGGCCCGCCGACGACCTCGTCCTGATCGCCGTGCTGGATCTGGCGGGCGATCTTTCCCTGGCGGAGCCCGCTAAGGACGCCCTGGCCACCGATATCGAAAAGCTGCCTTCGCGGGCTACCGTGGCCGTGATGCGCGCGCAGGATGGCGCCAAGGTGCTGGCGGATCCCGGCGCGGACCGCGACGCCGCCGCATCCGCCGTGCGCGATCTGCCGGTGAGCGGCAAGGCGGGCTTGCTCGATACGGTGGAAACGGTTACCCGGTTGGCTGACGCCATCCTTGCCAAGTCCGGCGTGCGCGTCGCCGTGCTATACGTAACCGACAGCGATCCGGAGAACTATCGCGAGGATTTTACCAATCCGGTGATCAATTCGAGCGATACTCACGATCTGAGCCGTAAGTTTCCCGAGGCTTTGGTGCAGGATAAGATTTCAAAGGTGGCCGCTGTGCTGGCCGAGCGCCAGGCGCCGCTATTCGTCGTGCATCTTCGCTATCGCAGCGACCGCTTGGGCGAGGCGTATCAAAACGGATTGAAGCAGCTTGCGGAAGTCACCGGCGGCAGCGCCATCTTTTGCCGCTCCAGCGAGGAAATCCCGGACGCCATTGAGCGCGCGCTGGGTCTGATTACGTCGTCTTATAGCGTGGCATTGGCTGTGCCGCAACTCCGTTCCAAGAGCTTCGAAGTGCGCCTGGACGCGGGCGGCAAGTGCAGCCTGACTTACCGCTCGCGCTTCGTGCTGAAAGAGAGGTAATACGGTGGCAGTGAAACGCTGGATTCTCTTACTCGCGGTGCTGGCGGCCGGCGCTGCCGCGGCGGCCCTTTGGGAGGTCCGTGCGAACCGGGAGCAAGCTGTGCGCCTGGCGAAATTATCCGCCGAAGTCGCGCACGCCCGGAAGGCAGCCGAACTAACGCGCGCCGCCGCAGCCCCCGCCGCCGCGCCGCCTCAACCCGCCGCGGAGGGTCCCAACTCGCCGCGCACTTCCAGGCAGCCGGTCAATCCGGAAGATGCTATCGCTTTGCAGCGCTTAAACCTCAATCTGGCGGACGCCAACGCCTTGATCGCACGGCTGGAATCCCGCGCGGATGAGGCCGAAGGCCAGATCCACAATCTCAGCGTGGAAAACAAACGGCTGTCGGGGTCCGAAGCCGACTTGAAAGAAAGCCTGGCATCCGCGAACCAGTTGGTGGACACGCTCCAGAAGGAGTTGAAAAGCAACCGCGAGCACGTAACCCAGGTGGAGATCGCCTACCAAAAGCTGCGCGACCAGTCCGGCGGCGACGCGCAGAAAATGGCGCAGCTCCAGCAGCTCGCCGCCGAGTTGCAGGATATTCACCAGCGGCGCGAAGTCTACCTCAACAGCATTCTGCGGCGCTATAAACAGATCACGGAGCAATATCGCTCGATGGCGGGCGTATTACAGGCGCAGCGCACCGACGGGCCGGTGGCAGGCAGCGGGGACCTGGCGCGCATCCAGGACTCCATCGCCATGGCGGAGGAAGATCTGCGGCAGTTGAATAACCTGAATGCGCAGGCGCGCCTGGTGCAGAAAAAAATGGCGGGCATATAGGACATACTGTTGGATAGGCGTGGCGCACGCTTTAGCGTGCCGGCGGGACTTTTAAGTCCCGCTCACGGCGAACTGAAGTTCGCCGCTGCACGCTGAAGCGTGCGCCACGGAGGTAGCCGCTATATGCATGATTTGGCAAGCGGTACCCTCTACCTGGTGGCCACGCCCATCGGCAACCTGGAAGACATCACCTTCCGCGCCGTGCGCGTCCTGAAAGAAGCCGATCTGATCGCCTGCGAGGACACCCGCCAGACGCGCAAGCTTTTGGATCATTATGGAATCTCTAAGCCTGCCGTCAGCTATCACGAACACAACGAAGCGCAGCGCAGCCAGGAGCTGGCCGCCCGGCTGATCGCCGGCGACAGCGTGGCGCTGGTGTCCGACGCCGGCATGCCGCTCATCTCCGACCCCGGCTACCGGCTGGTCCGCGCGGCGATCGACAACGGCATCCGCGTGGAGGCCATACCCGGCGCCTCCGCGCTCTCCACCGCGTTGGCGGCATCCGGTCTGGCCACCGACAGTTTCCACTTCGGCGGATTCCTGCCGGCCAAATCCGGCCAACGGCTGCGTGCCTTGGAAGCCCTCAAGGATGAGACCGCTACGCTGATCTTCTACGAAGCGCCGCACCGCATCGTGGAAGCTCTGGCGGCCGTCGAGGAGGCGCTGGGAGACCGGCCGGTGGTCGTGGCGCGCGAGCTCACTAAAATCCACGAGGAGTTCCTGCGCGGCACGGCGTCCGAAGTCCGCGCCGTATTAGCGGCCCGCGAAGCCGTCAAGGGCGAGATCACACTTCTGATCGGTAAGCGGTCGGCGATCGCCCCGGATGACACGCCCCTGGGCGAAGCCGTTGACGCGTGCATCGCGGAGGGCATGAGCCGCATGCAGGCCATCAAGACTGTGGCGCATCGCCGCGGCCTATCCAAGCGCGAGGTCTACGCCGAACTCGAAAAACTGAAGTGAACGCGGATGCGGGCCAAACAGCGGCGAGACCCGCGTGGGGCAACGCCGAAAGCGCTTCGCCTTGGAGGGCGGGCAATCATGCCCGCAGCCAAGATTGGCCGCCCCACAACTCTTGGCTTTCGTCATCTTTGCGGCTCCGAAAAACAACCGCTATCTCATTGAGCGGCGATGGAGTCTCAGATGTGTCCCGCTTTTATTCACTTCGCAACAGGTTTGTCGGCGGGCTTCCCACCGGACTCTCCCGGCGGCGCGACGAACACATTCACCGCCGAGAGCTTCAGGTCCCCGTCCCGGGTGGCATCGAGCGAGATATGCGTACCCACAGCGAGATCGGACGGCTTAATGGCTTGATCGCCCTTCATGAACTTGGTCTTCTTGGAGAACCTGAAGGTGAGGCTCTGGCGTTCTGCGTCCGCGTCGGCCGGATCCAGGTCCACTACCAGTTCCTTTTTGGTGAGCGTCTTCAACGTGCCGTTAAAAGTCACCGCCGGACCGTTATATGGACCCGAGGTTGCGGTCGCCGAGGAGGGTAACCGCCGGCGGGAATACTGTGCCGTCAACCCGCCCGGCAGCAATAGTCCTAAAATCGCCGCAAGGATCGCAATGTGCCGCATGGTTTCATTCTCGCTGGAATTCAAGCGGATTTCTAGTGCAACCTGCGGCGCCGTTGCCAACGTCTGAAGCTTATTAGGAAACAGCATGTCTCAAAATCATCGACTTAGCCGTCGTGCGCTCCTGTGGTTCGCCGCCGGCGCCGGCGCACAGTCCCGTTTCCGCCTGTATGCCTCCGGTTCGGATTTCTGGAACAAGAAAGCGCCTTCGGAATGGTCGGCGGACGAAATCGACCGGCTGGTGACCAAATCGCCTTGGGCCAGGCAAGTCAATGCGGCCTCGTCCGCGCTCAGCCGCCCCTACGCGGGAAATAGCGGCGGAGATCCTGGGGGAGGCGTTGGCGGCGGTTATCCCGGTGCTGGAGGAGGCCCTGGCGGCGGCTATCCTGGCGGCGGGGGTGGTTACCCGGGCGGCCGCATGGGCGGCGGCGGACGGAACAGCGGCAATGACAGCGACATGCCCCTGTCGTATACGGCCACCGTGCGTTGGGAAAGCGCCAAGCCCGTCCAGGAGGCCTTGAAAACGCCCCTGGTGGAGGGCTTGGCCGGCGACTATGTCATCAGCGTGAGCGGCGTGCCCATTCTGGCGAAGGGCCGGCAGCACTCCGACGATGGCGATACCGAGACCACCGTCTCTAAGGGCTTGAACGACGAAGTGCTGGATCGCATCAAGAACCTGACCTATCTGGAGCCCAAGGGAAAGTCCCCAGCACAGCCCAGCGTGGTGCAAAAAGGGTCGATCAGCAGTTCTGGAACACCCACCTTGCTGTTCGGTTTTCCGCGGGATGTCGTGCCATTGACGGCGGACGACAGGGAGGTCACCTTCACCACCCAACTGGGCCGGATCGACATCAAGGCCAAATTCAGCTTGAAGGACATGATGTATCATAAAGAACTGGCGCTATAAGAACGGGCAATGGGCCGCGCGCCAGCATGCCCGCCGTCATTGTAGTTTTTCGGAGCTTATACTCGATGGGAAATGCCTTGAAAGCGGCTGTCACAACTCTTGGTGTGTGTTTATCGTTGGTGTTCACAACGGGACAGCCAGCCGCCGCGCAACAGCCAGCCGCGGCGGAACCACAGCCCGCGACGGCAACGCAGCCTGCGACGCAGCAAACCACCGCGCAGCCGGCCACGCCGGCGGCTCCTCCGGCAATCACCCCGGCGGGCCAGTTCTACGGAGGCGACGGATGGTCGATCACCTTGCAGGAATGGTTGGCCATCGGCCATCCAGTCATGGGAACCGGTCACGCCAATACCAGTGGCGAGCCTAGCACCATGGATTACTCGGGCAAACCGCGGCCGGTGCCCGGCGCGGTCCTGACGATTCCCATCGGAAAACAGAAACACCACGCGTTCCACATCTCCTATTTCAGGGTGCAGGGCGTCGGCAATCCGACCCAGCCCGATGCGACCATTATCTTCGGAACGAACTTCTTGCAGGGCGATTATCTGGCCGTGCATTACACCATGCAGAATGCCAAAATATCGTTCGACTACCTGTCGTGGCCGTTCCCGATCAAGGATTCCAAGTTTCACATCAAGACCTTGTACGAGATCCAGTACACCACCATCCTCACCAGCGTGGATGCGCCCCTCCGCCACGGCCAGACGGATGCCTCCGGCAACCTGATCACCGTGAACGGGCAGGGTACCGATTGGTTTATTTACCCGAGTTTCGGCTTGGGTATAGACTACCTGGCGACCCATCGCTTCCGGTTCGAGGCGCGCGCCTCGGGCTTCATCTTCCCGCACCGCTCCACGATCTGGGATGCCGAGGCCACCCTGAACTACCGGTTTGGGAAGTTCGAAGTGCAGGGCGGGCTGAAGACCTTTCACTTCAAAACCTCACCCGAGCAGAACGAGTTTGTACAGGCGACCTTCCCGGGCATATTTGTGGGGCTGCGTTGGTATCCCGAGTACAGTTCGCAATAGGCCTGCGGCGGGCGCGACCGCCCGCCCGGCAAATTTTACAAAGCCTTAACAGCAAAGGAGTAACGCACATGCGCCGGGCCGCGTTTCCCGTTCCAGGGGTAATCCGTCAGTATGAAAAACGCACTGCATACGTTACTGTTGTCGCTGGTCCTCGCCGCGGCTCTTATGGCGCAAGGCATGGGCGGCCCGAACAACCCGCAGAATTACGTAAAGCGCATGACCGCCGAACTGGGGCTGACTGCAGACCAGCAATCGCAGGCGACCGCGATCTTCACCAATTCGACCGCCTCCCAGGCGCCGGTGCACAGCAGCATGGCCACCGCCCGGCAGACCCTGGAGAACGCCATCCGCAACAACGACACCAACACCATCGAGCAAGTCGCCACTACCATTGGCAATCTCACCGCCCAGTTGACTCTGGCGCAGTCGAAGGCGCGCGCCGCGTTCTACCAGATCCTGACACCGGATCAGCAAACCAAGCTGAATCAACTCGAGAGCCAACGCCCCAATTTCCGCGGCGGAGCGCGTCCGGCTTCGCGGCCGAACGGCCAATAGAGGCTTGGGCGGCCATCGTGAGGATAATGCCTCCGGAATCGGGGATTGCGGACGCGGCGGTCCGGGATGCTGTGCAAAACTGCCTGGCGATGGCGCGTTCCACCGAAACCGCGGTGGCATCCGGAGAACGTCTGGCTGCCGCGCGCGCCGCGGTGGAACTCGTCAAGGCTTATGATAGAGTTCTGGAGAATATTCGGCTCGTCCCGCTTTCCCTGCCAGAACAACAGCGTGTACGCGATCAACTCACGCCCGTGGCGGCGCTGCTGAGGAAATACCGGCTCCGTTGAGCCGCATGATAACGAGCAAGAGGACCCATAAGTGATTCATCGATTCTTAAATCCGGTTAGAACGAGCGGAAGCTGTTTATTGGCTCTCGCATTTGCACTTTTACTGATGCCCGCCGCGGGCCTGGCGCAGGCGCCGCCGCCCTATACGATTTCCACGGCGATCGGGACTTGCTCGGCCAGCGGCACGGTGCCGCCATGCACGGGCGGTTACTCGGGGGATGGAGGCACTGCCAGTGCCGCGACGCTGAATGGCCCGTATGCCGTCATTTTCGACTCGTCCGGAAACCTGTACCTTTCTGATTCCATCAATAGCCGTGTTCGCGAAGTGAACACCAGCGGCACCATCAGTACCGTGGCGGGAAATGGCACCCCTGGATTTGCCGGGGACGGATCGTCGGCGACCGCCAGCGGCACCGAGCTTAACAGCCCGTCCGGCCTGACCTTCGACAGTCACGGCGACCTCTTCATCGCGGACACCGATAACTACGAAGTCCGCGAGGTGTCCAGCGGTACGATCCATACCGTGGCTGGGGACAACGGATTGGGCGCCTCCTTTAGCGGGGATTACGGTCTGGCCACCAGCGCCGCACTCTGGAATCCTTCAGGAGTGGCTGTGGATTCCGGCGGCAACATCTACATCGCGGACCCCTTCAACAACGTGGTTCGGGTCGTGTGTGCCAACCAGACGCCCCTGGCCTGCAGTACGGCGGCCCAGGGTTTCCCGCCGGGAGGCACCTACACATTCGCCGTCGGCGATATCAATACGTTCGCCGGCAGCAACTTGATAGGCGCTGGTTATACCGGCGATGGCGGCGTCTCCACCGGGGCGCTGCTCAACAATCCGACCGCCGTGTTCCTGGATGGGGCCGGCAATCTTTATATCTCCGACACTGGCAATAGCGTGATCCGTAAAGTGACTCCCGCTGGCATTATTTCGACCGTGGCCGGCAATGGTGTGGCGGGCTATTTGGATGGGCCGGCTCTCCAGGCGGAATTCAATAATCCGAAGGGCATCGCGGTGGATGCGAATGGCAACATCTACGTGGCCGACTCCGATAATTGCGTGATCCGTATGGTCGAGGCAAACGGCACCGTGACCACCATCGCCGGCAGCCAAAACACCGGCTGCGGCTACGCCGGCGACGGTGGCGCAGCTACCAGCGCGCAACTGTATTTCCCCTCCGGCGTGGCAGTGAATGGCGGCAAAATCTATGTCGCGGACAATGGAAATAATGTAATCCGGCTGCTCACCCCCGCGCCCGTCGTTCCGCAGGTGAATGCGGGAGGTGTGATTACGGCTGGATCATTCGGCGCTTCGGCTTCGGTGGCCCCCGGCAGTTGGATCGAGATTTACGGCACGAATCTGGCCGGCGACACGCGCAGTTGGGGCAGCGCCGATTTCAACGGATCCAATGCACCCACTTCGCTCGATTTCGTATCCGTTACCGTGGGCGGCCAGCCGGCCTATGTGGCTTACATCAGCCCCGGGCAAGTGAACGTGCAGGTTCCCTCGAATGTCTCCGCGGGGACGCTGCCGCTGGTCGTGACGACCGAGTGGGGCACCAGCACCACATACAACCTGACGGTCGGGCCGACCCCCGGTATCTTCGCGCCATCCATTCTGAATATCGGCGGCAAACAATACGCGGGAGCCCTGTTGGCGAATTCGAGCACTTGGGTACTGCCCACCGGCGCCGTTTCCGGACTCACGTCGCAGCCCGCTCCGCCGGGCGCCATCATTACCCTCTACGGTGTGGGATTCGGCACCACGAACCCAGCCGTCCCAGCGGGACAATTGGTCAGCAGCACTCAGTTGACTAGCCTGACCTCTCCGCTGCAGGTTCTGTTCGGCACAACTCCGGCGACCTTGCAATATCAAGGGTTAGCGCCGGGCTACGTGGGATTGTATCAATTCAATATTGTGGTGCCCACGGTCGCCGCCGGCAGCGCCGTTCCGTTGATCTTCATGCAGGGCGGAAACACGTTGCCGCAAACGCTCTATACGGCCGTCGGAAACTGACGTGGCGCAAGGTCTGCCCCCCGTGGGGCGGGCAATCATGCCCGCAGCCGGCTTGCAATCAGACGCCGTCAGGCCGGACGCCGATCGCAATGATCGAGGTGGACGGCCACGGCATTATCGGGTCGATGCGACGCCACAGCCACACCAGGCTGTCGAAAAGGCGCAACTGGAAGCGGCCGATCGTCTTTCTTTTCAGCAGGCGGCCATTCACATACCAGGCCGGGCGCGAGACCCGGTTGAAGTCCAGAATGCGCTCCACCCGAAATCCGGCCTGCTCCATCTTCCGCTGGAGATCGTCGCGGGAGTAGCGGCGGTAATGGCCTAGCGCCGCATCCAGCGAACCGAAGATTTCCTGGCCATGCGGCACCAGCACCACCGCCCGTCCGCCGGGCTGCAATGCCCGATAGATGTTCCGCAGGCTGGCCATCTCGTCCTCCACATGCTCCAGCACGTTCAGGCAGACCACCGAATCCATCGCGCCGGCCAGTGACTCGAAATCCGCCGGATTCGACAGGTCGCAGCGCCGTACTTCCATTTTCGGGCGGTGCTGAAAGCGCGCGTGCAATCGCGCCAGATACTCGGGGTCGATATCCCCGGCAATGTACCGTTCGCGCTTCGGACATAGGAGCCGGGTCAGGTTCCCAATGCCCGCTCCGGTTTCGAGCACGCGCTTGCCGATGTACGGCTGGATGGTGTCGGCCATCCAGCGATTGAAGCGCTGGGCCCCCGCCAGGGCATCCAGTATATCCGGCCCGGAGTCTTTATAGATGTCCCGGCTAAGGGCGTAGCGCAGGATCACGTAGACCGCGTCAAAAGCGTCCTTCAGCCCGATCTTCTTCCCTTCGTCGTATGTACGGCCGTGGTAATCGATAGCCGTCTCATAGACGCGCACGTGGCGCTTGGCCAGCTTGATGGTCAGCTCCGGCTCCAGCCCAAAGCGGTCGCTGCGGATAGGGATGCTTTGTAGCAGCGACGTTCGGAAAGCTTTATAACAGGTTTCCATGTCGGTCAGATTCAAGTCCGACACGATGTTGCACATGCCGGTCAGAATCTGGTTGGCGACAGAATGCCAGAAGTAGAGTACCCGGCGTTCGCCGGAGATCACGAAGCGCGAGCCGTACACGGCATCCGCCTTGCCCTCCAACAGCGGGGCCAGCAGGCGGCCGTATTCGCGTGGGTCGTATTCCAGGTCGGCATCCTGAATCAGGGAAAATTCGCCGGTGGCGTGTTCGATGGCGGTACGGATGGCCGCGCCCTTACCCTGATTACGGGGCTGCCGGACCAACCGCAGAACGCCGGGGTTGGCCGCGGCGATGGCTTCCACAATGGCCGCCGAGCCGTCCGTGGAGCCGTCGTCCACGACGATGATCTCCCGCCCGACTCCTTCCGGCAGAGGCGCCGCAAGTACACGCTCGAGCAGGGTTCCGACGAACTCTTCCTCGTTGTAAAGGGGGATTAGAATCGAAAGGGTATGAGCTGCCATTTTGGCGGGAATCTCTATTGTACAGTAGAGATACGCGCCTGCCGTTACTGAATCGTTCCGCCCGCCCGCAGTGCGCTGCGCAAGACCAGTTCTTCCAAATCGAGCAGATGCTGGGGCTCGAACTGCTGGCGGGACCACCGATGGGATGGCGCTAACTCGATTCCCACGAAGTAGCCGATCTCCCGATAGACGCAATAGCGTACCGTCCCAGCCAGCTTCTCGCCTGGACAGTTCACATCAACCTGCGTGCTAATGGCTAGGGGTATCTCGAATTGCAGACACATGCCGGAGGGCGAGATATCCTCCAGCAAAGCGGTGGATTTGCACTTACGGCCCGTGGGATCCTTCCAGCAGACCTCTACCATGTCGGCACACAGCATCCGGATTTCAGCGCGTGGTCGCTGCATGTTCCCTTGATCGGCTGAACTTGCGGTTGGCTTTAGGCAGAGTACAATACTCAGAAGCGCAAGCGATTCCCAGGCGATTTTATGGATAGCGCGGCCAAACCGCAACTTTACCCGTTTGCAGGGGCGCCGGCTCCCGGGCAAATCCCCGCCAACGCGCCCTGGAGCCTTGCTCACCGCATCGTTTTCCGCTTCGTCTGCTGCTACTTGCTGCTTTACATGGCGCCGGATCCCCCAGGGAGGGTCGATCTGGTGCAGGCGATCCCCGGCGGCGAGTGGCTGGCCAATGCTTTTGGGGGTCTTTGGCACAAGCTGGTTCCCTGGGTGGCCATCCACATTTTTCATCTGACCGGGAAGGCTACCACGTATTTTCCCACGGGCAGCGGCGATACCACCCTGGGCTACGTCGAGAACCTGCTCTTCGTGGTCTTCGCGGCGGTGGCCGCGCTCGTATGGTCGCTGTTGGACCACAGGAGAAAGGACTACCGCCGCCTCGACGCGTGGCTCCGCGTTGCCGTGCGCTACACGCTGGCCTTCACCATGATCAGCTACGGCTTCGCCAAGGTGTTCCCGCTGCAGTTCCAACCGCCGGGCTTCCAAAAGCTGACCGAGCCATACGGGGATTCATCGCCCATGGGAGTGCTCTGGAGTTTCATGGGGGCATCGCTCGCGTACACCATCTTCGGCGGCATATGCGAGGTAGTTGGGGGAGCGCTGCTGCTTTTCCGGCGGACCACCACGCTGGGCGCGATGGTGAGTTTCGGCGTCCTGCTGAATATCGCGCTGCTCAATTTCTGCTACGACGTGCCGGTGAAGCTGTATTCCACCAACCTGGTGCTGATGGCGGCTTTTCTGGCCTCGCGCGATCTGCCGCGGCTGCTGAATTTCCTGGTGCTCAATCGGGCCACGGAGCCCGCGGACCTCTCCGCCCCGCGATTCGGGCGCAGGTGGATGCACATTGGCGCCGTGGCGTTCCAGGTCCTGTTTGTGGGCTACTTCCTCTATGGCGAGATCTCGAGCGGCTGGTCGAGCTATAAAGAGACCTATCTCAATCCAAAGCGGCCGCCGCTCTACGGGCTGTGGGATGTGGAATCGTTTACGCGGAACGGGCAGGAATTGCCGCCGTTGACTACCGACACGACGCGATGGAAGAAGGTGGCGATTCAGTACCCCGGCTACTTCGCGATCCGGGCGATGGATGACTCGCCGAAAGGCTATCGTTCCCAATACGACGCCGCGAAAAGCACCGTGACGCTATCCCAGGGCGCCAATCCGAGCAGCAAAAGCATATTTGCGTATTCACGCCCCGATGCGGACCATGTGGTGCTGGCGGGCGTGCTGGGCAGCGATACGCTTTCCATTCGATTGCGCAAGGTCGATGTGTCGAAATTCCTCCTGATCAACCGCGGCTTTCATTGGATTAACGAACTGCCGTTCAATCGATAAGCGGCGCTGGGCCGCGGGCCTGTCCAGCCCCGCGAAACTGCTAAACTACCAACAGTGTCGAGCCAGACGGGTGTGGGCCCGGAAACCCGGACATCTTCCATTTCCAAATCGAGTGCCACGGCGTTCGGAGTTTTGGCGGCGATCAGTTTTTGCCATTTCCTGAACGACATGCTGCAGTCGGTGATCCCGGCCGTGTACCCTATCCTGAAACAGACCTATCGCCTGGACTTCCGGCAGATCGGCATGATCACATTGAGCGTACAGCTCACGGCATCGCTGCTGCAACCCTTCGTGGGCATCTATACGGATCATCGGCCCACGCCTTACTCGCTGCCGGTGGGCATGGGATTCACGTTGTCGGGATTACTTCTGCTGGCTTACGCGCCGAAGTTCGGCATGATTCTGGTGGCCGTCGCGCTGGTGGGGGTGGGCTCGTCCGTTTTCCACCCGGAGTCGTCACGGGTGGCCCGCATGGCGTCCGGCGGGCAGCACGGCCTGGCGCAATCGCTGTTTCAGGTTGGAGGCAACGCCGGGTCGGCGCTGGGCCCGCTGCTGGCCGCGCTGGTGGTGCTGCCGGCCGGGCAGAGAAGCATCGCGTGGTTCTCCGCGGCGGCGCTGGTTGCCATTGTCGTGCTGGCGCGCATCGGGGCCTGGTACAAGAGCCATGGCGCGGTGCGCGAGAAGGCCGCGGCGGGTATGTATCACCAGGGGCCGCAGCTATCGCGGCGGAAGACGGGCCTAGCTCTGGCGGTGCTGATGGCACTGGTCTTCTCGAAATATTTTTACCTGGCGAGCCTGACCAGCTACTACACCTTCTTCCTGATGAGCCGCTTCCACCTGCCGGTGCGTTCCGCGCAAATCCACTTGTTCCTCTTCCTCGGCGCGGTCGCGGCCGGTACTTTCATCGGGGGGCCAGTCGGCGACCGGATCGGCCGCAAGTATGTGATCTGGTGCTCGATTCTCGGTATCCTGCCCTTCACGCTGGCGCTGCCTTACGCGAATCTCTTCTGGACCACCGCGCTCAGCATCGTGATCGGCCTGGTTCTGGCATCCGCATTCTCGGCCATCATCGTGTATGCCCACGACCTGGTGCCCGGCAAAATCGGCATGATCTCCGGGCTATTCTTCGGACTGGCGTTCGGCATCGCCGGTATCGGGGCGGCGATTATGGGCTGGCTGGCGGATGCCACCAGTATCGCTTTTGTATATCGCGTGTGCTCTTTTCTGCCGGCGATCGGCCTGTTGACCGCTTTTCTGCCAAATCTGGAGACAGGCTATAAACGGAGCCGCGCATAGGATGGAACCGATTCGAATCTTCGTCACTGGCGGCACATTCGACAAAGCTTATAACGAACTGACCGGCGAGTTGTTCTTTAAAGACTCGCATCTCCCCGAAATGTTGAAACTGGGCAGATGCAATCTGGACGTCCAGATCCGCACGTTGATGATGATCGACAGCCTGCACATGACCGATGAGGACCGCCAGATTATCCTCCAGCAGTGCCGGAGCGCGCCCGAGCGGCGTATCGTCATCACGCACGGGACCGACACGATGGTGGAAACGGCCGGCGTGCTGGCGGACGGCGTGAACGATAAAACCATCGTCCTGACCGGGGCCATGATTCCTTATAAGTTCGGCAGTTCAGACGGCCTGTTCAACCTGGGCAGCGCGCTGGCCTTTGCGCAGACCCTGCCGCCGGGAGTCTATGTGGCGATGAATGGCCGGATTTTCCCTTGGAACGGCGTGCGCAAGAATCGCAAAACCGGCATGTTCGAAGAGGCGGGCTAGCGGCGTCGTGGGGCAGGCGTCCACGCCTGCAGAGGGTCTCCAGACCCGAGCTCAGGCCGCTGCGCCACACTGATAACCCTGCTCGGCGATCTGTGTATGCAGGATCTCGGCAGCGTGTCCATGAAGCTGGAAGATCTGGCGCACCAGGTCGCAGACCGCGTCGTAACCCGCTTCATAGAAAACCAGGATCGATGGGCCTGCCCCGCTTAAGGCACATCCCAACAATCCGGGGGCCCGCAGCTTCAGGATGTCCGCCAGGCCGGGCACCAGCGGCGCGCGATAGGGTTGGTGGAAACGGTCTTCGAGCGCGGCTGGGAACGCCGACGTGGCTCCGGCAGCCAGCGCCGCGATGAGTAGTGCGGCACGCTGGACGTTGAACACCGCATCCTCCTTGCTGTAGCACGTCGGAAGGACGGCGCGCGCTTCCGCGGTAGGCAGTACGAAATCAGGCACCACCAGCGCCATGCCGAAGCGCGCCGGCAACTCCAGGCGCACGGCGCGGACGGCGCCGCCGGAGTCGATCGCACTCGCTACGATGGATCCCAGCACGCACGCCGCTACGTTATCCGGGTGGCCTTCCAGCCGCGCGGCTTCGTCCAGAATCCGCGGCGGGCGCCAGCCGAGACCCAGCAACCGGTCGGCGATGACCACGCCTGCAGTGAGCGCGGCGGCGCTCGACCCCAACCCTTTGCCGAGGGGAATTTGATTGTCGATGACCAACTCGATGGGCGGCAACGGCATGCGGACATCAGTTGCCACCGAGAGCGCGGTCTGCCAGATGAGGTTGTCCTCGCCCGTGGGGATAGCCGCCGCATCGCGTCCCGTGACCACGATGGAAAGGTGGTCGCTGGGCCGGAAGCGGCAGTCCAGATAGACGCAAAGCGCCAGGCCGAGAGCATCGAAGCCCGGCCCGAGATTGGCGCTCGATGCGGGCACCCGGACGGTTGACCAAGACATAAGGCCTATTGTAGCGGTGGGTGACTCTGGATTTCGAGCTACCCGCGCTACGATATGCCTAACTACCCATGCGCCCGCGCATCGGCATCTTCGGCATCGGACTGGCGGCTTACTGGCCGCAGTTTCCCGGCATGAAGGAGCGGCTGGAAGGATATCAGCATTTGGTGGAGGAGCGCGCCCGCGCGTTTGGCGGCGAGGTGTTTTCGGCCGGGTTGGTGGATACGCCCGAGGCAGCGCGCGCGGCCGGGCAGCGTTTCCTCGGTGAAGACCTGGACCTGATCCTCTGCTACGTGGCCACCTACGCCACCTCGTCGCAGGTGCTGCCGGTGGTGCAGAAGGCGCGGGCTCCCGTGCTGGTGCTGAACCTGCAACCGTCGGCCGCGCTCGATTACGAAACCGCGGACACCGCCGAGTGGCTGGCGAACTGTTCGGTCTGTGCTGTGCCGGAGATCGCCAACGCCTTCGCGCGCGCCTGTATCGATTTCCACGTGGTCTCGGGACAGCTTCACGAAGACGCCGCCGCGTGGGGCGAAATCGAAGACTGGTGCCGCGCCGCGGCCGTAGCGCGTGGCATCCGCGAGTGCCGCATCGGCTTCCTCGGCCATACTTATCCGGGCATGCTGGACATGTATGCCGATTTCACCACGGTGCACGCCAAGCTGGGAGCGCACGTCGAGATCCTGGAGATGGACGACTTGGCGGCGCGTGTGGCTGCGGCTCGCGCGGAGGAGGTCGACGCCAAACTTGCCGCCGCACATGAACTGTTTTCGATAGATGGAAGCGTGGCGGCTGACGACTTGGATTGGGCCGCGCGCGTGTCGGTGGGCCTCGATCAGTTGGTCGCGGATTTCGCGCTCGACGGGCTCACTTACTACTATCGAGGACTCGATGCCAATGAATTCGAGCGCCTGGGGGCGGGCCTCATCCTCGGCAACACGCTGCTCACCGCGCGCGGAATTCCGGCCAGCGGCGAGGGCGATTTGAAGACGTGCCTGGCCATGCTGATGCTGGATCGATTCGGGGCGGGCGGCTCGTTCACCGAATTCTACGCGATGGATTTCCGCGAGAACTTCGTGCTGATGGGGCATGACGGGCCCGGGCACATCGCCGTCAGCGATGCGCGTCCGGTTTTGCGCGGCTTGGGCCTATATCACGGCAAGCGCGGGTCCGGCGTTTCCGTGGAGTTCAAGGTGAAGACCGGGCCGGTGACCATCCTGGGTCTGACCGCGACTGCGGAAGGGGGATTAAAGCTGGTGGCCGCCGAGGGCGAATCGCTGCCGGGACCGATCCTGCGCATCGGCAATACGAACTCGCGCCTGAGGTTTGGACCGGGGCCGGCGGAGTTCGTCAACCGCTGGTCCATGGAGGGCCCCACGCACCACTGCGCACTGGGCGTTGGGCATAATATGGGGCGCATTCGTAAGCTGGCGTCGCTATTGAAGATTCCGTTGGCGGAGGTGAAGTGATGGAGCGCGTGTGTTTTCTGCTGAAAGTGCGGCCGGCGAGGCTGGCGGAGTACAAAGAGAGGCACAAAGCGGTGTGGCCCGAGATGCTGGCGGCGCTGCGCGAAACCGGATGGCGGAATTATTCGCTATTTCTGCAGGACGACGGATTGTTGGTCGGATATCTGGAGACGCCGGATTTTCAAGCGGCGCTCGACGGCATGGCCGGACGCGAGATCAACGCACGATGGCAGCGGGAGATGGCGCCATTTTTTGAGGCGCTGGATGGCCGCCGTCCGGACGAAGGCATGCTGGCTTTGGCGGAAGTTTTCCATTTGGAGTGAGTGGGGGGCTGGCAGTCACTGGCCGGCCGCCTGGGCTAACAGCAGCATCTCGTCAAGAAGCATCTTCAAACGTGGGCATGCTTTGTAGGCGAGGTCTGGATCGAGTTTTGCGAACAACGCGTAGCCGTGCACTACTTTCTGGTAGCTGCGGCCGCCGGCTTGGTAGACACGATGGAGCAGTTTCGCCGGCGGCTCATCGAGGTTGACCGATTCCGGCTGGCGGGCGTATCGTTCGAGGCGATCCCGAATAGCAGGCGGAAAGATTTCAGGATCGCTGAGCAGCCAGGCTTCCGTTTCGTGAACAGCGAAATGCTGGCGGAATCGCGGGTGCCCGGCGCGGCGCTCCAATTCGGCCTTAGCCCACGTGTACTTCTCATCGGTGCTCAGGTTTGTCAGGCCGGGCAGCGGCAGGCCATATAAGTCCAGGAGGCCGATAATCGCAATCAGCCGGCTAGCCTCGAGGTCTTTCGCGGCTCGCTGGGCGAAGATCTTCAGATAATTGCCACTCCCCTGCAAGTTCACCGGCTTGACCGTGACCGGGCGCGAGAGTCTGGGATCGAGCCAGCGCTTCAGGAATAGTGGCAGCGCCCTCGCTTCCGTGTGACCTTCGACGTAGAGCGCGAAGTTCACAAGACTGCGGCGGCCTCGCCGGAGAAGATGAAGCGTCCGAGCGAGTAATCGTCAACCCACCTTCTCAAATCGCCACCAGCCACCGTCTTCATCTCGGTGTGATCTCCCGCCCATTCGAAGAGCGTCGCGGCTGGGAGGGCGTCGCCGAAGGCGTCTAACATCTGCGGCGAATGGGTGCTGAGGATGACCTGTGTCCGCGTGGCAGCCGCTGCGGCAAATTCGGCGATGATCGGCAGCATGGATGGATGCAGGCCTGACTCGGGCTCGTCGATGGCGATAAGCGGCGGCGGATCGGGAGTGGCGAGGATCGTTAGAAGGAGCAGGAAGCGCAGGGTGCCGTCCGACAGGTCGGCGGCGCTGTCCTCGCGATGGCCGTGTTTCCTGCGGATATAAAGCTGAATGCGGTTTGGCTCAGTCTCGCGAAAGAGCAACTCGTTATAGTCATCGGGAAAGGCAGCCGACATTCCACTGTCAATGGCCTCCTTGAAGTCACTCTCATACAGTGTTTTCAGGACGGGAATCAGGTTTTGTCCGTCGGGCGTCACATTCTTTTCTTCTCTGACGACGGCGGGACGTCGAATCTCCGCGCGTTCGTCCACGCGCAGGTCGTGGTAGATCGCCCATGCGCTTAACTGCTGCAGAAACGTGTAAAGGGGCGGATCCATCCAGCGCGCCGAGAGGGACAGATATGTCTCGGTCTCCGGAAGCCCGGCGGCAGGTCCTCCCTCCGTCAAGGCTTCCCCTTCCCGGCGGAAGACCGATGCGGACCGATCGGACAGGCTAAGCGATTCGGCCTCCACCCTAAAACTCGCGGATCGAGGCAAGGGTGCCAGGGCGAACCGGTAAGTGTTTTGCCTCGCCGGGGGCAGCCCGGCGCCGGTAACGATTTCAAACCGCGCATGCTGCGCCGAGTCGCCCCACAACAACCGAGGTAAGCCGCCGTTTCTGATTACGGAGTCGCGCAAATCGCCAGTCGCCGAAGCGCGAATTAGGTCCAGCGCTCGGAGCAGATTCGACTTGCCTGACCCATTGGGGCCAATCAGCACATTCAGACGCTCCGGCTTCCAGGTCACGTCCTTAAACGACATGAAGCCGGAAATCTTCAGCGACTGAAGGAACATACTCAGCTATTGTATCAGCGCCGTCTACTGCTCCCGCCGCACATACTCGAACTCGAACGGCATGCCGTGAATGCCGGTAGTCGGCTTCGAGATCCAGTGCGCGATCTTGCCGACCTCCATCACGGGCGTGTTCAGATTCCGGATATATGCAAAGTCCTTCGCGGCGGGCAGGAACTCGTCGCGCCGCTCGTTCCATTGCTCCGCTGTCAGGCGATGGCCGGCCGGGTCGAAGCGGTGCGCCGCATACGCCCCGATGTGCCGGTGAAAGCGGCGATCGGGCAGCCGCAAGCGATAGGGGATCTCATGCTCGGTAATCACGCGGTTCCAACGGTCCAGGCACTTTTCGCAATCCTCTATGTAGGAATCGCGTAGGACCTCGTTCATCGCATTGCGCAGCGGGATCTCCTCGCCGGCCACCGGATATGAGCCTTCGAGCGCCAGGTGATCGGCGTACTTGGGCTCCTGTACGCGGCCCTTCATTCCGGCGCTGAAGAAACTGGCGGCGTTGCTGGATACTTCGCCGCCGAACAAGTCGAGGCTCAGGCTGAACCACAGGTTGATATATTTCTGAATCGTGGGCAGATCGATGGCGCCCTGCCGCCGCACGTCGTCGTCGCCGGTTTCGCGCATGATCTCGCAGGCGCGCCGTACTACCCGCCGCACGCCCGATTCGCCCACGAACATGTGATGCGCCTCCTCGGTGAGCATGAAGCGCGTAGTGCGCGAGAGCGGATCGAAGCCACTTTCCGCCAGCGCCAGCAATTGGTACTTGCCGTCGCGGTCGGTGAAGGTCGTGAACATGTAGAACGACAGCCAGTCTTCGATGGGCTCGTTGAAGGCTTCCAGGATGCGCGGCTTGTCGCTCGATCCGCTGCGGCGCTCCAGCAATTCCTCGCTTTCCTCCCGGCCGTCGCGCCCGAAATAGGAATGCAGCAGGTAGACCATGGCCCACAGGTGGCGGCCCTCCTCCACGTTCACCTGGAAGAGATTGCGCAGATCGTAGAGGCTGGGCGCGGACTGGCCCAGCAGGCGCTGCTGCTCCACGCTGGCGGGTTCGGTATCGCCCTGGGTGACGATCAGGCGGCGCAGCATGTTGCGGTATTCGCCGGGCACTTCCTGCCACACGGGCGAGCCGAAGTGATCCCCGAAGCCCACGCGGCGATCGTGTTCCGGCGGCGCCAGGAAGATGCCCCAGCGGTAGTCCGGCATTTTGACGTAGTCGAAATGCGCCCAGCCGCCTGCCTCGACGGACACGGCCGTGCGCAGATACACGTCGTCGGCCTGAAAGCCCTCGGGGCCCATGTCGTTCCACCACTGCATGTAATTCGGGAGCCAGTGCTCCAGGGCGCGCAGCAGGCGCTTATCGGTTGAAAGGTTGACGTTATTTGGAATGCGTTCGTAGAGGGACATCTAGGTCCTCCGCCAGTTGAATTGAGGCCGCTCCGGCTTGCCGTAAAGGGTGAGCGCGCCGCGTTCGCCGGTGGCGTTCGGACGCGAGAAGATCCAGTTTTGCCAGGCCGAGAGCCGGCCGAAAACTTTGCTATCGGCATTCTCCGCGCCCGCGAAACGCAGGTTGGCTTCCATGCCGGTTAAGGCATCGGGCGAAAGGCTGACGCGCTCTTCGATGGCCACGCGCAACTCGTCCTCCCAGTCGATTTCATCGGCGGCGGCCGTAACCAGACCGGCTTCTTCGGCGGCATCTGTGTCGAAGGGCTCGGACTCGGCGGCGATTTCGTCCGCATGGGCCGGGTCGGCCATGAAGCGCACCTGCAAACGGGACGGGCCATGCGTCATGGGCAGCAGTCCGCCGTTGAGCGCGGAGGATGCCAGGCGAACGTCGCCCTTCGCATCGCGCAACATATAGATGCGGTCGGCGGCCAGCGCGACCTCGAGCAGGCTGCCGGCGAAGCAGGAGCCTTCGTCCACCACCGCGAACAAGCTGCGCGCGGTCAGATCGAGGCGGCGCAGCGTGCGGGCCATCAGCAGCAGGATTTCGTTCACCAGCCAGTCTTCCCGCAGGTGGAAGAGAGTGGTATCGATGGCCCGGACGGCGGCGAGGTCGCCGCGCGTTTTGAGTTGGATCAGGCCGATTTCGTCGTTGTGGAGACGCAGCCGGAGCAGGGCGTCGTCGAATTCGCGGAAAGCGCGCAGCGGCCAGAAATCGGCGCCGGCGGCGTGGATCGCCGCAGGGGTATCGGGTTGCGTCCCGGTGGGTCCGTGGACGGTCAACTGGGCAGTGCGCGCATCGCGATTCAGTTCCAGTTCGACATGCCGGTAACGCACCGCGTCCGCGCTTACTTCGGGCGAGAGGGCGTCCAGTACGATACCGGCCGCACGCGGCGGCGGCGTTTCCCCATCTGCCAGCGCCAGGGCGCGGTCGCGGACGGCCGCTTGAAAGCGGCTGCGCGGGAATACGCCGTCGACCAGGCGCCATTCGACCGCGCGTTTCCCTTTGATGCCTTCAGCCAGTGTGGCGAAAACATCCGCCAGATCGCGGCGCACCTTGCGCTTATCGACCACGCGCGTCAGGCCGCCGGTGCCGGGCAGTACACCCAGCAGCGGCACCTCCGGCAGGCTGACCGCGGAGTTGCCGTCGTCCACCAGGTAGATTTCTTCGCAGGCCAACGCCAATTCGTAGCCGCCGCCCGCGGTAGTGCCGTTGCACGCGGCGATGTAGTGCTGGCCGCTGTGGGCGCAGGCGTCCTCGATGGCCAGGCGTGTTTCGTTTGTGTACTTACAGAAGTTGACCTTGAAGCCGTGCGTGGAAGTGGCCAGCATGTGGATGTTGGCGCCCGCGCAAAAAACGCGGTCCAGGCCGCCGGTGACGATGACGGCGCGCACTTCGGGATGTTCGAAGCGCAGGCGCGCGACGGCATCGGCCAGTTCGATATCCACGCCCAGATCGTACGAATTCAGCTTGAGCTTATAGCCGGGGACGATGGGCGAGTCTTCAGCCACGGCCAGCGTGAGCGTGGCCAGCGGCGGCTCAATGGCGAGGCGCCAGTGGCGGTAGGCGGACGGATGTGTTTCGAGTGCAAACCCAGCGGAGCGACTCGGCCCCATATGTTTTCATTGTACGGCGAGCGAGCCTGCGGATGCTGGATCTATACCGAGGCTAGCTGGGGTAATACGTGATCACCCGGCGCGTGGCGTTCGATCGCTCGAAGTTCGGGTTGGGCTCCTGGCGAATCCAGACGATCTTCTCCGTCCAGTTCCCCTGCGCGTCCTCCCGGTATTCAAAGCGCAGGTGCTGTGTATGGGAGGTTTCCTCCACCGTCTGTAGATTACCTTCTTCGCCAAGCTGCATGCGGCGCGAAGTGTCTTCGCAGGTCTCCTCGATCACGCGATCCCGATCGTCGTAGACGTACGTCACGCGGTGGTCGCCAAGCTCGCTCATGCGCAACCGCCGCTCCACACGGCGGCCCTTCTCATCGTAGGAATAGGTCGTGCTGGAGATGACTTTTCCGGCGCCAAAAAGACTTGCAAATGCCGCCGTGGCCGCCTCGCGAACCTCTTCCGGCGCATTCTCAAGTTCCTTTACCCCGTCTGGAAACGGCAGCGCTTCGCCAAGGTACGAATCTTCGCTAATGAGGTGTCCTGCACTATCCCTGGTAAAGGTCACACGCCGCAGGAGGCGATGGTCGCCGTCATAGAACAGGGCCTCCTCAGGCATCGTGCGCGCGCCGGTGGCACTGTAGGATTGCTCGGTAGTGTCGATCGCGTAGGCAAATCCTACGTTGGGCGCCAGCTTCGGTACAAAGTAGATTTTGGTGGTCTTCCCGTCCGGGCCGTAGCTATAGGTTTCGGATTCATGCTCGGTTCCATCAGCGTCCACATTGGCGATGCGTAGGAGGCGTCCGGACTCGTCGTATCCATAGATACTCTGGCCGGCTGGGCCGCTCCGCGATTCGGATTGCACTTCTTGCAGCCGGCCGCCCGCATCATAAATATAACGGCATTCGTAGATGGAGCCGTCCCGATTGTGACTCTCGCTTTCCACGATCCTGCCATCCGCATCGAAGCGGACCAAGCCGAAGTATTCCGCCGCCTTCCATTGCTCCAAGGTCAGGTCCCACTCGACATGCTCTGTGCGTAGCGTCCGCACCGCACCGTGGACGTCCCACTTGGCCAAATCGCTCATCGGTCTCGCGATCAGATCCGGATCAGATCATACGGCTTCCGGAGTTCCCGCGTCAACAGCCGGGAGGCTTCCGGATCGTTTTCGAAGTCTTCCTTCTCCGTATCCCAATGCAGCGTGCGGCCCACCTTGGCGGCGATGGTGCCCAGATGGCAAGCGGCGGTGGCGCTGTGGCCCACCATCTCGTCGACCGCGCCCTTCGTCCCGATACGTACCTGCTTGACGAAGTTCTGGGCGTGTTCGGCGGTGGCATCCGCGCCCTGGAAGGCTTTTCGCTCGGCGCGATACTTGAGCCCCGTTTCATCCGGCGCCGGGGAGGCGTAGGGCGGCCCCGGTTCCAACTCCGGGAAGACTTCGTAACCGATACGGTCCACATAAAGGGCCGCCTGGGTGCCGTAAAAGGCGAATCCATGCGGACGATTGTACGGGCCGCGCATGCCGTAGTATTTCATGCCGGGCGAACGGCCTCCAATGCCGTGGCTGTTCACCCACGAGGCCACATACTCCATAACGAAGCCCGGATACTGATAGGTGACCACGTGCAGGTCGAAGATATCGCCGGCGTTCGCGGGGCATAGACGCCGGCCCACCGCCGAGACGGTATGCGGACTGGAGACGCCCATGATCTGATGCACGCTGTCAACGCGGTGATTGCCGTAATCCGTAATGTAGCCGCCGGCGTAATCCGAGAAGACGCGGTAATTGGTGAGGAAGCGCATGCGGTTGAATGGCGCCTGGGGGGAAGGCCCGAGGTAGAAATCCCAATCGAGTCCCGGCGGGGGATCCGAATCCGGCACCTTTTTCTGAATGTCGGGTGCGATATTCCCGCTGTTCCAGACGCGCACCAAAGAGACGTCGCCGATTTCGCCGCTGCGCACCATGCGCGCGGCTTCGGCGATGTGCGGCGCCGACCTGTGCTGGGTGCCCGGGAAAAGAATCCGCTTCGTGCGGCGCGCGGCCTCCACCATGGCGCGGCCTTCGCGGATGGTCAACGCAAACGGCTTTTCCACGTAAACGTGCTTGCCGGCTTCGAGGCCCAGCACGGTGGCGATGGAGTGCCAGTGATCCGGCGTGGACACCATCACGGCATCCACTTCCTTGATTTCGAGCAGGCGGCGAAAGTCGCGCAGCGTTTGCGCGCGGCCGCCGGCCAGATCCCGCGCAGCGCGCGCGGCGTTAGGATCGTAGACATCGCAGGCCGCCACGAGTTCGGTTTGGGGAGCTTGTAGCAGGCCGCGCATCACCAGCCGGCCCCGCCCGCCACACCCGATCAGTCCCACGATGACGCGGTCGTTCGCGCCCATCACGCGCGATGCGGACAGCGCCGTCCACGCCGCGGCACCGATGAAATCACGCCGTTCCATTGATGGCCTCCGCCTTCATTAATTGTAGACCGCGCGTCAGGCGGTGGCATGGCCCTCCAAATGCTTCCGCAAATTACCATGTATACACCGCAAACGATCGACACTTCCCGCGTGCGGCTGAGCACCGATCTCGAGGAACTGGTGGAGCGCCTGGCTGAGAATACCCACGATCATTGGGCGCGCCAGCGGCTGGCGGAGGGTTGGCGCTACGGGCCACAGCGTAACGACGGCGCGAAGGAACATCCGGATCTGGTGCCCTACCGCGACTTACCGGAGGCCGAGAAGGAATACGACCGCAAGACGTCGATGGAAACGCTTAAGGCGATCGTCGCGCTCGGATACCAGATTACGCACCGCTAGCGCGACTTAGCGCTGTACTCTCATGCCGGTTGTGGTAAACTAACTTCCCAGTCCGGAGGGAAGCCGTGGCCATGTACGACCTGTTTATTTCCTATAGCAGTAAGGACCGGCCGTGGGCGCAGAAGTTCTACGAAGACCTGCTCGTCTCCTATCCTCAGTTACAAATCTTCTTCGACCGCACGTCGATCATGGCGGGAAGCACCTGGCGGCAGGAACTGGATAACGCCATCTACGCCAGTAAACATCTGCTCTTCTTCTGGTCTAAGAACGCCGATTCGCCGAATGCCGCGGGTACCAAGGAGGTTGACCCGGAGATCGAGGGTTTCCTTGCGCATCGGCGGTTGATGCCGGTATTGGATGACAGCGCGCGGGAGATCTTCCCGGTGAATCTCGAGGGGACCCGCGGCGGCGGCGTCCTGAACATTCAAGGTTTTCCGGCCTTCCAGGCCCAGTACGACGCATCGGCCGCGGATCTCGGCGTATCGAAGCTGGAAGCCGATCCGAGCGAATGGGAGCGGATGATCCGCAAGGTGGGCGACGCGATCCTGCTCGCCAATAAAAAAATCCTGGTATTTGCCGGAATCATTGCCACCAACGACACGGAGTTTTGGGTGCTCGATCGGATCCATGGAAAGAAGAAAGCGCCGGATGGACCCACGCTGGACGACTTTCTCGCGGGTTTCGGACTCACCTGGGCGCAGGTACGGAACTGGTATGGGCGCAGCGCGCTGGAGTGGCGTCCGCACGGGGGCCCGACGATCGTGACTCTCCTCGAAGAGGTGCGCGTACGCGTAAACGCGAAGCTCAGTTCCGCCGACCAGTTCCAATGGAAGTACCTCGACTTAACCAACGATAAAGAGTATGCCCAGAACGTCCGGGACATGTATAAGGAACCCTCCGTCCTTTTGTTCGATCCGATCTCGCTTTACGACTCGATCTGTCCGGGCGCATTGCTCAAGTTCAAGGCTTATGTGCGGAGGGAAGAATCGGTGATGATCTCTTTGTCGCCCAATGTAGAGAGGGCCGGGGATCTGCACGCCATGTATCTGATGTCGGTATCCAACATTCTGGAAGACTATTTGCAGCCGGAGATCCCACCTGGCGACGTGTTTGGCGCACGGTGCGCCCTGGACCTGCAAAGGACATCGCAAATCGATGCTCTGATCCGCAACCGCATTCGCTACCCGCGGCTGCTCGAAAAACGGGAGGCCGAGCGTATCGCGGCGCGCGAGGAAGCCAAGGAAACCGCGGGTCTACGATGATCTACACCCTGTATTCCTTCAAGGGCGGCGTCGGACGGTCGATGGCCCTGGCGAACCTCGGCGCGTATTTCTGCAGGAAGGGGCTGCGGGTGGTGATGGTCAACTGGGACCTGGAGGCGCCCGGGCTGGAGAATTACTTCTTTTCGTCCGCTGCAGGGAAAGGCGCTGAACTGGCAAGTGCCGCCACGCGTCCTGGCTTAATCGATCTACTAACCGACTACAAAAAGAAGTTCCCCAGTCTTTCGACACCCATTGAACAGGAGCCGGCATCCTCCCCAAAGCCGGTGGAAACGCCCGTACGCATTTCTCCCGGATTCGATGGGGCGCCCGCCTCCGCCCCCAACGATGAAGCGCTCAAGGAAGCCGAGGAGGTTGCTGCCATCACGCGGCAACACCGCGAACGGAAGGCCTCCAGGCGGCCTAAGCCGCCGTCCACCGAGGAAACCCGGCAGCCGCTAAGCTTCGCGGACATCCTGGACCGGACCTTCCCTTCCATCGCGTCGTATTTGCAGCCGATTGAGACCTCCAGCCCGGGCGGGCTCTGGCTGCTGGCCGCGGGCGCTCGTTCGCCCGAAAACTTTGGCAAATATGCCGACGCCGTGCAGGATTTCGACTGGCTGGACTTCATCGCCGCATACGAAGGGAAGGCCTATCTGGAATGGCTGCGCCGCAGACTCACGGAAATCGCCGACGTCGTGCTGATCGACAGCCGGACCGGCGTCACGGAGATGGGCGGGATCTGCACGCGGCAGATGGCCGACGCGGTGGTCGCATTCTGCGCCCCCAACAATCAGAATATCGACGGCGTCGCCCGGATCGTCGGTTCATTTGAAACGCCCGCCGCACTGAAGGCGCGCTACAGCCGGCATCTTCAGGTGCTGGTGATTCCCACGCGGCTTGACGATTCCGAATCGGGACTGTTGGGAGAATTCTCTGCCCTGTTCGCCGACAAATTCGAAGACAAACAAAAGGGCATGGATCTACTGCCCGGGCCGCTGGAGAATCTGGACCGTCCGTTCTGGCACCTCCAGATCCCTTACATACCCAAATACAATTTTGGCGAGCGATTGGTAATCAGTGCCGCGCCGTCCTCTGGGTCAACCCGCCCCGATCCTCCCACCGAGAAGCTGATCAAAGCGTACGAGAACATCGCGCTGCATCTGGCGGTGCTGGCTCCCGTGGAAAGCGCGCTACGCGCGGCTATGCAGTCTGAAATCGCCAGTTCCTTTCCGCATCTGCTGCCGCATAAGCCGCCGCGCATGACGCCGCCGGTACCCGGCAACTGGGTGGAACGTCCGGCAGAGTCGGCCAAGCTCAAAGAGGCGTTACTGCTGTGCGCGCGGGCTCCCAAGGGGGGCCGCTTAGCTCTCTGGGGACAGGCCGGAGCCGGCAAAACCACGCTCCTGGCGCGCGTCTGCCAGGACCCGGAGATCGCAGAGGCCTTTCCGGACGGAATCGTCTGGCTGACGCTGGAGGGTGCTTGGGGGACGGAGCGCGTACACGAGTTTCTACGCACCCAATTCGCGGTGCCGCGCGGCGGCGGCCCGGCCGCATTGGCACGCGCGCTCGACGAGCGGAAATTCCTGTTCGTGGTGGATGATGTCTGGACGGCCGATCAGCTCGACGCCGTATTCGAACTCGGACCCCTCGCCACCCGTGTGATCCTGACGCGGGACTTCGAGACTGCCGGCCAATTCGGCGATATGGTGCTGACGGTTGGGCAACTCACTGCGGGTGAATCGCTTGAGCTGCTCAAAATTCCCCCGCAAATCGCGGATATCGTCCGTTCCGACCCGGCTTTGAACTGGCTGCTGGAATGGCCCCTCGGCGCATCGCTGTTGCGCGCGGCCCTAGAGCGGCAGGGCGCCCAGGGAAGCACGCCGGAGTCCGCATGGAACGCGCTGCGCGCGCAATTACAGCGTGCGGGTCCGGCGTCCCTCGATCAGCCGGGAATCGCGGGCCGGAACGGCTCGGTGAATCGCAGCCTGCGCGACAGCCTTGGCCGTTTGCAGCCGGAGGCGCGCAGGCTGCTGATGACGGTTGCGGCGGCGGGCGAGAGGGGCGTTCCAACGCCCCCCGCCGACCTGTCCGGATCCGTCGTTGACACACACGAGGAGCGGAAAAGACGCCGCAGCGACCGGCCGCCGGCGCGTGCGCTGGTGGATCTCGCCCTGGCCGTTTACGACGGAGAAACGCTGCGCGCCCAGGAGACCGTCTACCGCTGGCTGATTGGACAAAGTGAACTCACAGAAGACAGCGATATAAAACGAAGGCGCGAGCGGAAGGCAACCCTGGATGAGGGTAACGCCATCCTGCGGGGCCGCGCGGCGCCCTTGAAGGAGATCGAGGCGATTGCATACCGGGTCAAGGATCTTCGCGCCTTCTCTCTGGCGCGCAAACTGCTTGCGCTGGCGCGCCAACATCCCGAGGCGGCGTCGCTGCCGCGCGAGCGCAAGTTGCGGCTGCTGCAACAGCACGCGCTCTGCACCTACAAAGACGACGATACGGTGGTGGACGAGCGCCTCTCCGGGGCCCTCCAGATTCTGAAGGAGGGCGACCTGCAAGATCCGGAACCGTCACAGGAAACGCTGGGGCTGGCCGGTTCCATTTATAAGCAATGGTGGCGTTGGACCGGGCAGCGCCGCGACCTCGAGGATTCACTCACCCATTACCAGCGCGGCGCGAATGGCGATCTGGCGGGCGACTTCGGCTATACGAAAATCAACGCGGCATTCGTGCTCGATCTGCTGGCCAAACTCGAATCCAAAGACTTCCCCGACACCGCGCAATCGCGGCGGCGCCAGGCCGCCATTCTGCGGGAAGAGATTGCGTCCAGGCTTCCCGATCTGGCTGCGCAACCTTCCAATGCCTGGCTCAAGGGCGAATGGTGGTACGGGGCCACCATGGCGGAAGCGCTGTTCGGACTCGGCCGCTACGCCGAGGCGCGCTACTGGCTGCGCGAGGCGCTGGCGCTCGACCCGCCGGCCTGGCAACTTGAAGCCACCACGCGCCAGATGTCGGCCCTGGCCCGTGCCCAGGATGCCGACACCAAGGAAGATTCCGACGCCTGGTGTACGATCGCCATGCTGGTGGGCGACAGCGCCGAAGCTCTCCGCGCGATGACCGCCGGCAAGACAGGACTGGCTCTGTCCGGCGGCGGCTTCCGGGCATCTCTATTTCACATCGGCGTGCTGGCGCGGCTGGCGGAGATCGACGTGCTTCGGCATGTCGAGGTGCTCTCTTGCGTTTCGGGCGGCTCCATTATCGGCGCGCACTATTACCTGGAAGTGCGGCGCCTACTGCAGGAAAAACGCGATCGCGAAATCCAGCGCGAGGACTACATCGAGATCGTCCAGCGCGTGCAGCGCGATTTTCTGGCCGGCGTCCAGATGAACCTGCGCGGACGTCTGTTCGCGGGCTGGATCGCCAACCTGCGCAGCATCGTGGTTCCCGGCTATACGCGTACGCAGTATCTGGGCGAGCTTCTGGAAAAACATATCTACGCACGCGTGGCGGATGGCGGCGGCAGCACCCGCATGCTCAACCAGTTGCAGATCGAGCCCAAAGACTGGGGGCTGGATTTCAATCCCAAACTGGATAATTGGAGGCGCGCGGCCAAAGCGCCGATTTTGCTGTTGAACGCGACCACCTTGAACACCGGGCACGTGTGGCAATTCGCGGTCAACTGGATGGGCGAACCGCCCATCAGCGCCCGCAGTTCGGTGGATTGTAACGATCTCTTGCGCCGCATGTATTACCTCGCCGACGCGCCCGACCCCTATAAGAAAGTGCGCTTGGGGATGGCGGTGTCGGCCTCGGCCTGCGTACCCGGCCTGTTCGATCCCGTCGAAATGGAAGGGCTCTATCCGCGGCGCAGTGTGCGCCTGGTAGACGGCGGGGTTCATGACAACCAGGGCGTGGCCGGGCTGCTGGAGCAGGAGTGCTCGGTTTTGCTGGTGAGCGATGCCAGCGGTCAGATGACCTCCGAACGCAAGCCGGGCGCGGAGCCATTAACGGTTTTCAAGCGAACGCAGGACATCTCGATGGCGCGCATTCGCGAGGCGGAGTTCACCGAACTCGCCACTCTGCGGCGTTCTTCCGCGCTAAGCGGCCTGATGTTCCTGCACCTGAAGAAGGACCTCGATATCCAGCACGTCGATTGGGTGAACTCCCAGGATCCTTACGATTCCTCGGCGAATCCGGCGAAGGTGCGCCGCGGCGCCACGCTGACGACATACGGCATGCCCAAGGATATTCAAGGGGAACTGGCCGGCTTGCGCACCGATCTGGACACGTTTTCAGACGCCGAGGCTTATGCGCTGATGCTGAGCGGCTATCGTATGGCGACATGGGATCCCGCGCTAAGCCGGCACGAGTTTCCCATTTCGGAGGCGTCGCGCGAGCCATGGGACTTTCTGGCGATCGAACCCACCGTCGACCGGGCCACGGATTACGAGCCGGAGTACGACCGCCTGCGCGAAGTGCTTAAGACCGGTTCCCACCTACCTTTTAAGGTCTGGCGGCTGCGGCCGGTGGCTTCGCTGCTGGCGCTGGTGCCGGCAGCCGTACTCTTTGCTTTAGCTGCCGTAGTGGCCTTTGTGATTCTCATTTTGGCGGCTAGCGCGCTACGCGGCGCTCTCGATCAAGTCCACCGGGACGCCCCGTGGATGTGGATTCCCAGCAGGGGCTGGATCATTATGGGCGTGGGTTTGATTCTGCTCCTATATCTGCTTGTGCAGTGGCTGCGCGGCCGCAAGAGCCTCACCGTGATTGTCACCGGTTTCGCCATGGTCACTGTTGGATGGCTGGTCGCGCGGCTCCATCTTTTGCTGTTCGAGCCACTGTTTCGAGGGGCCGGCAAAGTGCGCCGCCGCGATAACGCCATCAAGTAAATTCAGCGCGTCCCATCGCACAGCCGGAATTGCCGGATCGCCGGCGCGCCGGAAGCCTCGATGATGCGCAGCCGGACGCGGCTGGCTTTCGTGCGCGGAAAGATATCGATTTTCTTGTGGCCGATCGTGGTGCCCGCGGCCAGCATTCGCCATTTCCCTGCATCCCATGCTTCAATCGCATAGCGCGCGACGCGCTGGCCCGCGGTCAGCCGCTCCATAAGCACGGCGTGGTCGAAGACCATCGGTTCCGTGACAGAGATTTCCAGCGGCGCAGTCGATGACCAGTCCGCTTCGGTAGCCTCGTTGCTTTTCCCGTAAATCCGGCGAACCTCCGCGCCGAACTCGCCCAGACGCGCCACATCGGATTCCGGCAGCAGTCCCCGCCGATCCGGCGCCAGGCCGATCATAAGCTGCGCGCCCCGGCCGGCCGTCTTGTGGTACGTCTCCACTAGTTCCGCCAGCGGCTTCAGGCTTTTCTCGTCGTTGGGATGCCAGAACCAATGATCTTTGCGCAGCGGCGTATCGGCTTCGGCCGGCCGCCAGCGCAAGTAACCCAGGCGGTCCACCACGTTCCAGTTGGTTTCCGGCGCGAAACCGCTTTCATTGCCCACCCAGCGGATGTCGCCGTATTGCAGGAAACCCACATCGGCGAAGATCAGGGCATTTGGTTGATACGTGCGCAGCGTCTTCACATAGCTATCGAAATCGTAGACGTGCCCTTCGCTGCCGGCGCCATCCAGCCAGAACTCGACGATTTCGCCGTAACGCGTGACCAGTTCGGTCAGTTCCTTGCGGTAGTAATCGTCGTAGGCGGCGTTGTTCTTGTAGCGAGTCTCATGCCGGTCCCACGGGGAAAGGTAGATGCCGAACCGCAATCCCTGCCGATGGGCCGCATCCGCCACCTCCCGCACCAGGTCGCCGTGTCCGTTGCGCCAGGGGCTGGCTTTCACGCTATACGCCGTTTGTTCCGTGGGCCAAAGACAGAAGCCATCGTGATGCTTGGCCACCAACACTACATAGGTCGCGCCCGCGGACTTAGCCGCCGCCACCCACTGTCCGGCATCCAACTGAGTAGGATTGAAAACCCGCGGATCGGCCTGGCCGTCGCCCCACTCCCGGTCCATGAAGCTGTTTGGACCGAAGTGGATGAGCGCGCCGATTTCGAGATCCTGCCACGCCACTTGCTGCGGGCTGGGCCGCATGTCCACGAAATTCTGCGCGGACAGCAGGGCCGCAGTCGCGCAGATCGCCAATGAAACCTTGAGCACGGCCGTATTCTAACACCCCGGCTTGACCATTTCCCCCCCTTCGATGGCATACTGAAACGATGTACACCGCTCTACAACACGAGATCGAAACCTACGAAAAGCGCACGCCCAAATCCCGTGAGGCGCACCAGCGCGCCGTGTATCGCGTCCCCCTCGGAGTAGCCAGCAATTATCGCTACTATCCGCCCTACCCGCTGTTCGTGCGCGACGGCCACGGCTCCCGGATACACGATCTGGACGGCAACGAATACATCGATCACAACCTCTGTTATGGCGCCGTGATGGCCGGCCACTGCCATCCGGCCGTGATGCAGGCGGTCTCGGAACGCCTCCAACTGGGCACCCTGTTCGGCATGCCCCACGGCATGGAACTGGAACTCGCCGACGAGATCTGCGCGCGCTATCCAGTGGATATGGTCCGCTTCGGCAACAGCGGCTCGGAAGTGACCATGCACTCCTTACGGCTGGCGCGCGCCGCTACCGGGCGAAGCAAGATTATCAAGATGGAAGGCGGCTATCACGGCGGCCACGACGCCATTTCCGTCAGCGTGAAGCCTAAGGCAACTGAATTCGGCGACCCGGAAAACCCCACGCCCGTGGTTTCGAGCGCCGGCGTGCTGAAAGGGACCTCCGACGCCACACTGGTCGCCCCGTTCAACAACCTGCCCGCCATCGAGCGCCTGTTCGCCGCGCACCCGGGCGAAATCGCCGGCATCATCATCGAGCCGATCATGATGAACATCGCCTTCTGCATGCCGGATGAAGGATACATACAAGGCTTGCTGGAGATTGCCCATAAGCATGGCGCGCTGCTGATCATGGACGAAGTGAAAACCGGCGCCAAACTGGCGTGGGGCGGCGCGTGCGAGTACTTCAACGTGAAGCCCGACATCATCTGCCTGGGCAAATCCATTGGCGGCGGATTCTCGTTGGCCGCGTTCGGCGCCAGCCGCGAGATTATGGATGTGATCCATACCCAGAAGATGTTCCACGCCGGCACCTACAACACCAACCCCGTGGTCATGGCCGCCGGCCTCGCCACCTTCCGCAAGGTGCTGACGCGCGACGCCTACACCCACATCGACGGCTTGAACCGCAAGCTGGTGGACGGATACCAGGCCATTATTGAAAAGAACGGTCTGGTGGCCTATGCCGATGGCGCGGGCGCAAATGGCGCGCTGCTCTTCTACCCGCGGCGCATCCGCAACTATCGCGATTGGTATCACGTGGACGAGGATGTCTGGACGCACTACTGGTTTGCCATGGTGAATCGCGGCGTGCTGGCGCAGCCCTATTGGTGGGACGAGCAGTGGACCATCTCGGTGCAACACACTGCGCAGGATATCGACCATCATCTGCAGGTGTTCGCGGAAGTGGCGCCGGCGCTGGCCATCGCGCAACAGGAACGCAGCGCGGTGGGCGCACATTCGGCATAGTGCAGGCCCGTTAGAATAAGACATGGGCGACCGCCTGCTGCAGCTTATCGACTTCTTCATGGAGCGCCCGCCGCTCACGGGGGCACTGGTTTGCGGGGCGCTATATCTGCTGAAGCGATCACGCAAACCGCACCTGACCGCGGCGGAGCGCCAGCATGCCGTTGACCTTTCCGATGAGCAGCGCACTTACGCCGAGAAGATGTACGATCCGCTCACCGACGACGAAACAGCCTCCACGCCTCGCCCGCGCAAGTGATCAGGCCGCCGGCTCGACGATCGCCGACATCGAGCCCGCGCAGCGCGGCAGGCGAGGATCCGGACCGTAGGCGTGGATCTGATCGCGCGCGAACTCGGCTTGCGGGCGTTCGCAGGTGATGATCACGGTGCGCCCGCGGCGGTCGACTTCTTCGGCATGCCGGAAGGCTTCATCGAGCGTGAAGATGAAAAGCATCTGCAGCATCTCGATCACGTAATCGTAGCTATGATCGTTGTCGTCGAGCAGGACGACGTTGTAGAGGGGAAGGATGGCTTCCCGTTCGGTGGTTCGGGTCTCCGGAGCAACCGTGGTTTTCGGCATGGCCCGCTATGAATAGTATGCCACGCCGCGCGGGTAATGCAAGAAGCGCGCGATGGATTACTGCCTCTTCAGAGTGGGGCGGTCGCCATCGCCATCGCCGTTGCCATCGCCGGCCGCACGATTTCCGGCGGTCTGAGACGGCTGGTCCACCTTAGCCGACGGCCGCGTATGCAGCACCGGACGGCCGGAAACATCCTGCAGCTTCAGGCGGTTTCCCAACTCGATCAGGCGGGTGCGCGCGTTATGGAACTCCGAAGTATCCACCACGTACCGCGGCTCGGCCTTCAAGTCCTGCTGAATCGTTTTCTGCGCGGCGCGAATGCGATCGCCGGTCATGGGATGGGTCGAGAAGAGCTTCGACACCGCGCCCGGCTTTTTCTTTTCCAGGGTTTCGATACGCTCGAAGAAGTTGACGAACTCGGTGGGATCGTAGCCCGCCTTATACATGTACTGTAGGCCCAGGAGATCGGCCTCGGCTTCCATGTTGCGGGAGAATTTCAGGAAGCCCATGGGGACGGCCAGGGTCACCGCCTGGCGAACCGCGTAACCGGCCCATCCGCCCATGAAGATGAGAGGGAGCGTTCCGTAGTTGATGAGCTGGCCGCGGGTGGCCTGGCGGGTGCCGTGACGCGCGGCCACGTGCGCGATTTCGTGCGCCAGCACGCCGGCTAGTTCAGCCTCGTTGTCCGCTTTCAGAATCAGGCCGGTGTTGACGAACATAAAACCGCCGGGCAAGGCGAAGGCGTTCACTTCGTCGGAATCGACTATCTTTATAGTGAAAGGCACCTTTGCATCGGAGTTGTTCGCCACATTCTGCACCAGGCGATTTACGTACTCCGAGACCACGGCATCGTCCAGCATTTTCGCCTGGCGTTCCGTTTCCGCCGCCATTTGTTTACCGAGGCCGATTTCCCGCTCGACAGAATAGAAGTTGACGCCCTTGGCCACATCGCGCGTGCCGATCTGCGCGGGATCGTGCTCGGGATCTTTATCTTTGGCCCAGGCGCGGGGCGATGCCAGCAATGCGATCGATAGAACCGCCGGCGCCAGCAATCCTCTCCTCAGTTGAGTGCGCTCCATGTTCCCCTCCAGGACGCGGATTAGTTAGGAGAATTATACTCTACGGGACGGCGCACCGCTATTTGGCGATATTCCGGACTTATTTGGATGTTAATGCTTGCGAATGTTGACCCAAGCGTTCTCACGCACGGCATCGGAGGGATTGGCAACCACCACCTCGCCCGCGGAAAGTCCCGCGACGACTTCGATTTCGGAGCCCAGATCCTGGCCGATGCGGATCTGGCGGAGGTGGATACGATGATCGGGCGCGACGACGGCCACGCGGGGGCCTTGCCGCCCCAGGATCAGGGTGTCGCCCGGGATGAGCACGGCGGCTTCCGCGCGCCCTGTCGAAAAGCGTACCTGGGCATACATGCCGGGCATGAGCACGCCGCGCGGGTTCGGTACTTCGAGCACAGTCAGCATGGCGCGGGAATTGGCGTCCAGTGCATTCGCGATGCGCGCCACACGCGCGGCGAAGACCTGGCCAGGCAATTCCTCCACGCGCAGTTCGGCGGTCTGGCCGGGATGCATGGATGCCACATTGGTCTGCGGGACGTTGACGAAGATGCGCAGGATCTGAATCTGCGCGATGTGGAAGAGCTCACGGGCGGTGCCGGCGTTGCCGGAATTGATGAGGGTGCCGATATCCACGTTGCGCGCGGTGATCACGCCATCGAAGGGCGCAGTGATGCGGGCGAAAGCTTTCATGTCTTCCAAGCGGTGCAGATTGGCCTCATTCGCGTGCACGGTTTCCTGGGTGGTAGAGATGCTGGCCTGGGCTTTGGCGACCTGCGCTTCGGTCACGGCGAAGTCGGCTTCTTTCTGATCGGCTTCCTGGCGGGCCACCACGCCGCCCTTTGCCAGCCGGCGCCAGCGTTCGACGGTAAGGCGCGCCAGGTTCAGGTTGGCTTTGGAAAGGTCCAGATCGGCCTTGACCTCATTCAGGCTGGATTGCGATTGGGATAGCGTAGCGCGCGCCTGGCGGATCTGCTGGTCGAGTTCGGGGGTATCGATTTCCGCCAGAAGCTGCCCGGTCTTCACGCGGTCGCCGTAATCCACCAGGCGCGTGCGCAGGTAGCCATCCACGCGGGCGAAAATCGGCGAATCCACCATGGCTTGCATGTCGCCGGGGAGGTCGAGCACGGATTGTGTGGGGGCTGGGCGCGCCGTAGCCACTTCGACCAGCGGGCGCTGCTCCGTTTGAGTTTCCGTGGCGGCCAGGAGCGCCTTCTGGCGCGTGAGACGCGGCAGGATGCCGCCGACGACGGCCGCGGCTACCAGCGCCCCGATCAGCGCGAAAAAGGCGAGCAGGCCGCGGCGGCCGGTGCGCGGTTTGGGGCGGGCGCTGGTTTCTACCGGGTCAACGATCATTGGACACCCCGGCGCCCGTTACTAGTTGTGGGGCGGCCAATCTTGGCCGCAGCCGGCTTTTAGCCGGCTTGGCCGCCTGAAAGGCGGCTGCGGGCATGATTGCCCGCCCCACGCGATTAACGATCATAGGCCTCCACTTCCGCTTCGTGTTCCAGATAGGTCGGCGGATTGCGGCGGAGGACGCTGTAGACGACCGGGACGAAGAAGAGTGTGGCTACGGTTGCCAGTAGCAGTCCGCCGATAACGGCGCGGCCCAGCGGGGCGTTCTGCTCACCGCCTTCTCCGACGCCGAGAGCCATGGGCAGCATTCCCACGATCATAGCGAGGGCGGTCATAATTACGGGGCGCAGGCGCGTATAGCCTGCTTCGAGCGCGGCGGTGATGGAGTCGGCGCCGGTGGCGCGCACGTCGTTGGCGAAGTTCACCAACAGGATGCTGTTCGCCGTCGCCACGCCAATGCTCATGATAGCGCCCATCAGCGACGGAACATTGATGGTGGTCTGGGTGACGAAGAGCATCAGCAGGATGCCGGAGAGCGCGCCCGGCAGGGCCATCAGGATAATGAACGGGTCGAGCCAGGATTGGAAGTTGACGACCATCACGAAGTAGACCAGCACGACCGCGAAGATCATTCCCGCGCCCAGTCCGATGAACGACGTGCGCATCGTCTCCACCTGGCCGCGCGTTTCGAAGAAACTCCCTTTGGGGAGCTTGGAACGAAAATCGTCCAGCACGCGATGTACGTCGGCGGCCACGCTGCCCAGGTCGCGATCCTGCACGTTAGCGTAGACATCGTAGAGCGGCTGGACATTGTAATGATTCACGACCGATGCCGTAGAGCCGCGGTCGAGCCGTGCCACGTTGGTCAGCAACTGGTCGGCGGCCCGTCCGCCGCCGGCGTGCACGGGGGTCCCGAACAGATCGGCGGTGGAAGACATGCGATATTCGGGCGCCTGCACGATGATGGGATAGTCCACGCCGTTTTGCGGATTGATCCAATAATTAGGCGCAAGCTGCAGGTTGCCGCTGAGCGAGATAAGCAGACTATTGGCCACGTCCTGCTGGGTGAGGCCCAACTGATCGGCGCGGGTGCGGTCCACGTTGAAATGCAACTCGGGCGCATTCACGACCTGGTGCAAGTGTACGTCAACCGCCCCGGGAATCCGCGCCAGGCGCGCGCTAATCTGTTGGGCCAGCACGTAGTTGGCGGGCGCGTTGGCCAGCGGCCCGATCACCTGCAGATCGATCGGCGCGGGCAGTCCGAAATTCAGGATCTGGCCTACGATGTCGGCGGGCTGAAAGAAGAAGGTCAGGTCGGGAAACTGGCGGTTCAGGGTATGCCGCAGTTCGCGGATGTAGCCCCAGGTGGAGGCGTGGTCCGGTTTCAGCGAAACCAGGATTTCGCCGTCGAACGAGCCGATGGTAGCGGTGTCGCTCAAGGCGATGTTGTAGCCGCTGTACGGCAGGCCGATATTATCGAGGATATCCGACAGTTCGGCGGCGGGTATAGTGCGGCGGAGGGTATCTTCCACCTGCTTGAAATAGGCTTCCGTCTCTTCGATGCGGGTACCGGCGGGAGCGCGTACGTGCAGCCGGATCTGGCCGGCATCCACTTGCGGAAAGAAATCCGTGCCGATGAAAGGCAGCAACGCGGCGCAGGCGACCGCGATCAGCCCGAAGCAGGCAGCCACCAGCTTACGATGCGCCAGCGCGGAGCCCAGCAGCCGGCGGTAGGCGTTGCGCATACGCTCAAAGCGGGTTTGAAAACCGTGGTGGATGCTGGCGAACCAGCCGTGCCCGGCATCCTCCATTTCGCCGGACTCGTCCTGATAGCGGCTAGCCTCGCCGCGCAGAAGGTACTTGACCATGGTGGGGATGAGCGTGCGCGAAAGGAGGTACGAGGCCATGATGGCCAGCACCACAGCGAGGGCCAGGGGGGTGAACAGGTAGCGGGCCGCGCCGCTCAGGAAAATGACCGGGACGAACACGATGCAGATACATAAGGTGGAAACGAACGCCGGAATGGCGATCTGCTGCGCGCCATCCAGGATGGCCTTGATGATGGGCTTGCGCTGGCCCATGTTGCGATGGATGTTCTCGATTTCGACGGTGGCGTCGTCCACCAGGATGCCCACGGCCAGCGCCAGGCCGCCCAGGGTCATCACGTTGATAGTTTCACCCAGCAGATTCATGATCGCGAGCGAGGTGAGGATGGAAAGCGGGATGGAGATGCAGACGATGATGGTGGAGCGCCAGCTTCCCAGGAAGAGTAGGATCATGAGCGCGGTGAGGAACGCCGCGATGGTGGCTTCCTTGAGCACCCCGTTGATGGCCGCGCGCACGAAGATGGATTGATCGAACAGCAGCTTCAGATTCAGCGCGGCAGGCAGGGTGGAGCGGATGCGCGGCAGAATCTCCTTGATCTTGGCCACGATGGCGAGCGTGGAAGAGCCGCCGTTCTTGAGCACGGTCAATAGCGTGGCGCGGTTTCCGTTGTGGCGCACGATATTCGATTGGATGGCGTACCCATCGCGCACGTGGCCGATGTCGCGCAGGTAGACTGTGGTTCCGTTGGTCTGTTTGATGGGTAGGCTGTTGAAGGCGTCGGCCGAAGGCGGGAGGCTGTTGAGGCGCACGACGAATTCGTTGGGGCCGATCTTGGCGATGCCGGAGGGGATGATCAGGCTTTGCGCGTTGACGGCGTTGACCACGTCGTTGGCCGAGAGACCTTGCGCGTAGAGCGATTTCAGATCGATATCCACCATGATCTGGCGGGGGCGGCCGCCATAGGGCAAGGGGAAACTGGCGCCTTGCACGGTCGCCATCTGGGTACGGATGAAGTTGTAGCCGTAATCGTAGAGCGACGACTCGCTCATGGTGTCGCTCGAGATGCTCATCTGCAGGATGGGAACGCTGGAGGCGTTATAGCGCAGGATGGAGGGCGGCGTCATGCCGGTGGGCAGGGAGTGCAGGACAGACTGGGAGGCGGCGGCCAGTTGTGCGACGGCGGCTTCGACCTTGGCGTTGGGATGGAAGAAGATCTTGATGATGGACAGGCCGGGGAGGGATTGCGACTCCATGTGCTCGATGTCGTTGACCGAGGTGGTGAAGGAACGTTCGCAGCGGATGGTGACGACTTCGGCCATTTCCTCGGGCGAGATGCCGCTGTAGGACCAGATGACGCTGACCACCGGGATATCGATTTCCGGGAAGACGTCGGTGGGCATGCGGATGGCGGCGAGCACGCCCAGGATGACGATGATCATGGACATGACGACGAAGGTGTACGGGCGGCGGAGGGCGAGGCGGACTATCCACATGAGTGATGGTCTGGGGGTCTTTCTGATATTTTAATCCGATTTGGGGGGCGAGGGAGGATTCGCCCGGCCCGGGCATCTTCGAGTTTGAGCAAACAAAGCCTTACGTATTGATACTAAACGGCAATTTCTTGGATTGCGGGGTGCGAGAGCTTCGGGCCGGGGCTCCGGTGGTTTCGGTGGTCCGGGCCCCCTGAGATTCGGGCTTGCGACTGATGAAAACTAGGCGGACATACTTTATCTTGCGGTGAAAGCCAATAAGTTACTTAGTCGCTTATGTTGGGAAAGATCACGAATCCAATTTCGACAATGGCCATTTTGCGGGCTGCGTCCTGCGCCTTTAAGCTCGATTCTAGAATCCCAAAGGCACGTCTGCGCGGCTGGATGCAGCACTTTCTCCCCAGAGACCACGCTATCACGCCTATTCCGCCATTTCGGCGGTCCAATTGGTCATCGAGGCTTTTTTTCAATAAGATCCTGGCGTGCGCAGAGCCGTGACCGTCAGGCTCGAAGCGGGCAGGACTCGCCTGTCGCGACCCCTGAATGGCGGGCGCATGCAGCTCGATCTTGACACGGGCGACGCCGTCCTTACCCTTAGACATGGAATTGAATCTCAACCTTGACCAGCAGGCTCCGCGCCTGTGATCGACGCCAGATGCTCTCGGCGGCCCTAGTTAGGGTTTTTGGGTATGGGGTAGGAGCGGCTTCTCACCCTTAAGGTTTTCTGGGGATCGCTACGCCGATAATTTGGTACGAAGTGCCCAGATTTTCCTGAGTAGTATCCTTCGCCCAGCTTTCCGCTCTCGATAGATCCGAGCCTGTACTTTCAGGAGTGGTTGGCACCGTGGCCGGAGATGAGCGTACGGTAGGCCTCATGGCCCTCCGCCCTGGTGTCGCCGCCGATGTGTTCGCCTTTTTGAGCTTCGACTTGGACATATGTCTCTCCGCCGAGGGCTTAATTCTAGCCCCAGTTGGCTGCCTTGATAGTATAACACCACTGTGGCGACACCCTCGCCTGGAAATTGACACAGCCTGCTGATTCGCCGGATTACCCTTTAGTGCTTTGGCTGCACCAATTAGTCCTTTCTAACCGAACGTAGGCAGCCCTCCTGAGCCCACCGCCTGCTTGCCGGACTCGGAGCTTGACCACGCGCGTCGAGCCTTCGCCGAAGGGTGTGTTGACTCGGATGGGTTCCTCGGACTCTTGACACGGAGTCGTGCCCGATTGAAATGACCTTCGCATCGGAGTATCATCAAGCCATGCCGAAGCTATCTGACATTACGGAGGCGTCCGTGAACCTGGCGGTCGCCGAGTATGATCGCCTCGGGCGGGAGGAGTTTCTTCGCATCAATGGCTTTGGACGTGCCGAAACCTACTTTCTCAAGCGCGGGCGTCGGATCTACGACTCGAAGGCCATCGTCGGATGCGCCTACGGCTACGAACATCCGATGGAAGGCCATCTGCGTTCCAGCCAGTTCAGCGGTGGTGAAAGCAGGGTCGAGGCGCTTCTAACCAGGCTCGGATTCAAAGTAGTGCCCGATGTCTCCTCGCTGTTGCGCCCTAAGCAACTGTGCTCGCGGGACGAGTTTCTGTCGCGGCCTTGCCCAGTGCCTGCCAGGAAGGGCGTTTACGCTTGGTACTTTAGAGAGCCGCCTCCAGGAGTGGCAGTGGCCGGGTGCTGGAAACACGATGGCTACACTCTCCTCTATGTGGGTATCGCTCCGAATAAACGACGAGAGAGGTCGCTGGAGAGGCTACGTGCGAGGATTCACTCCCACTTCGCCGGCAACGCTGAGGCGTCATGCCTCCGGCTAGCTCTCGGATGCCTCCTGGCCGCGAAGCTGGGACTCGAGCTTCGGCGCTGTGGAGGCGGTCACCACGTGTCATTTCGCCTCGAAGGAGAAGAGGGGTATCGGGACGGGGAAAAGGAACTCTCGGAATGGATGGCGCGCAATGCTTTCGTCGCGTGGATGGAACACTGCCAGCCCTGGACGGTTGAGAAGTACCTGATCCACGACAAGTCGCCGCCCCTGAACATTGAGGGTAACCCGACAAATCCGTTCCGGCCGGAGCTCCGGAAGCTACTAGCCGAGGCTCGGTTACATGCGGCAGGCGCCCCGGTGATTCCCTAGGTAGAATCGAACTGCCCGAATCCTCGTGCTCTCGGCGCTTCTTGCCGGGTGCGTCCTCGCCGGCGGGGCGGCGCGTTCGCGACGGCGTTAGATATTGAGTGAAATAGGTAACATGCGCTTCCCGGCTTCACCCGCACTGTCGGTTGCACGCCTTCTACACCAATTGGATCGGAGGGCCCGGCAGCGGGCGAGGGGCGCTCGACGTGTCCCGGAGATTCTTGCATATGTCCTGCTCCCGTAGGGCGTCTAAGCTAGAAGGATCGTTGGATCAATGAAAACGGTATACCTTGTATCATGCGTCAAGCAAAAAGCAGAGGACTCCAGGCCTGCGGAGGAACTATATATATCGGACTGGTTCAAAAAGGCGCGATCCTATGTGGAATCCCGTATTGGCCCTCAGGACCGTTGGTACATACTCTCTGCAAAGTACCATTTGGTTGAACCGAGCCAGATAATATCTCCATATAATCTGACATTAAATGAAACGAGCAGGCCGGACCGTCTCCAGTGGGGCTCGTACGTCCTCGATCAACTTCGGCCGATCGCGAATGCAGGCGACTTGGTCGTTATATTGGCGGGCAGGAAGTATCGAGAGGCTCTCGAATCAGATCTCCGGGCCAGGCGTTGCAGGGTTAAGGTCCCGATGAAGGGATTAGGATTGGGCCAGCAGAAAGCATGGCTGGTGCGCCACGCAAAGCATTAGGCGCAGGAGGCGGAAACCGCTAACACCACTCATTCACGGGGCAGGAGTTGTTCACCCGCGCGGACTGGAGTAAGTATTGTCCGAGGCGGCGAACCCTGTCGGCGTGGTCGGGCCAGTTACCGCGCCCATGTTGGCCGAGAGACCTTGCGCGTAGAGCGATTTCAGATCGATATCCACCATGATCTGGCGGGGGCGGCCGCCATACGGCAAGGGGAAACTGGCGCCTTGCACGGTCGCCATCTGGGTACGGATGAAGTTGTAGCCGTAATCGTAGAGCGACGACTCGCTCATGGTGTCGCTCGAGATGCTCATCTGCAGGATGGGAACGCTGGAGGCGTTATAGCGCAGGATGGAGGGCGGCGTCATGCCGGTGGGCAGGGAGTGCAGGACAGACTGGAGGCGGCGGCCAGTTGCGCGACGGCGGCTTCGACCTTGGCGTTGGGATGGAAGAAGATCTTGATGATGGACAGGCCGGGGAGGGATTGCGACTCCATGTGCTCGATGTCGTTGACTGAGGTGGTGAAGGAGCGTTCGCAGCGGATGGTGACGACTTCGGCCATTTCTTCGGGCGAGATGCCGCTGTAGGACCAGATGACGCTGACCACCGGGATATCGATTTCCGGGAAGACGTCGGTGGGCATGCGGATGGCGGCGAGCACGCCCAGGATGACGATGATCATGGACATGACGACGAAGGTGTATGGGCGGCGGAGGGCGAGGCGGACTATCCACATGAGTGATGGTCTGGGGGTCTTTCTGATATTTTAATCCGATTTGGGGGGCGAGGGAGGATTCGCCCGGCCCAGGCGCCTTCTAATTGCACAAGCGCAATGACTTGCCTCTTGGTGTAAATGTCGGTTTCTCGCAAAGTCGCCAAGGGACCGCCAAGGTCGCACTTATTTGCGTTCAGCGTTTCGGTGCGCGCTTTTCTGCCGATCGAACCAATTTGCGGCAGCACTGATCGCCGTCTTCCATTGACAGGACAACACTACCGGAGAACAGGGTCTCCACGTCGGGCGAATCGCCCGAATCATGATTGGGGGCGGTGTGCCGTCGGGACCCAGTTCACCTTTCTGCGTGATCCCGACGTACAGCGCATCCAACGCATCGTGCTGGCTGCGCCCTGGCCGGAACCCGTAGCTGAAGCCCAGAAAGTCCTCTTCCCAGATCTGGTTGGAGAACCGTCCCTACCGCGTGCTGGACAATCTTATCTTCCAGCGCTGCGATCCCCAGCGGTCGTTGCCTTCCGTCGGCTTTCGGGATCCAGACTCGCCGCGACGGTTTCGCCCGATACGCCCCGCGATGGATTCGCCCGTGCAGATCCTCTAGTCGATCTTCCTGGCCTTCTCCATATTCTTCCCACGTCACCCCGTCCACTCCTGCCGCAGCCTGTTTCTTCAGGCTCTGATAACTCCTGCGGAGTTGCTCGATGTTTACGTGGTGCAGCAGTGCCGTGAACCGTATCCCCTTGTCCTCCTTTGCTGCTCGCCGCACACGGTTCAGCCCGTTTACCTCCTTTTCCTGGCTCGGCGTCCGGTTCGAGTTAGGCTCTTCCACTCTTCGCCTTCTCCCAACGGTCCGTGTCCTACCGGCCACGGACGGCCGCGGGGCCTCTCGGTTCTCGTGCGTGAAGTTTCTATACATGCTGGGGGTCTTCGACTCCGCCGGGCCCAAGACGTGCTCGCGCTTACGCACGTCTTAGTGTGGCCTTCCGTGCAGCGTGACGCCGTCGGCGCCCGGATTGCGCGATTTCGGAGCTCACAACTTCGGGATACCCCGCCTGCATATGCCCCTTCCCAACGCTTCAAGTGCGGGGTTACCCGCCGCCCTCGCATGGTTCTGGGGTCAGGATGGTTCGCTACTCCTTTCCTGTATGACTCTTTCGTGCGCCACGAGCGGCCTGCGATGTGCTAATTAAGACTCATGGATACAAAAGTACGTATCGGCCGCCTCGCATTAGGAATCGCGGCCCTTGGTTTCCTTGCGGCGGCCGGCGACTTACGGGCGCTCGACAACGGGTTGGCCCGCACGCCGCCCATGGGATGGAACAGTTGGAACAAGTTCGCCTGCAACGTCAGTGAAGACCTCATCAAACAGGCCGCCGACGCCATGGTTTCGAGCGGCATGAAAGACGCCGGCTATCAATACGTGGTGATCGACGATTGCTGGCAGGTGGACCGGGATGCCCAGGGCAACATCATCGTCGACGCCAAACACTTTCCGTCGGGCATGAAGGTGGTGGCCGATTACGTACACGCCAAGGGCCTGAAGTTCGGCATCTATTCCGACGCGGGCACCGGCACTTGCCAGAACCGGCCCGGCGGGCGCGGCTACGAATTCCAGGATGCCCGGCAGTACGCGGCGTGGGGCGTCGATTATCTGAAGTACGACTGGTGCAACCACAGCACGCAGGATTCGCAGGCATCCTACTCGATCATGCGCGATGCGCTGAAGAAATCGGGCAGGCCGATCGTGTTCAGCCTTTGCGAATGGGGTTCCACCAAGCCGTGGCTATGGGCCGGCGACGTCGGCAATCTGTGGCGGAGCACGGGCGACATTATCGACAAGTGGGAGGGCAGCGCCAAATGGGGAGGCCTGGGCGTGGTGCAGATTCTGGATTTGCAGGACGGCCTGCAATCCTACGCCGGACCGGGGCACTGGAACGATCCCGACATGCTGGAAGTCGGCAATGGCGGAATGAGCGTTACCGAGTATCGCGCGCACTTCAGTATGTGGTGTCTGCTGGCGGCGCCGTTGATGGCCGGCAACGACATCCGCAAAATGACCGCCGATATCCACGACATCCTGACCAATAAGGAAGTGATCGCCATCGATCAGGACCCGCTGGGCCGCGAAGGACGCAGGGTGAAGCGCGCCGGCGGCCTGGAAGTGTGGGCCCGGCAGCTTGCGGATGGCGGCCGCGCAGTAGCGCTGCTGAACCGGACCGCCGCGGAAGCGAATATCACGGTTTCCTGGAAGGACCTCGGCTATCCGGATCACGTGCCGGCGAAGGTACGCGACTTGTGGGCGCACCAGGAACTGGGCGAGAAGACCGGCAGCTTTTCAGCGGCGGTGCCCAGTCATGGCGTGGTGATGGTTCGGGTCGAGCCGTAGGCGCCGCCGAACCGGCTCAAGCCAGGTCGCCGGCGACGAGATTTCCGCAGGGCACAAATCCGGACCGCTGGAGCGTCCGCCGGCTGGCGAGATTTCCGACGTTGCACCGCGCTGCGGGCACCTTGGCTCCCTCCCGGCAGACAGCCTTCAATTCCTGCACCAAATATGCGCCGAGCCCTTTTCGCCGGAAGGGCTCCGCGATTTTCATGTAGACATCGCCGTAGGGCGGGTTGTAGTGATAGAGCACGCCGCCCGCGCCGGCGATCTCGCCACCCTGGGTGACCAGCCAGCCGGCTTCCGTATCCAGCCCGTGGCGCTCCAGAGCTTCGGCGTCCTCCTCGGCTGCCGCGCGGAAAGCGGCGCCCGGCGGCGCAAACGATGTCCGGAAAGCATCCCTGAACAGGATCGCTTCCGCCCGAATATTCCGCGCAAAGGTATGCAGCATGACGCTCAACAGCGGCGCGTTGCTCTGGGTCTCGATATGCTCCGCGCGGCACACCTCAAGCAAACTCGCGAACAGATCGAATATGCGCGCACGCTCCGCGCTTTGCACGTAGAACTCGTACAATGCGGGCGCCTGGCTCCACGGTCCGCCGATGGCTACCGATCCGTAACCGGCCACGGCGCCATCCAACTCCAGCGCATACTCACGCGTCCAGCCGGGCCTGGCGTGAATCGAATCGTGAATAATCTGGCAGTTCATCTCCGCGCGGTACGCGGCGCGCAAAGGCTCGATTTCACTCGGCTGTGAAACTCGCGCGGAGGTGACCATTCAAACCCTAAGCCGTTGAAATACCACGCCGTGGCGGTCGGAGAGTTGTGCTACGCCTTGGTCTTTGGCGGGACGTAATCCGGCGGCAGGACCGCGCCTTCGCCGAAGAAGTAGTCGTCCATCTGCTTCAGCAGAAACTCCTGCGCTTCCTGCGTTCCGAGGTTGAGCCGGTACTCGTTCATGAGCATCTTCATGTGCTCCACCCACATCTTCCAGGCTTCCTTCGAAACGTTCTCGTAGATTTTCTGGCCCAGCGGGTGCCCTTCAAACGGAACTTCGTCCAACCCCGGCATTTCCTTTTGAAACTTGACGCAAAACACCTTGCGCGCGCCGGGGGGCGCATCTATACCGGCCGGGTTCACCGGTCCGTTTCCACATCCCATGCCTGTCTCCTCGCCTCTCCAGGATACTACGCCCCGCCCGCCGAAGCGTTGAGATTCCACCGCGAGATCACGCGGGTCTCGCGCTCGTAGCCCAGCACGCTGACCGATGCCGTGCCCAGGGCGAAGAACCTGCCCGCGTCGGGCCCGAGGCCGAGCCAGCAGGCCGTCAGGATGCGCAGCAAGTGCCCATGCGCGAACAACGCCACATCGCCGGCCGCGGCGGAGGCGCGCGCGATCACCCGCCCGGCGCGCTCGGCCACCTGCTGGATGGTTTCGCCTTGCGGCACGGGCGACGTCCAGATGCTCCATCCCGGCACGCTTTCCTGGATCTGGGCGCTGGTGCGGCCTTCGTATGCGCCATAGTCCCATTCGCGGAGATCGGGATCCGCCTGCGCCACTGAGGCGTAACCCGCCAGACGGCAGGTTTCTCGTGCGCGCTGCAGCGGGCTGGTAAGCACCAGGGCGAAGGGACGCCCGGCGAGGAACCGGCCGATCTGCTCGGCGTGGCGTTCGCCGGCCGCGGTCAGGGGCAGGTCCGTGCGGCCGGTATGCTGTCCCGAGAGGCTCCACTCGGTTTCACCGTGGCGAATGAGCCAAATCTCCGGATATGAAGGATTCGCTGGCATGGTAATGATAAAGCATACCCGATGGAGAGAAAATAAGGGAACATGCCAATCGATCCGAACGCCGGTAAGCCCGCGCAGCCGTCCATCCTGGTGAATGTTCCCCGCTTGGTCACGGCCTACTATACCTGCCGTCCGGACCCCGCCGTACGTGCCCAGCGGGTGGCTTTCGGCACCTCCGGGCATCGCGGGTCGTCTTTCGCGCTATCGTTCAACGAGCCCCACATCCTGGCCATTACCCAGGCCATCTGCCAGTACCGCAAACAAGAGCGCATTAGCGGCCCCCTGTTCCTGGCGATGGACACGCACGCCCTTTCGGAACCTGCCTGGGTGAGCGCTCTGGAGGTACTGGCCGCCAACGGCGTGGACACCATGATCGATAGCGCGGGCGGCTATACGCCCACTCCGGCACTGTCGCACGCCATCCTGACCCACAATCGCGGGCGCGCGGACGGCTTGGCCGACGGCATCGTGATCACGCCCTCGCACAACCCGCCGGAAGATGGCGGATTCAAATACAATCCGCCAAATGGCGGCCCGGCGGACACCGATGCGACGCGCTGGATCGAAGACCGCGCCAACCAGTTGCTGGAGGGCGGCCTGCGCGAGGTTTTGCGCATGCCTTACGCGGGCGCGCTGAAGGTATCCACAACACACCTCTACGATTATGTTTCGGCATATGTGAACGATCTGGGTCACGTGCTGGATATGGACGCCATCCGCGGCGCCGGCCTGAAAATAGGCGTGGACCCGCTGGGCGGGGCCGGCTTGGCCTACTGGGGCCGGATCGCCGAACGCTACGGCGTCGCGCTCACCATACTGCACGATACGTTCGATCCGACTTTCCGCTTCATGTCGGTCGATTGGGACGGCAAGATCCGCATGGACTGCTCCTCGCCCTACGCGATGGCCGGCCTGATCGCGATAAAAGACGATTTTGATGTGGCGTTCGCCTGCGATACCGACCACGACCGCCATGGCGTGGTGACGCGCAGCGCGGGCCTGCTGAATCCCAATCATTACCTGGCGGTGGCGATTTCGTTTCTCTTCCCGCACCGGTCCGGATGGCCGGCCGGAGCGGCGGTGGGAAAAACTCTGGTATCGAGCAGCATGATCGACCGCGTGGCCGCCAGCCTGAAACTGAAGGTGGTGGAGGTACCCGTAGGCTTCAAGTGGATGGTGGAAGGCCTGGTGAGCGGGACGTTTGGATTCGGCGGCGAGGAGAGCGCGGGCGCCTCGTTCCTGCGCAGGGACGGCACCGTGTGGACTACCGACAAAGACGGCATGATCATGGGGCTGTTGGCGGCCGAGATTCTGGCATGCACGGGCCGCGATCCCGGCGAAATCTACCGCGGGCTGACGGAGAAGTTCGGCGCGCCGGTTTACGAGCGTATCGACGCGCCGGCGACGCCCGAGCAGAAAGCGGTGTTGCTGAAGCTCTCGCCGGAGCAATTGCATGCCTCGGATTTCGCCGGGGAGAAGATCGTGGCCACGCTGACCACGGCGCCCGGGAACGGCGCGCCCATCGGCGGGCTGAAAGTGGTAACGGCGAATGGCTGGTTCGCGGCGCGCCCGTCGGGCACGGAAGCCGTCTATAAGCTGTACGCGGAAAGCTTCCTGGGGGAAGACCACCTGCATAGGATCCAGAAGGAGGCGCGGGAGCTGATCGCGCAGGCGTTTGGGTAGTGGTTTTTGGAGGGCGGAAGGGCCTGACAACATGAAAACGCATCGCTACGCCGTCGCCGTGGACTGGACGGGCAACACCGGCACCGGCACGTCCGGATATCGGGACTACGAGCGCCGCCACGAGATCTCCGCCGGAACCCGGAAACCGGCGATTCCGGGATCTTCCGATCCAGCCTTTCGCGGCGATCCCGCGCGCTGGAATCCCGAGGAACTGCTGGTGGCGTCCCTGTCCGCCTGCCATAAACTCTGGTATCTGCATTTGTGCGCGGAGGCCGGGATCGTGGTACAGGCTTACACCGATCATGCCGAAGGCGAAATGGAGGAAACCGCGGATGGCTCGGGGCGATTCACGCGCGTGGTTCTGCGCCCTCGGGTCAGCGTGGCCGCCGGTTGCGACGCGGCCAAGGCGCGGGAGTTGCACCACACCGCGCATGCCATGTGCTTCATCGCCAATTCCGTGAATTTTCCAGTGGCCTGCGAGCCCGAGATCATGGACGCGTGACGCCAGATGAAGAGACTACTACTCTCAATCCTGGTATTGGCGGCCGCGCCGTACCTGATGTATCAAGTCCGCAAGCCCGGCAGGTGGGTCGGCAGGTTCTTCCTGTGGTTCATGAACCGGTCCCACTCGAGCCTGACCGATTGGGGTTTGACGCACGTTAGCATCGGCCGAACCTTCACTGTTCTGGATGTGGGTTGCGGTGGCGGCAGGACCATCGAAAAACTGGCGGCGCTGGCCGCCGAAGGCACGATTTACGGTGTGGATTACGCCAAGGGCGGCGTAGCCGCGTCGCGCGCGAGGAATGCGGGGCTGATCGCGGCGGGCCGCGTTCAAATCGAAGAGGCTTCGGTGTCGCGGCTGCCGTTTCCCGACGATAAATTTGACCTGGTGACGGCCGTGGAAACCCAGTATTATTGGCCCGATCCCGTCAGGGATATGCAGGAGATCCTGCGCGTGCTCAAACCCGGCGGAACCCTGATCGTGATCCTGGAAAGCTACAAAAACGGGAAGTACGACAAGTTGCAAGGCCCGGCGATGAAGCTACTGAATTCCACGCACTTGAGTGTGGACGAACATCGGGAGTTATTTTCGGCCGCCGGCTTTAAAGATGTCCAGGTGTTTGAAGCGCGCGGGAAAGGCTGGTATTGCGGGACCGGCACCAAGGCAGGCGGGTAGTTCCTCCGGTCGATTGTCTTTCGAGAAGTTTTGAGACGAAATCGCGATTGCAGCGTATATAAGGGTGAATGCTCCGGTCGATGATCGAGTGGAGCACCCGGTTATCGAATGCCCAGACGCGAGTCGCCGCTGCAAAGTGAAATGCTCCAGGGAACCCTGGACATGCTGGTCCTGCGCACGCTGGTGCTGGGCCCCGCCCACGGACACACCATAGCGCATGCCATCGAGCGAGGGTCGCAGGATGTCCTGCAGATCGAACACGGCTCCCTCTATCCCGCCTTGCATCGATTGGAGGATCGCGGCTGGATCGCATCTTTCTGGGGCACCTCGGAAAACAATCGCAAAGCGAAGTACTACCGCCTGACACCCGCCGGGCGAAAACAGCTATCCGCGCAGACGACGCGGTGGGAACAGGTGGTGCGGGCCATCGGCCGCATTCTGAAGCCTGCCACGGAGTGACGCATGAGTCTCGGACGCTTCTTGCGGCGCGCGCGGTCCGATCGGGAACGGTCCGACGAAATGGAGTCCTACCTTCGGATCGAGACGGACGAAAACATCGCCCGCGGCCTGCCGTATGAAGAAGCGCGCGCGGCGGCGAGGCGGAAGCTGGGCAACCCCACCCTGGTACGAGAGGAGATCTATCGGATGAACACTATCACCTTCCTCGATGCGGGGGTCCGCGATATGCGCTACAGCCTGCGCATGCTGGCGCGCAGGCCCATGTTTACGGCCACGGCGCTGCTGACGCTAGCCATCGGGATCGGGGCCAATGCCGCCGTGTTCAGCGTGGTGAACAGCGTGCTGGTGCGGCCGCTGCGCTATCCCAAGGCCGAGCAACTGGTCGTCCTCCACCAGGATGCGCCCGGAGCCGCCGGACTGGCGAATGCCGCCGATGGACTGGCCCTCTCGCCCTCGATGTACTTCACGTACGCCAGCCAGAACAAAACATTTCAGGCACTCGGCGTGTGGACTCCGGGAACCGCGAACGTGACGGGACTGGCGGAGCCGGAACAGGTGCGCACGGTTTCCGTAAGTGACGGCGTCCTGCAGGCGCTCGGCGTTCCACCGGCTGCCGGCCGCTGGCTCCTGGCCGCCGACCAGGTCCCGCAAGGGCCGCAACCGCTCAGTTTCTCCGGGCGATCCTCCACTGTCATGCTCGGCTATGGATATTGGCAGCGTCATTTTGGGGGAGATCGATCGGTAATCGGGCGCAATCTCAACGTGGATTCCCTGCCGCGTCAAATCGTCGGTATCATGCCCCGGGGCTTCCGCATAGTCAAAACAGAGGCCGATTTGATTCTGCCGCTGGCATTCGATCGAGGGCGGGTGATCCTGGCGGGCTTCGGATTCAATGGCATCGGGAGGCTCAAACCTGGCGTTACCATCGCCGCAAGCGAACGCGGACCTGGCGCGGCTGTTACCGGTCTGGATGGACACCTGGTCGAATGGGCCCAACTCCAACGGCCGATGGTACGAGAACTGGAGAATCCGGCCCACGCTTCGCCCGCTGAAGCAGCAGGTAGTCGGCAAGGCCGGCGACGTCTTGTGGGTCGTGATGGGGACCATTGCACTGGTGATGGTCATCGCGTGCGCCAATGTTACCAATCTGCTGTTGGTGCGCGCGGAGGCACGGCAGCACGAACTGGCCCTGCGCGCCGCGTTGGGCGCCGGGGTGGCACGCATTGTCCGCGGCCTGCTGGTCGAAAGCGTGATGCTCGGCCTGATGGGCGGCGCGCTCGGGGTAGTGATCGCGTATGCCGGGCTGCGCCTGCTGGTGGCGATTGGCCCGGCCAATCTCCCGCGTTTGAACGAAATCTCCGTGGATCTACGCACATTCGGATTTACGCTGATGCTTTCCGTTTGTGCGGGGCTGTTTCTTGGACTGGTCCCGGCCTTTAGGTACGCCGGCCCGCGGATCTCGGCCGCATTGCAGAGTGCGGGCCGGACGGCGAGCGTCAGCCGGGAGCGGCATCGTGCCCGCAATGTTCTGGTGATTGCCCAAGTGGCGATCACGCTGGTGCTGCTGGTGAGCGCGGGGCTGATGATCCGCACGGCACAGGCGCTGCGCAATGTCGAGCCGGGCTTCACCGGCGCGGAGCATCTTCAAACCGTGCGCATTTCGATTCCGGATTCGCTCATTCCAGAGCCCGCGCGGGTCATCAGGACCGAAAACGACCTGGCGGACAAAATCCGGACAATTCCGGGGGTGACATCGGTTGGATTTGCGAGCGAAGCGCCCATGGAAACGGAACCTCCCAACTGGGACAATGTGTTTCCCGAAGGCAAGACGTACGCGGGCAACGTTGCGCCCTTACGGCGGTTCGAGAATATTTCTCCCGGGTTTATGCACACGACGGGCACCCGGCTGATTGCCGGCCGCGAATTGACGTGGACCGATCTATACGATCTCAGGCCGATGGTGCTAATTTCCGGGAACCTGGCGCGCGAGTTCTGGGGCGCTCCCTCGGCGGCGCTCGGGAAACGCTTGCGCCAGTATCCGAACACGCCGTGGCAGGAAGTGATCGGCGTGGTTCAGGATGTGCGGCAGAATGGGATTCAGGAGAAGGCACCCGATATCGTCTATTGGCCGGTCCTCATGCCCAACTCTTTCGTTCCCAATGGTAGCCTCATTGTCACGCGCGCCGTCACCTACGTGATCCGAAGCGAGCGCGCCGGCACGGAAGGCTTTCTGAATCAGGTGCGGCAGGCAGTGTGGTCGGTGAATGCCAGCCTGCCGCTGGCCTCGGTGCGCACCATGCGGGAAATCTATGATGAATCGCTGGCGACGACTTCATTTACACTTGTGATGCTGGGACTCGCGGGCGCCATGGCGATGGTGCTCGGCTTGATCGGCATCTATGGCGTGATCTCGTACACCGTTTCGCAACGGAGGCGCGAAATCGGGATCCGGGTGGCGCTGGGAGCGGAGCCGGGAGCTGTGCGGTGGCTATTTGTGCGGTATGCGCTGGGGCTTGCCGCCGCGGGCTCGGTGACCGGATTGGCCGCCGCGGCCGGGTTGACGCGGCTGATGAAGTCCGTGCTTTTTGGCATCGGCACTGTGGATCCCCTCACCTACACGGCAGTGCCGCTTGGTTCTGCTTGCGGCCACGGTATTGGCCAGTTATCTGCCGGCGCGGCGGGCGGCAGCGGTGGATCCGGTGGAGACGCTACGGGCGGAGTAGACCCTGCCGGAGGCTCTAGCAGCCATGTTGCTGCTGGTGTTCGATCACTGCGTGCTTTGTCTGATTTCTCCGCTCCAAAGCCTCTTCGATCTGTGTTTCCAGCAGGAACCCGTCGCCGCGCAACAGCGCTGTGATTTGCTCTTTTTGGAGCTTGTTGCACTCCGCTATCGCTGCTGTGAACCGCATAATCAAGCGGCGCTTCTCCATGCAAGCGATGGGGGCGGGGGCGGCCATGGTTCAAAAGTACCGCCAAAGATCAACGCGTGTCTGAGCAAAACGGAACACCCGCTCACCGCCAATGTGCCGATCTTTACGAGCCACCAGCTTGCCGGACCGGACTCAACATCCGGATTCCTGGCTGCTTGCGGGATTGTGCCAACCTCCATGCGAGGCGATGATCGCGTCCGCATCTTTCGGTCCCCAACTACCGCGCTTGTAGGGGCGAACCCGATGGTGCGTCTTAAGGACCGGCTGGACCACGGCCCAGGCGGCCTCGACCGCGTCCTCACGGGTGAATAGCGCTCCATCGCCGGCCATGGCATCGCTCAACAGGCGCTCATAGGGCGCTTCCTCTGCCGGCTGTTCTTCCAAGAGGCAGAGCTCTCGCTGCTCCCCCACGAACTCCTTCCCGGCGGTCTTCACCCGAGCGGCGAGAGCGATGGCCGCGGTGGGGGAGAACCGGAAACGCAGATAGTTGCCCCTGCCCGTCGCCGGCATGGAGTCGGCGAAGAGCCTTTGTGGCGGCGGCTTCAATTCCACCAGGATCTCGGCCGCTGTTTCGGACAGGAATTTTCCGGAGCGCAGGAACCATGGGACCCCCGCCCAACGCCATGAGTCGATGAAGAGCCGAAGGGCGCAGAAAGTCTCTACATCGGAGTTCTTCGCCACACCCGGCTCTTTCCGGTACCCTGCATACTGGCCGCGCACCAAGTCGTCGCGCTTCAGAGGACGCATGGCTCGGAGGACCTTGGCCTTCTCCCTATGAACGGCTCCATAGTCTCTCTCGGCCGGGGGTTCCATGGCAAGCAGCGCAACCACCTGAAACAGATGGTTCTCGATCACGTCGCGCAGGCAGCCGGCGCTCTCGTAAAACGCTCCCCGGCCCTTCACCCCGAAATCCTCGGATAGGGTGATCTGGACGCTGGACACAAAGTTGCGGTTCCAGATCGGCTCCAGGAATGAATTGGCGAAGCGGAAATAGAGGATATTCATGATCGCCTCCTTCCCCAGGAAGTGATCGATGCGGAAAATAGAGTCTTCCGGAAACACACTCTTCGCCACGCGGTTGAGTTCCCGCGCGGAGGCCAGGTCCCGTCCAAACGGCTTTTCCACAATGACGCGCGCGTGATCGGCCAATTTCGAGGCCCCCAGTCCTTTGATCACTATTTCGAAGAGCGATGGCGGGATAGCGAGGTAGTGCGCAGGGCGCCGCGCGTTATCCAGCGCCTCTTTGATCGCCGCGAACGTATTCTGGTCTTCATAATCGCCGCTCACGTATTTGAACAACGACAGCAGATGTTTGAGGGCCTGCTGGTTATCGATCCCGCCCGATCGTTTTATGCTGTCCGTCACGCGTCCATGCAAACGCGCCATGCTCCATTTAGGGAGAGCGACGCCGATTACCGGGACGGTGAGGCTCCCTCGCTTGACCATCGCATAGAGCGCGGGGAAGATCATCTTGTGGGCGAGATCGCCCGTCACGCCGAAAAGCACCAGCGCATCTGAACGGGAGGTTGGCATCACTTGTATTATCGCGTTTCGAGCAAGCTCGGCGCGGTGCGGTTTAGTGCGCTATTTGCGGCTTTGGTAACCTATCTGTTGTGTGCCCGGCTGGGCCAGTCACGGTGCACCGCGATTTGAAGATCGCCAAGGCATGGCTACGCCAAGCCCCGAGCCCCCCAAATGCGCCCTGAAAGACTGTTGACGGGCGCGGATTGGGCCCGGCTGCAGGAAGTCTTCCAAGCTGCCTGCGATCTGCCGGCCGATGCGCGGCCGGGGTTTCTGACGGAAGCCTGCGCCGGCCAACCTTGGCTCCTCACTCAGGTCGAATCTCTGTTGCATGCGGTGGAAGCCGACAGCGTTCTCTCTTCGGCTGTGCGCGACGCGGTCGAATCCACCGCTTCCGAACCCGCACTAGGCGAGCGCATCGGGGCTTATGAAGTGATCCGGCTGCTGGGCCGGGGCGGCATGGGCATCGTGTTCCTGGCCGCGCGCGCCGACGACGAATTCCGCCGGCAGGTGGCCGTGAAGCTGGTCCGGCCGGGATGGGATTCCACACCGCTGCTGGCGAGGTTCCGCGCCGAACGGCAAATCCTGGCGGACCTGGACCATCCCAACATCGCGCGCCTGCTCGATGGCGGAGCCACGTCCGCCGGGCAGCCGTACCTGGTGATGGAGTACGTACCCGGGGTGACCATCGACCGCTATTGCCGGGACCACGATCTTCCGGTCGCCGCGCGCTTACGCCTGTTCCTTCAGGTTTGCGATGCCGTCTCCCATGCGCACCGCAAACTGATCGTGCATCGCGATATTAAACCCGGGAACACACTCGTCACGGAAGAGGGCATGGTAAAACTCCTGGATTTCGGCATCGCGAAACTCCTGCCCACTGGCGAAGCTGCCGCGGGCGCGCTGCCCTCCGCCACCGAACTCCTGCTGACACCGGAATATGCCAGCCCCGAGCAATTGCGCGGCGAGCGCCTGACCATCGCCAGCGATCTTTTTTCGCTGGGCGTGCTGTTATACGAGCTTCTCACTGAATCGTACCCCTTCGCCGCGGATCGCGGCTCGCCGCTGAATCTGCAAGCGGCTATTTGCGGCCGCGAACCGCCCAAACCCAGTTCGGCCGCGCCGCCTAAGCGTGCCATCGGCCGGGAGCTCGATGCCATTACGCTTAAGGCCATGCGCAAGGAGCCGGCCAGCCGCTATCGATCCGTGGATGCGCTTGCCGAGGATATTCGCCGCCACCTTTCCGGCTATCCTGTCATGGCCGCCGCCGGCTCCCGGCAGTACCGCGCCGGCAAATTTCTGCGCCGGAATAAATGGGCCGTGGCCGCGGGGCTGGTCGCCTCGGCTCTAATCTTGAGTTGGATCTTGTCTCTGCGGGCGGAGCAGGCTCGCACCATGCGCCGGGCCGCTCAAGTACGCGATATGGCGACCAGTTTCCTCTTCGAGTTCCACGACGCGGTCCGCGACCTCCCCGGGTCCATCGGCGCGCGGAAGCTGTTAGTCGAGCGCGGCCTGCGCTATCTGGACGAACTGGCCAAAGACGCTCCCAACGACCACTCCCTCCAGGCGGAGTTGGCTGATGGATACCTGCGGATTGCCGATATCCAGTACCACGCCGGACTGCCCAGCTTGCGCGACATCCCCGGAGCCATACAAAGCATCCGCAAGGCGAACCTGTTACGCGGGCAGCTCATTCGCGCATCGCCCTCCGTGGAGCAGCGCATTCAGCTGGCCTTCGGTTTGGGCAGGCTGGCGGAGGCCGTGGATGAGGTTTCTAAGAACCCCGCCGAATATGAAACCATCGCCCGCCAGGGCCTGGATATTCTTACCAACCTTCCCCCCGCGGCCCAGGCGCGCGGAGATGCCGTCCGCGAAACCGCGGCGCTTCTGTTTGGCCTGGGCGCCAAGCGGTTGCAGGCAGGCGACCCCGCGGCGGCGGCCGAGAGTTTCCACAAAGCCATCGCTCTGCGCGAGCAACTGGTGCGCGCGGACGCCAAAGACTTCGACCTTCAACTCGACTTGGCCTGGACCTACGATGAGTTGGCGGATGCGCTCGGGGGAGTGACGGCGAAAGTGAATCTGAAACAGCCGGAGCAGGCGTTACTGGCATATTCCAAAGCCCAAAGCCTCTTCGAAGACCTGATCCGCCGGCGCCCTAACGACCTCCGGAGCCAGACTCTGCTGGCGGCGGTGTTTCTGAAGCAATCTGTCGTCATGAGATTCCAGGGTCGCAACAAAATCGCGGATGGCTTGCAAGACAACGCCCTGGCGTGGTTTCGCGCCGCGGCCGCCGCCGATCCGAACGACCGCGAAACCCAGCGCTATCTGGGCATTATTTACAACGATGTCGGCCTCACGCGCCTGGCGCGCAAAGATTTTCCCGGCGCCCAGCAGGCCATCGAGCAATCGCTACGGATTCGGGAAGGCCTGCTCCGCGAACATCCGGAAGACACCCGGGCGCGGCTGGATTTGGCTAGCGGAGACCAGAGCTATGCCGAATATTGGCTGGCCACGGGACTTCCCCGCCAGGCGGAGGCGGAATCGCGCCAGGCCATCCAGATGCGCGCTCCCCTGCTGCAACAGGATCCCGCCAACGCCGCCATTCTCGTGCGCCAGGCGAATGCCTACGGGATTTTGGGCAGAGCGCTGCTGGCCGAAGGCCAGTGGAAAGCGTGCCGCGACGCCTTCGCCACCAGCCTGAGCTATTTCGAACCCCTCCGGAAGGCGGGCGCGCTCTCGGTCGAATACGCGGAGACCCCCGCCAGGGTGGGGAAGGACCTGGAAGTGTGCAGTCGAGCGGGCGGCCGCCAGCCGGGGCCGGAATCGAAACCGTAACTTATGATCGCCCGGATTTCATGCTGCCGGATCGCCGAGTTCGCGGACCAGCCAGGCCTTGGCAAAATTGAGGTCCCGGAAGACCGTTGCCGGCGAGATGTCGAGAGCGGCGGCTGTTTCTTCCTGGCTGAGTCCACCGAAGTAGATCAAATCGACAATCCGGCTCTTGCGCTCATCTACCGCTTCCAACCGGTTTAGCGCATCGTTAAGATCTACGATCTGAGGCGGCGGCTCCACGCCGACCACTGCGATCTCTTCAATCGGCAGAACCGGGCTGCCGCCGCCTCGCCGCGCGGAGTGCCGGGACTTTGCGTGGTCGACCAAAATGCGACGCATGGTCCTGGCCGCGATTGCGAAGAAGTGCCCGCGGTCCTGCCAGTCGACATTCACGTCCACCAGTTTGAGGTAAGCTTCGTGCACCAAAGCGGTGGCAGGGAGGGTGTGCCCAGGGCGTTCTCCGCTCAAATGGTGGCGGGCCAGGGCCTGAAGGTGCGCGTAGACCAAGGGCATCAACCGATCGAGCGCGCCCGCATCACCTTGGCGCCATGCCGCCAGAAGCTGCGTCACATTATGGTCGCTCGACCGCATCGCCTAATGTGGATCTATTATAGCCCCCGGGCGATTCAATCTTAGCGCCAGTTGATCCTTCGCGGTAGCGACCACTATCTACTATACTGTATAGTGGACCGATCGAATCAACCAGTTGATAAAAATGAGAGAAATTCAAGCTTCAGAAGCGAAGGTTCATCTTCCCGAACTCCTCAATGATGTGGAACGGGGCGAAACACTGATCATCACCCGCCACGGGCGCCGGATCGCCCGGATTGTGCCCGAGGTGGACCGGCATCAGGAAGAAATCGATAAAGCTCTGGCTGGCATCCGGGACCTTCGCCAACGTACCGGCAGAATTACCTTTCAGGAACTGTTGTCGGCCCGCGACGAAGGACGCAAGTTCTGATGGCTTTCGTACTCGATGCATCTGTAACCGCGTGCTGGGCTTTTCAGGACGAAGACCACCCGGATGCACATCTGGCTTTCCAGCAAATGCGCACCACCGGGGCTGTCGTGCCCAGTTTGTGGTGGTTTGAGCTGCGCAATATCTTGGTTGTGAATGAACGGCGCCGACGCATCACGGAACCCGACACGGCTGCCTTTCTGCTTCACCTTGCGCGGCTTCGCGTGCGCATTGACCGACTCCCGGACGAACATGCGGTCTTGCGCCTGGCTCGAATCCACCGGCTCTCGGTATACGATTCGGCTTATCTGGAGTTGGCGCAACGGGAGGGCTTACCTCTTGCGACGCTTGACGGCGACCTGCGAAGGGTAGCGGCTAGCGAAGGGGTGGCCCTTCTTTCCGGATGACAACCTTGAGGTCGCCAAGAGATCCCCGCATGAAATTGAAGGGTTTTGATACTAAATGACACTAACCTTGGCCGCAAGGTGCTGTAAGTCTTTGAAAAATGGTGGGCGGTCGCGGGCTCGAACCGCGGACCTCCTGCTTGTAAGGCAGGCGCTCTAACCGACTGAGCTAACCGCCCAAAACGGCGCTTTCTATTATCCTAGCAAAAACCGGAATCAGGGCCGCGCCTCAAGGGCCGCCCCCAAACCCGTTAGAGTCCTTCCGTCTCAGCTACAATCAAAGTAGTGTTCCCAGAAGTATCCAGCGTCACCGAAGTGCCATCCGTGTCCCCGCCCCCCGACCGCATCGAGCAGTTGTTCCAGGAACTGGAAGTCAAGATCCGCGAATACCGCCCGCGCGACGACCTGGCCCCCGTCGAGAAGGCGTTTCGCACGGCCACCGAACTGCACAAAGGACAATTGCGCCAGTCCGGCGAGCCCTACATGGTACACCCGCTGATGGTGGCCCACATCCTGGCCGGCATGCGCATGGACCTGGTGACCATCGAAACCGGCCTGCTCCACGACCTCGTCGAAGACACCCGCATGACCCCCGACGAAATCCGCAAGGGTTTTGGCGACGAGGTGGCCCGCTGCGTGGACGGCGTCACCAAGCTCAGCAAGCTGGACATCTTCAATGCCGAGGAGCGCCAGGCCGAGAGCTTCCGCAAGATGCTGCTGGCCATGGTGGACGATATCCGGGTGATCATCGTAAAGCTTGCAGATCGTCTGCACAACATGCGCACACTCGGCTACTTGAGCGCCGAGCGGCGCGCGCACGTGGCCACCGAAACCATCGAAATCTACGCTCCCATCGCGCACCGCCTGGGAATGGGCAAGGTGCGCGGCGAACTGGAAGACCTGGCCTTCCGCCACCTGGACCCCGAAGCCTTTGAAGAGATCGTCCAGACCATCGAATCGAAACGCCACTCCAACGAAGAATTCCTGAACGAGATCCGCACCACCGTGGAAAGCGAACTGCGCCGCGAAGGCATTCCCGCGCGCGTGGAAGGCCGCTTGAAGCGCCCGTATTCCGTCTATCAGAAACTCAAGCGCCAGAAGATCGCGATCGACCAGGTCTACGACCTGATGGCGCTGCGCATCGTCACGGACTCCGTAAAGAACTGCTACGCCGCGCTGGGGGTGATCCACAACGAGTGGCGCCCCATCCCGGGGCGCATCAAGGACTTCATCGCTATCCCGCGCCCCAATCTCTACCAGTCGCTGCACACGTCCGTGGTCGGCCCGCACGGCCAGCACTTCGAAGTGCAGATCCGGACCGAGGAGATGCATCGCATCGCCGAAGAAGGCATCGCGGCGCACTGGAAATACAAGGAAGGCAAGAAAGGCCCCGCGCCGGACGATCAGCGCATCGCGTGGCTGCGCCACCTGGTGGAGTGGCAGCGCGACATGCAGGACCCGGGCGAGTTTATGTCCACCCTGAAGGTGGACCTTTACCCCGAGGAAGTCTACACTTTCACGCCGCGCGGCAAAGTGATCGTGCTGCCCCGCGATGCGACGCCCATCGATTTCGCTTACACCATTCACTCCGACGTGGGCCAGACTTGCGTGGGCGCCAAGGTGAACGGCCGCATCGTACCGCTGCGCTATGCGCTGCGCAACGGCGACATTGTCGAGATCATGACGCAGGCGGGCCACCTTCCCAGCAAGGACTGGCTGACGCTGGTGAAGACGGCGCGCGCGCGCAACAAGATCAAGCACGTCATCAACACCAGCGAGCGGATCAAGGCCATCGAGATCGGCGAGAAGTACCTGGAGAAGGAAGCCCGCCGGCTGGGCGTGCAACTGGGAAAAGTATCGAAGAGCAGCCTCGAAAACGTGGCGGGCGACTACGGGTACGGCAAGATCGAAGACCTGCATGCCGCCCTGGGCTATGGCAAGTACTCGGCGCGCCAGGTGCTGCAGAAACTGGCCCCCGGGCAGGTGCTGCCGGAGCCGGCCGAGGTGTCCAAAGCGCCCGCGCCGCAGCCGGAAACCGCTCCGCCCACACCGGGCATGCCGCGCGGTCCGGACGGCGATGCGGTGATTCGCGTGAAGGGCATGGACGATCTACTGGTCTATCGCGCCAAGTGCTGCAATCCCATCCGCGGCGAAGGCATCGTCGGTTACGTCACGCGCGGCAAGGGCGTGGCGGTACACTCCAAGGTCTGCAGCAACGTGCAAAATCTGATGTACGACGTGGAGCGCAAAATCGAAGTGGAGTGGGCGCGCAGCGCCTCGGACGCCTTCCCGGTGAAGATCGTGATCCAGACCGACGACCGTCCCGGCATGCTGGCGCAACTGACCTCCTTGCTATCCGACGAAAATACGAATATCCGCAGTCTGGAAGCCAAGACCGAGACCGAGACGGACGGCGCTATGGTGGAGATGACCCTCGACGTGCGCGATAAAAAGCACCTGGAGAAACTACTGGGCGCCATGCGCCGCATCTCGGGCGTGCGCGATGTGGAGCGCATCCAGAACTGACATGACCATCGTCTCAGACCCCGAACACATCGCCATTTCGAAATCGAAGGGCATCAAAATCGACTGGAAAGACCGGCACACCAGCGAATACGGCAACACGTATCTGCGCGATAAGTGCCCCTGCGCGACGTGCACGGGAGCCCATGGCACGCCGCCCCGCCAACCGGAAGCGGCGGCCGGCCCGGCTTCGCCGTTCCAGATGTATAAGCCCACGCTAAAGATGTTGAGCGTGGAGCCGGTGGGTAACTATGCCATCCGCATCAACTGGAGCGACGGTCACTCGACGGGCATTTACTCCTGGGAGCACCTGCGCCAGATCTGCCCTTGTCCCGAATGCCGGGCCGCCTGAAACGGCTGAGGCCAAGATCCGGACTCGCGCGGTAGAGCATTCCAGAGTGCCCAGCGAAATCTGCACGTACGATGGACTGAAGATGGACGACTACTACGACACCTATCGAACCGCCGCCATCTTCATGGCCCACCTCGATGTTTCGCTCGACGTCCGTGCCAGGCGGGGAAATGAGTCCCTGCCTCCCACGCTGCGGCGGACGCCCGGATAGACCCTACGAAAGCCCGATTCCATCATGAACTGGACCCGACGCGAATTCGCAAAACTGGCCCCGGCCGTGCTGACCGCCGGCGCTCTCCAACGCTCTGCGGCCCAACCTGCCGTACCGCGGACGGTGCTATGGTTCAGTAAACCTGCGGACAAATGGACCGAGGCGCTGCCCATCGGAAACGGAAGGCTGGGCGCCATGGTATTCGGTGGGGCGCCCGTCGAGCGCCTGCAGCTCAACGAAGATTCGCTGTGGTCGGGCGCCCCTCGCGATTGGAACAACGCCGCGGCCAGGCAGCATCTTCCCGAGGTCCGGCGCATGGTCCTCGAACAGGCCGATTACGTCGCCGCCGACCGCGTCTGCCACCAGATGCAGGGTCCCTACAACGAGTCGTACCTGGTGCTCGGCAACCTCCATATCCACCTGGAGCATCCCGCGGAAATCGAACAGTATCGCCGCGAGCTGGATCTGGATACGGCGCTGTCGCGCGTCACCTACCGCGCCGGTTCCGCGGTTTATTCCCGGGAAACGTTTGCCTCCGCGCCGGACCAGGTGATCGTGGTCCGGCTGAGCACCACGGCGTCCGGTGGCATGCGGCTGACTCTGTCGCTCGATAGCCCCCTGCACGCGACGGCGCAGGCGGCCGCAGGCGGTACGCTGCGCCTTACCGGCAAGGCCCCTTCGCATGTCAACCCCGACTATGTCCGCTCGGCCAATGGCGTTCTCTATGACGATGCCGAAGGCAAAGGCATGCGTTTTGAAGCGTCCCTTCAGGCCGTTGCAGAAGGCGGACTCGTGCGGCCCGACGGCGACTCGCTGCGCATCGAGGGCGCCCGCACGGTCACGTTGTTCATCGCCGCGGCCACCGGCTACCGCGGCTACGATCGCGACCCCGCCGGCTCCGCCGCCGAAATCGCGGCCGCGTGCAGAAGCCGTTTGGATGCGGCGCAGCAGAAATCCTACGAATCCCTGCGCGCGGCGCATATCGCCGACCACCAGAAGCTGTTTCGGCGCGTCTCCCTGACCCTGCCGCGAAGCGAGAACGCGAATCTGCCCACCGATGAGCGCCTGCGTGCGTTTGGCGGCCAACCGGATCCCGACCTGGCGGCCCTCTATTTCCAGTACGGCCGCTATCTGCTCATTGCCAGTTCCCGCCCAGGCACCCAGCCCGCCAACTTGCAAGGCATCTGGAACGAACTCGTGCGTCCGCCGTGGAGCTCCAATTGGACCGCCAACATCAATGTCCAGATGAACTACTGGCTGGCGGAAACCTGCAACCTCGCCGAACTGCATGCGCCCCTTTTTGAATTGATCGCGGGCCTTAGTAAGAATGGGGCGAAGACCGCCGAAGTGAATTACGGATGCCATGGCTGGGTCTCCCACCATAACGTGGATATCTGGCGGCAATCGGCGCCGGCGGGCAACTTCGGCCAGGGCTCGCCCACCTGGGCCAACTGGCCGATGAGCGGGCCGTGGCTCTGCGCGCACCTATGGGAGCATTACGCCTTCTCGGGCGACATCGAGTTTCTCCGCGCCAAAGCCTATCCGCCGATGAAATCCTGCGCGGAGTTCTGCCTGGATTGGCTGATCGAACGTAAGGATGGACGGCTGACCACGTGCCCCTCCGAATCGACCGAAAACAATTTCATCGCGCCGGACGGCCGGACCGCCGAGACCAGCGATGGCTGCACCATGGATATGGCGCTCATCGGCGAGCTGTTCGCGCACTGCATGGAGGCGGCGCGCATCCTCGGCGTGGACGCCGATTTCTCGGCGAAGCTGAAGCGCGCACGCGAGCGGCTGATCCCCTACCAGATCGGAAAGCACGGCCAGCTTCAGGAGTGGTCGCACGACTTCGACGAGAAGACGCCGGGCCAGCGGCACATGTCCCACATGTATCCGCTGTATCCCGGCCGTGAATTCACGGTGCGCCGCAATCGCCAGTTCTGGCAGGCAACGCGCGTCTCCCTTGAGCGGCGGCTGGCTGCCGGCGGCGCTTATACGGGCTGGAGCCGCGCCTGGGCCATTAACTTCTGGGCCCGTCTCCTGGATGGTGAGATGGCCTGGGAATCCGTCTGCAAGCTGATCGAGCACAGCACCGGCCCCAATCTGTTCGACACGCATCCGGCCGGCAGCACCTGGATCTTCCAGATCGACGGCAACTTCGGCGGCGCGGCGGCCGTGGCCGAAATGCTGCTGCAGAGCCACGATGGCGGAATCGACTTTCTGCCGGCCCTCCCGCGCGCATGGTCCACGGGGAGTGTCGCCGGATTGCGGGCGCGCGGCGGTTTGACGGTCGATATCGAGTGGTCCGGGGGACAGCCGATCGGGGCCACCCTGCGCCCGGCGTTGTCCGGTGAACCCGTGCTGCGCCCCGCGCCGGGCTCCCAGATCCGTGAAATCCGCGAAGGCGAGAGCCCGCTGCCGCTGAAGGCGGACGCGGACGGCTCGGTTCGCGCGCGCCTGGAGCCGGGGCGGGTATACCGGCTGAAGTTCGCGTAACAGGCATTTGTGTTGCATGATTTGCATATGAGCTCCGAAGATCGCGGCAGCCTGTTCCAGGCATTGGTAGGGGATGGCAGGCCGCTGCTGGCCCTGACCGGCATCGCTCTGTTTGCCAGCGGCGGGTTCGCCATCCTGCAATCGTTGACCGGGCACCTGCTGCCGCACGATTCGCACGCCCTCGGGATGGATGCCGAGGGACTGAGCCGCGCCGCGAACCCGCGCCTAGCCATGTTCATGTTTCACGACCGCGTAGCATTCGGGGGCACCCTGCTCGCGATCGGAACGGCGTACTGGTGGTTGTCGGAGTTCCCGCTTCGCGCCAGGCAGGCGTGGGCCTGGTGGGCCTTCGCGATATCCGGATTCACCGGATTCGCCAGCTTCCTGGCGTACCTTGGCTACGGGTATCTGGATACGTGGCACGCGGTGGCGACCGTGATTCTTCTCCCCGTCTTTGTGGCGGGACTTTGGCGATCCCGCGGATCGGTCGCGGGTGGGCTCCGCATCGGCCAGGCATGGCGGACGGAGTTGCCTAAGGAGGCCGGGATGGCCCGGCGCGGCCGCCAGATTCTGCAGGCATGCGGCGCGGGACTGGTGCTGGCCGGCGCCACCATCGTGGGCGTGGGTATGACCACCGTCTTTGTGCCGCAAGACCTTCGGTTCATGGATATGACCCGGGAACAAATCGCGGCCATCTCACCGATGCTGATTCCGGTTATTGCGCACGACCGCGCCGGCTTTGGCGGCGGACTCCTTTCGTGCGGGCTGCTGATCCTGATCATCACTCGCCACGCGCTGCTGACCCGCAGTTTTCTCGAGGTGATGGCGTTGATGGGAATCTTCGGATTCGGCGCGGCGTTGGGAGTGCATGGAGCGATCGGCTATCTCGACTTCATGCACCTGGCGCCGGCCTACGCCGGGCTCCTGCTCTTCCTGGCGGGGTTCGCACTCTGCGCGCGCGCCTACGGCCGGGCGGCCCGCGCTACAGGGCGCGATTATCGTGCGTGAAATGCTCGCGCGTTTGCGTAGCCGGGTAGAATGAAAACTACATGCTCGGCGATAAGCGATTTCTGAGAACCATTAGGTTGCGGAATCTCCTGTCGTTTGGCCCAAACACGGAGGAGATTGAGCTCCAGTCTCTGAATGTGCTTATCGGCCCGAATGGCGCGGGGAAATCGAATCTAATCGAGGCTATAGGCCTGCTCCAGTCGGCTCCAGGGAATTTGCTCGATCCCGTTCGGGCCGGCGGCGGGATTGGCGAATGGCTTTGGAAGGGATCGGACCAGCCGCCGCTTGCGGAGATTGATGCGACGGTTTTCCACCCTGATGGCAAGATGCCGCTTCGCCACCGTCTGAAGTTCACGGTGGTGGGACAGCGAGCCGAATTGGTTGACGAGGCAATTGAGAATGAGCACGCCAGTCGGTCTGGCGACCGCGAGCCCTATTTTTATTACCGCTACCAGAGTGGGCATCCGGTCTTGAACGTGAAGACGGACGGTCCGCCTGGCGCCGACCGTGCACGGCGCACGCTGAAACGCGAAGATCTGGCCCTTGACCAGTCCGTTGTGTCCCAGCGCAAGGATCCGGATCAGTATCCCGAGGTCACATATCTAGGGAGTGAATACGCGAAGATCAAGCTCTTTCGCGAATGGAACCTCGGGCGTAACACGCAACCCCGGAGGCCGCAGCCAACCGACCTTCCGGCGGAGTTCCTCCGCGAGGACGCCGCGAACATTGCCCTCGTTCTAAACGATCTGGAACATCGCTCAAATCTTCGAGCCAGTATAGTGGAACAACTGAAGGACGCCGACGATTCGATTGTGGATTTCTCAGCGAAAGTCCTGGGCGGGACGATTCAATTGTTTCTCCACTATTCTGGCCTGAGATCTCCTGTCCCCGCGACGCGACTCTCGGATGGGACCGTTCGGTATCTGTGTCTCCTGGCAGTGCTGAATCACCCTGAACCATCGCCGCTAATTTGTCTTGAGGAACCCGAACTGGGTTTGCATCCTGATTTGGTGGCCAGGCTTGCAGAGTTGCTGGTCGACGCGTCCCATCGTATGCAATTAATCGTTACGACGCACTCCGACATACTCGTTGACGGCCTGACGAAGGTGCCCGAGGCCGTAGTCGTTTGCGAAAAACAGAATGGTTCGACAAGTATGACCCGGCGGACTAGCGCGGATCTGGCCGAGTGGCTGAAGGACTACGGCCTTGGACAACTTTGGCGGCGTGGTGAGATCGGAGGAAATCGCTGGTGAATGTAAGAATCTACGTGGAAGGTGGTGGCGATCACAACAAGGCCCTGGACACGGAGTACCGTCGCGGTTTCAGAGAATTTTTCCGGAAGGCAGGGCTGGATCGCCGCATGCCGAGAATCGTGAGTTGTGGTGCCAGAAGTGGCGCCTTCAAGAGCTTTCGAACCTCCCATGCAAACGCTGGTGACGAGGACTTCCCAATCCTCTTGGTGGACAGCGAGGCACCAGTTTCTGGCGGAGATGCCTGGGAGCACGTCAGAACTCGCGACGGATGGCATCGCCCGGACAGCGCTACGCCCGATCAACTCCACCTAATGGTCCAAGCCATGGAGGCATGGTTTCACGCCGATAAGGATAAGGTCAAGGAGTACTATGGCCGAGGTTTCCGGCCAGGGGCGCTCAGCCAGCGTCCAGAAATTGACATGATTCCGAAAGCCGACTTGTGGGCGGGCCTGAAGGCAGCCACGACTGCCTGCCCTACCAAAGGTGAGTACTCGAAGGGAGGGCACTCATTTAAGATCCTGGCGCTGATCGACCCGATAAAAGTGAGAGCCGCATCGCCCGTGCACGCCGGACGGCTCCTGAACCTACTCGACCGCATCTGTAAGCCGTGATGCGTGTAAAATACCGACAAATAAAGACTTAAATGGGGCGGCTTGTGGGATTCGAACCCACGACTTTCGGAACCACAATCCGACGCTCTACCGACTGAGCTAAAGCCGCCGTAGGCAGGTCCCCTCCAGTTTACCAAAACGGCGCCCTCCCAGATCGCGGGAATAAACTCCCACTCCGCCGCCTTATGCCACTATAGGAGTATTGTTTTCGAAACGCCCGCGAACTGACGAATTCGAAAGAGCCGCCTTGCCGCACCTGAACGAGTTGTACCGCACCGCGGCCCGGCTGCTCGGAGACGGCGCGAAAGCCGAGGACGTCGTGCAGGAAACCTACTTACAGGCCTGGAAATCGTTTGGCCGCTTCGAGCCCGGAACCAATTGCCGGGCCTGGCTCTTCAAGATCCTGGTCAACACCATCCATCACCACCGCCGCAGTTGGTTCAACCTTCGCCGGGTTCCGGATAGCGCGGAAATCCTGGACCAAGCCGCCGCCGCGCCGCCCCCCGTTCCCGAGCGCCTGGCGCAAGGCGAGATCCTGCGCGCGCTGGATCGCTTGCCGGCCGATTACCGGGCCGCTGTTCTGCTGGCGGACGTACAGGAGTTCTCCTACAAGGAAATCGCCGGATTGCTGGACGTGCCCATCGGAACCGTGATGAGCCGCCTGAGCCGCGGCCGGAAGCTGTTGCGCGAGCAGCTAAGCGAAATCGCGCGCTCCTACGGCATCGGCCAGGAGGGCGGCCGATGAACCCGTCCCCGTGCGATCCGGTGCGCGCGCATCTGGATGCGTATCTCAGCCGCGAGTTGCCGGAGGATACCGGCCGCGAGGTGGCGCGCCATCTGGAGACCTGCCCGGAGTGCGCGGCGGAACTCCGCACGCGCGCGCGCATCCGCGCGGAATTGCAGGCCGCCGTGAAATCCACGCCGGTGCCCGCCCGCCTGGATGCCCGGGTGCGGCGGAGGGTACGGGGCGAGGTCGCGCGTCCGCGCACCGGGCTGTGGGCCATCGCCGCCGCCGCGGCGGTGATCCTCTGCGTAGTCCTGGTGGGCGTCTTGCGGGAACGGAGCAATCCGGAGCAAGCCATCCTGCGGAAGACCACCGGGCGCCTGGCGGCGGTGCTCAACGTGGGCCTGCGCGATCACCTGCAATGCGCGGTCTTCCGTAAGTATTCGAGACAGCCCGAGCCCGCTCGCCAGATGGCCACTGAACTGGGCCCGGAGTTCGCGCAACTGGTCCCCCTGGTGCAGGCCAAACTGCCGGGCGATTTCCACCTCATCCAAGGCCACCACTGCAGCGCCGGGGGACGGCAGTACACGCACCTGATCCTGGCGGATGGCGGAAAGACCGTCTCCGTGATTCTCACGCGCAGGGAGCCGGGCGAGCGGCTGGGCGAAGGCATTCACCAGGAGGGTGTGGACCGCTTTCAGGTGGTGGCGTTCGAGAGCGGCGATTATCTGGCGTACGTGATATCCGATCTGGACGCGCAGCAGAATCTGCAGTTGGCGGCCGACTTGGCGCCGACGCTGCGGAAATACCTGGCGGGCCACGCGGGATAGTTCCGTGGGGCCAGCTACGCCCCGCCGGCCACCCAAAGCCAGATCGCCGTGGGCGGCGTGAAACGCGCGCCGAGCTTGGCGTAGATGTTGTGAACCGGCGTATTCATCACGCTAAAGCTGGCGAAACCGATGCGATGGCCTCTCCCGGCGTATGCGGCCAGCCCTTTCTCGTAGAGCAGGAACCCCGAGATCCGGGCGCTGTGGTGTGCGGCGGCCAGGGTCAGGTTCAAGCCCGCGGCGGCGGGCTGTGACAGAAACCATCCCTGCACCTCCCCGTCCGCGAGAATCGCCAGGCACGTCTCGGGGTGGTCCCGGATTAACTGCTTGCCCCAATCCCCGTACCGGGCGTTGAGGCGATCCTGCGTCTGCCCCGGCAGATGAATATAACGTTCGTGTTCGAACGGCGCAAGTTCGTCCCCGGAATAGGCGAATCCAGGCTCGTCCGCGAAGCGTGCCATCAATGCCTCGCTGCAGCCGCTGCCGCCGCCCGGCTTCAGCGCGATGCGGAACGCGATTTGAACGTCCACCAGAAAAAACCCGGCGCGCGCGAGGGCGGGAAGCGGCGGCGCGCCGGCGAAACCCGACTTGAATTCAACCCATCGATAGGGCGCCAGCGCCTGCTCCCGCTCATGATCCGGCAACGCAAAGAAGCCGGCGTCATCCACGATTCCGGCGGGCTCCCCCCACCATCGCGAGTTGATCTCGTGCAGGCGGATCACAGGTGTACCTCGACCTCTTCGAAGCACTGGCTCCAGAAGCGCTGGCCATCCCAGAGGGGACCGAAATGATGCATCCGGGCGATGGGGACGAACCGCTTAATGGGTGTTTTCGCAGCCAGGCGCAACCAGCGCGGGTCGGCCGGATCGACGAAGGCATGGCCGACCGTTTGGATGTTCGCCGGCAACTGGCGGGCCGCTTCTTCGGGGGTACCCGGACAGATGGGAAGAAACATCGGCGCATCGATACTTTCGCGCGAGACTTCGCCGACGCCGATCACCGCGTGCCGGTCTCCGGCCATGGCTGCGTCCCAGCCTACCGCCGCCGCCCACTGCAACGCCATCGTATTGCCGGACGCGATGTGGGCCGGCGGCCGGGCCCGCAAGACTTTCGGCCATAGCCCGGCAATGCGCGACCGCAACTCCATGGCCTGCTCGCGCGTGCCGTTTAGCAGGATGATACGACGCGGAGAGGTGCAGCCGGCCTGCCCATAGATGGCAAAAACGCGGATCAGGTTCGTTAGAACCTCGTCGGTAGCGGCGCCGGTTTCGATCCAGGCCTGGGATTGCCGGTCTATGAACGAAAAGCCCGTACCGCGCAAGGGCGGGGCGGCCCCGTGGATGGCGGCGGCACTCGCGTCCGATCCGAAGACGATGCGGACGTCGGCGTCGTCGATCAGTTTGCGCTGCCGATCGTCTCCGTGCGCGAAAGTCTCCAGGCTGACCTGTCCCTCCAGATGTGCGCGCAATGCGCCTTCGCCGAGGTGCTCGCGGGCGAACGACAGGAAGGTCCCGGTCAGATCCTGGCTGCGCGATCCGCCCTTCAGCAGAATCCGGTTGCCCGTGAGGGTAAGCAGAATTAGCGTCAAGGGGCCCAGCAGGCTGACGTTGTTGGGCAGCCAGACCGCCACTGTGCCGCGCGGGCGCGCCAGACGCGATGGCCGCCCGCCATCCACGAGTTGCCCGAAGGATTCGAGAAAAGGCGCCTCAAGGTTTTCCGGCGCCAGGAAAGCCATCAGGTAGGCCCACTCGTCGCGGCTGAACCCGGCGGGAACGGTTCCGCGCATGGCGCCGCGGAGTCCGCTCCACTCCGCAATGATCTGCGAATGCGAAAATGGCAGAGCGAGGGCGGTCCGGCCAAACGCGGATTCAAAGTAGCTGAGCGGTTCACACATTCGCGCAGCCCCGCAACTCCGCATGAGGCATTCGACCGAGCAGCTCGAAGCGCTTGCCGGAACGGCCACACTTGCATGCGCCGGGCACAATACGGCCCATGTCTTCGGAAAGCACCGAATGATACGGCGCGCCATGGGCCAGGACGTTCATTAGCTGGATTTGGCCCGGCTGGCCCTCCACCGAGCACAGAGTATAGGGGTCGCGCACCAGCACCTCGGCCCATACGGGCACGTGGCGCACGCCGTACTCGCAGAGCGGATAGATCACGCCGACCTGCTCCACCAGTCCGTAATAATCGATGACCCGGCTGGCCGGATCGAGGTCGCGGGTGAGAGCGCCGTCAAATTCGGCGCGGTCCACACGCATGGCTTCCATTTTCTCCACGAAGGCCAAATGGGTGCGTATGAAGGACAGCCCTGTAGGTGGTGGCGCGTGAGGCGCTGCATTTCTTCGAGGAACGCGGCATCGTCGCGGGTGGAGTAGGGCGGACGGTCCAGGAGGGTGCGCATGCGGCCCTCTGCCGCTCAATCTCAGCAAAGTGCTGGCGTTTTAGTAGTTTACGGGCCTGATTGTGCATTGTTGCGCAACAATGTGCATTCTTGCGCAGTGGGTGGGAATTTGGAAGACGAGGCCGTTTGTGCAATGGAATGTGGTTTGGAGTGCGATAGAGTGGGGGGCGGGGTTGGGTTCGTTTTGTAATTTTGGCGGCAGATGGACGCGGATGGACGCGGATAAGACACGTGCGGAAATTGCGATTCTTGTCGCTTTTTGTTGCATTTGTCGTTTTTTTTGGTTTTGGCGGGGCTAAGACCCCGCGCGGGATGAATCCCGCCCTCCTATCCCAGGAGAGCATGGGGGCGGGGGCGGCGGGCTGGGCTGAGTGGGCAAGGCGTTGACAGGGTTGGAGAAATATCAAGTGCAGCTTCAAGAAACGCGCGGGGCTGGGATACCTGGGTGTGGGTCGTGCTGGGTGTGGGTCGTGCTGGGGGGCGGCGGGTTTGGGGACGAGTGAGGCTTCTCGGAAGGACGGCAGCGCGACCAGATCATCCGCCGGCCGGTGCATCGCCGGGCGCGTCGGTCGATGACGGCAGTTCGTCGAAGTTGACTCGCTCGTTTTCGATCACCAGCGGCCGGTTCTGCACCATGGTGTGAATCGATCCGATATATTCGCCGAGAATCCCCAGGCCGATCATCTGAATGGAAATAAAGAAAAACACTCCGATCACGACCGGGGCAATGCCGACACTGAAGCTGTTCCAATAGATGAGCTTGTAGATGAAATAGAAGAGAGCAACAAATAGGCTAATCAGCGAAAGAGCGAAGCCACAAAAGGTGAAAATCCGAAGGGGCACTTTCGACAGGTTCGTGATCCCGAGCATCGCGAGATCGTAGAGAGTGTAGAAATTGTTCTTGGTGATGCCGCGCGACCTGCGTTTTTGGTTGTAAAAGATTTTACGGTGCTCGAATCCAACTTCCGCGATCATGGCGCGCAAGTTCGGATAGGGATCGAGGAACCGTGTGCGTAGGATATCGACCACCTTGCGGTCGTAGAGTCCGAACCCTGTGAAGTGCTCAAACACCTGGATCTCCGCGAGGCGGGCTACCAAGCGGTAGTAGGCCGTCCGAATGGCAAACATGATGCCGCTCTCATCGCTGGTGTTTTTGATGCCGAGGACGATCGGGACACCGCGCTCCCACTCATGCAGCATTGGGCCCAACAACTCGGGGGGATCCTGGAGATCCGAAAACAGGAGCATCACGGCGTCGCCCGAAGCCTGATAAATCGCATGGACGTGCGAACGCAAGTGACCGAAGTTGCGGCTATTCACGATGATTTTGACGTTGTGATCCGTCCGCGCAATGTCCTTGAGAACGGCAACGGTGGCATCAGTCGAGCAGTTGTCGATAAATATGTGTTCGTACTTATAGTTGGGGAACCCCTGCATGACCGCACGCACACGGTCAATTACTTCCCTGACATTGCCTTCCTCGTTGTAGCATGGAGTGACGATGCTGATCAGTTTCATGCGGATACTGGCAGCCCGCGTAGACGATGCCACTGGGCCGTCCGTTTGATGGCTTCGGTAAGGCCGATCGATTCGCGCAGGCCCAATTCGGTCTGCGCGCGGTGAGTGGATGGCACGTAGCGTTGCGCCGGCCGTCCCGCGATGGGTTCGCGGGCGACTTCGATACCAAGGGTTGGATTGAGGGTCTGTGCAACCTGATTTGCGAGCTCAAATATACTCACGTCACGCTCCGATCCAACATTATACGGCCTGCAAGTCTCCCCCCGGAATAGGATGGTCCATAGCCAGACAGCCAAGTCCGCAGCATATAAGTAGGATCGCCGCGGAGTGCCATCGCCGCTGATGCCGATGGGATTGCCGCGCATGGCATCGCGCAGGAAACTACCGAAGGCGAAATGGCCATCGGTAGGGAGATAGGGACCGGCGAACGCAAAGCATCGGGCGATTTTGCATTCGAGTCCGTTACGCTGCGCGTGGATCGCACAGAGAAGCTCGGCCATCCGCTTCGATTCTCCGTAGGCCGAGCGTGGGTCGAGCGGGTCGGGTCCGCCTTCATAGCCCTCTGGCATGTGGGTAAGCCCGATTGGCTGCTTACCGTAGATTGCCCCCGAACTGGTTATGAGCAACTTTGCCGCTCCGCATTGACGAGCGAATTCCAGAATGTGCCGGGTACCATCGACGATGATTTCCTTGGTCAAAATCGGATCTTCTGCCGCCGATTGTTGATTCGCGTCGCCCGCAGCATGGATGACGAAGCGAAAGTCCCCGGCCGGGAAGTCAAATGAGCGAACGTCGCCCTCATGGAGGCGAATCGCGGGGTCCCGCACAAGGTCCGGCACTTTGCGTGCGAATGCAGCCGGATTGCGGGTGAGCACGCTGACCGACGCGCCAAGACCCAGACGATGATTTGCCCAAGCAAAGCTCTCCAGTAGCCAGCAACCAAAGAAGCCCGTCCCGCCGGTGATGAATACCCGATCGCCTCGCAGCTCATCCCAAAGGTGGCGAGTCTGATCGAGAATGTATTCGAGGTCCAGGCTCAGACTGTTCCCGGCTATTGCGCTTTCCTCGACCACTGAGAGCATGCCACGCCTCCAGAAGCGCCATCATTTCCGCAACGATGTCCGGCGCGGAAATGCCGTAGCTCCCTGTAAGGCTGCTTGTGACCCGGCTACCATAGTAGGCCGCGAGCTGAAGTGCATGGCTTTGAAGCGAGAGTTGGTATCCGACCCGGCCAGCACCTCTGCGACGGCGCTACCGAGCCCTCCCGCGCCGTGATCCTCGACGGTAATCACTCTTCGGGTATTTCTTGCCGCGTCTAAAACTGCGTCCACGTCGAGCGGAGATAAACAAGACATGCTGAGCACTGACACCTGGATGCCGCTGGAGGCTAGATCGTTAGCCGCCTGCATCGCTATTCCAAGCGTTGACCCGGAGCTAATCAGCGTTCCAGCATCGCCAGTGCGCAGGGTCACTGCTTTCCCAATTCGCAGGCCGGGCTGCGACGTATGCACCACCGGCTCGCCGGCTTTTCCCAACCTCAGATAGCAGGGCCCCTGGTGTTCAACCACGGCCTTGGTCAGGAGCCTTGCCTCGATGGGATCGCCAGGAGCTAGTGTGGTCATGTTGGGCAGCAGGCGCATCACCCCGAGGTCTTCCACGCCGTGATGCGTATAACCCGCCGGGCCATAGGCCACGCCACCGCCGACCGCTACAATTTTTACGTTCAGATTGTGGTAACAGACGTCGTTGCGAATCTGTTCAAGGCATCGCATCACGGGAAAGTTAGCGATGGAATAAGTGAAGACGATCTTTCCCGACATCGCCAGTCCGGCGGCGATTCCGGTCATATTCTGTTCGGCCACGCCTACGTTCACATATCGTTTTGGAAACCGTTGGCGAACCCTTCCAGCACCGAAAAACCCAGGTCACCGCAGAGAAGCCAGATGCGCTCGTCTTGCGAAGCAAGCTCATTCAACGTCTCGATGAAGGCGGTTCTCACAAGAGGGACTCCACTTCGGCGAGAGCTTGGGCAAGCTGTTCGGCGTTGGGGGATCGGTAGTGCCACGCCAGGCTATTTTCCATGAAGCTGACGCCCTTGCCCTTGACCGTGTGGGCGATGATCACGCTGGGTTTGCCGGGCTCGAAGGGAACCCGCCGGAGCGTGTCTTCAGTTGCTCGTGATTATGGCCGTCAACCTCGGCCGTCGACCAGCGAAAAGCCTCCCACTTAGCTCGAAGCGGTTCGAGGTCCAGAACGTCCTTCACGGTCCCGAAGCTCTGGATCTTGTTGTAATCAACGATAGCCGTGAGGTTGTCGAGCCGATGATGCGGGGCGAAGAGAATCGCCTCCCAATTGGATCCCTCGTCCACTTCCCCGTCGCTCAGGATCGCGAAGATTCGGTTTGGATGGCCCTCCCGCTTGGCCGCCAGTGCCATGCCGCAACCAATCGGCAGCCCGTGGCCCAGAGATCCCGTGGAGACCTCCACTCCTGGGACGTGATGACTCACATGCCCGATCAGTTTCGACCCATCCTTGCAGTAATCGTGCAACCATGTGATGGGGAAAAATCCACGTTCCGCTAGCGTGGCATACAGGATCGCGGCCCCATGGCCCTTGCTTACGATCAGGCGGTCGCGTTCCGGCCAGTCGGGGTTGGCTGGATCCACGCGCAATACTCTGGTGTAGAGCACGCTGAGAATGTCCGCCATGGAGAGGGCCGTGCCGATGTGTGAAGCATTGGCGCTGTGCACCATGCGCAGCGCGTGGGCGCGTATCTTCGCGGCAAACGCCGCTGCCACATGTGGCTCGATCATTGCCAGCACGCTCATTGAGTAGCACACACCGCCTGATGGAGCGTATCCACCATGTAGTCGATCGCCTCAGTTCCCAACCCCGGATAGACGCCGATCCAAAAGGCCTGGCGGGTAACGGCATCGGATACCCCCAAGTCGGAAACCGCGCGATACTTGATACCGCGATAGGCCGGCTGCCTCAGCAGATTGCCTCCGAAGATGAGGCGTGTTCCGATTCTGTTCTGCTCGAGGTGCCTGGTTAGCTGCTCGCGTCCGAAAGGGGACCCGTCCCGCACCATCATGGGAAAGCCGAACCAGCTGGGGTCCGAGCCGGCCGTGGCCTCCGGCAAAATGAAAAACTCCTCAAGGTCGCGGAGCCCATCGTACAAGCGCCGAAAGTTCCGCTTTCGGGCTTCGATGAATTGCGGCAGCTTTTTCAATTGCGACACGCCGACGGCGGCCTGCATGTCGGTCAGCTTCAGGTTGTAGCCGATGTGCGAGTAGGTGTATTTGTGATCGTAGCCGCAGGGCAATTCGCCCAGTTGCCAGTCGAAACGCTTGCCGCAGGTGTTGTCCTTGCCGGGCTCGCACCAGCAGTCGCGGCCCCAGTCGCGGAACGATTCCACGAGCGTCTTCAGCAGGGGTGTGTCGGTCAGGACGCAGCCGCCTTCGCCCATCGTGATGTGGTGCGCCGGATAGAAACTGACGGTCGCCAGGTCGCCGAAGGTTCCCAGCTTGCGGCCGTCGTAAGTGGCGCCCACGGCGTCGCAGCAATCCTCGATCAGCCAGAGGTTGTGCTTTTTGGCGAAGGCACGTGACGGCGTCCAGGTCGAAGGGATTGCCCAGCGTGTGGGCGATCATGATGGCGCGTGGTGCGGTCGCTGAGCGCCGCTTCGAGCTGGCTGACATCGATGTTGTAAGGTGGGCACTGACGTCGACGAACACCGGCACCAGGCCGTTCTGCATGATCGGGTTGACGGTGGTGGGGAAGCCGGCCGCGACGGTGATCACTTCGTCGCCGGGCTTGCAGCTGGCGCTCGCCAGGAGCGGCGAAGTGAGGGCAGGAGAGCGCGAGCAGGTTGGCGGAGGAGCCGGAGTTCACCAGCGATAGCAGTCCGGCACGCCGAAGAAGCGCGCGAACTGCGTCTCGAACTGGGCGGCGAAGCGGCCGGTGGTCAGCCAGAAATCGAGCGAGGAATCGACCAGAATGCTGCATCTCGGCGGCGTCGAAGACCCTGCCCGACGACTGGGACTTGGCGATTCGCCGGGGACAAACTCGGTCGGGGCGAAGTGCGCGCGCGTGATACTCGGCGACCAGGTCGAGGATCTGGTCGCGAAGCTCGACTGGCGCGCGTCGGTCATCGCGAGAAAGCTCTCGTACCAGGCGATGGTTCGCTGCAGGCCTCGTCGAGGGTGAACAGCGGCTCCCAGCTCAGCAGTCTGCGGCGCCTTGGCGGCGCTCAGGTACTGGTGGCGGATCTCGTTGGAGGCCTCGTTGCGGACGTCCGGCTCGAATGTCTGTGCCCATGAGCTCGGTGATGGTCTTCGACCAGGTCGAGCACCGTGACCTGGATTTCGTTGGAGAAGTTGAACGCCTGGCCGCGCAGGGCTCGGGTTGGCGCGAGCTGTTCGGCCAGCAGCATGTAGGCGGCCGCGCCGTCCTCGACATAGAAGTAATCGCGGACGAACTTGCCGTCGGAGCGGATCACCGGCCGCTCGCCGCGAGAACGCGAGCGGATGGTGCCCGGCACGATGCGGTTCCAGTTCAGATCGCCGCCGCCGTAGAAATTGCCGCAGCGGGTGATCGCGACCGGCAATTGCGTAGGTCTTGGCGTAAGCTCTGCGCGATCAGGTCCGCGCAGGATTTGCTGACGTCGTAGGGATGGCGGCCCTCGAGCGGCGTCTCTTCGTCGTAAGGCAGCATTTCCTGGTCGCCGTAGGCCTTGTCGGAGGAGGCGAGCACGATCTGCTTGACCGCGGGGCTGCGGCGGCAGGCTTCCAGCAGCGTCCAGGTGCCCTGGATGTTGGTCTCGAAGGTGGAAACCGGATTGCGGTTGGCGATGCCGACGATGGTCTGGGCGGCCAGGTGGAACACGGTGTCGATCTCGTACTCGCCGAGGACGCGTTCCAGCGAGCGCTGATCGCGCACGTCGCCGCGGACCACCTTGACCTGTTCGATAGCCCGGCCGCGCACCAGCTCGCACTGCGGCACCCAGTCGCGCACCAGGCAGACGACGTCGGCGCCGGCCTCGAGCAGCCGCTGGACCAGCCAGCCGCCCACCAGGCCGGTGGCGCCGGTGACCAGGACCGGACGGTCGCGCCAGAACGAGTTGGTCATTCCCAGACCTTCCAGGGAGCTTCGCCGGAGTTCCACAGTTCGTTCAGGTGCTTGTACTCGCGATAGGTGTCCATGGCGTAGAAGAAGCCGTCGTGGCGGTAGGCCATCAACTGCCCTTCGGCGCGAGCCGTTCCAGCGGTTCGCGCTCCAGGATGCAGTCGTCGCCGTCGAGATAATCGAACATCTTGCGATTGAAGACGAAGAAGCCGGCGCTGGTCCAGCCTTCGAGCTGGGGCTTCTCGATGAAGCTGAGTGACGCCGCCGTCGCCAAGCGACATCGAGAACGCCGAAGCGCGAAATCGGGCGCACGGCGGTGACCGTGGCCAGCTTGCCGTGGCAGCGGTGGAACTCCACCAGCTCGCCGAATATCGACGTCGGATACGCCGTCGCCATAGGTGAGCATGAAGTTCGTCGCCGTCGATGTATTTCGCGACGCGTTTGACGCGGCCGCCGGTCATGGATTCGAGCCCGGTTTCGGCCAGGGTGACGCGGAAGTCCTGCTCCTCGTGCTCGCCGTGGTACTCGATCTGGCGCTGCTTGCCCAGGCAGATCGTGAAGTCGTTGTTCATCGCCTCATAATTGAGGAAATATTCCTTGATCATGTTGCCGCGATAGCCCAGGCACAGCACGAAATCGCGAAACCGTAGTGGGCGTAGATCTTCATGATGTGCCAGAGGATCGGCCGGCCGCCGACTTCGACCATCGGCTTGGGGCGGAACTCCGTCTCTTCGCGCAGGCGGGTCCCCTGCCCGCCGCAAAGGATGACGACTTTCATAATCGGATTCGCTTCCATTATGAACGTGGGCTTGCCCTCGCGGGGATGAAAAACGCTCGTGTTTTAACTAAAGTTAATGCCGAACCTGCCCGGCAGCCGATTGTCGACCAGTAATGGAATTACCATCGCAGCGGCTGGCATCCGACTAACTAAAGTTAGTATTGCCGGGGTCAGGGTAAGTTGTCAGCTATATTTACGGTCGGCTAAGCTAGTTTCTCGTACCGTGCCATATATCGCTCAGGAAACTGCGCCCGAGGTCTTGCCCGCGCGCCCTCCAAGCAGGGTGGCCCGCTGGGTGCCAGCGCTCTGCCTGGCGGTCATGTCGGTGTTGTATTTTGTGCCGACGTGCATCCGGGCTGCTAGAGAAAAACTTTGGTACGACGAGATTCATACCTTTGACGCCGCCGCTCTGCTACCGCATTTCAGGACGTTCTGGTCCTTCCTAACACAGGCCGAAGGTACGCCCACCGCTGGGATTCGTTCTCGCTGCCGTCTCAGAGAGCGTATTCGGAAGGACCGAGTTTGGGGTGAGGCTTCCCTTCGTTATCGCGTTCTGGGTAATGGCGTTGTGTTTGTACGTGTACCTGGCGCGGCGGCTCCCATGGCCTTATGCAATCTCGGCCATGGCGCTGACGACCTTGACCGCCGCAGGGCCTTATTCCCACGAAGCGCGGCCCTACGCCCTCATGTTGGCGTTTGCCGGCATCGCGTTGGTCGCCTGGCAAGCTGCGGCCGAGGGCCGAAATCGGAAAGTTTCTCTTGTAGCGTTGGCCGTTGCCTTGGCTGCAGCTTTGTGCTCCCATCCGATGGCTGTCACTCTGGCGCTCCCCTTTTTGGCGGGTGAAGCCACCCGTACGTTTCAGCGCAAGCGCCTAGACTGGCCCGTGTGGTGCGCTTTCGTTTCATCGCGGCGCCGGCGATTCTAGTGGCACTGAGCATCAAGAACGGCCGTGACTTCACCAAAATGGCTAACTGGGGAGGGAGCGTTCCCGGACACATCGCCGACACCTATTTGTGGATGTTGAAGCCCGCTCTTGTGCCTCTCGGCATCGTGTTCCTCGTGTTGCTGGTGCTGCGCCGCCCAGAGGCCGGTGCTGGGAGGGGCAAGGCTGCGATGCCCGCTCATGAGTTGGCCGCACTGTTAGGCTTTGCGCTGGTTCCATTTGTGGCGGTATCGCTCAGCACTCTAAGTGACCACTACTGGATGCGCTATTCGCTGAATTCTGTCGTAGGGTTGGCTGGCATCCTGGTCTTGATATTGTCTGCGATCGGGGGAACTAATCGGCTTGCCGGGGTCTCCGTCCTGATCATTTTTGGCGTGTTTTTTGCTGTCGGACGATTCCTGCCCGAGAACAGGCCGGCGGAGCACGGCGTGCCGCTAGTTAACACCTCGGAGGAACTCCAGCCCTTTCTGGAGCACATGCCACCCGACGTGCCGATCGTGGTCGGTTATGTTAACGCGTTTGTCGAACTCGAACACTACTCGAGTCCTCAGTTGGCTCGAAGGCTCTATTACCTGACAGAGCCAGCCGACTCCGCGGCAGTCGACGGCATGGCTGGAATTGAGTCGGAGCTACCGCGCTTCGCACGGCTCGTCCACTTCCGCGCGCACATCGAGGACTATCGTCGCTTTATTGAGAGTGGCAGGCGCTTCTACGTTGTTCTGCCGATTGGCTACATTGCCCGACAGGCTGTCGCGGGACGGCTCGTTCTGCAGACGAGAGGCACCGATGAGTTTCGATATTTTGAGGGGAACGCAGAGGCTAGTCGGTGATGGGCTGCATCACTAGTGTCGGTGACCGAACGCTGGCAGGCCGAAGTTCTGGCTGATTATGATCTCGTCACCAACCGTTGCGTCCGAGCCCGTCGCTGCGATGCCCCGGCCGGGCGATACTGACAGCGGCCCATCCGCGCCGCGATGGGCGCCGGCGGTGTGCCTGACGCTGATCAGCGTGGTGTATCTGGTATTCGCCTGTCTGCGGGCGGCGCGCGAGAAGTTGTGGTTCGACGAGATTCTCACTTTCGACGCCGCCAGCCTGCTGCCGTCCATGGGGACGCTGTGGTCGTTCTTGAAGAGCGGCCTGGAATTCAATCCTCCGTTGAGCTTCTTACTGTCGGCCGGATCGGAGCGCATTTTCGGCGCGAACGAGTTGGGCCTGCGATTTCCATCCATCGTCGAATTCTGGGTCATGGGGTTGTGTCTCTACGTATTTCTGCGCCGGCGTCTGCCGTGGCAGTTCGCTACGGCGGGAGCGCTACTGCCATTTTTGACGGCGGGGCGATACGCGCATGAGGCGCGGCCCTACGCGCTGGTGCTGGCGCTGGCGGGTATCGCGCTGGTGGCTTGGCAGTCGGCCGGCGAGGGACGGAGGCGTGGCTGGGCGTTGGTGGCGTTAGGCCTGGCGCTGGGGGCGGCGCTGTGCTCTCAGCCGCTGGCGGTCGTGCTGGCGGTACCGTTTGTGGCGGGCGAGGTGGCGCGCAGCATGGAGCGAAGGCGGATAGACTGGCCGGTGTGGTGCGCGTTCGCCGCGGCTACGCCGTCGCTGCTGGTGCTTTGGGCGCTCAAGTCGGCCGGCAACAAGACGGCATACAGCCGGTTCACTGGAAGCTTGCCGGCGCATTTGGGCGCGACCTATGTGGAGATGCTGCGGCCGTTGGTGGTTCCGCTGGCGCTGGCGTTGGTGGTGGCGCTGGTGCTGCGCTCGGGCACGGTGGGGCGCGGGCTGCGCCGGTACGAAGTGGCCGCGTTGGCGGGTTTTGCGCTGATTCCGTTTGCGGCCGTGCCGGTTTCGATATTAGGCGGTCATTACTGGATGCGCTATTCGCTAGGCTGCACGATCGGTCTGGCGGGGCTGGCGGCCGCGCTGCTATTCCGGATAGCGGGGACGAGCCGGGCGGCGGGCGGCGCGGTGCTGTTGGTCTTGGGGGCCTGCTTCGCGAGGGCACAGTTCGGGCCGGAGAATATGCGGACGGACGGGGCGGCGGTGGTCAATACGTCGGAGGAGATTCAGGCGTTGGTGGAGCAGATACCGGGCGATGCACCGGTGGTGATCGGGCCGCCGATGACGTTTGTGGAGCTGGAACATTACTCCAAGCCGGGCATGGCTGCGCGGCTTTATTATTTGACGGACGCGGCGGCTGGGGCGGCGATTGATGGTGACAGCGGGTTTGAGGTTAAGGGTCCGCTATTAGGGCGATACTTTCCGTTTCGGGCGAACTTTGCGGATTATAGGACGTTTATTGCGGGGCACAAGCGATTCTATATCGTTCGGCCGATCCGGAATTTGGCTCGGGAGTGTTTGGTTGGGCGGCTTAACTGTGCGGCTCGGGTTACGGCTGGCGGGTTTGGGTATTACGAGGCTACGGTACGGTGACCGCTTGCTTACGCGCGCGGCTCGGAAGTTAGTTTACAGAGGGGCGATCGGGCTCGGGCTGGGCAGGCGTGCTCAGGTAGTCTTCGATGTCGCGGAGGCGCTCGGGAGTGCCGATGTCATAGAAGCGCTGGGCGGTGGGCAGCGCCGCCAATTTGCGCCGGTCGATCAGCCGCGGAAAACAGCACTGCTCGAAGGAGACCGGGCCGGCGGCGGGCAGCAAGTCGAGCACCTCGCGGCGGAAGCAGGAAACGCCCGCCTCCACGTATTCGAGGGCAGGGTCCGCGGCAGCGGTTTTGTCGTAGCGCGTCACCAGTCCGCTGCGGTCCAGCGCCACATTGGGCTGGACGGCGGTTTCCCCGGCCGGGTCGCGATAAACCACGATCGCGCCGAGGGCGGCGGAATCTTTCAGGCGGCGCGCGGCGGCCGCGTATTCAATCGGGAGGAGCGAATCCCCGTAAAGCAGCAGAAAGCTCTCGGCCAGCTGCGGACGCGCGTCCCGGAGGGCGCCGCCGGTGCCCTGGGGTTGTGCTTCCCGCGCATAGCGCAGGCGCAGGCCCAGGCGCGCTCCGTTGCCGAAGTAAGCTTCGATCTGATCGCCGAGATACCCGGTCAGCAGCAGCACGTCGCGGAACGATTGCCGCGCCAGGAGCCGGAGTTGGTGCTCCAGGTACGGCGCGCCGGCCACGGGGACCATGGGCTTGGGGATTTTGCGAGTGAGCGGGCCGAGCCGGGTGCCCAGTCCGCCCGCCAGGATTACGGCCTGCATACGGCCTCGGCGTCGCTTACCCGGGCGCCGGCCTGCCCCGCGAGGGAGATTTCTATGGCCAGCGCCACGGCTTCTTCGGAGTTATAGCGGGCGCGCCAGCCGAGCCGGTTGATGGCGGAGACGTCCAGGCGGAAGCGGGGAACGTCGCCGAGCCAGCCGCCTTCGCCGCCGGTATATTCAAAAGCCACTCCTGCGAGGCCCATGGCGCCGGTGACCATTTCCGCAATGCGGTTCACGCTCAGCGAATCGTCGCAGCCGAGATTGAAGATGTGCAGGCCGCCGGGCGCGCTCTCCACCGCGAAGAGCATGGCTTCCACGCACTCCTCGGCGAGCAGATAAGATTTGGCCTGCCGGCCATTGCCCAGTATTCGGAGGCGCGTGGGATCTTGCCGCAGATTGTGGATGAAGTCGCCGATCACGGTGCGTCCGCGCTTGCGAACCTTGGGTCCCACCACGTTGGCGAAGCGGAAGATCCAGCAATCCAGGTCGAAAAGGTGCTGGAAAGCGCCGATCATGGCTTCGCAGCTCAACTTGGTGGCGCCGTAAAGCGAAATGGGATGCGGGGCCTGTTCTTCCGCGATGGGCTGCCGTTCGCAGATGCCGTAGATCGCCGAGGTGGAAGAGAAGGCCAGCCGGCGCACGCCGTGGCGGCGCATGCTCTCCAGCACGTTGTAGGTGCAGAGGGTATTCTGCCGCAAGTCCTTATCGGTGGGGTCGCCGGGGAGAAACTTGACGTCCGGATTGGCGGCCAGGTGAAAGACCATATCGACCCCGCGCAGGGCCGCGTCCAGCGCCGCGGAGTCCAGCAGGTCGCCTTCTATGAAGCGGAAGCCGGGGTCGCCGCGGAGGTCCGCGATGTGCTCGATCTTGCCGCTGCTCAGGTTGTCCAGCACCGTGACGCGATAGCCCCGGCCGAGCAGAGCGGCTGCCAGGTCCGAGCCGATACAGCCGGCGCCGCCGGTGACCAGTGCGTGCGAGATCGGGCGGGTCATAGCGCCTGGAACCTGGGCCTTCGGGCGGGGAGGTTGGCGGCGTGCAGCACCAGCGTGCAACTGAAGGTGTGGAAGGCGGCTACCAGGAAGAACAGCCCTAGCACCGCCAGATGCACTTGCGGTGTGGCCACGGACGGCAGACGCAAGCCTCCAGCCAGGTATTGATGCACCAGGGGACGGCCGAGCGCGCAGCCCGCCAGCCCGGCGAGCCCGCTGGCAATCATGGCCCGATCGTAAGAAAAGAGACGCAGCCAGCGTTCGGTCCGCGCCGCGGAGTAGCGGTACATTACCTGCACGATGCAGCCCAGGTAAAAGCACTGTAGCCCGACTACCGAGATGGTCAGGCCCAGCAGCATCCAGTTGAGCGATAGCGTGATAGGACCGAGCGCCAGCGGACCCAAACTGACGGGCACCATGAGCAGCAGGCCGAGCGCCAGCAGGGCCAGGCCCGGACGCAGCAGAAAGAAATCGGCGCCGAACAGCAGCATGGCGCGCAAATTGATCCAGCCGGCGCGCCAGGGCTCCAGCCATCCATTGCGCTTCATGTGGCTGATGCGGCCGACGGGGTCCTTCAGGAAATGCACGGGAACTTCGGCGGTCTTCAATTTCAGGCAGACCGCCTTCAGCACCATTTCCGAGGCGTATTCCCAGGATTGCGATTCGAGATCCAGCCGCACCAGGGCGTCGCGCGTGATGCCCCGCATGCCGCAATGGATGTCGGAGAAATTCGTAGAGTATAAGATGTTCAGGATCGATGTCGTTACCGGAGTTCCGAAGTAGCGGTGCAGCACGGGCATGGAGTGCGGCGCGATGGACCCGCGAAAGCGCGAACCCATGATGAATTCGCAGCCGGCGCGGAACTGTTCGACGAAGCCGGATAACTCGCGGAAGTCATAAGTACAATCGGCGTCGCCCATTAGGACATACTTACCGCGGATATAAGGGATTGCATCGATATAGGCGCGGCCAAGCCCCCGCTTCGGCGTATGCAACACACGCGCGCCATTGGCCAGTGCGATCGCGGGCGTATCGTCCGTGGAGCTATCCACGATCAGGATCTCGCCGCTGATGCCGGCGCGGGCTAGCCCCGCTTTGCACCATCGCACGAATTCGGCGATCGTAATGCGCTCGTTGAGCGCCGGCACTACAATCGAAAGCAACGGATCCGCGACGTCGTCATCCGGGACCAGAAGTTCGATTTCGTTTGCGTTGGCGACCGGGTGAAGACACTCAGCCGGGTAGACTGCGGCTGCCATCGCAAGGTAGGATAACATGCGCCCCCCGTTCTTATCGGCAATTTGAGGCACTGTCTTTAGTTAGTCCGGGAGTTATCCATTGTTAGTGCCACGCCGTGGCGCACGCTTCAGCGTGCCGGCGGGACTTTTAAGTCCCGCTCTGGAGTTTGGACATTTGGTGGGGCGGGCGTCTACGCCTGCAGAGGGTCTCCAGACCCGATCTTTGGCGAGCGTAAGCTCGCCCACAGCGGGACTTAAAAGTCCCGCTGCAGCCGGCCTTGGGCGATAATAAGATTGTCGTCACGGCAGCCGGGGGGGCGCATGGCGCGTATAGGGGCGCATGGCGCGTATAGGGGCGCATGGCGCGTATAGGGGCGTATGGCGCGTATCGAGGGGATCGGCGATAAACAGGCTGGCGCGTTCACGCGCTTTGTCTACTCGGCGGTACGGCGGAAGCTCGGCCACGTGCCGGAGCCCATGCGGATCACCGCGCATCAGCCGAAACTGCTGGCCGGCGTAGCCGCCATGGAGGTTGCCCAGGAGGGCATGCGCACCACCGATCCGCTCGTAAAGTCGCTGGTCGAGATCAAAGCCGCCATGCTGATCGGGTGTCCGTTTTGAATCGACATCGGTTCTGCCGTCGGCAGAAAGGCCGGAGTTTCCGAAGCCAAACTGATGGCGCTGGCGGATTTCGAAAGCAGTCCGGAGTTTACCGACGTCGAGAAGTTGGCCCTGCGCTATGCGGTGGCGATCACCGCCACGCCGGTCGAGTTGGACGACGCTCTGTTCGCAGCCATGCAGGCGCGTTTCGACGCCCGCCAATTGGTAGAGTTGACCGGCGCGATTGCCTGGGAAAACTACCGGGCGCGCTTCAACCATACCTTCGCATGCCAGGCGGAAGGCTTTTCCCCAGGCGCGTTCTGTGCGCTGCCGCAAACGCACTTACTTGACCGCGAAATACACCAGCGCCACGATCACGATAGTAAAGAACAGGCCGATCCCCACCAGCGTGAGTAGCTCGCGGGGGAGCGACGCCGTCGCGTTGGGATCGGGCAAGTGCAGTTTCGCCAACTCGGCAACGTGCAGTTCGCACTCCTCCAACTCGGGCTCGGGCTCGGCCGTGAGGTCCTCCAGGCTTTCGCCGTCCGGGTCTCCGTAGCAGCGGATTCGGCGTTCCACAATCTCGCGCCAGCGGCTCGCCTCAATCCGCACGCGCTTGGCCAGCAGCGGCGGCAGAGCTTCTTGCACCTCCTCCGGCGTCGTGGGACAGATGGGCTCGACTACCCAGAAGCCCAGACTGTCGGCCAGCTTGCAGCCCAGATGCACGAGCGTCAGAAGATCCACTTGCGAGTCGGTTTGGGGATCGTGATGCCGGGCGGCCACAATCTGAAAGTCCTGGGGCAGGTTCCACTCGGCGGCCAGCAATCGCCCCGCTTCGCAATGATCCAGCCCCAGCGTTTCCCGCTCGCAGTCCAGCAATTCGAGAACATTGCGGCCGCCATTGCGCAGCAACGCCGCATATTCGGTGGGATAGGCCAGTAATAGTCCCAGGCGTCCAACGTCGTGCAGCAGGCCGGCGGTATAGGCGCGATCCTCGCAGACCCGGCACGAGCGCGCCAACTCGTCGGTCAGCAGGGCGCAGGCCAGCATGTGCCGCCAGCAGCGCGACAACTCCGCGATGCGCAAGGCGGCTTTCATGTGATTGGCGGTGGCCACCGTCATGCACAGGGAGCGCACCCGCCGCAGCCCCAGAACCACCAGCCCGGATTGCAGGCTGTCGATCCGCGCGCGGAATCCGAACAGCGGCGAGTTGGCCACGCGCAGGATCTGGGCCGAGAAGGCCGGATCGCTCGAAATCAGCGCCACCAACTCCCGGATCTCGACGTCGTCCCGCCCCAGCAAGTCCAGCAATCGCAATACAATAGGAGGAAACGCGGGGATCCTGGCCAAAAGTCCTCGGCGGTCCTGCGGCTTCAGTTCCGCGACACTTTGGCTCACGGAATACTTATCGGCGGTTGGGGGGAAATTGAGACAGAAGACAGAAAGCGGCGCATTACTGCGATAATTGAATCGGACCCATGATTTACCTGGATCATCACGCCACCACCCCGCTCGATCCGCGCGTCCTCGCGGCGATGATGCCCTATCTCACGGGAAAATTCGGGAATGCGGCCAGCCACAGCCATGCCTTCGGTTGGGAGGCGGAGCAGGCCGTCGCCGAGGCGCGCAAACAGGTGGCGCTCCTGATCGGCGCATCGCCCGAAGAAATCATCTTCACCAGCGGCGCGACCGAGTCGGACAACCTGGCGATCAAAGGCGCGTGGGAGGCCTATGCCGCCCAGGGCGATCACGTAATCACCTGCGCCATCGAGCATAAGGCCGTACTGGATGCCTGCATAGCCCTGGAGCGCCGCGGCGCCCGTATCACCCGGCTGCCGGTTGACCGCGACGGGCGGGTCGATCCCGGCGCCGTGGCCGCAGCCATCGGGGACCGCACCGTACTGGTCTCCATCATGTACGCGAACAACGAAGTAGGCACCCTTCAGCCGGTAGCCGAGATCGGCCGGATTTGCCGCGACCGGGGCGTCCTGTTCCATTCCGACGCCGCCCAGGCCGTCGGCAAGGTGCCCGTGAACGTAGAGGCGGACTCCATCGACCTGCTCTCCATCTCGGCGCACAAGCTCTATGGACCCAAGGGCGCCGGTGCGCTTTACGTCCGGCGCCGCGATCCACGCTTGCGGTTGACCGCGCAAATGGACGGCGGCGGCCACGAGCGCGGCCTGCGATCCGGTACGCTGAATGTGCCGGGCATCGTGGGCTTGGGCGCGGCTTGCGCCATCTGCGCCAGCGAGATGCAGGAAGAAACGGTCCGGTTGCGGCGGTTGCGCGACCGGCTGCGCGCAAAACTGGAAGCCGGCTTGGAAGAAATATCGATCAACGGGAGCATGGAGCATCGCCTGCCGCATAACCTGAACGTGAGCTTCGCCTACGTGGAGGCTGACGGTCTCATGACGGGCATGCGCGGCGTCGCGGTATCCAGTTCTTCGGCGTGTACGTCGGCTGTCATGGAGCCCAGCTATGTGCTGAAGGCCATGGGCGTGCCCGATGAAATGGCGCTCAACGCGATCCGTTTCGGACTGGGGCGGTTCAATACCGAAGAGGAAATAGATGGCGCCGCCGCTAGCGTGATCGAAGCGGTGAACGGTCTGCGTGAGCTTTCGCCGATGTTTGACATGGCGAAGGGGGGAAAATGGTTCAAGTAACGGAAAAAGCGTTGCAGCGTATCCGCCAGATTCTGGCCAGGGATGGCGTGCAAGGCGGGCTGCGCGTCGCGGTGCAGGGCGGCGGCTGCTCGGGCATGTCGTATCTATTCAAGCTGGAGGCGAAAGAGCGCCCTAGCGACCAGGTGTTCGGTTCCTCCGACGCGAAGGTGCTCATCGATCCGAAGAGCTTCGTTTACCTGGATGGGATCGTCCTCGATTATAAGGAATCGCTCATCCATTCCGGATTTACGATCGATAATCCGAATGCGCAAAAGACGTGCAGTTGCGGAACGTCATTTTCCACGGAGTAAGCGCCAGGTTCCCGGCCGATGAACCGATCGTCGCGCGTATTCGTACCCGTGGGGGCGCTGGCCCTGCTTTTCTCGGAAGTCCTGCTCATCGCTTCCTGCTTCCTGGTGGTCACCTTCCTGATCCTGCGCGTGGATCCCACCGTATTCCTGCTTTCCAATAATGGCCTGCTGCGCATCGCGCTGGCCGGCGGCAGCATCCTGTTCGGCTTGTATTTCGAGGACCTTTACGCCAACCTCTATGTAAAGTCGCGCGTGCTGCTCATCCAGCAATTATCGCTGGTAATGGGGATCGCGCTGCTGGCGCAGGGCCTGCTGGGCTATGTGAACGACGCCTTCCGGCTGCCCTTCCGCCTGATGGTGCCGGCCTGCGCGCTGCTGGTAGTGGCGCTGTTCGCCTGGCGGATGGTCTACAGCATTTTCGTGCTGCGGGTAGTAGGAGCGCAGCGCATCCTGCTGGTGGGGATGTGCCCGCTGCTGGTGGAAATGTGCGCACACATCGCCGAGTATCCTGGACTTGGCTTGCAGGTGATCGGCTATGTGGACGATGGGGACGCGCCGTCCGCGGAGCCGCATACCGGCAAGCTCCTGGGGCCGCTGGCCGCGCTGCCGCGCATCGTGGCGGAGACTGCGCCGGACCGCATTGTGGTCGGATTCGCCGACCGCCGCGGCCGCATGCCGATCGCGGATTTGCTGCAATTGCGCTTCAGCGGGATGGCCATCGACGAGGTGTCCACAGCCTATGAGCAGTTGCGCGGACGCGTCCTGTTGGGCGAACTGCGCCCCGCGGATGTGTTGCTTTCCGGAGCCTTTCGCCCGCAACCGCAGCGCCTGGTGTATCAGACCATCGGCCACGGAGTGCTGGCTTTTGTCCTGACGATTCTCACGGCGCCGCTATTGCTGCTGGCCGCGGTGCTGTTAAAGCTCTCGTCGCGCGGCCCGTTGTTGAACCGGAAGCATTGCCTGGGCCTGGGCGGGCAGCCATTCCAGCTTTACAGCTTTTCTTTGCCGGTTGACGAATCGAGCCGCAACGCAGTCGAGCGCTGGGTGGCGCGCTGGCGCCTGCACATGCTGCCGCAGCTTTGGAACGTGTTGCGCGGGGATATTTGCTTCGTAGGGCCGCGCGCGGAGCCGGCCGAATTCGCGGAGGCGCTGGGCGAGCGCATTCCGTTTTACCGGCAGCGCTACGCGGTGAAACCGGGAATCACCGGATGGGCGCAAATCAACACGCCGGCCGATCAGCCCGAAGACACGCTGCGGCGATTGGAATACGATTTGTATTATTTGAAGCACTTTTCGCGCGGGCTGGACGCGTATATCATGGTGCATACCTTGCGGGATCTGCTGCTCTCCGCGAGCTGAGGTGGTGTCACTCAGACTGCTGGTGGGGCGGACGTCCACGTCTGCGGCGGGTCTCCAGACCCGCTTCCTGGAGTTTGGATTTTGGTGGGGCCACCGTGGCACGCGTTCTAGTACCGTAATCCAGCCAATCGCCACGATCCGCGCAGAGCCCGTGATAGCATCGTGCCTGTCAGAGGTAATCATGCAAATCGGTCCCAATCCCTGGTTTTTGTTCGCGTGCGCGTTGGCGGCCATCGGTCTGGCGCAGGCTCAGGCGGCTACTGAAACGCCTATCCTCAGTTTCCAGAACTTCCCCCAAGGCGCGAACCCATATTCCCCGCTGGCCCGCGATGCGGCAGGCAACCTTTACGGAACTACCTATCAAGGCGGGCAGTCGGGCGACGGCGCGCTATACAAAATCGATACTTCAGGAAACCAGACCGTGCTGCACAGCTTTACGCGCGGCGCCGACGGCGCCAATCCCTACGCCGGGGTAGCGCTCGATTCCGCCGGCAACCTCTACGGCACCACCTACTACGGGGGCGTGGCGAATGCCGGCGTGGTGTACAAAGTGGCGCCCTCAGGGCAGGAAACGGTACTATACGCGTTCACCGGCGGGACCGATGGAAGCAATCCCCGTGCTGGCGTGATCGTGGATTCTGCCGGGAATCTATATGGCACTACTTACTACGGTGGCGCGGCCAACGCGGGCGTGGTGTACAAAGTGGATCCGGCCGGCCAGGAAACGCTGCTGCATAGTTTCACGGGCGGGGCCGATGGCGCCAACCCCTACGCCGGCGTGATCGCGGATTCCGCCGGCAATCTGTACGGAACCACGTACCTGGGTGGGGCCAACGGCCAGGGAGTCATCTACAAGCTGGATACGGCGAACGTGGAAACCGTGCTGCACGCCTTCGGCGGACAGGTCGGCGGTCTGCCCCAATCCGGCCTGGTGGCCGACGCGGCCGGTAACTTCTATGGAACCGTTGTCGATGCAATCTACAAGCTGGACGCAGCCGGCCATTACACCGTCTTGAAAGGGCTTTCGGTCAACAGTCCCGGCGGCGAGGCCTCCGCGGGCACGCTCGCGATCGATGCGGCCGGCAACCTCTATGGCACCACCCGCACATCCCAGGCGCCCAACTCGCCTTCCCGCTTTGGCTTGGTGTATAAGCTCGGTGCCGGGAATGTATTGACCGTGCTTTACCGCTTTCCCGGGCCGCCTCCACACGGAAATAGCGTAGGGAGCGGGCCTACCGGGGGCGTGGTCCTTGACCCGGTAGGCAATATTTATGGAGCTACTCCTTATGGCGGACTCGGCGGCATGGTTTACGTAATCACCCCTTCCGGCCCGGAAAAGACGATCTATCGTTTTCCACCCGCCATGGGCGGCACCGAGCCCGTCGCGGGCTTAACCGCGGGTCCGGACGGCAATTTCTATGGCACCACGGTCAGCGGCGGTGCGGCGAATCAGGGCGTGGTATTCAAGGTCGATCCGGCAGGCAACGAGACCGTGCTCTATAGCTTCAAAGGGGGCACGGGTGTCGGAGGTCCCATGTCGGCGGTGGCGTTCGATGGCACGGGCAATCTTTATGGAACCACTCGTGGCGGCGGCGCAGGAAACCCGGGCTTGATTTACCGCCTGGACGCGTTAGGAAATGAGACCGTACTCCACATGTTCACCGGCGGAGAGGATGGCGCCCTGCCCAGCGGAGTCGTGCTCGACCCGGCTGGAAACCTTTATGGAACCACCGCTTCGGGCGGCACCGCGAATCAAGGTGTCGTATTCAAGGTCGATCCGGCAGGTCAGGAGAGAGTACTCTATACGTTCATCGGCGGCGCCGATGGCGGCGACCCCAACGGCGTGATCCGCGATCCAGCCGGCAACCTCTACGGGACCACCCATAACGGCGGTCTGGGCACTGGCGTGATATTTGAGCTGGACGCCGCCGGCAACTTCTCGGTGCTGCATAGCTTCACCGGCTCCCGGCCAGGAGGAGAAGGGGGTGGAGGCAGTCCCGACGCGGGCGTGATTCGCGACGAGGCCGGCAACCTCTACGGGACAACCGACGCTTACGGCGTCACCCCCACCGGGCATCAGGGTGCGGGTGTGGTGTACAAATTGGATACCGCCGGGCATTACACCGTGCTCTATACCTTCACGGGGGGCGCCGATGGAGCCTATCCCGAATCGAGCCTGGTGCGCGACTCGTCCGGCAACCTCTATGGAACCGCCAACGGCGGCGGGACGGTGGGTTGCAACGTGGGATGCGGCGTGGTCTTTGAAGTGAGTCCTTCCGGCCAGGAAACCGTGCTGCACGGCTTCACGGGCGGCGCGGACGGCGCTAACCCCGCCGCGGGCGTGCTTCTCGATCCGGCCGGAAATCTCTATGGCACCACTCCCTTTGGCGGCAACGGCGGAGCCGCCGCCATAGCCTACTCCGGCGCGGGCCTGGTTTATAAAGTCGCCATGCAATAAGTCGAGTCACGAGCAAAACACCGCCACGCTAGTGACTGTCCGGTAACCCATTCGCTGATACAATTCGAAGCCTTGCGGGGTCGATTGCAGAATGGTTCGCGAGAGTCCGTGCTTCTGGCGCGCCTGCTCCAGCGCATGCCGCATCACCGCCTCGCCATAGCCGCTGCGCCGGTGCCCCGGCAGGGTCGCCACGTTGTACACCCCCACAACACCGCCTCCGATTACGGTCGCTGCGGTGGACACCGGTTCGCCGTCAACGTATCCCACATAGGAAGCGAAATCGCTCCAAACGCCGTGACTTTCGAAGACCTCGCGAAACCAGGCCAGGGGCACGTTGAAGCAGGTCGAACCGATGGCGCAAAATGCATCCTTTACCGGTCCGTCGGAGACCCGCCGCACCTCCATCGCAGGCGGCTTGCGCAGCGCCGGCAAGAGTCCGTCCGCCGCCATCCCCGGCAATTCCACGGCTAAGTAAAGATTGCGCTTGCGCAGCACCGATTGCAGACGCCGCCTGGTGCGGCCGTCCAGCCAGCCATGGCAGATCCAATACGCCCAGCGCTGGTTGCGGGCCGCGAAGTGTACGGCGGCCTGCGCCACCCGTAAATCCATCTGGCTTTCCGAAACCACCGGCGCGGAAAGAAACGCGGCATTGAACATCTGAAACGTGACGCCCGCCGACGCGATAGACACGCCCTCCATCTCCTGTAGTTCGCCGCCCGGACGGTGCGCCGCGACTACGCGGAAAGACTCCCGCAAGTTAGCCGCGACACTCTCAAATTCCATGCACCTACAGTATCCCACTCGAAACGATAATCCAGCATCCATTAACCCAAAACCCACAACCCACAACCCACAACCCACAACCCACAACCCACAACCCATCACCCATAATAGTTCTTGCCCCCGATGCCATCCCCGCCCCAGCGTCCCACCCACGTGCGCTACTGGGTGGTAGTCTTCGCCGTAACGCTGGCCGTGGTCACCTATATCGACCGCGTCTGTATCTCGTTCGCTGCGCCAGTCATCCGCGCCGACCTGCATCTAACGCCTGTCCAGATGGGCTACACGTTCTCGGCTTTTGCCTGGACCTACGCGCTATTCGAGATTCCGGGAGGCTTTTTGGGCGACTGGATGGGCCCGCGCCGCGTGCTGCTGCGCATTGTCCTTTGGTGGTCGTTCTTCACCGCGGCCACCGGATGGGCGTGGAATTTCGCTTCCCTCGCCATCACCCGCTCGCTCTTCGGAGCCGGCGAAGCGGGCTGCTTCCCCAACCTCACCAAGACCTTCACCACCTGGCTTCCGCATCACGAGCGCGTGCGCGCGCAGGGCATCATGTGGCTGAGCGCGCGCTGGGGCGGCGCGTTCACTCCGCCGTTGGTGTATCTCGCTATCCAAGTGATGTCCTGGCGTCATGCCTTCGAACTCTTCGGCTCCATCGGGATACTGTGGGCTGTCCTCTTCTATTGGTGGTATCGCGATCACCCGCGCGACAAGCCTGGCCTGAACGATGCGGAGCGCCGGATCCTGACGCCCAACGAGGCGCTGGCCGCCGGCCACGCACGGGTTCCCTGGCGGAGATTCGCCGCCTCGCCGCAGGTCTGGCTCCTGTGCGGTCAATATTTCTGCTCTTCCTACGGCTGGTATTTCTATATCACGTGGCTACCGACTTATTTGAAGGAAGCCCGCGGGCTGCAATTGGGCGCCAGCGCCTTGTTCGGCATCCTGCCCCTGTTCTTAGGCGGACTGGGATCGTTGGTCAGCGGATTCATCGCCGTGCCGCTCGCGCGCTTCACGGGCAGCGTCCTGAAAACCCGCCGCCTGCTGGCCTACATCGGGTTCAGCGGCGCCAGCGTCCTGCTGGTGGTTTCCACCCGCATGCACAATCCGCTGCCGGCCATGCTGGCGATGGGGCTGGCCAGTTTCTCGAACGACCTGGTAATGCCCGGCTCCTGGGGCGCGTGCATGGACGTCGGCGGCAGGTACGCGGGCACCCTCTCGGGCGCCATGAATATGATGGGTAACCTGGGCGGCGCGGCTTCTCCCACCATCATCGGATACATGCTGCGCTGGACCCACAATAACTGGGACCTGACCTTCTACGTCTCCGCGGCCGTGTATCTCATGGCCGGCATCATGTGGCGATTTCTCGATCCCGTCACGCCGCTGGACGAGCCGGAACCCCTGCCCGCCGCGTGAGCTGGCTCGCGCGTCTCGAATTGGACAAACAGACTAATGCTCACGCGGATCTTCGATCCGTAACGCCGGCCGCGGCGCGTCCCCACGTACCGTCAGTGCGTTCGTCACCACGGAGAAATGCGTATCTCCCGAAACCAGGTTAACGGACACCCCAATTTCCGGCGACTGCCGGAACGTAAACGGAAGACCGGTGTTCCTGAACTTCACCGAGAATGTGCCCGCGGCCGGATTGCGTCCGAAGAAGCCCGCCGCCGAGGGAAATGGGAAGCTCGAATTCAACCCGTCATAACCAAAAATTCCCATCTTCTCCCCGGAGCCGGCTTCGGTCGCGATCCAGAATGAAAAACGGTCGGGGATCGCATACACCTCGCCGGTGGCATCCGATAGCAGCCATGCTTCCAGGCTGTATCCGGCTTCATCTTCAGGCGGTTCGGTGAATACCTCCAACCGCAGCCCCGCCGGCGGACATTCAAATCCAGGCGTCGAGACACACGCGTTGAAGTGTCCGGTGAACTCGCCGCCCGTGGGTACCGTGACTTCGCGCGGGAATACCACGGAGGTCGTCAAACTGCCATCGCCATAGCGTATATCTCCCGCATCCAGATTCACGGAAACGCTGCTCTCCGGCGACTGCTCGAAGGTAAAAGGAAGGCCGGTATTCCTGAAATTCACCGAGAATGTCGCTTTAGCCGGATTGGCTCCAAAGAATCCCGAATTCACCGGAAATGGAAAACCCTGTAGCAGCCCGTTGTAACCGAAAACTCTCCATTGTTTGCCGCTATCCTTTTCCGTCGCAACCCAGAATGGAAAGTTGTTGCCCAGCGAAACGATCTCGCCCGTTGCATCGGATATCAGCCAGGCGTCCAGGCTATAACCGGATGCACCGTTCGGCGGCGCCGTGGTGTTTACCTGGATCATGACAGCCTCGGGCGGGCACGGGAAGTTGGACGCCACCACACAGGCCTTGAAGTGCCCGGTGAACTGCCCGCCTGTGGGAATCGTAATCGGAGACGACGCTGCCGCGGCGATACCGCCCGCCATCGCGAGCAAAAGAGCGGCCGTCCTCATACTGGCCCAAGTCTATCACCTCCTTCGCGGAGGATAATAACGTTTGCAGTCCTTCGTGCCGCTCTTCAAGAACCCGCACCTGCAGACCATCGCGGGGCACTACTGGCCACGCCCATCCCGCGCACCGCACTTGCCTGTGGAAATGAAGCTATACCGCACCGCGCCGGATGTCCAGGTGCTCGTTGCCTCCCAACGGCCCGCCGGCACGCCGCGCGGCGAGATCCTGCTGGTGCATGGCCTGGAGGGTTCGGCCGAAGCGGGCTACATGCACAGTATGGCGGCCTGCGCGGTCGCCGCTGGATACGCCGTCCACCGCCTGAACCTGCGTACCTGCGGCGGCACCGAGCATCTTGCCCGGACGGTCTATCATGGCGGCCTCACCGGCGATCTGCTGGCCGTGTTGCGCACGCTTGCCGCCGAGGGCCGCGCGCCCCTCTGGCTGGTGGGTTTTTCTCTCGGCGGCAACCTCGTGGCCAAACTCGCGGGCGAATTGGGCGACGACGGCCCGTCCCTGCTGGCGGGTGTGGTCGCCGTCTCTGCCGCCATCGACCTGGAAGCCTGCGCCCAACGCATCGGCCAGCCCGATAATCGCCTCTACGAACGCCGCTTCCTCGACTTGATGCGCGCCCGCGCCCGTGCCGTGTGGCGCTCCACTCCCGCCGACCTCCGCGGCATTCGCTCGGTCATCGAAATGGACGATCGCATCACCGCGCCCCACAACGGATTCGATAGCGCCGTACACTATTACCGCACCCAATCGGCCAACCAGTTTCTCGACCGCATCCGCGTGCCGGCTTTATTCATCACCGCGAAAGACGATACCTTCATCCCGTTTCGCATGTACGATCACCCCGCCTTCCGCCAAAACCCCTGCCTGCAACTGCTGGCCACTGAACACGGTGGCCATCTGGGCTTCCTCTCCCGCACACGCCCACGGCTGTGGCTGGATCACGCGATAATAAAATGGATAAGGGATTCTGGAACAATCACCCCCCCTGACTCGTCTGGATATTGAATGAGAACTAACGCTTCTTTCGGCGAGGCGGTTACCGGCGCGGCTCTTTCCTTGCGCGGCAGCAAGTTGCGCAGCTTCCTCACCCTGCTGGGCATCATCCTGGCCACCACCACCCTGATCGCCGTCATGTCCGTCATCGACGGCATGAATGTGTACGTCGCGCAGAACGTCTCCAGCATGGGCGCCGACGGTTTCAAGGTGCACCGCATCGTCATGATGGGCATGTGGGATCCCAAGAAATATCTCGAAATGGAGCGCCGCAATCCGGAGCTTTCCCGGGAAGAGTACGAATTCCTGCGCAGCAACAGCAAGCTGACCAGCGAAATCGGTATGGCCGTGAATCGCACAATCTCCGTGCATGTCGGCAGGGAACACCGGGATAATGTTCAATTGACCGGCGTTACCGCCAACGAAGGTGTGCTGTCCGATATCGTGCCCGCCGAGGGCCGCTTCATCACCGATCTCGAAGACGAGCGGCGCGCCATGGTTACGGTAATCGGCAACGACCTGAAAGACCAGTTCTTCGCCAATACCGACCCCATCGGCAAGTCCGTCATGGTGGAAGGCCGCCCGTTTGAAGTCATCGGGGTAGCCAAAGCCAAGGGATCCGTCTTCGGCAACTCCCGCGATAATTTCCTGATGATCCCGGCCGAGACCTATTTCAAAATCTATGGCTCCCGCAGCGGCATCGGCTTCGATTTGAAGGCCGCTGACCAAAGCGTCCTGCAGCAGGCTGAGGACGAAGTGCGCGTCCTCTTGCGCTCCTACCGGCACTTGCATCCCAAAGATGACGACACCTTCGGCATGGTCAGTTCGGATTCGCTCGTCAGCGTATGGAATCAGTTGACCGGTGCGATATCCGCCACGGCCATCGGTGTGGTTTCGGTTTTCATGGTGGTGGGCGGCGTCGTGATTATGAATATCATGCTGGCGGTGGTCACCGAGCGCACCCGCGAAATCGGCATTCGCAAGTCGGTAGGTGCGCGCCGCAGCGACATACTCAACCAGTTTCTGGTGGAATCGGCTATGCTATCAGCCTCCGGAGGCGTAATCGGGATTCTGCTCGCCTCCCTGCTCGCGGTCGTGGTGAAAGCGGCCACTCCCGTGCCCATGCATATTCCGATCAGCGCCGTGATTACGGGCGTCACGCTTTCCGCCGCGGTCGGATTGTTCTTCGGGATTTACCCGGCCCGGCGCGCGGCCGGTCTCGATCCGATTGAAGCTTTGAGGGTGGAACGATGACATTAGGTTCGCTGGCTTCGGGAGTCGCTCTGGCACTGACCACGGTGCGCGAGCACAAGATGCGCTCCTTCCTCACCGTGTTGGGAGTCATCATCGGCACGGGCGCGGTCATCGGCGTGGGCTCCATCATCGCCGGCCTCGACGGCGCCATCACCAATATTCTGAAGAGCTTCGGACCGAACACCATCGTGGTCCTGCGCGGCAGCGCCATGGGCGGCTGGACCCTGGAAGAGCAGAAACGCAAGATGCTGACGCGCGAAGACGCCCTGGCCATCGAGGAGCGCTGCCCCTCGGTCGAACACGTCAGCCCTTACCTGTTCGCCAATTTCGACCAGATCCACAAAGCTCGCTATAAAGGCAACGATAACTACAACATCGATATGGGCGGCACCGAAGAAGGCTACGCCGCGGGTGGCACCGTCATGCTGCAGGGCCGCTTCTTTACCGATAGCGAGAGCCGTCACCATATGCCCGTGGTCGTGCTCGGCGAAGACCTCGGCAAGTCGTTTTTCCAGGGTATGGATGCCGTCGGAAAATGGATCGACGTCGACGGCCACGCGCTCGAAGTGATCGGCGTGATGGAGCGGCCCGCGGCCTCTTTCCCCGGCCAGGACGATAACCGCATCCTGATGCCCTACTTCACCATGCACAAGCTCTATCCCAGCGCCCGCGAGAACATGCTGATCGTGATCGCCTATGAAGGCATGTTGACCAAAGCCGAGGATGAGGTTCGCACCGTCCTGCGCATCGAGCGTAAGGTGGCCAACAACAAACCGGACGACTTCTCGCTGTCCACCGCGCAGCAGATGATCGAGGATTTCCACCGCATCACCGGCACCGTGGCCCTGGTCATGGTGATTCTGAGCTCCATCGGCCTGCTGGTGGGCGGCATCGGCGTGATGAACATCATGCTGGTCTCGGTGACCGAGCGCACCCGTGAAATCGGAATTCGCAAGGCGGTCGGCGCGCGCAAGAGCGACATCATCGTCCAATTCCTGACGGAGGCCGTGGTCCTCACCGGCATTGGCGGCATCATTGGACTCTTCCTGGGCTGGTGCGTCTCCATGCTGGTCGGCCTGATCTTCCAGAATCTGCCGACCGCCGTGCCGTTGTGGGCGGCCCTCTCCGGCATCCTGGTGTCGGTCGGCGTGGGCCTGTTTTTCGGCATCTGGCCGGCCGGCCGCGCGGCCAATCTGGATCCCGTAGTAGCCCTCCGCTACGAATAGTGGCGCAGTCCCGCTCTTGTGGGGCGGGCAATCATGCCCGCAGCCGCCTTTTCAGGCGGCCATCTGGCGGGACTTTCAAGTCCCGCCCTTACCCCGCAAAGCCCGCACTTCGCCCTCCGTCAGATGCCGCCACTTCCCGATTTGCAGATCGCCGATGCGCACCGGCCCAATCGCCACCCGCACCAGTTTGATCACCTTGCTGCCCACGGCCTCCACCATGCGCCGCACCTGCCGGTTGCGCCCCTCCCCAATCGTCAGTTCGATATGCGTATATTTGCCGGAATCGCGCAGCCGCTCCGCCAGCGCCGGGCGCGTGGGGCCGTCGCTCAACTCCACCCCGCTGCGCAAACGCGCGATCTGATCGTCGCTCAGCCGGTCCGCGCACTTCGCCTGGTAGGTCTTCGCAACTTTGTACTCCGGATTCGTCAGCCGCTCGCCAAACTCCGTGTCGTTCGTCATGATCAGCAAGCCCGTCGTGTCCAGGTCCAGCCGCCCCACCGGGACCAGCCACGCGCCCGCGTCTTGCACCAGGTCGTACACCGTGGGCCGGCCTTGCGGATCGGTGTAAGTGGTCAGATAACCCCTGGGCTTATAGAGCAGCAGGTAGATCTTCCTGGCGCCGCGCACCGGTTTTCCATCCAGCGTGACGCGATCGCCTTCGAGATCCACCCAATGGTCGGGAGTCTGAATTACTTTGCCGTTCACGCGCACGCGGCCGGCGCCGATCCAACTCCGCGCTTCCGTGCGCGAACCTAGCCCGGCCTTTGACAAAACTCTTTCGAGCGTCTTCAACGGGCGCCGCGCGGGCATCTTGCTATATTAAAGCAAGGTCTCCCGCTTGTCTGGAACTTATCTCGTCAGGGGGGCGCGGCAACTGCTCACCTTGCAAGGCTCCGCGGAGCCCAGACGCGGCGCCGCTCTTCAGGACCTCAAAATCATTCGCGAGGGCTCCCTCCTGATCCGGGACGGGCGCATCCTCGAAGTGGGCCTCACCCGGCGTATCGAGAACCTCGCGCAAGCCCGCGGCTCGCAGGAGATCGATGCTACCGGGCGGGTAGTAATGCCCGGTTTTGTTGACTGCCACGCGCACCTGGTTTGGCCCGCTCCTTCGTTGGGCGATATCAAGATCGGCGCCTGCCGGACCGCGCAGCCCTCTGCCGCAAACACATTGCGCAGCGCTTCCGCGAAACGACTGGCATTCCGCGCCCGCCCCTTCCTCAATGGCATGGCCCAGCATGGGACCACCACCGTGGGAGCCGTGTCCGGCCATGGCCTCGACCCGCGTGATGAGCTGAAGATCCTGCGCGTACACGCCAAACTCGATCGCTCCCCGCTGGACATCGTCTCCACGTTCATGGCGCCCCCCGGCGTTCCGGATGCGTATGCGGCCGATCCCGCGGGCTATCTGGCAGGGCTGAGCGCCGGGCTGCTGCCCACCATCCACCAGAGAGCCCGCGTCCGTTTCGCCGGCCTCGATTGCGGCGGCGCCATCTTCACCGTTGAACAGATCCGCCGATATCTGGAAACCATTCGCGCGCTGGGTTTTCAACTCAAAATCCAAGCCGGCGAATCTCCCCTGGAAGGCTCTCTGCGGCTAGCCGTCGAAATGGGAGCGGTCAGCGTCGAGCATCTGTGCGGCGTCAGTGCGGAGGAAACCCAGATGCTCGCCGCGTCGAACACCATGGCCGTGCTGCTGCCTGCCGGTCGGCGTTGCGCTTCCGCCCGCCCCCTCATTGAAGCCGGCGCCGCCGTCGCCCTCGGCAGCGGCTTCCACCCTGGCTTCAGCTCCACTTACAGCATGCCGTCCATCATCGCGCTGGCCTGCGCGAACCTGTGCATGACTCCGGCGGAAGCGATCTGCGCGGCGACTTTCAATGCGGCCTGTGCCATCGGATTCGCCCGTGTTGCCGGATCCTTCGAAGTGGGCAAAGCCGCCGATGTGATCGTATGGAACGCGTCGGATTACCGCGAGATACCCTACTACCTCGGCGTCAATCGCGTCCATCGAATCTTGAAGGACGGTGTGACCATTTACGACGAAGGCCAGGGCGCGCACTACAGAATATAACGGCTCAGGTCCTGATCCTTAACGATCCCGGCCAGTTGCTTGCGCACGTAGACCGCGTCGATCTTCACGTTCTTCTTCTTCAAATCCGGACCTTCGAAGGAAACTTCTTCGAGCAGCTTCTCCATGATGGTGTGCAGCCGCCGCGCCCCGATGTTCTCCGAGCTTTGATTCACCTGCGCCGCGAATTTTGCGACCTCTTCGAGCGCATCGTCCGTGAAGTTCAGTTTAATCCCTTCGGTCTCCATCAACGCCGTGTACTGCTTGGCCAGCGCGTTCTTGGGCTCTTTCAGAATCCGGATGAAATCCTCCACCGAGAGCGATTTCAACTCCACCCGGATCGGGAACCGCCCCTGTAGCTCCGGAATCATATCCGACGGCTTGGAGACGTGGAACGCGCCCGCCGCCATAAACAAAATGTGGTCGGTGCGCACGAAACCGTAGCGCGTATTCACCGTGGTGCCTTCCACGATCGGCAGGATATCGCGCTGCACGCCCTCCCGGCTCACATCCGGCCCGTGCCCGCTTTCCCGCCCCGCGATCTTGTCGATCTCGTCCAGAAAAATGATCCCGCTGGTTTCCACCCGCTCCAGCGCGATGCGCGTCACCTGGTCCATGTCGATGAGCTTTTGCTCCTCTTCCTGCCCCAGGTAATCGGCGGCTTCGGCCACCCGCATCTTGCGCCGGCGCGTCTTGCCGCCGAAGAAATTGGGGAGCATGTCCTTGATGTTGATGCTCATTTCCTCGATGCCCGCGTTGGTGGCGAACTCGATGTTCGGGCCCCGGTCCTTCACTTCCAGTTCCACGATGCGCTCGTCCAGCTTGCCCTCGCGCAGCCGTTCCCGCAGCTTCTCGCGCGTCCGGTCAATGCTTTCGGTCGATTCCGTTTGCGGCGGCATCAACAGGTCCAGCAGGCGCTCTTCGGCGTTGGCTTCGGCGCGGTCGGCGACTTCTTCCAGGCGCTCCTCCCGCACCATGTCGATGGCGATATCCACCAGGTCGCGGATCATCGACTCTACGTCCCGCCCCACATACCCGACCTCGGTGAACTTGCTAGCCTCCACCTTTAGAAACGGTGAATTGGCCAGCCGCGCCAGGCGCCGCGCGATCTCCGTCTTTCCCACGCCCGTAGGACCGATCATGAGGATATTCTTGGGCATCACCTCGTCGGCCATCTCGGGCGGCAGTTTCTGGCGGCGGATACGGTTGCGCAGCGCGATCGCCACCGCGCGCTTGGCTTCGGCCTGCCCCACTACATGCTTATCCAGCTCGCGCACGATCTCCCGCGGGGTGAGTTCGTCGAGGATCGGCTCCTCGTCCACGGACTGGGCCGGTAAATATATGACCATGTCAGGCGAGCTCCTCGTAGGTGATGTTCTCGTTCGTGTAAATGCAAATCCGCGCGGCGATCTGCATGGCTTGCTCGGCGATCTGCCGCGCGGAAAGTTTGGTGTTCCGCAGCAGCGCGGTGGCGGCCGACAGCGCGAAAGGTCCGCCCGAACCGATCGCCGCGGCCCCTTCGTCCGGCTCGATCACGTCCCCGTTGCCGCTGACAATATAGGTATTCTTATCGTCCGCCACCAACAACAGCGCCTCCAGGTGCCGCAGCATCCGGTCCGTGCGCCATTCCTTGGCCAGCTCCACCGCCGCGCGCGACAGGTTGCCGTTGAACTGCTCCAGCTTCGACTCGAAACGGGCGAATAACGCAAAAGCGTCCGCCGTCGAGCCGGCGAAGCCCGCCAGGATCTTGTCGTTGTAAATCCGGCGCAGCTTCTTGGCTGAAGATTTCAGGACTTCGTGGCCCAGCGTGACTTGCCCGTCGCCTGCCATCACCACTTTGTTGTCGCGGCGGATGCAGAGCACCGTCGTCGAGCGTATGCGTTGCTTCATTGAAACAACTAGTCTATCGCAGGGCGCGGGCCGCTATAGTGATCACCCATTCGACGACGTGCCGATCCCCGCGCTCGATAGCGTGTTCATGATGATCGCCATCGGATCAGTTGCGCTGCTTTGCGTACTGTTGGCCGCAAAAGCCGACAACTGTTGATTCAGCGTGTTATCCGCATCGCCCGATGCGGCGTGGGAATGATGATGGTGGTGCGCCCCGCCGGCCGCCTGCGCCAGATCCTGCATGTTCGGAAGTTGTCCGCTCTGCGAGGCGTTCCCGAAGTCCGTGGCAAGCTGTCCCAGTTCCGTCGCTTGCGACGAATTGCCGGCCGCCGAAGCGGTCTGGGCGGCGCTTTGCAGGTTCGTCGAGATTTGCTGCATCACCTGTTTGTACTCCGCCGGATTTGACTGCTGAAGCTGCTGCAGCGTGCTCATCATTTGGGCAAACGGCGAAAGCTGGCCGTTCTCCGTCTGCGACGTCGCCGCGGACGTGCCCGTGCTGCTGGTGCTGCTTCCCGTTGCGCTTTTATTCTGAAGGTCCGAGTTCAGAATCGACTGCAGAAAGCTGCTCGAAAGGTTGCTGATGGAACTGATAGGAGACATGCCCGCCAGACCCGCATTTCAATCGCCGCCTTCCGCACCGTGCAAGCCATTGAATAGACTGGCGCGCGCCATCCGAACGACGCCAAATATCCGCCGCCGCGCAAAATTCTTGGCGTCAGCCGCCCGCCAGCCCCTCCCAACGCCGTCCGTAATATCCGAGCGAGGCGAAATATCCAATCGCGGTCAGCGCCAACACCGGCCATCCGTGCTCGTATTCCTGAAATCCCAGAGCCATCCCTCCCACGGCCTGTAGCGCGCCCACCGGCAACAGGCGTCCACCCGTAAAACGCCAGCGCTGTTGCGGCAACTCCAATAGCACCGAAGAATGATGGCCAAGCCCCAGGGCCGCCAGTCCGAAGGTGATGCCTGGCCCCTCGGTCAGCGGCAGCAGCAAAGCGCCCAGCACCAATAGGAACGCGGCGTCTTTGGCCAGCAGAATCTCCCACCCTCGCAGCGGCAGCAGGCGATACCGCGTCATACCGGAGCCCATGCCGGAACCGATCTCCAGTCCGAATAGCGACTGCGCGTAGGTGCTCATGGTCAACGCCACCAGCAGGCCGATAATCGCGAAGGCCTCCGCATCGGGCTGCCTGCCGAAAACGCGGTACAACCCTCCGCCGACACTCAACAGCAGCGCGGCATAAGGATCCAGCAAGCTCAGGATTTCACGCACATTCTTGCGCACCAACCCGCCCAGTCGTCCGGGAAACTGGGAGATGTGCCGCGGCAGGTCCCAATGCGGATCGCGCCGCGCCGCATGCCGCCCCAGGGCCGCCGCCGCTTGCATCGCCACAGCCAGCCCGCAGAATCCCAGCGCGGCCAACGGTCGCGCGGTCCGTGCCAGGATCAGCATGCCGATCCACGCCGCCGGACTGAGCGCCAGGCTCGCAAACCGCAGTCCCAATCGCTGCGCGGTCGTCAGCGGCCACAACGCCAGCCGCGCCGCCGGAATCTTCCCCAGGGGATCGGAAGAAAGGGGAAATAGCAGCAGAAAGCCCAGCAGCAGAAAGAACGGATAGGCGCTTTTCGGTGGCTGTCCCGCGTTCAGCGCCCCATACGCCAGCAGCGCCACAAACAGAAAAAGGTTGTTCACTTTGATGGATTGAATCGTCCCCAAGTCGCGCCCCACCGCCCGCCGCAGCGCTTTCAGGATCGCGGCCACCGCCCGCATCAGGCCCGCTCCCACTGCTCGCCGTAATACCAGACCGACGCGGCGCAAGCCATCGCCGCCACCCCTAAGACCCACAGCCCCTGCTGATGTTCGACGAATCCCATCGCCACGCCCGCCGCCGTCTGCACCGCGCCGAACGGCAAGCTTCCGCTCGCGAATCGCCACGGCTGCTGCGGCAGATCCAGCCGCACGGAAGCCTGGTGGCCGAAGGCCAGCGCCACCAGGCCGAACGTCAGCCCGGGCCCCGGATCGAGAGGCAGCAGCAAGACGCAGAGGATCGCCAGAAACGCCGCGTCCTTCGCCAGCAGGATCTCCCAGCCGCGCAGCGGCAACAGGTGGTAGCGCGCCAGCCCGGAATCGCCATCCAATCCGAACAGCGACTGCGCGCAGGTGCTCAGCGCCAGGGCTACCAGCAGGCCCATGATCGTAGACGCCGCCGGATCCGGGTGCCGGCCGAACCACCGGTACAAGCCGCCTCCCAGGCTCAGGAGCGCGGCTGCGTAAGGGTCCAGCAGACTGAGCATCTCACGGACGTTCTTGCGTATCAACCCGCCCAGCCGCCCCGGCACCTGCGGGATGTCGCCCAGAAAATTCCAATGCGGATCGCGCTTCGCCATGTACCGCCCCACCGCCAGCGCGCACTGCATGGCCGCCGCCAGCCCGCAGAACCCCAGCGCCAATCCTGGCCGCTTCGTCTTCAGCAGAATCAATGCGCCGATCCACGCCACCGGGCTGAGCGCCAGGCTGGCGATCCGCAATCCCAACCGCTGCCACCCCGAAAGCGGCCACAATGCCAGGCGGGCGCGCGGAATTTTGGCCAGCGGATCCGACGAGAGGGGAAACAAAAGCAGAAAGCCCAGCAGCACGAAGAGCGCCTCCGCCGCCCCGCCCAGCAAGCCCAGAAACAGGAGGTTGTTGGCCTTCACCGAAGCCGCCAGGTCGCGCCCCACCGCGCGCCGCAACCCGCTTAGGATTGCGCCGAGCGCAGCCACGGCAGGTCCTCCTGTTGGGGCGTCTCCACCAGGTCGAAATACAGCTCTTCGAGCGGACGGCCCAGTTCCGCTGCCGCCGCACGGAACACCACGCGTCCGCCGCGAATCATCATCACATCGGTCGCCAGTTGCGGAATCATCGCCAGCGCGTGCGACGTCAGGAAGACCGTTATGCCGCGCCCCGAAACCGTGATCAGCAGGTCGCGAATGGTCACCGACGAAACCGGATCGATGCCCTCGAACGGTTCGTCCAGCATCAACACCTGCGGATTATGCAACAGCGCCATGGCCAGCGCCGTCTTCTTGCGCATGCCGTGCGAGCATTGGTCGAGATACGTGTGGCGCCCTTTTTCCAGGCCCAGAACGCGCAGCAGCACGTCCGCTCGCGCCCGCGTTTCCGCGCGGCTTAGGCCATACACCGGCCCGCACAGATCCAAATGCTCCTCCACAGTGAGCGCATCGAATACCCCCAGGTCCTCCGGCAGCACTCCGATCGACCGCTTCACGCGCAGCGGCTCTTTGGCCACGTCGCATCCCGCGATCCGCACTTCCCCTGAATCGGGCGCCAGCAGTCCCGTCAGGATCTTCAGCAGCGTGGATTTTCCCGCGCCGTTCGGACCCAGCAAAGCCAGGATGCCGCCCGGCTGATCGAACGAGATACGATCCAGCGCGGCAAAGTCTCCAAATCGCTTGCTGACGTCCCGGCAATGAAGCATATTGTGCCGATTATCGCAGGTCCCGCGGCGTTCGCACCCGAACGCCCCCGTCCCGATTCCGAACGGTCCGCACCCCGTGGCGCACGCTTCAGCGTGCCGGCGGGACTTTTAAGTCCCGCTTGAGCGCCAGCGGCCACAGAGGTACCCAACGTGCTAAGCCCGACCCCATGGATCGCTTCAAACTGGATCTCCGCCTGGCTCTCCGCCGCCTCCGCCAGAATCCCATGTTCTCGGCTGTGGCAGTCTTAACCCTGGCTCTGGGCATTGGCGCCAACAGCGCCATCTTCAGCGTCATCAACGCCGCGCTGCTGCGTCCGCTCCCCGTCGCGAACGCCGCGGAAATCGTCTCGCTCAACGCCAAAATGGGGGGTGATACGGTCCCCACGCAATCCTTCCCCAACTACCGCGACCTGCGCGACCGCAACACCGTCCTGTCCGGATTGATCGCCTACCGCTTCCTCCCCGTCAGTCTCGGCCTGGCCGGCAACAACCAGCGCCTGTGGGGCTATCTGGTGACCGGCAACTATTTCGACATGCTGGGCGTCGGAGCCGCGCGCGGCCGCGTCCTCCATCCGGATGACGACCTGCGCCCCGGCGCGCATCCCGTAGCCGTGCTCTCCTGGCCTTGCTTTCAGAAACGCTTCGGCGCCGATTCCACGGTGGTGGGACGCACCGTGAAAATCAATGGCATGGATTTCACCATCCTGGGCGTCGCCCCGCAAGGCTTCTTCGGAACCGAGCTTTTCTTCGCGCCCGATATCTTCCTGCCGGCCATGATGCAGAAGCAGCTCGAAGGCGGCCGGGGATACCTGGAAAACCGCGATGCCGGTAACTTCTTCGTCGCCGGCCGCCTGAAACCGGGTGTGTCGAGGGCTCGCGCCGAAGCCGGGCTGAATAGCGTTGCGGCGGGCCTCGCGAAACAGTACCCGAAGGACGACGACGGCATGCAGATCGGGCTGACCCCGGCCGGCCTGGCCGGAAACTATCTCCGCGGTCCCGTGATTGGATTCGCCGCGGCGCTTTTCGGAGTCTCCTGCCTCGTCCTGCTGGTAGCCTGCACCAACCTCGCCAGCATGCTGATGGCGCGCGCCGCCGACCGCCGCAAAGAAATTGCCCTGCGCCTGGCCGTGGGCGCGGGGCGCGGCTCGCTCGTCCGCCAGTTGTTGACCGAAAACCTGGTGATTGCCCTTCTGGGCGGAGCCGGCGGCGCACTCCTGGTGGTCTGGATCACCGACGCGCTGGCCGGATGGCACCCCCCCACCGATATTCCGCTGGTCATTAGCGCGGCGCCGGATGTCCGCGTATTTCTGTTCGCGCTGTTGGTTTCGTTCCTGACCACCCTGCTGTTCGGACTCCTGCCCGCTTTGCAGGCCGCCCGCACCAACCTGGCCGGCGCGCTCAAGAACGAGGCCATCTCCGAGAGACTGCGCCACTGGCAGCTTCGCGACTACATGGTAGCCACCCAGGTCGCTTTGTCCGCTGTGCTGCTGGTTTGTTCGGTGCTGGTCGTGCGCAGCCTGCAACGCGCGCTCGACGCCCCCATCGGCTACAACCCCAGAGGCGCGGTCACCGCTTCCTTCGATCTCAATATCCAAGGCTACAACGAGTCGCGCGGCCGCGAGTTCGAACGGCGCTTGTTGGATAAGGTGCGCGCCATACCCGGCATCCAGGCGGCGGCCATCGTCAACTGGCTGCCGCTCTCCTTAAATATGTCTTCGGACAACATCTACATCGAAGGCAAACCCATAACGAAGGCCGCCGAGACCCCGGATGCGTACAGCTTCTCCGCTAGTACCGATTATTTCCGCGCCATGCAAACCAAGCTGTTGATGGGCCGCGAGTTCGACGCTCGCGACCGGCGCGATGGCCCGCGTGTGGCAGTCGTCAACAAACGCTTCGCCGACCAGTTGCTGCACGGCCAGGATCCCATCGGCAAACGGTTCCGCACCAGAACGGATGGCGAGCCCATTCAGATCGTAGGCGTAGCCGAAGATGGCAAGTACGTCTCGCTCGCGGAACGCCCGAATGCTGCCTGGTGGGGCCCGGGAGAGATCTGGTACGTCGCCAGTGGCGTGCTGGTGGCCCGCACCAATCTGAATTCAACCCAGGCCCTGCGCCTCATTCAGGATGCTGCTAGAGATCTCGACCCCTCCCTCCCGCTGTATTCCGCCGGAACGCTGGCCGGGCGCTTGGACCTGCCATTGTTCCCCGCACGCATGGCCGCCTCGGCGCTAGGCGCATTTGGCGTGCTGGCTCTGATACTGGCGGCCACCGGCATCTATGGCGTGATGGCCTATGCCATATCCCGCCGCACGCGCGAGATCGGCATCCGCATGGCGATCGGCGCCAGCCGGAATCAGGTGCTCGCCATCGTGGCGCGGCGCGCGCTGCTGTTGATCGGCTCTGGCACCGTCGTGGGGCTGGCCGCGGCGATGGCCGCCGGACGCTTCCTCGAACAAATTCTCTACGGCGTCGAACCCACCGATCCCCTCACCCTGGCCATCGTGCTGCTGTTGATGCTGGCCATCGCCGCGCTCGCCTGCTGGATCCCCGCGCGCCGCGCCATGCGCATCGACCCGGTCACCGCCCTGCGCCAGGAGTAAACTCCGTGTGGCGCACGCTTCAGCGTGCTGCGGCGGACTTCAGTCCGCCGTCTTTAAGTCCCCCCATCGCCATCTCACCCGCGGGCGTCACAAACTCCAGAATCGCCCGCTTGATCTCCGGCGGAATGCTGAACCGCTCGATCTCATTCAGATCGCCGGCCGCATATCTCACCGCGTCCCCATTCATGGTCACCGCGATGAACAAGTGCCGCGTCACTTCGTGAAATAACCCGCGCGGCTCCTGCTTTTCCGCCTGAAACGTCAGCGCCCGGACCGGCCCCTCATCGTCCGCCAGGCTGCTCTCGTACGCCATCGCCACTTCGGTCGAAATGCGCTTCTCGTAATCGGCTTGGATGCGCCGCGCCCTGTCCCTCCAGGAAATCTCCTGGTAGACCAGCGCGGCGATCGCGAACAGCAAAGCTATTTCCAGGGGCGTCATGTGCGCTTCTTACCCTCGCTTGGCCTTCATGTCCGCCAGCATCTTTTCGATCTGGTCCTGCTTATCGAGCGCCGCCAGCCGCTCCTCTACATCGTCTTTGAACAACTCCGCCCGCGCCTGGCTGACGGCTTCGCTGTGCCGGACCTTGTCCTTCATCCGATCGAAGGTAGCCGCCGTCGAATGCTCGCTGGTGGCGAACTGCGCGTCCGTGGCCTTCGTGGCCGCGCGCGCCCGCCGATGCTGCGCGATCAGGACGTCTTTCTTGGCCTGCGCCTCCGCCAGTTTCTGTTCCAATTTCTGCAGCGCCGATTTCAGGTTCTCCACCTGCGCCTTCTGATCGGCCACCTGCTGCCGGAAGCTCTCTCCCATATTGCGGAAGCTCACCGAGCGCTCCAGCGCCACCCGCGCCAGGTCGTCCTGCTTCTTGTCCACCGCCATCTCCGCCTTGCGCACCCACTCCGCCGTCTTCTCTTCGTTTTCCTGGTGCTTCTTCTCCAGCACGTGCTGATCGGCGATGGCGATCGCCACCTGCGTCTTCACCTGCAACAGTTGGTTCTGCATGTCCAGAATCACCTGCTTGATCATCTTCTCCGGATCCTCGGCCTTGTCGATCAGGTCGTTCAGATTCGCGCGAACCAGTGTAGATACTCTTTCTAGTAGTGCCATAATCTTCTCCTTTCTGAATCGGGGCCGGCGTAATGCCCGGCCCCATCACAACTCGTTAACTAGACCGCCGCTCCCTTGGCCTTGTCCTCGGGCGGCTTAGGTTTGCTCTCGCCGATCTGCTTCACCTTCGAGAACAGTTCGGATATGTTCATCCCCGACAGCGTTTCAAACAGCGCCGGAATCTGCGCCGCCATCGCCGCCATATCTCCCGTGATCTTGTTCATGCCCGCCGAGTGGCCATCGCCCGTCGAGATGATGGTGATCTTGTCCACATTGGCCAGCGGCGCCGCCAGCGCGCGCACGATCTCGGGCAAACCGCTGATCAGTTTGTCCACGACCGCGGCCTGGTTGTACTCCTGATACGCTTCGGCCTTCACGTTCATGGCCTTGGCTTCCGCCTCGCCTTTCTTGAAGATGATCTCGGCTTCCGCCTCGCCCTGCGCCCGAATGGCGGCGGCATGCCCGTCGGCTTCCATCACCAGTTTCGATTTCTCGGCTTCCGCCAGCGTCTCGATCCGCCTCCGCTCCACTTCCGCCGGTTTCAGCACGGTGGCGATCAACTCGCGCTCGCGGCGCTGGATTTCGGCATCCTGCACGGCAACTTCGTGTTCCTTCTGTACCTGCTGGATCTTCACCTGCTCCGCCATCACCTGCTGCTGCATCACGTTGGCCTGGATTTCGTACGCTTTATCGGCCGAGGCCTGCTGCTTCTTGATGGTCTCGTTGTAATTCGCCTTCTTGATCTCCAGGTCGCGCGTGGCTTCCGCCTGCTTGGCCTGCGACAGCGTTTCCGCCAGCACCCGCTCCTGATCGGCTTGCGCCTTGGCCACGGCGGCGGCGCGCGTCGCTTCCGCGCGTTTGATGGCCGTGTCTCGCTCGGCTTCGGCGGCGGCTACATCCGCATCCCGCTTGATGCGCGCTACGTCCGGCCGGCCCATGTTGCTGATGTACTCGTTCTTATCCCGGACTTCCTTGATGGTGAACGAGATCACTTCCAGCCCCATCTTGTTCATATCGTCCGCGCACGTCGAGCGCATCCGGTCGCCCACCATCTCCGGCTGCTTCACGATCTCTTCCACCGTCAACTGCCCGATGATCCCGCGCAGGTGGCCTTCCATCACCAGCCGGATCAGCCCTTCTCTCTCCTGGTCCGTCTTCGTCAGAAACTGCTCAGCGGCAGTCTGAATCGACTCCGGATCGGACTTCACCTTGATCTGCGCCACAGCCTCCACCGTGACCGCTACACCTTGACGGGTGTAAAGATCCTGCTGTGGAGCGACGTCGAACGACATCAATTCGAGCGACAGGCTCTTGAAACTCTCCACTACCGGCCAAATCACGGTGCCGCGTCCCTTCACGATACGCGTCCCCTTGCGTCCGTAGACGATCAGGGCTTCGTGCGGACCCGCCTTGCGGTACAACCGTGCCAACATCGACGCGATCAACACGATCGCGAGTAACATCAACAACACGACAACCACTACCATGTCCTTCTGCATACTTCTCCTTTAGGTTTTGTGGGGCGGGCAATTCTGCCCGCAGCCGGCTTTCAGCCGGCTCTGACCCACTACCGGCTTTCCGACTCCCGGCTCCCGACTTCCGTTTCCCCCGCCATATCCTCCCAGCGGCGCACGTAGGCGATGCCCTTCTCGTACCGCTGCACCACCACTTCCGCGCCCTTGGAGATGGCTGTCCCGTCGTCGCTGCGCGCTCCCGAAACCCGGCGCACGCCTTCCTGCGAAAAAATCAGCTCGCCGGTCCCGCCTTCCCGGATCGGAATGCTAAGCTTGCCCAGCACGCCGATCATGTCGTAGTCCGCCGGATCGAGCGCCTGTTCGTCGCCCGCCAGCTTGGCCAGGAACCAGAACACGATGGCCGCGCCGCCCAATCCGCTCAGAATCGCAATCGCCAGCGCCACCAGGAACCACACGGCGTAATAGCGCTCCAGCAGGTACCCCGTACCGCCGAACCACGCCAGAAACGCCGTCATCGTGCCGAAATTCAGCCATGGGAGGCCTTCCTCCGCCGCGGGCCCATGCAACTGCGGCGCATGTACATGCGGCACATGCACGTGCGGCACATGGATATGCGGCAGGTTCAGATGCGCGCTGCCGGTCAACACCGACAGCAGGCTCAGCGCCAGCCCCGACAGAAAACAAATCAGATAAAAATCCGCCCACGTCATTGCGATCGCCTCCCTGCTTTGGACAAAGATTTAGGCAAAGCCTTGGGCGAAGCCTCCGCGGCCCCCGCCGGGGGCCTCAACACCTGCAACAATCGCTCGGCCAGCCCCGGGTTATCCAGGATTGCCCCCAACAACACCACGCACATCCGCGAATCCTCGTGCCGCGCCACCCGCAGCAGCGCCTGGCTCATCTCCGGATCGCCGTGGAACCGCTCGGCCCCGTTGATCAGCCACAAATCCAGCTTGTTCTCCAGCGCGCCCAGGTCGGAGATCAATTCCTCCTGATAACCCTCCGGATCGTCCACCAGGTAACCCGGATGTACCTTGTAAAACTTCGCCAGCAGCATCCGGCTGGAATTCGTCAGGTGCGGCCGCGCGCCGCTCTCGATCTGCGACAGGTAGGCCTGGCTGATGGTCTCGCGCAGTTCCTTTTTCAACAGCCGCACCACTTCCGCCTGCGTCAGCGCGCCATCCCGCCCGCGCAGCGCGCCTTCGATTTCCCGCAGGTACCGGAGCTTTTCTCCCAGTTTCATATTGCAGATCGTAATCAGAATATAGCAATTTGTGATATGTGTCAAGAGAAATATTTGGCTTGTTTTCAGCTATCCTGGGGTGGATGCCGCTTTACATCTTTGCCCGCCTCGAACCGCTCCCGGAAAAAGAGTTACAACTGCGTGACGAATTGGAGCGCGTCCTGCCGCCCACCCGCGCCGAGCCCGGCTGCCTCCGCATCCATCTCTATGAATCCACGCGCGGGCCCTTAACTTACTACATCCACTCTGAGTGGGTCGATGAAGCGGCTTTCGACGCGCACGTCCAACTGCCCCACACCCAGCGGTTCGCCGCCGCGGCCGGCGCGCTCATCGCCCAGCCCCTCCGCGCCGTCCGCACCCACCGTGTGGCCTAACCCGTGGCCGTCCTTGACTCTAGCTAGTCGATTAGCTAAATTGAAAAAAATGGAGTGCGACGTTCATTACGCGAAGACCAACCTTTCAAAACTCCTCAAGCAAGCCGAATCCGGTGAAGAAGTCATCATCACCCGGAGCGGCCAGCGGTTCCAACTCCAGGTGGTGGCGGCGATCGAACCGAAACCCAAATTTGGAACGCTGCGAGGCAAGGTCAAGCCCGTGAAGGAATCGCTGCTTTTCGCTATGCCTGACGACGAGGCCGACGCATTCGTCGAGGGCAGGTGGTAAACTCGCGGGTCCTGCTCGACACACACATGGTCATCTGGCTATCGACCGAGCCAAGCCGGGTGCCGGATCGTCTACGGAAGCTGGTGCTCGAAGCGGACCAGCGTTTTATCAGTGTCGTTTCCTTCCTCGAGGTCGCTTTGAAGCATCGCAAAGACCCGGACAGTTTTCCGTTCACCTGCGAACTCCTAACCGCCGCCATGGTCGATCTCCAGGCGACGGAACTGCCCTTGCGGAGGGATCATGTCAGTCACATCGGTACCATCCCCGTGCTGCACAAAGACCCATTCGACCACCTGCTTATGGCTCAGGCTATCGAGGAGGAGCTGGCCTTTGTGACGGTGGATGCTGCCGTTGAGAACTACGTTTTAGAGGGTCTGACGCTGCGGAACTGAGACTTATTTCTTGCTCGACCGCGGCCTACCGGTTTTCAGCCCGTGGCGCACGCTTCAGCGTGCCGGCGGGACTTTTAAGTCCCGCTATTCCCCTGACCGCGAGCGTGGACTCGGCTATAATCAACTGTGGCAATTCCCAAACCCAGCATGTCCCGGGAGATCGTCATCCAGTGCCCCGACGGTCAGATCAAATCCGTCCCCCTACAGGCAGACCGCTTCACGGTAGGCCGTTCCAGCACGGCCGAATTGTGCTTCCCTGACGATGCCGGCCTGTCCCGCCAGCACATGGTCCTCGAACGCGATGGCGACGATTGGACCGTCCAGGATCTGGGCAGCAAGAACGGCACGATGGTCAATAACATCCCGCTCCGCGCCAAGCTCAAGCTGAAGCCCGGCGACCGCATCACCGCCGGCCATCTCGCCATCGTTTTCGACGATGTGGGCGCGCCCGCGCGGCCCGCCGAGGGCGTCGTGGTCTTCGAATCCGGTGAGCCCGATCCGCCCAGCACTTCCACCATCTTCACCAGCCTCGAAGGCGCGCTCTCCAGCCAGACGATTGTCGACCGTCCCGGCCAGCATGGCACCAAACAGGTCCAGGCCCTCATCCGCGCCGGACAGGAACTTGCCGGCCGCGGTACCTTGGCCGATCTCTTTCCCCTGATCCTCGATCTGGCCATCGAAGGCGTCGGCGCGCAGCGCGGCGTGGTCATGACCATCGAAGGCGAGCACCTGGAAGTCAAGGCCAACAAGGGCGAAGGCTTCCATATCAGCTCCGCCGTGCGCGACCGCGTCATCAACGAGAAGGCTTCCGTGCTGGTGCGCGATGCCCAGTTGGACGAGGCTTTCCGCGAACGCATGAGCATCGTGGAACAGAAGGTCCGCACCCTCATGGCCGTGCCCTTGCAAACCGAAAAGCGCACCATCGGCCTCATCTATGTGGATTCGCCCAACATGTTCCGCGCTTTCACCAAGGACGATCTCAGCCTGCTGACCGTCATGGCCAACGTGGCCGCCATTCGCATCGAGCATGCGCGCTTGTCCGAAGTCGAAGAGATCGAACGCCGCATGGCCCGCGAGTTGGACCAGGCGGCCGAGATCCAGCGCAGCTTTCTCCCCGGCGGCGCGCCCAAAGTCGAAGGCGCCGACCTGGCCGGCTACAATGCCGCCTGCCGCACCGTGGGCGGCGATTACTACGATTTCTTCGCGTATCCCAACGGACGCGTCGCCATGGTGCTGGGCGATGTTTCCGGCAAGGGAATGCCCGCCTCCCTCATGATGATGGGCCTGCAGGCCCGCGTGCAGGTGCTGGCGGACGAACCCCAAAATCTGGCTGCGGTCATGAACCGCCTGAACAAAATCACCTGCAAGAATTGCCCCAGCAATCGCTTTATTACCTTCTTCTTTTGCGTGCTGGACGCGGGCACCGGCGACCTCGGCTACTGCAGCGCCGGGCACAATCCCCCAGTAATCGTGCGTGCCAATGGCGCCGTGGAGAGCCTGGATGGCGGCGGCCCGCCGCTGGGTATTCTGTCGCTAGCCAACTACGCCGAATATCGCGCGAAACTCGAACCCGGCGACGTCCTGGCCATCTACAGCGACGGCGTCACCGAAGCCAGCAACGCCAAAGACGAAGAGTTTGGCGACGAGCAATTCGCCCAGGTGCTGGCCGCCAACCGCACCAAGAGCGCGCCGGACATCGTGGTCGCGGTCACCCAGGCCTTAACCACATTTACAGCGGGATCGCCGCCAGCCGACGACATTACTTTGATAGTGGCCCGGCGCCACGCGACTTAGTTTTATCGGCGTCCATCGGCGTTTATCGGCGGCCATAAATGCCTTTCTTCCGGCCCAACGGGAACATCAAATCCCGATATCGGCAACCGTGCGGCCGGTTATCCTCCCGGAACTTCGCTGAGCAGTTGCCGCATTCTGTGCCAGCCAGTCGCACCGGGTGTTGTCCTCGTGGCCGGCGTGCCCTCTGATCCAGTTGTTGGTGCTGCGCGGATCGAATCCGAACAACTCCTTCTTTACACCGCCGCACAGAAGCACGCAGGCCACCCCCCTGGGCCGGGATTGCCGACACAAGCGCCGTCAGGGATCAGGGAGACTTTCCTCATGCCTCCTGACTCGCAATCACAGCGCCGCAGCACTTTTTGTACTTCTTGCCGCTGCGGCAAGGGCAGTAATCATTACCGCTGATTTTCGGCGGCAGGCGCGGCTTGGTTTCCGGCTTTACCTCGGTGCGCATGAGTTTATGAAGATCCGAACAGTCTTCGGGTTGATCGGGCTCCACGCCCACAATCACTTTCCAGCCGCGTGCCCGAGCAAATTCGACGATTTCCTCGGCCTCCTCCGTGGATTGCACGCGGACAATCGCAGGCCGTTTGTCACTTCCTAGCTTCGCCATCTTTTCTGGCCTCCAAAACCCGGCATCCGCCACAGATTTACATCCTGTTGGTCCCGGACTGAACGTTTATTGGATCATAGAGCTTCGCCGCGCGGAGGACGGATATGATGCGGTGAAACCCAAAAACCCTGAGCCTGCCGCAAAACGCCGCTAACGAATCGCGCGCCGCCCACACGTTGTAACATGGACCGATGACCCGTGTTCGACCTCTCGCCTTCGCCTGCCTGGCAGCCGCGCCTTTTCTGCTGGCCCAAACCACCCCGCCCGATAAAGCCAAGGACAACGATAACGACAAGGACAAAGAGAAGTCCGAACAGGGCATGCAGTACCGTGCGATTGGCCCATTCCGCGGCGGCCGCTCCTTGACCGCCTCGGGCGTCCCCGGCGATCCCACCACTTACTACTTCGGCTCCACCGGCGGCGGCGTCTGGAAATCCACGGATGGCGCCACCACCTGGAAGCCCGTCTTCGACCACGAGAAGTCTTCCTCCATCGGCAGCCTGGCCGTGGCGCCGTCCGATCCCAACATCATCTATGTCGGCACCGGCGAAGGCTGCATCCGCGGCAATGCCGCCACCGGCGACGGCGTCTACAAATCGCTCGACGCGGGCAAAACCTGGAAGAACGTGGGCCTGCGCGACTCCCGCGCGATCGGCAAGCTGATCGTTGACCCGCGCGATCCCGGCATCGTTTTCGTGGCTGCGCTTGGGCATCCTTACGGGCCTAATCAGGAGCGCGGCATCTTCCGCACCACCGACGGCGGCAAGACCTGGGCCAAGGTCCTGTTCGTCGACGAGAACACCGGCGGCATCGATGTAGCCTTCGATCCGCACAATTCCCACATCCTCTTCGCCGCCATGTGGCAGGTGCGCCGCCAGCCTTGGACTCTCTCTAGCGGCGGCCAGGGCAGCGGACTCTACCGTTCCGGCGATGGCGGCGATACCTGGAAGAAACTGGCGGGCGACGGACTGCCCGAAGGCCCCTACGGCAAAATCGGCGTGGCCGTGGCCGCGAATTCCGACCGCGTCTGGGCGCTCATCGAAGCGCGCAACGGCGGCCTCTACCGCTCCGACGATGGCGGCGACAAGTGGGAGTTGATCAATCCCGACCATCGCCTGATCCAGCGCGCCTGGTATTACATGCACGTCGTGGCCGATCCGAAGGACCCCAATACGGTCTACGTCCTCAACGTCGATTTTCACCGCTCCATCGACGGCGGCCGCACCTTCAACAAGATCAAGGTCCCCCACGGCGACAATCACGGCCTCTGGATCGATCCCCTCAATACCCGGCGCATGATCCAGACCGACGACGGCGGCGCAACCGTCACCGTGGACGGCGGCGATCATTGGACCCGCCAGGATAACCAGCCCACCGCGCAGTTCTATCACGTGGTCGCCGACAATCGCTTTCCCTACTACGTCTATGGTTCGCAGCAGGATAATTCCAGCGTGGCCATTGCGACGCGCGGATCCGAAGGCGCCACCATCGAGCGGGAGGACTGGTATCCGGTGGGCGGCGGCGAGGCCGGATACATCGCGCCTTACCTGCCCGATCCGGATATCGTTTTCGCCGGTGATTACCAGGGATTGCTGACCCGCTTCGACAAGCGTACGGGCCAGGCCAAGACTATTGGTGTGTCCGCTGTCCTGAGCGACGGCAAAGGCGCCGCCGGCCTGGAGCACCGCTTTCAGTGGACCGCCCCGCTGCTGATTTCACCCCACGATCCCAACGTGCTCTATCACGGCGGCGAACGCCTCTTCCGCACCACCGATGCGGGCATGCACTGGGAAGCCATATCGGGCGACCTCACCCGCAACGACAAGAGCAAGCAGCAACCCTCCGGCGGACCCATCACCATCGACGACACCGGCACCGAGTATTACGACACCATCTTCGCCGTGGCCGAATCGCCCGTGACGAAGGGCCTGATCTGGGCGGGCTCCGACGATGGGTTGGTGCACGTCACCCGCGACGGCGGCCAGACCTGGGCGGACGTGACGCCGAAACAGATGCCCGAATGGAGCAAGATCAGCCAGATCGATGCCTCGCCGTTCAATGCCGGCACCGCCTGGCTGGCCGTCGATCGGCACTCGAACGACGATCTGCGGCCTTACATCTACGGCACGACGGACTATGGCAAGACCTGGAAACTGCTGGTGCGGGGCATCCCCGAGGGCTCCTTCGTGCGCGCCGTGCGTGAAGATCCGGTGCGCACCGGCCTGCTGTTCGCCGGAACGGAAACCGGCGTTTTTGTTTCGTACGATGCGGGCGAAAACTGGGAGTCGCTGCAACTCAACCTGCCCACCGTACCGGTGCATGACCTGGTCGTCCACGCGAACGACCTGATCCTGGCCACCCACGGCCGGTCGTTCTGGATTCTCGACGATATCTCGCCGCTGCGGCAATCGAGCGAGGCTTCGCGCAAAGCCCCTTTGTGGCTGGGCGTTCCCGCGTCCGCCTGGCGCGTGCACTCCTCCGCCAGCCCAAAGGAAGCGCCCACTTCCGGCCAGAACCCGCCTGCCGGCGCCGTCATCTATTTCTCCGTGCTGGAGAAGCCCAAGGCGGCCACCCTCGAATTCCTCGATTCCGCCGGAAAGCTCGTGCGTCGCTATTCGTCCACTGATCCGGAGCCCTTGGAGGAACCCCTCGATCCGGACGACGAGAAGCCCAAGAACCAGCTCGAAGTCAAGGCGGGTATGAACCGCTTCGTCTGGGACTTGCGCTACCAGGGCGCGCCTCGGGTCAAGGATTATTACCTGTTCGAGTACGAAGGCGGCTCCAAGGGTCCCATGGCGCTGCCCGGCAAATACCAGGTGAAACTGACGGTGGATGGCAAGACGCTGACGGAGCCGCTCGAACTGAAACCCGATCCGCGCGTGAAGGCCGCGCCGGACGATCTGGAGAAGCAGTTCACCACCCTGATGCAGATTCACGATGAGCTGACCCGCGTCTATACTGCCGCAAACCAGATCCTGGACCTGCGCGCACAGCTTCAGGATCTCCAGAAACGCCTGAAGTTGGCCGGCGCCCAGGCGCTCGACGAGAAGCTCGGCGCACTGCAGGATCACCTGCTGAATGTGAAGATCAAGGCCAACGAGGATTCCTTGAACTACGGGATGGGAGTGGACGGAAGCCTGGCGGGGCTGGCCCTGATCGTGGACAGCGAGTCCGATTCGGCGCCCACCGAAGCCGCCCTGAAACAGTTCGATAAGGTTAAGGCGGAAGTGGACCAATATATGAAACGGTGGTCGGATATCCAGCAGGCCGACCTGCCGGCCCTGCAAGGGAGCGTCAAGCCGCTTACCGTACAGTAAGCCAGCCATTTTGGCTGGCCTATTCAGTAAAAACGCAGAAACGTGCACAAAGATGCACAACGCCCAAGTCGCCGAAGCAGACCCAAACAACCTATACAAACGCAACATTTTAATGCGGTTAACTCTGAATTAGCTTCGTTCGGCCGATTCCCGCCGTCCCTTGTCGCGATGGCGATTTATCCGGCCACCCAATATGGTATCCTTGGGCTGTGGTCCCCCAGCCTCAACTGGATGCTTCCTCAACCCTCCCGATCTATAAGCAGCTTTACGCCTACTTCACCAGCCTGATCCAATCCGGGCGCTTGGCCACCGGCGAACGCCTTCCCGCCACCCGTGAATTGGCCGGCTCGCTTGGACTGAACCGGACCACGGTCGCGGCCGCCTACGAACTCCTGGAATCCGAAGGCTTCATCACGGGCCAGGTGGGACGCGGCAGCTTCGTCGCCCTCCAGCGTCAACCGGCCCCGAACCGCCCGCTCGATTGGACCCACCTTCTGGAACGCTCGTCCGCCAGCCCCCAGCCTCCCGCCCCCGGACCTCTCGCGCGCGAAGGCGTCAGCTTTGCCACCTCCCGTCCCTCCGAACAACTCTTCCCCCTGGACGCCCTGCGCGCAAGCTGCGAAGAGGTAATGGCCGGCCCGGATTTCGCCCATATCCTGCAACTCGGCTCGCCGCGCGGATACGAGCCGCTGCGCCGCTACCTGCTGGACGCCGCCCGCGCCGAAAACCTGGCCGGACCCGACGACGACCTGATCGTGACCAACGGCTGCCAGCAGTCCCTCGACCTGCTCGGCCGCGTGCTGCTCCGCCCGGGCGACAAGGTGGTGGTCGAAGACCCCGTCTACCCTGGACTGAAAAGCCTCTTCCTGGAGGCCGGTGCGCAGCTTATCGGGGTTCCGGTGGGCGCGGAGGGCGTGGGGATCGAGCCCCTGCAGGCGGCCATCGAGCGCGAGCGGCCACGCCTGATCGTGGTGACTTCGAACTTCCAGAATCCTACCGGCGCTACCCTTCCGGTGGCCGTCCGCGCCGCCCTGCTGCGCGCCGTCGAGGCCGCGGGCGTGCCGCTGGTGGAAAACGATATTTACGGCGAATTGCGCTATCGCGGAGAAGACCTGCCGCCCATCAAGCAGTCCGCCGATGGTGGGCACGTGGTCCTGTTGCGCAGCTTCTCGAAAATCACCTTCCCCGGATTGCGCGTGGGTTGGGTGCTGGGTCCACGGCCGCTGATCGCGCGCCTGGCGCAATCGAAGCAATTGGCCGATCTGCATACCGATCAGCTTTCGCAAGCCGTGCTGCTACGTTTCGCGGAATCGGGCCGTATGGCCGCGCATCGCGCGCACATGCTGCAAGCCGGCGCCGAACGCCTGGCCGCGGTGCTGGCGGCGTGCGACCGCTATCTGCCCGCTGGAACCCGCTTCACCCGTCCGCAAGGCGGCATGAATCTGTGGGTGCGGCTACCTGAGCCGCTCGATGCCGGAGAACTGCTAGCCCGCGCGCACCGCGAAAATGTATCTTACTTGCCGGGCAAATATTTTGCGGTTTCACGCTTCGATCCGGGCTCGCTGCGGCTGAGTTTTGCGGGCCTGACGCCGGACGAGATCCGCAAAGGCCTGGCCACCCTGGGAGCGATTTTTTCAAGCGAGCTGGAGAGGGCGCGGTCGCATGCCGCGCTCGAACCGGCTCCCGCTATGGTTTGATTTGGAAGGAGTAACTATGTTCCTCGACGAAACGTTTCGCGTGAAAGTCGGCTTAGCCGAGATGCTGAAGGGCGGCGTGATCATGGATGTCACCAACGCCGAGCAAGCCCTCATCGCAGAAAAGGCCGGCGCCGCCGCGGTGATGGCGCTGGAGCGCGTGCCCGCCGATATCCGCAGCGAAGGCGGCGTGGCGCGCATGGCCCCCATCAACAAGATCCGCGAGATCATGCAGACCGTGAGCATCCCGGTGATGGCCAAAGCCCGCATCGGCCACTTCATGGAAGCCCGCATCCTCGAAGCGCTGGGCGTCGATTACATCGACGAGAGCGAAGTCCTGACGCCCGCCGACGAAGTGCACCACATCGCCAAGCGCGATTTCAAAGTGCCGTTCGTATGCGGCGCGCGCAACCTGGGCGAAGCCCTGCGGCGTATCGCGGAAGGCGCGGCCATGATCCGCACCAAGGGCGAGGCCGGCTCCGGCAACATCGTGGAAGCGGTGCGGCACATGCGCACCATCCAGAAAGAGATGAAACAGCTCACGGTGCTGGGCGCCGAAGAACTGGTGCACGCCTCGAAGGAATTGCAGGCCCCGCTCGAACTGGTAGAGTGGGTGGCGCAGCACGGCAAGCTGCCCGTGCCGAACTTCTCCGCGGGCGGCATCGCCACGCCGGCCGACGCCGCGCTGGTGATGCAGTTGGGCGCGGAGGCCACCTTCGTGGGATCGGGCATTTTCAAGTCGTCCGATCCGGACGCGCGCGCGCGCGCCATCGTGCGGGCCACCACCTATTACAAGGACCCCATGAAGCTGCTCGAAGCCAGCGAGGAGCTGGGCATGGCCATGCCCGGGCTGGACATCTCCAAGATCCCCGAAGGCGAGCTGCTGCAAACGCGCGGCTGGTAGCCATTTGCTCCTGTAATCCATGAAGAAGATAGGCATTCTGGCCCTGCAAGGCGATTTCGAGGCCCATGGGCGCGCGCTGGCCGGATTGGGAGCCGATCCCGTCTTCGTGCGCACCGCAGCCGATCTGGACGCGGTGGATGGCCTGGTGATCCCGGGCGGCGAAAGCACCACCATGCTGAAGTTGCTGCACGCCGAAAACCTGCTGGCCCCGCTGGCGGCTTTCGGACGGCGGCGCCCCATCTTCGGCACCTGCGCCGGAGCCATCCTGCTGGCCGCCGGCATTTCCAATCCGGAACAGGAGGGCTTGGGCCTGATGGATATCGACGTGGAACGCAACGCGTACGGCCGCCAGATCGATAGCCGCGTGGCGCACTTCACGCCCGAAGCCGAATTTGCCGCGCGCACCCATCCCGGCGAAATGGAAGCGGTCTTTATCCGCGCTCCGGTAATCCGCCGCGTAGGGCCGCAAGCGCGGGTGCTGGCCCGCTACGAAGGCGATCCGGTGCTGGTGGAGCAAGGGCGCCACCTGGCGGCGACATTTCATCCGGAGCTGACGGCCGATTCCCGCGTGCACGAGTTCTTCTTGTCCAAACTCTGACATGTTCCCCACCGCAAAAACCCGCGTTCTTTTTATCTGTATCGGCAACTCCTGCCGCAGCCAGATGGCTGAAGGCTTCGCGCGCAAGTATGGCTCCGACGTGTTGATCGCCGGCAGCGCCGGCCTGGCCCCCGCCTACATGGTGGCCCAGGATACGGTGCGCGCGATGGACGAAAAGAACATCGACATCCGCGACCAATTCCCGAAGAGTTTGAAGCAGCTTGGCCGCGCGCAGTTCGACCTGTTCGTGAATATGAGCGGATACGATCTGCCGCCGGAGATCGAAACGCCGGTGCGCGATTGGCCGGTTCCAGATCCGGTGGCGGAGGATTACGAGACCCATTGTAAGATCCGGGACGAGATCGAGACCAGGGTGATGGGGCTTATTTTGGAGTTGCGGCGGGGCGAGGGGCGGCGGTAGCGCCGGACGGGCGGCCGGTGCGCGCCGCGGTTTTCGGCCGATGCGCCGGAGCACCGTGCAGCAAGCCTTCGACACTGATATCCTCGTCAACGTCGGGCCAATGCACTCCTTGGCCGGTTCCAATCAAACGAAAGTTCGCGCGCTGTGCAGCGGTGGCTTCGTACAATCGCCAGGACCACGCCAACGGGACGCTGATGACCCGGCCGTCGGCCAGATCCGCAATGATCTCGTCTCTTGTCACGCGCACCCTGAGGATGCTCGGGTCGCTATTCGCCACAGTGTTCATCCCAGGCCTCCACGATAGCACCCAGATGCCTCCGGATCAGCGCACGGATTATCACCGCCTTGATTTTGCGCGTTGCAGGGCCGCTTGACGTACGATGATGATCGTAGTATAGTCGTCGTAGATGCCCGGCGAACCGCCCAGACCCACCGATGCCGAGCTCGAAATTCTGACAGTCCTTTGGAGCCGGGGGCCCAGCACCGTGCGCGACGTGCATGACGCGATCGCCGCGCGCAAACCGGCCCAATACACCACCGTGCTGAAGCAATTGCAGGTGATGGCCGAAAAAGGACTGGTGCGCCGCGACGAGACGCTGCGTTCGCACGTCTACGAGCCCGCACGCCCGCGCGAGTGGACCCAGCGGCAACTCGCGGGGGACCTGCTGAACCGCGCGTTCGAAGGCTCCGCCAAGGGACTGCTGATGGGCGCGCTCTCCGCCCGCAAAGCTTCTAAGAAGGAACTGGCAGAGTTGCGCAGCCTGCTTGACGAATATCAAAAAGGGAAGCGATGATCAGCCTGATCAAACTGGTGGACACGCCGCTGGCGCGGGCCTTCGGCTGGACGCTGTTTCATTCTTTATGGGAGGGCGCGCTGGCCGCGCTGATCGTGCTGGCCGCGCTCTCCATCACGCAGTCGCCGCGCTTGCGCTACGCCTGTGCCTGCCTGGCGATGTTGGGCGTGCTGGCGGGATTCGCCGTGACCGTGTGGCTGATTATGCCCGCCGAAACCGGCGTGCACGCGACCATGCCGCACCGCCCGCGCCCCGCTCCGGGGAACGACGGCCAGTCTCCGCGGAGCGCGCCGCACCCGTTCAAAATGGCCGACATTTTGCCGTGGTTTACACCCTTCTGGATGGCCGGCGTCATCGTCTTTCATCTGCGCAGCGCAGTGGGTTGGATGGCGGTGCGCCGCCTGCGCCGCCGCGGGGTCTGCCGCGCTCCCGATCCCTGGCTGCAACGCCTCGATCAACTGCGCGCGCGGTTGCGAGTCTCCAAGCCGGTGGCCTTGTTGGAGACGGCGCTGGCGGAAGTGCCCGCTGTGGTGGGCTATATCAGGCCCGTCATCCTGATTCCCGCAGGCCTGCTGGCGGGGATGCCGGCTAGCCAGATGGAAGCGATCCTGATGCACGAACTGGCTCACATCCGGCGCCACGATTACCTGGCTAACCTGCTGCAAACGGTGGGGGAGGGTTTCCTGTTCTATCATCCGGCGATCTGGTGGATCTCGCATGTGATCCGCGCCGAACGCGAAAACTGTTGTGACGATCTGGTGGTGGCGGCCAGCGGCGACGCGCACGGCTACGCCGCCGCATTGGCTGCATTGGAAGAAAATCGCGGGATGGCCACGAAGGCCGTCCTGGCCTCTACAGGAGGGAATCTCGTGAAACGTATCAACCGGCTACTCTATCCGGCGAAAGGCACGGCCCTGGCGCCGTTCGTTTCGGCCGCCATTCTGATGCTTGCAGCGGCGGGGGCGCTGGCCGCCTGGCAGGCACAGGCCCTGGACTCCACCGCACCGGCCGCGGAGGCGGCGAAGGCGGCGAACCTGAACCGCTACACGCGGTGGCTCAACGAAGACGTGGTCTACATTATCCACGATCGCGAGCGCGCCGCGTTCCTCGCTCTGAATACCGACGAGGAGCGGGATCAATTTATCGATCAATTCTGGCAACGGCGCGAGTCGCCGGGCACGGCGGCGAGTGTGTCAGACCACGAGTTCAAAGCCGAACATTACCGGCGCATCGGATTTGCCAACGGTCATTTCGGCTGGCACGCGATGCCGGGATGGAGGACCGATCGCGGCCGCATTTACATTACCTACGGCCCGCCGGACGAGATTGAGTCTCACCCGTCGGGCGGTCCGATTGGGGCGGCCAATTATCCGTTCGAGCAGTGGCTGTATCACTCGATCAAGGGCATCGGCACGAACGTGATGGTGGAATTCGACGACGTGCACAATACAGGCGACTTCCGCATGACCGAAGACCCGAACCCTGCCACGGGCGCTCCGGTCCGCCGTCCTTAACCTTGCGATTTACCTCCATTGAAGTGCGGCGGGGTTCACGGCTTCTTGCTCTTGAATTCAAGATAGTCGAAATTCATGTTTCCCTGCTCCACCACGTGCAAGGTCAGGACATGCTTCCCCTCGGGCAAAGCAACAGTGGCCAGGTCCACTGCCCTGTTCCAGTGGTGCCATTGCCGCCACGGTATGGGGTCCTTAGGATTGTTCGTGGATAGGATGGGAATCGCTTTAGTCAGCGCTGCGCCATCCAAATCAAAACGGATCGAGCCTCCCCGGTTAGAAGTGTACATGAGGTCAATCGTATAGACCCCGGCCGCCTTGACTAACACGGTCATGTTGAACCACTCGCCCGGCTCAGTCCAACCCACATACAGCTGATCCTTTTCAGGCTCGACCATGTTATAGGGATTGTTGTCGATTTCATCGTGAAACTTGGTATAAGACGTATCGACTCCTTCGTGCATGCGAAACTCGTTCAGGTAAGTCCCATCCGCCGGATTCAGGGCGCCGCTGCCATTATTCTTAGCGTCGGAGTCGTGGTAAGCCACGCCTTCGCCGCCGAGATCGTAATACGCGCATTTGACGCGCCCCGGGATGACTTGATCTTTAAATGGCGTCCCGCGGTACTGGGATGGCTGATCTTCGGCCAGCAGCCCGCCGAGGGAGAAACAACACCACGTAATGACTCCCAATGCTATAAGCTTTTGCATAATTTCTTCCTCATTTTCCAGCCGGCACGCGGCGGCGCAATTCATCGAAGAAGTTGATGAGAAACACTACTTCGTGGTCCGGTTTGGGAGCTTCCGCGGATTCCACCGGTGTCAGCACGAGCAGGCGATTGCCGTCCGGAGCCAGGTCCCAGCTTCCGTGTGGGCCGAGCTTCGCGATCCACACCCGAGGTTTCCCGGCCACGAACGTATCGCCTTGCACCGTGTAACTCACGGCCATGATCTGGTCGCCGGACTCGTAGATCAGATCGTTGGCCTTCCGCCGCCAGATTGGCCAGAGGCCGCCGCCGTTCGAGATCTGCCACATTCCACCCTGTCCGGACGGTGGCGGCGGAAACGCCCTGACGTACACTTCAGCCTGCCCCGATGCGTTCGACGTATACGCCAACCACCGCCCGTCGGGCGAAAACGATGGGGCGAAGTCGTTGGAGTTGTTCTTGAGAAATTGCTGCGGTTTTCCCGCCTTCAACTGGCCACCCTGATCCTCCAGCGGCAGCGTCCAGATTTGGGGGTTCCCGGTTCCCTCAAAGTAAGCCAGCCGTTTGCCATCCGGCGTGAAAGACCACGGAACCTGCGACGACTGGCTCTCGGTCAGCTCTTGTGGCTGGCTGCCGCCATCCGCGCGAGCCTCGAAGATGCCTTTAGCCGTGGCCTCGAAAACGACGTATCGGCCGTCCGGGCTCCAGGTCGGGTTACGAAAAATCCCCCCGCCGAAAGTCAAGCGCGTCATCCCGTCCCTCCGCGGTTCGTAGATCCAAATATCCGCATCTCTTTCCCCGACCACGTCCAGCGCCACGCGCTTGCCGTCCGGTGAAAGTCTCGGAAACTCATAAGCGCCGGGTTTGGCCGGCAGCGGCTCTCTCTTTCCGCTTGCATCCAGCCAATCGAGTGTCATCATGCGGGGCAGCGCCGCGGAACCGCCCCTGCGATAGACTAACGTGCCGTGCCCGGAGGGCGCCGGCGAGAATGCAAATTGCCCTCCAAAATAGGGCTGAGAGGCGACATCGTCCAAAACCGGCACGGCTGTGCCGCGCGTCTCCAGCTTATCCGGATCGAATGGGATGGCGAACAGCGACGCTTTATTGATGTAGACGAGGTGACCTGTCCCGCCCGCAGTGGGCAGATACCGGGGCGATTGGCCGCCGCGGACCAGAACCCTTCGGCGGCGATCTGCCAGCGTGAGTACCTCGATGGTCTGCGTATCTATGTCCGGCGGCCTCGCGACCGCCGCAAACAGGATGGCTTTACCTCCGGGCAGGATCTGCGGGGGGGCCAGGGCGCCTTCTCCTTTGCTCAATCCCGCGATCGTCTCAGGCGGGCCACCGCCGGCGGGAATTCGTAGCAAACCCTTCCCGTAGGCACTCACAAAGAGCGCGCCGTCCGCGCCCCAGCTCGCGCCGCTGAAGGCGGTGATTCCGCCAAGCGGGACAACGGCGCCGCCTTCGACGGAGATCTTGAACAGGTTCTTATAGTCGGTCGCGAATCCAACCCATTGCCCGTCCGGCGAGAAGAACGGGGTCCGCGCCCCCAGCGTTCCGGGGAGTTCCACGGCCTTCGTTTGATCGAGGCGCCGGATGAATAGCTTTGTATTCGTGCCGGCGCCGGAGGCGTATGCCAACCGCGTCCCATCGGGCGAGATGGCGACATCGCTCCCGGCGTAAGCGTCGCCGGTGGAGGGCAACGATGCATCCGCGCCCAGATCGACGTCCAGCCGGACCAGCGGGCGATTCGCGGGCTTGTCCGCGCGCCACGGCGACCAGAGAGCGATGCCGAGTGCGAACAGTCCCGCCGCGGCAACAGCCCATGGCCAGCGAGACGGTTTCGCCGGCACGGCGGCGACCGGTTCGGCGGGCGGCGACTGCAATTCGATCACGACGTCGCGCATCGACTGCCAACGGTCCTCGGGGTCCTTCGCCAGACAACGCCGGACCAGTCTTTCAAGCCACGCCGGGGTAAACGGCTTCACCGTTATCGGCGCCGGATCGGCGGAGAGGATCGCGCCGGCGAGACTCGCGTAGCTTTTCCCTTGAAACGCCTTATTTCCCGTCACCATCTCGTAGAGGACCGCGCCAAAGGCCCAGATGTCGCTACGTGCGTCGGCCTCTCTCCCCTCGAGCTGCTCCGGCGTCAGGTACTGCGGCGTACCCACGACTGTGCCTTCAGCGGTCAGCCCCTTGGTGAGCGTCTCCTCGGCAGGCCCGGGCTTCGACGACGATTTAGCGAGGCCGAAATCGAGCACCTTCGCTCCATCGCGCGTCAGCATGATGTTCTGCGGCTTCACGTCGCGATGCGTGACGCCGGCGCGATGCGCGCGATCGAGCGCGTCGGCAATTTGAATCGCGACCGGGATGGCCTGGTCGAGCGGAAGCGCGCCCTTCTCGATCCGGGCGGCGAGGGTCTCGCCCTCCATGAACTCCATCACCATGTACGCGGCGCCGTCCTGGTTGCCGATGTCGTACAGGGTGCAGATATTCGGATGATGCAACGACGCAACGGCGCGGGCTTCGCGCTCGAAACGAGTGCGCAGATCTTCGCGCCGGGCTATTTGCTCAGGCAGGACCTTGACGGCGACCGTGCGATCGAGCCGGGTGTCGCGCGCTTTGTAGACTTCGCCCATACCTCCCGCGCCGATCGGCGCGAGGATTTCGTAGGGTCCGAGCCGGGTGCCATCAGCGAGGGACATAGCGCGTTCACGATTGTAGCGTGTGACGGGACCGAGCATCGTCTCGGGTCCGGCTCCCTGAGGCTTGGCCTGGTTAGTGACTTCGGTAAACCGCCGTCGGGACGTGCGAATGCCGCCACCAGCCGTTCTTATCGAAAGCCTGCCAGAACACCGGCCGAACTCTATGACAGATCTTCCATACTCATGGTGCAAGCGCCGATATTCCATTGGGCAATGTTATTCCCGCGAAAAGTGTCACCGCGGTCGTTGGAGGAGAGCAGATAGATGTCCCGATGAACAATCGCGGTCGCGGAGAGATAGAGCGAATAAACGCTATTGTGGCGAGATCCCTTCGTGTATGAGAGCGTTGCGCGCGGAGTAGGTTACGACGGTTTTCGACCGCGCCTGCGGCGTCGGTACGTCAGCCTCGCCGCGCGGCCTCGATGGCGGCGACGTCGATCTTCCCCATAGTCATCATCGCCTCGAAGGCACGCTTGGCCTCGCCGCCACCAGCCGCGAGCGCATCGGTCAGCGCGCGCGGGGTGATCTGCCAGAAGAGGCCCCAGCGGTCCTTGCACCAACCGCACTGGCTTTCCGTGCCGCCATTGCCGACGATCGCGTTCCAGTAGCGGTCCGTCTCTTCCTGATTCTCCGTCGCGATCTGGAAGGAAAAGGCCTCGCTGTGCCTGATCGCCGGGCCGCCGTTGAGACCGAGACAGGGAATGCCCAGGACGGTGAATTCCACCGTCAGCACATCGCCCTTCCTGCCGCCCGGATAGTCACCGGGAGCCTCGTGAACAGCCGTTACTTCACTATTCGGAAAGGTGACAGCGTAGAAGCGCGCAGCCTCCTGCGCGCCTTTGTCGAACCAAAGGCAGATCGTATTCTTTGGCTTCATGTTCGTGTACTCCTTGTGCCCGGGATCCCACAAAAATGATTTTACAATGTTTGTATTTAGCCCGATAAAATCTGTCGCTTGCTTGAGGCAGCTGGTCGCAATCTTCTCGAACATCAATTGCCGTGCGATGCGCCCCGGCTTAGCCCCAGCGCACGAATCCGCTTGTGCAGGTTCGTTCGCTCCATGCCCAGTGCGCGGGCGGCGCCGGAGACGTTCCAATTGGCCTCCTCCAGCGCGCGCAAAATGTGGTCGCGCTCGGCCGATTCGCGCGCCTCCTGCACGCTCGACCGCGGCGCCGGGTCGCGCTGCACGCGGATCTCCACCGGAATCGCTTCGCGCGTCAGGCGCTCGCCCGCGGTCAGGATGGCCATGCGCTCGATGGCGTTGCGCAGTTCGCGCGCATTGCCCGGCCAGGGGTAGCTCTCCAGCAGCGGATAAACCGAGTCGTCCAGCTTCTTTTGCTTGAAGTTGTTGCGCGCGCAGAAATCGTCGAGGAAATACTCCGCCAGCAGCTTGATATCCTGGGGGCGCTCGCGCAGGGCCGGTACGCGGATGGGGACCACGCTGAGCCGGTAATACAGATCCTCGCGGAACTTGGATTGCAGCACCATGGCGCTCAGATCGCGGTTGGTGGCCGAGATCACGCGTACGGCCACGCGAATCACTTGCTCACCGCCGACGCGGTGAAACTCGCCTTCCTGCAGCACGCGCAGGAGCTTGGCCTGCGATGCGCCGTGCAGGTCGCCCACTTCATCCAGGAAAATGGTGCCGCTGTCGGCTAGCTCGAACTTGCCGCGGCGTGCGCCGGCCGCGCCCGTGAAAGCGCCCTTTTCGTGGCCGAACAATTCGCTTTCGATCAGTTCGGTGGGGATCGCCGCACAATTCACCTTCACGAAGGGTCCGGCGGCGAAGGGGCTGTTCTGGTGGATATGTGCCGCCAGCAGCTCCTTGCCCGTGCCGGACTCGCCGATCAGCAGCACCCGCGCATCGGAACGGGCGGCCATGCTGGCCTGCTCCACGGCGCGCTGGAAGGCCGGGCTGGAGCCGATCATCTTCGGGCTGATGCCCACCAGCTCGCGCAGCCGCTCGTTTTCGGCGCGCAGGCTGGAATGCTCCAGCGCGTTCTTGACGGCCAGCAGCACCTTGTCGCGGCTCAGCGGCTTCTCCAGAAAATCGAAGGCGCCGGCACGGGTCGCCTCCACCGCATCCGCGATGGTGCCATGCCCGGAGATCATGACGGCGGGCGCGGGATTGCCGTTTTGCCGCACGGAACGCAGCAGGTCAATGCCGCTACCGTCCGGCAGACGCACATCGAACAGGAACGCGTCGGCGCGCTCGGCGTCGGGGTGCGCGCGAAACTCGCGGATGGAGCGGCACACCGCGATGCCATAGCCTTCGCGCTCCAGAATCATGCGCAGCGAACGGCCGATATTCTCTTCGTCATCCACGATCAGGATACGCTTGGTTGCCATTGGACGCCACGGGCAGCAGCACGCGGAAAGCGGCGCCACCCAGTTCTCCTTTCACCAGCACAATATCGCCGCCCGTCAGCAGGGCGCCCTTACGGGAGATGGAAAGCCCCAGTCCCATGCCGCCCTTCTTGAAAGAAATCGAGGGCTGAAACAAAGATTGCCGAATCTGGTCGCTAAGGCCCGGGCCGGAATCATGCACTTCCACCAGAGCGTGGCCGTTTTGGACCGCCGTAATGCCCAGGATGCGCCCGCCGTCGCCGGCCGCCTCCGCGGCGTTCTCCAGAAGGTTGGTGAGGATCCCTTTCACCAGATCCTGGTCCGCCAGAGCGGTCGGATGGCTGCCGTCCAGGCGCAGGTCGTAGGTCAGCTCCGGGTGGCCGGTCTTCAGGAAGGCGATGCGCTCTTCGAGCAGCGCGTTCAGGTCCAGGGGCACGGGCAGCACCGGCGGCTCCGCGGCGAACTGCGAGAAGGCGCGTATGCGGCGCTCCAGGCTCTCAACCTCTTCCACCACGATCTGGGTCGCTTGTTCCGCGAAGGCGCGGTCGCGATCGCCATAGCGGGCCAGCATCTCTTCCACGGTGAGGCGGATGGGGGTCAGCGAGTTCTTCACCTCGTGCGCCATCTTGCGCGCCAGGGTCCGCCAACTGGCCAGTTGTGTAAGGTATACCAGGCGCTCGGTGGAACGCTGCAGGCGCTCGGCCATATCGTTGAAAGCGCGCATGGCGCGGCCGATCTCGTCGTCGTGGCGGGCTTCCACCCGCGTGGCCAGGTCGCCCGCGGCAAGCTGCGAAAGACCCGCGGTCAACTGCTGGATGGGGCGGCTGATGCGATGCGCCAGGTAAACCAGCAGCACCAGGGAAACCAGCCAGACCGATGCCGCCAACAGCACATACGTGTACGTGAATCCGCGCAGGAGATCGCGCGACTGGCGTTTCTCCACGATTTCGCGGGCATTGCGGTACTCGCGGGAAAGCTCATCCAAGCCGACGCCGCCCAGGCTGGTGGACCATTGCCAAACCTCGTCGCCGTGCCTCGCCAGGTACTCGATTTGATCGCCATCGTTGCCGGACCGGAGGAAACGTTCGGCATCGCCGCTGTCGAAGAAACTCTGCACCAGCGGAGGCCATTGGGGCTGTCCCGCCGGGGCGTAACGCAGCGGCTTCAGACGTCCGCTCAGAGCATCGTTCCGCAGCGCGTCGCAGGACCTCCGATACAACTCCTTGCCGGTCTTCTGCAGGGAGCGCGAAAGGCGGTCCAACTCGCCCGTAGAGGCATAGCTCAGGCTACGATCGAGCAAAGAGGTTGTAATCCAGAGCGTGGCCGCCAGGGGCACCAGGGTCGCCGCCAGAAAGATCCCGATCAGCCTGTTGCGCAGCCGGTTCACAGCATTCGCGCGGCGCGGCCCACCATTCGTTTGAGGTCGCCCAGGCGCAGGGGCCCGGCGTCCGCGATCCACTGCGGCTGCTGATCGCGCGGACGGCGGCTGAAAATCTCGATGAGACGGGTCAGGTTCAGGCCAGATTCGCCAATCACGGCGGCTTCGTCTTTGGGCTCGGCGGCGCGGAGTTCGAACCGCAACCAAAACGGGCGATCCTGCGGCAGACCTGTGGAACTGATGGCCACGTTGTCCAGGCACCAGGCTTCCGCGGCCGCCGCGGACAGGTGCGCGACCGTGCGCTGCCCTTCGCCCAGCTTCGTGACTGAGAATTTCTCTTCCCACAGGTCGTAGCTGAAAATGAAGCGCTCGGGCGTGCGCCGCAAGCTGGTCGTAAAGTTGTCGGTGGTCAGCGTCAACTGGGTCAGGAACACCACTGCCGCGCCGTCTTTCAGGCGATCCAGCGGCTTACCGGCCAGAAAATGCAATTGGGGGGCGGCCACGTGCAGATCGTCGCCATCCCACGTCACGCTTAGGCGCTCGGCGGACCAGAGGCGAGACGCAGGTATAGCCATACCGGCCAGAAGCCAGTACCTGCGGCTGATCGTTACCGCTTCCTTTAGGTCGCGGCTCGCTTTATCCGCTTTGGCTCGCGCCATTCAATAGTTCATGCCCACCATGAAAACCGGTTCGATATGGCCTTCCTTGATCGGAAAGGCCAGAGCTGCATACATACCGTTCTGCCGTACGCCGAAACCCAGCGAATGCCGCCAGACGGCCGTCTGGCCCTCATCCCATATTGCACCACTGTCATAGAAAACATCGAGGAGGCGGTACCGGTACTCCAGGGTGTTCGCCACCACGCGATTGCCGCCCAGCGGATCCAGTTCAAACCGGTCCCATCCGCGAAGCATAGTGCTGTTCCCTACTATAAAGCGTTCAAATAAGGGCGCTTGCCCGGTGATCACGCCGGCCGTCAGGTCTTCCAGCACCTGGTTGCGGCCCCAGGAGTAGACGTATTGAACATCCCCCTGGTGACGGGCATAGGCAAAATCGCTGCCTAGGAGATTGGTGGCCGCCCGCAGGCTATAACCTGCGTCCCATTCTTGCTGGTTGGCGCCGGAACCCTCGACGCGGCGATGATAGCGCAGAGTAGTCACCATCGCGTTAGCGGATTCCGATCGCGCGGCCGGAAACTGCGGTTGAAACCGTTCAAAACTGGTGCCCACGGTGAGGTTAAAGGTCCCCGGAGCGCCCTTCAAGAGTACAAAAGTGACGAGGGGCTCAATATTCTGGCGGCTCCGGTAGATCTCGGAGGTATCGTCTTGCGCGCCAGCCTGATCCAACGCGCTAATGGTAGCCGGACTCCACTGGTCATGGTAGCTCTCGAAATCGAGGCGGAACCGGATGCGATCACTTATCAGGCGATTGTCCTGGTAGCGGGCCACGATGCCGGTGTAGCGCTCCGCCAGGTTGTCGCCGTCGCTGACGCCTCCCACCATGAAAGACTGCGAACCCACGGTGGCGATGCCCTCCGCCAGCCCGCTGGTTCCCCCGTCGGAACGATACACGAGCTTGGGAACGGAGACTTCGAATTTCGCGGGTGTGCCGCGCACGTCGAAAACCACGCGCACGTGTTCCGGCTTCTGGCCCCGCAAAAGGCGATGGGTGACGGCGCGCACGTGCAATTCGCGGCGGATGCGCATCGCGAGATCATCGAGGGCCGCCGGATTCAGCTTGGCTCCAACCAGCCGGGTCAACTCGCTGCGCAGGCCGGTGCTGATGCCTGCGGGATTGTCGCCGGCAATGTCGACGCTCTCCACCGTATAGCGCGTGTTGACGTTCATGTCCTGTTCCGGACTGCCGGCCAGGAGCAGGCTGCTCCACAAAATCGAGGCGAGCCAGACGAATCTCATGGGCGGGAGCGATGCATATGGTTGGCCAAAAGGAAACCGCTGCAATTGAACAACTTAAATGAGTGCGGGCTGTGACTGCGCTTCACAGGTGTGGGGGAGAACACGTTGCGGCCCGGCTCGTTCCGGGACCCGTTCTATAATGCCTTTGCCAGTTCGGCGCCAAAAGCGGTTTTGGGAGCAGCATCCTTGCCGCGCCGCGGTTTGCGTCCGTTGCGTTGCTGGATGGGGCGCTCCGCGGAAGTCACCGGTTTGCTGTCTTTGCCCTTGGAAGGCTGCGCCGGATTGGCCCGCAACAGCCGGTCTTCCAGAGGGGCCCGATCGAAGCGGCGGATGATCGCCTGCATCTCGTCGGCGGTAGGCGCTTCCACAAATGCGAAGCCCTTGGATTCTTGTGTTTCGTGGTTGCGGATGACTTTAACCGAATCCGCGACCAGATTCTCGGCGGTTAGCCACGCTTTAATGTCGTCGGCAGTGACCCACGTGGGCAGGTTGCCTAGAAAAACAGTGAAATTCATTCAGTGATTTGTTTACTCCGTTGGTTGGATTTGTGGCACTTCAAGGGAAGGATTCCGCTCTGCCACCTAGATAGTATCAGACCGGACCGCTGAAGCGCAAACCAATTTAGGTCCTGGAAATCCCCGAGGGAGGTTGTCATGGGATAGCTTCAGGCCGCTCTGTCCGGGAGACGGGGCCGGCGGCGGATTCGCGCGACCCCGCAATTTGGCTTTGCTTCGAAAAAAATGCGGCCGGTCATTCCTGGGGTGGTTCGACCTTCTTGCGCCGTGGAGCGCGCTTCTTCGGCGGTCCCGCGGACCGGGTTCCAGAGCTCTTCCGGGTGGTGCGGCCGCGCGACGGGGGCTCCACGTCCGGGATGATTCCGGCCGCGGTGGGCTGACCGGCCACGATGGGCTGCGGCTCCTCAATTTCTTCTTCGACGATCGGCTCCGGCTCGGGCTCGGGCGGCGCGGGGGGATGGAACTCGGGACCCAGGTACACCATGAGACCCTTCTCCTCATCCGGGTTGATGCGCACCACCAGCTTGTCCTGGGCATAGTTCAGCAGTTCGCTGAACTCCTGAAAACCATATTGTTTCCAGTCGTAATCGGGGTGTTCCTGCTTCACCCACTCGGCCAGCGCCTCGGATGTGACGCCCTCGTCCACCTCCATGCGGTGGGTTTCGAGCACATCCCGCAGGACGGGCAGGGCGGCCTCGGGCTTCACGGTGGACTTTTCGGGCCCGCCCGCGCCGATGCGCTTAATCATGTAACGGCCTTCGCCGCCGGTTACGTGCACGTAATTGGCTTTTTGCAGCTTTTCCACGAAATCGGTAAAGGAACCGGAGCCGTAGGCCTTTTCGCTAAATGCCGAATCGAGCTGCAGCATGGTGGATTTGAGCAATCCCAATTGCGGGCGGACGCTGCGGCGCTCCAGGGCCTGCAGGGCGCGCTCCACCAAAGGCATCGCCTGGGCAAGATCGAGCGGCGCCGGACGCCGGTGCATCTGCGGGCCCCGCTGCGGCTGCGGCTGCGACTGCGCTGCTGGCTGGAGGGCTGATAGGCGGCCCGGGGCGCCGGCGGCGGGGACGACTTCAATTCGTCCAGCAGCGATTCATAGCTGATGAACTCGTGGCAGTTTTTTTGCAGGATGGTGCTGGTGAAGGCTTTTCCGCCAAGCACGAACACACGCTTGTCGTATTGTTTCAATTTGTTGAGCAGGGCCATGAAATCGCTGTCCCCGCTGACGATGGCGAACGCATTGATGTGATCGTGCGTAAAAGCCATTTCCAGCGCATCGAGCGCCAGGTTGATATCCGCGCCGTTCTTATCGCCGCGCGGCGATGGGTCGCGCTGAACCATTTGCACGGCATGTTCCGTCATGGCGCGGGTGGCGACTTCCTGCCGTCCCCAGTTGGCGTAGGCGATGCAGGTGACGATTTCACCGCGTTCCTTCAGCGCATCCAGTACGGCGGCCACGTCAAATTCCCTGTGCAGGGTGGATTTGACGCCGATCTCGATGTTATCGAAGTCGATAAACACGGCCAGTTTGAGTTTGTCTTCCATTTAACTTCCTTCTGAGGCGCTCGACTCCGGAGTTGCCGGGTGGCAATCGCGTCAGACGCCACGCAACCCGCGTGGCGCTCGAATGTCGTTTTTGCGGCTCACGGCCGCGCCGCCGGAAAACCAGAATCGGTTCTCGAGGCGGGCAGCTTCTACATCAGTTTATCCTAAAACTGATGCTCAGTTTGACCACCCTTTGCAGCGCGTGTCTGGCGACGCTGCCCGGCTTGTTATTAGCCGCACAGTTTCAGGATGTCCCGGACGGCGTGCAATACGATCCCGCGGGGCAGCGGTGGACGTTACGTAGCGGCCCGGTGGAATACCGGCTGCGGCGCGCGGGCGAGGGTGTCGCCTTCGATTATTTCGGTCCCGCCGGGCGGACGTGGCCGGCGCCCACCCCGGAGTCCGCGGCGGCTACCGCCGATATCTCGGGTGCGGTCGACGGTGAGCGATTCGGCCCAGACGATCTGCAACTGGTCCGCGTAGAAAAGCCGGAGTTGCCTAACCAACTCGCGCTGGTATACCAGCACCGCCGGCTTCCCCTTGAAATCGCAGCGATTTACCGGGTGGAGGGCGACGGCGTCATCACGCGGCGGCTGCTCGCCACCAATCGCGGGCCGCGCGCGCTGCATATCGATTCGCTGCCGTCGCTTGCGTGGCGCCTGCCGGCCAGCGGCTACGATTTGACCTATTTATGGGGCGGCTGGGGACAGGAACGGCAACTGTCCACCGAGCCGTTGTCGATTGGGCAGCGCGTGTTCACCGCGGACCGCGGGCGATCCACCAACGGCTATGCGTCGTGGTTCGCACTGCGCGATCGGGATCGCGGGGTCTTTTATATGGCGCAACTGGCCTGGTCGGGCAACTGGCAGATGCGCTTCGGCCGCGATCCGGGTGGAGACCGCACGCGCCCCAACCAGTTGGGCCTGGCGGCCGAGTTGGGGATGCGCTTCGATTCCGGCGGTGCGCTGACGCTGCCGCCGGGGGCTTCGTTTGAACTGCCCGAAGCGGCCTTCACCGCGACGGCGGGCGATCTGGACGATGCCGCGAACCAGTTGCATCGGCACCAACGGCGGCATGTAATCCCGCGCCGGCCCGACGGCGATCCGCTTCTGGTGCAATTCAACTCCTGGTATCCCTACGCGGAAAACGTTTCGGCCGCGGAGTTGGAGCGTGCCGCGGATGTGGCGGCGCAAATCGGCGTGGAAGCCTTCGTGGTGGATTCCGGCTGGTATGTGAAGAAAGACTGGTCGCGCGAGTTGGGCGATTATCAGGTGAACGCGGCGAAGTTCCCAAACGGACTCGCGGACCTGTCGCGCTATGTCCGCGGCAAGGGAATGAAGTTCGGGCTATGGGTGGAAATTGAAAACGCGGGTATCGACTCGCAACTGGCGCGGACGCATCCGGACTGGTTCCTGGCTCGTGACGGCGCGCCGATTTTGAAGGATCAGCGGCATCCGTTGAATTTCGCGCGCGACGATGTGCGTGAGTGGGCGCGCGCCACAGTGGACCGCCTGATCCGCGACTACCAGTTGGGCTGGATCAAGATCGACTACAACATCGATGCCGGCGAGCGCTTCGATCCGTCGGGCTTTGCGCGCAACGGCGATGTCCTCTACCGGCACGTGAAGGCGTATTACGGCTGGCTGGATGAACTGCGCAGGGCGCATCCCGGCTTGATTGTCGAAAGCTGCGCGAGCGGCGGGCTGCGGTTCGACCTCGGGATTCTGGCGCATGCCCACACTACGTGGCTTTCGGACGTGGTGACGCCCATGGCGTCCGCTCAACTGGCGTATGGCTGCACGGTGGAGTTCGCGCCGGAGGTCTGTAATCATTGGATGGTGGGCGACGACGATCACGGCCATGTGGACGCGGCGAAACCGGCCGGTTGGTGGGATTTCATGTTTCGCGTGCCGATGAACGGGCAGTTCGGCGTGTCCAGCCGGATTCCGGACTGGAGCCCGGAGTTGCGCGAACGCGCCGCCGCGAACATTTCCATGTATAAACGTTTGCGTATGGTGATCGATGGCGCGGACGTTTATCATCTGACCGCGCAGCCGGCGCACGACGATCCGCGGGGATGGATGGCGATAGAGTATTGCTCGCAGGATGGACAGCGGAGCGTGGTGCTGGCGTATCGGCTGGGCCACAGCGACGAGCAGCAGATATTTCGATTGCGGGGGCTGAGGGCGGGGCGATATCGCGTGAGCGGCGACGGGCATCCGATGGGCAGCTTTAGCGCCATGGAATTAATGGGCAGGGGGCTGCCGGTGAAGCTGAGTGCGGAGGGCCGCGCGGCGGTTATCGAGTTGACGGCGGAGGGGCCGGGGCGTTAGGGCAAAACGTTAGGGCAATTTGACTTCTGAGGCTGCGCCTGAAAAAATGGGGTAAGCCCAACCAAATTGTGCGGATGTGGCGGAATTGGCAGACGCGCTAGATTCAGGTTCTAGTTCTCGCAAGGGAGTGGAGGTTCAAGTCCTCTCATCCGCACCAATGTTTTCAATAAGCTAGCAGGGAAATCTGCTATCGCACCACATTTTATAGCGTATGCCCTATTGAAACACGCTACAAATTGAAGTATCGTGGTTGCAGCCTGCCGGAAACGAAATGTCAAAAACCTTATACGTGACCTGTACCGTTTCCACAGGGCCTCTTCGACAGTGAGTTCTTAGGTCGCAGCTCGCTTGCCCGTATTGGGATCATCATCCATCTCACCGCACCCACCATCCATGCCGGATTCAACGGCAAGATCACTCTTGAGATGATAACCTTCGGTCCGTTCCATTTGCGAATGGTTCCGAACAAGACTCAAATCTGCCAACTTATCATCGAACGACTCGAATCTGAACCGACCCTCGACGTCAGTACGACATTCCAGGGCCAAACTCTTCCCTCTGGCAAAAAGAAATAGACAATTCAGCGATGTCTGATATTGTACATGCCCCGGATTTGAGCGCGCAAAAAACTTCGCAAGGAAAATCGGATGAAGGCATCTGGTGCTGTAAACCGGAATGTGACCAGCACGCGAAAACGGGCGAAACGGGGCGGCGATATCGCCAGTTTTGGCTTCAGATTCTCTAGTTCTGGCAAGGGGGTGGCGGTTCAAGTCCTCTTCGCGGCGCCGCTTCTTCTCACGGCCTATACGGAAGTATGTCCCCAAGCATACGCCGGGGCGGATGACGGCAGGCGCTAAAACGTGTATGTCTTGCGCACCCACACGGAGTCCATCATGAGCGGGCAAGGAATCATGCTCTCAGGACGCAGGGTGGCTCCCGGCAGCCAGCCGATGCCGTAAGATTGATCGATGACTTCCATCCGGTATCCCGCGGCCGGATCGCGCAGGCGCATGCGCAGTTCGATGCCCTGCTTGGGTACGTTGAAATAGCAGAGTCCCCAACGCTGCAGCCGGTAGGCGTAAGCCTTTTGGCCGGGTTTCAGACCGGTGAAAGCCTTCGCGGCGTCGATGGCCGCGCCATTCACGCTGGCCTCCAGCACCGGGTTGCGCTCGTCGCCATAGAGGTACACGCGCGGGGCCTCACGCGGCGAACTCACGCGCAAATGCAACTCGTTGGGCGCGCCGTCCAGCCGCTCCACCAAAGGCGCAGGCGCGGGGACGCCCGGCGCTTCGTGAGTCAGGTATTGCCACGCGGTGAAAGGCACGAATTGTTGCAAGGCGGCGTGCGCGGGGTTGTCGCCCAGATAATGCGCGGTCCACTCGTCCACCTGCCGGTCGAGGCTGAACCAGATGGCTTTGCCGCTATCGGTGTCCAGGCCATAGTAGATGCTGTCGGTGCGGGGAGCGTCGCGGTTGGAGCCGGACATGGCGGCGCCAGCGATGAGGCATCCCACGCAAATCAATGCGGCAGCCGCTGGCACGCGCCACCGGCCGGCGCGCGCGATCAGATGCAGGCAGGGAATCAGGAGGCCCAGCAGCAGGACCGTGGTGAATGCGGCCACGAAAGCCATGCGCATGGTGAGCGACTGGAAGAGCAGCGCGATGGTGGGCGCCAGCATGATCAGACCGGGCAGCGCGAAAGCCCACAACAGGATCACCCCGCCCAGTCTGAAGCCGCGTTCCGGGCGCATGGCGAGAATCGCCAGCGCGGCGGTCGAGGAGAGCATCGGCCATAAGAACAGGTAAGTCGCGCCGGGCATGTAGAAGCTGGTGGCCAGGGCCAGCAGGAGCCAGCACAGCAGCGCGCCCGCCCAGAGGTTCAGTACGCGCGCGCGCTTCTGAAATAGCGCGAAGAAGGCGGTGGCCACAGCCAGCGCCAGGGCCACGCCGGCCAGGCGATACACACCGGCATGATAGGGATCTCCGGCGAATGCCTGCCAGATGCCCGCCGATTGGCCTTTTGCCAGCGCCCACATGGCAGCGACTGCCGCGCTGGCGATGGCCGCCGCCAGCAGGAATCCCAGGAAAGCCGCCAGCGTCCCGCCCAAAGAGAGCCGGCCCTTGGCGATGCCCAGCGTCACCACGCCGGCAAACAGCAGCGTGGCGAACAGCGCCAACGGCATGCTCCAGCTCACCGGGTAGACGATGCATCCAAACAAAGGCAGGACGAAGTAGGTGGCATCCGCGCCCTTTAAATCGCGCAGATCGAGGTTTCCGAAGCGCCGCGCCAGCGCCAGTGCGTAATCGCCATCCTGCTGCAGGCTGCGCGGATCGAGGTGCGCCACGTCGTCTAATTGCGTGTGATAGTAAGCCACATCGTTGACGAAAGCGAAGCCCAATCCGGCCAGTCCGGCCTGCTTGAAGACGGTGAGATCGGTATCGTTGGGCAGCAATTTGTAAGCTTCATAGCTCAGCGAGGAAGTCACCGGGTGGGGCGCGGCTGCGGCGAATTCACGCACGATTCTGCCGTTTCCCTCGCTGGTTTCGAACATCATGGCCGGTCCGCTGGTGCCGCGTGCCTCGAAGTTCATCACCAGCCCGACGTGTGCGGCTAGTGGGTGATGCTCTGTAAAGCCTTTGGCGCCCAGGAGTCCGGCTTCTTCGCTATCGGTGAACAGGAAAATGACGTCGTTGCGCAGGCGTGGGCTGTGCCGCAGCGCGCGCAGGGTTTCGAGCTCGAGCGCCACCGCATGCCCGTCGTCGCTGGCGCCGGGACCCGCCGAAACGGAATCATAATGTCCGGTGAGCATCACCGCCTTTGTGTTATCCGTGCCGGGCAATCGAGCCAGGACGTTATAGACGGTCGCCGCACTGTAGGGCGAACCCCATCGTGGGCTGACGACGGTGGCAGTTTGTATCTCCGGCTGCACGCCAAGATGATCAAGCTGCTTCACGATGTAGTCCCGCACGGCATCGTGCGCCGCCGTGCCGACGGGATGCGGCACCCTGGCAAAAACCCGCAGCCAGGCCACGGCGCGCGCGGCGGAGAAGTCCGTGGACGGGGCGGTCGCGGGCACCACCGGCGGCGGGTCCACCTGGATGATACTCCATGCGGAAACGGCACACAGGACCACGAGCGTGAGCGCCGCGGCCCAGGGCGGGGAAAGGGTGCGCGGCTCAGACATGTTGAACCAAGCCGGCAGTCACTTGGAGTGGGCCGCTTCCGCTTTGGCGCACGCGAAGTTGGCCGCGTCATCCGTGCTGCCGGTGCCCTGGTATCGCGCCTGCAGCGGATACGCGCACAAAGGCCGCGTGCGCACGATGGCGCTGGTGGGGTCCAGGTCGCTCTTGCGCTTGGCCGCCACGATTCGCTCCGGGGCAACGCCTTTTTCGACCCAACGCTCCAAGGCGGTATCCATGTCGTGATCCGGATCGCCGGCGGCGACCGTGAGTTGTCCGAAGCTGTTCGGGCCTGATCCGCCGCCGCAATGCTGCATTCCAGGCACCATAAAGAGCCGCACAAAAGCGGCCGTCTGCGACGCGCCCATCTTTGCCGCGACGCTTTCGTAGTAGTCGATGGTGTTCGAGGGCGCGATGGCGGCATCGCTCCAACCGTGATATAGAATCAGCTTGCCGCCCCGCGCGCGAAAGCGGTCGAGGTTCGGGTCGGTGGCGTTCAGGTTGCCGGATTGCTTATCGTCGGCGGCTTTGGTATCGCGGTCGGCGTCGAAGGTGTGGTAATCCCAGGCGGCATTGTCGAACACCATGTTCTTGAAGAACTGCGTGCTAAAAGCGTACATGAGGCTGCGCTCGGGCGCCGGACCGGTGATCCAGACGGCCCAACCGCCGAATTCGCCCTCGCCCCCCGGAGCGTAGCCGGGAAATATCCGGCCGTGGGAATTGTGGCCTCCGGCGTAAAGCTTCTTCAGCGCGGCCACTTGCGGCGCGGTCAAACAGGTGTCCGATTCGGCCGCCTGGCATGCCAGCACCGCGGGATCGAAATGGCAGCGCGACGGGTCTTCGATGACGCCGTCTTTCACCCCGTCCAACTGGTCGCAGGCGGCCAGCGCGGCGGCTTGAATGGCGGGCAGTTTCTTGGGCGGAATGTAGCTGTCTTTCTCGCCGGTCAGCGCCAGGGTATCCCACGCCGCGTTAGCCAGCAGGTGAGTCCAGTAATTGGCGGGAGCGCCCGCGATGATGCCATCGTAATCCTCGGGGTAACGTTGCGCTTCCATGAGCGCCTGCCGGCCCCCGTTGGAGCACGAGCTGAAATACGAGCGCTTAGGGTCTTCGCTGTAGAACGCGTGCAGGATAACCTTGGCTTGCACCGCCGTTTCGTGGATGGCGCGATACCCGAAGTCCGCGATCTTCTCCGGATGATCGAGCGCCCATGCGGCATCCGTCCCGCCGGCATGGTGGCCGGTGTCGGTGGCTGCGGTGGCGTAGTTATGGGCCACGGCGTTCGCCATTTGGTCGTAGCCAATCGATCCCGCGAATCCCCCGTTGCCGACGCCCTGGAACTTGCCGTTCCAATTGGATGCGGGCATCCAAACTTCGAACTGGATATCGGAATCGGAGGATGGCTTGATCACGCCGGACACGCGGCAGAACGCCGGCAGGTTAGGCATCGCTTTGCCGCCGGGCGCCTTAAATGCGCCGGCGGCGATGGGCTCCGCGCGGGAGACGGAAGCGTTGCCGAGGTCGAGCTTGCTCAACGATTCACAAGTCTGGGCGGCCGAAGCCGCGCCGGCCAGTGCCAGGCAACTGGCAACGGTGGGTCCTAATAGTAATTGTGGGGACATAGGTAGACAGCATCTATGAATATACGACGATTTCAAGGCGCCGAGAATCGGGCGGGACGGAATCGGGCCGAAGCACGGAGCGGCAGCCATGCCATAATTGAAGGAGATGTCCGAGTCTCTGCTGGGCATGGAACTTACCGAGATTCGGGAAGCGATCGGCTCCTCCCATCCGCAGTTCCGCGCCAAACAAATCTATACCGCCTTGTATCGGCGCAGAGTGGCCGACCTGGCGCGGGTTTCCACGCTTCCGGCCGCGCTGCGCGAGGAGTTGGGAGGCGCCCGGCGCCTGGGTCTGCCGGAGATCGCAAAGCGTTACGAATCGGTGGACGGCACGCGGCGCTATCTGCTGAGCCTGGCGGACGGGCGCACGGTCGAGACTGTTCTCATGCCCGAGGCCGAGCGGGACACCGTCTGCATTTCGAGCCAGGTGGGCTGCCCCGTGGACTGCAAGTTCTGTATGACTGCCCTAATGGGCCTCGAGCGCAACTTGAGCGCGGGCGAGATCGTAGGACAGGTTCTGCTGGTGGCCCGCGATAATGGACTGTTGGAAGACGGCACGCGGCTTAATATCGTGATGATGGGACAAGGCGAGCCGCTGCTGAATCTGCCAAACGTGGTGAAAGCCACGCGCCTGCTCACGGATCCGGAGGGTGTGGGCATTCCGCCGCGGCGGATCACGGTTTCCACGGCCGGCATCATTCCAAAGATTGAAGAGTTGGGGCGCGAACCGGTGCGACCCAGGCTATCGATCTCCCTAAACGCGTCCACGGAAGAGATGCGGCAGGAACTGATGCCGATCACACGGAAATATCACCTGCGGGACTTGTTGGCGGCGTGCAAAGCTTATCCGCTACGTCCGTGGGAGAAGCTTACTTTCGAGTATGTGCTGCTGAAGGGAGTGAACGACAGTGATGCGGATGCGCGGCGGGTGGTCCGGCTGCTGGCTAACCTGAATGCCAAGGTCAACCTGATCGCGTTGAATCCAGGGCCGGGCATTCCTTTCGAGACGCCGGATGCGGAGCGGGTCGCCAGTTTCCAGGCTATCGTGCGGAGATCGATGGGATGTTTTATTCGCAAGCCGCGGGGATTAGATATTTATGCCGCGTGCGGCCAGTTGAAGAGGAATGAGTCCAGTCTGGTGCAGGTAGGGCAAGATTCCACGCCGGGACAGCTTTCGGGCATAGACCTCCCGACACGCCCAACGTAGTCCAGACCGGGGAAAGGGCGAGTTACGCGACTGCGGCGCCCTCGGCGGGAATCATTTGGCGCAGTTCCATGCGCATAAACTCCATGCCGCGCACCAAACCGCTGACATCCACCGTTCCCATGCCGCAGGTGTGCAGAACTAAACGCCACTGCACGCCCAGCATGCCTAAGGCGAAGAGCGCCTGCTGCTTATAAAGGATTCGCGCCAGATCCGGACGGTCCTGGGCGGAATACATCATCATGAGCCGCAACGCGGCTCCCACCAAACTGACATCGCGGCTCAAACAGGCTAGATATCCGCGGAAAATCTTCCGCCTCTCCGACCGTAAGCGTCGCAGCATCCCGCGATCGAAGCCCGGCTGGCTGGCCAGAAACCGGTAGTCTTCCTCGCTGAGCAGCCGCTCCATCGGCCGGTATCGAGCGATGGAAAGGTCGTTAATCCAATCCACGGATACCGGCAGGGATTTGGGCCCCGCGATCAACCTCCGAAACAGAAACGCCAACACCGCTCCCACTGCCAGGCAGACGAAAGCGGTTAGGCCAAGGATGAAATCCATGCTTTCTTTTCGCGCTCCACGAAGAAGAATAGCCTGTCCACTACGGAAATGCAATGGTTACTTTGGTCTATTTCCGGGCAACCCGCAAAAGGGCGGCGTTGAGGTGATTCAACTGGCTGACCAGTTCCTCTTCGCGGCCGGGCATCCATTGCGGACGAAGGCTTTGTTTGCGGCCTTCCCCGGAGGGCTTCAACATCACCAGCCAGGCACCCAGCGCGACGAAGGTCACCACCTCAAAGGCCAGGGACAGCCACTTGAGAGTCCCCCCTGTGTGCATGCTCATCAAGAGGTATAGGACCGTATTACCAAGAAAATAAACGGAAAACACCATGCTGTGTATGATGATGTTGCGGCTCAATGTAATGGGATATTGCATGAGAAGGCCCAGAATCGACACCAGGAAGACGACCAGGCTGAAATATACAGCGCGCTCGGCCACGTAGTAGTAATGCATCAGGTGGCCCTGGGTGGTGTATTGAGAGGGGGCCATCAGGCTGAGGCCCGAGGCAAACAATGCGACGGTGACCGCCGTAATCAGCAGCCAGCGGCCGACAGTTGACAGACCTCTATAATCCTGCAGGACCAGAGAATAGATCTCCAGCACTACCGTGACATAAAACAGCCACTCAAGAGGCTCCGTCACGACCCAGAGATACTCGTAGGCGTCGCTTCCATTGCTGAAAGCGGAGAGCAGCCCCGTGCGCAGCGTGGCGAAAACGAGATAATAGAAGAAGACCCGATACCGGCGGTACAGGCCCGTTGAAAACAGGCGCACACTCAGGAACGCGGTGCCTGCCAGGATCAGCAAGTCAAGGGTACGGGCCATTGGGACTCCGGAGCGACGCTTCGAAACCCGATTCTACCAATACCTGGGGCAAAATATTGCCAGCCTCCGCATTCGCGGGCATGCGCCGCGGCACCGGTGGGGTTGCGGTGATTTAATTGACCCAGGGGCAGGGCGGATTGTGGTCTGTGCCGCACGTCGGCGGGGGTGCGCTCCCGATGCCTATCACGGTCAGGAACGAAATCGCCAGCACAACAGCCAGCAAAACTTTTTTCATCATTAGGGTCTTTCTCCTTGCTAACTAAAGTAACTATGCATAAAGTTATACGGTGGCTATGTCCGGTAGTGGCACGGAGCGAAACTTTTCCGATTCCGGAACATGAGTTAACTTTGGATAACCAAAAAGGACCATGATGTACAATCAGTCCAGGACTGCTAGTCCTTTCGGATTCCAGCCGACGCCTGATAAAGTAAAAATCGGAAGGGCACGGATCGATGTGCAAAGGAGTTGCGTAAGCCCTTATGAGTACTGCTAAGCCGGGATCCGATAGACGGTCCAGCCAGGAGCCCGCCGGCGACCTTTGGCGGCATACACTGGCCCGCATCCCGACCTTGTTCGGCCGGGTGCTATACCTCGCCTCGCTGCGCAATCCGGCCAGCGGCGCGTACGAACATTCCGCTTTGGCGCAAATGGTCGGCGAGGAGGAAGCCCACGAGACGCTGCGGCGCAGCCACGCGCGGGTCTTTCAGGATTGGCTGTGTTTGAACCTGGAACAGCAGAAGGCAGACCTGCAGGAGTACCTGGCTGAAGCACCCAATCCCGCGGCGCTGCTGGCCGGATGGACGGATTCTCCGAAGTACGCGGATTGGGCGCCGTCCACCGCGCAGGATGTCGAGCGCCGTCTTTTCGCCGGCGACCTGGAGACTTTGTGTGTCCTGCTCAGACGCGAGTACGGCGCCGCTTCCCCTGATCGAGCGTCATAGCCACTCCGGTTACCTGGCCAATCACGTCGATTTCGGAGGGGAAGGCGTAAACGACCGGAAAGCACTGCGAGGCCGGATGCGGTTGAAGCACCAGCCGGCCGCTGTCAAGTGTGCACCAACCCACGACGCAGCCGGCACGATGTTCCAGCAGGTATATGGGGCGCTCAAATTCATTGTTCCAACCCGAGTTCACGATCTTGCGGCGGCTTTCGTCGATCAGGACCAGCGCGCCTGGCTGCAGGATCGGGTACATCGACCAGTCCTCGGACCCCACGAACGCGTAGCGATGGTGCTTCAGGTCCACGGCGTTCAACAGCGAGAGAGGCACTTTGCCCCAGCGGCGGATCGCGCGGCTCAAATAGGTGGTTTTGCTTAGATCCACTCCCGGGTCGATCACCAGAGGCACCTGAACTTCGCCCTGCGTACCGGATCCGAAACCGAGTAGATGGGTGCTCTCGAGCGGGATGGCGGCGGCGTCCGCCGGCAGCACCGCCAGATCCACTCCATACCACTCCAGCACTTCCGCCATATCCAGCCGGTAGATGGCGCATAGCGCGTACATACGGTAAATGGTGGGGACGGTGCCTTTGTTCTCGATATCGGAAAGGCGGCTGAGCGCAATGGTGAATTCGCTGTTACGGCGCAGTTCGGCGATGCGCATGCTGGCCTGTTCCACATCGCGATAACGCAGGTTCAACCGTTCCCGCGCGCGCTTGAGCTTCTGTCCGGCATTCTCCATTTTTGCGGCTGCGGCGATCCCGGCTATAATACTCGGTCTGGCCGGATGTGCCGCTTGCGATTATATCCGGGCGCGCGGCAGGTGGCAAGCGAAAAAGGCCGATTTTGTTCTGAATTCAGAACGGAGGTCAGCCGGAGGATTCGATTTTGAAAATTGTGGTGGGAATCTCGGGTGCCAGCGGGGCCATTTACGGCGTTCGCCTGCTGGAGCGGCTGCATGCCAATCCGGCCGTCGAGATCCATCTGGTGCTGACGCGCGCCGGCGAGAAGACGCTTTTTCTGGAAACGGGAGGCCATGCGGCGGACCTTAAGAAGATCGTCGACTATGCTTACCCCCTTGAGGATATTGCCTGCCGCCTGGCCAGCGGCTCTTTTCCGGTAGATGCCATGGTGGTGGCACCCTGCTCCATCCAGACGATGTCGGCCATTGCCGCGGGTATCACTTCTAATGTGCTGCTGCGGGCCGCCGACGTGGCGCTTAAGGAGCGCCGTAAACTGGTGCTGATGGTGCGGGAAACACCGTTCCACCTCGGTCATCTGCGGACCATGGTGGCGCTCACCGAAATGGGAGCGATCATCGCGCCACCCATCCCCGGATTCTATAATCGCCCGCAAACCATTCAAGATCTTGTAGATCACAGCGTTGACCGGGTGCTCGACCTGATCGGTGCGCCGGATGCACGCGTGCAACGCTGGGAAGGCCCCCACAGATGAGCCGCCGATCCGGTAAATCCCTTATCGCTTTTCAGGGGGAGCGTGGCGCCTTCAGCGAGGAAGCCGCCCGAAAACTGCTGGGCGAGGACATTGAGGTGCTGCCTTGCCCGCGGTTCGAAGACGTCTTCCGGAGTCTCCAGGAGGGCGCGGCCGCGGGAGCCGTGATTCCCATCGAGAACACTCTGGCCGGTTCCGTACACGAGAACTACGATCATCTTCAGCGTTTCGAATTTCCTATCGTGGCCGAGACTAATGTCCGCATCGTCCACAACCTGATGGTGCCGCCGGGCGTCTCGTTCGCGCGCATCCGGCGCGTCTATTCGCATCCCGTGGCGCTCAACCAGTGCCTGGATTTCTTCGCGCAACACCCGCGTATCGAGAGAGTTACATATTACGATACGGCCGGCAGCGCCAAAATGATGATGGAAGAAGGGCTTAGCGACGCCGGCGCCATCGCTTCGGCGGTCGCGGCCGAAATCTATGGGGCGCGCATTCTGCGGCGCTCCATTGAAGACGATCGCCGGAATTTTACCCGGTTCTTTCTCCTCAGAACACCCGCGTATACCCGCAAATACCCCCAGGTGATCCCCCCAAATGCGCAATGGAAAACCTCGCTTGTGTTCTCCACGCGCAACATCCCCGGCGCTTTGTTCCGCTGTTTAAGCGCTTTCGCACTTCGGGATCTGAATTTAACAAAGATCGAATCGCGGCCGCTCCGCGGCAAGCCTTGGGAATACCTCTTCTATCTGGATTTCTTGGGCCGCGTAGATGCGCCCGCCTCCCAGAACGCTCTCGGCCACCTGCGCGAATTAGCAGATGTATTGAAGGTGCTGGGCTGTTACCCTCGCGGCTAGCGGTTCGGTGCGTGGCGGCCGATGGATAATCAAAAAATGAACCGGACAACATATTGGGCTATTCTCATTGCGGTTGCCGCGTGCCGGCTAACCGCCGCGGGGACGAAGCACGACACCATGGACCGCGAGGTCCGGGCCGCCATTGCGGCGTTTCAGGGCACCGTCCGCTTGTACGCCAGGAACCTTGATACAGGCGATCAATACGGCATCGGTGAAAATGAAAAAGTCCGCACCGCCAGCACCATCAAGCTGCCCATCATGGCGGCGGTCTTCCGCGCGGTCGCCGCCGGCCGTGCGAATTGGGATGAGACCCTCACGCTGCGCGAGGATGACAAGGTTTCGGGTTCCGGCGTGCTGCGGGAATTCTCCAACGGACTCAAACTCCCATTGCGCGACGTGGTCCGCATGATGATAGTCGTCAGCGACAACACGGCCACCAATATGGTGATCGAACGCATCACGGCAGACGCGGTCAATGCGGAGATGGACCGTTACGGCCTTACCGCGACGCGCTGCATGCGCAAGGTCTTGGGAGACGGCAACGCATTAAAGGAACCCAGCGGTTTCAGCGCCGCGGGAAAACTTCCTGAGAACAGGCGCTACGGGCTGGGCTCCACGACGCCGAAGGAGATGGTGACGCTGCTTGAGAAACTGGACCGCGGCGAAGTGGTCAGCCAGGCGGCATCCCGGGAGATGATCGCGATTCTGAAGCGCCAACAGTACAAGGACGGCATTGGACGGCACCTGGACGACGAGTGGGTGGCCAGCAAGTCCGGCGCCCTGGACGCATTGCGAAGCGACGTGGCATTGGTCTATGGGCCGAAGGGGCGCGTAGCCATAGCCGTTACCGTCGACGATATGCCCCGGATCGACTATTCCCCCGACAATCCCGGAAATATTCTCATCAGCAATCTGGCGAAGATGGTGCTCGTGGGTTTGGGTGCAATGGACTGACCCCGCGCGACCTCAGGCGGCGAAAACTTGCGCTTGAAAAACGCTCAGCCGCGCGCCGGGGTTTCGGTATCCTTTAGTGCCCAAGCCGGCTTTCATGGAGAGTGCGCCGAGGAACTGCTCGCCGCTCCAACCGCGGCCCGCCGCCACCTGCGGCAGCAGCAGCGCCTGCCGCCCGCTTGCATCCAGTGTGGCGCCGTGCAAGCCGACCCGAAATGCACGCGCATCGCGAATGGGCTTCATGGGGGACAGAATCGAAATTTCAATCTCGATTTCGCCCTCCACCCCCAGCACCGTGGGAAAGCGGGGATCGTCCAGGGCCGCGCGCAGGGTCATTTCAGGCACGGTTTCCGCGAGGCTCTCGCAACTCAGCCGGCTGCCCACGCAACCCAGCAGACGCTGCGCCTGGTGCAGGCCGATAAACACGCCCGCCTTGCGCGAAAGCGCCGGTGTGGCCTGGCGGGGCGGAATGGGCCGATGCTCGCCGGTGGAGCGCAGGTGCCGCAGGGTCTCGTGGGCGCTTTCCAGCAGAAGATTCCGTTCGGCAGCCGTCAGCCAAAACGATGGCACCGGAAAGTATCCCAGCGCGCCATAGCTCACCGTGTGATCGTAGTCGCCGGTGATGTCGCCGGAAGTCTCGTAATCGAGCGTCTCCTGGTAGATCTCCTCTCCCACGACGAACGCCAGCGTGCGCAGCCACAGCGCGATCGGAGCCCGGCCACACACCGTAGAGCGGGTTTCCGCGATGGCATCCAGAAAGAACGTCGCATCGAGGCCGGCGATGTCTTCCATGACTCCGCGGTCGAGATGGGCCAGCCGCGCAGATATCTTCGAATCCGCGGGGAACGGCTGATAGCCGAATGCCTGTCCATAGTGGGTGAGATCGGAACTGACCAGGAAAACCGTATCCGGTCCGCATAAGGCCGCCAGTTTCTCCGCGGCCGCATCCCGCTCGCGCGGCTCCAGATAGCCGACGAACAGCGGCACGATCCGCGCGCCCGGCGCGGCGTATTGCAATAGAGGCAACTGGATCTCCACGGAATGGTCGCAGATGCGATCTTCGGCGACCAAGCGGAAGGGCCAGTGGCCCGCCAGCCGTTCCATAGTCTCGCGGTCCACGGGGACTTCGCCCAGCGGCGTTTCGAACTTATCGATATCCGGGATCGAGACTCCGGGTGGACCCCCTTGATGCGCGAAGCCGAGGATCACCGCGCGCCGGGGTTGCTGCCGGCGAACATAGCGGTACGCGGCCGAGGCGACCACACCGGAATACTGTAATCCGGCATGCGGCACCACGAACCCCAGCGGGTTCGGAAGCAAATGCTCCCCGGTTCTTTGGGCGGAAGTCTCGAACAGGTCGTCGAGCAAAAGCTCGAGGTCCGGGCGGCAGTCCGGATACCACGTGCCGCCGTAGGGGGAAACGTGTACTGCATGCATAGAATCACCCGCAGGGAGGTGAGCATAAAAGCTCGCCGGAACCGGAGCGGGTCATGGAAGGCCCGCGCAGAGATGGAGGTCTGCCCCATAATCCCGCGATGCGCGCCGCGCAATCTGGACAATTGCCTTCCGCGGTCATCCGGTTGCGAAGGACCTGGAATCCGCGGCGTTCCACCAGAGTCGCGCCGCAGCCGGGGCAACGCGTGTCTTCCAGTTTGCCCAGTTGTCCGGAGAGGTTGCCGGCGTAGACATAGCGGAGGCCGGCGGCGCGCCCGGCTCCCGCGGCGCGCTGCAACGCGGCCGCGGTGGTATGGCCCTGTCCGAACATTTTGTAATCTTCGTGAAAAGCCGTCACGTGCCACGGGATGTCGAGGGAAATGTCCGCCAGGAATTCCGCAATGGCGGTCAATTCCGCGATGGAGTCGTTGAAGCCGGGCACTACGAGCGTCACCACCTCCAGCCAGAAGCCCATTTCGTGGATGGCCCGGATGGAATCCAGAATCGGTCCCAGGCGGCCGCCCAACTCGTGATAGTGCCGATCGTCGAAGCTCTTCAGATCCACCTTGTAGAGATCCACCCAGGGTTGCAGATATTCGAGCACCTGGGGCGTGGCGTTGCCATTGGAGACAAAGCCCGTGACCAGCCCCGCGGCGCGCGCTTCGCGAAAAACGGCCACCGCCCACTCGCTGGTGATGAGGGGCTCGTTATACGTGCTGACGACACTGGCGGCGCGGGCGGCGTGCGCGGCTTTCACGATGTCGCGCGGCGTCACTCGGGTGAAATCCAGGGACGAACGGAAATCGCGCAAGGCTTGCGACGTGACCCAGTTCTGGCAGTAGCCGCAATGCAGGTCGCAACCCAACATGCCGAAGCTCAAGGCCAGCGATCCGGGCAAGGCGTGAAAGAAAGGCTTCTTCTCGATGGGATCGGCGTGCAGCGCGCTCACATAGCCGTAGGGCACATAAAGCGTGCCGCCGCGGTTGTAGCGCACTTTGCAAACGCCCGCGAAGCCGGACGGGATAGGACAACAGTGGCCGCACGCGTAGCAGCGCACGCGGTTGGAATCCAGCTTTTCGTAGAGTTCTCCTTCGCGGACTTGCGCGGAGAGTTGTTCAGCCACGGTCTTCATATCAGACCTTCGACTGCCAGACTCCATTATATCGCCGGGCGCGCCGGGGGGGTGGGCAATCTACAGACCGACGGCTTTGAGCGCCGATCGCAATTGCTCGTAGTCGCGGCCTCCGCGCAGGTGGCGCACCACCTTGCCGTCGCCATCGATCAGGAACGCAGTGGGAATCGCCCGCACACCGTACAGCCGATGCGCCTTTTCGTTTGAATCGTCCAGAATCGCAAACGTCAGGCCGGCCTTCTCCGCGAAGTGCCGCGCGGTGCCCTTGCCCTCATCGTTGACGCCAAGGACCTGCAGGCCCTTATCTTTGAACTCTTCGTGCAGTTTCACAACGCTCGGCAGTTCCTTGCGGCACGGGCCGCACCAGCTCGCGAAGAAGCTCAGCAGGACGGGCTTGCCGCGCAGGTCCTGCAGCCGGACGCGCTCGCCATCGAGCGTCTTCAGTTCAAAATCCGGCGCCGGATGATTCACCAGGAAGGAAGGCGATTGCCCAGGAATGGGGACCGTATCCACCAGTTTGGCGTTCTTGGGAGGCTCGAAAGCAAAAGTGGTATCGGGCACCTGTTCTCCGATCTGAAAACTGCGGAAGTCCATGCGCAGGCGCAGCACCGTCTTCTCGCCGCCGGAGTAAGTGATGTGCGCCCATACCAGCCGGCCTATGTGCAGTGTCTCGGGATCGATGGTCAGCAGGGTCACACTGCTGCTTCCTTGGGCGTCCTGTTTCGTGACCACTTGCACCACCGGCCACTTCTGTTTTTGCTTCTCGAACTTCACCGTAGCCTCGCCCGCGCGGCCCGCCGTTGCGGCGGTCTGATAGAGCCGCGCGAGAATACGCATGACTTGCCGGGCGTAGGATTCCGCCTCGTCGTGGGCCGCGTCGGAATCATCGCCTGCATTGTCGCCCGAGCCGGCGGTCTCTTCATTGTCGGCGCCGCCGCCGGCGCGGACGCTGGATTCCTCTTCCGTGTATTGTTTGAGATTTGGCACATAGGCCCAGCTCTTCTGGCCGTTCGAAATCAGAAGATACTCGCCTTTGTCAACGGCGTCCACGCGCAGCAGCGATCTGCCTTCCGGCCCGACCGCCAGGCGCACCTTGGCCTGCGCAATCGTGACGCCCGGATTGACTCCGCGCTGGCCCTCCAGCAGCAGATCTCCTTCGAATTCGTACTGGGTGCCGCTTTCCGCCTTCTGCGCAACATCTTTGACGAGCTTGGTGACGCTGAAGTCCTGGCCCTGTGCGGCGGCGGCGCAGAGACAGACCAACGCCGCGCCATAAACCGCAAGACGCAACATAGGATCCTCGGTAGGTATCATAGCAGACAGATCGGTCTGGAATCGGCGGGCTTTCTAGCGGGTGGCAATCGCGAAAGAGTTGCCGCGGCAGCCGTTCACTTCCACGCTGACATCCGCCAGCGGCGGCGCATCGGGCTGAATGCGGAGATTCACCTGGTTCGGACCGCGATAGAGGATCTCCGCCGGCCGCGAACCGATCAGCACGTGCACCGTGTCCTTTGAAGAGCCGAAATTCGTGCCGAAGACGGTGATCACGCTGCCGCGCGCTAACGGCGGCTGCGCCATGGTGACGCCATCCACGATCGCAGATGGATTGATGAGCGGGGGCTGCAAGCGGCGATACGCTTGTTCGGCGACCGGGACGGCGGGCGGCGTGTGCAGTTGCAGGAAACCGTATGCCAGGATCGCGGGGACCAGCGCCACGGCCGACGCGGCCCAAAGCGGCACACGGCATAAGAGCAGCAGAATCGTCGCGGCGGTCAAGGCGCGCCCCAGCCATTGACTCCAGGAGGCTCCGAATCGCAGCCTGATAGGTCCCTTCGCCGCATCCTTTAATAAGAGAAACCCGATGGGGTCGCGCGCGATCTCGCCGTTCGCTGACGACCATCCGGCATCGTGGTCCACCTTGATCAGGACGGCTTCGTTCGGTCCGGCATCGGATTGCAATTCGGCGCGATCCGGGGCCGGCCAGTCAATATGGGCCGGGCGCTTGCCATGCGCCCAGGCGACATAGGCTTCCAGAAACCGCGCATCGCCGGTGGCACGCAGTTGCGGGAGTTGGTGCATCCGGGGCAGATCGACGACCACGGCCTGCTGCTCATCCGGAGGAGGAAGGCGATAGATCGTGTCGCCCGCTCCATCTGTCCAGGCTATCGGCCACGCCGCGAAACGCTCCGGCTGCACGAACCAATGAAAGTGCTCGGACGACGCCGGGCCATGCACCACTAGATAACGGACGTCCAGCGCTCGCAACCATAATTCAGCGAGTCGCGCAGCGGCTTGCGGGTCTCCACAACCGAGCGTAATCTGCCGGTGCGCGGCGGGGACCAGGTAGTTGGAGACACCCTGCGCGCTGCCACCGGCTTGCGGAACATTCGCCCAAATGTTCAGCGAGCCTTCCAATTCCCCGGCTACCAGGACGCGCGAGGATCCCGCGTGATGCGCAAGCCAATCCGAGATTCGAAAGGCGAGCGTGCTGTGCGGGTCGGCGCTCGGCTGTTGCACCGTCCACGCACCGGCGAGAAACGGAATCGCAGGAAGCGCGCTCACGGCGAGCACCAACACACCCAACGGCCTGCGCCAATTCCAGGCCGCTTGCGCCAGGCATCCTATGGCCAGAACCAGTCCTACGTTGAACTCCTGAAGGTAGCGGTGCGGAAGCGGCACCAGGTAGTTGCCCGCCGCGCTGTAAGCCACGACTACCGCGCCCGAGATCGCCAGCAGGGCCAAGACAAACCCACCGGCCGGCGTGATGCGCGACAGCAAGCCGATCGCGAGCAGTACGCCCGCGCCGGCTAGCACGACCCAGGTGATCGCGCTCCACGGCGCCGAAGGCTGGATGTTCCGCAGCACCACGCGATCGAGCAGTTTGGTCGTGAAGATGCAATCCGGTGAGATCCAGAAGGCCGCCAGCCCATAGCCCACGCCGGCCACGCTCGCGACCCGCAGGGCCGCAACAGGGTAACCCAATTGCCGCGATCTGCCTGCGGCAACGGCGCCCAAGACCATCAACAGGCCGATGATGCCTGCCCAATTCAAAAGGAAAACGGCGGCGGCCAGGAGCGAGGCAAGCATCCAACGATCGCGCCAGGCGGCGGTCAGCACCAGCAGGACCAGCGCCAACGACAGCGTGTGGGCGGACTCGTTGGAGGCCACCAGCGCGATGAAATTCCAGGGGCCATGGCGATAATTTCCCGCGAATCCGCTGAAAGCCGGCAGCAGGTAATAGAGTGCTGTAGGGGAGAAACTTTGTATCGACGCCAGCGCCGCCGCCAGCCATCGCGAGCGGAAAAGCTGAAACGCGGCGATGTAAAACGCGGCGGGCACCAGCGCGTAGGCCGCTCCGCTGACCAAGTGATAGGCTCTGCCCAGTGAATCGACGGGAAGCCACGTGACCAGGATGTGGAATAGCGGCGGGTAAAGATAGTGAAAAGGCGCGCCGCCATACTGCAGGGAATTCCAGGTCCAGGGGCGGTCGCGGAACATGCGCGACATGCCGATGTAGGTGTAATCGTTGTTCCAGGGCTGGGACGAAAAGTCCATGGCCAGAAAAGGGGCGATGACCAGCAAGTTGAGGGCGACAAGCGAGGCGATGATGCTGCAGTCGATGACGAAAGAGTGGCGCCGCATCCGCGTTTGGCGAGTGATTCCAAGTCTATCACCGTTTCAAATCATAGGAACCGGAATGGCCTGCTATACTGCGGCGTGAGACATGTCCCATGGCGGTAAACTGTACGTGGCGGTGCTGGCCGCCGCTGGCGCGATTCTCACTTACCAGATCTTCATACCGCCCATCGTAGGACTCGCCGACCAGGGCGACTTCGTGCGGACCATCGGCCGCTTTGGCTGGGGACCCCAACATCGCACGAGTCTATACGTGTACGTGGAGCCTAAGTACATCCCCGATCCGCATTACCGTTCCACTTACTGGGAACAGGCCAACAGCGAATACTTGTTTGTGAGTGCGGCCCTGTTGCTGAACAAACTGGTCTCGAAGGACGGCGCGCTCGATATCACGGTCGCCGGTTGTGTGCATCTGCTGGCGTTCCTGGCGGCTTTCGCGCGGCTGCTGTGGGTGACGCGGCGGGAGCGGGCGCACGCCCTGCTGTGGATCGGCGCGTTGGTGGCGCTGACGGACGCGGGGTATGCCGTCTATTGGAATTCCTGGTATGCCGAACCGGCATCCTGCATTTTCTTTCTCCTGCTGCTGGCCGAAGCCGTGGAGATCGCGAAGGCCGGGAAAACGGGCCTTGCAGGCATGCTGCGGTGGTCGTTGTGGTCGGTACTGTGGATCCTGGCTAAGCCGCAGAACGCGCCGATCGGTCTGATTTTGGGCCTGTTCACTTTTCGGCTGGCGATGTGGAGCGCGTCGAAACGGGTCCGCGCGCTGGCTGCGGCGGCCGGCTGCGCGATGTTCGGATGCGCGGCTTTCAACGTACTCGCCATGCCGATTTATGGAAGACAGGCGAATACTTATGGCGTGGTCTTTTCGGGCATCCTCGGGGATTCGAAGGATCCGGCCGCGGATCTGCGCGCGCTGGGGCTCGACCCGCAACTTGCCAAATACGCGGGAACCGGCGCCTGGACTCCGAACACCTACTATCCGCAGATGGCCGCGTCGGGAGTCCTGCAGCGCGTCAGTACGTTTACGGTGCTGGGCTTCTATCTGTTGCGGCCGGCGCGCATGTGGCGGAGACTGCACGCACTGCTGCCTACGATCACGTTCCTGCGGCGCAACTGGTATGGAAATTTCGAGCCGTCCGCGGGGTTGCCTCCGGCGGCGCAGAGCCGCGCGTTCACCGTGTGGAGCGGTTTCCACGAGCATGTCCTACCGGCCGTGAATAAGTGGATCGTCTTCGCCCTGGCCGGCTGGCCATTGTTCGCCGTATGGCGATGGATCCGCTGCCGGGACGCCGCGGGCCGCCGCCGTTTGGAAATGCTGATGCTGCTGCCCTTGTGCTGCCTGGCTGCATTGTTCAGCGCGGTGTACGGCGACGCCTTCGACGTGATCAAGCATATGTACCTTTTCAACCTTTTGCTGGATGCGTGCATGTTGTACGCTGCGACCTGGTGCGCTGCGCGGTTCAGCCGGGAGCGCACGCACCGGATTGCCTGAGGAGGCGAGCCATGCAGATGACGGACTTGTTTCTGGCGGAACTGGAGCGCGAGTCGGGCGCCACGCGGCGCGTTTTGGAGCGCGTGCCGGAGGGCCGCAACGACTGGAAGCCGCACGAAAAGTCGATGACGCTGGGATATCTGGCCGCGCTGGTTGCGACCATGCCGGGCTGGATCGACATGATGGTGAATCAGGACGAACTCGACATGCGTCCTCCCGGCGGCGCACGGTATAAGCAGCCGGACCCGCGCACGCGGCAAGAACTGCTGGATGCGCTGGATGCCAGTCTGGCGAGGGCGCGCACGGCGCTCGCCAGCACCACGGACGAACACCTGATGACGCCCTGGCGCTTCCTGGTGGCGGGCAAGGTGGCCAGCGAGCAGCCGCGGCATATCATGATACGCGATGCCGTGTTCAATCACATCGCCCATCACCGGGGGCAATTGACGGTATATCTGAGGCTGAACGATGCGCCGGTGCCGGCGATTTATGGACCGTCCGCGGATGAAGGTATTGGATAGCCCAAAGAAGCGGTGATAGTCCGGCGAGTGGAAAGGATGGCATCGGGAACAACGCTTACTACCCCGGACATCTTTCAACGCGCATCCGGGGCAAAGGGTTCGATCAAGCGGATTAGCTCGGGCAGATCTGAGGCCACCATCTTCCAGACCGCCTCCAGATCGACACCCTCGTAAAAGTGGATGAGTTTTGTCGCAGGTCCCGGCAATCGGTTTCCAGGGCAATTAGGGATGCGCCGCCCGGAACTCCGGCGACATCCTTTTCACCGCTTCACCCGATGATCAGGAGCTGGTGCAGAACCGCTGATTGGTCTTCGCGTCATCGAGGAACTCAGCCTTCTCCGCTGACCCTTTGAACTCGATGGCCAAACGCGCCGCCCTGAGAATGTCGAGAAGATGAGCGTCATCGCGAGGCAAAGTATGGTTCCGCGCTTTCCAGGATCGCCTTGCGGCGGATCCAATTCGAGCTACGCTCGACGGCGAGTTGCGACACGAGATCCACCTTGCGCCCGACGATGCTGGAGAGTTCTTCTTCCATCGTGACGTGATCCAGTAGGCTCCAGTCTGCGTCCGGCGCAAATCTTACGAGCAGGTCCAGGTCGCTGTCCGGGCGGAAGTCTTCGCGTAGCGCAGATCCGAACACGCGGAGTTCGGCGATCTCCCAGCGGCGGCAGAATTCCTCGAGCCGCTCTGTCGGATTGGGAATCTCTGTCCGCATGGCATCCTACCAACACCAGTTTGCCACAACCGGCTTCGCGGCCGGTTGCGGCCATCATGCATTTGGTTTTCCGTGATGAAGGAGCCGCGTCTCTCTGACAGGCACTCGCGCGAATCGAGGCGGTGGTGCGGGGGCAGCGGTTATAGGGCAAACTCGCCCACCGCCGATCTATTGAAATGTAAAGGGAAATGTGGTCGGGGCGAGTGGATTCGAACCACCGACCTCCTGGTCCCGAACCAGGCGCTCTAGCCAGGCTGAGCCACGCCCCGAAATACCAGTGTAGCTGTTTCCACCCCTCCTGGACAAGTAGCGCGCCGGCTCTGTACTATCAGACTAGCCGCAAACAAGCCGCAAACAAGCCGCAAACCAGTGAGCGAAAACCAGAAATTGCGCGAATTGCCCGCCGTACACGAGGTCGCCGAACGCATATCCGCGCCCGGAATCCCGCGGCCCCTGGTCATCGCAGAAATTAGACGGGCGCTCGATGACGCGCGCCGCGAGATCCGCTCCGGCGCCGCCAACGGGCTATCCATCGAGGCGCGCGTCGCGCGCGCGCTCGCGGCACTGGCCGCGCCGTCGCTGCGGCGCGTCATTAACGCCACCGGCGTAGTCCTGCACACCAACCTCGGCCGCGCGCCGCTGGGCCCGGCAAACATTCTTCCCGGATACTCAAATCTCGAATACGATCTCGCGACGGGGCTGCGCGGCAAACGGGATGTACACGCCGGGGCGCTCATCGAGCGCCTGCTGGGCGCGCCCGGCATCGCCGTCAACAACAATGCCGCCGCGATTTACCTGGCGTTGAACGAGCTTGCCGCCGGCCACGAGGTGATCGTCTCGCGCGGCGAGTTGATCGAAATCGGCGACGGCTTCCGTATTCCCGATATTATGCTGCGCTCGGGCGCGCTGCTGCGCGAAGTCGGCACTACCAATCGGACCGGCATCGCCGATTATCGCGAAGCGATTACCGATCGCACGCGCCTCCTGTTGCGCGTGCATCCCAGCAATTTCCGCATCGAGGGCTTTACCGCCCGCCCGGCGCTCGAAGAACTGGTTGAGCTGGGCCGGCAGCGCGGCATCCCGGTTTATGAGGATCTGGGCAGCGGCTGCGTCGCGGATCTCCGCTCTTTTGGCATCCACGAACCGCTGGTTTCCGAAAGCCTACGCGCGGGCGCCGATCTGGTATCGTTCAGCGGCGACAAGCTGCTGGGGGGGCCGCAGGCCGGCATCCTGGCCGGGAAGCCCGAAATCGTCGCGCGGCTGCGGCGCAATCCCATGTTCCGCGCGCTGCGTCTGGATAAGATGATTTACCAGATGCTGGAGACCACGCTCCGCTATCTGCTGTTGGAACAATGGGACCGGGTGCCGGCGCTGCGCATGATCCGCCTGAGCGCCGCGGAGATCCGCGAACGCGCCGCGCGCCTTCTGGCGTCCCTTTCAGCCGCGCTGCATGAACTGCAAGCGGAACTGACGTCCGGCGAATCCGTGATTGGCGGCGGCGCTACCCCGGAGCAATCCATTCCCACGTGCCTGATTTCGATCGCCTGCGCCGACGAAGTCGCCGCGCAACGGCGGCTGCGCGCGCATACTCCACCGGTCATCGCGCGCGTCGAAGAAAAACGGGTGTTGCTGGATTTGCGGACAGTCCTGCCCGAAGAAGAAGAGGAACTATTGGCCGCCCTTCAGGCCCTTTCCTGATAGGTGCCTTCCGCCGTGCTGACGCGAATCTTTTCGCCCTCCGCGATGAAGGGTGGCACCTGCACTACCAATCCGGTTTCGAGCTTGGCGGGCTTGGTCACGTTGGAGACCGATGCGCCTTTCATGCCCGGCTCTGTCTCCACTACGGTAAGATCCACCGTGGCGGGCAATTCCACGCTGATGGGCTTGCCTTCGTAGAATTCCACCGCTACCTTTAACTGCGGAACCAGATAACCGACCGCATCTCCCAACAGTTCCTTGGTCAGGTGCATCTGCTCGTAGTTTTCGGTGTTCATGAAATAGAAGTAATCGCCGTCGTCGTACAGGTACTCCATCTCATGTTCTTCCAGCGCGGCGCGCTCGACGCGATCTTCCGATGAGAAGCGGTGCTCGATCATCGTGCCGCTGCGCAGGTTGCGCATCTTGGCCTGCACGAAACCCCGCAGGTTGCCGGGGGTCCTATGATTCACGCTGAACACGGAGAACAAGTCGTTGTTGAACTTGACCACCATGCCCGGACGCATTTGTGTTGCCGAAATCATGAACTACCTCTCGATCCTGTAAATATTGGCGCTACAGGCGTAACTGCCAGTATAGCAAAGCTCCCAACAGCTCAGATTTCGCTGGGAATTCGACGCCTGCGGGTGGCGGTGTACTCGATGCCGTTTTCCTCGCACCATTCGATGGCAATGCGACGGAGCGCCTCGTCCTTGAAATCGTACCAATCCTGCTCCCGGCGAAAGCGCCGCAGCGTGCTCTTGAAACAGCGGAATGCGCCCGGGCCATGAATTGCGTCTTCGAGGTCGTCGCTGAACCGCTCCGGCCCGACGGATTCCGCGAATTCGCGCATGATCTCCCACTCATGGACATCATATTTGGTGGGCAGCTTCACAAAACGGTCCCAGTCGGCAAACAGGGTCTGGACGACCTCGAATTCGCGGCGCTGCCATTTCAGCACTTCGTCGATGGTGCCGCCCTCTTCCACCAGCCGCAGCATGTCGCGCGACAAGTATTCAACCTGGCCGGTTTGGCGATCCAAATAGTTAAAGTGGTCCTCGTACTGCACCTCAAGGGCGTCCACGATCTCTTGCAACTCGACTTTCATCGGCTCACTCCCAACAGCGCGCCAAGGGCCGCAGCCTGGCCGCGTTTTAATCAAAACGGTTGGATTTCCTCGCGCACCGGATCGAAGTCGATGCGCCGCTTCTGCATGTACGAAATATTGCCCAGGTGCGACGCCTGCGCCGACCGGTGCCCGATCAGCACGTCCCCGTTGGGCCGCTGGCGCGAGCGCACGCACTCCAGGAAGTTGTTCACATGGTCTTCGTCGATCTTGCTGAACGATTTCACCGTGACCGGTTTCGCGTTCCGGCCCACGGGGTGAAACTCGTAGTGCCCGCGATCGATCAACAGGCGTCCCTCCGTGCCGCACATCTCCACCGCCGCGCCGGTAATGCCCGGCACCAGCGTGGCCTCGAACGTGGCGGTGAAATCCGTGGGATATTCCAGCAGCACGTTGATCGTGTCCGGCGCCGTGCGGCCGTCCTTATAGTTGTACACGCCGCCCGCCGCCGAAGCCGAGACTGGCACTTCCTGCCCCATGAACATGTGCACCACGTCGATCCAATGGGTGAACAGGTCGGTCACCTGTCCGCCGCCGAAATCCAGGTACGCGCGCCAGTTGAAATACTGCTGCGGATCGTAATCGCGCCATTTCAGCGGTCCCAGGAAATGCGCCCAGTCGAGGTCCGCCGGCTTGGTCGCCAGCGATTCCGGCGCGTGCCGCAGGTGATAGCCGTTGCCGTGCCACCAGGTGCGCGCGAGCGTGATCTTGCCCAGTTTGCCGGTGTCGAAATACTCGTGCTTGGCTTGCAGATAATGCTGCCCGGAGCGCTGCTGCATGCCCACCTGGCACACGCGCTCGTTCACCCGCGCCGCCTTCACAATGCGCGGTCCTTCTTCGATGGTGCGCGTGAGCGGCTTCTCGATGTACACGTCCTTGCCGGCATTCAGCGCGTCGATGGCGATCTGCGTGTGCCAGTGGTCGGGCGTGGCGATCAGCGTCACGTCCACTTCCTTCATCTCCAGCAGCGCGCGATGGTCTTTGAAATCCTTGGCGTTGGGCGCCTTCTCGCGGGCCTTGGCGATTTGCGCGGCATAGATATCGCAGAGCGCCACCACATCCGCGTTGGCCTTCTGGAAATTCTCCATATCGTAGCGGCCGCGATCGCCGCAGCCGATCAGGCCCAGTTGGATGCGGTCGTTGGCGCCCATCACGCGTGAATAGGAAAGCGCCGTAAGGGCTGTAGCGCCGCGCAGAAAATTGCGCCGGTCGAGAGGGGTTTCAGACATAAAATTCATTATACGGCGGTGCGGCGCGCGGCTGCGACCCGATAGAGTTCGGAACCGGGCTCGCGGCGTGGCGGCCGGCAGTAGAGCTTGGCCGCCTCCGCGGTGGATCGATCGTTTAACAGTGCAAAGCCCCGCGGACGCAAATAATCGGCCAGAGCGGCGGGATCGAAGCCGAAGATGAACGGTTCGCCGCTCGACCGCACCGACGACTTCCATCGCCGTGCTTCGCGGAATGCCACGGAGCCGTCCAACGCGCCCTTGTGCACGTAAGTGAAAATCAGCAGGCTCCCGTCTGGCAGAATGCGCGCCAGCATGCGGAAATTCCGATCCACGGCCGGCGCCGTCAGGTAGCTCACCACGCCTTCCCAGACGGCTACGGTTTTCGCGCCCGTGTCGAACCCGGCATGGCGCAGCGCGGTTTCCAGGTCGTCCTTTTCGAAATCCACCGGCACGAACCGCACGCTGGCGGGCAGCCGCCCAAGCCGCGCCTCCAACCGCCGGCGCTTAGCGCTTTGCGTGGATGGATGATCGACTTCGAATACCGGCACGCCGCGGAGCTCTTCCAGCCGGTAGGGACGGCTGTCGAAACCGGCGCCGAGCAGCAGCGCCTGGCGCGCGCCGCCGCGCACTGCTTCGCGCAGAAGATCGTCAATCAGCCGCGTGCGCACTACTGCCGAACTGCGCGTGCGCGGCCATCCCAGATCCAGAAACCAGGTTGCCAGCGGGCCCACCACCGGCAATCGGGCGAAGCCCGCCAGGGCTTTGAGCCGCCCCGTCAGCAACGCCGCGGCGTACGGATCTTCGAACAGCCGCCCAGCCGCGGGCCGGGCGCTCTCCACTGCGCGAAACAAGGCCATGTATTCGGCAGTGCGGCTGGGCCGCTCATTGTTCATTTTCCGGCGCCGGCTAAATCGGCTTGCCGTCCGCGTCGAGGAACTTTACTTCGCCCAGATTCAGTTCCCGCACACCCGCTTCGATCTTCGCGCGGTCGCCTACGATTACCCAAACCAGATTGTCCGGGCGAACCACGCGCTTGGCCGCCGTTTCCATATCGGCAATAGTCAGGGCGCGCACGCGGCCGGCATATTTGTCATAATAATCGTCGGGCAAGCCGTACTCCACCAGTTGTTCGATGGAGTTGCCCACCGCGTTGATGGTCTCGCGCGATCCCGGCAGGCTCAACGTCTCGTTTGCCTGCACTTTCGCCAATTCCGCGGGGGTCGGCGGTTTGTCGCCCACAATCCCGCGCACTTCCTTGTTGAGCTCGGACAAGGATTCCTTGGTCTTATCCGTCTGTACCGGCGCGAATACGATGAAAGGCTCCTGCCCGCGCGCGCTCCAGAAGAAACTCTGCGCGCCGTAAGACCAATGCTTGTCCTCGCGCAGGTTCATGTTGATGCGCGCACCGAAGTTGCCGCCCAGGATGTTGTTCATGGTTTCGATCGCGATATCGTCCGGATTGTTCTTGGGCGGCGCGATCTCGCCCGCTAGAATCAGCGACTGTATGGCGCCCGGCCGGTCCATAATATAGACCACCGGTTTCGCCGGATACGACACGGTGCCGATGTTTTTCTTGGGAATCTCGCCCGGCTTCCAGCCATCGAACAGGCTTTCGAGTTTCGGCGTCAGTTCGCTCAGCGTGATGTCGCCCACCACGATGAGCGTGGAGTCGTTGGGCCGGAACCAGGTGTCATGAAACTTCACCAGGTCTTCGCGCGTGAGCTTGGCGACGCTGGCCTCGGTGCCCGAACCGGTCAACGGCGTGCCATAAGCGTGCTTGGGGCCGTACAGCAATTCCGGGAAGACGCGCAGCGCCATCGGCACGGGCGTCACCTTTTCGCGCTGAATGGACGCGATGCGCTGCTTCTGCAGGCGCAGGAAATCCGCCTCGGGGAACGACGGGTGCAGCACCACGTCCGCCATCAGGTTGAGCGAACGATCCAGCTTGCTCTTGAGCGCCGAAACGAAAACGGTGGATGTATCCAGGCTGGACGAGGCGCGCAATTGCACACCCAGCAGAGCCTCCTCGGCGCTGATTTCTAGCGCCGTCTTCTTGGCGGTGCCGCCATCCAAAAGGGCAGTGGTCATGCTGGCCGTTCCCGGCGTGGCGAATTGATCGGCGGCGTAGCCCGCGTCCACCTGGAGCCAGAAGTCCGCCACCGGAATCTCGTGGCGCTCGGCCAGGATCACTTTCAGGCCGTTGGAGAGGGTGACGCGCTGCAATTTGGGCAGTTTCAGCTCCGGGGGCGTGCCGGGCTCCGGCATCTTGGAGCGGTCCACGCTCGCCGATTCTGTCTTATAGGTTGGGTAGGGATGCACTTCCAGAACGTACTCGCCATCCGCGAGCCACTTGCGCGCGGCTGCCTTCAGATCTTCGGGGGTGGCGTCCTCGACGCGTTTCAGTTGCACCTTGTAATAATCGGGATCGCCCACGAATACCTGCCCGTGCGCCAGCACGTCCGACTTGCCGCCGAAGCCGCCGATGCGGTCCACGCCGCGAATGAAGCGGGCGACATACTGGGTCTTCACACGCTGCAGTTCCTCGGCTGTAGGGCCGCTTTCCAGGAAGCGCGCCAGCTCTTCGTTGATTTCCTTCTCGATCTTCGCCAGATCCTGACCAGGCCGCGCCGTGCTCGTGATGTCGAACTGGCTGCCAATCTCCCGGTCGTCGATTTCGGCGCGCACGTCGGTGGCAATCTGATCGTCGTATACCAGCCGTTTATACAGGCGCGAAATCTTTCCTTCCGTCAGGCAGTCCGCCACCAGGTCCAGGTAATCGGCGTCGGCCGTGCCGTATTGCGGCACATTCCAGACTTTGTACAGACGGGCTTGCGGCACGCGATCCTCTACCGTTCCGCGATGCGCGCCCGTCATCTTAGCGACCCAGACTTCCTGCTTCCCGATGGGCGGCCCGGCCGGAATGTCACCGAAATACTTCTCGGCCTTGGCCTTTGCCGTATTGAAATCGATGTCGCCCGCCAGCACCAGCGTGGCGTTCGACGGACCATAATATGTCTTGAACCAATCCTTCACGTCGGTCATGGAGGCCGCGTTCAGGTCGTCCATGGAACCGATCACGGTCCAGGAATAGGGATGCCCGGCCGGATAAGTATTCTCGGTGATCAATTGCTCGGTCACGCCGTATGGCTGGTTCTCGCCCTGGCGCTTTTCGTTCTGCACCACGCCGCGCTGCAGGTCCAGCGTCTTCTGCTCGAACGATCCCAGCAGGTGGCCCATGCGGTCCGACTCCAGAAACAACGCGTAATCGAGCGCCGAGGTGGGTACATCCTCGAAGAAATTGGTGCGGTCGTTATTGGTGGTGCCATTCAGGTCGGTGGCGCCCACGCGCTCCATGGCATCGATGTAGCGGCCATGAAAGTTCTCGCTGCCGCCGAACATCAGATGCTCGAACAGGTGCGCGAAGCCGGTCTTGCCGGGCTTCTCGTTCTTCGACCCGACGTGATACCAGATGTTCACCGCCACGATGGGGGCCTTGTGGTCTTCATGCACGAGGACCGTAAGGCCGTTGCTTAAGAAAAATTTCTTGTAAGGGATGTTAACGCCGGCGCTTTGCGCAAACGCTGCCGCGCACGCCAGGAGGCTGAGCAGAAACTTCTTGGTCATAATGGATACTTTAATGATACGCCGTGAAAGGATTTCGGTGGGGCAGGCCTGCCGGCGACCGGTATCGCCCTGTGGGATCCGCGCCCGCCCCCCTGGTCGTCTTGCCGCACGGCGCGGCCGGTCCCACAGCGCATAATTTCCCGTATCGAAAGCTGGCTGCGGCGCTGGCGAATCGAGGCATGGCCGCCGGCAGAACCGCCCTGGTGGGCTTCTCGCTCGGTGCGTCCCTGGCACTGGCGGCCGCGGCGGACGGGTTGCCTATTTCGGCCGTGGCCGAGTGCGCCGGCAGCCTGCCGGACCGGTATTTCGCGAGCCTTAGGAGCCTGCCCCCGATACTGATCCTGCATAACCGGGGCGACACCGTGATGCCATTTGCGAATGCCGAACAGCTTTTGCGGCTATGCGACATGCGGCATTACCCGTGCGAAGCCCAATTGGGCTCCGGGGCAGTGCATGGGCTGCCATCTCCCGAATCTGAATCGATTGATCGGATTGTCCAATTCATATCGGCGCATGTCCTTTGAATCCCGGGTTCGGATCTCCAGATCCAAACCCAATTTGACCTGCCACCTGCACTCCGTTACACTGGATCGTCAGTTCTTTTTCGGGCTTTATCCAGCCAACCAATTAAACCAGGATTTTTTCAACGGGCGAAACAGGCATGCAGCGACAAATTTTCACATCGGAATCCGTGACAGAGGGGCATCCGGATAAGATTGCGGATCAGATTTCGGACGCGGTATTGGATGCCGTCTTGGCGCAAGATCCACTGGGTCGAGTGGCTTGCGAGGTGCTGGTCACCACCGGCATCTGCGTGGTGGCAGGCGAAATCACCACCACCTGCTACGTGGACGTGCCGCGGGTGGTCCGGCGCACCATCGAGCACATCGGATATGCCGACGCATTGTGGGGCTTCGACTGCAACACCTGCGGCGTGCTGAACGCGATCCAGTCGCAATCGCCCGACATCGCCATGGGTGTGGATACGGGCGGCGCCGGCGACCAGGGCATGATGTTCGGCTATGCCTGCAATGAAACCGACGAGTTGATGCCGCTACCTATCATGATGGCGCACAAGCTGGTGCGCAGGCTTTCCGACGTGCGGCGCGCCGGCACCCTGGATTTCCTGCGTCCGGATGGCAAGAGCCAGGTCAGCGTGGAGTACGTGGACGGGGCGCCCAAGCGCATCGACGCGGTGGTAGTTTCGACGCAGCACAGCGACGCGGTTTCCATCGAAACCTTGCGCGCCGAAGTGAAGAAGCACATCATCGATCCGGTGATTCCGGCGGACATGGTGGATTCCGGTACGCACTATCACATCAATCCCACGGGACGCTTCGTGATCGGCGGTCCGCACGGCGACACCGGGCTAACCGGCCGCAAGATTATCGTGGATACTTATGGCGGCATGGGACGGCACGGCGGCGGCGCATTCTCCGGCAAAGACCCCACCAAGGTGGATCGCTCGGCATGCTACATGGCCCGCTATATCGCCAAGAACGTGGTGGCGGCCGGCTTGGCAAGCCGTTGCGAAGTGCAATTGGCCTATGCGATCGGCGTAGCCGAACCGGTTTCCGTGATGGCGAACACGTTCGGCACCGGCATCGTCCCCGAAGACAAGATCACGGCGCTGATCCGCGCGCATTTCCCGCTCACACCGCGGGGCATCATCGATCACCTGAAACTGCGCCGGCCCATTTATCGCAACACAGCCGCCTTCGGTCATTTCGGCCGCACCGAAGAGAGCTTTTCTTGGGAAGCCACCGACAAGATGGACGCGCTGCGCGAGGAAACCGTGGCGCAGGCCGCTGTCCGCTAGCCATTGAGCCTGTCCGCAAAGAGCGGAAAAAGAGGAATTCATGCCAACCGAAACGCAAACGCAAGTTGCCTGTGACATCAAGGATATTTCGCTCGCGGATTTAGGAAAGCGGCGCACGGAGTGGGCTTTTCAGTCCATGCCGGTACTGCAGACCATCCGCAAGCAGTTCATCAAGACCCAGCCGCTGGCGGGGAAACGTGTAGCCGCCTGCTTGCACGTGACCAGCGAAACCGCCAACCTGATGATCACGCTGCGCGATGGCGGCGCTTCCGTGGTGCTGTGCGCCTCCAATCCGTTATCCACCCAGGATGACGTGGCGGCCACCCTGGTGCGCGATTACAGCATCCCGGTCTACGCCATTAAGGGCGAGAACAACGACGTCTATTACCGGCACCTGACGGCGGCCGCCGAACATGCCGCGCACATTACCATGGACGATGGCGCCGACCTGGTCTCGCTGCTGCACAGCAAGCGGCCGGACCTGGCGGCAAATATCGTCGGCGGCACCGAAGAGACCACCACCGGCGTCATCCGCCTGCGCGCCATGGCCAAGGACGGCGTCCTGAAGTATCCGATTGTGGCGGTCAACGATGCCCTGACCAAGCACCTCTTCGACAATCGCTATGGCACCGGCCAGAGCACTCTCGACGGCATCATCCGCGCCACGAATATCCTGCTGGCCGGCTTGAACGTGGTGGTGGTCGGGTATGGCTGGTGCGGCCGCGGCGTCGCCATGCGCGCACGCGGACTGGGCGCCAATGTCATCGTCACCGAAGTGGATCCGACCAAGGCGATCGAAGCGGTGATGGATGGCTATCGCGTCATGTCCATCAACGAAGCGGCGGTCATCGGCGACGTATTCGTTACCGTTACCGGCAACAAGCACGTCATCGCGCGCGACCATTTCGATCGCATGAAGAATGGCGCCATCCTCTGCAATTCGGGCCACTTCAACGTGGAGATCGATCTGGAGGCGCTGGCCAAGATCAGCTCTTCCCATCGCCAGACGCGCGAGTTCGTAGAAGAGTATTCGTTCCGCGACGGGCGCCGGCTGAACGTGCTGGCCGATGGCCGCCTCATCAATCTCTCGGCCGCCGAAGGGCATCCGGCATCCGTTATGGATATGAGCTTCGCCAACCAGGCGCTATCCGCCGAGTATATGGTGAAGAATCATAGCCAACTCGAAAACAAGGTCTACTCGGTTCCGGAAGACCTCGACAAGCAGGTGGCGCGCATGAAACTGGAATCCATGGGTGTCAAGATCGACCGCCTCACCGCCGAGCAGGAACACTACCTGGCGAGCTGGTCCGAAGGGACTTAGTTAGCCGGCTGAAGCGGGACTTAAAAGTCCCGCCGGCACGCTGAAGCGTGCGCCACGGCAAGTCATCACGAGAAGTTCGAACTCCGGCTGCGGGCAGAATTGCGGGATAAGATTGCTCTTACAGCATGAGCGGCCAAAGCGCGCATACAACCGAAATCGTGATTGCCGGCGGCGGACTGGCGGGCATCGTAGCGGCGTACGAATTGCTGAGTCGCGGCCGGCGCGTCCTGCTGATCGATAAAGACCGCCGCGAAAACTTTGGTGGACTCGCCAAGGAATCTTTCGGCGGAATACACCTGATCGGCACGCCGCACCAGAAGCGCCTGCGCATCCACGATTCGCCTGAACTCGCATGGCGCGACTGGCAGAGCGTGGCTGAGTACGAGGCGGGCGACGATTGGCCGCGCGCCTGGGGCCGCTTCTATTGCGAGAATTCGCGCGAATACATCTACGAATTCCTGGACCAGAAGAAAATCACGTTTCTGCCGGTAGTGAACTGGCCCGAACGCGGCATCTATGCGCCGGGCAATAGCGTGCCCCGCTGGCACATCGTATGGGGCACGGGTTACGAGATCATCCACCGGCTGCTCGAAGCGCTCGAAGCACACCCACGGCGCGCGAACCTGGAACTGCTCTTCGATACCGAAGTCGCCGCCATTGAAATGACGGGGGGGCGCGCCACGGGCGTGCGCTGCCGCAGGATGGACGACGGCAGCGATGTCCAAGTGACGGCCGAGCAGGTGATCGTCGCATCCGGCGGCGTGTGCGGCGGCGATCTCAGTTTCGTGCGCGGACATTGGCACAAGCCGTGGGGCGATCCGCCGCGGGAGTTGCTCAACGGCGCGCACTCTTACGGCGACGGCATGCTGCACGGCAAGGTTTCCGAATTGGGCGGAGCGGTTACGCATCTCGACCTGCACTGGCATTACGCCGCGGGCGTGCATCATCCCGCGAAGCGCCGGCCGAACGACGGGCTGAGCCTGGTGCCGCCGCGCTCGGCGCTCTGGTTGAACGCGCGCGGGGAGCGCATCATGAATCCCGGCCCCATGCCGGTATATGCCGACACGCGCCACCTGGTGGCCAGCGTTCTGGCGCAGCCGGGCCAGTACTCGTGGCAGGTGATGAACTGGAAGATCGCCATTAAGGAACTGGCGGTCTCGGGCTGCGATTACATGACGGCGTTCCGCTATAAGAAGCGGCTGGGCCTGGCGGCCAGCCTGCTGCTGGGCAACAAGGACCTGGTGAAGCGGTTGATCCGCGACTGCCCGGACGATATCGCGGTGGCGGACCGGTTCGACGACCTGGTGGAGCAAATGGACCGCAAGAGTCTGTATGGCCTCAAGATCGACCGGCCACGTCTGGAGGCCGAGGTGCGGGCGTGGGACGACATGCTGGATCGCGGGCCGGCTTATTCCAATGACGACCAACTGCGGCGCATCGCCAATGCGCGGCAGTATCGCGGCGATCGCGTGCGCACTTGCAAGTTCCAGAAGATCCTGGATCCGAAAGCGCGCCCGCTGATCGCGATTCGGGAATTCATCCTGAGCCGCAAGAGCCTGGGCGGCATTCAAACCGACTTGCAGTGCCGGGTGCTGCGGGGCGTCGATGGTCAGGCGATCCCCGGGCTGTATGCCGTGGGCGAAGCAGCGGGCTTCGGCGGCGGAGGCATGCACGGAAAAGCATCGCTCGAAGGCACCTTTTTGGGCGGCTGCGTGTTGTCGGGCCGACTGGCCGGACGGAGCATTGAAAGCTGACCTTACTCTATCCCCAGGCCGATCAGAATGGCCTCCACATCGGCGCCGCGTACTTTGATGTCGGCGCTCATGGCGCCGGGATTGGGCCGCTCGTCGAAGGCCTGGAACAGCGCCATCTTGGCGACGGCGTAACGCTCGCTGGCGTGCAGGGTGCGCCCGTGGCGGCCCTGCCAATCCTCCAGGGCGGCGGCGCTTAGCAGCACGGAGACCGCGAGTGACGTCTTGCGATCCGCGGAGACGTCAAAGACATATTCGGTACCGGTGTTGCGGTCGCGTTTGTAAGGGCGGTGGCCCTCGTAGTAATACTGATAAACATAACCGCTTTGTCCGGAATAAGTTTTTTGACGGCGGATGGCGGGGGCGCCGGCCAGCGGCTCGGGTTTACGGGAAAGCCAACGATCGAACACCCTTCGATTATCCAGGTACTTCAGTCCTCTTGACAAGCGCGCGCATTGGAGTGAAACTGGAATTGGAATCAGCCGGTGACGATTCCGATGTAGAGTACACCGCAGGGCTGGCTTCTCCAGATGCCGGCAAGGAGGTGCCAATAGAACCGGGCCAGAGTGGGGGCGGTCGTCACCCCGGGCAGTAGACAGGCAGTACGAGGAATTCTTCGAACGGCCGGATTCGCACGCATTATTGCGTTGCGCTTTTGCGCAAAACGGATGGCCGCCAACGGGACCTCCAGTCTACACCTTAGGGAATGGACCGCCCTTTTCGTTTTTCAATACCTTTCCTTCCCGTTTCGGGTGCATCCCGTGTAAACTGAGATGTACTCCGCAATATGACACCTCTTCCCCGGGAAATCGTCAGCGCCCACAGTCCGGACTCCGACGACGCATTCATGTTTTATGCGCTAGCCACCAAGAAAGTCCGCTCCCCGAAGGTCACCTTCCGCCACATCCTGGAGGACATTGAATCCCTGAATCGCAAAGCCGTCGAAGGCCTTTACGATCTCACCGCGATTTCCTATCACGCCTATCCTTACGTGGCGGATAAATATGTTCTGATGGCGAGCGGTTCCAGCATCGGCGATGGCTACGGTCCCATGCTGGTGGCGTCGCGTCCGGTGGAACCCGAAGAACTGGTGGGCAAGCGCATCGCGGTGCCCGGCAAACTCACCTCCGCCTACCTGGCGCTCAGGTTGTACCAGCCGGATTTCGAAGCGGTGGTCACGCCCTTCGATAAGATCATGCATGCGGTGCGCGAGCGCTCCGTGGAAGCGGGACTGATCATCCACGAAGGGCAGCTCACTTACGACCGCGAAGGATTCCATAAGGTGCTCGACCTGGGCAAATGGTGGAAGGGCAAATACGGTCTGCCGCTGCCTCTTGGAGGCAACGCTCTGCTGCGCACGTTGCCAGGCGATATCCAAAGCGAATGCTGCCGGCTGATGCGCGAAAGCATTCAATACGCGCTGGATAATCGCGATGAGGCGCTGAGCTACGCATTGCAGTTCGCGCGCGACATGGAAACCAGCCTGGCGGAGAAGTTTGTGGGCATGTACGTGAATCACTACACGCTGGACGCCGGCGATGTGGTGCCGGTAGCGGTGCAGAAGCTGCTCGATCTGGGCCATGAAGCGGGGCTCATCCCGCGGCGGGTCGAAGTCGAGTTCGTGCGCTGATTGCTACATTAGAGGGATGCTCCTTCGCTCGGTTCCGCTCCTGTTGTGTCTCTCGTTTTGTTTAACCGCCCAAGCACAAGACGCCGCGCTGCGGCCCAAAGACGTCCGCGAAATGGGAAAGGGCGGCGCCAACGCTATTCCTAAACTTGCGGCACTACTGACCAATCCGGATCTGGACATCCGCCTGGAAGCCGTAAAACAGATTGCGGACATCGACACGCAGTACAGTCTCGATCCGCTGATTACGGCGAGCCGCGACAGCGACGCTGAAATCCAGATCCGCGCCACCGATGGGCTGGTCAACTTTTATCTGCCCGGTTATTTGAAGACCGGATTCGGGGCTTCGCTGCGGCGCGCAGGCACCAGCATAAAAGGCCACTTTACCGATACCAACGACCAGGTGATCGATCCTTACATCACGCCGCGGCCGGACATCATCGCGGCGCTGGGGTCGCTGGCGCGCAGCGGCGCGAGCGTGGACGCGCGGGCCAACGCGGCGCGCGCCATCGGCATCCTGCGCGGCAAAGCCGCGATTCCGGACCTGGTGAAGGCGATGCATTCGAAGGACACGCCGGTGATTTACGAATCGCTGGTGGCGCTGCAGAAGATTCGCGATCCCGAAGCGGCTTCCAGCATTTCGTTCCTGCTGCGCGACCTGGATCCGAAGGTGCAGGTCGCGGCCATCGAGACCACGGGGCTGCTGCTGAACAAATCGGCGGTGCCCGACCTGGTGGACGTCCTCAACCACACCCGGGACGCCAAGGTGCGCCGCGCCGCGCTGACCTCCATTGCGATGCTGCCTACCGAGAGCAGCCGCGAGATCTATGCGCGATACATCGCCGACAAAGACGATAAGATGCGCGCGGCCGCGGCGGAAGGCTACGCTCGCCTGAAGAACCCGGCGGATCTGCCGATGCTGGCGAAAGCCTACCAGGACGAAGGCAAGACGTCGCCACGGCTTTCGATGGCCTTCGCGCAGGTGATGCTGGGCAATACGGCGATTTCGGAATTCAGCCCGCTGCAATTCCTGATCGATACATTGAACAGCGCCGCGTATCACGGCGTGGCGTTTCCGTTCCTGGTGGAACTGGCGCGCGATCCGGCGGTGCGCAAATCGCTTTACACGCCGCTGCTGCAGGGGACCAAAGATGAGAAGATCTACCTGGCGCGGGTGATGGCGCGCAGCGGAGACGCGAGCGACGCGCCCCAACTGGAGAAGTTAAGCCACGATGCGGATCCGGAGGTAGCGCAGGAGGGACTACGGGCCTTGAAGAATCTGCAGGCCCGCACCTGAAAACGGAAATCTTACTTGGCCTTCTTCTGTTTCTGTTGGCCGACGCGCACCTTAAAGTGCAGGATCTTGGACTCCTGGTACGCCTTGTGATCGTGCCGGGCCACTACATCGGCCAGATACTTATCCACGCTGGCGTCTTTCGGGAGCACGGCCATGACGGTGAAATTTTCACCGCACTCCGGGCAGAAGGGCCGGAACCGCTTGACATTGGGAATCGCCATAACATTGTTAGTTTAGCACGACGGGCTGGGGCTGTTTAGGCGCTTGCCGCGCCGATAAAACCAAGGCTTCAGGATCGGCTTCTAGGCGATGGCGTTGGAGTGAAGGGCGGCGACCTCGGCCAGCGCGGCCAGGGCCAACTCGCAGCCTTCGCGGTCCACATCGTAATGCGTGACCAGCCGCATCACGGCGGAGTTGATCGGGTCGATCAGGACGCCGCGCTCTTTCAAGCGCGCGCTGATTTCGTCCGCGGACAGACCGGTGCCGCTCACATCGAACACCACGATGTTGGTCTGCACCTTGGCGGGATCGATCTGAATCCCGGGAATGCCGGCAAGGCCGCGGGCCATGAGGCGGGCGTTGCGATGATCCTCGCCCAGGTGGCGCGGGCTCTGTTCGATCGCGATCAATCCGGCGGCGGCCAGCACGCCAGCCTGGCGCATGCCTCCGCCCAGCCGCTTGCGATAGAGCCGGGCCTGGGCGATATCCTCCGCGGCGCCGGCCAGCATGGAGCCGACCGGAGCGCCCAGCGCTTTCGACAGGCAGAACATGACCGTGTCCACCTTGGCCACGATCTCGCGCACCGGCTTGCCTAGAGCCTCGGCGGCATTGAAGACACGCGCGCCGTCCATATGGACCTTCAGCCCGAGCGCATGCGCCTTGTCGCAGATTTCATAGACCAGCGCGAGCGGATAGACCGTCCCGCCGGCGATGTTGTTGGTATTTTCGATTTCGATCAACGCGGTGCGGGCGCGATGCGGACCGAGCGGACGGATCTCGCGCGCAATCTGGTCCCAGCGCATGATGCCATCGGGTGTCTGAATGGGACGGCCGACGCATCCGGAGAACCAAGCCAGCATGGATAGCTCATATTCGAGCAGGTGAGCGCGCACGTCGCAGATGACTTCTTCGCCGTGGCGCGTGTGGAGCTTCACGGCGATGGTGTTGCCCATGGTGCCCGTGGGGACGAACAGGGCCTCCTCTTTGCCGGCGATTTCGGCGGCGCGCTTCTCCAGCAAGTTGACGGTGGGATCTTCCCCGTAAACATCGTCGCCCACCTCGGCTTCCAGCATGGCCCGCCGCATTTCGGGCGTGGGTTTGGTTACCGTATCGCTGCGCAGATCGATCATATCAGGAACTCCTGAAAGACTTCGTTGGATAGCATCACGCCGCGGGGAGTGAGGCGCAGGACGCCACCATCCGTTTCGAGCAGGCCTTGCTCGATGAAGCGGCGGATGGGCGCATCAAAGTGCTGCCATTCACGCGGCTCGGGGCGGATCCCCTGGGCCAGACGCAGGCCCACGAAGAAGCGCTCCTCCAAGGGATTGCGCTCGGTGCCGACCGGCTGCCAGGCGCCGAGGTACTCGTCCAACGATTCAGGGTTTTGCCAGCGGAGCCGGCCATCGAAGGAGTGGGCGTCGCTGCCAAAGCCAGCGTAAGGTTCCAAGAGCCAGTATTTCATATTGTGCCGGGATGCGTGACCCGGCACGGCGAAATTGGAGATTTCGTAGCGGGGCAACCCCAAGGCGGCGAAGCGTTCGACGGCGAACTCGTAAAGGCCGGCGGTGAGGTCGCCGGAGGGCCGATCGGCGGCGCCGTAACGGGCGCCACCGGAGAGGATTTCGCGGCCCAGGCGGCTATCCTCGTCGACTTCCAGCATGTAGACGGAAACATGATCGGGCTGCAGGCGGGCGATCCAGTCGAGGGACTCGCGCCAGCTTGCTTCGGTCTGTGCGGAGAGGCCCGCAATCAGGTCGATGTTGATTTTGGCGATGCCTGCCGCGCGCAAGACCCCGATTTCGGCGGCAACCATCTGCGCGGTGTGCTTGCGGCCGGTGCGGGCGATTTCGGTCTGCACGAAAGACTGCACGCCGAGGCTGACGCGGTCGATTCCGGCGGCGGCCCAGGCGCGGGCGCGTTCCGGGGTAACGGTGCCGGGGGCGGTCTCGAGGGTCGCTTCCAGCCAAGGACGGCCGGGAATGAGCGCCAGCAGGGAGGCTAGCGATGGCGGGTCGAGGGCGCTGGGCGTACCGCCTCCGAGGTAGACGGTTTCGGGCCGCCAGGCCCAGGCATGCCTGGCGATCTCGCCGCGCAGGGCCTCCAGGTAGCGCGATTCCATGGCGCGCGGGAAGACGCCCGAGGCGAAATTACAGTAGCTGCACTTCTGCGCGCAGAACGGATATGAAATGTAGACGCCCGGCACCTGGTCTTATGATAGCGTCAGCCGCGCGCGGGCTAGAGGAGATGTGCCAGGTCCCGGGCGCAACGGGCGCCGTACTTGCCGTTGGGGTCCACGTTGGCTCCGAGTTGGAATTGCCGGCGAGCTTCCGCGGGCTGCTGCAGGATGGAGAGCACCGTTCCGGCGCGCCAGTGCAGGGATGCATTTGCGCGTCCCTCGTGGGCTGGGGCGCGCAAAGCCTGCGCGAGCGATGCGGTAGCTTCCGCGGTACGTCCCAGCACCGCCAGAGCCCAAGCCTCGTGAACGTAATAGACGCCGGGCGCCTCGGCGGCGGCTGTACGCCGTTTGGAGCGTTCGATGGCATAGCGGCTATAGGCCAGGGCCTTCTCAATCTCCACGCCCTGGGTCAGCCGCAATTCCGCCAGCCCATCCTGCGAGTTTCCGGTGACATCGCCTGCTTCGATGGCGCGATGGAAGCACTGCTCCGCTTCCGGGTACCGGCCAAGATCGAGGAGCGCATAGCCCAACGAGGAATGCAACCGCTCTCTGGGATACGGCACGCCCTTCCGAAGCATGCCCAGCGCCGTGCGGTAAAGCGGCTCGGCCTCCGCGGGACGGCCGTAAAGCGAGAGGATCAGGGCTTCTTTGTGGAGCATAAACACATTGGGTATGCCTAAGCCGATCCAGCGCAGCCTGCGCAGGGCGCCATCGTAATCGCCGGCGCGCATTCTTGGTTCGCAGAGGATCTGGGCGAGTAGGGGACGCGCATGGAACAGGAGCGCCGCCAAGGGCAGGATTAAGAGGTAGAGCCAGATGTGCATATTACCAACAGACCCAGGCACAAGTTTAGCCACAGGTCCCGCGGAATTCATAGGCTACAAACGATAATTTAGCTGGACTTGCCGGGCTTTTTCGGGGTCCCGTCACGGGGCGGGAAACAGTTGGGGTCGCTCCCTTCATCTAAGGGCGCTCGAGGCGGCCTTCCGGTGGATGGTCTACGGCGCCGCGCGACGCAGGCAGTGCCCCAGGAATTCGTCGCGATCGGCCATCGCGCGCGGATCGTTTACCGAGTGCCCGGCATCGTAGAAAACGACTTTCTGCGGACGTGCGATCAAGTGCGTCAGACGTTCCGCCGCGGCGCGCGGCACGAACCGGTCGAAGCGCCCGAACTGGAACAGAATCGGCGCTCCCAGCCAATAACGCGTGAAACGCTCCGGGTCCACCGCGGATATGGATGCGAGGTACCGGGCAAAGCGCTCGCTACCCATCGGGAACCGCATGTTCGCCATGTCGGGATCGTCGCTTTCCATCAATTCCGCGAAGCTCGGAAAACCCGCCACCAGCACGAACGCGCGCAGCCGCGGCTCGACGCCGGACAGAATGGCGCCCCAGTTCGCCCCATAACCGTGACCCACATAGGCGATGCGGCCGGCGTCGATATCGCTCCGCGCGGCCAGCAGATCGACGCCCCGCCGGATATCGATCACCGCCTGAATATGGAGGTCCCGGTCGTTGTCGTTGTCGCTCAGCGAATTGAAACTGCGCCGCCAACCCACCGGTCGCTCGGGCGGCGCGTCGATTAGCAGCGATACCATCGGCGGCGACGTGCGTGCAAGCAGCAGCGCCTCGGGCAGGAACTCGTCGCGCCTCCCGTATTCGGCCGCAAAGATGACGGCTGGATACTTCCCGTTCCGGGCGGGAGTCACGAGGGTCGCCGAAACCGGTCCCACGGCGCCGGCATACGAGAGCGGCGTGACAGACGATCCGCCGGCCTGCGCGGGCTCTTCGCTGCGGGCATTGAGCGGTGCGGCCGCATCGTACGAAAACATCGATGCTGGATTTTCGGCGGCCGGCTCCGTGTGCGTACTTGCGCCGGAGGCTGCCAGTCCATTCGCTGGAACCACCCAAAGGTATATCCGGTCGTCCGCGAGTTGGACGGTCTTCGCGGGCGTCCAGCTCCCCATGTCGAACCGGTGAGAGACGATGCGCGTTCCCGGCCGCAGCTCACGGAGAAGCTTGGAACGTAGGCGCAGGTTGACGCCGGGCGTGAGAAACATAGTTACCACAGACGCCGGACGCAGGTCGTATGCGAACAGGTCGGCCTGCACGAACGTGGCCATCCCGGCGAGACCCTCCTGCCGGGCCAGCGTTTCCGATTGCCGCACAAGATCGGGGTCGATCTCAACGCCTGTGGCATGAATGCCGAATCGCTTGCAGGCGGCCATCACGATGCGGCCATCGCCCGAGCCCAGATCGATCAGCACATCCCCGGTTTTGATGCCGGCCAGATCGAGCATGGCATCCACCACGTTCGGCGGCGTGGGAACAAAAGGGACGTCTGTGAGCTGCCGTTCGGCCTGCGCGCAAAGCGCGGCGGCGACGGCCAACCCAAGGGTGATTGAGCGGCGTAGCATGGCGGTTCTTTAAATGCAGACGCGCGGAAAGCTCCGCCCGTGCAGAGCCAACTTTGGCGGGGGCTACTTACTCCTGATGACTGGCCGCCCGTGGCGCACGCTTTTTAGCGTGCCGGCGGGACTTTTAAGTCCTGCTGGGCGAGCGTAACGACGGCTTACCTTGTAGAGGGGAACGGGCAGATGCTCAACCAGGCAGACCCAAGGCCCGGCAAATCTCTTTCAGAACCCGGCCGTATGCATCCATTAGCGAACGCAACCGTTCACTAACCGGCAATACCGAACCTGTTCCCCCTACTTGAGCCGGCCATGTGCCTAGCTGGAAGCAGTGGTGGCGGCGGCGGACAATTGAGAGTTGGAATCGCTCCAGATCGAACTAATGCTCGTGCCGGAGCTGATGAAGAGCGCCGCGGATGCAAGCGCGACGAACGCCATCAATAACGTGTACTCGATCAAATCCTGGCCTTGCTCGTTTTGCCAAAGCCCCTTCATGACATCCTGCATTGAGATCTCCTCTAGTGAAATGGGATCTGGAATCGATACCGATGCCAGCCGATACTATTCTGCGTATCACTTCCGGTTACAAGCAACGCTGTGTTTGGATAACGATAACCTGGGTTAGCCGGATGGCCATTCGGCGGCATGAAATTTGCCTTCGCGATCCACGATCCGCGCAAACGCCACTTCGGGATCGTGCGCGAATGCGCAGATCCACTCGCCGCGCGCGGCTTGGGCCAGCCAGTGCAGCTTGCTGTCGATGGATTCGACGGGATCCAGATCGAAGGCCGTCACCCAGGTCGGCGTCACGTGTGCCGCGCTAGGCACCAGGTCGGAGAGGAAACAGAAGGTGCGGCCCGCATCCGACGCGGTGATTACCATCATGTCCGGCGTATGGCCGGGCGCCAGGCAAATGCGGACCCCGGGCGCGACTTCCGTGTCCGCGTCGATCAATCGCATGCGTCCGGCCTCCACCAGCGGGTCGTAATTGGCATCGATGTAGGCCACGCTATCGCGTGGATGGCGGCGATGGGCATGCTCCCACTCACCGCGCCGCGTATAGTAGACGGCCCGCGGAAAAGCCGGCCGCGCGACGCCTTGGCTCAGAATGGTGTTCCATCCGCAATGGTCCCAATGGAGGTGGCTGTTCACCACGATGTCGATGCGCTCGGGATCGATGCCCGCGGCCGCGATGATCTCGGGCAACGCCACCGGCGTAAGCGGCAGCTTCATGCGCTCGCGCCGGCGCGCATCCAGTTTGTCCCCGCCCCCGGTTTCGAGCAGAATGGTATGCGCCCCGGTTTCCACGATGTAGCAGTTGAACCCCAACGGCACGCGATTCAGATCGTCGCAGGGCGTTTCCCGGCTCCAGAGGGTTTTAGGAACCACGCCGAACATCGCGCCGCCGTCCCACCAATAGATATCCTCGCGGACCAGGGTGATGCGGAAGCCGCCCAGGTCAATCGCAGGAACGGCGGACATAAGTTACAGTCCGCGAACCAACTTGCGGCCGCGATCGAACAGGTCGGCGGCGTCCTCTACCAGTTGGCGCCCCTTGTCGATCATTTCCTTGCTGCGGTCGTATACTTCTTTGCCGGTTCCGGTGACGGCTTCCTTGCCCTGCTGGGTCTTATCGGTGATGATCTGGCGGGTTTGCTTCCCGCTCTGCGGGGCGAGCAAAATGGCGGCGGTCATCCCCACCACCGTGCCGGCGACAAACCAACCAATATTGTTCGCCAGATTGTCTTGTGCGTCTTCGGACATGCGAATCCTCCGTGTGAGATCGAACTTTCATTTTATGTCATCGGCGTTATCCTGGAAATATGAAACCCCAGCCGGACGCCTCGCACCAACTCGACATGGTCACCATCTTCAGCTCTTCCAATCACGATGCCGATATGGAGGTGCAGGCCATACACAGCGTCCTGGAGGCGAATGGCATTCCTTCCTTCGTGGTGGAACCGGGTCCGCTGCCCGTGCTGGAGTTCGAAGTCCAGGTTCCGCGCGAGTACGTCGAAGAGGCCGGCCGGGTGATCGCCGAAGCCCAGGCAGCGGGCCCCGCCGCGGCGGCGGAAGCCGAAGCCGCCTCCGAAAACTGAGGTGGGCATACAGCCGAAGGGTCTCGCGTGAAACCGGAAGGCAGCCCGCGGTTAGCGTGCCGGCGGGACTTTTAAGTCGATCAAAGCCTATCGTGGTGAATCTATTAGTGCTGGGTTATGGTGGTGGGTTGCGGGTTGGCGGTTCTGGGTTGCAGGTGGTGGGATGCGGCTTCCAGATGGTTGGTTATGCGGGGCTGGGCGGTTTTTGGGGGACAGATTGGGTTCAACTGCTTGGGGTCGTTTGCCAGATTGTCAAAGAGCAGGGGGGCAGGGAGCTAGCGGGTATCCTGGGAGAGGGGCGCGCACGATAGCGGCTGGGCGTCCGGGGCGCCGGACATCACGTATGCGGGCGGCGGGGCGGGCCGGTGCGCGGGAGTTGCGACGGCGGGTTCGCTTTTCACCGGCTGCACGGGCTCCGGCTGAGTGCCCTCAGGTTGAGTGCGGGCGCGGCGCTCGTTTTGCAACTGCTTCAGTTCGCGCATGGCGGTACTGAAAGACCGCTCCAGGCGGGCTCGCTGGGCGGAGACGCGATCGAGCAGGGCGAATTGTCTTACGCCCGGCTCGGTGGCGGTGAAGACCCTCTCTTCAATGCGATCCGTGCGCATGAGCAGCCAGTGGGCGACGGCCATGCGTTCCAGCAGGATTCTTTCGGTGGGGGCTTGGGGGTGCCACTCGGATTCGAGGACGTCCCGGAGTTGGTGGTAGGCGGCTGCGTCTTCGTGGATGAGTACGACGTCGCGGGCGCGGAGCCCGAAGGTGAGGGCGTTGAGGCGGACGGCGGCCTTGCCTTCCGGGGAGACGGGGCCGGTGGAGTGTTGCGCGTTCTGGCGGTTGGCCTGGTGTTGTTTGCTAGAAATCAGCATGAGTTATTCCTTGGGGTTGGATTTGGGGATGGGATGAGGCGTCCATACCCGATTTCATTTTAGGGCCGAGGGTGAGGGGGAAGGGCGGTATGTGGAAGACAGGGGATTAATAAGTGGTGCGGGCGCAGTTAGATGCGGGGGCGGATTATATTTTGCAGATCGGTGACTGCGCGATTCAATCGGCGGGTTCGGGCTCGTCCTGCGGCGGGCGATAAAAGCGCTGGCCGCAACTGCGGCAGCGATAGGGCACTAATCCCACGACCCTTACCAGCCCGTCCAGCAAGCCTTTGGGCATCGACCGGCGCACGTCCAACCAGCCACACTCGGGACAGCGCGGCCCCTTGCCGCTCTCACTCTCGATGGCTGGTTCGTCCATGCCGTTCTTAGTGTAACAAGCAGCACCTACAGGGCGCACCAAATCCAGAGCGGGACTTAAAAGTCCCGCCGGCACGCTGAAGCGCGCGCCACGGGCCTGCCCTTAATACTCGCGCGTGGTCTTGATGCCCGGCTGCGGCAGCGGATACTTGCCCTCCGCATCGGCGATTAAAGGCGCGGGGCCGTCCATCGTCAGCTTATCCACCCCAGGCGCAAATTCGTGGTCGTGATTCATCATCTGATCGAAGGTCACCAACTGCCCGGTGTGCGCCGAGAAGCGCCCCATCGACGCGACCAGGCTGGCCTCGGCGCCGCGCTTCACCTCGTTGTAGGGTTGATCGTTGCGAATGGCCGCGATCAGATCGTCCCACTCCCAGTCATAAGGCGAACGTTCCGGCTGCGGGTATGCCCACACCAGATTCTCCGGCGCGGGTACTTTCTGGCCGCTCTGCCACCGCGGGATGTTCTGCCCTTTGTAAATGCGCGTGTGGCCTGGCGTGTGCGCGTTGGTGGATACCGCGGCCGAGCCTTTCGACCCGTGCAGGAAGCTGGCGAACTCGTTGTGCACTCCCGGCATGTTGCGGCCATCGAAGAACATGTGCGTGCCGTCCGGGTAGGTATACTGCACGGCGTAGACGTCGAAGTTCTGGTCCACCGCATCGCCGCGATACTGCCGCGCGCCCAGGGCCATGGCCTCCACCGGCCAGGCGCCTTTCATCCACGAGAGCTCGTCGATCTGATGAATGTAGTAATCGCTGAAGACACCGCCGCTGGCCCACAGAAACCCGTGGAAGAGGCGGATCTGGTACAGCAGTTCGCTGGCGCCCGCGGGCTTGACCGGCGCCACGTCGCCACCCGGCCCCATGCGGTAGCCGCGCATCGCTACGATGTCTCCGATCTGCCCGTCGCGGACCCGGTTGAGCAGTTCCTGTCGCGCGCGGCAATGCCGCACCATCAGCCCCACTCCCACTTTCAGGTTCTTGCGGCCGGCTTCTTCGCCGAGCGCGATCATACGGCGCGTGGTAGGACCGTCCACGGCCAGCGGCTTCTCCATGAATACGTTCAGGCCCCGGTCGATGGCGTAGCGGAAATGGACCCAGCGAAACGCCGGCGGCGTTGCCAGGATAACCACGTCGCCCGGCTTCAGGCAGTCCATCGCTTTCTGGTAGCCGTCGAAGCCAATGAACTGGCGATCTTGCGGCACATCCATTTGCGCGGCGAAGGGGCCGCGCAATTTGCCGTGGCTATCGCTCAGCTTGGCCGGAAAAACGTCCGCCATGGCCACCAGTTTGGTGGGCCCGTTCTTGATCCCCAGGGCGTTCTCCGCTGCGCCCGTGCCGCGGCCGCCGCAACCCACGAGCGCGATCTGAATCGTATTGCTCTCGGCTGCGTGTACGTGCGGCAGGGCGATCCCGGCCAGGGTGGAAACCCCGGCGATGCGGCCGGCTTCGCTCAGGAACGCGCGGCGCGACGTGTTTTCCTTTGTCTCGATCATTCCAAACACCTCGTCCGATACATTAATTCATTTCACCGCCGCGTGGCGGCTCGCGCCTTGTTAGAATTCAAGCTCAGCCGGTGGAGGATTCGATGAGAAACATACTGTTCACGCTGTTGCTGCCGTTTCTGGCCAGCCCGATGTTCGCCCAGGGAGCCCCGCCGCAGGGCGCGCCCGACCAGCCCTACATCATGGAGTATTACTACAAGGTCCAATGGGGGCATCAACAGGAATTCCTGCAACTATTTCTGAAAAACCACTACCCGCTGCTCAAGAAAATCGTCGCGAGCGGCCGCATGCTCTCGGTGAAGATAGAGCAGCCCGCCAACCACATGACGGAGGATGCGCGATGGGACTATCGTGTCACTATCCGCTTCCGGAATTCCGCGCTGGCGACCACCGCCAATCCCGATGAAGAGCGGCTCATCCAGCAACTCTGGCCCGACCAGGACACTTACCGGCGCGAGGAACAACGCCGGTTCGAGATCCTGCTGGCGCACTGGGACCTTCCCCTGACCGATATCACGCCGCCGAAATGATGCGCAAAGCGGGACTTAACGGTCCCGCCGGCACGCTGAAGCGTGTCAGAATGGCCCTGCGGGCCACCAAATGTGATGAAAACCCGCCCTCGTGTATTTTCAATAACTTCGGGCATGTTTATAACGGTGCGCCACGCTTCCAAGCTCCAGAAGCCGGCTAGGTCAGGCCGCCGCCGGCCCTTTCTTTTGCCAATAACTCTCCCACTGTTCGGCAGGGACAGGCCTGCCCAACAGAAAACCTTGCACCTGATCGCAGCCCAGGGCCCGCAGCACGGCTAATTCGCCTTCGGTTTCTACGCCTTCGGCAGTGGCCGTCAGGTTCAAGCCATGCGCCAGCCCCACAATCGCCTGGACCAGGGGCTGGGTGGCCACGGACCGGTCAACATCGCGCACGAAACACTGGTCGATCTTCAAATCGTCAATCGGCAAACGCTGCAAGTAACCGAGGGACGAATAACCCGTGCCGAAATCGTCGATGGAGATGCGCACGCCCAAGGCCCGCAATTCGGCGATCTGGCGGGCGGAATCCCCGGCATCCCGCATGAGCACCCCCTCGGTCAGTTCCAACTCCAGAAAGCATGGTTTCATTTCATGCGCCGCCAGGACCTGCGCGACGTTTTCCGCCAGGTTCGAGCGCGTAAATTGGGTGGCCGAAACATTGACCGCGATCTTGACGGGCGGATACCCCGCGCGGCGCCAGAGCCGATGCTGCCGGCAGGCCTCCTCGAGCACCCATAAGCTGATAGGAATGATCAGGCCGCTCTCTTCCGCTACCGGCACGAAGCGGTTGGGCGGTACCAGGCCCCACTTCGGATGATTCCAGCGCAGCAGCGCTTCCATGCCGCCCAGAAGGCCGGAATCGAGTCTAAACTGGGGCTGATAGTACAGTTGCAGTTCGCCGCGGTCCAAAGCCCGGTGCAGTTGGTTTTCGATTTCCAAGCGGTCAACCGAAGCGGAATTCATGGTGGGCACGAAGCGTTGGAAATGGCTTCTGCCCCCGTTCTTGGCCTCGTACATGGCGACATCCGCGTGTTTCTGCAAGGTCGCGGTGTCTTGCCCATCTTCCGGGAACAGGCTGAGGCCCACGCTGGCACTGACAAACAATTCGTGCCCCTTGATCTGGAAGGGTTCGCGCATGGCTTCCATGATCCGCTCGCCCACAATTTCCGCGTCGCGAACCGTCTCGACGCCAAACAATACGGCGACGAACTCGTCACCGCCCGAACGCGCCAGCGTGTCCGATTCCCGCATTGCGCCTTCCAGCCGCTTGGCCACCTGTTGCAGCAGCACGTCGCCGACGTGATGCCCGAGCGTGTCGTTGATGAACTTGAAGCGGTCCAGATCGACGTACAGCACCGCGACCATGGTCGCCTGCCTGCGCGCCAGGGTGATCGCCTGACGGAGGCGATCGTCCAGCAAAACGCGATTCGGCAGCCCGGTCAAGGGATCGTGCTGCGCCTGATACGCCAGCCGGTTGGTGAGTTGCCTGTGCTCCACCGCGATGGACGCGAGATTGGCCATCGAATCCATCAGCACAAGTTCAGGTTCGGTGGGCCGCCAGGGATCGGGCCGGAATATCTCCAACCGCCCCAGCCCAGCGCCGTCGCAAGCCCGGATGGGCGCCTCCAGATGGCCCTGACAATCCTCTATGGCCATGGTTATGGGCGTGGTTATGGCCGTGGTCTGGCCGGCGGGCCGGTCGTGCCGGACGAAGGAATCGCCAGTTAAGATAATACGCGCCACGGCGCCCGCGTAATAAAGCTCGATCATCTCTTCGACACGCCACAGCACCGCATCCAAGGGCCGGTTCTGGGCGACCATCTCGAGGATCTCGCGGCGGTTGTGCTCCAGCCGTTCGGTGCGCCTGCGCTGGCTGATGTCCCGTGCCACACATAAGACACCCGTGGGAGAGCCCTTGAGAAATTGCAGGCGGCCACTGACCTCCAATGCCACCCGGTGCCCGTCGCGCGCGATAAGGTCCGCCTCCGTGGGCGGTGGGTTTCCGCCTGCCTTTCGGACCTGAAGGGCCTCCTGGACCGCCGGCAGGGATTCGGGAGCGGCCAAGTCCCGCAGGTTCATGCAAAGCAGTTCCTTGCGGCCGTATCCCGAGATCTTCTCGCCGCTGGTATTTACCGAGGTGAAGTTCCCAGACAGATCGATGGTGAAGATGATATCGCTGGCATCCTCGATGAGCCCGCGGTAGCGCTGTTCGCTTTCGCGCAGGGCCGTTTCGACGCCTTTCAGTTCCGTAATGTCGCGAAAACTGGTCGCCAGCGCACGAACGCCGGGCTCCTCGAGCAGGTTGGTCGCCCAACTGTCGCACCAACGCCAACTCCCATTGGCGTGACGCAACCGCAGTTGCGCCCGCAGCCGGTTTCCCGGCGTGCGCAGCAGTTCTTCGTGCAGCATACGGATATACGAGAGATCGTCCGGATGGAGCCACTCGAACTGTGCGTGTCCGAGACGCTGCTCGGGTGAGACGCCCAGCAGCTCTAAAACGCCCGGCGTATCGTATAGGATGATGCCGGCGGAATCGATCAGAGTAATGATGTCGTTGCTGTTCTGGACCAGTGCACGGAAGCGGTTCTCGCTTTCCAGCAAGGCTTCCTGCGCATGCTTTTGCGCGGTCATATCCCGGATGATGGCGGAGTTGCCCACTACGCGCCCGTTGCCATCCTTGATGGGAAAAGCGGCGATACTGACCGGGAACGGCACGCCCCCCTTCCGGATATGCTCCGTTTCATACGCCGGCGGAGTTTCGCCGCCCAGCACTTCGCCTATTCTGATGCTCGCGGCTACGCGCCGGTAGGCGGGAGCGAGATTCAATGCGCTGCGGCCCACCATTTCGGCAGCGGAATACCCGTAGAGTTCCTCCGCCGCCGGGTTCCAGGTCTGGACGGCGCCATTCAAGTCCGACGACAAAATAGCATCTCTTGAACAGTGCACGATGGCAGCCAGCCGCGCGATTGCTTCGTCGGCCTGCTTACTTTGGGTAATATCCCGCAACGCACCGATCCACCGTCCGCCACATTCCGGAGCGCCGTGATCGAGGTAGTGGCGTACGCGCCCCTGGGGATCCACCATCCGGTACTCGTCGCGAAAGCCCTGCACACCGGACCTGCGCCTCTCCAGAGCCGCGGCGACCCGCTCACGATCGTCCGGGTGAATGGAGCGGAACCATGCGTCAAATCCGCCTAACGAAAGCAGGAACGGGTCGGAGCCGCAGACCTGCGTTTGGCCGGTCGCCAGGTCCATGTCGTAGACGTGGATTCCGGCGCTCTCGGCGGCGATGCGCAGGCGCTGCTCCGACGCGCGCAGCGCGGCCTCCATGCGTTTGTGTTCGGTGATGTCTTCTTTCACCGCAATGAAATGTACCGGTCTACCTTTTTCGTCGCGGATCGGGCAGATAGAGGCGGACTCCCAATACAACTCCCCGTTCTTCTTGCGATTGTGAAACTCGCCGCGCCATTCTCCTGTCCGGATGGTTTCCCATAGCTCGCGATATTTATCAGCGGGTATTTCGCCCGATTTGAGAATCCGGGGATTCCGGCCGCGAACTTCGGCCAGCGTATAACCGGTCACCTCCGTGAATTTAGGATTCACATATTCGATATTTCCATCCAAATCGGTGATGACTACGCTCGACGGACTCTGCTCCACCGCTTTGGAGAACCCGCGCAATTCATCCTCGGCGCGTTTACGCACGGTGATGTCGATCAACAGACCCACATAGCCTTGAAAATCGCCCGTGGAACTCCACTGCGGCGCGGCTTGGTCCAGCATCCAGCGGTACTCTCCATCGGCGCGGCGCAGCCGATACTCCGTTTCGAAGGGCTCCCGGGATGGCCAGGCCTTCCGGCACGCCGCCAGACGCTGCGCCACATCGTCCGCGTGTACACCCGCCACCCAGCCGGCATCCAAGGCCTGCGGCGCGGTCGATCCGGTGAAGTGCAGCCAGCGTTGGTTGAATACCGTGGCGCGCCCATCCGCTCCGCACATCCAAATCATGGCAGGCAGTGAGTCGGAGACCTGCCGCAAGAGCGCCTCCCAAGAGGACTCGCCGCGATGTCCGTTGAGCGGAGGGAAGCCGGCCACACGTTGGATGTGCCCTTCGGGAGGCGGCCCTTGAAGCAAGGAGCTCACAAGCCTTTAATCGTCAAATCAGGTAAGGAGTTTAGGAAATATCTCGCGGACCTGACGATGGCATATTTCTTTCGATAAGTAGAACTAAAGTCCCGATTAGGACTAAAGTCCCTCAAACGGGCAGTACTAACTAAACTTCTTTTTTTGAATAAGTAGTTGACCTTAGTTCGCGAAAAAACTAGATTACTTAGAGTGGAACAAAGAAGAGCCCGGCGCTTTACCCTTCAATTACCCGTGTCGATCACCCGCAATGGGACGGAACGGATCATGCAATCCGGGCTGACGAAGAACATCAGTTCGGGCGGCGTACTGTTCACGGCCGAGAAGGAACCCGACATCGGCGTATCTATCGAATACATCATCACGCTCACCGGGCCCGCGGACCAGCGCGTCAGTTTGCGCTGTATTGGCAAAGTGTTACGCGCCAACCGCTCGGACTCGAGCGAGTCCGCTTTCGATATCGCCGCCACCCTGGAACGTTACGAATTCGTGCGCCCCGAGGAATAACCCAACGGCGGCGCCGCCCGCCTTGCCATCCGCCGCCATTTCGTGTAAGGTAGCAAAGAAAAGGCGAAACTGGATGGATCTCACCCTAACGTCCAAAAACTCTCCCACCCTGGAAGCGGCCCTTACGCGATTTCAGCATGCGGCCATCCGGCACGAGCCGGCCGCGGACGGCACATACCGGGACCTTCCCGAAAGCGTCGATTCCATTCTCCGCCGTGCCTTGGCCGACCGCGGTATCCGTCAGTTATATTCCCATCAGGCCGAAGCATTCGAAGCGATCGGGCAGAACCAAAACGTGGTGGTAGTTACACCCACGGCGAGCGGCAAAACCTTGTGCTACAACCTACCCGTGCTGAACCTGCTGCTCTCCGATCCGGGCGCGCGCGCCATGTACCTGTTTCCGACCAAGGCCCTGGCCGAAGATCAGCTTCACGAATTGCAGACCGCCATCGAGGCGACCGGCTCGGAGATCCGCGCGTTCACCTTCGATGGCGATACGCCGCAGGATGCGCGCAAGGCGATCCGGCAGCGCGCGAATATCGTACTCACCAATCCGGATATGTTGCATGCCGGCATCCTGCCGCACCACACGCGCTGGGCTAAGTTATTTGAGAATCTGCGTTACATCGTCATCGATGAGTTGCATTATTATCGCGGGGTTTATGGAAGCCATCTGGCGAACCTGCTGCGGCGGTTGCGGCGCATCTGCGAATTTTATGGATCGAAGCCGATCTTTATTTGCTGCTCGGCCACTATCGCCAATCCGCGCGAACTGGCCGAGGCGCTGACGGAATTGCCTTTCACGATCGTGGATTCGAACGGAGCGCCGCGCGGCGAAAAGTTCTTCGTCTTCTATAATCCTCCGGTGGTGAACCGGGCGCTGGGTATCCGGCGCAGTTACATCGCCGAGGCGCGACGCATCGCGCTCGAGTTTATCGAACACCGCCTGCAGACGCTGGTATTCGCCAACAACCGCCTGGCCACCGAACTACTCGTGACTTATCTGAAAGACGCCGTGGAGCGGGGCCCGCTGCCCACCGATGTGGTGCGCGGATACCGGGGCGGATACCTGCCGCGCGAGCGCCGTGAAATCGAGCGCAAGCTGCGCGCGGGCGAAATCCGGGCGGTGGTGGCCACTAATGCATTGGAATTGGGTATCGATATCGGCTCGCTGGATGCGGTGGTAATGGCGGGCTATCCGGGCACGATCGCTTCCACGTGGCAGCGCGCCGGACGCGCGGGAAGGCGTCAAAGCGCTTCCGCCGCCGTGCTGGTGGCTTCCAGCGCGCCGCTCGACCAATACATCGTGGAGCACCCCGATTATTTTTTCGGCCGCTCTCCGGAGCATGCCTATATCAATCCGGACAACCTGGAGATCCTGCTGGCGCACTTGAAATGCGCGGCCTTCGAGTTGCCCATCCAGGATGGCGAGAAGTTCGGCCGGCACGACACGGCGGAGATGTGCGGCTTTCTCGAAGAGGCCGGCTTTCTGCATCATTCAGCGGGCGCATGGCATTGGACATCGGATTCCTATCCCGCGGATGCCACCAGTCTGCGCTCCATTTCGAGCGATAACTTCGTGGTGGTGGATATAACATCCGACTCCGCGGTGATTGCGGAGGTGCCATTTACGACTGCGTTGACTACGCTGTACGAAAAAGCCATCTATCTGCACGAAGCCCGGCAGTATCATGTGGAGCGTTTCGATTACAAGGAACGTAAAGCTTACGTGCGCCGCGTGGATTGCGACTATTACACGGATGCCATCGATTACACACAAGTGAAGACTCTCGCAGAATATGCGAGCGAACCGCTGGGCGGAGCCGGCAAGCGCCATGGCGACGTGCGCGTGACTCGCCAGATCGTAGGCTTCAAGAAGATCAAGTTCTACACCAACGAGAACGTGGGAGCGGGCAATCTCTCGATGCCGGAGCAGGAGATGCACACTACCGCTTTCTGGCTGCATTTCCCCGGCGAATTCATGGCGCACTTTCCGGACCTGACGCCGGATGAGAAGCGCAGCGGGCTGGTGGGATTGGGAAACGGGCTGCGCACCGTGGCCGCGCTGCTGCTGATGTGCGATCCGCGCGACCTGGGCGTAGCCTTCAGCGAAGATCCTAACCTTTATCTCTACGACAGCTATCCCGGCGGCGTGGGCCAAAGCGCGCCGCTCTACCGCATGGCGGACCGGCTGGTTAAGCTGACCTCCGACTTGCTTTCGGCCTGCGAATGCGGAGCGGGATGCCCATCGTGCGTGGGGCCGGCGGGCGAAGTGGGAGAGCGGGGTAAAGAGGCGGCCATGCGAATGGTGCGGGAGATTCTGGCCGGAATCGGCGAGCCCTCGCGATGACAGGGGCGCGCATACGAAGACCCCTAGGCGGGGATGACGAGGATTGGTCTCGCGCATGGGTCGCGATCGTCGATCCAGGTATGGCCGGGATGGTGCTCACGACTGGAGAGTGGATTAGCGACCTGTGGGTGCTTCGAGAACATCGCGGCCGGGGCATTGGGGGGCGGCTACTGGCGCGGGGTGAAGCTGAAATAGCCGGGCGCGGCCATGTCACGTGCCGGCTTCGGGTGGTCAAGTCGAACACAAACGCGGTGGGTTTCTATCTTCGGCGGGGGTGGAGGGTGGAGCGGGAATTCCCAAACGAGAGACTGCCAGTCAGGATGCTGGAGATGGCCAAGTCCGCAGAGCGGGACTTAAGAGTCCCCCCTGGCGAGCTTACGCTCGCCTGGCGAGCTTACGCTCGCCAAAAGATCGGGTCTGGAGACCCTCTGCAGGCGTAGACGCCTGCCCCACTAAATGTCCAAAGCCCAGAGCCACGAAACTCAGCGCTTTTTCAATTGTTCCGGAAAAACCGCGTAACCTTCCGGCGGGGGATACAAGGAAAGCAGCAACTCGAGCCGCTTCCGCAAGTAGCGGCTGGGCATCTGGCGCGGGCCGGTTTCCACGTCGATGTCGCAGCATGTGCCGTGCATGTAAAGAGTCAGGGTATCTTCAAACGCCTGCTTTGCATAATCGCGGAACAGCTTGGTTTCCTTACGGACATTCGTCTGGCGCCGCACCAGCGATTGCTTCAGATGCCAACTCCGCTCGTCGACTTCGCCGTGGACTTCGGCGTTGAGTTCCTCGCGCAACTGTCTGTAGAAGCTCTCCTGTGCTTCCAGACTCCACTTATCGGCAATCAGCGCAGCCAGCGCGTTGTAAAAGGTGTAGTGATAGTTGGCGACGTCTTCGTCCCTGGTGGCCAGAACCAGGATGGTCGTGTCGCCGCCAGCGATGCGCGCGGCGGTTAATTGGCGGCCTTCCGCGGGCTTTTCAAAGCTGACAATGTCGCCGGCGCGGCCGTTGCCCTTCTCCAGGTACGGCACCAGAGCCAGTCCGACGGCGCCCAACTCCGCGGATATCCCGGGCGAGAGAGCCGCGATAGGATCGTGCAAATACTGTCGCAGATCCTCTTCCGGCATGGATGGAGTACAGAAATAGGAGAAGGTATGGTTGATCGGGATGAACTGGCCGCGGCAGCGGGTGGCCAAGTCCGCTACCGTGAGCTTGGGCTGGCCGTTTACGGTGGACATTCGCGCTCCCCGATTGTATCAGAGGGGCGCACTGCCGCGCGCCGGCCCGGCCTTCACCGTTTCAGATGCAATTCTATCGAAAATATTTCACCCTGTATAACTCCCGTTACTTAGATGGATGTTAAACTTCCTACCGGGCATATCGAAGTGGGTATAACTGACTTATGCAGCAATGAGGGGAGGGCTTGATGCAACGAGGGCTTCTAGTGCCGCTAATCGCGATGGCGCCGCTGCTATGCTCCGCCGGGGAAAGTCCCGCGGATCGCGGCCCGTTGCAACTCACGATGAAACGCGCCGTTGAACTGGCGCTGTCGCCGGAAGGCAACACGTACATACAGCTTTCGGACGAGAATCTTCGGCAGGCCAAATCGAGGACGCAGGAGGTACGCTCGGCGCTGCTGCCGGACATCGAAGCGCAGGCCGACGAAACCACCGCCATGAAGAGTTTAGCCGCCCTCGGGCTGGATCTGGCCACCAACCAGACGCTGTTGGGCGCGGAGGGCAGCCTGACGGGCCCATTAGCCCCGGTGGAAAAAACTCTGCTGGACGACATCATCAAAGATATTCCCCGGGTGGTGGGCCCTTTCAACTCCGTGGATGTGCGCGCCAAGCTCACGCAAAGCGTTTTCGACTTCAGCAACATCCGCCGGTATCAGTCCTCGCGCGCGGCATTCCGCGCCGCCAAGAGCGACCGTAGCGCAACCGATAACTCGATTTCGACGACCGTAGCCAAGGCCTATCTGGCCGCGCTCCGTGCCAACGCGGACGTGGAAGCTTATCAGTCGAACATATCGCTGGCGGAAGCTGTCTTGAAGCAGGCGGAAAACCAGAAGAGCGCGGGCACCGGAACGGGAATCGAAGTCACGCGCGCCAAGGTACAACTCTCGAACGAGAAACAACATCTTCTCGTGGTGGAGAACGAACGCAGCAAGGCGAATCTGCAGTTGCTGCGGGTGATGGGTCTCAATTTGGCCACGGAGTTGGATCTGACCGACAAGCTGAGTTACGAGCCGGTGGAGACGGTCAGCCTGGAGCAGGCTGAAACGCAGGCCTTGCAAAACCGGCCCGATGTGAAGGCGCAAGCCGAACGTGAAGCCGCCACCCGGCTGAACGCCAACGCCGTCAAGGGCGAACGGCTTCCCAGCCTTTACGCGTATGCGGATTACGGCACCACCGGGACCAACGGCAACATCGTATCGCTGCTGCCCACGCGGGATTATGGCGTGGCCCTGCGCGTACCGATCTTCGACGGCGGCCGCCGGGATGCGCGGCGCGCTGAAATGGCTTCCCAATTCCGCCAGGAGCGAGTGCGCACCAACGACCTGCACGAGCAGATCGAACTGGAAGTCCGCATGGCCCTCGACAGCGTGCATTCCGCGGAGGAGCAGGTGAAAGTTGCGGAAGCCGGACTGGCGCTGGCGCAGAGTGAGTTCACGCAGGCCCGCCGGCGTTACGACGCGGGCGTGGCCAGCAGTCTCGAAGTCACCGATGCGCAGACCCGGCTGGAACGTGCGCGGGACAATCGGATCGCCGCACTGTTTAACCACAACGTTTCCCGCTTCGACCTGGGTCAAGCCACCGGGACGATCCTGGCAATGGTGCAGCGGGAACCCACGGGCGCCCCGAGTGAACCCGTGATGACCGAGCCCAAAGGCCCCGAAACCGGCGCCGCGCGGCCGCCCGCCATCATATCCGAGTTGGCGGCCACTCCGCCACCGGTATTGCCTGCGCAGATCGAACAGCCGCGCCTACCCGAGGTCTTCGTGGCGGCGCTGGCGGCGCCCCCCCACGCTCCCATCGTTAAAGCGGCCCGCGTGGCGCGTACCACTCCGGTGCGAAAGGTCACAACCAGGAAGCGCGCTCGCCACGGGTCCCACCGGCACTCCGCCACGCACAAGGCCCACCGGGCAACCAAAACGGTCTGAAGGGCGTCTAATCGCTCAGGGTAGCCCTGTTTTCGAGTTGTTTTCGGGCCAGCGACGTGCTGTATCGCGCTTGCTATAATGGGTTCGGGTTCCCTTCATCTTTGAAGTAGATTAGACACTTATATGAACAGCCGTATCAAGTACCTGGTGGTAACCACCTCTACATGCGTCATGCTCGTGCTGGTGCTAGGCACCGTGCTGGGCAGAGGCGCATCCACCGACCGGCCCTATCCGCAACTTGGCGTGTATACGGAAGTGCTGCACCGTATCAAGAGCGAATACGTGGAAGAGCCGGATATGAAGAGCGTCACCCTGGGCGCTTTGAATGGGCTGCTGGAATCCGTCGATCCATTCGCCAGTTATCTGAACGCCGATCAATACAAGGACTACCTGAAGAACAAGGATGCGCATAAGGCCGGGGTGGGCCTGGTGCTGGCCAAGAAGTTCGGCTTCGTCGGGATCGTGGGCGTGATTCCCGGATCGCCCGCCGCCAAGGCTGGGCTGGCCACCAACGACATGTTGGAGACCATCAACGGTGTAGCTACGCGCGATATGCCGCTGGCCTACGCCAGCCTGCTACTCGAAGGCGAGCCCGGATCCAGCATCGATCTGACCGTGGTGAGGGTGCGCCGGCCGGAGCCGCAAAAAATCAAGCTGACGCGCGCCAATATCGTCCTTCCCGCGGTCACCGGAAAAATGCTGGCTGACAACATCGGCTATATCCAACCGGGCACGCTGGGGCCGGGCAAAGTGAAGGAAGTGGCGGCCGAGGTAGAGTCCTTGCAGAAACAGGGCGCCCAGAAGCTGATCCTGGATTTGCGCAATTGCGCGGTCGGCGAACCGGAAGATGGTATCGCGCTGGCGAGGCTTTTCCTGGAAAAAGGCGAGGTCACCTATTTGCAAGGCCAGAAAGTGCCGCGGCAGGACTTTGAGGCGGATGCTTCGAAGGACATCACCAAACTGCCTGTGGTGGTCATCACCAATCGGGGCACAGCGGATGCCGCCGAAATCGCGGCGGGCGCCCTGATGGACGACAAACGCGGAGAAGTGGTGGGCGAGCGAACCTACGGCGACGCTTCCCTTCGCAAGGCGGTCACCATGGATGACGGCGGCGCGATCATTCTCTCGGTAGCGAAATACTATTCTCCCAGCGGCAAAGCCATCCAGGATGTGGGCGTCACGCCGGAGACGGTGATGTCGGAACCCGAGGCCCAGGTGGAACTCGACGAGAACGGCGAGCCGCTGCCCGAGACTCCGGATCAGCCCGAGCATAAGCAGCAGGAAGATCCGCTGTTGAAGAAGGCCATCGAGCTCGCGAACGGCCACAAGACCGCTTAGGCTGGAGCCAGTCCGCGGGACTTGAGACCCAGGCTGCTCCGGACATGATGAAAAATCAGATGTGGGGCGGCCAATCCTGGCCGCAGCCGGCTTTCGAGCCGGCTTAGCCGCCTGAAAAGGCGGCTGCGGGCATGATTGCCCGCCCCACAAGGCGAAGCGCCATGGCTCAGCGGAATTTGAGCGTTACGTCAACTACGTGCGTGCCGGGGCGAATGTGCAGCTCCGAGGCGGAGCTTCTGATCTTACCTCTCAAGATAGGCAACGCCGCGTGCACGAATTCATCGATATAAGGCTGGTTCATGGGCGCGCCGCCGGCGAGCTTCCATTCGCCTGCCAGACGCTGCACGGTGCCGGGATCCAGTCCTTCGATGTGCAACTCGCCGAATTGAAACTGCGGACCCTTCGTGACTTCCACGTGCACGTCCACGGTCTGGGTGGCAGCCTGAAACGTGCGCTCCGGTTTGGAGCCCACTGTGATATAGCCATCCCGGCGTAGGACCTGCTCCATGTCGTGCACGGTAATCATGAACTGTCTCCAGTTGGCGGGTGCTCCGTGGGCGAAGCGTGCGGCCTCGTGCATATCGGCAAGCGGAAGACGATCGCCGGTGAGCACGACCTTGCCCAGCAGCCAGACGGGGCCTTCATCGATGCCAGCCACTACGGTTACTTTGGCTTCGCCCGCGCCGGCGGTATACACACGCGGAAAAGCGAGCGTCAAGCGACCCAATTCGTCGTAAATGGGACGGACGTTGTAATCCAGCAAGCGGCGGAAATCGCGCTCGGAGTATTCCTGGCCGATCGCGACTTTCGCCATGGCGGCCTGCAGCGTGGCGTCGGCGACGGCCGCATTTCCCTCGAAGCGAATCGCGGCGATGCGGGCCATGCCGGCAGCGGGACGGCAGACCACAACCATCCGGCCGCTATGCAGATCGGCTTCGGTCTTCATCACGATCTCTTCGGGATGATTCAATTTCCGGAGCGCGGCTTCAATGGCGCGTTTATAATACGCCGAAGCGCGTTCGTTATTCGGCATCTGCGGGTCCAGCAACCCGTCGGCGGATTTGAGTTGTTGCCACAGTTGTTCCGCGTTGACGCCGGGGATATCCAGCTCAAGTGTCGAGCGCGACGCAATTTCGGAAACCTGAAGGGTAAGCGCGTAGCCGGTGACGCCGCCGGCGGTTTTGGGATCGTACGCGTAGCTGACGCTCGAGAAGAGCCCCGTATCGGCTAGTTTCTGCGCGGCGGCGTCGAGTTGCGCGTGATTCACGGTCTGGCCCACGCGCAAGCCGGAAGCCGCGATCACGGCGGCCGCGGGGAGGCGCTGGGCACCCGCAACCTGGATCTGCATGATGGGGTGCTGGGCGAACAATGCCGGCGCCAGCCATAGCGCCGCAGCCACTTTCAGGAAGCGCATCATCTGATACTATCTCAAGCATGAAGTTCGCGATGCTGTTGATGTTGACTGCGTTGCCGTGCGCCGCCGCGCATATTGCGGTCATTGCGCATCGGGGCGAACATCGCGCGCATCCCGAGAATACGCTGCCGGCTATCCAGGCTGCTATCGATGCGGGTGCGGATTTCGTCGAACTGGACGTGCGCACCACTTCCGACGGACGCCTGGTGCTGATGCACGATGGCAAAGTGGACCGCACTACGAACGTCGCCGGGCTGGTGCGCGAAATGACCTTCGACCAGATTCGCGCGCTGGACGCCGGCTCCAGGTTCAGCCCGCAATTTGCGGGGACAAAGGTCCCTTCCTTCGATGAGGCGCTCGCGCTGGCGCACGGCAAAATCGGCGTCTACGTAGATTCGAAGGATATTGCGCCCGCGGAACTGGTTAGCGCCCTGGCCAGGACGGATATGCTGGATCGGGTGGTGATTTACGGCGGCGCCGGTTTCCTGAAAAAAGTACAGGCGCTGAAGCCGGCTTTGAAGATCATGCCCGAAGCCTATAGCGCCGCGACGCTCGAAAGACTGCTGGCGGACCTGTCGCCGCGCGTGGTGGCCTTCGACGCGGGCGATTTCAAGGACGATGCCATTATGCTGGCCAAACATGCCGGTGCGGCTATCTATGTGGACCGGCTCGGGGCCGCGGACAACCCTGCCGCCTGGCAGGATGCCATTGACCGGGGCGCCGCGGGCATTCAGACAGACCGACCCGCCGAACTGGTCGAGTATTTACGAACACATTAACCGGAAGGGCACCCCTTGGGGAACGGTTCTTAGGTTGCCGCAGATGGCGGAGGGCGTCAGGCAGCGCCCATGGAGTCCCACCCGAGCGGCAGAAGGTCCCTCACCGTTCCCCCCCAATCGGTCTGTTCTCCCTGAAGTATATTCGTAATATACAATCTTACTTGGTACATTGGGTAGAGCCATATTCCGCAAAAATCCTGGACCAATGGAGCATGGTTCCCCAGCCGCATGCCTAAAGCCGTCAGTTCACTGGATCTTACCTTGAACGAACGGCCGGCGCACGTCCCGCTGACGCGCTGGCTGCACGAAGAACTGCGCGATGCCATCCTGGACGGCCGGCTGCGTCCGGGCACGCGGCTGCCCGCCACGCGCGATTTCGCGCGCCAGTATGGCGTCTCGCGCGGCACCGCGGTAACCGCTTTCGAGCAATTGCAGGCGGAAGGCTACTTGCGGGGCCTGGTGGGCGCCGGAACATTTGTGGATGAGCGATTGCCCGAGCATCAGGCCGGCGCACGCGCCCGGAAAGCGCCGGCCGTGGCGCGGCGGCTGCCCGCGCCCCTGACCGGGTTGACCCTCTTCCATACGGCGCGGCCCTTCCGCTGCCATGAACCCGCTATCGCCGAGTTTCCCATGGATATTTGGGCGCGCATCGCCAGCCGGCGGCTCCGGCGCGTCTCGGCTGCAGTGCTCGCGGGGCGGGACACGCGGGGGTATGGACCCTTGCGGGAGGCGTTGGCCGCTTACCTGGGATCGGCACGGGGTGTCAACTGCTCGGCGGATCGAATCGTGATCGTCTCCGGCGTGCAGCAGGCCTTGGACCTGCTGGCGCGCCTGCTGATCAAACCCGGCGACGCCGTGTGGATGGAGGATCCGGGATACTTCGGCGCGACCACAGCCTTCCGCAATGCCGGCGCGCGCATCGTTCCGGTTCCGCTGGACGAGCAGGGTCTCAGCGTGACAGAGGGCCGGCGCGCATGCCGTGCCGCAAAGGGCGCTTATCTGACCCCGGCTCATCAATTCCCGCTAGGCATGACCATGCCATTGGAACGGCGACTGACCCTGCTCGCCTGGGCGCGGGAAGCCGGGGCGTTTCTGATCGAAGACGACTATGACAGCGAGTATCGCTTCGCGGGACGCCCCGCGCCGGCGCTGCAGGGCCTCGACGAGACCGGCAGCGTGATCCTGGTAGGCAGCTTTAATAAGTTGTTATTTCCGGCGGTGCGGTCGGGCTACATCGTGGCGCCGCCGGCCCTGATCGATCCGCTACTGGCTTTCCGCTTCGGAACCGATCAGCATGCGGCCGGCCTCGACCAGGCGATCCTATGCGACTTCATCGTGGAAGGGCACCTGGGACGCCACATCCGGCGAATGCGCGAGATGTATGCCGCCCGGCTGGTTGCCCTGCAGGAGGCCGGGCGGAAATACCTGGATGGTTTGCTCGATATCTCGCCCGTCCAGGCGGGCCTTTACACCGCCGGATTTCTGCGCAACGGCATGACCTCGCGGGAAGCGGAGGAGGCCGCCACGCTGCACAAGATCGAGACCATGGGGATCGACCGCTTTGCGCTCCGTCCCACCAGCGTGCAGGGCCTGGTGCTGGGATTCGGGGCGTTCGACGAGAGCCAGATCCGGCGCGGGGTCACGGCCTTAGCCGCCGCGCTGGAAAGGCGTTAGAGGGCGCGGCTCGCGCCGCGCAACGCAGGACTTAAAAGTCTCGCCAGGGCGAGCTTACGCTCGCCAAAGATCGGGTCTGGAGACCCTTTGCGGGCGTAGACGCCCGCCCCACCAAACTTATCTCGTGAGGAACTGGCCGCAGCCCGTGGCGCACCGTTATAAACATGCCCGAAGTTATTGAAAATACACGAGGGCGGGTTTTCATTCACATTTGGTGGCCCGCAGGGCCATCCTGACACGCTTCAGCATGCTGCGGCGGACTTCTTATTCAGTCGGCCGTGAGCGGGACTTAAAAGTCCCGCCGGCACGCTGAAGCGTGCGCCACGGGCATCAAATTCCAATCGCGGTTGGGTGCGTGGGTTGATATAGCCCGAGCTCACCGCCGCTGGGCAGGGTGATCGTGGTCTTGATTCCCCAGGGCGCCCTGTCAATCGCCTTGCAGATGACGTTTCGCGCGGCCAGAGACTGAATCAGGGCCTGCAGATCGTCGCACATCAGGTAGAGTTCCGCGCCCAGTAACCCGGCTCCGGATGCCCCGTCCACCGGGTGCAGAGCGGCCTCGGCCGGGGGCAGCTTGAAGATCAGCCAACCATGGCCGGCATCCACCGACGGAAACTCCAGGACGTCGCGGAAGAACGCGCGGTCGGCCTCCGGATCGCTGCTATACAGAAGAATGTGAGCTCCCGTGATCATAAAACCACTCCTTACGGCTTATCGCCGATGGCGAACAAGTGCTTGGCGCCGCGCAGGTAGAGCACGCCATCCGAAATCGCCGGCGTAGCCATCACGGTCTCGCCGATTTCGTTTTCCGCCAGTAATTTGTACTTCGCGCCGAGTGCCAGGACGTAGCTGTGGCCCTCCTCATCGGTGAAATAGAGGTGGTCGCCGGCGGCCACGGGCGAACTCGTGAAGGCGGATCTGCCGCCGCCCAGACGCTGCTGATATTGGCGCTCGCCGGTGGTCATCTTATAAACGGTCAGTACACCCGAATCGTAGCAGAAATAACCCAAGCCGTTGTCGAGCAGCGGAGTCTGCATGTAATTGCCGCCACGCGGCTCGGTCCAGGCAATGGCGGACTTGCTATCCGTGATGTTGCCGGCTGCGTCGGCGTGTATGGCGAAGATAGGCCGCCCCTGGCCGTGGGAACTGGTGACCACCACCAGGCCGTCCGCGAACACCGGCGTGGGCACCGGAATGTCGCCGGCGCCCTTCAGGCTCCAGAGTTCCTTGCCGGTTTTCAGATCGTATCCGGCGATGTGCCTGAAGCCGTTTACCACCACCTGCCAACCGCCGGCTCCGCTTCCGGTGTAGGGCGCCACGGCGGGCGTGCCGAATGTAGGCACATCGTGGCGCGGCGTGCGCCACAGTTCCTTACCGTTTTTGATATTGAAGGCGGCAACGAAGGAATCTTTCTGCACGTCGGCCTGCACGATGACCATGTTGTCGTGGATCACCGGGGAACTGGCGAATCCCCACTGGGCGGTGGGCACCATGTAGAAGCCCGAGTCGAGGATACCGAAATCTTTCTTCCAGAGCAGCTTGCCGTTCAGATTGTAAGTGAACAGGCCCTCCGAGCCGAAGAACACCACCAGATGCTTGCCGTCGGTAGCGGGCGTGGGGTTGGCATGCGTGGATTTGGGGTGACGCATGATCTTGGGGATACCGCTGGCCGCTACCCGCTCCCATAGGATCTTTCCGGATTTGCGATCCAGGCAATAGACATTGAAACTCTGGGCAGGCTCGTCCCTGACCGGCGCGATGCTGCCGTAGAGGCCGACTTTCAGTTTGGATTCGCCGCTGGCGGGGACGGCGCTGGTGACGAAGATGCGGTCGCCCCATACCACCGGACTGGAGTGTCCCAGGCCGGGTATGGCGGTTTTCCAGAGGATGTTTTTGCCGGAATCGACGTTCCACTCGACCGGCGGCGCACCGGTGCCCAAGCCGCTGGCGGAGATGCCGCGGAACTGGGGCCAGTTCGCGACGGCATCGGCGGCGGAACCGGGCAGGACTGCCAGTGCCGGCAGAATCATCAGCAGGCATGCCGCGGGGAGCTTCATTGCTCGATTCTAGCGCGGCTACCAAACAGGCGGGACTTAAAAGTTACTTTCCCAGATCGTATGCCGCAATGGTCTTGCGGTCGCGCAAGAAAAGGGTAGTGCCGACCAACGTGGGCGGCGTCCAGGAAATGCTTTGCAGGACGGAAGCTTTCGACAGCACTTCGAACTTCTGGGGAGTGGCCCGGCAAAGCGCCAGGGTGCCATCCTGATCGGACAGGATCAGCTTGCCATCCGCCCAGAGGAGCTGCGCTTTGGCAAACCCGCGTTGCTGCCACATGATTTTTCCGGTGCGCAGTTCCACGGCCGTCATCAGGACCGGTCCGTTGTAGCCGCGCGATATGTACACGTAGCCATCGCGCTGGATGGCGGTCCCAATGTGCAACTCCAGGTGCGGGTCGTACCAGAGCTGGTCCACCTTGGTCTTGCCTCCGGACTGGCTCAGGTGCAGCGTACGCGCTCCGGTGCCGTACGCGGAGGCCACGAACAGCAGGTTTCCGGGCGCCCAAACCGGCGTGCTGACCGCTAATCCGTAGTTGGTGACGTGCTCGTGGGTCCAGAGAAGCGCGCCATTGTCGGGGTTGAAGCCGAAGACGGTCTTGGCCGCCAGGACGACGGCTTGGGTTTGACCATCCACGTCGATCAGCAGCGGCGAGGAATACGAATTCGTGAATTGCAGCGCCTTCCAAACTACCGCGCCATCGCTCTGGCGGAACGCGATCACGCCGTCGCCGTTGCCCCCGGCCTGGAATATGAGCATGTCCTTATACGGCAGGGCATGGCAGGCGTAGCCAAACTCCAGGTGGCTGGCGTGGAACTCTTCGTACAGGTCGTGCGACCACTTGGGCTTGCCGGTCTTCTTGTCCAGCGAATGAATTTTGCCGGTTCCGCTGGCCGTGATCAGGCGATCGCCGACCACCTGCGGCATGGCGTACGGGCCGGGCCCTACGGCTTCGGAATAGGAATTTGTGAACGGATTCTCGTACTCGTATTCCCAGAGAGTCTTGCCGGTGGCCGCATTGAGGGCGGTGATGACATCTTTCGACATCCGGTGGAATGTGGTATACAACACGCCGCCTTCCTCGGCGATGGAGGAATAGCCGTCGCCCAGCGGCCGGCTCCAGATCTTTTTCGGTCCGGCGGCAGGCCAGGAGTCCGCCAGTCCGGAGGTATGCACGATGAAATCGCGGTTCTTACCGCCCCATACCGGCCAATCCTCCACGACGGCCCGCGGACTGGAGGTTTTCTTGGTAGTGGCGGTCTTTCGGGCGGCCGCCCCCGGATGGGCGGTCTGGGCCAGGAGCGCGAAGCCTGCGAAAGACGCAGATACAGCGATCGAGCGATACCGCATGTTTCGATTGGACGCGTCCACTCCGATTTTGTTCCGGAATCGGGTTGATATCGGCGTTATTCTAAAAGCAATGATCGGGACCGAGATCGGGAATTACCGGATCGTCAACAAACTCGGCGAAGGCGGCATGGGGGTGGTTTACAAAGCCATCGACACCCAGCTCGACCGGGTAGTGGCGGTGAAGGCCCTCAGTCCCGAGTACTCCGCCAATGCCACGCTGCTGGAGCGGTTTCGCAGGGAAGCCCGCGCGCAGGCGCAACTGAATCACCCGAACCTGGCGACGTTGTACGCTCTGCTGGTGCAGGATAATGCCGCCTACATGGTGATGGAGTTTGTAGACGGCGAGACGTTTTACGATATGCTGCTGCGGCGGGGCGTCATCCCCGCCGAAGAAATCTGCCCGCTGTTCCGCCAGGCGCTGGCGGGCATCGGCTACGCGCATCGCCTCGGGATCATCCACCGCGATATCAAGCCCAGCAATATCATGGTGAACCAGGAGGGTGTGGTGAAGGTGATGGACTTCGGGCTCGCCAAAGTCGCCGGCAATCATGCCGTGACACGCACCGGGGTGCGGCTGGGAACGGCTTACTACATGTCGCCGGAACAAGTGCTGGTAAAGCCGGTGGACGGGCGCTCGGACATTTACTCGCTGGGCGCGACCCTTTACGAGATGCTGACGGGCCAGGCGCCCTTCGATGCGGAGAGCGAGTTCGAGATCCTCAACGATCACGTGAATACACCGCCTCCGCCGCCTACGCGGTTGCGATCCCAAATCCCGCCCGGTATTGAGAACGCGGTGCTGACGGCGCTGGCCAAGAATCCGGAAGATCGCTTTCAGACCGCGGAACAGTTCAGCGCGGCGCTGGAGCGTCCCGCTGAGTTTTACGCGGCTGTGACGGGGGCGGATACCACGCCGGTGCCGACGGAGCGGAGGATCACGGTGGCGGAGGCGCCGGCGGCTTCGATTGCGGCGGCTTCGATTGGAGAAAAACCGCCGCCGGCGTTTTGGACTGGGAGGCGGAAAATCCTGGCGGCAGGTGGCGCGTTGCTGGCTTGCCTGCTGGCGGGATGGCTGATTTTCCGGTTCATGCCCGGGCGTCCCGGGAAGGCTGTCGCGCCGGCGCCTGCCGCTGCACAGAGTCCTAAACCCATCGATGCGGCGAAGACCAGCGCGCCCGCCGCAGCGCCCCCGAAGCCGGTACATCAAACCGAGAAGCTCGTCGTAGAAAAAGGGACGCGCATATCTGTTTTGACGGTCGATCCCATCGATCCCAAGGATAGCGAAGAGGTGTTCGTGGCTAAACTGGCGGCTCCCGTGACGTCCGGCGATCGCGTCGTATTTCACGAAGGCGCTGAGGTGCGGCTTCGGTTTGGAGACCCGGGGGAGGGGCAAAACAAGAAGGAGAAGATTCTCCAACTGGTCTCCATCACCACGGGCAGACACAGCTATGAGTTGACGGGTTCGGCGCAGCTTCCAAAGAAGGGCAACATCTTTGATCGCCTACCGATTATCGGCAAGAACAAGGTGCCGCCTGGAACTCCGGTAGAATTTACCCTGGACGAAAAGTTGACCGTCAACTTGCCGCCCGGTTAGCCATGCAGCCCAGGGAAACGAATGCGATGGATCGGCGAACGCTGCTTCGCCGCGCGGCAAAGGCGATCGCGGGGTCTGCCGCCTGCCTGACGCTTTCCCCGGCGCCGCCGCTGGCCGCCCAGGATTCTTTCCGCTCTGCAATTCCGGGCCTGACGCCTACATGGATCAGCACAACCCAGACTGCGCCGTGGCAGACGCAACCGCTTCGCCCGCTGGGCTGGCTCTGGGATATGTTGGACGTGCAGGTTAGCTTAGAGAGCGATCAGCCCGCCATCGACGGGTTCGGCGCCTGCTTTAACGAACTGGGCTGGACGTCGCTGCAGGCTCTCAGCCCGGGTGATCGGGAGAGCATTCTTGCGGAACTCTTCACGCCGGGCAAAGGCGCCAACTTTACGCTCTGCCGCATGCCGGTGGGGGCCAACGATTTCGCCCGCAAGTGGTACAGCTTCGACGAAACGGCCGGTGACTTCCTATTGGAACACTTCAGCATCGCCAACGATCTTGAAACGCTGGTACCTTTTATCCGCAGCGCACAGAAATGCAACCCGGCTCTTCGTCTGTGGGCTTCGCCCTGGAGTCCGCCGTCGTGGATGAAGAGGAACAAGAACTACGCGATGCCCCTGCCGGTTCCCGGCGGCACGCCGACGGCCGTGCATCCTGACGAAGCCTCCGAGGATATGTTTATCCAGGAGGATCGCTTCTTCACGGCGTATGCGGCGTACTTTGGAAAGTTTATCGACGCTTATAAGCAGCAGGGCATCGAAGTGGGCATGGTGATGCCCCAAAACGAATTCAACTCCGCGCAACCTTTCCCCAGTTGTACGTGGTCGCCCGAGGGCCTGGCGCGCTTCATCCGCTACCTGGGACCTGCCATGGACGCGCGCCGCGTACAAATCTTTCTGGGAACCTACGAGCGTGGAAACCGGCAGCAGGTCGATCGCGTGATGGCGGACGGCGAGGCGCGCCGCTGGATCAAAGGGCTGGGCGTGCAATGGGCCGGCAAGGGCGCGGTGGCCGCGATCCGGAAACAATATCCGGGGCTTACGATTTACCAGTCGGAACAGGAGTGCGGAGACGGCCGGAACGACTGGAGCTATGCGGGATATTGCTGGGACCTGATGAAGCACTACCTGCGAAACGGCGCGGCCGGATACATGTATTGGAATCTCGCGCTCCAAACCGGCGGCGAGAGTCATTGGGGCTGGAAGCAGAACTCGCTGGTGACCGTCGATTCCGGCGCGAAGACTTACCGGTACAATCCCGAATATTACCTTCTGAAGCATGTCAGCCATTTCGTGCAGCCCGGAGCGAGACGGCTGGAGACCGACGGCACATTCGACGATTTGCTCGCCTTCCTCAATCCCGACAAGAGCGTGGCCGTGATACTAAGGAACGAGAGCGATCGGCCGCGGCCGGTCAGCGTTAAAGTGGCGGAACTGACGGTTCCCGCGGTGATGCAGCCGGATTCCTTCAACACGCTGCTGGTGAAACGCGCTTAGCGCCCGGGCGATTCGTAAACCACGCGGCCGCCGACCATGGTCAACAGCACCGTCGTCTTGGCTGCCTGGTTGGGTGGAGTCTCGAAGAGGTTCTGCGAAAGCACAATCAGGTCCGCCAATTTACCGGCGGCGAGCGAACCCTCGCTCTTTTCGCGCCTTCCCGCGATGGCCGCGCCCAGTGTGTACGCCTTGATGGTATGTTCCAGGCTGATGCGCTCCTGAGGCAGCCAGCCGCCGGGAGGATCGCCCTCCGTGGTCTGGCGGGTGAGCGCAGTTTGCACGCCGGGCCAGGGACTGAGCGTGACCACCGGCCAGTCGCTGCCAAACGCCAGCCTTCCATCCGTGCTTTCGATGCTGTGCCACACCCAGGCGCGGCCGGCGCGATCGGGACCGGCGTTGCGCGCCCAGATATTCAACGTGTCGTCGTCCGGATACGCGTGCAGCGGTTGAAAACTGGCAATGACGCCCAGTTTGCCGAAGCGCGGGATGTCCGCCGCGGTGATGGTTTCGATGTGCTCGACGCGCGGCCGCGCGTCCGCGGTATGGTTCGCAGTCTGCGCTCCTTCATAGGCATCCAGCGCCAGCCGGACGGCGCGGTCGCCGATGGCATGCGTGAAGAGCTGAAAGCCCCGCCGGTCCAGTTCGGCGATTGCCTGTTTGTACTTCGCGGGCTCCCAGAAGAGCGCGCCGCTCTTCGTGGGGTCGTCGCTGTAAGGCGTGAGCATGGCGGCGGTATGGGCTTCCACGACGCCGTCCAGCATCGTCTTGACCGCCCCCACGGCAATCCAATCGTCCGCATACGCGTGGCGCGCCTGTTCCACCTTTTCGATGTCGGCCGCGGTCAATTCCGGCGGATTGAGGAAGTACGCGATGTACTGGCGCACGGTGAGATCGCCTTTGCGGCGTAGTTCGTCGTAGAGATCCAGGTATTCGAAATCGCCGCCGGCGCTGTGTACGCGCGTCAAGCCTACGCGGTTGGCTTCGCGCAGTCCCTGGCGCAAGGCCGCGAGGCGCTCGTCACGGGTTGGCTTGGGGGCGAATTTCGAGACCATCTCGCCGGCTTCTTCGAGCAGCGCTCCGGTGGCCTCGCCCTTTTCGTCGCGCACGATCTTTCCGTTGGCCGGGTCGGCCGTCTCGCGGGTGATGCCGGCCATGGCCAGGGCCTTGCTGTTGGCCCACGAGGTATGGCCATCGTAAGCCTCCAGGAAGACCGGCCGGTCGAGCACCACTTCGTCGAGGAATTTGCGGTCCGGCAACCCGGAGGGGGCAAAGGCGGGATAGGTCCAGCCCATGCCCAAAATCCACGGCTCCCGCGGATGCGCGATGGCGTAAGCGGAGACGCGCTTCTGGATTTCATGGACCGCCGCTGCGCCGTTCAGATCCACGTGCAGGAGGCCCAGCGAACCTTCCATGAAATGAATGTGGCAATCGGTGAAGCCGGGCAGAACAAGGCGGCTGTGAGCGTCGATCACGCGCGTTTGAGGCCCGCGGTACCGGTTGATCTCGCGCGTGTTGCCAACCGCCAGGATGGTCCCGCCGCGGATCGCCAGGGCTTCCGCCCAGGGCTGCTGCGCATTGACCGTATAGATTCTGGCGTTCACCACCACGGTCTCGGCTGAGGTTGGTTGCGGCTGCTGCTGCGCCGCGGCGTTGGGGACGAGCGGGAGGGAACAAGCAGCCAGTGCCAAGAATCTTGGTAAGTCGATCATATGCGAATCCCCAGAGTCTAGCACCGGGCGCCGGCCGCCGACGATGACGGGTCAAGCGCGGCACAAAAATGGAGATCCCCGCAGCGCGACTTGAGCCGACGGATCGTACAACCCTTAAGTTTTATCGGCGTCCAGATATGCTTTTCTTCCGGCCAGACGGGAACACCAAAACCCCATATTGGCCGGTTGAGTAGCGAACCATCCTGACCCCGAGTTATGCGCGCGTCTCGAAGGCGCAACCGATCAGCGTGGGCTGGTATTCCTCGGTGGAGACAGCTTTCATCGCTCGCCGCCGATAGTTGAGATCTGCAGGAACATGGCGGACGCTGCTGGGTACGGTGACGGCGGGCGCGAGCGCCTTCTGGGTGCAATGCTTTAGTTGCGGCGGCTTGCCGCCCGGACATGCCGGGTGCTACCGTGCCAGCGATGGCTGACATCTTTCGCGAACATTTGCTCAAAGACAAAGTCGCATTCATCACCGGCGGCGGCAGCGGCATCAATCTGCGCATCGCCGAGCGCTTCGCGGCACAGGGCGCCAAAGTGGGCCTGATGGGCCGCAAGCAGGAGAAACTGGACCGGGCCGCCGAAGGCATTCGCGCGGCCGGCGGAGAGGCCCTGGGTATCGCGGGCGACGTGCGCTACTACGAAGAGTGTGAGAGCGCGCTGGGTAAGACGCACGACGCGTTCGGCGCCATCGATATCCTGGTATGCGGGGCGGCCGGCAATTTCCCGGCGATGGTGCTGGGCATGTCGGCCAACGGATTCAAGGCCGTAATCGATATCGACCTGCTCGGTACATTCAACACCTGCCGCGCGGCGTACCAGCACTTGCGGAAGCCGGGCGCTTCGGTGATCGCGATTTCGGCGACGCATGCTTTCGTGCCCATCGCATACCAGGCGCACGTATGCGCCGCCAAGGCGGGCATCGACATTTTTTCGAAGACGCTGGCGATCGAATGGGCGGCGGCAGGCGTGCGCGTAAACGTGATTGCGCCGGGACCGGTGGACGATACCGAGGGCATGCGGCGGCTGGCGCCGACCGAAGAGGCGCGGCGCAAGTCCATGGCCAGCGTCCCGTTGGGGCGCTTCGCCAGCAAAGACGACATCGCCGATCTGGCGCTATTCCTGTGCTCGGATGCCGCGGCTTACATGACCGGCGCGATCTGTGTGTGCGACGGCGGCCAATCGCTGCTCGGGTCGCGGAACTTCTTCGCCGCGGCCGTGCCTGCATGATGCAGGCGGGCGCGTTTTATACGGGGTTGGAATTGGCGCGGCGGCTGGAGGCGGCCGAAGCCCGGCTGGGTGCCGCATGCGCGGAGGCGCAGCAGCGGCTGCATCCGGAGACGGGTGCAACGGTGCTGGAAGTGGCCGGCGGCTTTGCCATATTCGTAGGCGTGGCGTCGCCGCTGACCCACGCACTCGGGCTGGGCATGCGCGGTTTGGTGCGTGCCGGCGAGATAGACCGCCTGGAGGAGTTTTATCGCGCGCGTGGCGCCGCGGTGACTGTCGACCTTTGTCCTTTGGCCGATGCGTCTCTGATCGCCTCGCTCGGCGAGCGCGGCTATCGCTTAACCGAATTCAATAACGTACTGGTGCGCCCGCTGGCCGGTGCGGAGGTCGCGCTCCCTGGGTTGCCTGTGCGGTTAGCCGGCCCCGGCGAGGAGTATCTTTGGGCGCGCACGGTGGGCCGTGGATTTCTGGAGAAGGACGATCTGACGCCGGAGGAGACCGATGTAGGCCGGGCCATCTGGCACATACCCGGATCGCGCTGCTATCTGGCCCTTGCCGGCGGACGGGAGGCGGCGGGCGGCGCGATGGCTGTGGATGGGGGGCTGGCGACGTTATTCGCGGACAGCACCATGCTCGGCTTCCGCGGCGCGGGATTGCAGAGCGCGCTGATCCTGGAGCGCTTGCGCGCGGCCATGGCGGAAGGCTGCGATCTGGCCACCGCGGCCACCCTGCCCGGTAGTGTTTCGCAGCGCAACTACGAACGCCACGGATTCCGCGTGGCGTATACCCGGGCAACTTTGGTGCGTTGAACCCGACCCCGTCTACCCCCCGCGCTTTCTGGCCGAAAGCACGCCCGCGTTCAACCCCAGCGTGCTCAGTCCGCCGAAAAAACGCGCGTGCTCAATCTTCACGCACCGGTCCATAACCACTTCGAGGCCCGCTTCGAGCGCGCGCAAGGCGGCCTGCTCGTGGATCACGCCGAGTTGCATCCAGATAACTTTAGCCCCGGCGGCGATGGCTTCTTCCACGATGGCCGGCACCGCGGAGGGCTCCCGGAAGATGTCCACGATTTCAAGCGGCGGCGGCACATCCGCGAGCGTCGCGTAGCATGGGCGGCCCAGGATCTCCCGCTCGCGTGGGTTCACCGGGAAGATCTCGTAGCCCGCCGCCCGCATATACAACGCGGCAAAATGGCTGGGCCGGTAAGGATTCCCCGAGAGCCCAACCATGGCGATGCGGCGGTACCGCTTTAGAATGCTCAAATGCTGCGCGGCCGTCGTGGCGAAGCGCGTTCCCAGCACCGGCGACGTACTGCCGACTTCGCCGCTCATGCCGCCTGCGATGCCGCCAAAGCCTGGTCCAGGTCCCAGAGAATATCTTCTATATCTTCGATGCCCGCGGAGAGCCGTACCAAATCCTTCGTAATCCCGGCCGCAAGCTGCTGCTCGTCGCTCAACTGCTGATGCGTGGTGGATGCCGGGTGAATCACCAGGCTCTTGGCATCGCCAATGTTGGCCAGATGCGACAGGAGTTGCACGGAATCGATGAAGCGGCGGCCGGCTTCCAGTCCGCCCTTGACGCCGAATGTCAGGATGGAGCCGCAGCCGAGCGGCATATACTTCTGCGCGAGTTCATGATAAGCGCTATTTTCCAGGCCCGGATATTTCACCCACGAGACATATGGGCTCTTCTCCAAATGCCGCGCCACGGCCAACGCGTTGCGGCTGTGGGCTTCCATGCGCAACTTCAGCGTCTCGATGCCGGTGAGGAACAGGAACGCGTTAAAAGGGCTCATACATGGGCCGAAATCGCGCAGCCCTTCCACGCGTGCCTTGATGATGAAGGCCAGTTCGCCGAAAGTCTCCGAAAAGCGCAGGCCGTGATAGCCGGGGCTGGGCTCGGTCAGTTGCGGAAAATGGCCCGAGGCCCAGGGGAAGCGGCCGCTGTCCACGATCACGCCGCCGATGGAGTTGCCGTGGCCGCCCAGGAATTTGGTGGCAGAATGCACCACAATATCCGCGCCGTACTCGATCGGGCGGCAGAGATAGGGCGAGGCCATGGTGTTGTCGATGATCAGCGGAATGTGGTGTTCGTGCGCGATGGCCGCGACTTTGGCGATATCCAGGATGTTCATGCGCGGATTGGCGATGGTCTCGCCATAGATCGCGCGCGTGCGCGGAGTGATCGCGCGGCGGAAGTTTTCGGGGTCGTCCGGCTCCACGAAGATGGCGTTAAAGCCCAACCGGCGGAAGCTGACGTCGAACTGCGTATAAGTGCCGCCATAGAGCGTGCTGGCGGCTACGATATCGTCGCCCGCCTGCATCAGGCCGCTGATGGCCAGGAACTGGGCCGACTGTCCGCTGGCGGTGGCCAGGGCGCCGATGCCGCCTTCAAGCGCCGCCACCCGCTCTTCAAACACGGCGGTGGTGGGGTTCATGATGCGCGTATAGATGTTGCCGAAGCGCTGCAGAGCGAAAAGCTCCGCCGCGTGGTTGCTATCTTCAAAGACGAACGAGGTCGTCTGGTAAATGGGCACGGCGCGCGCACCGGTGGCGGGGTCGGGTTTCTGGCCGGCATGCAGCGAACGGGTGCTGAAACCCATCTGGCGTTCGGGTGTGGAATCGGGCATATTTTATGAGTTTAGCCGTTTCAAGATTCAAACGGATATCGAACCGCCATGTCCCAAAAAAACCTTGACACGGCCTGAATGATTCGTGCGATGATAGGTCTCCGCAGGAGGCAACAAATGTCGTTAATGAAGCGTATGAGCGCCGAGTTTCTCGGCACGTTCTGGCTGGTTTTTGGCGGTTGCGGCGCCGCAGTACTGGCGGCCGCGTTCCCGCAATTGGGCATCGGATTTGTCGGTGTGGCGCTTGCCTTTGGCCTTACAGTAATGACCATGGCGTTCGCCATCGGGCATATTTCCGGGTGCCATCTCAATCCCGCCGTGACCGTCGGCTTGGCGGTGGCCAAACGCTTCCCCTGGAGCAATGTCCTGGCCTACGTCGTCGTCCAGGTGCTCGGCGCGATGGTGGCCGGCGGCGTCTTGTACACAATCGCGAGCGGCAAGCCCGGGTTCAACCCTGGCGGTTTCGCCTCGAATGGCTTCGGCGAACATTCCCCGGGCGGATATTCCATGGAATCCGCCATCCTGGGCGAATGCTTGCTCACCTTCATGTTCCTGATGATCATCCTCGGTGCGACCGATAAGCGGGCGCCTGCTGGTTTTGCGCCGATCGCGATCGGCCTGGGGCTGACCCTCATCCACCTGATCGGCATTCCGATCGACAACCTTTCCGTGAACCCGGCCCGCAGCACGGGTCCGGCAGTGATTGTGGGCGGATGGGCCTTGCAACAATTGTGGTTGTTCTGGGTTGCGCCGATCGTCGGGGCGGCCGTCGCCGGCCTGGCCTATCCGTGGCTGGCTACTGAAGAAACGCCGCAGAGCAGAGCCGCCCGCGCCTGATCGCTTGCCCGTGGCGTACGCTTGAGCGTGCCGGCGGGACTTTTAAGTCCCGCTTCACCAGTCTGCGTAAGGGGTACCGTCCAGGCCCGTTTTGTCGGATTCGCTCTTCACGTCGAAGATGCCCGGCTCGGTCTGGTCCACGCTCTGCAGCACGTCTTCCATCACGGTGTGCCACGAATTTGTGCCCGTAATGGGATCCATGGGGATCTCCCGAAGATAGCCGGCCGAAACCAGATCCTGCAGCGACTGGGGCGCCTTTTTCTTGTCGAACGTATACTCGTCGATTACCTGCCGCAGGGTGAACAGGTTATTCTTAAGCACGCTCTCCTTCGACCGGATAATCGCCTTTTGATATTGCGGGATGGCCAAAGATACCAGGATCACGATGATCGCCATCACGATCATCAACTCGACCATGGTGAAGCCGAACTCGCGGCGGCGCAACCGGCGCTCCCTACCAGTCTGAATAGTTGGTTCCATCCGGCGCCTTTTCCGTAGTCTTGGTATAGATATCGAACACATTCTGCCCGCCCCAACTGTTGGAAGTGGGGTCGTCCTTGGTGCTGCGCATGCCCCAGTCGGTGGAGTTCGTGAAGGGGTCCTTGGGAATGCGTCTCAGGAAGCGGATTTTCTTGTCAACCTGGCCTTGTAGCTTGACGCCTTCCACCAGGGTCTCCAGCTTATCCGGATAGTTGTCGGAATCCAGTTTTTGCTGGCCCAGATAGCCGGCATCCGCGTAATCCTTGTATTTGTCGATCGCCGCGCGGACTTCGCGCTCCGCCCAGCGCAGTTCCTTCTCGCGCTCGATACGTACCCGGGAACGTGCCAGGGGCACGGCCATGGTGGTCAGGATCAACATGATCGAAAAAGCCACCACCAGTTCGACAAGGGTCAATCCCCGCTGATTCTTGCGTTGCATACCTTATCTCACATTCACATTCAGAAGTGGCGATGAGTTGGATATGGGCTGCCCTTGCGAATTGCTCGGGCTGAAGGCCGGGGCGGACACGGTGGTAGCGCCGCGGCCTATGGTTGTGAACGAAAGGGTGACCAGCATCCCCGATCCCGTGATTCCGCCGGTGCCCGGAAGCCGGTTCAACGTGATATCGGCTTCGCCGGCGTCGTTCTGAATATTCTTGGTGAAGGTCACCTGCTGCCCATCGCTCGACATCAGGTTCCCTTGCACGACATCGTTCAGCTTGAGCGCCTTGGGGTCAAACTTAATCTGCAGCGGCGCGGAAAAAAGATCCGTGGCGTTGGTCATCACCAGGTTTACGCTAAACGGCTGCCCCATGACCTGATCTACCTGCGCGGGCACAAAATTAACCGAGGCGCTGGGGGCCGGAGTGGCCGGGGCAGCCGGCGGCAAAGACGATGTTGGGGTAGACGTCGTGGCGGATGGCGGCGTGTTGGTCTGCGGAGTCGTCGCGGGCGGCGCGGCGGGCGGCGCGGACGATGCCGGAGTGGTTACCAGCGGAGCGCCGGGCGCGGGCGGCGTGGCCGCCTTAGGCGCCTGGTCGCCGTCGGTTGGCGCATCCGGAGCATAGTTGAGCTTCACCACCGTGGAATTGCCCACGGCGATGGCGCGCAACTCCTCTTCGGTGTAATTGGGCCGCCGCACGATGTGCGGGATGAGCGCGATCAGGAGTTCCTGCGAGCTCTTGGTGACCGTCTTGCTGCTGAATAGCCACTTGATCACCGGAATGCTGGAAAGCCCCGGAATGCCGCTCAGCGTGGTGCTGTCCTGCACCTGCTTCAGCCCGCCCAGCAGGTTGACCTCGCCATCCTTCATGCGGATATCGTGAATCACCTTCTCCTGGGAAATGATCGGCTGCTGGATGCCCCCCAGATTCACGTTGCCCACCACACTCGAAATCTCGACCTCGACGTGCATCGAGACTTCGCCATTTTCGTGCACCTTGGGCGTCAGATCCACATTCACGCCGACATCGATGAAGGTAAACTGCGTATTGACCAGCGGGTTGATACCCACGCCGCCGATGCCCGGCTGGAAGCTGCCGGAGGCGATGGGCTCCTTTTGGCCGACCTTTAGAGTCGCCTTCTGATTGTTGACCGACCGGATTTGCGGAGACTGCAAAACGCGCGTACCGCTATCGCTCAGCACCGCCTGCAGCATCCCCGACGGCAAGACCGTGGAGAAATCCTCCGTGTTCACTTTGCCAATGTAGGCCAGCGGTATGGAGGCCGCCGTTGACGTACCGGTCGTGCCCGTAGTGGTAGTAGTGCCGGTGGTGCTGGTAGTGGGCGTGGATGTCGAAGCCGTCGTGCTGGTGGAAGTGCTGGGGGTGCTGATACTGGTGCGCGGCGAGAAGTTCACGGGAATGCTCAAACTGCTCAGAGCCGCTCCCAACGTGCGCGTCATATCGCTTGAAACCTGCAATACGAGCACGTCCACCACAACCTCCGATTTGGGCTTATCCAGGTCGTGAATGATCTTCTCGGCCAGCGCAATCCGGTCCGCTTCGCCGCGCGCGATGATGGCATTTTGCGCGTTGTAGACGAACAGGCGCTGGATGTCGGCCACCGAGCGCACCGCAGTTACGATTTCCTGCAGTTCCTGCGGCGTGGTGACGTTGCTCAGGTAGAACACCTTCATCACCTGTTCTTCATAGTCGCGGCGCTTGGTGGTGGTGTCCTGTGTGACGAAAATCGTGTTGCCGGAGAGCGGCTTCCAGAAGGCTTTGGTGACGATCGCCAGATAATCCAGTGCGTCGTGCAGCGTAGCTCCGGTAAGTTCGATCGACTGCTTGTTGGTTTCCTTGAATTCCGGATCGAACAGGACATTGATACCGGCTAGCTTGCCCACGGTTTCGAACAGAACCTTCACTGGCTGGTTGTTCATCTTCAGGTTGATGGGCTGCGGGTTCAACGCGCGCAATTGCGGTACCGGCAACATCGAATCGATCTTTTCGCCGATGTTCCGTTCCGCCAGTTGGGCGGGCGTCAGGCCCCGGGTGTCCGAATCAGGGCCTTTTTTTTTCTCACGCTCGATCATCTGCGTGGTGGTCTGGATCTCCTGTTCCGCCACGCTCGAGGAAGGATCGATGCCAAAGGCCTTCTCAAACTGCAGCAGCGCTTCCGCGAGTTTGCCGTCCTTGCGAACTTTCAGTCCGATTCCGACATGTACCTGCGAGGCCTGGAAGCGGGCCTGGTGCACTTCGAGCTGGTAACCGGGATCGCTGGGGTCTTCCGCGAGGGCTTTTTCGTAGAAATCGAGCGCCCCGTCCCAATCCTTGTGAGCTTCCCGCTCCTTGCCCTGGGCCAGGAACTTGTCGCCTTTGCGGGAGCGCGCGGCTGCCGGAACCGCCAGGCATCCAACCAGCGCCGTCAGCGCCAGAACAATCGCTAAACTTCTGAAAACAAGACCGCTTCTATGAGTTCCAGGCATGCTGAAGGGCATATGGTAAGATTAGAAGGCAACCGGGTGCTCCAGGCTACTTCAACTGGATGACGCTGCGGGGCTTCCCAGCGTTGAGAGCAAAAATGTGGCCGGAAAAGAAGCCGATTTCAAGATCCTGAGCGACAATCGCTCCGCCAGCCACAACTATTTTCTCATGGAGCGGTTCGAGGCCGGCCTGGTGCTCTCGGGCACCGAAGTGAAGGCCGCGCGCGCCGGCAAAGTCCAGCTCAAAGAAGCGTATGCCGCGATCGAGAAAAACGAGGCCTGGCTGGTGAATGCGCATATCAGCCAGTATGCCTACGGCAATCGCGAGAACCATCCGCCGGTGCGCAACCGGAAGCTGCTGCTGCACCGGCAGGAGATCGACAAACTGCTCGGCAAAACCCGCGAAAAGGGCCTGTCGCTGATTCCGACTAAAGTCTACTTGAAGAAAGGCCGCATCAAGTGCGAAATCGCCTTGGCGCGGGGCAAGAAACTGCACGATAAACGCGAGACCGAGCGCGCCAAGACCGCGGAGGCCGAAGCCAGGGCGGCGGTGCGCGCCAGTAAAGCCAGGCAATGAAAAGAGGAGACCGAAGACAGAAGCCGGGATGGCCGGGCTTCAGGAGATCTTATGCAGGTAACGCTTAAACGCCACCCCATTGAAGAAGTGTCCACCGATGCCCTGGTGTTGCCGGTGTTCCAGGACACCCGCGAAGGCCGCCTGGGATTAGGCGAGTTATTCGATGCCGGCGAAATCACCGGCAAGCCGCTCGAACTCACCCTGCTGCACAACGTGCCGGGTATGCGCGCCAAGCGCCTGCTGGCCGTGGGCGCCGGAAAGCCCGGGAAGTTCACCACCACCGAATTGCGCAGGGCTGTGGGCGCCGCCATCCGGCACCTGAAATCGAAGTCCATCGCCGACGTCGCAGTATGGCTCGACCCGGCGCATGCCGGCGCGGATTACGTCTCCGCCGCGGTGGAGGGCGCCATCCTGGGCGACTTCGAAACAGATCGATACAAAACGGATAAGAAAGATCGGAAGAGGGTGGCGCACTTCGCCGTAGCGGTGGCCGACGGCGGTCCGCATCTGGATGCCGCCGTCGAGCGTGGGCGAATCATAGCCGAGGCCCAGAACTTCACCCGTGAGCTCGCCAACGAGCCGGCCAACCGGTTGACCCCGTTGGGACTCGCCGAATATGCCCGCCAGATGGCCGAGGAATTCGGCCTGGAATACGAGGTGCTCGACCGCGACCGCATGACCCAACTCGGCATGGGCAGCCTGTTAGGAGTGGCCATCGGCAGCGCCGAACCGCCCGCCCTGATCGTGCTGCGCTACCGGCCCGCCGCCGCGTCCGCCGGCTCCGCGCACCTGGGACTGGTGGGCAAAGGCGTCACCTTCGACACCGGCGGCATCTCCATCAAGCCGGCCGACGGCATGGAGAAGATGAAGTACGATATGGCTGGAGGCGCGGCCATGATCGGAGCCATGCGCGCCCTGGCGCAACTCAAGCCCGCCATCCCGGTCACTGCCCTGATCCCCGCCGTCGAAAACATGCCGGGCAGCCGGGCGCAGCGTCCCGGCGACATCGTCACGTCGCTGTCCGGAAAGACCATTGAAGTAATTAATACGGATGCCGAAGGGCGTCTTATCCTGGCGGACGCGCTAACCTACGCGCAACGGCTGGGCTGCACGCATTTGGTGGACGCCGCTACGCTCACCGGCGCGATCGTGGTGGCGCTGGGGCATTACAACGTGGGCCTTTTCGCTAACGACGATGCGTTGCGCGAGCGCGTCATGCTGGCGGCACGCGCCGAGGGCGAGAAGATGTGGCACATGCCCCTCGAAGACGAGTACAAGGATTACCTCAAGAACCCTTACGCCGATATCTCCAATGTCGGAGGCCGTCACGGGGGCGCGGTGACCGCTGCCATGTTCCTGAAGGAATTTGCCGACCCGGCGCCGTGGGTGCATCTGGACATCGCCGGCACCGCCTGGTTGGACGATGGCAAGCCATTCCTGGCCAAGGGCCCCACCGGCGTTCCCTTGCGTACCATGGTGCGGCTGGCCATGGATTGGCAGCCGTAAGTAGAATTGGATCGGGAGACGCATGGCACAATTTCGCGAAGAGCAACGCTTTGAGTGGTATTGGACCGCGATCTTCTGCATTCCAGCCCTCATCGTGGGCTATGGCCTGTATCGGGAAGCTTGGCTGAAACAGCCCTTCATCTCGGGTGCCTTGCTGTGGCCCGCGTTCGTCGTCACCCTGGTGGTGGCGGTCTGGTTCCTGCGTCTGAAGCTCGAAACCGAAGCGCGCGACGAGGGTCTGTTCATTTACTTTGTCTGGCTGTGGCCCGAGCGCACCATTCCCTGGGATCAGATCCGCGGCGTGGAAACGCGATCCTATCGCCCTATCCGCGATTACGGCGGCTGGGGAGTGCGCTGGGCCGCGCGCGGCATCGTCTATCTGGCGCGCGGCAGGCAGGGCGTGCGCCTGGTGCTGGCCAGCGGCGAACGCGTGCTGATCGGCTCCCAGCGGCCCGATGAACTGGCGCGGGCCATCGCCGAACGCAGCGGGCTGCCCGTCAAGGCCTCATAGTGGCTGCGTGGCGCTCATCGCCCGCCTGATAAACTCCACAAAGAACGACTGCTGATAGCGTAGAAACTCCGCGTCCACTTGGTCGAAAGTGTCGGTATGCCAGTGGTAATTCCCCATCCGCCCGGCGGCATCTTTGCCAAGAAAGGAAATGGCTTCGAACCCCTGCGCGGCGGGAGGCAGCGCGTCGGTAGGCAGCAGCAGATTGGCGTGTTCTTGTAAAGGACGTCCGGCATTCTCGCGCATGCCGCGGGCAATGCGCAGCAGCGCGCCGCCCGCCCGCCGGTAGAAGAGCATGCCTTCCCCTCTCAGGTAGGTGACCATCCCGGTGCCGAGATTATCCAGGTTCACGAAGCGCGTCGATCGCGGATCCAGGCGCCCGGCTTGCGATTTCAGGAAGGCCTTCATCCCGCGGCACCCGGCCTCTTCACAGCCCGTGAAAAGAAAGCGTAATTCGCAATCCGGCGGGAAAGCGCTGCGCCGCCGCGCGTACTCGGAAGCCAGCCACAATGCCAGCGCCACGCCGGTGCCGTTATCGTTCGCGCCGGGAGTGTACCGTCCGCCGATTTCAGCCGCCAGATTGACCCCGCAGGCGGCCGTGCAAAGAGCCAAAGCCGTCCACAGAACGTAGCGTGCGGCGGCGATCCCCGCCGCCTTCATCGCCACACCCGCGATCGCCACCAAGACGCTCGCGTAGCAGGCATTGAAGAACACCGGCAGGTGGTCTACGAAGCGGGGATGAAACAGAAAGCTGCCGCGCTGCGTGTCATAGTGCGCGGTGACGAATACCGTGCGGGCGCCGTCGCCCGCCGGCGCGGTCAAAACGTTCTGCGACGAGAATCGCGGCATCATGGTCAGATCCACTGCGTGGCCCGATGTTTCAGCCGCCACCATGGCGATCCCGTACGCCAGAAGCACCGCCTCCGGCCACCAGAGCGAAGTCCCCAGCGCGATCGAGACGGCCGCAATGGCGCATACGAACAATTGGATCGGCAGCAGGTAGAGATTGTCGCGCGTAGTGCGGAAGGGTTGCTCCGCGACCGCGTATCCCATGCCGCGCAAGCGCCCCGCCAGCCATTCGGCGGCCAGACGCTCGTGGCGCGTGCCCATGCCCCGGTGTGCCGCCACCTGCGACAGTTCGCGCAGCAGATCGACGCTGTCCGGAGGCTCGTCCGCGGGCATGGGTCTGTCGTATCCAGCGCCGTCAAGCCGGCCGGCGAAGGGGCATCCGCTTCGAGGCATTCAGAATCTCGACACCGGCCATGTTGCGGGCCTCGTCGTAGTCCAGGATCACGCCCGGCTTATCCCGATCGCTTTCGGCGACCGGCCCGTCGCTCAGCACGACGCTGAGGACATCCACTTCAGGATCGTAGACTACTTTCATTTAGCGCTCCAGTACTTCTCATTCTTGCGCCACGACTTGCTTCAGGGCAACTGCCGAAGGCTCGTTCTTATCGGCGTCCATCGGGTGCCAAGATCTGGGTGGGGTTATCGGTCGAGAATTCTCAAAACGCTTATCGGCCGGTAGAGTAGCGAACCATCCTGACCCCGAGTCATGCGCCGGTCGCCGCGAGGCGGCAGGTGAAGCGTTGACAGGGGCAAAGGCAGGCAGGGTATTGAGCTGCGAAATCAATCACGTCCGGGGTGCCGACGCCGTTTGGCGAGGCGGAAGGCCACATCATGGGTGACGATAGACGCGAGCCGTCCATGAACCCCGCGCAGTCAGAGACCCCAGGCATGCTTGGAAATTCCAAGCGCGAGCAGTTCGAAATCGGTCGTGGAGGGCGGGAGGAGGACCACCCCATAGTCGGCCAAGTCTTCACAAATCGGCGGCATATTAGAACCTGCCATCCCGGCTCTCGAAGTGGGTGGGCTTACCCCATTCTCCCCCACCGAGCCGGATCCATTCCGCGGTCCATTCGATGGCGGTCGCCACGTTCACTGCGGGCGCGCCGAACAGTCCGCGGCACTTTGCCGCATTGTTCAGCAGGGCGGTATCGGCTGGGGACCCTTCGAACAGCGGCTCCCGCCCGAATAACTCGCCGAATTTACGGGCCACATCGCGGACGGATAAGGTCTCGGGGCCGGTGACGTTCAACACGGCTGGCGGCGACGCGCACAGAGCGAAACTGCGCAGGCAAACCGAGTTGGCATCACCCTGCCAGATCACGTTCACGTACCCCATGTTCAGGTTTACCGGCCGGCCCTCGAACACCCAGGCCCCGATATCGCGCAGCACTCCATAGCGCAGTTCCACCGCGTAGTTCAGGCGCAGCAGACATACGCAGGTATCGTGGCGCGCCGAGAAGTACTGGAACATGCGCTCGCGCGCCAGCACGGATTGGGCGTATTCGCCTACGGGATGGGGCGCGGTCTCTTCGGTCGCGCCGCCGCTCGAAACCGGAACGAACGGGTAGACGTTGCCGCTGGAAAAAGCCACGATCCGGGACTCGCGATAACGCTCGGCCACCAGCGCGGGCAAATACGCATTGCTGGCCCAAGTCAGGTGCTCCGCGCCGACAGATCCGAACTTACGGCCCGCCATGAAGATTACGTTTTCGGCAGCGGGCAACCGCGCCAGCGCGCCCGCTTCCAGCAGGTCCGCGCGGATGGTTTCCACTCCGAAGTCGGCGAGTTCCCGTTCCACGCTGGGGTCCGGGAAGCGCGACACCGCGACGACGCGTCTGGATACTCCGGCCAGACCGGCTGCCCTTCCGGCACGCATGGCCAGCGTGGGGCCCATCTTGCCGCCGGCGCCGAGTATGAGCAGGCAGCCTTCGATTGCACGCATGGCGCCGGCGTCCGCGGCAGTGGGCGCGGAAAGCACGTCGTCGAGTTCCGCTGCGGAGCGAATGGGCTCCATTTATAAAGTCGCGCCGGCCGAAGTTGACGTGCCCTGGCTGTTCACCAGTTGCACCGAAATGGATGCGATCGCGCTGGCGGTGCCGTCGGTCACGGTAAATGGCAGGGTCAGCACGAACTGGCCGCCATACTGATCCGAAGAACTGCTCCCGAACCAGGTAGCCGCCGCGCTGGTCAGGGGAACCGGCACGCTGGCGGTTTGGAGCGACTGTCCCGACGCGGGCGTGAATTGGAGCGTTGCCTGGGAGACTTCGCGGGTGTTGGAATAGCCGGTGATCACCACCTGGAAGCCGGTCGCCGTAGTAGTCGCGGTAACCCCGCTGATGACAGGCACGGCGGGCGCGATCTGAATCGTCTGGTTCAATGCGGCGGGTACGGCCAGCGCCGCGCCGCCGGCCTGCCAGCTCACCGTCAGCGCGATGGCGCCGGCAACGGTCCCGGTTTGCAGCGACAAAGATACCGGCGCCGTGCTGTTGGCAGGTATGGTGAAATCCGCGGTGCCGCCGCCGGTGGAGAACTGGATGGACGGATCGTCGGCCGGCGAAGCCAGAGACGGATCCGGTGTGAATGCCAGCTTGACCTGCCCGGCGATGTCCTGCGGATAGGCACCGCCCGGGGTCAGCGTGAAAGTCAACTGCTGCCCGGAGGATGCCGTGCTCGTCAGCCCGGTGAAACTGCCGGAGATCACCGTCAAGGTGAAAGGCGCCGAGGCGGTTGCGTTAGTGCTGTCGGTGACTTGAATGGTCACATTGGAGGTGCCGGCCGCGGTGGGAGTGCCGCTGATCGTTCCGCTGGAAGAATCGAGCGACAGGCCAGCGGGGAGCGCGCCCGCGGTGACCGTCCAAGTGTAAGGGGCGGTTCCCGCGGCGGATAACGTTTGCGAATAAGAGGCGCCTACAGCCGCGACAGGCAGCGCCGAAGTGGTAATGGCTAGCCCGCCAATCGCGACAGTGAATTGTGCCGTAGCGGTGGCCGAGACGCTGTCGGCGACCTGGATCGTAAAAGTGTACGAGCCGGGCTTTGTGGGGGTCCCGCCGAGGATGTTGCCGTTGATGGCGATGCCGGGCGGCAGCGATCCCGCGCTGATCGTGTAGGTGTACGGTGGCGTCCCACCGGTCGCCGTGAGGGCCTGGCTATACGAGATACCCACGTTCCCACCCGGTAACGTAGTAGTGGTGATGGCCAGCCCGCCGCCGACGGTCAGAGTGAACTGCTGGCTGGCGGTTGCCGCGGCGCTGTCGGTTGCGGTCACCGTGAATTGGAATGTCCCGGCCGCTTTGGCGGCGCCCGTAATCGCGCCCGCCGAACTGAGCGAAAGCCCCGACGGCAGTGCTCCCGCGGTCAACGCCCAGGTATAAGGCGCTGTGCCTCCCGAGGCTGACAGCGTTTGCGTGTAGCCGGCATTGAGGGACGCGCCGGGCAGGGTCGCCGCCGTGGTAATCGAAAGCGGACCTGCGACAACAATGCTGAGCTGCTTGGTTGCGGTGGCGGAGACGCTATCGGTGACCTCGACAGTGAATGAGGAGGTGCCCGCCGCCTTGGTGGTACCGGTAATCGATCCGGAGGAGGAGAGGCTCAGCCCGCCCGGGAGCGATCCGCTGACCAGCGACCAGGTGTAGGGGGGCGTCCCACCGCCCGCGGATAGGGATTGCGAATAGGAACTTCCCACGGTTGTGCCTGGAAGAGTGCTGGTGGTCACGCTGAGCCCCGAGGAGACGGTGAGCGAGAGTTGCGCGGAGGTCTGGTGGCCTAAGCTATCGGTGGCCTGCACCGTGAAGGAGAAGGTGCCCACGTTAGTGGGTGAACCACTGAGGGTCCCGTTACTTCTGAGGGTCAATCCCGGCGGTAGTGAACCCGCGGTGTTGATCCAAGTGTAGGGTGGTGTGCCGCCCACGGCTTGCAGCGTTTCCGAGTAAGGGATGTTGAGAATCGCGCCCGGCAAAGTGCTGGGAGTGGTCACGACAACACCGGCCGCGATAACGATGCTGAATTGCCGGCTGGCGGTTCCACCCAGCGAATCCGTAACCTTTGCCGTAAACATAAAGGTTCCGGCGGCCGTTGGGATGCCGTCCACTGTGCCGGCGGCCGCAAGGTTCAGGCCGTTAGGCAATGCGCCGGCGGTCAGCGTCCAGGTGTATGGGCTGACTCCGCCAGTAGCCGCCAGGGTCTGCAGGTAAGCGGTATTCACCGAACCGCCGCTGAGCGAGGCCGGAGTGGAAACAGCCAGCGCCGGCGCAATGGTCACCGCGAACGCCGCGCTGGCGGTGGTGTGGTTGCTGTCGGTGGCCTGCACCGTGAAGTTGAAGGAGCCTCCGCTCGTGGGGGTCCCGCTGAGCAGACCGCTGGCGGCCAGCGTCACGCCCGGTGGCAGCCCTCCCCCAATGACCAGCCAGGTATAAGGCGCAACGCCGCCCGATACGGCGAACGTCTGAGAATAAGGAATGTTCACCTCACCGATCGGCAATGGCGATGTGGTCGAAATCCTCAGGCCGGTAACGACGGTAAGCAGGAACGTCTGGGTCGCGGTGACGCCGGTAGCGTCGGTCAATTGCACGTTGAAGGTGGTGGGGCCGGTTACGCCGGGCGTGCCGGTAATGGTTCCCGCGGTGGATAGCGACAATCCGCTGGGAAGGCTGCCTTTCGAGACCGTCCAGGAGTAAGGCGGCGTGCCGCCCGAAGCCGCCAGCGCCTGCGAGTACGCGGAGCCCACAGTGGCATTGGGCAGCGGCGAGGTGGTAGTGATCACCGGAGGAGTCACGATGGTCAGCGTCAGGTTTTGGGTGGCCGTGTTCGAGGCGCTGTCCGTGACGGTAACCGTGAAACTGGCGGTGGCGGCTGCCGCCGGCGTGCCCGTGATCGCGCCAGTTGAGGAGTTCAAGACCAATGGAGAAGGTAACGATCCCTTGCTGATCGACCAGGTGTACGGCTGCGTGCCACCCGCCGCCGTGAGGGTCTGGGAGTAGGCGACTCCCACGGTCGCGTTGGGAAGCGCCGTGGTCGTAATGGTGAGACCCGCCCCAATGGTGATCGTAAAGGGCTTGGTGACGCTATTCGGCGGAGCTGAGCTATCGGCCAGTTGGATGGTGAACGGAAACGTGCCGGCCGCGTTTGGATTCCCGCTGATGATGCCGGTCGACGGAGCCAGCGTCAAACCGCCCGGCAAGGGCGCGGATCCGGTCGCGAGAGACCATGTATACGGAAGCGTCCCCCCCGTGCCGGTCAGGGTGGAACTATATGGCGTACCGACGGAGCCGTTGGCCAGCCCGGTGGTCACGATCCCCAGCGCCGCGTTGATGGTAAGGGTCAGGCTATCCGGGGGCGAAGTATTGCCGGCGCTGTCCTGCACGGTAACGCCGAAAGTAAATGGACTGCCCGTAGTCGTGCTGGGCTTGCCACCGACCGCGCCGGTGGCGGAATTCAGCGTCAGGCCAGGCGGCAGCGCTCCGGATACTACCAGCCAGTTGGCGTACCCGCCCGCGCCGCCGGTGGCGGCCAGAGTCTGCGCGTAGGATACTCCCACCGTGCCGTTAGGCAGCGGCGACGGCGTGGTGATGGTGAGCGCTGGGTTGACGGCAATAGATAGAGACTGGGCAGCCGAAGTGCTGCCGGTGCTGTCCTTCACGGTCACTTTGAAGGAGAACGGACTGCCGGCGGCGGTGGCGGGCGTGCCGGCGATGGCGCCCGTCGCGGAGTTCAGGGTCAAGCCGGAGGGTAGCGCTCCGCTGGCCACGGTCCAACCGCTGTAGGGAGGCGTGCCGCCTTCCGCCTGCAGCGTAGTCGACGGATACACCGCGTTCGCGGTACCAGAAGGAAGCGAAGTGGTAGCGACGGCCAGCGTCACCGGCAGAGTGAACTGCGCGGAAACCGCCGTATTGGTGCTGTCCGTGGCCGTGGCCGTAAACGTGGCCGTAACGGCCGTGGCCAGGGGCGTGCCAGAAATCGAGCCGCTGGTGGATAGGGATAATCCACCCGGCAGGCTGCCGCTGGCCACGGTCCACTGATAAGGAGGCGCGCCGCCAACCGCCGCCAATGCCTGGTTGTATTTCGTGCCGACTGCCGCGATGGGCAGCGGCGAAGTGGTGGTGATGGCCAGGGTTACCGGCAGCGTGAAGGGACCGGATGCGGTGTTGTTATTGCTATCCGTCACTTTCACCGTGAAGGCAGCCGTAACCGCGGTGGATAAGGGTGTTCCGGTGATCGCGCCGCCGGTGGACAACGACAACCCGGCCGGCAGGCTGCCGGTCGACACGGTCCATTGATAAGGAGATGTGCCGCCGCTCGCGGCCATGGTCTGGTTGTATGATGTGCCGATGGTGGCCGTGGGCAGCGGCGAAGTCGTAGTGATGGTCAAAGCCTGCGTGACCGGCAGCGAGAACGTGCCGCTGCTGATTCCGCCGGCACTGTCCGTGACGCTAGCCGTAAAGCTGACGGGGCTGGATGTGGCAGGGACCGCACTGCCCGAGAGCAATCCCGCTTTGCTCATGCTTAGCCAGGCCGGAAGCCCGGTCGCCGTCCAGGAGTACGGAGACGTTCCGGCGGTGGCCGCAAACTGCTGCGAGTAACTGCCGCCCCCGGGCGCGGCGGGGAGCGGCGAAGCTGTGGTGATGATCGGGCCGATCGCACCGGTGAACTGCTGGGTCTTCCTGAGGGTGGTAGGGCTGGTGCTGTCGACTACCGCGACACTGTATTGGTAGGCCAGTAGCGACGCCGCAGGCGTATCGGTGACGGTGGCGGACATGCCCGTGCCGTTTGGCGTAATCGACGCGCCTGGAGGCACGATACTGCCGCCGATCGACCAGGTGTAGGGCGTCGTACCGCCCGTGGCCGTGCAGGTATTCGAATAGGCGATGCCAACTTCGAGCGGCCCGGCGGGAGAAGTGCAACTCAACGTCAGCGGATCGACCGTGGCGCCGCTGTACGACTGCGTCCCCGTCAGGGGCAGGATCGGGTTGCTGTCGGTCGCCAGCACCGTAAAGCTGAAGGCTCCAGCCGGATCTTGCAGGGTGCCGGTGATCGTTCCTCCGACAGAATCGAGCGACAAGCCGGGGGGCAATTTGCCGACGCTGATGCTCCAGGCCACGGGAGGCGTGATCACCAGGCTGGATGCGGAACACGACACCGATACCACGGTCTGCACGACGTCCGGAAGCGTCGCGGGCGTGCAGGTCACGGTAAGCTGTCCCCACGCGGCGCCCGTCACCCAGGCGGCCAGGGCAATCGATTTTAGAATGTTGTGGCTCATTGGGGTGGACCGAAGGTCGGACTACCCGGGGTGATCACCGCGCCGGATGGCGGGGGCGTAGTGCTGGTAGAGGACTTCCCTTTGCCTAAAGCGACTGCCGCGCCGGCGGCGGCCGCTCCGCCGACCAGCGCCAGGATCAGGATGGTCTTGGAAGATATCCCGCCCTGGGCCGGCTCCGCATTCGTTTGCGCGATGTTAGCCGTAGCCGCCTGGCCTTGAAACGAAGTCGTCACCCGGATCTGGAATTGTCCGGCGGCGGCGTTCGGCCGCAAACCGTGGCCCACGGCCAGGCCGTTGCTGTCGGTCATCACGGTGAGGGAGGTCTTACCGTCGAATGTTCCGCTGGCGCCCTCGCTGGGCAGTAGGAAAGTGACTGCAACGTTGGGCATGGGGTGGCCGTCCTGATCCGATACGCGCACCACGGGTTCCTTGGCGTGGTGCAAGCGGATATTGTTGATGGCGCCATCGCCTTCGAGCACCTCGATACGCGGCACCGTGGCGCACCACGCCAGCACGGGGCACATGAATACGGCCAGAAATTGGGTCACCGTAGGTGCCCACCCAGCCCGACGCCCGACCATGTTATTCCTCCGATCGGCCATGCGATGAGTCTCGCTAAAATGACCTAAGCTAGTGATTGTAACCTTTGCAGCACCCAGATGGGCACAGACGTATGACCGGAATGGCTGTGGGGCCGAAATTCGCAACCTGGACCGCTCCCGAGCACTCCTTGCGGATCGAATATGCCGGAGCGGTGCTCGATGAAATCCGGATGATCGCGGTGGAGGGATACCATCGCGTGCCTCACGGCGGCGTGGAAACCGGCGGCATCTTATTTGGCACGCATCAAAAGAACGTGGTACGGATCAAGGCCTGGCGGCCGATCGATTGCGAGTATGCCAAGGGTCCGTCTTTCCTGCTCTCGGAGAAGGATGAAGCGGCGCTTTCGGAGACTCTCAAATCGCGGCGCGACGATGCGGAATTGGCGCGCATGGAGCCGGTCGGCTGGTATCGCGCGCACACGCGCAGCGAGATTCTACTTTCCGAAGCGGACCTGGCATTCTTCAAGCGCTTCTTTCCGCAGCCCTGGCAAGTTGGACTGATTGTCCGTCCCGGCAGTTTTGCTCCTACACGGGCGGGTTTCTTTTTCCGCGAGCCGGATGGCTCGATTCATTCCGAAAGCAGCTACCGGGAGTTCACACTGACCCCGTTGGTTGTTCCCCAGGCAGCCCCGCCCGAGGCGGCTCCTCCGATTCCGGAATTACCGGTTGTGCCGGAGCCTGTGGCGGCGCCGGAAACCAAAATCGCAACGATCGCCGCGGAGATAGCCGTCGAGCAACCCGCGGAACTGGCGATGCCTTTTGTGGCGCCCGCTGTACAGAGCCGCCCCAGACCTGGCGGCCGTTCGAAACTCTATGGCTGGGGGCTGCTCCTGCTGGTGATTGCGGTTCTAGGATTCTGGCTGCTGAAGCCTTCGCACCAGGGCTTGACGTTATCCGCCGCGGACAATAAGGGCCAGCTACGGATCGCTTGGGATCGCGCGGCCCGGTCGATTGAGCATGCGATTGCGGGGTCGATCGAAATCGAGGACCACGGCGTGCGCACGCAAGTGAATCTGACGCCGGCCGAGTTGCGGTCGGGCAACATCTTTTATGCGCGACAGTCCGGTGATGTGTCGGTGCGTCTCACGGTGTATGTGCCGGAAGGTCCGCTGGTGACGGAGACCACCCGTTTTCTGAGACCCGGTGAGAGCGTCCCGGCGACGTCGCCGCGCGTGGAGGCTGCCAAGAAGCCGGAGGATTCACCTAAGGTGGAAACCGCACAGGTGCCCGTTCAGGCGCCCACTCTGCAAACATCTCCACAGACAACGACTGTCACTCTTCCACCTCCGGTTTCTCCAGAACCGGCGCGGCGCGCGATTCCGTTCCGGGCGCCAGTGGGAACGCCGCGGCGTACCTCCGCCGAGTCACCCGCGCTCGCCCCGCCGCCCATTGAAAATGCCACGGCTACCGCGCCGGCCGGCCTGCCATCGGTGCTGGGACAGGCGCCCGCTCCGGTGGCCGCGCCCAAGCCCTCGGCTGCTACGCCCGCCGCTTCGGGACGGATCATCTGGACCGGGAAGCTGGGGAAAAACGGCCGCCTGGTGTTGGAACGTAATCACGCCTCATCCGGCTCGCTCAGCGGACTGCTGCCGGCGGTGGCGGCACGGGTCAGCGCTTATCCCGGCGAACTGACAGCCAATGGCATTACCCTATTCACGGCGGACCCCAGATATTCGCAGCCGCTAACCGAAAAGGCGGGAGCGGAGAATGGCTGGAACGCGACAACCTACACCTGGGATCCGAAGCGCGCCGCCGGAGTTAAGGTAGTGGAGCAACCCGGACCCCAGAACGGGTACAAGGTGGTTCTCGAAAGCGACGCACCGAAGGTGTCGATGGTAGTGCTGGAGTGGCACGCCACCCAGTAATTCATGGCCCACGCGGATGCAGGTGAAACAGCGGCGAGACAGCGCTGCGCCTTGGAGGGCGGGCAATCATGCCCGCAGCCGTCTTTTGGCGGGCTACGGCCTCTCCGAGTTAACCGCCAGAATTTCAGCCTTGCCCACGGTACCGCGCGCCAGTGCCAGAACCTCCTCGGCTCCCACGCCGACAACCGAAGCGACTCGGCCTGCTTCATCAAGTATCACGGCCGAGGGTGTGCCGGTGGCCCCGAACAATTCACCGGTACGGAAACCGTGGTCCAACACCATGGGCGCCCGAAAGCCCTGCGCGCGATTGGCTTCCGCCGCGCCCGTCGATACTACCACCAGACGCGGTGCGTCATCCGTCGCGTCGCGCTCCCACGATTTGATATCGGCCAGCATCGCCTGGCAGTAGCCGCAGTCCGGATTCCAGAAAAGTAGCAGATGGCGCCGGCCGCGCAGTTCCCGTAAATCTACCGCCTCGCCGTTCAAATCCGGAAGCGTAACCTCCGGCGCGAGTTCTCCCTTAGCCAGGGGCGGCGGCGCCGCGGCTTTCGCCACCAGTTCGTGAATGGCATCCGCCCCGCCGGCGACCGGGCTGGCAATCAGCCCCTTCCTGATCAGCACCGCCGTCGGAGTGCCTTCCGCGCGGTAGGCGCTGGAGGTTTCCTCGTCCACCTGCAGCAGGAAGTTCCGCAGGCCGTGCTCGGCCGCCTTGGCGCGATTCGTCTCGAGAGAGCCGCGGCTGATCAGCGCGATGGATAGCCGGTCCGCATGCGCCTGCTGCCATTCGGCGACGTGGGGCATCAGCGCATCGCAGCCACCGCAGCCCGGCTCGATGAAGATTAATAGCAAAGAGTCTCCCGCCTGGCGCAGGGTATCGAGAGTCACCATGCTGCCATCGAGAGCAGCTACGCGAAAGGGCGGCGCCGGCGTATCCACCGGCAAACCCGGCGGCGGCGGATCGGCGCGCAATCCAAGCTCTGCTTCGACCGCTTCCAGGCGCAGCAGCAGCCGTCCGTTCTGGCGCAGCAGATGCAGCAGCGACCATACCCAAAGCGCCGCCAGCACCGCGATCGCCAGCGAGAACGCCCAGACGGCCGCTTCGAAACGGCCGAGGCCGCTCAGCCAGCCCATATAGCTCGGAGACGCCATTTCCCGCGCTTCCAGGATTACCAGGCCGGCCATGGCCGAAAGCACTACGTTTCGCGCGATCGTGGAAAGGCCGACGGGCTCCGAATGCAACTGGCCGAAGCAATGGCAAGCGGGGCGGCGGCCGCGAATCAGGCTGATGCTTATGACGGCGATGAAAAGTAGAAGCAACGCCAGCGTTCCTGCCGCTCCCCATACCGCCCAGGCCGCCGGCAGCAGCGCCACGGCGCAGGCCAACTCCGCTACCGGCAGCAGCCACGCTACGGGACGCGCCAAAACTCCGGGAGCCCCGAAATCCAGGATGGATTGACGTGTTCCCGCCGGATCCGCCGCCTTCGTGATTCCGGCGACCGCAAACGTAGCCGACAATAGCAGCCGCACCAGAAGCAACAAACCGTCCATAGACGTATTATTCTAACAATGCGTCCTGGCGGTTTGCGTCTTGCTTTGTCTTATCGGCGTCCATCGGCGTCCATCGGCGGCCGATATGCTTTGTCCTCCGCTGCAAGCCTTAAATCGAAACACGACGCTGGCCGCCAACGAACACCGATAAAACGGGCCCTACTTGGAATCCAAATTGGCATCCAGATCTTCCGGTGTCAGGTCGCACTTCGCCCCCCCCGCCGGAATCTCCACTTTGGCCGTCCAAAGAATCGCGTTCACCACCATCCGCCGTTGATCCTCCAGACCCCAATTGCGATGGTAATGCCCGCCCGTGAATCCGAAGCCGCGGCCGCCATCCGTACGCTCCACCGCCCACGCTACCGTCTCTTGCTCCGGCGCATTTTTCGGCAGCATAGCGGTCAGGATGGGCACCAGCCGCTTATCGTCCTTACGAAACATGATGTGGTAGTACCACTCGTCGTTGCTGCGAAAGTTGTCCCATCCGCGCGAGATGGGGTGTGCCGGCGCGGTCTGGGTCAACTCCACGTCGTTCACCGGATTCTGCGAATATGGCCGCCGGTAGAATCCGCCGATCCATTCGAGCAACTCCATGCCGCCATGGTCGCCGGGCACTTCCAGCGCATAATGCAGGCAAGCCAGCCCGACGCCTTTCTTCATCAGTTTTCCCAGCGCCGCTAAGCGATCGTCGGCCAGCAGTGGATGGTTCTCGCCGCCGTCCATGTAAAGCACCACCGAATTCGCGCCCTCGAAGACGCTATCGTCCACCGGCCATCCGCCCTTCGCCACCGTGGCGTTCACGCCCGAATTCTGGCGCAGGCATTTGGCCAACAGCATCGCCCCGGCGTTGAATTCGTGCTCTCCCGCTCCATGGCTGGGCTTTCCGGCGACCAGCACAATTTTCACCGGCGGCGCCGCGAACGCCGTCCAGCAGGTGGCGATTAGCAGCCAAACGACGTTGCTCATTTGTGCTCCTTGGTCAGCCAGTCCTTCAGTCCGCCTTTCTTTTTCGCCGGTTTCGCCACTTCCGGCTTCGCGACGTTGTCGATGGCCGCCAGCGCGACCGGCGCCATCAGGCGGTAGCCCCTCGCATTCGGATGCAGCCCATCGTCGGACAGGTCCGCCTGCAGGAATCCCGCCTTATCCACCAGCGCCGCGTAGTAGTCCACGTATGGGTAACGGTGCTGCTCGCAGAAATTCTTCAGCCAGGCGTTCACTTCCAGGATCGTAGCGGGCGGCAGGTGGCCGGTCCGGGCGTACTGTGGATTCACGTCCTTGTGGTAATCGCTCACCGGCAACAGGGAAGCGAACATCGGCTGGATATGATGCGCCTCGGCCAGATCCGCGATCATCGACAAATTGTTTTCGATCGCGCGCACCGCCACTCCCCGGCCCAGATCGTTGATGCCGCCCAGCACCAGCACCGCCCGCGGCTTCAGATCGATGACGTCGGCCTGCATGCGGCCCAACATCTCGCCGGTGATCTGGCCGCCGATCCCGCGGTTTACGAAATCGCGATCGCTCCCATAGTATTCGTTCAGCCGCCAGCCATCGGTGATCGAGTCGCCCAGGAAAACTACCCGCGGTTTCTGCGGCGACGGCGCGCCCAACTTCTCGTCGGCATCCGCGTACCGCTTCAGATTGTCCCGGTCCGGATTGTGCAACTGGGCTTCCTTCAGATCCAACAGCGCGCGGAAATGCGCATCCAGGCGATCCACGGAGTCGCGAAGTTCGCCGAACTGGCGCCGTCCTTCTTCGGGAAAAGGAAAAGGTTTGGGCACCGTTTCGGCGATGGCAAGGTAGGCGCGCGCATTGCTCAGGAACGTAAGAGTGTCCCCGGCGTTTTGCGGGGCGTTCTGCAAATTGGCCAGCGACTGGCGCGCATCTTCCAGGGCGGGCGCTCCCGCACGCGCCAAGCCCGGCACCGCCAGGCCGGTCGATTCCATCAATTGCACCGTGCGCTGTTCCAGTTTCAGCGCTTCCGGATTCGAAAGCAATGCGCCGCCGCTCTGGGCCCACGCCATCGCCGCAGCCGCCCCAAAACAGGCGAGCCATCTCATGTTTTTTCTTCCTTCTCCAGTTGCAGGGTGATCGTGCCGATCGTGAACTGCAGGCGCACCCGGATCTGCACGGGTAGCTTACGGGCGTCGTCCGTCAGCCAGAAATGCAGATGCCCGTAGCGCCGGTACAACACATCGTTGAAAAGAAACGCCTCGTAGCGGATCGTCTTGAACGCGCCGGCGGGCGTTTTCACATCCTCGCGCTGCTGCGCTTCCACGCGCGCCATCACGCTCTTCTTGCCATCGCTGACAGCTACCTGGGTCGACTGTCCTGGCTGCAGGTTTAGCGTACGCAGCGAGTACAGGCCGCCTAATACATCGTGCACGCAGGCCGGAATGTCGATCTCGTGCGCGGTCGGCGGTATCTTTTTATCCAAATCCTTTTCCAGGTAATCGGCCTTGTGCGTTTCGCGGTTGAACGTCACCCGGGTTTCCTTGTGGCGGCTGCCTTCCTCCGCCTTCAGGTAAGAGCCGGTAGAGCACAAGTCCGATGCCAGGCTTGAGACGTAATCGTTATTCACCTTGAAAAGCTTGGAAACCAGGCCGGTCGACTCCAGGTGCAGATTGGCCTGCCAGCCGGGATCCGAATGATGCTCGGTCGGGCTCCAGACCAAGTGCGCCTTTCCCGCCGTCACCAGGCGCCATTCCACCGTATAGTCCAGGGCTTCGCGCGATGGGAGCGCGGCGGGCGCGACTACCGCCGGGCCCACGAATAAGAAAAGCAGCATCCTGACTGCTGTCATTAACGCCAGTGTAACGCGTTGTAGACCGCTCGCTATAAACTGGATTGGCGGGCCTATATTGAAATGATTCTCCAGGTCACCGACAGCGGACTCTATTGCCCCGCCGGCGGCTTCTATGTCGATCCGTGGCGTCCCGTGGATCGCGCCGTGATCACGCACGCGCATGCCGACCACGCGTGTCCGGGGTCGCGCGCGTATCTGACCTCGCGTCCCGGCGAAGCCATTCTGCGCAGCCGCCTGGCTGAAGCAGACGCGGGTGTGGCGACGGGCGAGCCACCCATTCAGGCGCTCGCATACGGCCAGACGATCGATCTGTCCGGCGTGCGCCTCTCGCTGCATCCCGCGGGTCACATCCTTGGCTCCGCGCAGGTGCGCATCGAATCCGGAGGCGAGGTGTGGGTGGTCTCCGGCGATTACAAACTGGAGCCCGATCCCACCTGCGCCCCGTTCGAGCCGGTGGCCTGCCACACGTTTCTCACCGAGTCCACTTTCGGCCTGCCGATTTACCGCTGGCCCCCGGAAGCCGAGGTCTTCGCCGGAATCGAAGCGTGGTGGGCCGCCAACCGGCAGGCCGGCAAAGCCAGCCTGCTATTCGCTTACAGCCTGGGCAAGGCGCAGCGCGTCCTGGCTGGCATCAACCCCGCGGCGGGTCCCATCTTCACGCACGGCGCGGTCGAGAATTTCTGCCGCCTGTACCGCGATGCCGGCATCCCGCTGGCTCCCACCACACATGTTGCCGCCGCGCCCGCCGGCACGGATTGGAAGGATGCCCTGATCCTCGCGCCGCCGTCGGCCAACGGCACGCCATGGATGCGCCGCTTCGGCCCCCTGTCCGCCGGTTTCGTCTCGGGTTGGATGCGCATTCGCGGAGCCCGCCGCCGGCGCTCGCTCGACCGCGGCTTCGTACTGTCCGATCACGCCGACTGGCCGGGCCTTTTGTCCGCCGTGCGCGAGTCCCGCGCCTCCCGCGTTTGGGTCACTCATGGATATCGCGCGCCCATGGTGGAGTGGCTGAAACAACAGGGCCTCGATGCCCAGGCCGTCGAGACCCGTTTCGAAGGCGAGCAGGACGAGACCGGCGCCGACCCTGCCCCCGGGGCCGAGCCATGAAAGCCTTCGCCGAACTCTATGCCGCACTCGACGAAACCACCCGGACCAACGAGAAGGTGGATGCGCTCACCCGTTACTTTTCGCATGTGCCGCCGGCCGATGCGGTCTGGGCTGCCACGTTCCTTATTGGCCGCCGCCCCAAGCGTCTGCTCGAATCGCGCAAGCTGGCCGAGTGGGCCATCGCGGAATCGGGCATCCCCGACTGGCTCTTTGAGGAGTGCTACCACGCGGTGGGCGACTTCGCCGAAACCATCGCCCTGCTGCTGCCGCCCGCACAGCAATCGAGCGACCTGCCCCTGCACTACTGGATCGAGGAACGCTTGCTGCCGCTGCGCGACGCCGATGACGCAGGCAAGCGCGCTTCCCTGGTTTCCGCGTGGCGCGAGATGGACGAACGCCAGCGCTTCGCCTGGAACAAGATCATCACCGGCGAATTCCGTGTTGGCGTGTCGCAAAGCCTGGTGGTGCGCGCCCTCGCCGCAGTCAGCGGCCTGGATGCCGCGGCGGTCTCGCATCGCCTGATGGGCGATTGGCAGCCCACCGCCGCATTCTGGAACCAACTCGTGGCCCCCGATACACGCGACGCCGATATAAGCCGCCCTTATCCATTCTTTCTCGCCTATCCGCTGGAAGAACCGGTGCAGGATCTTGGGGACATTCGCGAATGGCAGGTGGAGTGGAAATGGGACGGCATCCGCGCGCAATTGATCCGCCGCCACGGGCAGACCTTCGTCTGGTCGCGCGGCGAGGAGTTGATGACCGGCCGCTTTCCGGAACTGGAAGCGTTGGGTCCCCTATTGCCCGAAGGCGTGGTGATAGACGGCGAGGTCCTGCCTTGGAAGAACGGGGAGCCGCTGCCCTTCGCCCAGATGCAGCGCCGCACCGGGCGGAAGGTGCTCGGACCGCGCATTTTGGCCGAGGCGCCAGTGGTGATGGTGGCTTACGATCTGCTCGAGTGGCACGGCGAAGACATCCGTGAGCGTCCCCTGGAATGGCGTCGCGCGCGCCTGGAGGACGTGACGCCGCCGGAATCCGCGCTGATCCTGTCGCCTGTGGTGCGGGCGGATACCTGGGACGCACTGACCGTACGCCGCCAGGAGGCCCGCGCGCGCAAAGTCGAAGGCTTCATGCTGAAACGCCTGGGATCGCCTTATCGCGTAGGCCGCCGCCGCGGCGATTGGTGGAAGTGGAAGATCAACCCTTACTCGGTGGATGCCGTACTCATCTACGCGCAGCCGGGCCACGGCAGGCGCGCCAGCCTGTTTACCGATTACACGTTCGGCGTATGGGATGGGCCCGAACTGGTGCCCTTCGCGAAAGCGTACTCGGGATTGACCGACGAAGAGATCCACCAGGTGGACGCCTTCGTACGCGCGAATACTCTCGAAAAGTTCGGCCCGGTGCGCGCCGTGAAACCCGAACTGGTGTTCGAACTGGCCTTCGAAGGGATTCAGCGTTCTCCGCGGCACCGCTCGGGCATTGCCGTGCGTTTCCCCCGCATGGCGCGCTGGCGTACCGATAAGAAAGCGGACGACGCCGACACCATCGAAACCATTCGCGCCCTCCTGCCGCCGGGCAGCGCCGCCGCGAAAGACTGAAGCGTCAAAGACAGCGCATCAATTGTCGTAAGGCTTGCCTGCCGCCAGGGTCTGGACCATGGATTCCAGGTTCTTCTTGTTGACGGCATCGGGCGCTTGCACCACCGCCTTCTGGGCGTACTCGGCCGCTTTCTTATAGTCCCCCACGGCCATGTAACCGCGCGCCAGGCCGACGTTCACCGGCCACGCTTCGCCGTTGCGCTCCGCATTCAGCTTGAAAATCTCCAGGGCCTCCTGATTCTTCTTCGCGGCCAGCAATTGCCGGCCATAAAGATGAATCTGCAAGGTGGTCGCGGTGGGGTCGTGTACCGCCGCCTGCATCAGCGTCTGGGCCTCTGCATCGCGGCCCATCTTCGTCAGCACCAGCGCTTTCGTGCTCAGCGTGTCGAAGTTAGTCACGCCCACGCCCGGCAGCTTGATCGCCATCTCCGCCCAGGTTAAACCGTCCTCCAGGTGCGTCCCCGCTTGTACGCAGAATTGCGCGGCCGCGTCGTAAGCCTGTGGATTGAACCCTCCGGATCCGGTAAGCTCCTTGCGCAACTTACTAAGATAGATTTCGTTGACGTTATCCACTTTGATATGGAAGGGTACCGCCAGTTCCTCCCACTGCAATTCGGCGGTAGCTTCCTCGGGACGGCGCGCGGTAAATTCGTAAGTCAGCCACTCGGTATATTCATGCTTCGCCGGCTTCACCTTCACCCGCAGCGCGTCCTGGCTTTCGTCATAGAAGAAACTTCCCCACGCCGACGCGTTCTTCGAGAAAATCACGGTCCATTCCTCAGGCCCCGCTATCAGGTGCAAGCCATATTGGCCGGCCGCCAGCGGCTGCCCCTCAATCGCTACCGCATCGGAAACCGTGAAAACGGTGTTCTCATTCGCGCCGCCCCGCCATGGGCTCAGTTTTCCCCCGAGAATGCCCAGGTCCGTCATGCCGTACGGGACAAGCTGGCCCCAGATCTTCCCACGCCGGTCCTTTACCGCTGGGCTGGAGTAGTCGATCGTGACCTTCACGGGCCCGATGAACTGAGTCACCGATGCCTTCTGATTGTTGCCGCTAGGCGGCAGGGTCAAGCCCGGAAATTGGCCAAACACCGATCCGGACAGCGATAGGGCGAGAGAGATCTGAAGCAGAGTGCGCATACGACAGCAGACGCGGCAACCCTGGAATCGTTTGGTACTTCGTCAGTTCTTGCCGTAGTAAGCTGCGTTCTCGGCGGCGAAATGTGCCAGCTCCGCGGGCAGTTCGTCCAGCGGGTGGATCGCGTTCGTCGGGCAGACCGGCACGCACGCGCCGCAATCGATGCAATCGTCCGGCTCGACGGACAGATGCGTCGCTTCCGCGAACGAGTCTTCGTCTTTCTTGGGGTGGATGCAATCGACCGGACAAGCCTCCACGCACAGTTCATCTTTGGTACAAGCGTCGGTGATAACGTATGCCATAGGATTCCGGCGGTGGGGGAGCAATTCCCCTGCCAGAACGTAAACCCAGCAAAAGATGGCAGATCCCTATTAGGCGCGGCAGGAAGTTGGGGCATTCTACGCAGGCATGGCCGGGCAAGATGCCCCTACCACGCCCGATCTTCAAGCGAATCGCGAGGCGAGTCGCAGGTCGAAGCCGGGAAGCAAATCAGTCTCTATCGGCTGGCTCCATTCGAGAGAGCGGGCCGTCTCTCCGCGATGCATCTGCACGGTCCGCGACTTCGGGTAGATCTGCCACACTTCCGTAGTCCCGTTTCGCAGGTATGCGCGGACTTTGTCGTAACTTTCCGAAGCGCGCTCGCTGGGTGAGATGACCTCAATGGCGATGTCCGGGGCCCCCGGGATCGGCGTCCGTTCGGGATCCACACGAGCGGCCTTGTCTCCGAGTAAAACACACACGTCGGGGCGTACCCTGTCCATCTCGCTCATGGCGAATTCGACATCCCGGGAGGCGAGGCCCGTCGTCTTACTTTGCTCGAGATAGCGCCACACCGCCAGCAGGATCTCGAACACGATGTCCTGGTGGCGCGGCGTCGGACTGGACACGGAAATTAACGCTCCATTCACCAGTTCCCACTGGCGGCCCTCCTCGTACGGCAGGTCGTCGAACTGGGCACCGGTTACTGTAGTGATCGTTGCCATCCGAAAATCTCCCCTCCATTATGGCTCGATTGGCGCGCCGCCGCAGTAAGATTCGTGCTGAAAATGCGCTACGGCCCCCGCACCACAAAGGTCAGCGTCCGGACCTCGGTTTGCGCGGCATTCGCGTAATGCGCCGAGATCTCCCAGCAACTCCCCGCCGCCGATGCCGCGACAGGCGCCGCCTGCGAGAGATCGATGCCGGACCTCATGGCCATGTCTTCTTCAAATCCGGCTGAGGCTCCTTACGTGCGTCGAACCCGGCTCGCCAATAAACGATCTTCTCTACGGCCGGCCGCCCAACGGATCGTTCGGCATGCCGGCACTACGAACGCGGCGGCGGCTAATGAAAAGAGCTTCATCGTTTGCTGCTCCTCTCCGATTTGTCTCCATCCTAGCACTCCACGCCGCTCATGGCGATCCGGGCGCGTATTATTCTGAAGTTTGATGCGATGGCCATTAGCCCTGCTCTGTGCGCCCGTTCTGGCTATTGCCGGCGCCGCAATCGGGCCCATCGTGTTCGAGGAAATTGCCGACCGCGCCGGTCTCCACTTCATCGCCGACAGTTGCCCCACGCCCAACAAGAATCTGCCCGAGACGATGCTGGCCGGCGTGGCCCTCCTCGACTACGACAACGACGGCTACATGGATATTTATTTCGTCAACGGAGCCGCCATCCCCTCACTGCAAAAAGACTCGCCCAAATATTGGAATCGCCTGTTTCATAACAACCACGACGGCACCTTCACCGACGTCACCGAGAAAGCCGGAGTGAAGGGTGCAGGCTACGGCATGGGCGTCGCGGTCGGAGATTATGACAACGATGGCTGGCCCGACATCTTTCTTGCCAGCGTGACCAAAAACCAGCTTTTTCACAACAATCATGACGGCACCTTCACCGATGTCACGGATAAGGCCGGCGTGGGCGGCGGCGTGCTGGACGGGAAGAAGATGTGGGCCGTCGCGGCCGGCTGGTTCGACTACGATAACGACGGCCGCCTGGATCTGTTTGTCTCCAACTATTGCAAATGGGAAGTGAACAAGGATCCATTCTGCGGACCGAACCCGCAAACGCGCGCCTATTGTCACCCCAAGAACTACGCGCCGCTTCCGAATACGCTTTACCACAACAACGGAAACGGCACCTTCACCGATGTCTCCGTCTCGACCGGTATCGCGCAGATCCGCGGGAAGGGCATGGGGGTCGCTTTCGCCGATTACGATCACGACGGATTTATAGACGTCTTCGTGGCGAACGACAATGCTCCGAACATGCTGTTCCACAACCTGGGAGGCAAGAAATTTCAGGAGGTGGCGCTGCAGACCGGTGTCGCCTATCCGGAATCGGGCGCTTACATCTCCGGCATGGGCGCCGATTTCCGGGATATCGACAATGATGGCTGGGACGATATCTGGGTGACGGCCTTCGAAGACGATACCTTCCCGCTGTTCCGGAATCGCGGCCTCGCCGGTGATTTCGTGGAGATCACGGCCGCCTCGGGCGTGGCCGCGGTCACCCGCCCCATGTCCGGCTGGTCGAACGGGATTATGGATTTCGATAACGACGGATGGAAGGATCTGCTGGCCGTGCGCGGGCACGCCCTCGACAACATCGCGCAGATGTCCTTGCGCAAGCCCGAAGAGCCCAATACCGTGCTGCGCAACCTGGGCAACGGAAAGTTCCAGGATGTCAGCGCCGGCGCGGGCGCCGCGTTCGAGCTGCCCCAGCCACATCGCGGCGTGGCCTTCGGCGATCTGGACAACGATGGCCGCATTGACGCGGTCGTGAGCGTGCTCAACGGGAAGGCCCAATACTTCCACAACATTTCACAGAACGGCAATCATTGGATTCTGCTGAAACTGGTGGGCGTGAAGAGCAATCGTATGGGACTGGGAGCGCAGGTCCGCATCTTGACCGACGCAGGCCCACAGTACAATCACGCCACCACCAGCACCGGGTACGCGTGCTCCAGCGATCCCCGGGTACACTTCGGCCTAGGGCCGTCGAAATTCGTGAAGGAGATCGACATCGTCTGGCCCAGCCGCATCCATCAGACTCTGCACAACGTCCCCGCCGACCGGATTCTGACCATTAAAGAGCAGGCCGGCGAAACCGCCCCGTAGGAAAATCTTCACTTTGCCAGGAAAAGTACTTGCGCAATCCCGGCCTTCGTTCTATAATCGGTTCGTGGCCGTTGTCCGTCCCATCCGCCTGCCGCGCCCCGAACCTGTGGCGATGCACGCCCACGCGCTCGACAATTTGCAATACATCCGCTCCGCCATGGAGCGCGCCGGCGCCTTTACGGCCGTGCCCGGCGTCGGTGGAATCGCGCTGGGATGCACGGCCCTGGCGGTAGCCGCCTTCGCGCGGCGCCTGGCGAATGCGGACGCCTGGCTGGCGGCCTGGTTGGGCGAAGCCGTACTGGCCTGCCTCATCGGCGTGGCGGCCGCCGCGCACAAATCGCATAAGGTCGGGATGCCTTTGCTCTCCGGCCCCGGCCGCAAATTCTTGCTGGGCTTCGCTCCGCCGCTGCTGGCCGGTGCCCTCTTGACCCTGGTGCTCTTTCGCGCGGGCTTCCCAGCCCCGTTGCCGGGTGTCTGGCTGCTGCTTTACGGCACGGGCGTATTATGCGGCGGCGCGGCTTCTGTGAAAGTCGTGCCGGTGATGGGTATCTCGTTCATGGCCCTCGGCACGTTGGCGCTGTTTGCGCCGGCCGCCTGGGGCAACACGCTTTTGGCCGCCGGCTTCGGCGGACTCCACATTTTGTTTGGCAGCTTGATTACGGTGAAATACGGTGGCTAAGGAAAACGCACTCCCGCGCGAACGCGAGAGAAAATCGCGGCCCGCGGGAATCGTCGGCGGCGCCCCCAAACTCGACCGCCTCATCCATGAGCGCCTGCGCCTCGGCATTCTCAGCGCCTTGGCCGTCAACGACTCGCTAACCTTTAATGAATTGAAGAAACTGCTGGAGACTACCGACGGCAATCTGAGTGTGCACGCCCGCAAGCTCGAAGATGCGCAGTACATTTCTTGCAGCAAGTCCTTCGAGAACCGTCTGCCCAAAACCGAATATCGCCTCACCGCCGTGGGCCGGCGCGCATTGGAACGCTATTTGGATCACATGGAGGCCCTCATCGGCACCATGCGGGAGCGGTAGGACCCTTTTTTTGGAGCGATACTTTATGATACAAAGTACTCATAAGCCTAGCCGCCTGCATGCGGCCATCATCATGGACGGCAATGGACGCTGGGCCCTCGCCCGCGGATTGCCCCGCCTGGCCGGACACCGCGCCGGCGCCGAGGCCCTCCGCCGCACCGTGGAGGCCGCGCCCGGCTTGGGCATCGGCGTACTCACCCTGTTCGCGTTCTCCTCCGATAATTGGCGCCGCCCGCCTGAAGAGGTCGCCGGCCTGATGCAATTGCTGGCCGGACATCTCCGCTCCGAAGCCGCCCGCTGCCTGGAAAATGGCGTGCGCATCGAGGTGATCGGACGGCGCGACCGCCTGGGCGGCGAACTGCCCTCCGCCATCGCCCACGCCGAATCGGTCACCGCCGCCGGAGAGAGATTGCAGCTTCGCATCGCCGTGGATTACTCCGGCCGCGACGCCATCGCCGAGGCCGTCCGGCACGCCGCGCACGCCGGACTGGTCTGTCGCGAGTGCCTGGAAGAGCAATTAGGCCCACCGGTCAACCTGCTCGTGCGCACCGGAGGCGAGCAGCGCCTCAGCGATTTCCTGCTGTGGGAGTGCGCCTACGCCGAACTGATCTTCTCTCGCCGCATGTGGCCGGATTTCAATGCCTCCGATCTGGATGCCGCCGTCCGCCAGTTCCATACCCGCCAGCGCCGCTTCGGCGCCATCCCGCCTGTGCCGGCCCTCCCCGCCGCCACCTCCCACGCTTGGCTAGACTGAAATGTATCACTGTGCATAATCTCTTCACTGGCCGCCCAGAATTGTGCCCATCAAGGTCTGTCGTGATACCTCCTACCGCTCTGTGCATAAATTTCTTCACCGGGCGCCCAGAATTGTGCCCATCAAGGTCTGTCGTGATACCTCCTATCGCTCTGTGCATAAATCTCTTCACCGGCCGCCCAGAATTGTGGGGCAGACCTCCAGGTCTGCGCGGGTCCTCCAGGACCCGCTCCTTTGATCTGTGCAATTCCTAGCCACCCCCGATCACGACGGCCGGCGCCTCGACCACGCGCTACACGCGCAGTTTCCCGCATATAGCCGCGCCCGCCTGCAGGACTGGATCAAGCACGAACGCGTCCTCGTCAACGGCTCACCGGCCCGCTCCTCGCGCGTTTTGCGTGCGGGAGACCTGATCGACGTCGCGCCCGCCGAACTGCCGCCGTTACACGCCCAGCCCGAAGCCATCCCGCTCCGCGTACTCTACGAAGATCCGGATATCGTGGCCATCGACAAACCCGCCGGCATGGTGGTCCACGCCGGCGCGGGCGTACACACCGGCACCTTGGTGAATGCCCTCCTCTCGCGCTTCCAGACGCTTTCCGCACTGGGTGGCGATCTGCGCCCCGGTATCGTACATCGCCTCGACCGCTTCACCAGCGGCGTGATCCTGGTCGCCAAGAACGATGCCGCCCATCGCGCGCTGGCCGCGCTGTTCGCCAGCCGCCAGGTGGAAAAAACCTACCTCGCCCTGGTGCATGGCAATGTCCAGGCCGATCGCGGCCGCATCGAAAAACCCATCGCCCGCGATCCCCGTCACCGCACCCGCATGACCGCCCGCTTGGGGACCGGCCGCGCCGCCTGGACCGAATATCGCGTCCTGCGCCGCTTCCCCGGCTTTACGTATCTGGAAGTCCGCATCGGTACCGGCCGCACCCACCAGATCCGCGTGCACCTGTCCAGCATCGGCCATCCCGTCGCAGGCGATCGCCTTTATGGCGCGCCCGCCCCCGGAATCCTTCCCTCGCACGAGCGCTTTTTCCTGCACGCTCATCGCATCCAATTTCCACATCCCCTGACCGGCAACCCGGTCGAAATTGCATCTCCCCTACCCGCCGATTTGGCGCGCTGGTTGGAACGGTTATAATTAATCCAAATGAAAGCCTTCTTTTTTCCGACGGCCATGGCCCTGTGCTGCGCCGCTGTCTGTGCGCAACAAGCCGTTGCGCCCGCCGCGCAGAAGCCCGAGATCCTCGACGATCCCAGCACCCGCATCATTCTCGACGTTACCCGCGTCAACATGCTCTTCACGGTCACCGACAAGAAGGGCCGCTTCGTCACCGACCTGACGAAGGACGACTTCCAGGTGTTCGAAAACAAGAAGCTCCAGACCATCGCGGAGTTCACGGCCGAAACCGACCTCCCCTTGCGCCTCGGCATCTTGATCGATACCAGCAACAGCATCCGCGAACGCTTCAAGTTCGAGCAGGAAGCCGCGGTCTCGTTCATCCAGAGCGTCGTCCACTACGGCCACGACAAGGCCATGGTGGTCAGCTTCGACACTTCCGCCGAACTGGTTTCCGATCTCGTGGACGATACCGAAAAGCTGGAGGCGGCCATCCGCGGCCTGCGTCCCGGCGGAGGCACGGCCCTATTCGATGCCGTCTACTTCGCCTGCCGCGACAAGCTCTCGAAAGACCAGCCTCGCCACAAGTTCCGCCGCGCCATTGTCATCGTAAGCGATGGCGACGATAACCAGAGCCAGGTCTCCCGCGACCAGGCGCTCGAAATGGCGCAAAAAGCCGATGTCGTCATCTACGCGATTTCGACCAACGTGATCCGCGGCGAAACCGATGGCGACAAGATCCTGAAATACCTGACCGCCGAAACCGGAGGCCAGGCCTTCTTCCCATTTAAAGTAGAAGACCTGGAGCAGTCCTTCGAGAATATCGCAAACGAGCTGCGTCACCAGTACAACGTCTTCTACCGCCCCGAACCGCTGCAGACCGACGGTCAATATCACACCGTGGATCTGAAGGTAAAGGGCCGCAAGGACCTCGTTGTCCGCTGCCGCAAGGGCTACTACGCGCCCAAATTGTAAGGCGCTTTAGCCCTGCGCGACCGCGTGATTGCCGCGGCGACCGCGTCTCGCGGCAACCGCGTGATTTTCGCGGCCCTACCACACAAACATGCGCACGCCATCGCCCGATGAGCGCACGCGACCCGTCTGCGTGGATGTGCCGCCCACCGCGAATGTATTGGCCTCGCGCGACAGATGCGGGCTCTCGCTTTGCTCCTCGCCGCTGAGCGGTACACTCCCCACCAGTTCCTCGACACCGATGGCCCCATGGCGGTTCATGATCCGCGCCGCGTTGTCCACCTCTGCGTCCGATCCGGTCGCGAATACCAGCGTGCCGCCCCGCCGCACTGCCAGCACGTACGCGTTGGCATCCGCTTCGCTTGCCCCGATGGATTTCAGATCCCGCCCTAAACCCACCTCGAAATCCGTGTGCGGGATCTGGGTGACATCCGTCACCGCCATATCCAGCGGCTCTTTGACGATGCGGATCTTCTTCACGGGGAAAGCGGCGGCGTCCAGATCGCGAACCACCTGGTCCGCCACGCCCGCGCTCTCAAACAAGCCGACTGCAGTTTTCGACATAAGTTCCTCTATTATTTGCGCTCAAATACCAGGGTCGCCGTAGGCTGGCCCGGCCTTACCACGTTAGCCCTTAACGTCCCATCCCCAGCCAGCGTGTAGCTTTCCACAGTGCTTGCGCCATTCTGCGTAGTGACTACCTTCAAAACGCCGTGGTCCCACCGGGTCTTGCTCTTCACGTCCTTGCCATCGTGAATCGTGGCATTATTCTGGCTGTCCGTCATGTCCCTATAAAAAAACGTCTGGCCACTGGCGCCTTTGTACACGAAGCTGCGTGCCACCGTGATGTTGCCCTCCCGCTCGTCGATCGTGACGGTGCCGGCTTCCATAGCCGCCTGGCCGGCGAAGTCGCACTTTTCCGGCGCCAGCGTCCAGGTGCCATTCAGGGCGGTGTGGTCGCGCGCCAGAACCGGGAATGCCAACAGGAGGCAGGTCAAGACCGCCGGAACAATTGCATACTTCCTCACGATGGATCTCCTTTCGTCGCCTGGCCGGATTAGCGGTTGGCCGTCTCGGGCGCCCGCTTCTGCTCCCGGTACATCCTTCCGCGCTCGTAGCCTTTCTGAAAAGCTTCGGTATCCCAGACGTGCGGGTACCACCACTTCAGACAGTCGGCTTCCTCGTCGATCGATTTCCCCCGGCATTCGCGGCGTAGAGCCGATTCGAATCCGGCACGATACACTTCTTCATCCGACTCGAAGTTGTGTCCCAACGCGCGATAATGCTCCTTTTCGGCATCGCGCTGTCCCAGCCACCAGTCTTTCCGCGCGGCATCCAGGCTTTCGGCCCCTGCATCCCCCAGCACTTTATGTGCACGTTCTTCTTCCGAATTGTCCGCGGCGCGCACCAGGATCACCGACCGCCCCTGCCGCAAAGCATCTTCGTAAAAGAAAACTTCATCCGACGGAATACCGTCTGTTGCTTCGTCGTCAGCCGCATTCCCTAGGGCCGCGCCGCCCACCGCGCCGCCCGCTCCCAGCAACGCCGCCCCCGCCAGACCGAGAGCGAATACCGGTCCGACGCCCGGAATCAAGGCGGTCGCCGCCATCCCGAGTTCGAGCCCCCCAGCCACGCCCAGCGCGCCCCCCAGCATGCCTCCGATCGCTCCGCCTACGCCTGGCTGTTCGCTGGCCGCCGTCGGAATACTGTGGATCTCCGCTTCCGAAGAACCAGGCCAAAGCAGGCTGAGCTGATCCTTTGAGAATCCGGCGCGCCTCAATTCGTCCGCGGCTCCGCGGGCAGTCTCGTAGGACCGAAATACACCGGCGACGTTTTTCATACTCTCCCGTCGCTGCACGTTTCATTCCCAAGGTCGGTCTCGTACATTCGCGGCCGCTCTCCGCCATCGGATGGAGACCCGATTGCGACAGCGCTACCGGAGGATTCTATGCTGAAATACACCCGCTATTCCCGGTATTTATGTCTCATCCCGGCGGCCCTGTGGCCAACCGCGGCCCCCGTTCCCGCCCGCGCCCAGGACGCCAATCGCGATATGGTCGTGACGCGGAGCGATGTCGGCGAAGTGGTTGACCGGCTGCAGCGAAGTTCCGGTGAATTCAAAAACTCATTCGACAAAGCCATCTCCCATAGTATGATCGACGGCACGCGCCTCGAAGCCAACGCCAAGCATCGCGCCGACGATCTGCACGATGCCGCCAAGCGTCTGGGCGACATCTTTCATGACAAGCGCGACAAGAACAATCCGGCCGTCCGCGACCAAGTCGATAAGACCCTGGCAGCCGCCAGTGAGCTGAACCGGGTGATGACCGATCATCGCTTCACCGATCAGCTTCAGCGCGAGTGGGACATGCTTAAGTCAGACTTGAACGCTCTGGCGGAAGTCTACAACCTCTCCCCACTCGAAGGCGCGCCGCCCCAGCAGCCGCCGCAATAGTCCCCGCCCATCGCTTCGCCGGGCCTGTTAGCCTGATCTAATGCCGTCGGGCACATCCAGCAAGCGTCTCTTACCGTGGCTTGTCGCCGTCGCGTTCTTCATGGAGTCTCTCGACACCACCATTTTGAACACGGCGGTGCCGGCCATCGCCGCCGCCCTTAAAGTCGCCCCGCTGAGCATGAAGGCCGTCCTCTCCAGTTACACATTGAGCCTTGCCGTGTTCATCCCCATTAGCGGCTGGATGGCGGATCGATTTGGAACCCGCCGCGTATTTTCCTCCGCCATCGGCATCTTTACACTGGGATCTTTTCTCTGCGGCATATCGAACGACATCCACCTGCTGGTCGCCTGCCGTGTTCTGCAAGGCTGCGGAGGCGCCATGATGGTGCCGGTCGGCCGCCTGACCATGGTACGCACTTTTCCTAAGTCCGAACTGATCCGCGCCATGAGTTTCGTCGCCATACCCGGTTTGATTGGCCCCATGCTCGGACCCATCGCCGGCGGCCTCATCGTTGGATACTTTCATTGGAGAGTCATCTTTTTCGTGAATCTCCCCATCGGTCTGGCCGGTCTGTGCATGGTCTATTTGCATCTGCCGGACTATCGCGAAAAATCGGATCCTCTCGATCTGGACGGCCTCATTCTCTTTGGCGCGGGCATCGCGCTGCTCTCATATGTGCTGGAGGTATTCGGCGAGCATACCCTGAGCGCGCTCGAAATCCTTGGCCTGCTGGCGATCTCCCTCATGCTGCTGGCGGGCTATGGATGGCATGCGGCCCGGACTCCCTTTCCCTTGCTCCGCCTCAGCCTGTTTCGCATTCGCACCTTCCGCGCGGCCGTCAGCGGCAGTTTTTTCACCCGCTTGGGTATCGGCGGAATCCCGTTCATCCTGCCGCTCCTCTACCAGGTCGGCTTCGGCCTCTCTCCCATCGAATCCGGCCTGCTCATGATGCCCCAGGCCATCGCCGCCATGAGCCTCAAGATGACCATGCCCCGAATCCTGGCCCGCCTCGGGTATCGCGCCGTCTTGATCTCCAATACCCTGATACTCGGCCTGCTGATCGTGCTCTTCTCGACCATCGGTGTGCACACGCCCGTATGGCTCATCGTGGCACAGACGTTTTGTTTCGGCTTCTTCAGCTCGCTGCAATACACCAGCATGAACACGCTGGTCTACGCGGATGTCACCGAAGTAGAAACCAGCGGCGCCAGTTCCATCGCCAGCACCATGCAGCAGATGTCCATCAGCTTCGGCGTCGCCACCGCTTCGCTGGCTACCGCCTTCTTCATCCCGGATCGCTTTCATTCGAGCGCGCCGCAAATGATCCGCGGCATCCACCATGCTTTCTTCGTCCTGGGAGGACTGACCGTCCTCTCCACCATCGTTTTCCGCGAGCTGAAAAGCGCGGACGGCGACACCGTCAGCCAGCATAAAATGCTAACCCATGCCGGATAAAACGGAAATGATCATGCCTGAATCCTGGCCGCGTGGCGCACGCTTTAGCGTGCCGCGGCGAACTTCAGTTCGCCGTCTTCCGGCGATCGACGGACGTCCCATCCGCCTCGAAATCGCTCGTGGACTTGCCGATCCACGCGGTCCCGTGCACGCCGGAGCCTTCCTCCGTGAGCGGCGCATCGCCTTCGACGCCGATCTCGTCGCCCACCCCCCCGAATTCGCCCGCATCTTCGTCCATGAAATCTTCCACTTCGCCTGGGTCAGGCTGGGCAACCCGCGCCGCCGGTCCTACGAGTGCCTCCTCTCGGAGGAGCTGCGGAACCGGGCCCGTGGCGAACTGGGTTGGTCCGCCGAGTGGCGCAAGCGGGCGCTCGCCGTGCATGACACCTCGCGCCGCACCCGCCGCTGGCGCGAATACGTCTGCGAGAGTTTCTGCGACACGGCCGCATGGCTCTTCTCTGGCGTCTCCGCCCATCCCGAGTATACCCTCGCCGCCCGCTTTCGCGCCCGCCGCCGCCAATGGTTCCAGGCGGCCGATGTATCCAATCGAATCTCGATATAATCCATATATAGTGGCGATATGTTGAAAGCTGTGGGAGGTTCTATGTCGGCTTTGCGTTTGGGCGCCGTACTGCTCACCGGGTTCCTGCTGGGCTGCGTGATCTATGGGTGCTCCCCGGCAAGGCCCGCCAAGGCCGCATCGCTCAAACCCGACGGGCAAAGACACGCCGCCCCCGATTTCGCGCTGAAAGATGCGGACGGCAAAACCGTGCGCCTTTCAGATTACAAAGGCAAGGTGGTTTTGCTGGATTTCTGGGCCACCTATTGCGGGCCCTGCAAAATCGAGATTCCCTGGTTCATGGATTTCGAGCGCAAGCACAAAGACCAGGGTTTTGCGGTGCTGGGCGTCGATATGGACGACGAGGGGTGGGACGCCGTCAAGCCTTTTGTCAACGATGTCGGCATCAACTATCGCATCGTGGTGGGTAACGATTCCACCGCCGATATGTTCGGCGGCATCGAAGCTCTACCTACCACTTTCCTGATTGACCGGGCCGGCAAAATCGCCGATGTCCACGTGGGCTTGACCAGCAAGGGTGAATTTGAAAATGCTATCGAACAACTATTGCAAGCGCCCGCGCACGGCGGGGGGATCATGGAAGGCCGCGAGCACCCTGCTGGCGGTTCTGGGCGCATGCCTCTGGCTGCCGGGCTTGTGGGCGCAAGGTAACCAGTACCTCACAGCCGAGGCCCCTCAGAAGTTGGTGGTGAAGCGCGGCGCTTCCGCCGAAGCGAAGATCGCCGTGTCCGTCAAACCCGGCTTTCACGTCAACAGCAACAAGCCCAGCGAGGAATACCTCATCCCCCTCACACTCACCTGGCTGCCGGGCGGCGCGCTGGAGCCTGGCGCCGTGGTCTTCCCCAAACCACAGATGGAGAAGTATGAATTCTCCGAAACGCCCCTCTCCGTTTTCACCGGCGACTTCGATCTGACCGTTAAATTCAAAGTGCCGGCAGCCGCATCCCAGGGACCCGGCATCATGCTCGGCAAGCTGCGCTATCAGGCCTGCAACAATAACTCCTGCTTCCCGCCGAAAAACGCGGACGTACGCCTTTCGTATCAGGTCCAATAGCTGCCCCGCTTCGGCCTATTGGCATGCAATGGTAAAGCGGTTCAGCGTGGCGCCGTTCCACCCCTCTCCATCCTGCGGATACCGCGTGTAATATACATAAAACTGCCGTCCCAGGATCCGCGGGTCCTCTCCGCCGCCGATCGGCGCCACATAGGTGGTCGGTTGCCCGGTGAGTCACGGAAGTCGTATAACAGGGAGGGGACCGTCCAGGTAATGCCGTCGGCGGACTCTGCATACGCCACCACCACTCCCTCCCCGATGATCATCTGGTAGCGTTTGAGCGCCGCATTGTACGCCACCTGGAGTTCGCCGCTGTATCCCGCGGTCGGATTCAGGTCTGTCGAGTAACCGCCGATTCCCGGCTGCAACGGTTGGCTGCCGAATGCCGCTGCCAGCACGGACTCGACCGGCGCCCGCGCCACCGAAGCCAGCGTGAGCGTGTTTCCCCAATGCGTACTGCCATTCGCCAGCCAATCCTCAAAGTAAATGCAAAAGTACTGGCCGTCCGGCGAGAGCGCCAGGGGTGCATCCCCAATGTCGGAGCCGTCTAAATCCGTGCGATATGCCTGGTTCACGCGAATGATCTCGCCTAAGTCCGTCCAACTCAAGCCATCGTCGGTCGATGCCGCCAACCCCAGCACGGAATAGAAACTCTGCGTCTCGATCGTTGGAATCTCGGCATGATAGACCAGCAGCAAATTGCCGGCCCCAAACATCCCCGGCGGCACTTTGTATACCGGACCGCCGCCTATATAGTCATAGCTCTGATAGTAAGGATTTACGGCGGGATCCGGATTCGCATCGATCGTAACATCCACCGGCGGCGCTGTTCCCAGCGGATGATCCAGCGTCCCCAGAGTTCGTGTGATGGAGCCGTACTTGTTGTTTCCATACCAGCGTCCTTGCCAGAATTGGCGCGCGTGATTGCCCCCGTCGCTTGACTCCAGCAATTCCTGCCGAAACCGAGAACGAGGAAGCCTACCACCCAGGTGACCCCGAAATAATGAGGACTTAGACGAAATTGGCTTTGATCGGCAGAAGGGCTCTGAGCGGACCGCCAGAACCCTGCGGGTTTTTACTATCAATATGTTGGGGTTTGTTTGTCCAATTCGAAGGCGCCCGGGCCGGGCGAATAAGCAGCACGCCCACGAACTCATCGAACGGCTGCAGGCGTCCCAAATCTCAACCGCCGTCCGCTTCCTCGAGTTCATGCTGCTCGACCCGGTGGCGCGCGCCGTGGCTACGGCTCCGCCGGACGATGAACTCGTGATCGAGCAGGACCGCCGAAGGTATCATGAAGGCCAAGCCTGGTTCGAGCGACGGAGCGGCGAAGGCATCTCGATGGCGGACGTGCTCGCCGAATTCAATCTCAAACCGGAAGACTTTCCACAACCACCGGACGACGTCCAGTAATGCCGCCGTACGGCATCGAATGGCTCGAGGACGCCAAGGCCGACGCGCGCCTTGGACCGCCCCACAGCCATGCGCCTGTTCGAAGGAATGCTGCATTTCGCGCGCACGGGTTCGGCGACATCAACGCGCTCCATGGAGATATGGCGGGTGCTTTCCGGCTCCGCTTGGGCGACTACCGCATCTTGTTACGCTCGAACATAACGTCATGCGCGTCTTTGGTGTCCGCCATCGATCTGAGGCTTACCGCTGAGCCGCCTTGCGGCTGGTGGCGGCCTACTTCATCGGTTCCCGCTTGACCACCCCGGCGCCTTCCTTAACCGTGACCAGTTGATCCGCCGCCACCTTCGGAACCATCTCCCGCAATCCATTCGGCCACCTGATCTCCAAATCCGCAACGGCCGCGTCCCCCAGCCCGAAATGCAGCCGCCGGTCGTGTACCGAAAGGTACGACGACTGCGCCATCACGGCTTGCGCCTGGCGCTTGCCGCCGTAGCTGGCAATCACCGTCGCGCCGATCGCGCTACGATTGGACTTCGTCCCCACCAGCTTCACTTTCAGCCAGTGGTGGCCGCCGCTTACATCGTTGCGCAGCAGCGAGGGCGGCTCATTCTGGTTCATGATCAGGATATCGATATCGCCGTCGTTATCGAAATCGCCAAACGCCACACCGCGGCTGGCGTGCGCCTCCTCGATCCCCGGTCCGCCCGCCCCGATCAGTTCCTCGAACTTGCCACCGCCCAGATTGCGGAAGATCACCCGCGGCGTGCGATGCGGGAACTCGGGGTACTTCTTTTCCACTTCCGGATACACGCTGCCGGTCACCCAAAACAGGTCGGGAAGGCCGTCGTTATCCAGGTCCACGATGCCCGCGCCCCAACTGATGAAGCGCGTCTCCACGCCCAGCCCCGCGCGCAGCGTCACATCCGTGAAATTTCCCTTGCCGTCGTTGCGGTAGAGCGCCGGCGTGTCCTCGGTGAAGTGCGTTTTGAATACATCCAGGTAGCCGTCGCAGGCGTAATCGCCGATGCCCAGGCCCATGCCGGCCTGCTCCAGCCCGTCTTCGTTCAACGCCACGCCCCGTTCCAGGCCCTCTTCGCTAAAGGTGCCGTTGCGATTGTTGCGGAATAGCAGGCTGGGCGTGGAATCGCACGCTACGTAGATATCGGGCCAGCCGTCGTTGTCGAAATCCGCGGCCACCGCGGTCAGCGCAAAGCTGCCTTTCGCGGCGGCAATGCCCGAGCGGACCGACACATCCGTGAACGTACCGTCGCCATTGTTGTGATAAAGGAGTTGCGTCTCCGGCGGCAGGCCGCGCGGTCCGCAGTTCACCGGGATGCCTTTCCAATTGCAACTGGCAAGCTGCCCCGCCGGCGGCACGGTTTTGAAATCGAACTTCAGGTAATTCGCGACAAACAGGTCCAGGTGGCCGTCGCGGTCGTAATCCACGAAAGTGCAACCCGATCCCCAGCGCACGCCGGCCGCCAGAAGGCCCGCTTCCTTGGTCACATCGGTGAAGGTGCCGTTTCCGTTATTGCGATATAAAACGTTCCGGCCCCAGTAGGTGATGAAGATATCGTCGAAGCCGTCGTTATTGTAGTCCGCGATGGTGACGCCATAAGCCCAACCCACGCGGGTGAGACCGGCTTTCGCCGTGACATCCGTGAAGGTGCCGTCCCGATTGTTCTTGTACAGCCGGTTCGTGGCGCCGGCGGGCGTTCCGCTGAGGCGCGAGCCGCTCAGAGTGAAGATGTCCAGCCAGCCATCGTTATCGTAATCGAAAAAGGCGATGCCGCTGCCCATGGGTTCGATGATGTATAAATCCTGGTCGACGCCACCGTAAATCACGGGCTCCCGCAGGCCGGCGGCCGAAGCTACATCCGTGAAGCGCGCGTGAAAGGGCAGCCCCGAAGGTTTGCCGCGCGGCATGGGTTTCACGCCGCGGCTGGCCATCTGGCCGAAGGCGCCGGTGGGGATCAAAGCCAGGAGTTCGCGGCGCGTCATGCTGCGGTCATCTGCCAATGAGGAAGTCGGTCACGCGGCGGGCCAACTCGCCGTAAGGCGGGCGCAATAAGCCAAGCGTGGTGAACCGGCTCTGCACGAAGACGCCCTTCTTCTTCGAGAAGGTGAGGAACCCGTCGAATCCGTGATATGATCCCATGCCGCTCGGCCCCACTCCGCCGAAGGGTAAATCGTTTTGCGCGATGTGCAGCAGGGTATCGTTGATCGTGACACCGCCCGACGTGGTGAGCGCGAGCACCGCTTCCACGCGCTTCGAGCTGTAGTCGAAGTAATAAAGCGCCAGCGGGCGCGGCCTGGCATTCACATACGCGATGGCTTCGTCGAGCGAACGGTAAGTGACCACCGGCAGCACCGGGCCGAAGATCTCTTCCTGCATCACCGTCATCCGATCGCTCACATTCCACAAGATGGTCGGCGGAAACACGCGATTCTGTTCGTTGACGGCCTCGTGGGCGGGATTCACTTCCAGCATCTCCGCACCCTTCTGGGTCGCATCGCCGACCATGTTCCGCAGCCGATGATAGTGCTCGCGATTGACGATGCGCGTGAAATCCGGGTTGTCCACCACCTTCGGATACATCGTAGCGGCCGCTTCCGATGCCAGCCGCACAAACTCCTCGCGCGCGCCGGCCTCCACCAGTGCGTAATCCGGCGCGATGCAGGTCTGCCCGGCGTTGTACAGTTTACCCGCCATGATCCGGACGGCCGCCGTGTGCGCCGGAAAATCGGGATGCACCAGCGCGGGCGATTTGCCGCCCAGTTCCAGCGTAACGGGCGTCAGGTGCTCGCTGGCCGCGCGCATCACGATCTTGCCCACGCGCGTCGAGCCGGTGAAAAGCAGGTGGTCGAAGGGCAGCGCCGCGAAGGTGGCGCCGGTCTCCGGTCCGCCGGTCACTACGGTTACATAGTCTGGCGAAAAAAGCTCCGCCACCAGGCGCGACAGCAATTCGGCCGTGTGCGGCGCGAGTTCGGAAGGCTTCAGCATCGCGTGATTCCCGGCCGCCAAAGCGCTGACCAGCGGCGACAGGCTCAGCAGCAGCGGATAGTTCCACGCGCCGATGATGCCGACCGCTCCAAGCGGTTGATACACTACGCGCGCGCTCCCCGGCAGGAATTGCCAGCCGGCGGCTGCCGGACGCGGCCGCATCCAGCGCGGAAGCTGGCGGATGGCGTGCTGAATGTTGTCCACCAGGGGGAAGACTTCGAGCAGCAGGGTCTCCTGGCGCGCGCGGCCGCCGAAATCGTCGGAGATGGCTTTGACAAAATCTTCACGTCGCGCGCGCACCGCTTTCAGCAAGTCGCCCAGAGCGCGGATACGCCGGGCCGCGTCCGGAGGCTGTTGTGCAAATGCGGCGCGCTGGGCGGCCAGCATGGCCGTCAACTCCGCTTGCACGATGCTGCTCGTCGGTAAGGTGCTCGTAAGTGAGGATTATAGCGCGAGTGACGAACGGAAGACAGCGACGCTCAGGTCAGTGGATCGCCCTTGGTTTCCGGTAAGAGGAAGATCAGCGCGCCGCCCGCCGCGAAGAAAACAGACGTAAAAGCCAGCGCGCTGCCGATACCGAAGCGGTCCGCCAGGGCGCCGATGGTGAAGGGCGCAAGCGCGCTGGCGGCGCGGCCCACGTTGTAGCATAGGCCCTGCGCCGTGGCACGGATGGCGGCGGGAAACAACTCGGCCAGCATGGCCCCGAATACGCTGAAGTAGCCATGTCCGAAGAACCCGATCAGCGGTCCCATTAACATGAGTGCGGCGGGGCGAGTGCCCCACTGGCCGTACATCGGAACCAGCAGCGCGGCGCACAGCACGAACGCCAGAAAAACGGGCCGCCGGCCGAAGCGGTCCGCCAGAAATCCGAACAGCGTGTATCCAAGAAACGCGCCGATTTGCATGGGCACAATCCAGCCGGTCGATTGTACGAGGCTCATGCCCGCGCCGCCGCGCGAAACCGGGCTCGAGAGATAACCCGGCACCCAGGTGAACAGTCCCCAGTAGGCGAACAAGACACAACTGGTCACCGATGAAGCGATGGCCACGCGCCGCCATAGAGTACGCGGAATGCCGAATGGACGCGTGGGCGAAAGAGTTCTGCGGGGCTCGTCCACGCGGGCCGCCACCCACACGGCCAGCAACGCCGGCGCCACTCCGGCAACGAACAGCGGCCGCCATCCCCAATGCGGCATCACCGCGGCGGCCAGCAGCGCCGCCAGGATATAGCCGATCGCCCAACCGGATTGCATGAATCCGGCAGCCTTGCCGCGATGTTCCGCGGGCCAGGATTCCGCTACCAGCACGGACCCCGCCGACCAAACTCCTCCCATACCCAGGCCCACCAAGGCGCGCCATAAGAGCAAGGAAGCCACACTGTCGGCGGTCGCGGTCAGCCCCGTGAAACCGGAGTAAATCAACACCGCATAGCCGAGCGCGCGCGCCCGGCCGATGCGATCGGCCAGCACGCCGAACAGCACACCGCCAAAGGCGGAGGCAAGCAGCGTCGCGGAGGCTAATGCGCCGGCCGCCGCGGATGAAAGGTGGAATTCGTCTCGAATCGCCGTCAGCGCAAACGCGTACAGCATGACGTCCATGGCGTCCAGCGCCCAGGCGAGCTGCACCGCCGCCAGGGTCTTCCATTGCGCGCGGGTGATGGAGCTATGCCAGGGAATGGAGCCACTCCTCCTGCGCTTCGAAGAGCCTAAGCGCCGCGTCGATGGAGACCTGCTCGAAGCGTACCGTGTCGCGCGGGCGCAGTTGCCCGACGGCGTGAAAATCGGCTGAAATCACGTTGGCGATCTTGGGATACCCGCCGGTGGTCTGATGTTCGACAAATAAGATGATGGGCTGCCCGTCGGGCGGTACCTGGATGGCGCCTAGCGGCACTCCTTCGGTCAACATGTGGCCGGTGTGCCGATCGAGCGACGGGCCGCGCAGGCGAAGGCCCATGCGGTCGGAGTCCTGCCGCACCTCCCATACCGCGGCACAAAGGGCTTGCGCATCGGTGGGGGATGTGACGCGGATCCTCGAAAAAGAGCGAAGAACGGGTCTGGAGACCCGTTGCAGGCGTGGACGCCCGCCCCACCCGGTCTGCAGGATGTCGTCACGCTTGAGCGCGCGGCCGGCGAATCCGCCCAAGCCGGTCAACAGGTGCGTGGAGGCGCTGCCCAGCACCGGCGGCACATCGATTCCTCCGCCCACGCACAAATAGCAGCGCGCTCCAGACCGCGCATGCCCGCAGCGCACTTGCTCGCCGGGGCGCACCCGGACAGGCGTCCACATGGGAATGCTCGCCTCGAAATCCGCGCCGGTAAGCGCCACGATCGCCCGCGATTCGAACTCGAACGTGCCGCCGGCCAGGGTCATCTCCAGGGCTGCCGCGCCTTCCGCATTGCCCACCAGCAGGTTTCCCGCGCGCAGCGAGAGCGCATCGGCCGCGCCGGAAGCCGAGATGCCCAAGTGCGCGTAGCCGGGGCGGCCGAGATCCTGCACCGTCGTCAACAGGCCCGGAGAGATGACGCGAATATGGTTCAGAGGGCGCCTTTCGCCAGCGGAACGAACCTTACATGATCTCCCATCCGCAGCAGACACGGGCGGATCGCTCGGCCGGGTCGAACAGGCGCAGCGGTGTACGGCCGATGATGCGCCACCCGCCGGGCGAGGCCATCGGATAGACGCCGGTCTGCTGTCCGCCGATGGCTACGCTGCCGGCCGGCACGCGCCTGCGCGGCGTTTCCAGGCGCGGCGCGGCGATGGCCTCCGGCAACCCTCCCAGGTACGGAAATCCAGGCGAAAACCCCAGAAAGTAGACCAGGTATGCGGCGCCTGAATGGATCGCCACCACCTCGTCGGGCGTGTGCCCCGTCAGCGCCGCGACGGCTTCGAGATCCGGACCGTCATCGCCGCCGTAAACCACTGGAATCTCCACCGTGCGCGCCTCCGGCGGGGGCGCGGCCGCCGCCTGCGCGAAGAGTTCCGCGGCGGCGCGTTCCAGGCCCGCGTGGCGGATCGCCCGCGGATCGAAATCGATCAGGATCGAAGCGTAGGCGGGGTGCACGTTGGTGACACCGCGCACGGCTTGCAGCAGGGGCGTAAGCCGCACTACATCCAAGTGCGCCGCCCGCGAGATGCGCTCGTCGAACACTAACAGGAGCGCACGGTCGCTGGCTTCGATGGTACGGAAACCGCTACCGCCGCTACAGGGGGATTGACTCACTCTCCCCAGTTTGATACTTTTCTGACTGTCGGGAGGTGACCGAAATCATGACATCCGCGCAACTCGCGCCGGCGCAGAGTGCCGAAGTGGCTTGGAACGAAGACAAGAAGCACAAGGGCTGGACCGTGCATCTGCATATCGGATCGGAAGTGATCAAATATTCGCATCCGGATGCGAACCGCGATTCGGGCGATCCCGAATTGGTCTCGCTGGCCGTCGAAGACGCCAAGGGCGACGGCTACGAGTTGAATCCGGCGTCGGTCAGGGTCGTGCGGTAAATAGCCGCGGCCTCAGGCGTTCATCACCCGGTCCATGCGTTCGATGGTTTCGTCGATCTGCGCCGTGTTCGTGAAGCCGATGGTCACCGAGTCGACGCAGCCGAGGTTCATGGCGAACTTCATGGCGGCGTCGCGATCTTCGGCGGCGGTGAAACGGCCCTCCCCGACCAGTTTCATGCTGATGACGCCCATGCCCTGCTGGTGGACCGCCTTGGTGTGCGCCACCACTTCGTCCACGTTGCCCAGCTTATCCACATCGCGCATGTCGGGCGTGTCCATGCGGGTACCGTTGTGGTTCATGCGGATCATGGCGATTTGAAGCCATTCGTTCCCAGGGATCGTGCGCAGCGCGGGCAAGCCGTGGATAGACGCGCCGTGCGCGGAGATGATCTTCTTTTGCTGCGCGAGAGAAAAGCCGTCCCGCAGGCTTTCATAGTCCGTGGACCAGGTGGGCGGCCGCAAGCAGTGCAGCAGCAGGATGTCGATGTATTCGGTATTCAGTTGCGTGCGGAATTGATCGATCTTGGGCGCGGGATCGCCCGAGGCCGGCGTGCTGTACTTGGTCATCAGCCGATAACTGTCGCGCGGCAGGCCTTTCAGGGCGATGGCCAGCATCTCCGGCATTCCGTGATAGCTTTCGGCGGTTTCGAAGAAGCGGATGCCGTGGTCGTAGGCGTAGCGCACCAGGCGCGTGAATCCTTCCTGCCCCAGTTCGCGTTGCGCGCGCCCGCTGGTGGTGCCTGTGCCGAAGGCCAGGCGGGTCACCTTCACATCCGATTTGCCGAGCGTTACCCAGTCTGTCGCCAACCGCCGGGCGGGTTTCGCGAGCGCCATGCCGCCCGCGGCGGATAGCACCGAAGCCGCCGCACCGGTCTTCAGAAAATCGCGTCTGGAAAATTGAGCCATTGGATCCCTCCTTAAGGCCACTCTACCACTGCCGCGGCGCACCGTCTGCGGGATTTTTCGTAATCCTACTCACTACCGCGGAGTGGTGGTGTATCCTGACATCATGCGCCGAGTTGCGTTCGTGTTGACCTCTGCTTTGTTTGCGCCCCTGCTGTTAGCCAGCGGCGTAACCGTAAACTGGAATCCGGCCGACCCCACGGTGGGGCCCTACCCCAGCGATATTCTGACTACGCCCGACAGCACCCAGAAGAACGGCATCCGCATTAACTTGCCCATGCCCGATTGCACCACGGCCCCCAGCGATTGCCAGGACGTCCAACTGATCAACGAGTTGGATGGCTTCCAGACCGCGCCGCGCATCAGCGTAAGCTTCTCGGGACCTATAGACGTGAGCTCGATACATCACGCCATCTATTACGTGGCGCTCGACAACCTGACCGGGGAAGAGAGCGGGATCAACTTCACCGGCCAGATGCTGTACTTGACGCAGATGATTTACGATCCGACCACCAATACGCTGTACGGCAAGCCGGATGGCAACCTGGACCAGCATCGGCATTACGCCATTGTGGTGCTCGACGTGATCCGCGACCTGGCAGGAGACCCAGTCCAGGCGGATCCCGGATTCACGGCTTGCGCGTACCCCAGCCCCGGCGTTGCACAGACTATCTATTGCAGTGAAATCTCGCAGGCGGTGAGTAGCGTGGCGGCGCAGGTGGCGCCGGCCAACATCGTGAGCGCCTCGGTCTTCACCACCATGAACGTTACGTCCTGGATGGAGCAGGCGCATTCCCTATTAAAGACCCAGCAGGTGCAAACTCCGGTGCTGGTCCAGTTTTCCAACGTCGCATCCCTGGTGCTACACGAGCAGGTGGCCATCAACCCCTCCCAGTTTGTGGATGTGCCCCTGCCCATCAACAATCCGCTGATTCAAGGCATCCGTGCGATTGCCTTCGGAACATTCGATTCGCCGAATTTCCTCAACGGCGACCAGGTGATCCCATCGACGCCGACGGGCCAGGCCGTGGCATTGCCGCCTTCGGCCGGCTTGATCAGCTACCACGTGTTTCTGCCCTCGTCGCCGGAGCCTGCCACGGGATACCCGGTGGTGATCTACGGGCACGGCTTCGGCGACAGCCAGTGGGGTGGACCCACAGCCGTGGCCCCCGTCCTGGCTCAAGCCGGTTTCGCCACCGTTGCCATCAACGCGGTGGGACACGGGTTCGGCGGAGGGAGCCAGGTGATTATTACGGACCCGTCGGGCAAGGTGACCACGTTCGCGGCGGGCGGCCGCGGCGTGGACCTGAACGGCGACGGGCAGATCGGCCCGTATGAAGGCTGCCTGGCCATGAACCCCTCGCAAGTGGCCTTGCGGGACTGTCTGCGGCAAACGGCGCTGGACCTGACCCAATTGGTGCGCACGATCCAGGGCGGCCTGGACCTGAATGGCGACGGGCAGCCGGATCTGGACGCCAGCAAGATCTACTATGTGGGCGAATCGCTCGGCTCCATGTACGGCACGATCTTCTCGGCGCTGGAGCCAGCGGTACGCGCTTCGGTGTTGAACGTGGGCGGAGGTACGGTGGAGGACATCGTCCGCTGGAGCAGTTCGTACCATGGCCTGGCGGCGGCATTGCTGGCCGCGCACATCCCTTCGCTGCTGAATGAAGGCACGGATTTCAACGACAATTACGTGTTTCCCTATCAACCGGTGTTGGTCAACGAGGTGCCGGGCGCCATCGCGATTCAGAATGCGTTCGAGCTTTACGAATGGTTCGATTCGCTCGGCGATCCGGTATATTATGCGCCGCACCTCGCGGATTCCATGCTGCCGGGCGTGCCGTACAAGAGGATCTTGTTCCAATTGGCCCGCAAGGACCTGACCATGCCGAACATGGCCACTACGCGGCTGATTAAGGCTGCCAACCACCCGCTGACCTGGGAGTACCGGCATGATATCGCGCTGGCCGATGGGCTGCCGCTGCCGCAGGATCCGCACCCCTTCCTGGCGCTGTTCATCGGCATTTCAGGCAGCACCGTGCAGTTCCCCAGCCTGGATGGGATTCTGATTGGCCTGGCGGCGCAGAAGCAGGTGGCGGGGTTCTTCGCCGCCGACGGGCAGAGCGCACCGGACCCGAATACCTTTCTGCCGCAGGCGATTCCGCAGGGACTGTTCGAAATTCCCGCGTACCTGCCCGAGGACAACGACTACTGACACGCCCTGGGGCCGCCGGGCTATCCCGAGCAGCTACCCGGATTCAGGTAATTAAAATAAGCCTGCCGCGACGTGGCCTGCGCCTGGCTGAGCGGCTTGCCGTCCGTGCCATTGCCGGTTAATGGCTTATTCAACTCGGTGCCAATCAGCCCGGTTGCGGGAGGACCCCAACTGCCCAGCGCCGCTTTATACTCGGCAACCGCGGTTTGCGACCCCGCCGTGGTGTAGTTGTTGCCCAGTTCGCTGGTGTTGTTCGCGCCCGCCGGATTATAGTCGTAGAATTCATAATCGGGCGGCGTGCTGCTCGGAATGATACTGCAGGGAGGCCACGCCGAATAGACACCGAGTTTTGCGCCGGGCTGCGCGGTATTCGCCGGGTTCGTCTTGGTGCGCAGACAGACGATGTGGAACTTGGGATCCTGCGGAGAAGTGCGGTCGCACGTGTGGAAGATATACGGTACGCCGAGCGCCGACGAAATGCGCGTCTCTGCAATATTCTGGTAGAGGAAGTTCCAGAGGGATTGGCGCCCGGCCAGATTCGGATAACTCCTCCGCCATAGCCCGCCGCCGGTGGTCGCGAAATCGCACAGCAACCCGAAAAAGTCCACGCTGGAGCACATTTGGTTCATGGGGATGCTGGTGTTCTGTCCCGGCATATGCACGTATAGCGGAACGTGCAAGGATTCGTCGTATGCCGCATAGCCCTTGTCGTGCAGGCCGTGCGATCCTCCGTATTCGCCATGGTCCGCCAGAAAGATGACGATGGTGTTGTCCAGATACTTGGAATTGTCGAGAGCAGTCAGCACGGCTCCGATTTGCTGGTCGACCAAGCCCTGAAACCAAAAATACTGATTCAGGAACTTGACCCAGTTCGTCACCGATCCGACTTCGTAGTTTTCGTTCTCCCAAAACCGGTATTGCACGCTGGGCTTATCGGTTACCGTGGTGAGGTCTTCGAAGTTCCAGGGATTCGGATTGACGTTGTATACCGCCGGCATGCCCGCGGGGGGAAATGTGGGGGGCTGGAAATATACGGATTTCGATGGCAGGCCCGGCGGGGGAACCGGCGGCACCGTCCATCCCGGCGCATCTACGATGTCGTGCGGGTTGACCAGGCTCACCGTGGCGCACCAGGGCGTTGCGGGAGCATCGGTTCCGAGCCATGATACGAAATCGCCGGCAATGTCCGCATCGCTCGCGTAGACCTGGGTTCCGAAAAGCCCTCCGTTCGACCCTTCGTTGGTGGCTCCGGTAGGATCGGGATTTCCGGCGGCCCCTCCCGGATAGGTTCTGGTATTGAAGTGATACGGCGCCAGCGGAGTTGAACCCGTGCATGTCGATAGGTGCCACTTACCAAACCACCAGAGGTTCCCGCTATAAGCCGCGTTCAGAGCGGGCAATGCCGTTCCCCAGGTCGCAAATGCGGGATCCAGATTCGGGGCGGGCCCGAACTGCTCGCCGTCACCCACGTACATCGCCGTCTGCGGAGCGTAAAGGCCGGTCAACAGCGTGCCGCGGGCCGCGGTGCAGACAGTTGCGGCGGTGTAGTACTGCTGAAAAACGTACGATCTGTCGCGCAGCTTCCCGAAAACATTCGGCAGGATCTGATTTTTCAGCACGGTCATCTGGCTATTATTCAGCCAGGTGGGCCAGCGCATCTGATCCACCATGACGATCAGAATATTCGGATTCTTGAGCTTGGCCGGCGGAGTCCAGGGGCTGGCGCCTTGCGGATCGTCGAACATACTGGAGGCGTTCTGCGCCCTGGCGCTGCCGCTTAGTAGTTGGGAAAGCGCCGCCCCGCCGGCCGCGCTGATTCCGAACTTCTCCACAAAAGCGCGCCGGCTCAGATGGTTTTTCATCACATCAACTATACCAAAGCATCTCAAAAGTGAGATGCCGGAACGGTACTAGGGTACTAGCCTGCACGCTTAGAAAAACGCTTCCTTACGCGCGCGGCTCAGTTTGCAGCGTCTTACCGAGCCGCGACCGTAAGGGAGCGTCAGGGTCGTGTGGGATTGAACGACTGGAGCTGCGAGGCTGTAATGTGAATCACACCTTCCACCGAGAACCATAGGCGCCCGTCGGGTCCGGCGGTGAACTGCGCACCCTGGAGCGTAGCGGCGCCCGCGGCTTGGGGCGGCAGCGCAGCCTTCAGATCCAATCCCTTGATACCAAAGCATCTCAAAAGTGAGATGCCGGAACGGTACTGGGGTACCAGCCTGCACGCTTAGTTAAAAGGTAAAAAAACGCTTGCTTACGCGCGCGGCTCAGTTTGCAGCGTCTTACCGAGCCGCGACCGTAAGGGAGCGTCAGGGTCGTGTGGGATTGAACGACTGGAGTTGCGGGGCTGTAATGTGAATCACACCTTCCACCGAGAACCATAGGCGCCCGTCGGGTCCGGCGGTGAACTGCGCACCCTGGAGCGTAGTGGCGCCCGCGGCTTGGGGCGGCAGCGCAGCCTTCAGATCCAATCCCTTGCGCAGAGAAGATTCCACGCTGCCGGCGATCTTTTCCTTCACGGCCGCGCCGAAAGAACCGGAGCGCAGCGCCTCGCCGAGGGACCCGTCGGCGTCGATCTTTTGCACCTCCGAGCCCATCGAGACTCCATCCGCTCCGCCAGATGGAGTCAGTTTCACGGTAACGACCGCGTTACCGCCCACCAGCCGCTTTGCGATATCGCGGCCGAAAGCCTTTGCGCAGGCCCATCGCTCGTAATGTACGTGGGCGGTCAGGACCGCGGCCGGAGACGCGGGCGAGAGTGTGGCGCTCTCCACAGATAGCCGCTCGCCGCAGCGGTCGGACTTGTTCAACTGGGAGGCGAGCAGCGGCCCGATGTTATTCTGCAGATCGCTCAAATCCGCCGTCAGCGCCAATTTCAACGGCCCTTGCGGGCCATTGGAGACGGATCCCCAGGTAGTGATTCTAACCGTCTGGCCTTTAAAGTCCAGCGACGTTTTAACCGGCGGAATCTTCAGGACAACGCCTTCGTCTCCGGCCTGCAGGGCGAAGATCGGTGCGATAAATAACAGGAGATAAATCCGCATCAACTCCACTGGACGCTCCGCCGGCCTTCGCAGTTACCTGTTACGACTGGCCTCCCGACGCGTAGGCGGCCACCCGCTTCTGCATCTCTTCGTTCGACACGTCCTCTTTATGGGTAGCGAAATGCCAGACGTGGCCGAACGGGTCTTTAAACACGCCGGCGCGATCTCCATAGAACTGATCCGCGACTGCCCGCGTTATCTTTGCGCCCGCGGCTTCCGCCTGTACCGCGAGCGCATCCACGTCCTCGACGTAGATATGGATGGTGACCGGAGAACCGCCGAGCGTGGTAGGACTCAGGAAATCGATTTCCGGATGTTCGTCGGCCAGCATAATGCTGGCCTTGCCGATCTTGATTTCAGCGTGACCGATACGGCCATCAGGGCCGGCCATGCGCATGGTTTCCTGCGCACCGAATGCCTTCTTGTAAAACTCGATGGCGTCCGCCGCGCCCTTTATCGACAGGTACGGTGTAGCGCCCTCGGAACCCTCTGGGATTGCCTTAACTGTGTTTGTCATGCCTCCATTTTCGATGAACTCGAGTCGGCGCGTATTGTAAAAAATTGAAGGCTCTACTCGGGCAGCGGAACGTGATTGAGATGTTCCGTACAGTATGAAATGTAGGTGGACGGATTGATTCCGGAAAATGCGCGGAAATCGTGAATGAAATGTGCCTGGTCGAAGTAACCGCACTCCGCGGCTACCGCGGCCCAATCCACCGGCTGCCCTTTGCGAGTCATGTGCAGGGCACGTTGAAAGCGGCGGATGCGGCAAAACACTTTGGGCGTGAGCCCTACTTGTTCGTGGAACACCTGAATGAATCGTTTGGCGCTCAGGCCGATCTGTCCGGTTACGTCCGCCACGGTGCGCGTATGCGGCACGTCGTGGAACTCGTTCAGGGCGAAGGCTACCGCCGGATGCCGCGCAAAGGGCTGCGCCGCGCGCGCGAGCAGCGTCTGCTCGAGAATCCAAAACTTAGCCCGCGGTGTGCCAGCCTGCAGCAGACGCTCGCGCAACTGGCCGGCCAGGGCGCCCCACAAATCGTCCAGCGAGACCATTGTATTGCGCAACTCGCTGGCGGGCAATCCCAGAAACGGGAAGGCCCCGCCCGGCTTGAAATGCACGCCGGCGACGGTATGCTGCCCGGCGGTGTCGATCACGAAGAATTCCGAGTGCGGCCCGGCCACCACCGCCCCGGACAATGTCTCGAATTTCCCGGTATCGTGCGGGTCGTACGCCCGCGTCACATCTTCGTTCAGGTTGACGACCAACTCCATGGAGCCGTCCGGCAGCAGGCGTTCTTTCTTGTGCGGCTGCCGGTATCCTTCGTACAACCAGAACAGTTCGACGAAATCCGACAGGGGCGGTGCGGGGACCTGCTTGTAAAACCGCATCTGCATCTATATCCATCAAACCATAGGCAAACCACAGCCAGGGGTCAGCGGCCGCAGTAGGCGATGGCGTGCATGCTGCCGTGCGGGATCAGGGCAGATGGGATGTGGGCCAGCGCCAGATTCCATTCGCCCGGCACCAAAAGCATGGTGTGTAAGACCAGGCCGGTCCGGGTATCGATATGCAGCAGCACCGTATTGCCCTTCCGTCCGCGCCGGCCGGCTTCAAGTACGTACAGATCATGGCCGTCGGGCGCGACCGCCATGCGATTCACCTGCACCGATTCGGCAATACTCGTCACGTTTCCCGTGATTGGCTGGATCGCTAAGATACCGCCCAATGGGGCATCCGGGCAAGCCCCCCGGCGATCCAACTTGAATCCGAATCCCTCCGCCAGAAAGAGTTTGTCCGCGCTTCCCGCAAGCATGAGCAGGGCCGGCTCGTTGCACCGGCTATAAATGTCCGGCAACTGGATCCGCCGGAAATGAGGCGGCTCCGTGTCCCCAGGCTTTACACCCCAGAGATTGCCCCTTCCACGGCCGCTATAGCTAAATACGTAAAAATGGTCGCCGGCCCACGCGCCCGTCACGGGACCCTCCGGAACCGGGATCTGACGCGCCAGCGTTCTGGATTTCAAATCGAAGATATCCAAAGACGGCTTGGGAGAATTCGTCACCCCCAGCAGCCATCGGCCATCGGGTGAAGGTTGCAGACTGTAAGCGCCGGAGGCCTTCATGGTTGGGAGAGCGGCTAACGTCCGGGCATCGAATATCTGGACGCCCTGGTCGCCTTGCGTGAACACAAACCGTCCTTCAGGCGATGGCGTGCCAAACAGTGCGGGCGCCGCCAGGAAACACATATGCTGTGAGGCGAGGTCCAATGCGAAGAGCCCGCAACAGGCTCCCGATGCCGGGGCGCTCTCCTGCGCGATGTAGAGCCGGCGGCCGTCCGGGCTGGCGCTGACGCTTTCGAGGAGTGGGTTGACGTTAATAGCGCCCAGCGGCCCGAGCCCGGCATCGAACATCTCGATGCGCCCGGTGCGCGCCGCCGCCACTACCACCAGCGGATTCTCGCCAAAGACTGGCGCCACCCCCAGCAATAACAACGGAAATATATCGAATCTGTGCATGGCTCTCTACCTCACCGGCTTATCTGGATCCGGCACCTTGGGCTTGGGCTCGCGCGTAACTGGCGTCTTCGCACCGGAATTCGTACCGGAAACCGGCGTCTTAGCCGGATTCTGAGAAACGGTCCCTTTGTAACCGGGCGGTGTGACCAGGATGATGCCCGTATAGACCGGCACTGGCACATCCACTTCCACCGGAACCTCGACGGGCGGCGCACTCACCACGACCACTGGCGGCTCGGCGGGCTGTCCGTTCGCGTATGCCGCATCGGCAGGACCGGGACTTGGCGCTGCGTCGCCGCGGGGGGCGTCCGGGGGAGCGTCGAACGCGGCGTCGGTCGAGACCGAAACGGCGCGCGTGCTGCCGGCGCGCAAAGGCGGCCGGAACGCGCCCAGGCGGGATGCCGGAAACGGGGGCGAGGGCAATGCTTGCGCGAAGACGGCAGTCGCCGGAGCTTCCTTCGGCCGCGCGCCGAAATCCGCCGGATCGATTTCGAGCGAGGCCGCCGTATAGTTGGCGTAAGTCGTATTCGCGTTCAAATACAAGCGCGGGGACTCCGGTGGTTTCCAGTTTTCACCGGGCGCCAGTGCGCCCCATCCCACCAACCTGGCGCTCTTCAGCCAATACACCGCGCCCGGCATAAAACCGCCGCCCTCGCCCGGCGCCCAGACCCAGCCGGTACCCTCCAGTTGCATCCATCGGCCGTAATGATAGGGCAGCCAGCCCCACGGATCGTCGCTAATCCAGGTGTAGCCGAGGCTGTCGTACCAGGCCCATTTTCCGTATCGGAAGGGTGCCCAGCCGGCCGTCACTTTGGGTTTCCAGACGGCGCCGAAATCCCCGGACTGAATCCAGACGCCATACGCATCCAGGTCGGCCAGGCCGCCGCGCAGCCCCGCCACATGCGCCGCGGAAGTGGACGAAAGCAGCACATTATCGCGCTCGTTCGCCCAGCGGTCGGTGTCGAGCGGCGGAATCTCGCGATTGAGAGAAAATCGCGCCGGATGGCCGGGGTCCAGCTTCACCATCTGGCCTTCCGCAAGATCGAATTCCGCGGTGGGGGAGGAGAAGCGCGCCACGCCATCCATGGCGGCGACGAGGCTCCAGGGATCGCGTGCTTCCAGCCGCAAGCGCGCGCCTTGCCGAATGCTCACCTGCGCGCCGGGCACTGCTACCATCAGCGCATCCTTGCCCTCGGCCGCGCCCGTTAAATAAGCCACCCCATGATCCAGGGAGACGAGCGTGATACGCTGCCCGGTGGAGAGGCGCGTGTAATCGGACAGCTCGACCAGGGAATCTGGACCCAGGCGCAAGATGCTGCCCTCGTCCAACTCGATTTCGACGCGCGAGGGGCCCTCCGTGCGCAGCCACGACAACTCGCGGAGGGGTAGATTGCGCCGCGCGGCCTGCCAGTCGTCGGCGGCCTGGAGTTGGACCTGAACGGTGCCCTCGAAGTCGCCCACGCGGGCGTAGCGCGCCGGGCCCGCGCAGAGAGTCATCGGGAGCAGCCACAGGGCCACTGGTTTCATGCATCCTCCGGGTTGTTCACAAAGTTGACGCAGAATCGGCCGCCCGCGTTGAGGAGTATTCGCGCAAAAGCATGTTTGGCAGGCTGCGGAAAAGGCTGAAAACCGCTTGCGTACGCGCGCGGCTCAGAAGTGTTGCCCTGTATTTGCAGCGGCTTACCGAGCCGCGACCATCTTACCGAGCCGCGACCGTCTTACCGAGCCGCGACCGTAAGGGAGCGTCCCGACACGCCTTTTCCGCAGCCTGCTAGCCTAGGCTGTCTCGCGGAGAGCGCGCCAGGCATCCACGCCGCCATAAAGCGGATGCACGCGCACGATCCCCCGTCTCTGCAACAGCAGCGCCGCACGGGCGCTGGAGGCTTCGTTCGGTCAACTGCAAAACAGCACGATGTCGCGATCGCGGGGAATTTCGAGGTGGCGGACCTCCAGTTCCTCCAGGGGAATTCGCAGCGCTCCCGGCACGGCGTCCACGTCGCTTTCGAAGGCGCTCCGGACGTCCACCACGACGATCTCCTCGCCGGCCTCCAGCTTCTGTTTCAACTCGCCGGCGGTGATTCGCGCGACCGCGAGCTTCTTCAAGAAGCGCCGGCGTTGCTCGAATTTCCAGAAGATCCAGGCGCCTAACAGTCCCACGGCCAGCAACGCAACCCACGCGCCCATGCGCGCCGCGTAGTCTCCCACCTGCGTCAGTTGACGGCTGAAGATGTAGCCCAAGGCCGTGTACGACAAGATCCAGATCAGCGCGCCCAGGGTATCGAACAGGATGAACCGGCTGAAGCTCAAGCCCGAAATGGCGGCCAGCGGGGCGGAAACGGCGTTCAATCCCGGTACGAACTTGGCAACCAACAGGGAACGGCTGCCGTAGCGCAGGTACACGGTCTCGGTCTGACGGACGCAGGAGTCCGGCTCCAGCGCAATCCGGCAGATGAAGCGCAGCACGCGTGCGCCCAGGCGCCGTCCCAACATAAACCAGGAACTGTCGGCAATCAAACAAGCCATAAGGCCCGAGAGGACGATCCAGTGCGGGCTGAGCCGGCCGTCTTTGGCGAGGGCTCCACAGGCCAGCAGCAGGGGTACGGAGGGCAGGGGTAACGCGCCCTGCTCGGCCAGCACCCAAAAGAACAGCAGCGCGTAGCCGTGCCGCACGACGAAGTCGAGGGTTTCGGTCACAGGATGGGCCCCAGGCTGCACATAGGGATTATGGTAGCGCGGCGGAGAGACACAAACGGCGACCGCATCTAACGCTTTCGGCCTCACCCGCCGAATAGTTGTGCGGAGGGTGTTCTGCATCGTCCGACCACGCTTCTGCTTTTCATCGTGCTCCTCTTGCCGGCCGCATCCGGCGCGGAGAGGCGATCGCGTTGGCGCGCGGCTTGGCGTGTCAGCCAGACGGTGCTGGTGGGCGCCGACGCGGCGGATGCCGCCAGTTCGTGGGGAAAGAACGAAATGAATCCGCTGGTGCGCGTTGGCGGGCGGTTCAGTTATGGCTCGCTGGCGATCAAGCTGGGAGCGCTGGCCGGCGGACTTGCGGCGCAACACTATATCGTGCGCAAGGCGCCGGAGCAGATGCCCTTGTTCGCATCCGCGAATCTGGCGGTTGCCGGCCTGCTGGTGAGCACGGCCGCCAGAAACTTGCGAGTGCCGGCTTCGAAGTGAGAATCGGGCGCCTTATTGCACCGGCAGCAGTTGGATGCCGTTCTGTATCGGGCTAGGCTTCTCATGGGGCTCCTTCGACGGCGGCGGCGAAGGCGTGGGCAGAGGTTCTTCCCGGTAGGGCGCGAGCTTCGGCGGACGGGCGTCGGGCTCTAATAACCAAACCGTACGGTCCGGATAGTAGTGCTGCAGTTTCTCATTCTCCAGCGTGCCGCGGTCGAGCGCCCAAACCACCCGCGCCGCGTCGATGTCAGCGGCGTTTTGCACCCACTCCCCAAATCGGTGTTGCGGCCAGTAGCGCACGAAAACCAGTTGCTTCCCGTGGGCCTGTGCGAGACGATCGCGCACCGCGATGCGACCTTCCGGATCGCCGTGATTCACGAATCCCAGGTGTCGTAAGGCAGCATGGCCAGGGATGCGTTCGAATTCGCGAAGAGGTGAAAGCCGTACCAGAACAGGAACTGTGCGACGCAAAGAAACACCAGGAGTTGGGCCGCGGCCTGCCCCGCCATCGTCCCGCGGATGGTTACACGGCTGAGCCTTTCCAGCCCTACTACATTCACCAATACGAACAGGCAGGTGGCGGCGGCGATGTAGTGCGGATAGAAGTAAGGATAGAAATTCGTCCCCAGGCTGAATACCGCGAGCGCCAGGGCCACCCACACAAAGCGCCACTGGCGAAGGGACGGTAAAACGAATAACAGAACAAGATAGAGCGGTGGTAGGAAGAAGAAGCGATAGAAACGCGCGCGGCCGGCCAGGCGCTCCAGATATTCCTGTAAGTTATCCGTGCCCGGACCGTGCGTGGCGGCCTGTTCGTCGTAATCGCGCTGCTGGCTGATAGTAAGTTCCTGGTGCGGTACGGGATTGGGTTGTGTCGTGAAAGTGGTCGGCATCACCGTACCGATAGCGGCTCAGTACATAAGGAAGCGTCGTCCAACTGCCAGTAACTTGTTTGTTCTGTAACAAGGCCAACCCGATTGCGGGCAAGATAGTCAGAGTGACTATAGCCGTCGCGCGCGCGAGTTTGCGCCAGTCGTGCGGGCCGCGCAGCGCAGGCAGGAAAAAGAGAAGAACGGCGGCGATCAGTAGCACGCATTCGAACGGGCGCGTGAGCAGTTGAATGCCGATTCCCAGGCCGAGGAAGACGGCATCCCGCATCCGGCCTTGAGCGCGTAGCCGCGGCAGCGAACCGAACACCAGGCAGCCCGCCATGGCCGAAACCGCACCGCCCCAATATGTATTCATCCAATACCGCAGCGGCCCGAACTGGATCACCGCGAGCAATCCGCCCACCAGCGCCCAACCCGGTGTCGTCCACGCGCGCAGCATCCAGTAGCACAGCGCACACAACGCCGCGACGGACAGCACCACACCCGCCCAGGGACTGCCGAAAACCGCACGCCCAAGCGCCAGCGCGATGCCTTGCCCGAGCGGGAAGATCGAACTGTAAGTGGGCTCCTGCAGGACGAAAATGGTTTCGAAGAACGGGTGCAGCGGATGCGGCGGGTTGGCCAGGCGGAAGTGCCGCAAAGTGTCGCCTGCCAGCAGGTGCGCGAAATCATCCGACCCGTTGGGCGTAGGCACGGGACTTTGCGCCAGCATGGCCAAGCGCAGCGCAATGGGCAGGATCGCGACGGCCAGCATCGACCAACCGGTACGCGCCGCCAGCCTGCGCCCCCAGCCGCCCAGCCGGTCGTAGGCCACGATCAGCAAAACGAGCAGCAGCGCCACTTCCAATTCGATGAAATCGCTGACGCCGAAGCCGATCGGATTGTGCAGAGGCAGAAATGACCGGAAGAGCTCAGACATCGAATGCTTCCATTTTAGCGGGAGCGAACGGCTTAAAACAAATTAATCAAAAATGGCTTGCCCGGCTTACAGGGTCTATGATAGCCTGCTGAAGGTAAGATCTATCTCACTGGAAGGAGGCGCTCATGAAATATAAAGACACCGGCATTCTGGCAGAGAGCCTTCATCCGGCTCCCACCAGTCACCTCTAAGCTTTCTTAAGAACCGCGCCCGCCGCGGCTCCGTTACCCAATCTAACTTTCCAATAACCATTACTTTGTAGTTCATCTTAAAGGGATTATGTTGACTCTAGTCGAGCGGCAGGCCTCCCGGCAGGTCAGTGAGAGGCTGGTTGCCGCTGAAAATCGGAACGTGTTGACGCCCGTACAGCGAGTGGCCCGCGAGCGCCTGCTCGCCGCTATCGGTGCCGGTAATATCGTAGTGCTCAAAGCGACCCATGGCGCGGGCAGGACCACCGTATTACGCGAGATCGCAGCCGCCACCGGAGGCGCGCAGATCGGCGCGGCGGAATTCATGGGGGTGCTGGCAGGGCACCAGGCGGCCGCCATCGAGGAGGCGTTTGTATCCCTCATGGAGCAGTCCCTGGAACGTCATGACTTCGTCATTTTGGACGACTTCCACCTGATCCACGCCGTGGTGAACGGCTGCTGCTACGCGCGCGCCAAACTGATCTCGGTGGCTTTGACCGCGGTCCTGGAGAGCGCGATTGCGCGCCACAAGCAGATATTGTTCGCCATGGACGACGACGACACGCCGCGCGCCCTCGAGAGCCGCGCCTTCTCGGTTGAAATTGAGGACTTCACGGCGGCCGACTACGAGTGCATTTGCCGCGCCTATCTGAACCCCGTCGCCGCGGCCGGCCTGGATTACAACGAAATCCACCGCTTCGCCCCGGAACTGACGGCGCACCAGCTCAGAAACGCATGCGTCTGGTTGCGCGGCCATGCCCAGTTGGACACCCAGCGGTTCACCGCATACCTCGCCGAGCAGAACATGGCCAGCAACGTCGAATTGGAGCAGGTGGAAGCGGTCGACTGGAGAGATCTGCAGGGCTTCGACGATATCATCCAGGCGCTCGAAGCCAAGATCGCGCTGCCCTTCGAGAACCACGCCTTGGCCGCCGAGTTGCAACTGAAGCCCAAACGCGGTGTGCTGCTGGCCGGACCTCCGGGCACCGGCAAGACCACCATCGGCCGCGCGCTGGCGGCCCGCCTGAAGAGCAAGTTCTTTCTGATCGACGGCACCGTCATCGCCGGGACTTACAATTTCTACGACCGTGTCCAGAAGATATTCGAAGCCGCTAAGCGGAACGCGCCATCGGTTGTTTTCATCGACGATGGGGACCTGATCTTCGAGAATTCGGAGGGGAAGGGATTCTACCGCTACTTGCTGACCATGCTGGACGGATTGGAGAGCGCCAGCGCGGAGCGGGTGTGCGTGATCATCACCGCCATGGAGCCGCATAGCTTGCCCCCCGCTATCCTGCGCTCCGGGCGTATCGAGCTATGGCTGGAAACCCGGTTACCGGATGCCGCCGCGCGCGCCGCGATACTCAGTGGAAGATTGTCCAACGTACCGGCGCCGCTGTCCCAGGCCGATATTGGCGCGATTGCGGATGCGAGCCACGGACTCACGGGCGCGGATCTGCGGGCGGTGGTGGAAGATGGCAAACTGCTCTTCGCGCACGATAAAGCTAGCGGAGTTGCGCCGCGCGCGGTGGACGAGTATTTTCTGGAAGCCATCGCTACGGTGCGCGCCAACCGGCGAAACTACACCAGAAGGCGGCCCGCCCAATTTATGGAGGCACGGGAATGCGGTTTCACCGGGGAGTAAGTGGCCGCCGCCCGCGGAAGCTATAATCTGTGTGAGGGCCCCGTTTGCCCGATCCCGAATGCAGCATCTGCTGGACGCCGTTGAATTTCGTAATCCGTCCCGCGCGCGCGAAGATATTGCGCGCCTGGGCGACGGCATTCCCGAACGCATCGCGGCGCGCATCCAGTCGCTGCTGGCATCCGTCCCCGATCCCGACGAGGCGCTGCATTTCCTCGAACGGCTGCGCCAGGATTCTCCCGCGGCTTTCAACCGCATCTCCAGTTCGCCTGCCGCGTTGCGTTGCCTGATCACGGCCTTCTCTTACAGCCGATTCCTTTCCGAAGCCGTCCTGCGGCGGCCCGAGTGGATGCTGCAGGCCGCCGATCCGGGCGATCTGCACCGCATGCTCTCGGCCGAGGAATTCACGGAACGCCTGCTGCAATTCCGCGCCGCCGAAGGCCCAGATGTGCCGGCGCCCGTACTGCTGGCGCGCTTCCGCCGGCGCCAGTCGCTGCGCATCCTGCTGCGCGATGTCTTGGGCCTGGCCGCCCTGGCGGATATCACCGGCGAGCTTTCCAACCTGGCCGACGCACTTCTGGATTTCGCGTATCGCCAGATTCGCGGGCAATTGGCGGCGCGTCATGGCGAGCCGGTTTTCGAGGGACCGGATGGCCAGCCGCGGCCCTGCGGTTTTGCCGTGATCGCGCTGGGTAAGCTGGGCGGCCAGGAGTTGAACTACAGCTCGGATGTCGACCTGATGTTCGTGTATTCCGGTAATGGCGAAACCGCCGGGCCGGGCGCCATTACCAACAAGGAATTCTTCAAGAAGGTCGCCAATCAATACACCGAACTGCTTTCCACATACACCGCGGACGGCTCCTGCTACCGCGTGGATCTGCGGCTGCGGCCGGATGGGCGCCTGGGCGAGGTCTGCATTTCTCTGGAGGGCGCTAAACGGTACTACCAGGAGCGCGCGCGCGACTGGGAAAAGCAGATGTTGATCAAAGCCAGGGTGTGCGCCGGAGACCTGCCCCTGGGCCGCGAACTCCTGGAATTCGTCGAGCCGCTGATCTACTCGACGACCCTCGATTTCCGCGCGGTGGAAGCGGTGTCCGAGGCGCGCGAGCGGATCAGCGAGAAACTGGCCGCCAAGCGGGTACACTCCGGTTTGGATATCAAGCTGGCGCCTGGCGGCATTCGCGATATCGAGTTCCTGGTGCAATGCCTGCAGCGCTTGCATGGGGGACGGGAGCTTTGGGTAAGGCACGGCGGCACGCTCTTTGCCCTCTCCCGCCTGCACGACAAGAACCTGCTCTCCGCCAGCGAATACGCGCGCCTGGCATCCGCCTACGAGTTCCTGCGCCACATCGAGCACCGCCTGCAGTTTTATGATGACCGCCAGACCCACACGCTGCCCGCGCAGCCGGAAGAACTGGACATCCTGGCGCGCAAGATGCCCCCGGAATCCGGCGATCCGCTTACCGCCGAATCGCTCCAGGTGCGGCTGGAGGAGCATCTAGGCAACGTGCGCGAGATGTATGCCCGGGTCATCCTGGCGCGCAAGCCCATGTACTACATCCCGGTGTCCGATGGCGACGGCGCCGGCCATGATCGCTGGCAACCGCTCGATCTGGACCTTCCGCCGGCGGCTCCCAACAACCTCAGCCGCTATCTGGAGCAATGCGCGCCGCAGTTGGCTGCCATGTTGGCACGCGCGAAACTGAACCGCGGCCGGGAACGCTTCGAGCTCTTCCTGGAGAAAATGGCGGACGATCCTAAATGGCTCGCTCGGCTGGATGCGGACGCTTTGCTCGCGGGGCGCCTGGTGGACATCTTCGAGCGCAGCCAGTATTTCGGTGACCAGCTTCTGCGTCATCCCGAGATGCTGGCGGATCTGGATTCGGCCGCCGCGCCGCAGGCGGCATCCATCGCGGACAGCGCGGCGCTGCGCGCCTACTTCCGCCGCCGGATGTTCCGCATTCAGAGCGACAGCCTGCTGGGTCCGGCGCCCATCTTCGAAACGCTCGAGCGGACCTCGGATCTGGCCGACGCCGTAATCGCGGCGGCATATCGCATCGCGCTGCAGGAAGCTCCTCCTCCCGCGAATCCACGCTACGTACCGGCGCAGCAAATGATGGTCGTCTCGCTGGGCCGCCTGGGCATGCGCGAATTTGATCTGGCTTCGGACGCCGATTTAATCTTCGTCATCCCCGACGAGGACGCCGCCGAGCAGGCGCTCTGGACGGCGGTGGCCGAGCGCATGATCAATGCCATCAGCGCCTATACCGGCGATGGCGTCATGTTTACGGTGGACACGCGCCTGCGTCCCAACGGGCGCGAGGGCGCGCTCGTGCAGTCCGAGGGGACTTATCGTGAGTACTTCGCGAAGCATGCCGAGGCTTGGGAGGGCATCGCCTATATGAAGTCGCGCGCAGTTGCGGGGAACCCGGAGCGCGCCACCGAATTCCTGCACAAACTGCAGGAACTGGATTGGCGGCGCTACGGGCAAAGCGGCCGGTCGCGCAAGGAACTTGCGCAAATGCGGGCGCGCCTGGAGAAAGAGCAGGCCTCCCGTAACCCGCTGAAAGCGGCTGTCGGCGGCTACTACGATATTGATTTCGCCCTGATGTATCTCCGGCTGCGCGGCGCTGGGATATTCTATAAGGTGCTGAACACGCCCGCGCGCATCGATGTCATCGAGCAGATGGGGCACCTGGAGCGCGAGGATGCCGACTTTCTGCGGGACGCCGCCGTATTTTACCGGGCCATCGATCACGGGTTGCGCGTTTCAAGCGGCTACGCGGGAGGACATCTGCCCACCTCGCCGTCGCAGTCCGAGACGCTCGCGGAGTTGGTGCGCCGCTGGACTCCCAATCAATTGCACGATCAGCGGCTGGATTTGAAGCTGGGAGAGATTCGCCAGAAGACGCGAGAATTCTTCAATCGCGTCTTCGGAGCCTGACGTGCCGCGGCGGCCAGAACCCCGGCCCGATTGGAACTCCCGGTCGCATGCCTTCTTATCCGCATGACACATCCCCGCATCCGCCATGCCCTCCAACTGATCGCGGCGCCCGTCCTGGTCCTGCTGGTAATCGCATTCTATTTTCGCGTCGCCTCGGTCAACAACACCACGGTGGCGCTGACGCTGCTACTGGTGATCTTCGGAATTTCTACGTGGTGGGGGCTACTGGAGGCGACCATCGCGTCGCTGGTAGCAGTGCTCGGATTCAACTATTTCTTCCTGCCGCCGATCGGCACATTCGAGGTGGGTGACCCGCAGAACTGGGTGGCCCTGATTGCATTCCTGGTCACTGCCGTTATGGCCAGCCAACTCTCGGTGCGCGCCAGGCACCGCACCCTCGAGGCGGTACAACGCCGGCGCGAGGTCGAAGGGCTGTACGCGCTGAGCCAGAGCCTGCTGCTGAGCGGCAATGCGCGCACCGCCAGCCAGGACCTGGTCAGCCGCGTGGTGCGCATCCTGGGTGTGACTACGGCCGCCTTCCACGCCAGGTTGACTCACGAAACGTACCGCTGGGGGCCTGACGATCCCCTGATTTCCGATGAGCAACTGCAGGAGGACCGCGACGAAGCGCTCATCGATCCAGTCCGCGGTCTGGCAATTGTCCCCGTGCGCCTGGGCGGGCAGGCCCTCGGCAACCTGGGCCTGACCGGTACGCTGCCCTCCGAAGCGGTGCTCAATGCCGTAGCCTACCTGGTGGCCATCGGCGTCGAACGCGCGCGCACGCTCGAGGAGGCCAGCCGCGCGGAGGCTACCCGTCAGAGTGAAGTGCTCAAATCGGCGCTGCTGGACGCGCTGGCGCACGATTTCAAAACGCCCCTGACTTCCATCAAAGCTGCCGTTACGAGCCTTCTGGGCCAGCCTCGCCCGGATGTGGAGCGCGAACTGATGACCATCATCGACGAAGAGGCCGACCGTCTGAACCGGCTGGTGGCCGAGGTGTTGGAAATGGTGCGCATCGAAGCGGGCAAACTGCATCTGGAGAAGCGCGCGCTGGATATCAGCGAGGTCATTGGCGCCACGCTCGCGGAACTCAGGCCCGTGCTCCACGACCGGCCGTTGGACGTTCGGCTCCAGGACGCGTTGCCCGCGGCGCACGCGGACTTCGACTTCGTCCAGCAGGTTTTGAAACAGTTGCTGGACAACGCGCTGAAATACTCGCCGCCCGGATCGCCGCTGACGATTTCAGCGCGCGCGGGCGAAGGCCGCATTGTGGTCAGCGTGGTGGATCGGGGCAGCGGCATCGATGAGCAGGAGCAGATGCACATCTTCGACAAATTCTTCCGCGCCCGCGAGCACCGCTTCCGGGTCCCCGGCACCGGCATGGGCCTGGCGATCGCCAAAGGCATCGTGGAAGCGCACGGCGGCAAGATCTGGGTGACCAGCGAGCCTGGACAAGGCTCCGTATTCAGTTTCGCGCTGCCTGCGTACCGTGGTGAAATGGTGTCGTGAGCGCAGGCAAGATTCTGGTAGTGGACGACGACCCGCAGATCCGCCGTGTGATGCGGGCCACCCTGGTTGGGCATAAGTACGAAGTGATCGAATCTCGCAACGGCGAAGAAGCCCTGGCCAGAATTTCAGCCGAAATGCCGGATCTGGTGCTATTGGATATGAACATGCCCGGCATGGGCGGATTGGAAACCTGCCAGCACCTGCGCTCCGGATCGGATGTGCCGGTCATCATTCTCTCCGTACGAAACAGCGAGAAGGATAAAGTGGCGGCTCTCGACGCGGGCGCGGACGATTACATTACCAAGCCGTTTAGCATGGAGGAATTGCTGGCGCGTATCCGCGCGGCGCTGCGGCGGGCGCCCACTTCGCCCGAAAGCGGACCGCATTCGGTCTCGACGGCGGACCTGCAAATCGACTTCGACACGCGGCGCATCCACGTGAAGGGCAAAGAGACGCGCCTCACGCCCAAGGAGTTCGACCTGCTGCGGTACCTGGTCTCGCAAGCCGGCAAGCCCGTTCCGCACCGCGAGCTATTGCAAGCGGTGTGGGGCCCGGATTACGGCGATGAGCCGGAGTACCTGCGGGTCTTTATCAATCAATTGCGCAAGAAGATAGAACCGAACCCCGCCAAGCCGAAATACATCCTGACGGAGCCGTGGGTAGGCTATCGTTTCGCGGCCACGTAGTCTATCAACCCGCCGGGTCTGGGTCCGGCATCCAAACACCGTCGAAATCCACGTAATAGCAGCGCACCCCGGAGATCTCGGGAAGAGCTTGACGGAGGCATTCCGCGGCGCGGCGCAATTCCTCGCAATGATGGCGCAATTCGGCCTGCGCGTCGCCGCCGAAAGCCGCCAGTCCGCCGTATGCCCCGCAGTCCGAATGCACCATTAGGATCACGGTATCGGTGCCGTGCAGGCGCGCGGACTTGCGGATTTGCTCCAGCACGAACTGCCGATCGGTTTCCAGATCCGGAGTGGACAGACACTTGGCTCCGCCCGCCACACGAATCTGGTCGGGGCGCAGCACGCCGGTACGCTTCAGCAACTTGCGCAGCGCCAGTTCAAAACGATTGTCGTAACACCAGACCACCGCCGCGTCGCAATCGTAATGCGCGCGCGATGAATCGAAATGCAAGACTTTCCGCATCGCTACCCCATCATCTAAGATAACGGATGGCAAATGCTTTCCGGACGCATGGTTGACCTCAGCCAGACGGTGGATGCCGGTACGCCTGTTTTTCCAGGCGACGGCCCCGTACGCGTCACTATTCTCGACCAGTCCGGCATGCACCTGAGCCGCATCGAATTCAGCGTCCACACCGGCACCCACATGGACGCGCCTTTTCACTTCTTCCACGCCGGCGAGACCATCGATCGCGTGCCGCTGGCGCGCTGTGTGGGATCGGCGCGGCTCATCGATCTCCGCGAGATCGGCGTGGGATGCGAAATCCGCCGCGCGCATTTGGAGGGGCAGATGCCTCCGCCGTTCGACGCACACGCAGCCGTGCTTCACACCGGTTGGTCAAAACAATGGGGCGCCCCGAACTACTTCAGCGATCACCCGTGTCTGGCCGCGGACGCCGCGACGTTCCTGGTGGACTGCGGCGTGCAACTGGTCGGAGTGGATATGCCGTCCGTCGATCGCGCGCCCTATCCCGCGCATCGAATCCTGCTGGGAGCGGGACTGCCGATCGTGGAAAACCTGACCAATCTCGACGCCCTCGGCGCCGGATTATTTCAACTTATCGTGCTGCCGCTCAAACTCGGAGGGCGCGACGGCTCGCCCGTGCGCGCGGTGGCCGTGACCAACCCGGCGCGCTGAGGATTTTTCATCCCCAGAAATGAAAAGCCCGGCTGGGCGAACCAGCCGGGCTTCGAAAAACCTAAATTCGCGCACCTGACGTTAAGCGACCTGCTGAGTCCGGTATTGACTCATAATCGCTTCCATCTGATCTTTCAAACGGAGCTTCAGCTTCTTCAACCGCACTTCCTCCAGTTGTTCCTGATCGGTGAGGTGCGGCAGAGCTTCCAGCTCATCCAGCCTCTTCGCGTAATCGCAATGCGTTACAGCGAGTTGGCGAAACTCCTCATTTATTTCCATCAGATGCGCTTTGAATTGTTCCTGTGCGTTCCGTTCCATATTGGGGCAGTTCCTCCCAGTGAGGTTGCCACGCCGAGTCGGTGGTTCGGGAACGAGGCTCGGTGGGTCATCTTCACTTCATCGTTTTGAGAAGTGCGGCAAGCCCTGATCGAACCTGCCGTCTACTGTGACAGTATCATGAATGAACGTTCATGACAATAGCGCTTTCACAGGAGTCCGGATAGTAGCCGGGGCGGCAACCCGCGTCGCGGAACCCTAATGATTCGTATAGTTTCCGGGCCGCCCAGTTGGATTCGCGCACTTCCAGCCAAAGGATGCCCGGATACTCGGAGGTTAATGCGGTCACCAGCCGACGCCCTATACCGCGCCGCCGGAATGCCGGGTCCACCGCCAGATTCAGCAATTCGGATTCGCCTTCGACCAGCCGCCGCGCTACAGCAAAGCCGGCGACTTGCCCGCCGCAAATGGCCACCAGGAGTTGGTACCGCAGGTACTCGCGCGTGTCCCATTGGGACGCCTCGGGCGAGGCGATTTGAATTTGAGCGATCGAACCCAAATCTCCGGCGTCCCCCGGCCGCAGCTCAATATCCAAAACGGACCTCGCCCGCCGCGCCGTGCCCCAGTTCCGCTGGGCAACGCTCCAGACCGCCTTGAATCAGCACGTTGTACCGGACCTCTACGCCGGTGCGCGCCGGAATCCAACGGAAGCCGGGCACGCCAAACAGGTTGCCTCGCTCGACCATCTGCCGGCGCGTCTCGGCTACGGGCGAGGCGCCGAATTCCATGCCGCGGGTAAGAGTCCGCCCTTTCCACGGAGCCCCTTTGCGGCTGCAGTTCTCCTCCCAGACGCCCATCCATGGGAAATCGGCCCGCCGCCATGCGTAGCCGAACGCCACACCGCTGCGCGGCGACCACGCCACGAAGAACGCCGTCTCCCGCGAGGGATCCATAAGATAAGTGGCGAATCCTCCCGAGACGGCGGCATCCGTAAAGAGTTCCAGATCGCCATTGCCTTCTTCCAGAACTTGCGATTTCGTGACCGGAGCCCTAAATTCGGTGGCGCCCCTTTCGAGGAATGGCGGACCCAGCGTGACATGCTCGGTCCAGGCGATGGGACGGTCGGTAATGGCTTCGTTCGTCACATTCTCGGTAATCTCCAGCGTGCGTCCGGCCAGCCGGATCAGCCGCTCCACTCGCAACTGCGCTTGCGGCAAATACGCCCGCTCCACCAGTTGGCCGTCCGCGGCCTTTACTTCATAGGCCGCTACGGACGCCTCGCCATGGACGGTGAGCCCGGCGGCAGCCTCTTCCGCGGAGGGGGGGCCGAATATGTCCATGCAGAGGTTGTGCCCCATAATGCCGCCGAGCAGTTTGCTCTCGGCGTCGGCGCCGTATTCGGGATGTTTCCGCGGGTCGTAAGTGGACGGTTCGATCGACTCCCAGGGGGGCGTCCACAGCGGATTTACCCCGCTCTCCTTGTCCAGGATCTCCGCGATGTGTCCGCCTTCATGCAACACCGTGACGCGCACGTGTTCGTTTTCGATGGAGGTGGCGCGGCGGCCACGATACCGGGTTTCTGCCATATTGGAACTATTATGCATCTCGTATGGGTGTTGTTGGCTCTATTTGCAGCTCCCTTTTGGGAGACCAAAGCTCCCAAGGATTGGACCGACCCACAAATCGAACACTTTCTTCACGATAGTCCCTGGGCGCAGATGGCCGAACCGGCGCCCGCGGTGCAAGTTTACCTGGCAACTGCCCACCCGGTGCGCGAGGCGGAAGCCGAGTGGGCGCACCGCCGGGGTAAGCCCCTAGGCGAGGAGTACGTTCAACTACCTGGCGCAGGAAGGCGCAAATAAGCTCGTGGTAGCCATCGGCTATAAGAATCTGGCGGCGCTGGCGGACGGCGAAGAAGAGCGGCGCATGGAAGAGGAGTCGATCATGCGCGTGGGCCGCCAGAAATACAAGATGGAAGGGCACTTTCCGCCGGTACCCTCGGACCCGTTCCTCCGGCTGGTCTACCCGCGCGCGCCAACCGAACGCGATAAGACCGTCACGTTTGAACTTTACCTGCCGGGCTACGGCCCCTACCATGCGGCGGAATTCCGTGTGCGCGACCTGATGTATAACGGAAAGCTGGAGATGTGAGCCGCCGCAAGCGAAGCCCCTTGCATCCGACTATACTATGGTCGGGAGGATTTGATGATCTGGTTATCTGTTTTGCTCTTTTTGCAGGCGGCTGCCCCCAACCAGCAGATTGAGCGCGGTCAGACGCTTTTCTTGGCCGATGGCGGGTGCGGCACCTGCCATGCACTGAAAGGCCACGGCACGGCGGTCGGACCGGATCTGAAGGTGCTTGGGCGCGTCGGCGTGCGAGCCCTGGTTACCGCCATCCGCGCGACGCGCACGGAGTATGTCGAGACCGTGAAAGTCAAAGGGTCCGACCAGTTCCCGGGCATGAAGGTCGCTTCCGCGGATGCCGCGACGGTTCAGTATTACGATCTTTCGAAGAAACCGCCCGAGTTGCGCAAATTCGCGGCGGGAGAGGTCGAATCGAAGTCGGACAACGCCATCTGGAAGCACCCGCCTTCCACCGGCGGCTACACCAACCAGCAGATCGCCGACATCGTCGCATACGTCCGCTGGGCCTCGACCGGCGAACGCAAGTCTGTGGACCCTTCGGACGTGGAATAGACGCGCCGCTAACCGGCGCGTGTGACGATTTAGTTCGCTGTGGCTGCCGTCGCAAAGCTGCGGACGGCGGCCGCTTCGTTCGTGTACGACTCGAACACGGTGATGAGCTTGGTGATCTGCATCAACTCCTGCAATTTTTTCTGCAGGTTCAGCAGCTTGAGTTGGCCGCCCCGGCTGGTTACGGTGGCAAAGCTGCCCACGAACTGACCCAGCCCCGTACTATCGATGTAGCTCACTTCGGCAAGATTGAGCAAAATGTTCTTTTGCCCGTTGTCGAGGTGCTCTTTGATGGTGTCCCGCAGCGCAGTCACCTCTTCGCCTATGGTGATCCGGCCGTTCAGGTCCAGAATCACTACGTTGCCGCTTTCACGAACATGGATTTTCAGACTCATGAGCAGATTCCTTTTTGCCGCAGCTACACCCGTGCCGCGGACATATCCAAGCATACCTCCATTTATGACGTGCGCACATGAGGTTCACGAAAGACGTTCGCCCTTAGGCGCCTGGCCGCCGTCGAGCCACCTCGCCAACAACTCTAACTGAGAAGCGGGAATCTTCCGGCTGCGGATACGCGGTCGAGCAGCTGCTGAAACGAAGCAGGCGGAACATTTCGGCGGCGGACTCTAGGCAAGCGCTGATCCTTGGTTTGCGCTAGATTCCATAGAAGCCGCGCGTGAGACGCTCTTTGATATGTGCCGCCTCAACCGGATTCGAGGCCGCAACCAGTTGCTTGGCGAGCAAGCCCAACTCGTCTGGGCCAAGACGGTTGCCGTTGCCTTCGAGCATCGCCAGTTCCACGGTTTCCAGGGCCACCTCCTCCCCGGTTGGCTTGCGCGCCACGACCTGGCCCCCGGTGAGCGCCTGCCGCACGAACCAGTGATAGACCGACAATGCGCTTTTGATCACTTCGGTTCGTTTTGCCCCGGTTAAGGCGGCCATCTGGTTGACCAGCGCAAGTTCGGCGGCGGTCAGGACGGGCTGTATTCTCGCCATACTCAAATATCCTCAGTTTTCGTGCCTAATTTACCCTTTTCTGTGCAAGATGTTGACGTGGCGACCACTCGCGGCCGCGTAAACAATCGCCGGGTCCGCCCGGAAACGCTCGCGGCCCCACGCTATACTATTATTTCAACGACCTTTAGGCACGCTTCATGGCTGAGATGAGTGTCATCTGGCTGCGCGTGGCGGCGGCCCTGTATTCGATCGGCCTGCTGCACGCCATCCTCACGCTGGTCCGCAAACGCGAGCACCTGTTCCGGGTTTCCCTCACTGCGCTTTCCATCGGCGCGGTACTGCACGGCGTCTCCATCGTGGAAGAGGGGCTGCTGATGAATCACTGCCCCATCGCCAACTTCTACGAGACGCTCTCCATGTGCGCCTTCCTGATTACGGCCCTCTTCCTGTTCGTCTATTGGCGCTACAAGACGGAAAGCCTCAGCGTCTTCATCTTCCCCCTGATCTTCGTCATGACGCTGGTGGCCACGCTGGGCAATCCGGTGGATGCCTGGACCAGCCCGGTCGTCCGCAATGCCTGGCTGGATGTACACATCACCCTGGTTTTGCTGGGTTTCGCGGCCCTGGCTTTCACCGCCGGCGCGTCCCTGCTGTACCTTTTCCAGGAGCGCGAGCTCAAACGCAAGAAGCCGCGCAAGCTCTATTACCGCCTGCCGCCCCTGGGCACTCTGGACGAGCTGATCTCGCGCTCGATGGCGGTGGGATTCGTGCTGATGACGCTGGCGGTGATCGCCGCCACCACGTGGGCGTTCATCGAACATAAGACCGCTTGGATCAGCCAGCCGGCCATCGGCATCTCCTTCATCACCTGGGGATGTTACCTGGCGATGGTGTTTCTGCGTGTCACCGCGGGATGGCGCGGGCGTAAGGCCGCCATCATGGTGATCGTTGTCGTGGGGTTGTCGGCCATTACCTGGGTGGCGCATGCGCGCCTGGGAAGTTGGCTGCTGAAACCATGAAACTGCTGGTCACAGGCGTCAGCCATAAGACCGCGCCCGTCGAGATTCGGGAGTGCCTGGCCTTCCCGGAGCCGTCCCTACCCGAAGCCCTGCGCTCCCTGAAGTCCCGCCCCGGCGTCTCGGAAGCCTGCATTCTGTCCACATGCAATCGCGTCGAGATCACGGTGACCACCGAGGATCCCGTGGACCCACAGGCCTTAGTTGACGAATTCCTTCGGGAATCGCGCATGGTCGCGGCGGACTCGGTCGAGCCCTACTTGTACCGGCATGAAGGGCAGAACGCCATCCATCATTTGTTCCGCGTAGCTTCCAGCCTGGATTCGATGGTGGTGGGCGAACCGCAAATTCTGGGGCAGCTCAAGAACGCCTACGGGATCGCGAAGACGAACGGCGTGCTTTGCGGATGGCTGGAAGGCCTGTTGGAGCGCGCCTTCAGCGTGGCCAAGCGAGTACGCTCGGAAACCGGCATCGGGCAGATGGCCGTATCGGTGAGCTATGCGGCAGTGGAACTGGCGCGCAAGATTTTTGGCTCGCTCAACAACCGCACGGTGATGATCGCCGGGGCGGGCAAGATGTCGGAACTGGCCGCCCGGCACCTGCGGCGATCCGGCGCCACGCACGTCTTCGTCACCAACCGCACCCACGAGCGCGCCATCGAGATGGCCAAGTTGTTCCAGGGGACGCCCGTCGAGTACGGCCGCTTCGTGGCCATGCTGCCGGAGGTCGACATCCTGATCGCCTCCAGCGGCGCGCCGCACTACATCCTGCATAAGGACGAAATGCAGCGCGTGATCTCGGCGCGGCGCAACAAGCCGATGTTTCTGATCGATATCGCCGTGCCGCGGAACATCGAGCCGTCCGTCAACGATTTGGATAACGTTTTCCTCTACGACATCGACGATTTGCAGGAAGTGGTGAACGCGAATCTGCGCGAGCGGCTGAAAGAGGCGGAGCGCGCCGAGGAGATCGTGGCGCAGGAGGTGGAGCGCATGATGGCCCGCCTCAAGATACAGGAAGTCACGCCCACTATCGTCAGCCTGCAGGAGGAACTCGAACGCATCCGGCTGGCGGAGATCGAGAAGGTGCGGCGCAAATTTGGCCCGGCAACGCCGGAGCAGGAGCAGGCCTGGGAAATGCTGACGCGCGGCATCATCAACAAAGTGGCGCACGGGCCCATCTCGGAATTGCGGCTGCAAGCGGGACGGCCGGACGGCGCGCCGGTGATCGCTGCGATTCGGAAAGTATTTCATCTGACCGAGCCGCGGCCGTGAGGGGGCGGCCCTAGAAATCATGCTTGTCATCGCGTCGCGAGGTTCGCAACTGGCCCTGTGGCAGGCCCACTGGGTGCAGCGTCAACTCGAGGCCTTGGGATACCCCAGCCGCATCGATATCATCAAGACCACCGGCGACAAGATCACCGACGTTCCGTTGGCGCAGGTGGGCGCGAAGGGTCTGTTCACCAAGGAAATCGAGGAAGCGCTGCTGGATGGGCGCGCGGACCTGGCCGTACACAGTTTGAAAGACCTGCCCACCGAATTGCCGGCGGGCCTGGTGCTGGCGGCCACTCCCGAGCGTGAAGATCCCCGCGACGCGCTGGTCGGCAGACGCCTGGCAGATTTGCCGGCGGGCGCCAAATTGGGCACCAGCTCGCTGCGGCGCGCGGCGCAATTGCGCAAGGTGCGGCCCGATCTGCGGATCGAGCCGGTGCGCGGCAATCTGGATACGCGGCTGCGCAAGTTGGATGGAGGACAGTACCATGCCATCGTGCTGGCGGCGGCCGGTCTGAAGCGCCTGGGCTGGGGAGAACGAATCGCGGAGATCCTGTCGCCGGAGATCGTCTGCCCGGCTGTGGGACAGGGCGCGCTGGCGATCGAAACCACCACTGGAGCGGGCTTCCATGCCTCCCAAAAGCTGGATCACGCACCTACCCACTATGCGGTCACGGCGGAGCGGGCTCTGTTGGGCGCACTGGGAGGAGGCTGCCAGGTTCCTATCGGCGCCTATGCTACAGTCGATGGCGACCGCCTGTATATTCAAGCCGTGGTGGTTTCGCCGGACGGCATTGACCTGGTGCGGAATCGCGCCGAAGGCGTAGTTGCGGATGCCCAGCGCATCGGCCGCGAGTTAGGGGAAGCCTTGCTGGCCGCGGGCGCGGACCGCATTCTGGAGAGCGTCTACGGATGAGCAAGGTCTACCTGGTTGGCGCCGGACCGGGCGATCCCGAACTCATCACGCTGAAGGGCCGGCGCGTGCTGGAGCTAGCGGATTCCGTCCTCTACGACTACCTGGCCAACCCCGCGCTGCTCGACCTGGCGCCCGCGCCAGCCGAGCGCCTCTACGTCGGGAAGAAGAAATCGGTACACGCCTTCAGCCAAGAAGAGATCTGCGCCATGCTGGTCGAGCGCGCGCGGCGCGGCTGGAACGTGGTGCGGCTGAAGGGCGGCGATCCCTTCATCTTCGGGCGGGGTGGCGAGGAAGCCGAAGCGCTGGCTGCCGCGGGTGTAGCCTTCGAGATCGTACCGGGGGTTACGTCCCCCCTGGGAATCGCGGCTTACACGGGCGTACCGCTCACGCATCGCGAGCACACCAAGGTGGTGACGTTCGTCACGGGCCACGACGCCGAGGGCATCGATTGGAGCAAGACCGGCACTTCGGAGACGCTGGTCATCTTCATGGGGATTGCGGCTTTCGACGAAATCGCGCGCGCGCTGATCGCCAATGGCCGCGCCGCCGATACGCCCGCCATGGCCGTGCGCTGGGGCACGCGGCCGGATCAGCAGACGCTGGCCGGGCACGCTGGCCACGCTGCCCGGGTTGATCCATCGGCACGAATTGAAGCCGCCCGCGACGATTATCATCGGCGAAGTGGTGGGGCTGCGCGACAAGCTGAACTGGTTCGAGCGCCTGCCGCTATTCGGCCAGCGCATCGTGGTGACGCGCGCCCGAGGGCAGGCCGACGCGCTCTCTTCGCGGCTGCGCGCGCTGGGCGCCGACGCTATCGAATTGCCCACCATCGAGATTCAGCCGGCCCTCGATTACGATGCGCTCGACCAGGCTATCGCCAAACTCGGCGTGTACGACTGGCTGATCTTCACCAGCGCGAACGGCGTACGCTTCTTCCTGCAGCGCCTGGACCGCTCCGCCGTGGACCTGCGGGCACTGCGGGCGCGCATCTGCGCGATCGGCCCCGCGACGCGCGCCGCCATCGAAGCGCTGCATCTGAAAGTGGATGTGATGGGCAAGGATTACGTGGCCGAGGGACTGCTCGCCGCTTTTGGCAATCAGAATCTGGCGGGCCAGCGCATTTTGTTGCCGCGGGCAGCCGTGGCCCGCGATCTTGTGCCTGTTGAACTGGCGCGGCGCGGCGCCGTGGTGGACGTCGTGGAGGCTTACCGGACCGTGGCTCCAGCCGGCGGTTTCGACCTGGCGGAGAAGCCCGACTGGATCACATTTACGAGTTCTTCAACGGTCCGGAACTTCGTGGCCATAGCGGGGGCGGAAGCTCTCGCCGGGGTGAGAGTTGCCTCCATCGGGCCGGTCACCTCCGCCACCGCGCGCGGGTTGGGAATCGACGTCGCGGTGGAGGCTTCGGTCTATACGGTGGACGGCTTGGTGGATGCGATTCTGGGCTACCCGAAAAACGATTGACGTTTGGCCGTGGCGCACGTTTCAGCGTGCCGGCGGGACTTTTAAGTCCCGCATTCGGCAAGCGCACGCCACGATGACGGTACACTGAAGGGCAGTGAATACCAGCATTTTCGAGCTATTCAAGATCGGTATCGGACCCTCCAGTTCCCATACGGTCGGGCCCATGCGCGCGGCGCGATCGTTCGCCACGAGCCTCGATTCCGCGGCCGTCGCACGCATCCAAATTGAATTGTATGGCTCCCTCGGGCTGACCGGCCGCGGACACGGCACGGATCGCGCCGTCATCCTGGGACTGCTGGGGGAAGAGCCGGACCGCGTCGATCCAGCGAACATCGAAGGCCTGGTGCGCGGTGTACGCCAGAGCCGGAGTATCGCGCTGATGGGCGCGGCGGCAATCCCGTTCGAGGAAACGCGCGACCTGCTATTTCGCGGCGATATCGTGCTGCCCGGCCATCCGAACGGCATGCGTTTTACGGCCTTCGGCAGCGCCGGCGCGATCCTGCGGCAGGAAGTCTATTTTTCCGTGGGCGGCGGCTTCATCGAGCGCGAAGGCCAGCCGCCGGGGCCCGCCGGCGGTGCCCTGAAGTTGCCGTATCCTTTTTCAAGCGCCGCGGAAATGCTGGCGCAAGGCGCCGCCGCCGGCCTGCCCGTCTGGGCCATGATGCTCGAAAACGAGAAGGCCCTGCGCAGCGAAGCGGAAGTCCGGGAACGCATTGCCCGCATCTGGACCGCGATGCAGGAATGTACGCTGCGCGGCCTTACCACCGACGGATTGCTGCCGGGCGGCCTGGACGTGCGGCGGCGCGGGCCCGAAATGCATCGCCGGCTGCTGGCGGCGGCGGATGGCGACCCGCTGCGCACCATCGACTGGATCAACCTCTATGCCATCGCGGTGAACGAGGAGAACGCCGCGGGTGGCCGCGTAGTGACCGCGCCCACCAACGGAGCGGCGGGCGTGATTCCGGCCGTGGCGCATTACTACCAACACTTCGCTCCCTCGCCCAGCGATGAAGGCATCGTGCGCTATTTTCTGGCGGCCGGCGCGATCGGGATTCTATACAAGGAAAACGCGTCGATCTCCGGCGCCGAGGTGGGATGCCAGGGCGAAGTCGGAGTGGCGTGCTCCATGGCCGCCGGCGGACTGGTGGCCGCACTAAATGGATCGAACGAAGCCATTGAGCACGCCGCCGAAATCGGCATGGAGCATAACCTTGGCATGACTTGCGATCCGATCGGCGGCCTGGTGCAGATCCCCTGCATCGAACGCAATGCTTTCGGCGCGGTAAAGGCGGTGAATGCCGCGCGCATGGCGATGACGGAAGAAGGCGGCCATAAGGTCACGCTCGACCAGGTAATCCGGACCATGTACCAGACCGGCCTGGATATGCGCTCGCACTACAAAGAGACGTCACTCGGCGGGCTGGCGGTGAACGTAATTGAGTGCTAGCAGCGAAGCCACAACCGCCAGGGACAACCAAGTGAAAATCCAGCCGATGTGATTCTCCAGGGGCATTTCGAAGACCAGCCGGATGTCGTCGTCTCCGGGCGGCGCGTCGATCACGCTGAAACTCAGCGGATCGGGACGCACGCGAAGTTCCCTCGCACCCACGTATGCGTGCCAGGCCGGATCGAAGGTGTTTTGCACCACGATCGACTGCCCGGGCGCTACGCGCGCGTGAATGCGGATGGCATCGGTGCCTTCCCACGCGCTGGGCGCGGACGCATCGGGTCCCTGTTCGATGACCGCGGTATAGCGGCGCAAGGCTCCCAGATCCGTGGATTCCCAGCCGGGAGCCACTGCCCCCAGAGCCGACGTATCCACCACGCGCGCCAATGACGGATACCGCCGCGGGACCTGGTAAATCACATTTCCCAGGCCGTCGTCATACAATACCGGGAGAACGCCCGCGAACTTTGCGGGATGCTGGAAGTCGTGATACATCTCCTGCGAGCGGGCGTCGGAAACGATGACCGCGTCCACGCCGAGAGCGGTCAGCCAGCGCACGGCGGTCTCCGGATCGGTTCCCACCGTAACCTGGTACATGGCGGGCATCAGGAACTGGTTGAGCACACCACGGTCGCAGCCGCCACCCACCTGCGCCGTGTCGTGCCAGGCGTTCCACCAGAACCGCACCGATCCCGTGGCAAAGGTACGCGATTGCGGCAGATGGCCGGAGACCCAATCGGACATACGATACTCGACGCGCTGCCGGTAGTCCGGATCGAGCGGATACAGGTACCCTTCCCACGCGTGTTTTGCATAGTGGCGCGCGCTCCATAAGCCGCCCAGCACAAGAATCAATGCCAGCGCCCGCGACAGCCGCATGCGCATACCGGGCTGCGCGCTCCAGTCCCACAGTTGCCGCACCAGTTCCACCATTGCCAGAACCAGGATCAGGTCGAATTCCACTTCCAGCCGGTTCGGTTCGGCCAGAGCCCGAATGTGCAGCCAGCGATAGCCCAGAACATTGACGCCCAACAGCATGACGCTGCCCAGCAGGAAGACGCGATAGGCGCGCGGTTCCGTGCGCGCGCGAAAGCGCCATGAGCCGACCACAAACACTACCGCCGTGGCCAGGACGAGAACCTGCGCGCTACGGTCGCCCGGCGGCGAAAACCATTTGAGGTTCTCAATGGTCAGCCGCAGATACGAAGGCGTCAGCCAGAATGCCGAGAGCCCGCCAGCCAAAGCGGCGATGGCCGCGCCGCGCAGCCAGACGGAACGATCGCGGCTGGTCACCCAGACGCTCCACACCAGGATCGGGAAGAGGATGCCCAGGGCCGTCGACCCGTAGAAATTGGTGAGCGCCACCGCGGCGCAAGACAAAGCCGCACAGGCCAGGGCGGCCGGCCTGCGGCGCCGCAGGGCCATGTAGCTGAACGCCAGCGCGACGGGCAACAGCGCCACCGCCGAAACATGCGGCCCCTCGCCATAGCGCACTAAAACCCAAAGGCGCCAGGGAGTCAGACGGGGCATGACCGCGCGCAGATCCGGAATCAGCCAGGCCGCCGGAGAAAGCAATGCCACGCCGGCCGCCGCCAGCCATCCCGACTTGCGCGATCCACTCAGGATGCGCGCAAAGAAATAGACTCCCGCGATTCCCAGGCAGTAAAGCAAAGCGGTGTAGACGTGGTGCGCCTGCGCCGGGATAAAGATACCCGATAGCAGGGCCGTACCATAGCGCACCGCCGGTGGGTAGATATAGTCGAAGCGCGTGCCGCAGTACCACAAGGGCTGCCATTGCGGATGCGGGGCATGCTCCCGCAGCATTCGTCCGTCCGCGATGTAAGTGCTCTCGATGGAGTCCCATCGGTCCACATACTTCGCCTTGAAGAGCGGCTGGATCAGCACGGCGGCGAACAGGAAGACCAACAGCAGGTCCAGCGCGAAAATGGCGCGCCGCACCGCTAGCTCTTCCGCCCGGCCGGCTGGATGCCGGATTGATAGCGGCGCTGCAGGCTATCGAACTGGCGGTGGTAACCCCAACCCCAGCGGTATATCAGATATTTGGCCAGTAGCACCAGAATCGAGCAGCCGTAAACCGAGCTCTGGATGAACGAAGCGGACGAGGCCTGCGCGAAATAACGCGTGGGCACGGGGACCTCCGTGATGCGCATGCCGAGCGCCACCATCTGCGCCATAATCTCCTGGTCGAAGATGAACTTATCGGAGTTGGTTTCCAGGTTTACCGATTCGAGGACTTCTCTGCGGAATGCCCGGTAGCCCGTATGATATTCGGAGAGCTTCAAGCCGAACGTGACGTTCTCCGCCCAAGTGAGAAAGCGATTGGATACGTATTTCCACCAGGGCATACCTTGCTTGATGGGATTAGTTCCCATCAGGCGCGATCCCAGCACGGCGTCGGCGCGCCCTTCCTGGATGGGACGGATGATCTCGGGCAGCAAGGTGGGATCGTACTGATAATCCGGGTGAACCATCACCACGATGTCGGCGCCCGCCTTGAGCGCCTCGCGGTAGCAGGTCTTCTGATTGGCGCCGTATCCGTAATTGCGATTGTGAACGAACAACTCCAGCCCCATATCGCGCGCGATTTGGGCGGTTTCGTCGGAGCTGCCGTCGTCCACCAGGATGACCAGGTCCACCAGCTCGCGCGGCAGATCCTGATACGTCATGTGCAGAGTTTTGGCCGCGTTGTAAGCCGGCATTACGACGACGACTTTGGGTTTGTCCGTCATGCTTCGCTCTCCGGCGCGGCAGTCACAATGAATTGATAGGCGAACATTTTCTTCCAGAGGCGAGCCGATTCGTAAGACATTCGCTCCATCGCGCGGACCGGGGCACTGCCTTCCCATTTGGGCAGCGCGAGGCCTATGGGCACGCCGGAGCAGCGCAGGGTTTCGATACGGAATCCGCTCGACTGGAACAGATCGAGCCAGCCCTGCCAGGTAAAGAAATGCAGGTGCGTGCGGTCGAACAGCCCACGGTCTTCGGCTGGAAATCTGCCGGTGAGAACATTCCAGCGGAAGAAAGCGTGCCCGCTGTTGGGCAGCGATGCGGCCAGCCGTCCGCCGGGCGCCAGCACGCCGCGTAGTTCGCGCAGCAGGAGCGCGGGCCGGCGCAGGTGCTCCAGCACATCCGCGCAGATCACGAAATCGAAGCGGCCGGTCAAAGGGGGCAGGCCCAGATCGAGGTCGGCTTCCAGCAGTTCGATGGAGTCCGGGAAGCCATGGCTGGCGGCGCCGGGTGAGTCGACGCCGGTTACGCGGTAACCGCGGCCGGCCAGGATGGCACCCAGGTAGCCGCCGGCGCAGCCTACATCCAGCACGCGGCGGCCGTTCCCCGAAGACGGCAGGCTGGCCAGCAGCAGGCTGTGGCTGCTGTACGGACTGCCTTTCAACTGATAAGGGGTAGCTGCGACCGATACCATCAAGTCAGATTATCCCGCATTCCACTGCCATAATGACTGTGAGGCGTAAAATGAACGATAAGTGGCGCCGCCTGTTAGCGCTTCCCTTGGTACTGTTCTGCACGGCCCTTGCCGGATGCAACGGCGGCCTGACGCGGCATGGCCCGGTCGATCCGGCGCTGGCCGCCTTCGTTTCGCCGGATGCCGTGGCGCTCTTGGGCGTGAACATGGACAACCTCCGCACGACGCCCATCTATCGTAAGCTGGCGGATGCCGGGCGTCTGCCGCGCTTCGACCAGTTCCGGTCGGATTCGGGCTTCGATCCGAGCCGCGACATTCGCGGCCTGCTATTGTCCAGCGATGGCAAGAGCGCGCTCGCGGTCGCACAGGGGACGTTTCCGGCCAAGCCGCCCGGTAGTCTGCAGGAAAGCGAATACCGGAGCTACACGCTTTACGCCAAAGGCCCGTGGGAGTCGATGGCGTTCATTGGCAAGAGTATTTCATTGGGCGGTCCGACGGCATCCGTGCGCGCGGCCATCGACCAATATAAGAGCGGCGGCCACGGTGCGCCGCACGATTTGATCGCGCGCGCCGAAGCGCTGCCCGACGATGTACAGATCTGGGCGGTGGTCGCGGGTTGGCGCGGGGCCACGCCGGACCAACTTCGGGCGATGGGGAATCTGGGCAATCTGGATCGCGTGCTGCGATCGGTGGAAGGGGCCAGCCTGACCGTCGATCTGCGCGCCGGAGTACATGCCGCCTTCAAGGGAGACTGCCGCACGGAAGCCGATGCCAAGAGCCTGGCGGATTCTTTGCGCGCGCTGGCCGCGCTCGCCCGTATGGGCATCGCGCAAAATCAACCCGACATAGCGCGCGCCTTCGACGGTCTTCAAGTGACGCAAGAAGGCCCACTGGTGCAGATGCACATCGACATAGCCGAAGAACTGGCGGAGCGCCTGGTGAAGTAGCCGTGGCGCACGCTAAAGCGACGCTCATCTGTGACACCCATTGGCGTTCAATAAGTTCGCGGTTGTTTTTCGGAGCCGCAAAGATGATGAAAACCAAAAGTAGTGGGGCGGTCAATCTTGGCCGCAGCCGGCTTTCCAGCCGGCTTAGCCGCCTGAAAAGGCGGCTGCGGGCATGATTGCCCGCCCCACGGTGAGTTTTCGACGGTGCCCCAAGCCAAGTCACACGATAGTTCAAACCGGCCCGGCCGGCGGCCCTGCTAAAGCGTGCGGCTATACATATTAGAATGATCGACAGAGGTACCTTATGGATAGCCGACGAAGTTTCGTGCTGGGCGCGGGTGCGGCGGTTTCGCTGATGGCCGGCAAAGCCTCCGCGAACAGCCGCATTCGGGTAGCCGTGCTGGGTGTCAATGGCCGCGGCCGGGATCATATCTTCGGGTTCAACAACCTGCCGAACGCCGAGGTGGTGATGCTGTGCGATCCGGACAGCAACCTGCTGTCCGAGCGGGCCGAGCAATTCGAAACCAAGTATCACCGCAAGGTCCAAACCGAGCAGGATCTGCGCAAGGTTTTCGACAACAAGGAAATCGACGCCGTCAGCATTGCGACTCCCAATCACTGGCACGCGCTGGCCACGATTTGGGCATGCCAGGCGGGCAAGGACGTTTACGTGGAAAAGCCCGGCGCGCACAATATCTACGAAGGCCGCAAGATGATCGAGGCGGCCGCGCGCTACAACCGCATCGTGCAGCACGGCGTGCAATTGCGCAGCTCCGAGGCGATCAAGGAAGCCGTCCAGTTGATGAACAAGGGCGTGATCGGGAATGTCTACATGGCGCGCGGCTTGGTGTTTCGCTGGCGGCCCTCGGTGGGACACAAAGGCAACGAGCCCGCCCCGCAGTTTTTGAATTGGGATATCTGGCAAGGCCCGGCGCAGGAGCGCCCGTTCACCCGCGCGCTGGTGCACTACAACTGGCACTGGCATTGGGATTACGGTAACGGCGATGTGGGCAACCAGGGTATCCACGAAACGGACTTGTGCATGTGGGGACTGGGCGTGGGTTTGCCAACGCGGGTTACTTCCATGGGCGGCAAGTTTCTATGGGACGACGACAAAGAGACGCCCGAGACGCTCACCTCCGTGTATCACTATCCGGAGCAGAAGAAAATCATCCAGTTTGAAGTGCGGCCCTGGTGCACCAATACCGAAGGGGGCGTGGGCGTCGGCAACATCTTCTATGGGTCGGAAGGCTACCTGGCGGTGAATGGCTACGACTCATACGAAGTTTTCCTGGGCGAGAAGCGCGAACCGGGTCCCAAGCGCAAGGCCGGGGGCGATCATTTCGCCAACTTCATCAAGGCCGTGGAGAGCCGCAAAGCGAGCGATCTGGACGGGCCCGTGGAGACGGCGCACCTGGCATCCTCGCTGGCGCACCTGGGAAACATTTCGTACCGCCTGGAAAGGCAATTGCACTTCGATCCGGCGGCGGAGCGGTTTGTGGGCGACGACGAAGCTAATACGATGTTGACGCGTAAGTATCGCGCGCCGTATGTAGTGCCGGAGAAGGTGTAAGCTCCGCGCGCACGTCCACAACCACCAGCGTGACATCGTCGGTCTGCGCGCTGCGCGAGCCGCCGGACCAGGCCGCCAGTTTCGCCAGCAGCGCGTCGGCGAATGCATCCGCCGGCAGGCCCTCGTGGCCCGCAATGAATTCAGCCATGCGCTCCTCGCCGAAGAACTCGCCCGCGCTGTTGGAGGCTTCCGGGATGCCGTCGGTATAGAGCAGCAGACGATCGCCGGGTTCGAGTTCGATCGGCGTGTTGGCATATCTCTCGGCAGCGCGCACGCCCATCAGGAGACCATTCTCACGGAACTCGCGCAGCGTGCGGCCGCCGGACTTGCGCCAGAGCAGCAGCGGCGGATGTCCCGCGGCGGCATAGGATGCGGTCATCTTCTCCACGTCCACGAACAAGTAACCCGCGGTGGTGAACTGGCCTTGCACCTGGCGGCACATCACCTGGTTGAGCGCCGCGATCACGTGCGCCGGATCGGATGCGTACCCGGCTTGCGATGAGACAGCCACTTTCACCATGGAGGCAACCAGGGCGGCCGGCACTCCGTGGCCGGTCACATCCGCCACCAGGATGCCGACACCGCCAGCGGCATCCAGCAGGAAGTCGTAGAAATCGCCCGCCACCGCCGTCATGGGAAGGTATCGCACGGCAATTCGTACCCCAGGGATCTCGGGAACGTCGCGCGGCAGAATGGATGCCTGGATACGCGCGGCGGATTTCATTTCCTCATTGATGGCTACGAGTTGTTGTTCGTTGGTGACGAAGTGTTGCACGGCGACGTACCCCAGGCAGGCCAGGTTGACGAGGAATCCAATGGGTTCAACCCCGAGCCGCCATGGCGTAAGTCCGGCATCGCGCAAGTGATCCGTAATCACGGAGAGCAAAAAAACGGCGCCGCCGGCAAAGACGATAGCCGCCCAGGAGGATCGCGGCGGGCGATACCCGCGCAGGTATCCGATGATCATCAGCACCGGAAAGACGATGAGCAACATCGCGGAAGGATCGGCTGTACTGCCCGGAGCATGCCGGATGAAATCCGCGGCGATAGCGGCGGCGCCCCAGGCGGCCTGCACCCAAATGAGCCAACGGAGACTCGATTTCCATCCTTCACCGTACGCGACCTCGAAGAGCAGCAGCGCGGGCGTGACGATGACGTCGGTGATGACGCTGTCGAGATAACGCCAGGCCGCCGGGGGCGCAGCGAAGAGTATATGCGTAATGCTGTGGCGGTCGATCGCGCGCAGCCCGTACAGGCCCACGAACAAGCCGAACCACAACAGCGTCCGATCCTTCGACTTCAGGCGCAAAAGGTGAACCGCTATCGCCGCCAGGCCGGTAAAGAGCACCAGCAGGCCGAAGACAAAGGCGCCCATGTCGGCACGGAGCAAAATCCTCAATTGTTGTTGTGCCGCCGTCATGAAGATGCGATGATGGCCCGGCTATGCACTACGCCTTGCCCGCCAGCATGCGCTGCATCTCACCGATGGCCCGCTGGGAGGCCGCGATCGCGCCGCTGGTCATCGAAACCGGACCCGTGGAATCCGTATTCGCAAAGAAGATGCGCTGCATGGGTTGCCGCGCCGCCGGGATCAGTTTCGTGTAAGTCCCCGGCGTGGCCATGAACATGGGATGACCGCGGCGGTAAATGTGGACTTCGAGCGGTTCGATATTCGAGCCGGGCAACAACTTCTGCCAGTCGCGCAGGACATTCGCGGCCAGATCGCGCGCGCCGTCTTCGGTGAGCAATCGGGTGCGCTCGGCTTCTGGAAGCGGTGTGTAGAACGTAAGGATGTTGTTCTTGCGATGGTAGCCGGGCTGGTTGCGGACCACCCAGTCCGCCACAATCACGTCTGTGAAGGCGTTTCCCGGACACCAGGTGTCGTATCCGCCGTCGAAGGCCGTCTTATCGAAGATGACATTCACCACGGGATAGGGCGCATAGCGCATCTGGTGCATGGCGTCCTGCTGCGCCGGCGGCAAACCCGCCACCAGCCGGCGCGTAATGAACTTCGGCGTGGCCATAATCACGGCCTTCGCCGTCACGGCTTTCAACTGCCCCTCGTGCACATACGTCACCGTCACATCGTGCTTGCCTTGCTCAACGGCGACTATAGTGGCGCCGGCCAGCATATGATCCTGGTGGCTCGCATGCAAGCGTTCCGTGAGTTTGCGGCTGATGGCGCCCAGTCCGCCGGCAAAGGTGACGCGCTCGTCGGGCTCATCCGCGGCGAAATCCTGGAAGTCCCCGAGCCCTACCAGGGCCGAAGTATCCGCGGCCCGCGCGCCCCAATTCGAGGGCCCGTAATTATCCCACCAAACCTTCAGTTCGGGCGCGTAGCCTTTTAGAAGCTCGGTGAGCGGCATGGCGTCGAGTTCGCGGAAGCGCTTCATCAAATCGACTTTCAGCATCTCCTGCTTGAATTTGCGGAAGCTGTCGCGCACGTTCTGGGGATACGGCAGATGGTCGAGGCCTTCTCGCCAGGCGTGCGGCACAAACTCGCGATTCAGGATCAGGCCGTCGGGGCAGTCGATGGGCAGCGGCTCGATACCCAATTCCTTGCATACCTGTAGCACGCCGGTTTCTTTCTTGGACGTGTAAGCCGTGCCCGTGGCGAAGGCTTGCCCGGCGTATTCTTCCAGATAAGCGTTGCCGCCCCAGTGATCTTCTTTTTCAAGCAGCAGAAAATCCTGGCCGCGCAGAAACCATGCGGCGGAGAGGCCGCTCATGCCACCGCCCACGATCGCGATGTCGCGCTTCGCCGATGCCGGAGGCCGCGAGAAAACGTGGCCGTCGCGCACCTGGTGGCAGATTTCGTTGTGTTCGCCATCCACCGCCGGTGTGGGGTCCGGTGCAGCCAATAGCGAAAGATCCACCGGGCAGCCCGCGGCCACCGATCCGGCGACCACGAATTTGATGAAATTCCTGCGATCCGATTCCATAACTTTATTCTCCCGCCGCATCGGGCAAGACAGCCTGCGCGGCGCGCAGCCGGTACCACAACACGATTGTCAGCAGCGAGAAAGCGAAGATCGCCGCCGACACAGCGTTGATTTCGGGCGTAATGCCGCGGCGCAGGCGCGACCAGATTTCAAGCGGCAGGGTATTATCGCGCCCGATCAGAAAGAAACTGACCGCGATTTCGTCCATCGAGAGCGTGAAGATCAGCAGGCCCGCGCCGATGACGGAGAGACGCAGATTGGGCACGGTCACCCGCCAGAATGTCTGCCACTGGCTGGCGCCGAGGTCCAGCGAAGCTTCCTCCTGCGCGCGGTCGAGTTTCTGGAGGCCGGCGAAGATTTCGGTGGTCGCAACCGAGATCAGCGCCGTGCCGTGCCCCAGCATGATCGTGAGCAGGCTCAACTTCATGCCCGCGGTGACGAAGAGCATCAGCAGCGACAAGCCGGTGATGATACCCGGCAGAATCAGCGGTAGCAGCACCAGGCGGCGGAAGATCCGCTTGCCGGGAAACGCGGTGCGGTCGAGCGCCAGGGCGGCGGGAAAGCCGAGCAGCAGCGCGATGGCCATGGCCACGGCGGCCACCACAAGGCTGTTGCCGACTGAGGCCAGCAAGGCGTCGTCATCCAGCAGCATGCGGTACCAGCGCAGGGTCCAGCCGTGCGGCGGGAATCCGCCTACGCTTTCACCGTTGAAAGAATAAAGACAAAGCACGGCGATCGGAAGGTACAGAAACCCAAAGACCAGCACGGCATGCAGGCGCAGCCAGGGAGCGCGCTTCATCGGAAACTCCAACGTTTCTCAAGACGCTCGGTGGCCATCAACAGCAATACGACGAACATCAACATACATAGCGAGATGGCCGCGCCCAAAGGCCAGTCGTATGCCGCGCCAAACAGGCTGACGACTACGTTCGAGATCATGATGCCGCTGGGCCCGCCGAGCAGCAGCGGCGCCAGAAAATCTCCCAGGCTGAGCACGAATGCGAAGATCGCGCCGGCCAGTACGCCGGGCAATGCCAGCGGCAGGATGACGGTGCGGAACACGCGGAAGCCCGACGCGCCCAGGTCGGCGGAAGCTTCCACCAGGTTGCGCGGAATGTGTTCGAGCGAAGCATAGATGGGAAGGAAGGCGAACGGCGTGTAGATGTGGGTGAGCGTGAGCACCACGGCGAACGGGCTGTAGAGCAGGAATTCCACGGGATGCCGCGCCACGCCGGTGTATTGCAGCAACGTGTTCAAGACGCCATCGCTGCCCAGAATGGTTTTCCACGCATAAGCGCGCACCAGGTAGCTGACCCACAGAGGAATGATGACCAACTGATAGAGCAATTCCTTGTGGGCATGCGCGCGGAAGGAAACGTAATAAGCCAGCGGGAAGCTCAGCGCCAGCGACAGCACCGTGACCATGCCGGCGATGCGCATGGATCGCAGCAGCACCTGCACGTACACCGGATTGGTGAAGAGCGTGCGGTAGTTGTTCAGGTTCCAGCGATGCACGATCGTTTGGGATTGCACGCTCCAGAAGCTGAAGCAGAACAGGAAAAGATAGGGCGCGATGAGGAACACCGCGACCCAGGCCAGGGGTGGGACCGTGACCAGGAGTTTATACAGCCGCGAGTACACGCATCACCTCCTGGCTTACGCGCATGGCCGCTTTGTGCGCCGTGGTGTACTCGGTGATGGCGCCCTCGGTATCGGAATGCGCGAAAAAAAGCCTTCCCAGCGGCTTTCGCAGTTTGGGCGCGATGCGCGTAGTCGCGCCGGGAATCGACATGCACATGGGATGGCCGCGCCGGTAAATATGCACTTCTTCGATTTTGTCGCGCGCGCCCGGAAACCAGCGGCCAATCAGATCCACCACGGTTTCGCCCAAGTGATAGCAGTAGCCGTCGTCGAGCACCTGCACGCGCTCGGCTTCGTGGCGCGGCACGTAGCAGGTGAGCACCGAGGGACGGTTGGTCGCGCGGTTATCGCGATTATCCACCCAATCGGCGACGTTGAAATCCACGATCGGCGACGGCGCCGGGACGTTGGTATCGTACGATCCGTTGTAGATCACTTCGCGCGCGCACACGTTCACCACCAAATAGGGCGCATAGCGGAGTTGCGCCATGGCTTCGGCGTGTTCGCGGTCCAGGTCCCGCACGATCTTTTTGGCGATGAATTTCGGACAAGCGATGACCACGGCCCTGGCGGCGACCGTCTGCAATTCGCCGTCATGCATGAAGGTCACCGTGGGCTTCGCGCCGGCCTGCTCCACCTGGATCGCGGTCGCGCTCTTGCGCATGCAGCCAGGCGCGGCCTTCTCCACGGCGTGCTCCAGCGCAAGTGAGATACGGCCCAGCCCGCCTGCCCAGGTGAAGCGCTCCTGATCGAGGCCGCCGCCCCAATCCATGCTGGTGGCGCCGATCAGCGCCGAAGTATTCTCCGTGTCCGCGCCCCAGTTGTTCGGCCCAAAATTATCGAACCACAACTTCAGCTCCGGTTCGTAGGGCTTCAGCAGTTCGGCGAAAACCATGCTATCGAGCTTGGCGGCGTGCTGTTCGGCATCGAGCGCCTTCATATCCGTCAGGAACTTCGCGAAACTCTTCTTCACGCGATCCGGGTAAGGCGATTTCCAAAGCCCGTCGCCCCAGAAATCCGGTACCAGGGTATCGCGGATGACGGCGGCATCCACGCTGCGGATGCGTTGAATCGGCATGCCGATCTCGACGCACAATTCCTCCACCGGCTTGTCGGCCTGGTAGGCGGCGCCTGTGGAATACCAGACTCCGCGCCACTGCTCGCTGATGGCGTTGCCGCCCAGGCGCGGCTCCTTTTCGAGCAGCAGAAAATGGGTGTGCCGCAGTTGCCAGGCGGTCATCAAGCCGCTGGGGCCGCCGCCCACGATAACCACTTCGTATTCCGCCGAGATCTTCGGAATTTGAAAATGCGCGCCGTCGCGCACGCTATGGCAGATCTTGTTGTCTTCGCTGCCGAGCTGCGCCGGCGGAGTGGCGGCTTCGATGGGGCAGTTTGAGGCTGCCACCCCGCCTATCAGATAGCGGATGGCCTCTCTTCGGGTGGTCATTGCAGCCGCACCGCTTTCTCCGGCCGGAACGCGAAGGATTGTGCGCCGCGCAATTCGCCGCGGCTGGGCGTGCGCACGGTGAGCGTCAAGCCGCCATCGCATTCGATCTCCAGCAGGTCCGTGGCGCCGCCGAAGGTTTGCCGCCGCACCGTGGCATGGAACAGGCCGGGATCGGCCAGATGAATGCACTCGGGACGCAACGAAAACAGGGCGTCGCCGGATTCGCCGCCGCAGTGCCACACCAGCGGGCCGCAGCGGACGTAGCCGTTTTCCACGCGGCCGCGCAGCAGGTTGGTGAGCCCGACGAAACTCGCGGCATACGCCGTGCGCGGCCGGTTATAGATGCCGCGCGGGGTGTCCACCTGCTCCAGTTCGCCGGCCCGCAGCAGCGCGATGCGGTCGGAGAGCGCCATGGCCTCCTCCTGATCGTGCGTGACGAACAGGAAAGCGATGCCCACTTCGCGCTGCAGCGATTTCAACTCCACCTGCATTTCGCGGCGCAGGCGCGCGTCCAGCGCCGATAGGGGTTCGTCCAGCAGCAGCAGTTTCGGACGATTTACCAGCGCCCGCGCCAGGGCCACACGCTGCTGTTGGCCGCCGCTTAATTGGGTGGGACGGCGCGCGGAAAACTCGCTCATCTTCACCTGGGCCAGGGCCTTCTCCACGCGCGGCGCGATCTCTGCCTTGGCGGTCCCGCGTGCCCGCAGCCCGTAGGCCACGTTCTCGAAAACCGAGAGATGCGGGAACAGCGCGTAGTGCTGAAACACGGTATTCACGCCGCGCCGGTTCGGCGGCAGATGGTCGATCCGCTCGCCATCCATGCGGATTTCGCCGCCATCCGGATATTCGAAGCCCGCCAGCAGCCGCAGCAGCGTGGTTTTGCCCGATCCGCTCTCTCCTAACACCGTGAGAAACTCGCCGGCCGCGATCTCCAGCGAAACATCGCGCAATACCGGCGTTTGCCCAAAGCGCTTTGCGACGGCACGAATGGAGAGCAGGGACATTATTGCGCGGCCTTCACCTCGTTCCAGATCTGGTTGTACCGGTCGCGCCGCGGGACGTCTTCCCAGAAATAAATGCGTTGCTGATAGTGGTCGAGATCGTCCAGATGCAGGTTGGTTTTTTCATCGGCCGTCAGCAGCCCGGCCACCGCGGGATTCGAAGGCAGATAGCCGGTGACCGCGATCACCTGCTTCTGCGTCCTGGCTTCCACCAGGTACTCGATAAGCTGGTGCGCCAGGTCTTTGTGCTCGCTGGCCGCGGTGATCATCAGGTGGTCGATCCAGCCGGTGGTGTTTTCCTTCGGGATGGTTTCGCCGATGGGGAAATGTACCTTGCGCAGTTGGTTGGTCATCAACGGCCAGCCCATCGCCAGGGTCACCTCATGGTTCTCGAACAGATTGGTGAGTTCGCCGCCGGTTGACCAGATCTTGCGAATATTCGGCTTCAATTGCAAAAGCTTGGCTTTGACTTTCTCCAACTGGTCGTCGGTCAGGTTATAAAGCGCGTGCGGATCGGGCTGGTCGTAGCCGAGCACCTGCGCGGCCATGTAGAGCGTGGATAAATCGTCCCACACCGAGACTTTGCCTTTCACCTTGGGGTCCCAGAGGATGTTCCAGGAATCGGGCGGGGTGGGAAAGGCGGTGGTGTCGTAGAGCAGGGGATTGGGGCCCCACTGATAAGGCACGCCGTAGATCTTGCCGCCGGATTTCACCAGGGGCAGCGAAGTCAGGCGCGGCATGAGCTGCTGGTAACTTGGGATTTGCGAAAGGTCGAGAGGCGCCGCCAGTCCCTGGGTCGTGATCGTGGTGGCCACGTCGCTCGATGGCGAAATGACATCATAGTTGGCCGCGCTGCCGCCGCGCAGCTTGGCCACTAACTCGTCGCTTGATCCCATGTAAGAAGCGCGCACTTTGCACTGGCACTTCTCTTCGAACGCGGCCATGAAGGAAGGGTCGGCGTATCCTTCCCAGACCAGCAGGCCAAGAGTGGGCGTGGATTTCCTGCATCCAGCCAGGAGGAAAAGAAGCAAAGCGGTACAGACTTTGAGGGGCGGCCGGCGGCGGCTCATGCGCCCTCCACTGTTTTGAGGGCGGCTTCCATCACGTCCAGCGCTTCGTCCATCTGTGCATCGGTCACCACCAGCGGCATCAAGACCCGCACGACATTGCCGTACGTACCGGCCGTCACCAGGATCAGGCCGTGTTCGTAGCAGTAAAGGGTCAGCGCCTTGGTGGACGCCGAATCCGCTAGTTCGAAGGCTTGCATGGCGCCCAGGCCGCGCACGTCGCGGATCAGGGGGAAACGTTCTTTCCATGCGAGCACACGCCGCCGGAAGATTTCGCCGAGATCGACCGCGCGCGCGCACAAGCCGCCGTTTTCGATGGCCTGAATTACCGCCAGCGCCGCTTCGCAACACAGGGGGTTGCCGCCGAATGTGCCGCCCAAGGCTCCCGGCCCGGTATGATCCATGATCTCCGCTTTACCGGTGACTGCGCCCAGCGGCAGGCCGCCGCCGAGGCTTTTGGCCGTCACCATCAGGTCCGGCTCGATATCTTCGTGCTCGATGGCGAACATCTTGCCGGTGCGCGCGAAGCCCGACTGGACTTCGTCGGCGATGAACAGGATGCCGTGTTTGCGGCAGACCTCGGCGACGGCGGTGAGCCATCCCGGCGGCGGGACGATGAAGCCGCCCTCGCCCTGCACCGGCTCCACAATCAGGGCCGCCACCGATTCGGCCGCCACCACGCGCTGAAAAGTGTCTTCCAGCAGCGCCGCGGGTTGGCCATAGGGCACCCGGTAGACATCGCTCGGGAATGGCTCGAAGCCTGCCTTATAAGGATGCGTTTTGCTGGTGAGCGAGAGTGTCAGCAGGGTGCGCCCGTGGAAGGCGTCTTCGAAGCAGATCACCGCCGGGCGGCGGGTGTAAGCGCGCGCGATCTTGATGGCGTTTTCGACCGCCTCGGCGCCGCTGTTCAGCAGCAGAGTCTTCTTGGGCGTGCGGCCAGGCGCCAGCGCGTTCAGCTTTTCGGCAAGCCGGACGTAGCTTTCATAAGGCGTCACCATGAAGCAGGTATGCAGGAAGCGGTCCGCCTGGGCGTGCAGCGCGGCGACTACGCCCGGCTCGCGATGACCGGCATTGAGGCAGCCGATGCCTCCCGCGAAATCGAGGAAGCGGTTGCCATCTACGTCCTCGATGACGGCGCCTTCGGAATGACTTACAAAGATGGGCGTCAACTGCGAAACGCCACGCGGCACCGCGGCGGCGCGGCGCTCGACCAGCGCACGAGAAAGGGGGCCTGGAACAGGTGTTTTCAGATGGATCGAGGGCATCGTGTCACTTGGATAATCTATGCATGGTATCACCGGATTGAAGGAACAGGGTGTGGCGCACGCTTCAGCGTGCCGGCGGGACTTTTAAGTCCCGCTCTTGCCCGGCAGCGGTGACAGCCCAGCCAAACATTTCTTCCCCCGTTCTTTCAACCACTTGCGCGAATCATATCCCTTTATCCCAAATCCTGCCCGCTAGCCTGTAGTCGAAAGGAAGGGCCCGCACCAGCGCCCGCAAATCGAATGCACAACGATAAATACAGGAAACTTTCCCAACAGCAGGCGGAAGCTAACCGCCGCAACGCCCAGAAATCGACCGGCCCCCGCACCCCCGAGGGCAAAGCCGCCTCCAGCCGCAACGGCCTCACCCACGGCCTATCCGGCGACAAACACTTCATCCTCGAAGGCGAGGATCCCGAAGCCTTCCTCCGCCTCCTCCAGGATCTCCACGATCACCTCCGCCCTGTCGGCGATAGCGAAGAACTAGTCGTCCAACGCATCGCCGCCGCCCAATGGCGGCTCGACCGCGCCTTTGCCCTCGAAACCGGCATCTACCGCGAAGAATCCACCATTTTGAACCGCATCGACCGGAACAAGCGCGAGTATCATGAATTGTGCATAAGCAAAGGCCAGAAAGACTCGCCGCCCGATCCGCACGACCCGGACGACCTCCTGGCCCGCGCCTTCATGGAAGGTGGCAAAGGCCCCGACAACTTCACCCGCCTCGTCCGCTACGAAACCGCCATCGAACGCTCCATCGAGCGCGGCATGAAGCACCTAAAAGCTCTCCAGGCCGCCCGCAACGCGCAGTGTCCCGCCGTCCCTGAAGCCCCGCACGCCCCCGAACCCCCCGCCCCCGAACCGCCAAATCCGCCCTCAACCCCTTCAAATTCAATGAATTACGGAGCGAACCCAGAAGACCCTACAATCGCGCAATCTTCCCCCACTCCGCCCAGCCCCGTCATCAACAATGATGAATAACGATCCGGCTTTTCGGTCTTGGAGGGCGGGCTATTCAGCCCGCAGCCGGCTTTTCAGCCGGCTCCGCTGAAGCGTGCGCCACGAGTCTCTAGCGCATTTTTCCGGCTTCGTCCTTGATCACCTGCGCATTATGCCAGGCCTGCTGCGTCAGCGGCCCCTGGATGGCGGCGGCCTGCTGGCTGAATTTGGCACCCTCCAGCACTTGCGCCTTATTCATGGTCATTTTGCCTAGCTGATAGTTGGCCAAACCCAGATAGAATAGCGCGGCGGCTTTCCGGGAATCGTTGCCGGCGACTAGCGGCAGTGCCGCGCGCAAGTCCTTATCGGCCTCGAAGTACGCGCCCTTCTCGGCCTGCACCACGCCGGCGATCCAGTGGGCGCTGGCCAATTCGGTGCTGCGTTTGCGCTCCCAATCCGCGGCAGACATGCCCTCCGGCTTGGTGCGCTTGTTCATTACCGCGGATAAGCGGTGGGCGTAGCCCAAGGCGCGGTCGGTTTGTTTGCGCGAAAAGGCGGATTCGGCCAGCACCACCAGCGAATCGTCGCTATCGGGAAAGTTCTCGATGGCCTTTTCCGCCACGGCCTGGATCTTGGCGGCCGCGCCTGCCTGCTGCAGCGCGTGGAAATAAAAGCCATAGGCATCGGCCAGATACTTGCTCTTGGGGTTTTGCTCCTCCAGGGCGCCCAGCAAGTTGACGGCGGCTTGGGGCCGGGATTCCAGGGCCGTGGTGTACAAGGCATATTCCGTGTATAGTTCGATTTCACGGGCGTAACTCACGCGATTGGTCCAAACTTGCTTTTCATCGGCGTCGATGGGAGCGGTTGCCGCGATCGCCTCGCGCGCCAGCGCGCACGTCTCAGCCGACAGGATCTTCACCTGAACGGCGTCTTTAGCTGCTGCCGCATCTTTGAGCTTTTGGTAGGCGGTCTCCAGATTGCCCGTGGTGATCACCAGGGGCGCGAAGAGGACCGCGAAGCTCACCATGGCTAACATGGGGCCTCCTTTGATTTGGTGCAATTCGATTATAGTTCCTGCCATCGCCGAATAACAGCGCAAAAGGCCTGAATACCCACAACATAATCGCAAAGCCCGGCCATCCTCGCGCCGAAATATCGGCGCGCGCCGTGCCATCGGCGCCGGCAGCCATCGGCACAGCTCGCATCCCATTAAAAACAAAGCGGTTCAATTTGGCCGCCCGGATGCACCGCTTGGCGTCATGCTGCGCATCACCATTCAGGAATCGCTTCAGGCCAGCACGTTCAAGCTGGAGGGCAAGCTCACCGGACCATGGGTGCGTGAATTGGAGCAGGCCTGGACTGCTTCTATGTCCGCCGCGCCGGGCCGCGACTTGACCATCGATCTGGTGGACGTTGCCTTTATCGACTGCGCCGGCAAGGACCTCCTGGCGCGCATGCACGAAAGTGGCGCCACGCTAGTCGCACGCAGCCCCATGAACCGCTGCATCGTGGACGAAATCGCGCGTGCCGGCAAACACATCTTGATCGTGCTGGCAGTCGTGCTCTCGGCAGCCGCCGGCCTGCGCGCGCAGGAAGGCGGTCCGTTGCGGCTCAACCTGCACGACGCCGTGCAGTTGGCGCTGCATCAAAATCCGCAGGTGCAGATCGCCAACTTAAATGTTGCGCAGAGCCAGCAGGATCAGAACATCGCGCGGTCCGGCCTCCTGCCGCAAGCCAGTTTGCAGGTATACGAGCAGGACCGGCGCGTGGCGGTCGCCCCGCTATTCGGACTGCAGCATCTTCCGGGCTTGCCGTTTCCTGGTCATCTCGGCCCTTACGATGTCTTCCAGGCCGGCCCGAATTTTTCGGTCCCGATCTTTGATTTGACGCTCTGGCGGCGGTGGCAAGCATCCAAGGAGGGTGTGGGGACGTCGCGCGCCCAGGAACAGGGAGTTCACGAACAAATCGCGATGCTGGTGGTCTCGCAGTATCTCGGCAGCCTGCGTGCCTCCGCGGATGTGAAGGCAGCGCAATCCCGCGTGGAACTGGCGCAGGCGCTCTACGATCAGGCCGCCGATATGCAGAAGAGCGGCGTGGGCACCGGTATCGACACGCTGCGCGCCAACGTGGAATTGCAGAACGAGCGGCAGCGGTCGATCGAGGCGCGGACGCAGTTGCAAACGTCCCTCTACGGCCTGGCGCAGCTTCTGAATGTGGACCCCAAGCGCGAGATTGAGCTGACCGACCAGGTGAGCTTCTTCGACACGCCGGCCATTCAAGTGGATCAGAGCCTGGAGGCAGCCTATGCCAACCGGCCCGAGATGCAGGCGCTGCTGCATGCCCAGCGGCAGGTGGAAATCGAGAAACGGCAAGCCGCGGAAAGCCGCTATCCGACCTTGACTTTCGATGGCTATTGGGCCGAGCAGGGATTAGCGCCGGCCACTGCGATCCCCACCTACACTTACGGGGTCAATTTCAACGTGCCGTTGTTTACGGGCGGACGCATCAGCGCGGAGCGCGCGCGCGCCGATCTGGAACTGCGGAAGGTGGCCGAGCAGGAGCAGGAGCAGCGCAATCAGATTGCTCTCCAGGTACGCACCGCCATCGCCCAGATGGCCGCCGCGCGCAGTGAAGTGGATGTCGCCAATCAAGCGGTGGGCCTGGCGAACGAAGAGGTGACGCAAGCCCGCGATCGATTCCAGGCCGGCGTGGCCGACAACATCGAGGTCATCAGCGCGCAGGACGCGTTGGCGCGCGCCAACGACAACCAGATCGTGGCGTTGTATCGTTATAACCAGGCGCGGGCCGACCTGGCGCGCGCCACGGGACAAATGGAAGCGGTCTACGCCAGGTAGCCACGAGAGGGGATAGTATGGAAACGCAGACGATGGAAGATCGGAAACCAGTGGACGAACAGCCTGCCGCGGCCGTAGTTCGCAGGCCGGCGAACCGGACCAGGGCTTTGCTGGTCATCCTGGGCGGAGGCCTGGTCGTAATTTTGGTAGCGGCGGGGGCCTGGCTGCACTACCGCGATCGCATCTCGAGCGACGATGCGCAGGTAGATGGCGATATCTATCCGATATCCGCCAAAGTCTTCGGCAGCGTGCTGGACGTGCCGGTGAAGGATAACCAGCCGGTAAAAGCCGGGGATGTGCTGGTGCGCATCGACCCGCGCGATCTGGCGGCCAGGGTCGACCAGGAGAAGGCCGCGCTGGCCCTCGCGGAGAGCCAGGCGAAGGCCGCCAACGTCACCGTGCCGATGACCCGCGAGACCACGCACAGCGGCACTTCCGGAGCGTCCGCGGGCCTGAACGCCGCGGTGGCGCAGGCGGCGCAGGCGGATGCGGGGGTCGCGCAAGCCACCACGGACGTAGCCGTCGCCCATTCCAATTTAGGTGCCGCGGAAGCCAATAATGAAAAGGCGCAGGCGGACCTGGCGCGCATGCGCCCGCTGGTGGCTAAGGCCGAGATCTCACAGCAGCAATTCGATGCCTACACGGCTGCCGCCAAAGTAGCCGAAGCGCAATTGAAGGCCGCCCAGGATCGCGTGCGGTTCTCGGAGCAGGGAGTCACCACCTCGCGGGCCGTGGCGGAAGCGGCGCGCGCCCGCATTCAGCAGATGCAGGCGCAGGTGGCGCAATCCACCGCTGGCGAACGGCAGGTGCTGGTGAGTTCGGCGCAGGCCGTATCGGCCGCCGCTCGAATTCAGGAAGCTCGATCGAACCTGGCGGCCGCGGAGTTGAATCTGGGCTATACCATCATCGTGGCGCCCAGCGATGGCGTGGTGACCAAGAAAACGGTTGAGCCCGGCCAGATCGTACAGCCCGGCCAAGCCCTTATGGCGATTATTCCATTGAAGGGCGTCTGGGTGACGGCCAATTTCAAAGAGACGCAGTTGGCGAACGTACACGCCGGTCAGGCGGCCGAAGTTGACGTGGACATGTACGGCCGCACCATCAAGGGCAGAGTGGATTCCATCGCCGGAGGCACGGGCGCGCGTTTGAGCCTGCTTCCCCCGGAAAATGCTACGGGTAACTACGTCAAGGTCGTCGAGCGCATCCCCGTCAAGATCGTTTTCGATTCGCTGCCGGATGGCGTCATCCTGCGCCCCGGCATGAACGTGGACGCCACCATCCTCACCAAGTAAGCGGAAAGATTCGCCATGGAAAACGCCAACAATACAGGTGTCACTATAAACCCGTGGATTATCGCCTTGACGGTGATGCTGGCGACGTTCATGGAAGTGCTGGATACCAGCGTCGCCAACGTAGCTTTGCCGCACATTGCGGGCAGCCTCTCGGCCTCCGTGGACGAGGCCACCTGGGTGCTGACCTCGTACCTGGTTTCGAACGCCATCGTCCTGCCGCTGAGCGGATGGTTCTCCTCCCTGATCGGCCGCAAGCGCTTCTATATGACGTGCGTGGCGTTGTTCACGGTCAGCTCCATGTTGTGCGGGCTGGCGCCCAGCCTGACGATCCTGATCCTGTGCCGCATCATGCAAGGCATCGGCGGCGGCGCGCTGCAGCCCATCTCGCAAGCCATCCTGGTGGAGAGCTTCCCGCGGCACAAGCAGGGCATGGCCATGGCCGTTTACGGCATGGGCGTCGTAGTGGCGCCGGTGATCGGCCCCACCCTGGGCGGCTGGATTACCGACAACTATAGCTGGCGCTGGATCTTCCTGATCAACATTCCGGTAGGCGCGCTGTCTTTGACGCTCACCTCACTGTTGATCCACGACCCGGTCTACCTGGTGCGCCGCGCCTGGAAAGGCATGCGGGTGGACTACATGGGGCTGGGTCTTTTGAGCCTGGGTTTGGCCTTCCTCGAGATCACGCTGGACGATGGACAGAAGAACGACTGGTTCGGATCGAATTTCATTGTGACGACGGCCGTGATCGCGATCATCGGGCTGGTCGGGGTGGTGGTCTGGGAACTGCGGCAGAAGGAGCCGGTAGTAGATTTCCGCATGCTGCAAAATCGCAATTTCATGCTCTCCACCGCAACCATGTTTTTATTGGGATTCGTGCTGTATGCCAGCACCATGCTGCTGCCGGTTTTCCTGCAAACGCTGCTGGGCTATACGGCCATGCGCAGCGGGCTGGTGCTTTCCCCGGGCGGATTGGTGATTGCATTTTCTATGCCGCTGGTCGGCTTTCTGTTGTCGAAGATCGAAGCCCGCTGGCTGGTTATTTTCGGCCTGTGCCTTTCGGCGTTCGGGCTGTTCAACATGGCGCATTTCGACCTGGATATCGATTACCGCACGGCCATGATGGCGCGCATCGTGCAGAGCGCCGGTCTGGGATTCCTTTTCGTGCCGATCAACACCATGGCCTTCGCTACCGTGCCGCGGGAGAAAATGGGCAGCGCCACGGGCCTCATCAACCTGGCGCGCAATATCGGCGGCAGCTCGGGGATCGCCATCGTGACCACCATTTTGGCGCGCCGCACGCAATTTCACCAGCACCGGCTGGTGGCGCACATGACGCCCTTCGATCCCAGCTATACGCAGGCTCTGGCCGGGACAGCCCATATGTTGGTCACGCAGGGCTCCAGCGCGGCGCAGGCTATGGCCCAGGCGCAAGGCATGATGTATGGCATGCTGCAGCGGCAGTCGTCGATGCTGGCGTTTGTGGATAGCTTCTGGGTGTTGGGTATCGTCTTTTTGGCGGTGATTCCTTTGATGTTCTTCGTCCGCAAAGTAGGGCCGCACAAAGGTCCCATCGTGATGGAATAGCAAGCCGAGCCGCGACCGTAAGGGAGCGTCCCAGCGCTCATAGGGAGCGTCCCAGCGCTCGTAGGGAGCGTCCCAGCGCTCGACTCCTGCGCACCCGCCTGCCCCCGCACGCAGCCAGGATACCGCGCCATCTGATAGCATGAATGCCGAATGCATCCGCGCACCATATATCAGGTCCTCGAAGAATCCGCGGCAGAGTTTGGCGACGCCCCGGCCTTGCGGCAGCCCACCGCGGGCAAAGACGGGCAGCGTGAATACCTGACCTATTCCTGGAAACAGTACAAGGCCGCGGCCGAGGAAATCGCGGCGGGCCTTCGTTCCATCGGCATCGGCAAGGGCGACATCGTGGCGCTCGATTCCGAGACGCGCCTGGAATTCTATCTGGCCGACCTGGGTATCCTGACCGCCGGCAGCGTGGCCGCCGCGCTCTATCCCAGCTATCCGCCCAGAGACCTGGTCCGCACCATCCAGGCCTGCGGAGCCAAGGCCCTCTTCGTAGAAGATCCTAAAACCCTCGAGGCGCTATGTGGGGCACCGGACATGCCGCGAATCCTCCTGACGGGCGAGGCGGAGGGCGCTCTCACGCTCGGCCAGTTGCGCGAACGAGGCCGCCTGGCGCTGGCCGAGGACCCCGCATACCTGAGCCGTTTGAAGGCCGAAGTCACCCCGGACGATGACGCGATTCTCTACCTCACCTCTGGCGCTACCGGCGAGCCGAAGATGGCGCTCGTCACGCATTCGGCAGTGGTCGCGAACCTCGACATGGGGAAACTGGTCTTCCCGATCGGACCGAACGACGCCACCGTGGCTTTCCTGCCCTCGGCGCACATTGCGCAGCGCATCGTGGTGGAGCTCCTGCCGATGCGCCTGGGCACGCCGGTTAATTTTGCAGAGAGCCTGCTCAAGCTGCCGCAGGAAATCCGCACGGTGCAACCCACCATGTTTCTGGCGCCCCCACGCATGTGGGAACGCATTTACTCGACCATCTGCACCGAGCTGCGGAAGCGCCCGGCAGTCGCCCGCAAAGCGTTCTATGGCGCGTTGGGGATGGCTTTGGCGGCGGCCAATTACAAGCATCAGGGCAAGCCTGTGCCGGCCCGCATCCGCGTGCCGCTGAAGCTGGCCGACCGTCTGTTCTTTCAGAAAGTGCGCGCGCGCCTCGGCGGACGATTGGTTCTGGCGTGTTCCGGGGCCGCGCCGTTGAGCAAGGAACTGGCCGAATTCTACGAGGCCATCGGCATGCCCCTGGTGGAGGGCTACGGTTTGACTGAAGGCGGCGTGGCAGCCCTGAACCCCATCGACCAGCCCAGGGCGGGCAGTATCGGCAAAGCGCTGCCCGGCGTTGAATTCCGCATCGCCGAACAGGATAGCGAATTGCTCATGAAGAGTCCTTGCCTGTTCTCCAAATACCTGGGCGATTCCGAGACCACCGCGGAGGTCCTGCGCGATGGATGGCTGCACACCGGCGATATCGCGTTTATCGACGACGAGGGTTTCATCTTCATCACCGGGCGCAAGAAGGAACTGATCGTCTCGTCCACCGGCAAGAAAATCCATCCTTCGCGCGTGGAGAGCCTGTTCAAGTTCGAGCCGCTGATCAGCCAGATCATGCTGGTCGGCGATCGCCTTCCCTATCTGACGGCGCTTTTCACCATCAATCCCGCAATCGCCGAAACGCTGAAAGGGATGGATGCGTTGAAGGGTCACACCACTGGTGAATTGGCCGCCGCCGAACCCGTGCAAAAAGAGATCCAGAAGGTGGTGTCGCGGGTGAACAAGCAACTGGCGCCTTTCGAGCAGATCCGCCGCTACCGCGTGCTGGGCCGCGATTTCAGCATCGAGGACGGAGAGTTGACGGCCACCATGAAAGTGCGCCGCGCGCGCGTGATGGAGAACTTCAAGGAGAGCATCGAAGAACTGTACGCCGGCAAGGAAATGTAAATCCTGGTGCGGCCGGATTCAATTAAAAGACCGCCTGGAACACCCTGCCCATGGCGGGCTGCCGCTGCTAGTACGCTCTGGTCGTGCCGTAGAGCTTGCCGCCGCTTTCGATCAGACTATCGGGCGTATCCACGGTGAAGTTCCAGACCGTGGTTTGGCCCCAAAAGCCACCGCCAACCGTGGGCGGCTTCAATGCGAAGATGGAGCCATTCCCCTTCGGACCAGATTCAGTCAGGCCGCCCGCCCTCGTTGGCGGCGTCAAGCTGTACACCACACCGCAACCAAGACCCGCATAGGGCACGCAAGAAAGGTCTCCTCCATCGAAGGTACCGCCATAGAGTGTTCCGTCGTGGCCGAACACAAGATTGGTGCTTGGGTAGTAACCGTTGGCCGGATCGGCATAAGCGAAACCGTAGAGGAGCTCCTCGCTCCATGCTCCGCCCTCGGATTTTGGGGGCTTTAACTGGAACACCGCGCCCTCTCCCGCCGGCCCGCCTCTTTCGGTGGCGCCATATAACGCGCCATCCTTGGCTAAGATGACGCCATTCATCGGATTAGTCGCGTCCGTGCCGCCCTGGAAGCTATACAGCACCCGATAACTCCAATCGCCGCCGGCGGCGGGCGGTGTCAAGCGAAAGACGACTCCACAGCCCTGTCCGCTGCAAAGCGCGCCACCGCCAGGCGCCGTGCCGTACAGCGCACCGTTCTTGTCTATCGCCAAAGCGCCGTAGGCACCGGCGCCATCGGCACCGCCCGTGAAGGCGTAAAGCAGGTTCTCCGTCCATCCATCGCCGGATCCCGAAGATGGAGGCGTCAACCGGAACACCACGCCGCAACCGGTGGAACATACCGGGGTCGGAGTCCCACCCATTGCCGATCCGTAGAGGTTGCCTTGCCCATCCGTCGTCAGGCCGGGGCTGGGAATCGTGCCGCCCGTCACCACCCGCAAAAGTGTTGATCGCGGCCTCGGTCCACACGCCGCCGGTCTCGGCAGGCGGTGTTAAATGGAACACCGCGCCCATCTGCGCACCCGAGGTCATCGTGCCGTAGAATCCGCCATTCCCATCGCTGAGCACCGAGGTGGGAACCAGCGCGTCCGGACCGCTGGCCGACTGGTAAATCGTAGTTAACCTGGCCGCTCCCTGGGAATTACAGACCACCGCGGCCAGCATAATGGTAGCCCCCACGCTTATCTTGGCGATTCGCATGCGAACCCTCCTGCTTTTCGGATGCTAACATGCGAGGCCTGCGCCTTCAAGGCGAATCGCGACCAGAGGGTACTGGCGCGGCAGGTACGTATGCGGGCCCGTACAGAAAACCGCTGCCAGGCTAATCCCGCAGGACGCTGCGCCGGTGGAACACCCACGCGGCGAGCAGGAAGAAAACCACCGCCCAATCCAGGCCGTAAGCCAACGCGGTCAGATGATCGAGCGCGGGCGTCTGCTTCAGGGAGGCTTCCGTAATCGTGAGAAAGCGGGTCTCCGAAAGCAGGTCCGGCGAAGGCAGCGCCACGTGAAGTGCCGAACGAAGCCAATCCGGCAGGAACCACACGGGATGACCCGGCACCACGATCGACTCCAGCACCATAATCACCAGCATGATGGCGAACGAAATGACCGGATGCAGCACCGTGGCCAGCAGCATGGCGAGGCCGCTATACAGCGCGTAGCGAACCAGCGGGTACACGATCAGCAGCCAGGGGGCCGGATGAATGTGCCCGCCTCCGATGGCGGCCAGCAGATAGCTCAGGGCCAGCATCATCGCCACGTAGCAGCCCATCAATAGTTGAACCCCCAGAAACTTACCCAGCAGGAACTCCCAGCGCTCAATGGGCCGCGCCAGCACGGCCAGGATCGTCCCGCTCCGGATATCGCTCCAGACGGCATCCGCCGCGGCCCAAGCCGCCAATAAGCTGCCGAAGCCGCTGAGCAACGACATGATGCCGCCGATCATGCCCAGCGCCATACTCTCGGTGTGCGGAAGGCCCGGCGCTCCGGATTGCGATTTCATCACCATCAGAGGCGTCATCATCAGCAGCACCACGATGGCAAACAGGGCCAGGAAGAGAATCATCAGCTTGTTGCGCAAGAAGCCGGAAAACGTCAGCAGGGCGATCGCGCGGATTCTCATTGAGGCTTCTCCGCGTCGCTCACCACCTTGAGGAACAGGTCCTCCAGGCTGCTCTTCACCGGATACATAGCGGTGACGTCGCAGCCCGCGGTCCAGAGTCTCTCCACCGCCTCCCGTTTCAAAGCCGGATCGGCCAGGATGCGCACACCTTGCGGGCCGCGCTCGATCGCCGCGCCGTGCTCCGACAGAAATCCTTCCATCTCTTCGGGCAGTTGGTCCACATGGATCGCCACGCGTCCGCCGCGGCCGAGCAATTCGGCCAGGGGACCCTCCCGCACGAGTTTGCCGTGGTCGATGATGATCACCCGGCCGGCGAATTGTTCCAACTCCGAAAGGTTGTGCGAACTCAGGAAGACGGTCTTCCCCAGCGCCTGGAGAGCCAACAGGATTTCGCGGACGTCGCGGCGCCCGGCTGGATCGAGGCCGGAGGTGGGCTCGTCCAGCACCAACAATTGCGGATCGCTTAACAGCGCCTGTGCGATCCCCAGGCGTTGCACCATACCGCGCGAGTACTTGCCGATGCGCAGCTCTTCGTAACCGCAAAGTTGCACCTTGGCGATCAACTCCGGAATGCGCCGGCCGGCGGTCGCGGTATCCATACCTGCCAGCGCGGCGTGAAACCGCAGCAGCTTCGGCGCGGTCAGAAAGGGATGAAAGGCGAAATTCTCCGGCACGAAGCCGATCCGGCTCTTGGCGCGCACGTCGCCGGGCGGATAGCCCAGCACGCTCACGTCGCCGGAATCGGCGAAGAGAAATCCCATCAGCGCGTTGATGCATGTGGTCTTCCCCGCGCCGTTCGGCCCTAGAAACGCGCAAACCTCTCCCGCCGCGACTTCAAACGAGACGTCCGCCAACGCGGTGACGCCATCGTGGGAGAACCGGCTGTGGTAGTACTTGGTCACGTGGCGGAATTCAATGGCCGGGGGCATTCGGCGCTCCTTGCGTGGGGAAGTTATTGGGCATGCCCATCTGCCCGTCGAGGTGCATCTCCAGGCTGGAATCGAAACCCACCTGTGCGTATGCGACTTTGCCCTCCACGTCGATCACCATCAGCGTCGGAATGGCTTTCACCTGGTACGCATCCGCGGCGGCGTGCGCGGTGTCCAGCAGGACCGGAAAGGGCATCTTGAGTTCGGTCGCCGCGGTTTCGGCCGCCTCGCGGTCGTCATCCAGGCTGATCGCCAGGATCTCAAAATCGGTTTTGGCCTGCGCTCTTTTCTGGTAGAAATCGCGTAGGACGGGCATCTCCATCCGGCACGGACCGCACCAACTCGCCCAGAATGTGACGATCAGGGCTTTCTTGCCGCGGAAGTCCGCGATGGACACGTGCCGGCCATCGAGCGCCGTCAGCGCGATCCCGGGCGCCGGTTTGTGCAACATCTCGACGGTCTTATCGGTGCTCGCGATGCGGGTGTCCAGCAGTTTGGCCCGCCAGGTGATCAAGATCGTGAAGAGGGCCAGCGCCACCAACGCGGCAGTGGTGCCGGCCGACGGTTTCGTGACTGGGGCGGTCGCCACCGAGCTAGCCTGTAGGTGGATTATACCAGCCGGATTGCGTACCTAATCGACGCCAAAAGCAAGCAGAACATTCCCGGGCATGCCTCCCAGCGCTCCGTATCCCGAATTCACGAACAGCATGCCTCCGCCGACCACCGGCCCTGATGCGCTCATCGATCCGCCCTTGGCCTTCACGCCGTTCACGGTGGTGAAATCGCGCAGAGTGTCGAAGTCCCAGATCACGGCGCCGTCTGCCGTGTTGTAGGCCCGCAGATGGCCGTCCATAGACCCGGAGAAGACCACGCCGGGAATCAACGTGGCCGGCGCCATTTGCGCGGGAGTGCAGCCCAGCGTCCCTATGCACTTGGGCTCCATGGGCGGCGCGTACCAGGCTTTCTCCCCCGTGGCGATGCGCAGCGCGAACAGGCCTCCACCCAACTTGGGATCGCCGCCTTCCGTGGGCCCGCGTAATGCGAAATCGGAAAGCGGCACGTAAACCTTTTCGCCGTCCGCGGCCGGACCGAACATGATGCCGCCCAGGACACCGCCCTTGCCGATGCGCCGCTCCCACTCGACCGCGCCCTTGTCGTCCGGGTCGAGCGCCCACATCACGCCGGATTTCTGCCCGACCAGCAACCGCCGCTCGGCGCCGCCGAGCGAAACCAATATGGGCGACGCGCCGATGTCGGTATCCTCGCCCGGTTTATCCGGGCAATTCACCTGGCCGGGAAGAACGCACCCGACGTTCCAATGATCCGCGGGCGTCAGTTGCTTCGACCAGAGGATCTTGCCGGTTTGCATGTCGAACGCGAGCACGGCGTCGCTGGCCGTGGTCTCCGGTCCGGAGTGTTCGTTGCCGGTCCCCACATACAGGACTTTGCGCTTGGCATCCACCGTCGGCGCGGACCAGATCGAAACCCCCGAGGGCCCCATCATCTGCGTGCCGGCGGAGTTCAGGCGGGTGGGCTTCGGCTCCGGAATCGTATAGGTTTTCCAGAGACGCTCGCCATTGCGGGCATCCAGCGCCACCAGGCTGCCGCGCGCCGTGCAGCACTTGTATTTCGGGTCGCCTGCGGCCACGAATTCCTCCGCGCCGGTCGATACGGGCACATACAGCCGTCCTTCATAGAGTACCGGGCTGCCGGTGATGTGGGAGAAGGGATGTTCGTCCACGCGCGTTTTCCAAAGCAGCGTGCCGGTATCCGCGTCCACTGCGTAGGCGGTAGACTGGGCATCGCCGAAGTACACGGCGTGGTGGCCTTCGCCTCCGTATGGTGCCACCTCGATGGCGGTGCGCACGCCCTGCGCCGCCTTGAAAGTCCAGTAGGTGCAGCCGGTGTGGGCGTCGAGGGCGTATACCGTGCCGCCGGCGCTCCCCACAAACAGGCGCCCATCGGCGACGCTTGGCTGCCCCAGCGCCGACGTTGCGCCCGGAAATCCGAAGGCCCACTTCACCTTCAGCTTGCCCACTTGCGATCGGTCCAGACCCGCGGCCGCCGCGCTTTGCAGACGGCTATTCTCCGGATCGACGCTCCAGCCATGCCAGCCGCGCAAATCTTTCAATTGCGCGGGGGCCGACGGACAGCGCCCGCCGCTCACCTCCTCCGGCTCCTTCGAGCCGAGATAAGCCGCGATCATCATGCGTTGCATCACCGGCAGCGAACCGGCCACCAGGATCATCTTGCCGGTCGTCAGGGCATCGAAGATCATGGTGCGCGACATTTGCCGGAGCGCCTCGGGAGTGGGCGCGTGCGTCGCACTTCCCGCTTTATGACAACCGGCGCAGTTCTTTTCGAAAAGCTCCGCGCCGCTTTGGGCCTTCGCCTGGGCGAGAACCAGCCAGGCGGCCAGCAGGATTCCCGTAAAATTTTTCATCGCTTGATCCTACGTTTGCGGTAACATTCTTGTCAAATGGAGTCAATTCTGGAACTGCGCGACCTGGTAAAACATTTCCCTAACCATCGCGCCGTCAACGGCATTTCGCTGAAGATTCCGCGGGGCGGATTCTACTCTCTACTGGGCCCTTCGGGCTGCGGCAAGACCACCACGCTGCGCCTGATCGCAGGCTTCGAGTCGCCCACTTCCGGCGAAGTCCTGCTGGATGGCGCGGTAGTAAACGAGCAGAAGCCTTACCAGCGCAACGTCAGCACCGTTTTCCAGAATTACGCCCTGTTCCCGCATCTGACCGCCGCGGAGAATGTTGCCTTCGGGCTGAAGCGCAAGAACCAGCCGGAGATCGAGCGAAAGGTGCGGGAAGCCTTGGAGTTGGTGCGGCTGGCAGGCAAGGAATCGCGCCACCCGGCGCAGCTTTCCGGAGGCGAGCGGCAGCGCGTGGCCCTGGCCCGCTCGCTGGTGCTTCAGCCGGACGTGCTGCTGCTCGACGAGCCGCTGGCCGCGCTCGATCCGAAACTGCGCAAGCAGATGCGCCTCGAGCTGAAAGAAATGCAGCGCCGCGTGGGGATCACTTTTCTGCTGGTCACGCACGACCAGGAAGAAGCGCTTTCCATGTCCGATCAATTGGCGGTGATGAACAACGGCGCCATCGAACAGGTGGGCACGCCGCAGGATGTCTACCTGCGGCCGAGCACCCGCTTCGTAGCCGGATTTCTGGGCGCGGTCAACTGGATCGACGGCATCGGCCTGCGTCCGGAAGTCACGCGCATCTCGCGCGGCTTGCCGTCGAACGGCGCGCGCTTCCGTCCCGCCACCGTGACGGGTTCGGTGTTCCTGGGTAACTGCGTGCACGTGCTGGCGCGCCTCGAAAGCGGCGAAGACGCGGTCGCCGAAATCCCGCGTAACAATGGCGCCTACCACGCAGGCGAGTCGGTACACTTCTGCTGGAATCCGTCCGACGAGATGATCCTGCCATGACCGCGGCCTCCGGCTGGGAGCGCTTACGCGCATGGTTTCTGCTGCCCGCCCGGATCTGGATGGCGGTATTGTTTGCCGCGCCGTTCGCCATCGTGATCGTTTATAGCCTGCTGACGCGCGGCGCGTACGGCGGGCTGGGCCTTCCCTGGACCCTGGAGAATTTCGCGCGGCTGCTCGATCCTCTGTACTTGGGCATCGTGCTGCGGTCATTCGTCATGGCGGCCGCCACGACGGTCATCTGCCTGCTGCTGGGTTTCCCCCTGGCGCTGTTTATTTCGCGCGCCGGTGGCCGCAAGAATATCTATCTGCAGCTCGTCATTCTGCCGTTCTGGACCAGCTTCCTGGTGCGGATCTACGCCTGGATGTTCCTGCTGCGCGACACCGGATTGATCAACACGGCGCTGCAGCATCTTGGGCTGATTCACGATCCGCTGCCGCTGCTGTATAACAATGGCGCGGTGCTGCTGGGCCTGGTGTACGGCTATCTCCCGTTCATGGTGCTGCCGGTGTATGCCACGCTGGAGCGTCTGGATCCGGCGCTCGTGGAGGCCGCCGCCGACCTGGGCGCGAAGCCCTGGCCTACGCTGCTGCACGTGATCCTGCCGCTCTCCGCGCCCGGGATTCGGGCGGGCAGCATTCTGGTGTTCATCCCCGCGCTGGGCGCTTACCTGACGCCCGATTTACTGGGTGGCGGCCGCACCGTCCTGATCGGCAACCTGGTGCAGAACCAATTCACCAACGCGCGCGACTGGCCCTTCGGCGCGGCCATTTCGGTGGGACTGATGGCCCTGGTGGGAGTGCTGGTGCTGCTGATGCTGCGCAGCGAGCGGGAGGGGCTGGTATGAAACGTTGGCTGGGCTTATACGCCGCCCTGGTTTATCTTTTCTTGCATTTGCCCCTGGTAATCCTGGCGGTGTTCAGCTTCAATTCGTCGCGATTCACGGTGTGGCAGGGTTTTTCGCTGCACTGGTACCGCGCGATTTTTCAGGATCAGCAGCTTGGCGAATCCGCCTGGAACAGCGTGATCATCGCGGTGGTGGCTACGATTTTTTCCACCATTGCCGGGACGCTTTGCGCCTACGGCCTGTGGAAGCGCGGCTCCACGCTGCTTTCCGGATCGCTCTACCTCTCGCTGGTCACGCCCGAGATCGTGATGGGAATCTCGCTGCTCGCGCTTTTCCAGTGGTCGTTCCGCTGGCTGCACTGGCGGCTGGGATTGCACACCGTGATCCTGGCGCACGTGGCGTTTTCGATCGCCTACGTGGTGATCGTGATCGCGGCGCGCCTGCGCACGTTCAGTCCCGCGCTGGAAGAGGCCGCGCTGGACCTGGGCGCCACCGAATGGCAGGCATTCCGCTTCGTCACCTTGCCGGCGCTGTTGCCCGGCATCGTAGCCGCCGCGCTGCTGGCGCTGACGGTTTCCTTCGACGACTACGTGATCACCAGCATGGTGGCGGGCGTGGATTCCGAAACGCTGCCGATGGTGATTTATGCCATGGCCCGCCGCGGCGCGAGTCCCGTGATCAATGCGATTTCGGCCTTGATCGTAGTGGTCTTCGGCGCGCTGGTCCTGATCTCCGAACGGATGCGCGAAGCATGAAGCGTGTCGTGAACCGGCGAATCTTCCTGATGGGCGTGGCCGGACTGGCCGGCTGCGCGCGCAGTCGGCCGCGGCTGAACGTTTACAACTGGTCGAACTACGTGGCGCCCGATACCATCGCCAACTTCGAACGTGAGTTCGGAGTGCGCGTGCGTTATGCCACTTACGAGAGCAACGAAGAGATGCTGGCCAAAGTGCTCAGCGGCAACTCCGGTTGGGATGTGGTCTTTCCCACCCATAACCGCATCCCTCCGATGCGCCAGTATGGGTTGCTGGCACCGCTCGATCACGCGCGTCTCTCCAACCTGCCGAACCTGGAGCCGCGCTTCCAGAGTCCACCCTGGGACCCCCACCTGGAGCATTGCGTCCCCTACATGTGGGGAGCTACCGGCATTGCCTACAATCGATCGGCCGCTCCCCCGCCGGTCGCCTGGGCCGACCTGTGGGACACCCGCTTCAAAGGCCGCCTGACTATGCTGGACGATCCGGAAGAAGTGCTGGGCGCTTGCCTGCTGAAACTACGGCTGCCGTACAACTCCACCGGCGAAGCCAGCCTGCGCCGCGCCGAGCGCGAGGCCATCGCCCAGAAGCCCTTGTTGCGCGCTTACCTGAACGCCGAATATCGCGACCAGATGGTGGCGGGCGATATCCTGGTGGCGCACTCCTGGGCAACCACCGCGCAACAAGCCATTGACGCCGCGCCGCAGCTTGCTTTTGCGTATCCCACGGAAGGCTTTCCGCTGTACGGCGATAATGCGGTGGTGCTGCGCGAGAGCGGGCGCGCGGAACTGGCGCACGAGTTCATCAACTACCTGTTACGCGCGCCGGTGGCGGCGGCCATCGTGGAAACCTCGCGCACCGCCACGGCCAACGCCGCCGCCCAGGCCCTGCTTCCCGAAGCGTTACGGCGCAATACTACGCTGTTTCCCGCGGCCGATACGCTCGCGCGCGGGCAGTGGATCGCCACCATGCCGTCCGCTACGCAGCGTTTGCGGGACAGGATGTGGACGGAGATCAAGTCGGCGTGAGTCTGTTTACGGCTCCATCAGGATCTTCTCGTAATGCGTGGTGCCGTTTTGGATCTCTACCTGCTTCGACGACCGCCGGCCATCCTTTTCTATCGCGATCGTGTACTTACCGGGGCGCAGCACCAGTTTCGCGGGCGTAACCTGGTCCGCGGCCGTGCCGTTCACGAAGACGCGCGCGCCGCTGGGAATGCTGGCCAGCATCAGGATTCCCCCGGGAACGCGCAAGGCGACCGTGGGCAGGTCGAGCGCGCTATTGGCCACCGTGATCGGACGATGCTCGGTCTGGTAGCCCTGGCGGCTGATGGTGACCATGTGTTGTCCGGGCGTCGCATCCAGCGCGCAGGGAGTGGTGCAGGCGCTGTCCGGGCGGTCGTCCAGCATGGCGGTGGCGTCCGCGGGGATGGTCGCCACGGATACTTTGGTGTAGGGGTTCGACGCCACGTCCGACGCGGGCTGGCGGACCGCGCTTTGGCGGGCGGGGCGCGGGTGATCTTCATCCGTGGCGGGCGCGGGAATGGGGCCACGGTCGGGTACCGCGCCTCCCGATTCGGCCTTGGCTGAATCCTTGGCGTCGCCGGAAGAGTTCGCGGCCTCGGCTTTACCGCTATCTCCCGCCACGTCCCGCGGACGTTCCGCAGGCGGCATGGGGCTGGGCTTTTTCTCCTCGGGCGCCGGCGTAGAAGGCGCGGGCGTCTGGGGAGCCGGTGGCTGGGCCTGCGCCGCGGGCACCTTCGCGCCGGAGTCGCTCGGGCCGCTCAGCCAGGGCGCCGCCTGCCAGGCAATCAGGATCACCAGCCCGGCCGCCACCAGGATCGCGAAAACCACGGGCAGGACCCCCATCTTGCGGCGTTCGCGGGGCTTGGTCTCTTCAGTGCTCTGCGATAGCGAGACGCTGGCCGGGCGGGGCACCTCGGCGGCGGTCGGTAAATTCAGGCTGCCCCCGCGCGGCAGCGGCTTCCAGGCCTTGGCCGCCGCGCAGGCCGCTTCGAGCGCATCCACGAACTTCTGACAGTTGGCGTAACGCGCATCCGGTTTCTTGGCCAGGGCGCGCCGCAGCACGTTGGTGATCTGCTGGTTGAGCGTGGAGTTCAAGCGGTGCGCCGGAACCGGCTCCTCGGCGACGATTTTGTAGACCACGGTAGTGAGTTGCTCGCCGGTGAAGGGCTTCTCGCCGGTAAGCATTTCGTACGCGATGACGGCCAGCGAGAACTGGTCGGCGCGGCCGTCCACCGCCAGTCCCTGCACCTGCTCGGGCGCCATGTAATGCGGCGTGCCCACGATGGCACCGGTCATGGTGAACTGCTCGTTGGTGCTGATTTTGGCGATACCGAAGTCCGTGATCTTGGCCGACCCATCCTCGGTGACCATGATATTCGCGGGCTTGATGTCGCGATGCACGATGCCCTTCTGGTGCGCGTAATCGAGGGCCACCGCCGCCTGGCCTAGGATCGCGAACATGCGGTCGGCCGGCAGCGGCTGGCCGGAGATCAGTTGATCCAGAGTGGGACCGTTCACGTACTCCATGGCGATGTAGGCCAGGTCGTCCTGCGCCTCCATGTCGTAAATGGTCACGATGCCCGGATGCGACAGCACCCCGGCGGATCGCGCTTCCCGGAATAGCCGCTCCCGCAGCCTGGCGCGCTCCTCCGCATTGCTGACTTCGCCCAAACGGATGGTTTTGATGGCCACGGGACGCCCGATGGTCGGGTCGGTAGCCAGGTACACGACGCCCATGGCGCCCCGGCCCAACTCGCGCACAATCTTGTAGCGTCCGATGCGGTCCATCAGACTTACAGTGTACTGTGCCGGGAGCATGCGGGGGAGTTCCGGTGGACATTTCTCGTCCTTACTGGCCGCAGCTCGTGGCGCACGCTTCAGCGTGCTGCGGCGAACTTCAGTTCGCCGTAAGCGGGACTTAAAAGTCCCGCCGGCACGCTAAAGCGTCGCTCATCTGTGACACCATTGCCGCTCAATAAGTTAGCCCCGCGCACAAAAACACAATTGGAGGGCGGCCAATCTTGGCCGCAGCCGGCTTTCCAGCCGGCCTAGCCGCCTGAAAAGGCGGCTGCGGGCATGATTGCCCGCCCCACGGTGAGTTTTCGACGCTGCCCCACGCCGGGTCGCACATTTGTTCCAGCCGGCTCGGCATATCATCACGATTGGTATCGGGCTACCACTGAACGCGAGTCACGCTATATGGGCCGACCGTGATGGGGTTCGGCGAACCGGCGGTTACGATCTGCACGTTGGTCTGTGCGGTGGCCGTGTTCTCGGCCGTGTCGCTGGGGCTCGATATATACGAGACGGTCAACGGGCTCTCCACAAGTCCGCCGCCCGCCACGATGGCCATAGGCACCGAAGATCCCGACTTGTTGGTGATCAACACGTAATGCGTGCCGTCGGTCCCCCGGTAGCCCTGCGCATAGATTGCCGGCACCGGCTGGCCGTCGTAACCGTCAATGGGAACGCTCGGACCGCCGTGCAGGGTGGTGGCCCAGGTGGCATTGCTGCTATTGATCGCCTGGTTGGCAACCGCCATGGCCAGGGCGGAAACCGAGTAATAGAACTGGAACTGGGTCGCCGGGTTGGTCGAAGTATCGGTGGAGAAGTTGGGATTCGCCTGGACTTGGGTTTTCAGGTAACTCTGATAGTCGTTGACCGCGCGGATCAGCCCCTGGTTAAACTCATTTCCAAAGTACAGCGCCTCGATCGAAATGCCCTTGATTTGCGGAATCGTGGACATGCGCGCAATATACTCCGCCAGGAAAATACCGTTGTAAATGTACGATTCGAAAGCCATCGTGGCAAAGCCGTCGGTGTTCATCTCGGTCATGAAGAACGGCAGTTTCGTGCCGATCAGGGGCACGATGTACGAATTGAAGAAGTCGGTGCTGCCATGCGCCAGGACGCCATTCAGCGTCCTCTCCTCGGTTACGGTGTCCATCTTCGGCTTCGAAATCGCATACATATGGAAGGTCACGCCGGTCCAATATGGGTTGGGGTACGAGGACATCCCCGTATCCCATGCCTGATAGTCACCCTGCCGCCAGGTCCAGGGTCCCTGGTAGAAAACCGCGGCGACGGCTTTCGGGTCGGCGGCGGTCAAATCCAGAAAATACGGGTTGTACATGGCGTCGGCATAGGCCGCCGGCGTGGCGAAAACGTCCGGAAAGACAAACGGCGCGTCGCCCAGTTCCCATCCCGTCACGTTGATGCCGGCGGATTGCGCGGCAGCGGCCATCAGGCCTATCGAGTTCGGGTTCGTGTCCGTATAGGAGTTGAAGTCGATCACGGCATTGGCCCCCACGGTCCGGAGAAAGGTTGCGTAATCCGAAACGCAGGTGCCACCCACGAAGCACGCGCCGCCCTTTCCTTGCGTGGTTTGCTGGCCGTTCGTGAGGCCGCTGTCGGCATAGCTATTATTCAGCAGAGGCTCCAATTGGTTGATCCACGTCAGGTTGTCGAAACCCGCCTGCCAGTCGAAAGCCATGCTGGGCATGCCTCCTGGAAACCGGATAAAACCAGGTTTCATAGGCTGCACCATGGCCAGGAATTTGGGGTCCCAGCATTCCACGGCGCTCAGCAGATACTCGTCGGCGAAGCCGCTGAAGCCGGGTGCTAGTGGCGTTGTGCTGGCAGTCTCTACGGTGATGTACGGAATGGATGCTTCGGTAGTGAAACCGCCGGTCAGCGAGACCTGCTCGGATCCCGTGCTCACGACGACCGTCCGAGGTCCCGTGGCCGCCGATGCGCCGATCGAGATCTGGGCGGTGGCGCTGGTAGGGCTGTTCACCGTAACCGGACCGGGCTGGCCGGAGGCTGGCCCGCCGCCTACGGAGATGCCGGCTCCAAAATTGGCCTGCGTGGTTCCCTGCACAAAGTGCGTGCCCACGCCGGTGATACTTACCTGCAGGGAAAGCCCCGCGTTCGCCGAATTGGGGGAAAGACTCTGGAGTTGGGGCCCGGGGTTGATGGTTAGGCTGAATGGTGCGCTGGCGGTGCCCTGGAGACTGTCCGTTATCAGGATCGTAAAGCTGGCGGTGGCCGGTGTAGTGGGCAGCCCGCCGATCGCGCCGGTCGCGGAATTCAGCGAAAGGCCCGCCGGCAGCGCGCCGCTACTAACGGACCACGTATATTGCCCGCTCCCCCCTGTGGCAGTCAGCGTTTGGGCGTAGCTAACGCCCACGGTGCCGGCGGGAAGAGGCGACACAGTGCCGATTGCGATGGGCGCGTTCACAGTCAGCGCCGCCGTATTGCCGCTTTGAAATTGCGCGCCTGTCGAAGTGCTGCCGGCAATCGACACCTGGTAAGACGTGGGCGCCGTAAGCCCGATCGTCCAGGGTACGCGGAACGCAATTCCTTCCGTGCTGCCTCCGAGGACCGTCACCCTGTTTGGCGTAGCGGTTCCCGAAGGTCCGCTGCCAGGGGTAGTCGGGGTCAAAGTCACCGTTACACTAGCGGGCAGGATGGTGCCGCTGGGAAACCCGTGGCCGATTACGGAGACGTCCGTGAAACTCGGGTCCGCGGCGGTGGGACCGGTCGCGGCATTCAGGGTGACATTGGTGGCTGCGGCCGTCAAGTGGGCCGCGCATATCAGCGCCAGAGCAAAACACACTTCGAACGTCGGCCTATTCCCGGCAATCACCATCCACAGCCCCTCCACGGGCCGAAAAACATGTACGTTATTATACCGCCGCATATGCACGTTTCATAACATATTCCTTAGGCGCGGCTCGTCGGAAAGTACTGGAACAGTCGCGGCGAAAGTAACAGCGCGGATGCTGATTAGACCCGCGTGCCAGCGGGCCGCACCCCCATCCGTGATATCGTGAAGTACGGTGTCTTCGCCTTTAAACGTCCACCTGGAACGCTATGACGGACCTCTCGATCTGTTGCTGGATTTGATCCGCAAACAGCAGATCGAAATCAAAGATATCCCCATTGCTACCATCACATCGCAGTACCTGGCGTACATGGACAAGGCGCGCGAGTTAGATATCGATCTGGGTGCGGAATTCGTGTACATGGCGGCCACCCTGATCCACATCAAGTCGCGCATGTTGCTGCCGCGCGATCCGGAGTTGGCCAAGGATAACCCGGAGGAGGACCCGCGCCAGGAACTGGTCGAGAAGCTCCTGGAGCATGAGAAGTTCAAGAACGCCGCGGAGATGCTGCAGCAGAAACGCATGTTGGAGGAGAACGTCTGGTCGAATCCGCAGATCGCGAAGTTCGCTTCCGACGACGAAGACCCGGGGCTGGCGATCACGCTTTTCGACCTGGTGAAGGCCTTCGGTGAACTGCTGGAACGTGCCAAGAACCGGCCGGTCTATGAGGTATCCGAAGAAGAGACCAGCGTAGGAAAAATGATTTTGCGGCTGAAATCGCTGTTCGTGGAGGCGGGCGAGAACGAGCCCGTCTACATTATGCGGGTTTTCGCGGAGCAGCGCACCCGGAGGGCCATGATCGCGCTGTTCCTGGCGGTCCTGGAGATGGTGAAGCAGCAGGCGGTTTTGGTGGCGCAGACGGATTTATTCGGCGAGATCGTGCTGCGCAGGCACCGCATGTTCGACGAAGTGTTTGCGGCGGATCAGCCGGCGATGGCAATCGAGAGGGAATACCGGTAGCGATGGAAGAGTTGCAGTTAGAGAAAGATACGGAGACGCCCGAAGGGGAAGCTGTGCCTGGTTCCGAAGTTGAGGGCGACGCGGCGGGCGCGGAGGTTGAGGTGATTCCCGACGCCGAACCCGAGGGCAGCGATCCGGAAGGCGGCGCTGCGGAAAGCGATGGCGCCACGGTAGAGACCGGCGTCGGCGCGGAGTCCGGCGGAGCGGAGTCCGTGGCTACGGACGATTTGCTGGCCGGGGTGGAAGCGCCCACTGCGGCTTCGTCCGAAGATTCGCAGCTAAAGGCCCTGCTGGAGGCCGTGGTCTACATCACCGAAGAGCCACTTTCCCTGGCACAGATTGCGGTGGCCCTCAACCAGCCCCGTGAGCGCGTGCAGATCCTTCTAGATGAGCTGGTAGCGGAATACGACAAGCCCGAACATGGTGTAACCATGCGCGAGGTGGCCGGCGGCTACAAGATGACGACCAAGCCGGAACACCATGAAACGGTCCGCAACTTCGTCCGCAGCCTGAAACCGCCGCTGAAGCTGTCGCTACCGGCGCTGGAGACGCTGGCTGTGATCGCCTACAAGCAACCCGTGACTGCGCCCGAGATTATGGAAATCCGCGGTGTGCAGGGCGCGGGCGTCTTGAAAACCCTGCTGGATCGCAAACTGATCGCCGCGGCAGGACGCAAGAACGTAATCGGCAAACCGATCCTCTATAAAACTACCCGGGACTTCCTGGTGCAATTCGGGCTGAAGGATTTGACCGAACTGCCGTCGCTGAAGGAATTTGAGGAAATCCGCCGCATGGCCATCGACGGCGATACGGCAGACGTGCCTGAGCCGGCGCCCACCCCCGCGCCGCCACTGGACCCGAGCTGATGCCGGAGGAAAGACTCCAGAAGATTCTCTCGCGCGCGGGTATCGCTTCCCGCCGTAAGGCGGAGGAGATCATTCAGGAAGGCCGCGTCACGGTCAACGGCGCAATTATTACCGAACTCGGCAGCAAGGCGGATCTCGATCGCGATCACATCAAGGTGGACGGAAAGCTGCTGCGCCAGCCCAAACACCTGATTTCGATCGCACTTCATAAACCGCACGGGGTCATGACCACCGTCTCCGACCCCGAAGGCCGTCCCACCGTGATGGACCTGGTACGCGGCATCAAGGAACGGGTGTACCCGGTGGGCCGTCTGGATTATGCCAGCGAGGGGCTCCTGCTGCTCACCAACGATGGCGAACTGGCCAACGCCATCACCTCCGCTTCCTCGCATATCCCGAAAACCTACCTGGTAAAAGTCAACGGTTTGCTGACGCCCGAGCAGGAGCAACAATTCCGCGAGGGCGTGCCGCTGGGCGGGCGGCGCACGGCGCCGGCCGGTCTGAAGCTGATGTATCGCGCGCAGAATCCCTGGTATGAAGTCCGCCTGACGGAGGGCCGTAAGAATCAAATCAGGGAGATGTTCAAGCATTTCGGCCGCCTGGTCGAAAAGCTGAAACGCGTCCGCATCGGGTTCCTGGAACTGGGGCCGCTCAAGCCTGGGGAATTCCGCTACCTGACTGCCGAAGAAGTGGAACGCTTCCGCAAGGCGGCCACCAAACAGGCGAAGCGATGACGATTCCCGAATTGTTGAAAACCAGCCGCACCATCGCCGTGGTGGGGCTTTCGAACAAACGCTTCCGTCCCAGCTTCGGTGTCGCGCAGTACATGCAACGCAACGGTTACCGCATCATTCCCGTGAATCCGTTCGAGCAGGAAGTGCTCGGCGAGAAATGTTATCCGGACCTCGACAGCATCGCCGGACGGGTGGACATCGTCGATATTTTTCGCCGGGCGGAATTCGTGCCGGAGATCGTGGACGCGGCTATCCGCATCGGCGCGCGCGCGGTCTGGATGCAGGAGGGCATCGAGCACCCGGAAGCCGCGCAGAAGGCCGCGGGCGCCGGCTTGATGGTGGTCATGGACCGCTGCATCCTGAAGGACCACCGGCTGATCACTTTCGGCTGAAATTGAGCGGCCTTAAAAGTCCCGCCGGCACGCTACCCTGAGACCCCATTGCTTGCAGCGGGCCTGTCCTCAATGGGGGGCGGCCAATCCTGGCCGCAGCCGGCTTTCGAGTCGGCTTGGCCGCCTGAAAAGGCGGCTGTGGGCATGATTGCCCGCCCTCCAATTGTGTTTTCGACGTGGCCCCACGCGGGGTCGCACATTTGTTCCAACCGGCCGCTTATTTTCCGATCTCGATGATGGCGAACGAATCCGGCGCCATCGCTCCGCGCCGCTGTCCGGGTTGCGGGGGAGCAAAATCCCCGGTGATCGAAAAGACCCGGTCCGTTTTGGTGTCGATGGTCATGGTCCGCGCCCCGGCCTTCGTGGTTACCGTTTGTTCCACCGCGAAGCTGGCTGGCCCGGTGGCCTTGATCACGGTTAGCGTGCCGTCGCCCTGCGAACTGAACGCCTCCCCCGTCTTCGGATTGAAGCCCGCGCCATCCACGCCGTTGCCGATCGGCAGGGTGGTCACGATTTGGCCGTCGTTGGCATTCAGGATTACCATGACCGCCGGTTCGTGGCAGGCCACAAACAGAATGTGACGCTTCTCATCCAGCGCCAGCCCTCCGGGCCCTTTGCCTTTGCCGGCCAATTCGTAGTGCGCCGTCACTTTCAGGGTCTTGGCGTCCACTGCGGCGACGTTGTCCTTATCCTCAATATCGACCCAGATATGACCCTTGCCGTCGCTGACCGCCTGCTCCGGAGCTCCGCCCAGATCGACCGTGCCCACCACCGATCCTTCCTTGGCGTCAATCACGGTGGCGTTCGGCGCGGCGTGGCTGAAGACCCACACACGGGCGTTGAACGGATCGAACATAATGCCGTCCGGCCGGCCTTCCACATCGATGGTCTTGATCACGGCCAGCGTCTTTGAATCCCACATCACCACCGGCTTACTGCTCCCGAAGCCATGATGCGACTTAGGATCGACGGCCACGCCGCGCGCGTTGGCCTTGGGAATCTCGCCAACCGGGGCCAGCGAATCCAGATCGAAGACCGAGATCCGGGCAACGTCGGCCGCACCCGGGCGCGGAATATATAACCGGCGTCCGCCAACATCCGCGTAGACGTAATCGTAACCGCCCGCGCCGCCTACTTTGACGGTCCTCAACACCTTGTAAGGGCCGCTACCGGACTGCGCCAGCGCGGCGAAAACCATGGCCGCAACCGCGCCCGCCAAAATAAAAGATCTTTGCATCGGAATCGCTCCTCCCGCCCGCACCTTATCACATCTCACACGTACACTCGCCGCACGCGCGCGCTGATGCTCGACAGGATGTTGTATGAAATCGTCCCCGCCACGCGCGCGATCTGCTGCGCATCGAGCCGCGCCTCGCCCTCCGCCCCCAACAGCGTCACATCGTCTCCGGGCTGTAATTCAGGCACCCCGCTGATATCGATGGTGGTGAGATCCATCGAGATGGTGCCCACGATCGGGACGATCTGCCCCGCCGCGATCGCCTTCCCGCGATTCGAGAGCCTGTGGAACACGCCATCCGCGTAGCCGGCGCCCAGAATCGCGATGCGCATGGCCGCCGGCGCGCGGAATGTCCCGCCGTAGCCCACCAGGGTTCCCTCAGGAATCTCTTTCACGGCCAGAATCTTCGCCTTCCAGGTGAGCGCCGGCTGCACGTCCAGGATCTGCGCGGGCCCCGCTCCACGCGGGGGCGAGACATAGCCGTATAAAGCGTGACCGGCACGCACCATATTGTGCCACGCATCTTTCCGCCCATAGCCGATCGCATTGGTGCTGGATGTATGCACACAATCTACCTGGATGCCGGCGTCCCGCACGGCCGCCAGACAGGCTTCAAACCGGGCTACCTGCTGGTCGGTCTGGTGCGATGTGAAATCCGCCGCCGATGCGAAGTGCGTCATCAGTCCCTCGATGCGCGCATGCCGCAAAGCGCTTAGCGCGGCGACGATTTCATCCGGCTGCGCGCGCGTGCCCAGCCTTCCCATGCCGCTGTCGATCTTTAAGTGAAAGACGAGCGGTTGCCCCGCGCGTTCCGCCATGCGATCCAATTCCGCGATGTCCGCCAGCGAGTGCGCCGTAGGTGTGAGATCGTACTCCACCACCGCGTCCCTCTCCTGCGGCAGAAACCCGGCCATCACCAGGATGCGCGCCGCGACCCCGGCCAGGCGCAGCGTCACGCCTTCATCCACCGAGCTGACGGCCAGCCATTTGGCGCCCTCGCGGATGAGCCGGCGCGATACCGCCAGCGCCCCGTGCCCGTAAGCGTCCGCTTTCACGACCGCCATCACTTCGACGCCCGTACCCACGGCCGCGCGCACATTTCGATAGTTGCGGGCAATCCGATCGAGCGAGACCAATACATAAGAGCGATAGGGCGGCCGCATCATCTCATTATCGATTGGAACAGGTTTTCGTAAGCCGTCGCCACCGCATCCCAGCAGTAGTCGCGCGCCACCCGCTCGAACGCACGCCGGCGCAACGCTTGCCGGTCGGCCTCGCTCATCGCCAGCGCCTGCTGGAGTTTCCCGGCCAGGTCGTCGCCGAATGGAATTCCGGCATCCCCAGCGACCTCGGCATTCTCCGGCGTATCGCGGTAGAGCACTAGCGCACCGCGTCCCATGGCTTCGATCAAGGCCGGATGCGTGCCGCCCACCTCGGTGGCGTGAATATAGGCGAAGCAGTGGGAGTCCAGTTCGTGGTATCCCTGCCCATAAATCGCTCCCGGGATTACGATGCGAGGGTCCTCCGTCTCGCGCACCTGCCGGATGTAATCGCGCGCGTAGGGCGCGTCTCCGATCAGGGCCAGCTTCATATCCGTGCGCACCCGCTCGAATGCCTGCCGCACCTGCAAGGCGTGATTTTCCGGCTCCATCCGGCTCACGTACAGAAAGTAGCGCCCCGGCTCCAGCCCCAGCTTCGTCAAGGCCGCCGTGGTGGCCACCTTGCCGGTCTCCGCGCCATACGGAATGAAGCGGGTGCGCTTTCGATAACGCTGCCGGTAGTAGTCCTGAATGGCGCGCGCATCGGTCACCACTTCGTTTGGCAGAAAGGTCGCGAGCCGCTCGGAAACCAGGTACCAGGCTTTCGCGGCGCGATTCCACTTCTTGCGCTTGCGCTCCAGGCCGTCCACGTTCAGCGCCACCGGCATGCCGAAGAGGCGCGGAAAGGCGGTGAAGATCGCGTTGGCGCCGTTGCAATATAGTGCGACGTCGGCGCGGTGGGCGAGCAGGTGGAGCGTCGAAACGAACGTATGCGCAATGGTATCGAGGTATTTATGCCGGATGGTGGGGAGATACCGCAGGCGCACGCCGCGATAGACGGCTTCGAGCGGCCGCTCGCGGCAGTAGACGACCACCCCATGACCGCGCGCGGCTAGCCGTATGGAAAGCTCTTCCGCAAAGGTTTCGAATCCGCCATACTGTGCCGGAATACCGCGCGTGCCGAGGATGGCAATGCGCAGGGAAGGTGCTGGATTCTGGATCCCAGGTTCTGGCAATCTTCGCCGCCAGGCGAACCTACGTCTTCGCCGCTTGGGATCGCGATACCAGCCGCGGCGCTTTCTTGGGCGCCTTAACGCTCACCGGTTCGTATTTGAACCAACTGGCGATGTAGGCATGATCCACGCGGCGCCTTCTCTGGATCTCCGCGCGCTTGGCCATCACCCGCCGCCAGTTGCGCCCCAGGAACCAGAAGGCCCGCAGCGATGAATGCTCCCACATCAGGCAGCACATCACCACCGTGATATCCCGCAGAGTAATCGAGAAGATGTTCCGCCGGTAGAGATCCGGCGAAATATTCTTGATCCGCATCAGGAACCGGTTTTTCACCGAGTGCATGTTGATTTCGGGGGGCAGCGCGCCGCGATTCCCAGGCAGCACTTTGCGCACGTGATAGCCGCGCGCGTACGGCACATAAATACATTTCCAACCCATCAACTGCGCGCGCCAAGCCACGTCCGCGTCTTCCCGGTAAACGAAGAAATCGGAGTCGAAGAACTCCCCGTCGAGGGAGATGTCGTCGATCATTTCACGGCGGTACAGCGCGGCCGCCGCGGTAGCGCCGAAGACGTACTCATATTGCAGATAGTGGCCGTTGTCCACTTCCTGGCTGCCGCGGTCGAGGTGCCGCAGCATGGGGTTGAAGTAAATGCCGGTAGAGTCCACCACGGGCTTGGCGGGGATCTCGAAAGTGGCCGACATGGTCAGCAGTTTCCCGCAGACGGTGCCGATGTTCGGATCGAAGTTACCCGCGTCCGCCAGCGCCTGGATGAAATTCGGCAGCAGCAGCACGTCCGGATTCAGGGTCAGAACCCAGTAGCCGCTAGACAGCCCGATGGCCTGGTTCTGAGCGGCGGCAAACCCGACGTTTTCCTCGTTGTAAATGATCTGGCAGCGGTCTTCGAACTGTTCCAGGATGTCGATGGTGCCGTCGGTCGAGGCGTTGTCGATTACTATGACTTCCTTATTCGGGTAGCGCTGTTCGAGCACCGATTCCAGGCATCTCTTGATAAAACGGCCGCTGTTATACGTTACGATTGTGACGGATACAAAGTCGTTATGCGACATGAACTCGAACCTGAATTAACGCCGATCATTGGTACATCCGTTCACCCCAGACCGCGGGAATAAGACAAAAAACGGTACTCACCCGGCTGGCCGCATCAACCTTCTACCGGCCAGCGCCATCACTTTGCCATATACTCCGATGGGCGTCAGGCTTCGAAATGCCGCCATACCCCAAAACATCCTGGGTATGGAGCCAAGGAAGACAGCCGCACAAACTATTCTAGCCGTACTGGAACAATAATGCTTGGCTGCGAACCCTAGTAGACTACGATACCAATAAAGCTGCCGGTTCTCCAGCGAAATCTTTGCCAGAGAATGACCGCCCGTATGTTTAGCTACAGCGTCGGGGGTGTAGCGCATCCGGTATCCTGCCTGCCGCGACCTCCAGCAGAAATCCACATCTTCGAACCACAGCGGATAGAATCGCTCGTCAAATCCGTCCAGTTCCCGCCAGACGTCCCGGCGGATCATCAGAAAGGCGCCCGCCGGCTGTTCCACGTCGCGGGCCGTAGAGAAGTCAAATCCTAAGCAACGGTAGTGCCAATTCACCGGATTGTGCGCCCATAAGCGATTCACCAGCAGAACTTCGCAGATCAAAGCCATGGGCGAGGGTAGGCTGCGCACCGCAAAACCGGTTTGCGGGAGCCCAGCGCCGTCCACCAATTTGCCGCCCGCACCGGCCACCCCCGGCTGGCGGCAGCACTCGATCAGCGCCTCGATATCCGTCTCCAGGCGCGCGTCCGGGTTTAATAAGAGCACGAAGGGCGTATCCAGGGCGCGTATTCCCTGGTTCACGGCGGCGGCAAACCCGCGGTTTTCCGGATTGGCGATGATCCGTACACCGCGCGCGGTCACCTCCTGGCAAGTACGGTCGGTTGAGGCATTATCCACCACCACGATTTCGGCGCCGGTCCGAAGCGCCCGGTCCAGGCAATCGCCGATCTCGGCCTCCGATTGGTGTGTCACCACCACGATGCCTGCCTCACGCATGTGTCATAACGCCTCAACAGCCGTCACTTTGCCCCACCCGCCGTGAGCAGAAAGTACAGATTCCAGTACAGATCGCGTGCGGATTCGCCCTGGATGCGGCGCATCTCCCGTTCGCCTTCCCGGAGCACGCCGGCAAGGGCGTTCCCCGACGGTGGTGGCTCGCTTAGTTCGCCAAACCGGCGTAGCCCTTCCCACTTACCCCGCAGCCAGGCCCAGCCCCTGCCGTGGCGCAGCGCGACCATTCCCCACAATCCCTGCGCCACCAAGATGGGCCAACAGTATCGCGCCCGCATCCGCCGCGGATAATGCTTGGCGATTAGAAAGACCTGATTCCGCGAAATCAGCCGGGTGGTTTCGGCGTGCCAGAGTCCCAGAGTGGCGCTGCCTGCATGCCAGGCGACCGCTTCCGGCACGTACCGCCCGGTCAATCCGGCCAGGGCACAGCGCAATCCGAAATCCACATCCTCCAGATACGATTCGAAGCGCTCGTCGAGCCACCCGGCCTTGGCGAAAAGTTCGGCGCGAAACAAGGCCGCCGTAAACGGCGGGAACTGGATCTCCCGCGCTTCTCGAAACAACGGCCCGTCCGGGCACCCGTGCCCAATCCGGCAGGCAGTCCCGCCGCGGCAGAGCGCATCGAAGGTGGCATCGATGCGGCCCGGGTCGCCGGCCTGAAGGATCCGGCCCGTTGCAAACCAAGCTCCCGGTTCGAGCCCATCCGCCAGCCTTTCCAACCAGTCCGGCGCCAATTCCACGTCGTTGTTGACGATCGCCGCCAGGCGCGTGCGGCTCTCGCGAATTCCGCGGTTCACCGCTTTGGCGAATCCGCCGTGCGAGCCCATGCGAATGCTCCTGGCGCCCATGCGCTCGGCGAGCTCCGCCGATCCGTCCTCAGACCCATCGTCCACTACCAAAATTTCAGCGATCTCGCGTGTCTGTGCGCGCAAACCGTGCAGCAAGCGCTCCAACAGGTCGCGCCGGTTCCAAACCGGCACGACGATGGTGATGGACTCCATGCGAATATAGCTTACCCGCTCGCCCGGCTATTTTTTCCGGCGCGGCAGCCGCTTCCGGATCAGGAACATCAGATTGTGCAGGCCGTCTCGCCACGGATTCAGTTTCTTCTCCCCGATTCGCGACGTATACATGATGGAGATCTCCCCGAAGCGCACCCGCGGATTTTTCAACGCTTCGATTTTGATCTCCTCCGAGAATGCCATGCCATCGGACTCAAGCTGCATGTCTTCGAGAATCGAGCGCCGGAACACCCACATACCCGATTGCGAGTCGCGCACCCAGCGAAAGTACAAGATCGACATGGCCAGCGAGAGCACCAGGTTGCCGAAATGATGTTTGAAGCTCATAGCCTGCCGGTCGCGCACCGGAAAGCGCGATGCATTCAGGAAGTCGACCTCGAAGTGGCGGAAAGCCTCCAGCAAATAGGAAAGCGCGTCCACCGGATAGCTATGGTCGCCGTCCAGCGTGACGATCAGATCGCTGGTGGCATCCGCGAATCCGCGTTTGTAACTGCGGCCGTAGCCGCGCACATCTTCGCGGATCACTTGCGCGCCCAGCGAAGCCGCCACATGCGAAGTGCGGTCCGTCGATCCGTTATCCACCACGATCACCTGATCGACGAATTCCGGCATGCTGCGCAGCACTTGTTCGACGCCCTGCTCCTCGTTCAGGCAAGGGATGATGACCGTGATCGTGTCGCCTTTGTACATTATCCGCGAGCGATGATTTCGAAGTTGCTGCCGAACTTGCGCAGGCCAGGAATCCTTAGAATGGTATCGTCTATCGCGCGCGCCGCGCTATAGCCCATCCGCCAGCCGGGAAACAGGCCGGCCAGTGGGGACGACACGAAATCGTAAAAATCGCTGCGCGCCTGGAAGCCCGCTTTCCGGAAAAGATCCGCCGTCGAGGCCGGATCCAGTTCGCGCTCGTCTTCGGTCTGGTAGCGTTTCATCAGTCCCGGGATAAGCAAGCGCCCCACTTTTCCGGAGAGACGCTGCCGGCTGGGATCGAGCGAATAGAAAACACCGCCCGGCTTCAGCAGCGGTTTGATCCGTTCCGGTAGCTCCGCCAGCACCGCATCCGGCAGGTGGTGCAGAAAGAATATGGCCATCACCCCGTCCGCCGGAGGCAGGCCCTCGATATCCTCAAACGCGCCCTCCAGAAATTCGGCGTTGCCGATGCCCATGCGGGCGGCGTCCGCCCTGGCTTGCCGTACGCCGCTGGGCGCGAGATCGATTCCCACGACCCGGCCCACGCGCGGAGCCAGCAGCAGTTCGGTGTCGCCGACGCCGCAGCCCAGGCTCAGGACTACCGATTTGCCGTTCACGCCCAGCAGTCCGGCGATGCGCGACACCATGTGCCGGCGCAGTGCCCGCACCGCCGCGCGCGCGAAGTGAGACTGCGCGAAGCCCGCGTACAACCGCTCGTGGTAATCCAACTCTCGCCGCAGCGTGCCGTTCGGCTCTTGCGCCATCTTCAAGCCTATCCTAGTACATGGGAAGAAGTCTCAAAAGCGCCAAAGCGCGCTGCTATGATGGTGAATGAAAATGAAATTGGCCCTATCGCTGCTCTGTTGCCTGAATTGCTGGAGCGTGGCTGCCGCCGCGGAACTGGCCGAGGGCCGCACCGTATATCTGCTGCCCATGGGCCACAGTCTCGATCAGTTCATCGCCAACCGCCTCACGCGCATGCATGTGCTGCAGGTAGTGACCGATCCGGCCAAGGCGGAAACCATCATCACGGACGAGGTGGGCGCGCCGCTGGAGGATAAGTTGAACGAGTTGTATCCCCCGCCGGCACCGGCCAAGGAAGCGCCCAAGGAAAAGGAAAAAGAGAAGGTGGAGACATCTCCTGCACGCGGCGGCCTGTTAACCGCGCTCGGGGATCCCGTCAACAAAACGGAAAAGGCCGGCGGCATGGGCGCCGGGGGCCACAGCCGCGGAACAATTTTCCTGGTCAACGTGAAATCCCGCCAGGTGCTTTGGTCGGTTTTCGAGAAGCCCAGGAATACCAGCCCGCACGAGTTGGATCACACCGCCGAGCGCGTCGTGAAACAGCTTAAGGAAGACCTCTCTCCGAAGACGAAGTAGCGTTCTTTTCCCGTACCGCTTCCCGATAGCTCTCCACCAGCCGCGCGGTGATGGCGGCCATGTCCCAATGCGCCACCACTTCGGAACGCGCGCGCAGGGCCATCTCCGCGGCTTGGGGCGCATTTTCAAAAACCTGTAAAACAGCTTCGGCGAACGGCTCCGGCGCGTCCGCCAGCCAGCAGAACTCGCCGTCCTGCCGCGCCAGGCCTTCCGCGCCGATCCGGGTCGAAACCACGGGAATGCCGCAGGCAAAGGCTTCCAGCAGCTTTACGCGCACGCCCGAGCCGCTCCGTACGGGGCAAACGAACACCGCATAGCGCGACAGAGGCTCGCGGATGTCTTCCACAAAGCCGCGGATTTCAATGGCAGGCGCGCGGTCCGCGTAGGGATGCCGCGCGGGCGCGTCCGATCCCACCACTACCAGCCGCGCTTCCGGCCGGCGCGCCACGATGCGCGGCAACACTTCATCGACAAACCAATCGAGCGCCACAATATTCGGCTCATGCCGGAAGCTTCCCAGGAACAGCATGGTGAACGGCTCCCGTCCTTCTGGCGTGAACTCGTAGCGCGCAGTGTCGATTCCCGCGCGCAGCCCCGATTGCAGGCGGCCCCGAATCCCCGGCAGAAAACCGGCCAGGTAATCGCCGTTTTCCCGCGTACACACTTGCACCCGGTCGCAGCGCGGCAGCATGCCCAACTCGTAGCGCAGCGCCCGCAGATACTCATAGCGCGCCTTGATCTGGGCCAGCGTACCCGTCATCAACGGAAGGCCGCGCGCGATGGATTGGAAATAGATATCGTGCTCGAACAGGATCGTGGGAATGCGCCGGTAGGCGCCCGCGTATTGGCCCAGCGGCGTGTACTCGAGCTGCACCACATCGATGCGGTGCAGATATATCTGGCGGTGAATGAGCCAGTCCAGATCGGCGTTGGCGAATTCGGCCACAGCGTGAGGACGCATCGAGCCCAGGCTGGCGGGCTTGGGCGGACGCACCAGAAACTCGGCGGAGGCGCAGAAATTGCGCAACTCTTCCTGCGCGGGCGCCTGCGAGCGCGCGTCCAGCATGGCCACCACGTGGACCGTCGCGAGCCTGGCCAGTTCCCGCAACGTTTGATACATGAACACGCCGCCCCCATGCACCGGCGGGCAGATCGGGTAGGGCGAGACGAACAGCACGCGTAAATTGGAGGCGGTTTGCGGCAGATCGCCGGCAAATCGATCCCGGAAGTATCCCCCTAGGGGTCGCCGGAACGCTTCCGTATCGTCCACCATGGCCAGCCGGCGCGCCCGCCAGCGCGACGCCATCGCCCCGGGAAGCTGCCGGAACGCGCGCCACCAGCCGCGCAGATTGGCGCGGCCGGGCACGTCGCCGGACGCCACGCTGAGCAGCGCTCCGCCATAGCTGAAGAAGAAATGCGCCGCCAGCCGCCGCCAATCGTGGATATTCTTCCAACAGAACAAGAGGTAGTTCTTCTTGAGCACCGCCTGGATCTGCGCTTCGCTGAAGCGCTTGCCGATGGTCCCGCGATGCTCGTGATACACGATGCTGCGCGGCGCATACAACACCTGCCAGCCGCGCTTCCACGCCAGGTAGCCCAAGTCGGTGTCTTCCAGATAGAAGGGCGCCAGCAGTTCGTCGAAACCGCCCAGTTCCAGGAACTTTCGCCGGTCGAAGGCGCAGGATCCGCCGCCCCCGTAGAAGCACGGAAACAGCCCGGTGATGGCTGCGTCGGCCCGATGCCGCACTTTCAGCCCGCCGTCCTGCCACCAGCCTTCGGTCAATCCCGTCTCTTCGCGCAGTTTGGCTGGATCGCGAAAGAAGATCTGGCAGGAGACGGCGAAGACCCGTTCGTCGGAGAAGCCTTCGAGCAATGGCGCCAGAAAATCGGGCGACACCTGCATGTCGCTGTTCAGCAGCACTACGATGTCGTTCTTCGCCGCACGGAATCCGGTATTCGAGCCGCCGCCAAAACCCAGGTTCCGGTCGAGCGCCAGCACCTTCACGCCCGGAAACGTTTGCCGCACGAACTCCGCGCTGCCATCCGCCGACCCGTTATCGACAACCAGGATTTCGTTTTCCGGATTCCCGCCGAGCGCGGCGATCACGGATGGCAGGTACCGCTCCAGCAGGTCTCGCCCGTTCCAGTTGGGAATCACCACGCTCGCGGCGTTGGAGAGGCACTTCCGGTTGCGCGGCGCCGCCCGCGTGCCGCATAGGAGCCAGGCCAGATCCGTGATGGCCAGCGACAACACCGCGGCCAAAAGCATCAGGGGGGAGAGGATCAGGAGAAGGACCGTCATTGCAGGTCGGCGTCAGGTCCCAACCCGACGCGGCGGCCCAGCCGCACCCATCGCGAAGCTTCTAGCAAAGCGAGCTTGCGGCGAAGCTGCTCTAACTCGGCGCTAAGGGTTTGTGCCCAACGCGTGCGCTCTTCCACGGTCTTTTCCGCCTGGTGCAGATACTCCACGCATTGCGCCAGTTCAAGCAGCTTGGCGTCAAGCTGCGCGTTCACCTGCGCCGCCCATTCCGATTTCGTGCGGTTCTCCGATTCCAGTTCCGCGATCTTCCGTTCGTAAGCATCTACCACGGCGCGGGACGCGGCCTGTTCGCCCGCCAATTCGGCTTGCAGTTCCTGAATGCGCGCGCCACGGCTGGTTACTTCCCCATCCAGACGGGCGGCCCAATGGTTGCTCTCCTCCAGTTCCGCCGTGACCTTGCGATGCTCCAGGTCCAGATCGGCCAGGTCCCGCTTGGCGGTCTCCAGCCAATCGTCCTTGCGCCGCAGTTCACCTTCGAGCAGCGCGATGTGCTTCTCCCTCTCGCGCAGCACGTTCCCGGCGCTGGGAACATAGACGAACGTCGGATTTCCAGTCTGAGGGCGGTGCGCGCAGACCGCCACGAAAAAGTGCGACTCGGCCGGCGATGCGTCCCCCCCATCCACGCGTACCTCAGTGGTACCCGATTCCGCCGCCTGCATCGGACGGAACGCGACACCTTCTACGTGGTTCTCGAGAAATAGTGAGATATGCGGAAAGATGGCCGCTAATTCCTCGCGGAACTCATCGAATTCGAACTCGTGGGCGTGAAACGGGTTGGCTCCTGCGCCGCCGCGCGATGCCGCGTAGTACAGCTTGTTAGGGGTCGAGACGATGAACTGTCCGGTGGGCGCCAGCACCCGCCGCACTTCCAAAAGGAAGTCGCGCCAGCCGGGCAAATGCTCGATGACTTCGAAAGCGACCACCAGGTCGAAGGCCCCGTCCCGGTGCGGCAGCGCGGTGCAGGAGGCCTGTTCGAACTGCAGATCCGGCAGAGAATAATGCGTGCGGGCGAAGGCCACTGCCTCCGCGGCGATATCCGCGCCCACCACCGACCGCGCCGATTCCGCCAGTTCGGCCGCCCCGTAGCCCGCGCCGCAGCCCGCGTCCAAGACCCGCTTGCCGCGCGCCAGCCGCGCCGCGAACGCGTAGCGCGCCAGATGCTCGTTCAGCAGGTTCGCATCCACCTGTCCGGGGATCACGCGTTCGCCGGTGAATTCGACGTGCATCGAATCAACCAACGCCATGCTCCGTCAACTCCGGCGCCGGCGCATGCGCCAGCCGCGCATTCACCTCCACCCGGCACGGCAGCCGCAGGAATCCGTAGATCTCGCCCGGCGAGTGTCCCATCTGCAGGGCGATGGCGTTGTCGATCCAATCGCACATCTTGTAGCCCAGCAGGGTGCCGTCGGCGATGGCCGGCGAAAACGAAAACGAAGAGGGATATAGTTCCGGCATCTCCAGATGAAAATCCACCGTATAGACATCCTCAGCCGTCATCGCCGGCAGATCGTAGCCCTCGCGCGCCGTATTGGTGCCGGAGAAATCGATACCCAAGTGGTTGCGCATCATGAACCCCACGATCGGCTGGGCGATATCCGCGTGGGCGCGCACGCTTACACGCAAAGTGATCCGTTGCGAAGGCTGCAGCAGATGAACGGGATCGCCCTGCGCGTCCAGCACCGCGATGCCCAACACTTCCGCGCGCCCGTCGCCATAGCGGTGATCGATATTCGGAATGTGTTCGACCACCTCCGGCGCGCGGGCGGGCGAGCCGGTGCGCGCCCGTTCAGGCGAACCCTTCAGCATCAGGTACGCGGAGTCCTTCTCTACCATGGCCGCCAGGTATTTGGCTACCACGCGGTCGGTTTCACCGATTTCCCGGATGCGGCCGCGGTCCAGCCACATGGCGCGATCTCCAATCGCTTTCACATCGGCGATGGCGTGGGACACGAATAGGATGGTGATACCGCGCGCGCGCAACTCATGTACCTTGCGCATGCAGCGCTGGCGGAAATAGATGTCGCCCACGGCCAGGGCTTCGTCCACCAGCAGGATTTCCGGGTCCACGTTGATGGCCACGGCGAATGCCAGCCTCACCACCATGCCGCTCGAATAGGTCTTCACCGGCTGGTTGATGAAGTCGCCGATTTCGGCGAAGTCTTCGATGTCTTTGTAGCGCTGATCGATCTGCCGGGTGCTCAGGCCCAGGATGGACCCGTTCAAATAGACGTTGTCGCGTCCCGTGAATTCGGGATTGAATCCGGCGCCCAGTTCGAGGAGTGCCGATACCCGCCCCTCCACGTTGACCGAACCGCGGGTGGGCTGCAAAATGCCCGCCACCATCTGCAGGAGGGTGCTCTTGCCGGAGCCGTTTTCGCCGATGATGCAGAAGGTTTCACCGCGGCGGGTTTCGAACGTGACATCGTGCAGCGCCCAGAAATCCTGGTGGCGCTTCAAGCGGTTGAACGAGACCAACTCCTTCAAACGGTCTCCCGGCGACTCATAGATCGAGTAGCTCTTCGAGACACCCTGAAATTCGACGGCGTTCACGTTCGGTGGCCTGGAAATTGCCCGGAATCATCAGTGTAGCGGAAGTGGATTGAGAGGTGGGGGAAGACGGCGGCGCCGGCCGGGTGGATGGCCCGGCCGGCGCTCGATCGGACTGTTTGAATCGCTACGGCGTAGTGACGGCCACGATAGCCGACATGGGAGAAATGTTTCCGCCCGTGTCCTGCGCCTGTATCCCGTAATAGTACGTTGTGTTCGCGGCCACGCTACTGTCGCTTGCAGAGGTCGCCGTAGGCGCGACCACCCTGAACGAGATCAGGTTGGATGGCGAACTGCCCCGGAAAACGGTATACGAAGCCAGCGGCATCCCACTCTGCGCCGCCGTCCAGGTGAGGCTTACTTGATATTTGGTCGCGCTCGCCGCCAGGTTGCGGGGCGCCGAGGGCAGCGCCAGCGTAGTCGCGGAGACGGTCACCGACATGGCCGAAAGATCGCCGCCCGTGTTGACCGCCTCCACCGCGTAGAAGTATTTTGTTAACGGAGATCCGGAGGTGTCTGTGTACGCAGGCTGCACGACGGTCGCAACCTGGCTCAGGCCGAGAGCCGTGACGCCCCGGAACACGCGATAGTTCTGGATGGGCAGGCCGCCGCTCGCAGAAGGCGACCAGACCAGACTGATCTTCGTCGTGGAAACGGCGGTGGCCGCGAGTCCGCATGGCACTGAGGGCCCGCTCGGCGCCGTAGCCAGGACGGCCGCGGACATCGCCGATAAGTCCCCCGCCGTGTCCGCCGCTTGCACCGCATAATAGTACTTCACGCCGGCAGTGACTGTGGAATCCCGGTACGATGTTTGCTGTACGACGGATACCTGGGTCATATTCGACGCCGTTGCGCCCCGGTACACGTGGTAATACTGCACCGGCAGCCCGCCGCTGGCCGAGGCAGACCACGCCAGGCCGATCAAGCTGCTGGAAGATGGCGTCGCCGCCAGGTTGGTGGGAGCCCCAGGCGGGGCCGGCGTCGCGATCCGCACAATCGCAGACATCGGCGACAGGTCCGCCGCGGTATCTGCCGCCTGCACCGCGTAGTAGTAAGTGGTCGCCTGATTCACGCTGGCGTCCGAGTAGGAGGTCGCCGCCGCCACGCCGATCTGGCTGAGATTGTAAGCTGAACTGCCCCGGTATACGTGGTAATACTGCACCGGCAGCCCCCCGCTGGCCGAGGCGGACCACGTGAGACCGATGCGGCTGTCGGATGCCGCCGCGGCCGTCAAACTCGCGGGGGCCGAGGGCGGCGTCGGCGTAGTGGCGGATACGATAGCGGACATCGCGGAGACATTGCCGGATGTGTCGGCCGCCTCCACGCCATAATAGTAAGTGGTCCCGGCGGTCAGCGGAGCGCTGTTGTAAGAAGTGGAAGTGCCCGCCGTGCGCGCCACCTGTACCAGCGCTCCTGGGGAGAGTCCCCAGAACACGATGTAACTGCCGACCCCGCTGTTGTCCGTGGACGGCAACCAGGTCAAGGTCGCCCGCTGGCATGAAACGGCGGTGGCCGCTACTCCGGCGGGTACGCTCGGCGGCGTCACATCCCGGGTGGTCACGTTGACGCGCAGCGAAGGCGCCGAGACGTTTCCGCCTAAATCGAAGGACTCGATCGTATACGTGTACGTGGCGCTCTCGGTCAACCCCGAGTCCTGATAGTATTGTTGCGCCGTCACGCCCACGATGGACCCGTTGCGTAAGACATTGTAGCCCGCCACGCCTACGTTGTCCGTGGAGGCGCTCCAAGTGAGAGTTGCCGTGTTCGGATTGCCGGAAACACCGGCTACACCGGCGGGAACCGAAGGCGGGACCGTATCGCGCGGCGCCACCAGCGACGCATAATAACTGGTCGCCGTGCTGGTGAAGATGGCTTCCTGAACATTTTGCGAAGCTTGCGCGCTTTCCTGGCTCAGGATCTGGCCCGGCGACAGGTTCTCGGTGGAAGTGCCGTATGGCAAATAGGCCGAGAAGTACTGCGATCCCATGGGCGCCAGGAAGGCCATCTGCGTGTAGCGGGCCAGGCTTTCCATGGTTTGGAGAAAATAAGCATCCTCCGGCGCCCAGAAGCTGAACGGATCCCGCGCCCGGATGACGTTGTTGGCCAGTACACCGACCTCGCTATCCCGCTCCTTCGACAGCCAGCATTCGCTCATGCCCAGGGGCTTGCCCGCCGCGGCCGCCGTGGCCGCGATCTGCAGAGCATTCGGCAGAAAACTGTCGTTCACCGGATAAATGTGCATATCGATGAAGTCCACCGGTAGCGCCACAAAACCCTGGATAAATCCCAAGTATCCATTCAGCCAGGTGCCTACGCCGGCGCCCAGTTTGGTCTTGGGGACGCCGGCCTGCTGCACGCTCGCCAGAATCTGGCTCAGCATGGCGGTAGCCCCACTCGGCGTGTTGACGTTCGATTGGCCGCTGTTGGCGGCTTCCGTGTCGGGCTCTTCCAGCACCACCAGGTAATCCGGCTGCAGGGTTTGCGCGACGACCGCGGCGTTCTGCGCGCGCGCCTGCTGGTAATCGGCCCAATCGAGCGTGGCGTAAAACGGCGCCACGTTCCATCCGGACTGCACATCGTTACTCGTCAGCAGCGTATCGTTTTCCACGATGAGCTTCAAACCCGCGGCTCGTACGCTGGCCGCGACCTGTTGATAGAAGCTCACAAATTGTGCATACGACTGCCCCTGGCTGGTCAGGAACGGCTCGTACAGGATGGGGAAACAGACCTGCACCATCACCGCCTTGACACCCATCGCCTGCAGCTCCTGCAATTGCAGCTCAATCCCCGCCATGGCACCGGGGTTGACCAGTTGCGGGCCTGCGTTGGCATTAGCGTCTTCGAGATTTCCCGCGAATACCGTGGAACTCTGCGGCAACGTTCCGGCGTTCAGCGTGCCGTTGAAGTTGACCAGGTAAGCATTGAGCGAGCTATAGAGATCCTGGAATGCCGCCGGCGGCGGAGGAGCTTGCGCATCCGCGCTGCCGTAAGGGAGCAGGGCCAGGAACATCAAAACCGCGATCGTCGCGGAGGTGGTCCTCGGCCCTGCGAACGGAAAGGATATCGATTTCATGTGAATTTTGCCACCCGGTATGCTCATCGGCAGCAAAATGAGAGTAATTATACTTAATACCTCATTATCTTGTTAACTGATGTCGAAGTGCAACTTATGGAAGGAAATAAGAAACTCAGGGGGGAACGCGGAAAGGGCCGGAACGGAAAGCTTAGAAAGGAGCGGGCGGCCGCCGGTTCCTGCTGCGAAAAAATACTCCGGCCGGTGGAGTCTGTTCGACTGCGGTGCAATTACCGCGGCGCCTGCTGCAATTCGTTGCGTCTGGCGCGTCACCACTCATCAGCCGGTCAGCGAAGGAAGCCGGTAGCCGCCCATCTTGTTCAACTGGTTCTATTTAACCTCCTTTTTCAAGCAGGCTACCCCTCGCGGGGTATCTCGAACTCCCCTTTCGACTACGGGGATCATCGGATCGAGAACTACATTTCGCTCTCCATCCACATTCACTATGCACCCGCGCTGGACGGCTGTCAAGTGCTATCTCAAGTCTGCATCTCAGGTCTGCCGGCGCCCCGCCGGACCGGGCGATGCGACCGGTATCCATGGTATACCCGGAATAGATGGAAACCAGCTTCAGGAGAGGTGCATGAAAGACGAGGTGGTTGCCGTAACGGGCGCCGGCGGCTTCATCGGCGGCTCGCTGGTCGCGGATCTCCGCCGGCAGGGTTATCGCCGCATCCGGGCCATTGACATCAAGCCTTTCGACCATTGGTACCAACGCTTCGACGATGTCCAGAACCTCTCGCTCGACCTCACCCTCCGCGAGAATTGCGCGGCGGCCGCGGCCGGCGCTTATCAGGTTTTCAACCTGGCCTCCAATATGGGCGGCATGGGCTTCATCGAAAGCCACAAGGCGCTCTGCATGCTCTCGGTCCTGATCAACACCCAGATGCTGCAGGCCGCGCAGCAATCCGGAGTGCAAAGATACTTCTATTCCTCCTCGGCTTGCGTCTACAATGCCGATAAGCAGCGCGACCTGCTCTCCCCGGCGCTTAAAGAAGAGGATGCTTACCCGGCCATGCCCGAGGATGGCTACGGTTGGGAGAAGCTATTCTCGGAACGCATGTGCCGCCATTTCCGGGAGGACTTCGGACTGAACACGCGCGTGGCCCGCTTTCACAACGTCTACGGTCCACACGGCACCTGGCGCGGCGGCCGCGAAAAGGCGCCGGCCGCCATCTGCCGCAAAGTCATTGAAGCGCAGTTGTCCGGCAACCTGCAGATCCAGATTTGGGGAAGCGGCAGCCAGACGCGGAGCTTCATGTACATCGACGACTGCCTCCGGGGCACCCAGACGATCATGAGCTCGGAAATCCTGGAACCCATCAATCTCGGCTCCCATGAACTGGTCAGCATCAACCAGCTGGTCGACCTGGTGGAAGAAATTGCGGGCGTGAAGTTGCAACGCAGCTACGACCTCAGCGCGCCCAAAGGCGTCAACGGCCGCAACAGCGACAATACACTCATCCGGCAATACCTGGACTGGGAGCCCGGCATCCGCCTCCGGGACGGCCTGGCCAAGACCTACGCCTGGATCTGGGACCAGTACAAGGCCTGGCAGAGCGGCGCGAAATACGTAGAATAAAGCGGCCTAACCTCCCGCCCCGGTCCCGCCGATAGATAACCGGGCGCATGTCCTACCTTCAAACCGGCAGCACGTTCGTCGACCGCCTGCGCAGCCGCATGGTTCAACGCGAGATGCTCGACCGCCTTCCGCGGACCGGCGCCCTCCAGGTCCTCGATCTTGGCTGCGGCTATCACGCCGCCTGCCTGAAAGCCATTGGCTCCCGTCTGGCTCAGGGAGTCGGCGTAGACTTCGAGGTTAGTGAAGAATGCCGGAGCGATCCGCGCCTCCGCTTCGTGGCCTCTTCCATTGAAGAAGCCTGTCCGGTATTCCCGTCCGCAACTTTCGACGTCGTGCTGTGCATCTCCATCCTCGAACATCTTTGGGATCCCGCCGCCTGCCTGCGCGAGTGCCATCGCGTTTTGAAGCCCGGCGGCCGCCTGCTGGTCAACGTGCCGACCTGGTATGCCAAGCCCATCCTGGAATTGTCCGCGTTCAGGCTGGGGACCAGCCCCGCATCCGATATGGATGAGCACAAGATGTACTACTCGAAACGGGACCTTTGGCCGCTGCTGGTCCGCGCCGGCTTCCAACCCAGCCGGATTCGCCTGGAGTACCGGAAACTATGCATGATTCTATTTGCCACCGCGACCCGGCAATAGACGACTGGAATCGCCACTGGACGGATTTTGGCGCCGCGGCGGCGTGGTCTCCCGCCACGCGCTATCGCCAGAGGCTGGCTCTGCGGCTCCTGGACGCCGGCCGGAGCGCGGCTCCCGTCCGCATGCTCGAAATCGGCAGCGGCACGGGCCGGTTTGCGCAAGAGTTCCTGGGGCGTACTCCGGGTGCGCGGTTTCTGGGCCTGGAGTTGAGCCAGACCGCGGTCGACATGGCCGCCCGCCGGGTACCCGCGGCCCGCTTCCTGCGGCGCGACCTGCTGGCGCCGGTTGATGCTGACTCCGAAGGGCTCGATTTCCGCGCCACGCACGCGCTTTGTTCCGACGTGCTGGAGCATTTGGACGATCCCGGCGCGCTGCTACGCCACGCCGCGGCCTACATGGCCCCCGGCTGCCAACTGGTGGTCACCGTCCCCGGCGGCTGGCGTAGCGCCTTTTACTGCCACATCGGCCACCGCCGCCACTATCGCCCGCAACAGCTCCGCGGTCTGCTCGAAAGCGCGGGTTTCGCCGTCGAGCGCGCCTGCGCCGCTGGCTTTCCATTCTTCAATCTCTACCGCATGCTGATCACGCTTCGGGGACAAGGGATGATCGCCGCGGCCGGCCAGCCCTCGCCATGCATGCGCGCCACCGGTGTGCTCTTCGACGTTTTATTCCGCCTCAATCTGATGCACCCGTGGGGATGGCAATCCGTGGCGGTGGCCCGCTATCGCGGATCGTAAGGCGCGGGCGCCGGGTCCGGCACGTCGGCGTCCATTCGCCAGACTTTGCGCGCGGGTTGGCGCGCAGCGTAATAAGCGATCAACTCGCGATTCGCCGCATTCCCCATGTCACGCGCCCACACGATTGCCGAGCCGTCGATATCCGCGCGATTGTACACCCACTCTTCGAGCACGTTGTGATCCGGCGCATAGCGTGCGATCACCAGGTGCGAGGACCCTACAGGCATCTCCTCTGCCAGCCGGTGGATCACATTCAGCCGGTGCGCCGTGAAAAGCTTGTGCGGATACTCGTCGGCGGTCAGCCGCGATCGATCGTACGCCGCATTCGCGAAGAACAGCGCCGCGAACACCGCCACTCCGCGCCGGCCGAACTTGACCCCGATGTACTGCACGCCCAGCATCGCCAGCACCAATACCAGGCCCATCGCCGGCGCGAAATAGTGTGGCAGCGAATACCTTTCGAGCAACAAAGCGCCCGCTGCCACAGCCGCCATGCCCGCCGCCATCCGGACTTTCCGGCCGCCCCGCAAGAATAAGCCGGCAAACAGCGCCATGGCCGAAACCGGATTCAGAAAGTATCGCAGCATGTTCAGGAAGGCCGTCAGCAGGCTAAGCGGATTGGCGCGCGCCGCGTCATAATACGATTTATCCCACGCCCACAGCCGCCGGATCGTCTCGTGATGGTAGACCGGCACGGAACCCGCCGGCATCGGCCAGAAGATCGGCGACGCCCCGTAGCGTGCCTGGTGTAAAGCGTATGGCATGAGAAGCGCGTGGCCCGTTACCCGGTAGTTGTAGTAGAGCAGCCAGGCCGCGCCGCAACCCAGGATCGCCGCCGCCGGCCACGCCAGCCGCCACGCCGGCAGCTCTCCGAACGGCCGCCGCACTCTCCACCGCCAGATGCAAAGGCCGGCGGCCGCGGCGAGCGCCGTCATCGCGCCCTCGTAAGGACGGGTGATCGAGAGTCCGGCAAGGCCCAGCGCCGCCCATCCCGCCACGCCCGCCACGCCCGCCGTGGACCGCCGCGCCAGCCGGGGAACCGCGCCTACCACAAGCGCTCCGGCCCCCGCCGCCACCGCGCCTCCCATATACGAATTGATCCAATATCCCGCGATTCCCCATTGCGCCGCCGCCATCAGCCCGCCCAGCAGCGCGTACCTGGGCGGCAGCCATCCCTGTAGCATCCAACAGAGGGCCGCGCACATCAGCCCGCAACTCAGCAGCACCCCATACCAGGGATGCCCGAACAGCGTCCATCCCAGCGCCAGAAACAGGGATTGGCCCGGCGGGTACTTGCTTTGATACGTGGGTTGGAAGTTTTCGTGGAAAGTCTCGAAGTGAACCCACATGGGATGCGGGGGGTTGGTCAAACGTCCCAGGCAAAACGTCTCGGCTCCCAACAAGTAGGCGAACTCATCGTGTACGGCGGGCTCTGGAATCGGCCGCGCCGGCAGCATCGCCAGCCGCACCGTTACCGCCAGCGCGAAACACAGCGCCGGGGCCGCCCGAATCCCGTGCTCACGGCGCCACATAAGGCACCGGCGCCGGATCCGCGACATCCGGCTCCAGCAGCCAGACCCGCCGCCCCTTGTAATAATTGATCAATTCGCGATTCCCAGCCGCACCCATATCGCGCGCCCACACGATCTGCGAACCGTCGATGTCCGCGTGGTTGAAAATCCAGTCGTCCAGGACGTCGTGATCCGGCGCATACCGCACAATCACCAGTTGTTTACCGCTTTCCCGCTCCAGGCGATGAGTCGCGCCCAGGCGGTGTGCGGTGAATTGCCGGTGCGGGTATTCGTCCGCAGTGAGGAACCGTGCGTGCACCGCCGCGGTTCCGAAAAAAACCACAATGAAGGCCGCCAGAGCCGCCACGCCTGCCTTCACCCGCGCATATTGTACGCCCAAAAGCACCAGGATCAGCACCAGTCCGGTGGCCGGTGCAAAGTAGTGCGCGTTCGGATATTTTTCCAGCAGAAGCGCCCCCGCCGCGACGGCGAAAATCGCCAGCGCCATGCCCACCTTCCGGCCGCGCCGGAACAGCACCGCGAACGCCAGCGCCAGGGTTGTAACCGTCGTCAGGAAGTAGTACCACAGGGTGCGCGCGAAGATCAACGCGAGCCGGGGCGGACACGACCGCGCCCGCTGGTAAATCGATACCTCGTACTCCGTCCAGAATCGGCGGATGACGTCGTGATGGTAGGCCGGCGCGGGCCCCAGGGCCATCATCCAGAAGACTGGCGCGACGCCATAGGTTCTCTGATTCAGCGCATACGGCATCAGCAGCGCGTTGCCCGTGACGCGGTAGTCATAGTAGAGCAAGGCCGCCAAGCCGCAGCCCAGGATCGCCACCGCCGGGGCGGCCGTCCGCCACGCCAGCAGCTCGCCAAACGGGCGGTGCGACCGCCGGCGCCAAACCAAAAGGGCACCCGCGGCGGCCGCCACCGTGGCCGCGCCCTCGTAAGGCCGGCTGTTCGCCAGAACCATAATGCCTAACGCCGCCAGCGCCTCCACGCCCGCCGTGGGCCGCCGGGCCAGCCGCGGGACTGCGCCCACCACCAGCGCGCCGCCCATCGCCGCCACCGCGCCGCCCCAATACGAGTTCACCCAATATCCCGCGATGCCCCAGTGCGCCACCGCCATCAGGCCACCCAACAGCGCGTATCGCGGCGGCAGCCATCCTTGCAGCATCCAGCACAGCGCCGCGCACATCAGCCCGCAGCTCAGCCACACGCCATACCAAGGATGCCCGAACAGCTTCCATCCCAACGCCAGAAACAACGATTGCGCCGGTGGGTACTTGCTCTGAAAGGTTGGCTGCGCGTTCTCCTGCAACGGCTCCAGGTGTATCCACATGGGATGCGGCGGATTTGTAATTCTACCCATGCAAAACGTCTCCGCGCCCAGTATGTAGGCGAATTCGTCCTGTACCGTCGGCTCCGGGATCGGCCGCACCGGCAGCAGCGCCAACCGGATGGCCAGCGCCAGCAAGCCCACACCGGCACATATCGACCAAGATCTGTTCTGAAGATGCACGCGAAACCAGACTGTAACGCACCAGGCGACCCCGTGGCCAGTTCCGCATCGACAGCCTTGACAAGCCCAGGTCTTTCGCCCGGACGGGCGCGCGGCGCAAAAGGGGAGATTTCCCCGCAATGCGGCTTGAGCCGGCGGAGCGTTAAGTTTTATCGGCGTGCATCGGCGTTTATCGGCGGCCAATATTGGTTTTGATCTTGGGCGTGGAGCTAAGGAAAAGCATAATTGGCCGCCGATAAACGCCGATGCACGCCGATAAAACAAGCTGACCGGCAGTTGGCTTGCAACTGACGAGTGGGGGCACTGAAGTACTTGTGCGCAAGGATCCAGCGCGCTTGACCCCGGCCTTGACAGTCCGTTAAGCTAAACAACATCTGCTCTACTTAAGGCATCCCGCGTACCGATTCCCCCGTTGGAGGACGAATGAATCCGCAAGAAGTTTTGGAATACGCCAAGAATAACGACGCCCGGCAGTTGGATTTGCGCTTTACCGACATCCCGAGCCTGCAACACCATATTTCATACCCCATCAGCGAGCTCACCGAGAGTAACTTCGAAGAAGGCTACGGTATCGATGGTTCGAGCATCCGCGGATGGGCCGCCATCAATGAAAGCGACATGCTGCTCGTTCCGGATCCCACGACGGCGTTCATGGATCCGTTCGCCGAGACAGCCACGTTGGTGATGTACGGCGACGTCATCGATCCGATCACCAAGCAGCACTACGAGCGCGACCCCCGTTGGATCGCCAAGAAAGCCGAACTCTACCTGAAGAATACCGGCGCTGGCGATACCGCATTTTTCGGAGCCGAAGCCGAGTTTTTCATTTTCGACAACGTCCGTTTCGACCAGAACCAGCATTCCGGTTTCTATTTCATCGACGCCGAAGAGGGCCGCTGGAACTCCGGCCGCGAAAAGGACAACCTCGGATACCGGCCGCGCTACAAAGAAGGCTATTTCCCGGTGCCGCCCACCGATCACTATCAGGATCTGCGTAGCGAAATGGTGCAGACCATGATCAAGTGCGGGCTGCGCATCGAATGCCATCACCACGAGGTGGCCACCGGCGGCCAGTGCGAGATCGACCAACGTTTCGACACGCTGGTGAAATCCGCGGACAACATGATGCTGTATAAGTACATCATCCGCAACGTGGCCAACCAGTATGGCAAGACCGTTACCTTCATGCCGAAGCCTCTGTTTGCCGATAACGGCAGCGGCATGCACACCCATCAGAGCATCTGGAAGGAAGGCAAGCCGCTGTTCGCGGGCGACTGTTACGCCGGCTTGAGCCAGATGGCCCTGTGGTACATCGGCGGACTGTTGAAGCACGCGCGCGCGCTTTCCGCCATCATCGCGCCCACCACCAACAGCTACAAGCGCCTGGTGCCCGGCTACGAAGCTCCCGTGAATCTGGCTTACTCGCGCCGCAATCGCTCGGCGGCCTGCCGCATCCCGATGTACTCGGCCAGCCCCAAAGCCAAGCGCGTGGAGTTCCGTCCGCCCGATCCCGCGGCCAATCCGTATCTGGCTTTTTCCGCCATGCTGATGGCCGGCCTGGACGGCATCGCCAACAAGATGGATCCCGGCGAGCCGCTGGACAAGGACATCTACGATCTTTCGCCCGAGGAGATGCGCAAGGTACCCTCCATGCCCGCCTCGCTCGACGAAGCCCTCAGTTGCCTCGAAGACGATCACGGCTTCATGATGAAGGGCGACGTGTTCACCGAAGAGTTGATCGAAACCTTTATCGATTACAAGCGCAAGAACGAAGCGGATGCCATCCGTCTGCGGCCGCATCCCTACGAGTTCGCTCTCTATTACGACGTATAGTGAACCGCGAACTAAAGTTCACCGCCTGGAGTTTTGACATTGGGTGGGGCAGGCGTCTACGCCTGCAGAGGGTCTCCAGACCCGATTTCCGGCGAACTGAAGTTCGCCGCTGCACGCTGAATGCGTGCGCCACGACATGACAACGGAAGTGCCCGGCGTGATCGTGCAGGTGAATGTCTCACCCGGCGGCCTCCCCAAACGGCCCATCGCGGCGGGCATGATCACGCCCCTGGGCCTGGCGGGAGATTTGCATGCGCATCCTGAGATTCACGGTGGACCCCGCCAGGCCGTGCTCCTCATTGCCTCGGAGACCATCGACGAGCTGAAATCGCTGGGCTACCCGGTCTTCTACGGCGCGCTGGGCGAAAATCTCACCACGCGTGGCCTGGATCGCCGCCAGTTGCGTATCGGCCACCAGCTTCGCGCCGGTCCAGCCATCCTGGAGATCACCAAGGTACGCGGCCCCTGCGCCGCCTTGGACGTCTACGGCCCGGCGATCAAACAGGAAATCTACGATTCGCGCGTGAATGCCGGCGATGCCACCTCGCCGCGCTGGGGAATGAGCGGCTTTTATGCGCGCGTCATCGAGCCGGGCACTGTTCGCCCGGACGATCCGATCCTCCTGCTCTCGGCCCTCTGCTGACCGCCGCTGATAAGATAGCCTCAGAACCTTGCTGACCGCTGTCGTCATCTTCCTGTTGACTTACCTGGTGCTGGCCATCGGCCGTCTGCCCGGCTTCCGCGTGGACCGCAGCGGCGCCGCGATCATCGGCGCGACCCTGATGATCGCCACTAACTCTCTTTCCATCCCGCAAGCCTATGCCGCCATCGATTACAACACGATCGTCCTTTTGTTCGGCATGATGATCGTGGTCGCGAACTTGCGTTTGTCGGGATTCTTCGCCCTGGTGAGTGCCTGGGTAGTCGCGCATGCCCATCGGCCCATGGCGCTGCTCGCCGCGATCGTATTCGTTTCCGGGTTCTTCTCGGCGTTCTTTGTGAACGACACCATGTGCCTGGTGCTCACGCCCCTGGTGCTGGATATCACCACGCGGCTGCGCCGCAATCCGGTGCCTTATCTTCTGGCGGTAGCCATGGCGGCCAACATCGGCAGTGTCGCTACCATTACCGGCAATCCCCAGAACATGATGATCGGGAGCTTCTCCGGGATCGGCTATCGCTCCTTTGCGGCGGCGCTCGCTCCGGTTGCCGCGGCCGGGCTACTGATGCTCGTCGGGCTGTTATATGCCATCTACCGCCGCGAGCTCCGGAAGACGCCGGCGATGGCTATCGAACTTCGTTCGCCTCAGGTGGATCGCGTGCTGCTCTGGAAATCCCTGCTGCTATCGGCCGCAATGATCGGGTTCTTCTTTGCCGGCTGGCCGGTGGCCGAAGTGGCACTGGCCGCCGGCGCGCTGCTGCTTATTTCCAGGCGTGTAGGACCGGAGACGATCTACCGCGAGATCGACTGGCCGCTGCTGGTGATGTTCATCGGCCTGTTTATTGTGGTCGCCGGAGTGGAGCGGACAGCGCTCTCGACCGGCCTGCTGAAAGCCGCCGCCCAGTTCCATTTGCAAAGTACCGTCGTGCTCAGCGCCTGCGCCGCGGTGCTGTCCAATATCGTGAGCAATGTACCCGCGGTGCTGGTTTTCAAACCCATGGTGGGACAGCTTCCCGATCCGCGCCACGCCTGGCTGGTGCTGGCCATGTCCTCCACGCTGGCCGGCAATCTGACGGTGTTGGGTTCGGTGGCCAACCTGATTGTGGTGGAACGCGCCCGGCGGGAAGTCGAGATTTCGTTTTGGGAGTACGCCAAGGTGGGTATTCCGGTGACCTTGGCGACCCTGGCGATCGGGGTAGCGCTGCTGTAGAGCCGCGCCCTCACAGACCCCTCACAAACTGCGCAGATGGAAGCCGCCGTCTACGTCGATCGCCTGGCCGGTCGAATAATCCAGCAACCCGTCGGCGATGGCCCGCACCGCGCGCGCCACATCGCCGGCCTCGCCCATGCGCGGCTGCGGCAACAATCCGGCGGCGATCCGCGCCGCGTAGGTCTCCGCGGCCGGCGCGGTCATGTCCGTGCGAATGATGCCCGGCCGGATCTCGAAAACCTGGATGCCGTGGGCGGCCAGACGCTGCGCGTAGATCGCCGCCGACATGCTCAGCCCGGCCTTCGAGATGCAATACTCGGCGCGGTTTACCGAAGCCGTGTATGCCGAAATCGAAGTGATGAAAACGATCCGGCCCCGCCCGCGTTCCAGCATCCAGGCGGCTGCCAGCGCGGTCAGGAAGTGCGGCCCTTTCAGGTTGGTGGCGATCAACTCGTCGAAGCTTTCCGGCGATGCCTCCAGTACGTCGCGCCGTTCGCGCGGCGCCATCCCCGCATTGTTGACCAGCAGGTCGAGGCTCTCCGCGCGCTCGCGCGCAAATTCAATCAGCGCGGCACGGTCCGCGCTCGACGACACGTCGCACCGCACGATGTCCGCGCCGGTCTCCGCGGCCAGGTTCTCCGCCGCCGCGCGATTGCTCTTATAGGTGGCGATTACGCGATGGGTGCGCGAGAGTTCCGCGGCAATGGCGCGGCCGATTCCCCGGCTGGCGCCGGTCACGATGCTAACGGGTTTGGGCAAGCGCCTCGTCGATGCCCTTCGAAATTTCTTCGAAAGTGAAGGTTTCGATGAACGGCTTGCCGTTCACGAATACCGTGGGGGTGTGCACCACGCCGCGTGAAACGCCGTCCTGATAATCCTGCTCCACCAGTTCCGCATAATGCGTATTCGTAAGTGCCGCGATGGCAGCCTCCGGCTCGATATTGTGGGTCTTGGCGAAATCCGCCAGCCGCGTTTGGAAGTTGGCCTCGGTGGCCGCCTCCTGGCCCGCCATGGTGTAGCGCCGGTATGCGAGGCCCAGTTCGGGTTTGCGGTCGGTGAAGAAGCGCGCCGCGATGGCCGCCCGCCGTGCCCAGGCGTGCTTCGCCAGCGGGAAATCACGGTGCACGAACGCCACTTTATCGCCGTATGCGGGGAGCAGTTTCTCATCCATCATGCGCCGGAAGGCGGCGCAATCCGGACATTGCAGATCCTCGTAAATGATCGCGCGTACCGGACTGTCCGGCCGCCCTTCCACAATCGTTTTTTGCGCGAACAGTGCCATGGCTGACGGCAGCGTCGAAAGTAACAGCGCCAGCACTGCCTTCATATGCGCTCCGGGGGCCGGCTGGCGACCTTGCGCATCGCCAAACCAGCCTGGCCGGAGTGCGTACCGGACGGCGGGACGGCGGATGCCGCGGGCGCCGGCGCGGTGAATTGAAGCGTGGCGATGTCGGTCACGTCGTAGGTCTTTACCGTATCGTCCACCTGCATTTTGACGGTCCGCGCAGTGCCCCCCATGTAGGTGCCGTGAACCACTTTGCCGTCGCGCAATGTGAGCGTATCGGCCAGGCAGGCCGTGACGCACGCCAGCGCCAGAATCGCCGTTCGCAAACGCATAGGTCCATTGTATGCCGGACGGACCGATTTGACGTACAATAGAGACTTCGGGCCGTGGCGCAGCCTGGCTAGCGCGCTTGCTTGGGGTGCAAGAGGTCCCGAGTTCAAATCTCGGCGGCCCGACCATTTACTCCTTTTATTGCAATGTTTCCTCCTCCCGATGCGGCGCCAATTTCGGCACGATTGTGGCAAAACTGTGAACGAAATGCATCAATCGGGCCGCTCCGTGAACCAATTCCCCGGCCGCTCGTTCGCCTGACGATCCAGTTTGGCGAGCGCCTCGCGCACCGAACAGATCCACTCGCGCTCCGTCACGCTATCGAGCGAGCGCCTGCGCGTGATCGCCAAAATGGACCTGGTGGAAGGTTCGGAAGGCGTCGTGACTCCCGTGGACTACAAGCATGGGCGCCCGCGCGAAGGTCCCGGCGGGCTGGAACTCTGGCCCGCTGACCGCGCACAGTTGGCCATCCAGGGCCTGGTGCTGCGCGAAGCCGGCTATCAGTGCGAGGAAGGCATCGCGTACTACGCCAAGACGAAACAGCGCGTGCGAGTGGCGTTCGACGCCGCTCTCGTCGAGGAAACCGAGCGTACCATTCGCGCCGCTTGGGCTTTGGCCACGACGGGAAGCATACCGCCGCCGCTCGAGGATTCGCCGAAATGTCCCGGCTGTTCGTTGGTCGGCATTTGCCTTCCCGATGAAACCAACTGGCTGACTGGCGAGATGGCCGGCGCAGTCCAGCTTTCTTTGTTTGACGAAGACGCCGGCCTGCCCAGAAAGCCGGTCGCACGCGAGGTCACGCGCCCGCATTTCTAGCGGCCGGTCCAACGTCATCGGAACATCACTGGGGTCGGATTTCCACAAGCAGTCTGGACTGTGCTAAAAATGACATTAATGCGCCGTCATGCTGCGTGCGTTGCGACGAGGATCTAGCGCATGCTCCACTTTCTCCTGACAATTCCGGATCTCGTCCTTTATGGATGCGTCGTCCTGATCGCCGTTGCGATCATGATGAACGCCTGGATGGCCAGCCGAACTTGGCGAGTTAGATCGCAGATCAGCACTTTTGCAGCCGCACTCGAAACCACCACCGGGGCCGACAAATCGCGTAAGCGGGATGGACTTTCCCTCGCCGAGATCGACGAAATTCGGGACCGATGCGAGAAGCTCGATGAAGTGCCACGAGGTTGGTGGATGGCAATCGAATCCCACATCGAGCAGTACACCAGCCCAGAGGACATCGAGGGGTGGTTCCTCACCGAGCAGCCGCGGCACGTACTTCCCTACGAAATCGCTGTTGGCAAGCATTTCCACGCCGCTCTTTTCAGCGCATTCCCAGGCATCCTAACCGGCGCCGGGCTGACGCTCACATTCATCGCCATCCTCCTCGCACTACACGGTGTACACTACGACAAAGCGAACACTGCCGAACCCATCAGCGGCATCGACGTGCTCATTAACGGACTCTCCGGAAAATTTCTCAGCTCCATCGTGGCGCTGTTGCTGAGCATCTTGTTCACGCTATATGAAAAAAGTGCGGTCCGCAGCCTCCGAACTCGATACGAACGACTGCTTGCAGCGATCTCCCGAGCAGTCCCTTACCTGGCTCCGATGCGAGTACTACTCGATATCCAGCGCTTTGCCGCGAAGCAAACTGTGTCGGTGAGCCACATCAGCTCCGAGGTGGTGGACCGCCTGGTTGGCGCCTTCAACACAAATGTAGTACCCGCGCTCGCCGACGGGATGTCAACCGGCGTTGCGGACAAAATGCAGAGTGAGTTCCGGCCCACCATGCAACAGATGAGCAGCACACTGGAGGGCTTGAGGTCAGCCATAGTGTTGTTGGAGTCACAGAAGCAGGAGTCGGTAACGGGCGAGATTCGTGCGCTCGTTACCTCCCTCGAAGATTCGTTGGTAAGTGCTCTGTCGAAGATGGGAGATGACTTCCACCAGGCCCTTACTGGAGCGGCAACCAAGGAGTTTGGAAACGTGCAGGGGACGCTCGAAGCAACGCGGCATATGCTATCCGACATGAATGCTCAGTTCAGCGGCATGCAAGCGGCGTTCGCGGCCATTATCGACAAAGCCGAACAATCCACATCCGATCAGGTTAAGATCGGCAGGGAGCAGACCGAAGCGCTCACTGCCTTGATGAACGGATTGATGACGCGAATGCAGGCGTCCGCCGACCAAAATCTCGGCACCGTACGCACACAACTGACCCTGGTCGTGAGCGATTTAGCTGAGAAGGTCGGTACTCTTTCTCACGACATGATGGCGGCGGCGGATAACGTTGCTAGACAGGCGCAGAACTCCGCGAATCAGGTGCTAGACCAAACTGGCGAATGGTCGGAAGCCACTGCGAAGCGCCTGGAAGGATTGCTCGCGAACATCGAGGCCCGGAGCAGCGAGTTTCAGGCTGCCGGCCAGTCGCTATTGAGCGCTAGGCAGTTTCTGGCGGACGTGATATCCCAAAACGCCAGCGCCCTGGACAGCATGGCCAACGCCAGCCGCCAAGTCCAGGCGTACAGCGTCGGGCTTGGCGGACAGGCCGAGGCGCTAAAAGGACTGAGTCAACTGCAATCGCAGGTCACGGCACAACTCCGCGAGGCGTCCGCAAACCTGCGGGCCTCGAACGATCAGAACGAGAGGATGTTGAGCGAGTACCGGCGGGTATTCACCGACTACAGGGCGGTCATCGACGAATTGGACAAGAGCTTGGCCAAAATATTAGGTACGATCCAGGCGGGTCTTGGGGATTACAACCAGAGCATCGAAAATAACTTCAAAGAGATCGTCAGGATCTCCAACCCGATGATTTCGGAAGCGTCGAGCTTCATCCAGACGCAGATCGACGAGTTGTCCGGGCAATTGGAGGAACTGGGCTCCGTAATCTCGGCGTCCATGGAGCGGTTGAATGGAAGAATCAAGTAGCACGGATCATCTGGCCAGCTCGCTAACGGACTTAATGACGTCCCTCATGGTGATCTTCATCCTTTTGCTGCTGGTCTTCGTACACCGCACGGCCGGCAAGGATGCCGCCGTCACAGATGTTCTCTTGAAGAAGCTGCGTCACGACCTGACCCCGCAGGGTTTTAATGAAAGGTCCATCCGACGCGATTCTCGCGATCGAAATGCGATTCTCGTTATCGTGCCGGACCGCTTAATGAATTTTGAGACGGGCAAGTCTACATTAAAACCAGCAGGCGAACAATTCTTGAAGGCATACATACCTGAGTTTGCCGAGGTTCTGTGCAGTGACCAGTTTCGAACCAGCGTCGAGTCAATTGTCGTTGAAGGCCACACTGACACACAGCGCTACGCTGGAAGCGCTGAAGAGAGCCAGAACAAGAATCTGAGGTTGAGCCAGGATCGATCGATGGAAGTTGTTAAGAACGCCCTAGCCGATCTGGCGGGCATGGAGGCAGAACGCGGCTGCTTCCTTGAGAAGCTGTCGGCGAGCGGTCGCGGAGAGCAGGAACAGGAGGCAACGGCGGACGAGAGCAGGCGCGTAATCCTGAAAATCCGGGTGAGGGCAAGTGAGGCGGAATCGATTAAGGTAGGGGTCCAGTGAATTGCACGTTGGGAGCCTTGCAGAAACTCTCGGCCGAGACGCATGTCATTCGCCAACGCGCGGCCCTTCCGCCCGTGAACGGCCAACATGCTTGTCAACAGTTGAGGGGTACCCTGGACAACCTCCGTCAGAAGCGGACGGTGATCAAGCTGGATCGGCCGAAAGTAAACGTTGACGCTGTCTGGTCAAAGTTCGCCGCCGCCCGCTACGACCTAGGCGCCCTGGACGCGCTGCAACTCCGCGCGCTCTGCAGCGCCGAGGAGACCGCGCTTCGGCCTGAGTTCGTTGCGGCGCTGGCTGAGCATCCAGAGAAGCTAAAGCGGAGCCGCTGCCTGTACGGGATGGTGAACAGCTATTTCGCCGAGTGGCGAGCAATGGAGGACCCGCGTGCCGTCGAGAACCTTTTGGTCTCCGTGTTCACGAACTACGGCGCCAATAACCCGGTCGTGCGGAAATGGTTGGCTAGCAATGCCCTCTTTTCTGAAAAGGCCGCAGTCTTTCTATCAGACGAAATCTGCTCGGGACAGAGGGCAGTCGATGAGGTTCTGCATGAGCACTACGTTGGTCCGCTGACCAAGCTCGGCATGTCAGTCCGCGCTTCGGCGGCCAGATCGGCGTGCGATCGCCTCCGTCGCATGGAGAGCCGCCAAAATAACGAATGGAGCCTTCGATATCTGCAATGGATGACGGAAAACGTATTGTCGGATCTTACGCTACCTGATGCTTTTTCTGAGGCCGTAGGTTCGCTAATTCTGAGCGACTCAGCCAAACGTTCGGAGGGTTTTCAGCGGGCTCTTCGGTCCTACGTCCAAAATCACAAGAGGCTGGGTGATCCCCGAGTGCGGGAATCGGCGCGCAACTGGCGCTCAATCGCTCCCGAGGCGGCCCAGCGTTATTTGTCGTGGCTGGCTCGTGACAGCATCGTCTTCTTCTTTAACACCATACTTCCCAGGAATAGTCAGAATCAGAGGCGGAAGGATTTCTGGCTTAGGTATCATGATCGGATCAGAGATTTTCAGGTCGCGGTTTCCGAGGCGGATGTGTGGAAGGTGAAGTCCAGTCAGCACGGCGCTGACCTGCTTTGTTATTCCCTTGTGGACCACCCGACAACCAGCGCTTTTTTGATGAAGTTCGAAGGGTACGGCGGGCATTTCCTGATCATCGAGTTCAGCGAAAAGGGGCACGCGGCGTACATCTACCATTTCGGCGACTTCGAAGCGAGAGGCGTGACGCTGCGCACCCGTCGGTTCGAGTTGAGAAACCACCTTAAATTTGACCAGACCAATCGGATACTGCACATGGCAGACTGGGAGCCCAAGGCGGCTTACAGGCTCTCTTCGGAGTTCGGTATCAGACCGTGACATTCGCGATTCACAGCTTCGGCGGTTCGGTTGCAATCTCAGCGGAGGCCGCAGGGTTGACGATTCGAGGCCCGCGGAAACCATCCAGACGCGAATACTGGCCGCAGGACGCGCTGCTTGCAACCGGCGGCTGGCGGACATCCATCGAGATCGAGCAGTTGCTTGAACTGGGCCTTGCAGAGGAGACGGAAGGTGCTGTCCGCGTACCTTACGAGAACTTCGAAGCCATCCAAACCGACATGCCTGTAAGCCTAATTGGAGCATGGGCGCCACACAGTCCGTTCCTTTTGAAGATTGATCGAAGGAGCGACCTTGGGCGGTCGGACTTTCAATACCGATACACGTTTGTGCTGGCCGGAATAGCCGCGTACCTAGACCGCTTAGGTTACTACGTGAGGCGAGCCGCTAGCAAAGAGGTTTTCCTGCTCGATTTCCAGATGTACGGTTTAGTTGAGGCGATGGACGCATTCAATGCCCTGCCGCCAGATGCAAAGACCCCGCAGAGCAGTTGGCTGACGTTTGCGAAGGTAAAGGGTTGCGCGAAGGGGGTCGGCGCCACCTTAGACAGCGCGCTGGAAAATAACGACGTGATCGTGCCGTCTACCCTTGGCCTTGATATGAGGGAAGACCAGGACGGTGCGCTGACCTTTCTGCCGCGATGCCCGGAGCTTGCGAGCGAGGAATTCCACCAGGTCTTTGAGCGTAACCCTGGTGCGGAAAAGCTGTACTCCCTAGACAGGCCAGGATTAGGACGGGTCCGTGTTGTTCTGACCGACGAACAACACGAAGTTTTGAAGCGGATGAAACGGGTCCGCAATGTCAAGGGTGACCTAAAAGAGAGACTAAAACGAGATCCGGTTCAGGCTTTTGATGGCATCGCCGATCAGGTCAGTCTACCGTATGGCGACCGGGTGATCGGCATCGGTGAATTCCAGTTCGCCCCGACGCCGCGTCCGAACTCCGTGGAACCAACGATGGCGGCGCTCTGGCACTCCGGTGCTGGCAGGGAACTGCGGCCACCCGAGCAGGAGCCAGCCGCCGGCCAAGCTTCCGAGGGTGAACAGGGGGCGCAGGCCGGCGCCGAGGCTGTACCTGCTGTGTCGGGTTTGGAGGATTCGACCTCTGAGGTTCGGCCTGACGATGGTAGAGACAACTCGAACGGGGAAATCGGAGAAGTCAGTTCAGGACAAACTCAGGTCTCGAAGAAGTACCTACTAATCGAAACCAATGAGGAATCCGTTCGGAGCGGATTTCTCTCCGAAGCCGAAACAGCCAAGCAGTTCGCCGGCGCAGCCGACTTCGCGCGACCACGGGCCCTCCGGCAAGACCGCACCCTGCATCCCCACCAGGAGCACGGTGTGCAGTGGCTACAGACTTGCGCCCAGATTCCGGGTCGCAAGGGAGTCTTACTTGCCGATGATATGGGTGTCGGGAAGACGGTTCAAGTACTTACCTTCCTCGCATGGTGCATCGAGTCCGGCAAATTCCCAGACTTATCGAGGCTTGAGCCGCCTTTTCGCCCTATACTGATCGTTGCTCCGCTCATTCTCCTCGACACAAGGACCTGGGAGACGGAGATGGAAAACTTCTTTACCAACGACGGTGTAATCTTCTGGCCAGTGCTCTCACTTCACGGTGATCAATTGGCTCAACTCCGTTGCCATGATGCCGAGGGTGCCGAGGTCGAAATTGGCAAACCGGTACTGGACCTGAATAGAATTCAACGGCACAAGGTTGTGATCACTAATTACGAAACTGTGAAGAACTACCAGCACAGTTTTGCATACATGAAGGACGGAAAGCCGCTTTGGTCTTTTGTCATCAGCGACGAGGCCCAGGAATTTAAGATCCCAAGCACTAAGCTTTCTCACGCAATGAAGGCGATCGAAGCGGACCTGCACATTGCATGTACGGGCACCCCGGTTGAAAACCGCCTGCTTGATCTGTGGAACCTCTGCGATGTTCTCCAGCGCGGGTTGCTAGGGTCGGCGAAGGAATTCGTTGAGCGGTTCGAGAACCCTCAGGAGGAGGTCGATCAGGAAAGGCGTCTGATCGAGCTGAAGAGAAGGCTGCTGTTTCAGCAGCAACACGCATTCCTGCTCCGTCGTACTAAGTCGGAGGTGGCCGACCTTCCTCCGAAGCAGGTCTTGAAATTGGACTGCAATATGTCTGACGAAGAGATTACGGCACACCAAGCCCTGCTGCGGGATTTTGCGGCGGAAAATCGGCCCACCCGATTTCTCTCGGCACTCCACCGCTTCGCACAACTATATCAGCACCCAGCTCTGCTTACTGACGACGCAGAGGACAGGAGCGTCGCCGAATTGGTTGGCCAGTCTTCCAAGCTGCGCAGTGTGATTGCGACGCTTCATCGAATTCGTGCAAGGCGGGAGAAGGTCATTGTTTTCGCTCGTCACCGGGCCATGCAGGGAATCCTCGCAAAGGTCCTCCAGGAGGAGTTTCAACTTCCGGTACGGATCATCAACGGCGAAACGAAAATGCGGGGCGGTTCGCTCAAGGCGTCGGGTGTCAAGACTCGAAATGCCATTCTGCATGACTTTCGCGTCAGGCCAGGATTCAATGTCCTAATTCTGTCGCCGTTCGTGGCGGGTATAGGGCTTACCGTGGTTGAGGCGAACCACGTCGTCCATTATGGGCGTTGGTGGAATCCCGCAGTGGAATCCCAGGCAACCGACCGCGCCTACAGAATCGGGCAGACAAAAGAGGTATCCGTTTATCTGCCTATCTTGCACGATCCATCAGGGCGAGTTGCGCCGACTTTCGATGAGCGACTCGATCTGTTAATGGAAAGAAAACAGCGGCTAGCCGAGGATTTCCTGCGTCCATTACCGCCCGAGGACGAGTTGGGGGGCGAGCTTTTCACTGGATTGAAGGCAGAGGCGAACTTGAGGACTGAATGATCCTCCCCCGGATTCGCAGGACGCGCAGTTACCGGCGATGCACCACCCGCTCGATGAATCGGCCGCCCGTGTCCGCATGAACGGCGCTCCATTGGCAGACCGGATAGCGAAGCGGAATGGGCGAATGGGCTGCTTCTGTTGTCGTTTGTGGATTGCTGAATTCACCTGGCCACGCTTGCGCTGATGAGCGCCTCGGCAGGAGCCTCGCTCGGTTTACCCCGTGGGGTCCAAATAGCGCCTCACTCAACCGTCAATTCGTGATGTACCCGGCAACTGTATACCATAATAAAGAAGGGCGAAATCACCCGGCAAGAATGACCGCACCCCATCCAATCCAACGCCGCTATCTGGCGGAACAGATCGTGCGCTTACGGCGTGCCGACGAGGAGGAGCGTTATGCATCCTCCCAACGGCAAGGCCGGATCGATCCGAATCCGCACCAGATCGACGCCGTCATTTTTGCGCTGAAGCGCATCCCGGAAGGGGGCTGCATTCTCGCTGACGAGGTAGGGCTGGGCAAGACCATCGAAGCCGGTCTTGTCCTGGCACAATTGCGTGCGGAAGGGGCGGCTTCGCGCGTTCTGCTGGTCGTGCCGAAGCCCCTGGTTGGTCAATGGCAGGACGAATTGTACCGGCTCTTCAGCATTCAAGCGGTGGAAGGACGCATGGAGCCAGGTGCATTCTCGGGACACGGGGTTTACATCGTGGGCAGAGAGGCGGCCGGGAGTGAACGCGGAGCGGCGATCCTTCGCGACAGCGAACCGTTCGATCTGTGCGTCATCGACGAAGCGCATGAAGTGTTCGCCAATATCTACCGCAGATACGACAAGGACGGTGTGTATCGTTCGGATTCCGACGAGGCGCGCACGGCCGATCGGGTCCGCAGTTTCCTGCGGCACAGCCCGGTGCTGCTGCTCACCGCGACGCCCATCCAGAATAATCTCACGGAGCTCTGGGGGCTCGTGCAGTACGTGGAACCCACGGGAACATTGCTGGGAAGTCTGCGCACGTTCCGGGATGTGTTCTGCGAGGGCGACGACAGGAAGCTCGTGCCCGGCCAGGACCAGGAGTTGCGCCGGCGCATCGAAACCGTGGTACAGCGGACTCTGCGGCGTCAGGCCCAGGAGTTTCTCGAACGGCCTTTTGTTGGACGATGCGCCCAAATCTACGATTACACGATGGCTCCCAAGGAGAAGTCACTTTACGATGACGTCACCGCGTATTTACTGGAGCCGCATGGTTTACGGCTCGCCCGCTGATGTGAAGGTGGTGGAGAAGTACATGCCGCGCGAAGAGTTCCGAAAGGCGCTGGCGAATGCGCCTGCGGGAATATTTACGCAAGAAGCCTGGATTAGGTGGCACGAGAAACTCGGCAAACGGCCAATTCCGCCATTGCCGCGGCGCCGGTTTCCAGACGGTAGCCTGGGACCGGAGGCCGGGAGATTCCTGGGTCGGTAGGCCTCGATACGGCGCCACGCCGGCGACCATGTGGTGCCACGACTCCGAGGACACCGCCTTTACCCTTTACCAGTTGACCGTCGACGCCAATGGAATCCAAACCGTCGGACCAGGTTTGCCCGGCTTGGCATACGGGTTCAGCCAGACGCCGCAGTTCTATAACGGGCGCCTGTATTTCAACTCGCTGGGATTGATCAGTGACCCCGTCCAGCACCTCGATGTGGCACAACTGCCGTATGTCGGAACGCCGACAGGCGGTTTCACGGTCGATCCCAATGCAGGGCTGGTCTATTTCAGCCGCGCAAATGGTTCCGACCGCTATTTCTGGGCGCTCGATGCCAACCGATTTCTGCCGGTCGGGTACGCTTCTGCCGGCACCGCAGCCATTCCATGGATTTATTCGAACATGGTGCGATGTGGGACCGGCGGACTGGCAGGCATCGACGAAAACGGCTCGCTGGCGGTGATCCCTTTGAGCGTGATCGCCCCGCTGCCTCTGGCCGTGCCGGGAACGCCCATGAACGATCCAAGCGGGGCCATACGAATGGCCATGCCCAATCAGAATCTGGCCTACTCGCCGGTGCTGAACATGCTGTACGCGACTGTTCCCGACGCTGCTCCTGGTCTGGGTAACAGCATCGTCCCACTCGACCCTAATTCGCTGAACGCGTCGCATCCACTCTGGGTTGGCAGCCGGCCTTCGCTGAGCGCCGTCACGCAAGACGGACTGCATCTGTACGAAGCGCTGGGCGCCTCCAATGTGCTGTGGCGCATCAACCTAACCGCCTTCACGCCCGACCTGGATTTCGCACTCTATAACACGGGTGGCTCCCCCGTCTGGGCCACGAGCCTGGTTCCTTTGCCGGCCGGCCCGAATAGCGTTGCGGTCCTGCAAGGAGGGGGAGCCGGAGCATTGGGAAACACAGTCACCATATACGGTAGCGGAGTCGCGTTACCGCAAGACGCGGGCGCCGGATGGGATACTGTCTTGGCCCTAAGCGATGACGGGATGACACTTTATGGTTTGAACGGCTTTTCGACCAGCCCCGGTTTCGATAGCTACGCGATTACTGCGCAGGGCGTGTCAAACCCCTCCGCCGCGCTCTCCGTCACTCCTCCCGGGGGTAATCAGTTGTTTTCAGATTTGAAGTGTGGCAATGGCCTATGCGTGACGAGCTACGGAATCGTGATAGATGCCGTGCACAACAGGGTTCTCGGGGTCTGTCCGATTTCCGGTTTTGCCAGCCCCCTACTCGACGTTCCGGACCAACGTGCTTATTTCCTGATCGCGGGGACGAATGACATCGGCATCACGAGTTGTAATCTCAACACATTTCTGCCGGCGGAACAATTCACGCTCACTGCCCAGCCCGAGTTTAGCGGCAATTTGATCATGACGCCGGCGAATCAAATCGCGTTCAACACCGGGAATGAGATTATAACGTTGCCTAAGTCCGCGGTGACACCGATTCCCTCTACGCCGGTGCCGCAGCCGGCCACCCCAACGGCTTGGTTAAACTCCCGGTGACGGCTAATTACGGCGTCTATAACCCGGTCAGAGACCGTCTGTATGTCTCCCTGACTTACAACAATGCCGGTACGTTGGGAAACAGCATTGGCATAGTTCGCCCCGACACAGGATCCTTGGTATCCACGATTCCCCTTGGGGGCGAGCCGGCCATGATGGCTCTCAGCAGCGATGCCTCCAGGTTATTCGTGGCGTTGAATTACGCGGATGCTGTACTACAGGTGAATATGTCTACGCAGACGGTCGAGCAGACGATTCTGCTCGGCTCGGCGGTGTCGGCTCTGTGCGCCATTCCCGGCCAGTCGACGTCGGTGGTGGTGGCCGACCAAAACACGCTGCACGCCTTCGATTATGGCGTGGAACGCCCCGTAACCGCACAGTCCGGGTCATTGATGCCGGCCGCCGCCATCACGTTCGGGCCCACTCCAAGCGCTTTCTACTCGTTAGCTGCCGGCGCAGTAGCCGCGTGGCAGCTTGACTCGTCGGGGATTTCCGCCGCGAACTCCGTAACACTGAATGACCCATACATAGGGACCGCCGTGACTATGACCAGCATCGGCAATAATCTCTACATCGACGGCGGCAGCGTTCTCAGCATCCCGTCCCTGTCCTGGGTCAATCAAATCGCTAACGCCGGCTTTCAGCCGGCCTTCACCGTTCGGTGCTGCAACAATAGGAAGCATGGCTTTGGTCGTTTTCTTCCGCGGCATCAACGTTGGAGGACACCGGGCTTTTCGTCCGAGCGTGCTCGCCAAGGAACTGGGCATCTACGATGTCGTGAACGTGGGTGCCGCGGGCACGCTTGTCGTCCGGAAGCCTGGCTTGCGCGCAAAGTTCCTTGCCGAATTACGCCGGAAGCTCCCGTTTGAAGCCACCATCTCTTTCTGCGACGGCCGCGATCTGATTCGATTAGAACTAGCCGATCCGTTTGGCCCCGAGCCACCGTCCGCGGATATTGTTCAATTTGTAAGTGTCCTGTCGGAAACCGGACGCCGCCAGGTTCCTCTTCCGATTGCTCTGCCCGACGGTGGAGATTGGCTGGTGCGAATCATGGGCTCACAGAATCGTCTCGTTTATGGGGTGTACCGCCGCCACATGAAAACGATAGGCTGTCTCGGCCAGATCGACAGGCTCTTTGGATCGCCGGCGACCACGCGCAGTTGGAATACGATAATCTCGGTACTCCGGATTCTGAAATCCCAGGCGCTGCCTTGACACCGTAAAACGCCCGTAATGCGGGGTTCCTACGACGCGCGCGTACTGCTAGAATGGTGCGAGAAAAAGGAGGTGTCTGTGGTTTATAAGCGAATGATCGGATTGGTTTTTGCCGGCGGGCTAACGTTCAGCGCCGCGATGGCCGAAGTTGTGGTGCGTATCGCGCCGCCCGTGGCTGTAGTCGAAACGCGGGGTGTGGCGCCCGGCCCTGGCTACGTGTGGATTAACGGGTACCACCGCTGGGACGGTAATGCTTACGTCTGGACCGCTGGAAGATGGGAATTGCCGCCGCGGCCACATGCCCGCTGGGTCGCGCATCGCTGGGTTCACCGCAGGGGCGGCTACGTATTGGTCGAAGGACACTGGCGCTAGGCCGTTTCGCACGAAATAGGTTCTACCTGGCGATCGAGGCGGTACGGCTCCGCCAGTTGGCGCGGCAGCGTGACTGGTTGGCCGGATTCCGGACGCCCGGCATCGACTTCGCTTCGCGCCCGAAGTCCTAGTGCGTCCGCGCACCGTACGTAGGGTCCCGGCGCACCTGCCCGATGGTGGACGCGGACGCGGGCAGCAAATCCCGGAAATGCCCCGAAACAAATTAACCAATTCCATATAACACGTCTACAATTGTGGACGACTCACGGAACCCTACCGCCAAATCACCGGCGTCGTCGGAGATATCGCGGAAGCCGGTCTGGACAGTGCCGGTGAACCCATGCTTTTCGTTCCGTTCCGCCAGGACGCCGGCCAGTTTATCACTTACATGGTACGCACGGCTGGAGATCCGGACCGCGCGATCGGCGCCGCCCGCGCCGCTTTACGGAATGCCGATCCGCAACTGATTACGATTCTCCCCATTACTATGGATCAGATCATCGCCCAGTCGCCTTCTGTGTTTCTCCGCCGCTACCCATCCTTCCTGATCGGAAGCTTAGCCTTGCTGGCGCTGATTCTGGCGACGGTCGGGTTGTATGGCCTGATCTCTTATTCGGTTTCGCAGCGCACACGCGAGCTAGGCAGTCGGATGGCCTTGGTCGCGCAACCGGGCGACATGGTGCGTCTGGTCTTAGGGGAAGGCGCGCGCCTGACCGCCATCGGCGTCGGAATTGGCGTATTCGCGGCGCTGACGCTGACGCAACTCATGCGCAGCCTGCTTTTTGGCGTCAGCGCCGTGGACAGTTGCGTTATGAGTAGCGCAAGCGACCCGGACTGCTCCGCCAAACGAGGTAGCGCATCCAATACTGCTAGCCGGCCCAGGAAGCCTTCCAGGATGCCGATGTCCTCGTTGGGTGACGGGCTCAAGCGTTCGCTGCGTTGGGCCTCGGCGCAATCAAGTCTTAGCCGTGCCGCGGCGGCCGGCCACCAACCGCGCAAGAAGATATTCCATTTCGCGCCGCAGGATTTTGGCTCGAACCAGGATGGAGGGAATCTGAACTCGGAGCTGTTCTGCTTCGAGAGCGGATCTTCGAGCCCGGGTTGCGGCCATCTCAGAGTCCCCCGGCGAGACTGGAACTATATCTGACTCGGAGCGTGCCGTAGTAAGAGGGGTCCGCGAACTTCTCGGCAAAAATCCGATCCCAGCGGGCGTTGTCGCGGCACCACTTACATTCACCGCACCCGCAATATTGGCGGCGTTCGACCCCGGGTTGGACGGATTGAGCCTTCACGGGAATCGCGGATGACGGTGCGGCCACGGAAGTCTCTTGCTGCAAGGAATCCTTGGGAGGCAGCGCAAGGGCAGGCTTGGCCAGAGGGCCTGCCGGACGGGCGCCTCTACGCCGGGGGGTGGTGGAACGGCGCCTGGGTTGAAGATCAAATTGGGCGAGAATGCAAGCCATTTCGCCTGCCGACGCCAGGAAGCCCTCGTCTACCTCAAAATGGTCCGGCATGGCATGCATCTAGGCACTTAATGAGCCATATTAGATACAATCCCTAGTTATTCTAGGAAATTCCTTATAAACAAATGAAAACTATCTGTTTAATTAACCAGTTCGCGTGCCTGGTTCTTTCGAGGTTGAGTTTAAACCATAAAAGCGCTGTCGTAGTAAGTTGCACGTCGCCATGCTGTTTTTGCGCAGTTTGATCCGCCGGGGCGGGAATACTCTAAGCCTCACTTTCGTGCGGTCCCACTTCTATCGGATCGGACGCCTACATCAGTCCCGCAGTTCCCCTTGCGCTTCGACAAATGCCATGATAATATCCTTGCTGCGCGCACGCTTCAGCGGCGCCGCCGGCCGAGCCGGTTGGAACAAATGTGTGACCCCGCGTGGGGCACCGTCGAAAACTCACCGTGGGGCGGCCAAGATTGGCCGCCCCACTACTCTTGGTTTTCATCATCTTTGCGGTTCCTAAAAACAACCGCTAACTTATTGAGCGGCAATGGTGTCACAGATGAGCGTGCCGGCGGGACTTTTAAGTCCCGCCCAGAGCCGGCTGAAAGCCGGCTGCGGGTAGAATTGCCCGCCCTCCAAAAACCAAACGGACCCGCCCCCCCTTAATCAGCCGATAAAGCTGCCGCGTCCGCCGCGAGTCTTGTGATAACCTTGGCAATCGCGTCGAACATGCGATTTGCCGCCATTGCCGCACTCCTGGTTTGTTCCCTGAGAGCCGAGCCTTGGCCTCTCGAACGGTTGTTCAGCCGGCCCTACGCCTGGGGTACCACGCCCGCGAAGGCCGCGTGGTCGAAACAGGGCCACGTACTGTTGTTTTTGTGGAACGCCGAAGGCCGGCGCTTCATGGATTTGTACGCCTATCATTCCGATCGACAGAGCCTGGCGCGCCTGACGAATCTGGAATCGATCGACGACCCTATTAACCGTCCGGCGGCCGAAAAGGACGAGCGCCAGAAACTGTATCTGGAACCTCCGGAAGGCATCGCCGATTTCGACATCTCGCGCGATGGCGTACGTGCCGCGTTTTCCTATCGTGGCGACCTGTACCTGGTGAACACGTCCGGCGCCGCCAACCAGGACTCCCTTTTGCGCCTGACGCGGACCAAGGCCGTCGAAAGCAATCCGGCCTTTTCGCCCGACGGGAACAAACTGGCGTTCGCTCGCGATGGGCAGGTTTTTGTCCAGGACCTGCACACGGGACAACTTTGGCAGGTCACCGAAATCGAGGGCGAGGGCGCATCGCTCGGCGCATGGCGCTGGTCGCCGGACGGCAAACAGTTCGTCTACACGGTGCGCGCCGGTGCGGGGAGAAAACTGCTGCTGCCCAATTACGCCGGCCGCCTGGTGACTGCGAATGGTTTCCCGCGCACCCTGCCGGGCGATCCGTTGACCGAGGCGAAGGTATACGTGATCCCAGCCGCCGGCGGCATGCCGCTGCCCATGGAGCCGGGCCCATGGGGCGAGAAAGCCCTCGCGTTCGGCGCTCCGCGGTGGTCGCCCGATTCGCGCTGGCTGCTCCGCACCGCGGTGCATCCGAATCTGAAACAGGCCGCCATCCTGGTGAATGATCCGGTCAGCGGGAAAGCGCGCGTGGTGGCCGAAGACAAGGACGCGGCATGGGTTGAGCCGTTCTTTGCCGCCTGGTCGCCTGACTCCAGCCGGATTCTGTTCTCCAGCGAGCGCGACGGCTGGTCGCATTTGTATATCGTTTCGAAAGACGGAGGCGAGCCGCGCCAGATCACCCGCGGCGCATGGCAGGTGGATAACGATCGCTCTTTCGGCCACGAGCCCCAGTGGGCCGGCGATTCCGTCTATTTCGCCTCCACCGAGGGCGGCACTGCCGAACGCCAGTTCTATCGGATTCATCCCGATGGCTCGGGCAAAGAGAAGCTATCGTCGCACGAAGGGCTCAACATCGGGATCGTTTCCGAAGACGGCCGCGATATCGCCATGATGATCGCGGACGCCAGGAATCCCTTCGATCTTTATGTCGCCGGCCATCGCGTCACCACCTCGCCGCAAGCCGCATTCGCCGCTTATGCGTGGCCCGAATCCCGTGTGATCGGCTTCTCTTCGCGCGGCGATGGAAAGCCGGTGGCGGCGCGCCTGTTCCTTCCGCAAGGCTACCGCCCCGAAGATCGCAGCCAGCCGCCGCGCCCCGCGGTATTGTTCATTCACGGCTCTGGTTACGCCACCAGCGTGCTGAAGCAGTGGGGCGCCTACGCCGACGTGCGCTATGTCTTCAATTGTTCCCTGGTGAATCGGGGATATGTAGTGCTCGACATGGATTATCGCGGCAGCTCCGGTTACGGCCGCGACTGGCGCACGGGCGTGTATCTGCACATGGCCGGCCCGGATCTGGACGACGTGCTCGGCGGCGTGGATTACCTGCGCGCGCTGGGCAACATCGACATGCGGCGGATTGGCATCTGGGGATCCAGTTACGGCGGCTTCATGGCCGCGGCCGCCATGTTCCTCTCGCCCGATACGTTTCGCGCGGGCGCCTCGTTTTCGTCGGTGAACGATTGGGAGAATTACAACGCCTTCTACACCGAGCAACGCCTGGGCCGGCCACAGGACTATCCCGAAGCTTACCGGCGCAGCTCGCCGATCCATTTTTCCAGCCTGTTGAAGAATCCGTTTCTCATGGTGCACGGAATCGTGGACAATAACGTAATGTTCCAGGACACCGTGCAACTGAGCGAGAAGCTGATCCACGAAGGCAAGGATTTTTCCGAAATCTACTACCCGGAAGAGAGCCACATTTTTGTACGGGATGAGACTTTGATCGACGCCTTTCGGCGGGCGGCCGGGTTTTTCGAGCGGAACCTGGGCCAATGAAGCTGCCGCCGGTTTATCCGATTCTGGATACGGAAACGTTTGAGGCCCGCGGCTTTCCCTGGAACCGCGCGGCCGCCGCATTCCTGGAAGGAGGCGCCGGCATCCTGCAACTACGGCACAAACAGCACTGGGGCCGTGCCGTGTTCGATCGGGCGCGCGAGATCGCCAGTTGGTGCCGCGAGGCGGGTGCCCTCTTCATCGTGGACGACCGGGCGGATATCGCCATGCTTCTCGATTCCGGATTGCATGTCGGCCAGGACGATCTCTCGCCGCGGGATGCGCGCCGGCTCCTGGGTTCGGCCGCGCTAATTGGATTTTCCAGCCACAACCTTCACCAGGTTTGCGCGGCGGGTGGCGAGCCCGTAGACTACGTGGCATTCGGTCCCTTATTCGCCACCGCATCCAAACGAAACCCCGATCCGGTTACGGGGATCGAAGCCTTAAAAGAGTGCCGCGCGCTGGTGGAGAAACCGTTGGTGGCCATCGGCGGCATCACCCGGGAGAACGCGCCGGCGATCTGGGCGGCCGGCGCGGATTCGATCGCGGTCATCGGCGGCCTGCTGCCCACGGACCTCACCAGCGTATCCTTGCGCGAGCGGATGGAAGAATGGCAACGACTGGCAACGAAGTAAAATCAGGCCTCATCAAGGGCCTCGGGCTGATGGACTCGACCACGCTGGTAGTGGGATCGATGATCGGTTCGGGCATCTTCATCGTGTCCGCGGATATTGCGCGGCAAGTGAATTCGCCTGGGCTGCTGCTGATGACTTGGGTAGCCACGGCGGTGCTCACCTTGATCGCCGCCCTCAGCTACGGCGAACTGGCGGCGGCTATGCCACAGGCGGGCGGGCAGTACATCTACCTGCGCGAATCGTTCGGACCGCTCAGCGGCTTCCTGTACGGTTGGACGCTCTTCCTGGTGATCCAAACCGGAACCATCGCGGCGGTCGCCGTGGCTTTCGCCAAATTCGCCGGCGTATTTGTGCCGTGGATTTCCGCGCAAAACCACTTGATTGGCAGCGGGAAGGCGGGGCTGACCACGCAGCAACTGGTGGGCATCGTCATCGTGGGACTGTTGTCTGCCGTGAATATGCGCGGCATCCGCACCGGCGCGATGGTCCAGAATGTCTTCACGTTTGCCAAGACGGCCGCGCTGTTGGGCTTGGTGGCCGTCGGCTTTCTGCTGGGCCGGAACCCGGAAGCCCTGACCCGCAACTTCGGTCACTTTTGGGAGGGCGCGGGCTGGAGCATGCATGTGGTCCGGCTGGTGGGCGTCGCCATGGTGGGCTCGCTGTTCTCGGCCGACGCCTGGAACAACGTGACGTTCACCGCGGGCGAGGTGCGCAACCCGCGCCGCAATCTGCCGATCTCGCTGGCGCTGGGCGTGGGGATCGTGATGGCGCTCTACATCTCGGCCAACTGCGTGTATCTGAATGTGCTGCCGCTCGAAGCCATCCAGCACGCGCCCGAAGACCGCGTGGCCACCGCCGCGATGAAGCAGATTCTGGGGCCGGCGGGAGTCGGCATCATGGCTGTCGCCATCATGGTCTCCTGCTTCGGCTGCGTGAATGGCTTGATTCTGGCGGGCGCCCGCGTCTATTATGCGATGTCGCTCGACGGCCTTTTCTTCCGCCGCGCCGGCACCGTGGGCGCGCGCTATCGCGCACCGGTGTTCGCGCTGGCCATTCAGGGCGCATGGGCCATGATCCTGACGTTGAGCGGCACCTATAGCGACCTACTCGATTACGTGATCTTCGCCGTGCTGGTCTTCTATATCCTGACCATCGCCGGTATCTTCGTTCTGCGCCGCACACGCCCCGGGATGGAGCGTCCCTATAAGGCTTTTGGCTACCCGGTGCTGCCGGCCATTTACATTGTGGCGGCCGGCACTATCGAGATCCTGCTGCTGGCCTACAAACCGAATTACACGTGGCCGGGGCTGATTATCGTGCTCCTGGGCGTGCCCGTGTATTTCATCTGGAAACCCAAGTCCGATCTATCGAAAGGTCTGAAATGAACCTGACGGCCACCAAATCGCTCGAACGCATCAAAGCCGAAGCTGACGATAGCGAACATTCACTCAAACGCACTTTGGGCCCCGTGAATCTGGTGGCGCTGGGCATCGGCGCGATTATCGGCGCGGGTTTGTTTTCGCTGACCGGCATCGCAGCGGCCGAGAATGCCGGACCCGCCGTGGTCCTCTCGTTCATCGTCGCCGCCATCGGCTGCGCCTTCGCGGGCATGTGCTACAGCGAGTTCTCGACTATGATTCCGATTGCCGGCAGCGCGTACACCTACGCCTACGCCACCATGGGGGAACTGCTGGCGTGGATCATCGGCTGGGACCTGGTGCTCGAGTATGCGGTCGGCGCCGCCACCGTGTCGGTCAGTTGGTCGAGCTACGTGGTGAAGCTGTTTCACACGCTGGGAATTACGCTGCCGCCCAGCCTGGTCAACTGCCCGTTCGATCCCACTCCGGGGATCATCAATCTCCCGGCCGTGATCATCATTTGCCTGATGTCTACGCTGCTGATCGTCGGCATCCAGGAATCGGCGCGCGTGAACGGGTTCATCGTGGCGGTCAAGGTAGTCATCGTCATTATCGTGATTGCGGTGGGTTTCGCGTACATCAACCGCGCGAACTACACGCCTTTTATTCCGCCTAACACCGGCAAGTTCGGCGAGTTCGGCATCAGCGGCGTGATGCGCGCGGCCGCCGTCGTATTTTTCGCGTTCATCGGCTTCGATGCGGTTTCGACCGCCGCGCAGGAAGCGCGCAAGCCGCAGCGCGACATGCCCATCGGGATCATTGGCTCGCTCGCCGTTTGCACCATCCTATATGTGCTGTTTGCGCACGTCCTCACCGGCATGGTGAATTACAAGATCTTCCGCGGCGACGCGTCGCCGGTGGCCACGGTCATCAAGCAGTTCCCCAGCGCCGCATTGCAAATCGTGATCGTCATCGGCATCATTGCGGGATACAGTTCCGTGATTCTGGTGATGTTGCTGGGGCAATCGCGGGTATTCTTCTCCATGTCGCGCGACGGCCTGCTGCCCAAGGTATTCTCGGACGTGCACGCCCGCTTCCGTACCCCGTGGCGTTGCAACCTGATCTTCATGGTGTTCGTTTCGCTATTTTCCGGCTTCCTGCCCATCTCGAAGCTCGGACACATGACCAGCATCGGCACGCTGCTGGCGTTTGTGATTGTGTGCATCGGCATCATGGTGATGCGGCACACCCGCCCCGATCTGCCGCGTCCCTATCGCACCCCGCTCGTGCCGCTGGTGCCGGTGCTGGGCATTTTGGTCTGCCTGGCAATGATGGCCTCGCTCGATCACGAGACCTGGTGGCGCCTGGTGATCTGGCTGGCGATCGGGCTTTGCATCTACTTCGGCTATAGCCGGCACCACAGCCACCTGGCGATCAAATAACCGGCTATGCCGCCGCGACCACTCAGGGGTTCGGTTTCACGTGGACCGCCCGTTTTTCGCGCACCAGTCGCCACGTGCCGTCGGGCTGCCTCTCTTCGGTAGTAATTCTTAAGGCAAAGCAGCCCAGTTCGGGAGACATCCACCACGTCATCCTCACACTCCCGCCCATGCGGGGTTGAACCCCGGTAGTCGCATAGTTGAGTATCGTTTCGTGGTTGACGGTTGTTCCATCCAGACAGGCAGTAGGCGCGTCAGCACCAGCGGCTCTCGCGAAACCGTGGTGCTCCAAAACCAGGCACGACGCGGCGCAGCCAGTGATCGCTCCAACGGTCCGATGGGCGGCTTGCCTGACTCTGTCCAACGTCGGGGCATCTACGGTCATGCGCGCCACGACCCGGGACCAAATGGGAATGGCCGTATCGAGAGTTCGTCCGAGCATACTCCTGACGGGATCGCCGGCGATCGACCGCGATATGAGAATCTCAGCTCCGTTGAGTTCGTAGGACTTCGTATGCATTTCAATCGCGGACGACCCATCGTTCGCATAGCGGACGAATTCGGAGTCCACGATGTAGGGGACGCGAACCGGTGCAACCGGGTGCGCCTTGGCGATAACTAGTAGCAGCACCGCCGCGCAAAGGATGGCTGCCGCAAACCGGTGCCTTCTTGTGCGTGGCTCCCGCACCCAGTTCCCTTCGTGGCGCGCGGCAAATTCGGCGTGCATGCTTTCGCGCAAGGACGCCCGTATCGGCGGCACGGTCCAACGATCGAGCAGATCATCCAGTTCGGTATCGTTCATTTCGTTCGCTCCAAGCTTGACGCATAGGCGCCGAGCGTCTCTTGAAGAGTGGCGCGGGCGCGTTGTAGGCGCGACTTCACTGCGCCCAAATCGAGGCCCATGATGCGCGCGATCTCTGCCAGGGGCAGCTGTTCATAATGGGCGAGGATCAGCACTTCCCTTTGGGTATCGGGCAACCGCATCACAGCACGGGCGACCGCATCCTCCATCTCCGCCCGCACGGCCTCATCCTCGGGCGACCGGTCTTGGCTCGCATTCCGGCGGCCGTCATCCGCCGGATCGATCCTCCGCAGCCGCTTCAGAGATTGGTTTCTGACCACCCCGAAGAGATAAGTTCGGACCGACGTGCGCCGCGGGTCGTACCGGCAGTCCGGGCGCAGCAATTGCAGGAAGCACTCCTGCACGATATCTTCGGCGTCTGCGACGGAACCGGTCAGCCGGTACGCGAAGCGGAACAGAGGTCGATGATGCTCGTCGAACAACTGCAGGAAAGCGGCTTCCCGGCCGCTTCGAGCCGCCTTCACCAGATCCATATTCTCTGAATAGTATTACCGCGAGAAACAAAAAGGAATCGGAAGGGCCGCCTGTTATAGACCCGATTGGGGCTTTCTGGCGAGCTTCGATCGCGCCACATCCACCTGGTGATGCTCGTGAAATTCGCGCAGGGGCTTGCTTTCGAGATCTTTATCGAGCTCGATTTCGAGCACCTTCTGTCCCGCGCGCGGAATCATTCCGTACGATGTAAACTTGCTGCCGTGCGCCTGCGGATCCACCACCCTGGAGACCGCGATGATCTTGCCCTGTTCGTCGTACAGAATCAACGCTTTCATCGTCCCACCCTCACAGATCGCCTTCCAGAAATGAATATTCAACGGTGGCATTGCTGAAATTCATGACCGCGATCGCGTAGACAAGTTGTGTCCCATCGTCGCTCAGTTTGGACCAAACTGTACTGGCCCCCAGCGCGGTTTGGATCGGAAAGCTGATCCCTTCCAGGCCAAACTGACCCGTGCCGGTGTAGCTGTAAGACATGTCCGTGAAATCGGGACTCGTCGGAACTACCGAAAACACCGGCAAAAAACCAACCGCGTTCGGTTTAACGAAAAACCAGCCCTGGACCTCTCCGGGCCCGATACTATTGCTGCCCCATTGCACAGCCATCCTTCACCCCTTCGACCCGTATTCCCTTTTCTGGCGTTTCCGGATCATCGCAAGTATACCCCAGCTCACTTGCACCAGACCGTCTTCACATTCACGAATTCGCGAATGCCGAAGACACCCAACTCGCGGCCATATCCGGATCGCTTCACGCCGCCGAAGGGCAGCCGCGGGTCGGAGGCCACCATGCCGTTCACAAAAACCGCGCCAGTCTCGATTTCATCCACGAACCGCGATTCTTCCGCGGCGTCGGCCGTCCACACGCTCGCGCCCAGCCCGAACGGCGAATCGTTGGCCCAATCGATGGCTTCCGCGGCGTCCTTGACGCCAAACAGCATGGCCACCGGCCCGAACAGCTCTTCGCGGAAAACGTCCGACTGGCGCGGCACCCCCGCCAGCACGGTCGGCTCGTAAAAGTATCCGGCACCGCCGGTCATCCGTCCGCCCAGCAGCAGGCGCGCTCCGGAGGCCACGGCGCGCTCCACCTGCGCATGCAATTCCTCGCGGATGGCGCGGGTCGCCAGGGGTCCGACGTCCGTCTCGGGCGCCATGGGGTCGCCTACTTTCAGCGCTTTCATGCTCTCGACGAAGCGCCGTTCGAATTCGTCGTAAATGGCGTCCGCCACGAAGAAGCGCTTCGCCGCGATGCACGACTGCCCGTTATTGATCGTGCGCGCCTTCACCGCCGTTGAAATCGCTTCGTTCAAATCGGCGCTGGGCATCACGATAAATGGATCGCTGCCGCCCAGTTCCAGCACCGTCTTCTTGATGCGATCGCCGCACTGCGCGGCCACCGAACGCCCGGCCGGCTCGCTGCCGGTAAGCGTGACGGCGGCTACCCGGTCGTCCGCGATCACGCCCGCGGTCTCGGCGGAGCCGATCAGCAGCGTCTGAAACGCGCCGTCGGGGAAGCCCGCCCGCCGCAGGATATCTTCGATTGCCAGGGCGCATTGCGGCACGTTCGAAGAATGCTTCAATAACCCGACGTTGCCGGCCATCAGCGCGGGCGCGGCGAAACGGAACACCTGCCAAAACGGGAAATTCCAGGGCATCACCGCCAGCACCGGGCCGATCGGCTGGTAGCGCACGAAACTGCGCGAGGCATTCGTCGCGATGCTTTCGTCGGCCAAATGCCGCTCGCCGTTTTCCGCGTAGTAGCGGCAAGCCAGGGCGCACTTCTCCGCTTCCGCGACCGCGGATTTCAGCGTTTTGCCCATCTCCAGGGTCATCGTGCGGCCATATTCCCGCTTGTCTTCTTCCAGAATGCGCGCGGCGCTGTTCAGCCATTGCGCGCGCTCGGCGAACCGGGTTTTGCGATAGCTGTGGAACGTGGCAAAAGCGTGCGCCAGTTTTTGGTCCAGCGCGTCCGGCGAAAGCGGATCGAAGACCTGCAGGGTCTCCCCGGTGGCAGGGTTGATGGAAGCGATAGCCATATAACGATTATGCCGCGCGGCGGCGCGAGTAATACCAGAACAACATCGCCGCAATACCCATGAACCCGATGCAGTTGCCGAACATCTTCAACTCGAAGATCCACACCGAAACCACTTGCCGGGGAGGCACGAAGGCCACCGCTCCGCCCACGATAGTGGCCGCCAGCCCGCCGATGGCCGCGAATCTCAAACGCGCTTTGCCGTAGAACCCATCGCCGGCAGTCTTCGAAAAGGCCACCTTCGCCAGCGCCGCATACAGATAGAGATACGAAATCATCTGCAATACCACCGAGAGATCCAGCAGTGTGACGTACGCTTCCTTCACGGACGCGCCGATGAAGCTCATGCTCACCAGCAGCGAGGAAAGCGTCGCGATGGCCAGCAGCGCGATGTGCGGCGTCGCGAACTTCGGGTGCACCTTGCCCAGCGCTTTCGGCATGTAGCGGTCGATCCCCGAAACGAAGATGATGCGCGCCGATCCGCCCAGCCACGCCGACGTCGAGCCGGCGATCGCCACGGCCAGCACCGCCGCCAGCGCCGTCAGCATCCAGCGTGCGCCGATCCCCATGGCGGTCATCTTGTCCACCGCCTGCAGTACGCCCTGCAGCACTTTCACCTCCTGCTGCGGCACGGCCAGGAGCAATGCCAGCGTGGCGGTCACGTAGACCAGCCCCGCCAGGACTCCTCCGCGAAGCGTTCCCTGCGGCACGCTACGCTGCGGATCGCGAATCTCGTCTCCCATCACCGGGCCGAGTTCCAGGCCCACCAGTCCGAAGCAGATCACGCCGAACGACGACATGATGCTCCAGTCGAGGCCGCGGATCGCGAAGCTGGAGGCGGGCAGCGCCACCCCGTGCCGCCAGACCACCGCCACGGCCAGGCCTACCAGCACCGCCGCGCCGATCAGCGTGCCCCACCCGCCCGAGTTGTTTACCCACTTGCCCACGCCGATGCCTCTTATGTTGAGCAGCGCCGTCAGCCAGAGCAGGCCCACCGTGAGCAGGAAAAAGAAGACGCGGTTCTCGGCCAGGGACGCCACGCTTTTCGGCCCGGCATAAGCCAGAATGCCGCCCAGGTAGAAGAGCAGCGTGGGCAAATAGAACATATTGGTGGTCCAGTAGGCCCAGCCGCACATGAAGCCGTGAAAATCGCCGAAGGCATCCTTGGTCCACACATACAGTCCGCCTTCGGCGGGATGCCGGTGCGCCAGTTCGATGACGGTAATGCCTTGGGGCAGCAGGAAGAAAACCAGCGCCGCCAGCCAGAGCCAGACGGTGATCGGTCCATTGGCTGCGATGACCGGGACAAGATTCAGATTGGCGATGGCCACCACGCACAGGAACGTCAAATCCCACGGGCCGAGGGCGCGCTTGAGCTGCGGCTTGGCATCGGCGGTCGCGGGATCTGCGCTCATTTTGTGGGGAATCGCGGCGGTTAGATAAACGGTAAGGATAGCGGAGGCGGAGGGGACCCGTCAAATCAAGAGACAACCAAGCGCCAGAATACAATGCACGTGGGCCAGTTTGCCTTGTGGGGCGGGCAATTCTGCCCGCAGCCGGCTTTCAGCCGGCTTTTCTGCGCACCCAGCCTGCTGGACCTAGACAAGGGGTTTTCGACTGTCGCCGGCCGGGCGGTTCTGTTGCGAATTCACTGATTATTTTCATATCCAAAGGATTAGCCATTACTGATAATCGCTGACGTAACGCGGGCTCCGAGGCCCGCTGCACGGTCGTTTTCCCACCGTGCAGCGGCTCTCTACGATCAGATCTTGACGATCACCGTCTTCACCTCGGTGTACTGCTGCAGCCCGTACTCGCCAAGCTCGCGCCCGATGCCGGACTGCTTGAATCCACCGAACGGGGCCCTGGTATCGAGCACGTTATAGCAGTTCACCCAAACCGTGCCCGCCCGCACTCCATCCGCGATCGCGTGCGCCTTGGTGATGTCGTGGGTCCACACAGCCGCCGCTAAGCCATAGGTCGTCCGGTTGGCACGCGCCACCACTTCGTCCAGAGTCTTGAACGGGATGATGCTCATGACAGGCCCAAAGATCTCCTCCCTGGCGATCTTCATGTCGTCCTGCACGTCGGCGAAGACCGTAGGCTGAATGAAGTAGCCGCGATTCCCGACGCGCTCGCCGCCGCACACCAGGTTGGCGCCTTCCTCCCTCCCCGATTCGATATAGCCCATCACTTTATCGAACTGCGTTTGATCCACCTGCGGGCCCTGTTCCGTCTGCGGATCGAACGGATCGCCAACCGTGCGCTTCCGTGCGCGGGCGCCGCTCTTCTCCACGAACTGGTCGTAGATTTTTTCTTCGACGAATACCCGCGATCCAGCGCAACAGCACTGGCCGTGGTTAAAGAACAGACCGAAGTGCGCGCCCTCCACCGCTTCGTCCAAGTCCGTGTCGGCGAATACGATGTTCGGGCTCTTGCCACCCAGTTCCAGTGTGACCCGCTTCAGATTGGACTTCGCGGCGGCCTCCATGATCAGATGACCGACCTCGGTGGAACCGGTGAACGCCACTTTGTCGACATCCATGTGGCTGGCGATCGCCGCCCCCGCGGTGGGGCCGTATCCGGGCAGAAGATTCACTACGCCCGCGGGAAATCCCGCCTCCACGATCAACTCCCCGATGCGTAGCGCGCTGAGCGGTGTTTGCTCGGCCGGTTTCATCACCACCGTATTGCCGGTAGCCAACGCGGGAGCCAGTTTCCAGGCCTGCATCAGCATGGGGAAGTTCCAAGGAATGATCTGTCCCACCACTCCCACTGGTTCGTGCTTTGTATAGCAGAAATAATTCCCGTCTACGGGGATCGTTTTGCCTTGGATTTTATCGGCCCATCCGGCGAAATAACGGTAGCAGGCCACCGTGGCCGCCACATCCACGGCTTTTGCCACGGAAACCGGTTTGCCATTGTCCAGCGATTCCAGCTTGGCCAATTCGTCGGCATGGGTTTCGATCAGATCCGCCAGCCGATTGAGCAGTCGCCCACGCCCGGACGAGGGCATCTTCCGCCACGGTCCATGTTCGAACGCGCGGCGGGCGGCTTGGACGGCTTTCTCTACGTCGGCTGCATCGGCTTCGGCAATCTGGCAGATTTCTTCGCCCGTGGAGGGGTTTACCGTTCCGAATGTCTTGCCGGATTCGCTCGGAATCCAGCGATTATCGATGAGGAGCTTCGTCGCCGAAATAGCGACGGGGCTTTCCGTTGGCGATTGCATGACTGAGGCCATACGACAGACTCCTTCTGTAGTGTCTTGCTTACCCAGGGTTGCAAGCTACCTCGACAATATCATGTCTGCGGCTGGGCAGAATGGGACGGAATCGTCCACATCCGATTCCGCCGCCGAACGTGACTTCTTCGCCCCCCCGGCGGTTATCCTTAGTGAGAGCAAGTTGCGGAGCCAGCGTTGAAGGCCGAACCGGCCATCCAGGAAGAACGGCTTTTGATCGAAGCGGCGCAGCGCGATGCGGGCCGCTTCGCTGAGCTTTACGAACGCAACTTCGCACGTGTGTATGCGTACGTGGCGCGCCGCGTGGGCAGCCGCGAAGAGGCTGAAGATGTCACCGCGGAGGTCTTTCACCAGGCGCTGGCGAATCTTGCGCGGTTCGAGTGGCGGGGCGTGGCATTTGCGGCGTGGCTGCGGCGCATGGCGGCCAACGCGATCGCCGACCGATGGCACGCCGCGCGGCGGGAATCGGGGGAACCCGAACGCGAGCCGCCCGATCCGGCCGGCGAAGACGACATCGAGCGGCGCGCCATGCTCTACCAGTTGGTGGATACGCTGCCGGACGATCAGCGCCGCGTAGTGGTCGGGCGTTTCGTGGAACAGCAAAGCATCGCCGGGATGGCGCGGGAAATGGGCCGCACCGAAGGCGCCATCAAGCAGCTTCAATGGCGCGCTTTGAAAAGACTGCGGGACCTGGCGGGGAGGGCAAATGGCTAAGCGCTCTCTGGCCGACCGGCTGGATGAACTGATCGCGGAAATGTTCGCGGGGGAAGGCGCCCCGATTGCCGCGAAGGACCGGCGTCTCGCGCCATTGGCGCGCCTGGCGGCCGGCCTGCGCGATCTGCCGCGCCCAGGTTTTAAGGCCGGCCTCAAAAACGATTTGCAAAGGAGAATATCGATGAACGCAACAGCAATCAATCCCATCCGAGCCGGCTTTCATACGGTCACGCCGTACGTGACCGTACCAAAGGCCGGCGAGATGATCGAATTCGTAAAGACCGTATTCGGCGCGCGGGAGATATCGCGCAACACGGGGTCGGCGGGAGGCATTCACGCGGAGTTGCGCATCGGCGACTCCATGATGATGATCGGCGGCGGCCCGGCCTTCCGCGGCACGCCCACACCCAGCATGTTCCAGTACTACGTGCCCAATGTTGACGAGGTCTATGCGCGCGCCGTCGCCGCCGGGGCGACTGCGCAGTTGCCTCTTGCCGACGATCACGGCGACCGTTTTGGCGTGGTCAAAGATCCCTTTGGAAACGATTGGATCCTCAGCACGCACCTGGGACCCCGCTACGTGCCGGACGGCCTACGCGATGTAACCATCTATCTGCACCCGGTTGGCGCGGCCCGGCTGATCGAGTTTCTGAAGGCATCCTTCGGCGCCGACGAATTCGTGCGCTACGATTCGCCGCAAGGCGACGTGCTGCATGCCAAGATACGAATCGGCGACTCCATGATCGAACTGGGCGACTCGCACCGCCACTCCCGAATGGTTTTGCCATCCATGCCCACTGGGATCTATCTGTACGTCGCGGATGTGGATACGGTCTACCAGAGGGCCATCGCGGCCGGCGCGGTTTCGCTTACCGAACCGGCGGATCAGCCTTACGGCGACCGTCTGGCGGGGGTGCAGGACTTCGCCGGAAACCGATGGTACATCGCGGCCCACCTTGGCCCTCAGTAATGTGGGGCAGGTGTCTACACCTGCGCGGGTTCTCCAGAACCCGCCCTTTCGCCGGTGACAAGTTTCCAAAATAAATCCCATCCCCCGCAAAGCCCTCAAATCAAATCGCTTCCCCAACCACCCGTCCGCCGCATCGGCCGGGTTCCCCGCGCCTGCCCCCTAGAATGAAATCGAAAAGGAATTCCTCATGCTGATTTCCGAAAAGCAGCACCAAGCCAACCTGCAGAATGCGCAGCATTCCACAGGTCCCAAAACCCCCGAAGGCAAGCAAGCCGTGCGCTTCAACGCCCTCGCCTGGAGCCTCCGCGCCCAGACCGTCATCCTCCCCAACGAAGATCCCATGGACTTTCAGCAAATCTGGGAAGAGCTGGATGCCCAATGGCAGCCCCAGGACTCCACCGAACGGATCTTACTCGAACAGATGGCCGAGGCCCAGTGGTTTCTCGTGCGCGCCGGCAAGAACGAGTACGTGATCTACGAAACCGCCCTCGAAATTCACCAGCGCTTTGCCCTCCTCGACCGCGTCGCCGCGCAGCGGGCCCGCCTCGAGCGTTCCTTCCTGACTTCCCTGCACGCCCTGAAGCAGCAGCAAAAAGAGCGCCGCCAGTCGCCCGCCGAGCCCGCCAAGCCTGCCCAAACCGTGCCGCCCGAACAGCCCGTCGAGGCCCCCATCCCCATGCCCGACGAACCCCGCGTTCCACCACCGCCCTACGTGATGTCCCCAGCCGTCGAGATCCATCCGCTCTCCTGTGCCGCGGCCGCCACCGATACCCGCTAGCCTTCCGCCCCCCTTGATCTTTGACAACCTGGCAAACGACCCCAACCGGTCCGCCCGATCTGTCCCCAAAAATGAGCCCACTCCGGTAACCCACACCCGGAATCCGAACATGGAACCCACAACCGATACCCCACCACCCACAACCCACCACCCATAACCCTTGAATCAACCACATAGGCTTTGTTCGGCCGTCTTGCTTCAAAGCATAAACTGGCCAGCCGCGCCCTGATATACTGCGCATCATGCGGACCACGAGCGCGCTTTGCGCAATTTCCAGGCGGGCCGGCGGAATCGCGGCTCTGATCGTCATGATTGCGGGCACGGCGGCGGGGCAATACCTCCGCGGCGTGAACGTGTCGCAGGCGGAATGGGGCGACCCGCTCAACCTCACCGCGGGTCCCGGCAATTACGCCTATGCCACCGCGCCCACCTTTAACTATTTCGCCGCCCGCGGCCTGCCGCTCATCCGCCTGCAGGTAAAGTGGGAGCGGCTGCAGCCCACCTTGGGAGGTCCCCTGGACAGCACCCAGCTTGGCTATCTGCAGAATGACGTGGCCTACGCCAAAGCCGCCGGCGCACTGGTCAGCATCGTGCCGCATAACGAAGCCCGCTATGCCACCCTCGAGAGCCAGGTGGCCAACTACGATAGCGACGCCTGCATTGTAGATAATCCGTGCCCGGGCAGCCCCGTCCAGGTCACCTCGGACGACCTGGTGGACTTCTGGGTCAAAATGTCCAACGTCTTTGTGAACGACCCGACCGTAATCGCGTACGACCTGACCAACGAGCCGCACGACATGGGTGTAGCGAACTGGAGTCAGATCGCCCAGAAAGTGCTGACCGCGATTCGCGCCAACGGCGACAACAAGACCATCATGATCCCGGGAGATGGGTGGAGCAACGCGACTTACTGGACCACTTATAACGGCGCCACGCCCTTCATCACCGACCCGGCCAACAACTACTACTACGAGGCGCATCTTTATTTCGATTCCGATTTCAGCGGGACGTATGCCGAGACCTACGATCAGGAACTGGCCGCCAATCCGCAACTGGCCGATGTCGGCGCCACGCGGCTATTGCCGTTCGCCAACTGGTGTGCTGCGAACAACGTCCCCTGCTATCTCGGCGAGTACGGCATACCGAGCAACGATGTGCGCTGGCTCACCGTGTTGAATAACTTCCTGAATACCCTGGATATCGCCAAAATGCCGGGCACCTATTGGGCGGCGGGCGAGTTATGGGCCACCGTGCCTACCTGCTCATGCAGCCTGCTCTCGGTCCAGCCTTTGAACAACTTCACCACCGACGCGGAGCAGTTGCCGACCCTGCTGGGACACCTGCCGCCAAATACCGTTCGCACGGCCTCCGCGGCCGCTTCCTACGGATGGGCTAGCGCGCCGGGCGAACTCGTGGCCCTATACGGCAGTGGGCTGTCGACCGGTACGGGAGGCGCCACGGAACTGCCTCTATCCACGGAACTCGAAGGAGCCCAGGTGCAGTTGACCGACAGCACCGGCAACGTCTCCCTGTCCCCGCTGTTATACGTCTCTCCGACGCAAATCAACTACCAGATTCCGTCCTCCGGCGTGAAGGCGGGTCTCGCGAACGTTGCTGTATTGAACGGTACCACCACCGTCGCGACGGGCTTGCTGGAGGTTTCCTCCATCGCGCCCACGATTTTTACGGCGAATTCCACGGGGCAGGGCGTGCCGGCAGCCCAGATCCAGCGCGTGCACCCCGATGGCTCTTACGATTACGAAGATGTGTTTTCCTACGATGCATCCAGCAGCCAGTTTGTCCCCTCGCCCATCGCGTTCAATGGAGACAATCTTTATCTGCTGCTCTACGGTACGGGATTCGATACGGCGTCCGCCGGCGGCACTAACGTGACCCTCAGCACGCCGCTTGCCGGGTTTACGCTGTCGATTCTCTTTTCCGGCGCGCAAGGCCAATATGCCGGATTGGACCAGATTGTCGCCCCGTTGCCTGCCTCGCTCGCGGGTTCCGGCCAACTGACGGTGAATGTGACGGTGAGCGGCTCCACCGCCAACCCGGTGACTATCGCTTTCCAGTGACGCAGGCGGCCGAAATGCCCGCCCAAGGAGGTGACCCTTGCAAGCAACTCTCAATCCCGTAGCCGCGGCGCCGGACTCGATCCGCGCGCCGCAGCCGGTCGCCCGCAACATCGCCGTGGATGCTTATCGCGGCTGGGTGATGCTGCTGATGATGGCCGAAGTCCTGGAACTGGCGCGCGTGGCGCACGCATTTCCGGGCAACGCGTTCTGGGCTTTTCTCGGATACAATCAGACCCACGTGGAGTGGAGCGGATGCTCCCTGCACGACATGATTCAGCCCTCGTTTTCCTTCCTGGTAGGCGTGGCCCTGCCTTACTCCATCGCCAGCCGGCTGGCCAAGGGCGGCACGTTCGGCAAGATGTGGGCGCACGCCATCTGGCGTTCCTTTCTGCTGATCGCGTTGGGCATCTTTCTACGTTCCATGTATAGCGCGCGCACCTATTTCACGTTTGAAGACACGCTGACCCAGATCGGCCTGGGATATCCTTTCTTGTACCTGCTGGGGTTCCGCAAGCCGCGCTGGCAGTGGGTCGCGCTAGCCGCCATCCTGACCGGCTATTGGCTCGCATGGGCGCTTTACCCGGTGCCCGGCGCCGGATTCAACTGGCAGTCCGTCGGCGTGCCGGCCAACTGGCCGCACCTCTACTCGGGCTTCGCCGCCCATTGGAACAAGAATGCCAATCTGGGCAACGCCTTCGATCAGTGGTTTCTGAACTTATTCCCGCGCGCGCACCCGTTCGTCTTTAACGACGGCGGATACCTCACGCTCAGCTTCATTCCCACCCTGGGAACCATGATCCTCGGACTGGCGGCCGGGCGTTGGCTGCGCGCCAGCGCGCCGCGCATTCCGATGCGGCGTCTGCTGGCCGCCGGAGCCATCGGTGTCGCCGCCGGTCTGTTGTTGCATTTCACCGGCATCTGCCCGATCGTGAAACGCATCTGGACTCCCAGTTGGACGCTCTTCAGCGGCGGGATCTGTTTCCTTCTCACGGCGGCCTTCAGTTGGGTGATCGATGTGAAGGGCTACCGCAAATGGGCCTTCCCGCTGGTCGTGATCGGCATGAATTCCATCGCGGCGTACCTCATCGCCCACCTGTTCGAGCGCTTCACATTCAGTTCGCTCCGCATTCACCTGGGTCCCGATGCCTTCCGCATCCTGGGCCCCGGCCTGGAACCGTTCCTGCTCGGATCGGCCGTCCTGCTCATCTACTGGCTCATCCTATACTGGATGTACCGGCGCAAGCTGTTTCTCAAAATTTGAAACGTCTATTAACTATCGCGGTGGTTTCGATCCTGCTGGCGGCAGCCCTGATATATGTGGGCGATTACGCCGCGTTGCGCTACCGCATCCCGCACAACCGCTCCCAGTTCGGCAGCGTCACCGTGCAGCGGATGTGGGTGATCCCGATGAAAAACGGGAAGACCCAATATGCGTTCGACCCGCCTGGCCCGCAGGAGTGCGTGTATTCGCTTTTCCCGCATTTCGGCGACGTTCCGTGCTGGTATCTGAGCCGGCATCCAAAGCAACAGGTGGATACGGGAAGCCAGTGAACGAGCCGGGACAACCCAGCCGGACCGCCCGCGCTGCCGCAATCCATCGCGCCGTGCACCAGGTGCTGGAGCAGGGCCGCATCTTTGCCGATCCGCTCGCCGTGCCCATCCTCGGTGAAGATGCAGACGCGCTAGCGCGCGAAGCGGAGCAAAGCCCGCAGAGCAGGAAGATGCGCATGTTCATCGCCGTGCGGACCCGTTTCGCCGAAGACGCGTTGGCGGCCGCGGTGGACCGCGGCGTCGCTCAACTCGTGGTGTTGGGCGCGGGCTTGGATACCTACGCTTATCGTGGCGCGATGCGCCAGCGGCTCCGCATTTTCGAGGTGGACCACCCGGCGACCCAAGCCTGGAAGCGGCAGCGGCTGGCGGAAGCGGGCATTCCCATCCCCACCGCCCTCACGTTCGTGCCGGTGGACTTCGAGCGCGATACTTTGGATTCCGGCCTGGCCGCCACTGGCTTCGATCGGCGGAAACCGGCGTTCTTCACCTGGCTGGGAGTCGTGCCGTATCTGACCGAAGAAGCCACTTTCGGCGCGTTGCGCTTTATCGGCAGCCTGCCGGGCGGTGCGGAAGTGGTATTCGACTACAGCAATCCCCCGGACTCCTTGTCGCCTGAGGCGCGGGCCCATCACGACGCGCGCGCGGCGCGGGTCGCGGAGATTGGCGAAGCCTGGGTCAGCTATTTCGAATCGGATGTGTTGCGCGCCAGGCTGATGGCACTCGGCTTTGGCGAAATCGAAGATCTGGGGCCGCCTGAGATCGCAGCCCGCTACTTTCCACGGCGCGTGGGCGACGTTCCGGGCGCCGGCGGACATGTGGTGTGGACTAGGGCCGCGGCGTCGGAGTAGGCTGTCCTCCGCCCACCGAGCCCAGCGCCTCCTGAAGGCGGCCCAGGAAGTACCTCGGCAACACCAGGCCCGCGACGAAGCCTAAGCTCAGGAAGTATACGATAAGACCGCCGGCCAGGCTGCTATTGCCCGGCGTACAGCAATCCAGACACCCGGCCAGGCTGTGCGCGGCATCCTTGAAGACGCCGAACAGGTCTCGCGCAGTGGCCACCAGCGCACCCGAAACAAAGGTACGGAAAGTGCCGGCCGCATCGCTCAGCACCGTCCGTCCCGATCCAGTAGCGGCGCTGCCGCTCGCAGTTGTACCCGCCGCGCCATGCTTTGCGGGTCCGGCGTCGCTCAGGGGCATCCCGAAGATGAGCCCCACTACGCCGCCGGCAAACAACGCCGCCCCTGCCCACAAAAAGGCGACCGGCCAGTCTCGTGTGGCAACTACCACCGTAGCGAAGCCCAGAACCAGGAATACGACCAGGTTAAACGCGATGGATTCCGCGACGATCGGATCGTCGTCCTGCTTTCGCTTCTCCGGAATGTGAGGCGTGGGCGTCGGCGTTGGGCCCGGCAGTGGTGGAACCTTTGGGCGTGGGCTCGAAGAGAGCCCAAAAAACTTAGCGTAGGCGATCCCGATGATCGCGATCGAAGCAATCAGCGCGGCCAGAACGCTAAATGCCCGGTGATTCGGAAGTCCCAAGCTGGCCGCCGACCAGCTTAGTCCGATCACCGCCGTAACTAATACGATCAGCACAACAGCGAACAGGACGGTGGGCCATCGGGGTTTCATACGCGCCTATGGGTACATACTCTATCATAGGCGCCCCAGACGTGGTTCTTTCTACAACCCCGCACGCCGCCATAACTCGTCCACCCGCCGCTTCACCTCCTCAGACATGCGGATCACGCCCGGCCACGGCCTGCTAAATCCTTCTTCGGGCCACTTACGTGTCGCATCCACCCCCATCTTCGAGCCGTAGTTCGCCAGCCGGCTCGAATGGTCCAGCGAATCGACCGGCCCCATCGTAAATTGAATGTCGCGCTCCGGGTCGATGTTATTCAACGCCTTCCAGGCTACCTCGCGCACATCCTGCACATTCACGTCTTCATCCACCACCACGATGCACTTACTGAACATCGCCTGCCCCAGCCCCCAGATGGCGGACATCACCTTACGCGCATGCCCCGGATAGGATTTACGAATCGCCACCAGAATCAGATTGTGGAAGATGCCCTCGGCCGGCATGCAGATGTCGCGCACTTCCGGCAGTTGCATGCGCATCAGCGGCAGAAAGATCCGCTCGATGGCTTTGCCCATGTAGAAATCCTCCATGGGCGGCGGCCCCACGATGGTCGTGGCATAAATGGGATCCTTGCGCTGCGTAATGCAGGTGACGTGAAACACAGGGTATTCATCGGCCAGCGAATAAAAGCCGGTGTGGTCGCCAAACGGGCCTTCGGTGCGCAACTCGCCCAATTCCACGTAGCCTTCGAGCACGATCTCGGCCTGCGCGGGCACCTCCAGATCGCAGGTCTGGCACTTCACCATCTCCACGGGACTGCCGCGCAGGAAGCCCGAGATCATCATTTCATCCAGGTCCGGCGGCAGCGGCAGGATAGCCGAAAACATCGTGGCGGGGTCCGCGCCGATAGCCACCGCGACGTCCATGCGCTTGCGTCCCGCCGCAGCCATGCGGCGATAGTGCTCCGCCCCCTGCTTGTGCGTCTGCCAGTGCATGCCCGCCGTGCGCTCGTCGTAGATCTGCATGCGGTACATGCCGCAATTGCGTTTGCCGCTATCGGGATTGCGCGAGAAAACCAGCGGCAGGGTGATGAAGCGGCCGCCATCCTCCGGCCAGCATTTCAAGACCGGATAATCGGCGAGTGAAAAGCCCGTAGTGCGGACCACCTCCTGGCACGGCCCTTTCGACACGATTTTGGGAAAGAACGATCCCATCTCGGCCAGCTTCGGCAACATCTTGAGCTTGCCGATCAGTCCTTCGGGCATGCGCATTTCCAGGTATTCGGAGATGCGCTGCGCGACGGTCTCCACCGAATCCACTTCCAGCGCGATCTGCATCTTGCGCATGCCGGCAAAGCTGTTGATCAGCACCGGAATGGCGCAGCCTTTGGGCCTCTCGAACAGCAATGCGGGACCGCCGGCTTTCACCGCGCGGTCGGCAAACTCGGTCATCTCCAGGATGGGATCCACTTCGAAGGGAATGCGCTTGAGTTCCTGGTTCTTCTCCAGCGCCGCGATGAATTCACGCAGATCGGCAAAGGCCATAACGGGGGCGTCTCACTTTCTACTATGATTGAAGTTCACGAATAAAGCATCAAGGAGTAATCATGTTTAGTCGAGTGGCGTTCGTTACGGGCGCCAGCCGGGGGATTGGCCGGGAGATCGCCCTGACACTGTGCCGCGCCGGTTTCGATATCGTGGTGGCCTCGCCCGAAATCGAAAAAAACGAAGAAGTCGCGGAAAAGATCCGGGCCTGCAGCGGCCAGGCGCTGACCGTAAATCTCGATCTGCAATCCTACGATTCCATCCGCGAAGGCTTCGCCACGGCCCTGCGGAAGTTCGGGCGCATTGACGTGCTGGTGAACAACGCGGGCATCACGCGCGACGGGCTGGCCGTGCGCATGAAGCGCGAGGACTGGGACCGCGTCTTGCAAATCAACCTGCATGGCGCATTCTTCGCCACGCAGCAGGTGCTGCCCGCCATGATGAAGCAGCGCTACGGGCGCATCATTAATATCGCCTCGGTAGTGGGCGAAAGCGGCAACGCCGGCCAGGCGAACTACGTCACCTCGAAGGCCGGTCTGATCGGCCTGACCAAGGCGCTGGCGCAGGAGATGGCCGCGCGCGAGATTACGGTGAATGCGGTGGCGCCCGGATTCATCGACACGGACATGACCGCCGTGTTGACTGACGAGCTAAAGGAAAAGCTGCTGGCGCAAGTGCCTTTGCGCCGGCTCGGAAGACCGGATGAGATCGCCGCCGCGGTGCGTTTTCTGGCCAGCGACGAAGCCGGGTACATCACCGGCCACGTACTGAACGTCAACGGCGGAATGTACATGTAGGCGGCCGGCGGCCTTATAATGACCGAATGCGCCGCTTAATCGGCATGTTCCTGGTCATAACGGCTGCCGCAAACGGCGACAATCTGGATACCGCGCGCGAACAGCTTCGCCTCGGCCACACGGATGCCGCCATCGAGGTTCTGCAACAGCAGCTTGCTAAAGATCCCGCCACTGTTGCGGCCAGTATCCTGCTCAGTGAGATCCTGCTCGCCGCCGAACGCTTTGACGACGCCGATCAGGCCGTGGAGAGCGCGCTCGCCAAGAACAAATCCGAGGCCGGCCTGCAGCGTGTGCTCGGCGACCTTCGCTTTCGTGAAGGCCGCGTCTTCGATGCCGAGAAAGCGTACAAAGCCGCTATCAAGCTCGATTCCCAGAATGCGCGCGCCATTTACGGTATCTCGCGCGTATTCGATGCCACTTCTTTCCGCAAAAAGGCCTCCGAAATGCTTCAGGTGGCACACGCCATCGACCCAAGGGATCCGGTCATTGCAAACGCCTTTGAAGAGGCCGCTCCGCGATCCGCCGCCGTGCTGGCGCGCCGGGAGGCGGAGCTCGCGGGCCTGCGCAGTGCGCCAGGCGCGGAACCCAGCCCCCGCCAACGCGCTCTCGAGCGCTGGATCGCGGTGACCAAAGCGCTCGACGGCAAGCCCGCTTTCGAGCCGGCGGCCGCGGACCGCTCATACCGGCTTCCCATGGGCCGTTTAATGGATGGCCGGCGCCTGACGGGCGGCAGCTTGCCCATCAAGATCAACGGCGCCAAAGCCGACTTGCGCCTGGATACCGGCGCGGGAGGAATCATGCTGGGCAGCCGCCTTGCGGAACGCTCCGGCGTGAAGCGCCTGGCCGAAGGCGATATCTCCGGCATTGGAAACGGACCTGCCGTAAAGGGCTGGATCGGCTACGCGCCCGCGATTCAAATCGGCGATCTCACCCTGCAGAACTGCATCGTCCAGGTGCAGGAGAAGGGGTCCGCCGACGACTCGGGCGGCCTGATAGGCTCCGACATTTTCCACCGCTTTCTAGCGAAGATCGACTTCGCGGGGCAAAGTCTCGATTTGGCTCCGCTGCCTGGCCCCGCTTGGGACGGACACTCCGTGACGAATCGCTACGAAGGCCCCGAACTTGTGGGATTCAGCCAGATGCTGATCGTCCACCATTACCTCCTGATCCCCACGTTGATCGGCGAATCCGCCAAAGCGGAACAGACTCAGGGATTGTTCCTGCTGGACACCGGCTCGCAACTGAACATGGTCTCGACCAATCTGGCGCCTGAAATCACCAAAGTGCACGGCTCCCTGGATCGGGTGCGCGGCATTTCGGGCAGGGTCAAGAACGTATACGAGGCAGACAAGATTGTCTTGCAGTTCGCCACATTTCGCCAATTGAACCTGGACCTGACGTCCTTCGATTTGGCCGGTTTCAGCCGCGGCGCGGGGATGGAGTTTAGCGGCATCATGGGGCTGCCGCTCATCGGCATGTTCGCATCGGTGACGCTGGATTACCGCGATGGGTGCGTAAAGTTCGACTATAAGCGCTAAACCACGCCTACGCGATCAGTCTTGAACGTCGGGCTGGGGAACCGCCGCGGGCCCCTCGTCGGCCTCCTCGACAAGCGAAATCAGGTCCAAGCCGTTGCTGTTGTCGGTGGGCGGGTCTCCGTTCATGAATGCGATCGTGGTATGCGCCGACGTGGCTGTGATGGTTGTACTGAACTTCTGCCAAACCAGCTTGGTTTGGCCCGCACCCCGCGAGTTGGTTGCCGCGTAAACCTGGGTGCCGTCCACGAACACATTCACCTTACTCGTGGTGCCCCAGACGCCGCCCGGGTCGTCGACATTGCCAATATAGAACGTGAGTGTGTACGCAGTGCCCACCGTGGTGGCCACGGTTTGCGCCACTCCGGTTGCGGTATTGCTGTTCCCGGTCAGATCCAGCCATTGGCTGCCGCCGGCCGCCGGAAACGTAAAGCCTCCCTGCTCAAATGTCCCACTGGCGATGGCCACGTTGCCGGTGGCGCCCACTACTTTCCAGCCGGCGAATGTGTCACCCGTTGAAAACTGCTCGTAGCCTCCGGCCGTCACAACCGGTTTCTCGAAACTGCCGTTTTTGATCAGGTTCGCCGCATAAGCGGAGTTGACCAGCAGGGCCGCGGCCGCCGCCAGGTAGAGAACATTCATCTTCGGCTTCACTTAACCCTCCGGATTGCCTTCGTTTGGCGTCACCCATTCTACACGGTTAACGGGCGCGCCGCAATTATCATGCGCCGGTCAGACAAGGAACGGCTTCCGCCGCCTCTCCCGCCGCGTGGCGCGGGCCCGGCAACAGGACTCCGGCCAAGTGTAGCGGGTCCGTGGCCGGCGTCTCTGGAAGATCGCCGGATTCGCCGGCGCGCCGCACGGCGCGCAGCAAGTCAAGCGCTTCGGGCAGCGCGAACTGCTCGCCGAGAAACGCCTGCGCGAAGCGTCCCCCGCGGATTTCGCCGCGCGCCTCCATACGGCGCAGTTCCACCAACAGGTTCCGCCACGGCGGCGCCAGGGTTTCGCGCGCCGCCAGATCGCGGAAGACCACGCCCCATCGCTGCAACAGTTGGCGTGCGAATGACGCGGGCGAGATCTCCGTTGCCGGCGCGGCGGCGCGGCGCAGCAAAGCCCACCGTCCGGCGGCGTGCCGGGGACGAGCCATGCGGCCGCGTCCTTCTCCCCTGCGGCGTTTGGTATCCACGAGCGCGCGCAGGTTCTCGAAGCCATCCGCCGTCACCAGACCCGCGGCCACCAGTTCCCAGAGCGCGTCTTCCACTTCGCTCGCCAGGCGGCCGGTGGCGCGCGCCAGTTCGGGAAAGAACGACGCACCCCGGTGGTGCAATTCGGCCAGTACCTCGCGCGCCGGATGCGAAAGCGACGCATCGGTAGCAGGCCGCGGACCTGCCAGCAGCCACTCGGCATCCTCGCGCAGGAAAAGGGTCAACGGGGCGACGCGCGTGGGACGCACGCGGTGCTGGCGTCCGTTCTCATCCTTATCGAACGCCGGATGTGGCGAGAGCCGGCCCCACATCACTTCTCCCGAGAGGCAGAGTTGGTCCAGGAATTCGGGGCTGTAATGCGCCACGCGGCTGGGCAGGATCCCGGCCTCCCACGCCGCCGCCGAAATCTCGTATCCCTGAAGCTGCTTGATCACGTGCAGCACGCCATCCGCGCCGTGCAATTGCGCGCCGGGTGCGAGGTGCTGCCAGCGATGCAGGAAGCGCACGAAATCTGCCGTGGTGACGGGCTCGATCTCGCGCCGCAGCCGGCCGATGGTGAGGCGGTGGATGCGCGCCAGCAACCGGCGGTGGCACCATTCGGGCTCGCCTGCGGACTCGCCGGGGGTGAAGCGCCCGCGCAGGATCTGGCCTTCGGCTTCAAGCTGCGCCAGCGCGGCTTCGACCAGCGCGGGAGGCATCGCCAGGCGCGCGGACAACTCGGAGGTGCGGTAGGGACCGCCGGATTCGAACCAGCCGCGCAGGATTTCGGCGGCGCAGCCTTCTTCCGTTTCGGGCCGACTGGCGGGGAAGTCGATCGCGGGGGTGAGGACGCCTGCCGGGTGGATGGCTCTCGCGATGGGAGTGCGCTCGGCGGCGACCCAGAAGGATGATGAAAACTCACTTGTGGGGCGGCCAATCGTGGCCGCAGCCGGCTCTCCAGCCGGCTTGGCCGCCTGAAAGGCGGCTGCGGGCATGATTGCCCGCCCCACGTCCAGCACCGCGGCGCGGCCGGACTCTACCAGCGGCGCCAAGAACGGCTCCCACTCGGGCACGGGCGGCACGGTGATCAGCGTCAGCAGCGCTTCGTGCAACTCGTCGGCATCGCGCACCAGGGGCCAGGATTCCGCGGCCACCTGTACGATGGCGTCCGGGTCGAGAGCGCCCGCGCCTTCTACGAAATCCGTACGCACGGTGCGGCGCAACTGCACAGCGCGGGCGCGGCGCTCCTCCAGCGGGGCATCGTCCAGGAATGCGTAAGGATTGGCGTTCAGAATCTCGTGCGAAAACGGCGTAGCCTCCGGCGTGTCGATGGCCGATGTGCGGATTTCCCCCGCGCGGATACCAGCGAGCACCGCGACGAGGCCGTCGAGGTCCATGGCTTCATGCAGGCAGTTGCGAATGGTTTCGCGCACCAGGGGATGATCCGGGATGCGCGGCGGTCCCGCGAGATTTTCGGCGCAGGCGGCCTGGTCCGGGAAAGTGGCGGCCAGCAAATCGTCGGAGCGCATGCGCTGGATGGGCGCGGGCACGCGCGACCCGTGCGCGAAGCGCAGTATGGCCAGGGCCCGCGACGCATTCCAGCGCCAGCGCGCCGTGAACATAGGTGCGTCGAGCAGCGCCTGCGTGAGCACGTCCCCCACTGTTTCCGGACGCAGGAACTCGAATACGATATCCAGCGGAAACGAATGCTGTTCGCCGAGCGACAGCACGATGCCATTATCGGTAGCGGCAGCTTGCAGTTCGAAGTTGAAGGTCCGGCAGAAGCGCTTCCGCAACGCCAATCCCCAGGCCCGATTTACGCGCGCGCCGAAGGGCGCGTGCAGCACGAATTGCATGCCGCCGCCTTCGTCGAAGAAGCGCTCGGCCACTACGTGCGCGGATGCCGGCAGCACGCCCAAGGCCCGCGCGCCCGATTCGACGTAAGCGATGGCCTGGTCCGCGCCGAGACGGTCGAGGCCGGCTTCCCGCAGGAGCCAGTCGGGCTCGGGCGTCGCCAGGATGTCCGTCCGCAGCCGCGAGACTTCCGCCGATAATTCCGCGGTGCGGCCGGGTGCTTCGCCGTTCCAAAATGGAATCGACGGAGCCGCGCCGTGCGCGTCCTCCACCCGAACGCGGCCCTTTTCCACGCGGCGAATGCGCCACGAAGTCGTGCCCAGCAGAAAGACATCGCCGGACATGCTCTCCACGGCGAAGTCTTCGTCCACCGTTCCGACCGTGGCCCCTTCCGGCTCCGCCACCACCAGGTAATTGGCGTTATCCGGGATGGCCCCGCCTGACGTAATAGCCGCGAGGCGCGCGCCCCGCCGGCCGCGCACAATATGATTCACCTGGTCGCGATGCAGGTAGGCGCCGGCACGCCCGCGCGCCGTAACGATGCCATCGCTCAGCATGCCGACGATATCGTCGAAATCCCGCCTTTCAAGCGTGCGGTACGAGTATGTCGAGCGGGCCAGTGCGAAGAGGCCGTCTTCGGTCCATTCTTCCGAAGCGCACGCGGCCACGATCTGCTGCGCGAGGATATCGAGCGGCGCCGAGGGGATTTCGGTGCGATCGAGAACGCCGGAACGAATGGCGCGGACCAGGGCCGCGCATTCGATCAATTCGTCGCGCGTGGTAGCGAAGATCCGGCCATGCGGACGCGCGCCCACCCAATGTCCGGAACGTCCGATGCGCTGCAAAGCCACGGCGATGGAGCGCGGCGAGCCGATCTGGCAGACCAGGTCAACCGTGCCAATGTCGATGCCCAGTTCGAGCGAAGCCGTGGCCACCACCGCGCGCAGTTCGCCTCCCTTCAGCCGCGCCTCCGCTTCCAGGCGCAGGCGGCGCGACAAACTGCCATGGTGCGGCAGCACGGCGTTCTCGCCCAGGCGCGCCTGAAGCTGATGCGCCACGCGTTCAGAGAGCCGGCGCGTGTTGACGAAGACCAGCGTGGTGCGATGCGCGCGGATCAAGTCGGCGACGCGGTCGTAGACCTCCGCCCACATTTCGTTGCTGGCGACCGGGCCGAGTTCGTCTTTGGGAACTTCCACGGCCAGTTCCATGTCGCGGCGATGGCCCACGTTCACGATGCGTGCGGTTTCGCTGAGGAAGCGCGCGATTTCTTCGATGGGCTTCACCGTGGCGGAAAGGCCGATGCGCTGCGGTTTGGTCCCGCCCGCGGCCTTGACCAAAACATCCAGGCGCGCCAGCGTGAGCGCCAGGTGCGATCCGCGCTTATCGTCCGCCACCGCGTGGATCTCGTCCACAATGATGGTGCGCGCAGTGCGGAGCATGTCGCGCGGCTTTTCGGCGGTCAGCAGGATGAACAGCGATTCGGGGGTGGTCACCAGCACATGCGGGCGTTCCTTGCCCATCTGCGTGCGTTCCCACACGGGGGTGTCGCCGGTGCGGACGGCGGCGCGGATGGGCGCCAGAGCGATCCCCTGCGCGGCCGCCGCGGCGGCGATTTCCGATAGCGGCACTTCGAGGTTGATGTGGATATCGTTGCTCAGCGCTTTCAGCGGCGAGACGTACACGACTTCGGTCTGGTTGGGCAGAGGGCCCAGACGGGCGGCGCGCACAAGACGGTCGAGGCACAGGAGAAACGCCGCCAGAGTCTTTCCGGAGCCGGTCGGCGCGGAGATCAGGATGTCGTGGCCCGCGCGGATTTCCGGCCAGCCGAGGATCTGCGGTTCGGTGGCGGCGGCGAAGTGCTGGGTGAACCAGTCGCGCACTAAGGGATCGAACTCGGAAAGCGCGGGGAGTGCCACTTCCTTTATTTTACCGGTAGCGTGCCGCGGTGTGGGTCAGTTTGGTTTTGGGGGGCGGCCAATCTTGGCCGCAGCCGCCTTTTAGGCGGCCAGAGCCGGCTGAAAGCCGGCTGCGGGCAGAATTGCCCGCCATCCAAAAGCCAAAGGTCGTTTTGCGCTTCGCCGGAGACGTCGTAAAGGACGTCATCAGCGCGCGAAGGCCGGATCGATTTTATCAGCGATCTCGGCCTGGTGGTCGGCGAGCCACTCCTCTTCGGAATGCAACATTCGCAAAGCCCGCTCGATGACTTCGTCCGCGTCCTCGTATGTGCCCGTCTGCATCGCGAGGGCGATCAGTTTTTCGTGCTCCAGGCGAAGGGTGATGGTCATAGGGACTCGTCGCTATTTTCGCAGCTTCTGTCTCACGCGTCCTTATGCGTGCTGAAGAAGCGATCCAGCGCGACCTTGTTCCGGGCGGCGAGACCCGCGGAAAGCTGTTGCATTTCCGCGGGCGCCAGCGGCTTGAAAGCCTTGGCCAGAGCCACGTTTTCGTCGATGAATTCGAACTTCGGCATGCCCGCCACAGCCAACGTCACGCCCGGCAGGGACAGCGGATAATAGAGCAATTTCGCCACCGGCGCCTGGCCCACCAGCGCGTCCTGCGCGAAGACTTTCATCGCGATCACACCCATCTTCTTAGCCCGCGCGACCGGCAGGGCCACGTCTTCGAAGCTGGTTTTCAAGCCGGGATTCGGCACCATCCCGCTCTTGCCGCTTTGCATGCCCACGCGCGCGGCGTTCAGCGCCATCTGGGTGCAATCGAAATCGTGGCGCTCGAGCGCGGTCTTCAGAACCACCGGGTCGGTATGGCTGGTGATCCCGATAAAGCGCGTCACTTTCTGATCGCGCAGCTTCAGCAGCACCTTCAGAATGCCGTCCGGAGCTTCCACGGCGGCCAGATCGCGTTCGTCGGTCAGGCTATGCACATGGATCAGGTCCAGGTGATCGGTTTGCATGCGTTTGAGGCCGCCTTCCACCAGGCGTTGCGCCTCGTCGCCCTTACGCGCGTCGATCTTGGTGGCCAGGAAGATGCCGCTGCGGCGTGTCTTCATCACCTTGCCGACGCGCTCCTCGCTACGCCCGTTGCCGTAGCTGTAGGCAGTGTCCATGTACGTGATGCCCAAATCGAAGGCGCGGTTCAGCGCTTCCAGGGCCTTGTCCTCATCCTGGTACATCAGGAAGCGGCTGCCTCCACCCATCGCAAGAATGGAGACGCGCGCGCCCGTGCGGCCCAGGATGCGTGTCGGCATACCGTCCGTTGCGGCCAAGGCCGCGGTGCCGGTTATGGCCGCCGTACCCAGAAAGTCACGCCGTGAGATCTTCATAGGGCCAGCATAGCTCACTACAAGGCTGCCGCCTACTCGGAATCGGCGGTGAACGACCCAACGAACGCGCTGCGCTTGTCGGGGCTGCTCCAGGTGGTGCCCAGGCCCGCGCCTTCCCACTGGTTCGCCAGCGCGTAGGCGGGCATGGCGTGATCCAGCTTTGTCAACGGGCGATACCAGACTTCCTCGTTGTGGCAGATCTGATCGCCTTCGTCCAGCGCGCGCGTCGTGATTTTGGCCAGGTTGCCGGCCGTCAGGTTCGCCTGCATGCTGTGGATGCTGTTGCCGGCGAAAGTCAGATCCACCGGCTGATAGTCCACCCGCACGACGTCCTGCAACAAATCGCCGGCCATGTGTTTGGCGAAGCTCTGCAGGGCCACGCGCTGCTCCAGATTGGCGCGGCTGTCCACGATGATGACGGCCTTCACCGGATAAGCGGACTCGTATACGTCGCCGAGGGTATGATGCGCGCGCACCACCCCCACTACCGACATGCCGTCGAGATCGACGCCCTGCCAGGAGCCTTTCGTCACCTTCCACCCAAAAACGGCCAACTGTCCCACCAGGCCAACCTCGGAATTGGCGAAACAGGGGCCGGTGTAAACGTCCGCGGTGCGGGCTTCCACATAATTGCCATAGATGCTGTGCGCCGGAAGCGCAGCGGCAAAAGTCAGGCCGGCCGTTGCCAGCAATACGGCGGCTACCATTATTGATCGGTGCATCCCAGATGCCCTCCTATGCATACCATTATAGGCCGCCCCCGGAATTCTGTTGGTTTAAACCTCGTTTCTGTTATCGCCTTGCGGCTTGCGCCCGTGAATCCCCCGCCCAGTGTGACCCCGCGGCCCAACTTGACGGGTGCTAAAATGAAGCCGTACAATTGATTCAACGATAGGCCCTGTTCCGGGAAGAGGTGTGTATGGTCTCGAAATGTAGTTTGTTGCCTTTTACTTTCCTCGGTTTGATGCTGGCCGGGAACGCAGTCTGCCAGGATCAGACACCCGCTCCAAAAGACGATCAAAAGAAAGCGGATACGCCCCCGGCGCGCGAAACCATCGCCAAGCCTCTGACCGAAAAGCAAAAGAAGAAGCGCGACGAAAAGCTGCGCAAAGAGCTCGAAACCCCCTACCGGAAATGGCTGAACGAAGACGTTGTCTACATCATCACCGATGAGGAAAAGACCGCCTTCAAACGCCTCGCCACCGACGAAGAGCGCGAGCAGTTCATCGAGCAGTTCTGGCTACGGCGCGATCCCACCCCCGACACCGAAGAGAACGAGTTCAAGGAAGAGCACTACCGCCGCATAGCGTACTCCAACGACCACTACGCTTCCGGCATCCCCGGATGGAAGACCGACCGCGGGCGCATTTACATTATTTATGGACCGCCTGACGAAATCGAATCACATCCCTCCGGAGGAACCTACGAACGGCCTATGGAAGAGGGCGGCGGCGAAACTTCCACCTACCCGTTCGAACAATGGCGCTACCGCTACCTCGAAGGCATCGGCACCAACATCGTGATCGAGTTCGTGGACCCCAGTATGTCGGGCGAATACCACATGACCATGGACCCGTCTGAAAAGGACGCCTTGACCTACGTTCCTGGCGCCGGTCTCACTTTGATGGAGCAGATGGGCTTGGCCACCAAAACCCAGCGCTTCCAGAACACGGACGGCACCCACCTTGGCCAGTCTTTCGGCGGTTCGTCGGAGAGCATGATGGAATTCACCCGCCTAGAACAGTTCGCGAAATTACAGAAGCCGCCGGCCGTTAAGTTTAAGGACCTGGAAGACGCCGTCACCAGCAAGATTACTTTCAATATCCTGCCCATGAAGGTGCGCGCCGATTTCTTCCCGCTCACCGAAGCTTCGGTGCTCTCCTACATCACCCTCCAGTTCGACAACAAGGATCTGCAGTTCCAGGCCAAGGACGGCGTGCAGAAGGCATCCGTTAACATCTTTGGGCGCGTCACCACCATGACCCGGCGCATCGTGCAAACCTTCGAGGATACAGTCACAGTGGACTGCCCGAACGAGATGCTGCAGGCCTATGCGCAGCGCGCTTCCATCTACCAGAAATCGCTGCCGTTGCCCCCCGGTACCTACCGCCTGAACGTGGTGGTGAAGGATATTGTCGGCGGCAACATGAATAATTATGAGACGGCCCTGAACGTGCCCCACGTGGACAGCGAAAAGTTGATGTCCAGCACCATCGTGTTGGCCGACCTCATCGAGAAGGTTCCCACGAAAAGCATCGGCACGGGCCAGTTTGTGATCGGTTCCAGCAAAGTCAGGCCGCGCGTGTCGGAGAGTTTCAAGCGCGACGAGAAGATGGGCATCTTCCTTAAACTGTACAATTTTGGACCGGACGAAAAGACCCAGAAACCCAACGGCCAGATTGAATACCAGGTGGTGAAAAACGGCAGCAACGAGAAGATCTTCGAGTTCACCGAGGATATCGCCGGGTTGCCGGGCGCTTCCGCGTCGCAGGTCACTGTGGAAAAACTGCTGCCGTTGCAAAAACTGCAACCGGGCCAATACACGTTGAAGTTGAAGATTACGGACAGGAACCGCAATCAGACCCTCTCACCGACGGCCCAGTTTACGGTAACCTAGCCCTAGGGGGCACGTCTACAACACGGGATAGTCCCGTGATATGCTAAGCGTCACCGGAAAATGAGCGCGAGGACGCACATCTCGGCATCGAGCGTGGTCGTCGGGTTGGTGTGCCTGGCGGCTGCCGGTCCTGCAGCCGGGGCTATGTCCGTCAAGCTTTCCGGGGCCATCGCCGGATCGGTTACCAACGGGGATGGCGTTCCTCAGATGGGCGCGCTGGTCATGCTGTTCGACCGGCACGAGAGCCTTTCGCAGAGGGTTTTCACCGACGAGAAGGGCAATTTCGTTTTTCCGGGCCTGTTGCCGGATATCTATTCCATCCGCATCACGCTGGCTAGTTTCGTGCCCGCCATCAAGAACAACATCCTGGTCCAGCCTGGCATGCGCAGCATGCTCAACGTGAGCATGGCTACCCTGTTTAGTTCCATTCACCTGGCGTACCCCACCGGCGAACCGGCGTTCATGAACGACGACTGGAAATGGGTCTTGCGTACCGCCGGGTCCACGCGGCCGATTATGCGCATGCTGCCCGGTGCCGTGGCGGACGATGAAGATAAACCGCATCGCACGGTCTTCTCCGACACCCGCGGTTTGCTGGTGCTTTCGGCCGGCGACGGGACCATGGCGTCCGGTTTCGGCAGCAATGCCGACATGGGCACGGCGTTCGCGCTGGCCACTTCGCTGTTCGGCAGTAATCAGTTTCAGTTTGCCGGGAACGTCGGCTCGGGCGCGCAGTCCGGCATTCCGACGGCCGCCATCCGCACCACCTACAGCCGTACCGTGGGAGGCGACAGCCCGGAAGTTTCCATCACCATGCGTGAGTTGTTCCTGCCCGGCCGCATGGGTGTGGCCATCTTCGGCGCCGAGGACGGCGTTCCTATGCTGCGCAGTATGTCGGCCAACCTTGACGATCATGTCCGGATTAGCGATTCGCTGTCGATGCAGTACGGCATGGCCATCGACTCCGTTTCCTTTAACGAACATCTCAGTTACACCAGCCCCTACGCCCGGTTGACGTACGCGGTCGGCAAGGATGACGATCTGGTGTTCGCGTACACTTCCGGTAATGCCCGGCCGGATTTGGGCGCGCCCGCGGGCCCGGACGATCCGTTGCTGCACGAGATTGGCGCCCTGGCCATGTTCCCCATGGTCACCTTGCGCTCCGGAAACGCGGAAGTGCAGCGCGGCCAGGATCTGGAAGGTGGATACTCGCACACGATGGGCTCGCGCAAGTTCGGCGTCAGCGTCTATCATGAGTCGGTCCGGAATTTGGCGCTGACCATCGCCGCGCCGGATGGATACTTGCCGGTAGGCGATATTCTGCCGGATTTCTTCTCGGGAACGGCCATGTTCGACGCAGGCAGTTTCGCCAGCATGGGCTATGTGGCGTCGGCCACTCAGAACATCGGGGATAACGTCAGCGCCACGGTGATGTATGGTTCGACCGGCGCACTGTCGGCCGATCACGGCGAAACGGTCAGCAACAACCCCGACGATTTACGCTCCATGATCCATGGCGGGAGGCAACAATCGATGACCGTGCGCGTGGTTGCGTCCAGTCCACACACCGGAACCCACATCGTCGCCAGCTATCAGGTGGCCGACGGCCGCTTCAGCGTGCCCGACCCGATCTACTCGACCAGCACCCTGCGTCCCCAGCCGGGTTTCAATATTTACTTTCGCCAGGCGGTTCCAGTTCTGCAGGGCCTTCCGTGGCGCATGGAACTTACCGCCGATCTCCGCAATCTTCTGCAGCAAGGGTATCTACCGCTTTCCACCATGGATGGCTCGCGGCTGGTGCTGATGGAGAACCCGCGCATGTTCCGGGGCGGCCTCAGTTTTATCTTCTAAGCGGACCTCTCGCCGATCATCCGATCCCGATAGCTGATAGCTTTAAGGGATGCAACCAGAAGAACCCAAGCTTCCCTTTTCCCGGCGGGACCTGTTTCGCGGCGCGGTGGCCGGAACAGGCGCCGTCCTTCTGAGCCAGACCGCCGCGGCCCAGGGCGATCGCAAGTCCGCGCCTCGTTCCGTGATCGGCATGCCCTTCGAACCGCGCGCCAATGTCCGCATGGCCCTGATCGGCTGCGGCGAGCGCGGCTCCGACATGCTGAAAGAGTATCTCGGCGTGGATGGATTGACCGTCACCGCCGTTTGCGACGTGGTGAAAGACGCCGCTCTCCGCGCGCAGGCTGCTGTCGAGCGCGCCGGCCAGCATCCTCCCGCGGTATACGCCAACGGCGAGCGCGACTTCGAAAACCTGCTGAAGCGCGACGACGTGGACTTTGCCTACATGGCCACGCCCTGGGAATGGCACGTCCCCATGGCCCTGGCCGCCATGAATAGCGGCAAACACGCATTCGTGGAGGTGCCCGCGGCCGCCACCCTCGAGGATTGCTGGAAACTGGTGGATACATCGGAAAAAACCCGCCGCCACTGCCTGATGATGGAGAACTGCTGTTACGGCTACAACGAACTGCTGGTGCTGAACATGATTCGCGACGGACTGTTCGGCGATCTGCTGTACGGCGCCGGCGCGTATCTGCACGATCTCCGCCGCCTGCTTTTCGAAGACAGCAGCGAAGGACTGTGGCGCCGTTACCCGCATACCCGCCGCAATGGGAACCTCTATCCCACGCACGGGCTGGGCCCGGTGGCCAATTATATGGGTATCAATCGCGGCGATCGCTTCGATTACCTGGTATCGATGAGTTCTCCCGAGCGCGGCCTCGACGCCTGGCGCGCGGCACACGTGCCTAAGGACAGCCCGAAATGGAAGGAAAAGTATATCTGCGGCGATTTGAACACGTCGCTGATCAAGACCGCGAATGGCCTGGTGATCCGGCTCGAACACGACGTGGTCAATCCCCATCCTTACGACCGCATCAATCTGATCGCGGGCGTGAAAGGGATTTTCCGCGACTATCCTCCACGCATCTACTTCGACGATCCCAACGCGGAGCAGTACATCCCCATCGACAAGTTCAAGGAGCAATATGAGCATCCGCTGTGGAAGCACGAAGGCGAACTGGCGCGCAAATTGGGCGGGCACGGGGGCATGGATTTCCTGATGGTTTACCGGCTCATCGAATGCATGCACAAAGGCCTGGCGCCGGACCTGGACGTTTACGATGCGGCGGCCTGGAGCGCGCCGGGACCGCTCAGCGAAGCTTCCGTGGGGCAGGGCAGTGCGCCGGTGAAGTTCCCCGATTTCACGCGCGGGCGGTGGAAGGAAAAGCGCGGCTGGCTGGCTTAATTGCGCGCAACAACCTTTGGTGCGATCGCCGCGGGGCGTCACAACTCGCTGAACGGCAGCGATACAACCTTCGGCGCCCACGGCAGCCTGACCTCTCCGGGATGGATGACAAACCCTGCCCCGCCTTACTCTCCGAGGTCCTCCTGGAAGGTCGGTAGTGCTGGACACTGCGGCCGGTAAGACGCTATCTTACCTGCATGAAGACCACCGTCTCCACCAAAGGCCAGATCGTTCTGCCGGCAGAGTACCGGCGGATGGACCGTGTCGAACCTGGGCAAGAGTTCGACGTCGAGCGTATCGACCGCGGGGACTACCGCCTCGTCCGGCGAGCGGGTCCGCCAATCGAGGGCGCCATCGCATGGCTGCTTGCCTGTCCGCAAAAGGACTTCTTCGTCTCGGTCGACTCTGAGTCCACGGATACGCCGTGAAATATCTGGTAGACGCCAACGTTCTGAGTGAACCGACGAAACCATCGCCCGATCCGCGAGTCGTGACTTGGCTTCGCGCACACGAGCCGGAATCGCCGTGGATCCCGTCATTCTCGGCGGAACTCCGATTCGGGATTCTTATCCTTCCCAAGGGCAAGAAGCGGGCCACACTGGAACACTGGTTCGACGCCGGGGTCGGGCGCCTGCACTGTCTTCCCTGGGAAGCGGATACCGGGCTGAAATGGGCGGAACTGCCAGCGCGTCTTCGCACCACCGGGAAAGCCATGCCGATCAAGGATAGCCTTATCGCGGCGACTGCGGTCGTCCACGGCTTGGCGGTCGTCACGCGAAATCGTGCCGATTTCGAAAACGCTGGCGTGCGTATCGTCGATCCATTCGACGGTCGAGGTCCCGCGTAGGCGTGGATCATCCCCGAGGCTCCCGTGGGCGTAGAATGCTTTCTCAGACCAGAAATACCGGCATTTAGCTCCATTCCACACCGATATGCGCGATTGCGGCTTGCCGTGCAGCAAAGAGTTATCATCAAGGCCATGGCACCTCGTTTCCTGGCTTTGCTGTTGGCCCTGATTTCCACCGCGGCCGCGCAGAACTGGCCCTCTTTTCGCGGTCCCGCCGCTGCGGGCGTAGCCGACCACCAAAACCTTCCCGTGAGCTGGGACGCCGCCAAAGGCAAGCAAATTCAATGGAGCACATCGCTGCCGGGGTTGGCGCATTCCAGCCCCATCGTCTGGCAGGATCGGATCTTCGTCACTACCGCCGTCAGCAGCCGGCCGGACGCCTCCTTCAAACGCGGCCTGTATGGCGAGGGCGATGCTTCGGACGATGTCAGCCCGCAGCAATGGAAGCTTCTCTGCCTCGACCGCAAGAGCGGCAAACTCCTCTGGGAGCGCACGGCATACGAAGGCGTTCCCAAAGAAAAGCGTCACATGAAGGCCACCTACGCCAACTCCACGCCGGCCACCGATGGCAAGGTAGTCGTCGCGTTTTTCGGCTCCCAGGGTCTGTATGCCTACGATCCGGCGGGAAACCTGTTGTGGAAGCGCGACTTGGGGAGGCTCAACGTTGGGGCCTACGACCTTCCCGAATATGAATGGGGCACCGCCAGTTCGCCGATCCTTTTCGGGAATGCCGTCATCGTGCAGTGCGATCAGCAGAAGGGATCGTTCCTGGAGGCGTTCGATCGCGAGACCGGCCGCACTCTTTGGAAAGCCGATCGCGACGAACTGCCTTCCTGGGGCACGCCGGCCGTGTACCAGGGAAGCGCGCGCACCGAACTGGTCACGAATGGTTCGAATTTCGTGCGCGGATACGATCCGGCGACGGGCAAAGAGCTCTGGCGCCTGGGCGGAAGTTCCAAGATCACCGCGCCCACGCCTGTCTTCGGCGACGGCCTGATCGTGGTGGCCAGCGGGCGCCGTCCGGAGGCTCCCATCTTCGCCATTCGCGCCGGAGCGGCCGGCGACATCACCGGCGATACCAAATGGGTGGCCTGGCAGAAGCAGCAGCGCGGCCCTTACATGCCGACGCCGCTTATTTATGGGGGCTATCTGTACGTGCTGGGCAATGCCGGCGTGTTCGATTGCTATAGCCTGGCGACCGGGGCGGAAGTCTACCGCGAGCGTATTCCGCACCAGGGATCGGGATTCAGCGGGTCGCCGGTGGCGTCCGACGGCAAGATCTACCTCCCCAGCGAAGATGGCGACATTTTCGTGGTCAAGGCCGGCCCCCATTTCGAGCTTTTGCAGAAAAACGAAATGGGAGAACCCCTGATGGCCACGCCCGCGATTTCCGGCGGCCTGCTGCTGGTGCGCACCCAACATCGCCTCTGGGCCATCGGCTCGAAGTAGCCGGAATGTCGCGTCAGACCTTCGACTTCCCGTACCGCTTCTTCATCCATTCGACAAACGCCGGCGGCGCACTCATGGTGGACAGGCGGCTCTGCCGGACCAGCGCCCAATCCGCGAATAAGGCGGACTCCTTGATCTCGTGTAGCGTGGTGGGCGGCTCCAGCATGTTCAGAAATTCGAAATCCACTACCGTGAGCTTGCCGTCCTTCGAGTCCGGCCGCGGTTCCGAGACTACCTTCGCCATCCCCACAATGCATGCGTTTCCCATGCTGTGATAAATGAAAACCCGATCTCCCGGATGCATCTCCCGGATGGCGCGCAGCGCCTGCGCGTTGCGCACGCCGTCCCAAACTGTCTTATGGTCGCGCGCCAGGTTTTCGACGGAATATGTCTCGGGATCGGTCTTGGCCAGGAAGTAATTCATGTGGTGTTTTTCGCATCGTACCATTATCGCGATGTGCGCGGCTTCACCCTCGATTCCGCGGAACTTGTCAGGGGCGGCACAGATTGCTGTAAACTAGGTAAGAATGTGTAACGTTATTGGTGTGCCTGCGGTGCTAGCCTTGGCATTCTGCGGCATGCTGGCCGCTCAGCAGCCCGCTCCCGAACCCCAATCTCCAGCGGCCGGAACTACCACCGATGAATCGGTTGCGGCCAAGACGTCCTCGGAAACGGTGCCGGAGGTCAAGCCGGCCGCGCCTGCTGCGCCGGTCGATCCGAAGGCCTACGTCATCGGCGCCGAGGATGTCATCTCCATCCGGGTGTGGCGCGAACCCGAAAACTCCGGCACGTTCGTGGTGCGTCCCGACGGCAAGGTCTCCGTGCCTCTGGTTGGCGAGATCCAGGCCGCGGGCCTTACGCCCGAGAAATTGAGCGAGAGTATCGCCCAAAGCCTGGAGAAGGTCATGGTCCATCCCGAAGTGACGGTCGGGGTGGAGAAGGTCATGAGCAAGAAGTATTACATCCAGGGCGAAGTCAACCGGCCTGGTTCGTACCCGCTGGTGATCGATACCACCGTCCTTGAAGCGCTCGTGAATGCGGGCGGCTTTCGCGAATTCGCCAACACCAGGAAAATCGTCATTCTGCGCGGCTCCGAACGCCTCAAATTCAACTACAAAGAGGTCACCAAGGGCAAGAAAATGGATCAGAATATCCTGGTGAAGTCCGGCGACCAGATCATCGTGCCGTGATGTGCGCCGTGTAGAGATCCGGTCAAACCGCCGATTCTAAGAAAGAGAGCATTTCGGATTTATGGTACCCCAGCAAGGATATGTCAGTGTTTCCCGGCGTCCGCCTGATATCGAAGACTATATCGATATCCTCCGGCGCTATCGTTCCTGGATCGTGGGCCCGACTTTCGCCGGGTTGGTCATCGCCGTCGTGGTGGCCTTTCTATGGCCGGATACCTTCATATCCACGGCGGTGATGCGCATTACGCCGCAGCAGATTTCCGAGCGCCTGGTCCCGAGCAACATCAGCACCCAGATGGCGGAACGCCTGCTGGCTATGGAGCAGCAGATCGAGAGCCGTACCCAGTTGCAGGAGCTGATTCAGCGTCCCTCGCTCAATTTGTATCCCAAGGAGCGCCAGCGCAAGCCGATGGAAGACGTAATCGAGGAAATGCGCAAGGCCATTAAAATTACGATTCTGGAATCCGGCGCCGGGCAGGCGCAGCAGAAGTTTGCGTCGGCGTTCGAGATCGGCTTCTCTTACTCCGACCGGTATAAGGCGCAGGCCGTGGTGCGGGAACTGGTGTCCAAGTTCACCGAGGAAACCAACAATCAGCTTCGCCAGCAGGCCAACACCACCACGCAATTCCTGAACGATCAACTCGCGTCCGCGAAGGAAAATATCGATCGCCTGGATGCCGAGATGGCCAAGTTCAAGACCGAAAACGCCGGCCGTCTCCCGGACCAGTTGCAGTCGAACCTGCAGGCGGTCAACACGCTTGAGTTGCAGCAGCAGAGCCTCAACGAGAGCATCAACCGCGATGCGCAGGACAAAATGATGCTCGAGACGCAACTGCAGAACTTGCAGCACGAGTCCACTTTTATCGGCTCCAACCTGGAGCAGACTGCGGCTCGGGAACAGGTAAAAAACGAACACATCATCCAGCTCAACAACAAAATTATGGATCTGGATACGAAACTTTCAGCGCTGCGCCAGAGTTATAAAGAGGACCATCCGGATATCCGCGCCATGAAAGCCCAACTGTCGGTGCTCAAGCAGCAAAAGGACGACCTCGAAAAAGAGGAAACCAACGCCCAGGCCAAGGCCGGCGCGCCCAAGAAATTCACGAATCCGCAGGTGGCGCAGTCGCTGGAGAGCCTCAAATTGTCGATGGCCAATGTGAATGCCCAGATCCAGGCGCGCAATATGGAGATGGAGGAGCGCCAGAAACGGCTGAAGGAATTGCAAGCGGAAATCGCGGCGTACCGGGCGCGCATCGAAGCCAGCCCCATCAACGAGCAAAAATACGAAAGCCTGGTGCGCGATTACAATCTGGCTAAAGCCGACTACGACGATAAGTCGAAGAAAAAAGAGATCTCGGAAACTTCCAGCAACCTGGAAGAGCGCAAGGCCGGCGAGAACCTGGAAACCCTGGATCCTGCCTCGCTGCCGGAGCAGGCCAGCGAGCCCAATCGCCTGCTGATCGCGGGAGCCGGCACGGGTATCGGCCTGTTTTTCGGCGTGCTCATGGCTGGTGTCAAGGAAATGAAGGACACCTCGTTGAAGAATTTGAAAGACGTACGTGCGTATACCAACCTGCCGGTGTTGAGCAGTATCCCGCTGTTGGAGAACGCATTACTGGTGCGCCGCAAGCGTCGCCTGTTCTGGCTGGGATGGTCCACCGCCGTCATCATAGGCACCATCGCCATGAGCAGTTCCATGTACTACTACTATTTCGGGAAGAGTTAGGAAGAAGATGAGCCGAGTACACGATGCCTTGCGCCGCGCCGAACAAGCCGGCGTCGTCAGTTTGGAAAATGGGAGCGCTCCGGCGCCACCGGCCGTCGACCACGAGGCCCAGCCGCCTGCGCCAGAAAATGGTCTTGCGCATGTGGCCGTCGAGGACGCTACCCCGGGCGGCCTGCACCCAGCCATTCTCGATAACGTGCCGGAAGTCGCGTTCCTGCCCGCGCCCGAATCGCACCTGCTCGATTTGCAGCGCTCGCATGAAACCCCGGCGGAGGAATTCCGGACCCTTCGTACGCGCCTGAACCATCTGCAGACGCTGCAGCCCCTGCATACCATCGTCATCAGCAGCCCCTCTCCGGCCGAAGGCAAGACTTTCACCGCCGTGAACCTGGCGCTGGCCGAGTCGCATTTGACCGAAAACAGAGTGCTGCTAGGCGACTTTGACTTGCGCCGGCCGCTGATTCACAACCTGTTCCAGGTGGATCGCGCCCCCGGCCTGACGGATTATCTGCTGGGCCAGGTGCCGCTTTCCGGCGCCTTGCGCAGGGTGTCCGGCATGAATTTGTACGTACTGCCGGCCGGATCGCCCGTTAAGAACCCGTTGGAGTTGCTTAATACCCGGGGAGCCAAGACCCTGTTCGAAGAGTTGCCCAAGGTCTTTACATGGGCTATCTTCGACACGCCGCCACTGCTGTTTTCCGCGGACGCAAACCTCCTTTCCACGTTGGCCGACGGTACCATCCTGGTGGTCAAGATCGGCTCGACCACGTTTGACAACGTAACCCGCGCGATGCAGTCTTTGTGCGAGAACAACGTTCTCGGCATCGTGGCAAACGGCGCGCGCGCTTCGGAACTGTACAGCAAGTACACATACTATTACTCGAAGTCCGAATAGAATTTGCGCCTGCTTTCAAACCGTCAACTAAATTGATAGGATAGATCGGTGAATATGCCGCTCTCGCGCAGACGCCTGCTCTATCTCCTCTCTCTGGCGCCAGGATTCGGACTCCGTGGCGATCAGCAACCCGGCAAAGGTCTGCTGATCCGCTCCGCCAACCCTGAAGATTTTGAGATGCCCCTTTCCGGCTTCGATACCTGGCTGACGCCCGCTGACAATTTCTACGTACGCACCCACATTTACAAGCCAATTGTGGAATTAGCCGACTGGCGCTTGCGCGTGGACGGCCTGGTCGAGCGCGAGCTCACGCTCGACATGACGCAGATCGAAAAGCTTCCGCGAGTAGAGCAGGTGGCCGTGCTCGAATGCGCCGGCAACGGGCGCAGTTTCTACGAGCCGGGTGTCACCGGCATGCAGTGGAAGTATGGCGCGGTCGGCAATGCCCGGTGGACCGGAGTGCGTCTGGCCGACGTCCTGAAGCGCGCCGGCGTGAAACCGGGCGTAACTCAAGTCCTTTTCAACGGCGCTGACGTTCCGATGGGCAAGGTTCCGGATTTCGTGCGCACAGTGCCCATCGAAAAGTGCCTGCATCCCGACACCTTGCTGGCCTTTCAAATGAATGGCGCGCCGCTGCCCTCCTCGCATGGGTTTCCTTTGCGCCTGGTACCGGCGGGCTGGGCCGGCGACTCCTGGGTGAAGTGGATCACCAACATCACGCTGCTCGACAAGGAATACGACGGCTTCTTCATGAAGACGGCCTATCGCCGCCCCATACACACGGTGGCTCCGGGCACTTCTCTCGACCCGGCTGCCATGACGCCGGTCACCACCATCAAGCCGAAATCCGTGATCGCCAGTCCCGTGGCGGGCGTGCGCCTGCCGGCGGGTCCGGTTACCATTCGCGGCGCGGCGTGGTCCGGCGAATCGCCTGTCGCGCGGGTGGACGTCTCCACGGATAGCGGCCGCACGTGGCGTCCCGCTAAACTGGGCGCGGATCGCGCGCGCTACGCCTGGCGGCTCTGGGAAGCCTCGTGGACGCCGCCGGGCGAAGGCTCCTACGTCCTGATGGCCAAAGCGACCGATGAGAAGGGCGAGACGCAGCCCTTTCTGGAAGACTGGAATCCGTCCGGTTATCTATGGAACGTGGTCCAGGCGGTGCGCGTGGATGTCGGAGACGGTCCGTCCGCGCCGCCGCCGGCGGTTGCCGCCGAAATCCCGCCGTTTCCCGACAAGCTGAAACAGACCTGCGTCGGTTGCCATGGCCAGGACATGATCGCCGGCCAGCATCTCACCCGTGGGCAATGGGAGCGCGAAGTGGACAAGATGACGCGCTGGGGCGCCGCGGTGACACCCGACAACCGTCCGGAAATTGTCAACTTCCTGGTCCGCACTTTCGGGAAGAATTGACCAGCCGTAGCCGGACTAAAGCGTTCCCCAGACTACTCCGGCCCGGACGAGCCGTCGAGCGTCGCGTGATATAAATCCGGCAAGCGCCAGCCGCGATAGCTGGGTGCCGGGCCCGTGCTCTGAAACTGGTAAACTTCCAGGCCGCCAGGCGTGAGTTCGGTATTCTGCACCCCCACCACGGCGCCCAGGTTGATGTTTCCCGACAGAAACATATAGTCTCCGTTCTGCAGGAGTTGCGCGCTTCCCAGGGACGGAGAATACGACCCCACATCGGCATTCAGCACGAGCGAGGCTACCATGCCGGTCTGGTCGATTTCCCAAACCTGGCCGCGGCTGTCGGTCCCCTGTTTGGCGTGCTGCGCGGTCGCGTCGTCGAACAGTGCCAATGTCTGCTCGCCGCCGTTGACGAAGCCGGCATCATGCTGGCCGGAGAACCAAGGGTAGGGCACCCCGGCCGCACCCTTCAGCGTAAAGTCTCCTTCGTTACCCAGCCGCCAAAGAATGTCCCCCGTCCCGGTGGCATTGTTGTAATCGATCTTGATCACCCAGTTCTGGTTCCGGAGGGACACCAGCAGATCTCCATCGGCGGTCAGGGATTCCAGACTGTTGGCGTGCAGCCAGTCGTTGGCGGGGGACGACAGCAAGGCGGGCGGGCATCCGCCATTCGTTTGTCCCTGCGCATTGATCTTACAGACTACATTCCCGGGACGGTTGATATCGAGGCAGCCAGGGCCTGCCGCGGTGCATGCGTGATCGAACGCGTTCCAGTAGCCGAGCACCTGGAAATTTGGATCGAGCACCACGATCAGGCCTCCGACGATATCGAGTGGAGCGGTGGAATTCTGCGTACCCGCCGGAAAGATTCTCTGCACGTCGCCCAGAACCATGGTTTGCCCGTTCGAGAGGCGGATGGCGTCATGGTTGAACCGGCCCAGCGGATCGGTCAGGCCCATCGCGGTGAGTTGTTCATAGACGCGATCGCAATTCGTTTCGCGAACGATGTTACCGGCCAGGTCGAATTCGCGGAGCAACTGCTGGCGCGTGATATTCGGTCCCCAAACTCCCGTGCCCGTACCCTGCCCGTCCAGCAGCGCCAACATGGTGCCGCCGGGGACCGGCCGCGTCAACTGGATCGTCTGCGGATAGTACCAGATGATGTTCGCACCCAGATCGGTTGCCGTCGGGAAGTCGGGCGCGTTGGCATAACCGGTCAGCACAACGGGATCGGCAGTGTCGGCCGGCTGGCCTGGCGGCAGGGACACGCTCATGGCCGGAAATGACAGCGTTACGGGGATCGCGCTGGTTGTAAAAGAGACGGGCGGGCCGGATGTTATGATACCTCCCGTATTGACCTGGTAAGTCATGATATACGTCTGCTGCGCCGCCATGCCGGCGATATAGAAATTCATGCTGCCGGCGTGGCAGGTTCTCCAATCCGTAATGCTGGCGGCGCTCGATCCCAGCGCTTGAAAGCTAACCGACATGGTAATGCCGGCCGGACACGTTGGCGCGCTGAACAAAGCAACCAGAGGGTTGGCGGCCGGGACGGCGACTGGCGCGCTCCCGGTAACCAGCGCCTTCACCTGAAACGCGAGCACCTGTTGGGCGCTCGTGCCGGCGAGGTAATCTCTTGCCGTGAGGCGCAACTGATATGAACCTTCCACATAGTTAGGGACCCACGAAAGCGTCTTGGTCAGGTCGAAGTCGCGCACCAGGCTGAAACCGGACGCGCCGGGCGCCTGGATCTCCCACTTATAGGTTACCGGTCCGGCGTCGGTATCCGACGCGGACGCGGTCAACTGAATCGCTTTCCCCAGGCATTGCGGAGAAGCGGGCGTGGCGCTGAGCCTGACCTGTGTGATGGCGGCGTGCAGGGACGGCGTGAGGACCGTAACGATCGGCAGGATCGCCAGCGCGGCAAGTTTTAAGTAGTTTCGCATCTTATTATTACGATGTGAATATACCACCGTGCAGCTTTGCCGGCGAGTATACGGAAGTTTGGTACTGTTAGAACCTCAGGCAGGCTCTGGTTGCCATGAGCTTCTTTGATTTCACGGACGATGTCGCGCGGGCAATCGATGAGGCCTCTGACGAAGCCTCACGCCTGAGCGCAAAAACATCGGTCCACCGCCAGCGACTACCGGCGGCGGTCCTAAAGGCGGACTTCCGTTACCTGCCAAGGGGTGGCGTCTTCCTGCCGGCAAACCGTGACCTCGTCATTGGAGTCGCCGCATGGAGCGATCCAGACCTGGCCGCGCTCGAAGATCTGGTTCTAAAAGTACGTTCCAGCCCGGCGCGCGTGACTGTCTTTGATATAGACGAACTGAGCTTTCAGGAGATGCTCAGCCTGTTTCCAGGTATGCGCAGGTTCCTCCACACCCAAGTGGTGGTTCAGTATGAGGGCGGTAAACCTCACTTACTTCGGAGAAGGCCACGACGCAGTGCTCTGGCTCCGCAATCCTAAAAGGGATTAGTCGGGCGGCGTGCGGCCTAAACCGCCCAATCCGCCTGATCGCTGCCCGGCATCTCGATCCAGTCCTGCTGCGGCACCGCGTCCATCGGCAAACCACCCTGCCAGAGTGAGAACTGGAAACGCAATGTGCCGGTGTCGCGCGCGCTCAGCGCCGCGAGCGAAAGGCGCGCCTCCAGCACGTTCTTGAACGCGAACTCGACGGCCTGCGCCGCGGGTTCAGAGGCGTCGGCCAACTTCAGTTCCGTCACGTTGGCGCGGCCATAGTCGAAACGCACGGTCACCTGGCTGGATTGTGCCGGATTTCCCGCTGTGATATTCAGCCGCGCCTCCATCTCCGATATGGTCTGCTCGGAGCCGCGATGAAAATCCACGCGCAAGTAAAGGTTCCGGCCGTCGCTGCCATAATAAACCTCGCGCACCAGAAACTTTTTTCCGTGCATGGACCCGGAACGCTCGTCCACGCGATACAGGCCCGCGCCCAGCCATTCAAAATAGGAAGTGACTTCTCCGTCGATCACCGGCTGAATTGGTCCGCTGGGCGGCACGTGCAAGGCGCTAACGGCCACGCGCAGAATGGGCCGCGACAACTCCTCGGGCGGGCTGAGGTTCAGGAAACGATAAACATTGGCCAGATGGCTGCGGTAAAGCTGGTCGAATTCCACCCGATTGCCGGAATCGTGTTCAGGCCCATACCACCAGCACCAATCGCTGCCTTCCGCGATCAGCAGTTCTTCATAGGCCAGACGGCGACGGTCCTCCGGCACGTTGACGGCGGCCTGGTAGGTTTCCCGCGCGCGCAGCAACTGGCTCCAGGCCTGGTTATCCTCCTCCGCGCCGATCCACACGTCGAAGTTCGCGTTGATCCACGAGCCCGGAAAAACGTGCGATAGCGGATCGGGCTCCATTTTGCTTAACGCATCGCTGACGGTCACGGCGGACATCTGCGGGTCTTCGGAAATGAGCTGATATAAATAGCGCAGGAACGGCCGGCCGTTGCCCTCGTAATATTCCCAGGCGTTTTCGCCGTCCAGAATGATGGGCACCAGGGCATCCCGGCCGCCGGCCACGATGCCGCGGCAGTTTTCGCGGATGCGATGCAGGAAGTCGCGCGCGGCATGCGCCGAGTCCATTCCCGAATAGACGAAGCCGATCAGATCGCTCAGAAAGTGATCCCGGAATACCACGCCGATTTGGGTACGGTTCTGCTCCCATCGGTACGGCCGGTAGATCGCATCCACGCCGATCGCGCGGCCCAGCGTGCGGCCGAGCACTCCGCTATCGCTGGCGGCCCAGCGGAATCCCACGGCCGCGGCAATACCGAAAGTCTCGTCGGAAACCGAACCCTCCGAAGGCCATAGGCCCACCGGCGCCACGCCGAACTCGTGCTCCACATAGCGGCGGGCCATTTCCAGTTGGGTGTGGGCGTCTTCGGGATAGCGGAATGGCGGCGGCAGCGGAACGCCCGGATGCGCCGCCGCGGCGATATTCGAATCGCACAGTAACGGCAGGATCGGGTGATAGTAAGGCGTGGTGGAGACTTCAATCTGGCCGGCGGCGGCCATCTCACGATAGACCGGGATCACTTTGCCCAATATCTCCAGTTCTTTGCGCCCTACCAGACGCTGGTCTTCCAGCGTGTAGTCCGTGCCTTTCGCGAACAGGTCGCGAACTTCAGGGTCGGAAGTGCGGAACTCTTCATCGAACCAGATCAGTTGGGAGATCACCTGCAAATCGCGAAAATCCTGGGTGGAGAAGCGGCGGCGTGCCATTTCGATACTGCTTTGGGCATGGCGCGCTTCGTAGAGGCCGGCGTAGCGCGGAAGCGCCCGGGTCATAGACGGCGGATGGACTTGCAGGAACTGCTGCAGGAGGAAGGTCTGGTCCGCCTCGGTGAGGGCTTCGGCGGGTTTGAGAGCCGCCACCAGGTAAGGATCGCGGGCTTCGCCGCGCGCATATTCCTCCACCTGCACCATCATCGAAGGCACCAGGTTGAAAGTCTGGCGCACATTAGGGAATTCGCGCAGAATTTCGACCATGCCATAGTAGTCTTTAAGCGCATGCAGGCGTGTCCAGGGCAGTTTATACTCGCCCGACGCCAGGTCCTTATAGAACGGCTGGTGCATGTGCCAGAGGAAGCAGAGGTAGATGTGGGGCATTGGTTAATCGTGGGGCGCGGAGACCTGGTGACCCGCCCCACCGTTCGTTTCTCGATCGTTCGTTTCGTTATAGATCGTAACAGGCATCAGCGCGAGAAGAAGCTACTGGCGGGCGGTGGCGCATGTACGCCTTTGATCGCCAGCCAGAGTATGTCGTTCAACTCGTCGGCGTCGGCGCGATCTTCCCCTCTGAAATCCAAGCGGGAGGAGCGTTCCGCAGTCGCCGTATGCTTGGGATTGCGCTCGTCGAGCGGCACGCGCGGCTTTTCGGCCTCGTAGGGGGTGGGGTCGGCCCCCGGCTGAAACGCGGCGGACATGGGACGCGCGGCGGCGTCGAACTGGGTCATGGGCCTGAGCCCCAGGATCAGTTCCATGGTCCGCAGCATCGAGGCGGTATTGTACATCGTGCTATCCACTACCTTGTGTTTGACATAGGGCGAGATCAGAAACGCGGGTGAGCGGTGCGAATCGACATGGTCGGGACCGTTCTGCGCATCGTCCTCCAGGACGAAGATGGCCGTGCTCGACCAGAAGCGGCTCTTCGATACGGCCTCCACCAGCATCCCCAGTGCATAGTCGTTATCGGCGTTCATGGCGAGGGGGGCCAGTTTACCCGCGGACGTGCCGTTGGTATGATCGTTGCCGAGCCGCATGAATATAAGTCGCGGCATGGCGCCGGATTTCTCAAAATCATTCAAATCGGACAAAAACACCTTCACCCGCTCCACATCGGGGTAGTCGAGGTCGAAATCGCGATAGCGGAGGTTGGTGAAGTGTCTCAGAACAGGGTCGCGCACCAGTTCGATTTGGGCGCCGTCGGGCGCGGCCGTGGCACGATTCTGCGCCATGTAGCCGTAATTGCGCATGGAGATTCCGGCGCCCGAGGCGCTGGTCCACAAGTACCCGGCGGGGGGCACGGAAGTGGCCTCCTGCTCCTCATAGTCGTAAGTGGCGCGGCGATTGGCGTAACTATTGGGCCACATCTTTTCTATGTAATCGTTACCGATGGCCGCGGTTGACCAGGAATGGCCGTCGGCGCTCACGTCGCCATTTACGTAGAAGTTATCGAGCAACACGAACTGGCGTGCGATCTTATGTTCGTTGGGCGTAACGTTTTCGCCGAATAAGACCAGCGAGGGATCGCCGTTGCCCTCCTTCATGTCGCCCAACACCTGATCGTATGAACGGTTCTCCTTGACGATGTAGATGACATGCTCGATGGGCGGGAACGGGCTGGGTGTTTCCAGTTCGGCATCGCGGTAGGGGGAGTTGGCGATCGCGGTCTTGGTATAACCTTCGAGCTGATCGCTGGTGAAGCGATCGATGAAGGATGCGGTACCGGTCTGGATGCGGCCCACGTACTCCACGATCCCGCTATCGCCTTTGTGGCTGGCCTCCGGCCGGCGTGCGGGATTCGGGCCGTGCGGATTGGGATGCGAGCCGCCGCCACGGCCGTTCAACACCACCAGGGTGCCATCTTGCAGAACGCGCGCGGCGGTCGGATACCAACCCGTGGGAATGAATCCCTCCACACGGCTGCGCTCCTGGGAGATATCCACGACAGCCACCACATTGGCATCGGAGCAGACCACATAGAGGTGCTTGCCCTCGCGGCCGATGGCCAGACCGCTGGGAGTCATGCCGGCCGGCTGGCGCGGCGTCATGGCGGTATTGATGGTCTCGATCAGGCGCAGTTCTTTGCCTTCGGAAACTCCCAACGTGTAGACGCTGTTGGTATTCGAGGCGGTGATAAACAGGCGCGCGACATAGGCGGTTTCACCTTCGGCGGAATCGCTCTTGCCCGCGGCCCAGAGCATGTCGGTGGGGTGCGGTCCGAGGCGCACGGCGGTTAGCTGGTTGCCGGAAGCGGTGTCGTAGTGGCCCACGGAGCCGTCGGTCCAACTGGTGACGAAGAAGGATTTGCCATCGGGATGAAACAGGATGCGATAGGGTCGGCGGCCGGTCTTTACGCGATCGATCAGCATGCCGGATTGCGGATTGATCACGACTACGGAATCGTGATAAAGATCCGCCGCGTAGATCAGGTGGTCGTCGGGTGTGATGGCCACATCCCCGATGAAGTCCACAGCGGTGCGCTTGTCGGGCGCTACGACCGTGAAGGTACGGGTGGGCTCCAGTGCGCCATCCGCGAAAGAAAACTCGAAAACCGCGGCGCGCGAGCCTCCGCCTACGTACACGCGGTCGCCCTTTTTCGAGAAAGCAAGACCCAGCCAGGCATCGGGCACGTGCACGCGGCTGATCTCGCGGCCGGTGACGGATTCGAGGACGATGATGGTGGGCGGGTTGTATCCGCCGTTCAGCACCAGAAGGTAGCGGCCATCGGGCGAGAGGGCGGTGGACATGGGAAAAGTGTCCAGGGGAATTTGTTTGCCGGCCGGTTCTAGCCGCCAGCCGCTATTGAGAAGGAATCCGCCGCCGGGCAGCGGGCCCACCTGCTCGCGCGGGGCAGGCTGCGAGCAGAGAATCGCCGCGGCCAGGAGGATTGCAATTGAGAAGTATGAGCGCATCCTGCCTACGATCATACCGTGCGTCACCGGTGCTCGTGGCAAACGCTTCAGCGTTTTCTGTCGGCCGGCTTGACGTACGGCGCGTGCGGCGGGTGAACATAGGTGGGGTCGCTCCAGTCATCCACGCCGACCCCATTTTCCGATTTGAAGAGGACCGTGTCGACACCGGTGTTGGGATTGTACCAGGTGACCTGGCGCCGGACGATTTCTTCCTTGGGCGGGTCTGCCAGGGGTTGTGGCGCGGGTTGCGGCGCGGCTTTGGCACGGGCGGCTTTGATGCGCTCCAACTCTTTGTAGGCTTTGAAGTAAGAGCGCTCCAAGCGGCCTTGGACCTGGGTCATGTGGTTTAAGATAGCGGCGTGATCGTTGGGGTCGGAGGAAGTGCGGTAGCACTTGGCCTCGAAGACTTCGGCGCGGACGAGTTTCCACTTGGCGAGGACGGCCTGATCGACCAGATCCTGCTCGGGGATGGTTTGGGGCTGGTACAGATCCTGCAGTCCCAGGTGGATTTTGGCGTATTCTTCCTCGTCTTCGTTGGGCAAGACCGCTTTTTCGGCGCGCAGGCCGTGGCGCAGCGCATTCATGCAAGATGCAGCCTTGCCCGCGGCGGTTTTGGGACCGGTAGATTTCTTCGCATTACGGCGATTGGCGGCGGTTTGTGCCTTTGTTGCCATAGGATTACACTTTCTGAACGAACGAAGCCAAAGTGGGTCCGGAATGCCGGACGCCCTTTCAGACTTACAGTAGCATTGGCTGGTTGGGAATTACGGGGATTGGGCGTAAGGGGTAGTTTGTAAGTGGCTGAGAAATCGGGGGTAAGTGAATAGGACGGACTTTTCCCAGGCTTGTCACCCGGCGCTCTTGATCAGCCGCTCGGCATGCTTGAGCGCCTCGGGCGTCAATTCCTGTCCGGACAGCATCCGGCCGACCTCGCGCGTGCGGCCGGAACGGTCGAGCTCCTCAATGCCGGCGACAGTGCGGCCATTGCTTTCGTGCTTCTCCACACAATAGTGATGGTCGGCGAAAGCCGCGATCTGCGCCAGGTGCGTGACGCAGAGGACCTGGTTGGCGGCGGCGAGTTTTTTCAAGCGGCGTCCCACCCCTTCCGCGGTGCTGCCGCCAATGCCCGCGTCCACTTCGTCGAACACCAGCGTACGCCGGGTTGCCACATCGTCCGACAGGCAGGTTTTCAACGCCAGCGCGATGCGCGAGATTTCGCCGCCCGACGCTACCTTCTCCAGCGGCTTGGGTTCTTCGCCCAGGTTCGGCGATACCAGGAATTCGACGCGATCCGCCCCGGACGGCGACCATGGCGCGGGGGCGATCTCGATGCGGAACGTGGTGCGCTCCATGGCCAGCGATGCGAGTTCGGCTTCCACGGCTTTCTCCAGCCTACGAGCGGCGCGGGTGCGTAGGGCGGTCAGTTCGCCGGAGGCCTGCTCGTAGGCGGCCGCCAGGCGCAGGCGCTCTTTGCGCAGTTCCTCCATGCGCTCGCCGGCATGCTCCACCTGTTCGATCTGCGCGCGCACCTGGGCGAGGAAGGTCAAAACCTGGTCAACCGACGGGCCATACTTGCGCTTCATCTTGTCGAGCAGCGCCAGGCGATTTTCGATCTCCTCCAGGCGGCCGGGATTGGCCTCCAGACCGGAAAGGTAGTCGCGCAGGCCGTAGGACGCCTCCTTGATGGCCACCTCCGCCAATTGAAGCTGCTCTCCAAGACCCGCCAGCGACGGATCGATACGGCAGATATCGTCGAGACGCTTGGCGGCCACGCGCACCTGGGCAAGGGCGGCTTCGGGCGAATCGTAGAGCGCGGCGTAGGCCGTGGTGGCGTTCTCCTGCAAGCGGCCCAGGTTCTGCAGGACACGGCGCTCGGCGGCCAGCGTGTCGTCTTCGCCCGCGGCGGGCGCGGCGCTCTCGATTTCTTTAAGCTGGAATTCCCAGAGATCCAGCAGGCGCAGTTTTTCCTGCTCGGTACGCTCCAGCGTTTCGAGCGCGGCGCCGGCGGCCTTCCAGCAAGCGTAGATTTCGGCGATGCGAGAGAGCGGTCCGCCCGGTGCGGCGCCTGGCGCGGCAAAGCTGTCCAACATCGCGCGGTGCGCGTCCGGCGAAAACAAAAGCTGCTGGTCGTGTTGGCCGTGGATATCGCCGAGCAGGGGCGCCAGATCGCGCAGCAGGGAGACGGCCACAGGGCGGCTGCCGAGGAAGGCGCGCGACTTGCCGCCCGCCAGGATCTCGCGTTCGATGAGCAGTTCGCTGTCTTCGATGGCGATGCCCGCCGGATCCAGCAGGGCGCGCACATCGGCGCGGTCGCGTACGTCGAAGACGCCCGCGACCCGTGCGCGCGATTCGCCGGAGCGGATCATTTCCGCCGATGCACGCGCGCCCAACAGTAACCCGAAAGCGTCTACGACGATGGATTTGCCGCTGCCGGTCTCGCCCGTCAGTAGATTCAGCCCCGGATGGAATCGCACCCGGATGCGATCGACCACGGCGTAATTCTCGACCAGCAACTCCACAAGCATGCTGTAACAGATTATAAGTTCGCGCGGCGGGGGGATGGAAATTCGGTACGGGGTTGGGAACGTGGTACTGCGCCGGGAATCGGGTACCAAATCCGGTGTTCCCGCGCGGGGACCGTGATAAGCTCAGGAAAGAACGGAGGGATTCCAATGAAATTCGGGGTCGCGTTGCTTTTCGTCGTCCCCGCGCTTGCGCCGGCGCAACAAATCGCGATGGCTCATTATCCAACAGCCAGCCCGATGGGAGTTATCAGCCTGAACGGTATCACATCCGGTCCGGATGGTGCGCTGTGGTTTTCCGACTCTCCTTATATCGGGCGCATCACCACCGCGGGCGCCTTAACCAGCTACCTGACGCCTGCGAGCGCGGCGGTGCCACTGGCCATCGTGACGGGTCCCGACGGTGCGCTCTGGTTCACCGCGCAGGTGGGCAACGCCATCGGACGGCTTACGACTGCGGGCGTCTTTAGCGTCTATCCTATTCCGTCTCCCTATTGCCTGCCGAATGACATGGCGCCTGGCCCGGACGGCGCATTGTGGTTTACCGAATCGAATGCCAACAAGATCGGACGCGTAACCACCGCCGGCGTTATTACCGAATACGCTATCCCTACGCCAGACAGCTATCCGTGGGGCATCGCGGCCGGCTCCGACGGCGCACTTTGGTTCGCGCAAGGCAACACGTACCAGATCGGCAGGATCGCAACCGATGGTTCGATCACCGAGTACCCGGTGCCGGCCGGTTACTGTCCACCCGAGGGCATCACGGGGGGTCCGGATGGCGCGCTCTGGTTTACCGACGGCTGTAACGATGTCGGACGAATCACTACCAGCGGGGTCGTCACCGAATACCCGGTTACGGTGAACAGCCGGCCATTTTCGATCGCCACCGGCCCGGATGGCGCATTGTGGTTTACGGAATCCAACTGGGGCACTATCGGGCGCATCACGACGGACGGCGCGATCACAGCGTACCCTGTACCAGCGCCGGGCGATGCGTTGAATTCGTCGATCACAACGGGACCGGATGGTGAGATATGGTTTTCCGAACCCAACACGGGACCGGGGGGGAACACCAGCCTGGTCGGGGAAGCTCTGTTCGTGGCCGCGGATTTAAGCGTGAGCCCGCCGAGCGGTTATTTCGGCTCAAACCTGATGTTTGCCGGCAGCGGCTTTGGACCCAACGAAAGCGTCAAAATCTGTGTGAGCGGCGTCGGTTCGGCTGTGCTCGCGAGCGCTGTCGCGGATTCCGGCGGCTCGTTCACGGCCTCCGCGCGAGCCACCCAATCGGAGTATGGTCCGCGCGTCTTCGTGGGCGCCGGCCAGCAAAGCGGGAAACTGGCCGCGGCGAATTTTTCGGTCGGCACGCGTATGATTCTGGACCCCGACTCCGGGCCTCCGGGCACGACCGTGACGGTGACGGGTTATGGATTCAACGCTCTTGAGAAAATTAACGTAATCTGGGCCGCATCGCGGACAGTGGCCGGTAAGACCTCGTCGGATATCCATGGCACGATCGATGGGAGCGCGGCAGTCACGTTCACGGTACCATTGGAAGCCGCGCCTGGCGCAAACGTGGTTGTAGGACGCGACGTTTACGGAAATGAGCTCGGGGTGGCGGGGCGCGCCACTTTCATCGTCCAGTAGACGCCGGCGCTTGCCGTTGCGGAAATCCGGTGGAGGAAGCGTTGTGAAGATCGTGGCTTTGTTGTTCAGTTCGCTATTCGGCTTGCCGCTGGCGGCACAGCAAGTCGCCATCGCGCAGTACGGTTCTCCCATCGGAAACCTCGCCGGAATTACCGCGGGGCCGGATGGGGCGATGTGGTTCACCGGCGACGGACAGCCGACGGAGAGCGTCGGCCGCATCGATCGCGCGGGCGCCACCACCACCTATCCGGCGACCAACGCCAATGGCCTCGGCGGAATTACGACCGGACCGGACGGCGCGTTATGTTCGCCGGGGGCCTGTACATCGGGCGGATTACGACCGCCGGAGTGATGACCCACTACCCGTTGCCATCCGGAAGTATTGGCGCATCGGGCATCACGGCGGGGCCGGATGGCGCGCTGTGGTTCACTGAATCGACCAACTTCCAGATCGGCCGGATCACCACCGCGGGCGCCATCACGATGTTCCCGGTGTCCAATCAGAATGGCTTCCCCGACGGCATCGCCGCGGGGCCGGATGGCGCGTTGTGGTTCACCGAATGGGATGGACCGGGGATCGGACGTATCACCACGTCGGGCGCCGCGACTACCTACCCCGTGCCCACCGCCAGCGCCTACCCATCGGCCATCGTGCGGGGGCCCGATGGGGCGCTGTGGTTTACCGAATTCGGGAGCGGCAAGATCGGACGCATCACCACCGGCGGAGCGATCGCCGAGTTTCCCAAAACGGTGGAAAATCCTTAAGGAATTACGCCCGGCCCGGCGTCCGATGGTACGCTCTGGTTTGTCGAGTATGGGGTCAGCAGGATCGGAGAGGCGGTTTTCCCCACTGCCACTCTCAGTGTCGATCCGGCCGGCGGATACTACGGATCGAACCTCACCTTCGCGAAGAGCGCAGGCGCCCCGTTGCCTATCGCGCGCCTTCGGCAATCCAAACCGCCCGGCCCCGAGGAGGTCCGCAAGTACGCGCGGCAGATGGCAGGCTCGCGCGTGGCCGGCATGCGCAAGGGTTTGGGCGACGAAGCGGCGCTGGAGCGGATCGCCGCATGGGCCGATGCGCCCGTGCCCAGGTTTCATAAGCTTTGAGGCGTGTCGATAAGATGCCCACCCACGCAGTTGTCGCGCACGGCGGCGGTCCCACGGCTGTGATTAACGCCAGCCTGGCGGGACTCATCGAAGAACAGAGGAGGCAAGGCGGCGGTCTCTACGGAGCCCGCTACGGGCTGGCCGGACTGCTGCGCGGCGAACTGGTGGACCTGCTGGCGCTCGATGCGGACTTGGTCAGCCAGATCGCCGAATCGCCCGGATCGGCGCTTGGTTCCAGCCGGCTTCCGCTGGCCGGCGACGACTATGCCCTCCTGATCGATATCTTCCGGCGCACGGAGATCCATACATTCTTCTATACCGGCGGAAATGGCTCCATGGACACCGCGCTGCGCGTCGTGCGGTTCGCGCGCGATGCGAACTACGATCTGCAGGTGATCGGGATTCCGAAGACCATCGACAACGATCTTCGCGTGACCGACCATACTCCGGGGTACGCGTCCACTGCGCGGTTCTTCGCCTGCGCGGCGCGGGATGTGGGCGAAGACAATCGCTCGCTGCCATCGCCCGTATGTGTACTCGAAACGCTGGGCCGCAATGCGGGATGGATCGTAGCTGCTACCTCGCTTGCGCGGCGCCACGCAGACGATGCCCCGCACCTGATCTACTTCCCCGAGCGGCGCCTCAGCCTGGATCGAATAGCGGCTGACGTGGAGCATGTATACCGGCGGCTCGGACGCGTGGTCGTCGCGGTGTGCGAAGGCCAACTCGACGAGCACGGGCAGCCTTTTGGGGCGGACGTGGACCGCGCCGGGGTCGCCGTGCAACGGTTGGCTTCCAATCTGGGGCACACGCTGGCGCGGCTCTTGAGCGAGAAACTGGGGATTCGGGCGCGCGCCGAAAAGCCCGGGTTATTAGGACGCTGCTGCGGCGAGTTTGCGGTGCCACTCGACAGGCGTGAGGCGTTTGCCTGCGGTCGCGCGGCGGCGATAGCGGCGGCCAATGGCGAATCCGGCGCGATGGTTGCGCTCCGGCGCGATTCGAGTACGTTTCTCACGCCGCTTGAGACGGTGGCCCGCGTGGAGCGGGTTTTGCCCCCGGAGTGGATTCACCCGGACGGGAACGACGTGACGGAGGAATTCCGGCAGTATGCGGGGGGGCTGGTAGGCGACGTGCCCGGCTGGGCGCGGTTGCCGGGACCCAATGCCGGGTAAGATCTGTCCGAATATCTGAAACCCGGTCCTATCCCCCGGCGTTCATAGCAATGATAGAAGGTAAATATGCGATTCCGCGTTCTCTCGCTCGTCCTGCTGGCTGCGGCGTTGACCGCCCAGATGCCCGACGTGGTCATCCGCACCACCACCCGCCTGGTACAGATCAACGTCATCGTGACCAAGAAGGGCACGGCCGTTCCGGGCCTGAAGAAAGAAGATTTTCAAGTCTTCGATGACGGCAAGCGCCAGGAAATCAAGCTGTTTTCCGAGGAGACGCGCGCCATGCTCCCCTCGACAGCCGAACCATTACCAGCCGGAACTTTCACCAATCAGCTCGAGCAGACGGGCGGGCACGCCGGCCGCCGTCACGGCAATTCTGCTGGATGGCGTCAATACCCGTTTTGCCGACCAGACTTACGCCCGGCAACAGGTGGTCCAGTTTTTGAAACAGATCCGGCCGGAGGACCGCATCGCCATCTATACTCTCGATACGCATGGCCTCAAGGTGCTGCACGACTACACCACGGATTCCTCAGACCTGTTAGCCAACCTGGCGAAGTATCAGGGCGATATCGCGCCCGACGTGACCGGGACCGGCAACTTGACCGATCCGCTCGGTGGATGGTTGGGAAGCCGGGGGAACAGCTTCGAAAGGACCTTCTTTCTGAACGACCGGATACTCCAGACCCTGCGCGCCATCGAATTCATCGCCCAGAATCTGGCTCCCTTGCCCGGCCGTAAGAACCTGATCTGGGTTTCCAGCGCATTTCCCTTGCAGTACGGATTCCTGAGAACTCCCAGCAGCGGTGGCGGCGGCATTTTGCCTTCGGCCTCTCAAGGCGGGGCGCCGCACATGGGAGGCAGCACGACTCCGCACAGCAGCATGCCGCGCGCGCCGCGCGACCAGCAATCCTGGAGCGCCGACGCCGACCGCACCATCCGGGCGCTCAACGACGCCAACCTGGCCATCTATCCCGTGGATGCGCGCGGCCTGGTGGCTTCCGCCTCGGCCCGCGTGGCCTCCCGCACGTACAATAACCAGGCCACTATGGAAGAATTGGCCGCTCGCACCGGGGGCCGCGCGTTCGTAAACACAAACGATATCGCGGGCGCCATCCGGACCGCGGTCGAGGATTCGTCGGTCACCTATACCCTCGGCTTTTACCCGCAAAACGACAAATTCGACAACGCGTTTCACAATTTGAAGGTGAAGGTCACGGACTTTCCGCACCTGGAACTGCGCTACCGCAAAGGCTACGTGGATCAAAGTACGCCGCCGCAGGACCCGCAGTTGCGCCGCGCCGCGCTGCGTGACGCCGTTCTCAGCCCGATGGACGCGAACGGCATCGGGGTGCGCGCTAAGATCCAGCAAACCAGCGCCGGCCTCGACGTGATCCTGCGCGTGGACCCGAAAACGGTTCTGCTGGATCCCCAAGGCGACCGCTGGGCCGGGAAGCTGGACCTTCTTTTCGTCGAAAACGACCCGCATGGTAACGAGACCTACGGCGTCGATGACACCGTCTCGCTGGAATTGAAACAGCAGATGTACGACCGTGTCCAGCGGGAAGGTTTGACCTACCACCGCTTACTCCCACGCAATGGCGAAGCCGCCCAGGTGCGCGTCGTCGTGCGGGATGCCGCCACCGGCGCCGTGGGCAGCGTCACAGCCGCCTTCAACGCGATCCCGCCGCAGTAGACAAATTCCGCGCGGCCGATCTTGCTCCTAACTCCCGACTCCTGTCTTCTTCGCTAGAATATTCTTTCACTCTTAAGGAGCGGCACGCTCAAGGAGCAACATGGAAACCTGTGACATCGGCCTGATCGGCCTCGCGGTAATGGGCCAGAACCTCGTCCTGAATATGAACGACCACGGCTACCGCGTGGCCGTTTACAACCGCACCGTCTCGAAGGTCGACGATTTCATCACCCACGAAGCCGCCGGCACCCAGGTGGTGGGGACGCATTCCATCGAAGAACTGGCGCAGGTGCTGAAAAAGCCCCGCCGCGTGATGCTCATGGTCAAGGCCGGCGACACGGTCGATGAAATGATCGCGCAGCTCACGCCGCATCTCGAAAAGGGCGACATCATCATCGACGGCGGCAACTCCCACTATCCCGATACCAACCGCCGCACCAAGGCGCTTGCGGACGAAGGCATCCTGTTCGTCGGCACGGGCGTATCGGGAGGCGAAGAAGGCGCGCGCCACGGCCCGTCCATTATGCCGGGCGGGAATCCAGCCGCCTGGCCGTACGTGAAGGAGATCTTCCAGGCCATCGCCGCCAAGGTCGAAGACGGCTCGCCGTGCTGCGACTGGGTGGGCGAAAACGGCGCCGGTCACTACGTGAAGATGGTGCACAACGGCATCGAGTACGGCGACATGCAATTGATCTGCGAAGCCTACCAGTTGCTGAAGGATGGCCTCGGCCTGACTGCGGACGAGTTGCACCAGGTTTTCGCCGACTGGAATAAGGGCGAACTCGACAGCTACCTGATCGAGATTACCGCCGAGATCTTCACCAAGCGCGACGACGATGGCGCGCCGCTGGTCGATAAGATTCTGGACACTGCCGGCCAAAAAGGTACCGGAAAGTGGACCGGCATCAGCGCGCTCGATACCGGCACGCCGGTCACCCTGATCGGCGAAGCCGTGTTTGCCCGCTGCCTCTCCGCCATGAAAGACGAGCGCGTGGCCGCCTCCGCCATCCTGGCCGGCCCGAAACGCACGTGTGCCTCGTACCGCGAGGCGTTCATCGAGGATGTGCGCCGGGCACTCTACTGCTCCAAGATGATTTCCTACGCCCAAGGCTATATGTTGTTGCGCGAAGCGGCCAAGGAAGAGGGCTGGAACCTCAACTTCGGCGGCATAGCGCTGATGTGGCGCGGCGGCTGTATCATCCGTAGCCGGTTCCTGGGCAAAATCAAGGAAGCTTACGACAAGAATCCGCACCTTACCAATCTGTTGCTCGACGATTTCTTCAGCCAGACGCTGAACGGCTATCAGGATTCCTGGCGGCGCGGCATTATCCATGCGATTGAATACGGCGTTCCCACGCCCGCATTCTCCACCGCGCTTTCGTTCTTCGATGGATACCGCACCGCGCGTCTGCCCGCTAACTTACTGCAAGCCCAGCGCGATTTCTTCGGCGCCCATACTTATGAGCGCATCGACAAGCCGCGCGGCCAGTTCTTCCACACCAATTGGACCGGCCGCGGCGGCCGCGTGTCCTCCGGCACTTACAACGTATGATCAGCCTCCAGATTCCCGCCGCCGGCGCGCTCGACCTGCTCTCGCTGGGCGCGCTGGTTCATCGCCTCGATCCGGGCATCATCCCTTTCCGTAAAGCCGCGGAGTGCCGGATCCATGTAAGCGGCGGCGAATTCAATTGCGCCGCGAACCTGTCGGACTGCTTCGGCCTGGCCACCGGCATCGCCAGCGCCATGGTCGATTATCCGATCGGCGAATTGATCGCGGAGCGCGTCAGGGCCATGGGCGTGAAGCCCTTCTACAAGCGCTTCAAGCACGATGGCGCCACCGGCCCCAACATGGCGGCCGTTTATAGCGACCGCGGCTACGGCGTACGCGCGCCGGTGGTTTTTTACAATCGCGCCAACGAGGCCGCCGCGCTGCTGAAGCCCGGCGATTTCGATTGGAAAGCCATATTCGGCGCGGGCGTGCGCTGGTTCCACAGCGGCGGTATTTTCGCCGCGCTTTCCCCAGCCACCGCCGAACTCATCATCGAAGGCATGCGCGCCGCGAAAGCCGCCGGTGCGGTGGTATCGTTCGATCTGAATTATCGCGCGAAATTGTGGAACATCTCCGGCGGCCACGAACGCGCCGTGGCGGTGATCCGCCGCATCGTCGAGAACGTGGATGTGCTGGTGGGCAACGAGGAGGACCTGCAAATGGGCCTGGGCATTCCCGGCCCGGAGGTCGCCGCCAAGTCCAAGCTCGATCCTAGCGCCTTCTTCGGCATGATCGGCCGCGTGGTGGCGCAACATCCGCAAATCAAGATCGTGGCCACCACCCTGCGCGAAGTGCATTCGACCAACCGCCACAGTTGGGGCGCGGTCGCCTGGATCGACGGCCAGACTTACGTCTCACCCACTTGCGAACTGGACGTGCTCGATCGCGTCGGCGGCGGAGACGGATTCGCGTCCGGCTTCTTTTACGGCCTGATGGCCGGTGAAGAGCCCGCGGAGGCCCTCAAATTGGGCTGGGCGCATGGCGCGCTGCTGACTACTTTCCCCGGCGACACCACCATGGCCACGCTCGATCAGGTTCGCGCGTTCGCCAAGGGTGGCTCCGCCCGCATCCAGCGTTAGGCGATCTTGTCAGGCTTCCGGCCAACCTAGTAACCGCGCCGCGTTGCCGTTGTAGACCTTTTTTAGGATCGCGTCCGGCAACCCGATCCCGTAGATCCTCCAGCGCCCCTGCGGCGGCTTCTCGCTGGGAGCGTAGTCCAAGTACTCGTCCAGCGTCTGCAGCCATCGGAAATAGATTTGAAACATGGCCGGCTTCAAGTCCTGCTGCGGGGTATTCGCTTCTCGCGCCGTCGCATCCGTGCCGAACATGATGCGGTCCTGGTAGGCCTCAAAGAACGCGCGCGCCCGCCGCGGCTGGCGGCCGAGTTCTCCCAAGCGCGCCGCCGTCTCCACGTGCAGGTTGGGGAACTGGTCCAGCCAACCGGAGACCTCGTCGAGATTCTCGGGATGATTGGCCACGTGCAAGCCCACGAAAGTGGTTTTAGGGTGCCGCGCGATCACCCGATTGCGCGCCGCCAGCAACTCCGCTTTCGGGGGATAATCCTTCCCGTAAAATGACCAGTCCGGATGCTCGCCCAATTCTTCCCAGCGTTCGTTGTAGCGGTCCACCGGCGTGAAGAAGGCGTCCGGATCGGAAGTGTGAATGAACACCGGGAGGTGCAATTGACCAGCCGCGTCCCACATGGGATCGAAGCGCGGATCGTCGATCTTGACCAGCGGCCCCGTATCCACATTCTCGCGCAGGTATAGTCCAAGCGTCTTCAGAACCTTCACCCCCACGGCCCCGGCTTGCTTGCCGCGCGCGATCTCATCCGCTTGCCACTGCGGGAAGCTCCGTTCGCGAATGCGCTCATAGGCGGGTTCGACGCAGTTGAAGAACCGGCCTTTGTAACGCTCCTGCAAGTCTCGGATGTTGGCTTTCAGCAGGTCGCCATAGCCACCCGTGAGGTTCACCAGGGTCCGGATGTTGAGCGCCTCCATCCAGCCGGCGATGGCGTCCATCTGCCTGAAGGCCTGCGCCATCTCCGGCGAGCCCGCGGTCCGCCGCGTGGGCAACGCCGACGACACATGCGTGTGTACGTCGATCACCGGAAACTTCGCCCGCGGCACCGGCTGCCGTGGGACCACCAGCATACTCTTGGGCTCGAAATCCTTTAGCAGCAGGCCCGGCAGTGCGGGCGTTTCGGCAGGTTTCTGTGCATGAGCCGGCTGGGCCGCAATAACGGCAGCACCCGCCGTGCCGCCGAGAAAGCTACGCCGCGATGATCCAAGGTTGCGCATGATGGCCGATATATACCACGCATTCGTCTCGTGGCGCACGCTTTATTCAGTTCGCGGGAAGCGGGACTTAAAAGTCCCGCCGGCACGCTAAAGCGTCGAAAAAGCGTGCGCCACGGGCTGCGACCCCATTAGATGTTCCAAACTCCAGTCAGTGCGCCGGTCGGACAATGCGCCGCAACGCCTTGATCGCCTGCTCACCGAGCGTTCCAAACGGTTGATCGGTAGTCACGTAAGTCCATGTCGCCCCGCGCTCTATCCGCCCTCCATCCGCGAAATAGACCGCGCCATCCCGGACCTCGGCCGTGGCCAGCGCGTTCGCCATCTCCACCGCCAGATAGCTATGGAAGCCGTTATAAATCTCCCGTTCGCCGAGCAGGAACTTCAGGAGCGGGTCGCGCCCGCCCCACGATGCCCAATGAATGCCGCCCCTCAACTCCGCGACATTCGCCAGGTAGTCGGACCATAGATCGTCAATCACGGCCAACGCAAGCTGGCGCCCAGCTTTCTCGAGCGCCTCTTTCCCGATCGCCTGTGCAAGCTGGACGTATGTCTCCGCGGGCGCCATCGAAGCCAGGCTCCATTCGGGCGATAGCAGAACCTCGTGCCGCAGCCGATACACCTCGCTCCGATGATGTTCCACCGCGCAGTCGTATTTCCAAAGTGTCTGCCGAATCTCCAGATTCTGGCCTTCCACGGTGCGCTGTATGCTGTCGATATCCGGGTTCTCCGCAATTCCGAAACGCACCAGCAGGTCATCGTCCAGGCTCACAAAGAACCGCGATGTGCCCGGATCGCCCTGCCGTCCGGCGCGTCCCCGCAGTTGGTTGTCGATCCGCCTGGACTCGTGCCGTGTGGTGCCCATCACGTACAAACCGCCCAACTCCACCACCCTGTCGCGTTCCGTGGGCGGGTTCCCGCCCAAACAGGATGTCGGTACCCCGTCCCGCCATGTTTGTCGAAACCGTCACGGCGCCCAGCGCGCCCGCCTGCGCGATGATTTCCGCCTCGGCCTCGTCGTTCCTGGCGTTCAGCACGGCGTGTCCGATACCGGCCGCCCGCAGGCGCCGGCTCAATTCTTCCGATTCTTCCACACTGGCGGTCCCCACCAGGATCGGACGGCCGGTCTGGTGTACTTTGCCGATTTCTGTCACCAGCGCCTGGCTCCGCGCCTCCCGATCGGCATAGACAATATCGGGCAGATCCTGGCGAATTACGGGCCGGTTTGGCGCAATGGCCTTGACCCGCAGCCTGTACATCTTCCGGAAATCTTCGGCTTGCGTGGCCGCCGTGCCGGTCATACCGCTGATTCGTTCGTACATTCCGGTCAGGCTCTGCACCGTGATCGAGCCGAGAATCCGCCCCTGCGTCTTCAGCCGCAGTCGCTCCTTAGCTTCCACGGCGGAGTGCAGGCCCGCCGGCCAGCGCCGGTTCTGCGCGATGCGGCCCTTGAATTCGTCGATCAATTCGATCGACCCTCCCTTCACCACGTAATCCACGTCGCGCCGCAGTAGCGCGTGCGCGTGCAGTCCGTCCTGTACCGCCGTCAGAACATGCAGGTTTGGCGCGTCAAACAGGCTGCCGCAGCCCAGGGTTCCTTCCACGCGCTGGATGCCTGCATCCGTCAACTGCACGTTCCGCGCGAATTCATCGAGCGAATAATGGATTTCAGGTTGCAGCCCGGCGACCACCGCGTCCACGCGGTATGGCAGCGCGGAATCGTCGCGCGCACCGCCGGCGATCACCAGCGGGATGCGCGCCTCGTCGATCAGGATGGAGTCCGCCTCGTCGATGATGGCGAACGCAAACGGCCTCTCGACCAGTTCCTCTGCGCTGCGCGCCAGACCATCCCGCAGATAATCGAAGCCCACTTCATTGGCGGTCGCATAGGTCACGTCGCACCGATAGGCGGCGCGGCGGCGTTCCGCGTCCATGTCCTGCGAGATATGCGCCACCGAGAGACCGAACCAGTCGTAGATGCCGCGCATCCAGGCGGCGTCGCGGCGGGCAAGATAGTCGTTGGCCGTCAACACATGGACGCCGCGGCCTTGCCGTGCGTACCAGATCGCGGCGGGAACAGCCGCCAGCGTCTTGCCCTCGCCCGTCTGCATCTCCGCGATGTGCCCGCGTTGCATCGCCAGCGCACCCAGGATCTGCACGTCGAACATCTGCAATCCGACCACCCGCGACGCAATCACCGCTGCCAGCGCGAACGTCTCTGCAACGTCGGCATCCCGGCGCTTGCCCCGCGCGGCGATCCTGAGTTGGTCGTCGGATAATCCAGTAAGCTCCTGCCGCCGCCGGGTAAGGGCCCGCAATTGAGCGGCGGACTCACGGTCCTGGAGCCCTAAAAAACGTAGTAAGTCGCTAAAAGACACAAATCCTCTCCCTTTCCGTTTTCTTGAAATAGCTTGGATTACGACAAAAGAGAGGAAGCCGGAGGCGGCCGCTGGAAGAGAACGAAGGCCGCGGGTTCCGGCCTGGTGCGTGACGTATATGCAGGTGCGGGCTGCCGCGCCGCCGGGCGCACGCGAACGGATCGCAAGTCGCGTGGAGCCGGTTGTTCGGCCTCCGCGCACCAGACGATCTCGACAGGAGTTACGAAGCGAACGGACGGCGCCACGGCTGTTGACAGCAACGTCAGCAGCGCGCAGAAAATGTATTTCGCAACCGCTCGCGCCATTTCCCTAAGCGTCGCACATATCCCGATGCCGCGCAAGAAACTTGAAACCCCGGCGCGAAACAGCGAGATTGCAGGCTCACAATTGTGTTAAGATTCCGCAGATCGGGGAGGTACCCATGAAAGCTGTCGCTACCCTTTTCGCCGTCGCACTCGCTGCCGCGCCCGCATGGACGCAGTGCCACAAACTCACGGAACTCAATGCCACCACGCCGGAAGGGCAACTGCTCCAAAAGGCCGGCCTGGAGGAAGACGCAGGAAAGAAGTTGGCCCTCCAGGAGCAGTTCGCCAACGAATATCCGCAGCACGAAGCGGCTGGCTGGGTGGACGAGCAACTGCTGAACGCCTACGTCAAGGCCAACGACCCCGACAAGGCTCTGGCCATAGGCGAGAAACTGGCAGCGATCCCTCCGGAATGCGTTGAGGACGCCCAGCAGACCCTCAAGGCGGCCGAGATGAAAAAGGATCCCGACCTGGTTCTGAAATGGTCCGCACGCACCTCCGAGCTCGCCCAAAAGGTGGTCGCCTCCCCTCAGCCGAAGGAGGCCGACGAAGTCGAGAACTGGAAGGCCCGTGTCGATTACGCCCGCCAGGTAAACACGTACACCGAGTATTCGCTTTACGCCATGGCGCTCGGAACAGCCGATCCGAACAAGCAGATCGCCCTGATCGAAGCCCTGCGGCAGCGCAATCCACAGAGCGAGTACCTTGCCAAAGCGGTCAACACGCTGTTCGTCGCCTATCAGAAATCCGGCGCGGCGGACAAGGCGGTGGCTCTCGCGCAGCAGGTTGCCGCTACGGGCAGCCCCAGCGACGACATGCTGCTGGTTCTCACCCAGGATGCCGCCAAAAAGAAAGACGGCGCTAAAGTTCACACGTACAGCGCAAAGCTCGTAGAAGCCGCCGGCTCCAAACCCAAGCCCGATGGCGTCGCCGATGCCGACTGGACCAAGCGCAAGAACACCATTCTCGTTTTCGCCTATTCCACCAACGGCGAACAGTATTTTAACGAAGGAAAACTGGCGCCCGCCGACCAGGAACTGCGCAAGGCGCTGCCGCTTTTAGAGGAAGGCTCCGCCGTGAAGCCGGAGGTGCTTTTTTACCTGGGCCTGGCCAATTACAAGATGGAGAAAGCCCAGGATGCCGTCAACTACTTCAAGGTCTGCGCGGCCATGAAGAGTCCTTTTCAGGCGCAGGCGAATAAGAATCTGGTCGCCATACGCGCCCAGTATCACGGCGTCAAATGAACCTGCTGGTTCCGAACCTGGGCTCCACGTCGCTGAAGTACCAGATTCTGGAAATGCCTTCCGAGCAGGTGCTCGGGCGCGGCCGTTTTGAACGGGTGCTTGATTACGCCGAAGCCATCGGCCAGATCGGCGCCGGTGGCGTTCGCGTGGACGCCGTTGCGTTCAAGGCCGTGCATGCCGGCCCCCGATACCGCGGCACCTTCATCATCGACGAGGGCGTAATGCAGGCTCTCGCCGAATTCCTGCCCGCTGCGCCGGCTCACAATCGCATCTACCTTTCCGCCATCCGCGCCTTCCGCGAAAGCCTTCCCGGAATCCCGCTGGTAGCGGCCTTTGAGACCGAGTTTCACGCCACCATGCCCGATCGCGCGCGGCTTTACGGCGTGCCCGCCGCGTGGCGGGCGGAAGGTGTGGTCAGGTACGGATTCCATGGCGCATCGCACCAATACGTGGCCGAACGCTGCGCCGCGCTGCTCGGCCGCCAAACCCGCCTGGTGAGTTGCCACCTGGGTGGCAGTTCGTCGATCTGCGCCATCGAACGCGGCCGGTCCATCGACACCACCATGGGATTCTCGCCGCAATCCGGTCTGGAGAACGCCACCCGCCATGGCGATCTCGACGCGTTCGGCGTCCTTTTCATGATCGAGCGTCACGGCTGGAGCTGCGATCAAGTTCGCGCGCAACTTGCGCAAACCGGCGGCCTGGCCGGTCTTTCGGGAATCGCGGGCGGCGATGTGCGCGATCTGGAGCATGCGGCCGCCGCCGGAGATAGCCTGGCTGCCGATGCGCTCCAGGTCTTCGTCTACCAGGTGAAGAAGACCATCGGCGCTTACGCGGCTGCGATGGGTGGTCTCGATGCGCTGGCGTTCACGGGCGGCATTGGCGAGAACTCCGCCAGTCTGCGGGCCGCCTGTTGCGAGGGTCTGGAGTTTCTGGGCATCGCGCTCGACCCCGAATCGAACGTCCATGGCCGTGGCGATCGGGTGGTGTCGAACGGGCAGGTGGCCGTCGCCGTTCTGGCTACTAACGAAGAGTTGATCGTGGCTCGCCGCGCCTTTCAATTGCTGGCCCGCGTCTGCGGTACACTCGCATCATGATCGACGCGGCGGTGCTCACCATCAGCGACTCCGTACGTGCCGGCACGCGCGTGGACGCCTCGGGCCCGGCGGTGAGCCGCAGGCTGGAGCAACTCGGATGGCGCGTCGCCATAACCGAAGTGATTCCGGACGACGTTGCGCTCATCGAACGGCGGCTGGCGGCCCTGGCGGATAGCCGGCGCGTGGCCGCCATATTCACTACCGGCGGTACGGGCGTGGCCCTACGCGACGTGACCCCGGAAGCCACGCGTGCGGTATTGCACAAGGAGATACCGGGCTTAGGCGAACTGATGCGCGCCCGGGGAGCGCGTTCCACGCCCATGGCGGCGCTCTCCCGGGCCACCGGCGGCACGCGCGGAAACGTACTGATCGTGAATTTGCCCGGCTCGCCCAAGGGTGCGGTGGAGTCGCTCGATGCTATCGTAGAGTTAGTGCCACATGTGCTCGACCTCCTGGGAGGCCTCACGGAGCATCAGGATGCGCAACGATTTGGTAACGCCTAACGTCTGGAATTGCATGACTCTTCGCTATCTGCTCGCGGGCTTGTTCGCCGCCACTTTATTTGCTCAAGGCCAGCAGGATTCCGCCAAACCGGATACGCCCCCCGACACGTCCGGCGACGTCAAATTCACGAGCGCTGTGCAGGTGGTGGTGGCCCCCGTATCGGTCGTGGATCGCAACGGCGACAATGTGGATGGATTACGGCCCGACCAATTCCATCTCTTTGACAACGGCAAAGAGCAGAACATTCAGGTGGATGTCTCCTTCCCGCCCATTTCCCTGGTGATCGCGGTCGAGGCCAACGATCGCGTGGAATCCATACTGCCGCAGATCCGTAAAATCGGCGATATGATCCAGCCGATTGTGATCGGCGACCAAGGCGAGGCGGCCGTGGTGGCCTTCGATTCCCGCATCCGGGTCATGCAGGAATTCACTTCCGACTCCGCGAAGATTACGGAAGCGCTGAAGAGGATTCACGCGGGCAGCAGCCAGAACCGCATGATCGACGCCGTGGAAGAAAGCGTGCGCCTGCTGCGTACCCGGCCGAAGAATCGCCGCCGGATCATCCTGCTGGTCAGCGAAACCCGCGACCGATCGAGCGAGGCTCGCTTGAAAGAGACGCTGATCGCCGTGCAGATTAACAACATCGATGTTTATACCGTCGATATTTCCCGTGTGGTGACCAGTCTGATGGCACCGGCCGATCCTGGATACATCGACAATCGGCCGCCCGCCATGACGCCGCTCCCGTCGGGAGTCCCCGCCACTCCCAACACCGTGATGCAAACCACCGGCAGCCTCGGCGGCAGCGCGGAATTCGTGCCGTTGATGGTGGAAGTCTTCAAGGACGCAAAGGCGATGTTTAAGCAGAACCCGTCGGAGGTCTTCACCAAGGGCACTGGCGGAGAGCAGTTCGGATTCATGCGTTCGCATGGCCTGGAGGAAGCCATCCAGCGGCTCGGCGCGGATCTTCACAGCCAGTACATGATTACGTATAACCCCAACAACAAGCAGGAAGGCGGCTTTCACCAGATCACCGTGGAGATCGCCGGCCGCAGGGACGTCAAGGCCCGCACGCGTCCGGGCTACTATTTGGGCGCTATGTGATGCGTGTCCCGCATCCACTTGAGCGTCAGTTGGATGCCTTCGTCATAACTGGTCTTGTGTACAGACCCCAGCTTATTGCGTAGCTTCTCGTCGTCCAGCAATACGGGCGTCTCCTGCAGATAGAGCATCTCGGGCAATTCGCGCATTAGCGGATTGAACCAGCCCATCATGCGCAGCAGGGTGCGGCCGGCGCTGCGGAACTTCGGCTCGCGTCCCGCCGCCTGGTAGATCTTCTGGATGAAAGCCAGCACGGAGATGTCTCCCGGTCCCGCGAAGTTCCAGGCCTCTCCGTAGCACTCGTCGCGCCCGGCCAGTTCCGCAATCACCGGCCCGGCGTCCGGCACAAACATGAATTCGTGCAGCGGGCCGACCGGCCCCAACCAGTTGGCGGTCTTGCCTGCCAGCGCCGCGCGGAAGATCGGATTGGCCAGGCTGTTGTCGGCATGGGGTCCGTAGAAATCCGGCAGCCGCACCACCATGCTCTTGAATAACCCGCGCTCGCCCGCGGCCATCAGCGTATCTTCCTGCTCCTTACGCAATTGTCCCTTCACCGAGGCCGGCACGCGCGGATGCGTCTCCGCCACCCGCTTTGTCTGCGGGATCCCGTAGCTGTAAACACCGGTCACCACCAGGAAACGCTGCACTCCGGCGGCCGCCGCCGCGTCCACGGCCACGCGCATCAATTTCGGATAAAGTTGGAATTCCGTGTACGGCACGCCCAGGGTGTAGATGATGGTATCCGCGCCCCGCGCCGCCTGCGCGGCGCCGCCGGCATCCGATAAATCCGCGGCGACCACCTCCGCGTGCGGCAGCTTTCCGAAAACATCCGCGAGTTTGCCGGCCGTGCGTCCTACGGCGCGAAACGGGATGCCGCGGCGATCGAGATCCATTCCCACATACCGGCCAATCGGACCGGCTGCCCCGAAAATCGCTACTTTATTCATGATTGCTACAATGGTCTCATAATGCCGGAAAGCCCGAACACGCGCGTGGCAATAGCCCCATGATCCAGACCTTATTCGGCTCCGTCGAACAAGAACCCACCCTGCTGGAGCGCCTGAAGAGCGGGGTCCAAAAGACCCGCGCGGGGCTAGTCACGCGTCTCGAGGACATGCTCCAGGGCGCCAAGGAAATCGATGCCGATTTGCTGGACGAACTGGAATTCACGCTGATCAGTTCCGACATCGGCGTGCGCACCACCGAGGAGATTCTGGACCGCATCCGCGAGCGCGTGGATCGCAAACTGGTGGGCGATGCCGCCGAACTGGAAGGGCTCATCCGCGAGCACTTGCTCGAAATTCTGCAAGCTTCCGAGCGTCCCATGCCGCGGGTGGCCGAGCCGCCGGCCGTAATCCTGGTGGTGGGCGTGAACGGCTCCGGCAAAACCACCACCATCGGCAAACTCACGCACCGCTTCCGCAACGAGCAGCGCAGTGTGCTTTTGTGCGCGGCCGACACGTTTCGCGCCGCGGCCATCGAGCAGCTCGAAATTTGGGGCCAGCGGACAGGCACGGACGTGATCCGGCAGCAGCAGGGCTCGGATCCCAGCGCGGTGCTCTTCGATGCCTTACAAGCCGCGCGTGCGCGCAAGACCGATTACGTGATTGTGGACACCGCCGGACGCCTGCAAACCAAAACCAACCTGATGGCCGAACTGGAGAAGATGCGCCGCACGGCCGCGCGCGTGATCCCGGACGCGCCGCACGAAGTGCTGTTGGTGCTGGATGCCACCACCGGTCAAAACGGCCTGGAGCAGGCGCGCAAGTTCACGGAAACATCCGGCGTGACCGGCATCGTGCTGACGAAGCTGGATGGCACCGCCAAGGGTGGCATCGTGATCGCGATCGCGCGCGAGTTAAATATTCCCATCCGCTATGTGGGCATCGGCGAGAAGGCGGACGACCTGCTGCCGTTCGATCCCGAGAAATTCATCGCCTCCCTATTTGAAAAATGAGCGATCACCAGCAGGAATCGGACGCCCGGTATCTGCGTGAAGCGCTGGAGCTGGCGCGGCAGGGCGACGCCCAGGCCAGCCCCAACCCGCTGGTGGGCGCGGTCCTGGTGCTTGATGGGCAAGTTGTGGGACGCGGCTTCCACACCTGGGCCGGCGTGGAGCATGCGGAAATCCTGGCGCTGGAGGAAGCCGGCGAGCAGGCCCGCGGCGCTACCTTGTACATCAATCTGGAGCCCTGCTGCCATCAGGGCCGCACGGGACCCTGCACTGCGGCGCTCATTGAGGCGGGCGTGGCGCGCGTGGTGGTGGCCATGGAGGATCCCAATCCGCTGGTGGCCGGCGCCGGGATGCGGCAATTGCGCGCCGCCGGAATCCAGGCCGAAATCGCCGCCGGTTTCTCCGCCGAAGCCGAGAAACTGAATGAGGCTTTCGCGCATTTCATGCGCACGCGCTTGCCGCTGGTCACGCTGAAAACCGCGCTCACGCTGGATGGCAAGATCGCCGCGCCCGACGATAACCGCGGCTGGATCACCAGCGAAAAAGCGCGCGCGCACGTGCAGCAACTTCGCCACCATTCCGACGCCATGCTGACCGGTATCGGCACGGTCCTGGCCGACGATTGCCTGCTCACGGATCGCAGCGGATTGCCGCGCAGCCGGCCGCTTCTCCGCATCGTCCTCGATTCGCGCTTGCGGCTGCCGCTCGATTCGCAGATGGTGCGCAGCGCAGCTGGCGATTTGCTGGTGGTGGGGACTTCGGCGGCGCCGGCCGAACGCCGTAAAGCGCTCGAAAGCCGCGGCGCACGCGTGCTGATCCTGGATGGTCGCGACGGCCGCTCCGATATGCGCGCCGCCATCGAAGCCGTGGCGCAGCAGCAGTATTTGTCGGTATTGATCGAAGCCGGCGCCAAAGTGAATTGGGCCGCGCTCGAAACGGGCGTAGCCGACAAGGTATATTTCTACTACGCGCCGAAGATTCTGGGCGGACTCGAATCGTTGTCCATGGCAGGCGGGGTAGGCCGGCGCCGTCGCGCCGACGCCATTCGCATCGATCGCACCGAATTGCACCGCATTTCCCCCGACGAATTCGCGGTCGAAGGTCACATCGTCAAAGAGAGTTGAATGTTTACCGGGATTATCGAAGAACTGGGAGCCGTCGAATCGATCGAGGGCCGGGCCGCCGGCGCGCGTCTTAAGGTCCATTGCCGGAAGGTGCTCGAAGACATGACCGAGGGCGCCAGCATCGCGGTGAATGGGGTGTGCCTGACGGCGGTGGAGATACGGGCGGAATCGTTCTCGGCCGACCTCGCCCCGGAGACTCTGCGGGCCAGCAACCTGGGCGCGCTGCGTGCGCTTTCCCGCGTCAACCTGGAACGGCCGCTCTTGCCGGACAGCCGCCTCAGCGGGCACATCGTGCAGGGTCACGTGGATGCGACCGGCGAGTTCTTATCCCTGGAATCCCTGGGTGACGAGAATTGGTGGCTGAAAGTGCGCATTCCCGCCGAACTCGATCCCTACCTGGTCTATAAAGGCTCCATCGCGATCGATGGCATCAGCTTGACCATTGCGTCACTCGAGGGCGGCGTGCTGGCCGTCACCATCATTCCGCACACCTATCGGAATACAACGCTGGGCACTTACCAGCCCGGTAACCGCGTGAATATCGAGTGCGATATCTTAGCCAAGCACGTCGAGAAGCTGATCCGTAAGGTGGACTTGAAGCCCCGCATCACCGTCGAGCGCCTGCGCGAAGAGGGCTACTGATCCCCCTGCGCCTTAGTGCGGTCCTGCAACGGACCACGGATTTGGCCCACTGAGAACAGCCGTGCCGAATAACGCGGTGCCCTGCGCCCCGTTGTAGAAGAAGACCTGTGCTCCACCGGTCACCGGGTCTTGAAACACCACGTCCGGATGCCCATCCAGATTGAAGTCCGCGATGGCGGCCACGCGCCATGGATTCGCCTTCAGGTTCACCGCGGTTTGTAGTTGGCTGCCCTGCGCGCCGGCCTGCGTCCCGCCCATGTACCAGATCTGGACCGTCCCGGTCTGGGGGTCCTGCCACAAGACGTCCGGCACTCCGTCGCCATTGAAATCCGCGCAGCCCACGATGTTCCACGGGTTGGTCTGGTCCAGATTCGCCGCTCCCAGAATGGTGATGCCCTGTCCGCCACCCATGTACCAGATCTGCGAGAACCCGGACACCGGATCCTGCCACAGAATATCCGGATGGCCATCCTGGTTGAAGTCCGCCACCGACACCACTCGCCACGCATTGCGACGGGTGATATCCGCCGACCCGATGAGCACGTTCCCGATGGGCCCGCCCATATACCAGACTTGCACGGCGCCACTCACCGGATCCTGCCATAGGACATCGGGCGTGCCGTCGCCATTGAAGTCCGCGATCCCCACGATGCGCCACGGATTGCTCTGGGTCAGGTCGGCGGCGCCGATCGTGGTCACTCCCTGCGGTCCGCCGAGATACCAGATCTGCGCGAATCCGGAGGTGGGATTTTCCCAAACCACGTCCGGTCCCGCGCCGCCGTTGAAATCGTATTGGATATTGGCCTGGAAACTCGCTATCTGGTCGCTGCCGATATTACTAAATGTCAGATTCGGCGGACTGAATGAGTAATCTTCCAGAATCGGTGTCACCGTGTAGTTGGCGCCTTGGGCCAGATTGGTGAACGAATAGTACCCTGAGCTGTCGGTAGTAATCGTGGCTCCGGTGCTGAGCAGTATGTTCACACCGCCCAACCCTGTTCCCGTGTGAGTCACCTGTCCTGCAATCGTGTAGGTTGTAAGGGTTCCCGCCGCCTGTGTCACCGTGAAGGTCTGTCCGGCGATCGTCAACGTCGCGGTGCGCGTGGCCGGCACGGTGTTGGCCGGGAACGAGAAGGCCAGGTCGCCGGTACCGAAGCCGAATGCCCCCGCGGTAATGGTCAGCCACGCCGCGCTGGACGACGCGTTCCAAACGCAATTCGCGCCGGTTGTGACGGAGACGGAATCGAACCCCAGGCTGGCGGGCTCGCTCGCGGACACCGCGCCCAGCGTAAACGTGCAGCCACTGGCCGGTGTCAACGGCGAAATCGTATCCACCGCAAAGCTCGAAAGAAGCTGGGCGGTGCTGTCGGCCTGCTCCACGACGTACAAACTGGTTCCCGCGCTGTTCCAGAACACGAACTTTCCGTGGCCGGCATAAGAGGTCCCGCCGGCCATAAATTGGGGCAATGCCAGAGTGCCCGCATAGCCCAGGTAAGCGCCCCCATACACCTGTACCTGCGTGTCGCTTGGAGTCTGATTATTCGCGATTGGAATCGTCGCCAGGGACTGTTGGGCGGAGGGTTCCGCGGCGCCTACGACGTAGCCGCTATTGGAGAGCATGCCTTCGTATTGCAGATCGTTTGCCGCGTTCTCGGAGGCCGTGTAAACGATTCCGCATTCGGTGACAATGGAAGAACCGTCCGCGGCAATCCAGAAATTGCCGCAGTTATCGGGAGAGTTCTGCGGATTTTCATTGACTGCCGCGCCCGCCGAGATGTCCCATTTGGCGAATCCGTAGCCGCCGGTTTGATAGATGGCCCTGTCGTCCGGGTATAGCCGGGCCGGACCGCCCTCATTTGAGGATGCCGCCGTCAGCGTTCCGGTCGCCGTCTGCAGCGAATAGATATAGGAATCGCCGAACGCCGGAAATACGTACAGGTATCCGTTGTCGGCCGCGACTACGTAGCTGGCAGTGGTATTGACCGTGTATATCTGCTGTACCGTGTTGGTTTGCAGGTTCACATAAGATACCCATCCGGTGTGACCCACGGCCGCGTACATGCCGGCCGGATCCACCGAAACACTCAGAGGCAGAAGCGACAACGGCACAACCGTATCGGCGCGCGTGACGGGATCGTACGCGTGCAGCTCGTTCGGGTTTGCGGCGGCAAACACAATGCGGTCGAGCGCGCTGCTGTAAGTGGCGTCCACCACGTTATAGGCGAGCGCTGCAAAAGCCGTCGGAGGCAAAGCGCCGGCCTGTGTAACCGCCAGGTGCTGTCCGGCGATGGAGATGTTACCCACCCGCGGGCTCGTGGATGTGTTGGCGCGAGCTATGTAAGTTAGAGTCCCGTTGCCGGAGCCGTATCCTCCCGACACGATCTGAAGCCACGATGAAGCGCTGGCCGCCTGGTAGATACATGTGGCGGCCGCCGAGATGCCCACCGTCCCCAAAGAACCCGCGCCGGCAACCGAGGCGGTGGACGATCCGAATGTCGCGCCGCACGGCGATGGAGTGGCCAGTGAGAACGCCTGGACGGCGAAACCGGCGGCCGTTCCGGAGGATGTTTGTCCCTGCATCAGCACGAAAAGTTCGGTGGATGCGTTATTGAAGAAGGCCCATTTCCCGTGGGAACTGAGACTGCTTCCTCCGGCGGTGAAACCGGGCAAAGTAAGTTGTCCGATCGGTTGCAGATAATGGCTGTCGAAAAGGAAGACGACACCGTCGTTCAAAGATGGATCCCACGCCAGGCTCTCGACCACCGCTATTTGGTTCAATGCAGCGGACTCCGCCAGCGCCCCAATGGAACTGATGCCGGTGAAAGTGGTGTAGTAAAGCATATCTTTGGCTGGGTCGGTCGAAGCCTGATAAACCGTGGCGCAGCGATTGTAAATGCGGCTACCGTCCGGTGAAAACCAGATATTCCCGCAAACCTCGTAATTACCCCAATAAGGCGAATCCTTCGAGCCGCCGAATGGACCGGCGGCGATGTTGTACTCGATCAGAGACTCGGGCGAGAGGCCGTCGTCTGTACCATATATCGCATTCACCGCGGTATTCAGCCGTCCCCCGGAAGCGTACCCTAAGCCTGTCACGGTAGCCACGCCCGTGGCCAGGTCGAGCGCCAAAAAATCCCCTTCATAGGTGGGCAGCACATATACCCAGGATTCGCTCAGGATGACGGTTTGCGCGGTCATCGGAATCGGGTACGACGCTTGCAGCGCGGGAGTGGACAGGTTCACATACGAAATCAGAGCGTCGTGCGCCACCGCTGCGTAAAGCCCGTCCGGGCTGACGGAAACCGCGTACGGCTGTTTCGGCAGACCCACCACCGTGTCGCCTTGGGTGATGGGATCGTAGACGTGCAACTGGTTCGGGCTGGCCGACACCATGATGATGCGGTCGAGCGCCGTGCTGTACTGGGCGTCAACCGGCGTATATGCAAGCGGATTTGCCTGCGCATGCACGCGGGCGGACATGCCTATGGCCGCCCACAAAATGAGTCCTCGGATAAACCATCCACGATCCATACGAGGACCGATTCTAACTCAGTGCGATCTCAGTGCGGTCCGGCGATAAGCCACGGATTCGGCCCACTGAGAACGGCCGTGCCGGATAGCGTGGTGCCCTGCGCGCCGGTGTAGAAGAAGACTTGCGCCCCACCGGTCACCGGGTCTTGAAACACCACGTCTGGATGGCCATCCAGATTGAAGTCCGCGATGGCCGCTACGCGCCATGGATTCGCCGTCAGGTTCACCGCCGTTTGCAACTGGCTGCCCTGCGCGCCCGCCTGCGTCCCGCCCATATACCAGATTTGCACCGTCCCGGTCTTGGGGTCCTGCCACAAGACGTCCGGCACTCCGTCGCCGTTGAAATCCGCGCAGCCCACGATGTTCCACGGGTTGGTCTGGTCCAGATTGGCCGCTCCCAGAATGGTGGTGCCCTGCGCTCCTCCCATGTACCAGATCTGCGAGAACCCGGATACCGGATCCTGCCACAGAATATCCGGATGGCCATCCTGGTTGAAGTCCGCCACCGACACCACCTTCCACGCATTGCGATTGGTGATGTCCGCCGAACCAGTAAGCACGTTGCCGCCGGCTCCGCCCAGATACCAGACCTGGACCGCGCCGCTCACCGGATCCTGCCATAGCACATCGGGCGTGCCGTCGCCATTGAAATCCGCGATTCCCACGATGCGCCACGGATTGCTCTGGGTCAGGTCGGCCGCGCCGGTCGTGGTCACTCCCTGCGGTCCGCCGAGATACCAGATTTGGGCGAATCCCGAAGTGGCATCCTCCCAAACCACGTCCGGCCCGGGGCCGCCGTTGAAATCGTATTGGATATTAGCCTGGAAGTTAGCCGTCTGGTTGCTGCTGACATTACTAAACGTCAAGCTGGAGGGGCTGAACGAGTAATCGCCGAGTATCGGCGTCACCGTATAGTTGCCGCCTTGAGCCAGGTTGTTGAACGAATAGTTCCCCGAGCTATCCGTGGTGGTCGTGCCGCCCGGGCTCAACAGGATGTTTACGCCGCCTAAGCCATTCCCCGCGTGAGTCACTTGTCCCGAGACACTGTAAGTTGTTACGGTGCCGGCGGCCTGTGTCACGGTGAAGGTCTGTCCGGCGATCGTCAACGTCGCCGCCCGGGGCGTACCGGCAGTGTTCGCGGTAAACGAGAACGCCAGATCGCCTGAGCCAAAGCTAAACGCACCGGCGGTGATGGTCAGCCAGGAGGCGCTCGACGATGCGCTCCACACACAGGTGGCGCCCGTCGAAACAACCACGGAATCGAACCCCAGGCTGGCCGGCTCATTCGCCGACTTCGATCCCAGCGTAAACGTGCAGCCGCTCGAGGCAGGCGATGGCGATATGGCATCCACCGCGTAACTCGACAGAAGCTGGGCTGTGCTGTCGGCCTGTTCCACCACGTACAAGCTGCTGCCCGCATTGTTCCAGAACGTGAATTTTCCATGACCGGCGTAAGGCGACCCGCCGGCCATGAATTGCGGAAGTGCCAGGCTCCCCACGTAGTTGAGATAGGCGTCTCCGTACATTTGCACCTGTGTATCGTTCGCCGGCAACTCGTAGTTCGTGCCTGGAATTACGGCTGTGGAATACTGAACATCGGATTCCGCGGCCCAAACAACGGCTCCGGCATTTGATAGCGCGCCCTGATATTGCAGGTCCAGCGCCGGCGTTTCGGATGCGGAATAAACCGATCCGCATTCCGTCACGATGGATAGGCCGTCCTCGGCGATCCAGAGATTGCCACAGCTTGAGGGGGCGCTGTATGGGAGACTGTCGCTGGCCGCGACGCCCGTGGAGATGTTCCACTTAGCGAGCCCGGAGCCGTTGGCCTGATAAATAGACTGGTCGTCGGTGTATAGCCGGGCCGGTCCGGTACTGTAATAATACGAGGCAGTCGTACTTTGCGCGCCGGTCGATATTAGCAGGGAATACAGATTTCCGTCGTCCGAGAAAAGGTACATGTAGCCGTTGCCGGCCAGCACAATGTAGTTCGCATCCGCGCCGACGGTGAAGACCTGTTGTACCGCGCCGGTTTGTAGGTTGACGTAAGATGCCCAACCCTGGTGGCCGACCGCCGCATAGGCACCGTCCGGACGTACCGAAACGCTTAGCGGAGCCGCCGCCAGGGGTACGACTTGGTCCGCCTGGGTGACTGGGTTATAGATGTGCAGTTCGTTGGGGCTCGCGGCTACGAAGATGATGTTATCGAGGGCATTGTCATAAGCGGAAGCGACAACATTGTAGGCCAGTTGAGTAAACGCGCTGGGTGGCGCCGCGCCCGCCTGAGTCAAAGTGAACTCCTGGCCGCCGATCGAGATGTGGCCTACCCGCTGGCTGGCGCCTGCGTTGGCGCGCGCCAGCCAGGTCAGGGTTCCATTCCCTGAACCATAGCCCCCGGAGACGATTTGGAGCCACGTGGAATCGCTGCTTGCCTGGTAGATACATGTGGCGGACGCCGTCACGCCCACCTCGCCGAGCGAACCCGCGCCGATCACCGATGCCGTGGACGTCGCGAAGGCCGCCCCACAGGACGGCGGGGTCGCCAGAGAGTACGTCTGGACCGCGAAACCGCCGGCACTTCCGGAGGACGTCTCGCCCAACATCAGCACGAAAAGATCGGCCGCGGCGTTATTGAAAAAAACCCATCGGCCATGTCCCGTCAGGCTATTCCCCGCGGCCGCGAAGCCCGGCAGAACAAATTGGCCGGCGGGTTGCAGATAGCTGCCGGAGAAAAGCATCACCAGGCCGTCGTTGCCGGGTGGATATGATGTTGTGCCGGGGACCGCAGCCACCAGGCCCGTAGATGCTGCCAGAGCTTGCACCTGGCCGGTCATCGTGGTGACATATCGAAAATTCAGCGCTGTACTGGCAGAAGCGGTGAATATCGTGCCGCAGCCATCGTAGATCTGACTGCCATCGGCGGAAAGCCAGACCGGGCCGCAAACCGGGTGCACCTGCGAGTAGGAAGAATTCGACTGAGAGGTGATGGGGCCCGTGGATACGTTCAATTCCAGAAAGCCATTTCCTCCAACTGCATAAATTGAGTTCAGCGGACTGTCGAGACGGGCGCTCGTAATACTGTACGAGTTGATGTTGCTCGGCGTCACCACGCCCGTGGCGATATCGATGGAGACCACCTGGGATGCCAGCACATAAATCCACGATTCGCCCAGGACCACACTCTGGGCGGTGAACGAAACGTCGTACGTCTGGACGATGGAAGCGGTCGTAAGATTCACGTAGGTAACCAGGGCATCGTGTCCCACCGCGGCGTACATGCCGTCCGGGCTCACGGACACGGCCAGAGGCGGCTTCGGCAACCCAACCACCACATCCGTTTGGGAAATGGGATTGTATATGTGAAGTTGGTTCGGATTGGTAGAAACCATAATGATTTGGTCGAGCGCCACACTGTATTGCGCGTCGACCGGTGTATACGCCAGCGGATTGGTCTGCGCGTTCAGGCTCGCGGAAATCACCGCGGCTGCGATTAGGGCCAGCTTAATGATGAATTTAGGCATGGGAGCTTCAGTTCCGACCGTAATTGTACGCTCGGGCATGCCGGAAATCAAGCGCGCACCGGGTTAGTACGGACTTACTTCGCAGTTACCCGACTTACAACGGCGGCGCCGGCACTTTCTTTAACACTTCTTCCGCATGCAACGCACCATCGGGCGTGTCTTCGTGTTTGAACATGAGGAAAAGATCCTTGCCCTGCTCGAACAAACCGCGCGCGCGCCCGGCGATCGCTTCGACATCTTCGGCCGAATAGTCCGGTTTGCGCAGGCGGAAATAGACGAAATCCGCCGTAATCACCTCGGGCACTTCCAACTTCTCCGACTCGGCAACGCACAGCGAGATGTTACGCCCTTCGAGCAAGCGGTAAACATCGTCCACCAGCCACGAGGTGTGCCGGAACTCGAAGGCGAAGCGCAAATCGTCCGGTAGCAAGTCGAGGAAAGTCCGGAGCACATCCAGATCGCAACGCATCTGCGGCGGAAGTTGAAACAGCACGGGTCCCAGCCGCCGGGCCGCGCGCAACGGGTCGATGGCGCGCAGAAAGGTGCCCGTGGCTTCGGCCGCATTCTTCAGCCGCATGATATGCGTGATGCGCATGTGGCCTTTCAAGGCGAATACGAATCCCGGAGGCGTGGCGGCCACCCAGTTTTCCAGGGTGGCGGCGGCCGGCATGCGGCGGAAGGTATAGTTGATCTCCACCGAATTCAGCCGCTGCCCATAGTGCTCCAGGAATTTGTTGGCGGGAAGCTTCGCCGGATAGAACAGGGGCTTCCACTTCGGGTAGGCAAATCCGGATGTTCCGGCAAAGAGTCTGGCCATGGCTTATTATGGAACTCCGGAGGCCTCTTTGTGCATCTACTCATGCTCTGGCTGCTCAGCGCCCTTGCCTTGTGGCTTTTGCCGCGCATTATCGCCGGTATCGAGGTTCGAAACTATGGCACCGCACTCGTCGCCACGGTGGTGATCGCCATCGTGAACGTGCTGGTCGGATGGCCGCTCAAACTCCTGACTCTGCCGTTGACCCTGGTCACCTTGGGTCTGTTCTGGCTGATTTTGAACGCGTTCCTTTTGAAACTGGCGTCTGTTTTCGTGCCGGGATTCTCGGTGCGGGGTTTCCTGCCGGCCTTTTTCGGATCCATCGTGCTCACGGTTCTGCAATACGTAATGCGCCACCTGGTCTTCTATCCGCATGCCCGATTATTTTACTGACACGGTGCGGCCCGAGAGTCCCCAGGAACTCGCCGAGGCCCTGAGCTGGGCTTCGTCCCGGGGCCAGACCGTCGAGTTGGGAGGGCATTTCTCCAAACGCCTGATGGGCGGCACGGCGGGTCCGGCGAACATGACGATCTCCACCGCCGCCATGTGCCGGGTCCGGAAGTACGAGCCGCGCGACCTGACCATCAGCGTGGAAGCCGGCCTTTCGTACTGCGAACTAAGCCGCTTGCTGGCCGAGCATCGCCAGATGATCCCATTGGATCCGCCGTTCGCCGCCACGGCCACGATCGGGGGGATCGTGGCGGCCAATTGCAGTGGTCCGCGCCGGCGGCTTTACGGTACCGCGCGCGACATGGTGATCGGGATGCAATTCGCCACCCTGGAAGGCAAACTGGTCGAAACCGGCGGCATGGTGGTGAAGAACGTCGCCGGGTTGGACATGGGCAAGCTGATGATCGGCTCGTTCGGAACACTGGCGGCTATTGCGGTAATCAACTTCAAGGTCATTCCGCAGCCTCCCTGCGAGCGCACGTTCCGCTTCTCCTTTGCGGGGCTGGAGGCTGCGTTGGCCGCGCGCGATGCCATCTTGAAAAGCCCCCTGGATCCCGCCGCCATCGATCTGCTGAACGCCACGGCGGCGGACACCAAGGATTCGACGTACCTGCTGGCGGTGCGGGCCGGCGGCAATTCGGCCGCTATCGCCCGCTACGAACGGGACCTGGCGGCCATGGGAGCGCAGCCCGTTCCCGCGGGCGATGAGGGAGCATTCTGGCGTGGAATCCAGGATTTCACCGGCCAATACCTTGGCTCGCACCCCGATGGCGCGGTGGTGCGGGTGTCATGTACTCTAAAGGAATTACAGACAGTGATGCAATCCGCGCCGGGACCGGCGATCGCGCGCGCGGGATCGGGCGTTTGCCACGCTTACTTCGACAGCGCCAGTGAGGCGGTTGCCTTCGCCGCGCAGGCCGCGCGGGAGCATGCCGAGACGGTGGTGGAATTTTCACCGGAGAGCGGCAAAGAGGAAAGGGTCCTATGGCCCGCGCCGGGCAGCGATTTAGAGATTATGCGGCGCATCAAACTAATGTTCGATCCGCAATTATTACTCAACCGTGGCCGACTCTACAACCGTATCTGAGATCGCGAAGGACGAGCCGCTCCAGGCGGACCTGGACCGCTGCGTGCATTGCGGGCTGTGCCTCAATGCCTGCCCTACCTATCGCGTGCTCGGCGTGGAGATGGACTCGCCGCGCGGCCGCATCTACCAGATGTCGCAAGTGGCCGCCGGTGCGCCGATCGGTCCAGCATACATCCAGCACATCGAGTTGTGCCTGGCGTGCCGCGGCTGCGAGAGCGCCTGCCCTTCCGGCGTGCAATACGGCAGGTTGGTGGAAGCCGCCCGCGCGCAAATTGAAGGCGCCGTGGTGCGCACGCGCAGGGAAGAGCGCATGCGGCGCTTTGTCTTCGGGCACCTTTTGCAATCGCCCGCCATCATGACTTTATTGGGCACGCTGCTTTATCTGTATCAGGGCAGTGGATTACAGAAAATGGTCCGGGCGCTCGGGTTCTTGAAGTTGCTGGGCAAGCTGGGCGAGGTGGAGCAGCTTGCGCCCACCGCCGAGCCGCCGTTTTTCTTCAACAAAATCGGCAAGACTTTTCCGGCGGAAGGCCAGCGGCGTCACAAGGTCGCCCTGATGGCAGGATGCATCGCGAACGTCTGCTTCGCCCGATTGAACGAGGCCACCGTCCGCGTCTTGCGCAAGAACGGCTGCGAGGTCGCGGTGCCCGGCGGCCAGGGCTGCTGCGGAGCGCTGCACGTACACGCGGGTTTGCGGGACCAGGCGCGCACGCTCGCGCGGCGCAATATCGACGCGCTGGCGGAGGGCGGCTACGACGCGATTCTGACCAACGCGGCCGGCTGCGGCTCGACCCTCAAAGAATACGGCGAACTATTGCACGACGACCCGGAGTACGCCGCGCGGGCGCGCGAGTTTGCGGGTCGTGTCCGGGATGTCACCGAGTTTCTGGCGTCTATCGAACTCAGCCCCGGGATGAAATCCCTGGGTGTTCGCGTCACCTACCAGGATTCCTGTCACCTGGCGCACGGCCAGCATATCCGCACGGCGCCGCGCAAACTGTTGGAGGCGGTGCCCGGCCTGACGTTTTGTGAGATGGCCCTTTCCGATCTGTGCTGCGGCAGCGCTGGCATTTACAACGTCGTCGAGAACGAGATGTCCATGCAGATTCTGGAGCGCAAGATGGAGCACGTGAATCGCACCGGTGCGGAGGTGATCGCCACCGCAAATCCAGGCTGCATGCTGCAACTGCGGGCGGGCGTGAGGATGCATGGCGCCGGCCAGCGCGTGGTACACGTCATTGAGTTGCTGGACGAGGCCTACCAGGGCAGCTAATCGGAATAAATCGCGTTCAGCATGGCGGCCAGCCGGACTCCGCCTTTGTAAAGCTGCATGCGAACCACGTTGACGGAGTTGACGCCGTAAGAACGCGGGCCATCCACCTTCACCTCGCGAAGGCTTTCCGGAGCTTCCGTGGCGCAGTTGCGCGGCTGCACATCAATGAACTTGGGAATCACCGGCAGGCGCGGGCGCGCTTTACCGTAGACCTGCGATTTGGCAAGCTTGAAGGACTCGGCCGCGATCTGGTCGATGCTGCCGTAATCCTGCCAGCTCCGCGTCTTTCCGTGGAAGCGCGACTCCATGCCCGCCAGCATGCCCGGGCCGTCCTGGGCCGTCAGTTTGTTCACCAGCGTTATGTCCCAAACCGCATGCAGATTGTGCATGGGCTCGTAGCCCACCACGTTCACACAGTTGCCGCCCGCATCCGCATCGCTCACGCAGTGCAGCGGTTGATGAATGTCGCCGGCGAAGTGCATCAGGAAAGCCAGTTCTTTCGATTCCGGCCACGTGCCGTCGGCGCGATGTTGTTTCAGATTCACCAGGTACTGCTTCATCTTGCCGACAATACAGTTTCCATCCGGGCAGCGCTCGGCGATGTGGGACGGGCCTTCGAACAATCCTATGTCGATGTAATGCCAGGGCGCCGTGGCGCCCTTGCCGCCCGGTATGTGATCCGGCCAGATGGCCGCGCGCGCCATCGCCTCGGCGAGCGAATCGGCGGCAAAAGCCGCGTCCTGCTGCAACAGCTTCGCAACCGCCTGTCGCGCCCGTTCCGTCAGGTGCGCCGCGGCTATGCGCGCCACGGCCTGGTGTCCTTCGTCGCCCCAGCACCACGCCTGGCCCGGCGCAAATAACAAGATAGTGACAATCGCTCTTCGCATTCGATACAGCCAGTATAATGGCTGGCAGGAGGGCTGCATGCAAGGTCCGCTGGAGAGCCTCGAACAGTGGGACGACTTCGTCAAAGACCGCTACGATCCCAACCGCGCGCAAGAGAGATTCCGGCAGTTCACCCCGGAAGCGCCGCCCGTGGTGCGCGAGTTCTATCGCCTCAACCATACGCATCAGACGCGTGACTTCGTGCGCCAGAAGAAGCGCCAATATCTGGCGCTCGATCGTCGCACAATGGGCATCTGGGAAGCGCTCGAATACCTGAATACGCTGGTGGACGATAGCGACCCGGATACGGATCTCTCGCAGATCGAGCACTGCCTGCAAACTGCCGAAGCCATCCGCGCCGATGGGCATCCGCGATGGTTTATTCTGGCCGGCCTGATCCACGATCTGGGCAAGATTCTTTGCCTCTACGGCGAGCCGCAATGGGCGGTCGTGGGCGATACCTTCCCCGTAGGGTGCGCCTGGTCCGACCGCATCGTGTATCCGGAATTGTTCGTGGCCAACCCGGACTCCGCGGTGCCCGCGTACCAGACGCGCACAGGCATCTATGAGGAAGGTTGCGGTTTCGCGAACGTGGATCTTTCCTGGGGCCACGACGAGTACCTGTATCACGTGGCGAAGGATTACTTGCCCGACGAAGCCCTGTACATGATCCGGTATCACTCGTTCTACCCGTGCCACCGGGAGCGCGCCTACGAATACCTGATGAACGATCGCGACCGGCGGACGTTCGATTGGGTGCGCGCGTTCAACCCGTACGATCTGTACTCCAAGAGCGCCGAACGTCCGGATGCGAGAGCGCTGCGGCCGTATTACGACGAACTGATCGCGGAGTATTTTCCTGCCAAAGTGAGTTGGTGAGCATTGCACGTCGGCCAACGAGTGGCAATTGCCGGGATGGCGGTGAGCGGCGCCCTGGCGGCAATCAAGATCACGGCCGGGATGATGGGACATTCCCACGCGGTAGTGGCGGATGGCTTGGAATCGGCCGGTGACGTATTCGCTTCCGGCATTGTGCTGCTGGGGTTGACGCTGGCCGCCAAGCCGGCAGATTGGGACCATCCTTATGGACACGGCCGCATAGAAACCGTGACGGGTTTGTTCGTCGGTTTCATGCTGGCGATGGCCGGTCTGGGGATTTCGGTGAATGCCCTCCGCACTATCGGTGGCGCCCTGGCGCCGCCCGCGGCATTCGTGGTGTGGCCATTGATTGGTTCGGCCGTGGCGAAAAGCATCCTCTCCGCGGTTAAGTTTCGCTACGGGAAGAAGCTGCGCAGCGCGGCGTTGCTGGCGGATGCTTGGAACGACTCCGTGGATATCCTCTCGGCCCTGGCGGCCCTCGCGGCTGTGTCGTTCACCATTCTGGCGCCGCATCGCTTCATGGCCGCGGACCATTGGGGCGCCTTCGCCGTGGGACTGATCGTGATCTTCACCGGGCTGCGCGTCACCCGCGACACCACCCTGCAACTGATGGATACCATGCCCGACCGGGAGAGCATGGCGCACGTGCGGGACGCCGCCCTGACGGTGCCCGGCGTGCGCGGCGTGGAGAAGTGCTACGCGCGCAAGACGGGCCTGCAATACCATGTCGATCTGCACCTGGAAGTCGATCCCGAGATCACCGTGCGGCAATCCCACGTGATCGCCACCCAGGTGCGCATCGTCATCAAGGAGACGCTGCCGTGGGTCGCGGATGTGCTGGTCCACGTGGAGCCCGCGCCATGAGGCGTGAGAGCAAGCGAGTCCGTAAGCGACGTCGTATAATATACAAGAAGCGTAGTGAACAGGGTCACCACCCCAAACAAGGACTCCTATAGATGTCAACGCTAGAAGTCTCGCCGGCGGAGCCTCGCTTGAGCGATTCCGGCCACACCGTAGTCAACGATTTTTCCATTCAAGTCGCCACTGTCAACGGATCCGGCAGCCAGACTGCCAACACCGTTCTCATGCGGTCCATTTTCCAGATGGGCGTGCCGGTCTCGGGCAAGAATATGTTCCCGTCAAATATCGCGGGCCTGCCCACCTGGTTCACCATTCGCGCCAGCAAACACGGTTACATTGGCCGCAAGAAGGAGATCGACCTGCTGGTCGCCATGAACCCGGAGACCGCGCGCGAAGACGTGATGAAACTGGACAGCGGCGCTTCGGTGGTCTACGACGAGCCCTTGAAGCTCAACACCCTGCGCTCCGATCTGCATTTTTACCCCGCGCCCTTCGATAAGCTGGTCGCGCCGGTATGCCCGGATGCCAAACTCCGGAAACTCGTGCGCAACATGCTCTACGATGGCATCGTCGCGTGGCTCCTCTCGATCGACATGGACGAGATCCACAAGGCGCTGGTAAAGCAATTCGGAAAACGTAAGGCCAAGGCCGCCGACCTGAACTGGGGGGCCGCCAAGGCCGGCTTCGAATACGCCGAAAAGACCTTCACCAAGACGGATGCCTTCCGCGTGCAGCGCATGCATGCCAATACGGGCAAGATCATTATCGAGGGCAACTCGGCGTGTGCGCTCGGTGCCATGTTCGCCGGCGTCACGGTGGTTACCTGGTATCCCATTACGCCGTCCTCGTCGCTGGTCGAGACGCTGATCGGATACCTGAAACGCTTCCGCATCGACCCGGAAACCGGTCGCGCGACTTTCGCAGTGGTACAGGCCGAGGACGAGCTAGCCTCCATCGGGATGGCTCTCGGTGCCGGATGGGCCGGCGCCCGCTCCATGACCGCCACGGCCGGTCCCGGCGTCTCGCTCATGTCCGAATTCGTGGGCCTCGGTTATTACGCCGAAGTGCCCACGGTCATCTTCGATGTACAGCGGGTGGGTCCGTCCACCGGACTTCCCACGCGCACCATGCAGGGCGACCTGCTCTCCACCGCGCTGCTCTCGCATGGCGACACCCAACATCCCATGCTGTTCCCATGTTCTCCGGAAGAGTGCTTCAGCATGTCGATCGAAGCTTTCAATTTCGCCGAACGCTTCCAGACGCCCGTCTTCGTGATGACCGACCTGGATCTCGGCATGAACAACTGGATGTCCGATCCCTTCCCGTATCCGGATAAGCCCATCGATCGCGGCAAGGTTTTGACCGCCGAAGATCTCGACCGGTTGGGCGGCTTCGCGCGCTACAAAGATGTAGACGGCGATGGCGTCGGCTACCGTACGTTGCCCGCGACCAACCACGCCGCGAGTGCTTATTTCACGCGTGGCAGCGGCCACAACGAGCGTGCCCAGTACACCGAGCGCGAGGACGACTACATCAACAATATGGATCGCCTGGCGCACAAATTCCAGACCATGCGCAAGCACGTTCCGGCGCCCGAAGTCCGCAACCACCATGACGCCGAAATCGGTTTTGTGGCTTGCGGCACCTCGCACTACGCTGTCGGAGAAAGCTGCGATCAACTGCTCGCCGAGTACGATATCCCGGCCAGCTACCTGCGTTTGAAAGCTTATCCGTTTACCGCGGAACTGATCGAATTCATCGAACGCCACCAGCGCGTCTATGTGGTGGATCAGAACCGCGACGCGCAGTTGCTTTCGCTGATGCGTCTGGAGATGACGCCGGAGCAGATCGCGAAACTCAGAAGCATACGATATTACGGCGGGCTGCCGCTCGACGCCCGCACCGTCACCGATGAAGTCGTTCGCCAGGAGGGCAAATGAGCACCGTCGCCACACCCCCGCCGCCCAAGAAGGTCAACCGCATCGGGCTGGAAGTCATCAATTATAAGGGCGCCAAGACCACGTTGTGTGCCGGCTGTGGCCACAATTCCATTTCCGAGCGCGTCATCGAATGCTTCTACGAACTGGGCGTGGAACCCTGGCGCGTCGGCAAGTTTTCCGGTATCGGCTGTTCGTCGAAATCGCCGGCGTATTTCCTGAACCTGTCGCACGGATTCAATGCCGTGCATGGCCGCATGCCATCCATCGCCACGGGCGCCATCCTGGCCAACCGCACGATGCTGGGCCTGGGCGTGACCGGCGACGGCGATACGGCTTCTATCGGAATCGGCCAGTTCATGCATCTGGTGCGCCGCAATCTTCCGATGATCTACATCATCGAAGACAACGGCGTCTATGGTCTTACCAAGGGACAATTCTCGGCCACCGCCGACGTCGGGTCCAAGCTGAAGACCGGCGTGATCAACGATCTGCCGCCATTCGATTGCTGCGCCCTCGCGCTGAAATGGGGCGCCACGTTCGTGGCCCGCTCCTTCTCGGGCGACAAGAAGCAGTTGCAGACGCTGCTGAAGACGGCCATCGTGCACAATGGTCTTTCGGTGATCGACGTGGTCTCGCCATGCGTGACCTTCAACGACCACGAAGGCTCCACCAAGAGCTACAGCTACATGAAGGAGCATGAAGAGGTGCTGCACGAGTTGGACTTCGTCCCGTCGTACGAAGAAATCACCGTCGATATCGCGGAAGGCGAAGTGCGCGACGTGGAGCTGCACGACGGATCGCACCTGCGCATCCGCAAGCTGGATCGCGACTACGATCCCACCAACCGCCTGTCGGCGCTGTCCGCGATCGAGGCCGCCGAGAAGAACCACGAGGTGCTGACCGGCGTTCTTTACGTCAATACCGAGAAGCCCAATTTCCTGGAGATGCTGCATATCGCGGAAGAGCCCTTGGCTACCCTGCCGCAATCCAAGGTGCGGCCGCCGAAGGAAGTTCTCGACGAGATCATGGAAGAACTGCGGTAATCCTAGCCCCTTTGCCCAAGCCACGCCGTGGCGCCCTGGCGCTTGGACATTTGGTGGGGCAGGCGTCTACGCCTGCAGAGGGTCTCCAGACCCGATCTTTGGCGAGCGAAAGCTCGCCCACAGCCTGCGGGGCATGCCCCACATTCACGCCTTCTTAAACGCCAGCACGGCGTTCAGCCCGCCGAACGCGAACGAATTCGAAAGCGCATATTCCACCTGAGCGGGCCGCGCGCGATTGGGGATCACGTCCAGGTCGCATTCCGGGTCCGCCATGCGGTAATTCGCGGTCGGTGGCAGCATACAGTCGCGCAGCGCCAGGACAGCAGCCACCGCTTCCAGCGCCGCCGCCGCCCCCAGGGCGTGCCCGTGCATGGATTTCGTCGAGCTGATGGCCAGTTTGTTGGCGTGCGCGCCGAAAACGCTGCGAATGGCCGCCGTCTCGGTGGGATCGTTAGCCGCTGTCGCCGTGCCGTGCGCGTTGATGTAGCCGATCTGTTCCGGCTCGATGGCGGCGTCGCGCAAAGCCCCGCGCATGGCCCTGGCGGCGCCTTCCGCCGATGGCTGCGTGATATGGCAGGCATCCGCCGACATACCGAAGCCCACCAGTTCGCCGTGGATGCGTGCTCCGCGTGCCTCCGCCGCATCCCAGGGTTCCAGCACCAGCATGCCCGCGCCTTCCCCTAAAATCATCCCGTGGCGGTCGCGCGAGAACGGCCGGCAAGTGTCCGGCGACACCACGCGCATGGCTTCCCAGGCCTTCAGAATGCCGAAGCTGAAAGGCGCTTCACTGCCCCCGGTTAACGCCAGATCCACCATGCCCGACCGAATCATCCAGAAGGCTTGGCCGATGGCGTGCGCCGCCGACGAACACGCCGTCGAGATGGTGAAACTGGGACCCGTAATCCCGAACTCCATCGAAATATGGCTGGCGCCCGCATTAGCCATCGTCTTGGGGATGGTGAGCGGATGCACACGGTTGTGGCTCAGCTTGTAAACTTCCACAAAGCCGATGTCCTCGGTGGACTGCCCGCCCACGCAGGAGCCGGTAATGATGGCGGTCCGCTCGCGCAACTCCGGAGTCCATACGATGCCGGCTTCCGCCACCGCTTCGCGCGCGGCGATCACTGCGAACTGCGCGAAACGATCCATAAAATCGGCGCGGCGGTCCTCGAAGTAGGGTGCATGGGAATACCCGCGCACTTCCGAACCGTTTTGGAAGCGTATCCCGGAGCAGTCCACCGATTCCAGGGGCCCGATCGCCGAGCGGCCCTCCAGCAGCGTGCTCCAGAATTCACATGCGGTGCGGCCGGGCCCGGCGATCACGCCTACGCCGGTAATGGCGACGCGCCGCATACTATTGCGCGGTGGGCGTCCCCGCCGACTTGGCGGCGCGGAGTCGCTCCACGCCTTCCACCATCTGACGCACGTTGCGAACCGTCTTCACTTCTTCGTCTGGGATGCTGATATCGAACTCGTTTTCGAGAGCGAAAAGAATCTCGACCGCATCCATGGAATCGATACCTAGTTCTTCAAATGAACTGTCAATGGTCACCCGATCCTGGGGGATGCGCTTGGAAGTTGCAATCACTCTGCAGGTTCTCTCGATCAATTCGTCGGACATAATAAGCGGCTAACCGTCTCGAATTTGTAACCCCGATCCTGCAAAGCAGGGACCAGGCTGGCTACGGCCGCGACCGTTTCCCGGATATCGGGGTTGGCCCGCACCGCGCGTCCGTCATGCAGGCAAAGGATAGAGCCATTGGCCGCCCCCGCCAACATCCGGCTTACTATGGTATCAGCCTTCAGCTTCCAATCATAACCGATAGCGGTCCACATCACCCCTTGGAGTCCCAGTCGGCGCTGGGCTTTCCGGAAGCCGAACCAGCGAGCGCCATACGGGGCGCGCAACAGCAGCGGCGGGTGGCCTGTGGCATCCGCGATGGCATTCTGGGCGCGCGCCAGTTCCCGATAGATAAACCCCGCGGAATGAAAGCAGAACAGCGGATGAGTGTGGCTGTGATTGCCAATTTCGTGGCCTCCCGCGTAGACCGCCCGGGCCACATCCGGCAAACGCTCCACGTTCATTCCGACCTGAAAGAACGTGGCCCGAACCTGGTATTTGTACAGCAGATCCAGGATGCGCGGAGTCGATTCGCTGGGCCCGTCGTCAAACGTGAGGGCGATCGCCTTGCGGCTGCGCGGGCCGCGGTGGACTGAAGGGCCAAAAACGGAGGCCGCGCGGCCGCGCACCGCCCAAGCCAGAAACGCGGCGGATGCCGGGACGGCGGATAGGGCAGCTATCTCAGCGCTGGTCATGTCGGGACGGTCCGGCGCTCGCTAAAGCGTCCGCGGAGATCCAGTTAATGTACCAGGGCATTGATCTCCTGCAGTTTGTGCGGGTCGAACTTGGGTTTGCGGTCGTACGTCATCAGGCCGTTGATCTCCTGTTCGACGTCGGTCAATTGCGTGTAGCACAGGCCCGCAAAGCCGGGAATGCGGGCAATGGCATTGTACAGTCCGCGCAGGCGCTCGAGCGCCGAGTCCGCGGTTTTCTCTACCCCCGAGTAGCCCCAGGCTTCCGGCGGCACATCGTGGCCCGGCGGGATAAACGCGATACCGCCGAACTCCGTCAACGCCACCGGCGAACCGTTGTAACGATAGCCCGGAATCAGCGCCGCCTTATGATTGTCGGGCACGCCCGCGCCCGGCTTGCCCAGATCTTTGTAGCGCTCGTAGAGCAGATCGCCCGTGCGCGCGTAATCGTGGATGGCGAACAGATCGGTCAGATGGGTGTGCTCCCAGCCGTCGTTGTCCACCACCAGGCGCGTGGTATCGAGCGAGTGCGTGAGGGCGTAAAGCGATTTCAGATGATTCTGCTGGCGCGGGTCGCGCAGGTTGGGCACGCCCCAGCTTTCGTTGATGGGTACCCAAATCACGATCGACGGGTGGTTGTAATCGCGTTCCACGGCGGCGGTCCACTCCCGGGTGAAGCGGGACACGTAGGTGTCGTCGAACTCGTATGCGTTGGCCATCTCGCTCGAAACCAGAAAGCCCAGGCGGTCGGCCCAATAGAGATAACGCGGGTCCTCCAACTTCTGGTGCTTGCGCGCCCCGTTGAAGCCCATGTCCTTAGTGCTGCGGATATCGAACTGGATGGCTTCGTCGGTGGGTGGAGTCAGGTTGCTTTCCGGCCAGTAGCCCTGGTCGAGCACCATCTTCAGGAAAATAGGATCGCCGTTCAGCAGCACTTTGCCGTGTTCGGCGGTGACCCGGCGAACGCCGAAATAGGTCTCCACGCGATCGAGCACGGCGCCGTTGCGACGCAGCTCCAGCGTGAGGTCGTACAGATTTGGCGCGGTTGGCGACCACAGCTTCGGCTCATTGATGGCCAGCAGGGCCGTGGTGCGCGCGGAACTGGTATGGGATGTCGTGGAGGCCACGGACTTTCCCGCGAAACTGGCCGTGGCGGTCACTTCCAGATCCGGCTGCGGGCGCGCGATCGCGAATTCCATCTGCACCGCGCCATCCGTCGAAGGCGTGACCTTTACCCGTTCGAGATAACTGGCGCCCACCGGCTCCATCCAAACGGGCTGCCAGATGCCGCTGGTTCGCGTATAGAAAATGCTCTTCGATTTAGGTTCCCAATACTGTTTGCCGCGCGGGATGTAGCGATCCGTCGGCGGAAAGTGCGCGCGCACGGTGAGCGTGTTGGCGCCGGGCGCCAGCAGCCGTGTGACGTCGAAGGAAAAAGGCGTGTTGCCGCCTTCGTGGCTACCGGCCAGTTTTCCGTTGACCCAGACCATCGACCAGTAATTCACGGCGCCGAAGTGGAGTAGCACCCGCTGGCCTTTCCAATCGGGGGGCAAAGTCACCGCGCGCCGGTACCAGATCCAGGGGTGGAAAGAGGGATCGCCGATGCCGCTCAGCCGGCTCTCGAAACAATAAGGGACGGTGATGTTCCGGCTGAACTTCGGGCGGCTAGCGGCCCAATCGCCATCCAGGCCCGCGTTGGCGTCGTCAAACTCGAATTCCCAGGGGCCGTTCAGGCTTAACCAGCGGGCCCGTTGGAATTGTGGCTGGGGATACTCTAGGCGCGGGATGGCAGCCGCGTAGAGAGCGCAGCAGGTAAGTACGAGAAACGCTGCACATTTATGCATACGAAAGTCCATTGTAGAAAAGCCGCACCCCGTGGCGCACGCTTGAGCGAGAGCCCCCGGCCGAGCCGGTTGGAACAGCTTGGAGGGCGGGCCCGCTGCAGCACGGGGGCAGACTGTTCGTACCATCGATTTGATGCTCGGATACTATTGTCGAGCCAGGAATCCGGCCGCATCATAAGCACATGGCGAATAACGATGAAAGGCTCGACCCATCTGTGGAGCGGCGCGGGTCGCGGCGATTTGCGATTGAACAGGAAGTCCTTTACAAAATACTCGACCACCGGGCCACGACCCCTGAAAGCGGCGCCGGAAGAACCCTCGATATCAGCAGCGGGGGAGTGCTTTTCGAAACCCAGCAGCGCCTGCGCGCCGGAAAGCGGATCGAGGTGTCGGTGAACTGGCCGGCCCAATTGGATGGCGGATGTGCGCTCAAATTCGTGGCGGTCGGCCGCGTGGTCAGGGCCGACGAGAAGCAGGCGGCCATGCGCATCGAACAACACGAATTTCGCACCCGGCGCACCCGGGAACTGCCCGCGGTTGAGCCCGAAAAGCCATCACGCGCCAACGTACCGTATTATTAGAGTTGGACCTCACGCCCGACACCGATGCCGCAATCGATCGGTACCGCGCCCTGCTGGACGTTTCCGAATCCATCTCGCTCAACCGGGACCTGCCTGCCCTGTTCGAAGATCTGGCCCAACGTTTGCGTGGCGTGGTTCACTTCGATTATCTGAACCTGGTATTGCATGTCCCGGACCGCAATACCATGCGCTTGCGGGTGCTTACCTCCACACAGCCTACGGACTCCTCTTTTTGGGAGACACCGGTGGACGAAACGCCTTCCGGACTGGTTTGGCAGACCCAGCAGCCGCTGGTAATCGACGACATAGACCGCGAGATCCGATACCCCAAAGTCATGCAAATGCTGAAGGGCCACGGAATGCGTTCCTGCTGCGTCCTGCCATTGACCACGGCGCAGCGGCCTTTGGGGGCGATGGGATTGGGCGCCGCGACTCCCTCGGCTTTCGATCGCGCCGACCTTGAGTTTTTGGCGCAAGTTGCCCGCCAGGTAGCCGTCGCGGTGGAGAATGTGCTCAACTACGAAGCCGCGCAGTGTTATCAGGGCGAACTGGCCCGCGAGCGCGATCGTCTGCAAGTGGTGCTCGACGTTACCAATGCCATGGTCGCCAATCTGGATCTGCGCGAGCTGTTTCGGGCCGTCTCCGGGCTGTTGCGCCGCCTGATCCGGCACGAGTATGCCAGTCTGGTGTTGGTCGATCCCGCTAAGGGGCAGCTTCGTCTGGAAGCCCTCGATTTTCCGGGAGGCGATAACCAGATCCATGAAGCCCAATCGGCCTCGCCCGACGATTCGCCGGCGGCCGGCGCCATGCGCACGCGCCAGCCGCTGCTCTGGAATCGCCACGATGCCGAGCATTTTCCTTCCGAGATCGTACGCCGCCTGTTGGCCGCGGGCCTGCAATCCGCCGTTTGCATCCCGCTGCTGCGCGGCGACCGGGCGTTGGGCACTCTGAATGTGGCCAGCATGCGCGACGAAGCCTTCGCGCCGCACGACGTCGAGTTGCTCACTCAAATCGGCAATGAACTGGCCATCGCGGTCGAAAACGCCCTCGCTTTTCGCCAGATCGAGGAACTCAAGGACAAGCTGGCGGAAGAAAAGCTGTATCTGGAAGACGAGATCCGCACGGAATACGATTTCGAGGAAATCGTGGGCGATGCGCAGTCGTTGAAACGCGTACTACGCGCGGTGGAAACCGTGGCGCCCACCGATTCGACCGTGCTCATACAGGGCGAAAGCGGTACCGGCAAGGAACTGATCGCGCGCGCCATACATAACCTGAGCGGACGCCGCCAGCGCACGTTTGTCAAAGTCAACTGCGCGGCGATCCCGACCGGCCTGATCGAGAGCGAATTGTTCGGCCATGAGAAAGGCGCGTTTACCGGCGCCATCAGCCAGAAGATCGGGCGGTTTGAGCTGGCCGACAAGGGCACGCTCTTCCTGGATGAGATCGGCGACATCCCGCTGGAGCTGCAGCCCAAACTGCTGCGCGTTTTGCAGGAGCGCGAGTTCGAGCGACTGGGCAGCGTGCGCACGGTGAAGGTGGATATCCGCCTGGTTACCGCTACCAATCGCGACCTGGGCCAGATGATCGCCAACCGCGAATTTCGGGAAGATCTGTTCTACCGTCTGAACGTCTTCCCCATCACGCTGCCACCCCTGCGCGAGCGCCACGAAGATATCCCGCAACTGGTCCGCTATTTCACGCAGAAATATGCGCGGCGCATGAACCGCCGCATCGAGACGATTCCGAGCGAGGCCATGGAAGCGTTGACCCACTGGAATTGGCCCGGGAATGTGCGGGAACTGGAGAATTTCATCGAACGGGCCGTGATTCTGACGCGCGGCTCGGCGCTGCATGTCCCCCTGGCGGAGTTGCGCAATGGCGCCGATGCACCAGTTTCTGCTGTATCGGCGCCGCTGACCACGCTCGAGGAGGCGGAACGCGAGCATATCCTGCGCGCGCTGCGGGAGTGCAATTGGGTGGTTGGGGGACCGTCGGGCGCAGCCGCGCGTCTCGGGTTGAAGCGCACCACCCTGCAATCGCGCATGGTGAAGCTAGGGATCGGCGGCAGGCAGAAGAACATCGTCCAACCTTCGGCCGCGCAGGATTAAATCTCCGCCCGCTAGAGCATCCTTCTGCCGGCCTCGCGTGTGTCGTAGCCGCCCAAGCCTTCCAATTCGCGGCGAAACGCGGCGCGGTTCAGCGTATCGAGCAGGGCGGCGACCGGCGGGTAATCCAGATGCGGGCGGCGGATCGTGAGGTCATAACGCCTGGTTTCGAGTGGTATAAAATCCAACCCGAAGACGCGGGCGGCGGCGCGCGTGGCCATGCAGCAGTCCGCGTTGCCCGTCCGCACCTGCCAGGATGCAGGCAAATGTCCGGCAGCCAGGCGATCGTAGCCTGTTACCTTTCCGGCCGCAATGCCCAGGCGCGCGAGATACGCGTCCAAAAGTCTTCGGCTGCCCGCGCCGGGCTCGCGATTCACGATGGAAACACCCCGCCGCGCGAAATCCGCCACTGAGCGAATGGACTTCGGATTTCCCCGTGCCACCACCAGGCCTTCCTCCCAGATCGCCAGCGACACGACCGCGACGCTGTTCCGGGCGAAGAGATCGTGAATGGCCGGCAGGTTCGATTCTCGGCCGTCTTCGTCGCGCAAGTGCGTGCCGGCCACGTGGACCACCCCCTGCTTCAGGAGGGCCAGGGCCTGCGTGCTGTTGCGATGGGCGGCGACCAGTTCTACACCGGCGCGCAGGAGGTGGCGGGCGAGCACCGAAATGCCCGGATCGCAGCCGGCTACCAGGATCCGGTTGGCGAGATCGTACTCGTGGTGAAAGAGCTGCACCGTGGCTTTCGGAGTCTTGCCGGTTTGCGGAGCCTCGCCGGCATCGCCAACCAGGACCGCATCCGCCGTCGGTAGATACCAGGGAACGGGCGATGGCGGTACCGCCATAGTACGCCGGTCTACACGGCAAAGCTGCATGGGATCGCCGGCGCGCGCGCCGCCGGATTGGGGCAGCAGGGTTACGTTTTCGGTGGGTAGCGGAACCACGGGCGCGTCCGTGGGCAGCGCGAAGAGGTCCTCCACCTGGACTTCCAGCGTGCGCGCCAGGCGCAGGGCGACTGCGGTATTCGGGATATAGCTACCGGATTCGATGGCGTAAATGGTCTGCCGGCTGATGCCCGCGCGCTGCGCCAGATCGGCCGCCGAGAAGCCCCGCCTCTGGCGGTGCGCCGTCAGGTGGTTGGCGATGTTGTGGTTGTCTGGCATGCGCGGCGAGTCAATTGGACATGACCCTTTGACGTTATCTTTTGACGTTATCATGGAGGGCGGGTTCGAGCGAGCGGTTGAGTTGACCTCCGAGGAAAAAGAACGCTATTCGCGGCAGATCCTGTTCGCCGGCCTGGGCGAAGACGGACAGGAGCGCTTGTTGCAAGCACAAGCCGCGATCGTGGGCTGCGGCGCGTTGGGGAGTTTTCAGGCGGCCGCGTTGGCGCGCGCCGGCGTCGGACACCTCACCATCGTCGATCGGGATTATGTGGAGCCGGGCAATCTGCAGCGCCAGTGGCTCTTCGAGGAAGCGGATGCCGCCGAAGCCCTTCCTAAGGCCGTGGCCGCTGGACGGCGCCTCAAGAGTATCAATTCGTCCGTGCAGGTGCGCGGCGTGGTCGCCGACCTGACTCCAGCGAATATTGACGAACTGCTGGGCGGGGCGCAGGTCATCCTGGATGGTACCGATAATTTCGAAACGCGCTATCTGCTCAACGACTTCGCGCTCAGCCGCGGGATTCCGTGGATCTACGGCGCTGCCGTGGGCAGCTACGGCCTGACTATGCCGGTTATTCCGGGCCGCACGGCGTGCCTCAGATGCATATATCCCGATCCGCCTCCCGGCGCGCATCCCACCTGCGAGACCGCCGGCGTGCTGAACTCGATCACCGCCGTGATCGCCGCCCTGCAAACGGCGGACGCGTTGAAGATTCTGGCGGGCCGGATCGCCTCGGTGGAGGCGCGCCTCACTACCGTGGACGTTTGGAACGGCGGTATCCGGCAGATCGCGCAGCCCCTACAGGACCCGGATTGCCCGGCGTGCGGCGCGCACGATTTCGAATACCTGGATGGCCGCCGCCGCGCCCCGGTGAGCCTGTGCGGACGTAACGCCGTGCAGATCCACGAGCGCGCGCGGCCCATCGACCTGGCGCAGTTACGGGCGGCGCTGGCGCCGCTCGGAACCGTGCGCGCCAACGAGTTCGCCCTGCGCTTCCTTACCGGGCCCTATGAAATGACCATCTTTCCGGACGGCCGCGCGATCGTCAAAGGCACCACCGACATTGGCCTGGCGCGCAGCCTTTACGCACGATACGTAGGCGCGTAAGGCCTGGCTGGTTTGTTTGGAGGGCGGCCAATCTTGGCCGCAGCCCCCTTTTTAGGCGGCTAGAGCCGGCTAAAAGCCGGCTGCGGGCAGAATTGCCCGCCCCACAAAACGAAACTCACTACAATATGCAGCATGGCATCCACACGGAGGCATTTTCTGCAGGCGGGCGGCGTGGCATCGCTAGCCCTCGGCGCGGCCGGGAGCGGCCTGGGCCAGACTGCGGCCAACGATAAGATCCAGTTCGCGACCATTGGCTGCGGCATCATGGGCCAGGGGGATACCGAGACGGCCAGTAAAGTACCGGGCGCCCGGCTGGTGGCCGTGTGCGACGTCTATGAAGGCCGCTTGACGCGCGCCAGGGAGCGCTGGGGCGCGGGGTTGTTCACAACGCGCGACTATCGCGAAGTGCTGGCGCGCAAGGACGTCGACACCGTGATCGTCGCCACTCCCGATCATTGGCATGCGCGCATTGCCGCGGAGGCCATGGAAGCGGGCAAAGACGTCTATGTGCAGAAGCCCATGGTGAAGCAATGGCAGGATGGCCACCGGCTGATTGAAACCTCGCAGCGCACCCGCAGAATCCTGCAGGTCGGCAGCCAGCGGGTCAGTTCCGTGATCTATAAGAAGGCCCGGGAACTCTATCGCGCCGGCTCCATCGGCACTCTCAACGCCGTCGAGGCGTGGATCGACCGCAATTCCCCGCTGGGCGCGTGGCGCTACTCGATTCCGCCCGATGCCAGCCTCGCGACCATCGATTGGGACCGCTTTCTGGGCGAAGCGCCGAAGCATCCCTTCGATCCGCAGCGCATCTTCCAATGGCGCAACTGGAACGACTACGGAACCGGAGTGGCCGGCGATTTGTTCGTGCATCTGTTCAGCGGCATCCACTTCATACTGGATTCCTGGGGACCCACGCGGGTGTTCGCGGCGGGCGGGATCTACTTCTGGAAGGGCGACCGCGACGCACCCGACATCATGGTCGGGCTGTACGATTATCCGAAGACCGACAGCCACCCTGCATTCAATCTCGCACTGCGCGTGAATTTCGTTTGTGGAGGGCCCGAAACCGGACGGTTCCACTTCACCGGCAGCGAGGGAGTTATGACGCTCGCAGACGGGGTGAGTTTAAGCAGGCCACCGAAGGAGACCGAGCCTGGCGAGAGCGCGGGCGGCTTCTCCAGGGAGACGGCGGCAAAGATCATGGCGCAGCACCGCGAGCGCTATCCCGAGCACCTGGTGACGGCGGCCAGCATGCCCGAAGCGGACGAAGATCATTACCTGGCGCCGCGGGATTATTCCGACGATTTCGAGCATCATTCCAACTTCTTCAATGCCGTGCGCTCGCGGCAGCCTGTAGTAGAGGACGCCACGTTCGGGCTGCGCGCCGCCGGTCCGGCGTTGTTGGCGAATATGAGCTACTACGAGGGCCGCATCAAGCATTGGGATCCCGTGGCCATGCGCGTGGTGGAGAACTGAGGAGGAACGGCAATGGGAGCCAACGACAGAATCCGGATGGCGCTGATCGGCGCGGGCGGCATGGGCCAGGGCGACGCGCGCGACGCGGCGCGCATCGCGGGCGTAGAGATGGCGGCGACGGCCGATATCTACGACGCGCGGCTCGAGCGCATGAAAGAACTCTATCCCGGCATCGCCACCACACGCGACTATCGCGAAGTGCTGGCGCGCAAGGACATCGATGCGGTGATCGTGGCCACGCCGGACCATTGGCATGCCCGGATCGCCATCGACGCTTTAGCCGCCGGCAAGGACGTCTATTGCGAAAAGCCGATGGTGCAGAAGATCGCGGACGGCAAACGCGTGATCGCCGCCGCGAAAGAGAGCGGACGCATCTTCCAGATGGGCAGCCAATACGCCAGCGCGCATTGCTTCGAGAAGATCCGCATGCTGCTGCAGGCAGGCGCCATCGGCGAGTTGAACATGGTGGAGGCATGGCTCGACCGCAACACCGCCGTGGGCGCCTGGCAATACTCCATCCCGCCCGACGCCAGCACCGCGAACATCGATTGGAACGCTTTTCTGGGTGCGGCGCCCAAACGGCCCTTCGAGCCCATCCGGCTGTTCCGCTGGCGCAATTATCGCGACTACGGCACCGCCGTGGCGGGCGACCTTTACGTGCATCTATTCACCGGTTTGCACACGGCGACCGGCGCGACCGGTCCCACGCGCATTTATTCTACCGGCGGATTGCGCTATTGGGACGACGGCCGTGACGTTCCCGACACACAAATGGGCGTAATCGAATACGAGGCTTCGCCGCGCCACCCGCGCTTCCAATTCGTCATGCGGGTAAACTTCAAGAGTTCCAAGGCGGAGGAGGATTTCGGCTATCGCTTCATCGGCAGCGAAGGATCGATCACCACCGATATCGGCAGCGTAACGCTGAGCCGGGTGCCGCGCGAAAAAGAGCCCGGCTATACCGCCGACACATTCTCCCGCCAGATGGAGGCGGACTACATCCACGCCTACCGCGAGCGCTACCCGCTCGTGCCGGTAACCACTGCCACGCTAGGCTGCCCCACGGTGCAGCGCTTCACCTCGCCGCGCGACGCGCATGAGATCCACATGCACAACTTTATCGACGCGGTGCGCTCGCGCCAGCCATTCTTCGAGGATGCGGAGTACGGCTTCCGCGCCACCGGACCCGCGCTGCTGTGCAATGTCAGCTACTTCGAGAACCGCGTTTGCCATTGGGACGCCGCCACCATGACCGCCTCCTGAGGCTAAATCGGAAACGTGGCTTTAGCGCGCGCCGGGAGGTGGCGATTTCTGGTCGGCATCGAGATGGCACTTCTTGTATTTCTTGCCGCTGCCGCACCAGCAAGGATCGTTTCGGCCCGGGGTCACGGGGCGGCGCACCGGCTCGGGTATGAAGTCCTCGTCGTCTTCGTCTTCTTCGAAATCGTCTTCCTCGCCCTCGTCCTCGTCGTTGAACGGATCGTCGTCTTCCCCGTCAACTTCATCTTCTTCTTCGTCTTCGTCGTCGTCATCTCCGCCCCGGGTTTCCGAGCAAATATCGTAAACAGTTACCGGGGGAACTTCGCCGGGCGGGGATGGTGGCTCATCCGCTTCGTTAGCGGCCTTAAAGATTTCGCGCAACTCGCCGCGAGTCCGTCTTGGCAGCGCCGCGGCATAGGAGTCAAAAAGCGACCACGCGCGTTCCCGGCCCGGGCGCCCCTTGGAAGCATCCAGCGCGACCGCAACACTGATGAAGAGTTCCTGGCGGCCGGACTTTGGAAAGGTGGCCAGCCCGTCCAGCAGGCTCACCAGGGCATCCTGTGTGCCGGGTAGGTCGGGGATCACGGCGAGGGCGATGGCGAGTATCATGCGGTCCTCGACGCCGGCGCATGGCACCATCTTGCGAATCGTCGCGAGCGACTCGTCCGGACGCCGCGTCGCGATCCGGGATAGTGCCCAAAAAGCTGCATTGCTGATGTCATCGTCGTCCACCGTGAGGCATTCGACGATTTCCGGCAATACCGCCGGGTCGCCGATCTCGCCCAGCAGCGCCACGCTGCAAATGGCCGGCCCGGCGTCTACGTTTCCGTCGGCCATGCCGCGCAGAATCCCGAGGAGCAAAGGCTGGCAGCGCACGCCCTCCCCGAGAATGTCGTCGACCGTGCCGGGGTCCAATCCATCGTCGCCCAATTCCAGCACATCGTCGATGAGCCGATAGGGGCCCAGCCGCCGGCTGACGTCTTCCGGCTCGCTAAGGCGTTTCGCATAAAGGTGTTCCGCGGTAACCGCCAGCACCGCTTCAGGATCCTCAAAATTGGATGCCTGCTTAGCCTTCACGGCCTCTTCGAGATGCGCGATGGCTTCCGGGTCGCGCAAGGACTTACGGGCGGCCAACTCCAAGAACCCGTCGCGCAACTGAAGGCTGTCATCGGGAAGTTCGGCGGCCAGCTTGTACCACGGCTCAGCGCGCATCGGATCGGCGCTGACAGCGCGCCAGCAATACTCCACGGCTGCCGCCCGGTCGCCCGCCTCGTAGCGCTCTGCCGCCACCATCAGCATCGAAAAGGCATCCATCGGATCCAGTTCCAGGGCCCGTTGGTAGGCTTGCTCGCGGGTGAGCTTGCCGGCCGTCATCTGCGCTAGGAGAGCGCGGCGGGCATTGATAATAGATTCAGTGACGAAAAGCATGGCTAGAAACGATATTCTAAGGCCATTGCTTTCGACCGGCGGTTGCAGTATCCTTCTATCGGAGTTCCAGATCCTGAAGTTGGAGGTAACGGCGATGTCAGTCTTGAACCTGATCCCGCTATTCTTTGCTATCGCCCTACTGGCGCCAGCCGTTTGGGCGCTGGCAAGGGTATACCGGCGATCCCGCGGCCCTCGGGAAATCACGTGCCCGGAAGCCAATCATTTTGCGACCATTGAACTGGACGCGCGGCATGCGGTGGCTATGCACGCCCGCGGCGAAAGGGATCGCCGCGTGAAATCGTGCACGCTCTGGCCGGAGCGGCACGGCTGCCAGCAGTCCTGTGTGAGGTAGGCTGGCAAGCGCTCGCCGGGGCTGGCAGTTCACCCAGCCAGCGCCGCGATCTGCCCAAACGCCGGCTTTAGCGCGGGATACAGTGAGCGGTAGATCTGGTGCGCCTCCGCATAATAGGCGGCTTCTGCAGGGCGCGGGCCGATCGAATCCACTTCGCGGATCGTAGCCCGGCAAACTTCCGGAACCGAACTATACTCGCCGGTGCCGGCCAATGCCAGCAGCGCCGCGCCGTACGCGGAGCCTTCCTGGGTGGAAAGCGTCACCACCTTCTTGTTCAAGATATCGGCCAGCAACTGCCGCCAGAAGGGGCTGCGGGCGCCGCCGCCGGAGGCGCGCACAGACTCGATCGGCACGCCCAATTCTTCGATAATGTCCAGGCAGTCGCGCTGGCTGTAGGAGACGCCTTCGATGATGGCGCGGATCAGATCGGCGCGCTGGTGGCGGGCCGTCAGGCCGATCCAGCCTCCGCGCGCGGTGGCGTCCAGATGAGGGGTGCGCTCCCCCATCAAGTAGGGTAGCCAGAAGAGGCCTTGCGCGCCCGCGGGAGCGGCGGCGGCCTCGGCGGTGAGCGTGTGGTAATCGGCGCCGGGCGCGAACTGGTTGCGGAACCATTGCAGGCTCAAGCCCGCGCCTTGGGTGACGCCCATCACGTGCCACTTGCCGCGCACGGCATGGCAGAAGGTGTGGACCCGGCCGGCGGGATCGTAGGCCACGTCTTCCATATGCGCGAAGACCACCCCGGAAGTGCCCAGCGTGCAGGAGACGATGCCGGCTTCCACGATGCCGTTTCCGACCGCGCTGGAGGCCTGGTCGCCGCCGCCGCCCACCACAGGCGTACCCTCGGCCAGACCCGTGGCCTCCGCCGCGCCGCGCGTGATGCGGCCGGTGACGTCGCTCGATTCGTGGCAGGTAGGCAGGATCTCGCGATCCAGCCCGAGGGCGTCCATCATGTCGCACGACCAACGGCGGGCCACCACGTCGAATAACGATGTGCCGGAAGCGTCGGAGACCTCGCTCGCGTATTCGCCGGTTAATTGGAAACGCAGGTAGTCCTTGGGCAGCAGCAGGTGGCGGACGCGTTCGAAATGGTGGGGTTCATTATCGCGGACCCACAGCAGCTTGGGCAGCGTGAAACCGGTCAGCACGGGGTTGGCGGTGTACTTTAAGACCTTATCGCGGCCGACGGTCCGGTTGATGGCGTCCACCTGCGGCTGGCTGCGCTGATCGCACCAGATGAGCGCGGGCCGGATCACGGCGTTGGCTTCGTCCAGGATCACCAGGCCGTGCATCTGGCCGGAAAGACCGATGCCGCGCACTTGCGCGCCGGGAACACCGGCTTGGGACAGCGCGCCGCGAATGGCCACGCGGGCGGCATCCCACCAGTTTTCGGGGCGCTGCTCGGCCCATAGGGGCCGCTGCATCAGGATGTCTTCGTGCGCTGCCGTGAAACCGGCGGCGACGCGGCCCTGCGCGTCTACCAGGAGCGCGCGCGTGCCGCCCGTGCCTACGTCAATTCCCATCCACATGATTCACCAGCTTTCAGCTCGCTCCCGCTCCCTGGCGGTCGCGACTCAGTAACGATGGCACTTCCACCCACGGCAGACAGGCGGCGCCGAACAGGCCGGCCTCGTTGCCCAGCGTGGCTTTCTCGATGCGGGTGGCCGTGGTGCGGAAGGTGAAGGAGCGCCGCCGCACCTCCTCCAACATGGGGGGCGCAAAAAGGTCCCACGCCGCCAGCACGCCGCCGCTCAGCAGATACAGCGGAAAATTAAAAGCATTCACCAGCGTGGCCAGCGCCACACCCAATGCCTGCCCCATGGCGACGAAGATGCGGCCGGCCTTCTCGTTGCCACCTAGCGCCAGATCGTACACTTCGCGGGCGCTCAATCCTTCGCCCAGGCGCAGCATACTCGCCATGGCGGCGATGGCGGTGGCGGATGCGTGTTTCTCCAGGCACCCTTGATTTCCGCAGCCGCATGGATTGCCGTCCTTAACCACCGTGATATGCCCCAATTCGCCGGCCATTCCCAGATAACCTTGCAATACCCTGCCACCGGAAATGATTCCGCCGCCAATCCCGGTGCCGAGCGTCAGCAGGATCAGGTCGTCCACGTCGCGGCCCGCGCCGATCCATTTCTCGCCAAGCGCGGCGGCGTTGGCGTCGTTTTCCAGGATCACGTGCGCGCCCAGGCGGCGCTCGATCTCGGCGCGGATCGGGAAATCCTCCAGGCAGGCCAGGTTGTTGGAGTTGCGGATGATGCCTTCCTTCAGCAGGATGAAGCCGGGCACACCGATCCCGATTCCGGCCAATCCGTCCGCGCCGCAGGAATCGCGCAATTCCGCGATGGCGTTCACCATATAGCCGAGCATGGCTTCGCGCCCGGCGGCGGGATTGGTGGCGGTCGCCCTGCGGTCCAGAATGTGACCGGCGCGGTCAATGGCCGCCGCCCGCAGGTTGGTACCGCCCAGATCCAGCCCGATGGAGTATTCCGGCATGAAGCGCATGATAACAGACCGCGCGGCAGAGGCAGGCAGGGTAGCGTGAAGGGCGCGGCATGCTACGGCATACAATGGCACTGAGGTGCAATCGTCATGAATTACTATCAGGAGAACCACGCCGCATTTCTCGAAGGGCTGAAGACTTGGCTGCGCATTCCGAGCATCAGCACGCTTTCCGAGCACAAGCCGGATATCCGCCGCGCCGCCGAGTTCGCGCTGCATGAATTGCGCGCCGCGGGGCTCACCGGCGAACTCATCGAAGGCGAGGGCAATCCGCTGGTATTTGCGGAGTGGACCGGCGCGCCCGGAAAGCCGACGCTGCTGCTGTACGGCCACTACGATGTGCAACCGCCCGACCCGCTGGATGAATGGAAATCGCCGCCCTTCGAGCCGGAAGTGCGCGGCGACGATATTTTCGCCCGGGGCTCCTCGGACGACAAGGGCCAGACTTACATTTTGATCAAAGCCGTGGAAAGCCTGCTGAAGACCCGCGGCAAATTACCGGTGAACGTGAAGTTCCTGATCGAGGGGGAAGAAGAGACCGGCGGCGAGCACATCGAGAGCTATGTCGGAAAGAAGCCGGCGCGCCTGGCATCGGATGCCGCGGTGATCTGCGATACAGAGATGTTCGCGCCGGAATTGCCCACCATCTGCGTCGGGCTGCGCGGCATGGTGTACGCGGAGCTGCACGTGGAAGGCGCCAACCACGACCTGCATTCCGGTGTTTATGGCGGCGCCGCGCCTAACCCCCTGCAAGCGATCGCCGAAATCATCAGCGCGTTGAAGGACCGCGACGGCCATATCCAGATTCCGGGATTCTACGATCGAGTGGTGCCGCCCAGCGCTAAGGAGCGCGAGGCTTGGGCGCGCCTGCCCTTCGACGAGCATGATTACACGGAGAAGGAAATGGGCGCCCACGAACTGGTGGGCGAGCCCGGTGTGCCGTTGTTCGAGCGGTTGTGGGCGCGGCCCACTTTTGAAGTTCACGGCATCCGCGGAGGATTCATCGGCGAGGGCGCCAAGACCGTGATTCCGGCGCGCGCCGTAGCCAAGATCAGCACCCGGCTGGTGGCCGATCAGGACCCCATCGAAGCCGCGGAGCAATTGAAACAGGCGGTGGCCAAAGCCTGTCCGCGCGGCGTGACGGCCGAACTGAAGTCGCTGCATTCGGCGCCGCCTTCCCTGGTAAATCCCGATAACCGTTTTATCCACGCCGCGGCGGACGCCATGTCCGAAATCTTCGGCAAGCCCACGGTGTATATCCGCTCGGGCGGTTCCATTCCGATTGTGGCCGCCTTCGAGCAAAGCCTGGGCATTCCCAGCGTGATGATGGGCTTCGGGCTGCCGGACGACAATCTGCACGCTCCCAACGAGAAGCTGCACCTGCCGAACTTCTATCGGGGCATCGAAGCGGTGGCGCGTTATCTGGACTTGTTGGGGTCGTAAAAGCCGGATCATTAGGCGGGACTCGTGAGTCCCGTTTCTGGACTTTGGCCATCTCGTGGCGCACACTTTAAGCGTGCCGGCGGGACTTCTAAGTCCCGCGAACGGCGGACTGAGAAGTCCGCCGCAGCACGCTGAAGCGTGCGCCACGGGATTCGGCCAGTCATCACTTTCAGCCCGCCGTACAAAACCGAAAAGCCGCATCGTTATTCATCATTGTTGATGACGGGGCGGGGCGGGTCTTCCGGGTTCGGTTCGTAATTCATTGAATCCGAAGGTGTTGAGGGCGGATTTGGCGGTTCGGGGGCGGGGGGTTCGGGGGCGTGCGGGGTTTCCGGGACGGCGGGACACTGCGCGTTGCGGGCGGCCTTGAGGGCTTTGAGGTGCTTCATGCCGCGCTCGATGGAGCGTTCGATGGCGGTTTCGTAGCGGGCGAGCCGGGTGAAGTTGTCGGGGCCCTTTCCCCCCGCCGTAAAGCGCGGGCCAGGATGTCCTCCGGTTGGTGGGGATCGGCCGCGCTGGGGTCTTTCCCGTTGCGGTTCATGTAAGAATTCGTGATACTCCCGTCCTTGCCGGTCCATGCGGGCCAGAACGGTGGATTCTTCGCGGTAGATACCGGTTTCGAGGGCAGAGGCCCGCACCCCGAAGGCAAAGCCACCTCCAGCCGCAACGGCCTCACCCACGGCCTCTCCGGCGACAAACACATCATCCTCGAGGCGAGGATACTGAAGCCTTCCTCGCCTCCTCCAGGATCTCCACGACCACCTCCGCCCCGTCGGCGACAGCGAAGAACTCAGGCTAGCGGGAGGCTAGCGGGCATGATTTGGGATAAAGGGATATGATTCGCGCAAACGATGGAAAAAGAGGGGGGGAAATGTTGGGCCGGGCTGTGACCGAAAACCGGCCAATCCCGGCAAAGCGAATAGAAGACCCGCTACTCTGCTAATCCTCCCGCCGATCTTGTACCATGTTCCTTGATGGCCGGTTGCCGGCCATCGAACAGGAGGACCGTGAAAGCCACCGCCCCTTTGCTGTTGACGCTTGCGCTGACGTGCGCCGCAGCCGATTATCCCGAGGCCCAGATCGCCAACGGCGTTCTGCGCATCAACCTGCTGCTGCCGGATGCCCGGACTGGTTATTATCGCGGCACGCGGTTCGACTGGTCGGGCGCCATTTCCAGCCTTCAGTTTCAAGGTCACGAGTATTTCGGCAAATGGTTCGAGCGATACGACCCAAAGATTCACGACGCCATCATGGGCCCGGTAGAGGAGTTCCTGACGAACGGAACGGGCCTGGGCTACGACGAAGCGAAGCCCGGCGAGAGCTTCGTGAAAATCGGCGTGGGCGCGATACGCAAACCGGACGAGCCCGCCTTCCGCCAGTTCAGCACCTACGACATCGCCGGCAACGGGAAATGGACTATCCACCAGGGCCCCGATTTCGTCGAGTTCACACAGGAACTCTCCGATACCCTGGGATATGCCTACATCTACAAGAAGACCGTCCGGCTGGTGCCGGGCAAACCTGCCATGGTGCTGGAGCACAGTCTTCGGAACACGGGGAAGAAAACGATCGCGACCAGCGTTTACGAGCACAACTTCTACATGCTGGATCATCAACCCGCGGGGCCCGGCTACATCGTGCGTTTCCCGTTCGAAGTCCATCCGCAGGCCGATCTCCACGGGGCGGCGGAAGCGCAAGGCAAGAATTTCACTTACCTGCGGGAACTGCAGGAAGGCCAGTCCGTGTACACCCTGATGACCGGCTTCGGTGACACGCCTCGCGATTACGACATCCGGGTAGAGAACCGCAAGGCCGGCATCGGCGTGCGTCAAACCTCCGACCGGCCCATTGCGAAGCTGGTTTTCTGGTCCATCCGCACCACTGTCTGTCCGGAGGCCTACATCGATCTGAAGGCCGAACCGGGACAGGAGGTAGCGTGGAAAATCGGGTACGAGTTTTACACGCTTCCGCAATAATGTTCGAGAGCGAAAGACGCGTGAGGTGACTATGGGCAGGCAGGAGACGTTCCCTCCGGGGCGCCGGGATTTCGGAAAGATGGCGCTGGGCGGCGCGCTGGGCACGCTTCTCGCGACCGGTAAATCTAAGGCCGCGGTCGATCCCAACGCGCCTGGGATTAAGCTGTGCGCGCAATCGGACGCCAACCCGACGAGCGACCAGTTGTTATTTCTGAAGCAAATCGGCGCCGAATACGTAAGCGTCGGAGCGCCTCCGGACATGCGCACCGCCGAAGATTTTCAGGCCATCAAGAAACGCTACGCCGATGCCGGCATTACCGTCTGGAACATCGGCAATACCAGCGTGCATAACATGCCGGAAGTAACCCTTAACTTGCCGGGCCGCGACCAGAAGATCGAAGAATACAAGCAATATATTCGCAGTCTGGGCAAAGCGGGGATCCACTGTACGACCTATGCGCACATGGGCAACGGCATCTGGTCGAGCGGCCGCGCCGAAGTACGCGGGGCATCCGCACGCGAGTTCGACATGGCCAGCCCCAACAAGCGCGGAGTCTGGGACGGAAAGACCTGGGCGGAGCCGCTGTCGCACGGGCGCGAATTCACCAAAGAAGAGATCTGGGAGAACTTCACTTACTTCATCAAGCAGGTGGCGCCCGTGGCGGAAGAGAACAGCGTGCGCATCGGTATTCATCCGGATGATCCCCCGGCGCCGTTCTGGCCGGCGTGCCGCGTTGTATCTTCGGCAATTTCGAGGGCTACCAGCGCGCGCTGCATATCGCCGGCAGCCCCAACGTAGGTATCTGCCTGTGCTGCGGGACATGGCTCGAGGGCGGCAAAGCGTTAACCGGGAAAGATCCCGAGGATATGATCCGCTATTTCGGCGCCGCGAAGATCTGGAAGATTCACTTCCGCAACGTGAGCGCGCCCTTGCCGCACTTCGTCGAGACCTTCATGGATGACGGATATTACGACATGTACAAGATCATGAAGGCCCTCGTTGACGTGAAGTTCTCCGGCATCGTGATCCTGGACCATTCCCCCGCCATGGCGGGCGGCAACTTCGTCCAAACCGCCTACGGGTTCGCCTACATGCGGGCCTTGCTGAACTGCGCGTGGCGCACGCTTTAGACGTGCCGGCGGCGGGCCGGTTTGAACTATCGTGTGACTTCCCTTTTGGGGCGCCGTCGAAAACTCACCGTGGGGCGGGCAATCATGCCCGCAGCCGCCTGTCAGGCGGCTAAGCCGGCTCGAAAGTCGGCTGCGGCCAAGATTGGCCGCCCCCCCCTTTTTTGGTTTTCACCATCTTTGCGGCTCCGAAACGCTTGCTGGCCGGCGAACTGATGCTGAGCTTTGTGCCAGAGCCAGAACAGCGTACCTGGCGGCTGATGACGCGCGGGCGGCTGCAACTGGTGCGCTTGCAGAGCCAGGTGGAATGCCTGAAGGAGGAAGCGCGGATCAAGCTGTCCAGCGTGATTAGCGATTTGCTGGGCGTCAGCGGACGGCGGATTCTGGAAGCGCTCAGCCAAGGCCAGACGGATGCGGCGAATCTGGCCGCACTGGGCGACGACCGCCGCAAATGTACTAAAGAACAATTAGCCGACGCCCTGCGCGGCGCGCTGGAGCCGGGCCATCTGCAACTGCTGCAACTGCATCTGGAACGTTTGCCACTGCTGGACGAGCAGATCGGTCAGCTTAGCCAGATGAGTGCGGCCGCGCTCAACCGACATCCGCAGGCGGTGGCACGACTGGCGGAAGTACCCGGATTTGGGGTAGAGTCCTGGCAGCAGATGATCGCGGAGGTGGGGGTGGACGCGGAGGCCTTCGATTCGGCGGGCGAGTTCGCCTCCTGGGCTGGGGTATGCCCGGGCAGCGACGTGAGCGCCGAGGAGAACCACAGCTCGCGAGGCCCCAAGGGGAACCGGTACGTGCGGCGGATCCTATGCGAGGCGGCGCCCGCGGCGGTCAAGAAGAAGGACAGTCATTTTCAAAATGTATTCCGCCGATTCCTGCCCAAGCTAGGATACAACGGGGCCATCTGGGTGGTCGCCCATCGCCTGGCCCGGCTCGTCTGGAAGATCCTCCACGACCAGGTCAGCTACGTGGAGCAGGGTCAGGACACCGACCCGCGCGCCCGCAAGCACCGTGCCGCGAAGCTAGCGCGGGCATTGCGGAAACTGGGGTATAGCGTCACTCTAGCCGAGATCCATCCCCAATCGGTAGCGGAGGCCAGCACGTGATCTTCGACGCGACCAACGCCGGACCTGCATCGGGTCGGAGGAGGTGATTTTCAACGGAGCGTGCCGGCGGCGGACTTCTTCAGTTCGCCCTACTCGCGTCGCCCCGCGCGCGGGTGATGCCCCTCCGCGATGCTGGGCTCGCCTGCGTGCCCGAATAACTCCGGGTGCAGATAGTGTCCCTGATACTCGGCAGGCTTATCCACTTCGATCGGGATGCGGTGCGCGTTGGCCCATGCGTCTTGCCGGATGCCTGTGACCTGCCAGGAGACCTTGACGTTCCCCTTGTCGGTCTTGATGGTGAAAGCGCGGTTGGCAACTTCGGACGCGACCCATGCCTGGGCTTGTTGCCCGATCACCGTCAACTGATACCGGAAGTCGCGGTTCAGCGCCTCGAACCAGTCTGGCATGGTGACGATGGCGCTCCCGCCCGCGTCAGTGACAATGTTGCCATTGTAAATATTCATCATGTCCGGCGATTCGACGAAGGAATGGTAGAGATATTTGTTGGCCGCATCGGTAGGGTGGTCGATGAGGAACGAACCGCCGGCCTTCGCCAAACTGCCGCTGACGAAGACGTCGCCATTGAACTTGCCGGCCAAGCCCCAATTCACGCCGTCGGAATAGCCTTGCCCCGGCGAACCATAGATCCCATTTCCGGCTCCTCCGGTGCCGCCGGAGGGGCCGCCGTAGCCATCCACACCGTCGCCGCCTCCGACCCCAAGCGAACTGGAGCCACCGCCCTGGAAGATGCCCCCGGGGCCGCCGTAATCGCCGATAGCGGCGGTATCGCCGCCGTCCCCCAAGACACCGGCCCCGCCGGTAGATCCTCCGCCGTTTGAGTTACCGCCGCTGCCTATAACGCCGCTGCCACCCTGCGAAGTACTTGATGCCGTCCCACCCGCGCCGAAGATGGCTGACCAGCCAAGAGCGCCATTCGTGACCGAAAAAGCGACGCCTTCCGCGACGATGCCGCCCGTGAACGGCAGCGCGATTCCAGCGGGCCCCCGCGGCCCCGCGGGGCCTTGCGCGCCGGCCGCGCCTTGGGGTCCTTGTGGACCGGTGGCCCCAGTCGAACCCTCTTCCGACAGCAGGCTCCAGCCCGTCGATGGCGGCGCTTGACCGGCGGGAATGGTTTGCACCGCGACGTAGGACGAGCCATTATAGTAGACCGCATCGTTGTTACGGTACGCCAGGTTAGATACCCAGGCGCCCTCCCAGAATAGTCCGGCAGGACCTATCGGACCTTGCGCGCCGGTCGCGCCGGTCGCGCCGGTCGCTCCCTGGGGACCTGCCGGACCGGTAGCTCCGGTTGGACCCGTTGGCCCTGCCGGACCCGTGGCGCCCGCCGCGCCTCTCGGCCCCTGCGCGCCCGCCGGCCCCGCCGGACCAAGCGGACCCACCGTTCCGATGGTGACATCGAAGGTGGCGATCGTGCCGTTGTTGACGGTCAGTTCGAAGGTCCCCGTACCCAAGCCGGCCGGTAAGTCCGCAACAATCTGCGTGCTGGCCGACGACACCAGCGTCAATGCCTTCCCATCCAGACTGACCACCGGCGATCCGGTGGCCGGGGTCAGGCGCTGGCCGGCGATGGTGATCTGGCTATGCACCAGGTCGGCGACCGCGCTCACGATCACCGGCGCCGTCGAGGCGGCCGGCTCCTGGGCGAGCACCGGGCAACTCAGGGCCAACAGCAGGCAGGCTGCCGTCGGGAAATGGGCTATCATGCGTTGGGTACGATTCATTGGAAGACTCCTCTACTGTTGGCGTTGCGCCGGGCGCGGATGATGGATCTCCGCGATGCTGGGGTCGCCCTCGTGGCCGAATAGTTCAGGGTGCAGGTAGTGCCCCTGGTATTCGGCCGGTTTGTCCACTTCAAGGGGAATGCGGTGCGCATTGGCCCACGCGTCCTGGCGAATGCCGGTGACCTGCCAGGACACCTCCACCATAGGCTTGTCCGTCTTGATGGTGAAGCTGCCGTTACTCATCTTCGCGGCCACCATGGCCTGCGCAAACTGGCCGATCGTGGTCAGTTGATAACGGAAATCCCGATTCAGAGCTTCGAACCAGGAGGGCATGGTGACGATGGCCGTCCCCGATCCGTCGGTAGTGACATTGCCGTTGTAAACATTCATCATGTCCGGCGATTCGACAAAGGAGTGATACAGCAATTTGTTGGCGGGATCGGTAGGATGGTCGATCAGGAAGGAGCCGCCGGACTTTGCGAGGTTGCCGATGACGAGGACGTCGCCGTTAAACTTGCCGGCCAAGCCGTAGTTCACGCCGTCGGTAGGGCCTACGCCGGGGTACGCGACGACGCCATTTCCAGCGCCCCCACAGCAAGCGGAATATCCGCCGTACGCATCGACACCGTCGCCGCCGCCGACGGCGAGCTCGCTGAGACCGCCGCCAAAGAAAGAGCCTCCGGCGCCGCCGTAATCCCCGGCATACAGGGTTGTCCCGCCGTACCCCTCTACGCCGGCGCCGCCAGTGGATCCCCCACCGTTTGAGAATCCGCCGCTAGCTTGAACTCCGGTGCCGCCCGCCGAAGCGCCCGAAGCGGCGTTCCCGCCCTTCGCGTAAATGCTTTCCTGGCCCACGGCGTTGTTCGCCACCGAGAAAGCCGCACCGTTTGCGTCGGTGCTGCCCAGGAACGGCAGCGCGATTCCCGCCGGACCTTGCGGACCCGTAGCGCCCGTCGAGCCTTCTTCCGATAGCAGGCTCCAGCCTGTGGATGGCGGCGCTTGACCGGCGGGAATGGTTTGCGTCGCGACGTAGGAGGAGCCATTGTACGAAACCGCATCGTTGCCTCGGTACGCCAGGTTGGATACCCAGGCGCCCTCCCAGAATAGGCCGGCCGGGCCAGCCGGGCCAGTCGGTCCCGCCGGACCGGTCGCGCCTGCCGGGCCAGTCGGACCGGTGGGACCCGTGGGGCCTGTCGGGCCAGTCGAACCGGTCGCACCTTTCGCTCCCTGAGGACCAGCGGGACCCGCAGCCCCGGCTGGACCCGTTGGCCCTGCCGGACCCGTGGCGCCCGCCGCGCCTCTCGGCCCTTGCGCGCCCATCGGCCCCACCGGACCCTGCGGACCCACCGTTCCGATGGTGACATCGAAGCTGGCGGCCGTGCCGTTGTTGACGGTCAGCTCAAAGCTCCCCGCGCCCAAGCCGGCCGGTAGATCCGCAACGATCTGCGTACTGGCCGACGACACCAGGGTCAATGCTTTTCCATCCAGACTGACCACCGGCGATCCGGTGGCTGGAGTCAGACGCTGGCCGGTGATGGTGATCTGGCTTTGCACTAAGTCGGCGACCGCGCTCACGATCACCGGCGCCGTCGAGGCGGCTGGCTCCTGGGCGAACACCGGATTCAGGGCCAGGAGCAGGCAGGCGACCGGCGGGAAATAGGCTCTCATACGTTGGGTGCGATTCATTGAATGTTCCTCACTCGAAGTAGGTGCGGACGCCCCTTACGGCGTGACCCTAATTCTCTTGCGGATCGACCGAAGCAACCTCAGCATCGTTCTGCGGGACGAGCGTGATGCCATCAAGGCCGTTGTAGTTGTCGCCCGCCGGATCGCCGTTGATGAAGGCGATGCTGGTCTGAGGAGTAAGTGAAGTGATGGTAGCCGTGAACTTCTGCCAGACTGCGGAAGTGCTCCCGGCACCGAGAGAGTTCGTCGCCGTGTATACCTGGACGCCATTAACCAGAACGTTGACGGTGCTGGTGAGGCCGTCAGGGCCACCCGTATTGACAACGTTGCCCACCCAGAAAGTTAACTGATACGCCGCGCCGGGCGTTGTGGCAACGGTCTGAGATACGCCCGTCGCCAGGTTGCTCCCATATCCGGTCAGGTCGATGGATTGCGCGCCCGCCTCAGCGGGGACGGTGAATCCATTGCCCGTATAAGTTGTGCTGAGGATACACACGTTCCCCGTGGCGCCGACCACCGTCCAGTCGGCGAAGGTGTGTCCGGTGCTAAAACACGTTAAACCGCCTGCCGCGACTATAGGCCTCTCGAAGCTGCCGTTCTTGATCAGATTGGCTCCTTGGGCGGTAAGGGCCGAAGCCGTCAGTAGTGCCGCGAAGGCGGCGGATGTTGCGAAAGTCTTGGTGATAGTCATAGCTTGCTTGTCCATTGCATTTCTCCTTTGATCGATTGGGTCGGGCCAAAGCCGCTCGACCATCTTCAAGGATTGTGCATTACTCCCAAAGGCATGTCACCACCTACGCAGGTAGTGTTGTGGCGCTACCGCAGAATCCCGCTCTGCAACGCCTTAGCCACGGCTTCGCTGCGCGAGTGGACGTGCAGCTTATCGTAAATGTGGCGCACATGGTAGGAGATCGTGTTCACGCTGACACTCATCTTCACCGCGGCGGTCTTATAATTTTCGCCGCGCACCAGCAGATTCAGAATGCGCAATTCGTGCGGCGTTAACTGGTAATCCGCCTGGGGAGGCGGTTGCACCCGGCGGAACAACTCCACCACCCGGCGGGCCACTTCCGGGGACATGGGCGAGCCCCCCGTGGCCGAGTCGCGGATGGCCTCGAGGAGGCGGACCGCCGGCGTATTCTTCAGCAAATAGCCGTTGGCCCCGGCGCAGAGCGCCTCCAGGATGCGCTCGTCGTCGTCATAGACCGTGAGCATCACCGGAGAAACCGCGGGCCACCGGTCGTGGATGCGGCGGATGCCCTCGATGCCGTTCATGCCGGGGAGCCCGATGTCGATCAGGGCCACGTCCGGAGGCGCACCTCCAAGCTGCCCGAGCGCGGCTTCCATGGAACCGAAGGATCCGGCGCATTCAAACCCCGGCGTGCCGCCGATGAGCGCGGTCAGGCTATTGCGTATTTCCGGCTGGTCTTCCACCACCCAGACGCGGGTCACTGCTTCGTCCATCGTGTTGGAAGTCCCCGGCACCTAAGCCCTCGGTGCGAAAATAGCATGAAGTGTATGGCACCGGCACCACCTGCGTAGGTAGTCGCATGAGGCGGGTTCTTTACCTGCTGCTCTGCGGCGCGCTGCAGCTCGGCGCGGAACAGCTGATCACGCGCACGTTTTCCACCGCGGATGGACTGGCGGGCAACACCCGGATTGGTTCCATCATCCAGGATTCGCGCGGATTCATCTGGATCGCCACCCTGCTGGGCGTCTCGCGGTTCGACGGCCAGCAATTCCAAAACTTCACCACGCGGGACGGGCTGGGGTTTCCGATGGTGAACCACGTCATCGAAACACGCAATAAAGAGATCTGGGTGGCGACCAACGGCGCCGGAGTCGCGCGTTACGATCCGCATGGCAAGGCAGGCCGCCAATTTGTAAGCTATCCGACCGGATCCGCATCGGATTCCAACTCCGTGAACACGGTAAGGGAAGGCCCCGACGGCACGCTTTGGGCGGCCACGGATGGCGGCGTATACCGTCTGGACCCAGGTAGCCGGGCGTTTCGCCGCGACTTCATTCCGCCGGCCCTGCCGGGATCGACGTCGACTCAGGAGGTCGTCGATACGCTCCCGGAAGCCGGGAACGTGCTCTGGATTGCCAGCAACTACCAAGGACTTTTCCGGCGCAATGCCGACGGTTCGAGGGATCAGTGGTCGGCGCGGGAAGGTATCCCGCGGCAGCCCGGCAGGCTGTTCCGGGATCGCGGAGACGCCATCTGGCTGGTCACCACCGCGGGCGCGTTGAGGATTGACCGTCATGCGCGGCCAGGCCATTCCCCGATTCTCGACCGGCTGGAGCCGGCCGCCGGGAATCGCGGCCACATCATGGCGCACATGATTCAGGACGTGCGCGGCGACTACTGGATCACCGGCCAGGGTGGGTTGTTCCATTTCGATGGCCACGAACTGCGGCTTCTGGGACGCCGCGAGGGCGTACCCGGAGAGCTCACCTGGGGATTGACGGCGGACCGCGAGGGCAACTTGTGGGTCGGCGTGGAGGGCTCCGGCGTCATGCGGATCGTCCGCGACCCCTTCACTGCATGGTCGGTGCGGGACGGATTGGCGCAACACAGGGTCGTGGAAGTGTCCCCCCTCCCGCAAGGCGGAATCGCGGCAGTCACCTGGGACCAGGCCGGCCTTCGCATACAGCGGTTTCAGAATCCGGCTTTTCAAGATCTCACGCCGCCTATCCCGGTGCCGGGCGTGACGGAATATCGCCCAGTCCTGGCGGACCATGCCGGCGAGATGTGGGTGGTCACCCCACAGGGCGTCGAGCGCTACCGGCAGGGGCGCCTGGTCCATCGGTACGGCCCGGGCGAAGGGTGGCCGGGCGGCGCCCAGGGCAGTCTCTATGAAACGCGATCGGGCGATGTTTGGCTGGCCCGTTGGCAAGTCAGTTCCTTCCTGGGGCGCTGGCGACGGGACTCGAACCGGATGGAGGCGCTGGCCGGCCTTCCGGCCAGTCCGGTTGCGCAGGCCCCCTGGATCCTGGCCGAGGATGCGGATCGCAATATGTGGGTGGTCACCCTTTACGGCGGATTGTTTCGTTATCGCAACGGGAGTTTCGCGCGGGTGCCGTCCCCATTTCCACCGTCCGTGAAGTCCCAGATTTTCAGCTTGCACGTGGACGACGGCGGCCGTATCTGGGTCGGCTACACAAGGGGCGCGCTGGGCGTGATTGAAGGTCCCAGCGAGTCTCAGCCGCGCATTCGCCCGGTGGAATTGGGAGGCGGTTTGGTGGAGAGCGCGATCTTAAGCCTTACCAGCGACAACCGGGGCCGCTTGTATATCGGATCGGCCACCGGACTCTGGTCGTACGATCCCCATACGGGGCAGTCCGCGTCGTATGCCGCCGAAATACCCATCCTGGGCGGGTCGATCCGCTCGGCGGCGCGCGACCGGAACGGCGATCTTTGGTTCGGCACGGACGAGGGCCTGGCGCGCTTCTCCCCACCTACAGAAACACGCAGCCCCCGGCCGCGGGTCCGGCTCACGCAAGTGCAGCTTACCGACGGCCTCTACCCGATTTCCGGATGGGGCGAAGAGATGGTGCGCGCTCCGCGTTTTCCGGATTGGCAGAATCGCCTGGAGTTCTCGTTCAGCGGCATCGGCGGCTTCGGTCGGCTGCGCTTTAGCTACCGGCTGGAACCACAGGATCGCGAGTGGAGCGGCGCGACTCCGGAGCGCACCGTGATCTATCCGCGGCTGCCCGCAGGCAATTATATTTTTGCGGTACGGGCGATCGATCCGGCAGGGAACACCAGCGCAACCCCGGCCTCGTTTCGTTTCGAAATCGCGGCTCCGGTTTGGCAGCGATGGTGGTTCCTGCTGCTGTCGGCGTTTGCCTTGGCGGCTTCCATCTATGGCGTCTGGCGCTTCCGGCTGAACCATCTTCTGGCCGTGGAACGCGTCCGCATGCGCATTGCAACGGACCTGCATGACGACATCGGATCGGCACTCTCGCAGATCGGCCTGTTAAGCGAAGCGGCGCGGCGGCCTGCCAGCACCTCCACCATGCCGGATGCGTTGGCGCGCATCGCCACGGTATCGCGGGAAACGGCCGCATCCATGTCGGACATCGTCTGGACCATCAATCCGCAGCGCGATTCGCTCGGCGATCTTTCCGTGCGCATCCGAAGGTTCGCCGGCGAACTGTTCAGCGCGCGCGACATCGACTGCGTGGTGGTCACGCCGGAAGTGGATGAAGACCTAAAGCTGGGCATCGACACGCGCCGTCAACTGCTGCTGGTGGCCAAGGAATCGATGCACAATGTCATTCGCCACGCGAACAGCACCCAGGTTTCGATCGAATTGAAACACGAGAACCGCTGGGTCGTATTCCGGATCAGCGACAATGGCGGAGGATTCGATCCGCAAGCGGGGGCAGAGGGTCACGGGATCGCCAGCATGCGGTCGCGCGCGGAAGGCTTGGGCGGCAGGCTGACGATCGAATCGAGGAAAGGCCACGGAACCAGGCTGGAGGTTCGGATACCTAAGTGAAAGCCCGGCCTATTGCATTTCTCCGCGCGCGTTGAAATGCACGGTGCCCGCCAGGGGCGTCCCCGAGGCCAATACTTCCCGCACGCGGCCGCGATTGGCTCCCGCTTTCGCCGTGGCTGCCGTCATGGTGTGAATCGCCTGCTCGATCGACGTATCCGGCGCCATGCGAAAGATCCAGGGGATATTCAGCGCGGTCAGCGAGCGGTCGGCCGACAGCGCGATCAGCGGCACGAACATCTTCACCGCCAGTTGCTCCGCCAGGTGACTGGAACTGCGGTCTGTGGAAATCAGCCCGATCAGCCGATCCTGCCCCATCATCTCGACCAGTTCCGACGAAGCCTTGCCCCACGCGCCTTCCGACGCCACGCCCACCAGCGTGTAACCGCGGCCGGCGGCGCCCTGTAAGGCCGGATCGGCGGCCAGTTTATCGGCTTGCGGTCCGAAGATGCCGATGCGGATCTCGCCCGCGGGATTGTCCGCCAGCGGCGGTCCCGCGTAGCTGACAGCCTCTTCGTCAATACTGGCGTAGGCCTTCTGCATGGGCTCGCGGCGGAACTCCGCTTTCCCGTTGCGGATGGTCCCCAGGAACAGCGGCGCAATGTTCTTAGCATTGGGATCGAAGATCATTTCCCCGGTCACGCCGCGATAGCGTTCCAGGCCGTAAAGCGCATCGCGGATGCGCGCGCGGTTCAAACCCGCCCGGCACACCGCATCCAACAGGATGCGCATGCCGTCGTAGCCGAGCGACGCGAACGCGTCCGGCGGCTTCTCGAAGCGCTTCCGAAAGCGCGCGTTGAAGTCCACCCACACCGGGTCGTCGCGGCTGGGATCGTACGGGAACACGAATTCCATGCCTTCGGCGGCCGGTCCGGCGATGCGCAGCATCTCGTCGCCGTACGCGCGGAATGCGCCGAAAACGGGCTGTTTCATGCCCATCTCGCGCATCTGCTTCAAGATGTTGCCGGCGGGCTGTTGGTCCGCCCAGACCACCACGGCGTCCACGTTGGAGTCCTGAATCACACTGAGCTGGTGGTGGAAATCCGTATCGCCCGGCATATATTTCTGTTCGAGCACCACCGGATGCCCGAGCCGCCGGGAGGCATCGCGAAACTTGCCCACTCCGAAACGGCCGTAGCGCTCGTTCACGCGCAGCAGCGCCACGCGGCTGAGACCCAGCTCGGTATAGATCCGCCGCGCCAGCGTGTAACCTTGCACCCTGTCGTCCTGGATGGCCGTCAGCAGCCAGGGAATGATGGTCTCCGGTATGGTCGGGTCGGTGGCGGCGGTATTGACGATGGGCAGTTCGGAGCGCAGGGAAACGCGCAGCGCGATGTGCGTGGAGTCGGCGCCCACGGACCCGAGCATGGCCCACACCTCTTCGTCGTACGTCATCTTGACGACTTCGTTGCTGGACGCGCCCCATAGCGCGCCGTCATTGTGCACCATAAGCTTGAATGGTTTACCGCCGTAGCCTCCCGCCGCATTGGCCTCCGCGATGGCCATGGACGCGCCGGTGAGCATCATGCGGCCCAAGGCCTGATCCGGGTGGTCGTGTATCGGGCCCAGGAAACCGATGCGCACTTCCGTGAGATTTTTCAGATCGGGCGCGGGCACGTCGCGCGCCGGGCCGTTATATTCGACGGTCTGGGTGTAGTTCTCGTAATAGGGCTTGGTGAAGCGCGAGAACGGGCGCAGATCGTCCGGCGCGTTGGCGTAGGGCGATTGCGTGCGCGCGGGCGGCGGACCCGGTGGATTGGCGCCGCAGGCACAGGGGCCGGGCGATTGCGCCAGCCCCGCGCCGGCCGCCAGCAGTAAGGCAATGAGAAGCCGCACAATGGCCTCCTTAGTGGGTGCCGTTCGAGTTTTGGACGGGCCGCGCGGTATTCCGGAACATGGCGATCGCTTCGCCTTCCACCAACAAGTCCGGACGGCACAACTTGGCCTGAATGCCGGTTGAAGCAGGCAGGGGGTCAAGCCCTTGTTCCTTGTAGAACGCGGTGCGCTCTTCATTGAACTCGCGATAGTCGCGGTCGATATCGCGCAAGTAGAAGCTCGTGCGCACGATATCGTGCCAGGTAGCGCCTTCCGCTTCCAGCAGGCCGGTGATGTTATAGAACATCCGGCGGCATTGCGCGCGGAAATCGCCTACATGCACCGTTTCGCCATTCTCATCGATGCTGGCGGTACCGGAAATCAAAAGCACGACCAGGCCGTTCAGGTCGATGCGCATGGCGCGCGAAAAAGAGCTCGGACGATCGTAATCGTAGGCTTCGTTGAGCACCCGCAAGTCTGTAACCGCCCGCTTCTGGACGGCGGCGCCGCCGATTTCATCGATCATTTCTTCTAGTAGCATTCTGACTAACCTCCCGTTGAATTAGCATCCCGTGACTCAACCCTTTGGCTGTGGCCACCCAGATGTCGTTCCCCTGAAAATCAACTCCAAAAACGTAGTTATGAGCGGGAGCCGTTTCGGTCTCGACCTGCTTCACCTTGCCCGCGGCGTCGCGCACCAGCATCTCGGGTTTGCCGGTGCCGGGCGCCGGGCGGTAAACCGCCCAATTCTCGCCGTCGTAATACGCTAGTCCTTTGTCGGTGGAGAACCAGGCATGGCTGCCATCCACGCCTTTCACCTGGTTCAGGAAGTCGCTGGGCAGGCCGCTGTCTTTCTGCATGAAGTTATGCCAGTTGCGGCCGTCGTAGCGGCTGGCGCCGAAGTAAGTGGCCACCCAAAGGATCTTCTCCTGCTCCATCCAACTTACCGAGGTTGTGATTTCGTGGATCAACCCCTGATCTTTAAACAACACCATTTCGTTCTCGCCGTCCGGGTCGTTGTAGTCCTTCCAGCGTTCGGTTTTGACATCGTATTCGAGCACGCCGCCGCCCCATACCGCGTAATAAACTTTGCTCGTGCCGGCGCTCACGGCATAAGTCCAAATCTCGTACATCGGGGTGTTGCGTTCGTTGAAAAGGCTCCATTCCCCGGTGCGCGTGTTCAGGCGGCTGGCGCCCGCGGCAGTAGCCACCCATACGAAATCGCCCTGGACGCCGACGCCGTAGACCACGTCGTTACTGAGGCCGCTATTCAGTTGCGTGAATGTGTCAAAGCGGCCTGCCGAATAGCGGCTGAGCCCGCCCATGGTGGCGGCCCACACATCGTGCGTCTTCTTGTCGATGGCCACGGCGAGCACGGCGCGGTGCGCCAGGCCGTCCGCCGGCCGGAACACCTTCCATTTGCCGTTCTCGAAAAGTCCCAGGCCATTCTCGGTCCCCACCCAGACGCGTGCGCCGTCCACCGCCACGCTGAAGACGCGATCTCCGGGTAGACCGTCCGCGGTAGTGAAATTCTGCCAGCGGTAGCGCGGCATAGTTTGCGCCGCGGCCGTTAGCGGCAGCAACGACAGGAGAACAATCCAGATCGGGTGTTTCATAGCGTTTTCAAATACTCAATCAGGTCGTTGAGTTCGTCTTTGGCCAAGTCGTTGGTTACCCCGTGCGTGTCTTTGGGGTTGAACACAGTCCAGATCTCTTCCAAGGTGCGCGCCGATCCGTCGTGAAGATAGGGCGCGGTGAGTGCGATGTTCGTCAATTGCGGCACGTCGATGACGGGGGAACGGTCCGACCATTTGCCGCTGCCCACATCCACCTGCGTCTGGTTGGTATAGTGACGGCCCGCGTGGCAGAATCCGCACTGGTTCGTTTCCGGAATGGGCGTGCCGTTCTTGCGGCGCGTGCGTTCGAAGATGTCCTTGCCGCGTTCCTGCGCGGCCGTCAGTTCGCCGTTGGGCAAGCGATAACGATTGGGGCGCGCCGGTATCGACTTGATATAGCTGACCAGGTCGCTCAACTCCGCGTGGTCGTAGCTCTGCGATCGGTAGAAATACTTTTCGGTGCGGGGCCCGCATTCGGTTTCCAGGTCCGGATTGCCGCCATTCCACTTGAAGGGCTCCGTGCCATCCACGTCTTCGAGCAGGCGGTTGTCCACGATATCCTTGCCAAATCCGTCCGGCTCCAGGTCCCATTGCAGGCCGTCGAAAGTGGACTCCAGGTGGCAGTTGGCGCAACTGAAGCCGTTGTGAAAGGCAAAGCGCGCATCGAAGAACAACTGTTCGCCGCGGCGCTGCGGCGTGAGTTCGGCCGGGCCTCCGAGTGAGATCGTGCGCGTTACTTTGCGGGTGGCCGTGTCGATCACCGAAACGGTGTCGTCCAGGCGATTGGCCACGTATAGGGACGCGCCATCGGGCGAGAGGGCGAGGCCCTTGGGCGCGCGGCCCACCGGGATGCGTGCGGCGACGAAGTGCGCCGATGCGGATAGGTCGTTGGCCAACGCCTGCCGCTCCCGCGGGCGAAGCTCGCGCGGACAAAATCGAGCAAGCGCTTGATGTCGATTACCGTTACGCTGTTGGCGCCGGTGGTCGAGATGTAAGCTGTGCTCTTATCGGCGGCGATGACCACGCCGAACGGCATCGTGTAATAGCGCTCCAGTTCGTCGATCAGCACCTGCACCGGCTCGCCCACGTCCGGCGCCGAACAACGTCAATGAATCGCCGAACACCCAGCCGTGCTCGACGTGCGCCAGGGGCACCAGGTTCTTCGGGCGCAACTGGCAGGCGATGCCCAGACGGCCATCGTTCGAGAACGCAACGTGGAAGACGCCGGCCACGTTCGGCATCGGCTGGCGGTCGCGGACGATCCGGTGTTCGGCATCGATGACCGTGATCTCGGACTCCGGAGGTGTCCGATGGCGGCCGATGTTCGGATAGATATGCGTGCAATATATTGACTGGCCATCCGGCGAAGGGGTCAGATAGCTGGCGCCGCGTCCGGCCGTCAAGCGGCGGGTTTCGGCGCCCGTGGCCAGGTCGATTACGGAAATGTCGTTGCCGATGCGATTCGCGGTGTATAGCTCCGATCTGTTTGCGAACACCGCGTTTGGCTCGAAGCCCGCTTTGAGCGTGCGCGTCACCTGCAAGGCGGCAGTGTCTATCACCGAAACCGTGTCGCTCCACGAATTGGTGACATACGCGGTGTTGCCGCTGAGCCACATTCCTTTCGGCACTCTGCCCACCGGCACGCGCCCCACTATGTTTCCCGAGCGCGCATCGATGACCGCCAGTTCATCGGTGCCTTCGCACAGCACGTAGAGCCGTGCCCCGTCTGGGGAGGCGGCCAATTCGATGGGAGAAGGATATCGCGGCGGCGCTGCGCAAAGAACCCCGATGCCGCAGATGAGGGCGAGGAATATGCGGGGCACCCTATTTCTCCTCCACGGTGACCACGCGGTCCGCGGGCACATCCCGCAGCGTTTGCACGATTCCGCTCGGCCACGTGATAGTGACCCTATCCGCTTTGGCCGCCGCGCCTAAACCGAAGTGCACGCGCGCATCGTCCTGCGAAAGATAGCCGGACCCCGCGACACGCTCGGCCTGCTGTTTTTGCCCGCCGGCGGTCATTTCGACTTTGGCCCCGATCCCCTCGCGATTGCTCTTCCGGCCTACAAGTTTGAAAGCCAGCCAATGGTTGGCGCCCGGCGAAGTGTTGTGCAGCAGATAGCCCGGACCGCCCAGGTTCACCATGAAAGCATCCACTTTTCCATCGTTGTCGTAGTCGGCGAAGCAGGCGCCGCGCGCCACCGTCTTCACTTCGAAGAAGGGTCCAGCCGTGCCGGCGACATCGGCAAACCGGCCGCCGCCCAGATTCCGGAAGATGGAGTGCTCCTGCGGCACCATGTGGATCAGGCCGCCGTGCGCGATGAAAATGTCGCGCAGGCCATCGTTGTCGAAGTCGTAAACGCCGGTGCCCCAACTCACGTATTGCGCGGTCAACTGCGAGATGCCGGCCGCCTCCGTGATATCGGTGAAGTCCGCACCGTTGTTGCGCAGGAGCCGGTTGTAATGTGAATCGGTAACCCACAACCCCACGCGGCCCGTATTCTCGAAGTCGGCAAATGCCGGTCCCATGGCGGAGGTGGATTCGCCGTTCTGTCCGTAGGCGACCCCGCTTTGCACGGCTTTTTCCGTGAATGTGCCGTCGTGGTTGTTGTGAAAGAGAAAGTTCTCGGTCTTATCGTTGGCCACGTAAATGTCCGGGTAACCGTCGCCATCGAAATCGCCGGCGGTCACGCCCATGGCGCGGCCGATGTACTTTGAGATGCCGGACTTCTGACTCACATCCGTGAAGGTGCCGTTGCAGTTGTTGTGGAACAGCATGTTGGTGTTGCCGGCGTAATCGAGCGGTCCAGGATAGTTGTCCGCCGCGTAATAGGCGCGATACGTGGGATCGAACTTCACGTATCGTCCGATGAAGAGATCCACGCAGCCGTCGCGGTCGTAATCGAGCCACGCCGCGCCGATTGACCAGCCCGGCACGTTCAGGCCCGCCTTGGCGGTCACGTCTTCGAAGGTGCCGTCGCCTTTGTTGCGATACAGCGTCGCGTGGCCGTAGCCAGTGACCAGCAGGTCCACAAACCCGTCGTTATCGAAATCGGCGGCGATGGTTGCCATGCTGAAGTGGTCCCCGCCGACGCAGGCCTTGTCCGTCACGTCCGTGAATTTGCCGTTCCCGTCGTTCCGGTAGAGATGATTGTGCGGCGGCGTGGCGGGCGGCTGGCGCAGCGGATAAGGATGGATGTCGTCGCCCAGCGGCCGCCCGTTCGCTACGTAGAGATCGGGTAAACCATCGTTGTTATAGTCGAACCAGACGCATCCCGCGCCGGTGCTTTCGAGCAGCGAACCGAGTTTGCGCGCGCCGAACGTGTGGGTGAACTGGATGCCGGAAGCAGCGGTGGCGTCCTCGAAACGGATGGTGACGGCGGGTGGATCGGCGGGCCACGCCAACCCCGCCAGGAGAAGAGCGCAGCATGTGCTTCTGGTCATTTCGTACTCCCTGTCATGGCGACCGGGACGTCCGCGCGCAGCAGCACTTTCGGCACCGCATTCTCGGGCGTACGTTCCGGACCCGCGTGACAACCGACGCAGACGCGCTGTTCGCCGCCGCGCATCCAGAACCAGCCGCGCTCGGCTTCGATCGTCCGGCCCGACCGGTCCCGCAATTCCATGCGTAGCGGCTGTTCGCTTGGCACGTGCAGGAAAAACGAGCCGTCGCTTTCTACGGCCGTCTCGCCCAGCAGCGCGGACGTTCCCGCGGCGTCCTGGGAATAGAGACGTACGCTTCCGATGGCGCCTTCCGTGATGTGGGTCTTCGACGTATACGCGTTGAGGCACAGCAGATTGGCGCCCGCCCAATCGTGCAGACCCGACGGAAATCGCAGCGGGGTTTCCCGCGCGGCCAGTAGTACCGGCTGGACGCCCGGCGCATCCGGCAGCCTCGCGAGCGCGCCACTCGCCGGATTCAGGCTGTGGATCGCATACGGCGTCCGGTCATTCGGACGGAAGGCCACCAGCCATTCGGCGGCCCCGATCTCGGCCATGGGTCCGGCGAATTCGCCGCCCCGCGACGGCACGGGATCCGTTTGCGTGGCCAGCGCGGACGTGAACCGGGCGAATCCTTTGTCCGTAGTGAAGACGATATCGCCGCCCGCCAACTGCCGCGCGGCATGCCGGCTTACGCCGTGATCGCAACGGTAGGCTTCCACGCCGCTGCCGTCGGGATATACCGTATATATGTCGGATGTGCCGGATGCGGCCGCCGCGTGCGGACCTTCGTAGAGCACGCGGCCGTCGTGAAGGACATCGCACGTCATGTGGTTCCCGGGCGAATAGGTGATCCGCAGCGGCTGCCCGCCCGCCAGGGCGAGCACTTCAAGCTGGTAACCCTGCGGCGTGCGCCGGGCGTAGACGATTTTGCCGTCGGGCAGATACAGCGGCCGGATGCAATCTTCGGCCCAAGCGCCGAAACGCCTCGGCTCCCCGGCACCGGCAGGCGCCCCGACCGTGGTTTCCCAAATCTGCCAGCGATCTTCGCGCCGCAATTTGCCTGCAAAAAGGACGCGTTGCCCGTCGAACGAAACTTCCGGATCGGCGGAGGCGAAGAAACCCGGCGCGATGCCCCGGGATCCCGACGCAGATACCAGGCGGATGGCCGCTCCTTTGGGAAAGCGATCCTGCCCACACGTCCACGCGTCAGGATCGAATCGCGCCGTCTCCGTGTAGAGATGCGCGGGCGCGTGCGCGGCGTCTCCGGAAGCCGTTGCCAGCAGAAATCCGAATGACAGGGCGATCCCGGTCACAGCCCAGCAAAATTTCCAAATTGGCGCGAATCGGGCCCCCGTTTTAAACATTTTCAGATCTGTTTATATCTAACTCTGAAGTTCGAATGGTATCGTGGGGTAGGTAGCTTTACAATAATCATTTGATACTAGTGGCTTAAGAGTATCGTTCATGCGCAACCCAATACGGTCCCGCGGCGTGGGGCTTGGCGCCTTGTGCCTTGCGGCGGGTCTCTGCGCTGCTGGTCAATCGCCCGGCGATGGCCAGTTGGCTCGCTTCCAGGAAAAAGTCCGGCAGGATATGACGACGATACCCAACTACACCTGCCTGGAGACCATCGAGCGCGCGCATCGCGACCCGCATTCCCGCGCTTTTAAGCCTCTCGATACGGTGCGGCTGGAGGTCTCCAGCGTGGCGGGGAAAGAACTATTCGCATGGCCGGGCTCCCACCACTTCGAGGATCGGGACGTGACGTCCATGGTGACCAGCGGGGCCATCGGCACCGGCATGTTCGCTATGTTTTCGCACAAGCTGTTCGTCATGGGGAAGGGCACTTTTGAATGCCTGGGCGCGGAGAAACTGGCCGGGCAAGCCTCCATCCATTGCCAGTTCAATCTCACTTCACAAGACAGCGGATTCGAAATCACGACCGGCACCGGCTCGGAAGTAGTGGCCGCCAAAGGCTCGTTCTGGTTCGATCCGCTCTCTTTGGACCTGATGCGGCTCGACGTATATGGCGACGCTATGCCTTACAGCCTGCGCCTCGAGGATGCGGTGTTCAAGACTGACTATGCGCGCACGCGCATCGGCGCCGGCGCCGCGCTGCTGCCAAAACGCACCGAACTGACCATGACGCATTTCTCCGGCGAGGCGAGCCGCGATGTGATCGAATTCTCCGACTGCCGCGAGTATCAAAGTGAATCGACGATTCGCTTCGATGCGCCTCCCGCCCGTCTCCTGGAGATGCCTAAGGCCACGCGGGAGGTTGATCTTCCGGCCGGCCTGCTGGTCCCCGTCGAACTGGAGACCGCCATCGATTCGAAGACCGCCTCGGTAGGCGATCCGCTGCGTGGGCGGGTGGTGGAGGACGTCCGGCACAACGGCGAGTTGCTGTTGCCGCGCGGCGCCGTGATCACCGGCCACATTCGCAAACTGGATCGCAGTTCCGGCGCAACCCCTTTCTCCGTGGGAATCGAGTTCTCGGACGTCGAATGGGCCGGCGCGCACGCCACGTTCTATGGCGAGATGGTCGACATCGACGTCAAGTCCGCGGGTACCCACCGGCCGCTGACCTACTTCGACGGCCACGTGAAGAAGGTCGCGATTGAGGCCCTTCCCGGCGCCGGCGTGTTCTATATCGACGGCGGGAGATTTCATATCCCGCCCGGCTTCCATATGCTCTGGCGCACACGCGTCATTTCACGGTGAAGTCCGTTTTACTGGTGGCTGTGCCGTGTGGGGTGGTCACCGCAATCGGACCGGTGGTCGCGGCGGCGGGAACTGTGGCCGTAATTGTCAGGACCGTATGCACGGTGAAACTGGCGGGCACGCCGTTGAAGGTCACCGCCGTCGCACCGATCAGGCCGTTCCCGTGGATGGTTACGGTGGCGTCCACCTTGCCTTTCTCCGGTGCGAAGCTGTTGACCTTGGGGGCGTCCGTAGTTTGTGACATCGCCGTAACTCCCAGCAAAATCGGGTCCTGGTTGTCGGCCGTGTCCGTGAGAATGATCTGTACCAGATTCTGGCCGGCGAAGGCCGCATCCAGCGCATATTCCTGTTCGTCGAGGTTGTAAGTGCCGGAGAACCCGTCGTTGACGTTGCCGGTTCCCGCGGCGCCCAGGCAGGTGGCGGGAGCTACGCACGTGAAGGCATTCACGGCGGTCATGTTCGGTATCCCGTTATTCAGCGAATTGGCGAAACTTCCCTGGAAGAAGTCGCGGATGTTGGCACCGCCGATTAACGGGAAGGTTTCGGTGGTGCCCGAACTGCCTACGAACTCGATGGTCGCGATCTGGGTCGAGAAGCCGGCCGAGTAGGCATTCATAAGGGTGTACACCAAGGTCGGGTGGGGCACCGCGACGGTCAGGGTGATCGACTGGCCGTTCCCGTTGGTTCCGAAACCATCATAGAAGTTGCAGGCGCCCTTGCCGGTGTTCCCGCAGGTATCCGGCTTGGATGGAATCTCAAACGGAGTTTTCAGATTGTTGGCCGCCTTGAAGAGACCTGTGGGAAAGGTACTCACAAGGTTGGTTTGGATGCTGTCAGACGCCGGGATCTTCACGAAGGTGAAGTCCGAGGCCACCATGTGGGCTGCGTTGAGCAAGGCAAGGCCCAAAGCTGCGGTTACGATTTGGTTCTTCATTGTTACTCTCCTGTGATGCGATCAGCGGACTGGACCGGTCTTGGCCGTACTAGGCCAACGATGTATCGGCCGCGCGGTGTAGAATTGCGATGTTGGCCCCGTCATCTCAGCCGCCTTTGTTACTCGACCTATTCTGAGCGGACCGGCCCTACGGAGACCATGGAGGAAACCGGAAAAACCCTGAAAAATCCGGAAAAGCCGACCCGGCGGCTATACGACTTCGGTCCGTTTCGTGCCGATCCCCAAAAACGTGTGCTGCTGAAGGACGGTCAGCCCGTCGCTCTAACCGGCAAGCCGTTCGATATTCTATTGGCGCTGCTCGAATCCCACGGCGAGCTGCTGACTAAGGATCAGTTGTCCGGGCGCCTATGGCCGGACACGGTGGTCGAAGAGGGCAACCTCTGGCGCAACGTTTCCAGCCTCCGGAAGGCTTTGGGCGAGAGCCCGGACGGACGTCCTTACATCGTTACCCAGGCCAGGCAGGGCTACCGGTTTGTCGGCGATGTGCGCGAGTGCCGGCAGAATGTGGACCCACCAGGGGAGGGGGTTCCGATCGTTTCCAACGCCCCGCTTACTGGAGTCCCGCGCCGCTGGCGGCGCTTGACCCTGGCGGCGGCTTGCGCCGGCCTCCTGTCCGTGGCTGCGCTGCTGATTCCGTACGTACGCACGCGGCCTTCCGGCCCGGCTTTGCATTCCCTGGCGGTCTTGCCACTGGTGAACTTGTCTGGCGATTCCGCGCAGGATTACTTCGCCGACGGGATCACCGAGGAACTCATCACCGCACTAGCCCAGATCGAGCCCCTGCAGGTTACCTCGCGCACCTCGGTGATGCGCTATAAAAATACGCGCAAGCCGATCGATCAGATCGCGCGCGAACTGAAGGTGGACGCGGTTCTGGAGGGCTCGGCCATGCGGACCGGCGAGCATGTCCGCATTACCGCGCAATTGATCCGGACCTCCACCGACACACACGTCTGGGCGCGGAGCTACGATGGCGAACTGCGAGACTTGTTAGGTTTCGAGCGCGAGGTGGCCACGGCGATCGCGCGCGAGGTAGCCGTTAAGCTGGCCCCCAAGACGGCCGCGGTGACTCGTCCCCTCAATCCCGAAGCGTACGAACTGTACCTCAAGGGAAGATATTTCTGGAACCGGCGCGATACCCAAGACCTGATCAAAGCGGCCGATTATTTTGCGCAAGCCGTGGCGAAGGACCCCGGTTACGCGCCCGCCTATGCCGGCCTGGCGGACGCCAGCGATCTGCAGGCACTCGATTCTCCGCGCACATCCGGGGCGCTGGGTGCGCTGGCTAAAGCGCGGCTGGCGGCAGCTAAGGCCATCGAGTTGGACGATAGTCTGGCGGAAGCCCATACTTCGCTCGCAGGCGCCAAGGTATTGGCCGACTGGGACTGGTCCGGCGCCGAGCGGGAGTTCCAACGCGCGCTGGCCCTCGATCCGCGCTCGGCCCCGGCGCACCACTGGTATGCCACCCTGCTGCTCGCCCCTCTGGGCCGAACCGGTAAGGCCGCCGACGAGATGCGGCGCGCACTGGACCTCGATCCGCTCTCGTTGATCTACAACACCGACCTGGGGTGGATCTATTTTGTCGCGCGGCAATACAGCCTGGCCGCGGCCCAATATAAACAGGTACTGGACATGGAACCGCACTTTATTCCAGCGCTTTTCCGTTTGGAACAGGCCTATGAGGCGCTGCGGATGTATCCGGAGGCGTTGGCTACCCAGGTTGAAAGCGAGTCCCTCCTGGGAACGGGGCTGGCAGACCTCTACCGGCGCAGTTATGCCTCTGCCGGACAAAAGGGTCTCTGGCAAGCCCGTTTGCAGATTGCGTTGGGCCGCCAAACCCCCGGCGATTCCGAATTCGACCGCGCCCGAACGTACTCGGCTTTGGGCCGGAAAGGCGAAGCCATGCAGGCGCTCAGGGCGGGCTTGGCGCGGCATTCTCCAGCGTTGATCTTTCTGAAGGCGGATCCCGTTTTCGACCCGCTGCGCACCGAGCAGGCTTTTCAAGATGTCGAACGGCAGATCGGTCTGTTGCCTTAGTCGGTCCAGCGCAAACGTATCCCACAGACCGGCGCCCATTCGGGTAGAATCGAAGAATAACCAACGAGACCGAGTGCGTGCGCGCGGCCACGAAGCCGCCCCGGGTGACAGCCATATACCCAGGCTCTTTCGACCCGATTACCAATGGCCACCTGGACCTGATCGTGCGCGGTTGCTGTCTCTTCGACAAGCTGATCGTCGCCATTCTGCGCAACGAAACCAAGCAGCCGTTGTTCAGCGTGGAAGAAAGAATCGAGATGCTGCGTGAGGTGGTGGGCTGCTATGCCAATGTGGCGGTCGACTCCTTCGATGGGTTGCTGGTGGATTACGCATCCGCCAACGGCGCCACGGTGCTCTTGCGCGGCATACGCGCCATCTCGGATTACGAATATGAGCTGCAGATGGCGTTGATGAACCGGCGGCTGCGGCCGGATATTGAAACCGTTTTTATGATGGCCAGCGAGGCGCACTCGTTCATCAGTTCGCGGCTGGTCAAGGAAGTGTTCGGGCTGGGCGGAAGCATTGGCGGCTTGGTGCCCCCGCCGGTGGAAGACAGGCTGAGGAAGCGCTTCGACGAAGCCAAGCTGAAGCGCGCGCCACGAGTTTGAGACCAAGGAGTGAAGATGCTAGTCGAAACGAACCAGGAGATCGCCGAGCGCATCTCTTTGATCAGCGTGTCGTCCACCATGAAGGTGGCGGCGGATGCCGAGAAGCTGCGCATGCAGGGCGTGGACGTCGTGGATTTCGGAGCCGGCGAGCCCGACTTTCCGACGCCGGATAACATCAAACAGGCCACGGTTCGCGCGTTGGAACAGAACTTCACCAAATACACCAACGCCGGCGGCACCCTGGAGCTGAAGCAGGCTGTTTGCGAACGGCACGCGGCGGACTTTGGCACCCACTATCAGCCCGGCGAGTGCCTGATCACCGTGGGTGGTAAGCATGCCATCTTCAACCTGACGCAGGCACTCCTCAATCCCGGCGATGAGGTGGTGATCCCGGTGCCATATTGGGTCACGTATAAGGATGTTGTGAACTATGCCGGCGCCAAGTGTGTGTTCGTGGGAACGGACGAAGACCGGGGATTCACACTGACGGCGGACATGGTCGAGCCGTATCTCACGGCGCGTACCAAGATCGTGCTCATCAATTCGCCATCCAATCCCAGTGGGGCGGTGCTCGATCGCGCGGAGTTCGAGAAGATCTACAAGCTCACCGCGGAGCGCGGCATCTTCCTGATGACCGACGAGTGCTACTGCCAATTCCTCTACGATAGCCGGCCGTTTTCGATTGCCTCCCTCGAGGGCGCGAAGGAGAACGTGCTGGTGGCCGGGTCGCTCTCGAAGACGTATGCCATGACCGGCTGGCGTATCGGCTTCGCCCTGGCTCCTGCGCGGGTGATCGGGGCCATGATGAAGCTGCAGAGCCATGCCACTTCTAATCCGACGTCCATCGCGCAGAAGGGCGCGGTAGAAGCGTTGCGCGGCCCCCAGGATTCCGTAGCCATCATGTTGGCGGAATACGCCCGGCGGCGCGACTTCGTCATCGCGCGATTGCGCGCGATTCCCGGCGTGCGTTGCGCCGAGCCGCGCGGCGCGTTCTACGCTTATCCCAACCTCGGAGTCGCGTTTCGCAACGGCATCGCCAGCACTGTGCAATTCGCGGAAAGATTGCTCGATAAAGCAGCCGTCGCGGTGGTTCCGGGCGAAGCATTCGGCACCGACCGCCACGTGCGCATCTCCTACGCCACTTCCATGCACGAGCTGGAGCGCGGCCTGGATCGCCTGCACCGCTTTATAGTGGAACAGTGAACGTCAGGCAGATCGGTTCCACGGCACTCGAAAAAGTTTGGGGCACTCCGGAAACGGAACCCTGGTATCCGCGCGGCACGGCCAAAACCGGTGAAGTCTGGTTTGTCGCGCAGGAGGAGCCGCGCCTCCTGGTGAAGTTCCTCTTCACTTCCCAAAAGCTTTCGGTGCAGGTACATCCGCCGGATTCCGCCGCCGGTCCCGGCAAGACGGAGATGTGGCACGTGCTGCGCGCCGCGCCGGACGCGCGAGTGGCGCTGGGATTTACGCGCCCGCTGGATCGCGATACCGCGCGCGCGGCTGCGCTTTCGGGCGAGATCGAAGGACTGCTGCGCTGGTATCCGGCGCACCCCGGCGATACTTTCTTCGTCCCGGCAGGGACCGTACACGCCATTGGCGCGGGCCTGGCATTGTGCGAGATCCAGCAGTACAGCGACGTAACCTACAGACTTTACGACTACGGCCGCCCGCGCGAATTGCACTTAGACGCGGCGCTGGCTGTGGCGGATTTGGGCTGCCATCCCGGAGCCTGCGCGCCCGTGGATCTCGGCCGAGGACGCCAGTTACTAGCCGAGTGTCCATATTTCCGGACGGAATCCGTGGCACTCGATGGGGATTTGGCTTGGGCGGGCCCGGAGCGCGCCGAGTTGCTGATCTGCCTGGAAGGGGACGGCCATTTCGGCGATCGGCCGTTTGCGCCGGGGCAGGTTTGGGCCGTTCCGGCGCATGCAGACACTTTCACCATGCGTGCCAGCGGGCGCGCACGGTTGCTGCGCGTAGCAGTGCCATAGAAGATCACGCATCCCGAAGTCCCGGCCGCCTGACCGCCAAGAAAACTGCATAGATGCCGGTAAGCGCGGCGCTCAATCCCGCGGTCAGAGGGCCGCCGACGGCCCCGATGAGCGCGCCCGCCGGAAAGTCGCCGAGCGGCCTGACGCCCATCACCAACAGCGTATTCAGGCTCATGATTCTCCCCCGCATCCTCTCCGGAACGCGCGTCTGCATCAACGTGACCGCGGTGGCCCCCGCCGCATTCTGCGCAGCGCCCAGGATGAGCAGCGCGGCTACCGACAGCCATACGGCGGTGCTCGCCGCAAACCCGCCCAGCGCCGTACTCCAGATTAGAACGGCAGCCAGAAACAGCCGCCCCTTGTAGCGGAAATCCCCGAGCGAAGCCACCGTGAGCCCGCCCAGGATAGTTCCGATCCCCATAGCCGAGAACAGGAATCCCATCTGTGCCGCTGAAAGGTGCAGCACGCGCAAGGCGAAAATCGGCAGCATCACCGCCGGGGAGGGCCCCAGGAACAGGAGCGCGCCATATCCTGCGATAATCCCGGGGAGCGCCCGGTCCCGCCTGGCTGTAGCCAGCGTGGCGCGTACCGACGGCCACAGTTTCTCGCGCTCGCGGGCCGTGGGCACAAACGCGGCGTGCCGCAGTCGCACCAGCGCCACGATCACCGCCAGGTAGCTGGCCCCGTTAAGAAAGAAGTTGCCGGCGTAGCCGATGGCGGCCACCGTGACGCCGGCCAGCGCCGGGCCGAACGTCGAAGCTCCGCTGAAGATAATCGATTGCAGCGAGACGGCGTTCATCAGGTCGCCCGGAGGCACCAGCGACGGAATCAGAGACGAACGCGCGGGCTGATCGAAGCTCAACGCGGCTCCCGCGCAAAACGCCTCTACCACGACGATCCACAGCCGCACGAGCCCCATAAGTGTCAGCGCGCCCAGGCCCGCGGCCAGCAGCAGCATAAAGCTCTGCGTGAAGATCAGCAGGCGCCGTTTATCGAGACGGTCGGCGACGGCCCCGCCGACCGGCGCGAGCAGGAAGAAAGCCGCGGCCTGCGCCAGCGATACGGTGCCTAGCGCCAGGGCCGATCCGCCGGTAAGATGCAAAACCAGCAGGGCCTGCGCCACGATCTGCATCCAGGTGCCCACCGCCGAGACAAACAGTCCCGCCCACAACAGGCGGAAATCGCGATGGCGTAGGGCGCGCAGGGCGTCAAGCTGCATGGTCCCTACCAGTTCATCACAAGTGCTATACTTCACCGCATAGGAGGGAAGCGTGAACTGGACTACACCGGATTTCGAAGAAATCTCCGTCAGTTGCGAAATCAATTCCTACGCACCGGCTGAAATCTAGCGTGCTGGTGAGTGTATTGGGCGCCGCGGCCGGCGGCGGATTTCCGCAGTGGAATTGCAATTGCGAAAATTGCCGCCGGCTCCGCCAGGGAACGCTGCACGCTAAGGCCCGCAGCCAGATCCAGGTGGCTGTAAGCGCCGCCGGCCGCACATGGCACTTGCTGGGTGCTTCTCCCGATCTCGGCAAGCAGATCGAAGCCAATCCAGCCTTGCATCCCCGGGACGGCCTGCGCGATTCCCCGATTGCCTCCGTCATGCTGACCTGTGCGGAACTCGATCAATCCCTGGGTTTGCTGCTATTGCGTGAGTTGCACACCTTCCAAGTCCACGCGACGGCCTCCGTCCGCGAGATTTTGCGCGAGGACAACAGCATGTTTCGCATGCTCGAACGCGTGCCTGGGCAAGTCGAGTGGCACACCATCGTTCCAAGTGTGCCATTCGAGGTCGAACCGGGCATGCAGGTGGAGGCCATCGCGATGGGGGGCGGCTATCCGGGTTATGTGAGCGCCGGCCGGCTTGCCCGAATCCGTGCGGACGAAGCGGTCATGGGACTCTCGGTCCGGTGCGGCGGTAGCGTCGTGCTGTTTCTTCCAGGCGTTTCCGAAATCGACGACGCACTGCTGGAGCGGATGGAGATGAGCGATCTGGTGCTGCTGGACGGCACCTTCTGGTCGGACGACGAATTCATCCGGGTGTGGCCGGGCGCGCGCACGGCCAGGGCCATGGGACACCTGCCGATCTCGGGTCCCGGCGGATCTCTGGAGCGACTCGCGAAGCTGCGCCGCCCGCGCCAGGTTTTCCTGCACATCAACAACACGAACCCGATTCTGGATGAGGACAGCCCGGAGCACCTCGCGGTGCGGGCAGCCGGTTGGGAAGTGGCCTGCGACGGGATGACAATAACGCTATGAGTCCCCATGCGGACCTTTTGAACGCGTCCGAACTGCACGCCCGCCTGCAATCCGTCGGCGACGAATTCTATCACCACCGGCATCCTTTCCACTTGCGCATGCATGAAGGCCAGCTCACACGCGGCCAGTTGCAGGCTTGGGCACTGAACCGCTACTACTACCAGAGCCGCATCCCGATCAAGGATTCCATCATTCTCTCGCGCTCGGACGATCCGGAGTTCCGTCGCGCCTGGCGCAAACGCGTCGTGGACCATGACGGCAATCGGGCCGGGGAAGGCGGCATCGAGCGCTGGCTGCAGTTGGCTGCCGCCACTGGGCTCGCACGGGAGCGTGTGGTGGCAGGCCGCGAAATCCTGCCTGGCACGCGCTACGCGGTAGACGCTTACCTGAACCTGGTGTCGCGTGGGACTTTGCTCGAAGCCGTCGCTTCTTCGCTGACGGAATTGTTCTCGGGCCGCCTGATCGCGCTACGCATGGACGCCATGCGCCAACACTACGCATGGCTGGAGCCGGGCTTGTCGTACTTTCAGGCCCGCCTGACGCAGGCACCCGAAGACGCCGCGTTCACGCTCGATTGGGTGACGCGCCAAGCTTCCACGCGGGCCCAGCAGGATTCGGTAGTCGCCGCGCTGCGCAGTAAGTGCGACATCCTTTGGGCGCAGCTCGACGCACTGTATTACGCCTATGTGCAGCCGGGCTGGCCGCCGCCCGGAGCGTTCCAGCCATGAATGCGGCAAGCATTCCCCGGCTGGCACGCGGTTGCCGTCTTTACGAAGACCCAGCGCAGGGATGGGTACTGCTGATCCCGGAGGGCGTGCTGCGCTTGAGCGGTCCGGGGCCGCGGATATTGCAGCATTGCGATGGCGCGTGTACCTTCGCGGATATCGTGCGTCAACTGTGCCAGGAGTTCGGTGCGGCGGACCATGCGCGCGTGGAGTCTGAAACCGCCGCTTTTCTGGAACGTCTGGCGGCGCGGCGCATCGTGGTCCTGGAGTGCATCGCGTGATCCCGCGGCCGCAGGCTCTGATCGCCGAATTGACGCATCGCTGCCCTCTGCATTGCGTGTACTGCTCGAATCCCCTGGCCATGCAGCCGCGCGCGGCCGAGATGGACACCCAGGTCTGGGCGCGTGTTTTCGAGGAAGCTGTCGAACTGGGTGTACTGCATGTCCACCTGACCGGCGGCGAGCCGGCGTTGCGCCCGGATCTGGAAAAACTGGTCGCGGCTGGGCGTGCCGCGAACCTGTACGTGAACCTGATCACGTCTGGCGTCGGGCTCTCCGAGCCGAGGCTAGACGCACTGATTGACGCCGGTCTCGACCATCTGCAGCTCAGCTTCCAGGACGCGGCGGAGGCGCCGGCCAACGAGTTCGCCGGCGCACGCGCGCATGCGCGCAAACTGGCGCTGGCGGAAATCTTGCGTGAACGGCAAATAGGGTTCACCCTCAATGCCGTGTTGCATCGGCAGAACCTGGACCGGTTGGACGAGATTGTCGCCATGGCGGAACGGCTGGGTGTGGATCGTTTGGAAATCGCCAACGTGCAGTACTATGGCTGGGCCATCGAGAACCGCGAGAAGTTGATGCCTACGCGCCGCCAGGTGGACGCCTGCGTGGCCGGCGTGCGCGCGCATCAGGACCGGCTCAAGGGCCGCATGCGCATCGACTTCGTCCCGCCCGATTATTACGCGCGCTATCCGAAAGCCTGCATGGGCGGCTGGGGGCGTTCGCTCCTGGTGGTTGATCCGGCCGGCTGGGCACTGCCGTGTCATGCCGCGGGCGTGATTCCGGAACTGCGGTTCGATAGCGTGCAGGAACGCCCCCTGCGCTGGATCTGGGAAGAATCCGCCGCATTCCAGCGCTTCCGCGGCGAAAACTGGATGCCCGAGCCATGCCGGAACTGCGACCGCCGTGGCGAGGATTTCGGGGGCTGCCGCTGCCAGGCTCTGCTGCTGGCCGGCAACGCCGCCGCCACCGATCCGGTCTGTTCTCTGGCCCCCGATCGCGGGCTGGTCGATGCCGTCATCGAGCGGGCCAATCAAGACCGGCCTAACGCCCGAGCCTGGGTCTACCGGATCGACCCGGCGTAAACTCCAACCGAAAGCGGTGGTACCCTTTCCGCACTGTGCTACCATCAGTGTAGGTCCAACATGATTGAAGATCTGCTCCAACCCAGGCATCTGCTGATTATTCTGGCGATCGCCTTGTTGTTTTTCGGTCCCCAGAAACTGCCTGAGCTCGGCAAGGGCCTGGCCCAGGGCATTCGCAGCTTTAAAGATTCGCTGAAGAGCGTGAATACTCCGGACGACGCGCCGCCGCCGCAACCGAAGGACTAGCTCGTCCCGGCAGATGACGCTCACCAGAAGAGATGCCCTCGGCTTGCTCGCGGGGAGCCTTGCTGTCCCGCGCCTAACCCAAGCTGCCACTCGGTTTGAAGCCACCCGCGAATCGCTGCGCCAATATCAGGTTCCCGAGTGGTTTCGCGACGCCAAGTTTGGTATTTGGGCGCACTGGGGTCCGCAATCGGCCGCCGAAGACGGCGACTGGTATGCCCGCAATATGTACATGCAGGGCAGCGCGCAGTACAAGTACCACGTAGCCACTTACGGACACCCCAGCAAATTTGGCTTCAAGGACGTCATCCCTACCTGGAAAGGCGACAAGTTCGACCCGGATCACCTGGTCGGCCTCTACAAAAAAGCGGGCGCCAAGTACTTCGTCAGCATGGGCGTGCATCACGACAATTTCGATCTCTGGAATTCCAAGCACACCCGTTGGAATGCCGTGAACATGGGACCGCACAAGGACGTGGTCGGCATGTTCCGCCAGGCTGCATTGCGCGAAGGCTTGAAATTCGGCGTCAGCGAACACTTGTGGATCAGCTATAAATGGTTTGCGGTCAGCCATGGCAGCGACCAGACCGGACCGCTCGCGGGCGTGGCATACGACGGACAGGACCCAGCCAACGCCGATCTCTATCACGATGCCGCCTGCGCCAGGTTTGCCAAAGGCGAGTTGCAGTGGGGGCCGGATGGCATCCCGGATTCCTGGCGGCAACATTGGCTGCTGCGGATTCAGGACCTGGTGGATCAATATCAGCCCGACCTGCTCTACACCGATGGTGCGCTACCGTTTGAAGAGTACGGCCTGCGCCTGGTCTCGCATCACTATAATGAGAGCGCCCGGCGGAACGGTGGCGTGGTGCAAGCCATCTACACCAGCAAGCGGCGCGAAGATTGCGAGGTTGGCACGTGCGTCCTGGACGTGGAGCGCGGCGTGGTGGACAAGATCTGGCCTAATCCCTGGCAGACCGACACCTGCGTCGGCGAATGGCACTACAAGCGTGGCGCGAAGTACAAGTCCCCTAAGACGGTCGTTGATATGCTGTGCGACATCGTCAGCCGCAATGGCAACCTGCTCTTGAATTTCCCGCTGCCGAATTCAGGCGAGCTGGATGCCGACGAGCTCCACATCCTCGGGGAGATCACGGATTGGATGGCGGTGAATGCCGAAGGCATCCATGGGTCGCGCCCCTGGAAGGTGTTCGGCGAAGGCCCCGGAACCCAACTGAAGGCGGACGCCGCGTTCAACGAGAATGCGCGTAAGGACCTGACCGCGGAAGACATCCGGTATACGACCAAAGGCCCGGCTCTGTATGCCTTTGTCATGGGCTGGCCGGAGCGCGAGGCGGTGCTGCGATCCGTCACACAACCCGTAGAACAAGTGGAACTGCTGGGTTACCGGGGCAAAATGCGGTGGATGCAGAACGAATCCGGCCTGCGCGTGCCGATGCCCCCGGAGCAGCCCTCGGAACACGCCGTTACCCTCAAAATCACATTCTCATAAACGACCGCGCACGGCATCCCGGCAAGGTTACGGCTCAGTTGGTGTCGTAAGGCGTTCGGAGACAGGCGGCGGACCAGCGGGCAGATAGACGCAAGCTTACCGGGCGGAGTCCTAAAACCCCGCCCGGGTCGCGTCGAACATATTTGACCCTGTAATAATAACTTCTTTGTCCCCTTCTGGTCGGGGATTACGCATAATATAACATAAGGCTCCCACACGCACAAATCGCTTTGACCTTCCAATCGTTCGACGAGGACTATGTTCGGCGGCTGACGGACGGTGATTCCGAAGCTGGCGACCACTTTGCCTCGTATTTCGGAAATGTGCTCTTTCTGAAGCTACGGGTGCGCCTGCGGAATCTCGAACTGATAGAGGACGCCAAGCAGGAAACCCTCATGCGCGTGCTGTTGATCCTCCGGCAGCGCAGCGGCGTAAAGTGCCCGGAACGGTTCGGCGCGTTCGTCAATGGCGTGTGCGACAACGTGGTGCGAGAACTTGGCCGTGAGGACAGGCACGAGGAGCCTTGGGACGACAAAGTGGAAGAACCCGTCGATCTGACCGTGGACCCGGATGCCGGCCTGATCTCCGCGGAGATGAAGCGGGTCATCCGCCAGGTGCTCGCGGCGCTGCCGGAAAAAGACCGCAGGATATTAGAAGCCGTGTACCTGGAAGAAATCGAGAAGGCTCAGGTCTGCCGCATGTTCAACGTGCAGCCAGCCTACCTGCGTGTGCTGTTGCACCGGGCGAAAGTGCTGGCCCGTAAAGCCTACCTAGCCGGCGCCGGCCCGCATGCGGTCAATCCGCGAAAAGGGTGACGATGGCTTGCGCCTCGGCGGACAGGCCTTCGCCGACCGGCCCCACTTTTTCGGCGGTCTTGAACTTCACCGACACGCGATCTACATCGAGTTCCAGGGTGGCTGCCAGTTTGTGGCGAATCGCGCCACGAAAGTCTTTGAGCTTGGGCCGCTCCAGGACTACGGTGGAATCCACGTTGACGATGCGGTAGCCGCGGGCGCGCGCCAGATCGCGCGCATGCGCCAGAAACATCAAACTGCCGGCGCCCTGCCAGCGGGGATCGGTATCGGGAAAATGCATGCCGATATCGCCCAGGGAGGCCGCGCCCAGGATGGCGTCGGTGATGGCGTGGGACAGTACGTCGGCGTCGGAGTGACCTTCCAGTCCGAAGTCCGAAGGGATGGCCACACCACCCAGGATCAGCGGGCGATGGCGCGCAAGCCGGTGTACATCCCAGCCCAGTCCGGTGCGGTATTCGCTCACAGTTCCCGGGGCGCGGTTTCCTCTTCCAGGAACAGACGCGCCAGATCCATGTCGCTGGGCTTGGTGATCTTGATGTTGCGGTCGCTGCCCAGCACCACGCTGACTTCCACTTCCAGCCGCTCCACCAGGCTGGACTCGTCGGTGCCGATGAAGCCGTCGCTTTGCGCGGCGGCGAATGCCCGCACCAGCAGGTCGTAACGGAAGACTTGCGGCGTCTGCGCCAGCACCAGCTTTTCGCGCGGCAAAGTCGCGCGGATTCTGGCTTTGTTGGTCTGGGCGCGGGTCACCTGTTTCACCGTATCTACCGGCACAATGCCCACGATGGCCGCGCCGGTTTCGGCGGCCTCATCCACTACCTTTTCGATCGTTTCCAGATCGATGAACGGCCGCACCGCATCGTGCACGGCCACCAGGGTGGTGTCGGGATCGAGCGCCGCCAAAGCATTTTCCACCGATTGCTGGCGGGAATTGCCGCCTTCCACTACTCTCACTTTCTTGCCGTGGACTTCACGCAAAAGCAATTCGCTGACCCACTCCAAGTCGTCCCTTCGCACCGCCACCACGATCTCATCAACCCGGGCAGAAGCCGCAAACTTGCGGACGGAGTGCAGTAGGATGGGGGCGCCGTCGAGCAGCATGAACTGCTTCCGGCTGGTACCCGCCTTCTCGGCGGAGGCCCGCCCCATACGGGTACCTAGTCCCGCGGCGGGCAGAATCACAGCTACTTTCATATATGCGCTCTACGATTCTACCGTGCTTTTCTCGGGCGAGAAGGGGTCGGACTTGCGCGTTGGCCGGTCGTGCTTGTCGCCGCCGGCCGCGGCTACCGCATGCATGCGCTCGTCGAATTTCCCGAAAATCATCTTGCCGGCCGTGGTTTGTAACACGCTCGTAACCGAAATATCGATGGTCTTAGAGATCATTTTCCGGGCATTGTTGACCACCACCATGGTGCCGTCATCCAGATAAGCGACACCCTGGTTGAATTCCTTGCCTTCCTTCAAGATGAACACACGCATGGTCTCGCCCGGCAGCACGATGGGCTTCAGCGCGTTCGCCAATTCGTTGATGTTGAGCACCTGCACGCCGTGGAGCTGAGCGACCTTGTTCAGGTTGAAGTCGTTGGTGACGATCTTCGAGTCATAGACCTTGGCTAGCTCGATCAGCTTCATATCCACTTCGCGGACGTGCGGGAAATCATCCTCCACGATCTGGACATTCAAGTGTGCCATCTTCTGAATACGCTGTAGGATATCGAGGCCCCGGCGGCCGCGGTTGCGCTTCATGGAATCGGCGGAATCCGCCACCAGTTGCAACTCTCGCAGGACGAATTGAGGGATCACCAGCACTCCATCCAGAAAGCCGGTTTCGGCGATATCGGCGATGCGGCCGTCGATAATCACGCTGGTATCCAGGATCTTGAATGACTTTTTGGACACTTTTTCGCCGCCGAAAATGCCGCCCAATGCGGAGAGGTTGAGCAAGTCGCCCTTTTTGGCCCCTACGATCAGGCCGACGTAAGTCATCCAGAGCAGCAGGCAGACTTGTATGAACGGAATGATGTGGGAGTTGTCTCCACCTTCAGGCCGCGCCCAGCGCAACACGAGTGACATAAAAAAGGCGCCGATGATGCCAAGCACCGATCCAAAAGCGGCTCCGATCAGTCTCTTGAGGCTGACTTGTTCCAGCCGGACCTCGAAAAAAATGATACAAACGCCAAGCACAAGCCCTGCCAATGCGGCCCAAGGTGAAGGAGTAGATTGAAACGGGTGGAGCAAATAGCCGGACGCGGTCAAAACGAGCACGAATATGATGCGAACGATGGTTAAGTCGAGCATGAGAACACCCCTTTCCGGGTGAATTCGAGAGGTACCCTGATTGCGAGCTACAAGGTCGCGCCAAGATTATAGCATTGCGACAATACCGGCGTGCGCGACAGAAAGTGGAGCGACAGAAAGTGGAGGAGTTGATCCCAATCGGCTGAGCCGCGACCGGCCGAGCCGCCAATCGTCTGAGCCGCCAATCGGCTGAGCCGCCAATCGGCTGAGCCGCCAATCGGCTGAGCCGCCAATCGGCTGAGCCGCGACCGTTAGGGAGCGTCCCAGCGCTCGTCTTCGATTAGAAGTCTTGAGCCTCAAACACACACATGGCGTTGCCGCCGCAGCTTCCAACGCCATCGTGTGCTGCCATGGCGTGCCCATGTTGTAAGGCGGCGGTCCATGCGTTCTTCCTCGAAGGCGGCACGGGCAAGATGCACAGCCGCCCTAGCTTTTCGGTTCGAAATAGGATATAAGACACTTAATGTCTTGTTTGCACAGGCGTTCGCAAATGAAAATACCACAAAAACTCGCAATTTGCCTTTTCTCTCCCCTACTGCTGGCGTCAATCGCTTTGGGCCAGCAGGATTATGTCGGCCGCTACGACGTATACACGGGATTTATGTACCTCAGCAGCCCACTCATCAACCTTGGCGAGTCCGGCTTTCACACGCAAGTGGGAACGAACCCGGCGAAATGGTATTCGTTCGGTTTCGATTTCAGCACCGGCACCGGCGACACCACCTTGACCACCAACATGATGAAGTCTTCCGAGCAACAGTTCATTGCCGCGCAATTGGCGCCCTTCAAAGCCGCGGGCTTGCTGCCCACCAACTATGAACCGATCGTGCCGATGCACTCGCAATCGGAGACATATGCGACCGGTCCGCAGCTCAACTACCGTCATTTTCGAGCGGTGACGTTGTTTTTTCACCCCGATCTGGGCGCCATCCATGAAGCCGCCATCCCCCATCCCAACCCGGCGGATCACATCGCCGTCGCACTGGTCGAGAACCTGGCGCCTTCGGGCACGAAGGCGGACTGGACGTATTTCTACGGATTCGGCGGCGGCATTGATTTTAACGTCACCCGCCATTTCGGGCTGCGCGTAACGGCCGATTTTGTGCGCGATCACTTGTTTTCCGACCTGCTGAACGCGCGAAATACGGTGCGTTTTTCAGTGGGACCGGCCATTCATTTCGGCAAGAATGTCGCCGCGCAGAAGTGACCCCCGCGGGAGAGCTTCCGCCGCGCCACGTGCTTCCTGATACACTAAAATTTCCGCATGCTATCGATCGTTATTCCGATACACAATGAGGAGCCGTCTCTTCTGCGTTTATACGACCGGCTCACGGCGGTCCTCGAGCCGCGCCGCCAGGCTTACGAGATCCTGTTCATCGACGATGCCTCCACCGATGGCAGCTTCGAGTTGCTGGCCAACCTGGTAGAGACGGACGCGCATTTGAAGGTGATCCGCCTGCGCCGGAACTTCGGCCAGAGCGCCGCGCTGTCCGCGGGTTTTCACGAGGCCAAAGGCGACGTGATCATTGCCATGGACGGCGACCTGCAGCATGCGCCGGAAGATATCCCGGCCCTGCTGGCTAAGATTGAGGAAGGCTACGATATAGCCAGCGGATGGCGCAAGGAGCGCGTGGACAACCCGCTGACGCGCAAGATACCCTCGCGGATCGCCAATTGGCTGATGGCCAAGGCTTCCGGCATCGACCTGCGCGACTTTGGCACCACGTTCAAAGCCTATCGCGCGGAAGTGCTCAAGGACGTGAACCTCTATGGCGAGCTGCACCGTTTCATTCCGGCGCTGGCCAGTTTTTACGGGGCCCGCGTGGCGGAAGTTCCCATTCAGAATACGCCGCGCTCGGCGGGCGATTCGCACTATGGAATCGGCCGCACATTCCGCGTGATGTTCGATATCCTGACGATCAAGTTTCTCTTGAAATATTTCACCCGTCCGATGCACTTTTTCGGATCGCTGGGCCTGCTGGGGACCGGCCTGGGTGGGCTGATCATGGCCTGGCTCGCGTTTCACAAGTTGATGGGCCGCGAGTTGATCATGGTCGAACACGGTCCGCTGATGATTGCCGGGGGACTGCTGCTGCTGGGCGGCCTCATGATGTTCAGCACCGGGCTGATCGGCGAGATGATGATGCGGACCTACTTTGAGAGCCAGGGCCGCCGCATCTACGCCGTGCGCGAAATCGTGTCGCGCAAGCAGCGGGGCGTCGCGGGCGGCACGCGCGGATGATCGCGCTGAACCGGACCGCGCACTGTAGTAAACTGGGAATTTAATACCAGCAATTCCAAAGTTTTGGAGGTTCCATGAAGTACCGCAATGTAGCCTTGCCCGCCCTCGGAATTCTGCTCTGCGCAATCGCCGGTTTTGCACAGACGACTTCCGCGCTGTCGGGAGAGGTCAAAGGTGAAGACGGCAGCCCGCTGAAAGGCGCGCTCATCAAGATCGACCGCCAGGACATTAAAGGTCATTACCAGGTGAAAACCGATAAGAAGGGCCGTTATTTCTACGGCGGTCTGCCCCTCGGCACCTACAAGATCACGCTCGAGGTGGACGGCAAAGACATTGATTATGTTAACAAGGTCCGCACCCGGTTGGGCGACCCGGTGGAAAACAACTTCGACATGCAGGCCCAGGCGAAGAAGCGGCAGGCGCTGAATCAGGCTGCCGAAACCGGCAATCTGTCTAAAGACCAGGCGCGCGGCATGTCCGCCGAGGAGAAGGCCGCGTTTGAAAAGGCCAACCATGAGCGCGCGGAACTGAAGGCCAAGAACAAAGCGCTCAACGACACCTTCAATGCGGGCAAAGAGGCCCTCAACGCCAAACAGTACGATGTGGCGGTCACGCAGTTTACCAAAGCCACCGAGATGGCGCCCGAGCAACCGGTGATCTGGGCCAATTTGGGCGATGCCGAAGTCGGCTTGTCCAAGACCAAGACGGGAGCGGAACAAACCGACGCCCTCAACAAGGGCCTGGACGCGTTCAAGAAGACGCTGGAACTGAAGCCGGACGACGCCGGAGTGCACAACAATTATGCGCTGGCGCTGGCGCAGGCCAAGAAGTTCGACGAGGCCCAGGCGGAGCTCGGCAAGGCCGCCCAACTGGATCCTCCGAGCGCGGGCAAATACTACTTCAACCTGGGCGCTCTGCTGGTGAATAACGGGCAGGCCGATGCCGCCGGTGATGCGTTCAAGAAGGCCATCGAAGCCGACCCGAAATATGCGGATGCGCAATATCAATATGGCATCTTCCTGATCGGGAAGGCCAAGCTGGGTAGCGACGGCAAGTATGAGCCCGTACCGGGTACGCGTGAAGCCTTCCAGGCGTATTTAGAGCTGAAGCCCGACGGCCCCTATGCGGAGTCGGCCAAGGGCATGCTCGCCAGCCTCTCCGGCGCCGTGGATACTTCTTACCAGAATCCTTCGGCCACCAAGAAGAAGACCACCAAGAAAAACTAAGGTGCGTGCGTAGTGGAGGGCGGGCAATTCCGCCCGCAAGCCGGCTTTCAGCCGGCTCTGGCCGCCCTTCAAGAACCAAGCGGGCCCGCTACCGGCGCGTGAATGCCATAATGGTTGTGGGGCGCCGGAAAGAGCGCCCCCTGGAATGATGCGCTTTTTGTTTGTCCGCGTAATCGTGCCGCTGTTGTTTCTGTGGCTGGTGCGCGGCATCCTCAGGTCGATGTTCGGGGGAACGAACAGCCCGGTTGCCGCCAAACGTGCGCGCCCGGTACCCACGGTTTCGCCTGGCGGCGAACTGAAGAAGGATCCGGTTTGCGGGACCTATGTCTCGGCGGATACTTCGGTGACCCGGCGCATTGACGGCCAGACCGTGTATTTTTGTTCGCCTGCCTGCCGTGACAAATACCGCGCAGCGTAACGCGCCGTCCGACGAATCACGCCAGAATGCCGCGCACCACGTTCCCTGCGATCCCGGTCAAGCGCGCGTCCAGCCCCTGAAACTTGACGGTCAGGCGTTTGTGATCGATTCCCAGCAGGTGCAGCATGGTGGCGTGGAAGTCGGGCACAGCCACGGCGTGGTCGACGGCGGCATAGCCTAACTCGTCGGTAGCGCCGTAACTGAGACCGCCCTGGATGCCGCCGCCAGCCAGCACAAAGCTGAAACCCTTGATGTGGTGATCGCGGCCATCGCCCTGCGACATGGGTGTGCGACCGAATTCACCGCCCCACACCACCAGGGTATCGTCCAGCATGCCGCGTTGCTTCAGGTCCGTGATCAGTGCCGCCGTCGGACGGTCGGTTTCCTGGGCTTTGATGACGACGTTGGCCTTGACGCCCGAATGGTGGTCCCAGTCGCGATGGTAGAGCTGAATGAAACGCACACCGCGCTCGGCCAAGCGTCGCGCCAGCAGGCAGTTGGATGCGAACGAGCCGTCGCCGGGTCGTGCGCCGTACATCTCTAACACGCTGGCGGGTTCCTTGCTCATATCGACCAGGTCCGGCACGCTCGTTTGCATGCGGAAAGCCATTTCGTACTGTGCGATGCGGGTTAGAATCTCGGGGTCCCGGGTGGCCTTGTATTCCAGGCGGTTGAGTGCGTTCACCGCCTGGAACGATTCGCCCTCGGCGGCCGCGCTGACGCCGGGCGGATTCTGGATATGCAGGACGGGGTCGCCGAAAGAGTTGAGCTTTACGCCCTGGAAACGGCTCGGCAAGAATCCGCTCGACCATTGGCGCGCGGCGATGGGCTGCATCTGTCCGCCTTTGCCGTCGGACATGAGCACTACGAATCCCGGCAGATTATCCGCTTCCGCCCCCAATCCGTAGAACACCCAGGACCCCATACTGGGGCGCCCGGTGATGATCGAGCCGGTGTTCATCAGGGTATGGGCCGGATCGTGATTGATCTGCTCGGTCCACATCGAACGCACGATGCAGAGATCGTCGGCCATGCCGCCGATGTGCGGGAACAGGGAGCAGATCTCCTGGCCGGACTTGCCGAACTTCTGGAACGGATGCTGCGGACCGAAGCAGGTGAGGCGCTGGCCCTGCAGTTGCGCGATCTGCTGCCCGGCCGTGAAGGAGTCGGGCATGGGTTTGCCGGTCATCTCGGCGAGCTTGGGTTTGTAATCGAATGTTTCCAGATGCGAGGGTCCGCCGGCCTGGTAGAGGAAGATCACGCGCTTCGCCTTGGCCGCATGATGCAGGGGATTTACCACGCCGGTGGAGGCCAGCAGGCGGCGGTCGAGCAGCGAGTTCAGCGCCAGCAGGCCCACGCCGGCGAGGCCGTTCCGCAGGAAGGTGCGCCGGCAGACCTCGCAGCTATGCGCCGGGCTCGCAGCCTGCGCCGGACTCCCCGTCCCGCTCTCCAGTTCAGTTTCGTGTGATGGTTTCATGTAAGTTCAGAATTGCCCTGGCTACTAAGGTCATGGCGGCCATCTCGGGTTTGCTGGCGCTGGCCGTGCGCGGCGCTTCGCCCACGCTCATCAGTTGGGCGGCGGATTCGGGCGAGGCGCGGAAACGGTCCAGATTGCGGCGGTATAAATCCTTCAGGATCTGGCCTTCCTCTTTGTCCGGGCCGCGGTTTAGGGCGCGCTCAAAGGCCCAATCCAGTTGCCGGTCGAAGGCCATATCACCCTGCCGCACGATGTTTTCGGCGAATACGCGGGCGCTCTCCACGAAGATGGCATCGTTCATTAGATCCAGGGCCTGCAAGGGCGTATTGGAACTCACGCGATTGACCGTGCATTCCTCCCGTGTGGGCGCGTCGAAGGTCAACAGCGTGGGGTGCAGGAAGGTGCGCTGCCATTCGGTATAAAGGGCACGGCGGTAAAGATCCGCGCCCCGGCTGGCGGAGTATTCGCGCTTCGGAAAATTCATAGCTGCCAGATATCCTTCCGGCTCATACGGGCGCACGCTGGGCCCGCCGAAGCTCTCAACCAGAAGGCCGGAAACAGAGAGCGCGATATCGTGCACGATTTCGGCGTCCACGCGATAGCGGTTCTGGCGCGCGAGCAGGCGATTGTCTGGGTCGTGTTCATCGATCTGCGCGGTGCTCATCGAAGACTGCCGGTAAGTATGGCTGGTGACGATGGTACGAATGATGTGGCGCATATCCCAATCGTGCGCGCCTTCAGCTTCCCATTCCGGATGCATGAATTCGGCGGCCAGCCAATCCAGCAATTCAGGATTGACGGGCCACTCACCCTGCGAGCCGAGATCCTCAAGAACCTTCGAGAGACCCGTCCCGAAGAATTCGCGCCATAAGCGGTTCACATAGGCGCGCGCGGTAAGCGGATTCTGCTGCGAGACTAGCCAGTTCGCCAGATCTAAACGCGTGGCGCGGCGGCCGTCGGTTTCGAGTTTGCCGAGAAACGCCGGCACTGCCGGTTCCACGATTTCGTGGGTTTCATCCATCCAGTTGGCGCGCGGCAAAATCCGCGTGATGCGCGGCCGGGTGGCTTCGGTAAGCACCACACGCGGGATGCCGGCGTACAGTAAGTCGCGTTCAGCTTTCAACCGGGCCAGGCGCACGTAAGCCGGCTGCAACTCCGGCGTGGAGAATTCAAAGAAGTCCAGCACGGCGTCCCGTTCTTCCGCGCTGCGCTCGTCTTCCTGTCTCCGCAGGATCTTGGGCAGGTCGGGAGGTAGCCCGCGGCCGGCCGCTACGGTTAAGGTGAGAGAAGGATTATCGGGCGGGCTGGCCTTGGTCTTAGCGCCGGATTCGCCATCCTCGGGCCAGGAGTATGTAGCCGCGGAGAGCGCTAGGCGAAAGCGGCCGATGGTAGCGTGCCGTAGATCGGAATCGTGGTGCAGCCGTACCGTCACCACTGAATCGGCGCGCGTATGCAGCGGTTCCGCAAAGCGCAGGGCGAGAAAGGGGCTGTATTCCTCGACGATCGTGACGCCCCATCCTGTCTTGGGATCGCCATCGATGGCGGCCATGGGCGGGTTCTCGACGCGCTCACCAGTGCCTCCAGACGTTGCCAGCGCGAAGGGCAGTTTGTGCTGCGCGCCGCCTGCGTCGGCCACCTCCGCGTCCACTTCGGTGAGCACGAAGCGGTCGGCGCCGCGGGCGAAGCGCGACCCAGGCAGGCTCTGGTCCTGAAAGACGTCGATGCCCAACTCGGTCCAAGCGCCTTCGCCGGGTTTGAACGTGACCGTGTAGGTTTCGTTGTCGGGATTCGGGCCCGATGCCACGATCAGTCCATCGCCGCGCTTGCGTTCGGAGGCCAGCGAGCCGTGCAGATAAAAATCGCTCTGGACGGCTTCATCGTTATAGATATGGAGTTCGGTGCCGTTGGCGGCGGAGGCGCTCGTGGGCCGCTGGTAGGTCCAGGCGAGTTTGCCAGTCTCGAGATCCGAAAGCAGGCGATCTTCCCAGGCCCAACGCCGCTTGGTCATCTTTTGGGCCTGCGCGTCGAGGCCCCGGTGCTGCGCGGTGATTTGCTCGTCGAGCGCCGCCAGGCGCCGGCTCTGTCCGGCGGTCGCCAGAGTCAGTTTCTCGCCCCAGGCATTGCGGCCCCGGTCCGCAATCATGCCCGTTTCCCGGATATCGGCGAAGAAAGCCTTCATCGCATAGAAATCCTTTGAAGTGAACGGATCGAACTTGTGATCGTGACATTCGGCGCAGCCCATCGTGGAGCCCAGCCAGACCGTGCTGAGGGTACGCACGCGGTCCGCGCCATACTTGGCCAGGTACTCATTGGGTTGCAGGCCGCCCTCCGCGGAGGCGCGATTCAGGCGATTGTAGGCAGCGGCGACTTTCTGATCGGTGGTGGGGTTGGGCAACAGGTCGCCGCCCAGTTGCTCGCGCGTGAACCGATCGAAGGGCAGGTTGTCGCGGAAGGCGCGCAGGACGTAATCGCGGTAAGGCCAGGCCGGCCAGATGTTGTCGCCGTGAAAACCGGCGCTATCCGCGAAGCGTACGGCGTCAAGCCAGCGCATGGCGCGCATTTCCGCATAAGCGGGCGACGCCAGCAGGCGATCGACCCGTTTTTCGTAAGCGTCCGGCGAGGGGTCGTTGAGAAACGCATTCGCCTCCGCGGGCGTAGGTGGGATTCCGGTGAGATCGAGCGTCACACGGCGGAGTAGCGTACGGCGGTCGGCTTCGGGTGAAGGGGTCAGTTGTTCGCGGGCCAGGCGCGCCTGAATGAAGCGATCGATCGGATTGCGGATGGGCGCCTTGGCGGCGGTAACTTCAGGAATGGCTGGCCGCTTAATCGGCTGATAGGCCCAGTGACCTTCGTACACAGCGCCTTCCACCACCCAGCGGCGAATGGTTTCCTTTTGCGCGGCGGTAAGGGTTTTCTCCGCGTATTTCGGCGGCATGCGGCGGGCGGGGTTGGCGGCGAAGATACGCTGCACGATGGCGCTTTTTTCGGGGTCGCCCGGCACAATCGGGATGGCGCCGGATGGGTTGGGTTTCAGTGCTTCTTCGCGGCGGTCGAGGCGCATTCCCGCCATGCGGGCGCGCTTGTCGGGACCGTGGCAGCGGAAGCAGGTATCCGACATGATGGGCCGGATATCGCGATTGAACCTGACCGGATCGGCGCGGGCCGCCAAGGCCAGCAGGACGAGTGGCAGGACAATTCGCTCCGGGTGCGGCATGTGGAATATGTTACACCCGTTGCACGATACAATAAAGCGATGGCGAGTGTCGCAGGCATTTCGGTCGAAGAATATCTATCCACCTCCTATCGCCCCGACTGCGACTATCTGGATGGAGAGGTGCGCGCGCGAAACGTGGGAGAATACCCGCATAATAATCTGCAGACCGGTCTAGCCGCTTGGTTCCGGTATCGGCAGCACGACTTGAATATCCGTGTGGTGGTTGAGCAACGAATCCAGGTCGGACCTCGTCGCTTTCGCGTCCCAGACATTTGCGTGCTATCCCGCGATCAGCCTATCGAGGCGGTGTTCACCGCGCCGCCGCTCATCTGCATCGAGATTCTTTCGAAAGACGATCGTCTTCGCGAGATGTGGGAACGCGTTGAACGATTACCTGAACTTCGGAGTGTCCCACGTGTGGATTCTCGATCCAGTCCTGCGCAAAGCGTACGTATGCACACAGAGCGGTTTTCAGGAACCCGCGGACGGAATATTGCAGGTGCCGGAAACCCGGATCGGCGTGCCCCTGGCCGAAATATTTGCCGAATTGGACCGCTAGACGAAACCCGCCACATTGCAGGAGTCGGCGCTTGACCGGTTGATAGGCCCAGTGGCCTTCGTACACCGCGCCTTTGCGTATTGCGGCGACATGCGGCGGGCGGGGTCGGCGGCGAACATACGCTGCACGATGGCGCTTTTTTCCCCACGGTGAGTTTTCGACGGTGCCCCAAGCGAAGTCACACGATAGTTCAAACCGGCCCCGGCCGGCGGCCTCGCTAAAGCGTGCGTCACATTGCACGATACAATAAAGCGATGGCGAGTGTCGCAGGCATTTCGGTCGAAGAATATCTATCCACCTCCTATCGCCCCGACTGCGACTACCTGGATGGAGAGGTGCGCGCGCGAAACGTGGGAGAATATCCGCATAGCCATTTGCAGGCCTGCCTGGTGATCTGGTTGGGAAACCGGCAGCGCGATTGGAAAATACGCGTGCTGCCGGAACAGCGCTTATGTGTCAGTCCTGGCCGGTTTCGCATTCCGGATGTCTGCGTGCTATCCCGCGATCAGCCCATCGAGGCGGTGTTCACCGCGCCGCCGCTCGTCTGCATTGAGATTCTCTCGAAAGACGATCGTCTGCGCGAGATGTGGGAACGTGTTGACGATTACCTAAACTTCGGCGTGTCCCATGTATGGATTCTCGACCCAGTCCTGCGCAAAGCGTACGTATGCACACAGAGCGGTTTTCAAGAGCCCGCGGACGGAATATTGCAGGTGCCGGAAACCCCGATCGGCGTGCCCCTGGCCGAAATATTCGCCGAATTGGACCGCTAGACGAAACCCGCCACATTGCTTGAAACTTCTTTGCTTCCAACAGCGTCGTAGGTGTATGGCGGCCCAAACCGCTGACAATGCGCGATAATTATCGAAGGGCCACTGAGTCGTTCTTGCATTCTGCAAATATCTAGAGGAGACTTCTGACGTGAAACGAATTTGCCGTTACCTTCCCATTCTCTCCCTGTCGTTACTCTGCGTGCCGTTCGCCAGCGCGCAGAGCTCTGTTGACTTTATGTTGGGCTTCGGGACTGCGCATGATGCCGCCAATGGCGGTGGCATCGATAATGCGAATTCTATTAATGCCTACGGCGTGTGTACGCCGAACAGCGGAGATATCTATTGCCAGGCCAACCCCGCGCTCAACGGGTTCTTCCTGGGCTTCGGCGGCGACGTGATGCTCTGGAAACATTTTGGCTTGGGAGCCTCGGCGGACGTGATGCCCAAACGTAGCGATTATGGCCCCTTGTTATACCGGCAAGCGTTCTACGATGTCAATGGCGTATTTCGCCCAGTCAGCACCAAGCGTGTGGTATTTCAACTGGAAGGCGGTATTGGCGGAGCCCATACGGGTTTCGGCATCAACCAGAGCGGTTGCGTGGGAACCGCGGTTTGTTCCAGTTCGATTGAGCCGGTGGGCAGTTCGAACCACTTCGATGTGCACGTGGGCGTTGGCGTCGCCCTTTACGTCACGGAACATATCTTCATAAAGCCACAATTTGACCTTCACTATGCTCCGGGCTTGACCGATCAGTTCAATAGCAATCTGGTGCCGGCGGGCATGGTTTGGGTAGGCTACACCTTCGGCGACCGGTAACTCACCGGCTGGCCAGCCCGTTGCGCGCTCATTTGGCGGAGGTGTCGGATACCCATCCAGAGGTCTTAGTTAGCCTCCGCCGGCAGTCTATTCACACCGCTTCGCGCTGAGTAACTCTTTCCGCTCATCCAGCAGCCAGCATCCCGCGGCCATAGCGTTTGCTACTTCCGTGCCGTTCCAATTGATCTTGGCGGGGAGCCAGGATCCAGGCAGCGTCAGTTTCATTTGCGTGATGGCGCGGCTGACCACTTCAACTTCCTGCAAATCCGGCAGATACTGCGCGCGCACGCGGGCGGAAACCGGTTCGGCGCGCGGCCCCAATTCGATCTTGGTCTCCAGCCTCAGGTGTTCCTTGCCGCGTTGCACCATCACTACCACCGGCTTCTCTTCGAACGTCCGATATAGAATCTGCGCGAACTCCGTGCCGTCCTTCAATTCCTTGCCGCCCAGTTCCATAATTCGGTCGTTGACCTTCAAGGGTCCGCTGTATTTCTCGGGAAGCGACGCCACCAGCACGCCCGGCCCAGGGTCGCCTGGGCTATACCCGAATGGGCCGATGCCCAAAACCGCGCCCGATCCCAACGGCTGCACGCGCGTGGAATCCAGCACGTCATTGCTTTCGGCCGGATCGAACCGGGTGATTTCCACCCAATAACAATGCGTGAACAGCGGGCTGCCGGTTTCGCAATCGGCGGTAGCGGGGAACGGGTCGCGCTGGTGGCCACTCAGCCATTCGAAAATCGCGGCGGGTTGCGCGGTGGCCAGTTCACGCCACTCCAGGTTGTAGCCGGCGGATTGCAACTTCTTGCCCAGCGGTTCCTCGTCCTTATGCGAAAACAGCCAGAGCACCGGGAGATTGGCGGTGTTCGCGGCGAACAGGCGATTGCTGTCGATGGCCGCGCGCGGACTGCCTCCGGCGGCCACCGCCGCGGCCCAAAGGTCGGGCATCCGCGCGGCCACATAGAACAGCGTGGAGACCGACCCACCCTGCGCGGCCAGGTACACCCGATTGGGATCCACAGGCAGCTTCTTTTCGGCATCGTCCACCTGGACGGCTAGATCCTTGATGCGCTGGTCGATGCTTTTGGACGGGCTATCGGCGGCCGGCTCGAGAAACTGCCAGCCGCGCTCCTGGCAGGCAGCCTGCCACACTTTGGTATCGCCGCCCAGCAGAACCAGAAGTGGCGATTTTTGGGTCTGCCCGGCTGCGGGCCTTACCAGTAGAATCGCCAGCATGAGCAGGCGGCAGGTTCCGGATGGCATGTCAGTGCACCAGCCGGGAGTGGATGCGTTTGGCCAGTTTTTCAATTTCTTCCGTCTTCTTCAGGCTGGACATCGAAAGAACGTGGCGGTCGTTCTTTTCCAGTTCCTGTTTCAATTGTTCCGCCAACTCGACTAACCGCGCGGCATCCTTCAAGTCTCTCTCGCGATCGGATTTCAATATTTCGTCCTGTTGCGATTTGCCGTCTGGGGGCGGCGCGCCGCTATCGGGCACCGGGTTCAGTTGATGCGGCGCCCGAGCCTGCGGCGTACCCAATGGCGTCAGGGTCAACGCCAGTCCCGCCACGGCTGCGAAACGGAATAAAGGTTTCATGGTTGCTGCCGCAGCACTAGCGGCAGATCCTTGTACGAATAGTTGGTATCGACGCTGGCGTATTTGCCGCCATCCACTTCGACGTACGGGTACACGAAATAGTTCAACGGCGGGCCCTGTTGTTTGGGAACCAGGATTACGTCGCGGCCCTTGCTGAGTTCTACGCGATTCTCGTCGTGCGCCCCGAAGAAGTACTCGCGCCGGGCCGGATTCTTGGCGGCTTCCGAGGCGTCCACTGGCACCCAGCCGATGCCCTTCGCGTAGAATTCAGCCCAACAGTGATAGCCCGCGATGGCGCCGGCCCCGCGATCGGCGGGCAGCGGGAAGCCGATGGCAAAACGGGCGGGGATTCCCAGAGCCCGCGCGTAGCCAATGAAAATCGCATGGAAATCCGTGCAATTGCCGCGCCGGGCCTCGCAGGCGTAATAAATGTCTCCGTTGCCCCAACCCTTTCCGGTTTTGTCGTACTTCACGGTGGCCACCACATGGTTGTAGATGGTGTGCGCCATTTCGAGGTCGGTCTTTGCCCCGGCCGCGTCCACGACTTCGCGCGCCCAGTGCCGGATAGTATCGTCGAGGGGCACCAGGCGGTCGGGCTGGAGGTAACGGCTCAAATCCGGCGGCCCAGCCGCAACAGACGCGGTTTCGGCCGGCGGGTGCGCGGGCAGTGCCAGGATGTGCTCCTTGCGCACGGCATCGAAGCGCATGGTCACCATGATGACGGGCTCTTTCGGGTCGGTCGCCCGGATGTGCAGAATGTGGTTGCCTTCACTGCCTGACGCGATACTTGACCCGTATCGCGAGTCGACCTGCAGATTCGCGATACGTTGGAAATCGTCGTCATGCGGCGCGGGCATCCAGATATCGACTGTGTGCGCGGTGGCGGGGATATCCTTCACCGTGACCGTGTATTGGAAACTGAAAGATCGTTCGCGGGGGACAGACAGGCTCGCCGCGAAACTGAGCGCGCCAATTATCGGAAATGCCAGCAGAGTGCGCATAGATTTATTGTATTGGGTTAGGCGGGCAACATGATGAAACCGGATGTGACACGAAGAACAATACTCCAGGCCATGGGCGCGGGCGCCTTGGCTTCTACTGCGCCTCCGGGCGCGGGAGCGGCGGAGGCCGGCGGCGAAGGCGCGGCCATACCCAAGATCTGCCTGGGCCTCCCGGCAACCTTTCAGGAGGCTGGCTCGGACGAAGCAGTCATGCGGAAAGTAAAACAGATTGGCGTGGATCATGTGTTGATCGGTGGTCCGCCGATTCCATGGGAAGAATCCGCGATTCGCGTACGCATGGATCGTCTGAAGGCCGGCGGGTTGAGGCTGGGGAACCTGATGATCGGGGGCTTTCCCAACGCCATCTACGGCAGGCCGGGCCGCGACGCGGAAATCGAGAAATTCAGGCAGTCCATTCGCGCGGCTGGAAAAGCGGGTCTTCCAGTCATCGAATACAACTTCTATGCGCACCGCCTGGTAGAGGGGTATTACGAAGAAATCGGGCGCGCCGGCGCGGGCCTTACGGCCTTCGATTACGACCGTGTGAAGGATCTGCCGCCGCTCGCCACGGAAGGCGCGCACGCGCTCGATGAGATGTGGGACAACGTCGCCTACTTCCTGAAGGCGGTGGTTCCGGTGGCGGTGGAGTCCGGCGTGCGGCTGGCGCTGCATCCCAACGATCCGCCCGCTCCGCTGAGCCGTGGGTCGGGGCAGATCATGGGGACGGTGGAAGGGTGGAAGCGGCTGGTCGCCATCGTGCCCAGCCCCGCGAACGGCATCACCTTCGATTGCGGAGTCACGCGCGAGATGGGCCAGGATCCCGTGGAAGTCTGCCGCTATTTCGGATCCCGCGATTGCATCAATCATGTGCATTTCCGGAATGTGCGTGTGCGCAAGCCGTACGAGAACTACACGGAAGTGTTTCTCGACGAAGGCCAGATCGATATGTTTGCGGTGATGAAGGAATTGGTACGGCAGAAGTATCCGCGGCTCATTTATCCGGAACACCCCCGCGCTCTGGACGAGGATCGGGAACGTCCCGATTTCCGTTCGAGCTATCCCGGCGGCGGCGGATATGTGGGCTACGCGTACAACGTAGGTTACGCGCAGGCCATGCTGCAGGCGGCCCTTAGCCGGGCATAGCGTCCACGAACCGATCCTCGCGCATGATGGGCACAACCGCGCTCACCGCGTATGCGGCGGCAAATTCGACATCGCGCGAGAATCCGCACGCCGCCAGTTCCTTGCCCGAGCCGCTGCGCGCCAGAGCTTCAGGCAAACTGTGCACAGTGCTCGAACGCGGCAATGGCCGTTTCAGCTTCGGGCGATGGCCGGCCCGGCAGGTTCGCCAGGACCGCTCCCGCTCCGATCAAATCTTCAATCGCGGGACGAAGCGTGCCGTCCGCCCACTGCTCTCCGGCCGGAACGACGGCGATCCGCGAACCGCGGGCGCGCGCCGCGGCGGCCACCGCGCGGCAGTTTCGCAGGCAGGCCGTGAAAGTCGTGGCCACGCTGGACATGGCGCAGAGTGTGCTGCCGTTGGGCGAGGGCAATACCAGCGCCGCGCCCGCCGGGATGGACTGTAACGATGGCGGAGATAGCGTGTAACCGCCGGCCGACCGGTGCGAGGCGAGCAGCGCGCCCTTGGACCTGGCGAAGCCTTCCGCGGAACTATCGCGCCACCGGTAAGGCAGCACGCACGCGCCCCGCCCGACAGCCACGTCTACGGCCGTGGAGAACACCAGCACGTCCACCACGATCAACACTTCGCTGACCGGCGCTAGAGTCTGTACACCCGCCGGGCCCCATTCGCAGCGCAGGTCGTATTCCGCCTGGTCGAAGATCATAGGAATGCGTCCACTTTATGCGGATAGTTTCTCCAAATCGGCGGGCTCGCCAAACCGCTAGCCCTTGCAGGCCGGCATCGATGGAGCGCAGCAGGCCCGTGAGCACCCCACCCGCGCCGACCTCGATCGTAACGCGTCACGCCCTGCGCGGCGAGATACCGGATGGACTCCGCCCAGCGCACCGGGTTGGGCACCTGCTGGTACAAGCCCTCACGCGCCTCCGCGCCGGTACGCACTTCCTGCGCCTGCCAATTGTTCACCAACGGGAAAATCGGGTCGGCAAAAGCTGCCGCATTCAAATCCGCGGCCAGGCGCTCTTGCGCCGGTTTCATCAGGGCGCAATGGAACGGCGCGCTGACCTGCAGCAGGATGGCACGACGCGCGCCTGCCGCCTTGGCTAATTCCACCGCGCGATTCACCGCTCCGGCATGTCCCGCGATCACCACCTGATCCGGCGCATTCAGATTCGCGGCGCTCACCACTTCCCCCTGCGCGGCCTCTTGCAGGATACCGTCCAGCGCGCCGTCGGGTAGCCGCAGCAGCGCGGCCATCGCCCCTACGCCCGATGGCACGGCCTCCTGCATGTAGCGGCCTCGATTGCGGACCAGGCGCACGGCATCCGCGAAATTCAGAGCGCCCGCCGCGACCAACGCAGAGTATTCTCCAAGGCTGTGGCCGGCCACAAAATCGGGTGTGAATCCGTGTTGCGCCAGTACGCGAAATGCCGCGGTCGATACCGTAAGCAGAGCCGGCTGGGTATTTTCGGTGAGCTTGAGCGCGTCTTCCGGTCCTTCGAAACACAGGGTGGAGAGCGAAAAACCCAGGGCCTCGTCGGCTTCTTCGAAGACCGCGCGCGCGGCGGCATATTGCCCGGCGAGGCTCTTGCCCATGCCGGCAAATTGAGATCCCTGTCCGGGAAAAAGGAAGGCGGTTTTGGGTGTCAAAAAGCGATTATAACCGAGCTGTCTCCGTCAGATCCGCCGGCGTCCCTGAATCAGATTGATCACCAGTATCACCACCGCGATAACCAGAAGAATGTGAATGAAGCCGTAGAGCGTGTAAGACGTAACCATGCCCAGCAGCCACAAGACGATCAGGATGACAAAGATTGTCCACAGCATTTGACACTCACCTTTTTGGTAACGACCTGCAAATTGTTCACCACTCGCACCACCTTCGGGACAGCGCTGGCCAAGCTCCCGGCCTTGGCCTTGGCCGTCTCGGAATCCACTTGGCCCGACAGCGTCACCACGCCGTTGGTGGAATTCACCGAAACATTCGTAACGCTGGAAAGCCCAACATCCGCCGCGAGCTTGCTTTTGACCTGTGTCGTGATTTCCAGGTCGTCCACCTGGCCCTCGGGCGACTCGTTGGTTCTGCAACCAACCAGCAACGCGAGCACCGGCAAGAGCAGAAGAAGTCTCATGGCGCCTCCGCCATCAGCCGAGCACTCTTTCAGCCAATGCGAAAATCAGTCCGGTCCCGCGCCGGCGATCGTCCGGAGAATCAGAAAGCAAAGCGCAATTGCAGATCGATCTTGCGATCGTAAGTGCTCGGGGCGCCGAACGGGCCGAATCCGGCCAGGCTCAGGGACTGGCCGAAGAAGGGCGAACTCAAGTCGCCATTCGGCGCCGCGTAGTTGGGATGATTCAGCGCATTTCGCGCGTTCACGCTGAGCGTCAGATTGTACTTCCGCCCGGTCATCGCGCCAAAGGCTCCCGGAGGAGGGCCGCCTCCCGGTGGAGGCCCGCCGCCTCCCGGACCGGCGCCACCGCGCGGGCCGCCGCCTCCGGGCGGTGGTCCCATTTGGCCTTGCGCCGGCCCGGATTCACCCGAACCTCCGAACGACCAGGTGCGCGCCAGGCGCAAGCCCAGATTCACCGTTGCCGGGCCACGTCCGTAATTGCGTCCGATGGTGGATGCGCCGGACGCCGGGTTCAGGTTGAAGCATCCATACCCTGAGGCGTACACCAGCGCGCCGCCGCTACAACTGGAGGCGTTCAGGCCGGCCATCAGTTCCGGGCGTTCAGTCGCGAATCCGGTGTCGTTCGAATCGATCCCGGTGGTGATGTTATAGGGCGCGCCGCTCTGCACCAGAAAGAACGGGCTGATGGTGAACTTAAGCGGCAGCGGCAGGCTGCTGCCCAGCAGCAGGCGATGGCGGATATCGGCGAACGAGGAAGGTCCCCACTCCGCGCGCAGGTCATAGGGATTCGCAGCTTGGCCTTCGTTATCGTCCATTCCGTAGGAGAGGCCATAGAATCCGAACAGAAAGAGCTTCCCGAAATTTACATTGGGACTGACCAGCAGCATGTTCGAGCGGCTGAATCCCACGGTCTCGGTCAGCAGCCGGATACCGGGGTCGCCATAAGGATAGACTCCATCGACCGGCGTGTTGATGTTCACCGAGCGCTCCAGGTGGACGCCGCGGTTGCCGATATAACTGGCGTTGAACCGAACGTGCTGATTCACCTGCCGGTCCACCCCCACGCTCACTTGATAGGTCCGCGGCGCTTGAATGCCGCCGTAAAGCACTTGGAGTTGCTGCGGCTGCTGGCTGCTCTGGAGATATGACAGCGCTGGAATCGTAGGGAAGAAATCCGGATTCAAAATCAAATACGATTCCTGCGTGAGGCCGTTGTAGCGCATCGCGTTCAACGAGTCCGTGATCCCGATGCGGTCGTAGAAGACGCCAAAGCCCGCACGCAATACGGTCTTGGCGGCTTTGCTGGCGCCGCCATCGATTCCCCAGGCGACCGCCAGGCGGGGCGCCATGTCTCCATGGTCGCCGATGTTGGTCTGCGCTTCGTATCGCAATCCGTAGCTGAAGGTCAGGTTGGGGCGCACGTGCCAGTCGTCGTTCACGAACAAGCCGGTATCGAGTTGCTTCAGAGCGGTGGTGGGAATGCCGGCGCTCAGGCTGAACTGCGATGCGCCGCCCCCCAACGCGCGAATCTCTGCGGCCGACAGCCCTTCCTGTTCGAACAGCCGCGTGCGTTGGTAGACCTCCAGCGCGGAAAGTTGCTCGGACGTGCCCGCGATGGGCTGGTTATTGGCATCCAATTCGGGCCCGATCCCGCCAAAGAAGGTAAAGGTTCCCCCGAAATTATTCACGGATGTGTCGCGCAGGAACGACTGCCGCACGCGCCCGCCCCATTTGAAGACATGCCGGCCTTTGGTGTAAGTCGAAGTATTGGTTAGTTCCCAGTTATTCGTGATACTGGCAGAGTCTCCGATTTGCGGGCCGCCGGATTGGAACGCGCCCGCCACAATGAGCGCGGGAGTGCTGTTGTCCGCGACATCGTTCAGGGCCGACCGCATGTACTGGAAGCGGGTCTCGTTCAGCGCGCGCGGGCTCAATACGGCGCTTTCGGTGACTTGCAGGGTGTTCTCGGAGGACGCCTGATTGAAAGCCTGGTCGGAGAGACTGAAGCCGCCGGCACCTTCCTTATCCAGCTCTACGCGCGTGTTCTGATAGCGCACGGTCAGAGTATTGTTCGCATTGATCGAATAATCCAGGCGCGGGGTCAAGGTGGTGCGGTATTGCGGCGTCAGGAGCGCTTGGTTGACAGTCAGCGGGTTCAGGTTGGCATCGAGGGTGGTCGCCAGAATGAATGCGTTTTCGTCGATGGTGCGGTGTTCGGCGTCGAACCCGAACGAGGCCTTCGATTTCAGAAGGGGTCCACTCAAACTCAGTCCGAAAAAACGCTGCTGGTAAGGCGGGCGTTTGGACTGGTCGAGCAGCGGACTGCGCGAATTCAGCGCTTCCTTGTTGTACTGTATGAAGCCCTGGCCGCGGATCTTGTCACTGCCCGGCTTGGTGAAGATCTGGATGCGTCCGAAACCCGGCCGGTCGTATTCCGGTGAGAACGGATTGGAATTGATGCGCACTTCGCGGATGGAGGATTTAGGCGGCAGATTGCCGCCCGTGAACCCGTCGATATAGATCTGCGCTCCATCGGGGCCGCCGCCGGGGCCGGCCAGCGCCTGCAATTGCGACGAAAGCTCGTCGGGATCGTCGGAGAGCGCCGCCAGTTCTTTCTCCTTCAGCACCAGCGCGTCGCCATTCTCGGCCGTGTCGGCGCTCACCGCGTTGGCTTCGGCCTCCACGTTGACCACCTGATTTTCCGCCGCGATTGCCAACTGCTCGTCGAGCACCGTGGGCTGTCCGATCTCGACGTCCTTTTGCTCGAGTAGAGTGAACCCTTTGGCAATAAACCGGACCGTGTACTTGCCGGGCTTGATGGTGTCAAAACTATATTTGCCGCCGGCATCGGTTTTAGTCCGTTGGTCCACACCGGCCCCGCGCAATTGCACCAGCGCACCGGGCACGGATGCGCCGGAAGGATCGGTGAGCACACCGTGCAGGCTCGCGGCGGTCTGCGCCGCGCCGTGGGCCGATAGAAAAACCAGGAGGGCGGCCAGCGCCCTGATCCGTTTCATGTTAGCTCCCATTCCAGTATTCGCGAAAACGGCGCCGCCGAATCTTAAGTTTTGTAAAAGGCGCGGTATGTGCCGCCATTCTGAGTTACAACGGAAGTAGTGAGACGAGTGCTGCTGGTGGACGACGACACGGATCTTTGTGCGCTGATGGCCGACTTCTTCTCGCAACACGAATTCGCCATCGAAGCCGTGCACGATGGCCCGCGCGGCCTGGCGCGGGCACTGGACGGCCAGTACGAGCTGGTGATTCTGGATGTGATGCTGCCGGTGCTCGACGGCTTTGAATTGCTGAAGCAGATCCGGCGGCGCAGCTCCGTTCCCGTTATCCTTTTGACGGCGCGCACCGCGCAAACCGACCGCATCGCGGGTCTCAACGCGGGTGCCGACGATTACCTGCCGAAACCGTTTGGCCCCGAGGAACTGCTGGCCCGTATGCGCGCGGTATTGCGGCGCACGGGGCAGGGAACCGCGGCGTCCCAGGCGGCCGAAGCGGGCGGCGTGCGCGTCGACTCGCAAACGCGCGAAGGGTGGCTCGACGGCGCGCTCCTGGATCTCACCGCCATCGAGTTCGATATCCTGGATTTGCTGGTGCGCTCGGCGGGCCGCGTGGTTTCGCGCAACGAACTGGCCGCGGTGCTCTACCAGCGGGAGTCCACGCCTTACGAGCGCTCGCTGGATGTCCATGTGAGCCACCTGAGAAAGAAACTGGAGCCCAGCGATCGCGTACAGATCCGCACGGTGCGCGGTGTCGGCTACTTTTTCGCGGCATCTCCGGAGGCCGCCGCATGAGGACCGTGTTCGCCAAGATCCTCCTGTGGGCGTTCGGCACGCTGCTGCTTTCGCTAGGCGCGTATCTCTTCATCTCGAACGGTCTGGCAACCCGGATTTCCGGAAAGGGAGGGCCCTTCGAGAGGACCGTAGCATTCCAGGTAGATCAAGCGGAGGTCACGTATCGGTCCGGCGGTCCCGCGGCGTTGGACACTTACTTGCGTAAGCTGCAAACTTACTTCGGCCCGGAACATTACTTCACCGATGCGCGAGGCAAGGATCTGGTGACCGGCGCGGACCGCGCCGCGCTTTTGCGAACGGCCGGCGGAAGATACAACGTCCCGCACGATTCCGGCGGCCGTTTCGTCTTCGTGGCCGCTTCGCAGGATGGCGCTTACCGGCTGATAGCCACCGGCCGTCCGCCCTTCACGCGCTGGACCTTCCTGCCCTATTACGGGCTGATTTTGCTGGTGGTGGCTCTGTTGTGCTGGATGCTGGCCGTGAATATCGCGTCTCCCCTCCGCGGCCTGGCGCATACTGTGGAACGCTTCGGCCGGGGCGACCTGTCCGCGCGCGCGGGCTCGCGCCGCCGCGACGAGATTGGCGACGTGGCGCGCGCGTTCGACCAAATGGCCGAACGAATCGAGACGCTGCTGACCGCCGAGCGGCGCTTGCTGCAGGATATCTCGCACGAATTACGCTCGCCGCTGGCGCGTCTCAGCTTCGCGGCGGAGTTGACCAAGACGGCGGAGGATCGCAACGCCGCCGCGGCCCGCGTGACCAAAGAAATCGATCGGTTGACGAATTTGGTCGGTGCGCTGGTGGAAGTAACGCGCGTGGAAGGCGACCCGGCCACGCGGCGCGTGGAGCACCTCGACTTGGAACGCCTGGTGCAGGAATTGATCGAGTCGAGCCGCATGGAAACCGATGCGCGGGGCTGCCGTATGCACTTCGAATCGGAGGGCCCGCTGCCGGTACGCGGCGATCGCGAACTGCTTCGCCGCGCGATCGAGAACGTGTTGCGCAATGCGATCCGCTACGCGCCGGAAGGCAGCGTGATCGATGTCCGGTTGGAAGCCGCCGCGGGCAAGGCGGCGCTTTCGATACGCGATTATGGCGCCGGCGTCCCGGCGGAAATGCTGCCGAGGATCTTCCAGCCGTTCTTTCGCGTGGACGGTTCGCGAGACAGCCAGACCGGCGGTGTGGGGCTGGGACTGGCCATCGCGCACCGCGCCATAGGCGCGCATCACGGACAGATCGCTGCGGAGAATGCGGCACCTGGGCTGCGCGTGCGCCTGGAAATCCCTCAGTAAATAGTCCGGGCTTGGCCAACCGGAGATTTCAGATACACTACTCTTTTATCGAGGTGACGGATGCTAGCGAAGTGTGCCGCCGTGTGTGCCCTGCTGATCCCCCTGCTGCCCGCGCAGGAAAGCCCGATGGCCGGCGCGCCGTCCGGATTGCGCTGCGAATATCTGACCGACCCCGTAGGGATCGACGTCCCGCAGCCGCGTTTCTCCTGGGTGTTGGAACACGGCGCGCGCGGGGAAAGGCAAACCGCATACCAGGTGCTGGTGTCAGTGAAGCCGGATGCCGCCGCCGGCGACCAGTGGGACAGCGGAAAGGTCGCGAGCGCCGAATCCGTCCACGTCATCTATGCCGGCAAGCCGCTGGCCAGCGGACAATCTTATTACTGGAAGGTGCGCTACTGGGATAGCGGCGATCATGCCAGCCCGTACAGCGCGGCTGCGCGGTTCGAGACGGGTCTATTCGAAAGCGCGGCATGGAAAGGAAAATGGATCGGCGGCGCAAACCAGATTCGCAAAGAGTTCAGTCTTCCGGGCCGTCCCATACGGGCGCGGGCGTATGTCGCCGGAGTCGGCTATTACGAACTGCGTGTGAACGGCCACAAAGCCGGCGATCACGTGCTCGATCCGGCGTGGACCACTTACGACAAGCGCGTACTTTACACGGTGTACGACATTACCGACCGCCTGCGGGCCGGCCCGAACGCGGTGGGCGTGATGCTGGGTGAAGGCTGGTTCAAGGGCCGCGCGCTGCGCATGCAGATTCATGCCGAAGTGGAAGGCGGTCAATCGCTGGATGTGGCGACGGATGGATCGTGGAAGACAATGCCCGGCCCGATTCAGCAGGATAGCGTATACGACGGCGAGGTCTACGACGCGCGCCTGGAGACGGCGGGATGGGATCGCGCCGGCTTCGACGACGCGCATTGGAAAGCCGCCAGCTTGATCGACGGGCCCAAGGGAGTGCTGTCGGCCCAGATGATGCCGCCCATCCGGGTGACGGATACCCTTAATCCGGTCAAGATGACCACGCCGCGTCCGGGTGTCTACATTTACGATTTGGGACAAAACATCAGCGGCGTTGTCGAACTGCGCGTGCGCGGGCCGCGCGGCGCGCGCGTGCAACTGCGGCACGCGGAATTGCTTTATGACGATGGCACCCTCAACGTGGAGAACCTGCGCGCCGCCAAAGCTACGGACGTCTATTTTCTGCGCGGCGACGGCAGCCTGGAAATCTACCAGCCGCGCTTCACTTACCATGGCTTCCGGTACGTGGAACTGACCGGCTATCCGGGCGCTCCGAAGTTCGATACGCTGCGGGCCAAAGTGGTGCACTCGGATGTTCGTCCCAGCGGCGGATTCAGCAGTTCCAAGCAGATCCTGAACCAAATTCAGAGGAACATCGTGTGGGGCATTCAGGACAACCTGCATAGCGTTCCCACCGATTGCAACCAGCGCGACGAGCGCATGGGCTGGATGGCCGACGCGCACCTGTATGCCGAAACCGCCATGCTGAATTTCGACATGCCTGCCTTCTATACGAACTTCTTGCGCGACATCCACGATGTGCAAGGCGCCGACGGCACGGTCACCGACACCGTGCCACATCGCTACGGCAGCCGTCCGGCGGATCCGGCCTGGGGCATGGCCTATCCGTTGCTGACCTGGTATATGTACGAGTACTACGGCGACCGGCGCATCCTGGAACAGCATTACGACGGAGTGAAAGCCTGGACGGATTACCTGCGCACGCGCAGCCGCGATGGCATTCTGGACTATAGCTATTACGGCGACTGGGTGCCCATTGAAAAGACGCCGGGCAACCTGGTTTCGACCGCTATGTATTACTGGAGCGCCGACCTGGTGTCGCAGATGGCGGCAGTGCTCGGCAAGACCGCGGACGCTGAGAGCTACCGGAAGCAGGCGGATGGCGTCAAGGACGCTTTCAACGCGAAGTTTCTGAATGCGGCGACCGGCCTATACGGCGGTGGCACCGAGACCGCGCAGATCCTGCCGTTGTTTCTGAATATCGTTCCGGATAGCCGGCGGGGCGGCGTATCCGCCGCGCTGCGGGACGATCTCGTCTATACGCGCAATACTCACTTGACCACGGGCATCCTCGGCACGAAATATCTTTTCCCCTGGCTGACGCGCACCGGGCAATTCCGACCTGGCTTACGAACTGGCCACCCAGACGACTTATCCGAGTTGGGGTTACATGATCGAGAACGGTGCGACTACACTTTGGGAACTGTGGCAGAACAAGACCGGACCGTCGATGAATTCTCATAACCATCCGATGTTCGGCAGCTTGGGCGCGTGGTTCTACAATGCCTTGGCCGGGATCAGCCCGGATGATGCCAAGCCGGGTTTTGAACATATCGTCATCGCGCCGCAAGTGGTGCGCGATCTGAAGTGGGCCGCGGGGTCGCTCGATACGATACGCGGCACGGTGGCGTCTTCATGGAGCCGCTCGGACGACGGACTGCGCTTGGAAGTCGGCATCCCGGTGGGCAGCCAGGCAGAGGTCCGCATTCCGGATTTAGGGCTGAGCCCGGCCATCTTAGCCGAGTCCGGGCGCGCGATCTGGAAGGACGGCAAGTTCGAGCCCGGTGTGGCCGGAATTACAGGCGCGCGCGCGAGCGATGGGACGCTGGTGGTGGAAGTCGGCTCGGGGCACTATGTCTTCGCATTGAGCCGCGAGTAAGCCGGGGTCTGGAGGTGGGTCGATGAACAAGGTCTTCTGGACGGCCGCGAGAACGGTGATAGCTCTCGCGCTGGCCAAACTGCTGTTCCAACTGGCTATCTTCCGCGGCTACGGCATCTTTCGGGACGAGTTATATTATCTGGCCTGCAGCCGTCACCTCGCCTGGGGCTATGTGGAATTCCCGCCCTTGATCGCGGTGCTGACACGCGCGGTGACCGCGACTCTGGGCGATTCCTTGCTTGCCATCCGCCTGCTGCCTGCCCTAGCCGGCGCCGGGCTGGTGGTCCTGACCGCCATGATTGCCCGGGAACTGGGCGGAGGGCGATTCGCACAGGGCCTGGCGGCGCTCGCGGTCATCGCGACGCCCGCATGGATGAGCATCGATCACTTTCTGAATACGAATGCCTTCGAGCCGCTGTTCTGCGCGGGTTGCGTATGGCTGGCGCTGCGGGCCTGGAATACCGGCGATGCGAGATACTGGCTGGGGTTCGGGGTAGTTGCGGGCTTGGGGCTGCAGAACAAGCACGCCATGCTCTTCTTCGGCTTCGGCATCGCGGCGGGAATGCTGCTGACGCCGTTGCGCAAGACATTTACGCAACGAAACGTGTGGCTGGGCGGGGCCATCGCGGCGCTGATGTTTCTGCCCAACATCCTTTGGGAAATCAGGCTGGGTTGGCCTACGCTTGAATTTCTGCAAAGCGCGGTCAAGTACAAGAACGCGATCCTGACACCTTGGCAATTCTTCACCACTCAGTTGCAGTTGACGGTCGCCGCCGTCCCTGTCTGGATGGCGGGTCTGTGGTTTTACTTCTTCCACCCGCGCGGCAAACGGTATCGCGCGCTGGGCTGGGCATACGTCATTGTCTTCGGAGCTCTAAGCGCGCTGCGCGGCAAAGGCTATTATCTATTGCCCGCTTATCCAATGCTGCTGGGAGCGGGCGGCGTCTGGCTGGAGGAGATATTCGCGCGGCGGCCACGGCTTGGGCTGAAGCCTGCGCTGGTCGCGGCTATGCTGATCCTTGCGGCGGTGAGCGCGCCGATGGCCGTGCCGCTGCTGCCGCTCGAAACATTTGTGCGCTACGCCGCCTGGCTGGGCATCCAAAACCCGAAGGAGGAGCGGCATGCGATGGGCAGGCTGCCACAATTCTATGCCGATATGTTCGGATGGCGCAGCATGGCCGAGCAGGTGGCCGCCGTGTTTCATGGGCTGTCACCAGACGACCAGGCTCACGCCGTCATCTTCGCTCACAACTACGGCGACGCGGGCGCGATCGATTATTACGGGCCCGGCCTGAAGATACCCAACGCCATCAGCGGCCACAACAACTACTACTTGTGGGGGCCTGGCCCCGTGGATCCCCAGGTTGCGATTGTCATCGGGGGGAGCGGCGCGGACGCGGGCAAACTGTTTCAGGATGTGCGGGCCGCGGGGCTGGTCACAGACCCGAACGTCATGCCGTTTGAGAACAATCTGACGATCTGGGTGTGCCGCGGGCCGAGGATGTCTCTGCGACAGTTCTGGCCGAAGGTGAAACACTACGTCTAGTCGCGCCGCTCCAATTCGATCAGTTCGACTGCCGGCGGAGCCAACTCCTGCGTGAGTGCGAAGCTCGATCCGTGTCCGGGCGGCAGCGTCTGCGGATTGAAATTATCGGTGTCGCTGAGGCGATAGCGCTTCACGCTGAACGCGGCGTTGCCCCATGGCAAGTTGGCGATGTGCAGCGCATAGCCGCGGTTGTTCCCGTAGACGATGCCCGTCTGCCGCGGCAATCTGGGTCCGCCACGGGCGGGCGAGCGGAATTGCGGCGGAATCTCGTAGTTCGAAATCAGGATGCGCACCTTGCCGCCGTCGGCGGAGCGTCCGGCGAGTACCGCAAAGCCAATCGTATCCGCGCCCGCAACGGAGAGCCGCTGCGGCGTGTCCAGCATGGCTGCGCCAGCCAGGAAAGCATAGCCATATTTGGTGAAACGGCCATCGTCTTCTACCAGCTTGCGGGGACCCGCCTCACCGCGATAATAGGCGGCGCGCCCAATGACCGAATCCTGCAGATAGATCAGCGCGGCATCTGCAAAAGCGGCGTTATTCATGGCAGTCCCATGGGCGCCGCGCATCACGGCGAGCCCCTGTCCCATGTTCCATTCGGTGACCAGGATTTCCGCGTTGCGAAACCCATTCGTGTCCAGGAGTTGCCGGTAGATCTGCGCCACACGCACCATCTCGTAGGGGTCGTACGAGCGGCCGAAGTAATCGTGCCAGGAGTAAAAGTCGAGCGGCAGGCCATGCCCGGCGCAATAACGAATAAACCCTTCGCGATACGGTCCCGGGAGATCGGCGACCGCCTTGGCCGGGCCGCCTATTTTGAGCTGGGGATCGAAGCTCTTCAAGGCGCGGGCCACCTTCTCGTAAAGCGTATAGAACTGGGCCGGCGTTCCGGTCCAGAAAGGCCGGACGAATTGGGGATTCCAGGAGCGTTGGTCGTCCGGCTCGTTCCAGAACTCCCAGTAGCGTATATGGTCGTGAAAGCCGTGCGCCCAGCCGGCGTTATAGTGCATGGCCACATGCTTCACGATGTCGGCATATTTATCGAAATCGGGCGGCGGTTGCGGGTCGGCGGACCAACTACGCCCGATGCGATAACAAATTTCCGCCCCGCCATCGGCCATGGCCTGGACGAACGCGTCGGTAGGAGCGAAGTTATAGCTCTCGGGGCGCTCGGGATCGGCGCTCCAATTGGGAAAGATGGTTTTGGCCGCGCTGGCGCCCTTGGCTGTAGCGATGGCGTCCGGATCGGACCAGCGCGCATCGATATCCAGGGGTCCGAAGAGGCCGTCCGCGCGGATGAAATCGAGGTGCAACTCTTTGTATTGTTTGCTGAAATCGGGACCGCCGGGCGCGACCAGGGGACCGCTGACCACGCCCTGGAACGAGCGAATCTGGCCGGTGGCGCCCGCGGCATCCACCTCGACCGGCCGGAAGCCGGCGCCGGCGGATAAAAAGGCTAGCAGCAGATAGGGGAACATAGTTTTATGGGGCGGGCAATCCTACCCGCAACCGGCTTTCAGCCGGTGACATTGTTGTTAGCTTTGACACCGATCTCGCGGAAACTACACCTGGGACGTGTTCGCGGGCAGTCGCGCAAAACAATCGAAGTCCCCCGGGCCAGCACAAAGCAATCACCACCGGTGAGGGGAATCGGCTCCGGAATCCCTTCCACACTCAGCCAGCAGTTGCCGCGCGAAAGCATGGCGAAGTGGGCCAAATCTGGGGATGAAATCTTTTTGCCGGAAGGCGTGACTTTTTCTCCGCTCTGCTCTTCCTGTTCCAGACCCCACGGGGCTGTGGCTTCGAGCCTGGGCAGACCGAAGGCGGTTACGTGCATCGTTCTGAAGATGTCTGTTATCGGGTCCAATTTAGCCCTCCTTCTTTTGGACGAATAGACAAGAGTTTTGGACTCTCGAGCAGTTCTCGCCCAGCGCCAAAGGACTCTACTCTATTGTACTGAGTGCTTTAGACCTACCGAAGGGAGTAATTATGGGCAAACTTGAAGGAAAACTTGCAGTCATCACCGGTGGCGCTACCGGCATTGGCCGCGCCGCCGCAAAGCGCTTCATCGAGGAGGGCGCCCTCGTCTTTATCTTCGGCCGCCGGCAGAAAGAACTCGACGCTGCTGTGGCCGATCTCGGGCCCAATGCCCGCTCGGTGAAGGGCTCGGTCTCGGAAGAGGCCGACCTCGACCGACTCTACGCGGCGGTGAAGAAGGAGCGCGGAACCCTCGACATCGTCTTCGCCAATGCCGGGGTGGGAGGCCAGCTTAAGCTCGGCGCGATCACCGCCAAGCACATTGACGAAACCTTCGACGTCAATGTGAAGGGTACGATCTTCACGGTCCAGAAGGCGCTGCCGCTGATGGGCCAAGGCGGTTCGATCATCCTGACCGGATCGAGCGCCGGCACCACGGGCGCCCCGGGAATGAGCGCCTACGGCGCGAGCAAGGCGGCAGTGCGCAACCTCGCGCGAACCTTGGCGGAGGACCTGAAGGGCATCGGCATCCGGGTAAACGTCCTGTCGCCCGGGGCGACCGCGACCGAACTCGCGAAGGCAGCGCTCGGCGAGGAGGGCCAGAAGGTCTACGCCTCGATGACTCCGCTCCAGCGCATGGCCGATCCGGCGGAGATCGGCGCCGTGGCTGCCTTTCTCGCGTCGGACGACAGCAGTTTCATGACCGCCAGCGAAGTCGCGGTCGACGGCGGCCTAGCGCAGGGCTAGACGAACGCCGATCTGTACGCGGAGACCGTCACTCATTAAAAAACGTAGTTTTTCTGAACTTCTGGCCGGGGAGCAACAACATCATCCGCGCCGAAGGCGCAAGTCAGCGTTGTAGGCGGTCTCGGCCGCCTCCGTGACCAGCTTGCCGTCAAGGATGCGTGTCATCTCGTAGTTCTGAACAGCAGCCCCGGTTGGGCCGGCGCGCCGCGAAGGACCTGATCCGGACGGCAAGGTCGCAACTGCTGGCCGACAATAGGACGCGCTCGGCGAAACCTGGCGAACAGAAAATGACTGTAAACCTGACACTTTGCTTTACGCGTCGTCATTGCGCCCTCACTCGAACCAGCAATAAGGTCTGATCATCATCTTGTTTACCGAAGGCATCGGCCTGCGCGAGAACCAATTCAAAGATTGCCGGCAGTGGCTTGTCCGCATTATCCTTCAGGATCTTGGCCAGCCGCTCCAGGCCGAATTCACTTCCGGCCGCGCTGGACACTTCCAGAATGCCATCGGTGGCGATCGCGAATAGATCACCGGGACTGCACGCTGCGCTTTGGGTGGCGAACTGCGCAGACGGGAACATTCCCACCGGAAAGTGGTCCATCGACAGGCGGGTAATCTCGCCAGTATTGGCGAGGTAATGCAGAATGGGGGGATGATCCCGCCACTGTATACTCCACGCGCTCATGACCTTCAAAGCGCAGACACCCGAGCGTGGCGTACATATTGGATTCCTTCACTACGGGTAACACACGGTTCAATGCGTCGATGAGGGAGGACATCTCCCGTTCGACGAGCAAGGCCGTGCGGATCGCCGTCTTGCACATTCCCATCAGGATCCCGGCGTTGAGGCCGTGTCCGGAAATGTCAGCGATATAGGCCCACGCTGCCCCGTCACATTCCGCCGCATCCACCAGATCGCCCCCGACTTGTTCGCTTGGCCGGCTGCGGCCATACACCTCCCCATAAGAGGTCCGGAGCGAAACCGGCGGCACCAAAGTGGATTGCATACGATAAGCGATATTCAACTCGTTTTGCGCACGGATGTGCGCGACGCCTTCGCTATTGATGAAGACCAGAAAAAGGTGATAGCCGGCGAGCATGGCAAAAGTGATCCCCATAAGGTCCAATAAGAGGCTGATCTCCTGCAGGCGGGGTGGCAGCTGATTCCAGAACGGATGGTTCATGGCGGCTAAATAGAGAACCATGATCACAATCATTAGGAACCCCACGAGCCAGTTCGCGGCAGTCTTCCAGACCGGCCGCAGCTTGCTCGCGATGAAGGCCACAGCGGACGCTCCAAACAGAGCGGCCACGACAAAGCCGCTAAACCGCGCAATCGGCAGCCGGGGGCGCTGTGTCATCACGAGCGCGGCCATTTCTAACACAAATCCGGCGACGGAAGTGCTGAAGAACACCGCCCAAAGGACCTTCCGTAGTCGGCGCAGTGGCAATTCGTGCCAGTGTGCACTGGAAAGAGGGTTGTTCAGGAACTTCGGACCTTGGATCACGCCGAGGATTCTACCAAACTGCGCACTTCGACCACATCCCGTATGACCCCAAAATCCATGGCATTCCGGCAGGACACGTCAAGTGGACGCGGGCGGTGGTTGTGTCACTTCCCCGCCGGATTACGCCGGATCCGGATCAGAATCCCTCGCCGGCGCCTCGTGACGACCAGCACCACGCCGCACCGGACGGGTCGCGCGGAGGGCTGCCCAGGAAGAACGCGGCGGGCGTCGGCCGGGAGCCTTTCCGTCAAAGGCGAGCGAAAGCGAAGCCTGCGGGGTCGTTCGGACCGATGCCGAACACCAGTTCGGCCACCACGTGCAGGAGCGCGACACAGCCCAGCCCTCCATCCGGCGAAGCGTTCCCGCCACTCGCGAGGACCGCGTGTGAGCGTGCGTCGGATCTACTGCACCGCGATGGGAAGCGCCGGAGGTACCCGCAACTTTCAATCTTCGAGAAGCGCCGCCCTGGGGCCTACGCCGGCGGCGCGGCGCCCGAGAATCCATGCCGCGGCCAGGGCGCCGGCCAGGAGCACAGCTACCGCGCCGGGCAAGCGTCGGGGCAGCGGCCGGTTTCCGAGTCTAGGGACAAAGCGCTGAAGGCGTGTGACCTGGGAGAGCCGGCTGCCGGTAGGATCCCAGCGATGGTACGCCACCCTACAAAGCCAGTATCGGTATTTAATTTCCAAGAAACTTGGCGGTTTTTACTGTCGCTTCGCGCCTTTAGGGTGACGCCGCAAAACACGAACGGAGGAAATGATCGAATGTTCTTACGAAGATGGCTATTGTTGTCTACCGCTGTATTCATGTTAGGGCTCTGCCCCCTGATGGCGGCGACCATCACATATACGATTAGTGGTACTTGCGGCCCCGTGTTGTCGGGATCGGATCCACTCGGTGCCAACGGGAAGAGTGGAGTTGTGACCGCGGTCGTCGGCACCACATTGGCCCCCACAACCAAGACGAAGACTTCAGCGACCTACACGCTGCCGGCCGGCGCAGTCACCGTCGTCCTCGGAGGCACGAGTTACACCGCCTCCAGCTCGACCCTGAAGTATACCTTCCCGGCGGCCGGGCCGGACACCCTGGTCTTTACCGCCACGATTTCTGTCGATCACATCAAAGGGACTGTGGTAGGCACGGCGTCGCTGGCCGAGGGCAGTGTCAAAGGCTCGGTGACGAAACACCCCGCGAAGTTCACGCCTTCTCCGCAGTCGCTCACCGCAGCCATAGCAGCGGGTGGGCCGGGGACCCAAATCAAGTACACAGCTCTTGGCGGCAGCACCGTTTTGGGCCTCAGCGGCACCGCATCCAACTAGGTGGATGGTCCACACGGCAGTTCCGGCACCAGCCGGCCATTGTCCCTCGCCAACGGCCGGCGGGCGGTGGCCTTCGAGTCGCGATGGGCCTACTTCATGTCCTCTCGCGTCGCACTGGGGGAAACTAGAGAGTCCGGCGCCAATAAATCCGGCGCGTTGACCGCAGTTTCTGCCGGCGGCGGAAATTCTGCTCAAATCCACCCTCATCAGCCTCCATCCGGCGAAGCGTTCCCGCCACAGCGAGAACCACGTGCGAAGAGTGCGTGGATCCGTCGCCGCACCGCGATGGGAAGCCGCTGGCCCTTGGCGGCGCGGCGGGCGGAATCCGTGCCGCGGGGCGACGGCCCGCCGTAGGGTGGGCAAGCGTCGCGGGGTCGTTCGGACCGGTACCGAACACCAGCGAATCTGAAAAAGTAGAGGACGGATGCGCCGTGACTCAGGACTTGGCCGTCTTTCGATTCGGCTACACTGAACTGAATCAAGCGAATGCCCATATCAACAGGCGATAAACTCGGGCCTTACGAAATCCTCTCCCGCAATTGGAGCCGCTGGCATGGGCGAGGTCTATAAGGCCCGCGAAAACCCGGCTTGACCGTACGGTCACCTTCAAGGTACGGAACATATCGCCAAGCGCGACGCATACCCTCCCATGCCGAAAACTTCACATTTTGGCATAGCCTGGCACTGCCATGCGTGGTCGGCGCCGGCTTGGCACACATGGAGAGCCTACGACACCGCCGGAGCACTGTCATCATTGGCGTTCGCGCCGGGCGCCGACTTCTGAGATTTCCAAAAAGTAGGGCCCAAGACGACGCGGCATACAAAACGCCCCTTTTCTGCACAGTGGCCGCAAGAACGGGCCGGCAAGCTGGGAGCTCCGCAGGCCGGCCGCGGCGGGGTCTCAGAACGGGCGGTCACGGGCTCGACGGCGTCGCGAAGTAGCTCCCTTCGATCTGTCAAATAGGTGGCACGGCCATGCCGCCAGCCCTAACTCAGTGTCTTCTTGCCGGCTGGAGCGGCGTGACCCTCGTCAGATTACGCCGCCACCCGCAGCCGTCCCAGCTCCCCGATCCCCGGAATCGCCGCGCGCAGAACATCCTGCACATGCTCCGCCAGGATGAACTCCATCTCCTCGCGCGCATCCGGCGGCAGATCCTTCAAGTCCTTCTCATTCTGCTTCGGAATAATCACCCGCCGGATCCCCAGCCGCCGCGCGGCCAGCATCTTCTCCTTGATCCCGCCCACCGGCAGCACCAGCCCGGAAAGCGTCACCTCGCCCGTCATCGCCGTATCGCTGCGTACCGGCAGCCCGGTGTAAAGCGACGTCAGCGCCGTCGTCATCGTCACGCCCGCCGACGGCCCGTCCTTCGGAATCGCCCCCGCCGGCACGTGGACATGCACCCCGTACCGTCGGAATAGCGATTGGTCGAGCGAAAACCCGTCCGCGTGCGACCAGATATAGCTTTGCGCCGTCTTGGCCGACTCCTGCATCACCGCGCCCAACTGCCCCGTGAGCGACAACCCCTTGCCGTCTTTCAGCAGCGCCGCCTCAATGTACAACACGTCCCCGCCGGCTTCCGTCCAGGCCAGCCCGGTCGCCACCCCCGCCGGCACGTCCTTGCGCGCCTGCTCGGGCGAGAACCGTTCGGACCCCAACAGCTCCGCCAGTTCTTCCTTATGGATCTCCGCTACGCCCGCGCCGCCCTCGGCCACCTTCAAAGCCACTTTGCGCATTACGCGCCCGATGGCTCTCTCCAGTTGCCGCACGCCCGCCTCCCGCGTATATCGCGCGATCACCAACCGCAGCGCCTCATCGCTCAGCGCGCACACTTCCGGCGACAGCCCTGCTTCCTTCAATTGTTTCGGCACCTGGTACCGTCGCGCGATTTCCAGCTTCTCTTCTTCGCTGTACCCAACTAGCCGCACCACTTCCATGCGATCCAGCAGCGGCTGCGGAATCGTCTCCAGCGTATTCGCCGTCATCACGAAGAAGACCTTAGATATATCGAACGCCAGGTCCAGGTAATTGTCCCGAAATGTTTTGTTCTGCTCCGGATCCAAAATCTCCAGCAGCGCCGCCGCCGGATCCCCCCGGAAATCCCGCCCCAGCTTATCCACCTCATCCAGCATCAGCACCGGATTGTTCACCCCGGCCTTCCGGATCGCTTGGATGATCCGCCCCGCCATCGCGCCGATATACGTCCGCCGGTGTCCGCGTAGCTCCGCTTCATCATGCATCCCGCCCAGGCTCAGCCGCTCGAACTTCCGTCCCAGCGCCCGCGCGATCGACTGCCCCATCGAAGTCTTGCCCACCCCTGGAGGCCCCACGAAACACATAATCGGAGCCTTCGCGCCCGGGTTCAGCTTCAGCACGCCCAGGTGTTCCAGAATGCGCTCCTTCACGTCTTTCAAGCCGTAGTGGTCGTCCGCCAGGATCTGCCGCGCCCCCGCGATATCGATGGCCGCATCGGTGCCTTTTCTCCACGGCAGTTCCAGGATTAGTTCCAACCACGTGCGCCCCAGGTTGTAGTCCGGCGCCTGCGGCGACAGCCGGTCCAGCCGCGACATCTCCCGCTCCGCATCCTTCCGCGCCTCGTCCGGCAAATCCGCCGCCTTCAGCCGCTCCCGCAGCAACTCCACGTCCGACTCCCCGTCCTTCCCGCCCAGCTCCTGCTGGATGGCGCGCAATTGCTGCCGCAGCACGTACTCCCGCTGCTCCTTCCCTATCTCGTTCTGCGCTTTGGTCGCGATATTTCCCCGGATTTCCAGGATCTGGTGTTCGTGCGAAAGGTGCGCGTGAATCAGCCGCAGCGCCTCGCCGCGCGTCTCTACCGCCAGCAGCGAGTGCTCCAGCGCCACGTCCATGCTGAGCACGCTCGCCAGCATCCAGATCAGTTGCAGCGGATCCGTTTCCGCCGCAATCGCGCGAGTGAACTCCACCGGCAGCTCCAGCCCCGCGTATTTCAAAACGCTGGTCGCCAGGTCAACCACCTCCCGGTGCAGCGCCTCCACCTCCGGGTTCTCCTCCTCCGGCTCGGGAATCGGCAATGGCCGGAAATTCGCCCGCAGAAACTCCTCCCCCGTGAATTCGCCCAACACCACCCGCTCCACGCCAAGCACCAGAATATCGTAATGTTCCCCATTCCGCCGCGACCGCTTGATCACCGCTTTGGTGGCCGTCGGAAACAGATCCGCTGGCTCCGGAACCTCCACCGACGAATCCCGCTGCGTAACAACCACAACCTCCTTAGCCTCATTCGTCAACGCAGACTGGATGGCAGCCACCGACTGCGGACGGCCAATATTCAATGGCATCAATAAGTTAGGAAAAAGTACGGTATTTTTGATGGGAATCACAGGAAGATTCTGGCGTTCTGGCATTTGCTTTACCCCTAGTAATAAAAGATGAGCAAACCATACTAAAGGATGCATGTGGGCAGCCCCCCACTCGGGCTGCAGGCCCTGCGCCGCGCGAACTCCCCAGGTGTAGCGCGGGGGACCGCTGGCTCTGGCCGGACGTGATACGGAATCAGAGCGTGTCTGTGGCCAAGGCCAAACAAGCCATTTCCAGTTACCGAAAGGCGATCGGCGAACCTGCCGCGCTCGCCAAACTGATGGTGTTCTACTGCGAACAGGCTGCCGGATTCTGCAGCGATATCGGTTGCGATCCAAGAGCGTATCCTGGCGTTCCCGGCGGTGTCGTCGGCAGCCGAGGAGGGGGTGAATGAGCGGCAACTACGAGGAGTGGCCCAGCGATGCGACTGGCGAGAGCAGCTGCGGTTGTGGGAGGAATTGGAAGGCGGTAAGAGGAAGTCGGCACGCGGCGGGGAAAAGGCCGGCCCGTTAACCAATGGGTGATGATCCAAGATGTACTTGGGGAGCCAAGTATGCGCTACGGAAAGCTGTTAACCGGTTAACAGTGCGCCCCAAGGGCGGAGATCGTCAGTGGAGGGAGATTCCACCTATGTAGTTGTCGGTGAGACAGGGTAGCTACCGAGCGGCTGGGTCGGGCAACTGGCCCGGTCGAAGCCTCGGGACAAGGGTCCGCCGTAGGGCGGGCTGCGACCTTGCAGGCCGTAACGCGAGTGAAGCCTGAGCAGGCCTCGAAAGTGAAGTCGTGGATGCCGACCCGCCTGTTAACCGGGGAAGGCCGCGCGAATGGGGAAGAAACCGACAAGCACCCATTCGGTCCACCGGGGTACTGGGCACGGCATGCAGGGAAGATGATCTGGGTAATTGGGGGAGATCCGTTTACGCAAAGTCATGCTGGTGGAACTCCAGCGACGTAACTTCTCTTCGGCGGCCACTATACATGGTTATCTCGGTGCCGTCGAACGGTTCGCCCGCTACTTCGGCAAGCTCGTGTAATCAGGGCTACAGCAGCCTCGCGTATTCCACCTTGGATTGCTTCAGGATCGGGATATCTGGATCGGCGTCTTTCCAAAGACTCAGGAAATCCTGGTAGGCCTTCTGGGCCCCGGCCCTGTCTCCCGACAAAGCCAACGCCCTGCCGAGTTGCAAGTACGCCAGCGCCCCGATGGGGTCGCTGACCACGATCCCGCGGTGATCGATTATCTTCCGGAACTCCGCGGCGGCTTGTGCGCCCTGGTGTAATGCTAGAAAGGCCTCGCCACGCACATAAACCGGATAGAGCGCCCCGAAGAACCCATGAAAACTGCTGCGCGGTGCGCCCAGATCATAGGGGATCGCGATTTGCAGCAGTTCGATCGCCTTCGCTGGCCGCCGATGGTTCAGGGCGAGGACTGCGCGAAGAGCCGGCAGGTAACTGAATCTGACTGACGTATCCTCCGTGTATCGTTTTTCCAGATCGTTCGCGAGTTCTTCAGCCCGGGCGGAATCCCCGGAGAGGGCCAGAGCAAAAGCGACGCCATATTCAACCTCCCGGCTCGTGGAAAGCTCACGTGCGGCCCTCGCGCTTCGCCTGGCCTCAGGCGCACTCCCGAAAAAGCCTTCCCACAGCGCCAGGCCGGTTTCATCCAGAGCCGCACGGTCCCGCTGGGCCGCTTGCCCAGCCAGGTCTGCCGCCCGCCGCGCCAACCTCCTGGCCTCTTGCAAGCGGCCGGAATACGCCGAGACAAATGCCTCGTGGTCTGAAATCCAGTCTTCCACTCCCGATTTTCCATGCGCCAGCGCGACTTCCCGCTCCATTCCCACATGGTCGCCTCTCAAAAAGGCGATGTCGTAGCGCTGGATCATGAAATCGCCGATTTCCAGCTGGCGCCCGGCAGATTGCTGAAGGGTGGTCGCGGCTTCCTCCAGGCGGCCGAGGTACTCGTAGTTTAAGGCAAGCTGGGAGTAACCGATGGCAAGTGCAGAATCTATTCCGACAGCCTTCTTGTCTTCTTCGACCGCCTTTTCGTATTCTCCCGAGGCATTGTAAATAATCCCAGCCAAAAATGCGTGCGGGATCACGTCGCGAGGATACGTCCGCGCCCATGATTCACAGTCTTGTTGAGCCTTCTCCAGGTTTCCTGTCACGTGAAGTTCGTAGGAAGCAGTGATAAAGAACTTCTCCCGGTCACTGGCATGATCGCGCAACCGATAAGCCTTGGTAGTGCTCTCCACAGAAAGGGCAGACTCTCCCATATCGCCGTACATGAGCCCTAGCGCTGCGTGCGCCGCTGCGAATTGGGGGTCGATCTCAATGGCGCGCTGGAAGAAAGGCACTCCGCTAATAGAACCAGAGAGGCCGGTCTTCAGGCCCGCGCTATAGGCTTTCAAGGCTTGGAGCGACGGCGTAGTAGCCTCGGCAAGCGGAGTGTCGTGCTTTTCGACCGTCGAGAGCGATTCGCCGATCCGGGTCCTGAATTTACTGGCAATTTGACTCAGGGCATTCAGGACATCTTCCTTGCGTGCCGCTTGCGCCTGCTCCTCATCAAGGACTTCTCCGGTGCGGCAGGTTTTTGCGCGCAACCCCAATACGTATTGGCTCCCAAGCCTGGCAATCGAACCATCCAGGACAGCGGCACTTGCGGTCCGCTCGCAAATCTCCTTGGCGAGCTCCGCAGTAAGCGGCGCATCCGCCTGCTGGCCCATCAGACGTAGCGTCTGGTGGATACGCTGTTCGGAGACCAGCCTGAGGAATGGCGATTGTTCAAGCTGCACGGCCAACCCTTGGCGAAGCGCCCCGTCAAACACCGGATCGCCCGTGCTGTTTGTGAAATCGGCGAGGACGATTGTATCCTTATCCGTGAGCTTTCGTGTGCGGTGGAGATAGAAGTAACCCGCGACGAACAACGCCAGCACAGCGGCGGCCAAAGGGAGGGCCAGGCGCCAACGTTTTGCTCCGGGCTTCGCGCTGGTTGTCATCCGGCCCGAATCCGAGTCACGCTTGAGGCGTTGGAGGTCGGAGCGGATCTCCGAGGCTTGCTGGTAGCGCAGCTCACGGTCGGGCTCCAGGCATTTGGACATGATCCGCTCCAGGTCTGGCGGCGCGCCGGCTTTCAACCGGACCGCACCTTTGAGATGCACGCCCGTGGCCATCTCATACAGCACCAGCCCGAGGGAGAACAGGTCGGTGCGCGCGTCCAACGGCCTTCCAAGCTCCTGCTCCGGCGACATGTAGCCGGCCGTGCCCAGCGCGGTGCCTGGCTTTGTGATAGGCTCTCCGGCGCCATCCGGTGCGCCCAGCCGGGCGAGGCCGAAGTCCAGGATCTTGGCGTGGTCTCGCTGTGTGACGAAAATGTTGGCAGGCTTGATATCGCGGTGGACGATGCCGGCGGTGTGGGCGGCATCCAACCCATCGGCGATTTCAATTCCGAGCGTCAACACCATTTCCATCTCCAAGGGACCCTCGGCGATCCGCTGCTTCACCGTGACGCCCTCCAAATACTCCATGACGATGAAGGAGCTGCCGTCCTGTTCGCCGATATCGTGAATCGTGCAGATGTTCGGATGGTTCAAAGCCGAAGCGGCGCGCGCTTCGCGCTGAAAACGATTCAGGGCTTCCGGATCGCGGGCGAATTCGTCGGATAGAAACTTGAGGCCAACAAAGCGTTGGAGCCGGATGTCCTCGGCCTTGTAGACTACGCCCATCCCGCCGCCTCCCAGTTTTCCCATAATGCGGTAATGGGAGACGGTCCGGCCGACTGAAGATTCGGCGCCCTCGGGCGCGTCTTCACTCCGCTCACGCGCGATCGCCAGCGCGGCCACCTCCATCGCGGGGCTCTCCAGGAAACTTCCTGCCTGCTGTTGCGCGGCCAGCAGCGAACGGACCTCCCGCTCCAGGGCCTGGTCGCCAGCGCATGCGTGGCGTAGAAACGCGTCCTGCGCGTCCGGCGAACGCTCCAACGCGGCCTGCAGCAGATCGTTGACCCGTTTAAACCGTTCAGAATCCATCGGCCGCCCCACCCGTCAATTCGCGATAGAGCCACGCTTTGGCAGTGCTCCAATCGCGCATCACTGTGACGGGCGACACCTTGAGCACTTCCGCAGTCTCTTCGACGCTGAGTCCGCCAAAGAAGCGCATTTCTACCACCTGCACTTTGCGTGGATCGAACCCCGCCAGAGCGTTCATCGCGTCATCCAGCGCGGCCAGGTCGGTGGTCTTACCGCCTCCCACCACCGCGGCTTCTTCCAGGGAGACATGCTGCACATCGCCGCCGCGTTTCAGGTTGTGGCGCCGCGCATGCTCAACCAGAATGCGCCGCATCAATTGGGCGGAAACCGCGAAGAAATGGGCGCGATCCCGCCACTGCATACGCTTGTAGTCCACCAGGCGCATGTAGGCCTCATTCACCAAGGCCGTCGCTTGGAGGCTGTGACCGGAGCGCTCGCGGTCCATGAAGCGGCGCGCCAGGCGGTGGAGTTCGCCGTAAACGATGGGGGTCAGCCTTTCAAGCGCGTTCTGGTCTCCGCCGCTCCAGGCGCGGAGCAGTTTGCTGATGTCGCTCACATCCGGCTCGCCGGGTTGTGCCGCCTTCTGCATCGTCTGACCTTTGAATTATACCGCTCGAAATTTCCGCCCCTTGCATGATAGTTCCGTTTGCCCTTCTGCGCCTATCTGATTAGGCGCATCCGGCGCATGAAAGAGAGGAAACTTATGAAAACGATTATGATTTCGATTACTGCGGGCAGCCTGCTCGCCGCGCTTGCAATGGCACAAGCACCAAGCTATACCCTCACCGATTTAGGCGCGGTGGGCGTGACCCCCGGCCAGCCGTTCTACATAGCTCCCGATGGCCTGATCGCCGGTGCGGCGGCCGCACCTAACGGCGCAATGCAAGCCAAGCTTTGGCATAAGAAACTGAAGATGGACATCGGCAAGCCCGGGCTCGGGGGGGCAAACACCGTAGCATTTAGTGTTAACGGGACGGGCCAGGCAGTAGGCGAAGCTGAAACGTCCGCATTAGATCCAAAAGGTGAAGACTTTTGCGGCTTCAAAGCACTGGGGCTCCCCTCAGCCGGTAATTCGTGTCTGCCGTTCTTGTGGCAAAACGGCGCGATGACTGCGCTGCCGACCCTGGGAGGCAACAACGGTGCCGTCAATCAGATCAACAAAAACGGTGAGATGGCCGGGTTGGCGGAAACGGCCACGCCGGACCCAGGCTGCACAGCACCTCAGGTGTTCCAGTTCAAGCCAGTGACGTGGTCAAGTGGCAAGATTCGTGAGCTCGTTACACTGGACGGAGACCGGGACGGCACCGCTTTCGCGATCAACGACAACGGCCAGGTTGCGGGCGCGTCGGGCCAGTGCTCAGCCTTCAATTCGAGTATCCTGGAAAATCTTCAGCCTCTGCACGCCTTGCTGTGGCAAGGAGACACTGTGACGGATCTCGGCAACCTCGGCGGAACCGGACAAGGGTTCGGAAATCTCGCTCTGAACCTCAATAACCAAGGTCAGGTCGTGGGTCAATCGGACCTGTCCGGCGACGCCAACTTTCACGCTTTCCTGTGGACCAAGCAGGCCGGTATCGAAGACCTCGGCACGCTTACGGGGGACGTGAACAGCGTCGCTCTCGGGATCAACGACAGTGGCGAGATAGTCGGCTTGTCGCTGGACGCTAACTTCGACCCACATCCGTACCTTTGGCAGAACGGTGTGATGACCAACCTCAACAGCCTCATTCCTGTAAACTCCCCCTTGTTTCTGTTGCTGGCATGTTCCATCAATTCCAGTGGGGAGATCGTGGGCTTGGCCGTGACCAGTACCGGCGCAGTTCACGGTTATCTGGCGACCCCGGGCGGCAAGTGAGCCGCGGCCAAAACAGTGCTCAGCAACTTGGTGCGCGTCTCGCCGGTGGGCCGAAATCGAGCACCTTCACCCCATCGCTCGTCAGCATGACCGGCCAGAAATCGTGGAGCGTACAGATATTCGGGTGGTTCAGCGAAGCCACCGGCGAGGTGTTTCGAGTCCTCCTGGTAGCAGCAGGCGAGCAGGAGGATTATCGCTCCTTTTTCGTTCAAACAGCCCTCACCTCGGCGGGCGTTTTTTCCCAGGGTCGCCGGGCAGACGGCCTGAAGGCCATTTTCCTCCTGCTCGCCTGCTGCTACCAGGAGGACTCGAAACACTGCCACCCGGTGCGAGTTCGGTGTCGCTACCACGTGTCCACGATTTGGGCCGGTGCGATAGGCGTACTGCCGGCCGGCGCCCTGATCGCGGCATGGATCCTCGGGCGACGCGCCGTCAGGGTCGGCCCCATGGCAGCGCGCTCCGCGAAGATTGAAAAGTTGCGGGTACCTCCGGCGCTTCCCACCGCGGAGCCGTAGATCCGACGCACGCTCGCACGCGGTTCTCGCGGGTGGCGGGAACGCTTCGCCGGTTGGAGGCCGATGATGGGTGGATTTGAGCAGGATTTCCCCGCTTTGGATTCTCTGATTTCCCCCAGTACGACGCGAGAGGACATGACTTAGCCGCGCGGGACTCACATCCCGCCGGCGAACTAAAGTTCGCCGTCAGCACGCTAAGCGGGCGCCACATCCTGGGCTTCGCCTGACACTACCGTTCTGACTAAGTTGCCGGCATGGCGCCAGCAGCCCTCGAAGACCTGCTGCCTACAGTGCGCGTGCAGCGGGCGCCATTCGTCGCCGCCGGCATTGAGCCCGTCGAGCGCATCGACCACCACATATCGGGTGTCGATCCGCAGCCCGATCCGCAGCGCTTTCAGGACGCTCTCCTTGCTGCTCCAAAGCAGCGCGAGAATCCGCCAACGATCGGCGGCAGAACCGCGCGCCGCCAGTTCCTGTTCCGCAGCCGTAAAGTAATCCGTGGCGAAGGCCGCGCTGCGCGGCTCGATGATTTCCAGGTCGCAGCCCGGCGTTATGTGGGGACCGGCGACGGCGCAAGCCGCCAGTCCTTCGCGGTGGCTGATCGAGATCCTGACGGGCGCGGGATCGTTCCCGATAAAGACCTCGGGCGCGCCTCCTGGTTCCGGGCGAATCTCGATGCGCGCCAAGCCGAGTGAATCGGCCGGCAATTCCAAATAGGTGGACACGGCAAGCTTCGCGGTCCACCGCCCCAGCCTCCAGTCGTCGCGGCGCTTAGCAAATCGCATGCCGCTGAGCCGGGCCACGTCGTCCGCGCTCAGCCAGTCGTCGCTTGCAGGCAGGTTGGCAGAGCTCTGCTCGAACCACAGGACGTTCATCCCACGACACCAGCCGGAATGCCACGCAACGGCTCGACATCCACCGCGTCGGGATGCGCCACCATCGTGTAACCGCGCAAATGCAGGTAGCGGCTCCCCGCGGCGTCCACTACCTCCGCGTCGAAGCCGCCTCCGTCCGCGGCCGGCGTGACCACCGCATCGAGCGGCCCTTCGGCCAGATCCGGCGAGCGCCACAATCGGACTTCCCCAACATGCAGGGGCAAGCCGATGCGGCCCCGGCCCGCAACCTCCCGGAGCGCGGCGGCCTGGAAGCACAGCTCGATCAACCGTGGCGCCATCGCGAGGGGCCGTTCGGGCGGAAAGTGATGGCCGGGCAAACTCGCGAAGAATCGGCCGACGGTACGATCCCGATGCAGCCACGCTCGCTCCAGAACCTGGTAGGCCGGCCCGTGAAAGAAAACCTTGTAAATGTCCGGGGCCTCCACCACGGACCCGTCCGGCTCGCCCAACGGCTGCGCCGGCTCCGTTAGGGGCGCTTGTTTCGACAACCGCACGCGCGCCGTGAAGTGCGTAGTCACCTGCGGTTCCGGCTGATTCGGAAGTGTACGGCTGCCATTCAGGCGGCACTCCGCGACCATTGACTCGCCATGCGGGCGGAATAGCGCCTCGATGGTCACCGTGCGCGGCTGGCCGCGATAGAACTTGAACGGCGCCAGAAAGTTCACGTCCTCGATCGCCGCCACGTGCCAGCCCGGCAGCATGCACAGGCAGGCCTCCGCGAAGGCCTCGATGCCCATCACGCCGGGCAGCACAGGCCGGCCCTCGATCTGGTGATCGTACAGGAATGGCTGGACCGCGGGATCGAGCGTCGTCTCGATGGTCACGCCGCCCGGGATGCTCGCGATTTTGCCGATCATCGGTCCGTGCGCGGCCGTCGCCGTCGAATCGAGAGGCCCGCCGGCTTCCCAGCCTTGTAGCAGAATGCCCAGCCTTCGCGCGGCTACCACCTCGCCGCACCTGCCACCTGCGGTCAATTCGCGGCGGATCCAGGGGATCCCCTCTTCGGGCGGCAGCATCTCGATGCCGGCGCGGGCCATCATCTCGGGGATAGATCCGCGCGTCGCCATGCCGATGCCGCCCCATGCCGTCCAGTCGATGACGATGCCGCGCGTGCCGCGGCGCGTCGAGCGGAAGTTCGACGACATCTTGCAGAGCAGGTCGTTGGCGGCGCTGTAGTCGGCTTGGCCGGCGTTGCCGAAGCGGCCGGCAATCGAACTGAAAGCCACCGTCGCACGCAAAGGCATGTCGCCGATGGCGTGCAGGAGGTTGAACCAGCCGTCGGCTTTCACGTCGAAAACCATATCGAATTCGCGGGGCTCCTTATCCGGCAGGAAGCGGCTGCGCTCCGTGCCTGCGGCGTGCAGCAGCACGTCGATACGCCCGCTGCGTTCACGCACTTCGCCGACGACTTTGGCCACCGCCTCCGCGTCGGTCAGGTTCACGCTGTAATAGTGCGCGGTTCCGCCGGCCGCACGCACCGCGTCGATGGCGCTTTGGGCCGCCTGTGCGCGCTCCAGGCCGGCGAGTTCCTTATCGACCAGAGCCGGGGTGGCGCGTTCGCCGCGGGCCTTAATGCGCGCGTGCAGGTCGCGCATCAAGCCTTCTTTGTCCGTGGCCAGGCGGCGCAGATCCGGATTGCGCGGATCGGGCTCCGGGACCAGGTCAAGCAGATAGAATGTGCCACCGGAGGCGGCCGCCAGGTCGGCGGTGATCGCGGACACGATGCTGCCCGCTGCGCCCGTCACCAGGAAGACCGTGTTCTCGTTCAACTGCAGACCGGGTTGTCCGTCCGCCGCGGGCTGTTCCGCGAGGCTGATGCTCCAGCGCAGCCCTCCCTGATGGCCGATCTCGACGGCGCCGGCATCCCGCAGGGTCTCCGCCAGCAGCGCTTCGGCCACTTCCGCCGCGCCGCAGGCCGCTTCGAAATCGAGGGTCTTGACGAGCGCGTCCGGGCGCTCGCGTTTGTATGTTTTGGTGAATCCGGTCACCGCGCCGCCCATGGGCGCCACCGCGCCGGCCTCGTCATAGCCGTGCTGCCCGCCCAGCCGCGTCGCCGATATGAGGAAGGTGTCCGCCGCGGCGATCTGCTCGTAGAGCGCGCGCATGGTGCTGTACAGCGATTTCACGCGCACGCGTAGAGCCTCGCGCCAGGCCGGAAGATCCAGGCCGCGCAGGTCGCCTTCGGGGTCCAGCGCGGGAAGCCAGTAGACGCCGTGTACCGGGGCGTCCGGCTGGGCGCCATCGAGCATGAGGACTTCCGCTCCCATGGCGCGCAGACGTTCCGCGAGGGCTTCGGCAACGCGGCCGTGGTCCGGCATAATGGCCACGCGGCGACCCGGTCCGAGGGCCACGGGTGTTGGATTACAAATCGCCAGCGGAGGACGCAAGATGGGGACCGGCACGCGCCGCGGGGTGGAAGGGGAGGCGGCCGCGGGGGCCGCGGCAACAGGGGCTGGGGGTTGGTGGCTAGCGGCTGGGGGTTGGTGGTTTAGGTCCGGCCTTTTCTCGTAGACGAAGCGGATGACGTGTGCCAACGTGGGGAAGTCGCGCAGCTTTCGATTTTCGTCGCGTGGAATGTTGTAGATCTCGCGCACCGAGGCGAAGAGATCCGCCTGTTTTACGGTATCGACACCGAGGTCGGCTTCGAGATCCAGGTCGGGATCGAGCATATCCGGCGGATAACCGGTCTTTTCGGCCAGCAGTGCCAGCAGCCGCTCTTTGACCGAATCTGCGGCGGCTGTCGCCGCGGGGGCTGGGGGTTGGGGGCTCGGGGCTGGAGGATGGGTGCTCAGGTCCGGCCTTTTCTCGTGGACGAAGCGGATGACGTGCGCCAGCGTGGGGAAGTCGCGCAGCTTTCGATTTTCATCGCGTGGGATGTTGTAGATCTCGCGCACTGAGGCGAACAGGTCGGCCTGTTTTACGGTATCGACACCGAGGTCCGCTTCCAGATCCAGGTCGGGATCGAGCATATCCAGCGGATAGCCGGTCTTTTCGGCCACCAGCGCCAGCAACCGCTCTTTGACCGAATCTGCGGCGGCTGCCGCCGTGGGGGCTGGGGGTTGGGGGCTCGGGGCTGGGGATTGATGGTTCAGGTCCGGCCTTTTCTCGTAGACGAAGCGGATGACGTGCGCCAGCGTGGGGAAGTCGCGCAGTTTGCGATTTTCGTCGCGTGGGATGTTGTAGATCTCGCGCACAGAGGCGAAGAGATCCGCCTGTTTTACGGTATCGACGCCAAGGTCCGCTTCCAGATCCAAGTCGGGGTCCAGCATATCCGGCGGATAGCCGGTCTTCTCGGCCACCAGCGCCAGTAGCCGCTCTTTGACTGGATCTGCGGCCGCAGGAACCGCGGCCGCGGGGGCTGGAACTGCGGGAGCTGGGGGTTGGGGACTAGGGGCTGGGGGCGGCGGCTCCACTTCGTGCGTCGCCTTCGTTTCGATAACCGGCTGAGGCACGGATAATGTCGGCTGCGCCGCGCGATCCTTGATGCGTAGCGTACGCTGTGCCACTTCCAGCTCGGCGGCGCCGTTGCCTGCCATACGGTGCAGCCACGCGCTCCAGACGCCGGCGTCGGCAATCCGCGAAGCATAGCCCAACGCATGCGGGCTGGTCCGCGCGCCATCTTTCCCCGCGATCCAATGCAACAGGGTCATGCTGATCTGCGAGCCAAATCCCGCTCCCAGTCGGAGCGCGTATTCGACGGGATAGCCTCCGCCTTTCGACAGGTTTAACGCGCCCAGTTCGGGATCGACTTCCTTGAAGTTCACCACCGGCGGCACGCATCCGGTTTCGAGCGCCTTCACCGCCACCACGTCTTCGATGCCCGTACCCATGGCGTGACCCGTGAGTCCCTTGGTATTGGCGATCACGATGCGATCCGCTACGTCGCCGAATACGCGCCGCAGGGCGTGGATCTCGGCCGCCGCGCTGCCCCCGCGCGCGGGCGTATAAGTTTCGTGGGATACAAAAACCATACGCGGAGCCGCTTCGCGCCGCCGGAATCCGTTGGCCGCTTCGGCTTGCGCCACCAGGTTTTCCATCACCCCGGCAATATGCTCCACATCCAGGCGGGTACCGTGGAAAGCGCTATTGGCCGTGACCGCCGAGAGCACCTCGCAGATCGGCCGGATGCCGCGTTCACGCGCTGCTTCGGCGCTCTCGATCACCAGTGCGGCCGCGCCCATCCCCATGATCATGCCGTGCCGGCGGCGGTCGAACGGCGTGGCGGCTTCTTCGACGACATCGTCGGTGGCGGCCGCGCCGCTGGCCAGGAAGCCCGCGCCAAACCATTCGATCAGGCGGTCGGTGGTAATGTCGTCCGCCGCAACCACGATGACCCGGCGGCAGCGCCCGGCGCGGATCCAATCGTTGGCCAGCGATACGGCCTGGGTGGTGCTCGCGCAGGCCGAGTTGATCTGGGTGTTCGGGCCGCGCGCGCCGATGATTTCGGCGAACTGCGAATGGCCCATCGATAGTACGTGGAACAGGAAGCGCCGGTCGAACTGGTATGGCTCCCGTTCCATGCCGGCGCGCAGGTCGTCGATCCGGTGCGCCATTTCCTGGCCCACCGTAGAACGGCCTTCCGCTTCCACCAGGCGTGCGTACATGCTCTCCAGCATGGCCAACTGGTCGCGCCGGGCGCGGTCCGCATAATAGCGTGCGAGCTCATCCGCAAAGGAATCGAAGCCCGGAAAAACGGAAGCGAAAATCACGCCGGTATCGTCGCGCAATGCGTCCGGCAATCCCCAATGATCCGGCAATTGCGTGCCTTTGCTGGTGGTCTTGTAGCGCATCACCAGCGGAATGCCGGCATCGCGCAGGGCGTCCAGACCGGCAGCGATGGCCAGTTGCGTGGCGCGGTCCAGGGCGGCCAGCCGCTCGGCGGAGATGCCAAACTCCTTCTCCAGGTCGAAATCGCCGCCGCGGCCGGCCAGCTTGATCACCTCCGACAGGTTGGCGATGGTTTCGAAACTCGCGGCGCCCCGGTCATTCTTTACCAGGCGCGTGATGTGCTTGTCGAGCATCGCCCGGCGGAAGCGCGTCGGGATCACGTCGATGGCCTGATCGCCGTGCAGGATGCGGGCGACGTTGGCATCGTCGAAAATACGCCCGGGACCGGGCAATCCCAGCGCCGCACCGGTGATGGCAACGGGTTGGGGGGCCGGCTGGAGGGCGGCTTGGCTCGCGTGCTGGGCCGCCGCTGCGCTTTCGATTTGGGCTGCCCCCAAACCCGACGCGTATAACCCGCACAAGGCCTGGTTGAACGAGGGCACATCGCCGAATTTCGGATGATTGGTGAAGAGCGCCAAGACATCCGGGCGGTCGCCTAATACATCTTCTACGAATCCCTGCAGCGCCTTCTTCGGCCCAACCTCCACGAAAACCCGCGCGCCGGCATCGTAGAGCGTGCGCAGGCCCTGGATGAATTGGACAGGTGAGGCCACCTGCCGCGCCAGGATATCCAGCATCTGCGGCACGGCTTGCGCTCCCATAGGATAGAATTCCCCGCTGACGTTGGCGACGACCGGGATGTGCGGCGATTCCAGATGCAAGCGCTCCAGCACCTGCCGCAGCGGTTGGCTGGCCGGTGCCACGATGGATGTATGGAAAGCATGGCTTACAGGCAGCGGGACTGCATTGTAGCCGGCCTTTTCAAACAGCGCGATGGCCTGCTCGACAGCCTGGCTGGCACCGCCGATGACGGCCTGCGTGTTGCTGTTCAGATTGGCGATCACCACGTAGCCATCCACGGTGCGCAGGATGCGCTCGATTTCAACAAGCGGCGCGAACACCGCCGCCATGCGTCCGTTATCCTGCATCGAGACGCGGGTCATTTCGCGGCCGCGGGCGCTGACGGCTTCCAGGGCGTCGGCGAAAGGCATCGCTCGGGAGGACACCAGGGCCCCGTATTCGCCCAGGCTGTGGCCCATGGCCATATCCGGGCGGATGCCATATGCGGCCAGGAGCCGCGTCAGGGACAGATCGGCAGCCAGCACGGCGGGCTGCGTGATAGCGGTCTGGCGAAGATCCTCTTCCGCCCCGGCGACGGCGGCTGCATCTGACGGGTTGACGAAGACAAACTCGCTCAGGGGTTTGCCGAGCAGCGGGGCCATCACGCCATCCGCTTCGGCAAAAGTCGCAGCGACTATGGGATCGGCCGCACGCAGTCCGCGCAGCATGTTCGCGTATTGCGAGCCTTGGCCGGGATAGAGAAACGCCACCTTAGGCGCGGGGCCGTGGCCGCGGAAGATGCCCTGCGCACGCAGGGCCTTCCACTGCATGGGCTGGTTTGCGGCCAGCGCCTTCAGCGCTTTGGCGGATTTGTCTGCGAGGTCGGCGGCGTCGGCGTAGTCGATCGCCAGGCGCTCGGGTGCGCGCAGATCCGATGCGGCCGGCGCAGACGGTGCGGGCGCATTCCCGGAGGCTGCGGCGGTTTGTATGGTGCGCAAACGCTCGGCCAGATCGTCCGCGGAAGCACCGCCAATCAACAGGGCGCCCCGCAGAGGAGCGCGGTGGGACAGGACTTCAGCCGCGCGGCCGTCGTCGACAGCGGCTCCGGCGACCTTTTTGCCGTTCCCGTGCAATCGGTGCGGGATATATTCCTCCAGCACGGCGTGGAAATTTGTGCCGCCAAATCCGAAGGCGCTGACGCCCGCGCGGCGCACGCCATCCGGCGGAGCGGGCCACGGCCGCAGCTTGCCATTGACGTAGAGCGGCGAATGCGCAAAGTCGATATCGGGGCTGGGATGTTCGCAGTGCACGCTGGGTGGCAGCATTTTGTCGCGCAGGGCCAGGACGGTCTTCAGCAATCCGGCCGCGCCCGCGGCTCCCTTGAGGTGCCCGATATTGGATTTCACCGAGCCCAACGCCACGGAATGCGCGGGGACGTGAAAACTGCTCAGCACATCCGTAAAGCTTTCCACTTCCACCACGTCGCCCACGCGGGTGGATGTTCCGTGGCCTTCGATCAAGGTCGCCGTAGCCGGTGAAAGCCCGGCGTTCTCCCAGGCGCGCCGGATACACAGTTTCTGGCCGGCCGGGTTGGGCGCGGTGATGCCCTTGCCCTTGCCGTCGCTCGATCCTCCGATGCCGCGCAGCACCGCGTAAATCCTGTCCCCATCGCGCTCCGCATCGGCCAGGCGCTTCAGCAGGAAAATGACGGCGCCTTCACCCATGACGAAGCCATCGGCGCCCTCGGCGTAAGGCCGCGTGCCGGTACCCGAGAGCGCCCCGATCTTGCAGAACTTGACGAAGGTGGGCGCACCCATATTGCGATCGATGCCGCCGGTGACCGCCAGGTCGAAGTCTTTCTCGACCAATCCCACGACCGCCGCTTGGAACGCCGCCATGGCCGACGCACAGGCCGCGTCGGTCACGAAATTCGGACCGTGAAAATTGAAAATATTGGCGATCCGGCCGGCGATGCAGTTGGCCAATTCGCCGGGCATGGAATCTTCCGTAATCTCGGGCAGGCGCGCACCCATCCGCTGGTGCAATTCGCGCGTGATCTCGCGCCGCACGTTTTCCGGCAGCGCCGCGAAGCTACCGCTTTCCGCCAGTTCGTGGGCGTATTCCGGAAAGTGGACGCGCAACGACGTGAGATAGTGCCGTTCCCCGGCCATGGCATTCCCCAGGATCACGGCCGTGCGGTCGGTGTCGATGGGGCGCGCGGGATAGCCGTAGTCGTCCAGCGCCTGGCGGGTGCAGGCGATAGCCCATTTCTGGGCTTCGTCCATGGCGTCCACCACGCGCGGCGGGACCGCCATGCGCCATTTGATCGGGTTCCATTCGTACTCGCGCACCCAACCGCCGATCTTCGAATACGTCTTATCCGGCGCATTAGGATCGGCGTCGTAATAGCGGGCCGGATCCCAGCGGTCCGGCTGAACCTCGCTGATGCTGTAGCGTCCGGCCTTCACGTTTTGCCAGAAAGCCGCTACGTTCGGGGCGTCGGGCAGAACGGCACCTGTCCCCACAATGGCTACCGCTCGATACGCAGTATCTTCCATGATGACCTCCCTGCGAAAGAACACATCTTCCAGCCGCCGATTGCTCAGGCCGCCTGTCCGGCCTGCTTGGCGGCGCGCCCGTACAGCACGTCGCCGGTGTAATCCATGTCGCAAATCAGTCCCGCCTGGGCGCGGTGAATGGCGGGCAGTCCCAAACGGGCTTCGAACGCGTCCATTTCCGCATCGCTCACGCCGCCGGCTCCCACGACCCAGCGCAAGCCTTCCGCGCCGGCCTTCATGGCCGCCTCACGCGCGAAGATCCGGCTAATGGCCGCCAACCCGGCCGCATCGAAACGCTGATTCGCTTTTTCGTGGAGTTTGGCTTCCGCCATCCGCGCCGCGCGCCGCGCCAGGCTGCCGGCGGATTCCGCGTAGGCGATCAGTTCGCCCAGCCGCAGCAGGATATGCTGATAGCGGGTCAGGCGCCCGATGCGCGCCTTTTCCAGCACCTCGGCCAGGGCGTGCTGCGCCAGGGCCGCGATGTTCGCTCCCACATCCGGATGGCCCGCGTCGATGGCCTCAAGCTGGCGGGCCTGGTCGTGATAGTGCTGGCCGCGCGTTTTAAGATGAAGCTGCCAGCGGTCGCGGGCGATGGTCATCTCCATGATCTCGGAAGTGCCTTCGTAGATGGTGGTGATGCGCACGTCGCGCCGGATCTTCTCCACCATGTATTCGTGCGTGTAGCCGTAGCCGCCGAGGGCCTGGATACTGGCATCCGCCGCCAGGTTGCCGGCTTCGGTTGACATATACTTGGCGATGGCTCCCTCGGTATTCAAGCTGCCTTCGCCGGCGTCGATGCGCTCGGCCGTCTCTTCGATAAAGGCGCGGCCGGCCTCCAGACGCGCGGCGTGCGGCACGATCAACTTGTGCGTGTATCCCTGTTTTTGCGAGAGCGGCGCGCCGGCCTGGATGCGCTTGGCGGAATAGGGAATCGCGCGGTCCAGCGCGGCCCATCCGGCCCCCAAGCCGAACGCAGCCACCATCAGGCGCGTGTAGCCGAACACGGCTTGCGCCTGGTTCAGGCCCTGGCCTTCCACGCCGCCCACCAGCCGGTCCGCATCCACGTAAACGTCGCTAAGCGAGAGAGCGGCGGTATTGCTCAGCCGGATGCCGTGCTTGTCTTCCGGTTCGTCGTGGCTGAATCCCTTGGCGCCCTTCTCCACGATGAACCAGCTTGGGCCGGCGGGTGTGTTCGCCAGGATGGTGTAAGCATCCGCCACGCCGCCGTTGCTGATCCACTGTTTGCTGCCGTTGATCTTGTAGCCGGCGATCCGGTCGCCGTCCATCACCCGCGCGGCAGTGGTCTGCAGCGCCGCCAGATCGCTGCCCGCATCCGGCTCGGTGGCCCCGTAGGCGAACAGGATGCCTTCTTCCGCGATCCGCGTCAGCCAGAGCTTCTTCTGCTCCGGCGTGGCGCCTACCGTGATCGGGTCGCTCCCCAGGAATGTGGCCAGCACCGACGTGGCTACGCCCAGGTCGATGCGCGCCATCTCTTCGCAGATGCAGTACACATCGAAGGCCCCGCCTCCCATGCCGCCGTATTCTTCGGGGACGAAGAGGAGCTGAATCCCCAGCTTGTCGGGACTGCACATGTCCCGCACAATCTCGAGTGGACATTCGTCGCGCGCATCGAGGGCGATCAGATCGGGGTCCGGCAGGCGCTTTTTGCCGAAATCCCGGAGCGATTTCAAGCTCAATTTCAAGGTCTTTTTTGCGATCATGGCTGGGCTTTACCTTTCGCGGATCCTGGCGGTTAATTCCGGCAGAAATTCCAGAATGTCGGCGGCGATGCCCACGTCCGCCACCCGGAATATGGGCGCCTTGGGATTCTTGTTGATGGCTATGATGAACGGGTTGCCTTTAATGCCCGCCAGGTGTTGGAACGATCCGCTGATGCCGCACGCCAGATAGACCTTGGGCTTGACCGTCTGTCCGGAAGATCCCACCTGCCGGGATTTCTCCATCCACTTGGCGTCCACCACGGGGCGGGAGCAGCTTACGGCGCCGCCCAAAGCGTCCGCCAGATCCTGGGCGATGGCTACATTCTCGCGCTCTTCAATGCCGCGGCCGATCGAAACCAGCACCGGATAGCGGGTGATATCCACGTCGCCGGTTTCGGCCGCGATGGTCTCGAGGTAGCGGCGTCCCGAAGTGAGCTGACCGGCGCCCGCGGATTGGTCCACGACAATGCCGCCGGTGGGGGCGGTTCCGGTGGGCTTGAACGCGCCGGGGCGTATGGTGATTACGGCGCCGGTTGAAATATCGCAGCGGACGTGCGCGTTCACTTGTCCGCCGTATTCCTGGCGCACGACCCGTAACGTGGTCCCCCGCGGGCTCTCGATGTCCAGCACATCCGGCGCGTAAGCGGCATTCATCTTGATAGAGAGGCCGGGCGCCAGATCGGTTCCAAAATGGCTGTGGGGGATCAATACGATGCTGCTGGCCGGCAGCACGCGAACCAGCGCCGGGCGCACCAGTTCGGGGTTCGGATAAGCCAGCGATTCGTGGGCGATTCTCCAGACTTCGGCAAAGCGCGTGCGCAGCGATTCGCAGACGGCATCGCAGCCGGGTCCCCAGCCGGCGACCACGGCTGTTGGGGATTGCGCGCTATCGATCTTAGCGGCGGCCGCCGCCAGTTCGGCTGCCGAATCGTCGGCCACGCCGCCTTTGTGCACGATATACGCGAATATTCTGGCCATTTAGTTCAGCCCCCCTTTGGCTTTCAACAGTTCGATCAAGCTGTCGACGATGCCTTCGGTGCTGCCCTCGAGCATCTCGGCGCCCTTGCCCAACGGCGGCATGAAATAATCCGCCCGCCTTACCTTGGCGGCCTTGGCGCCGGCGTCGCCGTTCACGCCCAGGTCCGCCGCGCCGAGAGTCGGAATGGGCAGGGAGGCCACTTGCCGGATGCCGCGCATGCCGACGTATCGCGGCTCGTTGATGCCGGTCTGGATGGAGAGCACGCACGGCAGATCGATCTCGTTCATCTCCTTATTACCGCCTTCGATCTCGCGGCCGATTTTCAGCTTTCCGCGCAGGACTTCGATCGAATTCACCAGCGAGGCGAACGGATAATCCAGCAGCGCCGCCAGCATACCGCCCACCTGGGCGGCGCCGTCTTCGGCCTGCACTCCGGTCAGGATCAGATCGTAATGGCCCTTCTTGACGAAGGCCGCCAGGATCGCGGCGATGCCTCTGCCGTCCGATCCAGCGAAGGCATCGTCGGAAAGCAGGACGCCGCTCCTTGCGCCCATGGCCATCTCGCGGCGCAGGACCTCTTCGTCGTCCTCGCCACCGACCGTCACCACCGTGACCGTGCCGCCATCGCGCTCCACGATGTTCAGCGCTTCTTCCACCGCATAGTTGTCCGGTTCATTCACCGAATAAACCAGGTCGTCGCGTGCAATGTCGTCTCCCGCGTCATTCAGCTCGATGTCGTCTTCCGACGTATCGGGTACTCTTCGGGCGCAGACCAGAATTTCCATACTTACCTCGTTTGTCTTTCAACCAACTCCGTCAGGTTGACGGCGGTCATTTTTCCTTCCATGCCCGCCACCTTGATGGCGTCTTCCAGATTCACCATGCAAAAAGGACAGGCGGTAACAATTACGTTGGCCCCGGCTTCAGCGGCCATTTGTACACGCTTCACGCCCATGCGCTGATCTTCTTTGGGCTCGTAGAAGAGCGCCAGGGCGCCGCCTCCGCAACAGAAGGAGCGATCGCGCGAGCGCCGCATCTCGACGCGCTGCAATCCGGGAATCGCATCGAGCACTTCGCGCGGAGCATCGTAGATGCCATTGTGCCGGCCCAGGTAGCAGGGATCCTGGTACGCGTAAATATCGCCATCGTTTTCGAGCGCATGCAGTTTCAGGGCGCCGGCCCGCACTTTCCGGGCGATCCACTGGGCGATATGTTCCACCGGGGGGATATCGTGGTAGTCGTGCCGCAGGGCGTTGTACGCGTGTGGATCGGAAGTGACGACGCGCTGGGCGCCGGATGCCTGAATGGCCTGCGTGTTGTGGTCGCGCAGGGCCATGAAGAGCGTCTCTTCGCCGAAGCGCCGCACATCATGGCCGCTGTCTTTTTCAACAGTGCCCAGGATGCTGATATTTTCACCACTTCTGTTGAGGATCTTGGCAGTGGCCCGTCCGATCGACTGAATGCGGTCGTCGTAGGAAGTGATGCTGTCCACGAAGTACAGTGTGCCCGTCCGGTCTTTGCCGTTCGCGATTCGGATGTTGCAAGCTTGCTGAAAATCCTTGGCCTTCGCCCAATCGGCTCTTTTCTTTTCGGCTTTGCCGAACGGATTGCCCCGGGCTTCCAGGGACTTTAGCGCCTTCTGCAACGACTGCGGCACGTTGCCGTCATCCACCATGCCGCGCCGCAAATCCACGATCTTGTCGATGTACTCGACCAGCAGCGGGCATTCCGCTTCGCACGCTCCGCACGTAGTGCACGACCAGATTTCGTCGTCTGAATAAATCCCCCCGATCAGCCGCTCGCCATTGTGCCCGCTGCCCCAGACCGGATAATGCTGGAAGCTGTAATCCTGCGCCTTGATCGTAAGGAACCTAGGCGACAGCGGACGTCCCACGGCGTTGGCCGGACACTGGTCCGAACACCGGCCGCAATCGGCGCAGGAATAGAAATCGAGCATGTGCTTCCAGGTGAAGTCTTCGAATGTTTTGACGCCGAAGGATTTCACTTCGTCCAGCCGGGCGTCGGGAACGCCCCATCGCACCGGTTTGACTGTGCCCCGGTCCAACTTCGCGAAATACACACTGAACAAGGAGGTCTCCACATGAAACTGAATTCCAAACGGCCGGTAGCAGAGCAAAAAGAAGAAGGCCAGTTCGTGTGTCAGGTAAGCGCCCAGATAGAGGTTGGCGACCAGCGCGAACGGCGCGCCGGTCAAGGCGCCCTGCAACATCCAGGGCAGGGAAAAAAACGCAAGAGGCTCGGCGGGCAGGTGCTGCTGCCATTGGCCCGCGGCATAGCCCGCCTCGAAGAGACTATCCGCCGCCATGAGTACGGCGATCAACGCCAGCAGGAAGATGGCGTCGGCGGTATGGGGCTTACCATAGCGCGCGGGTACGGCATATCGGGCGGGCCGGAGCAGGCGCCGCACGATCGCCACGATCATACAGAAGAAGACGACGGTTGCCGCGTAATCGGAAATTGCGCCGTACAGGCCGCCCGCCGCCACGGGATTGCCGGACGTTCCCAGCGCCAGCAGTTCGATCGTGTGAACGACCAGAACCAGGAATCCCGCGAAGAATAGGATGTGGACGATTCCAGCCCCGAGATAGCGCGGATGCCGCCACTGCCCGAACCAGAACTGCAAAAGCCGGCCCAGCCGGATTAGAGGCCGGTCAAATCGCGGATCGCGCTGGCCACGCAGCAGCGGCCGCATACGTTTTGCCAGGATGTAGGCGAAACATGCAGATCCAAGGAGATTGACGATCCAGAATAGGATGCGCCCTTGGATGAACCAGAATGTCGCCTCTGCAGGCGACTGAATCGTTGTCGCCATAGCCGATCTCTCTCTTGTTGAGATATTATGTAGTAAAATACCTCAAGATATGTAATTATGGAGCAGCCTTAGAACGGCGCGCCGGCAGACATCGCGCGTGCCTTCGGCTGCCGCTCGTTAAAGATGAGGCGCCGCACGGTACGCAGATCGTTCAGGATGATCCGGCTTTTGAGAATGTGGCAGTTCAGCGTCTTCAGTTTGAAGATTGCCAGTTCGATCGCTTGCGCGCGGCGCGGTTCACCTTCTTCCACCGCCGCCTGCTGCTCGGCATTGAGATCCTTCATCGAATCCAGAATCGTGTCGGCCAGGACCTTCATGAAATCCTGTGCGCTCTCGATGGAATCGAAACATCCAACGGACTCTTCAGCGGACATCATCATCGGCTGCTCCACTTCCGGGCGCCTATCGTCCACCGTGACCGGGGGGACGGCCCGCCCTACTCGCAGTGCGAACACCGCATGCAAATAAATGTCGGTTGGCTTCTGCATTTTCCTGCCCACTGGCAAGGAACCGGAAACGCCTAGCTTTGTGTAACGCCCGCTCTGGAGTATGCACGGAGTATTGCGCAAATTCGCGCTAATTTGCGCGATTTTTGGGGGAAACGACTCTGTACTCCGACGTACATTCTGGTGAGGACCTCGAGCAGAATCAGTTCCTCGACGACTGATGCTCCGGCGAAAGAATGGCGCTACCCTGGCCGAGATTATGGACGAGCCGGGCTGGCAGAAGCACACTCCCGTCGCGCGTCTTGGGCCCGGCTCTTTGGAAACTGCGGCCAACGCGCCGCCGCGCCGGTGTCCGGCACCGGTCCGAACGACCCCGCGATGCTGGCCGGCGCGATCGCCGTACTGCTGGCCTCACGCTGTGCGGCTGGAACTGTCTTCCTGGTGGGCGACCTTTACGGCGGCCTGGAGGCGGGCCACAATCTGAACAAGCCGGCGACGCTCGACGGAGTGGCCGTGGATTTAAGCCACTACGGGAAGATCTTGCGCGGCGTGCTGGGGGCGGACGCCAATTTTTCGGTGGAGAGCGCCGATTTCAGCACAGTAGTCTTTTCGATCGTGCCGGCGTACCGGGTGCGCATACCGGCGTTCGACGAGCCGTTCGAGACGGACTACGGGCAGACGATGGTTGGGCTGAGCACGAAGGCGCGCCACTGGTTCGACCTGACGATGACCTTCAATCCGTTCACTGGCAGTATTTGAGCTTTTCAGGCGGAGTACAAGTACGGCTCCCAGCCGCCGGTATTCAGCCTGGTGGATCACAGCGTGACGGTGGGAATCAATGTGAGCGCAATCCAGCCGTCGTTGATTCAACATGCTCCGTAAACCACTCTCGGCAAAGCCAGCCGGTGGATACTGTCGAGCGTGGCCCAGCGCTTCCTTTCAGGCGTGCTGTACGGCAGCGGGAATTCCAGAGCGATCTTGGCGGCTCCGACCGCCAGCCGTCGGCGCACAGGGTCCGCTTGGCACCAAGGCGATTTGGACCTCGCATAGCTGCTCCTCCGAATGTGCTGGCCTGATATTTATCCCGACCCGCAGCCCTCGGCGATTGGCGCTATTTAAAATCGCAGGTTCACACCTCACCAGATTGATATCCACCATTATCGGCGTCTATTCGGCGGGCACGCCTGGTGATAATATAATCGCGAGCTTTCACTGCCATACGAGGTCACCCACGGGCTGCCGATTTCCGCAGACTTCATGTGATCGTTTTCGCAAGGGACAGGAGACCCCCCATGCAGGCCAAAAGCGCTTACATCGCCTTTTCACTGTTGCCGACGTGCTGCCTGGCCCTCTCTTTGGCGGGCTGCCGGAATTCCTCCTGGCATCTGGCGGCCAGCAAAAAGGGCGACACCGTCGAGCTTTGCCTGTCGAACGGAGACGAATGCCCACAGGCTGGCGGCGTATCCCCCAGCTCGATTTCCGTTTATCGCTGGGACAACATGCACGACAACGAGCTCGTATGGGATGCAGAGCCGAAAAACCCGCTTACCGCTCGTAGTGTAAGCGGCGTGGTCGCCTACGGGGTGGCGCCTAAAGACTGGATCAACAAGCTGACCCCGCCCGCCCTGATTTGCGGAAAGGCATACCTCGTTAATCCGGGAGCCCATTACTTCGCGCTGAAATGCGATGGGACCGTCGTCGTATTCGACGCTCCGCATCTGGAAGAGTTTTTTAGGGGAAAATACACCAGCAGAATCGACAAAATAAACGGACCCGGAGACAGGACGCACCCGCCCACTAGTGTAGTGTATTGCAATTAGCTTGTATTAACTGATTCGAGAGTCTGTTTGGCTCGCTGGATCTTCGCCAAAATCTCTGCGCCCTTGGCTTTCCAGATGTAGCGTTTTGGGTTTTCGTTGCGCGCGGCAAGGTACTCCAGGATCGCGTGGACCAGTTCTTGAACGTTTGGAAGCTGCCGTCGCGGATACAATCGGCCGTTATTTCGCCAAAAAACCGCTCAACCAAATTGAGCCACGAACTGCTGGTTGGCGTAAAGTGCATTTGAAACCGTGGGTGCTTTCCCAGCCAGGTCTTCACCCGTTCGTGCTTGTGGGTTGCGTAATTGTCGGCAATCACATGCACCGCCAAGCCACGCGGTGTCTCCTGATCGATCTGTCGAAGAAAAACGAAGCCATTCGACGTGCGTATGGCGACGCTCCGTCCGGCTGATCAGTTTGCCGTCTAGATAGTTCAGCGCTGCAAAGAGGGTAATGGTTCCGTGCCGTTTGTAGTCGTGGGTTTTGGTGCGAACGTGGCCGATGCCCAGCGGCAACCCCGGCTGGGTCCGCTCTAGCGCCTGACATTGGCTCTTCTCGTCACAGCACAGGACCAGAGCCTTGTCAGGCGGGTCAAGGTAAAGGCCGATAACGTCCCAGAACTTCTCCTCAAAGCGCGGATCCCGAGAGATCTTGAATGTGCGCACCTGGTGAGGCTTTAGGTCGTTGTTCTTCCAAATCGTGTGAACACTCTGATGCGAGATCCCCACAGCATTGGCCATACTTCGAGTGCTCCAACGCTGACGACCAGCCGGCGGCTGCGTGACTCTGGCAACTACTTGCCGGATCTTACTCTCCGGCAAAGAAGGCTTGCGTCCTCGGCCTGCCGCATCCGCCAGTCCTTCCATACCAGTGAGTTCGAATCGCTGCGACCACAGCGACACGGTGTTCACGCTCACGTCGGCCATGGCCGCCACTTCAGCCTCAGAGCGCCCCTCACTGCGAAGCAAGACAATTCGCGCGCGCAAGGCATCGTTGCGTTGCCGTGGAAGACCGGATCCTCCGCTGAAGTTCAACTCTTTCCTCCGAAGTAAGCTCGATCGACGAGACCGGACGCGCCACGCCTCCAGGTATGGCACAACCAAATCATTATTACTAGCTATTTCGCTTACACTACACTAGCGTCAGTTTTCATGAACTGTCACCCTGTAAGCTCTTGGAGGGAGCGACATCCCGACTCTTGCCGTTTCCTGCACACTTCCATGATCTACCCTGGCAATTACGGATTCATCCCGCACACGCTCTCAGCGGACGGCGATCCTTGTGATGTTCTGGTGGTTGGGCAGTCGCCGGTCATCCCCGGCGCGATTATCCGGTCCCGCCCTGTAGGCGTCCTGCTAATGGAGGATGAAAATGGGTTGGATGATAAAATTTTAGCTGTTCCGGTCCCAAACGACAGGGAGGCAAGAATGTGAAAGCAATCGTAATCCTCGGCTTGTTCCTGTTTGCGCATGTTTGCCGGGAAGCACATGCTCAGCAACTTGAAGGAAACTGGAACATAATCGCTCCTCCTACTCCGGACGAATTGGCTTCGGCCACCAGTACCCGTCCGATGTGGAAACTAAACGAAGAAGGAATGCATATACTCGCGTCTCGCTTCACGCGGGAGGATAGGGAGCAGCGCAACCATATAGCGATTCCCGAGCATTTGGTCCGAGAACCTTTCATGCGGGACACTCCTTCAGTCGTGCACATCAGCGGCGGAGGATGGCTCATAGGCTTCAATGGTGGAGAGTTTATGGGTGGCCTTTGGAGCACCAACGAGGATGGCAGCCAGACTAAGAAACTGCTCTCCATGGCGGACATTCATGCGTTATTTCGCACAACGAGCGGAGTCATTGTCCTTGAGGGCTTGGCCCATGCGACCCTTGACAATGGAAGTGTTTATTTCGTGCCCGCTTCTTCATGGGCAACCGCCGGGGCCCGAAAGATCGCTGACATCCATAGCTCTCCCGAAGCATCGGTCCAGGAAACGCCAGAGGCCGTTTTGGTTACAACGAATAAAGCAGTTCTCCGTGTCGGCTCGACAGGCACAATCGAAACGCTTTTTGAATGCAAATCGTTTTTTAGCACCGAGCTCTATTCTTTTGGCAGACCGCACGATCTATGTCAGTTTGCGTGGATACATTGTTCGTTTGCTTCCGAATTCAACTGGTTATAGGGCCGAGTGGCTCAGCCCAGCCAAGCGGCGATAACGACTTCTCGTAGAAAGCGCACACGCGCCGCTCGAAGCAGCAGCAAGCTCACTCGCGACCGTCCGCTGCCGGCGGCCGTTGCCTTCCACGACGCCGCGCCGGACGCCCCGCCGCTCGACGTTGCCCATCGCGCGCGCCCGGCCTCAACGGTGCGTCAGCCCAGTTGGACGTGGCCGGGCGATTCGCCGACCTGGTGGCCAGTCCGCCGTCCGGTTGAACGCCGGGACTGCCGGCTGCGCCTGCTGCCCGCGGGGGAGCTGAAAATCGTGGACATTACGTGCGCCAAAGCCTACCCACGGTGGAGTTTGCGGCCGGCGGCGAGCGCGGAGGGCGGGCGCCACGATCGGAGCGGGCTGCCGATTTCCATAACGCCGTATCTCGAGCGCCCTAATTCTACGGGCTGCGGAGTAGCCCAACCGCCTCGTAGACAACACGGCGTCACGGGAACATCCAAAAATCCGGCCGACTGCCGAGATGCAACCGTGATCCTGCAACAATCCACGTTCCGTCATCTTAGCGTAGGTTAAAATCACTTAGTATCCATGCCTTTGGCTCCCGGAACCCGCTTGGGGCCTTATGAGATCGCCGCGACCGTGGGCACGTGCGGCATGGGCGTGGGCGGCGCCGGCACCCAATCTACCCATCAAAACCGCCGATTCGCCGCGTCGGTCTATCGCCCTGACGATCAGCCCGCAAAACCGATCCGGCAAGCGTTACTCTACGTTCGAAGGGGTGACTATCGCGGGGATGGCCGAGATCGCACCGCCGCTCGATGTGATGACCGCGCCCCGCGATGGCGCTTGAGGCGTGCGATCTGCGACCGCCGGCTGGCGGATGGGCAACGCGGGAAAGGGCGCATATTTCCCGACCATTGTTCAGCGCCCGCCCCTCGACGCGATGACCACGCCCGAGCGCCTGACGCTGGAGGAGTGCAAGCCTTGGCGGCGCATTGCGCTTGTCCCACCGGCCGACCCGCCGCTCGACGTGGCCCATCGCGCGCGCCGCGGCGTTGGATCGGCATGACCCGTAGCGCAGGAGCAAGGCTGGGCTTCGCTTGCCGCCTGCCGCTCGTCGTCCGTCGCCGCGGCGGCCGGCGTGCGGATGGGCAACGCGAATCGGCGAAATGCGAGAATCATGATTCAATGCCCATCACGATCTTCGATTCCGACACCATCCCGCGGGATCGCAGGGCCGAGCTTGAAGCGGCCGTCGTTGCCGCCGGCAGGCACCTGAGCAAGGTCTTCGAAGGTTGGATCGTCGCAACCCCCGATCGCCGGAGGTTCGCCGTGCGGATCACGTCAATATCCGGCGGTGGATATTTCCGTGCCCTTCGATTGGAACGCGACCGCGGCCGATGTGTCTGAGCGGGTGCGGGCGGCGATGGACGATTGAGCTTAAAAGGAGAGTATCTTGGCGGCAAAAATTCTCATGGTTCTTAGCGCGAGCATTATTTTTACACTCGGAGTCACTCACCTCGTCTATACGTTCCGGGGGCCATTGCTCACGCCTCGTGACCCCGCGTTGCAAATAAGCATGAGCCAAACTTCACCTGTCATTACGAAAGAAACAACCATGTGGCGGTGTTGGGTGGGCTTCAATGCGAGCCACAGCATGGCACTCATTTTGTTCGGCTTGGTTTTCGGCTTTCTCGCATTGGCTCACGGCCAACTCCTGTTTCAGTCACCGTTCCTACTCGCTGTCGGGCTGGCAACGCTTGGCGGTTTTGTTGTGCTTTGCAAGGTTTATTTTTTCCGCGGGCCTCTTGCAGGCGTCAGCATTTCTTTGGTCTCCTACGTCGCCAGCTTGGTGTTGTCGCGGACCTAACAATTCGCCTCCGGCTGCAGTGCGAACGCTGGTTGAGGGCGCCCGCCGCTCGACGCGATGACTGCGCCGGACCGGCGCAGAGTGGCGCTTCGCCCGTTGCCCGTCGCCGCGACCGCCGGCGCGCGGATGGGCGAGGAGAAGCTCTCCGAGACAAGGGCGGCCAGATGGCCGGCGAAGCGGCTCGCATCCCTGCTGTTTTGGGCCGGAAAAGAAAGAACGATACGGACGGTGAATCGGCGGTGTATGATATGTGCTGCGCCCGCGGGGTGGCGTGATCAGACGCCGCGCGCGCCGGGAGCCGCTTTACTGGATCGTAAACGTCAGCGCATTCGAAATGCCGCCGCCGGGGGCGGGGTTCTTCACTGTCACACTCGCGGTGCCCGCCGTGGCGATGTCACTGGCCGGAATCTTCACGGTAAGTTGGCCGCTATTCACGAAAGTGGCCGCGTGGCTGGCGCCGTTCCATTCGACCACGGCGCCCGAGACGAATTTCGAGCCGTTGACTGTCAGCATAAACGCCTTGCCGCCATGCGTGGCGCTCGGGGGCGCGAGCGAGATCAGCGACGGCACGGGATTCGGCACGATCACATTGACGCTTTGGGTCGCGGTCGCGTAGTTGCCCAAGTCATCAATGGCGGAGGCTGTCACGGTGCGGGGTCCGGTGGGTCCGGAGAGCGCTGGGAAGCTCGCCTTGTACGTCGTACCGCTTAGCTTGGCGGCGATACTGTCAATGACACCGGTGCCAGTCACGTCGAACGACACCGTCACCGACGTCACCGGGTTGCTATCCGTGGCGTCCACCACCACCTGCAAAGGCAGCGTCAAGCCCACATTGGCATTAGCCGCTGGCGTCTGCACTTTAACAACGGGTGGCGTGTAATTGAACGGACCGTTCTGATTGACATAGTCCAGAGGGGTTTGCTCCGGGGATTGCTCCGCGGTTTCCGCTACGTCTCCAAGCGCGATACCCAAGCTGTTGTCGAGGAAAGTCTGGACGTTGGGAAAGTCGCTCCGGAGATTGGCCCAATCGTCGTAAGTTGGGTCCGAAGCTCCGGAGTAACTCATCGGCGTGCCGCAGGCCAACTGCCAGGTGTAACTCATCAGGCTCATGTAAGTGGCCCCGGCTTTGTTCGAGGTATTGTCGGAACCACCGTGCCGCAACCCCAAGGTGTGGCCCAATTCATGTGCCAATGTCCGCCATTCAAGGCATAAATTCGACAGTACGCCGTTGTGCATGGCGCCGTACAACCCCGCGGCGCCCATCGTCACGATTAGATCGTTGCCGGGCAAAGAGTTGAAATCCGGCATGGGGTCGATGTTTACTTCCGCCAAGCCGGTATTCCCCAACAGAATTACGAACTTGCTGTCAGTTGTGGGCAGAGTTGCCCAGCTCGAGGAGACTGTCAACGTATTTGTGTTAGAGTTGGCCGAACTGATAAAGGCATACTCGCCCGTTCCCGGTCCTTGCGTGATCTTTACCACGTTACCGCCCAGGGGGTTGGGTGAGGCCTGATTGCCTTTGGGAAGCGGCGAGGCCGAGATCAGCGTACCGCCGGAGGAACCGTTCGTCGCCCCGGCGACGCTCCATGTATTCGCGTTGTTGGTATCGAGCATGAATCCAAAATAATCGCCGAGGATGGCATAGTGGAACGCCAACTCCCGTCCGTCCTTATCCATGGAACCGAAGTTCAAATTCTTGGCGTTTTGGAAAGCGAAGCTGACCACCCCGGAAGCAGTGTTGGCCGTGGTGGGATTATTCGGATTCCCGAAGTAAAGCACTTCGGCCACCTGGCCGTTGGCGGTTATCGCGAAGCCGCCTTCGAGCGGTCCGGCCCCCATGTTGTAGGAGAAGTTGCCGCCGGCCTTATCTTGTCCGGCTCCGCCGTCCACATGCAGCGCAATGCCAGCCGGGATTTGCGCGGGAGGGTCCCCGTTCGACTGCAGGCCGTAATAGGATCCGGTCAGCGCCGGCGCCGCCGCGAACATGCTCACCAGATAGCTGTTGCCGTAATTCAGGGCCGGATTCCAGTCGATCAACCCCGGCGTGGGCTGAAACCGGCTGGAGTTGGTCAAATCCGATAGCCAGTCGATCTCCAGAAAGAGGTCGCGAGTGCACGGATTCGCTCCCATGGCGGGCAGGTCCAGGTCCACTACGCCGTCCTGGTCCATATCGATTCCCGTGGTCTCCCAGTGGTCCGGTAAGCCGTCCTGGTCGGAGTCCAGATGGTCGCCCCGCACAATCATCTGCTGGCCCGTGGTGGTGCCTGCCAGGAAAACCACGCGGTGGTCGCCGCGCCGCATGGTCCGAATCTTGCCGCTATCGTCTTCCGACGCGTTGGCCAGTGGATCGAATACTGTAATCGAGGAAATCACATTTCCGCCGATGGTGTCGCCAACCTGCGCTACCTTAATGGATGTAGTGGGATGAATCACTTGGATGGTGGGCAAGGATAGCTCGTATTGCACATCCACGCGGATCGTCCACAACCCTTGTGCGGCGGAAAACAGGAGCGGAGTCCCATGAATCCACGGGTTGGCCTTGCTGGCGCCGCTCGGGGTACCGATGAACGACACCACGAAACTGTTGGACTGGACTGTCCCACCGGAACCGCAAGTTTGGCTGGCTGGCAGCGGACATCCCGTCAAGGCCAGATTGACGACCGCCACGCGGCTAGCCGTGGAAAACCCCGTGAACAAAAAAGACAGCGGGTTGGCATTGTCGTCGTATCCCAGTTCTCCGCTGAACCCGGTGACTCGCACCAGTTGCCATAGAGTCCCCGTATTGACCGCCGCAAAGATGCCCGGGTAGGCGCCGCAGGCGACGTTGGGGACACCGCAATTCAGCGCGGCCCCGCTCGCGTTCGGTACTCCGTAGAACGCCACCACGTTGCCGTCGGCGCTGATTCCGGGTTGGTTCCCGAGGGCGCTGAAGTTGGTGCTGTCGGCAATCAGGGCCAAATCGCCAAAAGTCTGATTCCAAACTTCGATTGGCGAGACCGTGGTAGAGTTCTCCGGGCCGTACACCACCAGGATGCTGCCGTTGTCCGCAATCTGCGGGAAGGCAAAGCTGCTGGCTGGCAGAAGCAGCGTGCCCACCGGCGCACCGCCCTGTATGGACACCAAAACCGTGCCGCCCTGGTTGTTGATGGCGGGCACCACGGCAGCGCCGCTCTTATTCACGCTGCCGTTTCCCAGAACCGACAAATAAGCCTGTCCGCTGCCGCCCTTGAGCAGCGTCTGAGAGGTGCCTGGCTTGTTCGCAAGCCAAAGCCGGCCATAATACATCCCGGAAGTATCGTCCGCCGCCAGCACCTGCGAAGCGTCGTTGATCTGCACGTACGGACCGAAGGTGCGGTTCGAAACAGGATCGGCGAAACTGACTACCGTCTGCGACAGCGTGGGACTGACTGCGATCACCCCCTCGCCGCCGCCCGATAACTCCCCGAGGAAGGCGACGGCGCCGTTCTCGTTAATCGAAGGCTCGTCCAGTAGCGTCAACGGCGCGCCGCCATCGGCGGGCGTTTGGCCGGTCATCGATAAGATCCGCCACTGATACATCAGGCCGGGGAGGGTGCCCGGGGGTGGCCCCGCGGGTATTGAGCAACTGGTATCCGCGAACAACGGCGCTGCGGCCAGCAGCGGCATTAACGCGGAAAATAATCGCAAACGTACGATAGTCATTTCGGCATCTTCCAGGTTGTCCGGTAAAGGCTCCCATTAGTCGCCGGCGCCTGCCCGGCGCTTGCTTCCGGCACACGCATCCTCGAAACATGTTTCAGCCTGGCGCTTGGGATGTGCCCCCCAAAGAGTTACCAGGTGGTCCTTAAGCTGGCTTGAAGTCTTTCTAAAATCTTTATTGAGTGCATTCCGCAATCTCCAGTATTGGCATCCGGCTGCGGTTAGTGTACACCCGTCTTGCCTCTCTTGCGACCGTTGCGAACGAAATTTCTTACTCGGCTTTTCAGTTTCAGTAGCTACAGTACTTCCAAAAGATACTGGCGTGCGGCTCAATGCCCTTTCCATTATCGCGGATGCTCAGGGTCAAGTTAGTTGCGTAAGTCAGTTTCACTACCACGCGATCGCCTCCGGAGTGTGTGCAGGCATTCCGTATCGCTTCGTAAGCGATTCGATAGATCTCGTCGCGCACGATCGGATGCATGCGCCAACTCTCGCCTTCAACGAGAAGGTCAAACTGCATCGCGCGCTCAATTCGGCACTCTTCTCCCGCGCGCCGGAGCGCCTCCGCAAGGTCATTTTGTTCCGTAGCGGAGCTGCGTAGGGAATTCAGCGCCACGCGTCCCTCCTGAACAGCCCGCCCAAGCCAGCCCGACAACCGCTCCAATGCGCTTCGCATGCGCGCGTGATCGGGATCTCCCGCTAGTACGTTGTCCGCCACCATCTTATTGCCTTGAATCGTTTGAAGCAGCGTATCGTGCAAATCTCGTGCAATCTGAATACGCTCCGCCAAGCGTTGCTCGAATTGGGAGTTCAATTTCCTGGTGACAAAATGCAGGCGCAAATCATACGCGCCCGTAGTTGCCAGAAGAGCTACGATGGCGCACAGAACGATAAACCACCAATTCTGCCAACCAAAGCTTTTTAGAAATTATCTTCGTTCCATGACAATACGCTCCTTACAAGTTGACCGACAAAAGGCCGGTCGCCTCAACTGCGGCAGACCTCTTCAGGGCGACGCGCGCCCGAACAGGCCTTGCCGCACCGAATCCTTGCGTTCGCTTCAAACCTTCAGCCATCGCATCGACGTCGCCACAATCCGCATGCTCGCAGCCACCGCCATAAACGCGGTGGTCAGGCTGGCGGAATGGGCGACGAAGCCGATCAGCACTGGTCCTGCCAGCACGCCCGCATAGCCCATAGTTGTGATCGCCGGCACCAAGGTCGCCATCTCAGGAATCCGCAAACGCGCAAACACCGCCCAGCACGACGGTGTGCACCCGACCGGAGTCGTCGGACCAGACCGTCGCCGGTCAGGCGTGTGACGGTCATCGTCGACGAGAACACCGCGAAACCCATACCCGCATGGTAATCACCTGATTCCGCGTCCCCCGCCCCCCGTATCGGGCTTCTTGCTGTTGATCCTCGTTTCCAGCGCATCGATGCGGTCGGCCTGGAATGCCGGTTGCTCGGCCCTCGCGATCGTGAGCGCCTTTTGATAGTACTGATTGGCGGCTTCGGATTGGCCGCTGGCGTCGAGAACCTGCCCCAGCGCCTGGTTCACGGCGGCCGAGTCCGGCGCCTGGGCTAAGGCCTGTTGCGCCAAGGCAAGGGCGGCAGGGGCGTTTCCTTGGCGGAGGAACTCCTGCGCTTTCGCATCGAGGCTCAGCGCCCCGGCCAGAGGGATATCGAAATGGCCGTCGTAGACGAAGACGCCGTAGTCGATGATCGCCGCCGGCTTCAGATTCTGAAACTTTCCGTACGGGTTGAGGCGGCCCACGCCGGTTTCAAAGCCGGAAAGAACGCCGGAGCTGATGAGCACGGGTCCGTCGACGGCAGGCGGCGTGTCCGGGGACTGAACCTCGGCCGTGTACAGCGGCGTGCAAGGAATGCCGTAAGAAGCGGGGTCCACCACGGACTGGCTGAAATAGGCGAACCAGCAGTTCTTGACGCCGCGCGCATCGAGATAGCGCTTGACGGATTTGAGCTGCTGGCCCCAATCGGCGCTGGAGTCGCTGACATACTTGTAGGCGTTCGCCGGGCCGCCGAAGGCCTCGTTCGTATAGGCTATGTAATCGGGGAAGGCATGCAGGACCGACACGGCTTGAAAGACCAGCAGCAAAACCACGGCGTAAAGCCAGCGGCGATTGCGCGCCGCCAAAGCCCAGGCAGCCCCGGCGATGGGAACCGCGAGGAAGATATAGACGGGTAGGATGTGCCGCACGCCGATATTCATGCCGCCGATCATGGAGAACGCCATGTAGAGCGCGGCGGGAGTTACCGTGTAGAGAATTTCGCGGGAGAGGCGTAGTTTGCCGGCAATGACCGCCCACGCGCCGATCACGAGCAGGATGAGAAACGTGAGGCTCGACTTAATGAGCATGGTGACGGGGAAAAAGAACCAGACCGCGTGCGGGTGGACCACGCCCAGGATATAGCTGGTAAACGAGTTGGCCTGAGAAAGAATGTAGGCGAAGGCGTAGGTATAGGGCGCGGGCAGCAGGTGTAGCTTATCGACCTCGGCGAGCACCTTGGCGTCAAACGCGCTCGGTACGCGGCTGAGTTGCGCCGCCATGGGAGGATCGAACGGCACGGCGTCGGCTTGGGCGTAGCGGAAGCCGTAGGCGGCCCACAGGATCGTTATGGAGATTGCGCCAATGACCGCCAATGCAAGCGCCAGGCGCCCGGCGTGGCGCGCAGTCGGGACGGGTGGAACATCGGGCGCAAGCTTCTTTGGCCACAGAAGCTCGAAGGCGGCGAGGACCACAAGCGTAGGAAGCAGCAGGATGGAGCTGTGCTTGGCGGCGAGCGCGAGCCCCACGACAAGGCCGGTCCCGATGAGGCGCCACACCGACGGGGATTTCACGTGGCGATAGAAGGCATAGATGGCCCAGAACATGAAGAAGGCGTTGCCCGAATCCAGGGTAGTCAGCGCCGCATGGCCCATAAGCGTGGGGTCGAATGCGATAAGGCCGAGCGCGACGAATCCGGCGCCCAGGCCGAACATTTCGCGCGCGGCGGCGAAGACAAGAATCGCCAGCAGGAGCGTGAAAACCGAATCCGCCATGCGGGCGCGGAACATGATGGTGTTCGCGTCGTTCTGGAAGACGAGCGCCTTGCCAGCCACAAACCCCAACGGCTCGTAGGGGAGCCTTGGGATCGGCGGTTCCGGCAAGTTCATGCCGATCAGGGGCAGGGTGATCAGGCGCGTGATCAGGGGTGGATTCAAGGTGACGTAGCCATGCTTCCATTGCAGGTAGCCGGCGTAAATATGAAAGGGCTCGTCAAAAGTCGCCGAGTTGTCGCGGGCCATCAGGAACATTTGGAGGAAGATGACGAGGAGAAAGGCGGCGACGACCCCGAAAACGACAGGTTTGCGATTGGCTAGTTTCATGGCGCCTCCACAGTGCCGAGGCGCGGCGGCCGAGGAGTGACAGATCCAGACGGGATCATTGATATTCGAAGCGCGAGTGTATCACGGCGCGCCCCCCGTAGGCTCCGAAACCGGATGCGCGGCAGGGCGCGAAGGGACGACAGCTTCTTCATCGCGTATGGTCCAAACTGGATCTGCTGGAAATTGCGCTACTTGTCTGAAGGCCAAGCGCCATCCGCAGCACGAAGCGCCATTACGCGGGGGTGAGCGGCCATCATTGAAGTGGTTCTGCTCCACCTCAGGAGCGACCTCTCCAACGCGCCGGGGAGGGCCAAGGAGTATTTTAGCCGACTTGTACCCCTCAGTTCCGCCAGATCCCGGATGCGCCGGGCAGACTCACGGCGTTGCGGCCGAAAGACGGGCTTCCATTCCTTTGAGCTTGCCGTGCGGCAGCGGACGTATTCAGCCTTCCATGTGAGCGTGTAGTCGCCATCTCGCTGATGTGCGCACGCCGCCGCTCCGGGTTGCTGCGGTCGAGTCACGGCGTTTACCGGAAGTTATCTTCCGGTCCCGAGCCGCAAGTTCGCATCTGGGAGGCCAGTGCGTGCGGTTTGCCGAGGCCTACCCCGTCGCACAGGAATGCGCCGCGGTTCGTGCCGGCGATCTTCAGCAGCGCGTGATAGCCTTCCTTTTGGTACTGATCCAGAACCTTGTAGACTCGTGAGGCGTGCTGCTCCCATTCAGTCGCCGTAAGCTGGTGGCCCTTGAAGAACTCCAGCAGCGATTTGGCGTAAACCTCGAACGGGGAATACTCCCGAACCTGGCGGCTGACCACGTCGGCAATCGATGGAGTGATGTCCTCCGCTTGCTCCCAGTAGCTTTCGAACCACTGTTGAAGGGTTTCGACTTCGCGCCGGACTTGGATGTTCAGCTCAACGTTGCGGGTGAGTCCAGGTTCCGTGAAGTTGCTGGACCCGACGAGTGCGGCTGAACCGACGACCGCGAGCTTCGCGTGAGTGATGTACGCCTTGGCGTGGAATTTCTCCTTCGTGTACACGCGGCATTCGATCTGGCGGCTCGCCAGGGCGGCGAGGATGGCGGGAACGCCGTTTAGGAAGTCGTTCCGCTCCTTCTCCTTCTCGATGCTCTGGTCGAGCCGCACGGTTGTCAAGGTTCGGAGCGCGTCAAGAAGGGCCTGGCGCGTGCGCTTTGTCGTCTCGGCCCCCATCAAGATGCGGATCTTCTCCAGCTTCTGCCATTCGCCCTCAAGGGCTAAAAGCGAGCCGATTTCGAAGAACCCTGTTGCGATATCGAAGGCCGTGGAGATCTGCGCCCATTCGCGAAGGTACCGGATTCCCTTCCACTCCTCGTCACTGTTGTTGACGATGAAGAGGTCGCCGCCGGCGCGCATTCCGAACTCGGCGGCCCGGCCACCTCCGTCCGATTTTCGGTCTCGATCCATACGATTCGCCCTCCATCATATCTGGATTAAGCTAATGGCGCTGACCCTCTTTCAAATGATGAACATGGGAATGCAGCGGCGGATTGAGCCACCACGTGAACGTGGAAGCGCTAATCTAATGATTCCGGTCATGGCCGCACTTGAGGCCGTCGGCACGGGCCAACTGGCGCGCGCCTTCATCGGCAGCTCGCAGGTGTCTGAATGCCCACCGCTCTCAGTATCGGTGACTTGCTTGATTCGAAATACCGGATTCAACAGCGCCTGGGCGGAGGTGCGTTTGGTGACGTTTACCTGGCGGAAGATGAGTTGCTCGGCCGGCAAGTTGCAATCAAGCTACTGAGAGATCGAGACCCCGGCCGGCAAGCGGATCTGATCCACGAAATGCGGTCGCTGGACCAACTGCACCATCCGGCCGTCGTCACGTTTTTCCACCACTTCGTCGACGAGCAACTGCTGTTCCTCGTCATGGAGTACTGCGCCGGGGGAAGTCTCCGTAGCAGGATGGGGCAAAAGCCGGCGCCTCTGCACATTGTCATGCAGTGGGGGAAGGATCTCGCGGACACACTCTATTTCGTCCATCAGCAGGGAATCGTTCACCACGACATAAAGCCTGACAACATCCTGTTCACGGCCGAGGGCGTGCTCAAGATCGGCGATCTTGGCGTTGCAAACCGCAATATCGGAACAGGGACATACCTGGCGCCTGAGATGCTGCTCGGCGAAGTTGACACAGGGGACGTACGGGTTGATGTGTACGCCCTTGGAATAACGCTCCTGGAATTGCTACAGAACCGCAACCCTTTCCAAAGCATGCTGCCCCTCGAGAGTCTGCGTGCGAAGATCCGGCATGAGTTCATTCCCTCGGACATGGAGCGATGGGTGCAGGACTTGATTTCGAAGGCTACCCACCCAACGCCGGAATTGCGGTTTCAGTCCATGCAGGAATTCCGCGAGGCCATCGAATCGAAGCATGTCAGCTACGTTTTCGATCGAAGCCGGGTCCAGGCGCACGCCCTCGCTGCCAAGGCAGAGAAACTCCTCGCGCGCAAGCAGGCGACCGCCGCGTCGAAGTGTATCAGCCAGGCGCTTTACGTGTGCCCCGACTGCGTATCAGCACTTATCGCCGCCGGGCGACATAGCCTCTTCATCAACCGCGTTGCCGAGGCAAAGCAGTACTTCGATCGAGCTCTGGCCTTGAACCCGAGGACCAATATCCAGAAGGAGCTGGGTTGGCTCTGTCTCGAGGCCGGCAACTACTCCCAGGCCATTTCACTGCTGACAGACCACCTCCAGCGCAATGCCGCCGACTACGAAGCCTTCAATTTGCTGCTGGAGTGTTTCTACCGGACCGAGCGCTACGAGGTCGGCATGCAGGTGGCCAAGTTGATGATCGACGAAAAGGCGCCGAGCGACTGCTTCGAGAATAACGGTCTCCTGTGCGGCCTCCTGTCGGATTCAACCGACGAAGAACTCGTGAAGCGAGCTCTTGAGAAGCTACGCAACCCGTTCATCAGCTATAACGTCGACGTCCTGATGCAGGCCTCGGCACAGTTGAAGTCTCTGGTGCTCTTCGAGAACTACCGGTTCGGCCTTTCGACTCGAAAAGAGAACACCCTGACGGTCACAATCGACGGACGCGTGCGCGAGATGAAGGCCCCTGTTATCACCGTTGGCCGGTTGGAAGAGAATGAAATTTGCCTCGCCGACACAAACGTCAGCAGGCGCCACTGCGCGATTGTAAACTACCTCGATGACGTCTGGGTCTATGACCTCGGCAGCACGCAGGGTGTTTTTATCGACGGCAAGAGAATCGAGCGAAAGGCATACATCGAAGGCGTCCACTCCGTGCGACTCGGGCAGACCGAACTGACGGTTTGCTCCAAGCTCGGGCTGTTAGTGTGATGTGAAACAGGCAGGATCTGCACGGGAACCCGCCAGCACCCGCACACACCATCGTCCTTTCGCGCTACCACCTTGTCACTTTATCTTTGGCCGGACTCCTTGGAAATCACGTACCCAAAAGTCGAAACTCCCTGTTGAATTTGCAAGCCTCGATTCGTGCCCTGTCCGCATCCGCATCTGCAACAGAGATCAAACGGGATCGAACCGCCAGCACATAGAGTCCCGGCGTTGTTAAGATACGACCTGGTCCGAGTCGGGCCAACGCACCTCTGCGAAACGCTCGCCTTTCGTCGGACGCGACGGCCCAACCCGTATGCGCGGCGAGCGCGAGGCTTGCCCGGCTCGCGGCACTGTCCCAGACCAGTTCCGCGCTGGCGAATTCCACCCCCACTGGGGGGACTCTGGGGGGATTTCGCCGTCCACGGATGGGTAAATTCGGGTAAGGATGGGTAAAGATTTGAAAATAGCAGCGGCTTGGGCGCAGTCCGGCAACTGGCGTGTACTGTAAGGGATACGTTGAAAAGAAAGGACTTAAATTGGCTCCTCAGGTAGGATTCGAACCTACAACCCTTCGGTTAACAGCCGACTCGGTTGTAGCCGCCTCGCGTTGCAAACACGAGTACTTGCGCGCGCGAAAGAGGGATTCCACCGGAAACTGGGGGGACTCTGGGGGGACCCGCACAACACGTAGTCGGATTGCCCTCGGCCAATTTGTTGAGAGACCGTTTTACTGCGGCGTGATCTCGACAACAGCGTGATCGCTGAACCGCCAGGCGACTGTTCGTCCCGAATTGTCCGTTGTATAAAAGACACCAGCACCAGTCTTTTCGATATTGTTAAGGCTCTTGCAAGCCGGTTTGTTCGTCTTGCACAGGTTCCTCTGGTCAATGCCGATGTACTGCAACCACTCTGAGTATGTCTCCCCGATTTTGTGCTGCCCCAGTGTGCTGACCGGTTGCTGGCTGTCGGCCGTGATAAGGGCCTCTGCATGGTCGAACATAGAGAACCCTCCGAGATCCTTGTTGTAGATCCTCCACCGTGGAGTGTACGGAGATCCATTGAGCGTAAAAGAAGGCTGGCTGTACTGGCTCTGCAACTTGAGGTGAATCTGTTGCTTCGCGCGGATCACCCCGCTGAACGGAGCCATCTCTTCGCGTCCGCCATCGACCTGCACATACACCAGCCCCGAGTCGCCGATCTGCAACTCCAGTGGATATAGTTTGCGCCTGGTCTGAGTCTGAAGTCCAACGTCGGCAGAATCATTCGGGTGGAATCGGAGCAACGCCATGCCGGCTCTTGCGTCAAAAATGAAGAACTCCGATATGGTCACTGGAACGTAATTCTCCATGATTGCTACATCATAGGGATCCTTGACGGTCGGCTCGTGTGAGGTGAGGTTTTTCAGTGGCGTGTCACCTGTGACCGTACAGGAGAATCCCAAATGGAGATAGGGTTTCGTTTCTCGTGCGGCATTCGCGTCAAGAGGAAAAACTAGTGTGCTGTTGAAGTTCTGGTTAATGACAACTCCGTACAAAGTTGATCGCAATCGCTCGATTCGCCTCTCCGCCCCGTATGCGTTCTGCCCGACGTATTCGTCTTTCTGGCGGTCTATTTTATGGACCTTTATCACTTGGTAGGTGGGGCGGTTCGGCTCCAGGAGGAAGAACACCTTTGATGTAGGGATCGTTGCCGTCATCATCCCGGTGTCGGCATCGTACTTGAACATCTCTTCTCTCGCGTCGTCCAGGAGCAGGATCAGTTGCTTCCCCGTCATGCGTGCTGCGCTGCGGCGAGCCTCGTATTGTGCGGTCGTTTCGAATTCGGATTTCGGCGCCGCGGAGGACTGGAAGGACTTTTCGATGTCGTCCCCCAAGAAGTTCGGCGTGATAGTGACATCTGGCTGTTGTGCGAGGACGACGCCTGCCCCAAACATGATAATGAGCGGTCGCAGTGCGTGCATGAACCACCACAGTATCGTATGGCACCATCGGTAGCAACAGGTCCTATTCTTGTAGTTACTTATTCCGGCCTGCGGCCGCGTGCCACGGAAGGAGTGGAGTGCTTCGTGCGCAGAGCCTCGATTTTCGATGGAAGAGCTACAAATCGATGCCACTATTTCTCCAGAGGGTCGCCTGCTACCGATTCGCGGGTCGTCTTGAGTGAACGCTGTCGCGACCCATGCTATCGTTCGGGTTCTTGGTACGATCCTAATGAAAATCCTCTCCTGGAACATTTGGCATGGCGGCGGCACCCGCCTTACGGTTGAACCATTCCGGCAGGAACCGGTCATGCGCGTGCATCCGCAATTTCTCCTTGGATCGTCGTCATGGGTCTCCCACGGCGCGGGTGCCATCTCTACGGCCTCCCCGGGTCGGATTCGCTTCTTGGGATCGCTTCCTGCCGGCAAGCGAATGAGGAGATTCGAGTCGCGTCTACTGAATACCCCGAGAATGCTTATTGTATGTCTGTTGGGCACCCCTGCGTGGCGGATCTCATTGGCGCGGCGCTTGTTGGGTTCACTTTATGCCCGCCGTTTCCGAGATCCAGGCTCCCTCGCCGCTTGTTCGTCGGCGCTGGGTGAGATGGATAATCAGGAGCAGGCTCGACGGTTTTTGAACCGGAATCCTCGGCAATGAAGCGCGCCACGCGATAAGATCAATGTTCATCGTCAGATACGGCATGCCAGTGCAAAGCACCTATAACGAGGCCGAAACCCGTTTTTACCTGATCGACCCGGTCCTCCGGCAGAAGGGCTATGACGAGCACTGGAAACTGCGCCTCGAGACGCCAGCGCCCGTGGAGCCGGTCGGTAACAAAGGCAGAAGACGCGCGGGCAACGGCCGGACGGATTACTTGCTCTGCGTGCACATGCCGGGAGCGCCCAAGCCCTTGCCGGTTGGCGTCATCGAAGCCAAGGCTGAGACCGAAGATCCACTAAAGGGAATGCAGCAAGCTAAGGGGTACTCTGAGTGCCAGCGTTTTCATGTTCAATACGTTTTCGCGACGAACGGACACCGCTATGGCGAGTTCGACAAAACGCAGCAGCTTCCCGCGGGACCTTTCCCATTTCCGGATTTTCCGACGCACTTCGATTTGACGGCGCGCTACGCCAAAGACACCGGCATCGATCTAAATTCCCCGGAAGCGGCGATGCTTTTCATGGCCGACAGTGCCGCATATCCGAAGGCGCGATACTACCAGGATGCCGCCATCCGCGCCACTTTCGAGAAGGTTTTACGAAGTGAACGCAACGGTAAGCCGCCGCGCGCCCTTCTGTCGCTTGCGACGGGCTCCGGCAAGACTGTCATTGCGGCTAATCTCTTGTGGCGCCTACATGAGGCCGGACGCCTCACCAAGCCGGCGCTGTTTCTGTGCGACAGGGACGAACTGCGGGAACAGGCATACGACAAGCTTTCGAGGGCGTTTCCGAAGGGCAGTGTCCGTCTGGTGAAGAACGAGCGCGGCGAAAACGCGGCCAGGAATGCGAAGGTCCATATCGCTACCTATCAGACGCTCGGACTCGATGACGAGGATGATGGCTACGCGAGCTTTCTCAAGGAGCACTACCCGGAGAATGCTTTCTCGGTCATAGTGATCGACGAGTGTCACCGATCGGCCTGGGGACGGTGGTCGGAAGTGCTCAAACGCAATCCGGAGGCCATTCACATTGGCCTGACAGCAACGCCACGTCAACTGCGGAATTCCAAACACCTGACCGAGGAAGACGTTCAGATCACGGCGAATAACCTCAACTACTTCGGTGAACCCGTCTATGAGTACACGCTAATCGAGGCACAGGAGGATGGTTACCTTGCAGCGTGCGAAATCGTCAAGCTGAAGCCCTCGATTGATTGGGAGACGTTTACTCGTGACGACGTGGCTGCGATGCACCCTATCGACACGCGAACCGGTAGGCCCGTCGCACCGGACGATCTGAAGGACCAATATCAGGGCCGGAACTTTGACGACGATCTGATCATTCCGGATCGGATCAATGCAATGTGCGCCGATCTTTTCAGTCGGCTGTGTGAGCATGGCGGGCCCGAACAGAAGGTCATCATTTTCTGCACTCGAGACCTGCATGCTGACCGGGTCGCGATGCAAATGCAGCGGCTCTACGCTGCATGGTGCAAGGAGCAAGGAGTTCCGCCCAAGGATCACTATGCTTTCAAATGCACTGCCGAAGGCGGTAGCGATCTCATTGAAGTGATGCGCGGATCGGGCGAGCGCTGCTTTATCGCCTGCACCGTCGATCTTCTGGCCACCGGCGTTGATATCGAACGGCTGAATGCAGTTGTGTTCTTCCGTTACCTCGAATCATCGATCACCTTCTACCAGATGGTGGGACGTGGAACCCGGATTGACGAACCGACGAAGAAGTACAAGTTCTGGCTCTACGACTACACCGGCGTTACCAACCTTTTCGGCACGGATTTCATCACTTCTCCGCCCAGGCCAGGCGGCAAGAAGCCAGGCGGCGACGACGGTGGTGAAGAGGGGGGTGGGGGCGGTGGAGAACCGATCCCCATACCCGAGATGGTGGCGGGACATGCAGTCAGCATCACCCCGCAAGGGCGGTTCATTCTGCAACGCCGCGCTGGTCGCGATGTCCCCATCCCCATTGAGGAATACCGCGAGGAGATGGTCCGGAGAGTGCTCGCCGAAGCCTCTACACTAGGGGAGTTCCGCGGTCTATGGGTCGAGACGCAGAAACGGCGCAGCTTGATTGACCATCTGGTGGGACAGCAGTATTCGCCCGAGTTGGTGCGGCAGTTGGAAGGGATGGTGGAATGCGATCAGTTCGACGTACTTGCCTACTACGGATACCGTGCCAGGGCCATGAAGCGGAGGGAACGCGAGACCGCGTATTTGGATACTCAAACGCCTTGGTTCGAATCGATTGATCCGAACGCTGCCACCGTGCTTCGCGGCTTCGGCCACCAATTCGGGGCCGGAGGGACAGAGGCTCTTGAATCAGAGATGCTCTGGGAAGTGCCCGAGATCAAGCGGGTTGGTGGGCTCGCAGCGCTTAGGACGCTCGGCCGACCGGCGGATGTTGTCCGCGACGCCAAGACGAGGCTGTTTGCCCTATGAAGGAGATGGTCCCCGTAACAATACCGCCAGATTTTGGCATGGCTCCGCAGGGGTGGCGGTGGATAAAACTGGCTGACGTTGCCCGGCTAGAGAGCGGGCACACCCCAAGCCGGTCTCGGCCCGACTGGTGGGGCGGTGAAATCTCCTGGGTTTCCCTGACTGAGATCAGGATGCTCGATGGTCGCTGGGCGGAATCCACTCAGCTAAGGACTAACAAACTGGGAATTGCGAATTCCGCCGCCCGAGTCCTGCCGCGGGGAACTGTGTGCTTTTCACGAACGGCATCAGTAGGCTTCGTGACCATAATGGCCGCACCGATGGCGACAAGCCAGGACTTTGCCAACTGGGTCTGCAGCGACGAACTCGATCCCGAGTTCCTGATGTACGCCTTGATCTGCTCACGGACGTACCTTCGAGGTCTCGCGACCGGAGCAACACACAAGACTATATACATGCCGACGCTGGAAGCCTTCCACGTTTGTATGCCAGACTTGGCTACGCAGAAAACAATAGCCCACGCAGTGAAGTCACAACTGCAGGTCGTTGAACAAGCGCGTGACGCAGCAAGGGCACAACTCAACGAGATTGAGCGCCTGCCTAGCCGCATCCTTAAAGGCGCCTACGGAGGAGTTCATTTTGGTGATAAGCCAGCCCGTGAATCCAGTAAGTGACATAGTTCAGCGCGAAAAGAGAACGTTTTCATCTACCCAGTCACTTTCGTCATTCGTGAAATCAATCTGCGACATCATGCGGCGCTCGAATTGCGCCAGCGCTCTGCAGTACGTTCCTGAGCTGACCTGGATTTTGTTCTTGCGCATACTGGATGCGCAGGAAGACCGTGCGCGGGAAGAAGCTGAAGCCATCGGGAATCCGTTCGAGCCCGCTCTGCGCGCGCCCTTTCGATGGCAGGATTGGGCAGCGCCGTTCGATGAGAAATCACCTGCACTCACGCCGGACGGAATGAGGGTCGGCTGGAAACGCCAAGAACTCGAAGCTGGGAAAGTCGGCGAGTTCTTCAACTTCATCAATAAAGAGCTCCTGCCGTACATGCATGGTCTTGACGTATTAGCCAATGGGCTTCCCAATCCATCCGTCAGTCCCAAGCAGCGTGTGATCGGCCGGATTATGACGGCAGTCGAACGCACTCGGGTGGATTCAGAGACCAACCTGCGCGACATCCTCGACCGCGTCCATCAAATAAGCGTCGATCAGGGCTCGGACCATCATTTTTTCACTCTTTCGCAGGTGTACGAAGATCTGCTGCTCAAGATGGGTGAGAAGAACTCGGACGGCGGTCAGTTCTTCACGCCGAGGCAAGTGATCAAGGCGATGGTTCAGGTGATTGGCCCCGGCCCCTTGGAGACCGTTTACGACCCGTGCTGCGGCACCGGCGGGTTTCTTGCGCAAGCATACGAATTCATGGCCAGGCAGTTAGGGGACGCGGCCGCGTCCACCGACCTTGCGGTCCTAAAAAGCCAAACATTTTTCGGAAGGGAAAAAGAGAATCTCGTTTTCCCAATTGCGCTTGCCAATCTCATCCTGCACGGGATAGATCAACCCAACCTTTGGCACGGGAACACGCTGACGGGCTCGCCGACGTATGATCCTCTGTTTAGCGGAGCTCCTTCGACGTTTGATGTGATCCTGACGAATCCGCCCTTCGGCGGCAAAGAGGGCAAAGACGCCCAGAAGAACTACAGCTTTGAAACCAGTTCGACACAAGTGCTTTTCGTTCAGCACATCCTTGGCGAACTGAGCGCCGCTGCCAATGGTGCGGCCGGCGGACGGTGTGGGATCGTGCTCGACGAGGGCTTTCTGTATCGCACGAACGAAAGTGCATTTGTTGAGACCAAGCGCAAACTGCTGGACGAGTGTGATCTGTGGTGTATTCTCAGCCTTCCCGGCGGCGTTTTCTCGGCGGCCGGGGCGGGTGTCAAGACCAACCTTGTATTTTTCACGAAGGGCAAAAGGACCGAGCGCATCTGGTACTACGATCTCTCGCGTGTGAAGGTCGGAAAGAAAACTCCGCTGACGTTGGCTCATTTTGGCTTCGGCCCCGCGGGCGAGACGCTGGACGAGGCGGAGTTGCCCGTAACGCTGGTCGGCGACTGGTTGGAGCAGGAGGAAAACGCGGGAAAGTCTTTTCCGACATTCGCACGCTCGCTGACTGCCAGAGGATCGGTTGCGGCGGAGACCGACTTCTCCTGGACAATTGATTTCGCGGCTCGTCGCGATAAGGCACGTAGCGACATGGCACCACACCTTGCGGAAGTCGAAGCGCAAAAGGCGCGAGCCGTAATGGCGAAGGAGCGGCTTGCCGCGTTGCGCCGGGCCGATGCGGATTCATCTGATATGGATGCGTGTCGTGCCGAAATCGCCGCCGCCGAGAAAGCCGGACATGAGGCTCAGTCGAAAGCCGACGCCATCGATGCGGCCGTATATGATCTCAGGGCAGTGAATCCCCGGGAGGTCAAGGACGTAGATACGCGGACCACCGAAGAGGTCATCGACTCCATCGACGCGCATGGCGAGACGATCAGAGGTGCATTGGCACGCCTCCGGGATCTCATGGCAGTGAAGGTGTAGTTGTCCTTGATCGGGAGATGCACCAGGATGCCTCCAGAGTAGCCGGTAGGGCACCACCCATTCGCGGAGCACTGGGGGGATTTTGGGGGGACCCCGCCGTCCACGGATGGGTAAATACGGGTAAGGATGGGTAATTCCCGTTTCCGGCCGTCGCACGGGCGCACCAGTGCAACTGGCGTGTTCAGTAGGGGATACGTTGAAAATACAGGAGTTAATTTGGCTCCTCAGGTAGGATTCGAACCTACAACCCTTCGGTTAACAGCCGAATGCTCTACCATTGAGCTACTGAGGAGCAAGGTGGGCCGGACATCTTTATTTAATCAGAGCGAACGGGCAGGTGTCAAACCGCGCTGGCCGCCCAGTTCCCGCGCGTATTCGAGGAACAAATCCATCCCCCGGCGTTCCTCCGTGCCCAATTCAAACACGATGTGCGTGCCTAGATACCGCCCCACCAGTTCGGGCGCGAAAGCGCGCGCGGCAGCCTCCTCCTGAACAATCCGGTCCAAGCTGCGCAAGCCGTAGGTACACGATGCCTGAAACACCGCCGCCACTTGCGGCGTCACGAATTCGCGCGGGCCCGCCCACACCGCAAAAACCATCGGCAGCCCGGTCATCTCCGTCCATTCCCGGCCCAGGTCGTAGACATGAAATGGCGTGGTTTCCGGGTCGATGCGCAGCGCCGGATCGCCGATGATCAGCGCGCTGTCGGCTTCCTCCAGCATGCCTGCCAGATCCGGCGCACGCCTGACCACCACCGGCTCCACTCCGTAACGGCGCGCCAGAACGATGCGTGCCAGCGCCACCGACGTCCGCGAACTCGAGTCCGCCGCCAGGGTGCGGATTTGGCCCGCCGGGGTTCGGGAAACCAGCAGGATACTGCGCACCGCGCCCCGGCAAGCGATGCCCACCCCTGGGACCGTTGCGAATTCCCGCCCCAGCAATTCGAACGAGGGAATGATCCCCATCTCGGCCGCTCCGGAAGCCACCATATCCGCGCACTCGGCCGGCACGCGGAAAATGAGATCGAAAAGGCCTTGCTGTTCGCCATGCAGCATGCCCCACACCAGGGGAACTGTATTCAAGTAGCTGACGGCGCAAACTCTTAGCCGGGGAATGGAAGCGTTTGGGTTCAATTTCCAGTGTAGCAAAGGGTACCAGTGATGGACCCGCGCCGGGAGCCAATCTGGTATTCTCAGTGAGGGGTTCAGCCCCTAAATTCCTATGCGTTCTCTATATATTTACTCGCTTCTGGCGCTGTCGTTCGCCGCTGTGGCCGACGCGCAAATCATCCTGGATCCCGTTCCAGCACGCGTGGTCGGGCACCCACCCACGTCGCCCCCCGAGCAATTGGTCATCACCAACGTCAATCCGGACTTCAGCGCCAACGGAGGCATGTATTACCCCACGGGCGTGGCGGTCGATACCAGCGGCTCCAGTCCGATCCTCTATGTCGCCGATACGTTCAATCATCGGATATTGGCCTGGACAAACGCCACCAGCGGGAGCTTGACCAACCAACAGGCGCCTAGTTTTGTGATTGGCCAGCCGAACACGCACACGACGCTCCCAGCCGTAAACGGCGGCCTGTATTATCCCACCGGCCTCATGGTCGATTCCAAAGGCAACTTATACGTGGTGGATTCCGGTAACAACCGCGTGGTGCGGTATCCCGCGCCGGTAAGCGGTGGTAACGCCGCGCCGGATATCGTACTCGGACAGCCCGACAAGTTTACGTCGAACAAAGCCAATCAGGGCGGCGCGATCTCCGCGCAGACCCTGTGCCTCTATGGCGGTTGCCCTGGCGGCAGCGGGCCCTACCTCGCCTCGGTGGCCATGGACGGCTCCGGCAATTTGTTCGTCGTCGACGCGGGCAACAGCCGGGTGCTCCGATTTCCCGCCGCTTCGTTGACATCCGGCGCCGCGGACCCATCCGCCGACCTGGTCATCGGCCAGCCGAGCTTCACCAAGGTCACGGGACCATCCGGCCAGACCGATCGCAACGTCCTCTACATCCCTTCGGGCGTGGCTTTCGATTCCACCGGGAATATGTTCGTCACCGACGGCTTAAGCCGCATGGTGGTCTTCTCCCCATCTGAAGTTTCGGGCGTGGGTGTGCCCAATGGACCTCCGGCAAGCCGTTTCGCCGGCATCGTCAGCCCGACGCCCGCCACCGCGACCGCTAGCACGCTGTCCAGTCCGAACGGAATCGTGATGATCAACAACGGTCCCGCCGTGGTCGACTCGGGCGATAACCGCGTGCTGCTCTTCGACTCCTTCAGCAGCAAGGACTGGACGTTGACCTCCCCAAGCACGTCCTACGCTAATCCGCCGCCAGTCGCGATCGCGGTGCTGGGCCAGGGATCCAGCCTTACCAATTTCACCACGAGTTCGGCGAACAACGGCAACCCGCAGGCCTCCTTCAGCAGCAACGGCACGAACATCGCGACCCTCTGGGACCCGTCCGCGGCGGCCATCGCCGGTACGGATCTCTTTGTGGTGGATACGCGCAACCAGCGGGTGCTGGTCTATCCGAACGCTGGGCAAGCCGCCGCGGCCACGGTGGTGCTCGGGCAAAGCGGCTTCCCTTATAACAGCCCCAACAGTATCCACGGCCAGGAATTCGATTTTGGTTCCGCTTCGGCGGGTTTCTGGGACGCGGGGATTGCGGTCGATTCCAGTTCCGGCACCCCGCACCTCTACATTTCCGATCCCAACAACAACCGCGTGCTGGGATTCGCCGACGCGCGTGGAATAGGACCCGGCGTGCAGGCCAGCATCGCGATTGGGCAGATCGACCTGAATACCGGGATCTGTAATTATGGCGGCGTTACGAATCCGGCGGCCGAGGCGCTGCCGCGGCAGCCCACGCAATCCAGCCTTTGCTATCCCACGGGCTTGGCGGTCGATCCGGGCAGCGGCGATCTCTATGTGGCCGACTCGTCGAATGGACGCGTGCTGCGATTCCCGGCGCCCTTTGCGTCCGGAAACTCCGCCCAGCAAGCCAACCTGGTGCTGGGCCAAAGCGCCTTCACCGGAATCTCGAATCCGCAGGCCGGACCCGCCGTGATGGTATTTCCTTACGGACTGGTGTTCGACCCGGCGCGCGGATTGCTGGTTTCCGACGAAGCCGCCAATCGTGTTCTGCTCTTCCAAATCGACAGCACCACCCAGAATGGCGAGACGGCATCCACGGTCTTCGGGCAACCGGATTTCACCTCCACAGGTACCTCAGTGCTGAATTCGCCGCACCATATCGCCGAGGATTCCATCGCGGAAGTCTACGTGGCCGACACCCGGCACAATCAGATCCAGGTGTTCAATATTCCCTCGAGCGGTTCCACGGACACGCCCATCAATACCTTCACGGGGCTGAACTCGCCGCAAGCTATCTGGGTGAATCAGAATACGGTGGCCGGCTACCAAAACGATATCTGGGTGGGCGATTCTAATTACGGCATATCCCGGTACCCGGTTCCCAACCCATTGGTGACCGGCAATACCGCATCGCTGACCATGCCCGCGGCGGAAGTGACGGGTCCGTCCATCACTTGCGGAGGAAGCCTTTGCCAATACCCGCCCTTAGCCATCACGCAGGACAGTTTCGGCGCTCTTTATGTGGCCGACACCTCAAACCGCGTGGCGGTCCACTATCCGGCTTTGACGGCCACCAACGGCGCCAGTTTCGTTTGCGCCATGGGGTGCGATGTAGGTGGATTGCTCGAGCAACCTTACTATCTTGCGCCGGGCGCTTATGGGTCCTTGTTCCCGTACGCCGGGCTATCGCTTCCGGTGACCGCCACCAGCAACTATGTTCTGCCGGTGCCCACTACCTTGGGCGGCGTACAAGTGCTGGTAAGCTGCCCGGCGGGGACCACGTGCCCCCCGAACGGACAGCCTTCCGGTCAACCGTTCACTCAGGGATTTGCGTTCTCGCCGCTCACTTACGTGGCTTCGGGGCAAATTAACTTTGTGGTTCCGTGGGAAGCTCCAACATCGGGAACGGCGCAGTTGGAAGTGGTCAATCCGACGACTTCGCAAGTAGTGGCAAGCGGAACCCTGGCCATGAACTCGGCCGCGCCGGCCTTCTTCATCGAGTCGTGCGCCGCGCCTTGCAACAACCCCAACGGGCAGACGCCGGCGCCCGGCCAGGTGGCCGCCTTGAACTGCAACCTGGTGAACAATGCGTGCGATAACACGGTGAACGGCACGGCTCATCCGGCGGACCCGGGATCTACGATCCAACTCTTCCTCACGGGGCAGGGGTCGGCATTGAACTCCGCTCCGCCGGCGGACGGCCAGGCGGACTGTGGCGCCCTTACAACCGGGCCCGAGCCCGAGGTGATTATTGGCACTACGATCGCCAAGGTCACGTACTCCGGGCTGGCGCCCTGCTATGTGGGCCTGTGGCAGATCAACGCCGTCATCCCGTCAAATCCGGGCCAACCGCCCACGGGCTTCCCCAACGGAGTATTCCCGGTCCTTGTGGATTTCAACGGATTGGTTAGCGATCCATCGACGAACATTCACAACCCGAGTCTGGCGACCACCATCGTGATCAACGCGCCGCAGTAGGAGGCCGCGGCCCGTGGCGCACGCTTGGCCGTGGTGGGGCAGGCGTCTACGCCTGCAGAGGGTCTCCAGACCCGATCCTTTGGGAGCGTAAGTTCGCCGCTGCAGGCTACTCGTGGTGCAAAGCGTGCATCGGGTCGATGCGGGTGGCGCGCCGCGCCGGCACGTAGTTGGCGATCAGCGCCACCATCAGCAGCAACGCCGCCACTGCGCCCATCACGGCCGGATCGAGCGGCGTCACGCCAAAAAGCAGCGCGCGCAGCCCGGAGGCCAATGCGGCTGCGCCAGCCATCCCGGCCAGCAGGCCCATGAGCGCCGTCCGCAGACCGCTGCGGACCACCAGCGACTTCACCTGCCGTGGCGTAGAACCCAGCGCCATCCGTATGCCGAACTCGCGCGTGCGCTCGGCGACCCCGTAGGAGACCACTCCATGAATTCCGAGCGCCGCCAACAGCATCGAGATGGCCGCAAAAACCAGCAGCAGCAACGTCGAAATGCGCGGCGCCGTTTCGGCCAGCGACAGATAATCGTCCATGCTGCGGATCTGAAACACCGGCTGGCCCCGATCCACCGACCAGATGGCCTGCTTCACGGCTTTCACCACCGCGCCGGTATCCATGGTGGTCCTGACCGCCAGCGCCATGGCCTTGTCCGTCATCTGTTCAAAGGGCGCGTAGAGGGTCGGCTCCGGCTGTTTTTCCAGGCCATAATGGTGCACCTGCCCAACGATGCCCACGACCTGCCTGAATTCGCCCCAGAGCCGCATGCGCCTTCCAATGGGATCCTCGTCCGGAAAATATTGGCGGGCCAGCGTTTCGTCGATCAGGATCACCGGTGGGGCCGTGCGCCCATCGCCATCGGAGAGCAATCTGCCCCGCAGCAGCGCGATGCCCATCGTATTCAAATATCGCGGGCTGATGCGGCGGAAGTCCGCCACCAATTCCTGCCCCGCCGGCAGGGGACGGTGCTCGATAGTGAAGTATTCGCGGTCGTTTTGCTCCCCGAGCGGCAGCACATCGCTGAGGCCGGCGGACTGGATGCCGGGTATGCGCTGCACCTTGTCGAGCACTTGCCGGTAAAAGGCGGCCTGCTCGCGATCGTCTTTGTAGAGATTATCGGTGGGCAGGCGCATCCGAAACGTGAGGACATGATCGGGCCGGATGCCGGAGTTCACGTGCTGCAGATTCACGAAGCTCTTCATGGCGAGACCCGCGCCGATCAGCAGCATGCTGGCGAGCGCGATCTCCCCTGCCACCAGGAAGCTCCATATGCGCGCCCGGCCGCGCGATGCGGAAGATGTACGGCCGCCGGCCTTCAGCGCGTCGTTCAAGTCGGCGCCGGCGGCGTGCAGGGCGGGAATGAGTCCGAAAATCAGCGCGGCGCCAGTGGAAACGAGCAGGGCGAAGAGCAGCGCGCGGGCATCCACGGCGATGGCCGGCCGTACGATCTCGGCGCCGGCTTCCGCCATCGGCAAGGTGTTGGGCAGGACCGCGCCCAACAAGTCAACGCCCCATCCCGCGAAGAGCACTCCCAGTGCGCCGCCGGCCAGGCTCAGCACCAGGCTTTCGCCGAGAATCTGCGCGACCAGACGGCTGCGCGACGCGCCTAATGCCGCGCGAATGCCGAGTTCCTTGGCGCAGCCGGTAACCCGCGCGAGCAACAGGCTGGCCACGTTGACGCATGCCAGCAGCAGCAGAAGCCCCACCGCGCCCAGGAGCAAAAGGAGAGCGGGCCGGATGTATTCGAACAGCGCCTGCTTCATGCCCACCACGCTCACGTCCCAACCCGCCAAACGGGGCGTCTGCGCATCGATGCGCCGCGCGATGCCGCTCAACTCGGCCTGCGCCTGGGCGATCGTGACGCCCGGCTTCACGCGTCCGATGACTCCGAAATCGTGGTCCGCGCGGTTCTTGGCGCGCAGTTGGGCGATCGGCCACGGCACGTAAAGATCGGTGGGCAGCAGATGGTAAAAGTCCGGCGCCAGCACGCCGATGACGGTGTAGGGCTCGCTATTCAGGATGAACGTTCTGCCGATGATTCCGGGGTCCGCGCCGAAGCGGCGTTTCCAATATCCATTGGCGAGTACGGCCACGGGAAACCGGGCCTGGCCCGCCCCTTCAGCCGCCGTGAAGCCGCGCCCCAGGACCGTGCGTGCGCCGAGCATCGACAGGAAATTGGTGGTTACGCGGAGGCCGGTGACTTGCTCGGGTTCGCCCTCGCCGGTGACCGTGCCGGTGCCGACCTCGAGGAGCGCCATCTCCTCAAAGGATTGGCTTTGTTCGCGCCAATCGAGAAAATTCGGCGCGGACGGCCCTTCGCGTTTGATGCCGTCCTTCAGATCCGTCTCCCAGATGAGCGCCAGGCGGTCCGCGCCGGGATACGGCAGCGGCCGCAGCACCACCGAATTGACCACGCTGAAGATGGCGGTGTTCGCTCCGATGCCCAGCGCCAGAACCAGCAGGGCCACCACGGTGAAACCGGGCATCTTGCGCAGAGCGCGCAGGGAATAGCGCAAGTCTTTGAGCAGGGTGGGCATTTGCTAGCATCTTCGGCACGCGGAGGGCCGTTTGGGGCGTCGGCAAGTTATTGAGGCGATTGATACCCGCAGTGCGGGAGTGGAGAGACAGTGTCCGGTTATGGGATAGCTCGTGGATCGCGGCGGCCTGCCACTCCTACTGGTTCACACCGGAAGCCAGGAATCCGCCGTCCACTGCAATGCACTGGCCGGTGATGAAACTGGCGGCATCGGAGGCCAACAGAACCGCCGCGCCGATCAGTTCTTCGGGCAGCCCGAAACGAGCCATCGGGGTACGCAGCTTCAACTCGCGGCCGCGCTCGGTGCCGTCGAGAAGCTGCGCGTTCAAATCCGTGCGGAAGACTCCCGGCGCGATGGCGTTCACGTTGATGCCGTCACGCGCCCACTCGACGGCCAGGTTGCGCGTAAGCGCCAGTACCGCGGCCTTGGACGCAGCGTAGGCCGTCACCTCCAGAAACCCTACGAAAGAGGTCAGCGACGCGATATTGATAATTCGTCCCCGCCAGTTAGCCGCCAGTGGCCGGTAGAACGACTGGCAGGTGCGCAGCATGCCCGTCAGATTGATGTCCATGATGCGATTCCAGTCGGCTTCGGCGACTTCGGCGGTGGGCTTGCGCTGGGTCTGGCCGGCTGCGTTCAGCAGCACATCCACGCGGCCGAACTGCGCCAGCACGGCGTCGCGAAAGCGGTCGATGGAATCGCGCGAGCCGGCGTCACAGACGTGCCGCAGGGTTTGGCGGCCGGCGTGTTCGATCTCCAGGCAAGCCTCTTCGATCAGCGGCTCGCGGCGTCCGGTGGGCACCACATCCGCGCCGGCGGCAGCCAGGCCGACGGCGAGTTTCCGGCCCAGTCCGGACGTTCCGCCGATCACTACAGCCACGCGTCCGGCTAAATCCATCAGGTGTTTGTCGGGCAAAATGATCCTTTCTTTGCAGCTTAATCCAAGTGCGCGGCCAAGCCGCGCGCGGCCAGGTCCGCATCCTTCTCGGGAAGACCGGCGACGCCCGCGACCCATGCGCCTTTCGCGAACACGAAGACCGGACGGGCTCCGTCCTGGCCGAAGTAGCCGCCAAAAGCCGGAATAATCTTCGCGCCGGTCAGCGCCTTGTGCCAATCGAGCAGCAGGAACGCGGCGTCCTGCGCATTGGGCATTTTGGCGACAAACATACTGTATTCGATTTTGCCGCGCTTGTAATGCGCCAACGTGCCGCCGGGCATGAAGGGCTTATCCAGCAAGTGGTTGTCGACCACCTGCGCGTCCACGCGATCGGCCAGGGGCAAGCGGCGGGATTCGTCCGCGGGCTTCGCCGGAGCAGGCTTAGCGGGTTCGGGCGCGGCTGGTTTCGGTGCGGCGCCGCACGAAATAAAGACTGCCGCGGCCATCGCGGGAATCACGAGTATGCGCATTCGACCGCAGTATAACGCGGCGTGCCGAAGTTTTTGGAGGGCGGCCAATCCGGCGGCTTTGCTCAATTCTGGTCGAGGGCCGGGTTGGCCGCTTAAGAGTGACAGCCCGGCCCAACATTTCTCTCCCCTCTTTTCAACAATTTGCGTGGATCATATCCCTTTATCCCAAATCCTGCCCGCTAGCCTGTAGTCGAAAGGTGGAGCGCATCCGCGCCCCAAAATCGATGAACAGAGATAAATATCGGAAACTTTCCCAACAGCAGGCGGAATCCAACCGCCGCAACGCCCAGAAGTCGACCGGCCCGCGCACCCCCGAAGGCAAAGCCGCCTCCAGCCGCAACGGCCTAACCCATGGCCTATCCGGAGACAAACACTTCATCCTCGAAGGCGAGGATCCCGAAGCCTTCCTCCGTCTGCTCCAGGATCTCCACGACCACCTCCGCCCCGTCGGCGACAACGAAGAACTGGTGGTCAAACGCATCGCCGCCGCCCAATGGCGGCTCGACCGCGCCTTTGCCCTCGAAACCGGCATCTACCGCGAAGAATCCACCATTCTGAACCGCATCGACCGGAACAAGCGGGAGGCTCACGAATTGTGCATAAGCAAGGGCCAGAAAGAGTCGTTCCCGGCCGATCCGCACGAACCGGACGACCTCCTCGCCCGCGCCTTCATGTCAGATGGCAAAGGCCCCGACAACTTCACCCGCCTCGCCCGCTACGAAACCGCCATCGAGCGCTCCATCGAACGCGGCATGAAGCACCTCAAAGCCCTCCAGGCCGCCCGCAACGCGCAGTGTCCCGCCGTCCCTGAACCCCCGCAGGCCCCCGAACCCCCGCAGGCCCCCGAACCCCCCGCCCCAGAACCGCCAAATCCGCCCTCAACGCCATCGGATTCAATGAATTACAAAGCGAACCCAGAAGACCCTACAATGGCGCAACCTTCCCCCACTCCGCCCCCCTCCGTCCCCCGCCAGGCGCCCCCAACGACAAAAAACGATGAATATTGATGAACAATGATCCGGCTTTTCGGTTTTGTAGGGCGGGCTATTCAGCCCTGGGGCCCCCTTCAGGTCGCGATCGGCGGCTTCTCACTCGTAGCGCAGCGCTTCGATCGGGTTGATGCGCGAGGCTTTCATGGCCGGATAAATTCCGAAGATCACTCCCACGGCCATCGAAACGCCGAACGCGATCAGGACCGACGCCGTGGTGACAATGGTCTTCCACTCGGCGGTACGGGCGATCAGCCAGGCCAGGAAGAAGCCGAACCCGATGCCTAGCAGTCCGCCTCCCACCGAGATCAAAACGGATTCGGTCAGGAATTGGCGCACGATGTCGTTGCGGCGCGCTCCCGTGGCGCGGCGCACGCCAATCTCGCGCGTCCGCTCGAGCACCGTAGCCAGCACGATATTCATGATGCCGATGCCGCCCACCAGCAGGGAAATCGCCGCGATCGCCACCATCACGTAAGTGAAAATCGTCTGCGTGCGCTGCTGCTGCGCCAGCAGGGCCGCCGGAATGGTCACCGTAAAATCTTCCGTGTTGTGGTGCGTGGAGTTCAGGATCGCGGTCACCACCTTGGCTACTTCCAGGCTATCGGCGCCCGTTTTCAGGCGAAGGTCCACGCCATCCAGGTCGTCTTTCATGAAATTGCTGGAATCGAAATAGCGGTATTGAAAGGTGTTCAGCGGGATATAGACGATGTTGTTGAGATCCTGCATCTTGCCGCCGCTCGATTGCCCGCTTGCGACCAGTTGCTCGCCCAACACCCCGGCCACTTCCAGCCAGTTGTCGTTGACTTTGACGAACTTGCCCACCGCCGGACCATACCCGAGCAGGCTGACCTTGGCGCCTTCGCCGAGCACGCAAACGGCGCGGCTGGCGTCGTCGTCCCGGTCGTCGAAGAAGCGGCCTTCCGCGATGTGCAAGCTGTGAATCACGGCGTAGGCCGGGCGGACGCCGTAAAGTTCCGGAACCTCGTGAGAAGGTTTGGGCAGCACGCGCGCGGGATGCAGCGTGCGCCGCGGCGATAGCATCTCGAGGGCATCGACATTGGCCGTGAGGATGCGCACGTCGCGCTCGGTGAGTCCCGGCGAATCGCGGCGGCGCTGCTGCAACTCCTGCTGGCTGGCGGCGGGCCGCGAATCCACCAGCACGTTGCGCACACCCAGTTGTTCGATAAATCGCAGGGATTCCTCGCGCGCGCCGGCGCCGATAGCCAGCATGCCGATCACCGAGCCGACGCCGAACACGATGCCCAGGGCCGTCAGCATGGTGCGCGTTTTCTGGGCACGCAGGTTGTCGAAGGCTTGCGCCGCATCCGAGAAGATCCGCCCCAGCCCTTTCATCGCGAAAGCGCCTTCATCGCGCTGCCCTTGGCCTGACCGTTGTTGGGCGTATTCTGGTTCTCCTCGCTGGGATTGGCGAGCGCCACCACCTGCCCTTCCCGCAGGCCGGTAAGCACCACCTGGCTCTCGCTGCGGCGTACCAGCTTCACGTCCAGCGGCGTGAAACCGGAGGATGTTTGCAAATAGACGAACGTGCGGCTATCGCTTTCAAACACGGCTTGCGACGGCACCCAAAGCGAGTTCGGAAGCGTGCCCGTGGTGATCACGATATTGGAGCTCATGCCCGGGCGCATGCCCGCCGCGAATTCTTCGAGCGCGATTTTGCAATCGAAATGTCGATTCCAGAAGGCGCCCACGGTGCCGCCGATTTCCTTGATGGTCCCGTTGAAAGACCTGCCCGGCAGCGCCACGATGGCCACCTGGACCTTCTGCCCGGCCGACAAATGGCCGCGGTCCAGTTCCCCGATACTGGCGGTCACTTCCCAGTTCTTCAAATCGGGAATCTGCGCCACTACCATGCCGGCGTTTACCGTGTCGCCCACCTGCAACGCGGGGAACAACATACCGAACATGCAGAAGTTGCAGTTGGTGTTCTGCATGACGTTGACATAGCCGGGCCCTTTGGCCTTCAACACCATGTTCTCGATGTTCTGCCGCGCGGTTTCCGCTTGCACCTTGGCTTTATTACGAGCCGCTTCCTGAATGGCGACGGCGGCCGCCGAAGTGGCCTGCCGGTCGGCGGCGTCGTGCTCGAGTTGGCGCAGGTGGTCCTTGGCGGCTTCCAGGGCCAATGTATTTTCGCGCGCCACGATATCCGCCAGGATGGGATTGCGGCGCGCCTCCAGTTCGGCGGTGCGCACGTCGGTCTTAGCCTGCAGCAGGGAATAGCGCGTTTCCTCTTCCTTGGCCTGATTGTCGGCTTGCGTCTCGATGACGTGCTGTTCGGCCTCCGCCAGATCGGCTTCGGCTTCCTTGAGCTTGTATTCCTGTTCCGTGGTATCGAACTTAACCACCACGTCGCCCGCCGCGACCGCTTCGCCAGGCTCCCGGAGATAAGTGATGGCCATATCGCCGCCGCCGGTCATCGGGGCGGAGAGCATTTCGGTGTGGCCGCCGGACAACTCGCCCTTGGCGGTGACGGTGATCACGACATCGCCGCGCCGCACCTGGGTGACGGGCAGGCGCGAGGCGGACACCGGCGCCATGGCCCTCACCAGTCTCGATCCGCCCCATGCCAGGAGCGCCAATACCACCGCCGTTACCGAGAACCCGATCACGACCTTGCGTATCATTTCTTGTCGTCCTTCGCACCCGGCGTGACACCGGGCTTCACTTCCACCAGGGTGACCATAGTGCCGGACCGAATCCCTTTCACCGCGACCTCATCCGGATTCCGCGCCAGCAGCTCGACATCGACCGCCCGATAGGCTCCCTTTTCGGCAACATAAACGATGGGCTTGCCGTTGCGGGTGAACACGGCCTTGGCCGGAATACTGATGGCATTGGGAATACGGCTGACGATCACGTCCATATTGCCGTTCATGGCGGGCCGCAGACGCGGATCGGGCTGCCGGATATGGCCGTAGGCCCGGAAACTGCTGGTGCGCGGCCACTCGAAGCTCAGCTCGGTCAGCGGCGAAATCGCCACCAGGTCGGCGGGCATCGTCAACTCCGGCAGCGAGTCGATATGGACGCGCGTTTCCTGTCCCACGGAAATGCGGCCGCGATCGATCTCCTCCACCTTGCCTTCCATCTCTAGGGTGGTGAGATCCGGTATCTCGGCCACCACGCCGCCGGGCCACACCTGGTCGCCGACTTGAAACGGCTTGGCGTTCATCCATCCCTGGGAGTTGTTTTGCATGTACATGACGACGCCGCTGAGGGGGGTCTTGAGCTCCATCTGCGACAACCGGTGATTGGTGAGGTCCACTTCGGCCTGCGCCTGGTCGCGCTGGCGGGTGAGCGATGCAATCTTGGCTTTATCGGAGGTGGCGTGCAGATTGACGGTGGCCTCCTGGACGCGCAGCTTCTGCTCCGAGAGCCCCAGATCGATGCGGCTTTCTTCGCCTTGCAGCTTGCTGACGATCTCGGCTTTGGAGGCCTCCATCTTGGCTTTTTCTACGTCGTACTTTGCGCTGCTGAGATCGCGCTGGTCCTGCTCAGCGGTGATGCGGGCGTCGGCGACGGCTTGGTCGAGCGTCGCCTGGGCCTGTTTCAGGGCGGCTTCCTTCTCCTGCAACTGCTGTTTGGTGCTGCTGGGATCGAAGCGGACTACCAGATCGCCTTGCTTCACGGCAGATCCGGCAGCCGCCTGCCACACGATGCGCAGGGAGGGCACATTCACCGGCGCTGTGATTTGCACCGAACGCCGGGCCTTCAACTCGCCGCGGCAGCGCACGATGACGGAGAAATCGCCCTGGCGGGCAGCGGCTGTCGGCAGCGTGCCCGCGGCTTGCACCTGGCGTAGCTTGTAGATGCCCGCGGCGGCTGAAGCAACGGCCAGGAGGAGGACCACGGGGACGATCCAGCGGGCTTTGCGCGCACTCCCCGCCGGTTTCTCGCCAAGACGCACAGCCACCGCCAAGGGCACCAGGCACATCGGAAGAAGAGAAATCATGGTTGCAGCACCACCGCCGCAGAGAGGTCCGGGAGCAGGTGCGGATCGCTCTTGTCCAGGCGGAAACGTGCGGTGAAGGTCTTGATCGGACTGCCCAGAGCGGATGAGGCCACAGGGCTGGCCGAAACCAGGTGCGCCTCGAAGCTGAGGTCCGGATAGGCATCCAACTGCACCGTAGCGTGGCAGCCGGGAGTCAGCGAGGCGTCGTCGGGCTCGCCGACCTGCGCGCGGACCTCCATTTCCGACGGATCGAAAAGCCGGATCAGGGGCTGGCCGGGCCAAAGCTGATCGCCTTCCTGGGCCTTACCCATGCTGCTGTTCCGCCAAACGCTTTCGAGCGCCACCATGCCGTCGAGCGGAGCGTGAATTTCAAGCTTATCCGCGTTGCTCAGCGCGCGATCCAGGCTGACTTTCTGGCGGTCCCGCTGCAATTCCAGAATGCGCACGGCAGCGGCATCCGACTGGTCGTGAAATGCGCTGGATTTCTTCAGGCTGGCGACGTGCTCCTTTGCGGCTTCCGCCTTCACTTCGTTCTTTAGCCGGTCAATCTCGCTCAGCAGCGGCCCTTTGCGCAGTTCGAGCTCAGCCTTGGCCAGATCCGCTTCGGCCGACTGCAAATCCGACGCGCGCTTGGCGGCATCCGCGCGATTTTGTGCCTGGCGCTGCTCCACCTGGTGGGAGAGGTCGTCGAATTTGGCCCTGGCATCGCGCGCATTGTCCAATTCCTGGGTGCGGTCGAATTCTGCGAGAATGTCGCCGGCCTTCACGCGCACGCCGTTCTCGATCAGTTTGGTCAGCGTAACCCGGCCTCCCTGGTTGCCGAGCTGCGGAGTCTGCACGGTAAAAAAGTGGACGGCCTGGACGGTCCCCGTTAAGCGCACTTCCCGGCGCGCGGCCGGTTGGCTCGGCTTGGCCGCGGCATGCACCACGCGGGCTTCGGGCCCCAGGGGAGCCGGACTGCGTCCACATGACACAGAAAAGGCGAAGAGCGCACACCACAGCAACGGCTTAGGGGATAACTGCATAGCGCGGCCTTTCGTAAACTGGTTAGACGGCGGAACCGGGCAAAATGTTTATAAACGGTTCAGGCCTTCGGTCAACTCGATATTCGTCCCCCAGGGATCGGTCAGGAAGGCGATGGAGAGCCCCAGCGCCGGTATCTTCTTGTAGGGCAGGTCGAACTTCGCGCCTTCCGCCTCCAGCTTCCGGCAAAAAGCTTCCAGGTCCTTGACTTCAAAGCCGATATGATCGAGGGCGCGGCCCTTGGTTCCCACCACCGGGGTGGCCGCCAGGGAGAAAGTCAGGTTTACGCCGGGCAGGTCGGCGGCCTGAAAAGGTCCGCGCGTTCCCGGTTTGGCGCCAAACGTCTTGACGTACCAGGCCTTGGTATCCTCGACGGAGCCGGTATAGAAGTGGATGTGGTGGTTGGCTATGGGGACTTCCAGAGAGGCGTCCTCGGTCATCTCGATGCGAATCTCGTCGGGCGCGATCACGAATGCCTGGTGCGGGCTGGCGCCGGGTATGATCTTCAGCCCGGCGGCGCGCCACTTTTCGAGCGACGCGTGCAGATCCTTGACGCGAAATCCGATGTGGCCGATTACGCTGCCTTCCGTGCCGCCGGTGGGATCGGCTTTGCGACAGAGGACCAGCACGTCCGGGAACATGATCGCCTGCATATCGCCGAGTTTGACCGGCGTGCCACCGAGGGTGGTCCAAAAGACGCGGTGAGCATCCAGATCGCGTACATTCAGGTGGTAGTGTCCCATCGAGACGCCGGCGGCGTTGGGGGCGGCCAACTGGGCAAACGCACCAGCGGCGACCGAGAGGAGGGACAGAGCGGAGCAGAGGACGCGTGTTTCCATGGAATCTTCAGTGTGTCACCTTTCCGCTCATGAAGAGCGCCACACGAATGTCAGCAGCACGGCAAATGCAAGCAGGTCGGTAATCATGGCCGTGTATTCCTTGGCGTTCTTCCGCTTTTGTGCGATGTGTCCCAGCCCCGCCAGACCATAATAAAGGCCGCCCACGATGGCGGCCGGGACCACCCATTGCTTATGCCACAGGCTGCACAAACCAAGAAACCCCATCGATAGGTTCGCGAACCCCAGTTCGCGCACGATTACGAACGCTTTGGGCTCGTGAATCTCAAAAATCTCGATGGCGGTGAACGATGGCTGAAACACCTGGCGGACACCGGCAATCGCGAGCCGGACTCCCACCGCCCAAAAGACGAACCATTTTCCGATCAGAAGCAGGTACGGAACGTCCGCGCCCCAGCGGAGGGCCTCGATGGCCACCGACGCCAGCGGGAGGACCAGCAACAGCAAAATCACGGTGACAAAGTACATGCGGCTTAGCTTAATTATTGTAAGCCAGGTGGACGCCGGCCGCCTTAAGCGAGCTTGCGGCCCGCCAGCCGTTCCAATACGCGCAACGGCGAGTTCTCCGGATCCTTCATTGCGGCGACCGGCAAATAAAAGGTCTGCTCCAATGCGAACTGGCCGGACATGGCGGCGTGCGACACCGCATCCGTGAAGCAGGCCCAGGTCGCGCCGGCCGGTAAGGCAATCGGCGTCTGGGGAACATGAGACTGATAGCTTGGGTCGGCTTTCATCCGGTCATGAATGCCGAGCATGAAGTGGTCGTATCCCGTTCGCCTCCCCTTGACGATCCGCAGCCGGTAGAGCAGCCATGACGATCCCGGTAGAGGCGGCCGGATGTCCGGCAGGAACCTGGCCGCAACCCGCTCGAATGGTTCTCCCACGCGCCAATGGCGGGGCATCCGCGGGTTTACATTCGTAAAAACCCGAAGAATGCGCAGGCCTTGCATCGGCCTGGAAGGAAAGGCGTCCACATGCAGCCTGGTATCGTCGTGCCGCCATGAGCTGGCTCGGCCGACGATTTCGGCCGGCCGGAAGCTGGTGAATCCCGGTATTAAATGCGGTCCATAATCCGGAACGAGGGCTTTCAGCAGGCCGGCAGACTGAATGTAGTATCGCTCCAACATGCCGAGCATGGCATCGCGCTCGGCTCCCTGGCAACCAGTCCCGCGCAAAACGCCGGAGCCGGGGCGGAAGCTGATGTTTTTCGATTTGCCGTCCAGGTAAACCGGCGAGAGGAACCGGCGCTCTTGCCCGGACAGTTCGAAAGGGAGATGCGGAACGTAAAGGAGCTTTCCCGTTTCTAGCGCATCCGCGGCTTTGGCCCCGGCTTCGCGTGGGATCGGCCCTTGCCAGGAAGTGATGTCAAGGGTTTCGAGAATCTCACTACCTGTCGCCTGCATATCTGGCAGCGTACCCCTTGCGCATTTCGCCATGCAAATGGATAGCTTGGCGGTTGGTGCGAAGACGTACGGCAATCATGCCCGCAGCCGCCTTTCCAGGCGGCCAAGCCGGCTCGAAAGCCGGCTGCGGCCAGTATTGGCCGCCCTCCAATTGAGCTTCATCGCGGTCGAAACACAATGATGGCGGGGGTGCCGACCGGCGTATAGTGGCCGGTGAACGTCAGGGCGCCCGTTTTCCGGGTGACTCGAAAGCAGGCGATGGCGTCCCCGCGCTGGTTGCACGTGTACAGGAAGGTTCCGCTGGGATCGATGGTGAAACTGCGCGGATAGTCGCCGCGCGTCCACTCCTCGCCGGCGAATATGAGTTTCCCGTCGCCGCCGATAGAGAACCAGGCGATGGTGTCGTGCAGGCGGTTGGCTGCGTACACGAATCGCGCATCGGGAGAAATCGAAACCTCCGACGTGAAACTCGTGCCGGCGAAACCTTTCGGCAAGGTGGAGACGGTCTGCTTCGGCGCCAGGCTGCCGCGCGCCGCGTCATAGTCGAAGGCCGCCAACGTGGAAGCCTCTTCCTGCAAGGAGTAGAACCAGCGGCCGTTAGGGTGAAAAACGAAATGGCGCGGACCGTCTCCCGGCGGCAGCGCCACCCACGGCGGATCGTTGGGTGAGAGTGTGCCGCGCGCCGCGTCGAACTTCCAGATCAGAATGCGGTCCAGGGCCAGGTCGGCCGAGAACACGAACCGTCCCGAAGGATCGGATTGGATCATGTGGGCATGCACGGCATCGTGTCCGCTGATGGCGAAACTCCCCGGCGGCGCGCTGGCCGCATGCACCGGGCCAACCGGTCCCTGATCGTGCTTGACGTCGGTGGCCGGGCCCAGTTCGCCCCGGGAAAGGATGGGCAGCACCGACACCGTGCCGCCGGCGTAATTAGCCACCAACACGTATTTGCCGGAGGGGTGCACGCTGAGATGCGCGGGACCGGCGCCCCGCGAACTGGCGGTATTGAGTAGCGCAAGCCGCCCGCTCGCGGCATCGATCGCGTATGCGCCGACTGAGCCATCGGCCGTCTCGTTGGCGGAGTAAAGGTGGGTATGGGTGCGATCGAAGGCCAGCCACGACGGGTTCGCGCCGTTCGCGAAGACTTCGCGTTGCGAGAGCGCCCCGGTTTCCGGGTTCATTTCAAACAGGTAGATGCCCTGTCCATTTCCGTGGCTGCCCTCGGGGCCTTGCGGCGAACTATAGCTGCCGGCATAGGCGAAAATCGGACGGCGCGCCGGCAGGGCCAGGGCCGCGACGCCGGAAAGGACAGTGGTGAACAGGCCGCGGCGCGAGGTCACTTCGCGCCGCCCAAGGGCGCGCTGTCACGCAACTCGTCGGTGCCGCGGCGGACCACCCGGTCGCCGGCCGCGAGCGCGCCGCTCACCTCGACCAGATCGCCATCCGCGGCGCCCTTTTTCACATCCACCCACTCGGCGTGGCCGCCCCGCGCGCGAATGACGAAGGTACGCTCGGTGGTGGTGACCACGCTGGTCTTGGGGACGAAGAGCGCGGGATGTTCGCGCCGAACGGGCCATTTCACGCTGGGATACATGCCGGGCGCGAGACTGCCGTCGCGGTTCAAAACATCCAGTTCCACCGGCATGGTGCGGGTTTTAGGATCGAGCGCGTGGGCGATGCGGGCCACGGTTCCAGTGTACACGCGTTCAGGGTATGCAGGCACGCGAAACGGAATGGCCGCGCCGCGCGCCATCCCGCTCACGTTTTCTTCGGGTACGGGAACGACAATCCGGAGGCGCGAGATCTGCTGGATCACGAGCAGCACGGGATCCGCGCCGGGCCCGACGAGTGCGCCGGGATGCACGAAGCGATCCGTGACGACGCCGTGGAATGGCGCGCTGATTTTGAGGTAAGCCTGCATGTCTTTCCGGGAGCGCACCGCCGCGTCCGCGGACTGGCGGGCTTGGGTACGCGCGCGCACCAAGGCTTCGGCGGCTTCCACCTGTTTCTGCGACTGGATCACTTCGTTGCCGGCCACCGCGCCTGGCGTTTCTGCGGCTTTGCGGAGGCCGTCGTAGGTGCTTTGCGCCGCAGCTAGCTGCGCCTCGGCTTGCACTTTCTCGGATTCGGCGGATTGTACCTTAGACTCGGCTTCCGCGATCTGGGCCTGCAACTCGGGAGCGCTCAGTTCGGCGAGCAGTTCGCCCTGCTTCACCAGGCTCCCGCGATCGACCAGCACGCGTTCCACGTAACCCGGCACCTTCGCGTGCAGCGAGACCGTCAGATACGGCTGGATCTCGGCGGGCAGGTCGACGGTGCGGGAGACAGGTTTGGAAACGACCGCGACGAGGTCGATAGTTTGCGCGCAGAGGGGCGCCAGCGCCAGGAGCAGGGCTGCCCCACGGAAGACGTTACGTGGCATCATAATATCGGCTCGTTGGATCCATTGGGTTGAGCGACGGCGAACTGACGGCAGCTTTCCGCTGCAGGATCGCGTAGATCGCAGGCAGAATCGTCAGGGTCGCAAATGTCGAAACCAGCAGTCCGCCGATCACTGCGCGGCCCAGCGGCGCGGATTGCGCGCCGCCCTCGCCGAATCCGATAGCCATGGGCAGCATGCCAAAAATCATGGCCGCGGCGGTCATCAGCACGGCACGTAGGCGGCCGCCGGCGCCTTCGCGCGTGGCCTCCAGAATCGGGCGCCCGGCGTGGCGCGCGTGCTCGGCGAAGGTGACCAGCAGGATGGAATTGGCCACGGCGATTCCGATCGCCATGATGGCGCCCATGAACGACTGGATGTTGAGCGTAGTGCCGGTGGCCAGGAGCATCGACAGGACCCCGCAGAGCACAGCCGGCACCGTCAGCACGATCGCCAGCGCCAGCCGCACGGATTGAAAATTCGCCGAGAGCAGCAGAAAAATCACGGCCACCGCCAGCAGCAGTCCGATGCGCAATCCGGCGAGGGTCTGTTCGAGCGCCGGAATCTCGCCGCGAATGCGGACGGAGACGCCGCGCGGCGGTGCGCCCGCGGACACTACGGCCCGATTGAGAGCGGCGGCCGCCTCCCCCAACGTGGCGCCGTGAAGATTCGCCGTCAGGCTCACCACGCGCTGGCCATTATAACGGTCGATCTCGCCCGGCATGCTGCCCGGCTTCAGGCTGGCTATGTCTTCAAGCAACGGCTTGGGGGCGCCCGCCGGCATCACCGGAATGGCGCCCACCTGGGCGATGCTCTGCATCTGATTCTGGGGTAGTTCCACCTGGATCTGGAAGGCATTGCCCGTATTCGGATCGCGCCAGTAATTCGGATCGGTGAACCGCGAAGACGACGTCGCGGGCACTACGGAGTGCACCACGTCGGCCATGGTCAGGCCGAATTGGCCGGAACGCTCGCGGTCGATGGTGATGTCGAGCGTCGGGTAGTTATTCTCCTGCGCGAATTGCAGGTCGCGCAGGAAGTGGAGATCCGCCAATTTCGCCTGTACCTTCTGCGCGTAGGCGTAATCGTTCTGCAGGCTGACTCCCTGCACCGCGATTTCGACGGGGGTCGGCGAACCGAAGCTCATCACCTGCGTCACGATATCGGCGGCTTCGAAAGAAATCTGCGTGTCCGGCAAACCGCGGTGCAGGGCATCGCGGAGCCGTTCGCGCAGCGGCTCGCCGCGCGGGGCATCGGGATTCAGCGCCACCTGGATGATGGCTTCCTGCGGCCCGCTGGTGAAGAGGTGAATCAGGTCCACGGGATAGCTGGAAGGGATCAGGCCCACAAAGTCGCTGGTGATTCGCACATTATCCCGGCCGGCCTCGCGCTCGATCACCGCGAGCGCGCGCAGCACGATGCGTTCGGTCTCTTCAATCCGCGTGCCGGCAGGCGCGCGCAGCCGGATACGCAGTAGAGGAGCATTCGCGTCGGGAAACAACTCGGTTCCCAAGTGCGGCAGGAACACATACAAGAGGGCGGCCGCGGATACTAGATAAACAATCGCCAACGGCCAGCGGAACCGCAAAACGCCGTTCAGATAGCGCTCGTAGAAGGAACGCAGACGTCCGAACAGGCCTTCGCGCTCTTCGCCGCGGTGCGCTTCCCGCATCAGCCAGGTGGAAAACACCGGCACCAGGCTGCTCGACAGCAAGTACGACGCGATCATGGAGAAAGCCACTGCCAGCGACAACGGCACAAAAAGCTGGCGGCCGACCCCGATCATAAAGAAAGACGGCACAAACACGGCCAGAATACAGAACATCGATAGCAGCCGCGCCATGGCCGTGCGGCTGCACGCTTCCACCACCGCGCGGGCGCGCGAAACGCCGGGGAGCATCTGGCTATGAATGTTCTCGATTTCCACGGTGGCCTCGTCCACCAGGACGCCGACCGCCAGCGCCAGGCCGCCCAGCGTCATGATATTGATGGTCTGGCCGGCCGCCCACAGCATGATCACGGCGGCCAGCAGGGCGAACGGGATATTCAGAATGACGATGAGCGCGCTGCGCCAGTCTCTTAGGAAGATCAATACCATCAGGCCCGTGAGGGCCGCGCCCAGCAGCCCTTCGATCACCAGGCCGCGCAGCGAATGGGTGACGTAAACGGACTGGTCGAATTGCAGGCTGACGTCCACATCCTCCGGCACGGCCTTCTTGAAGTCGGGAATGGCCGACTTTACAGCGTCGATCACGGCCAGCGTGGACGCGTCGGACCGCTTGGTAACCGGAATGTAGACCGTGCGCTTTCCGTTCACGTGGGCGTAGGCGGTGACCAGGTCGGTGCCGTTGTCGATGGTGCCAATGTCGCGCAGATACACGGTCGCGCCCGACACTGGCCGGATCGGCGTGCTGAGCAGGTCCGGCAGGCTGGCGCCCAACGCGGAGTTGGTGCGCGCGATGCGCTCGATCTGGCCGGTATACATATTGCCGGAAGGCATGACCACGCTGGACCGGCTGACCGCGGCGATAGCCTCCTCGGGCGAGATGCGGTACTGGCGCAACTTGGCCGGATCGAGCATCACCACGATAGTCCGTTGATTCCCTCCGAACGGCGGAGGCGCGGAAACGCCGGGCAGAGTGGCGAACAAAGGGCGGACCCGATTGATCGCGAAATCCTGCATCTCGCCCTGCGAGTGCGTTGCGCTGCTGAAAACCAACAGGCCCACCGCCACGCTGCCGGCATCGAAGCGGGTGATGAACGGGGGCACGGTCCCCGGCGGCATGAACGATCGTGCGCGGTTCACGTATCCGACCGTCTCAGACATCGCCTGGCTCATGTTGGTATCCGGATGGAATACGAGTTTCATGAGGGCCGCGCCCTGAATGCTTTTGCTCTCCACGTGGTCGATGCCGGTGATGTAGAGGAAGTGATACTCGTAGTAGTAAGTCAGGTAGCCTTCCATCTGGGCCGGGTCCATGCCGCCGTAAGGCTGCGCCACGTAAATCGCGGGATCGCCGACTTGGGGAAAGATATCTACGGGCATGCGTTCGATGGCCAGGATCGCGCACAGCGCGATCGCGACCAGCGCCACGACTATGGTAAGGGGACGGCTGAGGGCGGCCAGCACCAGTCGCATCTTATTGTCCGGCCTCCGCCACAAAAGGTTGGATATCGCCGGCCGCGGTAGCCACCGCCAGGAGCCCACGCCACACACCCAGCCGGGCAAGCGCATCGTCGATTTCAGCTTGTGTGAGCAAGCGCTGCGCCTCGGCCACCGCGTCGACATTCCCCAGGCCCGACTTGTAACGGGCGGTGGCCTGATCGGCGGCCGCGCGCGCGGCGGATACCTGGACCGGCGTGTTCGCCGCGATCCGGCGCGCGCCCTGCACCGTCGCGACGGCCATATTCCACTGCGCGCGCAGATCGGTGGCGATCTGCTGCGAACGCGCGGCCTGGGCCCGGACCGACGCAGATTGCACGGCCTCCCGCGCCTGCACGGCGGGCAGATCCGCCACGGGGAAGCTCACCGTGAAGCCCAAGGCGTAATCCTGGACGTTGGGCGCGAGGCCATTCAGCCCGCCCAGCAATCGGCCGTCGGTTTCCGCGCCTGTGCCGCGGGCGTACGCCGCGCCTTGCAGATAGAAGCGCGGGAAGTACGATCGTTCGAGCGCGCGGAGTTGCGCCTGCGCCTGTGCGACGACGGCGTTTTGCTCGATCGCTACGGGATGCGCGGCGGTATCGAGCGGCGCCGCGTTCCGCTCCGGAGGTAGCTGCAGCAATCCGGGCGCGGCAATGGCGATGCGGGCCGGCTCCATGCCGACGAACTGCGAGACCGTGGCGCGCGCCACATCGGCGGCCTGCTGCGCCTGGATCCACTCGGTGCGCGCCGCCGCCAACTCCGCTTCCGCGCGCGAAGCATCCGCCCCGGGGCGCAAAGTGGCGCCCACCAGCGCCTGAATGGTGCGCAGCACGGTTTCGCCGCGGTCCACGCCGGCCTGCGCCGCGCGCACCGTCTCCTGCGCGGCCGCCAGGGTCAAATAGGCATCCGCCGCGGCTACGGCCACCTCGAAGCGTGTGCGTTTTAAAGCGGCTTCGGTCTGGGCGTGGGCTGCCGCGGCCGCCTGCACGTTGGCGCGGCGTAATCCGAAATCGAACGGCTCCCAACTCACCAGCGCGCCTACCGCGCTGCCCCACGCCGTTCCGAAGTTGTTCGATCCGATCACCGGGCCGGACATCGATGGGATCACGCCCCCCGTGGGTAACAGCAGCCCGAACACGTTGTTTCGCGTGGCGCGATTAACTTGTGCGATGGCGTCAACATGCGGCAGGTAAGCGGTGCGCGCCAGTTTGATGCCGGCGGCCGCGGCGTCGATCTGCGCTTCGGAGACCCGCACGGAAGGATAGTTGCGCAGCGCGTCATCGACGGCCTGCGGAAGGGTCAATTGCGCGCACAGCGGAGCGCCCGCCGCGCAGCTCAAGACTACGAATCGGAGTATGCCGGGAAGTCTCATTGGCCTTCGATCAGTTCGCCGAACAGTTCACGCACCTTCACCTTGGCCGCCCGCAGCGCTTTCCGCCCCAGCGGCGTGGCGCGATAGACTTTGCGCAGCGATTTACCGTGGCGGGAATCGAACGAATCGAGGTAGCCCTTCTTTTCCAAACCATGCAGCAACGGGTAAAGCGTTCCGGGGCTGATGCGATAGCCGTGGCGGGCCAACTCTTCGACCATGCCCAGCCCGAAGATAGGCTCCTCGCACGCATGATGCAATACGTGCAGCCGTATGAGACCCGAGTAGAGATCGCGGTCCTGTCCCGAGGCATCATAATCGAGCTTCGTTTTCGACATTCGATTACTGGTAGATCAAGTATAAGGAAGCGGCGCATTTGTGTCAACGGGCAGTTGGCACACCCCGCCCGGCGGCGCGGCCGAGGCGGCAAATGGGCGGTACGGCACTGGTACTTTTGTTACCTTGCGGCGACCTGATTCTGTGATACGCTGGCAAAGCTTTGTGTGCAAATCTCCGTAACAAGGAACAAATATTCGTGAACAAGAATCGATTATTTTTGTGCAGCAGCCTCGGCATTCTGCTCGCCGCGGCGCTTCCATCGCAAGCCGCCGATTCCGTGGTCGACCCCGGCGATCCGGCATGGGCGCATCCGCCCATCGTGGTGCGGCCCTCGCCCGACGTCGCCAAAGTGGCGCCCGGCTTCACACCAACCCAGATGCGCTCGGCCTACGGAATCTCCAGCATCTCCAACCAAGGCGCGGGACAAACCATAGCTCTCATCGACGCCTATGACAATCCCAACGCCGAATCCGACCTGGGTGTGTTTACCAAACAGTTCGGCTTAGCTGCCTGCACTACGGCCAACGGCTGTTTTAAGAAGATCTACGCCACGGGCACCAAACCGCGCACGAATGCGGGATGGGCCGGCGAAAGTTCTCTGGATATCGAATGGTCCTACGCCATTGCGCCAAAAGCCAAAATCATCCTGGTGGAAGCCGCGTCAGCCAGCAATGCCGCTCTCTTTCATGCGGTGGATGTTGCGGTCTCGAACGGCGCAACCGTAGTCTCCATGAGTTTCGGCGGTTCCGAATTCAGCACCGAGACCAGCGACGACACGCACTTCAACGTGACGGGCGTGGTTTTCTGCGCATCCTCCGGTGACAGCGCGCACGGCGCGTTCTACCCGGCGGCATCTCCTTTCGTGGTCTCGGTCGGCGGCACGACGTTAACCGCCCCGGGCGGCGTGTGGACCAGCGAAACAGCCTGGGCCGATAGCAGCGGCGGCACCAGCGCGTATGAAACCGAACCGTCCTACCAGGCCAGCGCGCAATCCACCGGCAAGCGCGGCATACCGGATGTCGCCTGGGATGCCGATCCCAACACAGGCGTTCCGGTGTACTCGAAGACCGGGTTCCGCGGATGGGCCGAAGTGGGCGGGACCAGCGTGAGTTCGCCTTCGTGGGCGGGGCTGTTCGCGATTATCAATTCCAGCCGCATCGCCGCGAGCAAGGCGCCCCTGACGCAGCCGCAATTCGACCTGTATCCCCTGGCCGAAGGCGACTACCACGACATCACCTCCGGCAGCAACGGTTCTTGCGGGGCTCAATGCACTGCCGGTCCGGGATACGATTTCATCACCGGCATCGGATCGCCGAAAGCCAATCTCCTGGTCCCCGCGTTGGTCGCCGCGCCTTAAGCGGTTAGCCGAGCTTACCCTGCATTTTCGCCGCGAAACGGGCGATATTCACAATCGCCCGTTCGTGCGTACCTTCCCCGCACTTCTCCTTCTCGTCCCAGGCTTCCACTTTGAAATTGACGCGGCGTCCGTTGACGCCGGTCACTTCCGCCGTAAAGGTGACGGTCATGCCCATGGGCGTGGCCGCCAGATGATAAACATCCACGTGCGTGCCCACCGTGTCATGGCCCGCCTCCAGCATCGGCAGTACGGCATCGCGGCAGGTGCGCTCCATCCAGCCAATCATCCAGGGCGTGGCCAGCACCCGCGCGCCTTCCATGCCCAGGAAATTGATGGCCACTTCGTTATCCACCAGAAGCTTCTTTTCCAGCTTAGTTCCGATCGCTATTTCCATTACGGCTCCTTTCGCAGCATACCTCACCGCCCGTGGCGCACGCTTCAGCGTGCCGGCGGGACTTTCAAGTCCCGCCCTGGCGAGCAAAAAAATCGCACTTGCATTTCTAACATAGCCGTAGTAGCATTACAAACAGCTATAGTAGAACGCAAATGGCGACACCCAAATTCACCCAACTCGAGCTGCAAATCATGCAGGTCCTGTGGGACCGCGGCGCGGTCCCCATCCGGGACATTCAAGAAGCCTTCCCCGAGCGGGACAGGCCCTCGTACACCACCGTGCAAACCACCGTCTACCGCCTGGAAGCCAAGAAGGCTGTACGGCGTGTGAAGAAGATCGGGAACGCCCACATCTTCGAGGCGGTGGTCTCGCGCAATGCCGCGCAAGGCAGATTGATCGACGACCTGTTGGGCCTGTTCGGCGGCCGGACCCAGCCGCTGATGGCACACCTGGTGGAGTCCGGCAAGCTTACCCTCGACGATGTCAGGGAAGCGCAACACGCCCTGCGAAAACTGGCAAAGGAGGACCAATCGCAATGATCCCCGTCAATGTAACTTCGGCCATGGCTAACCATCTGTGGCAATCCACGCTCTTTGCGGCCGTGGCGGCGCTCCTGGCGCTGGCGCTGCACAGCAATCACGCGCGCACGCGCTATTGGATATGGTTGAGCGCTTCCGTGAAGTTCCTCGTCCCGTTTTCGCTGCTGTCCGCCGTGGGCGGCCAAATTGGATCGCTGACGGGATGGTTGAGCGCCAGTCGCGCGGCGCGGACGGATCTGGCAGCCGTCGTAAAGCAGGTCAGCCAGCCCTTTCCGCAACAGCCGCTCGTGGCTGCCATGGCGACCGCGATTGTCCCGCGGCATACCCACCTGCTGCCGTCGATTCTCCTCGCGGTATGGGCATGCGGATGCCTGGCGGTGGCACTGATTTGGTGGCGCCGATGGCGCCGCGTGCGTGCCGCCGTGCGCGCCGGTTCGCCGCTCGAGCTTGCAGCGGGCATCCCGGTGCTATCCTCGCCGGCCTTGCTGGAGCCCGGCGTTTTCGGCATCTTTCGTCCGGTGCTGCTGCTGCCGGAAGGCATCACGGATCACCTGGCGCCGGCGCACCTGAAGGCTATTCTGGCGCACGAATTGTGCCATGTCCGCCGCCGCGACAATCTGATGGCGGCAATTCACATGATGGTCGAGGCCATGTTCTGGTTCCATCCCCTGGTGTGGTGGGTGGGCGCGCGGCTGGTGGAGGAGCGCGAACGCGCCTGCGACGAAGAAGTGGTCCGGCTCGGCGGGCAGCCGGAAATATACGCGGAAAGCATTCTGAAGACTTGCCAATTCTACCTGGAGTCGCCGCTGGCATGCATCTCGGGGATCGCCGGCTCCGATCTGAAGAAACGGATTGTGCGGATCATGACCGGGCGGGTGTCGAATAGTCTCAGTTTCGGCAGAAAATTACTGCTGATCGCCGCCGGCACGATAGCCATCGCCGGACCCATCGTCATCGGCCTGACGAATCCACCGCCCAGCCGGGCGCAATCGGCGCCGCCCGCCGGCACGCCCCATGTCACCTTCGACGTGACATCCATCAAGCCGGAACGCGGCGGCATGCAGTTTTTCCGGATCGGCATGGATGCGGGCCGCTTCACGGCGACCAACGCAACCCTGAAAACTCTCATCCAAATCGCCTACCGCGTGAAGGACTCTCAAATCTCGGGAGCACCGGGTTGGACGGAATCCGAACATTACAATATCGAGGCCAAGCTGGACGACCCCCCGGCCGATCCGCAACGGAAAGGCAGCCCCGACGATCAGAACGCACAACTCCTGCTGATGCTGCAGTCGATGTTGGCGGATCGCTTTAAGCTGGCGATCCATCACGAAACGAAGGAACTGCCCATATATGCGCTGGTGGCCGCTAAGAACGGGCCCAAGATGCACGAATCGCCGGCCACACCGGACGATGACAATGCGCCTAACCGCGAAATAACCCCTAACGATCCCCCGCCGCCACACACGATTCGCATGAATGGCCGGGGAGTGTTGAATGTCAATGGCGAGAATATGGACATGTTCGCGGACCTGCTCTCGCGGCAACTGGGCCTTCTCGTCGTGAACAAGACCGGCCTGAAAAGCAACTACGATTTCACCTTGAAATGGACGCCCGACGAGGGCCACGGCCTGATGCCGGGGAATCCGCCCGGAGATGCCGCGCCGCCGGCGGAAGCGTCCGGGCCATCGATCTACACTGCCTTGCAGGAGCAACTCGGGTTGAAGCTGGAATCGCAGAGAGGCCCCGTCGACACCATCGTTATCGATCGCGTGGAGAAGCCGTCGGCGAATTAGCGTGCGGCTATCGGGTCTGCAAGGAGACATTTATGATTAGGCAAGTAAGCGTGAGTCTGATGATTTTGGGCCTGAGCTACGCCCCGCAAGGCCGCGCTCAAAAGCCCGCGTTTGAAGTGGCGTCGATTAAGCCCAACCATAGCGGCACGGGCAATGTAATGCTGCGCATCGAGCCGGGAGGGAGGTTGTCGGCGAGTAACGTCACGCTGAAAATACTGCTGCAAACGGCATACGGCGTGAAAGACTCCCAGATCTCGGGAGCGCCGGGTTGGTTCGACTCCGACCATTTCGACGTGGAGGCCAAACCGGAAGACGCGCCCGCCGCGGGTCAGCCGAAACTCGGCCGCGACGATCGGGAGGAGCAAATGAAGCTGATGCTGCAAACGCTGTTGGCGGATCGCTTCAAGCTCACCCTGCATCACGATACGAAGGAACTGCCGCTCTATGCGCTGGTGGTTGCAAAGAACGGACCCAAGTTCCACGCGGCCGCTGTTGCGCCGGGCGATTCGGCCCCGCCCCCTCCCGGGCCGTCTGGTGCACCTCCCGGAGCACCCGCGATGCGGCATGGCATCATGATGAACGGGAGGGGCGAGCTGACCATGACCGGCGCCACCTTGGAACGCTTCGCGGACATCCTTTCGCGCCAAGTCGGACGCCTGGTTGTGGACAAAACCGGCCTGAAAGGGGAGTACGATTTCACGCTGAAATGGACTCCCGATGAAGGGCAGGGAACCATGCGCGGCGGTCCGCCCGGAGTTGCCGCGCCGCCCCCGGAGGCGTCCGGTCCAACCATCTTTACAGCCCTGCAGGAACAGCTTGGGCTGAAACTGGAGACGCAAAAAGGCCCCGTGGACACGATCGTAATCGACCACGTGGAAAGGCCTTCTGAAAACTAGCGTTGCGCGCAGATGCCCTCGCCAAGCCGGCTTTCCGCCGCGTCTTCTAACGGGGAGCATCGCTATGCGCACCCATTTGATCCGATGACCGGAACCTGGACTGCACGAGTTCTTACCGGCGTGGCCATTGCGTGTCTCGCGGCGCCGGTGATGTGGGCCGCGGAGTATCGCGGACAAGTCACTTTCGGGGGATTGCCGGTGCCGGGCGCCACGGTCACTGTAACCGCTGGAGACAAAGCGTTCACCGCCATCACCGATCCGCAAGGTCTGTACTCTTTCCCGGACCTGGCGGATGGAAACTGGAAGGTCGAAATCCACATGCTGGGGTTCGCCGCAATCCAGGCGGGCGTGGCGATTGGGCCCACCACTCCTGCTGCGAAATATGAACTGAAACTCCTGCCGCTCGATCGGATCGACGCGCGGATCGCGGGTGCCGAACCGCCCGGGCCGGGGCCGGCACAATCTCCGGCGACTCCCCAAAACGAGCCGCGGAAGCCGCCGGTCGTTCCGAAGGAAGCCTCCGATGACGATTTGAGCCAGCGTGCCGCCGACGGATTTCTGATCAATGGCAGCTCGCAGAACGGCGCCGCGTCGCCCTTCGCGCAACTCCCCGCGTTCGGCAATAACCGCAATGGGTCGAAAGGGCTGTTTAATGGCGGAATCGGCATGACGCTGGACAATTCCGCTCTGGACGCGCAGCAGTTTTCCATAACGGGACAAAATTCGCCCAAGCTGTCGTATAGCCGCCTGACGGGCATGGCGGCATTGGGCGGTCCAATCCAAATTCCACATCTCTTCAAACGCCCCCCGGTGTTCTTCGTCGCGTATCAGTGGACCCGGAACAACAATGCCAGCACGCTGCCAGGCCTGATGCCGGATTTGGCGGAACGTGCCGGAGTCTTTTCCAGCGCGATCCTGGACCCTATTACCGGCGCGCCATTTCCCGGCAACACCATTCCGGATAGCCGCATTAGCCCACAGGCGCGCGCCTTGTTGAGTTTCTACCCGCTGCCGAACTTCAACGGCGGCACAGGGTACAACTACCAGCTTCCAATTCTCAGCTCGAGCCACCAGGATGCGCTACAATCGCGCCTGAATAAGACGCTTGGCACGCGGGATCAAATCTACGGCCGCTTCGCATTTCAGAGCCTGCGCACGGGCGCCCCGAATCTGTTCGGCTTTCTGGATACCAGCAGCCTGCTGGGAATCAACACCAGCGCCAATTGGTCGCACCGTTTTAGCCAGCGATGGTTCATGAACCTGGGGGTGCAGTTCAGCCGCCTGGCTACACATGGGACACCTTATTTCGAAAATCGGGAAAACGTGTCGGGCGACGCGGGAATCTCGGGCAATAACCAGGAGCCCATGAATTGGGGGCCTCCCGGCCTCACCTTCGCGAGCGGCATCGCGAGCCTGTCCGATGCGCAAAGCTCGTTCGATCGCAACCAGACCAGCGGGCTGTCGGATTCCATGCGATGGTTTCGCAGTGGCCATAACATTACATTTGGATCCGATTTCCGGCGCCAGGAATTCAATTACCTGTCGCAACAGAATCCGCGCGGCACATTCACCTTCACCGGCGCCGCCACGGGCTCCGACTTTGCGGACTTTTTATTGGGCATTCCGGGTACCAGCGCCATCGCATTCGGCAACGCCGACAAATACTTTCGCCAATCGGTCTACGACGCTTACATCAATGACGATTGGCGGATCAGTCCGGAGTTCTCGCTGAACGCGGGCATGCGCTGGGAATACGGCGCGCCCATCACCGAACTTTATGGCCGCCTGGTAAATCTGGATAGCTCTCCCTACTTTGCGGCGGTCGCTCCAGTCGTGGCTAATGACCCGATCGGGCCGCTCACTGGTCAACGTTATCCTAGTTCTCTGGTGCGCCCCGACAAGCGGGGAATCGAGCCGCGCGTGGGCATCGCCTGGCGTCCGATCCCGGGGTCGTCGATGGTGGTTCGCGCCGGCTATGGCATTTATTACGATACATCGGTCTATCAGACCATCGCGGTGCAGATGGCGCAGCAGCCGCCGCTGTCGAAGACCTTGAGCGTCCAGAATAGCGCCGCGGATCCGCTGACCCTGGCCAACGGCTTCCTGGCATCTCCGGCGATCGTCGGCAACACATTCGGCATCGATCCGAATTTCCGCCCCGGATATGCCCAGAACTGGCAAGTTGCGGTACAGCGCGACCTGCCCGGTTCCCTCCAATTGACCGCCACATATCTTGGCATAAAAGGAACCAATGGACCGCAGGAATTTCTGCCCGGCACTTATCCGATCGGCGCGGTGAATCCGTGCCCGGCCTGTCCGGCCGGATTCCTTTACATGACTTCCCACGGCAATTCCAGCCGCGAAGCTGGACAGATTCAATTACGGCGCAGGCTGCATAACGGCATCACCGGGATCTTACAATACACTTACTCAAAATCCATCGACGACGACGCGGTGCTGGGCGGACAGGGCGCCGGCGCCACCGGTCAGAATAGTCCCAACGCCGCATCGGCCGGGGCTTCGGAGGTACCCACAAACTCCTCGAACCTGGCGGTTGCGCAAAACTGGCTGAACCTGAGCGCCGACCGGGGCCTCTCTACTTTCGACCAGCGCCATCTCTTGAGCATGCAGGCGCAGTACACCACCGGCATGGGAATCGGCGGAGGTACGCTGCTTACGGGATGGAAGGGCGCGCTTTTCAAAGAGTGGACCTTCGCCGGCACCATCACCGCGGGTAGCGGCCTGCCGGAGACGCCCGTCTATCTGGCTGCCGTGCCGGGAACGGGAGTCACTGGCACCATCCGTCCCGATTACATCGGCGGCTTCAATCTGAATCTGGCTGCGTATACCGCGCCTTTGCCCGGCCAGTGGGGAAATGCCGGCCGGAACTCTATTACCGGCCCCGGCCAGTTCAATGTGAATGCCTCCTTGGGGCGCACTTTCCGGGTCAGCGACCGGCTCAATCTCGATCTTCGATTCGATGCCACCAATGCACTCAACCATGTCACTTTTACAGCTTGGAACACGATCGTGAACAGCGCGCAGTTCGGATCGCCGGCGGCGGCCAACGCCATGCGCAGTATCCAGACGACCCTGCGCCTGAGGTTCTGAGCTATGCGCTGCGCTGCCTCCATCCTTTGTTTCGCCGCCGCCGCATGTGCCCAACAAATCGGCCAGAACGCGCCGGCCGGCGGCAACGGCGCGGTTACCTTTACCACCGGCGCCCAGTTAGTGGTCGAGACCGTGGTCGTGACAGATAAGAAAGGCGCGCCTGTAGAGGGCCTGACCGCAAAGGATTTCACGGTGACCGAGAACGGCGTGCCCCAAACCATCCGCTTCTTCGATCGTCAAGACCTGCCAAAGACCCCCGCCGCGGCGCCCGCGGTGTCAGCTTCGGAACACATCCACATTTACGACAAGCTCGGGCGGACGCAGATTGCACCGGAGTCGCCGGGGAGCACGCGATATAAGGATAGACGGCTGCTGGCGCTCTATTTCGATATGAGCGCCATGCCACCGGGCGATCAATTTCGCGCCCTGGCCGCGGCGGAGAGATTCATCCGGACGCAACTGGCGGCCGCGGACCTGCTGGCGATCCTGCGCTACACGGGCGGCGCGGTGGATGTCCTGCAGGATTTCACCGGCGATCGCGACCGTCTGTTAAGCATCATCCAGACCATGATCGTAGGTGAAGGCCAAGGCATGGATTACTCTACCGGCGATGCCAGCAGCCCCGATACCGGCGCCGCTTTCGGCCAGGACGACAGTGAGTTCAACATCTTCAATACCGATCGTCAGCTATCCGCCCTACAGACCGCGGCCAACATGTTAGGCCAGCTTAACGAGAAGAAATCGCTGATTTACTTCGCCAGCGGACTGCGCCTGAACGGCCTCAACAATCAGGCGCAATTGCATGCCACCATCAATGCCGCCATTCGCGCCGGAGTTTCGTTCTGGCCCATCGACGCGCGCGGCCTGGTAGCCGAGGCCCCCTTGGGCGACGCCACCATGGGATCGCCCGGCAATGCGGGCATGTATTCCGGCGCGTCGGCGCTGGCCGTAACCTCGAACCTGCAGCAGTCGCAAGATACGCTCTACGCGCTGGCCACCGATACTGGCGGCAAAGCGTTGCTCGACAATAACGACCTGGCCAAGGGTATCCTGCAGGCGGAGCAGGCCGTTTCGAGTTACTACATACTCGGCTACTACACCACCAACACCGCGCAGGACGGCAAATTCCGCCGCATCAAGATCGCGTTGAATGGCGACATCGCCGCAAACCTGGATTATCGCCAGGGATACTTTGCCGGCAAGGAGTTCGCGAAGTTCACCGCGGCCGACAAGGAACGCCAGCTCGAAGATGCGCTGATGCTGCCCGATCCGATCACGGAGCTGACCATCGCCATGGAAGTGGATTACTTCCAGTTGAACCGCGCCGAATACTTCGTTCCATTGGTAGTGAAGATCCCGGGCCGTGAGTTGGCCCTGGCGAAGCGGGGCGGCGCCGAACGGACCCTGATCGACTTCGTCGGCGAGATCAAGGACAACTATGGCACCACCATCACCAACGTGCGCGATAAGGTGGATATCCGGCTGAGCGACGCCACGGCTCTCGAATTAGCCAAGCGGCCCATTGAGTACGACGCGGGCTTCACGCTGCTGCCCGGGAAATACACCATCAAGTTTCTGGCGCGGGACGCGGAGACAGGCCGCATCGGGACCTACCAAACCGCCTTTGTGATCCCAAATCTGAATAAAGAGGAGAAGCGCATTGCCATCAGCTCGGTGATTCTCAGCAGCCAGCGCGTGGATCTGAAGGAAGCTCTTTATAACGCGGTAAAGGGCAAGGACCGGGCTGAAACGGCGAACCCCCTGGTCCGCAACGGCCAGAAGTTGATTCCCAGTGTAACGCGAGTCTTCAGCAAGAGCCGGGACATGTACGTCTACCTGCAAGCCTACGAGCAAGGCCCGGAAACCTTCCAGCCGCTGATCGCATTTGTCAGTCTATACGCCGGGCAGAAGAAGGCCTTCGAGACCCAACCCATCGTGGTGAAAAGCGGTGCCAACGACCGGCTGAAAACGGCGCCGCTCGAATTCAGCCTGGCGCTGCGGCAGCTTCCGCCCGGCAAGTACGACTGCCAGGTGACCGTGCTCAACCCCACCGGCCAGAAGGCGGCGTTCTGGCTGGCTTCCATCGCGCTGGCTCCGTAGCGCGCGATGCGGATTGGCCGCCCTCCATTGCTAGTTACTACCGACGGCGATGGTCGCGGTATTGGAACTTACTCCGCCTACCGATACCACCACCGGCACGGCGCTGCCCGCGGCCACCGACGCCGGCACCAGCGCGTTCACCTGATAGAGACCTACATACCCCGGCGCCAGGCCGGAGAAACTCACGTTGGCCGATACATTACCGATCTTCACTGTGGTAGTGCCGGTGGTATACGCGAGTGTGCCGGAAGGTGATGCCGCGCCGCTGGCGGGCTGATTACTGACCGCGCCCAGGCCGATGCAGTAAATCTGGATATAAGTGTTGCCGGGAGATGCCGGATTCGATGCGTTGACCAACTGATAAGAAGTGTTCAGGATGGCGCCTTGACCCGTGCCTCCGGAGTTCGTAGTGAAGATGGCCGGCGCCGCTGCGGATACCGCAAACGAATCGAAAGCGCTTTCGCCATTATTATTCACCCGGAGTTGAACCGTCGTGTTTGCCGGGATACCGTACGGGATCTGAATGTTCAACTGCCCCGCGGAGACGTAATAGAGCGGCGCGGGGATGTCGTCGATAGTCACCGACGTGCCGGCCAACGATGTGGGCAACGGCACGGACAGGGCGCTGGCAGTGGCCGGCGCCAATTGCGATCCGAAGACACTGATGATATCGCCCGCTGCGTAAGCTGCGGTGTAAGATGCCGAGTTCGAGATGGAAGCAATCGACGGCGGCCCGTTGGACGCCGATGTGATCGTCACCGTGGCGTTGGCCGAGGCGCCGTAATAAGAATTATCCCCATTGTATTGCGCGGTAATGCTGTTGGCGCCGGCGGACAACTGCACGCCGTTCAGCGTTAGGGAAGCTACACCGCTGGAGTTGACCGTGGCGCTTCCCAGCGAATAAGTTCCGGTGGTAAACGTCACGGTGCCGCTGGGTGTCGTGCCGCCGCTAGAGCCCGATACCGTGGCCGTCAGGGCTGTCGAACCGCTGAACGTCATGCTCGCGGGGTTGGCCGCGAACGTCATGGTCGCATTGTTCTTCGTGCTGACCACGCTGCCGTGCCAGGCGGTTACGAAATTGAAAACGTCCGGCGTGCCCAGGCCAGTGACCTGGTCGTAGCCCACGCCCGCGCTGTACCCGATGGACTGGCACGAACTGCACGGACTCACCATATTGTTTCCGGTAGTAATATCGTGAAATACACCTGTCACCGTCGCCAGGCTATAGAGCCCGGCGTTGATATTGCCGAGATTTGGGCTGGTCGCAAACCCGTTCGCGACCAGGTATTGGCCCAGCAAAACCGTAATTCCGGCAAACTGGGGAGCGCCCACCGACGTCCCGCCGATAATCTGCAAACTTCCCCCGCTATAAATCTGGTAGCCGTCCTCGTTGGGCGAAGCCGATAGCGATACATCCGGAACGTCGCGGTAGCCGTCTGCGGGCACACCGGTCCCGCTCTGCCATGATGGCTTGGAGAAAAACGTACTCACGCCGCCGCCGCTGGCCGCCGGCGAGCCTTCGGCCGCGCTGTCGTTCCAGGACGTCTCCGGAATGTACTGCCGCGCCGAAGCGTGGTTGCTGGTATTCGAGGTATTCCAATAAGCCGAACCGCTGGCGTTGAACTCCGTGCCCCCCACCGCGGTCACTTGGGGGAGCGACCCCGGCAGGTCTACAGAAAGGGCATTATCGATAGCCGCGCCGTCGCCATCGCCATAACAATCGGCCGCGCCGTTATCGCCCGAGGCGGCGAAGATCGTTTGGCCCTGTGCGTTGGCTTGCGTGGCCCAGGTTTCGACCACGTGCGCCTCCGCCGATCCTTCGTCCAATTCGCAATCGCCGTAGCTGATACTCACCACCGGCGCGATGTCCTGATCGATCGCGTAGGAGAGCGCGCTCATCACGTCCTCGTAGGCGTAAACGAAGTAAATCGTGGCATTTCGCGCTACCGCTCCGGACAGTTCCAGATCCAGGTCGGCTTCCCCCAAGTCGCTCTGGCTGGTTCCGGTGGGAGCGCCAGGCACAGGCACCAAAGTCGGATTGTTCGACGGCAGATTGAAGTAGCTGCGGAACTGCGTGATATCCGACATCTCGATGTTGGTCTGCCCGGCGATCGCCAGTTTCATCCCCGTCCCCGAAATGCCCGCATTGTAAAGAGCGCTGATGTCGTAAATGGTGGCGATATCGTCGGGAGCCAGCAGTTGGCCGTCGCGGGTGTTATCGCGCGGCTGCATGGCACGCGGCTGTTGCCTGGCTTTCAGGTGGAAATCGTTCAGTCCGTGAATGGCGCGCGCCACGCCCTGGAACGCCGCGGGTACGGTGGGATCGCCCGCATTGGCGTAATGCACTTCGCCCCCCGAAAGGTAGTGATGAATCTCCACCCCGAAGGCGCTTTCCACCTGGCCGGCCGTGCCGCCGAAGGCCACGCTATTGCGCGCGCGTGCCGCGGATTTAACTGTCAGGCCATGCTGGCCCAGCCAAGCGGATATCTTGTCGATGTCGGCTTGACTGGCGCCGAACCGGTCCGCGTATTGCTCCGGAGTGACCCAGGCATGGTAATTCGCGGAGCCGGGGTCCTGCTGTTGCTGCAATAGCTGGTCGAGCGCGGCCTGCTGACTGGCGGAAGGCGCAAGCGTCAGAATCACGTACGGCATGGCCATGGATGGATCCACGGCGCCTTGGTCTACGGCGGCTGCCAGCCGGGGACGCACATGCCCAGGCAGTACCGTGCGCTGGGTGTCGTTAACAGCCGTCGTAATGCGGTTCTCGGCTCCCCTGGCGATCGATAGGGAGAGGCTTAGAACCAATAGACATGCGGACACGATCCGGCGCCGCAATAGGAAACTACTTACACATCCGGCGCTCTGGCCGTGAGGGGTCATACACCAAGGGACGAGGGCCGCCCCTGGGCGGTTTCGGCCCACTGCGGATTCAGGTACCTGTCTGGCTTGCACGCGGTTCTCCTAATATCTCAAAGTAGCCGCAAACCGAAGATTATCTCCATGAATCCGGATGCTGCCGATGGTTAACGGGTGATGGAGCGGCGGCGCCTGGCGCGCGGCCGGAGTGGGGAGCGAAGGCGAATTCTAAGAAGTGCGCGCGATCAGGCGACTACATCCACGCCCATGCTGCGCGCCGTGCCCCTGACCGAATTCATGGCGGCTTCCACCGTGAAGCAGTTCAGATCCGGCATCTTGATCTTGGCGATCTCTTCCACCTGCTTCTCCGTGATCACGCCTACCTTGGTTTTGTGCGGCTCGGGCGAGCCTTTGGCCAGGTTCACGGCGCGCTTGATCAACACCGGAACGGGCGGCGTCTTGGTGATGAAAGTGAACGAGCGGTCCGAAAAAATCGTGATCACCACGGGGATGATCAGCCCTTCCTGGTCCTTACTCGACGTCTTGGCGTTGAACGCCTTGCAGAAATCCATGATGTTGACGCCTTGCGGGCCGAGGGCCGTACCCACGGGGGGCGCCGGCGTAGCCTTCCCGGCGGGGATCTGCAACTTCACGGAACCGGTAACTTTCTTTGCCATCTGAGAATCCTTGCGATCGTTATTCTTATTCTTTTTCTACTTGGAGGAACTCGAGTTCCACGGGCGTGGCACGGCCGAAAATCATCACCATCACGCGCAGCGTACCGCGGTCGGTATTGACCTCGTCCACCTTCCCACGGAAGTTGGCGAACGGACCATCCACGATGCGCACGCCATCATTCCTCTCGTAAGTCGTCTTGGGCCGCGGCCGCTCGGTGGAGGACGCCTGCCGGTAGAGGATGGAATTTACTTCGTCCGCGCTTAATGGCACCGGCTGCGTGCCGCCGCCCACAAATCCCGTCACCCGCGGCGTGGCTTTCACGGCATGCCACAACTCGTCGTTCATTTCCATTTCCACCAGCACGTAGCCCGGATAAACCAGGCGCTTGCTGGTCACTTTCTTGCCGCCCCGCAGCTCCACCACTTCTTCGGTGGGGATCAGCACTTGCCCGATTTTATCCGCAAAGCCGAACGCCTGCGAGCGGCTCCGCAACGATTCAGCCACTTTCTGTTCGAACCCGGAATAGGTGTGAATGATGAACCACTTCTTCGCGGAGGTTTCATCATAGCCTGGCGCGGCGGGCGCCTCCGCCGGCGCGGCGGCCGGTTCGGTCTCGGGCTCTTCCGCCGCCGCTTGTTCCGCGACGGGCTCCTCAGCCAGTTCGGCGCTCTCGGGTTCTTCTGGATGCATGGAATCTACGTTTTCGTCGTCCATACGGCTACTTCGACAAAGCGTGGTACAAACGGGTCACGGTATCGTTCAGTATCGTATCGACTACCGCAAAGAAGGCGGCGAAGGCGAATACCGTGAAAATCACGACCACCGTGGTGCCCTCCACCTGCTTGCGATTCGGCCAGGTGACGCGCTTCATTTCGAGCTTCAACTCGTTGAAATAATCGCGCGTGCGCGTGGGCCAAGCGGTCACGCTCTCAAGAAAATTGTTGCTGCCTTCCATGCTGCCTCGCTTCTCTCAACTCTACGGCTGTCAGATTTGGATTGGCAGGGGCGGAGGGATTCGAACCCCCACTCGCGGTTTTGGAGACCGCTGGTCTGCCGTTAAACCTACGCCCCTACAGTTCACAACCCGGCGGGACAATTGCCTTTAGCTGCCCTTCCTAATTCTACTTGATTTCCTTGTGGGGCTGGTGCTTCCGGCAATACGGACAGAATTTCTTCATTTCCAGCCGCTCCGTAGTGGTTTTTTTATTCTTGGTGCCCGAATAGTTCCGGTTCTTGCACTCGGTGCATTGAAAAGTGATAATCTCGCGCGCCATCTTCGTTGTCCTTCTTTGCTTGCAGCGTTATTCTATAATGTCCGTCACGGTCCCGGCGCCCACCGTACGTCCGCCTTCGCGGATCGCGAACCGCAACCCTTTTTCCATGGCGATCGGCGTGTTCAGTTCCACAGTCAGGTTCACGTGGTCGCCCGGCATCACCATCTCCGTGCCTTCCGGCAGGAACACATCGCCCGTCACGTCCGTGGTACGGAAGTAGAACTGCGGCCGGTAACCCTTGAAGAACGGCGTATGCCGCCCGCCCTCTTCCTTGCTCAGCACCACCACGCTGCCCATGAACTTCTTGTGCGGCGTGATCGACTTCGGCTTCGCTACCACCTGCCCGCGCTCCACATCGTCTTTCTCAATGCCGCGCAGCAGCAGCCCCACGTTGTCCCCGGCGCGCCCTTCGTCCAATAACTTCTTGAACATTTCGATGCCGGTAACTACGGTCTGACGTGTGTCGCGGAATCCGACGATCTCCACCGGCTCGCCCACCTTCACGATGCCCCGCTCGATACGTCCCGTCACTACCGTGCCGCGCCCCTGGATCGAAAAAATATCCTCGATCGGCATGATGAACGGCTTGTCGATCTCGCGCTGCGGCAGCGGCACGTAGCTGTCTACCGCGGCCATCAGATCCGTCACCGTCTTTTCCCACTGCGGCTCGCCGTTCAACGCGCCCAGCGCCGATACCCGGATCACCGGCACGGCGTCGCCCGGGAACTCATAGGTGGTCAGCAGTTCGCGCATCTCCAGTTCGACCAGGTCCAGCAGCTCCGCGTCGTCCACCATGTCCACTTTGTTCAGCGCCACCACGATGTACGGCACACCCACCTGCCGCGCCAGCAGCAGGTGCTCGCGGGTCTGGGGCATGGGGCCGTCGGTGGCCGCCACCACCAGGATGGCGCCATCCATCTGCGCCGCCCCGGTGATCATGTTCTTGATGTAGTCGGCGTGACCCGGGCAATCCACGTGCGCGTAGTGCCGGTTGGGGGTTTCGTACTCCACGTGCGCCACCGCGATGGTGATGCCGCGAGCTTTTTCTTCCGGCGCGTTATCGATGGAGTCGAAACTGCGGAACTTCACCTTCGGGTTGTTCTTCCCCAAAACCTTGGTGATCGCCGCCGTCAGCGTGGTCTTGCCGTGATCGATGTGACCGATCGTGCCAATGTTGACGTGCGGCTTGCTGCGATCAAATTTTTCCTTTGCCATTTTGAGTTCGCCTTCTGTACGGATTCGCTACAGGAACTTACTGGAAAATCCTGGAGCCGTTGACCAGGATTGAACTGGTGACCTCGTCCTTACCAAGGACGCGCTCTACCAACTGAGCTACAACGGCCCAACCAAACTCTTTAACCACACTGGTGGACGGGGGAGGATTCGAACCTCCGTAGCCCGCAAGGGGCGACAGATTTACAGTCTGTTGCCATTAGCCGCTCGGCCACCCGTCCAAACTTGCGGCGACGCAACTCTGCTTTCCGCGCTCCGCCGGTGAAACAACCAGTGTACCAAAACTGCGGACGGGAAGCATGCGCCCGTTCTCCCCCTCGGCAAACGAGTATATTAATCGGAGATGCCCCATTTATTCCGCCGTTCGATTTTCACTCTTCTCCTTCCCCTCGCCGCACTGCACGGCCAGTGTACACTGCCGCCCGCGCCCGGCGCAGGGACTCCCGATATCACCTTCGACCAGTTCTTCATCCAGAACGGGCCGGGCTGGACCGGCGCCGACGGCACGTATTCGCTGCTCCTGCCGAACGGGCAGGATCTTTGGATCTGGTCGGATTCCTACATCGGCACTGTGAATCCCCAAACGCGCCTGCGCTCCAGCGACTTGTTCCAGGCACATAATTCCCTCACCATTCAGGATCCGTCCACCAACACGCTATCCACGGTGGGCTACCCGCCAAGCACCAGCTCTTACTTTGCCCCATCCAATTCGCAGGACTGGTTCTGGCCCGGCGACGGCATCGTGATCCAAACCTCGCCCGGCGTCTACTCGATCCAGGTGCTCCTGCTGGAATGGACCGGCGTTTTTCAATTCGTGGGCAATTCGGTGGCGACGCTGGCGTACCCCAGCATGAAACTGGAATCCATCAAACCCATTGCTCTACCGGATCTGAGCATCGAGTGGGGCACCCGCCTTTTCAAGGAAGGCGCATACTACTATCTGTACGGAATCATGGACCCAGGCACCGCGAACAAGCTGCCATATGTCGCGCGCTTCTCGAAATTGACGGCCCTCACCGATCCCACCCAGTGGCAATATTGGAATGCAACCAGCCGCACATGGGTGTCCGGCCAATCGAACGCCACGCCTATGGCCGGGGTGCCCGCGATCACCAACGAGTACAGCGTACACCGGCTGAGCGCCGCGACCGGGCCATTCTATCTGATGACCGGAATGAACCCCAAAAATCCGCCGTATCCTGGTTGGAAGTACGTCACCACCTATTACTCTTGTTCGCCGCAGGGCCCCTGGAGCCACCGCACGGTGGTCTACACCACGCCCGAAACCGGCGCGCCGGGCTGCTCGGTGGGGACCCTGGATACGTATGATCCGAAGGCGCATCCCGAGTTTGCTTCGTCCGCTGGGATCCTGGTTTCGTACAACGTGAACGCTACCAATTCAGCCGACCTGGTGTGCGCCAACGACTACAAGCCCAGCTTCATTCGCGTGCCCATCGCCGGGCTGCAGCTTACCGCTCCCCAGTAACCGGACCGCTGTTTTCGGCGGCATAATCCAGTTGCTGCCGCACGTAATCGCGCGGGTAGGTCATCGTCACGCGATCGCCCTTCAGACTGAGTTGCGGATTGATGCCGCCCCAATAAACAGGCAGATTCAGCTTCGCATACCGGCTTACCACCTGGTCCCGTAGCTTGGGATCGAAATGCACGCCGTAACGGTCCACCAGCGCCTTGATCGCATCGTAGTCGCCTTCCGCCTTGATGCGCATCAGCTCGGCGAGCAGCATTCCCACGCCCTGGTGCATCTTGTCGTAGTCGCGCACGGCGATGTAGGTCTTGCCGCCGCGATCGAATTGCTCGATAGCGCCGGTCTTATCCATGATGTATCGCACGATCAACTGCCGGTCGCGCTGATGATCCTCTTCGATCGTGTCGCCTTTTAGAATCCGCCGCAACTGTATCAGCGCCGCCGTGGCCGCCGAATTGTACATGGCTTTGCCCACGTCCGGGCTGGAAATCAGCCCTAACTCCTTCAATTTGGGGTCGAAAACGTTCCACAGCGCCATCAAATCGGCACGCGCTTCTTCGAGCGTGGAATAGTATTCCTTCAGATAGTAACTGGGTTCGTGCGTCAACTTCGGACTCAGCTTGCCCGACCCGTGTCCGATGACTTCGTGTAGCTCCGTCATCAGATCTTCGGCTTCGTCGCCATATTTTTCACCCAGCGCTATAACCTCCGGCGAGGGTGCGAACTCCCGCAGCGCACCCAACCCCGCGGCGTGCTCCAAAGCATGGCTGCTGCCGGTGAACATAAAACTCTTCGAGCCATACTTCTCGTGTACTTCGTTCTCGTTCGGCAGGTTGTCGCCGATCGTGGTGACGTGGAAATCGCCCGTTTCAATCAGTGCGTCCACCGCCTTCGCCACCGGCGGTTTCACCCCCTGCATTTTGTATTGCGCGAGCCAGGGCGCGTGGTCCTCGAAATACTGCGCATTTTCGGAAAGCTTGCGCATGCGGCCGGCCAGCGCTTCGTCGGTCACGGTGACGAAACTCTGCGAGCTGCCTTTGGCCCCGCGCGCATCGCGATACACTTCGATAAATCCGTTGTCGAAATCCACGGCCGGATTGTCCTGCACCCAGTCGATGCCGAATTGCACCCAATCCCGCGGGTCTCCGGTTTGAAAGAACCGAATCAGCGCGCCGATGGCCTTCGCCTGCGCGGGATCGGCATACCCGCGCGCCTTTTCGAGGGCGCTGTTGGCCCGCCGCAGATATTCGGCGTAAAGGCCGGGCCGGATCTTGCCGTCCGGCGTGCCGGCGCGGTAAACCTGCTCGGCCAGTTTGCCGTCCGGCGATTTGACGAGCCGTGAATTCAGCGGATACTGCTCATGGAAGCCCTGAATTTCCACCATGCTCAGCCCCGTAGAATAGAAGTTATTGGAACTCGCCTGCAGAATGTCGAGCCGGCCGCGGGGACTCTTGGCCGTAATCATCGGCTCGAAATCCGGGTCGAACAGGGAGGCCTTCAACGCATCGGCCTCCGCGGCCAGTCCAGGTCCGGCGGCTTTCTTGAATTCTTCGAACGTGCACTCCGGCAGGAATTTTTGCGACGTCAGCTCGTTGTGATTGCCCTTGTTGGCCCAAAACAGTTTGGTGAAATCGAGGATCTTCTTCATGGCGTCCGGCGGCACTCCCCGCGGGTGCGTGACGATCGCTTCGAGCAGGCGCTTCTGGCGCAGGCCGAATCGCGATAACTGGTCGTAAATGATCGGATCGGTATCGATGGAAGCCTGGCTCAGCCAGTAAGCCAGCGCCTGTTGCCGCGGTGTGAGCCTATTGAAACTGTCCGCCGTCAATTGCACGAAACCCGTGCTGCCGACGCGATCGGCCAGGGCGCCACCCTGCGCGGCCATCGCGGCGCAGAGAGCTAAAGATAGAAATACGCTGCGTATCAATTTGTGCCTCTAAAATTATGGTAAAGCAGATCGGGTATGGCGTTCGCCGCCGGGCGCTACTATGTTGTCTATGAAAGCACCCTGGGCCCTCCCGGCTGCACTAGCGGTTGCCCTGTGTCTCCCCTGCCTCGCGGCGCCGCCCGCCTGGTTGTCAAGCGCCGTGATTTACGAAGTCTTCCCGCGCGATTTCTCGCCGTCGGGCGACCTCAACGGCGTGACCGCGGGCCTCGATCGCCTGCAGAAACTTGGCGTTGACGTGGTCTGGCTCATGCCTATCCATCCCATCGGACAGGCCAAGCGCAAGGGCACCCTCGGCAGCCCGTATTCCGTGCGCGATTATTACGCCATCAATCCCGACTACGGCACCAAGGACGATCTTAAGCGCCTGGTCGCCGAAGCGCATCGCCGCCGCATGCGCGTGATCATCGACATCGTCGCCAACCATACCTCTTGGGATAGCGTGATGATGCAGACGCCCGAATTCTACAAACACAATGCCGCTGGCCAGATCATTTCTCCGGTTCCCGACTGGGAAGATGTTGCCGGGCTCGACTACACCAACCCGCGTCTCCGCGCTTACATGATCGATATGCTGCGCTATTGGATCCGCGACTTTGACCTCGACGGCTTCCGCTGCGATGCGGCCGGCATGGTGCCGGTGAGTTTCTGGGAGAGCGCGCGCGTAGAAGTGGACAAGCTCAAACCCGGCCTGCTCTGGCTGGCGGAATGGCACGACCCGACCCTCATGGCCAAGGCCTTCGACCTGGATTATGCCTGGCCGCTGCACAGCACGCTGGCCGGAATCTTTGCCAAGGGCACTCCGGCGCGGGACCTGCGCACCGCATGGGAGGACGAGCGCGCGCAATATCCGAAAGGCGCCTTGCACATGCGCATTTCCGACGACCACGATGAAGAGCGCGCCATTGTGCGTTTCGGCAAAGGCGGCGCGCTGGCCGCCTCCGCGTTCATGTTTACCCTGGATGGCGTGCCCCTGCTCTACGAGGGCATGGAGGCAGGCGACACCACCGAATCGGGCGGCCCGCCGCTGTTCGAGAAACTGCCCGTGTTCTGGAAGATTGCCGAGCGCCGTCCCGAGTTTCCGCGCTTCTATGCCGGCATCGTCGCGCTTCGGCATGCGCACTCCGCCCTTCAGCAGGGAGAGACCGAGTGGCTGCGCAATTCAGACGATGGACGTGTCGCCACCTATCTGCGCAAAGGCGCGGACGAGGAATTCCTGGTGGCCATCAACTTCTCGAATCAGCCGTTTGTGGGGGTGGTGGATACCGCCGCGCCAGGCTTCACAGAGGTTACCCCGGGCCTGGACGCGCCGCACCCGTCGGCGCTGCCCGCCCTAGCCCTGGATGCCTGGGGATTCCGCATTTTCAGACGTCCTTTGCCCGTGGCGCACGCCGCTCTGGGCTTTGGACGTTTGGTGGGGCAGGCGTCTACGCCTGCAGAGGGTCTCCAGACCCGATCCGTGCGAGCGTAAGCTCGACTTCTAAGCCCCGCGTAGCACCGTAAACCTGGCCAGATACAAACGATAGAACAAAAACACCAGCCCCATCACCGGCAAGATCAGCAGCCCCACCTGCCATCCCGACTCGCGGCCCGCCGCCGCCATCAGCCCGGCTACCGCCCCGCCCAGCAGGTAATACGGGAACGCGTACAGGTAACATTGCTGCCAGATCGCCCGCAAAGGTTCCTGCTTCACCAGCGACAACACGCCCGATACCAGCAGCGAGTTCGCCACGAAATACACACAGGTGGCCACCGCCAGCACGATCGAAACCGGCCCCGCGTGCAGTTCGGCCCGTACCCGCTGCGCACACCCGAAGGCCAGCGTCAGGCTCACCGCCACCGCCGATACGCTGAACAGCACCTGCACCGCCGCCGGCCGGCGCTGCGCCCGCCACAGACATTGCACCGCCACCCCCGCACAGGCCATCAGCATGGTTTCCGCCAGCGTCAGCTCCGAAATCCCCAACAGCACGAAGACGAAACCGATAGACAGCGTCCCCGTCAGTCCCGGCAGCCGTAGTTTCAATGTGGCCGCCATCAGCGACAGCAGAAAGTACACGGCGAAGCGAATTGTGTTGTGAGACCACGGCGGATCCAGGAAGGCATAAGCCATCGCTGCGATTCCCGCCGCGCTCACCAGAGAGATATAGCCCTTTGCGGAAGCAGGCATCATGCACCTCGGTTTGTGCGAAGTCAGGCTGGAATTGGCCTCTACTGGTCGCCGTCGTCCGCGGCCATCGGCTGGATCATTGACGCCGGCAAAGTCGCAGTGCCCCACACGATATTCGAGGCGTTCACCCAGGAAGCCCCGGTTCCCGCCCACAGGATAGACAAACTGTTCAAGGTCTGGCCGGTGAGCACCGAAGTGCCCCACACGATATTGGTGCCCCAGACAATGTTGGTGCCCCATACGATGTTGGTGCCCCAGACGATATTGGTGCCCCACACGATGTTCTCGGCGAACATCAGGGTCACCTGGCCGTTGGAATTCATCACCGCCTCGGGCGAGATGGCCGGCACGTTCACCGAGTCGGAGCTGGACAGCGCCGCGGTGATATTCACCTGGCCCGAGCCGATCGTGAAAATGTCCGAGATGTTGTTGTAGCCGATATTGTGTACCCGGTCGAGCGCGCTGCTGTACAACGCGAAGCTCTTGTAAGCCGTCTTCATCAGCCGGGCCTTCACCTGGTCCGGGGTCAGCGATGGATACTTCTGGAGCAGCAGGGCGGCGGCGCCGCTTACCACCGGCGTGGCCATGCTGGTTCCGCTCAAGCAGAAATACTGGGTGGAGTTGCCCGCCGGATTGCCCGCTTCGTAATAGGAGTTGGCCGTCAGGGTGGAAGAATAGGTATTGGCCAGGGTATTGTTCGGAGCCATCAGCGAAACCACGTTGTTGCCGGGAGCCACCAGGTCGGGCTTCACGATGTGATCGATGGCGGTGGGCCCATCCGAGCTATAGCTGGCGATGGTGTCGCCGGCCACGTTGGTCGAGCCGTGCGTGCTGGTGGCGCCCACGGTGATGACATAAGGATCGTTTCCCGGCGCCGCGATGGTGCCATAAAGAGGCAGGCTGCCCTGCACGTTGCGTCCGGAATTGCCCGCCGCCACCACCACCACGATGCCTGAGCTCCAGGCGGCTTCCACGGCCTGGCACAGCGGATCTACCGTGTAGCTCTCGTACACCGGCTGGCCCAGTGACAGGTTGATCACCCGGATGTTGTAAGTGCTCTTCAGGCTGATGGCTTCGTCGATGGCCGCGATCACGTTGCTGTCGGTCCCCGCGCCGTTCTGGTCGAGCACCTGCAAGTTGATCAGGTTGACGTTGGGCGCCACGCCGTTGAAGGTGCGGGTGAAGCCGGAACCGGTGGAATCCTTGCCGTTGGCGCCGATGATGCCGGCCACGTGCGTGCCGTGCCCGTAGAGATCGGTGCCGGTCAGCCCGGTCACGAAGCTCTGGCTGTAGACGATGCGCGAGCCGCCGCCGGAGGCCGTCTTCAGATCGTCGTGCGCATAGATGCCGCTATCGATCACGGCCACGCCGATGCCGGTGCCGTTATACCCGGACTGCCAGGCGGCGTTGGCGCCGACCGTTTGCGTGGTGATATCCAGGCTGCCGGATACGGCGCGGTTGGGCGAGATATGCGTGACCAGCGGATTCAGTTCGAGCGCCCGGATTTCGGCCGGCGACAGCCGCAGGTGCGCGGCTTTCATGTGCCGGAAGCGGCGGATGATCTGGCGTGCGGCAAAGGCCTGCATATCGCCATCGGTAGGAATATGGTTGAATTGCACGATCACTTCGACGTCGCCGCTGCCGAGCTGCTGCTGCAGGTCGTTCGAGAGTTTCGAACCGGCCAGGGCCAGGCTGCACGCCACAGACAGGGCGAGCAGGGCCAGGCGCAGGAATTGGCGCCGCAGGCCACCCCAAACGGCATGGTCGGGGGAAGGCTGCTGCTGGCAGCCGGTAAGATCGAAACTAACTGAAGCTAACATTTTCTGTTCTCTCCTGATGGCGCGAATTGAATCGGGGCCGGGCATCGTTTGCTTGTTCACGGGCTTTCATAAAGCATCGTGAATGCCATCGGGGCGATTCGCGTTAAACCGTTGTGAGATAAGGATGTTTGGGAATGCCCGCGCCCGTCGGAAGGCGTATTGCGACAGGCCTGTCACCAGGCGCGTGACAGCGCTGGCGCAGCCCTCAGGCCCGCAGTCCGCTCCACTCCTCAGCCAGCACGATCGAGTTGGCCGGGTTCCGTGGATCGTACATCACTGAGATGTGGCCGAGCGAAGCCAAACTGCCCGGCACGAAAGGCTTCAATCGGGAAATATCCTGCGACGCGGTGTATTCTACGCCGCGTACCGCATAGGAGTAGAGCAGAAGGCCATCTTGAATGTCGAGCAAGTTGGCGTCGCCCAGTTTGCCCGAGGAGAGCAGCATCAGGCGGCGACGGCGTTCCTTTTCATCGGGCGAGACGCGCGAGCGTAACCATGCGCGTACCGCAATAATCGCCAGCAAGACTACCAGGACGCACAACAACGCCGCGGTAATTCCGTCAGCCGTGGAGTGCACTACTTAGGTTAACCGGCGACCGGGGCTTCCTGGAACACCTTGGCCCAGTCCTTCAGGAACTGCTCGAGGCCCTTGTCGGTGAGCGGATGATTAAAGAGCATGTCCAGCACCTTGAAGGGCATGGTGGCAATGTGCGCGCCGGAGGAGGCCGCATCCACCACGTGCGTGGGCGAACGCAGCGACGCTGCCAGAACCTGGGTCCTGAATCCGTGGATCTCGTAGATCTCGGTGATGCTCTTGATCAGATCCATGCCGGTCCAGCCGATATCGTCCAGCCGTCCGACGAACGGGCTCACGATGTACGCGCCGGCCTTGGCCGCCAGCAATGCCTGCGCGGCAGAAAAACACAGCGTGACATTGACCCGTATGCCCTCTTTGCTTAAGGTCGAGGTAGCCTTGATGCCGTCCCGCGTGAGGGGGCATTTCACCACGACGTTCTTGTGCAGGCGGGCCAACTCGCGGCCTTCCTTCACCATCTGGCCGGATTCAGTGGACACGACTTCCGCACTGATATCGCCATCCACGATGTCGCAGATCAATCGGATCTGCTCTTCCAGGGGCCGGCCTTCTTTAGCGATCAGGGTCGGGTTGGTTGTTACGCCGTCGATAATGCCCCAATTGGCGCCTTTCTTCAGCTCGTCCAGATTGGCGGTATCCAGAAAAAACTTCACGTTCGTGCCCTCCAGTTCCTCTGAATTATAGCATTTGTATTACTGTCCATAAACTTGCCCGCAGCCGGCTATCGGCTGGCTTTCCGGAAGTTTGGTGGGGCCAGCCCGTGGCGCACGCTTCAGCGTGCCGGCGGGACTTTTAAGTCCCGCACCTAATGTGCCGCAACCGCGGCCGCCACCGGCCTGCCGGGCAGCAGAAAAGCCACCGTAGTCACGCCATTCTCCGCCCGTATCTCAAAGCGCGCTTCGGCCCCGTAACAGAGCGCCAGACGGCGCCGCACATTGCTCAAACCAATCCCCCGATCGGTCAACGAAGTCAGTGCCGGCGGTCTGTCCCATTCGCCGGAATTGGAGACTTCCACAGACACGCCCTTACCCGTAGCCCGCACCTTCAGATGCACGAACCCCGCTCCCATACGGGAAGCCACGCCATGCTTGACCGCGTTTTCCACCAGCGGCTGGATCGAAAGCAGGGGAATCGTTACGCGCAGGGCCGCCGGGTCGGCATCCACTTCCGTGTGCAGTTTCGCGCCCAGCCGCAGCTCCTCGATTTCCAGATAGGCGCGCACGATGCGCAGCTCCTCTTCTACCTCCACCAGGGTCCGCTCGGCGCGCAGCAGGTAGCGATAGACGTCCGCCAGGTTCAGCACCAGCCGGCGGGCCTCCGCGTTACCGCGGTCGATAGTGCCGTACAAAGTATTCAGGGAGTTAAACAGAAAGTGTGGATTGATCTGCGCCTGCAGGGCCTTCAGTTCCGCCTGCGAAACCAGATTCTGCATCTGCGCGCTGCGAAGTTGTTCCACATGTTCGGCGACCGCGGCACCCAGGCGCGCCAGCACGCCGAGATCTTCGCTGAGATAGCGCCGTCCACCGTTGCGCGGACCGAGCAGGAGGTAGGCCGCATCGCCGCGCGAAAAGCGCATGGGCAGCACCGCCTCGACCCATGCGGGAACCGTGAATTGTGCGGAATCGAGCACGGCTACCGGCGCCGGGAGGGGACGTCCGTCCGCGGGATTTTGTTCGGTCAGGTCCCAGCGGGCGGCATGCAGGAAACGCGCGATCGCCTCCGCCGCCAGCCGCAGATATTCGGATTCCACGGCCGCCAGCGACAGGTCCTGCAATTCGCGCAGCGCCTCGTCCACATTGGAGCGCAGGAAAATCGCGCTGGTCAGCAGCCGCTGGATCCAATTGTGTACCCAGACGAAGAGCGTCAACAGCAGTCCCGCCGATACGAAGATCACTCCGGCATCGAACGGGTGTTGCAGATGTTCCACCAGCACGCGCGACTGCAGGATGCGGATGGTCGCCAGCAGCGCCGCGGCCGCCAGCGTGGCGTTCACGATAAAGCGTAGAAACGCATCCATCAACAGGAAGCGGTAATCCTGCAACAGCACCAGCAGCGCCAGCGGTAGACCGGCATGGTGCAGCGCGGCCTCCTTGGACCAGGCCAGTTGCGTATGCGGCGCGCTGAAGTGCGCGAACGAAATCGCAAACAGAAACAGACCCATCGCGCCGGCCAGCCGCGATCCCGCGGCCCGATTCTCCTGCCGCCATTCGAGGATCACCGAGAGGATCGTGAGGGCGGCGAATCCCAGCGTCACCACCAGCAGAGCCGCATAGTGCAGGCCGGGCGCGTGGCTCAGCCAGTCGGCCAGGTGCAGCGCAACGGCCACTCCGCTCAGCGCGTATCCGGCCATCCAGACGGCGCGCCGCCGCGATTGCAACGAAATATGCAGCAGGATCGCAGGCAGCAGGCTCAGGACGGAGAAGCTCAGGGCCACGATTCCACCAGCGATCTGGCCGCCGCGAGGCCCGGTTGCCAGGGCCACCAGGGAGCCCAGGTTCCACAACATCGCCAGGGCGGCCGCTACCAGCGGCAGCGCGCTGCGCTTCTCGCCCGAACGCCGCCGGTTCACCAGGAAGAAGTACAACAACATCCCGAAGACCACCGCGCCGGCGCAATGGCCAATGGTATTGACCAGGACCGGCTCGTGGATGCTTAACCAATCGGGCATCGGAAGCTGTCAGATTTCAGCTTACAGCAAGTCAGTTGCTCGCCACGTATTTCTCGACCCACGCCACATGCCGCTGCATGATGTCCAGCAGGAATTTCGGCTCGCGCGGACCGTGCGGCGTGCGCGGGTAAACGACCATCTTCGTGGTCACTCCCTGCCGCTTCAAAGCATTGTAGAATTCGTATCCCTGCGAGGTCGGTACGCGCACGTCGGCCTCGCCGTGCAGAATCAGCGTCGGCGTGGTCACGCCCTTTACGAAAGCCAGGGGCGAGTGGTTGTAGTAGCCGTCGAAGCTGTTCCAGGGATCGCCCGAGAAGTAATCGGGTAGAAAGCCGGGTATGTCGGAGGTGCCCGTAAAGCTCCACAAACTGGTAACGCCCGCGCCTACCGCGGCCGCCTTGAAACGGTGCGTGTGCGTGACCACCCAACTGGTCATGAAACCGCCATAACTCCAGCCCATCACAGCCAAACGGTCCGGATCGGCCACCCCCATCGAAATCACGTGATCCACGCCCGCCATCAGATCCAGATAATCCTTGCCGCCCCAATCGTTCAAATTCGCGAAACGGAAGGTACGTCCGTAGCCGCTCGATCCGCGTGGATTGGCGCGCAGTACCGCATACCCGCGGGCCGCAAAAGTGGCATAGGGATACACGCCATAGCGCCCCAGAAAGTTGTCCTGGAAGACTCCCGTAGGCCCACCGTGTATGACTAACACGAGCGGGTAATGCTTGCTGGATTCGTAACCCACGGGATAAGTCAACAGACCCTCGATATCCAACCCGTCCGCGGCTTTCCATGTAATGCGCTTTGTCTCGCCCATCGGCAGCTTGGGTAGGTCCGAATTAGCGCTGCTGACTCGCTCCGCAACCGTGTCGCCCACTTTCACGACGTAAGCTTCCGGCGCCTGGTCCCAACTCTCCCCGGTAAAGCCGAAAGCCGTGCCCGTAGCGTTCAGGCTTCCCGGTTGCAGCGTGCCGCGCAGGGGCTCATAGATAGGTTTCGGCTCGCCATCGACAGGCATGGCATAGATCACGTTGGCCGTGCCTCTGGCCTCCGCGAACACCATACGCGCCGAATCGCCCGCCCAGCCCAACAAACGAGGCTGTTCATCGAACGTGGGCGGCAGCTCGCGTGACTCCCCGCTCTGGCGCGTCAGCAGCACGATACGATCGATTCCGGCCCAGCGCGCCGGATCGGTGGATCGCAAGTAAGCCAGATACCGGCCGTCGGGCGAATAGCGCGGGCTGCGCTCGGACGCGCCGGTAGCTGCCACGGCCCGCACTGCGCCGGTCTCCACATTCACTTCCGAAATGTCTGCCTGCGTCCAGTCGTCCGCCTTTGGCGTGGGCGTGTGACTGAACGCGATGAAGTGCGAATCGGGCGACCAATCGAAATCGGTAGCGTGCCCCGGCGTATCCAGATGCCGCGGCGTGCGTTTTCCCTGGCTATCCGGCTCCACCGCCACGATCCACAGGCTGTGGTTCTTCGGGTTTTCGTCGATGACGCGGAAATCGCGCTTCTCCTTTTTCGCCAGTTCTTCGTCCGCGCGCGGCTCCATGCCCGCGAATGCCACCCACTTGCCATCCGGTGACACGTGGAACGCGCCCATCTCGCCTTTCCAATCGGTGAGCATCTCGGCCTCCCCGCCATCCACCGGGATCCGCCACAGGTTCGGCTTGCCGCTGCGCTCCGATGAAAAGTAGATGTAACGGCTATCCGGCGAAAACTCCGGCGCGGTGGCGCTCTTCTCGCCGCGCGTCAACTGCGTGCGATGCGAGCCATCCGCCGCGGCCACGAAGATCTGCGTATCCACTTCGCTCTTCTCCGGCTCCATCACCGCATGGCTCTGCGTGTACGCGACCAGCTTGCCATCGGGGGACGTCAGCACTTCGCCAACCGGCTGCACCCGCATCGAGATTTCGGGAGTCCATGCAGCCGGCGGCGGCGCCGGCGCCTGACCCCAGGCCGCCACCGCCAACAGCAGCGGAAAAAGCCTGGCCTTCATGCCATTGTCCTTTCTAACGCGTCGAGGATGCGGCCTACATTTTCCTCGGTCGAAGAGTATCCCATTAAACCAATGCGGAAGACTTTGCCGGCCAGCGGTCCGAATCCGCCCCCGATCTCGATGCCGTATTCGTTCAACAGCCGCTGGCGCACCCGCGCATCGTCCACGCCATCCGGGACGCGCGGCGTGTTCAAGGTCCACAGACGGTTCTCCGCGGCCACGTGCATGCGCATCCCCATGGCCTCGATGCCCGCCACGAACGCCTCGTGATTCCGGCGATGCCGCTCCCAACGGTTCTCGATGCCTTCCTCTTCGACGATCGCCAAAGCCTCGCGCAGCGCATAGAACATAGTGGCCGACGCCGTGTGATGATACTTCCGGTCGCGAAAGTAGCTTTCAAGCAGCCGTAGATCCATGTAGAACGAATCCACCGGCGTGGTCCGCTGCCGCAGTCGTTCCCAGGCTCGCGGCGACACCGTGATCGGCGCCAGTCCCGGCGGACACCCCAGCCCCTTCTGCGTACAACTGTAGGCGATGTCGATGCCCGTTTCATCCACCCGCACGGGCATACCGCCCAGCGAGGTGACGCAATCCGCGATCGCCAGCGCACCCACTTCGTGCGCCGCCTCGCAGATCGCATGGCCCGGCTGGAATGCGCCGGCGGATGTCTCCGCCTGCACGTAGCCCACCACGCGCGGCTTTTCCCGCCGTATGAAATCGCGGGCCGCCTGATCGTCGAAGACCTCGCCCCAGGGCTTCTCCAGCCGCGCCACCACAGCCCCGTGTCTGGCCGCCACGTCCGAAAGGCGGTCGCAGAAGTATCCATTCGCCAGCACCGCGAACTTGTCGCCCCGCTCGACGAAATTGGCCACCGCGGTTTCCATGCCGCTGGTGCCCGTCCCGGAAATCGCGATATTGAATTCGTTGGCCGTGGAGAAGGCGTAGCCGAGCAACCGGCGGATGTCCTCCACCACTTCGAAAAAGTAAGGGTCCAGGTGCCCGACGATGGGCTGCCGCAGTGCCTCGTAGACGCGCGGCGCCACCATGCTGGGTCCCGGCCCGAGCAGCAGCCGGGCCGGAGGCCGCAGCGGGGAGAGCTTTTCGGATGTCACCAACTCAGTTTATCGTGGCGCACGCTCGAGCGAGTCTTGGGGGGCGGGCGTCTACGCCTGCAGAGGGTCTCCAGACCCGATCTTGGCGGGACTCCTAAGTCCCGCTCCTTAAGCTTTCGGCGTCACGAACTTGATCCGAGTGGCAGCCGCACCCGCCTGTATCCGAGCCACTTTGCAAACGAGTTGCAGCGCCGTCACCGCGGAAATCGCGCGCGTCACCGACTTGTCTTTGTCGATCCCCGTAAGCACGGCCACCTGCCAAGAGGGAAAGAAGAACTCCAGCACGCGCACCGTTTCGCCGCCCGCATGAAACAAGACGATCAACTCTTCGTCTTCCTTCAGAACTTTCTGCATGGCCTGCACCTGCGAGAGGATCGCGGTCCCCGGATTATCCGGACGCGGTGGCGCAGCCGGCGGGTTAACCGCGTTCCGGATCGCCTGCGAAGCGATTTGTTTGGTCAGATCTCCAAGCGCCATCAGGCCCATCCCCTCTCATCACCGGCTCGAAATAACGTCATGCATCTCCTTCGCCTATGGCGCGGCGACCGTATATGAAACGCTTCTCACCGCCGAAGTGAAGCCCTGCTTGGCCGTGATCCGGATCTCGCACTTGCCCGGACGCGCTTCCGCATTCACCACCATGGGAATCGCCCCGGTCGAATCCGGCGCCGGAAGCTCGGCGTCTTTGGCTTCCAGTTCCTCCCCGCCCACAAAAAACTCCACCCGGATACGCGGCGGCTCCTGGCTGGATTTGTCCGGATACACGACGAAGTAAACCAGCGGCTTTGTGGATGCCTTCAACGATCCATCGAGCAGCGGCACCACATCCCGCCCCTGCAGCAGGAACGGGTCGTTGGCGTTGGCGTCCGCGGTCAGCGCGTCGGCCCGTCCCACCACCATCGCGCTGCTCAGCCCGATGCCTTTTTGCGCCGGACTCTCCAACTCCACTTTGCTCGTGCTGGCGCGATTCGCTTCCCGGTCGAATAGCACGCTCTCGATCGTATAGTGTCCCGCCGGCAGGTTGAACGCATGCGTGTAATCGATCGGCCCGGCCTGGATGCCCGCTAATTTATCGTCGGGCACCTCGTAGGGAAAATCCTGGCCGAACTTATCCACGATATTGCCGCCCGCGTCCTTCACCACCGCCAGCAGCGAGACATGCAAGCGGTGCGACTTGCGCGCCGGCTGCCGCGTGGCCTTCAGGCTGGCGCCCGCCAGTTCGAAAACTACGGCGGACTGCGAGCGTGCGCTTCCCGGCCGGAACTCGAAAGCGGCCGTGCGCAAATCGAAGGCGTGCGGCAATGGCGGCGTATTCAGCGTCACCAACCCCGCCATCTCGAACGGCTGCAACGGAGCCGAACTGCCGAAGTCCGGAATGGCGAAGTAGCCGTTCCGGCTGTCCACCTTGGCGCTCGCACGCAAATCCGCCCGCGCCAGCTTCACTTCGATCTTCCGGAAATGCCCGTCGTACTTGCCGGACGACGGATGATAGTCCGCTTCGTAATGCGTCTCCGCGTCTTCCTCGATCTGCTGGAACGGTTTCCGCAGATCGTTGGTGTTGGCCACCATAAATCCGCCGGTACCCTCCGCCAGGGCGCGCAGGCTCGCCTGCGAATCCGAGGTGCGTACCGCGTCGTGCAGGTAATTGTCCTGGCGGCTCAGTTCCGCCACCACCTCCCCGCTTCCCATCCCGGTGTTGCCCGACTTGATGGTGGACTCCACCCGCTGTTGCTGGCTGAGCGCCACCACATGCTGCATGGCCATGCTGGACGCCTGCGTCGTCGAAGTCTGATTCAGCCCGTTCGCATCGAACGCGTAGATGCTCAAGTCCGCCAGGTTCGCTTTGTTCAGCATCGCCTGAAACTGGTCCGGCTCGCCGTTCGTGGTGAATCCGGGGCTGAGCAGCAGAACGGTTTTGTGGCCCGGAAAAGTTCCCAGTTGCCGGATCAACAGTTTGATCTGGTCCATCTGCCGCGACCCTTCGATGGCGCCGAACTGTTCCCTCTGTTCCACCAGGTCGCCGCGCTGCGCATTGGCGCCCGGCCCGTTGTCCACGTCCGCGCCGGCGATCGCCGTCATACTCACCGATCCCGTGGTGGATAGGTCCTGAAACCCGCCGCCCTTTCCCCCAGCGCTTACAAACCCCATGATCCACGACACGTTGGGCGTGGAATTAAGCACCGCGTCCGCCGCCCGGGTGATGTCCACCGTGTATCCGTTGAAGGCGTTCGCGGCCGCCCGCAGCAGTGCATTGCGGTTCATGGTGAACGGATAGAGCGGCGTCAGCCGCGAGTCCAGGTTGAATACTCCCACCCAGGTTCCCGGCCGCAACTGCGTCTTGATGAAGTCCTGCGCCGCCTCCACCGCCCATTTCCGCGTGCCCGAATCGAGATTATGAAATACGATGCACAGCAGGTTGACGCTCCGTAGCGGGATGGCCGGCCGCCGCGCGCCGCCCTCCGCTTCCGGTTCTGATTCGCCCGCCGGCTGGTCCTGCGGCGCGGATGCTTCCCCGCTCACCAGGCGCAGGCTGCGAATTTCCTGCCGCACGCCGTCTTCGAAAATCTCTACGTCGCCGGGCTTCAGGTTCTTCACCAGCCGGCCCTTCTTGTCCCGCACCACTAGGTCGAGCGCCACCTCGTTCACCGTAGTGCGAATGGTCGGCCCGCTCTCCGCCGGCGGTGGACTGGGCACGCCGTTCTGCGCGAGCGCCGCGCTTACCAGTACGCAGCAGAGCGCGCACCCGGGAACCGTTCGATCGATCTTCGGCATGGGCTCGAAACCTCCGCTTCACCTTACTTTAGCTCGATGACTACCGTGCGGTACGGTTTGCCGCCCTTGTTCACCAACTGCGGAGCGTCTTCGCCCTCCGTATGCCAGATCACATCGCCTGACTTGCGCTCCTGCATCGTCTTAGCGCCGGTCTTGGGATCCGTGCGCTCGTACCGGCAGTCGTCCAGAAACACGATCACCTGGTCATGCGCGCGGACCCCGCGCTCGCGTACCGCCCCCGGCGCGGAAGTGACTTCCGTAACGTGTACCCGCGCATTGTCTAATTTCACACTCGAAGGCAGTCCGGCCCATGCCAGGGCTGCCATCGCCCCTCCCAATCCCCTCAACATTTGTTTCATTTCGTATCTTGCGCCTCCTTGGCTTATGATAGGCGGTGTGGGAGCACCGCACCTTGGCGCGCGACGGCGCGCCTGCTAGGATATCACTTAAAACCTATGCGACTACGCGTACTGGGAATCGTGCTGGCCGGTGGCAAGGGTACCAGGCTGTACCCCCTGACCAAGGAACGCGCCAAGCCCGCCGTGCCGTTTGGCGGGAAGTATCGCATCATCGATTTCGTCCTGAGCAATTTCATCAACTCGGGCATCTATTCCGTCTATGTCCTGACCCAGTTCAAGAGCCAGTCGCTGCTGCAGCATCTCAGCGAGGGATGGCAATTCGGCGGCCTGCTGAAGACCCAGTTCATCATTCCGGTCCCGGCCCAGATGCGCTCCGCGGGCGAGACCTGGTACCAGGGCACGGCCGACGCCATCTACCAGAACATCAACCTCGTCGAGCAGGCCGATCCACACGTGGTAGCCATCTTCGGCGGCGACCACATCTACCGCATGAACATCGACGCCATGATCGAGTTCCACGAGCAGAAGAGCGCCGCGGTCACCGTCGCCGCCATTCCGGTGGACAAGAAATACTCCACGGAATTTGGTGTGATCGAAGCCGCGCCCGACGGCCGTATCATCGCCTTCCACGAGAAGCGCGCGGACGCGCCCACCATCCCCGGCGATCCCGACCGCGTCTACGCTTCCATGGGCAACTACATCTTTTCCACCCGCACCCTGCTGCGCGAGTTGTACGAAGACGCCACCAACGAAGGCAGCTCGCACGATTTTGGCCACGATATCCTGCCCAAACTGGCCGGCAATTCCGAGATGTTCGCCTACGATTTCCAGAGCAACCGCATCCCCGGCGAGGCGGCCGATTCGGCGGCTTACTGGCGCGACGTCGGCACCATCGACGCCTATTACGACGCCAACATGGACCTGCGTTCCGTGAAGCCCGCCCTCAATCTGTACAACCGCAAATGGCCACTGCGTACCGCCAGCTATCCGGAGCCGCCCGCCAAATTCACCTTCGACGACGAAAACCGCCGCGGAGAAGCCATCGATTCCATTTGCTCCGGCGGCTGCATTCTGTCCGGCGGCGCGGTGAAGAATTCCGTGCTGTTCCGCGGCGTGAAAGTCCACGCCGGCGCGCAAGTGGAAGATTGCCTCATTCTGGACAACTGCGATATCGGACGCCGCGCCCGCGTCCGCCGCGCCATCCTCGACAAGAACGTGCGCGTACCTGCCGACGCCTGCATCGGCTACGATCTGGAGCATGACCGCCGCTTTCACCACGTCACCGAGTCGGGCATTGTAGTGGTGGAGGGCAATCGTTCGCAAGTGGAAGTTTCCACCTTGGTCGTGTAGTTCGACGTGGCGCACGCTTTAGCGTGCCGCGGCGGACTTCAGTCCGCCGGATCTAAAACCATGGAACATCAGGTTCTCGACTGGATCTCGCGCTACGGCTATCCCGCCATCTTCTGCCTGCTGATGCTGGGCATCGTAGGCCTACCCGTCCCTGACGAAACCCTGCTTACATTCACCGGCTACCTGATCTACTCGCATCACTTCAAACTCGCGCCGGCCTTCCTGACCATCCTCGCCGGGACCATCTGCGGCATCACCCTCAGCTATACTCTGGGCCGCACTTTCGGGCTAGCCCTGATCCATCGCTTCGGCAAATACATCCACCTCACCGAGGAGCGCCTGGCCAAAGCCCACCGCTTCTTCGAGCGCGTAGGACACTGGAGCCTCACGTTCGGCTACTTCGTGCCGGGCGTCCGGCATCTCACCGCATACGCCGCGGGCGTCTCCTCGGTGCAGCCGCACATCTTCGCCCTATTCGCCTATCTGGGCGCATTCCTGTGGGCCACGACATTTGTTTCGCTGGGTTATTTCCTGGGAGATCGCTGGCAGGCGGTTTCGGCGCAGATTCACCATCACTTGGTGATCGCCTCGTGCATAGCCGGCGGGCTTATCGTGCTCTATCTGGTTTGGCGGAAGCTGCGGCGCCCGGGCGCTACCGCGGCGTAAGCTGCCCCGGCGAAGCGTAGCTCACCGCCAGCGCCGTCCCGATCACCACCAGGCAGCCGATCACGTTGAACCACAGATACGAAATCCCGGTGAACAGAAACGCCGCGAAAATGGCCGCCTCGCCTGCGATCATGCCCACGAACGCGCCGGTGCCGTTCACCCGCTTGAAAAAGAAGGCCAGCACGAACACTCCCAGCAGCGATCCGTAAAACAGCGACCCCACGATATTCACCGCTTCGATCAAGGACCCCAGGTGCCGCCCCAGCCCCGCGAAGGCCACCGCGTACGCGCCCCAGAACGCCGTGGCCACCCGCGACGCCTTCAAATAGTGGGCATCCGTAGCGCCTTTCCGGAAGTGCCGCTTATAAAGATCGACCACCGAAACCGTCGCCAGCGAGTTGATCTCGCCCGAACTCGACGACATAGTCGCGGCCAGAATCACCGCGATCACCAGGCCCACAATTCCTACCGGAAGATACTTCGTGACGAACGACAAAAAGATGTAGTTCGTGTCCCGGAATCCTTTTTCGCCGCCGCTCGCCGCTACCAACGTGGCGCCTTGCCCGCGCGCCGTATCCACGTCCCGTTGTGCCTGCCGGTACCCCGAGATCGCCGCGCTTTCGCCGCGCTGGTCGCCGGCATGCCGCGCCTCCACCAGGGCCAGCGCTTCCGTTTTGCGCCGCGCGATGGCGTCCTGGTAGCGCGCCGCGATGGGTTCGTAGCGCCCCCGCAATTCCGGCTGTTGAATGCGCTGGTATTCAGCCCGCTGGAACACCAGCGGCGCCGGCTCGAAGATGTAGAACACAAATACCATCGCGCCGATGAACAGGATGAAGAACTGCATCGGGATCTTGGCCACGGCCGTGAACAGCAGGCTCAGCTTGCTCTGCGCGATCGACTTGCCGGTGAGATAGCGCTGCACCTGCGACTGGTCGCACCCGAAATAGGAGAGCGCCAGGAACATGCCGCCGATCAACCCGCTCCACAGGTTGTAGCGGTCGTTCCAATCGAAATGAAAGTTCACCGCGTTCAGCTTGCCGGCCGCACCCGCCAGGTACACCGCGTCCAGAAACGAAACCTGCGGCGGCAGCAGCACGATGATCATCACCAGCGCCACCACCAGGCCGAAGAAGATGATGATCATCTGCTGCACGTCCGTCCAGGTGACCGCTGCGAATGCCGCCGGTGACCGTGTACAACACCACCGTGACTCCGATGATGAGCGTGGTCAGCCGGTCCGGCCAGCCGAAGATGATCGATAAGCACGATGGCCGGGGCATAGAACGTAAAGCCCACTGAAAGCCCGCGCTGCATCAGGAAAATGACGCTGGCCAGCGCCCGCGTCTTGGCGTCGAAACGGTTCTCCAGATATTCGTAAGCGGTGTAAACCCTGGCGCGATGAAAGATCGGAACGGCCGTCGCCGAGAGCACCACCATCGCCAGCGGCATGCCGAAATAGAATTGCACGAAGCGCATGCCATCCACGTAAGATTGGCCGGTGGTGGAGATGAAGGTGATCGCGCTGGCCTGCGTGGCCATGATGGAGAGCGCCATGGCGTACCACGGCATGCTCTTGCCCGCCAGCAGATAGCGATCCACCGTATTGCTGCCGCGCCCGCGATACAGCCCATAGGCGATGATGGAAGCCAGCGACCCGACCAGGACTACCCAATCCAGAGGTCTCATGAAAACGCGCGCGTGAAAACGTAGCAGAGTGAAATCAACAACACGAGGTAGATGACCACCGCGGCGTAAACGCGGCGCCACTCGCCCAAAAACGGCGGCGGCTCATCCGGCGTCTCGCGCGCATCGGAAAGCATAGCTGGAGTTTACCACGCCGCCTTCGTGGCGCACCGTTATAAACATGCCCGAAGGTATTGAAAATACACGAGGGCGGGTTTTCATCACATTTGGTGGCCCGCAGGGCCATTCTGACACGCTTCAGCGTGCCGAAGCGCTTCGCCTTGTGGGGCGGGCGTCTACGCCTGCAGAGGGTCTCCAGACCCGATCTTTGGCGAGCGTAAGCTCGCCCATGGCGAGCGTAAGCTCGCCCCGGCGGGACTTTTAAGTCCCGCAGCCGGCTTCACTCGTCCACGATCCTTCCCAGCCAAGCATCCGCAATCGGCCGCGCCTTCGAAGGAAAACGATGCCCCCCATCCAGCATATGGAACTCCACATCCCCCGCGCGCAGACGCAGCCGCTCCGCGTATCGCTCGGTCACCTCCGGCTTGTAAAACTCGTCCTCCCGCCGCGCGATATGCAGAACGGCCGCGCTTACCGGACTATACGGCCCCTCCTCCCAATTGCGCGGAATGCCGCCGCAGATCCCGATCACGCCCCGGATCTCCGCCGGATGCGTGGCGGCGAACCGGTAGTTCATGCCCACCGGTTGCGAGAACCCGGCCAGAATCCGCCGGCTGCGTGGAATGCCATACTCCCGCCCCGCCTCGTTCAGCACGTGCAGCAGCATGTCGTGATGCAGGCGCACCGAGGCATCCGGGTGCTTGTGCGTCGCCCAGCCATAGCCTACTTCGTTCGAACCCATCGAAAGGTAGAACTGGTTGGGTCCCTGCACCGCCGCCACCACGTGCCGCGGCCCCACCATACCCGCCGTCAGGCGCAGCATCGCTTCCGGATTGGCGCTGAATCCATGCAGCGCTACCACCAGCGCCGCGCTGTCGTCCAAAGCCTCCGGCGCATGTACCAGGTACCGGCAATCCAGGCGGGCCGTGAAGCTGCAATGGCGGGCATTTTCGAGGGTCATAGGGTCGGATTTAAACTCGCGGATTTTAACGTAAACTTCAACTTGATTTCAGCAGATTTGAGGTTATCATAAGCTAATCGGTCACGAGCGTCCCACGGTTCGCCATGCTTGCGAATTGGGACAATGACACCTCGTCGGCCGCTAGCGGGGCAGCACCAGTATCAGGTTCGGCATCGGAGGGGACGGGCCCTCAGCGCGCCTTTTCAGGCGTGGTTGCAGTAGTGTGGCCAAAAGGAGACGAATGAGTTCACCGACGCGTTGCTTCAAGCAGGTTCTTTTCTTAGCGTTCATCGCGGCTTTCGTGCTGCGCGCGCCCATGCCCGCACAGGATGTCTTGGGCGCCATCACCGGCACCGTAAAGGACGCCACCGGCGCGGCGGTGCCCGACGCCACCGTCAAGGCGCGGAATGTCGATACCAACCTGGAAGTGGTCCAGCACACCCAAACCAACGGCGCCTATTCCGTCTCCAATATTCCGGCCGGCAACTACACCGTCACGTTCAGCCGGGAAGGTTTCGAGACCGAAACGCATACCCAGGTCGTAGTCAACGCGAACCGCACCGCCACGGTCGATGGCAGTCTGCGCGTAGGCACCGTCAGCACCACAGTCGAAGTCACCTCGACGCCCCTGATGAACCAGGTCGACACCACCAACGGCTACGTGGTCGATCAACTGACCATTCAAGACACCCCCTTGGGAACCGGCAGTTTCACCCAATTGGCCATCCTTGCCCCCGGCGTCCACGCGGACATGCTGGGCGGCGCCGGCAGCAACGCCGGACTCGGCAATCAGGCGATTTTCGCCAACGGCAACCGCGATACCAGCAACAGCTTTTCCTTGAACGGCGTCGATACCAATAATCTATTCAACGGCAATTCCACCAGCCAGGTGGGCGAGAACCGCTTCGTCTTGAACATCGGAGAAAACTTCGGCGCGGGCGGCTCCATTCAGACCAGCACATCCGTGTACGGCGCTATCGGCCAGGCGCTTCCCACGCCGCCGGTCGAAACCATCCAGGAAGTCGCGGTGAACGCGGCCATGTACGATGCCACCCAGGGCGCCCACAGCGGCGCGCACATCAGCGTCATCACCAAGTCGGGCACCAATGAGCTGCACGGCTTGCTCTACGAAGATTTTCAGAACAGCGTGATGAATGCGGCCCCGTTCTTCTATAACGCATCGCCCGCGATTACCACCAAGGATCCGTTCCTGGCCCGCAATCAGTTCGGCGCCAACCTGGGCGGACCCATCCGGAAAAACAAGCTGTTCTATTTCGTGGCTTACCAGGGCGTACGCATCGCGGATGCGGCGGACGCCACCAAGGATGTCAGCGTGCCGATCGGCCTGACGGACGACCGCAGCCTGCAGGGCATCGTGAATGCCATGAAGACCAGCTATAACAAGACCATCACCACCTCGCAGGTCAATCCCGTGGCGGCCGCCATGCTGCAGGCCACCCTGCCCAACGGTCAGTTCCTCTTTCCGAGCGCCCAGATCACGAATCCCACTACCGCGACCGCGCTGGGCTACGACGCCGTCATCCAGGGGCCGAATGCCCAGTCCAGCGTCAATCAGGGCATCGCCAACGTGGATTACAGCCTCAGCGATATGGACCGCTTGACCGGGAAATATTACTATCAGAACAATCCCACGACCAACCCGTTCGGCGCCGTCGGCGCGCTGGAGGGTTTTCCCCAACAGCTTTCCGCCGGAAGTCAGGTAGGCGCCATCAACAACACCGTCATCCTCAGCCCCAACCTCACCTGGCAGCAGCACGTCGGCTTCACCCGCATGCTGGCCTTCGCCCAGACCAGCCAGCAATTCTCGCCCAGCGACTTTGGCATGAGCCTCGCGGGCTCCACGGCGTTCCCACAGATGCAGATCTCCGACGCCCTCGGTGACAACGGGTTGGAGTTCGGTCCCAGCGTCAGCTTCGGCAATGCGGGCATGTATCAAAATCAATGGGAGTTGGGCTCCTCCCTCAATTGGGTGAAAGGGCGCCACACGATTTCGATTGGTGGCAGCTGGGACCATTCCCAGCTCAACATCATCAATAGGGACACCAGCACCGGATTGGATAACCTGGGCTTCAGCAGTTTTCTGAACTTCGTCGAAGGCAATGTGCGCACCGGCCGCTATTCGTCGGAGTTTTCAGGTAACTCCAACCGCTATTACCGCTCCGACACCGCGGGCGCATATATTAATGACAATTACAAGGTCCTCAGCAACCTGTCGCTCACCGTGGGACTGCGCTGGGACTACGATGGTCCGCTCTCGGAAAAGTACGGACGGCTGACCGATTTCGATCCCAGCCTCTACGCTTATAACGCCACCACCGATACGATTACGAATTCCGGGCTGGAAGTAGCCGGAAATAATGCGCAGTTCGGTACTCCCGGCGCCAGTGACTCACTCCTGAAGCAACACCAGTGGGGAGTTGCGCCCCGTATCGGCGTGGCATGGACTCCCAAATCGAAGCTGACCATACGCAGCGGCTTCGGCATGTACTACGATCGCGGCGAGTTGTTTAGCGAATTCTCGCCCAGCGCCGGTTTCGGATTCAATGGCCCCTTGGGTGTAACCCTCCAGGAGCCGTTCGTTTCGGCCGGCTTCGCCACCAAGGGAGCCACTTTGCAGGCGCCCTTCGGAACCACCCCGCTGGCGCCTCCGCCGGCCAGCACCGCGGCGTTCCAGGCCCTGCTGCCCAATCTTTCCCAAACCGAGAATGGCGACTATCCCACCGGCAATGCGTTCGGGCCTTTCCTGATGGGCGGCTACGACGTCAACAACAAACTCCCTTACACCCTGAATTGGACCTTCGATATTCAGTACCAGGCTTCCAATAGCTGGCTGTTCAGCGTCGGCTATGTAGGCAACCACGGTGTCCACGAGGTATTGCCCATTCCGTTCAACCAACCGGGCATCGCCACACCCCAGAACCCCATCAACGGGCAGATGTATTCTTACGGCGGCACCACTCCCCTCTACCTGAATCTGGAACCCTATGATCCGGGTCCGGAATATGCCGGCAACGCTCCCGCGCGCGTGCCTTATATCGGTTATGACATGAACTCGGTGTTGTACACCGCCGAAGGCATCTCCAACTATAATGCCCTGCAGGTTCAGGCCCGCAAGCGGTTATCGAACGGCTTGCAATTCACCGCTTCTTACACCTGGTCCCATGCCCTCGACGAGCAAAGCGGACTGGGCTTGTTCTTCACCGGAAACAATCCGCTGAACCCGAAATCGAATTACGCGTCCTCGGATTTCGACCAGACCCATGTCTTCCTCATCAACTACAGCTATACGCTACCTCGCGTGACTTCCAACCAATCCTTGGGTTACCTGGTGAACGGATGGACCATCGGTGGCCAGACCGTGGCCCAAAGCGGCCAGCCGTATAGCGTCTACGATTTCTCCGGTTCCGTGGCCAGCATGTATTACGGCTCCAGCGATTACATCACCAATCCCATCGTGCCCTTAGTGGCCGGCGTCACCGCCAAGCAGGCGCAGCTCCAGGGCACCACCGGTGTCAACCCGAATAACCCGGTGCTCAACGCGGCGGATTTTGGCCCCGTCTTCCTGGCTCCCGGCCAGGACGGCGTGCCCCCCTGCGACTCGTCGGGTTGCGACAACTACGAATCGCTCTTCAGCAACACCGGCCGCAACCTGTTCCGTGCGCCTTTCCAAGTGCGCTTCGATATGACCATCGGCAAGGAATTCCTGTTTGCCGAGCGCTACCGGTTGCGCTTCAACTTCGACGCCTTCAACCTGTTCAACCACCCGGACTTTGACGCGCCCAACAACGACGTCCAGTTCTTCCCCAATTACGCAGGGCCGGTTCAAATTCCCCCGGATGGCAGCCTGGGCTACATCCAGCATACGATCGGCAGTTCCCGCTTCCTGCAACTGTCCCTGCATTTGTCCTTCTGATTTAGTCTGGTGGGGCAGGCGTCTACGCCTGCAGAGGGTCTCCAGACCCGATCTTAAGCGAGCGTAAGCTCGCCCTGGCTGGACTTTTGGTCCCGCTGCAGGGGGGTGGTCACACGTTGACAAGAAAGACCGCCCCCCTGCCACCTCAACCACTTACACCTCCTAACCCCACCCCGACCCGCCAGTTCCGCAAACCCGCCGTGCTAGCGTGAAGCTGGGAAGCAGCCCATCTCGGACCGCCCTCCCAAATCCGCATCTAGCTTCGTTTGTTCAAAAAGGTGTAACTCCATGGCAACAAAAGCCCGAATCGCGGCCAGCCGCCGCAATGCGAAGAAGTCCACCGGCCCAAGAACTCCCGAAGGAAAGGCAAAATCATCCATGAACGCCCTCCGCCACGGCCTCCGCTCGCAAAAGGCCGTCCTACCCAACGAAAATCAGGAAGACTTCGACCAGGTCCACGCCGGACTTCAGGACCTATACCAGCCCCAAACCGTCGCCGAACAGGACTTAGTCGACCAGGCCGTCCTCTCCAAGTGGAAGCTGATCCGCGCCGAAAAATTCGAATCCGATTGCTACTTCGAGGCGAAAGATGCCGACCATCGATCCGCTATTCTAAACCGGGCGACCCAAATTCAAACCCGTCTCGAACGCTCTTACTTCAAGGCCTACAAAGAGTTGGAGCGCATCAATGCCGCCCGCGCCAAAGCCGCGCCGCAACCCCCGGCAGAACCCGCGCAACCGGCCGACGAAACATCGCCGCCCAAAGAAGAAATCATCCGCCGTCAAGTCACCTGGGCCAATCCGGTAACCGGCATCGACATTGTCCTCTTCAAATCCGAAAATGGAGTCGGCGTAGATGACTGGAGCGACCCCAACTACGTTTTCCCCCCGCGCGACCGGTCCAAACCCATCAAGCCCCCCAAGCCCCTCTGAACCCGGCTCCTGCCCTATCCACGCTTATCGGCGGGCATCTATGAACCAAGAAACTCTGCTAACCGTCTGCCCGGCAAGCCGCAATCACCCGCGGAATACCCGCCAGATCGGGTGCAATCTCAACGTTCCCCCAGGCGGGAGAAAACATCGCGGCCACCCGGTTGCCCGTGCTGAATCCCAATTCCATGATCAGCCAGCCGCCTGGCCGCAGCACCCGTTCTGCGTCTTCGACCAGCCGGCTGTAAATCTCCAGTCCGGTGGGCCCGCCGAACAGCGCTTCGTGCGGCTCCCAGTCGCGCACTTCGCGCTGCAGACCGGGCTTGTCGCTCAACGGCACGTAGGGCGGGTTGGAGACGATCAGGTCCATCGACCCATCGGCGAATGCGGACGTCAGGTCGCCTGTCGCAAACGAGACGCCTGCATCCAGCCGCCGCGCGTTTTCCACGGCCACCCGGATCGCCGCCGCCGAGATATCCGTGGCCCACACCTCCCCGCCCGTCTCCAGGCGCAGCGTGATGGCCAGGCAGCCGGAGCCGCAGCCCACGTCCAGCGTGCGGCGCGCATTGGGCGCCAGCCGCAGGGCAGTTTCGACCACGTGCTCGGTCTCCGGGCGCGGGATCAGCACGTCCGCGGTCACCCGGAAATCGCGGCCATAGAACTCCTGATGTCCCGTAATGTACTGCGTCGGTTTGCCCTGCATGCGTTCGTGCAGGTAGCGGCCGTAATGCAGCCATTCCAGTTCCGAAAGTTCGTGCTCGGGATGGCTGAACAGGTACACCCGGTCCCGGTGCAGCGCGTGCGCCAGCAGCACCTCGGCGGTCAGGCGTGCCACCCCCACGGTGGCGTCGTCCAGAAGCTTGGCGCCCTGGAGCAACGCGGTTTGGACGGTCATGCGGATCTAGGCTGCGGCCGCGCCCGGGTCGCCCTGCTGCTTGAGTTTTTCGGCCTGATAGAAGGTGGTCAGCGCTTCGATGATGGGGTCCAGGCGCCCTTCCATCACGATGTCCAGTTGGTGCAGCGTCAGGCCGATCCGATGATCGGTCACCCGGTTCTGCGGGAAGTTATAGGTGCGGATTTTCTCGCTGCGGTCGCCCGTCCCCACCATGCTGCGCCGCTCCGCGCCCAGGGCGGATTGCTGCTTCTCCAGCTCGATTTCGTAGAGCCGCGACCGCAGCACCCGCTCGGCTTTCGCGCGGTTCTTGATCTGTGATTTTTCGTCCTGGCACGATACGATCAAGCCCGTCGGCAGGTGCGTGATGCGCACCGCCGAATACGTCGTGTTCACCGACTGGCCGCCCGGGCCCGAGGAGCAAAACGTGTCGATCCGTATATCTTTAGGATCCAGCTTCACTTCCACTTCGTCGGCTTCCGGCAGCACCGCCACCGTGATCGCCGAAGTATGCACGCGGCCCTGTTGCTCCGTCACCGGGACACGCTGCACGCGATGCACCCCGCTCTCGTATTTGAGCTTGCTGAAGACCTTGTCGCCGCTCACCAGCGCGATCACTTCCTTCAAGCCGCCCGCGGCCGATTCGCTGGCGGAAGTCACTTCGATGCGCCAGCGCTGCGTTTCCGCGAAGCGCGAGTACATGCGGAAAATCTCGGCGGCGAACAGCGTGGCTTCATCGCCGCCCGTGCCCGCCCGGATTTCCAGCACCACGTTCTTCTCGTCGTTGGGATCTTTGGGCAGCAGCAGGAACTTGATCTCCTGCTCGATGCGCGCCAGTTCCGGCTCCAATCGCGCGGCTTCGTCGGTCGCCATCTGCCGCAGTTCGGGGTCCTGTTCCTGCAGCATGCCGCGCGCCTGGTCCAGTTCGCTGGCGGCTTTCTTCCACTCGCGGAACTTGTCCACCACGTCCGCGATATCGCTGCGCGCTTTCGCGGCCTTGCGGTACTCGGTCGCGTCCGCGATCAGCGCGGGGTTCGCCAATTGGCGCGTCAGTTCTTCGAAACGCACCTCGATCTGTTGCAGCCTGGGAACGAATTGCATGGAGGTTAAGCGATGACCAGTTCGCCGCCCTGGGATTCTTCGAGCGCCATGGCGCCTTCAAGCGCCTGGATCGCCACCGCGGCCTGTTCATCCGATGGCGGCTTCGTGGTAATGCGTTGCAGCCAAAGTCCCGGCGCCGTCAATGTGGCCAGGAACGAGCCGCGGCGCTTGGCGGCAAAGCGGATCAACTCGTAGCTGAAGCCCGCGATGAACGGCAGCAGCAGCACGCGGCTCAGCAGTTTCATGCCGAACCCGGAGAAAGGAATCAGTGTGTAGACCACCATCGAGACCACCATCACCACCATCAGGAAGCTGGTGCCGCAGCGCGGATGGAACGTCGTGAAGGCCTGCGCATTCTTCACGTTCACCGGTTTGCCCGATTCGAAGTTGAACACTACTTTATGTTCGGCGCCGTGGTACTCGAACACCCGATGGATATCTTTCATGCGCGAGACGATAAACAGAAATGTCAGGAAAATGGCGATGCGCAGGATGCCGTCGGTGGCGTTGAAAGCAATGCGGCCTTTAAGGATTGGGTACCACTTTCCGAGGGCCGTGACGGCATAAAGTGGAACAAATTTATAAAGGAAGATGAAGAACGCTAAGGAAACGATCAGATTTACGCTGATGGCCCAGTTGGGGATTTCCTTGACCTCGGCTTTCGGCGATTCGCCCTCCAACACGGAGTTCGCCGAGAATTTCAAGGCCTTCAGCCCCAGGACCATGGCTTGGTAAAGCGTGCCCACTCCGCGTGCCACCGGGTACTTGAAGATGCGGTGCTGCTCGGACATGCGCGCCAGCGGCTTTTGCTCGGTGACGATCTCGCCGTTCGGCTTGCGGACCGCGACACAATAGCTGTGCGGGGCGCGCATCATGACGCCCTCGATAACGGCCTGCCCGCCGACGAGCGTTTCCTCGCCGCTTTCGAGGATAGGCATCATTTGAATATGCGTGAAAAGACGAAAAAAGGTGCGAAGGGACACAATTCCTCTCAGAGTGAACCTTCTTATTATAACGGATTTGCATGGGCCGCACTCAATACTCACTTTCGGTGTGCTGTGGGGCGGTCGGCCTGCTATCATCGATTCTCCGATGCAATCCCAGATCCGAATCGCGGCATTCTGCGGCGCCGCACTCTGGATGACCATGCCTAGCCTATGCCAGGAACGTAACCAGGCGCGATCCATGGTGATTTCCAGGCACGGAATCGCCGCCACCAGCCAGACCCTCGCATCGCAAGCCGCCGCCCAGGTGCTGGCCCGCGGCGGATCGGCCATCGATGCCGCCATCGCCGCAAATGCCCTGCTGGGCCTCGTCGAACCCATGAGCTGCGGCATCGGCGGCGATCTCTTCGTCATCTACTGGGATGCCAAAACCGGCAAGCTCACCGGCCTGAATGCCAGCGGCTGGGCGCCCCGCGGCTTGACCATCGAATTTCTGAAATCCCAAGGCCGCTACGCGATGCCGCAGGATGGCATCCAGTCCGTGACCGTGCCTGGATGTGTAAATGGTTGGGAGAAACTCCACAAGCGTTTCGGCCGCCTGAGCTGGCGCGAATTGTTCCAGCCTGCGATCTACTACGCCGAGCAGGGATTCCCGGTCACCGAGATCATCCAGGACACCTGGCAGTCGTCCACTTCCAAACTGTGGGGCGACGAGGCCGCGCGCCGTACCTTCCTCCCGGAAGACAAGCCTCCCGCCGTCGGGCAGATCTTTCGCAACCGGCGGCTGGCGGAGGCCTACAAGCTGATTGCCGCGCAGGGCGCCGCCGCCTTCTATAAAGGCGATATCGCGCGCGCCATCTTGGCCACCTCCACCCGCCTCGGCGGCAAGATGGCCGCCGCGGACCTGGCCGACTTTCAATCCGAATGGGTCGATCCGATCTCCACCGAATATCGCGGGTGGAAAGTCTACGAGATGCCGCCCAACAGCCAGGGCATCGCCGCGTTGGAGATGCTCAATATCCTCGAAACCTTTCCCCTGTTCAGCTATGCGCCCGCCAGCGTGGAAGACCTGCACCTGAAAATCGAAGCGCAGAAGCTGGCGTACGAAGATCTGCGCACCTACGTGGCCGATCCACGCTTCGCGCCGCAGCCCACCGGCGGCCTAAATTCGAAAAGCTATGCGCGTGAGCGCGCCGCCCTGATCCATCCGGGCGAAGCCAACTGCGCTCCCGCGGCGGGCAAACCTCCATCCACGGCGGGCGATACGATCTACCTGTCGGTAGTGGATCGCGACGGCAATATCGCGTCGTTGATCCAGAGTGTCTATCTGAGCTTCGGATCGGGGGTGGTGGTGGACGGGTACGGCTTCCATCTCCAAAATCGTGGCGCGCTATTCGAGTTGGACCCCGCTCACCCCAACGCCCTCGCGCCCCGCAAACGGCCCCTGCACACCATCATTCCCGCCTTCATGGAAAAGGACAACATCCACATCGGCTTCGGCATCATGGGCGGCTATAACCAGGCCCAGGCCCACGCCCAGTTCGTTTCCAACCTGGTGGACCACAACATGAACATCCAGGCGGCCCTGGAAGCTCCCCGCTTCACCCGGCTGAAGTTTGGCGGATGCGACGTGATGATTGAGAATCGCGTGCCGGCGGACGTGCGCGAGGCTCTCTCGCGGCGTGGGCATAGCCTCGAAGTCCTGGCGGATTTCTCAGGCTGGATGGGCGGCGGCCAAGCCGTCCTGCACGATTCCGACACCGGTGTGAACTACGGCGCGTCGTCGCCCCGAAAAGATGGCGCGGCGGTCCCTGAGGCGCCCGCGTATTTCGCGCCGCCCCACTAATAGGCCGGCGCCAGGCGCGTGAATTCGAAACGCATCGCGTCGAGCCCGCGGGCGGCCAACTGCCGCGCGCATTCCTCCATGCTGTCGCCGATCGCTTCGATCCGCCGCAGCGGCAAAGCGTCCGGCGTGTAAATCTCCAGCGCGATGTATTTGCCCGTCAGGGCGCGGCGCTCGTCGAGCGATAGGCGGTCGGGCGAACGGCCGATCGCTTGTTGCGGATCTTTGGCTGAGGCTGTCATGGTTAAAACCGTAAATGCGCGGCCACCTGCAGAATGCGGGGCGCCGCGGTATTCGAAATCTGGCCGAATGTCGCATCCGTGATCGTAGTATCCGGATTTGAAAAATTGGTGTGGTTGAAGGCGTTGAATGCGTCCACCCGCAATTCCAGGGAAGCGGTCTCCCGAATCCGGAACTTCTTCGCCAACGCGATATCCAGATTCACCGCGCCCGGACCGCGAAACGCGTTACGCGGCAGAGAGCCGTAGGTGTAGTAAGGAAGTTGGGAAGCGTCCATCGAAGCGATATTGTCCAGCGTGTTGGCGCGCGCGGTGGAGAAGTTGGCGGGGTTGAAATAATAATTGCCGGAGGCCGGCTGGCCGTATGTCGGATTCGTGAATGTCTGATAACTTTTGGCATTCAGGATGCCGACCGAATTGCCAACCAGGTCGGCGCGTACCGATCCCGCGTCACCTGCCCCGGAGGGTCCCGGATCGCCGTCGGTCGTCTGCAGATCGGAAAGCACATCCAACGGGAAACCCGTTCGCCAAGTAAAGATGGGATACAAGCTCCATCCGGAAGTGATCGCCTTCGGCCCCGGAAGCCGATCGAAGGGCAGGTCCCATCCGCCGGAGAATACCACGGTGTTCCGGACATCGGTGTCGCCGTCCGCCATGAATAGGTCGTGGTTGTAGTAGGGGACAATGTAGTTGCGCTGCCGGAAACCGGAGACGTTGTCCATCTCGTGCGACCAGGTGTACGCCAGGGTCAAAAAGCTGTGTCCCCAGCCGCGCATGTCCCCGAGTTCTTTCCGTACCGTCGCGGTCATGCCGTTGTAATGCGCTTTCGTCACGTTTTCGAATTCGTCGAGGTAGCTGAAATTGGTATTCATCCGCGAGTTGGTGCCGAGAACAAACGGATTGGCATCCACCAACGAGGTGAGTTTGTGCGCATCGTATCCCAGGTAGCCGATCTCCAGGACCATCCCTGGAGCGAGTTGCTGCTGCAACTGCATATTATATTGATAAACGTAGGGCGTCCGCAGGTGCGGATCGACTACGAATACGCCGCCGCCGCCATATGGCAGGAAACCGGCGGCCCCGAAATCCAGGTTGCTGGCTGGGGGCTTGGACGGAAACGGATTCACGGCGCCCGCCGCCACGTAGGGGTTATCCAGCCCTTGCGGGGCCGCGTTGCCGCTTTGTCCCGCCGGGTAGACGTCTGCGAAACTGGCGAACGGCACCTGCCCATTGAACTGCAGGTTGTCCTCACCTTTCAGAATGTCGTAGAACACGCCGGTACCGCCGCGCAAACTGGTTTTGCCGTTACCGAAGATGTCCCACGCGAAACCCAGCCGCGGCGCCCAATCGTTCCGGTCCGGGAAATTCGCGCCCTTCGGAGCCCCTGGATCGCCCGGAAATACCAGGCCCAACGGCGCGCCGGGAAACCGCTCCGACTGCATGCCGGGTTCGTAAGAGAATGACCGCCCCTGGGTATCGTACTTCGGCTCTGCATACTCGTAGCGGATGCCCAACGTAAGCGTGAAACGCTTCGTCGCCTTCCAGGTATCCTGCGCGAAGCCGGAGTATTGGTGCGACCGGATATTCGAAGGCGCTTTGCCGAACTGCAGAAATTCGTCCGGCAGCCCCATCAGGAAATCCGCCAGGTCCACGCCCGACCCGACCCCAGTGCTGGGGCCGTAGAAGAAGAACTCGCCGTTCACGTAGAAGTCGTAAACCGTATTGTTCTGGTAGGGCGAGAAATAAAAGCCGAACTTGGCGTTGTGGCGGCCGCGGGTCCATGACACGTTGTCGTAGAAAGCGTAGGTGTTGTTGACCTCCGTCGTGGGACCTTGCGGGCTCTCGCCGATACTGAGCCCGCTTCCGAGTAGTCCGATGATCGGCGGCCCCGTGGGCTGGTCCGGCGTAATGTTCACGCCAAGCTGGCTCGCCGTAGGTTGCGTGGTGGCCGGCACCGCCTGGGTGTGGTCCAGCCGTTGCGCGGTGATCCGCAGTTCGTTCAGCAGGGCCGGTGTGAAGGTGTGCGTATAAGTCACCGCGCCGAAGTAGGTGCTGTCTTTGTAAATACCCGGAAACCCGACCACATTGGATCCGTTCGAGAAGGGTTCCAATTGCGGATAGATCTGCGAAGTGAACGTGCCGCTCAGAATATCTCTGGAGCTGATGTTGTAATCGATCTTACCCAGGTATTCGTTGTAATTGGCCGTGCTGGGCGCCTGCGGATATAGGAACCCCGTGCCCGAAGTTGGGATCAGGTGATTCGTGAAATAGGCTTGGGCCACCGGGTCGATCTTGGTGGGATCGATGATGCCTTGCGACGCCAGCGTAGGGTCCGACTGATAATAGCCGTTGCCGTTATTCAGATTGTTCGTCAGGAACTGCGCCACCGGATTGGGGGTAGCCGACGTCAGCGACCCCAGCGCCGAGAAATCGCCGTTGGCCTCGGCCGGCGTGTAAGTGGTCACCTTGCCCGGTGAAGTATCCTCGGCCTCCTGGCGCTGCCCTTCGTAGGAGAAAAAGAAGAAGAGCTTGTTATGGCCATTCACAATCTTGGGAATCACGATCGGACCGCCCACGGTGACGCCGAACTGGTTGCGCTTCAGGACCGGTACCGGGAGCGCGTCCGGCAGCGCGGAGTTGTTGAAGAACGGGTTGGCGTCGAAATCCGTATTGCGCACGTAATCGTAGGCCGAGCCGTGTACGGTGTTGGTGCCGCTCTTGGTCACCACGCTGACGATGCCGCCGGCATTGCGGCCGTATTCCGCCGAATAGTTGCTTTCGAGCACGCGGAATTCGCCCACCGCATCCGGATTCGGATTGGCCACCACCGCATTGCTCAGCAGGCTGTTATTATTGCCGCCATCCAGCAGATACGTGACGGAATCCGTGCGTTGTCCGCCGATGCTGTAATTGCCCGCCGCCCCCGAATCGGGATTGCTCAGCGTGACGCCGGGCTGCGTACCCAACAAGTCCAACGTATTGCGGCCGTTCAACGGCAGTTCCGCGATGGCCACGCCGCTGACCGTGCCGCCCACCGTGGCGTTCTCCGTTTCGACCAGGTTCGCCGCGCTCTCGACCACCACGGTGTCGCTCAGTTTTCCGACGGGAAGCTGAATATCGACGCGCATCGTCTGGTTGATCTCCAGGTTGCCCTGGCTCACCACCGTGACTTTTTCGAATCCGGCCGCGGTGGCGTTGACCTTATACCGCCCAATCGGCAGCAGCGGGACCTGGTAGAAGCCCGTGGCATCGGTTTTGGTTTGCTTGGCAATGTTGGTCGCGAGATTGGTCACGGTCACCACGGCATTCGAGACCACCGCGCCGGAAGGGTCGGTGACTACACCGGCTATCTTGCCGGTAGCGTCCTGGGCCAGCAGGCAGACCGGAAGCAGGAAGGCTCCCAGAGTGAATGCACGTATAGTGCGAGCTGCGTTAAGCATAGGCTACCCCCTTGGAAAACTCCGTTTGTGAAAATTTGAGGTAGCTTAGCACGCTCTTCGGGCGGCAAGCAAGTTTTGAGGCCGTTCTTAGGCCGCTTCGATGCCTTATCGTCCGTTGATAAAGCGGCTGCGGCGAGGGTCCGCGCCGCCGGTCAGCACCCCGTCGGACATGTCGATCTTGATCGCCGTAGGCGCGGAAAGGTTGGCCCAGTCGCCTACCACCGTGACCCGGTGGCCCATGGCCGTGAGCCGCTCGATGGTGGCCTGCGGAACACGCCTCTCCACGTTCAGTTTGCCGGTCAGGAATTCGTGGAAATCGAAGGACGTGTACAGATGCGCGCTGTCGAACCGCGGTGCTTCGATGGCTTCCTGCGGCGACATGTTGAATTCCACGATGTTGAGGAACACCTGCAGCAGCGTCTGGTCCTGCAAGTCTCCGCCCGGCGTGGAAATCGCCAGAAAAGGCTTGCCATCCTTCAGCACGAGCATCGGGCTCAGCGTCACGCGCGGCCGCTTGCCCGGCGCCAGTTCGTTGGGATGCCCGGGGATCAGCACGAAGGTCTGCATGCGCTCGCTCATCGCCAGTCCCGTGTCCCCAGCGATCACCGAGGGCAGCCAGCCGCCGCTGGGAGTCGCCGAAAACATGTTGCGCTGGCGATCCACCACGTTCACGCAAGTGGTATCGCGCGCCGCGATCGTGGAATCCGTGGTCTTCGGCATCTGCAACTCGCCGCCGAATGCTCCGGGCCGGGATTCGAGCGAGGCATGCTCGGGATCGATCAGCTTGCGCCGCTCGGCTGCATAGCTTTTCGAAAGCAGCGTCTCCTCGGGAATCTTGGAAAACTTCGGGTCGCCGTAATAGCGGTCGCGATCCGCGAAAGCCAGCTTGATGGCTTCGACCAGCGTGTGGATGTAGGCCGGACTGTTGTGGCCCATGGCCCGCAGGTCGTAGCCTTCCAGCAGGTTCAGCAGTTCGATCATCACCGGACCCTGCGACCAGAAACCGGGCTTGAAGACTTCGTATCCGCGGTAGGTGCCGGTGCGCGGCGTATCGGCTTCCGCGTGGAAGCCGGCCATGTCGTCATAAGAGATCAGGCCGCCGTTGCGTTTGCAGAATTCGTCGTACTCGCGCGCGATCGGGCCTTTGTAGAAATAATCGCGAACCGCGCGCAAACGCTCCTCGCGCCCTCCCTTGGCATGGGCTTCGGCGCTCGCCAGCGCGCGCAGGGTCTTCGCCAGCGCAGGTTCGCGGAAAACGTCGCCCCGCCGGGGCGCCACGCCGTTGGGCAGAAAGAAATCGCGGGAAGTGGGCCAGAGTTGCAGCAGCGGTTGCGAGCCGCGGATCCAATCGGCCATCACTTCGGTGACCGGGAATCCATCGGCGTACTCAATCGCGGGCGCCGATACCTGCGCGAACGACATGGTGCCGTAGCGTTCCAGGGCCAGGATCAGACCATCCATCACGCCCGGCACGGGCGAGGCCAGTATGCCCTCCGCGGGCATCGGCGGCATGTGGCCGGGCTGCTCCCACAATTCCCGCTTGCGCGACTCGTAGAAAGCCACCGTGGCGCGTTTGGGGGCTGTACCAATACCGCTAATGACCACCACGGGCTTGCCCGCCAGCTTGATGAGGATCGGAATTTCGCCGCCCAGGCCGAAATGGTCCAGTTCGGTGACGCCCGCCGCCAGCGTGGTGGCAACGCCCGCATCCACTGCATTGCCGCCTTCCGCCAGGATGCGCATGCCCGCATCGACTTCGAAGTTGTTGCACGATCCCACCATTTCGTGCAGGCCGCGCACGGGAGGAAACATGGTCAACTTCGATTGCGCCGACAGGGCTACCGGCAACAAGCACGAGAGAATCGCAGCGGTCAGCCTGCCCCACCTACGCATAGCGGAATATCGCCTCCGCGATGGGCACGCCGCGCACGTCGATTCTGCGCAGGTCCGCCGAACCTACCCCATGCCGCTCGGCGAGGAGCAGCGTGTTCTCGCAGGCCTGAAACGGCGCGCTGCCCCGCGCCGCCCTCGGGTTATAACCCATTACCGCGGCGGCCACCGCATCCGTCGATACCGGATTCAGCCCTGCCAGCAGCACTCCCGGCTGCACACGGTGAACGCCCTTGATCCAGGGACCCTCGCCGCCCGCGATCGATTCGATCCCGTCGATGATCTCCAGGTCGATCGGGCGGGCCTTCGCCAGGTCCGCGACAATGTGCGGCACGCGATATCCCGCCTCGCGGCTGGAAGCCGGATCCAATTCCGCGGGTGCGGATTTGGAGGGCTGGCGGCGCCCCTCGTGCATGGTCTTGGCGCGCCCCGACGTCGGGTTTTCGTTGGGCTCGTCCACGCCCGCATCGTCGCCATAGATCGACGCCGGCAGGGTGCCGAAGCAGTTCTTCATGGAAAGGGTCACGCCGCATGTGGCATGGTTCTTGAGCTTGGCCATGCTGACGAAAACGTCCGTGTCTTCATAAGCGTGATTCAAATCGTAGGCCGGAAACATATATGCGCTGCCCGGAACTTTGAATCGCTTATAGCTCTTGCCCTTGCCCAGCGCATTGGTGTTCTCGAATTCCACGCCCGGCGCGGCGGCCAGCAACTGGCGCACGTTCCAACCGGAATCGAGCAGGTACTCTTCGAGCGGGCCGCTGGTGGCCCACGCGCTTTCCACGAAGCGGATGCGCCGCGCCCCCGCGCGCCCCATCAGGTGGGCCGCCGCGCCCACCAGTTTCGGATGCACGTAATGCGTCACTCCCGGCGGCCTGCCATCGACACGCAAACCGGGGCTGCCCGTCATGTTGAGCTTGATCGTAACCGTCTTGCCGCGTACGATGCGATCCAACCCGCCAATTTGGTCGAACATGGTGGCCAGCGGCGCGGAAACATCTTCGTCATACGAAGCACATTTGGCGATGGCCACAGGCGCGGCCGGACCTTCGGTTGCGGCTTTCAGGAGCGGCGACGCGGTAATGAGTGCAATCCATTCTCTCCGAGTCATAATCCTAGTCTAAACGCACCGTCGCGCAGGCGGAAACGCGGTCGATATCCACGCCCGTCCCGCCTTCGTCCGTTGCGTAAACCTCCAATTCCTTTTGGACGCCTTCGGGGGTAATCAGTTGCGCGTGTTTGAATGTTCCCAATACCTGCACGGACACGTTCTCGATGGGGTATGCCGAGTAGTTCACCAGTTCCACCACCACCTGTTTGCCGGCGTCGTCGGTGACCACATTCGAGAGCATCGAGGAAACGTTGAACAGCCGCGCGCCCAGGTTCTTGCGCCCGGTCATGGTCTGCACGTCGTGCCAGATATCGTTCAGCCGTTCGAGTTCGGCCGTATCGAGCGTAATCTGTCCAGGCTGCAGCGCGGATTGCCCTTTCCATCCGGGCGGGGCGGTAAGCACAGTGCCGCCCGCGCGCGCGAAATTCTTTAGCATCTCGCGCTGCTCTGGCGTGAGCGAGGCGGCGTCCACGTTGACAGCCATGGTCGCGCCCGCCAGGGCTTCGGGCGTGAGGCGTTGGCCGGGGATGGCGCGCATGGGAGTATGTTTAGCCGCGATCATGTCCAGGATGCCGCCGGACAGCAACGCGTCGTCATGATCCTGCACCACGGCCAGTTTGCCATAGGAGCGTAGCGCCCGCCATTCGGGATGGCCTTCAAAAAACTGGAGCACCTGCGCCATGCCGTGCCAACTCTTGAGGGCGGCTGCGTCGCCGCGTTCCAGGCGCGCGCCGAAGTCGTCGTCCAGCGCCACAATCCAGCGGGCGCCGGCCATCTCCGCGTCCGCGATGGCGGCCTGATAGCGCTCGCCCGTAATCACGCTATGCGCGGGTGGCAGGTAGCCGAGCCACACGCTGGCCGGTCCCCAAGCCCGCACCGAACGGATGAATCCCGTGTTCGTGTCGATCCAGGGCGAGCCCGACGGCGCCGCTTTGGCCGCGCCGTTGTCGAGCACTTGAATGCCTGGCCACACGCCTTGATAGGTGCCGACGATGGGTTCCGGGCCACCCAAGGGCATACGCGCGCGGGAGGTGAGTTCGACCACCACGGCGTGCGCGTCAGCCAATGAATCGCGCACCCGGGCGGCCGTGCCGCTGGGGAAATCGCCCTCCAGCACAACACCCTGCAAACCGTCGCGAATGGCCTTGCGTGCCGGATCGGCGGGATCCGCGCCGGGTTTAAGAACCGCCAGCGTGGCGATGCCGCGGGCACTGGCGGCGGCCACGAAATCCGGTGTATACGTGGCGACCAGCAGGCAATTGATGGGCGTCCCGGCGAGAACCTCAAGCGATTTCGGGCTGGTGCCATTCCATCGCGCGGGCACCCACCCGGACGGCAGCGCGATAGAAGCCAGAGCAGGCATCGCGGACAGGAGCGCCACCCAGGGGGCCGTGCGCAGCATCATGCTTCTACTTTACCCCGCTCAACGGGCGGGGCGGGAAGCCGATTTGAGCGCTTGCCGCACCTGGTGGATATGGTTGACGTCGTGCGCCGCCATATGGCGTGCCAGATCTCTTACCGTGATGCTTCCGCGCTCGGCGTGTATGCCGCGACGCTGCCATTCCTCGGGCGTCAGCCGTGCCAGCATGCGCAGGTTGGCTTCCCGCAGCAAGCGGAACATCTCGAGGGCGTCGCGCGGCGTCCATGCAGCGTAATCGCCGAGTCTCGCCCATTCGTCCTGATCGAACGCCGCCAGCGGTGCACCGCTGTGCTCGATCATCTGCCGGTAACGCCAACTGCTGGCGAGTTCGTCCTCGGCCAGATGGGCCAGAATGCACCGCACGGACCATTTACCCGAACCCGGCCGCCAGTTTAGGGCCTCCTCAGTAGCGCCTTCGACCAGGGCAGCCAGTGTGCCCGGCGCATCGCGCTGCATAGCGAGCGGATCGCGGACGCCGATATAGGATTCCAGCCGAGCCTGGTACTGCTCCGCGGTCTCAGCCGCCGCCGCCGCGCACATTAGTGCAAGGCTTTCTCGATCGCCGATTCCGCGACCGGCGCCATTAACTCGTAGCCCTTCGCATTAGGATGTAGCCCGTCGTCCGAGTACCCTTCGCGTAGCATGCCCTTCTCGTCGACCGTGGCGGAGTAGTAGTCCGCGTAGACGGCGTGCGCCTTGCCGGCATACTCGCGCAGCCAGGCATTTACTTTCAAGATATCGGCAGGCGGGCGCGAGACAGTCTGCTTGTTCTTGGTGTAATCGCTGACGGGCGTCAGGCCGCATAGAATCACCTTGATGCCGTGGCTCTGGGCCAATTCGGTCATGGCCGCGAAGTCCTCCTCGATCATGGTGAGCGTCTCGGGGCCCGTGTTATGCGAGATATCGTTCGTGCCGGCCAGGATAATGAGCGCGGCGGGTTTTAGATCGATCACGTCGGGATACATCCGCACCAGCATCTGCGGAGTCGTTTGGCCGCTGATGCCGCGATTGACGTACGGCTTGTCGGGAAAGGATTGCGCCAACCTCCAGCCGTCCGTGATGGAATCGCCCAGAAAGACGACACGGCGCGACTCGGCGGGCAGCGCCTTCAGCCGCTCGTTGTCCTGGTGATAGCGGCCGAGCTGATTCCAGTCCTGAAGCTGATCGGCGAGGCTGTGCGCGAAACCCGCCAGGCAGCAGTTGGCCTTCGGCGGATTATACTCCTCCACCAACTGGCACCGGGCGGCGGCCGGCCACAGCAGCAGCGGGATCAGGAAGGTGGTGACGTTTCGAGACATGCGTTCTCCTTGGGCTTACGGAGCCAAGCATATCCTATTGCGCCGATCGCACCCAACATGGCGGCGCTGCCGAAATAGAGCTTGCGGATTCCCAATTGCTGTGCCACGGGACCGGCCACAAACATGGCGAGCACCTGGGACATCGCCAGCAGCGACATCAGGCTGCTGGCCACGCGCCCCAGCAGGGCGTGCGGCGTCTCCTGCTGCAGCAGCGTCTGCGCGGGCACCATGATGAATGCCGCGCAGAAGCCCATTCCGAGCATGCCGGCGGCGGTGGTGCCAACTCTGCCGAACAGTGCCGTGAATAGAACCGCAAGGCCCATGCCGCCCAGGCCGTAAACGACCAGGAACTGCTTCGGCACGCGGGAGGCCACCCGGTGCAGGAATTGCGTGCCGCAGATCATGCCCACGCCGATCAGCGAGTTCAGAGTTCCGAACAGGGCCGCATTCGAGCGCAGCACGTCGCGCACATAAACGGAAAGCAGCGCGCCGAAGCAGCGCACCGCGAACATGCCCGCGGTCATGGCCAGAATCACGAACGAGATCACGCTGTGCGTGAAGATGAAACTGAATCCCTGGCGCATCGACGACAACACGGAACTGGCCGCCGTGGCAGGGGACGGCGCGCGATGAATCACCAGCGTCATCACCATCGAGGCGGAAAAGAAGAAGCTGAAGCTATCGAACAGGAAGCAGGCGTTGGCGCCGAACCACTGGACCAGCAAGCCGGCGATCGCCGGGCTGATGATCTGCGACCCCTGCACGGCTTGCGACATCAACCCGTTGACGGCCAGCAATCCGGCGGCGGGCGCCAGCGTGCGCACCGCCACCGATTGCGCGGGCACGAAGAAACTGGAAACCGTGCTCAGCGCCAGGAAGATGATGTAAATGGCGTGGATGTCGCGCACGAAGACCAGCACCAGGACGAGCGCGCCGCGCACCATGTCGCTCGCGATCATGGTCCATTTCACGTTCCATTTATCGACAAAGACGCCCGCCAGCGGGCTGACCACCGCCAGCGGCAGCATGTATGCGACCAGGATCATGCTGACCTCGGTGGGTGTGCCGTGCAGTTGAAATGTTACAAGACTGAAGACCGCGAAGATCGCCAGAAAATCACCGAAGATGCTGACCAGTTGGGCGATCCACAGCCGCCGCACCGGGCGTATCTTCAATACGTCGCGAAAAGTCAGTTGGGGTGCGGGACTGGCCATGCTGATGGAGGAAACCCGGTAGGTTCCCCCATCATACCGCGTTAGCTAGCTAAGCTAACGGCCGCGCGCGTCTTCTTCGGAAGTTTCTCCAGCACCAGGTCGTACGACGCCCGCACGAGGCGTTTGAGCTCCGGCGCACGCAGGGCATCCTCCGTCTCCAGCGCCACCCACTGGTTCCGGGCGAAGTACGGCGCCTGGATGATACCGGGCCGCTCGACTAATTCCACAAACTCCTCGGGCCGGCATTTCAACGAAAGCCAGACCTTGGCCGGTTCCAGCGCGAGTATGGCAAATACCTTGCCGCCGATCTTGAAAACGAGATGCTCGCCCCACTGGACCGACTCGGTGGCATGCGGCATCGACATACAGTAGCGGCGCATCCATTCGATGTTCATATAGAGTTGGCTCGACCATTATGACACCCAACGAAAAGCACCCGGATTTAGAGTCGCCGTTTCGTGCTGAACCAGATATGCCCGTAGCTTGTGCGGCAGGTTTTCGTCCAGCAGCACCTTCATGCTGTCAACTGTTTTCGATGAGCAAATGCGAGCAACTCGCGTATTTGGCTACCTGGCAGAGACGGGTAGTTTTCCTGGATCTCCTCAACCGTCGAGCCGAGATCATAATCCTCGACAATGGTATCCGCGAGGATCCGTGTGCCTTTGACGACCGGTTGGCCGGACACCTTGCCGGTCACCCGTTCCACAAGACGGCAATCGTCCCAATCCATATTTCACACCCCGCCCCAGGCCGTGTGCGGCCTCGCTCCTATTATCGCTAAATGCGCGACCGGCGAGCCCCTACTCCCCCTCCTCAGTCCCCACCTTCAGCACCGCCAGGAAAGCCTCCTGTGGAATCTCCACCCGGCCGACCCGCTTCATGCGCTTCTTGCCTTCCTTCTGCTTTTCCAGCAGCTTGCGCTTGCGGCTGATATCGCCCCCGTAGCACTTGGCCAACACGTTCTTGCGCATCGCCGGAATCGTCTCGCGCGAAATGATCTTGTTGCCGATGGCCGCCTGCAACGCCACTTCGAACATCTGCCTGGGGATCAGCTTGCGCATCCGCTCGATCAGGTTCTTGCCGCGCTCGTAGGCGAAATCCCGATGAATGATCATGGAAAGCGCATCCACCGGATCGCCCGCGATCAGCACGTCCAGTTTCACCATCGGCGAGGGGCGGTAGCCGGCCAGGTGATAGTCGAGCGAAGCGTACCCGCGCGACGACGACTTCAACCGGTCGTAAAAATCCAGCACGATCTCGTTCAACGGCAGCTCGTACTCCAGCAGCACGCGCCCGCTGCCGATGTGCTCGAATTTCTTCTGCTCGCCGCGCTTCTCTTCAAGCAGGCTCAAGATGCCGCCGAGATACTCTTCGCGGGTGATCACGGTTGCCAGAATGATAGGCTCTTCGATTTGCTTAATGCCGGAGGGATCGGGGAACTTAGTCGGGTTGTCGACGTCGATGGTTTCGCCGGCCGTGGTGGTTACGCGATAGCGCACGCTGGGCGCCGTCGTGATCAGGTCGATATTGAACTCGCGCTCCAGCCGCTCCTGCACGATCTCCAGGTGCAGCAGACCCAGGAAGCCGCAGCGGAAACCGAAACCCAGCGCCACCGAGCTTTCGGCCTCGAAGTTGAATGCGCTGTCGTTAAGCCGCAGCTTCTCGAGCGCATCGCGCAGCAGTCCGTGCTCGTGCGATTCCACCGGATACAGCCCCGCGAACACCATGGGCTTAATCTCTTCAAACCCGGGCAAGGGTTCGGCTGCCGGATTGTCGTGGTCCACGATGGTATCGCCGATCTTGGCATCGGAGACGGTCTTGATATTGGCAAATACAAACCCAACTTCACCGGCCGATAGCTCGTCGCAGGGCGTGGCCTTGGGAGCCTGGTAGCCCAACCCTTCCACTTCGTAAACCTGCGAACTGGACGCACTCGACCACAGCCGGATGCGTTGACCCTTGCGCAGCCGGCCATCCATCACGCGCGTCAGGATAATCACTCCGCGATATGGATCGAACCAGGAATCGAAGATCAGCGCGCGTAGCGGCGATTCGGGCACGCCCTTGGGCGGCGGCACCAGGTGCACGATAGCTTCCAATACCTCATGCACGCCCAATCCTTGTTTGGCGCTGACCAGCAGCGCGCCCGATGCGTCCAGGCCAATCACGGATTCGATCTGCTCGCGGATACGCTCGGGCTCCGCGGCCGGCAAGTCGATCTTGTTGATTACCGGAATAATCTCGAGGTTATGGTGCAGCGCCAGGTAGGTATTAGCCAGAGTCTGCGCTTCGACGCCCTGCGAGGCATCCACCACCAGCAGCGCGCCTTCGCACGCTTGCAGGCTGCGCGAAACTTCGTAGGAGAAATCGACGTGGCCGGGCGTGTCGATCAGGTTCAGTTGATACATGTGCCCGTCGTTGGCCGGATAATTCAGGCGCACGGCGTGCGCTTTGATGGTGATGCCGCGTTCGCGCTCCAGGTCCATCGAATCGAGGACCTGCTCCATCATCTCGCGCTGCTGCAGCGCGCCGGTAGCTTCCAGCAGCCTGTCGGCCAGCGTCGATTTTCCATGATCGATGTGCGCGATGATGGAGAAATTGCGGATGAATTCGCGATCCATGCGGTATGATTGTGCCGTGGGGGCAAGCGTGACCTGCCTCCACCGATTATCCCATATGTCCTACAGCAACATCCGGTTTGAAATCGGTGAGGCGGGCATTGCGCTGCTCACCGTCAACCGGCCCGAGAAACTAAACGCCCTGAACGCGGAGACGGTGATCGAGCTGCGCGACGCGGTGGCTTGCGCGGCGGGCGATGCGGCAGTGCGTGCGCTGATCGTCACCGGCGCTGGCGAGAAGGCTTTTGTGGCGGGCGCCGACATCAATCAGCTTGCACTGCTGACTCCGATTGAAGCGCAGGCTTACGCGGAGCGTGGACAGCGCGTCTTTCGCGAGATCGAGATGCTGGCAAAGCCCACGTTGGCAGCCATCAATGGCTACGCGCTGGGCGGCGGCCTGGAATTGGCGATGTCTTGCAGCGTGCGCGTGGCGTCGGAAAATGCGCGGCTCGGACAGCCTGAAGTGAAGCTGGGAATTCTGCCGGGATATGGCGGTACGCAGCGGCTGCCGCGCCTGGTGGGCCGCGGGCGCGCGCTCGAAATGTTGCTCTCGGGCGAGCCGGTGGCGGCCGCCGAGGCGCATCGCATCGGACTGGTCAACCAGGTGGTCCCGCAGTCCGAATTGCTGAATTTCAGCCGGCAATGGCTGCGCAAGGTGCTGGCGAACGCGCCGTTGGCGTTGGGACTGACGATGCAGGCGGTGGATGTGGGCCTGGAAGCGGGCCTGGAGCAGGGTCTGCGATTCGAAGCCGCGGCCTTTGGCCTGACCACCGCCACGCAAGATAAGAGCGAAGGCACGCGCGCGTTTCTGGAGAAGCGGCCGCCGGCTTTCGCGGGAAAGTGAACATGCCGAAAGTGATTGAAGGTCAACTGACAGCGGCAGGCTTGAAATTCGCCATCGTGGTGAGCCGGTTCAACGGGTTCATTAGCGAGCGCCTGCTGGCCGGGGCGCTGGACGCGCTGGGGCGGACGGGCGGACAGCTTGACGATGTCGAAGTGGTGAAGGTCCCCGGATCGTGGGAACTGCCGGTGGTGGTGCGGGAACTGGCGCGCCAGAAGCGGCACGACGCCATCATTTGCCTGGGCGCGGTGATTCGCGGCGATACCCCGCATTTCGAGTACGTCGCCGGCGAAGCGGTGAAGGGTATCGGACACGTGGCGGCGGAGAGCGGCGTGCCGGTCGCGTTCGGCTTGCTGACGTGCAACACGCTGGAGCAGGCCATCGATCGCGCCGGAGCCAAGAGCGGTAACAAGGGATTCGACGCAGCCATGGCAGCCATCGAGATGGCCAGCTTGATGCGCCAGTTGCGCCAGGCAAGCTGATGCCCTCCCGCCGCAGGTCGCGCCAAAGGGCTTTGCAGATTCTCTATCTGTGGGATGCGCGCCGCCAGCCCGTGGAAGAAGCCACGGCCGCCTACTTCGATTCGTTGTATTCCGAAGAGAGCCGCACGAAGCCGCAGCGCGACGAGTTTCTAGACCAGTTAGTCGGAGGCGCCGTTGCCCACGTGGAGGAACTAGACCGCCGCATTACGCAGCATGCCGAACATTGGCGCATCGAGCGGATGCCCTCGGTGGATCGCAACATTCTCCGGTTGGCGGTATTTGAAATGATGCATTCCGATACGCCGCCTCCCGTGGTGATCGACGAAGCCCTGGAACTGGCGCGCCGTTATTCGAACGAAGAATCGGTGCAGTTCGTCAACGGTGTACTGGATGCCGTACATCGGGATTTAATGCGCGAAAAGACCGTGGGGAACGGACTTTAGAAGAAGTTCGACAAGAGTCCGATTAAGCACAGCGTTTACAATCATTTAGGGTCGTTATCCCCTCCACGGGTCAAAATCTCCCGTTCAACACCTGAACTTGCCGTACAACCAAGGAAATCAACAGTTTGATTGCCATCGGTGGTATTGGTTAACCCTCCTTAACTATACTGAGATCATCGGGCACATGGCGCCGCCGTGTTGCGCGAGCGCGTTTATCTTAAACCGTTGGTTGCAGGGGATGTGCTCGCAACCCACATGAGGAGTACAAAACGGATGCACAAGCCTATCAAGTACGTGGAAAAAGCCCTGACCTATGCCGCGCAAGCCGCGTGGACCGTTTTCGATAAAGCCAATCAGATTAAGCAGAACCCCTCCTTCACTCCGAACTGGTCGGAAAAGCCGCTGCTGAAGTCCTACCAGAAGACCAAGCCCCCGCTCGGCTGGCCCCGCGAAACCGATTCGCTCTGCCCGCGCTGCATTCCCGAGATTCGCGAACAAATTCTCAGCGGCAAGAAGCCGCTCTCCGTCCTGCTCAACGACAAGTTGGGCGAGATTAAAGCCAAGGTCATCGAGCGCGACGGCAAAATCCTGATGGTCAAGGATTGCCCGGTGCACGGTCACTTCGAGGACGTCATGTCCATCGATACCGTCTTCTTCAAACACCTGGAAGAGTGCTTCCCCGGCCGCGACATCCGGTCGCACAACGACGAACACTTGCATCACCACGGCTCCAGCACCATCACCCACGGCCGCGGTTCGGTGCTGACGATCGATCTCACCAACCGCTGCAACATGATGTGCGACCCGTGCTTTATGGATGCCAACCAGGTCGGCTTCGTGCACGAGCTCACTTGGGAAGACATCCAGACCCTGCTCGATAACGCCATCTCGATTAAGCCCAAGCGCCAGATGTCCGTGCAGTTCTCAGGCGGCGAGCCCACCATTTCGCCGTACTTTCTGGACGCCGTGTCGTATGCCCGCAAGGTAGGTTATACCAGCGTGCAGGCGGCCACCAACGGCATCGAGTTCGCCAAGAGTCCCGAGTTTTGCCGCAAGGCCGCGGACGCCGGCCTGCGCTACGCTTACCTCCAGTTCGATGGCATTGGTAATGCCGCCAATTCGCACCGCAAGGTCGGGAACCTGTTCGACGTAAAGCTGCGCGCGATCGAAAACCTGTACACCAACGGCGTGGACATTGTCCCGGTCATCACCCTGATCAATGGCATCAACAATGAGCAGGTGGGCCGCGTCATCCAGTTCGCGCTCGACAACCCCAAGCGCATTCCGTTCCTTTCCTTCCAGCCGGTCTCTTTCACCGGGCGCGACGAAGCCGTCACCGACGAACGCCGCATGGCGCAACGCTACACGCTGGCGAACCTGGCGCACGATGTGAAGAACCAGACCGGCTTAGGCGAACCCGCCCGCGATTGGTTCCCGTTGTCCTTCATCAGCACCTTTTCCGACTGGTCCGACCTGGTGCACGGACCGGAGCACCAATGGGGCCAGTTAAGCTGCGGATGCCATCCCAACTGCGGCGTGGGGATGGCCGTGATGGTGGATAAGCAGACTGGCGAATCCGCGCCGGTTACCTCGTTCTGGAACGCCGATCAGTTGGCCAAGGACGTGGCGCGCGTCAACGACGCGGCCCGCGGTAAATGGCTGTCGATTATCGGCATGGCGCTGGCCACCGCCCGCAACTACGATCCTTTCAAGTCTCCCACCCACTTCAAGCTGACCGACTTGATGAAGAAACTGGACAAAACCTTCGGCGCCACCGGCAAGAACTACGGCAAGGTGGGCTCGGACCGGACCATGGCGGACATCGAGAAGCGCCGCCAGGACCGCTGGAATTTCCTGCTTATCGCCGGCATGTGGTTCCAGGATCTGTTCAACTACGATTTCCGCCGCACCGAACAGTGCATCATCCCCTACGCCACGCAGGAGGGCGAAATCTCGTTCTGCGCGTACAACACCGGCGTGGGATGGCGCAACATCATCGAGAAGATGCACATGACCGCCACCTTGACCAAGTGGTACGAGGAGCATGGGCGGCACGAAATCTTCGCGGGCGGTAAGAAAGTTGCGATGCAGAGCGCCGAGCACTCCATGGTGCTGCGCGAGGGCATCGTCACCAACGAAGTACAGCACGATCTCGACAAGCTGGGCATCGCCAAGAATTCCGGTGAAGAGAAACTGCGCGCCCGCGCCGCCAAAATCAAGCAGGACGAAGAAAACGCGCGCATGGCGAAGTTGTACCGGCAGCACGTACTCAAAGAGCAGCCCACGCCCGACCTGGTGCCGCTCGGATCGATTCAACTTGCGCCGAAACCGGCTCCGAAGCCGGCGCCGGTGGAGCATGTGGAAGAGCGCGAAGAAGTCGGCTCCTTCGGCGACTAGGCGGTTTGAGAACAGAATTGGAGGGCGGCCAATCCTGGCCGCAGCCGGCTTTCAGCCGCCTGAAAAGGCGGCTGCGGGCATGATTGCCCGCCCTCCACGCGGGTCTCGCCGCTGTTTCACCCGCATCCGCGGGGAAGCCGGCTGCCGGCAGGATTGCCCGCTTTTCATCTGCTACTCCGCGATCACGTAGGTGATCGTGCGCCGGTCGGCTGCACTGCCGATCAGATATCCCGCTATGGGGGTCCCAATGGCCAGGGACACGAATGCGGCGTTGGCACTCCCGTTGTGCCGGCCCCCCAGGATTCCGCCCACCCTGATCGCGGCCTCCACTCCGAAGAAGAGTCCGAGGGCTCCGCCTGCCGCCGTGCACAGGATCCGCCATTGCTTGGTGGGATGATTTACGTCCACGGCTTTCAACGTCGCGCGCGGCACAAGAAACTTTCCGCGCGGATAAGCCGCCGGATTCGATGTCTTGCGGATCTCGACCGCGAACGCATCGAGCTCGAGCGCTGTGGCTTTCCCTTCGATGCGCGCGCCGTCCGGCATCACGATGCGCACCTTCTTTCCGATAAGAGCGGACAGCCCCTCCCACTTGATCCGGCGCTGCTCCTTGCCGGCGGCTTCCGCCCGCGGCATGCCCCAAACCAGCATCGCCAGCATCGAGATTCCAATTGCACACCTGCCCGGCATGGTACCCTCCTTTGTTCGAAACGGCTGCTACTCCTATTGCGCGATCACGTAGGTGACGGTATGACGATCGGCCGCGCGGCCCAACAGGTATCCAAGAACCGGTGTGCCCACTGCCAGCCCGGTGTAGATTCCGGTGCGTGTGTGCCACCCGCCACTCGTGGTTCCCGCGGCCAGCGTGGCGAAGACGATCGCGAGCCCGCCGCCTCCCGCGGTACACACGATCCGCCATACCTTGGTGGGGCGTTCCACATCTACCGCTTTCAAAGTTGCCCGCGGCACCAGAAACTTTCCTTTGGGATACGCCGGCTGATTCGAGCTTTTGCGGATCTCGACCACCAGTGCATCCATTTCCAGCGCCATGGCCTTCCCTTCGATCCGCGCGCCATCCGGCATCACCACGCGCACCTTCTGGCCGATAATCGCCGACAGGCCCTCCCATGTGATCTGAATCTCCTGGCCGGTGGCTGCCCCCGCGCGCGGCGCGCCTAACCCGAGCATGACCCACAGCGAAAAGCAGATCGCGTACCCGCTCCTCATGGCCTTGCCTCCCTTGCCTGTTTGGCATCCGCCGCCGCGCGCGTTTCCCAGATGCGCGCGGTTCCCTCCGGCGAAGTGGAATCGATGCGGGTTCCATCCGGGCTGAACACGATAGACGCAATCGCTTCGTCGTGATCCCCCATGACCAGCAGCGGATCGTAAGTCGCCGCATCCCAAACGCGCAGAGTCTGGTCGCGCGAGCCGGAGACAATGCGGCTTCCATCGGGGCTGAATGCCAGCGCCTCGACCGGCGCCGAGTGCCCTTTCAACACAGTCAGTAATCGACCGGAGCCCGCATCCCAAATTCCTATGTCTCCCGACCCGCCGGCGCCTCCGGCAATGCGCCGGCCGTCCGGACTATAAGCGGCCGAGACGATGGTTCCCGATCCGGCCGGCAAGTTGAGCTTCAGGGGAGTATCCGGCCGCGCCACGTCCCATATCACCAGCGTTCGATCACCCGCGGCCGCGACGTGTTTGCCATCGGGGCTGGGTATGGCAATGCGCATGGCACCAGTATCCAACGCGGCGCCGAACAGGCGCTTCATCGTCGCGCTATCCCAAAGCGAAACCGTGCGATCGGACGAGCCCGATACCAGCCGCGCGCCATCCGCGCTGAATGCCAGTGCCGTCACCGGGGCGGAGAGCTTCGCCGGGCCGCCCACCCGGCGGCCTGTCGCCGCGCTCCAAACGCAAACGGAATTATCCACGGATGCCGTTGCCAGCCGGCTGGAGTCCGGGCTGAACGCCAAAGCAGTCGCCTGGCCGTAGTTGCCCGGAAGAGTCCAGGCGGTCTTTCGCTGCCGCCCGTCCCAGATCTCAAGCGATTGCGTTTTAGCGTGATAGAGCGCCAACAGGGCACCCCCGGGACTGGTCACCACTCGATCGATGTCGTCCTCGGCTCGTTTAAGGATGCCTCCGCCATAAGTCGGAGCATTCCACACTTTGACCTCGCCCAACGTGCCGGCCGCCGCGATACGCATGCCATCGGGGCTGAATGTGGTTGTCGCGATTTCGGAGCGCCATTCCCCGCCCAGCGTGGCCGCCAGTTTGCCGGATGCCGCATCCCATAGGCGCAATGTGGTACACGAGGCCGATGCGATAGTCGCGCCGTCGGGGCTGATGGCGACCGCCTGCACTTCGCATCCGTGGCCAGTCAAGGTGTGCAGGGGCCGGCCCGTAGCCGCGTCCCAGATACGCACCGTCTTATCGGCGGATCCGGTCACAATCATCCGGCGATCCGGGCTAAATGTCACCGACAAGACCGGCGCCCCGTGACCCGCGATGGCGTACATCGGGTGGCCTGCGCCGGCATCCCAAACGCGAACCATCCGATCTTCGCCGGCCGAGACGAGCCGCTGGCCATCGGCGCTGAAGGCCACCGCCCATACGCCGCCTTTATGTCCGTCAAGCTTGGCGAGCGACCGGCCTGAAGCGGTGTCCCACATGCGGATGGTGCCGTCCCGTGCCCCCGAGACAACCCGCGAACCCGTCCGGTTAAAGGCCGCGCAAGTCGCATCGCTCTCGGCTCCGGCGAGCGTGGACAAGACCCTGCTCGATGCCACATCGAGGACGCACAAGCTGTGATCGCCGCCGGCGGATGCGGAAACCACCCGAAGGCCTTCCCAGTCAGTGGCGAGCACCGTCCCCAAATTCCGATAGTTGGCTGAAGGCTTGTAGCTCGCAGCCGACCACCAGTCCAGTGTATCCGCGTAGATCCGGAACATCTGCGCGCTGTCCGGGCTGAAACCCAATGCGGGTTTCGAACCCCGCGCGGTGCCTCCCGGTCCTGCCAGGCTGGCAAGGCTCGTGTCGGACTTCCACAGCAGGTATCGCCATTCCCAGCCGCGCAAGTCCGGCGGGCACAGAAACAACCGCCGCCTGGCTTCGGCGATGTCGTTGGAACGGATGTGCAGATCGGCGGCGATCAGATTCGCGGCATAGCCCTGCCGTTGGGCAGCCAGCCGCTGCCGTTCGGCCGCGGCGCGCTGCTCGTCGGCAGCCCGGCTCTGCCGTTCGGCGACCGCGCGCTGCTTTTCCGCGGCGGAGCGCTGTTCCACGGCCTCCGCGCCGCGCCGGCGGGCCTCCGCTGTCTGCTGTTCGGCGACTTTTCGTTCGCGCTCAGCCTCCGCATGCTGCAGTTCCGCTTCCTTCCGTTGTTGGTCCGCGGTCATGCGGGACTGCTCAGCCAGGGTCCGCTGCTGTTCGGCGCGCTGGCCCTGCCGGCTGGCTTCCGCGCGTTCCCGATCGGCCGCCACCCGCTGTCGCACGGCCTCGGCGCGCTGCCTCTCCGCCTCGGCGCGCTGCGCTTGCGCCTCCAGACGCTGCCTCTCCGCCCGGAAATACAGCACCGTGCTGGCGCCCAGCCCCATCAGCAAGGAAACGAACACCGCCGCCAGCGCCAGCACAGGTCCCCGATGCTTCCGGATAAACTTGCCGAAACGGTACGACGTGCTGGGCGGGCTGGCCATCACCGGCTCGTCCCGCAAGTGCCGCGCGATGTCGGCGGCGAACTCGGAGGCCGAGGCGTAGCGGCGCGCGCGGTCCTTGGCCATGGCCTTCATGGTGATCCAATTCAAGTCGCCCCGCAGGTCGCGTTCGAGCCCGGCCACGTCTGTCTGCCGCCGTTGGGCAACTTCGGCCGCCGCGGCCCCCAGGCTGGAGAAGCGCGCACTGGGCCGGGGCGGCTCCTCCTCCCGGATCATGCGGCGGATTTCGTCATACGCCGCGTGCCGCAAGCTTCTGGAATCGAACGGCAGCACGCCGCACAAAAGTTGGTACAGCAGCACGCCCAGCGAATAAATGTCGGTTGTGGTATCCACATCCACGCCGCTCATTTGCGCCTGTTCCGGGCTCATGTACTCAGGTGTTCCGATCAGGATACCCCACTCTGTAAAAACACTGTGCTCCGTAAGGCGCCGATCCACCGCTTTCGCTACGCCGAAGTCGATGACTTTCGGCACCGGCTTCTCGTCCTGCAGCCACACCAGCACATTCGAAGGCTTGATATCCCGGTGGATGATCCCTTTCTGATGCGCGTGCTGCACGGCCTGACAGACCTGCGCGAAGAGTTCGAGGCGCTGGCGGTTGCTCATCCGGTTCTTGTCGCAGTATTCCGTGATCGGGACGCCGGGTACATATTCCATCACGAAATACGGGGTGCCTTCGGGCGTGGCGCCGGCGTCCAGCACTTTTGCGATGTTGGGATGATCCATCAGGGCCAGGGCCTGCCGCTCAGATTCGAAGCGCGCGATGACTTCACGCGTATCCATTCCGAGCTTGATTACTTTCAGCGCCACCAGCCGTGAGATCGGCTGCCGCTGCTCGGCCAGATACACCGTGCCCATGCCGCCTTCTCCCAGCAATCGGACGATGCGGTAGGCGCCATAGGTCCGCCCGGCGGCGCTGCTTTCGTCTTCTTCGTCGCCTTCGCGGGCATCGAGAGGGCCGCCTGGCCGCATGGCCATCTGCAGCAGGCACCGGGGGCAGATCCCTCCTTCGGCCACCGCGCGATCCAGAATCGCCCCGCATTGCGGACATTGTGGCTGAAGGGACATTTCTTCATGTACTGAAGCGATTCGCGGCAAAAGTTACGCCGACGCTTTACGCCGATACGGCGGACAAGAGAAATCGCATCTCTTCCTCGACCTGTTCGGGTCCGGCCACAGTCTCGGCGATTTCCGCCATCAGCACTTTGCGGAATCGCCGCCGCAAGCGGTGCACGGCCACCTTCGCGGCCCCTTCGCTTATTCCCAGTTGGGCGGCTAGTTCACCGTAAGAGACGCCCGCCGGATTGCCCGTCAGAAAGATCTTCAGCCGATCGAATCGCGCGTTCATCGCGGATTCCCGGCTCAGCCTCTCCAGCGTACGTTCCAGCAGCACCGTCGCCCAGCGCCGGTCATAAATCCTCTCGGGGGTTAGGTCATGCGCGGGCTCCACGCTGTAGCGCCTTTCCGCGTCCTGTGCATCCAGCGCCACCAATGGTTGGCCGCCGCCCCGCTTGCCCGCGCGCTGACGATCGCGCTCATTGGCCACGAAATGCTTGAACGCTCCCAGCAGGAACGAGCGGAAGCGCCCCCGCTCCCGGTCGAAATCCGCCAGGTAATCTTTTTCCAGCACCACGGCAAAGAAGCCCTGCGTCAAATCCTGCGCGTCTTCCACGCCGTGGCCCTGACGCCGCACATACGCATAAAGAGGATACCAGTAACTCTCGCAAAGACTGGCTAGGGCTTCCCGCGCCCCGCTGCCGGGCACTTGGTGGGTAGCTACGATCAGGCTCCAGCGTGTTGTGGGAAACTGTCCCCGCGCCGGCGGCGCGTTTCGATCGACGTCCATGAAACCAGCCCGGCCTCAGTATCTATGGAGTGTACTAAATCGTGGCGCCGGCGTGTGCCTTGTGTAACCTCTTCGCGGATTTGCGTCATGGAGCCATAGGATTTGCATCCGGGAAGGGATCATCAGATGAATCGCATTCGACAACTTGCCGCCATTGTTCTGCTGGCAGCCATAACAGGCGCTTGCTCCATTAAAAAGGTCGCAGTGAACAAAATGGCGGACGCCCTGGCTTCCACCGGCACGACGTTCGACGGCGACGACGATCCGGACCTGGTGGGCGAGGCATTGCCCTTCGCTTTGAAGCTGATGGAAAGTCTGCTGGCCGAATCTCCCCGGCACACCGGCCTGCTGCTGGCTACGGCGAGCGGTTTTACGGAATACTCCTATGCATTCGTCGGAGAGCGCGCCGAGCGCGAACTCACCGAAGATGTCGCGGAGAGCAACGCACTGCGCCTGCGCGCGCGGCGGCTTTATCTGCGCGCCCACGCCTATGGTATGCGTGCCCTCGAGGTGCGCTACCCGGGCTTTGGCGCCGCCCTCGAAGACGACCAGAAGGCCGCACTCGCGCGAGTTCGCAAGCGCGACGTGCCTCTGCTCTACTGGACCGCCGCCGCGCAGGGTCTGGCGATCTCCGCATCCAAGGACGATCCCGAGATGATCGCCCAGTTTCCCATCGTCGAAGCGTTCATCCGGCGCGCGATCGAACTCGATGAGGCCTGGGGCGAAGGCGCACTGCCGGAGTTTCTGATCAACGTCGAATCCTCGCGCAACGGCGTGAAAGCCGAAGAACTTCAGGCCCGCATGCAGGGGGACTATGAGCGCGCGCTACGCCTTTCGGACGGCCGGCGAGCCAGTCTGTTCGTGGCCTACGCCGAAAGTTCCTGCATCCCGGCGCAGAACCGGGCCCGGTTTCAGGAACTGCTCGAACGCGCGTTGCGCATCGACCCCGACCAGCATCCCGAGAACCGGCTGGCTACCCTGATATCCCAACGCCGGGCGCGCTGGCTGCTAGGCCGCGCCGACGACTTGTTTCTAGAAGTATCCGCCGCGACGGCCAAGGAGAATTAAAATGCTGCGATTGACAACGAGTTTCTTAATACTCGGATGCCTGACTCCGTCTTTGCCGCAAACCGTCATCAAGATGGGGACGCTCGCTCCGGACGGCTCGGCCTGGCACCTGGCTCTGCAATCGATGGCGGAGCGATGGCGCAAGATTTCCGGCGGCCAGGTAAAGCTGGTCATTTATCCCGGAGGCGTACTCGGCGACGAGCCAGACATGGTGAACAAGATGCGCATCGGCCAGATCCAGGCGGCCGGGCTCTCCGGCGCCGGGCTCTCGGGCATCGAGCCGGGCGTAATGGCTCTCCAGATTCCCATGATGTTCGATTCCTACGAAGAGCTGGATTATGTGCGGGAACGCGTCGCGCCGCGCCTGGAAAAGATGATGGAAGCCCGCGGGTATCTGGTTTTGAACTGGGGCGACGTAGGCTGGGTCCATTTCTTCACCACCCGGCCCGCGGCCCGATTGTCGGAGATGCGCAATATGAAGCTATTTACGTGGGCGGGGGACAACGACACGCTGGAACTCTGGAAGGCGAACGGATTCCGCGCCGTGCCGCTGGCCGCCACCGACATTCTTACGGGGTTGCAGACCGGGCTGATCGACGCGGTCCCCACGACGCCACTTTATGCGCTGCTCAATCAGAGTTTTGGCATCGCCCACTGCATGACGGCCGTGAAGTGGGCCCCGCTGGTGGGCGCCACAGTGATTACCACACGCCAGTGGGATTCGCTCCCCGCCGCGCAACGCAGCGACATGCTGAAGGCCGCTCGCGAAGCGGGTGTGAGCATGCGCGGCGACATCCGGAAGATGGGTGACGAAGCCATCGCCACCATGCAGAAGCGCAAGCTGCAGGTGGTTCCGGTGGACGCCGCAATCATAGCCGATTGGCGCAAAGAAGCGGAGCGGGTCTATCCGAAGCTGCGCGGTGCACAGGTGCCGGCCGAGCTGTTCGATAAGGTCCGCGGGTTGCGCGACCAGTATCGCGCATCGGCGGCGGGTGATCGAAAATGAGCGCACCGGCGGCTACGTCCCTCGATCTGCCGGTCGAGAATAGCACCCGATCGACGCCCATCGAGCGGCTGCTTCCCGCGGTGGCCCTGACCTTGTTGGCCGTGCTCCCGATTGCCGAAATGATTTCCCGCCAGTGGAGGCTTCCCGGGGTCCCTGGATCGACCCTCATCGTGCAGCATCTGACGCTGTGGATCGCGTTCCTGGGGGCGGCCCTGGCCGCTCGCTCCAATCGGCTCCTGGCTCTGTCGGCCAACACGTTTCTTCCCGAGAGATGGGCTGCGTCCGTACGCATTTTCGTCTCCGCCATCGGCGCGGCGATCACCCTGTGCTTAGCCTGGGCCGCCGCTCTGTTCGTGAATGCGGAACGGCTCGGAGGCGGCAGGCTGGCGGCTGCCATTCCGAGTTGGGTGGCGCAAGCCGCGATGCCGGCCGGATTCCTCGCGGTCGCGATCGGTATCGTGTGGCACGCTGCGCCGCACCGCCGCGGCAGGCTGCTGGCGGCGTTGGGACTCTTGATTCCGTGCATGCTCGGGCTCTTTCCCGCTCCCCACAGCGGCGCCATGCTGTCCGCGGGAATCGCGGTCGTCTTAGTTGCCGCGCTCCTGGGCCTCCCGATTTTCGCCACACTGGGCGGCATCGCACTGATGTTGTTTTGGAATGAAGGCGTGCCGGTCGCGGCCGTGCCTGTCGAAACTTACCGCCTGGTGGCCTCGCCGGTTCTGCCCTCGATTCCGCTGTTCACGTTTGCCGGTTACCTGCTGGTCCAGGGCGGCGCGAGCCGGCGCTTGTTGCGCGTATATCAGGCGCTGCTCGGATGGATGCCGGGCGGGTTGGCGATTACCACAGCCGTCGTCTGCGCCATTTTCACCTGGGCCGGCTCGGGCGTGACCATTCTGGCGATGGGCGGTTTTCTGCTGCCCATGCTGCTAAAAGCCCGCTACAAAGAGAACTTCTCGATGGGCCTGCTCAATGCGTCCGGATCGTTGGGACTTCTTTTTCCCCCCAGCCTTCCCGTGATCCTGTACGGCATCTACGCCCGTACTCCGATCGACCAATTGTTCATCGGCGGATTGTTGCCGGGAATCCTGATGGTGGCCTTGGTTTCGGCCTGGGGCGTATACCATGCCGCTCGAAATCGCGTCGCGCGCACGCGCTTTTCGTCATCCGAGGCGCTGCACGCAACCTGGGCCGCGAAGTGGGAGTTGGCCATTCCCGTGATTGTTCTGGTCGGGCTCTTTGGGGGATTCGGCACGCTGGTGGAAGCCGGGGCCATCACGGTGGTGTATGTGTTCTTCGTCGAATGCATGGTCTACAAAGGCTTCTCGGCGCGCCGCGATTACGCAGTGGTGGCCCACGAATGCGCCACCGTCGTCGGAGGTGTGCTCTTGATTGTGGGCGTCGCGGTAGGATTCACGAATTACCTGGTGGATGCGCAGGTGCCCGCTTTACTGATCGCCTGGACCCAGCACCATATCCATTCGAAGTATATATTCCTGCTGCTGCTGAATCTGGTCTTGCTGCTCAAGGGTTCTTTCATGGATGTGTTTTCCGCGATTATCGTGATGGTGCCGTTGATCTCGCCGATCGCGGCGGCGTTTGGAATCGAGCCGGTTCAGCTCGGGATCATTTTTCTGTCGAACCTGGAGCTGGGGTATCTGACTCCTCCGGTCGGCATGAATCTCTGCTTATCTTCCTACCGGTTCCAGCGTCCCATGGCCAGCATATACCGGGCTACGCTGCCGTTCTACCTGATTCTGCTTCTTGGCGTTCTCTTGATTACTTATGTGCCCTGGATCACCATGGCGCCCGTCCACTGGTTTGCCGGCCATTGAACGGCTAAAAGCGGGACTTGAAAGTCCCGCCGGCACGCTAAAGCGTGCGCCACTACGATTCCAGGCCCATCTGCGTGAGCCGGTACCGTAGCGCATTCCGCGTCAGCCCCAGCAGCCGCGCGGCCTGGCTCTTATTGCCATCCGCACGGCGCAGCGCCTCGCGGATCAGGTCCTGTTCGTATTGGTCGAGCGTCAGACCATCGGGCAAAAATCGGTCCGCCTGATCGGTTTGCGCGCGGCTGCGCGGCGCCATCTCGAGCTTGATATCCGCCGCATCCAGCCGCTCGCCGGAGCACATCACCAAGCTGCGCTCGATCACATTCTCCAACTCGCGCACATTGCCGGGCCAATGGTACGACATCAACTTGGCGATGCCTGCGTCTGTAACGTCGTGGACCCGGTTCCCCGTGTCCGGTCCCAGCTTGGTGACGAAATGCTGCGCCAGGAACGGGATATCCTCTTTGCGCTCGCGCAGCGGCGGAATGTTCATCGGCACCACGTTCAGCCGGTAATAAAGGTCTTCGCGAAACGTGCCCTGCTCCAGCGCGGCGCGCAAATCCTGATTGGTAGCCGCCACCACCCGCACGTCGATGTGCCGGGTGACGTTGCTGCCCAGGCGCTCGAACTCGCGCTCCTGCAGCACGCGCAGCAGCTTTACCTGAATGGTCGCGGGCACGTCGCCGATTTCGTCCAGGAAGACGGTGCCGGTGTCGGCCTGCTCGAACTTGCCCGGCTTGGTGTTCATGGCGCCGGTAAATGCGCCCTTTTCGTAGCCGAACAGTTCGCTCTCCATCAGGTTTTCCGGAAGCGCCGTGCAGTTGATCTTTACCAGCGGCCGTTCGCGCCGCGGCGAATGGAAATGGATGGCGCGCGCGATCAGGTCCTTGCCCACGCCGCTTTCCCCCGCCAGCAGCACCGTGGCGCGCGTGGGAGCCACCCGCGTGATGATGGCGAAAACTTCCTGCATCGCGGCGCTGCGGCCCACGATGTTGTCGAAAGCATAACGCCGCCCCAACTCCTCGCGAAGCTGCAGGTTCTCATCCCGCAGCGCGCGCATTTCCAGCGCCTTCTGCACCACGGTCATCAAGTGGTCGAGCGAGAAAGGCTTCAGCAGGAAGTCGGTGGCGCCGGTCTTCATCGACTCGACGGCCGTCTCGATGGTGCCGAACGCCGTCATCACGATTACCGGTGTCTGCGAGTTCTGGCGGCGGATCGCGGCCAGCAGTTCTAGCCCGTCCATCTGCGGCAGCCGTAAATCGGTGAGCACCAGATCGGCGCGGTCGGCGATTTTCAGACCTTCTTCCGCCGTGCGCGCCTTCTCCACTTCAAATCCCGCCGAGGTCAGTTGCAGTTCGAGAACGCGGCGCAGTTTCTCTTCGTCCTCGACTACCAGGATGCGTCTCTTCATGGAAGCAAGTGCTGTGACTTTTATCTTAACGCTACTTGTATTCAGGCGAGAACTTTGATACCGTTTTTTAACCATTTAAAGTGCTTGCGGTCTGAAATCACAATTCGCAAGAGAGGTGCCAGGCATGAACAAAGGGACAAACACCGCAGTGCTGTTGGATTCAACCGAGATCTATCGCCGGATGCTGCTCGATAAACGGGAGCAAGTGGTCTCCGGCTTGGGCGTCAAGTTCGATACGCTGGCCAGGATGGGCCGGGTGGCGGAAGAAGATCAGGCGCAGCTCTCGCATGACGAATTCGTTTCGCTGCGGCTGAACAGTCTCGATTATGGGCAGCTCCGTTTGGTGGAAGAAGCCCTCGACCGCGTGCAATCGGGAGACACGGCGTGTGCCTGGCCTGCGAGCGGCCCATCCCGTCCAAGCGGTTACTGGCCTTGCCCTGGGCTCGCTATTGTGTCCCTTGTCAGGAAGCCGTGGGCATGACCTGCGAAGAGGGATTGCAAGAGATGCGGCTGCGCCCGTAAAGCGGACTGTGTATCCTGCAAATGACGCAATAAACATTTGTAATGCGACACCCATCTTGCATTTCCAAAACTTGTAAGCTACACTCAGGAAAGTTACGCATGTCGAGCGGTTCCACAATCCGGTCCTTCTCCGTTCCTAAGCTGTCCCGTCTGTCCATACCGGTAGTCATTATTATTAACGTATTGGTCATCGTAGCCGGCCCCGCCTGAGGCCGCATCGGACGAGTTCCGAGGCCATCGGCGGGGCGAAGCAACCCGGCTGGTGGCCTTTTTTATTTTTGGAGAGCGTTTTGTTGAGGAATATATGTCGACTCTGACGAATGGCGCGAAAATGCTGCTGGAATGTCTGGCGCGCGAAGGTGTGGATTGCTTTTTCGGTTATCCGGGTGGCGTTACCCTGCCTCTCTACGATGCCATCTACGACCACCACATACGCCATGTGCTGGTCCGCCACGAGGAAAATGCCTGCTTTGCCGCGGAGGGATACGCGCGCACGACCGGCAAAGTGGGTGTCTGCTGCGCCACTTCCGGGCCCGGCGCAACCAACCTGGTCACAGGCCTGGTGGATGCCATGATGGATTCCATCCCGATTGTTGCCCTTACCGGCCAGGTCACCAGCAAGCTCATCGGCAGCGACGCTTTTCAGGAGGCCGACACGTTCGGCATCACGCGCTCCTGCACCAAGCACAACTACCTGGTGAAGAAACTGGACGATCTGCCGCAGGCGATCCATGAGGCCTTCTACATCGCCGCCAGCGGCCGGCCGGGTCCCGTGTTGGTCGATATTCCCAAGGACGTGTTCCAGGCGCAAGGCCATTACACACCGGTCACTTCCATTCACCTGCCGGGATACAAAGTGTTCACTGAGGGCCATACCGGGCAGATCCGCCGCGCAGCGCAATTAATGCAGGAGGCCGAACGGCCGTTCATCTATGCGGGCGGCGGCATCATCGCGGCCAACGCCTCCGCCGAGTTGCGCGAGCTCGCTGAGCTCCTGGACGCGCCGGTGGTCACCACCCTGATGGGTCTCGGCGGCCTGCCTTCCAGCCATCCGAACTTTGTCAGCATGCCTGGCATGCACGGCAGCTACGCCGCCAACATGGGCATGACGCATTGCGACGTGCTCATCGCCTTGGGCGTGCGCTTCGACGATCGTGTCACCGGGCGTCTGGCCGCTTTCGCGCCCCACGCCAAAGTGATCCACGTGGACATCGATCCCGCGGAAATCGGGAAAAACCGGGCTGCGGACGTGCCCATCGTGGGCGATGTCAAACGCGTCCTCGGCCGCCTGAATGCCGATCTCCGCGCGGCGGCGCAGCAGGCTTCCGCGGTCAACGCCCCCGCCCGGCAAGCCTGGTGGTCCCAGATCCGCGGTTGGAAATCCGAGCATCCCCTGGTTCCAGTCACCTCCGATACAGAGATCAAACCCCAGCACCTGATGATGGAAATCGATCGCCTGTCGGCGGGCGAGGCCATTGTCTGCTCCGACGTGGGCCAGCATCAGATGTGGGCCGCCCAGTTGATCCGTTTCAATGCGCCGCGTCTGTGGATCAACTCCGGCGGGCTGGGCGCCATGGGCTTCGGACTGCCATCCGCGATCGGCGCGCAGTTCGCACGTCCCGACAAGCTGGTTTTCGCGCTGGTGGGCGATGGCGGATTCCAGATGTCCATCCCGGAGCTCTCGACTATTGCCAGTCATGGCTTGCCCATCAAGATCGTGGTGATGAACAATGGTTACCTCGGGATGGTTCGGCAATGGCAGGAGCTCTTCTACAACAACCGCATGAGCTCGGTGGAACTGGACTGTTTCCCGGATGTCGAGAAATTGGCTGGCGCATACGGGTTCAAGGGCCGCACGATCGACAAGCCCTGGGAACTCGCCGCGGCCCTGGAAGAAGCGGTTCGCGAACCCGGCCCCTATCTGCTGAACGTCAAGGTCACTCCGTTTGAAAACGTCTATCCCATGGTGCCCGCCGGCGGCGCCATCAACGAGATGGTGCTCGCGCCGCCTCAACCGGTGGCGGTGCCCAAGTAAGGATCTCCTATGTTGCAGATCATATCCTTGTTAGTCGAGAACAAGCCTGGCGCTCTCATGCGCATTACGGGCTTACTGAGCCAGCGGGGCTATAACATCGAGAGCCTTACCGTGGCCCGCACGCTCGATCCCGAACTCTCCCGCATGACCATCGTGGTCGACGTGGATGCCACTCTCCGCCAGCAGGTCATCAAGCAGATGAACAAGCTGGTGAATGTCCTGCAGGCTGTGGACCTCACCGAGTCGCCCGCCGTTCGCCGGGAGATGGTGCTGGTGCGCGTGCGCACCGCGCTCGAAACGCGCACCGCGGTGCTCAAGGAGGCCGAGATTTTCAGCGCGCGCGTGGTGGATTCCTCCACTGAAGGGTTTGCGCTCGAAGCCACCGGCGATCCGGAAAAGCTGGACGAGTTCATCGATGTGATCGGCAGCTATGGCGAGATTGAAACGACCCGCTCGGGAATCGTGGCGGTTTCGCTGGATGCCAAGAAGTTGAAATTGCAGCCGCCTGTCCTCACCGAGGCAAGGTAGTGGGGCCGGCGTCCACGCACGCATTTTTGGTTGGTACAGAATCCAGGAGTTCTTAAATGGCGACACGTTATTACGAGAAAGATTACAAACCCGCCCTCGAGGGCCGCACCGTTGCGATTATCGGCTATGGCAGCCAGGGTCACGCGCATGCCTTGAATTTGCGCGATTCCGGCGTGGATGTGGTGGTCGGCCTGTATCCCGGCAGTAAGTCGCGATCCAAAGCCGAGGCCGCCGGCCTGAAGGTGTTGGATACGGCCGAAGCGGCCAAGGCTGCCGATGTGATCATGATCCTGGTATCCGATCATATCCAGGGCGATCTCTACAAGCAGGACATCGCGCCACATTTGACGGCCGGCAAGACGCTGATGTTCGCGCACGGTTTCAACATCCACTTCGGCCAGATCCAGCCGCCGGCGAACGTGGATGTTTCCATGGTCGCACCCAAGGCTCCCGGCCACCGCGTGCGCGAGTTGTTCACGGAAGGCGTGGGCGTGCCCTCGCTGGTCGCCGTCCACCAGGATGCCTCGGGACACGCGCTCGATACGGCCCTGGCCTATGCCGGCGCGCTGGGAAGCCTCAAGGCCGGTGTGATCGGCACCACATTTAAGGAGGAGACCGAAAGCGACCTCTTCGGCGAACAGGCCGTGTTGTGCGGCGGCGCTTCCGAGCTGATCCGCGCCGGTTTCGAAACCCTTGTCGAAGCCGGCTATGCGCCCGAAATTGCCTATTTCGAGTGCCTGCACGAGCTCAAGCTGATCGTCGATCTGATCCAGGAGGGCGGTCTCGGATACATGCGGTACTCGGTTTCCGATACGGCCGAGTATGGCGATTACACGCGCGGCCCGCGGGTTGTCGATGCCCACGTGCGCGCCGAGATGAAGAAGATTCTCTCCGAAGTCCAGTCGGGCGAGTTCGCCCGTCAGTGGATCGACGAAAACAAAACCGGCCGCCACAAGTTCCTGGCCATGCGCGAAGCTGCCCGCGATCAGCCCGTCGAAAAAGTGGGCCGCGAGCTGCGCGAAATGATGACGTTCCTCAAAAAGAAGAAGGAATCGGGAGTTCCCATGGAGGGCGGACATTAGTCCGCCGCGGGGCTCCAGCCCCGCTTTTGTTTTTTATGAAAATCTTCACTTTCGACACGACTCTCCGCGACGGGACGCAAGGCGAATCCGTCTCGTTTTCCGTCGAACGACAAGCTGCTCATTGCGCAAAGGCTCGATGAACTCGGTATCGACTATATCGAAGGCGGCTGGCCCGGCTCCAACCCGAAAGACAAAGACTTCTTCGCCCGCGCGCAAACCGAGCTGCGCCTCAAACATGCCAAGCTGACCGCTTTCGGCGCCACGCGGTTCGCCCGCCATACGGTAGAAGAGGACCGTAGCGTGCAATCGCTGGTGGCCGCCGGTACGCCGGTAGTCTCCATCTTCGGCAAGAGCTGGGATTTGCATACCACCCGCGCGCTGGGCATCACCGAAGAAGAAAACCTCAAGCTAATCGCCGAAACCGTCGCCTATCTGAGGGCGCACGACAAGGAAGTCGTGTATGACGCCGAGCATTTCTTCGACGGCTACACTTCGAATCCCGCTTTTGCGCTGCGCACGCTCGAAGCCGCGCAGAAAGCCGGCGCCGCCGTGCTGTGCCTCTGCGATACTAATGGCGGCACGCTGACTGGCCGCCTGATCGAGATCTTCGCCGAAGTGCGCAAGCGCTTCGATGGCATCCTGGGCATCCATACTCACAACGATTCCGACGTGGCAGTGGCCAATACGCTGGCTGCCGTGGAAGCCGGCGCCACGCACGTACAAGGCTGCATCAACGGATACGGCGAGCGCTGCGGCAATGCCAATCTCTGCTCCATCATCGCCAACCTGGAGCTGAAACTCGGCCACACCGCCATCGGGCAGGACAAGCTCATCAGTCTCTCTACTGTGGCGCGCTTCGTCGCGGAACTCGCCAACTTGCCGCTGCCCAATAACCAGCCCTTCGTGGGCCACAGCGCGTTTGCGCACAAGGGCGGCGTACACGTCTCCGCCGTTTTGAAAGAATCCGCTACCTACGAGCACGTGACGCCGGAAGCCGTGGGCAATCGCCAGCGCGTCCTGATCAGCGATCTGTCGGGCCGCGGCAACATCTTATACAAGCTCAAGCAGCACGGCCTCGCCGGCCGCCTCGACGAAGACGCCCGCCGCGAGCTGCTCGAACGCATCAAGCAGATGGAATACGAAGGGTGTGAGTTGGAAGCCGCCGAAGGGACTTTCGAACTGCTGGTCCGCGAAGCGCTCAATCCGGGCGTCCATTTCTTCGAGGTGGAGGGCTACGAGGTGTCTACCAAGGCGACCGCGACGGGCGACTCCCGCTCCACCGCCGATATCACCGTACGCACCCAGGATGGCGTATACTCGGCCACTGCGAGCGGCAGCGGCCCGTTCCACGCGCTGCACGTCTGCCTGCGCAAGTGCCTGTCAACCGTCTATCCGCAAATGGCCGATGTGCGCCTGACCGACTATAAGGTGCGCGTGCTGGAGCCCCGCAAAGGCACCGCCGCCAAAGTGCGGGTGCTGATCGAATGGTCGGATCACCGTAAGAGCTGGTCCACCGTGGGCGTCTCCGATAACGTGATCGTGGCGAGTTGGAACGCGTTAGTGGATGCGATCCGCCTGGAACTGATGCGGCTCACTGAGCAGGATGACTCCATCGAAAAAGCCGTCGAAGATTACTGTTGGGGGGTGTGAAGCTTCGCACCGAGCCTTTGGGCGCTCAGGGTGCCTGCATAGAACAAGATGGAAGGCGCGCGTTTTTTCCACAGGACCTGCACCGTACGATTTCTTTAAGCGCATGAAAATGCAGCAAATAAAAGTTGAGGAAAACCTGTTTGAAACCCAATTTTCATTTGACTGTAACATCGCGGAGGGTGCATGATGGTTGAGGTTCCAAGAGGTCTGAGGAACAGCAAGCCACTGAACGCTTAGCGAGCCAGGAGCGGTGATCTGGCATCGGAACTAATAAAATAGAATCGATGCTGGGGAGTGATGGGCCATCGGGGGCGCTCGGAAGGTGAACCTCCCGGCCAGGAATCGGGTTGAACGCTTTGATCCTTAAGGGTCCGAAAGGCCCCGAAGGGGAGTGGAGATCCGAGGAAGGGCGGGGAATACCGGACGGGAGTCGGGCAACGGGATTACGATAGTGATCCAGCGCACGCCGGGGCGAACCGGAGGGCGCAGGGGAGTCGCAATCCGAACGGGCCGGATGAACGTACGGTAGGGTGTCGAAGAAGCAGGTCAGGAGCTTTGACCTCGAAATGGTGGCCTGGAGACGGGCAGTCGTTTCGGGAGAGTGAAAGGCCGCTTCGAGATGCCGGTTCCAACCAGGAAACGCTGGCAGGTGAGCCTGGAGGCATTGATCCGACGCTTTCGAAAGGAGGCGGCGGGGAGCCGAAAGGAAGACGCCCGGCAATCCTGGTTGCAAAGCTCTGTGCCGTTGCATGCCGGCGGGGAGTTAGGCTGCGAGATCGGGTCACTTGGAACCATTTTCTTTTTTGAACGGCACGCACGATCCTCAACTGTCGAGCTGGGTTGAATCCACCAACCAGCGCGGTGCCGATTTTCCCATTCAAAACCTGCCCTTCGGAGTTTTTTCCCGGCGTCCTGAATCGTCGCCCCCAGTTGGATCGATCGGCGTAGCCATCGGGGACTTCATCCTGAATCTGCGGCGTTGCGCCAAGGCAGGTCTGTTGGACGGCCTGGCACCAGAGACTGTGGCGGCCTGTTCCTCGGTCCGCATGAACCGGTTGATGTCTCTGGGATACGAGCCACGGTCGCGGCTACGGGAGCGGCTCAGCGAACTGTTGCGCGCGGGCAGTGACCACCAGGCCGCAGTCGAACCGCTGCTGCTGCCGATGCGTAAGGCCGTGATGCTGCCACCGGCCGAAATCGGCGATTACACGGATTTTTACGCGTCCATTCATCACGCCACCAACGTGGGCCGCCTGTTTCGCCCGGACAATCCCCTGCTGCCCAACTACAAATATGTGCCGATCGGGTATCACGGGCGCGCCTCGTCGATCGTGGTGAGCGGCACGCCCGTGCAACGTCCCCACGGCCAGTCGAAGGACGCCGCGGCGGATGCGCCTGCCTTCGGTCCCACGCGGGCGCTCGATTACGAACTGGAAGTGGGATTTTTCGCGGGAATCGGAAACGAACTGGGGCACCCGATTCCTATCGCACGCGCGGAATCTCACATGTTCGGCCTCTGCCTGCTCAACGATTGGTCGGCGCGCGACGTGCAATCCTGGGAGTATCAGCCGCTGGGACCCTTTCTGGCGAAAAGCTTTGCCACCACGATTTCTCCGTGGGTCGTGACTATGGAAGCGCTCGCGCCGTTCCGCGTGCCCGCATTCCAGCGGCCGGATGGCGATCCCGCACCGCTGCCGTACTTGTATTCGGCTGAGGATCGGGAGCGGGGCGGCATCGATCTCACGCTGGAAGTTCACATCGCATCCCGGCAGATGCGAGAGTCGGGCGTGCCGGCGATGCAGTTGAGCCGCGGCAATCTGCGGAACCTTTATTGGACTTTAGCGCAGTTGCTCACGCACCATACGAGCAACGGCTGCAACCTGCGCGCAGGCGATTTACTGGCCAGTGGCACCGTATCCGGGCCGCTGCCAGAAGAGCGGGGCTGCCTGCTTGAGTTGACTCAGCGCGGCGCCGAGCCCGTATCGCTGCCTGGCGGCGACGTCCGCAAGTTCCTGGACGATGGCGACGAAGTGATTCTGCGCGGGTATTGCGAACGCGCAGGATTCGCGCGCATCGGTTTCGGCGAATGCCGGGGAATTATCGTGGGTGCCAGCGCCACGACCTGAAAACTGGGAGTTCAGCCCACACTATGTGGGCAGGCGAATACCGGTTTCCTCGTACAACGGCACGGGAGCGGTCCCCTGCGTGCGAAATTCGTAGCGCTCGATCGCCAGGGCAGCGCCATCTTTATCGCTGCGCACGACGCACCCATAGATCATCAGCTTCATTGGACAGACGTCGTTGAGCCGGGCAGGCCAAGTCATAGAAAGTTCAACTGGCAGCCCGGTGCTCAGGATGCCCTCGGTAGTGAACCAGACGCCGCTGCTGCTGATGTTCAGCGTGCGTCCATTCCCGGCTTCGGCCACGCGGCTCCCGTAGAGGAGCTTATATCGCAGCCCTTGTTCGATGTTGAAGCGGCGCTTAATGCGCCTGTCAACCTGCTCGTCTTGCTTCTTGCGTTTCGCCATATGTTGATGCACCTTTGCCGAACGACCCTTCCGGTAATCCCAGGAATAGCACTGTGGGCATCGGCGGCTCAATCATGTCTTTGGATAGGCAACATTAACTAACACCTTTGTCTACGCGTACTTGTAGGCCTAATGGGATAGCCCGCGCATTACCCCGGCCGGTGCAAAGGGAAGGCGGGCCGGCGGGAATGGCCGATCCCGCCACGCTTTTTTTGCCGAACGAAGCCAACGAGTTCACGTTCGACCCTGGCGCACTTTCGCCATGTGTTCGCCTAAAAATCAAGATGTAGTGGTGTACGGGCGCCTCTGTGGATCGTCTAGTAGCTCACTAACTCAAGTCCCATCAACAGGTTCATAAAGATTTCTCTTGCATTGGGCGAACGCTTCGTGCCACAATCTGTTGTAGCCAGAAAGTGGATAGAAAGTGGCTTAGAAGTGGCGGAAGAAAACTCTCAAGGCGCAGTACTAGCGGAGCCACCCCGGGGCATGTTCCCGGCACGCCTGGACGAAAAAGGCCGCCTCAAGTTACCTGTCGAGTTCCAGAGGTACCTGGCAGGGTTGCCGGAAAAAAAGCTGTTCGTAACGAGCACGGAGCGGGTCACGGCTACAGTATACCCGATCGGGATCTGGCGCGAGAACGAAAAACTGCTGGCGAGTTATGTGGACGATCCCGACGCCTCGGACAACATTCTATTCAACGCAGACGATCTGGGGGCGGAAGCCGAGATGGATGGGCAGGGGCGAGTGCAATTCTCGCCCGAGTTGCGGCGGGAGCTGGACATCGAAAACAAGCCCGTGAAGGTGCACGTGGTGAATGGCGCGATCCACGTATTGAGCGAGGGGACGTACAAGACGTTGCGGGAGCAAGCCGAGCAGTCCTCCAGGAAGGACCTGCTTACCCTGAAACGGGCTGGGTTCAAGTAATGCCTTATGCATTTTGCCGTGATGGCGGCGGAAGCGATCGACTGGCTGGCGGTGCGGCCGGAGGGCACATACCTGGATACCACGGCCGGACTCGGGGGACATGCGGGGGAGATCGCGCGGCGCTTGACTACAGGCAGAGTGATCGCCAACGATCGCGATGCGGAATCGCTCGAGACGGCGCGGCGCAATACGACCGAGTGGGCCGATCGGATTTGTTATCACCAGGGGACTTTTTCCAGGATTGCGGAAGCGTTGCCGGCCTGCGGAGCGGAGCAGGTGAACGGACTGTTGGCCGACCTGGGAGTGAGCCGGTATCAGCTTACGGATCCGGCGAGAGGATTTTCGTTTATGGCCGAGGGGCCGCTGGATATGCGCATGGATCGATCCACGGGCATCACAGCGGCGGACCTGGTCAATCAGTACGCCGAAAAGGCGATCGCCGACCTGATCTATCAGCTAGGCGAAGAAAGGAGGGCGCGGAAGATAGCCAGAGCCATCGTTCGAGCACGGCCTATACGGAGCACACTACACCTGGCCGGGTTAGTGGAGCAGGCCGTGCCTCGGACGAGTCATCTGCATCCCGCGACCCGCACCTTTATGGCCTTACGCATGTTTGTGAACGATGAGCAGGGCGAACTCGACCGGCTGCTCGAGATTGGACCGGAGCTGCTCGAAAGCGGCGGCCGCATGGTGGTCATCTCCTTCATGTCGCTCGAGGACCGCAAAGTGAAGCAGCGGTTCCGCAGCCTGGCGCAGGAGGGACGCGCCACGGTGCTGACGAAGCATCCACTGGCGCCCTCGGAAGAGGAAACGGGATTGAATCCGGCATCGCGCAGCGCCAAGCTGCGGGTGCTGGAGATGAAATAGCGAGGTTAACGAATCATGGCAACGCTAGCAATGTTCTTTCGCAAACCCCTGGCGACGCCTGCCGCCGCGAGCGGCGCCGCACAATCCGCATTCAAGCCGGTGGACACCCGCTACTTTCTGCGGGCGTTACCCAACGAAGACATCTTCCTGCACCAGAAGCCTATCGACAATTCACGTTTGATACGCGAGCCCGATCCGGCGGCGCGCGGCGAGTGGTCGATGATTGGGACAGCTTGCGCCGTGGCCCTCGTATTCATGGGACTGTTGACGCCGAGGGTGGCGAATATTTTCGCCGGGTATCAGTTGGAATCGCTCAAGCAGGAGCAGCAACGGCTGGTCAACGAACAACGCGATCTGAATATCGTGGAAGCGCGTCTGTCGCGGCAGGAAAATCTGCAGGCCCTGGCGAAAAGCCGCGACCTGAACACGCCGGCACCCGGACAGATCGTGCACCTCGATCCCAAGGGCGACAGCAAGCTGGCTATGAACCGGCACTGATCCAGACGCAAGCAGGACGCTATGGAATCCGTTCCGAGGAATAAAGCCGGCAAACGTCTGTTGTGGTTCGGCCGCGGTCTCGCTTTGTGGGCGTGCCTGATCCTGTTTCAATTGTTCCGCCTGCAGATCGTGCGCCACGCCGATTACGTGCGCGCGGCCCAAAGGCAACAGGAAGAGATCGTGGAGACGTCCGCCCCGCGAGGCTATATCTTCGATCGCTCCGGAGAGCTGCTGGCGGGCAGCGTGAAGCGCGATTCCGTTTACATCGATCCTCTGCAGGTGCCGGATTTACAGGTGGCCTCCGAAATCCTGTCGGGCGTGCTGCGGATGGATCGCGTCTCGCTGTACGGCCGCATGCAATGGTATGCCGCCAACCAGAAGGGCTTCATGTGGGTGGCGCGCACGATTGAGCCGGAGCAATATGACCGGCTGCGCAGCCTGCATCTGGACTGGATCCGGTTCGAGAGTGAAAGCCGGCGGAACTATCCGCGAAACACGTTGGCGGCCCACGTCATTGGCGCGGTAGATGGCGAAGAGACCGGACAGTGGGGCCTGGAAAAAAGCCTGGAGCCCGACTTGCGCGGATTGCCGGGCAGCGTGCGGGTACTTACCGACGCCAAAGGCCGCGGCATTGATTCGCAAGTGGAAACCGAACCGCGGCCCGGCGTGGATCTGACGTTGAGTATCGACGAACGTATTCAATTGCCCGCGCAGGAGGCGATCGCGCGCGCGGTCGAATCGTCGCACGGCGAAAGCGGCAGCGTGGTGGTGATGGATCCTTATCGCGGCGACGTGTTGGCCATCGCCAGTTATCCGCCGTTCGATCCAAACAACCCGCCCGGGCGCAGTGAGGGTCCCACGGCGCGGTTCAATCACGCGGTATCGGTGCCATTCGAGCCGGGCTCGGTATTCAAGGTCATTACGCTTTCGGCGGCGCTCGAAACCACCGACTTGAAGCCCTCGACCATGATTAACTGCGGGAACGGCAGTTTCACCATGGCCGGCCGCACGGTACACGAAGCGCACCACGGCTATGGCACCATGCCCATGGAGATGGTGCTGGCCAAATCGAGCAACATCGGAGCCATTCAGATCGGGCTGAAGGTAGGTTCGGCGAAGCTCTATGAATATGTCCGGCGCTTCGGATTGGGTGGGCGTACGGGAATCCCGCTGCCGGCGGAGTCCCCGGGCATCGTGCGCAAGCTTTCGAAATGGCGCACAACCTCGCTGATGTCGGTCTCCATGGGGCACGAAGTGGGCGTCACCACGCTGCAGCTCGCACAGGCTTGTTCCGTTGTAGCTAACGGCGGTTTGCTGGTGCCGCCGCGCCTGATTCTGAAGCGGGGGACGGAAACCGTTCCGGTGGTTGCGCCGCACCGCATCCTGAGGCCGGAAACGGCCATCATGATGCGCAAGATGATGGAAGGCGTGGTTTTGTACGGCACCGGCAAAAAATACGCTAACTTAAAGGGCTATTCGAGCGCCGGGAAGACCGGCTCCGCTCAAATCTTCGATTACGCGACCGGACATTATACTCACAGTTACAACGCCTCGTTCATGGGCTTCGCGCCGGTCGCGAATCCGGCTATCGTGGTGGTTGTGACGGTCAACAAAACGAAGGGCGGCTCGGCCGGCTATGGTGGTCCGGTAGCGGGCCCCGTTTTTCGCGAAGTGATGACGGAAGCGTTGCGGGTGCTGGACGTTCCCAGAGATTTACCCGACACGCCGGACGAATTGGAAGCCAAGGCCGGCGAGCCGGACGCGCCGGCGACTATGGATGGTCCCCAGGACCCGCCGGATGTGGAGGAAGCGGAGGCGGCGGCGCCCGAAACGCCCAAGCCTCCCGTATATGGGCCCCAGTTGCCGCCCGCCCCGCCGGCCGTGCAGGTCGCCCGGGAGAGCGGCCCCAGGGCGCCCAATCTCATTGGATTATCGATGCGCTCGGTGGCCATACGGGCGCAAGCGCAAGGTTTGCCCGTCGTTTATGCCGGGACCGGCATCGTCCGCAGGCAGGACCCGCCGCCCGGCGCCGTTCTGCATGGCGGAGAAAGGATTCGAGTCGATCTTGCCAGATGACCCTGGGAGAGATATTGTCGGGAGTTCGGCTGCCCGCCCCACTCTCGCCGTCTCTTTCCCAAGTGGACCTCGCAGGCCTCGATTACGACTCGCGCCGCGTGCAACCCGGGTTCCTGTTCTTCGCCTTTCCAGGCAGCCGCGCCGATGGACGGCAGTTTGCGCACGATGCGGTCGCGCGCGGCGCCGTGGCCGTGGCCAGCGAATCCGCGGCTCCGGAAGCTTTTCCCGCGCCCTGGATTGAAGTCGAGCATGGCCGCCAGGCGCTGGCGCTGGCTGCCCGCAATTTCTATCACCACCCCGATGAGCGTATTGCGCTGACCGGCATCACCGGCACGAACGGCAAAACCACGACCTCATATTTGATCGATGCCATCCTGCGCGCCGCAGGCAAGACCACGGCGCTGATCGGCACGATCGAGTACCATCTTGCAGGGCGGGTGCTGCCGGCCGTCAACACCACTCCTGAATCGCTCGATCTGCTGCGTCTTTTCGCGGAACTGGAAGCCGCGGGCGGATCGCATGCGGTGATGGAGGTTTCATCCCACGCGCTGGCGCTGGGCAGGGTATATGGCCTGGGTTTCCACACGGCCATCTTCACTAACCTGACGCGCGATCACCTGGATTTCCATCACACGATGGAGGAGTACTTCAGCGCCAAGCAACTGCTTTTCTCCGGCGCGGGCGCGCCGCCGCCCGCCTGGGTGGTGCTGAACCGCGATGACGAATGGTGCCGCCGCGTGCAGGTTTCCCGGCAGAGCGAAGCACTATGGTTCGGCCTCGGGCAGAGCGCAACGGTGCGCGCGCGCCACATCTCATCCAACCTGCAAGGGCTGCGCTTTGAAGTGCAAAACCGCAAAGCGCGCTTCATGGTGGAATCGCCGCTGCTAGGCAAAATCAACGTGTACAATATCCTGGCGGCTTGCTGCGCGGGCTTGGGCTACGGTTTCACGCCAGAGACGATCGCAGCAGGCATCGCGCAATGCCGGGCCGTGCCGGGACGCTTCGAGCGCATCGACGAGGGCCAACCGTTCGGCGTAGTGGTGGACTATGCGCACACCGACGACGCCCTGAAGAACACCATCGCGGTGGCGCGCGGCCTGGCGCCCAAGCGTATTCTTACTTTGTTCGGATGCGGCGGCGACCGCGACCGCGCCAAGCGTCCGCTGATGGGCAAGGCGGCGGCGGAGAACAGCGATTTCGTAGTGTTGACCAGCGACAATCCGCGTTCGGAAGATCCGCTGGCGATTATGAACGATGCGCTGGTGGGCATCCGGCGCAGCGACGTGCCGCACATCGTGGAACCCGACCGGGCTACTGCCATCGCGCGGGCTATTAAGGAAGCGCGTCCCGGCGATATTGTCATTCTTGCCGGAAAGGGCCATGAAACCTACCAGGTATTGAAAGACAAGACCATCCCGTTCGACGATCGCGAAGTGGCCCGCGGTGTGCTGCGGGGTTTCGGTTACCATCGGGAGCCGAAATGATTTTTGGATTCAGCGAAGTGTGCGCGGCGCTGCGGGCGGAAGGCGACTGCAGCGCGCGGCAGCGTGCCCCACGGGTGACCGGATGGTCCGTCGACACCCGCACGCTGGAGCCCGGCGACCTCTTCTTCGCCTTGCGCGGCCCCAATCACGATGGGCATGCCTACATCGATGCGGCGTTTGAAAAAGGAGCCGTAGCAGTTGTGGCGCAGGCTTCCGGCCAGAGGCCGGCGGCAAGCCCTCCCGTCCTGATAGTCCCCGACTCGCTCCTGGCCCTGCAAAACCTGGCCAATTGGGCGCGCGGGAGTTGGGGCGGCCGCGTGGTGGGAGTGACGGGCAGCGCAGGCAAGACCACCGCCAAGGACGCCATCGCCCACCTGCTGGCGGCGGGATTGCCAGTAGGCAAGACGGTGGGCAACTTGAACAACCACGTGGGTGTGCCTCTCTCGATCCTGCGGCTGCCGGACGAAGCACGCGTGGGCGTACTCGAAATGGGCATGAATCACGCGGGTGAGATACGGACGCTGGCAGCCATCGCCAAACCCGATATCGGCGTGGTGACCAACGTGGGATACGCGCACGTGGAGGCCTTCGATTCGATCGAAGGCGTGGCTCTGGCGAAACGCGAGTTGATCGAGGCGCTCGATCCCAGAACCGGCATTGCCGTGTTGAACGCGGACGATCCGCGGGTCTTGCGCTTCCGCGAAGTTCACGCGGGCCGGGCGATCACATTCGGCCTTTCGCCCGCAGCGGATGTCAGGGCAACGGACATTGTGCCGGCGCCGGATGGGACGCGTTTCCATGTAGATGGCGTCCCTTTTCACACGACCCTGGCGGGACGCCACGGCGTGCTGAACCTGCTGGCTGGGATGGCCGTGGCACGTGCGTTCGATATTCCGCTGGAGCGCCTGCGGGACGCGGTGGCCAGTTTCACGATCGGCAAAATGCGCGGCGAACGCCTGGAGCACAACGGCGCGGTGATCTGGAACGACTGCTACAATTCCAATCCCGAGGCCGTGCGCGCCATGCTGGATGTGCTGCGATCCACGCCTGCCCGCCGCCACATCGCGGTGCTGGGCGAGATGCTGGAGCTCGGACATGCAGCCGAATTCCTGCACCGGCAGGTGGGACGCTGCGCGGCGGAAAGCGGCCTGGACGCGCTGGTCGCGGTGCAAGGCGCGGCGCGCTTCATGGCGGAAGAAGCTGTGCGTGCGGGTATGCCGCCACATTCCGTGCATTTTTTTGAACGTTCCGATAGCGCCGACGGCGGCGAATTCCTGCGGCAACTAGTCCGGCCGGGCGACGCTGTCCTCTTCAAGGCCTCGCGCGGAGTCCGGATCGAGCAGGCGATGGAGAAAGTTCTGGCTTAACCGATGCTGTACTTCCTGCTCTACGAAAAACTGTCGCCGCTGGTCTCGGGTTTCCGCGTGTTTCGCTATGTTACGTCGCGCACGGCGTTCGCCAGCCTGACCGCGCTGTTTCTTTGCATTGCCTTGGGTCCCTGGCTGATCGGCAAACTGCGCGAGTTTCAAATCGGCCAGTATATCCGCGAGGAGGGACCCAAATCGCACCAGAAGAAAGCCGGAACGCCCACGATGGGTGGCGTGCTGATCATTGTTTCGATCGTCATTCCCACATTGCTTTGGGCGGACTTGCGCAACTCATATATATGGATCGCCGTGCTCACGATGCTGGCCTATGGCGCCATCGGCTTCGTTGACGATTATTCGAAAGTGGCCAAGCATCGTAATCTGGGTTTGACCGCGCGGCGCAAGATGCTGTACCAGGTGGGCGTGGCTCTTGTGGTGGCGGCGGTGCTTATGTTCATGCGCACTTACGGCGGCTACTCGACGGTGATGAACGTCCCGTTTCTGAAGCGCTTTAAACCGACGCTACTCATCTCTTCACTGCTGGCGAGCGGCTGGACCTACGCGCTGGGAGTGCTGCCGTTTTTCATCTTCGTGGCGGTAGTGATTGTGGGTTCGTCGAATGGCGTGAACCTGACCGATGGACTGGATGGGCTGGCGATCGGCCTGATGGTGGTCGCCTCGGGCGCCCTTACTGTGCTGACATACGCGGGCGGCCACGCCACGCTGGCCGAGTATCTGCAGATCGCGCGCAACGCCCGGACTTCGGAGCTGACCATTTTCTGCGGCTCGATGACGGGCGCCAGCCTGGGCTTTCTCTGGTACAACGCGCACCCCGCCGAGATCTTCATGGGCGATGTCGGCTCGCTGGGATTGGGCGCGGCGCTGGCGATTGTCGCAATCCTGATCAAGCAGGAGATCCTGCTGCTGTTTATCGGAGGAATCTTCGTGCTGGAAACGCTATCGGTGATCCTGCAGGTGGGCAGCTTCAAACTGCGCGGCAAGCGCATCTTCAAGATGGCGCCGCTGCACCATCATTTTGAGGCGCTGGGCTGGACGGAATCGAAGATCATCGCCAGGTTTTGGATCGCGGGGCTGGTATTGGCGCTGTTCGCGCTGACTACGCTGAAGCTACGGTGAAAAGGCGGGTTATGGGTTGTGGGTTATAGGTTGTGGGTGATTCGATTCAGAGCTTTCGGGATCTTCGAGTTTGGCAGAACGGCATGGGTATAGTGGAGTCTGTCTACCAATTGACGGGTTCATTTCCGGCCCGGGAGCTATATGGCTTGACAAGCCAGGTGCGACGGGCAGCGGTTTCCATCCCAGCCAATATTGCGGAGGGGCACTGTCGAGAGCACATTAAAGAGTACCTAAACTTTCTGTCTATTGCCCAAGGCTCTGTCGCCGAATTGGAGACCGAGTTGGAAATCGCGGGCCGACTGAAATATATCGCTTCCGAACCGCTGGGACTACTGTTGACACAACTCGGCAATCTCGGAAAGCAGTTGCGAGCGTTGCGCCGGGCTCTCGCGAACCGCACAACCGTAAAGGGATGATGGCGATGCACCAAACTCGGGCTCTCGTCGTCGGCATGGAGAAATCGGGGCTGGCCTCGATCAAATTGCTCCTACGCCAGGGTGCCGAAGTGCGCGCCACCGATCTGAAACCGCTCTCGCAACTCCCGGAAGCCGCGGCCATTCTGAAACAGCTAGGTGTCTCTTTCACCCAGCAACCTGCCGCCCAGGACCCGCAACCCATCACCCACAACCCATCACCCACAACCTTTGACAACGTCGATCTGATCGTGATCTCCCCCGGCGTGCCAGCCGATTTAGCGCCCCTTCAGGCGGCGCGTGAACGCGGAACGCGCGTCATCGGCGAAGTGGAACTGGCGGCGCCGTTCTTGCTGGGCCGCACTATCGGCATCACCGGCAGCAACGGTAAGACCACCACTACCGCGCTGGTGGGACACATCCTGCGCGAGTCCGGCATCGCGGCGCAGGTCGGCGGGAATATCGGCACACCGGTCACCGCCATGGTTGAAAGCTCGCGGCCGGATCAGTGGAACGTGCTGGAGCTATCCAGCTTCCAGCTCGAAACCATCGCCGAATTTCACGCAGATGTTGCGGTGGCGTTGAATGTCACGCAGAATCATCTGGACCGGCATCACACTTTCGCTAACTACGCGGCCGCCAAGGGCCGCCTATTTGAAACGCAGCGGGCCGGCGCTTTCGCGATTCTGAACGCGGACGACCCCACTTGTGTTGGCTATGCCGCACTGACCGCCGGATCTCCGCTATGGTTCAGCAGCACGCGCGCTGTGACGCCGGGGATCTGGCTGGCCGACGGAAAAATCTGGTTCGACGGCGAATTTCTGATGGAAGCGCGCGAGATCCCCATACGGGGCCGCCACAACATCGAAGACACCATGGCCGCCGCCGCGGCAGCCCGGCTGGCGGGCGCGCCGCTGGCATCTATCGCCGCGGCAGTGCGCACATTCAAAGCGGTCGAGCACCGCCTGGAATTTGTGCGCCAGGTGAACGGCGTCGATTACTATAACGATTCGAAAGCGACCAGCGTGGACGCCACCCTAAAGGCCCTGGACGCCTTCCAGGGCGGACTTTGGGTGATTCTTGGCGGCAAGGACAAAGGCCTGGACTATACGGTGCTGCGCGCGCCGCTCGCAGGCAAAGCGCACGCCGCCCTGTTGATCGGAGCGGCCGCCGCGAAGATCGGCGAACAATTGAGCGGCGCGGTTCCGCTCGAGCAGGCGGGAACGCTGGAGAATGCGGTGCGCTTCGCGCATGCGCACGCGCAGCCAGGCGATACGGTGCTGCTGGCGCCGGCCTGCGCCAGTTTCGATCAATTCAAGAGCTACGAACATCGCGGCCAGGTTTTCAAGGGCCTGGTACAGGAATTGGAGTCGGCAAACTAATATGTCGCAAAAACTGAAGACCGATTGGACCCTGTTCGGCACCACCATCGGCATGGTGGCGTTTGGCGCGGTCATTCTCTATAGCGCGTCCTCCGTGATCGCCGAGTTGAAGTTCGGCTCATCGTGGCACTTCGTGCTGCGGCAAGGCCTATGGCTGGTGCCGTCGGTTCTGGCGATGATGTTCCTGAAGCGCACACACTACCGCAGGCTGCAGAGTTCGACGGTGGCCTTCGCCGCGATCGGGATCGTACTGATGCTCCTGTTCGTGGTTTTCTTCGTGGATTCGGCACACCATCGCTGGCTGCGGATGGGCCCGATCGGCTTGCAGCCTTCGGAACTGGCCAAGCCGGCGCTGGTTATTTTTCTGGCGTACTTCGTCACTTGGCGCGCACCCGCCATCAATACGAAATACACGTTGTATCCGGCCGCGCTGGCGACGGGGCTGGTGATTCTGGCCGTGGTGGTGGCGGATCTCGGCACCGCCGTAGTGCTGGGGGTGACGGCTACGGTAGTCTTTTTTGTGGCGGGTTTGCGATGGCGCTTTTGCGCGATCGCCGCCGGGTGCGCGCTAATCGGGCTGATTGTCTTCATCGCCCTGAAGCCCTACCGGCTGGCGCGTCTGGCGGGGTATGTAGATCCTGGATTCAAGATCATCTCGCAAGTGGACCCGGGCGGGCATATCGAGCAATACATGCACCAATCGCTCACTTCGCGGGATACCAGTTACCAGTTGGAGCAATCCAAGATCGCGGTCGGGGCCGGCGGCGTGACGGGCGCGGGGCTGATGCAGGGCAAGCAGAAGTTGCTTTACCTGCCGGAAGCGCATACCGATTTCATTTACGCGGTGGTGAGCGAGGAGATGGGGATGGTGGGATCGCTCGGCGTGCTGGCGGCTTTCGTGGTGATTCTCTGGCGCGGCTTGCGCGCGGCTTTGCGCATGTCCGACGATTTTGGGCGCTACCTGGCGTTGGGCTTCACGACCGTGGTGGTGGTGCAGGGCTTGATGAACATCAGCGTAGTGCTGGGCATGATGCCGACGAAGGGTATCCCGCTGCCCATGATCAGCTCGGGAGGCAGTTCGCTGCTGTCCACGCTGGCGAGCCTGGGGATTTTGATGAACGTATCGGAGCATGCGGGGTGAGGCGCGCGTTGCGCGCCGGGGCTGGTGGCTGGTGATTGGTGGCTAGTGGTTGGTGGCCGGTGGTTGGTGGTTTAGTGAGTGAGACCGTTGCGAAATTTCAAGGAACTTCGGGTTTGGCAAGGGGCCATGGATTTGGTCGAGACCGTCTATCTGTTGTCTGCGGCTTTTCCTTTCGAGGAAAACTATGGTCTGCGATCGCAGATACGCCGGGCGGTAGTGTCAGTTCCTTCGAACATCGCAGAAGGCCAATCCCGCGCCTCGACCAAGGAATTCCTCAACCACCTGTCGATCGCGCAGGCCTCGCTTGCCGACGTGGAAACACAGGTCGAGATCTCGGTCCGGCTCAAATACCTATCCGTCGAGAAGGTAACGGCGGCCGCCGCAGCTATCCAACGGCTCGGCAAACAACTCCACGCGTTGCGTAACGCCCTCGAGGCGCGCAAATGAGCGAGCGAAGCGAACTAACAACCAGCCACCGGCCACCAGCCACCGGCCACGCGGGAGCTTTTTTGTTCGCCGGCGGCGGCACCGGCGGGCACATTATTCCCGCTCTCGCGGTGGCCCGCGAACTGCGCCGTCGCGGTCACCAGGCTTTCTTCGTCGGCACCGAGCGCGGGCTGGAGAGCAAGTTGGTGCCTCGCGAAGGCTTTCCGCTGGAGCTGATACAAATTGGCGGACTGAAACGCGTCGGTTTTCGCCAGAGGCTGGCCACCCTGATGCAACTGCCGATCAGCACCATGTATTCCAGCCGGCTGCTGAAGAGCCGGGGCGTTTCGGCGGTCTTCAGTATGGGCGGCTACGTGGCCGGACCTCCCGTGATCGCCGCGCTGATCCGCCGCGTGCCCGTTGTCGTCATGGAGCCCAATGCCGTCCCGGGCTTTACTAATCGCCGGATCGCGCGGTATGTGCGCCGCGCATTGATCACCTTCCCCGAAACCGCCCGCTATTTCCCGCGCGGCCGCACCGAACTGACGGGCCTGCCGGTACGCGACGAGTTCTTCTCCATTCCGCCGAAGGCGCGCGGCGAGAAGTTCAGCGTGCTGATCACGGGCGGAAGCCAGGGGTCGCGCACGCTGAACCAGGCTGCGCGGCAAAGCTGGTCACTTTTTCGTGAGGCGGGATTGCCGGTGCGGATTGTGCATCAAAGCGGTCCCGCGGCGGCGGAAGAGTTGCGCGCGGCCTTCGCGGAATCCGGTCTGGATGGCGAAGTGCTGCCCTTCATCGCGGACATGCCGGCCGCCTTCGCCCTGGCCGACCTGGTGGTGTGCCGGTCGGGTGCCGGCGCGGTCGCCGAGCTGGCGGCGGCGGGCAAGCCGTCGATCCTTTCCCCGTTTCCGTTCGCGGCGGACGATCACCAGTTACGGAATGCGCAGGCGTTTGTGCGTGCCGGCGCGGCGCGTCTGGTAGAGGATCGCGAGATGACGGGCGAGAGATTGTTCGGGGTCGTCACACGGCTAGCCGCCGACGCCGCTGAACTGGCCCGGATGGGGGCCGCGGCACGAGGATTAGCGCATCCGGGAGCCGCGCGCCGCGCCGCGGAGGCGCTGGAAGAGGTGGCGCATGCATAGGAATGCGGCCAGCCCCGGGCCAACGGCTCCGGCGAACGCAGATCGCTCAAGATTTTCGTTGACACAAGGCCCAAAAAGCCGAAACAATACGAGAAGATAATGTTTTTTAGACGGCAGCACCTGCACTTCACGGGAATCGGCGGAATCGGCATGAGCGGAATTGCCGAGGTGCTCCTCAATCTGGGCTATACGATCAGCGGATCGGACCTGAAGCTGAGCCCCATTACGGAACGCCTGTCCGGGATGGGCGCCACCATTTACGAAGGGCACGCCGCCGCCAACGTAGCCGGAGCGCGCGCGCTGGTGGTGAGCTCGGCGGTCGACGAGCAGAATCCCGAAGTGCAGGAAGCCCGCCGTTTGCAGATCCCGGTGATCCCGCGCGGGGAGTTGCTGGCCGAGCTGATGCGCCTGAAATACGGCATCGCCATCGCCGGCAGCCACGGCAAGACCACCACCACCTCGCTCACTGCCACCATCCTGAATCATGCGGGCCTGGATCCGACCGTGATGGTGGGTGGCCGGGTAGCGACCATGGGCGGGTCGAACGCGCGCGTGGGGCACAGCGATTTTCTGGTGGTGGAATCGGACGAAAGCGACGGATCTTTCCTGAAACTCGCTCCCATACTGGCGATCGTCACCAATATCGACCGCGAGCACCTGGATCACTACGCATCGCTCGACGAGATTCGGGCCGCGTTCATCGAATTCGTGAACAAAGTTCCGTTTTACGGCGCGGCCATCGTGTGCGTGGACGACGATAACGTGAAGACGATCCTGCCCTCCATCCGGCGCCGCACGATCACCTATGGGGGCAGCACGCAGGCCGATCTGGAAGCCGGCGACATCTGCTGCGGCCCTTTCGCCAGTGATTTCAACCTACGCTACCGGCAGACCGATCTGGGCCGCTTCCATTTGCGCATACCCGGCCGCCACAATGTACTGAATGCTACAGCGGCGGCGGCAGTCGCGCTGGAGTTGGAAGTCGCGCCGGAACGCATTCGCGAAGCATTGGCCAGTTTCAGCGGCGTGGACCGCCGTTTCCAGACGCGCGGCCAGGAGCGCGGCATCACCGTCATCGACGACTACGGACACCATCCCACCGAGATCCGCGCCACACTGGCAGCCGCACGGTTATGCGGCTTCCGCCGCATCCACGTGTTATTTCAACCGCACCGGTACACGCGCACCTTTCATCTGCTGGACGAATTCGGCACGGCGTTCCATCAGGCGGACACGGTGCTGATCCTGGATATCTACGCGGCGTCGGAGCGGCCCATCGAAGGAGTGAACGCCGAAGCGCTGGCCGAGCGCATCCGGCAGTTCGGGCATCGCGGCGTGGAATACGTGGGCACCATTGACCGCGGAGTCGAGGCGCTGTTGCAGGCGGCCCAGGAAGGCGACCTCATCCTGACGCTGGGCGCCGGCAACGTATGGCAAGCCGGCGACATGGTGCTGGCGGGCCTGAAACAGGAAGGCGGGCAAAGCTGATGGCGCGCGAAAAAGCCCGTCGTCCATTTCGCTGGCGCTTGTGGTTGACCGTTATAGGCTGGTGCGCCGTGTTCGTCTCCAGTGCGGCGGCGGCACGGCAGGCGCAACATTACGTGCTGCGCGATCCGCAATTCATCTTCTCCAGCGAGAATCGCGGGGCGTTGACCCTCGAAGGCGTGACCTACGCCGCGCGCGGTAAGCTGCTGCGCGTTTTCGCGGGCGATTGGGGGCGCAGCATCTTCGCCGTGCCGCTTGACGAGCGCCGCCGCCGATTGCTGGCCATCGACTGGGTGGAAGACGCCGCCGTGTCGCGGATCTGGCCGAATCGCCTACTGGTGCGCATTACGGAGCGCCAGCCTGTGGCGTTCGCGAGCCTGCCTATACATGGCGGCTCCGGAATAGCCGGGCAGTTTCTGCTGGTGGACGCACAGGGCGTCCTGCTGGATCCGCCACAGCGCGCGCAGTTCACGTTCCCGGTGCTGACAGGGCTTACCGACGATCAAACCGATGCCGAGCGCCGCGTGCGCGTCCGCGCCATGCAGGGCCTCATGGACGACCTGGGGCCAGCCGGCCAGAATATTTCCGAAGTCAACGCCGCCGCTCCCGACGATCTCACCGTGATGGCCCAGGTGGAGGGCCGTCCGCTCGAACTCCAGCTCGGCGACGGCAACTATGCGAGACGTTTGCAGAATTTCCTGATCCACTACCCGGAGATCCGCAAACACGCGGCCAACGTCACGACATTCGATTTACGTCTGGACGACCGCATTACCGCGAAGGAGCAGTCGCACCAACCATGAGTACCCTGAATACATTCGACGCCGTGGGGCTGGACGCCGGGAGCGCCTGGACACGGTGCGTCATTTGCCGTCTGGAAAACAACTGCATGCGTTTCCTGGGGTACGGATCGGCGCCGTCCCAGGGCTGGGTGAAGGGGCTGATCGCCGATCAGAACGCGGTCTCGGAATGCATGCTGGCGGCGCTGCGCCAAGCCGAAAAGACCGCCCAGGTTTCGGTGGAAGGCGCCGTGCTCGGATTGGGCAAAAGCGTCCGCGGCGCCAACTGCCGCGGTCTGCACGATCTGGGGCGCGAACGTGCCGTCGAGCAGCGCGACGTGAACCGGGCGGTGGAGCGCGCGCGGCGGGTGCTCCTGCCGGAAGGCACGATGATGCTGCAGATGTTTCCGCAGGATTTCATTGTCAACGGCCATCCGGGGCACCGCGATCCGCGCCACATGATCGCCGGCCAGATTGAAGCGAACGTGCACCTGGTGATCGCCTCGCAGAGGGAGCATGACTGCCTGGTTACGGCGGTGAACGAGGCGCACCTCTCCGTGGAAGAGACTGTTTTCGAAGGCGTGGCCGCCTGTTACGCCACGGTCTTGCCGGAGGACCGCCGGGAAGGCGCGGCCGTATTGAACATCGGCGCGCAATCTTCCGAGTTGGTGGTCTATCATGGCGACGCGCTGCAATTGGCAGCGAGCCTGACCATCTCCGGCGATCACTTCACACGCGACGTGGCGCGCGGCTTGTGCATCGGGTTCGAGGAAGCCGCCACCATCAAGCACGAATTCGGGTGCGCAAAGGCGGATGGCACGCCGGAGAACTGCTTCCTCGAAGTGGCGTCGCGCGACGACCGCGAGGTACCACGGCGCATGCTGAATCGCATTCTGGAATCCCGCGCGCTGGATCTTTTCCAGATGGTGCAGCGGGAGTTGGCCCGCGTGGGCATGGAGAGCGCGCTGATGGGAGGCATGTTCCTGTGCGGCGGCGGCGCGCGGATGGAAGGCTTGTGCGAAATCGCCGAGGAAGTGCTCAAATGCCGGGTCTGCAATGCGCTGCCCGTGGGCATCGAGGACTGGCCGGAGGAGCTCTGCGATCCGGCTTGGGCTACGGCGGCGGGCTTGGCCATGTACTCGGCGAAACTGAAATCGCAGCAGGAGATACGCCGGCAGTCTTACGGGCTGCTGAGCAAAATACTGAAATGAATTTGGAGGGCGGGCAATCCTGCCGGCAGCCGGCTTTCAGCCGTCTCTGGCAGCCCTCCAAAAAACCAAAGAGCAGTGAGGAGGCAGATATGGGGCTGATGGATTCCGAAAACGACGATTTGAAATACGAGATTCAAGAAGAAGCGGCCGGCGGCGCGCGCATTAAGGTCATCGGCATTGGCGGCGGCGGCTGCAACGCGGTGGCGCGGCTGTTTCGGGAAGGTATGCCGGGCGTGGAGTTCTGCGCCATGAACACCGACGCGCAGGCGCTGGCGGCGTGCGAGGTGCCCGTAAAGCTGCAGTTGGGCGCCAAAATCACCAACGGGCTCGGCGCGGGGTTCAACGCGGAGATCGGCCGGCAGGCCGCCCTAGAAAATACCGACAAGATCGTCGAGTTGCTGCAGGGCGCCGATATGGTCTTCGTGAGCGCCGGATTGGGCGGCGGCACGGGCACGGGAGCGGCGCCCGTAATCGCCTCCCTGGCCAAGGAACTGGAGGCACTGACCATCGCGGTAGTCACCAAGCCGTTCCTGTTTGAAGGCGCGCGCCGCATGCGCCTGGCCGATCAGGGCCTCACCAAGCTGGCCAACACGGTGGATACGGTGATCGCGATTCCCAACGACCGGCTGCTGAAACTGGTGCCCCGCGGCACCAGCTTCTTCGAAGCATTCAAGCTGGCCGACGATCTGCTGCGGCAGGCGGTGCAAGGCATCAGCGACATCATCAATACGCCAGGCATCATCAACCGGGATTTTGCCGACGTGAAGGCCACCATGCTGGGCATGGGTTACGCCATGATGGGTACGGCCATGGGACGCGGCGAAAATGCGGCCGTGGACGCCGCCCGGCAGGCCATCAATTCGCCGCTGCTTGAAGATTCGCGCATCAGTGGGGCGCGCGGCGTGCTGATCAACATCACGGGATCGAGCCGCCTGGGCCTGCACGAAGTGAACGAGGCCTGTTCCATCATCCGGGAAGCCGCCGACTGCGACGACGTGCAGATTAACTTCGGCGTGACCATGAACGAATCGATGGACGACACGGTAAAGATCACCGTAATCGCCACCGGCTTCCAACCGCAATATGCGCCGGTAGCCGAACAGCCGGTGAAGACGCCGATCGAGATGCCCGCCCAGCCCCAGGCGTTCTGGACCGAGCCAGTGGCCGCCGCGCCGGCGGAACCGGAGCCGGTGCAGGTGGTGAACGGCGAGCCCGAGCTCCCATACGATCCGGAAGATGTGGATACGCCGGCGTACCTGCGGCAGGGCCGGCTGCTGAATTAATTCAGCAAATTATTGGGGCGGTGGCAGCAAGAAGACAGTGCCGAAATTCGAGATTCCGCCGCTGAAGGTCGTACCGTAGAGCACGCCTCCGCTGCCTGCCGCGACGCCCAGCGGGACGCCCCCGTCGCTGCCGCCGGTGAAAAAGTGAAGAATGGCTTCGGTCCAGGAATCGGCATCGGAGACCGGCGGCGTCAAGGCGAACAGCGTGCCGCTGCCGGCCGGCCCTCCAGCGCCGGTCGCGCCGTACAGTACGCCACCATATCCGATCAGGGAATTGGGATTGGCGCCATCCGTGGCGCCGCCGGCAAAACTGTGAAGGATGGATTGTTTCCACTTCGCGCTGGGAGATGCCGGCGGGGTCAGCGAGAAGACCGTGCCGGCGTTCGAAGCTCCACATGCCCCGCTGACTTCGTAGAGCACTCCGCGGCTGCCGGCCACGATCTGGCCGTCCAGGCGCCGCCGGAAGCAACGGGCGGCGTCAGCGACTATACGGTGCCGCTGTTGTTCTGCCCGCCCTGGGTGGCGGTCCCATAGAGCACTCCTCCATTGCCCGCGGCCACATTCCAGGTGGGCCCGATTCGGTAGTGGGTCCGTTTGGCTTTTGGAGGGCGGCCAATCTTGGCCGCAGCCGCCTTTTAGGCGGCCAAGCCGGCTGAAAGCCGGCTGCGGGCAGAATTGCCCGCCCCACAAGACCGGAGGCAGTTCTCGGCTGCGGCAGGGAGCAAATCCAGAACGGACGTTACGCTACCGTCTTCGCCCGTGCGTGAATTTCCTGCAAGCTCCATACCCGGATGGGATCGCGTTTCCGCGCGGCCATCGCTTCCGCCGCGGCGCGCGCGCCGCTCATGGTGGTGATGCAGGGCACGCGATGCGTCACCGCGCTGCGCCGGATGGCCTTTTCGTCGAAGAACGCCGGCGCGCCCGCCGTGGTGTAAACCGCGAGTTGGATGGACCCCGCCTTCAGCAAATCCACCGCGTTGGGGCGGCCTTCGTTCACTTTGAAGACGACCTTGCATGTCAGGCCGGCCGCGCGCAACACCGCCGCGGTACCGCGGGTGGCCACAAGCTGAAATCCCAGCGCCGCGAACTTGCGCGCTACCGCTACGGCCTCCGGCTTGTGGTGTTCGTTCACGCTGATGAACACCGTGCCGGTCTCCGGCAGCGGCGTCCCCGCGCTGATCTGAGCCTTGGCGAACGCCTCACCGAAATTGGCGCCCACCCCCATCACTTCGCCCGTCGATCGCATCTCGGGGCCCAGTGCCGGGTCCACGCCGGGGAACTTGTTGAACGGGAAAACCGGTGACTTCACGAAATCCTGCGGCACCGGGAGCACGCCTGTTGCATCCGTAAAATCGCGGATTTTCTTGCCGACCATCAGTCCCACGGCGATCTTCGGCAGCGCCACGCCGGTCGCTTTGCTCACGTAAGGCACCGTGCGCGACGCCCGCGGATTCACCTCCAGCACGTACACCGTGCCGTTCTGGATGGCGTACTGCACGTTCATCAGCCCGATCACGTGCAGGGCTTTCGCCAGCCGCACCGTATAGTCTTCAATCGTGTCCAACTGCGGCCGCGGTATGGATTGCGCGGGCAGCACACACGAGCTGTCGCCCGAATGCACGCCGGCCTCTTCGATGTGCTCCATAATGCCGGCGATCAACACGTCGTCGCCGTCGGAAAGCGCGTCCACATCCACTTCCGTGGCGTCTTCCAGAAACCGGTCGATCAGCACCGGACGGTCCTGCGAGAAGCTCACCGCCTCCCGCATGTACTGGCGCACGGTCTCTTCGTCGTAGGCAATGACCATGGCGCGGCCGCCCAGCACGTAACTGGGCCTGACCAGCACCGGATACCCAATGCGGCGCGCGATAGCGCAAGCTTCTTCGGCGCTGGTGGCCGAGCCATTCTCGGGGGCCGGAATTCCCAAATCTTCCAGCAGAGCCCCGAACAGCTTGCGGTCTTCGGCCAAGTCGATATCTTCCGGATCGGTCCCGATGATCGGCACGCCCTGCCGCTTTAGCGGCAATGCTAATGTCAGCGGCGTCTGCCCGCCAAACTGCACGATGACTCCGTCGGGCTTCTCGGTGTCGTAGATGTTCAGCACGTGCTCCAGGGTGAGCGGTTCGAAATAGAGCCGGTCGCTGGTGTCGTAATCCGTGGAAACCGTTTCCGGATTGCAGTTCACCATGATGGATTCGTAGCCCAGTTCCTGCAAAGCGAACGAAGCATGGCAGCAGCAATAATCGAACTCAATGCCTTGCCCGATGCGGTTCGGGCCGCTGCCCAGGATCATGACTTTCTTGCGGCTGGAGGGGTCCGCTTCGCAGGAGCTTTCGTAGCTTGAATAAAGGTACGGCGTGAAGCTCTCGAATTCCGCCGCGCAGGTGTCCACACGATTGAACACCGCCTGCACGCCCATCGCCTTGCGGCGCTCCCGGACCGCCAGTTCCGATGCGCCCCACGTCTTCGATAGCTGTGCGTCGGAGATGCCGTAGCGCTTGGCGCGCAGCAGCGTTTCCTTCGAAACCGTCTCCAGGCTGTCGCCGCGCAACTCCGCCTGCATGCCGATCACGTCTTCGATCTGGCGCAGAAACCACGGGTCGATGGAGGTCATCTCGTGGATCTCTTCAGCGGTATAGCCGCTCTCGAAAGCAAAACGAATGTAGCTGAAACGGTCGGGAGTGGGCGTGATCAGCTTTTGCGGGATCAGGTTTTTGTCCAGCTTTTCCGAGCCGAAGGCCTTGCCGGTTTCCAGGCTGCGCAGCCCCTTCCACATGGCCTGTTTGAAGGTGCGTCCGATGGCCATCACCTCGCCGACGGATTTCATCTGCGTGCCCAGCGTGGTATCGGCGCCGGGGAATTTTTCGAACTGCCACTTGGGAATCTTGACTACTACATAATCGATGGTGGGCTCGAAGCAGGCGGGAGTCTTGCGCGTGATGTCGTTGCGGATCTCGTCCAGCCGGTAGCCCACGGCGAGCTTGGCCGCAATCTTCGCGATCGGGAATCCGGTGGCTTTCGACGCCAGCGCGGAACTGCGCGAAACGCGCGGATTCATCTCGATGATGACCATGCGCCCGGTCTTCGGATCGATGGCGAACTGCACGTTCGATCCGCCGGTATCCACGCCGATCTCGCGCAGGCAGCGGATCGCGCCGTCGCGCATCATCTGGTATTCGCGGTCGGTAAGAGTCTGCGCCGGCGCCACCGTGATGGAATCGCCCGTGTGGACGCCCATGGGGTCGAAGTTCTCGATGGAGCACACGATGATGACGTTGTCGGCCAGATCGCGCATCACTTCCAGCTCGAATTCCTTCCAGCCCAGCGCGCTCTCTTCGATCAACACCTCATGCACCGGCGAAAGTGCCAGTCCGCGCTCGATAATCTCGGTAAGGTCTTCCCGGTTGTACGCAATGCCGCCGCCCGTGCCGCCCAGCGTGAAGCTCGGCCGCAGGATGCACGGGTAGCCAATACGTTCCGCGAACGCCAGCGCCTCGGCTTCGCTCCGCACCAGCTTCGAGAGAGGGGTCTCCAGGCCAATCTTGCGCATGGCGTCTTTGAACAGCAGCCGGTCTTCGGCCTTTTTGATGGCGTCGATTTTAGCGCCGATCAGTTCCACGCCGTAATGATCCAGAACGCCCGCCTCCGCCAGTTCCATGGAGAGGTTCAGGCCGGTCTGCCCGCCTACTGTGGAAAGCAGTGCGTCAGGCCGCTCTTTGCGGATGATCTCTTCCACATAAACCCGCGTCAGGGGCTCAATGTACGTGCGGTCCGCCAGGCCGGGGTCGGTCATGATGGTGGCGGGGTTCGAATTCACCAGCACGACTTCGAAACCGTCGGCGCGCAATGCCTTAGCCGCCTGGGTCCCGGAGTAATCGAATTCGCAGGCCTGGCCAATGACGATTGGGCCGGAGCCGACGATCAGGATGCGGTGCAAGTCGTTTCGCCGCGGCATCGGTTAGCGCTCACCCTGCATCAGTTTCACGAAATCGTCGAACAGGTAGTGCGAGTCGTGCGGTCCGGGTGCGGCCTCCGGATGATATTGCACGCAGAAGACGGGATGGCTGCGATGCCGGAAACCCTCCAGGGTTTGGTCGTTCAGATTCATGTGGGTGATCTCGACTTCGTTGGTGTTGAGCGAATCCGGGTCCACGGCGAAACCGTGATTATGCGAGGTGATCTCCACCCGGTTGGTCAACTGATTTATGACCGGGTGATTGGCGCCGCGATGGCCGAACTTCAGCTTGTAAGTGCGCCCGCCTACCGCCAGCCCCAGGATCTGGTGTCCCAGGCAGATGCCAAAAATGGGCGTCTTGCCGATCAGCTTGCGTACGTTTTTCACTTGAGTCTGGAGCGGCTCGGGATCGCCCGGACCGTTGGAGAGAAAGACCCCATCGGGCCTCAGGGCCAGCACATCTTCGGCCGAAGTCAGCGCGGGAACGACGGTCACGCGGCATCCCACCTGCACCAGCCGGCGCAGGATATTCTGCTTGATGCCGAAGTCATAAGCCACTACATTGAAACGCGGCGGGGCTGGGGCGGGCACCAGTTCGGAAGGCGAACACCGTTCGACCGGCTTGTCCCACCCGTAAGGCTCGGGGGTGGAGACGCGGCTCGCCAGATCCAGGCCGGCCATGGTGGGGATCTGCCGTGCGCGTTCGACCAGTTTGCCGCCGTCCGCTTCCACCGCGGAAAGCACGCCGCGCATGACGCCGCGGGTGCGCAGATGCCGCACCAGCGCGCGGGTATCCAACTCGGACACCACCGGGATGCCGTGCTTGCTGAGAAACTCGCGGGCTTCCTCGTCTGAACGCCAGTTGCTGGTGATGCCGGAAAACTCACGCACCACCAAGCCCTCGATGTAAGGGTGTGCCGACTCGTTGTCGGCGGCGCTGGTGCCGTAATTCCCGATCTGCGGATTCGTCAGAATGACAATCTGGCCGGCATAGGAAGGATCGGTAAAGATTTCCTGATAACCGGTGATGGCGGTATTGAACACGACCTCGCCGGATCGCTCGGCAGGCGCACCAAAACTCCGGCCCTCGAAGACGCTGCCGTCTTCCAGGGCAAGGATGGCGGATGGCAACTCGATGGTCCTCCCGGGGATTGGATCAAGTCCATTTTAGCAGGGCAGGATGGGCGCGCAGGAATCGAATATGGTCCTGCCTATTGGTGCAACCCGTGGAGGTATTCGATCAACGCCGCGCGCTCATTCGCATCCAGCTTGCCGTCGCCGTTTTTGTCAAAAGTCTGGAAGATCCGCTTGATCATCTCCAGTTGACCCTTGGGGATGCCTGGCGGCAAATCTGCGATCCCGTTGCCTTCCGCCAGGAAGGATTCCATATAAGCCTCCCGCATTTCCCGCCTGAAAGTGGGCACGTCGGCCGGCGACGGCAGTTCCACGCCCAGGAAGAGGACGGCCATTTCGTTTTTGGTTTCTTCGCCCCAGGTCACCGGGATGGGAGGATGCGACGGGTTATGCGGATTGTTTTCCGAATTGTCGTAGACGTACTCAAGCTCGATGCGCGTGCCCCGCGGCAGGTGGACAGGCTGCTGGTAACGGTATTGTCCCTGCCAGTTGAAGTCCCAATCCTTGATCCATATAAGATGTTGGACGGTTCCATCCGGTAGAATCGCGTTCACGTGCATATCCGTGCCGAGATAGTGCGCGTGCGGCGTGATGCCGTATACATCCACGTCGCGCGGCACGGTCACGCCGGTCTTCACTACGTAGTGCGCTTCCCCCGCGGGAATGTAGATGCGCCGGTCGGCGAGAATGATACCCGCGCGCCCCTTCGTGGGTGGTCCGGAGAACTTCAAACCCAGTGAGGATTGATCCTCTTCGGCCTTCCCGGACGGATGATAGTGGATCTGCACCACAATATCGGTATCTTTCCGGATGAGCTGCGAAAGGCTGGGCGAGTTGGGCGGTGGAGACGCGCCCGGCGCCCAACCTCCGAGCAGGCCTACCGGGGGAAACTTCGGGCCGCCGAAGCAGGTGTAGCCGCCATCCGGCGAATCGGCCGCCAGCTTACGCGCGGTGCCCGAGGTGTCCGCGTATACCAGCGCGTGATGCACCACGCGCCGGTTGCCGGGCCGGAATTCGAGGCCGCTCACGTATACATCCTGGGCGGTATCGATGGGCAAGACGAAGCAGCGATACTGGTCGGGACCATCGGCAGCCACTTCAAACTTGTGGCTCATGGTGAGGACTTTATCGGGCGTTCCGCCTTCCCATCCATTCGGAAACGAGGGAACCTTGGGTTTGTCTTTGACGGCGCCCTCCGGCGCGCCTGCCTTTGCCCAATCGCCGATCAGCGCAATCTGTTGTTCGGTGAGCCGCCGCTCGTTGGCGAACGATCCGTAACCGGGCTCAGCCTTCCAGGGCGGCATCACCCGCTTTTGGGTGACGATCGCCAGCAATCCGGCCTTCTTCGCGGCATCCGAATACGTGAGCAGAGAAAACGGCGCGACCTCGCCGGGGCGGTGACAGGTTGCGCAGTTCCGATACAGAATCGGAGCGATATCTTTATTAAACGTAGGCGTAGTGGCGTCGGCGCCGGCTGCCGCCAGAAATACGAGACCCAGAACTGCAAGCGATTTCATGCCGTAGTTCCCCTTAATGTCCGTTGGTGATGGCGCAGCCCAGCGCGTGCGTCCGGGAATGCGGTACCGGCCGCCGGGCAAGCACCGCGTCGAGCGCTTCGCGCAGATCGAACTCGGTGGCTTGCACCCGTACCTTGCCGAAGTCCTCCACGCGATTATCGATCCGTCCCAGGTACAGCACGGCGCCTTCGGGCGAGAGTATCGCGGCTTCCGGCGTCACCGTGGCGCCGGTGGAGCGCACCAGAATCTGGCCTGGATCGAGCAGGGCGGGGAAGCGGTAGCCGTAATCTTGCGCGTGCCGCCGCACCTCCTCGTCTGGAATCGTGGTATCGCCTTGCACCGCGTAGAACGCCACGCCGCGCGGCGCATACGCTTGCTCTATCCGGTTCATTTCGGGCGCGTAGCCATTGCTCAAGGGGCAATCGGTGGTGACGAAGAAGAGCACCACGGCGTGCACCCGGGCCCACTCGTCCGCAGTGTGCCGAATGCCCTCGGTATCGCGCAGGTTGAATTGGAGCGCGGAAGACGCGAAGGCCGTTATCGCCAGAAGTAGAGGCAGTCCGGCAATCTTCACCGCTGGGAGCATATCTTGATCATGCAACAAAATAGAGGCGACGCGCATGCACCTTTTGTAGAGTTTTGTAAAGGTCTATGCCGCGCCGATCGCGCCGGTCAGTTTTGCGAAGAGCCGGTCGCAGGCCGGACAACGGCGTCGTACCACCGGGGGAGAGGGGCAGCGCGCCGCTCGCGGCGAGTGTGCCACTGGCCCCTCCGAGTCGAACCAGAAGCACGTTGAAGATTTCCGTTGCCGTCATCGTGGCATTCAAAAATACCCCATGGGCCTCGTTGCGGCTTCCGCACGCGACGATCTTCCAACTGAGTCTCTTATGACCGGCGGACTTCCTCAAGGAACGAAGGAACTCGGACATGCCTTGACGTAGTCGGGCTTTCCCCTCTCTGGAATCGCCGCCGCCTTCCATGTAAACGGCGATCCCGTTCACGGATTGCCGCCGATCTCGCCGACTCGCCAGATCTCGCCCAGTTGGTATTTGTCCATCCAAAAACGCAGCTTGTCGCTTTCCAGCCTACGAAAATGGGATGCGCCCGCCACATTGTCGCAGACGATCACGGACTCGGCATACGCGCTAAGGGCGGAGACCAAGACGTCAGATTGCGTGGTGACGATCACTTGTGTGTCCTGGGAGGCTTCCAGTAGCAGCTCGGCGATGAGTGACAAGGCGTCCGGATGGAGACCCATCTCCGGTTCTTCCAAACAGATCAGCCGCGTGCGCCCCGGCCTTAGCAGGATAGCCAATAATGTGATGAATCGAATCGTGCCGTCGGACAGCCGGGTGGCTGGGACGGGAACGCGCAGCCGTCTTCATGGAGGAAAATCTGGACGGTACCGCCCTCGACGACTGTCGTCAGCCGCTTGAAACGGGGCAGAAACCGGCGTAGCGCGGCATCGAACCGCGCCCCAACATCGGTGTTATAAATCGCGTTAACAATAAGGCCCAAATTCCGGGCGTCCGGAAGGACCACGTCGTTCGGCAGATCCGCGGGCTGCGGCCGCCTCAGGGGCACACTGCGGCCAAAGCCCCATTCCCGGTAAATGCTAATTAACTTGAGAGACTCTCCAAGGAGGAACAACTCCGGATATATATCAGGGTCCTTGCGCTGCGAAAGAACGGATTGGCGCCGATTAAAGCCGGCGGGAAAGCTACCTCGCCATCCGCCAGTTCCTTCGCGCGTGCAGCGTCGGCAGCGGGGAGATCACGCTTGTCAATTCTGAGAACAGGCCGGCCCTTCTGAATTCGATACAGAAACTCGCCGCTATCGGGGGCGCCTGCAGCCCTCTCGAGTTTCTCAATGGTCTCGTCAGTTACCATGCCCTCATGGCCGAACACCAGCCGGTAACGCAGGAGTAAGGGGGATAATACGCTCAGCTCAGCAGTGATCGCGCCGTGGCCCTCCCCGCCCTCACCTCTCCATAGCCATTCGCCAATCCCTCCGCCATAGCGGATAACCTCGGCCAGATCCGTGGGTAACGCCTTCAGCAATTCAAATACTTCGATCAGATTCGACTTGCCGGAGCCATTGGGTCCGATCAACACATTCAGAGGAGTAAGCGGTAGGGGCTCACTGTCCGGCGCAAATGAGAGCACACCTCGGGAATGGATCGTCTTGACGAATGGCTGCATGATGGCCGCCCCTTGAGATTACAACACGTCCGCGAAACCCCGCTTCATCTGCCGGAAGAACAGTCCGCCCGCCAGGAACGTGGCTACCGCGAAGGCCGCCATAATCCCGAATTCTTCCAGCTTCGGCCAGCGCCCGGAGAGTAGCAGTTCGCGATAGGCCCGCACCAGATATGCCAGCGGATTCCCAGCCAGTAGAAAACGCAGACGGGCCGGGAATTGCCGCTCGGTGATGAAAATTGGAGTGAGCCAGAACCAGAACGTCAGGATCACCGTCAGTACCTGTGCGGTGTCCCGCAAATAAACCTGCAAACTTGCCAGGATCCAGCCGAAGCCGACCGCGAACATCCCTAGCAGCAGCATGTAAACCGGAAGCAGCACCAGGCCCGGGCCGATATGATTGAGCCAGATGCCCACCGCCGCTACAGCCAGCGCCAGGGCGATCAGGTGGCTGACCAGCGACGAGAGGAAGATCGAGACCGGCACCATCTCGGCCGGAAACACGGTCTTGGTAATCAGGCTGGCCTGCTCCAGCAGGCTGGACGTGGAGCGGAGCACGGTTTCGCTGAAAAGAAGCCACGGCAACATGCCCGCAAAAAGGAACAGCGGATAGCTATCGGTGACCTCACCAGCGGGCATTTGCTGCTTCAGGCAGATGCTGAACACAAAGGTCCAACTGGCCAGGAGCACTAAGGGCTGGATTACGCCCCATATCCACCCGACGGCCGATCCCACGAAGCGCTGCTGAAAATCCCGCCGCACGAGCTGAAACAACAAGCTCCGCCGAGCTACCAAATTCAGTAGAAAAAGGGCCCCGGGAAATCGAAAAAACGTCCCCAAACGGCAACATTACCAATTTTTTCAATAACTTGCAAGCCAAACATTCGCTTGACACGGATGTGTAGGTCCTGTTACAGTCACCTTTCGCCAATTTCCAATAGCCCTCCGGGCCAGGCAGCGGGATTTCTCGCTTGCCCCGTCCCGGCTGAGAAGACTATGCAGCAGAATTACTTTATTTTGGTGTTAGCCCATTCCCTGCGTGGAAAGCTGCGCCGCGTTCGCGTTCCGTTGACTGTGGTCTACGCCGTGATGGCTCTGGCCCTGTTCGGCTGCATTTCGATATTCGGCTTCTTATCCAGTTACGCACGCATGGCCTGGAAGGTTGCGAATTATAATGCGCTGCGCAACGAGGTGGAAGCGCTGCGCACGCGCTATCAGCGCCTGCAAAAGGTAACCAACCAGACCAACCAGCAGATGGCCAGCCTGGAAATGTTCGCGAACGAGGTTTCGATCGCCTACGGTATCAAGCAAAAACTGGAAGGGCCGGCGGGAATCGCGGCGGAGGGCCGCCTGCTGCCGACCTATTCCGATTCCGTGGCTGCCTATCGCGTCCTCGGCAGTTACCATGGCGCAGTGAACAGCTTCGCACGCCGTTTTCACACCAACGTGCAGCCCAGCATCTGGCCCGTCGAGGGACGCCTGATGGGCGGCTTCGGGGAGCGTACGGATCCGTTCTCGGGTGAAGGCGCCATGCATACGGGCGTAGATATTTCCGCGCCTCCAGGTACGCCTGTGCGGACTACCGCGGATGGCATCGTGACCTTCGCGCGGTGGAATAGCGGCTATGGCCAACTGATTATTGTGGATCACGGCGGCGGGTTCGAAACCTATTACGCGCATCTTTCGCGCTTCGGCGTAGTGGAGGGCCAGGAGGTACGCCGCGGCGAGGAGATTGGCGCGGTGGGAAGCACGGGCCGGGTTACGGCTCCGCATCTACACTATGAAGTCCGCATCGGCGGCGCTCCCGTGAATCCCCATCCATACCTTGCGCGGGCCGGCGTCGTCCAGATCGTTAAGAAAGATTTTCCGTTCTAAACCTTTCGCGCGCCATCAAATTGCCATGAAGTCCGTCTATTTCCGCCTTGCCGCGGCTGCTATTGGCATCGTGCTGCTGACTTCGGCCTACCATCGCCTGACTTCTTCCTCACTCATGGCCGAGGCCGCCAATCGCTTTCTCGCCTCGCTAACGCCCGAACAACGCGCCAAGGCCAGCTTCCCTTTCGCGGAGGATGAGCGAAAGAACTGGCATTTTGTCCCCATCGAGCGCAAGGGACTGGCGCTGCGTGACATGACCTCCGCGCAAAAGCATCTGGCTACCGCACTGCTTAGCGCGGGGCTCAGCCAGCAGGGCTTCTTCAAGGTGGAAACCATCATGAGCCTGGAAGACGTCCTGCGCATCATCGAGCACGGCACGGGTCCGGAGCGCGATCCCGAGAAATATTACATATCCATATTCGGCACGCCTTCAGCCGATGGAACGTGGGGATATCGCGTAGAAGGCCATCACATCAGCCAGAACTATACGGTCGCCGGCGGGCACGTGGCCGGCGCTCCCAGTTTCTTCGGCGCCAATCCCGCGGAGGTTCGAGAAGGTCCCCGCAAAGGGCTGCGCGCGCTCGGCGCGGAGGAAGATCTTGGTCGCGCCGTGATCCAATCGCTCGACCCGGAGCAGTGCAAGACCGCGATCGTCGACAAAGGCGCGTATAAAGAAATCCTGACGTTCGACAGCCGGCAGGCTGCGCTGAAGGGCCAGCCTTCCGGATTGCAGGCTTCCGGGATGAACGCGAAACAGTTCGACTTGCTGTTGGCGCTGCTCGAAGAATACGCACGGAACATGCCGGAAGAGATCGCCGAAGCCCGCGAGGCGCAGATCAAGAAGGCAGGCAAGGATATCTACTTCGCCTGGGCCGGCGGCACGGAAAAGGGCGAGCCACACTATTATCGCGTGCAGACCGCGTCCTTCCTCATCGAATACGACGACACCCAAAACAACGCCAACCACATTCACACGGTATGGCGCGACTTCAATGGCGACTTTGGACTGGACCTGCTGAAGCTCCACTACCAGGCCAGTCATCAATAGCTGAAAAGCCGATCTCCGAAAGCTCTGTTACCATTTTCTTATGGGGGCTGTGCCCGCCGCATTGAGCCGCTGGACGCGCCGCGCTTTCCTGGCGTCCGGTATCGCGCCTTGGGCATTCGCGGAGCAGAAGGGCGTCGTGGTCCCGTCCGCCTGGCATCGATATTCCGACCCGGCCACCGAATTCGAGGTGCTACGGCTCACCGACCCCGCGCATTCCTGTTGGCTCCCCGCGTATTACAATCGCGCGCTGGCGCGGCATGGTGCATTCCTGCTCTATGCGAGCGACGAAACCGGCGAGATGCAAGCCTGCCGCATGGATCTGCATGACCGGGAATCGCGACGCTTGACGGAAGCCGTAAACCTGGATGCTTCCTCCATCGCGATGCTCCCCGACGAGCGCGGCTTCTGCTACTTCGACGGGCGGGAACTCCATCATCTAACGATGGGTAATCTGCGCGCGCGCCAGGTTTACGAGGTGGCCGACGGCTGGGAGCGATGCCCCGGATCGAGTGCCGGCGACGAGGGAACCGCGTTATTCGGCGAAAGCCGCGAAAGCGCCTCCCGGCTGCGGATCGTCGGATTGCAAAAAGGCGGGGCCCGTACCGTAACCGAAGCTCCATTTGTGCTGTCGCATCCACAGGCGCGGCCCAAGCGCGCGCAGATCCTCTACCGCCAGGCGGACGAGGCCCTGTGGCTGGTCAATATCGATGGCACGCAGAACCGGAAACTGCCGCTGGCCGACGGGCATATCGGCCCAGCGCGCTGGTCGCCGGACGGCCGCACCGTTCTTTATTTGAGTTTTCCGGACGATCGAACCCAATTGCATGCCATCCGGGAATGCTCGCCGGACCAGAACACGGACAAGCTCGTGGCGCGCACCAGCCAGTTCGCCCATTTCGGCTGCAACACCAACACATCCGTCTTCGTCGGCGCCAGCCAGAATCGTTCCGCACCGTACATCCTGATCTTGCTGCGGTTGACGCGCCGCGAACTTTCGCTATGCGAGCATCGCGCCAGCAATCCGGCTATGGTCGCGCCGATTTTTTCAGCCGACAGCCAGCAGATCTTTTTCGAAAGCGACCGGGATGGCAAACCCGCGATCTACAAGATTCACGTACAGCAGCTGGTGGAAGAGACCGAGCCGGAATCGTAGGTGCGGCCGCTTAGCCTTCCGGTTATGGTAGAATCCGAAGTGCAGCCGCACATTCTGGTTTCCAAAACCTGTAACTAAGCGGTGGTTCGTTGCGTCCAAGCCTGTGAGCGAGCCTCTCACGCCATCGGAGGCGCCTGGGGACACGATGTCTGAGAACATGGAGAGCACCCCTTTACCGGAAGACCATAACGCACGGCAGTTCGACCCCGGTGAGCACCTGGATCATCTGTTGGCGCCACAAGTAGAAACGCCCTGGTACAAATCATTGATCGAAAGCGTGCGGGAACTGATTCACCCCACGCCGCTGCCGCCTCTTCAGGTCACCTCCAAGCCGATTGCGGTCAAGGACATCTGGGGTCTTTACGGACGCAAGAAACAGTCCGGCGCTTACTCGCTGGCGATCCATGCCGGCGTCATTGTTCTCTTGTTCACTTTGGCATCCACGAAAGCGGTTCAGCAGGCGGCGAAGGATGTGACCGCGCTGATTGCGCCCGTGGATCTGGAAGCTTATAAACCAAAAGCCGGACCGCAAAAGCCTGCGGGAGGTGGCGGTGGTGGAGGCGATCGTTCTCCGTTGCCGGCCGCCAAGGGCAGGCTGCCCAAGATTTCTCCGCGCCAATTCACGCCGCCGGTGCAGGTATTCAATAATTTGCACCCGAAGTTGCCGATGGAACCCACCATCATCGCGCCGCCCGACGTGAATATCCCGAACAACAATATGTCCCAATATGGCGACCCGCTGGCCAAGATTGGTCCCCCCTCGAACGGCCCCGGTTCCGGGGGCGGTATCGGATCCGGTTCCGGAGGTGGTGTAGGTCCCGGCAAGGGCGGCGGATACGGTCCTGGTGAAGGCGGCGGTTTCGGCGGCGGCGTTTTCCGCGTAGGCGGCGGAGTCACGGCCCCCGTGCCACTCTACAGGCCGGAGCCGGAGTACTCGGAAGAAGCGCGCAAGGCCAAGTATCAGGGCACGGTGGTCCTTTACGTGGAAGTGGACGCTACCGGCAAACCGAAGAACCTGAAGGTCATGCGCAGCCTGGGTCTCGGCCTGGATGAAAAAGCCATCGAGGCCGTCGAGAAATGGAAGTTCCGCCCCGGCTATAAGGATGGCAAGCCCGTCACCGTAGCGGCCACTGTCGAAGTCAACTTCCGGCTCTTATAAAGCCGGTCGTTTACTGTTTTGCGGCCGTCCAGGTTCCTTCGCCCAGATCTCCAATTTCGACCTTCCCTTTCATCTTCTTGGGACTCTCGACGGTTCCTGTGTAATGCGCTACGCCGCTTTGGCCGGAGTACGAGAAGTCAAATTTGAATTCGATTTGATCGCCCTTCACCGTTCCCGTCAGATCGGCTTTGCCAAATAATCCGGTGTAGGTGCCGGTGAGCTTCTCGCCATCCTGTTTGAAAACGAAGGAAGGGCTGCCGCTGCCCGCGGCGGTATCCACGTTGAATTCCCAGTTGCCCGAAATATCTTGAGCCAGCAGCGGCACGCACGCCAGCCCCGCCAGGAGTGTAACCAGCAGCAATCTCGACATGCGGTAGAGGATAGCATATGGGCACGCGGGCGCGTGCCCAGGGGCGAGCTTACGCTCGCCAAAGATCGGGTCTGGAGACCCTCTGCAGGCGTAGACGCCTGCCCCACCAAAAGTCCAAACTCCAGGGGCACGCGGGCGCGTGCCCAGATACTCAAGGTTTACTGCACGCCGGTGTTGGCGCCTTCGAGCCCGATGGCTTCACCGGATACCACCAGCTCCACCCGCCGGTTCTCCTGCCGTCCCGCGGACGTATCGTTGGAGGCCACTGGGCCGGCTTTCCCCAATCCGATGGATGTGATGTTGGCCACCGGCACTCCCTCTTCCGTCAGGAAGTCGCGCACGGCGTCGGCGCGCTGCTGCGAGAGCTTCAGATTATAGTCATCGCTGCCAACGCTATCGGTGTGGCCCTCCAGTTGGAGCTTCAGGCCTGGATAAGCCAGCAGAATGCCCGACACCTTGGCCATTTTCTCCCGCGCGCCCGGTTTCAGCGTGTACTTATTGAAATCGAACAGTACATCGTTGATATTCACGATCAGGCCGCGGGCGGTCTCGCGAGTTTCAAGAACCATGTTCAACTGCGCCTTTAAGCGCTCGCGCAATTGGGCTCTTTCGGCTTCGGCTTGCTGGCGCTGGGAGTCGGCTTGCGCGGCGGCCTGCTTAGCGCGATCGGCTTCCGCTTCGGCCTGTTGTTGCTGCTGCTGGGCGGCGGCGCGTGCCGCATCCGCTTCAGCCTTCTGCTGTGCGGCCAGCGCGGCCGCGGCTTGGGCTTGCTGTTGCGCTTGCTCCGCGGCCTGTTGCGCTTGCTCCGCGGCGGCCCGTTGCGCGTCGGCGGCCTGGGCCGCGGCCTGGGCCTGCTGGGCGGCTGCCTGCTGCTGCGCCAACTGTTCTTCCTTCATACGGCGCTCGTTGGCCAGTTGTTCCTCTTCGATCTTGCGGTAAGTGATAATGCGCGCGTCTTCAGCCATCTGTGCCGCTTCCCGGGCGTTGGTTTCAACCGGCTTGCCGCCGTGGTTGCTCATGAATGCCTCGGCGTTTTGCAAGGCGATGGTGGCCTTCTGGAACGTATCGGCGGCATAGCGGTCCGCGCCGGCCAGCCGCGCGATCTCGACGGCATTCTCGGCCTCGGCCAGTTGGAGGGGGCCCTTGGGATTAATGCGCACCGGCTGATAAGCCGTCTGGTTCAGCACGTATTGCCCGCGCTTCAGCAATTCGTATTTGGCTTCCACTTGTTCGATGGTGCCCGTAGTATCGTTACGAACGAAATTCTCCATCACCACGACGTCGCTCGGTTGGGTCACCGCGAAGTAGGGCTCGGCGGTCACGATCAAACCAAACACCTGCAGTGAACTGGTAGCCAGCAAATTACTATGATCGCCGCTGAGCGCAAGCTCGCCGAGATTCTGGGCGCGACCTTCCGGCGTGATGGCCCACAGGACGTACGTCAGATATTCTGGACCGAATTGGTTGGCGGGGGTCAGGCGATCCACATGGACGTCGATCTTAGTGGATCCCATCTGACTATCGACTTTGGCTTCGCCCCGCGCGGACGGCATCAATTCCGTGCCGCGAAAATCGATGTGCGTCGTCCCGCTGCGATGATGGTAGTTGATCGCGCTGATTGTGCGGGAAACTACGGTGACCGTGAAGACGGGCATCGGCTGACCGGTGTTGACCGGGGCGGACGCCGGCTGCTGCGTCGGATTGGGCACTTGCGCATACAGCGTGGCCAGCGCCATCAAAAGCAACCCTGTGGCTGATTTCATACGTTCGATTAGACCTCCGAGGGACCATGAGCAATTGGCGCACCTCTGTGCGGCGCGTCACCGCAATCGTGTAGACTGAATTCCGGAACCCTTGCATCCGAATCTCATACTTCGCCTACTGACGGCCGCCGCGGCCGGCTGGTGCGCCGGACAAGCCCTGAAGTCCGTCACCCGGAGTAAAGGTTGAATCCGCTGCCTTCAGACGAGCCCGCGGATGCGTTCCGCTTCGAAATCCAGGCCGAGTGTCCGGTCACGCGCGCGCGCGCCGGATTGTTGCATACTCCGCATGGAATCATCGAGACCCCGGTGTTTATGCCTGTCGGAACGCAAGCCACGGTTAAAGGACTCGCGCCGCGCGAACTGGCAGGCGACCTGGACGTTCGCATCCTGCTGGCCAATACTTATCATCTTTACTTGCGGCCCGGGCCCGGCCTCATCCAGCGCCTTGGCGGCCTGCATCGGTTCATGTCGTGGCCGCGCGCGATCCTCACCGATTCCGGTGGATTCCAGGTATTCAGCCTCAGTGGCCTGCGCAAGATCACCGATGAAGGCGTCGTGTTTCAATCCCACCTGAATGGCGACACCCACATGTTCACGCCCGAATCCACCGTGGAAACGCAGTTGGCGTTCGGCAGCGACATCATGATGGTACTGGACGAATGCCCTGAGTACCCCGTCAGCCACGAGTACGCGCGCACGTCCATGCGGCGCACGGTCAGTTGGGCAGGCACCGCTTACCGGTATTTTGAAAAACGCCGCGCCGAACTGCCCACGCGCCACGCCCTCTTTCCCATCGTGCAGGGATCCATGTTCGCGGATTTGCGGCAGGAATGCGCCAGCCGGTTGGTCGAACTGCAGGCCGATGGCTACGCCGTCGGCGGACTTTCGGTGGGCGAGCCGCGTCCCTTGAGCCTGGAAATGGTGGAGATCTCCGAAGCCCTTTTGCCGCGCGCGCGGCCGCGCTATGCCATGGGCGTAGGCATGCCGGAGGAGCTGCCCGAATACGTGGCGCGCGGCATAGACATGATGGATTGCGTGCTGCCTTCACGGAACGCGCGCAATGGCTGCCTTTTCACTTCCGAGGGCACCGTGCGCATCAAGCAGGCGCGCTACAAGGACGATCCCGGGCCGCTCGATCCGCGGTGCGGGTGCTATACTTGTAGCGGCTTTTCGCGAGCCTATCTCCGTCACTTGTTTCAGGCGGGAGAAATCCTGTACGCCGCGCTAGCGACGCTCCACAATGTCAAGCGCTACCTTGACATCATGCGTGAGATCAGGCACGCTATACTATCGGGTAGGTATCCTGAATATTTGCGAACCGTCCGCTCCGCGCCGGTTGAAATCGAGTAGTTTGCCAACGTGGTCCTAAATCTGATTCTCCAATCATCGGCCCCAGGCAGTTCTCTGCTGGGTTTCCTTCCCATTCTCCTGATTTTCGGAATCTTCTATTTTCTCCTGTTCCTTCCCATGCAGCGCCAGAAGAAGAACCAGCAGAAGATGTTGAGCTCGTTGCAGAACGGGAATACCGTACTCACCAGCGGCGGCATAGTCGGAACCATTATTTCAATCGGCGATGACGATACCCTGGTGTTGCGGGTAAAGCCCGACAACATCAAGCTCCAGGTGGCCCGCAGCGCGGTCTCCAACCTGGTCACGGGCGAAGGCAAGAAGTAAGACAGCAAGACAATAGTTTACAAAGCGTTTAATTAAAGCAGGGCAAAATCCTCATGCGAAAAAATGTGACGGGTAGGACCGTAGTCATCGTGGTGACGATCCTGGTGTGCGTGTTTGGCATTATCGGTTTTCCGAAGTCAGGCGCCGGATTGGTTGACAACTTGAAACACAACATCCGGCTGGGGCTGGATCTTAAAGGCGGCAGCCACCTCGTCTTGCAGGTGCACGTGCAGGACGCCATCAAGACGGAAGCCGACGGAGCCATCGAGCGGATGAAAGATGAAATGCGCAAGCAGAGCATCGATTACGCCAGCATCGATCGCAACGATCCCGCCACCGTGGAAGACGCCGATAAGATCGAGATCGACGTGAAGGGCGTGCCCGCGATTAAGACCACCTTGTTTCGCAATCTGATTGCCGAGCATTTCAGCCAGTGGACGCTGACCCCCCTTAATTCCACGGATTATCGCCTGAATATGCGGCCGTCTGAATTGGTCACGCTAAAGCGCGACACGGTGGAACATTCCCTGCAGACCATCAGCAACCGCATCAACCAGCTTGGCCTGACCGAGCCGACTGTCCAGCAATATGGCCAGGCGGGCACCGATTACGAGATTCTGGTCGAGCTTCCGGGCGTGGACGATCCGGCGCGCGTGAAGGAGATCATGCAGACCACCGCGCAATTGGAGATCGACGCGGTGAAAGACCCGACACCCTATCCGAGCCGCGATGCGGCCCTGGCGGCCAAGGGCGGCATCCTGCCGTTAGGCACCAAGGTGGTCAAGCAGCGGCCGACTCCCGACGGGCGCGAAGGCTGGTACCTGGTGTCAAAGACGCCCGTGGTGCGCGGCACCGACCTGCGCAACGCGCGCGCCGGTCAGGACGATATGCGCAAGTGGGACACCCAGTTCACCCTCAGCCCGGATGCCGGCAAGCGGTTCGGCCAGTTCACCGAGAGTAATATCGGGAACTACCTGGCGGTAGTGATGGACAACCAGATCTACAGCGTCGCGGTCATTAAGAGCCGGATCGAGGATAGCGGCCAGATCGAGAACATCGGGACCGAACAGGAAGCTTCCGACCTGGCGCTGGTATTGCGCGCGGGCGCGCTGCCGGCCACCATCCAGATTCAATATGAAAACTCGGTGGGGCCTTCGCTGGGAGCGGATTCCATACACGCGGGAATCGTGGCGGGCCTGGCCGGACTGGTGGCCGTGATCGTGGTGATGCTGGTCTACTACAAGCGCAGCGGCGTAAACGCGGTGCTGGCGCTGTTCCTGAACACGGTGATTCTGATGGCCGCCCTGTCATACTTCAAGGCTGTCCTGACGCTGCCTGGTATTGCCGGCGTCATTCTGACCATCGGTATGGCGGTGGATAGTAACGTACTGATTTTCGAGCGTATCCGGGAAGAATTGCGGGCGGGCAAGGCCATCGTTTCGGCCGTAGATGCGGGATTCTCAAAAGCCTGGTGGACCATCGTCGATACCCACGTGACCACCGTAGTCTCCTGCGCATTCCTGTTCATTTTCGGGGAAGGGCCGGTGCGGGGCTTCGCGGTGACCTTGACGATCGGCCTGATCGCGAATGTCTTCACGGCAGTGTTTGTTTCAAAGGTGATTTTCGATTACGAATTGTCCGGCCGCCGGCAACTGACCGAGCTGAGCATTTAGTCTGTGAGGCCGGCCGGCAGGCCGGGGGGCCTTGAGGCCCACGTGGAACAAATGGGGAACAATTTTGAAAAGTCCGGTGTCCAAATGATGTTAAGCACCGGTATGGCGTAACTCCGATGCAAATTTTCAAGAACACGAATTTCGACTTTCTGCACTACAAGTGGCCGTTCATCGGCGCCTCGCTGGTGCTTTCCGTGGCGGGGATCGGCAGTATCATCCTTCACGGCGGCCTGCGCTACGGCATCGATTTCAAGGAAGGCACGCAGCTCACGGTGAAATGGAACGGCACGCCGCCCGAGGATAAGATTCGGGCCGCTTTGTCCAAGAAGATCAATGGCGAGGTCACCGTACAGCCGCTCACCGACATCGCATCGAAGAACGAGTTGGTGATCGGCACCGAGCGCATGGGCGAGCAGCAGATGAATGCCGCCCGCAAGACCATGCAGGACACGCTGGAGGCCACCTTCGGCGATCCGCAGAGCGGCAAGCTGGACTTCAACAATGCGGGCGCCAGCGAAATCGCGGACCGCATCACGGTGCCGCTGCAGCAGGCGGGCGTGCAGCTCACCGATCAGCAGCTCCAGAAGCTGGCCGAGGACGTGCGCACTTTTCGCGACACGCCGCCGCGCTCCGGCCTGATTTCCAGCTTCGATCAGCTATCGGCTGTTCCGGGCGTAAACTCTGCTATTATTAGCGTTCTCAAACAGCAATGCTATCTCGCGCCATTTTCGATCTTGCAGGTGGAGATGGTCGGGCCGAAGGTTGGCTCGGAGTTGCGGACCAAGGCAGTTTTGGCCACCCTTTACGCGCTGGGTGGAATGTTGGTATATATAGCGTTTCGCTTCGAATGGATTTATGGTGTGGCAGCGGTAGTAGCGTGCTTCCACGACACGATCATTACGATCGGGCTGTTCTCCCTTTTCAATAAGGAGATCACGCTCACGGTGATCGCGGCTTTATTGACGTTGGTCGGGTATTCCATGAACGACACGATCGTCATCTTCGACCGCATCCGCGAGAACATCAAGCTGCTGCGCCGCGAGCCGCTGGAATCGCTGATCAACAAGAGCGTGAACCAGACCCTGAGCCGGACCGTCATGACCTCCGGCTTGACATTCCTGACCGTCATCGCACTTTTCCTCTTCGGCGGCCCGGTGTTGCATGGATTTTCCTTTGCATTGGTGGTAGGTATTATTATCGGTACGTATTCTTCCGTGTTCGTGGCCAGTCCAATCGTGCTCTTCTGGCACAATTGGGCGGACTCGCGGAAGAGGACGGCGCCGGTTCCGGTGGCCGCCAAGCCGCCGCAGCCGGCTCGAAAGAGTTCGACCAAAGCCGTGAAATAGCTACGTTAGGAGGATTTTATGTTCGAGCAGACATTCGTGGACGGGGGCAAGACCCGCAAGACCTGGACGGTGCTCGTATCCTTCATCGCCCAGATCGTGGTCGTGGTGATCGCGATCCTGATCCCGATGATCTATTTTGACGCCTTACCCAAAAGCCAGTTGACCAGTTTCCTGGTGGCGCCGCCCCCGCCACCGCCGCCGCCTCCTCCTCCGGCCGCCGCCGCGCCTAAAGTGGTCAAAATCATTCCGCGCCAGTTCGACGCCGGCCGCTTAATGGCTCCTAAAGCGATTCCCAAAGAAGTGGCCATGATCAAGGAAGAAGAACTGCCTCCGCCGTCTTCGGGTGGCGTGGTTGGCGGCGTGCCCGGCGGCGTTCCGGGCGGTACCGCGGGCGGCGTGATCGGCGGTATCATCGGATCCGTCCCAACTGCGGCGCCACCCCCACCTCCGCCACCGGTGAAGGTCGAAAAGCCCGTAACCCCGCAGCGTATTCGCGTGGGCGGCAATGTGCAGCAGGCCAAGCTCATTCGCCAGCCGCGGCCGATTTATCCGCCGCTGGCCAAGCAGGCGCGCATTTCCGGTGTGGTCAGACTAAACGCCATCATCGGCAAGGATGGTACGATTCAGAATCTAACGGTGGCCAGCGGGCATCCTCTGCTGGTTCCGGCCGCGATGGAAGCGGTGAAACAGTGGGTCTATCAGCCGACTCTTCTCAACGGTGAGCCGGTGGAGGTGGTAACTCAGATCGATGTGAATTTCACGTTGAGCCAGTAGTTAGCGTTACACTAATTCAACTCGCAGGAGAACAGGACAATGCTTTTGCAAACGCAGGTTTGGGCGTTTTTATTGCTACAGGAGCAGGGGGCCATCGGATGGGACCCGCGCTCTCTGTGGGCACAGATGGGCGTTCCCGCCAAAATGGTGGTGATCGGTCTGTTCCTCATGTCGGCGTGGTCGATCGGTGTCATGATCGACCGTCTGCTGGCGTACAGTGCCGCGCGCAAACAGTCGCGCGCTTTCGCGCCGGCTGTGGCGGGGGCCCTGAAGGAAGGTAAGCTCGACGAAGCCATCAAGATCGCCGACCGGTACAAGAAAAGTCACCTCGCCAAAGTGGTCGTGGCTGGATTGCAGGAGTTTCAGGCTCACCAAATGAGCTCCGAAATTTCCGGCGAAGACATCGAAGCCTCGCAACGGGCACTGGAGCGCGCTGAGGCGATCGTACACGCGGAGCTCAAGCGCGGCATCAGCGGCTTGGCAACCATCGGTTCGACGGCCCCCTTCGTGGGACTGTTCGGTACCGTGGTGGGCATCATCAACGCGTTCAAGGGAATTTCGACGGAGAAATCCACCGGGTTGGGCGCCGTGGCAGGCGGTATTTCCGAAGCGCTGGTGACCACGGCTATCGGACTTTTCGTGGCCATCCCCGCGGTCTGGATGTTCAACTACTTCACTGGCAAAATTGAAGCCTTTGACGTGGAAATGGGCAATTCCAGTTCCGAGTTGATCGACTACTTCTTGAAGCGGTCGCAGCGCGCCGCGGCGCGCAAGTAGTTGCTGGGGCGGGCTGCATGGCCTGCCCGTAAAGTGGTGGGACAGGTATAGGCCTGTCGATTTTCAAGGCGAGTTGAATCGGGCGTCGCGGCTCTCTCCGTGACGCCCTACACTTGGCCTGAACTGGAGAATGCAAAAATGTCGGTAATTATGAAATCGAAGTCCCCGCCGCCCGTGGCGGACATCAACGTTACTCCCATGGTGGATGTGATGCTGGTGTTGCTTATCATCTTCATGGTCATCACGCCTATGTTGTCGAAGGGCATCAGCGTGGATATGGTTAAGACCGTTAACCCTGTGTCCATGCAAGCCGCCGATAAGAGCGACGCGATCATCATAGCGGTCACCCGCGACGGCAAGACGTACCTGAACACCACGCAGATGGCCGCCGATCAGCTTCCGGGCAAGGTCAAAGACATGTTGACGAACCGGTTGGATAAGATGTGCTACGTCAGGGCCGACTCGCGCGCCCGGTACGAGAAAGTGGTGGACGTGGTGAACAATCTGCGCGCGGCGGGCGTTGACCAACTCGGGCTGCTCACCGAGCAATTGCAACAGAAGAATAAGGCGCCGGCAGCGGCTCCCGCGGGGCAGTAGAATTACGTTCTTGGCGAACTGAAAGGAGCAATTCTTATGGGAATGGCAGTAGGGGGTAAGGGCGGGGCGATGTCCAGCATCAACATGACGCCCATGATCGACGTTCTTCTCGTGTTGATCATTATCTTCATGGTGATCACGCCGCTGACGCCCAAAGGCCTGGAGGCCCTGGTTCCACAGCCGCCTCCGCCGGGTACACCGCCGGCCTCGGATACGCGCACCGTGGTGATCGTGGTGAATAAAGATAAAACATACATGATCAACCAGGAGCCCACACAGGAGGCCAACCTGGGTTCGCGCCTGGAAGAGATCTTCAAGACGCGCGCCGAGCGCGTGGTTTTCGTGAAGGGCGATCCCGACCTGGAGTTCCAGTATGTGGCCAAGGCCATCGATATCGCGCACGGCGCTGGCATCGATAAGGTCGGACTGATGACGCCGCAAATGGAGGCCGGACAGTAATGCGAAGCAAAGCCATTGTGGTGCTGGCGATCGCCGCGATGTCGGTGTTCGCCACCAGTTGCGAGAAGCTGAAGGCCCGCGACCAGTTGAACAAAGGCGTGCAAGCCTTCAAGAACGCGCAGTATCCGCAGGCGGTGGAGCGGTTTAAGACAGCCGTCGAATACGATCCCAGCTTCGCCACCGCGCGTCTGTATCTGGCCACCGCTTATATGCAGCAGTATATTCCGGGCGCCGATTCGCCGGACAACCTGCAAATGGCTAAGGCCGCCTACGATCAATTTCAGCAGGTCCTGGCTCAAGACCCCAAGAACGAATTGGCTGTGGCTTCAATCGCTTCGCTGCTGTTCAGCGAGAAGAAATTGGACGAGGCCAACGAATGGAATAAGAAATTGATCGCCCTGAACCCCAAGTCCAAAGAGGCTTATTACACCCTGGGTGTGATTGCCTGGACCAAGGCGCTGGTCTCGGACGGCGAAGCTAGGGCTAAGCTGGGGATGAAGCCCGACGATCCCGGCCCGCTGAAAGACAAGAAGGTGCGCGCCGAGGTTGCCGAGAAAAATGGCCCCATTATCGACGAAGGCATCAAAGACCTCGATAAGTCCCTGCAGCTCGACCCGGAGTACGACGACGCCATGGCGTACGAGAACCTGCTCTACCGCCAGAAGGCCGACCTGGAAGACACCACGGAAGCTTACAAAGCCGACATCGACAAAGCCAACGACTACTTCCAGAAAACGATCGATACCCGGAAGATCAAGGCCGACCGGAAGCCCACCGGCGGCGGCATCACGGCCGATACCAAGTAGCCGCGCAATCGTGGAAGGCGGGCCTTCACCAGGGCCGGGCGCTCAGCCCTGCCCGGCCCGCCTATAACCTCTCTCCAGTCTGCTCTTCAGTCTGCCTCCCAAGTTGAAACCAGGCACGTAATCCCTGTAGTCTAAATGTAACGGATGCACGCGCTGGTTCTGCTTGCCCTGCTACTCGCGATTCTCGCCTTCCTATTTCCGCTTGTCCAGAATGGCGTCCGCGCCCTGCTTCACTCGCGTCCGATCCTGCTATTCGCCGCGCCCGTCTTGTTGACTGTGCTTTTCAGCCTGCTGGCCTGGACCACCGGCGCTTTCAGTTTCGCACTGGCCCTCCTGGTCCTCTTGTATACCTCAGCGCCCGTGCTGGCGGCATTTCTTCAGGGCAGCGGGGGACGTCCCTCCTGGCTCGATTTCTGCATCATCCTGATGCTGTGGCTGCCGCTTGAGTTTTCCGCCGGACAGCACCTCATTCCCAGGCCCGCGCAAGGATTTCTGCACAGCGTAGCCTACGGAATCGCCATTCTGATAGCGCTGCTCATCTTCCTCGGCTTCCGCGCGCTTCCCGGCATGAAGTACAACCTGCCCACCGCGCGCGATCTGTCCTATGGCGCGCTGGCGTTTCTACTCTGCGCGCCGATCCTGATTTTCGCCGGCCGCTTGCTCCATTTCATCCCTCCTTTTCACCCGACCGCGCACCCCTCGCTGCGCGGCATCGGCACCACCTTCGGCGCCATATTCGTGGGCACCGCGCTGCCCGAAGAGATCCTTTTCCGCTCGCTGATTCAGAACTGGCTGATGCAGCGCTTTGGCTTCACCAACCGGATGCTATTGGCCGCCGCACTCATATTCGGTTGCGCCCATCTGGATAACGGGCCCCAGCCACTCCCTAACTGGCGCTACATGATTCTGGCGACCATCGCGGGCTTCGCCTACGGCAAAGCCTTTCAACGATCGTCGAGCGTGTTTTCGTCGGTGACGTCGCACGCCCTGGTGGATGCCACCAAGCACATTTTCTTTTGACCGGAGAACGCAACGTGAACCGCAAACAGATCTTGATCGTGGTGGAGGCCGCCTCCGGTTTCGCTTTGATCATGCTCTATATCTGGCGCCTGCGCTTCACCGCGCCGCGCGCCTGGATCTTCATCCTGGGCTTCTTTGTTCTGTCGCACATCCTGCGCGGCGAACGGGCGGCCACTCTGGGCTTCCGCCAAGCCAACTTCCGGACGTGCGCGGAAACACTGGCGCCGGCCCTGCTGCTGCTGTCACTGGCGCTGCTGGCCGGCGGAGTCCTGCTTGAAACGATTCGGCCCATTAGTCTGGAATACGGCTTCATGTGTCTGTTGGCGTACTGTCCCTGGGGCATCTTCCAGCAATACCTGCTGAACGGATACATCGCCAACCGGTTGCTAGCCGTGTCTTCCGCCAGGCACGTCCCGCTGATGGCAGCCACTTTATTCGCCGGCGCGCACCTTCCGAACTGGTTTCTAATGACGGTCACTTTTGCAACCGGCTACGTCAGCGCCAGGATATTCATGCGTTACCGCAATCTCTACTTTCTGGGGCTGGCGCACGCCGTGATCGGGACCTTGCTCTTCGTAGTGATCCCGGATTCGATCAGCCACCACCTGACGGTCGGTCCCGGTTTTTTCTTACGGTAAAATCGTTGGCAGACTGGTGCGCGCGGGCGGCCCTTCGCACCCGTACCGTGAATTGAGTTACGTTGACTAGGGGGGCACTCGGCGCGAAGATGGAGCAACACGGACGCATTCCGTTGCAAAGCGCTCGCTTCCGGGTCGCCGGTTATGCCCAGGCGTTTCCTTCTACCGTATTGAAAAATAGTGAGTTGGCGGTGCAGTTGGGGGTCGATCCGGAATGGATCAGGGCGCGCTGCGGGGTGAATTCACGATTCATTTCCGGTCCCGGCGAGACGACCACGACTCTGGGCGTCCGGGCCGCCCGGCAAGCCCTGGCGCGATCTCCATCGTTCCATCCGGACTGTTTGATCTGCGCCACATTCACGCCGGACTTCCCCTTGTGCCCATGCGGACCGGCCATGGCACACGCACTGGAACTCGGTCCGATACCCGCCTTCGACCTTAACGCGGCCTGCTCGGGCGGCGTGCTGGGCCTGATTACCGCGCTCAGTTTCATTGCCGCCGGCACGGCGCAGCGGGTGCTGCTGATTGCCAGCGATACCGTGACACATCATCTGGCCGATGACGATGCGCACACCCGGATTTTATTCGGGGACGGGGCGGCCGCTTTCCTGATTGAGGGCTGTGCCGAGGGGATCGCGCTGCGATCCTGGGTGATGGGATCGGATGGAGCCGGCGCCAAGCTCTTTCACGTGCCGCATGGCGGGTCGGCGGCTCCCTGGCAAGCCCCGGGCAATGGCGATCCGCGAGGAGCCACCGTTTCCATGCAAGGCCGGCCCCTATTCCGCTTTGCCTCGCAGCGCGGCACGGACATGCTGCTCGAAACCTGCGCGAAAGCCGGAATTAAGCCGGACGATCTGGACTGGGTGCTGGTACACCAGGCCAACATTCGCATCGTCGAGCAATTGCAGGAGCGCACCGGCATTGCTCCGGAAAAATGGATCGTGAATATGGCCGGGATCGGCAACACCTGCTCGGCGTCGGTGCTGCTGGCGCTCGGCGACTTGCTCGATCGCAACGTGACCGCCGCCGGCGATGATGTGCTTCTGGCTGGTTTTGGCGCGGGCCTGACATGGGCGGCCGCTCTTTTTGAATGGGGGGCCACCGCGCACCGACCCTCGGCGGGTCCAGCTTTGTCTCCTCATCCGCAGTTGGGGCACGCTGCCCGGTAGCCGGTCAGAAGCGGCAGCGCCCGATACAGCATTTGCCCAGACAGGTTTTGCACGAGATGCGCTTCGGCGGAACGTGACGCTGCGGCGTCGTCTTGCCGGCGCCGGATGGCTTCTGCGTAACGCCTTGCAGCATAATGGGTGCGGCTGCGCTCGCCGGTGGGTGATAGTGGGGACTTTCGCTCACGATCGTGGAATGATTCAGCATGGCATCTACCCTCCAGACCAATATCTTTAGGTGCCCCAACAGCTTCCGTCTCTCGCATGGGGCCCGCTTTGTTTCTTCGCGTGAGTTTTAGCACGCTGGCTGCCAATAACGAGGCTGTTCGCGCGTGTGCCAAAATAAAGGGGCGATGACTTCACTGCCCGCCGTTCCGCTGACCCTCGAAGGCTCCAGCGTCCTGCACCAAATGATCCGGTTTCGCTGGACAGCCTGGCAGACGTTGACGCCGGCCCAGCAGGATGCGGCGCTTCTGGAAGCCTCCACGGCGCTCGGCGGCATGCAAGCAGCGGCGCAGCAGACCGCGATTTATTCGCTCATCGGCCATAAGGGCGACCTGATGTTCCTGCATTTTCGAAAGACCTTCGAGGAATTGAACCAGGCCGAAATCGCGTTGTCGCGCCTGCGGATCTCGGAATTCCTGGAGCCCACCACGTCGTATCTTTCGATGGTCGAACTGGGGCTGTACGAGTCCACCCTAAAACTGTACGGCAGCCTCGCCGAGCGCGGCATCGAGCCGCATTCCGCGGAGTGGAAACAGGAGATCGAGAGCCAACTCGCCCGCCAGCGGCAGGCCATGGCGCAACGCTTGTGGCCGGCGATTCCGGACCACAAATATATCTGCTTTTACCCGATGGACCGGCGCCGCGGCGAATCCGTCAACTGGTACCAGGTGCCCATGGCGGAGCGCCAGCGCATGATGCACGAGCACGGCATGGTGGGCCGCCGCTATGCGGACGATGTGAGGCAGATCATCACCGGTTCGATCGGCTTCGACGATTGGGAATGGGGCGTGGATTTGTTCGCCGCCGATCCGCTGGTTTTCAAGAAACTGATCTACGAGATGCGGTTCGATGAAGTCAGCGCGGCGTATGCGCTGTTCGGGACGTTTTACGTGGGCGTTAGGGTCGCGGATTTGGGTACCTGGTTGAGGGCCTGACCCAGCGATCACGGATCGACGAAGAAAGGGCCGCCACTGAAGATTGTCCCGATCGGTGTAAAGATCTGGATCTTGCCGGTGGTCGCGCCAACCGGTACGACCGCAGAGATCTCGGTATCGGAGATCGGCGTAAACTCCGCCGGCAACCCGTTAAAACACACGCTGTAGGCGCCGCTCAGATTCGTTCCCAGAATGCGAATGGTCGCGCCCACCTTGCTGGAGTGGGGCAAGGTTTTGACGAACGAAGCCAGCCCCGCGGCCAGCCTGAAGAAGGTGCCACAGCCAAGATGCTGGCAAACCCCCTGAACGGGGCCGCCATACAATGTTGTTCCGTAGATATCCCCATTAGTGGACTGGATGAGGGATCCCTGCACGTTTGGACCAGGCACGCAGGCACTCTGAGCGCAAAAGCTGTATAACGTGGTTAACGTGCCGTGCGGAGTAATTCTAAATACGGTCCCCGCGTTGCCGTCCCCGCCGCTAAGCGTGGTCCCGTAGAGATTCCCGTCGGTGGCGGTCATCAGCCGGGCGTAGGGAGCGGCACCATCCGTGCATCCGCTTTGCTCACAAAAGTCGTGGAGGGTGGTCAACGCGCCACTTTGGCTGACCTTGAAGATTGTTCCGAAGCCATTCGCACCCCCGCGATAAGTTGTCCCGTAGAAATCGCCGTCGAGGGCCTGCACCAATCCCGCAGCGGGGTTATAACCGTCCGAACACCCTGCCTGTGCGCAGAAGCTATAGAGCGTGTGCAACTTTCCGCCTGGAGCGATTTTGAAGATTGCGCCGCTGCCGTGCACACCGCCGCCGTACGTGGTCCCGTAGAAGTCCCCATCGGGAGACTGCGCCAGTCCATTGGGTTCCGCGCCGTCCGGACACCCGGCTGGCACGCAGAACCGGTATAGTGTCGTCAGCGTGCCGCCCGCAGCGAGTTTGAAAACCGTCCCACAGCCCCCATAGCAGCGGTCATCCGAGGAGGGCGTGCCTCCGGACGAGGTGGTCCCATAGAGATCTTCGTTGGGGCCCGTAACCAGACTGTTGGGGCCGGATCCGTCGGCGCAAAAGGGTCCCCCAGGAGCTCAGAAACTATATAGGGTTGTAAACTCGCCGGTAGCGGTGATCTTGAATAGGGTACCGCTGCGATAGGCCCCGCCTCCCGCAGTCCCGTAGAAATCACCATTGGGGGCCAGAACCAGACTGCCGGGCTCCTGGCCATCGCTGCACCCGCTTTGGGCGCAAAAACTGTGCAGCGTGGTCAGCGCTCCTCCCCGGGTGACCTTGAACACCGTGCCGAAGTTGTGGGCCCCGCCAAATATCGTGGTCCCGTACAAATCGCCGTTGACGCCCTGCACCAACGCCGCATAGGGCTCTAAGCCATCCGTGCCGTCAAAGGTGAACAGTGTGGTGAACGTTTGGGCGGACGCTGCAACCGCAGCCGCCATGCCCAGCGCCAAGACAGAAATCGCACGATTGACCGCTAGTCGCATCGCGGCACCTCTTTCTATCCTACACGCTTAAAAGGCCCAGGTTACGCTGGTATAGCCGGTGTTCGCGTGATAGCCCTGGTAAAAGGACTCCAGCCCGAACTGCTCGTGATAGTTGTAATACTGCCAGCCGGCGTTCCAGCACAGTTTTTCGCGCAGGCGGATGGAGACGCGCGCCAGCGGCGCCTGATAGCTCAGCGGGAAGGTCTGGACCGGGGCGAAGATCAGCGTCGTGGGGTCGGTGGAGCCGGGGGGCGCGGCGGTGGCGCGGCCATCGCCCGTATCGTCCGTGATCGTATAGCCCACGTAAAGATCCACACGCTTGGCCACCACAAAGCGCGCCACCAGATTGGCTGCGTGAATGTTGCTGATGTAGACCTGATTGCTCATGAGCGGCGACACCGCTTCCGGTCCGGCGAAGAACACGATGCCGGAGAGCGAATCCAGGTGCAGCTTGGAGTAGGTGGCGTCCAGCGTGAACCAGTCGCGCGGCGCCCACGAGGCGTTCGCCGAATAGTTTCGCGCATGCGAGCTATAACTGCTTAGAGTCACCGAGTTGTTGTTGTAATTCTCTTTGTAAGCCGCTCCCAGAGTCAGTTTTTTCAAGCGATACTGGAACCGCCCGCCCAGCGCGACATAGTTGCGATCGCTCACCGGCGTGAAGGGCTGGTTCGCGCGGCCGATCTCGCTTTCCAGGTTGATCGTCATGGCCTTCACAGGCTTGACGCGGATACCCAGCAGCCCCGACTGCTGATGATTCTTTTGCTCGTACATCGGTCCACTGAAGGGTCCGGGAACCGCGTAGTCTTCGATGTCCTCGATGCGCCGGTCGGCGTAATGATAGCCGGCATAGAACGAAAGCCAGCCCTTCAGCCGATAGTGCAGGTCGGTGGCGTTGGCGAGGGTGCGTAGACCCAGGTAGCGAAATGAAACGAAATCCGTAGTCCCGGTGCCTGGATTGAACTGCGCGTAGTCCGAAGTGCCATCGATGCGCGTGCTGTCGATGGACGTGTTGTTTACCAGCGTGAGCCGCGAAGTGGGGAACAGGCTGACCGAAAGATCGCCCGTCAACGAGGGACGCGACGCATCGCCGCCCACGAACACCTGCTGGTTCTGCGCGCCCAGGGGCGTGACGCCGAACGCATTTTCGTCCAGGATAAAATCGCGCTTGCCGTCTACATAGGTCACCCGGCCGTTCACCGCCAGCGTCTTTCCGCTGCGATTCAGATTCCCCAGCCAGTAGGGGCTCGCGCCGTGGTAAGGCTCGGAGCGCTGAAACTGATTCAGGGTCACCCCGCTCGACGGATTGTCGCCCGCGATCGTGCCGTTCTCCTGATAGCCGCTGTCGTCCTTGAAGAACACCCACGAGTGCAAGAGGGTGAGCTTGAATCCGGCCAGATCCAGATCGGCGCCCAGGCGGTATTCGTCGGTTTCCCGCCGCACGTTTTCAAAAAGCGGGAATTCATTGCCGGCCGTGCCGCAATAAACTTCGCCATTGAAGCACAACTGCACCGTGGAGAGCGCCGGCCCGTCCTGTGTGTTGCGGCTGTAGCCCATGTGGAATTGCACTTTCGATTGCGGCAGCAGCGTAAGATTGTGATCCTGCATGTGGCGCGTGGTATCCATGAAGTGCAGTCCCCCGGCGATCGGCAGGCCGGGATTGTAATAATCGTCCAGCCGCCACAGCATGTCATAGCGGTACAGCTTGTTCCTCTCCACGCGTAGATTCACCGCCTGGTAAGGATCGTTGCCGAGCCCCATGGTGGTCAGTACGATCTGGTCGAACCAACGCCCGTGCCCGTCGCGCGAGTTCACGCTGAGACTGCTACTGAGCAGGCGGATGCCGTTACCGTAATTCACATCGCTGCGATAGGTCCCCACGCTGCCATCGACCACGGCCAAACGATAGCCGGTTTCAAAGGAGTCCATCACGTTGTAGTCGCCGGTGTTTTCACCGCGCGGGGAGCCGGCCTGGTCGGGCGTGGGCGCTGCCACCTGCTGCGCCAGCACCGTTTGTGCCGCCAGAATCCATGCAATTAGAAATGTGCTCCGCATGGCTGTTTCCTAACGGAAGAAGTACCCGTCGCTGTTGGACCCGTGAATTCGTACATGGCACAGGGTGCAGCGCTGATAGCGGGGGTCCAGCATGTTATGCGTGTTGGACAGGGCCGGAATCCCGTTGTTGCGGGTGCCGAAACTGTCGGCCCCGTTGTGACAGCGCAGACACAAGGTGAAGACCACCGGGCGCACGAGCAGTTTGGCGTTGGTCGAACCATGCGCCATGTGGCAGACACCGCAACCCTCCACGCGTACGGGCGGATGCTCGTAGGCGAAGGGACCGCGCTTGTCCGCATGGCATTTCAGGCAGGCCTCCTCGTTGCCCTCCGCGCGCGCCACCATGTGCGATTCGTTCGCCATGCCCCAGGTGGGCGCGAAGGTGCCGTGCGGATTATGGCAGTCCGTGCAATTCATGAAGCCTTCGTTCACCCGGTGTTTGAACGGCATGGAGAACTGCGCGCGGACGTCCGCGTGGCAGCCGTAGCATAGCTCGGTCTGTTTCTTCGCCAGCAGGAACTGCGCGGCCGGCGATTTGTGGATCGAGTGGCAGTTGGTGCACACCACGTCCGCCAACGAATGCTGCGAGCGGCGGATATTAGACTTCGAGAAATCGCGGGCGTGGCAGTTCAGGCAGGTATCCAAAACCGCCTTGGGCTCCATCGTGGAAAAAGCGCGCGGGATCGTGGTTTTGCCGCCGTGCGCTTCTACGTGCGCCTTCCCCGGCCCATGGCAGCCTTCGCATCCGGTCCGTTCGGGCGGCTGATCGCCGCTGGCAATGCTTTTGTAGTGTGGATTTTTGTAGAAGTTGAACCAGACGTCGGCGTGACAACTCTTACATACCGTACTGCCAACGTAGCTGTCTGCCGCCTGCGCCAGCGAGACGCTCGCGCACAGCAGGAGTAACCATCTGGACACTCTCTCACTATAGAGAAAAAACCGCTAAACACTTGCAAATTCTGACTTGTGCCCGCCTATACGGCTATCCGAATGATCTTTTTCTGGATGGCATACTGCACCAATTGCGCCTTGTTATGGATGTCCAGTTTGCGCATCAGATTGAATTTGTGAGCTTCCACGGTCTTCACGCTCAGATCGAGCGTGCCGGCTATTTCTTTTACCGAATTGCCCTCCGCCAGGAACTTGAGCACTTCCAGTTCGCGGCGCGTGAGCGTGTTGAAACGCGGCTGGCGCGTGGCGGACCGCACCCGGCTGCGAAAATCGTCCACCAGATGCGAAAGCATGCGCGGGCTGAGGTAGCTGCCGCCGCGATGCACCTCGCCGATGGCCGATACCAGTTGCTCGGCCGGACTGTCCTTCAGCAAATAACCGCTGGCGCCCGCTTCCATGCACTCCGCCAGGTAGTCTTCGTCGTCGTACATGGTCAGAAACAGCACCTTGGTTTCGGGCCGGGTCTTACGGATCTGGCGGGTGGCCTCGAAGCTGCTCAGCCCGGGCATGCTGACGTCCATCAACACCACGTCGGGATGCAGTTCCGCCGCCTGTGTGATGGCATCCGCGGCGTTGGCGGCTTCTCCCACTACTTCCAAATCCGGGGTAGCGGAAAGCAGCGTTTTGATGCCCTGCCGAAACAGGGTGTGATCGTCGGTCAGAAGCGTTCGAATTGCCATAGTCGTCCCATGAGCCGAGAATCGCTAATGGCGGGAAATCGGTAAGCGTATGGAGAGGGTCGCGCCATGCCCAGGGCTGCTGCGGATCTCGAACTGCCCCCCCAACAGGACGATTCGCTCCCGCATGCCTTTCAACCCGAACGATTTCGGTTGAGCCACCGCGCGCTCCACATCGAATCCGATGCCGTCATCTTCGACGCTCAGTTCCAATAATGTATCGGTGGATCTCAATAGAAGGTTTACACGGGAAGCCTCGGAATGTTTACCGATGTTCTGATAGCACTCCTGGACGATCCTGTAAACCGTGGCTTCGATTTCGCGCGGCAGGCGTGCGCCATAAGGAGTCAACTTCACGCGCAACTGCATCGGATAGAGCTTCCGGAAGCGCGCGCTGAGATGCCGTATGGCGGCGGGCAATCCCAATTCCTCTACCGCCGATGGGGCCAGCGCGGCGATGATGCGGCGAATTTCGGCGATGATCCCCTCCGTGACCCGGCGCGCCTCGGCCAGCTTTGGCCGCAGATCGGGAGTTGCGGCTTTCTCAAGCATCTCCAGGTGCAGGCGCAGGAACAGCATGGATTGCCCAGCTTCGTCGTGCAGCTCGCGGCTGATGCGCCGGCGCTCTTCCTCCTCGGCCTGCAGCAGGTGCGCCGCCAGGGAGCGGACGCGTTCCTCCCGTGCCGCCAAATCACGGATCAGGCGGGCGCGCTCGGCGCCGCGCAGGCAACGCTCCGCGAACACGTTCAGCAAATCCAATTCGCGCGGCAGCCAGCGGTATGCGGTGGGAAAACCGAATTGGATCAGGCCGGCCAGCCGGCCTCCCGAGAAGAATGGAATGGACCAATAGGATTGAAAGGCGCCGCGCATGGCGGGGTCCAGGATCAAATCCGCATCCTGCTTTCCGGCGCCGATATATCGCGGCCGGGCCAGCCGCCGGAGCACGCGCGCGGCAATTGGCGGACGATCCACAAGCGGGACGATCCGGCCGGCTTGGGCGCGGAAGGTGCGCGTCAGGATCACAATGAACCGGTGCAGCAGATCGTCCAGACCCGTGGCATCCATCTCGGCGCGCAGCAGGCCGTAGAAGGCTTGCGTCTCCGCTTCGCGGACCTCATAGTAGGCGTTGTTGACGGCGAGCAGGGTGCGGAACTGCAGTTGCCGCCGGATGCCTTCGAGCGCGTGTCTGCCCAAGCGGCCTTCGAGTTCCCGGTCGTAAGCTCGCAGACAGTCCGCGACTTCCCTTGGCGGAACGTTCAACTTGGCCAGCCGCCGGCTGTTGTAGGCAACCTGCTCGAAGAAATCGGCGGCCAGCTGGCCTGTGGACAGCAGACGGGCCGCTGCGCCTAAGGTGATCGACGACAACGCTTTGACCTGCCGGGCTTCGCCAGGCTTCAGCCGGCGCCGCAAAGCGGCATCGAGGACCCCCAGGTGCGGTTCGATCCGCCGGGCAAAGTGCGCCAATTGCCCGGCCGGCGTCTCACGGAACATGTCGGCTAATTCGACCGGATGAGGTTGTGCCAATAGTAGAGGTGGCCCGGGTGACGGATTGTTCTCTCACGCGGCGCGTATCCGCTACTTTGGCGTGCGCGCCCGCAACAGCGCGGCGATATCGTCAAATCCGTTGCTCGCGGCGCCATCGAGCGCCGTCGCGCCGGCCTTGGTCCGGATTCCCGCGTCCGCTCCGCGCGCCAGCAGCAATTCGACCACCTCGCGGCGGTCCCATGAAGCCGCATTGTATAGGGGCGTAGCGCCTGCGCCGTCGCGCGCGTCGATGTCCGCGCCCGCGTCGAGCAACAGCGCCACCATTTCGTGATGCCCGCCCAGCGCGGCGTCGTGCAGCGGCGTGGCGCCCGCGGAGTTTTTTCCGGCGACGCGCGCGCCGTGTTCCAGCAGAATGCGGGCGATCTCCACATAGCCTTTGAGCGACGCGTCCCCCAAGGGCGTGGAACCCTCGGCGTTCCGGGCATTGACATCCGCGCCCCGCGAAGCCAGCAGTTCCACCATGTCGGCTTGCCCTTTCATCACGGCTTCGTCGAGCAGCGTGTACCCGGGTTGATCCTTCTTGGCGAGAGTCGCGCCGTGTGCCATTAGGACGTCCACGACGGCCGCATGCCGGTAGCGCGAGGCATTTTCAAGCGGCGAGGCGCCGGAGTTGTCGCGCAGATTGACGTCCGCGCCGCGCGCCAGCAGCAGATCGACTACATCTGCATGGCCCTTGGTGGCGGCTTCGTTGAGCGGGGTGGCGCCGGTCTCCGGGTTGCGCGCGTCCACCGCCGCGCCTTTATCCAGCAGCAGGACGGCGATCCGGCGATAGCCTTTCCACGCCGCCTCGTCGAGGGGCCCGGCGCCCGGCTTGTCGCGCGCGTTCACGTCGGCGCGGTGAGCGACCAGCAGAACCGCCATGTCCTGATAGCCGCGCGTGGCGGCCAACAGCAGCGCCGTAGCTCCCGAGCGGTCCACCGCATCCACCGCCGCGCCGTGCGTCAGCAGCAACTCGGCCACCTCCCGGTTGTCTTTGATCACCGCGTAGTGCAGGGGAGTGGATCCGGCTTCCAGGTGATGGGCATTCACATCCGCACGGTGCGCGATGAGCAGTGCGGCGATTTCCCGATTGCCGGTCCATGCGGCGTCGTGCAGCGGCGTGGCGCCCAGCGCGTCGCGCGTGTTGCTGTCGGCCCCGGCGGCCAGGAGCGCACGCACTTGTTCCACATCTCCGGATGTGACCGCCTCGTGCAGATCGGCCGCGTGGGCCAGGGCCGCGCAAAGCAACACAACTGCGAGAGCGGCTCCTCTAGCAGCGGTGGGGCAGGCGTCTACGCCTGCGCGGGTTCTCCAGAACCCGCTCTTCGGCGAGCGTAAGCTCGCCCTAAGCGGGACTGGCGTCCCGCCGGCGAACTGAAGTTCGCCGCGGCACGCTAAAGCGTGGGCCACGGGAACCCCACGTATTGCACTTCCTCTTGCAGTTCCACCCCAAACTGGCGGCGCACCCGCGCCTTCAACTCCGCGATCAGCGCGCAAAGATCCGCGGCGGTGCCTCCGCCCGCATTGTAGATCAGGTTGGCGTGATACGCGGCCACATGGATCTCGCCGCGCGACATGTCCTTCGCCCCCGCCTGTTCCAAAAAGTATGCGGCCGGCACTTTGCCTTCCCGAATCACCTTGCCGGGAATGGCGGCGGCCACGGCAGGCGGCAATTCGGCCAGCAGAAAGTTCTTGAAAATGCTGCCCGCGCATTTCATGGTCACCGGAAACTTTTCGTTGCGCACCTTCACGATATCGCCGGCGGTCTGGCGCAGGCCGGCGGTATCCGCAGGCGTCAGGTGCAATTCGGTCGAGAAGATGATCCAATCCTTATGGCGTTTGAAGACGCTCTCGCGATAATGGAATTCGCACGCATCGCGATCGAACACGCGCACACACTCGCCATCGAAGAAGCGCACCTGCCGCACTCGTTCCGAGATGGAATGCCCGTACGCGCCTGCGTTGCCATATACCGCCGCCCCAACCGAACCGGGAATGCCGGCCAGGGTCTCGAGCCCCTGCAGGCCATGGCCGATCGTGTAATCCACCAGGTCCTGCAGCACCGCGCCGGCGTCGCACTGGACGCGGTCGCCGGCAGCCAGCATGCGCCGCGCCACGAAGCGCAACATGATGCCGCGATAACCCGCATCCGACACGATCAGGTTCGTGCCACCGCCCATCACCATGTAATCGCGGCCGCTGGCGCGCGCCACGGCCAGCGCGCGGATGAAGGATTCCACGCTCTCGGTTTCGGCGTAGACATCGGCCGGACCGCCGATGGCGAAGCGGGTATAGGCCGAAAGCGGCGCGTCGCGGGAAACGGTTAAATTGGGTATTTCGGACAGGCGCGCCAGCGTGAGGTCCATCGATTCAATTATAGGAGGCAGCTATGCGATCCGGGTTTCCCGGCTTTCCAACCGAGGCCATGGCATTCTACAGGAGCCTGGCACGGAACAATAAGCGCGAATGGTTCCAGCCGCGCAAGAACGTCTACGACGAGAAGGTGAAAGGCCCGATGATCGAGCTGGTGACGGAACTCAACCGCGTGATGATGGACTTCGCGCCCGATTATGTCACGGACGCAGGCAAGGCCATCTACCGTATCTATCGCGACACGCGCTTCAGTCCCGATAAGACGCCGTATAAGACCCAGATCGCGGCCTCGTTCTCGCGCCGCGGTACCCAGAAGCACGGCGCGGCGGGATACTATTTCGCGGTCTCCCACAAGGGTGTAGATGTCGGCGGCGGCATCTACATGCCGGCGCCGGAGACGCTGCTGGCGGTGCGCACCCACCTTGCCGAACGGCATGCGGATTTTCGGAAACTGGCGGGCTCCAGCGGCGTCAAAAGGTTGTTCGGGGCGCTCCAGGGAGAGCAGCTTTCGCGGGTGCCGAAGGGCTTTTGCGCCGAGCATCCGGCCGCGGACCTGCTGCGCTACAAACAGTTCCTGTTGTTCACCACGCTGGATGCGGCCATTGTCACCACGCCTAAGCTCTTCGTCGAGGTCGAAAAGCGCTTTCGGGCCATGGCGCCCTTCCTGGAATTTCTGAACGCGCCGTTAGTGGCTAAGCGGCGCGTCCCCGAACATAGTACCGGCTGGATGTGAGGCCGCGCGAACGGCTGTATACTACTAACGGAATCTTCTTTGTGGGGAGGCCCAAATGCATACCCCGATTCGACCGGCCATAGCGATTGCCTTCGCATGGGCCCTGGCTCCGGCTGCAGTGCGCCCGGCGCGCGCCGCCAGCCTGGCGAGCCTGCCATTGGAAGCCCAGTCCAGCATCTCGGCGGCGCTGGGGCGCGATATACCCGGCTATCAAGCCAATGCTCGCGGCGGCCATATCCTTACCACCGGCGACCGGCAGAACCTGGCCGCGGATTTTGGCCCAACCGGTGTGGAAGTGCGCAGCCATCGAGCCACATGGAGACTGCGCCTGCGAGGCTACGGCTACCCTGGGTCGCTGCAGCCGGCTGGCGAATCCATCCCCGGTGCGAATGGCAACCGCGTCGAGTACCGCCGCGGCCGGCTGATGGAATGGTACGTGAATGGACCGCTGGGTCTTGAACAGGGATTCACATTGAGCGAACGCCCCAGGCCAGCGCCTTCTAGCTCAAAGGGTCAACCACTGACCATCGCCATGGCGATCTCCGGAGACTTCAAGGCGTCCCTCGACCGCGGCGCAACCAGCCTTACCCTGATTGACGATGAAGGACAGCCGGGCCTGCGCTATACGGGTCTGGCCGCCTACGACGCGAACGGTACCGCGCTACGGGCATGGCTCGAGCTGCGCGGCGCGCGCCTGCTGTTGAAAGTCGAAGACCGCGCCGCGCGCTATCCGGTGGTGATCGACCCGTACGTACAGGTTGCCAAACTGACCGCTTCCGACGGGCAGGAGGGCGACTCCCTGGGTAACTCCGTGGCGGTGGCAGGCGATACGATCGTCGTGGGAGCGCCCTTCGTCACCGTGAACGGTTTTACGGACAGCGGCGCCGTCTATGTATTCGTCAAGCCGGCCAGTGGATGGGCCAATATGACGCAGACCGCCAAGCTGACGGCTTCGGACGTAGGCACCACGGGAATCAGTTTTCTGGGCGTCCCCGTCGCCATCAGCGGCAAAACGATTGTAGCGGGGGCCTATTCGGAGACCATCGGATCCAATTTCGAGCAAGGAGCGGTTTACGTGTTCACCGAACCGGCCGGCGGCTGGGCGGACATGACCGAGACCGCCAAGCTGACCGCGTCGGACGGCGCCGCAAACGACCGCTTTGGCTGCGGAACTTCCATAGATGGCGGCACCATCGTAATCGGCGCATGCCAGGCCACCATCGGATCCAATACCAACCAGGGGGCCGGTTATGTGTTTCTGAAACCCGCCGGTGGCTGGCAGACCACGTCGGGTTTTGCGGCTAAACTCACTGCGCTCGATGGCGCGGCGAATGACTTTTTTGGAATCTCCACCGCGATCGGTAACGGCACCGCGGTGATTGGCTCGCTGCAGGGGCCGGGCGCGGTCTATGTTTACGCCATCCCCGCGGGCGGTTGGACCAATATGACCCAGACCGCCAAACTGACAACCTCGGATGGGTTGCAGGGGGACGAGCTCGGCTACTCCCTGTCGATCGACAGCGGCGTGGTGTTGGCGGGAGCTCCTCTGGCCACGGTCGGCGGTAATGTCGAGCAGGGCGCGGCCTATGTGTTCGAGGAACCGGCAGGCGGCTGGGCGGACATGACACAGACCGCAAAATTGACCGCACCTGATGGAGCGGCGCACGACTTTTTCGGCTGGTGCGCGGCGCTGCGCGGCAACAAGGCGGCGTTGGGCGCGCCAGGGTGGCAGACGGGGCGTGGCGCCACATATCTGTTCGTGAAGCCGCGGATGGATTTGGCCGCCGCCTCGCCGGTAGATGTTCGATTGATCTCGGTGGCCGGAGCGGCGGGCGATTCCCTGGGATTCGCCGTGGCTCTCAGCGGGGACACGCTGGTGAGCACCGCGATGGGTGCTACCGTGAAAGGCGATCGGGATCAAGGCGCCGCGTTTGTGTTCGAACCGTAAGTGCGTGCAAAGCGGCGCCGGTCAGCGTGGCGTCAGCGGCTGAGGTGTCCATCCTGAACTCCTTAAGGCGCGGGCCACGGCCTCGAGTATCTCCACCGATCCCGGCGTATCGCTGTGTACGCAGATCGTCTGTGCGTGCCCTTCGCCCGCCAACCGCACCGCTTGCGCGGCCGCCTCGGCGGGTTCCGTGATCAAGGCGTCCGGAAATCTGCGCGGCCGCAGGCTGCCATCGGGCTGGTAGCGGCGGTCGGCAAATCCTTCAGCCGCCACGCGGAAACCCATGTCGCGCCAGACATCCAGCATGCCGGAGCCGGCCAGCCCCACTAACACCAGGTTCCGGCCGAACCTGGCGGTGCCTTCGCCAATGGCCCGCGCCACGTCCGCATTCCGGGCCGCGACGTTGTATAACGCGCCATGCGGTTTCACGTGCGCCAGATCGCCGGCGATAGCGGCCAGCGTGCCGATCTGCTCGTAGACGGTCTGCGCAATCTGTCCCGCGGGCAGCGCCATTTCCAGGCGCCCGAAATTAACGCGATCGGGGTAGCCCGGGTGCGCGCCGACAGCGATGCCATGCCGCCGCGCCAATTCCACGGTGCGGCGCATGGAGGCCGCATCTCCCGCATGTCCTCCACAGGCGACGTTGGCCGAGGTGATGTGCGGCATCAGCGCTTCTTCGAGCGCGGCATCGGGCAGTTCGCCCATATCGCAATTCAGATCGATGATCACGGTGTTTAGGGCAAGTTTATAGCACGGTCTATCTATGCGGAGCGCGCGGTCCGTACCACCCGGAAGCCGACATTATAAAGCCGGCTCACGGGAAATTCGAAATTACGCGCCGTGGCGCGGCAGTATTTGGCGGGATCCAGCCAGCTTCCTCCGCGAAAGACGCGATAAGACCCGGTGGCTGGTCCTGGCGGATCGGCCTCCTGACTCTCCGCGTAGTAATCGCGGCTGTACCAATCCTGCACCCACTCGGCGACGTTGCCGAGCGTGTCGAACATACCGCGCGCATCCGGTTGCTTTTGGCCAACCGGCTGTGTGCGGCCGCTGGAGTTGTCTTTGTGCCATGTGCGCGCGGCGATCTCGCCCGCGCCGCCCGCGCACGCGTATTCCCATTCGGCCTCGGTGGGCAGCCGGTAGGCGTGCTCCCGGTCGCGCGCGTTGAGCCGCGCCAGGAAAACCTGAATGTCGTCCCACGAGACGCTCTCCACCGGCAGCAGCGCGCCTTTGAAGTGGCTTGGATCGCTGCCCACGGCCGCGCCTTCGGGCGTAGTCCGGAGCGCGCCGGCTTTGGCATGCGGGTCGAGCATCGCGGTTTCCCACTGCGCCTGCGTAATTTCGAATTTGCCAATCTCGAAATCCCGGCTGATCCGCACGCGATGCACCGGCTGCTCATCGGGTTCGCCGGCCACCGATCCCATTTGAAATTCGCCCGCGGAAATCCGCACCATTCCACTGCCATCGAGTAACGCCGTGAGGCTCGCGAACGCCTGATCTTTTTGAGCGAAGGCCCTCGTCAGTCCTAGCGTGGCCGCCGTTCCCCCTAAGAAGCGGCGCCGCGAGAATGAAGAATCGAATACCCGCTTCATTTTGAGATGTATTATAGAACAATAAGGCACTCGAAGGCGGAGGTTTCACACCTGCATTTCCGAACCATTACGATCGCTGTCTGGCTGGCTGGCTGCTTGTATGCCGCGGATGTCCCGCCGCCGGATTTCGACTCGGCCGTAAAGCCGGTGCTGTCCAATACCTGCTCACTGTGCCACAACGATAAGCTCTCGTCCGGCGGCCTCAACGTGAAGCTCTTAATGTCGCCGGATTCGATCGCGAAGTATCGCGACGGTTGGGAAGCGATTCTCGACAAGCTGCGCGCCGGAGAGATGCCGCCAAAGGGCATTCCCCGTCCCCCCGAGCCGCAAATGCAGGCCCTGGTCCACTACGTGGAAGCCGAAATCGAGAAGGCCGACCGCAATGTCAAACCCGATCCGGGACACGTTACGGCTCGGCGCCTCAACCGCAGCGAGTATTCGAACACCATTCGCGATCTGTTGGACGTTGATTTCCGGGCCGAAAAGGATTTCCCCACGGACGACTCCGGCTATGGCTTCGACAATATAGCCGATGTTCTGACGATTTCTCCAGTGCTGATGGAGCGCTATATGGATGCGGCCGAGACCATCGCTTCGCGTGCAATGGGCGCGGATCCGCTACCCAAGAAGCCGCTCGAATTTCAATATCAGGCCAAAGATAAAACCATCCGGCGCGTGGATCCCGGCACCATCGAAGCCTCCCACCGCGTCGAATGGGATGGCGACTACCTCATCCTGTTCGGGATGCCCGGCGAGCGCACGGTCAACGCCAAGCCTGTCACGCTCGGCTTTTGGATGGACGGTACGTTGATGAAAACCGTACCCGTGGAGACCAAGCCTTCGAAGCTGGTTTACTTCGACCCCTACTCGGAGGCCGAATTGCGCTTGTATTTGCCTTCCGGCGATCACGTCTTCCGCGCCGGATTCATCGACGACGAATTTGTGAAAACGTTGTCCGATAAAGAAGCCTACAACAGGAAGAAGAATAAGTATCTGGATTCGATGGTCTTCGTCGGCCCGTTTCCTACGAGCGTGGAGCGCGCCAGCCGCAAGAAGATTTTGATTTGCGATCCGAAATCGGGGCAGGCGTGCGTGGACAGAATCATCACCGCCCTGGCCCATCGCGCGTACCGGCGTCCGGCCACCCGCGCCGAGGTGGCCTCGCTCATGAAGTTCGTGGCGCTGGCCCGGTCGCAAGGCGAGACCACCGAACAGGGCATCCAACTGGCCATTCAGGCCATGCTGGTGACGCCGCAGTTTCTCTTCCGCATCGAGCACGATCCAAACCTCGCCGATCCGCATGACGTGCATCGCATTTCGGATATCGAGTTGGCTTCCCGGCTCAGTTACTTCCTGTGGAGTTCAATGCCGGACGATGAGTTGCAAGGCTTGGCCGAGGCGGGCAAGTTGCACGATCCTGAGGTCCTCGACGCACAGGTGAAGCGCATGATGGCGGATCGCCGCGCGTCGGCTTTCGCCGGCAATTTCGCCGGCCAATGGCTGGAGATCCGCAATCTGGACGTGGTGAAACCGGACCCGGACAAATTTCCGGAATGGGGGCCTGAACTGCGCGACGCGATGAAGACCGAGACGCGCATGTTCTTCGAGTATGTGCTGCGCGAAAACCGCCCGCTTTCCGATTTCATCGATGCGAAATATACGTTCCTGAATGCGCGGCTGGCGAAGTTCTATGGCATACCCGGCGTGACCGGTCCGGATTTTCGCCGCGTGGAACTGACGACCGGCCAGCGCGGCGGACTGCTGAGCCAGGCGAGCGTCCTCACGGTTTCGAGCTACCCCTCGCGCACCTCCGTGGTGTTGCGCGGGAAATATGTGCTGAACAACATCCTGGGTTCCGAGATTCCGCCCCCGCCGCCGGACGTGCCGGCGCTCGATGAAAGCGCGGTGGGCACGCTCATGTCGCTGCGGCAGCAGATGGAGAAGCACCGCGCCGATCCGATGTGCTCCACTTGCCATAACAAGATGGATCCGCTGGGATTCGGCCTGGAGAATTACAACGCTATCGGCAAATGGCGCACTATGGACGGCAAGTTCCCGGTGGACTCCAGCGGGACATTGCCGAACGGAAAATCGTTCAAGACGCCGGACGAGATGCGCGCGGTCCTGATGGCGGGTCTCCCGCAGTTCTCGCGCTGTCTCACGGAAAAGATGCTGACCTATGCGCTGGGCCGCGGGCTGCAGCCGTACGATCGCCGTACCGTGGATGGGATAGACCGCGATATGTCGGCATCCGGCTATCATTTTCAGTCGCTGATTTTCGACATTGTACATAGCGCTCCGTTCCAGATGGGCCGGGCCGATCGTGGTGAAAACAAACTTGTGGGGCGGGCAATCCTGCCCGCAGCCGGATTTCAGCCGGCTTCTTCGGGAGAGGTGGCCAGACGATGATTACAAAGAAAGCTCTGCCCAGGAGGACTTTTCTGCGCGGATTGGGCACCGCCGTCGCGCTGCCGTTCCTGGACGCGATGGCTCCGGCGCTGGGCGCCGCGAAGAGCGTGAAACCGCCCGTACGCATGGCGTTCGTGTATGTGCCCAACGGCATCATCATGCAGGGCTGGAACCCGGAATACGAAGGCACGCTGGGCGAATTACCGCGCATCCTGAAGCCGCTCGAGCCGTACCGCCAGGACATTACGCTGTTCGGCAACCTGACGCACAACACGGGCCGCGCCTTACTCGATGGCGCGGGGGACCATGGCCGCTGCTGCGCCTCCTACCTGACCGGAGTCCAACCGCGCAAAACCGTCATCGATATCAAGGCCGGCGTCTCCTTCGACCAGATCGTCGCGAACCAGGTGGGCAAGGCCACGCGTTTCCCGTCGCTCGAGTTGGGCATGGAAGATGCCCGCCAGGCCGGCGATTGCGACTCCGGTTATTCGTGCGCGTACACCAATAATCTGGCCTGGAAGAGCGAAACGCAGCCGCTGCCTCCGGTGCTCGACCCGCGTGCGCTGTTCGAACGTCTGTTCGGCAATGGAGTGGCGATGACGCCCGCGGCCCGCGCGCGCGAGAATCTGTATCGCCGCAGTATCCTCGATTTCGTGAGCGACGACACGCACAAACTGGAGACGGACCTGGGCCCGACGGACCGGCGCAAACTCGACGAATACCTTTCGTCGATCCGCGAGATCGAGCGGCAGATTGAAAAGACCGAGAAGGACAACGCGCAAATCGATCCGCACATGGAGAAGCCGTATGGCGTCCCCGCCGATTTCGCCGAGCATTTCAAGCTGATGACCGACATGATGACGGTGGCCTTCCAGTCGGATCTAACGCGCGTGATTACGTTCCTGGTCACGCACGAAGGCACGTCGCGTCCATACCGCGAGATCGACATCCCGGATGGGCATCATCCGCTGACGCATCACCGCAACCAACCGGACTTGATCGAGAAGGTGACCCAGATCAATAGCTATCACGTCCGGCAGTTCGCCGCGTGGATCGCCAAGATACGTTCCATCCGCGAGGGGGACGGCTCGCTGCTCGACAATTGCATGATCGTCTACGGCGCGGGCCTTTCCGACGGCAACCGCCATCTGCACGAAGACCTGCCGACCTTGATCGCCGGGCGCGGCGGCAGCCACTTCAAATCCGGCCGGCGCATTGTGTACCGGAAGGAAACGCCGATGTGCAATCTCTATCTGGCGATGATGGACCGCATGGGCGTGCACGTTGAACATTTCGGCGATTCCACGGGACGCCTGGACACGCTGGATCTGACCTGAACATGCAGTTTCCGAGCGCAGCCAAACCGCCGGTAGGCGTCCTGTTCGATTCCGCCATGGGCCGGATCGACGATGTCCTGGCGCTGGCGATGCTGCATGGCTTCGAGGGCAAGGATCAGGCACGCATCGCGGCAGTTTGTGTCAGCAGCGGCGATCTTCAGGCCGCCCGATTCTGCGATACCCTGGCCCACTTCTACGCCAGCGCGACCACCGGCACGGCAGCCATGTTTATGCACTTTACACCCATCGGGCTTGCCGACGGGAAACCGGCTGCCGAGCCAGCCATGTTTAAGCCGGCTACCGCCAATCCGGCCTACGCCAGCTCGATCAAAAGCATCGACGACACGGCCGACCCCGGGACGCTGATCCGCAATGCCCTGACGGCGCAGTACGATCAAAATGCCGCCGTGGTGCTGAGCGGGCCCGCCACGGATTTGGCGAAATTGCTGGATATGTACGGCGTGAAAGACTGGATCGCGCGCAAAGTGCGGCTACTGACCGTCGCCGAAACGGGCGTAGAAGCGGATGCCGCGGCGGCGCGCAAAGTTTTCGCCGGCTGGCCCACGCCGATTGTCACCGTGGGGCGTGAAATCGGCGAGGCGCTGCCTTTTCCGGGAGAAAGCGTCGCTCGCGATTTTGCCTCGTCCACCAATCATCCGGTAGTGGATGCTTACCGCGCCTACCGGCCGATGCCGTACGACGCGCCGTCCGGTGCAATGGCCGCCGTGCTGTACGCCGTTCGTCCCAATGACGGCTACTTCAAGCTCTCCGGCAGCGGCCCGCTTCGTTCCCTGGTTCTCGATCCCGAACAGAAGGAGCGCATCATCCGCGCGTATATCGAGTTGGCCAGCGCCAAGCCTGTTCCGCGTAAGCCGCCGCACCGGCCGGACGAGAAAAAGGACGATAAGAAAGACGAGAAAAAGGACGAGAAAAAGTAGCCGGTTCCCGGCCGCCATCTGATATAGTGTCCGGCATGAGCCGAACATGGATCGCGCGGGTTTCCGCGGGCGCACTGCTCCTCACGGGTTGCTGGATCGCCTACACCCAGAACCAGGGAAGCCAGCCCCCGCCGCTGACCCTCAACAAAGTAAAAGACGACCTCTACGAAATTGAAGGCGATGGCGGCAACGTGGCCGTGTACGTCACCAGCGAGGGCGTGATCCTGGTGGATGACAAGTTCGAACAGGACCACGAGAACATTATGGCCAAGGTGAAGAGCGTCACCGACCAGCCCGTCAAGTACGTGGTCACCACCCACCATCACTCCGATCACAGCGGCGGTAACGTGAAGTTCATTTCCACCGCGGAGATCATCTCCACCGCCAATGCCCGCGCCAACATTGTGGAGCATAAGCAGCCGAATGCGCCGGCTAACATGACTCCGGCGCGCGTGGTGTTCACCCAGGAATGCTCGGTATTTCTGGGCGGCAGGGAAGTGCGCGCGCGGTACTTCGGACGCGGCCACACCAATGGCGACGCGGTCGTGTACTTTCCCGCGCTGAAGACCCTGCACACCGGCGATCTGATGGCCGGCAAGACTCCCCTGATAGACTACGCCGGCGGCGGCAGCCTGAAGGCGTGGACCGAGACACTCGATGGCGCGCTGCAGCTTGATTTCGATACAGTGATTCCGGGGCATGGCGCCGTGACTACCAAGGCCGGTCTGCAGGAGTATCGAAACAACGTTGAGAAGCTGCGCAATCGCGCGGCGGGGCTGATTCATGAAGGAAAGAGTCAGGCCGAAGTCGGCCAGGTGATGGCGGCGGAGTTCGGATGGGGTCCGAATAGCATGCAGGCGCAGTGGAGTCTCCCCGGCATGATGAATGAGTTAAGCCACTAAGTAGTTCAAGTAACTCAGCCTCACATGAACGCGTCTTAATCTATGTGGGCTATATGAGAACGTTACTTGCTCTTATCCTCCTTTCGGTGCCGGCCCTGGCGGCGGATCGATTTTGGGAGGCTGCGGCGGTTAAAGCCGCTTGCGGTTCCGACAGCGTCAAATTCAATGTGACTTCGAACGTAGCGCAACCCCTTGCACAACCCGACGCCGGGAAAGCCCTGGTCTATGTCGTGGAACAGTTCGATGGCCCCGTGAATGAGCTGGTCACACCTACTGTCAGAGTCGGCTTTGACGGTGCCTGGGTGGGCGCCAACTATGGCACATCCTATTTATTCTTCACCGTCGATCCGGGCGCGCATCATCTATGCTCGGATTGGCAATCGTTTCCGCCGCTGGTGCCCCACATCCAGCCATCCCTGGTCAGCTTGACTGCCGAAACGGGTCAAACCTATTACTTCCGGGCGCATATCGTCCTGCACAGTGGTAACGGACCTTGGACCCTGGATCTGGAACGGCTTGACAGCGATGAAGGACAATTGCTGGTGGATACTTCCCAGCCAAGCGGATACAAGCAGAAGAAATGAGCGCTTCCACCTCAAGGCAGCGGCACGCGACGACCTGCCCCAGAATTTGAATTTCGCCAAAGCGTGGCCGCCGTCTGCTGCTCCGCGGCGAGGTGCGCGAACGTCACAACTCTCGCCCAAGCGCCCCTAGCCGGTAAGGAAAGCGTGCACCTCAACTCTGGCGGGCCAGCGCTTCGAACTGATCCTCAAATGCCCTAAGCGCCCTGGTCACGTCTGTCGTGCGTTCCCGCATTCCGCGGTGGTCGGCAATTCCTCTGAGCCGGGCATCCGGTTTATAAATCGCGGCATGCTCCACTTCCCAAAAGAGACCGGTCAACACAGAGACGACCTGATATTCGCCCTTTGACCCTATCGCTGGCCTTGGGACAGTAGCCGTAGTATTTCAAGGCCTGTATTTCACCGTTGACGTCGACAGGGTCTGGAGTCCAGGTGCGGAATGCCTCGCGCAACAGGTTGTCGACTTCCGCCAACCGGCCCCGCGGAAACGCCAGGACGCGGACACCTGCAAGATCGTTCAAACCGCTCAGCGAGTAGAGTTCCGGCCGGTTCCTCTGGAAAGTGCTTCCTTGTTGACGCCTTCGAAGCTTGTCAACCGCGCTCTCGCAAGACTTAATCCGGCATTTGACATCCAGTGTTTCGTGCCTGTGGAGCCTTCCTGAGATCGGCAGGATGTGATATCGGATCTCAGCTTCGAGCCGTTCGGCACCACGGCGAATTTCCGGCAGAAGCGTGAAATACTCTTCCCGCAACCGATCCTCGACCGTTCGCTCGGTTTCAGCCAAGCGAAGCCTCGATCTCGCGCCTGACCTGTTCGGGCGGCTCGCCGGAATTGAAGTAAAACTTCCATTCCTTGCCGTCCGTGTCTTCGCCGATCTTACGCTCAAGAACTTCCTCAGGTTCATCGTCCACAAACTCCACGCTGAAGATCTTCTTGCTCTTCCGATTGAAGTAGACCCTTCGGTCGAAGTTATAGCCGAATCCGGCTTTATCCAAAATATTTTGTTTTGTATCCAGCGTTTTCAAATCCAAACCACGTCCTTTGCCCCTAATTATAGCCATTCCCTCAACTAGCCGGCTGAGGTTGAAGTCCTGGCTGCCCCCCCAAAGTACTCCGTCTCCACTTGCCTGGCGAGCGGCGCCAGCCTCTGCCGCCGATAGCTATATGCAGCGCCGATGAACGCCTTGAATAGCGGGTGCGGCTCGAGCGGCTTCGACTTGAACTCCGGGTGGAACTGGCATCCTAACATCCAGGGATGCGCGGGAACTTCGCAGATTTCCACGTAAGTCTGATCGGGCGTCTCACCGGTGATGCGCAATCCGCAGGCGGTCAGCCGCTCTTCATACTCCCGATTGAATTCGTAGCGATGGCGGTGCCGCTCGCTGATCTCCCGCCGGCCGTAAGCTTTGTGCGCCATGCTTCCGTCCGTCAGGAGACAGGGCCAGGCTCCCAGCCGCATGGTGCCTCCCAAGTCGTCGATGCCTTTCAGTTCGCGCAGCTTGAAAATGACGCGATGCGGCGTGCCTGGATTGAATTCAGTGGAATCTGCGTGCTCCAGCCCGCAGATATTGCGCGCGAACTCGATCACCATCGTCTGCATCCCCAGGCAGATCCCGAAGTATGGAACTTGATTTTCACGGGCGTAGCGAATGGCGTTGAGCATGCCATCGATGCCGCGTTTGCCGAATCCGCCCGGCACCAGAATGCCGTCGTAACCTTCCAACTGCCTTTCCCAATCCGCGCCGTTCACGCCTTCCGCCTCGATCCAGTTGATGCCCACCTTCAGTTGATGCGCCAGCCCGCCATGCAGCAGGGCCTCTTTCAGGCTCTTGTAAGAATCCTCATACTCCACGTACTTGCCCACCAGGCCGATGGATACCTCGTCCATGGGATTATGCATGCGGTTCAGCATGGCGCTCCAGTGGCTCAGGTTGCGGTCTCCGGCATCCAGCTTCAGCAACCGCACCACCATCGCATCCACGCCCTCTTCGGCGAACACCAGGGGGACTTCGTAGACTGAAGGCACGTCCCGCGCGGTCACCACGGCGCGCGCGTCCACGTCGCAAAACAGGGCGATCTTGTCCTTCATCTCCGCGGCGATGGATCGTTCGCAACGGCACAACAGGATATCGGGCTGGATACCGATGGCGCGCAGTTCCTTCACGCTGTGCTGGGTAGGCTTGGTCTTCAGTTCCTGCGCGGCGGCGATCCAGGGTACCAGCGTGACGTGTACGAAGACGCAATTGTCGCGCCCCTGTTCGTGGCGCATCTGGCGGATGGCCTCCAGAAACGGCAGCGACTCGATATCGCCCACGGTCCCGCCGATCTCTACGATCACCACGTCCACGTCCGTCGCCACTTTGCGCATGGCGGCCTTGATCTCGTTGGTTACGTGCGGGATCACCTGCACGGTCTTCCCCAGATAATCGCCGCGCCGCTCGCGCGCGATAATCTGTTCGTAAATGCGGCCCGAAGTCAAGTTATTCGCCTGGGTCAGCTTCGCATGCGTGAAGCGCTCGTAATGACCCAGGTCCAGATCGGTTTCGGCGCCGTCGTCGGTCACGAACACTTCCCCGTGCTGGAAAGGGCTCATGGTGCCTGGGTCCACGTTCAGATAAGGGTCGAATTTTTGCAACGTGACCCGTAGTCCGCGGCTCTCCAGCAGACAGCCGATGGATGCGGCCGCAATGCCCTTACCCAACGACGAGACCACGCCGCCTGTCACAAATACATATTTAGCCATAAGGTTTCGCAAGTTGCACCGAAGCTTCGAACAGCTTCGACACACGTTCCAGATCCTCGGGCGTATCCACGCCCATCGATTCGTACTCGGTCTCGACTACCCGGATCGGGTAGCCATTCTCCAGTGCGCGCAACTGCTCCAGCCGCTCGGCCTCTTCGAGGGGACCCACGGGCAGATCGGAATATCCCAGCAGAAAATCCCGGCGGTAAACGTATAAGCCGATGTGTTTGTAGTATGCAGACGGGCCGGCGCCCAGGCTACCTGAGGCGCGCACATAAGGAATAGCGGACCGCGAAAAATAAATGGCGTTGCCTGCCCGGTCCGTGACCACCTTCACTACGTTGGGATCGCCGATTTCGCGCGGATCTTCGATGCGCTTCTTCAGCGTGGCCATCTGAATTTCATCTTCGTGCAGCAGCGGCAAAACGGCGGCATCGATGGCGGCGGGATCGATCAGCGGCTCGTCCCCTTGTATGTTAACAATCAGTTCGGCGGTATCGGCGGACGCGATTTCGGCCACCCGGTCCGTACCCGAGAGATGGTCCGCGCGCGTCATACGTACCGGCGCTCCGAAGCTGCGCGCGGCGGTAGCAATGCGTTCATCGTCGGTGGCAATGATCACACTGGTCAGGTAACGGGCTTGGGAGGTACGTTCGAACACATGCTCCAGCATCGTTTTGGAGCCGATTCGAGCGAGAGGTTTGCCTGGGTAACGGGAAGAAGTATAACGCGCAGGGATCACGCCCAAAATTTTACGGCGCACAGGCGATTCTACCATAAAACCGCTGTGTTACACTCATGGAAGAAAGAAAGGCTGGGAAGCTGTGACAGGCCTGCGATTTAGCCGCGTGCTGGCAGTGGCAAGCGTGGTTTCCTTGCTTCAGATTTCCTTGGCCCTGGCTAACGGGAACCCTCACGGAAACACCGATGGAAACGCGGACGGAAAAACGGCGGATTCGGACCCGCAGGTTACCATCGTTCCCCGTCCAAAGCCGGCCGCCCCAAGCGAGATTCTGCCCAAAGCCGACATTCGTGTGGATTCCACACTGGTGCTTATCCCGGTGACGGTCACCGATCCGCTCAACCGGTTTGTCACTGGGTTGGAGAAAGAGAACTTCCGCATCTTTGAGGATAAGAGCGAACAGCAGATCGCACAATTCTCGAGCGAGGACGCCCCTTTGTCCGTGGGCATAGTCTTCGACTGCAGCGGAAGCATGGGAAACAAGCTGGAAAAATCGCGTCAGGCGGTCGCCCAGTTCTTCAAGACGGCTAATCCCGAAGATGAATTCTTCCTGGTGGAGTTTAACGATCGCGCGGAACTGGCGATCAAGTTTACAACCAGCCTGGAAGAAATTCAAAACCGCCTCACGTTCACCCAGTCCAGGGGCAAAACCGCCCTACTGGACGCCGTCTACCTGGGCTTGCACGAAATGAAGAAAGCCAAAAATGCCCGCAAGGCCCTGCTGATCATCTCCGACGGTGGAGACAACAACAGCCGCTACACCGAGACGGAAGTGAAGAACCTGGTACGGGAAGCGGATGTTCAGATCTATGCCATGGGTATTTTTGAACCGGCCGCCACGCGCAGCCGGACTGCGGAGGAACTGGAAGGTCCCAGCCTGCTCACCGAAATCGCGGAACAGACCGGCGGACGGCACTTTCCCGTCGAAAGTCTCAACGAACTCCCCAATATCGCCGAGAAGATCGGCATCGAATTGCGCAATCAGTACATTATCGGCTACTCTCCGAAGAACCGGGAACGTAATGGCAAATACCGGCGGGTCCAGGTGAAACTGGTGCAACCGCGCGGCCTGCCTCCGCTTCGGGCCTTCTGGAGATTGGGCTACTATGCTCCTACTCAATAACAGAATCGTGTCATCGGCGCTGGGCGCCGTCGCAGTGTTTGGCCTGTGGGCGGCCGACACCCCCGGGCAACAAACGCCCGTCACTATCCGTGTGGATACGCGGCTGGTGGTGTTGCACGCCACGGTGGTGGACAAGACCGGTCACCTCGTAACGACTCTGCCGGAAACTGCCTTCCAGATTTTTGAAAACGGCGTGCCGCAGCAGATTAAAGTCTTCAAGCGCGAGGATATTCCGGTGTCCATGGGGCTGGTTATCGACAACAGCGGGAGCATGCGCGACAAGCGCGCCAAAGTAGAGTCGGCAGCCCTGGCCCTGGTGAAGGATTCCAACCCCCAGGACGAAGTTTTCATCGTCAATTTCAACGACGAAGCCTTCCTGGACAAGGACTTCACGAATGACCCGAAAGACCTGCAGGAAGGCCTCGCGCGCATCGATTCGCGCGGCGGCACGGCCATGCGCGATGCCATCCGCATGTCCATCGATCACCTGAAGGAGAAGGCCAAGAAGGACAAGAAGGTGCTGGTGGTGGTGACCGACGGCAACGACAACAGCAGCCTGATCAGCCTGGAAAACCTGGTCAAATCCGCGCAGGATAGCGGCGTGCTGGTCTACACCGTAGGGCTGCTCAGCGAGGAAGAGCGCCGCGAGGCCAAACGCTGCCGCCGGGCTCTCGAGGAACTGTCGGCGGTTACCGGCGGCGAATCCTATTTCCCCAAAGAAGCCGCGGACGTGGACCGCGTCGCTCACCAGGTAGCGCACGACATCCGGAATCAATACACCTTGGCCTACACGCCGGTGAATATCGCCCTCGATGGATCCTTCCGGCAAATAAAGGTGACGGCTAACGGGCCCAATCGGCCAACCGTGCGCACACGTTCCGGCTACTACGCCACACCCGACGGTCTCGGCGCCAACGCTTCGGCGCGAAGTTCGGGCAGCAACTAGTCTTTCGAGCCATCATCAACAAATGCTGCGAGTTCTCTGGCGGCTCACCCGCGGTTACCGCTTCACCCCCTGGCGTAGCCCTTATCTGCGGTGGCGCATGGAAACCTATTGGGGCTTGCATGCGGAACAAATCGGCTTCCGCGATTTCTGGCGTTTTTCGTGGCAGCGCAGGGCCGACTTGTGGCGATATCTGCGGTGGGCGAAAGCGCGTGGGAACTGAGGTAGTAAAAAATATATCAGGCCGTGGCGCACGCTTCAGCGCGCTTCAGCGTGCTGCTGTCGGCTTCAGCCGACAGGACGGCGAACTAAGAGTTCGCCGCGAGCAGGACTTAAAAGTCCCGCCGGCACGCTATCTGAGACCCCATTGGCGCTCAATGAGTTAGCCCCGTGCAGAAAAACGGATTTGGAGGGCGGCCAATCCTGGCCGCAGCCGGCTTTCCAGCCGGCTTAGCCGCCTGAAAAGGCGGCTGCGGGCATGATTGCCCGCCCTCCGAGGCGAAGCGCTTTCGACGTGGCCCCACGCGGGTCTCGCTGCTGTTTCACCAGCATCCGCGGGGGCGGCCCCTGCTGAAGCGTGCGCCACTGGCAATCACTCCGTGCGCTACGGCACCCATAAAAAAAGCCGGGCGGTGGTTAACCGCCCGGCTGGTACCGCGTACTGCCGCCGTTATCTCACGTGCACATTGACGACGTTTGAAACTGGCCCGCCTGGACCATAAGCCGTCAACGTGTATGTCGTGTCGGTTCCCGGATTCACCGTGACGCTGCCGTTAGTGGGTTGATTTCCACTGGGCGCGCCCGTGCCGGTGATGATCACCGAAGTAGCGTTCGAAGTCGTCCACTGCAAGACCACCGGTGCGCCAGGATATGGCGAGAAGCCGGGCTCGCAGATCGGAGTGCAAGCCGCCGATGAACTGGCGGAGAACGAGAGGATCTGAACAGGTCCCACGCTCACTGTCACGACAGCTTGGTTCGGACCGACGGCGTTGGTTGCCGTTAGTACGTAGGTCGTGGTGGCGGACGGCGTCACCGTGGTGCAACCGGTGGCGGGCTCGTTGCCAATTCCAGGCGCTATGCTGACGCTCGTCGAATTCGAGACATTCCAGCACAACGACGCCTGGCCTCCCGCCGCGATAACCGGGGGCGAAACCGTAAAGCTGATGATGCTCGGCACCGCTCCACCGCCTACCGTGACCGTAGCAGCCGCGGTCACCGAAGTCTTACCATCGGCTCCCGTAGCGGTCAGGGTGTAAGTAGTCGTAGTCGTCGGCGAAACGCTGACGCTGCCGTTGGCGGCGACGCTACCGACCGAGTTGCTGATGCTTACGGTCGAAGCGCCCGTGGTCGTCCAGGACAGTAGGGTAGACTGACCCTGGCTGATATGGGCCGGAGATGCCGCGAAGCGTATGATCTTCGGGTTGGACGCGCCGACGGTAACCGTAACGCTGGCCGTAATCGTCTGGCCGCCTTGTCCCGTAGCCGTCAAATTATAGGTGGTCGTGGTCGTCGGCGACACCGTTGCGGTGCCCGCCGGGTTCAGACCCGAGCCGACGCCCGAAATATTGACCGAGGTCGCGTTCGGCACGTTCCAGGCGAGTGTTGAAGACTGGCCGGAGGCGATATTGCTCGGTGTGGCCGAGAACCGCACCACACTCAATGCCCTCTGCGTCGTCACGGTGGTGTTCGCCGAGCCGGTCAGGCCGGTGAGTTGATCCGTAACGGTCAGTGAGAAGCCGTAGCTGGTGGATCCCGCGGCCGTGAATGTGGCGATGGCCGAGTTGGCCCCGCTGATGGCGATGCTGGGACCGGAAACCTGGGTCCACGAATAACTAAGAGCATCGTGATCCGGGCTATACGACCCGCTGCCATTCAACGTGACGGTGCCCGGCGGTACGCCGATCTGCGGCGGCCCGGCATTCGCGATGGGAGCGCTGTGGCCCACCTGGCGCGTCAGCAGTTCATACCGGATGCGCGGAACATCCATGGGAACCGGGTGCGTGAAGGTCGTGTATTCCTTCGGCCGCATGAAGTTGCCGAATTCCAGTCCGAACGTCAGTTCCCCGGTATTGCTGGCCGTCAGGAGCGTGGGGTTCAGGCCTGCGCGCACCGTAACCGCGAATTCCTTGCTCAGAGGCTGGACCAGTTTGATCTCGCCGCCGGGACGATTCGGATTTGTGCTGTGGCTATGAATATAGCCGAAGTTGCCCTGAATCCAAGCGTCGCCCCAAACACCCACCTGGGTGCTCAGACCGAACTGGTTCATGGGTCTCGCGTAGGTTTCGATGAACGAAGTCAGGCCCAGCGGTGTCTCGGTGAGCGCACCGGTATTCTTGAAGCCCTCCGTCCCATAGAAGCCGATCCGGCCGCGGCTGAACAGGTAATCGAGCAGGAAAGCGCCCTGCCCCATGCTGCCGCCATTTTCGTACTCGCCCAGCCGGATGTATTTAAAGCTGGAGAACAAGCCCGCCTGCAGGTGGTCCCAGCGGTTGACCAGACCGATATCGAACTGGCCTTCCTGGCGTCCGGGATAGCGGAGATACTCGGCTTCCGCCTGCACTGCGTGGGTCCCGTCGCCGCCAAACGGCGAGAAGAATTGTCCGCGGCCCTGGATGGTGACATCGCCGTCCGGCCGGTTGCCCAGCGTCGGACCGATATCCAGGCCCAGGAGCGAGAACTTCTTGTTGCGATTCTGCGCCTCGTTCAAAGCGTCGGTGCCCGCTTTTTCGGCGATCGCGGTGGTCTCTTCCTTCGTGAGCGGCTTGGGTGTCCCGTTGACCTGGGCTTCCAGTGCCTTCTCCTGATTCTGGAGGTCGGCCACCTGGCCCTTTAGCCGGTCGTTCTCGCCCTTCAGGTCGCGCAATGCCGCCAGAATATCGTCCAGCTTATCCAGCCGCTTCAGGATGTTGTTGCAGCACTCTTCCTGCTTCTTCAGCAACTCCTGCAATATCGGCATGATGTCGGAAGCGCCGCCGGCGGCCACGATCTTCCCCTGCCCGTCGGTCACGGTCATCACCACGCGCCGGTTCATGAAGCGGCCTTCCTTGGTCCGGTTATTGACCTCCGGCTCTTTCTTGCCGTCGCCGGCGGTAGTGATCTGGTCAGCCGCCGCTCCGTACTTTACCAGAAAATCGCGCACGGTTTCGGCACGCCTCATAGCCAGGCGGTCATTGTAGCGCGCGGAACCGACGTAGTCGGTGTTTCCGGTCAGCTTCACATGGTAATCGTGATGCTGACCCAAGATCTCAGCCAGGCGCAAGAGACTGGGATATCCGTCCGAGAGAATGGAAGAATTGAACTCAAAATTGATCTCTTCCCATTGATCTTTGGTTTGGCTTGTATTCAAGCCCTGGGCAAACAGGCACGATGCAAACACTCCGATTGCACCTACTGCCCCTAGTTGTTTTAACATGAGCACCTCCTCAACTTTTTTCAACTTGTATGCGAGACTTTATCCTACGCCGGCAAACAACCAACCGCAACTATTTAGGATACAACGGTAGCCTTTCCATATCTACAACATTTTTCGGCGGTTAGTCAATACAGTGGGTGTTCCGTCACAGAACATGGAATAATGGTATCCGTAGCCTGCCGGATGGGCAGCCGCCTGGAAACGGGAGGAAAGTCCGGTCTCCACAGGGCAGCGTGCCGGCTAACGGCCGGGAAGGATTCTGGCGACGGAATCTTTACGGAAAGTGCAACAGAAAATATACCGCCCGATGCTCCTGCGCAAGCAGGGTCTGTCGGGTAAGGGTGAAATGGTGCGGTAAGAGCGCACCGCGGACGGAGCAATCCGGCCGGCAGGGCAAACCCCACGCGGAGCAAGACCAAATAGGAGAGGAGGAGCGGCCCGCTCCTATGAACTCTCGGGTAGGTCGCTAGAGCCGGACAGCAATGTCCGGCCCAGATGAATGGCTGCCGCCCGCAAGGGTACAGAAACCGGCTTATAGTCCGGCAGGCTGCGTCAGCGGGTCTCCCAGGCCCGCCCCGCATTTGTGATAACCTCGTCAACAATATGAAATATCTGTCGCTTTTCCTGCTAGCCCCCCTACTGCTGGCGCAAGAGCCGGCGCATGAGAAGGTGGATCTCTACACCGTCAACCGCATCAAGGCCGAGGAGTTTCAGAACTCTAAGGTCATGGACAACGCCTTTTATCTCTCCGACGTGTATGGGCCCAGGCTGACGGGCTCACCGGGCCTCAAGGCTGCCGCGGAATGGGCGGTGCACCGCATGACTGAATGGGGACTGGCGAATTCCACGATGGAAAAATGGGGGCCCTTCGGGCGAGGCTGGACCTGCGTCCATTTCAGCGCCCAACAGAAGGAGCCCCAATTCGCGCCGCTCAACGGATTTGCGCGGCCCTGGTCGCCCGGCACGAATGGCCCGGTTTCGGGAGAGCCAGTACTGGCGGTACTCAAAACTGATGCGGATCTCGACAAGTTCAAGGGCAAGCTGAAAGGCAAGATCGTACTGCTCGAAGATCCCGTGCCGCTGGTATCGGAAGCGGACCCGGCCCTGACCCGCTTCACCGACGCCGAGCTGGCTTCGGAAATGCTGGCTCCCGACCCCTCGGCGCGATCCCGGTTCGCGAATCCCATCCCCCTGGTACCCGGACAGCCGCGGCCAGGTGGCCAGCCCTTCGGCCCCGAGGCCCGCGCAGCGCGCGAAAAGTTTCGCGAGAAGGTGAACCAGTTTCTCACGGCCGAAGGCGTGCTGCTTACGCTGGCGCCGAGCTATCGGGCCACTAGTGGCATCGTATTCGGCATGGCCGGCGGGTCGCAGGATCCCAAGAAAGCGGTGCCGCCGCCTTCGGTCGCGCTGGAAGTCGAGCAATATAACCGCATCGCGCGCCTGATCGACAAGAAAATCCCGGTCACCCTGGAATTCGATATTCAAAACAAGTTTCTGGACGACACTCAGGATTCCTTCACGGTGACGGGTGAACTTCCCGGCACGAGCAAGAAGGACGAACTGGTGATGCTGGGCGCGCACCTGGATTCCTGGACCGGCGCCACCGGCGCCACGGACAACGGCGCGGGCAGCGCGGTCGTGCTGGAGGCTATGCGCATTCTGAAGGCTCTGGACCTGAAAATGGCCCGTACCGTGAGAATGGCGCTCTGGACCGGCGAAGAAGAAGGACTGTTGGGATCGCGGGCCTACGTGAAAGAACACTTCGCCGACCGCGAGACCATGGTTCTGAAGCCGGAGCATGCCAAGCTTTCGGGATACTTCAACCTGGATAACGGAACCGGCAAGATTCGCGGCGTCTATCTGCAAGGCAACGACATGATGCGGCCTATCTTCCAGGCATGGCTGGATCCCTTCAAGGATTACGGTGCGAACACAGTTACGATCCGGAACACCGGCGGGACTGATCACCAGTCGTTCGATGGGGTGGGCCTGCCGGGCTTCCAGTTCATTCAGGACCCGATGGACTATACCACCCAGACCCATCACTCCACGGCGGACACTTACGACCATTTGCAGCCCGGCGATCTGATGGAGGCCTCGGCCATCATGGCCGCGGTGGTCTACGATGCCGCCACGCGCGACGAGATGCTGCCCCGGAAGCCTCTGCCGAAGCCCGAGCCGCCCAGGCGCCGGGAGGGCGGGGAAGGCCGGCCCGTGACCGCCGGCGCCGGCAATTGACCTGGATTCAGTGGGGCAGGCCTCTAGGCCTGCTGCGGGTCTCCAGACCCGCGCTTAAAGCAAAAAAAGACCGGGCGCTCGTTGATGCGCCCGGTCGAGGAGCACCTGCGGGTCGCTCGGAGGATACGACCCACAGGGGTGGAGGAGATCGTCGCTTACCCTAGTAAGCCCCCATGGCCCAGGCAACCCACTTCCCAGCCTGATACCCGATAACGGGCCAATAATGGGGGAAGCACCAAGTCTACCACATTCGCCTTTGCGGAGCGGAAGCAGCCTGGCGCGGAAATCATCGGAATGTCATCTTTGTATGACAGCAGCAACAGATTGCCCGGTTCGACCGGCGCCAGAAACCGTTCCACGTGGCCGCCCACCTTTTCCATGGCGCGCCCGACCACATCTTCGGGACCAGCCGGAGCGGTAGTGGAAGCGATCATGATTACGGCCGGCTTCGAACGCAGCAGTTGCAGCAGCGCCCGGCTGACGGAGGCTTCATCTTCGGTGCACGACAGGACGGAGCTGGCGGTCACGCCGAAGTGTTCGAGCCGCTGGTACATAATATTTTCAAACAATTGCCGCGCGCGCTCGCCGTTGAGCGGATCGGTGTACAAAACACCCACGATGGGGTTCCGCATCGGCCGTGCCTGCAGGATAGGACCGCGCTCTTTCAGCACGCTTACGACCGCGTCCAATTGGGTGCGGGAGACGGCGAACGGAGCGCTTTTCACGGTGGCAATGCGTTGCCCCGGCATGGCGAAGCTGAAATTCAGCGCCGTGGCGATGACCACGCTGGCCGCGCAGTTGATCTGCTTCAGCAATTCGTCGTCCACCAGTACGCAACACTTCTCGGTGGCCTGCAAATTGGCCCGGCCGCCGGCCGCCAGGCGGATCTCAAAACTACCGCAGCCCATCTCGCTCGCCACCGCGCAGACCGCGTCGTCCTCCCCGACCTCGCCTTCCTCCAGTTCGGTAACCCAAATGGATTCCATACCTTCAGATTCGAGTACCCGGATATCGTCGTCGCTGATGACATGTCCTTTCGCCAATAACTTCTTGCCGCCGGGACGAAAGACGGTGCAACACAGCACCCGGCCATTCGATGATTTCACATCAACCGTTTGGGCTCGCATGTTTTCCTCGCTTCAGGTTTAAGGATTTTTTTATCCTATTTGAGAGTATAGTACATCTGGCGTAGGATTTCACATCAGAATCGCGACTATTATGCGAGTATTATTCCGGCGCAAAAAGGCCCCCCATTTGGGGGGATTTCGGTGGGAGCTAATCGACGATCAAAACTGGCGTAGAACGGGTAGTTGAACCAACTGCGCATCCTCGAACTGGCCATACTGCTGCGGGGTTCGGGAATATTCTGGGCGTAGCACCCGCATGACCGCGATCTCGTCGCAGCACTGGAACTTCGGACAGCGCACGCAGTCCTTCCATGCCTTCAGCGGCAGTTCGCCCCGCTCGACTTCATGAAAACCCATCTTGCCGAAGAATCCCGCCACGTAAGTGAAGGCGAACACGGCATCGAGCGAATAATCGGAGGCTTCCCGAACGAGAGCCTCGATCAGCCGCCGCCCAATCCCGTGAGTCTTAGCGTCCTCGGCGACGGCCAACGAACGGATTTCCGCGATGGATGGCGAATAAAAGTGCAGCGCGCCGCAACCCACCAGTCGCCCGCCCGCGACGATCACCGAGAAATCGCGAATGTCCTCGGAAACCTCCAGCTCAGTGCGCGGCAGCATGATCCCTTTGGCGGCATAGCCATTAATCAGGCCCAGGATCGGGCCGATGTCGTGCATGGCGGCTTTGCGCACCGCCAACTCCCGGCGCAAGCCGGCATATTCCGCGTGCTCGACCGTCGCGTCTTCCTGCAAACTGCTGATCATCCCGCCAAAACCTCCTCGACCGCCAGGCGTGTGCCTGGCTCTTCGCCCGCCAATATTCGCTCCAGCACGCCATTGGCCGCTCCCGCGCAGATCCGCACCTGGGCTACGCCTTGCCGCAGCGCGCCATGTGCCGCGTTGAGTTTGGCCAGCATGCCGCCGGTGGCGACGCCGGTGGCGATCAGCGATTCGCTGCCCGCCATCGTAAGATGCGGCAAAAGCCTCTTGCCCGCATCCAAAACGCCCTCGACATCGGTGAGAAAGATCAACTGTTCCGCGCCGAATGCCACCGCGCACGCCACCGCCATCTGATCGGCATTGACGTTGTAAAGACGGCCTTCCCGGCCCCCCGCCACGCAGGCGACCACCGGCAGGAAGCCGGCCGCCACCAGCGCTTCGAGCAGCGCCGGATTCGCGCCCGTGACCCGTCCGACGCTGCCCAGCGCCGCGTCCATTTCTTCAGCTTCCACCAGGCCCGCATCGATGCCGGATATTCCCACGGCGCGCGCCCCCGCCCGGTTAAGCGTGGCCACCAGTTGACGATTCACGCTGCCGGCGACCACCTTGACCACGGCATCCAGGACCGCGGGCGTGGTTACCCGGAGTCCGTTGACAAACCGGCTTTCGACGCCGCGCTCGGCCAGGTAGCGCGTCATCTGCCGGCCGCCGCCGTGCACCACGACCATTTGAATATCCGGCCTGGCGGCGCGCGAAATGGCCGCGATCTGCCGGGCCAGCGGCTCGCGCGCGCTATCGTCATCCAGAAGCGTGCCGCCGAGTTTCACCAGCAACTTCACAGCAGTCCTTCCGTTTCCGGATATCCCAGCATCAGGTTCATGTTCTGCACCGCCTGTCCGGCCGCGCCCTTCACCAGGTTATCGATCGCGCTGACCACCACTGCGCGCCCGGTGGCAGTATCCACCGTGATCCCGATATCGCAGTAGTTCGTGCGCACCACGGCATGTAGATCCGGCAAGTGGCCGGCGGGGTACAGCCGCACAAAGGCTTCGCCGGCATAGCGCTGCGCGTAAACCGCCAGCAGATCGTCGGCCGTGATGGGACGCGCCGTGCGGAAATAAATAGTTTCCAGAATGCCGCGATCGACGGGCAGAAGCTGCGCGGTGAAACTGAACTCGCGCTCCTCCAGACCGGAGATCATGAGCACCTCGGGGACGTGCCGGTGGTGCAGGACGGAATACGCCGAAAAGTTGCCGGCCGCCTCGCAGAAACTGGTTTTGAGCGTAGGCTTGCGGCCCGCGCCGCTGACGCCGGACTTGGCATCGCACACGATGCCGGCGGTGCGGTCCACCAGGCCGGCTTCGACCAGCGGGCGGATGGCGAGGTTGGCCGCCGTGGGATAGCAGCCGGGGTTCGCCACCAGGCGGGCGGACGGGATCCGCTCGCGGCAGAATTCCGGCAGGCCATAGGCGGCTTCCGCCAGCAAGCCGGGCTGGGTGTGCGGGGCCTTATACCAGGTGGAGTAAGCAGCCGGCGTTCGCAGGCGGAACGCGCCGCTCAGGTCTACGACCTTGACGCCGGCCTCGAGCAGGGCGGGCGCCAATTCCAGGGAAACTTCGGGCGGAGTGGCCAGGAAAACTATGGAAATGCCCTCGGCTTGTATGGCCTCGGGAGTACACGGAGCATGCCGCGGGCCGGAAGAGCCGAGGGGGCCAGGGTGCGCGGCCGCGTCTTCGCGGTGCTCAAGCAGGACCGGCGTGACATGGGTGTGGCGCTCCAGGATGCGGGCGAGTTCGGCCCCGCTATAGCCGCGATATCCGGCGATTCCAGCGACGTGGCTCATTGGTTAATTATTCACTGCTATGTATAAATATACCAGATGCTAGCCGTGGTAGTGGTGTTAGGTTGTGTGGGTTAGATATTCAGCCGGGCCGTCCAGGGATAGGCCATCGGAGGCTTGTGTGCCCGAGGGCAGCCATTCCTGGCTGCAGCAGAGTCGGAAGTCAATTGTCTCGACAGCGTAGAGACAATCTGTTCGCCGTATTCTGCGCGTGAGTCGCCGAGAATGTCCTGACTAACCCGCCTTCCGATGCCCCAGTAAAGAAGCACAAGTTCTGTGTTCACCTACCTTGGAGATTTCAGATGCCGCGCCCCTTTCCGATTCGGGATCTCAGATGGGTCGCGCAGTCTTACCTCGCTCGTGCCCGGCAGTACACATGTTGAACGCCATTCTCTCACGCTTCCGGATGGAGATTGTGGGCGTGCGTCCGGCGCCTTCGTGCTGAGGCCCGCGTGTAATAGCCTTCTGCCTCGGTGACATAGGTTCCTACTCTGTAGGCACCCCGACGGCTTGCTCGCGACAAGCGCACAAACGTGCACAAAATGGGCTGAACCGAGCGCGCTCGAAACGATTCACGCTCTTCGTGGACAAGCCTGACGGGTTGACCTGCCCGCAACAATCGGCACGGCCGCAATGCGGTATCTGTGTGGATTTTCCGGAAGTCCAGCAAGTGCTGAAGAACGAATTGGCTGGGAGGCAGGGATTCGAACCCCGATACGCAGATCCAGAGTCTGCAGTCTTACCGTTAGACGACCTCCCAAACGGTAATCGTATTTTAGCATTGCGGCGCACCAATGAGCGAGCCGGGTTTTGTCTATAGCCGATCAGCCCGAATACCTACTTCGGGGCGCCGGCTATATTGATCGCGCGGAGGGATCGGAGCGCGTTGCGGCGGACGAGCGGATCCGAGTCGCGGACCATGTGGCGCAATACGGTGGTATAGCGCTGCTCCCCGGTTTGGCCCATGACCCATGCGGCCGCGGCGCGAAAAGGAGGTTCGGGATGAAGCGCCATCTTGCCCACATGCCGGATCACGTCGTGGACTTCTCCCAAACGATGCAGACCGACCAGCGCATTGCCCGCTACGCGATTGTCCGGATCAGCCAGGGCCCGGCGGAATAACGGACGGCAATCGCTGGCCGTATGGTTCCAAAGGCCTTCCACGAAATTGGCGCGTACCCGGGCGTTGGTGTCCCCCATCAGGCGCTCCATGATGCCTCGCGAAACGATCGTTTGTCCGAACATCAGCGCCGCCTTCGACCGGATACGGCCGTCCGGATCCCGCAGAAACTGGATGAGGATCGGAATGAGCCGCGCACCGCTGCCTAGCTTTTCGAGGACCACCAAACCGCGGTGGCGCGCGGCTTCGCTCACGTGGCCGGAGTTCAACAGGCTTTTCGCCAGACGCGCGTCGAAACGCGATTCGTACTGCATCAGCATTTTGGCCACGCGCACGGAACTTTCCAGAAGAGCGGCCGGATCGCATACTTTGGCCGCCGAAGCATCGTAGTTCCCCAATAGTTTTGCCAGAAACGGTGTAGCCTCGCCCCAACCCTTCGCCTCAAACAACGGCAGGAGCGTGTCCACAACCTTTTCCGGCGCCTTGGCCGTCAGTTCACGGATATTTCGCGCGGCCTCGGCCGGGTTCGCGCCGTAGCGTTTCAGCCAATACATGACCGCTCCGGCGACATCTTCCGGCACCACGCCATGCACCACCGCCACCGCGGGGGCAGCCGTCGGTTGAGCCAATTCCTGCTCTACAAGTTGTAATTGCCGGACGGCCTCGTCGAGCGCATAATCGTGGATCGCAGGAGCCGGAGGACTCTCCACCTCCGGACTCGGTTCCGTTTCTTTGGGCCCGTAAGTAAGACCTAATCTCACCACCACCGGTTGCGGCCATCCTGTCCGCACAGAGGATCGCATGTCACCATGGGCGGCACTGCATCCCTTACAAACTCTCTATCGGTCAAATGTCCGGGCGGGTTTAGGGTGGCACGGGATGAACCGGACCCTCTTCGTATTAGAATTGTTCCCCTTGAATGTCACGTTTTCTATCCTCGAAGCACTACTAATTTGGAGATGCAACGATTCGAGCCTGAATAACGGAATTTGCCGCATTGCGTGCCGCAGGGGGCACGGTGTATAATCGTGCAAGTTTTCCCCAGGGGCGGACGGCCCGGGCGTGCCGTCGCGCCAGACAAAGGGAGTAGTATTCAAATGAAAGCAATCAATAGATTCAATCGAGTTCTGGTAGTACTGGCGGCTCTGCCATGGGCCGTTTGTGCGCAGGATACGGCCGGGATCCAGAAAAAGCTGGAATCCGAATACAAGCTAACCAAGACCACGGATGACAAGTCCGATATCGTCACGGCCGGTTCCGTGCTGCTCCTCCATGTGGACAAGATTTTGATGGTGGCCGCGACCAGTTCGGCGAATCCCTGCATGAATACCTATAAGGACGGCAAAATCAGCCCTACTAAGGTTTGCGGAGCGGGCGAGAGCATTCGGAAACATCTGGGGCCTTTGAAGACTCTGGCGCACTCCGACAGCGCTCCTGCCACCCGTAACTTCGTCAGCGGGGAGAAATTCTGGTTAACGAAAGTTGACGTACGTTCCAGCGGCATCGTGCTGGACTTTTTCACGGACGCCACCCCGTCCGGCGACCAGGGCATTCGCTATAAGGGCGCCCTGACCATTCCGTTCGGGGCCGTGACTCCCACGCCGGATCAAGCTCTGAAGGCGGTCGCCGAAGTCATCACCGTAGTGCCTCCCGAGGAAGACGCCAAGAAAGGCGGGGACAAGGGTCAGGCTGCGCCTGAAGGCGGCCAGCAGGACGCGGCGGCGAACCAGCCTGCTGCGCCGGCTCCGGCCCAACCCGCAACGCCACCCCCCGCGGCACCGGCCCCCGAACCGGCCGCGGCGACCATTGAACCTCCGCCACCCCCGCCCGCCGATCCGCCGGAAATCAAGGAAGGGCAAACCATCGATGAAGTGGTTGCGGCTTTGGGACAGCCGCAGCATATGGCCACGGTCGGCGCCAAGAAAATCTACTACTACAAGGATCTGAAAGTGACGTTCGTCAACGGCAAAGTGAAGGATGTGCAGTAGCCGTTCCTGGGCGCCTGTTCGTGACCGCACAAGGAGATTTTGAATGAATACACGTGCAATTCGCACCACTCTATCCGGGAAACACCTGTCCGTGTCCCTGGTTTTGTTTTTCGCTTTCGCGGCGCTGGGCGCGGCTGCCTCGAAGACGTCGTCATCTTCCAAGCCCGCCGCTCCCGCCAAGAGCTCCGGTTCCGCTAAGCCCGCGAGTGGCGGGGCCGGCGCCGCGCACGGCACGACCACGACTTCGCACGGGCCCACCACATCGGGCGGCGCGTCGCATGGCCCGACCACGACGTCCCACGGCGCGACCACGACGACTACATCGCACGGCACCACCACTGCTTCGCACGGCGCCACCACTACCGGTCATACCACCACCACCGCGGGGCATACGACCGGAACCGCGACCGGCAAAACGGGTGGCACCGCGACCGGCAGGACCGGTGGCACCGCGACCGCTGGAAAGGGCGGGACCAGCAGCACATCGGGTAAGACTTTCGGCAGAACCGCCTCGCCCACTCCGAAAGGCAGCAAAACGGTGGCTACCAGCCATGGATCGGTGACCAAGCGGGCCGATGGCCACGTCTCGACGATACACGACACCAAACGCGGCATGGACGTTCACCACAATCTGAGCGGAAACCGGCGCGTCGTCGTGGAGCGCTCCGATCATTCCCGCATCGTTGCCGAGCGCGGCGGCCGCGGCTACGTGCAACGGCCCTATTCGTATCATGGGCACGAATACGCCCGGCGCTCCTACTACTACCACGGGCGTTACTACCACGGTTATTATGGCCGCTATTACTATCACGGCTACTATGTAAACCCCTACTACCCGGCGGCTTACTGGGGGCCGGCATACTACGGATGGGCCTATTATCCGTGGGCCAGGCCCGTGCCGTACGGCTGGGGCTGGGGTGGCAATCCCTGGTTCGGCTACTATGGCGCTTTCTTCACTCCATATCCGGTTTATGCCAGCCCGTCTCTTTGGCTGACCGACTATATCATCGCGAACTCTCTGCAGGCCGCCTATGTCGCGCAAGCCGCGGCTCTCAGCAATCCCGCTCCGCTAACGCCCGAAGTGAAGGACCTGATCGCGGAAGAAGTGAAAGAACAGGTTGCGCTGGAAAACAAGGAGTCCGCCGCGGCCGCGGCCCCGAATGGTGAGCCCGACGCCAAAACCAGCAGCATCGCGCAACTGCTCGGCGACGGCAAACCGCATGTCTTTGTGGCAGGCCACGATCTTGACGTAGTGGACGCCGGAGGCAGCGAGTGCGCGCTCAGCGAAGGCGACGCGATGCAGTTGACCGGCCAGACCGCGCCGGATGCGCCGAACGCTACCCTGGCCGTGTTGGCCAGCAAAGGCGGAAAGGAATGCGCCAAGGGCGATACGGTTTCCGTTCCGCTCGACGAACTGCAGGAAATGCAGAATCATATGCGCGAGACGATCGACCAGGGCCTCGCCGAACTGCACAAGAAGGCCGGCCAGGGTGGCTTGCCGGCAGCGCCGGCCGCCGCCAAGGCTGACGCCGTAGAGAGCCCCATGGCCGCCATCGCGCCGCCGCCCCCTCCGGAAAGCGAGGTCAAGGCCGAGATCAATCAGGAATCGACGGAAGCGGATAAAGCCGAGAAGGAAGCCACGGCCGACTCCGCCGCTTCCGGCCCCGGACCCAACGCAGGCGACACCGCCGGCCCTCCACCCTCCATTGAAGTGGGACAAACTATAGATGAAGTCACAGCCGCTATGGGCGCTCCCGTGAAGACCGTCAACCTGGGCGCTAAGAAAATCTATATCTACAAGGATATGAAGATTACGTTCAAGGACGGAAAAGTAGCCGACGTCCAGTAAGAAAGCAGAAGGGAAGCGGGGAGACTGCCTCCCCGCTTCCGCCCTCCCTAACCCGCGTATTGCAGCATCGTCATAAACCCGTAGTCCATGTGTAGCTGCATGTGACAGTGAAGCAGCGAGGCTCCGGGGTTGTCCGCTACGAAGTCGGCTTCCACCTGCCGGCGTGCCGGTACCATCACCACATCCTTCACCACTCCCGCCGTGGCCATGCCGGCGAACTTCGTCAGTTCGAATGAATGCCGGTGCAAGTGCAACGGGTGAGCTTCATCGCTCTGGTTATCGAATCGCAGCCGGTACCGCCGGTTCGCCTGCACGACGATCGGATCGGTCTTGGGAAACGACTTTCCGTTAATAGTCCAGTGGTCCACCCAGCGGTTTCCGGCAAACTTTTGCCGGAAGACTAACGGAACCACTTCGGCATCCTGTACGGCGCTGCCCGGCCGTCCGAAGAGGGTGTAATCCCATGGCGCGGAGGATGGCGCGCTCCACTGCGGCGGGCCGCCGCGATCCGCATATTCCACAACTACGCCGAGGCCGGCATTTCGCACGTGGTCGTCTACTTCGCCCAGGATCCACACGCCGGGCTGCCGCATCGTGACCACGGCGTCGACTCTCTCCGCCGGGCCGAGATCGAGCACCTCCACCGCCCGCGGCGAAGGCACCCGGTTCCCATCGAGCGCGACTACCTCGAACTGGTGGCCGGCCACCGCCAGCCGGTGCGCCTGCGTAGCGCTTGCATTCAAGATGCGAAACAGGATCTTCTGGCCGGCCTTGACCCGTATCGGCTCGCCGAACCCCAGCGCGTGGCTGTTGACCGTAAAACTCTGGTAGATGACTTCGAGCGAGCTCTCGTCCGAGCCCATCGTTCCGAGATAAGGATCCCACCCGTGCAGCGCCAGAAAAACCTCCGCGTCATACTGCCCCGGTTCGCTCTTTGGTTCCACATACAGGAATCCGTACTGTCCGGTGTAAGTGGCCCGCTTCAGATTCCGTCCGGCGGAGACATGCGTGTGATACCACCGTGTCCCCGCCGGGCGAGGCGTGAAAGTGTAGCGCCGGGAGCCGTGCGCGGGGACCAGCGGCGTGCCCTCTTCCTCTGAGCCATCCACTGCGGAGGGAATAAACAGGCCGTGCCAGTGCACGATCTCCGGGCTGGATGTTTCGTTATGGACTTCCACCGTCACCGGCCGGCCCTCGCGCATGCGCAGCACCGGCCCTGGAAACGAACCGTTGTATCCGATCGTTTTGATGGTCCGGCGGGGCGCGATCTCCACCTCGACGGGCGAGATGCGCAGGGTGATATCCGGCTTGGAGTTTCCGCTCGCGATCTGCGCCGCCAGACGCGACGCCAGACCGCAGCTTGCCGGTGTGGCCATGGCCGCCAGGAAATCGCGCCGATCCATCCGCATACTTGGTTCATTGTACCGGCCGGATACGCGATCGGGAGCGGTAGGCTGTCTACCTTGGCGGCCGCGTTCCAGGTAGAATATTACGAGCGCTGCATGCCCAAAGAAACCGGCCGTATCGAATTGCTGCAAGGAACGCTGGATATGCTGATCCTGCGCACGCTGCTGTTCGGCCCGGCGCACGGGCACCAGATCGCTAAGCACATTCAACGCACCACCGACGATCTGCTGCAGGTCGAGCATGGGTCGCTCTATCCCGCGCTGCACCGGCTGGAGCGCAAAGGCTGGATCTCCGCCAGGTGGGAGACCGCCGCGAAAGATCAAAAGCGGGAGTTCAAGTATTATTCCCTCACGCCTGCCGGAAAGAAGCAACTCGTGGCGGAGGAATCCCGGTGGAAGCAACTGACCGGCGCGATTGCCCGCGTGATGTGGCCGGCCGGCGAGGGCTGACGCTACGGCGCGCTGACCACGGGCAGTTCCACGTAACTCTCGCGGCCCGGCGCATGATACACGCGTTGCACGGCCTTCTTGTAATCTTCCGGCTTCGCCCAGAAGATATTGGGCACGAAAGTCTGCGGGTTCCGGTCGTACAGCGGAAACCAGCTCGATTGCACTTGCACCATGATGCGGTGCCCCGGCCGGAACACGTGGTTCGCCGTGGGCAGGTTGAAGCGGTAGCGCAGCGCTTCTCCCGCCGCGATCGGTTTGGCCGTCTCCAAACTCTCGCGATACCGCCCGCGAAAAATGTCCGCCGAAATCATCAGTTGATAGCCGCCCATGGCCGGTTCCGCCGCTACCTCGTCCGGATATACGTCGATCAGCTTCACCACCCAATCCGAGTCGGTGCCGCTGGTCGAAGCCATCAGGTTGGCCACGGGCTCGCCGCTGATCTTTACCGGCGCGCTCAATACGTCCGTGACAAACGCCAGAACATCCGGCCGCCCGGATGGCTCGCGCTGATCGTCCACCAGCCATTGCGACCAGGTCTTGCGTTTGTCTTCGCCGATGGGACGCGTGCGGAAGGTCACGGGCTTGGCGGGATCGGAAACGTATTCCTCGAATTCCGTGCCGCCCTGGCTGGGCGCCGCGAAGCTTGCCTTCATCCCCGCCGTGAGATACAGAGGCTGCGGATGGATGGCGCAGCCGCTCGCGCATCCCGCCGGCCACGCCGGTAGCCGCCGCCACGAATTGGTGCCGGTCTCAAACGCGGAAACGGGCGGCACGTCGGCCTTGGGCGCTCCATCCTTCAGATATTGATCCAGGAACGGGCGCAGGATTTCGCGCCGGAAATAGAGTGCCGTATCGCTGCCGAAACGCACCGGGCCGAGCGCGCTGCCCTCTCCGATCTCCTGGCCGTGAAACCACGGCCCGAGCACCAGGAATACCTTGTCATTGCCCGTATCTTTCGGCTTGATCGCTTTGTAGACGGCCATCGCGCCGTAAATATCTTCCTGGTCCCAAAGGCTGTCGAACGAGCATTACCGGAACCTTCAGCGGTTCCGCCGCCAGCACCCGGTCCACGGCTTGATCGCGCCAGAATGCGTCGTAACTGGGGTGTTCCGCGACCTTCCGCCAGAAACCGACTTGATCGAGACCGTGCGCGCGCGCCACCTCGCCCGCCGACACGCCGCGCATGTAGGTGTCATAGTCGTCGTAGCAGCTCGTAAACCATTTCACGTCGGAGGCGCGGGTGGCCTCCTGATCCAGAATGTAATCCAGGTTGGAGAGTTCCCGGAAGGCACCGTTGTGGAACCAGTCGTCGCCTCTCCAGCCATCCACCATCGGATTCATGGGAATCGAAACCTTGAGCGCCGGATGGGGATTCACCAGGGCCATCAAGGGGAGGAATCCGTCGTACGAGATGCCCAGGATGCCGACTTTGCCGTTGCTTTCGGGAATGTTCTTCACCAGCCAATCGATGGTGTCGTAAGTGTCCGTCGCATTATCGACGGGTGTGGGGTTCCACGGTCCGTGCAGCGGGCGGTTCATGACGTAGTCGCCTTCGGAGCCGTACTTGCCGCGGACGTCCTGGATCACGCGGATGTAGCCTCCTTCCACGATCACATCGGTGGCGTTGTCGTAGCCTTGCAGGCTTGGACCCAGGTGCGTGCTATGCGCATGGCTGACCATGGCGTTGGCCTCGTAAGGCGTGCGGGTGAGCAGAATGGGCGCGCCATGCGCACCTTTGGGCACCAGAATCACGGTATGCAGCTTCACGCCATCGCGCATGGGGATCATCGCGTCGCGCTTCAGGTAGTCGAAGCTGGCCGTAGGCTCCACGAATTTCGCCGGCGTCTCGCTGGGCAGGGCAGGGTATAAGGGCGTTTGGCCCGCCGAGATCCCGGACCACAGGCACACGCAGAATAATCCACGAGTCAGGTTGTTCATTTCAGGCCAGTATAGCTGCTTTGGCGTTAGAATACAGGCAGGAGTGCACCATGTCTACTATGTTGGTGTACGTGGTTTACGGCTTCTCCGTCGTTCTCGCCCTGGTTTTCGTCTACCTTTTCCATGCGCGCTGGTACTGGCATGTACTTGGCGTGATTGCGGCCCTGGCCGTCGGGTGCTCGCCGCCGCTACCGGGCTGGGCAGGTCCCAGCCGCGACCTGATCTATGGCTCCGTGTTCCTGTTCCTGATGATTTGGGGATTGGCCGGGCCCTTCGTGCATCGCTTTCATCGCCATACCGGCCTGCCGCGCCACGCCTGATGGCCGCGCCCGTGGCGCACGCTTCAGCGTGCCGGCGGGGCTTTTAAGTCCCGCTGCCGGTATACGATCACCGATCTGCGAAATATAATCCGCCCCTGCATCTAACTGCGCCCGCACCACTTATTAATCCCCTGTCTTCCACATACCGCCGTTCCCCATCCACCTCGGCCCTAAAATGAAATCGGGTATGGACGCCTCATCCCATCCCCAAATCCAAATCCAACCGCAAGGAATAACTCATGCTGATTTCTAGCAAACAACACCAGGCCAACCGCCAGAACGCGCAACATTCCACCGGCCCGGTCTCCCCGGAAGGCAAAACCGCCGTCCGCCTCAACGCCCTCACCTTCGGACTCCGCGCCCGCGACGTTGTCCTCATCCACGAAGATGCAGCCGCTTACCAGCAGCTCTGGGTTGTCCTCGAATCCGAGTGGCAACCCCAAGCCCCCACCGAAAGAATCCTGCTGGAACGCATGGCCGTCGCCCATTGGCTGCTCATGCGCACGGATAGGATTGAAGAGAGCGTCTTTGCCGCCACCGAGCCGGGAGCAAGACAATTCGCCCTGCTCGATCGCGTCTCGGCCCAGCGCGCCCGCCTCGAGCGTTCTTTCAGTACCGCCATGCGCGAACTGAAGCAGTTGCAAAACGAGCGCCGCGCCCGCCCCCAGCCGGAGTTCACTCAGCCTGAGCCTGTGCAGCCGGTGCACACCGAACCCGCCGTCACAACTCCCGCCCACCGGCCCGCCCCGCCGCCCGCATACGTAATGTCCAGCGCCCCGGGCGCCCAGCCGCTATCGTGCGCGGCCCTCGCCCAGGATACCCGCTAGCTCCCTGCCCCCCTGATCTTTGACAACCTGGCAAACGACCCCAAGCAGTCCGCCCAATCTGTCCCATAACCAACCATTTGGCAGCCGCAACCCACCACCCGCAACCCGCAACCCACCCACCCGCAACCCGCAACCCACCACCCGCAACCCACCACCCGCAACCCAGCACCGGGAACCCAGCACCAATAGATTCACCCAGATAGGCTTTGATCGTCAATTGCCCGCGGATAATGAGGGGACGCCGGGGCAGAATTGCCCGCCATCCAAGGGGCCGCGCTAAGCTAGTGTCTTGGCGACGATCTTCTCTCCGGCCCCACCCAGCCGCTGGTCTCGCGCGGCGGACGCTTGCCGCGGCACGTTGCGCTACTGCATGCAAACCGAGGTGCACGTGTACGCCCTGGCTGTAGCCGCCAGCGTACTGCTCTCGTTCTATCCGTTCCTCAACGTGATGCTGTCTTTCTGCCGCGACGTACTCCACTGGCCGGCCGCCGTTGACGCCATCTACCTCGCGATGAACGACTACCTCCCCGGCGACCTGGGCGCGTTTCTGAAGCGCAACCTGCCCTTGCGGAGCACATTTCAGCCCATCGCCATGTTGCTGCTGCTGATCACTGCCAATGGCGTTTTCGAGCCGTTGGAGGTGGCCCTCAACCGCGCCTGGGGCGTGACCGTCAACCGCTCCTACCTGCGCAATCAACTGGTCAGCCTGGGCATGATCTTCCTGTGCGGCGGACTGGCCTTGTTGTCCCTGGTCCTCACGGGAATGAACGCCGCATGGGCGCGCAGCCTCAGCAGTTCCCACGCACGCTTGGAACTTTGGGTCCAACTGCTGATCTTCAAAGTCGCTGCCATCCCTATCGGCATCGTGGTATTGTTCCTGATTTACTGGATCCTGCCGAACCGCCGCATCCCCGCCGCGCGCGTGGCCCCGGTGGCGATTCTGGCCGGCTTGGTCCTCGAAGGCATGAAGTACGTGTTCCTGCTCATCTGGCCGCTCCTGCGTGTCAAGCTGGAGCGCGAATACGGCGTCTTCCGCAACTCCGCAACTATTCTCATCTGGGGCTTCGCTTCAGCCATGATCGTCCTGGCCGCCGCCCAATGGGCCGCCCGAATGGAGAGTCAAAATGAGCACCACTTCCAACAAGGACTGGAAAAAGATAGCGAAGGCTAGCGGCTTGACCATTCCGGACGCCGTCCTGGAGCGCATGGCCCACACGCTGGATGCCCTGGAGGCCGACTTTCGTCCCCTGGCGCGCGCTCTGCCCCCGGAAGTGGAGCCGGCCCTGGCCTTCCGCGCGAATCCGGAGGCCGCCGAGTGACGCTGCTCGAAACCGCTGCCGCCTTGCGCCGCCGCGACGTCTCGTCGGTGGAACTTACCAACGCCGCGCTGCAGCGCATCGAGCGGCTGAACCCCTCCACCAACGCCATGCAAACCGTGCTGGCCGGCGCCGCCCGCGAACGGGCCAAACAGGCCGACCAGGACCTGGCCCGGGGCGAAGGCCACGGCCCGCTGCATGGTATCCCCATTGCCGTCAAGGATCTGTTCTTCACCAAAGGCGTGCGCACGACCGGCGGATCGAACCTGTTCGCCGATCATGTGCCCGGCTATGACGCCACCGTGGTCGAGTGGCTCTTAAGCGGCGGCGCGATCCTGGTGGGTAAGACCGGCATGCACGAGTTGGCCTATGGGATCACCTCCAGCAACCCGCATTTCGGCGCGATCAAAAACCCATGGGACCGCGACCGTATCCCGGGCGGCTCGAGCGGCGGATCGGGTGCGGCCGTGGCTGCCGGCATGGTTTCCATGGCTATGGGAAGCGACACCGGCGGCTCCATACGCATTCCCGCATCCTTCTGTGGTGTGGTCGGATTGAAGCCCACTTATGGCCGTGTCAGCCGTTTCGGGACGATGCCGCTGGGCTTTTCGCTGGACCACATGGGCCCGCTGACGCGCTCTGTCCGCGATGCCGGAGCGGTGCTCAACGTGATCGCCGGCTATGACCCTCGCGACGAAACATCTTCTCGCCGGCCGGTGGAGAATTACGTGCCGGATCTCGAGCCGTCTATCCGCGGTCTGCGCATCGGCATGCCGGAGAACTTCTACTTCGAACGCCTCGACCCCGACGTGGATTCCGCGGTGCGCGCCGCGTTTCATGCCGCCGCATCGCTGGGCGCCGAAATCGTTCCGCTAACCGTGCCGGATATCGCCGCGATCAACACCGTGGCGCGCCTGATCCTGCTGGCGGAAGCTTCCGCCCTGCTGGAGCCGCATCTGGAGCAGCGCGACCGCATCGGCGCGGACGTGCTGGCGCTCCTCGATCAGGGCCGCCTGCTCCCGGCTACCGACTACATCAACGCGCAACGTTTGCGGCGGGCCATGCAGCGCGAATTCGCCGCCCTTTGGTCGCGCGTGGATTGCCTGTTCATCCCCACTACCCCCATCACCGCCCCGCGCATCGGCGAAACCACGGTTGCCGTGTCCGGCCAGAATGAGGACGTGCGGCTGGCCGCCACCCGTCTGGTCCGCGCCATCAATCCGTTGGGCCTGCCCGCGGTATCGATTCCATACGGTGCGGACCGCCGCGGCCTGCCCATCGGGCTGCAGATCGTGGGGCCCCCCTTCGCCGAAGCGTCGATTCTACGCGTGGCCCAGGCGCTTTTGCCGGCGGAAGTCCCCGTACCGAAGCTGTAGGGCCCGCGTGCTAATATGGCGCATCATGAGCGTGCCACGTTCGCACCATAATTTTCCGCGCGTCCACAACGCCATGTGGCCCGGCCTGGTGGGCAAAGGGCCGGATTCCGAGCCGCCCATCGGCCTGGATACCATGCTGCGCCTGACCGCCGCCGCGGAGGTTGACGGCGCGCGTTTCGATGGCGTGGACCTCTTCCTTTTCGACCCGCACGTCTCGATCGACGCCGGGGATGACGACTTGGCGCGCCTGGCGGACGAAGTTCGCGCGCTGGGCTTGGTGGTGGGATCGGTCGTGGCGCCGGTCTGGCCTCCCACCGGTGGCGGCTCGGCCATGGGTAGCGCCGGCGAGCGGCAAGGCTTCGTCACCCAGGTGCGCAAAGCCTGCCGGATTGCGCGTAAGCTCCGCGAGTTGGGCGCCCGGCCGTACGGCATCGTGCGCATCGATTCGGCGGCCAGCCCCGCGGAGTGGGCCAAAGATCCCGACGGCAATACGCGCCTGATCGCGCAGACGTTTCGCGAGGCCTGCGAGGTCGCCGCCGGCCATGGCGAGCGCCTGGCGGCCGAAGGCGAGATCTGCTGGGGCGGCATGCATAGCTGGCGCCGCATGGTGCAGTTGCTGGAATTGGTGGACCGCCCGCAAACCCTGGGCTTCCAGGCGGACATGGCGCACACGCTGCTCTTCACCCTGGGCTACAACGCGCCGGAAGACCGCATCCTGCCCGCGGATTTCGAGTGGCATCAGACCAGCCGTTTCGCCGCGGCCCTGCGCGAACTGACCGCGGCACTGCGTCCCTGGACCCTCGACTTCCACGTGGCGCAAAACGATGCCACCGTGCATGGATCGGGCTCCCACGATAAGACCGGCCACCATTGCCTGCCGGACGACCCCAACGGAAAGCTCGACATCGTGCGCGACGCCGGCTACTGGCTGCGCGACGAGCGCGGGCAGTTGACCCGATCCGTCCGCCACATCTGCTGGGATGGGTGCATGTTCCCCAACGCGGTGATGATGGAGCCGCGCACCTGGAACGGAATCCTGGCCACCATGCTCGCGGTGCGCGATGCCCACGGCTGGCAGGAGTAACCCATGACGAAGAAGCCATTGCGGATCGGCCTTGTCGGCTACGGCTTCATGGGCCGCACGCATTCGAACGCCTTCGCGAGAGTAAACCAGTTCTTCGACCTGCCATACCGTCCGTTGTTGCAGGCCGTCTGCGCGCGCGACGCCGCCAAAGTCGCCGCGTTCGCCGAACAATGGGGCTACGGCACGGCAGAGACCGATTGGCGCACGCTGGTGGAGCGGCCGGATATCGATCTGATCGATATCGCCAGCCCCAACGATACGCACGCGGAGATCGCCATCGCCGCGGCCGCCGCCGGGAAGATGGTGCTCTGCGAGAAGCCGCTGGGCCGCAACGCCGCGGAATCCGAGCGCATGGTGGAGGCCGTGGAGCAGGCCGGCGTGCCGAACATGGTCTGGTACAACTACCGGCGGGTGCCCGCCGTCACGCTGGCCAAGCAGTTGATCGACGAGGGCCGCCTGGGAAAAATCTTCCACTACCGGGCGAAGTTCCTGCAGGACTGGACCATCTCGGCCGACCTGCCGCAGGGCGGCGCGGGCCTCTGGCGTCTGGACGTAAACGTGGCCGGCAGCGGCGTCACGGGCGATCTGCTGGCGCACTGCATCGATACCGCCATGTGGCTGAACGGCGGCATCGACCAGGTGACGGCCATGACGGAAACCTTCGTCAAAGAGCGGCCGCATGCGCTCACCGGCCGCGTGGAGAAGGTGGGCATCGACGATGCCAGCGCCTTTCTGGCACGTTTTCGCAACGGGTCGCTGGCGACTTTTGAGGCCACGCGTTACGCGCGCGGGCACAAGGCGCTCTACACGCTCGAAATCAACGGCGAGCATGCGTCGATTTTTTGGGACCTGCACGACCTGCATCGCCTGGAATACTTCGATCACGGCGACGAAGGCCGCCTGCGCGGCTGGCGGTCGATTCACATCACCGACGGCGACCATCCCTACATGAAGAACTGGTGGGTGCCGGGCTTGCAGATCGGCTACGAGCATACCTTCGTGCATCAGGCGGCCGATTTTCTGACGGGCCTCGGGGAGGGCCGGATTCCGGGCCCCTCGTTCCGCGATGCCCTGGCTACGGACTACGTTACCGACGCCGTGCTGCGCTCGGCCGGGAGCGGGCGATGGGAAAAAGTGACCAGTCAGACCGCTAGCGCGTAAAGACGTCGCGCCAGTTGACCAGCCAGTTCTTGGCATCGCCCAGCCCGAGCTTCTTCCACCACGCATCCATTCCGGGAGTGTTCGTTTGATCGATGGCGTCCTCGCGAGTGAGCCCGGCGGGAGGCGGCACAAGCTGCGCGGCACGATCGAATAACAGCCCGCGCGCGGACGGCGGAACGCGGCGAAACAAGCTCAGGAGGGTCAAAACATCCTTGCGGCGGGCTTCGGAAAGCACAATTTCCAGCGCGCGCGCGTCGCCGTAGCCGCCAGCTTCGAAATCCAGACGCTCCAACGCCGCGCGGAACGCGCTGCTGGAATCCTCGAAGAATGGCGTTCCCGGACCCACGCCCGGCCGCGTCAGCGCCGCCGCGCCGGCCGGTACGATCGCCCTGCGATCCTCAAGTTGAAACTGCACCCACCCCGACGTAACGCGCAACATTCCCGCGCCTTTTTCGTCAACGTGAAGGGTAAACGCACAGCCGAGATCGATCGCCGTGGCGGAGGGCGTATCCACTTTCAGCGTGGCGGGCGGCGCCCATAGACGCGCCGCGAGGGTTCCGCTTTCCAGTGCCAGGCGGTGGCGCCCGGCGCCGGTTGCGACCAGCCGCACCCTGGTATTCGTTTCGATTTCGACCGTGCCCATCAGTCCCATGCGCAGCTTGGCCCGCGAGAGGCTGTCCGTCTCCAGCAGTCCGCCGGCGCCGATCCGTCCGCGTGAGGCGACCGGCCGGTGATCGATCAGCGGCGCGCCGGACAGTGCGGTCACGGTCCATTCGGGCCCGGGTTGCCAGGCGACCCGCAGCGCGACTCCCAATGCGAGGAACAGGCACGCGGCCGCGGCCAACCAGTAGTAGCGGGCCGCAGACTTTTGACGGACGGCGCGGGCGATATCAAGATGGAGCTCGCCCTCACGGCCACCGAAGCGGCCGAGCAAATGTTCCCACTTCTGCAACTCGGGATCGGGGTCGCCGGTTTTGTCCCACAAATATGGATTCACTTTCCTCCCTTCAAGCTGGCGCGCAGCAGCTCCACGCCCCGATGCAGGTTCACTCGCACCGAGCCGGGGGTGAGCCCGGTTAATTCGGCGATTTCGGGTCCCGTCAATCCTTCCACAAACCGCAGGATCATTGTTTCCCGATACGCCTCCGGCAAACGGCGGACTTCCGCCAACAGAAACCACGCTTCTTCATCCTTCGCCGGCAGCGCCGCGTTGCGGTCGAGCGGTTCCATGTCGTGTCCGCGCCGCACATGATCCGCCGACCGGTGCAGCGCGATCCGCCGCAGCCATCCGCCGAAGGCCAATGGCTCGCGCAGGGCATGGATTTGACGCCATGCTTGCAGGAAGACGTCCTGAGCCAGGTCGTCCACGTCGCCCGGAGGGACGCGCGACAGGAGTACGGCATGCACCATGCGGAAGAAGCGCCGGTATAATTCGGCGAAAGCGCGGGCATCGCCGCCGGCCGCGGCGCCGACCATGTGCCGCAATTCGCCCGTCTCGTCCGCGATGGTGTGCTCCTTCCCGCTGCTACCTGAAATTGCTTCGGCGTTGTAGCCTGATCCTATGGCCGCAATGCAGGACGCCGTCCTCCCCCCGCGCCAGCCGTCGAATCGTCCGGGACTCGCCGGCTTCGGCGTCCTGGCTCAGCATGGCGGGAGTAATGTAGCGGCCGCCTTCAAATCGCAGTTCATCCACCCACTGTAGAGGATACCCCGCTCCCCAGAATGAAAAGTGAATGTGCGCGGGAACCCGCATGCCAGGATACGAACCTGGCAGGATCGTGCGCAGCTCGAAGCGGCCGCCCGCATCGGTCTTCATCCAGCCGTAGAGGCGCGGCGGGTACTCCGCGCGATTTTCGCCGTAGTAGCCTTGGGTGCCGGTATTGTAGGCGTAGACGGCCACGCCGTCCGGCAGGGTGTCGAACGGCTCTTCGGCGTGCCCGCGCTTTGCGGTGATCGCCAGGGCCGCAATCCCAAGAAACCGTCTGCGGTTACCAACCATCTTCGTCACCTCCTTTGTGCATAGGACGGCGACAAGGGACGGAGTGTTAACACGCCACCAATCTTGCATTCGGCAGTCCGTCAGCGCGGCCGCGAATGCGCCTAGAATAGAAGAGCCAGGCACTCCATTGCAGCGTCAATTTGATGTCGTTATTGAACGTGATGAAGAGGGATACTACGTGGCTTCGGTCCCGCAATTACCTCGCTGCCACACTCAGGCGCGGTCCCTGGACGAGGTCACCGAACGTATTCGAGAGGCGGTCGAATTGTGCCTTGAATCGAATTCGTCGGCTTCCAGCGAAGCGGCGTTGCAGCGTCAGCCGTAGTCCTAGGGCCAACGGTACCTCACTGCTTCAAAAACTTCCCAATGGACCGCGTCGCCTGACGTATGCGATGCTCGTTCTCCACCAACGCGAAGCGCACGTAGCCCTCGCCTAGCGGGCCGAAGCCGATGCCCGGCGACACGGCCACCAGTGCCTTGGCCATCAGGAGCTTCGCAAACTCCAACGATCCGTCCGCGCGATAGCGTTCCGGCAGCGGCGCCCAAACGAACATGGACCCGCGCGGCTTCTCCACGGGCCAACCGGCGCGCGCCAGCCCGCTTACTAGCACGTCGCGGCGCTTCTGGTAGACCGCGCAAATCTTGCGGGTCTCCTCTTCGCACTCGCGCAGCGCGATGATCGAGGCGATCTGGATCGGCTGGAAAACGCCATAGTCCAGATAGCTCTTGATGCGCGCCAGCGCTCCGATCATGCGCGGATTGCCCAGGCAGTAGCCCACCCGCCAGCCCGCCATGTTGTAGCTCTTGGACATCGAGAAGATCTCCACCGCCACTTCCTTGGCCCCTTCCACCTGCAGGATACTGGGCGGCTTATAGCCGTCGAATCCCAGATCGGCATAGGCGAAATCGTGGACCACCAGCGTGCCGTGCCGCCCGGCCATGGCCACGATCTCGCGGAAGAAATCCAGATCCACGCAAGTCGTGGTGGGGTTGTGCGGAAACGAAATCAGCAGCAGCTTGGGTTTGCGCGTGGAGGTGCGGTACAGATCTTCCAGACGGTTCAGAAATTCCGCCGGGCTGGACATGGGGAGCAGGCAGGCGTGGCCCTCGGCCATGATCACGCCGTACTGATGAATGGGGTACGCGGGATTCGGCGAAACGACCGCATCGCCCGGCCCCACCACCGCGAAGAGCAGATGCGCCAGCGCGTCCTTGGCGCCGATGGTGACAATAGCTTCGGTATCGGGATTGAGTTCCACGCCGTAGTTGGTGCGGTAGCGCCGCGTGATCTCCTCGCGCAGACGGGGGATGCCGCGGGAAGCCGAATAGCGATGGTTGCGCGCATTGCGGGCGGCTTCCACCATCTTGCTCACCACCACGCGCGGCGTGGCGCCATCGGGATTGCCCATCCCCAGATCGATCACGTCCTGCTGCGCGGCGCGCGCCTGCGCGCGCATTTCGTTGATCACGGCAAAGACGTAAGGAGGCAGCTTTTGAATACGGTAGAACTCTTCGGAACTTTGATCCATTCTTTCCATTCTACGCCGGGCGGACTCGCAGCCGCCGTAGCAACGCGGCGGTGGCCTCGTGGTGACACTTCAGGCACAGCGTGCGCATATTGGAGAGATCGCATTCGCCTCCGCCTTCGGCTACGGGGACGATGTGGTCGGCATCCCAGAGGTGGCGGCGATGGCCCCAGTCCTTCTCGAACTGGCGGCGCGCCGCGTAGTCCAGCTTGCGCTTCTCCTTACGCAAAGCATCGGTATCCAGGCCGCATTGCGCGCACACGCCATGGTCGCGCTGGTAGACCTGGTCGCGCAGGTAGCCGGGGTCGGTGCGTAGTTTCCACTGGTCGACGCACGCGTCCGAGCAGAAGGTGAAACGGCCTTTGGGGACTTCGCCGCCGCACCTGCGGCAGGGCTGCCGGCGGCGTGGGCCGGCCCATCCCCCAGTTTGCACGCGGCGGGTGCTCACAGACGCAGATCGTAACCCTGTGCGCGCATGCCGTCGATCAGGTGGGCGCGCACCTCGCCCACTTCTTCGGAGGACAGCGTCCTCTCGGGCGAGCCCAGGGTCAGGCGGAACGAAACGCTCTTGGCGCCCTCGGCCAAGGGTGGGCCGGCATACTGCCGCTGGTATTCGATCGACTCGAGCAGGGGGCCGGACAGCTCCGCCAGTTTGGCTTGCAGGTCGCCCACCAGCTCACCGGCGCGCGCCACCACGGAGAGATCGAAGGCGCTCGAAGGATAGCGCCGGATCGGCACGTAGCGCTGCACTTTTGGCCTGGCAGACTGCACAGCCGTCAGATCCAGATCCAGCATGGCCGTACGGCCGCCGGCCAGCGAGGGGTGCAACTCGAACAGGCGGCCGGTCACTGCGCCATTCCAATGGATTTCCGCCGCGCGCGTAGGATGTTCGTATGGGCGCGCAGCCGCGGGGCGGGCTTCGGCGCCGGGCATCAGGCAGCCGGCCGCGCGCTTCATCTCGAACAGGCCAGCCGTGCCGTCGCCTTCCTTGCTATAAATGGCGGCGGCCAGGTGCGGGATCTCGCGCGGCAGTCCTTGCGGCTGCTTGTGGATCTCGCGGCCGATTTCGAAAAGCCGGAACGCGTCGAAGCGTTTGCTGTTTTCCAGCACGTTGCCGCGCAGCTCCGGCAGCAGCGACATGCGCAGCAGAGATTGATTGGGGGCGATGGGATTGGCGACGGTCACATGGTCCGCCGGCAGCATGCCGAAGGCGAGCGCATCGGCTTCGGCCACGAACGAGTAGTTGTAGATTTCGGTGAATCCCTGGTCGGCAAAAATGGCGCGCACACGGCGATGAAAGGCGCGTTCTTCATTGGCGGGCGGCACGGTCGTGAGGACGGCGGGCGGGCGTGGCGCGATGGAATCGTACCCGATCATGCGGCCGACTTCTTCCACCAGGTCGTCCTTCACCGAGATGTCTTTGGTGGCGCGCCAGGATGGCACGGTCACCGAGAAGACCGTTGGCCCATCGGCTTCGGAGATTCTAGTGACGCCGAATGCCAAGCGCTCCAGAATGTCGCGCACCTCATCGGGGCTGACGTCCTTGCCGAGCTTGCGCACCAACCAGTCCATGGGCAGCCGGATCGCAGGGGGCGGCGCGATGGGCTTCCGCCGGTCGGCGAGCCCGCCCACCAGCCGGATGCCGGGCGAGATCTCGCGCAACAATTCGACGGCCCGGGCCAGGCCGCGCACCGTATTAGCCGGATCCTGGGATTTCTCGAAGCGCATGGAGGCGTCGGTACGGAGTTTTAAGGCGGCGGAAGTGCGGCGTACACTCGACGCGTTGAAGCAGGCGCTCTCGAGCACGATGCGGGTGGTGCCGCCGGCGATGGCGCTATCCATGCCGCCGATCACTCCGGCCAGGGCTACGGCTCCTTTAGCGTCCGCGATGACCAGGTTCGAGGCGCTCAGCGTGAAATCCTGCCCATTCAAAGCCTGGAAGGATTCGCCTGCGTGCGCGCGGCGGATGAAGATGGTATCGCCATCGAGGAGATCGCGATCGAAGGCGTGCATGGGCTGCGCCAACTCGGACATGATGTAGTTGGTCATGTCCACGATGTTGTTGATGGGGTTCAAACCGATGGCGGTGAGGCGGTACTGCAGCCAGAGCGGCGACGGCTGCACGGTGACGTTGTCGAACACCAGCGCGCTGTACCGGGGACAGAGATCCAGGTCTTCGATGGAAACCTGGATGGGCGCCGGCGCGCTGGGGACAAGCGCCGGCTGTACGGGATCGCGCAGCGGCTGCCGGAGGATGGCGGCGACCTCGCGCGCCATGCCGAAGTGGCCCCAAAGGTCGGGGCGGTGGGTAATGGATTTGTTGTCGATCTCGATGATGCTATCGGGCGCGCAGGCGGCGAGTTCGCCAGTGTGCTCCGCGAGTTCAAGGATGCCGGCGGCGTCCCGATTGACGCCGAGTTCCGCGCCGCTGGCCAGCATGCCGTCGCTCTCCACGCCGCTGATGACTTTCCTGCCGACCGGCACGTAGGCAGTGAACATCCCGGCGCGGCAGTTGGGCGCTCCGCAGACCACCACCTTGACGCCGTACGCGCTGGTTTCAACCACGGCCTTTACGTTGTGGCTGGCGGGGACGGGTTCGACGGATACGACGCGCGCGGCGCACGCGCCGGCCAACAGGGAGCCCGCTTCCTCGATGCCTTCGCACTCGGCGGTGCGCATGGTGATGAGCCGCTCCAGTTGGCGGGCCGGGGTTTCAAGCGCGGGTATGTATTCGCGAATCCAGTTATAGGAAAATCTCATGGGTCACGGGTGAACACGGGTCGCGTGGAGCTTCCATTCTATCTGCTTTGATGGCTGCGGTGCCTCCACACAGCCGTGGCGCACGCTTCAGCGTGCAGCGGCGAACTTCAGTTCGCCGTCCGGGACTTAAAAGTCCCGCGCGCACGCTAAAAAGCGTGTGCCACGAGCGCTCAGCGCAGCTTCCAGGAGATGCCGACCAGGGCGTCGACCTGATTTTGGGTCAGATTGATCGTAGGACCGTCGGCGAAGACCAACACGGCGGGCGCGTTGTCCCAATGTGTGTAGCGGATGGCCGGCGAAAGACGCATGCGGCCGATTCTGAACTCGACTCCGCCGCCGATGACCAGCCCGTGGCTGACGCCGGGGTAGCCCATGCTTTCCATCGTTCGCGGCGCGTAGCCGCCTTCCACGAACGGCTTGACCACCGGAAATGGCAGGAGAGTTTTTTTGAGCAGAAAGGGAAATTCCCAGGAAGTTCTCTCGTACTGTTCAGAAACGCCGAAGGACGGCTGATAGCTTTCGTGCCGGTAGAGCGCGTCCACTTCGACACCGAACCCCAGCGGCAGGCCGATGTCCAGTTGCGGGCCGATCGCGTAGCGCGATGACACACGGTTGACCCACTGGTTGTTCAGGTCGTTGGTCAGCATTCCGCCGCCGATCCCGCCGATTGAAATCGACTGGCCGAAGCAAATAGAAGAGGTTAAGAGGAGGACAAAGATCCAGAAGTAAGCACGCATGATTAAGGCTCCGGGGGCCGGTGGACGCGAAACTCGCCGGCTAACAGACCGTCCCGCAATCGCGCGGCCAGGGTTTCGGCAGTGGCCTCGTCATCGCCGATTACCGAAGTACCCGCGTTCTCAAAGAGACCGTAAAAGCTGCGATAAGGTCCGTAGTCGGCAATCTTGCCCGCGGAACGCTCGGCGGCGCGGCGGGCGCAGAGTTCGATACTCGGGCGGAGCGAAACAAAATCGAGTTGGATTTCCTTTAGAATCTTTAGCGCCGTCGGGAGGAAGCCCGGCGGGATTGAAAAATCGAGCAGCACATCGAACCCGGACCGCGCGAAGGGAATGGCGGCGGCCGTCATCGAACGCATGATGACTGGAAAGTTCTCGCGGGGGGAGCGGTTTTCGGCTTTCACAATGAACGACCAGAAGGTATCGCCTTCCAGATAGGCCCACGAGCCGGGCAACAATGGCAAGAGCAGCCGCGCCACGGTGGTCTTGCCCGCCCCAATTGGGCCGGAGAGCATCACCACCCGTCCGGCTTGCGTTTCCGCGCCGCTTTGGCTCATGCAGTAATTCCTCTGCCCTACCGCCGCTAAAACTGATTCAGGAACCTCAGATCGCCGCTTTGCAACAGGCGGATGTCGTCGATGGCGTAGCGCATCATCACCAGGCGGGTGAGGCCCAGGCCGAAAGCGAAGCCGTTCCACTGCTCGGGATCGATGCCGCTCATGCGCAGCACGTTGGGATTCACCAGGCCGCAGGGCAGCAACTCGACCCATCCGCTCTGCTTACAAACCGGACAGCCGGGACCGCCGCAGATGAGGCATTGGATATCCAGCTCGAAGCCGGGTTCGACGAAGGGGAAGTATCCCGGCCGCAGCCGCACGGTAACTTCGCGCTTGAAGATGGCGCTGAGCAGCGTCTTCATGAAATAGATGAGATGGGCGACCGAGACGTCCCGGTCGATCATCATGCCTTCGAGCTGATAGAAGGTGTGCTCGTGCGAGGCGTCCACATTTTCGTTGCGGAAGGCGCGGCCCGGCGCGATCATGCGCAACGGCGGGCCGAGGCGCTCCATGCCGCGCACCTGCACCGGCGATGTGTGGGTGCGCAACAGATTGCCGTCCGTGAGCCAAAAGGTGTCCTGCATGTCGCGCGCTGGATGGTCGCCGGGGATGTTCAGCGCGTCGAAATTATGATATTCGTCTTCCACCTCGGGCCCATCCAGAACGGCGAAGCCCAGCGAAACGAACAGGTCTTCAATTTCGGATTGGATCTGGGTAATGGGATGCAAATGGCCGATCCGCGGGCCGGGTGCGGGGAGGGTGAGATCGAGCCACTCGGCGTTGAGGCGGAGCGCGAGGGCTTCCGCATCGAACTGGCGCAGGCGGGATTCCAGGCCGGATTCGATGTTCTGTTTGGCGGCATTCAGCAGCTTGCCGGCGCGCGCGCGATCTTCCGGCGCCACCTTGCCCATTTCTTTGCTGACCTGGGCCAGCGTGCCTTTGCGGCCGAGCACTTCGATGCGCACCTGCTCCAGGTCCTGCAGCGAACGGGCGGATTGGATACGGGCCAGGGCGGCGGATTCGAGGTCCGGCAATTGTTGTTCAAGCATCGCGAGCTTTTATTTTAGCCGCTGGTGGCCCCGTGGCGCACGCTTCAGCGTGCCGGCGGGACTTTTAAGTCCCGCTACATTACTGCGTGAAGGGGCAAGTGTCCAGCCACACATCGAAGGCGTCTACGGTGATCGACTGGCCAGATCCGGGATTCGCTGTCACGCCGAACGTGTGCGGCCCACAGGCGATACCATGCTGTTCCCAGACCGTCTGCTGGAACTCGCCCGTGGCCGCATTCAACGACACGGCGCCCTGCACCACTCCATCCAAAGTGATCGTCGCACTGCCCTGAGTGGGTCCGATCCAACTGATCCACCGCACGCCGGAACCCACGAATTGGAGGAATGCACTGTCGCCCAGCCGCGTGATCTGATAGCCATCCGTGCTGGCGGGCTGGGCGGGATCCACATGCGACCAATTCCCGCCGAATGTGATCGTGGGAGGGGAATCGTTGCTGGTGGTCGTGATGTTGCGGGTCTCCTCGATCCGGGCGGGCTCGGCGGTGTAGGCCCATGTAGCTCCGCCGTCGGTGGATTTGAACAAGCCGTGGTATCCGGCGGCGAAAATCGTCTGGTCGTTGGCGAAATTCGGAGATAGCGCCACGGCAGTGACAAAGCTATCTGTAAAACCGGTCACTTGGGCGTTGCTTGCGCCGCCATTGGCCGATTTCATGAGTCCGAATTGCACCGTGCCGATAAACAAAGTGCGATCCACCGCATAATTCGCAGAAAACTTGATGTCCATGGCTCTTACTGCGTTCGTCCCGGATAACAACGACCACGTGGAGCCGCCATCCGCGGATTTGTAGACGCCGCCGGTGATCACGCCGGCGATGACCACCTGGTCGTTGGCGAAGTTTGGAGAAACCGCGACCTTGGCCATGAAGGTCGAGGGAGCCGGCAGGCTTAAGAGCGTCCACGTCATGCCGCCGTCGGTGGATTTATAGAGCCCGGTGCTGGGGCTGGCGGCAAATGCCGTGCGGTCCGTGGCGAAGGCCGAAGACATGGCAATGGAAATCACGGGCGGTCCGCTCAAGCTCGTCGGGACCCAATGGTTTCCCCCGTCTGTCGAGAGAAACAATCCCTGGTTGGGGTAGTTCTTGCCCTGATACGGAACAGTCGGCGGATAACGGGTGCCATCCGAGCCGTTATCGATGCCGATCAGAACCGTGGAATCCTGCGCGAAGTTGGGAGAAACCGCCAGGCCCCTCGGATAGTTAATGGCCCCCAGGGCGGCCATCTGCTCCCAGTGTGCGCCCCGATCGGAGGTCCGTTCCAGGCCATAACTCATGGCGCTGAAGGCGATGCCATCGTTCGCAAAGTTCGGAGAGATTCCGGAGGCGTCGGTGTAGGAGACCAGCATTCCCGTATTCCTGAAAACCCAATCCGCGCCGCCGTCGGTGGACCATAGGTTTCCGCCGCCGTACGTGCTGGCGAATAGAGTCTGATCCTGCGCGTAATTCGGCGACAGATTGATGTACCGGATAAACCGGGTAGGTATGGTGTCGATATAGTGCCAGGAACTGCCCAACGAAGCGGAACTCCAGAGTCCCTCGAACATGCCGAGAAACAGGGATGTGCCGGCGGCACTCTTAGCCACGGCGATGGATTGATAGTGACTGGTGGTCTGGTTGGATAGCGGGCGGGTTACCGCGCTGGCCGGCGTCCAGGAACTGCCGCGCGATGCGGTATGGAAGACCCCGCCGAGAGCCGTCGAGATCCAGACGGTGGCGTCCTGCAGGTAATCCGGCGAAAGCGCCAGCGAAGTGATATTCAGGTCGGAGATCCCCGAATTCGCCAGGCTCCAGGAGGCGCCCCCATTCGTCGAGATTAGAACTCCCGCTCCCAACGCGCCGGCAAAGGCCGTCTGGTCGGAGGCGAAGCCTGGAGAGATGGCCAGCGAATTCACCGCGGGGAGTGTCAGCCCGGCCGTGACCTGGACCCAACTCGCGCCGCCATTCGCCGATTTGAAGATCCCGTTCGACGCACTGCCCAGCAGGAGGGTGTTGACCACGGCGAAATTTGGAGAGATAGCGATGGAGTTCAGGCCGGAGGCGAGCCCGGCGGGCGGCGGCACCGCCGTCAGGGTTCGTCCGCGATCGGTGGATTCGAGGATAGCCGCCGCTTTCGTCACGATGAATAATGTATTGTCCCCGGCGAAATTCGGGGACAATGCCATGGTCTGCAAAGGTTGGGAGGTCAGACTTGTCCAGGAAGCTCCCTGATTGCTACTCACGAAGAGGCCTTCGTTGGCGGCCACGAATAGGGTTTGATCCTGCGCGTACGCCGGCGAAAAGACAATAGACTGTATGTTGCCGTTGTTGCGCAGACCTTCCACTACCGACCAGTTCACGCCGCCGTCGGTCGATTTGAAGAGCGCGTAGGCGCCCACCTTGATCGAGAGATCGTCGGTGGCCGCAAATACCGTCTGGTCCTGCGCGAAGTTCGGCGAGACCGCGACGGTGGTGATGGGATCGTGCGGCTCGTGGGCCTGGCCGTAGCCAAAGGCCAGCAGCAGGTACGCCGCAGCCCGTGGCGCACGCTTCAGCGTGCCGGCGGGACTTTTAAGTCCCGCTATTTGGACACTTTTACTCATTGGGTGAAGGGGCAGGTGTCCAGCCAGATATCGAAAGCATCCACGGTGATCGACTGCCCCGCCTGAAGGTTGGCGGTCACGCCAAAAGTGTGCGCACCGCAGCTCAGCCCGTGCTGCTCCCAGACCGTTTGCTGGAATTGGTTGGCGGTTGCATTTAACGATACCGTTCCCTGCACCACGCCGTCCAAAGTGATCGTGGCGCTGCCTTGAGTGGGCCCGGTCCAACTGATCCAGCGCACGCCCGACCCTACGAATTGCAGGAAAGCCGCGTCGCCCAATTTGGTGATCTCATAGCTATCGGTGCTGGCTGGCTGCGCGGGGTCTACGCGCGACCAGCTTCCGCCGAAAGTAATCGTGGGCGGCTGATCGTTGCTGGTAGAAGTGATATTGCGGGTTTCCTCGATGCGCGCCGGCTCCGCCGTGTAAGTCCAGGCGGCACCGCCGTCAACGGATTTGAACAGGCCATGGTACCCCGCGGCGAACATGGTCTGGTCGTTGGCAAAGTTGGGCGATAGCGTCACGGCCGTGACAAAGCTATCCGTGAACCCGGCGACTTGCGCGACGGCGGCGCCGCCGTTGGCGGACTTCATCAACCCATACTGCACCGTGCCCAGGAATAAAGTCTGATCGGCCGCATAGTTCGGCGAGATTTCGATATCCATAGCCCGGATCGGGGCGGTGCCGGATACGAGCGACCAGCCAGACCCGCCGTTGGTCGATTTATATACTCCGCCGGTAAGTGGCGCTGCGAATACCACGCCATCGTTGGTGAAATTGGGCGATACGGCCACCTTCGCCATCTGCGTAGACGAAGCCGGCACAGTCAGCAGGGTCCACGTCATTCCTCCATCGGTGGATTTATAGAGCCCGGTCGTGGAACTGGCGGCAAAAGCCGTGCGATCCGTGGCGAAGCCGGGGGAGATCGCAATCGAAATCACGGGCGGTCCGCTCAGGCTGGTCGGGATCCAATGATTCCCTCCGTCGGTCGAGAGAAACAGCCCCTGATTGGGGTAGCTCTTGCCGTTATACATCACCGTTGGCGGATAGCGGGTGCCGTCCGAGCCGTTGTAAACCCCGATCAGGACGGTGGAATCCTGGGCGAAGTTGGGAGAAACGGCCAGCCCCCTGGGGTAGCAGATGGCTCCCAGCGCGGCCATCCTTTCCCAGTTTTCTCCCCGCGTGGCGGTGCGCTCCAAGCCAAATCCCATGGCGCTGAAGGCGATCCCGTCGTTGGCGAAATTCGGCGAGATCCCCGAGGCATCGGTATACGACACGAACATGCCGGTATTCCGGAAACCCCAGGTCGATCCGCCATTGGTCAACCACAAATTGCCGCCGCCGTACGTGCTGGCGAATATCGTCTGATCCTGCGCGTAATTGGGCGAGAGATTGATGTAGCGGATGAATCGGGTGGGTATGGTGTCGATGTAGTGCCAGGACGACGCCAAGGAAACCGAGCTCCACAATCCCTCGAACATGCCCAGGAACAGCGACGTGTTCCCCGCGCTCTTAGCTACCGCAATGGATTGATAATGAATGGTCGTCAGGTTCGATAAAGGGCGCGAGACCAGGCTGCCTGGCGTCCAGGAACTGCCGCGCGACGTGGAGCGGAAAACGCCGCCGGTCGCCGCGAAGATCCAGAGGGTGGCGTCCTGCAGGTAATCCGGCGAGAGCGCCAGGGATGTGACATTCAAGTCCGAGATTCCGGAGTTGGCGAGTGTCCAGGAATTGCCGCCGTTGGTGGAAATCAAAATCCCCGATCCGAAAGCTCCGGCAAAAGCAGTCTGGTCGGAGCTGAAACCTGGCGAAAAGGATAACGAATTCACGGCGGTAAGCGTCATCCCGGCGGTAACCTGGACCCAGTTCGCGCCGGCGCCGGTGGATTTGAAGATGCCGTTCGCCGTGCTGCCCAGCAATAGCGTCGAGTCGGCCGCATAATTCGGAGAGATGGCGATGGAGCTGAGGCCGGATGTTAGCGCGGCCGGTGCGGGCACGGAGACCAGAGTCTGGCCGCGGTTCGCGGACGTCAGAATTTTATTCGCTTGCGTGATGACGAACAGGGTTTGATCCAGGGCGAAGTTCGGAGACAATGCCACAGCTTGCAAAGCCTGGGACGTGAGTTGGGTCCAGGAGCTTCCCTGGTTGGCCGTGGCAAACAGACCGCCGCTGCCGGCCACGAAAATCGTCTGGTCCTGGGCGTATGCCGGGGAAAAAACAACCGCCGCCATATTGCCGTTGTTGCCCAGCCCTTCCACGATCGACCAGTTCACGCCGCCATCGGTCGATTTAAACAGCGCGTAAGCGCCCACTTTGACGGAAAGACTCCCGCTGGCCGCCAGCACCGTGTGGTCCTGCGCGAAGTTCGGCGAGACCGCCACGGCCGTGATGGGATCGTGAGGCTCGTGCGCCTGGAGGGCCGGCCCGGCCATCCACAGGCAGGCCGCGCCCAATCGTATCGAGGCTAAGCGCATTCGTCCTCCTCAGGCGTTTCGGGTTGCTACGTGGTTGGCGGGCTGTATAGATTCGGCATTTGAAACGCCCTGTACGACGTGGAGCCCGCCAGGTTCATCACCTGGGTGGCGCTGCCGGTGCCGGGAATCGGTTCGACCTCAATGCTATAGCTGAAGTTGCCGCCGCTGGTGACCACAATGGCCGGCAGAAAGAAATAGTTGCCATCGGCCAGCAACTGGGCGCTGCCCATGGCAGCCGCGAAGACTCCCAGGTTGTCGCTCAACACCGGCACGGCCTGCAATTTATTTTCATCGATGGTCAGGGCCATACCGCGGCTGTTGCAGTCGTTGGGACCGCAATTGCTTCCCAGCCCAGGGACGCCGCCGGTGGAGCTGCCCGGTCCGGTGGGTGGCGACCGCCGCGTATTTCCATTGTCGAAGGCGTCGAACACGCCGGTTCCGTTGTTTTCGATGCCGGCATCGTGCTGGTGCGAAAACCACGGCCAGGGATCGTTGAAGGTGTTTAGGAACGTGAAGTCCCCGCTCGGTCCCATGCGCCAGTCAATGTTCCCGGTGCCGGAGCCGTCTTTGTAGTCGATCTTGATCACCCAATCCTGGTGCCTGGAGGACAGCAGGATATCGCCCGGCAGGTTCCCGGATCCGCCGTCGTGCGGCCAGTAATAGAGGGTGTTGCAGTGCAGCCAGTCGTGTGCCTGCGGCGCGACCCCGGGCCCCAGAAGAAACAGCGCCAGACACTCGGACTTGGTGCTAGCCGAGCAGGTTTCCCCCAATACTGCCGGCCGGCTGACGGGCATTTCCGGATAGCCATTGCCCCCGCCTGCCGGGTTGAAGGCGTCCCAATACCAGACCGCATTCCAGTTCTGGTCCAGTACGACAATCAAGTCTCCGATAACGTCCACAGGAAGGCCGCTGGTGTCGCCCTGCGTTCCGGGCGGAAAAATCCTTTCAACGTCCATGAGGGCCGCGGTATAGCCGTTCGGCAGCGTCTCAATGGCATCATGATGAAAAATGCCCAGGCAGGCCGAGCCCACCGGAGGCGGCGACGCGATCGTATTGCAGCCGCGCGCGTCCGGATCGCCCAGCGCCATCAGTTGCTGCTGCACGATGCCCGTGTTGGTTTCGCGCACGATGTTGCCCGCCCAATCGAGCTGCCGCAGAACCTGAAATTGCTCCACTCCGGGATTCCAGGCCGTGCCGGCCTGAATCGCGACATAGCCTCCCGGCAGCGGACGCGTGAGCATCGACAGGTGGCTTGTGTCGTTCGGGTAGTTGTACCAGATGATATTGCCGGCAAGATCCGTGGCCACATTCGGAAAGTTCAGGCCCTGCCCCACATCGAAGAATCCGTGCAGGATCGTCCGGTTCGGATCGTCGGCGCCGGCCTGTACGCCGATTTGGAAAGCGGGCCGCGGCACTCCGGTGGGAATCTGCCCGGTGGTGAAGCTGACAGCCGGTCCGTTCACGCCTTTGCCGCCGGTTTCGACCTGCGCATAGAGTGTGTAGGGCGTGCCGGGATACACGCCGGCGATTTCGAACGTCATGGTCGCGGGAGGGTGGCATGCGACCCAATTCGTGGTGGTCGACGGCGAGCCGCCGGTTTGAGCCTGAAAGAAAACCCGCATGGCGCTGCCGGCCGCGCACGACGGCGCATTAAAGATGGCCACCAGCGGGTTCGCGGTGGGTATCACGACGGGGGTTGTTCCCGTTACCGGCGACGTCACCGTGAAGGACACGGTCAGCGAGCCGGTTTCCCCGGAGGTGAAATCCTTCGCGATCACCTGCACCTGGTAGGTGCCGTCCATGCCGGTAAGCGCCCACAGGAACGGCTGGGGTTGCCACGCCGCGCCGCCGCTGCCGAGGGTACCGGGCACGAAATTCCGGGCCGTGGTTAAGACGCCGTTGGGAGCGGCGACGTTGAACTGAAAGGCTAACGGCCCCGGATTGGTGTCGGTAGCGGCGGCCGTCCAATCGATCACGGCGCCGATGGCTTCGGGCGACGCCAGGGAGGGCTGCAGCGCGGCGATGTGCACCTTCGCGCTGGCCGCCTGGGAACCCATCGCCAGGATCCCAATGGGTAGCCACCAGCCGCTATTCCAGTTCTTCAACCGCATCCCTCATATGAACAGACTCCCTTGATGGATTATAAAACGCGGGCGGGTGGCGTTTGTGGGGGGGCCGTGGCGCACGCCAGCGTGCCGGCGGGACTTTTAAGTCCCGCTGCCCGTGTACGGTCACCAATCTGCAAAATATAATCCAACCCCGCATCTAACTGCACCACCCCCACTTATTAATCCCCCGTCATCCACATACCGCCGTTCCCATCACCCTCGACCCTAAAATGGAATCGGGTATGGACGCCTCATCCCATCCCCAAATCCAACCGCAAGGAATAACTCATGCTGATTTCCCGCAAACAACACCAGGCCAACCGCCAGAACGCGCAACACTCCACCGGCCCCGTCTCCCCCGAAGGCAAGGCCGCCGTCCGCCTCAACGCCCTCACCTTCGGGCTCCGCGCGCGCGACGTCGTCCTCATCCACGAAGACCAAGCCGCCTACCAGCAACTCTGGGATGTCCTCGAATCCGAGTGGCAGCCCCAAGCCCCCACCGAAAGAATCCTGCTGGAACGTATGGCCGTTGCCCATTGGCTGCTCATGCGCACGGATCGCAGCGAAGAGAGGATCTTTACCGACACTGAGCCGGGCGCAAGACAATTCGCCCTGCTAGATCGCGTCTCGGGCCAGCGCGCCCGCCTCGAGCGTTCTTTCAGCACCGCCATGCGCGAACTGAAGCAGTTGCAAAACGAGCGCCGCGCCCGCACCCAACCGGAGTTCACTCAGCCGGAGCCCGTGCAGCCAGTGCACGCCGAGCCCGCCGTCACGCCTCCTCCCGCGCACCGCCCCGCCCCGCCGCCCGCATACGTAATGTCCGGCGCCCCGGACGCCCAGCCGCTGTCGTGCGCCCCTGTCTCCCCGGATACCCGCTAACCCCCCAACCCCCTGATCTTTGACAACCTGGCAAACGACCCCAAGCAGTCCACCCGATCTGCCCCAAAAAAATGAGCCCACCCCGGTAACCCACACCCCAGAACCCGCAACCTGGAACCCGCACCCGATAACCCCCCACCCACAACCCACCACCTATAACCCTCGAATCAGCCACATAGGCTTTGATCGTCAGTCGTCCGCACTGGCCACAGGCCCATCCCGACCAGGGGCGCCCCGGCTCTGGTAATATGGGTGGAACGTGTTTCCGGAACCCACTGGCTTGCCAGGATCTCATATGCCCGCATCCGACTCAGAGAGAGCGGACGCCTGGCGGCGCGTCCAACTGGCGCGGCACCCCAAGCGCCCGCACGCACTCGACTACATCGAGCGCATCTTCACGGATTTTCGCGAGATGCACGGCGACCGTCTTTTCGGCGACGATCCCGCCATTGTCTGCGGCGCGGCCTTCCTGGGCGGCCGGCCGGTGATGGTGGTGGGCGAGCAGAAGGGCCGCGACACCAAGCAGAAGCTGTATCGCAACTTCGGGATGCCGAAGCCGGAAGGATACCGTAAGGCTCTGCGCATCATGCAACTGGCTTCCAAATTCGGACGGCCCATCGTGACCCTGCTCGATACCCCCGGAGCGTATCCAGGGATCGACGCCGAGGAACGCGGCCAGGCCGAAGCGGTGGCGCGCAACCTGCGTGAAATGGCACGGCTGACGGTTCCGGTGGTTTCCGTCGTCATTGGCGAAGGCGGCAGCGGCGGGGCGCTCGCCCTGGGCGTGGGCAACCGCGTGCTGATGCTCGAAAACGCCATCTACAGCGTGATTTCGCCGGAGAGCTGCGCAGCCATCATCTGGCGCGATTCGACCAAGGCTGAACTGGCCGCGGCGGCGCTCAAGCTGACCGCCGAAGAGCTTCTCAAACTGGGCCTGATCGACGCCGTGGTAGGCGAGCCGGCCGGCGGCGCGCACGAAGATGTGGACGCGGCGGGGCGGCTTCTAAGCGAGAGCCTCACGCAGGCTCTGGAGGGTCTCTCCCAGCTGGGACCGGAGCAACTCGTGGAACAGCGTTACGCCAAGTTCCGCGACATGGGCAATTTCTTCGCGTGAAAAAAAGCGTCTGGTTAGGTCTTCTGTTCCTGGCGGTGGTGATCGGCTTCGTCGTCTATTCGACGATGAATACCGGGCGCATCCGCTGCGCCGTCTGTATTACGTTCCGTGGTAGCCAGGCCTGCCGGACGGCCTCGGCGCGCACCCGGGAACTGGCGCTGCGGACGGCTACCGAGAATGCCTGCGCGCTGCTGGCCTCGGGCGTTACCGACTCCAACCAGTGCAATAATACGCCCCCCGACAGCGTCCGCTGGCCGTAATGCTTTTGAAACAAAAGCCGGGCCAGGCTGGTCACGGAACCAGCGGCGGACCGGCGCCAGAACAGCGCCTTAGCGGGTGTTAATATGTTTATTGAACTCTCCCGTTAAGAATTACGTCTAATTATCGTCGGCAAATCTAGGAGTCTCGATTCGTGAAGAGCAAATGGAAAACCATCCTCATCGTCGTGGTGGTGCTGGCCCTTGGCATCGGGGTCTACGCCAGTACGGTTCTCAGCAAGCGCGGTGTGGTGGCCGTTCAAACCGGAAAGGTGGTTCGCCAGGATCTGACCAGCCTGGTGACCGCGTCGGGCGAGATTAAGCCCAAAAACTACATCAACATCGGCGCCAACGCGATCGGTATGCTCACCAAGATTCTGGTGAAGGAAGGCGACCGGGTAAAGAAGGGGCAGTTGGTGGCGCGGGTGGAAAACATCCAGCCGGAGGCGCAGGTGGCCTCCCAGCAAGCCCAAGTCAGTTCAGCCGAAGCGGATTCGAGCGCGGCGGAATCCGGCTTAAAGGTCTCGGACGAAGCCCTGCGCACCCAGCAGGCGGTCATCGACCATTACCAGTCCGACCTGGAACACGCCAAGCTGGACTATGACCGCGCCAAGGAGCTGTATAAAGACCAGCTCCTGGCCAAGCAGGATTTCGACGCCAAGAAGGCTACCTACGATGCGGCGGTGGCTTCGCTGAACGAGCAGCAGACCCGCCTGACGCAGGCCCGTAGCCAGCGCGAACAGCAGGCCGCGCAACTGTCCGCCACCCAGCGGCGGGTGGCCCAGGCCAAGGCGGTGCTGGCCCAGTACACCGACATGCTGCATAAGTACGATTCTTTCTCGCCGATTGACGGCGTAGTCACCAACCTGCCGGTGCGCGAAGGCGAGACCGTGGTCCCCGGGCAGACGAATCTGACCGGCAGCAACATCATGACTATCGCCGACATGTCCCTGATCACCGCCGAAGTGAAGGTGGATGAAACCGACATTGTCAGCGTGGCATTGGATCAAAAGGCGGACATCACCATCGACGCCATCCCTAACAAGACGTTCAAGGGTCACGTAATCGAGATCGGCAATACCGCGATTCTGCGCTCCACCGGCCTGGCGGCTTCGCAGAGCGCCGTATCCAGCCAGGAAGCTAAGGACTTCAAGGTGGTAGTGGCTATGGACGACCCGCCCGAGGAGATTCGTCCGGGCCTGTCCTGCACCGCGAAGATCACTACGGCCACGCGGAAGAATGCGCTGACCATCCCGATTCAGGCACTCACCATTCGGCAGAAGGGCGATCTGGAAGCGAAACCCAAGACCGGCGGCGGGACTGTGGTCGCGGCGAAGCTGACTCCGGCCGAAGAGAAAGCCCGGAAGGAAGAAGTGCAGGGCGTGTTCGTGATCGCCGGCGGCAAGGCGGAATTTCGCAAGGTCGAGACAGGCATTACCGGCGCGACCGATATCGAAGTGCTCAGCGGTCTCAAAGACGGCGACGAAGTGGTCACCGGCAGCTACCAGGTAATCCGCACGCTGCGCAACGAGGCCCAGGTTAAGGTTGACAACAAGTCTCCATTGCCGCAGAAAGCGTAACCCATGGCACAAGCACTCGCAGAGAAAGAGCTGATCGAACGCGGCGAGCAACTGAAGCGCGACGGTATCGTCATCCGCACTTACGATCTGTGGAAGACCTACATCATGGGCGACCAGGAAATCCATGCAGTTTCCGGCGTGGATATCACCATCCGGCGCGGCGAGTACGTGGCTATCATGGGGCCATCCGGCTCCGGCAAATCCACGCTGATGAACCTGATCGGCTGCCTGGACTCGCCCACCAAGGGACAGTATTACATCAACGGCCGGCTGGTCAGCGACATGACGGACGACGAGTTGGCCCGTATCCGCAACAAGGAAATCGGCTTCGTTTTCCAGACCTTTAATCTGCTTCCGCGCGCCACATCCCTGCACAACGTGGAGTTACCGCTGATCTATAGCGGCACCCCCTCCGACCAGCGTACCGAGCGCGCCAAGGCGGCCTTGCGCCAGGTGGATCTGGAAGCCCGCATGATGCACAAGCCCAACGAGCTGTCCGGCGGGCAGCGCCAACGCGTGGCCGTAGCCCGCGCCCTGGTGAACAATCCATCCATCCTGCTGGCCGACGAGCCCACCGGCAATCTGGATAGCGTCACCGGCAACGACATCATGGGTCTCTTCGCGCGCCTTCACGAACAGGGCAATACCATCGTGCTGGTGACTCACGAGAACGATATCGCCCTGCACGCGCATCGCGTCATCCACATCCGGGACGGCAAGGTAGAGAAAGACGAACCCGTCCGCCACTAAGGGTCCGCTATTCGGCCTGCAAATCCGCTCAAATCTCTCGTTTGACCGCACCGCTGCGGATAGCTACACTGAAAGCAACCCAGGGACAGCGCGGAATAACAAAGATGAAAACGTACCGATTTAAAGTCGTGCTGGAACCCGATGAGGATGCACAGGGCAATCCCGCGTGGTTTGCGCACGTCCCGGCGCTCGAGAGCATCGGTGCCGCGACTTCCGGCAACACACGAGAAGAAGCGTTGCGCCGGATCAATGAAGTCGTCCGGATGATCGTCCAGGAGTCCGTCGAGCAAGCCAGACCCTTGCCTGAAAGCCCGCGGGATTCGGTGGAGGTCGAGGAGGTTTCACAGCAGGAACCTCGTATCGCAGTCACCGTCTGATCCATGGGCATCGACTATAGCCGCATCCGGTCGATTGCCGCCCTCACCTCCTACTAGAGATTGCGCCCGTCTTTTCCGACAAATTTCAGCTGCTGCGGGATCTTGGAGGCTCGGCTCGAGCCGGCCACCGTTAGTTAGCGCAGCAGGCGGTGCTAACTCTCCCGCCGGTATTGCACGCCGCATCTGTCCAGAGACAGAATTTTGGAGGGCGGGCAATTCTGCCCGCAGCCGGCTTTCAGCCGGCTAAGCGGGACTTAAAAGTCCCGCCGGCACGCTGAAGCGTGCGCCACGGGGGCACTGGCCGCCTAGAATAGGGTGAGTGGAGTGAAACGACGGACACGACAGACATCACAAGTCTCCTGCGGCAGTGGCAAGCGGGCGATTCCCGCGCTTACGACCTGGTGATGAGTTGGGCCTACCAGCGAATGCTGGCCATCGCCACCGGTTTCGTGGCCAGCGAGCGGGTGGCCACCGAGCCGGCCGCCCTGGTCAACGAAGCCTACATTCGCCTGCGCAAGCTGCAGCACATGGCCTGGCAGGACCGCCATCACTTCTTCTCGGTGGTGGCCGGCGAACTGCGCCGCATCCTGATTGACCAGGCCCGCCTGCGCATTGCCCAAAAACGCGAAGGCAGCCAGCAGCGCGTACCGTTGTCGGAAGATCTGAGTTGGGTGGACGCCCGCGGCCAGGATATGCTGGACCTGGACCGCGCCTTAAACGACCTCGAACAGATCGACGCGGAGAAGGTCCGGCTGGTCGAACTGCGTTACGTGATGGGGTGTACGGTGCATGAAATCTGCGAGTTACGCGGGGTTTCCGATGCTACTATCGAAAGGCATTTGCGTTTCGCGCGTAGCTGGCTGTACGATAGGTTGCACTCGGCAACCGTATGACCGGCTCCTGGCAGGCCCTGGAAGAAATCTTCGACGAAGTATGCGCCCTGGATGAAGACCGCCGCCGCGCGGTCCTGGATGCGAAATGCGTGGGCAATCCCAGCCTGCGCGCCGCGGCGGAGCGGATGGTGCGCTCCTACGACGAGGAACGCGCCGCGAATGCCCAAGCCCGCGGCGCCGCCGCCGGTCGGCGCTTCGGGGTCTGGCAAGCCATCCGGCTGCTGGGGCGCGGCGGAATGGGCGAGGTCTGGCTGGCGCAAAGGGCCGATGGCGAACATGAGCAGCAGGCCGCCCTGAAGATCCTCTCGCCCTACCTGGCGGCTCCCGATTCGCTGAAACGCTTCCGCCGCGAGCGGCAGTTGCTGGCGCGCCTGGAGCATCCCAACATCGCCCGGCTGCTGGATGGCGGGATGAGCCCGCAAGGCGAGCCATACCTGGTGATGGAATACGTCGAGGGCGTGCGCCTCGACCTCTATTGCGAGGAGCAGAAACTGCCGGTCCGCAGCCGCCTGGAGCTGATGCTTAAGGTATGCGCGGCCGTGAACTCCGCGCATCAGTACCTCGTTGTACACCGCGACCTGAAACCCGCCAACATCCTGGTGACCAGCGAGGGCGAGCCGAAGCTGCTGGATTTCGGCATCGCCAAGGTGCTCGATAACGACGCCACCCTGGAACACACCGCCAACACCAATGTGTTCCTGACGCCCATGTACGCCAGCCCGGAAATCCTGCGCGGGGAGCCGGCCACGGTGGCCAGCGATGTCTATTCGCTGGGAGTGGTGCTCTATGAGCTACTGGCTGGGCGGCGGCCGTTCGATAGCGCGAAGCTCGGGCCCGCGGGCCTGGTCCAGGCGGTCACCGGGACCGAGGCCGCGCCGCCGGGCGCCGAAGGCGACCTGGATAGCATCACGCTGAAGGCGCTCGCCAAGCATCCCGAAGATCGCTACGGTTCCGCGGCGCAATTTGCCGACGATATTCGCCGCTATCTGGACGGGCTGCCCGTAGCAGCCGTGGCGCGCAGTCCCTTGTATGTGGCGCGCAAGTTCGTGCGGCGCAATCGCGCGGCCGTGGTGGCAGCGGGAGTGCTGCTGCTGTCGCTGGCGGCAGGTTTGGCCGGCACGCTCTGGCAGGCGCGCGTCGCGCGCCAGGAACGGGCCACCGCCGAGCAGCGCTTTAACGACGCGCGCAAGCTGGCCAACTATCTGCTCTTCGATCTGTACGATTCGCTGGGCAAAGTCCCCGGCACGCTGCCGATGCAGGCGGATATGGCCCGCCGCGCCCTGCAATACCTCGACCGCCTGGCCGCCACCAAGAACACCGATCCGGTCCTGCGCGAGGAATTGGCGGAAGGCTACCTCAAGCTGGGGACCGTTTTCGGCCATCGGGGGCTAGGCGACCGGCTTGGGGATACCGCGCAAGCCATCGCCAGCGACCGCAAAGCGCTCGCGATCGCCGAGCCCCTGGTGAAGGAACAGCCCGGCAACGTGGAGGCGAGGCGTACCCTGGCCGGGATCGAAGGGCAGCTTGGAAGCGCCTTGTCGATGGCCGGACAGTTCGACGAAGCCTATAACTGGCTGCGTAAAGCGGCTGAGGCCTTCGAGCAGATCGCCGCCGCCAATCCGCAGGATGTGCGCAGCTTGCGGGATGCCGGCACCGCCTGGTACTCGTACGGCAAGGTGCTCAGCGAGAAGAGCGGTTATATCAGTTTCAATTCGGACGCGCCTCTGGCGCATCTGCGCAAGTCCGTCGGCGAATTTGAAGCGGCGCTGCACGAGGACGCCGCGAATCCGGAAACGATCAAGCTGTTGGCCGCCAGCTACGAGGCCATCGGACGGATCGAATCCACGCCCAATCCGAGCGAGGGAATCAAAGCCTACACCACCGCCCTGGAACTGCTGGCGCGCTTGCCCGCGCCCGAACAGCAGACGGCCGATGTGCGGCAATTGCGCGCCATGATGCTGGTTCACGTGGGTTGGGACCAGGGTCAGTTGAACGACTTCAATGCCGGGATCGCCAGCCTGGACGAGGCGCGGCCGGTGCTGGATGAGTTGGCGGCGGCCGATCCGGAGAACGTAGGCGCGGCCTTCCGGCGAGTGGATGCTTACCGGTCGCTGGGAATGATTCATGGCTACGCCGGGCACAAACCCGAGTCGCTCGAGAACCTGCGCAAAGCCGTCGAGATTCTGGACTGGGTGGTCGCGCGCGACACGGCCAATACGATGTATCCCCTGATCCACGCGGAATTGCAGGGACGTGTCGCCAACCTGCTGGTGGAGGCCGGGCGGGAATCCGAGGCCCGCGTCTATGCCGAACCCAGCGTGGCTTATTTCAGGAAACTGGGAGACAGTCCCGACGCCACGCCGCAGCAACTGATCGAAGCCGTGAAGAGCGCCGCTGAAACGGGCGTGAAATCGTTGCGCGATTATCCCGCCGCGCTGCGTTTCGCCTTGCGGGCCGACGAGCAGGCCAAAGGCAAGAATCCGGCGGCGCTAGGTTACCTGGCGGAAGCTTATTCGCTGAATAACGATACGCCCAAGGCTCTCGATGCGGCGCAGCGCGCGTTGTCGCTCATGCCGCCCACCAAGCCTGGCGATTCGCCTTCACAATTGAGGAAGTGGCTGGAGGATGAGGTAAAGGAGTATCAGGCGAAGTAGTTGGACTTCTGGTGGGGCAGGCGTCTACGCCTGCAGAGGGTCTCCAGACCCGATCTTTGGCGCGAGCGTAAGCTCGTGCGCCACGGGCAGCCCCCCTTTACGGCACGTACAAGTCCAGATCTTGCGCCGTGTCCGTGCCTTCCGGCAAGTCTAGCGAGCGGGCGCCGGCCGCGCCCATGCTGTCGGAATCGGGCTTCTCGTACTCGAACGTGCCCAGGATGCGATACAGGCCTGGCGCCAGCCCGTTGAAATGGTACTGTCCGCGCACATCGCTGCGGGTGGTGCGCAATTCACCCACGCGCTTCTGGCTATCTTTATCGAAGGCTTCCAGGTAGACGGGCGCGCCCGGCGCGGGATCGTGGCCCGGACCGCTCAGTAGGCCGTGAATCGAAGCCGGATGCGAAGACAGCTTGAACGTGAGGGCGTCAAACCCGTGTAGCATGACCTCCGTCCAGCCTTGATCGAGGGCATAATAACCCGGCGGCGGGACCACGGACATCTCCCATCGTCCCGGCCCCAGCGACGCGCGATTATTGACCAGTTTCAGAACTTCGGCCCGGCCGCCGCCGTCCAGGTCCTTACGGCGGGCCGTAATCCGCGCCGTGTCCGGATCCACCCGGTTGCCCTTCTCATCCTGCATGCGGAATTCAGTCTCGCGGAAGGAATTGAGGGGCATCTGCACTTCTTTGTCTCTGTCGCTGTTGACCGGGAATTCCTGGTAGGCGCCCAATTTGCCGCGGCCGTAGGGATCGTCGGCATCGGCAATGAGCTGATAGTTCCCCGGCGCGATCTGCTCGAAGACGAACGCGCCGGTGGTCTTGGTCTGTAGCCGTCCCACGTCCGAGATCAGGCTAACGGTGACCGCAGGCACAGGCGGACCGGCGACGACCTTGCCGCTGACCCGAACCAGCTTTCCAGGAAATGGGCGCACGTCGGTATCTTCGGCCTGCTGATCGAGATCCACATCCACCGTCATCGACTGATCCACCACCATGGTTTCCTTGTGGAAAGTCGGCAGCAAGCCCGAGCCGTCCTCCAGTAACTTGGCCGCCGAACGGACATAGTAAGTGCCGGGCTCCAGACCATGAATCCGGTAGATGCCGCGGTCGTCGGTGGTGGCGGCGGCCGCGATGCGCAGCGGCAGAAGGGCGGCGTAGGCTACCACCTTCTGGTCGGGAATGCCGATTTCGTTCTCGTCGAGCACTGTACCCGAGATCGCCGCGTAACGGTGCAGCCGGATGTCCAGGTAAAGCGAGCCGTCCTGCTCCACCGGCATGGGCCTGCCCGCCGATTTCCACTGCTTCTGCCCATATTGGAAGGGTGCGAAGCCGTCGCGTGTGGCGCGTAGCAGGTACATGCCGGCGATCACCTGGAAAGTGAACTGCCCGGCCCGGTCCGTGCGCACGGACTGGGGCTTGCCTCCGACGCCATCCACCGGCCGCAGTGTCACCAGCGAGCGGGCCAGCGGGCGGCCGGTGGCATGGTCCAGCACCACGCCGCGAATCACTGCGGCATGCGCGGCGATCGCGCAGAGGGCGGCGAGGAGCAATCGGGGCATTCTCGAATATGACGCGCGGCGCCGCCGAAACGCGCATAAGTTCACTGAACCGGCTCGCCGCCGCGCGTATAATGATAGATCACTTATCGCCATGATGCAGCTTTTCTCCGGCGTGATCGCCGCCGCCGTAACGCCCCACGGGAAACGAGGCGACGAGCCCGATATCGGCGCAACCCTGGAACTGATCGATTTCTTATGCGCGGCGGGGGTCCATGGGATTGCCTTGCTCGGCTCCACGGGCGAATTTGTCAACCTGAACTCGGATGACCGCGTGCGGCTGGTCTACCTCGCGGTCAAGCGCAGCCGCGTGCCGGTATTGGCGGGCGTGGCACACTCCACTTTGGATGGCGCGCTGGCATTGGGGCGCGAGGCTTGCGCCGCGGGCGCCGCGGGCCTGCTGCTGATGCCTCCCTATTTCTTCCGCTACGGGCAGCCGGAAATTCGGGAGTTTTACCTGAAGTTTGCGGAGTTAAACCACGGCGTCCCCATCTATCTCTACAACATTCCGGCATTCACCAGCGAGATTGCGAGCGAAACCGCGATCCAGTTGTTGGCCACGGGACGTTTCGCCGGCATCAAAGACTCGAGCGGCGGCTGGGACAATTTCCAGGCCCTGAACCGCTATAAGCGGCAGCATCCGTATACCCTGCTGGTGGGACACGACGGCATCTACGCACCGGCGCGCCGCGCGGGCGCGGATGGCGTGGTTTCGGGAGTGGCTTGCGCCGTACCCGAACTGCTGCTGTCGCTGGAGCGGGCCGTCATGGCGCGCGACGACGCCGAAACCGCTCGTCTGGACCAGCGCCTGCATGAGTTCCTGGAACGTCTGGGGCGGTTCCCCACGCCCGTGGCGATCAAGGCCGCTCTGGCGGTGCGCGGCATCAAAACCGGCGCACTGCCCGTGCCGCTGGCCCCCGCGACGCAGACCGCGCTCGAAGAATTCCGCGAGTGGTTCAAGGCTTGGCTATAGGCGCCAAATCGCCCGCCGCCGCGCCCGCGAGCTTGAATACCACCCCTCCGCGCTTGCTCCCGCCGTAATAGGTCGTGCCGTAGAGGTTGCCCGACGAATCCAGCAAAGCGTGGGAGTAAGGATAACCGCCGTCGGCGGCATCGGTGAAGCTGTACAAGACGGTCTCTTGTCCACTCGTGTCGATCTTGAAGACGACTCCCCAGTTATCCGTGCCGCCCAGTGTGGTGGTCCCGTAGAGGTTGCCCGCCGAATCGCGCGTGATGCCGCCGTATGGATAGCCGCCATCGGCGCCGTCCGTGAAACTGTACAAGACCGTCTCTTTGCCGGCCGGGCTGATCTTGAATACCACCCCACCGCCCGAACCCAGGGGTCCGTTGCCGCCCAAATAAGTTGTTCCGTAGAGATTACCTGCCGGGTCGCGCGCCAGATCGCCGATGGGGAACAATCCGTTCTCCGCAAATCCATTGAAAGTAAAGACGATCGTCTCTTTGCCGCCGGCGGCCACCTTATACACCGTGCCATCGTTTCCGGGGCCCCCGTAGTAAGTCGTGCCGTACAGGTTGCCCGAGCTATCCAGGATGACGCCAGCGTAGGGAAAGAGTCCATCGGTGCCGCCCGTGAAATTGTGAAGCACGGTCTCCTGGCCGGCGGCAGTTACTTTGAAAACCGTGCCCCCGTTAGAGCTTCCGCCGTAGGCTGTGACGCCATAAAGGTTGCCGGACGAATCGCGGACCACGCCGGAAGAAGGATAGGAACCGTCCGTGGTCCCGCCTTTAAAGCTATAGAGTACGGTTTCCTTGCCGGCCGGCGTCACCATGAAAACCACGCCCGCCCCGGCGGTGCCACCCGCGGAAGCCGTCCCATACAGGTTGCCGGACGAATCCAGAACGACGCCGCCGAAAGGAGTCCCGCCGTCGGCGCCGCCCGTAAAGTTGTAAAGGATGGTCTCCTGCCCCGCGGCGCTCAGTTCGAAGACGATGCCGGCGTTTCCGGAGCCACCTGAGCTGGATGTCCCGTATAGATTGCCCGATGGGTCTTCTACCAGGCCCGCGACCGGAAGGCGGCCATCGCCGTTGCTTTTGAAGCTGTAGAGCACGGTCTCCGCGCCGGCCGCCGTCACCTGGTAGACCACTCCCAGGTTGCCGGAGTCGCCGGCGAAGGTCGTCCCAAAGAGCGTGCCCGACGAGTTGCGGAGCAGTCCGGCTTGAGGTGTGGCGCCGTCCGTGCCTCCCGCGAAATTGTGCAGAACGGTCTCCTTGTTGGCCGCACTGAGGCCGAAGACCACCCCCGCGTTCGCCGCGCCGCCCACCGACGCGGTGCCATACATCGTGCCGCTCGCTTCGCGGATCAGCCCCGCTAGCGGTTGGCCTCCATCGGCGCCGCCGGTGAAGGTATATAGGACGGTTTCCACGCCGCTCGTGTTCACCTTGTAGACCACGCCGAAATTCCCGTCACCGCCGTACGGCGCGGTCCCGTAGAGGTTGCCGGAAGTGTCGCGGAGGACGCCCGCGGTAGGGTAACCCCCATCTGCGCCATCCTGAAAGCTGTACAGCACCGTCTCCGTGCCGCCCGCGCTGACCATGTAGACGGCCCCGGCGCCTTTTGAGCCGCCCTGATACGCGGTGCCGTAGAGATTACCGGCCGTGTCCCGCACCACGCCGGCCTGCGGGTAGCCTCCATCGGTACCGCCCGTAAAGTTATACAAGACCGTCTCCGATCCGGATGGGGTCAATCTGAAAACCACGCCCGCGAGGCCGGTCCCGCCGGTTTGGGTGGTGCCGTAGAAGTTGCCGGAGGTGTCCCGAATCAATGTGGAGTAGGGAGTTCCGCCATCGCTGCTCCCCGTGAAGTTGTACAGAATCGATTGGCCGCCCGCGGCGCTGATTTTGTATACCACGCCGCCGCCGTAAGTGCCGCCGATGCTGGCGGTCCCATAAAGATTGCCGGCCGAATCGAGGATCACGCCGCTATAAGGTGTGCCGCCGTCGATTCCTCCGCTGAAATTGTGAAGAACGGTCAGTTTTCCGCCGGGCGTGAGTTTGAATACCACGCCCTGGTCGCCCGTGCCGCCGGAGGAGGCCGTACCGTACAGGTTTCCGCCGGAATCGGCAACCACGCCGGCGGTGGGACTGGCACCGGCGGGCGGGCTGACGAAACTGTGCAGGACGGTTTCCGTTACCTGCGCCGGCGCGACTCCTGAGGCGGCGAGCAAGCATGCCAAGCATGGCAGCCCGCGCCCCGCCCATTTTCTCTGACGATGCATCCCTTGGCCTCCCGATGCGGCAAATCGCGAATCTTTGGTCAATTTAACCTTCGTCCCGCGCCTTTGGCAAGTTACTCATGGCTGCGGAAGGGCGAAATAGAACGTCGCAAATTAGGGTTTGATATACTCGACGACACACGGTCACGATTCGAGGTAGGGATTGGGGCCGATATCTGTTGGAATGTAGGCTACCCCAGAATCAAGCGCCATCAATCCTCGCATGACACTATCCGGTCTGTGTACAGAAGGGCACGGCCCCATCGCCCCGCTCACCAGCCTAACAGATCCTAATTGAACGGCACCCGAAGGGCGGCTGGTGTCATCAAGTATCTCAACGCCCAATTTAGGGTGTGCCTGCAAGTGATTAACCCCGACCCCTACTCCTGCTGTTTCGCTAAAAGAGTAGCGATGAGCGCAGGACGGAACCGGAAATTCGTCCGGGTCAATTGGTCCAACGCGTCCCGCAGATTCACCTCGGGATGCCGCAAGGTCAAGCACCCCGAGCGTTCCGGTAACCTCGAAGCCCTTCGTCAGCGCCACGGCCGCGCCCTTGCGCTCATCGATCAGAATCAAATCGGCTTTAAGCGACAGGCCGAGCGCTATCGCCGCTCTCTCGCCGGGGTCAAGACTCGCGAGCGTGGGATCATCGCTTTCCGGCGCCGTTAGAATTCTCACCCATTCAGGCAGGCCTTGAATCCAGGTCCGGACCGCAGCCGGTGCGGAGGGATGCTGCAACTCCCGTGCCACAGTCGAAGGAACTCTAATTTCTGCGAACTGCCGCGCGAGTAGATCTATTTGGCCAATCTGCACCAGGTAGCCAACGGGACTCGTGTCCGCGACGACAAGCAGCATCAAAGCCCAAGGCGCCGCAAGCCGGCTCGTTCGCGTTCCAGGTCCTCCAGCGTGTAATCAATCCACACTTCATGCGCGCGGAGGAAACTGTCGATTTGATCGCCGGTTTCAAACCCCAGCACCCGCCTGAGGTCGGGCTTCGTGAGATGGCCTTGCCTGTATTCCTCGGCCACCAAAGCTTCCAAGGCCCGGCGCGGCAGATTCCCGCCCGCATCCTGCAGGCGTTGCGCGACATCGTCGGGAATTTCAACCGTCAGGTTCATAACTCTCTCACCATGGTAACAATATGGCAGCGGGCGGTTGCCTGCGGTCACCCTTGGCGAATAATGATCCAATGGAGAAATGCCGCCCGAGGAGTTCCGCCACTTCGCCCACGCCGCCGTCGATTGGATCGCCGATTATCTTACGCATCCGGAGCGCTATCCGGTGCTGCCAAAGATGGAGCCGGGGCGGTTGGTGGATGCGCTGCCGCTGGCCGGGCCCGAGCAGGGCGAACCGATGGATCGGCTGCTCGAAGATTTTCGCAGCCTGGTGGTGCCCGCCATCACGCACTGGAACCATCCCGGATTTATGGCCTACTTCGCCAACACCGCGCCGGGACCGGGCATTATCGCGGAGTTGCTGGCGGCGGCGCTGAACGCCAATGCCATGCTCTGGAAGACATCGCCCGCGGCGACCGAACTGGAGCAGGTGGCGCTCGACTGGCTCCGGCAGTGGATGGGGTTGCCCGACGGGTTATTCGGGATCATCTACGATACGGCTTCCACCAGCAGCATGCACGCCATCGCCGCCGCGCGCGAGTTGGCCGATCCGGAAGCGCGCACGCTGGGCGCTTCGCGCGGGCTGACGCTCTATTGTTCCGAGGAGGCGCATTCCTCGATCGAGAAAGGCGCCATCGCCATCGGCATCGGCCAGCGGCACGTGCGCAAGATTCCGGTGGACCAGGACTTCCGCATGCGTCCCGAAGCCCTCGCAGCCGCCGTGGAAGCCGATCTGGCGTCCGGCCTGCGCCCTTTTTGCGTGGTGGCCACGGTGGGAACCACTTCCACTACCAGCATCGATCCCGTGCCGGCCATCGCCGATATCGCCGGGCGCCACGGTCTATGGCTGCACGTGGATGCCGCATATGCCGGCTCGGCCGCCATCGTGCCGGAGTTCCGCCACATTCTCGACGGCGCCGAAAGGGCGGATTCGCTGGTGGTGAATCCGCACAAGTGGTTCTTCACGCCGTTCGACCTGAGCGCCTTCTACACGCGCCGGCCGGATATTCTGCGGCGCGCTTTCTCGCTGGTGCCCGAGTATCTGCGCACCGCGCAGGACGGACGCGCGGTGAACTACATGGACTACGGCGTCCCGCTGGGCCGCCGCTTTCGCGCCCTGAAGCTGTGGTTTGTCATGCGCTATTTCGGGCGCGAGAAGCTGGCGGATATGATCCGCAGCCAGATTGGATGGGCACAGGAACTGGCCGCCGCGGTGGACGCCGATCCGCTCTTCGAGCGCACCGCGCCTTCCCCGTTTTCGGTGGTCTGCTTCCGTTACAAAGGTACGGACGACGACAATCGCCGGCTGCTCGAAACCGTGAACGACTCCGGAGAGTTTTTCCTCTCGCACACGGTGTTGCGCGGCCAATACACGCTGCACCTGGCGATCGGAAACATGGGCACCACGCGCGACCACGTCATGCGGGCATGGGAGATGGTGCGGCGCGCAGTGTGATGGGTGCTGGGGATCGATGGAACGCCCTAATTGAACAACTGTGGCAGCAGATCCGCCAGGCTGATCCTCCAGAAAGGCCACTCGTGCCCGTACCCGGGCAGGATCATCTTTTTGTATTGAACTCCCCGGCTTGTCAGCCAGTCCATGAACTGTAGATTCGCGTGGTTCAGTGGGTCGCTTTCACCCGAGGTGATATACAGAAGGCGCAGCTTCTGGTTCGCGCTCGCGTCAAGTTTCGGAAACTCAGCCGTCATAGCGGCGGGATCGATTGGCGACCCCATCAATTGCAATATCGAAAGTGGTCCGGACTGACCGGCCGGAGGTTTGATCGCGCCCGGGAACATAATTACCCCGGCGCTGAATGCCGCCACATAAGCAAATTGGTCCATGTGGTGGAAGGCGGCTTCGTAGGTCTGTGCGCCGCCCATGCTCAATCCCGCAATGGCGCGGTGGCCGCGATCGCGAATGGTGCGGTATCTCTTATCCACAAAGGGAATCACGTCCGCCACAATGCTGTCGCTGAACTTCAGCATTTGGGCCATGCCGGAGCTCGTAGGCGCGGAAGACGGGGTCTCGACCTGGGGCACGATTCCGGGTGCGGCGGTCTGGTTATAGTTGCCGTTCGTCATCACCACGATCATGGGCTTGGCCTTGCCCGCCGCGATCAGGTTGTCAAGGATCTCTGGCGCGCGTCCGAGATTATCCCAGGCGTCCTCGTCGCCTCCTCCTCCATGCAACAGGTAGAAGACAGGGTAGCGATCGTGGCCGCTCTCGTAGCCGGCCGGCGTATAGACGTACATCCTCCTTGCCGCCAGGCTCAGGCTGGGCGAGGGATACCAGACCTGCTCCACCGTTCCGTGAGGAACATTGTTCACCATGAAGAGATCGCTCCCCGCACCGGGAATCGTCACCGCGCTCAGGAAGCGGATTCCATCGCGCATCACGTTGACGTTGCCCGGATCGAGCGTGCGCACGCCGTCCACAACAAAGTTGTACGTGTAGATTTCCGGCTTCAGGCCATTCTCTGTCAGTTGCCAAACGCCGTCGTCGCCCTTGGCCATGGGCAGCGGCGCGGCCATCATGCCCGGTTGCCAGCTTCCGCTCACTCCCACGGCGCGGGCATCGGGCGCCTTCAGTCGAAACGTAACCGCACCATCGGTGCCCACCTCGGGCGACTTGGGGCCGGCCATCCCGAGCATTGCCAGGGCGGGCTGCAACGGCGCGGGCCGGGGAGGCGTCTGCGGCGCGGGCGGCTGTGCCGTTGCCGCGTTTACGCCAAGCATCGCGATTGCCGCGCAAAGCGAGAGAATCTTGCGCATCTTCATAATTCTGTCTCCTAATGGTTTTGGTCTGACAACTTGAGTTTCCACGGATTTGGACTTTCGTGGCTGCCGTTGTCCAACTCTGAGCACGTTCCCGTCTGGAACCGCACTTGCGGGAAGGGTGCCGAGCGATACGCCATAGACACCCGCGCGGCCGCGGGCCACGGCGTTATGGATAGACCGGCCAGCCGCGCTCCAGTGCCGCTTTTTCGAGCATCTGGAATGAATTCGGCTCATCGTCTGGGCGGACCAGCCCGCCTCCCGGATTGATGCTGCTGGCGCAGATGGTCTGCGGCGGGACTGGCTGCGGCTGCGGCAGTGCCGGCGCGGCCTTCGGCTTGTTGGCGAAGTCGATGAGCGAAAGCAGATTACCCACGTCGCTGGAGGTTTCCCGCGCCGCCAGCGGCTTCACGTTGAAAACGGATTCGATCATCTTCAGCACCGAGGTGTGATCGTAGACCGTGTGATTCACGGTGGGATTAGACGGTACCCCCACGGTCCAGGGAGATGCCACGATGCAGGGCGCGCGGCAGCCCAGCAGGGCCTTGCCGTCGACCAGGTCGGGATCGGTGTTATTGGGCGCCAGCGCGCGGGGCGGCGGCACATGCTCGAAGAATCCGCCCCATTCGTCGTGGTTCAGCACCAGCACGGTGTTTTTCCATGCCGGGCTGGTGGCCACTGCATGGTAGACCTGCGCCATGAAGGCGTCGCCGTTGCGGATATCGGAATGCGGATGATTATCGTTGGCCGTGTTCAGCACCAGCGTGAAGGAAGGGTCCACGAAGGAAACCTGGGGCAGCGAGCCGCTCGCGCAGTCGGAGAGGAAATCCGAGAACGAGTTGGCGTAGACCAGCGCGTCGATCGGGAACAGCGTCAGAAACGGCACATTGCCGTAGTAATACTTGCTGCTCACGCCGGCCTCGGTGCAGTGGTTGAAGATGGTCGGATAGGAGCACAGCGAAACGCTGTCGTCCAGACGGTCGGTCTGGCCGCAGAGTTGGAAGATGCGATTTGGAAAAGTCGGCCCCAGCATGGACGGGAAGTACATGTCGCAAGTCGTAAAGTTACGGGCGAACTTGGGCAGGAAATGATTGTCGGCCTCCCGATAGTAGCCGATCGCGTAGACGTCCGCCGTGGATGTCTTCATGAAGCCGTCCATCAGGCCGTTATCGACTTCGATGCGCGCGCCATCGTAGCTATGGTCCGGATCGTTGTAGGAACAGCCGGTCCAGTCGGGCGCCAGGTCGTGCGTGGGATGGCTCACCCCGTTGACGTCCAGGTATTCCAGGCCGGCTTGTTTGCCGTTGGCGTTCGGCAGCCAGCCCAGGAAGTGGTCGAAGCTGCGATTTTCCATCATCGCGACCACGATGTGTTTGATCTGCGAATTGGCTGCGCGCAGCATGTCGGCGCTGAGCGCGGCACCCGCGGCAAGACTACCCGTAGTCTTCAGGAATTCTCTGCGATCCATCTGAAGTTTCTCCTCCGAAAGTGATGCTATGCGGAGTAGTATACGACAGAAATATGAAAACCGTGTGAATCGGCGAGGCCGGTTGGACCTTATGGCACCAACTGGAACACCGTGCCGTAGCCCGAGGTTCCGTCGAACAGCGTGGTCCCGTAAAGCGTGTTGTTGCTCCCCAACAGGAGACCGGAAAACGGTTCGCTGCCGTCCGTGCCGCCCTTGAAGCTGTAGAGCACGGTTTCCGTCCAAGGCTGGCCTTTAGTTGTCGGCGGCGTGAATTGCACCACCGCGCCGCCGCCATAAGTACCGCCAATGGAGGAAGTGCCGTACACCACGCCGCCCGAACCGAGAGTGACGGTGCCGTACGGAGATCCGCCGTCCGTCCCGCCGGTATAGTTGTGAATCGTGGTGCGCACCCACGCCTTGCCTTTAACGGCGTTCTTCAGCGTGTAAACGATGCCATAGCCACCGCTGCCGCCGGCGGTGGTGTTGCCGTAGAGCAGGCCATTCGAGTCGAAGACGACTCCCACCGGATCTTCGCCGACGGAGTAATCCACAAAGTTAAAGACCAGGGTCTTATTCCACGTGCCAGCCGTCTCGCTCACCTCGAAGACCGTTCCTTCGGTGCCGCTGTAGGTAGTGCCGTACAGTGCCCCACCCCTGGAAGCCAGAGTGCTATTGGGCCCGCTGCCATCCTTGCCGCCCTGGAAGCTGTAAATGATACTCTCGGTCCACGGGCCGGTTCCGCCGGAAGGCGGAGTCAGTTGATAAACCGTGCCGGCGCCTGTGCCGCCGCTGAAAGTAGTCCCCTGAAGTACCCCATTAGCGCCTACGGTCACTCCGCCCAACGGTCCACTGCCGTCCGAGCCGCCCTTGAAGGTGTAGAGTACGGTTTCGGTCCATGCGCCGCCTGTCTTCGAAGGCGTCAACTGGTATACGGTACCGGCTCCCGCGCTGCCCCCGGCAAAGGTCGTTCCATAAAGCACTCCTCCGGTGCCCACCGTGGGCGCCGCTCCAGGATAGGCCCCGTCGTTGCCACCCTTGAAACTATAGATTACGGTCTCGGACCACGTTCCGCCGGCGCCCGGCGTCAACTGAAAGACGGTGCCGATACTCGCGTTGCCGCCATAGGGTGTCGTGCCGATCAGGGTGCCCCCCGTGTAGGAGATCACGCCGGCTTGCGGGTACGAACCACTATCGCCTCCCGCGAAGCCGTACAGGGTGGTCAATACCGGCGAAGCCGCGGCAGCTATCGAATACCCGAGCGCCGCGAGCGCCAGCCCCATCCGTGCCGCCCGGCTGACGCACTCGAACCCCATCGCGACATACGTATCCATGTAGTGACTCCTCAAAGAAAGCATCCGCCATTGTAGCGTGTTATGAGGATAGGACATAAAAGCGAGGCCGTCAACGAAATCGCTTACGAAATCCGGGTTCGGCGGGCGCAAGCGGTACTAGGCTGGATAAAAATCGGTGGACATTTAGGGCTATATCAGTACCGTTCCCGGGCGAATATATTCAAGGTCGCTTTGAATCCGTGATATTATTGGTCGCACGGTGTCGTACACCGGCGTGGGGCCGGGGTGCGCACGGGTACAGCTCCGGGCATAAATCAGGAGGGTTCATGTTTACAATGAAATGGGCGTGGTCGCCAGGCTTATTTTTGGCCGGGATGACAACACTTTCGCTGTCCGCGCAAGTGCCGCCATCCGCTTTCGTTAACTTTGAAGGCGCGCAGACGAATCCAATCCGGATTTCAAATGATGGCACTCGCCTTTTTGCCGTCAACACGCCTAATGGAACGCTGTCCGTCTTTAATTTGACTCAGCCGGGCAGCCCGGCGCTGATCGCGGAAATCCCCGTCGGCATCGAACCGGTTTCGGTGAATATCAACCCGAACGTCTCGGGCGACGACGAAGCCTGGGTGGTCAATCAGATTTCCAACAGCGTCAGCGTGGTCTCCGTATCGAAGGGCATCGTGACCGACACGCTCTACGCCAAGACGGAGCCGGCCGATGTGGTCTTCGCCAACGGGGATGCCTTCGTCAGCGTAGCGCGCAGCAACACGGTGAACGTCTACAACGCCTCTACGCATGCGCTGGTCAAGTCTATTCCGCTGGTCGGCGAAGAGCCACGGGCGTTGGCCGTGAGTCCGAATGGCGGCACGGTTTTTGTGGCGTTTGCCCTATCCGGCAACCATACCACCATCGTTCCGTACGAGATTTCGCCGCCCCCTCCGCCGCCCGTCAATCCGGCGCTGCCTCCGCCGCCGCAAGTGTCGCTGATCATCGACGCTTCCGACCCGGCCTGGACCAAGAACATTAAATACACCATGCCGGACAACGACGTGGCTGCCATCAGCACGACCACGCTCGCCGTGACCAAGTACTATCCGCATCTGGGCACCGTTAACCTGGGGCTGGCCGTGAATCCGGCTTCGGGCAACGTCTACGTGGCCAATACCGACGCGCTCAACCTGGTGATGTTTGAGACTGCCCTGAACGGGCACATTGTCAACCACCAGATCAGTTCCGTAAATCCTACCACCGGGCAGACGCAGATCTGGAACCTGAATCCCGGAATCAATTACGCGCAACTGCCGAATCCGTCGGCGCTGGCGACCGCGCTGGCCATGCCGGCGGCGATTGTTTTCGAACCCAGCGGCCGTTATTTGTATATCGCCGCATTCGGCACCGATCGCGTGGGGATTTTCGATACCACCGCGGGCGCAGTAAAGAATTTCATCGAGATCGATCCGCAGGCCACCGGCGCGAACATCAACCCGGCCAGTAAGCGCGGGCCGCGCGGCCTGGCGCTGAATCCCGGCGCCGGCCTTCTCTATGTATTGAATCGAATCTCCAACACCATCTCGGTCGTGAACCCGTCCAGCCTGACAGTGACCGCGGAAATTCCCACGGGCTCGTTCGATCCTACGCCGGTCGTAATTAAGAACGGCCGCGGTTTCCTCTACGATCACAAGCTTTCGGGCAACGGCACGGGCTCCTGCGCATCCTGCCATATCGATGCCGAGATGGATCTGCTGGCATGGAATCTGGGCAACCCCGACGGCAGCATGACGTACCTGCAGCAAGACAGCGAAACGCTGGCCTTTCACCCCATGAAGGGTCCCATGACCACGCAGACGCTGCGCGGCTTGGCCAATACGCAGCCGTATCACTGGAGGGGCGATCAGCCGAATTTCGCGGCATTCAACCCAGCCTTCGCCGGCCTGTTGGGCGGGTCGCAACTCTCCGTCGCGGAGATGGCGGCTTTCACGAATTTCATCAACACCATCGCCTTTCAACCGAATCCCAACCTGAACCTGGATGGGACCATGCCGGCGACGTTGCCCGTGCCCAACTCTCCGCAGGCCGGCGACCCGACCGCTGGGCTGAATACCTATATCAACACGATCACCGGCACCAGCGGCCACACCTGCATCTTCTGCCATCCCGCGAATCCCGGGACGGGCACCAATGGACGCATCGACGCCGCGAACACCCAACCCGCCGGCCAGCCCATGAAGCATTCGCAGTTGCGCAACCAGTACCAGAAGACAAATGCCAACTTCGCCAAGGGAGCGGTAAGCGTCAACGGTTTCGGCTTCAACAACGATGGCACCGATATGGGGATCTTCCAATTCCTCGGCGGACCGGAATTCGCCCCGATTCAGAGCGATCCCACCGCCAAGGCGAACCTGTCGGCCTACGTGTTGTGCTTCAACACGGGGACAGCCCCCACCGTCGGCTATTCGCGGACGCTCACCGCCGCCACGGTGAACACCACGGCCGCGCAAAGCGACTGGAGCACCCTGCAGAGCCAGGCTGCCACCAACCCCGCCAATATCGATTTGATCGCCAATGGAACCATCCAGGGGCAGATCCACGGGCTGCTCTATCAGCCGGCCACCAACAACTACCAGACCGATACCACCGGCTTGGGTCCATTTACGCAGGCGCAACTGATCACCTTCATCCAGAACGGGGATACGCTGACCGTCATGGGTGTGCCGCCCGGCTCCGGCTTGCGCCTGGGCCTCGATTCGAACCTGGATGGCGAGAAGAACGGCGATGCACGGCGTAAAGCGGCTGCCAACAGCCGGACCCATTAAGCTGCGGCGACTACCCGGCGTAGGCGCGTAAGGCGTCGCGCAGAGATTCGGGCACCGGCGCGGGCGACAGTTTTCCGTCGCGCCGGCGCATGCACGCGATCTGCTGTTCGCCGCGCGCCACCATCTGGCTACCGCGCCAATATTCGAATTGCAGAGTCAGGCGGCTTTGGGTGAGCGCTCCCAGGGTCATGCGCACGGCGATTTCGTCGAAGGCTGCGATTTCCTCCAGATATTCGCAGGAGCAGAACAGCGTGACCAGCGCCAGGTCCGCGGCGAATTCCGCGAGCAGGCCGGGCGCGTGCTCGCGCAGAAACATCTCGCGGCAGCGGCCTTGCCAGCGCAGATGATTCACGTAGTAAACATTGCCGACCAGGTTGGTGTCTTCGAAGCCCACCACGTGCCGGTATTCGTATGCGCGCGTCATGAGGGCGAGGCGGCCGGGAGGGGCTCGATCATCACGGCGAAGGCCAGTGAGTTTTCCATGTCGCGCACGGCAAACCGGCAGGTGAGGATTCTGGCCTGTCCGGCGGCCAGCTCGATCCAGCCATCCGGCCGCACCGCCGAGAATATCAGCGGACGGTCCTGCGGGGCGCCGGCTTTCTTCAGGCATTCCAGGGCACACCATACGCGGGTGGCGGCCGTGCCGGCATCGTCTTCGCTTTCGCGCGCGATCAGCTCTGCGAGGGCGAAAGGCGCCGCCCCCAGCAGGTCTTTCCACACCGCCGGAGGCCGCGCGATCACGGTTTCCAGATCGCAGCCGGCGGCCGTGGCGCCCGCGACCGCTCCCACTAAGTCTCCGGCGTATGCGGCAGATACGCGATGCCCATTCACTTCCGGTTTGCCGTCGGGCCGCCGGCTTAGGGCAGCCTGGAAACCGAGGGCCTGCTCGATGGCGTGCTGGGATGAGCCATTTCGCCCCATGGCTATGGCGATCCGGGCGCCGGGCGCCATTTCGCGGATCTTTCGTTCCAGGTACGGCCCCAGCAGCGGCGCGATCCACGGGAGCTTGCGGGGGGCCGTACCGACCACCTGCAATTGAAGACCTTCCCACCGCTCGACCGTCGTGCCATCCGGATCGGTGACGTCCAGATCGTAGATCAGCAGGCCGTCATGGGCGCTGCGCTCGCGCGCCTCAACGAACTGCGGGCCGCTATTGTGCGCCGCGACCACGATCCGTGCGACTCCCACGGGCAGCACCGTGGCGTGTGGGATGCAGGCTTGCACCGAATGAATGAAAGCATCGCGCGCTCCCGGATCGCCGAGCGCCAACGTGGCGGGAAGATAGCGCGCGAACCAGTCGGCGGCCCCGTCCGCGGCGATCTCCGCCACACAACCGGAGGCGCGCAGCCGGCGGTAGGCGCGCAATCGGCGGAAACGTCCGGACTGAAACAGGATTCCGCCGTAGAGATCGCGCGCCGGGTCGATCGGCAAGTGGGGAGAAACGGTAACGGCCGGCAGCGCCGCTTGCGGGAGGCCGGTGCTCTCAAAGCGGCAGGTGGCCCGGAAGTGATCCACCTGAAAGGCCGTCTCGCTCGACCGCAGCACCACGTCCACTACGCCGCGCGAGCGCGTCAGCGCCGCCAGCCGTACGGTCACCGGGGCGCCATCCGGAATGTGCACGGGCCGCGCGAACCGTACGTCTTCGAAGACGGGCGGCTGGTTGGCGCCGCAGAGCGCGCCCGCCACTTGCGCCATGGCCTCCAATCCCATCACCGCCGGCAGCAGCGGCACGCCCTGGAATACGTGGTCAAGCAGGTATGGGTCCGACTGCGTGGAGAGTTCCGCGTCGGCGATCAGCTCCACGCCTGGATAGTGAACGCGCGGGCGTTCCAGGAAGCGTGCAAACGGCAATTCGGCGCTTCGATGCCGCAGCGTGGGAGGGTCGCCGTAGCGGCCCGTGACCACTATGGATGCATGGTGCGATGCGCGCGCCAGCAAAGAACTGAAGATGCGCGCGCCCTCCTCGGGAGTGATGGGGGTAATGCCGCGCCGCGTCAATTCCTCGATTCTTCCCAGCCGCTGGCCCATGCCGAGGCCAGACCATACCGACCAATCGATCGTCAGGCAGCGGCAGTGCGGGTGTTCCGCGCGCCAGCCATCCACAGCCCGCGCCATCCACTCGTTGGCCACGGCATAGTGCGCTTCCCCCTCCAGGCCGGTGCGGGCGATAATGGAGCCAAAAGCGACGAGCAGGCGCAAACGGTCGGGATCCGCGGCCTGCAACACATTGCGCAGGCCCTGCACTTTGGGTGTGAGCGCGCCCAGGAAAGCGGCTTCGTCGAGACCGGCCAGCAGACACGGCTGGTTGTTTCCAGCGCCATGCAGGATGCCGGTCACCGGCCCCAGCGATGTTTCGATTTCGTGGAATGCGGCGGCGATGGCGGCGGGATTTGCGACGTCCGCGGCGACGTAGAGGAGTTGCGCGCCGGCCGCCCGCATCCGTGCGAGATTCGCCGCCAGGGCGCCATCCACAGCGGGATCGGATCGCCCCAGCAGCGCCAGCCGCACTCCCCGGTCGCGGGCCCACGCTAAGGCGCATTCGGCGGCGATGCCCTTGCCACCGCCGGTAACCAGCAGGACATCCGCGGGTCCCCATTCGGCGGATGTTTGATCTTCTGGTTCCAGGAGTTCGAGCGCCGGTTCGTAGCGGCGCCCTTCCGCATCGTAATGCGCTTCGCTGTAACCGGCGGCGGCGTGCGCTTCGGCGGCGATCCATTCGCCGGCACGCGGGTGGTCTAACGGCACGTCCACCACGCAGGTGGTCAAGCCGGGCGCTTCCAGATGCAGTGTGCGCGCGAACGCCGCGCCGCCTCCGCCTTGCTGTACCAGCAGAAATTGGGCGGGAGCCTGGCACGCAAGAGCGGCACGCGCCGCGGCGAGCATCAACGGAACGTGCGTCTCGTTCGGGCTGGGTGGAAGGCAGAGCAGGACTCCCCCGGTGGACGGCAGGTCCGCCACGCCCGCGAGCGGGTAGCCGGGCGGAATGAACGACTGCCATGGCAAAGGGGCCGCCGGAATTCTGCCGCTGCCGCGCTGTTCGGCCCGCCTTTCAGCGAGTGGTGCGGGGCGTAGGTCAACGGTGAACGTGCGGATCCAGGAATCCACGCCCGCTGGCGTTTGTTCCGGAACCGCGGCGGGAGCCGTCTCCAGCATGCTTGCGACTTCGGACAGCGTGCCATCCGCGAAGCGCAGCGCGGACACGGGCGGCGGTAGACCGCAGCGCCGCGCGGCCTCGGCCACCAGTTGCGCCACCGTGATGGAGTTCAAATGCAGATCGCTGAGCAGCCGCTGGCCCGGCTGGATAGCGGATAGCGGGAGTTCCGTGCGCTCGGCCACGAGTTGGCGGACCAGCTCGAGCGGCGGCATTTGCTCCCGGTGAGTTTCCGCCACACGGGGTTCGGCTTGCGCGCCAGCGGGGGCGAGTTCGCAAGGGCTGCAAAAGAACTTCGGGAGTCCGGTGAACGGCCGCGCCAGGCGGTTGGCGAAGAGCGCGCTGCAATCGACCGGCGCGCCGAGGACGAAGGCCGCGGCGAATGCGCTCAGCAATCCTTTGACTGAGCGTCCGCCGGCGTCCATCGGAATGGCACGATCGCCCAGCATGCCGCTGAGGACCGCGCCGGGCCCTACTTCGATCCACAGATCCACATCGCCGCTTACTGCCGTGATGGCGTCCGCGAAGCGCACGGGCGACGTGAGTTGCTTGCGCAGGAGGTCCCGCAGGTCCGCATCCGGCGCCAGCGCCGCGCCGGTGATCGTGGAGATGACCGTGCGCTGCAATGGGGCGAAACCGACGCCGCCGAGATATTCGGCCAGCGGCGCGGCGGCCGGTTGCATGAGCTGCGAATGGAACGCGTGCGAAACGGGCAATGCGACCGCCGCGATGCCGCGCTCCCGCGCGCGCGCGATGATCCGCGCGATGACCGCGGCCTCGCCGGAAATCACGGTCTGGCGTGGAGTGTTCATTGCCGCGACGGTCACCGGCTCATCCGCAATCAGCGCCGTCACTTCAGCGGCGGGAAGCGCGATGCCCGCCATGGCTCCCCGCGGCTCCGCGAGACCCGCCATGATCCGATCGCGCGCGGCCGCAATGTCGATGGCCGCCGCTTCATCCAGGGCGCCGCCCCAACAGAGCGCCGTGAGTTCGCCCAAACTGTGACCGATGGCGACGGAAGCGTCCAGCGACAGACGGCGCAATTCGCCGAGCGCGGCTAGCGACGCTTTCACAATAGCTGGCTGCACCCGATCCTGCGGCGGCAACGAGCCTTGGCCCGGGAACAGGAACCCGATGCGGGGCCGGGAAGCGGGTGTCCCGGCGAAAACTCCGTCGTGCAGGCTGAGGGTAGTCTGGCGTGTTTGCAGTCGCGCCGCAAGCGTTGCCAGCCGGTCCGCGAGTTCTTCGGGCGTGGATGCAATCACTGCCGCGCGCAACGGCCCTCTTACAGGCGCGTCGGCCAGATCCGCGGCGGCATCGGTCAACTCGGCTCGCGAAAGCCGCGCGGCGATGGCCGCCAGGTCCGCGATCCGATCCTCGGAGGTGAAGAGAAACAGCTCCGCATCCTGCGCGGAAGAGAGCAGTGCCCGCTCGCGCGCGGTCAATTCCCGCCGCGCGGCCGCGACGCCCTCCAGCACCACATGCGTGTTGATGCCGCCGAATCCCATCGCGCTGGCAGAAGCGCGCAACGGCAGGCCCGCGGGCCAGGATTCTCCCTTGCGCAAGACCCGTAGCGCGGGCGCATCGTCCATCAGTTCCGCGTGCGGCGTCTCGCAGGCCGTGGCCGGCGGCAGGATCTGGGTATTGACGGCCATGGCCGCTTTGATCAGCCCCGCCACGCCCGCCGCTGCTTTGGTATGGCCGATGTTGGCCTTGATCGAACCGAGGGCCGCGGGCGGCGCGGTGGGATCGGCCTCCCGCCGCGCGCGCGTGAGCGCCTGCAATTCCGTGGTGTCGCCGACCGTGGTTCCGGTGCCATGACCTTCGACATAAGCCGCGGTGGATGGTGCAAAGCCGGCACGGCAGTATGCCCGGCGAATCGCCAACAACTGACCCTCCGGCTCGGGGCGGCTGATGCCCCCGCTGCCATCCGAAGATACGCCCCAGCCGCGAATCGCAGCATAAATCCGGCAGTGCCGCGCCAGCGCATCCGCCTGCCGCATCAGGACCACGAAGCCGCAGCCCTCGCCCGGCCAAAAACCGTCTGCGCGCGCATCGAAGACGCGCATCTCGTCCCCGGCCAGCGCGTGACTCTTGGAGAATCCCACCAGCTCGAACGGGTCGATACTAAGATCCACGCCGCCTGCCAGGGCCACCTGGATATCGCCGGCCGCCAACGCCGAGCAGGCCGTGGTCACGGCCAGCAGCGACGATGCGCAGGCGCCATCCACCGTGTAGCCGCCGCCCTTCAGATCGAAATAATTCGAAACGCGTCCCGCGATGGTGTTCGAGAGCCCGCCCGCGAGGGTGTCTTCGCCCACCGGCGGAAACGGCTGCTTGTAGGATTGTTCCAGGTTATCGAGGAAGCGGTCCAGCCGGGCCGGCTCCCAGCCTTCGGCCGCCAGCGCCGCGGCCATTACGCGTCGCGTGTACGGCCAGCGCAGCCGGAGGGTGTTGGCGCGGGAGAACTCGCCGGTCAAGGTGTTTCCGACGTATACGGCGGTGGATTCACGCGGCAGGGTTTCGGCCAGCCCGGCATCCGCGAGCGCCTGGTCCGCGACGTCGAGCGCCAGCCAATGCGCCAGGTCGGTCGTGCGGTATGTGCTGCCGGAGATGTTGAACCGCCCGCGATCGAATTCGTAGTTTTCGATCAGCGCCGCTTGCAGGCAATACGTGCGGTCGGGCGCATCGCGGTCGGGTGAATAATAATCCTCGGCGGATAAACGCTCGGGCGGAATGCGGCGAAAGGCGCGCCGCTTGGCCAAGGCGTTCTCCCACAGTTCCACGGGTGAGCGCGCGTCGGGATAGCGGCACGCCATGCCCACGATGGCGATAGCCGGCGTCATGACCGTGAGCTTCCGGCGGCGACGGCCTCCAATTCAACTTCCGCGCGCACCCCCTCGCTCGGTCCGCGCTGCGCCATGGCTTGGCGCGCTTCCCACCACAAGCCCGTGCCGCGCAAGGCGCAGACGAGGGTCAACGAGAAGAACAGCCCGAACACCACGTGCGCCATCATCAGGATCGCATAGGCTAATGCCACGGCCAAGCCGAAGAAGATCTGGCCGCGCCGGCTGCCGGGCGATGTGGCGGGATCGGTGACCATGTAGAAGGTATAGAGCAGAAAGGCAACACCGGTCATGGGTAGCCAGGCAGCCACTGGGGGCGTGCCGAACCACCAGCTCCGGATGAGCGCCTGTAGCGCGAAGCCGCCCAGCCATGCGCCGATCAGCGGGAGCTTGTGCGTGAACCGGGCATTCAGGAAAGTGCCCGAGAGGACGATCACCCCGGGCAGTATCCAGGAGCCCACACCCACCAGGTTCTCGGTGAAATGATACGGCGGCGCGATGCCCACCCAGGGGAACAGCAGCAGCGTTACCGTAATGCCGAAGTTCGAAGGATTGAAAAAGTGGCGGGTGCGCGACCCCGCGCCAATCCGGAAGATGGCTTTCGAGCCGATCGCCGCGGCGCTGGCGAAGGCGATGGGCCAGAGGCGGTCGTTGGCATAGAGCAGCATGGCCACCGCCAGGCCGGTGATGTGGGCAGGCAGCAGGAAATCGATGGTGTCCTTTCTGAGCCAGGCGCGCCGCCGCCCGCCCGCTAACTCGAGCAAGATTTCCATGCTGTACGCGGCGGCCAGTGAAACCAGCGGCTGCGCCCAGGATTGCTCGAATCCGAAAACCGTGTGGCCCAGGATGTTCAGCAGGGTGATGGCGGCCGCGAAGCGCCGCAGGCCCGGCCAGGCGATTCGAGGTGGTCCAGGTTTGGGCGGCGGTCATTAGCTTTGCCCCCCCGCGGCTGAAAACTCCACTTGTGGGGCGGCCAATCTTGGCCGCAGCCGGCTTTCCAGCCGGCTTGGCCGACCGCCCTCCAATTTTGCCGGCGCCCCGGTGAGACGCACCGTGTGCCAGCCGGGAAGCAATCGTTCGCTCCGCTCGTGAATCCCAGCCGCGTCGCGCCAGCGTATCGCTACCCGCAGCGGCGACTGCGCGGGCACGCTGCCCAGGCCAAAATGGATATCCTGGCTGCGTTTGCCGGAGTGGCCGTTGCCGCCATCCACCTGCGCGGTCATGCGCCTCCCGTCCGGCAGGAATACCGTCGCCATAGCGCCGATGGCGGGCCGATCCGGCGCCAGGCGCAGCCGCAAACCCATGAATTCCCCGGGATGCGGGCTGAGGTTGTGGTAGAAGATAGATGGCTCCCATTGGTTGGCCACCGCATAATCCAGGCGGCCGTCACCATCGACATCCGCAATGGCGATTCCGCGGCTGACGTGCGATTCGCCCAAGCCCATCTCCACCGCCACGTCATAATAACGGCCGCCGGCGGACTGGACGAAGAACGGATTGTGCAGGTTGCCGCACAGATCGTCGCCGGGCTGGAAGCGCGGCCAACTGCGCGGATCCGGAAGCAATTCGTCGTTGCCCATGGCGAGCTCCTGCAGTTCCGGCCAGCGGTCCACCTGGCCTTTCACGAAGCCCACCGCCTGCAGGGCTTCGAAAGTGCCGTCGTTATTGAAGTCCGCCAGCTTGGCATCCCAGGCCCAACCGCTGCGCGACAGACCCATTTCCTCGCTGCGATCCACGTACGGCGCGATCCCTTTTTTCATCAGCTCCGGATGGCCCGTGCTCTCAAACACGAAGTGGCTCTCCAGCAGCGCATACTTCGTGGAGATGTTGCTCACGAAGATATCCGGCCAGCCGTCTCCGTTCAGATCCGCAAAATCCACGCCCATGCCTTTGAAGGAATCGTTGCCCAGCACTTTCGAACGGGGCACCGTGAGGGTCCGTTCGCCGTGCAGCAATTCGAAGCGGAAATGACCCGGTGTGGAACGGTTGTAGAGCAGTCGGTCGGGACCGAAGTCATTGGCAAAGTAGATCTCGGGCAGCAGGTCGCCATCCAGGTCGGCCGCCCCGATGGCCAGCGTCCAGCCGCGCGACACTTCCTCGCTGAGAACGTCCGGCTGCTCGCGGAATTGCGCCGGTCCCACCCAGCGCATCAGGTGCTTCCTGCCGCCGTTGAAGGCGCGCGACATCGAATGCTGCATTTGCTCGCGGCCGGTGGCGTGCGCATCCAGGACCCGGGCGCCATCGGGGAAATAGTTGCCGACAATCAGGTCGGCGTGGCCGTCGCCGTCCAGATCGGCGAAAGTGGCCGCATTCGTGAACCAGCGTTCGCCGCGGCTGTCGATTTCCAGCGGCACGTATGCGGCGGCGTTCATTTGCGCGCCCCGCCGCAAGAACGCGATGGGGCTGCGGCCCCAATAATAAACCAGGATATCCATGCGGCCGTCTTCGTCCATATCGCCGGGCAGGCAGCCCATGGGCGCCATCGTATCGCGGTCGAAGCGCAGCGGCGCGGGATTCAGGGCGAAAGGAACATAGCGGGCGGATGTGCCGGGCACCGGCGCTACGATCACCTGGTCCGTGCGTACATCCACGTAGCAGACGTCGTTGGGAAGGCCGTCGCCATCCAGGTCGTTCAACGCGACGGCCGCGCCCACCGAGGAGATCCACGACGCTATCCGCTGCAAGCTCGGGTTCACGGGACGCACGGTGCGCGGCGCCAGTCCGGCCACTTCGGGCAGCCGCGATTTCTCGAAGTGGAAGTGGGAGGCCAATTGGGAACGCTCGGAAGTGGACAGTTCCGGAAGACGCGCCAGCAGATAAAGACACGCAATCAGCCCGAGGGCCAGAATGCGGCGCGCGTGGCGGGCAAAGAAGGAGTTCATTTCAGCAAACCTCCGGCCGGCTGGCAGCTATGCCGGCCGGTAACCAGCAATCGTTCCTGAATGCGCCGCCGCCAGGTTTCGTACGCGGGTATGGCGCCATCCGGCGGCAGATCGCCGAGGGCATCGTCGGTTACGGCCGCCGCCGCCTGCGCCGGGACGCCGCAGAACACCCCGCAGGCGAGTTCAGTCTGCGGCGCCGGATTACCGGCTCGCGCACGGGCCTTGGCGGCGAAAGCCGCTCCCTGCGCGGCTTGCGCCAGATAAGTGCCGGCCGCCTCGCGCAGGAATTCCAAGCGGCGTTGGTCGATGCCTCCGGCATAGGCGCAGGCTAATCCAACACCGCTCCACAGGTCGGCCTGCCGGGATTGCGGAAAGGCCGAGATCGCGGCGGCGATACGCATCGTATCCGCACCCTCCACAAACCACAAGCTACGCCCCAGGCCCTGATCGAATGCGTGCCGGGCGTATCCGGCAACGCCGCGCGGGACTTGTTGGCGGCGCACGGATTCGGGCCAATAAAAGTAGCCCTGGTGGAAACCATAGCCATCGAGCGCCAGCCATCGCGCCAGGGGATGGAGAGTCGCGATGAACGCGTCCGCGCGCCGGCGCAGCCAGGGGAGCCGGGCCATGGCCCAACCGGCCCCCACGTGCAACATATAGATGTGCGGCGCGCCATCCCCGGCGAGGAATCGAGGGAAGTAGCCGCGGTTTATGGGCGCCATGCGATCCAGGAGGGTCAGCGCCATGCCCGCGCCTTCAAATGCGAAACCCCGTAATTCGGAGTCAATCGCTATCAAGGCCCGGGTTAGATCCGGCGCCGCCGCGGTGACGCAGCGCGGCGTGGTATCCGTAAAGAAAAGTCTGGCCGATCGATTCGAGACGGGCTGCGACTGCCGGTTCACGCACCTGGAATCCGCGGCGCGAGACCAGTGTCTCCCGCGCCGGGATGCTCAGCAATCGATTGGTCAGCCACCCCATGCGAATGCGGTAATGGGTCAGTCAGCCGGCTGAAAGCCGGCTGCGGCCACGATTGGCCGCCCTCCAACTGACCCATTACCATTCCGTCACTGCGCTGTTGGACAGGTGGCGCCGGCGGCTTCGAGCGCCTCACAGGTAGCATGGGCGGCGGTAGCGGCCGAATCCGTTTGCAGTTGGGTGATATAAAAGTCCGCGTACCCCGGCGGCAGAGCCGTATGTACGTTGACCGCCGGATTGGGATAAGCGCCCGACACCAGGTATTCACCGGTCACCGGAACGGTGCTCCATTTACCGCCCTTTTGATTCATCACGCAATGGCCGGTGATGGGTGGGTAGCAAGTGGCCGCCGGCGTGAAGGTGGCCATGAAGTATACCGTCACCGACGAAGTATAAGTGCCGCCGGTGTTGGATGTCTTCGTCAGTATCAACGTACCGGTGCTGGCAGGCGTGGGCGCCAGCGTAAGTGTGACGGTACACGTATTGTTATTCGGTCCCGGCACGGTACCCTGCAGGTTCAACGCGGTTAAAGTCACCGGGACCGTGGCGGTCATGACATCCGGCTCGGCGTCGGCTCCGGCCGCGGCAAAGACCGCATCCTGCGTGCGTTGCACGATGGTATCCGTGTCGCCCATAGGTTTGCCGGTGCTGCCGACGATCGGCACGCCGTGCAACTTAACTTTGACGAGTTTGCCTCCGATCGGCAGGGCGGCCTCCGTGCCAGGTCCGGTCTGTAAGAAGTCGCTCCCCGCCGCGACGGCAGTAAGCTTGCGGGTGGCGTCCCCGGCATCCTGGCCGGCGGCGATCCCCCATATACCGGCGGCGCCCGCGGCGATCAGCCAACAGACGCCCGTGTGTGTAAACCCTCTTACCTTCATCTGTGTTCTCCTCTCCAGTGCAAACTTTCAAGAAACCGGTATGAGTGCCAGTGGGGGATAGTATACACCTAAATCGGAAATATTTGTCATCAATTTGAAACGAAACGGAACAGTTTACCAGGTGAGATAGAAGCGGGTATGCGGCTATCGAATCTGCACCAGGCGATCGCCCGTATGCGGAATGCCGGCCGAGTTGAGGGTCTGCGGGGCGCGCCAGGAATCCAGGTACGAGACCTGGTGTACGCAGGCGACCGTGCAGCGCGGCGCACAGGATTTCTCGGTGAGGAACTCGCGGCGGATGTCGGCTACCGTATATTCGGCCAGCGGCCGGGCCGGATATCCACGCTGCTGGGAACAGTAGTGCACCAGCCCGTCTTCGCAAATATAGAGATAACGCGCGCCGGCCCGGCAGCGCCACTGGTTCTCTTTGCCGTGCGCGATGTTGTCCTGGAAATAGTTGAACTGCGCGTAACTGCTTTTCTCCATGCCGCGCATGGCCGCATAGACTTCGCGTTCCTGGTCGGCCAGAGGTTGCAACTGGCCGGTACCGTCGTGGATGATGCCCACCGTGGACGTGAACCCCAGATCCACGGCGCGGTTGCCGATGGTCAGGGCGTCCTGGGGATTCCGGATGCCACCTCCCACCACGGAATTGATATTCACGTGAAAATCGGCGTGCTCGGCCAGAAGCTGGAGCTTTCTGTCCAGCACCTTCAGGCTCTTTTTCGAAACCTCGTCGGGCGTCACATTGTCGATGCTGATCTGCAGGTGGTCCAGCCCCGCGCGGTTCAGGCGTTTGATGCGCTCGGCGGTGAGCAGGTAGCCGTTGGTGATCATGCCCGCGATCATGCCCTGGCGGCGGATGTGCGCGATGATCAGATCCAGATCCGGATGCAGTAGCGGTTCGCCGCCGCTGATGGTGACGATGGTGGTACCCAAAGCAGCCAGCAGATCGAGGCGCTGCTGCATAGTCTCGAGCGGCACCGGCTTGGAGTGGTCGTCGAATTCGTTGCAATACGCGCATGCCAGATTGCAGCGCCGCATGGGGATAATGTGGGCCAGGATAGGATGGTCCGTCGAGACCAGACCTTTGCAGATCATGCGCAGCTCACGAACTCGCAGGCGTGCCGTCCGCCATCTTCCTTGCCATGTACCGCGCGACGACTTGACCCTTTCCGGCATCCCCAAATTGCCATTAAACCACACAAACGGGAGGAGTTCTGCGCCGTGGGTTCGATTGGCCGCTTTTGCGGGCTGAATGGCATCTGAAAGACGCCGAGTGTCGCCGGACGAAGTTCACGCCAAAATCGGATGCGACATTTTCGTCTCCACCGCACTAAGTATGTACCACCATGCGGCTACGGATATTCGTTCTGGCGGCCGGCTATGCGGCCTCGCTGGCCGGCGCGCAGACCGCCGACCCTTCGTATGAACCTCTCAGCAAGGCGTACGAAGCCCTGCGCGCCCGCGACTACGATGAGGCCATCGCCTTTTTTCTGAAGGCAATTGAGGCCGCCCCCGCGCGCCCGGCCATGCGCAAGGATCTTGCCTACGCGTATCTTAAGATCGGTGAAAATATGGCCGCCCGCGACCAGTTCCGCGAAGCTATGTTGCTGGACCCCAAGGACTTTCATGTGGCGCTTGAGTATGCGTTCCTGTGCAATGAAACCAAGGAACCAGCCCAGGCCCGGCGGGTTTTCGACCGTCTGCGGCAGTCGGCCGATCCCGAATCCCGCGCTACCGCCGAGCGCGCCTTCCAGAACATCGACCGTCCGCTGGCCGAGGGCATTGCCCGCTGGACTCGGGCGATCCAGCTCGGCGCGGACAATTTCAGCGGTCATTTCGAACTCGCCACCCTCGCCGAACAGCGGGACGAACTGGAACTGGCCGCCGAACATTACGAAAAGGCATGGCGATTGCTTCCCGATCGGCGATCCGTGCTGGTAGATCTTGGCCGTGTGCTGCAGTCCCTCAACCGCACGGAGCAAGCCAACGCCGCCTTGCTGGCCGCCTCCCGCGGCGGCGAGCCGCGCGCCGCGGAATCCGCACGGGAACTGCTTCCGATCCGTTATCCCTATGTCTCCGAGTTCCAGCGGGCACTGGAACTCGATCCCAAAAACCTGGATCTGCGCCGCGAATTGGCGTATTTGCTGCTGCGCATGGGGCGTCAGGCCGAAGCCGAGCAGGAATTCCGCCGTTTGACCGCCCTGTCGGAAACCGATTACCTCTCCGCCGCGCAACTGGGTTTTCTGCTGCTGGCGCGCGGCGAAACGGCGGAAGCGATGCCCTTGCTCGAGCGCGTGATGAAGGGCGGCAACGAAGATCTGGCCAACCGCGTGCGCGCCGTCCTGCGCCTGCCTCAAACCCTGCACACGCGCGCGGCGCAGCCCGCGCCGGCTTCGATTGACGCAAAAGTGATGGCCGAACGCAGCCTGCAGGCCGGCTTCATCCGCGATGCGCTGAAGTATTTGCAGCTTGCGCAGGAGGACGATCCGGCGGACTTCGCCGTGATGCTCAAGCTCGGCTGGACCTACAACCTGCTGCACAACGACCGCCAGGCGATGCGCTGGTTCGACCTCGCCCGCAAGAGCTCCGATCCCAAGATCGCCAAGGAAGCGAACACGGCATTTCGCAACCTGCGGCCGGCATTCGAAACTTTCCGCACCACGGTGTGGATGTTTCCCATGTATTCCTCGCGCTGGAGCGACTTCTTTTCGTATGCGCAGATCAAGACCGAACTGCACGTCCATTTTCCGATTCATCCGTACCTGAGCCTTCGTTTTGTGGGGGACACGCGCGGCGCGATCGGCCCGGAGAGCAGCGGCGTGGAACCGCAATATCTATCCGAAAGCGCCCTCATTCCGGCGCTCGGCGCGGCGACGAATGTGTGGCATGGCCTGATGGGGTGGGCCGAAGCCGGTTCGGCCGTGGGGTATCTGACGCATCACGTGATGCCCGACTACCGGGGCGGCGCTTCGTTCACCAAAGGCTTCGGCCACCTGCTGAAATCGAAGACCGGCGGCCTGTTTTTCGAGACCAACGAAGACGCCATCTTCGTCAGCCGGTTCGACAACGATTTCCTGCTCTATGCGCAGAATCGCGCGGGCTACACGCCATCGTGGGGCGCCGTGCAGACGCAATTCTATTGGAACTTCAACCTCACCATGGACCAAAAGCGCGAGCCGTGGGCCAACTTTTTCGAGACCGGGCCGGGCCTGCGCTTCCGGATGGCCGCCATGCCCCCGTCCTTCTATCTGACCGTCAACTACCTGCGCGGCAACTATACCGTGACAGGAGATCCGTATGGCCCGGCCTTTAACGATTTCCGCGCTGGATTCTGGTATGCGTTCACTTACTGAGATTGCCATGCACAACCCTCAAAAACCCTTTGCCCGGCATGATTATTCATGGGGAGCGCTCCCGGCCCTGGCGTTCCTGCTCGCGCCCCTGCTGGCTGCCGCATCGCTCCCAACCTTTGCGGTGCTCTCCGACGACCAGGGCGGCTGGCCCCTCCTCTTGCAGTCCGTCGGATTCATGCCCCAACCGGCGGTCTCCGCGAGCATCTTCGTTCTGCGAGCCGGATCCGCGGGGTCGCCGGAATGGCCCGCGCGGGTGGATGCGGGCGCGTATCTGATTCTTGAAGGCGAATCTTCCACCGCCGAGTTGTTCGGTTTTCGCGCCACCAAGGAGAATGTACGCATCACCAGCCTGGAGGATGTGCATCTGCCGAAGCTGCCGATCGTCTGGGAGAAGGGCCTGGAACTGCCCCGCTACGAAGTTCCGGCCGGAGCCAAAGTATTCGCCAAGGAGCGCTGGACCGGTGCGCCCCTGCTGGCCGGGTTCCGCCGCGGTGCGGGCGCCGTTCTTTGGGTGGAAGTCTCGCCCGGGGAGCGCGGCTATGAACGCTTCCCCTATCTGCCGCAGGCACTCGGCGACCTCGGCCTGAATCCCGCGTTCCGTACCAACCGGCTGTGGGCCTTCTTCGATTCCGCATATCGCCTGCGCGTGGATCTGGATTACTTCGCGGCGCGCTGGCGCAATGCGGGGATCGCCACCTTGCACGTGGCCGCCTGGCATTTCTACGATCCCGATCCGGCCGGCGATGCCTACCTGAAGCGCCTGATCGCCGCCTGCCATGCCAATGGCATCCTGGTTTATGCCTGGCTCGAACTGCCGCACGTCAGCGAAAAGTTCTGGGACGAGCATCCCCTTTGGCGCGAGAAGACCGCCGTCCTGCAGGACGCGCAGCTCGATTGGCGGAAGCTGATGAACCTCGCCAACCGCGATTGCTTCCAGGCTGCTTCCGCGGGCGTGCGGGATCTGATCGGCCGCTTCGATTGGGATGGCGTGAATCTCGCCGAGCTGTATTTCGAATCGCTCGAAGGGCTGCAGAATCCGTCGCGCTTTACGCCCATGAACGACGACGTGCGCGCGCGCTTTCGGGCCGCCGGCGGTTTCGATCCGATCGAATTATTCCAGACGCGCAAAGATGCCGCTTCCCAGCGCGCCTTCCTGGACTTTCGCGCCGGCCTGGCGCGCGACATGCAGCAACAATGGCTGGGCGAAATCGAAAACATCCGCCGCGCGCGCAGCTCGCTGGACGTGGTGCTGACGCATGTTGACGACCGCCTGGACACTTCCATGCGCGACGCGATCGGCGCCGATTCCGCGCAACTCCTCCCGCTTCTCGATCACCACAACTTCACCTTCCTGGTCGAAGATCCCGCCACGGTCTGGAACGAAGCGCCGCAGCGCTACGAGGAGATCGCCCGCCGCTATCGCCCCTTTACGGCACGCCAGGATCGCCTGGCTATCGACTTGAATATCGTGGATCGCTACCAGAACGTCTACCCCACCAAGCAGCAGACCGGCGCGGAACTGTTCGAAGTGGCGCACTCGGCGGCGGGCGCCTTTGCCCAGGTCGCGCTTTATTTCGAGAATTCCATTCTGCCGCCGGATCTGGCCCTGCTGCCGGCGTCGGCCGCGGTGGTGACGCGCGCGGAAATCGTGGGCGACAAGGTGATGGTCGAATCTCCGCACGGCGTGGCGATGCGCTGGTCCGGCCCGGCCCTGGTGGACAATCTGCCCTGGCCGGTGCGCAACGATGCGTGGCTTTTCCTCCCGGCCGGCGCGCACTCCGTGAGCCCGGGCGGCGATTCGCCGGCGCTGCGCGTCACACACTTCAACGGCGAACTGACATCCGGCCAATCGGTGGATGCGGACGCCGTCGAGCTCGCCTACCGCAGTTCCGCGCGTGCCCTGGCGATCCTGAATCGCAAGCCTGTGCGCATTGAGATCGATGGAGCCGATACGGCGCCCGAATCAGCCGGTCCAAACGCCATCTTCCTCCCGCGGGGGCAGCACCTGGTGACGATTCGCGCAGTGCCCGACGCACCGCCTCGAACGTGATAAAATCCTTGACCATGGCACAAACGTTTCAAATCGCGGATTTTCTAGTGACCGCGGCCGATCCGCTAACCATACAAGAACAGGACGTCCTGGTTTACAGCGTTTCGAAGGCGCGCGCTTTCGTGGATCAGGCGCTTCTGCAAACGATTCAGGCCCTGCAGGTCGAAACCCAGTGCGTCAATCGGGAAGAGGCCGCCTCGCACCTGCCGACCGATCTTCTGATCCACGTCGAGGCCAATTTCCGCACCGGGAAATCGTCCAACCAACTGTTTGCGGTTCTCCACCGGATGCAGGGCCTGCTGTTGAAACTCTCCGCCGGCATGCACTCGGGAGACTTGCATTTCAAGGAGTACGGCCTCGAATATTTCGAACCGAAGGCCTCCTTCGGCGCGCCGCCCAACGGCTACGTCAGCAAAACGCTATCCGAGAAAGTCCAGATCGTCACCAGTGTGCTGAAAGGCGGGGAGGGCAAATGCCTGAACGTGAATCTGAAGGATTACAAGAACGACAGCAAGATCTTCCTCGATTTCGGGAAACTGGCGATACACAACTTTGAGGGCGCCACGGATACGGTCATTCACGAGTGCACCCACAAATTCCTGGCCTCGCTCGACAACACATTGGACTGCCCGTGGAAGCGCGCGGGAGAATACTACCGGGAATGGCGGGCCCTCAAGGCCGAACCGCCCATCCCGGAAGCGTGGAGCAGCCTGAGCACGGAAGAGGCGGTGCAAAACGCCTACGGTCTGACGAACTATATTCACTACATGCCGGCTGACGATATCGCCCTTTACCATCAGGGCATGATGACGGCGGAAAGATCCATTGGGGGGCGCAGCAACCGGACCGTCTTCAATTCCATTACGAACGACGACCTGTAGAAGCACGGACGCTAGGGCCGCCGGATTACCGCGTCCACGAAGTCGCCCAACTGCACGGCGCTAAACTCATTGCCCTCGAAGTTGGCGGCGAGCTTTCCCCGGCGGTCGATTACCACCGTGTGCAGCGAGTGCGTCAGGGCTCCGCCGTCGGGCCAGGAATTCACGCCGAAACGGCGGCACACCGTCTTCACGTCAGCCTCCGGTCCGGTAAGAAAATGCCATGACTTCGGATCGGCCTTCCAGGTGGCGGCGTATTTTTCGAGCACCTGCGGGGTGTCGTGCACGGGATCGATGGTAACGCTGAGCAGGATGAAATCCCGTCCCAACCGGTTCGCGAAGCGCTTCTGCAGTCGGCCCAGGTTGTTCGAGAGCCGGAAGCAGTAGTTCGGCAGGGGACAACTGGTGTAAACAAATGCCGCCGCCACCACCTTACCTGCGAATTGCGACAGGCGGACGGCCTGCCCGGTTTGATCCGTCAGGGAGAAATCGGGAACGGGTTCGCCAACGGACAGTTCCCGCGCCGCCGGGTCGTGCCGTCCGAAGTTTTCGAGAAGCTGCAAGCGGGCCGCCTGCAGCGGTTCGCGCTCGGTGCTTTGGTAACGATGGATCTTCAGGTCCTCGGCGTACGCGTCGCTGGGGGTCACCACCAGCGTAAACTCCACCATGGCGCCGGGCTGCAGGCTGTCCAGCAGCTTGACGTCGCGCACGGGGATGGGCATCACCATGGCCTCCATGTATCCTGGAATCGCTTTGCAGGACGCCACAAACGCGCGATGCGGGCGGTCGATCTTCAGAATCACGCCGCTGGCCGCATAGCGTTCCGTCGCCCATAGGTTTGCCGCCGCGCAGCCCATCCACAGCAGCGCGAGCAATGCCGCTCTTCCCCTCATGGCGTTTTTCTGTTTGCGCCGCCTAGCCGGTACGGCCGGTAGGCGAGCTTCGTGTATTCCGCCGCGCCTTCTTTGATCTCGATAAACTGGCGGTTGGCCACGTTTGAGAACGATTGCGGCGCGGGCGTCCCCGGCCACCAGATCTCGATCTTCAGGATTTCGGCAGATTTTCCCAGTCCGATGTGCTGGCGCAGCGGCGACCCGCCGAACGAGCTTTGGCTGCCCACCGTGCGCCAGATCGCGCGTGTCTCCTTGCCTTGGTTCTTCACGGTGACCTTGATGCGCGCGCCGATGGCCGCCCGGTTGGCTTTCACTCCGACCAGCCGCAGCACGATCCAATCGTTGCCGTTGCCGGGGTTCTCAAAGAGCCGGAAAACATGCCGGTCGCCGGGCGTGGCGCCGCCGATCGAAGTCAGGATATCTTCGTCACCGTCGTTGTCCAGGTCGGCGAAAGCCACGCCGTGCCCTTTATCCAAATCGCCCGTGCCTGAAGAAGCCGTGACATCCACAAAAGACTTTCCGTCCTTGTTCCGCAGCAGAACATTAGGCACCAGCGAGGCATACGACGGACTTCCCGTGCCCAGATAGATATCCAGGTAGCCGTCGTTGTCGATGTCGCCGAAGTTGGCGCCCATCGGCATGTACACGCGCTCGAGACCGGTTTCTTTGGTCACATCCTTAAATGTGCCGTCGCCCATGTTCTTGTACAACTTCAGCGATCCGGCGTTGAACGGCAGCCCCATGTAAGTCTTCATGGTTTCTTCGATCGACTTGAAGAAGCTGGCCACGAACAGGTCCGGCCAGCCATCGTTATCGTAGTCGAAGAACCAGGTGGCGAAGCTACGGCCGGTTCCCGGCACGCCCGCTTGCGCGCCCACCTCCGTGAAAGTGCCGTCATGATTGTTGTGATACAGAAAGTTGGGGAGGTTGTTGATGTTACTTACATAGAAATCCACATAGCCGTCGCCGTCGTAGTCCGCGGCGGCCACGCCCTTCGAAAACGCGCTGCGGTCGATGCCCGCGGAATGTGAAATGTCCTGGAAGGTTCCGTCACCTTTGTTCAAATAGAGCTGGCTGGGCCCGCGCTCGTTCACCACGAACAGGTCGAGTAGCCCATCGTTGTTGATGTCCGCCCAGACCGCGCTCTGTGAGTTAGTGGGCTGGGAAAGGCCGCTCACCCTGGTCACGTCGGTAAAGGTGCCGTCGCAATTGTTCCGCAGCAGCGACATGCGCTGCGGGCCTTTCTCCCAGGCGCCCCGCAGCACCAGGACATCCGGGCATCCATCGTTGTTGTAGTCCGTCTCCACCAGGTTCAATCCGCCCAATTGATGGGTCAGGCCGGCGGCCGCGCTCCGGTCGCTGAAGGTCCCGTCGCCATTATTGTGGAAGAAGTGCATCGGCGCGCAGGTATCGTAGTCGGAGGTGATGACGTCCAGCAGGCCGTCGTTGTCGAAGTCGTCCACAATCACGCCCGAGGACATGGCGAACAGGTTCAATCCGGCGTCCTTCGCGACATCGGTAAACCGGCCCACATTTTCGGGGGAAGCGAAATACGACGGCGCGATCAGGAACCGGGCCGGAACGTGATCCGGATAGTTGCCCAGGGTCGACTCCGCCACGTTCAGCAGCCACTTGGCTTCGATGTCGTCCGGCGCGCTCTCCAGGAACTTCATGAAATGCTGGATGGCCTTCTCGGAACTGGCCGTCTTCGCAAACCGCACGCCCGGGGACGGCGGGAATAAGCAGCGGTCCCCTGGATCGCGAAAAACATCGTTCTCCATGCGGGACTGTTGTAGATAGGCGATCCCTAAGGCCTCCTCCATGATCGGCACCATCTGCGGGAGATGGGCCTGCGAGTATTTGTACGCGGCCTCGAATTGTTCGATGGCTTTGGGCATCTCGCCCAGGTAAGCGTACAGGTTGCCTTTGGTGAAGATGGCCTCCACCCAATCGTAGGGGCTGGCATTGTTGCGCGCCAGGCTGTGCTCGTCGTTTGGGTCGAGCATGCGGTTGACGCGATCCATGGCGGTCGCAAACGCGCTTTTGTGTACTTCGCAGATCAATTCCGGGTCTTGATCCCAATTGGCTGGCTTGGGCATCTGAAGTAGGGTCGCCACGGACTCCGATTGCCCGTCCAGGTCAGGCGCATAATGCACACTGCTGCCGGAGGTGATGGCAGCCTGGCGCTCGCGGCCGGCATCGTCCACTTTGGCGAGTTCGGAATCGGCCAGGATTTTCACCAGGGCATAGCCGGATGGCAGTTTGATCACGCGCGAGATTTCGCCCGGGCGCAACCCCTGCAAGGCGTCGCGCAATTCGGGACGCAGCGACGCGGGATCGATTTTGCCGAGGTAGCCTCCGTTGACCGCGGTGGCATCGGTGGATTTTTCGCGCGCCAATACGGCGAAGTCCGCGCCGTTCCGCAACTGTTTCAGGATGCGCTCAGCTTCGCCGGCCGAATCCACCACGACCAGCCGTACGGGCACCGCGGCGCCCACCGCGGCCGCCAACAAGACGCTCGCGGCTGCCCAAACCACGCATCGGGTAATTTTTTGATAAACCCTGACCACTGCGATGGGTTCAGTATAACGCGCAGCCTGTGGCGCACGCTTCAGCGTGCCGCGGTGAACTTCAGTGCGCCGTCTGGTGATGACTGGCCGCTTGCGACTGACGATCAAAGCCTATGTGGTTGATTCGAGGGTTATAGGTGGTGGGTTGTGGGTGGTGGGTTATTGAGTGTGGGTTCCAGGTTGCGGGTTCTGGGGTGTGGGTTACCGGAGTGGGCTCATTTTTGGGGACAGATTGGGTGGACTGCTTGGGGTCGTTTGCCAGGTTGTCAAAGATCAGGGGGGCAGGTGGCTAACGGGTATCCGGGGAGAAAGGGGCGCACGATAGCGGCTGGGCGTCCGGGGCGCCGGACATCACGTATGCGGGCGGCGGGGCGGGCCGGTGCGCGGGAGCTGTGACGGCAGGCTCGGTGTGCACCGGCTGCACAGCCTCAGGCTGGGTGCACTCGGGCTGGGTGCGGGCGCGGCGCTCGTTTTGTAACTGCTTCAGTTCGCGCATGGCGGTACTGAAAGACCGCTCCAGGCGGGCGCGCTGGGCGGAGACGCGATCGAGCAGGGCGAATTGTTCCGCGCCCGGATCGGTAGCGGTAAAGATCCTCTCTTCGCTGCGATCCGTGCGCATGAGCAGCCAATGGGCGACGGCCATACGTTCCAGCAGGATTCTTTCGGTGGGGGCTTGGGGCTGCCACTCGGATTCGAGGACATCCCAGAGTTGCTGGTAGGCGGCTTCGTCTTCGTGGATGAGGACGACGATGCGCGCGCGGAGCCCGAAGGTGAGGGCGTTGAGGCGGACGGCGGCCTTGCCTTCCGGGGAGACCGGGCCGGTGGAGTGTTGCGCGTTCTCGCGGTTAGCTTGGTGTTGTTTGCGGGAAATCAGCATGGGTTATTCCTTGCGGTTGGATTTGGATTTTGGGGATGGGATGAGGCGTCCATACCCGATTCCATTTTAGGGCCGGGGTGATGGGGAACGGCTGTATGTGGAGGGTGGGGAGTTAGTAAGTGGTGTGGGTGCAGTTAGATGCGGCGGAGGATTAAATTATCCAGATTGGTGACCGTTCGCCAAAGCGGGACTTAAAAAGTCCCGCCGGCACGCTGAAGCGTGCGCCACGCCGTGCTAGTTCGTGCGCCAGGGATTCAATTCCACCGCCCGGTCCAGCAACTTGCGCGCCTCATCCGGCTTACCCAGCGCGGCGGCGATGCGCCCGGCGTGATAATAAAAGGTCGGCTCCGGCGTGCCCAGGGCCACCGCTACTCGCGCGGATTCTTCGGCGCCCACATAGTCTTTCCTTTGAAAGAGAACCCAGGCCAGCGCATCGTGCGTATAAATATCGTTGCGCACCTTGAGTTCCTCCTGGACCAGATCGAGCGCGCGATCCAGGTTACGTCCCTCGTCCGCATAGATCAGCGCCAGGTTCCGATTGGTCTTCTCGGATGCGAGACGTCCCATGCGATCCACAAAATCGATCAGTTCGCGCTGCTTGCGGGCATCTTCGGGCCGGTTCTGCAGCGTGTAGATCTGCGCCAGGGCGGCGGCGTAATCCGGCATGGGCACCGAGCTTTGCGCCTTCAAGTAGGAGGCAATCGCTTCGGCATAGCTGCCGCGGGCGGCCTGCACCCGTCCCAGGCCGGCGTGCGCCGCATGGTATCCGGGAAAGGTCCGCGCGGCTTCGGCGAAGCTTTGGCCCGCGCGGTCCAGATCGCCGGTCTTGAAATAGAGGTTTCCCAAGTCGACCAGGCACCAGGCGGTATTCTCCGGAGAGCGCGCCCCGGATTCGATGGCCTGTTTCATCAACGCGATGGCCTGTTGCGGCCGCCCCGAGACGAATTCGTACCAGGAGGCGCGATTCAGGCTGGACTGATCCGGGCGCAAGATCAGCATCTGTTGATAAGCAGCGGCGGCCCGATCGTAACGGCCCATTTCCATGGAAGCGTCGCCCAGGATGCCATAGCTCCACGGATCGCCAGGATGCAGGCCGATGATGGCCTCCGCAAGGTCGGACGCGGCCTGGAAGTGATGGCGCTCCAATTCTACGACTTCGCGCATGCGCAGCGCTTCGTAGTTGCCGTCGTCTGTGAGCAGCACGCGGTTCAAAATGCGTTCGGCGCGATCCAGGTAGCCGAAATCCACGGTTTCGCGCACCTTTTGCATGTAGGCGCCGGCCAGTTGATTCTGAAAAGCGACGCTCTTGGGATTCTGGGCGATCTGCTTCTCGATCGCCGCGATGCGTTCGTCGGTGCTGGCGCTTTCGGGAATGGGGCTGCGCCCGGCGATGTCAGGGAGGGCCTGCCGGAGATCGGCCGCCGGCAGCAGCGCCACGCCGAGCAAGACGCAAACCAGGCGATCAGTCCGCATGTGGTTGCACCTCCTTCAGGCCGCCGCGGGCCGCATCCGCCGCCTCGGATGCGGAAGAAACCGATAGCGCATCGTTGAAATAACGCACCGCGGCGGGGTTGTCTTTCAGCTTCGAGGCAATCGCGCCGGCGTGGTAGAAAAACGAGGCTTCGCGCAATCCCACGGCCAGCGCTTTCTCGATCTGCTGTCTGGCTTCCTGCAGATCGCCGGACATGTAGAGGGCCCAGGCGTGGGCATCCAGCGTTTCCACATCCTGGCGGCGCGCGATTTCGATCCGCGCGATGCGTAGCGCCTCGGGGGGATTTGGGGCGCGATCCGTGTAATACGCAACCAGTTCGTGGTTGTAGTTGTAGGGCGCATCGATGGCCGCGCGCGCGGACCGCTCGAACTCTTTGTATGCGGCTTGGGCTTCCGTCTCCTGCCCGGCCAGTTGCAGGGCGCGCGCCAGTTCGAACTGCACATCGGGACGCGCGACTTTCCGGTAACGCTCCCGCAGTATGGCGACGGCATCGGTGTATTGGTGCTGCTCCATGCGGGCGCGTGCCAGCTCCGCGATGGCCGGCTGATAGTTGGGGATGGCAGCGAGAACCTGGCGGAGGAGGGCTTCCGCCTGCGCGGCATGGCCCGTGCGCCGGCTCAAAGAAGCCGCTTGCGTGGCCAGCCAGGCGCGCTGTTCGTCGTCGGCCAGCGTCAGCCGTATCGCGGATTCCCAGAATTCGCGGGCGCCGTCGTGGTCGCCGAACAGTTCACGCAGCCGCGCGCCATGCGCCAGGCCGCCGACGTTTGTAGACCGCAGAGTCAGCATCCATTGCGCGGTGCGCTCGGCTTCCGCATAATCGCCCAACCCCAGCGCCGCATCGGATACCAGGCCCCAGGCTTCCACGTCGTCGGGCGTGCCGTGATTGATCGCGCGGGCGCGTTCCAGGGCTTCGCGGAACTGATGCCTGGCGAGCAGAACTTTCACGTCCAGCTTGCGCGCGTCGAAATCCTTAGGCGCAAGTTGCAAGGCTTGGTGGACCGCGCTGGCGGCGTCGGCCAGGCTGGCGGCCGAATCGTTGGCGCGCGCCTGTTTCAGCGCGGAGTGCGCGCGCATATTGAGGACGTTGACTTCCGCCGCGTTCTTGTCCGGAGTTTGGGGCTGGCCTGCGAACAGGCTCAGAACGCCGATCGACGCCAGTCCCGCGGTCTTGAGAGAGATCTTCAATTTCGATTTCATAGAAATTTACCGATAGAAACTGGGCGGGACTTAAAGGCCCCGCCCAAAAGGCGGGTCTGGAGACCCGCAGCAGGCGTAGACGCCTGCCCCACCAAGAGCTAGTTCACCGGGCAGGTCCCGCCGGAATCTCCCGTGCAGCCAGGCTCGCCTGGATCCACGTGGCGCGCAGTGTATCCGCTTTGCGCCCATCCGACATAGGGGAACGTCTCCTGGTAAGGCACGTCGTTGGTATTGACGCCATCACCCAGCGCCAGACCGTACTTAGTGCTGTCCACCAGGATGCCCGCCACTACGCGTAACGAGATGTCGGTCACATCGTCGGAAACGCGGCGGCCATTCGGATAGCCCGCCGCATCGCCTCCTAGCAGGCCCAGGCGTTTGCGGCTGGCCGCGGGTGTGGGCGCAACTCCGGTATTCAGGCGAAGCAGGTCGGCTACCGGGCCGGCCGGCGTGCCTGACGCGGCGATGGGCGGCGCGTAGGTCACCAGCGGCAGCAGATCCGTGCGCGGCGGCGACGGAATCGGGAATGCTCCCGCCCCGAACAACGCCTCATACGCCGCGTTCATGACGCGCGCGATCTGTGGATCGAGATCGAAGTTCGCGAATTGGGAATCGTTGATGGGCTGGCTCATGCTCCAGTAATCTTTGTATCCGGTGCCGATGATCAGCTCGTTGATCAGCGGATTTCCCATGCGCTGTACCTGTTGGAAACTTCCCGAGTACTGGATCGGGCCAGGCGATTTACGGATGGTCATAGCCGGCCGCGAGGTGGTCCCCCACGCGCCGATGGTAGCCGCCGGACTGGTGGGAGGTTCCAATTGGCCGGTGCTGGTCAGCATGGTGATGGGAACTTCGATGGCGATCACGTTGACGTTGTAGCCGGAAACGTTATCCGGCGCGTAGTTCTGCGTATCGTCGGCATCCTGGGCGGGCGTCAGCACGCCGGGAATCCCGGACGGGAACGCGCCCGAGCGCAGGTTGAGCGTATCGAATGCCGCGCCCAGATCGATGTAGAACGGGTCGTCCGCGGTGCCGGCGAAAACCTTGATTCCGTTGCCGGCGTTAAAGATGCCCTGCGCCGCGAGCGCCGCATAGTTGGGCATCGTGCGGGGGCCGACGTTGGCGGGCACCGCCAGGAAGTTGCCGCCGCCCGGCCGGCTCAACACCGTGCGCACGCCATTCACTACCATGGTGACGGTGTAGGTCTGGCGCAGGCTGAATCCGGCCGATCCGGGTCCATTCAGCGCGGTGATGGCAGCCGGAATGATCGGAGTTCCGGGCGCGACCGGCGCCGGTGAATCGGCGGGCGCGGGGATCCCATTCAGCGCCCCCAGGAAGCCGGTGTAAAGCTGCGGCTTACCCGGCGCCGGCGCGGAGAACTGAAACTCGAATGAGATTACCGGCATGGCCGATTGGTTGTTGTCGATGTTGATGGCATACCGGATGCCGGCATCGAATGGAAAATAGTTGGGGCCGTTGCTGGCATCCAGCAGCGGATCCACATCCAGAATAAAGGTTACCTTCGTCGGATCGTCGTAACTGACGAAAGCGTAAAAGTCTGCGATATCCGCCGCCCTGTCCAGGGCGGTGATGGGCGCTTCGCGATGGCTCGCGCCATAGACAGCTCCTGGCTGCGCCATCGTGAACGCCGCCAGAAGAACCGCGATGTTCCTTCCCGTCGTTTTCATTTGCACCTCTCTCGAGTGATTGCTTACAGAGTTCAACTACCAAACGATGTACGAGATGCCCGGCGAAAACGGATTGACCTATTTGAGAAGGGAGTGACGGGAACTTATCGCGACAATGCCGGCGCCGCGTTCTGCGCGGGAATCTGCAGCGCGCGCAGCCGCTCTAATGCGGCTTGCGTCTCCGGCCACGTTTTCGCGGCCGTCTTGCCGCTCTTATTCGCGGGAGCCGGCGGCGGCGGATTCTGATAAAACGACAGCAGGTTAGCGCGCAACTCCGGCGTTACAGTCGTAAAACCTTGCTTGGCCAAGTCTCGCAGAAGCTTGGCATAGGTCTCGTCCGCCAGAGAGTACTCGCCGTCCCGCGTCGGCTGTCCCGTGTCGAAATCGGTATTGGGCAAAGGCGCGTGGCCCTTGGCTAGTTCCTGCTGGAGTAGAGCCTTATACAGATCCGCGGTGCGGTTGAAGCTCTGCATAAACAAGATCTCGGTTTGCGGCGTGGGCGCTTTGAAGTTTACAGATTTGAACGGACCGATCTTCGGCATGATGCGGAATACGAATGCCACGATACGGGCGAATGGCCCGGGGCGGGTATAATCGGTTCCCCACTCCTTTTCGTAACTCGATCTTCTCACGGTGTAAAGAAACTTCTGCCGCGTGATGCCGGGCCGCGCTTGTGCGATCTGTTTCTGCTTCAGCGACCAGGCCACTTTCGTGGCTTCGGGAATGATTGTGCTGACGGTGCGGCGGTAGGTGCCCAGCGCCAGGTCCAGGCTGACGAACTGGCTTTTCAGTTCCAGACCGTAGGTTTCGCGGAAGGCGCGCTCGAGCAGATCCTTGGAAACCTGAAATCCGATGAAATTGTGATAATCCTGCGCCGCGTAGTTGCCCTGTGCCACTTGTGCTACGTCGAAACCGAATTCGGTCTTCAGATGCGCCGCGGGGTTGTCCGCGTAGGTCACCTCGTTGCCATATTCCGCGCGGAGCTTGGGGTATTCGATGGAAACCGCGCGATTCACGGCGATCGGATGGCCGTTGTTGTCGGCGGCGTAGTGCGCCAACGCGCCCAGCGCGAAAGCCATCTCATCGATGTCCGTGGCATCCGCGAGCAGGGCCTCCACGAAATCGCCGCTGCGCACATAATGCACCAGATCGCTGAAATATTTACTTCCGAACGGGTAATAGCCCATGTCCTGGATGACGCAGCCGCCATACGCATAAGCGTGGGCTTTTTCCAGATCCTCCGGCGTGGCCGCCGGGAAGCGCTCCCGCAGGATGGGAGTAATATTCTTCCAGGCTGCGTTGACGATGGCTTCGTGCGTGATCACGGCGTAACCCGCAGCCGGCCGGGCGGAGCAGATTACAAGCAGGGCGACTGCGGCCGGAATTCGAGTGTGAGTGGTCAACTGTCCTCGCGCGTGCAACTGGAATGCCAATCTTAAAATGTGCGATGACGCACTGGGGGCGGCAGTCGCGAGCCTCGCATTTGCGAGCCTTGTTACACTGGCGGCTAAGTGCGCCGTCTGTTCCTATCCTCGTCGTACGCAGAAATGCTGGATGCCGCGGCGGACTTCCTGGCGAATCTACGGGACTTTCCTGAGGTCGTGGTGCTTGCCCAATCCCGCAGCGCCGCGGACGATTTCGTGCGCGCGGCCTCGACCACCGGCCTGCTGGGCGTACATCGTATGACCCTCACAGGACTGGCGGTGGACTTGGCAGAAGGGCCGCTGGCGCGCGCCGGACTGGCGCCCGCGGGCGGGCTGAGCGCGGAAGCCATGGTGGCGCGCGTGATCCATAAGCTGAAGGCTGCATCGATCCCGTACTTTCAGCCCGTGGCGGACATGCCTGGCCTGGCGCGCGCGGTGGCCGCCACTATCGCCGAGTTGCGTGTGGAAGGCATACGGCCGGAGCAGGTCGCGGCGACGGGAGCTCCGGGCCGCGATCTGGCGCGCATGGCGGCGCTTTACGAAGAGGAATTGGCCAGCCGTTCGGCGGCGGATTTCGCGCTGCTGTTGCGCTATGCAACGGCGGCGGCGCGGGAAGGGAAGCACCGGCTGCTGGGATTGCCGGTGGTGCTGCTGGATGTGGATCTTGAGGCGGCGCTGCGGCGCGGGTTGTCCGCGGCCGTGCTGGAGCGCTCGCCGGCGATATTCGACGGACGTCTGATTCTGCAGCGATCCAAATCGGCGGCACCGCAATCCCGCCCCGCCAGTACACTCGACCGCATTCGCCAGTCCCTCTTTGCCGAAATCGTGTCGCCCGATGGCGAGCCGGACTCCAGCCTGGACTACTTCTCGGCCGCGGGCGAGTCGCTCGAATGTGTCGAGATCGCGCGCCGCATCCGCAAAGCGGCGGCGGATGGGATGGCTTTCGACCGCATGGCCATCCTGTTGCGTTCGCCGGAACGCTACCAGCCGCTGGTGGAGGAAGCCCTGCGGCGCGCAGGCATCCCGGCATATTTCAGCCGCGGCGTAGCCCGCCCCGATCCGGCGGGCCGCGCGTTTCTGGCGCTGCTGGCGTGCGCGGGCGAAGGCTGCTCGGCCACGCGTTTCGCCGAATACCTCTCGCTGGGGCAGGCGCCGCCGCTCGACCGTCCGGTGGCTCGGGATATCGCGCCTCTGCCGCCAGATGACGAAATGCTCGCGCGATTATACGAGCGCGGCGCGGCTGCCGCGGCGGAGTCCGCGCCCGAACCCGCGATAGCGGAAGGCGAAGATGCCGCGGTGATCGGCGGCACGCTGCAATCGCCCGCGGCTTGGGAGCGGCTGCTGGTGGATGCGGCGGTGATCGGGGGGCCCGCGCGTTGGGAGCGCCGCCTGCGCGGCCTGGAAGCGGAATTCCGCGTGCGGCTCGCCGATCTCGATCAAAAAGAAGAAGGCCGCCGCCAACACCTGGAACGGGAAATCGCCCGGCTCAAGAACCTGGAGCGCTTTGCCCTGCCGTTGATCGACCGGCTGGCTGGACTGCCGCGGCAAGCCGATTGGGGAGATTGGATCGAACATCTCCGCGCGCTGGCCGCGGCTGCCTTACGCCAGCCGGAATCCGTCCTTTCGATTCTGGGCGAATTGCAGGCCATGGCCGAGGTGGGGCCGGTGGGGCTCGACGAGGTTTCCGGCGTGCTGAACGAACGCCTGCGCTTCCTGCGCCGCGAGCCGGCTTTGCGCCGCTATGGCTGCGTCTTCGTGAGCGGGATCGACGAAGTGCGCGGGCGGGTTTTCGATATCGTCTTTCTGCCGGGCCTCTGCGAAGGCCTGTTTCCCAGCCGCCCGCACGAAGATCCCATCCTGTTGGATGAGTACCGCAAAGCGCTGCCAGCGGGGTTGCAGTTGCAGGACGGACGCGTGGCCGACGAACGCCGCCGGCTGCACATCGCCTGCGCGGCCGCCCGCACGCGGCTGGTGTTCTCCTATCCGCGCATGGACGCCGTGGAATCGCGCCCGCGGGTACCGTCGTTTTACGCGCTCGAAATCGTGCGCGCGGCGCATGGGCGTCTGCCGGAGCTGCGCGCGTTCGAGGAAAAGGCCCGCCGCGGTGCGCCATCGCGCCTGGATTGGCCCGCGCCGGCCGATGCCATGGAAGCCATCGACGATGCGGAGTACGATCTGGCCGCGCTCGGGCGCACTTTTGAGTTGAACGCCGAGGAGGCCCGGGGCGCCGGCCACTATCTGATCGGCGCGAACGATTATCTGGCCGAATCCCTGCGGCGTTACGCGCGGCGTAACCGCAACACGTGGTTCGCCGCCGACGGCATCGTGGAACCGGATGCCGCCACCCGCGCCGTGCTGGCCACGCAGCGGCTGGCCGCCCGCAGTTATTCGCCGTCGGCGCTGCAGCATTTCGCGGCGTGCCCTTATCGTTTCTTATTGCATGCCATCCACAAACTGCGGCCGCGCGAGGAGAAGGTGGCGCTGGAGCAGATGGATCCGCTCACGCGCGGCGCCCTGTTTCACGAAGCCCAGTTCCGGCTGTTCCGCGAACTGCAATCGGCGCAATTGCTGCCGATGTCTCCGCAAAACGCCGCGCGCGTGATCGAAATTGCCGACGGTGTGCTGGATCGCGTGGCTGCGGAGAACGAAGAAAAGCTGGCGCCCGCGATTCCGCGCGTATGGCGCAGCGAGATCGAAGATTTGCGCATCGATCTGCGGGGATGGATCCAGCGCGCCGCCGCCGATCCGGGCGGTTGGATACCGGCGCATTTCGAATACAGTTTCGGCATCGAGGGCGACCGGTTGCGCGATCCGCGGAGCACTCCGGCCGAGGCGGTGCTGGACAATGGCGTGCGCCTGCGCGGCGCCATTGACCTGGTCGAAAAGCATCCCGTGCGCGGCACCCTGCGCATCACCGATCATAAGACCGGCAAACCGCCGCAGGAATTGCCCAAGTATATCGGCGGCGGCACGCTGCTGCAGCCGCTGGCCTACGCCATGGCGGCCGAAAGCCTGTTGGGCGCATCCACCGAAGTGAGCCGCCTGTCCTATTGCACCGAGCGCGGCAACTACCAGGAAGTCCGGTTCGACATCACCCCCAACCACCGCGCCTTTTTTAAACACGCGATGTCGCTGGTCGACGGCGAAATCGATCGCGGATTCCTGCCCGCGGTTCCCCATGCCGGCGCCTGCGCGATGTGCGATTACCGGCCGGTGTGCGGCCCCAACGAAGAGCGGCGCACCGCGCGCAAACAGCGCGACGAGTTGGATGCCTTGCAAGCGCTCAGGAATATCCCATGATTCCGGCGATCCAGACAGACGACGCCGCCGCCCGCGAACGCATTCGCCATTCGCTGGGCGAAAGTCTGATCGTGGAAGCCTCGGCCGGCACGGGCAAGACCTCCGAGTTGATCCGGCGGATCGTGCGGGTATTGGCCACCGGCACGCCGGTCCAACAGATCGTGGCGGTGACCTTCACGCACAAAGCCGCCGGCGAGTTGAAGATCCGCCTGCGCGAGGAACTCGACAAAGCGCGCGCGGCGTGCGCCGATGGGCAGGAGCGCCTGTATCTGGAAGATGCGCTCGAGCGCCTGGAAGAGGCGGCCATCGGCACCATCCACGGCTTCTGCGCGCAGATCCTGCGCGAGCGTCCGGTGGAAGCCCGCATCGATCCGGGCTTTGAAGAACTGACCGAACCGGAAGCCGACCGCCTGCGCTCGCGCGCCTTCGATGCGTGGTTCCAGCAGAAATTGGATGCCGGATCTGCGGCGCTGCGTCGGGCGCTGGCGCGCCTGGCCTGGCGCGAGCCGCCCCGCCAGAAAGCGTCATCCGATTACTCACCGGTGGAGTCGCTGAAATATGCGGGCAAGCAACTGGTGGAGTGGCGGGACCACACGGCTCCCTGGCGCAGAGAGCCGTTCGATCGCGACGCCCGCATCGATGCGCTTTTGCAGCAATGCCAAGGGCTCGACGACGTGGTCCGCCAATGTCCGCGCAGCAGCGACAACCTGGTGGATTCGATGCGCACGTTGCGGGACATGCGCGGCGGGCCTTCGGATTACGACACGCTAGAAGCGCGCCTGCTGAAGCTCGATCGCGACCTGCGGCGGAACTTCAAGAAAGGCTCCGGAAACTTCGCGCCGGGCATATCGCGGCAGCAGGTCCTCGACGCGCGCGATGCGCTGCTGCACAATCTGGACGAGTTCCGCCGCGATGCCGGCGCCGATTTCGCCGCCGCGCTGCGCGACGAGATGCAGGACTTCGTAACGGCTTACACCGCGCGAAAGCAGCGCGCGGGCAAGCTCGATTTCCTGGACCTGCTGCTGCTCGTGCGCGACCTGGTGCGCGACAACGCGGGTGTTCGCCGCTACCTGCAAGCCCGCTTCAGCCGCATCTTCGTGGATGAATTCCAGGACACCGATCCGGCCCAGGCCGAGATCCTGATCCTGCTTTCGGCCGACGATCCCGCCCAGAACGACTGGCTGAAAGTGTCGCCCGTTCCGGGCAAACTTTTCGTGGTGGGCGATCCCAAGCAATCCATTTACAAATTCCGGCGCGCCGACGTGGTGCTCTATGAAAATGTCTGCGAAGCGCTGGCCGCGCGCGGCGTGGCGCGCATCCACCTGACCCGGAGTTTTCGCGCGGTGCGGCCCATTCAGCAGCTTGTGAATGCGGCCTTCGCGCCGGAAATGGCCGGCGACCGCGAGGGCGGCCAGGCGCGCTATGCGCCGCTCGAGGAACACACGCCGGCCTATAGCCCACAGCCGGCCATCGTGGTGCTTCCCGCGCCGAAACCGTATGGTGCGATGCGTGTCAGCAACGTAAGCATCGACGCCTGCCTGCCGGATACCATCGCGGCGTATATCGATTGGCTGCGCAGTGCCAGCGGCTGGCAGGTGCGGGATCCGCGCGACGGCGCGCGCGTGCCGTTGCAGGCCAAGCATATTTGCGTGTTGTTCCGCCGCCTGACGAATTACGGGACCGATCTGTCGCGCGACTACACCCGCGCCCTCGAAGCGCGCGGCATTCCGCATCTGTTGGTCGGATCGAAATCTTTTTACCATCGCGAGGAAGTGGACACCGTGCGCGCGGCGCTGGCCGCCATCGAGTGGCCCGACGACGAGCTTTCCGTCTTCGGCACGTTGCGCGGATCGCTCTTCGCCATCCCCGATAATCTGCTGCTGCGCTTCCGTTTCGAAGTGGGCCGCCTGCACCCTTTCCGGAGCGGGGAAGCGCCCGCGCCGGCTTTCGCGCGCATAGCCGATGCCCTGGCCATCCTGGCGGACCTGCATCGCAACCGCAATTACCGCCCCGTTGCCGATACCATCAACGCGCTGCTCGAGGCCACCCGGGCGCACGCCGGATTCACGCTGCGCCGCGCCGGCGCGCAGGCCCTCGCAAACGTGTATCGCATCGGCGACCTGGCGCGCACGTTCGAACTGACCGGCGGGCTGTCCTTCCGCGGCTTCGTAGAAGAGCTGGCGGCGCAGGCCGAGAAGGCCGAATCGACCGAAGCGCCTGTGCTCGAAGAGGCTTCCGACGGCGTACGCCTGATGACCGTGCACGGCGCCAAGGGGCTGGAATTTCCCGTAGTGATCCTGGCCGATATGACCGCCAATCTGGCGGCCCGCGAGGCGGAGCGTTTTGTCGCCGGTCCGCTCTGCGCGACGCGCTTGTTGAACGCCGCGCCTTGGGAATTGCTGGAGCACGAACAGCACGAACGCACCCGCGAACTCGCCGAAGGCGTGCGGGTGGCCTACGTGGCGGCTACCCGCGCGCGCGACCTGCTGGTGATTCCCGGGGTGGGCGACGAGGAGCGCGAGGGCTGGCTGGGTCCGCTCAACAAAGCCATTTATCCGGCGCGCGAGCAACGGCGCGCGCAAGCTTCTGCCACCGGCTGCCCCTCTTTTGCCGGCGACCGCACCGTGCTGTCCCGCCCGGGCGAGCATCCCGGACAGCTCGAGGAATCCGTGCGGCCCGGCTTGCACCGGCCGCAATCGGGCGAGCACCAGGTGGTCTGGTGGGACCCATCGGCTCTGCGGTTGGATGTCGCGGCCGGATTCGGCCTGCGCCAGGAGGATATTCTGGCAGGCGAGCCCGCCGCGCGCGCCGAAGCAGGCATCGCGCGCTATAAGCAATGGCAGCACGACCGCCGCCAGGCGATCGAAAGCGGGCGTCTGCCGGCTTTTCGAATTGTCTCGCCAACCGAGGGTATTGAGGATGCGCCCGAGCGCCGATCTATATATGTTGAGGACGCCTTTACGGGCGGTGAACGGCCGGGAGGATCGAGATTCGGCATCCTGGTGCACGCGATCCTGCGCGATTTGGATTTAAATGGCGCGGCTGACCAGATCCCGGCGCTCGCACGGGTGCATGCGCGTCTGCTGGGTGCGCCGCGGGAAGAGGCCGATGCCGCGGCGGATGCGGTGGCCTGCGCATGGGCTCACCCGCTGCTCGATCGCGCCCGCGCCTCTGGGCAATGTCATCGCGAGATGCCGGTTCATTTGCGGCTCGCAGACGGCCGGCTGCTGGAAGGTGTGATGGATCTTGCATTCCTCGAGGAGGATCGCTGGGTAGTGGTCGATTTCAAGAGCGACTCGGCGAGCGCTGCGCGCTATGAACGGCAGTTGCAGTGGTATCTATACGCACTGTGGAAATTGACGGGGCGCGAGGCCCGCGGATATTTGCTTCGCGTATAGTCCTAAGTGCTTGAAAATGTGTTAGATTGAACCAGGTGCCCGGGCCAGCTTGGGCACCGATCATTAAAAATCGTTAAAATGAGACGATTCGGTGTGAAACTGTTGACGTCTGGGCAGGCATCGTGATCTAATTCGGACGTACCATTCGATGTGCGCTTTAGGGGCCTGAAACGTCGGGTTCCCCGTTGAATGCAAAGAATTTCTCTTGACACGGGCGCAGCGATACGATATGAATATCTTTACTGAGTCCGCGACACATGCAATTTTTTTGGCAATCCTGCGAGCCGGCCAAAGACAAAAACTAGAGACAGGCAGCCCTATCGCAGGGCGTAGTTCGGCAGTACCCGGTGCCAGGCAGTAGGGTTGCCGGCAAAATCTTTATGAAATCTCCGCCCGCACGGAGAAGTTCCCAAGGTAGTCGGAAGGTAGTTGGAGAGAGGCTCAGGTTGAGAGAGAACTTCGACCGATTCAATTTCGCAATTCACAAGGAGAAGGAAATGGCAGATTTTCGCAGATGGATTCTGGCGTTCGCCGCGCTGGTCCTGGTTTTGGGATTAGTAGCTCCGGCGAGCGCACAAAATGGTCTAGTTTGTACCGCAACCGCTTCGGTGACCCCGACGCTTCGTCATGAAGGGTTCAACGAGCTGGTTGGTGATATTTTGCTGAATTGTGTCGGTGCTCCAGGTTCCGCGCCGACACCGGCCGGCACCACGATACCGCAGGCAAACGTTTCGGTATCTCTCGGCGTGCCGATCACCAGCCGCGTCCTCGGCGGAGCTTCGCCTCTGATTTTGACGGAAGCTTTGCTGTTGGTTGACGATCCCACACCGCCAGCAGCGGGCGCGGGCGGCAACCAGGACGTATGCCCTTCGCCCACCGATGGTTCACTTTGCACGGTGCCCGGCGATGGCGGATTGACCTTTAACAACCCGAATAAGTACAACGTGTTTCAAGGCGTCGAGGCCTGCCCGCCCGAGAGCTCCACTTGCACCATCCTCTCGCCGGCGCAGAACTCGGTCACCTTCCTCGGCGTTCCCGTGGATCCGCCGCTGACGTCGCGCACCTATCGCATCACCAACATCCGCATCGATGCGACTAACCCGCCCGCTGGACAGATCGGCTTCCCGATCTACGCCTTCGTTTCGTCCAGCAGCAGCACGTCGATTCAGATTTCGAATCCGCAGCTTCTCGTCGGTCTCGTGGCGCCTGGCCTGACCACCAGCGTCGGCGGCAACAACCCGAACTTCTTTGAGTGCGAAAACAGCGTTCAGGTTCCCGTCGGCTCGGTCAACTTCACGGAGAATTTCGCCACCGCCTTCAAGGTCCAGACTAACGGCGTCCAGGATGTTCCGGGGGCCATCTACAACTCAGAGAGTGGTTTGGAGATTGCAGTTACGGGCGGCACGGCAGGTGTAGCCGATTCGCCGACCGAGTTGCAGACCACCATCACGAATATCCCGACGGGCGCAATGGTATATGTGGATCCGTGGGCCGCTTCCGGGCCTGCTTCCAACGCCAACCTGGTTCTGCCCGTGCCGGTTTCACCGTGCTACGGCACTAATTGCCAGACCGCCGGTACTCCGGTCCTGGTAGCCGACAATTCCGCCGGCGCCAACCCGGGTCCGATCCAGGTCGTTTGGGCCATCACCCAGACCAACCCCTCGGCTATCGATTCGCTCACGTTCCACGTATGGGCTGCATTCACTGCCCAGTCCGCGAATCCGCCTTCCATCGGTCCCACGACGGCATGGAGCAGCTTCTACCCGTACTTTAGCCAATACCCGGGTACGTCTTCTCCGATTCCGGCCTTCTTCGTGTCCAGCACCACGCCGGCAGGCACTTCGCTGTTCAACACCGCGCAGTGCGTGACGACCCTGCTGTTCCCGTACGTGACGGACTTCGCCGGCTTTGATACCGGTCTCGCGATTTCCAATACCTCCATGGATCCCCTGGGGACGTTGGGCGCAACTGGCCAAACCGGAACTTGCTCCGTGTACTTCTACGCAAACGGCGCCCTGGCAACAGGCCTCGCCCAGAATGGTGCTGTAGCGGGTGTCCTGACGTCGCCGGCGATCGCGCCTGGCGATACCTGGACCGCCGATCTGTCCACTCTGGATGCCGGTTATCCCAGCGCCTCGGTTGTGCCCGCCGGGTACGCGATCGCAAGCTGCCAATTCCAGTTTGCTCACGGTTATAGCTTTGTGAGCGATTATGGAGTTCAGAACTTTGCGGCCGCCTATCTCGCGCTGATCATCCCGGATGCCGCGCGCGAAGCTCAGCCGTTCACTTGCTCCGCGAACGGCGGTATGTGCTCCGGTAACACGGGTGAGCAACTCGTTCACTAAAACTTCACGGCAATCGTCGTGATTCAAAGGGGGAGCTTTTAGCTCCCCCTTTTTTTTTGCTCCGGAAGATGTTAGACTAGTCTTCCGCGTCCGCCACTTTTATCTTCCCCTTAACGTCAGGAGGACGTGTATGCAGAAACTCGCGTTTTTCGCCGGTAGCTTTCTAACCGCGTTGTTCTTTATCCCGGCTTCTTCCCAAGCTCAGACTGTTTCGATCGTTTCCGGAAATGGACAGTTAGTCTGTCAACTCTGTCCGTTGAATCCCCAGAGATACGCTCCGCTCGTAGTTCAGGTGGTGGACGCCAACAATAATCCGTTGGTCGGTGTGCCTGTTACCTGGACTCTTACCCAGCCAGGCTTCAAGAACGCTACTCAGACGCTCGATACGGGCGCGACCGGTCTGTCATCATATACCTTCGAGCCCCAGCTCGAATTCAATGGACTTTACTTTTTCCCGGCCCAGGTGAGTGCCACGGCCGGAACGAATACCGTGACTTTTTATGAAACCACGGCTCTGCCTTATCAGGATTCCGGCGCGACGGCCGTTTCGTACGAACTGAATCCCTCGCCCCCGCAAGCGCTGAGCGGCGCGGTGGGCCAAACGTGCGGACCGGCTTCCGATGCTTCGTGCAAGCCGATCACACTCAGCGTGGTAGGAGCTAACGGACCTATTCAAGGTGTTTCGGTGACGTTGGTTTCGACTTCAAGTACCAAGTTGACGGTCAGTTGTGAGACAGGCGTCAATGTAACCGATGGAAACGGCGAAGGTCCCGGTACCGTAATTACGGATGTCACCGGCACGGCGACGTGCATCCCGCTTTTCGGCGGCGCGATTGGATCGGGTAACTACACCATCGTCATCGGCGGCGGCTTTGCGAGCTATTCTCCGACGCCGTTCAAAGTCACTCCCGGATCGCCGGCTATCATTTCCATTAAAGGCAGCGCCACCGCCAATCCGAACGTTGGCGTCACCCTGACCGCGCAGGTCACCGATGCGAGTATGAATCCGTTATCGGGCATCGCTCTGAAATGGACCGTAACCGGTCCCGGGACGCTCGCCAGCGCTGGCGCCACAACCGGAGCCAATGGCGTAGCAACGGCGGTTTTAACCGCGACCGGGGGACCCTCGGTCCAAGTCAGTGTGACCCTACCGAATTATTCCACCGTACCGGCCGGCATCTACACCCTCGCGGTAAACACCGTGATCACGGGCATAACGGCTACTTCGGGTAATAACCAGAGCACCGCTGCGGGCACCGCGTTTTCCGAACCGCTGTCAGTGCTGCTAACCGATGGCAGCGTTCCGGTTAATGGCAGCACCGTGGACTTCGCCATCACCGGCTCAACCGGAAACGCAACGGTGACTCTGAGCCAGCCTAGCGCCGTAACCGCGCTGGGTGTGGCATCTGTCACCGCGACCGCGGGCACCACTCCCGGTACGGTTACCGTCACGGCTACAGCTACATCCGGCAACAAGACATTCACCCAGAACTTCGTTCTAACGATCAATCCGCCGTACGCGGTAATTACTTCGGTAGTCAATTCCGCCGGGTTCCAAAATCAGTTCATCTCGCCTTGCAGTCTGGCGACGATCTACGCAACCGGATTGACGCCCGGTTTCCAGGGTATCGTATCCGCTTACGTGGAACCGGTAACCCAGGTAGCCGGCGTTACGGTTACCTTTGGCGGCGTAGCCGCGCCCATCCTGGACGTGGTGTCCAGCAACGGCCAGCTATCGGTTTCGGCGCAGGTGCCTTGCGAGGTGCCTTCGTCGTCGGCGACTCCGCCCGCCACGGTCCCGATGGTGCTCAGCGTTACGCCCGCCGGCGCCACGGTCCCGATCGCTTCCCCCGCCTATCCGGTCACGGTGCTGCCGTACAGCCCCGGGATCTTCGGATTCGTGGACGGCGATGGGAAAACGCGCGCGGTCCTGGTGAGGCCCAATGGGAGCTACGCCGGATATTCGAATCCAGTCGCACGCGGCGAAGTGATCCGGATGTTCGTCACAGGGCTCGGCCAGACAACTCCATCGTTGGTTACCGACGAGTTCGACCTGTTCACGCTCAACGCGCAGAATGTGTGGGTGCCGGAGATGCTTGAGGTTATTGCGCCGGTAGTCGTCGGAGTCAATAACAACGGGGTGACGGTCACTTCGGCCCACTACGCCTACGGAATGGTGGGAGTGTACGAGGTGGATTTTGAAGTACCCACGGATACGGCGACGGGCTATAACGCGCCATTCGCCATCATCGTGTACAACGGCACGCAGGCAGTGTACGGAAACGGATCGCTGATCGCGATCCAGTAACCTCCAGGGCAGGTTCCCACGCGGGAATCTGCCCTGCTTTTCCTCAGCGCGCGCCTTTCACGGCCCGGGCCTATTATAATGGTCCGAACCGCATGCCCATCCTCGACTTCCTGTTCGGATCTCCCCTCCCCACGTCCGACGAGCGAGCCGAGCGCATCGGCCCCATGGCCGGCATCCCCATCTTTGGCCTGGATGCCCTCAGCTCCGCGGCATATGGCCCGGAAGCTGCCCTCACCCTGCTGATCCCCCTGGGAGCGGCCGGCGTCGCCTACATCCTGCCTATCAGCATCAGCATCGTCATCCTCCTCACCATCGTCTTTTTCTCCTACCGCCAGACCATCGAAGCTTACCCGGGAGGTGGCGGATCGTATACCGTGGCGCGTTCCAATCTGGGTGTCTTTCCCGGGCTGCTGGCGGCCGCCGCCTTGATGATCGACTACATCCTGGTGGTGGCGGTGGGGATCTCGGCGGGCGTGGGTGCGCTGGTATCGGCCGTACCCAGCCTGGAGCCGCACACCCTCCTGATGTGCCTGGGCATCCTCGCCGTAGTCACCGTCGTCAACTTACGTGGCGTGCGCGAAACCGGCGTGGTGTTCTTAATCCCGACTTACTTGTTTGTCGGCACTCTGCTGATCGCGATCGTCATCGGCGCGGTCAAGACCCTGGCCAGCGGCGGCCATCCCATACCCGTCGTGAAACTGCCGCCCGCGCCGCCCGCCCTCGCAGCCGTGAGCGCCTGGTTGCTGCTGAAGGCGTTCGCCAGTGGATGCACCGCGATGACCGGTGTGGAAGCGGTCTCGAACGGCGTGAAGGCGTTTCGCGAGCCCACCGCCGAAAACGCCCGGCGAACCCTGGCCGTCATCATCGGATTGCTGATCGTCATGCTGGCCGGCATCGCCTGGCTGGTGAAAGTCTACGATATCGCCGCTACGGATCCCGGCGCTCCCGGATATCAGAGCGTGCTCGCGATGCTGGTTGCGGCGGTGGCCGGCAAGGGCGCATTCTACTACGTGACCATCGGCTCCATCCTGCTGGTGTTGGCGCTGTCGGCCAATACCGCCTTCGCGGATTTTCCACGCCTCTGCCGGACCATCGCACACGATGGATTCCTGCCCCGCTCGTTCGGCGCGCGCGGACGCCGCCTGGTCTACTCCCAGGGCGTATACGTGTTGGTAGCCCTCGCCGCCGTGCTGCTGATCGTCTTCGGCGGCGTCACCGACCGCCTGATTCCGTTGTTTGCGGTGGGCGCTTTCCTGGCATTCACGCTTTCGCAGGCCGGCATGGTTGTCCACTGGAAACGCGTCGGCGGACGCGGCGCGCGACACAGCATGTTGGTGAACGGATTGGGCGCCGTCGCTACCGCCATCACGGTGGTCGTGGTGTTAGTGGCGAAATTCATGCAGGGCGCCTGGATTACACTGTTGCTCATTCCGGGCCTGCTGATCGTTATGATCGCCGTGCGCCGTCAATACCATCAAGTCAGCATGTCGGTCCTGAGCCAGTCGCCGCTGGAGCTCAATAGCTTTCAAGCGCCGCTAGTGGTCATGCCGCTAGACCGGTGGAGTAAGATCGCCAAGCAGGCCCTTACCTTCGCCCTGACGATTTCGCCCGATGTGGTGGCCTTGCACATCGATTCCGGAGAGCACACCATTTACCTGCGGCAGGAGTGGTACGGGTTCGTGGAACAGCCTGTCTTGCAACTGGGCATGAAACCGCCGAAACTGGTGGTGCTTCCCTCGCCCTATCGTTTCGTCATCACGCCGATTGTGGACTACATCCTGAACCTAGCGCGCGAGAATCCCGAACGCCAGGTCGCCGTCATCATTCCCGAAATCGTCGAACGGCACTGGTATTACCACATGCTCCACAACCAACGTGGAACGGCCTTGAAATCCATGCTGTATTTCAAGGGGAACGGGCGTATTCTGGTGGTCAACGTCCCGTGGTACATAGAGGCGGGCTAAGAATAGGGGAGCCGGAAGCCCGGCAAGTTCAGGTCTCCCCGCTCCCCCCTCTTCCTTATTGCACGTAGAACGGAATGGCCGGGCTCACATCCGGCCCCGCCGTAATCTGTACGAAGTTTTCGCCCGATTCCGTGCCCGCGGGTACAAACGCATTGATCTGCGAAACCCCCGCGGCCAGCCCCGGCGCCGGCCCGAAGTAGAACACGTTCATCTGGATCGGCGTGGAGAAAAGCGGGTTCTTGCTGATGCTCAACGTCACCGGATAAACCTGCTTCGGATAATTGCTCACCGGCGTGATAGTGGCATCTACGCCGCCCGGCGTGGTCTGCCCCAGGCCGGTCCCATACATCTCCACGTACGATCCCACCGACGCCGGATTTGAAGGGCCATTCACCGTGCCATCCTCATTGACAATGGCGTCCGGAAAGATGCCCGGCGCCGTCGCGGCTGCGCCGATCGTGGTGCTTGAAACCGTGCCGCCGGCTGTCTCCACGGTCAATGTCTTAAATCCGTTGACCGTCGAATAGGGCGTGACGGCATTCACCTGGCCCGCGGAAATATAAACCAGCGGCGCAGGCACGCCGTCGAAGAGAACCTGGATGCCGGCATTTGGAATCGTCAGCAGCCCGTTCGATCCGAGCGTCCAGGTATTGGCCTGGGCCGGACCCAGGTAGTTGCCATAGAAAGTGATCAACTCGCCCGGCGCCACCGGTCCCGTTGAATAACTGGCCGAACTGACCAGCGTGGAGAAACTCGGCGGACCGGGCAGCGCCGGCGGTGTGTCGGGAGTCACTGCCCGCACTACCGCAGCGGTTCCGTCCACCACGTAAAGCGTCGTTCCGTTCAGCGCGATGGCCGATACATATCGCAACTGCGCCTTCGTCGCGAGGCCGCCGTCGCCGGTGTAACCCATGCTGCCGGTGCCGACCACCGTCTGCACGATGCCCGTATCGGGCGCGATGCGCCGCACACAGTAGCACGTCGCGTCGCCCACGAAGATGTTTCCGCTGGCGTCCACCGCAATAACGGATGGCCGGCACATCCCCGCGTTGGTCGCCAGTCCGCCATCGCCGATATAGCCGCATCCGCCGATTCCGCCGGCAATGGACACTGCGCCGGCCGTCGAGATCTTGAGCAGATAGTAGAGGTCCAGGCCGCTCGTGTAGATGTTGCCGTTGCCATCCACCGCGACACCCGAGATGGCTCCTAGCCCGGTTTGGGACGCTGGCTGGCCGAGTCCGGTAAATCCTTGCCCATTGCCCGCGACCGTACTCATCGTGCCTGTGGCATCGATCTTCCGGACCCGCCTATTTGTGGAATCCACGAAAATCACTTCACCTGTGGGATCGATCGCCAGCGCCGTAACGTAGCCCAATTGGGCCGCCACGGCAGGCCCGCCATCGCCTCCCCATCCCACTACGCCGGTGCCGGCGATCGTCGAGATCACGCCGGCCGTGCTAATGCTGCGGATAAGGCCCGGTTCGCCGACCAGCAGATTGCCCGCGGAATCGAAGCCCAGGCTCAGCGGGTCGAGCGTAGCTTGCAGGGCGGAGACTCCATCCAGCGTGCTGGTTCCACCTCCGGCGATGGTGGAGATGATCCCGGTGGCCGCGCTCACTTTACGGATGGTGCCCCCGCCGCCGATAAACAGATCCCCCGTAGCGTCTGCCGCGATTGCCGTTGGACTGGTCAGGACGGCGCCCGCCGCCAGTCCCCCGTCGCCATTTCCTAATGTCCCCGCTACGGTGGAGATGATTCCCCCGGCCGCCGCGACTTCGCGGATGCGCTTGTTTCCCGTATCCGCGATAAAGAGGTCGCCGGCAGTGTCGAACGCCAGTCCCTCGGGCGTCGTCAGCTCCGCCTTCGTGGCGGGTCCTCCGTCGCCGCTCATCCCAGGTGTGCCGGTGCCGGCCACCGTGGCGATGTTGCCGCTCGTAGCGCTGATGCTGCGCACGCGGTCGAAGTCGATCGCGTACAGGTTATTGTGGCCATCTACAGCCAGCGCGCCCAGTGTCTCGAAGGCGGCCTTCAGAGCGCTGCCCCCGTCGCCGTTTTCCGCGATCGCGCCGGTGCCCGCGAAGGTGCTGATGATGCCGCTGGCCGCGCTGATCTTGCGGATCCGGTAGTCGCCGCTGTCGGCAATATACAGGTTACCGGCGGAATCCACCGCGATGCCCATCGGACGCACCAGAGTGGCCGCCGTCGCCTGGCCGCCGTCGCCGCCGAATTTCGTGCCTCCGTTGCCGGCGATGGTGGTGATCGTGCCGCTCTTCCCATCGATCCGCCGCACGTATCCCGCCAGTTCGACAATATAAATGTTCCCCGCCGCATCTACGCAAAACTGTTGCGGCATGTTGAGCAAAGCGGCTGAGGCAGGTCCTTCGTCGCCGCTATCGCCGTTGGTGCCGTACTTTCCCGCGATCGTGGTGATGTTCCCCGCCGTCTGCGAAACGTTGACCTGGCGTAGCGTGGAATTATCCAGGAATAGGAGGGTAGTGCTGCCCTTGAAGGCCAGATCGGTGGGCGAGATGCGCACGGTAAGCGCCGGGCCGTCATTGTTGCTGGTGGCCGACGTCCCACCTCCCGCGACGATCGAAACGATGTGGCTGGAGGCGGACACCACCAGTATGTGGCCCGAACTCGCGTCCGCGATGTATACGTTCCCCGAACTGTCCACGGCCACTCCTTCCGGATTGGCCAGATAGGTCTGGAGCGCCGGCGCGTTGTTTACGAAACCGGCCCCCGCTACGGTAGTGACAACTGCCTGTCCATAAACCGCAGTGGCCCAGAAAATCGCAATGATGTATTTGTAACGTAACAATAGCTTGTGCATGATGATCAAGTCACGTTAAGCAATCCCCCTGCCAAAATTTGCCGCCTTTTATTCGATGCGCGGTTTCATCGTCTTGCGTAACCAGCCTGCTCTTCAGGCGCCGTCCACCATGGGTCAAATTGACCCATGCGCCGTGGCGCACGCTTCAGCGTGCTGGGGCGAACTTCAGTTCGCCCTGCTAGCGGGACTTAAAAGTCCCGCCGGCACGCTGAAGCGTGCGCCACGGACCACAAGTCTCACCGTGTATAATCAAGTAAGCATAAAAGCGTCATGCGGCGAGGTCTGCCCTCCCGCGCGAGTTTCCATGTTCGATAATCTATCCGACAAATTACAGCGGGTTTTCAAGAACCTGCGCGGCGAAGGCAAGCTCTCCGCCGAGAACATGGAATCCGCTTTGCGCGAAATCCGCGTCGCCCTGCTCGAAGCCGACGTCAACTTCCGCGTCGTCAAGCAGCTCATCGAGAACATCAAGGCGAAGGCCATGGGCGAGGAAGTGCTCATGTCCTTGTCTCCTTCCCAGCAGGTCATCAAGATCGTCCGCGACGAGCTCATCAAGATCCTGGGCAGCCACGAATCCAAGCTACGCTTCGCCAACGAGCCGCCCAGCGTCGTGTTGATCGTGGGCTTGCAAGGCTCCGGCAAGACTACTTCCACCGGCAAATTGGCCCGTTGGCTTTCGAAGAACGGCCACCGGCCCTTAATGGTTTCCGTTGACATTTATCGCCCCGCCGCCCGCGAGCAGTTGCGCGTGGTCGCCCGCGACGTGAACCTGCCCATCTATACCGGCACGCCGGAAGAAACGCTCCCCGCCGATCTGGTCCGCTCCGCGCGCAAGGAAGCCGTAAACAGCGGGCGCGATGTGCTGCTGGTCGATACCGCCGGCCGCCTGCATATCGACGAAGATCTGATGACTGAGCTGCAGCAGTTGAAAGAACAGCTCACCCCGGTCGAGATCCTGTTCGTGGCCGACGCCATGACCGGCCAGGATGCCGTCAAATCCGCCGACGAGTTTCACAAAAAGCTGGGCATCACCGGCGTCATCCTCACCAAGATGGATGGCGATGCGCGCGGCGGCGCGGCCCTCTCCATCCGGCATGTCACCGGCCAGCCGCTCAAATTCGTGGGCGTGGGCGAAAAGTTCGATGCGCTCGAGCCGTTCTACCCGGATCGTGCCGCGTCCCGGATCCTGGGCATGGGCGACGTTCTTTCGTTCATCGAAAAGGCCGAGGAAGTCATCGACAAGAAGCAGGCTGTCGAGATGCAGCGCAAGCTCATCGACAATGAGTTCACGCTCGACGACTTCCGCGATCAGATGAAGCAGCTCCGCAAGCTGGGGCCACTCGAATCCGTACTGTCCATGATGCCGCAAGTCGGCATTCTGAAAGATCTCAAGAACGTAAAAGTGGATGAAAATGAAATCACGCATGTGGTGGCCATCATCGATTCGATGACCCCCAAGGAACGCGCCAACCACATGATCGTGAATGGCAGCCGCCGCCGTCGCATCGCCAAAGGCAGCGGCACCACCGTGCAGGAAGTGAATCAATTGCTCAAACAGTACTCGCAGGCCAGGAAGATCATGAAGAGTTTCTCCGGCGGGCTGCTGGGCAAGAAAATGGGCAAGTTTAAATTACCGAATTTTTTAGGAGTGTGAATGTTGATGATTCGTTTGGCGCGTTTTGGCGCCAAGAAGAAGCCGTTTTACCGCATCGTGGTGATCGAGAAGGAGCGCGCCCGGAATGGCCGGAACCTGGAAGTGGTGGGCCATTACAATCCGTTGACGGACCCCGCCAAAGTCGACCTGAACCGCGAACGCATTACCTATTGGACAAAGAACGGAGCGCAGCTTTCCGAGACAGTGGCCCGTCTGATTAAGAACAATCCCGAGCCTGCTCCCGCCCCGGCCGCCTGAAACCGTTGTTAAGTGTATGAAAAATAACGAGCGGCATGGGCCAAGGCCGATGGGTCCGCGGTAAGCCTCTGCTACCATAGAGGTGGAGGGAGGCGGGGCGATGAAAGAACTCATTGAAGATATCGCGAAGGCGCTCGTTGACATCCCCGAAGAAGTTGCCGTTCGGGTCGTAGAAGGTGAGCAGGTCACCGTGCTGGAATTGCGGGTCGCGCAGAGCGATCTTGGCAAGGTGATCGGCAAGCAGGGAAGGACGGCCCGCTCCATCCGTACGATTCTGGGAGCGGCCGGCATGAAACTGAACCGGCGGTTCACCTTGGAAATTCTCGAGTGAGTTTCGTAGCATGCCCGGATTTTGCGCGCCATCATGGATGACGACTGGGTTACAGTCGCCATTCTGGGGCGTGCCCGCGGCATCCGCGGGGAACTCACGGCGATCACTTTCAGCAAGCCCGAGCGCTACGAAAGTTTGCGCGAGGTCTTTCTCTTTCCGGAAGGCGTCCGGTATGAGGTCGAGTCGGCATGGTTCCACGATAACCGGCTCATCTTGAAGTTCCGCGGCGTCGATACCATGTCCGATGCCGAGCGGCTCACCGGCCGCGAGGTACGCGTACCCCGTGGGGAACGCATACACCTGGAGCCGGGCGAGTTCTTCGAAGCCGACCTGATCGGATGTGAAGTCGTCGAGCGGGATGGCGGCGTCTCCCTCGGGCGCGTCACGGCCTTGCAGGACGCCGGCGGCTCCGGGGTGCTGGAGGTCGACGGCACGCTGCTGATTCCGTTTGTGCGCGCCATTTGCGTGGCCATCCAGCCGGAAGCCAGGCGCATCCTCGTGGATTTACCCGCCGGATTGAAGGAATTGAACCAGCCGTGATTTTTCATGTGCTCACCATCTTCCCGGAATTCTTTGCGGGTCCCTTCGAACATGGAGTGATCAAGCGCGCGCGCGACACGGGCGCGCTCGAAATTCGTATTCATAATCTTCGGGATTGGACTTCCGACCGGCACAAGACGGTCGATGATCGGCCCTTCGGCGGCGGCGAAGGCATGCTGCTCAAGCCCGAACCTCTGTTCGCCGCCGTGGAGTCCATCTCGCATCCCCCTGGAAAAACAATCCTCCTCTCCGCGCAGGGCCGCCTGTTCGACCAGAAGCTGGCCAACGAGTACAGCCGGCTGCCGGAGTTATTGTTGATTTGCGGCCGCTACGAGGGCGTTGACGAGCGTGTCGCCGAACATTTGGCCGACGAGGAACTGTCCATCGGGAATTACGTATTGAGCGGCGGCGAATTAGCGGCGGCGGTGGTAGTCGATTCCGTGGCGCGCCTGCTGCCGGGCGTGCTCGGCAACCAGTCGTCGGCCGTCTTCGAATCCTTTCAGGACGGCGGACATGCGGGCGCCATGCTGGATTGCCCGCAATATACGCGCCCCGCCGAATTCCGCGGATGGAAAGTGCCCGACGTTCTGTTAAGCGGAAATCATGAAGAGATCCGCCGCTGGCGCCAAAAGGCAGCATTGGAGAAAACCGCCCGCCTGCGCCCCGATCTCTTGCCGTGAAGCCTGCCCGTGGCGCACGCTTCAGCGAGGGCCCCCGCGGATGTGGGTGAAACAGCGGCAAGACCCCCTGCGGGGCATCGTCGAAAACTCACCGTGGGGTGGGCAATCATGCCCGCAGCCGCCTTTTCAGGCGGCTAAACTAAGCCGGCTGAAAGCCGGCTGCGGCCAAGATTGGCCGCCCCACGACTCTTGGTTTTCGTCATCTTTGCGGCTACGAAAAACAACCGCTAACTTATTGAGCGCCGAAGGAGTCTCAGGGTGGCGGGGCAGCCGCTGCCTCACTGCCCGCTAGCTGCCGCCTGCAGACTTGCCTGCGGAGGCGTCGAATGGCGGAAGCTGCTCAAAAACGACCGCGCCCCGGAACTCGCCCGCCAATGTGCCCGCATCACCCCGCCGATCCATCGGCTGGTCTCGTATCCCCGCCAGATCCAGTTGTTTCGCAGCAGATCGCTGCGCACGCTCAGGATTTCCCGCCGCGCGAACAAAGCGGCCTTGCCGCCGTGCATAGGCACCGGCGCCGTATCGAGGGTCTCCGTGGAAAGCCGGGGCGTACGGCAGGTGTTAAGGTCGATCACGGCCAGCTTCGTATCGGTGGTCATAGCGTCGCCTGTGCCGTTCTCGGTGATTCGCGGCACGTTCGGGCGTCCGGACCACCCCATCGCCGCCGCGCAGCCGGTAAAAGCCAAATCGTAGGCGACCTTGTCGCGTTCCAGATCTACGTCGGCGGCAATCCGGTGGGTGAAGGCCCGCCCTGGCCGCAAGTAGCCGAAATCCACGTCCCGCGTGGCAGCCCCGATCCACACATCCCGCCCGTACCATCTCTCCGGTTGCTTCCATAGCCTGATGTGATGACGTTTGGAAACGTCGTTCAAGCCCTTTTCCAGGGACATATCCGCTGGCTCGCCATTGAGGAACAGGGCGGACATCGGCGCCGAATCGAAACCCCGTCGCAGGCCGATCGCGCGCAGCCATCGCACGCGGCGCCCAAAGGTCAGCGGACGCGGCTCCGCCCAGCCTGCCGCCGCGAATGCGTCCGCAATCTCCTCGCGCGACCCGATCAGCATCACGTTGGTGAGATCCGAAGGACGCGCGGGCGCCGCGGCATAAGTCCGGATGGGCATCGCAGCAATCCGGCGGTCCAGCTCCTCGCGTTCGCCGTCGGGCAAGGCGCGGTTCGGCGGCTCTTCGGCCGCGGAGTCCACCGCGATCGGCTCGCTCAGCGACAACGTCAGTTCGGAGCCGGCCGGCAAATAAATCTCCGGTTCCGGCAGGTTGATCACCGCGGCCTTGATGATCACTTCGGCCAGCCTGGTGTGCAGTTCGCAGCGGAAGAGCAAATCCCTGACATATCCGCTGATACGGTATGAGCCGCTGTCGGTGGCCCGCACGCCGTGAATCCGGCCATTGGCTGTAACGCGCTCGCGCGCATTATCCACCTCCATGACGCGCGTCCGCAGCGCTACCGCATCGCCGCCGGGCAGTTCCGCGCGGCTGAATTCGAGGTCCAGCGAGGCGGTCTCATGGCGGATGCCCAGCCCCACGCGTGCGACCCTCTTCACGGTTCCCGATACGAGGCTTCCGGCCGGCATGACGGTCTGCCCATCCACTGTGATGGGAGCGATCAGCAGAGCGCTGACCGGCGTTCCCGCCTCGCTCGCGTACGAGCCCACGGTGGTCGTCAAGCGGATGTGCAGCGGCGTTCCGGCCGGCGCCTTGCGAACCGGGTGCGGGTGAATGGGGAACAGCAGAAACGGAAGAAAGAACATGCGTCTAGGAGGCCGTCCGGCTTTCTGCGATAGCCCGATCGCTGAGTTTAGAGCCACTGGCTTCAAGTCCGCATTCGTAGGTCTGGTAGAGCTGTTCGAATACGCCATTCCACCCTCTGGAACACGTAAACGCGCGGGCCGCGGCGCCCATTCGCTGCCGCAGGCCCGCGTTGTTCATCAATTGCAGGATGCTTTCCGTGAACGATTCCAAATCCGGCGCATGGAATCCTGTGACGCCATGCCGTATGCCCACCCGGGCGCCCGTTTCCGGGCTTACCACCACCGGGACGCCGGAAGCCATCGCCTCCAGCAATACCAGCCCGAATGTGTCCGTCGTGGAAGGGAACACAAAAACATCCAGGTTGGCGAACGCTTCCGCCAGCGCTTCCCCGCGCAGGATCCCCGGCGTCTCCCGCGACTGCAGGTTCTGGCGCAGCCAGTCTTTCTCGTTTCCTTCACCGATCAGGACAAAGCGGAAATCGCGCTCGCCCCGTGCCAGAAGGCTTTTCTCGATGGCCGCGAACAGGCGCACATTCTTCTCCGGCGTGAGCCGCCCCACATACCCGATCGAAAATGGACCGCCCCCGCGGCGACGCCGCTGCGGAGTATAGGCGTCGGTATCCACGCCGTGCGCCATAAGGAACGCGGGCTTACCGGTGCGCTCTCCGATCAAATCGACCATGGTTTCATTGGGCGCCAGCAGGAAGCGGGCCCAGCTATAGAAGCGCATGCACGCGCGCAGGCTCTGCCGTTCGGCCGCCGCGGCGACGCGCTGCCGCCAGCCATCCGGCAGGAACGCAAAGAGCTTTTGCAGTCGGCGGCCGGCATACTCATGCAGATTCGTATGCCACGACGCCACCAGCGGCGCGCGCAGCGTATGCGCGACCCAAAGACCCAATATGCCGATATCGCCCGGCCCGGTGATGTGCACCAGGTCCGGTTGAAACGGCCGCACCTGCTCCGTCACCCAGTTTTTGTAGCGGCTCAAGAAAGGGTCGCAGGATAAATCGTGGTCCAGCGGAAATGCGGCGGGTCCGCGCTTGATCTCTACCGCCGTGTAGGATCGACGGCTCACCGCCTGGGTGCGCGGTCCGCTGTACACACACAGGAACGGAAGTTGCCGGCGGTTGGCATAAGCGGCGAATTGCCGGCAGAGCGTACCTACCCCATTGGCCTCGCTGAAGCAATCCGCGAAAAGAGCTACGCGAAGTGGGGATGTCAACAGATTGTCTCGAAACCCAGATTGGCCGGCAAATCATTTCCCTCGGCGCGCCGTGGCATATACCGTACCACGACGTTCGAGCGAAATCCAGGGTTTCCCCGATATTAACGCGGGGAACAACGTGGATTCGATCCTAACCGGCGATTTCGATTTCGATTTTCTTGGCGCCTGCGTCCAGCTTGACGATGCGGAAGCTGCGGATCTGGCCCGCCCGCGCCGGCTCGCGCTTGCCCGCGCGCGCGCCGCCGGAACCCGCGCCTTTCCACTTCGCCGATAGCATCGACGAAAGCGAATTTAAGTCGGCCTGCGACCCGGATGCCCGCTCCTCCGCCTGCCCCGCTTCCGCGCCCGCGATCTTGCACGGCACCTGGATGCCTTCGCCAAGCTCCACCTTCGCGCGGCCCCCGGAAACATCCGCGATGCGGCCGCTCACCACGTCGCCTTCCTTGTGCTCGGCGATGTATTCGTCGATGCTGGTGGGCTGCAGTTGCTTCATGCCCAACCGCAAACGGCGCCGCTCGGTGTCCACTTCCAGAATCTGCGCGCGCACGGTCTGGCCCGCCTTCAGCACATCCTGCGGATGGTTGATGCGCTTCTCCGCCGTAATGTCGCCCACGTGGATCATGCCCTCCACGCCCTCCGCGATCTGCACGAACGCGCCGAATTTCGTCAGGCTGACAACCGGTCCTTCAATCACCGCGCCCACCGGATATTTCTGCTGCGCGTCGGCCCAAGGGTCGCCCAGCGCCTGCTTCAATCCCAGGGAAATGCGCCGCTCGCCGGGGCTGACATGCAGCACCACGGCCTCCACCGTATCGCCCGGTTTTACCACGTCGCTGGGCTTGCGGGCCTTCTTCGACCAGGACATCTCGGAAAGGTGAATCAGCCCTTCCACGCCCGGCTCCAGTTCAACAAAAGCGCCGAAGTCCGTCACCCGGGTCACCGTACCGCGTACCCTGTCGCCAGTCTTGAATTTCTCGCCAACCTGCTCCCAGGGGTGCGGCTGAAGTTGCTTCAGGCCCAGGCCGATGCGGCGCTTGGCGGGATCCACTTTGAGGATTTTGACATCCACTTCCTGGCCCACCGTAAGCAAATCGGCCGGCTTGTTGACGTGGCCCCAGGAAATGTCGGCTACATGCAGCAGGCCGTCCACGCCGCCGATGTCCACAAATGCGCCGTAGTCGGTCAGGCTGCGTACAGTGCCGTGCAGCACCGCGCCTTCCTGCAGATCCGTGAACAGCTTCTGGCGCGCGGTGGCTTCTTCCTCTTCCAGCACGGCGCGCCGGTCCACCACCACATCTTCGTCGGCCACGTCCAGCTTGATGATGCGGCAAGTGATCTCTTGCCCCACCAGCTTTTCCAGATCGGCCGCTTCCTTGGCGCCCGAACGCGACGCGGGCATGAAGGCGCGCACCCCCACATCCACGCTGAGTCCGCCTTTTACTACCGCCGAGACCACCCCCGCGATGGCGCGCTTCTCTGCGAACGCGGCTTCGAGCGACGACCAGTCCTTCGGCCGCTCGACGTGCACCTTAGAAAGCTCGTAGTAGCCTTCTTCGTTGCGGCCCTTGATGGACACCGGGAATTGGTCGCCCACCCGCACGTTTACCTTGCCGGACGGATCTTTGAAATCGGCCGCGGGCATCACGCCCTCGATCTTCTGACCGACATCGATGAAGACTTGTTCCGCCGAGACGGCTACTACCGTGCCGGTCAGACCCTGGCCGCCGGCCTCGGGTTTGTGGGTGTGGGATTGTTCGTATTGGGACAGGATGTCCGCGAAGTTCTCGCCTTGTTCGGGCATGGTTGGGGTTTCATCCTGTTCCAGCGTGGTGTTGTTGGGCATGAGACTTACGTAATTATTGTGGCATAATCCGGTCTGGGATCGCATTGTGGCGGAAACGGAACCATGGCGGCGGGTCAAACAGTGGATTCGTCCGCAGGATGTCGTATGGCTTTTACTCTTTTCGGGCATGATCGTCTTCAATCAGACGAACGAGCCTTCGGAGATCGTCATGCTGGTCGCATTGGCCGCCGTGCAGATCCTGGAATCGAAGCTTCCCTTCCTCGCAAGCCAGCGCGGCATCGTGTCGTGGATTCTCCTCAAACTGCTGCTCAGCTATCTCCTGATCGGCTACACCGGGGGATTGAGCAGCAGCTATTACTGGCTTCTGCTGCTGCCCATGATCTCCGCGGGATCGTCGTTGGGCGTGCTGGGGACGCTGGTCGTCACCTTGCTTGCCTGGTGCGTTTACCTTTCATTCCTATTGCGCATCGATTGGAGCCGCTGGACTCTCGAAGCGCCCGAACAACGCGAACTGGCTTTGCGGGTCATCTTTCTGGCGGTGGCCGGCAACCTGACCAACGTTCTCGCCGACGCGCTGCGCCACCAATACGCGAAAACCAAGGCCGTAGCGGAACAGCTTGCCGACGCGAATCGCCACCTGGGAGAGGCTGAAGAAGCCGTGCGCCGGTCCGACCGGCTGGCGGCCCTGGGCCAACTTGCCGCGGGACTGGCACACGAGTTGCGGAATCCGCTGGGCACCATTCGCGCCTCGGCCGAGATGCTCACCCACAGCGTCGCCGCCGAAAACGACGTGGCACGCGAAGTGGCCGGCTTCATCGCCTCGGAAGTGGACCGCACCAATTCGCTGGTCACCCGTTTTCTCGATTTCGTGCGTCCGCTCGAACTACGGCCCGCCCCTGCCGATCTGGCCCTGGTGCTCGATCGCTCCGTCGCCATGGTGGAACGGGAAGCCGCCGCGCGCGAAGTGACGATATACAAGAACTACTCGCCGGACATCCCTCCTTTTTCGCTGGATGCCGAACTGATGGAGCGCGTCTTCTATAATCTGCTGGCTAATGCAGCACAGGCCACGGCCCGCGGTGGTGCGGTCACGGTGAAGACCCGCCCGGTGGCCGATAACGCCGAAATCTCCGTGATCGATCGCGGAGAAGGCATCGAGCCCAAGCTGATGGATACCATCTTCAACCCGTTTTTCACGACCAAGCCAGAAGGCGTCGGCCTGGGATTGGCGATTTGTTCCAAGATCGTCGACCAGCACGGCGGCAAGATCGCGGTGGAGAGCGAGCGCGGAAAGGGCAGCGTTTTCCGCGTGTATTTGCCCATGGGGGTGGCCCTATCCGGCTCGAAACCGAAAGACTGAACCTCTGCCCTTGGGAAGCGGACGATTGGTTGGATTTCCGTGCCATCGCGGCGGACCCGGAGGTGACGCGTTACATCCACGACGGCCGGCCCTGGCCCGATGAGCGCGCTCGCCGCTTCGTGGAGCGCCAGATTTCGCTCTATAACGAACGCGGATTTTGCCTCTGGAAGCTGGTGCCCAAGGAAGGCGGCGGGCTGATCGGATTCTGTGGGCTGCAGCCCTTGCCGGAGATGGGCGAGATCGAAATCGGCTGGTGGCTGGCGCGCGCCTGGTGGGGCCGGGGCTTGGCCACGGAAGCGGCCCGGGTAGCACTGCGCGATGGCTTCGCGCGGGTTGGCCTGCCGCGCATAGTAGCCATCGCGCAGCCGGCCAACACGGCTTCCATCGGAATCATGCTGAAGCTGGGCATGCGCTTCGACCGCATCGCCGAGTCCCGCGGCATCCCCGTAGTGTTGTACGCCCTGTGGCGCACGCTTTAGCGTGCCGGCGGGACTTTTAGTCCCTCACTGGACTTAGGACTTTGGTGGGGCAGGCGTCTACGCCTGCAGAGGGTCTCCAGACCCGATCTTCGGCGAGCGTAAGCTCGCCCCTCCTCGGCGAGGGTAAGCTCGCCCAGGCGGGACTTTTAAGTCCCGCACCGTGGGATGATCTAAACGTGGATGGAGTCATCGTAGTAGATAAGCCGGAGGGCTGGACATCGCACGATGTCGTCGGCAAGATGCGCCGCATCGCCAACACCAAAAAGATCGGCCACTTGGGCACCCTCGACCCCATAGCCACAGGGGTGTTGCCCCTGGTGATCGGCCGCGCCACCCGCCTCGCGCAATTCTATACGCGCAGCGATAAGATCTACGAGGCGCTGGTTCATTTCGGCTTCGCCACCGACACTTACGACCGCGGCGGCTCTCCCACATCCCCTGTGATCGAGGCCCACTTTACCGCCGCGGATCTGGAGCGCCTGCTGGATAACTTTCGCGGCGAGATCATGCAGACGCCGCCGCCGGTGTCCGCCAAGAAAGTGGATGGCGTACGCGCCTACGCGCTCGTACGCCGTCACGTGCCCGTGGAACTGCCGCCTGCGCCCGTGCACATCCACGAGCTGACCCTGCTCGAACTGCATGCTTGCGAGGCCCGGCTGCGCGCCCATTGCTCCGGCGGCACCTACATGCGCTCGATCGCGCATGACCTCGGACAAGCCCTCGGCTGTGGCGCGCATCTGCGCGAGCTGCGGCGCATCGCTTCCGCCGAATTCACGGTGGAGCAGGCGCGCACCATCCCCGAGCTCCTGCTGTTGGCCGCCGAGAATCGCCTGGAGGAAGCCTTGATCCCAGCCGCCCGGCTAGTGCCGGATTTCCCTTCAGTCTATGTTGAACCGCTAACGGCCGGCCAGATTCGACAGGGCCGCAATTTTCCGGTTTCACCTTTCCGCGTGCAGCAAGGCACCCGCTACGTCAAAGCCTTGTCGAGCGACGGCGATCTGATCGCCATTGGATCGGCCGTGCTGCCGAATCTCTACCACCCTGCGGTGGTGCTCTAATGCTTGCCTCTCTTTAGATCGCTAAGCTGCGCCCACGCTAGGCCTTATGCAATCACGGTGTATTTAGGGTGGCGAATACGAGCAACTGGAACTAACCTAAGAAAAGTACCAGTATTAAAAAGGCGCAAAATAATTTCGTTTCTTCTACCATCTGGTGCTGTTTTGATGTAGATTAACGAGAGGAGGAAGTTCCATGATATCGGTCGCGGGGTCGCGTACTATCTTTTTGGGCCTATTGTTAGTTGTCCTGATTGCAGGAATCCCAGCGTTGGCGGGAACGGTGGACATCTTCAGCGGTCCGGGGTTGGGAAGCAATAATCAGAACGTCGCGAATACCGGCATCCCGGCATCCCCTGCTTGGGCTCCTCCGCCCGCGGGAGCCGAATGGATTTCCTACGGCGATACAGGTTGTAACGATTTCGTGGCGCTCACCGGCCGTTGTACGCCTGGGCCTGCGAATCCGGTCGGCACCAGCGTGAACTCTACTCCTACTGCGATCTTCTATCAGACCTTCACCGTCACCGATACTTTCGATAGCGGCTACGTCAACGTATGGGCGGACGATACCGCCAGTGTTTGGCTGGATACCGGAGCGATTAACTCGGGCGATGGCAGCGGCGGCATTTTGGAATGGATGGCGAATGGCAACCTCGGCAATAACTGTGCCAATGCGCCGATCGGCTGCATTGCCGGTCTGGATGCCAGCATCCCGCTGGGCTTGAATGCGGGAACTTACACATTGGTCATCGATGCTTACCAGCTCGTGGGCGGCAGCCCGTTCGGTGTGATGTATGCGGGCACTCTCACCAATACACCGGAACCTGCTACCTGTATGCTGATGGGTTTGGGTCTGGTCGGGCTGGGAACCATTGTCCGGCGGCGCAAGCGGGTCTGAGAATTGATCGTGCGCGGCCCGGGGTGTCGCGCCAAATAAACCTAGGGGGGATAGACAGATGCGGATACTTATAGCAACCTTACTTTTGATCGCAGTCGTACCGGCGTTCGGTTCGATGATCGTCGTTTCGGGGGTCACCCAGTTATCGCCGCCTCCAGCCTCTTTGCTGCCTGGCGCACTGGTCAGCGACACCACCATTTACGGGTTTTCCGAACAGGTAGGTCTCACTCTGTCGACTGCCGTGGAAGCGGGAATTACCTCGCCGGGGACCTATGTTTGCTGCCCGCCTCCGTCTTTTCCAATCGGCTCGATTCCGGCAGGGACCACGGTTGATAGCTACCTGCTATACGCCTCCCCGGCATCCAATGTTGCTGGGCAGCCCGGTCGCGCCTTCACCGGCACCATCAGCTTCAGCCCCGGTGAGACTATCGTCGGAATTATCATCGGGTATCAGAATCTGGCGAATACCGATCCGTTCCTTGGCGCTACGGGTACACAGTATCCGCCCGCCAGCTTCGGATTGGGCGGCCTTGAACCCAATGACTCGGTCACGCTTTCGAGCAACCTCTCGACCGTCACAGTGGACTTCCGGATTATGGAGGGTAGCGACGACATGATCCGCATCCTGACCACTGCGCCGGAACCGGCCGACTTCCTTCTGATCGGTTCGGGCTTGATCGTCCTGGCGCTATTCCGCCGGCGCCTGCAGCGTGTCTTCGTTCGCCAGAACTAAGCCCGAAGGCAGTTCCTCTCCGAAAATGCGGCCGAGAGCGCGCTCGTCGCGCTCTTCGCCGCCTTCTAGCATTGCCAGATAACGTTCCGCGTGTGGCAGACTTTCCAGCTTGCGTTGTATCCCTTTGAGTGTCGCCTGCGCCAGATCGCGTGTAGGATCTTCCGTGCGCCGCGCGATGGCCGCCAGTGCGTCCCCCACTCCCGCCAAATCCACAGTTAAGAGCGCTTCCGCCCAACGGCCCGCCGCGGCCGGCGTCACCACCTGATTGATCGGCCCGTAGAAAAGTTCGCGTGCGCCCAGCCGCGAAAGGCACCAGAGTTCACTCTCCCGGAAATCGCCGGCCTTGATACGCCTCGCCAGCGCGTCGCCCAACTCCACTTTTGTGCCGATCGGCAGCAGTTCCAGACTGCACGCCGTACGCCACATCTCCCGCAGCAGGCTGCTGTTCAGCCGCTGCTTCTTGCCGCCGCGCGGCAGCAGAAACCCCGACAGCCGCTGGTAAATATCGTTTTGCTGGTTGCGGTTCATTCCGCCCGCCAGGCGTCCCCAGTAAATCCACCAATCGATTTCGCACTGCACCTGGTTGCCGTATTGGACGCCCGCCGAGTAGATCCGCCGCGCCTGCTCGATGCGGAAGTCGTCGCCTGGAAAGCCGAATCCCGGCCGTAGACAGAAGCCCCCCAGGTTGAGCCAGCGCGCCTCGTAAGCCGGGCTCTTCTTCCGTCCGTCGGCTGCCGCCAGAAATGCGTCGGCCAGTTGCCGGATCGCAGCCAGCGGCCATGAATTCTTGCCCAACCCCAGAATTTGCTCCAGCTTGGCCGGCAGTTCTTCCGGCGGGATGGGTGATTTCGCCTGCGGAGAGAACACCGCCGGGAGTAGAGCCAGCGCATCCTTCAACGCCTGTTCGGCGATCACCGCCGCGGGCTTGCGCTCGGACGGTTGCGCCGCCGCCTTCCGCAGCTCGAATTGCAAACGCCAGCGATTCTCGCTGATCTTCGATTCGCACCAGGTCTCGAGTGTGCCGATTTCTGTCAGCCGCGCGCCCAGTTTCACCGGGATCAGCCGTTCGCCGGCTTTCTTGCCGAACCGGATCACGGCGTTCAAAGGAGCGTGCGTGTGCAGGTCGGGTCCCAGGGTGGGCAGTTCCACCACATCCCCCAGCCGGTCTTCGTTGCGCGTTAGCGAACTGTACAGCCGGAACGATACAGGTCTATTCGCCACCAGTTGCAGCGCTTCGTTATCGATTTCAAGCGTCGCGCCTTCTTCCGCACCGCGCGGCACCAGGCAGACGGCGGTAGTGTCGCCGATGCCGATGAAGTAGGTCCGCGGCAAGCCCCCGCGCACCAGCACGCCGCTGCCGGTCGAACGAACATAAGAATAATACGCCGCGCCGGTGGCCACCGCCAGGTCCAGATCGCGATTCTCGAAGACTTCGGGGCGCTTGCCGTACCAGTTCCCGACTGCGTCGGCCACGCGCTGGCGCAGGATCTCGGGGATGAAAAAGCCGCCATTGAAAAGGATGGCATCCGGCGCCTGTCCCGCACTATCGAGGAAGGCGTTCAGATGCTTGGTGACCGCCGGATCGGAGACATACGGCAAACCCAGTTCGCGGAAGAGACTGCGCTTTTCATCCTTGGGCAGATCGCCGCGCGCGGTGATGGGCAGGAATCCGTCCAGCGCCAGTTCCAGTGCCTCCTCGCGCAGAACCTCGGTCTTCAGCGCCTTCCCGATCAGCGCCGAGCCGGTGCCCAATACCGTGATTTCGACGCTCTTCAAATTGGGGTCGCTGAGCAGGCGTTCCTTCGCATTCGTGCATTGCCTTCGCAAGCCGCTGCGCTGCCGGATGGAGAGCGGCACGCCCAATTTGGTCTCCACCAGCCACGCGATCGTCAGGTCCAAATTATCGCCGCCCAGCAGAAGATGCTTGCCCACCGCGGTGCGCGTAAAGTTGACCAGGTCGCCTTGCCGCTCCACCCGGATCAAACTGAAATCGCTGGTGCCGCCGCCCACGTCGCACACCAGCACGATCTGGCCGTCGTAAAGCATCTTCCGTGATTGCGCCAGATTGTTGGCGATCCAGGAATAAAACGCGGCGGCCGGCTCTTCGAGCAGCGTCAGTTTGGGCAGGCCGGCCTGTTCGGCGGCCATGACGGTCAGTTCGCGCGCCTCTTCGTCGAAAGAGGCCGGCACGGTGAGCACAATATCCTGATCGGCGAGCGGAAGCTGCTTAATTTTGTCCCAGGCTTCCCGGAAAGCGCGAATATAGCGCGCCGAAACTTCCACGGGCGACAGCACCCGCCCGGTTTCCGGCGAATCCCATGGCAGGATCTTCGCGGTCCGGTCGACATCCGGGTTCGAGAGCCAGGATTTGGCGGAGTGTACCAGCTTGGTGGGCACCAGCGCGCCCTGCTCGCGGGCGTACACGCCGACAGGCTGGCCCTCTTCAAGAAATAGGAATGAGGGCAGCGTGCGCCGCGGCTCGATGCGCCCGGGCGCCACCAATTGGGGCGTCTCGAAAATGTGGATTGGAGGGAAGTCGCGATCTTCGGCTTCCCGTTCGTCGATATAGGCGAGAGCGGAGTTGGTGGTGCCGAGATCGATGCCGATTTTCATAGATTGTGCGGGTCGTTTCTACCATAGCACGGGCCGTGGCGCACGCTTCAGCGTGCGAGACCCGGAGCGCTTCGCCTCGTGGGGCGGGCAATTCTGCCCGCACCGGCTTTCAGCCGGCTAGCCGCCTGAAAAGGCGGCTGCGGCCAAAATTGGCCGCCCCACGTCTGTTTTCGTCATCTTTGCGGCTCCAAAAAGCAACCGCTAACTTATTCAGCGGCAATGGGGTCTCAGATCAGCGGCCAGTTCTTAGCGGCGATACCTACAAAACGGCCGGCAGGCTGAAAAAGAACGTGGATCCCGCCCCTGGCTCGGACTCCGCCCACATTCTGCCGCCGTAGCGCTCGATCAGCTTGCGGCAAATCGCCAATCCAATCCCTGTCCCCTCATGTGGACCGCTGCCGTGCAGCCGCTCGAACACCCTGAAGATCCGGTCGGCGTACTGCATATCGAATCCGATGCCGTTATCGCGGACCGATATCACCCACGCCTCGCCCGATCGTTCGGCCGCTACATGAATCCGGGGCGCGGCTTCGCTGCGGTATTTGAGGGCATTGTCGATCAGGTTTTGGAAGACGCGCAGTAACTGCTCTCCCGCCAGTACCGCCGGCAAAGGATCGGCGGTGACAGTAGCCTCCGTTTCGCGGATGCGGGTCTGCAAGTTCTCCATCGCCCCGTTCAAAAGGGCTGCGCAATCCACCGGTTTGCCGCCTGTCCCACCGCCGCTGACTCTGGAATATTCGAGCAGGTCCGCGATCAGCGCTTGCATCCGCTGGGCGCTCGTTTGGATGTGGCCGAAGACCTCGCTGTCCTCCGCACCCAATTGGCCTTCGAGGCGCCGCGAAAGCAGTTGCGTCATCGTTTCGATGGTCCGCAGCGGAGACTGCAGGTCGTGGGCGGCGACATAGGCGAATCTCTGTAACTCCTCGTTGGAATGCGATAGGCGCCGGTTTGCCAGATGCAGTTCCCGCTCCAGAGCCTTCTGCGCCGTAAGGTCCACCACGAAGCAGATACTGGTCAGCTCCGGTTCCCGCGTCAGGATAGCTGCGCCCAGATAAACCGGAACCCGCGTGCCGTCCCGCCGGATGTATTCCTTCTCGAACGGCGTACACGACCCGCGTTCGCGCACTTCTTCCACGGCGGCCATGGATCGTTCCATGAAATCGGGCGCCGTCGCCTGCTGCCAGTTGACCTGTCCCGCGATCATCTCCTCCCGGCTGTAACCGAGCATGGAGAGAAACAGGTCGTTCGCGTCGATCACTTGCGTTCCCCGCGACACGATCACGCCGACGATATTGGAATCCACCAGGCGTTTGAGCTGCGCGTGGCTCTCGCGCACCTTGGCGTCCGCCGCGCGCAGTTCCGTGGCATCGAAGTAAGCCGCAATGCTTCCTCTCACCTTCCCGTCTTCCGCAAATAGTGGAGCGGCCGCGCCAAACAGGCAGAAGCGCGCGCCGTCCGCCCGCGCCACTTCCAGTTCCACCGGGCCGATGCGCTGGCCTGTCCGCGCCGCCACTTTTTGCGGCGTATCCTCGGGAGCCATCTCGCGCCCGTCCTGCAGAATTCGAAAGGGCAGTTGTTTGGCGTGCGGGCCGCTCAGCGAGACGTTCGTCTCCGAACCCGCGCCCAGCAACTTCGCGAGCATCGGGTTCGCCCGGATATCGCCGCCCAATGGATCCTGGCTCACGGCGATGCCCACCGGCGCCACCGAAAGTAAAGTCTCGAATTCCTCCACGCGCCGCGCCAGTTCCGATCTGCGTTCTTCCAGGGCCCGCCGTGTTTCCCGGAGTTCCGCCAGGTCGAGCACGAATGCGCCCACTTCGCTATTGCCGGGAATGGCCGCCAGCGCCAGCAGAACCGGAACCCGCGTCCCATCCTTTCGGATGTATTCCTTTTCGTAGGGCTGCGCCACGCCTTTCTCCAGAACCTCGGCGGTGGCCGCGCGATCCGCCGCTTCGAACTCCTGCGGCGTGATCGTGTCCCACCGGATCAGCCCCCCCGTGTCGAACTCCTGGCGCGTATATCCGACAATCTTCAGGAAGGCGTCGTTCACAAAGGACAATTGGCCCGCTTGTTCTCCGGCGATCCAACCGATCCCCAGCCCCACCGGGCAGCTCTCCACAAAACGGCGGTAACGCGTCTCGCTCTCGATCAGAGCTTTGGCCGTAAGCTTCACTTCGGTGACATCGCGGATCATCAGTACCGCCAGAATCTGTTCCCCCGAGGCATCGTATACCGGGCTGGCGCTGAAACTCAAAGACCACTCCCGCCCGGTGTCCGGGCGCCTGGCAAGCAACTCCAGGTCGGCGAATTTCTCTCCGCGGAGCGCCCGCGACGCCGGCCGCAGCTCGTAAGGGATCGTCTCGCCGCCCGGCATCCTCAATTCGACGACGCTCCTCAGGAAATCCATGCCTTCGCGCATCTCGGCGGAACTGTCGAAGCCGAAGATGCGTGCCGCCACTTCATTGATCAGCACGGTGTTCCGCTGCATATCCAGCACTACCATCCCGTCCTGCAATGCCTGGAACGTGGCTTCCAGTTGAGCTCTCTCCCGGCGAAGTCCCTGTTCGGCTTGCTTCAGGGCCGTGATATCCACAAAAGCCCCTACCGATCCACGCGCCTTTCCGGTGGCGTCCCGCAAAGGGCTGGCGTGGCCGAACACATGCAGTGTGGCGCCGCGGGGCATCTCGATGAATAGCTCGGAATCGCGGATGGCGATGTTCCGCGCCGCTGCCACCTGCATCGGCAACTCACTGGGCGCGATCTCCACCCCGTTCCGGAAAAATCGCCGCACGGCCTTTGCCGCGGACGAGATATTCTCACCCGCCTGGGTCCCGTACAATTCGTTCGCGGCGCGGTTGCCCGATATTCTGGAACATGCAGGATCGTGCGCCACAAAAATCGGAACTGGCGTTACATCCATCAGGGTTTCAAGCTCTTCCACCCGTCGCCGTAGCTGCTCCTCGAGTCGCTTCTGCTTCGTGCCGTTGACGTTGATTCCCACCATCAGCGCGGGCTTGCCATGCTCGTCGTACTGGACCTTCGCGCGGCAGTTGAGCCATCGCCAGCTCCCGTCGGACTGCCTGGCCCGGAAGTCGAAGACCACCGAGGAGGCCTGCGCCCCGAAGCAGGCTTCCAGTCTGGAGGCCATCTCCCGCCGATCGTCGGGATGTAGCCGTTCGGACCAGAAGGCGGGCGCCGTTTGGGCTTCGCCGGGTGCGATTCCATACAGTTCGCACATTTCCGGCGAGGCCGTCACCTCGTCATTCGCGATCGACCAGCGGAAGGAGCCGGCTAAGCCCGATTCCGAGACCAGCGAAATTACATCTTTGGAGCGCGCCAGCTCTTGCTGTAACGATTTTTCCTGCGTGATATCCCGGAATCCGACGATGAGTCCCCCATCCATCGGATCCACTTGCATGTGAAACCAACGGTCCACGGCCGCGTGATAATACTCAAACCGGGCCTGCACGCGTTCCGCGGCGGCTCTGCGATAGGCCCTTTCGATCTGCGTGCCGAGAATGCCGGGATGCGCGTCCCACACGCACTGGCCGATCAGCTTCGCGCGGTCGAGCCCGGTCAGCCGTTCCGCCTCCCGGTTGAACAGCATGTACCGGAATTCGCTATCGAACACCATATACGCGTGCCGCACCTCTTCGAGTACCAGCGCGGCAAATTCGTTCCGGGACGCTGCGAAAGCCACGGCTTCGGATTCCCCCTCCTATCTCGGAAATAGTATACCAACGAGGCCCGGCCGCCTCAGTATAATGATCCAAAAGCCCCGAGGTGTGATGAGATGCTCAAGGAATTCCGTCGCAGCTTTCACTTTATGCGTGTCCTTCCTCCTGACCGCTCAATCGCCGCCTCCTGCGCCGGCCTTCGAGGTCGCGTCCATCAAGCCGAGCCAGCCCGGGGACCGCTCCGTCATCACCCGCCTGCCTGGCGGAAGATTCACGGCCGAAAAGGCAACCTTAAAGACTCTCGTCAAATGGGCTTACGAATTGACTGACGATGAGCTTTCGGGAGGACCTGCGTGGATCGATTCCGGCCGGTATGACATCGTTGCCACGCCGGAGAGAGACGCCGGCAACGAACAAGCCGGCAGAGATCGCCAAATCCGGATGATGCTTCGCGCTCTGCTGGCCGACCGGTTCAAGCTCGCCATGCACCGGGAATCCCGGGAAATGCAAGCCTACGTGCTGACAGTCGCCAAAGGCGGCTCGAAACTGACGAAGACCGTCGATCCGCCCGGACCGCGGATGCACATGGGTGGCAAAGGGCCGCTGCGCACCATGACATTTCAGGCCGCCCCCACGGCTTACATAGCCAGATACCTTTCTATCGAGCTGCATAAGGAGGTCGTTGACCGGACTGGCTTACCGGATTCCTTCGACTGTAAGTTGGAATGGACGCCCGACATGGGTCAGGGCGCCTCCACAGCCGCCGCCGGACCCTCGATCTTCACGGCCATCCAGGAGCAACTTGGCCTTCGCCTGCGCATGGAGAAAGTCCCGGTCGATATCTATGTTGTCGACAGCGCGGAAAGGCCGTCGGACAACTAGGGCGGGGAATTCAATTCCCGATGCGCACCGTCACGCCCGGCTGCACCGCGATGCCGCCTACCGTCACCTGCAGCGGAACCGCATCGCCCGTAGGTGCGCCGGCGGGCACGCAGGCATTCACCTGCGTCACCCCCGCGTAGACCATACCCACCCAGTTATAGACACAGGCGCTCAGGACTCCGCCCACCTGCACCGTCACTTGTCCCGCGGGCGCCGGAAACAGCGGCGAGACAGGCAGCAGGCCGTCGGCCCACGGCGCCGATGGCGCGCCTTCGCCGGTGATAAAGAAGGTCAGATAGCCGCCCGCCGGCACGGGACGGTCTATGTTGAACGCGCCCGTTCCATCCAGGTACGTATTTACGGCCACCGCCTGCCCGCTTCCGCCCGTATAGCAGTAAACGCCGGGCGCGGCCGCGCTCACTCGAATGGCCACCGGCTGGCTGCGCAAGCCGGCGTATTCCACTTGCACTTGTGTGGTTCCGGATATCCCGTACGGAGCCACCGCGCTCACCTGCTGGCTGTACGAGTAAATCATGGGCGCCGCGATGTTATCGAAGTAGACGCGCGTGGCGCCCACTTCCACCGGCAGGTAGCCGTCGCTCCCATAACTGGCCGCCGCGAGGGGATTGGCTCCGAAGCCCGTGCCGAAGATCGTCAACAGCTCGCCCGGCGCCACGCTTCCGCCCGCGTAGCTGGCCGCGTTCACCACCCCCGCGGCCGGAAAGGCGACACCGCTGCTGATCAGCGATTCGTAGGCGCCGCGGTTCACCGTGCCTGCCTGCTGTGGGCGCGCCAGACCCTCCAGATCGTCCGGCGGCGCTACCGCCAGGTTGCCCGACCGCGCCGCGGGGCTGCCCTGCAGCAGATGGAAATCGGATGCGGCCGGATCCGTGCCCAACCCGTTGAATTGCGGATCGGCGGTCAGGTCGTGTGGCCCCGCTGTGGTGTTCACCGGCCCGTTCCAATAGACGTTGTAATCGAACTGCACATTTGAACTTCCGTAGACATTGATCGCGGTACCCGTGGCCGCCGCTTCCACCACGTTGTTCCAGACATTCACCGTGCCGGACTGGTTGACGAAGATGTCGGCATACTTCACCACCAACGCGTTCCCGTACATCGTGTTGTTCAGAAAGGTGATGTTGTCGCTCTGGAAACAAATCAGGCCGGCCCCGCCGTTATTCACCGAGAGATTGTTTTCCACCAGAAACCCGCCCTGATAAGCGCCGATATCGTCCGAGCCGGCCTGGTTGTTGCGCGACGTATCGATGATGATGCCGTCCCCGTCGGTAAGTTGGCCGGTGGCCTGCCAGGGCACCAGTGAGCGGTTGTCGAATACCCGGTTGCGCCGCACGATGGTGTGTGGCGCCGGCCCCTGATCGTAATTCCAGGATTCGTAAACTGAGATCCCGCTGTTGCCATACCGCGAATACCAGGCGTTCTGATAAACGAAGTTGTCCTGGATGGTCACGTAATCCGCTTCTTCGACCCCGATCCCGCCGCCCGGGCAATCGTAAACATAGTTGCCTGCGATCAGGATATGATGCGGCTTGTTCACCCCATCCTGGCGTCCGTCGATGTTAATGCCGTTCCCGTTGCAGGCCGGGTCCGGCGTCGCCTCCAGTGCCTGCGCCGTGCATTGCTCCAGCGTCACGTTTTCCAGGTTGCCTTGCACCTGGAAACCGGATATCTCGATATAGGCCGCCCCGCCATGGATCTCGATCGCGTTCCAGGCGGTGCCCGCGGAGATTTGCGGTTGGTGGCCCGGATAAGCCCGGTACGCGATCCACGCCGCGGCCGTGCCCGAGCGGCTGATGTCCAACACGCTGCATCCGTCGCACGTCGTGTAGACTCCGTTCATCGCGTAGACGACATCCCCGGGCTGCGTCAAATTCGCCGCCGCCTGGAGGGTGCGGAACGGGGCGCTTGCGCTCAAACCGGTGTTCGCATCGCTGCCCGTCCCACCCACATAGTAAGTGGCGCCATAAGCGGAGACGCAGATCGCCGCGATGGCCAGAATGCGCATGTCACCGGCATTGTATCATCGGGCTTCTTTACCGGCCCGATATGCTTTTCCTCCAGGAAGCCGCTCGTGCTATATTCGCCAGCAATGTTCCGATTTGTACTGGCTTTGTGCGCGGTAGCGGCGGCGGCCCAGACCGCCAAACCGCCGATGACCTTGGACGAGTTCTTCAGTTCCGTGGAGATCCGCGCCGTCGAGATGTCGCCTGACGGGCACGCCGTTGCCATCGAGACCTCCCGCGCCGATTGGGACCGGGATCGCTTCCGAACCGATTTGTGGCTCTATCGTGACGACGGCCGCGGTTCCCTGATCCAACTCACCCGCTCGGGCCACGACCACGGTCCGCAGTGGTCGCCGGACGGCCGCGCCATCGCTTTTCTATCCGATCGCGAGAGCGCCGAGGAGACAGGCGACCCGCCTGACCAGGTCTGGACCATCGCGCTAAATGGGGGCGAGCCTGTCGCGGTCACGCACGCCGAGGAGAAAGTGCACGCGTTTGCCTGGTCGGCCGACTCGCGCCACATTTATTTTGCCGCGCGCACGCCGTGGACCAAGGATCTGCAGGAGGCCTATAAGAAGGATTGGCAAGACGTGGTCGAGTTTCGCGAGTCCGAGCGCGGCGATGCCCTGGCGCGCGTGGAACTTTCCACCGGCGCGTTGCAGCCGATCGCGCCAACGCCTTGGCGCGTGAAGCAGATGGAAGCGTCGCCGGATGGCAAAACGCTGGCGTTTCTCACCGATTCCATCTCCGAGCGGCAGGAAGACATGGCCGCCTATGGCATCTACCTGGTGGATGCGGCCGGCGGGCAGCCGCGCAAGTTGGTGCAACGTCCCGCCGTGCTCGACAGCCTGCGCTGGACACCCGACTCCCGGCATATCTTCTTCTCGTTTCTGAACGGTTCGGTGGAAGGCAATTATCAGGATGCGCAGCCACGCGTCTATTGGGTCGATGCGGTGGGCTCCGGCGCGCGAGTCACGCGCTGGTCGAAATTCCCGGGCGCCGTCACCGGGTATGCGGTCACTCAGGAGGGCGGACTGCTGGTCGCCGGCCGCATGGGTACCGAGGTGCAAGTCTACCGTGAAGAGCAGCATGTCTTTGTAAAGGAGCCCGGACGTCCCGGTACCTATGAGCGGATCTCCGCGGCGGCGCGCGCGCCACGGATCGCTTTTGTGCATTCCACACTGACCGAACCGCCCGAGGTCTATGTCGGAGACGGCCTGACGGATGCGCGCCCGGTCTCCCAGTTCAACCGGCTCTTCACCCAGCGTGCGCTGCCCCAGGGGCGGCCGTACCGCTGGACGGCCGACGATGGCGTATCCGTGGAAGGCATGCTCATCTATCCGCCCGGTAAGTTGGGTGAAACCAATCTGCGCATGCTCACCCTCATCCACGGCGGCCCAGAGGATGCCGATGGCAACCACTTCGAGGCGGACTGGTATCAGTGGGCGTCGCTGGCCGCCACCCGCGGATGGCTGGTATTCGAGCCCAACTATCGCGGCTCGATCGGTTATGGAGACTCGTTCACGCTGGGGATCGTGCCCAATATCGTCTCGAAACCGGGGAAAGATATTCTGGAAGGTGTGGACGCGTTGGTCAAAGAGGGCATCGCCGATCCGGATAACCTGACGATCGGCGGTTATAGTTACGGCGGTTACCTGACAAATTGGCTGATCACCCAAAACACGCGCTTCCGGGCGGCAGTGACTGGCGCGGGCGCTGTGGAACACGTCGCCAACTGGGGCAACGACGATACCACCTACGATGACGCTTACTTCCTCGGGGGCCTCCCGTGGGACATGATGAAAAACTATAACGACGAAGCAGCCATCTGGCAGATCAATAAGGTGAAGACACCTACCCACATCGTGGGCGGCGCGGAAGATATCCGGGTGTATGTGGGCGAGCAATACCTGCTGGAGCGGGCGCTGCACGCGCAGGGCGTGCCCGTGAAGCTGTTGATCTTTCCGGGCGAGGGCCATGAGCTGGACAAGAATCCGTGGCACGGAAAGATCAAAGTGCGCGAAGAGTTGAAGTGGCTGGAGCGCTGGGCCCCGCCCCGCTCATGAAAGTGGGGCGGGCGTCCACGCCTGCAGCGGGTCTCCAGACCCGCTCCCCTGTGCTTGCCTATAACCTTAGCTAACGTAGTATTCGACCGCTCTCCAATGTTAAATTCCCTGTACGTCCGAACGGCGCTTCGGAATTGGAGGGAGCATGTCGATTGATGTAAGTTCGCGGGCCGCGCACATCGGAATCGCGGTGCGCTGCCTATTGCTTCTCTGCTTGTTTCTCCCCGCGCGGGCGATCTTCGCACAAACCTTGCTCCAAGACAATTTCACCGCGGAGTCCTCGCTAAATCAAAAGCTCTGGAGCACCGGGACCACCTTATTACAGGCCCTTGGTAAGAGCGAAGGAACCTGGGAAACTCCGCAGATAAGCTTTTCCAACTCAGGCATGACTATGTCGGGAGTCGCCGGCGATTCTCAATTTACCGGTGTGCAGTCGAACCAGACGTTCACTCCGCCGTTCGCGGTCGAGGTGACCGTAATGGGAGTGGTTGCCAATGGAAATGACTTCTGGTTGCGTCTCACCAGCGCCGATCTGAACCATCATCTGACCGTCTTCGGAAACCTCAATCCGCAAAACATTCCATATTACCAACTCGGAGCCGAGTCCAATTCCGCCACCAAGCTTCTGGATGCGACTCCTTCCGTGAATGTTTGGTACACCATCGGCATGGCGGTCGATGCCATGGGGAACACCACCGTGACCGTTCAAGATCCGACCGGAGTTGTCTTGGGCTCGACGGGCGTCGGCGCAATTGGTACAGGTCCCTTTTACCTCGTTCTCGGGCAATACGAAGGCTTGCCGGCGACTGTCGGCCCGAATACCTGTATCTGGCAGCAGGTGGTGGTGTCCGCGAGTGTTACCGGTTGGCAACTGGTGTGGAGCGATGAGTTCAACGGCGCGGCCGGATCCGCGCCGAATCCCAAGAACTGGAATTACGACCTGGGAGCCGGCGGCTGGGACAACGGTGAACTCGAAACCAATACTAACTCGACGGACAACGTCTTTGAGGACGGCAACGGCAACCTGGTAATCCAGGCGATCCGCGATTCCAGCGGCAACTATACTTCGGCGCGCCTGCAAACCGGCAATCCGAAAGCTTCGACAAGAACCACGGACCTGAGTTGGCAATACGGCTTGATTGAAGCCCGCATCAAGGCGCCTTCCTTCCAAGGTGTATGGCCGGCCTTCTGGATGGAAGGCGAAAATCTGGTATTTACCGGCTGGCCCGGCTGTGGCGAGATCGACATCATGCAGAACTACGGGACGTTCGAAAATAACGCCTCCATGAATAACGGAGAGGCGCAGGGGCCGGGATATTCCGAAGTCGGCGGCATCGCGGCCGCTTACCCCTTGCCCCTGGGTGAGACCGTCTACAACGACTATCACGTCTACTCGCTCGAGTGGTCGCCGAACTCGCTGCAATGGTTCGTGGATGGCGTGCCCTATCAGTCAGTCACCGCCTCCGATATTCCGGCGGGCGCGCAGTGGGTCTTCAACCAGCCTTTTTTCATCCTGCTGAAACTGGCTATCGGCGGCCCGGGCACCTTCCTGGGGACGCCCGATCCGAACCAGCCATTTCCCAACCAGGAAATGCTGGTGGATTACGTGCGCGTGTATCAGTCCGTCGCAACCACCGCGGCGAACCCGGCGATCGCGCCCGGTGGCGTGGTGAACACGGCGTCGTATCTGGGCAACCTGGCGCCGGGTGGTCTCGCGACGCTTTATGGCGCTAACCTGGCCGACAATACTTACACCAACGTGTTCGACTCAAACGGGGGTTTCGTCAAGTCGGTTGGCAACGTTACGGTGACGGTAGCTGGAACCCCGGCGGCGCTGGTGTATGTCTCCCCGACGCAGATCAATTTTCAGGTGCCGTGGGAGGTCGCGCCCGGACCGGCCGTGAACGTCGTGGTGACGCGCGCGGGCGTTCCCAGCCAGGTGGAAACGGTCTCGATCGCGGCCAACTCCGCGCCTGCGATGTTTCTTGAAGATTTTACCTCCGGTATTGCATGGATGACAGGTCCCGGGTGCGAGGGGTCGGAATGCGCCGCGCAAGCCGGCGGCGTGTATCAGCTTTGGGCTAATGCGCTCGGTCCGAAGGGCGCTGCGGAGCAGGACGGCGTACCGGCGCAGTACAACGGGTCGTTGACGCCGCTCGAAGTGGCAGGCGGAAACGCCAGTTGCCAGCTTTCGATTGGCGGCCAGGCCGCGGCGATTGCTTATTGCGGCGCGGCTCCCGGCTTGATCATCGATCAGGTGAACTTCACCTATCCGAGCGGCGTTACTTCGACGACGCCTTACGTGGACGCCACCCTCACGATCAACGGTGCCAGTGGGCACTTCCGCCTGCCCGCGCCCACGCAGTAAGGCAATAGTGCCGGCCGGCGCCTTACGGTCTTCTTGCGGCGGTAACATATACCGGTGAGTCTGAAGATGGCCCACGGCCTCCTGCTATCCCTGGCGCTGGCCGCGCTGGCATACCCCGCTCCGTCGCAGGACACCGCGGAAGCGCACCTCGGCAAGGGCTACGACGCGCTGCGCGACGAGCGCTACGACGCGGCCGCCGCCGAATTCCGCGCCGCCCTGCGCCTCGATCCCACGCTCGTCATGCGCGCCCGCTTTCCCCTGGGCGTGGCCCTCTTCGAACTGAAACAGTCGGCCGAAGCGCGCCGCGAGTTCGAAGCCGTGCGCCGCGAGGTCGGCGAGCACCCCAACGTGTCGTATTATCTCGGCCGCCTCGACCTGCTGGACCAGAATTTCGCCGGTGCCGTGCGCCATCTCAACCAGGCCGTCGCCAAGCCTCCATTCCCCGACACGGCTTACTACCTGGGCCTGGCGTATTTCAAGCAGGACGATCTGCCGGCCGCGGAGAACTGGCTGCGCCAGGCCGCGCAGGCGAATCCGCGCGATAGCCTGGCGCGCTACCAGCTTGGGATGGTCTATCGAAAACTTGGCCGCGAAGAGGAAGCCAGGAAGGCCTTCGCCGAATCGTCGGAACTGCGCCGCCGCGATACCGACGAGAGCGAGTTGCGCACCGAATGCGCTAGGAAACTGGATGCCGGTCCCCGCGCCGAGGCTCGCGCGTTTTGCCGGCAGTTGTACACTCCCGATGACCCCGACCGGCTCACCATGTTGGGCACGCTCTACGGCCAGCACGGCGATCTGGAAGCCGCCCTGGAGCCTTTGCGGCTTGCCGCCGAGCTGACGCCCGAAAGACCCCAAATGCAGTACAACCTGGCATTCACTTACTATCGGATGGGCCGCTTTGCGGAGGCCCGCGGGCCTATCGCCAAGGCCGTCGAGCGCTGGCCGGATATCTTCCAATTAAACTTCCTCTACGGGGCGGTGCTGGCGAAACTGGGAGAGGATGACGCGGCTTACCGCGCCCTCTCGCGGGCGCACGAGCTCAATCCGCAGGACGCCGCCGCGGCCGATCTGCTCTTCGCTACAACGCTTGCCCTGGCGCACAAAAGCCTGGCCGCCCGCCAGTATCCCGATGCGCTGCGCTACTTCGGTGAAGCCGCCCGGCTGCGCCCCGGCGACGCCCAGGCGCACCAGGGAATGGCCGAGGTCGAACAGCGTTTGGCCGACGCCCCGCACTAGCCCAACCCGTGGCGCACGCTTCAGCGTGCCGGCGGGACTTTTAAGTCCCGCACTGGACTTTGGACTTTTGGTGGGGCGGGCGTCTACGCCTGCAGAGGGTCTCCAGACCCGATCTTTGGCGAGCGTAAGCTCGCCGTAAGGCGGACTTCTTTAAGTCCCGCACCCGCCCCCGTTGACTTCGCCGCCCGCCTTACGGATACTGTCAGCAGACTTGCTTATGCGTAAACTCGTCCAAGTGGAAGATGCCAAGTCGCTTCTGGAAGTCGCCAAGGAATGGGGCGTCTGGAAATGGCTCACCGAAAAGAAAAGAGTGCGGCAGACGGCTGATATAGCCTGGGAAGCCTTCGACGAACTGGAAAAAGACGTCAAGAGCGGCTGGAGCGACGATCTCCAAATAGCCTATGCGGAGCTGGTGGCCGAAACGGCGCTGGCCGAGGGCGGTGCACCCGCCAAACGAAAATACGAGAAGGTCAAGAAAGAGGCTGCCGCCGTGGATCCTAAGATCAAGGCCGTCGCGCTAAAGCTGAAGGAGGGCGACGACGAGGCCTACCGCGTCAGGATGGACGCGGAGCGCATGTTCGACGAAGCCGAGAAGCGCCTGAGCACCAGCATGGCGCGCGAAGCTTCGCAGGTCGCCATCGACGCTTACAATCTGCGCGAAAAAGCGGTCCGAAAAGCTGAAACTGCCGCCCGCGCGAAGTAGAGATTCAGCGCTGTCGCGATCTTCTACACACCCGGCCACGGATGGCCCCTAAACTGCACCTCAGTCGCATGTAACATCAGCAATCATCGGTTCTGAGCGGCCCGTTTCAGTTCGCAAGTGGCAGCTTTGTCCGAAGAACCGATATAAACCGCTGATGCGGCGTAGATTTTATCCTCACTTGCGTGAGGAGAGGGGGAGTTGAGGGGCATGATGATATCGAATTACCAAATGCGGGTGGGTGAGAGCACCCAGTTTGACGCACCTCTGCACACGGCAGATGCGGAAGTGGGCGCAGGACTTGGAATCTCCTTGGAAGATGTAGACAGCTTCGAACGCGCCGTCACTCCGGAAGAACGGGCGCCTTCTTTCCCCGAGCCGGACGATTCCGTGCGGCGCTATCTTCGGGAAATCGGCTCCGTACCTCTGCTTACGCGCGCCCAGGAAGTGGATCTCGCGCGCCGCATGGAGCGCGGCCGGATCCGCCGCGAAAGAGCCATCAGCCGCGCCCCACTGGTACAACGGCGCGTGGTGGAGCTGCTGGCGGAAGTCGCCGCCGGCTCCGTGGATGTCGACGGGCTGATCGAGCGCGGCGACGTCGAGGAAGGCGGCCCCGCCGATCGCCAGCGCCGGGCCGAATTTACCTCCCACTTTGCCCGCATCAAGCGCCAGTACACCAAGCTGCGGCAGATCGAACAATGGCTCGCCGTAGCGGCCGCCGGCGATCGCCCCCTGCGCCGCCAGTTGACTGGCCGGTTGCACCGCGCCCGGGTTACCGTGGCGCAGCTCATCCGCCAGATCCCCTTCCGCCCCGGCCAATGGAACGAATTCACCAACGCGCTCGAGCGGCAGGCATCCGATTTGCAGCGCCTCGACCGCGAATTGCAGCAGATCGAGCCGGCTTCCGGAAGAGACCATCAGGTTCGCGCGCGTCTGCTGCGCGCCGAAATCCGAAAATGTGAAACCCAGGCAGGCGACACCTGTAGCGGCCTGCAATCCACCATGCACCGCATCCGCCGCGGCGACCAGGAAGCGCAACAAGCCAAAGCCGATCTGGTCAACGCGAATTTGCGCCTCGTCGTCTCCGTGGCCAAGCGCTACATGAATCGCGGTCTGCACCTGCTCGATCTGGTGCAGGAAGGCAGCCTGGGCCTGATCCGCGCCGCCGAGAAGTTCGACTACCGCCGCGGATTCAAATTCTCCACCTACGCCACCTGGTGGGTGATGCAGTCGGTCTCCCGCGCGCTCGGCGAGCAGGCCCGCACCATCCGGATTCCCATCCACATGAACGATCAGCTCAACAAGTTCTTCCGCGCCTCCAGGCAATTGGAGCGCGAGTTGGGCCACGCTCCGGCGGATGAAGAACTCGCCGTCCAGTTGAAGACCACTGGAGACAAAGTGAGCAAGCTGAGGATCATTTCGCGCGAACCGATCTCCTTGGATACACCCATCGGCAGCGACGAGGTGTCCACCCTGGGCGAGTTGATTGCCGATCGCGGCAGCGCTTCTCCGTCCGATTCCGTGCTAGCCGCCGAGGTGCGCAGTGAGACCTCCGCCTTCCTCCAGACCCTGGTTCCACGCGAAGAACAGGTGCTCCGGCTGCGCTTTGGCGTAGGCTGCGGGCGCGAGCATACCCTCGAAGAGATCGGCGCCGGCCTGGATGTCACCCGCGAGCGTGTCCGCCAGATCGAGTTACGCGCGCTACGCAAACTTCGCCGTCCCGAAAGCGCCCGCCGCCTGCGCAGCCTGCTCACCTAATTCCGGATCGTGCGTTGCCGCCCATTGGCGCATGTCTTGCTCCTTCACCCGGGAAGGAGACGATCATGGCCGACAAGAACAAGGCGGTTTTCGGCATTTACCCCGACCGGGTCAGCGTCGAAGAAGCCGTGGACGGGCTGCGCGCGGCGGGATTTCGCGGTACGGATATCTCCGTGCTGTTCCAGGAAAATCAGGGCACAAAAGACTTTGCCCATGAAAAAAATACGAAGGCCCCGGAAGGAGCCACGGCCGGCGGCATCGTCGGCGGCATTTCCGGCGGTGTGTTGGGCTGGCTTACGGGAATCGGGGCGCTGGCCATTCCCGGCTTAGGTCCGCTCATCGCGGCAGGCCCCATTGTGGCCGCTCTGGCAGGCATAGGTGCGGTGGGCGCGGTCGGTGGCGTTATCGGCGGCCTGGCCGGCATGGGCGTGCCCGAGTATGAGGCCAAGCGCTTTGAAGGCCGCATCAAACAGGGCGGCGTGCTGTTGTCCGTGCATTGCGACAACGACGATTGGGTCAAGCGCGCGAAAGAACTGCTCCGCCGGACCGGCGCCGAAGGCGTCGATTCCACCTCGGAGTCCAGTGCCGACTACTTCGTCAGCGATAAGCCCATGCCGCGCGTTCGCCGCGCCGGCGTTGTGGACCCCTTATCCGGCCCCGACGACCCGCTCCGCTCCTAAACCGGCCGTGGCGCACGCTTCAGCGTGCCGGCGGGACTTTTAAGTCCCGCTGGGGCGAGCTTACGCTCGCTAAAGATCGGGTCTGGAGACCCTCTGCAGGCGTAGACGCCTGCCCCACCATATCCCGGGGGAGTTAACTCTCCCTGTTAACCATATGCAAGTGCCTGTAGGGCCAGGTACTTCGGCCCGTACCGGTGTAACCCTCGGCATTCCTGCGCTTCCCGTAGAATTGCAGTTGAAGGGACGCGTATGACTTTGAACGACGCATTCGAGGGACATTCCCTTAAGACCACCCAGATCATGCAGAAGGGCTCGTTGCTGGTGCTGGCCATCATGGCGAGCCTGATCTTGGCCTTCCGCCGCCACAACGGCATTACGGTCGGCATTGTTCTGGCCATCTCCACCGTAGTGGCCCCCGCCGTCTACGTGCTGGCGAAGCGCATGGTGGAGAAGGTGCGCCAGCGCGAAACCGAAGATCAACTGCTGCTGCAAACCAGGTCGTACCTACAGAATGTGGAGCCCGTTCGCCCGGCCACCCCTAAGGAAGAGTCCGATCTGGAGCTCCTGGCCCGCGCCATCGATGGACGAAAACTGCCCACGCAGGGCTTCCAAATTCACCACATCGTCTCACTTTTGCCCGTAGGCGATCCCGTCGTGTTCGACGCCCTTCCCCGCCGGTATGCCATCCGCGGCCTATACGAGCGCCGTTTTGCGGACCTGGCCAGCACGCTTCCCCGGCCGGTCTCTCTGCCTTTGAGCGAACTGCTGCCGGCCCCCGCCACCCAGGAATTCGGCTCCTGTGCCGCGGGCGCGGGAAATCCCTCTATCGAGTATTCGAACGCCTTAATGGACGAGATCCGCATCCGCGCCGCGGAAGGCTACCAGCGCATGCGGCACGGTGGCGTGGAAGTGGGCGGCGTCCTGTTCGGCACCCGCCGCGACGGCCTGCTCCGCATCCTGGCCGTGCGGCCCATCGAATGCGAGTATGCCAACGGTCCCCGCTTTTTGCTCTCGCGCAACGACGAATCCGCCTTGGCGGCATTGCTCCTGTCTTCCAATACCGATCCTCAACTGGCAGGCCTTGAGCCTGTCGGCTATTATCATTCCCACACTCGTGAGGAAATCTGCCTCTCCGCGTCCGATGTGGAGCTATTCGACCGCTTCTTCCCGCAGCCCTGGCAGGTCGCCCTGGTCGTGCGGCCGGCCAACCTCGCCCCCACGCTCGCGGGGTTTTTCTTCCGCGACGCGAGTGGAGGAATTCAAAACGATTCCGGCTTTCGTAAGTTCCAATTGGCCGGACCGGCCGCGGCGTAGGTCAGCGGTCGGCCCGGCGAATCTGCCAAACTAGAGACTGACTCTCATGGCAGATTCCCCGATTACTTCTCGAGAAAAAGACTTCGCGGCCTGGTATCAGGATGTGGTCCTGGCGGGCGATATGGCCGAACCGGCCGAAATCGTCAAGGGTTGCATGGTCATCAAACCCAACGGCTACGCCGTGTGGGAGATCCTGCAGCGCGAGCTCGACACCCGCTTCAAGGCCACCGGCCATCAGAACATCTATCTTCCCTTGCTCATCCCGCAGAGCTTCCTCGAAAAGGAGGCGGAACACGTGGAAGGCTTCGCGCCCGAATTGGCGGTCGTCACCATTGCGGGCGGCAAGAAGCTGGAAGAGCCTTACGTCATCCGGCCTACATCGGAGACCATTGTCGGTCACTTCTTCGCCAAGTGGATTCAGAGCTATCGCGACCTGCCCGTCCTGGTCAACCAATGGGCGAATATCATCCGCTGGGAACTGCGCACCCGCATGTTTCTGCGCACCACGGAGTTCCTCTGGCAGGAGGGCCATACCGCGCACTCCAATCACGACGAGGCCCTCGAGGAGGTTTTCCGCATCCTGGATGTCTATGCCGAAGTGGCTGAGAATGTCATGGCCATGCCGGTGATCAAAGGCGCGAAAACGCAGGCCGAGAAGTTCGCGGGCGCGCTGCGGTCGTATTCCATCGAAGCCATGATGCAGAACGGCCTGGCTCTCCAGGCGGGTACCAGCCACGACCTCGGACAGAACTTCGGCAAAGCCTTCAACGTGCAGTTCCAGACCAACGAAGGCAAGCTGGACTATGTCTGGCAGACCAGTTGGGGAGTCAGCACCCGATTGATCGGCGGTCTCATCATGACCCACTCCGACGACAAAGGGCTGGTCCTGCCGCCTAAAGTCGCGCCGCGCAAAGCCGTGCTCGTGCCGATTTACCGCAAGGACGAAGAGCGCGCCAAGGTGATGGAAGTCGCTGCCAGGCTGGCCGCCGAACTCGGCGCCCACATCGATGCCCGCGAAGGCCTCACGCCCGGATCGAAGTTCTTCCACTGGGAGCGCCGGGGTGTACCCGTGGTATTCGAACTCGGGCCGCGCGACGTCGCTAGCGGGAACATCGTCATCAAGCGCCGCGATACCGGGACCAAGGAAGTGATTCCCCAGACCGCGGCGGCGGCCAGGCTCGCGGACACCCTGGAAGCGATGCAGAGGGACCTCCTGGCGAAAGCCAGGCAGCGTATGAAAGACAATACCGTGCTGGCCAATTCAATTGAAGAGGTGCAGGCCATCCTCAACGACGTGACCGCCGAAAAGGGCGGTGGCAAGTTCGTGATGGCGCACCTCGCGGACGATCCTGCCGCTGATGCCCGCGTCAAGGAGTTTAAAGCCACCGTGCGTAACATCCCTTCCGTGGACGAGTACGACGGCCCCGGTAAGTGCATCGTGACCGGCGTGCCAGTAGACCGCCGCGTAGCCATCGCCAAAGCCTATTAGGACATTTGGTGGGGCAGGCGTCTACGCCTGCAGAGGGTCTCCAGACCCGATCTTTTACAGTCGGGACTCACTCTCGGTTAAGCCCGCCGCGTCAGCGCTAAAATAGTCAGGTATCCCCGGGAGGCCATCCGCCATGTCTAATTGCAAGACCCTGCCCGTCCTGCTCGCATTCGCCGCATGCCTCATAGCGGCCGACTTCACTCCGCCGCCCACCCGCACCGATCCGGTCACCGAGGTGTTCGACGGCGTCACCATCACCGACCCTTACCGCTGGCTTGAGGATCAAAACGCCCCCGCCACCCGCGCCTGGCTTTCCGCTCAGGACAAATTCGCCCGCGCCTATCTCGATGCCATCCCCGGCCGCGACCAGCTCCACAAGGATCTGGCGGCCCTTCTCAAAATCGATAGCCTCAGCGCCCCCATCGCCCGCGGAGGCCGCTATTTCTTCAGCCGCCGCCTGGCCTCCGAGGACCGCTTCGCGCTCTACGTCCGGCAGGGCATTGACGGCAAAGATGAAGTCCTGGTGGATCCCGCCGCCGTCACCGGCGATCCCACAACCTCCGTGCAATTCGCCGGTGTCTCCGAAGACGGCAACCTGGTGGCCTACGGGCTGCGGCGCGGCGGTGAGGACGAGAGTCAGATTCGCCTGCTAGACGTCGCCACCCGCAAGCAGCTCCCCGATTCTCTCCCGCGCGGCCGCTATTTCGGCTTCGCCATCCAGCCCGACAAGACCGGCTTTTACTACTCCCGCTTCACCGTGGGACAAGGCTCGCGCGTCTGGTATCACGCCATGGGCCGCGATCCGCAAACCGACAAGCAGATTTTTGGCGAGGGCTACGGTCCCACCCGCAATATCAGCGTCACCCTCTCCGAGGACGGGCGATGGCTCATGCTCGTCGTCGGCGAAGGCGTCCCCACCAAGCGGTCCGAAATCTATGTGCAGGATCTGGCGCACTCCGGCCCGCTTCAGACCATCCTGAAGGAAGAGGACGAGTGGACTCCCGCCTTCGCCGGCGATGCCCTGCTGCTGACCACTAACTGGCATTCCCCCAACCGGCGCGTATTCCGCGTCGATCTGAATCACCCGCAGCGCGATCGTTGGCGCGAAATCGTCCCCGAATCGAAGTTGGCGATACGCAGCACCTCGGCAGCCGGTGGCCGCCTCTTCGTGAGCTACCTGGACAACGTCGTCACGCGCATCGCCCAGTTCGATCTCGATGGCAAGTCACTGGGCGATCTGGCGCTGCCCGGTATCGGCACCGCCTCCACTCCGTCTGGCCGCTGGTCCCGCGACGAAGCATTCTTCAGCTTCACTTCTTTCGCGGAGCCTTCCACCAGCTACCGGCTTACCGTCTCCACCGGCCGCCGCGATATCTGGTTCCGGCCCAAAATCCCTATCGATACCGGCAATATCGAGGTGAAGCAGGTCTGGTACAAATCCAAAGATGGAACCCGGGTGCCCATGTTCGTGGTGCATCGCAAAGGTCTTCCGCTGGATGGCAATCGCCCCACGCTGCTCACCGGATACGGCGGATTCAATGTCCCCAGCCTGCCCACTTTTAGTGCGGTCGCCGCTTGGTGGGTCGAATCCGGAGGCGTATACGCGCTCGCCAACATGCGCGGCGGCGGCGAGTTCGGCGAGAGCTGGCACAAGGGCGGCATGTTCGAAAAGAAGCAGAATGTGTTCGACGACTTTATCGCCGCCGCCGAATGGCTGATTCAAAACAAATACACGCAGCCCGCGCGCCTGGGCATCGAGGGCGCATCGAATGGCGGCCTGCTCATGGGCGCCATGATGACCCAACGGCCCGACTTGTTCGCGGCCATCGTCTGCGGCGCCCCTCTGCTCGATATGCTGCGTTATCACAAGATGTCCGTCGGCGCCTGGTGGATCTCCGAATACGGCTCCGCCGACGACCCGGCGCAGTTCGCCTATATTTATAAATACTCGCCGTATCAAAACGTGAAGAAGGGCGCGCATTACCCCGCGATCCTGTTCATGAGCGGCGATTTCGATACGCGCGTCAACCCCGCGCATGCGCGCAAGATGACCGCCATGGTACAGGCCGCGAATGCCTCCGGAAATCCGATCCTGCTTCGCTACGACACCAAGGGCGGCCACAGCGGCATCGCCAACGTCAACAACACGGTCGACGAGCAGGTTGACGAGATGGGCTTTCTGGCCGCCCGCCTGGGGCTCAGTTTTTGAGGACAACCATGATCGATAACGATTCCATGCTGCCCGGCCCCGTCGTCCCCGTCCTGGCCTATAAGGATGTCGCTAGAGCCGTCGAGTGGCTGCGCGGCGCCTTCGGCTTCAGCGAACGCCTGCGTACCCCTGCTGAGCCCGATGGCAAGATCCACCACTTGCAGTTGGCCATCGGCGAAGGCTCCGTGATTCTCACCGGCGATCCTGCTGCTCGTTCGGGTGGTTTCGTCGAGTCCATCATGGTGCCGGTGCGCAATATCGATGAGCATTTCGCGCGTGCCAAACAATTCGGCGCACGCATTTTGAGCCCGCCGGACACCAAGCCGTTTGGCGAAAGACAATACAGCGCCGAAGACCTGGAAGGCCACCTTTGGGCGTTTAGCGAGTCGGTGGCCGATGTGCCACCCGAAACCTGGGGCGCCATCGTATCGGCGCCCAAACACCGCTACGAACTGGCCCCGCGTCCGCGCCTCTGTTACCTGCTGATTCCCGCCGCCGATGTCCACCAGTCCGCCGATTTCTACGAGAGTGTGTTCGGCTGGAACATCCGCGGCCGCGATACGGATCGCCCCAGGTTCGACGTCGGCACCGTGAGCGGCGCCTGGATCACCGGCCGCGCCCCTTCCGCAGACGCCGGACTGCTCCCCTACATCTGGGTCGATAGCATTGACGAAACACTCGCGCAAGTCACCGCCCAGGGCGGCCAGATCGTCGCCGCCCGCCAACACGACGAGCCCGGCAGCACAAGCTGGATCGCCACCTTCCGCGACCCTGCCGGCAACCACATAGGCCTCTACCAGGAAGATTGAACCGCCGCCCGTGGCGCACGCTTCAGCGTGCCGGCGGGACTTTCAAGTCCCGCTGTGGCCGGCTTTGTCTGTCGTGGCCCGCAGGGACATGCGGCACTTTGAGCCGTCGATGGTGCTGGTGTCAATGGCAACACCTGGCAGGGAGGCTATTCTTCTGACTCAGCCCGCAGGTTGGGCCATGGAACCGTTGGACACAATTCCCCGGCCAGTTCGCCCAACTTTTTCGCGGACTCGCTTAAACTCCTCGATGATGCCGATGTTTTCGAGAATATCTACGAACCGCTGGATAGGATCTTTAGAAGGCATGCACCGCTTCGGCCTCGACGTTCTTTCGAACCCGGGGTTTCAGCGTTCCTTCCTCGACAAGTTCGACGGTGCGGCCAAGCATGCGCGAAATCTGCCGCTCGATTCCCACGACCGTCAAAAGTGAAATGCGGCGAGTTTCATCGAAGACCGGAAATCCCGCGTGCGGTCGAGCCGAACAGTGAGAGGCGCGTGATGCCCGCCGCCCTCGGTTCGGATTCGTGCCCGCGCAATGTGGCGATCACCTGCTCGCAATCCATGGTCCCATTGTCGCGAGTGATTCGGTTGTGGTCAACGGCGGCCGGCGGGTGCGTGATGGACTTTTAAGTCCCGCTTTGGCCGCCAGCCGTGTGGGTAAAGCTGACATTGCCGCCCACCCCGGCCAATACCGGCAGAGGCGTCTCCTGCGACACCCGCTGGTCCCATATCTCGATCGCCAGTTTGGGCCGCGCGGACTGGATTTCGTCCCCCGCCAGCAGACCCGCCGCCGCGAGTTTCCGCGCCGCCGCCGCAAAAATGTCCTGCTGCTCGCGCACGAATCCCATCAATTCGCTTTGATACGCTTCCGGCGCCTGCCACTGGATACTATGGGAAACCTCCGCGCGAATCAGCGGATTCTCCGCCGGAATGGAAAGCAGGGTATTCAGGTAATGCTGGCGCGCCACATCGGGATCGGGATGGCACATGCATGTTGCCGTCGTGGAAGGATAGAATGCATTCACGCTCCGCACGTAGTATGCCGGATCCGTGCCGCCCGCCAGCAGGACCGCTCCCACAGTTCCACATTGCGCCAGGGTATAGCTTCCCGCCGGCGGCCACCCGGCCTTGGGCTGCACCGGAATTCCGCCGCCGCAACAGGATGATCCGCCGCGGCCGTAGCCTGGACCACCCGGCGACTGCACATAGACCACGGCGTGGACCGTCATCGTCTGCAGCACCGCCGCCGCAAATCCCCGCCCCTGCCGCGCAGCCAGCAGGTTACCCGCCGCGAGCCATCCGGGATTCGGCGCTTCCCGCTCAAAAATATCCAGCAGCACATCGGTCACATCCTGGCTGGACCTCGACAACAAGATCAGCGATTGCGCCGGAAACTGCCCGTAGATCCGTGCGGCATCCGCCACCGCAACATCGCCGCCAAACTGGATCAGCGCGTCCAGCACCGGAATCAGCGCGTCGTGCTCATCCTTCTCGATCGCACTGGCAGGTGTGCCGTCCACCGCATACGCACTCAAGATCGCCAATAGTTCCGGAGATAAGCCGGTGAGTTGACCGCGCAAAGCCAGGTACGCACCCCAAGCCCGCGTACGGGCATCGGCCGATTGCAGCCACGTTTTCGCCATTTGGCCGCTGCGCTGTTCGAGGTCCTCGACCGCGGCGGCGGGATCGGCCGGCAGCCGCGACACGGGTTGCGCGGCCGCCGCGGCCAGACCGATCGCGCTGCAGATTCCGAGGCGTGCGCCGAAATTCAACACGCCTGTACCGACGTCTTCCGGATTAAACCGGTTACCGTCAGAACGTCACGCGGCTGCCGAACTGGAAGGCGCGCGGTCCGCCGGTGCCGAAAATATTCGATTCCCGCTGCGTCGCCTGCCCGAAATTCGGAGCGTTCAAAGCCGAGTTATAGTCCGTCAGGTTCGCGATATTCAGGACGTTGAAGCATTCGCCCAACAGCGTCAGCCTCCACCGCTCGCCATGCAGCCGGAAGATCTTGGTCAGCCGCAGATCCTGCGAATTGAAGCTGCGCGGAAAGGCGAAGTTCGCGGGCAGCGTGACCGCCGGAATCGTCTGCTGCGTGCCGGGCAGGAACTTGCCGGCATAGTTCTGGTTGAACGCGTCCACCAGTTGAATCAGATCGGCTTTCCCTTTGCCCACGCCGAACTGGTTAAATCCTCCGCCCGGCAGCGGCGATCCGCCCAGGACGTTCATGCCCAAGACCTCCACCGATCCGTTCCCGTTCAGGTTGACGCCGGCCAGATCGGGCTCAAAAGGCGCGGCGCTCTGAAACGAAGTAATCCCCGACAATTGAATGCCCCATGGCAGCGCCACCACCAGCGAGCCCGTCAGCGTCTGGTGGCCCGCCTGCGGACCATAGCTGGCGTTCCAGTTGCTGTTATCCACCAGGCCGTTGTATCCCCACTGGCTGGCGTACGCGTAGGCCAGCGTGGCCACCGTGTGATGCGAGAAGCGCTTGTCGATTTTCATCAGCAGCCCTTTGTAATGCGACCGGGCGCCGCTGATATTGGCCTCGATCGGGCCGGAGGAACACTCCGCGTTGACGTTCAGCGCCTGGCCCGTCAGGCACTTCGGAATCAGCGGTCCCTCCGCGCTGTAGTAGTGGTTCAGGTCCGTGTCGTTGATCAACTGGTGCATGTATTGGCGGAAGACGAAATCGGCGCTGACCACCAGGTCGGGCCGGACTTCCCGTTGGATGCCCACGCTGGCATGCTCGGAATAAGGCAGGCGGAAATTCTCCGGGATCAGCCCTTGTGCCGTTTTGAACAATTGCACATTGCGCACGGTCAGCGAAGTATTGCCGGCCGGACCCAGTTCAGCCTTGGCGCCCTGCACGAACGCCGCCATCAGCCGCTCCAATTCGTACGCGGTAAATGTGGTGGGCTCGCTCTCCAGGCTGGTTGGCTGGATCGCCTGCGGCAGATTCGAAAACGAATTGAGCCCCGAGATAGCCCCGAAGAATACGCTATCTCCCAACACCGGACGTCCCGTACCGACCGGGCCCAGAATCACGCGTTCAATGAACCGGTTATAGATATCCCAGGTGTCGTAGTAAATGGCCGCGCCGCCGCGGACCACGGTCTTATTGTCTTTCGTGACCGTCCAGGCGAAGCCCAGCATGGGGCTGAAATTATGCGGCGACTGCTGCTCCGCGCCCAGGCCGTTGGCGCCGAAGATGGGGGCCAGATATGCGGGTTTGGTCAGGTCGTGATTCAGTGCGCCGGTCTCGTAGGACCAACCCAGGCCGTAGTTGAGATTGAATCGCGGGCGCAGCTTCCAGGTGTCCTCCGCATAAAGATGAAAGAGGTTGTCATGGTCGGCGTTCCCCCGATCGAATAGCGGCGGCTGGCTGGGATCGCCGATCCCCATCTGAAAGCTGTACACCGGCAGTTTCAGCAGTTCGGCCATCGTATTGAAGCTGGTGGGAAGCGCGATCTGGTTCTGCGGCGCCACCGTGGCGTTGAATGCCTGCACCTGCCCGGGGGACCACAGCTCCATCGCCGCCGGATCGTAGTAGGCGTAGCTGCCGATTCCCTTTTCGTACTCCCAGTACCCGCCAAACTTGATCGAATGCCCGCCCTTCTGCCAGCTCACGTTGTCGGCGAAGGTGTGCCGCCGCAACTGGCGCGTCTGCGGCACCGTGGGCGCATTTCCCAGCGCGAAGCTGTTCACCCCCACGATCGTGATCATGGGTCCGCCAAATCCGCTGCACGGCGCGGGACACTGCGCCGCGGTCGGCGGCAAGTCGCTGTTCGACCAGTACGTGTACGAATAACGGAACTCGTTCACCAGTGCGGGCGTCAGCACCGTGATCAGGGAGGCCACGCCGGAATCCGCCCAATTGGTGTTCACCGCCCAATCCGACGGCAGGTCGCCATTGCCGGGAGGCGCAAATGAATTGTTGCCGTCGTGCGAATAGCGCAGGAATCCGGTGTTCTTCGCGCTGATACGCCAGTCCAGCCGCTCGGTCAATTCGTTCGAATGGTACGGGCTGGGAGTATTGGCGCCCAGGCCCGCGAACAGCGGATTGCTCGGGAAAGCGCTGAACACCGCGTCCTGGTTCAAGTGTTCCAGGCTGGAAAAGAAAAAGAGCTTGTCTTTCTTGATCGGGCCGCCCAGCCAGAAACCCGCCTGGCGGCGCGCGAAGAAGGGACTGGCTGGCTCCTCGGCGTCCCGCGCGAGATAGGGATACGCGGACATGTTATGGTCGCGGAAAAAGAAGAACACGCTGCCGTGAAAATCGTTGCCGCCGGAACGCGTCACCACGTTCACCGCGCCTCCCGCGCCGATACCGGTGGAAAGATCGAAGTTCGTGGACGAAAGCTGGAACTCCTGCACCACCTCCTGCGAGAGATTCTGCTGCGTGCCCCCGTTGATGGAGTCCTGCACCGTGGCGCCATCCACCGTGATCCGCACGGAATTGTTGGCCGAACTGGCGCCCAGGATGGATACATCGAATTGCTTGTTATACTGCCCCACTTTGTTGGGCGAGGCGCTCACCCCCGGTTCCAGCATGGATAACTGCAGAAAATCGCGGCCGTTCAGGGGCAGGCTCTCGATGCGCTCCTGGGTGATTACGCCGGCGACCGTATGGCCTGCATAATCGATTTGCGCGGCTTCGTCTTTGATCGTCAAGACCTCGCTGGCCACGCCGATTTCCATCAGCAGGTCCAGCGTAGTCACCTGGCCGGCTTGCACGATGGCGTTCTGCTCCAGCGTGTGAAAGCCCGCCGCCGCTGCGCTCACCGTGTAGTTGCCCGCCGGCAGCGATGCCGCGCTGAACATGCCCGCCTCCGAGGTGGCGATCTCGCGCACGCTGCCGGTGTCTTTGTTGGTCACCGTAATCGAGACCCCCGGCATTACCGCGCCGCTGGCGTCGTGCGCCGTGCCGGTGAGGGAACCCACGGGAGCCTGCGCGAATGCGAAACTGGCACAGGCAAAGACACAAATCCGTAAACGATTGAACATGATTTCCCTCCTGGAAGAATAGGAATATCATATCCTAATAGCCGAATCAAGATAACCGGTACTGGGCCCTGATCGAATAAATTTGTGGGGCGGGCAATCCTGCCCGCAGCCGGCTTTCAGCCGGCTTCTTGCTACCGCACAACCCGGAAAGCGGCATTGCTGGAAAGCGCGCCACGGGACGTAACCACCTGAACCTTGCCGGAACTCGCGCCGTCCGGCACGATGGCCACGATTTCGGTGCTCGAAACCAAGACAGTCTGGAGAGCGTGGCGCACGCTTCAGCGTGCCGGCGGGACTTTTGAGTCCCGCTCCGCGGGTCAGATGCGGCGCAGAAGCAGCGCGGAATTCTTACTCCCGAACGCGATGCAATTCGATACCGCGTGCTCGATATCGATGTGCCGCCCGACATCCGGGATATAGTCCAGGTCGCACTGCGGATCGGGCTCCTGCACATTAATGGTCGGATGCACCACCCCGTCCCGCATCGCCAACAGGGTGGCCGCGATGCCGGCCGCTCCGCAAGCGCCCTGCGGATGCCCAATCAAACTCTTCAGCGACGATCCCGCCAGCTTATAGGCGTGGCCATTGAACGCCAGTTTCATGGCGCGCGTCTCGATGCGGTCGTTCAACTCCGTGCCCGTGCCGTGATAGTTCACGTACTGCACGTCTCCGGGCCCGATGCCGCCTTCCTCCATCGCCATCGTCATGGTGCGCGCCGGCTCTTCGCCGCATTCCTCTAAACGCACGCGGTGAAAGGCTTCGCACGTGGACCCGTATCCGGCAATCTCCCCATAGATGTGCGCGCCGCGCGCCCGCGCCCGTTCCAACTCTTCCATCACAAAGAACCAGGCGCCCTCCGCGATCACGAAGCCGTCGCGATCCCGCGAGAAAGGCCGCGAAGCGCGCTCCGGCTCGTTGTTCCAGCGCGTGCTCATGATCCGCATCAGCACGAATCCGCGCAGGATCAACGGCGCGATCGGCGCGTCCACGCCCCCCGCCACCATCGTGTCCAGCACCCCCGCCTGAATGTTGCGGTAGGCATAGCCGATCGCATCGGTTGAACGAGGTACATCCCGTCGAGATAATGTGGCTCATCCCCCGGAAGCCGAACCGCATGGAGATCTCGCTGGCCAGCGTGCCGATGGTGGACGTGGGGATTACGTACACGCTGCATTGCTTCTGCTTGCCCGAATAATACAGGCGGTACTGTTCTTCGGTGAACTCCAGGCTGCCGCCGCCCGACCCTACGATCACGCCGATCTGGCGCAACTCCTCGCGCGTCATGCCGTGCGCGTCCACGCCGGCATCCTCCATGGCTTCCCGCACGGCGGCGGCGCCCAGCGGCACCACCCGCGACACGTGCTGGCGGTCTTTGGGATCGACGTATAGAGACTCGTCGAAGCCCACCACCTCGCCGGCCACCTGCACTGGGGAGCCGCACGGGTCGAAGCGCGTGATGCGCCGCACCCCGCTCACTCCGTTGCGGCTGGCCTCCCAAAAGGTCTCCCTGCCAATTCCATTGGGGCTGACAGCCCCGATACCGGTGATCACTACGCGACGTTTCATTTGCGCTGACGTTTTGCCTTTGCCAATAGGACAGTATAGGCTGATTTCATGGGCGGTGGTGAGGACCCACACAAAAAACGGGAAGCGGACGGGCTGCTGGCCGGCCTCGAGGCCGGCGTCATCGCCGCTCTACTTCTTCTCGGATGGCTGGCGCTAGCTTCGGCCTGGTACCGGCACTCCATCTGGACTGCGGCCAACATCATGGCTACGGCTTTCTACGGCGAAGCGGCTCTAAGCCGGGATTTTTCATCCCGGACCGTGGCGGGGATCGCGCTCTATCTGGTCCTTTACGGGACCATCGGCGCTCTATTCGGAGTCACCCTCGCAAGCCGCGACGCCAGTCTCCGCATGAGCTTGCTCGGAGTCCTGGTGGGTCTTGGCTGGTATTACCTGTCGTTCGCGATCTTGTGGCCAAACATCAATCCACTCATTCCACTGTACACCCATCGCGGGCCTATGATGTTGGGCCATGCCCTGTATGGCGGATTATTGGGACGCTTTCCCCGCTACCGGGAGGCTCCGGCGGGCGGCGGCACGGGGCCGGCAAATGCCGAAACGAGCGCCGGATAAGTCCCGCAAACAGGCCTTGCGCGAGTTCCTGGCCGCCGGCCAAATCACGGAGATCGGCGAAGTGCAATGGCTGGCCGCGCTCCGCTCCCTGGCGCCGATCTCGGAAAGCTACCTGCGCGATCTGCTCCGCCAGACCGGCCTTCCCTTCGCCCAGCCTTACGCCGGAATCCGGCAGAAGTCGTTCGCCGAGGTCGAGCAGGACCTCCGCGAAATGCTGGCAGTTTACACCGAGGCGATGCGCGCCGGCGACCGTCAGCGCGCCCGCTATTGCCGCCGCCAGGTGATCGCCGCGAAGGAGCGCGCACGCTTCGCCGCGCGCAGGCCGGCCGCCTCGCCCGATAAGCGGGCGCGGAAAGAGGAAATGGCCCGGTGGATGCTCGTCTGGCTCGAAAACCCGGAAGTGTTTCCTGCCTGGGTGGAGATCCGCAAGCGCTATTCGAGTTCTACCGATTCCACTTGAACGGTTTCGCCGTCCAGTGTGCCGGTCACTTTGGCCTTCAGGTCCTTTTCCTTCTGGGTGGCCTTCAGGGCGGCCAGCGCTTTGGCGTTGCCCGCTTCGTCGAACTTCACAAATTTGCCGTCGGCCAGTACCAGGCCATACCCGCTCTTGGAACACTTCAGGGCGCACGTGGTCGTATGGCCGGCAAGATCCTGGTTCTTGCACATCACGTCCACCAGGGTGCCATTCCAGGTTTCGGCGAAGGCCAGGCCGGAAAAAACAGCAAGGAGTGCGGCGGTTTTCATGGCGCGATTATACCCCATTCGGCCCGTGGCGCACGCTTCAGCGTGCCGGCGGGACTCTTAAGTCCCGCTTGACGGCGCACCGTTTCAAAGACCCGGAAGCACCAACTCCTTGATCGGCCTGCCTTCCTCTGTGGTCACAATCAGCTTGTTTTTTTTCCGCGACTCCTCAACTGCAACCTTGACCAGGCCGAGGCCCAGGCGGACGAGTTCCGTAAGACTACGGCTCGTCTGCTCGGAAAGGTTGACAGCATCCGCGTAGGCCTGCTGCGAAAGGTTAAGATTCAACCTTCTGGGGACCCGATACGCCTTCGGCTTCGAGGGGGCGTTTTCTAAGGCAGTTTGCGCTGTGGCTGCCGCCGCTGAACGCTGTATTCGTTTTCCCGTTGTTGTCGCAGACATTTTACCGGTCCTCCATGCCTTTCTTCTTCACCCAGGGCTGCGCTGCAAATGAGTATACCATACATACTCAGTATGCATTTAATGTGTATTTTTGGTGCGCAACTCGCCACCTGCGAAAAGCAGCCGCCGCACGAGACGTCGCCCTCACGCAACCGGTTTGACTTTTTCCTTGCGCAGCTTCCGAACCGACGGGACCGTTGCGAACGGAGCCGGCTGATCCTTGAAATCCAGGTAGAGTTTCTTGACGGTTGTCTCTGACACCGCCTCCGATACCGCCTTCGCCCGCTCCCTCTTCGTGAGTCCTTCTTGGGGTTGGTGTATTTGCTGGATCTTGCGCAGCCGGCGGTCAAGGTCTTGCCATAAGGCCTTGAACGCATAGTTGAGCTGCTGCTCATCGATGCGGCCTCTTCCTAAGGCTTTATTGAGCACCCCAACCAGCCGTCTCGTGCCATCTTTGTCGGCCTTCAAGGCTTGAAACTGCCCCAGTGGACCGGCCACATCGCTCAACCTTAGATCGAATAGCGCATACGGACACAACCAGGGTGTCATTACCCACCGTTTTGGCGAGTGCGCCTGCTTCAAAAAGAATCCACGGGGACGCCATGTTCTCCGGCGTCAAACAGATGATCCCGGCTTTACTTTCGCTCAGCGCCTTCGCTACGGCCGCGTTCCAGCGCGCGCCAGGCGCGATATCGGTGGACGATATCCACGGTTTCAGCCTGTTCAGCACCAGCGGCAACCATTCGTGTAAAGCCTCCGCGGCAGCCTTGCTGCCTGAACCGGACCAACTGATAAACACTCTCATTTGAAATCGAAGCCTGCTCATGACAGCTTACTACCGAATTGGAAGGCTTCGCGCCCGCGGAGGATAGGGTGCCTCCGTCAATCGTGGCGCACGCTTCAGCGTGCCGGCGGGACTTTTAAGTCCCGCTCTCATTCTTGGTGCGAACCTAAAGCGTGCTCAACTCGCGCGGCTCAACCGTTTCCGCCCGCCCCAACTCCTCACTCGCCGGCAAACCCCGAAACGCCAGCGCCGACACCGCGCCCAACCCCGCCGCGCACCCCAGCATCGCCGCATACCCGAACCTCGCAATCGCCGCCCCGCCCGCCAGCGACGCCACCAACTGTGCCGCGAACGCCACCAGCATCATCAGCGCGGACGCCCCCGTGCGCTCCGCTTCGCTCACCCGATCCATCAACAGCGTGTTCACTCCCGGGTCCGACATACTCTGGCACGACATGTAAGCCATGAAAACGGCCGCCGCGGTCCAGCCCGTAGGTCCGGCCGCCAGCCCGCCCAGCGCCAGCGCGGTGCCCAGCAGCATGGCCGCCGTGCCGCTCACCAGTCCCAGCTTACGCAGCACCAGCGGCGCCAGAATGAGCGCCACAACCTGCGACAGTTGCGACCCCGAAAAGATCAGCCCGATGCGCTCTACCGGCGTATGCAGGCGTGCAAAAAAAGTGGTGAAGAACGGATTGAAAGCGCCCGTCGCCAGATTCCAGATGGCCCACACCATCAGGAATCGCACCACGAAACGATTGCGCGGATAGAGCTTCGTCCCTTCCGCCGGCGCGGGCGCGATGCGCAGCCGCGCGGACGGCCACAGCGCCAACATCACCAGCGCGCAGCCCACCAGCATGGCTGGCCGTTTGCCTCCCAGCCACCCCGGCATGCGTCCGCCCAGCCAACCGCCCAGGATTCCCAGGGCAATCGAACTGGCCGTCGAGAAACTGAATCCCAGCGAGCGCGCCTTGTCGCTCGTCAGCCGCGCGATGGCCGGCGCCAGCGACACCACGTACAGCGAAAACACCGCGCCCTGCAAGGCGGCCAGCGCCAGTAACGGCACGCGCCCCGTCGCCAGCGCCCGCGCCACCGAGATCGCGCCCACCCCTCCAAACGACACGAACAGCATCTTGCCCAATTCCCACCGCCGCGCCAGCGCCGCCGCCGGCAGGATCGCCGCCACCATGCCCGCCGTCGATGCGCCCGCCACCTGCCCCACGAAATCTTCGTGATAGCCCAGATCCAGCAGGTACAGGTTGTAGAGCAGGACGTAGATGAACATCCCCAGTACAAAGAACGAGCTCGCGCCCAGAAAGAGCCAATAGCCGCCGCTCAGCCCGCCGGATTGGATGCGCCAGCGCATGCCGCTACCGAGCAGCGCCGCGAACGCGCGCGTGTGAAATGCGGCGCGCCCCGCCAGGAACCGCGCGGTGCGGGCGTATTTCAGCATGCGGCGTCCCACGGTAAGCTGCTCCCGCGGGATGCAAACCGCATCCACCGGCCCGGGACGTTGCATGGGCAGCAATCGCCGCGTGATCACCGCTAGCTTGTCGCGCGCCGATTCGAGCAATGCCAGGTGCAGCCACAACTCGTCCTTGTTCGGATGAAAAGCGGATTCGAGCGGCGCGAAAGCGAACGCCGCGAACCATTCCTCCACCCGCGCCGGCAGTCCCGCAACTTCCTCTTCCGCCACCGGCCCCAGCGCACAGCCGAACCAGGCGCGCGCCAGCCGGAAGGCGATGGCTTCCAATCGGAGCAATTCCGGCGCGTGCAGCACCCGCCAGCGCTTCCAGAACGGCAGGTCTTCTGAATGATGCTCCAGGAACCACGCCACCTCGTAGACATGGCACGCGCGCACGCTGCCGCGCAGCATGTGCCGCAACAGGTGCAGGGCCGCATACGCCAGCGCGTCGGCAGTGTCCAATGCGTGCCCGTTGCGCCGCGCCCAGAATTCTTCCACTCCGGGCGCCGCCAGCCGCTCGGTCCGCTCGTCCCAAAACTGCACGTGTACTTCGATCGCCAGCGGGATCTCTGGGTCGAAATAGCTGCCGCCGCGCCACTCCCATCCGGTCTTGCGGATCAGCGCCGGCAAATGGTCCGTCGGGTGCGCGCCGGATTTTTCCGTCGGCTCGTAGCCTTTCTCGATCAGCAGTTCCCACGCGCGCCGCGCGTCTTCCGCGGGGCAGAACAGATCCAGATCGCACTGCGCGCGCAGCCGCGCATCGGAAACAAAATGCGGCGATTGCGTCGTGCCCTTCAGGAAGATGTATGCGATCCCGGCTGCCTCCAGCCATGCGCCCACTTGATCCTGCAAAGCGCGCACGCGCGCCAGTCGCTCCGTGTTCTCCTCCAGATTCACCGCGATGCGCTCGCGCACCCAGTCCGGCACGCTATCGCCGGCCGCCGCGCCGAACAACAGGGTCAGCGACGCGCGATCGCAGAAATCCAGCAGCTCGAGCCACTCAGCACGGGTCATGGGCGGCCCGTGCGGACCTCCACGGCCGCTCCACGAGAGCGCCGCCATCGCCACCGACACCGCACGAGGAACGCGGGGTGCCACTTAGAAATCGTACCGGATCGCAAACTGCAGGCGTCGGGGGTCGCCGACTCCCAGAATGCCCCCGAATAAGGGCGGTCCGAAATCGGCGTAGGTCCCCGGCACTCCCCAATTCGGGTGGTTGAACAGGTTGAAGGCTTCCGCGCGGAACTCGAGCGTGCCGCGCTCGCGTAGCGCGAAGCGCCGGTGCAGCGCCACGTCGAACAGACTGATGCCGGGTCCATTCACGATGTTTCTACCCGCATCGCCGAACGTAAAAGGCGCGGGCGCCGTGAATGCGGCTGTATTGTAGAATTCGTTCGTGCTGCGCTGGCCGCGCGGCAAAGTCAAGGGCACTCCCGGCACCAGGTTCGGCCGGTTCGGCAGCCCCGTGTTCGCCGGATCGAAGGCATAATAAAAAATGTTGAGCGGCATGCCGTCCTGCAGCGTAACGTCCCCGGTCAACTGCCAGTTACGGAGCACCGGCCCGAAGGCGCGCACGGCCGGCAGCGCGACCACGTATCCGCCGCTGATCCGCCTCCCCACGTTGAACGACGACAAAGCCCGCTCCAGCCGCAGATTGTTTTCGTCCTGCGCGCCTACGCTGTCGTAGAAGCCTGGAATCACAGTATCGGCGTCGTCGATGGATTTCGACCAGACAAAGCTCGCCAGCAGCGATACGCGTCCGGTCAGGTGCTTCTCGGCCTTCACCTGCAGCGCGCTGTACGACGAATTCGCGATGTGCTGCCGCTGGATGATTTCGCCCAGCGTGGGCCACGTGCGCAGCGACTGCAAATCGCCCGCCCGCGGCGCCAGGTCCGCGCCCGTTTCGGTCTGCAGCGGCGTGTTGAACTGCCGGAAACGTCCCAGGTGCGTGCCCTTGCTGCCCACATACGATACCTCGCCCAGGATGTGGCCCGCGAACTCGTGCTGCAAGCCCGCATTCCATTGCTGCACGTAAGGCGTGGGTGCGTGCGGATCGATGCCGAAGTAAGTCGGAAACCCGGTCGAAGCAGTCTGCGGAAAACCGTTGCGCGTGGTCAGGATGGGCGTCTGCGTCCCGTCGGTCACATTATTCTGTACCAGGATTCCATTCAGCACCAGATCGTAAATCTCCACCGCGATCTCGGGGCTGTAATAAATCCCGTATCCCGCGCGAAATACGGTCTCGCCCTTGGCGAACGGAAGCTGCGGAAGCCGCCAGGCCAGCCCTACCCGCGGCGCGATATTCCGGTTGTCCGCGCTCACCGCCTGGCTCTCCCGCTGCAGTTGCGGCGGCGCGGGATTCGGTCCGGCGGCATACGTCAGGTTCAGCAGGGCATCGCGCGTTTCGGTGTACGGAGTCACATACTCGTAGCGCAGCCCGAAGTTCAACGTCAGCCGCGGGCTCACCCGCCAATCGTCTTGCACGAAGCCGCCAAAGCTGTTCTGCCGCAGATACGCCTGCGTATTGCCCTCGTTGCGCGAGGTGTCCTGCGGGTAGCCCAACAAAAAGTCGGCCATCGCGTCGCCGGTCGCGCCGGGCGTGCCGTCCGCGCTGGTAAAGGCTCCGGTATACGTGTAGGATCCGCGCGCCAACTGGTTCTGCTGATAATTGAACTGGAAGTGGATCCAATCGAAGCCGGTCTTGATGGTGTGCGCGCCGCGCGTCCACGACACGCTGTCCGAAAGGTCCCACAGATTGTCGCGCTGCACTTGCGGCAGCGTAGGATCGTCGGTCACCAGCGAGTAATCGGCTAGCTGAAAGTAAGGCAGCCCGTAGTTGGCCGGATTCGTAGTCAGTCCAGTCACCCCCAGTTGCTCGATCGCGTTAGTCTGGAAGGCGCTCTCCGGCGTGTCGTACATGCTCATGCGGGTGAACGAAAAACGCGCCTCGTTCAGCCACGCCGCGCCGGAGTACGTATAACTCAGGGCCGCTTGCTGCGCGCGCACCCGCTCGTCGGTCGGGCGCAGCGGGAACGATCCCGCGATGATGTTCTGCTCGCCGTTGAGCGTATACCGCGCGCTGAATTGGCTGCGATCGCGGAATTGATGATCGACGCGCGTGGAAAAGGCGTCGTTGCGGTTCGAGTTGGGAGTCTCGTCCACGTAGTTGTTGCCGTCGCCGTTGTTCAGGTTGGGCAGCGGCTCGTATTGCGCCAGAAATCCGGTCGCGATGGGGTCAATCCGGTTGGCGGGAATCATGTTGCCCGGAAAAGGCAACCGCGTGCCCGTAGCATCGAGCGACAACGGATCGTAAATGATGTTCTGGCCGGTGAAGTCGCCCGTGCGCAGCGCCGCCGGCGGAACCAGGCTCTGCACCGGATTGCCGATATCCGAGCGCAGCCCTTCATAAGCCGCGAAAAAGAACGTGTTCGCGATAGGCAGGCGGCCGCCCAGCGTTCCCCCGAACTGGTTCTGCCGCACCACCGGCGCGGCCATCGTGCGATCGTCGAAGTAATTGCGCGCGTCCGTCGCGTTGTTTTGCAGGTACTCGAACAGGCCGCCATGGAACTGGCGCGTGCCCGAGCGCGTCACCACGTCGATCGCGCCGCCGCCGCTCTGCGGAAACTCCGCCGCCGCCGACGAGGTTTGCACGCGCAATTCCTCCACCGATTCGAGCGGCGGATACACCGCGATGGCGAACGTGTTGCGATCCGTATCGTAAGCGCCGTCCAGTTCGAACGCGTTCATCGTAGAACGGCTCCCATTGATCGGCGGGTTAAATGCCACCGACCCGCGCGTGCCCTGCTGTACGTCGTTAATCACGTCGTGCGTGAACCCGCCCAACTGCCGCGGGATGGCGCCCGGCCCCAGCGTCACCAGGGCCACGATGTTGCGCGTGTCCAGAGGCAGTGCCTCCACCGTCTGCGCATCGAAAAGATACCCTGTCGAGGCGTCGTTCGTCTGCACCGGCGAGACTGTACCCGTGGCCGTCACGCTCTCGTGCGCTTCTCCCACGAACAGCTTCAAATCCAGGCGTGCCTTTTGGCTGACGGTTAACTGCACGTGATCCGCGGCCGTCGCGCGGAAGCCGGGCTTCATCGCGGTAACCGTGTACGCTCCCGGCAGCAAAGCTTCAATGGCGTAGTCGCCCTCGGAGTTAGTCACCGTGCTGCGCGTAAAGCCGGTGCTCTCCTCCCGCGCCGTCACCGTCACGCCCGGCGCCACCGCGGCAGATTCGTCCACCACCGTGCCCAGGATGCTGGCCGAAGCCACCTGCGCGCCCGCACTCTGCGCGTACAGCGCGGCCAAACAAACGATCGCCACCACCCATCCTGTAGTCTGAAACCACCGTGGGGCAGGCCTCCAGGCCTGCGCGGGTTCTCCAGAACCCGCTCTGAGGCGAGCGAAGCGAGCGAATTGAGCAAAATGAGCCTTCATGCATTCCCCCCGCCCCCCACCAATCGCTCCAACACCATCGCACCTTCCTCGCAATCCCCATACCGCAACTCGAACGCGGGAGCCTCCGCCACCGACGCCAGCACCTGCCGCCGCTGCCCATCCAACTCCGGATCGTAAGCCGCCATGTCTTCTTCGAAGCGCGCCCGCGCTTCCTCTCTTCCCACCGGCGTGATACTGGCCCGCACCCCTGGACTGCGGTTCAGAAAAGCGATATATTCCACCCGGCACTCCGCCGCGGTCTGCACCGGCAGGCCCGCCGTGTATACCTCAATCGTCGGCTTATGCCCCAACTGGTATCCCACCGTGCGCCCCCGTAGCTCCGGAAACAAATCCGGCGCCTCCGCGCGAAACCGGAAACAATGCGGCTGGCCGATTACGGTGCGCCCGCCCTCCCACACCACCGCGCTCGCATCGTCCGAGATATACGTCCAACCGCGCCGCGCGCAGCAATAGGAGAGGGTGCTCTTTCCCACGCCCGAAGCGCCGTATAGCAGCACCCCCGCGCCCTTCCACGCCACGCACGCGGCATGCAGAGAACTGAAATAGTTCAGTTCCAGCAAGACGTAGATCAACGCGTCCAGAAAATGCCAGCGGAAAAACACCGTGTCCGCCAACGTCGCGCGCGTCACGCACGCATACCCGAAGCGCGCGCGCCAGTCGATCGCCCCGAAGTTCTCGTGGTCCGACACCCACATCAACAGGTGGCGCTGTCCGCGCAGCACCGGCTCGGGTGGTTTCACGGGGCTGCCTTCCGTCGTCATTACGTGTACGCGCAGCGGCGGACGGTCGAACCTGGGAGCGTAAGCGCCAAAACTTTCCTGCGCCGCATCCTGCACCTCGCGCCTGTCGCTTCGAACATCCACCGGAAATCCCAAAGGATAATACCGGCCGCAATACGGCAGCGGCGCGTGGTACAGCAATGGATCGCACACTCGGGTCTCTACTGCGTTGGCTTCTGACATCTCTTCCGACTAATAACACGCGCGCGTAAGTAAGAAGAGTAAAAACATGCGTTACAACGCGCCTGCCCGCGGCCGCAGCGGTTATGCTGGATGGGGATGCGGGCGGCGATCGTACACTATTGGCTATTGAACTGGCGGGGCGGCGAGAAGGTGCTCGAGTCCCTCTGCCGGCTCCTTCCCGACGCCGATATTTTTACACTCTTCTACGATCCCGCCGCGGTCAGCCCCGAAATCCGCCGGCATCGCATCACGCCGTCTTTTCTGAATCCGCTGCGGCGCCACTACCGCGAGCTACTGCCGCTCATGCCCCTGGCCCTCGAGCAGTTCGATCTGCGCGCCTATGACCTCGTAGTCAGCAGCGAATCGGGTCCGGCCAAGGGCGTGCTCACCTCTTCTGCCGCGCGGCACATCTGTTACTGCCACACACCCATGCGTTACATCTGGGACCTGTATCCCGCTTACTCCAGGGAGTGGCTGCCGGCGTGGAAGCGCGCCCTCTTCGCGCCCGTAAGTAACTATCTGCGCCTTTGGGATTTCGCCTCGGCCGCGCGCGTTGACCAGTTCGTGGCCAACAGCGATAATGTCCGCCGCCGCATCCAAAAGGCCTGGCGGCGCGATGCCCGCGTGGTGCATCCGCCGGTAGCCGTGGAGAGCTTCTATTGGCGCGAGCCGGAGGATTACTATCTGATCGTTTCCGAACTGGTGGCCTATAAACGCCTGGACGTAGCCGTTCGCGCGTTCGCCCGCATGGGCCGCCGTCTGCGCGTGGCCGGCGACGGTCCCGAGTTCAAGCGGCTGAAACGCATGGCCGCTCCCGGCATCGAATTTTGCGGGCGCGTTCCGGACTCCGAATTGCGCGACCTGCTGGCGCGCTCCCGTGCCCTTATCGTGCCCGGCGAAGAGGATTTCGGCATGGCTCCCGTAGAGGCTCTGGCCAGCGGCAAGCCGGTGATCGCGCTGGGCCACGGCGGGAGTCTCGAAAGCGTACCCACGGTCGATCCGCTGGGCGGCGTCTTCTTCGACGAGCCCGAAGAAGCCCACCTGGTCGAAGCCCTCGACCGCTTCGAGCGCCTGGAAGCCCAGGTTCGCCCGCGCGAGTTGCAGGCCTGGGCCGAACAGTTCTCCGAAAAGCATTTTCTAGCGCGCATGCAGGCCATCCTGGATGCGCCAAGCCCGTCCGGGCATCCCGCCATCCCTTGCGAATTCGCGAATACTGACGAATAACCGCCCTCCCGCCTTAGGTTTTATCGGCGTTCATCGGCGTTCATCGGCGGCCGGATATGCTTTTCCTCCGGGCTAACGGGACCATCAAAACCCAATATTGGCCGCCGATGAACGCCGATAAACGCCGATAAAACGAGCGGATCTAGCGGCATTTAGCGGCCGCCGCATCGCCTTCCATTGCATATTTGGCGGTACGCTTGCTGTTGAGGTGCCATGCCCATCGATCGCAGACAATTCGTAGCCGCCTTCGGATCCACCCTCGCCGCCGCGGGGTCCTCTTCGTGGCTCGCCGCGCAAGCCGCCCCCTCCGGGAAGCCCTACGGATCCGGTTCTTTCGGCGAGTGGATCGAAGATGAATTCGGCCTGCCCGCTTTCCGCTATACGTGCGACCAGGTCCACGATCCCCGCGCCGTCACCCAGGTGAACCCTGGCATTCTTTCTTCCACCGAGCACGTCCACCAGGTGGGCAACGACCGCCTGGTCGCCATCGTTTCCAACTATGGTCCCGTCCAGGTCCGCCAGGATGAAGGCGCGCCCAAGTATTTCAACGCCTGGTCGCCCGCCCGCAGCCAATTCGGCGGCGGCATCGGCTACCTCACCGACGGTACCGAAACGCTGAGCACTTACTATCCCGGCGGCGCGGCCAGCTTCGAGCGTATCTTCGGCGCCGGATACTTTCGCAAGAAAGTCTCGGGCGAGCGCTACTCCATCGACCAGGCCATTGTGGCGCCTTTCGGCGACGACCCCGTGCTCATCTCGCAAGTGACCATCGCCAACCTCGCCCAGCCTGGCTCACCGCCCGCCAGCCTGCGCTGGATCGAGTATTGGGGATGCCACGTCTACCAGTTCTCGTTTCGCTCGAACATCGAACAAATCGGCGGCGGTGGCACGGCCGTGGAACTGCGGCACAAGTTCGGCGACCGCTTCACGCATCGCTTCCAGGCGCTCGACGGCAGCGCCGGCCTGCTCGAGAGCAAGCAGTTCCTCGGCCGCGATCCCAAGGAGGAGGAACTTTTCGCACGCATGAAGACCGGTCTGGCGACGCGCCCGAACCCGTTCCTGGCCGCCATCGCAGAGCCCGCGCCGGAAGCCTCCTTCGACGATCTCAACCCGCCGCCAACGTTCCTGGTTTCGCTCGATGCGCCCGCCGCCGCATTCACCACCGACGCCAAGACCTTCTTCGGCGCCGGAGGCGTCGGCCAACCGGCCGGCCTGGCGGGCACGCTCGACGGTAGCCTCAGCGCCTCCGGTCCGGAAAGCGGATTGATCCTGGAACGCCGCATTACGCTGGCGCCCGGCGAGCGCCGCACCCTCTATTTTCTGTATGGCTATCTTCCCCAAGGCGCCGAAATCGCGCCGCTGGTGAAGAAGTACCGCACCGGCGCTACGCACGCCTTGAAGGATTCCAGCCGTCAATGGAAGGAAAAAGGCATGCGCTTCGAGATCCCCGCCGAGCCCTGGGTGAAGCGCGAATCGGCCTGGCATTATTACTACCTGCGCAGCAGCCTCACCTACGATGATTTCTTCGGCGAGCATATCCTGTCGCAAGGCGGCATCTATCAATACTCCATGGGATTTCAGGGCGCCGCCCGCGATCCCCTGCAGCACGCCCTGCCCTTTCTGTTCAGCGATCCGCACATCGTCAAAGAGATTTTGCGCTATACGCTGAAGGAAGTCCGCCCGAACGGCTCCGTCCCCTATGGCATCGTGGGCCACGGCACCATCGCGCCGATGGCCATGGATAATTCCAGCGACATGCCCCTATGGCTGCTGTGGGCCGCCAGTGAGTATGTGTTGGCCACCCGCGACGTCGCCTTTCTCGACGAAGAAATCCCCACCTGGCCGCTGCGCGGACCCGCCGCCGGCAAAGCCGCCGTACGCACCCTCCTGGCCCGTTGCTACAAGCACCTGGTGGAAGATGTCGGCGTGGGCCAACATGGCGTGATGCGCATGCTCAACGACGACTGGAACGACGCCCTGGTCATTTTCTGGGGACAGCGCACCATGCAGGAAACCGTGGCGCAGGGCGAAAGCGTCTTGAATTCCGCCATGGCCGCATGGGTCTTCGACTATTACGCCCGCCTCCTCGCCTACTCCGGCGATGACGCCGCGCGCATCTCCCAAGTCCGCCAAAAGGCGGAGGAAAACCGCCAGGCCGCGCGCGCGCAATGGACCGGCAAATGGCTGCGGCGCGCCTGGCTAGGCCCCACCGTGGGATGGTTGGGCGAAAAAGGTCTGTGGCTTGAGCCGCAACCCTGGGCCATCATCGGCGGCGTCACCGATGCCGCGCAATCGAAAGCCCTGATCGCCACCATGGACGATCTGCTGCGCCACCCTTCGCCCATCGGCGCCATGCAGATGAACCAGAGTCCGGACACCGCCTCGCAAGCCATGGCCGAACCTGGAACCTCCATCAGCGGCGGCATCTGGCCGTCGCTCAACGCTACTCTCGTATGGGCTCTGGCGCAAGCTAACCCCGAAATGGCTTGGGACGAGTGGAAGAAGAATACGCTGGCGCGCCACGCCGAAGTGTATCCCGACGTCTGGTACAACACCTGGAGCGGCCCCGACACGCTCAACTCCACCGTCAGCAAGCATCCCGGTGAAACCGTCAATAGCGGCTTTCTCCGTTACACCGATTTTCCCATCGCGAATTTGCATTCGCACGCCTGCACCCTCTATTCGGCGGCTAAACTCCTGGGCATGGACTTCACCGCAACCGGCTTGGATCTGGCGCCCGGCGTGCCGCTCGAATCCTACCGCTTCGATTCGCCGCTGGTGGGCCTGGTGAAGAGTCCCGCCGGTTACGAGGGTTGGTATGCGCCCTCGCAGGCGGGCGAGTGGCGCATCCGGCTGAAACTCCCCGCCGAAGAAGAAAGGCGCCTGCCGCACGCCATCGTCAACGGCGCCGCGGCGCAAACCATCCGCACCCCGGATGGCGCCACCGAACTGCGCGGCCGGAGTGCTCCGGGAACGCCCCTGCGATGGTCCTTGCGTGCCTGAACCGGCCGGCCTTCGCTAAGATGGGACGTGCAATCGAGTACCCGTGGACCCATCCTGGTTATGGTCGCGCTCAGCGCCGCGATCGCCTCATTTCTCATCTGGCTGATCTATTTCAAGGGCAAAGTAATCGCGCCGGATTGGGTCGGCGCGCTCCCGGCCGCCAACGCATCGTTCAATTCCATGAGCGCTCTATGGCTGGTCATCGGCTACATCAACATCCGCCGCGGAAATCGTGTCGTGCACATGCGCTGCATGCTCACCGCCACCGTGTTCTCGGCCTTGTTCCTGGTGTCGTACATCGTGTACCACTACTTCCACGGCGATACGAAGTTCCCCGGCCATGGATGGATCCGCCCGGTTTACTTTTCCATCTTGATCAGCCACGTAGGGCTGTCGATGGTGGCGCTCCCGCTCATTCTGGGCAGCCTCTGGTTCGGTCTGCGGAATCAATTCAAGTTCCACCGCCGCATCGCCCGCTGGACCTTTCCCATCTGGCTCTACGTCTCCGTCACCGGCGTCGTAGTCTACGCCCTCCTCCGCCGCGCCGCCGCATGATCGTGGCGCACGCTTCAGCGTGCCGGCGGGACTTTTAAGTCCCGCTTCAGCCGGCTCGCGTTGGAAACGGCGTTATTATGCAGGCAAGGAGCAGGCCCACATGGAAGTGCATTTCAGACCAGACGTGCAGGCCAAGCTAGACCGGTTGGCAATGGACAGCGGCCGCCCTGCGGACGAATTGCTGCAAGATGCCTTTGTCGGTTATTTCGATGAAGTCGCCGCGCTCCGGCAAACCCTCGATAGCCGATATGACGACCTCAAAAGCGGCCGGGTGAAACCCATCGGCGGCGATGACATGAAATCGCGCTTGCGCGCACGAAGTACTGCGCGGCAAGCCCCGCGGACAGGGTGATTTCCGGTATCCTGAACGGCAGCCGTAGCCCCCGCGCCATGGCCGCAATTTTGAGAGGCAGGGATTTGCGGAAGATTTTTCCGAGGTATTCGGCGTCACGCGACAACGCCCGTGGCGCACGCTTCAGCGTGCCGGCGGGACTTTTAAGTCCCGCGTTCCCGCCTACTTTACGCCCGGATGAAACGCGATGCAGTCAATCTCCACCTTCAGCCCCGGCATCGCGAACTGGCACGCCACCGTCGTACGCGCCGGCTTATCCACCCCGAAAAACTCCGCGTAGACTTCGTTCATGGCCCCGAAATCCTTGCCGTCGGCCAAAAAAACCGAACACTTCACCACATCGGCCATGGCCGCGCCGCAGCCTTCCAGAATGCGCTGGATATTCGTCAGCACCATCCGCGTTTCATGCCGGATATCCCCCAACTCCACCTTGTTGGTGGCCGGGTCCACCGGCACCTGCCCCGAAACGAAAATAAAGTCGCCCGCCCGCACCGCCGGTGAATAAGGTCCGCGCGGCGCCGGTACGCCCGGCGGACTCAATCGCTCGATCATCAATGTCCCTCCGCTTCCAGATACCGCTCGGCTTCCATGGCCGCCATACACCCCGCGCCTGCCGCGGTGATGGCCTGCTTATAAACCCGATCCTGCACATCCCCGGCATGAAACACGCCCGGAATATTGGTCTTGGCCCCGCCCTTCGAAAGGATGTAGCCTTCCGCATCCGTGTCGATCTGCCCCCTGAACACCGCCGTGTTTGGGATATGTCCGATGGCCACGAAGAAGCCATCCACATCCTGCTCCCAAACCGCGCCGGTCGCCACGTTCTTCAACCGCACCCCCGTTACCAGGTGCTCGCCGGCATTGAAAACGTCTTCCACCACCGTGTTGGTCAGCATCTTGATTTTCGGGTTATGCCGCACCCGGTCCAGCATGATCTTCGATGCCCGGAACTGATCCCGGCGATGCACCAGCGCCACCTCTGAGCCGAACCGCGTCAGAAAGTTGGCCTCCTCCATCGCCGAATCGCCGCCGCCCACCACCATGATCTTCTTGCCCCGATAGAAAAAGCCGTCACACGTGGCGCACGAACTCACCCCGTGGCCGATCAGCTTCTGCTCGGACTCCAGGCCCAGCCAACGCGCCGATGCACCCGAGGCCACGATCACGGTCAAGGCCTCGATCCACTCGCCTTCCACGTTGATGCGGAACGGGCGGCGCGAAAACTCGGCGTCCAGCACGTCGCCGTGCATGTATTCGGCGCCGAAATTCAAAGCCTGCAGCTTAATGTTCTCCACCAGGTCCGGGCCGTTGATGCCTTCCGGAAAACCCGGAAAGTTCTCCACCAGCGTGGTCAGCGACAACTGCCCTCCGGCATGTTTGCCAGACACCACCAGGGGCTTCAAATTGGCGCGCGCTGCATAAACGGCTGCCGTGTTTCCCGCGCAGCCCGACCCGATAATCAGTACGTTTCGCATGCTCGATTTTTAGATTCTACAATGTACCACGGCGATGCGTTTGCTCCCCATCGCCTTGCCTGCTTGTTCTATCGGCGTTCATCGGCGTTTATCGGCGGCCATATACGCCTTTCCTTCGCTCCAGCCACAAACCAAAACCCGATGTCGGCCGCCGATAAACACCGATGAACGCCGATAGAACAAATGCGCGAAGCGCGCTGTCACCCGAGTCTCCACCCTCCCATCCCCGCGTGTTCTACTATAAAAACATACGCACTCTAAAGGCGGGATATGTCCAACGAGTTGGATCTGAAGAAAACCTATGACGCCATCGTAGTCGGCTCCGGCGCCGCCGGCGGCATGGCCGCGCATGTACTCACCTCCCACGGCATGCAGGTCCTGCTCCTCGAAGCCGGCAAGAAACTGGATATCAACAAAGAACTGAAATCCATGGAGTGGCCCTACGACCACCCCCGCCGCGGCGACATGCCCCCCGATTCGCACGCACTCTCGGGCCGCGAATACACCGTCCGCAAGCCGCCCTACGCGCAAGGGCTCGCCTTACAAACACGTCTACTCCTACGTCGAAGACGGCACCGGCTCCGACTACGCCAAAGACATCGTGGTCGACGAGAAAGACCATCCTTATACGGGCACCGAGTACGCCTGGGTGCGCGCCCGCTGCCTGGGCGGCAAAACCAATATCTGGGGGCGCCTGGCGCTGCGCCTTTCCGACTACGATTTCAAGGCGGCCTCGCGCGACGGCTTCGGCGAAGACTGGCCCATTTCCTACGCGGATATCTCGCCCTATTACGATAAGGTCGACCTCCTCCTGGGCATCTCCGGCCACAAGGAAAACCTGCCCTACCTCCCCGACAGCATCTTCCAGCGCGCCGTGCGCCTGAATCCGGCGGAGGTGAAACTGCGCGCCAGCCTGGCGAAATCCGGGCGCGTGCTCACCCCCTATCGCGCCGGCGTTACCACCGATGGCGTCCAGAACAAATACCGCGTGCATTGTTACGGGCGCGGCGCCTGCGACCGCCGCGTCGGCGGCTGCGATATCCATGCCGCCTTCGATTCGCCCACCGGCCTGATCTATCCGGCGCTCGACACCGGCAATCTCACCCTCCGCACCAATGCCACCGTCTCCCAAGTGACCGTGGACAAGAATACCGGCAAGGCCAGCGGCGTCGCCTTCATCGATACCGACACCGGCAAGACCTACGAAGTCAAGGGCCGCGCCGTCCTGCTGGCCGCCTCCACGCTCGAATCCGCCCGCCTGCTGCTGCTCTCGAAATCCAGCCAGTATCCGAACGGCATCGCCAACTCCAGCGGCCATGTCGGCCATAATTTCTGCGAACACCTGATGGGACCCGGCGTTTACGGTTTGGATAAGGAACTGGTCGGCAAGCCCCGCACCCTCGACGACGGGCGCCCCGGTTCCTTCTATCTCGCGCGCTTCCGTAACCTCGAAGATCGCAGCCAGAAGTTCCTGCGCGGCTACGGATTCGAAGGCGGCAGCGGCACCACCATGTTCCCCGATAACGCCTATGGCACGCCCGGTTTCGGCTCGGCTTACAAGAAAACCGTGCGCGACTATGCCGGCGCTTTCATCGGCATGGGCGGATTCGGCGAGGTCCTCGCGCGCTACGAGAATTACGTGGAGCTCGATCCCCAAGTCAAGGACCGCTGGGGAATTCCGGTGCTGCGCTTCCACATCAAGTTCGGCGACAACGAAAAGAAGATGGCCGCCGACATGGCCGATTCGGCGCGCGAGATGTTTGAAGCGGCCGGCATCGAGGTGCTAAGCGTGAACCGCGAGATCCTCACCGAGGGCTATTCCATCCATGAATTGGGCACCTCCCGCATGGGCTCCGACCCGAAGAAATCGGTAGTGAATCAGTTCCAGCAATCGCACGATGTGCCGAATCTGCTGGTGGTCGATGGCAGCACCCACGTAAGCGCGTCGTGCCAGAATCCTACCTGGACCATCATGGCGCTTTGCTGGCGATCCTGCGACCACCTGGCCGACGAGCTCAAGAAAGGGGACGTCTGATGTCCTACGAAATCAATCGCCGCGACTTGATCCGCATCGGCGCCGGTGCCGCGCTGGCCGCTCCCGCTTTGTTTGCCGACGCGCCTAAATTCTTCACCCCCGCCGAGTTTGCCCTGCTCGACGAATTGACCGAAATGATCATCCCCTCCGACGACCATTCGCCGGGCGCGCGCGCCGCCCAGGTGGCTGCCTACATCGATGCGCGCACCGCGGAGGCTTTCGAATCCAAGGATCGCGACCTCTGGCGCAAGGGACTCCAGATGGTGGACCACGTGTCCCACAAAATGAACGGCCATACGTTTATGGAAGCCGCCCCCGGCGAGCGCGTCGCCGTCCTCACCAGCATGGCCAAGAACGAAATGAAGCCCAAGACTCCCGAGGAGATCTTCTTTCGCGAGTTGAAGCACGCCACCGCCCACGCCTATTACACATCGAAAATCGGCATTCATCAGGAGATGGAATACAAGGGCAACGTCATGCTGGAGCAGTTTGTGGGCTACGAAGTAAAATGACAAGCCGACATCCTGGCGCACGCTTCAGCGTGCCGGCGGGACTTTTAAGTCTCGCAATTCTCCTTCTAGCGGGAAGCTTTCTACCGGGAGCCCTGGCCGCCGCCTCCGCAAACGGCCCCTTCGCGCCCTTCGAAGAGTGGAAGAAGGCGGTAGCCGCCGGCGACCAGGCCGCCTTGGCGCGCCTTTATAGCACCCATCCCCCGGCCGCAGTGCAAGTCGGCCGGAACCACCCCGCCAGCCTGGACGATGAACTGCGCTTCTGGTCAACTCTGCGCTCCACCGGCATCACGGACGTGCACCCCAAGGTGCTCGAATCCGAGTTCGTCCAGGGCCAGCGCAGACTGCTCCTGCGCATCGAAGCCGGCCAGAACCTGGTGGCCTCTATGCTCCAGGTCTGGGCAAACCAGCCGGACGGCTGGCGCATGGTCGCCTCGCGCCGCACGGAATTCACCCCCGCCCCCCAGCGGACTCTCCCGCAGCCCGCGGTTCCCAACACCGCCTTATATTCCGATCCCGGCGATGCGGAGGCCGAACTGAAGGCAGCCTTGTCCACGGCGGGCAAGGAGCACAAACGCGTGCTGGTCGTGTTTGGCGCCAATTGGTGCTACGACTGCCACGTGCTGGACACCACTTTCCACTCGCCCGCATTCGCCCCGCTGGTGGATGCCAACTACGTCGTCGTCCACATCAGTATCGGCGACGAAGGCAAGGACAATCATGACCTCGCCGCGCGCCTGGGCGTCTCGCTCGACCACGGCGTCCCAAGCCTGGCCGTCCTCGACCCGGATGGCAAGATCGTGGTCGCCCAGAAAAGCGGCGAGTTCGAATCCACCGTGAAAATCGGCCCCGCCGAAGTCCGCGCCTTCCTCGAAAAGTGGCGCGCGCCTTAGCGTGCCGGCGGGACTTTTAAGTCCCGCTCTTTCAACTCCCGCTCAATCCCCGGAAAAACATCGCGCGCCGCATTCCTCCCAATCACCGCGATACCATGCCACGCCGCCGGAACCGCATCCCGCGTCGCCGCATTCAATTCCACCGAAACTGGGTTCTCCAAACCCGCGCTCGCCACCGCAACCCGCCCCGCCCGCGTAATCTCTCTGACTTTCTTCACCGCGGCCGCCGCATCCGTCGCATCCGCCCCATCCAAAACCCAAACATCCCAACTGTGCGCGAACAGGTACTCCACCAGGTTCGTCTCAATCGTATCGATCGAAAAAACCCGGCTCGATACGCCCGTCCCCGCCGTCAGCAAAACCGGCCCACGCGATCCGCCCTCGTACCGGATCAGCCGCGCCCCGCCTTCCACCGGATAGACGGTCGGCGCGTTCACTCGCAGTGGCCGCTTCTTGCGGCCTCCTTCCACGCTGCCGTAAATGTCGTAAAGATCGCCTGCCAACGCGCGCCCGAATCGCTCCATGGCCGCCAGCCTCGCGCCCGTGTCGGCGGCGTTCAACACCCGCAGCGTGCTCAACTGGTTCCGCAAGTCCTGCGGCAGCATCCGCAGCGTGACCTTCGCCAGCACCGCGCCGGCCGCGTCTCCGTCATGCACCGTCGCATGGATCGCCGTAGCCTCCCTCGCGGCTGCCAGGAAGAAGGTCTGGCCCTCCCCGTCCGCCAGCTTGATCCGGTACTCCCTACGCCCCAGGCTGAATTCGCCCCAGGCCGTCAACGGCTTGCCCGAGAGCAGTGGCGCCACCGACCGGCCAGCCACCCGCGCCCACGATTCCGGATTCCCCATCAGTTCATCCAGATCGTCCGCCACCACCGTCAGCTCCAGTTCGAACCCATCGCCCCGCGCGCTTTCGCGGAATTGAATGCCCGCCGGTTCGCTCGCCGCATCCGCCGCCCGCCGCAGCCGGGAAGGCAGCGTGTAATCGATCTTCCATCCCCGGTCGCGCGCCATCCATGCGCAGGCCCGCTCGCTCAGCGCCGATATCGTCAGCAGTGGACCCACCCCCAGCGATCGCGGGATCGTCGCGCCGTCGCACACATACAATCCCTCGTGCACTTCCGTCCCGCTCCCGCTCGAAAATGCCTGGCCTTTGTGGTTCACCACGCCCTGCGCCGCATCGTCCGCCATCGCGCACCCGCCTAGCGGATGCACCGTGATCAGATCGTGATCGAATATCCGGCTCCACACCGGGTCGATCATGTAAGTGCCGCCTAACGCCCTCGTCGCCTCCGCCAGCGTCGCGTTCACCCGCGCGAAAATCGCCTGCTCCCCAACGTGCGGCCATTCGATTTTCAATCGCCCGCCCGCCAGCCCGATACTCCCCGCCCCGCCTTCGTGTGTCGTCACCAAATAGGCCTGTGTATGGTTCGCCGTGTTCTCGTCCTGACCGTAAGGCCCCACCGAGAATTCTTCGATCTCGCTTTCCATCTCCACGGCTTCGTCCAAACCCGCGCCCGCCACTCTGCCCAACGCCGCGCCTGTCTTCGCCATGGCTTGCGGCAGCAGGTTCACCAGCGCGCCCGGCGTAACCAATTCCTGAATCACGATGCCGTCGTTCAAATCCGCCTGCCCCCGCATGTCGATCGTACCCGTGATCGCCGGACCCACCGCCTCCATATCGCGCGCGTCCCGGTGCCCGTAACCCACGCCCCGAATCTCCTCCGTGCAGGTCAAGCTGTAGCCCAACACGTCTCCATTGCCCGAGAACCGCTGCCCCACCTGGTCCGATAGCGGCAGTCCGGCGGCCTTCGACCGCAGCAGGATCTCGGTCGATCCCAACGTGCCTGCCGCCAGCACCACGATGTCCGCCGAAACCGTCCGCGCGATCTCGTCGAATTCCTCCGCCCCCGTTTCCAGCCTCTGGTAGTGCGCCAGCCAGAGTCCATCCCGGCGCTCCAGCCGCCGCACCGAAACCTGCGTATAAATCTCCGCTCCGAAATTGCGCGCATCCGGCAGATAGTTGTACGGCAGCGTATTCTTGGCGTCGTAGTTGCACCCGCTCACGCAGTCCCCGCACAGCATGCAGGCGTGTTGCGTCACGCCCACGTGGTTTACGCCCTCCACAAAGTTCACCGCGATCGGAGCCCGCGTGCACGTCTGCCCAAGATGCCCGGCGGATTGTTCCAGCGCCAGCAGTTTCGGCAGCGCCGGATACCGCTCCGGATAAGGGGTGGGACGCAGCATTTCCTCCGCCCGCCGGTAGCCTTCTTCCACGCTGGCCATATCGTCCCGCAGCGCTTGCGGCCAGCACGCATCTTCGAAAACCCGCGCTTCCGGCCGCAGCGCCAGGTTTCCATTAATCAACGACGTGCCGCCCAGTCCGCAGCCCACGAACACGTTTACATCCCGGTTTACATAGAAGTCGTAAAGCCCCGCGCGCGAACCCGTGTGCCCCTCCGGCAACTCCGCCTGCATCTCCGCTAGCGCCTCGGCCTCCGTATCGGGGAATTCGCCGCTCTGAAACTCGCGGCCCCGCTCCAGCACGCAAACCTGCTGCCCGGCCCGCGCCAGCCGCGACGCCGCGATCGCCCCGCCATAGCCCGACCCGATCACTAGAACTGTGTAGTGGCCCTTAATTTCACGGGCCGGAGACGATAAGCGCGGCATTTCTTTTCCTGATCAGATGGTAGCAGAGGGCGCTCCGAAATCTCGGTCTCATCGGTGCCGCACCGGCCCCGCCAATTTACGAATTCCTTATCTATATAACGGAATTAGATTGTGAATTAGCAGCCGAAATGATCCTGGACACGGCGGGCGAGGGCCCAGACTTGGTTTTCTCTTGGTCTTATCGGCGTCCATCGGCGTTCATCGGCGGCCAAAACCTGCTTTTCCTTCGTCCCCAAGCCGCGCCAACCCCCTAATTTACGAATTCCTTATCTTTATAGCGCAAATACATCGTACGAATTCTTACTTTTTCCATTGACAATCGCTGCGCCCCATTCGATACTTCACGGATAGCACTAAAATTTAGCGGCACGTCGCGGTTTCCAAACGGCGTGCGATCCCGAAATCCGGACTCAATCCGTTCTGAATTATGGGATCGCGTAGCTTCGACCAGGAGCGCCTTGTTTTTGTATAGACTTAGCGGCGTAAACCATTTGGTTGTTAGATTGCTCACATTGACGCTTTTCCGCAATCAGGTTCAAAGGGGGGATACATGCAGTTCCATCGAAAATTGGCCCTGGGCGTAGTAGCTTTAGCCCTGTTCTCGCTGCCCATGGCCTTCGCACAAACGATTACGACCGGCGACATCGTCGGCACGGTCAAAGATACTACCGGCGCCATTGTGCCCGGCGCCTCCGTAACTCTCAAGAGCGTGGACTTCGGCGATACCCGGTCCGTCGCCACCGATAACAACGGCTCCTTTCGCTTCACCTTCTTGAAGCCCGGCAATTACACGCTCGCGGCCACCGCCGCCGGCCTCAAAACCGATGTCCAGAAGTTGGCCGTCCAAGTCGGCCAAGTCAACACCGTGGACTTGGTCGCTAAGGTGCAGTCCACCCAGGAAGTCATCGAGGTTCTGGCTAGCGGCGCGCTCGTCGAAACCGAGAACGCCAACCTCAGCACCACTTACACCACCACCCAAATGCAAGAAATGCCCGCCGGCGGCGGCGACTTAACCACGGTCGCCTTCACCGCCCCCGGAATCGTGATGAGCACCGGCGGCGGCTACGGCAACTTCACTTCCCACGGATTGCCCGGCGTCTCCAATCTCTTCACTATCAACGGCAACGACTACAACGACGCCTATTTGAACCTCAACAACTCCGGCGCCAGCAACAATCTTCTCGGCGTCAACGAAGTACAGGAAGCCGCCGTCGTCCAGAACGCCTATAGCGTCCAATACGGACGTGAAGCCGGCGCGCAGGTCAATTACATCACCAAGTCCGGCACCAACGGCTTCCACGGCGATCTCGTCTGGAACTGGAACGGCGACCGGCTCAACGCCAACGACTTCTTCTCCAATTCCGATGGTCTCGCCCGCCCCAAGGCCATTTCGAACCAGTGGGCAGCCGACGTCGGCGGCCCCATCCGCAAGGACAAGACGTTCTTCTATGCGGATACCGAAGGATTGTATTACACCCTGCCCTCCGCGGGTATCGTCACCATCCCCACCCCCCAGCTTCAGTCCTACATTCTCGGTAACGTGCCCTCCGGTTCGCTGCCTCTCTACCAGAATGCCTTCAAGATCTGGAACAGTGCCCCCGGTGTTTCCGGTGCGGTACCCATCTCGAACGGCAGCGGCTTGTTGCAGGATGCCAACGGCAACCTCGGATGCGGCGTCACCGGTTTTGCGGGCACCGCCGCTCCGGGCGGCGGCACATTCGGCACCACGGTCCCTTGCGGCGAGTCCTGGGCGCATAGCGGTTCCAACACCAACAAAGAGCACCTCTACACCTTCCGCGTCGATCAGTCCATCACCGATAAGCAGAAGGTCTACTTCCGCGTGAAGCACGACGACGGGTTCCAGCCGACCTCCACCAACCTCGTCAGCACCACCTTTAACGAACAGAGCATCCAGCCGGAATGGGATGGCGCCGTGAACTACACCTACGTCATCACCCCCCGGATCGTCAACAGCTTCATCGGATCGGTGCTGTGGTATAGCGCCTATTTCGGTCCCGCGAATGTCGCCGCTTCCCAGTCGTTGTTCCCCTATCAGCTCAACATCGGAGATGGCGGCGCCAATGGCGGCGGCTTCTACCAGATGGGATCTCAGTGGAACGCTTTTCCCCAAGGCCGCGATGTGGGCCAGGGCCAATTGATCGACGATCTCTCCATCACCCACGGCAACCACACCATCAAGATCGGTGAAAACTTCCGCCGCAACCGCGTCAGCGACTTTGGTCTCCTGGCCGGCACCAACGGCCAGTATTACTTCGGCTCTCTGACCGATTTTGCCAATGGCGTCACCGACGCCAATTACGGGAGCTCCTACTCCCAGACCTTCACCAGCATCACCACCGCCCATATCCGCCTCTATAACATCGGCGTCTACGCGCAGGATGAGTGGAATGCCGGCAAGAACCTCAAGGTCACCTTCGGCCTGCGCCTCGACCGCACCGGCAACCCGCTCTGCACCGACAAGTGCTTCTCCAGTCTCACCGCCCCCTTTACTTCCTCCAGCTTCCAGCAGGGCGTCGATATCCCGTACAACCAGTCCATCAACACGGGCTTGAGCAACGCTTACTATTCCGTCGATTCCGTAGTTCCGCAACCCCGCGTTGGCGTGGTCTGGAGCCCCCGCGGCGGCAGTTCCACCGTCATCCGCGCCGGCTTCGGGCTGTTTGCCGACTTGGCCCCCGCTTTCCTGGTGTCCAACCTCTTCCACAACGCTCCCTATCCGTATGGCGCTTACGTCAACGGTGGCCAGGAAGTGGGCACCGCCAGCGACTCGGCTAGCGCGGCAACTCAGGCGCAGAACGAATTCAACGCCTTCAAGACCGGCTTTTTCGGTGGCCAGACCCTGGCTCAATTGGAAACCGCGGTGCCCGGATTCGGCCCCTTCGGCTACTCCTCCATCGATCAGCATTTCAGCACTCCGCGGTATGCCGAGTGGAGTTTCGAAATCGAGCAGCCCATCGGCAACAAGAATGTTTTCGTGGCTACCTACTCCGGAAATCACGGATACAACCTGCTGGCACAAAATGGCTTCGCGAATGCCGCCGCCCTCGGTGGCCCCTTCGCCGGCCTGCCCTCGGTGCAGCCCGATCCCCGCTTCCTCTCGGTCACCGAGCTGACCAACCAGGGCATATCCAATTACGACGGCGTCACCTTCCAGTTCCGCCGGGCCTTCGCGCACGGCTTCCAGGGCCAGATCAGTTACACCTGGAGCCACGCCTTGGACGATGTCTCCAACGGCGGTTCCGGCCTCCAGATCGGCTACAATACCGAGCTCTTCAACACGCTCGCCAATCCCAATATCAAGGCGAATTATGGCAACGCCGATTACGACGTGCGCCATAACGTCACCGGCGATTTCGTTTACGACACGCCCTGGAAGTTCAGCAACCGCGCCCTCAATTACCTGTTGGGCGAGTGGTCGGTATCGAGCAAGCTCTACGTCCGTACGGGGAGCCCCGAGAGCATCGTCGATACCCTGCTGCCGAATCTTTTTGAGGGTACTCTGAACGTCGGATCGAGCTACGGCGGAGCCCTTCTCGCTACGGCCGCGACCGCCATCCCGCATAACTGCGGCAATGCCGCGGTGAACGGCGCTACGCCCTGCTTGTCCCAGTCCATGTTCTCCGGTTACGGAGGCAACGAAACCGGCTTCGGCAACATCGGCCGCAACACACTTTTTGGACCAGGCTATTTCAATATCGATTCCAGCCTGTTCAAGAATATCTCCGTCACTGAGCGCCTCCGCCTGACCGTCGGCGCCAGCGCTTACAACCTGCTCAATCATGCGCACTTCGCCAACGCCTACACCAACGTCGCCTCCGGCGCAGTCGGTGGAATCTATGGCACGGTAGAAGAGCCCACCAGCGCCTACGGCGCCTTCCAGGGCTCGGTCGTGACCGGCCGCGTCATGGTGCTTACCGCCAAAGTGCGCTTCTAAAGCTGTCCTGCATCTCCGCGTCATCCAAACGCCGGGCCCTGTGCCCGGCGTTTTTTTTGTGGTGCTGACTGATACATTGATGAGTCGCCACCGGCGACGGAAAAAAATGGCCGCTCCCATCCACCCACTGCGCTTCGCCTGCCAGCCAGGCTGCACCGCCTGCTGCCAACGCAAGGGCTTCGTCTATCTCACCGGAGCCGATGTCGCGCGCGCCGCCCACTTCCTCCATATGACCGCCGCCGAATTCGAAAAGCAGTACATCTACCGCACCAAAAACCTGCGCCGCCTCCGCATCCCCCGCGGTGGCCTTTGCCGCTTCCTCCAGCCGGACGGATGCTCCATTCATCCCGCCAAGCCTACCCAGTGCCGCATCTTTCCCTTCTGGCCCGAACTCACCGGAACCACCCGCGCCTGGCGCCGCACCGCCGCCTGGTGTCCGGGCATCGGCCAGGGCCCCCTCGTGCAGATCGAGTCTCAGCGAGCCCAGGCCCAGGAGATGCGCCAGGCCTACCCGTCTATGTATCCTTAGCTCCTGTGGGGCGGGCAATTCTGCCCGCAGCCGGCTTTCGGCCGGCCCCGGCCACGACCCGATAATTCGGCCTTTATTTGCTGGTTGTGCTACAGTTTGCTGAACCCGGCGTGATGCGAACATCATGCGGATGACAGGCAACTAGTACACCACTGGAGATCGCATTGGCAAAGAATTTCAAAGAACTGTCCGAGCGGGAAATCCTGGCGCTGGCCGTTTCCCTCGAGGAAGAAGACGGCCACATCTACGGCGACTTCGTCGACGGTCTGCGCGAAACCTATCCCGCCACCGCCAAAATGTTCGAGGAGATGCAGGCCGAGGAAAACGGACATCGCCGCTCCCTGATCGACCTCTACCAACAGCGCTTCGGCGATCACATCCCGCTCATCCGCCGCCAGGATGTGAAAGGCTTCATCACCCGCAAGCCTGTCTGGCTGGTGCGCCCCCTCGGCATCAACGTCGTACGCAAGCAGGCCGAAATCATGGAACTGGAAACCCGCCAGTTCTACGAGAAGGCTCAGGAGCGCGTCACCGACGCTTCCACCCGCAAACTGCTGGGCGACCTCGCCGAAATCGAACGCCAGCACCAGGCCGCCGCCGAATCGCTGGAACAAGGCCTCTCCACCAACGTGCGCGAGCAGGAGGAAGCCGCCAGCCGCCGTTTATTCGTACTGCAGATCGTCCAGCCTGGCCTGGCCGGCCTGATGGATGGCTCCGTCTCCACCCTCGCCCCCCTCTTCGCCGCCGCCTTCGCCACCCACACCAGCCACGACGCCTTTCTGGTGGGCCTGGCCGCCTCCGTCGGCGCCGGCATTTCCATGGGTTTCGCCGAAGCCCTCTCCGACGATGGATCGCTCACCGGCCGCGGCCATCCCTGGGTGCGCGGCCTGGTCTGCGGGCTAATGACTACTGCCGGCGGCATCGGCCATACCCTGCCCTTCATGATTCCCAACTTTCACATCGCGTTCATGGCCGCCGTTTTGGTCGTAGCCGTGGAGTTGGCCTCCATCAGTTACATCCGCCATCGCTACATGGATAGCCCGCTGCTCGCGGCCACTCTGCAAGTCGTTCTGGGAGGCGTGCTGGTGTTCCTGGCCGGAATCCTGATCGGAAGTTCTTAACTCTCGATCTCCAGTTGGTCGCCCACCACCGTGCCGCTGGCCGCTACCGCGCCCGCCGGCAGTTCTAAGATCGAGTGCGCGCTCAGGCACGCCGATACCCTCCACGGGACCATCCGGTGCCGCACCTTTCGCACCTTCTTGTCTCGATCCAGGTAAACCAGGTCGATGGCAAACTTCATGAAGAAGCTGTGTACCGATTCGCAGGGCACAATCCACAACCCCTGCCCGGCCTCCAGCCGCTCGTGCTTCAACAAACCCGTCCGGCGCTTCTCGCTGGTGTCGGCAACTTCGGCCGCATCCGCCAAAACACTATTACGGGTTCGGTTCCGGACAACAATTTTCAATCCCCCCTTATAACACGTAGTGCAGCAGGCAGGGCCTGTGGGGCAGGCCTCCAGGCCTGCAGCGGGTCTCCAGACCCGCTCCCATGCGAACGTAGTTCGCCGCTGGGAGTTCTCGGTGACTCATCCAGCCCAATAAATTTCTCCCTTCTTTTCAATTACTTGCGCAAAATCAAACCCGTAGCCCCAAAATCCCCCCGCTACCCTGAAAGCGAAAGGGCATCCATCGTGAAATCGAACCATACCGAATCCAATCGCGAAAACGCCAAAAAATCCACCGGCCCGCGCACCCCCGAAGGCAAAGCCGCCTCCAGCCGCAACGGCCTCACCCATGGCCTCTCCGGCGACAAACACTTCATCCTCGAAGGTGAGGATCCCGAAGCCTTCCTCCGCCTCCTCGCCGATCTCCACGACCACCTCCGCCCCGTCGGCGACAGCGAGGAACTGGTGGTCAACCGCATCGCCGCCGCCCAATGGCGTCTCGACCGCGCCTTTGCCCTCGAAGCCGGCATCTACCGCGAAGAATCCACCATTCTGGCCGGCCTGGACCGGCAAAAGCGGGTGTATCACGAATTCTACATGAAACGCGACGGGAAAGACGCGAACCCGCCCGATCCGCACGAACCGGAAGATCTCCTCGCCCGCGCCTTCATGGAAGGTGGCAAAGGTCCCGATAACTTCACCCGCCTCGTCCGCTACGAAACCGCCATCGAACGCTCCATCGAACGCGGCATGAAGTACCTGAAAGTCCTCCAAACGGCCCGCGCCGCCGCCCACCCCTCCGCCCCAGCCATCGAACGGCCCCCGCGAGGCGCCCCCGAACCCCCCGCGCCGGCCGCCAAACCGCCCTCAATACCCTCAGAATCAAAGAATTACAAACCGAACCCAAATTCGGCCCCGGACGCCCCCATCGACCCCCCGCCGCCCGCCCCCGACGCCCCACCGAGCGTCCCAAAACCCCTTCCCGAGGTCTCGCCAACCGATAATCTTTAGCCCCTCAGCCCGATCCGCCCACCCACCCCGCCAGAATTGTCTCGCCGAAGCGGGCTAATCTGGGTGCATGGTGTTGTTAACCGGCCCAGCCGGGTCGGGCAAGACGTTTCGCATTCTGGAGGAACTCCGCCAGGCCTTGCGCCGCCGCGATCCCGGTGTCCGCCTGCTCACTCCCACCGCCACCATGGCCCAGCATCTCCAAAATCAGTTGGCCCGCGAAGGCTACGTTTTCCGCCCCGGACTCATCCAAACGCTCTCCCGCTTCATCGATCCCTTCGCCGCGGACCTGCCGTTGGTCTCCGAGCCCCTGCTCTACCTCATCGTGGAGGAGGCCGCCGCCCAGGTCGATCGCCCTGAATTCGCCCGCGTGGTCCGCCTTCACGGATTCTGTGCCGCCCTCGCCCGCACCATCGAAGAGTTTTCCTCCGCCGGCTGCGATGCCGAATCCCTAGCCGCTCGCATGCCCGGCTTGGCCGCCCCGCCGCCCCTCGGCGACGCCTTCGTCGCCGTTTATCGCGAAGTCCAGCGCAAGCTGGCTCGCCGCGGTTTGGCCACCCGCTCCCAACGCCTCGCGCATGCCGCCGCACAGATCGCCGAAGCCGGCCTTCCCGGCATCCACACCATCTGGCTGGATGGATTCTACGCCTTGCCCGATCCGGAACTGGCCGTCATCCGCGCCATCTGCCGCCACGCGCAAGTCACCCTCACGCTCCCCTCCACTGCCATCACCGAACCCACCCGCGCGCACTTGCTCGCCATCGGGTTCGTCGCGGAGCCCTGCGCCTTCTCCCCGCCGCCGCGCGTCGAGCTTTGCCCCACTCCCTCCATCGAGCGCGAGGCCGACGAAATCGCCCGCCGCATCCTGGAACAGGCCGCCGCCGGCCGCCCCTTCCGCGAAATGGGCGTCATCGTGCGCACCCCGGATGTCTATGAGCCGGTCCTGCGCGCCACGCTCGACCGCTTCGGCATCCCCGCTCGCTTCTATTTCGATGCCGACCTCTCCCGTCATGCCCTCGTGCGCTATTTGACTGGACTCGTGGATGCCATGCTCGGCGGATGGGATCACGCCGAAACCCTAGCAGCCATCCGTCTGGTGCCCGGGCTGGCCTGCGACGAATTCGATTTTGCCGTGCGCGAAACCATCCCCGGCCGCGGTCTGGCCGCCCTGCTGAGCCTCGCCGCGCCCGGCCCGCCCGCCGTCTCCCACTGGCTGCGATCCGTCGAAAGCCTCGAAGGCTGGCGGACGCTCGCCGCCCTCCCTGCCGATTGGGCCGCGCGCCTGCGCCATCTCCACGAGCTTTGTAAGCCGCCGCTGCCTGAACCCGGCAGCCATGAACTGGCCGTCCTCGCCCGCGGCCATGCCGCCGCCCTCGAGCTATTCGACGGCGCCCTGGATCAGGCGGCCGAAGCGCTGGGCGACCGCCCCGTTCCCCTGGAAGCATTCTGGCGCACCGTCAAAACCGTCCTCCGCCTCACTCCCTTGCGCGTGGAAGACGGGCGTCGCAACGTGGTTCACGTCCTGGGCGCGCACGAGGCCCGCCAATGGCGGCTGCCGGTAGTCTTCGTCTGCGGATTGGTGGAGAAGCAGTTCCCCAAATTCCATACCCAGGATCCCTTCTTTCCCGAAAACGCCCGCGCACAATTGAAGCAGGCGGGCGTCCGCCTGCGTACCGCCGCCGATTTCGAGGCCGAAGAGCGCTTCCTCTTCGATTCGGCCGTCGCCCGCGCCACCCAATCGCTCACTCTCACTTACCCGCAGTGCGATGCCCGCGGCCAGCAGAATCTGCCCTCCTTGTACCTGGAGGATCTCGCCGCGGAGCCTGCCGCCTGGAAATCGGTGCTGCCACAGCCCGTGGTCGAGGGCGGGGAACCGCGCCCGCCCGCGCAGATCTCCAGCCCCGATCTGCTGGAGGCTTTGGCAGCCCGGCACCGCGCCTTCCGCCCCACCGGTCTCGAAGCCTATCTGCAGTGCGCCTTCCTGTTCTTCGGCCGCCACACCTTGCATCTGCGCGGAGCCCCGCAGCGTCCGGAGAAACGCCTCGATTTCCTGACGCAAGGCTCCATCGTGCATGCCGTGTTGGCCGCCTGCGTCCAAAACCCGCGCCCGCTCGAACAGGTCTTCGATGAGATCTTTACCCGCCTCGCCGAAAAGCGCCACATCCCGCCCGGCTACCGCACCGAAGCTTGCCGCGAGCGCATGATCACCGACGTGCGCGCGCTGGCCGAAGATCCCGATTGGAATCCCGCGCGCTCCGAAATCCGCACCGAGCAGGATTTCCACTATTTGCTCGGCGCGGACCTCGAGATCTCCGGCCGTATCGATCGCATCGATGTCGCCCCCGATGGCAGCGCCTTCGTGATCGACTACAAATACAGCGGCGCGCAGAACACCCGGAATCTTGAGGAAAACGAGAATCTGCTCCAGCCGCAGCTCTACCTCCTGGCCCTCCAACGCTTCTTCCAATTGCGTCCCGAAGGCATGTCTTATTGGGGTTTCAAACGCGGTGTGGTACGCACTCCCTGGGCCCGTTTCGAGCCGTCGCAGTCCATCGAAACGGCCCTCCGCATCGTGGGCGAGATCCGCGCCGGCCGCGTCCAGCCGCATCCTGCCGATCCCGCCAAATGCCGGTTCTGCGATTTTCGCGACGTCTGTCGCTTCGCCGCCGCCGCCCCCGCCCTCGCCGAAGGAGTCTCCTCGTGGGATTGACGCCCCGCCAGTTGGACGCCGTCGCCGTCGAGCAGCCCCCCCGCGACACTTGTGTGGTGGCCGGGCCCGGCTCCGGCAAGACCACCGTGCTGGTCGAGTACTTCAAGCGTTTGGTGGAAAGCGGCGTCGATCCGCTGCGCATTCTGGCCATCACCTTCACCGACAAAGCCGCCAACAATATGCGCGACAAGCTGGCCCAGGCTTTTCGCGAGCGCGCCGCCATCCGCGGCAAATTGGAGCGCGCCTATGTCTCCACCGTGCATGGATTCTGCGCCCGCCTGCTGAAAGAGAATGCCGTGTTCGCCGGCCTCGATCCCGAGTTCTACGTCATGGACGAGCGCGAATCGGCCCGCGAACAGCGCCGCGCCGTCAACGAAGCGCTGGATCGCATGTTCCAGGATCGCCCCGATCGCATGCGCGCCCTGATGCGCGGATTGGCCGCCTTCGATATCGGCGCCGAAGTGCTCGACGCCTACGATGCCATTCGCGCGGCCGGCGTCAAGGTCGCCGCTCTGGCCGCGTTTGAGCCGCCCCCCGCCCCGGATATCGCGGCTTCGCTCGCGGAAGTTCAAAACCTCCGCCCGCCGCCCGGTTGGAGCTTCGATCAACTCGCTCACCTGGATGAAGCGCGGGATTGGGCTGCCCGTATCGCCGCGGCCTTGCCCGCCAGCCCCGAAGACACCTTGCGCGCCATCCGCTCGTTCACCTGCAAGCTGACTAAGTTGAGACGCGGCAGCCGCGTCTACGACCAGCTCAAATCCCTGAAGGACGATCTGCTTCCCGCCCTGGAATACTCCCTGATCGCCGCCTGTTACACGCACGAACGAGCCGTCATCCTCGAATTGTTTGCCCGCTTCGATGCCCTGTATCGCGCGCGCAAGCGCCAATTGAGCGGCCTCGATTATGACGACCTGGAAGAATGCGCCGTGCGCCTGCTGGAGGAACATCCCGACGTCCAACGCCGCCTGCAAAACCAGTTCGACCAGGTGCTGATGGATGAGTTCCAGGATACCAACGGCCGTCAGGCGCGGCTTCTCGAGTTGGTCCGCCCGCCGGATCGATTCTACGCCGTCGGCGATATCAACCAGTCCATCTATGGCTTCCGCCACGCCGAGCCGCGCGTATTCGCCGCCTACCGGGATATCGTCGAACAGACTGGCGGGCGCCTGGTGCAGTTGGTGGAGAACTTCCGCAGCCGCCCGGAGATTCTGCACGCCGTCGAGACCGTCGCCGCCGGCGCCGAAGGTGTCGAGACCCGCCCGCTCGTCCCCGGCCTGCCGTTTCCCGCTAAGACCGCACCGTCCGTGGAACTCTGGGCCGCGGCCACTCCGGAGTTGGAGGCACAGTGGGTGGCCGCCCGCATCCTGCAACTGGAAGGCAGTTTGCCCTTGCATGAAAGGGTCGCCGCCTTCCGCGATTTCGCGGTGTTGGTGCGCAATTCCGAAGTGCTCGCCGCGTTCACCGATGCCTTCGACCGGTCGGGCATCCCGTACCTGGTGAATCGCGGGAAGGGCTTCTACGACACCCGCGAAGTCGTCGATATGATGTATCTCCTGCGCGTGCTCGTCAATCCCCGCGACGAGATCGGCTTGGCGGCCGTGCTGCGATCGCCCTTCGTCGCGGCTTCCGACGAAGCCCTATTGCGCCTCCATCTGCTGGGAAATATCGGCAGTGCTTTGGAAGCGTTGCCGCCCGATGCCCTGGCCGCTTTTGCGCCGGACGACGCCCTGAAGCTGGCGCGCTTCCGCGGTCAATTGGCCCGCTGGCGCGCCACCCGCGACTCCGTCCCCATCGATCAGTTGCTGCTGCGCGCCATCGACGAGTCCGGCTACGAATGCGCGGCGGGAACGCGCGGCATGGCGAATATCGAGAAGCTACTGGCGCAGGCCCGCGCCGCCGGCGACCGCCAGTCGCTCGCCGAATTCGTGGAGGAAACTGAAATACTTCGCGAATCCAAGCCTCGCGAACCCGACGCCCCACCCGAGGATTCCGCCGATGCCGTCAAGATCATGACCGTCCACGCCGCCAAGGGCTTGGAGTTTCCGGTCGTCTTTCTGGCGGCTATGCACAAGGGCATCGATGCCAATCCCGGCGCGATTTCCTTTTCCCCGCGCGTCGGCCTGGGCGCCCGCTGGTATCATCCGCTCTCCGCGGACGATGGCGATCGCTACGATGCCAAAGACGATGCCTTTCAGCATGCCATCCGCGATGAGCTCAAGCGGCGCGAAAAGGAAGAGGGCAACCGCCTGCTCTACGTGGCCATGACCCGCGCCGAAGAGCACCTCGCGATGTCCTATACGACGAGTGGCAAGAAGCCCCAGAACTGGGCCGCCATCGTCGCCGATCGTTTGCCGGTGCACGTGGTCAACACGCCGCCCCAGCCTCCCGCTTCGCGCCCGCGCGGCGAGTCCGCCGTCCCCATCCCGCTCCTGCCCCGGCCCGTCCTCTCCGAACAGCACGACTCCCAGGCCACTGTCACCTCCCTGGCCCTGTTCCACGACTGCCCCCGCCGCTACTACCTCTCCCGTTACCTCGGCTTAGACGTGGGGCGGGCAATCATGCCCGGGGTCCCCTCTGGGGACGCCTTTCAGGCGGCTGACTTTTCGGCCGGCGAATTAGGTATTCAAGTTCATGATCTGTTAGCCGGCGCGGAAGTAGCGTCCCCTCACCCCGAAGCTGCCCGCCTGGCCGATCTCTTCCGCCGGAGTCCCCTTGGCCGCCGCGCCGCCGCCGCCACCACCATCGAACGCGAATTCGATTTCCTCATGGAAATCGGAAACCTGGTCCTGCGCGGCCAGATCGACCTGTGGTTCGAAGACCGCGGCAAAATCGTCCTGGTGGATTACAAAACCGATCGCATCGCCCCCGCTGAAGTGTCCGCCCACGCCGCACAATACACCCTGCAGGTGCGCCTGTACGCGATCGCGTTGGAGCGCCTGACCGGCCGCTCGCCCGATGAAGCGTACCTCTATTTCCTGCAACCGAACATCCCCGTGCCCGTGGACCTGCGGCCCTCGCTCTTCGACTCCCCCGACGCCGTCGTGCGCGAGTTCCGCGAAGCGCAGGACCGCCAGCAGTTTCCCCTACATGAGGGCGCCCATTGCCGCGCCTGCCCGCATTTTGCAGGCCTCTGTCCCGCGCGCCTTACTTCTGAGCTTCCCGCTTCTCCCATCCCGGCTTGAAAAGCGGCAGGTAGTTCTCCTGCTGGTACGGATGCTTCAGAATCTCTTCGATGTTCAGGTCGATGCCCAGTCCCGGCCGGTCCGGAACTTCGATATATCCATCCACCTGGTGCACCGCATGCGTCACAATATCCCGCTCCCACGGTTCGTTGAATTCATCGAACAGTTCATGAATGAAGAAATTCGGAATCGAGGCGTTCAACTGCACGCAGGCCGCCGAGCACACCGGCCCCTGCGCGCTGTGCGGCGCGATCATCCCGTAATGCGCGTCCACCATGTCCGCGATCTTGCGCGCCGCGAAAAGCCCGCCCAGGTTCAGCGGCTCCGGCTGCAGGATGTTCACCACATCGTGCTTCAGCAGTTCCGCGAACTGCTGCTTCGTCGAACAAGCTCTCGCCGGTCGCGATCGGCACCGGACTGCGCCGCGCCACCTCCACCATGGCCTGAATGTTGGTATGCGCCACCGGCTCTTCGAACCAGGTGGGCCGGAACTGGTGAATGGCTTCCGCGAACTCCACGGCCGTAGCCACGTTGAAACGGCAGTGCGCCTCGATCAGCAAGTCCACCCCGGGCCCGACCGCGTCCCGTACCGCCCGGATGATGTCCACCGCCAGATCGAAATCGTATCGCGATAGATACCGCCAGCTTGCACCGAACGGATCGAACTTCAGCGCCGTGTACCCCCGCGCCGCCACCAGTTTGGCCTTGGCCGCGAAGCTCTCCGGCGTACGCGGGCCGCGATACCAGCCGTTGGCGTACGCCCGCAGCTTCTCGTGGCACTGTCCGCCCCAAAGATTGTAAATGGGCTGATTGCAGGCCTTGCCGATGATATCCCACAACGCGATTTCGATGGCCGCCACCGCGCACATGTGGATCTGCGCGCCGTCCGTATAAACATCGCGGATCAGCCGCTGCGAGATGGTTTCCACCTGAAAAGGATCCATCCCGATCGCCAGCGGCTTCAACTCGTGGATAGCCGCCTCCACCGTCTTCCCAAAACAGTTCACAGTGCCTTCGCCGACCCCGTGGATGCCTTCGTCGGTAGACACCTTGGCAAACACCCAGTTCTTCCACGGGTTGCCGGCAATGTATGTATCGATAGCGGTGATTCTCATGTCGGTGTACCTCTGAATCTTGCCCGGTCGTGGTCCGCGAGCACTTTCAGCCCACGGATTTCGAGCAGGTGACGCAATACGAATTTGTATTCCGCGCGTGGATCGGAAAGCGCTCTCCATTCCGCTTCATCCTGGCCTGGGAGCCACCTGAGCACTGTCTGCATCATATTCGTGCGCTTGGTGCAAAGTTGCCCCCGCTGCAGGTCGCAAAGCCGGATGGTCTCGTTGGCTCGCCGCGATTGGGCTGCATCGAGCGTGGGATGCGGCTCCAGCTTCCCGGTGTCCGGGTGAATCCAGAAGTACGGCTCGGGATCCTCCGCGTCCGGCTTCAAGACCGCGCCCTGATGGTCGTGCTCGCCCTTTGCGTTGTTGTACGTCCGGCAAGCCGGCAAGAGATTGGTCCACTCGAACGCCAGGTCGGGAGTGACCGTCTTGGCGACGTAGTGTTCCACCTCCGGGTATGTCGTCACTTCTAACGCGCTCTCGCAGAACACACACTTGCCATGCGCCATCTCACGTAACGCGGTTCGCAGAACCTGCTTGGCATGCGTCGTCGCCCAGTCGCGCCGAGAGTCGCTTTTCAGCCCGGCCTGGAAGCGCGCCGTCCATTTCTTGCTGTATTTGACAAGCTGCAGCGGAGGCGGCTGCGTCCGTGGCGTGTGCACCATGCTCGCCTACGCGCGCTTCCGCCGCTTGATCGGATGCGGTTTTCCTTCGGCTGCTGTCAGTGAACGCAGCACGCTATCGGGAATGGTCATGGGCGATGCCACGATGGAACGCAGTTCCTCGCTTCTTTCGGCAAGAGTGACAGTCAGTCGCTTAAGTCGCGATTTATCCGCAATCGATAGCGAGCCGGCGGCTTCGCGCCTCTTGAGCGTGTTCCAGTCGTCCAATTCGCGCTCGGTCTGGACGTCGAAGCGGCTATCGACTCCGAAGATCTCTTTCAATGTGGTGGTAACGGACTCTCCAATAGGAGAATCCACCGGAGGCCGCACACTGGCGCGTCCTTCCGCGTCCAGGTCGAGAACGTGTACGCGGGAATTAGGGCAGGACGAAATCACGAATGGCGAGTGCGACGTCACGAGTATCTGCACGTCCGGAAGTGCTTCGCGCATCGCGGGTAACAGCTTGCGCTGCCACAACGGATGCAGGTGCGCATCCACTTCGTCCAGCAACAATGCCCCTGGCCGTTTGTCTCCCGGCTTGAAATCGGGCGCGAAGACATCCTGCCTCATCATGAAATCTGCGATCCACCCGACGGTACTGCGCACGCCGTCCGGCAACTGGGAGAAGTCTAAATTGCGGCCGAATGCCTTCAGCCGAGGTTGAAAGCTCGGCAGTTCGACCTCAAAGGTAACGCCATGGTCGTAGAGCAGCCGCAAAGCGTTCTCAAACCTCTCGATCGATCGCGCGTAGGCGTCGTCCGGCTGCCGCCGGTCGCGGGCAATGGCGAGCTTGCTGTAAAGACCCAGCAGCCAGGATTGAACGAGTTCGTTCTGCACCGTGCCCTCGAACGCAACTGCGTTTTCGTGAGCCGTGGCAAGCCGTCTGGTGAGGTCGATATGGTTGATGTGGCGGAGCGCTCTCGATGGGGAATACGCCGCGATATTGAACGTAACCGCAGCATACGACTTGGCGCTTTCCATCCAGGCCATCCGAGTGACGCCCCCGGAAACCTCGACAACCTGGGCCCCGAACAGCCGCGCGCCGAAGCCGGTGGCCGCCCACTGCGCTTTAGCCCATTCCTGCGCCTCGTCGTCCGGCCCCATATAGCAGCCCATCACATAAGCTGGCAAAGAAGGAGCCTTGACTACCAGCAAAGCGCCTGAGCGCGCATGTCCGGCCGTCAAATGCGCCCATTGGTCATGCGCGAATCCACCCGCCCTGACATCCATCACCCATGCCAGAGTCCGCAACACCGTGGACTTCCCCGACCCATTGACCCCAGCGAAAATATGCGGTCCCAGATGCGGGTTTCCCTTGCCGTCCGACAGGTCGATGTCGAGCCGTTCGAACGGCCCAACCCCTTCCGCAATCAGGCGCAACAAAGGCATTTCTCTATCATATCCCGTCGCGCGCGGACCGCTTGTTATACTGGGTTTTTCATGCTACGAGTTCGCTTCGCGCCGTCTCCCACCGGCTTTCTCCATATCGGTAGCGCACGCACGTTCATCTTCAATTGGCTCTACGCGCGCCATAACGGCGGCGCCATGATCCTGCGCATCGACGATACCGACGTCGAGCGCAACACCCAGGCCTCGCTCGACTCCATCTTCGCCGGCCTCGCCTGGCTCGATCTCGCATGGGACGAGCAGTATCGTCAGTCCGAGCGCCTGGCCGTCCATCAGTCCACTGCGCAGGCCATTTTCGATAAGGGCATGGCCTACCGCGACTTCACTCCCGCCGAAGCCGGCGTCGCCGACGCGCCGCGCGCCGAAGGCACGTGGCTCTTCAACCCCGGCATGCGCGATCTCGCCCCTGCCGAGAGCGACCGGCGTGCCGCCGCGGGCGAACCCTTCGTGCTGCGCTTCCGCGTGCCTCGCGACCACGCCGCCAACGTCTGCTTTCGCGACGCGGTCTACGGCGACCAGGTCAAATCCACCACCGACATCGAGGACTTCGCGCTCCTGCGCAGCAACGGCATGCCGACATATCACCTGGCTTCCTGCGCGGACGATGCCGACCTGCGCATCAGCCACATCATTCGCGGCCAGGACCATCTCACCAACACCTTCAAGCACCTGCTCATCTTCGGAGCCGCCGGCGCCGCGCCGCCCGAATTCGCGCATCTCCCGCTGCTGATCGCGCCCGATGGCGCCAAGCTCTCCAAACGCCGCCATGGTCCCGTAGTCAGCGTCACCACCTATCGCGATAGCGGATTCCTGCCCCAGGCATTCGTCAATTTCCTCTGTCTTCTGGGCTGGTCGCCGAAAGACGACCGCGAATGCATGAGCCGCCAGGAGCTGACCGATGCGTTTTCCTTCGAAGGCATCAACCGCAGCAACGCGGTCGTAAATTTCACCGAAGAAGACCCCCTCGATCCGAAAGCCCTCTGGCTGAACGCGGAGCACATCCGCGCGCTGCCCGTCGAGGATCTGACCGATCGCCTGCTGCCCGTCGTGAACGCTGCCGGCTTCCCTGTGGACCGCGCCAGGATGCTGCGCATTACTCCGCTCATCCAGGAGCGCATCAAGCTTTTGCGGGACGTGCTCACCGTCGCGGATTTCTTCTTTATCGACGCGTTGCCGCCGTATGACAGCGCCGAGTTGATCCCCCAGAAAGGCGATGCCGCCATGGCGCTGAAGGCGTTGCAACACGGCCGCGAGGTGCTGGCTACCGCCGAATTCACGCACGACGGATTGGAGCAGGCTCTGCGCTCCGCCGCCGGCGCCCTGGGAATCAAGACCGGCCAGATGTTCCAACCGATTCGCGTAGCCGTCTGCGGGCGCAAAAACGCGCCTCCCCTCTTTGCGACCCTCGAGGTGCTCGGCCGTGACACCTCCCTCGCGCGCATCGGCCAGGCGATCCATAAGTTGCAGTAGGAGTTTCCCGAAATCTATGACCCCGACCCCAGGCCCTTCGAACTTCGTTCGCGATATCGTCATCGCGGACTTAGAGACCAATAAGTACGGTGGCCGCGTGCATACGCGCTTCCCGCCGGAGCCGAACGGCTATCTGCACATCGGCCACGCCAAGTCCATCAATCTCAACTTCGGCCTCGCCGCCGAGTTTGGCGGTAAGTGCAACCTGCGCTTCGACGATACCAATCCCTCGAAGGAAGAGACCGAGTATGTCGATTCCATTGTCAAGGATGTCCGCTGGCTCGGAGGCGATTGGGAAGACCGGCTATTCTACGCTTCCGACTACTTCGACCAGTTATACGAATGGGCCGTGCAGCTTATCAAATCCGGAAGCGCCTATGTTTGCGATCTCACCGGCGACCAGGTGCGCGAATATCGCGGCACGCTGACGGAGCCCGGCAAGGAAAGCCCCTGGCGTAACCGGTCCATCCCAGAGAACCTGGATCTGTTCGAGCGCATGCGCGCCGGCGAGTTTCCAGATGGATTCCGCACCCTGCGCGCTAAGATCGACATGGCCTCGAAGAACCTCAACATGCGCGATCCGGTCATGTATCGCATTTTGCATGCCGAACATCACCGCACCGGCGGCAAGTGGTGCATCTATCCCATGTACGATTTCACGCATGGCCAGTCCGATTCGATCGAGCGCATCACCCACTCCGTCTGCACCCTGGAGTTTGAGGATCATCGCCCGCTATACGACTGGTATGTCGAGCAGTTAGGCATCTATCACCCGCAGCAGATCGAATTCGACCGGCTGAACCTCACTTATACGCTGTTAAGCAAACGCAAGCTCCTCACCCTGGTGCAGAATGGACACGTGACCGGCTGGGACGATCCGCGCATGCCTACCATCTCCGGCATCCGGCGGCGTGGCTACACTCCCGAAGCCCTGCGCAACTTCTGCAATGCCATCGGTGTCTCGAAGACCAACGGCACCATCGAACTGGCCTTGTTGGAGCACTTCCTGCGCGAAGATTTGAACAAACGGGTGCCGCGCGTGATGGCCGTCCTGCGGCCGCTGCGCGTGGTGATCGATAACTATCCCGACGATCTGGTCGAGGAGGTGGAGGCCGTCAACAACCCCGAAGACGCCGCCATGGGTACCCGCAAAGTGCCCTTCTCGAAGGTGCTCTACATCGAGCAGGACGACTTTAAGGAAGTGCCGCCGAAGCAGTTCTACCGCCTGTCTCCGGGCCGCGAAGTGCGCCTGCGTTATGGCTACTTCATCAAGTGTACGAGCGTGGTGAAAGACGAAAAGACCGGCGAACCGGTCGAGGTCCACTGCACTTACGATCCTGCCACGCGCGGCGGTAACGCCCCGGATGGACGCAAAGTGAAATCCACCATTCATTGGGTCTCGGCCAGGCATGCCATCGACGCCGAAGTCCGTTTGTACGAGAATCTCTTCACCCGCGAAGATCCCAACGAAACCGACGAAGGCGAAAACTTCACCGCGAATCTGAATCCGCGCTCGCTGGAGGTGTTGGCCGCCGCGAAACTGGAGCCCTCCTTGCGCGACGCCGTGGAAGGCGGCCGCTATCAGTTTGAGCGGCTGGGTTACTTCTGCGTCGATCCGGATTCCGTGCTGGGCAAGCTGGTCTTCAACCGCACCGTGGCGCTGCGGGATTCTTACGCCAGGATCGAAAAGGCTCAGCAAGGCGGGCAGAAACAGAAATGAACATCCTGGGAATCGGCGGCATTCTGGGCGATGCCGCGTCGGCCATTTTGAAAGACGGCTGTCTCGCCGCGGCCATCGAGGAGTCCAAACTGAGCCGCCATGGGCTCAAAGCCGGCGCGCACTCGGGCGCCGCGGAGCTGCCGGAGCAAGCCATCGCGGCCTGTCTGTCGCTGGCCGATGTCGCCCCGGAGCAAGTGGATGCCGTGGCCATCGTGCGCCCCGTCGCCGCCGGACCGGAAGCCTCGCTCCACCTCCAATTGCGCGCGCGATTTCCCAATAGCCGCATCGTGGTGGTGGAGCATCACGCCGCGCACGCCGCCTCGGCATACTACCCGTCGCCATTCGACGAAGCCACCGTGCTCACGCTCGATCGTGCCGGCGACTTCCGCTGCGGCACCCGCTGGCGCGCTTCGGGTACCCAGCTTTCGCTCGACCGGGAGCTATATTACCCCGACTCGCTCGGCGACCTATACGGCCGCGTGACCGAGTTACTCGGCTTCCATGCCAACCTGGAAGAACACAAAGTGCAATGGCTCTCGGCGGCATCTGACGGCGGCGACGAGCGATTTCGCAGCCTGTTCCTCGAAATCATGCCCATGCGCGATGGCGAATGGCCCCGCCTGGATCGTTCGTTCTTCGATGCCGAGCGGCTGACTCATGGCGGTTTCAGCGCGCGCTTCTACGAACGCCTCGGCCTCGAGGATGGCGCCGCGGTGCCGGAAGACTTGCGCGCGTCGCTCGCCGCCGGCATCCAGCGCGCCGTCGAGGATACCGTAATCCGTATGGCGGGATCGGGACAGCGCCTTTGTTTCGCCGGTGGCTTGGGATTGAACGCGCTGCTGGTCTCCGCGCTGGAGCGCTCGCCGTTTGAGGAAGTCTTCGTTCAGCCAGCCGCCGGAAATGCGGGCACCGCGCTCGGCGCCGTGCTGCACGCCTGGCACGCGGTCTACAACGAAACCCAACGCATCCGCCTCGATAATCTCTATCTCGGCCCCAGCTATACGGCCGAGGAAATCAAGCGCGTACTCGAAAACTGTAAGCTGCGCTTCCGCTACATCCTGACCGTCGAAGAAACCATCGAGACGGCCATCGCGCAGCTCGCCGAGAATCGCATCGTGGCCTGGATGCACGGACGCATGGAATTCGGACCTCGCGCCCTCGGCAACCGCAGCATCCTGGCGTCGCCGCTCGATCCCTACGCCGCCGAGAACCTGAACGCCTTTATCAAGCATCGTGAACCGTTCCGCAAGTTCGCGGCCTCGGTGCCGGCCGAGCTTGCCGGAGAATATTTCGAGTGCGGCCCCAACGCGCGATTTCTGGCCACCGCCGGCCGGGTCCGCCCCCAGCATCGCGGCCGCTTTTCGAGCGCCGTCCTGAACGGCGACCTGGTCCGCGTGCATACCGTCTCGCAGCAGGATAACCCGCTCTACTGGAAGCTGCTGCATGCCGCCGGCCAGGCTACCGGTTTGCCGGTGCTCTACAATACCTCCTTCAACTTGTTCAGCGAGCCCCTGGTGTGTACCCCGCGCGATGCCGTGCGCAGCTTCTACTCTTCCGGAATCGACGCCATGTTTATCGGGAGTTTCTTCCTGCAAAAGTGACATTTTTCATGCGTTCCATCTTGGTCTGCCTGCTCGGTGTGCCCCTTCTCATGGCCCAGTCGCCGGACGAGAAGGAAGATCTGAAAAACCCGCTGGCGGGGCAGGCCGATGCCATTGCCGCGGGCAGGAAACTCTATCTGGAGGGCTGCAGCGGCTGCCACGGGCCCACCGCGGAAGGGGGCCGCGGTCCCAACCTCGCGCAAGGCGATCAGATCCGCGGAGCCACCAACAGGCAGCTCGTTTCCGTCCTGGCGGAAGGCGTGAAAGGCTCCGATATGCCGCCCTCCGGCCTTCCCGCCGATAAAATCTGGCAGGTCGTAACCTATCTGCGCAACCTCACGGCCGTGGCGTTCGACAGCATGGCTCCGGGCGACGCGGTTGCCGGCAGCGCCCTGTTCTTCGGGAGTGCCGGCTGCTCCCAGTGCCACTCCATCCGCGGCCGCGGCGGCTTTCCGGGCCCCGACCTCACCAACATCGGCCGCATGCGCTCCTTCCGGCAATTGCGCGAATCGCTGCTCGATCCCGATGCCCAAATCGCCGATGGCTATGGCGCGGTCACCGTCACTATGAAGTCCGGCCGCACCATCGCCGGCGTGGCTCGCGATAACACCAATTACGCCATCCAGATTCTCGATGCGCAGGGCGAAATCCACCGCTTGCTGAAGGCCGATTTGCAAAGCTTGGCCTTGCGCAAAGGCTCGCTGATGCCGGGCGATTTCAAGCAGCGCCTAAGTTCGGCCGACGTCGAAAACCTCCTCGCTTTCCTGGGCCGCCAGTCTCTCCGCCAGGAAAGTGCCGCCGTTGCAGCCACAGTGCCGCCGCTCTCCACCGGCGCCACTTACCCGCTCATACGCGAAGGCGCCGGAGCCAACTGGCTGACTTACGCCGGCGATTACGCCGGGCACCGTCATAGTCCACTCTCTCAGATCGCTTCGAATAACGTGGCGTCGCTGGTCTCCGCCTGGGTTTACCACGTCGATGGCGCCACTCACCTGGAAGCCACGCCCCTGGTATACGACGGCATCATGTACGTGACCAACGGCAATGAAGTGCATGCCTTGGACGCACGCACCGGGCGCCCCATCTGGCGTTACCGCGACGAACTGGCCAAGCGCAGCGACGTGAATCGCGGCGTCGCCATTCTGGGCGACAGCGTTTTCTTCGCCACCAGCGATGCCCACCTTGTAGCGCTCAACCGCAAGACTGGCGGCGGCCTGTGGGATCGCGAGTTCGCCGACACCAGCCGCGGCGCCTTCGCCACCATGGCGCCCATGGCCGTGAAGGATCGCGTCATCGTGGGCGTTTCCGGCGGCGATACGGGTGTGCGCGGATTCGTCGCGGCCTATTCCGCGGCTACCGGCGCCGAGCTATGGCGCTTCTGGACCGTGCCGGCCAAGGGTGAACCCGGTGCCGAAACGTGGGGCGAACTCGGTCCCGAATGGGGCGGCGCGGCCACCTGGCTCAATGGCACCTACGACCCCGAACTCAACTTACTCTATTGGACCACCGGCAATCCCTGGCCCGATTTCTACGGCGGCGCGCGCCACGGGCAGAATCTCTACTCCGATTCCCTGCTGGCGCTCGATGCCGATACCGGCAAGCTGAAATGGTATTTCCAGTTCACGCCCCACGACACGCACGATTGGGATGCGCAGGCCTGGCCCGTATTGCTCGACACCATATATGAAGGCCGCCCACGCAAACTGGTGTTGCATGCCAATCGTAACGGATACTTCTACGTGCTCGACCGCGTCACCGGCGAATTCCTGCGTGCTACGCCCTTTGTCGATCGCCTGAATTGGGCCAAGGGTATCGATGCGAAAGGCCGGCCCATAGAGCTACCCGGGATGGAGCCATCGCCCAACGGGACGCGCGTATGCCCTTCGGTGCGCGGCGCGACTAACTGGATGTCGCCCTCCTACAACCCCGCAACCGGCCTGCTCTATGTGCCCACGCTGGAGCAATGCGATATGTACAGCTCATCCGCCAAGAAGCCGGAACCTATGAAGAACTTCGCCGGCACCGGCGGCGAGTCCATCTCCAAAGAGCCGGGCAAGTTCTATCTGCGCGCGCTCGATCCGCGCACCGGCGCCAAGCGCTGGGAGTATCCCATGACCGGCCGCGGCGATTCGTGGGCCGGCACCGTATCCACCGCGGGCGGACTGGTCTTCTTCGGCGACGACGACGGGCAGTTCGTGGCGCTCGATGCCGCGACCGGCAGCCATCTCTGGCATTACTATCTGGGCCAGACCATCACAGCCTCGCCAATCACGTTTATGGCCGACGGCAAGCAGTACCTGACCATTGCGTCGGCCACCGACGTGTTCACTTTTGCGCTGTTCGACCCGGCCTCCGGCGGAGCGTCCTATTCCGTCCGTAAGAAGCCATGAACTACGTTGTTGGCGTCAAAGTAGTATCCGGCTATGGAGTCCGACGCATTGATGTTTTCGCCGATCGTGCCTTGGTTTGCAGCCGTACCCGCGCCCGGTGCATCGAAGGTGGTGATGGTCCCGTTCGCTTCGCGCACGAAGCCGTGCGCGATGTTATTCGTGTCCCAGTAGGCTCCCGAAATCACGCCGCTGGCGTTGATGTTTTCGGCGAAGGTCCCCTGGTCGGCGGCCGTGCCCGCGCCCGGCACGTCGATGGTGGTGATGGTGGCTGTGTCCGCCTGCTGCGCGGGTACCCGCCCGGCGAAAATGAAGCACGCGCCCAGCGCGGCCATGGTGCTCAGCCCGCGCCCCGTAGACGCCGGTCTGTAACATGGATTGTAACGTATCCTGTGACGGAACCTAACGCGTGCCTTGGTATAATCGGGTGAGGATTCCGCGCGCGCCGGGCTTTACCGGCTGCTCTCGCCTTTGCCGGCTGTGTGACGGCCGGCCGATATAATCAAACCTATGACCGATGCGGCGCTGCTCGACCACATCACCCGCTTGCCGCACGCCAAAGCCAATTTCAAACAACTCGTGCGCGAACTGAGCGCCAAGGGCGCAACCCGCGCCGACCTTGAGCTTTCCATCGCCCGCCTCCTGGCGCGCGGCGACCTGGTCGAGCCGCGGCCCGGCCACTACGTCGCCACCGCCCGCAGCCGCGAGTATGCCGTCGGCCGTCTCCACATGCACCGCGATGGCTACGGCTTCCTGATCGCCGAGCGGCCCGTCGAAGGCATCCAGGGCGATATCTTCATCCCCGCCGATTCCGCGCGCCAGGCCATGCATGGCGACCGCGCGCTGGTGCGCATCGCCCGCATCGAGCCCGGTGGCCGCGCCGATGGCGAAATCGTCAAAGTATTGAAGCGCGCGCATCCCACCGTGGTGGGCGAGTTCCGGGTGGGCCGCCACGGCAACTACGTGGTGCCGCAGGACGGGCGCATCCAGCAGTGGATCGACATTCCCGAAGGCATGGAGATTCCCGCCGGCGTCCGCCAGATCGACCGCATCGGGGCCGCGCCGTTGCAGGTTTCCGATCCCGCCGATCTCGACGGATTGATCGTGGACGTGGAACTGCTCGAATTCCCCGAGGAAGGCGGGCATGCCGCCGGACGCGTCATCGAGATTCTGGGCCATCCCGACGACTTCGGCATCGATGTCGAAATCGTCATCCGCAAACATCATCTGCCACATCAGTTTCCTCCCGAGGTGGTGGAGCAGGCCGAACAGGTGCCCGATTCGATCACCGCCCCGGAATTGGAAGGGCGCCAGGATTTCCGCGGCCTCGATATCGTCACCATCGATGGCGAAACGGCCCGCGATTTCGACGACGCCGTGTGGGTCGATCGTCTCCCCAACGGCAACTACGCGCTGCATGTCCACATTGCCGATGTCAGCCATTACGTGCGGCCCGGCTCGCCCATCGACGTAGAGGCCCGCCTGCGCGGCACCAGTGTGTACTTTCCGGACCGCGCCGTGCCCATGCTGCCGTTTGAGCTTTCCACCAACATCTGCTCTCTAAAGCCGCAGGTGGACCGGCTGGTGCTCTCCGCCCTGATGGAGTTCGATCACCAGGGCGACCGCGTCAGCCAACAGTTCACCCCGGGCGTGATCCGCAGCGCCGAGCGCATGACGTACACGAATGTGCACCTGCTGCTCGAAGGCGATGCCGCGCTCCGCGCCCGCTACGCTCCCTTGGTGGCGCGCTTCGAGCTGATGCAGGAGCTGGCGCTCATTTTGAACCGCAAACGCGTGCGCCGCGGTTCCATCGATTTTGATTTGCCCGAGCCGCTGATCGAGTTCGACGAGTTCGGCGAAATGACCGGCGTGATCCGCGCGCCGCGCAACATCGCCCACCGGCTCATCGAAGAATTCATGCTGGCGGCCAATGAAGCCGTAGCCTCGCACTTGGCGGCGACGCTCGAAGCGTCCATCTATCGCATCCACGAGCCGCCCGATCCCAAGCGCGTCATGGAATTCGAAGAGGTCGCCGCGCATTTCGGTTATTCGCTCGGCGTCGGCGCCATACCGGTGAAGAAGTTCAACTACGCCGATCATCGGCGCGACGGCCGCAAGATACGCAAGGAGGTGGTGGTGGCCGAAAAATCGGCCGCCATCTCGTCGCGGAATTATCAGCGCCTGGTGGCCAAAATCGAAGGCAAGCCCGAAGAGCGTATTCTGAGTTACCTGATGCTGCGGTCGCTGAAGCAGGCGCGCTACAGCACCGACAACACCGGCCACTTCGCCCTCGCCGCCGATTTCTATACTCACTTCACTTCCCCCATCCGGCGCTATCCGGACCTGATCGTGCATCGCCTGCTGATGGCCGCCCTAGAGCAGAGACCCGCGCCGGCCGAGCCCGAGTTGCGCGCCATCGCCGAGGAATGCTCTCAATCCGAGCGGCGCGCCGCGGATGCCGAGCGCGAGCTGGTGGAGTGGAAGAAGGTCAAATTCATGGAGTCGCACCTAGGCGACGAATTCGCCGCCATGGCCATCAGCGCCACGAAATACGGCCTCTTTGTCGAACTGGAAGAGATGTTCATCGAGGGACTGGTGCCCATCGACATGCTGCCGGGCGACCGCTATAACTACCACGAGAACGTGCGTAAGATCGTGGGCCAGCGCACGCGCCGCGAGTTTTCGATCGGTGACAAGTTGCGCGTGTCGCTCGACCGCGTGGATGCCGCGGAGCGCAAGCTACAGTTCTCCATCGTGGAACCCGAGCCGCGGCGCAAACGCCGCGAGAGATCCCGCTCTTGACGCCCGCCATGATCGACATTCCCGGCGGCGAATTTCTCATGGGCCAGGCCGATGGCCGCGACGAAGAGCGCCCCGTGCATCGCGTCTCGGTGGCGCCGTTTCGCCTCGGCCGCTGCCAGGTGACCAACGCCGAATACGATGAGTTCCGCCGCGCTACCGGCCGCGCCGCGCCGCCCTTCCGCATGCAGTCCGAGTTCTCCGATCCCGCGCAGCCCGTAGTGGGGGTAAGCTGGTTCGATGCCGTGGCATATTGCGACTGGCTCACGGGTTACCGGCTGCCCACGGAGGCCGAGTGGGAATTCGCCGCGCGCGGAGGGTTCGAGCAGCAGCTTTATCCCTGGGGCAATGCGCCGGTGTTCGAGCGTCCGAGCTATGCCACGCGCTGGGCGCACGCGCCCGAACCGGGCGGCACCTCCCCTCCCAACGGCTTTGGACTTTACGATATGTGCGAGAACGTGCACGAGTGGTGCGCCGACTGGTACGACCCTGGCTACTACGCGGTGTCGCCCGTCGATAATCCACCAGGGCCGCTGTCGGGTAACCGCCGCGCATCGCGAGGCGGCGCGTGGCGCCATCACATCAAGATTGCGCGCTGCGCGGCGCGCAGTAGCATCCCGCCGGAGTTCTGCTATGCGGACTATGGCTTCCGCGTGGCTGCGTCTTCATCTTCTTGACATCCTCACCGGCAACCGCGATACTAAACCAAATGGTTAAGCGATCGGAGAGCTCCCTGCTTGGAGGGCGATTCGCTGGTGACCGTGGAACTCATCGACCGCGGCGCATCGACCGAGGTGCTATTCACCCATACTGGCTTCGATCGGGCGGAAATCCTGGAGGACACCCGGACCGGCTGGCGCGGTTGCTTCGAGGTACTTGCCCAAATGCTCGCCGAAGCGCACCCATGAGAGCGGCTGTCCTGGCGGCTGGCAGACTCACCAATACCATCTCTACACCTGGTACCCCGGCCGCATCGGCATGACGCATTACTGCGCGCTCACCGCAGATGGCAATCAGCCTCGCCTGGAAGCGCGTGTGAGGGACGATCGGCAAAATGAGTTCGTATTCTCGTTTGTGTGCGCGACACACCTCGCCAATCCGGCCGGCGCGCACATGCGCCGGATGGCGCTGCGGCTGATAGACGCCGGCCACCTCAGCGAGGTGTGGACCCGGCGGGAGAACGGCCAAGACACCTCCTTTACGCTCGATTTCACCCGCGTTACGTAATGGACGCCGGTAACCGCGCTACAAACGATAGAGTCCGCGCGCATGGATGTAGCCGAGCACTGCCGCAGGTACCTCCACGCGATCGTCGCCGGCCGCCAGCTTGCGGCGGATTTCCGAGGATGAGACCGCCAAGTCCACGGTTTCCAGCCGGTGTGCGGTGGCTGCGGGCGGCACCACATAGCGATGCCCCGGCCGGCTCACGACGATGAACTCGACCGCCTGGATCACGTCCCGCCAGCGATGCCAGCTCTCGATCTCGGCGAAGGCGTCCGCGCCGATCACGAAGAAAAGTTTGTCGTCCGGGGCGAGCTGTGTGCGCACCTTCTCGATGGTGTCGATCGAATAGCTGCTGCGGGTTCCCTGCTCCAGGCTGGAAGCCTCCAGCTTGGGTTCGCCGCGGCAGGCCAGTTCCACCATTCGCAGGCGGTCCGCATACGGGGCGTGCGTCACGCGCTGTTTGTGCGGCGGTTTTTCGGCGGGCACTAGCCAGACGCGGTCCAGTTGGAAGCGCGCGGCGGCCTCCCGCGCCACCGCCAGATGCGCATTGTGAATGGGATCGAAAGTGCCGCCGAATATCGCCAGTCGCAAGGGGGCCGCGCCTCCTTACGGCAGGATCTTGATCCGCACGTTGCGGAAGTAGACTTCCATGGGCGGCCCGCGATGCAACTGGAACGCGATAATGCCTTCCAGGCGGGCCGTATCGTGCAGATCGGCGGTCACCATTCCATTCAACGTGAGCTGGATGTGGTCGCCATCGCAGAGGATCTGGTAATCGTTCCAGTCTTTCAGCTTGACGACCTTTTCAGCCTTGCCCTTCCATCCATCCACCAGCGTGCCGCGGCCCTTTTCCTCGTAGATATTGCCCCAGTAATTGTCCTCGGCGGCATCCGCCTGGTATCCGCGCACCACCCAGTTGGCCAGCGCCTCGCTGCGGAACTGGATGCCGCTATTGTGATTGCGCAGCTTCATTTCCGCCCGCAGGATGAAATTGCGATAAGGCTGCTTGCTGATCAGAAACGAATTGTCGGTCATCGTGACGCCCTCGGTGTGGCCCACGATCATGCCGTCGCGCACGCTCCACATGCGGGGGTCGCCGTCCCAGCCGTCCAGGTCCTTGCCGTTGAACAGCGGTTTAAAGCCATCCTGCGCGAACGCGGCGGCGCAGCATGCCAGCAACAGTAACGCGCGTCTCATGGCTTAGCTCTTTTCGATCTTCACGGAGTTCAGTCGCACTTCTTTGAGCGGACGATCCTGGCTGTTGCGCCCCACCTCGGAGATTTTCTTGACTACGTCATAGCCTTCGGTCACTTCGCCGAAGATGGCGTGCTTGTTGTCCAGCCAGGGCGTGGCCGCCACGGTGACGAAGAACTGGCTGCCGTTGGTGTTCGGTCCGGCATTGGCCATGGAGAGGAAGCCGTGCTTGTGGTGCTTCAAATCGGGATGAAACTCGTCGGCGAACTTGTAGCCCGGACCTCCGCGGCCGGTGCCTTCGGGATCGCCGCCCTGGATCATGAAATTGGGAATCACGCGATGGAAGACGGTGCCGTCGTAGAAGGGCTTGCCGGTCTTGGTGCCGTCGGCGAGCGAGACGAAATTCTCCACCGTGCGGGGGGCCTTGTCGGCAAATAGCTTGACTTTGAATTGGCCCTCGGTGGTATCGAAGAGGGCGTACGTTTCGGTAGGCATTCCCGAATTGTATCAAGATGAAAGCCGGGAGCCCGCGCGAGCCCCCTACTCGTACCGCAGCGCTTCCACCGGATCGACCTTCGCCGCCCGGCGCGTGGGCACCCAACACGCCAGCATCGCCACGCCGGCGAACAAGAGCGCCACCCCAATCAATGTTACAGGATCGCCGGGTTCCACTTGAAACAGAAACGACCTGAGCGCGCGCGACAGCACCAGCGCCGCGGCCAGGCCGGCGATCACGCCGCTGCCGATCAATCGAAACCCCTCGCCGAAGATCAGGCGCCGGATATCCCGTTGTTGCGCCCCGACCGCCGATCGAATCGCCAACTCCCGCCGCCGCGAGGCCACCGAAAGCGATAGCACCCCATAGATGCCGACCAGCGTCAGCACGCTGCCCACCACCGCAAATCCGGCCAGCAATTGCATAGCGAACGTGCGGGAGGCCAGCGAATCGCCGCGCACCTGTTCCAGAGTTTTTACATTCTCAATAGCGACGGTAGGATCGACGGACCGCAGTTCCCTCTGGACGGATGCCACGACCGCACGGGGATCGGCCGCGGTGCGGACCACGAGATGCTTCGAAAACGCGCCTGCCTGCCAGAACGAAAGATAGATCTCGGGATCTGCCGGGCGGGTCAAATCGTCCGTGCGGCCATTGGCCACCACGCCCACGATTTCATTGGGTGGATCTTTCGGCCCACCCATCCAGATTTTCTTGCCGATGGCCGGCTCGTGCGGAAAGTATCGCGTTGCCAGAGCCTGGTTCACGACGGCCACCGGCGGCGCTTTGCGGTCGTCCGATGCGCGCAGATTTCGCCCATCCAAAATGGGCAGCCCCAGTAGGCTGAAGTAGTTCTCGGTGACGGATCGCAGCGGCACGGCAATGCGGTCGCTATCCTTGATGGGCGCGGGTTGCCCTTCGATGATGACGGTCGCGGGCCAATTGTTGCCCGTGAGCGGCACACCCCACGCGAATGCCGCGTACTGCACGCCTGGAATCGCGGAGACCCGCTCCAGCGCCCGGCGATGATAGGCGGTCCGGTCGCCCTCGACCGCCGTCACGGTCATGGTCAGGATCCGGCCGATGTTGTAACCCGATTGCACGTTGGAGATATTCATCATGGTGCGAATCAGGAGGCCTGCGCCCACCAGTAGAGCGAGAGTCAGCGCCGTCTGCCCCAAAGTGACCGCGCGCAGCAGGCGGCGTTCGCCCTGCCCCGCGCTGCTCTTGGGTCCGGCGCTCTTCAGTACCTGCATGGGATCCAGCCGGGAGGCGCGTAGCGCGGGAAAAATCCCGGCCAAAAGTGCGGCGAAGATTGCCGATGCCAGGCCAAAAGCCAACACGGACCACCCCATGGTGACGGCGTCCAGGCGCGGGATCGCATGGCCCCCGATCAACTTGAAGAGCTTCACGGCCGTGAATGCCAGCGCCATACCCAGCGCCCCGCCCGCCAGAGCCAGCAGCAGGCTCTCCGTGGATACCTGCCTGAAAAGGGCCAATCTGCCAACGCCCAGGGCGCTGCGCACGGCATATTCCTGCTGCCTTTGCAGTCCGCGGACCAGCAACAGGGCAGCGGCATTCCCGCAAGCTATAAAGAGGACCAGCGCGGCAGCTCCGAGTAGCGGTAACAGGATGCGGGCGCCGTCGCGGTTGATCTCGGCGGCCAGGGATTGCACGTGCGGCGTAAAGCCCTCAAAATCGTGTTCGGCTTGTGCTTCCCGGGCGGCCAGCAGCTTCAGTTCGACTTGCGCTTGCGGCAGTGTGGCTCCGTCCCGCAGGCGGCCTACGATATCGAAGACCGGCTCCTTCCGGAAGGAGGGGTTGGACGGCGCGGGAATCCAGAAATCCACGCTCGCGTTCGGATTGTAATTCGGCTCCTGCGCCTCCGCCGGCGACGGCAGAAAACGGACTCCGGGAGGCATCACCCCGATCACGGTGGGCGGCGTATCTTGACGGCTGATGCGAATCTTCTGGCCGATAATGTGCGGATCGCCGTTAAACGTCCGCTGCCACAGGTCGTACCCGATCAGGATGACGGGGGCGGGCTTGTCTCCAGTCTCCGACTCGAGGAAGGTCCGCCCGAGCACCGGTTGCAAGCCCAGGACACGGAAATAATCGCGGGTCACCCACATGCCCTCGAGGGATTGGCTGCCGTCGTTCCGCACCAGGAAATTGAATGACCAGGAGTACGCCGCCAGGCCCTCCAGGGACTTGGCCTGGCTCTGCCATTCCAGCCATTGCGCGGCAGGCCAGCCCCGCGGACTTTCCATCCGGCGGCCATCCGAGCGGGCTGTCTGAATCAGCACAAGCCGCGCAGGCTGCCGATACGGCGGCGGTGTCAAAAGAACGCCCCGTATCAGGCTAAAGACGGCCGACGTGGCGCCGATCCCCAGGGCCAAGGTCAGCACCGCAATCAGGGTGAAGCCCGGCTGTTTGCGCAGCATGCGCCAACCAAGTCGAAGATCTTGCAGCATTTGTGCGCCTCCGCTAAGTACGTTTGACGAACCCGGCCGGGGAAGCGTTAGCCGGAACCTAACCTGGCCTAAGGTGGCCTAACGTTGCGAACACTCAGACGTCTGTATACTATGAAGTCTGAGTATGCCTAAAACCGACTCTCTGCAGGGATCGCTCGATCTGCTTGTCCTTAAAATTCTCTCGCGGCGGCCGCGCTTGCACGGCTACGCCATCATGACCGCCATCAAGGACGGGTCCGGCGATGTGCTCCGCGCCGAGGAAGGTTCGCTCTATCCGGCCTTGCACAGGATGGAAGAAGCCGGCTGGATTCGCGCCGAATGGGTGACCAAGGATACCGGACGGAGGGCGCGCCTCTATGAACTGACGGCAGCCGGCAAGAAGCAGCTTTCCGCGGAAGAATCCCGCTGGCAGGCGGTAACTTCGGCGGTGAATCGCGTGCTGAGGACAGCCTGAATATGTCATTGTGGTCGCGTATCGCGAATGTAGTTCGTCAAGACCGACTGACCCGCGACATCGACGAGGAACTGCGGTCGCATCTCGACGAAGCCCTGGCGCAAGGCCGCCAACCATCCGAAGCGCGGCGGGCGTTCGGCTCCACGCTGCGGTACGGCGAAGAGAGCCGCGATGTCCGCTTGGTCGCGTGGCTCGATTCCCTGCGCGCGGACGTGGTCTTCGGCTGGCGTCAGCTTGCCAAACGGAAAGTGACATCCGCCGCGGCCATCCTGTCGCTGGCGCTGGCGATCGGGGCGTGTACCGGGGCCTTTCGCCTGATCGATGCGCTGCTGCTGCGTCCGCTGCCCGTGGCCTCACCCGACCGCTTGTACGGCCTCTTTCGCCAGAGCTTCGACTTCGATGGCAACCTGCGCGTGGACGACAGTTACGAGTATCCGTTGTACCGCCAGATGCAGGCGGCCGTGAAAGGACAGGCCGAGCTGATTGCCGTCTCCTATACCAGCCGGGGCGACCTGACCTTCGGCTCCGATCAGGATACCGAGCACGCCTATATACAAAATGTATCGGGTTCCATGTTCGCCTCCTTCGGGCTCCGGCCCGCCGCGGGAAGACTACTCACCGTCAACGACGATGTGACGCCCGGCGCGCATCCGTATGTGGTGATCTCTTACGACTATTGGAAGCGCCGCTTTGGCCGGGATCCCAAGGCTGTAGGGCGCACGTTTCGGGCGGACATGGGCATTTTCGAAATCGTAGGCGTCGGTCCGGAGACCTTTACCGGTACCGAACCCGGTACGGTGACCGACATCTTTATCCCCATGGCGATGCACGCGGGAGTGACCCATCCCACCTGGAGTTGGTTCCGGGTCCTGGTGCGCCTCAACGATGGCATCGCGCCCGCCCCTGTTCTGGATCGGTTGCGCGCGACGTATCGGGCGGTCAATGAGGAGCGCGCCAAAGAGTTCTCCGGAATGCCCAAGCGATATATCGACCGCTTCTTTCGCCAGACGCTATTGCTGCGGCCGGCGGCCTCCGGCATCTCCGATATGCAGGAGAGATACCGGCGCGCGCTGGCTGCGCTTGGGGTGCTGGTGGCGCTGGTCTTGCTCATTGCCTGCGCCAATGTCGCGAATCTGATGTCGGCCCAAGCCGCTGCGCGCGCCCGCGAGATGGCGTTGCGTGTGGCTATCGGCGCGGGACGCGGGAGGCTGGTGCAACTGGTGCTGGTGGAGAGTGCCATACTCGGCACTCTGGCGGCCGCCATCGGCGGACTCTTTGCGTGGTGGGCCGCCCCGTTCGTCGCCGGGCGTATCAATCCGCCGGACAACCCCGTGCGGCTGATGCTGGCGCCGGACTGGCGGGTAGCCGCATTCGGCCTGGCGCTGACCCTCGGCGTGGTGCTGCTGTTCGGGTTGGCCCCGGCGCTGCGCGCCTCGGCGATGAAGCCGGCGATCGCGCTGAAAGGCGGAGAAGACCCGCACTCCCGGCGCCGCCTGATGCACGCATTGATCGCTGCGCAAGTGGCCTTCTGTTTCCTGGTGCTCTTTGTGGCCGGCCTGTTCACGGTCACGTTCGACCGCCTGTCACACCAGCCCACCGGCTTCTCCGCCGCACGATTGATCAATGTCGAGACACTCTCGCCGCGCCCGCAGCCCATGGCTTACTGGGACCAGGTGGTCGAACGCCTGCGTTCATTGCCGGGCGTCGAGACCGTCGCCCTGGCCGGATGGCCGCTGCTGAGCGACGTGGGCTGGAACGGCGTGATTTCAGTTGGCGGCGCGCAACCGGCTGCCGACCTGGCCTACTTTCTGAACGTGTCTCCGGGCTGGGCAGACGCCATGAAGATTCCTTTCATCGGTGGCCGCGACTTCCGCCCGGTGGACACGTGTCCCGGTGCGGCAATCGTGAATCAGGCATTTGCAAAGCGCTATTTCGAATCGGCGGATCCGGTGGGGAAATTGTTCGACAAAGTCGAGGGCGACGGTACGCGCACCCGCTTTCAGGTCGTTGGATGGGTCCGGGACGCCCGTTACCGGAACATGCGCGAGCCCATCACCCCGACGGCTTACGTGCCCATTCGCTCGATCGGCGCGGATGGCGCGTTGCAGCCCAGAAGTTCGGCGACATTCGTGGTGCGCACGGTTGGGGAGAATCCCGCGGCGCTTGCATCCGTCCTGCGCCATGAGGTGCCGCGGGCCCGCCCTGAGTTCCGCGTGACCCGCATCCGGACCCAGACGGAACTGCTCCGCGCGCAAACGTTGCGTGAGCGGCTGCTGGCGATGCTCGCGCTGTTTTTCGGCGTGGTGGCGCTGCTGCTGGCGGCGGTCGGGCTCTACGGTGTGCTGGATTACTCCGTCTTGCAGCGGCGGCGGGAACTGGGGATTCGCATGGCCATCGGCGCACCCGCCGCCAACATCGCGCGGCTGGTCACGCTGGAGATCTTCGTCATGGTGTTCGCCGGCGCCCTGGCGGGACTCGCGCTGGGCCTGGCATCGGCGCGATCCATCGCCACGCTGCTCTACCAGGTGAATGCCGGCGATCCGGCCATGCTGATGCTTCCATCGGTAACTATCGTGGCGGCCGCGCTGCTGGCGGCGCTGCCGGCGGTGTTGCACGCTATGCGCATCGATCCGGTCGAAATGTTGCGTTCGGAGTAAAGGAAAGGCTTGAAAATATGTCATGGTGGTCGCGCATCGTAAATGCAGTTCGTGGCGAGAGCTTCAGCCGCGAAATCGACGACGAGGTCCAGTCGCATTTCGATGAGGCCATGGCGCAGGGCCGCGACCCCTCCGAAGCGCGGCGGGCATTCGGCTCCCCGCTGCGCTATGCCGAAGAGAGCCGCGATGTCCGGCTCGTAATCTGGCTCGATTCGTTGCGCGCCGACGCCGTCTTCGGCTCGCGCCAGCTCATGAAGAAGAAAGTGACTTCCGCCGCGGCCATCTTGTCCCTGGCCCTGGCGATCGGGGCCTGCACGGGAGCTTTTCGTCTAATTGATGCGCTGCTGCTGCGGCCCCTGCCTGTCGCCCATCCGGAAAGGATCTACGCCCTCGCCCGCGAGGCCTTCTTCGACGGCAAACTTCAAACGTTCGACGCGTGGGCATATCCGTCGTTCCGTCTGATGCGCGCCGCAGTTAAGGATCAAGCCGAACTGCTTGCCGTATCCCTCGCCACGCGCACGGATCTGACATACAAGTCGGACGCCGACATGGAAAAAGCCAACGTGCAGTACGTCTCGGGCTGGATGTTCGGCGCCTTCGGGCTACGCCCGGCTCTGGGACGTTTGCTCTCCGAGAACGACGATCTGAAGCCGCGTGCGCATCCCTACGCCGTGCTCTCTTACGACTATTGGCAGCGCCGCTTCAATCTGGATCCGAAAATCGTGGGACGCACGTTTCGCATGGCGGACGATCTTTATGAGATCGTGGGCGTCGGGCCGCAACCCTTCACCGGCACGGAGACGGGCACGGTGACGGATGTGTTCGTCCCCGCCATGATGTATCCCGGCGCGGTTCACGACGACTGGAGCTGGCACCGCACGTTGGCTCTGATTAAACCAGGCGTGGCCATCGAGCCGCTGCGTGCCAAGCTGGACGCTACCTCGCACGCCTTCGAGGCAGAGCGAGCTAAGGGCTTCACCGGCATGAGCAACGAGTTTATAAAGGCATTTCTGAATCAGAAGCTGGTGATTGCGCCCGCGGCCGCGGGGGTATCCGATTTGCAGACTCAGTACCGGGTATCGCTGCTGGCCCTCGCCGTACTGGTGGCGCTGGTGCTGCTGATTGCATGCGCCAATGTCGCCAACCTTATGGCCGCCCAGGCTGCGTCACGCGCGCGGGAAATGGCGCTGCGCGTCTCGATCGGTGCGGGACGCCGGCGCCTGGTGCAACTCGTCATGGTGGAGAGCGCGATCCTGGCGTTCATCTCGGGTGCATGCGGCGCGCTGCTCGCCTGGTGGTCCGCGCCGTTCGTCGTGCGCATGATCAATCCGTCGGATAATCCGGCGCGACTGTCTCTTCCCTTGGACTGGCGGGTGATGGGGTTCGGACTGGCGCTGACGCTGGTTGTAATGCTGTTGTTCGGTCTCATGCCCGCCCTGCGCGCCTCCGCCGTCAGGCCGGCTAGCGCGCTCAAAGGCGGCGACGATCCCCACTCGCGGCGCCGCTTGATGCACACGCTGATTGCCGTCCAGGTCGCATTTTGTTTTCTGGTATTGTTCGTCGCCGGCCTGTTTGCGGCAACATTCGAGCGGCTCTCCAATCGGCCCATCGGCTTCGCCGCGAACGGGTTACTCATCCTGGATACTGTGACGCAGCGCCCTGAGTCTCCCGAATTCTGGGATCAGGTGGCGCAACATCTGCGCGAGGTGCCCGGCGTCCGGAGCGTCGCCCTGGCCGGATGGGCGCCGCTCTCCGGAGGAGCATGGAACGGCTTCATTTCCGTCAATGGCGCGCCGCCCGGCCCCATTCTGGCTTACTTCCTGGCGGTCTCGCCCGGGTGGATCGACACCATGAAGATTCCCCTCGTGGATGGAAGAGACTTCCGGCCGGGCGAAACCGCCCCGGGTGTCGCGCTGATCAACGAAACATTCGCCAGAGAGTTCTCCAAAGGCGCGAATCCCATCGGAAAGTCGTTCGCGAAAAGCGGCGAGTTTTCCTTCAAGGTAGTGGGCGTGGTCCGCGACGCTCCCTATCGCAGTATGCGGGAGCCCATCCTGCCGTCGGTCTATGTGCCATTTCGCCGCATCGACGACCACGGCGCACTGCAGCCGCAAAGCGCCGAAGTCTTCATGGTCCGCACGTCTACGGAGAACCCGATGGCCCTGGCGTCTATCCTGCGCCGGGAGGTGGCGCGCGCACGGCCGGAATTCCGCGTCGGCAACGTCGGCACGCAAGCCGAACTGGTACGCGCGCAAACCCTGCGTGAACGGCTGCTGGCCATGCTCGGTGTTTTCTTCGCCGGGGTTGCCCTATTGCTGGCGGGGGTAGGACTCTACGGGGTGCTCTATTATTCCGTCGTGCAGCGCCGCCGCGAAATCGGCATTCGCGTGGCTATTGGCGCGCCCGCCGGTAACATCGCGCGCCTGGTGACCGTCCAGATCTTCGCCATGGTGCTGGCGGGAGCGCTCGCCGGTCTCGCCCTGGGCATGGCTTTGGTACGGTACGTCGAAGCGCTGTTGTATCAGGTGAAGCCCGGCGACCCGGCGATGCTTGCGCTGCCTTTGTGTGCCATCCTGGCGATAGCGCTGCTGGCCGCGCTGCCGGCCGTCTTTCACGCGGTGCGCATCGACCCGGTAACAATGCTGCGGTCGGAATGAGGAGGGTCCGACAGTCAGGAACAAACCGGCATCGTGCTACCCTTTACTCTCAAGGGAGATGCGGTGATGACCAAGACTATTCGTTCGCAATTTGTCCACGAGGTGGGCGAAATGGTGGAGGGCTTTACCATCCTGGAGAAGCGCACTGTCATTCCACCGGTCCCGCTTGAGAGGCGGCGTGGAGTCTACGACTATCTGGTGGAAGTGCCGCCGGTGCCGCTGAAACTGGATTCCGCCCGGAAAACCGTTCCAGAGCGTGGGTCTTTCAGTCGTTCCACACCTGAAGAACGGGCCGGCGTGGTGCGTCGTGTTCCTTCACGATGATCCGCTATCCAAATCTCATTTCAAGAGGGCCTTCACGGCGGCGGGCAAATCGAACAGCGAATCGGCCAACGGTTCGTACGTCACCGATGTGAATGTAACCGTCTGAGTTTCCTGGCCTGTGCGGGCGATGTTCTTAGTTGCTACCAAGGGTCCGCCGAAGATCTTGTAATCCTGAAACAGCCGCGTGGTTACGTCCGCAGTTGACGAACTATCGGATTGAAAACGGTATCCCGCGAGCAATCTGGTTTGTCGAAGTAGTCCGCCTGGTGGGGGGCATACTGAAGATCGGCATCGCGGCGGACCGCCTCCACGGGACTGGATTTGTCGATGCTTGCGCCTTGCGGACTGATCGACCATGAAAAGCTGCCATCGAACCCAGAGACGATTTGCGTCCCGTTGGGCAGCGTCACCTTATTCAGTGTTTTGAAAGGCCTGGCGTAGGCTGTAAAGGTCGCTTTGCCCTGCATGCCGGTGCCCTCGACTTTCGGGAGATTGCGGCCAGACGAGGGCCGCGTTTGCAAAGGCGAGGGCAAGCGTCTTGAACACGCGCATGTCCCGTTGGACGGTTCACCCGTCGAAACGTAATAGCGAGCGAGCCGTGTCACTCCCCTATTTCAGCTTACCAAGGTTCGGCTACTTCAGTCTAATACGCAGATAACAAGCAGGATAGAGGCCAGAAAAAACACCGGTTCCGAGCTGAATCCGGGGCCCGAATCCGGTAACATGAGCTTGCTGCCTGGAATTTCGATATTCAGGCGACTTATCCTTCACTAGTGTGACCGGAGGAAGTTCCCATGCGCGTGCTGCTGTTGACAATCGGATCTCGTGGCGACGTCCAGCCGATGGTGGCGTTGGCCTTGCAGTTGACGGATCTTGGCCATGAAGCCCGCATCTGCGCGCCGCCTGACTTCAGCGAGTGGATTGGCAGTCTCGGAATTTCTTTCGTGCCGGTCGGACCGGAGGTGCGCCAGACCGCGGCACCTAGGCCATCGGCCGCGCCGGCCCCGCCAACGCCAGATCAGATCCGTCAGCTTATGGAGGACACCGTCGCCGGCCAGTTCGAGGCAATTACGGCGGCAGCCACTGGCTGCGACGTTTTGGTGGCGGGCATGTCGCTACAATTCGCCCTTCATTCGATTGCAGAGCGGATCGGAGTTCCTTACGTCTACGCGGCCTGGTGCCCGATAACCCTCCCATCCCCACACCACGCGCCGCCCCCATTGCCGTCGTGGGCACAGCCTCCAACCGGCGGCACGGCCGACAATCGAACAATCTGGAACCAGGACGCGAAACGCTGGAACGAGCATTGGGCCGCGGCGATCAACTTGCATCGGGCGGCAGCCGGTTTGACGCCGGTCTCCGACGTGCGGAGCCACATCTTCACCGGCCGGCCATGGCTGGCCGCCGACCCGACGTTGGCGCCATGGCCCGAGACCGCGGACCTGGAAGTGGTCCAGACGGGCGCATGGGTTCGTGCGGACCAGAGGCCGCTGCCAGTGGATGTGGAGGCGTTTCTCGAGGCCGGCGAGCCACCGGTCTACTTCGGCTTCGGCAGTATGCGCGCTCCACAGGATGTTAGCCAGGCGATGATCCAGGCGGCGCGCGCGGTCGGCCGCCGTGCGATCGTGTCCCGTGGATGGGCCGGCATCACATTGCCGGACGATGAACCCGACTGTCTTTCCATCGGGGAAGTGAATTTGCAAGCGCTATTCAGGCGGGTCGCCGCTGTCGTGCACCACGGTGGCGCGGGCACCACAACTGTTGCGGCGCAGGCCGGCGCACCCCAGGTGGTCGTGCCCCAGATGTACGACCAGCACTACTGGGCAAGGAGAGTCCAGCACCTGGGGATCGGAACCGCGCATGCGGCGGGCGCACCCACCGCCGGCTCGCTGTCTGAAGCGCTCAGCCGTACTGTCCAGCCCGAAGTGACGGCCCGTGCCCACGCCGTGGCCGCCTTGGTGCGCACCGATGGCGCGGAGGCCGCCGCGCGGCGACTGATCGGAGGGGGTCAGCCGAAGCGCGCCTCAATCGGGCCGATGACTTCGTAATCGACGACTGGCGCTAGATCCGCCGTGCGAGCCGAGATTATGATGTAGTGATGATGCGTCTGCTGGCCGTGTTCACGTGTGCGGCGCTCACCCTCGTTTGCCATGCACAGGACGGATCTGGGCTCGCGGACATCCTGAGTTTCGAGGCACCCCACTCCGGCGGTTGCCCAACGGGCTGGAGCTGCAAGCCTTCCGAATCCGTAGCCGTGGACAACCAGATCGTGCACGGCGGCAAATGGTCCGTCCGCATCGCGCGAGAGCCTGAAACACCGGAACCGTTCTCCGGCATCCTCAAGTCCATTCCCATCGAGTTTGGTGGAACGACAATCGAGTTGCGCGGCTTCATACGCACACAGGATGTGCAGGATTTCAGCGCCTTCTGGATACGGGAAGATGGCAGCGGCGGGAGCGTGGCGTTTGACAGCTTGGAGAGCCACAAACCGCCAAAGGGCACCACGCCATGGACCGAGTATACGATCTCCGTGCCCGTCCATGCCGAGGCGCGGACACTGTTTTTTGGTTTCCTGCTTTCGGGGCCGGGCAAAGCCTGGGCCGACGACCTGCGGCTGCTGGTGGACGGAAAGCCGGTGTGGGAAGCACCGAAAGCGGAGCGACCTAAGACGCCGATTGATACCGATCGCGAATTCGACAACGGTTCGCACATCGCGCTCGACAACCTGACCAAGATCCAGATTGAAAACCTGGCCACTTTGGGCAAAGTCTGGGGATTCTTGAAGTATTACCATCCGCAGATCGCTTCCGGTCACCGCCATTTCGATTACGACTTGTTCCGCGTCATGCCGCCGGTTCTGTCGGCGCCGGATCGCACCGCCGGAAATGCCGCTTTGCTCCGCTGGATCAAGGGGTTTGGCGACTCCGTCGCATGCAAGGTATGCGCCAAACTTGACGAACACGATCTTCATCCGCGGCCGGACCTGGATTGGATCTCGGATGAAGTCAGGCTGGGGCCGGATCTCAGCCGAACCTTGCGGCAAATCCGGGACAACCGCCCGGCGGACGGCAACCCGTTTTACATTTCGCTGATCCGCGGTGTAGGGAACCCGTCCTTCGATCACGAACCGGACTACGCCAGCATACACTTGCCGGATGCCGGCTTTCAGATTCTGGCGCTATTCCGCTTCTGGAACATCATCGAGTATTGGTCGCCCTATCGCAACGTAATGGGTGAGGATTGGGACGCGGTACTGGCGGAGTCACTGCCCCGGATCGCGCTGGCGAAGAATCCCGACGCCTATAAGCTTGCCATGATCGCGCTCATCGCCAGGGTTCACGATACGCACGCCAATCTATGGGGATCGCTGGCGGTAAGGCCTCCGGTGGGGGCCTGCCAGGCTCCGGTGAATATCCGTTTCGTGGAAGACCGGGCCGTAGTAGCGAGCTATTCCGATACCGATCTGGGAAAAGCGACCGGTCTCAAACGCGGCGATGTGATCGAGGAACTCGACGGAGTTGCGGTGGCCAAACTCGTGCGGGATTGGGCGCCCTACTACGCCGCTTCCAACGAGCCCACCCGGCTGCGCGATATCGGGCGGTCCATGACGCTGGGCGATTGCGCCAAGCCGGCTGCCCTGCGCGTTCGCCGCTCGGGCGAGACGATCGATCTGCTTGCCACGCGCGTATCGTCCCGCGCGCTGGATTTCAAGGCCGGCAATCATGACCAGCCCGGCGAAACATTCCGCCGGCTTTCGAAAGACGTCGCCTACCTGAAACTGTCTTCCGTGAAGGCTGCCGATGCTGCGCAATATGTGGATTCGGCGGCGGGCACCAAGGGCCTGATCATCGATATCCGCAACTATCCGTCGGAATTCGTGGTCTTCGCTTTGGGTCAGTTGCTCATCGACCAACCCACGGAATTTGTGCGTTTCACACAAGGCGACCTGGCCAATCCGGGAGCCTTTCACTGGGGCGAACCTTTAAGCCTGGCGGCCAAGACGCCGCATTATTCCGGCAAGGTCGTGGTCCTGGTGGACGAAGTCTCGCAGAGCCAGGCCGAGTACACCACCATGGCATTTCGTTCAGCGCCCGGGGCGTTCGTCATTGGCAGCACCACGGCGGGAGCCGATGGCAATGTTTCGAATATCCCGCTTCCCGGCGGATTGCATACCATGATCAGCGGCATCGGCGTCTTCTATCCGGATAAGAAGCCAACGCAACGGATCGGCATCGTTCCAGATCAAGAAGTGAAGCCGACCGTCGCCGGCATTCGCGATGGCCGTGACGAGTTGCTGGAAGCCGCGATTCGCCACATCCTGGGTCCCGACGCGCCGGCAGCGGTAATCGAGAACATGGCCAAAGCACCTGAAATCGCCGCGCCCGTTAGCGATTTCAAGGACGAAGCGTCCGGGATCTCGTGGAAGTTGCCTGCCGGCTGGAAACTTCGGGATCCGCTACATTGGGGCGATCGGCAAAACACAGTTTTCTTCGTGGGACCGCCTTCCGCAAGCGTCTTCACGCTCTCCTTCCAGGTTCTACACGATTCGCCGGCACAGACCAGGCAGGGGATAGAAAAAGCCCTGCATGACGACGCCGAGGCCAAGCAGGCGCAGCGGCGCCGCGAGGGCCGCCCTGATTACACTATTCGCGCGGGGAGTTGCACGAGCCGGATGGTGAGCGGACATCCCGCCTTGAACTGTATCGCCGATTTTAACGAGGACGGGCATGCCATGGCCGAATGTCTCACCTTTGTTCGCACGGGGCAACTGATGGTTCTGCTTTTCGGCTACGCTCAACCGTCCGATTTCGACGCTTTTCGCGAAAGCCTCGATAGGATGGCGGATACGATCTCCATCCCGTAAATACGCGATCATTGATGACGTGCGAGGGATACGGGAGGCACTGCAAGCGATGAGCGACAGACAGGCAGCCATCTTTTTCGGGCACGGTAGCCCAATGAACGCCCTGCTGAACAACAGCTATACCGACGCCTGGCGGCGTATTGGCCGGGAAACCGCGAAACCGAAGGCAATCCTTTCAATCTCCGCGCATTGGTTCGTTCCGGAAACGGGCGTAACTATCGGCACCGCGCCCAAAACCATCCACGATTTCGGCGGCTTTCCCAAGGAGCTCTATCGAGTACAGTATCCCGCTCCGGGCGATCCCGAACTGGCTCGCCGGGTCCAGCACCTGCTTTCCCCGCTGCCGGTAACCATGGACAACTCGTGGGGGCTGGACCACGGAACATGGTCGGTGCTTCGGCACGTGTATCCCGATGCGGATGTCCCTGTCGTGCAGCTCAGCATCGACGAATCGAAGCCTGCATCCTTTCATTTTGAGATCGGCAGGAGGCTGGCTCCGCTGAGACAAGAAGGCATATTGATCGTGGGCAGCGGGAACCTGGTCCACAACCTGCACGCGTACGCGTGGGGGCGGCACACACCCGATCCCTATGAATGGGCTGTGGAGTTCGAGACGGAGGCGAAGGCAATGATGCTCGCCGGGGAGTATAAACCACTGATCGAATACGAAAAGCTGGGGAGAAGTGCGCTCCTGTCCATTCCCACCCCGGAGCACTACCTTCCATTGCTCTACGTAGTCGCTACGCGACAGCCGGGCGAGTCGATCACTTTTCCAGTGGACGGCGTGGACGGGGGATCGATATCGATGCTGGCTGTCCAGGTGGGCAACCGCAGCGTCGAAACGCGGTGATCGGGCAGCGGCCCTTACTGCGACGGGTTACGCAAAGGTTTTGTTCAAGGGCGTTTTCGCCGGATGATCGCGGCAAATTCACGCGCGACCCCATGAAAAAACGGATGTCCGAAAATTCCGATCGAGAGCACCGCGGCGAACAGAGCCATCGCTTCGAAACTTTCGCGCCCTTCCCGCTCCCAGTACACGTCCCGAAGATTAAGCCACAGAGCGAACTCATCCAAGGTCAGGGCCGCACCCACTCCGTAAGCCATGCACATGGTCCGCGCGGCCCACACGTTTGAGAGCGCCGCGCCCGCGCCGACCTGGAGAAGCCATCCGTAGCCGACTACCAGGAGCACAACGATGCCCCATACCAGGTGATGGATGTGCCTGCCGTGCATTGCGACATCGTGGAAAGGCCCAATGTGATTGTGAATGGCGAACGTGATTGCGCGCACGACCGTGGCTGCCGTAAAGTATCCTATCGACGCCAGGAAAAGCCGTTCCCGGCGCGATTCGGCCAGTTGGCGCTGGTAAACCCGATGGAGGAGACCATGCGAGAGCGCGAGAGAAAACAGAAACAGAATGATGCCAATTGCCAGCGGCGTTATCCAGAACGCTTTATGTGTCGAGAGAAAGGCCAAGAGACATTATCTCGTTGCGCAGCGGCGGCGGCAACGTGCGCAAGGGTGCGCGACATGAAAGCGGAAGGGATGCGGTTTTTTTCGCCCCATTTACCGAGCGTATATGATGCGCTCGGTTAGGAGAAGCGTACCCATGTCTGAACCCCGATTGTGGAAGAACGCATGGACAGCCGCTATATAACATGGGCACGCCATGGCAGCACACGATAGCTTTGGAAGCTGCGGCGGCGATCCAGTACGTCCTGGCCGAGCAGGGTGACGCCATGCGTGTTTGAGGCTCAAGACTTCTAGTCGGAGACGAGCGCTGGGACGCCCCCTAACGGTCGGTACGCCAGGATAAGCCTGGCTGATCTTGTGAACTGAAAGGAGTTCACCATGTAAATTGTCTGTTCGGACATGTTGCCCAGCAAGCGCGGGATGGAGAAACCCATCTGGCGAAGCATTGGTATGGGCAAACACGCGAGCCGCAACGCAAGTGAACTCGGTTCGGCCTCGATAGGAATACGAAGGTGGCCAGTCCGCCGACTAGGATGAAGCCTGACACCGGTGGGGAAGCAACAGGTAAGCACCCAGCGGGCGGGAACCGGTACGTGCGGCGGATCCTATCCGAGGCGGCGCCCGCGGCGGTCAAAAAGAAGGATAGTCATTTTCAAAATGTATTCCGCCGATTCCTGCCCAAGCTAGGATACAATGGGGCCATCTGGGTGGTCGCCCATCGCCTGGCCCGGCTGGTCTGGAAGATCCTCCACGACCAGGTCAGCTACGTGGAGCAGGGTCAGGACACCGACCCCCGCGCCCGCAGGCACCGTGCCGCGAAGCTAGCGCGGGCATTGCGGAAACTGGGGTATAGCGTCACTCTAGCCGAGATCCATCCCCAACCGGTGGCGGAGGCCAGCACGTGATCTTCGACGCGACCAACGCCGGACCTGCATCGGGTCGGAGGGGGTGATTTTCAACGGAGCGTGCCGGCGGGACTTTTAAGTCCCGCTGACGGCGAACTGAAGTTCGCCGCTGCACACTAAAGCGCGCGCCACGCTCCCAATTTACTTATCGGTGAGCGCGGCCACGCCCGGCAACTCGATGCCAGCCAGAAACTCGAGCGATGCGCCGCCGCCGGTGGAGATGTGCGAAATCTGGTCGGCCACGCCGGCGGACTTGATGGCCTTCTCCGAATCGCCGCCGCCCACTACCGAAGTAGCCCCGGAAAACGCGACGGCTTTCGCCAAAGCGACGGTACCCCGGTCGAACGGCTTCTTCTCGAAGATCCCCATCGGGCCATTCCAGATCACCGTCTTGGCGGTGCGAATGATGTGCGCGTAGTGATCGACGGTCAGGGGGCCGATGTCCACGCCGATCTTGCCGTCCGGAATGCTATCCACCACCTGGCTCTCCGCGTTTTCCTTGATTTCGGAGACCACCACGTGATCCACCGGCAGCACCAGCTTGTCTTTCAAATCCGCGACGAGCTTGCGTGCCAGGTCCAGCTTGTCGTCTTCCACCAGCGACTTGCCGACCGGCTCGCCTTGCGACTTCATGAAAGTATAGGCCATGGCGCCGCCGATCAACAGCTTGTCCACCACCTTGCCCAGATTCGCGATCACCTCGATCTTGTCGGATACCTTGGCGCCGCCCAGGATGGCGACGCATGGCCGCGGCGGGTTCCGGGTGGCCATCGTCAGGTATTTCAACTCCTGCTCCATCAGCAGCCCGGCGGCAGCCTGCGGCACGTAGGCGATCATACCCACGGTGGAGGCATGCGCGCGGTGCGCGGATCCAAACGCATCATTCACGTAGACGTCGCAAAGGGCAGCCAGCTTTTTCGAAAACTCCGGATCGTTCTTTTCCTCCTCCGGGTGAAAGCGCAGATTCTCCAAAAGCAGGATTTCACCGGGCGCCGGTTTCATGGCTTCCACTTCGGGACCGATACAATCGGGCGCCATCTTTACGGGGCGGCCCAATAACTCTTCCAGACGCTTGGCCACCGGCTTCAGGCTCATTTCCGGATTGGGCTTGCCTTTCGGACGGCCCAGATGCGAGGCCAGGATGACGCCGGCCCCTTGCTCCAACGCGTAGCGGATGGTCGGCAGCGACGATTTGATGCGCTTGTCGCTCGAGATCTCCTGGCCGCCGGGCGCCAGGGGAACATTAAAGTCCACACGAATAAAGACACGCTTATTCTTCAGATCGAGATCGCGGACGGATAGTTTAGGCATAAGAAGCTCTCAAAAAGGGCTTTAATATCTGAGATTAGCAGAATGTGGCGAAGTTCAGTTTTCGAGGTTATCCAAGCGGTGGCCGTGATCGTCGATCTGTTGATCGTGAATCTCGAGGATTCGGCCGAGGCGGTGCATGGTGTCCATGAGCTGTGCCAGCCGGGTCTCGTTGGCGCGAAAGCGCTTTTCGTATTCCTGACGGCGTTTTCACGCTCTTTGAACGCGTCCATCTGCATGTGTGACATCAATCCCAAGGAATGCGTCAATGCGTCCAGCCGCTCCTCAATGGTCATTGATGCGAGTATATCCCCCGCTGGCGGCTAGAATTGTCTTGTGGCGCGTAAGGTGTCATCCCTCGAAGAGCAGCTCGATCGCCTGGCGGAACTGCGCGGACAGGCGCCTTCGCCGGAGGGCCGCGCGGAAGCCGCCCGCTGGCTGAACAGCAAAATGAACCTGGTGGCGGCCAAAGCGGCGCGCATCGCCGGCGAGTGGCTGGCCGCCGAGTTGACACCTGAATTGGTGGCGGCATTCGACCGGTTTATGGTGAAGCCCGAGACCAGCGACAAACGCTGCGCGGCCAAAATCGAGATTCTCAAGGCGCTCTGCAAACTGGATTATCCCTATCCGGCTATATTTCGCCGGAGCATGCAGCACGTCCAGATGGAACCTGCATGGGGCGGCCCGGTAGATACCGCTCCCGAGGTGCGCGCGCTGGGCGCCATGGGCCTGGCGCAGACCGATTTCGCGGAAGCGCTGGAGGAGATTGTGCCGCTGCTGCTCGATCCGCAGCGTGACGCGCGCATCGGAGCCGTGCGCGCCATCGGAGCCTCGGGCCTGCCGGGCGGGGCGCTGCTGTTACGGCTGAAGGCGTTGACCGGCGACGAGCCGGAGGTGCTAGGGGAATGCTTCGCCGCTTTATTGCGCGCGGAACCCGCCAAATCGATCGAATTCGTGGCGGGATTTGTTGACCATCGCGACGAGGCCGTGGCCGAAGCCGCCACGCTCGCGCTGGGCGACTCGCGGCTGGAGAGCGCCTTCGCGGCGTTGCGCGACGCTTTTGAGCGATCCCACGGCCGGCCCATCCGGCGCACCTTGCTGGTGGCGATCGCGCTGCTGCGCCGCGAGAACGCCCTCGCCTACCTCTTAGACCTGGTGCGGAACGGCGCGGACCAGGCTTCGGCCGATGCTGCCGCCGCTCTCGCCATTTACGAAAAGGATCCCAACCTGCAAGAGCGGCTCGACCTGGCGCGCAAGGCGCGCGATTGATATAGTAGGTATCCTCCACGAAAGGAGAAATGCAGATGAGTGTAATCGCCTGGTTAATACTCGGCCTGATAGCCGGGTTCATCGGGAGCAAGATCGTGAACAAATCCGGAGATGGATTGGTGCGGGACATCCTTCTGGGAATCGTGGGCGCTCTGGTCGGCGGATATCTCTTCCGCACGTTTGGAAGCCACGGCGTGACCGGCCTGAACATCTATAGCCTGTTTGTGGCGGTCATCGGCTCGGTGGTCGTGCTGGTGGTCTATCACGCTTTACGCCGGGCCCTGTAATCGCCCTCGCGCGGCGCCGGTCACGCCCCTTTCAAATAGATAAAGCGTGCGATGAACAGCAGCGTGAGCCCGTACACCAGCCAGTTCACCTCCCGGAACTTGCCGCGCGCCACCTTCAGCGCCGTATAAGCGATGAACCCGAATGCCAGGCCGTTGGCGATGCTGAAAGTCAGCGGGATGGCCAGCATGGTGAGGAAGCCCGGAATGGAAACCTCGGGATCCGTCCAGTCTATTTCGCCGACTGCCGTCATCATCAGGCTGCCTACGAGGATCAGGGCCGGGGCCGTGGCGGCCGCCGGAATCGCGCCCAAGACCGGCGCCACGAATAGGGCCACCACGAACATCGCGCCGGTCACGATGGCCGTCACTCCGCTGCGGCCTCCGGCAGCCACTCCGGCCGCGCTTTCTATATAGCTCACCACGGTGGAAGTCCCGGTGAGCGAGCCGACGATGGTGGCGGAAGCGTCCGCATACAGAATGCGATTCACGCGCGGGATGGTATGCGCATGGTTGAACAGGCCCGCGCGCTTGCCTACTGCAACCAGCGTTCCGATGTTGTCGAACAAATCGATGAATAGGAATACGAATACGATCTCGAAGAAGCCCAGCCGCAGCGTGGCGCTCACGTCCAGCTTGAATGCCGTGGCCGACAGGTCCAGGAAAGTGTAAGGCTGCGGATTCCAGGGCACCAGGCCGGCCGCGAATCCCACCACGGCCGTGGCCAGGATCCCGATCAACATGGCCGCCGGCACGCGCCGCGCGAGCAGCGCTGAAGTGACCACTAAGCCGAACACCGCCAGCAGTGTATGCGGATCGTGAAGGTTGCCCAAGGTCACTAAGGTTGCGGGATTCGGCACGATCAAGCCGGCGTTGCGGAATCCGATGAAAGCGATAAAGAGTCCCACCCCGCCTGCCACCGCTGCATATAGTTCGAACGGAATGGCCGCCACGATCAACTGCCGGATGCCCGCCGCGGTCAGGATCAGGAAAGCCACGCCGGAGATGAACACCGCGCCCAATGCCGCTTGCCAGGGTATCCCCATCCCCTTGACCACCGTATAAGTGAAGTACGCATTCAAGCCCATGCCCGGCGCGAGCGCAATCGGATAGCGCGCCAGAATGCCCATCATGAAGCTGCCGAACGCCGCCGAAATGCAGGTGGCTGCCGTCACCGCGGCCAGCGGCATACCCGCCTCGTGCAGGATCTGGGGATTCACCAGGACGATGTAAGCCATGGTGATGAAGGTGGTGAGGCCCGCCAGAATCTCCGTTTTCCAATTGGTGCCGAGGCGTTGGAATTCGAAATAGGATTCCAGCCGGGCCAGGATGGGCATGCCGGAATATAACACGTGGGCTCGCGGGAGATAGCGCGCGAAGGGTGCGCGACTTGAAAGTGGAGAAGTTGATCCCAATCGGCTGAGTCGCCCAATCGGCTGAGCCGCAACCGTTAGTACCTACGTAGTTAGGTTCTCGCCGAAATTGGCAGAATTTTGAAATCAGCGGCAGGGCACCGCCGCAAATTCTGGAATAGTGACAAGCTCCTTGAGTTTGAGGCCCAGCGACTACCTGTTTGCCGAGCGCCGTCAGGTAGTACTTGTAGCAGTGGCTGGCCTTCTTGATGAGGCCGTGCGTGCGAAGCCGGTGTAGGATCCGCCGCTTGCTCAGGTATGCCGCCATTCCATCGGCGTAGCAAAACACCGGCAACGTGCTCTGCACGATTACCCGGTCCACGCACGACAACACTCCCGCGATCTGCTCGGCATGCCAACACACGCAAGCCATCGTGTCCTGCCATGGCGTCCCCATTTGTTGTACAGCGGCCGTCCATGCGTCCTTCCTCGCAGGCGGCACGCGCCAAGATGCTCCTCCACAATCGGGGTTCAGACATGCGTACGCTTCTCCTAACCGGCGCATCATACGCTCGGTAAATGGAGACAAAACGGAAAAACTGCATCCCTTCCACATTCAAGTCGCGCACCCCCGGTACGGGTAGTGCCAGGCACTACCCGCCACGGCGTCGGGCGCTCCGGCGCAGTAGAATCGTAATTGTGGAACGCCGCGCCGACCCCTCCATCGCCGAAACCATCGCCGTAGACCGGTCGGCGGCCGCCGCCCCCGCGCGATCTTCGGTTTCCGGCATCTCGTCGTCATCCGCCAGCGACATCGACGAAGGCCGCTTCGTCCCCGGAACCCTGCTCGGAGGGCGCTACCGCATTATCGGACTGTTAGGCCGCGGCGGCATGGGCGAAGTCTATCGGGCCACCGACCTCGCTTTGGGCCAGTCCGTGGCGCTGAAATTCCTGCCCGAAGAAGCCGCGCAGAACCAGCGTCTGCTGGAGCGGTTTCACGGCGAAGTACGCATCGCCCGCCAAGTATCGCATCCCAACGTCTGCCGGGTTTACGACATTGGCCAGATCGACGGCATGCCCTTCATCTCCATGGAGTACGTGGACGGTGAAGATCTGGCCTCCCTTTTGTTGCGCATCGGCCGCCTGCCCGCCGACAAGGCCATGGAAACCGCGCGCAAGCTTTGCGCCGGTCTCGCCGCGGCCCACGATCGCGGCATCATCCACCGCGACCTGAAGCCGCAGAACATCATGATGAACAAGCGCGGCGACGTCGTCATCATGGACTTCGGCTTGGCCGCCATCGCCGACCAGCTTTCTGGCGCCGAGGTGCGCAACGGCACGCCGGCCTACATGGCGCCCGAGCAACTGCGCGGCAGCGAAGTCACCGCCAAAAGCGACATCTACGCTCTCGGACTGGTGCTCTACGAGCTATTCACCGGCAAACGGCCCTATGACGCGAAATCCGTGCAAGCCATGCTGAGCCAGCAGGAATCGGCCCAGTTGACCAGCATGACTTCGATCGCCGCGGATATCGATCCGGGCGTCGAGAAGGCCATTCGCCGCTGCCTCGATCCCGATCCCGCGCGCCGCCCGCCCAACGTGCTTTCCGTCGCCGCCGCGCTGCCCGGAGGAGATCCCTTGGCAGCCGCTTTAGCCGCCGGCGAATTGCCGTCTCCCGAACTGGTGGCCTCCGCGGGCAAGTTAGAGGGACTTTCCCCCAGATACTCGATCCCCTGCCTGTTGGCCATCGTCCTGTGCCTGTGTGCCGCGGTCGCGTTGCGCACACGCTACTGCGCCATCATGAATACCGAGCTCGATAATCCGCCGGACGTCATGGCCCACGAGGCGCGCGAGATGGCATCCTCGTTTGGATATCCCAAGAGACCCGCCGACTCCGCCCTCACCCTCGACGACCGGGGCGATCTGCTCGATCATCTCCAGCAATTGCCGCCACCGCATCCCTGGGAAAGCTGGTTGGCGAGCGAGGCCCCACTTTTCGCGAACTATCGCGAAAGCCTGGCCCCCTTGTTTGCCGAGCCCTACGGCGAAGTCTCGCCCGATAATCCTGCCCCCACCGAGCCAGGCATGGTACACGCGCTGGTCGATGGCGCCGGGCGCCTCCGCGAATTTCAGGCCAATCCGTATAAGGACGCCCAGCCCCTCGTCCCGCCAGTCGCACCCGAAGCGGCCTTCCGGGCCGCCGGCCTGGACATCGCTAAGTTCACCGAAGTCCCCTCCGCGTTCGTGCCCGCGGCGGCTTCGAGCGAAGTGCATTCCTGGAAGGGCCCCCATCCTCGCATTCCCGGCCTGAATTTAACCATCGACCTGGCCTCCTGGAAGGGACGCATCACCCAATTCGCTGTGCATTTCGATTGGCCCAAGATCGCCGCTCCCCCCACGTTGGCCGGCTCTCTGGTCTCCCGTATGCGCGGATTTGTGCTGATGGGCCTTTCCGGATTAGGACTGCTGGCCGTGGTGTTGCTGGCGCGGCGCAATTGGAGGCTCGGTCACATCGATCGCAAAGGCGCACTGCGCATCGGTATGGCCCGCTGGCTGCTTGGGATATTGGCGTGGGTCGGCACCGTCCACGCGGTCACCGATGAGTCCATGGTCAACGACTTCTTTTCCAACTGCGCCACTTCCCTGATGTGGGGAGCTGTGCTGGCGCTGTTGTACATCGCCTTGGAGCCATTGGTGCGTGCGCGCTGGCCGCATTCCATCGTCACCTGGAGCCGATTGCTTTCCGGCCGCTGGCTCGACGCGCAGGTGTGTTCCCACATCCTGATCGGCGCTACGGTGGGCGCCGCCATCTGGGTTGCGGCGCAGGGCTTCGGCGATTGGTTGAACCCCGGAATGGATACCGGCAACGGCATTAATTCCGCGCTCGGAGCCCGCCACTGGCTGGCCTCCAATGTCAGCACCATGGAAGGATCGCTTTTCTTTGGACTCGTGGTCTTCTTCTCCATTTGCGGCCTCCGCCACCTCGTGCGAAACGACGTGCCTGCCGCTGTCCTGGCCGCCCTGCTCCTGATCCTCGGCAACGGCGGCATCTTCAACTCCACCACCTGGAAACTTGAAGCCGTCATTCAAATCGGCGTTTATGCTTTGCTCGTTTTTGTCCTGCTGCGGCTCGGGCTGGTGACCACCGTGTCCGCCGTCTTTTTCATCGATACGTTCAACCGCATCAACCTGGGCACGGATTGGAAGACCTGGTACGCTCCCTACGGGCTGGCCACTTGCCTGCTCCTGTTGAGCATCGCCATCTTCGCCTTCTGGCGCTCGCTCGGGTCGCGTGAATTGTTCGCGCCGCCCGCGAATTTGTGATGGCCCATAACCCGATCCTCGATTCCGGCGAAGCTTCGCTGTTCGACGTGTACACGACCGCGCCCGGTCCTTCAGGCACTCTTCCGATTACTCCCGAAATGCTGCTCAACCGCCCTTCCGGCGATCTGTTCGGATGGAGCCAGAACGCCGGTATGGGCTGGGATCCGCGCGCCCTGGGTGGCAAGGAAATTTTGATCCTGAGCACACACGGCGGCATCCGCGACACCGCCGGCGCGCCCATTGCGCTGGGGTTTCACACCGGCCACTGGGAAGTCGGCCTGATGATGGAAGCTGCCGCGCGGGAACTGAAAGCGCTTGGCGCGGTCCCCTTCGCGGCCTATTGCACGGACCCCTGCGATGGCCGCACGCAAGGCACCACGGGCATGTTCGACAGCCTGCCCTACCGCAACGACGCGGCCACCGTTTTCCGGCGGCTGATCCGCTCGCTGCCTACGCGCCGCGGCGTGATTGGAGTCGCTACCTGCGACAAAGGCCTGCCGGCCATGATGATGGCTCTAGCCTCCATGCACGATCTGCCTTGCGTGCTGGCGCCCGGCGGGGTTACCCTGGCGGCCGAACAAGGCGAAGATGCCGGGCGGGTACAGAGCGTCGGCGCGCGCTTCGCGCACGATCAGATCACGCTGGAGGCTGCCGCAGAGAATCTCTGCCGGGCTTGCGCCACGCCCGGCGGCGGGTGTCAGTTTCTGGGCACGGCGGCCACCTCCCAGGTTGTCGGCGAGGCGTTGGGTATGGCGCTGCCGCACTCCGCCCTGTCGCCATCGGGGCATCCCATCTGGCTGGATATGGCCCGCCGCTCGGCCCGCGCCGCGCTGGCATTGGAGGCTCGCGGCCTCAAGATGCGAGACATCCTGACGGACGGCGCGGTGGCCAACGCCATGGTAGTGCATGCGGCGTTCGGAGGCTCCACCAACCTGATCCTGCACCTGCCCGCCATCGCGCATGCCGCCGATTTGCGACGCCCCACCGCCGCGGATTGGACCGCTACAAACCGGCGCGTGGCCCGGCTGGTGGATGCGCTCCCCAACGGGCCGCGTTCGTTCACTACCGTGCAGGTCTTCCTGGCGGGAGGCGTCCCCGAAGTGATGCTGCACCTGCGGCGCGCCGGTCTGCTCGATACCGGCGTCCTGACCGTCAGCGGCCAGACGTTGGGCGCCGTGCTCGACTGGTGGGAGTCTTCAGCGCGGCGCGCCGCGCTGCGCCGGCTGTTGAAAGAACGCGACGGCATCGATCCGGACGATGTCATCATGGACCCGGCCCGCGCCGCGCGCGCCGGCCTGACCTCCACGGTCACCTTTCCGCACGGCAATCTCGCGCCGGAAGGTTCGGTGATCAAGAGCACCGCCATCGACCCCAGCGTGGTCGGCCCCGATGGCGTCTACCGCATCACCGGCCCGGCGCGCGTGTTTCGTACCGAAGCCGCCGCCATCGCCGCCATCAAAAGCCACGGCCCGGACCGCGTGCAACCCGGCGATATCCTGGTTCTGATTTGCCGCGGCCCCATGGGTTCCGGCATGGAGGAGACTTACCAGATCACGTCGGCGCTGAAATATCTGGATTTCGGCAAGCATGTAGCCGTCCTTACCGACGCACGTTTCAGTGGAGTGTCCACGGGCGCTTGCATCGGGCACATCTCGCCCGAGGCGCTGGCCGGAGGGCCGATCGGCAAAGTGCTGGATGGAGACGTGATAGAGATCGTCGTAGACCGCGTGAACCTGGAAGGCTCGGTGAACCTGGTCGGCCATGGCGCGGATCTCTTCGGCACGGCGGAAGGCACGCGCGTGCTGGCCGAGCGTCCTCCGCGGCCGGACCTTGAGCCCGACTCCGCGCTGCCTCCCGAAACCCGGCTATGGGCCGCGCTGCAACACGTGAGCGGGGGCACCTGGGGAGGATGTGTATATGACCCGGACGCCATTCTGAAAGCTCTCGGCCGCTGAACCCTCCGCCCCGGCATTACAATGCCGTTTGGAGGCACCATGTTCACCGCAACAGCCGATCTGCTTCTCCCGAGCACCACTACCGGATCTTTTCCCCGCCCGCGCTGGTTCGATATCAGCATGTGGGGCCGTCCCCTCGACACCTGCATGCTCGACATCCGCTTCCGCGAAAAATTCCAGGACGCCATGACGGTGCTCATCGGCGATCAGGAGCGCGCGGGCCTCGACATTCTCACACACGGCGACCTGCACGTGGACGAAGACATGGCCGGCCGCGCCTGGCACCACTATCCCCTGCAGCGATGGGCTGGTTTCGAAGGCGACTACCTGCAGCCGGAGGAGACCACCGCGCCGTGGCTCCACTATCCGCCCGGAACGCTGCTGAACGAAATCTATACCGGCTGGCGCTGGCCGCACGTCACCGGAAAAATTGAGCACAGGCCGCTCGATTACCCCAAGTTGTGGCGCATCGCGCAGGCCAAGACGCGCAAGCCGGTGAAGTTCGGCACGTGCTGCAGCCAGGTGATGGCGCTGTTCCTGGACATCCACACGCCGCACTACAAGGACAAACGCCAGGTGATCTGGGACATGGCCGAGGCCATGAACAAGGAGTTGCTGGCGCTGCGGGAGGCCGGCTGCCGCTGTATGCAGATCGAGGAGCCCACCTTCCATTTCATGGCGAATACTTTCGGTAAAGACCACGACGAAGTGAAGTTCATGGTGGACGCCTTCAACCGCGAAGTGCAGGGCCTCGACGATGTGGAGTTGTGGATTCACACCTGCTGGGGCAATCCGAATATGCAGCGCGTGATGGAGGATACCGGTTACGCCAACTCGCTGGAGATCTACCTGGAACGCTGCCGCGGCGATGTCTGGACGCTGGAGATGAAAGATCGCAACCAGCAGGATCTCGAGCTATTCGAGCCCTACAAGCACGATCTGAAGAAGAAGATCTGCATCGGAGTCGTCAGCCATCGTTCGTTGCAGGCGGACCGGCCTGAGGATGTCGCCGCGGAGATCCGCAAGGCGCTGCGCTACATTCCGGCCGAGAAGCTGATCGTGTCGAGCGACTGCGGTTTCGGCCGGCAAGGCGCGAACCGCGAGATCGCTTTCTATAAGGCGAGCGCGATCGCGCAGGGGGCGAATATCGTGCGGCGCGAGCTGGGGCTGCCGGTCACTTATGTGCCCGCCGCCGATCCAGTGCTGCAGGTTGACGTCGTGCCGGGCCGGTGAATCAGTGTAAGAGCTAGACCGGCCCATGCGGCCAAACGCGCCCGGGAAAATACGAAGTAAACCCAATTGGGCCTGCCACCCCGCCGGTGACGCGTTAACAACTCCGCCGATCAGGTTGAAAACAAAAGCTCAAGAACGGCGGAAGTCCCGGACTTCTCCCATTGCCATGCTACGCTCATCTCGTGGAGGCTAGGCCGGCCGCGACGACCGGAGACGCTTAGGTGCGATTTACAAAGCAAACCCAACCGCACCGTGCGCCTCCGCACCCCGATAATAAAAATAGGTCCTCAATGTCCGACTGCCTCAAATCCGTCCGCCAGATCCTGGCTGCCGCCCGCTTCGCCGCCGAACGCCATGCCACGCAGCGGCGCAAAGGCCACACCGCGGAGCCTTACGTCAATCATCTTCTGGAAGTCGCCGAACTGCTGGCCAGGACCGCGGACCAGCTCGATACCAACCTGATTGTGGCCGCGCTGCTGCACGACACCATCGAAGACGTCGGCGTCTCACGCGAAGAGATCGCCGCCCGCTTCGGCGAAGACGTCGCCGCCCTGGTGGCCGAAGTGACCGACGACAAGTCGCTGCCCAAGGAAACACGCAAGGCGCTGCAGGTGGAGAATGCCCCCAAGAAATCGCCGCGTGCGCAGGCGTTAGGCGCGGCCGACAAGATCGCCAACGTGCGCAGCATCGCTGCCAGTCCGCCGGCCAACTGGAGTTTCGAGCGGCGTGTCGAGTATGTGCGCTGGGCGCGCCAGGTGGTGGGGCGCTACCACCACCTGAATCGGCGCCTGGCCGCCGAATTCCAGCAAGCCAGCGCCGAGCTTCAGGAGTGGGAAAAATCCGGGGGTACGAACGACTTCTTCTGAGGAGCCTCCAGGGCTTCCTGCAGCAGTTCCTGCAACAATTGGTCGTAAATGCGCGTATAGCGTTGCGCGCCTTCGTCCAGGTGCAGCGCGTATTCGCGCGTCAACCGCACTTTCTCCCGGATGTACGGCCGCGCCACGCCGGTGAAATGGTCGAACCAGTCGTCGGTCACGGCATCGTCGTACTTCAGCCGGAGGTATTCGCGAAGCGTCCGCCACGTCTCGGTATGCGCGCGCAGCATCTCGGCGGTATTCTGGACGCCGCACGCGGCGATGGTTTCAAGATATAGGGCGGCGACTGCATTTTCGATGGCCGCGCGGCGGAAGGCCACGCGCGGATTGTCCGCCGCGAGAGCCACTTGTTCGATCTGGAGCAGGCCGGGTGCGCCGCTAAGTTCCGCCATGGCGAGATCCGGCCGCGGCGGCTCGATACGCATGCGGCGGCGCCGCCGCTCGCGCATCAGATATACGAGCACGGCCACGGTAAGGGCCGTCACGAGCGGAAATAATTCGCGCAGCAACATCTCTCCAGATCAGCGTACATCGTTCACTGGGTGCGCGACATGAAAGGGGAGAAGTTGATCCCAATCGGCCGAGCCGCGACCGTGAGGGAGCGTCCCAGCGCATGTTGTATTGCGACTGTCCATGCGTTCCTCCCCAATCGGGGTTCAGACATGCGTACGCTTCTCCTAAACAAGCGCATCATATTGTGTCGCCACCCCCGTTTCACAGGCCCAGGCGTGTCCTACGGGGCTGGACTGCTACCATGGAGGGCATGAGTCCGAATCAGCCGGGGCAGCCCCCCAAGTTGCCCATTCCAGGGGTGAAGAATCTGATCGCAGTAGGGTCCGGCAAAGGCGGTGTGGGCAAGACCACCGTGGCCGTCAACCTGGCGGTCGGGCTCGCCAAACTGGGACATCCGACGGGCCTCATGGATGCCGACGTTTACGGCCCCAACGTGCCGCTGATGATGGGCATCAACCGCACGCCCATGGCTTATGGAGAGCGCATCCAGCCGCTCGATCGATTCGGCGTGAAACTCATGTCCATGGGCTTCCTGAATCCGGGTGACAAGCCGCTGGTTTGGCGCGGCCCCATGCTGCACAGCGTGATCCAGCAGTTTCTGCGGGGCGTGGATTGGGGCGAACTCGACTACCTGGTGATCGACCTGCCGCCCGGCACCGGCGATGTGCAACTCACCCTGATCCAGACCGCTCCGATCACCGGCTCCATCGTGGTTACCACGCCCTCCGATGTTTCGCTCGAAGACGCGCGCAAAGCCGTGCACATGTTCCACCAGGTGCGGGTGCCCATCCTGGGCATCGTGGAGAACATGAGCTATCTGATTTGCCCGCATTGTAGCGAGCGCATCGATGTATTCAGTCACGGCGGGGGGCGCCGCACAGCCGCCGAGATGAAAGTGCATTTCCTGGCCGAATTGCCGCTGAATCCCGCCGTGCGCGTCGGTGGCGATACGGGCCAGCCCATCGCGCTCGATGATGGCCCGGGCAAACCGGGCGCCGGCTTCCTGGAACTGGCGCGCAACACCATCGCGCGCATCGAGGAAATCGGGCCGCAGGAAGGCCCGCGCATCGAGATCACGGATTAGCCCCGGCAACGACTTCACGGATGAAACATGGACCTGACTCGCCGTAATTTGATGGGTTCTGTCGCGCTGGCCGCGGGGGCGCTGGCGGCTCCCCCGGCTTTCGAGCTGGAAGAGGCTACCGTTGACGATCTGCGGAAGCGCATGACGGCCGGCAGCCTGACCGCGCGCGCGCTCACCAATCAATACCTGGAGCGCATTGCGGCCATCGACAAACGCGGACCGTCCCTGAACGCGGTGATCGAGATCAATCCGGATGCGCTCGCGCTCGCCGCCGCTCTGGACGCGGAGCGCAAAGCCAAGGGGCCGCGCGGGCCGCTGCATGGCATACCTATCCTGATCAAGGACAACATCGACACCGCCGACCGCATGATGACGACCGCCGGCTCGCTGGCCCTTCTCGGTTCCATCGCGGCGCGGGACTCGGTGGTGGCCGCGCGATTGCGCGCGGCGGGCGCGGTGCTGTTGGGCAAGACCAATCTCAGCGAATGGGCCAATTACCGGTCCAGCCACTCGACCAGCGGCTGGAGCGGCCGCGGCGGCCTCACCCGCAACCCCTACGCGCTCGACCGCAACGCCTGCGGCTCCAGTTCCGGATCGGGCGCGGCAGTCTCGGCGAATCTCTGCGCGCTGGCGATCGGCACGGAAACAGACGGCTCCATTGTGTGCCCGTCTTCGACCAACGGCATAGTCGGGATCAAGCCCACACTCGGCCTCATTCCTGCCACCGGGATCATCCCCATCGCGCATTCTCAGGATACAGCTGGCCCGATGGCGCGCACGGTCGCCGACGCCGCTATTCTGCTGGGCGTCCTCACCGGCACGGATTATACCCGATCACTCGACCCCAACGGCCTGCGCGGTGCGCGTATCGGCGTGGCTCGCGACAAATTCTTCGGCTTCAGCGAGGAGACGGATCGGGTGATCGACGGGGCCATCGCCGAGATGCAGCGGCGCGGCGCGGAGATCGTCGACCCGGCCGACATCCCGACCGCCGGCAAGTTCGACGATTCCGAATCGGTGGTGCTGAGCTACGAGTTCAAGAACGACTTGAATCTTTATCTCGGCGCGCTGGGGCCCCAGGCGCCCGTGCATTCTCTGGCCGACGTGATCGCTTTCAACGAGAGCCATCGCCAACAGGAGATGCCCTACTTCGGCCAGGACATCATGATCAAGGCACAGACCCGGGGCCCGCTCACCAGTCAGGAGTATCTGGACGCGCTCGATAAGGATCACCGGCTCTCCCGTACCGAGGGCATCGACGCCGTGCTGGGCAAGTACCATCTGGATGCCCTGGTGGCTCCGACCGGCGGCCCGGCATGGTGCACGGACCTGGTGAACGGCGACCACGCGCCAGGCGGAAGTTCCACGCCTGCCGCGGTCGCGGGATACCCGAATATCAACGTGACCGCGGGCTATGTGTTTGGTCTGCCGGTGGGGATCTCTTTCTTCGGCACGGCAAATTCGGAAGCCATGCTGATCAAGCTGGCATACGCATTCGAGCAGGCCACGCGGCAGCGGCGGCCGCCCCAGTTCCTGCCGCATGCGTTGTTGAGGCCATAGCCGGAACGCTGAGGTCTGCTACGATCTCGTCATGCGCTGTACCAGCTTGTCCACTCTATTTATCGCCGCGGCCATGGCCGCTTCCGCGCAGCCGGCCGCGAATCCCCGGCCGCCCGTGATCGATATCCACGTCCACACCTTGGGCGGCTTTCCCGGCGTCGGCCCCATGTGTCCCTTCAATCCGCAATTCCTGGCAGCCGACCCGCGCGAAAAAGCCGGCCCCTCCGGTTGGGCCAAACAGGACTGCACCGACCTCCTGGAGCCTTCCAAGACGCCCGAGGAATACATGAAGGCCGTGCTAGCCGAATACGAACGGCTCAATGTGACGGCGGTGGTCATGGGAGACCAGAAATCCGTCCAGAAATGGAAAGACGCGGCGCCAGCCCGTATCATCCCGGGAACCTCATTTGAAATCGGAAACGGCGGCGGCAAGTATTTGCCCGTAGAGGACCTGAGAACAGCCTTCACCACGGGTGGATACAAAGTGATGGGCGAGGTCGGTTTGCAATACGAAGGACTCTCACCGAGCGACCCTTCGGTGGATAAGTATTTCGCGCTGGCGGAGGAACTGGACATTCCGGTGGGCATCCACATGGGAACGGGCGGATCGGGGCGCGCGAACATCACCATGCCGAAATTCCGCGGCTCGATGGGCAATCCGCTGCTGCTCGAGGAAGTGTTGGCCCGGCATCCCAAACTGCGCTTGTGGATCATGCATGCGGGCTACCCGATGATCGAACCGTTGCTCACGCTTCTCCAGGCCAACGCGTATGTTTACGTGGACGTAGCCGGGCTCATCTGGAGCTACCCGCTGAAAGAAGTCCACACCTACATCCAGCGCATTGTGGAGGCCGGCTTTGAAGATCGCGTGATGTTCGGGACCGACCAGTTGATCTGGCCCAAGCTGATGGCCACTTCGATCGGCGTGATCGAGGGCGCTACGTATCTCACGCCGCAACAGAAGCGCGACATCCTCTATAACAATGCGGCGCGATTTCTGCGGCTGGATCACCAGGATAAGAAGTAGCGCCGCATTTTACGTCTGCAAGGTTTACCTGCATGCGGATGCGCTGGTGGTTGGCGTCGATCTGGATCTGCTTTCTGCTGCGGGGCTGGTTCTATGCTTCCATGTTTCCCCTTTGGGAAGGCTACGACGAGTTCGCGCATTTCGGCGTCGTGCGAGCCATGGCCACCAAAGGGATGTGGCTGGTGCCTCGCGATCAGCCGGGGCCGCGGGATGTGGAGGAATCGCTTAGACTCGCGCCGATACCGTGGGAAGTGCGCGGTTGGGATGTCTTCAGATTGTCTGTCACCGACGAAGCGTACTGGGGGCTGCCGCCGGAAGAAAGGCGCCGGCGGGAATCCAGGCTGCGGGATATGCCGCGGGCTTGGGCCGCGGAAGATTCTACCGGAGGAATATCGGCCTATGAAGCGCTGCAGCCGCCGCTCTATTACTGGCTGATGGCTCTCGTGCTTGCCACGTTCAAAGGCTGCGGGCTGCTGGCGCAGGTCATGTGTTTGCGATGGATCGCCGTAGCGATAGCCTCCCTGGCTGTGCCATTGATCTTTCGGATCGCTTCGGCGGTCACCGGGAGTGCGGCGACAGCGTTGGGATGTTCAGCGGTGGTCGCGGTAATGCCTGGATTTGCAACCAACGCGGCGCGGGTCAGTAACGAGCCGCTCTCGATTCTGTTGTTTACCGTTCTGACGTACCTGGGGCTCGAGATTCTGCATCGCCCATCCAGCGCCCGTAGCGCCGCCGCCCTGGGCGCGTTCCTCGGACTTGGACTTCTGACCAAGGCGTATTTCCTGACGGCCGTTCCGGCTGTGCTCCTGCTTTTGCTCTCCAGATACCGGAAGGCTTGGCTGCCCACCCTAACGGCTTGCGCTACCGCCGCGGCGATCGCCGGCTGGTGGTACTGCCGAAACCTGGCGACTACGGGAACCCTTTCGGGGCTCGCCGAGACCGTCATGCTGCGCCACAAACCCGCGGCCGCACTTTTGCCCGCGATTTTTCACATTCCCTGGTTTCGGGCAGTAGACGTGATCCTGGTTTCGCACCTCTATTTCTGCGGATGGAGTTCGCTGACGGTGCGAAGCTGGATGTATCACCTCTTTTTCGCGCTCGTGGCGCTGGCGGCGGTTGGCCTGCTCCCGCACTTGCGCAGGCCGCCGGTGGCTTGGCTGGCGGCTATTTACGGCTTCTTCTGGCTTGGGGAACTCTACAACGTATTTCTGCAATACCTGACCAAAGGGCTCGCGGGATCGATGGGTTGGTACATGTACGCCGTGGTGGCCAGCGAAGTGACCCTTTGTGCGGTAGCCTTCGGCCGCTGGCGGGTTTGGGCAATGACGGTGGGCGCCATCCTATTCGGCCTGCTGGACCTTTACGGCATGCACCGGCTGGCGATTCCGTACTACACGGGAATCCTCGGACATCAGGCGAATGGCGCGTTGGCCGCGCTGCACCCCGGCGCGTTTCGCAGCGTGGGCTTCGGCGGGGTTTTTGAACGGCTGGCGGCCAACAAGCCGGGCCCGATCTCGGAGCCCTTCATGGTCGCGCTTTGGATTCTGTACTTAGGCGGCACACTGGTGCCGATCGCGGCCATGGCGGCGCAGCTAGTCCACTCCCGGAACGTGCATTCCCAAAACCGGACACTTTCGAATCCTCCGTCCGCCGCTCCTAACCTTTTTGCCCCTAAGGAGTCATAATGTTACCAGCCTCGGATCGATTGGCAGGCGCCGTGCCCATCTCTCCGTGGAACCAAACATGGACGTACCGAGAAAAGACGCAGCCAAGAAACGCCTGATCAAGCGCATTATCATTGGGTTAGTCGTGCTAGCGGCCCTGGCGCCAGTGGGATATTTCGTGGGTATCCCATTTGTCTTCAAAGGGCGGTTGAAACCGGCAGCGCCCGGCGTGGAACTTTCCACCCTGTGGCCCGATACGGTGCGGCGCGGTCCCATGGTTTGCGATGTGCGCGGCTTGGGCACCCTGGTCCCCGAAGACACTCTGTTGATCCCGGCCCAAACTGACGGGCGCATCGACAAGATTTTGATAAAGCCCGGCACGCCCGTGCGCCCGGACAGCGTCATCCTCACCATGAGCAATCCGGAGTTGCAGACCGCGTTGCTGGATGCCGGATATACGCTCAAGGCCGCGCAGGCGGCCTACACGGATTTGCGGGTGACCCTGGAAAAGCAAGGGTTGGACTTGAAAGCCAACGCCGCGCAAGTATCCGCCGATTACCATTCCGCGCAACTGAAGGCCGAGCGCGACGATGCCTTGGTGAAAGAGGGCCTGGTGGCCCCGGTGGATGCCAAGATTTCGGATGTGACCGCGCAGGAGCTTTCCACGCGCAACGATATTGAGGTAAAGCGGCTCAGCATCAACCAGGAGTCGGTGGAAGCCCAGTTGGCGGCCCAGAAGGTGAAAGTCGATCAGCTTGAGGCCGAGTATAAGCTGAAACAACAGCAGGTAGAGGAGCTTAAGGTCCGGGCAGGCACGGAAGGGATGCTGCAGGCGCTCCCCACGCCGGTTGAGGAAGGCCAAAAAGTGCTGGCCGGCACGGCGCTGGGCAAGGTGGCGCAACTCTCTAAGTTAAAGGCCGAGCTAAAGATCGCGGAAACCCAGGCCAAGGACGTGAAGATCGGCCAGCCGGCGGTGATCGATACGCGCAATGGCCTGGTGAAAGCACACGTTTCGCGCATCGATCCAGCCGTGCTGAACGGCACGGTCACCGTGGATTGTAGCCTGGAAGGCACCTTGCCGCCGGGCGCGCGGCCGGATTTGAGCGTGGACGGAACCATCGAATACGAGCGGCTCAATGACGTGGTCTTCATGGGCCGGCCGGTGTTCGGGCAGGCGGAAAGCACGGTCAGCCTTTTCAAGATCGAGCCGGACGGTAAGTATGCCAATCGCGTGCAGGTGAAGCTGGGCAGCGCAGCCGTCAATACCATTGAAGTGCGCACCGGGTTGAATGTGGGCGACCGGGTCATCTTGTCGGACATGTCTGCGTGGGACAATTACGAACGAATAAAACTGAACTAAACCCCGGAACGAAACGTATTGGAGATGAAATGGGCACTAACGGAAAAGAATCGCTGATTGTCTTGGATGGTGTGACAAAGGTGTTCGTGACCGACGAAGTCGAGACCCACGCCTTATCCGGAATCCAGCTCGACCTGAAAAAAGGCGAGTACCTTTCGATCGCCGGACCGTCGGGCTGCGGCAAATCGACCTTGCTGGCCATTCTGGGCTTGCTGGACACCCCGAGCGATGGGACGTACACGCTGAATAACCGGCCGGTCAGCGGATTGAAGCTTTCGGAGCGCGCGCGCATCCGCAATCGGGAGATTGGCTTTATCTTCCAGGCGTTCAACCTCATCGGCGATCTGACGGTCTATGAAAACGTGGAATTGCCCCTCACCTACCGCGGGATGGGTTCAGCGGAGCGCAAGAAGCGCGTGCAGGAAGCCCTCGAGCGGGTGGGCATGTCGCACCGCATGAAGCATTACCCTTCGCAACTCTCGGGCGGTCAGCAGCAGCGCGTAGCGGTGGCGCGGGCGCTGGGCGGCGATCCGGTGATCCTGTTGGCGGATGAGCCGACTGGAAACCTGGATTCGGCCAACGGCGAGGCCGTCATGAATTTGCTGAAGGACCTGCATCGCAATGGCGCCACCATTTGTATGGTGACTCACGATCCGCGGTATGCGCAGTTCGCGGACCGCACCATCCGCCTGTTTGACGGACGGATCGTCGAGGAAAGCTACGAGGCGACTCGGAATTAGCCTGCCCACTAAGCCGGGCTGAGCAAAGCATAGGAGGGGAGAATGCTACTGGCAAGCGCCCTATTGGCGCTGGCAAGCGCGATCAGCCTGCCGGCAACCGGAAGCTTCCATCAGGAGTCCAGCCGGATTTATCCTCTTTCGGCGCGTGGACAAGTGTCGCTCCAAAATATCAATGGCGATGTGCACATCCGCGCTTGGGACCGGAATGAGGTGCGCATCGAAGCCGTGAAGAGGGCCGCCAGCCAGGGCTTACTGAAAGAAGCCCGCGTCACCGTCGATTCGAGCGCTGATGCGATCAGTATCCGCACACAGTTCGGCGATGGCTCGACCACGAATCCCGGCAGCGTCGAGTTTACCGTAATGGTGCCGCGGCAGGCACATCTGAGCCAAATCAAGGCAATCAACGGCGCAGTGGATATCGAGGGCGTCAGCGGCGGGATTAACGCTTCGTCGGTGAACGGACCGGTGCGCGCGGAGAAGATTGCGGGCGACGTCCGCCTTTCCACGGTCAACGGAAAGCTGGAGGCCACCTTCGAGCGTTTGAGCGAAGCCAAGATGATCTCGATGAACTCCGTGAACGGGCCGATTTCCCTCTCCATCCCATACGATGCGGGCGCGGAGTTCAATGCGCGCAACGTCACCGGCGGTATCGACAACGACTTCGGCATGCCGGTGCGACAGGACCACTCCGCGGGCAGCCAGATGCACGGAGTGTTGAAGGGCGGCGGGACCTACATCGATCTGCATAATGTGAACGGTACCATTTGCATCATGCCCATGTCGCACGGCCGGCGCGTCAAGTTCACGTAGGGAGCGCGCGCGGCAAAGCCAAAAGCGACAGTCTTCTGAGCGGCTGCACACGGTGTTACGTTGACGCGAGGAGACTCCATGAGACTTTCCATCGCGTTTTACGCCATCCTTGCCGTTGTCATGCCGTCCGCCCAGACGGCCGACACCGTGGCCGCCACCCCGCCAATGGGTTGGAACAGTTGGGACTGCTACGGCACTACCGTCACCGAAGGTGAAGTGAAGGCCAACGCCGATTACATGGCCCAACACCTGAAGCAGCATGGCTGGCAGTACGTGGTTGTCGATATCCAGTGGTCTGAGCAGAACCCCAAGGCGCACGGATACCGCCCCGATGCGCAACTCGCGATGGACCCCTACGGCAGGCTGACTCCAGCCGTGAACCGCTTCCCCTCTTCGGCTGACGGCCGCGGATTCCGGCCTTTGGCCGATTACATTCACGGGTTGGGGCTGCGCTTCGGCATCCATATTATGCGCGGCATCCCCAGGCAGGCGGTGAAAGCGAATCTGCCGGTACTCGGCGTTCAGCAGCGTGCGGCCGATATCGCCGATACGGCGTCCATCTGCCCGTGGAACAGCGATATGTATGGCGTCGATCTGGACCGTCCGGGCGCACAGGGTTATTACGATTCCATTCTGAAAATGTATGCCGATTGGGGAGTTGACTACATCAAGGCCGACGACATTGCACGCCCCGCGCACCGCGCGGAGATCGCCGCGCTCCATCGTGCGATCGGGAAGACGGGACGGCCCATCGTGCTGAGCCTGTCTCCGGGGCCGGCCATGATCAAGGACGTGGCCTTCCTCCAGGACCACGCGAACATGTGGCGCATCTCGGACGATTTCTGGGACAACTGGAAGGCGCTGCGTCTGAATTTTATCCTCATGTCCATCTGGAGCGGCATCGGGCGATCCGGCGCTTGGCCTGATGCGGACATGCTACCGCTAGGCCGCATCGGCATCCGCGCGGAGCGCGGCGAAGCGCGCATGACGCGATTCACGCGCGATGAGCAGCGCACCCTGATCAGCCTGTGGTCGATCGCGCAGTCGCCGTTGATGTTCGGCGGCGATCTCCCGGGCAACGATGAGTTCACATTATCCTTGATTAGCAACGACGAAGTGCTGGCGGTGGATCAGCACGGCGCGCACGGCGGCGCGTTCGCGGAAGGCGGCGACAGCGTGGTATGGACCGCCGATGGCGCGGGCGCGGATGAGAAATATGTGGCCGTGTTCAACGTGGGCGATAACGAGCCGATCGATATTCCCGTCCAGTGGGCGGCGCTCAAACTGCCGGAGCAATGCGTGCTACGCGATTTGTGGGTGCACAAGGAGATCGGCACGATTGCCGGTGGGTACACCTTTCGCGTGGGGCCGCACGGGTCGGGAATCTACAAGGTGAAGGCAGCGCCAAAGCCCTGAAAAGTTAAAGGCCCCGGCTGGGTATCCGGGGCCTTGCACTCAGAGGGTTGGTGGCGGGAGGGGACTCGCCACCAGGGATGCTGTCTGTATTGACTCTAAGGTATCAGTTTCAGATCCGTTTGTCTAGTATTATCCCAAAATATTTTGGCGATTTCGTGGGCTTAAAAGTTAAAGGCCCCGGCTGGGTATCCGGGGCCTTGCACTCAGAGGGTTGGTGGCGGGAGGGGACTCGCCACCAGGGATGCTGTCTGTATGGCTCTAATGTAACTATTTCAGACCTTTTTGTCCAGTGTTTTTAAAAAGATTTGCCGAAAATAATTCGCCGTCGTGTGTTTGTTGAAAAACGCAACAATTGCAGCCTTGCGCTGAGTAGTGAATTCCACCGGCACGAAGGCGGTTTTGGCTGACAAAGACATATGGGCCGCCGGGAGGCTCCGGCAGTAGGAGAAGAGGGAGCCGGCATGGAGGCAGTGTCGCTCCCCAGGGGAGCGCGAGGAGTTTAGGGCAGGTTGGCATGGTCTTCCTGGCAGGAAAGCAGGCGGACCGAACTCCCTCTTTCGCCTTCACGGTAAACCGGCCACGTTTGGAATAGCGGAGTAGTTTGTCTTAAACCGCTGAAAACAGGTTCACAAAAAACGTGCCCCAGCGCGTGACCGAAAACCGGCCAATCCCGGAAACAATACTCCAGGCAGGTGATGTGGTTCTTTTTCAGGCGGATCTAATATAAGGTGCGAAGGTCCCAGGCCGAACGAACCTTGGCTCGCCATAGCCGGCACACCTTTGCCTCGGAGATGCTCCGTCTCGGTTTCAGCCTTCCCGCTCTGATGCAGTGGCTCGGCCACAAACACATCCGTATGACCTTGCACTACGTGCAGGTCACCCAGCAAGATCTAAGACGCGAGTTCCATACTGCCCGCCAGCATGCCAACCCACCCCAACTGGACCGCATCACAGCCGAAAAATCAAGAAAGATTGGCCGGTCAAGTCGCCACCCGTCCTTGCCTTATCCCCGGCAATTTGACACGATAAGCGATGTAAGAAAAGATACATTCCACGATCATGCAGTCTTCTGAAGACATCACGCGTCTCCTTTCGGCCTGGGCCGGGGCGATGAAAACGCCCTCCAGGAATTGATGCCCCTCGTTTACCAGGAACTGCGCCGCATCGCGCGGCACCACATGACCGGCCAGGCTCCCGGTCACACGCTACAGCCCACCGCCCTGATTCACGAGGCCTTTTGTGAAGCTGATTGGCGCTAACGACAAGAACTTCCGCCACCGTACGCACTTTTTTGCGGTAGCCTCCATGGCCATGCGCCAGGTGCTGGTGAACCACGCGAACGCCAGCCTCGCCCGGAAGCGCGGAGGGGGCGCGGTGAACATTTCGCTTGGGGAAGAGGACCAGGCTGTCCAGCGCGAGGCAACCGATGTGCTCGCGCTGGATCACGCGCTGAAGAGCCTGCATGCGATGGATCCGCGCAAGAGCCGCGTGGTGGAACTCCGTTATTTCGGCGGCCTGAGCATCGAGGAGACCTCCGAGGCTCTGGGTGTCTCTCCGGTTACCGTCACGCGCGACTGGCAGACGGCGCGCGCCTGGCTGGCCCGGGAACTTGGCATCGGAAAGCAGAGGCCGCGGATTTAGCGGTCCGAAAACCGATCATGAACAACGAGGGCTGGCGCCAGGTCGAGTGCCTCTATCTGGATGCATCCGCTCTTGCGCCGGCCGCGCGGGCCGCATTCCTCGACCGGGCATGTGCCGCGGAGCCCTCGCTCCGCCGCGAGGTGGAGAGCCTGCTCGAAGCCGACGCCGCAAGAGGCGATTTCCTGGAAGCGCCGCCCGCGCATCTTGCCGCCGATTTGCTTACGAACTCAGACACGCCCGACTCTATCGGTCCGTATCGCATACTCGGAATCCTGGGGGAAGGCGGCATGGGCACGGTGTACCGGGCGGAACAGCGGACACCACGCCGCATCGTGGCGCTCAAGGCGATCAAGTTGGGCATGCTCACGCCCGACGTGGTACGGCGTTTTGCATTGGAATCGGAGACACTCGGCCGCCTGCAACACCCGGGGATCGCGCAGATCTACGATGCCGGGGCCATCAGCATCGGGGGAAGCGAGCAGTCCTATTTCGCCATGGAATTGGTGGAGGGGCGGCCGCTGCCGGTCTACGCCGAAGAACATTCGCTGGACACGCGCGCCCGGCTGGACCTGATGGCGAAGATCTGCGACGCAGTCAGCCACGCCCACCAGCGCGGTGTTCTGCATGGCGATCTGAAACCCGGCAATATCCTGGTGGACCCTGCCGGCCAGCCCAAGATCCTCGATTTCGGGGTCGCCCGCATCCTCGATAACGATTTGGCGGCCACGTCTTATACCGGGCTGGGACAAATCGTCGGCACGCTCGACTATATGAGCCCCGAACAGACCCTGGGTGTGCCGCTCGACATGGATGTCCGCAGCGACATCTATTCGCTCGGCGTCATCCTTTACGAACTGCTGGCCGGACAGTTGCCCTATGAGACCCGGAAGCGAGCGCTTCCCGAAGCCGTGCGCGCGATCCGGGAACAAGATCCGCGGCCGCTGAGCGCGATCCGCCGCGGCTACCGTGGCGATATCGAGACCATCGCCGCAAAGGCGCTGGAAAAGGACAAGGATCGGCGCTACGTATCCGCCGCGGAACTGGCCGGCGATATCCGGCGCCACCTCGCGCATGAGCCGATCGTGGCGCGGCCGGCGACAGCCACGTATCGCGTAGGCAAGTTTATCCGGCGGTACACCGCTCTGGTCGCGGTTTCCAGCGCGACGGTTGTGCTGATCCTGGCATTCGGTATCAGCATGGCGATTGCCGCCGCCAGGTACGCACGGCAGCGTGACGCCGCCGAACTCGATCGCGCCCGTGCCGTGCAGGTCTCGCGCTTCCTCTCGGATTTGTTCAAGGGTTCCGATCCTTTCTACGCGCAGGGGCGCACCCTTACTGCGCGCGACCTTCTGGACGCAGCCGCGGCTCGTATAGCAAGGGACCTGAAGACGCAGCCCGCCGTGCGTGCCGACCTCCTGGAAGTGATGGGGGATGCCTTCCAGCGCCTTGGCATCTTCGACCGCGCCGAGGATATGTTCACGGCACTGATCGCCGATCGCGGACTGGTCGATGGCGCCGCCAGCGTCGCGGTGGCCCAAGCCTATCGCGAACGCGGCGACGTTCGCCGCACACGCAGCGAACTTTCCGGGGCGGAATCGGATCTGCGGCTGTCCCTCGCGATTCTGGACCAGCATCCCGGCACGAACCTGGAAGAAATGCCGGACGCCGTGAACAATCTTGGCCTAGTATTGCAATCGGAAGGGAAGACCGGCGAAGCGAGACAGTTTTTCGAACGCGCGGTGGGATTATCCAAAAAATCATCCCATGAACTGCGCACCCTGACGCTGATGAGCAATTGGGGGAAGCATCCTCAGCGAGCTGGCCTTGTATCCGCAGGCCGAGCAAGTCCTGCGTGAGGTCCTCGCGCGACGGCGCAAGCTTCTCGGCGACAACCATCCCCAAGTGCCGCGCAGCATGATGAGCCTGGCATGGCTCCTCACACTAAAGGGCGCGTACGCGGAGAGCGAGGCCACGTCGCTGGCTGCCCTGGACGGCTTGCGCAGGACCGTGGGTCCGGAGCATCCCAACTTCATCGCCGCGACCAGCAATCTCGGACGCAAGTATCTGGAGATCGGACGGGCTGCCGAAGCCGAGGCATGTTTCCGCTCGGCATTGGATGTGGGACGCCGGAAGTTCGGCCCCGCGCATGTGGATGTGGCCTCTTACCAGACCAACCTGGGCGTCGCACTCATGGAGAGGGGCGACCTGATGGCCGCCGAGCCGCTGTTTCGCGATAGTCTGGCCATCTGCCGCGCGCCGGGCCCTCCGAAACGCCTGACGGCCACGGTGCTGGCTGCCTTCGGGCGTCTGCTGCTTGCCAAGGGATCGTTGGCCGCGGCCGAAGCGATGCTCACCGAATCGCTGGCGCTCCGCCAGGCACAATTCGGAAGATCCCATCCGTCTACCGCCGACTCGCTGGTAAGACTCTCCGCGCTGCGCGTCGCGCAGAAGCGCTGCAGTGAGGCGGTGCCACTTTCGCGCGAAGCGCTTTCAATCGATCGCCAGTTTCTCCCCGAGGGCCACGCGTTGGTGGCGACGGCCGGGCTCGGTCTGGCGCGCGCCCTGGAAGCCTGCGGCCAAGACGCGGAAGCGCAGCCGCTGGCGCGCGAGGCGCTGCGCATTCGCACGGAACTGATGCCCGCCGGCGCACGGCAGATCGCCGATGCGCGACGGTTTTAACGGGGTAGGGCGGCAGGGCCGTTCACGGCGCATCGCGGGACGGCGGCGATGGGATTTAATAATAGTGAGGCAGGATAATCGTTAGCCTGGGCCAAATCCGGGTATCGAAATGAGGAGAACCAACATGCATCTGAACTTCACGCGCGGCCGTCTGGCGCACACCGCTGTGCTCGTCTTTCTGGTAACCGGTCTGTGCCGCGGCGCGGGCGAGCCGACCGTACGGGCCACCCTGCAACCGGCCAGTCAGCGGCGGCCGGCCCCTGGCTTCGTTTTGAAAGATAGCAACGGCAAAACGCTGGACTTGAAACAGTATCGGGGAAACGTCGTGTTGCTCGACTTCTGGGCGACGTGGTGTCACGGATGCAAACAGGAACTGCCCTGGTTTTCGGATTTCGAGCGCCGGTATCAAGGACAAGGTCTGCGAGTGATCGGCGCATCGACCGACGATGAGGGGTGGAAGGTGGTGCAGCCCTTCCTGGCGAAAGCCAATATTCCCTATCCGATCGTGGTCTCCGATGCCGCGATGCGGAAAAACTATCGCATCGAGAACATGCCCGACGCGTTTCTAATCGATCGGCTAGGCCGAATCGCGGCCGTCTACGTGGGCCTGGTGGACAAAGAGAACATCGAGACGAACATTCGGACGATGCTAGAGCAGCGATGACTTCCAGGGCCTGGGGGATCAGGTGATGATCGTCCCCGAACAACTGGCCGCTAACTGTCGCAAGACACCCGAACGGGAGGCATGGCTGGGCAGGCTGCCTGCCATGTTGGAGGAATTGACCGGTAGATGGTCGTTGCGCGCAGGCCCGCCATTCGATCATGCCCACGTAACGTGCTCATGGGTTGCCCCGGTTGTTCGGGTCGATAGCACGCCGGCCGTGTTGAAAATCGGGATGCCCCACATGGAAGGTACGGACGAAATTCAAGGGCTACGCTTCTGGAGCGGCGACCCGACCGTCCAGCTCCTTGAGGGAGATGAGGAACTTGGCGCGATGCTGCTGGAGCGTTGCCACCCAGGTTACATGCTTCGTTGCGAGCCGGAGGACAAACAAGACGCCGTAATCGCCAGCCTGCTGAGGCGCCTTTGGCGAAAGAATGCTTCGGTAAACAGGCAGCACGCATTCCGCCACTTGTCAGCCATGTTGGCATACTGGCGCCGCGAAACTCTGGCGGCGGTAGAGCATTGGCCCGACTCCGGGCTGGTGAACGAAGGACTGCGGGTGTTGCAGGCGCTCGGAAAGCCGTCGCCGGCAGACACTCTACTGGCCACCGACCTGCATGCCGGAAATGTTTTGCGATCCGAGCGTGAGCCGTGGCTGTTAATCGATCCTAAACCATTTATCGGCGATGCGCCCTATGATCTGGTTCAGCATCTCCACAATTGCGAGGCGCGGCTTCACGCGGACCCGATAGGCATGGTCGCGCGCCTGGCTGAGCTTGCAGAGGTTGACCGCGAGCGCTTGCAGCTTTGGACCTTTGCGCGAGCCGCCGCCGATCCGAGACAGGAATGGAGCAACCTGCTTTGGATGGACATTGCCCGAGCTTTGGCGCCCTAGCATCGCCGCAGCCCGCCTCAAACGTACGGCATCATGGGAAACAGCGCAGTGCCATCTTGTCCGCGCCTTCGCGAATGGCCCGAGTCTTCTCGCCGTTGACAGCAAGCGCAATCGGCCACGCGCGCGAAGAGGTACCGTCCATCGTTCCGGCGGGGTAATGGCCCGCCGGCAGAGGGTGAGCTTGTTCTAAAGTTTGCTGACGTATCCGGCGCCGTATTGGGTCACCCAGACATTGGCGCCGTCGAACGCGATGGCCATCGGTGAACCACCCACACCGTACGATCCAAGCTTCTCACCATCGCTGATGCGCAGCTTGGTTATGTTGCCGCTGGTCTCGTTCGCGACCCAGATGAACTGGCCGTCGAACACAACACCCTGGGGATAGCCGAAACCGGTAAAGGTTCCCTCATTTGAGCCGTCGCTGGCTAGTAACTTTGTCATATTGCGAGAACTCTCCGCGGCTACCCAGATGTTAGTACCGTCAAAGGCTATGCCAGTCGGAGATTCTCCGACCGTATAGGTCCCCAGAATTGAACCATTGACGGCCTGTAGCTTCACGACGCTGTCCGGCCAACTGGTTACCCAGATGTTGGCGCCGTCGAAAGCCATCGGGCCGGGACTGTGAACGCTGAAGGCACCCAGGTTTGTGCCGTCGCTGGCCCGCAGTTTGACGACAGTATTGGCAAAGACGTTGGAAGCCCAGATGTTGGCGCCGTCGAAGACCACGTTGCGGCAGGCGCTGCCGGTGGGATAGGTGGCGACGACGGCGCCGGTGGAAGCCTGCACCTTGATCACACGCGCGTTGAGGCTGTCGGCGACCCACATAAACGCTCCGTCGTAGGCGATGCCTTCGGGAGCGCCGCCGACGTCAAACGTTCCCTGGACCGCGCCATCGCTACCCCGCAGCTTGGTCACGGAGCCGGAGTTCGAATTGGCGACCCACATGTTGGCTCCATCCCACGCAATGCTCTGTGGCTGGGAACCCACCGCAAACGAGGTTATCAGATTAGCCGGATACCACTTCAACAGGGCGATCTTCGCCACGTTAGTGTCGCTCTGCGCGTGGAGAGATAGGGCTCCCGCCAGAGTCAGCATCAGAAGGTTTGACTTTGTGCGATTGGATTTCATGTTATGGCTCCTTTTCACGTTTTTTCAATTGTTTGACCTCAGTACTTATTGAGGTTGTTGCTGCCGTTGTTCGATACCCACAGGTTGGCCCCGTCGAACGCCACGTAGGCAGGCGCAGTTCCGGCAGTGAAAGTACCCACGGTGGCGCCGTTGGACGCTGCCAGCTTGGTCACGGTGTTGCCGTTCAGGTTGGCTACCCAGATGTAGACGCCGTCGTACGCTATCCCGTAGGGGGACGTGCCGGCGCTGTATGTTCCCTCGACGGCACCGTCGGAGGCTTTCAGCTTGGTCACGTTGCCGCTGCCGTAGTTGGTCACCCAGATGTTCGTGCCATCGTACGCAACACCAAACGGATTTGTGCCGACGTTGTACGTTCCGACGACAGAGCCGCTGGAGGACAGCTTCATCAAGTTGTTACTGCCATAGTTGGCCACCCACATATGCGTGCCGTCGTAGGCGAGGCCGATGGGAGTCGCGCCCACGGTGAACGTACCCAAGGCGCTGCCGTTGGAGGCCGCCAGTTTCGTCAGCGTGTTGGTGCCCTCATTCGCCACCCACATATTGCTTCCATCGAACGCCAGGCCCCTTGGCGAACCGCCCACGGTAAAAGTGCAGGCGCCCACGCAGGCGCCGTCGGAGGCCCGCAGCTTGGTCACGGTGCCGTTGCCATTGTTGGCGGCCCAGATGTTGCCGCCGTCGTACGCCACCGCAACGGGATACGTGCCGACGCTGAACGTTCCCAGGATGGAGCCGTCGGAGGCCAGCAATTTGGTCACGGTGCCGTCGGCTTCGTTGGCCACCCAGATGCTAGCGCCATCGAACGCGACGCCCTGAGGGTTGGTGCCGACCGTGAAGCCGGCGGTCTGGTTGGCGCTGTACCATGCGAGTAGCGCCACTTGGTCGTAGTTCACTCGTTGGGGCGGCTGGCACCACCCCGTACCCAACCCCACGCCTAGACACACCAACGTCATTAGCGATTTCGTAATCGTCATGGCAATCTCCTTTGCGCATTTACCCGTCTGCACTTTCATTAGCGAGAATTAACTCGCAGATTTCGTCATCGGCGATCGCTTTTTCTTGGGGGAGGGGGGTGCCGCGTGATGTCGCGGAGCTAATCGGCAACACGGAACAGGTGGTGCTGAAGCACCACGCCAGGTGATCGCAGAGCTGCGATATCCGGCGGAAAAGGCAGAAATAAAAAGCGGTTGTTGGTCAGAATGGGCAGTTTTTTGAGGATTCCCGCTGCTTTATTGACCTTAGAATGGCGGTGAGGGTGGGATTCGAACCCACGGAACCCGCAAAGGTTCAACGGTTTTCGAGACCGCCCGATTCAACCGCTCTCGCACCTCACCGTTCCCTCCAATCTACCCGATTTGCCATCCCTAATGCAATTCCGCTCCAGTGGCCGTGTGATACGCTAATTCAGCACCACCCCATAGAGGAGCACTCCCGATGATCATCGGCGTTCCGAAAGAAGTCAAAGATCATGAAACCCGCGTGGGTCTTGTGCCCAGCGGCGTCACGGCCCTGCGCGAGGCGGGCCACCAGGTGTTGGTTCAGTCCACCGCGGGCGCCGGCAGCGCGCTCACCGATGGCGAGTACATAGAAGCGGGCGCCGACATTCTGCCTAGCGCCGCCGAAGTCTGGCAGCGCGCCGACCTGGTGGTGAAGGTCAAAGAGCCGCAGCCGGCCGAGTACGATTTTATGCGCCCCGGCCTGATCCTGTTCACGTATCTGCACCTGGCGCCGCTGCCCGGATTGACCAACCGCATGCTGGAAGCCAAGGTCAACGGCGTGGCGTATGAGACCATCCACGATCCCGATGGCTCGCTGCCGCTGCTGACGCCCATGAGCGAGGTCGCGGGCCGCATGGCGGTGCAGGTGGGCGCGCAATATCTGGAAGCGCCCAATGGCGGGCGGGGCGTGCTGTTGGGCGGCGTCCCCGGCGTCGCGCCGGCCAACTGCGTCATCATCGGCGGCGGCGTGGTGGGCACCAATGCGGCCAAAATCGCGCTGGGAATGGGCGCGCACGTGATCATGATCGACCGCAATCTGAACCGGTTGCGACAGTTGGACGACATTTTCGGCGGCCAGATCGTCACGCTGGCCTCGAACCTGTATACCATCCGTGAGACGCTAAAGAGCGCGGACCTGGTGGTCGGGGCCGTGCTGATTCCGGGTGCGTCGGCGCCCAAAGTCGTACGCCGCGAGATGATCGCCAACATGAAACGCGGCGCCGTGGTGGTAGACGTGGCCATCGACCAGGGCGGCTGCTTCGAAACCTCCCATGCCACTACGCATACAGAGCCCATTTATTTTGTGGACGGTGTGCTGCACTACTGCGTCTCCAACATGCCGGCCGCGGTACCGTATACTTCCACCTTCGCGTTGACCAACGCCACGTTTCCCTATCTCCTGGAACTGGCGAATAAGGGACTGGCGCGGGCCTGCACCGAGCACCGCGGATTGCGGGAAGGCGTGAACACCTACAACGGCTTTGTGACGCACGCCGCGGTAGCCGAGTCGCAGGGCCGCGAGTACCACGAACTGGCGGGTGTAGTATAGAAAATAAAGCCATGCCAGCCAGCGCGCAGCAAACCGAAATTCCTCCACAGCCTCTCACCGCGTTGACGGAAGAAGAGAAGCTATTTCAAACTACCGTGCGCCAGTTCGCGCGCGAACAAATCGGCCCATACGTCCGGGAGATGGACGAGGCGGGCGTCTTCCGTAAAGACATCATCCGCCAGTTTTTTGAATTGGGATTGATGGGCATCGAGATCCCCGAAGAATACGGCGGCAGCGGCGGCAGTTTCTTCCAATGTATTCTGGCGGTGGAGGAGTTGTCCGCGGTGGACCCCTCGGCCGGCGTGATCGCCGACGTGCAGAATACGATTGTGAACAACGCGATTCTGCGCTGGGCCAATGCGGCGCAGAAGAAAAAGTATCTGCCGCGCCTGGCTAGCGACACGGTGGCATCGTACGCGCTGTCCGAAGCCGGATCGGGATCGGATGCCTTCGCCCTGGCCACGCGCGCAGTGGATGCCGGCGACCACTTCCTGGTTACCGGGCGCAAGCTCTGGATCACCAATGCCGCCGAATCCGGACTGTTCCTGCTCTTCGCCAACGCCGATCCGGACGCGGGATACCGCGGCATCACGGCGTTTCTGATCGAGCGCGAGTTCTCGGGATTCCAGGTAGGCAAGAAGGAAGACAAACTGGGCATTCGCGCTTCCTCGACCTGCGAACTGATCCTGGACAACTGCCGGGTGCCGAAGGAGAACGTAATCGGCGCGGTGGGCAAGGGCTACAAGATCGCGATCGAAACGCTGAACGAAGGGCGCATTGCCATCGGCTCGCAGATGATTGGACTGGCCCGCGGCGCGCTGGATCACGCCGTCGCGTATGCCCGCGAGCGCAAGCAGTTCGGCAAATCCATCGGTGAATTCCAGGGCGTGCAATTTCAGCTTGCGGTTATGGCCACGGAAGTGGAGGCAGCCCGATTACTGGTGTATAACGCCGCACGTTTGCGCGATGCCGGATTGCCGTTCCAGACCGAGGCTGCCATGGCCAAGTACTATAGCTCCGAGATCGCGGAGAAGGTGGCTTCGAAAGCTATAGAAGTGCATGGCGGCGTGGGCATCACCAAGGATTATCCGGTGGAGAAACTCTATCGGGACGCCAAGATCGGCCGGATTTACGAGGGCACCAGCAACATCCAGTTGCTGACCATCGCCAAGAAGTTGCTGGGCCGGTAGCGAAACCCGCAGGCCGCGGCGAACGTCTTTTTCGAGAGGGGAAACATGCATCGACTTGCCCAGGCAGCCTTGTTAGCGGCTCTATGTGTGCCTGTTTGGGGAGATGACGGCCACAAGACCGCCACCGCGACGGCCGCCGCTACCACTCCGCCGGCCGCGCCGGCCGCCACTACGGCTGCGCCCGATGTCAACCCCGACGACATCATTCGCAAGTTCGCCGCCAAGGAGAAGGAGTTCGCCGCGGCGCGCCAGAATTATACTTACCGCCAGACCGTCAAGGTCCAGGCATTGGATGACTCGGGCGCTCCCGTGGGTAAGTATGAGCTGGTTTCCGACATTATCTTTTCGCCGGACGGCAAGCGCACCGAACATGTGGTGTACGCTCCGGTGTCCACGCTTTCCGATTATTTGCTGTTGACTCCGGAAGACGAGCAGGACCTCCGCAATGTGCAGCCTTTCGTTTTAACCACCGACCAGATTCCGGAGTACGATATCCGCTATCTGGGCAAACAGAACGCGGACGAGATCTCGTGCTATGTGTTTGCCGTAAAGCCCAAGAAGCTCACGCCCGGGAAGCGGTTTTTCGAAGGGCAGATCTGGGTGGACGACCGCGACTTTCAGATCGTGAAGACCTATGGCAAAGCCGTCGGCTATCTGAAGAGGGGCGACGATCAGCAGTTTCCCAAGTTTGAAACGCTACGCGAACAAATCGACGGGAAGTATTGGTTCCCCACGTACACGCACGCCGATGACACCCTGCACTTCAAGAACGACCACGACCAGAAAATCCGCATGCTGGTGACTTACAAGGACTACAAGAAGTTCGTGGGTAAGTCGACCATCGAATTCGGCGATGTCGTGGATCAGTCCAAGCCTGAGCCCAAGAAGCCGTAACTACGCGGCTTCCATATTCACCATCTGAATCAGGGCCCGGATATAGCCATACGCGAACGCGAAGGCCTGCTTGCCGGCGGCGTCGCCTTCGATGACGGGTACGTGATCGGGCATCAGCATGCCGTCATAACCCACTTCCCGATAAACGCGCATGGCGCGGATCATGTTCACGCCGCCATCGTCCGGAAACGTCTCCTGAAAGTTCAAGAAGCCGCCCCTGATGTTGCGGAAGTGCACGTTGAAGATCTTGCCGCGCGTCCCGAAATAGCGAATTACGTCGAAGATTTCGTCGGCCGGCTTGGCGAGCATCTCGGAAACCGTGCCCTGGCAGAAGTTCAGGCCGTGGTAAGGGCTGGGCGAGATTTCGATAAACCGCTTCAGCCCCGCAACGCTGCCGAGCACGCGATCCACGCCGCGAAAGCCTTTGCCGGGCGGCATCCCGGGATCGTGCGGATGGCAAGCCATTCTGATTTTGTATTCTTCCGCTACGGGGATCACTCGCTCCAAGAAATACGCGATGCGCTCCCACATCGCATCGGCATTTACCGGACCGGCCTCGGTCAGCGGCGGGACCTGTGCGGCTTTGTCGTACTCGAACGTGCTGTAGCGCGCGCCTCCGCGGCCGCGCGAAGGCTCTGATCGCACCACGCCCAGAATCGTCATATTGTATTTGAGCGCCGGGATGCCGGCACGCGCGGCATTGCGAATCATCTGGCAGATGGTGTCGATTTCCCGGTCGCGCTCCGGGCTTTTGCCCAGCATGATGCCGGGATTCTCGGATTTATCGATAGAACTGGAACTCATCGGAAGCGGGATCATCTCCAGGCGAATGCCGAACGACTCCACGCGCTCGCGCAGGCGGGTCAGCCCTTCCACGGACCAGTTCGCGTCCATGCGGGCCGATGGCAGCGTGCTGCAAATATGATCGACGCCGAGAGCGGCCAATACGCGCAGCGCCGGGTCGGATGAATCGTTCTGCGTGCCCAGTTTCAAAGCGGCTTGACGAGTCTTCGCGGGCGGCGTCTGGGCCGGCGCACCCGCGGTTGCCAGGGCTAGGGCGGCGGTTTCCACGAAAGTGCGGCGGCGCATCAACTCCCTCCTCAACGAATCGCTGAAAAATCCAGAGGCCGCAGAATCGAGTTGCTGATATTGGAGACGATCTCGGCGTCCGCATAACCTGGCTGCGCGCGAAGTTTCTGCCATTCGGCGTCCGCGCCGAAAGCGCCCCAGAGTTTGTCGCGGGCGGCCAGACTCTCGAAAGAAAGCATGTAAGTGAGGTTAGGAAGATTGCGGCCCACCAGGGTCTCGCCGAAGAAGACGGGGGCCATTCCCAACCGCTTGAATATCCCGGCCTCGCCTTCGTTGAACATGCGGATCTTGCGCTGCGCGGCCTGGGCATTATTGGATTCGTAAGTGCGTAGTTCGAAGATGCGAGCGGGACGGTCGCCCGCGGGCGGCACGGCGATCGAGGGCATGCAGTCGAAGGCCCGCAGCACGGAGTTCTCCATGCGGATGTAGCTCAGTTCCGTCATGGAATTGTACTCCTCGAAGCCGTGCTGGAATTCTTTGTCGGAGGCCAGCCGTTCCATACTGGCGCCGAAAGCCGCGGCCGACGAGTAGCTCGCCAGCGACAGGATAAAAGGACTGCCCTCGGCGATCACGGCGCCAAAGAATCCCAGCGGACCAATCCCCAGGCGGGCGGCGGCGGGAACAAAGTACTTGCTCAGAAACTCGGAAGTGCGCTGCGTCTGATGGCCGGTACGCATGTGGTAATAGCGCAGTTCGAGAAAGGCATTCTGTTGGGCGGCGGAGGCTGGCGTTGCGGCCAGGCCGGCCGAAGCCGCGGCCCCCATGAATTGACGGCGTTGCATAACGTCATACTTATAACAGATTGCATGCCGGCGGGATGTGAGCGCGCCGCCAGGGCTGCCCTATAATGCGGGGTGTTACACTCCGGGCATGGCTCAGTACCGCATTGACCGCGGCGCTCCGAAGCATGGAGGCCGCGGCGCGCGCATTACCCTGATCGTGCTCGCTATCGTGATTTTGCTGGGGGCGCGCTCACTGGCTTCCTTCTCCATTGAGTTTCAATGGTGGAAAGAGTTAGGCCAACTCGACACCTGGTTCGCCATGCTGGCCTACGGCTTCGCACCCATGCTGGCGGCCACGCTGATCGCCTTCGGCGTGCTGTGGGTGGCGCATGCACGCGCCTTGAAGTTCGCCGGTACGCGGCTCTCCGAGCATCCTCTTTACGCCTGGCTTTCGAGCGTGGGTCTCCTGTTTCTCGGTTATCTTATCGCGGCCGGATCGATCGAGACCTGGACCGTGGTCCGCTATCTGGGGGCGCGCGGGGTACCCGCGGAAGCCAACGCCTGGCGCGATTCCGTCTTCGGCTTGCCGCTCAAGTTCTATCTTTTCGATTTGCCTTTTTACTCCGACCTCCGCGGCTACTTGCTGGCGCTCATCATCGTCAGCGTGCTGGTTTACTGGGTGGCGGCGCGCGGCTGGCAACTGCGCTACAAATTGCCGCAAATGGGCGATCTACGCCAACTCGACCCTTCCGTCTTTCGTCTGGAAGGCGGGCTCGAAAGCCGCTTCTTGCGCGGCGCGCTGGTGATTTTCCTGATGGCGCTGGCGCTGCGGTTCTTCCTGGCCCGCTATGAAATGGTCTATGACGACCACGGATTCATGGTGGGCATCGACTATGTGGATCTGCACTTCGCCCTGCCCCTGCAGTGGTTGGCGATCGTGGCGTGCCTGGCGGCGGCCGCGCTGGTATGGATGCGGCGCTGGATACTGGCCGCCAGCATGGCGATCTCGCTGGTGGTGCTGTTCGTCGTTCCGCGGCTGGTGGATTCGCTCTACGTGCGGCCGAATGAGATCTCCATCCAGCGGCCCTTCATCGGCACGCATATTCACGCCACGCGCGCGGCCTACGGCCTGGAACAGCACATGACCGAAAGCGAATTCAAGGTGCATCCGGACGCCGCCATCGATCCCGCGGCGCACAAGGGGACCCTCGACAACGTGCGCTTGTGGGACGTGGACGCGTTCCATAACACCATTACGCAGATCCAGGCGCTGCGTCCCTATTACGTTTTCTCCGATACGGATGTGGACCGCTACACCATCGACGGCGCCTACCGCGAAGTGTTGCTCACGCCGCGCGAGCTGGATATCAATCAGTTGCCGGGCGCCAGCAAAAGCTGGATCAATCCGCACTTCGTCTATACCCACGGCTATGGCGTGGTGATGGCGCCGGTCAGCAAGCTCACCGCGGACGGACTGCCGCAACTGCTCATCGAAAATGCCCCGCCCGAGATCAAGACCCCCAGCCTGAAACTCACCCGTCCGGAAATTTATTACGGCGAGGTGGTGCAGGAGCCTGTGTTCGTACGTACCGCGCAGGCCGAGTTCAATTACCCTTCGGGCGAGGACAACGTGTTTTCGCATTACGACGGGATCGGCGGCATCCCTATTTCTTCCGGGGCGATGCGGGTGGCGGCGGCGGTGCACCAGGGAGACATGAACATCCTGCTCAGCAATCCCATCTCGGGCGAGAGCCGCATGATGATCCGCCGGAATATCAAGGAGCGGCTGGAAACCCTGGCCGGATTCATTGCCTGGGACCACGATCCCTACCTGGTGATCACCGACGAAGGGCGCCTGGTCTGGATGGACGATGGCTACACGTACTCCAACTCGCATCCTTATTCGCGCACCGTAGACGTGGCGGATTTGGGCGAAGTCAACTACCTGCGCAACGCCGTGAAGGCCACCATCGACGCTTATGACGGCACCACGCGGCTGTACATCTTTGCCCCCGACGATCCCATTGTGCGCGCCTATCAGCGCTTGTTCCCCGCTCTCTTCCACCCCGCCTCCGAGATGCCGGCGGACCTGCGCAGGCACGCCCGGTATCCGGAGACGCTCTTCCGCGTGCAGGCGGAGATCTACCGGACCTATCACATGCTCGATCCGCAGGCGTTCTATAACAAAGAAGACATGTGGGATCTGGCCAAGTACACGGCGGCGCAGGAAGGCCAGCCCCAGACCGTGTCGCCGACTTACGTGGTGGCCAGCCTGCCCGAGCAGAACCAGGCGGAGTTCATGCTGTTGCTGCCGTTCACGCCGCGCAATAAAGACAACCTGATCGGGCTCATGCTGGCGCGCTGCGATGGCGCCCACCTGGGTGAGATCGTGGTGCTGGAGTTATCGAAACAGGAATTGATCTTCGGGCCCGCGCAGATCGCGGCGCGCATCAATCAGGAGCAGACCATTTCGAAGGACCTGACGTTGTGGAACCAGCAGGGGTCGCACGTGCTGCGGTCGCAAACCCTGGTGCTGCCGGTGGATAGTACGTTCCTGTATGTGGATTCCATTTACATCCAGTCGAGCGCGACCAGCATGCCGCAATTGAAAAAGATCGTGCTGGCGGTTGGCAACCGGCTGATCTATACAGACACCTTCGAAGAGGCCCTGGCGCAGCTTTCGCCGGGCGCGCAGACGCTGGTGCAGCAGGCGGAAGCTACCGCGCCGAAAGCCGGATCGCCCGCCGCGACGGCGGCTTCCAATACCCCCAGCACCGCCGATCAGAGGCTCCAGCGGGTGCGGGAGCACTTGCGGCGGTATCGCGAGCTAGCGGCACAGGGGAAGTTTACGGACGCCGGGAAGGAACTCGAGGCGATCGAGGCCGAGGTGAACTAGGGGCCACCGGGAGACGGAAAACTGGGTGGAAACTGGTGGCGGCGGAGCGACTCGAACGCTCGACCTACGGATTATGAGACCGTCGCTCTAACCGACTGAGCTACGCCGCCTTTCCTATTGAGTTTACCAGACCGTTCGAGCGACCGGCGTATACTGGGTTGAATGCCTTTGAATCGACGTAATTTCCTGTTTGGCACGCTGGCTGCGCCTCTGTTGGCCGCAACCAAGAAGCATCCGTTTGCGGAGCGTCCGAACATCGTACTAATTGTGGCCGAGGAACTCGGCGCCTACATGACCGGATGCTACGGGAACACCGAGGTGCACACGCCGAATATCGACCGGGTGGCCCAAACCGGTGTACGGTTTCACAATAGCTTTTCGTGCGCGCCGGTTGCCGCGGACCAGGCTGCTTTCTCAGCCGCGGGCTACAACTGCGCGCGCAGCGACTCCGCGGCGAAGGCCGGCGAATTCCTGGAGGCGCAGGCTGCCGCCAAGCCGTTTTTTCTGGTGCACGCATGGCCCAGCCCGAATGCCGTGGCAGGCACGCAGAAGAACCTGGATTTGTACGCGGCGACGGGATTCGAAACCATCGGCTGGGACGCCGCGGCGACCAACGCCACGCACCCGGAAATGTTGCGGGATGTGCCGGGAAACCTGCGCAAATATGCGGCGGCGTTGACCACGCTCGACGAACAGATTCCCGCGCTGCAGGCCACCCTGCAGAAGCGTGGGGTTTGGGATAACACGCTGGTCGTATTCACCAGCAATGGCGGATATCTGCTCGGCCGTCACGGGTTGTGGGGCGACGCCACGGCTTCGAACCCGGTGAATATGTACGAAGAAGTGGTGCGCACGCCGTTGCTCTGGTCGTGGCCCAGCCGTTTTCCTCCGCAGACCGTGCGCAACGAGGTCGTGAACTCTTACGATTTGATGCCTGCATTATGCGAGTTGGCCGGCGTGGCGCCTCCGGCCGGCAGCCATGTGCCCAGCTATCTGACGTTCATCTACGGGCGGCGGCTAGGCAAGAAGCAATCGTGGCCGGATATCGCCTTTGGCCGGATTCGCGATGCGCAGATGGCGCGCGACGACCGCTACAAGCTGATCCTGCGCGATCAGGGCAAAGGGGCCAACGAATTGTATGACGAGACGGCGGACCCTAAGGAGCAGGTCAACCAGGTAGACAATCCGCAGTTCGCGGGCATGCGCGAGCGGCTGACCGGCCAACTGTCCGCGCGGCGATGACCCGACATCTTCCACGTTGCTCAGACGAGGCGCGAACCGCATGTGGCCGAGGGGCGAACCACGGCAGCACTATGGGCCCATCATCTATTCGTTCGTTTCTGCCTCTTCCTGGGTCCACGCCCGGGCGCGGGCGACATTGATCGTTGTCGTCCCCGTGCGACGGCCGGACGCTCCACTTCCTTCAATAGTTCGACACCCGCACTTTCCATCTGACCCCTTGAGAGGTTCTCAAACTCCGCTCTCTTAACGAAGTCATGGATGAAGTTCTGCCGTCGGCGATGGTCCACCGGTATCTCGGTGAGTTTGAGGTAGAGCGCATGTTCGAAGTCGGCAATTGTGGCGGCTTGCGCGAGTGGGGCGCTACTCAAGAAATCCGACGTTTGCTTTATGGGTGGGACAACAAGAGATCCCGTTGTCGCGCCGAAACAGGGATGCGGCGGCCAGGGCCAACCAAGTTCGTCAACCCAAAACCTTCCTCCATTGTGGCGTACCAAATAGACCTCCTGCCGACATACTGGGCAGCGACAGCGAACAGCGCGTCGGAGGGATTCATCGGAGTATGGCGCCCGTTCCCCACAGGGCATCCCGTGGCGGTGAATCGGCGTGCACACTCCATTGATATGTCGAAAAATGACGTCTTGCCCGCATTTCAAGCAGGGTTTCACCATTGAGTCCCCAATGTACTATTACCGCAAAGTGGCCGTGGGTTGCCCATCCACATTCGACACTTGGCTTCGCGCATCTCCCTCCCTTTCGGCGATCACGGTAAACGCAAGAGCTTGAATCCGCGGGGGAGCTTATGACTCCAGCCTCGTTCTTTCACGCAGAGTCGGAACAGGCTGTCGATCTCCGCACAGCGGCGAAACAGCAACGGCGAAGGTTGGGAATCGCCTACTCCCGCTGCCACACTACGGTTCCATCCACAATCGTCGCCACCGGTCCCCCGCGGAAGCTGTGTCCGTCGAACGGCGAATTGCGGCTCTTGGAGAACGACTGATTCACGTCGTAGGTCCATTCGAGGTCCGTACTGAAAATGGTCACATCCGCTGGCGCGCCCACAGCCAGCGTGCCGCGATCGAGGCGCAGCACGCGCGCCGGGCCGGTGGTGAGCAGCGCGACCAGGCGTACCAGCGGAATCTTGCCGGTGTGCACCAGATGTTCCAGCGCCAAACCCAGCGCGGTTTCCAGTCCGATGACGCCGAACGGGCACTTCTCGAACTCCTGCATCTTTTCGCTGCCGGGGTGCGGCGCGTGATCGGTCGCGATGGCGTCCACCGCGCCGGCCACGATGCCTTCCACCACCGCGCCCGCATCGCAAGCCGTGCGCAGCGGCGGCTTCATCTTGAAATTGCTGTCGTAGGGCAGCATCTGGGCGTCGGTGAGGGCGAAGTGGTGCGGGGTGGCTTCGCAGGTCACGGGCAGCTTTTGCTGCTTGGCGTATGCCACCATGGCCATGGCGTTGTGCGTGGAGATGTGCGCCACGTGGAAGCGCGCGCCGGTGAGCTGCGCGAGCAGAATATCGCGCGCCACCATCACGTCTTCCGAACTGGCCGGAATTCCGCGTAAGCCCAGCCGCACGGACTCGTAGCCCTCGTGCATATCGCCGCCGGCGCTCAGGTTCAGATCTTCGCAGTGATCGATAACGGGCAGGTCGAAAGAGCGCGCGAATTCCATGGCCCGGCGCATCACGCGCGCGTTCATCACCGGACGGCCATCGTCGGAGATGGCCACCACCCCGGCGGCCTTCATGGACCCGATGGCCGATAGCTCTTCACCCGCGCTGTTCCTGGTAATGGCGCCGATAGGGAAGACATGGGTAATGGCCAATTTACGGGCCCGCTCGATGATATAGCTGGTGACGGTAGCATTGTCGTTCACCGGCAGCGTGTTGGGCATCGAGCAGATGGAAGTGAATCCGCCGGCGGCGGCGGCGCGCGCGCCGGTCTCGATGGTTTCGGCGTGTTCGAAGCCGGGCTCCCGCAGGTGCACGTGCATGTCGATGAAGCCGGGCGCCACAATCAGCCCGGTGGCATCGAAGAGTTCCGCGCCCGCGGCTCCCAAGTCCGTGCCAATCGCGGCGATCGCGCCATCCCGAATCAGGACATCGGCCAGCATATCGGTGGCCGAGGCAGGGTCGATCACGCGCCCGTTCTTAATGAGGAGTTGAGACATCAGCCAATCACCCGCTCCAGCACCGCCATACGCACGGCGACGCCGTTTTCGACCTGGTTGAGAATGACGGAGCGCTGCGAGTCTGCCACCTCCGAGGACAACTCGCGCCCCCGGTTGATGGGGCCCGGATGCATCACGATGACGTCCGGCTTGGCCAGTGCCAGATGCTCCAGCCGCAAGCCGTAGAATTGAAAGTATTCGGCCGCCGGAAAAGCGGCTTCGTGCTGGCGCTCAAGCTGCACGCGCAGCATCATGATCACGTCGGCGTCCCGGATCGCGTCCTTGATATCGTTGGTCAGCGTAACGCCGGGGGCGATGTGCGCGAGTTCCCGCGGCAGCAGGGAGGCCGGCCCGCAAAGCACGATGCGCGCGCCGAATTTTGAAAGCAGATAGACATTCGATCGGGCGACGCGGCTATGCGCGATGTCGCCGATGATGGCCACCCGCAGACCCTCCAGGCTGGGGCGCCGGTCGAGAATGGTGCGCGCGTCCAGCAGGGCCTGCGTGGGATGTTCGTGCGTGCCGTCGCCCGCATTGATGATCGGCATGGCCAGATGGCGCGCCAGAAATTGCGGCGCTCCGGAGGCCGAGTGCCGCATGACGATCGCGTTGGGGCGCATGGCCGCCAGGGTATTGAGCGTATCCACCAGCGATTCGCCCTTGGAAACGCTGGAGGCCGACGCTGCGATGGAAATGGCGTCGGCGCCCAGCCGTTTGGCGGCGATTTCAAAGCTGGTGCGTGTGCGAGTGGACGCTTCGAAGAAGAGATTGACAATCATCTTCCCGCGGAGCGTGTCCAGTTTCTTTTGGGATTGGTCCTGGACAGGTTGAAACTGTTTGGCGCGCGCCAGGATGGCTTCGATCTCGGCGCGATCCAGTTCTTCGATTCCCAGCAATCCTGCCGGCATGGTGATTAAGCGGTTTCGCTCTCAGCGACTTTCTCGACCAGTAACACTTTTTCCAGTTGGTCGATCTCCTGGAATTTCACTTCGATGATTTCGTAGTCCGCGGTCTGCACGGTACGGCCCACAAACTGAGCTTCGATGGGCAACTCGCGATGGCCGCGGTCGATCAGAACCAGCAGGTGTACGCGCGCCGGGCGTCCGTGGTCGAACAGCGCGTCGAGCGCCGCGCGAATGGTGCGGCCCGTATAGAGCACGTCGTCCATCAGGATGATGTCTTTGCCTTGCACCGAAAACGGGATCTCGGTGGCACTCACTACCGGCTTGATGTCCACAGTAGTCAGGTCGTCGCGATAGAGATTGATATCCAGAATACCGACCGGCACCGCACGCTGTTCGAGCGATTCGATTTTACGCGCCAGGCGCTGGGCCAGGGGCACCCCGCGGCGGCGGATCCCGATAAATGCCAAACGGTCCAGATCGGGATTTTTTTCCAGGATTTCGTGCGCCAGGCGGACCAGCGTGCGGTCGATTTCCGAGGCGCTCATGAGTTGGCCTTTGGTGCGGGTGAGGGGCATGGTTCGAAGCCAACAGAGTAGCACAGGGGGTGGCCGGAAAACGCCGGGCAGGCTTTGTCCGCGCTGGAAAATTACTTGCGGCACCCACGCCTACGATAAGATTCGAAAGGAGGCCTTACTGATGAGACACGCACATGTTCCCCTGTTGATGCTGGCGGCCAGTCTGACGGCGCACGCCGACTTCAGTTTCACCATGACGCAGAAATCCGGCTCCGGCCATGCGAGCACGCACTCCGTCAAGGGTCAGAAGATGAAGGTGGAACGCGGAACCACGACCACCATTATGGATTTCGAGGCGCAGACCTTGACCATCCTCGATAATTCGGCCAAGACCTACACCGTGACCCGGTTCAGCGACTTGGCCAGCGCCGCCGCGGGTATGGACGTAAAGGCCGATGTCAAAAACACTGGACAGAAGAAGACCATTAACGGATACAATGCCAGCCAGTTGATCATGACCATGGACGTCGATATGCCGCAGGCCCGGCAGGCAGGCCTGAAGCCCCAGATGGAGATCGAACTTTGGGTGTCGCAGGATGTGCCGGGCAGGGAAGAAGTGACCGCGTTTTACAAGAAAAACGCAGCTCGCTTTCCGTTGGCGGGCTTAGGCGCCGGCAACAATCCTGGCGTGCAGAAGGCCATGGCCCAGTTGCAGCGCCAATTGGCGGAACTCGATGGCGTGGTGGTGATGGAAGTCATTCGCATGAAATCCGGAAGCGGCGCCGGACCGTCCGCCGCGCAATCGCAGCAAATGGCACAGGCGCGCGCCCGATTGGAAGCGATGGTCCAGCAGGGCGGACCCGCCGCCGCGGCCGCACAGCAGGCCCTCGCCCGGATGGGCGGGGCGACTTCCGGAGCGCTATCGGAAACTACCCTGGAAGCCGGCAACTTCTCCGCCGCTCCGATCCCGGATGCCGCTTTCGCCATCCCCGCCGGCTATCAAAAGACGGAAAAGTAAGCGCCCCTCGCGCGGCGTCCGGCGCCACTGAGCGATCTGTGGGCTGTAATACAATTAGGCGATGCCGGTCACGGAAGAATTCACGAAGGAGCTGAACTCCCTATATTGGTGGCACACCATCGACCTGGGCGATGGCATCGTCACCCCCGGGCGCGATCAGACCCCCGTACGCATCCAGCTTGCCGGAATTCCGGACGACCTGACTGGCAAGTCTGTCTTGGACATCGGCGCGTGGGACGGCGCTTTCAGCTTTGAGTGTGAACGGCGCGGCGCCCGCCGGGTGCTTGCGGTTGACGAGTTTATCTGGGTGGGCAAAGCGCCGTGGACCGCCGGGAAGGCCGGCTTTGACTTTGCCCGAAGAGCCTTGAAATCGAAGGTCGAAGACATGGTATGCGACGTCTACGACCTGAGCCCCGAACGCGTAGGCACCTTTGACCTCGTGATTTTCTCCGGCGTTCTCTACCACCTGAAACATCCCTTGCTGGCTTTAGAGCGGGTGGCCAGCGTCTGTAGCGACATGTTGATCTGCGGCAGCAATATCGACATGGTAAAAGAAAAGCGCCCGGCGATCGCGTTCTATCCCGGCGAGGAGTTAGAGGGCGACCCGAGCAACTGGTGCGGACCCAATGTTCCGGCACTGGAAGCCATGCTGCGAACCGTGGGATTCAGGAAGGTGATCCTACATGGCCAGAGCCCGCAGCCGCGCCGTTGGAGCTGGCGCCCTTCCGGCACGGCTTGGGCCGTCATGCACGCCTGGAAATAGCCGGACGGAACGCGCTAAGCGATCACGCGCTCCACGTGGCGCAGGATCTCCGATTTTGATTGCGCCCCGATCAGGCGATCAACTTCCCGCCCATCTTTGAAGATCAGCAGGGCCGGAATGCTTTGGATCCCGAAGCGCGACGCGGTGACGGGATTCTGATCCACATTCAGCTTGGCGACCCGCAACCGGCCCGTCAACTCGGCAGCCAGTTCTTCGACCACGGGCGCAACCATCCTGCAAGGCCCACACCAGGGCGCCCACATATCGACCATTACGGGCAGGGGCGAGCGCTCCACCTCGTCCGCGAAGTTTGTGTCGCCGATCTCGACTAAGGCAGGACGGCTGGTCAGCGGCGTTTTGCAGCGTCCGCAAATCGGTCGCAGCCCGGCTTTGATCTTCTCGGGGGGAATTCGGTTGGAGGCGCCGCAACGGGGGCAACGGATCAACTGTGGCTCACTCATAGTTCGACAGCTATTGCACTTGTAAGGCCAAACCGGCCGCCGGCCGGCGCCGGTGCCGTCAAGGGCCGGATAAACGAATGCCGGGTTACCTCTCGGCCTTCCCTGCCGAATCCGGCCTAAGGGTTTTGGCGAAGAACGGCATGACGTGATTCTGAAACCGGTCGGCGACAGCGCTGGTATGAGTTCCCTTGTAGACTTCAAAGGTGTTGGCAATTCCATAGGTGTCCAGGACTCCGTGCAGCTTTTCCGCGCCGGACCTCAAGCCATCCTCGTCGCCCACGTCGATGGCAATGCCGTCATACCTCCGTAGATCGCCAATGTATTGGTCGATGAAGACCAGCGGCGCATTCGCCGTCCACTTTGCAAGCACATCCGGTTGCGGCACGCCGTCCTTCACCGGCAGATCGAGATACAGCGGCGGATTCCTCGGGTCGGGCGACCACGCCGCCGCGCTAGCCAGTTGCGCGCGCGCGAAGAACGGCAACTTGGCCGAATCCTCCGGCGCCTTGGCCGCCGCGAGGGCTTTGTCGATTTCCGGGTTGGTGGGGCCGGCCGGCCGAGCGGATAGGCAGCAGGGGCTCATGATGTACAGGCTGCCGAACACATCGGAATGCTTCATGCCGATGCGCGTGGCGCCATATCCTCCCATCGAATGCCCAACCAGGCCGCGGCTCAGGCGGTCGGGAATCGTCCGGTAATGTCCGTCGATGTAGGCCACCACATCGTGGGAGATGAACTTCTCGAAATCGCCGGTTGTCACGGAACTCGAGTACATTGACCCGTTGTGCAGCGTCTTCGAGTCCGGCAGAACCACGATCATCTCCTTTGCGCCCTCGGCGAAAGCACCTTCGATGGTTTGCGGCACGTGGATTTCGTGAGTCCACTGCTCGGCGCCGATGGAGTAACCATGCAGAGCGTAGACCACGGGATAGTGGCGGCGTTTGTCTTTCTGGTAGCTGGGCGGCAGAAAAACGATTACATCGCGGTCAACGGCGTCTCCCTCCAGGTTGCCCTCGAGGGACGCGCCATGGATCTTGATGTGTTCGACCGTGACTGGTTTTGCGCCCGGGATTACCGGCGGAACCTGGGTCTGCACCTGGGCCCTCAGCCCCAGCCCGATGGCCATTGCCATGATGAGCGTCATTGCGAATTGCCGCCAGCGTTTCATTGTGCCTCCAGCGAGATGACCGTCACCGACTTCGGCTCGACCGTCAATGCCAGCCTGCCGTCTTCCAGATTTGCCGAAGCAGGCTTCGGTACCACGGCGGTTATCTCCGTATCCAGCGTAACCGGTTTTTCGGGATCGAGGTTCGCAATTTCAAGCCAAAGTTTGCCGGATGCGTCCCTGGCAGCCATGGCATCTATTCGCGGTAGGCTGATGCCGCCCTGCGCATACGTGCCGGCTTCAAAGGCGACCGGAACAAAGGCCGCGTCCTGCAGTCAGCCTTCTACACGCCGGGTAAACTCTCGCAAATACTCCCGCAACTCGTCCCGGACGTGGCGGAATGCCCGCATGCGCTCTTCCTCCGAGCCAGCAGAAGCCGCCGGATCTTCGAAGGAATGGTGCAGCCTTTCCGCCGCGCCGAAGAACACCGGGCAAGACTCGCGGGCATTATCGCAGACCGTGATCACGTAATCGAACTTCTGCCCGTCAAACTCCTGAACGTGTTTGGAACGATGCCCGGAGATGTCAATTCCCAACTCCCGCAACGCTTCAATCGCTTCCTTACGCACCGAGCTCGGCTTGGTGCCCGCGCTTTCCACCGCGAAGCGATCGCCCGCGTCGTGCCGCAGCAGTCCTTCCGCCATCTGGCTGCGCGCCGAGTTCCCCGTACAAAGAATCAGGACCTTTTTCTTTCCCATCGTTTACTGAGCCTCCGCCGCGGGGAACCAATGACGGGTGCGATTGCACGCCGTACAGACCGACAGCATCACCGGCACTTCCACCAGGACGCCGACGACGGTCGCCAGCGCCGCGCCCGAATCCGGCCCGAAAAGCGCGATGGCTGTGGCCACCGCCAGCTCAAAAAAGTTGGAGGCGCCGATCAACGCGCCCGGAGCCGCGACCGAATGCTCGACCTTCAGCCATTTCATGAGCCCGTACGCAAGCCCCGCGTTGAAGTACACCTGCAAGGTGATCGGCACTGCGATCAGCAGCACGTGTACGAAGCGCCCGGTGATATTCTCCGCCTGAAAAGCGAAGATGCAGACCAAGGTGGCGAGCAGCGCCGTGATCGTGACGGGCGCGAATTTCGGCAGCAACACGTCCTCGAACCATGCCCGTCCATGGCGGCGCAGGAGCCACGCGCGCAGCAGGGCGCCGGTGAGCAGCGGGATCACGATGAATACCACGACCGACACCAGCAGCACCTTGAACGGTACCGTCAACGACGAAGCCCCATGCACCAAAAACTGCACGATCGGCACGAACAGCACCAGCATGATGAGATCGTTTACGGAAACCTGCACCAGCGTATAAGCGGCATCGCCGTTGGTCAGATGGCTCCAGACGAATACCATCGCCGTACACGGTGCGGCCGCCAGAATAATGCACCCCGCAATGTACTGATCGGCTTCGGCGGAGCTGATCAAACCGGCGAACACGATGCGGAAGAACACCCATGCAAGGAGCGCCATCGAAAACGGCTTGACCAACCAATTGATGAAGAGCGTGACCAGCAACCCGGTCGGGCGCTTGCCCACGTTGCGCACCGAGGAAAAGTCGACCTTCATCATCATCGGCGTGATCATGAGCCAGATCAGAACGGCAATCGGGGCATTGATCTGGCTGCCTTCGCCGAATTGAATCCCGCGCAGGCTCGCGACAGCCGCGGGCAGGAGCTTGCCGATCAGGATGCCGGCCACCATGCAGAGGCCCACCCATAGGGAGAGATAGCGTTCGAATGTGCCCAGGCCCCCGCTGGCTTTTGCCGGTTGTGTGATTACTTCGCGCATGCCGGGGCCCTCACGCGCAGCAACCGGGAGCGCAACAAGCGGTGGGCTTCTGGGCCCGGATGAACGCGCTCATGAACTTGCCTTCGACTAGCGGGGCGAGCGCGTCCACATCCACGCCCTGACCCGCCAGGAAGGCCCGCGCATCCTCGATGTTGTAGATCCGCGTGGGCTCGATTTCGATGCCTTCAAAGCCCGCTTGGGCGAGTTTGGCGGCGTACTCATAGTCCTGCAAGGCGCCCGCGATGCAACCGACCCACAACAACACGTTTTTTCGCACATCGGCCGGCACCTCGCCGTGAACCACGACGTCTGAAACGGCGAAGCGGCCTCCCGGTTTCAGCACGCGAAAGGCCTCGCGCAGCACCCGGTCCTTATCTCCCGAGAGGTTGATCACGCAATTGCTGATAATCACGTCCACCGAATTGCCGGGCAGCGGGATGTTTTCGATCTCGCCTTTCAGAAACTCCACGTTTTCCAAGCCCGACTTTCGCTGGTTCTCCCGCGCAAGCGCCAGCATCTCATCGGTCATATCGAGACCGTAGGCTTTGCCCGTGGGACCCACACGGCGCGCCGACAATAAGACATCGATGCCGCCTCCGGAGCCGAGGTCCAACACCGCCTCACCGGCCTTGAGCTCCGCCAGCGCCGTCGGGTTCCCGCAGCCCAGCGATGCCAGCACGGCTCCTGGCGGGAGTTCGCCGGTTTGCGCCGCGCCGTACAGGTTGGAGGTGATCGGATCGCAGCATTCCTCTACCGCCGCCCGCCCGCCGCAGCAGGAACTGCCGCCGGAAGTCACGCGCAACGCCGCCTGACCGTATTTCTCCCTTACAACTTCCCTGACATCTGTGGTGTTCGATTCCATTTGATCTCCTTTTTCGGGGTCGCCTTTTGAAGAGTGATGAATGCGCCGGGTTCGATGATCCGGTTCCGGGTGCAGCATTCCGCATAAAGGAAGCCGAGCAGCTCCCGGAGCGTTTCAATCCTGACGGAATACCAAAGAAACGTGCCTTCGCGGCGGACTGCGACAAGATCCTGATTGCGCAACTTGTCAAGATGGTGAGAAAGCGTCGATCCGGGTATGCCGGTTTCGGTCTGGATATCGCCAACGACCAGCCCGTCCGGATGCGCCGAAAGGAGCAGCCGCATGATCCGTAAACGGGGTCCCGTACCGATCGCGCTGAACATCTCAGCGTACCGCTCGACCTTCGACGCTGGCACAGCCGCCTGTCTCACATTTCGATAATACTAGAAGTATCAATCGAACGCAAGCCCGCGCCTCGAAATTCATTGAATTGTTACGGAGCGTGCGGGCATCGGGAATGCGCGTCAGATCCCCTTATGCCAGCCCCCCGGGCTTCTGCGGCAAGGTCAGTTGCGCCCGCAAAGCATGCACCAGCGCGTGCGATCCGCAGTAAGCCCGCATCCGAAGTGGATCGGCGGCGTGGAAGCAAAACTCCGCGGTCTGATCGCAGCCGGTTGACTCGCACTTCACGGCAATTTGTCCCATCGCCGTGACCGTCGTCCACCGCCCTTCGGGTGCATCTTTATCGTCCAGGTCCATTCTGTTCCCCTGCCGGTACTCGGGACCACGCGGTGGGAGTCCGGACGCACTGCGGATTTTTACCAAATTGTAATCTAAAAGCGCTTGATGTCAATTTGATGATTCTACTATACTCGAAGTGTAGAATGGAAGAACGGCGGCATGCCAGCTTTCCCGATGGCGCCGAAAAACTTTGAAGGGGATACCAACTTGAAAATCCAGAGCCTCGCATGTACGGTCATCGTCCTGATTTGCGGCGCCGCGCCCGCCCAGGTGCTTGCCCAGTCCGGCACTTTGACCGGCGCCGGATCGACATTCGTCAATCCATTAATGTCGAAATGGTCGAAAGAGTACCATACCCTGCACCCGAACATCGAGATTAATTATCAGTCGATCGGTTCGGGCGGCGGGCGCCAGCAGTTCCTGGCGAAAACGGTTGCGTTTGGCGCAAGCGATGCGCCGTTGACCGATGAACAGATGGCCCAAGCCGGCGGCGAGGCCAACGTGGTTCATATTCCGGTGACGCAGGGCGCTGTCGTCATCGCGTACAATCTGGCGGATGTCAAGAAGCAACTTCGGTTCAGCCCCGAGACGATAGCCGGCATCTACCTGGGGAAAATCAAGCTTTGGAACGACGCGAAGATTGCAGCGGACAACCCTGGCGTATCCTTGCCGGCAAAACCGGTACTCTTGGTGCATCGGTCGGAAGGATCGGGAACTACCGACATCTTCACGGACTACCTCAGCAAGGTTAGCCCGGAATGGAAATCGAAAGTGGGCCGCGGTTCGTCTGTCCAGTGGCCCGCCGGAATCGGGGGCCAGGGAAACGAGGGCGTTGCCAACCTGGTGCGGAACACCGTAGGCGGAATCGGCTACATCGAACTGGCTTATGCCCGGCAGAACAAAATCCCGTATGCGCTGGTGAAGAACAGCGCGGGCAATTATGTCGATCCCGAGCCTAAGAACGTGACGAACGCCGCAGCTTCGTTCCAAAATATCCCCGCAGACCTGCGGTTCTCGATCACCGATCAACCCGGTGCCCAGGCGTACCCGATCGCCGGATCTACTTGGGTGCTGCTCGATCGGAATCAGGCAGATGTGAATCAGGGGAAGCTGGTGACCGCATTCGTGCTCTGGGCAATCACGCAAGGCCAGCGGTACGCAAACGATCTGGACTACGCCGTCCTCTCGCGCAACCTTACGCAGAAGGCGGAAGCCGCCCTGCGAACCGTCACGTGCAGCGGGAAGCCATGTTTGGGCAAATAGCGTAGCTTGCGCGCCGGCGGAAATCACTCACTCTGCCAGCCAGGCGTAATATGAGCTCCACAACTGCCGATTTACAAAAAACGGCGCTGGCACAGACGGGCCGCTTAGGCCTCGGCGACCGGATCTTCCATGGCCTGATCAAAGCCATCGTTTGCACCGTCCTGGCGACCTTCCTGGGCGTGGTAGTGGTGCTGATCGCGGGCGCCTGGCCAGCCATGAGGCGGTTCGGTCCCGGCTTCGTGATTCACACGGGATGGGACCCGGTCCATTTAGTTTTCGGCGCACTTCCTTTTGTGGTTGGCACCGTCATTGTTGCCTTCGGCGCAATGATCCTGGCTGGAGGGATCGGACTGCTAACGGCGGTCTGCATTACGGAATTGCTGCCGCCATGGCTGCAGGAGCCGGTGGCTTACCTGATAGAGCTGCTGGCATTTATACCGAGCGTCGTCTACGGCCTGTTTGGGCTGCTGGTATTGGCGCCAACGCTGCAAAGTACCGTTGAGATCTGGCTGCTCACCCACTTGGGTTCGCGGTTCGAGTTCTTCAACGGATCACCTTATGGTGTCGGGTATATGAGCGCTACCCTCATTCTTGCGATCATGCTTTTGCCTCTCATAATTGCCCTCTCGCGGGAGGCTTTGATCCTCGTGCCGGGGGAATTGAAGGAGGGCGGCTATGCCCTGGGCGCGACGCGGTGGGATGTGGTCTGGGATATCAGTTTCCCGTATGCGAGGAACGGGATCGCCGGGGCGTTTGTTATAGCGTTAGGCCGTGCGCTCGGCGAGACTATGGCGGTAGCCATGACCATCGGCGGTGGGTTCCGCCTGCCCACGAACATCATGGATCAAGGCTACACGCTCGCAAGCGTCATTGCGAACGAGTTCAATGAGGTGAGCTCACAAACCTACCTCTCGGCGCTGATTTATTGCGGCCTGATCCTGTTTGTTCTGACCGCGACAGTGAACGTCTTCGCCTATATCATCGTGAGGAGGCTCTCGGGAATCCATGGCTTCAGCGCCTGAAACCTTATTCGCCACACAGGCGGGCCGGCGCTGGCGAAAATGGCGCGGCATAGCCGGTTTCGGCGCCACCGCCGTAGCGACATTATTCACTCTTGGGGCCCTTGTTTCTATCCTCGGTTATCTGGTGATTCATGGAATCGGCGCCATTAACTGGAGTTTCTTGGTGAAGGAGCCGGCCGCCGTCGGCGAGGCGGGCGGTGGTATTGCTCCATCCCTCTTGGGCACGGCCATCCTCGTAACAATCTCGTCGATTGTTGGCATCCCCCTGGGAGTCGGCGTGGGCATCTATCTATCTGAACTGGCAGCCGACGGTCTCTTCGCTCAAGCCGCGCGGCTGGCGATCAATACATTTATTGGCGTGCCGTCGATTATAATCGGCATCTTCGTATACTTCATCCTGGTTAAGCCGACCAACACCTTCTCGGCGGTGGCCGGCGGGCTGGCGCTCGGCATAATCATGATCCCCATCATGGCTCGCACCACCGAAGATGTTCTACGCCTGGTCCCCAATGGGATTCGGGAAGCTGGGCACGCCCTCGGCGCATCTCACTGGCGAGTCACTGTGGACATCGTGCTGCCCGCCGCGCGCGCCGGAATCATTACCGGCGGCGTCTTGGCGGTCGCCCGGGTAGCCGGCGAGACCGCCCCGCTAATCCTCACCGCATTGGGGAACGAGTATTATCCATCCGGGCTTTTTCACCCCATCGACGAGATCACGTTAAGAATTTTGAAATACGCACGCGGGCCCTATGACGTATGGCACCAGCAAGCCTACGCCGCTGCGTTGCTGCTCGTTGTTGGGGTGGCGATCGGCAGCCTGTTGCTCCGCGTGACCACACGGGACTATGAGAATTCGAGGCGATAGCGATTTGCGGGGCAAAGGCGAAACAATGCACCGTCTAAAGGGAGGGCATCGGGTATGAGAACGGCTTGTAGATTCCGTCGTCTTCTACCATTCGTAGTACTGGCTTCGCTAGGGTTGCCAACAGCGGCGAGCGAACCGGTAAATCTGCTCGGCTCAGGATCCACTTTTATCTATCCGATTCTGGCGAAGTGGTGCAAGGAATATCAGAAACTGCACCCGTCCGTACATATTTCCTACGATCCGGTGGGTTCCGGCCGCGGCGTTTCTCGCACGCTTGCCGGAACCGTGGACTTCGGTGCGTCGGACGGCCCCCTCACGGACGCGCAGATCCAGCACGCGCCTCGGAAAATTGTCCATGTGCCGGTCGTCCTCGGCGCCGTGGTTCCCGCCTACAATCTTCCCGGCATCGCTCGCGAGCTCAGATTCACTCCCGCGGCGCTCGCCGGAATTTATCTGGGAACCATCACCCGTTGGGACGATCCCGAGATCGTCCGTAACAATCCGGGCCTGCACTTGCCGGCCCACGAGCTCGCCGTTTTGTTCCGCATCGATGGCAGCGGCACCACCTACGTTTGGACCGATTATCTGGCCAAGTTAAGCCCTGAATGGAACCGCCGTTTCGGACGCGGCATGTCGGTAAGATTCCCGGTCGGCATCGGTGCCCGCTTCAATGAGGGGGTGCTCGACCTGGTCCAGAAAAAGCCATATTCGATCGGCTATCTGCAGATAACTTATGCCATAGAGGGCCACGTCCAGACTGGCGCCGTGGAGAATTCAACAGGCAATTTTGTGCGGGCTACCAGCGCCGGAATCTCCGCCGCCGCGGCGGCCACCGCGACCACGATGCCCGATGATTTCCGCGTCTCGATTACCAATGCCGCCGATTCCGATGCCTACCCCATAGCGAGCTTTACGTGGCTCCTGGTGCCGGATCATATCGAAGATAAGGTCAAGCGGCAGGCGATCGCCGATTTCCTGCGGTGGGTGCTTACCGCGGGTCAGGAAATGGCGCAACCCCTCCACTATGCCCGTCTGCCCGGAGATGTCGCCGGCCGCGTGATGAAAGCCGTGGACCGAATCCATTAGAAAGAAGACACGCGGGGGAAACCGATCACGCTCTGCGTGCGAGCAGGAATAGCCGTGGATAACTCACAGGACTCTGCATCTTCCGTCTCAATAATCGATCAGCGAGTCGAGGCACTTGAGGAGCGTCTCCGCGATGTGCAGGCGCGAATTAAGGAGCTGCGTCAGATCCGGGAGGCTGTTGTCCGGGATATCAAGGGCACCTCTGGCAACGGCTCCGCCAAGCCGGCAGTGCATGGAGGTTAACGATGCTTGCCGCGAACTCAACCTCCGTGGCGCTGGCCATAATCGATCAGCGCCTGGATTTGCTGGATGAACACGCGCGGGACCTGCTTGAGCGGATCCAGGATCTCCGCCAGATTCGACAAGTAGTACTCCGCGACCTTCAGAAGGTTGTCCTCGAATCGGCCGGCCCCGAACCGGCTTTCGAACCCGGCGATCGTGCGGAGGCCGACCGACGCCGGCCAAAGGCGCGGCAATTGCGCGAATGGCTGGCATCCTACGGACCCGCAACCCGGAAATCGATTCGTGACAATACCGGGCTGCACTCCGGAACGATCAACAACTATCTGAAGCCGAAGTTCGGGTTTGTCCTGGTAGGCCGCGGGCTATGGGACATACCCCGGCACGGCACCCGGCCGCCTCCCGCGCAGACCAATGGGTTCTCCGAAAAGTTGGCCGGCGCATCTCTTCCTTGATATCGTGGAGGAGTGAAGCGGATCGCGAAGACACGAGACCTGGCGGACTACGCAGACATGTTCGCCGCGATGGGTGCCGAACAGCGTTTGCAGATCATGCGGCTGCTCCTATCCGCGCACCCGAAGGGCATGGTCGTCGGCGACGTCCTGGCCGAACTCAAGATTGCTCCTTCGACGCTCTCCCACCATCTCGAAAAGTTGCGCCACGAGGGGCTGGTCGCGGTGCGGCGGGACGCGAAATTTCTTTGGTACTCCGCGAATACGGAAGCCCTGGAGGGCCTCATGTCGTTCCTTTATGCGGAGTGCTGCTCCCGGTCGAATGCCATCAAGCCCGATCTGCTGATCCGCCTTTGCAAGTAGCCCCCGAATCGAATCGCGCACGCCGTAAAGTTTCACGGAATTGTAACGGCGGACCGATTGCGTCACTTCCACAATTCTACTATTCTAGAACTGTTGGCCGGGTGCGCCAAAGAGCGAACCCCAATAAGGAGGCTTCGATGTCGCGTGGTTCCATGGTTCTTGGTTTGGCGGTTATCGTCTTAATCGCTCTCGGTTCGCCGGCATGTAGCCGGGAGGGCGATTCATCGGAAGCGTCCGTTTCGCCGAACGCGCCGGAGAGCGTCATCGCGGGTGAGGGCAGTACATTCGTGATGCCCTTGATGCAGGCTTGGATCGGCGGATACCAGGGACTCCATCCCAAGAAGCTGATCAACTATCGCCCGACCGGCAGCGGCGCCGGCATCGATGACTTTAAAAAGGGTATACTCGGGTTCGCGGCGAGCGATGCGCCGTTAAGCGACGACCAGCTTAAGGATATGTCGCCAACGATCCAGGTGCCCGTCACGGCGGGACCGGTATGCATCACCTACAACTTGCCGGGGCTGGCACGGCCGTTGCGGCTCAGCCCGGAGACGCTGGCGCGAATATATCTGGGCACGGTGGCTAGCTGGCAGGACGCGGGCGTCGCCAGGGACAACCCGGGCGTCGCGCTGCCGAAAGCGCCGGTGATCGTCGTCCACCGCGTCAACGGCAGTGGCACCACCAATATCTTCACCACGTACCTCGGCAAAATCAGCCCGCTGTGGGCGCAGAGGGCGGGTCATGGGCTTACGGTAACGTGGCCCGTCGGACTGAGCGCGGATGGCAGCAGTGCGGTCTTAAGCACGGTGAAGCAGACGGCAGGCACAATCGGCTATCTCGAGCTCAGTTACGCAAAAAAGAACGGGGTTGCCGTGGCGTCGATCCAGAACCGGGCTGGATCGTTCATTGAGCCCACGCCGGCGTCAGCCGCCGCGGCCATCACGGCTTTCGAGTCCGATTTGGGGCGCGATGTTCGCTCGCCCATCGTCAACCCGCCCCCATCGGCGAAGGATGCGTATCCCATCCCCGGCTTCACGTTCCTGCTATTGCCCAAGGATCGCGCCGATAGGAGCGAGCAGATGGCGGTTAGGGATTTCGTCGCCTACGCCATATCCGGCGGACAGGATTCAGCGGAGGCGTTGTCATATTCGAAGCTGCCGGTGTTCGTCCAGCAGGAGGCACAGAGGCTCTTGACGCAACTCACCGCCAACGGCCAACCCCTGAAATGAAAACGGCCCGCTGTTCAATCATCTCGACTGAGCCAGCGCCCGCGCATCGGCGCCCGCGGGGAATCGGAGTTGTCCCGTCGTGTCGTTCGCGGCCCGCCACACGGCCTCGGCCACGTCGGACTCGGTTGTCACCGCCGCCGGTTGCGCGAATGCGGCGAAGATCGGTTCCGCAAACGGGGCGTACGCCTCTGGGATCAATCCTCCCATTCGGGATGCGCCGTTACTCGCGAACCGGGTCGACGGGGCATACCCCGGCTCAACCAGTTTCACGCGCACATTGAACCACTCCGCCTCGAACGCCAGCGACCCGGTGAATCCTTCGATGGCCGCTTTGCTCGCGGTGTATGCAGCGGCCAGCGGCATCCGGGCCAGGGTCACACTCGAGGTCACGTTGACTACCACACCACGCCTTCGTTCGCGAAACAGCGGCAGCACCGCGTGCGTCATCGCCATCGTACCGAAGGTGTTGGTCTCGAACACCTCACGCACGGTGGCTAGCGGGGTGGCCTCGAAGGCGCCGACGACGCCGATCCCCGCGTTGTTGACCAGCACGTCGATCGTCCCGAATGTGGAAATCGCTTCGGCGATGGCTTTGCTGACGCTGCCGGAATGGGTGACATCGAGCGGGAGCACTTTGAGGTGGCCGCTTGGCGAGCCGAAGATATCCGGCTGCGGTTGGCGCATGGTTGCTACGACGTTCCAGCCGCGGTCGAGGAACAGCTCCGCGGTCGCCTTGCCGTAGCCGGAAGAAGTTCCCGTGATGAGGACTGTCTGATTCATGGTTGTCTCCTATGATGTTTGTCTATGCCGGGGTTCTGCGCCGGCTTTTTTCTTTTCGCGGTAGTTCCGGCAGGCGCTTGCCATCGTTGACGCCCGCGGTGACTGCCATTCTTACTACCTTCACGCAGGATATGGCACGCTTCGCGCCACTTTGCCGCGGCGTCGCCTCTCATCTATATGCGCAATGGATTCATCGCATTGGACCCGCGGCTGTCGCCGCCTACCACCGCTATACGCCAAACAAAAAACGGTTTGGTGACGCTCCTGTGCGACAGCACCGGCCATCCTGAAAGCCGATTCCCTTTGGTAGACTGCGATCAATTTCGATATGTTATACGCCCGCCCGAGAGCCTGATCGGCGACGATCTCGAAATCACCAATTTGCCGGTCAATTTCTATTCGGAGAAATCCCACGACATCAATTCACCCCGATTGTCGGCCGCATTTCAGATCAGCTGGATTTTGTTCGGCTGTGGCTCGTCGGCCATCGTGGACCGTGGATTCCGGCTAGTGATCTACTAGCGGAGTGGCCTCGAAGGCGCCGACGACGCCGATCCCGCGTTGTTGACCAGCGCGTCGATCGTCCCGAATGTGGAAGTCGCTTCGGCGATGGCTTTGCTGACGCTGCCGGAATTGGAGAGAAGGAGAGATCCCGAATCCATCCTCCGAAATCCGCGCGGGAGCGAAAGCTGCCCCTGCCAGAGGAGGTCGGTCGATCCCTCCCAGAATACGTGCAAAACAGTCGCCCCAAGAGCGACGAGACGCTGCCAAGGCCAGGGCACTTCGTCCGTCGCGAGCGCCCGCCACTCGACGGGTTGCCCTTGTCATGGCGATAGCCCCGGCTGAGACCGTTGCCTACGGTGCACTATGGCCCGTACACTGCAAGACGCCAAATAGGCGCTCCACCGGCCGACCGCGTCCCGATACCGGTGGGCCAGCACACGGGATATTTGATGCACATGAGTGAGGTCGTGAACGGCCCAGGTCGCCAGAAGCTCAGACAGCGCCACCACTCCCAGCGCGGGATGCATTCCTCGCCACGCCAAGTCTTGTCGCTCTAAATTCAGTGCCTGCAGCGCAGCCAAATTTTCGCTTCGCAGACGGCCGAAATCGTCCAAGAGCTGCTCCAGTGACTTGTCTTGACTATCTTTGAACTGCGCAAACCTGTCAAAGGGATCAAATGGCCGCACGTCGCCATGGTCCAAGATGATCCGCAGCCGCGGCATCCAGTCGGTGCGCTCCCCGAAGATCAGGTGACCCATGATGTCGAACGCGCTCCAGGTATCTTCTCCTTCATTGCCGTGTACCCAAGTGTTGGGCAACCCGCGCAACAGAGCATTTAGGCTTGGGGGAGTGCGGCCGAGAACTGCGACGGTCTCGTCCAGGCTGAATTCCGTGCTGAATTCCGTCAAGCTTGCCATGCCTGGGCAGATAATTGCCCTGGCACTTTGGGCTCTAGCGAGGGCGCGGAATGCGCGCCGGCCTCCGTCCACCTTCCACCATGCACCGCCTGCCGTCCCTCTGCTTGAATCGGCCATCGCGAACGCCGGCGCGCGGATGGGCGACGTGATGACCACGGCCGCGCGCCCCTTCCACGATGCGCGGCCGGTCGCACGCCACTCGCCGCGACCGCCGTACGCTGGCCGTCGCCCTGGGCACGGCATGGATGCCCGGGCGCCGCGCCGTCAGGGTCAGCCGGCTTCCCATCGCGGTGCAATAGCCCGGACGCTGTCCTCGCGGGTGGCGGGGACACTTGGCGGATGGAGGCCGATCAAGGTGGACTTTGTGCAGAATTTCCGCTGCTGGCAGGAACTGCAGCCAACGCGCCGGATTTATTGGCTTGTCTAGTTCTCCCCCAGTGCGACGTTAGAGGAGGGCTGTGTGGCGCTCCATCCCGCGCTGGCCGCGCTGGTGTTCGGCATCGGTCCGAGCGATCCCGCGACGCTTGCCGGCGCGACAGCCGTATTGTTGGCCGTCTCCCTGGGCGAGCGACCCAGCGACGATTGCCGGCGCGATAGCCGTACGGCTGGCCGTGTCGCCATGGCCGCGCGGCGCGGATTCCGCCGCGCCGGCGCCGCCAGGGTCAGCGGCTTCCCATCGCGGTGCAATGATCCGACGCACTCCGCACGTGGCCGTCGCGACTGGCGGAACGCTCCGCCGCATGGAGGCCGATGAAGGTCGAGTTGCGAAAGGTGCGACTTCCTGTCAGCACGTGGACCTACAACTACGCACAGGAGAGGAGTGCGACCGAGCGGTCATTTCTCCAACTGAATCGCCGCTGCGGGAATGACGATGGACGGCATCCAGGTGAGGAGTGTTCCCCGGATCACTCTGGGAGTGCCGAGACGAGTTCGATGCCAGTCTCGCGGCGGGTCCGCAGGAGATGAACAACCTGGCGCTCAACCCCGGCAGCCGCGCGCACGTCAATTCCCTGCGTGACGCTCTATTCTGCTGGCGCCGCCCGCAGGAACTGCGGAACTGAACATCACACTGCCGAATCAAGCGTACCCTATCGCGGCGCCAGGACGGCCTGCGAGAGCGCGACGGTAGCCCAACTGGTGCCGGCGGCGGAAATAAATTGATTGAAGGCGTGCGGGAAGCCAGAGTCGAAATATGGCTGCAAGGCCATGGCGCGCGTCCGAATGAACCACGAACCATCCTCCTGCTGGGTGTCCAGCAGGTATTGGACGGCGCGCCGATAGGCCGCATCGGATGCCGGCAGCCCGGCCACCTGCAACGCGTACAAAGATTTTCCGGTGGCTAAGGCAGTACTTTCCGTGGTGTCGAGATCACTCCAGCCGCCATCGGGGCGCTGCTTCGAGAGTAGCTCGCGCATGGCTTTCTGCCCTGGTGCCGCTCGTTCACAAAGAGCTCCGCCGCCTGGCCACCGGTATATGCGGCAGGAGCGTCGCGATGGTGCGTTCCAAACCACCGAACTGGTGAACGAGGTTTATCTCAAGCTGGTGGACTCGGGCCACGTCCGCTGGCACGACCGGGCGCATTTTTTCGCCATCTCCGCGCAGTTGATGCGCCGTATCCTGGTGGACTTGGCGCGCTCGCGCCGCTACGCCAAACGCGGCGGCGAAGCGATTCGGGTGACGTTCGAGAAAGCCCTGGAGGCGCCCGGAATCCAAACCCCAGATTGGACCGCGCTGGACGACGCGTTGAACGCGCTGGAACAGCTCGATGCGCGGAAGTCCCGGATGGTGGAACTGCGTTTCTTCGGTGGCCTGAGCGTGGAGGAAACCGCCGAAATCCTCCAGGTGTCGGCCGACACCATCCAGCGCGACTGGCGATTCGCCAAGACCTGGCTTCGCCGGGAACTGAGCCGCGCACAACAGCCATGAGCGATTCGGCACAATGGCGCGAACTGGAGCGTCTCTACCATGCGGCGCTGGAACGGCCGCCGGACGAGCGCGCGTGGTTTGTCGAGCAGGCGTGCGCCGGCGACGAATGGTTGCGCCGCGAATTGGAATCGCTGTTGGAGCACGATCGACCCGACGATGATTTTCTCGATCGGCCGGCGATGGAGGTGGCGGCGCGGGAACTGGCCGTGAAAGAGATCGAACCGCCTTCAATCGAAGCCGGCAGCCAGATCGGCTCCTATAAAATTCTCGCGCAGATCGCACGCGGTGGAATGGGAGTGGTCTACCGCGCCGAGCAACAGTATCCGGTCCGCCGTATCGTCGCGCTCAAGGTCATCAAGCCCGGCATGGATAGCGAGCAGGTGATCGCCCGCTTCCAGGCCGAGCGCCAGGCGCTGGCCCTGATGGACCACCCCAACATCGCCCGTGTGCTCGACGCGGGTACGACCTCGGCCGGACGGCTTTATTTCGTGATGGAGTTGGTCGACGGCTTGCCCATTACCGAATATTGCCAAAGGCACGAGTTGAGTCTGCGCGAGCGGCTCAACCTATTCATTCCCGTTTGCCAGGCCATTCAACATGCCCACCAGAAGGGCGTCATCCACCGCGACATCAAGCCTTCCAACATTCTGGTGACGGTCTACGACGGCAAGCCCGTACCCAAGGTGATCCACTTCGGAATCGCCAAGGCCATGCAGGAACCGCTGACCGAACGCAGCATGCATACTCTGGCTGGATCGGTGATCGGCACGCTCGAGTATATGAGTCCCGAGCAGGCCGGCTCCTTCGGCGCGGACATCGACACGCGCACGGACGTCTACTCGCTTGGCATCATACTGTATGAATTGTTGGCCGGCGCGCCGCCGCGCGATCTGCGGGGGATGGCTTTTGACGAGTTCCTGCGCAGGCTGCGGGAAGACGATCCGCCCAAGCCCAGCACTTTCATGTTGCGCAGGCTGGACCCGGCTGCCTCGATGGAAGTTGCGCGCGAACGCCATAGCGAGGCGCGGGCCCTTGCCAAGCAGATACGAGGCGACCTGGACTCGATCGTGCTAAAGGCCCTCGAAAAGGACCGTTCCCGGCGCTACGACTCCCCCTCCGATCTCGCCGCGGATATTGGCCGCTACTTGCGCAATGAAGCGGTGCAGGCAGTGGCGCCCTCCGTGGCTTACCGGGCGCGCAAATTCGGCAGCCGTCACTGGCGGGCATCCCGCGGACCGCTGGCCGGCATCCTGGCAGCGTCGCTCCTGCTGGCAGCGGTGAGCGTCTCCCGGCGCTGGAACATAGGGCGGTCGTGGACCGGGACGATCATTCCCTTTACCGCGTTTTCGGGCGATCAAAACTCACCGGATTTTTCGCCGGATGGGAGCCGCGTGGTCTTCAACTGGGACGAGGGCGGCAGCCGTCACATTTATGTGAAAGCGGTGGGCGCTGGAAACCAAATAGAGCTGACCTCCGGCGATGTGGACGACAGTTACACCAAGTGGTCGCCCGATGGGAAATGGATCGCCTTCCAGCGGTCGGCGGGTGGCCGGGAAAGCACCGTGGTCATGCCCGCCGGCGGCGGCGATATCCGCGAAATATATAAGGGCGTCTCCTGCACCGGACTCACCTGGTCCAACGACAGCCGCGCCCTGGTCTGCGGGGGCGGGGAAAGGGCGACACTGATTCTTCTGCCACTCGAAAACGGCCAGGCGCGCCGCATCACGTCACCTCCCAGGGACGAAGGCGACGAGCTTCCGGCATGGTCGCCGCGGGAACCCGCGATTCTCTTCGTGCGCGGCCGGAGATCGGCTGAGGCCGACCTTTATCTTCTGAAGCTGCGGCGGGATTGGACTCCGGATGGCGCGCCGCGGCGGGTTACCTTCGAGAGCGCCTCGATGGATCTTCCGCACGAAGCCGCATGGACCGCCGACGGCCGGGAAGCCATCTGGGCGATGTCCAAGTCGGCGGCTTTCGCTCTGACCCTGCATCGTGTTCCGGTACTCAACGGAGGACCGGTGGAGGCGCTGCCGTTCGTGGGAGGCGGCGTATATGCGCCGGCCGTGGCGCGCCAGGGGGACCGACTGGCTTTCGTCCGGTGGTCGTACGATGTGGATATCTGGCGCGCCGACGGCCATTCAGCTCAGCGTCATCCCGTGTCTTCGACCGAACTCGAATGGGCTCCGCAATACTCGCCGGATGGAAGCCGCATGGCCTTCGAATCGGACCGCTCGGGCGCGCAGGAAATATGGATTGCCCGCAGCGATGGCCGCGATCCCGTCCCGATCACCAACTTTGGAAGGCATTGTGGTTCCCCGCAGTGGTCGCCCGACGGTAAATGGATCGTTTTCGATGCCTACATGGGGAATGGCGGGTGGGATATCTGGGCTGTGGGCAGCGAAGGTGGAACTCCACGGCGCCTGACCACCGGGGGTGTCACGTCGCCCGGAACGTCCAACGTTCCGACCTTCTCGCACGACGGAAAGTGGGTATATTACAGCAGTTACAAGACGGTGGTGCGGGTGTACCGGGTGCCGTTCGCCGGCGGGATGGCCGAACAGGTGACGCAAGACAACAGGTTCGGTCCCGCGCTGGAGTCGGCGGATGGGAAGACGATCTACTATTTCTGCAATGCCGGCCATTTCCGGCAATTGTGGTCACGGCCGCTGGGCGGTGGAGCTGAACGGCCGGTGGAGGGTGTGGAGGTTGCATACCGGCCATTCCAGGTTTTTCCCGACGGAATTTATTTCATGGCGCGGAGCGATCCGGATGGAAACGGGCGCGAAATCCGCTTCTACGACTTCGCTATCCACCGGCCGCGCCTGGTCCAGTCGCTCGGTGTTGTAAAAACGGATCATGGCCTGAGCGTCTCCCCCGACCGTACAACGTTCCTCTATACCGTGGTCGCCAACGACACCAAGAATCTCATGCTGAGCGAAGGCTTTCGCTGATGGAATTGCGTTTCTTCGTTGGCTTGAACGTAGAGGAAACCGCCGCGATCCTCCAGTTGTCCGCCGACACCATCCAGCGCGACTGGCGATTCGCCAAGACCTGGCTTCGCCGGGGACTGAGCCGCGGGCCAGCGGAGCGAGCGGTCCGATGAGCGATTCGGCACGCTGGGGCGAACTCGAGCGCCTCTACCATGGGGCACTCGAACGGCCGCCGGACGAGCGCGCCTCATTTGTCGAGAAGGCGTGCGCCCATGACGAATGGCTGCGCCGCGAATTGGAATCGTTGTTGGAGCACGACCGGCCCGAGTTCGGTATGGGAGGGTGTGCACAAAGCGCCCCTTTTCCGCACAGTGGCCGGCGCCCGGCACGTGCTGGCCGCGCTGGTCCAGCATCGGTCCGAACGACCCCCTGACGCTTGCCGGCGCGATAGCCGTACTGCTGGCCGTCTCCCTGGCCGCCGCATGGATTCCCGGGCGCCGCGCCGTCAGGGTCAGCGGCTTCCCAATCGCGGCGAAATACATCCGCCGCACTCTCGCACGTGGCCTCGCGTGTGGCGGGAACGCTTCGCCGGATGGAGGCCGATGAGGGTGGATTTGGGCAGAATTTCTGCCGCTGGCGGAAACTGCGGCCAACGCGCCGGATTTATTGGCGCCGGACTCTCTAGTTTTTCCCCTCGGTGCGACGTGAGAGGCCATGAAACGACGCGACGCGGCCGGGGCGGGACGGAAAAAGCCGCCATTTCATTGGGTTTTGGGCCTCTACCGGTTGTCATGATCGACCGTATATGACCAGCCCGGAGGGCTCGTAGTAGGGCGTTTCGCGTCACCTACAAACCCGCTTTTGAGGGGTTTTTGGCAAGCCCAGATTCGCACGTTTCTTCGAGTTTTTTGATCGCCCACCGGATGGTAACTTGCGGCACCCCGTACTTACGTTCCAGCGCTGGCCAACTCATGCCGCGTTTGCGATCCGCTGCCACTTTTTCCCCTCGCCTCGGTGTTGTGAGTCTTGAACCGATGTTCCCAGCGGGCTTGGGATAGATGCTCCCATTTCAGTCGGATGGCTGCCGATTCCGGAAGATTTCCTGCCCGAGGCTGGTCCATCCTTGCGGCCTCTTCCTGCTCCTTGAAGGAAGCGCAGATCGAGCATTGTTCAGCGAGATCGGTTTTCGGTTCAGGAGGGTGCAATGCCTCGATCTCTGAAGACCGAACCAGAACGCATTGTTCCCACACCAGAACGGCTTCGCTGCTTGAGTCGGTTGCCGCTTGATCGCATCGCTCAAGCCGAGCAGCCGTTCTTTCGCGTCAAGGTGAGAAACTACGAAGGCGATGGAACTCCTTAAGTAAGGTCCAGGCCCTTTCGTCGAGCTCGAATCCAAGAATTCGTATAAGGACAAAGCGAAACCACCTGGTCGGATTCCGACCGCCCATGGAGATGAAAATGGCGCCACCAGGTGCGAATTTTCGGAAGAACTCAAAGGTACGTGTGACATCGGGGGGGATCGCCTATCGACCAAGAAGGCCATTGGCGAATGGGACGCGGCGGCAATATTGATACTCATGTGGGAGGCGTGGAACGATGTCTTTCGCCGCACGCTCGGGCCGGCTGACCGCGGCCTCGTTAGCGAACTGCGGTGGCTCTGGGCCGTCAATTCGAGAATGGAAGTTGCCGGAACTGGCCGGGTCAGTTTTTCGGCTGTAGGACGGAAGACGTATAATCCGATCGTGTACGCCGACGCCAAGAATTCGCTGGCTCCCCATGTTCGGGCCATGCTCCATGCCATGCAGAACCGCAATCGTGCGGCTGCGCTGGAACACGGTAGGGCGGCGATGGCGGTGAAGTAGGATGCTCCTATAGCATGAAAGACTTTCCACCACCTGTGCCTCCCGGTTGGAACAAGACCGTAGAGGATATTCTTCCGAACAGCGGTCAGGGCTTCACAAGAACATACGGGATGGGGAATTTCTTTGGGCAAATAACTATGAGAGAAGCCCGCTGCTGGAAGTACAATAATTTCTAACCTTCCGTCAAGACCGTGGACTTAAACACAAAGTCCAGACTTATTACTGAAGGCGGCGCACAGTAGTAAGATATGTACCGTCTGGATAGCTGACAACGTGATCCAATTCCGGCGTTGACCTTGGGGGGCGATGAGGGGCGTTAACGGCGAAAAACGGAGCACAAATTGGGCACACGAAATCGGAAATGGATGAATGCAAGAAGCCCCCGCGATCTTGGTCCACCTGGATAACTTCCGAGTGCTCGGCGATTTCATATTGGCCCGCGTGCTCGACGGAACGCTCACGAAGCCGGCGCTGCTCGTCCTAGCGCTGCGGCCGTGACCGGAAACGCCCGCCCCCGCGCCAATCTCCCGCGCACCTTTTGAGGATGCAACGCGCAAAAATCCCGGAACCCGAAGCGCCATTCATGGTGGAACAGTACTTAACCCCAGGACCCATTTGAGCGGGAAGTCCGGCGGTACCGCGCGGCCGGACTACGGCGTACGCTTCTCTGGCGCGAGCCTTACCGCAGCGAATCTTCGACTTCCCGCAACCAATCCGGCCGCTTCAATACCTCGCGCGGCTTGCTCCCGTCCGGTGGGCCGATAATTCCGTCCCGCTGCATGGTATCGAGGATGCGCGCGGCGCGCCCATACCCCAGCCGTAGCCTGCGCTGCAGCGTCGAAGTGGACGCCTTCCCCATCTCCAGCACGATGCGCACCGCATCTTCGTACATCGGGTCCTGCCCGCCGGGCGCGGCCTCTTCGCCCTCCGGCTCCGCGTCGTCCGCCGGCGGCGCCACCAGGAACGATTGATCGTATTCCGGGGTGGCCTGCTCCTTCCAGAAATCCACCACGCGATTGATTTCCGTTTCGGTGACGAACGCGCCGTGCACGCGAATCAGCCGCGACGACCCCGGCGGCAGAAACAACATGTCGCCCTTGCCCAGCAGATGCTCCGCGCCCATCACGTCCAGCACCGTCCGCGAGTCCACGCGCGTCGCCACGCGGAAACTGATGCGCGACGGAAAATTCGCCTTGATCAGCCCCGTGATGACATCCACGCTGGGGCGCTGCGTGGCCAGCACCAGGTGCATGCCCACGGCGCGCGCCATCTGCGCCAGGCGCGTCACCGATTCTTCCACGTTGCGGCCCTCCAGCATCATCAGGTCCGCCAACTCGTCGATCAGGATCAAAATATAAGGCAGCGGCCGCAAATCCTCGGCGGTGGCCTCTTCTTCTTCGAAAAGGCTGCGCGGCTCCTCCTGCTTCTTACGGATCTTCTTATTGAACTGGTCGATATTGCGCACGCCGAATTCGGCCAGCAGACGCAGCCGCCGGTCCATCTCTAGCACCGCGTTGCGCAGCGCGTTGGTGGCTTTCTTAGGGTCGGTGATCACCGGCGTCAGCAGGTGCGGGATGCCCTCGTACATGCCCAGTTCCACGCGCTTGGGGTCCACCATGATCATGCGCACTTCATCCGGCGTGGATTTGTACAAGATCGACATCACCATGGAATTGATCATCACGCTCTTGCCCGACCCCGTGGAGCCCGCGATCAGCAGATGCGGCATGGATTCGAGCGCGGCCACTTTGATGCGCCCGTTGATATCCTTACCCATCGAAATCGTCAGCCGCGACTGCGCCTGTACGAATTCCTCCGACTCCAGCATCTGCCTGAGCGCGATCACTTCGCGCTTGGTATTCGGCACCTCGATGCCCACGGTCGGCTTGCCCGGAATGCGCTCGATCAGTATGGATTCAGCCTGCAGCCCCAGGCATAGATCTTCAGTCAACGTCGTGATGCGGCTGTATTTGATGCCCGCCTCGGGCTTGAATTCGAAGGTAGTCACTACGGGCCCAGGGTTAATCTGTACCACCGAACCCAGCACGTTAAACTCTTCGAACTTGGACTTGATTCTGACCGCGATATCCTTCAATTCCTGCTCGTCGTAGGGGCTGCGTCCCTGCCCTTCGTTCAGCAGATCGGTCGAACGGCAGACGATAGGCCAAGGGACCCGGCGGGCGCGTGGCGGCCGCCGGCACCACCTCTTCCCAGGGCGGGGAATCGGGCTGGGGCACGGGCTTTTCTTCCAGCGCGCAGATGGGGATTTCGGCGGGTTCGGCGGGCAACTCCGCGGCCACTGGCTCGATGGGCGGGCCGGCCGGCTCGACACGCGCGGTCTCCACACGCGGCGCCGGCTTCGCACGCTTTCGCTTCTCGGCAGCCTTCTCCGTGCGCAGCCGCGCTTTTTCCGCGTGGCGCCGCCGGCGTTCCTCGCGCCAGAGCCGCCAGGCGTCCCCCAGCATATTCAGAATACGCAACGGCCCCGCAAACCAGACAGCCAGTTTCGACATGGTAAAGGTCGATACCAGGTATACGGAAACGACCAAGGTGGTGATGGTGAGCAGAATTGCGCCGGTGGGATTCAGCGCGTGCATCAGGTAATGGGCCAGCAGCATACCCAGGATGCCGCCAATCGGAATCGCGCCGCTAAACAGCGTCAAACGCGGCGCGAACGAAACCGCCGCTGTAAGGCTGAGCAGCAGCAGGAGCGTCCCGCAGAGTTTGATGGCGCCGGCTTCCACTTCGTCCGAACGAAGCCATTTCCACGCCAGGCCGAAGAGCAAAATGGGAAAGACAAACGCGCCGATGCCAAAGCCTTGCAGCAGCAGGTCGGCGAACCACGCGCCCGGATATCCGATCAGGTTGTGGGGACGTGCGACCGCCGCGGTATTCAGGGAAGGATCCTGGACGTGATACGACGCCAGGCTGAGCAACAATACCAAGCCCAGCGATAGGAGCAGCAATCCTATCAGTTCATTGACGCGCTTCTGCGGAGTTGGCGATAAAACCTTCATCCCGCTGGCCGGCGGAAGAAAGCCAGAGCAAGAACCATTATGCCAAAAATGATGCGGTAAAACACAAAGAACCACAAACTGCGGCGGCGCAGGAAACGCAGGAAAAGGGCGATGACCAGCATTCCGGTTATGGCGCTCACGGCGATGCCCACGGCCAGGCCCGTGTGGCTCAATGCCATGCCGCCAGGCGCTGCCGCATCGATGGCCTTGTGCTTGACCATGTCGTAGACCGCCTTGGCCGCGGCCGCCCCGATCGCGGGTGTGGAAAGCAAAAAGGAGTATCGCGCGGCCGCTTCGCGATTTATGTTGCGGAACAGACCCGCGGTGATGGTGATGCCGCTGCGCGAAACGCCCGGCACCACGGCCAGAGCCTGTGCCACGCCGATGGTGCCCGCATCCAAAAAGTTGACGCCGGAAATGTCGCGCGTCTTGCGGCCCATGTATTCGGCGATGCCCATCAAGATCCCGATCCCCACCATCATGGTGCCGATCACCATCGGGTTGCGCCACGCGCCTTCCGCCTGTTTGTTGAACAGCAAGCCGGCGATGCCTACTGGAATCGATCCGATGGCCAAGAGCCACAGCAACCCGGTGTTACGCTCCAACTGATCGTCGCGGCCCCAGCGCATTCCAAAGCCCTGCGCGATAATCTGCACCCAGTCGCGCGCGAAGTAGATCAGCACCGCCAGCAGCGTGCCGATGTGAAGGGCAATATCGAATGTCAGGCTTTCGGTCTGCCAGCCCAACAGCCACGAGGTCAGATAGAGGTGCGCCGTGCTGCTGACCGGGAGGAATTCCGTCAGTCCTTGCACAATCGCGAGAATAATCACTTGATAGATGGGCATGTTAGGGCAAAATGGAATGGTACCTGATTTTATGCCCAATACCAAAATAGTCGCGACTCTGGGCCCCGCCAGCGATTCCCCGCAGGCGATCCGGCAACTGCTCCTGGCCGGCGCGGACGTGTTTCGCCTGAACGCTTCGCACAGCACGCAGGCGGAGCACGCGGCGCGCATCGCCGCCGTGCGCCAGGCCGGCGCCGAGTTGGGCAGGACGGCCAGCATTCTTCTCGACCTGCAGGGCCCCAAGATCCGTCTCGGCAATTTCGCGGGTGGCGGATGCACGCTGGTTTCGGGCGGTATCTTCACCATCACTCCGGAGCCGGTAATGGGCGATTGCCGGCGCGCCTCCACCACTTACCCGAACCTGGCCGCCGACGTGAAAAGCGGCGATCGCGTGCTGGTGGCCGATGGCGCCGTCGAACTGCGCGTGGTCGACATACGCGGCCTGGATGTGCGCATGGAGGTGATCTCCGGCGGTCCGATCGGCGACCACAAGGGCATCAATCTGCCGGGCATAGCGGTGAGCCTGCCCTCCCTCACCGAAAAGGATCTCGCCGATCTGCACTTTGGCGTGGCGCACGGTATCGACATGGTCGCGCTATCCTTTGTGCGCACGGGCGCCGACGTGCGAGGCTTGCGCGAATGGCTGCGCAGCATGCACACCGGCCCGTTGCCGATCGTCGCCAAGATCGAGAAGCCGCAAGCCTGGGAGAACATCGACGCCATCCTCGAAGAAGCCGACGGCGTGATGGTCGCGCGCGGCGATTTGGGAGTCGAAGTGGCGCTCGAAACCGTGCCGCGCATCCAGAAATCCACCATCCTGCGCGCCAGGCATCACGGCAAGTTCGTCATCACCGCCACCCAGATGCTCGAATCCATGATCGAGAACTCTACGCCGACGCGCGCCGAAGTGAGCGACGTGGCCAATGCCATTTACGACGGTACGGATGCAGTAATGCTCTCCGCCGAAACCTCCGTAGGAAAGTACCCAGTCGAGTCCGTGCAGTTCATGGCCCGCATTGCCACCGAGACGGAGAATTCCATACGCGCGCAGGGTTTCCAGCCGTTGGCCAGCGCGCGCAATCCCACCTACGCCGATATTCTGGCAGACGCCGCGTATCAGGCGGCGCGCGGGGCGCATGTGGCGGCCATCGTGGTTTTCACGGCTACGGGGTCGAGCGCGCGGCTGGTTTCGCGCTACCGGCCGACGGTGCGCATCTACGCCATGACGCCGCGCGAAAACGTCGGCCGCCAGTTAATGGTGAATTACGCGGTCATGCCGGTGCAGGCGCCGGACGTGGCTTCCACCGACGAGATGCTGGCGCAAATGGACCGCGTGCTCACCGAGCGCGGCTATCTGAAACCCGGCGACACAGTGGTCTTTCTCGCCGGGCAGCCGGTGGGACGCCCCGGCACTACTAACCTGATGAAGCTGCACCGCATCGGCGATGCGTAGGTCAAGCTGCCCGTCAAGAGTTTATGCCGGGGCCTTGCGCAAGCGCTCATACTCCGCATTGAACTCGCATCCCAGGAGGGCGATGGCAGCCACCAGGTACATCCACACCAGCAATGCAATACTCGCGCCGACACTGCCGTACATCACGTTGTAGTGCGCGACATGCCGCACATACCATCCAAAACCGTTGGTGGCTAACATCCAGAGCAGAGTCGATACAACCGCACCCGGAAAAAGGGCCGTGAAACGCTGCTTGCGATTGGGCCCGAAGTAATAGAGCAGCATCGTCACCAGGATGGCGGTGGCCAGCGCCACGGCATATCGCGCCAGCCGGCTGACCAACTCCCAGGCCCACGCCCATGGGTTCCACAAGGGGTCCACCTTCATCCAACCCAGAACCGCGTTCTCTATCTGGGTGCCGAACAGCAGCAGGACCGAAGCGGCCACCAGGGGCGCCGCAGACACCAGGACCAGTAAGATGGCTACCCCGGTATTCTGCCAGAAATTGCGGTTGCGCGGCACGCGGTACGCGGCCTGGAAACCTTCCATCAGGCTCTTGAAGACGCTCGATGCCGCCCACAGCGAGACGAACGCGGCCAGGACCAGGACCAGCCAAGGCCGGGCGCCCCGAGCCTGAAACTGGCGCAGGACAACGTCTTCGGTGCCCGGCGGGACAACCTGGGCAAGGAAGCCCCCAATGGTGTCCGAGACAAACTGGGCGCGTATTTGAATCAGGATGGCGGCGGCGGACGTCAGCACCGGGAAGAGAGACAATAGTGCCGAGTAAGCCGCGCCCTTCGCGATGCTGAAGCAGTTGTCATCGGCCGTAGCCACGACGCTTCGCCGGAGAAGATAGGGGAGATCCTTCCAGTTGGGGCGCACAGAGTCAGTATAGCGAGGTACACGTCCAGGTGTAGTTCATATCGGCACACTGCGACATTTGTGCTGAACAGTACGGGCAGTCGCGCCGCAAGCTAGGCCCGGGTTAGTCCCGGAAATGCGACCAGCGCTAGCTGGCTTTGGCTTCTTGCGCCTTCCGGTAAGCCGCCCAGCGTTTCTTGGTGGCCGCCACAATCCGAGCCCTGCCGGCAGCGCTGATTACACGCTTGTGCGGCTTGGGCGCGGCGGCTTTGGTTCCGTGTTCGGCCTTGTAAGCGGCCCATCTTTTCTTCTGCGCTAAAGCGATGCGCCGCCGCGCGGACGCGCTCATCGTACGCTTTGCGGGCATGGACTCACCTGCCGCGGCGGAAGCCGGCCTGGAAACCGGATTCCCGGCTATTTGGCTGCGCAGTTCCGATATCTTCTGTTCCACCTGTTCCCGCTTATACTGGAAACCTATTAACGCAGCTTCGAGCAGTTCTGTGTCTTGCTTCTGTGATCGTGGCATCAGCTTGATTATACTCTCAGTTACCCGACGCTTTTACTGCGCGCGAGGTTACTCGCTAAAATCCGTTTGTTACCGCGGCCACCGGTTGATACCGCACGACGTGTATCGGACAGGCATTACCAGGTGCTTGAGGGATGATTTCCGGGTGCTCGAACTGATCGCTACCAGCACACCAAGGGCGGTCACGGCTACGCTTGTGGCAACTTCCGCGTCTATCGCGCGACTGGCCGCGTACGGCTGTGCTGCCGCATCCCGAATCTGTGAAGAGTAGGTCTGATTATTACGCCGGCGGATATCACGGTGCATGTATCCGGATGCTGGAGTTGAGCGGGCTCAAGGCAATACCCCAAGCCAGGCTTCTGGAGCAGCAAAGCGGGCGTTGCCGAAGACGATTCGTGCGGCTTGGGAGAATGCGGGAGCGAAGGTTGGGTGGATCAAACCGGATGGGGAATGGGATGATGCTAATGAAGCGAAGCCAGGCGAGATTCCGGCGTTTGCGTTTGTCATTGTTCAGGGGGCGATTTCTAAACTGCCTGTGCCGGATCAACGTTTTGGAATTGACCTAAGTGGTACCAGGGTTACCAGCGCGCCAGCGAATGACACCGACTTGAGGGAATTGGCTGGCTTGAAACAACTGCAGGCGTTGAAACTGGTCGCTACGCGTGTGACGGACGTCGGGTTGAAGGAATTGGCCGGGCTCACACAGTTACTGACGCTGGACTTGAGCGCCACGCAGGTAACTGGTTTGAAGGAATTGTCACGACTCCCGCGGTTGCAGAGCCTGAGCTTGAACAGCACGAAGGTCACGGACGCGGGATTGAAGGGATTGGCGGGCCTCACAGAATTGCAGACGCTGTGCCTTAGGCGCGATCTTGTAGCTGATGCCGGCATTCATGGGTTGATTCAGGCGCTGCCGCGTGTGGGGGTTGACCTTTGAAGGTGGCAGTCGGCCCAGTGCCAGCACGCCCGCAGCAGCGGGTCGAAGTGGCGCGCCGACATCTAGCTGGGGAATTGAATGGTCATCCTCTAAGCTGCCCGATGGACTGGTTGGTGATGCAATTGCATCAGTTGCTCGGCCTTTAACGCGACCATGGCGTACGTTCGGCCGTTGTCGTCGCAAAACTCGACCTCGTAAACGCCCGGCGCCCAGTCCTCGACCACAGTGCCGACTTGACCGCGAACCAATCCCTCCTCGGGCAGGTCATCAGTTAGTGCGACCACGGCGTGCATCTCAATTCGGGACATAATGGGGCCTTCCTTTATAGTACATAACAACTCGTCAGCCGCGGCCGGTCTTCCCCGGTTCGAACGATCCACGTGCTACGTATCCTTATGATTCTGTTTTGGCGAATGAAATCGAAATCCAAAACGTACCGCTGTCCGTGAGGGTTCACAATACCGCGTTTAGCTTCGGCATCGCTGGCGGCGGCGAGCAGGGCTGTCCGCAGTTCTTCCGCGTCGGCATCCAGAATTCCAACGGATGCAAACACGCGCGCTTTGTGACGACCACGCGGATGTTTTGACTCAGGCAGTATTCCCGCAGCTTTCGAATATCGGCAATTGCACGCTCGCCATTGGGAAGCTTCATGAAACATCCATCGTAACGTTTCTATTTGTATCGAAGTTTCCAAGACCATGCCTCGCTTTCAAACCGTCATTCACCGCGCCCCTGAAACCGGGGCTGCCGGGCCGGTGCGGTTATCCCGACTACAAGGCCGCGCGCGGCCTCCAGCCCGTCCGTGATTGGACCTGGAGCGGGCATACTCTGCGTTGCCTCAAGGTCTTCACTGCAAACGAAAATCGGATTACTGCCTTCCCGGCAGGCGCACGGGCGTGAATTAGTCCAGCCTGATCTGAAACGCCAGCCGCGAGAGCACACAAAGTTTGTTAGTCACGGGTTCGCCCTACGACGCCAAGGCTTCCGGCGCTCTACCGCCCCACTTCCGCCGGATCGTCCATCTTGATCGACGGCCGCGGATCCAGTGGCTCCCGCGCCGCCGCCGGATCGAAGATCCGTGGGTCTTCCTTGCGCACACGATAGCCCTCGAAGTCGGGCGTATTCGTAAAACAATCGCTTAAATCGCTAGCTACCGCGTCGAACAGGTTCAGCGGCGGCAACCCCAGCAGACGGAAGATGGTCTTCAACATCCCTGGAAAGCTGGTGTTCACGTGCGACACATAGTTGCGCTTGAAATACGGTCCGATCCCCATGAACACGGTGCGATGCGCATCGATGTGATCCCGGCCGCCCTGTGCGTCGTCCTCAGTGACGAAGATGGCCATCTGGCGCCACCACGGAGTTTGCGAGAGAAACTCCACGACGCGCCCTAGCGCATAGTCGTTGTCCGCCACGTAAGAAGCTTCGTATGGGTACCCGTCCAGCGGGCGCGGTTCGGTCATGTGATCGTCGGGCAGGTGGATATAAATAAAGTGCGGGAATGGTTCGCCGCCCTTCACGTACTTCTCCTCGATCTCGTGGATAAACTGCGTTGCGCGATATTGGTCCGGGATGTTCATGTTAAACACGGGATAGTCGCGTGAGGTGTTGCGATAGAGCGGGTCGGGCATGGGCACGTTGATCACGAAGCGGCCGCCCGTGGGCTTGTAGCCCTTCCCTTCGTCCACGCCCTCGAGTTCGAAGCCTTCCCCGTAATTGCGGAACGAGACGCCGTGCCGCGCCAGGTGATGCCAGATCGTGCCGCCTTCGGGCTGCTCTTCGGGATGCACCGAAGAATTGCCTTCGGCGAAGCTAAACCGGCCCGGCGCCGTGGTGGGAAAGCGGAAATCGCGGCCATCGGCGTATGAGGCGCGAAACGAAGTCTCGGTCCACGCGTCCGGATACGCGCCCACCAGCCAATGGTGCCCGTCCACGCTGACTTCCGAGTCGGCGTAAAAATTATCGCTGAAAGACCAGCCCAGCGCCAGCGCGTGATGATTGGGCGTTACGTTCACACGTTGTACGCTGAGCCGGTTGCCATTGCCCGCCACGTGTCCGGACTGTCCGAAGCGCGCTACGCCGGGCGCGCCCATCACAGTCGCGCCGCTCGCCAGATGTTGAATGTCGCCGAAGACTTCGTCGAACGTGCGATTCTCTTTCACGATCATGACTACGTACTTTACGGCCGCGGGCAGCGCGCCAGGCGTCTCGTCGCGCGGCTTCAGCCCGTTGTTGTCCATTACGGTTTCCGTCGCCGCGCCCAGCGCCGCCGCATCCGGCAGCGGAAACGAGCTGATGCTGCCGCGCCGGAACGTCCCCACGATCGCCCCGTTTTCGCCGCCGGCAAAAGCGGATTGCCAGACGTTGGGACCGGTGCCCTGGCCGTTCACGTTGGTGACGTACACCGTATCGCGATCGATCGACACACGGCTGGGGAACCACGCCGCCGGCAGGTGTCCGAGGATTTTCGCCGGTCCCGGCTGGTGCGTGTCGATCACGCCTACCGCGTTGATGCCGGCTTCGGCCACCAGCAGCCAGCCGCTGGCCTCGTCGAATGCCATGCCGATCGGCAGCACTCCGCGCAGCTTTTCGAGCCCGGGAATGCGGATATCGATCTGGCCCGTCACCGCGTTCGTCGCGGCGTCGATCACCGTAATCGAATCGTTATGCGCGTTCGAGACGAAAACCCGGCCGGCGGTGGCCACTACGCCGGACGGGCTGCTGCCCCCATCGACGACGCCGCCGAACGGTATGCCGGTGGGGATGAATGCCTCGACTTTGGGTGCCGCCGGATCGGCCAGGTCTACTACCGCCAGCGAATTCGCTTCCCGGACATTCGGATCGCCCAGGCCCGGCACTTTCACCAGCCCAGCGCCGGTTTCCACCTGGACGCCCGCAAGCGATTCCGGCGAAGGGAAGCCGAAAGCCGGAAATGGCAGGCCGGTTCCGCGCAGATTGTGGATGTCCACGCCGGGCACGGCCTGGTACTCGAACATGCCCACATTCGTGACGTAAGCTTTGCGCTTGTCCGGCGAGAGCGCCAGCGCAAAAGGCAGGCGCCCGAGACGCACCGAGGACAAGACGCGCTGCTTGCGCACATCGATCGCTGCCAGGCGGAAATTGGCCTGGTCGAGCACATAGAGGACGCCGCGATCCGCGTCCAGCGCCAGATCGCCCGTGAAACTGTCGGCGAAGCCGTCGCGGTTCAAGTCATAGATTCTCTTGGCTCCGCCCGAGGCCAGATCGATCAGCCGCACGCGTCCGGTGTTGCCCTCCGAGGCGTAGACGGCGTGCTCCGTGGCGAAGGCCAGCCCCATGAAGACGCTGTGCCACTCGTCATCCTTCTCCAGTCGCTCCGCGTGCTCGGCGCGTTCTCCCGGCTTTGGTTTCTTTTTCTTGGGCGCGAGCAACTGGTGCACTTCCCAGGCGCCGCCTCTCTGCTGCTCGAGCACGGTCAAGGAGAACCGGTCGGGCCCGCTGTTGGCGGATACCACCGTCTTGCCGGAGGGGCTGATGGCCAATCCAAAAGGTCCGGGACCCGCCACATACTGTCGGCCTGCCGGCGAAATGATGCGGCCTCCGGGCAGGATGCTCGCCGCTCCGGGGCGGCGCAGGGCAGGCCGGATACCTGCTGGCGCCGAATATTCGGACGCGCACACGGGAAGGGCCAGAAAGAGCAGAAAATAGCGCATGATGCGGTTCTTACATCATATAGCGCGGCCGCTCCTCGGCAGAAATTACCCCATCGCTACAAGGATTGCACAGGGAGGCGGCAGCTCCTGTTCCGCGGTTTGGTGCGAAACTAAACAAAAGAACAAGATTTCACTGGTACTTAATGGCACCTGGTAACGACTGTGTGATCTGGCACGCCAAGTGCATTAAGGCGCGGAGTGAGAAACCGGATGCGCAACCTGCTGGGACTTCTGATCATCACCTTTTGCATGACGGCTGCCCCGCAGCAGCCGGATAAAGCCCGGCCCGCTAAGGCTTCTTTGAACGGCTGCGTAGACGAACACGACGGCCAATATGTGCTGACCAACGATACCAACCTCCAGCCCATCGCCCGCCTGAAACCGGCGGCCGGTTCGCCGGAGGATAATTTCGCAAGGCATGTCGGGCACAAGGTTACGGTGAAGGGAACACTGGTGAAGGAGGAGCCCCTCCCCGTTATGACCGTTGGGAGCGTGGTGGTGGTTTCAGAAACCTGCACGCCCTCCGCAGAGACGCAACATCAATGACACCAAATCAACAAGCCCTTGGAGGATTGAATACTATGGCAACTACCGCGAGAGTAATTGTACCGCTAAAAGCGTTGGAAGATCCGTTGGCCCATCTGCCGTGTTCCACCATTCTGGAATACAAGAAGGGTCAGAGCATTTACAGCCAGGACCAGCCCTCGACCAGCATTTACCTGGTGATCGACGGTAAGGTCAAAGTGTCCCGCATGGCCGACGACGGTCATCAGGTGATCCTGGACATCTACCAAACCGACGAGTTTTTCGGCGAATCGGCGCTCCTGAACCTGCCCCAACGCGCCGAGCAGGCCACCGCCATGGAAAGCACCCGGTTGATGTCCTGGACGGCGGCCGAGATTGAAGACATCGTCACGAAGAGGCCGCGTTTGGGTGTGGCGCTGTGGCAGATCCTGGTGCAGCGAACCATGGAGTTCGGGCATCGTATCGAAAGCTTTTCGGTGGACAATATTGCCCGCCGGCTGGCCCGCTCCCTGATCCGTTTCAGCGAACGCCTGGGAACTCCGGAGCAGGATGGTTCCGTGCATCTGGCGCCGTTCACGCACGAGCTGCTTTCACAGTATGTGGGCACCTCCCGCGAGATCGTGACGCACTACATGAACCAGTTCCGCCGCCAGGGTTACCTGCGCTATTCGCGCAAAGGCATCATCCTGTACCACGATGCGTTCAAGGAGTGGCTGCGGCAGGAGAGCCGGTAGCTTCCGCGCCTAGGGCATCTGGAGGAACTGGCCCAGCCGTTCCTCCGCCTTGCCGATGGCGCGGGCCAGCGCGACTTTGCTGAGGTTGTGCGCGAACACGCTGGTGATGTAGTCGAGATCCGCCGACACCACCGCCTCCTGGGCCTGGGTCACTTCGACTGCGTCTGCGATGCCGGCTTCGAACCGCTGGCGCGTCAGCGCCAGGGTTTCGCGCGCAACGTTTTGATTGTTGCGCGCCACGTCCAGTTGGTTGGCCGCGGTCTTAATATCCAGGAATGCATCGCGGACGTCGGCTTCGATGCGGCCGTGAACGTCCTGCAATTCCGCGCGGCGTTGGCTCAAGGCGGCATCCGCCTCCTGCGCTTCGCCCTCGGTTTTGCCCCCTTGCCAGATAGGGATGCGCAATGTGCCAACGAACGTGTACGTCTCGTGCGATTGTCCTGGATTGATCCCGATGGCGCCGTAATCCGCTTCGACAGCCAGTGAGGGTGCGTGCTCCCAGCGCGTCGCGCTTCGGGTCCGCTCGGCGGCCCGGACCTGGGCTTCGGCGGACTGTAGATCGGCGCGATTCTCGTAAGCCTGCTTGAGGGCCTGTTCGACGGTTAACTCGGGCGCGGGCGAGTACGGGATCTCGTCCGTGATTTCGTAGTTGTCGTTGACCGGCAGGCCCACCAGCCGCGCCAGGTTGATCTTCTGTTTGGCCACGTCGTTCTGCAAAGTCATCAGGCGCTGCTGCTCGGTCTGCAACTGGACCTGGCTGCGGTTGACGTCGATTTGCGGGTTCAGCCCCACTTTGCGGCGGTCCTGCGTCTGTTTGAAAAGCGCTTGCGCCGTATCGATCTGCGCCTGCGCGGACCGTACGCGCGCCTCGGCGGCCTGCACCTGCAGATAAGCGCCGCCGGCCGCCAGCACCACCAGATCGCGCGCATCGCGCAAAGCGGCTTCATTCGCTTTCACCAGTTCCTGCGCGGAGCGGTAGTTATTCAGGGCGGTAAGGTCTGCGACGGTTTGGGTCAATGTGGCCCGCAGATCGTAATAGTTGAAAGGTCCCACGATGGTAGGGAACGTAAAGCCGGGAATGGGAACGTGGATGCGCAGGCCCAGGGCGGCCAGGTTTTCCTGCTCCACGGTCTCCCGCAGGTAGCCGTTCAAATTCGGCAGCAGGAAACTGCGCGCCACGCGGGCTTGGCTGCGCGCCTGCCGCATGGCTTGCGTGAGCCCCTCGGCGCCGAGGTTGTATTCGAGGCCGCGCGCCACCGCTTCGCGCAGCGACAGCTTGCCGGAAAAAGGCTTGGCGGTGCCTGCCATGCTGCCGGCGTAAGGTCCCTGCACCTGGATCGAAGTGTTGAGTGTATTGACGCTGGACGTGAGACCCGGCACGGCCGTCTGCACCGTATTCACCGAGCCGCCCTGCCCGCCGCGTCCCGAAAGGGGCAACTGGGCGGCCGGCGTGCCCTGCGGCGGCGGGGCCTGCGCCAGGAGAATCGATCCGATCGCGAAAAAGAAAAATGCGCAAGAACGTATGATCATGTCTGTTTCATCCAAGTTGTTTGCGGAAACGCCAGATGCTGAGCGACACCAGCAGCACCGTGAATCCGATGAGCGCCAGGAAATTCGGCCAAAGGACGTCGATGCCGCTGCCTTTCATCAACGTGGCGCGCGCGATGATGCCGAAGTGCCGGATGGGGTTCAGCCAGGTGATGGGCTGCATCCAGGACGGCATGGCCTCCACCGGCGTGAGGGATCCGGAAAGCACCGACAGCGGCGGATTGATGAAGAATGCCGTCATCATGGCCTGCTGCGCCGACTTGGTAAACGTCGCCACGACCGTGCCGATGCCGATGCCGGACAGGATGCATAGGCCCGCGCTGAGCGCCAGCAGCACCACGCTGCCGCGCACGGGCACGTCGAAAATCAACCGCATCACGCCGATCGCCAGGGTGGCCATCACCATCAGCAGCACGAACAACGGAGCGATCTTGGCGATCACGATATCGGTGGTGCTGGCCGGGGTCATCAGCAGTTGCTCCACGGTGCCGCGCTCGCGCTCTTTCACCATGGCGGTAGCCGCCAGCAGCGAGCCGTTCAGGATCAGCAAGACGCCAAACGTCCCGGTGACAATGAACCAGGCGTTCACCAGGCCCGGGTTGTAGAGGAACGCGGTGAGCGTGCTGACCAGGCCGCGGCGGTCCGGCGGCGCGTTGCCCACGGCGCGGATCGCCGGCCGGATACCCTCGGTGGCCAGCGTCTGGTTGTAGGAGAGGATCACGCCTTCCGCATAGCCCTGGGCAATCGTGGCGGTGTTGGCGTTGGCCGCATTCAGCAGGATTTGCACGTCGATCCGCCTGCCGCGCCGCAGATCGTGGGCAAACTCGTAAGGCACCACGATGCCGGCATCCAACTTTCCGCGGCTGATGGCGGCTTCGAGAGCCTGCACCGAGGCGTAAGCGCCGCCCAACTGGAAACTCTTGCTCTCCGTCAGGGTAGAGACCAGTTCACGGCTCTCCGGCGTCTGGCTCCAGTCGATGACCCCCAGGCGCAGGTGAGATACCGTGGAATCCAGCGCGAAGCCGAAGAGCAGAAGTTGCAGCGTGGGCGGGATAATCAAGGAAACCGCCATGCGCTTGTCGCGCCGGATTTGATTGAACTCCTTGCGCATGAGGGCGCGCAGCCGGCTCATGCGTTCACCTGCATGCGGCGCATGGTTCTCCACGCCAGCGCGTAAAACAACGCGCCCAGTACCGCGATCATCAAAACCGGAAACCACATGGCCGGCCATCCGCCGCCCTGCAACAGGGCGTCGCGGACGATTTCAATGTAGTACCGTCCCCATACGATATTTGAAAGCCAACGCAATCCCGCCGGGATGTTCTCAACCGGAAAGATCAATCCGGAGAGCAGGAAAACGAGCAGAAAACCGCCCAGGGCCACGGTTTGAATGGCCGCCGCCTGGTTGGGAATGCCGGCGCCCACGAACGTGCCGAAACTGGCGACGCAAAAGGCGTAGAGTAAGCTGCCGACCAATAAAGGCGTGGGATCTCCGGCGATGTTCAGGCCGAAAATGGTCAGCAAGCTGATCATGGCGAGGATCCATTCGCAACCGGCGATGACCATGTAGGCCAGGATCTTACCCAGCAGGAATTCATGCGCCGATATGCTCGACACGTAGACCTGGAGGATGGTTTTTTGCTCGCCTTCCTTGGCCATCGACAAAGCCGCCAGCAGCGCGGGGAACATGGAGATCCCCATGACGAAGATTCCGGGACTGTAGAACTTCGGGGAGTCCCGGCCGGGATTGTACCAAAGCCGCACTTGCGCGCCGACCAGCATGGCGGCCGCCATGGCGCCGGAATCCTGATTGAAGGCGCGCGTGATCTGGTTGACGTAGCCCTGTACGATACGGGCCGTATTGGAATCGGTCGCGTCCACCAGCAATTGGACCTGGGTATTCTTGCCCCGGGCGAGGTCGCGCGCGAAGTCTCTGGGAATAATCACTACGCCGCGGGCGCGGTTGGCGGTGAGGGCGTCCTCCGGCTTGCGATCCGGCGGCCAGGAAACCACGTGAAAGGAAATGGATCCGCGGAAGGCGTCCGCAAAGCGCCGCGAAGCGGAGGAATCGTCCAGATCCTGGATCACCAGGGGCAGGTTATGTACCGTCAGCGAGATGGCCGTGGAGAGAAGAAATAGCAGGATGAGCGGCAGCACCAACGCCAGCGCCAGGGCCAGCCGGTCGCGCACCAATTGCGTCAGTTCTTTGCGGGCTTGCGAGAATATGCGTCTCATAGTGAGTGTTCCAGCGAATCGGAGTTTTGCGCCGCGGCTCAATCCTCCGCGGCGAACTTGCCCTCCTGGCGGGCCTTCTCCACCACCGCGATGAAGACATCTTCGAGCGAAAAATTCTCTTCGTGAATGTCGCGCACGGCGACGCCGGCATCGCGCAGACGGGCGGTGATCCGCTTCGCGGCGGTCTCGACATCATCGTCGGCGATGACGTGCAGGCGGTCGCCGAACAGCGAGACGCGCCAGCGTTCCATCTGTTCCTTCAAGCTGTCGGCGGCGCGCTGCGGCTGATCCACCCGCACCTCCAGCAAATGCCCTCCCTGCCTGGCCTTGATGGCGCTGGGCGCGCCTTCGGCGACTAATTCGCCGCCGGCCATGAACCCCAGGCGATTGCACTGCTCCGCTTCTTCGAGGTAATGCGTGGTCACCAGGATGGCGGTGCCCATGTCGGCCAGACGATTGATCATGCGCCAGAACGCGCGCCGGGCCAAAGGGTCCACACCGGAAGTCGGCTCATCCAGAAACAAGACGCCGGGCTCGTGCATGGTGGCCGCGCCGAAGGCTACGCGCTGTTTCCAACCGCCCGGCAAACTTCCCGTGATCTGTTGTTCCTTGCCGGCCAGGCCGGAAAAATCCAGCACCCATTTCTTCTTCTCCACGATTTCGTTTGCCGGCACGCCATAGACGCCGGCGAAAAAATCGAGGTTTTCGTCGATGCTCAAATCGTCATACAGCGAGAATTTCTGGGACATGTAGCCGACCAGTTCGCGTACGGAGGCGGACCGGATGGCGCCCTGCTGGCCGGCGAGCTGCGGGGTACCGGTGGTCGGATCGAGCAAGCCGCAGAGCATCTTGATGGTAGTGGTTTTGCCCGCGCCGTTGGCGCCCAACAGTCCGTAAACTTCGCCGTAGCGCACGTTCAGATTCACGTTGTGCACGGCCGTGAACGCGCCGAAGCGCTTGGTCAGATTCTCCGCGCCGATGGCAATCTCTCCTTTCAGATTGCGATGCGGGTGCCGGCCGGGGAAGGGCGGCGCGTGCAGTTCCTGGCCCATGGCGCGCAAGCGCGCGACGAAGGTGTTCTCGAGCATGGGATCCGCCACGCGGATATCGCGTATGGCGATCCCGGCCTTGGCGAGCGTGGCCTCCACCGCCGCGCGGCCCGCCGCGGGATCTTTCACAATGACATCCAGGCGGTCGCCGAACCGCTGGACATCGCCGATCACACCGTCTTCGGCTTCGGTGAGCCGGTCTTCAGCCTGCGCCAGGTCGGCGGTATGGACCTCCAGGCGGCGCATGCCGAGGCTATCGCGCAATTCGGCCGGGGTGCCGGTTTGGTGGATCAGGCCGAGATGCATCAGGGCGACCTTGTGGCAGCGCTCGGCTTCGTCCAGGTAGGGCGTGGCGACTACAATGGTCAGGCCGTCGGCGGCCAGGTGCGCCAGGGTATCCCAGAATTCGCGGCGGGAGACGGGATCGACGCCCGTGGTCGGTTCATCGAGCAGCAAAACGCGCGGCTGGGCAACCAGCGCGCAGGCCAGCGAAAGCTTCTGCTTCATGCCGCCGCTCAGGCGTCCCGCCAATCTGCCGGTGAAGCGGTGCATGTCGAACATCTTCAGGTAGCGCTCGCCGCGCGCGGCGATCTCCCGCGGCGGGACATGCCGCAGGTCGCCCACGTAGCGGATGTTCTCGGCCACGCTCAGATCGGGGTAAAGGCTGAAGGTTTGCGTCAGGTATCCTACGGCGGAACGCGTTTCGCGGGCGGGTTTGCCGAATACCTCAACCAATCCGGAGGTGGCCTCCATGATGCCGGCCAGGATTTGGAATGTGGTGGTCTTGCCGGCGCCATCGGGTCCGATGAGGCCGAAGATCTCGCCCTCGTGGACCTCCAGGTCGATTCCCCGCACCGCTTCGACCGGGCCGTAATTCTTGCACAAGGCGCGCGCGCGAATCACCACGCGATCCGGCGCATGGATCTCCGCCGGTTCGGCCGTGGCTACGGCGCCCCCCTGACGATCGCCCGTCATTTCCGGCGGCTTTCCGGCGGCCAGGCGTCGCCCGCCACCAGCACTTCGCCATCGGCCGGCATGCCCGGCTTGGCATATCCGAATCCGGTTTTCAAGCCGAGTTTCACGCCGACTACCTGTTTCACGCGGTCGTCGCGGAAATACGTGTTTTCAGGGGTGAAAGTGGCCTGCGGATCGATGCGCTGTACAACGGCGTCCAGCGGCTGGTTGGGATTCGAATCGAGGAACACGCGCGCGGCCTGGCCGACTCTGACGCGCCCGATCTGCCCTTCCGGAACGTAGCCGCGCAAGTACACCTTGTGCAGATCGAGGAGGGTGACGATGGGAGTGCCGGCACTGAGCACTTCGCCGGGCTCGGCGGTGCGGGTCACCACGGTGCCATCGAAGGGCGCGCGGACGATGAGATCGTCGCGGTTGGCTTTGGCCTCCAACAGGGCCGCCCGCGCATGCTGTTCGTCGGCGGCTGCGCTGGCGATATCCGCCTGCTGCTGCGCGATCTGCCGCTGGATCATGGCCGCTTGCACGCTGCGGATATCGGGATTGCTCAAAGTGGCCTGGGCGGTGGCCAGCGCGCCGCGAGAGGCTTCCACCCGGCGTTTGGACGCGGCCACGGCGGCGGCCTGGGTCTCCGCGGTGGTTTCCGCCTGCTTGCCCTGGCGTTCGGATACCGCGCCCGACTGGGCCAGCTTGGTATAAGCGTCTTTGTCGAACAAAGCCAATTTATAGGCGGATTCCTGCTGCGCCAGGTCGGCCTCGGCCGCTGCCAGCTCCGCTTGCGCCTGGCTGACGCGGCCATTGGCATCCGCCTTGGACTGCCCGGTCTCAACTGAGTTCTGGCGTAACTGATCCTCGAGTACCGAGATTTGCCTGCGGGCAAAATCGAGGCGCGCCTCGGACTGCGCGACGGTGGCCTGCGCTTCGGCTTCGCGATCGCGCAACTGCTGGTCGTCCAGGATGGCGATGACATCGCCCGCCTTCACCTCGTCGCCCTCGCGTACTTTGGCTTCGAGCAGCCGGCCCGTCGCCTTGGACGACACCGCGGAGTCGTCCCCTTCAATTCGCCCGCTGAGCACGATGGTATTGGCGGAGCCGGCCGGCTTGGCCAACACCACGCGCCAGACCGTGACGGCGCCGACAGCCAACAGCAGGACGATCAAAATGATCACGGTGCGGGCGCGGCCGGCCTGCCGATCGATAGAGTTAGAAGTTTTCATACGGACCTCGCGGTTTGCTTTCGTTTTGTTTTGGGCGCCCGATTCCGCCGGGCGATATTTTTCAGCGCGGCGCAGGAGAAGGACGCGATGTGGCCGGCGATTTCTTCCAGGGTCTCGGGCGTAAACTCCAGATCCGTCCATATTCTCTTGAGAACTTCGCGGCCGTGCGCATAGGTGATGATCTGGCCCATGATGCTCTGCGTGCAGAGCCGCGTCTGGCGATCGTCGACGGGCCTGCCGATCACCGCGCCGACCAGCGCGCGAATGGCATCGTACCGGGGGCGGATGATCTGTTCGACAACGCCCTCGAAAGCCGGCGTGGGCTGCGCCAATTCATGCGTCATGAGCCGGAAAGGCCAGGCGGGCCGGTCTTCCCCATACATGTGCACCAGCAGTCCGTGCACGAAGGAGCGGAGCCGCTCTTCGGGCGTGCTGCCCGGCAGGTCCGGGCTGAAAGCGCCGGTTCCGGCGGCGCAGGCGCCATAGCGGAGCACCTCATTATAGAGACCCAGTTTGTCGCCGAAGTGATAATTCACCGCGGCGAGATTGACTCCCGCACGCGCGCAGATATCGCGCACTTTGGCCGCCTGGAAACCGGTTTCGGCGAATACGTGGCCGGCGGTTTCGAGGATGCGGGCTTCCGTATCGTCACGAGGGACGCCGCCTGGGGGTCTGTTGGAATCCGGCATATGAAACAGTATTTTAAAACATCTGTTTGAAATCGTCAACAGGAAAACCGCGCACGTGGGCGGACTTTCGGATACGCTGGCCTGCCGCGTGCTCGGTCGAGACGGGAGGGAATTATGAATGCATGGAAGTTTGTAGGCGGTTTAGCGGTCGCGACGCTGGTAGCCGGGTTACTGGTCAACCTGCGCGACATCCGTCGTTATATCAGAATCAGCACCATGTAACCGCGCGCAGGGAACGGCTCAAAACGTAATTTGAGCCGTTTGCGCGACACCCACCGAATTCGCGATCTGGACCACGGCTGCGACGACATCGTCGGAACTGCCGGTCACGGGGAAGAAAACGCTCAATCCGAAGACTCCGGCCATATCCGACGCGGCGAAATACTGTTCAAAGGCCGAACCGGCGGCCACCGTGATGTTGCCTGGGGCGATGACGCTGCCCGACGAATTATAGAACGTAAACACGAGCTGGGACGCGCTACGGGTATTGTCCCAACCGTTGATCTGAAGCTGGACATTCGTGGTGGTGCAGTAGACCACGCTGGGAGCGCAGGAGACGTCGCGTGCCGCGACCGCCGCGTCAATGCCGATCGTCGCGGCCGGAACCGTGAGGGTGGACTGTGCGCTCTGGTTGCCCAGCGTGGCCGTAAAAGTGAGGAGACCGGCAGTCGTACCCGCGCCGAAGGCCACGTTGGGGCTCGCGGTGAATTGTCCCTGGGAGGCGCCCACGGCGACCGTGAAGGCGGCGGTGCGTGTGCCGTCCGCAAAGGTGACGGCAGGGTCGTCGGTGACGCCGGTGACTGCCGGCTGAAAAGCGAGCGTGACCGTTCCCTCACCGCTCGATGCGGATTCGGATGACAGGTTGACCGCGAGGCTGCCTTGTTCCGCGCTCGCGATTACGGTGGGGGTGAACTGGAGCGATACGGCCGGGTACACGGGCGGCGGCGGTGCTGTTCCCGTGCCTTGAAGCGGGAATGCGGCGACCCCGATGGTGAGGGTGCCTTGTTGAATTCCCGCCGAAACCGGACTGAAAACCAATTGGATTTCGGCTGATGCGCCGCTGGGGATAGCCGCTCCGGCCGGCGAAGCGCCCGCTAAGCTGAACGCGGTTCCTTGAAGGCCAATGGCCCCCACCGTAAGCGATTCCCCTGTCTGGTTGGCCAGGGACAGCAGGATCGTTTTCGTGTCGCCGGCCTGGACGCTGCCGAAAACGATCGGAGATCCGGCAGAGACAGGCTGATTGGCGGTTGCCGCGGTGAACCCGCTGGTGGCTTGCCCGAGCAGAACCACGGTAATCGGGCTGGCCGCGTCGCCAACCTTCAAAACCGCGCTATAGCTCTCGGCGACCTGGCTGGGCTGAAAGCGCACCGTAAAGTTGAGCCCGCCGGTGGGGATCGCGACCGGCAGCCCCGGCCAGGTAACCGCTACCACCGAAAAGGGAGTGCCCTGCTGCAGATTGAAGTAAGTCAGGTAATAAGGGGATACCGAGCCTGCATAGCCGATGTTGAATACGATATCGACGGCATCCCATCCGGCTGCCACTGAGCCGAAGGACACGGCTGAGCCTACGGGCGTGAGAACGCCGCCCTGCACCGTGGAGAGGGTTACCTGCGCGGAAGCACAAGCCGCCAGGAGCAGAATTAGTCCAATCAGGCGCCTCATGGTTGCCCTATCGTAATGGTGGGCGTGCCGATGCTGACCACGCTGCTGGAGACGGTCGAGGTCGATTTCGAGGCGCGGCTGGCGCCCAGGAAGGCGGCGCCGGCGCCCGCGGCGGCGATGGCCGCCAATAAGATCCATTTCTTATGGCTGCCGGAGCCCATCTTGGCGGTTGTCGGGGTGATGTCGCCGGATTTCGCCGCGATCCGTGGTGCCGTTTGGGAGACCCCATTCGCGGCAATTGCCGGCGGGGCGCCATGGTTCTCGCCGATGTACTGGGTGGAGATCGCTCCCGCGCGCGCCTGCTCCTTTACCGCGGTGATGCGGATGCGGAACTGTCCGCCGGTGCGGTTCAGTTGGAAGGAGTGAATGGCGGCGCGGCCGGAAGCGTCGGTCAGGACCAGATCGGTGCGCAGTCCGTTCGAGAACAAACCACTGGGACCTTCCGGCGGAAGCTGAAAACTGACGGCCGCGCCCGAGATGGCGTGTCCGTTGTCATCGGTCACTTCCACGGTGAGGGGGTGGGCGACGCGAGCGCCCGCCGGATGCACGGATCCGTCGCCATCCACGACTTTAATCTGCAGAACGGCGATTTGAGCCATCGCCACGCAAGGCCACGCAAAAACGAGCGCTCCTGCGAGGATCGCTTTCATAATGAACCCGATCGGGCGGGGCGCGCGCCGCGAGCGGGCAAATCACAGGCCGGAGCCTGTGCCCCTACGCAGCGCGCAGCAGCACCGCTGTAATGTTGTCAGGACCGCCGTTACCGCGCGCGGCTTCAATCAGCGCGCGGCATTTCTCTTCCAGGGGCTGGTCGGGCGCACCATCGCGGAGAATGGATATGATGCGCTGCTCCTCCACCACGCCATGCAATCCGTCGCTGCACAGCAACACCATGTCGCCGGTCTCGAGACGGATGTCATGATAATAGTTAATCTCCAGCGCTACGCCGGCGCCAATTGCCATGGTCAAAACGTGGCGCATGGGATGGGTGCGCAAGGCTTCCTCGTTCAGGCCCAGCGGTCGGCCTACTTCGTTGACCCAACTCTGGTCTTCCGTGATCGCACGGAAGCCGGTCTGATCGAGCAGATAGGCGCGGCTATCGCCCACGCTGGCGATCAACAATTCACTCCCCACTTCCAGGGCCGCGACCAGTGTGGTGCCCATGCCTTCCAGCTCAGGATCGTGGGACGCGGCATCCAAGACGCGCCGGTTGGCTTCTTCAACAGCTACAAGAAGCGCCTGCGAGTCCCGGCTTTGCGCGGTCAGGATGCTTTCCGAGACCGTTTCGACGGCCAACCGCGAGGCCCGTTCGCCCGCTTTCGCGCCGCCCATGCCGTCCGCCAGCACATACAATCCCATGTCCGGATCAATCCGGGAATAATCTTCGTTGTTTGACCTTACACAACCCTTATCGCTTAGGGCACACGCTTCCAGCATGATTACGCGCTCCAGAGTGTCATCCACCACACTACGCGTCTGTAATTTTAACCGAAAGCCGGGCTGACTTATTGGAGCATTTGCAAAATGGGTAGTGCGTTCATCCGGCGGAAGCTCTCAGCATGTTTTGGCGAGGAGGCCGGCTGAAAAATGAACAATCGAAGCCGGCGATCCGACGCGGCGCGACGATCAAAGCCCAACTAGCGGTATCTAAAGCCGATACGAAATCCCAGCGAACTGCACGCGGGTAGGCACGCCGGGCCATTGCGCAACGAGGCCGGTGGGACGCGATGGCGAGAGGAGTCGTGACGAACTGAAATCCGCGCCCCACTTTCAAAATGTACTATAGCCATTGACAATATATCCTATGTGGCTATAATTGAGGCATGCCCGATAGCCCGCAACCGGACTCCCTGCTTCCTCTCCCTCCCGCGACTTTCCACATTTTATTGGCGGTGGCCGAGGAGGACCGGCACGGCTACGCCATCATCCAGGATGTGGCCGCCCGCACGGATGGCGAGCTCAAGCTGAGCGCGGGGACGCTCTACCGCTCGATCCAGCGCATGCTCGAACAGGGACTCATTGTCGAAACGCAGGATCGTCCGGCGCCGGAGTTGGATGACGAGCGCCGCCGATACTACCGGATTACGCCGTTCGGCGGGGCGGTGGCGCGGGCTGAGGCGCGCCGGCTCACGCAGCTCGTCCGCATGGCTCGCGACCGGGGGTTTGTGGCGGGGCGGGCGTGATGCGCTTCTACGATATTCTCCTAATGTTCTATCCGGCTTCGTTCCGCGCGGAATACGGGGATGAGATGCGCGCAGTCTGGGCCCGCCGCAGGCGCGACGCCGCCGGACCCATGGCGGGGGCCGCGCTTTGGATTGCGACGATATGCGAGGCCCTGACGAATGCCGCGGCGGTGCATCGGGACATTCTCCTGCAGGATTTGCGCTATGCCGCGCGCACGCTGGCGCGCTCTCCGGGATTCACCCTGACGGCGATCCTGGTGCTGGCGCTGGGAGTGGGCGCCAACACGGCGGCTTTCTCGGTGACGGATTTCGTGCTGATCCGGCCGCTGCCGTTTCCCGATCCGGACCGTCTGGTGAGTCTCTGGGAGAAGTTGCCGGGCTACAGCCAGATGGAATTGTCGCCCGCCAATTACGTGGATTGGAAGCGCATGAGCCGGTCGTTCGGCGGCATGGGCGCATATACCTCCACGGCGGCGAACCTGGTGGGACAAGGCGATCCGGAAAGGATTGAGGGCACCGCCGTCACCGCGAGCCTGCTCCCGCTGCTGGGCGTACAGCCGGCGATGGGACGCGTATTCAGCGCCGCGGAGGACCGCGAAGGCGCTCCGGGAACGCTGCTGCTGAGCTACCCATTGTGGCAGGCGGTCTTCGGCGGCGACCCGGGGGCGATCGGGCGGCCCGTCGATCTGGACAACGAGGTGTATGTCGTGATCGGCGTGATGCCGCGGGATTTCCATTTTCCCAGCCGCGAAGCGGAGTTCTGGACGCCCATGCGATTCCGGGAACACGACGATAACTTCCGCGATCGCACCAATAATGACTTGAATGTGGTGGCGCGGCTGAAGCCGGGCGTTTCGCTGGGCCAGGCGACGGCGGAGATGGGCGTGGTCGCGGCGCAATTGGAGAGGCAGTTCCCGAAAGAAAACCGGCAGACCGGCGCCTCCATCAACTTCCTGCGCGACGATCTACCGCAGCGGTCGCGGCTCCTGCTGCTGGCGTTGAGCGGCGCGGCATTGTTCGTTCTGCTGATCGCCTGCGCGAACCTGGCAAATCTGCTGATGGCGCGCGGGATGGCCCGCCAGAGAGAATTGGCCATCCGGGCCGCCATGGGCGCGGGACGGGAACGGCTGGTGCGCCAATTGATTACCGAGAGCCTGGTGCTGGCAGTCGCGGGCGGCGTGGCCGGCGTGCTGGTGGCGGCCGCGGCAGTGCCTTTACTCGCCAGGCTGGTGCCCACCTCGCTGCCCATCGCACAGTCGCCGTCCATCGACTTGCGGGTATTGGTCTTTGCGGCCCTGGTGTCCGGCCTCACTGGGATCGGATTCGGCGCGATTCCCGCGCTGCGGGCTTGCCGGAAATCCGATTTCAGTGCGCTCCGGGAAGGCACACGCGCGGGCGGAGGGCACCAGGAGCGGCTGCGCTCCGCGCTGGTGCTGGCCGAGGTTACGGCTTCGCTCGTGCTGCTGGTTTCCGCGGGCTTGCTGATGCGGGCGCTGTGGCGGATCGAAGCCACCGATCCCGGCTTCCATACGGATGGCGTGCTGACTCTGAGAACGGCGCTGCCAATTCCGAAGTATGAGGAAACCGCGCGCCGCACGGCATTCTACACCGAGGTGCTCTCCGGCGTGCGCGCCTTGCCGGGGGTTTCGAACGCGGCGTATATCAGCTTCCTGCCCATGACGATGACCGGCGGAATCTGGCCGGTAGCGGTGGATGGCAAACAACCGGAAGCGGAGAGGTTTGGGGCCCATACCGCCAGCTTGCGGTACGTGACGCCGGGTTTCTTCGCCACGTTGGGGATTGCGCTCGAACGCGGGCGCGACGCCGGCGATCGGGACGGCATCGACGCGCCCTTCGCCGCGGTCGTCAGCGAATCTTTCGTGCGGCGCTACTGGCCGGACCAGGATCCGCTGGGCCGGCATTTCACGATGGCGTTTCACGACCGGACGGTGGTGGGCGTGGTGGCCGATATCCGGGTTCGCGGATTGGAGAGCAACAGCGAGCCGCAGGTTTATCTGCCATACCGCCAGGTACCGGATGGAATGCTCCCCTTCTATGCGCCTAAAGACCTGGTCATTTGCTCCGCGGCCGCTCCGGGCACGCTGCTGCCGGCCGTACGCCGTATCATTCGCGCAGCGGATGCCCAGCAGCCCATCTCGGACGTGCGCATGCTGGGAGACATCGTGGCAGAGCAGACCGCTTCGCGCGCAGCGCAGGTGCGTGTGCTGGGAGCCTTCGCGGTGATCGCATTTCTGCTGGCGGGCGTGGGCATCCACGGATTGCTGTCGTTCGCGGTTTCACGGCGGACGCCGGAGATCGGTGTGCGGATTGCGCTGGGCGCGCAGCCGCGTGAGATCGTCAGGATGATCGTGCGCCAGGGCGCGCTGCTGGCGGCCGCCGGTGTGGCGCCGGGGGTGGTTTTGGCCTACGCCGCGGGCCGGGCGATGGAGGGCATCCTGGCCGGCGTGCAGCCGGGCGACGCCCTCACCTTCGGCAGCGCGATCGGGCTCTGCAGTCTGATGGCCGTGCTAGGCAGTCTGCTACCGGCGCTGCGGGCGGTGCGCATCGATCCGATGACGGCGATCCGGTCCGAGTGAGTGAGCGGGTCTACGTGGCCCGGGCAGGGTGTTGACCCTACGGCGCGAGGATGCTGAAACCCGCGTAGTCTTCGATCGCCAAGCCGGCGAAAGCCGCGTTGGGGGCCTCGGCCTTGCGCACCGCGCCCAGGACCCTTTCCATATAGGCGGTCCCGCTTTGCGCCGTCGTATTACAGAACGAGGTGTTCTGGGGAACCTGGCCGCACGTCGTCAGAACGCCGACGACTACTTCCTTACCGGCAATCCCGTTCGCATAAGTCAGATCGGTGGCTGCCTGGCGCTCGATGCGCGCCGGGGTATCCCAGTAATCCATGATGACGTAGCGGTTGACGATATCGAGCACGAGTTGATTCATGGGAGTAGTCGTGCCGTCCGCGGTGACCGGAATCGTGCTGTACCAATAGGGCACGTCCACGGAGAGCTTCAGTCCAAGCGCTTGGGCGGCAGCCTTCAACTGCGTCGCGAGGCTGATGTAGTCCAAGGCAATTGTGTTCTGCTCCGTCTTCCATTGCTTCAGGCTATAGGGCTCCACGTCGTAATGCACCGCGACGGGTTTTCCGCTGGTCATCCGGCTGAGCAATTGCGCCGTGTAGACGGAAACCAGAGAGACCGCATAGCCTTGATACGGATAGCCCGCGCCTGGCAGCACCCATTCCGCGTCGCCGAAGAGCAGTTCGGTAGTCAAACCGTGCTGCGCGGCGGCTTCGAGGAAGCTCACGAGCGCCGGCTGGTCGTTCTGAATTGCCGATTCGCACTCGATATAGACGCTGTCGATGCCATGCGTTCCGGCGAACGCGAAGAATGCGCTTTGAGCCGTAAGATCGGTGATGACATCCTCCTGCCACTCCCAAATGGCGGCGGGTCGATATGTTTGTGCGGAAGCGATCGTGACGCCGAAGATCCATAAGAGCTTGCGTAATCTCATGCGGTCACGAGATTAGCAGACGCCGTACTGCAGGAGCAAGAGAACCGAGGCTACCGCACGCTACCGCGGCCGCCAGAGCGGGACTTAAAAGTCCCGCCGGCACGCTGAAGCGTGCGCCACGGGCCTACTCGCAGCGGAGGGCGACGACCGGGTCCACGCGGGCCGCGCGCCGCGCTGGCAGATAGCTTGCCGCCAAGCTGACCGCGCCAAACAGCAGCAGGGCCTCGCCCATCACCCATGGGTTGAACGGGACCGCGCCGGGTATCCCTTTCTGCATGGCCAGCGTGGCCAGCAGGGCCATTGGCAGGCCCACGGCCGCCCCCAGCAGAACCCATGCCATCCCTTCGCGAACCACCAGTGCCGAGACTTGTTCGCCGCGGGCCCCGATGGCCATGCGAATTCCGATCTCGCGCGTCCGCTGCGATACGGAATGCGCCGCCACGCCGTAGATTCCCATTGCCGCCAGAGCCAGCGCCAGCGCGCCGAAGATGCCCAGCAGACCGGCGGCGATGCGCTGCCGCCAAAGCGACGTCGAGATATGCGCGGGCATGCGCTCGACGGCGAACAGGGGCAGGTTCGGGTCGATCCGGGCCACTTCCGCGCGCAACGCGGCGGCCAGCTTCGGCGCACTGCCGCTGCCGCGCACCACCAAGGTCGCACGCCCGCTGTACTCCTGTGCCAATGGCAGGTATAGTTGCAGCGTAGGGCGGTCCGCGAGCGACCGCACCACCGCGTCTTTCACCACCCCCACCACCGTGATCGGGGGACGCGCCGGCCCGCTGAAATCCGGCGCGGCAATCCGTTGTCCGATGGCGCTGCGGCCGGGCCACAGGCGGCGCGCGAGCCGTTCGTTCACGATGCCGGCGCGCGGCGCATCGGCACCATCCCCGGCGCCGAATTCGCGCCCTGCGAGGACGGGGAAACCCAGCGTGCGGAAGAACCCGGGCGCGATGGTATCGTCGTCCACGCGCAAGCCGTACGCGAAATCGTCGCCCTGGAATGTCTGGAGCGGGGGCTCCTCGCCGGGATGGAAGATGGCGCGGCGGCCGAAGAACTCTTCCGGCGGGATAACCACTCCCAGGCTGGCCGTGCGCACTCCGGGCAGCGCGCGGGCGCGTTCCAGCAGGGCCGAGTAGAAGCTCTGCCCCTGCGCGTGCGGATATCCCTGGACGTCCAGATCCACCGAGGCGAGCAGCACGTCTTCCGGATGGGCAACGGGATTGGCGGCCAGCGCGCGCCGCATGGTGGCGATGCCGGTTCCCGCGGCGGCCAGCAGCACCAGCGAGAGGGCGGTCTGGGCCGCGATCAGTCCGCCGCGGGCCCGCGAACCGGACCGTCCGGCGCCCGGCGAACCGTCCTTCAGGGATACGGTAAGATCCACGCGCGCCGCCCAGCGCGCGGGCGCCAACCCGAACAGTAATCCGGAAATCAGGGTCAACAGCAGGACGAAGGCGAGCACCCGGAAATCGATCTGAACGTCGGCGCCGCGCAGGGTGTAAGCGCTCTGGTTCGCCGTCACGGCAAGCTGCGCGGCCATGGGAGCAAGCAGAATTCCGAGCAATCCAGCGCAGGCAGCCAACAATCCGCCTTCGGTCAGGAACAATCGGACCAGGCGCGCGCGGCCGGCGCCCAGGGCGACCCGAACCGCGACTTCCCGGCGGCGCGCGGCCGACCGCGCCAGCATCAGGTTGGCGACGTTCGCGCAGGCGATCAACTGCAACAAAGCCACGCAAGCCAGCAGCAAGCCAAGCAGGCGGCGAAGTTCGGCGCGGTCGTCGGAATCCATCCCCAGACCGGGCACCAGGCTCACGGTGCGCTGACGATTGCTCGCCGGATACGCTTGCGCAAGGCGCGCCGCTACGGCGTTGGTTTCCGCTTGCGCGGCGGCCACGGTTTTGCCGGGCGCGAGGCGGCCGAAGATACGCAGCCAGCCGCCGGCGCGGTTGCGCAGGATATCCGGCGTCATGCGCGGCATCATGAGAGGCTGGAGCGGCAGCGGCGTCCAGAGATCGGGCTGAAGCTGCGAGCGGGTGCCGTGAAAGTCGCGCGGCGCCACGCCGACGATGGTTAACGGATGCCCGTTTAGATGAATCGCAGAGCCGACCACGCCGGGATCGCCGCCGAATGCCCGCTGCCAGAAGGCATAGCCGATCACGACCACTGGAGGCGCGGCTTGGCTTTCGTCCGGGGGGGCAAGCAGACGTCCGGCGGCCCGGTTAGCGCCCAGGACGGAGAAGTAGTTTCCCGAAACCAGCGCCGCGGCGATGCGTTCACTTTCGCCGCCATGGGAGAAACTGACGCGCGCGCCCGCTTCCGCGGCCACCCCCGCGAAGCTCCGCAGTTGGGAACGGTAGTCGAGGAAGTCGGGATATCCCATGTTTCCCAGCAGTTGGCCGCCCTGCCAGCGTTCGAAGACGAGCAATTCGCCTGGCGCGCGTACGCCGGGCATGGGGCGCAGCAGCATCGCGTCGATCAGGCTGAAGATGGCGGTATTCGCCGCGATCCCCAGACCCAGCGCCAGCACGGCGGCTCCGGCGAACCAGGGATTCCGGCGCAGCATCCGTAAGGCGAAGCGGGCGTCCTGGAGGAAAGCGTTCATGCGGTAAGGACGCGGATGGCAGGACGACTGTTAACGGGCGGCAGCAGGCAGAGCGGTACGCGCTCGGTTGCGATCCACCGGGACGGTGCTTTTCAACCAACGCAAATTGACCCGGCTGCGTCACACAGTTAGCGGTTTCAATATGTTACATTTGGCCCGCTACTTGCCTTTAGTTGGGCGTGAAACCCCAAGGGAGGTGGATCATGAGACGGATGAGTATTCAACAAGGTATTCGCCGGGTGCTGACCCTGGCTTCGGTTCCGCTGCTGGCCGGCGGCCTGCTGATGGCGCAGCAGCCCGGACCGCCGCCGCAAGCCCCAGGACAACCTCCTGCGCAACTCCTTTCTCCACAACAGTTAGACACGCTGGTGGCGCCCGTGGCGCTGTATCCGGATAAGCTGCTGAGCCAGATCCTGGTGGCGTCCACCTATCCACTGGAGATTGCCGAGGCGTCCCAGTGGCTGCAGCAGAACCAGACCTTGCAGGGGCCGCAACTCGTGGAAGCCGCGCGTCAGCAGAATTGGGATCCCAGCATTCAAGCTATGGTGGTTTTCCCCGACGTCTTGAATCGCCTGGCTTCGGACATTCGCTGGACCACCGATCTGGGTAACGCATTCCTCGCGCAGCAGGCGGACGTCATGAACGCCGTGCAGCGGATGCGGGCGCAAGCCCAGGCTTCGGGCAAGCTGCGATCGACCCCGCAACAGACGGTCACCACCGAGATGCAGGGGAATCAATCGGCCATCGATATTCAACCCGCCAATCCTGAGGAAGTATATGTGCCGTATTACAATCCCGAGTACATCTGGGGACCGCCCGTGGGTGGCTACTACCCGCCTTGGGATTACGCGGACATCGGCTTTGGGTTCGGCTATGGATTCGGGCCGGGCATATATATTGGAGGCTTCTTCGGCGGCCTGGGATGGGGCGGCTGGGGATGGGGACCGAACTGGTTTGGATGCTCAATCTTCGGTAACCCATTCTTTTTCAGTCATTTCGGCTTTGGTTGGCATGGATTCGGCGCGGGCGGAATCTGGGCGCATAACGCCGCGCACCGGCTGGGCGTCGGCTATTCAACCGGTGCTTTGAATCGCCGGTATGGCGCGGCGTCGATGGCGAGCGCCAGGTCCTCATATGCGTCGTCACGATACGCTGCGCCACGGACCGGCGCGGGACAGGCCGGCGGTTGGAATCGTTTTGGCCAAGGCGGGACGAATCGCGCCAGCTCAGCGTATGCCGGCGGAAACGCCTATCGCGGGAATTCTACCTACGGCGGCGCCAATCGCGGGGCGTCCACGTATCGCTCCAGCCCGTCCTATGCGGGCGGCGGCGCATACCGCGCAAGCCCTTCGTATCGCGGCAGTTATGGCGGTAGCTACGGCGGCGGATATCGTTCCGCACCGGCGGCCCGCTCTTATGGCGGCGGATATAGCCGGTCGAGCGGTGGCGTCTACAGCGGCGGTGGTAGCGTCCACAGCGGCGGCGGTAGTGTCCACAGCAGCGGTGGCTCGCACGGTGGCGGCGGCTTTCACGGTGGCAGCGGCGGCCACGGCGGTGGCGGCGGGCATGGCGGAGGCCATCGGTAGAACGTAACGGTTTGCGTATAGTTGCTTACACTGGGGGCCGAATTTCCCTACACCACACGGCCCCCAAGCCCCCGTCCTGGTACCAAAACTCCCCTTCTTGCCTTGCCTGTGCCCCTGACCGTCCTTATACTGAGGAGACAACTCCTGGCTTCAGAAAAAGGCTTAAAGGATCAGCGGGGTAGACGATGAATAACGGTTTGGCGCGCAGTTGGATCTTGTTTTCCGGTATGGTTTTGGCAATCGCCTTACCGCTGAGTGCGCAAACCACCGTGACGCTCTCGCCGGCCACGTTGGCATTCGGCAATCAAGTGGAGGGGACCACCAGCGCAGCCAAGACCGCAACCCTGCAAAATGCCAAGAGCGGCGCGCTCACCATTACCAGCATCGCGGTGACGGGCGAATTCACCAAGGCCAGCACGACATGTCCACTTAGCCCCGCCAAACTCGCCGCGGGAGCGAGTTGCACGATCCGGATCACCTTCCAGCCGCTCACGTTGGGCTCGTTCAGCGGGACTCTAACCGTGACCGACAGCGCCACCCATAGCCCGCAGACCGCCTCGCTCACCGGCAACGGCGTCGCTCCTGTTACTGTGTCGCCCGCCAGTTTAAGTTTCGCGGGGACACCCGTGGGAGAAACGACCGCGGCACAGAGGGTGACCCTCACGAATAATGAAACCACCGCCGTCACGTTCTCCAGCATCGCCGCCACCGGCAACTTTGCCATAACCGGCAACACTTGCAGTCCGAGCATCGGCCCCGTGCCCGCCACCTGCACGGTGGGGGTCACCTTTACTCCCACCGCCACGGGCACCAGAAAGGGGCAATTGACGTTTACCGACAGCGCTACGAACTCGCCGCAGAGCGTTTCCCTGACCGGCACTGGGACGGCTGCCGTGCTGGTGTCGATCGCGGTCACGCCCGTCAACCCGTCCATGTTTGTGAACGGGACCCTGCAATTAACCGCCACCGGCACTTACAGCAACAATACGACCAAGAATCTGTCTTCCACGGTGGTCTGGACCACATCCCCTCTGGCAATCGCCTCGCTGACCACATCCGGGCTGGCGACGGGTCTGGCGGCGGGCAGCACCACCGTCACGGCCGCACTCGGCGCGATTACCAACAGCACTACATTAACCGTGGTGCAGGTATATGTCCCAACGGGCAGCCTGAACACGGCGCGCTATTACCACACGGCCACGCTGCTGGATACGGCCATGGTGCTGGTAGTGGGTGGGATCGGCCCGATACCAGGGGGTACGGGCGCGATGGGCGATTTGAACAGCGCCGAGCTTTATAACCCGGTTTTGGGGACATTTTCCCCGACCGGCAATTTGAAGCAGGCGCGTTCCGAACATTCGGCCACGCTGCTGAACAACGGCTGGGTGCTGATCGCGGGCGGGTCGGGCGGCGACGGGGCATTGGCGAGCGCGGAGCTTTACAATCCTTCCACCGCGGCCTTTACGCCCTCCAATCCCCTGAATACCGCGCGCTATGAACATACCGCTACGCTGTTGCCGGGCGGGCAGGTGCTGATCGCCGGGGGCTACGGTAGCGCCGGCGTGCTTTCCAGCGCGGAGATATTCAACCCTTCCAACGCGACGTTTGCACCTACCGGCAGCCTGACCTCCGCCCGCTTCGATGCTACGGCTACGGCTCTGCCAGACGGCACGGTGCTGATTGCCGGCGGGGCGGACGCGAACGGACCGCTGTTAACCGCGGAACTTTACAGCCCTACGGCCGGGACGTTTACACCCACCACCGGTGTCCTGAATACGGCCCGCTCCGGTGCGCTGGCCACCATGCTGAATACGGGGCAAGTGCTGGTGGCATCGGGCTACAACTATGAAGTGACCGGGCCGCTGACCAGCGCCGAGTTATACGATCCTACGGCGGGGAGCTTTACGGACACGGGCAGCCTCTCACGCACAGCTTACCTGGGGACCGCGACGCTGCTCACCAATGGCACCGTTCTGGCGGCCGGCAGTATTGTGAATGCCACCGGCAGCGAGGTTTACTTCCCCATCACCGGCATCTTCTCCATCACCGGCGAAATGACTACGCCGCGAGACCTGCAGACGGCCACACTGCTGCCCGCCGGCGCCGTGCTGATGGCAGGCGGCTACAGCAGTGCGACCAACGCGGTGCTGGCCGCGGCGGAACTTTACGAATCGGGCGGGCTGGTACCGCTGAACCTGGTCTCGATTGCCGTCACGCCGCTCAATTCATCGCTAGCCGTGGGCAGCAGCCAGCAACTGGTCGCGACCGGCACATTCAGCGACACCAGCACCCAGCAACTGGCCTCGGTAGTCTGGACTTCCTCGAATCCCGCCGCAGCGATCGTCACCGACGACATTACCAACTCCGGCGTGGTATTTGGCGTCGCGGCCGGCGTGTCCAACATCAGCGCCTGCACGGGGGCTGTGTGTGGGACGACGATGGTGACGGTCACAGGGGCTCCCAAGCATTAGTGGTCTCGCCGATGTTTCACCCGCATCCGCGGTGGCCCGGCTGAAAGCCGGCTGCGGGCAGAATTGCCCGCCCCACAAGACTACGTGCGTCGCAGATCCGCCAACAGTGCGGGGTCGACCTTGGCCTTGACGGTGCGGCGGTCGAGCGCCAGGCGGCGGGCCGTTTCCTCGTAGCTGCCGGTGCGGCTGTAAACGATGGTGACGTAGCGCGTGAGTAACTCGTCGGCGGAAAGGCGTCCGGCGCGGGCGTCCTGTGCGAACCGGTCTACGGGATTGCGGGCGCGAGGCCGCGAAGGCTGGTAATTGCGGCGGATGAGCACGTTCTTCACGCACTGCTCCAACTCGCGATAGTTGCCGGGCCAGGCGTAGTCCGCGGGCAGGTTGGCGGCCAGCCAGTCGAGGACTTCGCGCGCGAGGGTCTCGGCCTCCTCTCCAGCCACGCGCCGCGACATATAGAAGACCAGCTCGCGCAGGACCGCGGGCGAATCGGCCAGTTGTTCGGCCAGCGCGGGGGTGGCCACCTGATCCGAGCACAGGCGGTAGTAGAGATCCTCGCGGAAGCGGCCTTTCGCGATGAGGGTGGCCAACTCGCGGTTGGTAGCGGTAATCAACTTGCCGCGGAACTGGCGGGCGGCGGTGTCGCCTACGGGGTGAAAAGTGCGGGTCTCGATGACGCGCAGCAGTTTCACCTGAATGGCCGGATCCAGATCGCCCAGCTCATCGAGAAAGACCGATCCGAGTTCGGGACAGGTTTCGAGCCAGCCCTTGCGGTCGGCTATGGCGCCGGTGAAAGAGCCCCGGCGATGGCCGAACAACTCCGACTCGACCAGGGTGGGCGAGAGGGCCGAGATGTTGATCGGGAAGAAAGCGCAATCGTCGGCGAACGAGAGGCGCTGGTCGTCGAAGGGCACGTAGCGGGATTGCGCAATGGCGCGCGCGACCAGTTCCTTGCCGGTGCCGGATGGGCCGGTGATGAGCGTGGCAAATTCGCCCATGCGCGCGTAGAGCGTACGGCGGTAGCGGCGGATATCGTGGGTGAAAATAGATTGCCAGATGGATGCGCGCAGGCGCGCGGCGGGCAGGGAGCTGCCGATGATGTCGCGGAATACCTGCTCGAACGCGCACTGGATCTGGCGGAAGCAGGCGAAGGTGTGGCGGGGATCGTGGCCGGTGGGGAAGTGCACGCCCTCGATGTGGAAGAAGGCGCGCCAGTCGGCCAGGAAATTGTTGTAAAAGCGCCAGCGGGCCGGATCGCTTTGCGCGGCGGCAGTTCCGAAAGCGGCGGCGAAGAAATGGCTATAGTAGCGCTGATAGAGCAGGTGCAGGACCGCGTCTTCATACAGCACGAGGTCGGACGGTTGGGCTTCCACGCCCTCGCGGAGGCGGGCTTGAAGCTGCTGGGCGAGGGCTTCCACGCGCCCCACGATACGCCAGACGTTGGCGCGGGGCTGGTTGGGATCGTGGACGTGCTGGCTCCAGACGGGCTCGCCCGGAACGAAGTCGGCGCCCAGGACGGCGCGCTCGATTTCCACGCGCGCGGGCAGAAACGGGTTGGCATAGGCAAGCTCCGAGACCGCGTTCAGAAAGGCGCGCTGCGGCGGGGTGAGGAAGGGCATCGGTACATTTATTGTACGGTGCCGTGGCGCACGCTTCAGCGTGCCGGCGGGACTTTTAAGTCCCGCTAAGCCGGACGGCGAACTGAAGTTCGCCGCGGCACGCTGAAGCGTGCGCCACGCGGACTTAGCGCTTGTCGAGGTCCAGGTTCAGGGCCAACACGTTGACGCGCGGCTCTCCTAAGATTCCGAGCTGGCGGCCTTCCACATGGCGATCCACGGCCTGGCGAATGGTGTCCCGGGAGACACCGCGCGCCTTGGCCACGCGATCCACCTGGGCGTACGCGGATGCCGGGCTGATGTGCGGATCGAGGCCGCTGGCGGAAGTGGTCAGTAAGTCGGCCGGTATGGGACCCGTGTAAGTGGGATTTTCCTGGCGGAATTTCTTGACATCGTCCCTGACGCGGTCGATCAGGGCCTGGTTTGTCGGTCCCAGGTTCGTGCCGCCGGAGTTAGCGGCATCGTAGCCGTCGCCCGCGGCGGATGGACGCCCGTGGAAATATTCCGGCTTGGCAAACTTCTGGCCGATCAACTCGGAGCCGACGATCTTGCCATTTGCCACGATCAGGCTGCCGTTGGCCTGGTGCGGGAACATAAGTTGCGCGAGTCCGGTCACCACCAGCGGGTAAACCAAGCCGGTAAGTACCGTGATCACCAGCGTCAGCATTACAGCGGGAATCAATATCTGTTTCATGGAGTTATTCCTCAGGCCAAATGCAGCAGACCCAGCAGGCGGTCGATGGCCCAGATGCCGGGGAACGGGGCGATCACTCCGCCCACGCCGTAGATCAACAAATTGCGCCGCAATAACGCAGCCGCGCTGAGTGGCTTATAGGCGACGCCGCGCAGCGCCAGCGGGATCAGCGCGATGATGATCAGGGCATTGAAAATCACAGCGGCCAGCACCGCGCTCTGCGGATTCCGCAGCCACATGATATTCAGTTTTTCGAGTGACGGATAAGTAGTCATGAACATGGCGGGCAGAATCGCGAAGTACTTAGCCACGTCATTGGCGATCGAGAAAGTAGTCAGCGATCCGCGGGTCATGAGCAACTGCTTGCCGATGGCCACCACTTCGATGAGCTTGGTCGGATTGCTATCCAGATCCACCATGTTGCCGGCTTCCTTGGCGGCCATGGTGCCCGTATTCATGGCCAGGCCCACGTCCGCCTGCGCCAGTGCCGGCGCGTCGTTGGTGCCGTCGCCGGTCATAGCCACAAGGCGTCCCCCGGCCTGCTCTTTCTTGATCAGGTCCATCTTGTCTTTGGGGGTGGCTTGAGCCAGGAAGTCGTCGACGCCGGCTTCCGCCGCGATGGCCGCCGCCGTCAGTGGGTTGTCGCCCGTGATCATGACCGTGCGGATGCCGATGCGGCGCAATTGCTCGAAGCGCTCGCGCATGCCGCCCTTGACCACATCCTTCAAATGAATGACGCCCAGCACGCGGCCGCGATCCGCGACCACCAGGGGCGTGCCGCCCGAACGTGAAATGCGCTGCGTGGTTTCGGTCAACTCCGGCGGGATCTTGCCGCCCTGCTCTTGCACGAACTCCACCACGGATTCGGTGGCGCCCTTGCGAATGCGGCGGCCGTCCAGATCCACGCCGCTCATGCGCGTCTGCGCGGTGAAGGGGATGAAATGCGCCTCATGCTCGCCCACCTCGCGACCGCGGTACGCATATTTCTCCTTGGCAAGAACCACGATGGAGCGGCCTTCCGGAGTTTCGTCGGCCAGGCTGGAAAGCTGCGCCGCGTCGGCCAACTCGCCTTCGGAGGCATCGCCGATGGGAATGAACTCCACGGCTTGCCGGTTGCCCAGCGTAATCGTCCCGGTCTTATCCAGCAGCAGGGTGTTCACGTCGCCGGCGGCTTCGACAGCCTTGCCGCTCATAGCCAGCACGTTGTGCTGCATCACGCGATCCATGCCCGCGATGCCGATGGCGGAAAGCAATCCACCGATGGTGGTGGGAATCAGGCAGACTAGCAGCGAAATCAGCACGGTTACGCTGGGGGCCTGGCCGGCGCCGGCGGACTGCACGCTGTATTGCGCGAAAGGATACAGGCTGACCACGGCCAGCAGAAAGATAAAAGTCAGGCCGGCGATCACGATGTTCAGCGCGATTTCGTTGGGCGTCTTCTGCCGCTCCGCGCCTTCCACCAGCGCGATCATGCGGTCCAGAAACGTTTCGCCGGGATTCGACGTGATCTGCACTTTGATCTGGTCGGACAGAACGCGTGTGCCACCGGTGACCGCGCTGCGATCGCCGCCGGATTCGCGGATCACAGGAGCGCTTTCGCCCGTAATCGCGGATTCGTCTACGCTGGCGATGCCTTCAATCACATCGCCATCGCCGGGGATCACGTCGCCGCGCTCCACCAGCACCACGTCGCCGCGGCGCAGTTGGGTGGCGGCCACCGTCTCGTACTTCTTGCCGTTCTTCAGCCGCTTGGCCATGGTCTCGGTCTTGGTCTTGCGCAGCGTATCGGCTTGCGCCTTGCCGCGGCCTTCCGCCATGGCTTCGGCGAAATTCGCGAACAGCACCGTAAACCACAGCCAGAGCGTGATCTGAAACGTGAACCCGATATTGTGGCCCTGCGCGAGATCCTTGACGACTTCGAGCGTGGTCATGGCCGCGCCGATTTCCACCACGAACATGACGGGATTCTTCATCATCAGCCGCGGATGCAGTTTGAAGAACGAATCGCTAATGGCGCGTTTGACGATGGGTGGGTCGAAGAGCGGGCGCGCGCGCACGGCCTTCTTGGAAATCAAGAGCGGCTCGGTGGCGTAGTTGGAAGAAGACGGCGGCGGTTCCATCACAGGCATTGTCTCAACTCCAGAACCCCAAAATCAGCACGGAAAACAGCTTTCCGTTATTCATCAGGAAGTGCTCGACGACCGGGCCGAGGCACAGTGCGGGAAAGAAAGTCAGCGCGCCGACCACCAGAATCACGCCCACCAGCCAGGCTACAAAGAGGCCGCCGTGCGTGGGGAATGTCCCGGCCGAAACCGGCACCATCTTTTTCTGCGCCAGGCTGCCCGCGGCCGCCAGCAGCGGAATCATCATCAGGAAGCGCCCGATCAACATGGCGTATCCGAGGGTGGTGTTGAAGAACGGCGTGTTGGGATTCAAGCCCCCGAAGGCGCTGCCATTGTTGCCAGTGGCGCTGGTGTACGCGTAGAGCATCTCGGACAATCCGTGCGGTCCTTTATTGGTGAGGTTGGCGATGCCCGGTCCCGGCGGATTGATCCAGGCATTCTTGGCGAAATGCGACGCGATGCCGCCGGCCGAAAACAATAGAATGCTGGCGGCCAGGACCAGCATGGCCAGCATGGCCATTTTGACTTCCTTCTGCTCGATCTTCTTGCACAGGTATTCGGGCGTGCGCCCTACCATCAGGCCCGCCAGGAAGACGGCCAGGATGGCATACATGAGCATTCCATAGAGGCCCGCGCCGACGCCGCCGAAGATGACTTCCCCAAGCTGGATGTTGACCATCGGCACCATGCCGCCGAGGGGCGTATAACTGTCGTGCAGGCTGTTCACCGCGCCACAACTGGCATCCGTGGTGATCACCGCGAACAGGGCGGATGCGGGAATGCCGAAGCGTACCTCCTTGCCTTCCATGTTCCCGCCCGGCTGCGCGGCGGTAGCCTCGTTCTGCAGGCCGAGTTTAGTCAGGTTGGGATTGCCGGATTGCTCCGCGGGATAAACCACGAAGACACCCGCCAGGAATATCACGCTCATGGCGGCAAATAGCGCCCACCCTTGCCGCGTATCCTTTACCATCTTGCCGAATGTGTAAGTCAAGCCGGCGGGGATGACGAAGATCAACAGGATCTGCAGGAAGTTCGAGCCAGGTGTGGGGTTCTCAAAGGGATGGGCGGAATTGGCGTTAAAGAAGCCGCCGCCGTTGGTGCCCAGCATCTTGATGGCTTCCTGCGAAGCGGTAGGTCCCTGCGCGATGGTTTGCGCGCCGCCTTCGAGCGTCGAGATCTTATCGTACGCGCGGAAATTCTGAATGCAACCCTGCGAGACCAGCACCAGCGCGGCTACGATGGAAATCGGAATCAGCAGGTAAAGCGTAGCGCGCGTGACATCCACCCAGAAGTTGCCGATGGAGTGGGCCGAACGCCGCGAGAATCCGCGCACCATGGCGATCGCGGTGGCGATGCCGGCCGCCGCGGAAGTGAAGTTATGCACGGCCAACCCCACCATCTGGGTGAAGTAACTGACGGTTGTTTCGGGCGTGTAGGCTTGCCAGTTGGTGTTCGTCCCGAAACTGACAGCCGTATTGAACGCCAGGTCGGGAGTAATCAACTTGCCGCCGAAGGCTTGCGGATTGAACGGCAGCATGCCCTGGATGCGCTGGATCAGGTAAGTGAGCAGGATGCCCATCAGGCTGAAGGCCAGCAGCGAGCCGGCGTAGTGGGTCCAGTGCTGCTCGCCGGCTTCGTCCACGCCGCAGATCTTGTAAATCAGGCGCTCAAAGGGGCGCACCACCGGATGCAGGAAGGTGCGCTCGCCTTCGAACAGGCGCGCCATATATACCCCGACCGGCTTGGTCAGCGCCAGCAAAATCAGGAAGAAGAGGAAAATCTGAAACAATCCAATGGAAGTCATGGTTAGAAGCGCTCCGGGCGCAACAGGGCGTAGATCAGGTAAGCACCCACGGCCGCGGCGACGATCAGTGCAAGGATGTATTCCATGACAATCTCTTAAAGGCGGTCGCAGCCGCGCACATATGCCCAGGCAATCAGGAAGAACAGAACCGTGAGCACTACGAAAAACAGATCCAACATAGTTTTTTATTTCACCTTTACCAGCGCGACGCTGTGTCCGCAGGCCATCAATTTCCGCGCCAGGCGTTCCTCCCGGGTTCTCCACCAGCGATCCCGCGTGCCAATCACCACCAGCGAATGGCGCCTCAACAGACCCAGGTAGGCGTCTTCGCGATCGCGTGCGAAGACCAGCTTAACCCGGGTGGCCGCCGAACTCGTGCGCGCCACCGCGGTGAGCTCCGCTTCCAGACGCCGGCGGATGCCTTCCTGACACTCGAGCGGTGATGGATACGGCAGGACATATACGGCCATCAACGTGACCGCCGCCTGAAAACCGCGGGCCATTTCGGTAGCGGCCGCCAGGGCCTCGGCCGTCAGCGCCTGATTGGTGTAGGGCACCACTACTTCGAGCGGGATTTCCGGCCGCGCGACTCCCGCCAGAGGTAACTGGGCCCGGCCGCGCACCTTCGTCGTTCTGGCATGCATCGCGTACCTCTTCACAAGATAAGCAGAGGTCCATAAGGAAGTCGTTAAGAAAGAATCATGATTGTCTTGGGCGGCGCGGCGGCAGGAAACTTAGCCATTCAACAGCACGATTTTGCCTTCGACCGTGCCCGCCGCGAGGAGTTCGATGGCCCGCCTGGCTTCCAGCAGCCCGAAGGTGTGGGTGACCAGCGGGTCGATCTTTTTCTCGGCAAGCAGGGCGAAGATCTTCGGCAGATCTTCACGCAAAGGCTGGGGATTCTTCCGGTATAGGCCGGTGATGCCGTAGAATTCGCCGCGGCGGCCGCGCAGGCGCGCTCCCAGGAAGAGGCTGGCGAAGGTGACCAGCTTGGAAAACATTCCGGGGGCGCCCATGAAACCAAAGCCAACCAGGGTGCCTCCGGGGCGGAGTGCGCGAATCGAGGGACCGACGTTGGCTCCGCCGACGGCATCGAAGACGTAGTTGACGCCTGCGGGTTCGAGCGCGCGCACGAGGTCGTCGAGCGGTCCCGCGCGGTAATCGACCGGGGTGGCGCCCAACGAGCGCAACGTGGCATGCTTAGGCGCGGACGCGGCGCCGTAGGTCCGCACGCCCGCCAGCCGCAACAATTGCAAGGCCGCGGTGCCCACCCCACCGGCTGCGCCGGTGACCAGGGCGGATTGGCCGGATCGCACTTTTGCCACGCGGTGGATCATTTGCCAGGCGGTGACGAAATTCAGGATCACGGCGGCCGCGTCGCGATCGGAGACGCTATCCGGGACCGGCAGGAAATGTTCGGCCCCGCGCACCAGGATTTCCGCGAAGCCGCCATAAACGGTGAGCGCGGCGACGCGCTGGCCCAATTCGAAACCGGTGACGCCCGCGCCCAGAGCGTCCACCTCGCCGACGGTCTCATAGCCGGGCACGAACGGAATTTTGGGGGCGAATATATAGTTGCCCTCCAACATGGCCAGATCGGTCGCGCCCACGCCGGCCGCGCGCACGCGTACGCGCAGTTCTCCGGGGGCGGGGGAAGGCAGCGGCAGCTCGACGATTTCGAGCACTTCCGGGCCGCCTTTCCTGGTTAACATGACTGCGCGATATGTGGATGCCATATCTCAGCCGCCAAAGAGCGGGTTCTGGAGAACCCGCGCAGGCCTGGAAGCCTGCCCCACACGCAATTAGTGAATGGTGCGGGTCTTGCGATTCATGTAATCCATCAGCAAGTACTGCCCCAGCGTGTAAGGCGTGGTGAAATAAGCCTTGCCGCGGCAGATTTCAGTTACTTTTTGAATGAAGTTCACCAGGCCGTAATCGCTGGCCAGCATGAACGTGTTGATCAGGATGCCCTGCTTCTTACAGCGGCTGACTTCCTCCAGCGTGCGGCTGATCACCAGCGGGTCGAGGCCGAATGCGTTCTTGTAGACGCGCCCGTCTTCGAGCGTCAGGCAACTGGGCTTGCCGTCGGTAATCATCACGATCTGGCGCATGTCTTTGCGCTCCTGGGCCAGCAGCCGCTGCGCCAGGATCAGGCCGTCGCGGGTGTTCGTATAATACGGCCCCACCTGCACGCGCGCGAGCTGGCTGATGGCCAGTTCCTCGGCCGAATCGTGGAACAGCACGCAGCGCAAGCTGTCGCCCGGATACTGCGTGCGGATCAGGTGGGCCAGCGCCAACGCCACTTTCTTGGCGGGCGTGAAACGGTCCTCGCCGTAGAGGATCATGCTGTGGCTGCAATCCAGCATCAGGACCGTGGCGCAGGAACTCTGGTATTCGCACTGATGCACGTGCAGGTCGCTATATTCCAGGTCGAGCGGCACTTTGGCGCCCTCGCGCCGGATGGCCGAAAACAACGTCTCGCTAATATCCAGGTTCAGCGTGTCGCCGAATTCATATTGCTTCGACGAACCGGAAGCCTCGATTCCGGTGGCCAGGTCGCGCGTGTCGTGCCGGCCGAAGCTGGATTTTCCCAGCGAGCCCAACAGGTCTTTCAACGTCTTGAAGCCCAGAAAGTCGAGCGATTTGTCGGTTACCTCGAAGCGCACTTTGCTATCGGGGCCGTTGCCCGCGCCCGGCGCGCCCTGCTGCGCATTGTCCGGCTGCCCGACGGTGATCTGGCCTTCGTCGATCATCTTCTGCACCAGGTTGTCGAGCAGCTTCTGCATTTGTTCGGCGGACAGGTTCTGCAGGCGCTCCATCGCCTCGCGCATTTGCTCGTTGTCGAAGAGTTCGCCGCGCTCGAGCGCCTGCTGGATGGCGTTCTTCAGATCCTCCAGGGTGTGCTCGTTCCACTCGCTGAAGGGCATGTACTGGGTGTTGAAGCCGCTCTGGAGCAGGAAGTCGGAGAGGGCCTGCAGCAGATCTTCGGCGTTGATGCCGAAATCTTCGCCGGTGTATTTGGAGTATTTAATCTTCATAAAAGAAGGTTATGGGTGGCCGGTTATGGGTGATAGGTGCGCTGCCATAACCTACAACCCATAACCCATAACCTACAACCCGCCTAGTTGTATTGCCGCCGCAGGTTCGGCCGCTGCGGCGGTCCCTCTTCGCGCGACGGAGCTTCGCGCTTGCGTTCGCCCGCTCCGAATTCGCGCTCCTCGTTGCGGCTGATGCGCCGGTGCGCATACAGACCCTCCAGCACAAATTCCGCGGCCGACGCGCGCACCGCATCCGGCTCGTTGGCTGAAAGCTTCAGGGCCTTCAGCTTTTCCATCAAGCCCTGGATCGATCCCAACGCCTGCACCATCGCCGCGGCATCCTGGCCCTCATCCAGTTTCAAGCTGCCGCCCAGATCGAACCACTGCACGATCTGCGAGACATTCGCCCCTTCGAAATAACGGTCGTACACCTTACCGACCGCGACGCGGATCAATTCGCGCGCCACCGCGTCGCCGCCCTTCAACTCGCCTTCGTATTCCAGCTCCATCTTGCCGGTGATGGAGGGTAGCGCGGAATAGATATCCAGCACGCGCGGCACGGCTGCCTGCTCCTTATTCTTCAGCGCGCGCCGCTCCGCGTTCGAGACCACGTTTTCGAGCACCGAGATGGGCAGCCGCTGCGAAACTCCGGAACGCTTGTCGACGCGCTTGTCGTCGCGCGCCAGGAAGACCAACTGCTCCACGATCTCCTTGATGTACAAGGGTACACGCACATCGATGGGCGTGTCGTCCGATGACGGGCGCTTCAGCCAGGCCTCCTGCTCCGTGATGGCCATGCCCTGATCGAGCGTTACCGGATAGTGCGTGCGGATTTCGCTGCCGATGCGGTCCTTGAGCGGCGTGATGATTTTGCCGCGCGCGGTGTAGTCTTCCGGATTGGCGGTGAATACCAGCATCAGGTCCAGGGGCAGGCGCACCGGGTAGCCTTTGATCTGCACATCGCCTTCCTGCATGATGTTGAACAGGCCCACCTGGATCTTGCCGGCCAGGTCGGGCAGCTCGTTGATGGCGAAGACGCCGCGATTGGCCCGCGGCAGCAGGCCGTAGTGGACGGTCAGTTCGTCGGAGATATCCTGTCCGCGGCGGGCCGCCTTGATCGGGTCGATATCGCCGATCATATCGGCGATGGTCACATCGGGCGTGGCCAGCTTCTCCACGTAACGATGTTCGGCCGAGAGATAGGCAATGGGCGTGTCGTCGCCGTCTTCCTGGATCAGGTTGCGGCAGCGGCGGCAGATCGGGCGGTACGGATTGTCGTGGATCTCGCAGCCCTCGACATACGGCATCACATCGTCGAGCAGCGTCGTCAACATGCGGATCAGTCGGGTTTTAGCTTGTCCGCGCAGGCCCAGCAGGATGAAATTGTGGCGCGACAAAATGGCGTTCACGACTTGCGGTACGACGGTTTCTTCATAGCCTACGATGCCCGGAAATAACGGCGAAGGGCATTCGAGCTTGCGGATCAGATTATGACGGAGTTCATCTTTGACGGACCGGGTACCGATACGGTCCTCGGAAAATGCGCTGTTGCGAAGAGCGCCGAGAGTGCGGGGCAAATCCCAGGTAGCTTTGCTCAAGCTGACCCCCTTTGCCCGATTGTACCGCAGGAATGTTGGACAGGCGAGAAACGCCGCAAACAGCAAGATGCGGGTTCTGGAGAACCCGCGCAGGCCTGGAGGGCCGCCCCACTACTCCGCGCCAAACTCGAACGTATCGGTGTTGGTGCGGACCAGCAGTTTGCCGGGGCCGAAGACCTTGCCTTCGGCTTCGAAGAACACGGCCCCGTCGGTGGATTCGCCCGGCAGCAGCTTGGTTTGCACCAGTGCGATCGCGGAAGCCGCCGCCGCGGCCTTCAATTTGGTCGAATTCACTTCCGCCAGCGCCGCCTGCCGCCGCGCCTCGTAGGAGTTGGCCACGCGCATGTGCGGTATCCCATAGAGGGCGGTTTCATAAGCGGAAACGAGTTTGATCACGTCTCCGCGCCCGCCCTTATCCTTCAGCATTTGCACCACATCTGCCGCCGCCCACGCGTGCAGCTCGGAGCCATCGTCCTTCTTATACGAAAAATCTTCCGGACGGATGGTATAGGGACCCGGCGAGCCATTCGAAACCGCCACCTGTAGGATGCTGAGCTCCCGCACATGGCCCGGCAGACGGGCTACCATTACGGTCACGCCGCGTTTTGTAATCGTCTGATATTTAAGGCCGTTCGATTCAAATTCGATTACTTGGCCGGTGATGCTCAAGCCCACCCCTACGAGCAACGCCGCGGCGCGAGACAGAACGGACCTCATGCAACTATATTACGATAAGGTTGCTTATGGACATCGAAACATCGTCCGCCACACCGAACGCGGGGATCCGGCCCAGCCGATATGGCTTGGCCGAACATGGGATTCGCAACATCAATACCGCCTATTGGAATCTCGGTACCGCGCAACTATTGGAGCACGCGGTCCGGCGTCACGAAGGACTGTTCGCCACCGGTGGCTCCTATGTGGTGGGAACCGGGCAATTTACCGGCCGGTCACCCAAGGACAAGTTCATCGTGCGCGACGAGGATACGGAGAACACGGTGCAATGGGGGCTAGTGAATCAGCCAATGACGCCCGCCAGTTTCGATCGCCTCTATGCGAAGATGCTGGCGTACTGGCAGGGGCACGACTTGTTCGTCCAGGATTGTTTCGCGGGCGCCGATCCGCGTTACACGCTTCCCATCCGCGTGATTACACAGTACGCCTGGCACGCCCTGTTCGCGCGGCAGTTGTTCGTCCGGCCGGATCCGAACCGGACCCAGGACCACGTCCCGGAGTTCACTATCTTCTTCGCTCCACGCCTGCAGGCGACGCCCAGCGAAGACGGCACCAACTCGGAAACCTGCATCGTGGTGAACTTCACCCGGAAGGTCGTGCTGATTTGCGGCACCAGTTACGCCGGCGAGATGAAGAAGTCGGTCTTCACGATTCTGAATTACCTGTTGCCGGCGCGCGGCATCCTGCCTATGCACTGCTCCTCGAACGTGGGGAACGGCGGCGGCGTGGCCCTGTTTTTCGGCTTGTCGGGCACCGGCAAGACTACCTTGTCGGCCGATCCGCAGCGCCGTCTGATCGGCGATGACGAGCACGGCTGGAGCGATGAAGGCGTATTCAATTTCGAGGGCGGCTGTTACGCCAAGTGCATTCACCTTTCGCGCGAGAACGAGCCGCAGATCTGGAACGCGATCCGCTTCGGCACGGTGCTTGAAAACGTGGCCATCGACGCCGAAACGCGCCTTCTGGATTTCGATTCGGCCGCGCACACCGAGAATACCCGCGCGGCTTATCCGCTAAAGTACATCGACCACGCGCTGCTGCCCAGCGTGGCCGGGCATCCCAACAACATAATTCTGCTCACGGCGGACGCGTTTGGGGTCCTGCCGCCCATCTCGCGGCTGACACCCGAGCAGGCCATGTATCATTTCCTGAGCGGTTATACGGCCAAGGTGGCGGGCACCGAGCGCGGACTCGGCAAGGAACCCGCCGCGACCTTTAGCGCCTGCTTCGGCGCGCCTTTCCTGCCGCGTCCGGCGGGTGAATACGCCGCCATGCTCGGCGAGAAGATGCGCCGGCACGAGGTAAAGTGCTGGCAACTGAACACGGGCTGGGTGGGTGGCCCCTACGGCATCGGCGAACGTATGCGGCTACCTTACACGCGCGCCATGCTGACGGCCGCACTCGATGGGCAACTCGACGACGTGCCGATGGAACCCCATCCCTTCTTCCGGTCGATGGTCCCGCGCGCCTGCCCGCATGTGCCCCCGGATTTCCTGGACCCGCGCGGCATGTGGGGCGATAAAGCCGCGTACGACCGCGCCGCGCTCGAACTCAGCGCGCGCTTCAGCAGGAATTTTGAAAAGTTTGTGGATGTCGGTCCGGAGGTTTTGGAAGCCGGGCCACTCACGCTGGCGCGCGTATAGTACACAGTGTGGGGCGGCCAATCCTGGCCGCAGCCGCCTTTTCAGGCGGCTCCTGCTTTCACGGCGCCTCGTCGTGGTCGCAAAACGCCGGCTGAAAGCCGGCTGCGGGCATGATTGCCCGCCCCACAATTCTGCGCGGCCTGCGAAGAAAAGGGCGCACCCGCTACTGGGCCGGCTTCGGCCGCGGTGTCGCGTCGCCCTGCGTCATCCCCATGGCCCACTTCACGGCCTCGGTCCACATCTGCTGGATATCGGGCCGGTCCCAGATCTCCTCGCGGTGGCCGAGCGAGGAATAGAACACCCGGCCTTTGCCGTATGGATGCACCCAGGTAACCGCGAAATCGTTGTCGGTGCGATGCACGCGCGGATTCTTCAGGTCCACCGACCCCGGATCGATGCTCATTAGAACCCGCACCTTGTCCCGCGAATAAGGCTCCTTGAACTGATAGATCTCGTCGTAGATCGGGAAATGCGCTGGAAAATGTTTAGTGGCGGGGAACGCGCGATCCTCCACGTCGATGCGGGCATGTACCTGCATCCAGGGATGCTCGTTGAAATAGCCGCCGATCAAGTCGCCGTATTCGAGCCAATGGTAAAAGGTGTCGGTGGCGCTGTGGGTGCCCAGGAAGCCTTTGCCATCTTCTTTGACGAAGGATAGCAGAGCTGCTTTCTGCTCGTCGTTCATATCCAGATCGCCGGTAGTGTAGAACATCACGGCGTCGAAATAATTCAGGTTCTTGGCGTTGTTTCCCAGCTTTTGCTTGGTCAGCAGTTCGGAATCGGTGCGCAGGTAAGTGTCCCAAAGGCCGCTCTGCTGGCCGAGTCTCTCAATGGTCGCCATGGCGTGCGACACGGAATCGTGCTCGAAGCCCTTCACCTCGCCGATAAACAGCAGCTTCTTTTTGGCCGGCGTTTGCGCTTGCGCCGAGCCGTAAACACCGAGGGTCATCCACAGAGATGCCAGCCAAATCCAATTCTTCATAGCGTTCTTTCCCGAAGGGCAATGATCTCACCGGTAAGGATATGGCGCAAGTGCGAACTCGGGCGGTCGCGCTTTCGTAATCTTGATACATGTTCGTCTGGTGGTCCGACCCGTATGCGGGCATGACAATCGCGTTCCTGCTGTTGAGCGCGGCACTGCTCGCCAAGCTTGTGTGGATGCTCTGCGCGCGGGGCGTGAAGTTCCGGCCTTCCGGCAGGATCCTGCTGGTGGCCTGGATGCTGATCTCGATTCCCTGGACCGTCACCACGGCGAATGTCTTCGGAAGTTTCGGCACGGAGCGCCACGACCGCGCGCCCGATGTCAGTCTGTCCTTATCGAATGGCGGCGCCGCCCGCCTCCGAGATCTGCAGGGCAAGGTGGTGCTGCTCGATTTCTGGGCTACCTGGTGCGCGCCATGCCGCGCCAGCGGACCGGCCCTCGCGGATCTGGCCGGGCGATACGGAGTGAACGACCTGGCCGTCGTCGGCATCAGCGGCGATGAGGACGAGGCGGCATGGCGGAGCTATCTCGCGCGGCATGCCGGCGGCCGTTTAGAGGCTCGCGACGGCGCCGGCGCGATTGGGGCGCAATTTGGCGTGCGCGGCAGGCCCACCTTCGTCCTGCTCGATCGCGCAGGCCGCATCCGCTGGCAACAGACCGGATGGACGCCCTTCAGTTATGTGGTGCTGCGCTACCGAATCGGCAAATTGACGGCCGGACGCCTTTAGATGCGGCTTGGCGAGCTTACGCCCATCCCGCGGGACTTAAAAGTCCCGCCGGCATTTTTCGGAGCCGCAAAGATGGCGAAAACCAAAAGTAGTGGGGCGGCCAATCTTGGCCGCAGCCGGCTATCCAGCCGGCTTAGCCGCCTGAAAAGGCGGCTGCGGGCATGATTGCCCGCCCCACGGTGAGCTTTCCACGCTGCCCCAAGCGAAGTCACACGATAGTTCAAACCGGCCCGGCCGGCGGCCCTGCTAAAGCGTGCGCCACGGCTGGATGCCTGAGGCACTACACTAGATCGAGTGGGTCGGGCGATTCTAGTACACGGTCATCGCGGCGCACGCGCCATCCTTTCGGAAAACACGCTGCCGGCATTCGAATATGCCATTTCGGTGGGCGCGGACGCGATCGAGTTGGATGTCGCGGTTACCCGCGACGACGTGGTCGTGGTTTCGCACGATCCCAAGATGAACCGCTCGATCTGCATCTCGCCCGACGCGCCGCGCGCGATCCGTGATCTGACGCTGGCCGAGCTCCAGCGCTGGGATTGCGGTACGCTGCGGAATCCGCGCTTTCGAAAACAGATGCCAGTTCCCGGCGCGCGCGTGCCGACCCTCGACCAGGTGTTCGATCTGGCCGGCCGCGGCCGCTTTCTGTTCAATATCGAAGTGAAAAGTTTCCCGGATCGCCCGCGCCTGTCGCCGCCGCCCGATACCTTCGCCGAACTGGTGTATCAGGCGATCCGGCGGCACAAGCTGGAAGGACGCGCGCTGGTGCAATCCTTCGATTTCCGCATCCTGCATGCCATGCGGCGGCTGGCGCCGGGGATCCGCGTAGCGGCGCTTTACGCGGGGCGTCCGAAAAGCTTCGCGGCGATCGCGGCCCGGGCGGGAGCGGGAATCGTGGCACCGTATCATCGGCTGGCTTCCGCCCGTCGTGTCCGTGCGGCACATCTTGCGGGGCTGGAGGTGGTGGTCTGGACGGCCAATCATCCGCGCGACTGGCGGCGGCTGATCGCCGCGCAGGTGGACGGCATCATCACCGATAACCCGGCGGCTCTGCTGGCGTACCTGAAAGAAACCGGACTGCGGTAGAGTGGGAGTGTTTGCGCGCTAAAGCCCAGGCTGCCGCCATCCTCGGAGCAATGTTCCCGCTGGCGCTATGCGGCGAAGTCGATCCCATCGCGCTGCTGAATCAGGTCCGCGCAAAAATCGTCGAGAATACCCGGAGATTGCCGCGGTACACCTGCATCCAGACGGTGCGGCGGTCCCGGTTCCAGGCAATTCCAGCCGTCCAACCGAGTGGCTGCGCCGAATCGGGCGATCCGAAGGCCGCGCTGACCCTGGCCTGGACCGACCGGTTTAAACTCGACGTGACGGTTTCCGGCGGTGCTGAGATCTTTTCCTGGGTCGGGGCGCGCCGCTTCCAGTCCGAGGACGTGGATCAGATCGTGGGCGGCGGCATGACCGGCACCGGCGATTTCGGTCCGTTCCTGATCAGTATCTTCGCCGCGAACGGAGCCGAATACCAGTATCTCGGGCCGGAACAAGGCAGCGGGCGGGCAGGCGTTGCGTACCGGTATCGCGTTCCGTTGGAGGTCAGCCATTACCAGGTGAAAGTCGGACCGCGGCCGGAAGATCTGGCCACCATGGCCTATGAAGGCCAGTTCTGGATCGATCCCGAAACCGCCGAACTCAGCCGGTTGACGATTGAAGTGCCGCACCCTCCCAAGGAATCCGAAACGTGCCGGGTGGAGACCACCATCGGCTACCAGCGGGCCGGGATGGGCGGGTCCGAGTTCCTGCTGCCGGAGTTAACGGTTCTGAAACTGTGGGACATGGATGGCCAGCGGCTGGAGAACCAGATCGAGTATTCCGCCTGCCGCGAGTTCCAGGCAGAATCGGTTTTCCGCACGGACCTGGAACCCTCCGCGGGCGAGGGCGCGGCGCTGCAAAAGCCATTGGAGATACCGGCCGGAATCACGATCAAGATCGCTTTGCAATCGAAGATCGACTCCGATACGTCATTTGCGGGCGACGCCATCGAAGGCCGGCTGCTGCATGCGATTCGCGTGCATGGGAAGGTCGTGGCGCCCGCGGGCGCCGTCGCTCATGGGCGCATCGAGCGCTTCGAACAGCAATACCAGCCATCCCGTTACATCGCCCTGGGGCTGAAGTTTTATTCGATCGAGATCCACGGCAGCGAAGTCCCGGTGACGTTGATCGCGGTGCATCGATCGAAGACGGATCGGTTGCTGGCGGGCCCCATCGAGAAGCGGGAAGGCATTGGGACGTTCATGTTCCAAAGCGGCCGGCTGGCGCTCGACGCCACCTTCGTGTCGGAGTGGAAGACCGCGAGATAGGCAGCTAATAAACCTGGAAACAGAAGACTAAGTTGGAGTCGGAGGGCGACAGCGAATACTCGCCGTTTTCCAGAATCTCGTCTACCTCGATCTTGTACAGGTTCTCGCCCAGCGGCGTAATATTCAGGCGGATGGGGCGCGCCACGAGTTTCTTGCGGCGGCGGATCAGCACTTCGCGCTGGCCACCCTTGGACTGCAGTTTGAAGAGCTGTAACTTCTCCGCCTGGACCTGGTCCGTCAGGATCAGGAAGGCCGGCGAGGAGAGTGGTGTGCGCGCGGTGGAATTGGCTCCGGCAATTGTGTAGGTGACATCGCCCTTGCGATCCTCCTGTTGGGCCTCGGCGCTCTCGGTGGGCACCAGGTTATCGGCGTGAATCAGGTAGGGAAGGTCTGGCTTCGCGGGGCGCGGCCCGCTATACTTATCCGCCAGAAGGGGCCAGCAGCACAACAGAAGAACGGGCAACCATTTCCGCATAAGATTACTTTAGCGCGCGCGGACTCGCTGGCATTGTGGGCGGGCAATCCTGCCAGTAGCCGGCTTTCAGCCGGCTTAGCCGCCTAAAAGGCGGCTGCGGCCATGATTGGCCGCCCCACAAAGTTGTTTCCGTTCACGTCGCGGTGCGGTGGCGCAGTTCCGCCGCGGGCGCGAACGTCAGATCCCCGTTTGTGTCCACATCCACCGCGAGCTGCTGCCCATCCCGCACCTCGCCCTTCAAAATCATGCGCCCCAGCGGCGTCTCCACTTTCTTTTGAATCGCGCGCTTCAGTGGACGGGCGCCGTAATGCGGATCGAATCCCGTGCGGACCAGGTTCAGGCGCGCCGCGTCGGTCAGCGTCAGCGTGATGTGGCGGTCCGCCAGCCGCGCCCGCACGCGCTCCAACTGGATTTCCACGATCTGCTTCAGGTGTTCTTCCGCCAGCGCATGGAATACGATCACCTCGTCCACGCGATTCAGGAACTCCGGCCGGAAGTGGCGCCGCATCTCCTCCAGTACGGCCTCTTTCACGCGTTCGTATCCCTCGCCCGCGAACGCCCCGCGATATTCCAAAATGCGCGCGCTGCCGATGTTCGAAGTCATAATGACGATGGTGTTGCGGAAATCCACCGTGCGCCCCTGGCCGTCCGTCAGCCGGCCATCGTCCAACACTTGCAGCATCACGTTGAAAACATCGTGATGCGCCTTCTCGATCTCATCGAAAAGCACCACCGCATAGGGCCGCCGCCGCACGGCCTCGGTGAGTTGCCCGCCCTCTTCGAAGCCCACATATCCGGGAGGCGCGCCGATCAGCCGCGCGACCGTGTGCTTCTCCTGATACTCCGACATGTCGATGCGGATCATGGCGCGCTCATCATCGAAAAGAAACTGCGCCAGCGCACGCGCCAACTCGGTCTTGCCCACACCCGTGGGACCCAGGAAAATGAAGCTGCCGATCGGCCGGTTAGGATCTTTCAGCCCCGATCGCGCGCGAATCACCGCCTCCGCGACGGCTAGCACCGCTTCATCCTGCCCTATGACGCGCTGGTGTAGTTCGTCCTCCAGGTGCAGCAATTTCTGCATCTCGCCTTCCAGCAGCTTGGTCACCGGCACTCCGGTCCACCGGCTGACCACCTCCGCGATATCTTCCTCGCCCACCTCTTCCTTAATCAGCGGCGATTGCGCCTGCTTCTTGGTGAATTGGTCCGACTCTGCCTGCAGGCGCTTCTCCAACTCGGCCAGCTTGCCGTATTTCAATTCCGCGGCGCGATTCAAATCGTACGCGCGCTCGGCTTTCTCGATCTCCACCTTGGTCTGCTCGATCTGTTCGCGCAGCGCGCGCAAACTCGTGACGGTTTGCTTCTCCGCCTGCCAGCGGGCCTTCAGCGCGTCGCCCTCCGATTTGAGATTGCCAAGCTCCTTTTCCAGCTTCTTCAAGCGGCCGCGCGACGCCGCGTCTTTCTCTTTCTTCAGGGCCTCGCGTTCGATTTCAAGCTGCATGGTGCGCCGTAGGATTTCGTCCAGTTCCGCCGGCATGGAATCGATCTCGGTGCGCAGCCGCGCGGCCGCCTCGTCCATCAGGTCGATGGCTTTATCCGGCAGGAACCGGTCCGTGATGTAGCGGTTCGACAGAATCGCCGCGGCCACCAGCGCGGAATCCTTGATGCGCACGCCATGATGCACTTCGTAGCGTTCCTTCAACCCGCGCAGAATCGAAATCGTATCTTCGACCGAGGGCTGTTCGACGCGCACCGGCTGGAATCGCCTTTCGAGCGCGGCATCCTTTTCGATGTTCTTGCGATACTCGTCGAGCGTCGTGGCGCCGATGCAGTGCAACTCGCCGCGTGCCAGCATGGGCTTCAGCAGGTTGCCGGCATCCATCGATCCCTCCGCCTTGCCCGCGCCCACAACCGTGTGCAATTCGTCGATAAACAAGATGATGTCGCCCGCGGCTTCCTGCACTTCTTTGAGGACCGCCTTCAGCCGCTCTTCGAACTCGCCGCGGAACTTGGCCCCCGCGATCAGCGCGCCCATATCCAGCGACACGATACGCCGGTTCTTCAGCCCCTCAGGCACGTCGCCGCGCACGATGCGCAGGGCCAGACCTTCCACGATGGCGGTCTTGCCCACGCCCGGCTCGCCGATCAGCACGGGATTGTTCTTGGTGCGCCGCGACAACACCTGGATCACGCGGCGGATCTCCTCGTCGCGGCCGATTACCGGGTCGAGCTTCCCCTGGCTCGCCAGCTTGGTCAGGTCGCGGCCGTAGCGTTCCAGGGCTTCGTAGGTGGCCTCCGGATTCTGCGTCGTCACGCGCTGGCTGCCGCGCACCTCGCGCAGCGCCTGCATCAGCCGTTCGCGCGTGGCGCCGTATTCGCGCAGCAGGCGGCCGCTGACTCCGCCATCGTCGGTCAGCGCCAGCAGGACGTGCTCGACGGAGATGTAGTCGTCCTTGAGCTTCTTGGCCTCGTCCTCGGCCGCGGTCAGCAGCCGGTTCAAACGGGCGGTAACGAAGATCTGGTCGGGCGCGCCGGACGGGCCGGAGACCTTCGGCAGGCGGTCCAGTTCCTGTTCGAGCCGCGGCCGCAGCGTATCGACGTTGACCCCGGCGCGCGACAGGATGGAGCCGGCCAGACCGCCCTCCTGTTCGAGCAAGCTGGCAAACAAGTGCTCTACGTCGAGTTGTTGATGGCCGAATCGGGTGGCTTTGCCCTGCGCCGCCCGGATCGCCTCCTGGAGTTTTTCCGTGAAACGATTGATGTCCATCTTCCTATTTTGGACCGCAATCTGCCTTCCGGTCGGGCGGGGATGTACTTTAGGACACTACTTGGGACGGGCCGGAGGGGCCACAATCTCCTGCCTTAGGAAACCCCGCAGCACATCCAGGTACTCATCCGTGCGGATGAAAGCCGGCATGTGGCCGCCGCCATGAAACGTGTGCACCGGTGCCTGCGGATACGTCTCCAGCATGGCCTTCCGCCGCACCGGGTTGAAGATGTCGTTATCGGACTCGATAATGAAAACCTGGCCCGGCCATCCCGCCAGGTCGTCCGGCGAATAATGGCATCGCGTCTGGTATTCGAGCTGTAGCCGCAGGTTCGACAGCACTTCGGCCTTGGTCAAGCGGTTGGTGAATAGATCCTTCGCGTAGGCGTCCCAGAAGGGGCGGTCGGCGGCGGGTGCGTTCAGCAGCTTCGTGATGCTGCGCGCCAGCGGCACCCGCAGCAGCGGCCACGGAATCACCGACAAAATCGAATTCACGGTGCCGCGTCCGCGCGCCCGATGCGCCATGGGGATTCCGGTGTTCGATAAAACCAGCCGCTCCACCTTTTCCGGATACCGGCGCACGAAACTTTGCGCGGTCGCGCCGCCCGAGGAAAGCCCCAGGATGGACACGCGTGCGATCTTCTCGGCTGCCAGGATCGCGGCCAATCCCTCCAGCGCGTCATCGAGCGATTTCAACGGAGGATAAGCCGGGTACACTACGCGAAACTCGCCGGCGAGCCCGGCCACCAGGTCGAAGGCCAGGTCGTTGCCCAGCCCGCCGGGAAGCAGCAGGAGGGAGCGCGGAGCGTCTCCGCAGATTCTATAGGTCCACTGTGCGCCGCCGGTCGTAAGGGTGCGGTTGGGATAGCGCGTGCGAAATTCCTGAAGTCTGGCTGCCAGGTCCATGCGGGTAGGTAAGCCCTAGTATACACCGGGCCGCCGCACCCGCTCCGCACGGGCGTGCCACAATAAAGCGTGTACCTCTCATTGAACGAAACCGTGGTCGCGGGCCGCGTCCCCTGGCCCGAGTTTGCGCGTCTGGCCGCCAAGGTCGGATACCCCGGCGTGGACGTGGATCTCTCCGCGGCCATGAAGGCGGGCTTGCCGGCGACCAACAACCTGTTGGACGATTTGAAGATCAAGCCGGCCGCCGTGGGCCTTCCGGTGGAGTTTCGCAAGGATGACGCGGCCTTCGCCAAAGACCTGGAAAAGCTGGGCGACGCCTCCTCCTTCGCCGCGGCCATAGACTGCCCGCGCATGATCACCTGGATCATGCCTTCCAGCAAAACGCCCAAAGCCGAACTGCGGGCGTTGTATCTGAAGCGCTTCCGGGCCTGCGCGGACGTACTGGCGCGCTCGCACGTCCGGCTTGGGCTGGAGTTTCTCGGTCCCCTGCACCTGCGCAAAATGGAGCCCTACGAGTTCATCTGGCGCATGCCCGAGATGCTGGCGTTCGCGCGCGAATGCGGCTCGAATGTGGGTCTGCTTTTAGACGTGTGGCATTGGTACCACGCCGGTGCGACGACCGAAGACATCGTGAAGGCGGGCAAGGCCGGCATCGTGCATGTACACTTCAGCGATGCGCCCAAGCTGCCGCCCGAACAGATCCGCGACAACGAGCGGCTGATGCCCGGCGAGGGCGTCATCAACCTGAACGCCTTCCTGATGGCGCTGCACGAAATCGGCTATCAGGACGCCCTCAGCGTGGAAGTCTTCGGCCGCGGCCTGAAGGATATGACGCCGGAAGCAGGCGCGCGGTTGGGCCTCGAAACCTCGCTGGTGGCGATGCACAGGGCCGGTGTGGCCTGAGAGAATGCCCGCGCCGCTTGAAGATCTGCTGACCGAACAGGTCAATCCCGCCTCCGCGGGAATCGATGCGCTGCCGACTGCGCGCATTCTCGAAATCATCAATGCCGAGGATCGCCAGGTGGCGGATGCGGTAGCGCGCGAGATTCCATCGATTGCCCGCGCAGTGGATGCCATTGTGGCGGCTATCGAACGCGGCGGCCGTTTGTTTTACATCGGCGCGGGCACCAGCGGGCGGCTGGGTGTATTGGATGCGTCCGAATGCCCGCCGACTTTCAGCGTGGCGACGGAGTTGGTGGAAGGCATCATGGCGGGTGGCGAGCGGGCTCTGGCGCACGCGACCGAGACGACGGAGGACGATCCGGCCATCGGCGCGTGCGATCTCCGCGAACGCGGCTTCACCGCGCGCGACGTGCTGGTCGGGATCGCCGCCAGCGGCCGTACGCCATACGTGCTCGGGGCGATCGCGGAAGCCCGGAGCGCGGGAGCTGTCACGGCCGGAATCAGTTGCACGCCGGATTCGGAATTGGCACGCGCCGTGCACATCGCCATCACGCCGCTTACGGGTCCGGAGATCCTGGCCGGCTCCACGCGCATGAAGGCGGGCACGGCCACGAAACTGGTGCTGAATATGCTTAGTACGGCCACGTTCATTCGGCTCGGATATGTCTACGGCAATCTGATGGTGAACTTGCAGCCGAAAAACAGCAAGCTGCTGGATCGAGCCAGGCGGATCGTGGCAAAGGCGGCGGGGGTCGATGATGCGGCTGCCGCGGATTTATTAGCGGCCGCCGGCAACAACGTACGCACCGCCATCGTGATGGCCAAGATGGGCGCCGGCCGCGAAGCCGCCGAGCAACGCCTGGCCGAAGCGGGCGGGCGCATCTCAAAAGCGTTATGACGTGCCGGCCCCCAATGACTGAACTTTATAGTTACATTTATGGATAAATTCGTAATCAAAGGCGGCCCTCGTTTGCAGGGCGAGATCCCCATCGGAGGATCGAAGAATTCGGCGCTGCCGGCCCTGGCGGCAGCCCTGCTGACCGATGAACCGGTCACGCTGCGGCGCATTCCCCGGGTGCGCGATATTCGCACCATGCAGCGGCTGCTGGTGGATATCGGCAGCCAGGCGGAAGTGGATGGCGAGACCATCCGGCTGCATACGCCGCGCATCGTTTCCTCGGAAGCGCCGTACGAACTGGTAAAGACCATGCGCGCCTCCAGCCTGGTGCTGGGACCACTGGTAGCGCGCACCGGCCGCGCGCGCGTCTCATTGCCCGGCGGATGCGCCATCGGCGCGCGTCCCATCAACCTGCACCTGTTGGGGCTCGAGCAGTTAGGCGCGCGCATCCAGCAGGCGCACGGCTATATCGAAGCGGAGGCGCCCGAGGGATTGCGCGGCGCCACCATTCATTTCGACCGTATCACGGTGACCGGCACCGAGGACCTGATCATGGCGGCCGTGCTGGCGCGCGGCGAGACGATGCTGCGCAACGCCGCGCGCGAGCCGGAGGTCGCGGACCTGTGCGCCCTGCTGGTGAAGATGGGCGCGCAGATCGAGGGCGCGGGCACGTCCACGATTCACATCCGCGGAGTCGAGAAGCTGCACGGCGCGGACCATACCATTATTCCCGACCGCATCGAGGCCGGCACATTTCTGATCGCCGGAGCCATCACGGGCGGCGATCTGAAGATCGTGGATTGCGTGCCGGAACATTTGGGCGCGCTGGTGGCCAAGCTGCTGCAGGCCGGCGCCGAAATCACCCAGACCGATGCGTCTTCCGTACAGATCTGCACGCCCAAACGGCTGCGCTCGGTGGACGTGACCACCGAAGAATACCCGGGCTTCGCCACCGACCTGCAAGCGCAGTACATGGCGCTGATGACGCAGGCGCAAGGCATCGCCATCGTGGTCGAGACTATTTTCGAGAACCGTTTCATGCATGCGCAGGAACTGGCGCGCATGGGCTCCAATATCCGGCTGGAAGGGCGCCAGGCCATCGTGGCCGGGCCATCGGATCTGACGGGCGCGGGCGTGATCGCTTCGGACCTGCGCGCCAGCGCGTCGCTGGTGCTGGCGGCCTTAGCCGCGCGCGGCGAAACCGTGATCGACCGTGTTTATCATATCGATCGCGGCTATGAGAGAATCGAAGCGAAACTAGCCCGTGTAGGCGCGCAAATCAGGAGGGCGGAGTAAGCTATGGTGCACAGCGAAGGATTCCTGGCGATCGTCAACGACGCGAAGTCGCGCGTGCAGCAGATCGATATCGAGGGCTATCGCAAGATGCTGGCTGCGGGCGAACCACACCTGCTGGTGGACGTGCGCGAGGACAACGAATGGGCCGCCGGGCGCGCGGCCGGCGCGGTGCACCTGGGCAAGGGGATTATCGAGCGCGACATCGAGGCGCGGGTGCCGGATAAGAGCAGCCGGATGGTGCTCTATTGCGGCGGCGGCTACCGTTCCGCGCTGGCCGCCGATAACCTGCGAAAGATGGGCTATACGGACGCCATCTCGCTCGACGGCGGATGGAAGGCCTGGCAGCAAGCCGGTTTGCCCGTAGAGAAGTGAGCAGTCCGCGGCCTTAGTTTTGGGGCTGCTGCGGCTGTTGCGGTTGAGGTTGGGGCTGGCCACCGAAGGCCGGCGAACCGAACAGGCCGGTCGAAACGTTTCCCGCCCCGCCTGCGCCGCCGGGTCCGCTAAATCCGGGGCCGCCCGCGCCTTGCTGGCCGGCATTTATACCTGGCGGCATGCTGCCCATCTGGCCGGCGGGTGTGCCGGGTAAGCCGCCGCCTTTCTGCACACCGGCGAGACCGCGATCCTTACTCTGGTCGTAGACGAATTCCCACTCGTTGTACTTCTTGCGCTCGTTATAGATTTTAATCGCGGGTCCAGTGGATTCGCTGGCGACGCCGGCGATGCCGCCGCCCATCTGGGTACCGCCCATACCGGGTTGCCCGGGCGATTGCATATTGGAGGCGCTGCCGAGGCCGAAGCCGTTCCCGAAAGCACTCGGAGCCTGGCCCGAGCCCTGTTGTCCGAAGGCGCTTTGCGGCTGTTGCCCGAAACCATTCTGAAAAGCGGATTGGGGTTGCCCTGGAAACGCGCCTTGCTGGCCGGGAAATCCGCCCGGCTGGCCGAAGCCGCCTTGCTGACCGGGAAACATGCCGGGGCGGCCTGGAAATCCGCCGGGTTGGCCGAAACCGCCGGGCTGGCCTGGATAACCGGCTTGGTTCGGATATCCTGGCTGTCCAGGCTGGGTGGCGGTGGCCGCGGGCGCCGACCCGAGGCCAGGCGCCGCATACACACCGCTGCTCGAATCCTGGCCAGAGTTCTGGTTCGTGTTCTGGCCATTGTTGCCGGCAAAACCGCCGACGCCGTTCGGCTGGTTCGGCATGCCGCCGGGCATGCCTTGCTGATTGGCCAAAGCGGGGTTGAAGCCAGGCTGTCCCGGAAGCATGCCTGGCTGCGGAAATCGTCCGGGCATGCCTGGCTGCTGTTGGTTGGCGGTACCAGGAAGCGTGGCGGCCCCGGGCGTGCCCGGCGCGGGCGTTTCGTCGCTGTTGTCGGCGTTGTCGTTATCGGCGTTGTCGGGGTCCGCGGGCGCCGCGGCCGCCTCGGCAGCCGCCACCGGCCGGTCGTCGCTGGGGCGCCGGCGCAATGCCGGATTGATCTGTTGCTGGTTCGGATCGTTGTTGGCGCCCATGATCGGGCCTTCACCGATAAAGGTATTCGTATTGGCCTGCTGGTTGGGATCCTGGCCCGGCTTGTTCTTCTGGATGATGGAATCGGTAAGCACGCCGCCATTGACGTGAATCAGGCGCCACTTGTCTTTGCCCGTCATGGGGTCGATGTAGCGCTTGCGCAGAAATCGCGTGTTGTTGAGGCTCTCCAGTTCTTCAATGGTGGCCGGATAGCGATTCACTTTGCGCACGAAGACCTGGATGGCGCGCTTGTATTGTTCGCCGCGTTCGATCAGCAACTGCTCCTTCGAGCGCTGGGCTTCGAAGGCGATGCGCGGCACCTCGCTATATAGCGCGATGGCGATGATGGCCGCCATCAGGAAGACCAGCAGCATGGCATACCCGGATTCGCCGCGCCGGGGATTATGCGTCATCCCGCGGCCTCCTCCTGCAAGGGCAGAGTCTGCTCGTGCTTGAATTGGGTATCCTCCATCACCACCGAGTTTACGCCGATGCGCACCACGCGATAGCGCTTCTTCACGGTCTCCCCCTCGGCCGCCACCAGGATGTCGTCGCCATCCAGGAAGAAGGCGCGCTTGCGATTGTCTTTGGCGCTCGAGTAGCCGTAATACTTCAGGTTGATCGGCGGAGGCGGCGGCTCGGTGGGCTTGGGCGGAGGAGGGGGCGGAAGCTGGGGACCCATCACGGCGGCGTGCTGGGCTGCCGCGGTTGCCACGGTGACTTTCGGCTCAGGCGGCAAGGGAGCCGCGCCGACCTGGAAGAGGTTGCGCTGGCCGCCTTCGATGTTTACGGCCTGCACTTTGGCCAAGAGATCCAGACGAAGGGTCGGATCGATGGTCATGGGATCTACACGATCTTCCGGCCGCTTGGGCTTGAGGGACGGCCGGAATTCGGCGCTCGACCGCGCAGATGCGGCACGGCGCGGGGCCGGCAGGGGCTGCGCATAAGTGGGAGCCGCCGCGGTGGTGCGCCCGGGACGGCTGGGCCGGCTCGGTTCGGAACTGGAAGGCCCCGAGAGCACATTGCTATAGAAGAAGTAGCCGCCCACCAGCAACAGGACGCCCAAGGCGTACTTCTCGAGGCTTTTGCGGTCCGTGGCCAATTTCATAACGAATGCCCCTGTTGCTCGCGCACGAACGTGTCTACTTTAATAGTGACGCTCAACAGGTCGCCGGCGTTGGATTGCTGGGGCGATGCGGTCAGGCTTTCGATAATCAGAAAGTGTGGTGACTTGTCGAGCAGGTTCACTAATTTGGTCAGGCCGATATAACTGCCCTCATAGGCGGCGCTGATATTCAGTTGGGATAAGGTGTCGCTGCCCTCCACCTGATCGAGCTCGTAGGACGCGGGACGCGGCTGCATGCCGGACTCGCTGGCCACGCGATCCAACTCCGCGGTGATGGTCGAAAAAGTGGTGCGGCGGTCGGCGGTGTACTCGGTCAGAAATCCGTCGCCTTCTTTGCGCGCGCTTTCGGCTTTCGCCACCAGGGCTTTGGTTCGATCCAGGCGGGTATGCATGGAGGTGAGTTGCTGCTGCAGGTCGACCTGTTCGCGGGCCAGGTCTTCCGCGGAGCCGCCCCAGGGCTTGAAGACCAGCAGCGCCGCGGCGATATTGGCCACTACCAGCACGGCCAGCGCCGCGCGCACGAGCACGCGCGGGTCCTTCAGGTTCACGCGCGAGGAACCCGCCAGCAGAGTGGGCGAAACGCTAAAGCTTTTGGACATAATTCACGCTCACGCTGCAGCGGTAGAGTTTGTCGGTCTGAGTGGGCGGCAGGGTACTGTGGGAGTACACTTCACCGAAACTCGGCGAACTCTCCAGATTCTTTAACAGATCGATGATGGCCCCGGGCGAATCCGCGCCGACGGTCATGTCGAGCGAAATCTGATTGGGTCCAGCCACCGATGGGCGGATGGCCATGATCCGTACGTTGTAGGGCACCACCTTCTCGAGGTCCGCGAAAATGCGCGTCCAACTGATGCCTTTTCGGTAGAGCAGCGCGTTCAAGAAGAGGCTGCGCTCCAGGACTTCGGCGTTTTCGGGCTTGCGCAGAATGGCATCCTGCCGCGCCTGTTGGCTCGAAAGGGATTGAATTTGCGAGTTCAGCCGGGCGATTTCCTTGCGGGTTTCGGCGGCCTGCCCGCTTTCCATGCTGTTCAGGGAAATCAGGAAAACCAAAAGCCCGACTAGCAGGACGGCCAAAGCGCCGGAGGCCACCAGGACGGCGCGGTCCCGGCGGAAGGGCTGGCTGGCGAGATTGATAGGGATTCTCATGCGAAAACCATTCGGCCGGCGATTAAGTTAATTGTCACGGGCCACCGACCTCAAATATCCGAGTAGTCCGGCGTTATTTTCGCCGGGCGAACCCAAAGGCGAACGCACGGGCTGCACCTCCACGCCCAGCTCGTTCTGAAATTGCTGGCGCGCCGCTTCCATGTGCTCCGCAAAGCCGCATAGCAGCAGGCGTTCCGCTTTGGCCCCGATGTTGTCTTCGATGTACACAAAGGTCGGGTACAGATCGGCGGCGATTTCGGCCACATCGTTAGCATGCACTTCGAGGCAGCGCACTAATTTCAGGCGGCCATGCTCGAGCACCATCACGGTCAGCACCCGCCCGGTGATCTTGGCGACCACGGTGATGCCGCCGTCTTCAACGAGGTTCAGCGCGGCCAGGGAGGATGTGGTTACCAGGCCCGGATTCATGCCGGCGGCACGGAAGGGCGCTTCATACCTGGAGATGACTTCGAGCGGCGCCACCACTACCACGACGTCGAATTTCTTGGCTTCCGCGGGCTGCACGAAGTAGCTGATGGCCGCGGATTCGACGTCGAACGGGACGCTCTTGCGAATGCGGAAACGAATCAGGGAAAGCTGTTCCTTGGTATCGGAAGGAAAATTATCGAAATCGAGGACCGCGATCCGGGTGCTGTAATCCGGCAGGATGAGGGCCACGTCGCGGCGCTTGCGATTTCCGTTTTGCGGAGCCATTTCGCGCACCGCCAGGGACAACTCGTCGGGTAGGATCACGTTGTCTTTGAGCGGCGTGATGGCCAGGACACCAGGCCGCAGCGGGCGGAAGTCGAGCTCCGTTTTGGAGGTCAGGCGCGCCAGCGAGATGCCGGCTTCCGACAGCTCGAAGACCATGGAGGGCGGCGGCTCCTGCAGGATGGCGGCGATGGAGGTGGGGAGTCTCATGGGTTATGGGTTGTGGGTGATGGGTTATGGGTGGCTGTAAACGCAGGAAGCCTGACACCTATCACCCATAACCTAAGACCGCGAGTGAAACGAGTATTCATCCCTCTATAAACGTGACCTTGTTGATCTCTTTCAAGGTGCTCACGCCTTTGCGGACCTTGTCTACGGCGGATTCGCGCAGGAAGGTCATGCCTTCGTCGCGCGCCATGCGCTTGATTTCCGAGGTCGGCCGCTTGTCCAGGATCTTCTCGCGAATCTTCTCGGTGAGATCCAGCAATTCGTGGATGGCGGTGCGGCCGCGATAGCCGGTCCCGCCGCATTCAAAGCAGCCGGCGCCTTCCATTAACTCGACATGCTCCCACTCGGCGGGATCCAGGCCGGATTCGACCAGCGCGATGCGGCGCGCTTCGCTATTTTCGTACTGCATGGGGCGGCGGCAATAATCGCAGATGACGCGTACCAGGCGCTGCGCGAGGATACAGTTCAGGGCCGAGACGAAGTTGTAGGGTTCCACGCCCATGTTCAGGAAGCGCCCCAGCACATCGAGCACGTTGTTGGCGTGCACCGTGGTGAAAACGAGGTGGCCGGTGAGCGCGGAATTGATGGCGATCTGGGCAGTCTCCTGGTCGCGGATTTCGCCCACCATGATCTTGTCCGGGTCATGCCGCAAAATCGAACGCAATCCACGGGCGAAGGTCAGCCCCTTCTTTTCGTTCACCGGAATCTGGGTGATGCCTTTGACCTGATATTCGACGGGATCTTCGATGGTGATGATCTTATCCTCGTCGTTCTTGATTTCGCTGAGCGCGGCATAGAGCGTGGTGGTCTTCCCGGAGCCGGTGGGACCGGTGACCAGCACCATGCCGTACGGTTCGGAGATATAGCGCCGGAACTTGACCAGGTCGCTATCGGAGAAGCCCACGACCTCTAGCGAGAGCTTGGCGAATTTCTCGCTCATGGACTCCTTGTCGAGGACGCGGAGCACGGCGTCTTCGCCGTGGATGGTGGGCATGATGGAAACGCGGAAGTCGATCAGCCGGCCCTTGTAGCGCACGCGGAAACGGCCGTCCTGCGGTACGCGGCGCTCGGCGATATCCAGCTCGCTCATGACCTTGATACGCGAAAGAATGGTCGAATGCCAGTCTTTGGCGATGGGCGGCATGGCGTAGTGCAGCACACCGTCGATGCGGTACTTGATAGCCACTTCCTGGTCGCGCGATTCGATGTGAATGTCACTGGCGCGGCGTTCGAGGGCGTTGAAGATGGTGGTATCGACCAGCTTGATGACCGGGGCGATGTCGCTGTTGACGGCGGTGAGCTTGTCGATCGAGAGAGTCTCGTCGGAGTTCTCTTCGTCGACCACCACGTCCAGCGTGAAGCCCTCGGTAACCTCTTCCAGCACGCGCTGGGACTGTTCGGTCTTCTTGAGCAGGTCGGAAATCTGGGAAAGGGTGGCGACCTTGACGCGCAGCTTCTTGTTGAGCAGCAGCGCCAGTTCGTCGATCATGTTGAGGTTGCGCGGATCGGCCAGGGCAATGTCGAGGGTGCCGTTCTGCGCGCGGATGGGCACAAAGTTGTAGCGGAACATCAGGTCCACGGGGATGGACCGGAAGAGATCGTGGTCGATGGACCCTTCGCGCAGGTCTACATACTCGCAGCGATAGCGGGCCGCCACGGCTTGCGCCTGTACGGTTTCGCCGGTGGGGTCGATCAGTCTGGGTTTATCGGTCGCCATAAGAAAACATTGAACGGTTATGGGTTGTGGGTGAGGGGTTGCCGGCAGCCCCTACCACCTATCACCTACGACCCATCACCTAATCGTGTCCGCCAGTGAAAAGATCGGCAGATACAACGCGATCAGTACGAATGCTACAAAACATCCCATGAAAATCATGATGGCCGGCTCGATCAGGGATAGGGCGGCAGCCATGCGGGTATTCACATCCTCCTCGTAGAATTCGGCCACGCTGGTCAGCATGGTCGGCAGCGCTCCCGTGGATTCTCCTACTTCAATCATATCGATGGAAAGCGGCGGAAAGATACCGGTGGTTTTGAGCGAGGCCGACAGGGCCTGGCCTTCGCGCACCATTTTGCTGGCCTTGTCCAAAGCTTTGCGCAGCAGGGGGGTGCCCAGGGAATCGGCGGCGGTTTCGAGCCCCTGCACCAGCGGAATACCGCCCGTGAGCAAGGTGGCGAGCACACGTGAAAACTGCGCGACCTGGTATTTCACCCAGATATCGCCGAGCAGCGGAACGCGCAGCTTGACGCCATCGATTTTGGTGCGCGCCGATTCCTTTTTCGACCAGTAGCGATACAGAAAGATCAGCCCGACGACGCCGGCGAAGAACAGCAGAATGTAACTGCGCGCGGTGGTTCCGATGGCGATCAGGATGACCGTTACTTTCGGGAGTTGGGCCTGCATGCTGGTGTAGAGTTGCGCGAAGTTGGGCACCACATAAGTGACCAGGAACACCATCAGGCACAAGGTCAGGAAGATCAGGACGGACGGATACATCAACGAAACCATGACCTTCTTCCGCACCGCCAGCGAGAGCTTCTGATAGGTAATGAAACGGTCCAGGACTTCGCCCAAGCTGCCGCTTTTTTCGCCGGCCATCACGGTGGTTACGTAGATTTTGGGAAAAATGCCTTGCATGCGGAAGGAGTCGGAAAGCAGTGTGCCGTTGCGGACTTCGTCGCGCACGGATTTGATGTAGGGGCCGAGCTTGGGATCGGTGAGCCGGTCGGCCAGCAGGTCCAGCGCTTTGAGGATAGGCAGGCCGGCGCGGATCAGGGTAACGAACTGCTGGTTGAAGATCAGGAACTTCTCGATGTTGAGCTTTTTCTTGCTCTTGAAGCCGATGGCCAGGCCGCCGGCAAGCGCGCCCTTGGACTTGATCGAGTAGATCAGAAAACCTTGCTGGGTGTAGCGGTCGCGCAGTTCCTTTTCCGTGCCGGCGTTGGCCACCTGCTGGTGAATTTCGCCGCGCGTGTCGGCGTATTTGAGAAGGAATTCGGCCATGTTATTGGGTGGTTTCCACCAGGGCCGCGCCGGGCGGCATACGGAATTGAAACAGTTTGGCTTCGAGGGGCGGATTCAGCTTTTCCTGGTCGAAGTCGAACTCCAGGACGGATTGGTCGTAACCGGTGACCTTGACGTGGCGGATCTGATTGTCTGGACCGACTACGAATTCAACCTTGGTATAAGGCAGGCTATCGGTTTTGGGATCGGCTGTGATGCGGGTCCCGCCTGCCACCGATTGTTCCTGGATGTTGCGGAACTCCTTATCGAAGTGTAACTTACCTAGCAAGAACGCGAGCGGCGCGCGCATGTCGTCGCTCTCTTTGATGGGCATCTTTTCGACTTGATTGTTGGCCGCGGTGTAGAGCCACAGGTATTTGCCATCCGAGACAAACAATTTGCCTTGGGGCGAGGTGTAATCCCAGCGCATGCGTCCGGGTTTGCGCAGAAGCAGGGTGCCGCTTTCCGTCCGGCGAGGCTGGCCTGGGGCTGTATATGCTTCATGGAAAATCACTTGCAGGGTTTGGGCGTGATTGTAGCGGGTTTCCACGGCTTTCAGCAAGGGCGCCAGGGCAGGAGTTTCGGCGGCCAGGGACACGGGCAGCAGGCACATTAACAGCCGAATCGGGCTCACAAAGGGTTGACGCTGGGGTAGCGGTGAACGTGGAGGACTTTGCGTCGGGGGAGGGGTGGTTTTGGCGGGCCGAATCGCGTTTTGTGACCAACGAACCCAATAAGTTGTTTGTTTGGCGCGCATTGAAAAAAGCACGAAGCCAAACTGCCGGATGGCTTCCAGGACTTTTCGGTATCCGAAAGGTGCACACGAAGTTCTCCACCCATGCAGTGCCGGGATCGACGGGAAAATCTCAGCGGGGCGGCCAGAATTTGGCCGCCCTACCGTTCAGACCATTAGAAATTGAACTTGGCGGCGAACTGGAACGCGCGCGGACCGCCCGAACCGAAGATGTTCGAGTCGGCACTGGTCGGCACGCCAAATCCGGCGGCGCTCGAACCCAGGTTATAACTGTAGCCGCCCAGGTTGGCGATGTTGAAAACATTGAAGCACTCGCCGATCAGCGACAGTTTGGCGCGCTCCGTTCCCAGGTTGATCACTTTGGTCAAGCGAATGTCCTGCGAGTTAAAGCTCCGCGGAAATGCGAAGTTCGTGGGCAAGGCCAGTTGCTCGTTGGGGTGGCCCTGGTTGAACTGATTGACGGCGGCAATTAACGCGGCTTTTCCCTCATTGACGCCGAGTTGGTTGTAGCCGACGCCCGGAAGCGGCGTTCCACCCGTTTCTCCCGCTTCGACGGCGCCGTTTCCGTTCAGGTCCACGCCGGAGATGAAGGGTTCGATGGGTCCCACACTTTGGAACGAAGTGATGCCCGAGAACATGATGCCCCAGGGCAGGTCCAGGGTGAACGAGCCGGTAAGGATCTGGTGACCGGCCTGGGGTCCCCAGGAGGCGAACCAGTTGTAGTCGTCAACGATGCCGTTGTAGCCTACCTGATCGGAGTAGGCGTACGACAACTGCCCGCTGACGCGATGCGAAAAGCGCTTATTGGCTTTGAGTAGGAGCCCTTTGTAATGGGAGCGCGCACCACTAATAATGGCCTGGATGGGGCCGGTGGAGCATTCCGCCTGAGGGTCGGCCGCCTGCGCCCCGGTACAGACCGGGATCACCGGACCGGCGGTGCTATAGAAGTGGTTGAGGTCCGTGTCGCGGATCATCTGGTGCATGTACTGCCGGAAAACGAAATCGGCGGATACTACAAAGTCGGTGCGCACTTCGCGCTGGATACCGATGCTGGCATGCTCGGAATACGGCGCCCGGAAATTCTGGGCCAGCAGCTCGGTTCCGGTCTTGAAAATGTTGATGTTGCGAATCGCCAGACTGGTATTGCCGGGAGGTCCCAGCTCGGCTTGCGCGCCGGCATAGAACTGCGGAATCAGTTGTACCAGTTCAGCCGCCGTGAAGTTCGTGATCCCAGGCAGGCCATACTGGGCCGCCAGCGGATTACTGGAGAGGCTGGTGGGTTGTATGGGCGCCGGGAGGAGGTTCGCCCAATCGTTGACCTGGGCGATGGTGGAAAAGAAGACGCTGTCGCCGAGCAGCGTGCGGCCGGTGCCCGCCGGCCCGATCATGCCGCGCTCTTCCAGGCGGACTTCCAGGTTGATGGTGTCGTAATAAATGCCGCCGCCACCGCGGATCACGGTCTTGTTATCGTTGCCCACGGTCCAGGCAAACCCCAACATGGGGCTGAAATTGTGCGGCGTGTGCAGTTCGTGCCCCAGGTTACCGGCGCCGAAGATGGGGGCCAGGTACGCGGGCTTGGTCAGATCGTAGTTGAGCGCGTTGCTTTCGTAGGTCCAGGCCAACCCGTAATTCAGGCTGAACTTCGGCTTCACGCGCCAGTTGTCCTGCCAGTAGAAGTGCATGGTATTGTCGTGATCGGCGTTCGAATGGTCATAGGACGGCGGCTGATTGATATCGCCCACGCCCATCTCAAATCCCGCTACGGGAAGCTGCAGGATGTCGCCAATCGTGTTGTAGGAAGAAGGGACGCTGATCTGGAACGCCCCGAGGCCCGCCTGGCCCAGGAAGCCGTTGATGCCGGTGACGATCTCGGGCGAGAACAGCTCGGCCGCCGCGGGCGCGGCGTAGGCGTAAGTTCCGGTGCCTTGTTGATACTCCCAGTAAGCGCCGAATTTCATGGAATGTCCGCCCTTGGTCTTGCTGATGTTGTCCTGGAAGATATTCCGGCGCAAGACGCGGGTTTGGGGCGCGTTGGTGGCGTTCCCGATGGTGAAGTTGGATACGCCGTAAATCGTCATGTTGGGCAATCCCAACCCGATGCAGGGCGCCGGGCACTCGGCGGCGGTGGGCGGCTCGTTCTGGTTCGACCAGTAAGTGTAGGAGTAGCGGAATTCGTTGGTCGTAGAGGGGTTGATCGTGCTGGTAAGGGTGAAGACGCCGGAATCGGCCCAGTTTTTGTTTACGTCCCAGTCCGACGGCAGTTCGCCGCCGCCGGATGGCGCATAGCCGTTGTTGCCGTCGTGGGAGTAGCGGAGACTGGCGCTGTGCCTGGGACTGATCAGCCAGTCGAGCCGCTCGTCGATTTCGTTTTCGTGGAACGGACTGGCGGCATAGGACGAGAATTGCTGAAAGAGGGGATCGCTGGGAACCGCGCTATAAACTCCCACCTGGTTGGTGTGCTCCAGGGAGGAAAAGAAAAACAGCTTGTCTTTCTTGATCGGTCCGCCGACGTGGAAGCCGGATTGGCGCCGCGCAAAAAAGGGGCTAGCCGGCTCGTTGGGATCGCGCTGCAGGTAGGGATAAGCCGAGAAGTCGTGGTCGCGGTCGAAGAAGAAGACCTCGCCATGGAAGTCGTTGGTGCCGCCGCGCGTGACGATGTTGATGGCGCCGCCCGCACCGATGGCGTTCGAAAGGTCCAGGTTCGTGGAGGACAGTTGAAACTCCTGCACCACCTCCTGGGAGAAGTTCTGCTGCGTGCCTCCGGTGACCGAGTCGGCGATGGTGGCGCCATCCACGGTGATGCGTACGGAGCCGTTGCCGGAATCGGCGCCCAGGATATTCACGTCGAACAAGCGGTTATATTGACCCACGCTGTTCGCCGAGACGGTGACGCCCGGCTCCAGCATGGCCAGATTCAGAAAACTGCGGCCGTTGAGCGGGAGGTTCTCAATTTCCTGGCGGGTGATTACGCCCCCAATGGTGTGACTGTCATAGTCGATTTGGGCGGCTTCGCCTTGCACGCTGACGACTTCGGCGGCCGCGCCGACCTGCATGTTCAAATCCACTGTGGTGGCCTGCGCCACTTGCACCGTGGCGATTTCGATCAGGGTACGGAATCCGGATGCCGCGGCCTTCAATGTGTAACTTCCCGGGATCAATGGCCACACACGAAACGAGCCGTCGGCCGCTGTAACTACCTGGCGCTCACGGCCTGTGTCTCTGTTGGTGACCGTTACGGTGGCCCCTTGCATCACGCCACCGGTCTGGTCGTGTACCACTCCGTTTAGCGTTCCGACCGGCACCTGAGCCATAGCCTGACCCAGTCCCCATGCTGCAATGCACAACAGCGACGCACTGAGTCGCACTCGGTTGAACATATCTCCCCCTCCAAAACATGGTGCGTGTGAAATGACGCACGTCGGGTTAGGTTAATCATGGATGGGTGCCGTTGTCAAGGGGGGGTAGGGCAAAGTAGAAATGCCCTCTTTTCTCCTATATAGACTAGCTCGACGGAGTGACACCGGACCACGCGGCGGAGGGCCGCCCACTGATAGTCGCCGGGTTCAGTTCCGGTGCGTACTCTCGTCGCCAAGTGGCCTTTCGATCGTGGATAAATGGCCGGGCGACCAGGCCGCGGTCCGGGACTTGATGACTGGTTCGACTCGATACATTCACATCTTCACGGCTTCGGCGGCCGCTCATCCTTCCAGGCGTTCGATGCGGCCCTCATGGCCATCGAGGCGTCCTTTAGTGCGCTTCCGCCACCAGCAATAACCGAGCGATGCCTTCCATGATCTGGCCCAAGCGCTGGTCACGCTTCTTATTCTCCGCTGCCATCTCCCGATTATCGGCCGTTAGTAGCTCGACGGTCTGCGTAAGGGCTTCGTGCCGTTCCGTCAGCTTTTCCAGCCGTTCATCGATGGTCATGATTTAAGTCTACTCCTTGGGCGATGTGGTCTTCTTCGCAGCGCTAGCCTTCAACTGCCTGGACCGCCTTCCGGGCATTCGAGCTGCGCTGTCCGGCGTCCGATCACGAAATATGCTCGAACGCGGCGTCCGAACTTCTTGAGCCTCGCTTTCATGTCGGCGATCATGTCGTCGGCGGTATTGAAAGGCCAATGACTGCGACCCGCTTTGTAATCCGCTTAGGATTCACCCAGGCGGCCGTCAACGGCGCGGCGTTGGGCCGGGGTGTACTCATCGTCCGCGGCCGGAAATTTGGAACGGTTGACGATCACCGTGGGGGTGATGACGATCTTGCCGCGTTGGAAGCCCAGCTTGACCGTGTCCCCTCAGGCTGGCTTGGCGCCGTACGCCGGTTGGGATGGTGACTTGGCCCTTACCAGAGGCGGCGGCCGTGTCAAAGTCGGTGGTGGGTCAGTTTCGTTTTCGGGGGGCGGCCAATCTTGGCCGCAGCCGCCTTTAGGCGGCCAGAGCCGGCTGAAAGCCGGCTGCGGGCAGAATTGCCCGCCCCACAAAACTAAACTGACCCTCTCCCCAAGAGTCGCGGCCCAACCTCAATGCCTATCCGCCGACTTCCGCAAATTTGGAAACTACTCCCTATTTGCGACCCAGGGTGGTTTTGGCAGACTAAGTCGCTGCATTTAAGGCGTAGTATTCGTGAGAATCCCCAGGCCGGTAAGCGAGTTGGCGTTGATCGCGATGTCCGGTTTGCCGTCTGCATTGAAGTCGGCGACCGTCATCGAAGACGGAAAAGTGGGCGTTAGAAAGCCGTCCGCTACATCCGCGCTCTGGAAACTGCCCTGGCCGTCGCCGAGCAGGAAAGTGACCGAGAAAGAGTCGTAACGCAACACCGCCAGGTCCGGTTTGCCATCTCCGTTGAAGTCGGCCACGCTTACCTGAATGGGGCGACCCGCCATGGGATACTCCACGGGCGGCTGGAAGGAACCGTCTCCGTTACCCAGCACGATACCTATCGTGCTGCTGGTCGTCGTGAGATTGACCACCGCGAGGTCCAGGCGGCCGTCGCCGTTCAGGTCCGCGATAGCTACAGAGTAGGGTCCGTGACCCGAGGCGACATACTTCGGCGGCTGGAACGTACCGCTGCCGTTGCCGAGCAAAACAACGATCGATACCGTATTGGCTCCCACGATATCCAGATTGCCATCGCCGTTCAAATCAGCCACGGCAAGGGAATATAGGGTGCCGCCGATCGCGTAATGCGCGGGCGCCTGGAATGTGCCATCGCCTTTGCCTAATAGAATGGCGAGGCCTGCCGCCTACGGCCAGGTCCAGGTTGCCATCCCCGTTGAAATCGCCGGCCACGATGGAAACCGGCGCGCGAACCGAGTCGTAGAAAACCGGGCTGCCGAAAGTGCCGTCCCCGTTGCCCAGCAGCACCGCGATCCGATTCTCGACCAGCATCGCCACGGCCACATCCGGCTTTCCATCTCCGTTAAAGTCTCCCAGCACCAGGGAGGCCGGCGGGTACGGCAGATTGTAGATGGCCCCTTGCGTGAAACTGCCGTGTCCCTGATTCAAGGCAACCGAGATGAATTGATCGGGGTAATTGGCCATGACCAGATCCGGTCTGCCATCTCCGTTCAAATCGGCCGCGGCTACCGCTAAGGCGGGAAAATTCGGGCCCTGTCCGCGTACCGCATTGCCGGCCGGCTGTCGGAGCCCGCCCTGCCCGTTGCCATCCAGAATCGTGGTCGCGGCGCTGGTCACCGCGAGGTCCAGCTTGCCGTCGCCATTAAAGTCGCCGGATGCGAGGGCAGTTACACCGTAGCCGGCCTCGTAGGAACTCTGCGCCGCCATGAGGCCGCCCTTGCCGTTGTTCAGCATCACAAAGACGGTGGAAAAACCTCCGCTGGCGAGATCCACTTTGCCATCGCCGTTGAAGTCCCCGGCCGCGAAGGGTCCCCCGCTCCCACCGGCTACTACGCTGGGCGGATGGAAAGCGCCGTTGCCCTTGCCGAGGAATACACCGATGCCGTCTTGCGTGTTTCCAGCCAGGTCGGGAATCCCGTCGCCGTTGAAGTCCGCGACAGTCGGGATGGAGATCGTGTCTCCGTCCGGATAGGGCAGGAGCGGCTGGAATGTGCGTCGCCGTTGCCCAGCATGATCCCGGTGGACACCGCCAGGTCCGCCTTGCCGTCGCCGTTGAAATCCGCGGCCGCAAAGCCGCTCTGGACATTCACCGCCACGGGAGTGAGCGCCGTAAACGTGCCGTTGCCGTTGTTCAGGAAGATGGCGATGGTATTCTCGACGTAAACGGATACGGCGAAGTCCGGCTTGCCGTCGCCATTGAAATCGGCGATCGCGACGCTCGCGGCATAATCCCCGACCGTATAAAACGTGGGCGATCGAAACGTGCCGTCGCCGTTGCCGATCAGCACCGCGATATTGTTGACCGTGGCGCCGGAGATGGCCACCAGGTCGAGTTTCCCGTCGCCGCTAAAGTCGCCCGCCGCCAGCGACACACCACTGATGCTGCTCACGCCCGGCAAAGAATATTCCGCTTTCAGATCGAAGGCGTCCTTTCCGTTGCCCATCCAGATCACCAACTTCCCGGTGGCGCGCACCGCCAGGTCCAGTTTGCCGTCGTGATTGAAATCCGCGGCCACCACACCCGAACCGCCGGGCTCGTAGACCCTGGGCGAATTGAACGATGCGGACGATGCCGCCCATCCGCTTAGTGCGAAAACGGACGCCGCCAGCGAAGCGTACAGCCATGATTTGCGAAGCATCAAACCCCCCCGGGCGGGCCGCCGAAAATCGTACAGCCCGCGATCCGAGTATGAGTCTAGCATCGGCGCGGTGTTTTGAAGGTCCGGAAACAGTACTGGGTTTGGAGGGATGGGTACCCCTATCAAAGCTTGGCGGCGGCTTCGTTCAGCAGCCACTGGGCATACTCGCGCACGCCGATCAGCCGCACCGGCATGGCTTCCAGCGTGTGGCGCATATCGATGGCGCAGCCCTGCGCGTAACCCACCGAGAGCGCCGCGAAGGCTTCATCGAGAGCCCTCTGTGCCGACCTCCTGGCGGTGCGCAATACCGCTTCCATCACGTATTCAACGGTGAAGTGCGCGCCTGCCAGTTGCTCGAAGATATGTACGGCTGCGAAGGGAGAGATGGCCTCGGGCCCGCCGAGCGTGAAGATGGCGTTGCGCGCGGCCGGCGTATCGAGGGATCGCACGGCAAATTCGGCGACATTGGGGAATGAGATCCAACTAATGGGATTCACCCCTTCGCCGTAGATGCGGGCCCTGCGGGCGGCTACATCGAAGCCCAACACCGGACTGAACCAGATTTCCATGAAGAAAGTGGGGCGTAGAATCGTGTAAGTCATCCCGCTCGCGATCAAGGCCTGCTCCACTTCGCGCTTGGCGCGCTGCAAGGCGAAATCTTCCGCGATGGGCGCAAACGAAACATACACGAAATGTTTCACGCCGGCGGCTTTCGCGGCTTCCACCAATTGCAACTGGCCGATGCGGTCCACGCCGTCAATGGTGTCGCCGCTCTGGCGGGAAAGCATGGACGAGGCCGTCGAGAGGACCGCGTCGGCGCCGGCGCACGCGGCCTCGATCGAAGCGGGATCTTTCAGATCGCCCATGACGACTTCGGCGCCCGAGGCGCGCAGTTCGTCGATGCGCGACGCATCCCCGGTGGGCCGCGCCAGCGCGCGGACCGGTTTCTTAGTGGCGGACAGGCGGCGGCAGATCTCGCCTCCCACCAGGCCGGTAGCTCCTACGATTAAATTCATATGGTCAAACGATTCTCGCCGGGTTGCAGATCCCGCGTCTTGCCGTGCCATTCAAACCGGCCAGTTACGCCGGGCGGCAGGGTCACGCTGGCTTCCAGTTTACCGTTCGCGAGTGTCAGTGTCACGGCGATTTCGCCCTTGGGATGCGGGATCGCGCCGGATACGTGTGTCAGCTTGCCCAAAAATGGACGGATGGCCACGCGCGCAAAGCCGGGCGCCGCGGAATCGATGCCCAGCACGGTGCGGAAGAGCTCGTAATTTGGGCTGGCTCCCCAGGCATGGCAATCCGAGCGTGTGGGTTCGGCCGTTTCGGCCCACGTGGTGAGACCCAGGCCGAGCATGGTGCGCCAGGGATCCAGCATGTCCAGGTAGCGGTCGCCGTCGCCCGCCTTGTTCATGGCGGAATGCAGGTAATGGCGGAAATAAATCGAACATTGCACCAGGCTGCGGTCGGTAGCGACGCGCGCGATCAGGTCATGCGCCTCGGCGCCCCCGGTGACGCCCGCCAGCACGGCCAGCGCATTGGCCTGCTGGGAGTACTCGCGCTGCACGCCACCTTCGGCGGGCGTATCCGCGAACAGGCCGCGGGCGGCGTCCCAATAAAGCGCGCGCGTGGAATCGTGCAGGCGCGCGGCGGACTGGCGGTCGTCCTCCGCCAGGGCGCGATTGCCCAAGGCGGCTTCCATCTCCGCGGCCCACTGGTAGGCCAGCAGCAATTGCAGATCGAGCGGAGCGGAATGGCCCGCGGCGACGGACGGCGGAACGCCGCTTTGCCACTCCTTGGCCCAATCCACGAAGTTCCACCAGGGCATGTGCCCCAGCGATCCGCCGGGTTGCTGGTGCGCGGCGAAGAACCCGAGCACGGCGCGCACGCCGGGCAGCATACGGGCGACGAATGCGGGATCGTCCTGGTACATCCAGTAATCGTGCAGCATGCCGATCCACCATAAGGAAAACGGCGGAATATATTGCTGCAGGCGGGAGGGTGCGCGGCTGTAAGTGGCGCCTTCTGCGCTGCGCGAGGAATCCAGCAGTTCGATGGCGTTACTCGCGCTCCAATGCTCCGGAGGAATGGCCGGATCCGGTGGGGTACCCAGGTGCAGGGTCTAACAGAATGATAGAGTCATCTCAATCAATTGTCAATAGGCGAATCCCGCTCGCTTTCAATAGCTTGGCGGGAGCGGTTTTTGACGCCCTGAGATCCCTGTTGTGAGAAGGCTGAACCTTCCGATATACTGATTGTGCCACTTGTAGCATTTGTGGCAGATGTTGCGTCTATAGCAATAGAGGGAACCATGCCCCACAAACAAATGATGAAAGCACCCATCGCCTTGTCGGAGACCGATCAGCGGCAGGTCCTGGAACTCTATCAGAAGATCCAGCGCAGCCGCGCCAAGCTGGTCGGGCCCGACGGCAGAACGCAGAGCCTGCCCGTCTCGCTGTACGAGTTCCTGGTGAAGTTGATCGCCGACCTGTGCGAAGGCCAGTCGGTCGCTATCGTGCAAAACGACGCTCAACTGACCACGGTGGAAGCGGCCCGCATGCTCGGCGTGTCGCGCCAGTTTCTCATTGGGCAACTGGAGAAAGGCGAGATCCCCTTTCACATGGTGGGCACACACCGGCGCGTTTACGTTCGGGACGTGCTGGCGTACAAGATGCAACGCGACGGTAAGCGGCACCGGATTCTCGATGACCTGACCCGCGCGGAAGCCGAGGAAGGCCTCTACGACCGGGAACCGTCTGATGATCACGCAGACTAACGCATTCGTCGTAGTCCTCGATACTTGCGTTCTCGCTCCGATGCCGCTGTGCGACACACTCCTGCGGCTGGCCGAGGATCCGGCGTTCTACATGCCACGCTGGAGTGCCGGCATTCTTGAGGAACTGCGCCGCGTCCTTCTCAGGATGCAGTACAGCGGCGCCCAGGCGGAGCGGCGGATCACAGCCATGCAGACCGCATTTGAGGATTCCTGCGTCACCGGCTACGCCGACCTGGTCGCATCAATGACCAACGACGAGAAAGACCGGCACGTGCTCGCGGCCGCAGTCCGCACCGGCGCGCATGCCATCCTTACGGAGAACGTGAAGCACTTCCCCGCGGAGTCGGTGGAGCCATACAACATCGACGTGCTCACGCCCGACCAATTCCTGGCGCACCAATTTCATCTCAATCGGGATCTGCTGGAAGAGAAGCTGCGCGGCCAAGCAACGGCTCGCGGAATAACATACCATGCTCTCGTTCACCGGCTGGCGAAGTGGGCCCCCGCTGTGCCGAAGTTGCTCCTCTAGAAACCAATCGTAGCGCAACGTCTCGCGAAGAGGCTTATAATCATCGGTTCGGTAACGAAGTTGGCGAGGAATCAGATCTGAATCTGGCGGTCCGAGATACCCGGCGGGTGGATCGTTGGATCATTTGTAGGATTTGATCAGAAAATGAACCAAGATCGCGAGTACCGCTCGTTCTTCTCCGACGCTACAGGTTTTTCGCGCCCGTATGATTGGCAGACTCGTGTCGCGGTTGACGGGCTCCCGGAGGTCTTGCCAATTCCTACCGGCCTCGGCAAGACTGAGGGGGCAGCCCTCGCCTGGGCCTGGCGCCGGCTGTCGGCCTCCTGTGACGAACCCCTTCATCTTGTCTACTGCCTACCTATGCGGACTTTAGTGGCCCAAACGGTGAAGCGGCTGCGAGAGTGCTTTGATGCGCTTGCAGACAAGCGCGACATCCCCCGGATTCCTGTCTATCAGCTAATGGGTGGTGTGATCGATGACGAATGGGCAAGCAGTCCGGATCGCCCCTGGGTGCTCGTCGGCACCCAGGATCAACTCCTCTCTCGGGCTCTAAATCGTGGGTACGCGATGAGCCGCTTCGAGTGGCCCATGCATTTCGGATTACTCAACCAGGACTGCCACTGGGTCGTGGATGAAGTGCAACTCATGGGACCAGGGCTGTGGGCCACTTCTCAGCTCGACTGGATGAGGCGCAAGAGGTTCAAGTCCCTGAAGCCCTGTCGAACCACTTGGATGAGCGCGACGGTTGGCGAAGGTTTCCTCGCAACGACTGATCGGAAGAAGGACGGCTTCGACATAGTCCAGCCGTTCGACTCTGGGCTCGATGAGGATGAGAGCGAGGAACTGCAACGCAGGCGTTCCGCTGTCCGACGCCTAGAATGGTTTGAGCCATCGGCGGGCAAGCGCGCTCCCGCAATATGCGAGCAAATCAGTGCAGAGGTTCTCAAGGAACATCGTGAGGGAACACTTTCCCTGATCGTCTGCAATACGGTGCAGGACGCGCAGGATGTGTTCAGGTCGCTGCCGGATCAACCACCGAAAGTTCTATTAACCTCGCGGTTTCGTCGCGATGACCGACGCGGGTACGAGCAGCAACTCCTCGGTTTCGAAGCGCGCCGGAGCAAGTCGGAGTCCGGACATGTTGACGGCGACCCTGGACTCGTCTGCGTGAGCACCCAGGTCGTTGAAGCGGGCCTCGATATCTCGGCTCATCGCCTATGGCCCCAGCTTGCTCCGTGGCCATCAACGCTCCAGCGCCTCGGGCGTTTAAACCGTGACGGACGCGACAAGGATGCCGTCGCGTACTTTTGGCAACCTGCGAAGGGGAAGGAGCAGAAACGCGATGGTGAAGTGTGGGTTGGGCCCTATTCCAAGAGAGACCTCGATTCCGCAAAGACTTTGATTGACGCACTCGCTCTCTTCACGACGGAGACGCCTTTTAGCAAGGCACTCAAAAAGCTGGACGAGTCTCAACGGGCGTTGCTTCACGGAGCGCTTCAACCCAAGCCCGCGCCGCTGCCGCGGGCTCTTGAAGTGCACGGCCTGTTTTCAACCGAACGTGACCTGCATGGCGGCTTCACGGATATCAGCGCTTTTGTTCGAAGCGCAGACCCCGACGCGGACCTGACTGTGTACTGGCGATTGTGGCAGGGGGCGCGTCCACCCCGCATGGGAGCCCTGGTTGGTCCTCCATTCGATCCCGATGCTGAAGGCTGTCGCGTGGCATTTCACCGCTTGCGCGATCTTCTCGCAAATCAACGCGCAAAGGCATGGATCTGGAACGATGAAGACGAGCGGTGGGAAACGTGTGCGGGGCGAGATCTACGCCCGGGGATGACGGTCATGCTTCACCGCGACGTGGGTGGCTACAGCAAGGGCCTAGGTTGGACTGGTGACCGTAGTGATGCTCTGCCAGAGGTTTCTGCAGCAGGACCGGGACGCACCCTTGCGGACGACGAGCGGACTGAAGCCGACTGTTACGTCGCCGTGGATGAACACCTGAAAGATGCACGAGCGGAAGCAGAATGCATCTGCGATGCCCTTGGCCTATCCGGGAATCTGCGAACGTCTGTCGTAGAGGCGGCGTCCTTTCACGACCTGGGCAAAGTGCATCCCAAGTGGCAGTCAGCGTTACCGGCCGCTGCTGGTATGCAAGGTGGACCATGGGCGCAGGTCCCCGCGTGCTTGGTCTCGACGTCCCATCTGCTGATCCTGTTTTCGGCGAGGCAGTCGCCGGCTTCCGTCCAGCTGCGCTTTCGTTGCCCGTCAGGCCCCACCGCAAGGGTGGCGTGAGGATGCGGTGGGTGGTGGATCAGAAACTCACTCGCACGGAGCTCGCAGCCCTTAGTGCTCTGCCGCGAGTACGATGGGCCGGGCACGTGCCCTTTCGCCCGGGCATGCGGCATGAAGCCGGCTCCGCCCTGGCTATGTGGAAGCGGTACCGCGAAGGCGGATCGTCATATCCGGCGCTGGCGGTTTATCTCGTCGCCGCGCCCCACGGGAAGGGTCCGGACCGTTCTGCGCTCCACAACGCCAAATGGTGATGACGTTTTTGGTGTCCCTCGGCAATCCGATTCACTCGTGATCAGCGGCAAGTACTGGCCTCTCGAGTTCTCAGTCGCGACCGACAAATCAGCGGGGGAATGGCGCGAAGGTGAGTTTGTATTGACAGACTGTGGTTGGACGGGGCTTGTCGCAACCTTCGCGGGGCCAGGCGTAGTCGTACGAAATCATCAGATGTGGGCTGTTCCCAAACAGCCAGCGGTTGATCCGTTTGCCTCGATGGCTCACACTGTCCGGTGGCCGACTCGAGCGAGAGCGAATCCGTCGAAACGACTGCCGCCAGGGTGCATCCTGGCGAGTAAATAGCTCGCACTCGCGGACGTGCCCGTTCCCGAGCTCCGCCCGACAGTCTTAGCAACTACTTCGCTCTCTACTTTCCACGATGGGCTGCGCGGTCAATCTCCATGGGCTTGGGATGGAGACTCAACTTCGCGGCACCAGCACCAGCATTGATGCCATCCTCAGCGCAGTCGCGCGGCGCCTCAAAGAATGGATGGATGCCGTATGAGCGGGGATGGCCAGCGCTCAGAAAGAAAGAAGCAGGCTGAATCCGAACGCCGTTCGCCTTGTGCAGGCGATAGCTGACAGACAATCTCAACTTTTGCCCCCACTTGTTCCCTCTCATCGTGTTTTAATCCTCTGCTAACGCCGCAAAAGCCAGCTGATTTCTCAAGCTAAACCGCTGCCTCACCTTGCACAATTCAAAAGCCATCTCAGCTACGCAAGCTGCATTAGCTCTTCCTTCCATCCCATCGTCGATGCGCACCTCACGCAGCGTCCTGGTTCAGCCAACCAATAAGCTTTACAACAGCGGCCAGCGCCCTTTTCGCGAAGGGAACCTATCACCGTCGCTGATGGTGCTGGCGTGCGAGGGACTGCCTTTCTTCGCTGGAGGGGTTTCTCGCCGGCTTGGCGCGCGCGCCCGCGGAGTGGTGCTTTCCCTTTCGTAACATTCAGTCGTGCGCCGCAAAGTGCGGGTGAAGCCGGACGCGACGAAGCCGAGGTATCGGCACCACTCTGGGCTCGTCCGATGACCGTGCCAGAAGTGGTAACGCTCTTCTCGCGCGTCGGCTGAGGTACGGGGGCGTGGTGTACTGACACCCAGCGCCTTTGCGACCGCCGTCATGCGGCGCGGTATCGATGCGGGGTAATCGAATTCCGGCGGTTCGTGCTTGAAGACCACCCCAAAGGACTACTCTGAGCCTCGATTCGAAGGCAGAATACAGGTGCGGCCGCCCACGGAGCTTGGGACGGCAATTTCGGCTGTGTTTGAACGCTTGCTCGCTCTGGTCGAGCGGCTTCCGCAAGACAAGAGAAGTGGCAAACGCTGGCGATTTATTGGGCTACCGGGCGCTGTCGAAGCCGCGATGATCGAGGTAGCGAAGGCGCCGTCGGATTCAGAAGCCACCCGCGATCTGCTCGACGCTGTGGTTGCGGCTCTTGATCGTGTCGACACGAATAGGACGTTCCGTGAACTCCGCATCGAATGGGAACCGCTGCCGCTCGTATGGTTGCCCTCGGTCTTCAGTGATGAAGCACCAGGCACCGAAGCGAGACTCGCACTGGCGCTAGTCTCATCCTTTCCCGCTGATCGGCCTTTTGCGGTGTATCGATTCGGCCTTGAACTAGATCGCGGCGGGCGCTTCACTCACCCTCCGGAGATTCCGAAACAATGGGTCTGGCGATCAACTGCAGCGCCATCGCGACTGTTGTCGGATGTGTCGTTTCGGCGCACGCTGGACTGGGAATGCCTGTCCGACGAGGAGAGCCGGCGCGACTCGTCTTGCCGGCTACTTGTGCGCATGTGGGTAGCTGGCTCTCTGGTTTCGCAGACATCGAGTTACTTGCCCGCTGGATATCGAGCCTTCCATTGTTTAGTTGGCGCACTGTGCCCCGGAGCGTGAAGTCGCTTGCGTCGCACGGCAGCGAACGGGGCGGTGTAACCGGTGCCCTGTGTCTGTTCGGGCTGCTTCAGCCATTGTTCGACTTGCGACCTGTCCCACAGTCGAATGATCAAGCCTCGGATTTACTTCCGCGAGAAAGCGGCGCACGGACTGCAGCTGTTCCCGTAGTGTTTTGGGGCTTTTGCGCACCCGCGATGTTGAAGCCACGATCCAGCTTGCCGCAAGCCGTTATGCGATGGCGGGAACTCCTTTAGTGCGAAGCGCGTTCCATGGGCGGCAGATGACCCGGAGGTCCTCGCGGCCTCCCTTCTGTTTCCGATTTTTGATGATGAGCGTTCGGCCCTTGCGAAGCGGTGGCTTCGCCCGCGGCGCGAGCGAGGAGGATCAGCTTATGAAGCCTGAGGAAATGAAAGTGACGCCGAAGATAACGCCAAGGGACGTGCTGAAAGGCAAATCGCCCTGTGTACTCACGGCCACACTCGAACCGGTGGCCGATCTGGATCGTTTCCAGCCTGCCGGATTCCCTGAGGTGGGGCACGTCATCTATAGGGCGCCTCGGGAGAACGGAACAGTCGAGAACGTGTGCATCGTGGACAGTGCGGCGAGCATGGCGAACCACCTCGAGTCAGTCTGCATGCGAGGGCCGCACGATTTCGATCTCGTTGATGATCTTGAAGGAATGCCATATTTGCGGTGCATTACTGGCAGCATCGGGGAGGATCGCAGGCTGGGAGACGACAGAGAGTTGGTTGTTACCAGCTTGACGGAGGGCCACCGGATCGCCTCGACTTACTTCCTGGGTGGCCGAAACAAGCAAAGCGGAAAATGGGACGGCAAAGGTGGTCAGCGCGTGATCGAAGAGCGCCCCAGTGCCGTCAGCTTTGGCGACGAATTGGTCCGCGAGTTTGGCGTGGTTCTAGCGGACAGCAAGAGGGCGCACCCGCCCGCGGAGAAGTGGTGGGAGGTTTTCAAGACGATCTTCAAATACGACCCCAACGCCCTTGTGCATGGAGTGCTTTTCCCGCAGTGGCAGATCAAGATCCCTCGCGTACTTACCGCGCACTTGGAAGCATTCGGAGCGGGCCGTGTTGATCGATCCGGGGTCAAGTTCGATCGCCTTCAGAAGACGACATCCAAACAGCCGATCTTCGCCGTTGATGACGCAACCGCGCGTGAAGTTCGAGCGACGTTTGTCCTGGACATTGCGCTGCTAAGATCGTTCGGCCGGCAGAAAGACGACGGGCCGCTCGGACTAACGGATTCGCAGAAGGAGTTCATAGTCGCTCTCGCCCTCTGGAAGATTCGGCAACTACTTGCTGCCCCATTCCGCTTCAGATCGGGATGTCACCTGCAACTGGTGAGCCTTAAGAAAGACGGGTCGGAGATCGAGATAGACGTGAACATGAACGACGCGATCCGCGCCGCCACCTTTAGGAGCGGAGAGAACACTACGCCTTTGGTGTTGGACATTTTCTGGCCCCGCGAGGAACTGTATCGAGAGGTCGATCAAGACACCAGCAATTCCGGCGAAGTCGCTCCAGACGAGGACGCCGGCAATGAGGTCGATACCAACGAGGGCGAGTGACTATGCGTCTCGTCCTTCGCCAGTCATTCCCATTGGGCCGATTTCACGCGACGCCATGGCGCATCAATCCGTTCGATGATCATTTCGGGAATGGCCGCCAAGCCCATGGCGTCTCGTGCGCGCCATTGTCGCGCGCTGGTACCAGTGGAGCCGCGAAACTCGTGACACGCCAGATGTGGCGCAACTGGACGAAATGGTTCGCGCTCTATGCGACTCCTCGTACTCGTTCCGCCTACCAGTGCAGGCTGTGAGGGGCAGCCCGCTGCGGCAATACCATCCCGTCGAGTTTGGTTGGGAGCCGGCCGGAAAGACCAAGGGCAAAGGGGAGAACAAGAAGCCCGTCCCCCAGATGAGAACCTACGGAACGAGTTTGGTCCAGGATAACTACTGGTGCGTACCGCCCGGTGATGCCGGCTCGATCTGGTGGTTTTTGGTGGGCGATCTTTGGACACCCCAACTCGTCAAGGTGCTCGAGTGCTGCCTTGAGAGACTGATCTATTTCGGGCGGTCGGAGACTTTGACGTCCATCAAGTGCGAAAACGAGCCTGCGATGGGCCCTAACTGCCTAGTGAATGATAGGCCGGCATCACCCAATTCTGTACGAGTACTTGTCCCCCGAAGGGACGCGACGCGCGCTGATGTTGAGCGTGTAACCGACGATCCTCAGATCGCGAGCATCCCGCCAGGCACGCGCTTGGTGTACGTTGACCCACCGCCTCGTCCTGCGGCTCGTGAGCAACGGCTTACCTTTCCCGCGCGGCCTGATTGTCGGTTGATGCAGCTCGCGATCGGCTGGAACGTCCCTCCCGAACCACGTGCGGTGGTTCGTTTGACGGCGCGGTACAGGTCAGCGGTGATCCGGGAGTTGTTCCTGATCAAGACGCAAGGCCAAAACCGAAGCTGGGGTGCGGCGCCCAAATCAATACGCTCGGCGGTGGCAGACATGTTGGGCAAGGACGCCGAGGGTGTGCCATTCAAGGATCACAGCCACGCGGAGTTTCTCGCCTGGTGGCAGAACGGGCTACCGACGCGCCTACTGGTTTGGCGCGGCCGTCGTCCATTCGACGTTCACGAGCAGGCGTCAATCCTGCGGGCAGCATCGCAAGAGTTGTCGTGGGCAGCCGCTGGTCCCGATACCGACGATTGGAAGATCCGGCTCATTCCGCTTGACGCAGCCGTGCCGGCCCCGCCGGGTTTTGACGACACGTGTGCAACGGTTTGGGAATCCCTGACGCCCTACGTTCCCCCTCGTCATCGTCTGCGGGGCGGCAAGCCACGCGCGTCGGAATCGGTTAACATACAGATTCGGCGCGAACTCACTCTGAGGGGCATGCCCGGTGGAGAGCAGGTGGAGGCGGAAGAAATTGGCGACGCGACCTGGGTCGCTGTACATGTTCCGCGGCGGAAGGCGGTGGGACAGACGATTCTCGGCGACCGCCGTGGCTACTGGCTGCGCCTGACGTTTCCGCAACCCATTGTGGGACCACTGAGGCTTGGAAACTCCAGCAGCTTCGGGCTCGGCTTATTCAAACCCGTAACCTGATTGGCGACGGTTCAGGAAGTGGTTCGTTCGCCTGAAACGGGGGACCGCCGTTACTCCATTTACTCCATTAAGGACGGCGGCGAAAGGCGGGCACGAGGAATCAGTGAGTTACGTGGCCAAGAATCAACGCCCTGGACGCATAAGTCTTTTATTTATCAAACGGGGGTTAATTTATAACGATTGTCCGCAGTAATATGAATCAGGAACGTGGATGGGGGCGCGGCCAGATCGAGCGGGTGGCGGAAGTGATAGACGCCGTAATCGAACGGCGAAGCGCCGGGCGCCGTGACCCAGCAGGCATTCCAGGCGCGAGTGAGTAACTCCGGATCGGCCGCGCGCAATGCCATCAGCGGCACGTGGACGCCGATCAGAACCGATAACAGCAGCGTCTTACGCATAACTTGTAATGGCGGCGGCATTGCGGGCGCCCCGTTCGCGCGCGGCGCGTTCCTGGTAGCCGCTTTCGCGGAAGGCTTTTAGCGGATCGGCGTCGAGGCCACGGGCTTTGCGCCATTCCCGGATGGCCGGGCGCACGTCCGTCGCGAAGGCTTCTTTCAGGCACTCCTCGGCATCCACTAATGCCGACTTACTCTGGTGGCGCGCCAGGGTTTCGTGATCCACCAGCGCGGCTTTCGCGTAGAGTTCCTGCGCGGTGACCGCCGTTTGAATCATCTCCTCGACCTTGTCTTTCAGGTTGTGGCTCTGATCGACCATGTAGGCGATCTCGGCGCGCCGGCCGGTCTCCCATTCGAACAGCGCGATCTCGTGGAAGATGCGGAAAACCTGGTACGGATCGATGGATCCCAACGTGAGATCGTCGTCGGCATAGCGGCGGTCGTTGAAATGGAAACCGCCCAGCATGTTTTCGGAAAGCAGCCAGGCCACAATCTGCTCGATGTTCTGCGCCTGGTAATGATGGCCGGTATCCACCAGCACCTTGGCCTGCGGGCCGGCGTTGCGCGCCATCAGTAGGGACATCCCCCAGTCGGCGATGTCGGTGTGATAGAAAGCCGGCTCGAACGGCTTGTATTCGACCAGCAGGCGCTGGTTCGGCTCCAGATTGCGATGGGCTTCCACCAGTCCTTCTTCGAACCAGCGGCGGCGATGCCGGATGTTGGCCGTGCCCGGATAGCTGGAACCGTCCGCGAACCACAGCGAGATATCGCGGCTGCCGGTGGCGCTGGCGATTTCGATGCAATCCAGAATGTGTTGCAGGGCGGCGCGGCGGATGGCCGGGTCGGGGTTGCCCAGGGAGCCGTGTTTGTAGATCTGGTCCTGGAAGACGTTGGGGTTGATGGCGCCGATCTTCACGCCATGGCGTTCGGCCATGAGCATCACTTCGGGGACGCTGAACTTGCCGTCCGGAAAGTCCCACAGGACGTGTACGGCCACGGTCGGGCAGCACCCTGTAAAGCGCTGCACCTGTCCGGCGTCGCTCAATTTTTCGGCGGTGGTGGTGGCCGCCGAGGCTTGTTGAAACTTGCCGAAACGGGTGCCGGTATTGGCAAAACCCCAGGAAGGCAATTCGATGCGGAAGCTGTCGAGCGCCGTCCAGATTTTTTGATCGCGAGCATCTGCAGGCATACGGGTTCCTCCCAAAAGATTGCGAAGTCCGATTATATTCCAAATCGAAATCCGGGCGGTGCGAAAGCTCTTCCGCCTCATCCGGTAACATGGAGTTATGGAACAACTGCCGGCATTTCAAAACGAACCCTACACCGACTTCTCCGCTCCCGCGAACCGGCGGGCCATGGACGAGGCTCTCGCCCAGGTGCGTGCACAGCTCGGCCGCGAGTACGATCTGCAGATCAGCGGCGAGCGGCTCAAGACCGGCGATTTGCTGCGCTCGGTGAACCCCTCGAACCCACGCGAGGTGGTCGGCACCCACCATCGCGCCACCGCCGAACTGGCGCGCCGCGCGGTGGATTCGGCTTACGCTTATTTCACGGAATGGTCCGCCACGCCGGAAGAGGAGCGCATCGGGTATCTTCTGCGGGCGGCCGCCATCATCCGCCGCCGCAAGCTGGAATTTGACGCCTGGCTGGTCCTCGAAGCCGGCAAGACCTGGCCGGAAGCTGATGCCGACGTTTCCGAAGCCGTGGACTTCTGCGAATACTACGCGAGAGAGATGCAGCGTCTGAGCGGTCCGCTGCAGCCGGACGTGCAACTTCCGGGCGAGAAGGGCGAGCTGCGCTATCTGCCGCTGGGCGTGGGCGTAGTGATTCCGCCATGGAACTTTCCGCTGGCCATCCTGGTGGGGATGACGGTGGCTTCGCTGGTGGCGGGCAACACGGCCATCGTCAAGCCATCCAGCGAGACTCCCACGATTGCGGCCAAATTCGCCGAGGTGCTGCTGGAAGCCGGTTTCCCGGAAAAATCGTTTTGCCTGCTGACGGGCAGCGGCGCGGCGGTCGGCGATGTGATCGTGCAGCATCCCAAGACGCGCTTCGTGGCCTTTACGGGCTCGCGCGACGTGGGTCTGCACATCAATGAACTGGCGGCCAGGACGCAGCCCGGCCAGATCTGGATTAAGCGCGTGATCGCGGAGATGGGCGGCAAAGACGCGATCGTAGTGGATGCGGATTGCGATCTGGACAAAGCCGTGGAAGGCGTCGCCGTTTCGGCGTTCGGATACTCGGGGCAGAAATGCTCGGCGTGCTCGCGCGCCATCGTGGACGCCAAGGTGTACGACGCATTCCTCGACAAGCTGCAGGCGCGCGTTTCGAAGATCAAGGTGGGTGTGGCCGAGGACACCGGAAACTACATGGGGCCGGTCATCAGCGAGGGCGCGCGGCGCACGATTCTGGAATATATCGAAGCGGGCAAGCAGGAGGGCCGGCAATTGCCGGTTGATGTGCAGGCTCCGGTAGAAGGATATTTCGTCCCGCCGACCGTGATTGCGGATGTGGATTCCAAGGCGCGCATTTTCCAGGAGGAGATCTTCGGGCCGGTGCTGGCGGTGACCAAAGCGCGCGACTTCGACCACGCTTTGGAACTGGCCAACGATTCGCAGTACGGCCTGACCGGTGCGATATTCTCCAACGTGCCCGAGCACGTCGAGCGCGCGCGGCGGCAATTCTTCGTCGGCAATTTGTACGTGAACCGGAAGTGTACCGGCGCCATGGTGGGCGCGCATCCGTTCGGCGGCTTCAATATGTCGGGGACGGATTCGAAGGGCGGCGGGCGCGATTACATGCTGTTGTTCCTGCAGGCGAAGTCCATCGCGGAGCGCTTGGGTTAAGTGCTTGCGCTGAAAGCCGAAACGTTGTAAGTTTAAGGAGGTGCCACGACCGGTTTCCCGGCCGTGGCTTTGCTGCTACTTTCGACGACGACGCCGCGAGATGCGGATCGTCACCGTGATCGCCGGGACTGCGGCGATCATAACGGTCAACGTGATGATAAACATCCGTTGCCTCCTTTCGCCTAGACGTCAGATTTGCCGGCCCGGGGGTCTAGACCGGGCCGGCAGCGTTTAGGACGCCGTAAAACGTCCCACCACTTTCCGACGGGCGAAAACTGTATCGCAAGAACCTATGTGGCCGGAGGCAGCCCGCATTCTCCCGGTAAAATCGCCCCGCCCACTCCGCCCAAGATTTCCGGAGAGAACTTCCTCTTTCCCGCCACGACTTAGCTTCCTGCAAGGAGGAGTCTCAATGGACGAACGGGAACGGCGTCATGCCATCGACCTGACGCTTTCACAACTGGATAAGCAGTTCGGCAAAGGCGCCGTTTTGCGCCTGGGATCCGGCACCATTGTGCCGGTGGCGGTAATCTCCAGCGGCTCGATTTCGCTCGATGCCGCGCTGGGCGTGGGCGGCTTCCCGCGCGGACGCGTAATGGAGATCTTCGGACCGGAGTCGTCCGGGAAAACCACTCTCACGCTGCATCTGATCGCGGAGGCACAGAAGGCAGGCGGTGTAGCTGCATTCATCGACGCCGAGCACGCGCTCGACCCGGGCTACGCGCGCAAGTTGGGGGTGGACGTTGACAATCTGCTAGTGTCGCAGCCGGATCACGGCGAGCAGGCGCTGGAGATCGCCGCCGCCCTGACCGCCTCCGGAGCCATCGATGTGGTGGTCATCGACTCGGTGGCGGCGCTGGTGCCAAAGGCCGAACTGGAGGGCGAGATGGGCGACAGCCATATGGGGCTACACGCGCGGCTGATGTCCCAAGCCCTGCGGAAGTTGACCGGCGTGGTAAGCCGGACGGGCACCTGCATGGTCTTCATCAACCAGATCCGCGAGAAGATCGGGGTGATGTTCGGCAACCCCGAGACCACCACCGGCGGACGGGCGCTCAAGTTTTACGCTTCGGTGCGCGTGGATATTCGCCGCATCGCGGCGCTCAAGGACGGCGACACCGTCATCGGCAACCGGACCCGCGCCAAAGTGGTCAAGAACAAGGTCGCGCCGCCCTTTCGCGAAGCGGAGTTCGACATCCTTTATGGCGAGGGGATCTCGCGCGAAGGCGATCTGCTGGATCTGGGCACAGCTCAGAACCTGGTGGAGAAGAGCGGTTCATGGTTCAGCTATCACGGAGAGCGCATCGGGCAGGGCCGTGACAATGCCCGTCAGTTCCTGCGCGAGCATCCGGACTTATGCCGGAATCTGGACGGCGAATTGCGCAAAGCGCTGGGGCTTGACAGCCTGCAGGAGCAGCCCCGCAAAGCGGCGGCAGCGGCGGCAGGCGGCGACAACCCCGTCAAAAAGGCTGTTTGACGGGCCTCGCGCCGCGCGCCTTCAAAAAAAAGCCCAAAAACCGCCCATTTTACGCATATTTTCCCTTTACATCGACTTTGGCCTTCACTTATTATTGATACGTAATCGTGGCTGGCGCTCCTGTCAGGGCGCGGCCGGCGTCTTAATTTCGATGGATGGTGTTGGTAGGGCCGCTGTTCGCGGCGGCCCTTCATATTGCAGCGATGGTGAGAACCAAAGGAGATCTAATGGCAAGTCAACGTATGACGCAGACGCAACTGGTGAGAAGCCTCGCCGAGAGTTGCGAAGTGAATAACAAAGTCGCCCGCCAGTTCCTGGATTCCCTTTCCAGCATGGCGATCGGCGAAGTGAAGAAGAATGGAGTATTCGTACTGCCGGGTATTGGACGGCTGGTACGTCAGGACCGTAAGGCCCGCATGGGGCGAAATCCCGCGACCGGGGAAGCCATCAAGATCCCGGCTAAGAAGGTAGTGAAGTTCCGCGTGGCGAAAGCCGCCAAGGACGCCATCGTCCCACCTAAGAAAGCCAAGTAGGCACACCCTCCCCAAAAACAAAATCCCCGTGAGGCCCTATGGCGCCCGCGGGGATTTGCTTTATAAAAATCCAGAAGTCTGGAGCCTGATGAGATCGCCCAACGTGCGGGCAGCCTCCGAAAGCCTTATTGCGGCTTCTTTCCGTCGTCGTCGCTCTTCATCGCGTCCTTGAAGTTGCGAATTCCTTCGCCCAAGCCCTTCGCGAAGTCTGGGATCTTCTTGGTGCCAAACAGGAGCACGATCACGACCAGAATCACGCAAAGCTCAGGAAAGCCAATAGATCTCATATGGCCTCCTTTCGACTCTATTGTACAGGAAATCTAAGCCGCCGACGTGGCGTTTGAAGCGCGCGGCTCGAACGTATAGCCGAATCCGCGCACCGAATGAATCAGGCCCGGGTTCGTCGCGTCGGTCTCGATCTTCTGCCGCAACCGCAGGATGTACACATCCACGGCGCGGTCGGTAATGGCCCGGTCCTGGCCCCAGACCGCGTTCAGCAGTTGCTCGCGGCTGAAGACCACACCAGGACGGCTCATCAGGAACTCCAGCAGGCGAAACTCGGTGGCGGTCAGGTTCAGCAGCGTGCCGTTGAGGCGCGCCTGGCAACTACCGCGGTCCAACTGTACGCCGCCGGACTCCAAAACGCGCGCCGGAGCGGCCTGGTTGCGGAATTGCAGCTTGATGCGCGCGATCAACTCGCGCACGAAGAACGGCTTCACCACGTAATCGTTGGCGCCTAGTTCCAGGCCTACGATGCGGTCCGTTTCCGAGGCCCGCGCCGTCAGGAAGATGATGGGCGTGGTGAGCAAATCCGGATCCTTGCGCACCGCCTTGCAAATCTCCAGTCCGTCGTAGTCCGGAAGCATGATATCCAGAAGGATCAGATCGGGCCGGACCTGGCGGCAGAGATCCAGCGCGCCTTTGCCGGTCTGCGATCCGGATAGCGCGAATCCTTCCTTCTCGAGGTTGTATTTCAACAGGGCAAACAGGTCGGTGTCGTCTTCAATGAGGAGGATCTTCTTCATGCCGCCTACCCCCTTCCACTTAGAGGGTAAACAACGGATGGTTACCGTAGCGTTACGGAAGCGTGAACCACGGGTTAAGTTGTGTTTTAGTGGCAGATCACCAGTTCTGCAAGGCTTCTCGTCACGCCAGTTCTTCGAATCGGTACCCAAATCCGCGAACGGTGGTCAGATAATGCGGATTATCCGGTTCGGCTTCGATGTGTTCCCGCAAGCGCCGGATGTGTACGTCCACGGTCCGGGGCGTGACGAAACGCTGTTGCCCCCAGACCTCCTCCAGCAACTGATCGCGGCTGTAAGCGCGGCCGGCGTGCGTCAGAAAGAACTCCAGCAGTTTGTACTCTGTGGATGTGAGGTTCAATTCGCTACCGCGCAGAAACACGCGGTGGGCGCCGCGGTCCAGCTTGAAGGGCCCGGCCTCCAGTGCGGTATGTTCTTCCTCGTCCCGCTCCGCGCGGCGCAGATGCGCCTTCACGCGCGCCACCAGTTCGCGCGGGCTGAACGGTTTGGTCATGTAATCGTCGCCGCCGATCTCCAACCCCAACACCCGATCGACTTCGTCGGAGCGGGCGGTGAGAAACAGCACGGGTGTACGCGCCAGAACAGGCGACTGCCGGATCTGGCGGCAAAGCTCGAACCCGTCGTCTCCGGGCAGCATGACATCCAGCACGATCAGGTCGGGCTTCCAGGATTCCAGGTCCTTCAACGCGCCCTTGTTGCCGGAAAGCACGAACGCCTGATAACCGCCGCGGGTGAGGTTGTAATCCAGCAACGCGGCAAGTTCGGCCTCGTCTTCTACAATTGCGACTCTCTTCGCCATCGGGTTGCGAGTGATCTCCAGTTTAGACTAGCAGCCCGCGGGGCCAGCCGCGTTTTTCGCGCTTCCGGCTCACTTGATGGCGGTGACGACCACCGAGGCCAGAGCCCGACCGCGGTCGCCGCTCGCATAATCGTAAACCGTGAAGAGGTAGCGGGTGTTCGCTTCGATCCAACTCGCTCCGCACTTGCCGCACGAGACTTCCCGCGCGAATTCCTTCTCCGCGGAAGCTTTCGCGCCTTCCGCTTTCACGAATACGCGCACGTGCTCCGTGCCCGCGGTGGACCAACTCAGGTAGCTGGTGCAGTCGGCCTTGCCGGGCTCGATCCGGCAGGGATTCGGCGCCGCCTGAATCGTGCCCGAGGCTCCGTCCTCCCGCGCGCCGGGACCCTCGACTCCCGTGACCGTTATGTTCGCCAGGACCCCGCCGCGGCTGCCGGCCGAGAAATCCACGAGGGTGAACACATACTCGGTTCCGGCTTCGATCCAACTCGCGCCGCACTTCGCGCAAGCCGGACCCGTGCCGAATTCCTTCTCCGGACCTGCCTTCTTTCCCTGTGTGCGCACGTAGACGCGCGCGTGCTGCACGCCCTCCGTCGACCAGCTCAGATAGGTGGTGCATTCATGCGCGCCGGGTGCGATCCGGCACGGGTTGGGGTTGGCGGTAAGGGTGCCAGTCGCTGCCCATGCGGGTGTTAGCCACGCGGCCGCTGCGAGCGGGATCAGGCAAAGCAGTGCGTTCTTCGTCATCTAGGCCATTCTGCATTATTCAACGGCCCCAGCGCAAGGAGGGCGGCCAATCTTGGCCGCAGCCGCCTTTTTAGGCGGCCAGAGGCGGCTGAAAGCCGGCTAAGCGGGACTTAAAAGTCCCGCCGGCACGCTGAAGCGTGCGCCACGGGCTGCGGCCAGTAGTCACGAGAAGGGCCAAAGTCCAGCGGCAGGACTTTAAAGCCCCGCTCGACCTGGCGCAGCGATCGACGCTATTCGATGCGCACGGAGCCCGATCCCGTGCGCACATCCACCAGGGCCCCGCCACCCTTCACCTTCCCCTGAATCTCGCGCCCGCCGACAGTGCCCTGCACGGTGATCGGATGATCTACGTAAACGTGCCCCGAGCCGGTATGCGCGTACAAATCGAACGCCGCATCCGCGGGCAGCCGCACGTTGACGCCGCCGGAACCGGTTTGCGCCTCGAGCGGTCCGGCCCCCGTCTGCTCCAGCCGCAGGGTGCCGCTTCCGGTATGCGCGCTGATCGGGCCATGGATCGCGGAGCCTTCAATCGAACCGCTGCCGGTATGCGCGTCCAATTTGCCCTTCACCGAATCGACCTGGATCCGCCCCGATCCCGTCTGGATGCGCACTTCATCGTCCACGCGCGCCACGGTTACCGATCCCGAACCCGTTTCGAGTTCCGCCGGACCATGGATGCCTTCCACGCTCTCGCTCCCGGATCCTGTGCGCGCGCGCAGGCGCGTCTCGCGCGGCACGATCAGCTCGTAGCTGATCGAAACGTGCCGGCGCAGCCAGTTGTCCTGCGGCATGCTGATCCGGATGCTGTTGCCGCTCTGCGAGATGGGCGGATTCGATTCGATCTCGCGGATGCGGGCTGCATCGCCGCCGAAGAATTCATCGTGCGCGCGGATTTCGCCGTGTATGCGCACCGTGGAAGTATCCCCGGGACGCACCTCGATACGGCCCGATCCGGTCTCTACATTCAGGTCGACCGCGCCGCTCACGGTCAGCGTACGGTCGAACGAACCTTCGCGGTCGGCCGCGGCAGCGTGTAGCGCCAGCCCCCCGAACGCCAGCACGGCAATCGCATGTCTCAGTTTCATAAATCCTCCGGTAAGAGAGACTTAGACGTGGCTACGGGTCGAACGTTAGCATTGCGATAGAGTGGGTCACATGCGCTATCTGCTTGCCTGGACTGCCATTTGTACCATGACGGCTGCCCTCCACGCCGGCCCTGCCGGCAAACCCGCCGGCTGGGGGCCGCGCGAAGCCATGGTGGGCGATTGGACGGGAGAAGGCGGCGGCCGACCGGGGCAGGGCACCGGTTCGTTCTCCTTCCAGGCCGATCTGCAAGGTAAGATCCTGGTCCGCAAGAATCGTTCCGAATATCCGGCCACCAAAGAACATCCTGCGTTTCGCCACGACGACTTAATGGTCGTCTACCGCGACGAGCCTGGACTGCGCGCGATGTACTTCGATAGCGAAGGCCACGCCATTCGATACGACCTGAATTCGTCGCCCAATAGCAACGCCGTGACTTTCGTGAGCGCCGTCGAGCCGTCCGGTCCGCGCTATCGTCTCACTTACACGCCGGTCGACCGGGACCGCTTGAAGATCAAATTTGAAATCGCGCCGCCCGGGCATCCCGAGGAGTTCGCGACCTACATCGAGGCCGGCGCGCGGCGTGTCTCGCAATGACTCTCCCAAAACCGCTGCCCGCCTCCGCCGCCCTGATCGTGATCGATCTGCAGAAAGCCGTCGATCATCCCAGTTGGGGCCAGCGGAACAACCCCGATGCCGAGAATATCGTGGCGGCTCTACTGCGCGCGTGGCGAACTGCCGGCGGGCCGGTTTACCACGTCCGGCACGATTCCACCGAGCCCGCTTCGCACTATCGGCCCGGCCAGCCCGGACATGACTTCAAACCGGAGGCCCAGCCCGCCGCCGGCGAAACGGTGATCGCGAAAAAAACCAACAGTGCTTTCATCGGAACCGATCTGGAGGCCCGCTTGCGTGCCGCCGGCCAAACTGTGCTGGTAATCGCCGGAGTGATCACCAACAACTCCGTGGAGGCTACCGTCCGAATGGCGGGGAATCTGGGCTTCGAGACTTATCTGGTGGAAGATGCCTGCTTCACGTTCGGGCGTCGGGACTGGCGCGGCACATGGCGCACCGCGGACGAAGTGCACGCCATGAGCCTGGCAAATCTCCACGGGGAGTATTGTAAAGTCGTACGGGCATCCGACATCCTGCCCTGAAATATGAAAGTGGAGAAGTTGATCCGTCAGGAGAAGCGCACCCATGTCTGAACCCCGATTATGGAGGACATCTTTTGCGTGCCGCCTTCGCGCGATGGGACGCTCCCTAACGGTCGCGGCTCAGCCAATTGGCGGCGCGCATCATATTGGCGGCGCGCATCGTATTGGCGGCGCGCATCATATTGGCGGCGCGCATCATATTGGCGGCGCGCATCGTATTGGCGGCGCGCATCGTATTGGCGGCGCGCATCGTATTGGCGGCGCGCATCATATTGGCGGCGCGCATCATATTGGCGGCGCGCATCATATTGGCGGCGCGCATCATATTGGCGGCGCGCATCATATTGGCGGCGCGCATCATATTGGCGGCGCGCATCGTATTGGCGGCGCGCATCGTATTGGCGGCGCGCATCGTATTGGCGGCGCGCATCGTATACGCCCGGTAAATGGGGACAAAAAGGAAAAACCGCATCCCTTCCACATTTGTCTCGCGCACCCTTGCGGAATGCATTCCGGCGCGCGGAAGTGTTAGAGTATTTTGAGTGCGTATCTGCGCGGCGGTATTGGAAGCATGCCGCGCGATTCTGCGCCGCCCGCTAGGACCACGCGCCGTAACATCATCCCCCGGCCAGCCTCAAAAGCTGGCACCCGGTCCATGTATGGCATCGCCCAATGTATTCAGCAAAATCAGGAGATCGACAGTGAGCCAGAAACTACACCTATTCATTGCCCGCGCGGCGCTGGCCGCCGCTTGCGGCAGCACTTTGCTTTACAGTCAGGCGCCCGCCGGCGCAGCCAAGCCGCAGCCCGACATTTTAATATTTACAGATGGCGAGAAACTCATCGGCCAGTTGAAAAGCGCTAAAGGCGATTCCGTCGTCTTCAAAAGCGATATGGCTGGCGAACTGACCGTCGCCTGGAGCAAGATTCAAGAACTGCGCACATCGCAGCCGTTCGCCGTTATCGGGAAGAATGTGACCATCGCCAGACACGCCGATGTCAGCCAGGTGCCGCAGGGCAATGTGGCCATGACGGACCAGAAGATCGTGGTCGAAAGCGCCGCGCCGCGTACCGTGCCTGTCGCGGACGCCGCATATTTATTACCGCAACCCGATTTTCAAAAAGCCATAAACCGCGAAGCCGGATTCCTTCAGGACTGGGGCGGGTCGGTTACCGCCGGCGTCAGCCTGGTAGAGGCCACCCAGAACTCCGAGACATTCACTGGGGCCATTGCCCTAGTGCGCACCGAACCTAGCGAGAACTGGATGAATCCAAGTACTCGCACGCTGTTGGGCTTCAGCGCCGCTTACGGCAAGATCAGCCAGCCGGGCACCCCCGATATTAAAACGGCCATTTATCATGCCGGCGCCGAAGAGGATAAATACTTCTCGCCGCGGCTGTTTGCATTCGGCCAGGCGGCCTTCGATCATAACTACTCGCAGGGCCTCGACCTGCAACAGTCATACGGCGGCGGGCTGGGTTGGACTACTTACAAGACGGCTGCGGCGGAACTCGATGTCAAAGCTTCAGTCTCTTACATCCGCCAAAGCTTCGACATTTCCGCATCCAACGAAAACCTGGTGGGCACCACGTTCGCCGAAATTTACACGCGCAAATTCCAGCATGGCATTCTCCTCAACGAGCAGATCTCGTTTACGCCGGCATGGAACGATACGAGCGCCTACTTCGGCACAGGCACAGTTAGCTTGACGCTCCCCGTCCACAAGCGGTTAAGCACGTCGCTGGCGGCTCTCGATACTTTCCTGAACGACCCGCCTCCGGGCTTCAAGAAGAACTCATTCCAGTTCACCGCGGGCCTCACCTACGCTCTTAAGTAGAGAGGCCCGCGCGTTCTTTTCTAGCGACGCTCCGGCTGGCGACGCTCCGGCGCGGGCTGGCGGGAGGGGGGCGCCGGCGGCCGGTGCATGGCCTGCAGGCGCGGTTGTTCCCGCGCCGGGCTCTTTTGGGCTTGCGTCTGCGGTGTCTCCCGTCGCGGCGTCGAATGCGTCGCCGCGGGCCGGGCGCTTGCTTGTTCCGCCCTGGGCGCCGGACGAGCGGGCGCCGCATGCGGTGTAGGCTTCGCGGCAGCATGTTGCCGCACTTCCGCGGTGTTTCGCGACGGTGCAGTGTGCGCTGGAACACTGTGCGGAGTCTTGGCATGCGCTACCTGCGGCGCGGCCGGGCGTTGGTGGGTGCGTTGCGCGGTAGCCTTCGCGCGCTGCGCCGTTGCGTTCCGTGGAGGCGCGGTATGCGCTACCTGCGGCGTCGCCGGGCGTTGCTGTGCGCGCTCCGCCGGCGCCTTCGCGCGCTGCGCGGTTGCGTTCCGCGGAGGCGCGGTATGCGCTACCTGAGACGCGGCCGGTCGTTGCTGTGTGCGTTGCGCCGGGATGCTCTGCCGCGCCGCTGGGATATTGCCAGGCTTCCCTGCGTGCGCGACCTGCGGGGTTATCATTCGTGTTTGAGTTTCCACCCGCGCAGGGAATCGCGCAGATGTAGGCCCATGCGAACTCGCCAGCGCATGCATTTGCCCGATCCCCAACGGGCGGCCCGGATTGGCGGCCAGCAGCGCCTGCCGTTGCTGGAACGAGGGCGGCGCCGCTGGAGGCGCGGTTCTGGCGATAACCTGGCGGCCCATCACCGCGGCAGGAGGATGCGCCACATTCCCGCCGGCAGTTCGACCCAGCACGCTCGCCAGTTGCGGCGCGACCCGCGGCGCCGGAACGCCTGTCCGGATTCCCGCGATCTGATTGGGCGTGACCCGTAAAGCCACCTGTTGCACGGGCCGCGCGGCTACAAAAGCATTTTGCGGTACGGCCATCACCGCTCCCGGAACCGACCGGTTCATATAGCCGGCCACGGGGACCGATCGCGTCCGCTCATAGCCGCCGTAAATATTGTTCACGTAGCTTGCGTTAATCATGCGCGAGTTCGTCACATTGATTCGCGAGACGAACGCCGCGCTGGCGGTGAACGCCGGTATGTAGACGTCCCGCGGTCCCAAGGGGAACCATCCGACTGCCGGTCCAGCGCCTACTCCAATTGAGACGCCGAATCCGCCGCCGAATCCCAGCCAGGCCACCAGGGCCGGGGCATAGATGGGCGCGACTGCGACTGGGCCGGGGCACCAGCCCCAATACCCGTTCACGAATGCCCACCGCCCATAGTGAAAGGGCGCGAACCCCCAGGGTGCGTCATCTACCCAAGTCCATCCCCACGGGTCGATCCATACCCAATGGCCGTCGTGGTAAGGCGCCCACCCCACCGAAACGCCGTTCGGTACCCACATTTCGCCGTAATCCGGCGAATCGCGCCATGTTCCGTAAGCGCCCAGGTCTTCGTATCCCACCATCTCCGGCGACGCGTAGCCGGAACGCGCGTATTGGTCTTCGCGTTTGTTCCGCGATATCACCCAATTGTCGAAGGCATCATATCCCGGGGCCGCATTGATTTTGTATTGCGCGGCTTGGCCTTGCCCCTGGATCACGGCTTGCTGGCCCGCATGCAATGCGAACGATCCTCCGGCCGCCATAACCTGTCCTTGGCCGTCGCGATCGGTCACCAGGGTCTGGCTCCCGTCCGGACTCATGTCCACCCGGTATTCGCCGGGTTGGCTCACGGTGAACGCCATATTGGGCGTGTCAACTTCGATATTTCCGTACAGATTACGGACGCGAACATCCAGCGTTCCTTCCGAAAGCCGCACTTGAACGGTTCGATCGTCCAGGTTCATGAATTCGAACGCAGTGCGGTCTCCGAGCCGGAAATGGGCGCCGGGCACGTTCACCTCGGCGCGTCCGCCGCTGTCGGCATAGAGTTGATCGCCCATGGTGAGCGGGCGGTTGACGACGGCCGGCACCCAGTTATCGACCCCGGCGGGTTCAAACGACACCGTGCCGCTGACATAGCCGATTCGACCGACCCGCGAGGGTGGGTCTTGCGCTACCAGCGTGCCGGCAATTGCCAGCGTAAGAGCAAAGGTTAGAGTAAATGTACGTCCGATCATTTCTGCCTCTGCCGTCGAAACATTGCACGCGACTGGCCTCATGAAAATCCATAAAGTGCCCACGCGCACACTGGGCGCGGCAATACCAAGACAGCATTGACACAACTGGAAGGCAGTGCCATACTGTAGCCAGAACACCACTGCACCGTGGTGTATGGGATGCTACTATGGCGACTTTGATCACTCCTACCGCAGCAATCTGTATTTCCCCGGAGCATCTTTCACTGCATGAAATAATTGCCGTGGCGCGTCACGGGCATCGCGTGATGCTCAGCACCGATGCAGACTTCCGGCGGCGGATCAGCCGCGGCCGTGAAGCGTTGGAACGAAAACTCGCGGCGGGCGAAGTGGTGTACGGAGTCAATACCGGCTTCGGCGGGAACGCGCGCTACGTGATCCCGTCGGAGGAATTGGCGCACCACCAGCAGAACCTGCTCGAGTTCCTGTCGTGCGGCGTGGGCGAGGCTTTGCCCGACGAAACAGTACGGGCCGCGATCCTGCTGCGCGCGAACGCCCTGGCGCGCGGATTTTCGGCGGTCCGCCTGGTGGTGATCGAGCGCCTTTTGGATCTATTGAACCACGGCATCACGCCGGTGGTGCCGCGTTTCGGCTCGGTGGGCGCCAGCGGCGATTTGTGCCCTTCGGCCTATATCACGCGGGTGATGGCCGGCCGCGGCGAGGCGATGTACAAGGGCTGCCGGGTGCCGGCCGCCGAGGCTCTGCACAATGAAGGCATTCCGCGGCTCGAGTTGGAAGCCAAGGAAGGCTTAGCCCTGCTGAACGGCACTACAGTGATGACCGGCGTCGGTTCTGTCGTGGTGGACGAGGCTGCCTATTTGTTCCGGCTCTCGCTGGGCGCGCTAGCCATGGCCGTCGAGGCGCTGGGTTCTTCACCCGACTATTATCATCCGGCCATCCACATGGCAAAGCATCATCCCGGCCAGCTTGCCGTGGCGGAAATGCTGAATTCCCTGCTCTTCGGTTCAAAACTGGCGGTGCCGCTGGATGAGATCCGGGCCCGGGTACAGGAAGCCAATCGGAGGGCCAATGGCAGCCAAGGCAGCCATGGCGTCGCGGCGGCGGACGAGTCCATCCAAAGCCCGTACTCGCTGCGCTGCGCGCCCCAAGGGTTGGGGCCGATGCAGGAAACGCTGGAGCAGTGCCGCACCGTGATGGAGCGGGAAGCCAATTCAGTGAACGACAATCCCCTGGTGGATCCGGTCACCGATCAGGTTTACCATACCGGCAATTTCTACGGAGCGCACATTGCGCGCGCCATGGACGGGTTGAAACTGGATCTGGCGAATCTCGCCAACTGGCTGCATTCCTTAATGGCCCTGCTCATGGACGACCGCTTTTCAAATGGTCTTCCGCCCTCGCTGAGCCCGCATGTGGGCGTATATCAAGGCTTCAAGGGGATGCAGATCGTACATACCAGCCTGGTGACGGCGATCCGGCATTGGTGCGCGCCGAGCCTGATTCACACGCTGCCTACCGAGCAATTCAATCAGGATATTGTCAGCTTGGGTACGCACTCGGCACTGACTGCGATGGACGTGACCCGGTTGCTGCGCAGCGCCGTGGCTATCACCCTGCTATCGACAGCGCAGGCGATCGACTTGCGCGACGGCGCCAACCGGCTCGGCGCGGGCACGCGGCCCATCTACCGGACGCTGCGCACGGTGAGCGCGTTCGTGGACGCCGACAGGGCGCTCGATCGCGATATCGCCGCGGTTTCCGGCCTGATCGACCGGCGGGAAATCCCCGTGCTCAACGGTTGACGGCTGTGTCGATGGTGAAACGATCGAAGCCTAAGTGGTTGATTCAAGGGTTGTAGGTGGTGGGTTGTAGGTGGTGGGTTGTAGGTGGTGGGTTATAGGTGGTGGGTTATAGGTGGTGGGTTATAGGTGGTGGGTTATAGGTGGTGGGTTGCGGGTGGTGGGCTGCGGGTTCCGGATGGTTGGTTATGCGGGGCTGGGCGGATTTTGGGGACAGATTGGGCGGACTGCTTGGGGCCGTTTGCCAGGTTGTCAAAGAGCAGGGGGGCGGAGAGCTAACGGGTATCCGGGGAGACAGCGGCGCACGAGAGCGGCTGGGCGTCCGGGGCGCTGGACATCACGTATGCGGGCGGCGGGGCGGGCCAGTGCGCGGGAGTCTTGACGGCCGGTTCGCTTTCCATCGGCTGCACGGGCTCCGGCTGGGGGCGGGCGCGGCGCTCGCTTTGTAACTGCTTCAGTTCGCGCATGGCGGTGCTGAAAGAACGCTCGAGGCGGGCGCGCTGGGCGGAGACGCGATCGAGCAGGGCGAATTGTCTTGCGCCCGGCTCGGTAGCGCTAAAGACCCTCTCTTCAATCCTATCCGTGCGCATGAGCAGCCAATGGGCGACGGCCATACGTTCCAGCAGGATTCTTTCGGTGGGGGCTTGCGGCTGCCACTCGGATTCGAGGACATCCCAGAGTTGCTGGTAGGCTGCTGCGTCTTCGTGGATGAGGACGACGTCGCGCGCGCGGAGCCCGAAAGTGAGGGCGTTGAGGCGGACGGCGGCCTTGCCCTCCGGGGAGACCGGGCCGGTGGAGTGTTGCGCGTTCTGGCGGTTGGCCTGGTGTTGTTTGCGGGAAATCAGCATGAGTTATTCCTTGCGGTTGGATTTGGGGATGGGATGAGGCGTCCATACCCGATTTCATTTTAGGGCCGAGGTGGATGGGGAACGGGGGTATGTGGAAGACGGGGAGTTAGTAAGTGGTGCCGGCGCAGTTAGTTGCGGGGGAGGATTATATTTTGCCGATTGGTGACCCAAAAGGGCGGCTTAGAAAGTGAAGCGGGTTTGGAGTTCCAGGCGGCGGTTGTTGGCGGTCTCGGCGAAGGCTCCGTAGCCGCCGGCCACGGAATTGGCCTCTCCGAACAACGGCGAGGTGATCTGGCCGATAATCGGGCCTTCGTTCACATGGTTCAGCAGGTTGCGCGCCGAAATCGAGAGGGTCAGATTGTAGCGCCGGGACGTCGAGACATCCGAGAAGACGCTGTGGAAACCGGAATTGTGACCAGCGCCCAAAGGGGTGGCTCCACTGGCCGACTCGCGCTCCGGCCCGAAGCCCCAGGTTTTGCCCAGCCTGGCATTCACTGAAATCATCCCCGGGCCGCGACCGTAATTGCGCGGCAGGATCTGCTCGCCGGGCGAGGGATCCGGATCCAGCCAGCCATAAATCGTATCGATCAGGCCCGGCTTCGACAGGTCCGTCGGGATACCGGGCCGCGCGTTGAAGAGCGTATCGTTATAAATATCCTCGCCGACCGTAATGTTATAAGGAGCGCCGGATTGCACCACAATGAAAGGACTCAGGCGCACGTTCCACTTGGTGTTCAAGGATCCGCCGATGAATGCACGATGGCGGACGTCGGTAGCGGCGGGGCCGTACTCGCCCGCCATGGTCAACGGGTTCCCGGGAAACGTGCCGAGCCCGTCGGTATTGCTCATGGCGCGATTCAAGGTGTAGTAACCGAAGAGCGATATGTTGCCAGTCACTTTGGCGTTCACGTTGGTAATGAGCTGGTTCTGGTTATAGAGTCCGGAAGACTCCATCAGATAGACCGGCCCGGGCGCATTCAATTCCTCCGAGCGCAGCATGTGCAGACCGTGCGAGTTGGTGTAAGTCACCGAGAGCGTGGTATTACTCGCTAACTGGCGCTCCACTGTGACCGCCGACTGCATGATGTACGGCGCGCGCAAGCTGGAACTGAGTTCCTGAATGGTCTGTGTAGACTGCACGCCCGGCATGGCCAGCAGTTGTGCGATGGTCGGGATGGTAGGGAAAAACGGCGGATTGTCGACAATATATTCCTGCTGCACCAGGCCGTTGTAGCGCTCGGCGGTCTGGATATTGGAGATATCGAAGCGCGAGTAGAACACGCCGAATCCGCCGCGAACGACGAACTTCGGATGCATGCCGATGGCGCTGGCTCCGGGGGCCCAGGCGAAGCCGAAGCGGGGCGCAAAATCGCGCGCGTCGCGAATGTTGGTTTGCATCTCGTAGCGCAGCCCGAGACTGAGCGTGACGTTGGGGCGTACGCGCCAATCGTCGCCCACATAGGCGCCCACGTCCACCTGGCCGAGGGCGAGATAGGGATTGCCGGCGGCGATGCTGAACTGGGTTGCGCCGCCGCCCGGAAGACCCAACTGGGCGCGTTGGAATTGCTGAATCGAAGTGATCGGCACCATTACCGGCTGGCCGGAACCATCCAGCACTTCCTCATTGCCGGAATTCAACTCGGGCGCCAGGCCGCCGGCAAAGGTGAACGTGCCGCCGAAGTTCTGGGGCGAGGTGTTGTCCAGCGTCTCGCCGCGCGTGCGCATACCGAATTTCCAGGTATGGGTCCCCTTAATGATGGAGGTGTAGTTCTGCAGTTCGTAGTGGTTCTCGGTATCGAAACTGCGGCCCGACTGTGCGCCGCCGGTGTTGAAGGATCCCATGACCAGGATGGCCGGCGCGAAGCTATTGGAGATCTGATCGTCCTCCACGTGGAAGAACTGGAAACGCGTCTCGTTTACCGTAGCGGGCCCCAGCACGGCCGTTTCGGTGACCTGGACCGTGTGATCCTGGTCGAGCGTATAGTAGCCGCGGGAAGGCAGGTTGAATCCGCCGATGCCTTGATCCTGGACGTCGTTGCGGGTGAAGCCATAGCGCACGATCAAGGTGTTGTTCTGGCTCAGTTGATAATCGAGGCGCGGGCTGACCCGCACGCGCCGCTGGGGGGCCAGCAGCACGCCGGTATACGGTGTGATCGCGTTTTGGGAATCGAGTGTGACGGCGTCGATGACGGAGCCGTTGTCGACCGCGCGGCGTTCCGTATCGAGGAAGAAAGAAGCGTGCTTGCTGAGCGGTCCGCTGATGGTGCCGCCATATTCCTGCAGCCGGAGCGGCGCCTTCTGCTGAGCATAAGGATTCCGCGAATTGAAGATGTCGTCGCCCAGATTGAGAAAGCCCTGGCCGTGCAGCTTATCGGTACCGGGCTTGGTCAGGATCTCGATGCGGCCGTAGCCCAGCTTGGAAAACTCGGGAGAAAACGGATTCTGGTTGATGCGCACTTCGCGGATAGAGTCTTTGGAGGGAAGTTGGCCGCCGCTGAATCCGTCGATATAGATTTCGCCGCCTTCGGGGCCGGCGGAGGGTCCGGCCAGCGCCTGCAGGTCCGATTGCAGGTCGTCGGGATCGTCGGAGAGGGCCTGCAGATCGTCGCCGCGCAAGACGGTAGCGGTAGAGTTGCTGGAGGGGTCGGTGGAAACGCTGGGGCCGGCGGTATCCTGCACGGTCACCTGCTGGGTCACCGACGCCACCTGCATCTTCACGTTGAGTGACTGCGTACCGGATTGCAATGCGATTTTCGCGGGCTGGGCCTGGGTGAGGTCGGGCGCGGTCACGCGGACCTCGTAGCTGCCGGGGGCCAGGCCGACGAACGAGTACGATCCATCATTACCGGAGGTGGCGGCCTTGGCTACGCCCAACGGCCCCACCAGCGTGATTGTGGCGCCGGGCACGAAGGCTCCGGTTTCGTCCATAACCTGCCCGCGCAACGTGGCAGTTTGCGCGCAAAGCGGAAGAGAGACAGCAATGAGGACCAGCAATAAAACGAAGGATTTCATCTTGTAATGTGATCGGCCGCAATCGGTGGCGCCGCAATGGGCCGTATAGCTGTGGAATCAAATAAACGACGATGGCGGCGGGGCTAAGGTTACGGGAATAGTGGGGCGGGCAATCATGCCCGCAGCCGGCTTTCAGCGGGCTTGGCCGCCCTCCAATTCTATTAGACGGCATGGCCGATCATCAGCCCGCTGGGTCCGGGCAGGCGGATGCGGCTGACTCCCTCAAAACCGGCTTCGGTGAGCCACTCCGCATATTCACTTTGGTTATAGCTGGCGCCGCCTTCGGTAGCCACCAGCATATTGAGTGAGAATAGCGCTGCCATCTTGGGCGCGGTCTTGTCCTCTTCCAGAATGAAATCCTGAATCACGAGGCGCCCGCCGGGGAGCAGCGCGCGGCGGCAGCGGCGCAGCAGATCGCGGTTTTCAGCGGAACTCAACATGTGGCAGATGGCGGAAACCAGGACGAGGTCGAAGCCTTCTCCCAGATCGCCGGTGCGCAGATCGCCTGCGCGCGTGGTCACGCGGTCACCCAGACAGGCACGATCGATGTGGCCTTCGGCGATCGCCAGCACCTCCGGACGGTCCAGCACTTCGGCGTGCAGTCCGGGGCCGGCTTGCGCAAACGCGATGGAGTAGGCGCCCGATCCGCCGCCGACATCCAGCAAGCGGCGCACGTTCGCGGTTCCGACGGCCCGCACGACGTGCGGGGCACGCTCGCGCGCATTCCGGTGCATGGCCGCGATGAACGGCCGGGTCCAGCGATCGTCCACCTCGCGGGGCTCGCGGCGATTGACGGCGGTGCCTTCTCTTACGCAATCGGAGAGAGTCGACCAGCGATGCCACAGATGCGCAGTGTGCATGGTGGCGGCGCGGGAATCGTCCGGCGATCCGGCGACGAAGTAGCGCGCGCTCAGGGGAGTATTCTTAAAGGTCTCGCCGTGTTTCGACAGCAGGCCGAGGGCGGCGAGCGCATTCAACAGCATTTCGGTGGCGCGCGGATCTGTAGCCATCCCGGCGGCGGCTTGCGCGGCCGAGGCGCCATCGCCCACGTGGGTGAACGCGTCCAACTCGATGGCGGTCAGGATGGCGCGGCTGTCTTGAAATCCGCGGATGGCCTGGGCGAGATCGTCCGGCAACGCGCCGGCGGCGTCCTTGGCCTGGATGCCTGCCAGCATTTTGCTCTTGTTGTAGGCGATCTCGGCGCGTACCGCCGGCGCATCCTGGTTGGCCAGCCGTTCTAAGGGTTCGCCGTTCGCGAAGTGGCTGCGCACTAATTCGGGCAGATCGTCCGGACTTACGCCCGAGTACCAGACGCCCTCGGGATAAACCACCATATTCGGGCCGCGCTCGCAAAGGCCGAGAGAGCCGCACTGGGTAATCTGAACCTGGTCCGCCAATCCCTGGACGGCGACCTCTGCGCGCAGGGCATCCAATACCTTGCGCGAGCCACGTGCTGAGCAGCACGGCACGCCTTCCGGCTTCTGTTGATCGCATACGAAGACGTGATAACGATAAGGCTGCATGGCGACCTCTATTGTAGTCGGGCGCGGTTCAGGGCATATTGGAAGTACGGATGATTCCCCTGATCCTGGTGCGATGGCAAAGCGTCGTCGATTTTGTGGTGCTGACGGCGGCGCTCTATATTCTGTTGCGGTGGGCACAGCAGGCGCGCGCGTTGCGCGTGGCCCTGGTAGTGGTGGGCTTGCACGCCGGTGCGCTGGTGGCGCGGCATTTCGACCTGGTGCTGACCAGTTGGGTGCTGGATGGCGCGGCGATCCTGGCGATCGTGGTCCTGCTATTGGTATTCCAGGCGGAACTGCGGCGCTTCTTTATGCGGCTGGACAGCATGCTGAACTGGCGGTCACAGGCGGCCTCCAGGCGGAGCGAGACGTACGAATCGATCGCGCGGGCGGCCTTCCGGCTGGCAGGTCCCTCAGTGGGGGCGCTGATCGTGATCGTGCGGCGCAACGCGGTGGCGGAGCTGGTCAGCGGCGGCATCTTGCTCGAAGCCGCGGTCTCGCCGGAAATCCTGGAAGCGATCTTTCAGAAAACCTCGCCGGTGCACGACGGCGCGGTGATTGTGCGGGGCGACCGCATCGTGCGGGCCGCCGCGGTGCTGCCGCTGACGGAACGCGAGCGAATACCGAGCTACTACGGCACGCGGCATCGCGCGGCGATGGGGCTTTCCGAGCGCTGCGACGCGCTGGTGGTGGTGGTTTCGGAAGAGCGCGGGGAAGTGACCCTGATGGAGGGCCGCCGCATGCTGCGCTTCGACGAAGAGCAGAAACTGGTGCAAACGCTGGAGACGTTGTGTGCGCAGCCGGCGGAGGGCGTACGCAGCAAATTGCGGCAATGGTTCATCGCCAACGCGCGGGTGAAGCTGGCCGCGGTAGGCCTGGCAGGCGCCATCTGGAGTACGTCGTTTGTGTCGACGGGAACTACGGTCCGTACGATCACCGTGCCGGTACAGTTCGTGAGCGTGCCGGCAGGCATGGACATCGCGGCGCCTGCGACCGAAAGGCTAAACGTGCAGGTGCGGGGTAGCGCATGGATGATGGACTCGGTCAGCCTGACGCGGCTGGTGGCGAGCTTCAGCCTGCGCGGGGCGCGCGCCGGGACGTTGAATCTGCCGGTCGATTCGGGGAACGTCAATCTACCGCCTGGGATCGTGATGGAGGGCGTTTCACCGGCGCGGATTACAGTGCGGCTGGTGCCCCATAACCGCTAGTGGCCGTGGCGCACGCTTCAGCGATTTACGCTTCGGCGTGCCGGCGGGACTTTTGGTCCGGGGCCGCGCTCGATTGGGCGAGCTTGCGCTCGCCAAAGATCGGGTCTGGAGACCCTCTGCAGGCGTAGACGCCTGCCCCACCAAATGCCTCCCCGGAGCCGCCTGAAAAGGCGGCTGCGGGCACAATTGCCCGCCCCACAGGGTTTTCAACGGTGCCCTGCGTTATCCAACGCCGCCCGATTCTATCTTGAGGAGCTGGCGCTTGCAGGCGTCGCCCCAGCGATATCCGCCAGTGTCGCCGTCGGCACGCACCACGCGATGGCAAGGGATAACCACCGCCACCGGGTTCGAGGCGCAGGCGCGCGCGACGGCCCGCGCGGCGCGCGGCTTCCGGATTCGCCTGGCAATCTCGCTATAGGATTGCGTGCTGCCGTAGGGGATGGTTTGCAGATACTCCCACACGCGCCGCTGGAAAGCCGTCGCCCGGATGTCGAGGGGCACGTCCAGCTTCTGCAGTCGCCCGCCCAGGTGGGCTTGCAACTGGGCCGCCCACGGGCTCAGAAAGGCCGGGTCGCGGCGCAAGGCGGCGGCGGGGAATTCGGCGCGCACGGACTCCGCGAGCTGCTTCGCGGACGCGCCAAATTGAATGGCGCACACACCCTTGGCGGTGGCCGCGGCGAGTATTAGGCCGGCAGGCGTGTCCAGGATATCGTAGCGAATGTCGAGGCCTGCGCCGCCGCGCTGGTAAGCCGTGGGGGTCATGCCGAGCTGCGACGCCGCGCGTTCGTAGAGCCGGCTGCTGGACCCGTAGCCGGCATCGTAAAGCGCCGTGGTGACGGTGCGGCCTTCGCGCAATCCGCCTTTGAAGGATTCCAGGCGGCAGAAATCGGCATAGGCGCGCGGGGTGATGCCGGTGGCCGCTTTGAAGGTTCGCTGCAGATGGAAGGGACTCAATTTCAGCTCGCGGGCGAGAGCATCGAGCGTGACCGATTCGTCCAGGTGCCGCTCCAGGTAGCGGCAAATCTTCTCGACCATTTCGGATTGGGCGTCGCGGGTAGGTTCGCGGTCGGGCGTGCAGCGGAGACAGGCGCGAAAGCCGGCGCGCTCGGCCGCGTCGCGGCGCTGGAAAAAGATCACGTTCTCGCGGCGCGGGCGGCGGGAAGGACAGGAAGGGCGGCAGTACACGCCCGTGGAGAGGACCGCATATAGGAAGACGCCGTCCATATGGGCATCGCGGGTTTCGAGCGCTTCCCAGAAATTCGCTTCCCAGTAAGCCTGTTCGTCTTTGGGAGCCTTCGCCAAGCCACTCATTGCCTTTTCCAAGCCACTCATTATTGTCGCCATAATTCGACCTTACGCGCTGGGGGGCGGCGGCGGCTATCCGTTCCTTGCGGGTGAAGTGAGAAAGCGCGGGCGGGTCTGGAGACCCGCCGCAGGCGTGGACGCCTGCCCCACTTGGAAGAAGACGTGTAAGACGGGAGGGAGTATGCGCACCACTCTGTTGATCCCACTGCTGCTACTTGCGGGTTGCGCGCGGCGCGCGGATCCTTTGCCGGGATTTCCGCGCGTCTTTATATGGGTTTGGGAGCGCCCGCAGGATTTGCGGTGGCTGGACACCCGTTCGGTGGGCGTCGCGTTTCTGGCGCGCACGGTGTGTCCGCGGGCGGACGGCGTGGTTGTGCGCCCACGTATGCAGCCGCTTCTGGCGCCGCCGGATACGGTGCTGATGGCAGTGGTCAGGGTGGAAAGCGGAGGTCATGCGGAGCGGGCCGACGTGGCGCAGACCGCCCGCGCGATCGCCGATGCCGCGGCGCAACCCGGGGTGCGCGCGTTGCAGGTGGACTTCGACGCGGTGGCTTCCGAGCGAAGCTTCTACCGGGCGCTGCTCGAAGACTTGCGGCGGCGGCTGCCCGGGCGGATGCCGCTATCGATGACGGCGCTGGCATCCTGGTGCGAGGCGGACGGCTGGATCTCAGGCCTGCCGGTAGCCGAAGCGGTACCCATGTTGTTCCGCATGGGCCCTGACCACTATTACCCCGGCAGTGATTTTCGCGGCGAGCTATGTGGCTCCAGCGTGGGAATTGCGACGGACGAATTGCCCTCCCGCATTCCGGCGGGACGGCGTGTCTATGTGTTCGATCCGCGGGGGTGGTCACCAGACCACCTGCAAGCGGTGTTGAGAAAGGTCGGCAAATGGCAAAGCGAATTCTAATTCTGTTGATTCTGGCCGGCGTTTTGGTAGGGCCGGAAGATCTTTCGAGTTGTGGCCCGTTCCTGCCGGAAGCGGTATTCACCAGCAAGCTGCAGCCGCTCGACGAGGCGCGATTTTTCAGCGGCCGCCTCGACGTCCTGCAGCCGCGCTATCGCCGCATTTACCTGATCGCGGCTTACCGGTATTTCACGGGCTTAGGCCTCGGCAAGCAGGATCAACAGGCGCTGCTGGCGAAGCCTGACACGAGCGCCGACATCTGGATGGGCCAGGGGTCGTTGGCGGTGCAAGGGTGGCTGCAGGAGCGCGTGCAGGTGGGCGCACCGCCGCTTGAAGGAATCGAACGTTTCAAGATGCTGCCGGATCGTTCTTTTATCCTGAACTGCGGTGACGACGCTTTCTCGAACGCCGCGGCGACCGTGATCGACCGCTCGCTGGCGGGCCATTCGCACGAGGATCTCAGGGTCTGGGTGGCCGCCCAGGACCAGGTATTCGGGAATTGTTCGGTGCCACAGCCTTGGCAGCAGCCACAGAAGCCGGCGGGACCTTCGATTCCCGCGCCGCTGCCGGCGACTGCCGCGGCATGGATGCAAGCGGACCGCGCTTACCAGATCGCCGCGGCGGAGTTTTATGCCGGCGAATTCGATGCGGCCACGTCGGATTTCCTACGGATTGCGGGCGATCGGGACTCGCCGTGGCACGGCATCGCGCCCTATCTTGCCGCGCGCGCCCTGATCCGCAAAGCGACAGTGGAAGACCCGTCCGCCGCTCCAGCCGCGCAGGAGCAATTGCGGAAGGCACTGGCCGATCCGGATGCCGCGGCGTGGCACGCCAGCGCAAGGGGCCTGGCGCGCTACCTCCGTATCCGAACCGACCCGGCGGGCGCGCTGCACGAACTGGCGCAGGCGGTCGCGACGGAAAAGACCGGCGTCGCGAGGGATATGTATGACTACCGGTTGATGCTCGACCGGTCAGCCGATACGGGAACGGCCCCACAGGATGACATCACGGATTGGATCGCGGCCATCGAGAACGGCCCTGCCGACCGTGCGCTGGCGAAGTGGCGGCAGAAGCGCTCGCTGCCCTGGCTGGTGGCGGCGATGACTTACGCCGCGGAGCCGGATGCGGAGTTGATGGCCGCAGCCGCGCAGGTGGCGGAGAGGTCGCCCGCTTTCCCGACGGTCGAATTTCACCGGCTGCGGCTGATGCCGGCGGACGAGGCGCGGCCCCGGCTGGATGCGGTGCTGCAGCGCAAAATGCCCGTTTCCGCCCGCAACCTGTTCCTGGCGGAACGGTTGCGCGTGGCTCGCGATTGGGACGAGTTCCTGCGATACGCGCCGCGCACCATGGCAGCCACCTGGATAGAGGGCGGCGGGGAAGAGGCGGCTACCGTGCGCACGGTGGATTTCGATGGCGATGCCGCGGCCATTTTGGATCGGCAGGCGCCGCTGGCGCTGCTGGCGCTGGCCGCACGGAGCTCCAGCCTGCCGCCGAACCTGCAATTAGGGGTAGCGCGCGCCGTCTGGGTGCGGGCAGTCCTATTGGGCGACAATGCTACCGCAATCGCGATCGCGCCGGTGTTGGCATCGCTCGCGCCGTATTTGAAGCCGTATCTCGACGGCTACCAGGCGGCGCCGGACGATCCATCGCGGTCCTTCGCTGCGGCGTGGCTGATGCTGAACAATCCGGGAATGCGGCCTTCGATTGAGGCTGGCTTTGGCCGCTCCACACCCATCACGAAGATCGACGGCTTCCGCGACAATTGGTGGTGTCCGGTGGGGGCGGCACCGAACGACCGGTCGGTATCTTCACCCGCGGATGTCTTGAACGCGCCCCTGATGTTGCTTTATCAGCGCGGCCCGGTGGAGGCCTCATTTCTTTCGGCTTCCGAGCGCGCCGATGCGCGCCACGAAGCTGAACGGCTGGCGTCGGCTCCGGCGGCCGCGAGTTTATTGGCGCGGGAAGCGGTGGAGTGGGTGGAGGCTCATCCGGACGATCCGCGCGCGCCCGAGGCTCTGCGGCTGGCTGTGCGTGCCGGGCATTACGCCTGCGGCGGCGACGGCCAGACCGAACGCTGGATGAAGCGCGCTTTCCATTTGCTGCATAGCCGGTATCCGCGAAGCGCGGCGGCGCTGAAGACGCCCTACTGGTATAGCCCGGACCGCCGCTAGGCGCCTGTTCCCACAGTAAACGAGTTACGATTTCAACAGGAGCCGCCTTATGAAGATGGCCTCTGCTGTTGTGCTCATTCTGGTTCTGGCTTCGTTCGTGGCGTGGCCACAGGGCGAGGTCACGTTCAAGACTGAAACGAACCTGGTGCTGGTGCCGGTGGTGGTACGCGATGCCAAAGGGAACACCGTTGGAAACCTGGGCAAAGAAGATTTTCAGCTCTTCGATAAGGGCAAGCCGCAGGAAATCACGAAATTCGCGATCGAAGACACCTCGCAGCGGGTGGCCGAAGACCGGAGCTTACCAGGCAGAAACCCCGCACAACCCAAAACCGCGCCGATCGCGATTCCGGACCATTATGTCGCGCTGCTGTTCGACGATTTGCACCTGAAGACCGGGCCGGGCAACATCGGAGACTTCGCGGATCTGGTTTACTCGCGCAACGCCGCTTTGAAATTTCTCGACACCGCTGCAGCCCAGCGATCGCGTCGCGGTTTTTACGCCATCGGGAGAGGTGGAGGTAGACTTCACCGGCGACCGCGCGAAGCTTCGGGAAGGGCTGCTCAAGATTCGCCCGGCTTCTCCATATCCGCCGCCCGGGTCGGCTTGCCAGATTCAAAGCGAAATCGAAAAGGAATCGCGGGCGCTGGTGATGACGACGGGAAACATCGTGCGCCGGATGGAGCGGCTGCCGGGGCAGCGCACAGTGGTGCTGATTACATCGGGCCTGGTGCTGGCCAATCAGGGTTTTTGCGCGTGGACGCTGGAGCCCGAGACGATGCAGTTGATCGACCGCGCGGTGCGATCGCACATCGTGGTCAACGGCCTGGACGCGCGCGGGCTGGCATTGCAGAGCGGCTTTTCCTACCAGATGTTTCAGGCCCAGGTGACGAATGGAACGGGCGGCCGTTTTATTACCGACACGAACGACCTGACGGGAGCGGTACGCCGGCTGAGCACCGCGCCGGAGCACATCTACATCCTGGGCTTCTCGCCGCAGGCTTTGAAACCGGACGGCAGTTTCCATTCGGTGACCGTAAAACTGGCGAGCGGACGCAAACTGGATGTCCAGGCGAGGAACGGGTATTTCGCGCCTGGCGGAAAGGAACTGGCGAACAAACAGGAGACGCCGCTGTCCGCTGAAAGTGCCGAGGTACCGCGGGTAGACGAGACCCAGACAAAAGATGTCGCCGCGACTCTTGGCCTTACGGCCGCCGCGACGAACCCGCGGGAACTTTCCGAGGCCAGCGTTACGACAGCGCCCGCGCCGGAGCCGCCCAAAGCTGCCACGGCCCCACCGGGTGAGGCGGAAGTGACCACGCGCGACGAACCGGTGACTTTCAAAGTGCAAAGCAACCTGGTGGAGGTTCCGGTGATCGTGCGCGACAGCCAGGGGCACGCCGTCGGAAATCTGCGCAAAGAAGACTTCCGCATTTTTGACAAAGGTAAGCGACAGGAGATCACGAAGTTTTACGTGCAGAAGGCGGCTGGACCCGCGGCATCGGATAAGCCTACGGAAAGCGGCCGGCCTTCAGTATCCGGCGCGTCAAAAGGGCCGGCCGCGCCGACGGTATTGCCCACGCACTTCGTCGCCTTTGTTTTTGACGACGTACATATCCGTTTCGCAGATCTGCCGCAAGTACGCGCCGCGGTAGTGAAATACATCCGCACATCGCTGCAGCCGGGAGATCGCGCGGCGCTATTTACGACCTCGGGCCGGATCGGGGTGGATTTCACGGATAGCCCGGAAGCGCTGATCGGGCCGCTGCTGAAGATTACTCCGAACCCCATCGGGGCGGCTATGTTCGGTTCCTGCGGCATGTACGTAAGCTACTTTCAGGCGGTCGAGATCGATCAACAGGTGGGGCTGCAGCCCAGCGCGCCAGACGTCGCTAAATCGCTCGCGCTGCGCGTCGCCTTGGACGAGTTTGGGGATCTGCACACGGCCATGCAGTACGTGCGGGACGCTTATACCAGCGGGCTGCAGGAGACGCGGGCGGCGCTTGGGGCGCTCAAGCTGGTGGTCGAGCGCATCGCGCAGATGCCGGGGCAACGAAGCGTGGTGCTGGCGTCTCCGGGTTTCTTTGTGCCAGCCGATCTGCAGAACGCCAGCTCAGACCTGATCCAACTCGCTATCCGATCGAAGGTATTGATCAGCGGCGTGGACGCGCGCGGCGTTTGGACGATTCCCACTTACGATGGCTGCCGGGCCGGCGGCAGCGCGAGCGTGATTGAGGACGAGGTGGCGTTCAGGCCTTTGGAGAATGAAGCCCAAACCGACGAGCTGATCGCGCTGGCGGAGGACACCGGCGGCACGCTCAACCGCGACAACGATTTTTTTGGCGGCGTGCGGAAGGCCGCGGCGACACCCGAGTATCTTTATGTGCTGGGCTTCGTGCCGCAAGACCTGAAGGTGGATGGCAAATTCCATCCATTAAAAGTGACGATGAACGCGGGCGAGAAGGTGAGTCTGCAGGCGCGCCGCGGGTACTGGGCGCCCAAACGGCTGGACGACGCCACGGCAGCTTCCCGGCAGGAGATCGAGAGCGCGGTATTCTCGCGCGAAGAGATCCACAGCCTGCCCGTGGAAATGCATACCCAGGTGACCAAAACGGGCGGAGCGCAGAAGCTGAACGTGATTACCAGCGTGGACCTGAAGCTGATCCATCTGCGCAAGGTGGACGACCGGAACCGGAACGACGTGACGATCGTAGCCGCGGTTTTCGACGGCAACGGCAATTTCGTAGCCGGCCAGCAGAAGATCCTGCAGCTTCGGCTGCGGGACGAGACTCTGCGGGCGCTGGACCAGAAGCCTCCCGTCAACATCGATACGAACTTCGACGTGCCGCCCGGCGCCTACCTGGTGCGGCTGGTGGTGCTTGACGACGAGGGCCAACAGATCACGGCCGAGAATGCGGGCGTGCAGGTTCCATGACGCGACGGAGTATGAATGAGTGTGGAGGAAATCGATGCGTGTAGCAATTCTGTTGGCGCTGGCCCTCGGCCTGCCGGCCGGCGCGGCTGCCCAGGCGCAGACCGGCGAAACGTTCAAGGCGGGCGTGACGGTAATTCAAGTTCCGGTGGTGGTTCGCGACCGCGACGGCCACACCGTGAGCAACCTGGGCAAGGATGACTTCGAACTTTTCGATAACGGGAAGCGGCAGGAGATCACCAGTTTCGCGGTGGAGGAGGCTGGAAGCCAGGCCGCCCCCGACCGTTCGCTGCCCGATGCGAAAACGCCGGCGGCGCCAGCGGCGGGAACCGGAGTCGACATTCCCACGCGTTTCGTCACCTACTTTTTCGACGATATGACAATACGGGATCAGGGCGATCTGACGCGCATTCGCGAGGCCGCGGCAAGGCAGTTGGGCGCGTTGCAGCCCGGCGACCGCGCGGCCATCTTCAGCTCGTCATGCCGCGTGGAACTCGATTTCACCAACGACCGGGAGAAGCTGCAAGAGGCCATATCCCATATGCAATTGCGTCCCGCGGCGGTGTGCCGGGTCTCGCAGGCGCAAACTCTGCAAGTGGCGCTGTTGAAAGCCGTGGTGGATAGGATGTCGAAGCTGCCGGGGCGGCGGGATATCATCCTGGTCTCGTCCGGTTTCTTTGTGGGATCCGATCGCTTCAGGCAGGGTGAAGAAGCGGCCTTGATCGAGAATGCCATCCGGTCAAAGGTGTCCATCAACACGGTAGACACGGGCGAGGCCACCGATTACACCACTAACGGCGCAGCCAGCGCCATGGACGGCCGCCCGCGTTACGACAATTCGGCGAATGCCCTGGTGCTGGTGGATCTGGCCCACGGGACCGGCGGCGCCTATGTCACCGGCAACGATTTCGCCCTGAGTTTCCGCAAGCTGGCCACGCCGGAGAGCCATTACCTGCTCGGGTTCGTTCCGGCGGGCAAGGCGGACGGCCGTTTTCATCAGTTGAAGGTGAAGCTGGAGAATTCGCGGAAGCTGAGCGTAGAGGCGAGGAGCGGGTATTATGCTCCGCAGCGGTCCGAGTAAAGAGTGGATTTCGAACTAAGTTTTGCCTAATATATTAGGCGAAACGCTTGAAAATGATGCGGATGCCTAATATAATAGGCATTGCGTGTTGGACCTGACCTCTATAGGCCCCCGAGTGGCCGAACGCCGCAAATCGCTAAAACTTAGCCAGGCGACGCTTTCGCGCCAGGCCGGGATCAGCCGCGCTACGCTCGACGCGCTAGAAAACGGGCGCGCCGGCGAAATGGGTTTTTCCAAGCTCGCCAGGCTGCTGGCCGCGCTTGGGCTTGAGCTGAAGCTACAGGATACGGCCTCGCAGCGCCCCACCCTCGAAGAACTGATCGAAGAGGATCGCCATGATCAAAGTCTGGACCGACGCGGCTGAGGCGGGGCTGCTGGACCGGCATGGCGAGCGCGGTAGCGCATTCGCCTACCTGCCGGCCACGCCCGAGGCGCGCGCGGTCTCAGTGACCATGCCGGTGCGCCTTCCGTCCTGGACCGTGCCTTTGGGCCTGGCTCCCATCTTCGAAATGAATCTGCCGGAGGGACTCCTGCGCGAGCGTTTGCGCCTGGCTTTCGCGAAAGCCACCGGCAGTTTTGACGAATTCGACCTGCTGTTAATCGTGGGCCGCTCCCAGGTGGGCCGCGTCCGCTACACCGGCGACGCGGAGAAACTGCACGAAGAGGTGCCGTTTCAATCGGTGGATGAAATTCTCGAACGCAATCGCGGTGGAGATTTGTTGCCCTACCTGCTGGAGAAGTTCGCCTCCTTCTCCGGCATCAGCGGCGTGCAACCTAAGATCCTGGTGCGCGACGAAAAGGCCTTCGCCGCGACGGAACATGCGGGCCGCCGGCTCTCGCAGAGCTACCGCGGCGCGACGCACATCGTGAAACTGTGGGAACCGAACGAATATCCGCAGCTTGCCGCAAACGAATACTTCTGCCTTAGCGCGGCGCGCAAGTGCGGACTCGAAGTGCCGCCGTACCGCCTGGCGGAAGACGGCATGGCGCTGGTGATCGATCGCTTCGACCTGCGCATGGACGGGACCTATCGGGGATTCGAGGATTTCTGCGTATTGAACGCCCGCAGGACCGACGAGAAATATCGCGGCAGCTACGAGACCGCGGTGATGAGGCGATTTGGGCAGTTTGCGAATTCAACGCACGTCAACGAGGATCTGGAAAGCCTCTTTACCCTGATTGCGCTGAACTGCGCTCTGCGCAATGGCGACGCGCATCTGAAAAACTTTGGGATTGTCTATGACGACGTGCAGGGTGAAGCCCGGCTGGCGCCCGTCTACGATCTGGTGACCACGTCCGTGTACCTGCCCAACGACAGCCTGGCTCTGACGCTCGATGGAGCGACCCACTGGCCAACGGCAAAACAGCTCAGGAAACTCGGCGAGACGCGGGCGGGCGCTACGCCGGGGAAGATCAGACAGATTCTGGAACGGGTCGGGGAGGCGATTGTGGAGACGGCAGGAGACGTTCACGCTTATATGAAGCAGCATCCGGAGTTTGCCGTGATTGGAGGGCGGCTGCTGCAGGAGTGGGAAAATGGATCGGCGGGTTCGCTGCGCGGCTGATCCCTCCCGCGATCCGGCCCCGCGCATCGCTGTGGAACCGCGCGGTTTGGTTGGCAGATTCGGCTTGACGGGCGCTAAGTGAATTCGATTTTGAACCCAACTCTCCGCTCATGCAAGTAACGCCCGGCGAACCGCATCTGGTTCACGGGCGATCACTATCAAGAAAGCTCGGGCGGGGCCGCTGGGGACACGCCGCCCATGTTCCCAGTGTTCCAAGGTCCGCTTGCTCAGACCGAACAACTTGGCAAATTCGCCTTGAGAAAGGGAAATCCTCTCCCTGATCGCTTTGACATCAATGTCGTTTGGAACGTGTACTTCACAGCCGTGATTCTGCAGGCCTTTGGCGAACGCGAGCGCTTCCTTGGCACTCGCAACCATGCGTCCGCCTGCCGTCTGTTTCGTTTTCTTCATCGCGACTCCCTTCTGGACCCGTAGGTCCGGACTATATTCGCCATATTGAGCAAGAATACTGGAATGTCCGGCCCCGTCACCTGCCTGAGGGTTGGCGGCGATCCATGTGACGATGGCCAGCCGCTCTTCCCCGGACAATCCTAACGATCTGGCGTCGCCAAGGAATGCGGGTGTTGTCCACGACGGTCTGCACATTTCAGTATACTCCACTGGAGTATACTGAGTAGACGATGTGCAAGCGCGCATTGTTCCTCAAGCACCATCTCTTGTAAGAGAGCACGCGCGATGATCTGTCGCTGTCTGAGCAAGTCGTGCATTTCAGAGGGGATCGGAAGAGGATGTCAATGGCGAACATGGATTCAAGACTGTTCGATGACATCTTGCCGGCAAACGTATGCCTCTCAAGCTCTTAGATCAGTTCTGAGACCGTTGGGCGGCTGATGAATCCGCTGATGAATCCGACTTGCGCCGTGCGCTGCAAGTCATTATAATCGAAGAGGTAAGCCACCCTAGCTCAGTTGGTAGAGCGGCTGATTCGTAATCAGCAGGTCTCCGGTTCGATCCCGGAGGGTGGCTCCAGATTTTTCAATCAGTTAGCTTTCTTCCTTCCGAAAACTTGGATTCAATTGGATTCAATTCGGGGGTTGACCTGAATCCGCGGGCGCTTTCTTCAGCAGATGGTCAAGCGATTCAACCGCCACCCGTACGCTCTCCGGAACCGACTTGATGTAGTGCTCCAACGTGGTCGCGGAGGAGCTGTGGCGTAGATGCGCCTGTACGTCTTTGACGGTTGTGAGCTGCGCCATGTAGGTTGAGCAGGTCCGCCGGAGCATCTGGTGCGTCACTCCATTGATCTCCGCCTTTTTGCCCGCCTCTTTGAGCACGCGGAATAGGAAATTGTTCGTGTTAATGGCAGTTCCACGCGAGGACGGGAAGATGAAGCTGTCCGGCAGGACGTTCCCGGCGGCTGAGCGCCAGAATTCGAGCTCCTTTTCGATCGAGACAGGGAGCCAGACGGCCGCATCGCTGCCTTCGGTCTTGGTTTCAACCTCGATGCCATCGACAATCGCCGTGTCGATGCGCGGGCTGTTGCCCTGCTTGTCATTCCAGCGCAACGCGAACATTTCGCCGGGACGCAGGCCCAGCACCAGGAACATTCGCACGATTAGCCGGTCGCGGTCTCCGAGATGAAAGAGCACCTGCGGAATCTGCTCAGGCGTTAAGGGCTGATTCGCAGCTTTCTTGCCGGAGCGCGGCACAACGAGTTTCGCCGCCTGATTCTTTGGCAGAAATTCCAGCTCGACGGCCTCGCCAAGGATGGCGTTAAGATTAACCCGCGTCTTTGCGAGCACGCTCTTTGAGAAATTTGGCGCCAGTTCATTGAGATAGGTCTGCAGCGTGAATTTATCGAGATCCGCCAAAAGGAAATCGCCGAAGCGTTTGAGCAGGTAATTCTCTATGAAACGCTTCGTCTTGGGCCGCGAGGTGACTTTCCACTGTTCTTCCTTCTGCGGAAGGAAGCGGTTTTCGTAAAACCACCGCAGTGTCACGGCGACCGGGGCGGGAGCAATGTTGCGTGTTTCACGCGCGATCAGATCGCGCAACTTCTGTTTGGCCTGGCCTTTGTCCATCTCGGCCTTGAGGCCGAGCAAAACGTTGCGGAAGCGGCGTTTCTCGGAGCCGTCCGCCTTCGTCTCATAAACGTAGAAATGCCCCCGCCACTTCTTGACGCGCTTCCCGACGATTACGAGGCTGCCTTCCTGATGCCGGTCGCGGCCCATATGCCTTCCGAGCGACAGGATCGATTTTATCGCGAAGTGATCACTTGGAGTCATGATACTTCGCGTGGGTTCGAATGAAGCTCTCGACGTCTGAGCGGCGAAACCGGGTCATCTCACCCAATCTGATACAAGGGAGCAAAGGCCGCTTCCTCGTCGTGTGATCGTACACCCACGCCCGACTGACACCAAACCACCGAGCGATGTCGTCGATAGTCAGCAGGCGATCAACCGAATCGTGGACGGGCGGGTCGATGTAGTCCGATGCGTCCGTTGAATGAGACGGCGCCAGCGATGTTGAGCTCATGCACTCGCTCCCTCGTGCACCACCCAGCGGCTGAGTTCGTGTGCCACAATTTCCTCCAACCGGTACGGCGCGAGCCAAGCTCATCGTGACAGCCAAACTCAGGTTTGGTCGCGAGTCGGCTTTATCCCTACCAGGGTGCGGCGTGTGCTTTCAGAATTTCGCCTCAATATTGCAGGATGTTTCAGAGTCCCGATGCGACAACCAGGAATTCAGAATGTTTCAGTTTCTTGCCAATTGTTCTCGTCGCCGTTTCCGCAGCGAAAGCAATATCAGCAGCAACGACGCGTAGTGGAACATAAAGGGTTGTTGCACAGATTTCCGGGTTATTTCGGTGATCTGCTGTCGTCTCAGGCCGTTCTACGTTCAACGCAGAGAGCATGGCGTCGAACAATCGTTGAACATCTCGTGTCACGCTCTCGACGCGTTCCGGCGTACCGTTTAGGAGGCCGAGAATGGCAAAACGGAAGGTCCGAATTCGAGCAGCGCGGCTGGAACCGGAGTTGGACAGACGAATCGAAGTCGCAACCAAACAGGGCGGATTCTCAAATCCCAGCGCTTTCATTCGAGCGGCAATCGAGCGGGAACTCGTCGGCCGCGAAAGCGGAGTCGATGCTGCGGAGGAACGGATCGCCGCAAGCCTTGATCGCGTGGGGCGCGAGATTCGCGGTGTGCGGCTTGGTCAGCAGGCGTTGTTCGCCTTTGTGGACTCATTGACGAAGACCCTTCTCACCTGTTTGGCCGAACCACCGAGGGAAGTGTATGAACAGGCAGTTGCACGCGGCAAGCTGCGGTATGACCGGTTTCTGAAGAGCGTTGGCAGCGCCATGGTCGGAGACTCCGGCGCCGCGATGGCTGAACTTCTGAAGCGTGGGGAAAAAGAATAGCAACTCGTCGTGTAAGCTCGTCGCTCCGAGCGCCAAAATTGCGCAAACGCTCGCATTTTGTTGGGGTTGGGATTAGACTGGCTTCTCTCCGATTTAACCAGGCGCCCCTTTGTTGGTGGTATTATTAACAAATCATTCAAGGTCGTCGCCGGCCAAATGGGCGAGTGAGGGATGAAAAATGTCTGTCAATAGCTTCCGACCGCGAAAGTTCGAGGACTTCGAGATCGTCAATGACGAAGGGAAAGTGGTCGGCCACATCCGGGTGAAACCAAGCGGTGTCTTATGGGCACCCTCGAATGCAAAAGTCTGGTACGGGATCTCCCTCAAAGAGTTTTCCGATCACATGGAAAAGAACGGGAAAAAGCAGAACAAGTAGGTGGGGATCACAAATGGTTGACGAGGGCGAGAAACCAGCACCACGCAAGAAGGCCCGCGGAGCGGCGAAGCGACAAAGGGGCGCATTGTCCGCGAAGCGCCAGCCTTGGACTTTTCCAAAGAATACGCTCGAGGACGCGATCCGAATCGCGAAAGCTATTGAAGAAAAGAACGCAGGCAATCCGATGCCGGCCCAGGACATCGCGGTTGCCGTGGGCTTCCGGCAAGCGCAGGACTGGCGTTTCTTGGATTTACTTCGGTCGGCGAACCAATACGGCTTAGTTGCTGGGACCGGCCCTTCGTCGTCAATCCAGTTAGCAAAACTCGGTCAAGATGTGGTGGCGCCCAGTTCGCCGAGTCAACGCGCTGAGGCGTTGCTGGCGGCCTTCAGGAGCGTCAAGGACTTCGAACAGGTAGAGCAGTTCTACGGTGGAAAGCGAATCCCAGAAGATGAGTTCTTTCTCAATACGCTGGCTAGGGAATTCAGTATTCCGAGAGATCGAGCAGACGTCTTCGCAAATATTTTCCTAGAAAACCTGAAGTATCTTAGGGCGTTTTCAGGGACCGCGACGCCTATAGATTCTCACGGCGCGTCGGCGGAGCCGCAAAGCCCAGCCGCGCAGACTCCGCCGGAAAAAGTCCCAAGCCCAATCCTCGCGAAGGAGCCACGGATTCGCGAGTTCCTCGATACGTGTTTCGTGATGATGCCGTTCGGGGCATGGTTCGATCGCTATTACCAAGAAATTTACGTCCCGGCGATTAAAGATGCCGGCCTTGAGCCCGTGAGAGCCGATGAATTGTTCAGCACGGGTAGCGTTGTCGAGCAGATATGGGAGCAGATTGAGAAATCGAAACTTCTCCTTGCTGACCTCTCTGGCAAAAACCCCAACGTCTTCTATGAACTGGGCTGGCGCACGCAGCTAAGAAGCCGGTAATTTTCACCTCATGTGCTGTCGATGATGTACCGTTCGACCTTCGTCACCTTCGGGTGATAATTTACGAAATTCGCGAGCCTGAATGGTCGTCGCGGCTGCGCCAGAGCGTCACCGATTACTTGCGTAATGCGATGAAGGAGCCGGGTAAATCCATTCCACACCCGTTCCGAAAATTGGCTGAAGAAGCGGAAACCACTGCCAGCAGACCCGGGCGTCGCTAAGACTCGATCCAGAGTTACGCTGGCTTAAACGGGATTTTGACGATCAGGTTTTCCCAGTCGTTCGTCCGATCATCTGTCCAGATCAGAATCAGAGCGTCAACCACGTCCCGGATCGGCGCGCTCTGCGGAATTACGAGCAGCACGCCCGGACTCGTGCCTCCCGACGCGACGAACGAGGCAAGGGCTTTCGGCATCGTCCGCTTGTCGTGGCTTACGAGAATTCGGGACTGCGACGCCGCGAGGCCCAGAACTGCCTCATCGTCAAGGTCGTCCAAACGGGCGGCTTGGGCGGTTTGAAAATCGATGCGCGGTTCGCGCCGCAGGGTTGCGTTGACAATGATGCGCTTCAAGTCGTTGTCCGCCTGAAAACGAATGCTCAATGTTTCGCGAGATCCTGTGTCGAGATCTCGTGGCGCGCGCGCTCAAGACGGGCGTACAGTTCTGGACGGCTTTCGCTCAAAGGCGGGACGGAGCGCTGGATCTCTTCTTCGCCTTCGCGGATGTTGGCATCGACTTCATGCTCGTGAGCGAGGTAAAAGGTGATCGCCCCGTACACCTGCTCCAGGGTGAGAGAAGAGAAGTTCTGGCGAATGGTTTCCGGCGAGTCCCCGGCCTTGAAAGAATAGACGACGGAGTCCAGAGAGACACGCGTGCCGGCGACGTAGAATCCGCCATTGCGCTGGTCGATGTATTCGCTTCGCTCCATGCTCCCAGTATAGAAGTTTCGGGCAAAGGGCGTCTGTTGTCGCGCCGGAACTCGGATTCAGAATCGGATTCAATACGGGCCAATCACGCCGAGTCCGCCCAAATGGCGGCTGCCGCGCCGAACACAGAATCAACCACATCCCGCCAGACCCGGAATTTCGTAATCAGCAGGTCTCCGGTTCGATCCCGGAGGGTGGCTCCATGACTCCCACATAATACAACACGTCAGAACAACTCTTCGGCTGCCTGCGTTTCCGCCAGGTCACCAGCCGGAATCCACGGTCCAGGATGGCCGACGAGCCACAGCCGAACAAAATCCAGCTGATCTGAAATGCGGCCGACAATCGGCGTGAATTGATGTCGTGGGATTTCTACGGATAGAAATTTGACCGGTAAATTGGTGATTTCGAGATCGTCGCCGATCAGGCTCTCGGGCTGGCGTATAACGTATCGAAATTGATCGCAGTCTACCAAAGGGAAGCGGCTTTCAGACCGGATTCATTCCAGGGCGTCTCTGTGCATAGGAATGACCAATCGCCCATGCATCAACCCTGGTCCCGCGTAGAACCCGACTCCGCGTTCGGCCAGATAGGGATGAGCGTAGTCGATGCCAGTCAGCTTGAAGTTCAGGGGTGAAGAAACCTTTCTTCTTTCCGTAACCAGTTCCTTCCCATTCGGTGTCAAGCTCACCGGTCTCGACGAGCAAGTCATGGCCTGCAGCCTTTGCGCTGCCGCGAACAAAGAGCAACCCTCTGTCGCAGCAACGAAGTCCAGCACCGTTCCGCCGGCGCCTCACGCGAAGCAGTGGAAAATGTTGCGCGCCGAATTCACGTGAAAGGCGTCGTGCCCGTCACCACGGTGAATCGGGCAGCAGCCCGGTATTGGTCTTTTCCACTCCGTCGAAGCTGGACTTGGTAGGGCCGAAACACAGATTCCATTGTCACGCTGCGCTTGATCGATCTGAAATCCGGCGGGTTGATCATGGGCGCACCCCTCCGGAGTTGATGGTGGCGGTGGCGATGGACATATCCCCGTACATTTCTTCCTGAGATTCGGGACTTCAAACGGATCCACACGAGTACGATAGGTTCGTGGACCGCTGGTTTTCTTGCGATGTGTCGGACGCACTTCTCCATCGCGCCACACGGTGAAAAGCTGGCGAAGAAGCCGCTCAACGGCTGGGGCGATTGAGCCATCTCGACGTTGACGACACCGACTTCAAGCTGTGCGAGCACTCGCTGCGCCTCTCGGATTTCGCTCAGCAATCGCACCAGGTCCAGTGCCGCCAAAGTCTGCCGGAGTTGTTTCTTGCATTCGTCCGCGACATCCTCCCGGTCCAAGAGACGTTCACACGGTGTTGCGGGCGGGTGGTACTTCTTGAAAGAGCCGCGCGGAGGTGTACAGCTTGTTTAACACCCCTGCCATCTTCGCGCCCTCCAGCCTTCCGTAGCCCACCATTCGCGGGATCACCGCGCCGTTCTTCTGTTCGATCCACGCCTGATCGTTCTTCTTGTACGCGCGACATCTGGTGAGTTCGATGTTGTTGTCCCGGCAATAGTCCACCAGCGTGTCATTGATAAACGCGCTGTCGTTGTCAACATCGAGCCACGCACGGGGAACAGCAACTTCGTCCGAATCTCGCTCACCGATTCAGTCACCAGCGTCTGTTCTCGCACGACCATGGCGATGGCTTCCGTCCCGCCCGCAGCGATGTCGGTTAGCAGAAGGCTGTGGACGTAACTCCCCACGGTGCGACTTTCCGCAATGCACCACCATGTCCATTTCGAAAAACCCCGGGCAAGGATCATGCCAGTCTCCAAAGGTCCGTACGGGGATACTCTTTCGCAACGGCGTGTTAATTATCGTTCGGCGACGGCCCCGTTTGGCGGTGTCACGAACGGTCGTCAATAGCTGATCCATGGTAACGGCGCTCATGGACAGCAGGTGTTCCCGGACTGCGGCATCTAGTTTCAAATGTCCATGCCGCTCCATGGCGTTGACCAACCCAGCGATCTCTTGGCGAAGGCGTTTGCCACAGATTCGATCGGTTGCCTCCCAAACGATCGTCAACGCTTCTCGAACGGCCTCGTCGTAGATCCGCGCCCGCTGTCGCGGCTCCGGAGTTTCCGATTTCGGTGATCTCTTCAGCGCGCCACGCCTCATGGATGAATATGATCGAATGCTTTTTCTGAGGTGGACCCCAAAGGTTGGACAAATTTTGGCCGTCGCTTAGATGGTGCGGCGGGGTAACCAAGAGGCGGCCCGAAGGCCGCCATCCATTCCGGGCTTGAATCGGCGCTCGGGTCGCATCCCTGCGTTGCCCTATCCTCCTATCAAGCTCTCCAATTATAAGACAGGTTCGCAAAACGGGCAAAGGAAAAATTATCCATTCTGGCAGAAAAAGCGATAAATCCTGGGGGGCTTGGGGGGCAAAGCCCCCCATCACAGCCACGCCCTTTTCCTGAGCGGCGCCCGCGGGTACAGATCTGCCGGCATGCGATAGCCGAGCGCCTGGTGCGGGCGCCGATAATTGTAGAAACGGAAGTAGCGATCTAGCGCCGGATGCAGGTCGCCCCCACTGGCGAAGTCGCCGGGATAGATGAGTTCGTACTTCAAGCTGCGCCACAGCCGCTCGATGAACACATTGTCCAGGGCGCGACCGCGCCCATCCATGCTGATCCGGATGCCGCGCTTTTTCAGGGGCGCCAGAAAATCCGCGGCCGTGAATTGGGAACCCTGATCGGAGTTCCAGATCTCGGGTTGGCCGAAGCGGAAGGCGGCTTCCATGGCCGCCAGACAGAAGCCGGTCTCCATGGTGTTGGACAGTTCCCAACTGAGCACGTAACGGCTGAACCAATCCATGACGGCGACCAGGTAAAGGAACCCACCACGCATCGGAATATACGTAATATCGGTACTCCAGACGTGGTTGGGCCGCTCGATCGACAGGCCGCGCAGCAGGTACGGGTAGATCTGGTGACCCGTCGCCGGACGGCTCAAGTTCGGTTTCGGATAAAGAGCTTCGATTCCCAGAATGCCCATCAGTCGCTGTGCGCGTTTGCGGTTCACCCCCAGCGTGACCGCCATCCGGCGGCTGCCGAAAAAGGGACATTCCAGATACAACTCGTCGAGCCGCCGCATCAGCCGCAGGTTCTCGGCGCTCTCCGCTCGCGGCTGGTAGTAGTAGGTCGAGCGCGGCAGACCCAGCAGTTCGCACTGCTGTTCGATGGTCAAGCGCGAATGTTCGGGGTCGATCCATAGGCGACGGTCCTCAATCGATAAGGCCAGCTCTTTTTTTTAAAAAGTCCAACTCCACTTTGAGTTGGCCGATCTGTTTGTAGAGCTCGTCCTTTTCGGCGTCGGTCTGCTGGCGCACCTGTTCGCGGCCATTACCGAAGATATCCGGCAGGCCGGCCAGCGCCTGCTTCTTCCATCCACCGACCTGCGTCGGGTGGACGCCGAAGACCTGCGCGATCTGGGCGGCTGTCTTGTGCGCCTTGATCGCCTCCACAGCGACTTTGGCCTTCAGGCTGGGCGGGTGATTCTTACGCGTTCGTGGCATTGTCTCTCCTCTATTTTCAATGCCGCCGACCATCTAAGAAAAGGCCTTTTTCGTGTCCAAATTTTGGGGTCCATTACATTCAGCATTCTCACCAAGCAGGCCTTGACGCAGAGCCTCCAGCGCTCCGAGAAAGAATTGAAGGATTTGCTGCTGCGATACTTAAAGAAGTATAGTCAAAATCCGACGCCCTTCACTTGGACCAAGGGGCCGGAACATTTCCGGCGCATCATCGAAGCAACCAAGGCAACGGAAGGCGCGGCTTGATACTATAAAGAACTAACAGGACGATGTACTAGTTCTTGTGCCAGTGCATGTCCCAGCCGAGATAGCGCGACCCGGCTTCATGCACGATTCCCGCGACTGAAGAAAAGTTCGCGGCCACGTGATGCTCGAAGCCGTTCAGGCAGATGTAGCGCAGCAGATCCTGCAGCCGCGGGATCCGCACCACGCCCGCGCCGCCGAAGGTATCGAGCGGATCGTTGGTGAATTCGCCTTCTCCCACGTAAGAGCGCAGCCTGCCGGTGGTGTCGTTGGTCGAGACGCGGCAGAAGCTCATCGCCCCGGCTTTCACGCGCCCCACGCAGGTGCCGAACGTGTTCAGTTTGCCCACGGTGCCCGCGATAATTTCCTGAAAATCCATGCGCACGTCGGCGAAGAAATGTTTGGGCAGATTGCTGCAATGGAAACAGACGGCCTTGTCGGGATCGTCGCCGTAGTTGTTGTTCCAGTCGAGCAGCGCGCTGGGCGTGCCGGAGGCCATTTGCAGCGCATACATGCCCACCACGCCGCAGATATCCACCTCGCAGGCGCTGGGCAGCAGGTCGTTGCTCATCATGCTCATCACGGTGCAGGGGACCACGCCGAAATATTCTTCGATGGCCGTCCAGCACTGCACGGCGCTCATCACCACTTCGGTTTCCTTCATCCAGCCATCCACCACGGCGCCGAGCTTGGCCATTTTGATTAGCGATTCGTCGGGAATCCCGCCCGTCGGAACATAACTTCGGATGGCGGCCAGCTTCTGCTGCGCGGCATCGTCGCTGTCCTTCATGCGGTGGATGCGGCCCAGGATCTCGGTCAGGTCCACGGTCTCGATGGAGATGCCATGCCGCTCCAGGATCTTCTCGCTGTAGCGCACCGTGTTGAAGGCCGCCGGGCGCGCGCCCAGGGCGCCAATGCGCACCCTGCGCAGTCCCTTCACCACGCGGCAGACGCCCGCGAACCACTCCAGGTCCTTACGGAAAATATCGGAGTCCGGCGCTTCGGTGTGCTGCGAAGTAATGGAATAGGGAATGCCGTACTGCGTCAGGTTATTGCAGGCCGACATCTTGCCGCAGAAACTGTCGCGGCGGAACTTGATGGACATTTTCGACGCGGAATCCGGCGTCGCCTGGATCAGCACGGGTACGTTCAGGTCCGCCAAACGCAGCGTGTCCGCGATGGCCCGCTCCTCGCCGAAATTGGGCAGGGTGACGATCACGCCGTCGATGCGGTCGCGATTGGCGCGAAACAGGTCGGCGCACTTGCGCGATTCCACGCGCGTTTCCACGGCGCCGTACTTGCTGTCCGTGGGGCTGAGCACCAGCGGCTCGATACCGGCGGCGGTGAGCGCCTTGATGATCTCTTCGCGCCCTTCTTTAGCGAGGTGGTCGGGAAAGAATCCACGATTCCCGACGATAACTCCCATAGTCATTGGTCGTGTCACGACCATAATCTAGCACGCCGCGCCGGCGGCGCTTTGGTTTAGCCCTGGATCGGGAAAAGGCGAGCGGGGGCGAACCAGCGACGCGATCTCAGCGTCGGGACGCCCAGTCCGAGGAACGAAGCGAAGCCGCCGCAGAATGCAGAAGCCGCTATAGGCTTTCGCCCGTGGCGGCTTCTGAGCCGCCAAGACCTTTCGGCCCTGGCGGCGGGTAAGACACCAATATAATACGAGCCTGGTATGGAAGCGGCATACCCTACGGTGGGGAAGAAAAATCTCCGCGGCCGGCTTGGATGACGACGACATAAACAGCGTCACTAAATAACATCGCCTACCGTAGGCACAGCAAAAATAGCGTGTAGGACAGGTACCCCTTCCTTTTTCCATACCGATTCGCCAATATCGTTGTGTGTAACGTTTTTGCAGCGTTATGCTGCGAGTAGGGTCATAGAAGATGGCAACAATACCGCGTCCGCTATCGCACCACCACTGGCGGGCTCACGTTCGCCAAAGATCGGGTCTGGAGACCCTCTGCAGGCGTAGACGCCTGCCCCACCAAATGTCGATATAATCGGGCTATGGCCGCCTTGGTCGATGTTTCCCATCCCGCGCTGCTCGACGAGAAGCAGGAGAAGCTGTTTTCCGTCCTGCGCGGCCTGGACCGCGTAATGGTGGCCTATTCCGGAGGCGCGGATTCGGCCTATCTCGCCTGGGCCGCGCACCATGTTTTAGGCGCTAACGCGCTGGCCGTGACCGCCGATTCCGCCTCCATCCCGGAATCGCACAAACGCGATGCCGAGAACTTCGTGCGCCAGTTCGGGATTCCCCACGAGTACATCGAAACGCACGAATTCGAGAATCCCGATTACCTGAAGAACGACGCGAACCGCTGCTTTCACTGCAAGGACGAATTGTTCACGCGCCTGGAAGAGATCGGCCGCGAGCGCGGCATTCCCAGCATCATATACGGCGTGAACGCTGACGACTTGGGCGATTACCGTCCCGGCCAGAACGCCGCCGGCCAGCACCAGGTGAAGGCGCCGCTGGTGGAGGCTGGTTTACGCAAGGCGGAGATCCGTGAATTGTCGCGCATCGCCGGCTTGCCCACCTGGGACCGTCCCGCGGCCGCCTGCCTCAGTTCCCGCATCCCCTACGGTACGCCCGTAACACTTGAGAATATCAAAACCGTCGAGCGCGGCGAAGAGGAAATCAAGGCGTTGGGATTCCGCCAGTTTCGCGTGCGCTTTCACGGCGAGCTCGTGCGGCTGGAAATCGCGCCGGACGAACTCGCCTCGGCTTTGAACCTCGAAACGGCCCGCCGGTTCACGGCTATTTTTAAGGCGCTGGGCTTCAAATACGTAACCCTGGATCTGGAAGGCTACCGGCAGGGTTCGTTGAACGAAGTCCTGAACCTGCCCGATCGCCGCTAAGATAAGAGTTGTGAAAACCGCGCTGGTCTTATCCGCCGGAGGCATGTTCGGCGCTTATCAGGCAGGTGTCTGGAAGGCCCTCGAACCGGTCTTCCGCCCCGACGCCGTCGTGGGATGTTCGGTCGGCTCCATCAACGGCTGGGCGATTGCCTCCGGCATTCCCGGCGACGAGCTGATCCGCACATGGCTCGATCCGCGTTCCGCCACCCTGATGGCTCCCCGTGTGCCTCGCCGGCCCTGGCATGCCCTGTTCGACCCCGCCCCGCTCGGCCAGTTGATCCAGGAACTGACCGCCGTCTACACGCCGCGGGTGCCGTTCGCGTTGGCCGTTACCAGACTGCCGCAGTTGCGCCTCGAAATCGTCGAGACGCCCAACCTGACATGGCGGCATGTCATGGCCTCCTGCGCCGTCCCCGTCGGATATCCACCGGTGCGCATCGACGGGCATCTCTATTGCGACGGCGGTCTGCTGAACGTGATGCCGGTGTGGGCCGCCGAACGCTTTGGCGTGGACCATGCGATCACTGTCAACGTCTTGCCCAGTATGCCGTTGAATGCGATGCGCGCGGCCGTCCGGATGGTCCGCCTGATGGCGCCGCGCGAGCCTCGCGCCACCGGTATCGAACAGTTTCGCCTGGGCCCGGAACGCGTGCTGGGGACCCTTCGTGATGCCATGGTTTGGGACCCGGAAAATGCACGCCGATGGATCGATCGCGGCCAGGCCGACGCCGAAGCCCTGATCCGCAGCCCGGAATTTGCGCCGATTGCAGCCATCCCGGGCCGTTTCGTTTAAAATAGATTTTTCTATGCCGATGTATCGGGTCTACCGGATGAAAGATGCCCCGCGCCAGCAGTTCCGCTGGGCGCCGCACGTGGCCGGCGCAGCCGGTGTGAAAGCCAAGGATTACGAGCCGGACGGTGAAGTCCAGGCCGATAGCGATTACGATGCCTGGATTCGTCTGCGGGCTTCCGAACGCCCCCTGGCCGTGGGCGATCTGCTGGAAGCCGGCGACGGCGTGTTGCGCATCTGTAAGTATGTGGGCTTCGAATCGGCGAGCTGGGTGGTCCCCGACGCGAAGCCCGCGCCGCCGGTCTCGCCCGAGCAGCCGGCGCAGACGGTGCAGGTTTAGGAAGGAGACACATGCGGGAACCGCGCCTAGGCGACATCATCGACGACTTTTGCGTGAAGTGTAAGCGCATCATGAACCATGCGGTGGTGTCGTTGCTAAACGGCGAGCCTGCCAAGGTGCGCTGCCGGACGTGCCACAACGATCACGACTACCGGCACGAGCAGCCGCCTCCGCCCAAAGTGGACACGCGCAAGCAGGCGCTCTTCAACGAGGTCCTGGCTAAAGTGGCGCCCGGCAGTGCCGTCGGCGTGGTAGCCACCGAGCCTTTCCTCGAAGACTCTCCCGACGAGATCCTGGCCGAAGACGAGCCTGTCGAAGAGGCCGCAGCTGAAGAGGCGTTAGCGGAAGAGGCCCTGCCCGAAGAGGCTCCGCCGCCAAAGGCGAAGGTCAAGAAAGCCAAAGCCATGCCGAAGACGACACCCAAATCCGCGCCGGGAGCCAAGGCCAAAGGCCGCAAGTAGAGCGTGCTTTGGTTCTGGTTCTTTGCCGGCCCCGCGCTGGCGCTCGCGTTGCTCTCTCTCCGCGGTGAGCGCAAACGGGCTGCTTATGTGGCGGCCCGGCTGGCGGAATTGCCCGCCGCGGATGCGGATCGCCTGCCGCGGGCTACCGTCATCGTGCCCGTCAAAGGAGACGATCCCGGCCTGCGCGAAAACCTGGCTGCACTGGCGGATCAGGATTATCCCGCGTTTGAATTGATTGTGGTGGCGCAATGCGCCGCAGATATACCCGCCGGTGTGCTTCCGGCGCACGCACGGATCGTACTGGCGCATGCGGAGGAACCCGGCACCGGCGGAAAGGTGCTGAATCTGCGGACCGCCATCCGTTTCGCCCGCAAAGACTCGCTGTTGTTCGCGTTTGCCGATTCCGATGGCCGCGTCTCGCGCAACTGGCTGCGCGCGCTGGCCGCGCCCCTTGCCGCACCCGCGCCGGATGCCCGCGTGGGCGCTTCCACGGGTTACCGCTGGTACGCCCCCGAACCGCCCGACTTCTGGTCGCTGATGCGTAGCGTTTGGGATGCCGTCATTGGCGGCACCTTCGGGCCCGGCTCGAATGCCTTCGCCTGGGGCGGATCGATGGCCATCCTGCGCGAAACATTTTATGCGATCCGTGTTCCTGAATTCTGGAGCGGCACGGTCAGCGACGACTACGCGCTGAGCGAAGCCGTACACCGCGCCGGCCTGCAAATCGTCTTCGCGCCGGGCGCCCTGGCCGTTTCCACGGGCCGGACCAGTGCCCGCGAATTCCTGGCTTGGGCGCGCCGCCAGCTCACCATCACGCGCGTTTATCGGCCGCGCCTCTGGTGGACCGCGCTGATCGCCCACATTTTTTACTGCGGCGGTATGGCGGCGGCCGTCATCGCCTCGATCCACGGCAGCCGCGGCGCCGAGTGGGTGCTGATCGCGCAGCTTTCGCCCGGCATGCTGAAGGGCACCAATCGCGCCACGCTGGCGAAGGCAGCACTGCCCGAGTACAAAGCCTGGTTCGACCGGCACGCCTGGGTGCATACGCTTTGGGTTCCGCTCGCGACGTGGGTCTGGCTCATCGTGTTATTGGGCTCGGCGTTTACCAACCAGATCGAGTGGCGCGGTCGCCGCTATCGCCTGAAGGCAGTTCAACCACCCGTCTAGCCATTCACTCTCCGGTCTATACTGGATTGAGCTGAATGACGCCCACCACCAGCTTCGGCGCGGTCGAAAAGGTGAAAGGCGGGGATTACCACGCCTTTGCCGCGCTGTTCGCCAAGTATCGCCGCCGGTTGGCGGCCCTGTTGCGTTATAAAGCCGGGGCGGATTTGCTCGCCGCCGTCGAAGTGGACGACCTGCTGCAGGAGACCTTCCTGCGCGCCTTCCGCGATATCCAGCGGTTTAATTATCAGGCTCCGGGCAGCTTCTGGAACTGGCTGGCCTCCATCGCCGGCCACGTCGTGGAGGACGCCGCGCGCTTTGAGGGGCGCCAGAAGCGTAATGCCGCCGATGTGGTGCGCTTCCGTTCCGCCACCAATCCGGGCGGTCCCGATCCGGTGGATTTGAAGACACCCACGCTGCTGCTCTCGGAGAAAGAGGACGTCGCGGCCCTCTTCGTGCGGTTGGACGCGCTGGCGCCGGACTATCGGGAGGCCATCCTGCTGGCCAAAATCGAAGGCCTCTCCACCTCCGAACTCGCCGCGCGCCTGGGCAAGACCCGCGAAGGCGCGGCACTCCTGTTGCATCGCGCCTTAAAGCGGTTTCGCGCGTTGGCGGGACAACCGTAATGCCCTCCGCGCCAGGCAAAGAGGAACTCGTGGCGCAAGCTCTGGCCGACTTCCTCGATCGCCAGGCGCGCGACGAGTCCCCCGCCATCGAAGGCTTCTGCCTGGAACATCCGGAGATCGCGGACGATCTGCGCCCGCAGCTGGAGACCCTCGCCGAGATCGGGCGCGCGGTAGGCGTGTCCCCGCCCCGGCCGTCCGGCCATCCCACCGAGCTCTCCGGTTATAAGGTTCTTGGCGAGATCGGGTCGGGCGGCATGGGCCGCGTGTTTCTGGCCATGGACGAACGGCTCGGGCGCAAAGTGGCCATCAAGACGCTGAATGCACGCTACGCCGATAACCCGGTCCTGCGCGCGCGTTTCATGCACGAAGCCCGCGCGATGGCGCAGGTCACGCATCCCAACATTGCCCGCATTTACTCGCTCGGCCCGGATGGCGAACCGCCGCACTTCGTCATGGAGTACGTCGAGGGCGCCCAGTTGACCGCCGCCGCGGAGCCGCTGACACTGCGGCAAAAGGCGGATTTGATGCGCAAGGTGGCGCGCGCCGTAGGCTTTCTGAACGAACGCCAGGTGATCCACCGCGACCTGAAGCCCGCCAACATTCTGGTCGGTCCCGACCTGGAGCCCAAACTGCTCGACTTCGGCCTGGCGCTCCATCTCTCCGGGCACGAACAGCGTTTGACCCTACACGGCGAAATCATGGGCACTCCGGATTACTTCTCGCCGGAACAAGCCCGCGCCGACGCACCCCTCGATGCGCGCAGCGATGTCTTCTCGTTGGGCGTGATCTGCTATGAACTGCTCACCGGCGTCCTCCCGTTTCATGCCGGCGCCCTGGCCGATCTGATCCAATCCATCTGCGAACGGGATCCCGTACTGCCGCGCCGCATTGATGCGGCCATCCCGGGCGATCTGCAGAATGTCTGCATGAAAGCGCTCGAAAAGTCGCCCGCCGCGCGCTACAACTCGGCGTACGAAATGGCGGCCGACCTGGAGCGGTTTCTGGCCGGAGACGCCGTCCTCGCCGCGCCTGCCGCGTACGCCCGCCTGATGACCGGCAAGGTGGCACAACATCTCAGCGAATTAGCAGGATGGAAACAGGACCAGATACTCTCCGACTCCGAATACGACCGTTTCCGCCAATGCTACGACCGCCTGGTGGAACGCGAAGACGCCTGGATCATGGAAGTCCGCCGGCTATCGCTGCCGCAGGTCATCCTATATCTCGGCGCCTGGATTCTAGTGGTCGGCGCGGCGCTGATCGTCTTGTTCCGGTACGCGGGTCTTAGCGGTACGCCGGCGGTGCTGGTGGCCGCCGCAGCCGCCGCGCCAACCGCCTGGATCGGCATCCGCGCCTGGAAACTGGACCAGCGCCGCGTCGCCGTGGCGTTCCTCCTCGCATTTTGCCTGTTGCTACCCATTACCCTGCTGGTAGCCATGGGCGAATATGGCCTGTTCAGGGGCTTCACCCAAGGCCGCCGAAATCTGGAGCTTTTCTCGAACTTCGACAGCTTCAAGATGACCACCAACGCCCAACTCTGGTGGTCGATCCTGCTCTCCCTGCCGGTTTACTACGGGCTGCGCCGCTTCACGCGCGCCTCGGTATTCTCGCTGGTGTTCGCGGTGATGGCCGCGCTCTGGTGCCTGAGCGGCATCCTGCGGCTGGGCATGTTGGATTGGATCGACAAGGATCCCGGCCGGCCGTACTTCTACCTGCTCCCCTGCGCGGTGCTCTTCTTCGCCGGCGCGCTGGCCTTGGAGCGTTTGCATCTGGCGAACGATTCGCGCTATTTCTATCCCATCGCCGTGGCCTTCACACTGGCGGCGCTAACCGGCGTGGCGACTTACTATGAACCCTACGCCAACTGGCTGAAGAGCGTGGCGCCGTGGACCCGCGGCCAGGTCGAATATCTATTCATCATCAACGCGGGACTGTACTTTGCGCTGCAGATCGCCTGCGAGCGGGTTTCGTCGCCGCAGATGCGCATGGTGGCCAAATCGTTCCGCTTCGTGATTCCCGGCCACGTGATGACCTCGCTGCTGCTGCTTGGCTTAGCCGCATCGGATCGTTGGCAGAGCGCCCCGGCCAACGCGGGAATGCGCCTGGAAGCCCGCCTGTGCGAAGCGCTCCTGCCGATCGTGGCTTGTATCTTCGTGCTGGGCAGCATTCCGAAACAGATGAAGAACTTTTTCGCCAGCGGCATGCTGTTCCTGGCGATCGGACTGGTGCGGCTGCAGCAGGATCTCTTCAAAGACCGGGCCTGGTGGCCGATCGGCCTGCTGCTCGCCGGCCTGTTGCTGATGGCCGGCGCGGCGCGCTACGCCCCCCTCAAGATGGCCATGAAGCGCCTGTGGCGTTAGGCCCGTGACGCACGCTTTAGCGGGGCCGCCGGCCTGGCCGGTTTGAACTACCGTGTGACTTCGTGGGGCGGGCAAGATTGACCGCCCCACTTTAGCCGCCTTTTAGCGGGACCACCGGCAGGGCCATGCTGCTCTTGTTTTATTTCAGCCAGCTAGTGCAATTTCCGCCCGCCGATGTCGCTATCCCGTAACGAAGGAGTTCTTTAACGATGCGATTCACACTATGTTTGGCTGTCCTGGCCGGCGTTGCAAGCATGACGGGTTGCGCTTCCGCGGTGGCCATCCACCCGTTCTATACCAGCACGGACCTGGTTTCCGATCTGCCGCTGGAGGGCACCTGGTCGGGAGATGACCAAGTCTGGCAGATTCAAAAATCGGACGACGGGTACGTCGTCACTACACAAAATGAGACGTTCAACGTCCACTTGCTGCGCCTCAAAGATTCCGAGTTCGTGGATGTGGCTTCCAAGTCCGACCCGGAGATCGGTGTCGCCGGTCACCTGATCGGCAAGATCGCCATGGCGGAGGGCAAATTGTACGTCTCGCCCATCAACGAGACCTGGCTGAAACAAATGATGGATGCCGGCCTCGCGCCCGAATCCACCATGGGCGAAGGCCAGCAAATCGTGCTCACCGCGCCTACGCGCGATCTGCAGCAGTTTATCCTGCAGCATGCGTCCGACCCCGCCGCCTGGGACGACGACGATGAAGGATTGCAACGCCTTCATTAGCGGGTATAATTGCGGATATGGCTAAAAGCAGGGATAAAGGCAACAAAGAAGTCAAGAAGCCCAAAAAGAAGAAGTAAGAACGGGGTTCCGGTGCCGGGTTCTGGGTGATGGGTGCCCGAAAGCCGCGGCCCCCGGCCAGAAGCCGGCATCCGGAACCCACCCATGTAGCCACCCAGCACTCAGGACCTAACAACATGCGAACAGAATGGATAGCCGAACGCGAACACGATGCCATCCGCACGCAGATGCACTATGCGCGCCGCGGTATTATCACCGGCGAGATGCACTACGTCGCGGGGCGCGAGAATATAGCGCCCGAACTGGTCCGCTCCGAAGTGGCGCGCGGCCGCATGATTATCCCCGCCAACATCCGCCACACGAACCTGGAGCCGATGGCCATTGGAGTTGCCTCCAAATGCAAAATCAACTCCAACATCGGCAACTCGGCGGTCACCTCCAACATTGACGAAGAGCTGGAGAAGCTGCGCTATTCGGTGAAGTACGGCGCCGATACCGTGATGGATCTCTCTACCGGCGGCGATATCCCGCGCATCCGCCAGGCCATCCTGCACGCATCGCCCGTGCCCATCGGCACCGTGCCGATCTACGAAGCCCTCTCTCGCGTGCGCCGCCTGGAGGACCTGAGCGCTTCGGTGATGCTGGAAGTGATCGAGGAGCAGGCCGAACAGGGCGTGGACTACATGACCATCCACGCCGGCGTCCTGGTGCAGCATATCCCGCTCGCCGCGCGCCGCGTTACCGGCATCGTCAGCCGCGGCGGATCCATCCTGGCCGAGTGGATGGTGAAGAACCATCGCCAGAACATGCTGTACGAATGCTTCGATGAGATCTGCAAGATCTTCCAGAAGTACGATGTCAGCTTCTCGCTGGGCGACGGCCTGCGGCCCGGATCGGTGGCCGACGCCAGCGATGCCGCGCAGTTCGCCGAATTGAAGACCTTGGGCGAACTGACCAAACGCGCCTGGGCATACGACGTGCAAGTGATGATCGAAGGTCCCGGCCACATCCCCATGGACCAGATTCAGATGCAGGTGGAGAAGGAAAAGGAGATGTGCTACGAGGCTCCCTTCTACACCCTGGGCCCGCTGGTGACGGACTTCGCGCCGGGCTTTGACCACATCACCTCGGCCATCGGCGCGGCCATGATCGGTTGGTACGGCGCGTCGATGCTCTGCTATGTCACGCCGAAGGAGCACCTGGGACTGCCCAACCGCGACGACGTGAAGGCCGGCATCATTGCTTATAAGATCGCCGCGCACGCCGCCGACATCGCGCGCCACCGCCCCGGCGCCCGCGACCGCGACGACGAATTGTCGCGCGCGCGCTACCGCTTCGACTGGAAGCGGCAGTTCGAGCTGTCGCTCGATCCCGAGACGGCGCAATCCATGCACGACGAGACGCTGCCCGAGGAAGGCTTCAAAGACGCGCACTTCTGCTCGATGTGCGGGCCGAAGTTCTGCTCCATGAATATCTCGGCGAAGGTGGAGGAGTTCACCGCGGAAGAAGCGGAAGCGGTGCTCAGCGACGGGCTGGTCAACATCGTGGGGCAGGCGTCCACGCCTGCAGCGGGTCTCTAGACCCGCGCGCGCGAGGGTAATCTAAAGCCCCGCGCCCGCTAAAGCCCGTCCTGCAACTTCAGCGCCGCGGGCGTCCAGACAGCAATCGCCCTCCGGAATGGGGCTGCCGTGCGGACACGTCCGCGGATGCCCCAAAAACGTGCAGATCCGGTCGGTCACTTCCGGGCTCAGGATATGCTCAAACGTGCAGGCATTTTTCTCGATGGAGCCTTCGTCGCGGATGGCCAGCACGTCCATGAACAGGCGCTCCGCCAGCCGGTGACGGCGGATCACGCTGCGCGCGCGCTGCTCGCCGCGGGGGGTGAAGGCGATTTCCCCCGCACGTAGTTCCACCAGTCCGATGCGCGTCATCATGGCTACTACTTTGCGGTGCTGGGCAGCCGTGAAGTGCTCGGGCTCATCGTGGAAGACGCTCTCGCGCGCGGCCCACAACTGCTCCAGCACTTCGTCGAAATCCTGATTCACTTCCATGCTGAAGTGGGTCGTCTCGACGATGCGTCCGTGTTCCAGGTCCAGCCGGATATCCGCGCAGCGGCCCACCTGCTCGTCGTGCGTCACCATCAGGATGGTGCGGCCCTGCTGGTGTAGATCGGCCAAAAGGTCGAGTACAATCTGCTCGTTGGTGGCGTCCAGGTTGCCTGTGGGTTCGTCGGCCAGAATGATCTTCGGATCGTTGACCAGGGCGCGCGCGATGGCCACGCGCTGCTGCTCGCCGCCGGAAAGCTGCGACGGCAAATGCCGCGCGCGATCCGAAAGTCCCACGCGATCGAGCGCGCGGCGGGCTTCCCCTTCGTCGGTCATGCTGTGGAAGTATTGCGCCAGCATCACGTTTTCAAGCGCGGTCAGGTGCGGGATCAGGTGGAATTGCTGGAAAACGAAGCCTACGGTCTCGGCGCGAAAGCGGGCCAGCTCGGCCCGGCTTAGAGTCGACGTATCCACCTGGTTGATGCGGACCGCGCCCTCGGTGGCCTGGTCGAGGCAGCCCAGGATATTCAAAAGCGTGGTCTTGCCCGACCCCGACGGACCCATAATCGCGATCCACTGTCCCGCCTCGGCCACCAGGCTCACGCGGTCGAGGGCCTTTACCGGCGCGGCCCAGCCGCTATCGTAAGCTTTGGTGACGTTCTCCAGTTCGACGAATGCCATGGCTTCTATTCTCCGCGCAAAATCACGGCTGGCCGGATGCGCCAGATGCGCGCCGCCGCCGCCAACGTGGCCGCCGTGGCCATCACCAGCGTGACCCCGGTGACCGGCAGGAACACGCCATAGTTTACACCCACACCGGCCGCCGCCGATTCGGGAAAAATCTGCCGCCCGATCCACCAGGCTACCAGCAGCCCCACGCCATAGCCCACGGCCGCCGACGCCACGCCCAGAATCAGCGACTCCGAGAGGAACAACGCCGCGATCTTTCGCTCGGCCGCGCCAATCGCTTTCAGAATTCCGATTTCCTTGCTACGCTCCAGCACCAGCGCGCTGAAGTTGCTGCTGACGCACAGCGTGGTGATGCCCAGGATGAGAACCGTCAGCATGAATAGCGTCGAGCGTATCTTCAGCACCACGTTGGCTTCCGTCTCGGCCACCGCATGCAGCGTGCGCACATCCGTGCCGGGCAGTTGCCGCGCCAGCGTGGCCTGTATGGCCGCCAGGCGCTCGCCATCCGCGCGCACCTGGACCACGCTGGCGGCATCGTGCAAGCCGGCTAATTGGGCCGCCGTGTCGAACGGCAGGATTACTTGCGCATCTTCGGCGCCGCCGCTCGAGACGATCCCGCGGACGATGCACGGCGCGCCTTCCAAGTCGAACTTCTCGCCCAGCTTCAGGCGGAAATGCGCGGCCACGTTGCTGCCCGCCAGGCATTCGCCCGGACCGGCCGCGCGCGCGCCCTCCACCCGCCAGTAATTGGTCAGCGGCCCGGCGCGGTGGAAATCGGTGCCGGCCACCACGATCGGCTCGCTGTCGACGCGGCCTACGGTGTAAATAAACGGCGCAGCTACCGCGCCCTGCTGCTCCGCCAGCGCCACGGCGCTAACCGGTACGGTCTGCGCTCCGCCCGCGGGGGCGATCACGATGTTCGCGCCGAACCCGCGGAATTGCACGCGCATCTTCCGTTCGATATCGGAGTAGACCGAGAAAAGCGCGGTGGCCAGCGTGGCCGAAACCGCCAGGGCGGCGAAAGCCAACGCCAAACGGCGCTTCCGGAACTGCACGGCGCGGACTACAAAGTTCCAGAACATCAGCGCGGCGAACCTCCCATAGCCCGTGGCGCACGCTTCAGCGTGCCGCGGCGAACTTCAGTTCGCCGTCCGGCCGACTGAAAGCCGGCTGCGGGCATGATTGCCCGCCCCACAGCTTGGTTTTCGCCACGTATCATTCGCCCCCCCGCAAGGTGACTGCCGGCTCCAGCATCAACGCGCGGCGCAGCGGCGGGGCCGCGCCCGCGATGGATGCCAGCACGGCCGCGCCCACCACCACCGGACCGAGCATGCCGGGGATCTCCAGCGAGGTCTGAAATACAGCCCGGCCCACCCATCCCGCCATCAATAAGCCCACCCAGGACCCGATCAACCCGCCGGCCGCGCCTTCGAGCGCCACCTCGGTCGAGAACAGCGCGGCCACCAGTCCATTGCCTGCGCCGGTCGCCTGCATAATCGCAATTTCGCCGCGCCGCTCCAGCACCGTGGTAGCCATGACGCTCCACACCGTCAGACCGGCCGAGGCCAGCGCCGCCAGCGTGATCAGCAGCATGAGCCCGCGAATCTTGCCCAGCACTTTGCCTTCGTTGTCGGCCACCCGCCAAATGGGCCGCGCGGCCGCCATCGGCAACACTTCCTCAATCTGGTGTGCGATCGAGCTGATATAAGGGGTGCAGTACCAGCGGTCGTATTCCTTGGGCGTCATTTTGGTGGGATCTTTGCGCGCGAATTCATCCTCGGGCTTGGTCAGCGCGCCCACCTGTACCGCATCCACCTGGTTCGGACGATTCACCAGCCGCTGCAGCACTTCCAGCCGCACGAACACGCGATCCTCTTCGTCGCCGCCGGTAGATAAAATGCCCGTCACGGTAAACGGCTGGCCGAAGAGTTGCAACGTATCGCCCGGCTTTATGCCCAGGCGCCGCGCCACCGCACCGCCCACTATGGCTTCCAGCGCCGCGTCGTTGCGGCTGCCATCGTCGATCCACCGGCCGGTCACTCTCCAACCCTCGTTGACGGTGCGGACGCCGGCTTCGAGCAGCGAGCCGTCCGCGCCGCGAAGCCTGCGCCGGAACCACACGCCCTCCACCGGCACATTGCGTCCATCCAGCAAAGCCGAGCTCTTCAGCGAGGGCGCGAAGCCGGTGATATTCAGTTGCCAGAACGTAGACTTGATTTTCTGTACCTGGTCTTCGGGAATGAAGTTCTGGGTGGAGACGGGACGATAGCTGATGCCGCCGATCTCCACCGGCAGCGACTGGGCCTTGGGCGTGACCATCAGGTTGGCGCCCAGGCTGCGCAACTCGCGGTTCACGCGGTCGCCGATATCCAGCATCACTCCCAGCATGGCTGTGGCCACCGCCGTGCCCATGGCCACAGCCGCAACCGTCATGGCTTTGCGGCGCGGCGAGCGGCGAATGGATTGGCTGACGAAGCGGAAGAACATGCGGCTAACTGGGGTTGCGGAAGAGTTTTGCGCCGGGAACCAGCTTATCGCCGGAGATCACCAGTTGGTCGCCTTCCACCTGCGAGGCGATCGGAATGGGGTTGCATCCGCCATGTACGCCGATGCTGGGAATGAAGATGGCCGACGCGCAATTCTTGCAGATCACGTTGGGGCCCTTCTGATAATACCCTTGGTTGCCGCAGATTTCACAGGCATCGAAGGCCGCCACCAGGGACTGGTCCGGGCGGCGGATCACGATGAAGCGCACGTGCACGCCGGCTTCGTCGATCGCAAAGCGGTGCAAATTGCCGTCGTTCACCGTCGCCACCGGGATGCGCACCACGCCATTCACCAGCGAAACCGGCATGGCGGCGGAGAGTTCGGTGGTCGATTTGGCGTAGATGAACTCGGCGGTAATGCTGAGGATGAAGAGGCCCGTAGCCAGGCAGGACGCGGTCATCCACAGGCGCTCGCGCTGCACGGTCCAGCGGGCCTTGCGCAAGGCGGCGCCTTCGAGGCCGTCGAGCGCCGGAGTGCGGCGTTTGCGGTATTCCATCAGCAACATGGTGCCGGCCAGGGCCAGAATGGCCACGAAAAAGAAGACTTCGTTGCTGACGATGGGACCGATCAGGGCCATCTCCTGGCGGCTGCTCGGCAACACCTGGCTTTCGGATAACTCGTGCAGTCCGGTGATCGCCAGTTGCACTACGATGACCATCAGGATGATGGTGGTCATGCGGAAGAAGCTGCGCAGATCGATGCGGATGGTGCCGCGCACGAAGCTGACGCCGAACAGAACGGCCAGGCCCAAACCCAGCGCGACGCCCGCGATATCCAGGACTCCCGAGGTGTCGAACTTGACCGCCCAGAGCATCAGCACGGTCTCCACGCCCTCGCGGAAGACCATCAGGAAGACGAAAAGGAAGATACCCCAGCGGCTCCCGGCGCCGCTTCGTTGTTGCAACTGAGTTTCAATTTCGCCTTTCATGCCGCGCGCGTGGCGGTTCATCCAAAGCACCATGGAGAGCACGAAGACGGCGCTGACCAGTAGGGCCCAGCCCTCGTAAGCGTCCTCGCCGAGGCCCAGGCGCGACAGCAGCCAGGCGAAGCCAAAGCTAGCAATCACAGCGCTTCCGAAGGCGCGGTGTACGGCCGGCAAGAGATCCCGGCGGCCGATTTTGCGGAGATACGCAATGGCGATGGCGACAACCAGGGCGGCCTCGACGCCTTCGCGGAGGGTGATGATCAGAGTCTGCAACATAGTTGCAAGTGGCCCACGAACGTATTGTAATGCATTTTGGGCCGCCTGCGTGGAGGGCGGGCAATCCTGCCCGCAGCCGCACGCTCGCCTGAGACCCCATTGGCGCTCAATAAGTTAGCGCTTGTTTTTCGGAGCCGCAAAGATGACGAAGCCCAAGAGTGGCGGGGCGGCCAATCTTGGCCGCAGCCGGCTTTCCAGCCGGCTCAGCCGCCTGAAAAGGCGGCTGCGGGCATGATTGCCCGCCCCACGGTGAGTTTTCGACGGTGCTCCGCAGGGGGTCTCGCCGCTGTTTCACCCCGCCGGCGAGCGGCAGCGTGAGAGGGACTTAGGGAACGATCTTAAACACGACGCCTAAACCGCTGTCGCCGCCTTCATTGGTCGTACCGTAGATGTTGCCCCCGTCGATCACCAGGTTACTGAACGAATAGAGCCCATCCGAGCCGCCCGTGAAGACGTACAGCGATGTGTAGGTCCAGGAACCGCTGGCGGGTGTTAGTTTATAAACCGTACCAGCGCTATAGGTCCCGTCGCAATGCGTGGTGCCATAAAGATTGCCCGACGCATCCATCTTTAGATCGCGGAACTCGCCGGAGATGCCCCAGCCGGGTACGCTGTAAATCACCGTGAAAGTCCAGCCGCCCGTTCCAGGCGCCAGTTCGTAAATCGTGCCGCCCCCAGCCGTGCCGCCCTCGGTAGCCGCGCCATAGAAGTTGCCCTTATAGGAGATCAGGCCCCCATAGGGAACGGCTCCGTCGTCTTCATTCTGGAAGTCATGCAGGGTCGTCTCGGTCCATCCGGTTTTCGACGGAAGCAACTCGAAAATCGTGCCGTATCCGTACGCGCCCCCCGCGGAAGCGGCGCCTAGTAAACCACCGGCCGAATTGAAAGTGACACCCGCTACGGGAGTGGTTCCGTCGGTGCCGGTGCCGAAGCTATACAGCACTCTTTCGGTCCAGCGCGCGCCCGTTTGCGCCGGCGCCGTCAGCTTGAAGACCGTGCCGTTGCCATTGGCTCCTCCGCCGGTGGTGGTGCCGTAGAGATTTCCCGCTCCGTCCCTGGCCAGGCCCGCTTCGGGAACCGCGCCGTCCGCCGCCCCGGTGAAGCTATACAGCACGGTTTCGTGGCCCGCCGCGGAGATCTTGAATACAGTCCCCGCATTCGAGCTGCCTCCGGCCGTGGTAGTGCCGTAGAGGTTGCCGGTCTTGTCGAGGATCAGGGCGCCTTCCGGATTTGCCCCATCCAAGCCGCCGCCGAAATTGTGCAGCACCGTCACTACGCCGCTCATGTTGATCTTGAAGACTACTCCATTACTGGTGGCGCCGCCGTAACTTCCTGTGCCGTAAAGGTTCCCGGCGCCGTCGCCGATCAAGCCGTTCAGTGGATTCGCGCCATCGCTCGTGCCCGTGAAGTTATGAAACACGCCAAAAGTTTGCGCCTGCCCGGCGGAGATCGCGCTCGCCGCCAGCCCCATCGCCAACGCGAAAGCCAGTTTGTTCGTAGCCGATATCGATTTGGATCTCATGATGTGCCCGTCTTCCTTCCGAGTCGTCGTTTGGTGGCGAGCTTCGTGCCCATGGCGCTATAAGCTTCGAAAGACAGGAGTATGTCCGAGCGGCGCTGGTGTTTCATCTATACTCCCGTTCCCTCTGCAATCCGGCTCGCTGGTTGGTGGAGTCAATTATACACCTGGGGTGCTCTAAACCGGAGCGAAATTGCCGGAGATTAGTCTTCGAACGTTAACTCGATTTTAAGTCGCGTGCCCCACCGATAGTGGTTTTTGGAGGAAAGCTAACCTTCCCTTCACACCTATGTAACAAGCGGGCGGTATACCAGAAGCATGGGAAACTCGCCGCGCCTTGTACCCATCGATCTGAGCGCGCTGTTCGATGAGCCCCTCAAGAGCTTCCTTGCGCCGGTCGAACCTGCCATTCAGAAATTCCTGCTATTGGACAAACTGGTCGGCATGCTGCAATCGGCCTGCCGCGATACGCATGGAGAAGGCGTTTTCGAGCGTTTCCTCGCCATGCTCGATGTGACTTACCGCGTGACGCCCGAAGACCTGGCGCGGATTCCGGCCAGCGGTCCCGTGGTGGTTACCGCCAATCATCCATTCGGATTCCTGGAAGCCGCTATTATGGCCGCGGCGATCCGCCGTGTGCGGCCGGACTTCAAAATCATCGCCAACTCACTGCTCTCCGGGGTGCCCGAACTGCAGCCCAATTTCATCTTTGTGAATCCCTATGGCGGGGATGCGTCCGCCCGCGAGAATCGCCGGCCCATCCGGGAGTGCCTCCTGTGGCTCAAGCGCGGCGGCGTGCTGGCTCTGTTTCCCGCCGGAGACGTCGCGCACATGCAATGGAAGGACGGCGTGGTCGATCCGCCCTGGAATCCAGCGGTCGCGCATCTCATCCGCATGGCGGGCTGTCCCGCGTTGCCGCTCTATGTTAAGGGATCCAATGGCTTCGGGTTCCAACTGATGGGCGCGTTGCACCCCAGATTGCGCACCGCCGATCTGCCGCGCCAGACCCTCAACAAACGCGGCCGGAGTATCGACGTCAGCATCGGCCGGCCCGTGGCGGCCAAGTTCCTGAAGTCGTTTACAGACGAGCGCGAAGCCATCGAATATCTGCGCTTCCGGACCTTCCTGCTGGCGGGACGCGGCAATCCCGCGCGGGACAACGGGCTGGTGCGGTTCCCCATCGGCTTTCCCAGGAAGCGTCTGGCGCCGTTGGCCGAGGAAACGCCCCGCGGCCTGTTGATCGCGGAAGCCGGCCGCCTGGCCCCCGTTTGTGAAAACGAGGAATTTGCCGTCTACCTCGCGGGACCCGCCGCGATTCCGAACATCCTGCATGAGATCGGCCGCCTGCGCGAACTTACATTTCGCCGCGCGGGCGAAGGCACCGGCGCACCGCTGGATCTGGACCGCTTCGATCCCCACTATCTCCATCTGTTCCTCTGGAACAAGGCAGCCGGTGAGGTGGCCGGCGCCTACCGGCTCGGGCCTACCGCGGACTTGCTGCCCCGCTTCGGCGTTAACGGGCTGTATTCGAACACGCTATTTCACCTGGACCCCGCGTTATTCGAGCGCATCGGACCGGCGGTCGAGATGGGCCGCTCATTCGTGCGGCCGGAATATCAAAAGCAGTATGCGCCGCTCCTGTTGTTGTGGAAAGGCATCACGCGCTATATCTCGGCGCATCCGGAATGCGCCGTTCTATTCGGCGCCGTCAGCATCAGCAACGATTACAATCCGGTTTCACGCAGTTTGCTGGTAGGTTACCTGGAGACGCAGAAGGAGTGCGGTTTGGCGCGCCTGGTTAAGCCGCGGCGTCCCTATCGCCCGCGGCATGCGGGAGATGTCTGCCGTTTTTCGCAGGATGTGGAGGAACTCTCGGCCCCCATCGCCGATCTGGAGCGCGACGGCAAGGGCGTGCCCATCCTGATCAAACAGTATATGAAGGCCGGCGGCCGCGTGCTGGGATTCAACGTCGACCCGCGCTTTTCGAACGTGCTGGACGTACTGATGATGGCGGACCTGCGCCATACGCCGCAGCCCATCCTGGAACGCTATATGGGCCGCGCCGCCGCCGCTGCCTTTCTCGCACGATAATTTCACCCTCCGTTCATCGTTCTGCAACATACCGCGCCTTACCCTTTAAATAGAACATTTCTTCGTCGAAATGTTTCGATTTGCCAAAGGAGGCCTGGTGAAGAAAACGTCGCTGCTTTTTCTGTGGAATGACAGTAACGCCGCGCACCGCTACCCAACGGCTGTTTCATTGCACGGGCACACGCTCCATTCGTGGGAAAACCTGCGATTTCTGAGCTCGTTCAAACTCCCCATACCCCTCGTTCCCGCCGTGCTGCGCGTGGCGGGCTGGCAGCACCGGCGCGCCACCGGACGGGATATGGACCTGGCGCGGGTGCTCTGGACTCCGCCGTTGGCGCCCGCGGAGGCATACCGTCTGGAAGCCCGGCAGATCGCGAACCTGGGCCTGCAATCCATCGTCTCGCTCACCGACCATGACGATATTGAAAGTGGCCTAGCCATGCGGCGGACGTGCGTCGCGCCCGCCGCGCCCGTCTCTTTTGAATGGACCGTGCCCTTCGGCCGGACCTTCTTCCACTTGGGCGTCCATAATCTGCCGGCCGCGCAAGCCCGTGCCATCTTTGCGGATTTGCATGCGTACACGGAGCGCCCCGAGCCTGGCCGCCTTGCGGAATTGCTGGAAATGCTGCACGCGCACGATGACCTGCTCGTCGTACTGAACCATCCTTTGTGGGACGAAGCCGATATCGGCGCGGCCAGCCATCGGGAGATACTGGCGGCCTTGCTCTCCGGCTATGGAAGTTGGATTCACGCGATCGAGTTGAACGGCTTACGATCGTGGGAAGAGAATAGCGAAGCCATGGAACTGGCGCGCGCCTGGCATCTTCCGGCCATCTCGGGCGGCGACCGGCACGGCCTGGAACCGAACGCCAACCTCAATTTGACGCACGCCGCCACCTTTGCGGAATTCGTGGCGGAGATCCGCAACGAACGGCTCAGCACTCATGTTGTTCATGCCGCAGTATCGCGAAACGCTGGGGATGCGCTGGTTCGAAACCGTTAAAGACATCGTGCGCTGCCATCCCGAGGCCGCGCGGCCGCGCTGGGTGGACCGGTTCTTCTATCAATGTGAAGACGGCGCCACGCGGCCGATTGCCGAGCTCTGGCCGAACGAAGGCCCCGCGCTGCTGCGTTCCGTATTCGCCATGCTGCGGCTGTCGGAATCCCAAAGCCTGCGTGCCGCGCTCCGCCTGACCAAAGGCGCGGTCGGGCTAGCCACCCGCTACGTACCCTCCTAGTACCCGCATGACTACGTCTAAGGTACACTCCTGCCTGATAATTAGGCTTTCCAGGAGACCCAGGTGGCAAAAGAGACAATCCGAGGCGACCGCCGCTTACAACGGCGCTACCCTATCGAATTAGATTTGGAATTCAGAATCATGGATGGAGACAAAGTCGTTTCCACCGGCGCCGGCAGAACCGGGAATATGAGCAGCGGCGGGGTTCTCTTTCATGCCGCCGAAGGCGTGCCTAGCGGCCCGCATGTCGAATTGGCGGTCCGTTGGCCCGCGGTCCTGGGGAATGCGCCATTTCTCGAATTACGTATTTCGGGGCGTCTTGTCCGCAACGACTCGGGGGGCGTGGCCATGCGCATGAGCCGCTATCATTTCGAGAAACTGGGCGATCCGCGCGCGGCCTTCGAAGAGATCTTCACCGACGCTGTAATTCAATAGCCCGCCGGCACGCTGAAGCGCGCGCCACAAAGCCAGGGCGGGTGGGCTTGACAATCGCGAGTGTTCTAGGACAATGACACTTAGCGGTCAAAAATGCCCATTCGAGCCGAATACCGCAAGTATTATGGCGCCCGCTGGCGCAAATTCCGGCTGACCATGCTGGAAGCGGCGGGCAACGTCTGCCAGATGTGCCACCAACCGCACCGCCTGCTGAACGTGGTGCATCTCTCGAACGATCCCGCGGACCGCACCCGCCTGACCGTGCTTTGCCCTAGATGCCATTCCAAACGTAACGCCGCCCACGTCACCGCCATGTCCCGCCGCACGCGCGCCCGCCAGCGCGGCCAGCTCTGGCTGACCGACGAACTGGAGGTTGCGCCCATGCCCGTCCGCTTGTGGCCCATGCGCCTCCGCCAGATGGATCTCTTCTGAGCCGCGCCGCGCGCTACTATTCCCATTTATGGATATGTTTAACCGACGAGGCTTTCTCAAGGCCGGCGCCGCTGGGATGACCGGCGCCGCGGCGCTCTGGCAAGGCGCTACCGCTTCCGCCGCGCCCCTTTCCCACCCGCGGATCGTACCGCTCAACAGAAACTGGCTTTATGGCGGACGCGCGACGGCGGGCTGCGCCGCTCCCGATTTTGACGACGCCAAATTCCAGCGCGTCACCATCCCGCACTCCAACCGGATCTTTCCCTGGCACAGCTTCAACGAGGCCGACTTCCAGTTCGTCTCGATTTACCGGCGCCATTTCAAGCTGGCGCCGCCGCCCGGCCGTCGTGTTTTCGTGGATTTCGCCGGCGTCATGACCGCTGCCACGGTGACCATCAACGGCCACAAACTGGGCGAATACCGCGGTGGCTACACGCCCTTTTCTTTCGATCTCACCCCCCATCTGAAGGCGGATGGGGACAATGTTTTGGCCGTCGAGGTGGACTCCACCGAACGGCCCGATATCCCACCCTTTGGCGAAAACATCGACTACCTCACCTTCGGCGGTATTTATCGTGAAGTCGCCTTGCGCATCGTGCCGCCGGTGTTCATCGAAAACGTTTTCGCCAAACCGGTGGAGGTTCTGAGCGATGGCCGCCGCGTGGAGGTGAAGTGCCTGCTCGGCGGCGCGCCGGCGGAAGGGCTCACTTTGAAAGTCGAGTTGCGGGATGGCGCGCGCGTCTTATCCGCCGCCGAAGGACCTTCCGCTCAACCCTTGACTCTTTCGAAACTCGGCGCCGTCGAACTGTGGGACCTCGACCACCCGCGGCTTTATACCGTCACCGCGCGCCTCTACCAGGGCGGCGCGCCGATCGACGAATACTCCACCCGCATCGGTTTCCGCGATGCGCGCTTCACTCCGCAAGGTTTCATGCTGAACGGGAAACACATCAAGCTACGCGGGCTGAACCGGCACCAGACGTTTCCCTACGTGGGCGGCGCCATGCCCGCGCGCGTGCAGCGCCGCGATGCCCTTATTCTGAGGCACGGTTTGAAATGCAACATCGTGCGCACCTCGCACTATCCGCAGTCGCCGCACTTCCTGGACGCCTGCGACGAAGCCGGCCTGCTGGTCTTCGAGGAGATCCCAGGCTGGCAGCACATCGGCGACAAAGCCTGGCAGGATCTGGCGGTGCGCAACGTGGAGCAGATGATCCGGCGCGACTGGAATCATCCTTCCATCGTGCTGTGGGGCGTGCGCATCAACGAATCGCAGGACAACCACGATTTTTATACGCGCACCAACGCCACCGCCCACGAACTCGATAACTCCCGCCAGACCGGCGGCGTGCGCTACCTCTACGATACGGAATTGCTCGAGGACGTCATGACCATGAACGACTTCGGCTTTCCGCTGCGGCCGCCGAACCATCCGCTCTATCTGAACACCGAGTTCAACGGCCACATGTTCCCCACCAAGCGCGCCGACAACGTGGACCGCGTAATGGAGCATGCGCTGCGTCACGCCCGTGTACACAACCAACTGGCTTCCGACGACCGCTATGCGGGCGGCATCGGCTGGTGCGCATTCGATTACAACACGCACGCCAACTTCGGCTCCGGCGATAAAATCTGCTACCACGGCGTCACGGACATCTTCCGCATCGCGAAGCCCGCCGGCCAGTTCTACCGCTCGCAGTGCGATCCCAAAGAGGAGATCGTGCTGGAGCCGTGCTTCAACTGGTCGCAGGGGGATCAGTCCGAAGGCGGCGGCATACGGCGCGCCGTGATCGTGTCCAATTGCGATCACCTGAAGATCTACGTGAAGGGCGATCTGAAGGCGGAGGTCGAGCCGGATCGCGAACGCTATGGGCACTTGCCGCATCCGCCTTTCGTGATCGACTTGATGGGCGAGCACCTGGAGGATTGGGGCGACCTGCGCATCGATGGCTACATCCATGGCGAGAAGGCCATCTCGAAGACGCTGCCGGGCAATGATTACGACCGTCAGTTGCATGTGGAGCCGGACGATGAGGAACTGGCGGGCGACGGCATCGACGCCACGCGCGTGGTGCTGCGCGTCACCAACGAGCACGGCGGGGATCGGCCGTTCTCGAGCGGCGCGGTGAGCCTGCGCATAGAGGGCCCCGGCGAGATCGTGGGCGAGAATCCGTTTTCGCTGGTGGGCGGCGTGGGAGCGGTTTGGGTGCGCAGCAAGGAGGCGGCGGGCGTCATCCGGCTGCACGCACGGCATCCGTATCTGGGAGAGAAGACGGTGGAGATTCGGGTGAAAGCGGCCTCGCCGGAGATGGTTTAAGTCCCGCCGGCACGCTGAAAGCGTGCGCCACGGGCGTGCCCGCACCCGGCTTGCGTGGTATCTTATGGAACTTGCCGGCTCCCCAACTTCGCCGCCAGCTCGGCTTCTTCGACGCCACCATGATCGTCATGGGAGGCATTGTCGGCTCGGGCATTTTCATCAATCCGTATGTGGTCGCGGGGCAGGTGCATACCCCGCTACTGATCCTGGGTGTTTGGCTGATCGGCGGGGCACTGGCGCTGGCCGGCGCATTCATTTGGGCCGAACTGGCCACGCGCATGCCGGATTCGGGCGGCCAGTATCTTTACCTCCGGGAGGCCTATCATCCCGCGGTGGCGTTCATTTACGGATGGGTGCTGCTGCTGGTGACGCAGACGGGCGGGATGGCGGCGGTGGCCGTGACTTTCGCGCGCTATTATCGCGAAATCACTGGGCTGCGGGCCGGCGACGGACCGATCGCGGCGGCGGCACTGCTGGGGCTGACGGCCATCAACTGCCTGGGAGTGCGCGCCGGCAGCAACGTGCAGAGCGCCATGATGCTGCTGAAATCGGGCGCGATCGCCGCGCTGGTGGTGGTCGGGATCGCCATGGGCGGCGGCGCGGTGCATCCTTTGCCGCTCCTGGACCGGCCGGTTTCTTTCGGGTTGATGCGGGCGATCGGCGCCGCCATGATTCCAGTGGCGTTCGCTTATGGCGGCTGGCAGACCTCGACCTTCGTGGCGGGAGAGATGCGCGATCCGCGGCGGGATTTGTCGCGCGGGCTGGTGGCGGGCGTGATCGGGGTGATCGCACTCTACCTGTCGGTGAACTACGTGTGCCTGCGGGTGCTGGGGCCGGCGGGGCTGGCGGCTTCGCACACTCCGGCATCGTCGGTGATGCGGGTGGCGCTGGGCGAGCGCGGCGCGGAGTTCCTGGCCGTGGGCATCGCCGTATCCACGCTGGGTTTCCTGAGCCAGGGCATCCTGACGGCCCCGCGCGTCTATTACGCGATGGCGCGCGACAGACTGTTCTTCGAGAGCGTGGGGTGGCTTTCGCCGCGCACGGGCGCGCCAGTGGTCGCCATCGTGCTGCAAGGCGTCTTCGCGACGGTCATCGCGGTTTCGGGGCGCTATGAGCAGATCCTGAACTACGTGATCTCGGTGGATTTCATCTCGTTCGCATTTACGGCCGCCGCACTGTTCGTCTTCCGGCACAGGGACGCAGGTCCACGGGAAGGGATTTATTACGCGCCGGGGCATCCCTACACCACCGCGGCGTTCGTGTTGACCTGCGCGGGCATCGTGGCCAGCACCATCGCCGCGTATCCGGCCAACAGCGCCGTGGGACTGCTGATCCTGGTGGCGGGCATCCCCGTTTATGGATATTGGAGCCGGCGCAGGGTAGTACATTAGAGGCATGCCGACTGTCAGCGTCACGATCCCCGAAGCGCTTGCCCGCGCGGCGGGATGCAGCTTAGACGACCCATCCGCGGAGACGGTTCGCCTGCTCGCGCTGGAACTTTACCGCGAAGACAAGATCTCGCTGGGGCGCGCCGCCGAGCTGTGCCAGATGCCGGCCGAGTCCTTCACGGAGTTCTCCGCCCGGCACAACGCGCCTTTGCATTATGGAGTCAGCGATCTGGAGGAAGACCGGCGAATGCTCGATTGGCTCGGGCTGTAACACGGTCAGGCGCCAGGCTGCCTTTCGAAAAGACATGCGACACAGACATTCCGATTACATGCCCTGGGCGAAGACGCAGAGCAAGGCGCGCTTCAACCTGGCCACCAGCGGCGTGGGATCGTTCCCGCTGGCGGAACTTCCGCACCCACCCACCCTGGAGATCAACGGCGACAGCGGTTATGGCTACGCGCCTTTGCAACAGGCCATCGCGCGCAAATGCGGGGTGGATCCGGATTGCGTGGTGGCGGCGGCCGGCACGTCGATGGCGAATCACCTGGCGATGGCGGCGCTGGTGGATCCGGGCGACGAAGTATTGATCGAGCATCCCGCGTACGAGCTGATGGTTTCGGCGGCGCTATTCCTGGGCGCGGAGGTGAAGCGGTTCCAACGGGCCGAAGAGAACGGCTACGCGCTGGAGGCGGCCGCGGTCGCGCGCGCGATCACGCCCAAGACGAAGTTGATCGTGATCACCAATCTGCACAATCCATCGAGCGTGCCGGCTTCGGATTCCACGCTGCGCGAGATCGGAGAGATGGCCCGCAGCGTGGGTGCGCACGTCCTGGTGGACGAAGTGTATCTGGACGCGGTGTACGAGAACACGCCGCGCACAGCGTATCTGCTGGGCGACGAATTCGTGGTGACCAACAGCCTGACGAAAGTTTATGGCCTGAGTGGACTGCGCTGCGGATGGATTCTGGCGCAGCCGGACCTGGCGCGGGCGATGTGGCGGCTGAACGATCTGTTCGGAGTAATTCCCGCACATCCGGCGGAACTGCTGAGCGTGGCGGCGTTCGAACAGTTGGATTTCATCCGGGAACGGGCGCGGAAGGTGGTGGAGGCGGATCGGGCGATACTGCGCGCGGCGAACATGCAAGGAAGCTCTCTGGCACTGTCAGCGCCGCGCACCGCTTGGGGCACCACCGTGTTTTTTCATTTGCATGGCGGCAACGTGGAAGAGTTTCTCGCGCGCCTGCGCACGGAATACGAGACCAGCGCTGTGCCGGGGCGATTCTTTGAAATGCCGGATTGCTTCCGCATCGGGATGGGCGTGAATACGGAGATGTTCCGCGAGGGGATGCGGAGAATCGGCCTGGCGCTGGGGTGCGCGACTTAACTCATGTGGGGCGGCCAATCCTGGCCCGGGGTCCCCTCAGGGGGCGGCTCTCCAGCCGGCTTAGCCGCCTGAAAAGGCGGCTGCGGGCATAATTGCCCGCCCCCCAATGCGAAGCGCCACCGGATGCGGCTATGATTAGAAGTCCAGCTCGACTTCGTCGATGTAGCACCAGCCCCAATCTTCCCCCGGCTCGAGCGAGCGCATGATGGGGTGATTGGTTTTATGGAAGTGTTTGGTGGCGTGCTTGTTTTTCGATGAATCGCAACACCCCACGTGGCCGCAAATGAGGCACAGCCGCAGGTGGACCCAGGTATCGCCCATCTTCAGGCATTCCTCGCAGCCGTTGGTGCAGGGCTTGACGTTCTGAATCTGGCTGATGTGAGTACAGGTTGTCATGGCTTGCCTCCGGATGCCTTGGCGGACGGCAACGGCAGGCGAATCTGAAAGCGGGTGTCGCCCGGGACGGACTCGAAGTCGATCTCGCCGGCGTGCTCCTGGACGATGCGGCGGGTGGTTTCGAGACCCAGTCCAGTCCCATTCCCTACGCCCTTGGTGGTAAAAAACGGCTCGAAGATATGGGCCTGGCATTCGGGCGGGATGCCGGGTCCGTTATCGCCGATTTCGACCACCAGGTGATCCAGCTCGCGGGCGGTGCGGATGCGCAGCTCGCCCTTACCTTGCATGGCGTCCACGGCATTGTCGATGAGGTTGGTCCAAACCTGGTTCAGCTCACTGCCGCGGGCGCAGATCTTGGGCAGGGTGCGGTCGAAATCGAGCTTCACTTCGATGCCCTGTTTCAGGCGGTGGCGCAGCATCAGGAGGGTGCTTTCGATGCCATGGTGGATGTCGACCTCCTGATCGGGCCCCTGGTCCATGTAGGTGTATTCCTTGATGGCGCGAACCAGCTCCGAGATACGGCCCGTGGAGTTTTCGATCTCCCCCAGCAGGCTGTCGATGGTGACCGAAGCGGCGATGCGCGCAAGGAAATCGGGCCAGGCCTCGGCCGGGAATTGGGCCGACACGCGGTCGAACCAGGCGGCTTCGCAGTCCGCGTCCACCAGGGCCGGGGCAAGGTCCCAAGCGCGCGCGATCCCGTGGCGGGTGAGGCATTGGGCGATGCGCTCCTCGCAATCGCTGCGTTCCAGGGAATCCATGGGCGTAGCGGACGCCGGGCGCTCGGCCAACTCGCGTTCCAGGGCGGGCACGGCGGCGCGCTGTTCCATGGAGAGCGGATGCCGGGCCAACTGGGCGGAGGCTTCGCGAAAGGTTTGAAAGGCTTCGCGCAGGCTGGAGACGGCGCGGCGCGCGGCCGCCGCGGGATTGTTCAATTCGTGCGCGAGGCCGGCCGCGATCTTGCCCAGCGCGGCCATTTTTTCCTGTTGATCCTGCAGCTTAGTGAAATCGCGAATGCGGTCTGAAAGTAAGCCCACCAGGCGCGGGCCCAAAACAGGTACGCGCGCTAACATTTCCGGAAAACGCTCGGCCGGAAACGTGGCGAGGCGCACCTGTGTAACCGCGCGGGTGGTTGCCGGGAAATGGGTCATGCGCGAATAAGGCAGCATGCCGGTAACGACAGGAGCCCGCACAATGCGGCTGAACGAGTCGTTGTTGCCGTTGCCGCTGGATTCCACGCGCATGCGCAGTTCGCCCTCGAGGAGGGTCGTCATGCGGTCGGCCGGGCTCCCTCCGTGAATGATGATTTCGCCGGGAGCGAAATCGTGGAAGGTCATTTGCGCGGCTAACCAATCCAAGTCATCCTGCGGCAGATCGGCGAATACGGGAACTGCGCGCAATTCGTCGCTAAGTGTCCTGTTGAGTGATGGCGGCATATTCACACCTTGCTTAGATACTGATGCACAAATTGAATCGCGATGGAGCCTTCGCCCACGCCGGAGGCCACGCGCTTTACGGAGCCAAAGCGCACATCGCCCACGGCAAAGATGCCGGGCACGCTCGTTTCGAGCAGGCTGGGGTCGCGATCGAGGGTCCAACTCTGGGGCCGTTTGCCGTCGCGAATGAGCGCTGGACCGGTCAGGATGAACCCCTGTTTGTCGCGGGCCACGACGCCATCCAGCCAATCCGTGCCGGGGCACGCGCCGATGAAGATGAACAAAGTACAGGCGTCCACGCGTTCGCGGGTGTTAGTTTTCGCGCACTCGATGGTGATGCTTTCCAGGTGATCGTCGCCGTGCACCTCTACCACCTGCGTCTGGAACTCCACCTGGATATTCGACGTGCGTCCGATTTCGTCGATCAGGTACTGCGACATGGTGGCTGCCAGCGACTGACCGCGCACTAACATAACGACGCGGTTGGCATAGCGCGAGAAATTGAGCGCGGCCTGTCCGGCCGAATTCGCGCCACCCACGATATATACGTCGTCGCCCCGGCAAGAGACGGCTTCGGTCGATCCGGCTCCGTAGTAGACGCCGGCGCCGGTGAGGCGATCCATACCGGGGACATCCAGCTTGCGCCATTGAACCCCGGTGGCGATGAGCAGCGCTTCGGCGGAAATCTCGCTGCCGTCGGCCAGGCGTACGATACGATACGGATCCTGGATGCGCAAGGTGACGGCTTCCTGCGGGGACAAAATCTCCGCGCCGAAGCGGCGGGCCTGGGTGACGGCGCGGCGGGCCAGGTCGTTACCGCTCAGGCCGGATGGAAAGCCGAGGTAATTCTCGATGCGGGCGCTGAGGCCGGCCTGGCCGCCGGGCGCTTCACGCTCCACGATCACGGTATGCAGACCCTCGGAAGCCCCATAGACTCCCGCCGCGAGGCCGGCCGGACCGCCGCCCAAAATGATCAGATCGTAGGACGCGGCGCCGGCGCGGGTGTTCAGGCCGATGCGGCCGGCCAGGTCCACTTGCGAGGGATCCGGCAGGCGGCTGCCATCCTGGAACAGCACCACGGGAAAATGGCGCTCGTCGGGCGCCAGCATGTCGAGAGCGCGGCGCACTTCCGGATCGCGGTCGGCGGCTTCCGCGTCGAGCCATTGATAGGGTACCTGGTTGCGCGCCAGAAACTCGCGCAGTTCGTAGGCGCGGCGCGACCAGCGGGTGCCGAGCACGCGCAGGCCTTCGAAGGGCGGCCGGTAGGATGCTTGCCAATCGCCAAGCAGATCGTCCAGGACGGGGTAGAGGTTTTGCTCAGGCGGGTCCCAGGGCTTAAGCAGATAATGATTCAGCTTGATCTCGTTGATGGCGCGAATGGCGGCCTCGGTATCGGAGTAGGCGGTGAGGAGCACGCGCTTGGCATCGGGGAAAGAGGGGATGGCCCGCGAGAGGAACTCGATGCCGGTCATCTGCGGCATGCGGTAATCCACCAGGAACAGCGCCAGGGCTTCGCCGCGCTGCTGCAGCCTTTCGAGCAGACCGAGGGCGGCCTGGCCGGAATTGGCCGAGAGAATGCGATAGTCGGCGGCGTACTGGTGGCGGAGATCGCGCTCTACGGCCTTCAGCACTTCGGGGTCGTCGTCAATCGTTAACAGGACTGGCTTTGGCATGAGTACACGGGATGCTGATTTTTTCGATGCGGCCGGGGCGCGTAAGGTCGCAGGGGGATACAATAAGTTTAATGCCAGAAGTTACCGGGGTCGTAGAAACGTGTTTATACGTGGACGATCTGGAGCGCGCCGCACGCTTCTACGAAGAGGTTTGCGAATTCAAGAAGTTGATCGGCGACGAGCGTTTTTGCGCGCTGAGCGTGGCGGACCGCAACGTGCTGTTGCTGTTTCACAAGGGCGCCACTCTGGAGCCCATACCGACCCCCGGAGGCGCGATTCCGCCGCACGACGGCACGGGAAACCTGCATGTGGCGTTTGCAATTCCGGCCGCGGCGGAAGCGGACTGGCGGCAACGGCTGGATGCGCGCGGTGTCGAGATCGAGAGCACGGTGGATTGGCCGCGCGGCGGGCGCAGCGTTTATTTCCGGGATCCGGACCAGCATTTGCTCGAATTGATCACGCCGGGGTGCTGGTCGATTTACTGAGCCCGTGGGGCCGTGGCGCACGCTTCAGCGTGCCGGCGGGACTTTTAAGTCCCGCTGCCGGTATACGGTCACCAATCTGCATAATATAATCCGCCGTCCTATCTAACTGCACCCAAGCCACTTATTAATCCCCCGGCCTCCACATACCGCCGTTCCCCATCAACCTCGGCCCTAAAATGAAATCGGGTATGGACGCCTCATCCCATCCCCAAATCCAAATCCAACCGCAAGGAATAACCCATGCTGATTTCCCGCAAACAACACCAGGCCAACCGCGAGAACGCGCAACACTCCACCGGCCCGGTCTCCCCGGAAGGCAAAGCCGCCGTCCGCCTCAACGCCCTCACCTTCGGACTCCGCGCGCGCGACGTCGTCCTCATCCACGAAGACGCAGCCGCCTACCAGCAACTCTGGGATGTCCTCGAATCCGAGTGGCAGCCGCAAGCCCCCACTGAAAGAATCCTCCTCGAACGCATGGCCGTGGCCCATTGGCTGCTCATGCGCACGGATCGCATTGAAGAGAGGGTCTTTACCGTCACCGAGCCGGGCGCAAGACAATTCGCCCTGCTCGATCGCGTCTCCGCCCAGCGCGCCCGCCAAGAGCGGTCTTTCAGTACCGCCATGCGCGAACTGAAGCAGTTGCAAAACGAGCGCCGCACCCGCACCCAGCCGGAGCCCGTGCAGCCGGTGTACACCGAGCCCGCCGTCATAGCTCCCGTGCACCGGCCCGCCCCGCCGCCCGCATACGTGATGTCCGCCGCCCCGGGCGCCCAGCCGCTATCGTGCGCCCCTGTCTCCCCGGATACCCGTTAGCTCCCCGCCCCCCTGCTCTTTGACAACCTGGCAAACGACTCCAAGCAGTCCACCCAATCTGTCCCATAACCAACCATTTAGAAGCCACAACCCACCACCCGCAACCCTCAACCAACCGCCGCAACCCACCACCCATAACCCATAACCCACCACCCACAATTCACAACCCACGGCCCACCACCCACATAGGCTTTGATCGTCAATATATTAGTTAGTCGGGTAGGGATAAGGCTACCACGCTGCCTCCGGCGGCTATGGCCACGTACTGTTTCGCCCCCACGGTGTAGGTCATGGGAGAGGCTTTCCAGCCGGTGTTGAACTGCATGTGCCAAAGCGGGGCGCCCGTGCCTGCATCCACCGCGGCGAAGGCGCCGGACGCATCGCAATAGAAAAGCAGCCCGGAAGCGGTACCCAGGACTCCGCCCCAGCTTTCCTCGCTACCGGTCTGCGCGATTTCCCAGGCGATGCGGCCGCTTTCAAGATCGAGAGCGCGCAGATACTGGCGGGGAGTCTCGCCGGGCACATCGCGCGCGCCGCCGCCATATAACGACTCGCCAGCCGTCCAGACCGCCGCCGATTTCGAGAAGATACTGCACTTCTCCAGCGCCATCAGATAAAAGAGACGGCGCGCCGGATCGAATGCGGTGGACATCCAGTTGGTGGCGCCATCCATGGATGGGCAGGCGCGTGACCCGGTGACGGTAGGCTCGTTGGGCGGCGTGAGGCCGTGCACAAATGGCGAGGCGCCCAGCAACTGCCCATTGGTGCGGTCGAGCATGTAAAACGATCCGTTGCGATTGCCCTGTAGCAGCAATTTGCGCTCGCGGCCGCGGAAGGGGGCATTCACCAGCATGGGGGTTTCCGTCGCGTCCCAATCGTGCAGATCGTGCGGCGTGAATTGGTAGTGCCACTTTAACCCGCCGGTGCGCGGATCGAGGGCCAGGACGGAATCGGAATACAGGTTGTCGCCGCGGCGCTCGTCGCCGTTGAAATCCGGGCAGGGATTGCCGGTGGGCCAGAAGACGGTATCGGTTTCCGCATCATAAGTGCCGGTGAGCCATGTGGAGGCGCAACCGTGCTCGATGGCGCGGCCCACCCAAGTGGTAGCGGCGGGCTCACCGGGCGCGGGGACGGTCCAGAAGCGCCAGGTGCGCCGGCCCGTTGCGGCATCGTAAGCGGCCACGAATCCGCGGATGCCTTCGTCGCCGCCGGAGGTCCCGGAAATTACCGCGTCTTTGACCACGAGGGGCGCGGACGTGGCGCCATAATTCTCGGCCGAATCGGCCATGCGAGTGTCCCACAGGAGCGCGCCGGTCAAGCGATGCAAGGCGATCAGATGGGCGTTATCGGTGACCATGAACACGCGGTCGCCCAAGACGGCCACGCCGCGGTTGATGCCGCCGGCCGCGTCGCCCGAAAGTCCTTTGCTACGGGGACGCTCATAGCGCCAGATTTCGCGTCCGCTGGCGGCGTCGAGGGCAAAGGCTGCATTCACATTGGTTACGTACATGACGCCATCCACGACCACGGGGGTGACCTCCAGGTGGCGTGCATTGGGGACCGGGAAGATCCAGCGCGGGGCGAGCCGGCTCACGTTGCGCGGCGTAATCTGGACGAGCGGGCTGTAGCGGTTGCCGCTCAATTGGCCGTGGTAAGTGGGCCAGTCGCCGGGCGGCGGATTGACGATGCGCTCCCACGGAACGGCGCCGGGCAATTCGGCCGCGGCGGGCGGCGGGGAATCCGTATTGCGGAAAGGAAAGGTAAGCCAGCAGGTTCTCGAAATCGGTAGTGGAGGATTTCAGCGCGGGCATGTATGACGAGGCTTCGCGCGCGATAGCCGTGACTTCTCCCCGGGATAGCAGATAGAGCCGGCCGTCGAAGCCCTGCACCTGGATATCGTACAGACTCTCGTTGCGCAGAAATCCGCGGACGGACGGGCCGGCACGCTGCTTCACCGTGATGACCTGGTAGCCGGGCCGGCGGCGTGCAGACGGTTTCAGCAGCGCCTGCTCCATTTCGGCAAGAGTCAGCTCCGATCCGGCATCGCTGAGATCGGGGCCGGTGACGCCCCCGCGGCCGTGCACCATGTGGCAACGCGCGCAGCCGCCATTCCTGAAGAAAAACGCTTCGCCGGCGGCGGGGTCGCCGGGCGGCATGCTGTCGCGCGCCGGCGTCACACGCGAGCGGACAAACGCAAGAATCTGGGAAAGCTCGGGTTCAGGCAGGGTGAAGCCCGGCATGCCCGCGTCGGGAATGCCGTCATGGATGAGGTTGCGCACCGCTTCATCGGTGCGGAGGCGTTCGCGATCGACGCTGCCGATGGCGGGAGCGCGCTCGCCACCCATCCCGTCCGCGCCGTGGCAGCCTCCGCAGCGCAGTTCGAAGCGCTGCCGGCCGGCCGCGAGCGATTCCGTTCCCGCCTTGAAGACCAATGTGCCGAAGTTCTCGGGCACATGATTCGGATCGCGATGGAGGACGCAGGTGGGCTGCCAACAGAGGAAATGGCGGCGCTCGTCCGGCGGCGGGCCTTCGATGCGATAGAGGTTGGCGCGCCACTTCGTGCCGGGCGTGACGGGGGAACCGCTGACCGCGCTAAGCGGGATGCGGGCGGCGGCATACCAGACGTGGGCGGCTTCGTCGATGCGCGCGGCAGTGGTCCACCCGGACCGCAAGGAGGAGTCGTAACTTTGGCGATCGAGGTCGATGGCCAGATCGATCCAATCGCCGGTGGGCGCGATTTCGAATTCGCGATAGCGGCCGATGTGGGACCAATCGTCGCCCAGGAACATTTCGACGACGTCGCGGTCCCAGAGCTTATCGCGAGGGCCCGCGCCCAGTCCGCCACCTAGCGCCGGCAGGAAGACATTCAATTCTTTGTACGGGCAACTGAATAACAGGTAGAGATGGCGGTCCGTCCAGAAGGATCGCACCTCGGTATCGAGCGCGGGATAGTCGATTTGCCGGGTACAGTCTTTGGAAATGTGCGTAACGCCGGCGTTACGCCAGACGGGCGAGGATGGATCGGTAGAGAGGGGCGGATCGCCCGGGAGGCGGGGGACCTGGAATGTGAGGGTGGGCCGCGCCACGGTGCAGGGTTCCTGCGCGTAGGCTCCGGCGTTGGAAAAGGCGGACAAGCACAACAACAAAACCGCGGGCTCCAGAGAGCCCTTCGAGACCTGGAGGTCTGCCCCACTGGCCCTCACAGAGGATGTACCCAGGGAGCCCGGTAGGGGCGCGCCAGGAGCTGGTTGGCAGCTTCGTCGCCGGCGATGCGCCCGGCTTGCGGGTCCCAAGCCAGGGTCCGCCCGAGCTTCATCGATAGGTTTGCCAGGATGCAACTGGCCGTCGAGATGTAACCTTCCTCAATGTCGGCCACGGGCTTCGAGCGGGCATCGATGGCCGCCAGAAAATCCTTCAGGTGATAGCGAATGGCCGGCGCAACGTGCCTTTCCAGGTCCGGCTCGGTCCGGTCGATGGGGTACTGCTCGAATTCGTAAGTGACGTCGCGATGCACGGCGCCTTTGCCGCCTTCGGGCACGAAGTCATAACTATACACGCTGACTTTCAGCGTGCCTTTGTCGCCGTAGAATGTCGAGCTCCAGGCATAGTTCGGATCGGGATCGGGGGCCGAACCCCAGGTACGATGCTGCCAGACCAGCTTGACGTCGTCATAGTCGAAGGTGGCCGTTTGGGTATCGGAGATATTGGCCTTGGACTGCTTGTCGACCAGAATGCCGCCTTCCGAGGAGACGCGCTTCGGCCAGCCCAGGCCCATCATCCAGCGCACCATATCGAACATGTGGATGCACATGTCGCCCACGATGCCGTTGCCGTATTCCATGAACGCGCGCCAGCCGCGCGGATGCACCAGGCTATTGTAGGGACGCATGGGCGCGGGGCCGGTCCACATCTCGTAATCGAGATACGGCGGCGGATCGGTATCTGGCGGATTCCCGGTGGCGCGCATGTGATAGTAGCAGCACATCTCGACGAGGCCGATTTTGCCCAGCTTGCCTTCGCGGATGAAGCGGTCGCGCGCTTCGACGATGTGCGGGGTGCTGCGGCGCTGCGTGCCGACCTGAACAACGCGCTTGTGCCGCCGCGCGGCGGCCAGCATGGCCTGACCTTCGCGGATATCGACGCTGACGGGTTTCTGCACGTAGACGTCGGCGCCCGACTCGACGGCGGCGATCATGGCGAGTGCGTGCCAGTGATCGGGGGTGGCGACCAGCACGATGTCGAGGTCCTTTTCCTTGAGCATCTCGCGGTAATCGGTGTAGGTGCGAGGTTTCTTGCCGGATATCTGGCGGGTGGCGGTGAGGTCGGCGGCGGCGGCGAGCATGCGTTTATCTACATCGCAGAGGGAGACCACCTCGACCGGGGCGATCTGGATGAGGCGAAAGAGGTCGGCCTTGCCATACCAGCCGGGGCCGATGATGCCGACGCGGCGGGGCTTGGCGTCGGCGCGGGCGGCGGCGGACAGGGCCAGGCCGGCGGCGGTGGAGTAAAGAAATTCGCGGCGATTCATAACGTTGAGTATACGATGACGGCGGGTGGGAGACGGCGGCGATGGAGGAAAGGGGGTGGGGTCGCTCAAGCGCGCTTTCCAGGAAGCTTTTGGGGCTCCTTGCACATCCTTCGCTCGCCAGCGTCACTCTCTTAGGCTGGATTATGGGAAGACTTCACGTCGCAAGCTATGCTTTGTTGGTTGGTGCAGCCGGGCAACTGGTCTTTTATGGTGCGCTGTTCCCGCGGCTTCCGATGTGGATTCTAGATTTATTTCTGCTTGCCCCTTGGCTGACGATTTACACTGTCTCGTTCTGCCGGCAGCCGCCTTTCGGCCCGCGGCTTCTCCGTCGTACTTTGGTGCTTGCGATGTGTGGGTACGGGCTTGCTACTTTGCTGGCGGAGGGCTTTCAATTTGCGCTGAAGCCCGTGCGATCCGGGCAGTCTGCGTTCATGTTGGCCCGATTGTTTATGTACCTTGGTTCCCTGAGTTTCATTGTCTTCGTGCGATTTTACATGGTTCTGCGCCGGCACGAGATCGAAACGCCGAATTAGCCACGCGGGACTCACGTCCCGCCGGCGAACTAAAGTTCGCCGCAGCACGCTCAAGCATGCGCCACATCAGCGCGGCGGCGCCTAAAAAATCCGGCGATTCAGGTTTGTCAACATGACCTACTTCAACACCGCCACGCGGGCGCCCGGTACCCCGCGGGCCGCGGGCTTGCGCAGCGAAGTGAACACCCGTTCGCCCAGCAGCGCCAAAACGATAGCCCCGTAGAGCAGCGGCTTCCGCACATCCGATTTCACCAGCCAGTAATAATGCACCACGCCCGCGCAGGCGCTCACGTACACCAGGCGGTGCAGCATCTGCCAGCGGCGTCCGCCCAGGCGGCGGATCCAGCCGGCGGTGGATGTCAGCGCCAGCGGCGCCATGGCCATAAATCCCAGAAAGCCCATGGTAATAAACGGACGCTTCCAGACATCTTTCGCAATTTCGTTAAAATCGAAGGATTTGTCCAGCCAGAGATAAGTCGTGAAGTGCAGGCACCCGTAGAAGAATGCAAACAGCCCCAGCATGCGGCGGAAGCGGATTAACTCCGGCAGGCCCAGGATGCGGCGCAGGGGCGAGACCGCCAATGCGATCGCCAGAAAGCGCAGGGTCCAATCGCCGGTGGCGTGCGTAATGAACTCGATGGGATTCGCGCCGAGGCCGTGGTGGAGCGCCTTCCAGCCCAGCAGCAGCACGGGAACCAGGCACAGAACGAATACCGGGATTTTCAACCAGCGACGGGTGAGCAGGCGCTTGAATGACATGCCCGGTCTCAGTAATTCTTGCGCAGGTCCATGCCCGCGTAGAGGCTGCCCACCTGGTCGCCGTAGCCGTTGAACATGAGCGTCTTTCGCTTGCCGAACTCGCCCAGGCGGCGTTCGCTGGCCTGGCTCCAGCGGGGATGATCGACGGTGGGATTCACGTTCGAATAGAAGCCGTACTCGCGCTGATTGGAGAGGTTCCAGGTGGTGGGCGGCTCCTTGTCCACGAACTTGATCTTGACGATGGACTTGATGCTCTTGAAACCGTACTTCCAGGGCACTACCAGGCGCACCGGCGCGCCGTCCTGGTTGGGCAGCACCTGGCCGTACATGCCGAAGCACAGCAGCGCGAGCGGATGCATGGCTTCATCCATGCGCAAGCCTTCCACATACGGGAACGATATGCCGGCCTGCCGGTCGGAGAGCATGTATTTGAAATCGTAGAAGCTCTGGAATGCGATGAATTTGGCCTTCGCGGTGGGCTCCACGGCCTTGATCAGGGCGTTGAGGGGGAATCCGATCCAGGGCACCACGATGGACCACGCCTCCACGCAGCGATGCCGGTAAACGCGTTCTTCGAGGGGCGCCAGTTTCATGACCGCATCCAGATCGAAGACTTTGGGTTTGGCCACCGCGCCCTCCACATGAATGCTCCAGGGCGAGGTTTTCAAGCGTCCGGCATTTTTGGCGGGCTCGTCCTTGCCGGTGCCGAATTCATAGAAATTGTTATAAGTGGAGACGTCCTCGAACGGCGTGGGTTTTTCGTCGCTGCTGAACGGCCCCTTCACGGCGGCCAGTTTGGCGGCAGCCCAGGCACGCGTGCCGAAGAGCGCCGCGCCCGCCAGGGGTACGGTGGCGAGGAATTTGCGCCGGTTCAGATAGGCAGCCTTGGGGGTGACCTCCGAGTAAGGGATTCCAGCGCCTTTTTTGACGAGCATATATTTCCAATTATAGAAGACGCATGCGCTTGGGTTTATTCCCAGGCCGGCGGCGGACGCCCGCAAAGAATATGGGCAGACGCAAAGCATAGCCGCACATAAAAGGTTAACTTGCCAGTTTACCTTGCAAGTTTTCCTGTTTAAATGTTATGGTGAAATCGGGATGCCCACAAGGAATCGGGAAAATGCCGCGGACGATCTGGCGCTGGCGCTAGGGCTGCTGATGCGCCGGCTGCGTTCCGCGGCGCCATCGGAATCGCCTGAACTGTCCTGGACCCAGAAGGCCGTGATGCGGCGGCTGGAGGCCGAAGGGCCCACCACCACGGCGGAACTGGCGCGCGCGGAGGGCATCAAGCCGCAGTCCATGGGAGCGGCCCTCGCGGCTCTGGAAAACATGGAGTTGGTGGAACGGAAGCCGCATCCTACCGATGGCCGCCAGATGGACATCGCCTTGACCCCCAAAGGCGCTGCCGTGCGCAAGGACGCGGGCATGGCGAAGCGCACGTGGCTGGCGCAGGCCATCGCCAAGCTCGACGCGGCCGAGCGGAAGAATCTGCCTGCCCTGATCGAGGTGCTGAAGCGCCTGGGGGAATCTTGAACCGGCCGGCGCATGCCTGGCGCGCCCTGCGGCATCGCAACTTCAAGCTCTACTTCCTAGGCCAGGGCACCTCCCTGATCGGCAACTGGATGACGCGGCTGGCCACTACCTGGCTGGTCTATCACCTGACGCATTCGGCGCTGCTGCTGGGCATAGTAAGTTTCGCGGGGCAGATTGTCTCGTTTATCCTGGGACCTTTTGCGGGCGTGTGGGTGGAACGTCTGAATCGCCGCAAGCTGCTGGTGTGGACGCAGGCGGCGGCTGCCGTGCAATCGCTGGCTTTGGCCGGGCTGACGCTGGCGCAAGTGATCACGCTGCGCGAAATCATCGCGCTCACGGCTTTCCAGGGCTTGATCAACGCCTTCGACATGCCGGCGCGCCAATCGTTCCTGGTGCAGATGGTCGACGATCGGAACGACCTCAGTAACGCCATCGCCATCAACTCCTCAATGGCCAATGGCGCGCGGCTGGTGGGCCCGGCCATCGCCGGCCTGGTGATCGGGGCTTTCGGCGAAGGCTGGTGTTTCCTGATGGACGGCCTGAGCTATTTCGCGGTGATCGCATCCTTGCTCCTGATGCGCATCCGGCCCGTGGAAAGGCGCCGCCACACGGCCGGCATGCTGGTGCAGATGCGCGAGGGCTGGGATTATGTCCGTACCTTCCGGCCGATCCGCACCATCCTGCTGCTGTTTTCCCTGATCAGCCTGATGGGCTACCCGTACGGCGTGCTACTGCCGATCTTCGCCGCACAGGTGCTGCACGGCGGCGCGGCCACCCTGGGCTGGCTTACGGGCGCTTCGGGAATCGGGGCGCTGGTGTCGGCGCTCTCGCTAGCGGTCCGCAAGTCGGTGGTAGGACTGGCGCGCATGCTTCAGGTCGCCGCCGCCGTGCTGGGAGGCGCGCTGATTCTCTTCGGCCTGTCGCATACCTTGTGGTTGTCGCTGGTGCTGATGGTCTTCGCCGGCTTCGGCCTGATGCAGGGCGCGGCCGCCAGCAATACCATCATCCAGTCGCTGGTTCCGGAAGGCAAGCGCGCCCGCGCGATGAGCTACTACACCATGGCCTTCTTCGGCGCGGCGCCCTTCGGCAGCCTGCTGGCCGGTGCACTGGCTCACCGCTTTGGGGCTCCGCACACGGTCGTCGTGACGGGCTTGTTCTGCATCGCCGGCTCGTTATGGTTCAGGCTCGAGCTGCCCAAGATCGGCGCGATCATGCGGCCGATCTACGAGCAGGCCGGCTTGCTGGTTTGATGCGTGCCGGATGAGGTAAGATTTCTTCAAGGCAACCCCTGTAATTTATGGACACTACGTACTCGAAGGCCGTGGCGCTGGCGGTGCCCGTCTTTCTGGCGCTGATCGCGCTGGAATTTACCATGGACCGGGTGAAGCGGACGCGCTACTATCACCTGGCGGACGCCATCAACAGTCTGAGCTGCGGCGTGGTTTCGACCGGTGTGCGCGTATTCTTCGGATTTCTGGGCATCTTCTTCTACGAATGGGTACTGCTGCATTGGGCCCCGTTTCATCTGCCGGCGAAGCACTGGGGCACCTGGGTGTTCGCGTTCGTTTTTTACGATCTGTGCTACTACTGGAACCACCGATGGGGCCATACGGTGGGGCTGTTCTGGGCGTCCCACGTGGTGCATCACCAGAGCGAGGAGTTCAATCTGACTACCGCGCTGCGGCAGCCGGGTACGGGCGCGTTTCTCGGGTGGATCTTTTATTTGCCGATGGCGCTGTGCGGCATCCCGGTGGGAGTGATGCTGATGGTCGGGGTAGTGCAGCTTTTCTACCAGTTCTGGCCGCACACGCAACTCATCGGGCGGCTGGGATTTCTAGACCGGTGGATCCAGACGCCCTCGAATCATCGCGTGCATCATGCGCAAAACGACATCTATCTGGATAAGAACTATGTGGGCGTGTTCCTGATCTGGGATCATCTCTTCGGCAGTTTCCAGGAGGAATTGGACGAGGAGCCGTGCATTTACGGGATCCGCGGACAGTTGAACAGTTGGAATCCGGTATGGGCAAACCTGCATTATTACGTGGCCATGGCTAAGGACGCGTGGCATGCGGCCGCGTGGTCCGACAAAGTGCGGGTGTGGTTCGCCCCGCCGGGATGGCGCCCCGCGGACGTGGCGGCGCGTTTTCCAAAGCGGCCTTACGATCCGAGAGTGGACTTCGTGAAGTTCGATCCGCCGCGCAACGTGGCGCTAAGCGTTTACGGCCTGGTGCAGTTCGTGGCGCTGATCGCGGCCAACAGCCAGTTTCTGGCGCTGCTTCCCAAGCAAGCGCCCATGCTGAATATCGCGTATTTTCTGTTCATCCTGGGATCGCTGGTCTGTTTGGGCGGCGTGCTGGAGAACCGGCGCGCGTTCCTGATTGCGGAGGGAGCGCGGCTGACGGCGACGGCGCTGGTGGTGTTGGTGACCCGCGCGTGGTTCGGGGGTGTACGCGATCCGCGCGTGGTGATCGGCCTGGCGGCATTTCAAGCCGTATCGCTGGGCTGGTTGTGGCTTGGAGTCAGGGGCCAGGAGCCCGAAATCGGGAGCCGGAAGCCGGAGTCAGTCGCGGCCGCCCGGTGATTCGGGCTCACGCATAACCCAGCTCGCGGCGCCGGCCAAAGTAGGCCATCGTCAGCAGGGCAGCCGCGGCCAGCAAATAAAGCGGCATACCGAAGGACGAGCGCGCCACGCCGGTGAAGTCGAGGCCAGGTACGTGGTTCATGGGGCCTACATACCACCACAGCGTGTAGAGGGCTTCAAAAAGGCGGCTCGATCCGCTCCAGACGCCCAGGGCGAGGGCGAACGCCGGCACAAAGAGCGCGCCGGCCAGCCAGGCGGTGAAGCCGGGCCAATCGCCGGCGGCGAGCGTATGAATTCCCCATCCGGCACCGGTCGAGATCGCCACAGCGACGCCGGCTAGCCAGACGGCGGGCAGTTGCCGGCCAAGCGTGCGAGGGCAGGAGAAGACCAGCTTCCCGGTATCGTAGCGAGCTTCGCGCGCGCCCATCTGCGACCAGATCAGCACGGGCCAAAGCCAGGCGAATGCGGCGAACGCCTGGCGCGCTTGCGCATCCGGCACCGCCACGCTGGTGGCCAACAGGCCCGCCGCAATCAGATACCACCACCAGCGGAGCCCGTTCACCATCAGGCGCAACTCGCAGACGACCAGGCGCGGCAACCGACTGCGGGGCGTGGTTCGCGACAGCGGAGTTAAGCGGATCTCGGCGATCCGGGGGATCGCTGCGACTGGCACATCGTCCGGATCTATGGCGGTGGCTGGCGTTTCTTTCTTGCGGCGCGCACGCCGCCAGGCCTCGCGCGCGGGATCGAAGCGATGGAAGAAGAGCGCGGAGAACCAGGCGATGCCGATGGCGATGGCGACCCACTGCAGTCGTGCCAGGACCACCTGCGGAGTCCAGGCAACGCCGGTCCAGAGAAATGTTTTGGAGGCGTGGGCAAATGGTCCGGCCTGCAACGTGAAACTGCCGTTGTAAGTGGGATCGAAGCGCTTCAGCGCGCCCACCATGGCGCGCATGAAAATGCCGAATCCCAGATAGTCGTTGATACCGGCGGCGCCGCTCGCTCCAATGTAAGCCGCCCAGGCAAAGAAATAGATCACGTTGCCGGCGCCGCCGCGCAGGACCGGCAAGGTCTCAAACAACACGGCGAGCGCCGCGGTCATAGCCATCGCCGGCAAGGCCACCCAGACGAATGGCGCCAGCAGTTTGCCGGGTTCGAGTCGGCCCTCGGCACGCAGCAGTTGTAAAACGACGGCCGCCACGGCCAAGACGGCGACCATCGCCGACAATACCGCGAAGTTACTGAGCGCCTTGCCCATCGTGTAGAGGCTCTTGCCGATAGGTGTGGTGGCGAGCACCAGCCCTACGCGCGTTTCCCGGTCGCGCTGGATGCTGTTCTTCACCATATAGAAGCCGGCCAGGGTGATGAATGCCGTACTGACCAGCGTCAGCATGCTGCCGACCCAGGCGGAGTTATAGATGCCGCGGTATTGATCCAACTGCAGGGAGATGACCCCCGAGTAAGTGAGGAAGGCGAGCCCGGCGGCGAATGCCAGCGTGAGCAGGAAACTGTACCGCCGGACGCGCTCCAGGAAATCGGCGCGGGCCAGATGATAAAGAACGTGGGCGCGCATCATCCGGCAACGGCCTCCGCTAGGTGCGCGCGATGCGCCGACAGGCAATGCAGGTAGGCGTCCTCCAGCGTGGCGGCCACCGGCACGGCGCCGCGAGGCCCGGATTCCGCCAACAGCCGCACGTGTACGCCATCCGACCGGCGCACGGTGCCGCTGATCAGATAGCGCTGCCGGGCGTCGCCCAGATCCGCGCTGGGAATGACCCACTCCCAAACGCAGCCCTCCGCGGCGCGGAGCAAATCTTCCGGCGGCGCGTGGGCCACCAGCGTGCCGGAGGAAATCAGGGCGATGTCGGTGGCCGTAGCTTCCACGTCGGAAACGATGTGCGTGGAGAGGATCACGATGCGGTCGCCGGATAGATCGGAGAGCAGATTGCGGAAGCGGACGCGCTCCTCGGGATCGAGCCCGGCGGTGGGCTCATCTACAATCAGCAACTGGGGATCGTTCAACAGCGCCTGGGCGATGCCGACGCGCTGCCGCATGCCACCCGAATAGCCGCCCAGGGGCCGCTTGCAGGCGTCGGCCAGGTTGACCAGTTGCAGCAACTCGTCGATGCGGCGGCGGGCGGCGGCGGCATCGAGTCCCTTCACGGCGGCGAAGTACTCCAGAAACTCGATTGCGTTCAGATTCGGATAAACGCCGAAGTCTTGGGGCAGATAGCCGAGCACGGCGCGCACGGCGTCGGGATCGCGCTCGAGATCGGCGCCGTTCCATGTGACTGAGCCTTCGGTGGCGTGCGTGATGGTGGCGATGATATTCATCAGGGTGGTCTTGCCCGCGCCGTTGGGGCCGAGCAAGCCCAGAACGCCGGGCCGCAGTTCGAGACTGAAGTTGCGCAGGGCCCACGCTTTGGCATGCTTTCCCGGGTAGCGCTTACCGGCGTTGTCGATGATGAGTTGCAATAGCTTTGGCCTTCCCAATCGCAATAACGAGAAAGGGCAAGGTCAGGTTCCTTCGAATAACGGACCCATCGAAAAGCGGAGAGCGGACACACTTCTCCTCGTATGAGAAGTGTGTTGCGGATTCCGGCGCGCCTTAAGCTTGCTTGGCCGCCAGATCGCCGATGACGGGCAGCACGACCTTCTTACCCTGATAGGTCTGGATCAGCAGGTAGATCCACAAAACAAAGAAGGCCAGATCGACGATGCTGATCAGAAACCACATGCTCCAGGGGAGTATGCTGCGGAAGGCGATCCAGACGATGATCACGGCCACATGCAGAAAGATCGACTGGAACGCGTGGAAGCGAATCAGCTTGTTCTTGTTGTAAGGTTCCAGAACCAGGAAGATGATTCCGGTTACCAGTCCTAAAAGGTAGCAGAGTGCCGCCGCGGTATTTTCTGGCAATCCGGCAGCCGATATCGGCGGCAGGTTTACCGCCGGTGAGGCCTTGGCAGCCTCGGGATCGACGGCGGTGCCGCACTTTGCGCAATAACGTCCTTCGACTGCCGCACCACAACTCGGACAAAACGCCATAGTTCCTCCGTTTTCACCTTAAGTGCTCAGGCGGCCCGCCCGACACGCGGGGCGGCGATGGAGAATATCAATCCTCCCAGGGCCGCTCCCAGGATAATCGCCAGGTTGCCCACACCCGCCAGGGCTACCCCGAGGCCGACAAGCGCACCCATCGCCATGCCGACCAGCGCCACCACAAGTCTTTTTACCATATCTTGCTATGCTCATATTAGCTGTGAGTACTGGAATTGTCATCTTTGCGCATGGCTCCAGCGTTCCATCTGCCAACGCAGCCGTCAAAGCGGTGGCGGCAGCGGCGGCCGTGGCGGGAGGTTTCGAGCGCGTGGAGACAGCTTTCCTGGAAGCCCAACCTGGCTTGGCTGAAGCGGTCGCGCGGTTGGCCGATTCCGGCGCGACCCGCATTCTGGTGGTCCCATACTTCCTGACGCTCGGCATTCATCTGCAACGCGATTTGCCGGCCATGGTGGATCAACTGGTTCAAGGACATAGCAATATGGAGATCCGGGTGACTCCGCCGCTGGACGGTCATCCGGCGTTGGTGGGGGTGCTGGTGGAGCGCACGAAATCTGCCCTTACCGATTGGAAATAAAGTACTTGTATCGGATTGCCAAAACCTACCGGAAAAGACTTGACAATAACACACTAAAGTTTGATAATGGGACTGTACTAATGAGTGTTAGGAGGATCTCAGAAAGATGGGAAAGATTATCGGTATCGACTTGGGAACCACGAATTCCGTGGTTGCCGTGATGGAAGGCGGGCAACCGACGGTCATCGCCAACCAGGAAGGGAATCGCACGACCCCGTCGGTCGTGGCGTTCACCAAGAGCGGGGAGCGGCTGGTCGGGCAGGTGGCCAAGCGGCAGGCCATCACCAATCCCGAGAACACGGTTTTCTCCATCAAGCGCTTCATGGGACGGCGCTACGACGAAGTCACCGAAGAAATGAAGATGGTGCCTTATAAGGTGGTGCGCGGCGATTCGAACGGCGACGCCGCGTGGACATCAACGGCAAGAAGTATTCGCCGCCGGAGATTTCGGCGATGATCCTGGGCAAGCTGAAGGAAGCCGCCGAAGCGTATCTGGGCGAGCAAGGTCACCCAGGCGGTGATCACGGTTCCGGCATATTTCAACGACGCGCAGCGCCAGGCCACCAAGGACGCGGGCAAGATCGCGGGCCTGGAAGTGATGCGCATCATCAATGAGCCGACGGCGGCGGCGCTGGCCTACGGCCTGGACAAGAAGAAGAACGAGACCATCGCGGTTTACGATTTCGGCGGCGGCACCTTCGATATTTCCATCCTGGAAGTGGGCGAAGGCGTGGTGGAAGTGAAATCCACCAATGGCGATACGCACCTGGGCGGCGACAACATCGACCAGCGCGTGATGGACTGGATCGTCTCGGAGTTCAAGCGCGAATCGGGCATTGACCTTTCGAAAGACCAGATGGCGCTGCAGCGGCTGAAGGAAGCGGCGGAGAAGGCCAAGATGGAGCTTTCCACGCTGCTGGAAACCGAGATCAATCTGCCGTTCATCACGGCCGACGCTTCCGGCCCCAAGCACCTGACCATGAAGCTGACGCGCGCGCGTTTCGAGCAGATGGTGGAAGACATCGTCCAGCGCTCCGTGGGTCCCTGCAAGCAGGCGCTGGCGGATGCCAACGTGACGCCGCAGCAGATCGACGAAGTGGTCCTGGTGGGCGGCCAGACGCGCATGCCGCGCATTCAACAGATCGTGCGCGACCTGTTCGGAAGAGAGCCGCACAAGGGCGTGAATCCGGACGAAGTGGTGGCGGTGGGCGCGGCGGTGCAAGGCGGCGTGCTGGGCGGCGAAGTGAAGGACGTGCTGCTGCTCGACGTGACGCCGCTTTCGCTGGGCATCGAAACGCTGGGCGGCGTATTCACCAAGCTGATCGAGCGCAACACGACCATTCCGACGCGCAAGAGCGAAACATTCTCGACGGCGGCCGACAACCAGCCGTCGGTCGAGATCAAAGTGTACCAGGGCGAGCGCGCCATGGCGCAGCATAATCGGCTGCTGGGCGTTTTCCAGTTGGGCAACATCCCGCCCGCGCCGCGCGGAATTCCGCAGATCGAAGTGACTTTCGATATCGACGCCAACGGCATTCTGAACGCCACGGCCAAAGACAAGGCCACCAACAACGAGCAGAAGATCACCATCACCTCTTCTTCCGGGTTGTCGAAGGACGAAGTGGACAAGATGGCCAAGGATGCCGAATCGCATGCGGCGGAAGATCGCACGCAGCGCGATACGATCGAGGCCCGGAACCGGGGCGACGCCATGGTCTACAACGTGGAAAAGACGTTGAAGGAGCATCGCTCCAAGATCAGCGACGAGGAAGCCAAGAACATCGAAGAAGCCATCGAAGAAACGCGCAAGGCTATGCAGGGTACCGATGCCGGCGTGATCAACGCGGCCATCGACAAGCTGACCGCGGCTAGCCACAAGCTGGCCGAGGCCATGTACAAATCCGCGTCGGGTCCGGGCGGCACGCCGCCGGGCGGCGGACAGGGCCCCGGGACGGATGGCGGTTCGGGTGGCGGCGATAAGAAGAAAGACGATGTAGTGGACGCCGAGTTTGTCGACGTCGACGACAAGAAGTAAGAAGGTGATGGGTGGTCGGTGGTGGGCTCCAGGTTATGGGTGCTGGAAGCTGGCAGACGGTTGGGATGTTTGCACGGCGTACGCCGGAACCCATGACCTGGAACCTAGTTTGACCCATAACCCATAACCCATAACCTTTTTTATGCCTTCCAAGCACGATTATTACGAAACCCTGAAAGTGGCCAAAGGCGCCAGCCAGGATGAGATCAAGAAGTCTTATCGCCGGCTGGCGCGCAAGTATCATCCGGATGTGAACCCGGGCGATAAGGCCGCCGAGGAACGTTTCAAACAGGTGCAGGAAGCTTACGACATCCTGAGCGACGCCAAGAAGCGCCAGGTGTACGATCAGTACGGTTTTTACTCCGATAACATTCCTCCGGGCGGCACGGGCGCGGGAGCGGGACCGCAGCCCGACATGAATTTCGACAGTTTCGATTTTTCGGATTATTTCCAGCGGGGCGCGCAGGGCGGCGGCGCGCGGCGCGCTTCGACGGGAAACGCAGGCGGATTCCGGGATATTTTTTCCAACCTCTTCAATCGCGGCGAAGGTCCGCAGCAGGCCCCGGAAAAGGGCGAGGATCTCGAATACTCGCTGAATATCGACTTCTGGCAAGCCATCAAGGGCACCCAGGCGCGCCTCAACATTACGCGCTACGATACCTGCCCCACGTGCCACGGCAGCGGCTCGGCGGGCGGGCAGACAGTGACTTGTCCGGAATGCAACGGGACGGGTTCGGTTTCGCAAATGGCCGGCGCCATGCGCTTTAACCTGAGCTGTCCGAAGTGCGGGGGTAGCGGCAAGCTGAAGAACGCCTGTCCCACTTGCCAGGGCGAGGGACGCATCGCGCACACCGAGACGGTGGACGTGCGCATCCCGCCCGGCGCGCGTAACGGCTCGCGGCTGCGGGTGCCGGGTAAAGGCAATGCGGGCTCCATGGGCGCACCTTCGGGCGATCTTTACATCACCACGCGGGTGGAAGATCATCCGTATTTTCATCGCGAGGGCGACGATATCCACATCCGTGTGCCGGTAGCGGTGTGGGAAGCCGGGCTGGGCGCCAAAATCGAGGTACCCACCATCGATGGCCGCACGCTGCTGAAGATTCCGCAGGGCACCAGCAACGGACAGAAATTCCGGCTGCGGGAGAAGGGCGTCTTCAACGCGCGGACCAACCAGCGCGGCGACCAGATCGTAGAGGCCGCTATCCAGGCGCCCAAGGTTCAGGACGAACGCACCAAAGAGATTCTACGCGAGCTCGCCACGTTGCATCCCGAAGATCCGCGCGCGGATCTGTGGGCGAACGTATAGACTGGACCATATGGGCAAGGGAAAATCCAAAGGCTCGTACATGATCTCGTCGGTGGCCGAGCAGTACGCCATCCACCCGCAGACTTTGCGCCTGTACGAAAGAGAAGGGCTGCTGAAGCCCTCGCGCAGCGATGGCAACACGCGCCTGTACACGGACGGCGATCTGGAACGGCTGGAAGTGATCCTGCACCTTACCCGCGAGCTGGGCGTCAACCTGGCCGGAGTGGAAATCATTCTGAATATGCGGGAGAAGATGGCGGAAATGCAGGTCCAGATCGAGGAATTCGTGACGACCCTGAACCGCGAACTGGTAGCGCGGCGCCGGACACCCGCGACGGAAGAGAAGCACTCTCTGATTCGGGTAATCAGTGCCAAAGGCGCGAAGCCGGAAGGCAGAGAAGTCCGGAACCCGAGATAGGAATTCGCTACCCGGCATTCCTCAATTCCGGCTCCCTACACGCTTTGCGTCAGGGTCCACGATCCGGGGTGGGCCTGGCCGTCCGCTTGCCCGGCCGGCAATCCCGCTTTTTCGAGCTGCTGCAAAGTGTAGTAGCGCCCCGGCTGTATGCCGCTGACCGTCCCGTTATAGCAAGGCACCGAAAAAGTATTGGTACCGGGTATCTGGTTAGCCTGTGAAATAAAGATCGGCTGCGGCCCGGAGGACTGTCCCGGCCCGGCATATCCAAGCTCTTGGGAGGTGTAAGTGATTCCATTGACAGTCATGGGCCCCGGATCCGCCCAATATGCGGTGGTATCGATGGGCTGTCCGGATGCCAGGCGTCCGGCGTTCTCCTCCGCCAGCCGCTGATCGAAGGTCTGCTGCGCCTGCGGCGTGGCAATGCCGGGCAACTGGGAAGTACACTGCGCCGGATTCTGTCCCGTTAGGCTGGCGAACGAATTGCCGATTATATTGTCCAGCGCCTGTTGATAAACGGCATCCGGGCCGTACACCGTACCGGCAGCGTAGTTATTGCCGGCCCCGGGGGCGGCTTCGTAGTCGGCGTTAGCGGCGGCCGTGGCGTACGCTGGATTTCCCCCGTCGAGCCAACCCACAATGTCCGGATCGCCGAGACTGGTCTGGATGGGAACTGTCGTGTCGGCGGATGCGGGGGCGACGGGCATCGCTTTGGACACAGCTTTCGACACATCCCCGAACAAATCCGCGAAATCGGACCCTTGCACCCATTTCTGGCTGGGTGGCATCTCCGGCGCATCGAGACGCTGGTTATACATCGCCTGAATCATGACTTTCTCCTGGCATGCAGCCTTGTGGGCCGTCACGCTTCATTCCACATGACTGCAAATGGGCGGCCATAGGAGGAGGAGTGCAGCATGCTGGAAAAACCGCCCAAAAAACCGCGGCGGCGAGATCGCTCGTAAGACGGCGCGCGGCAACATTTCGACAGGGGGACATGGCGCGGCATAGAATTGTCGCGCGAATCATCCGGGTACAATGTAAGAGATGCTGAAAGTCATAACATTTATCCTTGTAGCGGCCGCCCTCTTCGCGCAAACCGCGCCCGCCCAGCCAGACAAACCTGCCGGCGCCAACTCTCCACAGGCTCCCCCGGAGGTGAATGCGGCGTTGTGGGCCCGCGTGACGCGGTTCTATCAATTGCAGGTGGAAGGGAAGTTTAACCAGGCATTGGAACTGGTGGCGGAGGATACCAAGGATGCCTTCGTAGGCGCGGGCAAATCCACGCCCCGGGGATTTGAGATCCAGAGCGTCCAGTATTCCGCAGACTTCACCAGGGCTCAAGTGATTGTAACGATCAGCCGCTTAGTGCCGCTCGAGGGATTTGTGGGTCACCCGGTGGCTATGAAGGTACCGAGCCGCTGGAAGTTGGAAAACGGCCAATGGTGCTATTACGTCGACCCCAGAGATGCGCGCACCAACCCATTCGCACCTTCCACGCCTCGCGACACGCCTCCCGCGGCGCTCCCGCCCGGAATCCCGGTGGCTGGAGGAGTTCCGCCGGGAATGCCCTCGCCCACCGGAGTTCCGCCTGGAATGTCCCTGCCAGGTTCTAACGGGGGTTCGGGACCGGCGCCGGCCAATCTTCAAGGCGCGCGCGCTCTCAGGGTGGATAAGTTGAGCGCGCAACTAAAGTCTTCGGGTCCTTCGGTGGACCAGGTTACGATTGTGAATGCAACACCCTGGGACCGGGTACTGACTCTTTCCGATCCCAAAGTCGCGGGCCTGACGGCTAAACTGGATAACAAGGTCGTTAAGCAGGGTGGAAAGGTCATTCTCGAGATTCGATCGAATGGGGAGAGTGCGCCTCCTAAGACGCCGGTCACCATTGTGGTGACGGTGGGACAGACCAATCAATTGATCCCGATTAAGGTGTCGTTTGTAGATTAGGCGGGCGGGAACGCGTCCAGGCGGATGCGCAAGCCTTGCATTTCATCGTCGTGCAGCTTCTCCTGGCATCCGGCGACTACGCCGCGAGCGCGCGCGGCGAGTATGCGGCGGTATTCGGGATCGGCGGTGGTGGCGGCAATATCGCCCAACGCGCGGACCAGCCGCAGGCTGACGGCCACATCCGACTTGGAGTACATCCGGATCTGCTCGAAGGCCGCTTCCAGCAACCGGTCGAATCCGATCCATGGAACGACCACCCGGACGGTGCCTGGCGGATCGTAGAGCACCGATTCGGGCATTTCGCGCGAGGCAAAGCGGATCAGGATGGCGCTCAACTGGTCCACACAGTTGATGGCGGTGCTGGGGTCGTTGACGGCCGGGGAGATGGCTTTGAGCGCGATATCCACGATCTGCAGCACGCCGAATTCGACATCCTGCTGCAAGGTGCGGGTGGGGCCAAGATCGAATGCGGCGCGCAGGTTCTCGATTCCCGCAGGCGTCAGGCGGCCATCTTTGGAGACGGCCAGCAGCGGCACTCCCGCGGGGACGAAATGGCCGACACGGCGCAACACGCCGATCTTGACGCGATGGCTCTTGGCCAGTTCCACCAGCCGCTTGCGATCGATAAAGCGGATGTATCCGGACTCCTCGCTCGGAATGGTGGCTTCCCAGGCGGATGCAGCGGGGGCTCCGTCCAGCCTGCCGAGCCTGTGCGGCCAGGGCATCATCTCTTCGATCATGGCGATGGTGTCCAAGGCGATGCGATCGACAATATGGTTCACGCTGATCGCGCGCGAGATGTGGTGAATGAAGAACAGCAGCCAGCCCACGCAGGCGACCGCGAGCAGCATCGCGCCCATCACGGCGAAGACGGGAGCGAAGGGGTGCGGCAGGGAGCGCGCCGTGGGCAGGGCGGCCATGCAATAGAGGAAGGTTCCGAGGAAGATGCCGAGGGTCCACTGGGTAACGCGGTCCTGCACGAAGCTGACGATGATGCGCGGCGAGAACTGCATGGAGGCCAGCGTCAGGGTCATCAACAAGATGGCAAAGACGATTGAGACCACGGTCATGATGGAGGCGGCAATGCCTCCGAGGACGATCTGCGCTACCTGCGGGTCGGCGTGCGAGGGGAACAGCACGGCGGGGGTCCAAGTGCTTAGCTCGGGAAAGGACTCTTCCAGTTCGGAGAGCAGGGCGCCCAGGCAACCCAGAGCCAGGGCGATGGACAGCGGGCGCACCAGGAATCCGCCACGCAGGTTATACATGGCGCGGCGGACGAGAAGTGGCAGGGGGAGCGGCAAGTTCTATAGTCTCGCATGAATTCGGGCTCCCCGCACTTCGCTAGACCAGTTCCGCTTGCACACGCAGCACCTCGGCGACGCTCCAGGCCTGCGCGATGCAGCCTCCGGGGCGCTGCGGCGCGTCGCCGTCGAATACTTCGGGAAGCTGGCCCAGTCCTTCCTCCGCCGCGTACCTCAGGAGCGGCGCCAGCCATTCCCCGGCCTGCGCCCGAGCCTCGCGCGAATAGCCGTTCACGTACAAATACGCGGAGATAAACGGGCCCATCAACCAGGGCCAAGCGGTGCCCTGATGATAGGCGCTGTCGCGGCTCAGCGGATTGCCCTCGTACCGGCCGCGATAGCGGGCATCGCCGGGCGCCAGGGTGCGCAGTCCGTAGGGCGTCAAGAGATCGCGCTCGACCGCGTCCACCACGGCTTTAGTTTTTTCGGGCGGCAGCATCTGGTGGTAAAGGCTGACGGCGAAAATCTGATTGGGCCGGATGGAGGCATCCCGGACGGCGCCATCCACCACGTCATAGAGGCAGCCGGCCGCCGCATTCCAGAACAACGGCGCGAAACTGTCGCGCGCGAGATTCGCCAGCGCGTGGTAATGCAGGCTTTCTGCGGAGCGGCCGAACTGGCGGGCCAGCCCTTCCATCACGCGCAGAGCGTTATACCAGAGCGCCTGGATTTCCACGGCCTTCCCCTGCCGCGGCGTCACCACCCAATCGCCAGCTTTGGCATCCATCCAGGTCAACTGTACGCCCGGCGCGCCGGCATATAGCAGCCCGTCGCGATCCACGTGGATACCGTACCGCGTCCCGCGCTCGTGCCACGCCACGATATCGGCCAGAACCGCGTAGAGATTGCCGCGCACGAAATCGCAATCTCCGGTCCGCGCAAGCAGCGCCCGCACCGCTTCGAAGAACCAGAGCGTGGCGTCCACGGTGTTATATTCCGGCTTTTCCCCAGCGTCCGGGAAGCGGTTGGGCAGCATGCCGCAGTCCACGTATCCGGCAAACGCCAGCAGAATACTCTTCGCGTCCTCGTGCCGGCCGGTGGCCAGGGTCAACCCGGGAAGGGCGATCATGGTATCGCGACCCCAATCGCCGAACCATGGATAACCGGCGATCACCGTGGTCTCGGTGCCGCGCGCGACCAGAAATTGATCGGCGGCACGCGCCAATAGAGGACCGGCATGGGGCGCGGGGGCGGGCACTTCGGCCGGGCGCTCCTCAGTCGAAGCCGCCACCGAGACGCCCGCATCGCCATGTAGATCGAAAACCAGGACGAGCGGGTTAAACAGGTCTTCGCGGAAGTCCAGTCCGCGCTCGCGTTCGCGGTCATATTCGAAATTGCGGAACCAGATTCCCGCTGCTTGAACTTCCGCGCCGGAGTGATTCAGATAAAGCGACGGCAGCCCCGCATACGGTGTCACCTTCACGAAGTTCCGGCCGGTCTCGAAGCGCGGATCGAGCGCGCTATTCTCGCAGGTCGTGGCATGGTAATCGCGGAAGGCGATCAGCGGCCGCAACTCCAGTGTGCATTCCGCGGGCCCCGCACCGGCCGCGGAGCGCATTCGATATTGAATGACGCAGGTGTTCTCGCCGCGCACCATGAAGACCGACTTTTCAAGCTCAAAGCTTGCGATGCGATAAATAAAGACGGGAAAGGGGTCCTGACGGAATTCCTGCAGATACAAATACCCCGTCGGATGCACCACGCCCGGATAGCGGTTGGCCGATAGCTCGTACCGGCGTCCATCGGCCACCAGAGTCTCTTCCAACTTCGAGAGCAGGACCATGCGGCCCACTGGAGGCCTGGTGGCGGCCACCAGCAAGCCATGATAACGGCGGGTGTTCACGCCGGCAATCGTGGAGGACGCGAAGCCGCCCAGCGCGTTGGTCTCCAGCCACTCGCGGCGCAGAGCGATCTCCAGATTTTGGCAAACCGCGCGATCGATACGAATCATCGGTGGTTAGACGCTCTGCCCGTAAACCGGGATGGCGGCGCCGGTGATCTCCGCGCCCGCGTCCGAGACCAGGAACGCCGCGATACGTGCGACATGCTCCGTCCGCACCCACTTGGAGGCGTCCGCGTCGGGGCTGGATTTGCGATTCGCCGCCGTGTTCATGGTACCGGGCAGCAGGGTGTTCGCGGTGATGCCGGCGTCTTCGTTTTCGAGCGCCGCCGTGCGGATCAGCGTCATCAGCGCGGCTTTCGAGCTATTGTAGGCACATAGATTCGCGGCCGGCTCGGCGGCCTGGCGGCTGGAAATCGCCACAATCCGGCCCCGCCGGGCTTGCCGCATGGGCGGAATTACGGCCCGCAAAATGTTGAACGCCGCCCGCAGGTTCAGATTCATCATCAGGTCCCATGTGTCGTCGGTGGTCTCCTGGATAGGCTGTCCGCCGGCGAATCCTCCCATTACGTGGACCAACGCGTCGATCTTTCCGAAGCGCGCCAGGGTCGCTTGCACCAGCCGCCGCGCGGATTCCGCCAGGGTCAGATCCGCCGGGAAGGCGGCGAAGAGCGGGCTCGAGAAATCGGAGTCCTGGATGGTTTTCGAAGATCCGGCCACCACCGCGCCAGCCGCCAGGAAAGCTTGCGTCACGGAGGTCCCCAGACCGCCTTTCGCGCCGGTGATCAGGACCACGCGATTCTCGAGCTCGTTCATGCTTTCTCTCCCGCCTCACTTCGGAATGGAATACATCGCCGCGCCCAAAACCCGTCCGGCGCCGGATTCCTGCACGAAGGCGATCAACCGCGTGCCGGTTGGACTGTCGGCGGCGCGGATGGGCACCTGCTTCTTAAACATCTCCCGCCCGGTCACGCTACCCACCCGTTGGATGTTCCGCACGATCGATACGTAGCGCAACTGGCGGCCCTTGTTTTCGCCGCGCAACACGTCCGATGTGGCACTGTCGGCGGCAAACGCCACCACCACATCCGCCTTGTGGACCTTTCCCGCCGGCAAGGGATCCACCTCAAGCGTCACGGCTGCCGCATCCGCCGCGGGTTGGATCCGGATACCTAACTTTGGCTCGCCGATCGCCTCCTGGATGGCGGCCACGATTTTTCGGCCGTCGCTGCCATTTAACTCGGCGCTCCCGTCTACGATCATTTGCGGCGTGTAGGGCTCTTTGAGACCCAGGCGGTGCACATAATCCAACTGCCGCTCAGTGAACGACGACGACGAGAACGGATCGGTCCACCCGTCGTGGTTCCAGTAGTCCACGTGCTCGCTCAGCACGATGATCTGCGCGCCCGGGATGGGCTGGCCCCGATCCAGCTTTTCAAGCAGCGCGTCGGCCGGCGGACAGCTCGAACAGCCCTCCGAGGTAAATAGTTCCACCAGTACCGGCTGGCGCCGATTCATGGAAACGTCTCCTGGTCCCGCGGCCCCCGCTTCGGACAGCAATGCCGCGGCCAATCCTACCCACAGAATTTTCGTACGCATTTGATGTTGCCCCCCCCTTTTCGGTCTATGATCCAATTCTCGCGCATTCCGGCCCGGGTGGAGTGACCCGCTACACTAATACTTATGCAATTCGAACCGCCGCGCGGCATGCGCGACTTCTACCCCGAGGACCTCGGCTTGCGCGACCGCATCTTCGCCGCCTGGACGGAAGCCTCCACCCTGCATGGTTTCCAGCGCTTCGAGCCGCCCGTCGTGGAATCCTTCGAACTGCTGGCGCGCAAAGCCGGTGAGGAAGTCGCGCAGCAGATCTATCACTTCGAGGACAAGTCCAACCGCCAGCTTGCGCTGCGTCCCGAAGTTACGCCGTCGCTGGTGCGCATGATCAGCGCCCGCCCTCAGGACATCGTGTTCCCCGCGAAATGGTGGACCATCGGGCAATGTTTCCGCTACGAGCGCATGACCCGCGGCCGCAAGCGCGAGCACTTCCAGTGGAACCTGGATATCGTCGGTGAGCCGTCCGTGCAAGCGGAAGCTTGGATTCTGGCCTCCGTCACTACCGCTCTGCGCGCGCTGGAACTCGGCCCGGGAGACGTCCGCATCCACGTCAATAACCGGCAGGTGGTGTCCTATCTTCTTAGCGAGTTGGGCGTGCCGCGCGAACAGCACGTAGATGTCTTCATGGTGCTGGATAAGAAAGGCAAGGTGCCCGTAGAGACGATGAAAGAAATGCTCGTCGAAAAAGGGCTGGCCGCCCATACCGCCGACGAGGTGATGGCGCAGCTCACTGGCGAAACCGTGGATAGCTTGTCGTCCGGGCCGCTGGCCGCCAGTCCCGCGGCGGAGGATGTGCGCCATCTGCTGGACCTGGCCGCCGCCATGGGCTTCGCCGATTACCTGCGCTTCGACTCCGGCGTGGTGCGGGGCCTTTCCTATTACACCGGCGCGGTCTTCGAGGGATTCGATGCCGGGCGCCGCTTCCGCGCCATCTTCGGCGGCGGGCGCTACGACAATCTGTTCGGCGACATGACCGGCACACCGCGCGCGGCGGTGGGTATGGGCTTCGGCGACGTGGTGATCGCCGAGATATTGGCCGAGTTGAAAGGATTGGGGCCGGCAAAGCCGAAAATCGAAGTCTGCGTGGGCATGTTCGATGCCGTTCTCAGCCGGGACGCCGCCCGCGTGGCCGCCGGACTGGTGGCGGCCGGGATCCAGACCGATCTCTCCTTCTCGGCCGGCAAACCCGGAAAATTCTTCAGTTATGCCGACCGCCGCGGCGCGCGCTTCACCGTCTTCCTGGCCCCCAACGAGTTGGGCGAGGGCGGGGCGGCGGTGAAGGAGATGGCCAGCGGCGAGCAAACCACCGTACCGCTCGCCGAACTGCCTGCCTGGCTGCGCGCGCGGCTGGGCTGAAAACATGCAGGCCTTCAATGCCACTCAAGCACGTCCCTCCGCGCCACCAAAGATGATGAAAACTCATTTTTGGTGGGGCGGCCAATCTTGGCCGCAGCCGGCTTTCCAGCCGGCTAGCCGCCTGAAAAGGCGGCTGCGGGCATGATTGCCCGCCCCACGGCGCGTTTTCGATGGTGCCCAAATCCGGTGAAGAAAACAAAAGGCCAAATGCGCTGGCCGCCTTCCATCGAACAAAACGGCCGCGCATGCGTAATAAACTAGTGGTTCGCGCGTCACCATTAGCGCGACCAGGCGCGCGCCAGCCCACCGGTGTCGCCTTCATCTAAACGGTTGATTCAATGAAACTATTTCAGACTCCGCTTCGACTTCTCGGGATTCTTGTGATTCTATGCGCCTGCGCGGCAGCCCAGCAGGAGATCGGCATCCAGCCGCCTACCGGGGGATGGAGCTTTATCACTGGCCCTTACAGGCCCGGAAACGTGCCGTCTATCCGGCTGCAGAATTCCTCCCGCTTCGGTTCGCTCATCCGCGCGGGCAACCTCTATTTGTCGGCACGCGACGTGGTGGCCTTAGCCATCGAAAACAATATCGACGTGGAAATCCAGCGATACGGCCCGCTGCTGGCCGAGCAGATCCTCAAACGCGCGCAGGCCGGCGGTGCTCTCCGCAGCGTGGGTTTGGGCGTGGCTACCGGACCCCAAAGCGTCAGCTTGACAGGCGTCAGCGTGAACGGTTCCGGCGGCGTGGGCCTGAGCGCGGGAAATGGCGTCGGCTCCGGCGGCGGCATTGTCACCCAGTTGGGTCCACCGATCCCATCGCTCGATCCCACCATCTTCGCCCTCGCCAGTTTCGGACATAGCACTTTTCCGCAGAGCAACCTGGTGCTCACCAACACCGCCGTCCTGGTGGACACCACCCGCACTTACGAGGCCCAATACGTGGAGAACTTCGAATTCGGGCTGACGGCGCAACTCACTTACCTGAGTACACGGTCGGGCCTGAACAGCGCGTCTTACAGCTTGAACCCCTCTACTTCGGGCGACCTCGACCTGGTGCTCACGCAGAGCCTGCTGCAAGGCTTCGGACGGGCGGTCAACGGCCGCAATATCCGCGTGCAGAAGAATAACCTGAAGGTTAGCGCGCTGCAATTCAAACTACAGGTGATCGCGACGGTATCCTCGGCCCTGAACCTGTACTGGGATCTGGTCAGCTTCGACGCCGACGTGCGCGCCCGCCAGGATGAAGTAACCACCGCGCAGCAACTGCTGAACGACAACAAGAAGCTGGTGCAGTTCGGGACGGCGGCGCCCATCGAAATCACGCGCGCCGAGTCCCAGTTGTATGCCAGCCAGCAAGACCTGGTGACGGCCCAAACCAACCTGCTGCAGCAGGAGACCATCCTGAAAAACTATTTAAGCCGGAACGGCGTATCGGATGCCGGGTTGACGAGCGTGCATATCATCCCGCTCGATCGGTTTGCGATCCCCGAAAAGGATGAGTCCCGGCCCCTCGAGGACCTGATTCACCAGGCTCTCGCCACGCGCCCGGAAATGGAGCAGGCTCGCCTGAACCTGGATAGCAACCAGATGAACCTGGTGGGCATCAAGAACTCGCTGAAGCCTACGCTGAATGCCTTCGCCGAAGTGACCAACAACGGCTTGTCGGGCGACCTGACGGCGCTGGGGGTCGCGGAGGGCTACCCAGGCAACTTCGCCGGCGGATATGGCAACATGCTGTCGCAGATTTTCCGGCGGGACTATCCCAACTATTCGGCGGGCATCTCGCTGAATATCGCGCTACGCAATCGCGCCGCCCAGGCGGATTACACCACCAGTCTTCTCGAACTGAGGCAAAACGAACTGAACCTGCGCAAGAACATCAACCAGATCCGGGTGGACGTGCAGAACGCTATTGTGGGCCTGGAACAGGCGCGCGCGCGCTACGAGGCCGCGGTGAAATCCAGGATACTCCAGGAACAGACGCTGGCGGGCGACCAGAAGCGCTACGCGCTGGGCGCCACGGTGGCTTTCCAGGTGGTCCAGGACCAGCGCGATCTGGCGACGGCGCATAGCTCGGAGGTGCAGAGCATGGCCAACTATACGCACGCGCGCATCGCGTTGGACCAGGCGCTGGGCAAAACCCTCGATGTCAACGGCATCTCGATCAATGAAGCCCTGAAGGGACAAGTCTCGCAGCCGTCGGAGTTGCCTGCCGAACTGCCTAAGGAGGAGCGCCCGTGAAGTCTCCAATGACGAGCCGGGCCTGCCTGGCCATTGCCGCCATCCTGCTGTGCGCCCACGCCGGGGCCCAGCAATCCGCCATAGCTCCTATTCCGCCGCGCGCGCCCGCCATCCTACGGCCGTACCTGGCGCACGATGTACCGCCGGTGCGCCTGGCTAACTCTCCGCGACTGGGCGAACTGGTGCGCGCGGGGACGCTTTACCTGACTGTGCAGGATGCCATCGCGCTGGCGCTGGAGAACAACATCGATATCGAAGTCGCGCGCTACAATCCGCTGATCCAGGATTGGAACGTGACGCGTTCCGAGGCGGGCGGCACGCTGCCCGGGGTACCCAGCAACGCGTCGCAAGCGGGCGCGGTAGCCTCGGGGCAAGGCGTCGCGGGCAGCCAGCAGGCGGCTGGCGTCAGCGCACCGGGCACCGGATCGGCGCGCGTGCAGTTGACCAACGCGTCGGTATCGCAGATTGGCCCGATCACCCCCACGCTCGATCCCATTATTCAGGAAGCCAGCACCCTGAGCCACACGACCTCGCTTTATCCGGACGCGCTGGCGAGCGGCGTGGCCTCCCTGGTAGACGCCACGCGCGTATCCACCGCTAGCATCCAACAGGGGCTGCTCACCGGCGGCAGCGTCTCCCTGACGTACAGCGACCATTATTTGAATGAGAATTCGCCCACCGACGTGCTGAACCCGACCTCGGCGCCTTCCCTCTCCGTCAACGTGCAACAGTACCTGTTGAACAGCGGCGGCATCGCCGTAAATGCGCGCTTCATCCACGTGGCGAAGATGAACCGCGACGCCTCGGGCCTGGCTTTCCAGACCACGGTCACCAACATCGTCTCCCAGGTGCTGAATGCCTACTATGCGCTCGAAGCCGCGCAAGAAGACGTGAAGGCCAAGCGCAGCGCGGCCGAGACCGCGACGACCTTCCTCGGGAACGTTCGGGAGCAGGTGCGGGTGGGATCGCTGGCGCCCTCCGAGACCATCAATGCCGAGAGCCTGTCAGTGACCGCCCAGCAGGCCCTGGTAGACTCCGAGACGACCCTCAAACAGCAGGAGGTCCAATTGAAAAACCTGTTGAGCCGGACCGGAACGGCCGACCCGGTGCTAGCCGCGGCGAACATCATGCCCGTCGATCCGATACGGATTCCGGAGCACGACGATCTTCCTCCGGTGGAGGACTTGGTGAAGCAGGCCCTCGCCAGCCGGACCGATCTACTGAGTGAAAAGGAAAGTGTAGCGGCCGCGGCCGTGAGCAACCTGGGAACCAGGAACGGACTCCTGCCGTTCGCGGTGGTGGGCGGCAACGAGACGCAGGCCGGTATTGCGGGAACCGGCCGCACGGTGGACTTCGATGGTATTTCGGTGGGGCCGAATCCTTACTTCGTGGGCGGCATCGGCACGGCGCTGGGCCAGGTATTCCGGCGCAACTTCCCCTCCGAAAGCGGCTACGCCGGTTATGAAATGGCCTTCCGGAACCGGCAGGCACAGGCCGACTACGCGATCGACCAGTTGAGTTACAGGCAGAGCCAGTTGTCTAGCCTGAAGGACGTGAACCAGGTGCAAGTGGATGTACAGAATTACATCATCGCCCTGCGCCAGGCGCGCGCCCATTACGAGGCCGCGGTACGCAACCGCGTCCTGCAGGAGCAGTTATATGCCAGCGAGCGGAAGCGGTTCGAATTGGGCGCGTCCATTCCGTACAACGTGACGCAGCAGCAGCGCGACCTGATGACGGCGCAGAACTCCGAGACGGCCGCGCTGGTGTCTTATGTGACCGCGCGCGTGGCTCTCGATCGCACCACGGGCACGATCCTGTCGGCTAATGGAGTGTCCCTGGCGGGTAAGTAGCACGCGAAAACCAAACGATGTGGGGCGGCCAATCCTGGCCGCCCCATGGGTTTCGACGGTGCCCCGCTAAACGACGCCAGGACGATCTTCGGTTACGACGCCGCGCGGGCCAAAAGGAATATGGATGCGCAGCACGCGTTCGCGTTTCCGTTCTTCCTCAAGCACGCGCGTGCGGGCGTGCAGAAGATCGTGGAGCCCCACCATACCCACGAGTTTGCGGCCGTCTCCGCGCTGTAACACGGGGAAACGCGTGTAGCCGGTTTCGGCCATGCGGTTCACTACGATCCGCAGTGGCTCATCGTCGTACGCCACTATCGGGTTCTTGTCCGCCACCTCCGCAAGCGGAGTTTGTGGCGGCGGCCCATTCTCGAGTAGTTGATGCAAGGTGTTGCGTGTAATGCTACCCAGCAGCGTGCGGTTTTCGTCTACTACCGGATACAACAACTGGCCCTTGCGCTCGTGATCGATGTGGAGCGATCCGGCCAACCCGGCCACCGTAGTCTGGGCCGGAAGCGCGACGATATTGGTGCGCATCACTTCGCGGACGAAGAGAATTTCCAGGGGGTCCACCGCATACTCGCGGCTGAGGTGATAGCCGCGCCGGGCCACTTTCTCGGTCAGGATAGAACGCCGCAAGGTGAGTACGGTGAAACCGTGGGCGATGGTCACCGCGAGCAGTAGCGGGAGCAGCATATTGACATCGTGCGTGAGCTCCAGCGCGAAGATCACCCCGGTGAAGGGCGAGCGCATGGTGCCCCCGAGAATCGCGCCCATACTGACCAGGGGCCAAAAGCCGACTCCTTCGTGAGGTAGGAACATAGCCTCCATGCCGCCCAGCGCGCCGCCCATCATCAGCAGCGGGGCCAACACGCCGCCGGATGTTCCCGAACCTAAAGACACGGCCCAGATGACCGACTTCACCAACAGGATTCCCAGAATCAGATTGCGCGGAACTTCTCCCTGCAGCAGCGCTCCAATGGTGTCGTAGCCCACGCCCAAGGCTTGCGGAAAAATCAGTCCGCCGAGCCCGATCACCAGCCCGCCAAAGGCCGGCCACCACATCCAGTGGATGGGCAGGCGCAGGAAAAAGTCTTCAGCGGCGTAAACCGCCAGGGTCAGGAGAACGGAAAGCGCTCCCGCCAGAACGCCCGCCACCACGCAGCCCATGAGTCCTTGCGGGCCGATGAAGACCGGGTGCGCCGGCACCGGGAAGAGTGGCCCCAATCCCAGGACGTAGCGGCGCGCCGCGCCCGCGGCGACGCTGGCCAGCGCCACCGGAATAAAGCTGCGCGGTTTCCATTCGAACAGCATCAGTTCCACGGCGAGCAAAACGGCGGCCACCGGCGACGCGAAGGTCGCGGACATGCCGGCGGCGGCTCCGGCCACCAGCAACGTCTTGCGCTCGGTGGCGCTCAGCCGGAACAATTGGGCGATCATGGACCCGAACGCGCCACCGGTCATGATGATGGGGCCTTCGGCGCCGAACGGTCCGCCGGAGCCGATGGAGATGGCGCTGGAGAGGGGCTTGAGGAGCGCGACCTTAGGTTCCACTTTGCTGCCGTTGATCAGTATGGCTTCGAGAGCTTCCGGAATCCCGTGGCCGCGGATCCGCTCCGAGCCGTATCGCGCCATGACTCCGATGATGAGAGCGCCCACCACCGGCACGGCTACTTCCCAAAGGCCAAGATGATTCCCGGCCGGCGATACCATGGCCGTGCCCCATCGATGAAAGAAAAACAGGTTGGTGAAAATACCGATCAGCCGGAGTAGCGCGAGCGCGATGAAGGCGCTGACGAAACCGATCAGGATGGCGAGTCCGGAGATGGTCAGGGCGCGGGAGGTCATGGTGAAATCGCCCAGCTTATCCTCGGCGTTGTGAAGTGTCGTCGTTTTGCCTTTTGCGGACATCCTTACCTTTCGTGACCTTTCGTGCCTAGTGGCGAGAGTGCGGATCCGCGTGGATCCCACGCAGCAGGGCGCCCAGCGCATTGACCAGAACGGGACCCGACGAGCGGAGCTCTTCCCGATGGACACTCGAAAGGCGCGCGAGCTTAGCCTGGCCTTCCGGGGTGAGGTGCACTCTCACTTGACGGCGGTCGTCCGCGCCCCGCACCCGTTCCACCAAACCGCGTTGCTCCAGCCGGTCGACCAGCCCGACCGCGCTGTGATGCTTCAAGAGCAGATGTGCCGCCAAGGCCCCAATGGTTGGCGCGTCGGACTCATCCCAGGCTCTGATGGCCAGGATCATCTGGTGCTGCTGTGGCTCCAGATCTTCGGCGCGGGCGGCAGCCTCGCTGAAATGCAGGAAACGGCGGATCTGGTAACGGAACTGCCCCAGAGCCCGATAGTCGGAACTGGGCAAGTCTTGCTGTCTGCCAGTGCGGGACACGTCTCCATCATATCGTATGACGATATTAAATGGGAGGCGCCAACTACGGCCTGTTCCGGCGTTAGTACCATGGTTGTATGGTGATCGGTGTTCCCCGGGAGAGTTTTCCTGGCGAGCGGCGCGTCGCGCTGGTACCCGCCGTCGTCCCGAGCTTGACCAAGGCCGGCTTCCAGGTCATGGTGGAAGCGGGCGCGGGTTTGTCGGCCGGTTACCTGGATAGCGATTACACTGCCAAGGGCGCACAACTGGCTGCCGGGCGCGGCGACGTCTTCCGGGCGGCCGACATCGTCGTACAGGTGCTCTGCCACGGCTCCAACGATCGCACGGGCGGCGCGGATCTGCCGCTGCTCCGCGCCGGACAGGTTCTGGTGGGATTCATGCGTCCTTTGGGGCAAGTCGAAACCATCCGCGAGCTCGCGGCCACCGGCGTCACAGCGTTCTCCATCGAGCTGATGCCGCGCATTACGCGCGCGCAGAGCATGGATGCGCTGTCGTCGATGGCCACCATCTGCGGCTATAAGGCCGTGCTGCTGGCCGCCGACAGGCTTCCCAAGATGTTTCCCATGCTGACCACCGCGGCCGGCACGATTACGCCGGCGCGCGTCTTCGTGATCGGCGCGGGCGTGGCCGGTTTGCAAGCCATCGCTACCGCCCGCCGTTTGGGAGCGGTGGCCTCGGCATACGACATGCGGCCCGTCGCCAAGGAGCAGGTGCTCAGCGTGGGCGGCCGCTTCGTGGAACTCCCCATTCAGGTGGCCGACGCGCAGGACGCGCGGGGATACGCCAAAGCGCAGGACGAAACGTTTTACAAACGCCAGGCGGAGCTGCTTGGCGGCCAGGTGGCGCAGAGCGACGTGGTCATCTCGGCGGCAGTGGTGCCCGGCAAGAAATCGCCCGTGCTGGTCACGCGCGAGATGCTGCATCGCATGGCGCCCGGTTCGGTAGTGGTGGATCTGGCCGCGGAACGCGGCGGCAATTGCGAGATCACGCGCGCTGGCGAAGTGGTGGAGGAGCAAGGCGTGGCCGTACTTGGATCCATCAATCTGGCCAGCACGGTGCCCTATCACGCCAGCCAGCTCTACGCGCGCAACGTGACCGCCTTCCTGCTGCATTTGTTCCGGGATGGCCAACTGCATATCGGCGCGGACGATGAAATCACCCGCGAAACCCTGGTGACGGAGGGCGGCGAAATCGTGAATCCGCGCCTGCGTGAGTTCTTTCAATTGGCGGGACAGGCGTGAACCTGCCCTTGGGCGGAGGAGAGAGACTTGAACGATATCATCGCAAGCCTTTATATATTCATCCTGGCGGCCTTCGTCGGATTCGAGATCATCCGCCGCGTATCGCCGCTGCTGCACACGCCCCTGATGTCGCTCACCAACGCGCTGGATGCAATTGCCGTGGTGGGCGCGATCATCCTCGCAGGCGAGCACAAGAGCGGGCTGGCCACGGTGCTCGGCACCATCGCCATCGTGGCCTCCACCAGCAACCTGGTGGGCGGGTTCATCATCACCGACCGGATGCTCAAGATGTTTAAGGCCAGCAAGCCCAAGAAGCCATGAATATCGCGATGCTCTCGCCCGACCGGATCATCCAGTTCGCCTACCTGGTGTCGGCGGTGCTCTTCATCCTGTCGCTCAAGTGGATGAGCTCCCCCAGTTCGGCGCGCCGGGGCGTATGGGCGGGCGAGGCGGGCATGCTGCTGGCGATTTGCGCCACGCTGTTCTATCGCGGCATCGTGGATTACAGGTCGATCGCCATCGCGCTGGTGCTGGGTATCATCATCGGCGTGCCGTTGGGCCGCGTACACATGACCGCGGTGCCGCAACGAACCGCTCTCAGCCACGCCTTCGGAGCGCTCTGCGTCGCCCTGGTCGGCACCGCGGAATACTATCTGCGCGCGCCGCACGTGCCGCCTTTCATGATGGCGGTGCTGTCGATGGAGGTGATCCTGGGCAGCCTGACTTTCACGGGCAGCCTGATGGCCGCCGGCAAATTGCAGGAGATCCTGCCGCAGCGCCCCATCACATATAAAGGACAGAACATCGTCAATCTCTCGCTGCTGGCCATCTCGGTGGCGCTGGCGGCGCTGCTGGTTGCCGATCCCGGCCACACGCGCCTGTTTCCGCTGATTATTGCCATCCCGCTTGTTTTCGGCGTGCTCATGATCGTGCCTATTGGCGGCGCGGACATGCCTACCGTGATTTCGCTCCTCAACGCCTATGCGGGCCTGTCGGCCGCGGCTATGGGTTTTGTGCTCGACAGCAAGCTGCTGATCGTGGCGGGGGCGCTCGACGGATCTTCGGGCTTCATCCTATCGGTGATCATGTCGAAGGCCATGAACCGTTCGTTTACCAACGTTTTGTTCGGCGCGTTCGGACAGGTGCAATCGGCCGCTGCGGGGACGCACGAAGCGCGCACGGTGCGCAGCGCCACCGCCGAAGAGGCCGCAGGCATTCTGGGAGCGGCCAATACCGTGGTGATCGTCCCGGGATACGGCATGGCCGTCGCCCAGGCGCAGCACAAGGTGCGCGAGCTCTTCGATGCGCTGACCAAGCGGGGCGTGGACGTCAAATTCGCGATCCATCCAGTGGCGGGGCGTATGCCCGGGCACATGAACGTGCTGCTGGCGGAAGCGGACATTCCCTACGACAAGCTGCTGGACATGGACGCCATCAATCCGGACTTTCCGCAGACGGATGTGGCCCTGGTCATCGGCGCCAACGACGTGACGAATCCGGCCGCGCGCACTGATCCGGCGAGTCCCATTTACGGCATGCCGATTCTGGATGTGGACAAGGCCAAGACGGTGATGGTGATCAAGCGCGGGATGAGCCCGGGCTTCGCGGGCATCGACAACGATCTGTATTATCTGAACAAGACCCTGATGCTCTTTGGCGACGCCAAGGCTTTCGTGGGCGACCTGGTCCGCGAATTGGCAGGCGCATAAATCCAAGGAACGGCGGTCAGTTCTTCACTTTGTCGAAGCCTGGGCCACTTCAAAGTGGCTCAGACTCTGCGCGTAACGGGAGACGCCGCGATAGAGCGCCTCGGCCAGTTTCTGCCGGTGATCGGACCGCTTCAGCAGGGTCTCTTCGCGCGCGTTACTGAGGAAGCCGATTTCGGCCAGCACGGAGGGCATGGACGCCCCGATCAGGACAATGAACGGGGCCTTCTTAATGCCTCGGTTTTTGATGCCCAAATCGTAGCGGGCCGCAAAAGGGAATAGCGCGGCCTGTACGCAGCCGGCGAATTCCTTGGATTCCTCGGCCTTGTCCTGCAGGGTGATCTTCTGGATCAGGTCGTGCAACTCGAAAACGGATTTATCGGACGAAGCGTTTTCGCGGCTGGCGACCGCCAATGCGTCTTTTGAATCGGTGAAGTTCAGATAATAGCTTTCCACTCCCGCGATGCGTGGATAGGGCGAGGAATTGGCATGAATGGATAGAAACAAATCGGCCTTTTTCTCGTTGGCGAATGCTGTACGACGCTCCAGCGGAATGAACGTGTCGTCGGAACGGGTGTAAATGACTTCGCTGCCCATGCGGGACTCGATGAGCTTGCCCAGCCGGAGGGCTACGTCCAGGACCAGGTCCTTCTCCAAGAGTCCGTGCGGACCCGAAGTGCCGTCGTCATGCCCGCCGTGGCCGGGATCGAGGACCACGCGGCGGATCTTCAAGCCCAGCGCGCGCGTCAGCGAGCCGGAGCCGTCGCTGGCCAGCTTGGCCGCGCGGCCGGATGCGATGCGTTCCGGAGGCTGGATCATTTTCGGCAGCGACTCGACATCTGAGAGCGCTTCCGGCTGCGGGCGAGGCGGAGGGCCGGCGGGAATCGCCGCGGGAGGGGCGCTGGGAGGTGGTCCCGTCGCGGGCGCCGCCGAGGACGTCAAGACCGGGGGGACCGGCAAAGATTGCGTGACCACGGGCGGGGCCAGGACGTGCGGGAGGACGATGGGCGGGGCCGCGGTCCCCTTCGGCCGAAGTTCCACCACCAGCCGGTCCGGGTTCGAAAGCTGCGTGGCGGAGTAGTCGGCGTTGGTTTGCAGGTCGAGCACCACACGGGTTACCCCAATCTGGGTCTCGGCCACGCGCACCTTTTTCACCAGCCTGTCGTCCAGGTTCTCGGAATAGACACGGCGACCCTTGATACGCGGACGTGAACCCTTAACATCGAAGAAGATGCGCTCTGGATTGTGGGCGCGCTCGGCGCGGAATTCAAATTCGCCGTTGACTTCGATCACCACCCGCGTGGCGCCGCTGAGCGGCCAATATCGCACGGCGGTGACTTCCAGTAACTCATCCCCGCGAAGCCGCCCGGCCGGGCCGGCCGCCAGCAGCGCGAGAAGCGGGATGAGCGCGCGTTTCATGAGGCCTTTCAGTGCGAAATGTAGTAGATCCTGCCGTTCGCGTCCTTCACTTCGCGAATCGGGTTATAAACCTCGGCCGGGACGCCTTCCGCGGCATCGTCTGTTTGGACGGCGGAAGTTGCCGGTCCGGTTTCCTTAGGTGTGGCGGGGCCATCCAGGTGCTGCCGGACCTTGGCCACATAATTCTGCGTTTCGGGGAACGGCGGCACGCCGCCGTATCGCGATACCGCGCCTTCGCCGGCGTTGTAAGCAGCCAAAGCCAGCGCTTCGTCGCCTTTATAGAGGTCCAGAAGGTGCTTCAGGTAGCGCGCGCCGCCCTGGATGTTGTCCGCGGGATCGAAAACATCGGAGACGCCAAACCGGCGGGCCGTGGCGGGAATCAATTGCATCAAGCCCAGCGCGCCTTTCGGAGAGACGGCGTTGGGATCGTAGTTGCTCTCCGCCCGAATCACGGAATGGACCAACTGCGGCGAGATCTGGTTCTGCCGGGCAATGCGATCCACGGTCTCGGTGAGGGGAGCCGAAGGGGTTCGCACGGTGGGGCGCACGACCGTGCGTACCAGCCGCCCGGTGCGCGCATCGGCCCGCACGACCGAAACCGCCGCTCCTCCCGCGCCTTGCAGAATGGCTGCCGCGACGCCGTACATGCAGCCGATTATAAAACATTTCCGCACGGTATTGTTTCGTTCCTTTCGAAAAATCGGGCGTCGCGCGCCGGAGTGGCTATTACTGTCAATGTTATCATTTCTTTGTGAGTCAGGCGGGGTTCGTGCTGGCGGGCGGCAAAAGCTCCCGCATGGGGAGGGACAAGGCGCTGCTGCCGTTCCGCGGCGGCGCGCTGGCCAGCCACGTGGCGGCTACCGTGGCTGCCGCCGCCGGATCGGCCACTCTTATCGGAGATCCCAATAAATATGGACACCTGGGCTACCCGGTGCTTGCGGACCGCAGCCCCGGAAGCGGTCCGGCGGGCGGCATCGAGACGGCATTGACCCATACAGCCGCAGACTGGAACCTGGTGCTGGCCTGCGACATGCCCGCGGTTACGGCCGAATTTCTGCGCGATCTGCTGGATGCCGCCGAACGCGCCGGCGCGGATGCCCTGCTGCCGGAGGGCGCATCCGGGCGCCTCGAGCCGCTCAGCGCCGTCTACCACCGCCGTTGCCTGGCCACGCTGCGCCGCGCGATTGAATCGGGCACACGAAAGATCACAGACGCGCTGGCCGGTTTGGAAGTGGCGCGCTGGACGGTCGGCGATGCTGCCTGTTTCGAAAATCTCAATACCCCCGAGGAATGGGCCTGCCGAAATGACGCCCACTGAGCAATACCCGCATTACATCGAATTCCGTCACGTGTATAAGACGTTCGACAAGCCTGTTTTAGTCGATTCCAATTTTCACGTGGACGCCGGCCAGACCGTGGCGATCATCGGGCGAAGCGGCGTCGGCAAGTCCGTCACCCTGTCGCATATCATGGGTTTCCTGAAGCCCGACAGCGGCCGCGTGATCGTGGCGCATGAGGATATCACCGACTTCCGCGAGCCGGAACTGCGCCGGATTCGCAAGAAGGTGACGATGGTGTTCCAGTCGGGCGCGCTGTTCGACTCGCTGACGGTGGGCGAAAACGTGTTGTTTTCGCTGGAACTACGCGAGGACTACAACGAGCGCAACAAAGAGGACGTGGTAAACGGGCTGCTGGGGATGGTGGACATCGCGGAGGCCAAGGACGCCTATCCGGCAGACCTGTCCACGGGTTACAAGCGCGCGGTGGCCATCGCCCGGGCGCTCGCGGCGCAGCCGCAGTGCGTGCTCTACGACGAACCCACCACTATGGTTGACCCCATCATGTCCGACCACCTCAGCGACCTGATGCTACGCCTGAAGAAGCAGCTCGGGCTGACGTCGATCGTGGTGACGCACGATCTGGACCTGATGTACAAGGTCGCGGACCAGGTGGTGTTCCTGTTCGAGGGCCGGGTCATCTTCTTCGGTCCGCCGGCGGATCTGGGAAAGTCGGAGCATCCGCACGTGCGGGAGTTCCTGGAGATGGACCGGGTAGCCTAGCCCCTAAGATCCACCGATCAAAGCCTAACTAATTGAAAGCAATATATTTATGTGAACGACCAGCCTTTGCGGAACGTTGGCTTCAGATACTGATTTGCTTCCGCGTTGTTGGTGAACCGCATCTTCTCCGCGTCCCACTCGAGCTTGCCTGGAAACCGCAGGGCGATCACCCCGAGGAGCATCCACTCGACGAACGGCACGGCCACGTCGAAATTCGAGCATGCCGGATCGCCGCCTTTGCAGGCGCGGATCCAATCGCGGTAGTGGCCGGGCGAGCGCGTCAGCGTGGGCTGCGGGAACTGGTAGTCGCGCATCTTTTCGACGGGAAGGAGCCTGGTTTCCTCGCCGTATGTGCCGGTGGTGAGCATGCCTTTGTCGCCGATGAAGAGGCTGCCGTCCGGCTCGGGGACGCGCGCATTAGGCGCCGCCTTGGTGGCTTGGAACTTCGCATAATTGAAAACGTCGCCAATATAGCCGTTATATGGCTCTTCGACGTTCCAGCGGCGCGGCTTCGGTATTTCGGGCAAATCGCCTAGCAACTCGCCTTCCGGCACGCCCGGGATCTGCGGAGATTCCTTCAATCCGTCGTGCCAGAACAGCTTCACCGGAGGCATCGAGCCGCGCGCCGGAAAATCGTAGCGGATCACCGATTTCTTCGGGAACATGAAATCGCTGGGACCGTCCATTTGGATGCACTCGACGCTGGTGGGGGCGCCCAGTTGCAGCGCCAGATTCGGCGCTCCCAGGATGTGGCACGCCATGTCGCCCAGCGCGCCGCAGCCGAAGTCATAGAATCCGCGCCAGTTGCCCGGCTGATAGAAATGGCCCATCAACGGCGAATGGTAATCCGGCCCGCCGCTGGTATAGGGACGTTTCTCGGCGATGCCCAGCCAGAGGTCCCAATCGAGCGTATCCGGCACGGGTTCGGAAGGAGGAATTTCTTTCAGGCCTTGGGGCCAGATGGGCCGGTCGGTCCAGGCATGCACTTCGGTCACCTGGCCGATCTCGCCCGCCCAAATCATCTCGGCAGCCTGGCGGGTTCCCTCGTTGGAGTAGCCCTGGTTGCCCATCTGGGTGGCGACCTTGTATTTCTTGGCGGCTTCCAGCATCTGGCGCGCTTCCCAGATCGTGCGGGTGAGGGGCTTCTGAACGTAGACGTGCTTGCCGCGCTCCATCGACCACATGGCCGCGGTGGCGTGCATAAAATCCGGAATCGCGACGATCACGGCGTCGATGTTGTTGGCCTGTTCATCGAGCATCCGGCGAAAATCTTTGTATTTCGGGACCTTGGGGTACTCTTTGAACTTGCGCGCGGCGCGCAATTCGTCTACATCGCAAAGCGCCACGATGTTTTCCGAAGAGCAACCCTTGATGTCGCTGAAGGCCTTGCCGCCCGCGCCAATGGAGGCGATATTCAGTTTCTCATTGGGCGACTTATAGCCCAGCCGCCGCAGCGAAGGCGCGCTTCCGAATCCGCTGGCGGGAATCGCGCCGGCCAGGAGCGACCCGAAGAAGAAATATCGTCTATTGAACTCGTATGCCAAGTTCCACCTCCACCTACATCATATCTCCCACCACGATTTGGGTCGGCCCGCATGCCGCATGTGGGTGCGCGACTCAAATGTGAAAGGGATGCGGTTTTTCTTTTTGTCCCCATTTACCGAGCGTATATGATGCGCTCGGTTAGGAGAAGCGTACCGATGTCTGAACCCCGATTGTGGAGGAACGCATGGACAGCCGCTGTACAACATGGGCAGGCCATGGTAGCACACGATGGCTTTGGAAGGTGCGGCTGCAATCCGTACGTCGTCGCCGAGGCTCAGGACTTCTAATCGGAGACGAGCGCTGGGACGCTCCCTCACGGTCGCGGCTCAGTTAACGGTCGCGGCTCGGCCGATTGGGATCAACTTCTCCACTTTCATGTCGCGCCCAGGCGGCCAACTTTGCTATAGTTTCGTTGCGAGGATATTTTGCGCCGGTTCGATCAGCAACTCGAGGATTTGCAGACGCGCCTGCTGGAAATGGGCGGCCGCGTGGAAGCAGCCCTGCATAACAGCGTCGGCGCACTGGCCGACAGGGATGAGGCGCGCGCCCGCGCGGTCCTGGCCGGCGAGCCCTCTATCGATGCTATGGAAATCGAGATCGACGATTTCGCCGTACGACTCATGGCATTGCACCAGCCCATGGCGCGCGACATGCGCTTGTTGGCCGCCACCATCAAGATCAACAACGACCTGGAAAGGATGGGCGACCTGGCCGCGCATATTGCCGAGCGGGCGCTTTCGCTGATGCAGGAGCCACCCCTTCCGGTCTCGGACATCCTGCGCCTCGCGCAACTGGCCGAGGCCATGGTGCACGACAGCCTGAACGCCCTGAAGTCCCAGGATGCCGGGTTAGCCCAGCGCGTGCTGGAGTCGGATGACGAGGTTGACCAATTGCGCGACTGGCTGTACCGCAGACTGATCCTCTGGATGCAGAGCGATGGACCGGCGGTGCCATCGGCCATCCACCAGCTTTTCGTAATCCGGCACCTCGAGCGGATTGCCGATCACGCGACCAACATCGGAGAGGATGTACTTTTCTATTTGCAGGGCGTGGATGTGCGGCATCACGCAGCTCTGGCCGGATAGACTCAGACTCCCTTGATCAGCAGGCGGATGATCTCGAAACAGATCCAGGCTACCGTCGCCGACGCCGGAATGGTGAACACCCAGGCCCACACGATATTGGCGGCCAGCCCCCACCGAACCGCTTTCAGGCGCTGCACCGAACCCACTCCGGCGATGGCACCGGCAATCACGTGGGTGGTGGATACCGGCTGGTTCACGGCGGTGGCCACCAGGATCGAAAGCGCCGCGCCCGTCTCGGCACAGAATCCGCCGCGGGGCTTAAGCTTGGTGAGCCGTGTACCCATGGTGCGCACGATCCGCCACCCGCCGCTCATGGTGCCCAATCCGATAGCCGCGTGCGCGGAGAGAATCACCCAGACTGGCACCTTAAACGTGGTCAGATAACCGGAAGTCACCAGGACGCCGGTAATGAGGCCCATGGTTTTCTGCGCATCGTTGCGGCCGTGCTCGAAGCTGAAAAACGCGGCGGAAACGAGTTGCAGCTTGCGGAAGTAAACATCCATGGTGCGCGGGCTGGAGCGGCGGAACGTCCAGGTGACGGCAACCATCAAGCCATAAGCGAACACCATGCCCAAGAGTGGCGCCACGAAAATGGAGACGATGGTTTTGGTCCACCCGGCCCATAGGATCGCGTCGAACATATGCCGCACGCCGCGCAGGTGGGCGACGTGCGCGATCGCGGCGCCGGAATAGCCGCCCATCAAAGCGTGCGACGAACTGGTGGGCAGCCCCCACCACCAGGTCATCAGGTCCCAGGCGATGGCGCCCAGGAGCCCGCCCAGGATCACGTAAGGCGTTACGATGTGCAGGTCCACCAGTCCCTTACCCACGGTCTGGGCGACGCCGGTGCCGAATCCGAAGGCCGCCACAAAATTGAAAAACGCCGCCCACAAGACGGCTTGGCCCGGGGAGAGCACGCGCGTGGATACCACGGTAGCCACGGAATTGGCCGCATCGTGGAATCCGTTGATGAAGTCGAAAATCAGGGCGATGGCGATGATGCCCATCGCGAGCAGGAGGACGGGACTCATCTCAATTGTTCTTGATCACGACGCCTTGCAGCACATCGGCGACGTCCTCGCAGCGATCGGTGGTGGCTTCCAGGAATTCGTAAACCTCTTTCAGCTTCATCAGCGCGATGGGGTCTTTCTCATTGTCGAAGAGCTCGGAAATGGCGCGGCGCACGACGCCGTCGGCCACGTCCTCCAAGCGATTGATTTCGATGCAATGTACCGTAACCTGCTGCTTGTCGTTGAGCGCCTGGAAACATTCTTCCAGGCTTTTGGCACAGTCGTAAATGAGGTCGCAGAGTTGAATCATGGCCGGCGGGATTGGATTCAGGCGGTAGGCGAAGATGCGATGCGCGGCGTCTTCGATGCCGTCCAGCACATCGTCCAGGCTGGATGCCAGCGCATGGATATCTTCCGGATCGAGCGGTGTGATGAAAGTCTGGTTCAGGCGGGTGAACGTGTCGTGAATGATCTCGTCCCCCTTGGCTTCCAGGGTGCGGATTTCCTCGCTGGCGCGCGCCATATACGAGTTACCGTTGCGGACTGCCTCCAGCAGCAGGCGGGATGACTCGACGATCAGCTTCACCTGGCTGACGAACAGCGCGAAGAATTTCTCTTCGCGCGGCAAGAGATGGAATAGGCCTCGCTTTTTATTGGCCATGCGTATTCAAGGGGTCTCCGCGGACCGGGGTGAATTTGCACCTTACCGGACCTTCAAGTCCGATTATAGCTGGAAGCGGAACCGGCGCTCTCCGGCTAGTTGGCGGGAGCCACGACCTCCAGCAGTTCGATCTCAAAGATCAAGGTGGCGCCGCCGGGAATCGACGGGCGGCCCTGGTCTCCGTAGGCCAGGTCGGAAGGACAAACCAGCGTGGCTTTGCCGCCGGGTTTCATCATCTGCAGGCCCTCGGTCCAACATGGGACCACCCTATTGAGGGCAAACTGCGTGGGCTCGTTCCGTTTATAGGAACTGTCGAACTCGGTTCCGTCCACCAGCGTGCCGCGGTATTGAACCTTTACGGTGTCCGTGGGTTTTGGAGAGTCTCCGGAACCCGCCGTCACCTCGCGATAAATCAAGCCGGACGCGGTCCGGACGGCGCCCGGTTGCGCGGCAGCCTTTTCCAGGTAAGCTTTGGAGGCCGCCTTCTGGTGCTCGGCTACACGCGCCGACCGTTCGCGGGCCAGCGGACCGATTTTCGGCGACCACTCGTTCAGATCGAGTGCGGGCTTGCCGGCCGCGGCATCCGCCAGCGCACGCTTGACGATCTCGAGCTCGTGCGGTGAGAGATCAAACTGCCCCAGGGATTTGTAGACCGAGAGACCCAAAGCATAGATGGACTTCTCCTCGTCGGTCGTTAGCGCCACGGGAGCGGCGGACACGGGTCTGGCCGGCCTGCGGGCAGCCGGTTTCGAAGCCGAAGGGGCGGCCTTCGCGGGAGCGGGCTGCGGAGCGGGAGCCTGGGCCATCAAGAGAACCGGGGCGACAAAGAGCAATAAGCGCATTCGTCCAGACTAGCAGCCCTTGAAACCGCCTGCCCCGCACCGATTGCTATGATGACGGCTGGGCCCCTGGGATCCATTCAATGATCGGCGAAATCCTCGACGCCAAATACCGCATCGACAAGCAACTCGGCGCGGGCGGCATGGGTAATGTCTACCTGGCCACGCATCTGGGGACGACGCGCGTCGTGGCGGTGAAGGTGATCGCGCCGCGATGGGCGGCGGAACCGCAGTTTCTCGCCCGTTTCCAGCGCGAAGCACAGGCGTGCGGCCGCCTGCGCCATCCGAACATCGTGAATGTCACCGATTTCGGGATCGCGAAAGCCGTGCACGGCGACATGCCGTACCTGGTAATGGAGTTTCTCGACGGCCAGACGCTTTCCGATTTTCAGAAGGCCAATCCAAAGATCGGGCTGCCGCTGATCGCGGATCTTCTGGACCAGATCGGGCTGGCGTTGGGGGAAGCGCACCAGCATGGCATCGTGCATCGCGATCTGAAGCCCGACAACATCTGGCTGGAGCCTAACGGGCGCGGCGGATATACGGTGAAGGTGCTGGACTTCGGGGTGGCCAAGGTGAATCTGCTGGGCGAGTGGGGGCCGCGCTTGAAAGAAATTCCCGAGGCTGGCGAGCCGCGCACAGTTACGCCGCGTCCGGCCTTGCCGGGCGACGAACTGGAAACGGCCATTATAGAAAGTACGCCCGCACCGGAGCCGCCGAGAGCCGCCCAAGCCGAAGCCGAAGAAACGGAGACGATGGCGATCGCGCCCGCCCTTTCGGGGCTATCCGCCGGATCGTTCGACAGCGGCGCCAGCGCGCCGACCATGCCCGGCAGTTTGATCGGAACCCCCGCGTATATGTCGCCCGAGCAGGCTTTGGGGCAGGAGATCGATTTCCGTTCCGACATTTATAGCCTGGCCGTGGTGGCCTACTCGCTGGTTTGCGGGGTGCTGCCCTTTACCGGAAAGACGAACGAGTTGTTTGAATTTCACCGGACGGGCAGTCCTCCAGCGCCGGCCACCATTTGCAAGATCCCGCGCGATGTCTCGGACGCCATATTGGCCGGGCTGGCGCGCGATCCCGCCGATCGGCCGGCCTCGGCCGTCGCTTTTACGCAGCGATTCCATAACGCCGTGGACGCCGAATTTCTCGCGCTGCGAAGATCGAAAGCGTTTCTGCTGCAACACCTCGCGGCTTATGCTCTTTTGCTGCTGCCGATCTACTCCGCCATCCTGACGATCGCGGCCCTGTGGGCGGCGTTCAGCAGAAAACTGCTGCCGGTTGCGGCGGTCCGCATGGTGCTGGTTCCGCTGGTTGCGGCGATTCTTTTCGTATTCTCCGACAACGTGCTGCGCGCATCCGCGGCCCTGATGGCGATGGACGAACAAGATCGCCTGCGCCGGTTTCTGTCGTTCCGGGTCTTCTGGAAGCTCATTCGGAAGTTGCCGGTTCTGTTGACTACGCAGGCCCAATCTTTTTTCTTCTTCGGGCCGGGTTGGGTAACCGGCGATTGCCTGTGGCCCGTAGTTTGCGTCGTGGAAAAGTTATCCGGCAAGCCGGCTCTGCAGCGTTCGCGCACCCTGATGACCGGTTTGCGATCCGCCGGACGGGCCCTTGCGATTCGTCACTTAGCCTTGGCCGCCTTCGCGATTGCGGAGGTGCTCAAATCGATAGGCTTCCTTTGGCACAGCGGGCAGATCGAACAGGCCAACGTGGTGGTAACGGGAACGTGGTTTCCGGTATTTGCGCTCTATGCGGGTGCTCCGCTGTTTTTATACGATAGGACGGCGGCCAACCCCTGCGGGCCGCTGCTGCAATTGGACCGCACGCCGGAAGTTCGGACCACCGCACGGCCGTTTTCCGTCAGTTCCATGATCTGGCTGGCGGCTGGGGTGATCTATTTGCTTTTTGAGCCGATTAGGGTGTGGCTACTCGGCGGGCGCTAATCTTACTTGCTGCCCAGCCCCACGAAGACGACGCCCAGCACAATCACGAAAAGGCCGATGAACTTGACGCGCGTCAGCGGTTCTTTGAAGAAGATGCGGGACCAAAGCAGGGTGAAGATGTAGCCGACCGACACCATGGGGTACAGGACCGAAAGTTCGCCCGGGGGACGGATGCCCAGCACGAAAAAATATGACGACAGAAGGTACAATCCAATGCCGGATGCCAGGCGCCAGTTGAAGAATGGCGGCTCATGCGAGATGACCATGTGCATCCATCCCTTGCGTAACTGTCCGGCGCCGGATTTCAGGAAGACCGCGCCGAATGAGCCGATAAAGGAGCCCAATAGCACCAGCAGCATGTTACTGACCGGGGTCCTCAACGCTTGCCGCCTTTGCCCAATACGGCCACACCCAAGACGATGAGCACAATGCCCGCCAGTTTCCAGGGATTGATGTCGTCGTGAAAGATCAGGAACGAGAGCACCGTCACCCATACGTAGGTGAGCGCGATCACCGGATAGAGCAGCGAGAGTTCACCATCTTTCAGAGCCAGCACCAGCAGCAGCGTGGAGATGCCGTAGAGGCAATACCCGCTCATCAGCGGGAGATTGGTGGCCATACCCAGAACGCCGGGGTTGGCCATATGGTTGGCGCCGGTTTTCATCAGGACCTGCGCGGCCGCGCCCAGGATGGTGCAACAAAACACCAATCCCACCGGCTGGCGGCGGGTGGGCTGGTCCGAAATCTGCGTAGAACCGGTGGCGGTAGCGCTCAAGGATGGTCTCCGGATGGACTCCGTTTCCACAGAATATCAGGCTTTCGCTACAATAGGTGTCTGTGGAACCAAAGAAAGCAACTACCGTGGCCGAGGTTAAGAGCGAGCCAACCCCGCCGCCGGCGAAGGGTGAGCAGCCGCGCGGCTTTATCGCCGAGTGGACCGTGACCATAATCCTGCTCCTTTTCGGCACCACGACGCTGGTGCAGGCTTTCGTGATCCCCACGGGTTCCATGGAGGACACGCTGTTGATCGGCGACCACCTGCTGGTCGATAAGCTGGCCTACGCTCCCTCCGGACCCATTTCCAAACATCTGCTGCCCTACGAAAACGTCAAGCGCGGGGATATTATCGTCTTCCGCTACCCCGTGAATATCAAGGATACTTTCGTGAAGCGCTGCATGGGCGTGCCGGGAGATCGCATCAAGCTGATCAACAAGGAAGTGTATCTGAACGGCAAGAAGCTGGTCGAGCCGTATGTGGTCCACAAGACCGAGTACATTGAGTCGTACAGGGATAATTTCCCGAGCGAACCCGACGGGCACGAGAGCGATTCCGGCCTGGACATGTTGGAACACCATGTAATGAACGGCGAGGTAGTGGTGCCGCCGGATAGTTATTTCGCCATGGGCGACAATCGCGATTCGTCCCTGGACAGCCGGTTTTGGGGATTTGTGCCGCGGGAAAACATCATCGGCAAGCCGTTAATCATTTACTGGTCTTACGATGCGCCCACCGAGGCGCTTTCGAATCCCACGATCGGCGTTGACCACCTCGTCGATCTGATGGAGCACTTCTTTACCAAGACTCGCTGGAAGCGCACTTTCATGCTAGTGCATGGAGTCAACGTCAACTGACCGATTTCGACGATCAAGCGCCGGAGCAGCCCGCCGCGGTCAGGACCGGAATTTTGACCGCTACCGTGCTGGCGTGTCTTTGTATCGCGGCCATCCCGTGGGGACCCTTCAGCGTTGTCGAAGCCGTCGTGTTTTTGGCGGTAATGTTCGGGCTGCGCAGAGGGCATGCCTGGAGCGGCTACGGGGGCGCGCTCTACCTTTCGGCGATGTGGGTGTCCGCGGCGGTGGCTGTAGTCCGCTTCGGCGCTCCGGGCACGGAGAGGACGGCCGTGGGAATGGTCGGCCTGGTGGCCGCTGGAATTGCATACCTCTTCTTCCGGGTCGGGCAAGCCCTCGCGGGAAATGGGCGGAGCGCACTCAAGTGGGGATGGATCGCGGTGGCGGCCGCGGCCTTTCTGTTCCCCCAGGTCTTCAAAGGCTATGTGATGCCTACCGGGTCGATGGAGGACACCCTGTTGATCGGCGATTTCTTGCTGGTTAGAGCGCAAGGAATGCCGGCGCCGTCTCGCGGCGACGTGATTATATTCCGCTATCCGGTGGATCCGCGCCAGACGTTCGTGAAGCGTTGCATGGGCGTGCCGGGAGATCGCATTAAAATCGAGAACAAACAGTTTTACCTAAATGGCAAGAAACTCGATGAACCGTATGCCTATCACAAGACCGCATACGTGGAAGCCTACCGGGACAATTTTCCGAATGAACCCGATGGGCACGAGAGTGGCTCCGGTCTGGACATGCTGGAGCATCACGTGGTGAACGGCGAGGTGGTGGTGCCGCCGGACAACTATTTCGGCATCGGGGACAACCGGGATGCCTCGCTCGATAGCCGCTATTGGGGATTTGTGCCGCGCGCGAACCTGATCGGAACGGCATGGATCGTCTATTGGTCTTACGCCGCGCCTACCCAATCGTTGTCCAGCCTTGGCGGTATCGACCAAATCATCGGCCGTTATCGCGGCTTCTTCACCGCAACACGCTGGGGCCGGCTGGGCATGCCGATCCGCGGGTATCCTGTAAACTGATCGTTCGATATTCTATGGCTAACCCGCATCATTATGGTCTGATTCTGGCCGGCGGCCGCGGCACGCGCTTCTGGCCGCGCAGCCGGCGGCGTTCCGCCAAGCAGGTGCTGAATGTGGTGGGGTCCCGCTCCCTCATCCAGAATACCGTGGCGCGCTTGCGGCCCGTCATTCCGCCGGAGCGGCTTTGGGTGCTGACCAACGACTACCTGCGGGACGAGATCGTACAGCAGCTTCCCGAGGTTCCGGCGCGGCAGATTCTGGCGGAGCCCGCGCAGCGCAACACCGCGCCGGCGATCGGTTTGGCCGCCCACATCCTGCAATCGATCGATCCGGACGCGGTCATGGGAGTGTTTCCGGCGGACCACATCATCGCTAAGGAGGGCCGCTACCGGCATTTGGTGCGCGGCGCGCTGCGGGAGGCCGGGCGGGGACAAATCGTGGTGCTCGGCATCCTGCCGCGCTGGGCTGAAACGGGATATGGCTATATCGAGTTTCCACGAGGCGTCGAACCGGGCCCGCGGGCTATCGCCATACGCCGTTTTCACGAGAAGCCGGACGCGCGCACGGCGCGGCGATACGTGGCCTCCGGACGCTTTTTTTGGAACGCGGGGATGTTTTTCGGGCGGGCGGGCGTGCTGCTTGACGAACTCCGCAAGCACTTGCCGCGTACAGCCAGCATCCTGGCCGCGCTGCCGGATTTCGACGATGCCGCCTTTCTGCCCAAGCTGCAGGAGGCGTTTCCACTGTGCGAGAACGTTTCCGTGGATTACGCGATCATGGAGAAAGCGCGTGGGGTGGTGGGGATCGCGTGTCCTGAAATCGGCTGGAACGACGTGGGAAGCTGGAATGCCGTCTATGAATTGCTGCCGCACGACAAGGACGGCAACACGATACTGCAGGATGCGATCTGCCAGGCGGCGGCGGGCAACTACGTGGACGCCGGCGGAAAAATGGTCGCGCTGGTGGGTGTTTCAAATCTGATCGTGGTTGACACGCCGGATGCGCTGCTGATCGCCAGCCGCGAGGCCGCGCAGCAAGTGGGGGATATTGTGAAGATGCTCGAGAAGCGCAAGCGCGACGACTTACTCTAAGGCCGGCGCGGGTTGCCGCAGGTCGATCCGATAGCGGCATTTCCGCGGGTGCCCGCTCTTATAAATCACGCAATCCGGCGGGACATCGACGATCTCGACGAACTCGGCTCCGGCAAGTTCCGCGCTGCGCCTGGAACTGGCGTTATCGGGATCGCAGGTGATCCACAAATCGTCCAAACGAAGCCGGCGCGCGAGCGGGAGCAGCAACCGGACGCTGCGGGCGGCATACCGGTGGCCGCGGTGAGGCGGGTGGACCGAGTAGCCGATATGACCGGCATAGATCTGGACGTGGGGCGTGGAAGCGACACGAAGATTGATGGCGCCAAGCTCCTCTCCAGTTTCCGCATGGATCATGCGGAATTGATACATGGGAACCCTGTGCACGGGATGGGTAAGGTACTCCACAAACTGCAAGGTGAGATCGCCATCCGCGAGCACTAGCGCTTCCCCGTGAGCGTCCCGGCGGCATCCAGACGGACGTTTTCCGAGCCACCGGGTCCTATCCTTACTTTCTTCACGGCATCCAGATACGGCTGGATGGCCGCCGGGTTGGCGTATTCCAGATCTTCACCGCCGGCTACGGCGAACAGCGTGTACTCGGCGGCAGGCAAGCCGCGAAATTCGTAGCCGCCATCGCTATTGGTGCGGACTGCGCGATGCGCCGGCGCCATTACCACGAGCGCACCGGAGAGCGGCTGGCCATCGCGGTAGACCGAGCCGGCAATGCGGCCCGTACCTTTGGCCGCATTCGCGGTGAGCCGTACTGTCGCGCCCGCGGGGATATTCAGCAGATCGCCCTCGCGGCGCCCTCCTTCCGCCGACCAATTCCGTAGATCGTAATCGTCCGCGCCGGCGAACGCCACGTTATAGCGCCCGGGGGGAATTGCCGCCACGGAGAATCGCCCATCCGAACCCATCGCCGCGGACAAGACGCGTCCAGTGGCATCGCGCAGTAGAAGTGTGAGCTGCCGCGGCAGGCTGCCGCTACTTTCCGCTACGACGATCCCGCTCAGAGACGGTGCCGGGTGGAGGGCCACATCGACTTCGATATCCGAGGCGGCTACGTCGAGCTCGTTGGTGGCATACCATGTGCTTCGCCCGTCCGTGGCTTCGGTTTGCAGGGTGTAATGCCCGGGCGTCACGCTCCAGAAATGAAACAGGTCTCCGGTCTCGATCCCGTCGCGGACGTGTACCTGGTTTCCGGATAGGCCCGCGCCAATCAAGGCGTAATGCTTCGTGAGGTTCTCGAATTGCTCGCAGTGCACCTCGACGGTCACCGCCGGAACCGGCAGCAGCGTGAAATTCGCTTCGGCTTCCTGGCCCGCTTTCAGAATCAGAGGCTCCGCCGCGCCCGGATCGGCGGCATTCGGATAGTAGCGGATTCCATAGCCGGCGTGAGTCATCGCGCGGGGCGCCGTGTCTCCCAGTGCCGGATTGAATTTGGTGTACCACGGAACGCCTGAAACGACGAGGTAATAGCCACCCGCGGGGAGCGAGGCGAAGCGGTAGGCGCCCAGGTCGTCTGTCCTCCCGATGGACTCCTGGATCATCCGGCGGCGGCCTTCGACAATACGGGAACCGAGCAGTTCGACCTGGGCGTCGGCGACAGGATCGCCGGCGTCGTCCACCACTTTTCCGGATATGACCGCGGGAGGCGGCAGCCGGAGCACGATACTGGAGGTATCCTGGCCGGGGCCGGTGACGATCGCGCCCATCCGGTGGCTGGGCAGGAGGCCGCGCCGTTGTCCGGATAAGTCATACTTGCCTTCGGGCAGGCCCGTGAACGAGAAGCGGCCATCGTCTCCGGTCACGGCCGATGCGCCCGGACCGCCGCGATCGGCAGGCACGAGGGTCACGCGGGCGCCTGGAACCGGTTGGCCGCTGGCGGAGTTCAACACCTCGCCGGCCACGCGGTAGCCTCCGGACGCCTGAGCCGCGACGGCCAAGAGCGCGGCGAGCCACAGGGCCGTCATGGCGTGTTGCCGGCCGAAATTCTAACGGCGATGCTCTGGCGGTCGCGCGCGCCGATATGCACGCTCACGGCGCGGGCGGCCCAAGCTTGCCGGGCATCCGGATCGGCATATTCGAATGCCTCGGGGGAACCGCTCCACGCGTAGATCTGATAATCGCCCGGCGCGATCCCAGAGAAAGTGCATTTCGCGATCAACCGCGCGAGCCGGGTTTGTAGGTCGCTCCCCGCAGAGGGCAGCAGAAGCACCCACCCGGGGCCAGGCTCACCCTCCGCGGATGCCGTCACTTGCAGTGTTCCGCCATCGGCGGAGAGGGCCGCATCGACTGGCGCTGGAGCCAAACCGGGCGCAACCGAAAGCTCGCCGGCGGCTAAGAGATCGACATCGCCCATGTGGAGCGCGGAAAGATAACCCCCGGCACATTCCATGCGGAGCCGGTAGCGCCCGGGCGCCACATTCTGGAGTCCGAACTCTCCGCTGGGTTCGGTGGAAACTTCCAGGGCGGGTTCTTCGGGACTCCAGGCGTCCACTGTGGAGATCTTGATCGCGCATGCCGGGGAGGCGGGCTCGGCCCCATCGGAATCCGCCGCCATGCGCACGTTGCCCCGCAGGGTCACACCCCCGTAAAGCGGCAGCACAACACCCTTGACGTCGCCATCCACCTGCAGCGGCAATTCGCCGCGGCGGCGAGCGGCGCCATCGCCCTGGGTGGCGCGGAGGATGTAGCTGCCCACGGTCACGCCGTCGATCCGGAACTTGCCAGTAGCGGCATCCAATGCGACCGGCGCCGCGGATGGTTCCCGATCCGCGCCGAGCAACTCGACCTGGGCGGGAAGGAGCGGCGAAAAACCGGCGATCTCGCCTTGAATCGGGTACGCGGGGCGGAGCCTCACTTCGAAATCGGCCTGGATGTCGTGTCCCGGCTCGATGGTCACGAGGCTGGCGGACGGCAGCGTGGGGGCGCCTCCGTAATAGGCTGGTGCGAAGGACTCGGGCGGGTCCCGCTCAGATGAGGCGGCGGCCCAACCAGCCACCCGCAGATAATAGCGGCCGGTGGGGATGCCTGCGAGACGGTATTCGCCGCGATCATCGGTGACAGCGGTGAATGCGACGCGCGCATGGCGGCGGCCTTCCGCGATCCGGATGGAGAGCAACTGGACGAGGACACTTTGCAGGGGTTCGGCGGCGCCATCCGAAACCTTACCGGTGATGGCGCTGAGCGGCTGAAGCCGCAAGACTAAGTCTTCGCGCGAGGGACCGACGACCACGCGGGAGCCGGCTTCCGTAAAACCCGGTTTTTCGGCGTTGGCGAAATAGGTCCCGGCGGGGAGTTGACAGAAGCGGAAAGCGCCCGCCGCGTCGGTAAGTACCGCCGATTCGGGGAGGGTAACGGCCGCGCGGCGGAGGACCTCTCCGGTGACACCATTCAGAACTGTACCCGCGACACAGAATTCCGGTTCTCCGGCCAATGCGGCCACTGCCAGCAAAGCCCCCGCGGCCGCGAACAGCAGGGACCGCATTGCCGGAGCGAAGCGCATAGCTCCTTGCCGGGATCTAATTAGAAGCCTTGCCGGAAAGGCCCAGCGTGGTGCTGCCGATCAGAGGCGCGGAATATTTAACCTGGCTTCCCTGCCCACCCCCTTTTTTGGCGGCGGTGAGTTTCTGCGTGACAGGCTGGAAGCGCGTGGGGTGCTTGAGTATCGCACTGGTAAAGCTGCCCTTGGCCAGCGAGGCCGTGCCCACCACGGTCCCGTTGATGCCGTCGATCGAGATATTGGTGCTAATGACCATCGTGTCGGGGCCCGCGGCCGGGAAGCTATACTTTACCGTCGAGGTCCCGGTGGTCGCGTAAGTGGTGCCGCCGATGTCTACGGTGATGGCGCCGGCGGGCAGGGTGTAGGTAGCGGAGGTTGCCGTCTTGCTGGTCGGCGTCAGCGTGCTGCTGGCGGCCGCGGTCAGGACTCCGCTCTCGCCACTGGCGCCCAATGGATCCGATCCCGCCAATACAGGATTCAGGGTTCCGCTAATCGTGTAGGTAATGGTAGCCGCCATGAGGGGGCAGAGCCCCAATATGAGCACGGCGGAGCACAACGACAACAACCTTCTGCGTGGAAGCATTCTATTTTTCCCCTCTTTGAAAATGACCGCGGGATTGATCCGCGGTCTACGAGTGTATTTGGTATTGCAACAGAAAGCAAGCGGGAAAAGACACTCGTGACCGAACCTGGTCATGCCCGTACGGCGCGTACTGCCAGGGCCGCAACCGCGCCTCCCCACGAACAGGAAAGGAACAGACCGAGCGGTTCGGTCTCCTTTAATGGACGAGGGCTGTGAGACACAAAATCGAGCGTTCCACCCGCTGCGGATTGGCTGTGACGAGCGATGGGTGGAACGAAGCCTTGCCGCGCGCATAACAGCCCCAGTCCTAATTCCACGGCAGCGGTACCGGCGCCCATATACCCGGTCTGGCTCTTCAAAGCCGTCACCGGGGGCCGGTGCGCGCCTTTGACGGTCAAGGCCGCCAGCGCCTCAGCTTCGCAACGGTCTTCGTCCGCAGTGCCCAAGCCGGCGGCGACCACAAAGTCCGGATGCGCTCCATCGAGAGCGTGGCAAGCCGCCTGGCACATGCTTTCCGCACTCCAGGCTGGACGCCATGATTCGTTAGTACCCATGGCCGATCCGGCGCCGATGAATTCGCCCAGAATCGTGGCGCTCCGATCCACTGCGTGCTCCCATCGCTCGAGCACCAGGAAGCCGGCGCCTTCGCCCAATACCAAGCCGTCCGCGCGATTGTCGAAGGGGCGGTACGCCTGGGCCGGATCCGCATGCGAAAGAAGGCCGGCCTGCTCATACGCCAGAAAGTTTCCGGTGGTGGCCAGGGAATCGTAGCCACCGGCCACGGCGACATCGCAGCGTTCTTCAAGCAGATCCAGGTAGGCTGCCTGTAACGCCTGCGCCGACGCGGTATCCTTCTGCGTGAAGTTGCCATTGGGGCCGCGGATGCCGAACTCGGTAGACAAGAGGGCCAGGCCGCCATTAGCCAGGGTCCGCAAGCAGATATAGCGATCGATGAGGTGCGAAGGCAGGCCGCCCAGATACTTATAATCCATCTCGCGGCCGGCGTCCCAGGCCATGATCAGGGAAGGGAAAAAGTGATCGTATTCGACGCCAGTCTGGCCGGAGCCTACTTGAATTCCCACGCGCGATGCATCCATCTTGCGCGGATCGATTCCACTTTGGCCGATGGCTTCATGCGCGGCGCGCATAGCGAACTGGACGGCGCGGCCCATGAATTTGGAGTTCTTGGGAAAACGCAGGAGGGGCTCGATTTCAAACTCGGCCACAGTGGCCAGTGCCTGCGCGGCATGCCCATCCACGGCAAACGCTTTGGCCGGACCGATCCCGGACTCGCCGCGGCTGCTGCGCGCCACGTTTTCAGCGGCAGTCAGTCCGAGGGGTGTAACCAGGCCCACACCTGTAATCGCAATGCGCTGCATATCCCTTAAGCGATTCTACAATATGGCGGAGCGGCTTCCAGGCAGGCGGTACCATGCGTTAGCTGCGGCGGAGGTACCAAAAGAAAAAAGGCTCCCCCATGAGCGGGGAGCCCTCTAGATTGGATAGGAGAGTGTTTGGTCAGACTTGCAGTTAATTCTTACGGGATCTGCGCCGCAGAAGGCCCAGACCCAGCAATCCGGATCCCAACAAAACCATGCTCACCGGTTCGGGAGCGGTCGGGTCGAAGCTCTGTGTGAACTCGCTGAGCCCGCCGGACTGTACATTGATGTCTTTGAAGATGTACACCGGATTTGTGGGGGCAATGCTGGTGCATTCCGGGGCGTTGCAGACGGTGGCGTTTTCGTTGGACGAAACCGTGATCTCACCGAGCAGCGAACCCGTGGGGCACTCGCCGGTGTCTGTTCCGGAAGTCGGAATGGGGCTGGAGCAAGCGAGCTCAGTAATGCTGGCACCCTGACCGCCGACTGACATGTCGATCTGGTCGATGCCACCCCAAACCTGGAACGCCAATTCTTCGTCCTGGTTGGATTGCAGATTGGGATTGAACTCAAGGCACGCCTGATTCAAGGCACCCACCTCGGTGCAAGCACCCGCGCCGATCAGGTTGACAATGCCGGTCGCCCCGCCAGTCGGATTCAGCACTTCAAAATTGTCAAAAGTCAAACTACCGCAAGTTACAACCGTCCCAGCCAATACCTCGCCGCCGGTTCCTGCGCCTGTGATGGAGCAGCTAAAGGTGCTAGCGCTTGCAACACCCAACGAGAGCAACGAGAAAGCCAACAACACCAAAAGTTTCTTCATCGCGTTTCCTCCGAATCGCTTGTTTTTTTCTAGATTGTCAACGTGCCCGCCGCCAAATGGAGAACAGGCTGAAACAAGAACACTTTGAAGCATACAGTAGTCACCTTAAAATTGCAATATCCTTGGCTGAGATTTTTGCAAAATCAGGGCCACTATGATCCATGGCGCGTACTGCAACATACCGAGAAACTCAGTACTTCTTAAGGATAAATACTAAGCCTGACACGGATGGCGCAATGAGTAGTACCTCCGGGCGCCGACGGCCACTACATATGGCAGTCCACATGAAGGGCCTTCACCAGTACTTCCGCGCTCACAAGAAATAGAATTGTAATATTCTTATCGCGCTCGTCCCCGAGCCAAGGCTTCCACCGGCGCGATGGGCTCAGGTTCGGATTCGGGAGCCTTGCGCGGGCGCACGTCCAAGTGCCGTGCCAGGAAGGCCTGCCGGTTCCGATTGTATTTTGGAGTACCAGGATGGCCTTCGATGGACTCACATTCAGAAGGCGGGACTTCCTGCATCGCCGGCAAATATTTTTGTAAGTAATTGCGAATCCGCTCCTGTACAATGCGCTGCGCGGAATTGGCCAGCAGGAACACGATTTCATCGGCTGGCGCGTCCGCCAGGATCTGATAGACGTGCGAGGGTTTCTTCACCCGGGAAGCTTTCAAGGCATGCTCTAGTTTAACGGCGCGCGGCTCCAGGGCGCGCATCCGGTCGATATCCGCCTTAGGCAATTCGACAGATTGAAATAGGGAGCTCTTTTCTTTGGGCGTCAGCTTGGCCGTCAGCGCCAGGAGAAAAGCCTCCCAGGACGGCGGCGCCACGATGTTGGCGGCTTCCACCAGTTTGGCGGCCTTTTCGAGCCGGGCCAAACCCTGAAGGTTCAGCCCATGGCCGGCGATCGCCGGCGAAAACAGCATAAGCATGCCCCCATCCTGTTCGAGGGCTTGCAGAACTTCGGCGGGGCTGGGCTCGGCCGCGATGCGCTTCAATTCCTCCAACAAGACCGCCGGCGGAATCAAGTTCTCCAGTTGGGCGGCGCGGGCGTTGTCGTACTGCATCCGGGTGCGCTCCTCAACCGTAAATGCCAGCCTTACCCGCAAGCGGGCCAGCCTGAACAAACGGGCGGGATCGTCATAGAACACATAGGGATGCGCGCTGCGCATTTCCCGGCGCCCCAGGTCCGCCAAGCCGTTGGTAGGATCGAGCAGCAGGCCGCGGGAAGCCCGATTCAAGGAGAGAGCCATGGCGTTTATGGTGAAATCCCGGCCGCGGAGGTCTTCCTGGATGCTGGCGGGAGTCACGTGCGGCTTGGCCCCGGTCTTGGCGTAGCGCTCCTTGCGGGACATGGCCACTTGCGCGGTCACGCCGCTCGGAAATACCAACTCCGCTACGCGGCGATTCTCGTCCAGCGAAACAGTGCGGGCGCCTTGCTCCGCGAGCGCCGCGGCTACTTTCAGCGCGTGGCCTTCCACGCTGAAATCCAGGTCGCGAATGCGGAAGCCTCCGAGCATATCCCGCATCCCCCCGCCGGTCAGGAACAGGTTGACGCCGGCAGCGGCTGCGGCCGCCTGCACCTGTTCCAGCACGCGGTTCTGGTCCGCGCTTAAGCGGCTCTCCAGCATGAACATGTAATCGCTCATGGCGTTTCCTGTCAGGCCCTGGGGTGATGCTCGTCCACGGTTTTCCGCAGGCGCGAGCGCATTACGTGCGTATAGATCTGGGTAGTGGAGATATCGGCGTGCCCGAGCATGGTCTGCACGCTGCGCAAGTCCGCGCCCCCCTCGAGGAGGTGAGTGGCGAAGCTGTGCCGGATCACATGCGGCGTCAGATCGTGGAAAACGCCGGCCTTGCGCCCATGGCCGCGCAGGAGTTTCCAGAATGCCTGCCGGGTCATCGGACCGCCCCGCGCCGTCACGAAAAGATACCGGCTGGGCCGGGCTTTCAAGATCGCGGGACGGCTGTTTTCCAAGTAGTTGCGGATCGCCGCGAGGGCGGCCTTGCCCACCGGGATCATGCGCTGCTTCCGGCCTTTACCGGTGGCCCGCAAGACCCCCATCTCCAGGTTCAGGTCGGAAATCGCCAGACTGCACAGTTCGGAAACCCGCAAACCTGTGGCGTACAGCAGTTCGATCATGGCGTGGTCCCGCAGACCGGTGGCGCGACCCGCGTCCGGGGACTGGGAGATTCGCTCGATCTCCTCCAGATTCAGAAACTTAGGGATGGTCTGCCATTGTTTGGGAGCGCCCAGATGTTCGGTTGGATCGGCGGCCAGGCGGCCTTCCCGCACCAGGAAAGCGTACAAACCGCGGAGGGTGGACAGATGCCGGGCGACCGACCGGCCGCCAACGCCTTCCTGGTATAAGAAATCGACATAGCGGCGGACGGCTTCGAGATCCGGGATCGCGCCGCCGCAGCAGCTATCGGCAAAGCCCACAAACTTCTGCAAATCGGCCTCGTAGGCTGCCAGCGAATTAGCGGCTAACCCCTTTTCGATTCTGCAAAAATTAAGGAACGCGGAGACCTCCCGGTGGAGCGTCCCCAGACCCGTTCCGGACTCATCATCCATGGTTGCCCATCCGTGCCAATGATACAATAACCCCGACCCATGTTTAAAACAAAGTCTCCAATAAGGGGTTGATTTGGCCGGTTCGACCTCAAAAAGAGTACGGATCACCCGCTTTGAGCGGGAGCCGCTGCTCGGGTTTGTCAATCCTCTGACCTATCTGCGGCCCGGCGGGGTAGAACTGCTCACTCCGGACGGCAATTACTCCGTAGTGCCGTACGACGCGGTGAAATCGGTGCAGTTCGTGAAAGATTTCGAGCCTCCGGACCCGGCCGGGGAACGCAAAGTCTTTAGTACCCGGCCCAAGATGGATGGGCTCTGGGTGCGGGTAAAGTTCCGGGACGGCGAGGTGATGGACGGCATTCTGGCCAATAACCTGCTCGCGTTGGAATCCCAAGGGTTTACGGTGGTTCCGCCGGACCCGTACTCCAACAATCAGCGATTGTTTCTGCCGCGCACGGCGCTGGCGGAATTGCAGGTGTTAGGGGTGGTGGGGAGTCCTTTGCGGCGGAGAAAAGCCAAGCCGGTGGCGAAGGAACAGATCGGGCTGTTCGACTGAGTGGGTGCGCTTGCGCGTGCAAGAGCGGGACTTAAAAGTCCCGCCCGCACGCAACGCTACGGCTGCCTGAAGTCTACAGGGGACGCTGGATGCGGTGGTCGGTCACCAGTATGTGGGGCGCGTCCTGTACCGGGCGCTTGGGCATGTGGCAGCGCGGGCACTCCAAGGGAGCGCTATTGTGCATGGTGGGATGGCAGCCGCGGCAGACCATCCGGAATTCCGCGGGTGTCTTCGCGAAACCGTGGGCCGGGTGACACGACATGCAGGTCAGCTTTCCGGCCGAAGCCAGATAGCAGCGGGAGGCGAGCAGCCGGTAACCCGCGCTATTCAACTCGAATTTCTCCTGCGCGGCAACGGTTGCGCCGTGGGTGGAATTCGGTCCGCTGGTTCCCAGGTGACATTCGAGGCATACGGCTTGGCCCGGCTTGGGGGCTCCGGCGGTAGCATGGCAACTGGCGCACCCGAAGGCAACCGTGCGATCGCCCTTTTGACGAGCATGGCAAGCCAGGCAACGCGCGGAAAAGCCGAAACCGGGACCCGGCGCGTATCGCCCGCCGTCCTCCGGATACCAGGCGAGGGGCAACTCGATCCAGGCACCGGCCGGGCCGCGGCCTAAGAGCATCCGAACATGCCGGCCGGAGCCGATGGTGGCGTCGATGCCGTTTGGCCGGGCCTGCCCATCGGCAAACGGCGCGAGGTCCGGCGGCTGCGCGAAAGTGCGCGCCATTCCGGTGGCGGCAAAAAGTTGCGCCGGATCGGAAGTAGAGCGCAATTGGGCAAGTTTTTCCTTGATGGCGGGCGCCTCCGGCGCATCCGGATGATACTGCAAGAAGGCTTCCAGTTCGCCCGCCGCGGCGGCCCGGTCGTGCCGGCGAAGAGCGATTTCGGCGAGGATCAACTGCGGATGCGAGAAATGCGCGGGATCGATGCGGGTGGCGGCGGTAAGATACTTTTGGGCCAGGCCCAGGTTGCCTAAGTAGAAGTAACTCATGCCGAGTTGGGAGTTAGCCAGGGCGTCATTAGGCCGGGTAAGTGCCGCATACAAATTATATTGCAGGGCTTCGTCGAACTTACTCAGATTCAACGATACCCCGCCCAGGTTGACCAAGGGCTGAAAGGCCTCGGGATCGGCTTCCAGGGCCTTGCGGAAGCAACTTTCGGCGCGGGGGTAGTCGCGGGACTGGTAGGCGATGGTCCCCAAGTGATTCCATGCTTCCGAGAACTGCGGCGCCAGTTCCACGGTGCGCTCGAAATGCGCTACGGCGCCAGGCACGTCGCGCCGGGCCAGGCGCTGCTCGGCGTCCGCATACTCGCGGCGGGCGCGATCCGGGATGGCCAGTTCCTTAGCGGAGACCAGTGCAGTGCGGCGTACGCTGTCATGCGATTCGAACTCGCCATCGCGCAATTCCACCGTGAGGTCGACCCGATTCTTGGCGTCGGCCTGGCTGGGACCGACTTCGATGGTACGCCGCATCTCGCCGCGTCCCGGGACAAATGCGCCCAGTGTGTAAGTGCCTGCCAGCAGGCCGTGGAAACGGAACCGCCCGTCGTCGCCGGCCAGCGCGCTGTCCTCAAATGGCGCCGTGGCGCCGTGCAGCCACACCGAAGCGCGTACGGCGGGAAGCAGGCGGCCGCGCAACTCATAGCGGGCCGTCTCACCCCGCGCGCAAAGGACGGCCAGCAGCATGATGGGGGCACACCGGGTCACACCATTAGTGATATCACGCGCCGGAGCGCGCTGAAGCGTGCGCCACGGGAGGCAGCTATAATCTCGTCATGATCGAATATGGCGATGCCGGCCCGGATGTGCGGGCGGTTTACGACGATATCATGGCGACCCGCCAGACGGACTGGATCAACAACTTCTGGAAAGCGCTGGCGCACGATCCGGTCACGCTGCGGCGGACGTGGGAAAGCATCAAGCAGATCATGGCGCCGGGGGCGCTCGATGCGCTGACCAAAGAAATGATCTACCTGGCGGTGAGCGCGTCCAACCAATGCCCGTACTGTATTGCGTCGCATACGGCGGCGGCGCGCAAGGCGGGCATGTCGGAGTCCATGTTTGGCGAATTGATGGCCGTAGTGGGCATGGCCAATGAAACCAACCGGCTGGCCAGCGGCTACCAGGTCCCCATCGACGAGCGGTTTCAGCCGCGCTAACGTCATAGCCTATATGCAAAACCTGCGTTACGCGCTGCGCACGCTCACCAAGAGCCCCGGCTTCGCCCTTACCGCCATCCTGACGCTGGGGATCGGCATCGGCGCCAGCACCGCGATCTTCACCACGGTGGATGCCGTGCTGCTGCACCCGCTGCCCTATCCGGACTCCGGGCAGTTGGTGCAGATCACCAAGAATATGCCGAAGTTCGAGTTATCCAAGTCGGACGCTTCGGCGCTCGATTTCATCGACTATCGCGATCTCAGCCGGTCGTTCTCGCACATGGCGGCAATGCAGACAAACAGCGTCAACCTGACGGGCGATGCCGAGCCCGTGCGGGTCTACGGCCTGCGCGTCTCCGCCAGCCTGTTCCCCATGTTGGGCGTGCAGCCGGTTTTGGGACGTTTCTTCCGGCCGGAAGAAGAGCAGGCAGGCAAGGACCGCGTGGCCATTCTGGGCACAGGTCTCTGGAAGAGCCGCTTCGGCGCGGACCCGCGCATTACCGGCAAACAGATCGAAATCGACACGCAGAAATTCACGGTGATCGGGGTGGCGGATCCGGTCCTGCAATTCATGGAGCAGGCACAACTCTACGTGCCCCTGGCGTTCACCGCGGCACAACTGGACCCGAATGCACGAGGCCATCAGAACATAGACGTGGTGGGGCGGCTCAGATCCGGCGTAACGCTCGACCAGGCGCGCGCGGAGATGAAACTGGTGGCGGCACGGATGACCCGCAACCTGCCGGGCTGGTATCCGCCGGATTGGAACATCGAGCTCGATCCGCTGGCGGACGCGGTGGCGGGCGAACTGCGCACGCCGCTGCTGGTGCTGCTGGGCGCGGTGGCCATGGTGCTGCTGATCGGCTGCGTGAACGTGGCCAACCTGTTGCTGGCGCGCGCCACTGCCCGCCAGAAGGAGATTGGCCTACGCATCGCGCTGGGCGCCGGACGCGCGCGGATCGTGCGGCAACTGCTCACCGAGAGTTTGCTGCTGGGCGCGCTTTCCGGGGCGGCCGGACTGGCCATCGGCGGGTGGGTTTTGGATCTGTTCATACGCCTGGGACCGCCCGGACTGCTGCGCTGGCAGACGGTGCGGATCGACGCGGGCGCGGTGCTGTTCGCGGTAGCCGCGGCCATCGCCACCAGCCTGGTTTTCGGGCTGGCGCCGGCGCTGAGCGCGTCGCAGTTGCGGCCGGCCTACCGCGGCCGGTCGAATAACCGCTTGCGCAGCCTGCTGGTGGTCTCCGAAGTGGCGCTTTCCGTGATGCTGCTGGCGGCCGCGGGGCTGCTGATGCGCAGCTACGCGCGGTTGTCGGCCACGAATCCAGGCTTCGTGCCGGAGCATTTGTTGACCGCGCGCATCAGCCTGCCGCCGCTGCAATATCGCGACCCGGCGCGCATCACGGCATTCTATGCGGAATTGCTGGCGGGCGCCGGCGGGTTGCCTGGGGTGGTTTCGGTGGGTGCGGTGGACGGATTGCCGTTTGGGGGAGGCGGTCACGGCGGCGATTTCAAGATTGCGGGCCGTCCCTTCCCCGCTTCGGAGGCGGTGCCGGACGTGGAGAAACGTCACGCCACGCCCGGATACTTCCGGACCCTCGGGATTCCGCTGAAGCAGGGGCGGTTTTTCACGGCACAGGATACCGCCAACGGGCCCAAGGTGGCGCTGATCGATGAGACGCTGGCCAAGGCATTCTTTCCGAAAGGAGATGCGATCGGCCAATTCCTGATCGACCCATCGATCGGCGAAACGGCTGGCGACGGATCGCAGATTGTGGGCATCGTGGGTGCGGTGAAGGATCGCAACCTGATGACAAATCCCCTGCCGGTGATTTATCATCCGGCGTGGCAGGCGCCGCGTCCATTCATGAACCTGGCCGTGCGCACGGCGGGCGACCCGCTGGCGCTGGTCTCGGCAATCCAGCAGCGGGTACGGGATCTGGACCGCAATTTGCCGGTCTATAAAATCGCCACGATGGAGCAAAACCTGAGCGATTCCCTGATGCGGCGGCGCTTCTCGATGGTGCTGCTGGCGGCGCTGGCCGGATTTGCTTTGTGCCTGGCGGCGGTGGGCGTGTACAGCGTGATCTCATATGCGGCGAGCCAGCGCACGCGTGAAATCGGCATACGCATGGCGTTGGGCGCGCAGCCGGGCGGCGTAGGTAGGCTGATCCTGCGCCAGGGCCTGCGGCCGGTGCTGGTGGGGCTGGCAACGGGAATGCTGGTATCGCTGGCGGCCATGCGGGCCATGGCGAGCCTGCTTTACGGCGTCACGTCCACGGACCCGCCGACTTTTCTGGCGGTCGCGGTGCTGCTGCTGGCGATCTCGGCGCTGGCGTGTGCGATTCCGGCTCGGCGCGCGGCGCAAGTCGATCCGATGGCCGCGCTGCGGCACGAATAGGCGCGCTACTATGGCTGCATGGCCGATGCCGCGCGCAGCCTCCTGACCGAATTACGGCGTAGTCTACTGACGCATCACAAGACGCTGCTCGATTCCGAGCGGGCGCGGTATGACCACGATGTGGAGCGCATCAAGTCCAGCGGGCAGCTATTGAACCTGGTGCTGCACGATCCATTCTTCGCCTGGCTGCACGAGTTGTCGGAGCTGATCGTGCAGATCGACGAGACGCTGGACGCGGACGAGCCGGCCACCGCGGCCGACGCCGGGCGACTGCTGGCACAAGCGCGCACGCTGCTGACCCCGGCCGAGGGGGGCGGCGGTTTCCGCGGGCAGTACTTCGAAGCGCTGCAGCGCGATCCCGACGTAGTCATTGCACATGGCACGGCCATGAAAGTCCTGAACGGTCTGGCGCCGGCAGCTCTACGACCGGAGGCGGGACGAGAATAAGATTCAGCAAATCGCGGTGCGCACGATTTACATGCCAGACCGTCAAGAAGACGGTTTCCTGAAACTGTTTGGCCGGATAACCGGCTTCCGCCAGACGCTCCAGCGTCCGCATCGACGGACGCGTGCGCCTGCTCTCCAGCCGGGCGACGGCGGGCTGCGTCGTGCCCATTCTGCGGGCCAGTTCCTCTTGCGTCAGGCCCGCGCGATTGCGCACATCGATGACGGCCCCCGCCAGGACAAACTCCTCCTCAAGCGCATCGTAAGCCTTCTTATACTTCGGCTCCTTCATCCACTTCTTGTGCAGGTCAGATATACGTGCCATCGCGACACCTCCGTCACTGAACCGATTTCGCGCGGGACAAGGCCACGTTTATCTCACGCCGCGGCGTCTTCTCCGTTTTCTTCAGGAACACCCGGACGATCACCACGCGCCGGCCCACGGCCGTCCACATGCTTCACTCGCGGCTCGCCCGAACGCTCCAGACCATCTCCTCGATGAGCTTGGCGATGCGCGCCAGCCTCGCCCGCATGTCTTCGAGTCGAGGCTTGCGGGACCCCGGCCTCGTCTACGCCTCGACGGTATAGGCGTGCTCGCCGTGGAGTTCTTCGTCGAGGCCGACTTCCTCCATAATCTCGGTGACTTTCACGGGCGTGACCCGATCGATCAGCCACAGCATGAAAAGCGTGAAGGAGAAGGCCCATATCGACGAGATTGTCACGGCTACGAGCTGCACCGCAAAGAAGTGGATGTTCCCACGAAGCAATCCGTCCACGCCACCCGAGGATGCCGGATTCCACGCGGTGGAGGCGAAGATACCGAGCAGGACGATCCCCAGCATGCCGCCGACGCCGTGCACACCCCAGACATCCAAGGCGTCGTCCCACTTGAGATGGTTCTTGAGCGCCACGGCGTAGTAACAGACAACGCCGGCTACGGTCCCGATCAACACGGCGACCGCGGGAGAAACGTAGCCGGCTGCCGGCGTGATGGTGGCCAGGGCGGCTACCGCGCCCGTCAACAGGCCGAGGAAGTGCGGCTTGCGGCTGTTGAACCACTCCACGACCAGCCATGCCACCGCGCCGAAGGAAGCCGCGATATCCGTATTCAGAAACGCCACGGCGGTGATGGAATCCACCCGAAACTCGCTGCCCGCGTTGAAACCGTACCACCCGAACCAGAGCAGACCCGTGCCCAGGGCCACTAGCGGGATACTGTGGGGCCCCTTGTCGGCGACGCGCCGCTTGCCCACATAAAGCACGGAGGCCAGCGCGGCCATGCCGGCGATATTATGCACCACAATGCCGCCGGCGAAATCCTTCACGCCCCAGGCAGCCAGCAGCCCGCCACCCCACACCATGTGGACGAAGGGGAAATAGACGCACAGCAGCCAGGCCGTCAGGAACAAGGTGTAGGCTTTGAAAGTGACGCGGTTGGCAAATGCGCCGGTGATGAGCGCCGGGGTGATGATGGCGAACATCATCTGGTAAGCGCAGAAAACGATCAATGGAATAGTGTCGTTCGGCGAGGGGGTGGTCAACGTGATACCCCTTAGGAAGGCCCAATGGAAGTTGCCGACGATGCCGAAGAAGTCGGTGCCGTGTTTGAGGTCGCCGCTGAAACACATCGAGAAGCCGCAGAGCCACCAGAGAACCGTAGTCCAACCCATCGAGACGAAGCTCTGGATCATGATGGCCAGCACATTCTTGCGCCCCACGAGTCCGCCGTAAAAGAAGGCCAGCCCCGGTGTCATAAGCATGACAAGGCTGCAGCAAAGGATCATGAAACCCGTATTACCGGTGTCGAGGTGTAACATAGATTGAAATCCAACGATATTGTAGTCTCAAACTCTTCTGTTGTCACCACGCCCGGGTGGTGGAAGGCTCGGATCCGAAAATGGCTGGCTGCCGCGGGATTCGTGGTATTCAACACGCGCGCGGCCGGTTGCTATGCGCGGGACAGCCTGTTCACCTGGAATAACCATCATTTTGTGGACGATCCGGCTTTCCGGGCGGCCTATGCGCGCGGGATGAAGGCCAGCGGCGGCGCGGATCCGCGGATGGAGTGGCGGGTACATGTGGCGTTGTGGGCCGCGGGAGCGGCTTCCCGTGTGGCGGGTGATTTCGTCGAGTGCGGGGTGAATGCGGGGTTCGTGAGTTCGGCCATCATGCAGCGGCTCGATTGGGGGAAGGCGGGAAAGCGGTTTTATCTGATCGATACTTTCAGCGGGCCGGTGCTGGCGCAATACTCGCGGGAGGAAATCGAACGGGGGCGGGGCCGCCTGGCGGAAGAAGCGCTGGCAAAAGGCGCCTACGTGACGGACCTTAAACGGGTCCGGGCCAACTACGCGGAATGGCCGAATGTGCAAATAGTGCAGGGCGCGGTGCCAGAGGTATTAGCCGGGCTGGGGATCGCACAGGTGGCGTTCCTGCATATCGATATGAACTGCGCCTATCCGGAGCGGGCGGCGCTCGAACACTTCTGGGACCGGCTGGCGCCGGGCGCGATGGTGCTGTTCGACGATTACGCGTACTATGGCAACGGGGCGCTGGCGGGGGCGATCGATGCTGCGGCGGCGGATTTGGGGGCGGAAGTGCTGTCGCTGCCGACGGGACAGGGGCTGATCGTCAAATAAGCGGGAAAGCGCGCGCCCGCGCCGCGCGCTTGCTAAGTGCAAACGAGTGTGATATCGTCATCAAAACCTGGGGATGCACTCCCCGAGGACAGAGGGAATCCGAAGCTATGCTGCTTGCTCCAATTATTTGGGTGCTTACAGTTATCATCGCTTACTTTTTCGCAGCGAAGGTGTGGTGGTTTCCGCCTCCCATTTCGCAGCACGGGCTGGCGTACGACGCGCAGTTCATGCGCACGCTGGTGATCACTGGCGTTATCTTTTTCTTCGCGCAATTCGCGCTGGGTTGGGTGATCTTCCGCTACCGTAACGACGGCAAGCGCGCCAGCTATTCGCACGGCAACAACAAGTGGGAGACCATCTGGACGAGCGCCACGGCGGTGCTGTTTGTGGGGCTGGTTTTGACGGGCACGAAGATCTGGGTGGCCGTACACCTCGCCGAACCGGACCCCAACGCCATCCCGATCGAACTGATGGCCAAGCAATTCGCCTTTGCGTTCCGCTACCCCGGTCCGGACGGCAAGTTCGGCGCGACCGACCTGACCCAGGTGAATGACGCGGCGGGCAATCCGTTCGGACTGGTAGACGCGGACCCGGCGGGCAGGGACGACATTGTCAGCGCTTCGCTGAAGGTGCCCGTGGGCAAGCCTATCAAGCTGATCATGCATTCGCGGGACGTGATCCACAACTTCTTCGTGCGCGAGCTGCGCATGAAGCAGGATATCGTGCCGGGCATGGAAATTCCGTTGTATTTCCAGGCCGACACACCGGGCACTTACGAGATTCCGTGCTCGGAGTTGTGCGGCCTCGGCCATTTCCAGATGCGCAGCACCATGCAGGTGATGGCGGAAGCCGATTTCGAAAAGTGGAAGCAGGAGCAGGCCGCCAACAAGTAATGATTCCCCAGGGCCCCGTTTTGACTATTCCTATCACGGTGACAACATGTCTTCACCCGTAATGCATGCGCATCACGCGCCGCAAGGCTTTATCCGGAAGTACGTTTTCAGCCTGGACCACAAGGTCATCGGCATCCAATACTACTTCCTGGCCTTGTTTTCGGTAGTAGTGGGCGTGAGCCTATCGCTGCTCATGCGCTTCCACATGGTCAACCCGGATGCCAAGGTGGGCTGGTTCGGGACGCTCTGGCCGACGGCGGCGCAGGGCGGGATCATGACCCCGGAATTATACCTGTCGCTGATGACCATGCACGGCACCATCATGGTGTTTTTCGTGTTGACCACGGCGCCGCAAGGCGGCTTTGGCAACTACTTTCTGCCCATTCAGATCGGCGCCGAGGATATGGCGTTTCCGGTGCTGAACATGCTGTCGTTTTGGACCACGCTGGTGGCTTTGGGGGTGATGGTATCGGCCTTCTTCGTGCAGGGCGGCGCGCCGCTATCGGGCTGGACCGGGTATCCGCCGCTAAGCGGCGTAGGGCCGCTATCGGGGCCTGGAGAAGGCTTGGGACAGACGCTCTGGATTGTCAGCATTGCGATTTTCTGCGGCGCCTCCCTGATGGGCGCCATCAATTTCATCGCCACGTTGATCGATCTGCGCTGCCAGGGGATGTCGCTGATGCGCCTGCCGCTGACCTGCTGGACTTGGTTCGTGACCGCCATTCTGGGGCTGCTGGGGTTCGCGGTGCTGCTGGCCGCGGGTGTGCTGCTGATCCTCGACCGGTCCGCCGGAACCAGTTTCTTCCTGCCGGCCGGCCTGATGATGAGCGATCAGATCCTGAATCACAAAGGCGGATCGCCGCTGCTGTGGCAGCACCTGTTCTGGTTCTTCGGGCATCCCGAGGTTTACATCGCGATTCTGCCGGGCATGGGGGTCACCTCGCAGTTGCTGGCCACCTTCGCGCGCAAGGCCGTGTTCGGGTACCGCGCCATGGTGTACGCCATCCTGAGCATCGGTTTTCTGGGCTTCCTGGTGTGGGGCCATCACATGTTCATGAGCGGCATGAGTCCCTATTCGGCGATGGCATTTTCGGTGTTGACGATGGCGATCGGCGTGCCGTCCGCCATCAAGACGTTCAATTGGATCGGCACCTTGTGGGGCGGAAAAATCCGGTTCACCACGGCAATGTTGTTTGCGCTGGGCTTCGTATCGCTTTTCATCACGGGCGGGCTGAGCGGGATCTTCCTGGGACAGCCGGCGCTGGATCTGTACTTCCATGACACGTACTTCGTGGTGGGTCATTTCCACATGATCATGGGCGTGGCGGCCATCTTCGGCATGTTCGCGGGGACTTTCTACTGGTTCCCCAAAATGTTCGGGCGGATGATGAACGAGACCCTGGGCAAAATCCACTTCTACTGCACTTTCGTGGGCGTTTACGCGATTTTCACCCCCATGCATTACCTGGGCATCGCGGGCAACCCGCGGCGTTATTCGGACTTCACGAATTTCGACTTCCTGGGCAAACTGCTGCCGGTGCACGTTTTCATGACCCACGCGGCTTACTTCACCGCGGCGGCGCAGATTCTGTTTTTTATCAACCTTTTCTGGAGTCTGAAATTCGGCAAGAAGGCGCCCATGAATCCATGGGAAGCGACGACGCTGGAGTGGACCATCCCGTCGCCGCCGCCGTTCGATAATTTCGGCGGCCAGCACCCGGTCGTGAATCACGGTCCGTACGAATATAGCGTGCCGGGTGCGCCGCGGGATTTCATCATGCAGACCGATCCGGTGGACGTACACGCGGAATAAAGAGAGTAGTTGAGGTTTTGAATGCCTGGCTCTGTGACATCGGACATCATTAAACCGCCGGCCCCTCCGCGGGGGGGCGGATTCGGCGGCGGCGGGGGCGGACCCGAAGGTTGGGGCGCATCGCGGCGCGCCTCGATGACCGGACTGATGGTGCTGCTGGCCGCCACCACCATGGCCTTTGCGGCTTTTACCAGCGCGTTCGTGGTGCGCCGCGGGATGTCCAACGACTGGGTTGACATGCGGCTGCCCAGGATTGTGTGGGTGAATACGGCGGTCCTGTTGGCCAGCAGTCTGCTCCTCGAACTGGCGCGGCGATCGCTCAAGACCGGACGGCGCAGCGGTTTCAACCGGTATTGGACGGCGGGGACGGTGCTGGGCGCCTTATTTCTGGCGGGCCAGGCGATCGCCTGGCGGCAATTGAATCAGGCGGGGATCTTCGTGTCCAGCAATCCCAGCAGCTCGTTCTTCTATCTGCTGACCGCTACGCACGGCGTGCATATCGTGGGCGGCCTATCGGCGCTGGTTTACGTGGATGTGCAGGCGCTGCGTTTGCGGCTGGGACCGGGAAAGCGCACGGCGGTGGATGTGAGCGCGATGTTCTGGCATTTTGTGGATGGCATTTGGCTTTACCTGATGGTTCTATTTCTCGTTTGGGGGTAATTTGTCGATGTCCCAAGGCAATACGGCGGCAACCATGACCTCGGTCTGGTCGGGCGGGCGTTCGCCATACGCGGTGAATTCGAAGAAGTTCGGGATGTGGCTATTTATCATCTCCGATGCGCTGACATTTTCCGCGCTGCTGATGGCCTACACCTACGTACGGCTGGCGACGCCGAACTGGCCTACACCTTTTCATTTTTCGCCGAGCATTATCTTCTCCACGGTGATGACGTTCTGCCTGCTTTCAAGCAGTTTGACCATGGTGATGGGGGTGCACGCCATGAATCACGGCAACCGCAAGGCGGCGCTGGGATGGATTCTGGCCACCATGGCGGGCGGCGGAGCTTTCGTGGCGCTGCACCTTACAGAGTGGCTGAACCTGATCCACAACGAGCACGTGACGCCCTTCGATAACCCCTGGGGCGTGCCGCTATTCGGGGGCACGTTTTTCGCGCTCACGGGATTGCACATGACCCACGTCGTGATCGGCCTGATTTACCTGGGCATCATCGCATTTGCGGTGGCGCGCGGCAAGTTCAAGGCGGAGGACGTGGAAGTGAGCGGACTCTATTGGCACTTTGTAGACCTAGTGTGGATGTTTATCTTCCCCCTGGTTTATTTGATGTCGGCAAAAATATGATGCAGGTCTAAAAGGACATCTGAATGAGCAGTCACTCCGAAGCAATCGAGCACGTTGACGGCGCCACCACGAAGGCTTTCCTGACGGTCTGGTTCGCGCTGCTATTCATGACCGGCATCGAGGTTTTACTGGCCTACGAGCAGATTCCGGTGCTCATCTTTTTGACCGCCCTGGTGGGGTTGTCGGTGATCAAGGCGGCGTTGATTATCGCCTATTTCATGCATTTGAAATTCGAGAAATTAAGCTTGTTCCTAACCTTATTTCCCATGCTGATTCTGTGCATTATCCTGATGCTGGTGATGTTTATGCCCGATTCCAGCCGGCTGATGATGATGAGGCCGCGATGAAACGGGTAGCGCTGGCCCTGTTTCTGACCGCTACCAGTGGCTGGTGCCAGTGCGTGATGTGTTACCGCACGGCGGCCGCGCAAAATGCGGCCCGCGCGCACCTGCTGAACATGGGCATCGTGCTGCTGGGGCTGCCGCCATTCTGCATCCTCGGCGGATTCATCCTGCTGGCATGGCGGCGGAACGAGGCTTTCGCGGCCACCGCGGAGCCGGAGCCCACAGCCGACCGTCCGCTTTAGTACACAGTCGCCGGAAATTGTGTACTATTAGACGAATGAGGGTCCGCTCTGCGCGTACTATTTCTTAATACCCAACCGGAAATCGTGGAACAATGTACGCGCGAATTGGCACGTGTGGGTTTCGACGCGGGGCACACTCTCGCGGGCGCCCCGGAAGAAATGTCGGCGATCCTCGACGGCGCCCGTCACGACCTGGTGCTGACGGCATACGCAGCCCCGGGCTGGAGTTGGCGCGCCGCCCTGGAAGCCTTGCGCGGACGCGCCGAAATGGTACCCCTGATTGTATTGGCGCAGGAGCCCGACGCGCGTCTTCTGATGAATTGCGTTCTGGAAGGCGCAGCGGACTGCCTGCATACCGGCGAGCTATACCGGTTCCCGATTTCCGTTAAGCAGGTTTTGGAGCTGAAGGGGGCGCGGCACGATCCCGGCGCGCGGGATGTGGTGCGGGCGGATCTGCGATTCCGGCAGATCTTCGAAGCCTCGCCGGACGCCATCCTGCAAGTGGATCGCGCGGGCAAAATTATCCTGGCCAATTCGCTGGCGGGGGAGATGTTCGGTTGGCGGGTGGAAGAGCTGGCGGGCAAGTCCGTGGACGAATTGGTGCCCAGCCGCTTCCGCGAACGGCACCCGGAATATCGCGCGCATTATCAGGCGAAACCCGTGATGCGGCCCATGGGGTCCGGCCTGGACCTGTGGGCGCGCCGCGCCGACGGCAGCGAGTTTCCGGTGGATATCACGCTGAGCCCGCTGGACACCAAGGACGGCCCGCAGGTTCTTTGCGTGGTGCGGGACATTGCGGACCGCCGGCGCACGGAAGACGACCTGCGGCGGCAGGCGCAACTGATCGAATCGTCGCACGACGCCATCATCGTGCGCGAATCCGGCGGACGGATTCTGCAATGGAATGCGGGAGCCCAGGAGATTTACGGCTGGTCCGCGGCGGAGGCCGTCGGCCAGATTTCGCACACGTTGTTCGAAACGGAGTTCCCGGTCTCGCTCGGAGAGGTGGAGGCGGAACTCCATCGCAGCGGCCAGTGGGCGGGAGAACTGCGGCACACCCGCCGCGACGGAACGCGGATCACGATTGAGACGCGCCACATTCTGGCGCCCGGAACCGAAACGCGCCCCGGCGCGATACTGGAAATCAATCGCGATATCACGCTGCGCAAGCAGGCGGAAGAGGCCGTGGGCGCGCTGAATACGAAACTGGCGGCGACGAACAAAGAACTGGAATTGCGCAATCGCGAGGTGGAACGGGCGAACCGCCTGAAGAGCGAATTTCTGGCCAGCATGAGCCACGAACTGCGCACGCCGTTGAACGCCATCATCGGTTTTTCGGACCTGCTCGCAGAACAGATCGCGGGCGCGCTATCGGCGAAGCAGCAGCGCTTTGTCGGCCATATCCAGCAGGGAGCGCGGCATCTGTTGGCGCTCATCAACGATATCCTGGATCTTTCCAAGGTAGAGGCAGGACGCCTGGAGCTGGATTGCGAAACCGCGGCAGTGGCGGTGGTACTGGCCGACGTGCTGGTCAGCATCCGGCCCGCGGCCGCGGCCAAGAACATCGTGGTGCACAGCAGCATCGGACCGGACGTCACGGTTTTCGCGGACCGCATTCGATTCAAGCAAATCCTGTTCAACCTGTTGAGCAACGCGGTGAAATTCACGCCCGACGGCGGCAAGATCTGGGTCCAGGCGGTGGAGCGCCGCGGGCGGTTGACGGTTTCGGTCAGCGACACCGGCTTTGGAATCCCGTTCGAGGAACAGGAAGCCATTTTCGACGCTTTCCACCAGGTGGGCGCGACCACCAAGGGCATCAAAGAGGGCACCGGCCTGGGGCTGGCCATCACCAAGCGCCTGGTAGAAGAGCATGGGGGGCGCATCTGGGTGGAGAGCGAACCGGGCAAGGGCGCCCGGCTCAGCTTCACCATACCCGCGGGCCGCGCGGAGCCGGATTCCTCCGAGACCAACGGGGCTCCCGCCGCGATCGGGCCCGCCCGCGCACATCCGCTGGTTCTGGTCGTAGACGACGAACCCGCGGCGCGCGAACTCCTGGCGAGCTGGCTGGAACCCGAGGGGTACCAATTGATCACTGCCGGATCGTCTGCGGAGGCTCTGGCGAAGGCCGCCGAGCACGCGCCGGACGCCATTACCTTGAACATGTTGATGCCGGGCAAGGGCGGCTGGGACACCCTGTATTCACTGAAGAAGACGGCCATCACAGCCACCATTCCCGTGATTGTGGTTACGGTGGTTGACGAACCCAAGGTGGGCCTGGCGCTGGGCGCCGCCGAATACCTGGTAAAACCGGTGGATAAAGACGTACTGCTCGATGCGATCCGCCGGTTTGTCGGTCCGGGGTCCAACGGCCCGGCCAAGGTGCTGGTGGTGGACGACGAATCCGGCACGCGTGAACTACTGAAGGAGATGCTGGAATCGGACGGCTACATCCCGGTGCTGGCGGGTAACGGCAAGGAGGCGCTGGCGGCGTTGGCGGATATCTCGGTAAGCGCGATCCTGCTGGACCTGATCATGCCTGAGATGGATGGTTTCGAGCTGCTGCTGCGCATGAAGGAAGATCCTGGTTTGCGGAACATCCCGGTGCTGGTACTGACGGCCAAGGACCTGACGGATCGGGAAATCGAAATGCTGCGCCACGAGACGACCGGCTTGTTTCAAAAGGGCCGTGAATGGAAGAATCAATTGCTGGCCGATCTGCGCCGGGCGGTGGGCGACCAGGCGGGGCGCGCATGAGCCGGATTCTGGTGGCGGACGATAACGACGCCAGCCGCGAGTTGATCCGGGAAGTGTTGGAGATGAGCGGTTACGACGTGGTGGAAGCGGTGGATGGGCGGGACGCCGTGAACCGGGTGCGGGAGAGTTCGCCGGATCTGGTTCTGGTAGATATCCAAATGCCCCGCCTGGATGGCTACGGAGTGCTGCGTGAACTGCGCGCCGATCCGCGTCTTTCCGAGCTGCGGGTGGTGGCGCTGACGGCTTTCGCCATGCAGGGCGACAGCGACCGGGCGCGCGACGCCGGCTTCAACGGTTACATCACCAAGCCTGTGCAGATCGCCGCGCTGCGGCAGGAAATCAAGAAACTTCTCGGGTGAGGGCCATTCCCGCTATGCCGCAACGCATCAAGCTACTCGCCATCGACGACGATCCGCAGAGCCTGGAGCTGGTCTCGGAAGCTCTCGCGGACAACGGCCTCGAGATCTTCACGGCCGACGACCCGGAGCGCGGCCTGGAACTGATGCGCCACGAGCGCCCGGAAATCGTGCTGAGCGATGTGGTGATGCCGAAGATGAACGGCATGGAACTGTTGAGCCACATTCTGGAGGTGGATCCGGCTACCGACGTGATCCTGATGACGGCGCATTATTCCACCGAGGCCGCCGTGGAAGCCATCAAGAAGGGCGCTTGCGATTACCTGACCAAGCCCATTTCGCTGCCCATATTGCGGGAGCGTATCGGCAAGCTGGCCGGCGACGCGCGGCGGCGCCAGCGTGTCAGCCAACTGGACGGCGAGTTGATGGACAACAGCCAGTTCGAGGGGATGATAGGGCGCAGTCCGCTGATGTGGGAGATGTTCGGGCAGATTCGCCGCGTGGCGCCGCACTACCGAGCCTGCTCGGTTACGGGACCCACGGGCACCGGCAAGGAACTGGTGGCGCAGGCGCTGCACAAGCTCAGCCAGGCGTCCGGCCCGATGGTGGTGTGCAATTGCTCCGCGGTGGTGGAAACGCTGTTCGAAAGCGAGCTATTCGGGCACGTGAAGGGTGCGTTTACCGGCGCGGACTCCAACAAGATGGGCTTGTTCGAATATGCGCACGGCGGCACGCTGTTTCTGGACGAGATCGGCGACATGCCGCTGGCCACCCAGGCCAAACTGCTGCGCGTGCTGCAGAATCGCGAAGTGCAGCGGGTGGGTTCGCTGACCGCGCGCCCCGTGGATGTGCGGGTGGTGGCCGCCACCAATCACGATCTGCGCCTGCAGATCGCCGAGAAACGCTTTCGGGAGGACCTGTATTACAGGCTTTCGATGGTGGAGATCAAGACGCCGGCGCTGGCCGACCGCAAAGAAGACCTGCCGCTGCTGGAGCGGTTCTTCATCCGGAAATTCGCCGCACAATATAGGAAGCCGGTGGAATCGTTGACGCCGCGCGCGCAGATCCTGCTGGCGCGGCACTCCTGGCCCGGCAACGTGCGCGAGTTGGAAAATGTGATTGGGCACGCCTGCATGCTGGCGCCCGGCGAAATCATCGACGTGGCCGATCTGCCGCAATATATGCGGCAGGGAGCCGTGGGCGCGGCGGTTGGCAATCCGGCTCCGCCCCCGCAGGCGCCGGCCGGCGCGGGAGGGGCGCTATCGTTCGACGAACAGGAGCGCCGGGTGATCGAGCAGGCGCTGGAGCAGGCGGGCGGCAATCAGGTGCACGCCGCGCGGATCCTGGGGATTACGCGGGACAAGCTGCGGTATAAGATCAAGAAACACAATCTGCGGTAGGGGGGTCGTCGGCAGGTGCCAGCGCACGAAGCGAACGGGACTGTGCCGGTCCCAATCTCCGAGCACCAGTATAATGAGGGTTGGCGTTGGCGTTCGAGTGGGATCCGCGAAAGGCTGCGGCAAATCTCGCCAAGCACAAAGTATCGTTCGAGGAAGCGGCGACGGTCTTCGGCGATCCATTAGGTCGAATTGTGGCCGATCCGCGTCATCCAGTCTGTTGAAGAGCGGCAGGTGCTTATGGGCATTTCTAAAGAGCGGCGTTTGCCGGCGGTCATGTACATCAAGCGTGCCGAGGCTGTGCGCATCGTCAGCGCCCGACGGCTACGCCTTCAGAGAGACGAGATTATGAAGAAGCAACCCGGTAAGGGCGTGCCCGCAAATCGAATCGATGCGGACAAGATTCTGCCGCAGTATGACTTCAAGCGGGCCTCGCCGAACAAGTTTGCATCCCGGTACGCCGCGGGAAGCGCTGTGATAGTCCTGGAACCCGATGTCGCCGCAGCCTTCCCGAGTTCGGGGGAAGCCAATGAAGCGCTACGCGCGCTAGCGGGAATCATCCAGAAACATCGGCACCGCCGGCCAACGTCACGCCGCAGTTTTTAACCCCGGACTCCTCTCCGATGGCGCCTAAAGAGATCCAGCCATTATCTGAACCTTCGAATCCGCCAAGTGCGAAAATCGGGTGGCGAGAGCGGCCGCACTTGGCCGTTACGAATCGTCGCTGCTGGCCACAAAGACTTTCGCACTACCCGTGACCGATCGGAAGCGCACAGCATAGAGAATAAGGGCGCCGCCGCGCCGGGCGCCCACCCCCCGCGCCAAATGGCGCGCAAATCACCCTGCCGAATCATTTCAACGTGACAGCGGGCGCACGCCCTGACAGCAGCCGGCGACTGGCGTACATAGACGGTAGACGATCCACGGGACGGCTCATCCGGCGAAGAGCCCTTGTCGATGGGTCTCTGCGCTTGTTGACGACGCGCAAGACATCGCAAAAACCGATGAATTACGAGTCAGGGAAGCCCGATCGCAGTTGTATCCAGCCATTCGGTTTGCTAGCTTGGCGTAGATGTCGGCGTCCGCGCCCGAACAACTCATCGAGACCATTGAGGCCCTTTACCGGTCGGAATCGGGCCGGATTCTGGCGACGCTGGTGCGCCTCCTCGGAGATCTGGATCTCGCCGAAGAGGCTATGCATGAGGCGTTCGCCGCCGCTCTGGAATTCTGGCCTCAGACTGGTACTCCGGATAAGCCACGCCCGTGGTTGATTTCAACCGCACGCTTCAAGGCCATCGACGCGATCCGCCGGCGCGCGCGCTTCGACGGCGCACAGAAAGATCTGGTTGCCCACCTGGAATCGCATGTCAACGACGCTCCCGGCGGAAATGCGGAGGCCGGAGATGAAGAGATCGAGGACGATCGCCTCCGCCTGGTCTTCACCTGCTGCCATCCCGCTCTGCCCCGGGAAGGACAGATTGCGCTCACCCTTCGCGAAGTCTGCGGCCTGACGACGGAAGAGATCGCCCGCGCATTTCTGGTGACTCCGGCGGCGCTCGCCCAACGCATCGTACGCGCCAAGGCAAAGATTCGAGAAACGCCGATTCCATACGAGGTGCCGACGCCACAGGAATTGCCGGAGCGGCTGGACGCGGTGCTTCAGGTCGTCTATCTCGTCTTTAACGAGGGCTACTCGGCCGCGGCGGGAGCGGAAGTCACGCGGGCCGAGCTAACCGGAGAGGCGATTCGATTGGGACGGCTGCTGGCCGGGCTCCAGGCAGAGCCGGAAGTGAATGGGCTGCTGGCTCTGATGTTGCTGCAGGAATCCCGCCGCGCGGCGAGGATCTCGCCGGCCGGAGAGCTGATTTTGCTGGAGCATCAAGACCGCGCGCTGTGGAACCGCGAACAGATTGCGGAGGGAGTGGGATTGGTGGAGAAAGCCCTGAGCTCGCGTCGCTTCGGCCCTTACACACTGCAGGCTGCGATTGCGGCCGTGCATGCGGAGGCCGAATCGACCGCTGCGACCGACTGGCGGCAGATTGTTGCGCTTTATAACCAACTCGCGCGCATTCAGCCTTCGCCCATTGTCCATCTCAATCGCGCCGTGGCCATTGCCATGTGCGACGGCCCAGAGGCCGGCCTGACGCAAATCGATGCGGTGTTGGAAGATGGCGAATTGGCAAATTACTACCTGGCGCATTCAGCCCGCGCAGAGTTGTATCGCAGGCTCGGCAGGACCGCTGAGGCGCGGGCTTCTTATGAGAGGGCGCTGGCGCTGACCCAACAGGAACCGGAGCGGCAATTTCTGCAGGAACGGATTCGGCAGTTGAAATAAAAATTGAAGTGGCTGTCGATTTTCATTTTCCCCACCGACTATAAGACAGAGGAACGATGAGCTACGATTCCTGAGTGAACAGGAAACGAGTCCTCTTGAACAAACCACCGAAAACAAGGAGAAAAAGACATGCCACAATATCTGATTGCCAACTACCTCCCCGACGATTTTGACCCGTCCACCGTGACCGAAGCGATGATCGAGGAGATCCACACGGTCAACCGCGAATTGATTGCCGCCGGCGTGAGGAAGTTCGCCTGCGGAATTGCCCCGGCCGCCAATGCGAAAACGCTACGGAAGCAGCCCGACGGCAAGGTGCTTGTCACCGACGGACCGTACACCGAGACCAAGGAGCATATGGGCGGTTTCTGGATCCTGGAATGCGCAAACCTGGAAGAGGCGCTGAAATGGGCGCGCAAGGGCGCCATCTCCTGCGATGCGGTGGGCGAGGTGCGCGAGCTTCTCTTCTTCCCGGCTCCGGAATAATGATCCGGCGGAAGCAAGTAAACAACCTGAACGTGCCGGCGCCATGCTCTGGCGCCGGTTCCACCGATCCGCTATGAGGAGAAGAACAATGAAATACATCTGTTTGGGATATTACGACAAGGGTAAATTCGAGGCCATGACTGAGCGTGAGCGAAACGCGCTATTCGACAGGTGCTTTGAATACGACGATCACCTGCGCGCGAACGGGCACTGGGGTGGTGGCGAAGCGCTGCAGGGTCCGGAAGCCGCCTTAACCCTGTCTTGGAAGAACGGCAAAGTGGCCACCACCGACGGTCCCTACGCGGAAACCAAGGAACAAATCGGCGGCATTCTCGTCCTTGAGGCGCGGGACATGAATCATGCTGTACAGCTCATGGCGCAGCATCCGGCCTTGAAATACGGCAACATTTTCGAGGTTCGGCCGGCCGGAGACCTGAGCGAAATCATGAAGGCAAGTGAGCAGCGACGGAGACCGAAGATTGCGTCCTGAAGGCGGTCAGGGCATTTGCACGATCGCTCAGCCGGGCGGCGCACGCGTTTCTCCACGTTCAGGTGAACGCAACTCGGACCACGGTTCGGCTTCGGCTGGTTTGTCTGAACTCACCTGCTCATTGCAGCAGGCCCGCATCGAAACGAATCCGATGCAATGACGGTCTACGTTGAATCCGACTTCGTGCTTGAGCAGTCGCTCCAGCAGGAGGAATGCGATAGCTGCGCCGAACTCATCGATCTTGCTTCGAAGGGCCGTATTCAGCTCGCGGTGCCCGCATTCTCTCTCGCTCGGCGAATCGCTATTTCGAGTCGAATTTGCCAATGACTGAAAAGCGTAGTCACCAAAGCCCTGCGCCGTCGTGGGCGTTTTGCGCACAAGGCCTTTTGACGCCTCGCCAGGAAGATCCTCTCCTCTTTGCCCGGTCAAGTTGAGTCTGCCGTACCATCAGGTCGCCAAGGAACGACCGTGATTCCCCTCGGGCCTTAGCCCGATTGCCGAGCCTTGTGCGCATGCCCGGCAACCGCACGAGCCTGTTCGTACACGGCGGTCAGTCCGGCATAGACAGCAGCCTTCGTCGCGGAGCGGGCACTTGCTGGTGTCCCGGCTGCAAATGGCGGGTGCGGATCGTATTCGTTGTAGAGTTGCAAGATCTCAGCCGCCTTACGACCGCGAAGGCGGGATGCGAGCACCAGCCCGAAATCGATTCCGGCGGTCACGCCACCACCCGTTATGCGATTGCGATCGATAACCACGCGTTCCTCGATAGGCCTCGCACCGACCAGAGGAAGCAGGTCACGAAACCTCCAATGGCATGTCGCATCGTAGCCGTTCAAGAGTCCGGCGATGCCAAGGACCAGCGACCCGGTGCAGACACTCGTGACGTAACGGGCTCGACTGCCTCGATCAGCGAGGAACGACAAAATCTCGTCGTCGCTCATCATTGCGATGGTGCCCGACGTGCCGCCCGGCACAAACAAGACATCGAGATCGCGGGGACAATCCTTGATCGATGTAGTCGGAACAATGCTGTAGCCGAGTGAACAGGCGACAGGATTTAGGTTCTTCCAGAGCAAATGAACCTGGCTATTCGACAATTCGGCAAAGAACGGGTGCGGTCCGACGAGATCGAGCGCGCTCAGGCCAGGATATAAGAGCATGCCAATTTGCAGGTGCGATCCAGCATGATCTGTAACATCGGCGTAATCTTCGGGCGTCGCAAGCGTAACACGCTTTTCCTGCGCAATAGCAGGTTTCACGAAAGCTGATGCAGCTAATGCCGGAGCAATTACCTTGGCAAGGGAGCGCCGGGAAATATCATTCTCGTCCATCACGCCCATCCTCTCTCGCGTAAACAGCCGTCCTGTTTGTGTTAACTCCCAGACCTCGGCACGAGGTGTCTCTAGTTCGGGGCCACGCCGGGCGAGGTGCAGGTGTAGCTCGATGCCAACTTGGCGTCTGCGGCATTATCGGCTGGCCCGATGTAGCGGGGGTACTGCGGATATTGGCACAACGGCACAGTGAGAATTACCGCGCCGTTCGCATCCAGCTTCTGCGCAGTCAAGGTGGCGGGAGCGATACCCTTAGTCACCCATTGGTCTAGCGCCGTCAGGAGATCGGTCTTGTCCGCGCCCACTCCGCCTTCGCAGTGATCGACACCTGGCGCCACGTAGAATCGAGTTGACGCAGCGGCGTTTTCCGCACCGACGGATTTCTCCATGTTGGTCATGTACTCGATGGTCGAGTTGACGCTGAGGCCTGCATCGGAGCCCCCGTGCCAGACAATCAACTTGCCGCCTGCTTCGATGAACGCACGAATATCGGTTTGCGTCGCGTCATAGAGCGCAGCCAATGCATAGAGTGCGCTCTGATTCTGGCCCCAAGGCGAGTACTTAAGCGAGTCGGCCTTGGGATCTCGCGCAAGGAGGTACTTGACTGTGGTGTCCTGAAACATGTACTGACCGGCCTTTCTGACGTCTCCATTGCCGGAAACCCAGATTCCAAAGTTGAATGGATCATCCTCGTTCCCTGTAAGGTTGTATCCTTTACTGCGGTAGGTGCTGCTGCCTGCGAATACCGCGTCGGTGGTCCATGCTTTGACGACGGCGAGTTGCGCATCAGAAAGGCAGGTGCCGCCCGTATCGGCGCCGCCCACACAGCGCAAAGCAGCGACGTTCAAGATTTTTGCCGTGCAAGCGGCAGGATTCGCGACAACGCCGTCGACAATACCGTCAAGTCCATCGCAGGCGTCGCGCACGCGTTTGGCCAGCAGCGCCGTTTTGGCACGACTGAACGCGCCGCCGGGAGCAGCCAATGCCTTGGCCGTTCGGTTGAACGCGCCCATGAAGCCCACCCAGTTGTAACCGGGGGCCCGAGCAATCACGCCATCGAAGAGATTCGGATTTCGCTGCACCGCCATCAACGCCTCGCGCCCCCCATTGGAGCAGCCTTCGAAATAGGACCTGGTTGGCGGCGCACCATAAGCCGCGGTGACGACTTTAAGGGCGGTGGACACGACCGTTGGTACAGAGAGGCTACCGAAGAGCTGGGCGGCAAAGGTATCGGTAAATGCAAAGGCGGCGGACATTCCCCCTTCATCCTGGTGCCCGGCATCGCTGACGACTTCTGCGTAACCTGCAGTGAGCGCGGGCACATTTAATGGCGGAATCGATCCGTCATAACCCCCGCCGCCGCCGTAGTAGAGCTTGCCGTTCCAGGCGTCCGGCAGGCGGATTTCGAAGTTCAGAGAAGGCGCGATCGTGCCGTTGACCTTGCAGTACGTTGGCGCTGCCCCATGGGCCTTGACGACAACCGTCGCCAGGGTTGCTCCGCCGATGGTTTTCCCCGACAGGCTCGCGCAGGCCATCTGTGCCGTGACGATAGTCGCCTTCGCATCAGCGGGCATGGCCCCCTGCGCAGCCGCGGTGTGGGTCGAAACCCCGCTCGCCCACATCAGCACCGAAGCCCCGATTGCCGCGCGCGCTACGGCATGGACCGCCCGCGGACCGGATATTGCGTGAATATTCATACGGCATCTCCGCATATTTAAACTGGATGAAGAAAAGGCCACGCTTTCTACCAATCACTTGACACCTCTACGATAGAGTAGAGGGACCAATCACGTAAATGACAATGACGCGACAATATCCGCCAATGCCGAAGCCTCTCGATGTCGCCATACTCGCTTTCGCCGGCTGCCAGGTCCTCGATGTCAGCGGACCCGCAATGGTGTTCGAGGCAGGCAACAATTCTTCGGGGCAAGCGCGCTACAACGTTCATATTCTTTCCTCTAGAGGCGGCACAATCCAGACCAACAGCGCGGTGGCGCTTGTCACCAAACCGCTCAAGGCGCTGCCGCCCCGTGCGATCGATACCTTGTTGATCGCAGGAGGCGATCGGACTGGACTGCGGATGATGGCGGCCGACGATGCCGTCCTCAAATGGGCCGTCCAGACAAGTAGGAAAGCGCGCCGATACGGCTCCGTCTGCACGGGCGCATTCGCCTTGGCGCACTTCGGCCTATTGAGCGGCAAGCGGGTCGCCACTCACTGGTCGGCTTGCTCAGAACTGGCGGAACTCTGCCCCGACGCCCATGTGGACGCTAACGCGTCGTTTGTGAACGATGGCCGGCTTTGGACATCGGCTGGAGTCACCACCGGAATAGACATGAGCCTGGCGATGGTTGCTTCGGACTTGGGAGAAGCTGTCGCCAACGCCATCGCCAAGCGCCTCGTCTTGTATGCCCGCCGACCCGGGTACCAATCTCAGTTCAGTCCCGTGTTAGGCGCCCAAAGTCAGGCGGCCGCGCCGTTCACCGATTTGATTGACTGGATTCGCGAACATTTGGCTGGACCGTTGGATGTGCAGAGGCTTGCAGCGCGAGTTTCGATGTCCGAGCGTACCTTCCTAAGACATTTCACCCGCAGCATCGGCATGACGCCGGCACGCTTCGTCGAGACCTTGCGGCTCGATCAAACTGGCGCTTATCTGGCGGCGGGCATGTCACTCAAGGAGATTGCCCCGAAAGTGGGCTATCTGTCCTGCACCCAACTATCGAGGGCATTTGATCGCCGCTTTGGTATGACTCCTTCGCTGTTTCGGGAGTCGCACCACAATGGTAGTGGTGGAGGGTCCTCACGGATGCAAGAACGATGGCATCCTGGCCCGGCATGCCGAATTCCGCGTGTACCTGCGCGGCTGACCTCAGAATTGCGTCGAGCGAAATGACTTCGGCTGTCTGCGCAATTCCGAAGGATTTTGACGATCCCGACATCCGCGAGAGGCTCGGGGATGCGGGTTCTTTGCCAGTTTCGAAGCTGGCTTGCGTCACATTGTTGCGCGAATCGGGACGCAGTAAAAAGACCGGGAAATCAACAGGTTCAGCGGACGTTCCGAGAATCGGCAGTGGCTCGGTGGTTCGGCGAGCGGGCGCCTTGACAACGGCCGGCGGCCGGCGTATATAGATAGTATGTCTACGGTAGACGATCCACGGGAACGATTGGAATTCCTGCAGGGCACCATGGAAGTCCTGATCCTGCGCAGCCTGCAGATCGGCCCCAATCACGCTTACGGCATCAGCCAGTTTCTGGAGCGGCAATCCGGCGACGAATTTCTGGTGGATAACGGCTCGCTGTATCCCGCGCTGCAGCGCCTCTTGCAGCGCTCCTGGATCGCGGCGCAATGGAAGGTATCGCCCAACGGCCGCCGCGCCCGTTATTACCGGCTGACGCCCGCGGGGCGCAAACAACTGGCGGCCGCTACCTCCCGCTGGCAGCGCTTCGTCGAAGCCATGGGGCGCGTTCTGGAGCCGGAGGGCTGAACATGATACGGGAATGGGCCTCAAAACTGCGCCTGCTGGCGACCGGCCGGGGCGCGCTGGCGGACGATCTCAGCGCCGAGATCGAGGCGCACGTGGACTTCGAAATCCAGGAAAACATCGCGCGCGGCATGTCTCCCGAGGATGCCCGCCGCGCGGCGCGCCGCCACGTTGGCAATCTCACCGGGATTGAGGAGCGCGCCCAGGATGCGTGGACGTTCCGCGCGCTCGAAACCTTCGCGCAAGACCTGCGCTACGGGCTGCGGGGGATGCGGCGCTCGCCCGGCTTCGCGCTCGTAGTGGTGCTGACCCTGGCGCTGGGCATCGGCGCGAACACCGCGATTTTCAGCGTCGTGAATGCCGTGCTGCTGCGCCCGCTGCCTTATCCCGCCGCCGAACGGCTGGTGTGGCTTGGCGAATCGGATCCCAAGGCGGAAGGAATCAGCGTCACCTGGGTGAATTTCCAACACTGGCGGAACGAAAACCATAGCTTCGACGATATGGCCGGCTCCCGCTCCGCGCATCTGACCCTGACCGGCCGCGGCGATCCGCTACTCACGCGCGCGGGCCTGGTGACCTACGGTTTCTTCGGACTGACGGGCGCACATGCGGTGCTCGGCCGCGTATTGGGCGCCGCGGACGACCAGGCCGGCGCGGCTCCCACCGTGGTGCTCGACTATAGATTCTGGTCCGGCAGGCTGGGCGGCGACCCGGCCATCGTGGGCACGACGCTGGCGCTCGACGGCAAAGCCTACCAAGTCATCGGCGTGCTCGGTCCGGGACTGAGTTTTTTCCAGCCATCCGTGGATTACTACTTGCCGCTGCCCGGATTCGAAGGCGAAACCGTAGACCGCGGGCGGCACGGGTCCATGCGGCTATTGGCGCGGCTGAAGCCTGGCGTGACGCTGCACGCGGCGGTGGCGGACCTGGACCAGATCATGCTGCGCCTGGCACAATCGGATCCCGGGCCCGAGAGCCAGCACCGCGCCCACGGCGAGTTTCTGACGGAATATACGACCGGCGACATCCGCCCTACGCTGTTGATCCTGCTGGCGGCCGCGGGACTGGTGCTGATCATCGCCTGCGCCAACGTGGCCAGCCTGGTGCTGGCGCGCGCGACGGCCCGGGCACGGGAGATCGCCATTCGCGCGGCGATCGGCGCCGGGCGGACGCGCCTGCTGCGCCAACTGCTCACCGAGAATCTGCTGCTCGCGATTGTGGGCGGCGCGGCCGGCGGCCTGCTGGCGCAATGGGGATCGCGCGCGCTGATCGCGGTGGGACCGCGCGACATTCTACGGCTCAACGAAACCAGTTTCGATTGGCGGGTACTGCTGTTTGCCGCCGCCATCACCATACTTACCGGGCTGGCCACCGGTCTCGCGCCGATTTTCAATGCCGGCATGGCGGACCTCGTCCAGGCGCTGAAAGACAGTTCCCGTTCGTCCGCTGGCAGGGGCGGGCAGACGGCGCGGAGCGCGCTGGTGGTGGCGGAAATCGCGCTCACACTGGTGTTAGCCTTCGCCGCCGGATCGCTGCTGCGCAACCTGATCGCGGCGCAGACGGCGGATCCGGGTTTCGTTCCGGAGCATGTGCTGGCGCTCGAACTGGTGCTGCCGTCCGCGTCCTACAAAAGCCCGCCGGCGATCGGGGATTTCTATGGGAGACTGGAGCGGAATCTGAACGGTCTGCCGGGGGTTGCGGCGGTGGGCGCGGTGAATTGTCCGCCATCGGCCGGCGATTGCGGAGACTGGTTTTACTCCATCCTGGACCGGCCGGCGCCTCCACCGGCGGAGGTGCCTATCGCCCTGTTCAACACCGCGGATCGCGATTATTTCGGCGCCATGCGCATTCCGCTGCGGCAAGGGCGCGCGTTCAATGGCGGAGACCGGGCCGGCGCGCCCCTGGTGGCGGTGGTAAACGAGACCTTCGCGCGCAAGTGGTGGCCGAATGCTCCGGCCGTGGGGCATCGCATCAAGTCGGGCGGCCCTTATCGCGAAGGCCCGGCCTATGAAATCGTGGGAGTGGCCGGCGACGTCAGCCAGATGGGCCTGGGCACTGAACCCTATCCGGAGGTTTACCTACCCTTTTCGCAGACACCCAGCCATGCCATGGTGGTGATGATTCGCGCCGGCGGAGACGCCTCTCTGCTGGCGCCCGCCGTACGCCGGATGGTGGCCGCGATGGATCGCAATCTGCCGATCGAAAGCTTGCGGCCTTTCGAGCAGACCCTGGCGGCGTCGCTCGAACAGCGACGGTTCAGCACATTGCTGCTGGCGCTGTTCGCGGGGCTGGCGATGGTGCTGGCGGCCGTTGGGATTTACGGATTGCTGAACTATTGGGTACGGGTCCGGGAAGACGAGATCGCCATTCGCATGGCGTTAGGAGCACCCCGGCCGGCCATTTTGCGTTGGGCGGGAGGGCAGGCTCTGCGCCTGTCGGTGGCGGGCGCTGCGATCGGCATGCTGGCGGGCTGGGCCGCGGCGCGCGGCATCGGGAGCCTCGTGCTCGGAGCCTCGGCGGGCTTCGCGACGCTATCGGCCGCGGCCCTGGCGGTGATCGCGATCTCCATGCTCGCCGCGGGCATCCCGGTCTGGCGCGCGACGCGGGTGGATGCGGTGGAGAAACTGCATCGCGCGTGAAGCGGGACTTCAGTCCGCCGTCCGCGGGACTTAAAAGTCCCGCCGGAAGCTAAAAGCGTGCGCCACGTAACGCGGCGGTGGGGCGGCGCGCCTATAATGAATTAACGCTTCAGGTGCCGTGCGACTCGCAATTCTATTATTAACGTTGGTGTGTCCGCTCATCGAGGGTGCGGAGCCCGCGCTGCAGCCGGTGACGGTGTGCGAGGTGCTGCAGGATCTCCAGGCCTACGATGGCAAGGTGGTCGCAGTGGTCGGACGTTTCTCGTCGCGCCCGGCCGGCCGCTGGCTGGGCGAACAGAAGTGCGCGCACAAGTTTGTCGCGGGCGATCAGGAGTGGCCCAACGCTTTTTGGGTGACGTACGATCCGGCCACGGCGCCCAAGCCTCCGGCCGTGCTGGCCGTGAATGCGCCGCTACTCGCCGAAAAGGTGCGTGAAGTAAAGATGGGAACGTCGCTGACAAAGCTCCCCTTTGGCAGCACGGACTACGACAGTTGGGCCGTCGTGTACGGACGCGTGGAAACCCGTAAGGACCTGGTAACCGCCACGGCCAACGGCGCGCGGAAGAACGGGTTCGGATATGGAGAGTCGTCCCCCGCGCGCATCGTCTGCCACGGCGATGCCGTGGTTATATTTCTGAACAACGACGAAGTTACGACGCCCGTTTCGCGGTGAATGTCTGGGGCTGCCCTTCGCCGCCGTCACGCTGCCTGGAGAACTTGATTTCGTCGCCGGAAACCGTTCCCTTGTAAACGAACTTCATGGAGTTTCCGTTGAATTCCATGGTTTGAGTGAAGGAAACCTGATCGCCATCGATCTTCCCTTCGGCGATCGGCATTTCGCCCATTCGCCCGCTGACGGTGCCCGTAAGGGTACTGCCATCGACTTTGAAATTGAAGGTTTGTTCGCGGGTCTGCCCGTTGCGGCCGGGCACCTGCGCGGTCCATTTGCCGCCGATATCCGCTGCCAGAGCCGTCAGAGAGAGCAGGCCCAGAAGGAAGCCTGTGGTCATGAATTTACGCATGCAGAAAAGGCGCTTCCAAAACGGCGAATGTTACGCGCTGACAATGGTTTACAATGTCTTAACAGGGTAACTCCCGAGGCCCTGTGCTCGTCGTCTCCTTTTGAGGCATCTACAAATCTTGCCGAAGCATTCTCTCTTTTTTTTAACGCTCTTTGCTGCCGGCGGAGGGCTGCATGCCCAAAGCGGTACCGTCAAGTCGGCGAATCAGCCTATTCCCGGCGCGACGGTCACAGCCACTATTGGCGGCCAGAAACTCGTCACCATTACCGATCCGGCCGGGCACTATGCGTTCTTCGCGGCGCCCGCGGGCGCATGCTCCATAGAAGTGCGCATGTTCGGCTTTGAGCCTGCCACGAAGCAGGAGACCTGCGGGGCGGCCGCAAAGGTCGATTTTGCGCTGCAATTGCAGGAATCGCCGCTGGCCCAGCGCATGGCGCGGATGGGCGCCGCGCAGGGCGGCGCGAATCAGCTTGAATCGCAATTGCAGAGCGAGATGGCCGCTCCCGAAGCGGCAGCGCCCGCCGCAGCGCAGGCCGATGGCCAAAACAGCAGCGAGGCCTTTCAGGTCTCGGGTAGCTTGAGCCAGGGTCTGGCGCAGAACGCGGCGCCGGATTTCGGCATGATCATGGGTGGACCGGGAGGGCCAGGAGGACCGGGCGGCGGGCAGTTCGGGGGACAGGGCGGTCCGGGCGGCGGCGGTCCGGGTGGGGGCGGTCCGGGCGGGGGCGGATTCGGCGGTCCGGGCGGCGGCGGTTTCGGAGGCCGCGGCGGAGGAGGGTTCGGCGGGCAAGGGGGCCAACGAAGGCAGGGCCAAGGTCCCGGGGCGCAGTTTGGAAATCGCCGGGCTCCCAGCCAGATCCACGGCATGGTGTTCATGACCCTGGCCAACTCGGCGGTCAACGCCAAACCGTTTTCGATCAGCGGAGCGGAAGTGCCGCAACCCTCCTATGCCAGCAGCCGTTTCGGATTCCTGGTAGGCGGTCCGCTGGTGATCCCGAAGATTGTCAAGGATACCTCCACGTTCTTTTACTTGAACTATACGGGAACGCGCTCGCGCCAGTCGTATTCCGCGGTGGAATCGGTGCCTACCGCCCAGGAGCGGATGGGGGATTTCTCGCAATTGCTACAGACGTCCGCGCCGGCGCAAATCTTCTACCCGGGGACCACTTCACCTTTTCCGAACAATACGATTCCGCAGAATCTGCTGAACCCGATCGCGCAGAGGTTGCTCGATTACATTCCTCTGCCGACGCAGCCGGGCCTGGTGAATAACTATGAGTACCTGGCTTCGCCGCCGAATAATACGGACAACCTGAACGGACGGGTGATGCGGAATATAACCAAGAACGATCGCCTGGCATACCATCTATCCTTTCAGCGCCGCGACGGCGACAACGCCCAGCCATTCGCTTTCTTCGATACCATCAGCGGTTACGGCATCCAAACGGACCTGACGTGGACGCATAACTTTTCGCCCACCACCATTCTCAGTTCGGAAGTGACGTTCAACCGCAATCGCAACGAAACGACTCCATTTTTTGCGTACGGCACGGACATCGCGGCGGAACTGGGGATCGCGGGTACCTCGACAAACCCGGTCGACTATGGTCCCCCGAATCTGAATTTCACGAATTTCGGTCCACTGAGCGACGGGAACCCGGTGCTCACGCGGAACCAGAGTCAAGGGCTGAACGAGAGCGTCATCCTTTCCCGCGGCAAGCATACCTTCACGTTGGGCGGCCTGTATAGCCGGAACGATACCAGCACCAGCACGCAGCAAAACGGCCGCGGCACCTTCAATTTTACGGGCCAAGCCACCAGCGAGTTAGGCGCCAATGGGCTGCCGATCCAGGGCACCGGCTCCGATTTCGCCGATTTCCTGCTAGCCATGCCGCAATCCGCGTCGATCCAATACAGCCCGGCGATGTACTTTACGCAGAATAACTGGACCGGCTATGTGCTGGACGATTGGAAAGTGAACGCGAACCTGACCCTGAACCTGGGCCTGCGCTACGAGTTCTTCGCGCCGCTGCAGGAAAAGTACGGCGAGATGGCCAACCTGGATATCGCTCCCGGCTTCACCAGCGTAGCCGTCGTCGCGCCTTCCGTGGCGGGGCCCTACTCGGGCTCGTTCCCGGCCGGCCTGATCAATCCCGACTACCGGAATCTTTCGCCGCGGGTGGGCCTGGCATGGAAAGCGCCTTTCATCAAGCGTTCGACCATCGTCCGCGCGGGCTACGGGATCTATCGCAATGGGCAAGTCTATATTCCATTCGGATTGAAGCTGGCCCAGCAGCCGCAACCGCCGGGCCTGCCGCCCTTCGCGGTATCCGAGAGCGTGAACACCAGCCCGCAGGTTCCGCTGACGCTCGCGGATGGCCTGATCGCGGTGTCACCGGAGGCCATCACCAATACTTTCGCCGTGGACCGTTACTATCGCACGCCGTACGCGCAGACCTGGAACCTCACCATCCAGCATGATCTTGGAAAAGGATTTTTCATGGAAGTGGGGTATCTGGGCACCAAGGGTACGCGCCTGGATGTGCTGACGCTGCCGAACGAGGGCCCCCCCGGAAGCTCCTTCCATTCCGGGAGCCAGCTTGGCAACGCGACCGGATTCACTTACGACGCGCCCATCGGCGACTCGTCTTACAACGCCCTGCAGACACACCTGATGCGGCGTTTCCGCGGAGGGATTTCGATGAATGCACGCTACACGTTTTCGAAATCCATCGACGATGCTTCGAGTTTCGGCGGAGTGGGCGGTACGGTTGCGCAGAATTGGCTGGATCTGGCGGCGGAGCGCGGGCTGTCGAGCTTCAACCGGACCCACGTGTTCACCATGAATTGGGTCTACACATCGCCGTTCGGCAACCCCAATTCGCGCTTCGCCTCCAGCGGCTGGGCCGGACGCCTGCTGCGGAACTGGTCGCTGAGCGGGGGCGTCACTGCGGAAACCGGTATTCCGCTAACGGCGCGCGTTCTGGGAAACCAGGTCTCGTTGGCGCAGACCGGCGGTGTAGGCAGCGAGCGCGCCGACGCCACGGGGCTCGCGGTGGAGTCGGGCTCCGGCTTCTTCAATACGGCGGCATTTATTGTGCCTCCATCGGGCCAGTTTGGGAATGCCGGTCGCAATACGATTCCGGGGCCGGGCCTGGTGTCGGTGAACGCGGCGTTCGGGCGATCCTTCCAGTTTGGAGACACGCGCAGACGCCTGGAATTCCGCGCGGAAGCCAATAACATCTTGAATCAAGTCAACTACACGAATTACGGCACGGTAGTGAATGCCACGAATTATGGCCTTCCGACGGCCGCGTCCGGCATGCGCACGCTGGATATCGTGATGAGGTTCCGGTTTTGAAATACACCGCAATCGTAGCTACGGCAGCCCTGCTGGCGAGCCAGTTGAGCTCGCAGCAAATGGCGACATTCTCCACCACGGCAAACGTAGTGGTGGTTGACCTGACGGTGACCAGCCGCGACGGCAAGTCCATTGGAAATCTGAAGGCCGGCGACTTCCTGGTGTATGAGGACGGCAAGCTGCAAACTTTGCAGAGCTGCGAGCTGCAGAAGCTGGAGAGCAAGCCGCTCGCACCGATTTTGCCGGCCAAGACGCTGCAGACCCGCGAGGCGCCCAATCCCGCCGCCACACCGGCCCCGCCGCCGGAGACAGCCCCCGCCGAAGCCGGACCTGCGCGACCGCCGGTTGATCGTCATGTTGTTCGACGCCTCGTCGATGCAGCCGCAGGAACAGATCCGTTCGGTGGACGCCGCCATCAAGTTCCTGGGGACCCAGATGACCACCAGCGACATGGTCTCTATCATGACCTTCGGCACCGAACTGAAGACCGTTTTGGACTTCACCGCGGACCGCGATCAGCTCATCTCCACGCTGCATGCCTTCCATGTGGGTGACTCGAGCGAGTTGTCCGGGCAGGCGGATACGGGCGCCGATACCCAGGACATCAGCGGGTCGTTCGTGGCGGACGAGACCGAGTTCAACATTTTCAATTCCGACCGCAAGCTGGCGGCTCTAGAAGACGCCGCGCGCCGGCTCGCGCACTATCCGGAAAAGAAGGCGCTGGTGTATATCTCGAGCGGCATCCAGAAGACCGGCGTGGACAATCAATCGCAGCTTCAGGCCACGGTGAACGCGGCCATCCGGGCCAATGTGGCGTTTTATCCGATCGACGCGCGGGGCTTGATGGCTACGCCTCCGGGTGGAGACGCGAGCACGGCCGCTTCGGTGGGATCGAACTTGTACAGCGGATCGGCGCAAACCTCGCTGATGGACAATTTCCATAATACGCAGGAAACCCTGGATACGCTGGCCGCGGACACGGGCGGCAAAGCCCTGCTCGATTCGAACGACCTGACGCTGGGCATGACCCAGGTGCAGAAAGATATCAACAGCTATTACATCCTGACCTATGCCAGCACCAACGCCGCCGAGGATGGCAAGTACCGGCGCATCCAGGTGAAACTGGCTCCCAAGCTGGGCGATTTGCGGGCCAAGCTCGATTACCGGCAGGGCTACTACGCTCCCACCACTTTCGCCAAGATGACCGGGACCAACAAAGAAGCGCAGTTGCAGGAAGCGCTCGAAAGCGACAACCCGGTGACCGATCTCCCGATCGCGGTGGAAGTGGATTACTTCCGCCTGGCGCGGAGCAAGTACTTCGTGCCCATCTCGGTGCGGATTCCTGGTTCGGCATTGTCGTTCAGGAACAAAGGCGCGAAGGCGGCCACGGAGCTGGATTTCATCGGGGAGATTCGCGACGCCAAAGGGCGGCAGGCTTCGGCGGTGCGCGACACGATCCCCCTGAAGGTGGCTTCGACCACCGCCGGCGCCGTCGCGCGCAAGCAGATCCAATACGACACCGGGTTTACGCTGGGGCCCGGTAAGTACAGCTTGAAGTTCGTGGCGCGCGAGAACGGCGAGGGTAAGACCGGCACCTTCGAATCGCCGTTTGTGGTTCCGGACCTGGGCTCGGGGAGCGCCCTGCGCCTGAGTTCGGTGATCCTGAGCAACCAGGTGCAGGCGGTGAAAGAGCAGATCGCGGGCGCCAAGAACAGCAAGAAACTGGTGGCGGAGGATCCGCTCATCGACGATTCGGGCGAGAAGATCATGCCCAACGTGACGCACGTCTTCCGGCCCGCGCAGAAGCTGTCGGTGTACCTGGAGCTCTACGATCCCGGCCTGATGCAGTTTCCGGCGCAGGGGCAAGGGCAGGGACAGAACCAGGGGCAAAGCGCGGGCATCGCCAGCGTGACGGCCAGCGTGGCGTTTTACCAGGGAGACAAGAAAGTTCTGGAGACGCCGGCCGTGCGGGTGAATCGCACCAATGCCAAACGGCAAGGGGTAGTGCCGCTGCGGTTGCAAACCCAACTGAAGAGCCTGCCCGCCGGTCAATATGACTGCCAGGTGAACGTGATCGATCAACTGGGACACAAATTCGCGTTCCCGAGGAGTTCGATCGTGGTGCTGGCGGATGAGGCCGCTCCCAAGACGGATTGATCGGGTCTGGAGACCCTCCGCAGGCGTAGACGCCTGCCCCACACATTATAGGACAATGATGTTTATGAGGTTTTGCCGCATCGCTGCTATTTATGTGATGTGCTTGGGCGTCATGGCTGGTTCCGGCTACACGGTTGAGCAGATCAAGCAGTTCATCCAGTCCGCCATCCAGCTCAAGAATCCCGACAAGGAAGTCGCGGAAACTTTGCGCAAGATGAAGCTGTCGGAGCGCCTGGATCTGGATACCGTGGAAACTCTGCAAGGCGAGGGGGCCGGTCCGAAGACCGTAGCGGTGCTGAAGGAGCTGGCGACCGAATCGGCCAGCCTGCCGGTGGCGAAGCCGCCTGTCCCGAAGCCAGCCCCGGTTCTTCCGCCGCCGCCTTCTTCCGAAGAACAGGCCAAGCTGATTGCCGAGGTGCGCGATTATGCCGTCAACTATTCGAAACGGCTGCCCGATTTTATCTGCCTGGAGCAGACCCGCCGGTACGTGGATACGACCGGCCGCGAAGCCTGGCGGCAAGCGGACGTGCTGACGGCGAAGCTCAGCTATTTTAACCAGAAGGAAGATTACAAGCTGCTTTCGCAGAACGACCGCGTGATCACCAACGAGTCATACGCCTCGGTGGGCGGCGCCTTGTCGATGGGCGACTTCGGCACGACCATGCGGGATATCTTCGACCCCCAAAGCCATGCGAGTCTTGAATGGGAGCGATGGACCACCCTGCGCCAGCGCCGGACACACGTGTTCGCTTTCCGGGTGCCGCTCGAATTCAGCCGGTATACCATCGAATACCAGGGCGAAGACAAGGCCGACACGCGCAGAATCACGGTGGGCTATCATGGGTCGGTCTTCGTCGATCGGGACCTGAGCACCATCGTCCGCATCACCCAGGAGGCGGACAACATTCCTCCCACGTTCCCGGTGAAAGAAGCCAAGGAAACGCTGGACTACGACTTCACCAAGATTGGCGACAGCGAGTTCTTTCTGCCATTGGTGGCCACCGTGCGCATGCAAAGCGACCGGGTCTGGACGAAGAACGAGAAGGAATTCCGGCTCTATCGCAAGTTCTCGGCCGACGCCGTGATCAAATTCGATGGACAGGATCTGCCGCCGCTTCCCGACGAGAAGACCAAGGAACAGCCGCCGCAGCCGCAGCCCCCGAAGTGAGCCTGTGGCAGCGGGTCTTTCAATTTCAGAAAGAAAAGATCGCGCCGTGGATCGGCCTGCGGAACACGCTGGGCTTCGGCCTGATTCTGGCGGCGGGCATCGCGCTGGGAGACATTCCAGCCGCCTTGATCGCCGGTATCGGGGCGCTGAACGTCTCTTATTCCGATAGCCACGATCCTTACCTGCAGCGCGCGCGGCGCATGCTGGCAGCCTGCGCGCTAGTGGGTTTGGCCGTTTTTGCGGGTGCGGTTTGCGGCAACCATCACCTGCTCGCGGTGCCGGTGGCCGGCGCCTGGGCTTTCGCGGCCGGCATGCTGGTGGCGCTGAGCACCACGGCGGCGGATCTGGGCATCATGAGCCTGGTGACGCTGGTAGTATTCGCCGCCAAGCCCCTGCCTCCGGAATCGGCCGCGCTTTCCGGTCTGCTGGCGGCCTCTGGAGGACTCCTCGAAACGGCGCTGGCGTTGGCCTTCTGGCCGACGCGGCGGTACGCGCCCGAGCGGCGCGCGTTGTCCGCGTTATATGCCGAATTAGCGCGCGTGGCCACCGCCCCTCCGGATGTCCAGGAGGCTCCTCCGGCGAGTACCCAAAGCGTGCAGGCGCAGAGTGCGCTCGCGTCGCTGGCAGGCGACCATTCGATCGACGGCGAGCGCTACCGCATGCTGTTGAGCCAGGCGGAACGTACGCGCCTGGGTCTCTTCGCCCTGGGGCGACAACGGATGCGCGTCGCGCGGGAGACTCCGGATGGCGCCGCCGGCGCGCTGCTGGAACACTACCTGGATATCGCCGCGCGCGTGACGCAGGCGATCGGAGACGCGTTGCTGGCTCCGCAAGCGCCGGAGGCGCCAGAGTCGGCGGCCACGCAACTGGAGGTGTTGGAGTCACTGGCCGAGGAACTTCGTGCCCTGCTTCCGGAAGAAAAGCCGTCAACGGCGGGCATGCTGCAAGACGCGCGCTTGCAAATGGACGCGATCGCCGGCCAGCTTCGTTCGGCGTGGGAACTGGCGGCCGCGGCGACAGTGCCAGGCCTCACGGCCTTCGCCCGCCAGGAAGTCCACAAGCCGTGGCGCCTGCGGCTGGGCGGGACACTGGCCACGTTGCGCGCCAATCTCAGCTTGCGATCGGCAGCCTGCCGGCATGCCATCCGCCTGGCGGTTTGCGTAGCGGCCGGGGATGCCATCGGACGCGAATTCGAATTGCAACGGTCCTATTGGCTGCCCATGACGATTGCCATCGTCCTGAAGCCGGACTTCGCCTCCACGTTCAGTCGCGGCGTCTTGCGATTAGGCGGCACTTTTGTAGGGCTGGGCTTTGCCACCGCGCTATTCCATGTGCTGCCGGCTTCGCCCGCCGCGCAGGCTACGGCGATCGTGGCGCTCATGTTCGTGTTGCGCTGCTGGGGTCCCGCGAACTACGGGATCTTCGTCACAGCGGTCACGGGCATGATCGTGCTATTGATCGGCATGGCGGGCGTGTCTCCCAAGGAAGTGATCGCGGCGCGCGGGCTGAACACCGCCATCGGCGGGGTGATCGCGCTGGCAGCTTACTGGCTGTGGCCTACATGGGAACGCACGCGGGTACGGGAAGCGCTGGCGCAAATGCTGGACGCTTACCGCGCATACTTCCGCGTGATCCGCGAGAGCTATAGCGCTCGGGAAGAATCGTTTGAAGACGCCCTGGACCGAGTGCGCCTGGCGGCCCGGCGGGCGCGCTCGAACATGGAAGCCTCTTTCGACCGTTTGCGGGCCGAACCGGGTACGACACCCCAAACCGTAGCCGCGCTCAGCGGCATGCTGGCCAGTTCGCACCGCCTGATCCACGCCATTATGGCGCTCGAAGCCGTGCTGCACAGCAGCCGTCCAGCGCCCGCCCGCCAGGCATTCCAGCGCTTCGCCAACGACGTGGAGATCACCCTGCATTCCCTGACGGCGGCGCTGCGCGGATCGCCTTTGGCGGCCGGCGATTTGCCCGATCTGCGCGAAGACCATCACACGCTGGCGCATTCCGGAGACGCGGCTACGGAGCGCTACGCCCTGGTAAACGTGGAAACGGACAGGGTGACCAACAGTTTGAATACGCTATCCGAACAGATACGGCGGTGGCTCGGCTAATTCGGCGCGCCGCTACTTGGGATGCGCCGCCATCTTCTTTTCGAGGGCATCCAGAAGACGGGACTCGATTTCGGGCGAAATCGGGTGCGTCTCCATACCTTTATAGATGCGGATGGTTCTCTTGGTGGTGTCGCAAACCACCCAGCAGTTGGGGCACTCGGTAATGTGCTGCTCCAACTTGGCTCGTATCTCCGCGCCGACGTTCTCGTCCAGGTAGTCGCTGAGTTCCTGCAGAAATTCTTTACATGTAAGCAAAGGCGTCATCCTCCTTGTGCTTGAAGAAACGCGTTAACTTATCGCGGAGCTGCAAGCGCGCGCGCAGCAACCGGCTCTTGACCGCCGGGATGGACAAATCCAGCGCCTCGGCGGTTTCTTCGGTGGACATCTCTTCGATGTCCCGCAATACGAAAACGGCGCGATAGGGCGGCGCCAGGCTATCCACCGCGGAGTTGAGAATCTGGTTGATCTCTTCGCGGGAGTAGCGTTGTTCGGGATTCTCGTCCCAGGCGGCGATTTCGCGCGCCACGGTATCTTCGCCCGTATCGATGGTTTCATCCATGGAAACGGTTTTGTCCGTTTTGCGCTTGCGCAATTTCATGAGCGCCTGGTTGACGGCGATGCGGACAATCCAGGTATAGAATTTCGAATTGCCCTGAAACTGGTCGAGATGTTCATACGCCTTGAGGAAGGTTTCCTGCAACACGTCCTCGGCGTCCTCGCGGTTCTGCGTGATGTGCATCGCAAGGCGGAAGATCTTATTTTCGTAACGGCGCACCAATTCCGAGAAGGCCTTGGTATCGCCTTCGCGAGCCTGCAGGACGACCGCGGTTTCATCCGGGATCTGAGTAGTAGCTGGCATGCGCTGCTTTTAGTATCGCATGCGGAAGCCGGACGAAGCCTGCCGGTAGCCCGCGGATCAAGCGCTGGCGAGCAACTCGTCCCAGGTGACTTCGCGCCGGGACTCGTAAGCCAGACGCCCGAGCAGGCTGGTGAACGTGCTGTCGGCGGCGATGGCGGCCATGCTATAAGGCTTGCGGTCCACGATGCTCGAGAAAAACGATTCGACCGCGTCGATGGTGATCTCGCGTTTCGATTCGGCCGTTTCGATCAGGCTGCGGTCGCGCAGATCGTCCGCGTTCTTGAGCGGCGAATTGGTGATGGGCCCGTGCCAGCGGTAATACGTGCGCGCCGTTTCGAGCATGCCCTCCGGGCCGAAGAACTGCTCTTTTACATCCCGATACCCGGCCGTGTTCTTGACGCTCAGCAGCCAGCCTTCATTGCCGTTGGGATATTGATAAACGATATCGTGGTGATCGGAATTCCAGTCGCCGTAGAAGACCTTGTAGCGCAGTCCGCCGCGCCCCGTAGCCTTCACCGGATGGGCGCCCGCAAACCAATTCAATACGTCCACGCCGTGGCAATCCTGTTCCACGATGCAGCCGCCGGAATATTCCATCCAGTAGTTCCAGAGTCGCAGTTTCGCGTCTTCGGGAGGATACGGCGAATGGAAACTGGTCATGGGACGGTCGCCCAGGACCCAATAGCTGGTCATCTGGGTGAGGGTTCCAACCTTGCCCGCGCGCAGGATCTTTTCCGCGGCGAGGTATTCGGGACTGAAGCGCTGCTGGAATCCGAACTGGATGGTCTTCGCCGGATCGGCGGCTGCGGCGGCGCGCAGCATCCGCTTGACGCCCGCCACATCCGCGCCCGCCGGCTTCTCGCAATAGATGTGCTTGCGGACGCGGGCGGCGGCTTCGAAATGTTCCGGGTGCAGGAATACCGGCGTCGCGATCAGCACGGCGTCGATATCCGGCTGGCTGAGCAATTCCTCGTAACGGCGGTAAACGCGCGCGGCGGCCGCCCCGGGGATGTCGGTCTTGGCCTTATCGATGCGATCCGCAAACAGGTCGCAGACCGCCGTCAGCCGCGCTCGCGGATCGCGCGCCATGTGGGAGCCGACATATCGGCCGCGTCCGCCGGTACCGATGATGCCGAATGACACGGCGGAGTTGGCCTGGGAACCGAATGCGATCCCAGGCTTGAGGATCATGAGATTGGCGGCCGCTCCCGCAAGAGCCTGGCGCCTGGTGAGTTGTGCCACGAAGTCCTCCTTGGAAAACTCACTGTATGTCCATGCAGGGCGGAACACAAACCCGGTCACAAACGTAGAAAAGCGCGTACGTTAGGTTACAATCTGGTAATGCGCGGTAACGAAGAGGTCTTACGGTTGCTGAACGAAGTGCTGAAAGCGGAACTAACCGCGATCAACCAGTATTTTCTGCACGCCAAAATGTGCGAGAACTGGGGCTATCAGAGGCTGGCGGCACTAGACCGCCAGGAATCCATCGAAGAGATGCATCACGCCGATATCCTGATGCAGCGTATCCTTTTCCTGGAAGGCATACCGAATATGACGGAATTGTTTCCGATCAAGGTCGGGCCGGACGTGAAAACCCAACTGGAGAACGACCTGGCGCTGGAATTGGATGCCGTGCCGCGGCTGAATGAAGCCATCAAGGTGGCGACGCATGTGGGCGACAACGGATCGCGCGAGCTGTTCAAGCAAATTCTGCTGGACGAAGAGCATCACATCGACTACCTGGAAGGGCAGTTGCACATCGTCGAGGAGATCGGCATCGACAATTACCTGGCGCAGCAGATTCATCCGGGCGGCAAAGCTTGATCCCGGCGCGATTGTTGTAGAATAAAGATTCACCGGGAGGTGAGTCTTCTCGAGTAGCAGGTTTGCTTTATCGCTCTCCGAATTTTTTCCTCCGTTTTTCGGCAAGGTTTCGCACGGCCTTTTTTCCCTTCTCTTCCCAGACAACTGCCGCGTCTGTGAGCGGCCTTTAACCGGATTCACGCGCGTCCCGGTTTGCGCGGACTGCCTGAAGGATCCCGCGCCCCTGAGCGCCGAGTTCTTCTGCCTGAATTGCCGAACGCCGTTCCTCAATAGCTTTCCGCTCGATTCCGAAGGCCGCTGCATGCTTTGCCGGCACGGCAGGCGCGGATTCGACGAAGCCTTTTGTTACGGCGCTTACGAGGGTACGCTGCGCAAGCTGATCCATCTTTTCAAATACAGCGGCATGCGGCGGTTGGCGCAACCATTAGGCGCGCTGCTGGCGGATGCCCTGCCGCGCGACAGGCAATTCGACCTGGTGACGGCCGTGCCGCTGCATTGGCGCAGACGGTGGCAGCGCGGATTCAACCAGGCCGCGTTGTTGGGCAAGGCGATCGCGCATGCCCGTGGCATTCGCGCGGGAAATGTGCTGCGGCGGGGATGGGCCACGCGGGCGCAGGCGGGGCTGAGCAACGCACAGCGGCGCGAGAACGTAGCGGGCGCTTTCCGCGCGCGGCGCAGGGTGGCGGGATTGCGGATCCTGCTGGTTGACGACGTGATGACCACCGGCGCGACCGCGGGGGCCTGCGCGCGGGCGTTAAAGAAGGCCGGAGCGAAATCGGTTTCCGTGCTGACCTTGGCGCGCGTAGACCGAAGATTTACGGATCAGGCGGACTTAGTCAAACGAAAGGGACCTGTTTAAATGACCAGCTTGAACAGACTGCAGAAACCGGTTCTGGTTTTGAATGCGAGTTACGAGCCGATCAACATTTGCGCGGCGCGGCGCGCGTTGGTGTTGGTATTGAAAGGCGTGGCGTCGGCGGAGGAGGAATCCACGCAGCATATCCACTCGGCGCGCGCCGCGGTGCGGCTGCCCAGCGTGATTCGCCTGCTCGAATACCGGCGCATTCCGCACCAGACGCGGGCGCTGTCGCGCAAGAACATTCTCATGCGGGACCGCTACACGTGCCAATACTGCCACCGGACGCTGCCGTCCTCGGAACTGACGCTTGACCATGTGGTGCCGCGCTCGCGCGCCGGCGAATCCAACTGGGAGAACCTGGTGGCGTGCTGCAATCCCTGCAACAACCGGAAAGGCAACCGCACGCCGGAAGAATCCGGGATGAAACTGGCGCGTCCGCCCAAGCCCTTCAGTTTGCATACCAGCCGGCACCTGATGCGGCTGCTGGGCAAAAGCGACGAGCAGTGGCGCAAGTACTTGTTCTATTAGGCGGCGGAACCCCTAGTGCGGCTCGTCGATTTTCAGGAACTGGTCGGCGGCCACATCTTTCAACACCTGCAGAATCCCGCTGGGCCAACGAATTTCGATGGATGCGACTTTGGATTCCTCGCCCAGGCCGAAGTGTACGCGCTTATCGCTCGAAGACATGAAGCCCACGCTGATGGCGACGTGGTTGTAGAGCACGCGGCCTGAACCGGTAGTCACTTTCACTTTCGCACCCACCGCGTCGCGCGCGCTCTTGTGGCCGGTCAGGCTCAGCATCAGCCAGTGATTGCCGCTGTCGGCTGTGTTCATCAGGATGCGCGGCTTTTCGTTTAGCGAGGTGACCACGATGTCCATGGATCCATCGTTGTTCAGATCGCCGAATGCCGATCCGCGCTGGTAGCCCTTGCGCAGGAAATCTTTGCCCATGCTCCCGGATACATCGATGAAGCTCTTGCCGCCCACGTTTTCAAACATGGTGTCGTGCTGCGGCGAATTCTCTTTCATGTCGTCTACGTCGCCGTTGGCGGAGTAGATATCCTTCCATCCGTCGTTGTTGTAGTCGATGAACCCGTTACTCCAGCCGGAAAAGGGCAAGCTGAGCGCGTGTACCTTGGAGGCGAAAGCGGAGGTGAACAGGTTGCCGCGATTGCGCAGAAGCTGCCAGGCCTGGGTCATCAGGTTGTTATAGAAGATATCCACATTGCCGTCGTTGTCGTAGTCTTTGGCATCCGAGCCCATGGACGACCCGGTGTGCGCGCTCTCGTTATACGCCACGCCAAGTTCCAGCCCTTTTTCCTCGAACGTGCCATTGCCCGTATTCATGAAAAGGGAATTGGGCTCGGTGTCGTTGGCAATGAAAACATCCTGCCAACCATCGTTATTGAAATCGGCAATCGAGATACCCATGCCTTTACCGGGCGACTTGGCCAAGCCGGATTTTTCGGTAACGTCCTCGAACTTGCCATGGCCCAGGTTGTGATAGAGCCGCGGCGGAACGCTCTGGTAGCGCCGGGGATCGCAATAGTATTCCTGGCCGTCCTTGGTGCAGCGCAAATCGGTTTGTGGAGTCCAGATGGTGTAGTTGGAGACGATCAGATCGAGCAGGCCGTCGTTATCGTAGTCGAACCAGGCGCCGGCCACGCTCAGCGTATTGGACGGCTTGCCGCCGATGCCCGATTCCGCCGTCACGTCGGTAAACGTCCCGTTGCCGTTGTTGTGGTAAAGAACGTTTCTGCCGGCGCTGCAAATGAAGAGATCTTCATAGCCGTCGTTATCGTAGTCGCCTACTGCCACGCCGAAATTGAAATCCAGGTTGGCCCCCGCCAGACCTGCCTTGGCGGTGACGTCCTCGAAAGTCCCGTCGGCGCGCTGTTTGAGCAGGCAGTTGTAGTAAGAGGGGTCCGTCTTCCTCAATTCGGGCAGTTGGGCGCCGTTGGTGAAGAACAGGTCCATACGGCCGTCGTTATCGAAATCGAACAGGGCGATGCCGCCGCACATGGGCTTCGGAAAATACTTGCGGCTGGCGGGGCTGTTGTTGCTCTTGTATGAGATGGCGGAACGTGGCGCGGCATCCACGAAACCGGGACGCTTGGGGGATTCCGCATGGCCGGCGGAGAATAGCAGCACGCCCAGCAGAACACGCGCCCTTCCAGTGCACAAGCGCTTGGAAAACCGCCATGCGTTGGCCTGGCTCATCGGCTCGGTAAATTAATCCCCCACATGCACTCTTGGGGGGATTCTAGCACGCGGCCCGAACCGCTTGCTATCATGAATGCCATCATGCCCGATCTGAGCTCGGTTTCCGCCCCCATGTCCGAAGCCGTGACCCACGGCATTCGCGTGGAAGTCATGTCGCAGTATTCGGCGGAGAACTCCCGGCCCTTACAAGACGAGTGGGTGTTCCAATACACGGTGCGCATCACCAATCAGAGTAATGAGACCGTGCAACTGCTCAGCCGCCATTGGGTCATCACGGATGCGCTCGACCACATCGACGAAGTCGTCGGCCCGGGAGTGATCGGCGAGAAGCCCGTGCTGGCGCCGGGTGAATCGTTTAAATACTCGTCGTGGTGCCCGCTCAAGACCCCCATAGGGATGATGTACGGCACGTACCAGATGGTGAGCGGCAGCGGCAACGAGTTTGAGATCGAAATTGCGCCTTTCGCCCTCCGGGCACGATACACGGTGAACTGAGCCGCGCAGAGAAGGGCCTGGCCGCTAGAAGCCGCGGGCGGATCGCAATTGCGCTTCGTCAAACCGGAGCCGGCTGGACGCCAGCTCCGCGCCCGTGTAGAAGGCTTTGGCGATACCGCTGGATGCGTGTTTGGTAGTCCCGGTAAGGTAGTGATACAGCTCATGCGCGAGTACCCGCGCCATGGCGCAGCCGAGCAGGCGCTCGCGCGCTTCGGGAAGAGACAAGGCCAGCCGCGCGGTCAGCAGGCTCCGGATCTCGTCGCAGTCCACATCGCTGAAGGGCAGGATCTCGCCTTCCGCGACCTGGGTCCAACCCAGTCTGCCGGAAGCCGGGCCCACGGCGGGCAGCGAGTCCACATGGCACGCGCCTCTGAAGCTGACCACCATCACCCTGGCCGCGGCTTCCCGGCCGTTGGCTCGCTCCAGCGATACCCACTCAATGCGCAGGTGAAAAGGAAACATGACGGCATCCAGTTCACTCTTCATGTAGCCGACCGATGGCGAGGAAGGGGGGGTAGCGAATCGTGTGTAAATCGTCAGCGCGGCGGCAGGTTCGGCAATCTGGCTACGGAGCGAAGTTGCTGAAAGCATCAGCAGGACAAATGACATCGTGGTCTTCATGGCGTCCTACCATCTACACGGTATCAGGATCTGAAAAGGTTTTATAGGGGGCCGCGGGCCATGGCGCGCACGGGTTATACTGCACAAATGAAATTGAACCGAAAGCGATCTGGTGGCGGGGCAGTGCTAGCCGGCATCGCCCTGTTATCCACGATTTTGGCGCTGACCTTAGCGGCGCAGACACCGCAAGCGGCTGAGCTTACGGCGTTCGAAGCCCCGGGCGCCGGCACGGGCAGCTATCAAGGCACGTTCGCCACGAGCATCAACTCCGCTGAGACGATCACCGGCGCTTACACGGATTCGAACAACATGACGCACGGCTTCGTGCGTGCCGCGGACGGAACTTTCACCACCTACGATGTGGCGGCGGGAATCGGCACCGAGGGCGTCAGCATCAACAACGCCGGGGCCATCACCGGATTCTATCTGGACGCCGGCGATGTCAGCCACGGCTTCGCTCGCGCCGCGGGTGGCGCCATCGGCACTTTTGACGTTCCCGGCGCGGGAACGAAGTTCCTGCAGGGCACTTCTCCGCAGAGCATCAACGAAGCCGGCGAGATCGCGGGATACTATCTGGACGAGAACTCGGTAAGGCACGCGTTCGTGCGCGAGGCCGGAGCCATCACGTCTTTCGATCCTTCCGGCGCGACTGAGACCTACGCGGAGGCCATCAACCCGGCGGGGATTATCGCAGGATCTTACGGCGATGCCCAACATCTGCGGCACGGATTCGTGCGCGCCGCCGACGGCACGATTACGTCCTTCGACCCCTCCGGCTCCACCGCAACTTATGCCTCGGGCATCAACGGAGCGGGCACCGTAACGGGATGGTACACCGACGTAAACGGCGTGAATCATGGATACACCCGCGCTGCCGGCGGAAAGATCTCAAAATTCGACGTAGCGGCGGCGGGCGGCGCAACCGGGCAAGGCACTTTCCCTGCGAGCATTGAAAAAGCCGGAGCTATTGCGGGGTATTATATCGACGCGAACAACGTGAATCATGGTTTCGTACGTTCCGCCACGGGCGAGACGTCTACGTTCGCTGGCCCGGGAGCGGCTACCGGCGCAGGCCAGGGAACAGATGCCGACGGCATCAACGCAACCGGCGTAACCACCGGCTCCTACGTGGATACGAATAATGTGGAGCACGGCTTCGTGCGCACGCCGGCATCCCAGTGAGCCGTGGCGCACGCTTCAGCGTGCCGGCGGGACTTTTTAAGTCCCGCTCTTGCCAGGCAGCGGTGACAGCCCAGCCAAACATTTTCTCCCCCATCCTTTCAACCGCTTGCAAGAATCGTACGGGTAGTCCTTAAATCCTCCCAGCTACCCTGTAGTCGAAAGGTAGGGCGCACTCGCGCCCCAAAATCGATGAACAGAGATAAATATCGGAAACTGTCCCAACAGCAGGCGGAAGCCAACCGCCGCAACGCCCAGAAGTCGACCGGCCCCCGCACCCCCGAAGGCAAAGCCGCCTCCAGCCGCAACGGCCTCACCCACGGCCTCTCTGGCGACAAACACTTTATCCTCGAAGGCGAGGATCCCGAAGCCTTCCTCAGCCTCCTCCAGGATCTCCACGACCACTTCCGCCCTGTCGGCGATAGCGAAGAACTAGTCGTCCAACGCATTGCCGCCGCCCAGTGGCGTCTCGACCGTGCTTTTGCCCTCGAAACCGGTATCTACCGCGAAGAATCCACCATCCTGACCCGCATCGACCGGAACAAGCGGGAGTATCACGAATTGTGCATAAGCAAAGGCCAGAAAGACGCGTCGCCCGATCCGCACGAACCGGACGACCTCCTCGCCCGCGCCTTCATGGAAGGTGGCAAAGGCCCCGACAACTTCACCCGCCTAGCCCGCTACGAAACCGCCATCGAGCGTTCCATCGAACGCGGCATGAAGCACCTCAAAGCCCTCCAGGCCGCGCGCCGCGCCCAGACTCCCGCCGTCCCTGAAGCCCCGCACGCCCCCGAACCACCCGTCCCCGAACCGCCAAATCTGCCCTCAACGCCAACGGATTCAATGAATTACAAAGCAAACCCAGAAGACCCTACAATGTCGCAATCTTCCCCCACTCCGCTCCCCTCCGTCATTCGCCAGGCGCCCCCAACGACAAACAACGATGAACAATGACGAATAACGATGAATAATGGTCCGGCTTTTCGGTCTTGTAGGGCGGCCTGAAAGTCCAAAGTCCGTTGCAGCGAACTTTAGTTCGCCGGTAGGCGCGCCAAAAGCGCGCGCCACGGGCTCACGATCTGGCGAAGTCGATAAAGCCGCGCTGCGGGTCTGTGTTCAACAGCTTCACCTGGATCTGGTCGCCCACGTCCAGGCCGCGCTCGCCGCGCATCAGGCGGCCTTCCACCGGCGGCGACAGAGCGCGCACAAAAACGCCTTTCGGCGTCACGCCGGTGACCACGGCGGGGAAGACTTCGCCGATGCGGCTGTGCATGGCCACGGCTGCGATGCGCTTCGACATGGCGCGTTCCACCTTGCGCTCCGCGTCCTCCCGCTCGGTGCAGTTGCGGGCCACGCGATCCAGTTCGGCGTCGCCATAAGGCGAAGGCTGCCCGGTCAGGACCGCTTTCACCAGCCGCTGCGACACCAGGTCCGCGAAACGGCGATTGGGTGCGGTGGAATGCGTATAATCGTGGACCGCGAGAGCAAAATGCCCGACCGCCGTATCGCCGGGACGCTCCAGCACGTACTCGCCCGGACCCATCAGCTTCACGACCGCCAGCGACAGATCGGCGTAGTGCGCCGGATCCGCGGCCCGCCGCCGCATCAGGTACTGGTTGAGCGCGCCGGAGTCCGGGTCGCCGGGCAGCGTATCCCCCGTGCGCGCGGCCAATTCCACGATGCGGTCCCAACGCTCGGGGGTTTTCACCACGCGGCGGATGGAAGAAATCTTGTGGTCGCGCATCAACCGCGCGATCACGCCGTTGGCCGCCACCATGAAATCCTCGATCAACTGCGAAGCGCGGTTGCGATACCGCGCCTTGATGCCGGTGATGTGGCCATCGGACATCACCGCCTCGGTCTCGGCGCGATCCAGATCGAGAGCGCCCAGGCGGTGCCGCTGGGTGCGCAGGTTCTGGGCGGCTTCGTCCTGCAGGCGGAGCTGCGCCAGCAGATCCGGCGAGGCGGCGATCTTGGGCGGCGCGGCGCCCTGCCCTTCCAGCCACGGACCGACGGAGCTGTACGCCAACTGCGCGGCATTGCGCGTGACCGCGCGATAGGCCGTGCCATCCTGCACCGTGCCGTCCGCGGCGACAGTCAGTTCCACCACCACCGACAGCCGGTCCACGCGCTCGTTCAACGATGTAAGGTCCGTTGACAGATCGTCGGGCAGCATGGGAAAATTCTTGACGCCCGTGTAGACCGTCGTGCAATTCGCGGCGGCATGCGTATCGATCGGCGAATCCTTTGGCACGTCGCTGTCCACGTCGGCAATGCCCACACGGATGCGGATCGCGCCGTTTGGAAGGCGCTCGGCAACTTCAACCTGATCCAAATCGCGCGACGTATCGTTGTCGATCGAGGACCAAAGCAGGTTGCGCAGATCGTGCACCATGCCGCCGGCCAGCGGCTGCGCCGGATGCGCGCGCAGTGACGCCACTTGCCGCTCGACTTCCGGCGAAAAATCCGGGGTGAAACCCTTCTCGATCATCTCCTCGCGGGCCAGTCCGGCGAGGTCGTAATGGTTGCTGTGGGAGTTTGGCATGGGCGGATCACACGGAGTGCTGGCGCGTGCGCGAAAGCAACTGCCGCGCGCGGTCCAGAGCTTTCTGTTCGGCTTCCGCGCGCGTGGCGCCGGTGGTGCGCGCCAGTGCCGCGCCCGGCGAAACGTTATCGGCCTTGCAATGATAGACGTCTCCGAGCTTATAGGAGGTCAGCTTCACTTGCCACGGCTCGACATCCACCAGGCGTTCGCTATATTCTTCGACTTGCATACGGTCTATCTTAACCTTGTGGCGTACCCTGGCGGTCCGCACCGTTATACGATGGCAGCATGACGATCGTGCACATTCACATCCATGTAAAACCAGAGTTCGTGGAAGCGTTCCGTCAGGCATCCATCGCCAACGCGCGGCACAGCGTCGAGGAGGCGGGCATCGCGCGTTTCGATGTGTTGCAGCAGCCCGACGACCCCTCTCGTTTCGCGTTCGTGGAGGTTTACCGCACTCCCGATGCGCGCGCCCAGCACCGCGAAACCGCGCATTACCAGACGTGGCGCGACACGGTGGCGGACATGATGGCCGAGCCGCGCACTGCGGTGATCTACACCAACCTTTTTCCGGGCGACGAAGGCTGGTAAAGCGGCATGCGTTTCGAATTCGCGACGGCCGCGCGCATCGTCTTCGGCCCCGGTACGGTGCGCGAGGCGCCCGCCGCCGCGGCGCAGATGGGACGCCGCGCGCTGCTGGTTACACGGCGGTCCGCGGATCTCAAACCCCTCGGGCTGGAGGGTGAACCGTTCGCGATCGGCGGCGAGCCCACCGTGGATAGAGTCCGGCAAGGCTTCGAACAGGCGCGCGCCTCACAGTGCGACATGGTGATCGCGGCAGGCGGCGGCAGCGCGATCGACGCCGGCAAGGCGATTGCGGCGCTCCTTTCGAACGGCGGCGACCCACTGGATTACCTGGAAGTGGTCGGGCGCGGAAAGCCATTGACCCGCCTATCCGCGCCATTTATCGCCATCCCAACCACCGCGGGCACCGGCGCGGAGGTCACCCGCAACGCCGTGCTGGCATCGCCCGAACATCGCGTTAAGGCCAGCCTGCGCAGCCCGCACATGCTGCCGGCTTTGGCTATAGTGGACCCCGAGCTCACACTGGACTTGCCGCCGGCGCTCACCGCCGCCACCGGACTGGATGCGCTCACGCAGCTCATCGAGCCGTATGTCTCCTGCCGCGCCAATCCGATCACGGATCTCTACTGCATGGAAGGCATGCGGCTGGCGGGATCTGCGCTACGCCGCGCCTGGCATGACGGCCAGGATCTCGCCGCCCGCACCGGGATGTCCCTCGCCAGCCTGTTGGGCGGCCTGGCATTGGCCAACGCCGGACTGGGCGCGGTGCACGGCTTCGCGGCGCCCCTGGGCGGGATGTTCGACGCGCCGCATGGCGCGCTTTGCGCCGCGCTGCTGCCACAAGCCATGCGGGTGAATATCGCGGCGCTGCGCGCTTCTCCATCGCATGCCGGGAGCGTGGCGCGCTACACGACCGTGGCGCGCATCCTCACCGGTGATGCGGATGCCGCTCCCGAAGATGGCGCGGCATGGGTGGATGCGCTCTGCCGCGATCTCGAAATCCGCCGCCTGCGCGCATACGGAGTGGGACCGTCCGCCGTGCCCGCGTTGGTCGATGGGGCGGCTCACGCCAGCAGCATGCAAGCCAATCCCATCGTGCTCACGCGCGAACAATTGGAGGAATTGCTCACCAGTGCCATCTGAAGAACTGCCGCTCATCGAGCTGGAGCGCATCTGGGTGATGCGCGGCGATAAGATCGTGCTGCGCGATGTGAGCCTGCGTATCGGCGTGGGCGAGCACGTGGCCATTCTGGGACCCAACGGCTGCGGCAAATCCACGCTCATCAAGACCATCGTGCGCGAATGCTATCCGCTGGCGCGCCCGGAATCGCGCATGGCGATCTTCGGCAAGGAGCGCTGGAATATCTTCGACCTGCGCCCGCTGCTGGGTGTGGTTTCAAACGACTGGATGACGCTTTGTACGCGCGAGATCACGGGGCGGGAGGCGGTGCTCTCCGGCTTCTTCGGCAGCGTGGGCGTGCAGCCCTACCATCGCATCACGCCGGAAATCGAACGGCAGGCGGCCGCGATTCTGGCGCTGCTCGAAATCCCGCACCTGGCGGAGCGCAGCCTGACCGAAATGTCGTCGGGAGAAGCGCGCCGCGTGCTGCTGGCGCGGGCGCTGGTGCACAATCCCCGCGCGCTGGTGCTGGACGAGCCGAGCAACAGCCTGGATGTTTTCGCGCAGCATGAATTGCGCGAAATCATGCGCAAGCTCGCGCGCGCCGGTATCGGCATCATCCTGGTAACGCATCATCTGGCCGATATCATTCCCGAAATCGATCGCGTGATCCTGATGCGGTCCGGCGCCATCGCGGCCGATGGGTGCAAGCGGGAGGTGCTCACAGCTTCGGCGCTGGCGGAATTGTTCGGCTTGCCGGTCAGTCTATCCCAGCGGGATGGATATTCTCACTTGTGGTAAGCCGTGGCGCACGCTTTTAGCGACCCGGGGCGAACTTCAGTTCGCCCCCAAAGAGCGGGCGCGATTACGGCGCCGCGTTCTTCCAGTTGGCGACCAGGTTAGCCGCATTGACCGTGCCGATTCCGGTGGCGAAGTCCCATCCGGTGTGGGCTGCATACGCCGGATCGTAGGCTTTGTCCGAGGTCGAGAGTACGCCGTAGGTGCCGGATGGCAGGTAGCAGGCGTGCGTGCCCGTGCAGTCCACCACCATATCTCCCAACGTCACGTCATAGAACGTGCAGGTGCTGGCCACCGCGTTGCCGAGCGTGGAATTGCAAGCCGCATTCCCCTTGGCGCCGTACTCGCTGGCCGCGAGCTTGTAATAAACCGCGTTCGGGTTGCCCTGGGGTCCGCCGTTCTTCTGGTTGACCAGGGCTTGAATTCCCGCCATGATCGGCGATGAGAACGACGTGCCTCCAGCTGCGGTCCAACCGCTCGGAGCGCCGGTACAAGCCGCTCCACCCGCGCTTGTGTCCGAATAACAGGCGATATAGTAGTGGCCCCAGACGCCATTGGCCGCAAAGAGCGAGACGTCGGGGATATTCCGGACACTGTTCGAGGGCAGGCCGACCACACCCGTCTGCCAGGAGGGTCTGGCATAACCCTTGCACGTACCGCCTACAATTCCAGGCGACGCCGGCGTGCCCGTCGCGCATCCGCTGGGACCTCCGCTGCCGCCGTCGGTATCCAGGTAGCCGGCCCCTTCGGAGCTATTGCAAAAGCTACTTTTCCCGTAAGGCTCCGGGAAGCCCAGGAAATTCGATGCCAAGATACCGGCGCACGAGTCGTTCCAGGGGATTTCCGGGACGTAGGACTTAGCCGATTCGTAATACGTCGTGTTGGTGGCATTCCAATAGGTCGCGTTGGTGCCCGCATAGGAATCGCCAAAATCGGTTCCACCCACGGCCACGTTATAGGGCGTACCGCCCCAGCCCGTAATGCCGACGCCGTGCGTAGCCGCGGATGCGCCGCGATCGCAGGCCGCCGCCGCATCGTCTCCCGACGAAACGAAGACCGAAACGCCCGCCGTCACTGCCTGCTGAAACGCCGAATTAAAAGCGGCATTCGAACTCGCTCCATTGCCCGCCTCGCAAAGGCCGTAGCTCATGCTGATGATGGCCGGCGGCTTGGCGCTGCTCACCAGGTTTTCGATGGCGATCAGTCCGCCAAACGTCGTGGTGGACGAGCAGGTAGCAACTTCGATGGTGGCGTTGGGCGCCGCGGCGCTGGCATATTCCGCATCGATGGCGGTTTCCACCGAGTCGCCGTTCACTCCCGGATTGGTGCAGTTGTTCTTACCCGTGGCCGGCGCCGGATGTACCGTCGTCAGGGTCCCCGAAGCAAACCGGCTCAAACCGAAGGTGGTCCGGAAAGTAGTCCAATCGGCCGTCGAATACAGGTTGCTGTCTTCCACCACCACCACCGTCTGGCCCGTGCCCGTAGTGCCGGCCTTCTCCAGCGGCGTCAAATTGTAGATCTCGGCTACGTCTGCGGGGACCACCGCATACTCCTGGCCTCCGTCAATCGTGAAGGTGTACTGCGAGCGCAGCTTCAGCATCGGATGCGGCCGGAAGTCGTGCATTGAGACAACGCCCGCCACGGCCGGGGCCAGCGCCTCGGGGATCTGCGGATCGCGCATGTTGGCGATATGCGGCGTGCCATCCACCATTAAATTGTGAATCTCGGTGTGGAACGCCTCCCGGATCTGTCCGGCCGTGCCCGAGAAATCCAGCAGCATGCCGGTGGGATAGACCGAATTGACCGTGAAGCCGTGCGACTGGAGCCAGTTGGTGACGGCGCTGAGATCCTGCGCGGCCACGCCGAATCTCTCCCCGAATTGCGCGGCGGTCAACCATTGGTGATAGTTCGGTGAGTTGGGATCGTGTAGCTGATCGATCAGCGCGTTCACCGACTCTTCCTGCTCCGCGGAATGCTGCAACTGCAGCAGCATGTGCTCCATCGGCATATTGTCGGCCACCCGGCCCCGATCGTTGGCTGGAATGGATTCCGCTCGTGTATTACCTTCAAGGGTGACCAGACGGCTTTCGTCAACCGGGTGGATGATGCGCACCGGCGCTTGCGCGTAGGCCCCTACACTCAGGACCAGGACAAGGGCTGAATTCCGAAATATCGCTCTTCCATCTTTGAACTGCATGCATTTCTCCTGTACAGGCAAAATTGGGACACTGGGAGAAAACATACCACTGCGCCGGGAGCGTAGGCAAGTTTGGGGGACAACGACAAGCACGGGATGAGAAGCTGCAAAAGCGGGTCTGGGGACCCGCAGCAGACGTGGACGCCCGCCCCACGACACGCTAGTGTTTGTTGGCTCGTAGTTTCGCGTTCTGCAACATCTGTCCCCGGCTGCTTTCGTCGAAACAGGCGCCCGCGAGCCAGACCGCCCGAATCTGCGTAGTATTGTGAATATCCGCCATGGGATCGGCGCGGAGCAGGACCAGATTTGCAAATCTTGCCGGCTTCTACAGTCCCCAATTCCGCGCTTCTTCCGAGGAATTTCGCGGGGTTGATGGTGGCCGCCTGCAAAGCCGCCAGTGCGCTCATGCCGGATTCAACCAGCAGGCCAAGTTCATCATGCAGGCTGAATCCGGGAAAGCAGAAGGGATTCATGGCATCCGTTCCAGCCATCATGGGCACCCCCGCGCGGAACATGCCACCCACGACGCGTTCGTCAGCCGAAAAAATGCCGCGTGCCAATTGGAATTGGGCGCCGCTCCAACGGCGAAGCTGGGGCTCGATCCGCGCTTGCCACCTCTCGCGGGATTTGCGGCCGATGTAGGCCAGGCGCGCATCGGAAGTAAAGCGGGAGTCGTCCTGGCGTCCCCAGATGCGGCGTACGGTGAGCGTGGGGACCTGCCAGGTCTGGTTCTTCCTGAACTCGGCATACAACGCCTGGCATTTTGCCGGGTCGAAGGAGCGATATCCGGACGCTTCGACCAGGAGCCGGTCGCGAAAGAATCGCGCGCGCGCAAGATCGCCCATCAGGCTATCCTGTTTGCTGGAACAAGCCAGCGCGATACTTTGTAAGTGCTCGAAGGAGCGCTGCCCCGCGGCGGAAGCTTCCTGGGCGGTGATGGCATCCGGCACATGGCCCTCAAAATCGATGTGCTGCCGCCGGGCTTCGTCGGCGAGCGCGAGGTAGGCCTCTCTCGGGATGCGGTCATACACCTTGATGAAGTCGGCGCCCCCGGCTTTGATTTCGTCGACGGTCCGGCGGGCATCCGCGGGCTTCTTCACCACGATCGATCCTGGCCACACCGGTGGACTGCCATCCACGATCGCGCTGGCGAGATAGATCTCGGGCGAAGGGGATTCGCGCGCGAGTTCGGCGCGCGCGGCGGCGGTGTTCTTCTCGCCGGACATGATCCGAATACCGGTCACCCCATTCGCGATATAGAGCGGAAGTTCGGCCGTGTCGTGGACGTGAACGTGCATATCCCACAGGCCGGGGATGAGGTATTGCCCGTGGGCGTCGATGGCTCCCGGCCGGCTTTCGTCTCCGGGTTGCGCGGGAGCGACGGATGCAATGCGATTTCCACGGAGCGTTACGGTCTGGTCTTTCAACTCCTCGCCCGTGGCCACGTTAATCACTGTGACATGCGATATGGATGTCTCTACGGCGACATGCTCCTGGGCTTGCAGAAGACAGGCGGTGAAGATGAAAATCAAGATCGGCATTCGGGCGCCACGTATCTCCTCTTGATTTTCAACCAGTGTACACCAAGCGCGCCGCGCGATGGGCGCCATGTTAGAACGTAGCTATGCGGAACGAACTGGCACATTACACGTGCTACCGGACAGCCGGGCCGATCACTGTCGACGGCAAGCTCGACGAACCCTCCTGGCATATGGCGCCTCAGTCGGAACCGTTCGTAGATATCGTGACCGGCCAGCCAGCCTGGTTCGATACGCGCGTGGCGCTGCTATGGGACGACGCTTGCCTATACTTCGGCTTCACGGCCGTGGAGCCGCAGGTGCGCGGGTATCTGACCGAGAGGGATTCGCGGATTTACGAAGACAATGATCTGGAAGTGTTCATCGCGGGAGAGAACGCTTATTACGAATTCGAGATCAACGCGCTGAATACGATCTACGAGGTCTTCTGGATCTGGAAAGATACGCTGGCACCGGGCAGCCCGTATTATGGGCGTCCGGAGTTCGATCCCGCCACGCAACGGACTATGGTACTGGATGGGGTGGGCGGGCACGTCCACCCGCGGGGCGAGCGGTGGGGTTTTCTGGATTGGGATTATCCAGGCTTGCGGCATGCCGTGGATGTCGCGCCGCCCGGCTGGACGGCGGAACTTGCGCTACCGTGGGAAGGTTTGCGCGGCCTGGCCGATGGAAGGGCGCTGCCGCCGCGCGAGGGCGACGTCTGGCGCATCGACTGTTCGCGATTCCAGCAGTTCGATCGCGCGGGACGCAAGCTGGAGCCCAGCGCGGGTTGGACATGGAACAGGCACGGTCACTACGACTCGCACATTCCGGAGACGTTTACTTATGTGGAGTTCAGCGGCCGGACGGTGGGCTAGAAGCCCGGGTCACTCATCGCCCGGATGCGATACCGCCTTGTGATCCATGGCCCAGGCGGTGAAACCCTCCGGGGCGTTGCGCACCGCGTGAATGTTGGCTCTTTCTATACGCTTGATATCCTTCCATTCGACCCCCGCAAGATTCACGTCGCGCAGATCGGCGCCTTCGAGATTTGTGCCGCGCAGGTCCGCTCCGCTGAGGTCGGCATTGACCAGGTCCGCATCGGACAGATCGGCGCCCTCAAGTTTCACGCGGTGTAGGTTGGCTTGCCGGAAGTTAGCCGACCTCAGGTTGGCGTACTGCAGATCGACCCCATCGAGGCTACTGTCGCGCAGGTCGGCCGCTTCCAGATCGGCGCGCAGCAGGTTCGCGCCCCGCAGTTGGATGCCTTGCAGAAACGCGCCGGCCGCGTTGACTCCGACCAGGGGAACATGGTCGAGGTTGAGCTCCTGCAGGGCTTCGATGCGGCCGCCGCTGCCGCCCTTGCCTTGCGCGGTATTAACGACCTGCCATGCCTGGTAGTGCTTTTGTTTTTGCCGGTCGCCGGCCTCGGAAAAATAGAAGACGACTCCCACCAGGACGGAGAGCACGCTCAAGTACTCCAGAACTTCAAGCAGCGCCCATCGGCTGAGAAAGTAGGCGGACCATTGCAGCATCCATTCGAGCGCATGGAAAGGAAGCGCCCAGGGAGAACAATTCTCTTTGTATTGGGACCAGGAGTGCGGGCGGGACCGTAGTTCTCGAACGAGCATGGACTTATGGTGACAGATTGCGTGGCGGGGGGCTGAGGCGCTATCGGGGGCGCCAAAGCTTCTCTAATTTTTGCAGCGCTCCCTCGAGCCTCTGCGGTTTCGTCAGCACGCCGGAGAACAGATCTCCCTTTTTGGCAAAGCGTTCCGGAGCGTTGTAGATACTGAACTGCCCGGGGGTGAGCCCGGGCTGCACTTCGCTCCAGGCCAGCGGGGTGGCTACGGGCGCACCGGGGTAGGCGCGCAAGACGTACGGTGCGGCAATGGTTTTCGACTTGCCGTTCTGCATCCAGTCGAAATAGACGCGGCCCTTCTGCCGCTTTGAGACGGTTCTCGGCGCGGTAAACAACTCGGGACGGTCGCGCTGCACCAGGTGCGCCAGGATCTCGGCGAAGGTGCGGCTCTCTTCATAGCTATAGACAGTTTCGAGCGGAATGTAAATGTGCATGCCGTCGCCGCCGGTAGTCTTGGGATATCCCTGCATGCCGATGGCCTTCAGCTTTTCGCGCACCAGCAGCGCGGCTTCCACGATCATGTCGTAAGGGCAGTCCTGAGGGTCGAGGTCGATCAGCACGAAATCGGGATTGTCCAGCGTGGGTGAGCGGCTCATCCAGGGGTTATGGTCGATGCAGCCGAGGTTGACGAGATAGAGCAGGCTGGCGCGGTCCTGGGCGAAGACGTAGCGGATGGGCGCCTCGTTGTGGTCGGAATAGATTTCCTCGGCGCGCAGCCAGGGTGCGAAGGTCTGTGGCGCATCCTTCTGAAAAAAGAACTGCTGCTGGATGCCGTTAGGATAGCGCTTCAACGACAGCGGCCGGTCTTTGAGGTGGGGCAGGATCAGAGAAGCGACGGCGTCGTAATAGTTGAGCAGGTCGCGTTTGACGATGCCTTCGGCGGGGTAAAACACCTTGTTCAGGTTCGTGAATTTGAGAACCTGGCGGTCGATGGTGAGCGAAACTTCATTGGCCGCGCCCGGCAGCAAGACCTCTTTTGGTGGGCTGGGAGCCTGGCCCGCCATTTCGCGCACGCAGTCGGTGGGATTCACATCGGGACGCAGACCCATATAGACCGGCGCCCTCAGCCGGCCCTCGGCCGTCCAGTTTGCGAATTTTACTTCGGCTACCAGTTCGGGCTTTACCCAGGTGACGTCCTTGCCTACTTTGGGCGCATCCGGGAAGGGCGAGTCGGGCGTAACCAGCGGATCGAGCTGCCGCCGCAGGAAGGCGAGGGCTTTTTGATCGAAACCTGTGCCGACGTTACCTGCCCAGCGCAGTTTGCCGTCGGCGTAGATTCCCAGCACCAGCGCACCGAAATGGTCGCGCTCGCCGGCGGTGAAGCCGCAGATGACGAACTCCTGCCGCGCGACGATCTTGATTTTGATCCACTCGCTGCTGCGGCGCGATTCGTAGCGGCTATTGGCCTGCTTGGCCACCAGACCCTCGACACCCGTTTCCCGGGCGGCTTGCAACATGGCATCCCCGGCGCCCGGAAAATGCTCCGAGTAGCGCAGCACCCCAGTAGGCGCCAGGATCGATTCGAGCAGTTCCTTGCGTTCGGCGAGCGCCACCTGGCGCAGATCGTAGCCGTTCAGATACAGCAGATCGAAGGCGAAGTAGACCACCGGCCGCGAACGCGCCATGTGCGAAACGGCATTAGCATCGGATTGCGCGATGCGCGGCTGGATCAAGTCAAAACGGGCCACCCCCTTTTCATCGAGGGCGGCGATCTCGCCGTCGAGAATAGCTTGGCCGGCGGAGATGTAGTGCGGGATGACACTCAATTCGGGATATTGCTTTTCGCATGAATGGCCGGTGCGGGAAACCAGGCGGACCGTTTCGTTTTCGATGAAACAGATGGCCCGCACGCCATCCCATTTGACTTCGAACAGCCAGTCGTCACCGTGCGGCGGCGTGGTGGCCAGCGCGGCTTTCATGGGGGTGATGGCGGCAGGCATGGCTGCCTTGACAGCGCCTTTGAGCGAGGCGGGATTGGCGGTGTTTTTGGAGGGAGCGGGCGGCGCAACCTTGGCCGCCGGGGAGGATGCCCGGCCCGCCCGATGACTCTTCCATTCGCGCCGCGGATCGCCCGCCGACTTCGTCTTCGTCTTGCGGGCGGGCAAGCCTTGGGCGATCTCCTGCTGAGTGCGGCCGGAGAGCACGCTCCATGCGAATTGCTCGATGTCCCAACCGGGCACGGCCTCCGCATCGCGCTTCTTGATGAGCAGCCACTCGTTGCCTTTACCGCGGTTCTTCATGTGTACCATGGCGAACTCGCCCTGGAGTTTCTCGCCGTGCAGGCGGATCTTCAGATCGCCGCGCGCGAGTTGCTCTTCGACCGGCGCATCGCCGAGCAATTCCCACGTGCCGCGATCCCAGAGCATCACGCTGCCCGCGCCGTAATTGCCGGCCGGAATGTTGCCTTCGAACTCACCGTATTCGAGGGGATGGTCCTCCACTTTCGCGGCCAGGTGCTTGGCGAGCGGTTCGAGCGAAGGGCCTTTGGGAACGGCCCAGGAAACCAGGACGCCGCCGATCTCCAGGCGGAAATCGTAATGCAGGCGCGTGGCATCGTGCCGCTGTACGTAGAAATGCGGCGCGCCTGGGGCTTTCGCGGCGGCCTTGGTTTTGGGTGACGGCTCGGGAGTATTTTCGAACCGGCGTTTGCGGACGTACTCTTCGAGTGCCATAAAGCCTTGCCCCTCCTCCATTTACATGATATCTTCGGAAAAGTCGATTGCCAAAGGGAGGCGATCCATCATGGCCAGCACCGTTTGGAAAGGACATCTGACGTTTGGACTGGTTTCGCTGCCGGTCCGCTTGTATAGCGCCGCGCGCGGCGAAACCGTGAGCTTCAATTTGTTGCATGCGAAGGACAATTCGCGCATCAAGCAGAAGACCTTTTGCGCGGCCGAGGAACAGGAGGTGCCGCGCAGCGAACTGGTGAAAGGCTACGAGTACGAAAAGGACCACTACGTGGTGATCGACGAGGAGGACATCAAGAAGGTCGCTCCGCAGACCGCCAAGGTGATGGAGATTCTCGAATTTGTAAAGGGCGACACGGTGGATCCGATCTACCTGGAGAGCTCGTATTACATGGCACCCGACGGCGGCGGCGAGAAGCCCTACGCCCTGCTGTTCAAGGCGATGGGGCAGGCTGGATATTATGCGCTGGCGAAGATCGCCATGCACAATCGCGAGCACATCGTGATTCTGCGGCCGGGCAAGAAGGGAATCCTGCTGCACACCATGTTCTATGCCGACGAGATCCGGCAGGTGGACGAATTCCGCACGGACACAGACCTGGTAAAGCCCAATGAGCTGGCGATGGCCAACATGCTGATCGATACGTTGAAGGCGGATTTCGAGCCGGAGAAATATCATGATACTTATCGCGACAACCTGATGCGCATGATCGAGGCAAAGAAGGAAGGGCAGAAGGTGGTGGAGACGCCGGAGCCGCAGATGGCGCCGGTAATCGACATCATGGAGGCGCTGAAGCGCAGCCTGGCCGAGAAAAAGAAGCCGGTGCAGGTAGCCACGGCGGCGGTTGGAGAGACGCAGGAGGAAGCGCCGGCACAACCGGCGGCCAAGAAGCGCGAGCGCCGCACCAAGGCGATGTGAGGTGGGGCGACGCCGCATCGCATCGTACATTTTGCCGATGTATCTATGGCATAAGGCAGCAAAGAGATGCCGGTGACGACAAATTGGCAGAGGGGCGATTGGCTCGGACGGCTCATTTCGCTGGGTTTGCAGCGCGCGGAAATTGACGCAGCCATCATCCCACTGATGACGCTGCAGCATCGGCGGTCCCGGCGTGAGAGGCTGACTCTGGAAGAATCCGGACCGCGTGCTGCGCGTGATCCGCGTGCTCTCGTTGGCGGAATCCGTATACGGAAACCGGGAACGGGAACTAGCCTGGCTGCGGAAGCCGCATGCGCGCCTGGGGGGGCCGTGCCCCGCTTTCGATGCTCAACACGGATACGGGCAGCCGGATTGTCGAAGATCTGCTCGTACAGATTGACGAAGGTATGTTCGTCTAGATGATCCTCTGGAGGATCAGCCGGCATCGCGACCTCAGCGGAGCGGGCGGATTGAAGGTTGCTGGCCGCCGCCGGCCGACTTCCTGCCAAAAAAACGGGCTGCCCAGCATGGTGCCATCGGGAACAGCCTGGCTGCGCCAGAACAAGGGCGTTTTGTTGCAGGTACCCAGTGCGATCGTGCCTGAAACAGCCAATTACCTTTTCAACCCGAGGCACACTTACGCGGCACGCTACCGGACTGCGGGCGTGTTCCCAATCCGTTCGACGCGCGGCTCAAAATATAATTGAAAACGCCGGCTATCCGAAGAGATTGGCCCAGCCAGCCTTGGCGAGGACCAGAACCACCCAGGGCACCAGCACCGCGACCAACGCTTTCGAGAAGGGGAATTTGCGCGCGGCTACCGAGATCCCGACGGCCAATAGAAGGATGGTCCAGAAGCTGAAGAGATCGATCGACGTGGCCAGGCTGTAGAGCGCTTTTGCGGAGTTGGGCGGCGGCTCCAGAAAAGCGCCCAGGTTAAATGCCAGCGGGTTCTGGAGGTTGAAGTCCTCGGGATTCTTGACGAAAACCACAATAATCGCCAGGATGCTGGATATCAGCCCGGGTAGCATGGCGTAAGTCGTGATGCCGAACATCTGCTTGAAACTCAGCGACGCGCCCATCATCTTGACCATCAATAACAGGACGCCGGCGATGATCAGCGCCATGACCACGATGGCGATCGGGCCGACGACATAGGCTCCGATGGGGGCGAATTTAAGTTGCTGCTGAAGCACGGTTTCGCGCTGCTGCGGGTCCATTTGCTGGACGCGCGTGTTGGTTTCCATGGCCGTGCGCATGGAATGCTCCCAACCGACGTGCGTGGTGAAGCAATACATGAACACTAGATAGGCCACGATCAGGAGGACCACCGGCACGATCCAACCGGGCCGGGCGGCGATATCGGCGAACGCCTTTTTCGGGTCGAGGAACACACCCGTGATGCGGCCAGCTTCGCCCAGCGGCGGCGGGGCGGTTTCAGCAGATGCGGATTCAGGTGTCATAAGGGTCGAGGCTCCGAAGGGGGGATTATAACACCCTCAATTCTTAAGCGCATCTTTGATGCGGTCGGTCAGCATATCGACAAACCGGCCGGGCACGAACCCATTCATGCGGCTGACGACTTCGCCGTGGCGATCGAGCACGATAGTGGTGGGAATCGACGTGATGGCGAGGACCCGTGAAAGGCCATCTTCAAAATAGACGTGCTGCGGCGCCCAGTGGTTATCTTTGAGAAAGGGCGCCACCAGATCGCGTTCGTCGTCGGTGGCGATGGAGAGGAACACCACGTCGCCGGAATCGTGGAAGCGCTGCGCGACCTCTTCGTAGAGCGGGTGCTGGGCGCGGCAGGGGCCGCACCATGTCGCCCAGAAATCGAAGACCACGGCCTTGCCTTTCAGGGATGCGATGGGCAGTTTCTGGCCGTCCACGCCGGAGATCGTAAAATCCAGGACGTTGTGGGCCCGGGCGTTCGGATCGTTTTGGCGCAGGCGCAGGCGGCGCGCGGCCAGCAGACCGGCGGTCCGGTCGTAGGCTTCCAGGATGACGTCGCCCATGCCTTTTTCCGAGCCATTCACTTTGCGATAGATGTCGCCGAGTTGGGCGCGGTCCTTGGCGCGATCGGCATCGGTGTTCAAGGGATCGGGGATGGCGAAGGCGTCGGCATAAGGGGCGATGGCTTCCGGGTCGTTTCCGGCGCGGTGCAGCCATTGCCCGATTTCGCGCGCGGATTCGGCCGAGGGGTAGGTTTCATAACTGCGCCGCGCGATGGCGATGGCCTCGTCGATTTTGCCCAGATTGCCGGTGGCGCGCGCTTCGCAGGCCATGGCGCGCCCCAGGGCTTTATCCACTTCTTCGTGCCACTGCGCCTCGCTCATGTGGCCGGGCGCGGGCTCGGTGCGGGTCTGGCGCAGCAACGCTTCATACTCCCCGGCGTACTTCAGGGCGCGGGCAGAGGTATCGCGCGCGCTCGTGACCAGCAAAGCACGCACGACCTTATCGAGGATCTGGGCGTCGCCCGGTTCACGCGCCAGGACTCGCTCGCCGTATTCGATGATCCGCTTATCGTCTTTGGCCTGGATGGCGGCTTTGACCAGGGCCCGCTCGATCTCGTTACGGCGCGCGGTGTTGGGATACTTGGCGAGATGCTTTTCAAGCGCGCGGATAAAATCAACCGGGCTATTGCCGGCCTCGCCGACGGCGCGGCTCAACTCCTGAGATTCTTCGGACGGGGCGGCGGCCGGCGGCGGCGCATTCTGCGCGCAGGCCAGGATTCCAAAAGCAAGAGCGGTAAGGAAAAGCTTCATTTCGCCGGTTCGGCCGCGCACGGGGTTGCCTCACATCGGAACTGGCCGGCCAGGCTGGCCGCGTGCATGCGAGCTTGGTGCATATAGGTTTCGTTCTTCGCGATACGGTCGAGCAGTGGCAGAAACTGCGCAGGGTCGACGAGCCGCTTGCGGTCGTAGGCCGACTGCAGCAAAAGGACAGACTTCATGACGCCTAGATGATCGTACTTGGCGGAAACTTCCAGGGTGGTGAGGAGTTGCTCGGATTCGCTAATACGCTCGAAATCGTCGGCCAGGGCTTGGGCTGAGGGATCTTCGGAGAAATTGAACTTCACTTCGTTCTTCTTCCCGCCATCCACGTAGCGGAATGTCTTGGTGCCCATAAAGGCGACTTTGACAGACGACTCCAGGGGATGGTCGAAATCGCCGAGCTTGGCGGCCAGATCGAATAAGGCGGCGGTCTCCTGCTGGTTTAGCCGAAAGCGCACCGGGTTATCGTCCTTTTCGTCTTCGCGATAGTCGCCCGCGCCGGTCTTATCCACATTGATGGCCACGTAGGCCGGAGAACTGCCTGGGAACGATTTGGAGAAATAGAGATGGGGGACGTCCGCGGCCTGGGCCGCGAGAGCGGCACAGAAGAGCAGCGCGAGGCGCCCTTTCATCGAGCGAACACTCCTTCCAAACGGGCGCGGGTGACGGCGTGCGTGGCGTGGCAGATGGCCACGGCCAGCGCGTCGCTGGCATCTTCGGATTCGATCATGGACTCCAAACCCAGCAGAGACTGCACCATCACCTGCACCTGCCTTTTGCCCGCCTGCCCATAGCCCACCACGCTGGTCTTGATTTCCAGCGGCGAATATTCGCCCAATTCGATCCCGGCTTCGGCGATGGCCAGCAGGGCGACCCCGCGCACATGCGCCAACTTCAGAGCGGTGCGCACGTTGGCCGCGTAAAAAACCTGCTCCACGGCGGCGGCCGCGGGGGAATGCAGCCGGATGACTTCGCGCAACCCGCGCGCTATCTCTTGCAGACGCATCTGAAACGGATCGCGGACCTTAGTCACGATGACGCCGGAAGCGATCAACCGGTGGCCGCCGCCATCGGATTCGATGACGCCGAAGCCGGTGCGCTGCGTCCCGCAATCGACCCCCAGGACGAGCACTTTATTGGGCCAGTGCCTCCAACTCCTTTTCGTCGATATCGAAGTTGGAATATACGTTTTGCACGTCGTCCTGCTCTTCGAGCGCCTCGCTGAGCCGCAGCATGGCGCCCGCGTTCTTGCCTTCGAGACGCACGAGATTCTTCGGCAGCATGGCGACTTCGGCCGATTCCATGGGAAGCTTGGCCTTTTCGAGGGCCGCCACGACGGCTTCGTGGGCTTCCGGCGGTGCCACGACTTCCCACTGGTCGCCGTCGTCGCGCAGATCGTCGGCGCCCGCATCGAGCACCAGGTTCATGAGCTGTTCCTCGCTGGCGCGGTCGTGGGGCACGTAGACATGGCTCTTGCGCTCGAACATCCAGGCGACGCTGCCCACCTCGCCCAGGTTGCCGCCGTTCTTTGAAAAGCAGTGGCGGATTTCGCTCACCGTACGATTGCGATTGTCGGTGGCGACCTTCACCAGGACGGCTGCGCCGCCCGGGCCGTAGCCTTCGAACATGACTTCGTCGATCTGGCCCCCTTCCAATTCGCCCGTGCCGCGCATGATGGCCTTCTTGATGTTGTCGGCGGGCATGCTGACGCCTTTGGCGGCGAGGATGGCGGTGCGGAGGCGGGGATTAGCATCCGGATCGCCCCCATTGCGGGCGGCGATCATAATTTCCTTAATGATGCGCGTAAACGTTTTTCCGCGCTTGGCGTCCAGTGCAGCTTTCTTGTGCTTGATGGTCGCCCACTTTGAATGACCTGACATGGCGAAACCTCTTCGTGGGGCCCGGCCGGCGAGGCCGGGTAGCTAGCTTGTTTGAATTCGACAACTGAAGCATAACAGAATGAGCGGAGTGGCTACAACCGGGCGGGGGTGACGCAACCCGAGCCAAGACACCGAAAGTGAGATTCCAGGCCGCCCTACCGCTCTAGGGGCAACCACAGAATCGTGCGCATTGCTTGCGCGAGAGTTTCAAATAGCCCAGGGGACCGCTTATCCCCTAAAATAGGAGATGTGCTACAACGTAAGAAGCTCTCCACCACAATCGGCGCGAACAGTTACGCATACCTCCACAACATGGTAAAGGCGGGCAAGGCCGAAAGCGTCGGACAGGCAGTGGACAAGGCTGTAGAAACGGCCCGTCAGGTGGACAGCCGCGCTACGTTGGAGCGCCAGACCGCTGCTTACTTCAAGGGCCTGACCGCCAAAGCCGCCGCGGAAGAGGCCGATCTCGAAGACGCACTCAGCGCTACATCTCAAGAGTTGGACTTTGACCACCCATAGCGCATCTCCCCGGCGCGGCGAGATCTGGACAGCCATGCTGGGCAACCCGCCGGTCCGTCATTGGGTCTTGATTGTCTCGCGACTCCCGTAATCTAAGCGAGCGAGTCGATTCGGTCCTGATCGTTCCGTTCGGCAGTCAAGGCGCCGACGGACCGACCACCATGCGGATCGAGCCCGGCGAAACGGGTCTACCAGGGCCATCTTGGATGAAGGGTCATTTCATTACGACCCTCAAGAAATCGCTTCTCGGAGAGCGCCTGCCGCGCCCGTTCTCCGCACTGCGCATGCGGCAAGTCAGCTTGGCCATTCAGCGCACATTCGATCCGAACTCGCCAGGATCGTAAAGCACGCGGAACTCTGATTGGTCCTTCGATGCTGCGCGTGGACGGCGATTCTTGGACCGGCCCGGCTCTCGCGGAGGGGAGTTCCTGCCCACCCTACTGCTCGTGCACATCCTCCAGGTAGGTATACCCGTGCAGCCCCTCTTCGTAAAACTTCAGCAGCCTTCCGGATTCTTCATAGCCTAGCCGGCCATCGCGCAAGGCGGTCTCCACATCGCGGCGCAGGCGGCTGACCAGCGCGTCGGAATTGAACTGCACGTAGTTCAGCACCTCGCGCACGGTATCGCCCTTGATGACCGAATCCAGGATGATCTCGCCGGTATCGCCCAGCCGCACGTGCACGGTATTGGTATCGCCGAACAGGTTGTGCAGGTCGCCCAGAATCTCCTGGTAAGCGCCCAGCAGGAAGGCGCCCAGGTAATAGTCGCCGCCGTCGAAGGGGTGCAGGGCGAGCGTGCGCTTCACATCGCGGCGGTCGATGAACTGGTCCACTTTGCCATCGGAATCGCAGGTGATATCGCCCAGGATGGCGTGGCGTTTGGGCTCCTCCTCCAGGCGGTGAATCGGCATGACCGGGAACAACTGCTTGATGGCCCAACTATCCGGCATGCTTTGAAACAGCGAAAAATTGCAGAAATAGGTGTCCGAGAGCATGGCTTCGAGGCCCTCAAGCTCTTCCGGAAAAAAGTCCAGCGATTGCGCCAGCGCCTGGATGCGGCGGCTGATGGCCCAATAGAGGTTCTCGCACTGGCAGCGCTGTTCGAGCGAGAGGTAGCCGAGGCTGAAGAGATTCAGCGCCTGGTCGAGCGCCTGCTGCGCATCGTGGTAACTCTCCAGCAGGTTCTTGGTGCTCAGCGACCGATTGGTTTCGCCCAGGTCGATGAGGGGCTGTTCGGCGTCGGCCGGAACTTCCGCCGGTACGTCGGATTCGCCCATGCCGGAGACGCCTAATACGTTGAAGACCAGCAGGCTGTGATAGGCGGCGACGGCGCGCCCGCTCTCGGTGACGATAGTGGGGTGCGCCACGCCCACTTCGTCGCAGACGCTCTGGATGTGATAGACGACGTCGTTGGCGTATTCCTGCAGCGTGTAGTTTACGCTGGATTCAAAGTCCGTTTGGGAGCCATCGTAGTCGATGCCCAGGCCGCCGCCGACATCCAGGTAGCGCAAGCCGGCGCCGGCGCGCGCCAGGTCGACATAGACGCGCACGGCCTCGTTCACGGCGGCTTTAATCTGGCGGATGTTGGTGATCTGGCTGCCGAGGTGGAAGTGGAGCAGGTTCAGGCAATCGGCCATGCCGGCGTCTTTCAACTCCTGGAGGGCGCGCATGGCTTCGCTGACCGAAAGGCCGAACTTGGAACGATAGCCGCCGGACGAGCGCCAGCGTCCGGAGCCGCGGCTGGCGAGTTTCACGCGCAGCCCGATCATGGGCCGCACGCCGACGCGTTCGGAGTACCGCAGAATCAGCTTCAGCTCCGTATACTTTTCGACGACCGGAATGATGTGGCGGCCCATCTTCTGGGCCAGCATGGCCATCTCGATGTATTCGTCGTCCTTGAAACCATTGCAGATGATGGGAGTTTCGTTATCAGCCATAGCCATGACGGCCATCAGTTCAGGCTTGGAGCCGGCCTCCAGGCCGAACTTATAGGGGCGGCCGAACTCCAGCACTTCTTCGACGACCTGGCGCTGCTGGTTCACCTTGATCGGATAGACGCAGCAGTAGGTGCCCTGATAGCGATGTTCGGCGATGGCGGTTTGGAAAGCGCCGGCGAGTTCTCCGAGGCGGTGCTCCAGAATGCCGGCGAAACGGATGAGGACCGGCAGGGAGATGCCGCGCAGCACCAGGGTATCGACGAGTTGCTTGAGGTCGACGGAGCGCTGCGGATCCTTGTTGGGATGAACGCACAGATGGCCGCTGCCATCCACCGAAAAGTAGCCCTTGCCCCAACTGGCCACGTCGTAGAGTTCGCTGGCGTCCTGCGGGGTCCAGCGTTCGGCCGGCTCCATGACGAGGGAGCCTTTCCTGGCGTTCTTCTCCAATTCTTCCTCCAAAGCTTCAGTGTCCTAAGAATCGGTGGCGAGGGCAAGGGAAAAATGCGCAGCCGGATGTCCGATGCGAGGGCTGGCTGCCGAATAAATCGCGACGCAGGTTACAGTGCGATGACGATCGCGCCGTCGAGCGAATCCGCTTACGGTTTCCACTTGATATTGCAACCGACGCTGGGCCGCTGTTGCGGATTCACGGGTTGGCCGGCGAGCACCGCATCGATGGCCGCGCGCAGGTCGGCGCCGGTCACCCGAATGTCGTTACGCGGCCGCGCGGCATCCAACTGGCCGCGATAGACCAGCCGTTGGTTGGCGTCGAACAGGAAAAAGTCCGGCGTGCAGGCGGCGTCATAGGCCTTGGCCAGCTCCTGGGTTTCGTCGTAGCAGATCGGAAAATTCAGGCCGAGCTCCGCCGCCATCTGCTTGAGGAGTTCGGGCGCATCGTCCGGATACTGCGCAACATAATTCGATGAAATGGCCACGATCCCGAGCGGCTGGCTGGCATAATCTTTTCCGAGCCGTGCCAGTTCGTGCTTCACGTGCTGCACGTAGGGGCAGTGGCGCGAGATGAACATCACCAGCAGAGCTTGTTTGCCCGCAAAACTGCCGAGACTGACGGACGCGCCGGACACTACGTCCAGTAATTCGAAATCCGGAGCCGGTCTGCCCAGCGCGGGCATGGTGGATTCGGTTTGCGCCATAGTAATCCTTACACTCTATGATTATCGGCTTTCCAGTTCTTAATGGCGCGCTTAATGTCGGCGGCGGGCATGTTGGCGTCGGCCGCTTTTCTGGCGAGATCGACAAATTCATCATCCGGTGCGAACCGTAGCGCAATGACCTGGCCCATGATGAGACGCGGATCCAGGAGTTTGCCGGTCAGAACGAAGTGCCGCAGATTCTCTTCGGCGCGAATGGCGCGGTCCTGTGCTTTGAGCGGAAATACGCGCACGTAATAGAAAAGCATGCCGCAGCAGAACGTAAGCACCACGATCAACGCGGCGCTGTAGAACTGCCCATGGATGCCCCACGACCTGCGCAGATTGACGAGCGCCCCAATCAGGGTCAGGAACAAAATGCCGGCCAGGACGAAGTGGTAACCGAAGACCAGGCGGGTATGGTTGGAGTAATTCTGGGTGGCCATGCCGCAATTGTACTAAAAAGCCCGGCGGGGACGGAGAATCATATCCGTTTCTATTCATACCTAAGCGCAGCTAACGGATCGATGCGCGCAGCTTTGCGGGCCGGAAGATAGCTGGCGAGCACGGAAACCCCGACCAGCAACAACGGCACGCCGGCGAATACCAGCGGATCGGTGGCGGTAACGCCGTAGAGCATCCCCGACAACAGGCGCGTCAGCTCGAAGGCGGCGGCCATGCCGATACCCGCGCCGATCAGCGAAGTGAGCATTCCGCGGCCGACCACGAGGCGCAGAATCTGCGGCTGGCTGGCGCCCAGCGCCACACGCAATCCGATCTCGTGCGTGCGCCGGCTCACCGCGTAGGCCGTGAGTCCGTAAATGCCGACCGTGGCCAACGTGAGCGCGAGCGAGGCGAATACGGTGAGCAACAGCATGGAGACGCGGCGCAGCATCAGGGAATCGGAGAGCACCTGCTGCATAGTGCGCACGTTTGAGGCCGGCTGCGCGGGATCGAGCTTCAGGATTTCGCGGCGCACGGTGGGAGCCATAGCCGCGGGATCACCTTCGGTGCGTACCACGATGGCCTCGCGGAAAACGCCGGGATTCTGCATCAGCGGAACGTAAACGGCGGGCTCGATCGGCGCGTCCAGGCCATAGAGCTTGGCATCCGCGACCACGCCCACGATTTCCAGGCGCTCACCCATGAGGATATGTTGACCCAGAGGATTCTCGTGCGGGAAGTGCTTGCGGACCATAGCTTCGTTGACGATGACCACGTGTTTGGCATCCTGGTCGTCGTGCCGGTCGAACAGGCGGCCCTGCCGCAGCGCGATCCCCATGGTATTGAAATATCCGGGAGTGGCCGTGCGGTAATCGGCTAAGGGCTGTTTGTCCTTGGCGACAGGAGGGCGGCCTTCGATATCGAAGCCGTTGACCCCGATGCGGAACGAGAGGATGGACACGCGTAGCGGCAGGATCATGACGGCTCCAGCCGATCGTACTCCGGGCAGCGCTTCCAGACGATCCATGAGATTCTTATAGAAGTCCGACCGCTTGCGCGGCGTGTTGTATTTCGTCTCCGGCAAGCTGATCATCAGGGTGAGGATGTTCGCGGTGCGCACGCCCGGGTCGATTTCGGTGACCCGCACGAAACTGCGCAACAACAAACCGGCGCTGATCGAAAGGAGCACCGCAAAAGCCACTTCCGATGCCAGCAGGAAGCTGCGGATACGCTGCGATCCGCCGGCGCTCTCCGAACGTCCGGCAGCTTCCTTGAGGGTCGTGTTCAGATCGGTGCGGGAGGATCTCCATGCGGGAACCAGGCCGAAGAGAAGGCCGGTAAGCATCGATATACCGAAGGTGAATGCCAGCACGGGCATGTCCAGCCGCATGTGTTGCAGCATGGGAAACATATCGGGAACCGCGCTGCGCATGGCTCGCACTCCCCAAACGGCCAGGACGAGCCCGAGGGCGCCTCCGCCGCAGGACAGCACCAGGCTTTCGGTCAGCAACTGGCGGAGGATGCGGCGGCGGCCCGCGCCCAGCGCGCCGCGTATAGCGATCTCCCTCTCGCGAGTGGCGGCCCGCGCCAGCAGCAGGTTGGCGAGATTGGCGCAGGCGATCAACAGCAGCAGGCCGACCGCGCCCAGCAGAATCAACAGGACCGGGCGGATGCGCCCGGTGTACATTTCCGCCATGGGAAATAGCGTGACGCCCCAGCCGGTATTGCTGGCGGGGTAGGCGCGCTCCAGGCGTTTCGCGATTACGGTCATCTCGGCCCGTGCCTGGGCGACGGTCACGCCCGCCTTCAATCGCGCCACGATGCCATATTCGTGCTGCTGGCGCTGGGGATTGTTGGGATCGATGGCGGTGGGCAGCCACAGGTCCGCGGCAACCAATTCTCCAAGCGCATGCGGGACGACGCCCACGACGGTGCGCGGAATGCCATCGACCGTCAATGTGCGTCCCACGGCCGCGGGATCGGAATGAAAGCGGCGCTGCCATAGGGCATTGCTAATGAGCACCGCGGGCGGTCCGCCAGGGGCGTCTTCCGCGGGAAGGAAATTGCGGCCCACAATCGGATGGATGCCGAGCGCGGGCAAGAACTCGCGGGATGCAAGGGCGGCCGATACACGCTCGGGATCGCCCACGCCGCTGATATTCAGACCGAACTCGGGGATCGCGAAAGCGGCCGACATCTGGTCGAACGAGTGGGCTTGGCGCTTCCAGTCCAGATAGTCGGCGGCGCTGACGGGCATCTGGTCGAAACCGGACTTGAGCAGCGTTCCCCAGATCATGACCACGCGGTCAGGGTCGGGAACGGGCAGCGGCTGTAGCAGCACCGCGTTCACCATGGTAAAGATCGCGGTGTTGGGGCCAATACCCAAGGCCAGCGCCAGAACGGCGACCGCGCAGAAACCTGGATTCCGCAGCAGGGTGCGGAAGCCATAGCGGAGATCCTGCCAGAAGAATTGCATGGCACTCCTTAATGGAGGATAAACGCAGGGAGCCGTGGATTTGTTCCGCGGGCGTTTGCAAAGGAGAATTTCAAGAGACGGCGCGCTCACATCTCTTTTAAGTGCCTGTAGACCAAGGCTACCGGCAATCCCATAACGTTGAAGTAACAGCCTTCGATGCGCTGGATGAATTTGGCGGCGAGGCCTTGGATGGCGTAGGCGCCGGCCTTGTCCATGGGCTCGCCGCTGGCGGCATAGTCCGTGATTTCCTGGGGTGAGAGCGGCGCGAACCAGACGCTCGATTCCGCGCAATCTTCGATCAGACGGACGGGCGACCGGAGGCAGATGCCGGTGAGCACTTCGTGGCGCTGGCCGGAGAGCATATTCAGCATGCGGCGGGCGCCGGCGGCGTCTTGCGGCTTCGCCAGGATCTCGCCGTGGATGGAGACGGTGGTATCGGCGGCCAGGACGATCTCGCCGGGCGCGGGGGTAACCGCTGCAGCTTTGGCGCGTGCAATGCGGGTTACGTAGTCGCGAGCGGCCTCGCCGGGCAGCGGCGTTTCGTTGACGTCCGCGGGCTGGATCCGGAATGGGATACCCGCCTGCTGCAGGATGTCGCGGCGGCGCGGCGAGCGGGAGGCTAACACGAGCATCCTCTTATGGTATGCGGTTGTGGGGCCGGTCCATGCACGAAGCCGGCTGTAGGGCGAACTGAAGTTCGCCCCGGCACGCTGAAGCGTGCGCCACGGGGTGATCTAGAATGGTTCTATATGCGCATATTGCTGTTCAGCGGGAAGGGCGGCGTCGGCAAGACCAGCCTGGCGGCGGCGACGGGGGTGCAATTAGCGCGGTTGGGCTATCGCACGCTGGTGATGAGCGTGGACCCCGCGCACAGTCTCGCCGATTCCTTCGACCTCGAAACCAGCCTGTTCCACGAGAAAACCGGCGATCCTTATCCGATCGGGGATAAGCTGGCGATCCATGAAGTGAACATCCAGAAGGAAATCAAACGGCATTGGCGCGAAATCTCGGCTTACGTGATTTCGGTGCTGCGCACTACGGGCATCAGCGATGTGGAAGCGGAAGAACTGGCCATTCTGCCCGGCATGGAAGAGCTAAGCGCCATGATGTGGGTTAACCAGTTCCGGCGCGAGCAACGCTACGATGTCATCGTGCTGGACTGTGCGCCGACGGCCGAATCCATGCGGTTCGTGAGCATGCCTACTACGCTCGACTGGTACATGAAACATATCTTCCCGTTTCAGCGGACGGTATTGAAGGCGGTGCGCCCGCTGGCCAACCGAGTCTCACCGGTGGAACTGCCTACCGACAGTTACTTCGCCAATATTCAGGATCTGTTCGGGAAGCTGGATGGCATCGATGAACTGCTGGAGAATCCACGGGTCACGAGCGTGCGGCTGGTGACCAATCCGGAGAAGATGGTGCTGCGCGAGACGCAGCGCGCGTTTGTGTACTTCTCGCTGCACGGGCTTACGGTGGACGGCATTATCGTGAATCGCGTGCTGCCGGAGGCTATCACGGATTCCTTCTTCGCGGAGTGGCGGGAGTCGCAGCAGCGGGTGCTGGCGGAGATCGACGCATATTTCTCCCCCGTGCCGGTGCGGCGCGTGCCGCTGTTCACGCACGAGGTGCTGGGCGCCGAGCGTCTGCAAGAGTTGGCGCGGGCGCTGTATGCGGATGACGAGGACCCGGCGGCCGTGACGCGTACAGAAGCGCCCTATAGCTTCAGTAAGCGCGATGGACATTTCGAAGTGCAATTGCAACTACCCTTCGCCGTGAAGGGTGAAGTCGGGTTGTTCAAGAAGGGGGACGAGTTGGTGGTGCAGATCGGTACTCTGCGCCGGCACATTGGCCTGCCCACTTCGATGGCGGCGCTGACGCCCGCGCACGCCAGGCTGGAGAACAAAGTGTTGACCGTGGAAATGAGGGAGAATTGATTATGGCAGACGAAAAGACAAACGTTGACGCTCCGGGCTGCTTCTACTGTCTGAATGTGAAGCCGTTCTTCCGGAAGGCCTGGTCCGAAGCGACGAAGGACCATTTTCGCAACTCGCGCGTGGAGTTTTTGAAAGGCGTGCGCAGTGTGCTCGACGACCGCATCAATAACTTAGCGCGGCACGAGGTGAAGGGCACGCACGTCACCGTGGAGTAAGGGCCGCGGCACCGGACAATGACTGTGAAAATTACGGATGACCGCCGAACTGAAGTTCGCCGCGGCACGCTGAAGCTTGCGCCACAACAAATCCTGGTTCTGGACGTCGGCGGCACGCACGTGAAGGCGCTGGCCACCGGCCACAAGTCATTCATCACCATTCCATCCGGACCGAAGATGACGCCGCGGAAGATGGTGGCGGACGTGCGGAAGGCGATCGACGGCTGGGAATACTCGGTGGCGTCGATCGGGTATCCGGGTCCGGTGGTTCACGGCAAGCCGGTCAGCGAACCGCACAACCTGGGGTGCGGCTGGGTGGGTTTCGACTTTGAGAAGGCGCTGGGCTGCCCGGTCAAGGTCATCAACGACGCGGCCATGCAGGCCCTGGGCCACTATGAGTCGGGACGCATGCTATTCCTCGGGCTAGGCACCGGGCTAGGCTCGGCCATGATCGTAGACGGCGTGCTGGAGCCGATGGAACTGGCGCACCTGCCTTACAAGCACGGCCGCACTTACGAAGATTACCTCGGAATCCGCGGCCTGAAGCGGCTGGGCAAGAAGAAGTGGCGGGAATGTGTCTTCGATGTGGTGGAACGGCTGAAAGCCGCGCTCGAAGCGGACTACGTGGTATTGGGCGGCGGCAATGCCAAAACGCTGAAGAAGCTTCCGCCCGGCGCGCGCCTGGGCAGCAACGAAAACGCCTTCCGGGGCGGATACCGGCTGTGGCAGGAGCCTGCCGAACGCTGCAAACAGGTAGGATAACGACGATGCCGCGTGCGATTTCGATATCCATTCTATTGCTGACGGCGTTGGCCGCAAGCGCCCTTGCCGCCGATGTGACCGGCAAGTGGAAAGGGCCGATGGAAGGCGCGGACTCCGAGATCGTGCTGGAGCTGAAAGCTGACGGCGCGAACGTTACCGGCACGATGACAAACGCCGGAGACAAGCCGCATGCCATCACCAAAGGTTCGCTCGAAGGCGATAAAATCTCGCTGACAGTGGCCTCGGAATGGCAGGGGAACCCGGTCACCCTGTTGATCACCGGAACCGTTTCCGGCGACACCATGACGCTGAAGATCGGAACAGAGGACGGCGCCTGGAGCACGGACGCGGTGGTCAAGCGTTCGTCTTGAGTTTCGATTTAGGCGCGGACCCGGAGACCATCAACTGCGCGGGATCGAGCAGGTGTTTCGGCTGGTAGAGGCGGCGCGACCATTTCCGCCCGGCATCGAAGCGCACTCCCACAAAATATCCGATTTCATCGTAGGCACAATACTGCGTCCGGCCGTGGAACTTGTACCGGCCAAGCATCAGGCTGAGCCGGGTGCCGGGCGGGACGGGCCGATCGAACTGCAGGCACGCTCCCGATGGCGAGATGTCTTCGAGGTTGGCGATCAGCTCCGCCGGTTGGCCGGATGATTCGATGCGCACCTTGATCAGGTCCGAACACAAAAACCGGGGCTCCGCGCGCCGCTCGCTCATTCGCCCACCACGGTGACCACCACCTGGCGGTCGCGCGCGCGATTGTCGAAATCGCAGAGCACGATTTGCTGCCAGGTGCCGGTGCCAACGCGCCCCTGGCTGACGGGAAAACTGCGCGCGGTACCCACCAGTGCGCTACGCAGGTGCGCGTATCCGTTGCCATCGCCCCAGCGCGCGTTATGCGCATAATCGGCATCGGCGGGAGCGATCTGTTCAAGCGCGCGGCGCAGGTCCGCCACGCATCCCGGCTCGAATTCCAGGGTGGTAATGCCCAGCGTGGAGCCGATGCCGGCGATGTTGACAATGCCTTGCCGCACCCCGCTCTCGGCTACGATGCGGGCAATCTGGGGGGTGATATCCAATATATCGGAATGGCCCCGCGTAGACACGCGGAAGGTCTTCTCGAAGACACTCATGCAGGAAATGCCTACCGCCCGAACTGCGCTTCGAATCCGGCGATTTTGCCCAGCCTGCGTTTATGGCGCTCGGCTCCGGAGAACTGCGCGCCGATATAGCGGCGCACCAGTTCCACGGCCAACTCGGGGCCGACCACGCGCGCGCCGAGGCACATGACGTTAACATCGTCGTCCTCGACGGATTGATGGGCGGAAAAGGGATCGTGGCAGGTGGCCGCCCGGATGCCCTTGAACTTATTGGCGGCCACGCAGGCGCCCGCGCCGCTGCCGCACAGCAGGACGGCGCGGTCGGCGCGGCCATCGAGGACGGCCTCGGCCACCGCGCGCGAATAGTCCGGATAGTCCACCGGATCGGTCGAATCCGTGCCGAGATCGGCGGTTTCGTGACCCAATTTACCTAATTCTTCGATCACCCGCGCCTTCAAGGGGTAACCGGCATGATCGCTTGCCACTGCAACCTTCATGGAATCCTATAATAGCGCTATACTGCCGGAGTGGCGGTGTGAGAATTTCGGACCGTTTAAGCGTCTATTAGGATATGCATACTGACAGGCTCCTTATGGCATTTGCCGTGCTCGCCACTGCGGGCTGGGCGCAGTCGTCGGCCGGAGTGAACGGACCGGTGACGGGCTTCATCTTCGACGCGCACGCAGGCGCGATCAGGCCGATGCTGGGGATTCCCGGGGCCGCGTATCTCGGCAATGCCACGGTCAATGGACTGGCCGCCGCCGCAGTCTCGCCTGACGGCTCGGCCGCGCTGGCCGTCAAAAACGGCAAGCTCTTTGTCTATAACGGGCTACGCACGACCACCCCGGCGGTTTCAGCGGTCGGCGGAGCCATCGCCAATCCCGGCTATTTTGCGTGGGCGGACGATAACAGCGCGGCGATTTACGCGCCGGCAAGCGCGCAGGGGCAGATTCTCAGCGGCCTAACGGCGGCGCCGGCGGCCGGCGCGCCCATCGACCTGGCGGGTCTTCCGGGGCCCGTGACGGCTTTGGCTTTCGACGGACAGCGCCTGATTCTGGCGGTGAAATCGACCGAATCGGGCGGCATTTACCTGGCTAGCGCCGCGGCGGGTACCGAGCGGATCGCGGTGGCCGCGAACCCGTCGGCACTGTCCGTGGCGGGCAGCAGCATATATTTCGCCGATGGCCAGGCGCAGCAGATTTTCCAGGTGCAGAATTACGCCCGCACGCCAGCCGTGGTGCTGTTCGCAAACGACAGTAGCATCGCTTCCCCTTCGGGCTTGCAGATTTCAGCCGATGGGCAGCGGCTATACGTGGCCAACGCCGGCAACCGTAAATTGGCCGTCTACGACATCGCATCGCGCTTACCCGAGCAGTTCGTGGACCTGAGCTTCACGCCCACGCGTCTCGATCGGTTTGGCGATTCGTCCGTGTTCCTGATGAACGGGATTGGGCAGGGACCTTTTTATGTAGCGCGCGATGGCGGTGCGGGGAAGGCCGCGGTTTACTTCGTGCCGGCGCAACCGGGCAAGCCTGGGCGGCCCAGGGCTCCCATCCGGCCGATGTAGGCGGGTTCCGGAGAAAGCTCAGCCCGCCAGCCGGCTGAAGCCGGCCAAGCGGGACTTAAAAGTCACGCCAGCACGCTGAAGCGTGCGCCACCTCGGACGACTGACGATCAAAGCCTATGTGGTTGATTCGAGGGGTAGAGGTTGTGGGTGGTGGGTGGTGGGTTGTGGGTGGTGGGTTATGGGTGGTGGGTTATGGGGTGTGGGCTACCGGAGTGGGCTCATTTTTGGGGATAGATTGGGCGGACTGCTTGGGGTCGTTTGCCAGGTTGTCAAAGATCAGGGGGGCGGGGGCCTAGCGGGTATCCGGGGAGATAGGGGCGCACGATAGCGGCTGGGCGTCCGGGGCGGCGGACATCACGTATGCGGGCGGCGGGGCGGGCCGGTGCGCGGGAGTCTTGATGGCCGGTTCGCTTTCCACCGGCTGCACGGGCTCAGGCTGAGCGCACTCAGGCTGAGTGCGGGCGCGGCGCTCGTTTTGTAACTGCTTCAGTTCGCGCATGGCAGTACTGAAAGAACGCTCGAGGCGGGCGCGCTGGGCCGAGACGCGATCGAGCAGGGCGAATTGTCTTGCTCCGGGGTCGGTGGCGGTAAAGATCCTCTCTTCGCTGCGATCCGTGCGCATGAGCAGCCAATGGGCGACGGCCATGCGTTCGAGCAGGATTCTTTCGGTGGGGGCTTGCGGCTGCCACTCGGATTCGAGCACATCCCAGAGTTGCTGGTAGGCGGCTGCGTCTTCGTGGATGAGGACGACGTCGCGCGCGCGGAGCCCGAAGGTGAGGGCATTGAGGCGGACGGCGGCCTTGCCTTCGGGGGAGACCGGGCCGGTGGAGTGTTGCGCGTTCTCGCGGTTGGCCTGGTGTTGTTTGCGGGAAATCAGCATGGGTTATTCCTTGCGGTTGGATTTGGGGATGGGATGCGGCGTCCATACCCGATTTCATTTTAGGGCCGCGGTGGATGGGGAACGGGGTATGTGGAAGACGGGGAGTTAGTAAGTGACGCGGGTGCAGTTAGATGCGGGGGAGGATTATATTTTGCTGATTGGTCACCGTATACGGGCAGGGGGACTTAAAAGTCCCGCCGGCACGCTGAAGCGTGCGCCACGGGGAACTTTCGTTCGCCAAAGATCAAGATCTGGTCTGGAGACCCTCCGCAGGCGTAGACGCCTGCCCCACTCAGAGAGCGGCTACCCGCCGCTGCACGAGCAGGAAATAGAATCCCACGGCGATCAGCAGCAGGCCGTTCACGGCCAGCACGTGAGGCGCGGTATATCTGGGCACCAGCCATCCTGTCGCCAGGCTGCCCAGCGGCATGCCGCCGCGGAAGGCTACGTTGTAGACGCTCATTACGCGCCCGCGCATTTCGTTGGCGGTGATCAGTTGCACCAGCGAACTGATCATGGAGAAAACGCCCATCATGGCCGCGCCGGAGATGAACAGGAGCAGGCAGCTCAATACGATCATCTTGGAAAGGGCGAAGCCCGTAATGCCGGCGCCCAGCAGTAGCAGCGTAAGAAGCGCGACCTGGCCTTTGTTGCTGACATTGCCATAGGCGGCTACAATCAGCGCGCCGGCCACCGAACCGGCGCCCGAGCACGAAAGGAGGATGGTGAAGGTGGTCGGTCCGCGATGAAATACATCTTTGGCGAAGACCGGCAGAAAGGTCAGGACAGGGATGGCCAGCGCGGTCATCAAAAACGCCAGCGCGATCAGCCCCACCATGGCGCCCTGCTTGCGCACGAATCCGATGCCCTGTTTCACGCCAGTCAAGATGGATTCGCCGGTGGTCCGCGGCACGAATTTGACCGTCAGCATGAGCAGGGAAATGATTACCGCGACGAAAGAAAGGCCGTTGAGGCCGAAACACCAGGCCGCGCCCAAGCCGGTGAGGGCCAGGCCGCCCAGCATCGGACCGATGACCCGCGCCAGGTTGAACTGGATGGAGTTGAGCGCGATGGCGTTCGGCAAATCTTCTTTTTCGACGAGCATGGGCACCAGCGCCTGGTAGGCCGGTCCGCCGAAGGCCTGCGCGCAGCCCACCACGAATGACAGGCCGAGGATGTGCCAGACTTTGACCACTTTGAACGCGATCAGGAGGGTCAGCAGGAACGCACAGGCCATCTGCACGTATTGCGATCCCAGCAGCACGCGCCGGCGGTCGATGCGGTCGGCGATCACGCCCCCGATCAGCGAGAACAGCAGGATGGGGATTTGTGCCAGGAAGCCGTTGACACCCAGCAGGAACGCCGAACCGGAGATCGAAAGCACCAGCCAGCTCTGGGCAACGATCTGCATCCAGGTGCCGATCGACGACGTGCAGGCGCCGAACCATAGCAAGCGGAATTCGCGGTAATGAAAAGCCTTGAAGACCCGGCGCAGCACAAGTTTAGGGAAGCGGCCTTTCCCTCTGAATCAGATGCAGGATGTTGCCGTCGCGATCCGCGAAAAACAAAAGCCGGTTGCCCTGTTTGTTCATGGGCTCGCCCAGGAATTGGACGCCGGCGGCCTGGAGGCGCGCATGCGCGGCATCGAAATCGTCGACGTCGATGGCCAGGTGGCGAATGCCTGGATCGTCGAATTGGGGCGGCGCCAGCGGGCCTTTGCCGGGAATGATCTCCAACATCGTGCCATTCGACGCGCGTACGAAGTAGTTGCCGGCGTACTCGTAGTTGATGACGAACTCGAGATGCGCGGCGTACCATTCAGCCAGCGCGCGGGGATCGGGTGAGGCGATCGCGGTGTGCTCCACTCCTCTAAACATAGGGCGATTGTAGCAGGATTGGAATTAGCTCCTGGCTTTAGCTTTCTTAAGATCGTTTTGCAACTGCTTCACTTCCTGGGGCATATCGCCGGCATTTTTGACGTGATCGATCTCGCGCCGGCAGGTGACGTTATCGCCCGTGAGGAAGGCGATCTTAGCCAGAAAGTAGCACCTGTAACTATTTCCATTGGGCGCGTCGTGCGCTTTCTTCGCTTCATCGAACGCGCCGGTCAGGTTGCCGAGCTGAAGCTGGGCGTAGGCCATCAGGATGCGCAGGGACGAATTGTCGGGATTGGAATGGGTAAGCGCGGAAAGACGAGCCAGCGCGCCGGCGTGTTCACCCTCACGAATCAGTTGCGCGGCTTCGTTGACGATCTTGCGGTCGGCGTCGTTCAGGAGCGTCAGGGCGCTGGCCAGGCGATCATACTGCAGTTGCAGAGCAGGCGGTGCGGGCGGCGGCGCGGCCGCTGCCAGCGAGCAGGCACAGATAAAGACCAGGCATAGGTTGCGCATACTGGGCATATTCTCTCGATGTTCAGTATACGCCAGGGGATGCAGATGCGGAACTACCTTACAAGCCAAACGGCGCCGTACGCCAGGCTGGAGCCGATCAGCGCGCCGGCTACGACGTCACTCAAGAAATGCATGCCGAGGAGAATGCGCGAGAGCGCGATGCTCGCGGCGCAGAATAACAGGCCGGGCAGCAAGCCCGGATAGAAGGCCGATAGCGAAAGGGCCACGGCGAAGGCGGTGATGGTATGGCCGGAGGGAAACGAGAAACGATCGGGGGGCAAGAGCTTCGCCCAGCAGTGCGGCTCGATGGCGCACGGCCGTTTGCGGTTGGTACGTTTCTTCAGGAAGAGGAATGCCGCGATACCCAGGCCCGCCGCGATAGCCGCGGTGCCTACGGCCGCCAGGCGCGAAGGACCGCCGAAGAGCAGGATCACGATGCCCATGGCATACCATAGCCAGCCGTCGCCACCGCGCGTGGCGCAGATCATCCATACGCGGATCCAGCGCGGGGCGGGCCAACGATGCACGCGGTGCATGAGGCTGTAATCCCGAGCTGTGATGAACTCTAACACCATCCCACCCTAATTTATAGTCCCATAATCCTACAAGAGCATGACATTCAGGCAAAAGCTTGGTGAAATCGTAAAGTATGAAAAAGCTCGATTTCATTTACTTCGATGCGGGTGGCGGGCATCGCAGCGCGGCTATGGCTTTGCAGCAGGTGATTGCGCAGCAGGGCCGGCCATGGGAAATCCGCATGGTAAACCTGCAGGAACAACTGGACAACCTGGATATCTTTCGCCGGATCACGGGCATCCGGCTGCAAGACTATTACAACCTGATGCTAAAGAAAGGCTGGACGTTAGGATCGGGCGAGTTACTTAAGGGATTACATGTTGTGATCCGTTTGTTTCAGCCCCGCCTGGTGCGTTTGTTACGCGATTTCTGGCGCGAGGGCCGGCCGGATATGGTGGTATCGTTGATCCCGAATTTCAACCGGGCTTTGAAATTAAGCCTGGAGGCGGCGCTGCCAGGCACGCCGCTGGTGACCATCCTGACGGATATCGCGGACTATCCGCCGCACTTCTGGATCGAGCGGCAGGAGCAGTATTTCATCTGCGGGTCGGACCGCGCGGTGGCGCAGGCTCGCGAATTGGGGCACGCGGACCGCTTCATCTTTCGCGCGCCGGGCATGATTCTGAACCCGCGCTTCTATGAACCCGTGGAGGCCGATCGCGGCGCGCAGCGGCAACGTCTGGGACTGAATCCCGACTGGCCGACGGGATTGGTCTTGTTCGGGGGGGAAGGCTCGGCGGTGATGCTCGAAATCGCGCATCGCCTGGAAGCCGGGGCGCGGCCCTTGCAATTGATTCTGATCTGCGGCCGCAACCAGAAATTGGCGGAGAAGTTGCGCGCGATGCCTTCGCGCATTCCGATATTTGTGGAAGGCTTCACGCGCGAAGTGCCTTATTACATGCATCTCTCGGATTTCTTCATCGGCAAGCCGGGGCCAGGCAGCATCAGCGAAGCGATCGCCATGAAGTTGCCGGTCATCGTGGAGCGAAATGCCTGGAACCTGCCGCAGGAGCGGTATAACTGCGAGTGGGTGCGGGAGCAGGCGGTCGGCATGGTTTTGCGCAATTTCCGCGCCATCGGAGCGGCCGTAGACGAATTGCTGGAGCCGGCCACTTACGCGCGGATGCGGGCCAATGCCGCCGCGCAGTCGAATCGGGCGGTGTTTGAGATTCCGGATATGTTGGAGACGATCATGGCACGCAGCCGCGGGCCGGAGTTGCGCGGGTTATCATAGTCTCGGTGTCTTTATGATTACCCGAGTGCGCGCGCGGAACTTCAAGAGTCTGCGGGATATCGACGTTTCTCTGGGTCCATTGAGCGTCCTGGTAGGACCCAATATGGGCGGCAAGAGCAACGTCCTCGATTTGTTCCGTTTCCTGCAAGAATGCTGGTCCCCGCAGTTTGGGCCTGGAAACGCGCTGACCCGGCGGCAGGGGATAGACGAGGTGCTGTGGAAAGGCAGCCAAGACAAACGGCTTTCGATAGCCATCCGTTTCGCGGAACCTGCCCAACCTGACAAAGAGTTCGTATACGATCTCGAAATTGCAGGGGGCCCGGGCGGATATTTCGCCATCCAACGAGAGGCGCTGACGCTACGGGAGGCGGGACAGGAGTATGAGCTTATCGTCGGGGAGAGCGGTGGCCGCTGGCTGAAAAATGCCGATGGGTCCAAACTTGTGAGTGTTCAAGCGGAGAGGTCCGCCATGGAACTTGCGCCGCCCAACTGGACCGGCCACCCTTTGAAGTTCTTTGCCCAGAACTGGCGGCTTCATCAGTTCGTTCCTCCGCTGATGAGGCAGGCAAACCAGATGACCGCTGGAAACGTCCTCGATCTGCACGGCGCCAACCTCTCTGCCTGGCTGATGTGGCTGCAAACCAAATCGCCGCAGGCCTTCGCCCGTATCGCAGAGGTGGCGCGAGATGTTTTTCCAGAAATCCGGGAACTTCTGACGTGGCCGACACAGCAGGGGATGGTCTATCTGGCGTCCAACGAGCAATGGTTGCTCCGTCCTACGCCGCTCTTTCAGATGTCGGATGGCGAATTGGCATTTATCGCGTATCTCTCCCTCATACTTGCCCCGGACGAACTGGGTGGCACCCTCTTTTTCATTGAGGAGCCAGAGAACCATCTGCATCCGAGGCTGTACGAGACACTCATTGCATTGTTGCGGCAGGTTCATCAGGAAGTCGCGGAACGCGGTGTTCCCCCGTCTCAGATTATCTTTACGACTCATTCGCCGCTCGTGCTGGACCAAATGAAACTCGACGAGATCCTGTGGATTGAGAAGACACGAGGCGAGACCAAGGTAACCCGGCCCAAAGATAAGCCGCACCTCAGGGAACTCGTCGAGAATAAAGACTTGGGTCTCGGCGATCTGATGTTTGCAGGAGCGCTTGGCGAAGAATGAGTGTTTTCGGAATCATCGTCGAAGGCGACAGCGACGCGGCAGTCTACTCGGCGATCATCCGGAGGATTCGGCGCGATGTCGAGCATCTGGTGGCGCGGCGGTGTGGTGGCGTGGCTGGACTCCGCAGCAAATTTGTGGGATTTCTGAGGGAGTTTCAGTGGCACTCCGTCGATAAGGCACTGGTCATTCGCGACTCCGACCGCAAGGACCCGCAAGCCTTGGAGTCCGTGCTAAGAGACCGCCTGAATCAGTCGGGCTTTGCCCCGCCTTTCCCAGTACACTTCTATGCGACCAGGTGTATGGTCGAGACTTGGCTGCTTGCCGACGAACTGGCTGTAAGCACGGTAGCTCTCTCGCGCGGCCGCACGCGTTCGATCAAGGCTATCAACAAATCGCTCGAAGAGATTGTGGATCCAAAGCGATCATTCCACGCGATGCTGTCCGAAGCCGGTCTCGCCGCGGACACTGAGGTGTACGAAGAGATCGCATCCGCCGCAAACCTCGATCGAATTGCGGAACGTTGCCCGCGCTTCGCCGAGTTCCGCCAGCAAGTGCACGCCTGTTAGCCGTCAGCGGGCCGCCCGGACAATGCGATCTGTTACTATGCGACTTCGTATGCTCACAAAAATGGTCCCACGGCGGCGGCACGCGACGCTCGCCAGTATCCTTTGTTTGGCCTTTATCGCTCCCGCCGGAGCGCAGTTCGGTCCGCCACGGCCGAAGCCCACCGGCCCATGGATGAACAAAGGCCTGACCGCGGACGAGCGTGCCGACCTGATCGTCGCCCAGATGACGCTCGACGAGAAGATATCACTGCTGCACGGCAGCGGCTGGCAGATGCTTTTTGGCCGCCCGGGCGGACAGCCTTCGAAGTCCCTGGGCAATGCCGGCTACGTCCCGGGCATTCCGCGGCTGGGCATTCCGGACCTGCAGATGGCGGATGCGGCCGTGGGCGTCACGCATAGCGGCGTATTCGGCCGTTATTCCACGGCGCTGCCTTCCTGCGTGGCGGAAGCCGCGAGTTGGGATCTGGATGTGGCACGCGAATACGGCGCCCTCATCGGCCTGGAGTTGCGCAACCAGGGTTACACCATGACACTGGGCGGGGGAGTCAATCTGGCGCGCGAGCCGCGCAACGGACGCATCTTCGAATACAAGGGCGAGGATCCGATCCTGGCCGGCAAGCTGGTGGGCGCGGAAATGAAGGCGCTCCAGGCGCAGGGAATCGTCGGCGATATCAAACACTACGCGTTGAACGACCAGGAGGAGGGCCGCTCGTATGTCAATGTGAAGGCCGATAAGCGCGCCATCCGGGAAAGCGACCTGCTGGCGTTCGAGATTGGTGTGAAGGAGTCGGGCGCGGGCGCGGTGATGTGCTCCTACAACTTGCTGAACGGCGATTACGCCTGCGAGAACAGCTATCTGCTTACAGACGTCTTGAAGAAAGACTTCGGGTTCCAGGGCTTCGTGGTTTCGGACTGGGGCGGCACGCATTCGACCGCCAAGGCCGTATTAGCGGGCCTGGACATGGAGATGCCCGGGAACAGTTTCCTCGCGGACGCGCTCAAGAAAGCGGTGGAAAGCGGTGAGGTGCCCATGGCCCGCCTGGACAATATGGTGCACCGCATTCTGCGTTCGGAATTCGCGGTCGGGCTGTTCGACCGCGATCCGGACACCCAGGTGCCCGATGTTTTCCACGGCCTCGATGTGGCGCAGCGTGTGGCGGAACAATCCATCGTGCTGCTGAAGAATACAAATGGACAGTTGCCGCTGGCAAGAGGGGTGAAAACGATCGCGGTGATCGGATCGCATGCGGATGTGGGCGTGCTTTCCGGCGGCGGGTCGGCGCAGGTCGATCCGATGGGCGGCAATCCGGTGCCGCAACCGGCCAACATCGGGTTGTTCGATCACGTTGTCTGGCACCGGTCCGCGCCGCTGAAGGCGATCCGCGACAAAGCGCCGCATGCCGATGTGCAGTATGACGGCGGAGCCGATCCCGCGGCTGCGGCGCGGCTGGCAAAGGCATCGGATGTCGCCATCGTGTTCGTCAACCAGCCATCGAGCGAAGGCAAAGATCATGCCAACCTGGCCCTGCCGGGCGATCAAGACGCCTTGATCGGTGCGGTGGCGGCGGCCAACCCACACACCATCGTGGTACTCGAAACCGGCGGCCCGGTGACTATGCCGTGGATCGGCCAGGTAAGCGCGGCGATGGAGGCCTGGTACCCGGGAATCCGCGGCGCGGAAGCCATCGCGAGTATCCTCTTCGGCGATGTAAACCCGTCCGCCAAGCTGCCGCTGACTTTCGCCAGGTCGGAAGCCGATCTGCCGCATCCGAAGCTCACTCAGCAGCCGCCGCCGGTGAGCGACGCCGACCTAGTGGAGTTCTTTCCGGGCTTCAAAACGAATACCCGGAAGTTCGATGTAACTTACGACGAAGGCCTGAAGGTCGGCTATAAGTGGTACGACGCCGAGAACAAGCAGCCGCTGTATCCGTTCGGATTTGGGCTGTCTTACACGACCTTTAAGTATTCGGGCATGAAGACATCGAAGGACAGCGTCACTTTCGCCGTAGCCAATACCGGCACGCGCGAGGGCGCGGAGATCGCCGAGGTTTATGCCACATTACCGCAAACCGCGGGCGAGCCATTCAAGCGCCTGGTGGCCTGGGAGAAGGTGAAACTGGCGCCGGGAGAATCGAAATCCGTGACTCTGCGCCTCGATCCGTTTTATCTTTCGATATTCAATGCGGACAAGGATGCGTGGCAGCTCGTTCCAGGTGAGTATACGATTCAAGCAGGCGGTTCGTCGCGCGATCTTCCGTTGCGCGGCTCTGTGCGCATGGACTAGGTTATTGGGTTATCTATGACTAAGATATACAGTCTTTTCTTGTTTGCGGCTATGACTTACAGCGCGGCCGCCGCGACATCGGATGAAATACGCGTGGAAAGCGGCGCGCTCAAAGGCGCGATCGCGGGCGACGTGGTGGCATTCAAGGGTATTCCGTATGCCGCGCCTCCTATCGGTCATAACCGTTGGCGAGCGCCACAACCGGCCGCGTCCTGGAAGGGTGAGCGATCGGCCACGGAGTACGCATCCGATTGTATGCAGCTTCCGTTTCCGAGCGACGCGGCGCCGCTCGGCACCAAGCCCGCCGAGGATTGCCTGTATCTGAATGTGTGGGCGCCCGTCCGGCGCGCGTCCGGCAAACTGCCAGTGATGGTGTGGATCTATGGCGGGGGATTCGTGAATGGGGGAAGCTCGCCGGCGGTGTACGATGGGACGCATTTCGCCGAGAGCGGCGTGGTATTCGTGAGCTTCAACTATCGGGTCGGGCGCTTCGGATTTTTCGCATTTCCAGCGTTGACCAAAGAAGACCCGCACGCGCCGCTGGGCAATTACGCCTTTCTGGACCAGATCGCGGCCTTGCAATGGGTGCGAAAAAACATTGCGAAGTTCGGCGGCGATGCCGGCAACGTCACGTTGTTCGGCGAATCCGCCGGAGGTGCCTCGGTGCTGACCATGATGACCTCACCCTTGGCGCATGGGTTGTTCCAGAAGGCCATCATCGAGTCGGGCGGGGGACGCACCGGCATCGGACCGATGCGGCGGATCAGCGAATCCGCCCCCAGCCTGCCGTCCGGTGAGGCGATAGGGATCGCATTTGCCGAAAAGGCCGGCATAAAGGGTGAAGATGCCGCCGCCCTCGCGCGATTGCGCGAGCTGCCGGCCGACAGTGTCTGCGACCGCCTGAACATGGCCAGTATGATGACGCCGACATATGCCGGTCCAATGATCGACGGGAAGATTGTTTTGGAGACGCCGGAGCAGGCGCTATTGGGCGGCCGGGCCATGAAGATTCCAGTCATCGCAGGCGCCAACAGCAGCGATATCGGCTTCTCGTTTGCCAAGAATATGGACGAACTGTTCGCTCCGTTCGGCGGGAACAAAGAGAAGGCGCAGGCCGTTTACGACCCGGCGCATTCCGGCGAATTCCGTAAGATCGGCATGCTGGTGGCCGCCGACAAAATGATGATCGAGCCGGCGCGATTCGTGGTGAGAACCATGGCGGCAACCGGCCAGCCCGCGTATGAGTATCGGTTCTCTTACGTGGCGGCCTCGATGCGCAAGCAATGGAAGGGCGCGCCGCACGCCACCGAGATTCCATTTGTCTTCGATACGGTTGCGGCCCGCTATACCAAGGATCTGGCGCCCGAGGATGAGGCCACCGCCAAGGCGGCTTTGGCTTATTGGGTGGCGTTTGCGAAGACCGGCAATCCCGATGGCGAAGGGCGACCGCACTGGCCCGCTTACACCGCCGGCGACGACCGGCTGATGAACTTCACCAACGCCGGACCGGTCGCGGAGCAGGATGCGTGGAAGGCGCGGCTGGACCTGACCGAGGCATCGGCCCAGAAATAAAACGCACCCAAGCCATCTGGCCTGAGAAGTCCTGGCCCGCGCGGCCACTAGACTGGTCTCATGCCAAAACTACTACCCGCGCCCACGGCTGCTATCGCCGCAAACAGGCGCGCCAGTGTTGCCGCCGGGCGGTTGCCGGCCGCCGTAGAACTCATTGGGCCAAGGATCTATGTCATCCGCGGCCAGAAAATCATGCTCGATTCGGATCTGGCCGAGTTGTATCGGGTGCCCACATTCCGCCTGAATGAAGCGGTCAAGCGCAACCTCAGGCGCTTTCCCGATGACTTCATGTTCCAACTGGCCAAGGAGGAAGCCGGATGTTTGACATCGCAAATTGCGATGTCAAAGGGACGCGGAGGACGCCGCACGCTGCCGTATGCATTCACGGAACATGGCGTGGCCATGTTGTCGTCCGTTCTGAACAGCGAGCGCGCCGTGCAGATGAATATCCTGCTCGCCGAACCGCGGTAACGGAGCATGCAGGATCCCCTGCTGCCACCCTTGGCGGCCCTCGCCACGGGCATCTTCACATCGCGATTCGCCGTGTTCGACACGCACGAATTGCTGGGGGCGATTGCCGCGCTTGCGATCCTCTCGGTGGTCGCGATGTGGCGGCGGGCGCGCATTCTAGCCGGGTGTTGCTGCCTGGCAGGGTTCGTGTTCGCGGGCATCCTGGTGGATGTGGTGCATCGTCCGGGCCCTAGTCCGGAACTGGATGCCGAGGGGCGGGAACCCGTGATCCTGAGCGGCTGCGTGGTCCAGCCACCCGCCCTGGCAGGCGACCGCGAGCGCTTCATCGTGGAACTGGCCCCAGGCGCCCGTGTCCAGGTGACTGCGTATGCGCGCGAAGGACAGGCGCCGCCGGCGCTCGAATACGGCCAAGTCGTGGAGTTCGAGGCGCGCGTGCGGCGGCCGCGGAATTACGGCAATCCGGGCGCGTTCGATTTCGCGCGATACCTGGCGCGCCGCGACATCTATTGGACCGCATCCATGAGTACGGGAGCCGAAGTGACGGTGCTGCCAGGCCGCTGCGGATCGCGCTTCGAGGGCGCCATCGTGGGCCTGCGCGTGAAGGCCCTCGAGCGCCTGGCGCAACTCTACCGGGGCAAGCCGTACGAGACGGGCATGATGCAGGCGGTGATGATCGGCGAAACCTATCAGGTGCAACGCGTCTGGACGGAGCAGTTCCGGAATACAGGTACCTACCATGCGCTGGTGATTTCCGGCACGCATACCGCGGTGTTGGCGGCTTTCCTGATGCTGTTGCTGCGCTTGTGCTTCATCCGGCGCGAGGCTGCGCTGTTCGTTACCGCGGCATCTCTGTTTCTCTACGCGCTGGTCACGGGATGGGGCGCGCCCTGCGTGCGCTGCGCAGCCGGCTTCACGCTGTTCGCCATAGCCAGCTACTTCGCGCGGCGGCGGCGCGTCCTGAATATTCTTGCCGCGGTGGCCCTCGGCTTCCTGGTACTCGATCCCGAGCAGATGTTCGAGGCCAGCTTTCAACTTACCTTTCTGGCTGTGGCATTCATCGGCGCATTTGCCACGCCGTTTCTGGAGCGTACCGCATACCCGCGCGCCCGTGCGCTTGCGGACCTGCCGGATACCGGACGCGACCTGCACCTGGCGCCCATGCCGGCGCAGTTTCGCGTAGAAATGCGGCTGCTGGCCGAAACGGTGAGGATCTGGACGCGGCTTCCCGAGCGCGCCAGTTGTCTGGCCGTCGGCATCCCCGCGCGAATACTACTTTACGCGTTCCAACTGGCGGTGGTCTCGGCCATCGTACAAATCGGGCTGGCGCTCCCGATGGTGGTGTATTTTCATCGCATCGGATTCTCTGGCGTGTCCGCGAATGCCGTCGTAGTGCCGCTGATGTGCGCCGTCATCCCGGTGGGCTTCATCGCGGTCTTCACCGGCTGGGCGTGGGTGGCAAAGGCCGCGGGATGGCTGCTGGCGGCGTCGCATGCCGCGGTCAACTGGCACATGCACCTGGAGCCGAACTGGCGCATCCCGGATCCGCCATTGTGGCTGGGAATCGCGATTGGCGCGGGGCTGATCCTGGCGGTGCTGGGCGCCCGCGCGGGACGTGTGTGGTTCCAGGCGGCTGCCGGCATGCAGGCAATCCTATTGATCTTGCTGCTCTGGCATCCCTTCGGGCCTCACATTGGACGCCACGAATTGGAGATGACCGTAGTGGATGTGGGACAGGGCGACAGTATCCTCCTTACCTTCCCGGACGGCAAGCTGATGCTGGTGGATGGCGGGGGCATCCCCACTTTCGGACGGCACGCTCCCCCGCAGATGAACATCGGCGAAGACGTCGTTTCGCCCTACTTATGGGAGCGATCTATCGGCCATATCGACGTCATGGCGTGTACCCATGCGCATGCCGACCACATCGGCGGGATGCCGTCGCTGATCGAGAACTTCCACGCCAGGGAGTTGTGGACCGGCGCGAATTCCGAAAATCCGGCGTGGTGCGCCTTACGCGACCGCGCGCGCGAGGAAGGCGTGCGCATTGTTCCGCTGCATCGCGGGCAGCACATTCACTACGGGGGCGCCGAGTTGGAAGTGCTGGCGCCTTCTCTCGACTATGTGCCGAAAGAAGCGCCGCACAACAACGATTCGCTGGCCTTCCGCGTGACCTTCGGGCGGCACTCATTCCTGCTGAGCGGGGATATCGAGCGGCAAATCGAAGCGGAACTGGTCGCCGAAGGGCTGCTGCGCCAGACGGATGTGCTGAAAGTGCCGCACCACGGCAGCAAGACATCCAGCACGGCCGCCTTTCTGGACGTGCTGCACCCGGCGTTCGCCGTGATGTCCGCCGGTTTCGAGAACTCCTACGGGCACCCGCACGCCGAAGTCGTCGCGCGCTACGAAGAGCGGCAGGCATGCGTACTGCGCACGGATCTGGACGGGCTCGTCACGGTGCGCAGCGACGGCCGCCGTCTGTACATGGATATGGGGCGCTGGTCCGGCGCGCTGGGCAGCGCATCCGGGGCGCTTTTGCCGCGGGAATTCTAGCTAACGCGCCATCAGCCTGGCCATGACCCGGGTGAGCGGGGCATCCGCCGGCGGCAGCGAACCGCACGCCTTCGTTCCCGCCGTCCAGAGTTGCTCGGCCAGCAGCGTATTATGTTCCATGGCGTCGCCATAGGAGGGCGGGCGGCGACCCTTCACCAACAATCTGCGGGCGCCCTCGATCTGGTCTTTCAGGCCAGCCGGCAGGGCCTTCGGGTCGCATTTATCCAGCACATCCAGAACTTCGGCCAGCACAGCCTGGCTACGTTCATATCGCTGCGCCGCCCCTAATCCGCGCTGCGTGGGGTCCAGCGCCAGGATCCGGTTGACCGCATCCAATCGCTTCTGAACGGCCGTATCGTTTGGATTCAGCCGGAGCGCGTTGGAGAGCGCATCCCGGGCGGGTCCGAGAGCCCCCAAGGCATATTCCGCTTCACCCAGACCCGCCCAGGCCGGCTCGTCCTGCGGATCGCGCTCCGTCAGGTCGCGGAACAGGCCCGCGGCTTCTTTGGGTAGATCGTATTCCAGCGCCAAGGGGGCCACCTGCCTTTTCACGGAAATGTCGCCCGGCATCATCGTCAGCATGGCGAGGACTTCCACGTGGGCCTGCTGCCGCCGGCCAGCCTTGTCAAGCGTCCGGATCAATTCGATGCGCGCCTCGGCGCGACGCGCGGCGGCGTCGGAGGGCCAGGCTCCATCTATGGCGTGATGATAGTAGCCCAGGGCCTCGTCGATGTCCCCTTTCTCCACGGCCACGCGTGCCATCCCGAGGTTTGCGGGGCCGTTGTTAGGATCGTTGCGCAACAAATCCTTCAGATAGATAGAAGCATCCTCCGGCTGCCCGGCTTTGACCAGGGCCAGAGCCAGCGCCAGCCTGTTCTGGTTGCTGTGCGCAATGGAGAGCGCGTCCCGGTATTGTTCGATGGCCTCGTCGTAAAGGTCCTTCTGCATAAACTGGTTGCCCAGTTCGTAGAAATGCTGCGCCCTTCCTTCGCGTTCGGAGTGGTAGTAGTAACTCAGCAGTCCACCCACGATCCCCAATCCGATCAGCACCGCCAGCACACCGGCCAGCAGCGCGACAGGTTTGTCCCTGGGAAGTGCGGGCGCGGCTTCCTGCTCCACTTTTCCCATGGCGTACGCAGCCAGGATATCCGGCATGGAGATGGTGCCCTTCAAGTCGCGCACGTTGGTGCGGCTGACCACCGGCAGAACTTTAAGGCCCGTCTCCGCAAGGCGCCGCATGGCGAAATCGAGCGAATGGTCCGAATGCAGGTGCGGAAAATCCTGCGCCATGAGCCCATCGGCGGTGGGTGCCGGAACCAATTCTCCCAGCGTGCGCTCGCCATGGCCTTCCGCGACCGCCCGATCCAGTTGCTCGACAGTCAACATGCCGCGCAATCCGGCCTGGTCCACCACCGGCCAGGCCCCGGTCTCCCGGTGGACCGATGCCGCGGCTTCGCTCACCCGCAAACTCGCCGGCAGCGATTCCGGTGTCTGGCGGTATGCCTGCCCCACCATCAGCAGCGCCTCGCGAGCCCTGGCGCCCGAAGGCAGGTGAATGCCATCCTGGTGCAGCAGGGCTTCGTAAATCGACTCTTCCTGCAGCCTGCTGGAGATGAAGTAACTGATCAGGTTCGAGATCATCAGGGGCACGATAATGGAGTAATCGCGGGTGATCTCGAAGATCATGATGACCGAAGTCATGGGCACGCGCACGATGCCCGCAAAAGCCGTCCCCATGCCCACCAGGGCATAAGCTCCTACGCTGCCGGTATAGTCGGGGAACAGTTGGTGCGCCACGCCCCCGACGGCCCCCCCAGCATCGCCCCAATGAAAAGGCTGGGACCGAATATGCCGCCCGCGTTGCCGGTGGCATAGCAAGTGGCCGTCGCCACTACCTTCAACAGCACCAGGAGCGCCATGGTGCGGATAAACATGCCGCCGTTCAGCGCCTGGTCCACGAAGTTATAGCCGACACCCAGAACGTCGGGAAAGAACCACCCCAGGATGCCGACCACCAGTCCGCCCACCGCCGGCTGCCACCACTCGGTAAACTTGGGCAGGCGCAGGAAATGCTTGCGCTGCCACAGCAGCAGCTTGACGAATCCGACCGAAACCAGACCGCCCGCCACGCCGAGCACCGCGTAAGCCACGAACTCCAGCGGGTGAACGAGTTGATAGGCCGGCACATGGAAAAGCGGTTCGTCTCCGAGCAGCAGGTGCAGGACGATCCAGGACGTCGCGGATGCCAGCACGATCGATCCCAGCACCGGCGCGTGCATATCGCCCATGACTTCTTCCAGGGTGAACAGGACCGCGGCAATCGGAGTGTTGAACGCGGCAGCGAGTGCAGCCGAAGCGCCTACCGGCAGCAGCGCCTTCACGCTGCTGGCACTTAACCCCAGTTTCCGGCCCAACACGGATGCGATACCGGCGGAAACCTGGACCGAAGGTCCTTCGCGACCGAGCGCGATGCCGCTGGCCAGTGAAACAGCCGACATGCTGAACTTGCCGATCACGGTGCGCATGGAGATAAAGCCATCGCGCACGAAAAGGGCGGTCTTGGTTTGCGGGATGCCGCTGCCGCGCGCGTTTGGAAAATAGCGGGACAGCAGGATGCCGGTGATCAGCGCGCCGGCCACTGGAATGACCAATCTGCGCCAGGCAGCCACGGACCCCGGATAGAGGCGCGCGCCCAGGTTTTCGGTTACCAGGATGAAGGCAACCACCACAAGGCCAACGACCGCGCCGATGATCAAGGTGAGGAGGAGGAGGACTTTATCTTCGTACCGGTGTGTGGGTGACAATTCTTAGAATAGCGCCTCCGCGCCAGGGGACGCGTCAGCCCGATGGCAGCGGATCAGAGGATCACCAACTCTTTTTGCATCTCCCCGGTAACGCGCGCCTCGGTATCGCCCACGAACATATTCACCTCGGACCGTATCCCGAAGTTCTTGAGATAAACGCCCGGCTCGATCGAGAAGCAGGTCCAGGGCACCACGCGGCGCTCATCGTGGGTCTCCAGATTGTCCATATTCGCGCCATTACCGTGCACTTCCTCACCGATCGAATGGCCTGTGCGGTGCACGAAGGCATCGCCGTAGCCGCGGCTGGCAATGTATCCCCGCGCGGCGTCGTCCACCTCGAAGCCGCGCAACTCCCGGCCCGCCGCGACCGTGTCGCGCACGCGGGCGATGGCTGCGTCCCGCGCGCCGCTGACCACTGCGTAAACCTCCAGCATGGCGTCGCTGGGCCGGTCGCCGCAGAATCCGGTCCAGGTAATGTCGTAGTAGACCGCGCCGGGCTGGTCCAGTTTGGCCCACATATCGAGCAGCACCAGGTCCCCGGGGCGAATCTCGGAGGTGATTTCGGCGGACGGTTCGTAATGCGGATTCGCGGCGTTGGCATTGACGCCCACGATCGGGCCATCCTCCGCGAACAGGCCAGCTTTGGCGAAACCGTCGCGCACGAACTGCGCCACCGCGAACTCCTGCACCGCGCCGCCGCCGCGGGTGATCTCGCGGACCATCTCGAAGGCCTGGGCGCGTACGCGGTCCACGCGGCGGCCGGCCTCCAGATGCGATTCGAGCGCTTCCGCGGTCCAGCGCGCTTCGAAATGCTGGATCAATTCCGCGGAGCTCACCACTTCCACACCCAAGCTGCGCACCAGTTCGACAGTACCTGCATCCACCATGGCCACGTAGGGGATGGCGCACATCGGGGAATACTGCATCGCCACGCGGCGCGCGCCGTTCAGCAGCGTCCGCAGTCCGCCGGTCTGCTCGCTCCAGCTTGAGTAGCGGATCTTCTCTCCGGGCAGCGTGTCCAGCCGCCCCGACTCGATGCGGTGCACCAGGCCGCGCGGCCCGCCCACCGCCGGAATCCAGTAATACCAGCGCCGCGTAACGTGCGAAGCCGGCTGAAAGCCCAGGACGCGGTACGCCAGGGGGTCGCGCTTATGATGGTCGAAGAACAACCACCCGTCGAGTTGCTGTTTTTGCAGTTCTTCCTGAATCGCCGCGAGGTTCATTTTTCAAAAGGCTCCAGATTGGCGCGCGTGGGCGGCGCCGTCGCCAGGCTGACCACTACCAGCGCCAGCACGGAAGCGCCTAGCGCCGGATATACCGCATCCAGCCATTGTATGTCCAGAATCTGCCAGACCACCGTAATGACGGTGCCCAAGATTATCGAGCTGATGGCGCCCGCCTTATTGGCCCGCTTCCAAAAGAATACCGCCATCACGGAGGGTGTGACGGCCGCGCCGTAGACAGTATAGGCGTACAAAGCGGCCTTCAAAACCGACTCGAAGTATGCGGCTTGCAGCAGCGCGAAGATGCCCAGCGCGATCACCAGCAGGCGCGATACGATCAGCGTGCGCCGCTCGCCGGCCTGCGGATCGATAAAGCGCTTGTACACGTCGTGGATCAGATTGCTGGCCGGGGAGAACAGATAATTGTTGGCGGTCGAAATCACTTTGGCGAAGACGCCGCCGAGCAGGATGGCACCCACCAGTTCCGGCAGCCGCATGCGCGCCGTGAGGGGGATGATCTCGCGCGGGTGATCGGTCTTCAGCGTGGCGCTGCCGAGCACGGCGATGGTGATGATCACGGTCTCCAGCACCAACGTGCCGCCGATCCAACCGAACACCGCGAAGCGCGCGTCGCGTTCCGAGCGCGCGGAAAAGAACTTCTGGTACATGCCCTGGTTGCCGATCAGCAGCAGGAGGGTCGGTAGCATATAGCCGAGGCAGTGCTCCCAACCGAGCGGCCCGAATACGGTGAAGTGATCGGCTGGCAGCGCCGCATGGACCGCCGCCCAGCCCCCCGTCCGGGTGAGCACCAGTGGCAGCGAAATCAACGCGATCACCGTGACCAGCAGGCCGATGATCAGGTCAAGATAGGCGACCGACGCCATGCCGGCTAGCGCCGTAAACGTAATTACGAAGGCCGCGATGATGTTCATGCCGGTCTTTTGATCGAGCGACGGAAAGATCAAATGCAGAATATCGCCGCCGCCTTTGAACTGGTAGCTGGTGATCACGGTGTACGAAATCACAATGGCGACCGTGGCCAACACGCGCGCGGTGGTGTTGTAGCGCGTTTCGAGCAGATCGGGCACGGTGAACTGCGCGAAGCGGCGCGCGCGCCCGGCGATGACAGCGATCAGCACCAGTCCGACCCAGCCGCCGGCCGGCTGCCATAGCGCCGAGAAGCCATTTTTGTAAGCATTCTCGCCGCCGGCAAAAAGACTGCCAGCGCCGATCCAGGAGGAAAGCAGGGTGAACACCAGCACGGGCCAGGTCAGCTTGCGGCCCGCGACCAGGAAATCGGCCTGGTTCTTGACCGTCAGCGAGCGCACCACGGCGGTGCCCAACAGCACGGCGACAATGATTGACAGCACTATGGCGTAGATCATTTATCATTCTGGCGTGCGGACTGAAGTCCGCACCGGCACGCTTAAGGCGTGCGCCACATCCTCCTGCGACAGTCCGTCGATCTCAATGACTTTGGTCCGGTTTGACAAGCCTAACACGATCCGTACGCGCGATTGCGGCACGCCGGCGAGCTCGGCGAGGAACCGGACGCAGGCCTCGTTGGCCTTGCCATCGAGGGGCGGCGCGGCCAGGTCCAGTTTCCAGGCTTCGCCCAACCGTCCGGCGATGCGCGTCCGCCTGGCGCGCGGATGCACCTTCACCGTGATACGCGCCATGCGATCTCCGCCCGCAGATTGGCCACTCCCGCCGCCACGCGCGTATCCACCACATCGAACGAAATCACGTCGTCCAGCCAGTCGTGGCTCGATCCGTCGGGGCTCTGGGTGGCAACGGTCAGGGTGTACGGTTGCGGCGTGAGCCAGCAGGCGAAGTGGAAATCCACCTCCAGTTCCTCGCCCGGCTGGTAGGTGCCCAGGTTTTTTTTCTCGATGCGGGTGTTGGTTCCATAGACATCCATGCCGATGCGGTTGCGGATGAGGATACCGACCATGGGATCGCAGGCCGGATGGTGGAAGCGGCTGCGTACGCGCACGGTGACGGCCTCGCCGCCTTCGACCGCGGTGACCGGCTGGCCGGCGGCGTTCAGCAGATCGACTCCCAGGATTTCGCTGACGCCGTCGCCGTGCCTGTAACTGGCTTCAAAACGCTCCTGCTTCTCCTGCCGCGCCTGCTGTTTTTCGAGCACCAGCCCGATGTAGCGGTTGATGACATCGCTAGGCGAGCCTTGCGCCTCCATGCGGCCGTTGAGCAACAGAATGGCGCGGTTGGAAAGCTGCTTCACCAGGCCCAGGTCATGGGAGACGAACAAGACCGTAATCTTGCGCTCACGCAGTTCTTCGAACTTGCGCACGCAGCGATTGGCGAATACCGCGTCGCCCACGGCCAAAGCCTCGTCGACGATCAGGATTTCGGGATCGACGTGGATGGCGGTCGCGAAAGCCAGCCGCACATACATGCCGCTGGAATATTCTTTGACGGGCCGGGCGATGAACTCGCCGATCTCGGCGAAGGCCTCGATGGAAGGCATGGCGCGTTCGATCTCGGCGCGGCTTAAGCCCATGATTTCGCCGTTCAGAAAAACGTTTTCGCGGCCGGTGAACTCGGGGTTGAATCCCGCGCCCAACTCCAGCAGGGCGGCGATGCGTCCGCGCGTCACCACGCGCCCCTGGGTGGGTTGCAGAATGCCGGCGACGATTTGCAGCAGCGTGCTTTTGCCGGAACCGTTGGGCCCTACCAGCGCCAGCGTCTCGCCTTTTTCGACCTGGAAGCCGATATCGCGCAGCGCCCAAAAATCGCTGTGGAACTGGCGCCTGTTAAACGGCAGCGCCTCGCGCAGGCGGTCGGCGGGACGGCGGTAGAGCTTGTAGAGTTTGGAGACGTTCTGGACCAATACCACAAGGTCCTATTGTGACACCAGCGAGCAGCAGTATAGTTGCGGCCTCGCCCGCCTCACGCGCGCAACGCCGCGACCGGCTTCCCCTTGCCATCCTTAGTCACGTAGAATGGGCGCTTTTCGACCTCGTAGGCCGTGTCCGGCGCGATGCCCAGCGCGGAATAGATGGTGGCGTGCAGATCCTCGATGCTCACGGGATTCTCCACGATGCTGCAAGGGCGCTCGCCGGCGGTGCGGCCGTATAGTTTGCCCTTGGGCGTGCCGCCGCCGAACATCAATACCGAGCAGGCTTCCGTAAAATGCCGGTGCATCCCGTAGTGCTTCGGCTCAGTCATGATATCGGGCTGCTTCACCTGCGCCTTTACCTCGGCGCCGGGCTTGCCCTCCGTCATCATGTCGCGTCCGAATTCGCTGGCCAGCACCACCAGGGTGCGATCCAGCAGGCCGCGGGCTTCCAGGTCCAGGATCAACTGCGAGACCGGTGCGTCGATGGTTTCCTTCATGCCGGCCGCGCGCTTGTGGCCGTTTTCGTGGGTGTCCCAATAGCGAAATGGGATGTATTCCGTGGTCACTTCGATGAAGCGCGCGCCGGCCTCCACCAGGCGCCGCGCCAGCAGGCAGCCCAGGCCGAAGCGGCCGGTATTGTAAATGTCGTAGCTGGGCTTGGGCTCCAGACTCAGGTCGAAGGCCTTGGCGGCGGGCGAGGTCAGCAGGCGGTGCGCATTGTCGAGCGAACGCAGCAGGCTCTGGCGCTGGAAATCGCTGCCGTACTGCCCCACCGGGCCGGCGGCCACCAGCTTCTTGTATTCTTCATAGCGGTTGGCGAAGCGCGCCGGGCCGATGTGCTCCGAGGGCCGCACGCGCGATACCGCATCCTGGGGATCGGTGATCATGAAAGGCGCATGCTCGCTGCCCAGGAAACCGGCCGTATGAAATGCCTTCACGGCATCGCTCTCGCCGCCGATTTCCAGATTCTGCCCGATATCGATGAACGCGGGAATCTCCGGATTCCGCGGCCCCAGCGTGCGTGAAATCACCGCGCCCATGTGCGGGGCGGCCACCGATTGCGGCGGCGCATAGCCGGTGTGCCAATGAAACTGATGGCGCGAATGCAGAATGAAGCCCAGATCGCCCACTCGGTGGGAGCGGATCAGCGTGCCGCGGTCCATCAGCTTGGCCATGCGCTCCAGGCCCGCGGAGATCTTAATGTTGTCGACAGCCGTGTCGATCTGCGGGAACGTGCTGAGTACGCGCTTCGATTCCAGTCCCGGCTCAAACGGCGTATAACGCTTGGGGTCGAAGGTTTCGGTCTGAGCCATGCCTCCCGCCATCCAAAGCAGGATCATGCTGTCGGCACGCGGGGCGATCTTCGTGGCGCCGGCGAGCAGCCGCGCTTCCGAACCGGCCAAAGCGGCCAGCCCCACGGCACTAGCGCGCAGAAAACCGCGGCGGGAAAGATCGCCATGCATGACATCCATATTACTACCGGCCGGATATGGATCTCCGCGACGTGCGGGCGGCGGCCCGTCCGGGTTTGCGCGGCTTGCTCGCCGTGGCCAGCCGCCACGCCCGGCCGAGCAGATCCCGCAGCGCGTCGGGATGCACGCGCGACAGGCGCACCAGCACCCACGGGTATTTCAGGTAATGATCGGTGATGTAGTACGTCTCCGGATCGGCGGCCATCATCTCCGCGCGCTCCTCGAATGTCGTCCCTACAACCAGCGAGTCCCCGTCCTCCCGCAAACGCGCGATCAGCTTGCCGTTCACTTTGAGCGCCGGGGTCCCGTACGACGTGCTTTCCTCGATATTCCCCATCGACGCCGCGGTCTTGAGAACATCTTTGAAAGTGATCATCTCACTTGCCATCTACCGAGAAAGCCAGCAGCACGTTCCCCGGCACTTCCATAAACTGGCCATATCCGGAATTCACATACAAGATGCCGCCCACCACCGTCGGCCCCGGACCGTCGAGCGAACCGCCCTTGGCCTTCACTCCGTTCACGGCTTGATACTCAATGGCGGTGTCGATATCCCACACGATCCGGCCATCGGCGGTCGAGTACGCGCGTAGGTGGCCATCCAGCGATCCCGAGAAAGCCACGCCCGGAATCAGCGTCACCGCCGATGACTGCGCCGGGCTGCAGTTGGGCTTATCGCATGGCGGCGCGGGCGTGGACCACACGCGCTCGCCGGTCGCGAGTTTCAGCGCGAACATCCCGCCGCCTTCTTTCAGATTCGGTGTGGCGAAATGGTCCGAAACCGCCGCGTAGACGTTCTGGCTATCCGACGCGTTGCCCCACTGCACTCCACCTAGCGGGCCGCCGCGGCCCACGCGCACGCTCCACAACACTTCGCCCTGCGCGTCCGGATCGAGCGCATGCACCATACCGGATTTCTGCCCGGACACCAACGCGCGCTTACCGTTGGGCAGATCTACCAGGTTCGGCGAGCAGCCGAAATCGAAGTCCGGCCCGGTCTTCTCCGGGCAATTATCGCCGGTAGGGCAGCCCACGAGATAGGCGTCACCCTCGGTCAACTGGCGCGACCAAAGCATTTTCCCGGTGTCCATATCGAACGCCAGGAACGCATCGCTGGTGCGCGCCGGCGGATCGGAATAAGCGTCGCCAGTGACGACATAGACGGCGTGCTTCCGGGCATCGATAGTGGGCGACGACCATACGCCCGCGCCGGAGGGTCCCCAAAGCTGGGTGCCCTGCTTGTTCTTGCGCGTGGGATGCGGCTCCTCCGCGATGGTGTAGCTCTTCCAGATTTGCTTGCCCGTGGCGGCATCGAGCGCGGTCACCGCGCCGCGAAACTTGCAGCATTCGTATTTCGGCCCGGGGCCGGTGACCTCTTCGAAAGATGACGTCGGGACATAAAGCCGCCCCTCGTAGAGCGCGGGCGCGCCGGTGATCATGGCGGCGGGATGTTCGTCCACGCGCACTTTCCACAGCAGTGTGCCGCTGGCCGCATCCACCGCGTAGGCTTGCGCATGCTGGTCGCCGAAATACGCTACCCACTTCGCGCCCACCGGTCCAATGCTGATGGCGCTGCGCACCGCCCGGTCGGCTTTGAAAGTCCAATAAATGCATCCCGTATTGGCGTCGAGCGAATAGACTTTGCCTGAGTCGCTGCCGGCGAAGATGCGCCCTCCCACCACGGTGGGCTGCGCGTTTGCCTTGCTCACGCCGGGGAAGCCGAAGGCCCATTTCAGCTTCAATTGCGGCACCTGCTCCGCGCGGAGGCCGGCCATGTCCGCGGGCTGCATGCGCCGGTTGCGGACGTCTACCCCCCAGCCATTCCAATAGGGGCCGGCGAAGGGCTTATCGAAAGCCGGCGCAGGCTCGGCACAGTTGCCTTCCTTGGGGGCTTCGGCCGTGCCGAAAGACTTGCCGCCGGTGACGAACATGGCCACCGAGCGCGCTTCCGCGGGGGTAAGCGCCTTGCCCTGGTCCGCCATCTTGCCGGTGGTCAGCGCCGCCAGGACCTGCTCCGGAGTGGACAGGCTCAGCACCAGAAGTTGGGGCGCGCGGCCCACGCCTTTATCGTGGCATTGCGCGCAATGCTTCCCATACACCGCGCTTCCGGCGTCCGCGGTTTGCGCCCAACCCGCCGCGCAGCTCGCTAATACAAGTATTGAAACTCGGGATGCAGCAATAAACTCCACAGAAGATCCTCCAAGGCCGCCGGCGACATTTTCCCGCCCGCAAAATAGTTCCTTACGAAGCGCGCCTCCGCCGGGTTCGGTTTTCGCGCGAAAAGTTGCAAATAAAGCTGGTCGCTCGCCAGGCTGACGCTCTTGAAGCGCGGAGGGTCCGGCGCCGGGGGCTGGCTGGAGACCCGTACCAGCCGCTCGCTGTCGGGCTCCGCGCCGAAAATGAAAAACCGGACCGCGCCCTCGATGTCATCGGTCGTGGAGCGGTCGTCGAGGGCTACGCGGCCACGTATCCGGACGTAACCGGCGCCCTCGATCGGAATCACGATGCGGCTGCCGGGAGGCATCGTGAGCGCTTCGCCGGCAGGCTCTTTTTGTGCGGTCAGCGCCTGCTGCCTGAACCCGGCGGGCGCCAGGTCGGCCAGATCCCGGACGCCTTGCGGGCCGAAGAATTCCACGCGGACCCAGCCTGCCACCGTGCGCGCGGGATCGTAGGAGCCGGCATCCTCCTCCAGCAGCCACAGCTTTTTCAGGCCGGAAATATCCACGTCGAAACTCACTGCTCCTTTTCTTAATTTGCCGCTATCGAAGAGGTTTTCGGGCGCCGCCGGGAGCTGGCCCAATAAGCGCAGCGCGCCGCGGCGCAGCGTGTTCTCGAGGCTCGCGCCGTTCACCAGTTCAAGCGCCTGAAACGTGGTCGGTCGATCGTCGCGCGTGGTGAAGACCTGGTCGCGAATCGGCCGGCCCAACGCCAGCGCCAGCGGAGATGCCTTAAACCGCCAATCGCGGGCCGGAATAGCCTCCTTTTCCTTCTCGGGGTCTTTCTCGAACAAGCGCCATTCCCCGGTAACGGCCGATACCGTATCGGCGAATTCCTCGGCCGAGAGACGACGCACCTCCGGTCCGCGAAACACGTAGGGTTTCTCGGGCTGCTCGGCGCTGGCGGCCGCCGTCAGTTGATACGCCTTTGAAGTCATGAGCAGCCGCAGCAGGTATTTCAGATCGCTGCCGTGCGCGGTGAAATCGGAGGCCAGCCAGTCGAGCAGGTCCGCGTTCCACGGTTCGCCATCCATTTCGTCCACCGGTTCCACCAGCCCATGGCCGAACAACTTCCGCCAATAGCGATTGACGATGGTGCGGGCCACTCTTCCGTTGCGTGGATCGGTGAAGAATTGCGCGGCGGCCGCGTGCCGGGCGGCGAGCGAGGCATCCTCCGGCACGGTACCCAACTCCGGATAGAGTAGTTGCGGCCCGGTGTACTGGCCGGTCCTGACGTCGCAGCGCACCAGTTCCAACCGGCTCTGCGGCGCGAACAATGCCGCCATGCCATACGACTCGCGTAGCTTGTAGCGGTTGATAAAGCTGTCGTGGCAAGACGCGCACTTCAGATTGATCCCCAGGAAAACCTGCGCGGTGTTTTGCGCGGCCTGCATGTAAGGCGTCTGGCTGGCGTTGATATCGCCGCGCCAGTTGACGCCGATCAGGAAACCATCCGGGCCGGTTTTATCGACCGGGTTCACCAGCGCGGCGATCATCCGGTCGTAAGACAGATTCTGCCGCAGCGCGCCCAGCAGCCAGTCGGTGATGGACTTGCGTTCGCCCGCGTAGTTGCTGCCCGGATCGTTGCGCAACAAATCGTTCCACCAACTGATCCAGTGTTCCGCGTAGGGTCTGGAGTCCGCCAGCAGCGTATCTATGAGGCGTGCGCGTTTGCCGGGATCGCGGTCGTGCACGAAGGCTTCCAGTTGGGACGGCGACGGGGGCAAACCCCATAGATCGAAGTAGACGCGGCGGGCGAATCGAGTGTCGGGAGCCGTGGCGGGAAAGGCGATGCCATGCCTCAGGAAATAGGCCGCGATGAAGCGGTCTACAGGATGCGGTTCGGTGCCCGCGGGCAGCTCCAGCTGGCGCGGCGGAATGCCCTCCGTGCCCGGCCCGGCGCGACCGGCGGGCTGGGGTGCAATTTCCGGCCAAACCGCGCCGCCGTCGATCCATGCGCGCAGAGTCGCAATCTGCGCGGCCGTCAGCGGCTCTCCTGAAGCCGGCATCGTGGCGCCGCGCTGCCCGGATATTTTTTGCATCAAAAGGCTGGCGGCGCTATCCCCGGGCACGATTGCCGGACCGCTGGCGCCGCCGGCGATGGCCGCCGCGCGGCTGGCGAGCGACAGGCCGGCTGCGGGCTTCGTTCCGCTATGACAAGGGGCGCATCGCGCGGCCAGGATGGGATGCACCTCGGTAGCGAAGTCCACTGCCTGGGCCAGGCCCGGCAAGGCGAGCAGAGCCGCCGCGCGAATGATGCGGGAAAAATGCATGCGATGGAGTGCCGGTCCACAATTATATAGCGATCCGGCCGATCGATGCGTTGAGGATCGCGGAGAGCGGAAGGATGCCGCCCAGCTTCACGCGGGCTACCGCGTGCATCCCAAGCGAGGCCAGACAGCCGCATTCCTCGCAAACCGGCTTGCCGCCCAACTGGCACGGGCCGATGTGCGTTTTCAGGTCGGCCGAAAGACAGGTGGTCAGGCGCGCGAAAGTACACTCACCCGGCGAGCGCGGCGGGTGGCGGAAAGCTTCCAGCACCATCCGCGGGAGGTGTACCTTCGGGAACTCCGCGGCCACTTCGGATAACTGTGCGAAAAGGACCTCGCGGTCCGGCCGCGTCAGCCGCTCCGGCGAGAGCTCGCCTTCCTGCGGTGTGTAAGTGCTGAACCAGATCTGCCGGACTTCCGGCCGGCGCGACCAGAACCGGCTGAATTCCGCGAGGTATCCCGGCCGTTCCAGCATCTGCCTGGTGACCGTGCAATGTACGGTGATGCGCTGCCGGGCGATGTGTTTGAGGATGCGGTCGTAAGTCGCCGGGGCGCGCCGCCGGTCATGCTCCGGCGCCAGTCCGTCGATCGAGACTACCAAGTGCAGAGACGGGATGGAGTTCCACTCTTCGGGAATCGGACGCACGGCGCTGGTGACCAGTTGCACCTCGATTCCCATGCGGTCGAGCTGCGGCAGGATCTCGCAGAGCTCCCGATACCGGACCAGCGGCTCGCCACCTACGATCGAGATGTGTATCGGGCGGACGCGCCGCGCCAACGCCAGCGTGGCAGTGACTAAATCCGGGCCCCGATAATCGGCTAGCTGCCGGAGCGTAGTGGCCGTGCCGAGATGGTCCGGCGTGTATGCGTAGCAGCCGGGGCAGCGCAGCGGGCATTCCTTGGTGATCTCGATCGAGAGGAAGGGACTCCGTCCGCGCAGCACGCGTCCCCACACTCGCAGCACATCCGATTTTTTCATCGGTCAAGCCCCGGCGTCAGGCCGCTTAGCACGCCCTTAGTGACTCGATGACGGGCGTTGACTCGGGGTTACACCCGACCCGTGGACTGCTGTAGGGAGACGTACGAACCGGCTTGCCTATGCGGCGGGAGCGTGCAGGAAGTGCTCGACCTCACTTACTTCGTCCGCGCTGAGCCGGAAATCCGCCGCGCCGATCACGCCCTGCGTCTGCTTTGCCGAGCGCATCCCGACGATCGCCGCCGTCACCGCCGGGTGCCGTAGCGTCCAGGCAATCGCCACTTCGCCGGCAGTGCGGCCGTGACGCTGCCCGATATCCTTCAGCAATCCGGCGAGTGCCAGATTACGCGTCAGCCGCGGCTCCTGGAATTGCGGCGTGCGCTGCCGGAAATCGTCGGCCGGCATGGCGGCGATGCGCTCGCGCGTCATGGCTCCCGACAGCAGGCCGGATTTCATCGGCGAATAAACGATCACGCCGATGCCATTTGCCTGCGTATAAGGCAGAACCGTTTCCTCGATTTCCGGCGAGAGCATCGAATACGGAGGCTGCAACGACGTAATGGGCGCGATGGCCTGCGCGCGGCGCAACTGCGGCACGTTGAAATTGGAGACGCCGATCCAGCGCACCTTGCCCTCGCGCTGAAGCTGCGCCATCGTGGTCCAGCCTTCTTCGATATCCTCGTCGGGTTCGGGCCAATGTATCTGATAAAGGTCGATGACATCCACCTGCAGACGGCGCAGGCTGGCTTCCACTTCACGGCGGATGGAATCGGCCTTCAGACTCTTGCCGATTTCACGCCGTTCGTTCCAGACGCGCTCGCACTTGGTGAAGACGTACGGTTTGCGGGAGCGGTTCTTGAGCGCGCGCGCCACCACTTCTTCGGAATGGCCCAGGCCGTAAACCGAGGCCGTGTCGATCCAGTTAATGCCCGCGTCCAGCCCGGCGTGAATGGCCGCCACGGATTCATCGTCGTCCTGCGGTCCCCAGCCGAAAGCCCAACCGCCGCCGCCCATCGCCCACGCGCCGATGCCGATCGGCGTGATGTGCATGTCGCTGTTGCCTAATTGCTTGGTTTGCATGTCCGTTATTTATGATAACGTGGCCGCTCGCTTCGCCTTGTGGGGCGGGCAATCCTGCCCGCAGCCGGCTTTCAGCCGGCTAGCCGCCTGAAAAGGCGGCTGCGGCCAAGATTGGCCGCCCTCCAATTGTGTTTAATGGGTTGGCTATTGAATCGTGATCGAAACCCCGGATTGCGTTTCGACGCCGCCGATGCTGGCCGTTACTGCGGCGTCGCCCGATGGGAGGCTGGGCACGGTAACGTCGAACTGGTACAGTCCCGATTCGGTCAATCCACTGAAAATCGCGTTTGCCGTTACGCCCCCAATGGTGATTTGAACCGTATTCGCCAGGGGCTCCGACGTGGTGACCAAATTGGCCGTAGGTAGCGCCGGGTTTGTGGGGCCGAATCCGGTGCCGTACAGCAGGACCACTTCTCCTGGCTGGGCCGGCGTGGCGCCCGCGAACAGCCCGGATGCGCCCACGTAGCTGTAATCCGCATTGTGCAGGGCCGCCACATACTTGCCGTTATCGAACGTGAAGAACGACGGTGCGAACTGCTGCTTCTGCGCCGCAACGCTAATGCTCTGCTGGCCGGCCGCGGTCACCTGCACCTGGACGGACCCGGTGGTGGAGTCGTCCGGCGCCAGCACATTGATCTGCGTCGGGCTGATGTACTCCACGTAGGCGGGGATACCATTGATCGTCACCGAAACTCCATCGAGAGAGGTCGGCAGCAGACCATTTACGAAATCGCTGCTGCCCCAGGTTAGGGTGCTGGTGGACAGGTTCGTGCCAAAAATGGAAACCCAGCCCGCCGACGCGATCGCCGGCTGATAGCTTCCGGCATTCGATACGCTGGTGATGGTGCCCGCCGGCTGCGTGCCCTGCACGATCATCGTCAAGGCGACTGAGGCTGGACTGCCGGTCGCGCCGGCCGCGGTGATCTGCACATCGCCGGTATAGGTCCCGGCCGCCAGGTTGGCCGGGTTCACGGAGATCGATAATGTGGCGGGCGCGCTCCCTGACGATGCCGACACACTGGCCCAGAATACGCTCGACGAGGCGGTCCACGAGAGTGTACCGGAGCCCGTGTTCGTGATGGAGACCGTCTGCGCGGCCGGCGCGGCGCTGCCTACGGCGTAGCTGAAACTGAGTGACTGGGGAGTTACCGCCAACGTGGCTACGGGCGTTGACGCGGTGACCGTTAGTGAGACGGCCACCGTTATGGGACTGTTGGTTGCGCCCGAAGCGGTTATAGTCACTGTGCCGCTGTAAGTCCCCGCGGCCAGAGACGCGGGCGTGACCGACACCGAAACTGTCGACGGCGCGGTGCCGGAGGTGGCTGACAAACTCAGCCAGGACTGACTCGCACTGGCGGTCCACGCCAGCGTCCCGGTGCCGCTATTTGTGATCTGGATGGAATCCGCCGCGGGAACCGCGCCGCCCGCTGTGTATGCAAACTGCAAGCTCGATGGAGTCTCGGCCAGCGCGGCGGTAGACGCCGCGGCCATGATGGTGATGGCATCGATGCCGGGTACGGCGGTCACTTGAATGGTGACCAATCCGGTGAAGGAAGAGGGCAGCACCGCCGAAATCGAGGTATTCGTCCACGATGTGACTTGTAGCGCAGTTTGGGTGGTGGCGCCCACCGGGAGCGCCGTCACCTGGCAACTGCTGCACTGGCTTTGAAAGTCATTGCCGGTGATGGTAATCGTGCCGCCCGACGTGACCGTCCATCCCGGCGAGCCGTGTGGGGAAACATCATAAATGGCTGTGGCCAGCTTACAGCGCGGCGACGAGAAGTAGCCTAGAGCTTCAGCCAGTGTTCCGCAGTTGGTGGTGCCCAGCGAGGAACTGGTGGCCTGATAGTCGCCTGTCCCGCTGACAAAATCCGTGTAATACACGATGTCCGTGTCGCCGCCGGCCGTCAACGGAACGGTCCCCCATGCGACGGCAGTCAGATCCGTCACATACGAGCCGCTTTGGTTCTCCATCGCAAAAAACATCCCGCCGTAGATGGACAGATTGGGATCCTTCGCGGCCGCAACCCCGATCGACTGCCAGTCCGTATCGCCCTTCAGAAAGGAACGCACGATCTCTCCGGTCTCCTGCGTATCGCTAGTGACATTGGCAATGCCTGCGGCATCGCAGTCGAAAATGCCGAAAGTCGTATTGGTGAAAACGGAGGGGTCCACGTGGCAGTAGGGCACTACCTGCGTAGGTGTGGAACTGAGCAGGGCGAAGCCCAGGGCGGCGCTGGTCTCGGTGACCAGCCCGTCGCTGGCGTTGTTCAACTGGGTGGTCGCCTCCAGGCTAGCCAGATAGGGACCGGCGTTTCCCACGATGGCCAGCGCGTTCACCCCGCGCAGATCGTCGCCGCGCTGGTTCCAGGTTGCCAGGTTCCACAAGAAGGAGCTGCCGGGGATCAACTCGGCGTCCTGCGTTCCGGGATAGGAGAGCAGGGTGGTGGAATAGTTGCCGGCTACGAACGAGCCGAAATTCGGCGTGGCAATCAAAATGAGGTCGCGCACGAGGGGGGTCGCAGGTGGCGTGGCTGTCTCGCTCGGTTGCAATCCAGCAAGATAGGCCCTGGCGATCAGGCCGCCCATGCTGAATGCCACCAAGTCGATCTGTGGCACCTGCTCGCCATTGTCGTACGTGATGGAATTCAGGTAAGTATTCAGATCGTTGCCCAGAGTCTCGATCGTCTGGTTCGGATCCACCACGCAGTTGTCGAAGAAATAGACGATGGGCACGCCATCGGATACGAGGTACTGGGCAAGATTGCCGAATGTATCCGCCGAACTGGCCGACACCGGGCAACTGCCCGTAAAGCCTGTCTCCCATCCATTCAGCAAAACCACCGGAGGCCGCGTGGAACCGGTCGGCACCGTTTGCCGGGGTTTTACCGCGATCGACAATGAGCTGACGCGCTGCTCACCGGTTGCGCTCGTGGCGGTGAGCTTGGCAGTATACTCGCCGGGACTGACCTTTAGCGGCGCAGCCAGCAGCACGCGATCGCGGGCGCGGTTCGGCCCCGCGACCATTGCGCTCGTTTCAGCGCCGTCGATATCTACGCGCAGGCTCTTGGCATTCAGTAGGAAATCGAGCGAATCGGCCGGTACGGCGATTTGTACGGATTCGCCCACTCGCACTTCGTAGCGGTCTTGCTGCATCGCGAGAGGAGCAATCGCGGGTGATGCCGCGCGGCTTACCAGGAGCGCGGCGAGACAACTGAAGTTGAAGCGAAGAAATTGCGGCACGCAGGCAAACCTCGGATAGGCGTCCAAGAGATAAGGACGAATGGCGCGCGCAAAACGCGCAAGCCAGTTATTCGACTTTGTTGGTCGGGCCCATGCCCAGTTTCTTCTTGGGCTTGACGCCCAATGCGATGCCGATGGCCGCCTGACGGTCGCCGCTGGTCCAGGCTTTTTGAATCTCGGCCTCGTTCATGCCGGCCAGCCGCCCAACCAGGATAAACGCCGGCAGAGCATAGCGCAGGTTCTTCCATTGCGCCATCTCCACCACCGAATCGAGAGCCCGCTCGCGGATCTGGTCGAGGGCGGCGGCGTCCTGATCGGTCAGCGTGACCAGGGCGTTGGCGGCGCGCGTACGATCGCTCAACACGATGGAATTCAACATTTCCACGAACCACGTGGGCGACACGTGAATGTGCAGCCGCGGCTCCAGCCGCGCCAGTACGGCAATGGCGTTCAGCGCGCGCAGCGCATTGGACCGCACGGACTCGTCGGGATCCTGCATGGCATTTTCGAGGTCGTTCACCACATCGTTCTTATTCGGCGCATACCCGATGATGGTGGCGGCCATGGCGCGCTGGTCCTCGTCGTTCGAATCGCGCAGCACGTCCTGCAGCAGGCTGAGGTGCGCGCCGGCGAAATCCGCGAACTGGAACTGCAGCAGCCGCGCCGCCGGGTCGGCCATCAGCGAATGGCCGCTGGTGAGGTCTTCAGCCGTGCTGCCCCGGCGGGCCGCGTCCCGGACTGCGTCGAGAAATCTCTGGTAGATATCGGCCACATCATCGGGCAGGACGGCATCGCCCGACGGCGCGCTGCGAAACGCCAGGTGCGGCGCGCCTTTTTCCTCGATACCGATGAATAAGGTGGTCTTGCCATCCTCGCAGCATGCCGCTTCCACGTGCGCCAGCACCACACCGGTGATCTTCTCCAATTCGTCTTCCAGATCGCCTCTTGAGGGAGGCAGCGCATCGCCCGTTTTCAGGTGCAGCGTATGCAACAGTTTCTGTTCCGATAGCTTATGCAGACCGTAGAACTCAATGTCGCCGACACGCGGCGCGTCCGCACACAGCAATACGGCGGTAATCAGGGTGAGGCAAATAAACTTCACAAGTATATTGTGACGCGGCTGGCTTGGCCGCGGGGTACGGGGACTGCATGGGCGCGCGAATCTGAGGGCAGAGTAGGATTTCTCGCCAAGGCGCAAAGATGACCGCAAAGCACGCCAAGCGCTGCGAGAAACCGCGATCCCGCCGATGCTGAGATCGGATTAGGTCAGACGCCCGCGCGCCCGGCCGTATTCTCCAGCACAGGCCTTCAGGCGTTTCCCGGCGATCGTGGACAACGGTCATGATAATGTTGGGAACATGCCGGGCTACAAGCCCATCGCCGACTATGGAATCATTGGCGACCTGCGCTCCGTGGCGCTGGCCGGCAAGGACGGCTCTATCGATTGGTGCTGTCTGCCGCGTTTCGATTCGCCCAGCATCTTCGGAGCCCTGCTCGACGATCGCGTGGGCGGGTGCTTCCGGCTGCAGCCGGCCGGCGATGGCAGTGTGAAACAGATGTACCTGCCCGGCACGAACGTGCTGGTGACTCGCTTCATGAGCGGCGAGGGTATGGCCGAAGTCACCGATTTCATGCCGATCGGTACGGAGTCAGGCGGTGAGACCGAGCAGGCGTCCCGGCAGTTGGTGCGCATGGCGAAAGCCATTCGCGGCCCCGTCCGGTTCCGCATGGAGTGCCGTCCGGCCTTCGACTACGCGCGGGAGCCGCATCAAGTTGATATTCAGCCGGACGGGCGCGCCGCGATCTTCGCTTCACCGGCGTGGCAATTCGCGTTGAAAGCGGAGCAGCCACTGACGCGGGACGGAAATGGTGTGGTCGCGGATTTCGTCCTCGAATCGGGCCAGCAGGCGGTCTTCGCGCTCCGCCATCGCGAGGCGCGCGCCAGCCATGCGCTCAACGAGGAGCACCTGGATGGTGACACGCTGCTTGCGGAGACCGTGCGCTTCTGGCGCGCGTGGTCGGGCCGCAGCCAATATCGCGGGCGTTGGCGAGAGACCGTCAATCGCTCGGCGTTGGTCCTCAAGTTATTGAGCTATCGTCCCACCGGCGCCATCGTGGCGGCGCCCACCACCAGCTTGCCCGAGGAAATCGGCGGCGTGCGGAACTGGGACTATCGCTTCACGTGGGTCCGGGATGCCGCGTTCACCGTATATTCGCTGATGCGCCTCGGCTATACCGACGAGGCTGCGGCCTTCGCCCTATTCATGCAGGCGCGCGCCCGCGAACTCGAGTCCGGCAATGGTCCGCTGAACGTCATGTATGGCATCGACGGCCGCCACGAACTGCCCGAGGAAACCCTCGATCATCTGGATGGCTATCGCGGTTCGCGCCCCGTGCGCATCGGCAACGCCGCCGCCGGACACCTGCAGCTCGACATCTACGGCGAGCTCATGGACTCGCTATACCTCTACGACAAGTACGGCACACCCGTTTCCTATGAAATGTGGAGTGTGGTCGAGAGGCTGTTGGATTGGGTGTCGAAAAACTGGGAACAGCCGGACCAGAGTATCTGGGAGGTGCGCGGACCCCGCCAGCATTTCACTTACTCGAAGATGCAGTGCTGGGTGGCTCTCGACCGCGGCCTGCGATTGGCCGCCAAGCGCTCCCTGCCCGCCGGCGGCACAGCCTGGGAGGCCGAGAGGGATCGTATCTATCGCGCGATCATGACGCATTCCTGGAACGAAGATGCCGGCGCGTTCACGCAGTATTTTGGGTCCACCGCGCTAGACGCCAGCGCGATGCTGATGCCGTTGATGCGATTCATTTCCCCCACCGATCCGCGCATGGTTTCCACGCTCGGGCAGGTGCGCGGCCAACTGGCCCAGGATGCCCTGGTGCGGCGTTACCAAATCGGCCAGGCGGCTTCCGATGGATTGCCGGGCGGCGAGAGTTATTTCACGGTATGCGGTTTCTGGATGGTGGAAGCCATGGCGCGCGCGGGCCAGGCCGAGGACGCGCAATTGCTGTTCGAAAAGCTGAGCTCGTTCGCCAATCACCTGGGCCTGTTCTCCGAACAGGTTGGCGCCAAGGGGGAGTTGCTCGGCAATTTCCCGCAGGCGCTGACCCACTTGGGCCTCATCAGCGCGGCCTATAGCCTGGACCGCGCCCTCGATCAAGGCAAGTACGGCCAGCGATAGTGCTTGGGGTGTATAATCCTTGACAGCCGGGAAAAGGGGGCTCGCACATGAATGGAAAACGTAGTTACTGGCGCGGGAGCTACTATCGTTTCGGGTGCGTCGCAAGAGTGGCGTTAATAGTGGCCGCGCTCCCCGTTTTGTTGAGGCCGTCGTCACCTCCGACGAACCCGGCTCTGAACGCCTTGTGGGTGAACTCGAGTCAAGTGCCGAATCCGCTGTCGGATCCCACGGGTGCCGCGAGCGCAACTTTGGTCGATAACGCCTTCGTTAGCGGCATAAACATGCTCTACATCAGCGTGTATAGCTCCACGCCGAATAGCGACGGCCTCTTGCTGTACCCGGACAGTGCCATTCAAAACCTGATCCAGATGGCCCATTTACAAGGCATACAAGTATATGCCGCTTCCGGAACCCCCAACTGGCCGGCGGACGGCTGCGCGATGACTGCGAATCCTATGAGCCGCATGGGCGACCTGATCGCGTATAACACGCTCTACCCGGGCGCTCCGTTCGACGGCGCGATTCTCGACGTGGAACCGGAACCGGTAGATGCGCAAGCGTTGCTGGCGTTGTATCAATGCATTCAGAGTCAGCTCCAGCAGGCCGGAATGGGGCTCTCGGTCGCCCTCAGCGTTACGGTCCTGAACAGTCCGCCGGTATCTGGTCAGACCGAGGCGCCTTACCAGCAGATTGTCGATTTGGGGCTGAATGGCGTGGTGGCGATGGGCTACCGGAACTCCGCGGGCACCTTGGATCCGAACACTTTGGCTTGCACGGGAAACGGGCTGCTCTGCGTGGATGAGAATTTGATCGCATACGCGAACAGCGTGTCCCAAGGCAATACGATCGAGGTCGGTTTGGATACGGACAATAACACGAGCGACCCGGAGGAAACCTTTTACGGTATGGGTCAAGCGGCGATGAACGGGGTAGCGACATCCGTCGCTCTTCAGTTCAACGCCGCGGGCCAGGTTTTCGGCGGCTTCGCCGTCAACAGTTACCAGGATTCGTATTTGAGCGGCAGTCCCCAACTTTCGCTGTGGCCCGCCACAAATCCGGCTGCGGTCGGCCCCTCCGTGCCGGTGGTCAATGCCGGAGGCGTCGTGAACGCCGGCAGTTACACCGCGCAAGGGGTCGCGCCCGGTTCGATCATATCGATCTTTGGCACGAACCTGGCTGCCGCCACAGCCTCGGCGACCACGATCCCATTGCCAACTACCTTGGGCGATGTCACGGCGGTGACCTTCAATGGCATTTCCGCGGGGCTGTACTTTGTCAGTCAGACTCAGATTAATGCGCAGCTCCCGTTTGACGTGCTGCCGGGCGAGGACAGCGGTACCGTGGCAGTGGTGGTTACGCGCAGCAGCGGCACGTCGCAGCCGCAGAATGTAACCGTGACGCCGGCGTCGCCCGGCATTTTCACCACATCCGCGAACGGACTGGGCCAGGCTTTCGCGTACGACAACACCACGGGGGCGCTGGCCGCGCCAGGTGGCACGTCCATTGGGAGCTTCGCGACGGCGCCAATTTCGGTCAGTTCGGGAGACGCTTTGATCGTAGCTTCGACCGGTCTTGGCTCGGTGACCCCGTCGATAGACGACTACGTGGCCGCATCGGACGGCATTTTCCGGTACACCGTGCTGACGCCGACCATATTGATCGGAGGTGTGGCGGCGACGCCCGTCTATTCCGTGCTCTCGCCGCAATTTGTCAGCGAGTATCAGATCGGCGTGGTACCGGACCCCGCCACACCCACCGGCGACGCGGTGTCCGTCCAGATACAGATTGGCGGCGTGACAACCACGGACCAAGTTACGATCGCGGTCGCCCCGTAAGGGATGCAAGGCCGTGTCGAAAAGATTGGGGCGGTCAATCATGCCCGCCCACTACATCAGCGGGAGCCGGCCCGAATGGCTTCGAGCACGCGGTCGAGTTGCTTCTCATCGACCGGTTTGGCCAGCACGAAGCGGCGCTCGCCCGCGAAGTCGGCCGAAAGATCGGCATTATAGGAATCGGAAAGCAACACGAATCCGCCCACGCGGGCGCGCACTTGTTCGGCCGTCTCCACCCAGTTGAGCCCGGGCGCGTGGACCGAGCAGAAGACGGCATCGAAGCGCAGCCGCTGCACCAGGTCCAGCCCCTCGTCGGAGCTGTTCACGGGCACCACGCGATAGCCGCGCAGGGCCAGCAGACCGCGCAACTGCGTTTGAATAGCCTCGGCCGGTTCGATCACCAGCGCCGTCAAGCTGTGCGCCCCGTCGCGCCCGTTTTCGAGCGCGTGCGTGCTGGGTTTCTCACGGCCCGCGCAGGGCAGCTCCACTTGAAACGCCGGATCGCCCGCGGCCTGCTGAACCAGCCGGATCTCGCCTCCGTGGCCCGCGATCAAGCCGCGGCAAACACCCAATCCCGCGCCACCGGCGGTCTGGTCCGCGCCCGGTTGGAAGGGATCCGGAAAACCCTTCGGACCGCTATAGACGATCTCCACCAGGATGCGCCGGGCCACCGGAGTACTGCGGATGACGATGGATTTCTCGCTGGCATCGGATAGGGATTGTTCGGCGTGCACCAGCAGGTTCAGAAAGACCTGCTCAAGCTGGCCGTGCGATCCCAAAACGGTGGCCGGCTCGTCGGCCAGCAGGCTGCGCGCGAGGATGCCGCGCACCTTCCACTCGCGCTCGCGGAATTCGATCAGGTTGCGCAGCAGGCCGTTCAGTTCGACGGGCTGGGTTTGGGCCGGGCCGGTGCCCGCAAACCCGACCAGCCGGTCGACAATCTCCGCCGCGCGGCGGGCCTCGCCGGCGATACCCGCAAGGTCCGCGGCGGAAGGTCCCACGGCGGCGTCTCCACCTGCCTGCGCGGCCTGGGCCAGGCTGGCGATAGCTGCCAGCGGCGCGCGCAGATCGTTGGCGATGCCGGATATGAGCTGCCCCACCGCGGCCAGCTTTTCGGTGCGGAAAAGCTGTTCGCGAACGGAACGCTGATCGAGCAGCTTGACCGCGACGCCGATCTGATTGGCCAGATGTTGCGTCAGGGTTTGCTCATCGCGGCTGAAAACCCGTGCACGGTCCCGCTGATCCATCTGCAGAATGCCTAGGACTTCGCCTTGCGCGAGCATGGGAACGAACAGCAGGGAGCGAGGAGCCGACGTCCCATCGTCACCGGTCATTGGAAACGGGCTGCGGGAGATATCCGGAATCGCCAGCAGGGTGCGGTAGTGGAAGCAGGCTACCGCGCCGGCTTGCGGGCCGGGCGGGGGGGCGGCGAGCGGTATGGAAGTCTGCTCGGCGCCGCTCCGGTCCACTGCATCCAGCGTTTTCGCCTGGCGGTTGTACAGGTAAAGATCCGCGCTGGTCACGCCGAAGATCCTGGGAACCACCACGCTCACCTTGTCGAAAATCTGGTCGGCCGACGAGGCGCTCAGGATCTCTTCGCCCAGTTCATAGGCACGGCGCAACATCCCGCGCTGCCCGCGCAGGCGCTCGTCGCGGCGCCACATCACGAAAATTGCGGCGGTGATCGCGAGGATGCCAAAGGCCAGCGTCAACTGCATCGGCATGGATACAAGCGCTCCCATTCAGTGCCCGTCCGGGACCTGCGCACGCAGCCAGGTTTCGAGTTGCGGGGCGCGGAAATCGTCGATGGCCAGGTGCGCGCCCGGCAAATCACCATGGGTAGTCCGGAGGCCCACGATGCGCGTGCCGGCCGCCTGCGCCGCGGCGATGCCGGAGAAAGAGTCCTCAAAGACGATGCAGTTCCGCGGCGCGACGGAAAGCAGCTCCGCGGTGCGCAGATAGATTTCGGGATCCGGCTTGGCACGCCGCACCTGGTGGCCATCCACGATGACGCGGAAGTATTCGCGCAGGCCGCCCCGGTCCAGGATAAAATTCACGTTGGCGGGTTCGGCATTGGTCGCCAGCCCCACGGGCAAGCCCGCATGCCGCCGTAGAAACTCGCGCACGCCGGGCACCAGGGTTTCTGCCAGCCGGGGTCCCAACATTTCCCGATACAGCGCCTCCTTGGCGGCCCCGTGGGCAGCGACCTCGTCCACACTCAATCGCGTGCCGAAAAAATCGCGCACGATCTCGTCGTTACGCCTGCCGTACATCCGTTCGGCGAGAGTTTGCCCGGCTTCGATGCCGAAGCGGCGATTGTATTCGGTCCACACTTTGACGTGCAAGGGATTCGAAGCCACGATCACGCCATCCATGTCCAGCGCCATGGCCATGCCGGGCTGCAGCCAGCCCTCAGGCGCCAAGTTGACCCTCCAGCCAGGTCATGTATCCGGGCGCGCCCTCCGCCACGGGCAGCGCCAGCACTTCCGGGACGTCGTAAGCATGGGCTTTTTCGAGAGCCGTGCGCAAGGGTTCGAAGAGTTGTCGCGACGATTTGATTATCAGCAGGCACTCGGCGGACGACTCGATCGCTTCCTGCCAGCGGTAGGTGCTACGGGCGCCGGGAACCATGGTCACGCATGCCGCCACGCGGGCCTCCACCAGTACGCGCGCCAGTTTCGCGGCTTCCTCCTCGGTGGCGCAGGTACTTAACACAACAATTTTATCCGTCATAGCAAAAAAATCGGGAACAGATTTCGAAGACGATGTTACCATTATGTTCTCGGCATCAGGCAATGAAGTCGTCCCTTACCAGATTGGCCGGCGCTGCGGCGCTGCTGGCACTTACAGGATATGCGTTTGTGGCATTGCAGGGTCCGCAAGGCGTTCCCGGTCTGATGGAGAAACGCCGGCTCATCCGCGAATACGAAAAGAAGAATGCGGACATGGCCCGCAAGATCGAGGAGCAGCGATCGCGCATCGACCGGTTCAGCGGCAGCCCATCGGGTCCGGACCAGGAAATCCGCCAGCGTCTGAAGCTGGTGAAACCTGACGAGAAGGTGTTTATGCTGCAGGATCCGCCGTCCGCTCCGGCTCAACCCACGCCGGCCAGGTGACTTCGCGGAAGTCTTCCTCCGATCCGGGTTTTTAAGCCAGGCACGCCAGCGCCAGTCCCCAGAGTACGCCCCCCAGGATGAGCCAACCGGTGTGCACGCGGTAGCGCAACAGCAGCACTGCCGATACCATTGCGGTTTCGATCGTAAGAGCGTCGATCAGGGCGGTGCGGGCCAGTTCCCACGTCACCAATGCCATCAGCGCCAGGGACGCCACGTTCACACCGTCGAGGAAAGCGCCTGCCAGCCGCGATTTTCGCAGCCACGGCATCACGGGACCACTGACCGCGCAGAGCACGAAGGCCGGCACGAAGATACCGAGGGTGGCGACAGCCGCGCCCGGTATGCCCTGCAGGAGATAGCCGATGAATGTCGCGGTAGTAAACAGGGGGCCGGGCGTAATCTGGCCGGCGGCCACGGCGTCCAGCAGTTGCCTGGAAGTCAGCCAGTGCCACCTGACTACCAGATCCTGCTGCAGAAACGCCAGCAGCACGTAGCCGCTGCCGTAGAGCACCGAGCCGATCTTCACGAAATAGAGGAACAACGCACGCAGGCCGGCCGCGTGCGGCTGTGCGGACGGCGCGGCAAATATGGCGAACTGCACGGCCAGGGCCGCCGCGGCGATGAGCAGAAGGACAACCAGCGGCTTGGGCTCGCTCCGCCGGGAGGTCCACCATTCACGGAAGCCCGCCACCACGCCCGCGCCGGCTAAAACGGCCAGCGCCCCCGCGCCGGCGGCGGCCGCGCCCACGGATGCGATTCCGGCCACGCCCAGAACCCTCGTCTTTACCGCCGCGCGGCAAAGCTTCCATAGGGCCTGTACAATGATCGCGATCACCACCGGTTTCAGCCCGTAAAGGAATCGCTGCGACTGCGGCAGGCCGCCGAACCGGACATAAGCCCATGCGAAACCGGCCACCATGATCGCCGCGGGCACGATAAAGCAGACGCCCGCCACAATGAGTCCCAGCCAGCCCGCCCGCAGGTAGCCGAGATAGATGACAATTTCCGTCGAGGTGGGTCCGGGAATCAGGCTGGCCGCGCCCAGGCGGTCGAGGAACTCTTCGCGAGTGATCCAGCGCCTGCGCCGGACGACTTCGTCTTCCATCATCGCGATGTGCGCGGCAGGTCCGCCAAACGCGGTCAGGCTTAGCCGCGTAAACAATCCAGCCACTTCGGCCAGTCCACCCGGGCGGGTACGCAACGCCGCGGAGGGAGCGGGCGCGGCGGGAACGGGCGGGACGGATGCGGGCATCGACTCACCGCGATGATAGCAAGACGAGATGCACTCTGAAGTCCGATGCCACTGCTCTAGCGGGCGCGATCCAGATCGGCCACCAGCGCGCGATATTCCGGCGCGTCGCGGATGCTGGCGAGCGCCGGGTCGATGCGGGAGATCAAAATCTTGTAATCGTGCTGCTCACGGACCACTTTCAGATACTCGATGGCTTCCTGCTTCCGGCCCAGCAGCGCGCATGTGGCGGCCAATTCGTAGGCCGGGGCCTGGCCTTGCAGATACTGGCTCTTCTGCACGCGCAGCATCCCTTCCAACATGCCGCGCCCGCCTGCCGCCGCCAGTCCCTTTTCGCCCGCGTCAATGGCAGCCAGCGCATGGGTATCATGTGATAGCTCCGCCGCCTTCCTGGACTCCAGCAGGTAGTTCGGATAGTCCTGGCGCGCCAGATAGTAGCCGGCCAGGTGTCTGTGCGGTGAAACGAACCCCGGCTCGGCCGTCTCGATGTTCGTGAGCAACCGGAAAGCCTGTTCGCTCTGATCGGAGTAAAGCAGGATCAGCCCCTTGTCGGCCAGGATGGAGCGCGACGACGGGGCCAGTTCCTGGGCCCGGTCGATTTGCGCCAGCGAGTCGCGAAAACGGCCGAGCGTCATTAAGGCCGTGGCATACCATTGGTGAGCTTCGGCGTAATTCGGGTTGAGTTCCAGCGCGCGCTGGAATTCGCGTTCGCCCGTGCGCGTATCCAGCATGCCGTAAAATGCGGCGAAGGCCAAGGCGCTGTGTGCATCGGCCAGGGTGTCGTCCAAAGCTACCGCCCTCCTGGCGGCGGCCAGCGCGCGCGGAAACGATTCGCTGCCCGGCATCGCGGAATATTCGGGTAAAAGGTTGTAACAATCGGCCAGGCCCACCCAGGCGTCGGCATAGCCCGGATCCCTGGAGGTGGCCTGGCCAAAATATTCGACCGCGCGGCGGAGGCTCTCCTCGCTCCGCTGGCTCCAGTAGTAGCGGCCTTCCAGATAAGCGCTGCGGGCGGCCGCATTCACGGGACGGGCGGCGCGCACCGGAACGTGTTTCCAGAGGCTTAAAATCAAAGCCCCGGCGGCTAAGGCAGTGACCAGGAAGGCCGCGGTCCAGGACCATCCGGAAGGACGAGCGGACGGGGCGCGAGCCGGCGCGACGGCTGGGGGCGATTCCCGCTCCTCGGCTTTCAGGTGAAAGACGGGCAGGTAGGAGCCTTTCGGGAGGTCTAACACCACCCGCTCGGCGCAGCCCGGTCCGGCGTAGTATTCGCGCAATTTGAAGCGGAGCTGGCGGGCCTGCACCCGTACTATCGGATCGATGCGCGGGTCGTAATCCGCAGTCCGTTCAAAGACCCGGACGCCGATCTCGTGCTCTTTGGGGGAGACGGCGCGTCCAGAGAGGCGCTCGGCCACCACGAAGCGAAGAAATTGCGCCAGCCGCGGGGAACGCGCAAATGGCGGGCTCGCCAGAATACGCTCCAGCGCCGCCTCCACCAACGTCTTGTCAATCTGCTGCCCCGCCGCCTCCATCGCCGCAGAACCCGTCATGGCAATGCGTTACCCGTGAAAACGACCCGGTTAATCACCGTAAAATACTCCAGCCCCAGTCCCGACCATTGGATTATAACGTAAACATCCACGGCGTCCGTCGCGACTGGGTACTGAAAGGCCTAGCAAACCGCGCGGCGCCCCCAGTACAGGAGATCTAGTGATGAGACGCACCTTCAAGTCGGTTCCCACCATTCTAATGGCAGTCTGCTGCACGGCTGCGGCGCTCGCCCAGCCGGCCGCGAAAACAGGGACGGCCGTGCCGAGGCTGGTGAAGTTCGGCGGCACATTGACCGACGCCGGCGGCAAGCCGCTCAGCGGGGTCGTGGGAGTGACCTTCGCGCTCTATGAAGAGCCGGAAGGGGGCGCCGCGATTTGGATGGAAACCCAAAACGTGCAGGCCGGCGGCAACGGCGAATATTCCGCGCTGCTGGGCGCCACCCGCAACGAAGGCATTCCGCCGGAGGTGTTCGGCGCCGGGCAGCGATGGTTGGGCGTCCAGCCACAAGGGGAGCCGGAGTTGCCGCGCGTACTCATGACCAGCGTGCCTTATTCGCTAAAGGCGGTGGACGCGGAGACCCTGGGGGGACTGCCGGTATCCGCGTTCGTCCTATCTGGAGCGGGCTCCGGGATGACCGCAAGAATAGCCGGGAACAGCGCATCCGGGGCCTCCGTCGCCCCTTCCGCCGGCTCCCAGAAGCCCAACTCGGTGACGCCCGCTACGGTCGGCGGCACCGGCACCGCCGGGTACGTACCCATCTGGACCAACAGCGACACACTGGGAAACTCGGCAATCGTTCAAAAGAGCGGCAACGTGGGCATCGGCATCAGCCCCTCCGATTTTAAGTTGGAAGTGGCCACCGCCTCCGAGGGGGGGATTTCCGGTGCCAGCTCAAATTCGTCGGGAGTCGGCGTCCAGGGCATCTCGACTTCCTCTACCGGTTCCGCCTCCGGTGTGTACGGGGCGTCGGCCAGTTCAACGGGTGTCGGAGTGCTCGGCATCGCGCTCGATGAGACCGGCGCTGTGACGGGCGTATTGGGCTCGACCACAAGTCCCGAAGGGTACGGCACGGGCGGGCAGAGTTCCGCGACCACCGGCACGGGAAGCGGCGTGCTTGGCGTATCCGACAGCCCCGACGGCAACGGCGTCTCGGGAACCAATTCGGCGACCACCGGCGCTGCGACCGGCGTTTATGGAACCACAGGGAGCCCCGATGGCAGCGGAGTTCAGGGCGACGCGAATGCCACGAGCGGCGAATCGAGTGGCGTCCTGGGGACGAACTCCAGCAATGAGGGTAATGGGGTGCAAGGCTACTCCAGCGCCACCAGCGGCAAAACGACGGGTGTGTACGGCACGGCCGACAGCTCATCGGGATATGGAGTGTATGGCCTCGTTTCGGCTACAAGCGGCACCACCATCGGCGTCTATGGGCAAGCGGACAGCGAAACCGGATTCGGCGTGGAGGGCCAGGCGACAGCTACCAGCGGCGATGCTACAGGCGTTTATGGCAAGGCTGTCAGCGAGTCTGGGATCGGGGTACAAGGCAATGCCACCGCTAAGAGCGGAACCACTTTCGGCGTCAATGGTCTCAACTCCAGCACTTCCGGAACCGGAGTGGCGGGCCAATCCACCGCTGAAACCGGCAGCACGTACGGGACCACCGGCGTCGTCGCCAGCACCGGGGGAATCGCAGTGGCAGGCCAGGCTCTTGCGACCAGCGGCGCCACTATCGGCGTTCTGGGCAAGAATTCGAGCACTGAGGGGACCGCCGTGCAGGGCAGCGCGGTGGCTGATAGCGGCGTCAATTGGGGCGTGGTGGGCAGCGCTGTGAGCGCTCAAGGAACCGGCGTATACGGGATCGCGGTGGCCCATAGCCAACTGGCCACCGACTTGGCAGGCACTCCCGCCGGAGTATGGGGCGACACCAAGGATGGCACTGCCGGCGTGTTGGCTACGTCCGACGATGGGGAGGCCATCGCCGCCTACAGCAACGCTACCAATGTAGCCACTTTGTTTGTCGAAAACCAGGAGGACAGCAACCAGAACTCGATCGTGTTGGCGACTTTCAGCAGTTACGGCGGCTATTGCGACGTTTTTGTCAACGGCAACCTGACCTGCAGCGGTTCGGTGGGCGGCCACGCCGTGCTGAAGGACGGTTCGCACGAAGTGGCTCTGTACGCGGTCCAGTCGTCGGAAAACTGGTATGAAGATGCCGGATCGGGCCAGTTGCGAAACGGCGCCGCGGTGGTCACGCTGGAGGCCGAGTACGCCCAGACGGTGAACACCGGCGTAGACTACAAGGTCTTCCTGACCCCGAATGGCGATTGCAAGGGACTGTACGTCACCCAAAAATCGCCGGCGTCGTTCGAGGTCCATGAGCTGGCGGGCGGCAATTCCAACATCGCCTTCGACTATCGCATTATGGCCAAGCGCAAGGGTTTCGAGAACATCCGGATGGCCGACATCACCGGTCAGATTCAACGCGGGCCGGATCTGAAATCGAGAAGCGCCGTGCGGTCCGCGGCCGCAACGCACAGCGCACCCACCATTCCGACTGCACCGCGCCCGCATGAGGCCGCCATGCGAGCCAACGCCCCCCGCCCGGCGCATAGCGCAAAGCCGCGTCCGCACGCCATCCGGCTGCCCGCTGTGGCTGCCAAACCGGCCGCCGGTGCCAAGCCGCAGCCAGCCGCGGCGCACTGATCGAACATCGCGAGAAGAACGGAGAGCCAGAGATGCGACACATCTATCATTCGGTGAATGCAATTCTAATCATGGCCTGCTCGGCGGCCCTCGCGCTGGGCCAGCCGGCCGCGAAAACGACCACTGCCGTTCCGCGGCTGGTGAAATTCGGCGGCACGTTGACGGACGGCGCGGGTAAGCCGCTTGAGTGGTGTCGTCGGGGTGACGTTCGCGCTCTACCAGGAGCCGGAGGGTGGCGCTGCGATCTGGATGGAAACCCAGAATGTGCAGGCCTCGGCAAACGGCGAATACAGCGTTTTGCTGGGCGCGACCCGGAACGAGGGCATCCCCGCGGAGGCGTTTGGCGCGGGTCAGCGATGGCTCGGGGTCCAGGTACAAGGAGCGCAAGCGGAACCGGAGCGGCCCCGCGTGCTGCTGACGAGTGTGCCTTATTCGCTGAAAGCGGTGGATGCGGAAACGTTGGGCGGACTGCCCGCATCCGCGTATGCTTTGGCTGGAACGATAGCCGGTAATGGCGCTTCGGGCGCTCCCATGGCATCCGCCAGGGCGGCTGTGGTTTCCGATTCGGCCAAACCCGCCGCAACTCCGGCCACGATCAGCGGCACCGGCACGGCCGGCACGATTCCGGTTTGGACCAGCAGCACGGCCCTGGGAAATTCAGAGATCATGCAGAGCGGTGGAAATGTCGGCATCGGCCGGGTCTCGGCGAACGCCAGGTTCTTGAGCGAGAGCACCACCGGCGCCGCCCTGGCCGGCAGCACCACCAGCTCGACCTCGCCCACCGCGATCGGCGTGCAAGGCCAGGCTCTGGCCACCAGCGGCGATACGGTTGGGGTGGTTGGTTTGAGCGCCAGCCCGGACGGAGTCGCCATCGAAGGCCAGGCTACGGCCGCCAGCGGCAAGACCATCGGCGTCCAAGGCACGGTCACCAGCACTTCGGGACTTGGGATGGCGGGCACGGCCACGGCGGCGAGCGGCGAGACGTATGGCGTGATCGGCACCGTGGCCAGCTCCACGGGCACCGCGGTAATGGGGCAAGCCACCGCTACCACCGGCAGCAATTGGGGTGTTTACGGGTCGACCGCGAGCGATACCGGCGTTGGCGTGCAGGGCGAGGCCACCGCTACGACCAGCTCCGCGGTCGGAGTCTCGGGCACCACCGCCGGCGATGCGGGATACGGGGTATGGGGCAACGCCTCGGCGAAGAGCGGCACCACCATCGGCGTGTACGGCCAAGCCGAGAGTGAAACCGGATACGGGGTAGAAGGCCAAGCTACGGCATCGAGCGGCGTGGCCACAGGCGTTTACGGCAAGTCGGTGAGCTCGGACGGAATCGGCGTGGAGGGCAATGCGATCTCGACAAGCGGCGCTACTACTGGCGTGGCTGGAACGGCGGCGAGTGACGAAGGAGTCGCGATCGCGGGCGTCGCCTCGGCGACGAGCGGTGCCACCTATGGCATCCAGGGAGGCGCTACCAGCCCGAACGGCGTAGGCGTGTACGGCATTGCCATCGAACAAAGCTCTATCGGGAAGGATATGGAGGGCACCAGTCCATCCGGCGTCTGGGGCGACACCAACTCCGGGACTGCCGCGGTGCTGGCTACGTCGGGCGACGCCAGCGCCTTCGCGGGCTACAACAGCGCCGGCAATGTGGCCACCCTGTATGTCGAAAATCAGACGACCACCCCAAGCGCGGTGGTGCTGGCGACCGAGGGCTCGGGCGGCTACTGCGATATTTTTACCAACGGCAATCTGCTGTGCAGCGGCTCGGTCGGCGGGCACGCCATATTAAAGAACAGCTCCCGCGAAGTGGCCACGTACGCGATGCAGTCGCCCGAGAACTGGTTTGAGGACATGGGCGCGGGCCGGCTGCAAAACGGCGCGGTGGTGGTGTCGCTCGACGCCGAATTCGCCCAGACCGTCAACACGGGCGTCGATTACCACGTCTTCCTCACGCCCAAGGGAGATTGCAAGGGCCTGTACGTCACCAATGAGACCAGCGGCAGTTTTGAAGTACGCGAGCTGGGCGGCGGGACCTCCAGCATTGGTTTCGACTATCGCATCGTGGCGCGCCGCAGAGGCTACGAAAACATCCGCATGGCCGACGTGCCCAGTGCGGCTCTGAGCCGGCCGCATTTGAAATCGCGAAGCGGGGTGCGGACCGCGCGCGCGAACGTACTGACGGCGCATATCGCCGCGAAGCCGGCGGATACCGCCAGGATGCCGCGCGCCGCAAAGACGGCGCACGGCGCGAAACTGCCGGTGCACGCCGCCAAGCCGGTCCTATCGCCCGTTCGCTGAGCGGCTCGATTAAGCCCAGCCCAAGCGGGTGCGCAGAGCCGTAATATGGGCGACGTGATGGTCGCCGTGCCAGGCATATAGCGCCAGGTTGCGGTCGAGCGTGACGGGGCCCAGTTGGGAATGCAGGAAAGTACGCGCGCAATCCGCGGGCGTCATGGCGCGCAGCAGCATCACCCAGCGGCCATGCAGCGATTCGAGCAGCGCGAGAGAAACCTCGACCGGCGCCGTACGGGCATCGATGAGTTCCGCCCAACGCGCCTCGTCATAGCCTTTGGCACTGGGTGTGTCTTCGGTGAGCGCCAGCCGGAAGCGGCAGTAACTATTGATATGGCTGTCCGGGACGTGGTGAACCACTTGGCGGACGGTCCATCCGCCGGGACGATAGGGCGTATCGAGTTGCTCGGGGGTTAAGCCCTGGATGGCGGCGCGTAGCCGCGCCGGCGTAGCTTCAATGCGATCGATAAATCCCTGCCGCTGCTCCTCACTGCTCTCGCCGGCATAGGTGAAGGGGCCGATGGGGTAGCGCAGATCCGTCATAATCCCCAGCCTATCAGAGACCCTTTGGTCTTAGAGGGCGGGCAATTCTGCCCGCAAGCGGGCAATTCTGCCCGCAAGCGGGACTTAAAAGTCCCGCCGGCCCGCTGAAGCGTGCGTCACGGATGCCCGCGCAGGGTGCAGGCCTGCCTCCCCCAGCAATACCCTACAGGCGGCGTTTTGGTAACATCCTCGAGCGCCTCCGCGTCATCTCATTAACATCTTTCCTGTTTCCCTATGTGGATAGTAAGGCTGGCGCTTAGGCGCCCTTATACCTTCGTCGTGATGGCCGTGCTCATCGCCATCCTGGGCGGGACCGCCATCGTTACTATGCCCGTCGATATCTTCCCGTATATCGACATCCCGGTGGTTAGCATCGTCTGGTCCTACCTGGGCCTGTCGCCGGAGGAGATGGAAAAGCGCATGGTCACCATCTTCGAGCGGTCCATGACCACTACGGTCAACGACATCGAGCATATCGAGTCGCAATCTTATTCGGGCGTCTCGGTCACCCGCGTGTACTTCCAGCCGAACGTCAAAATCGATATGGCGCTGGCCCAGGTGACCGCCATTTCGCAGACATTGCTGCGCATCTTCCCGCCGGGCACTACGCCGCCCAACATCCTGAAATACGACGCATCGAGCGTGCCCATCCTGCAATTGGGGCTGGAAAGCAAAACTCTCAGCGAACAGGATATCTTCGACCTGGGCCTCAATTTCATCCGCACCCAGCTGGCGACCGTGCAGGGAGCCGCCGTGCCGCTGCCGTATGGCGGCAAATTCCGCCAGATCATGGTGGACTTGATTCCCGATCAGCTTTACGCCAAAGGCATCTCGGCCACGGACGTCTCCAATGCGGTGAGCGCGCAGAGCATCATCCTGCCCGCGGGGGACGCCAAGATCGGGAAGATCGACTATCAGATCAAGGTCAACAGCAGTCCCAAGGTGCTCGACCAACTGAACGACATGCCCATCCGGGTGGTGAATGGCGCGACAGTGTACATCCGGGATGTGGCGCAGGTGCGCGACGGGTATGCGGTGCAAACCAGCATCGTGCGCACCAACGGCACGCGCGGCACGCTGATGACCGTGCTGCGCAACGGGCGTGCCTCCACGCTGTCGATCGTGAACGCGGTGAAAGCCCGGCTTCCGCAGATCCTGGCCGGACTGCCTCCCGAACTGCACGTCCGCCAGCTCTTCGATCAGTCCCTGTTTGTGCGGGCGGCTATCAACGGCGTAGTCCGGGAGGCCGTGATCGCGGCATTTCTAACCGCCCTGATGATCCTGCTGTTCCTGGGAAGCTGGCGGAGCACCATCATCGTGTGCATTTCGATTCCGCTCTCGATCCTCACTTCGTTGGCCATTTTGAGCCTGCTGGGTGAAACCATCAACGTGATGACCTTGGGGGGCATGGCGCTGGCGGTCGGCATTCTGGTAGACGATGCCACGGTGGAAATCGAGAACACGCACCGCAATATGGCCATGAAGAAGCCGCTGGTGCGGGCGGTACTGGATGGCGCGCAGCAGATCGCCGCGCCGGCCTTTGTTTCCACCCTTTCCATTTGCATTGTCTTTGTACCCGTGCTACTGCTTACCGGCGCGGCCAAATTCCTGTTCACCCCGTTGGCCCTGGCGGTGGTTTTCGCCATGCTGGCGTCTTACCTGCTATCTCGCACGTTGATTCCCAACATGGTGCATTTCATGCTGAAGCCGGAGGTGAAACTCTACGCGCTCGGCGCGCACGGCGAATCGGCGGGAGGCAAGGGAGTGATCTGGCGGGCGCACTACCTCTTCAACCGGCGATTTGAAATGATGCGGTCGTCCTATACCGGGCTGCTGCACTGGGCGCTCGATCACCGCGGCCCCGTATTGGCCGGTTTCGGCATCTTCGTGGCCGGATCCCTGATGCTGGCCGTCTTCCCGGGGCGGGATTTTTTCCCCACTGTCGATTCCGGGCAGATGCGGCTACATGCGATGGCCCCCACCGGCACGCGCATCGAAGAAACCGAGGCCCTATTTTCCAAAATCGACGATGAAATCCGCCACGTCATTCCCGCGCACGAAATCGACACCATCATCGATAACATCGGAATCCCATTCGGCGGTTTCAACCTCGCCTTTGGCGACGTCAGCACGCTGGGCACCGGCGACGGAGATATCCTGATCTCGCTCAAGCCCGACGACCACGGTCCGACAGCCGCGTATACCGTCAAGCTGCGCGAGGACTTGCACCGGAAATTTCCGGAGGCCACGTTTTTCTTCGAGCCGGCCAATATCACCAACCAGATCCTGAACTTCGGCTTGCCCGCGCCGATTGATCTGCAAGTGGTGGGCCGGGATCCGCGGAATTACCAGATCGCCGCCACGCTGGCCGAACGCATCTCGCACATTCCAGGCGCCGCGGACGTACACGTGCACCAGATCGTGGATTACCCGGAACTGCGCATCAACGTGGACCGCAGCAAGGCGGGCCAATTGGGATTGCAGCAGCGGGATGTCTCCAACAGCGTGTTGATCTCGCTGAGTTCCAGCGGCCAGGTGACGCCTAACGAATGGCTGAACTGGAATAACGGCGTCAGCTATTTCATGGCCGTGCAAACGCCGCAGTACCGCATGGACTCGCTGGCGGCGCTGATGCGCACGCCGATTTCGTCGCCCATTTCAGGCGTACTCAGCACCACGGCCACATCGTCCGCGGGCACGGCCGGCGCGTTGGATTCGACCGTGGGAGCGAGCCCCAGCCAGAACTCGCTGGCCTACGGCAATCCCGGCGCCGCGGCCGGCGGCCCGCAACTTCTCTCGAACCTGGCCAGCGTCGAACGCGGCGTGTCGCCTGAAATCATCAACCACTACAACGTGCAGCCGGTCTTCGACATTTACGCAAATGTTGACCGGCGGGACTTGGGTAGTGTCGGCGCCGGGGTGGAGAAGATCATGCGTGAGTACGGCAAGCTGCCGCGCGGCACCAGCTTCGATCTGCGCGGCCAGGTACGAACCATGGAGACCTCTTTTTACAGGTTGGGTATGGGCATGATCTTCGCAGTGGTGCTGGTTTACCTGCTGATGGCCGTGAATTTCCAATCGTGGCTCGATCCCTTTATTATCCTGATGGCGCTGCCGGGAGCCCTGGCCGGCATCGTCTGGATGCTGTTCATCACCCAGACCAGTTTCAGTGTGCCGTCGCTGATGGGGACGATCATGTGTATCGGGGTAGCTACCGCCAACAGCATTTTGATGATCGTGTTCGCCAACGACGAGCGGCTGGAAGGTCTGGATGCGCGCTCGGCGGCGTTATCGGCCGGCCATACCCGCATCCGCCCGGTGCTGATGACGGCCCTGGCGATGATCATCGGCATGCTGCCCATGGCCCTGGGATTGGGCGAGGGCGGCGAGCAGAACGCGCCGCTGGGCCGTGCGGTCATCGGCGGGCTGATGCTGGCGACGGTCACCACATTGTTCGTGGTCCCCATCGTTTACAGCTTGCTGAAGAAGAACGCGCCAGTCGACTTCGACCGGCGGATCGCCGAGGAAGAGCGCGAGAATATCGACGGGGAGCTGTTGTTGGGATGAGACGAGCGCATACTGCAGCGGGACTTGAAAGTCCCGCCGGCACGCTAAAGCGTGCGCCACGGCCCAGGGCACACTAAAATGGAATACGAACAAGTGGCAGACGACACCGAAGCGCGCCTGCGCGCCGAAATCGAAGATTTGAAGCAGAAGCTCGCCCAGCAGCATGGCTCGCCCGCGTCCACGACACCCCCCGCGCCCTCGCGCCGGTCGCTTTGGCTGCTGGCGCTGGTGCTGGTGGTTCTCGTCGTGGCCGGTTTTGTGAAAGGCTACATCCCGCACCAGCGCAACGAGGCCATGCTGGAAGCCGAAGCGGGCAGCGCATCGAAGGAATTGCCTACCGTGACCGTGGTCGGGGTGGAGCGCTCGGCATCCGCCGGTACGCTGGTTCTGCCGGGCAACATCCAGGCGCTGACGGAAGCGCCGGTGCTGGCGCGCGCCAGCGGATACATCGCGAAGCGCTACGTGGATATCGGCGACCGGGTAAAGTCCGGCCAACTGCTGGCCGAAATTGAAGCCCCGGAACTGGATCAGCAGGTGAATCAGGCGAAGGCTGCCGTCGACCAGACCCGCGCCGCGCTGGAGCAGGCCATGGCGAACCAGCAACAAGGGCAAGCCCAAGAGCAACTCGCCAAAGTAACCGCCGAGCGCTGGAAGAACCTGGTGGCGCATGGCGTTGTCTCGCGCCAGGAGAACGATACTTACCAGTCGCAATGGGCGGCCGCGCAGGCGAACGTTTCGGCGCTCGAAAAGGCGGTGGCATCCGCGCGCAGTAACATCAAGGCGGCCGAGGCTAATCTCTCACGCCTGGTCCAACTGCAGGACTACAAGAGCGTGCGTGCGCCGTTCGCCGGGGTGATCACGGTTCGCAACGTGGATGTAGGCGCGTTGGTGAACGAAGGTAACACGCTGTTGTTCCGGCTGGCGCAGAGCGAACGCCTGCGCACCTACGTCAACGTGCCGCAATCCGATGCGGATTCCGTACACGTGGGGCAAGTGGCGCACCTGTCGATCGTCGATCTGGCGGGCCATCAGTTCGCCGGAACGGTCACGCGCACCGCCAACTCGCTCGATCCCGCCACGCGCACGCTGCTTGCCGAGGTGCAGGTGCCCAATTCCGGCGGTCTGCTGATGCCGGGCATGTACGCGCAAGTGGACCTGACCACGCCGCGCAGGAATCCACCTTTGCTGATACCAGGTGATACGCTGGTAGTCCGCAGCAATGGGCCGCAGGTGGGCGTGGTCGGCGCCGACCATATCGTGCACTTCCAGCGCCTCCAATTGGGCCGGGATTTTGGCGATAAAATCGAGGTTCTCTCCGGACTCGAAGCCGGGCAGCAGGTGGTTGTGAATCCCGGCGACACGGTGCAAGAGGGCGCCAAAGTAAATCCCGTATTGCTGCGGGAGAAAAAGCGTCCCGCCTGAAACCATGCAAAAGTTTAGGTTTACGTCACTCTCTACCCCGGTACTGAGGCTGCTGCCACTCTGCCTGCTGACATCTGTTGCGTGTCTCCAACTGGCGGGCCAGTCGCCCGACTTCCACAATTCGCCGCGCGTACACGACTTGATCCGGGCCGGCAATCTGTACCTGTCGCAAGCCGATGCCCTGGCGCTGGCGATCGAAAACAATCTCGACGTGGAACTCGACCGTTTCAGCTTCCAGATCGCGGACACGGACGTGAAGAGGGCGCAGGGTGGCGGACTGCTGCGCGGCATCCCTTTCCAGATTGCGGAAGCTCCCACGGGGGTCGGCGGGCCGCTCAGTCCGGTGGTCACCAACCCGGCTTCGGCCACCAGCGTCCTGACGGGCACGACAGTCTCGACCAACGCGCTGGAACTGGGCGCGCTGGGCGAGCCAATCACGAATCTGTCGATTCAGGGAACGATTCCCCAATCCACGGGCACGCCGGTTCCCATTTTCGATCCGTCCGTGGTCGGCCAATTGAACTGGATGCACCAGAGCACGCCGGAGCTGGACCTGCTCTCGTACGGCGTGCCCACGCTGGTCTCAAACGGCTTCAACGCCAACGCCGGCCTGGTGGATGCTTTCGCCACCGGTACGCAGGTGAACGTGGCGTTCGATAACACCCATCAGAACCTGAATGCCACGAACACGAACTACAATCCGTACACCGGATCCAGCCTGGGAGTGACCGTTACACAACCCCTGCTGCGGGGTTTCGGCCCCGCGCTGAACCGGCGGTTCATCCGTATCGCGAACAACGACCGCAAGATCAATACACTGCTCTTTCACCAGCAACTCATAGCCACGGTGTATGGCGTGATCCGGCTGTATACGGATTTCGTGGCGCTATACGAAGACGTAAAGGTGAAGCAGGAGACCGTCGCGGCGGCCGAGAAGCTCTTTTCGGACACCAAGGCGCAGGTGGATGAAGGCACCCTGGCGCCGGTGGAGATGACCCGCGCCAATGCCCAGGTTTTTGCCACCCGCCAGGACCTGATCAATGCGCGCGGCGTGCTGGAAGAGCAGCAGGCGATTCTAAAGAACCTGCTGACGCGCACCGGCAATGCGGACCCGGAGGTGCAGGCCGCCACTATCATCCCCACCGATGCACTGGATATCCCGGAGAAGGAAGAGATCCGGCCCATCCAGGATCTGTTTACCGAAGCATTGGCCCAGCGGCCGGATCTGGGGCAAGCCAGCTTGCAGATCGAGAATTCGCAGATCGGGCTGCGGGGAGCGCGGAACGCCACGCTGCCCGAAGTTGACCTGGTGGGCATCGCGCAGAACAATAGCCTGGCCGGCACGATCAACGGGTTCGCGGCGCCGGCTGTCAACACGCCGTTCGCGGGTGGGTACGGGACGGCGCTCGATCAACTATTTACCGCCAAATACCCGACTTACGGCATTGGCGTGCAGGTGACCATACCCATACGCAATCGCATCGCGGAGGCCGACCTGGCGCGCGACGAACTGCAATTGAAGCAATCGGAAGTGCGTCTTCGGCAGTTGCAGAACGAGGCGCGGCTGGAGGTGGAGGACGCGGTAATCGCGATCCGGCGCGCGCGCGCGTCTTATGAAGCCGCGGTGCAGGCCAGAAAGTACCAACAGGAATCGTTGGAAGCCGAGCAGATGCGGTATGAGGTAGGGGCTTCCACGGCGTTTTTCGTCATCCAGTACGAAAGCTTGCTGGCACAGGCAAAATCCACGGAAGTGGCCGCCAAGAGCGCCTATGTGAAAGCCCGCGCCGCACTGGAGCGCGCGATTGGGGATATCCTGGCGCAGCACCAGATTTCGCTCGACGCTGGGATCAAGGGCCGCATGTAGCGGCGGCTTCGCCGGAAGCCGGCTGGAAAAGCCGTTTAATATATAGATTCAACATGAAAGCCCTGGTCAAGAGTAGAAACGAACCCGGTCTCTGGCTGGAAGACGTCGAGAAGCCCCGCATCGGCATCAACGATGTCCTGATCCGCGTGCACCGCGCGGGCATTTGCGGCACCGACGTACACATCTACAAGTGGGACGACTGGGCCCGCAAAACCATCCCCATCGGCCTGGTGATCGGCCACGAGTTTGTGGGCGAGATCGCCGAAGTCGGCTCCAACGTGTCGGATTTTTACCGGGGCGATATCGTCAGCGGCGAAGGCCACGTAGTCTGCGGACGCTGCCGCAATTGCCTCGCCGGCCGGCGCCACCTGTGCGCGAAAACTCAGGGCATCGGGGTGAACCGGGCGGGCGCGTTCGCCGAATACATCGCGCTGCCGATGACCAATATCTGGCGGCATCACGACGGTATCGATCAGGACGTCGCCGCCATTTTCGATCCCTTCGGCAACGCGGTGCACACGGCCCTATCGTTTCCGGTGCTCGGCGAAGATGTGCTGGTCACCGGCGCCGGTCCCATCGGGATCATGGCCGCGGCCGTGGCGCGGCATGCCGGCGCGCGTTATGTAGTGATCACCGACGTCAACGAATATCGTCTGGCCCTCGCGCGCAAGATGGGCGTCACCGAAGCGGTCAATATCCGCGAGAGCACCCTGCCCGACATACAAAAGAAGCTAGGCATGACCGAGGGCTTCGACGTGGGTCTGGAGATGTCCGGCAACCAGGCCGCTTTTCGCGACATGCTCGCCAATATGAGCCACGGCGCGAAGATCGCCATGCTGGGCATTCCCGAAGGAGAAATGGCGATCGACTGGCGCACCGTGATCTTCAATATGCTGACAGTCAAAGGCATCTACGGGCGCGAGATGTACGAGACCTGGTACAAGATGAGCGTCATGCTGCAGTCCGGGCTGGATATCACGCCGGTGATCACGCACCGCTACCACCATACCGAGTTTGAAAAAGGCTTCGAGGTGATGGCTAGCGGCCAATCCGGTAAAGTGATTCTGGACTGGCAATGATGGGGTTGGACTCTACTGAAACAGGTGCGAGTGGCGCGCCTCCAGATCGAGCAGGAAACGCTTGAGCGGCAATCCGCCGCCATATCCAACCAGCGATCCGCCCGCGCCGATGACGCGGTGACACGGTACCACGATGGGTATGGGGTTGCGTCCGTTGGCGGCGCCCACCGCGCGTACCGCTTTTGGCGCGCCGATGTGGGTGGCCACAAAGCTGTAGCTGCGGGTCTCCCCGTAGGGGATGTTTAGCAGTTCCTCCCACACGCGCTTTTGGAAACCAGTTCCCTGCATATCCAGGGTTAAGTCGAAGTCTCGCAATTCGCCCGCGAAGTAAGCGCGCAATTGGGCGATGCCCTGCCGCAAGAACGGATTAGAGCCGCACTCGCGTCCGGGCAGTTCGTCACCGGCCCGCAACTCGATGGCGCGAATGCCTGCTTCTGAGGCCACCACTCCTAAAGAGTAGCCGGCAGCTTCAAAACGGCTCCATTCCAACATCACTCCAGTTTAGCGGCCGTTTTTTGCATGCACAAATGGCGCCGCCCCGCAGAATTTACCTGGCGGCGGCCGCCAAAAAGGCTGAGGAGCGGGCAATTCTGTATGGCCCCGCTCTTGCGTAACCAGATTGTATGTTCGGACGACGCATTACTCTCTTCAAGCTTTTCGACTTCGAGGTGCGGCTAGACGCCAGTTGGGTGGTGATTGCCGCGCTAGTGGTCTGGTCGCTGGCAACCTATGCTTTTCCCACCACGCATCCCGGTCTAACCGCAGGCACCTACTGGGGGATGGCGCTAGCCGCCGCGGTAGGATTTTTTGCCTCCATTGTTCTACACGAACTCTGTCACTCGCTGGTGGCCCGGCGCTACGACCTCCCGATGAAGGGGATCACTCTGTTCATCTTTGGCGGGGTGGCGGAGATGGGCGGGGAACCGCAGAGCCCGAAAATCGAATTCCTGATGGCGATTGCCGGTCCGCTCGCGAGCGGGGCGATTGGGGCGATATGCTATCTGGTCAAGCTGGCCGGCCAAGGGAGCTTTCCCGCCGCCGTAACCGCCGTCTTTTCTTATCTCGCCTGGATCAACTGGATACTCGCCGCGTTTAATCTGATCCCGGCATTTCCGCTGGATGGAGGCAGGGTGCTGCGTGCGGCGCTGTGGCATTTCAAAGGCGACCTGGCGCGCGCCACGCGCATTGCATCGAGTTTGGGGTCGGCGTTCGGCGTGGTACTGATGGCGTACGGCGTGGTGCAGCTCTTTATGGGCTATCTGATTACAGCGGTCTGGTATTTCCTGATCGGTATGTTCGTACGGGGCGCGTCGCGCATGTCTTACGAGCAGATGTTGCTGAAGTCGGCGCTGCAGGGCGAGCCGGTACGGCGGTTCATGCAGCCGGATCCGGTGACGGTCCGCCCCGGAATGTCGATTCACGACCTGGTGGAGAATTATATCTATCGCTATAACTCTAAAGTGTATCCGGTGGTCAACGAGTCCGGGGACTTGATCGGGTGCGTGACCAACGCGGACGTGAAACAATTCGCCAAAGAGGACTGGGAGCGCCACTCCGTATCCGAATTGACCAAGCCCTGCACCGCGGGGAATACGGTGAGTCCGGATACCGATGCGCTGGAAGCGTTCTCGAAGATACAGGAGAGCGGAACCGGGCGCCTGCTGGTGACAGAGCGCAACCATCTGTTGGGCATCATATCGCCGGAAGACTTACTCCGCTTCATGGCGGCGAAGATGGAAATGGAAGGCCACGCTCCCGCCCGGTTGATGCCGCGGCACCCGTAACTGTGCGCTTTGTTCCATGGCATGGAGCGTGCATTCGTCCTGGGCATGAACCGTATTCTGCCCGCCTTTATCGCAACCCTGGCGCTGGTTTCCTGCAGCCGGGTGTCTCCAACCACAACCTCCGCAAATAACTCCGAGCCGCGTGTACAACCGGCCGGCGAAGTGTCTCCCACGGGAGCCCTGTTTTCATATGCGGACGTGGTGGCCCGTGTGTCGCCCGCCGTGGTGACGATCCGTTCATCGCGCCGGGTGCGCGCTCCCCAGCAATTCCAGTTCTTCGACGACCCGCTTTTGCGGCAACTGTTCGGGGGAAACGTTCCGCAGCAGCAGCGCGGCGGCAACACCACTGTGGAGCATGCGCTGGGTTCCGGCGTGATCGTGCGCGAGGACGGGCATATTCTTACGAATCATCATGTCATCGACGGCGCCCAGGATATCAAAGTAGATCTGAGCTCCGGGCGGACTTATTCGGCCAAACTGATCGGGTCCGACGCGCCCAGCGATTTAGCGGTTCTGAAGATCGACACCGGCGGGCTTCCGGTGCTGCACCTGGGCGATTCCGATCAGGTGCGGGTGGGGGACGTTTGCCTGGCGGTGGGCAATCCGCTGGGAGTCGGCGAATCTGTGACCAGCGGCATCGTCAGCGCCAAAGGGCGGGAGACGGATGTGGGGACCGGCAGTTTTCAGAATTTCCTACAAACGGATGCGCCCATCAACCAGGGCAACTCGGGCGGCGCGCTGGTGAATACCCGCGCTGAATTGATTGGCATCAACTCGCAGATTATTTCGTCAAACGGCGGCAACGTGGGAATCGGTTTCGCGATCCCGTCGAACATGGCCAAGGGCGTGATGAACCAGTTGATCTCGACCGGCAAAGTGCAGCGCGGCATGCTGGGAGTGGGTATCCAGACGGTCACCAGCGACGTGGCTGCCAGCCTGGGATTGAAGCAGGTAGGCGGCGTCCTGGTGAACTCGGTGAACCCCGGCGGACCGGCCGATAAGGCCGGCGTGAAGACCGGCGACCTGATCGTGAAACTGAACGGGAAAGACGTGAGCGACGCCAACGACCTGCGGAATGCGGTGGCGGCCACGGCGCCCGGCACGGAAGCGACCCTCACGATTGTGCGAAACGGCAGCCAGCAGGACCTGCGGGTGAAACTGGGCGAACTGACCTCGGCAAACGGGGCCGGGCAAACGGGCGAAGCGGGCGGCGGGAGTCTAAAACTCGGCATGACTGTCGCTCCGTTGACACCGGATCTGGCCGAACAGGCCGGCGTGCCGCGGGGGACGCGCGGGGTGGTGGTGGAAGCGGTGGATCCGAACGGACCGGCAGGGCAGGCCGGGATTCAGGCCGGTGACGTCATTCAACAGATAAACGGACAGCGGGTGACCACTACGGCGGATGTCCAGACCGCGTTGGCGAAATCCGGCAATCGGCCGCCGCTGCTGCTGATCAACCGCGGTGGACAGACGGTGTTCGTGCCGGTGCCGCAGGGATAGTCGGGATCGGCCGCTGCCGCGTGAAAAAACCTTCAACCGGGTAAGATCCGCCTTGATACCATGAAGGCAGCGGAGCTTTCCTATGACGGTAATCGAGATTCCCGACGAGCAGGTGGCAGCGCTGAAAGCGAAAGCGACAGCGGCCGGCCTTACCCTGGAGACATGGCTCAAGCAATTGGCGGAAGCTGAACGCGAACCGCCAACCGCCGAGCATCCCCTTCAGACCGCTGCGGATATCATTCTCGACTGCATGCGCGATGTTCCGGCCGAAGTCATGGCCGCCCAGCCCAAAGACGGCGCCAGCCAGCACGACCACTACATTTACGGCTGGCCCACTTTGACGATCACAGCCGAGCGATCTGCCTCGGCGATCGTCACAACCGAGCTGACCGAAGCGTTCAGGAATGACCGGCACTTCGAGCAAGAGGGTTTTCGCGCCCTGTTTCGCCGGGAAGATTAGCCCCCGCTCTCTCAAATTAACCCTCGGGCCGCAAACGGCAAAACGCACTCGGTTTTGTTCACAGCGCCACGGTTTGCCCAGTTCCGCGGTCCCGGCCGATCACGCCCGGGGCGCAAATCGGCGATTTACTAGCCGGAGTTTGGAACGTTTTGCCCGCCAGATGAATCTATGGAATGTGGCTTCTTGCGGACAGGGCTATCCTGTTATAATTGAATGATTCAGAGCGCCTAAATCGAAAATGCCACTCAAACCCATAGCCGCCAATCCCGGCTCGGAAAAGAAGGTGTATCTGCTCAAACCGCGCGGATTTTGCGCGGGGGTGGTACGGGCCATCGATGTGGTAAAAATCGCGCTCGACCTTTATGGACCACCGGTCTACGTGCGCAAGGAAATCGTTCATAACAAACATGTAGTGGAGGAGTTGCGCGAGGCCGGCGCGATCTTCGTGGAAGAGATCGGCGAAGTGCCGGAGGGCGCGCGCGCCATTTTCAGCGCGCACGGTGTGGCTCCCGAAGTGCGCCGCGAAGCCGGCGCGCGGGGACTGGAGGTCATCGACGCGACCTGTCCGCTGGTGACCAAAGTGCACTTGGAAGCCGTGCGTTTCGCGCGGGATGGCTACAGCATCGTGCTGATCGGCCACAGCCATCACGACGAAGTCATCGGGACTCTCGGGGAGGCGCCGGAACACACCTACCTGGTCGAAACCGTCGAGGATGTGGACCGGTTGAAACTTCCCGACCCTACCCGCGTCCGCTATCTCACCCAGACGACTCTTAGCCTGGATGAAACGCGCGACATCATTGTGCGGCTCAAGGAGCGATTTCCGCTCATGGAAGGGCCCACCGCGCAGGATATCTGCTACGCCACCGAAAATCGCCAGATGGCGGTGAAGGGCGTGGCCCAATATTGCGACCTGCTGCTGGTAGTGGGATCGCAGAATAGCTCTAATTCGAAGCGATTGGTCGAAGTGAGCGCCAATGCCGGCGTGCGCGCTCACCTGGTGAACGATTATGGCGAGGTCGATATCGCCTGGCTGAACGGCGTTCGTAATGTGGCGGTCACTGCGGGAGCCTCCGCGCCGGAGCACTTAGTGGAGGATTTAATTGGATTCCTGCGGGATCAAGGCTTTCACCGGCTGGAAGAAGTGGAGCTAATCGACGAAGATGTGCGCTTCTCCCTGCCACCGGAGCTCACCCGGGCTTCGGGTTTGACGACGATTTCCGCACGATGAGCACATCAACCTTATTCGCACAAGAAACTATAACCGCGGCAGTTGCCGGGGCCGCCCGCCGGGCCGCCGACCGTCTCCTGTCGCTGCAGGATTCCGAGGGTTATTGGTGCGCCGATCTGACTGCCGATACTACCCTGGAGTCCGATTACATTCTGCTGCAGCTTTGGATGCATCCGCCGGAAGGCGGCGTCTGGAATCCGCCCACACGCGCGTTCATCGATAAGGCCGTGCGCTCCATTCTGGCGCGCCAATTGCCCGATGGCGGCTTCAATATCTATGTCAAGGGACCGTCGGAAATCAGCGCGACGGTGAAGGCGTACTTTGCGCTCAAAGTGGCGGGGGTGCCCGGCGACGACCCGCGCCTGGCGCAGGCGCGCGAACGCATCCTCGAGCTGGGCGGCATTCAGGCGGCCAACAGCTACGTCAAGATCAATCTGAGCCTGTTCGACATGTACCCCCGGGAACATTGCCCCTCCATCCCGCCCGAGGTCATGTTTTTGCCCGGGAATTTCATCTACCAGATGTCGGCCTGGACCCGCGCCATTGTGGTATCGCTGGCGATCGTGCATTCGAGCAACCTGCGCCGTCCGGTGCCTGCTGGGTTCAATCTGGACGAGCTTTACAAGCCTGGCGTCAGCCTCGGATTCCAGCCCGGCGAGAGCTTTTTCTCATGGCGCAATTTCTTTCTGACCGCCGACCGTTTTCTGAAATTCTGGGAAAAGCACGGCTCCCGTTCCCTGCGCCGAAAGGCGCTGAAAGCCGCGGAGGAGTGGATGCTCGCGCGCTGCGAGAACTCCGATGGCCTGGGCGCCATCTATCCGCCCATGATGTACGCGATCATGGCGCTCGACGCGCTCGGCTATCCCGCCGATCATCCGGCCAGCAAAGAAGCCCGCTACCAGTTTGACCGGCTGATGATCGACGATGGAAAACGCTTCCTGTTCCAACCCTGCTTCTCGCCGATTTGGGACACCGGTATCGGCGGATTTGCGCTCGGCGAAGCCCAAGTCTTGAACGGCGATGCGTTTGCTGCGCCCGCTCTGGCCCGCGCGGCGGACTGGATTCTCTCGAAAGAAGTCCGCGTGAAGGGCGACTGGTCGGTAAAGCGTCCGAAAACCGAACCTTCCGGCTGGGGATTCTTTTTTCGCAACGATCACTATCCCGATATCGACGATACGGCGATGATCCTGCTGGCGCTGAGCCGGTCCACGGCGTCGGATCCAGCCGCGCAGGAAGCCTGCCATCGGCGCGCGCTGGCGTGGATCCTGGACATGCAGGGCAGCGACGGGGGCTGGGCCGCTTTCGACGTCGACAATAACTGGGATTTTCTCAACGCCGTACCGTTCGCGGACCACAATGCCATGCTCGATCCCACCTGTCCCGACATCAGCGGGCGTGTGATGGAAGCGCTGGCCGCGCACGGGCTGGGCGGTACACATCCCGCCGTGAAGCGCGGCGTCGATTTTCTGCTGCGCAATCAGCAGCCGGACGGAAGCTGGTATGGCCGCTGGGGCGTGGCGTATATTTATGGCACGTGTTTCGCGCTGCGGGGTCTGCGCGCGGCCGGTTACGACGACCGCGAAGCGCCGGTTCTGCGGGCCGGCGAATGGCTGCGCTCCATCCAGAACGCCGATGGCGGCTGGGGCGAAAGCTGCTCCAGCTACGATCAGGGTTGTTTCGTGCCAGCGGAGAGCACGCCATCGCAAACGGCCTGGGCCCTGATGGGCCTGATTGCCGGCGGCGATACCAACAGCCTGAGCGTGCAGCACGGCATCGAATACCTGCTGGATACGCAACGGTCCGACGGGGGCTGGGACGAAGAACTGGCCACCGGCACGGGATTCCCGCGAGTCTTCTATTTGAACTACCATTACTACCGCCTGTACTTCCCGCTGATCGCCTTATCGGAATTCGCCCGTAGTGGCGCAGGCACTCTGCCTGCGGCGGGCATGCAGCCCGCTTCCTGGACTAAATTATGAGATTTCCCCTTTCCATGACCGCCGGCATGGCCGGATACATCTTCAAGAACAGGATGCGCCCGCGCCCGGAGTGGCAGAAAGACGTGGCCGTCGCGCCGGATGCCGCCAATCCGTTCCGCATCCTGCACGGCATTCCTGGCGAGCGGGCCAGCCGCCAGCCGCACCCCATGATCCGCAAGCGCTTCCCGCTGGTGATGATGCTCGAGCCGCTACACGCCTGCAACCTGACGTGCACGGGTTGCGGCCGCATCCGCGAGTACGAGTCCACCATCACCGAGCGCGTGCCGCTCGAAGAATGCCTGGCGGCGGTGGATGAATGCGGCGCGCCCATGGTTTCCATCTGCGGCGGCGAGCCCATGATGTATCCGCAAATCGGGGAACTGGTGGCCGGCATCCTGGAGCGCAACAAGAACATCTATCTCTGCACGAACGGGATGTTCATCGTGAAGCGCCTGCGCGAATTCACTCCGGACAAGCGTTTCTTCTTCAACGTGCATCTCGATGGCATGGAGAAGACCCACGATATCTGCGTGGAGAGGGAAGGCGTCTTCCGCGCCGCGATGGAGGGCATCAAGGCCGCCAAGGCCGCCGGTTTCATGGTGTGCACCAACACCACCATTTATAAAGAAACCGACATGAAGGAGATCGAGGAACTCTTCGGGTACCTGGAACAGTTCAAGCTCGACGGCCACCAACTGGCGCCGGCCTATGGATATTCGGCCGTCAACGACCGCGAGATTTTCATGACGCGCGACGACATTCGCGAGAAGTTCCATGATATCGACCGCTTGGCGCAGAGATTCTATATCAAGCAGACGCCCTTGTATCTGGACTATCTGAAGGGCGCGCGCGAGCTTCCCTGTACCGCCTGGGGTACTCCGACTTACAACATCAAGGGCTGGAAAGGGCCGTGCTACCTGATCACGGACGGCCACTATAAGACCTTCGAGGGACTAATGACGCAGACGCCGTGGGAGAACTACGGTCCGGGCAACGACCCGCGCTGTGAGCATTGCATGATGCACTGCGGCTTCGAACCCTCCGCCGCGCTGGGCCTGACCGCCAGCCTGGCCGACAGCCTGAAGATGTTGACCTGGGCGCTGAAATGATGTGGCCACAATTTTGCAATAAATGAAGCCCACCCTGGTGACGGGAGCGTCGGGCTTCCTGGGCTGGCACGTGGCCCGGCTCCTGGTCGAGCGCGGGCATCGGGTAAGAGCGCTGGTTCGCCCCTCCAGCAAAATCCGCGAGTTGGATGTCGAGCCGGTCACCGGCGACTTGCGCGACGCGGCGTCCCTCAATCGCGCCGCCGCGGGTTGCGGGCTGGTCTTTCACGTCGCCGCCGACTACCGGCTGTGGGCAGCCGACCCGAACGAATTGTTTCGATCGAACGTGGATGGCACCCGCAACCTCCTCGAAGCGGCCCGCCATGCCGGTGTGGACCGCGTGGTCTACACCAGTACGGTGGGTTGCATCGGAGTGCCGCCTGGCGGCGAAGGCAACGAAGATTGCCTGGTCTCGCTGGGGGAAATGAAGGGTCCGTACAAGCGCTCCAAGTTCCAGGCTGAGCGAATCGCTCTGGAGTTCGCCGCCGCGGGACTGCCGGTAATTATTGTGAATCCAACCGCGCCCATCGGGGATCACGATATTAAGCCGACGCCCACGGGCAAGATCGTGCTGGATTTCTTGAAAGGAGACATGCCCGCCTATATCGACACGGGGTTGAACGTAGTGGAGGCGTGCGATGTGGCGCTCGGTCAGCTTCAGGCATGCGAGCGCGGCCGCATCGGCGAGCGCTACATTCTGGGATCGGAGAACCTGACACTGGCGGAGATTCTGGGTAAGCTCGCGGCGATTGCGGGTCGTCCGGCGCCCAACGTGAAGCTGCCCTACGCGGTAGCCTATGCCGCGGGAGTGGTGACCACGGCGTGGGCGCGGATATCCGGAAAGCCGCCGCGCGCGCCGCTCGATGCGGTCCGCATGGCGCGCAAGAAGATGTTTGTTTCGCACGCCAAAGCCGCGCGCGAGCTGGGTTTCGCGCCCGGTCCTGCGGAAGGCGCGCTACGCCGGGCGGTGGAATGGTTTCGGGCCAACGGATATTGTTAGTCGCCGCCGAGCCCCGCGAATTCGACGGGCTGTTGAGGTTTTGTTCAGGCGTGCGGAAGCTGGCCTGGCCGGTCTATTGGGCACGGCAGGCGGAATCGGGTGGCAGGCAATTTTGGATGGTGGCGAATGGCGCGGGCGCCAGGCACGCGGGCCGTGCGGTGGAAACCGCCTCGGCAGCGTGCCGGCCGGAAGCGATCGTGAGTATGGGATTCTGTGGAGCGCTCGATCCGGCGCTAGAAATCGGCGATGTTTTCGTGGCCTCGGCAGTGGATGCCGCCGGCCGCCGGCTCGAGGTGTGCCTGCCGCATTGCGAGAGTCCGCATGCCACCGGCGTGCTGGCATCCATCGATCATGTGGCCCAGACTGCCGGCGAAAAGAAGCTACTGCGCGAGGGTGGGGCTTCCGCCGTGGAAATGGAAGCGGGAGCCGTTGCGCAGTTCGCCGCCGCCCGCCGCATTCCGTTTTTCTGTGTACGGTCGGTAACAGATACGGCCGGCCAAAGTTTTGTGAACGATTTCAATAAGGCTCTGCTTTCCGACGGGCATTTCGGTACAATAAAGCTTTTAACGTCCGCATTTGAGAATCCCGGAAAGGCGTTGCCGGAATTGTTGCGGTTACGCAATTTCTGTCGTATAGCTGCGCGCACATTAGGAGAATTCATTGCCGGTTGCCGATTCTGACTGGAGTATCCCGCCGACCATGCACGCGGCTGTATACAAGGGCCAGAGTGTCGTCTCCGTGGAGCGGGTGCCTACTCCCGAAATCGGACCGGGCGAGATACTCGTGCGCGTCGAAGCTTGCGGGATCTGCCATACCGATCTAAAGAAAATCGAATACAACCTTCTGGCTCCTCCGCGCATCTATGGACATGAGACAGCAGGGGTTGTGGTACGTACCGGGTCACAAGTGTGCCGCTTTGTACCGGGTGACCGCGTAGTCGTGTTTCACCACATTCCTTGCCGGAACTGCTTCTACTGCCAGCGGAAATTGTACGCGCAGTGCCCGGTCTACAAGAAAGTCGGGGTGACTGCCGGATTTGAGCCGGCCGGAGGCGGTTTCTCGCAGTATGTACGGGTTATGGACTGGATCGTCGAGAACGGTGTGGAACGAATTCCGGACGGTGTGTCTTTCGAGCGCGCCAGTTTTGTGGAACCCGTAAACACTTGTTTGAAGGCGGTGGTACAGTGCGCCGCGCAGCCGGGCGAAACCGCCGTGGTGATCGGCCAGGGGCCCATCGGTTTGCTCTTCACTATGCTACTGGGGCGCACGGGTGCAAAGACTGTCACGACCGATACGATCCCGGCACGCCGCGAGCTTTCCCTGCGGTGCGGCGCCCTCGAAACGTGGGATCCGCGTGAGACGAACGTGGAGGCGGAGGTCCGCCGGCTGACGGACCAACGCGGCGCCGACCTGGTGATCGTCGCGGCTTCCGTGCCCGGAATTGTGGAGCAGGCGATCCGGTTGTCCCGCCCGGGCGCACGCATTCTTTTGTTTGCGCAAACATCCGAAACCGAGCGCGTGGAGGTATCCGGCGCTGCGATTTGCGTGGGTGAGCGCAGTTTGTTTGGATGTTACAGCGCTTCCGTGGAGTTGCAGAAAGAATCCGCTGAATTGGTGTTCGGGGGCACACTGCCCGTGGAAGAGCTTATTTCTCACCGGGTGCCTCTCGTTAAAATACGTTCAGGATTCGATTTGGCGTTGCATCCCGGTCCCGAATCATTGAAAATTATCGTTCAGCCACAGAGGTGGACACAGTGAAAACGCAGATGATGGCTGCCGTGCTTTATGGCAAGGAACACTTGCAAGTGGAGCCGGTGTCCGTTCCCAAGATCGACGATGGCGACATCCTGGTTCAGGTTCGAGTTGCGCTGACATGTGGCACTGACGTCAAGGTATTCCGGCGTGGGTATCACGCGCGGATGATCGTGCCTCCCGCCGTGTTCGGGCACGAGTTGGCGGGCGATGTCGTCGCGGCGGGGAAGGATGTCAAGGCGTTCAACATAGGCGAGCGTGTCGTCGCGGCCAATTCGGCCCCGTGCGAAGATTGCTTCTTCTGCCGGCGCGGCTTGCAGAACCTGTGCGAGGATCTGCTCTTCAACAATGGCGCCTATGCCGAATACATACGGATTCCGCGGCGTATCGTGGAACGTAATACCTACCGGATTCCGGAGGGCGTAAGTTATCACGATGCGGCCTTGATCGAGCCGCTGGCCTGCGTGTTGAAGGGCTTTGAAGAGACAGCGCCGCGGCCGGGCGACACCATCGCGATTCTGGGACTCGGGCCCATCGGGCTGATGTTCGTGCGATTGGCGAACCTGTACGGGTGCCGCGTGATTGCCATCGGCCGCCGCCGCACGCAACTGGAGCGCGCCGAGGCCATGGGGGCGCACGAACTGGTGCGCGCCGATCAACATTCGAGTACTGTTGAGGCTGTGCGCAATCTCACCGGCGGCCGCGGCGCCGACATCGCCGTGGAAGCCGTGGGCAAACCCGAGACCTGGCATTGGGTTCTCGATATGGTGCGCCGCGGCGGGACCGTCAACTTCTTCGGCGGCTGCCCGAACGACAGCCGCGTGATGTTCGATACCAATCGCCTGCACTACTCCGAAATCACCTGCAAAGCCAGTTTCCATCACACCCCTGCGTTCATCCGCAAGGCGCTTGACCTGGTGACACGCGGCGATATCACCTCGCGCGATTTCGTGAACAGCGAGGAGCCGCTGGCGAATCTCCTGGAAGTAATGCGGCACCTGATGAGTCACAACGGCCATTTGAAGACGGCCATAATCCCGTGATTCGTGGGGCAGGCACTTTGCCTGCGGCGGCCCCGCAGGCCGCCTTTCTCACTCCCCGTGACTTTGTACGATCGCCCGCCGCGCAAGCGGTGCGTCACTCCGTCCCCGAGGCCGAAGCCTATACCCGCTGGCTCGCCACCCACCACTACGAGAACTTCCAGGTAGTCAGCTTTCTGCTGCCCAAGCGCCTGCATCAGGATTTCTACAACGTCTACGCGTATTGCCGCTGGGCCGACGATCTGGGCGACGAAATGGGGTCACCGGCCGAAAGCTTGCGGCTGCTGGCCTGGTGGCGCGGCCAGCTCGAGGCTATGTATGCGGGGGAGGCTACTCACCCGGTCTTCGTGGCGCTCGGAGGCACCGTAGCCCGCCACGCGATCCCGCAAGAGCCGTTCGCGGATCTGATTCGCGCCTTCGAGCAGGATCAAACGGTCACGCGCTACCCAACCTGGGACGACGTGTACGCCTACTGCCGTTATTCCGCCAATCCTGTCGGCCGGCTGGTGCTCTACCTCTGCGGATATTCCGATCCGGGTAGGCAGCGGCTCTCCGACGCCACCTGCACCGCATTGCAGCTTGCCAACTTCTGGCAGGACGTAGCCGTGGATCTGGAAAAGGATCGCGTGTATATCCCGCTCGAAGTGCTGGCGCGCCACGGCTGCACGGTGGAAGACCTGTTCGCGCGCCGGGTGACGCAGGCGTTCCGCGAAGCCATGCGCGAGATCGTTGCGCGTGCGCGCGAATTGTTCGTGGAAGGCTTGCCACTTTCCGCGATGGTCAACCGGCGCCTGGCGCTCGATCTGGACCTGTTCAGCCGCGGCGGCATGCGCGTGCTCGAAAAGATCGCGGCCCAGGATTACGATGTGCTCTCGCGGCGGCCGGCCATTTCCAAGGCGGAGCGCGTCTGGCTGCTGCTCGTTTCGCTGGCACGCGTCGCCACGCGGGCCGCCTGATGACCGCACTAGAAGCTTCCTACGCCCACTGCCGCCGCGTGGCCCGCACGCGCGCCCGGAATTTCTACTATTCGTTTGTGCTGCTCTCCCGCGCGCAGCGCGACGCCATGTGCGCCGTGTATGCCTTCATGCGCTATTGCGACGATTTAAGCGACGAACCCGGCGCCACCCGGGCGGCGATCGAGCAGTGGCGCACGGCGCTCGACGAGGCTCTGGCGGGCCGTTTCGGCAGCCATCCGATCATGCCCGCGTTCCACGATACCGTCGCCCGTTACGCCATTCCGGCGCGGTATTTCCACGAGATGATCGATGGCGTGGCCTCCGACCTGGAACCCCGCCGCTTCGAGACCTTCGCGCAACTGTACGGCTATTGCTTCCAGGTAGCTTCCACGGCCGGATTGACCACCATCCACGTTCTGGGCTTCAATTCGCCCGACGCGCTGCCGCTGGCCGAGAAGTGCGGCATTGCGTTTCAACTGACTAATATCCTGCGCGATATCCGCGAAGATGCCGAGCGCGGCCGCATCTATCTGCCCGCCGAAGACCTGGCGCGTTTCCACGTTACCGAAGACGACATCCGTGCCGGCTTGCGGACTCCGGAGTTCATCGATCTGATGGATTTCGAAGCGGGCCGGGCGCGCCGCTATTACCAGGAATCGCACCCATTGCTGGCTTTGGTCGATCGCGGCAGCCGGGCGTCGCTGGGCGCGCTAATCTCCATATATTCCCGCCTTCTGGATCGCATCGAGCGCAGCAACTACGACGTCTTCACGCGCCGCATCTCGCTGCCCGCGGCGGAAAAACTCTGGATCGTAATCAAAGCTCTCCTCGGCTAATTGGAGGGCGGGCAATCATGCCCGCAGCCGCCTTTCAGGCGGCCAAGCCGGCTCAAAAGCCGGCTGCGGCCAGGATTGGCCGCCCTCCATTTAGTTTTCATCGGCCTGCGCTCGCCCCTACGCCATCACCGCCAGCCCTGACGCGATACCATGGCGGAATGCCGCTTTCCCGCCGCGAGTTGCTGGCTTCCGCGCCCCTCTGGCTGGGGGGCTGCGCGATGCGCCGCAACACCGTCGCCCCTCCCGCTCTCGCCCCCATGTCCAGGGTCCGCGTGGCGCCGGATCGCGTCATCCGCACTATCGTCGGACTGCGGCCATTTCGTCCTTCCGGCTTCGTCGTCCGCGGCGAAAAGCTGGACCAGAAAGCCGTGATCCACAATTACGGCCACGGCGGCGCCGGCATCACGCTTTCTTGGGGCACGGCGCAACTCGCGGTCGCGGAAGCGGCGCAGATCGACACGCGCCAGGCGGCCGTGATCGGATGCGGTGTGGTGGGACTCTCCACGGCGCGCCTGCTGCAGGAGCGTGGCTACGCCGTCACCATCTACGCGAAGGCCATGCCGCCCGATACCACATCCAACGTGGCCGGCGGCTTGTGGGACCCCGTGACCGTCTACGATCACCCGAACGTCACGGCGGAGTTTCGCCGTCAGTTCGGCGAGGCGGGCCGCTTTGCCTTCCGCCGCTATCAGTCGCTCGTGGGTGATCCTTATGGCGTTCGCTGGCTGCCGCTATACAAGCTGGCGCGTGACTCCCCGCAACAGCCGGCGCCGCCAGAAAGCGCTTATAGCGAGATCGAGCCGCTCTATCCGGAGGCCCGCCCGCTTGCCCGCAACGAGCACCGCTTCGATGTCCCATACGCCTACCGCCGCGACACCATGCTCATCGAACCGGCCATCTATCTGAACGCCCTGGTGCACGATTTCCTGACGGCTCGGGGCGGCCTCGTGGTGCGGGAATTCCACGACGCGCGCGAATTCGCGGCGCTGCCCGAGCCGCTGCTCTTCAACTGTACCGGTCTGGGCGCGCGCGAGCTTTTCCATGACGACGAATTGATCCCCATTCGCGGCCAATTATCCTTCCTGTTGCCGCAACCCGAGATCGACTACATGACCGTCGGCCCAGGCGATATTTACATGTTTCCGCGTCACGATGGAGTGCTGCTGGGGGGCAGCCACGAACGCGGCGTTTGGGATACCCAGATTGATCCCGTTACTACGGACCGCATCCTGCGCGAGAACGCGGCGCTGTTCGACGCCATGCGCACGTAGCCGGGCGGCGGCCGGCATATGGCGGCTAGAAGTCCAGTTTTTGCCCTAAACTCAGGCCCGCGCGCTTCGCCTCGCCAGCCCCCAATTCGATGACAAATTGGGCAGTCTCGTGGCCGCCATAATTTGGGCAGAGGCTGGCCTTCGTGGTGCAGGGCGGAGTGTCCGCCGAGATCTCCACGATGCGATGATCGTGATCCATCCAGACAATATCCAGGGGAATCTTCATCTGGTACATCCAGTAGGGGTACTGGCCGGGCGCCTGGTGGATGAACAGCATCCCCCGGCCGCGCGCCAGCGAGTCGCGAAACATCATGCCCTTCTGCATGTCGGCGGCGTCCATTTCGACTTCGGCGCGGACCTTCTGGCCGTTGGGGAGGGTCACGGTCCGCAATTCCAGGGCGTCCAGGCCCGAATTCTCCGGACCGCCGCAACCCGCCGCGGCGAAGCCCAGCAGCAGCAAGGCCAGGCAACCGGGCCGTGAACGGGATATCCAAGCAGGGAGCGAATCACGCATGCGATAAAATGGTAACGCCGTTGCACTCATGTGGAAACGTATCCGGCTCACGCTGGAGATGATCAAGTTCGAGCACTCCATCTTTGCCCTGCCGTTCGCGCTGACCGGAGCGCTGTTGGCCGTGCGCCAAACCGGGCTGCGCGCACCTGCCGCGTGGTCGAAGATCGGCTGGATCGTAGTCGCCATGGTGGGGGCGCGATCGGCGGCCATGGCCTTCAACCGCCTGATAGACCAGGGCTACGACGCGCGCAACCCGCGGACCCGCATGCGCCACCTGCCGGCCGGCGTGCTGTCGCGTGGCTTTACCTGGGGCTTCGTAGCCATCTCCGCGCTGGTCCTGGTGTTCGCGGCGGGGGAACTGAATCCGCTCTGCTTCCGGCTGGCGCCCGTGGCTTTGGGAATTGTATTTTTTTACTCATTTACCAAGCGCTTCACCTCGTTTTCGCACCTGGTGCTGGGATTCGCCCTGGGCGTGGCGCCCGCGGCGGCCTGGATCGCCATCGCCGGCGCGCTCGATCCCCGCATCCTGTGGCTGACCGCGGCGGTCACCTTCTGGACCGGCGGATTCGACATCATCTACGCTTGCCAGGATTACGAATTCGATTCGGTGGAGGGACTCTTCAGCCTGCCGCGCCGCCTGGGGATTGCGGGCGCCCTGCGCGTGGCGCGCCTCTTCCACGTGCTGATGATCGCCTGCCTGCTGGCCCTGGTCTATAGCCTCGGCTTGGGCGCACTGAGCCTGGCGGGAATCGCGGCCGTCACCGCGCTGCTGGTCTACGAGCATAGCCTGGTGAAAGCCACCGACCTTTCGCGGGTGGATGCGGCCTTCTTCACCATGAACGGCTATGTCAGCATGTTATTCTTTGTATTCTGGGCAGCCGATGTTCTATGGAAATCGTAATTGACGACCCCCGCCTGAGGCCGATTCTCAAAAAAGTGGAAGCGCGCGAGCGTCTCTCCTACGACGACGGCGTTACGCTTTACCAGACTTCCGATATTCTCTCGGTCGGTTACATGGCGAACCTGGTGCGCGAGCGCCTGCATGGTTCAACGACCTATTTCAATGTGAATCGCCACATTAACCCGACCGATGTGTGCGTAGCCAGTTGCCGTTTGTGCGCGTTCGGCAAGCGCGCCAAGGACCCCAAGGCCTACACGATGTCGCTCGAAGAGGTGTGGTTTCGCGCGGGCGAAGGCTGGAGCGAGGCGGTCACCGAGTTCCACATCGTGGGCGGGTTGCATCCGGAGTTGACGCTCGACTGGTACTGCGAAATGCTGCGCGGGCTGAAGATCCGCTTTCCGCAGGTCCACCTGAAAGCTTTCACGATGGTGGAAGTGGCTTACCTGGCCCAGCGCGGCAAGATTTCCGTGCGCGAAGTCCTGGAGCGCCTGCGCGACGCGGGCATGGATTCGCTGCCGGGCGGCGGCGCGGAGATTTTCTGCGACCGCGTGCGGCGCATCATCTGCGACCACAAGATCACCGGCGAGCAGTGGATTGAAACCGCGCGGATTGCGCATTCGCTGGGCCTACACTCGAACTGCACCATGCTCTACGGCCACATCGAGAATGCCGAAGACCGCGCGGACCACCTGGTGAAGCTGCGCGCGCTGCAGGATGAAACCGGCGGATTCGTCACGTTTATTCCCCTCGCTTTCCATCCCGACAACACGCCGCTGCAGCACATCCCGAAGACCACCGGATTCGCGGATATCAAGAATATTGCTGTGGCGAGGCTGATGCTCGACAACATTCCGCACATCAAGGCCTACTGGATCATGATGACGCCGCGCATCGCGCAAATCGCGCTGCGGTTCGGCGCGGACGATCTGGACGGCACCGTGGTGGAGGAAAAGATTTACCACGACGCCGGAGCCACGACCACGCAGGGGCTGCGCCGCGGCGAATTGCTGCAGTTGATCCGCAAGGCCGGCCGCGATCCGGTGGAGCGCGACACGCTGTACCGTCCCGTGACGCGGACGGAGACGGCGTTCACTGTGCTGGTGTGATAGTGGGGCAGGCGTCTACGCCTGCAGAGGGTCTCCAGACCCGATCTTGTGGCGAGCGTAAGCTCGCAGCCAGCCGGCTGCGGCCAGGATTGGCCGCCCTCCAGTGCCGGGCTTAGCGGCGGACGGCGCGGCCTGGTAGCACGCCGTCTACCAGTTCGCCGTTCTTAACCACCAGCGTCCCGTTCACCAGCACGTACGGAATGCCTTCCGAATACTGCGCCGGATTCTCGAAGGTGGCCCGATCGACGACGCGCGCCGCATCGAAGACCGTGATGTCGGCGTCGGCGCCCACCGCAATACGCCCCTTGCTTTGGATGCCCAGCCGATCCGCCGGCATCGCCGTCATCTTACGCAGCGCGTCCATCAGGGTGAGCGCATGTTCCTCGCGCACGTAGCGGCCCAACACGCGCGCATAGGTCCCGGCCGCGCGCGGATGGCCTTTGCCGTTTTCGAGGATACCGTCGCTCGCAATCATGGTGAGCGGATCGGCGATCGCCATCCGCACCACCTCTTCCGGAATCGAATGCACCGCTACCATGCCGCCCTGCCGGCGAAAGCGGGCGAACGAATCGGCCGTCAACCGCTCGCCCGTCAGCGCCCACTGCAAATCGCCGAAGCCGATCCCGCCCTGTTTCGCCTGCCAGCCTTCGTCAAATATGGCCGAGCCGATATCCGTCATCCCCGCCGTGTAGGGATACATCTCGGTGGTCACATCCAGCCCGCGGGCGCGCGCGCCCCGGATCATCTGCAGGCAGAGAGACGTTTCCCGCAAGCCCATGCTGGTAATGTGGACCACGTGCAGGGACGCGCCGGTGACCGCCGCGTCGGCGATGACTTCCTGCAGCGCATCGATCACGCCCGGCTCCACGGGCCCTCCGTTGCGCATGTGAACGTAGACCGCTGTCTTGCGCTCGGCCGCCAGTCCGAATAGCTCCAGGATTTCCGCGCGGGTGGCCAGCGGCAGGTAAGCGATGCCCATGCCGATGCCCAGCCCGCCGTCGTCCAGGCCGCGGCGCACCAGGTCGAAAGTCTGGCGGCGTTCTTCGGGAGTGGATGCGCGTTTCGCGGTGTCCCGCGGCACCAGCGTGCCGGTATCGTGGGTCACCGCCATGCGGGCCGGAAGATGTCCGGACGTTGCGCCGAAATTGATCGGCGAGCGGCCTTCGCGCGCCCGATACCATTCCGGAACCGGCGAGACGCCCACTTCCATCTCGAGCGCGGTCGTCACGCCGTCCCGCGCTTTGAAGCGGTAGTTCTCGGGAGTCTGCCCATGCGAATGCAGATCGATGAATCCGGGCGCCACCACCAAACCCGAAACATCCAGCACGGTGACACCCTCCAGGGGAGACTCCGAGACCGCGGCGATTTTGCCGCCGCGAATACCCACGTTGCGCACGGCGTCGAGGCCGGAGGCTGGATCGATGACGCGTCCGTGCGCCAGCACCATATCGTATGGCTGCGCCTGGCCGAACACCGCCATCACTGTGGAAAGTATCATTAGTGCCGCGAGCCGGCGGCACGCAGCCGATGAAAACTCAATTGGAGGGCGGCCAATCTTGGCCGCAGCCGGCTTTCCAGCCGGTCTGGCCGCCTGAAAGGCGGCTGCGGGCATGATTGCCCGCCCCACAAGCGATAGCTTACAGGCCCCGCTATTGCAGCTTATCTTCAAGTTCCGCCCAACGCGCATAAAGCTTCTCCACCTCGGCCTCGGCGGCCTGCATCTCCGCGTATCGCTGCTGCAAGGCCACGCCGTCTGAAACCACCTCGGGCGCCTGCATGGCCCCACGCGCAGCCTCCAGGGCTTGCTCTGCCTCCATGATCCGCTGTTCCATCCGATCCCATTCGCGGGATTCCAAATACGCCAGCTTCTTCTTGGGCGCGGAGGCCGCCGGCCGCGGCGCCGCCGGCTCCTTCTCCGCGCGTACCGGTTTCACCACGCGCGCCTGCTCCCATTGCGAATAATCCGCGAACACTTCCGCGCCGCCATCGCCATTCAGTCCCAGCACCACGGTCGATACGCGGTCCAGCATGTAGCGATCGTGCGTCACCAGCACCAGGGCGCCCGGAAAATCGGTCAGGCTCTCCTCCAAAACTTCGAGCGTGGGGATGTCCAGGTCGTTGGTTGGCTCATCCAGCAGGAGCAGGTCCGCCTCCTGCAGCATCAGGCGGGCAATGACGATGCGCGCGCGCTCGCCGCCCGAGAACCGGCCCACGGGGGTGTCCAGTTGATCCGCGCGGAAAAGGAAGCGCTTCGCCCATCCCGCGATGTGGATGGTCCGGTCGCGATAGATCACGCTATCGCCGTGCGCTCCGAGGCCCTCCCGCAGCGGCGCGCCCGGATCGAGCTGTTCGCGCCCCTGATCGAAATACACCACGCGCAGCCCGTCGGCGCGCTCGATGGTTCCCGCATCCGGTTCCAACTCGTCCTTCAGAACTCGCAACAGCGTGGTCTTGCCGCTGCCATTCGGTCCCGCGAGACCCAGCCGCATGCCCGGCGAGAGCGAGAAGCTCAGGTCTGTAAACAACTGGCGGCCGCCCAGAGACTTTGAGATGGACTCGGCGCGGATCAACTTGCGGGTCTTGCGCCCGGAAGCCGTAAAGTCGATGCGTGTGGCGGCCTTGGCGTTGCGCGACGAGACTTCCGCCAATTCATCGATCAACTCGTGCGCCGCGTCGATACGCGCCTTCGATTTTCCGGTGCGCGCCTTCGGACCGCGCCGCAGCCACTCCACCTCGCGGCGCACACGGTTGGCCAGTGCCGCCTGCTGCTCGGATTGGGCTTCCAGGAAGGCTTCGCGTTTTTCCAGGAAATCCGCATAAGCGCCCTCGGCGCGGAACATGCCGTCCGGATAGGCGCGGTTGATCTCCGCGACTTCAGTGGCCGCATTTTCCAGGAAATAACGGTCGTGGCTCACCACCACGGCGGCGAACGGCGCGCCTGCGAGCAGCCGTTCCAGCCACAGGATGCCTTCCAGATCCAGATGATTGGTAGGTTCGTCGAGCAGCAGCACATCGGGATTTCCGATCAACGCGCGCGCGATCGAAAGCCGGCGCTTCCATCCGCCGGATAGGGATTCCACCGCGGCACTTCCATCGGCGAAACCCGCCTTTCCCAGCGTCACGCTGATCGCCGCCGCGCGCTCGGTTTCGTCCATGCCGTGCCCCGGAAGAGCCTCTTCCAGCACCTTGCCGGTGGTAAGCCCCGCCGCGAATTCCGGTTCCTGCGGCACGAAGGCAATGCGCGTCAGCTTGCGCACCGTACGGGTGCCCGTATCCGGCTCCAGGATACCGGCCATGATTTTCAGCAGAGTCGACTTTCCGGATCCGTTCGGCCCGATCAATCCCAGCCGCTCCCCTTCTGAGATGTGGATGGAAATGTTGGAAAACAGGGGGGCTGCGCCGAACGACTTGCCGGCGCCCATCACGGAGAGTAGCGGCGCGGGCATCTGTTTCAGGATACCCTAGTAAGGTGCTCCGCCTCTTCTACGCGATCGAATTCCTCATCGCCGTCATTGCCACGTACACGCTGTGGAGCCAGGTCGGGGGTCAATACCATCTCGACCTGATGGCGTGGTATTGGAAGCTTTTGCTGGGCGTGGGGCTCTCGTTTGCGGCCGTAAAAGCCACCAGCGCCGCGGTCTCCGGCCAGCGGGCGTGGAACTCGCGCACGCTGAAATGGATCTCCATTATTCTCGCGCTGGCGCTGGCGGCGGGCGCCATCACATACTATTACCACCTGACCGAGCCACCATCCGATGATGAAGATCAGCAGGATGAGAGTTCGACGCCTCCTGCGCAGACGTAGGGCGCCGGGATTAACATCCCGCTCTGCAGTTTGGACATTGGGTGGGGCAGGCGTCTACGCCTGCAGAGGGTCTCCAGACCCGATCTTAGCTCGCCACGCCGGTCCACGATTTGAAAGGCGGATGCGGTCGGTTGCGGGCGTTAACTGGCCGGCGCGCGACGGGGCCAATTCGGGCACCGCGAACACATCCCCATCCGGCGCGGCGAAAAACTCGCGGTGGAGCGCCTCCATGGCGGGCTGTAGATCCGCCTCGCGAATGGCGAAGCCCAGGCTTAGCGACGACGATCCCTGCGAGGTTAGCCGGACCTCGATATTTCGCAGCGCGATCGAAGCGCGCGCCAGCGCGGAAGCGCCAATGCCGTCGCCGACCAGCCAGATCGCGGCACGATCCTCTTCCACCGTGATATCGACACTTTCGTCGACCTTGCGCAGAACCGCGGAAAGGCCTCGCCAGTTCTCCACGGCGAAGGAGATGCCTTGCTCCCGGGCCTGAATCAAATCCACCGGAATGTGTTCCTGAGCGAATAGGTCGGCCAAACCGTCGGTGATGCTCGATAACGTCCCAGGGTTCGCGGCTCGCAAATGCACCACAGCCATCCCCGCCTTCGAGGTCAGGCATTTCACGATTCCCGGCGCGGTCTGGACGTTCGATACCACGCGCGTGCCTTCCACTTCCGAACGGCGCGAATTGCGGATGACGATCGGGATCCTCTGCCGCAATGCGGGCGCTAGCGAAGCCGGATGCAACACTTTGGCGCCGAAGCGGGCCATTTCCTGCGCCTCCTGGTACGAGATTTCCCGGATCCGGTAGCCGCCGGATAGCGTCCGCGGATCGCAGCTCAGCATGCCATCCACGTCGGTCCATATCTGGATCTCGTCCGCCGAAATTCCCGCGCCAACCAGCGCAGCCGTCAAGTCCGATCCGCCCCGCCCGAGAGTGGTGGTGACGCCCTCGCGAGTGGCTCCCATGAATCCGCCCATCACCACCACCCGGTCGCGCGCCAGCAGACCCACGGTGCGGCGCAAGCGTGCATAGGTATCCCAATACCAGGGCGCGGCGCGCGTGAATTCGCCGTTGGTGACAATCACTTTGCGCGCGTCCACCTGCGCGGCAGGTAAGCCCATGTGGCGGAAGGCTTCGGCCACGATCAGGCTGGAAAGGCGCTCGCCGAAGCTGAGTGCCTGGTCCTGGATCTCCGGCGTGAACGGGCGTCCTTCGCTCAATTCCACCAGCAGGACTTGCAAATCGCGGAACAGGGGCGCGATGCTGTCGCGCAGAAAGGGCTCCGCGCGCTGGCCCAGGATTTCGCGGGTTTCGTGGAAGTGCGTGCGGCGCAGCGCTTCGATCTGTTGTCCCGCGGAGTAGGAGTTGCCGCGCGCGGCGTAATGGGCGGCGTCCAGCAGCCGGTCGGTAGTCTTGCCCATGGCTGAGACCACCACCACGGGTTTTCGATGCAATTGTTCCTGCACGAGAGATCCTGCGCGCAGGATAGCGTTAGCGGACTCTAACGAGGAGCCGCCGAATTTCATGACGATCATGACTACATGCTATCTGGAAGGGGATTAGGAACCTATAAGACGGGTCTAAGGAAGGTATCAGGGAAGTGTGCCGGACTTACCGACGGATTATTTATGACTCCCTTACAAAACGGAAAATGCTCACGCTACCGCGACGACCGCCGCGGCCACCGGCTGCGCGCCTACCGGAACCATGGTGAAGAGAGGCACTGGATCCGTCCGGTGCCGGCGCTCGGTAAACGATGCAAGGCGGATCACCGCCATGTTGCCGGACCGCCAGTTCAGCACCAGCGCATAGCGATTGTCAGGCGTAATCACAATGTGCCGCGGCTCCTGGCCTACCGTAATTGCCGCCACCAGCTTGCGGGTGTCGATATCGAGCACTGTCACGCTGCCCGTTTGGGGATTCGCCACGAACAGATACTGCGGTGTCGCGGAGACCGCCATGCCCTCCGGCATCCGCCCGGCCAAAATCGTCTCGCCTACTTCGGTCTGGTACGGAAAGACGATCACCACCGCGTCCATGCCCGGACCGGTGAGAAACATCTGGCCGCCGTCGGCATTGAAGCAGCAATTCGTGGGCTCTACGGGCAGCGGCAGCCGCACCGCTGTCTGCCCGCTGGCCGTATCGAAAATCGTCAGGCTGCGGTCGGCGCGGCTACCCGCCAGCACCTGCCTGGCGTCGCCCTGAAATCGCACCAGGGACGGCTCGCATCCCACGTCGATCAAGTGCTCGATGGCGCCCGAGCCCAACCGCACCAGCGCCAACCGGCGCTCCCGGGCAAAGGACACCGCCGCCCGTCCATCGCTGCTCAGGTCGAAATCTCCTGCCATCGCCGGTAGCGCGACGGATGCGACGGTCCGCAACCGGCTTCCTTCCAGCCGCACCAGGGCGCGAGGCTGTAACACCCAGAGCGATTTGCCGTCCGCCGACATGCGCATGGCGACCGCCGGGCCTGTCAGGCGCGTCTTCCGGGCCACGGCCAGTTTCGCCGCATCGATCTCGCATACGATGCCGCTCTCGGGCAGAAGCACGTACACCCCCGGGCGCGCCGGATTCGGCAATAAGGCGGCCGGTGCTCCGTCCACGCCGATTTGCTTGGCCAGCACGAACGTGTTCAGATCCACGGCCGCCACGCTGCGTGCTCCGGCGTTGGCGACAAAGGCAAATCCGGGAAATCCGCGGCTCTTGCGCAAGCCGCAACCTGCCAGCGCAATGGCTTCCGCGAGGACTGCGCGGCGCGTCCATGAGCGTTTAGAGGGCACAAAATATGCTAGCATTTAAGTGGCTCGTCCACATGACGTGAGCCGACGTCCTTCTACCTAATACCGAACATTCTTAATGAACTTACGCTCTCTTTTCAGTTTATTCTCATCGGATCTGGCCATCGACCTGGGCACTGCGAACACGCTGGTGTTCGCCAAAGGCAAGGGCATTGTGGTCAACGAGCCCTCCATCGTCGCGCTCAACAAAAACACGGGCGAAGTGGAGGCCGTGGGCAAGGAAGCCAAAGAGATGTTGGGCCGCACTCCCGGCAACATCGTGGCCATCAAGCCGATGAAAGACGGCGTCATCGCCGACTTTAAGGTCACCGAGCGCATGCTGAATTATTTCATTCAGAAGGCGCACGGGCGCAAAGTGCTGGTGCATCCGCGCATCGTCATCGGGGTGCCCAGCGAGATCACGCAGGTCGAAAAACGCGCCGTCATGGACTCCGCTTATCGGGCCAAGGCCAGCGAAGTGCATTTGGTCGAACAGGCCATGGTGGCGGCCATCGGCGCGGGTCTTCCCATCACGGAACCCTCCGGCAACATGGTGGTGGATATCGGCGGCGGCACCACCGACGTCGCCGTCATCTCGCTCTCTGGAATCGTCTATTCCCGATCGGTGCGCGTGGCCGGCAACGAGATGGACGACGCCGTCATGCAGTACCTCAAACGCAAGTACAACCTGCTAATCGGCGAACGCACGGCGGAGGCCATCAAGATGGAAATCGGATCCGCCTACCCGCTGGATAAGCCGCTCACCATGGAAATCAAGGGGCGAAACCTGATCGAGGGCGTGCCTAAGACGCTGACCATCGACGACAGCGAAATCCGCGAGGCCTTGGGCGAATGCGTCGCCACCATCGTCAACGCCATTCGCGTGGCGCTCGAGCGCACGCCGCCCGAGTTGAGCGCCGACATTAGCGACCGCGGCATCGTGCTGACCGGTGGCGGCGGTTTGCTGAAGAACCTCGACAAGCGCATTCGGGAGGAGACCGGTCTGCCGGTATCCATCGCCGACGACCCGCTGGCATCCGTCGTGCTGGGAACAGGCAGAATGCTCAGCGATTTCAGGCTGCTGAGAAAGATATCGATCGATTAGAGGAAGCTATCGGCCCGGCGATTCGCGGCCCCGGCCGATCGCTTTAGCAATGGAAACGCTGCTCAATCGCTACCGCAACATCACCGTCCTCCTGCTGGTGATTTTCGCGCAACTCGTCCTCATCGCGGTGCAAGTACGCAACGATCAGGACGTGCGCATGGTGCGGGTCTGGTCCGTCACCGCCATCACCCCGCTAGCCAAGGTGCTGGAGACGGTCCGCGGCGGGACTTCCGGCTTTTTTCGCAACTATATCCTCATGCACGACGCGCGCGAGGATAACCGGCGCCTGCAGACCGAAGTCGGCCGCCTGAAAATGGAGAATCAGTTTCTGAAAGGCGAGATTTCGACAGCGGATCGCGCCAAGGCCCTGGTCGCCTTCCAGCAGCACACGCAATCTAGGACCATCGCCGCGCGCGTGATCGCGGCCGGCGCGGGGGCCAATTCGCGGGTGGTATTCGTGGACCGCGGCTCCGGCGCGGGTGTCGAACGGGGCATGCCCGTGGTCACCCCGGACGGAATCGTCGGCAAAGTGATCGCCGCCTATCCGACGGCTTCGGAAGTTATGTTGGTGACCGATCCGGAGTTTGCCGCGGGCGTGGTCTCGCAGAAGAATCGCGTCGTGGGTACGCTCAAGGGGCAGGGTCAATCCACCTGCAAAGTGGACTACGTGCCGAGCGAGGAGAAGGTTGAGGTCGGCGAGATGTTTTACACCTCGGGTGACGACCGGATCTTTCCGAAAGGCTTTCCGGTGGGTGTGGTGCGTGTGGTCCGCCCCAGTTCGCCTTACCAGGAAGTGCTGGTTGAACCGAGCGGTATCGAACGCGGACTGGAGGCCGTGCTGATTGTGCTGGAAGGCGTACATCAGTCCATTCCCGAGGCGCCGCCGGCCAATGCGCCGATGTACATGGGGACGCCGCCTCCCGGTTCCGCTGGGCAGCAGCCCGCTCAGCCGGTCAGTCCCGCCGGTACCGACGCGGACAAACTGCTGCAAAAATATCAGCAGATCGGGACCGCCGAGAACCACAAATACGGCGAGGGGCCCCCGGGAACAAAGCCGCCGGACTTTAACATCAAGCTCGGAACGCCCAACCCGGGGCAGGGAAGTGGCGCGGCGAATGCGCCAGGCGCCGAGTTGCCCGCCAAGCCGGCCAGCCCGCCAAGCGTGCCAAAACCGGACGGCACCGCCAAGACGGGAGCCTCCCCGTCGGCGCATCCACCCGCCGACGCGCCGCCGCCCCACAACCAATGACCGAATACGGCGATCGTTATCTGGCCGGGCACCAGCGCGAACAAGTCTCGCGTTTTCGGGCGCGCGTGATGTTGTTCGTGCCGCTGGCAGCCATCCTCTTTCAAGTCTATGTGCCGCGTTTCTGGGATGTGCTGGGATTTCTGGAACTGCCGTTGTTGGTCACCATTTATTTCGCCCTGATGCGCCGCAGCCAGTTGGGCGGGATGTTTATCGGCGCCGCGATTGGCCTGGCCCAGGATTCTCTGTCGATCAAACAGCCGCTGGGAATGTACGGCATCGTGAAGACCCTGGTGGGATACTTTGCGGCCTCGGTAGGCATGCGCATCGACGTGGAACACTCGGTAATCCGGTTCCTGCTGACGTACTTCTTTTACTTCTTTCACCAGTTCCTGTACTGGGTGCTGGCGCGCGGCCTGCTGGGCCGCCAGATTACCTTCGACGTCCAAATCACGCTGCTGCTCGGGCTGCTGAACGCGATCGTCGGCGTTACGCTATTTCACTTTCTGGACAGGTTGCGGGAACCCGCCTGATACGCGCCGCCATCTACGGGGCGACCACCGTCACCGTGGCCTGCGCCTGCGCCATCGACTGTGGATTCCACACGGTTATCACCACGTTATCCCCAGGCGCGAGCGGGCAGGCCGGCTTCTGGCTGAGGTTTCCCACAAGCTGAATTTCTCCATCGTCCCATGAGCTGATGGAAACGCCGCAAGAGGTTCCCGTATAACCAGCGGTCCAGTTCTGTGTAGTATCGGTAATACTCATGTAATTCGAGATACCGGCAAAAGGCAGCCCGTTCGGGAAGCTTCCAAAACCGGTCCCGATAATTGTGATCGGAGGATTCGGCTGCGCGACGAACCGGCTGCAGTCGAGCGCGTGGCATTCCGTAACCACCTTCGAGATGGCTGGGGCGGGCTCGGGGAAAACGCCGCAAGCCGGGCGGATACCGGGCTGTCCGGCAGGGAAAACGTCACAGGCGCTGGGCCCGACCAGCGGCGTTGTAACTGCCGGCAGGTTGGCCGCGACAGGGTAGTCGATTACCGGCATATAGTCGGCCATCAGGCTCCCGGCGGGGGTATCCGCGGTGGTGCGATAAGGTACAAATTGACCCGCGCAGTTAAACCCGGCCGTGGGGATCATGTGCCGCATGCTGATCAGGCTGAGATTCTGATAAGTTGCAAACGCCGTCAAGTCCAGGAAGGTATAGCCATTTGCAGGAGTAACCCATGCCGGGATGGCGGCGCCGGTGCCCACGATCAGGGTTGCGTAGCCATTGGCATCTTGCGTGAAGGCGGTATCCGCAAGGCTGGCCAGCACTAATCCGCCTTTGTCGTGAAACGACAGGCTCATATAGCGCATTTGCTCGTTCCCGGTGCGCGTGCAGCCATTGGTGCAGGGTGTGGGCGGGGTAGCTGGCACGCGCACCCGGATGCGCAAGACCTGTCCCGCCGCCGCCAGCGAGGCAGCCAGCCCGTCCGGCACGCCCGCGGCTATGTAAGAGGCATTCGGGTTCGTCCATGGCACATACTCCCCGATGCGCGTCCACGCAAGCTGGTTCGGCGCGGCCACCGGCGCATTGCATAACTTGGGTGTGTAATCGTTCTGGTAAGCATCGTGATCCTTGACCTGATCCCGATCCATCCACGGATGGCCGATTTTTCCGTCGTCCGTCACGATTTGCAGAGTGTTCAGGGCATAAGCCGCCGGATAGGCACAACCTGACGCGACATCCCGCACGATGATGTGCGGGTTGGTGGCGTAGCTTGAGATTGTGTCGTCCAGGTACTCCCGTATCATTACTACACCAGCCGGGTTTGGATTGGTGTGCAGCGCGGTATCTACGATGTGGTAATCGAACTTCGGAAAGAGCTGAAAAAATCCGGCATCGCTATTCCAATCCATTCCGGCGTGCCTCTGGGTGCCATCCAGACCATTCACGTTGACGCTGTATCCGTTCATCATACAGCCCGTCTCGAGCGTGCCTGGCGTGCCTCCGAAACCGATGGGTATGGCAAACTGCTGGCCATCGGCGAAGGGTACGCCGGGCAGGAAAGGATTCACATACTGGGAAGTCAACGGCGTGATGCTCGTATCCAAAATGGTCTGAGACAACGCCGAATGTTCATCGTAAAGAGTCACCGAATAGTATCGGGCGTTCGGGAAGGTGCCCACCAGGATCAACTGATAGCGCGGGTCGACCTGGAAGTACATCAGGTGATATCGCGCATTCAAGTCGCCATACTCCTGCGCGCCATTGCCCGCGCCCAGGTCCAGCGTATAACAGGCGTTATTGAAATTGGTGAAGAAGTCCCCTTGCGGAAACTCGTTTCCTGTGAATGTGGTGGGTAAGTTCGAGCAATTCTGGGCATGCGCCCCGATCGCCACCAAACAGAGCCCAAGGAGGAGACTAAGGAAGCCGCTATGCCTTCTTACTGTCATCGCGTGGCAGGTCTCTTCCAATGTCTGAACGATTTGCGACTCGGTCATCGGATTCTCCTATTAATGTGCAGATTACTAGATAATACAACGAAAATGTAAACGCGGGGTATACAAAATGTATTTAACTGGAATACTGCCGTAATCGCGTTGCGTTAGTGGGTAACATAAGTCGTGCTGCTTTCGGCTTACTATCATCATGATAAGTCCTGCCGCCCACGGAAAACTGCAATAATTGGATTGCAAAAACTGGGCACGTGACGATCGTCGAATGCCGTCGCGCGCAGGACGGCGCCGCCTCCTGATAAACTGATAACAGAAGGCCCGCAACCCCGTGAACCCGCCAGCGATCGGTCCGGAACGCGAACATCAGCCCAAACTGCAGGGTAAACCGGCGCGCCGCGAAGACGTCAAATTCGCGGGCGGGAAAATCGCCGTTTTCCAGTACGCCGGCGTGGCCATCTTCCTGTTCCTGATCACCGGCTTCTGGAACCTGCAGGTTCAAAACCCGCAAATGTACAACGAGCAGGCGGAGCGCAACCGCATCCGGCAACTGCCCATTCCGGCGCCCCGCGGCAAAATCCTGGACCGCGACGGCCGCGTGATCGTCGACAACCATTCCTCCTACAGCCTGATCCTGACCCGCGAAAATCTGAAGACCGAACACCTGCGCTCCATCGCCGACGGTTTGAATCTGGATTACGACGACCTCGCGGCGCGCGTCCGGCGCTATACGGCGCGCCCCAAATACGACCCCATCACCATAAAAGAGGAACTCACGCCCGCCGAGTTGGCCTTCGTCGAGTCGCACCGCGACTTCTTTCCGGAGATGGAACTGATCCACGCGCAACGCCGCCTATATCCGCAGAACGGATTCGCCGCGCACGTGATCGGGTATACCGGTGAAATCAGCGAGGAAGAATTGGATTCGCCGGACTTCGCGAAATACAACCAGGGCGCGGTAATTGGCAAGTTCGGCATCGAGCGCCAGTACAACGACACCCTGATGGGAGTAGACGGCGAGCGTCAGGTAGTGGTGGACAATCGCGGCAAGACGCGCGAGGAGTTGGCCAATAAAGAGGCCATTCCGGGGAAGGATCTGCAACTGACCCTGGATCTGGATCTGCAGGCTGTTGCCGAACTAGCTATGGAAGGCAAGAACGGCGCCGTGGTCGCCATGGATCCACGCACCGGCGAAGTGCTGGCAATGGTCAGCCGGCCGACGTTCGATCCCAATAAATTCGCGGTGCGCATCAAGTCGTCCGACTGGCGGGAAATTGCGGATAATCCCGACCATCCCCTGCTCAATCGTGCCATCCAGGCGCAGGATGCGCCGGGGTCCACGTTCAAGCCGTTTGTGGCGATCGCAGGTCTGGAATCGGGCGCTATCGACGACCAGTTCACCGTGCATTGTTCTGGCGGTGCATCGTTTTACGGGCATTACCACAAGTGTTGGTGGAAGCCGGGGCACGGCGCCGTTTCGCTGCATAAAGGCATCCAACAGTCGTGCGACGTGTATTTCTATACGGTGGGCGACCGCACCGGTATCGACAAAATTGCTTTTTACGCCAACCAGGCCGGACTGGGAGAGAAGACCGGGATCGACCTGCCCCACGAAGCGGAGGGCGTGGTGCCCTCTCCAGCCTGGAAAATCCGCAACTTCCGCGAGAAATGGTACGCCGGTGAAACCATCTCGGTGGCGATCGGCCAAGGCGCGCTCACGGTGACGCCCCTGCAGTTGGCGCGTGCCTATTGCTGGCTGGTCAACGGGGGCACCTGGCACCAACCGCACCTGGTCAAAGGCGGCAAATATGGGGAACACAGTTGGCCGCTCTCGCCGGACAATGTGTCCAAAGTGATTTATGGGACGTGGGGAGTGGTGAACGAGCCAGGCGGCACGGGTGTCCGCGCACAACTGCCGGGCTTAGATGTGTGTGGCAAGACCGGCACGGCGCAACTCGCCTCCAACGAGTTTCTGAAGGGCAAGACGGGCAAACAATACGAAGACAACGCGTGGTTCGTCGGCTTTGCCCCCCGCCAGGCGCCCGAAATCGTGGTGGTGGCGCTTTATGACCACGGCGGACACGGCCAGTTCGCGGCTCCCATCGCGCGCGACGTGATGAAAGCATATTTCGACAAGAAGGCGAGACTTGCCGCTGAAAGGACCAACGGGCGTGTGGGCGACGGGGCATCCAAAATCGGGAAGTTCATGCGTTTTCAGTTACCGCAAGCTCCTCATCCGGCGGGTGCCCGAATGGACCCGCCGCCAATCGAAGCCGCCTACTTCAGTTCGGGCGATGGCGAATGAACCGGCGCTAAAGGCGTCCATCCTGATAAACTAAACAGAGAAAGCCCTCAAGCCCCTTGCATTCGTCAGTGATCGGTCCGGAACTCGAATCCCAGCCCAAGCTCTCCGGCAAACGAGCCCGCAGTGAGGATGTCAAATTCGCCGCGGGAAAAGTCGCGGTAGTACAGTATGCCGCGGTGGCCATCTTCTTTTTCCTGATCAGCGGCTTCTGGAACCTGCAGGTTCAAAACCCGCAACTGTACAACGAGCAGGCCCAGCGCAACCGCATCCGGCAATTGCCCATTCCCGCGGCGCGGGGCAAGATCCTGGACCGCGACGGCCGGGTGATCGTTGACAATCATTCGTCCTACCGGCTCATCCTGGCGCGCGAGAATCTGAAGACCGAACACCTGGGCCCCATCGCCGACGGATTGAACCTCGATTACGACGACCTGCGGGCACGAGTACAGCGCTATACATCGCGGCCGAAATACGATCCGATCACCATCAAAGAGGAGCTTACGCCCGCCGAGCTGGCCTTTGTCGAATCGCACCGCGACTTTTTTCCGGAGATGGAACTGATCCACGCGCAACGTCGCCTATACCCGCAGAACGGCTTCGCCGCGCACGTGATTGGCTATACGGGTGAAGTCAGCGAACAGGAATTGGATTCACCCGACTTCGCCAAATACAGTCAGGGCGACGTGATCGGCAAGTTCGGCATCGAACGCCAGTACAACGACACCCTGATGGGCGTAGACGGCGAGCGTCAGGTGGTGGTGGACAATCGCGGCAAGACTCGCGCGGAACTGGCCAACAAAGTGGCCATTCCCGGGAAGGACCTGCAGCTTACGCTGGATCTGGACCTGCAGGCCGTCGCCGAACTCGCCATGGAAGGCAAGAACGGCGCGGTAGTCGCCATGGATCCGCGCACTGGCGAAGTGCTGGCGATGGTCAGCCGGCCGACGTTCGATCCAAACAAATTCGCGGTGCGGATCAGGTCGTCCGACTGGCGCGAAATCGCCGATAATCCGGACCATCCCCTGCTCAATCGCGCCATTCAAGCGCAGGATGCGCCGGGATCCACCTTCAAGCCAATCGTGGCCATCGCAGGCCTGGAATCGGGGGCGATCGACGATCAGTACACCGTGCATTGCGGTGGTGGGGCGATGTTTTACGGGCATTATCACAAGTGCCACATCAAGACGGGACATGGGGCGGTCGCCCTGCACAAAGGCATTGTGCAGTCCTGCGACGTCTACTTCTATAACGTGGGCGACCGGGTGGGCATCGATAAAATTGCGTTCTTTGCCAACCAGGCCGGACTCGGGCAAAAAACCGGCATCGACCTGCCTCACGAAGCCGCCGGCGTGGTGCCGTCTTCGGCTTGGAAGGTCCGCAATTTCCGCGAAAAGTGGTACGCCGGCGAAACCATCTCGGTGGCAATCGGCCAGGGTGCGGTGACGGTGACCCCCATGCAACTGGCGCGCGCCTACTGCTGGCTGATCAATGGCGGACTTTGGCACCAGCCGCACCTGGTGAAAGGCGGCAAATATCAGCAGCACAGTTGGCCGATTTCGCCGGATAATGTGTCCAAGGTGATTTACGGTACCTGGGGTGTGGTGAACGAAGGCGGCACAGGTGGCCGCGCGCAACTTCCGGGCCTCAACGTCTGCGGCAAGACCGGTACGGCCCAGTTGGCTTCGGACGAATTCCTGAAGGGCAAAACGGGAAAGGAATTCAAGAACAACGCCTGGTTCGTAGGCTTCGCGCCGCGCGAGGCGCCCGAAATCGTGGTTGTCGCGCTTTTCGAGCACGGCGCGGAAGGGCCGCTCGCCGCCCCGATCGTGCGCGACGTTCTGAAAGCGTATTTCGATAAGAAGGCGAGGCTGGCGGCTGACGCGGAGGCGCGCAGACGCGGAGGTGCGGAGACCCGCACCAGCGAGTTTCTCCGATTCGGATTGCCCGTCGTGCGGACCGAACCGCCGGCGCCCGAAGCGAAAATCGTCGAAGCTGCCTATTTCGACTCCGGTCCAAGGCGATGACCCGCTACCTCCGCCCGCGCGATCTCGACTGGACCTTGCTGATCATCTCGCTGGTCATCTGTGCGGTCGGCGTTCTGCAGATTTACAGCGCTACCCGTGGCACCGTCTGGCAGGACGCCTGGTGGAAGCAGGTGGTCTACATATCCGCCGGTCTTTTGCTGATGTGGCTGGCGGTAGCCGTCGATTATCACACACTGATGAATCACGTGTTCCCGCTATACGGGTTATCCGTAGCGGCCCTGTTGGGAGTCTTGCTAATCGGTAAGCAGGTCTTCGGCTCACGGCGCTGGATTCCCATCGCGGGGGGCTTTCATTTACAGGTGTCGGAATTTGTGAAACTGGTGATAATATTGTTGGTAGCCCGCTTCCTGACGGAGTTGAAAACCGAAGATCTGGAAGGCCGCGATATGGCTAAGATCGCGGGGCTGGTCGCCGTACCCATGGCCCTGGTGATGAAACAGCCGGACCTGGGAACGGCATTAACCTACGTACCGGTTTTGATTGTGGGGATGTTCTTAGCCGGCATGCGCCGCAAATATTTGATCGCCATCGGCGTGGTGGTGCTGTTAGTGCTGCCGGTGGGCTGGACGGTTTTAAAGGATTACCAGAAGGCGCGATTGGTCAGCTTTTTGGATCCCGACCGCGATCCGCGGGGCACGGGGTACCAGTTGATCCAATCCAAGATTGCAGTGGGCGCCGGCGGTATGTGGGGCAAGGGAGTGACGAAGGGTTCCCAGACGCAGCTTCGTTTCCTGCCCGTTCCGCATACCGATTTCATCTTCTCGGCCTTTGCCGAGGAGCATGGCTTTGTCGGCGTGATCGTGGTGTTGGCGTTGTATTTTGTATTAATCATGCAGATTGTGCAGAATGCTCAAACGGCCTCGGATAAGGCCGGCATGTATATCTGCATGGGGGTGGCCGCGTTACTTTTGTTTCACGTGCTGGTCAACGTCGGGATGGTAGTGGGCCGGATGCCTGTCACCGGAATTCCGCTGCCCCTGATGAGCGCCGGCGGGTCAAGTGTGTTGTCGAATTTCCTGATGTTGGGGCTGGTCAATAATGTCCGGCTCAGAAGGTTTGTGAATTAAATGCGGGCAGCCGGCCCGTGCGCCGGCGGCCCGTTGGTTGCACAGAGTTGCAAAAAGATTAAGATTTGTTGGGAGCCGTTTGAGACTCCCGGAGGGCAAACGCGCCGGATGCGCACCCTCCGGCGCCGAGCTTCGGCGATGAGGAGTGGTTCCCGGCCGGTGGTACAGGCTTCGGCTTGTGGGCGGCATAGGTCTTTCGGCCTGCGTACGTCCTGGTTGCGCCCCGGCCAGCGTGAGCTTCTTACATGTTCCTAGGCGCTCGATGCCCGGTTCGCGGGGCGCCGCTTGAGACCACGCAGGGTAGCCGCTTTCTCCCGCAGCCGGTCCGCACCGGTTCCCAGCGGAGGAGAATGCATGTCAAAAGAGTTAATTGTTTCCGCGAATCGTCATGAAACCCGGGTCGCGGTCCTCGAAGAAGATCAGGTAGTCGAAGTTTATTATCAGCGCGAAAAAGAATACTCGCTGGCCGGGAGCATCCATAAAGGCCGCGTGACGCGCGTCCTGCCGGGGATGCAGTCCGCCTTTGTGGATATCGGCCTGGATCGCGACGCCTTTCTCTACGTGTCGGATTTCTTCGAGGACAACGACGAATACGACAAGATCGTAACCAGCGTCGAAGAGAAGGTCCTGAAGATGGAAAAAGGACCGGCTCCAGTGGGCACCGCGCCGCCCGCGGTTTCCTCGGCAAGAGAGACCGCCGCGGTCCCGTTCTCCGCGCCCGAGGCGTCTGCCGAAGCGCCCGCCGCCCCCGCTCCCGCCGCCGCCAGCGCGATCCCACCCGCGCAAACCCCACTGGTAGCTCCCGAGCAGTTTGCCCGGCGCACCGACGATCGGGATCGCGATCACGACCGCCGCGGTGGCCGCCGCTCCCGGCGCCGGCGGCCCAAGGGCCGCGGTTTGCCCGAGTCCAAGTATTTTTCTCCAGGGCACCACAGCCCGGCCCCCGCGCCGCCACCTTCCTCAGAGGAAGCCGTGGAGGCTGAGCCGGAAGCACCCGAAGCCGCGGCTGAAGATATCATGGTGCTCCCTGGTGAGTCCCTCGCCAAGTATCGCGGGGAGCCTGGCGCAAACGTGCATGAGGCAAGTGTTGAGGCCCCCATTGAGGCCCCAGCCGAGGCGAGCCTCGAGACAGCCGCCCCTGTCGTCGTCCCGGAGTCCGAGTCGGTCGAAGAGCCGGCCCTAATGGAGCCGGAGCCGGAGGCCGCAGCCACGCCCGTCCAAGCCGTTGAGATCCCTCCCACAACGAGCCCGGAACCGGAAGCCGCTGCCCCGGAGCCGGAGACCGCCGAGCCCCCCGTTGAGTGGGAAGCTTCCCCCGAAACCACGGAGGTCCCTGAGTTCGGCGAGCCGGAGGCGACTGGCGAACTGGCTGACACTGAGGAGACCGAAGACCTGACTGAAACTCCGGCATCCGCCGAACCGGGCGAAGCGGAGCCGTTCGAAGCCGAACCCGCCGGCGAAGAAGATCAGCTAGGCCCAGAGCCGGCCCGCATCCCTACGAGCCTTACCGCAACGCTCCGCGAGCAAGGCGGCCGCTACCCCCACCGCCTTTCCCGCCGCATGCGGCGGCGCGGGCGCCCCGATGGCGCGGAACCTCAGCCACGCAATGAAGGCACGCGCGAGCCGCGTCCGCAAGAAGCCCGCGCCGAGACCCGTCCCGAAGTGCGTCAGGCGGCCCGGCCCGAGCCCGTTCGCGCCGAGAAGTCCGGCACGCCGTCCATCAGCGACCTGCTGCGCGAGGGTCAGGAGATCATTGTCCAGATCGCTAAGGAGCCCCTGGGCCAAAAAGGCGCCCGCATTACCTCGCATATCGCCCTTCCGGGCCGCTTCCTGGTCTACATGCCGACCGTCGACCATATCGGCGTCTCCCGCAAGATTCCCTCCGACGAAGAGCGCCACCGCCTGAAGCGTGTCTTGCAGGCGAATCGCACCGGCATCCCCGGCGGCTATATCGTCCGCACTGCGGGCGATGGACGCACCGAAGAAGAACTCCGCGCCGACATGCTCTTCCTCTACAACCTCTGGCTGGATCTCCGCCAGAAAGCCGAGAAGAAGCCCGCGCCCCTGCTGGTGCACCATGACCTGGATGTCGTCGAACGTATCCTGCGCGATCAGCTTACGGCTTCCTTTAAGAGCATTTGGGTGGATAACGAAGAAGTCTACGAAAACGTGTTGAGCTTCGTACAGCGCTTCCAGCCCGCGCTGGTGGGCCGGGTCAAACTATATACCCGCACCACGCCCATCTTCGACGAGTACGGCATCACCGCGGAACTTGAAAAGGCCCTGCGTCCAAAGGTCTGGCTGAAGACCGGTGGCCACATCGTCATCAATCAGACTGAAGCGCTGGTGGCCATCGACGTCAATACGGGTAAGTACGTGGGTAAGTCCAATCGTCTTGAAGATACGATTGTCAAGACCAATACCGACGCCATCAAGGAAATCGTGCGCCAGATCCGGCTGCGCGATTTGGGCGGTATCATCGTGGTCGATTTCATCGATATGGACGAACGCAAGAACCGTCAGAAAGTGATGCAGGTTCTCGAAGAAGCCATGCGCGCCGACCGCGCCCCGTACAAGATTCTGCAGTTCAACGATTTTGGCCTGGTAGCCATCACCCGCAAGCGCGTCAAACAAAGCCTGGAGCGTACCTTGTGTATTCCCTGCACTTATTGCGAGGGCTCCGGCTATGTGAAGAGCGTGCAGACCGTGATCGGTGAAATCCTGGTGGAAGCGCAGAAGATCGCGCGCGCGGTGGAGGGCAACAGCGTGATGCTGCGCGTCAATCCGGAAGTGGCCAAGGTACTCAAGTCCAATCAGAATTCCTACCTTCAGGAGATCGAAGAGATACTCGGCCGCACCGTGCTGGTGAAGAGCGACCCGCTCCTGCATCAGGAAAAGTTCGACCTGGCATAAAAATGCGGCCGTGCGCCGGCGGGTCGCGAGTACCCGCCGTGCGTCCGGCCGCCTTTGGTTAGAAAGTCAGTTTGGCCGACAGTTGCACCACCCGTACCGAAGAGTCGAATCCCAAAAAGCTGCCGTAAGGACTCGTCGGAGAGGGCGCCATACCCAGGATCTGTCCGAAGGTGGCGTCGCCCATCCCGCTATCGGGATTGGCGAAATTGGGGTGGTTGAAGACGTTGAACGCCTGGGCTCCCACCGCCAGCTTCCGCTGTTCTCCGAAATGGAAGGTCTTGTACAGGTTCATGTCGATGTCGAAGTAATGCGGACCGCGATACTGATTGCGGGTCTGCGACGAAAGCGCCGTATAGCCGGCGAATGTTGAGGATGCGCCGTTTACAAAGGCGTTCGCATTCAGGCAAGGCGTGGTGGTGGCGGCTTCATTGCACGCCCCCGGCTGCCCCACCTGTCCGCCGATCGGCTCAGCCAGAAAAACGCCGGCATAATTGATCAGCGCCGTGTTGTTGTCCGTTACTGAGAAGGGAAGTCCGGAACGCCAGAACCATTTGCCGGACCACTCCCATCCGTTGAATACGCTTCTCATGAACGGGCTGTCGAAGTGAAAGGTCGGATTGGCCACCCAATAAGCGTTGAACAGGTTGCGGATGTCGTAGTCCGAGTTGCCGTAGTTGTTCAAACGCAGGTTGGTCGGGTTGATCTGTCCCAAGATCGAATCGCCATAAGTGAATAGGCCTCCGTTCGAAGCTTCATCCAGGTTGTGGGACCAGGTGTAGTTGGCGCCTGCCGAAAATCCTTGCGCAAACTGCTTCTTGAAAGTCACTGTCAACCCGTTGTAGCTTGAAACCGCGCCGCTTTGTATCTGAGTCACAGTCCCGTAGTTTGGAACCGCGGGCGATTGCGGGATTGCGGGCACAGCCGTGTAGAGCCCATACCCATCCCATTCGTTGAGCCACTGGTTGGTATAAGGAATGTGGATTCCATGGTTGCCCGCATAGGCTACGATCAGCGCCGTCGATCCGGTGAGCTGCCGCTGCACCTGCAGGCTCCACTCCTGCCATTGCGGAGAATGGATGGTGCCATCGATGGCCGTGACGCTGGGCGCCTCAAATATCGATCCCAGGGCGCTTAACGCCGTGGAAATCTGGTTGTAGCTCTGAGAGATATTAAAGGCGTTCGCGGAATTCGCCCAAATCGAGGCGCCGCCATTGGGGCCGGGGTCGAAGGGCAATACGCCGTTGGTGGGCCGCACGCGAATGGCTACCGAGACAGGCGGATTGGAAAGCAGGTTATCGACCAGGCCGGCTGCCGGGTTGTCGTAGAAAATACCGATGCCGCCGTTCACCACGGTCTTGCTATCGCGGCTGGGCGACCACGAGAAACCAATACGCGGCGACCAGTTGATCCGGTCCACGCCCGGAAACGCGGCATGCTGTCCGTAAACAATGTCGCTGCTGTAGGGGACATTGCCGGGATCCGCGTTGGTCACGCTGGCCAGATCCTGAAACGGCGCATTGAAGTTGGCGAAGCAGTTGAATTGGCACACCGGGTTGGAGTTGTGCTCCCCGCGGAGCGCCAGCGTCAGCTTCAGGTTCGGGCGGATGGCCCACTCGTCTTGCGCGTACATCCCGATGCCCCATAGCGCCACCGGAACATCGCTCGCCAGGTTCAGGTTCTCGCGGTATTGGAAAGCGACTCCGTCCACGAATTGCTGTAAGCCGGCGCCCGTGTAGCCGAAATAAACAGCGGGCGAATTGAACGCGAAGTTATGGTCGCTGACGTCGTAGCGCCGGAAGTTCACGCCGAACTTCATGGTGTGTGCGCCGCGAATCAGCGTGAAATCGTCGATGAACTGGTATTGTGAGATGTTGCGCCCTTGCGGGAAGGATCCTAATGGGTTGTAGCCGGTGAACGGCACGTCCCCGGAGTCCACTACCTGGTAGGGGAAGGTGCCCACGGCCTCGTCGTGGTTCTGCTGGAATTGCGCGACGTAGTGGCTGAAAGTGGCCATGAACTGGTTGGTCGAGCGGGGGCCGAAAATATGTGTCTCGTTCAGTTGCATATCATAAGCAGGCTGGTTCGAGATGGCATCGAAGTTGGAACTGATGGGATCGAGAGTAGTAGGTTGCACGCCGTGGTCCAACTTATAACGGAAGTAAGCGTTGTCATTGGCTCCGATGCGCTGGTCGATACGGAAAGCCACGATGTACTCCGAAGCCAGCGCCGTCGGGGTCGCCTCGAACTTCGCGGCGCACGCCTGCGTGGCCGGGTTGAAGCCAGGTAGTGTCAGAGCGCTGCAATCGGCCGTGTTGGCGATCGGCACCGCGTTGCCCGCACCCGTCGCATTCAGCCACAGGTTCAGCATCTTGGTATATGTGGAGGCTTCCGCCGGCTGCACGGCCGCGATATTGTTTTCCACCGCGGTGGCGAAAGCCGGCGTGGGAATCGTTACGGAATCCACGTTGGGCAGCACGAATCGCAGGCCTTCGGTATCCACGAAAAAGAAAGTACTGTTCTTGCGAATGGGTCCGCCGATGGAGGCGGCCCACTGGTTGGCATTCGAGAACGGCCGGGGCGTGTACCCATAGATGCTCGAGTTATTGAGCCAGTCGTTCGAGTTCATCAGCCGCCCGTTCCAGTAGTAGTCGGCATTGCCGTGAAACTGGTTTGTGCCGGACTTGGTCACCAGCGTGACCTGCGCGCCGGCAAGCTGGCCATACTGACCCGAGTACGGATTGGCGATAACGGTGGCTTCCTGCACTTCGTTCTGGCCCAGGCTCAAGTTCGTGGCGCCCGAATTATTGATATTGAAATACGGGTCCATGTCGTTCTCGCCGTTCACCGTGTAGAGGTTTGAAGTCGCAGGCAGCCCATTCATGGTGAAGTTGCCGTAGCCCATGGTGTTATTCAGCACCACGCCCGGCGCCGTATCGGCGATGTTGGTGATGTCGCCGCCCGCGCTGGGTAATTGCGCCACTTCCGTGCTGGTGAAGGTAGTATTGATGCTCGGTTCGGTGCTCACTACGGGCGGCAAGGCAGTTACTTCGACCGTCTGTGTGGCGGCGCCCACTTCGAGCGTGAGATTGGCGGTGACGAGTTGACCGACCGCGACGTCCACGCTGCGTTCGGCCGTGCGGAAGCCGCTCAGCGCTACGCTCACTACGAAACGCCCTGGCTTCAATAAGGTGAAGCGATAGGCCCCTGAAGCATTGGTGGAGGCGGTTTGCGTAGCGCCGGTGTCCAGGCTCTTCAGCGTCACGACGGCGTTTGGCACGATGGCGCCGCTCGCATCCGTCACCGTTCCGGCGACATCGCCCGAAATCAACGATTGCCCGTAAGCTTGCGCGCAGAGCATGGCCAGACTAACGGCCAGCACGCAGAAAAAACCCCATCTTCTATTCATGTTTTTTAACTCCCTTTTAGCCGAGAATCGGCTCGCGTTTACCCTAGTGTGCGGTTCGAGGCACACCTGGGTCGATCAGATTCGGCTAGGGAGAGCAGATTTGGACGGCAGGATTCGAGCGCGGCCTCGTCGGGCCGCGCTCTAACCGGCAGTGGTGAATTTAGAAGCAGTCCGCCGGCGCAGGTTCAGCGGAGAAACTCCGAGCAGACGGCGAACATGATACGCGAGATGGCTTTGATGCGAGAATCCGGTTTCGACGGCGATCTGGCTGATGGACAGATGCCCTTCCGCGAGCAGCGTCTTGGCCTGTTCCACACGCCGCTCGATCACATACTGATGAACCGGCATGCCCACCGCTTTTCGAAACGCGGTATTGCAGTGCGAGACGCTGACGCCCGCCACCCCGGCAATCTCTTTGAGTGAAAGCTCGCGGCCGAGATTATATTCGATGTACGAAAGCACCTGTCGCAGGCGATGTCCGGACATTCCCTGGGAGAGCAGGTGCCGGGCTCGCGAAACCGAGCTGTGGCGGTCGAGAACGCAGGCGGCTATCGCCGTTCCCAGGCTATCCAGGTACAGCCGGCCGCTGCGATAGCCTCCGTCCATTTCCGCTTTCAGGGCCCATCCAAGATGCTCAATCTGCGGATCGCGCATTTGAAAGCGATTCAGAATTTCCACTCTGGCCGGGTCCAGCCCCGATTCACTCGCTACCACGTTCATCAACCGGTTAGCTACGTGGATCACGAACGACGTGTCGTTTTCACGCAGTTCCCAACGGCTGGGTGTTCCCGGCGGAATGATGTCGATATCGCCGTGTACGTTCAGCCCGCAATGATATTTCCCCCCGCGGCGGCATCCCACGTGAACGGATGCTCCCAGGTGGATCGAGATGATCGTCCGGCGGCATGCGGGCGAGTCCGCAATACCGGCTGGATCGCTCCAGACCATCGGGCGTAGCGCATTCTCCGGCGTCAGGGGACCCGGCCGATGCGGTTCGATCGCGAGCGCCGGACCTAACACGCCGGCAATCCTATGCGCGAACTCCTCCGGCCCGGCTCCGTTCGCGGCAATCAGATTGGCGTTGCGCTCCAATCCCATCCTTGCCATTCCCGCGGCCGCCTGGCCCAGCACGCCCACGGGGACACCGGCATCCAGGAATTCTTTGGCTTTTCGGATGGCTTCGCGATTTCCGCCCGTTCGCCAAGCCGCGCCGTCCGGCAGAATCAGCAGGGCGCTGTCGGCGGGGAATAACGCATCTAACGTGATGTCCGGCACAATTCGCAGGCCGCCGGCCGTTAGCGCCGGCTCTAGTGCCACCGCCACGGTCGAAAGCCGCAGCCCGTGGTTCAATTGTGAAATCGCATAGGACGGCTCCCAATCGCAATAGCCATCGAATACGTAGAGATGAATCGTTCCATTCCCCATGAAGACCCTTTTGGCGTCTTGGACGGTTGGAAGGGACTGCCGGTTTCCACCGAATACCGCATTCACTTCGCGGTGCGCCCGGAAGCCTCGCTCAGCGCCAGTGCGGCGAAGGCGGTGGCCGCGTCCCGCATGAACGACGCCTGCATCGACCCGGACGGATATTGCTTGTTCATCGATTCGGCGTTCCAATATCCCGCGATGCGATCCTGATGGGATTCCAGCCATGCCTCGGCGCGCGCCAGCCGGGCAGCGGCTGCGTCAACTGCGTGGGTCTCCGGCAGCGCCTCCAGCACCGCGGCCACCAGACCCGTGGCATAGCCGTTGCTCCCTTTCGATACCGGCGCGCCTTCCCGCGGGTGCCATGGTCCGAGCGAGTCGAGGGACCATCCGCCGTCGGGCTGCTGCGCTTGCCAGATCTCCTCAATAGTCGATCGCCGCGCCGCTTCCGGCATGGCATCCGGCAGCCTGGTAGCCGCCCACAGCAGCACGATGCGGTTGTGCAGGGGCTGCGCATCGCGCTCGCGGGCCAGATACGCATTCAGCGCCGCGACGTTGTTTCGCACCTTCGGTTCTTGCCGATATCCAGCCGGGGCGCTTCCGACGGCCAGCGCGGCCATCGCCGCCCCGTAAAACTGGGAATCCGGCATCTCGTACGGGTTGAGATCGAGGCTCAGCCAGTGCCAGGCGCCGCGGCCCGGCCCTTCCCTGAGTTGCAGCGTCCACATACGGTCAAACGCCCTCGAGGTGTCGTCCGCGGCCGACGCTAAGAATAATGCCGCGTAGACCGATTCCACCCCGAGAGCTTCGGATGCCACGGGTTCGTGCGCAAAACCGCTCTTGATTTCCCTGGCGTCCAACACGCCGGTCCGCGCACGCAATCCGTCGATCAGCGCCTTCTCATAAGGAGTCGGGCGGCTTTCGCCCAGGACCTTGCGCAGCGCCGGCCGCGCCAGCAGATAGGTGGCGCCCGTATGGCAGGACAAGCACGTTCCCCCGGTCACTGCCTTCGCCGGCGGCCATCCTGCCCACTCCTGCTGCCTCTTGTCGAGATATTGCGCCGCCAGGCCCGGGTTCCAGCCTGCGCGCAACGCGACGGTCGCTAACGAAAACGCGCAAACGAAGCCAACCATTCGCATTCAGGGCCATGATACCGGCTGCGAATGCCGTGCTCGCGCAGATTCAGATGGGGATGAGCAACTTCGGACGAAAATGCCGCCCTAGCCGTGCAGCTTATGGAAATTCGTGAGGCAGAGCTGCGCGGTTTCCATCTCCGGATAATCGCTGCCTTCCTGCTCCACCAGGTAGAATTCCAGTCCGCCCGACTTCTCGGCCGCCGCGAACAGCTTCTTCCAGGGCGCCACGCCCTCTCCCACCAGAACCTTGTAATGCTTCTCCGGCGACCAATCTTTGCAGTGCATGGAACGAATCCGTCCAGGATTGGCCTCGATCCATGCCACCGGATCGGAGCCCGCTTCGATGCAGGTACCCACATCCAGTTGCAGCATGACGTCTTTGCCGGTGTTGGCAGCCAGCACTTCGATGGGACGTTTGCCCTCGATGGGCGTAAACTCCAACTGGTGATTGTGATAACCCGCGCGCAGCCCGGCCGATTTCATCTTGTCCGCGCCTTGGTTGAGGCGTTCGGCAACGCCCTTCCAGCCGTCCAGGGTCTTCACGTTTCCAGCGCTGGCCCAAACGATGAAGTGGCTGTCGAGGATGTGGTTCAATTCGATCGCGTGCGCCATTCCATCGGGGGTGAACGATTCCGCACCGTTGTGCGTCGAGAAGCAGCGGATGCCGGCATCGTCCATCATCTGCTTCACTTGCTTGGCATAATCGGGAGTCCAGGCGTAATAGGGCGAGAAAAATTCTACGCACTGATAGCCCATCTTGGCGACGGCGCGCACCGTGCCCATGAGGTCCTGCTTCAACGCTCCGCGTACGGAATAGAGTTCCAGGCCGACGGGAGGTTCATTGCCCCGCGCGAAGGCGGACGCAATAGGGGCAGCCGCGGTTAAGGCGCAAAACGCGCGGCGGGAAAGAGAATTATTTGGCATAATCGAAAGGAAACGATATCACATACCATGCTCCGCAAATTGATCCGCACGAATCCAGATATCGCGCCGGCGATTTTGCGCCTGGGGCTCGGTGCCGTCTTTTTCGCGCACGGCGCGCAAAAGGTGCTGGGCTGGTGGGGCGGACAGGGCTTCACGGCAACCCTGCGCGGTTTCGAGCACGGAGGCATCCCGGCGGTGTTCGCATTCCTGGCGATCGCCGCGGAATTCCTGGGTGGGATCGGCCTGATTCTGGGCCTGCTGGGCCGCGTGGCGGCGTTTGGGATTTTCTGCGTGATGGTGGTGGCCATCGCGAAAGTGCATGCCGTAAACGGCTTCTTCATGAACTGGGCCGGCCGGCAGAAAGGCGAAGGCTTCGAGTTTCACCTGCTGGTGCTGGCGATGACGGCGGCCATCATGATCGCCGGCTCCGGCGCATGGTCGGTTGAACCGCGTACTGGGCGGATCCGCCAAGCCGAGGCGCAGGTAAATCGGGGCGCGCAGCCACGTGCCCCGGTATTCCGACGGCCTACGCTACCGTAGCTGCTGCTAATGCCGCGGTCTGGGGATGCCGCTCCTCGATCCGCACCACCTGCCGCACCGCTTCGCCCGTATAGAGCTGCCGCGGCCGCGCGATCTTTTGCTCGCTGTCCTGCAGCATCTCCTGCCACTGCGCCAACCAGCCCACCGCGCGTGGGATGGCGAATAACACCGTAAAGACGTCAGGCGTGAATCCCATGGCTTGATAGATGATTCCGGAGTAGAAATCCACGTTCGGGTAGAGTCTCCGCTTGATGAAGAAATCGTCTTCGAGCGCGATGCGCTCCAGTTCCAGCGCGATATCCAGCTTGGGATTGCGTCCCGTGACTTCGAAGACTTCCTCGGCCACCCGCTTGATGATGCGCGCGCGCGGATCGTAATTCTTGTAGACGCGATGTCCGAAACCCATCAGCTTGCCGTGTCCGGCTTTGATCTGCTCGATGTACGCGGGCACCTTATCTTTGGAGCCGATCTCGTCGAGCATACGGAGCACTTCTTCGTTTGCGCCGCCGTGCAGCGGCCCGGAAAGCGCCGCGATGGCGGCGGCAGTGGTGGCATACGGATCGGCGAACGAACTGCCGACGGCGCGCATCGTGCTTGCGCTGCAATTCTGCTCGTGGTCGGCATGCAGGATGAACAGCACTTCCAACGCGCGCGCCAGCACCGGATTGGCGCTGAACTTGGGCTCCGTCCGGCGCCACAGCATGTTCATGAAGTTCTTGGTGTAGCTTAGATCGTTGTCCGGGTAGACGTAAGGCAGGCCCAGGCTGTGCCGGTACGAATACGCCGTCAGCGTGGGCATCTTTCCGATCAGCCGGATGATCTGGAGTTTGCGGACTCCTGGATCGTGGATATTGCGTGCTTCCGGATAGAAAGTAGAAAGCGCCGCCACGGTACTCATCAGCATTCCCATGGGGTGGCCGTCGTAGTGGAAGCCTTCCATGAACTTTTTCAGGTTTTCGTGGATCATGGAGTGGCGGGTCACGTCGGTAATCCACATGTCCAACTGTTCCTCGTTGGGCAACTCGCCGTTTAACAGAAGGTAGGCGACCTCCAGGAAGCTGCATTTCTCGGCGAGCTGTTCGATGGGGTAGCCCCGGTAACGCAGGATTCCGCGGTCTCCATCCAGGTAGGTGATCGAGCTCTGGCAGGACGCCGTGTTCAGGAACGCGGGATCGTAGCTGAGCAGACCGAAGTCCTCGGCGCCGGTCTTGATCTGGCGTAGATCGATGGCTCGGATCGCGTCTTTATATATGGGCAGTGTATAGGTCTTTCCGGTGCGGTTATCTGTTATGGTAAGAGTCTCGTTGGGCATCGTGTAAGCGCCTCCTCGAAGGATGGGCTGCCCGCCCCTGTGCATTTCGATTTCCACAAGCCAATGGTTGAAAATTCAACAATCAGTGGATAATCCTGTTTGCCAGCCGAATCGATTCGGGTGTTTTCACGTCGAAGTGGGTGAATGTGCGCGGAGGGTTGGGTGATCCGCTGCCCGCGCGTCCCGTGGACCGCGTCAATGCATGCCGCGCGCTTTAATCTCCCGCTCGGTCAGCAGCGCCTGCTCCTGCACTTTCTCGGGCATGCTGGAGGCGCCGCGCGCGTAACGCTGGACCTCTTCCAGGTCGTCGCTCGTGCCCACAGTCCATAGCGCACGCAACGCCTCCCAGACATGCTCCTTGTCCGCGGAAATATCCACCAGCGGATCGCCGGTAGCGACCGTGCTCCCACTCCGCCGGGTCAAGTCGCGCACTTCGCCCGGTAGCGGCGACCGCACTTCGACCGCGCCGACGTGCGCTACGAGCGTCCCCGGATTCACGTATTCGCCCAGTTTGAGCCGGTACTGGACCACGCCGGCGGCCGGCGAAAGGATGGTGTATGGCCGCAGCATCGCCAGCAGTTCGGGGCGCGCCGCCGCGTCGCCGAAGTTCGAAAGCGCCAACGCCGCGTTGCGGCGGACCATGGGCTGTGGATCGGCGATCAGCTTTAGCAGTGCCTCATGAAAAGGTGCGTAAGTGTGATCCTGCCCCATAATCCAGGCCGCAGTCTGGCGCAGTTCGATCAATGGGCTGCCGGCCAGCCCGACCACCTGCGGATACCAGCGCGTCACGCCGCGATCATGCCGGGCCATGCGCTCGCCAAGTTGCACCAACGCATGCTGCGCGTGCCGCGGCTTGGCCCGGTCGCCCAGGTACTCGCCGATCTGGTCGTCGGTCAGCTTGCGCCCGAACCAGGTGAAGTACCAGAAGAGAAAGGGAAACAACACCAGCAGGAGCGCGAAGACGGTGATCAGCAGATAGGCGCGTTGGCGGGTCATCGGAATGCCTCATGATACCAGCCGGGTGCGCCTATTGTTGTACGTCGAATTTGATGGCGGCATCCGCGCCGAATTTCCGGAAGGCCGTATAGCGGAACTCATCTTCCACTTGCAATTGCTCGCCTGCGAAGCCCTTATGGGTGACTGCGGCGGGCGCCAGAAATCCCTGTGCGTTGGGCGTGTAGTCCACCACCGCTTCGTCGCGGAAGGTGCTCTTGCCGTCCTGGCGGCTTTCGACGATGGTGATGCGCAGCGGCAGGCCATCCGGCACCCGCGCGTAGATCTTTCCCTGAATCGGTTGATGCAGCGCGCGACGGCCCTGGAACACCAGCATGTGCCCCGGTCCGGTAACCTGCTCGTAGGAAACGACCTTCACCGCGTCGGCGCCGATGCGGTCCTCTCCCGTCAATTCGAAATGGTAGTTGCCGGTTTGCCGCTTCGAAAAAAGCAATAGGAGCGGCCCGAAATCCACGACGGCGGTGGTCAGGCCGTATTTCTGAAAGTCTTCGAGCATACGCTTGCGGGCATGGTCGTCGGCCGAAGCCAGGCCCAGGGCGAGCGAATGGCGGGCGGCCGCGGCGGCCGTGATGGCTTTGCCATCCACCGATACAATCTGGCGAAACTCGTGAAGTTCGGGAGCATCCTTGAGGGTTCCGAAGCTGTACTCCGAGATGATCTCGCGCGTCTGCTGGCTGGGCGCGAGGGGTTTAGCGGCCGCCGTGCCCAGGCGGGGATGGAATCTCGCGGGCGCCTTCAAAGCGCGCTGCGTGAGCGTTTCCTCGGCGAGCACCTCGGGGGCGACGTGGCGGAAGACTTCGGCCTCCTCGGAGACCCGCGCCAGGATTTCGGGGAGGGTCTGCGCGCCGGCGGCGGCTGACAACCCGAGCATTATCACCACCAACCGCAGCCATAGGGGCCGGATTCGCATCCTTCTATTGTACGGGCTGACGGCTTGTGCGGGCCCGAACCCGTCCGGGCAAGCAAATTTTAATAATTCACAACTAGATGAAACTACGGGACTAAACAGGCGAATGGCTTCGTTCGGCCAATCAGAACGGAAAAAACTTTCCCCTCGGGCTTGCGTGTCTGTAATCGTTCTGATATTCTTAGGGAGTCGCCGAATTTGAGGGTCTAGCTGCGGTTGGCGCGCGGGATTGCTTGTGCGCTGCCCGGTGTGGTATAAAGGATCAGATCCTCTTGTAAGGAATGGTAACAAAACTCCAGGCGGGCCACCGCCGGAGCGGAATACGGCCTTCCTGGTAGGTTCTTTTTCAAAAGTTTTCAATTTCCGGCTTTCGCGTGCGCGATTTTGCGCGGGCGGGGCCAACAAGTTTCGAGGCCTGCCGTTGGCGGGCGTTTCCGCAAGGATGCGTCCGGCTGGCGGCAAAGATCTTTGACAATCTGGTTGGATGCACAAGAAACATTCGTCAGTCTCTGAGTAAAAGTCGGGGCGATTAAACTAACAATTCAAACGAGAGTTTGATCCCGGCTCAGAATCAACGCTGGCGGCGCGCTTAACACATGCAAGTCGAACGAGAAAGCGGGGGCAACCTCGTGAGTAAAGTGGCGTACGGGTGAGTAACACGTGGATCATCTACCTCCGGGTACGGAATAACGCAGGGAAACCAGCGCTAATACCGTATAAGCTTGAGAAAGGAAAGCAGCAATGCGCCGGGAGAGGAGTCCGCGGCCGATTAGCTAGTTGGTGAGGTAACGGCCCACCAAGGCGAAGATCGGTAGCCGGCCTGAGAGGGCACACGGCCACACTGGCACTGAAACACGGGCCAGACTCCTACGGGAGGCAGCAGTGGGGAATCTTGCACAATGGGGGCAACCCTGATGCAGCGACGCCGCGTGAACGATGAAGCCCTTCGGGGTGTAAAGTTCTTTCGGCAGGGAAGAAACATGACGGTACCTGCAGAAGCAGCTGCGGCTAACTACGTGCCAGCAGCCGCGGTAATACGTAGGCAGCGAGCGTTGTTCGGAGTTACTGGGCGTAAAGGGTGTGTAGGCGGTCCTCTAAGTTTGGTGTGAAATCTCCCGGCTTAACCGGGAGGGTGCGCCGAAAACTGGGGGACTAGAGTGCGGGATGGGAGAGTGGAATTCCTGGTGTAGCGGTGAAATGCGTAGATATCAGGAGGAACACCGGTGGTGTAGACGGCTCTCTGGACCGTAACTGACGCTGAGACACGAAAGCGTGGGTAGCAAACAGGATTAGATACCCTGGTAGTCCACGCCCTAAACGATGCATATTTGGTGTAGGTCATTCAGTTGATCTGTGCCGGAGCTAACGCGTTAAATATGCCGCCTGGGGAGTACAGTCGCAAGGCTGAAACTCAAAGGAATTGACGGGGGCCCGCACAAGCGGTGGAGCATGTGGTTCAATTCGACGCAACGCGAAGAACCTTACCTGGGCTCGAACGGCTTCCCAACGCCGGTGGAAACATCGGTATCCCGCAAGGGAGTGGAGTCGAGGTGCTGCATGGCTGTCGTCAGCTCGTGTCGTGAGATGTTGGGTTAAGTCCCGCAACGAGCGCAACCCTTGTCCTGTGTTGCCACCCCGTAAGGGAGCACTCGCAGGAGACCGCCAGCGATAAGCTGGAGGAAGGTGGGGATGACGTCAAGTCCTCATGGCCTTTATGTCCAGGGCTACACACGTGCTACAATGGCCGGTACAAAGCGTTCCCAAGCCGCGAGGTGGAGGCAATCGCAAAAAACCGGTCTCAGTTCGGATTGCAGGCTGCAACTCGCCTGCATGAAGCTGGAATCGCTAGTAATGGCAGATCAGCACGCTGCCGTGAATACGTTCCCGGGCCTTGTACACACCGCCCGTCACATCACGAAAGTGGGTTGTACTAGAAGTCCGCAGGCTGACCCGCAAGGGAGGCAGCGGCCCAAGGTATGACTCATGATTGGGGTGAAGTCGTAACAAGGTAGCCGTAGGAGAACCTGCGGCTGGATCACCTCCTTTCTAAGAGAACGTGGGTGGAGTCTGAGAATTCTTAACCGAGCCGCGACCGTAAGGAAGCGGTTAGTAACAGATAGTCGTTCCACTCCATAACCTCCGGCGTCCCTTCGGGGAATTCGGAGAGCCCGTCCCGGCATCTCTGGCTTGGAGTACGCGAATGAATCCGAGCGGCAGTCCGGCTTGTCTGGATTGTCCGTGCATCCAATCGGCCTCGATTAAAAATCCGTGGTCGGTGGCTGGTGGCTGGTGGTTGGTGAAAGGAAGATTTCTTCTCCACCAGGCACCAGCCACCAATCGCCAGCCACCATCAGTTCGGGGGCTGTAGCTCAGCTGGGAGAGCGCCTGATTTGCATTCAGGAGGTCGCCGGTTCGATCCCGACCAGCTCCACCAGTTTCCCCACATTGGGCCTGTAGCTCAGTTGGCTAGAGCGCACCCCTGATAAGGGTGAGGTCGGTAGTTCGATTCTACCCAGGCCCACCAAGCCGCCCTCCGGGTGGCGGTTTTGGGTGTTCGGTGTTGGGTGCTGGTTAAAACCAGACCTAAGACCCAACGTCCAGAGCTGGTAAAAAGGCTTTGGCCGGGTGTTGGCAAATGGCCGTCGAAGGTGGTGTTAACCCATCACCCAAAACCCATGACCCATCACCGGTGCGCGGGAGCGCACTATGTTCTTTGACAATTGAATATTTGACGGGCATTTTATAATACACAAGTTGAAGTGTAGTAGTAGTTCGATGCGCTTCAAGAACACTTTGTGTTTAGAGCAGATTTTATGGTCAAGCTACTAAGGGCGTGTGTGTGGATGCCTTGGCGCAAATGGGCGATGAAGGACGTGGTCAGCTGCGATAAGCTTCGGGAAGCCGCTAACAGGCTGTGATCCGGAGATCTCCGAATGAGGAAACTCAACGGGTGTGAACACCCGTTATCGTTATCTGAATACATAGGGTAACGAAGCGAACCCAGGGAAGTGAACCATCTCAGTACCTGGAGGAAAAGAAAACAACCGTGATTCCGAAAGTAGTGGCGAGCGAAATCGGAATAGCCTAAACCAGGCGATCCGAAAGGAGAGCCTGGGGTTGCAGGACCACAATAATCAGGCGGGAGCCAGAGTCGTAAGATTCGGACTTTCGCCTGGTTAAAAGAGGGATAGGAAATGTGTTAATCGAACGGTCTGGAAAGGCCGGCCATAGAGGGTGACAGCCCCGTAGGTGAAAATGCAATCCTCCTTCAAGTGGCTCCTAAGTACCGCGGGACACGTGGAACCCTGCGGGAATCTACCGGGACCATCCGGTAAGGCTAAATACCAATTTGCGACCGATAGTGAACCAGTACCGTGAGGGAAAGGTGAAAAGAACCCCTGCGAGGGGAGTGAAATAGTACCTGAAACCACACGCCTACAAGCAGTTGGAGGGCTATGCCGCGCAAGCGGAATGCCTGACATCGTGCCTATTGCATAATGAGCTGGCTAGTCATTCTCAGTGGCGAGGTTAAGCGTAAGCGAGCCGCAGCGAAAGCGAGTCTGAACAGGGCGATGCAGTCGCTGGGAATGGACGCGAAGCGGGATGATCTACCCTTGGCCAGGATGAAGTCGGTGTAACAGCCGATGGAGGTCCGAACCAGTGTTGGTTGAAAACAGCTTGGATGAGCTGAGGGTAGGGGTGAAAGGCTAATCAAATTCCGTGATAGCTCGTTCTCTCCGAAATAGCTTTAGGGCTAGCCTTGCGTGGTCCGTCGCGGTGGTAGAGAACTGACTGGACTAGGGGCCTTCCCAGGTTACCGAATCCAACCAAACTTCGAATGCCGTGAATGTGTAGCGCGGGAGTCAGACAGTGGGGGCTAAGCTTCATTGTCGAAAGGGAAACAGCCCAGACCATCAACTAAGGTCCCAAAATCTATGCTTAGTGGGAAAGGAAGTCGAGAGGCTCAGACAGCCAGGAGGTTGGCTTAGAAGCAGCCATCCTTTAAAGAAAGCGTAACAGCTCACTGGTCGAGCCGCTCGGCGCCGACAATATAACGGGGCTCAAGCATAGTACCGAAGTTATGGATTCCTCCGCAAGGGGGAATGGTAGGAGAGCGTTCTTAATGCTGTGAAGGTCGAGCGAAAGCACGGCTGGAGCGTTAGGAAGCGACTCTGCCAGCATAAGTAGCGAGAAACCAGGTGAGAACCCTGGTCGCCGTAAGTCTGAGGATTCCTGAGAAAGGTTAATCCGCTCAGGGTTAGTCGGATCCTAACGCGAGGCCGATAGGCGTAGCGGATGGACAGCAGGTTAATATTCCTGCACTACCGAAGCTCGATAAAGACCGAAGGGGGGACGCGAACCGTAAGCTCAGCAGCGCAATGGTTTCAACGCTGAGTGAAGGGAGATCCGGACAGGCAAATCCGCCGGGTCGTTCGCCAGGAAAAGCCTCTAAGGAGAGTTAGGTATCCGTACCACAAACCGACACAGGTGGACGAGAAGAATATTCTAAGGCGCTCGGGTGATGGTAGGTTCAGGAACTAGGCACATTAGCTCCGTAACTTCGGGAGAAGGAGTGCCCACCTAAGACGTGGGCCGCAGTGAATAGTCTCAGGCGACTGTTTAACAAAAACACAGGTCTCTGCAAAGTCGAAAACGACGTATAGGGGCTGACGCCTGCCCGGTGCCGGAAGGTTAAAGGGAGCGGTTAGCCGCAAGGCGAAGCTGCGAACTGAAGCCCCGGTGAACGGCGGCCGTAACTATAACGGTCCTAAGGTAGCGAAATTCCTTGTCGGGTAAGTTCCGACCTGCACGAATGGCGTAACGATCTGAGAACTGTCTTAACCTGCCGCCCGGCGAACTTGTGGTCCCGGTGAAGACGCCGGGTGCCCGCCACTAGACGGAAAGACCCCGTGCACCTTTACTATACCCTTTCATGGAACTATGGGGCGATCTGCGCAGCATAGGTGGGAGGCTTTGATTCCGGGTTCTCGGACTCGGAGGAGCCAACGGTGAGATACCACCCTGATCGTTCTGTGGTTCTAACTTCCACCCGTTATCCGGGTGAAGGACAGTGGAAGGCGGGTAGTTTGACTGGGGCGGTCGCCTCCTAAACGGTAACGGAGGCGCGCGAAGCTTGGCTCAGGCGGTTTGGAAATCCGCCGTCGAGTGCAAAGGCATAAGCCAGGTTAACTGCGAGACCTACAAGTCGAGCAGATGCGAAAGCAGGCCTTAGTGATCCGGTGGTTCTGTATGGAAGGGCCATCGCTCAACGGATAAAAGGTACGCCGGGGATAACAGGCTGATCGGAGTCAAGAGTTCACATCGACGCTCCGGTTTGGCACCTCGATGTCGGCTCATCGCATCCTGGGGGTGTAGAAGCTCCCAAGGGTTAGGCTGTTCGCCTATTAAAGCGGTACGTGAGCTGGGTTCAGAACGTCGCGAGACAGTTCGGTCCCTATCTGTGGTGGGCGTAGGAGATTTGAGGGGGCTTGCCCTTAGTACGAGAGGACCGGGGTGAACGAACCTCTTGTGTTCCAGTTGTCCCGCCAGGGGCATAGCTGGGTAGCGAAGTTCGGTTAGGATAAACGCTGAATGCATATAAGCGTGAAACCTTCCTCAAGATGAGATCTCCCAACCGTAAAAGGTAATAAGAGCACTGGTAGACTACCAGTTTGATAGGACGGGTGTGTAAGCGTAGTAATACGTTGAGCTGACCGTTACTAATTGCTCGTTCGGCTTGACCATAAAATTTGCTGTACATGCAAAGTGTTCTTTCGTAGCGCAGGCCCGTCAAATATTCGAGTCACGACGTAAGGATTCGAAGCGCAGCCCGTCAAATGTTCAATCACGAGCTTCTGGGTGATTCTAGCGAGAGGGACCCACCCGTTCCCATCCCGAACACGGAAGTTAAGCCCCTCAGCCCCGATTGTACTGCACGCGCGAGTGTGTGGGAGAGTAGGAAGTTGCCCGGTCTAAACAAAAAGCCTCCGAGCAATTGGAGGCTTTTTTGTTTTGTTTGTACACGCCACGCCATCCGCGCGAAGACCCGCCGACTTGACGAGTGGGCGGGCTCCATGTTCCCATCGACATTCGAGGCATTACAAAGTATGCGCCTGGTAATCGTACAGCTGAGTGATATTCATATTGATGACACTCGGCATCCAATCCTGGATCGCGCGGAATTGATCTCAGCCGCAGTGCTGTCTTGCGGTTTTAAGTTTGACGCCGTTATTCTCGCCTTGTGCGGCGACATTGCATTCGGCGGCACCAAGGAACAGTACGATTTAGCGCGCGGCTGGCTTGACGCCCTGCGCGCGCGGATTGCAAGATCCTGCGGTAATATCGAGATCAGCGTTGCCGTGGTGCCTGGAAACCACGATTGCGACCTGCGTCGGCCGTCAGACGTTCGGGAATTCGACCTTATCGAGCCGCGACTCACTAAGATAGACCCCGCAGGCGACTTAGCGCGGCATTGGCTAGCAGTGCAGGACGAATATTTCGCCTTTGTTGGCCATCTGGACGGCACTATTGTATCAGCGCCAACCGAGCGCCTGTTTAGGCGGACGCGCCACTCGTTTGGTGGTTACGTAGTCGACTTCAACTGTTTCAATACCGCGTGGCTAACCCAGAACCCTGAGCAGCCTAGCAAACTGTATTTCCCGTTGGCGGTCATAAAAAGGCCGGATACTACCCCAGACCTATGCGTTTCGCTGTTCCACCACCCGTTCAACTGGCTTGATCCCCGGAACGCCCAGGAATTCAAGCGGGCCGTCGAGAGCTCGTCGGACTTTCTTCTTAGCGGCCATGAACACGTAGCCGCCAGCTACACAAAATGGGAGTTGGGCGGCGGAGCAACTACCTTTATCGAGGCGCTCCCGCTGTGGGACCCCCGCACTGAGGACAACGGCTTTCAACTCCTCATTATCGAGACCGACGAGCGGCGATTTTGTCTACAGAAGTACGTCTGGGACGGACGACTCTACTCGGAGCGCGGGACGGGCGAGTGGGCCACGCTCGCGAAGAGTCATGTCCACATTCAGACGGCATTCGACATCAGCGAGGAATTCCATGATGAGTTAGCGGACATTGGCGTCGGCTTTACACACTCCCGCAAACGGCAACTGTGTCTGAACGACGTATATGTCTACCCTGACCTCAGCTATCGCAAGATTGAGGCCCGGCTGTCCGAGAAAACAGCGGCAAGGGTTCGGAGCAGAGACACGGCGGCGCAGCCTTTTTTGGAGGACCGGCTCCTTGTAATAGGTGCAGATAAAGCCGGCAAGACATCCCTTGCCCGGTCGTGGTATAAGGCTCTTCACACGAATAAGTTCGTCCCCGTCTTATTGCAGGGTAACCTGCTGAAAGGTGACGAGCACGCCCTCATCAAGGCCATCTCCGAAGCCTTTACCTGCCAGTACTCCCAGTCAATGCTGGTACAATACAAACAGCTCGACCGATCTCAGCGCTCGATCATAGTGGACAATTTCCATCGAGCGCGGCTTCGACGCCAGTCGGAGCGCAGAATCGTCGATTTCCTAGAGCGCTGGGCCTCGAAAACCATTCTCTTTGCCGATGATTTCTTCCAAATCGAGGAGATAACTGATGGGGGTGCGGCAGAGGAGCGGCTCGCCAATTATAAACACTTCGAGATCATGCCGCTGCCGCCGTCGCTCAGAGGAGAACTGGTCTCAAAATGGGTTCATCTATCCGACGAGGGAGACGAGCCCTCCTCAGACTTTAACAGAGAAATATCCGAACGAGAGAAGCTGATTTCGACCCTCCTCGGGCGGCAGCTCCTGCCGCCATACCCAGTTTTCATACTGGGTATTTTACAGGCGATGGAGGCCGGACGAAGCGTAACCGCGGCCACAGGGTCGTATGGCGAACTCTTCGAATCCCTGATTACCGACAGGCTCGCTGCAGTTAGCGGGCTTCCGACCGAGATAGCCACAAAATACACCTACATTGCGCGCCTAGCATATTTCATGTTCCTCCATGGTCAACGATATCTCACCCTCGACGATGTGCGTGAGGTCAGCGCCCGCTATATGACCGAGTTTGACATGGATGTTGATCCTCGTCTTATCCTCGACGAGCTTGTAACTGCGCAAATCTTTTATCACTCGGAGGCCCGGTACAAATTTAAATATCCCTATTACTTTCACTTCTTTGTCGCACGCTATTTCAACGACAACGTCTACACCGCTCAGCAAGGTCAAGCGCTGAGGGCTAAGCTCAAGGAGATGATCGATCACGTTTACTACGAGACGTATTCGGCAATCCTCGTCTTCTTCATCTATTTCACCCATGACGAGGACACGATCAACGAAATAGTGGCCAATGCCGGGCAGATATACGCCGAGCACCAGCCCTGCAACCTTGACCAGGACGTCGATTTCCTTAACAAACTGTATCTGGAACCGCCGAAACCCCTTCTCCTACAGGGCGCCTCCGCCGATGAACGTGAGGAGCGCCGGAGAGCCCACCAGGATGCAGTCGAAGAGCGCGCCGCGGACGAAACCGCTTATACCGACGAGGCAAGGGACATAACTTACAGCGCGGAGCTCACGGATCTGATAAAGATTCATCTGGCGTTCAAAAATCTCCACATTCTAGGCCAAGTGCTAAGGAGCTTTCCGGGGGTGCTCCGAGCGGAGGTCAAAGGGAGAATCGCGCTAACTTGCAACGGCCTTGGGCTGCGGGTGCTGAACGTCGTGCTAGCAGCGGCGCGAACGAATCTCGAGGCATTGCGCGCTTATTTTTCCCAGCTCATACGCGAGCAGCGCGCCGTGATCACCGAGCAGGAACTAGCCAAAGATACCGACGACTTCATGCTTTGGCTAACGACGGCATCCGCGTATGGTATCGTCAAGCGAATCTCGACGGCCACAGGAGCGCAGGAGCTACGAGAGACCTACAAAAATATTGTCGGTGCCTCCCGCGGTGATCTTGGGATGGCGCTCGTTAACGTCTCGATTAAGCTAGACCACTTCTCGGCGTTTCCAGACCGTGAAATTGACGATCTGAGGAAACGGACGCGTAAGAACTGGTTCGTATTTGGGCTACTGCGTCAACTAATTGCCGACTACATATATGTTTATGACGTTCAGCACGAAAGAAGGCAGACTCTGGGCAAATGGTTTGACATACAGGTCGGACCGTCTCCAGGGCAGAGGCTGTTGAAGTAGCGAAGAAGCTCAGGTGGAGGCGCGCGAAGCTTGGCTCAGGCCGTTTGGAAATCCGCCGTCGAGTGCAAAGGCATAAGCCAGGTTAAGCGACCTACAGTCGAGCAGATGCGAGCAGGCCTTAGTGATCCGGTGGTTCTGTATGGAAGGGCCATCGCTCAACGGATAAAAGGTACGCCGGGGATAACAGGCTGATCGGAGTCAAGAGTTCACATCGACGCTCCGGTTTGGCACCTCGATGTCGGCTCATCGCATCCTGGGGGTGTAGAAGCTCCCAAGGGTTAGGCTGTTCGCCTATTAAAGCGGTACGTGAGCTGGGTTCAGAACGTCGCGAGACAGTTCGGTCCCTATCTGTGGTGGGCGTAGGAGATTTGAGGGGGCTTGCCCTTAGTACGAGAGGACCGGGGTGAACGAACCTCTTGTGTTCCAGTTGTTCCGCCAGGAGCATAGCTGGGTAGCGAAGTTCGGTTAGGATAAACGCTGAATGCATATAAGCGTGAAACCTTCCTCAAGATGAGATCTCCCAACCGTAAAAGGTAATAAGAGCACTGGTAGACTACCAGTTTGATAGGACGGGTGTGTAAGCGTAGTAATACGTTGAGCTGACCGTTACTAATTGCTCGTTCGGCTTGACCATAAAATTTGCTGTACATGCAAATTGTTCTTGATCGACCGCAACAACGGTTCGATACCGAGCCGCGACCGTAAGGAAGCGGTTCCGAAGCGCAGCCCGTCAAATATTCAATCACGAGTTTCTGGGTGATTCTAGCGAGGGGGACCCACCCGTTCCCATCCCGAACACGGAAGTTAAGCCCCTCAGCCCCGATTGTACTGCACGCGCGAGTGTGTGGGAGAGTAGGAAGTTGCCCGGTTTAAAACAAGAAGCCTCCAAGCGATTGGAGGCTTTTTTGTTTGTTGGCGCGGCCGCGCGCACCGCATTCCGGTGACGGAAGACGAGCCGGCCGCGGTGTACACAAGGACGCCAATCCAATATGCCTTCTACGCACAAACAAAAGAAACCAATCGGTCGGGCAGCCGTGTTGCTTGACCGGCGTTATTTCGCCCTCGCCACGGAAGAATTCAAGCGATTCGAGGCTATGCTCGACCACCCGCCGCAGGACAATCTGCGGCTGCGCCGCCTGCTCCAGACCAAACCACCGTGGGAGCGATGATGCCTGCCGCCGGCGCAATCGGCTTGCCGGAAAAGATGACTGGCTCCGCCGCCGCGCGCGCCAGAAGGGTTCCGGCAATTTGTTCACGGTTCAATTCCGTTACACCCCCACCCTGTTTCCGCCGTGTGTGATCCTGTTGGAATCCCATGCAAACCCCGCAGATTGGCAAACGTTCTTCGCCGTTCAGGCCGGAGCCGCCGCTACCCTCACCGGGCTGGTGTTCGTGGCGGCCTCTATCAACCTCACCAAGATTTTCGCCATTCCCGGATTGCCGGGAAGAGTGGCGGAATCGATGCTGCAGTTCCTCCAGGTTTTCTTTGTGTCCTCGGTGATGCTGATTCCTCGGCAATCGCTTACGGCACTCGGATACCAGGATATTTTCGTCGCCGTCCTCGCCTGGTGTGGCCAGTTCATGAGCCAGGTACGATATGCGCGCTTTCGCGCCAACCATCCGCGGAAGTGGCTGATGCAGCGCATCGTTACGACAAACATGGCCTCCATACCGTTGTTTGCCGGCTCCATCGCACTCCTGCTTGGCAATTCCACCGCCCTGCACTTGCTCGTGGCCGCATTCTTCTTCTCCTTCGTTGCCGGGATAATCGGTGCGTGGATATTGCTGATAGAGATCCTCCGTTAGCCCCCACCCGGTCCCTTTTGTTTCACGCCCCGCCGTCGCCATCACCCTCCCCCCATCCAAATCAGCCCACCCAACCCTCCCCGTGCTATGCTGTCATGCGGATGTTTAGTCGCCAGCGCCGCAAAGCCCGCTTTCTCTTCGGGCTCTCCGACATCCTCCTCACGGTCCTGGCCTTCGCGGCCGCTTACCAGACCCGCAGCCTCCTGCATCTCGAACGCGTCTTCTATGTCATCGTTCCCACCCAGGCCCTCTTGCTGGGCTTCGCCGCCACCGCCTGGCTGCTGGCCGGCCTTTGGCTCGGCGTCTACGAACGGCTGGATGCCGGCGATCCGCGCGTCATCCTGCGCGACTCGTTCCAACAGTGCGCCTATGGCGCGGTAGCCCTCGTCCTGTTTGAGTTCGTCCTGCGCCTCGATCTCAGCCGGCCGTTTCTAGCCCTGTTCATCGGCTACGATTGGGTGCTCCTGTTCCTTTTCCGTCTGTTCTCGGGGCGCCTGGCCGGCGCCATCCGCCGCGAGTTCGGCGGCCCGCATTACGTCATGGTGGCAGGCACCGGCGAGCGCGCCCGAAAAGTGGCCGAGGCGCTCGAACATTCCGCCAATTACGGCATCAAGCTCACCGGCTTTCTCGCGCCGGACCCCGCCCACGCGCCCGAAGAAATCCAGCTTGCGGCCACTTACAAGGTGTACCCGATCGATCGCTTGCGCCAGCTCCTCCGCGACGGCGTCATCGACGAAATCATCTTCTCGGTGGGCAGCGAGACCCTCGCGCAACTGGAAGACGTCTTCCTGCTTTGCGATGAAGAAGGCGTGCGCACCCGCGTGGCGGTCGATTTCTTCCCGCACGTGAATAGCGACGTCTACCTCGAACGCCTCGGCTTCACGCCGCTGCTCACGTTCTCCGCCGCCCCGCACGACGAGATCCGCCTGCTGGTGAAGCGCGCCACCGACGTGGTGCTCGCCGCGGCCGGCCTGGTCGTGCTGCTGCCTTTTATGATTGCGGTGGCCCTGCTGGTCCGGCTCACTTCTCCAGGCCCGGCCATTTTCAGGCAGGTCCGCTGCGGGCTGAACGGCCGCCGGTTTCTGTTCTATAAGTTTCGGTCCATGTGCGCCGAAGCCGAGCAGATGAAGGCCGGAGTCATGCATCTCAGCACCCGCAAAACCGCCATGAAGATCCCGGAAGACCCGCGCCTCACGCGCGTGGGCCGCTACCTGCGGAAGTTCTCGGTCGACGAGTGGCCGCAGCTTTGGAACGTGCTGAAAGGCGATATGTCGCTGGTGGGGCCCCGGCCCGCTATCCCCGACGAAGTCGAACAGTATCAAACCTGGCAGCGCCGCCGCCTGCGCATGCGCCCCGGGCTCACCTGTCTTTGGGCGGTTTCCGGCCGCGACAACCTGGACTTCGAAACCTGGATGCGCATGGATATGCAGTACATTGATAACTGGTCGCTGGCGCTCGATTGGAAGATTATCCTGCGCACGATTCCCCGCGTCCTCAGCGGACACGGCGCGAACTAAGAGAGGGGTTGAGGAAGCGAAACATGCACCTGTTGCCTACACAAGACGAGGTCGTCCGCGTACTGCGCGATACAGGCGCGCTGCGCGATGGCCATTTTGAATATACAAATGGCCTGCACTCCAACGAGTATCTGCAGGTTCCGCTGGCTATGCGCTACTACCAGCACGCGCGCATGCTCAGCGTAGGATTGAGCCGCCTGTTGCGCGAGAACGCCGAGATTCGCGCCATCATTCCCGAGCTTTCCATCGTGGCGCCCGCCAATGCCGGCCTGCCCGTGGCCTATGGCGTTTGCGAGGCTCTGCGCGCCCGCCAGGTTTACTGGGCGGAACGCGAAGATACGGCCCAGCCCATGCACTTCCGGCAGTTCCTGGAACAGCAGTCTGGCGAACAGGTGGTGCTCGTGGACGATATCCTGCGCTCGGGCCGGAAGCTGCGCGAGATGCGCGAGTTGCTGGAATCCCGCGGCGCGCGCGTGGTAGCTTTAGCGGTTGTCATCTATCAGCCCACACCGCACACCCGCGATTTTGGGAAGTTGCCGCTCTATTACCTGGCCCGCCTCAACGCCAGCTACTACGCCGATGCCGCACATTGCGATCTCTGCAAAGAGGGTGTGCCGGTGCAGAAAGTCTGGGTCTGAATCTGCAGCCGTGCGGGCGGGACTTTTTAGGTCCCGCCGCCCGCCGAAACCCTACTGCCCGGTGCCAGTCAGCGAGAGCCCCTGCGGGCTGGCCGCGCTGTTATCGAACAACTGCAAAGTGGCCGATTCGTTCCCGACTACGGATGGAGTGAAGTACACCGTGAACATACACGTTTCAGCCGGGAGCAGCGAACCACCGCAAGGCGGCTCTCCCACGTTGGTCATGAAGTCCGTGGGGATGGCGCCCGTCAGGGCCGCACCCGTGAACGTGATGGTATGCAAGCCCACGTTGGTAATGGTCACCGTCGCGGTGGCCTGCGTTCCCACCGTCACGCTGCCGAAATTCAATGGCGACGGGCTGAATTCAATGCCCGTCCCTATTCCCGACAAAGCTACGGTTTGCGGGCTGGTCGTATCGGTGTCCGCTACGCTCAGCGTTCCGGTCACGTAGCCGGCGGCGGTAGGCACGAATTCGACATAGATCAGGCAAGTGCCATTGTTCGCTATGGACTTGCCTTTGGTGCAGGTAGTGGAACTGGTGGTCAGGAACGGACCGGTAACCGATACCGCGGGATTGCCCAGGGTAATGGTTGCGCCGCTCTTGTTCGTAAGCACGATCCGCGTGGAAGTGCTGGTGGTGCCGATAGCCTGGGCCGGAAATATTGCGGCGGCCGGAGCGAACGACACGTTGCTGATGCCCGTGCCGGTCATGCCGGCCAGTTGCGGGCTGGTGGGGTCGCTATCGTTGATCGATAGCACTCCCTTTTTCGCCCCCGTGCTCTTGGGCGTGAAGGTCAAGCCGATTGTGCACGTCGCGCCGGCTGCCAGCGCGCTGCCGGAGACCGGGCAATTGTTCGAAAATATTGCGAAATCGGTGGTTTCGCTCAGCGTAATTGCGCCCATCGTGATACCGGTCTTGCCCTTGTTGGCGATCGTCACGCTTTCGACGGCACTGGTGGTCTTCTCCAATTGGTTGCCGAATGCCACCGGCGCTCCCGTAACGGAGATGGCTGTTCCGGTGCCTTCGAGTGAAACTACGGTGGCGCCGTTGAAATAGCCGTTGTTCTCGACCGTGAGCGTGCCGGTGCCGGTTCCCGCGGCCGTAGGCTTGAAGTACACGTAGACGGTGCAGGCCTGGCCGTTCGGCAGGCTGGAACCGCAGTTATCCGATTCGGCGAAAGGTCCCGTAACCAGAATCGCGCCGATGGTGAGCGGGCCGACGCCGCTGAGCGTCAGGGCGAGCGGTTCGCCGGTGGACCCGACGGCCAGCATGCCGAAGGTCAGATTGTTCGCGGAAGTACCCAGGCCGGCGAAAGCGGAGATCCGCCGGACGCGAAGATTATACTGGTCCGCCACCAGAAAATTGCCGGCGGGGTCCTCAAAGATTCCGACCGGACTGTAGAAGTCCGCGAGCTCCGCCGGGCCTCCGTCGCCAAAGAAGCTGGCGGTGCCCGATCCGGCGAAGGTCGTCATGATGCCGGATGGGCTCACCCACCGCAGGCGCTGATTGCTGGTGTCGGCGATGAACAGGTTGCCGTTGACATCGGCCTTCACGTCGGAAGGATAGTAGAGCGCATTCTCCGTCGCAGTGCCGTCGCCGCTGAAGCCGCAAGAGACACTGCCCGCGATCGTGTCGATCGTGCCGGTGGCCGCAAAGACTTCCCGGATGCGGCAGTTGTAATAGTCGGCGATATACAGGTTGCCGGCGCCGTCTTCGGTGACCGCAAAGGGGTAATACAATTGGGCTGCGGTAGCCAGAGATCCGTCGCCGCGGAAACCGGCCGAGCCGTCGCCGGCCACGGTAGTGATGGTCCCGCCGGTTATTTTGCGGACCACGTTGTTGTAAGTATCCGCTATATAGACGATGTTGTGGCTGTCCACGAACACGCTGTAAGGACTGTTCAGCGTGGCGCTGGTGGCCGGACCGCCATCGCCGGTATAACTGCACACGCCAGTGCCCGCGATGGTGCTGATGAATCCAGTCGTATTCACCATGCGGATGGCGCAGTTGTTGGTATCGGCGATGTAGATATTGCCGTTGCTGTCCCGGGCGATGCCGCTCGGATAGCTCAGCTCGGCGCTGGTGGCGGTTCCGCCATCCCCGCGATACCCGAAGATGCCGGTACCCGCGAAGAAGTTCACCAGGTTCGACGACTCTACCAGCTCGCGCACCATGGAGTTGTACTGGTCGGCAACGAAGATATTGCCGGACGGGTCCATCAGCGCGGCCCAGGGATCGTTCAGCACGACGCCAGTGGCCGGCACACCGGTCACAGGTACCGGCAGGCTGGTATTGCCGTCGCCCGCTACCGTGTTGATGTTTCCCGCGACCGTGAATTCCCGGATCCGGTTGTTGGATGTGTCCGCGACATAGACGCTGCCTGCACTCGTAACCGCAACACCTTGCGGATAATAGAAGCAGGAACTGGTGGCTAAGCCTCCGTCCCCGCACCATCCGGCCCCGGCGCCGCCCGCGATGGTGTTGATGGTACCACCCACGGTGAACTGCCGGATCACGACGTTATAAGTGTCGGCGATCGTCACCTTCGTGCCTGCGCTGTTCACTGCGATCCCCAGGACCTGGTTGAAGGTAGCGCTGGTCGCCGCTCCGGCGTCTCCGCTGTAGCCTGCCGTGCCATTGCCGGCGATGGTCCGGATGTGGCCGTTCGAAATCGTGACCTCGCGGACACGATAGTTGTAACTGTCGGCGATGTACACGTTGCCCGCGCTGTCGACGGCGACCACGCTGGGATAATACAATTCCGCGCCGGTGGCGGCTGCGCCATCGCCGCTGTACCCGGACGTTCCGGTGCCGGCGTAATTGCTGATCGTACTGGTTGAAACCACCAGCTTACGCACAATCGAGTTGTACTGGTCGGCGATGTAAAGGTTGCCCGAGCCATCCACCGCCAGGCCGAGTGGGTTGCACAGCGGGTAGTTGGTGGCAGGGCTGCCGTTCCCCTCGTAGCTGCACTGGCCCTGCTCCCCGGCGATGGTGGTGATGGTGTTGCTTGTATCCACCTTGCGCACCACGCCGTTATAGGTGTCCGAAATATAGATGTTGCCGGCGCTATCTACTGCTACGCCGCTGGGGTTGTTCAGCAGGGCGTTGGGCGCGCCGCCGTGAACGCCGTCGCCGGCGAAGCCCGGGATGCCACTGCCGGCCACCACGGTCAGTATGCCGCTGGTATTGACCTTGAACACGCGGTTCTGGCTGCTGTCCGCGAAGTAATAGTTGCCGGCGCTATCTACGGCGACCGCCACCGGCTGGTAGAGATCCGCGTCGATAGCGGGCATGTCATTGGGGCCGCCGCCTATGGCGGTGGTGATGATGTTCTGCTGGGCCAGCGCGGTGAAGGTGAGTAGCGCGGCGGTTGTCAGAAGGGTGAGAGTCTTTATTGTATGGCGCATGGTTTTTGTCCTGAGTTCCGTGGGTGAATCGATTCGCTTCCGCTACTCGGCGGCCGGGCGGGCCTCCGGGATCATGGGCCGGCGGCTCAACTGCGCCGTCCGCTCGAATGCGTGCCCGTTTTCGTCGCTGTAACCGACGAACACGACAGGCTGATTGCGAGGCGACCAGCGCTCGAACACATCGCGCGGCACAGTGATTTGTTGGCGGATTACCACGTCGCTGCCGCTGCGCCATACCTTGATGGGCGCGAAGCTGCTCAGTACACCCGGACCGGGTGACGACCGCACGGTAACGACAGCCTGCTTCAAGTCTGCGCCGCTGTAGTTAAAGAGCTGCAGCGCCAGCGTCAACTCCACCGCGCCGCCTTTCTCGGCCGCATTTGTCAGACTGTAATATCCGGCAAAGTCGCGCCCGTCTTTGGCGCCGGCCGGGCCGGTGATTAACATGGTGAGAGCGAACAGGGCAAACATGCCCGCCCGCGAAAAGCTCGTTAGTTGCATAATCCCTCGTTGTGAATTGCAGCATCGGCGAACGGAATGGGTCCGCCTGTTCACCCTAAAGGCGCAAAGCGGCGACGAAAGCCGACACGAGTCGGGAAGATTTTCGCGGGAACCCCTGAAAACAACTAAGATAGAGGCAGGCCATGTCCGCCAGTGACGATCAAAACGGCGCGCCCGGCGATATCACGCGATGCCTCCAGGATTGGCGCGGTGGCGAAGAGGATGCCCTCGCCCGCCTGACAGCCGCGGTCTACAGGGAATTACGCCGTCTGGCATCTTCCCTCTTCGCCGCCGAAAGCGGCGATCGCACGCTGCAGCCCACAGCTCTTGTCCATGAACTGTATTTGCAGCTACCCAGCGTGCAGCACCTGGATTGGCAATGCCGTGCGCAGTTTCTGAATGTCGCGGCCAGGATGATGCGCAACATCCTGGTGGATCATGCCCGCAAACGGCACGCCGCCAAGCGGGGCGGCGGCGCCGCGCCCGTGATCGTGGATGCCCAAGTCGACGATCCGGCCCTGAAGTCCGATGTCCTGGTGATTAATGCCGCTCTGGACCGGCTGAGCGAACATTATCCGCGCCAGTCGCGCGTGGTCGAGTTGCGTTTTTTCGGCGGCCTGACCAACGAAGAAACTTGCGAGGTGCTCGGCGCCACGGGTGTAGAATGTTCGCAGCGCACCGTGGAACGCGATTGGACCTTTGCGCGGGCGTGGTTGCAAAATGCCATCGGAACCAGTTGATCCCTTCTGGCAGCGCGTAGAAGAACTCTTCCAGGAGGCCTGGGACCGGGAAGCGGGGGTGCGCCCGGCGTATCTGGACGGCGCTTGTGGCGGCGATGAACGATTACGGAAAGCCGTCGCGGACCTGCTGGACGCTTCCACCCACGCCGCATCCAATCCGCTATGGGACGAAACGGCTATTCGCAACGAAGCCCGCTTCCAGGCCGCCGGCATGGCTGCGGGTAGCCACGCCAACACGCTCGACCGCTACCGGCTCATGGAGCGCATCGGAGCCGGCGGCATGGGCGTCGTATATAAAGCCGTCCGGGCGGACGACGAATACTCGAAACTCGTGGCGATCAAAATCGTGCAGGACAGCGACCCCGCTACGGTGAAACGCCTGCGCCAGGAGCGGCAGATCCTGGCGGGACTGGAACATCCGCATATCGCGCGGCTCCTGGATGGCGGCACTACCGCGGATGGCCGGCCGTTCCTGGTGATGGAATACGTCGCCGGCGTGCCCGTGGATCGCTATGTGGCGGCGGCCCGGCTGCCGCTGCGGGAGATTCTCGAACTGTTTCGCAAGATCTGCTCGGCGGTCTCTTACGCCCATCGCAACCTGATCGTGCATCGCGACCTGAAACCGGCCAACATCCTGGTTACCGCGGAGGGGCAGCCCAAACTGCTCGATTTCGGAATCGCCAAGCTGCTCGACCCATCGGCCCAGCGCACCAAAACCGGCGCGGGCGCCATGACGCCGGAGTACGCCAGCCCCGAACAAGTGCTTGGCGCGCCCATCACTACCGCCAGCGACGTGTATTCTCTGGGCGTGCTGCTGTACGAGTTGCTGAGCGGGGCGCGTCCGTACCGCAATACCACCGGTGCGCTGGAACTGGCGCAGGCGATCCTCACGGAAACCCCGCGGCTGATCGGCGCGCACGCCGGACGGCGCGTGGACAGGGATCTCGAGAACATCGTGCAGATGGCTCTGCGCAAGGAGCCGGAACGCCGCTACCCGTCCGCGGATTTGCTATCCGAAGATCTTCGCCGGTATGCCGCGGGCTATCCGGTGATGGCCCGTCCCGCATCGCGCGGATACCGCATCGCCAGGTTCGCCGGGCGGAACAAAGCCCCGGTTGCGGCGCTTGCGGTGGTGCTGCTCGCGCTGATCGGCGGGATCGCGGCTACGGCCTGGGAAGCCCGCATCGCCAATGAACGGTTCAACGATGTACGCCAGTTGGCCCATGCCGTAGTGTTCGATTATCACGATGCCATCGAGGCCTTGCCGGGTTCCACGCCGGTACGTAAGAGGCTGGTGAAAGATGCCTTGGTTTATCTGGACAAGTTGTCGCGCCAGAGCGGCGACACGTCGCTGCAGCGGGAGATGGTGGAAGCTTACGTCAAAATCGGCAACGTCCAAGGGAATTCGTATAACTCCAATTTGGGCGATATGGCCGGCGCGTTGGCCAGCCTTCGCAAGGCGGTCGCGGCGGGCGAACGGCTGGTGGCGCGCGATGCGGGCGGCCTGAACCAACGCGCGCTGGCGTCAGCCTACTCGGCGGAGGCCGACGTTCTGTATAGCCAGAACGATTTGGCCGCGGCGGACCTGGAGTATCGCAAAGCCGCGTCTTTGGCCGAGGCGGCCGTGCGGAAACTCCCTCCGGATCCGGAGACCCGCCGGCAATGGGCAGGCACGCTGCGGAATTGGGGAGATCTGGCGGGCGCGGAAGGAATGTCAAACATGGGCAAGCCCGAGGTGGCATTGGCCCGCTACCGGCAGTCGCTCGAGATCGTCCGTGGCTTGGTAAAGGAGTATCCCGGCTCGCGGCCGGCCCGCAAAGATCTCTACGATAGTCTCCTGGTATTGGCGGACGCCGAGACAGGCGTCAGGCATCACGCCGCGGCGGAGGAACAATCGCGCGCGGCGCTGGCGATGATTCAGGAAATCTCCGCGGCCGATCCCGGCAATGCCACCGACAAAGTTGAAGTTGCCAACATGTCCACGCGCCTTGCGCAGGTCCTGATGGACAACGCCAAAGCCGGCGAGGCTGTGCCGCTGGTCCTGGCCGCGGAGTCGATCATGCAAATGCAAGTGCAGTCCGACCCGGCGAATCGGATGTTCCGGCGCAATCTTGCGGTGACGGAACTGCACGTGGTGAACGCCCTGCGCAAGTCGGGCGACCCCGCGGGCGCGCTGGCACACGCGCAGAACGCCCTGGCGCTGAGCCGGCAGCTCAGCGCCGCGGATGCGCAGAACATCGAGGTCCTCTCGGACGTCGCGAATTGCCATCTGAAGCTGGCGCAGGTGCAGATGGATACACGCGATTATGCGGCGGCGCTGGGCAATGCCCTGAAGTCCATGGTCCTCCTGGACAGCTTATTAGCGCGCTCGCCGGATTCGAATCTCACGCGGATTCGCATTCGCGCGGGGCTGGCGGCGGGAGATATCGAATTGCGAATGGATCGGCCGGCCGCCGCGCTCGGTCACTATGAGCAGGCCGGCAAGGCCGCCACGGAAGTTGTGTCGGGCGCCGCCGGGCAAATCGGAGCCCGTACCGACCTCGCCCGCAGCCAGACGGGCGCGGCGGCTGCCAACGAGCGGTTGCGCCATTGGCGCGAGGCGGTGAACGCTTACCGGAGTGCGGGCCAGACATGGTCCGCGCTGCGCGGCCTGCAGGCTCTCGCGCCGGAAGATGCCGGCCAGCCTGAGAAGGCAGAAGCGGCCATGGCGCGCTGCCAGCGGCGCATTTGAACAGCCGCGCCTAATGGTCGAAAGTGACAGATCTGTCACACCCCCGGGTTCGAGGCAGCCAGCGGTGTCGCAGACTTTCTTTTAGCTGCGCTGGATTTTCTTGTGTTTTCAATGGGTTAGACCCGGCACGGGAATGGCTCCCGAGGTGCAATGCTAAAGACGACCGGAGAACAAAAACATGACTTTCGAGTTACCCATCGCCGAACGAAGACTCAGATTCACCTCGCGGATGCTGCATCAGGGCATGTGGTTGATGCTGCTGGCGGCCGCCTGCCTGCTCCTGCTGGTCCGCACGAATATCTCCGCGCGCACCGGTTCGCTCTGGCTGGTCGGCTGCGGCATTCTCGCCTTCATGCTCTCATTCGCACTGCGCGATGTGGTACGGAAAGTCGGCCATCGGAACACCGAAGACAAGTTGGTCAAGGAGGTCAAGACCTTTCTCGAAAGAGAACCGACCGAGTTGATCGAGCGGCCGGTGGTGGTCCGAGTGGAACGCAAAGCCGAAGCTGCGGCATCCGTGCCGGGCTTGCCGGGTTTCGTGGCGCTCAAAGGCGTCTCCCCGTATAGCGCACCGGCCGGCGACCCGGTAGTCTTCGACGCGATTCCGGCACGCGAAGCCGTTACGGTCAAGATGGATCTCTACGCCGTGTTGCTGCCGGTTCTGTCGCACTGCTAATCAGGCGCGTGGCGCACCGTTGAGCGCTCGAGCGTGCCGGCGGGACTTTTAAGTCCCGCTTCCGGCGAACTGAGGCCCGCCGCTTCCGGTTATCATGCATTACAGAATGCATAACCTCTTGAAGTTGATTCTGGCGGGCGGGATTCTGCCCGTCCTGGCCGCGAGCCAACAGCCCTTGCGTCTTTGCATCGTGGGCCTCGTGCACGGTCACGTGGACGGTTTCTTGCACGCCGCGGGCCCGCGTAAGGACGTGGAGATCGCCGGGATCTTCGATCCCGATACCGCGCTGCAGAAGCACTATGCGCAGCGCTACGGGCTCGCGGATTCCATTTTCTTCACCGACCTGGGGACCATGCTGGATCGCGTGAAGCCGGAGGCGGTGGCCTCCTTCACCAGCACTGCCGATCATGCCATGGTCGTGGCCGCGTGCGCGCGGCGCCACATTCACGTGATGATGGAGAAGCCCCTGGCCGTGAATATGGACGACGCGCGGGCCATCGCACGCGCGGCGCACGACGGTGGCATACAGGTGATCGTGAACTATGAGACCACCTGGTATGCGAGCCACGGCGCGATGTGGAAGATCGTCAAGGAGCAACACGCGGCGGGCGCCATTCGCAAGATGGTCGCGATGGATGGCCACCAGGGCCCCAAAGAGATCGGCGTCGGACCGGAATTCCTTGGCTGGCTCACCGATCCGGCGAAGAACGGCGCGGGCGCGCTCTTCGATTTCGGCTGCTACGGCGCCAACCTGATGACCTGGATGATGGACAACGAACGTCCCGTCGCCGTGACCGCCCTCACCCTGACGACGAAACCACAGATCTACCCCCGCGTAGACGATGAGGCCAGCGTGCTGGTGGAGTATCGCGCCGCGCAGGGCATCATTCAAGCGGCCTGGAATTGGCCTTTCAGCCGCAAGGATTTTGAAGTTTACGGCGACCGTGGATATGCCATCGCCACAGGCGGCGACGCACTGCGCGTGCGATTGCCGGACGGGCAGGAGGAATCCCGCACGCTCGCACCGCTGCCGGCCGACGAACACGATTCGTTGTCGTACCTGACGGCCGTGGTGCGCGGGAAGATCAAGCCGGCCGGGTTGTCTTCGCTGGAGAACAACCTGATCGTGACCGAGATTCTGGTGGCCGCACGCGAGTCCGCGCGCACCGGCCGGACGATCCGGCTGGGTGGGCCGGCCGCGAAATGACGCTGTTCGGTCTGGCGTCGGTCGAGGTGCTGGCCATGTGGCTGGTGTGGCTGTATCCCTTCCTGCGCAAACGGTTCACGGGTCCGAAGCGGGAAGCGCAAGTGATGGCGCATTCCGGGGATTGGGGCCTGGCGCTCGAAACTGCCGGCATCTTGCTCGCGTGGCTATGGTTGCCAAATACGCCAATGCCAGGACCGGCGCGTGTCCTCGCGGCGATGATATTAGCTCCTGTAGGGCCCTTATTTGGCTGGCTGGCGGTGCTGCACCTCGGAAAGCATCTTCGCATTCTGGCGGGGCTTTATGAGGACCACGAACTGGTCCGCACCGGCCCGTACGCGATCGTGCGGCATCCGGTCTATGCATCGCTGTTTCTGATGATGCTGGCGACGGGGTTGCTCTTCGCGCGCTGGCCGTTGTTGCTGTTGGGCATCGCCCTTTATGTCGCGGGGACGGAGATCCGCATTCACGCCGAAGAGGGTCTGTTGCGCTCCCGGTTCGGCGAGGAGTTCGAGGAGTACCGGCGTAAAGTACCGGCTTATTTACCTTTGGTGCGATGAAGCGTTTTTGCCGTTCCAGCGCGGATCGACCGCATCCCCTCTATAAGAAATTTGGATTCGACATTCGCGGTTCCCAGTCTTTAGACTGGAGATATGCGAACCGCCACGCCAGCCGTTCAAGAGGGTGCCTCGCAAGTGGCACTTCTGCACCATATCAGCAGCATCGTAAGCTCCGACCTGAGCCTGGAGAAAATGCTCCAGGAACTGGTCTCGCTGACGCTCGAAACCACGCGTTGCGATGCCTGCCTCGTCTACCTGGTCGATCGCGATACGAACGAAGTGGTTTTGCAAGCCTCCCAACTGCCCCATGCTTCGGAGATCGGTAACATTCGCCTGAAAATGGGCGAGGGCATCACGGGCTGGGTGGCGCAGCACAAATCCGTGGTGGCGCTGGCGAACAAGGCCTCCGCCGACGCGCGCTTTAAGACGTTCCAGACGCTGCCCGAGGACACCTTCGACGCGTTTCTGTCGGTTCCTTTGGTGAGCGGCGGCGACCTGATCGGCGTCATCAACGTACATCACCGCGACGCGCACTCGCATTCGCCGGAAGAAGTCGCGCTGGTCAGCTTCATCGGCGAGCAGATGGGCGGCGCCATCGCCAAGTGGCGACTGGAAGAGCGCTCGGAAACCGCGGCGAAGCGCATGGAAACGCTGGCGGCGGTGGCCCAGACGATCTCCGCCGAGAATTATCTGGACCGCATTCTGCAAGCCATCTCGGAAATGGTGGCGGAGACGCTGGACTCGCCGGTCTGTTCCATCATGCTGATCGACGAGGATCGCCGCGAACTGGTGATTTCCGCGGCGCGTTGCTCGTCGCCCGATTACCTGCATAAGATGCCGCTGAAAATCGAAGACTCGCTGATCGGCCGCGTGGTGCGCGAAGGCCGCCCCATCACGGTGCCCAATGTGCTGGCCGAAAAGCAGTTCCGTTATCCGGAACTGGCGCGCAAGACAGGTCTGGCGTCGCTGCTCTCCGTGCCGCTTTTTACGCGCGACAAAGTGATCGGTACGATCAACATCTACACCCGCGAGCAGCGGCCTTTTTCCGACGAAGAGGTCGGTTTCGTGAAAGCCGTAGCCGGCCAGGCCGCCATCGCCATCGAGAACGCGCGCCTGATGTCGGAGACGCTGGAGATGAAGCGCACGCTCGAAGCGCGCAAGCTGGTGGAGCGCGCCAAAGGCATTCTGCAGCAAAAGTACAACCTCACCGAAGAAGAGGCTTACCTCCGTTTGCGCAACGAAAGCCGGCGATTGCGGCGGCCCATGCGGGACTTGGCCGAGGCCGTGATTCTGGCCGATGACCTGCGGCGGGTAGGCGAATCCCCGCGGCCGGGCCGGCCCGCCGCGGAAACGCCGGCACGCGAAGAGCCCCTCGGCGAGTAGCCCACACGGCATGGCACCGTGGCGCTCTGTCGTCGCGCTTGCCATCCCGCCGCCGTTTGGCCTATACTGGCCCTTTACGATGTCTTTTCACGCCAGCTCGTTTAGTTGCCGATTCTGGTTTAGCCGGAATCGGTAGGGGTGGCGTTGGATCGGAGCATTTCCCGTTTTGTCGAAACCAACCCACTCGCCAGAGTGGGTTTTTTATTGTGCAGCGAGTCTTCGAGCAAAGGAGCCATTAGTCATGATCATCTCAATGCGGCCGCACGCCACGCGCGCGGAAATTAAGCACGTTTGCGAACGGATTGAAGAGTTCGGTTATAAAGTCCATTCCATCGAAGGAGAGGAGCGCGTGGTGATCGGCGTGGTGGGGGTCGGCGATGTGACCGCCTGCCTGGAATCGCTCGAAGCCACGCCCGGCGTGGAACGTGCGGTGCGCATCTCGGCGCCCTACAAATTCGTCAGCCGCGAGTTCAAGCCGGAGCACACGGTGCTGCGCATCAACGGCTTGGAGATCGGCGGCGATGAATTCATCGTGACCGCCGGGCCGTGCTCGGTGGAATCCGAGCGCCAGATCATGGAGACCGCCGAAGGGGTAGCGGCAGCCGGCGCCCGCATGCTGCGCGGCGGCGCTTTCAAACCGCGCACTTCGCCCTACGATTTCCAGGGCATGGAACTGGAAGGCCTCAAGCTGCTGCGCAAGGCCAAGCAGGCCACCGGCCTCGCCATCGTCACCGAGGTGATGAGCGACAGCGACGTCGGGATGGTGGCCGAGTACGCGGACGTGATGCAAGTGGGCGCGCGCAACATGCAGAACTTCGCGCTGCTGAAATCGCTGGGCGGCTGCGGACGGACGGTCCTGCTAAAGCGTGGCATGAGCTCCACCATCAAAGAACTGCTCATGTCGGCCGAGTACGTGGTGGCGCATGGCAATCCGAACGTGTTGTTATGCGAGCGCGGCATCCGCACCTTCGAAACGGCTACGCGCAACACTTACGACATCTCCGCGGTCCCGGTGCTGAACGAGATGACGCACCTGCCCGTGATTCTCGACCCCAGCCACGCGGCGGGCAGGCGCAGCCTGGTGCCGGCCCTGGCGCGCGCAGGAGTCGCGATCGGCGCGGACGGGCTGATCGTGGAAGTGCATCCCAATCCGGAGAAGGCCGTCAGCGACGGCGCGCAATCGCTCAAACTCGAGGATTTCCGCGCCATGATGCGGCACCTTCGCCCCTATCTCGACCTGTGGAAGGAAGCCCGGCTCGCCGAAACCGCCGCGGCTGTGTGATACTGCCCTCGTGAACTATAAAAAACGGGCCGCGCTGCTCATCATCATGATCGCCGCCATTTGCGGAGTGGCGGTCTGGGGCGTGGCGCGCTTCCGCTACCACTCACTGCGCACTACCGCCGACTGGCTGGCGCGCCTTCCCACGCAGGACGCCATGGTCTTCTACGTGGATTTCGCCGCGCTCCGCAATGCCGGCGTGCTGCAGATGCTGGCGGGTTCCAAAGTGGCCGAGGAGCCCGAGTACAAGGTCTTCGTGATGAAGACCGAGTTCGACTACACGCGCGATCTGGATGCCGTGCTGGCGTGCTTTACGCCGCGCGCGAAGTACCTGGTGGTGAAGGGCCGGTTCGATTGGAACAGCCTGGCATCCTACGCGCGCGATCAGGGCGGCACATGCCGCGACGCCCTCTGCCGCATGAACGGAAGCGCGCCCGATCGCCGGATCTCGTTCTTCCCGCTGCGGCCCAACCTGATGGGGCTCGCCGTGGGCGCGGACGAATCGGCGGCCATCGACCTGGAGACCACCGCCGCGCGCCGGCGCGGAGTGGAGATGCCCGACGGCGCCGGTATGGATCTCCATCCCGCCCGCGATGTTGAAGAGCGGCGCCGATCTGCCGCCGGGCACGCGTATGTTCGCGCACACCATGGAGGATGCCGAAGATGTAAGCATCGCGATGGCGCCCGTGGGCAGCCGTTTTGAAGCGCGCCTGGCCGTTGAATGCCGTTCCGCCCAGCAGGCCGCGGCGCTGGCGGCGCAACTCGCGGGTATTACGGGCATGCTGCGGGATATGATCGCGCGCGAGCACCAGACGCCCAATCCAACGGATCTCAGCGGCGTGCTGACTTCGGGCAGTTTCAATCAAGTGGGTACGCACGTAACCGGCACGTGGCCGCTCGAAAAGGGCTTTGTGGAGGGTCTGCTCGGCGGCGGGTGAACCGTGGCGCACGCTTCCAGCGGGCGCCCCCGCGGATGCGGGTGAAACAGCGGCGAGACCTGCGTGGGCCAACCTCCAAGGCGCTTCGCCTTGTGGCGGGCTGAATAGCCCGCCCTACAAAGCCGAAAAGCCATCGTTATTCATCGTTGCTTGTCGTTGGGGGCGCCTGGCGGATGACGGGGCATGGCGGATTGGGGGAAGATTGGGGAAATACGGCGGGCGCTGGGTTCGCTTCGTAATTCATTGAATTCGAAGGGGTTGGCGGCGGATTTGGCGGTTCGGGGGCGGGGGGTTCGGGCGCGAGCGGAGCTTCAGGGACGGCGGCAGACTGCGCGTTGCGGGCGGCCTGGAGGGCTTTGAGGTGCTTCATGCCGCGCTCGATGGAGCGTTCGATGGCGGTTTCGTAGCGGACGAGGCGGGTGAAGTTGTCGGGGCCTTTGCCACCTTCCATGAAGGCGCGGGCGAGAAGGTCGTCCGGTTCGTGCGGATCGGGCGACGCGTCTTTCTGGCCTTTGCTCATGCACAATTCGTGATACTCCCGCTTGTTCCGGTCGATTCGGGTCAGGATCGCATCGCCGCCGCCCAATCGTGGAGATCCTGGAGGAGGCGGAGGAAGGCTTCGGGATCCTCGCCTTCGAGGATGTGTTTGTCGCCGGAGAGGCCGTGGGTGAGGCCGTTGCGGCTGGAGGCGGCTTTGCCTTCGGGGGTGCGGGGGCCGGTCGATTTCAGGTAGTGTCCTAATTTGAGGACACCACCCGATTTCATAGCGTTGCGGCGGTTGGCTTCCGCCTGCTGTTGGGAAAGTTTCCGATATTTATCGTTGTGCATTCGATTTGCGGGCGCGGGTATGGCCCTTCCTTTCGACTTCAGACTAGCGGGCAGGATTTGGGATCGAGGGTACAATTCGCGCAAGCGGTTGAAAAGAGGGGACAGAAATGTTGGGCAGAACGGTGACAACGCTGCCTGGCAAGAGCGGGACTTAAAAGTCCCGCCGGCACGCTGAAGACGGTGGTGAAAAAGTAAGTTTTCGGAGTTAGGACCTAAATTCGGGGGATGCGAAATCTCCAGACCGCCGCCAGGGACGCGTTCTAGGGCATCTGGACGCGATGTTTTTTCGCGGATGTTTCGGCGCGCCCCGAAAACTTACTTTTTCACCACCGTCTGAAGCGTGTCAGAATGGCCCTGCGGGCCACCAAATGTGATGAAAACCCGCCCTCGTGTATTTTCAATAACTTCGGGCATGTTTATAACGGTGCGCCACGGGGCAAGCAAGCCGGTGATCGCGAGAAAGTCCCTCTCTGGTATGGCAACTGGTCTGCTTCCTGACGATGGGTGCGGTTGCCGTGGCGGCGAGCCGTGTGCTACCGTTTCGTTCGCATGAAATCCTGGCAAGTTCACGCGTTCTGCGAACCGGAGCAGATGACGCTCGACGAGATTCCGGTACCGGAGCCGGGCCCGCAGGAAGTGCGCATCCGCAACCACGCCGCGGCGCTCAATTTCTTCGACATTCTCCAAATTCAAGGCAAGTATCAGATCCGGCCGCCCTTTCCGTTCACCCCGGGCGCGGAAGTGTCCGGCATCGTGGACGCGGTGGGCGCCGAAGTGAAGCACGTATTCCCCGGCGATCCGGTGACGGCCATGACGCACAATGGCGCCTTCGCCGAATACTCGCTGGCGGCGGCCAACCGCACCTTTCACACCATCGCGGGAATGGATTTCCCCGAAGCCGCCGCCATGCCGGTGGTCTATCATACGTCGTACTTCGCGCTGCATCGCCGCGCGGGGCTGGCGCACCGCGAATGGCTGCTGGTGCATGCGGGCGCCAGCGGCGTGGGGATGTCCGCGATTCAGATTGGGAAGGCTTATGGGGCGCAGGTTATCGCGACCGCCGGAAGCCAGGCCAAGCTGGACTTCTGCCGTCAGCAGGGGGCCGACCACGCCTTGCCCTACACCGATCCGGGGTGGGTTGAGCACGTCAAGGAAATTACCGGCGGGCGCGGCGTCGATGTGGTTTACGATCCGGTGGGCGGCGATGTGTTCGACCTGTCAACGCGCTGCATCGCCGGAGAGGGGCGCATGCTGGTGATCGGTTTCGCCAGCGGGCGCATTCCCAGCGTGCCCGCCAACCGCATCCTGCTAAAGGATATTTCGATTGTGGGCGTGCATTGGGGCCAATATGTCCAGCAACACCCGGAGTTCCTCGGGCACACGCACGAGGTGCTGACCGCCATGTACCTAGGCGGGCAGATTCAGCCGGTGGTGGGCAAGAGGTTCCGCCTCGAAGAAGTGCCGGCGGGATTGCGGGAACTGTCCGAGCGCAAGATTCTAGGAAAGGCCGTAGTGGTGATGCCGTAGCCCACGCTTCAGCGTGCCGGCGGGACTTTTAAGTCCCGCTGCCCGTATACAGTCACCAATCAGCAAAATATAATCCGCCCCCGCATCTAACTGCACGCGCGCTACTTACTAACTCCCCGTCCTCCACATACCGCCGTTCCCACATCGCCTCGGCCCTAAAATGAAATCGGGTATGGACGCCTCATCCCATCCCCAAATCCAAATCCAACCAAAAGGAATAACTCATGCTGATTTCTAGCAAACAACACCAAGCCAACCGCCAGAACGCACTACACTCGACAGGCCCGGTCTCCCCGGAAGGCAAGGCCGCCGTCCGCCTCAACGCCCTCACCTTCGGGCTCCGCGCCCGCGACATCGTCCTCATCCACGAAGACGCAGCCGCCTACCAGCAACTCTGGGATGTCCTCGAATCCGAGTGGCAGCCCCAAGCCCCCACCGAAAGAATCCTGCTCGAACGCATGGCCGTCGCCCATTGGCTGCTCATGCGCACGGATCGCATTGAAGAGAGGATCTTTACGGACACCGACCCGGGCGCAAGACAATTCGCCCTGCTTGATCGCGTCTCGGCCCAGCGCGCCCGCCTCGAGCGTTCTTTCAGCACCGCCATGCGCGAACTGAAGCAGTTACAAAACGAGCGCCGCGCCCGCACTCAGCCGGAGCCTGTGCAGCCGGTGAAAAGCGAACCCGCCGTCACAACTCCCGCCCACCGGCCCGCGCCGCCGCCCGCATACGTAATGTCCGGCGCTCCGAACACCCAGCCGCTATCGTGCGCGCCCCTCGCCCAGGATACCCGCTAGCTCCCCGCCCCCCTGCTCTTTGACAACCTGGCAAACGACCCCAAGCAGTCCACCCAATCTGTCCCCAAAGATGAGCCCACTCCGGCAACCCACACCCCAGAACCCGCAACCTGGAACCCGCACCCGATAACCCACCACCCACAACCCACCACCTATAACCCTTGAATCAACCACATAGGCTTTGATCGATAATGTCCAATCTGGAGTTTGGCCATTTGGGCCACCGTCGAAAACTCACCGTGGGGCGGGCAATCATGCCCGCAGCCGCCTTTCCAGGCGGCTAGACCCGCTGGAAAGCGGGTCCGCGGGCTGAATAGCCCGCCCACTACCTCTCCTGCGCAAACGACTCGGGCGCGCGTACGATGCGCGCCAACTCTCCCTTATCCAGCCAGTTCAGTTCGCAGGCCGCGCAGTCGTCGATCACCACGTTGCCCGGGCCGCCATAGAAATGCGTATCCATCTGGCGGCCGCAGCGCGGGCAGCGGATGCTCCGCCGCAGTTCCTGGGGATCGGCCGGGCGCGAGATCACCCATTCGCCGCCCTGTTTGGCTCGCAGATCCTCCAACAGGAATACAAAAGCCTCCACCGGAATCAGACTCCCACGGCACCGGGTACAGTAGAACAGCTTGTTCTCGCCGATCTCCGCCTGCGCCAGCGGGACCGCGCATATAGGGCAGGCGAGGTCGGAAGTCTGGCTGACCACGCGTACCCAATCTTCATTCCTCTCACTGTAATAGACGGTCTTGCAGTAGCTGCAACTCCAGGAATCCGTGGCTTTGTCGAGTAACATCGACGCGCCGCAATTGGGGCAATCCATTTATCGATTTTATCCTTGCGCCTAAGGCATTGCCGACGCGATAAACCGAGCCAAATCCGTTTTCAGCTTTTCGAGCGACGGCTTATTCGTATACATCATATGGCCCGCCTCGAAAAAGTCCATGCTTACGTGGCTCCGCACCGTGGGGTCGAGCCCCAGATGATCGAACGTGTACTCGGTGGCAAAGAACGGCGTCGCCAGATCGTAGTGTCCATTGGCTACGAAGACCTTAAGATCGCGATTCTGGGTCATGGCCGCGCGCAGGCTATCGGACACGTTGACGTAGCGGTTGTCATAATCGCCCCAGCTCCACGGATGCACGCGCCCGGTGAGGATTTCATAGGGCATATCGCTTTCCCATTTCAAATCGGCGCGCACGTACTGATTCCAGGCGGCCGTGAACGGCGCGTACACGCTGGCATAACTCGGATCGTAGTCCGGCGACGAGCCTGTGGGATCCAGGTCGATGCCCTCCAGGCGGCTGTCGTACCGGCCCACGGTGCGGCGCTCGTCGCGCAGCAGTTCTTTGGTAAACCGGAAGATCGGCACGCGCAAATTGCTTTCGTCCACGAACTTGACGGAAAGTCCCGTCAGGCGCGCCAGTTTCCGCGCGGTCTCGGAGCGCTCTTCGCTCGAGATCGCGTCGCCTTTCAGCAGCGCCAGCGTGTATTCGTGGGAGGCGAATTGCCGGCTCTCCTCGATTGCCTTGCTTTGGCTGGCCATCAAATCCGGCGGCAGTTTCTTGTGATACCAGGCGGTGGCCGTGTAGGTTGGCAGAAACAGAATATACGGCAGATCGTTGCCCCAGTCGAAGCTGATCGTTTCGAAGTTCAGCACCGTCGAAATCAACATGATGCCGTTCAGCGCGTAGCCCATGCGCTGCTGCAGATAGCCCGACAGGTTCGCCGCGCGCGTGGTTCCGTAGCTTTCGCCGGCCAGAAACTTGGGCGACGTCCAGCGGCTGCTGCGCGTGGTGTAGAGACGGATGAAGTCCGCCACCGAATCCATGTCGCCGGTGATGCCGTGGAAGTTCTTGGCGTCCTGCTCGGGAATCGCGCGGCTGAATCCGGTCGATACCGGATCGATAAAGACCAGGTCGGTCAGGTCCAGGATGGAATACTCGTTGTCCACCAGTTTGTAGGGCGGCGGCAGCGCGTTTCCTTCGGGGTCCATGGCGACGCGCTTGGGTCCGAGCGCGCCAAGGTCCAGCCACACCGACGAAGATCCGGGGCCGCCGTTAAAGGCGAACGTCAAAGGCCGGCGCGTGGCGTCCGGCACGTCATCCTTGACATAAGCGATGTAGAAGATGCTGGCGGTGGCCGTGCCGTCTTCTTTCTTGAGCAGCATGGTTCCGGCGGTGGCCGTGTATTTCACTTCCTTGCCGCCGATCTGGATAGTGTGCTTGGTCTGGGAGACCTTTTCTTCGGGCGGTTTCTTGTCTTCCTTACCCTTTTCTTCCTGTTTCGCCGGGGCCTGGGGCCGCGGGCCTTCCTGCGGCTGCGCGCCAGCCGCGGCCGCGCCCAGCAGGAAAGCCATTGCTGAAAATATTTGTCAACGCATAAGCCACGATTGTAATCTCTTTACCGCGAAGCCCGGTGACTGCGGTCACTGACCCGGACGGGGAGGCCGGCGACAATCGAAGTATGCCCATCCTAACTGAAGAAAGAACCGTTGGCCAGATCGCCGCGGAGATGCCCGGTTCCGTACGCATCTTTGAGAAGTACGGGATTGACTACTGTTGCGGCGGCCGCATCTCTCTGGCAGCCGCTTGCGCCGGACGCAGCATCGCGCCCACTCGATTGATCGAAGAGTTGGATGCCGCGCTGGCGCCCGCTCCGGACGCGTCTCCCGACTGGCAGACCGCCAGTCTCGCGGCCCTGATCGATCACATCCTCACCAGACATCATGCCTGGCTGAAGACCGAGATGCCGCGCTTGTCCCGCCTGCTGCAAAAAGTGACGGCCGCACACGGCGCCGCGCACGGGGACTCGCTGGTGCCACTGGGCCAGACGTTCGAAGCCCTCCGGCAGGAATTGGACGCGCACCTGATGAAAGAAGAAATGATACTCTTCCCCATGATCCGGGCGGGCGTCCGATCCGTGGGCAATCCCATAAACGTGATGGAGCACGAGCACGATTCGGCCGGCCGGGCGCTGGAGACCATGCGCGCAGTCACCGCGAACTACACGCTGCCCGCGGAGGCGTGCAACTCGTACCGGGCGTTATTCGCCGGCCTGCAGGAACTGGAAGCGGATCTGCACCAGCACATCCATTTGGAAAACAATATCCTGTTCCCTCGCGCGGCCCAGTAACCCCGCGCCCGCGGTGTGCCGGGTGACGGGTGCTATACTCCGGGCTTCGGCAGCTTCCAAACCGGGCCATGTTCTTCAGCCGCTTGCGCGCCTATCTGCTGGTCGATCCGCTGATTATCCTGACAACGATGGTCTTCGGGCTGGCATCCCTGCTGGCGTCCATTTTCGACAAAAGGGGCCGCACCCAACATGCGATCGCACGAAAGTGGGCGCGCACCTTGCTGGCGATCAGTGGGGCGCGTGTGCGCATCGAGGGCTTGGAGAAACTGCGAGAGGATGGCGCCTACGTCCTGGTGGCCAATCATTCGAGCTACATGGATACGCCCGCGGTGCTGCTGATCCCCCTCCAGATCCGGTTCTTCGCCAAGCAGGGGCTGTTCCGGATTCCGCTTCTGGGCGGACACCTCCGGCGTGCCGGCCATCTGCCGGTTGTGCGCGAGAATCCACGGGCGTCGTTGAAGAGCCTGACCGAGGCTGCGCGGATGGTGCGCGAACGCGGCGTCTCGGTGGTGCTGTTTCCGGAGGGCGGCCGGTCGCCGGATGGGCTGCGCGATTTCAAGGAGGGGGCGGCGTACCTGGCGATCAAGGCGGGTGTGCCGGTGGTTCCTATCGGGATCATGGGGACGCGGCAAGTGCTGCCGATGGGATCGATCCACGTGCGGCCGCATGCGGTGACAATGCGGATCGGCGATCCGATTTCCACCGCCGGCATGAAGCTGGATGCGCGCAGTGAGTTGAATGCGGCGCTACGGCGGCAGGTTGCGGAGCTGATCGGCGAACCGGCCGGCTAAAAGCCGGCTGCGGCCAAGATTGGCCGCCCCACAACCCTTGGTTTTCGTCATCTTTGCGGCTCCGAAAAACAACCGCTAACTTAGTCCCGCTTGGCCGCCTGCGGGCCGAGTGCCTGCCCTACAATTCTAAAGAGCTATGATCGAAGAAGTGCCGCCATCATGCACGAAATGAGCATAGCCGGTTCCATGCTGGAAGCTGTCCGGGCCGAATCCGTGCGGCACAACGCGCACGTCATGGCGGTGGGCCTGAAGATCGGAGAGCTTTCCGGCGTGGATTCCGAATCGCTGCGCTTTTGCTTCGACGCCCTGGTGCAGGATACCGATCTGGCGCCGCTGGCCCTCGAAATCGAGCATCTGCCCTGGCGTCACCGCTGCCGCCAGTGCGCGCAGGCTTTCGCCGTCCAGGACTATCGCACGGAGTGCCCGCAATGCGGCTCCCCGGATACCGAAATGGCCGGCGGGCAGGAATTGGAATTCGCTTACATGGAGATAGAAGAAACATGACCCGCGTGCCCCTCGAACGGAAAGTGCTGAGTGAAAACGACCGCCTGGCGGCCGATCTGCGCCAGGGTTTTGAGCGGCACGGGACCTGGTGCGTGAACCTGATCAGCTCGCCCGGTTCCGGCAAGACGATGCTGCTGGAACGTACGCTGGCGTCCTTCGAGCCGGGCCGGCGCGTGGCCGTGCTGACCGGCGACATCCAAACCGACAACGACGCACAGCGGCTGGCCCGCTATGGTTTCCCGGTGCGCCAGATCACCACCGGCGGCGCCTGCCACCTGGACGCCCGCATGGTCACCACGGCGCTCGCGGAATGGCAGCCGGACGAGATCGACCTGCTGCTCATCGAGAATGTAGGCAACCTGGTGTGCCCGAGCAGCTACGATTTGGGCGAAGAAGCCCGCGTGGTGCTGCTCAGCGTTACCGAAGGCGAAGACAAGCCCCTAAAATATCCGGCCACATTCAGCCGCGCCGACCTGGTGGTGCTGAACAAGACCGATTTGCTGCCCTATGTGCCGTTCCGCATGGACCTGGCGCGCGAGTACATTCGCCGCGTGCAGCCCGATGCGGAGATTGTGGAGGTCTCCTGCACCACCGGCGCGGGCCTTGATATCTGGCGGCAGTGGCTGGACGCGCGCGCAGGTGTGCATGCTCACTGAACATCCTCTGCTGAACGCCGCGCTCTTTGCCGCGCTGGGAATCGCGCTGTTCGCCATCGCCGCCGCGATCCTGCTGAAGGTCACGCCATTGAAATTGTGGCGGGAACTGGTGGAAGAACGTAATATGGCGGTGGCGGTTTTCGCCGGCGCCGCGGCCATCGGCATTTGCATAATCATCGCGGCGGCCATGCACTAGCTGCCCCGGCTGACATGGTAAGTTCTATCTATGGCGTTCGAGTCCGATAAAGTCATGTTTGAGGTCTACCGCGAGACCCAGTATTCCGGCAAATACCGGGTGGTCTACTTTACCGAACTGCAGGATCACAATAAGGAAAGCGAGATCAACCACGCGCTCAACGGCGAACATTACTACGATGGCTTCATCAAGAACTATCGCAAGGATGAAGCCAAGCAGATCATCGAAGAGTGCCTGGCGCGCTTGAACGGCGGCGAGAAGGTGGATCCGGCCGAGATCGAACGCGCCCTGGGCGACCATATCGCCTGAGAATCCGGTGCAAATCACTCGTCACGCGAGCCTTTCGGAGCCGCAATTTCTCGGATGCGTGAGCGCTTTCATCGATACGCTCACCGGCGAGCTCAATTCCGCCGCGATGTATCTGCGCAAGCTGGATGGCCAGGCTAAAGGCGCGGCGTTTGCCTATGAGATGTCGCTCGACCGGCATCGTTACGGGGCGCTGACCGTGCTGGACCGATGGAGTGCGCTCGTGAAAGCTTTCGGCGCGCACGTGACGCTCAGCCGGTATCCGGGGATCATCGCGCAAGCACCCGCGCGCGTGCGCGCCGCCGAGGGCATTCTGGAAACCGCCAATCGACTGCTCGACATGGCATCCGGGTATTCGCGCGACGTCGTCGAGGCTTGCGTGCTGGCGTTCCAATCGCTGTCCACTACGTTCGCGGAAGAGCGCCAGGCCGCCAGCCAGTCGGCGCAACTGGGCCCCATGCTGCCGGAAGAGTTCAAGGAAGCACGGGGCATTTTCCTGCACGATCTGGCGGCGCGCTGAATTGTCACTTCTTCACGAAAACCGCCATGTACTGGCTGGCCTTGATGTGCTCGAGTTCTGAGACTTTGCGGAATCCGTTGCTCTCGATCTCGCGCACCAGGTCCGGCTCGTCCAGGCGGATATGTTTCATCGCGTCGCCGCCCGGCATGGCATGAGGACGCTTGTAATACTCCACTACCACCAGCCGGCCGCCGTCGCGCAAGGCCTGTGCGAACGCGGCCAGCATTTTCTCCGGATAGTTGTAATGGTGGTAGGAATCTAGCGCCAGAATCACGTCCAGGCTGCCGGCGGCCAGGCGCGGATCGGTTTCGGTGCCCTTCACGAACGCTACATTCAGCAGCCCCGCGTCTTTCGCGTGTTGTTTGGCGGCGGTCAGAAAATCGTCGAAGATATCTTCCGCCACCACGCGGCCCGTGGGCCCCACGGCACGGCTCAGATAGGGCAACATGTATCCCACGCCCGTGCCGATATCGGCCACCGTCATGCCCGGCTTGATGGCCATCTCGTCAACCAGTTCCCGCGGCCGTTCGGTGGCGTCGCGCTCCGGACTACCCAGTCCGGCCGCGACTGCCTGGCGGCCTTCCGGGGTTTGATAACGCGTATTGGCATCGGTGGCGACCTGCCCCCACAACAATTGTGCCGACAACGCGGGATAGCAAAAGGCCAGCAGCAGTGCGCGGCGCATCTTCATAAGGCGGTCTCCATGGGCAGCGCCAGCGGCGGTTCCAGCAGAAAGTCAAGCTGGGCCATCTGATCTACGGCCTCGCGAATCGCGTGTTCGTAGGTGGGTTCGACGGTGATCACGAACGGCAGATCCCGCTTGGTTCCGGTGGGCAACTGCAAAACCGCTTCCAGGCTGATATGTTTCGCCGCCAGGATGCCCGACAGGCCCGCCAGGATCCCAGGCCGGTCTTTCACCCTGAAGCGCAGATAGTAGCCGCGGGTCTGGAGCACCACCGACACGGGCTGATACTCGCCCAGCCGCTCGTGCGCGAACGGGGAAACGCGCTCCGGGCTGCCGCTCCGGATTTCGCGCGCCACGCGCATCAGGTCGCTTACCACCGCGACGCCGGTGGGCAGCGATCCCGCGCCGCGCCCGTAATAGAACGTGTCCTCGCCGTAAGCGCCTTTCACCCAAACCGCGTTGTAGGCGCCTTGCACGCCCGCCAGAATGGTGGACTGCGGGATCAGCGCCGGCCGCACCGAAAGAATCAGCCCCTCCGGCGTCTGCCGCGCGGCGCAGATCAGCCGGATGGTGTGTCCAAGCTGATGCGCGTAACGGAAATCGAGCGGCGAGATGCGCCGGATGCCCTCCATGAAGATATCGGACGGCGTGATTTTCTCGCCGAATGCCAGGGCCGCCAGGATCGCCAGTTTCGAGCGCGCGTCGATGCCGTCCAGATCGGCGCTCGGATCGGCTTCCGCATAGCCCAATTGCTGCGCCTCCGCCAGCACCGTTTCGAGAGGCGCGCTGCGCTTTTCGATTTCCGTGAGGATGTAGTTGCAGGTGCCGTTCAGGATGCCGTAGAGCGCCGTGATGCGATCGCCCGAAATGCCCTCCCGCAGCACCGCATGAATGGGAATGCCGCCGGCCACGCTGGCCTCCATGGCGACATTGATGCCGGCGTGAATCGCGCGATCCCAGATCTCCGGCCCGCACGCGGCCATGAGTTCCTTGTTGGCGGTCACTACGGATTTTCGATTGGAGATGGCCGCATTCACGATCTCCGCGGCGACGGTGGTGCCGCCCACCAGTTCCACCACGATGTCCACTTCGGGATGCGCGACTACGTCGCGCCAGTCGGCGGTCCGGAAAACAGGTCCCAGCGATTCCGGAATCGACTTGGCCATCACCGAGCGGCTGCAAATCGCGGCCACTTTCAGCCGGAACCCGAGCTTCAGCGCGATCTGGTCGGCGTTGCCGGCGAGAATAGCCAGCGTGCCCGAGCCGACGTTGCCCAAGCCGACAATTCCCACGTTCACTTCCTGCATATGGGCATTATGGCATGCGTTCATGTGGTGGTATACGCTCAGAACCATGCGATTCCTCAGCATCTACAAGACACCGGAACGAAGCACGCCGCCTTCTCAGGAAGAAATGGACAGGATGGGAAAGCTGATTGAGGAGGGGATGAAGGCCGGGTACCTTCTCGGGGTGGACGGCTGCATGCCAAGCGCGCTTGGCGCGCGTGTTCGTCAATCCGCTGGGAAGATAACGGTAGCCGACGGACCCTTCGCGGAAACGAAAGAAGTGGTCGGCGGGATGGCCATTCTGAAGGCGGATTCGAAGGCGGAGGCGATCGAATTGGTGAAGCAATTCCTGGCAGTGGCAGGCGATGGCGAATGCGAGCTTCGCCAGTTGTACGATGCGCCGCCGAAATAGTTCGCGCGGACGCTGCAGTTCCTTTGGTGCGGCCACCACATTTGTTTCTAGTCGAATGGTGAGTACTGCCCTATACCTGAGAACGAACCGCGAATCCTGCCACGGTGCCCAGCTTTCGTTAGAATAGACCCGCCGCCCGTGCGGATGTTAACATTTCAAACAGAACGACTTATGAGGGATTGCCGTGGAAGCCAGCCCGGACCGGACTGATGTTACACGCCTGCTGCTGGCCTGGAGTGGGGGCGACCAGGAAGCCCTGCAGCGCCTCACGCCGCTCGTCTATCAGGAGTTGCGCCGCCTGGCCGCGTCGTATATGGCGCACGAGCGCGGCGATCACACCCTCCAGCCCACGGCGCTCGTGCACGAGGTCTACCTCAGGCTGGTCGATCTGCAGGGCGTGGGCTGGCGGGACCGCGCCCATTTTCTGGCCGTGGCGGCGCGTACCATGCGCCGGATTCTGGTCGATATCGCCCGCGCCCGCGGCTATCAGAAACGATCGGGCGGCGGGGAACGCGTGGTGCTGAACGAGGAACTGGTCGCGGCCGAGCAGCCGGGCGCCGAATTAGTGGCGCTGGACGATGCCCTGAACCGGCTCGCGGCCATCGACGAGCGCAAGAGTCAAGTCGTCGAGCTGCGCTATTTCGGCGGTTTGCAGGTCGAAGAGACCGCCGAGGCGCTGCACATCTCGCCGGAAACCGTCATGCGCGACTGGCGGGCCGCTAAAGCATGGCTCCTTTTGCAATTGAAGGGGGACGCGTAGATTTGCAACCCGAGCGGTGGCCGGAAATCGAACGCCTGTACCAGGCGGCTTTGGATCTTCCCACCGGCCAGCGTGCGGCATTCCTCGAAAAGGCCTGCGCCGCGGATCCCGAGTTGCTCCGCCAGGTCCAGGCGCTGCTCGCAAGCGACGCCCAGGCGCACGATTTTCTGGAATCTTCCGCGCTCCACGATGCCGCGCGCATGCTGGCCGCCAAGGCCCCAAAAGAGGACTCGCCGGGCGAGGGCAAACAGACTGTCGCCCATTACCGCATTCTGAATAAGCTGGGCGGCGGCGGCATGGGCGTTGTCTATAAAGCCCAGGACACCAGGCTGGGACGTTTTGTGGCGCTCAAGTTCTTGCGGGAAAATGTTCCCCACGACGAACTGGCGCTCGAGCGGTTCGCGCGCGAGGCCCGTCTCGCGTCGGCTCTGGATCACCCGCACATCTGCACCATCTATGAAATCGGTGAAGACGATGGCCATCTCTTCATCGCCATGCAGTATCTCGAAGGCGAGACACTATACCAGCGCATCCGGCGCAAGCCGCTCGCGATGGATGAGCTGTTCGAATTTGCCATCCAGATCGCCGACGCTCTGGATGCCGCCCACGCCAAGGGAATCATCCACCGCGACATCAAGCCGGCGAACATCTTCATCGCCGGCACGCCCGGCACGCGCCTCGGTTCTGTCAAGGTGCTCGATTTCGGCATCGCCAAGCTGGCCGCGAACGAGGAGGCGTCTTCGCAGAACGCCCCCGCACTCACCCTCAACGGCATCGCCATGGGGACGGATGCCTATATGAGCCCCGAGCAGGCGCGCGGGGAGCCCTTGGATCCTCGCTCCGACCTGTTCAGCTTCGGCGCCCTGCTCTACGAAATGGCCACGGGCCACCCGGCCTTTGCCGGCGCCACCACCGCGCTGACCCACGAAGCGGTCCTGAACGCGGATACGCCTTTGCCTTCGCGGCTCAATCCCGCGCTGCCGGCGGGCTTCGATGCCATCATTTCGAAGGCGCTCGAGAAGGACCGTGAGCTGCGCTGCCAGACCGCGGCAGAGTTACGGGCCGACCTGAAGAGATTGAAGCGTGACACCGATTCGGGCGGATCCGTGAGCGCTGCTGGGCCCGCGCCTGCAGCGCCGCAAACACATGCGCCGCAAACACACGCCCCGGTCCGGCTGCGGATCGCGACACGCGACTGGCGCCGCTGGGCCGTTCTCGCCCTCATCCCAGCCGCCTTGGCCGCCTTGGCGATTGCCTGGCATTTCCGCACCCCCCGCACGCCGCCCGCGCAAATCACCGAGCGACAACTGACTGCCAGTTTCGGCGCGCCGGTGCTTGACGCCGCCGTGTCCCCGGATGGAAGTTCGGTGGCGTATGCGGACAACAGCGGCGTTTATCTGAAAATCATCGAGACCCTGGAAGTCCACCCATTACGATCTCCGGCCGGCGCCAGGATTTACCAGATTGCCTGGTTCCCGAATCATCGCAGCCTGCTGCTCTCGGCCATGGCGGGATACGGATTGCGAACTCAGCTTTGGTCCGTGTCCGTCTTCGGTGGCGCGCCCAGGTTCATCCGGGACGACGTCCGGGATGTGTCCGTCTCGCCGGACGGCTCCCTTATCGCTTTTACGACCAACACACAGGATGCGCTCTGGGTGATGAATACCGCCGGGGAACAGGTCCGGAAGGTGGTTACCGCCGCGCAGGGCTATTCGTTCGAGGATCCGGCCTGGTATCCGGGCACGCATAACATCGTGTATCTCTCGGTCGAGCGCGCTTCCTACAAGAGCTCCTTCCAATCGTTCGACCTCGAAACCGGCCGGCCTGCGGGGTTTCGTTCGCCCCTCGGAAAGGCGGGTGAATTCTGTATCTTGCAGGATGGCAGGGTCTGGTTCCTGAGCACGAACGAAAGGGGCATAGCCCTTGATGAACTGCAAGCTGACCTGAATGCCCGGCGGCCCGCGTCCGATCCTACTCCGATCCGGCAATGGGACGGCATTGTCGCCTATCGGTTGACGGCTTCGGCCGATGGAAAGCACCTGGCTGTCCTACGGAGAGTATCCGAAGGCGGCGTCTTCGTGGCGCGGTTGAAGGACGGCGGCAAGCGCTTGGAGGATGTGCGCAAACTCCAACTCCGCGGCAGCGACAACGCTCCTCACGGCTGGACGCCCGATGGACGCGCGGTGGTTTTCGAATCCAATCGCGACGGCACATACCACATTTTCGAGCAGGAACTCGACAAGCCGGCCGAGGACAGCATGCTGGTCAGTCAGCCGGGAGCCCAAGCCGGCCGCTTCAGCCCAGACGGGAAACTGTTGTTCTACGGGTTGATGGGGCTAAACAGCGAACACAAGCTGATGCGCATGCCCGCTTCCGGCGGCCTGCCCCAGGTCCTCGTAAACGATCCGGGGCTGCGAAGCTACTACTGCACCAGCCTGCCCGTCAATTTCTGTGTGGTGGGGCTTGAGGAACACAACCAACTGGTGGTTCGCCGATTGGACCCCGCCGCGGATCCGCCGCCGTCCGGGTTTTCACCCGCACAACTCCCCGAACTCGCGCGGACCGATTATCACCCCAGCGACTGGGGAATTTCGCCGGACGGGTCGAAGCTGGCCATGGTTCGCCCGGACGACCGGGAAGCCCGCATCCACATCATCCCGCTGTCTGCGGATGGCCGCGGCCAGACCGACGTAATCGTCAAGGATTGGACCAGCCTTTTCACCCTGAATTGGGCTGCCGACGGCAAGGGCTGGTACGTCTCCAACGTGCTGCTTGCGAACGGAGTCGTTCGCGCAGCGGGCTTCTTCGCCTATATCGATCTCACCGGGAAGGCCACTGTGTTGAACGCTCCGGAATCTTTCATTCCGTCTTGGGGTGTGCCATCACGCGACGGCCGGTATCTGACCTTCGAAAGCGCTCCGGGAACCGTGAACGTCTGGGTCACCGAAGGTCTCTGACAAAATCGCCAGTCTTTGACAGTTTTTGAAATCCGTTCTCGCTTATGGGGTAGCGGCGATAGCGGGCCTTCGGCTTTTGCCTCCCGCGCCGCCGTACACGCGAAAAGGAGACAAGCGATGCCGTTAACCGTTTTCATGGTGGGACATGGGGCCTGGTATCCCAAAGACGGATTCTTCCAGTTGCCGCCGAATTGTTCGTTCTCGATGGTGGTCGATATTGCCAAGGTCCTCAAATCCCGGGACCAGATCAAGGTATGCGCAGGCAAGTTCGAGCGCGACTACTCGCGAACCATTGGTGGCGAGGGCGGCTCGACCCGGACCTGCCCCAATATGAGTTGGCTGGGCGATAACGAGACTCAACTGACTGTCTGCCGCGCGGGGGTCGAGTACAACACCAAAGATCAGCCGGCCATCATGCTCCATCCGAAAGAGAGTGATGGTAGCGTGAAGCTATCGACCTTTTTCAAGCATGCCTGGGCTCGCATGGCGACGGACTATCATGCCCGATTCGGCGAGGTTCATTTCGTTTGGAACTGCTGTAGCTATGCCGGTTTGAACCCCTCCCACATGGGTGCGAGACTCGGGGTCAATGCGGCGCACACCGGCGAGCTCTACGACCATGTCTCTTACGTCAGGGGAGTCTCCAAATATATAAATACATTTACTCACTTTTAAAGTTGCGCGTGCGTCGCGTGATCCACGCTCCGGTTGCGCGATCTCAGAATGGTCGCCGTATATTGCCCGGAGGAACTGTGAGCATACGACGGCCGCTTGCCGCATATTGCGCAGGTCTGTTCTTAGTGCTCCTGGCTTCGCTTACCCGTGCCACGGCCCAAAATGAATCCCGCTCGCTGACCACGCTTTACAACTTCCATGGAGCGTACGGCGACGGCGGCGGTCCCGTCGCCGGAGTGCTGATTGGGAGCGGCGGTTTGTTGTTCGGCATCCCCACCAATGGCCGAGCCGCGAACGATGGCACGGTCTTCTCGCTGACGCCGCCATCTTCAACCGGTGGTGAATGGACTGAAACCGTGCTCCACAGTTTTGTGGCCGGTCCCACCGACGGCGCCCTTCCGTCGAGCCTGGTATTGGGCAGCGGCGGGGTGCTCTACGGCTCGACCGAGGGCGGCGGCGACGATGCGGCCATTGGCTGCCGCGGAGTGTTCGGGTGCGGCATCATATTCTCGTTGACTCCGCCGCCGGGCGGGCCCACTGCCTCCGCGGCGATGTGGAACGAGACGGTCCTTTACAGTTTTACCGGCGGCAGCTTTCCGACCGGCTTGGCTGTCCGCAATGGCAAAGGGTTGTTCGGGACTACCGGCAATCTCGGCAGCGTGGGCGATGGCTCGGTGTTCTCCCTGGTCCCCACTGCATCGTCGCGCGGTGATTGGACGGAGACCGTCCTCGATAGCTTTCAAGGGAAGCGATGGCGCCCATCCCAAGGCGGGCGTGGCGATCGGCGAGGACGGCGCGCTTTATGGCACGTCCAGCGGCGGCGATTCGGGCTACGGTACGGTCTTTTCCTTGCAGCCACCCGCATCTGGGAGGCGGCTGGCAAATGCGGGTGCTGCATACCTTCAGGGGTGCGGACGGGGCCACACCCGGCGCGCTTTATGGCACGACGGTTTCCGGCGGAACTGCGAACTTGGGCACCGTGTTCCGGTTAACGCTGTAGGTAGTCTATTTGTCGGCGGCTTCTGCCTGCGGGGCCGTGAGCAGCTTGATGCAGCCCATGACCGCCAGCATCAGCGCGAGACAAGCGACGATGCCGGGGTTGAATGCCAGATCGGTTTCCAGTTCGCGCAGCAGGTTCCCCCAGGATGGCAGCGGATCGGACACGCCGAGCCCGAGCAATCCCAGGTTCGCTTCGCTCAGGATGAACAACGGAATCGACGTCCAGAATTGGGCCAGCAGCACGGGCTTGAGATTGGGCGCCACCTGGCGCAGCAGCAAGCGGAAACCGCGGCATCCGCAGGCCCGCGCCTGCAGCAGGAAATCCGAGTTGCGCAGGTCCCGTACGCCAGCGCGGATCACGCGCGCCGGCGCGGCCCAGCCCAGTACGCCGAGCAGCGCGAACGTGATGAGCACGGACGCGGCCGGCGAAACATTCAGGGGCAGCAGCGCGCGGGCGGCGATGAGCAGGAAAATCCAGGGCAGGGAAAGCATCAGATCGATGGCGCGCGCGGCGATGCGGTCGAGAAAACCGCCGCAGTAGCCGGCGATTCCGCCGATCAGCGCCGCGAGTATCGTGGAAAATACCGCCGCGGCGGGCGCCAGCAACAACGAGATGCGCGTGGCAACCAGTAGACGCACCAGTCGATCGCGGCCCAGGGAATCGGTACCCAGAGGAAAGCGCCAGGAAATTGGCGCCGCCGGAAAATCGCGAAACTGGCGTGCGTAGGATGCGCCCGCGATGCGATCCGAAAGAATCGCCGCCAGAAATAGAAGCGCCAGGAAGATCCACGCCAGCCGGCGCCAGTGAAACGGCCATTTGAGGAAACGCGCGATCATGCCTGCACCTCGGCCCGCCTGCCGGAAACCATGTCGGCTAGGGCGTTCGTCATTTGGGTGGCCAGCGTCACCAGCATGGTAAGGGTCACCAGCAGCGGCAGATCGCGCGCCAGTGCCGCCTTCCAGGCAAGTTGTCCGATGCCCGGGAAATCGCAGACCACTTCCACGGCGACGGCCGCGCCGAAGGCCATGCTCACGGACACGCCGGCCAGGGCCAGCACCTGCGGCGCGGCCACCGGGACGATATGCCACAGCAGAATGCGCGCGGTTCCAATGCCGCGCGCCCGGGCCGCCATTACATGCGGCTGCAGCGCGGCGTGCGACAGTACATTCCGCAGATACTGAAAGACCCTGGGGAATACGGCCAGCGCCATGACGGCGCGCACCGGTCCGGCATAAACAAAGATGAGCAGTGCCAGGGCGGCCGATGGCACGCACAAAAGCAAGCTGCTAAGGCCGCCGGCCAGGACATTCCAGATACGGCTGGGATAAACCAATCCAGGCAACGCGAAGGCCAGAGCCAGGGCCCACCCGCCGAGAATGCCAACCGCCATTAGTTGGGCGGTAACCGGCCAGCGTTCGCGGAGCAATCCGGCCACTGGGCGATTCCAGTTCCGGGAAAATCCCAAATCTCCACGCAGCATGGCCGCCGTGTGGCGTACCGAGTAGGCGAAGAAATTGCTCTGTTCGGGGCGCAGGGCTTCCTGCGCGCGCAGAGCCGCAACATCGCGCGTCGGATCGAGTTCGTGTTCATCCACGCCGAAGCCTGGACTGAGACGCACCAACGCGGCGGTCAGGAATCCGCCAATGACTACGGTGATGGCGAGCGATAGCAGCGCGCGCCCGAGTTGGTTGAGGATGCGCATCAATTCACCTGCTCGGATGGGCCCCCACCCGCGCCGATGGTTTCGAACTTGCCGGACGGCAGCAAGTGGATCCCATTGGGTCGTGCGGCCTTGGTCGAGTGCTTGGATTTGTACATCCGGCGATCGGCTTCGGCGAGTAATTGTTCGGCATCTGAACCGTCGTCGGGATAGAAGGCTTCGCCCACACTCAGGTGGATCACGCCGGCGCCGTGCATGCTGCCGGCCTCGTAGGCGATGCTTTCGAATTCGGCGATGCGGCGGGAGACGGCCTCCCGATCGCTGCCCGGCAGCAGGATTACGAACTCGTCGCCGCCCATGCGCGCTACATAGTCGTATTCGCGGCAATTCTCGCGCAGCACATCCGCCACGTGCCGCAGCACCCGATTGCCTTCCAGATGGCCGAACAAGTCGTTGACCTGCTTAAAGCCGTCCACGTCGCAGACCAGCACGGTCATCGGTTCCAGGGTACGCCGGCAGCGCGCCAGTTCGCTATCGAGGCGCAGGAACAGGGATCGCGCATTCGGCAGCAGGGTCAGGTAATCGGTGGTGGCGGAGTCCTCGGCAAGCTGAAAACGCAGCGCGTTCTCGATTGCCAGGGAGACTTTGGAAGTAATGGCGAGCAGGATACGCAGGTGGTCGCGCGAAAAGGCGTCCTTGTCGGAACGGTAGAGCGTCAACGTGCCGATCACGCCACTGACGCCTTCGAGCGGTACGGCCAAGGCTGACCGCAAGGTGCTGAAGCGGGTTGGATCGTTCAGATATCCGGCCTCCACCGAAGGGTTGCCGTTCAATATGCTCTTGCGATTCCCAGCGACCCAGCCGGAAAGCCCGGCGCCCATGGGAATCTCGAGCGAAGAGAAGAATCGGTAGTTCTCACCGTTCACATAGTGCGGAATGAGGACCTTATCGCGGCTGACATATACCGCAATGGCATTGTAAGGCACCATCTTCTTCAGACGCATGGAAACCACCGACAGAGTCTCGTCCAGACTGAGCGAGTTGCCTATGTCCTGAGTCAGTTCGAAGAGAAGTTGCACTTCCTGGCGAGCAGCCGCGATGGACGAAAGAAAATCGCCGCCCTGATGCGCTTCGGTGGGGTGCGGTGCCTCCAGGCCGGCGCCCGGTTCGATTCCTTTAGAGATCTTGAGTTCGGTGGATAACCTGGTTTCCTGGGGAGGCTGCGCCTGGGCCATTTGTTCAAGCTCCCGATAGCGCCTCGCGAGCACTTTCACCACCGCGGGATCGAGCGATTTGCCGGACAACTGGAGCACCTGCTCCATGGCTTCGTCCATGGGGACGGCGCGGCGGTATTGGCGGTCCGCAGCCAGTGCATCCAGACAATCGACCGCCGCCAGAATGCGGGCGCCTAGTGGGATCTGATGGCCTTTCAAACCGTCGGGATACCCGGAGCCGTCCCACTTTTCGTGATGCGCGCGAACCAGCGGCACCACGGGGTACGGGAACGAGACGCGTTGCAAAATCTCGGCGCCCACCACGGGATGGATCTTCATCTTTTCGAATTCTTCGGGTGTCAGGCGCCCCGGCTTGGAGATGATATGCTCTGGGATCGCCAGTTTGCCAATGTCGTGCAGCAGGGCGGCGGCGCGCAGAGCTTCCAGGTCGGACGCGGAGAGTCCCATCTCTTTTCCGATTTCGACGGCGTAAACCCGCACGCGGCGCAGGTGCTCGCTGGTGGTGTGGTCCTTGGCTTCGATGGCCAGTGCCAGCGCTTCGATCGTCCGCAAATGCAGGCCGGCCATCTCTTCGACATGGCGCTTCTCGTCACTCAGCCGGTCCAGGTACATGCGGTAGGAACGGTGGATGAAGTAAATGATCGGCAACAGCAGCACGGAGCCCTGCCAATGCACTTGCCGGCTGAACAGGTTGATCATCCAGGCGATCGACGAACCTAATATGTAGAACGGAAAGGACCAGAAGTAGGTCCGCCGCCAGACCCCTCCGAGCCGCTTGTGCTCCGCCAGTGCGGTCGCGGCCGCCATCGGAAAAGTGTTCAAGACGAAGAACAGGAGCGCCGCCAGCAGCAGAAGGAACGGTCCGGCGGTTCCGAACGCATAGACTGGCGGCCAGTGATAGAAGCGGTAAGCGATGGCGATGGCCGTCGCCGTGCTAGCCACATTGAAAGCAACTTGGGCGGGACGCTGTTTTTGCGCGGACTTCCAGACACACAGGATCAGGGTCCCGGTGCAACTGATGACCAGGGTCTCGCTCAGGGACATTTCCGCGAGGCCGATCAAACTAAATAGAAAGGATACCGACATGCTGCCGGGTATCCCCGGCAAATTGACTTTCATGCCGGAGGCCAGGCTGGATAAAACCAGGTAGAAGCAGAATCGCGAGATATCTTCGGTGTGCCACGGATACACCGCGGTTAACATGAAGCCCGCGCCGATGGCGATGGAGAGGGCGGCGAAGATACGGGCTCTCGGCGGCATCCAGGTTACTCCAGGTTAACGCCTGTAAGCCGGGAATTCGCGCGTAAATAGCCCCGGTACCCCCGGTACCTGACCTTTGGGCTGCTTGCCCTATCAACCAAAGTTGTAGTCATCTGGGAAAGATTGCATTGCGCTCTGGCGGCGCGTACCATATAGTTATAATGAGTTGTAAATGCCCGGCTTTCAATAGTTATTGGCTGTTATGAAGTACCTGCGGTACCACGGTTTGTGAAATACAAAGGCCGCACTTACAAGTAGATAACAGGGCTGAGTTATCGAAGGTTAACAGTTTGCGGTAAAGGCTGAATTGGAAGCGATTGGACTAAGGAGAAACGAGCGTCATGTTGACTGGGTTTAGCGCGGGTCAATTGGAATCGGGTGCCGCACCGCCTCTATTGGCGTCGGACCGCAGCGGCGCTTATGTGACGCGCGATAAAATCCGCCGGTTCGTGCCGCCCGCGCCGAATACGCAGGAGCAGGCGGGGATCAGCTCCGCGCTGATCGAAGATCTGTTTCTGCGCCACGTGCATTTGAAGAGGTGCAACACCATCGGCGCGCTCAGCGAGTCGATGGCGCTTTCCTATCCGATCGTGGAGCGCGTCTTCCGCGACGTGCGCAACCAGCGGATGCTCGAAGTGAGCGGCATGGTGGGGGACGATTACGTCTTCTCGCTTACCGGGGCCGGCCGCACCATGGCCGCGGAACGCTGCCGGATGTGCTCGTACGCGGGACCCGCGCCCGTCAGCTTGAACGACTACCGCCAGGCGATCCTCGACCAACGTCCCCAGGTGGTGGTAAATCGGGCGGCGTTGCGCCTGGCGTTCGGCGACCTGGTGGTCACCGATCGCTTGCTCGATCAGTTGGGGCCGGCGCTGGTGGCCCAGAATTCGATGTTTCTGTATGGGCCGGCCGGCACGGGCAAGACCAGCCTGGCCGAGAGGTTGTTGCGCGTCTATGGCGACCAACTGGTCATGCCTTACGCGGTGGAAGTGGACAATCAGATTATCGTGCTCTTCGATCCGGCGGTTCACGAGCGCGTGCAGATCGATATGGAAGATGGCGATCCGCGCTGGCTAGTGTGCCACCGGCCGTGCGTGATTGTGGGCGGCGAGTTGATTCCCAGCATGCTGGAGTTACGGCTGGACGAAACTTCGGGAACCTACGCCCCACCCGTGCAAATGAAAGCCAACGGGGGAATGCTGGTGATCGACGATTTCGGCAGGCAATTGATCTCGCCGCGCGACCTGTTGAACCGTTGGATTGTGCCGCTCGACCGCCGCGTCGACTTTCTCTCGTTGAATTACGGCGTGCGCTTCCAGATTCCTTTCGAAGTCATGATCGTATTCGCCACGAACCTGGAGCCGAGCGAGCTGGCGGACGAAGCCTTCCTGCGCCGCATTCCGAACAAGATACTGGTAGACGCCATCGCGCCGGACGTCTTCGACGAGATCTTCCGCCGCGTCCTGGCGAGTTTCAAAATGGGCTCGGACGACGGCGCCTGCGAATATCTGCGCCAGTTATGCCTGGAGCGCGGCGGCGACTTGAGACCTTGTTATCCGAGAGATATGTGCCGGATCATCAAGGCATTGAAGACATACGAAGAGCAACCGTTGGGAGTGGGCCGGGCCGACCTCGACCGGGCGGTCGACCTATTCTTTGGAACCATGCAGGCGGGTCATTCGAATTAGTGTGCAACCCGGCGGCTAAGACGTTTGAGCTTCCTTGTAAGGAGAAATGATATGCGCGTCGAACGTACGGAAGACATCCGCACCGGCGAACGCCGTCCTTTTCTGGGCGCCGTAACGGTTTCGTGGCAAACGCGATCCGGGGAGATGAAGAGCATCCGGGCCAAGTGCCTGGATATCTCCGACCAGGGCGCGAGAATCGAATGCGAGGCGTCTTTCGAGTTTCGCGCGCAGGTTTATGTGCAGGCGCCGGCTCACGGCCTGATGGGCGCGGCGTCGGTGCGGTATTGCAGGCGAAAAGGGATGAAGAACATCGTTGGATTACTATTCAGCTCGGCGGTCGGCGAAGCGGAGACCGGCCGAAAGCGTGTCATCCAAGACCATCCAGGCGTGGAGAAACAATAACTCATGCAAGTCGATCGAAGCATTCGTGCGATGACGCCGCAGGAGAAGCAGGCAAAGCGCGAGTGGGGCACCGGGGCCTGTCAGGCTCGGGGATGCACTACGCGGGCGGCCTACCTGGTGCTCGAGACATCGGGCGGGGAAGGCGACAGCGGTGAGTGGTGGCAATACTGCTGTGCGAAACACGCCAGGCAGTTCGCGGACGAGCATGGGCTGGAGTTGCCTGCCACGGCGCCCCGAATGTCCCGCATCCTGGCGGCACACTAACGTAAGGCGCGAGCCTGCTAAAGCCGCGTGTCCGGCCACGCTAAAATGGGGGAATGAAAAATAGAGGGATCGTCCTGGCCGCCGCCGCTCTTTTGGCCCTGACGGTTTTCTACGCGGCCGATGTGAAACTGGCCCCGCCTTACGCCACGCCATCCGCCAATAATGGCCCGCACGTGATTCCGCAGCCGGCGGGCGCGCAGTTGCACGTGCCGGATGGCTTCACGGTGAGCGTCTACGCGGAGGGATTCGAGCGCCCCCGCTACATGCTCCTCGGAACCAGGGGCGAACTGCTGCTGAGCGACGCCGCCGACGGCCCGGCGGGAACCGTCTACGCGATCCCGCTGACTGCATCTGATGGCTACAAAGCCGGCGAGCGCAAGAAACTGATCACGGGTCTCGATCGCCCGTACGGGCTGGCGCTGTGGCACGAGTATCTCTACGTGGGCGAGCCGGAATCCATCAAGCGCTATAAGTACGATGCGAAGGCCATGACCGCCGGGCCGGGTGAGGAAGTGATCTCGCTGAAGGGATTCGGGCACGGCCACTGGACGCGCAGCCTGCTGTTCGATCGCGCGGGCGAGAAACTGTACGTCGGCGTGGGCTCGGGTTCGAACGTATCGCCTGGGGAGGATCCCAAGCGCGCCGCCATCAATCGTTACAATCCGGACGGCAGCGGTCACGAGATCTATGCATCCGGCACCCGCAATCCTATCGGGCTGCACTGGTATCCGGGCGGCGATACGCTGTGGGCCGCGGTGCAGGAACGCGACGCATTGGGCGACGACCTGGTGCCCGATTACTTCACCCATATCCAGCAGGGCGGATTCTACGGGTGGCCGTACGCTTACATCGGCCCCCACGAAGATCCGCGCAACAAGGGCCAGGCGCCGGATCTGGTGGCCAAGACGATCGTGCCCGACGTTCCTTTGATCCCGGCGCACCAGGCAGTGCTGGACTTCGAATTCTATACCGCGAACCAGTTTCCGGCGGAGTATCGCGACGGCGCCTTTCTGGCCCTGCACGGCTCCTGGAACCGCGCGCAACGCGTGGGCTATAAGATTGCGTTCATCCCATTCCACGAGGGCAAGCCTTCGGGACCGCAGCGGGATTTTCTTACCGGCTGGATGATTTCGCCCGAAAGCCGCGATGTATGGGGGCGTCCCGTCGGATTGCTGATCCTGCCCGATGGCAGCCTGCTGATCTCGGACGATGGCGGAAAGAAATTGTGGCGCGTCGGCTATAAGCACTAATTGCGCACCCTACTTCTTGCGATAACCATGGCGGGTGCGGCTCTGGCCCAGACGCCGCAGCCGTTTTCGCACCGCGTCCACCTGGCCGCGAAGCGGGATTGCGCTCTCTGTCATGCGGCGGCGCTCACCAGTACCCGCCTGGACGATAGCTTGCTTCCCGCGCAAAGTGTCTGCCTGAAATGTCACAAGGACGCGGACATCGGCGCGCCCATGCCGACACGCCTGGCGAGGTTCAATCATCAACTGCATCTGAAACTGGGCAACGTGGCGCCGCTCCTGGCCGCCGCCATCGATAAGAAAACTTACCTGCAGCCGGCCGGCGCCGAATTACGCACGGATCTGAATACGCCGAATCCCTGTGAGGCTTGCCATCGCGGGCTGGAAACTTCCGAAAAGCCCGATCGTAAGACTCTGCCGCAAATGGCGGATTGCCTGGTCTGCCACAACGAGATCGATCCGCCGTACAGTTGCGAATTCTGCCACGCGAAAGGCGCCAAGCTGACGCCCGCCAGCCATACGCCGGATTTTCTGGATACGCACACCAGCGGGAAGCTGGCTCTCGATAAAACCACTTGCGCGGTGTGCCACGGGCGGAAATTCCATTGCCTGGGATGCCACTGATCAGCCGGAAGAAGCTAGCGGCCGGAGGATAGTTCCTGCATGGTTGCCGCGATCCGGGCGGCGGCATCCGGACCTACCGAGTTTTCTTCGCCGTACCACGCTTTCCTGGCATTCTGCAGGTAGGGCGGTTTTTCGTCCCATTCCGCTTTGGGAATGATATAGCCGATCTCGTCGTCCGCGAGGCCAATCAGCATTTTGAAGGGCGCGTGCAGCATGGATTTGATGGGCGTTTCGATGGGCGCGTCGGGGAAATCGGCGCCCGCATAGCGCTCCACGCCGCCCAGGCTCAACTCCGGATACATCTCGCCGGGGATCAGCGCGATGGCCAGCACCGGCTGGCCGCCCGACATGCGGATCAACCCGACGGAGGTGGTGGTGCCGCCGTCGCTGGTGGTCTTCTTGCGGCCCTTATATAGATCCGCCTGGGCTGCCATCTCGAAGCCGCGATTGGTTACCGGTATGGTGATAATCCGTTCGGCGAATTCAACTTTATCGATGCGCACGGGCTTGGCATGGCCGACGGCATCTGCCGCGAGATCCGCAATGCGCTCGCCGAGAACCTGCGTCTTGCGGAAGCTGTTCTCCGCCGCGATCTGGCCCGTCGCAGGATCTTTGAACCGGGCGCCCAGCGGCGACTGCATCCCGCCCACCGCGCCGTTCCAGAGCACCGCCATTCCGCCCAGCTTGGATTCCAGGCGCTTGTAGAAGAATCCGGGATAGTCGGCGCTGATCTGGGTATTGCGGGAGCCTAGTGTCTCGGGATGGTTCGCCCAATTCACCACCGTGGTGATGGCTTTGCCGTTCTTGCCGGTAAGCGCCAGCACGACCAGGTCGGGATCGTGCACTACGGGCGGCCGATCGTCGTCGATGAAAGAATCCAGCTCCGCGCTATGGACCACCGCCAGCGCCGGCGTGGCGGGCTCCAGCGCGGCGATGGCGCCCCGGGTGGCTTCGGCGATGCGATCCACCACCAGACTGTTGTAGTCGTTGTCGATTCCGGACTGTCCCACGGCAGGGCCCCATAGCCCCATGGTGTCCGGACCTTCGTGCACGTGCGTGGAGGCCACCACCACATCCGCGTCTGGAACTTTCGCGCGGACGCGCAGCACGTCGTCGATGAAGAAGCCGATCAGGTCGACCTCGCACACCACCAGGGGCTTCTGGCCGGAACTGAAGGCCACGCAGCGCGCATAGAGATCGTCGTGCACCGTCATGGCCTTGCGATTGTGCCCGAAGCCCGCCATGTAGACGGGCGGGCGGTCCTGCAGCGCCGGGCTGATCACGGTTTTAAAGGCGCCCGCGCGGAACTCCCCGAGGAGAGATCCCGCGCAGGTCAGAAGCAGGAGGAGGCGCACCGGCTTATACCCACCAGGCGGCGGCGGGCTGCTCTCTCATCACCAGGCCGTTCAGGAAATCGGCGGCTTTCCGCAGACCTTCCTCGGGCGATAAAAGGCTGTCCTCGTGTTCGATCGAGAGCACGTAATCGTATCCGAACATGCGCAGCGTGGAAGCGAATTCCTTCCACCACTCGCCGCCGTGGCCGTAGCCGCAGGTGCGGAAGATCCAGGCGCGGTTACGCTCGTCGGTGTAGGACTTGGTGTCGAGCACGCCGGTCAGCGGCAGGTTGCGCTCGTAGATCTGGGTGTCTTTGGCATGCACGTGAAAAATGGCGTCGCCCAGTACGCGGATGGCGGCGATGGGATCGATGCCCTGCCAGAACATGTGGCTGGGATCGTAGTTGCAGCCGATCGACGGCCCGGCGATCGCGCGCAGCTTCAGCATGGTCTCCGGGCTGTACGCCACAAAGCCGGGATGCATCTCGATGGCTACCTTCACGCCATGGTCGGTGGCGAATTTGCCCTGCTTCGTCCAGTAGGGCGCGACCTTGGCCTCCCACTGCCACTTCAGGATTTCCAGATAGTCGGGCGGCCAAGGGCATGTGACCCAGTTTGGCCATTTGGATTTGTCGCAATCGCCGGGGCAGCCGGAAAAATCGATGACTACGGGCACGCCCAGCTTCTCGGCCAAGCGGATGGTTTTGCGGCTGACATCCTGATCGTGCTTGGCGCGCTCCTGATCCGGGTGCAGCGGATTGCCATGGCAGCTTAGCGCGCTGATGGTGACGCCGTTATCGGCCAGCTTGGTCTTGAATTCGTTCAATTCGGCTTTACTGTCCAGCATGGACAGCTTGCAGTGTGGATCGCCCGGATAGTTGCCCGTTCCGAGCTCCACTGTATCGATATGGATGCTCTTGAGTTTCTTCAGAACATCGTCGAGGGATAGTTGCGCCAACAAGGCGGTGAATACGCCGACTCTCACTTAGAAATTCTCCTTTCGGGTGGTGCTTTATGCCACCGTACAGGATAGCAGGGCGATGGGAGCGCGGATACGGCGCTCGCTAATACCGGAATTCGGCTTTTACGACTTCGTCTTCCACAGAGTGGCGCAGGGTGAAGCCGAGTTTTTCGCAGACGCGCATCACGTCGCGGTTGTCGGGCAGGATGTCGGCCTTCAAAGTCGCCAACTTTTCGTCGCCGCCGACGATGACCAGGCGCGCGAGCAGTTCTTTGCCCAGCCCGCGCCCGTGGAACTGGTCGCTGACCAGCACGGCCACTTCCGCGTCGTTGCTGCCCAAGACCCGCGTCAGCCGGGCGACGCCCAGAATTTCGTTTTCCCCGTTGATGGGGTTGCGCCGTTCCGCGACCAATGCCATTTCGCGATCGTAATCGATGAAGCAGATCCGCGTCAGGCGCTCGTGGGCTACGCGCTGGGGGAGATTCATCAGGTGAAAGTAGCGCAAGTAGACGCTGCGCTCGGAGAGCGTGGAGTGGAACTTCACCATGGCCGGCTCGTCCTCCGGGCGGATCGGGCGGATGAGGACGTCGGCGCCATCCTTCATGGTCCACATGGAAACGTAGCGGTTGGGATAGGGCCGGATGGCGAGCTTGGGAAGCTGATCCTTGCTCACTTCGGGGCCATGCACCACGATGCGCGCGTCCAGCGCGACCAGGCGGTCCGGGGTGGCCAGCAGTGGGTTGATGTCGATTTCCTTGATCCATGGCTGCTCAGCGACCAGGCGGCTGAAGCGCACCATGATTTGTTCCAACTCCGCCAGGTTCACCGGTTTGCGCCCGCGTACGCCCTGCAGCGCTTTATAGATTTTGGTCTGCTCCATCATGCGGCGCGCCAGGGTGGTATTGAGCGGCGGCAAGCCCAGGGCGCGGTCTTTGAAGACCTCTACCAGTTGGCCGCCCGTGCCGAATAGCAGCACGGGTCCGAACTGTGCGTCCAAACTGCTGCCGATAATCAGCTCGTATCCGTCTCCGCTCTTGATCATGGGCTGCACGGTGACGCCCTGGAAATGCTCGGCGCCGGCTTTCTCGGTCACCGAGGTCTGGATGCGGCGCCAGGCTCGTTCCACGGCCTCGGAGTCGACGAGATTCAATTGGACGCCCCCCACATCGGTTTTGTGGGTGATCGTTTCAGAGAAGAGTTTGAGCACCACCGGGTAGCCAATGCGCCCGGCCTGCTCGACCGCCTCTTCCATGCTGCGCGCGACCACGGTGCGCACGGTGGGGATATGATAGGCATCCAGCACCTGCTTCGATTCCGACTCGGTAAGGATGGTCCGGCCGGCATCCCGCGCGGTTTGGATGATCTCGCCGGTGAGCACCTTGTTGGGCGCCAGTTCGGCGGATTCCTCGGGCAGGGATGGCGTCTCGTACAGGCCCTTCAGGTTATAGGCCCAACGATACATATAAGTGAACGCGCGGACGGCGGTATCGGGGAACTGGAAGGTGGGAATCTTTGCCTGATTCAAGATACCGATACCCGCCGCGACTTCGGCGCCGCCCATCCAACTCGCCAGAATCGGTTTGCCCTCCAGCTTGGCATACGGTTTCAGGTGTTCGGCGATTTGGGTCGGATCGGTCATGGACTGGGGCGTGAGCACCACCAGCAGTCCGTCGCTATTGGGATCTTTGGCGGCGATTTCGACGGCCTTGGCGTAGCGCTCCGGACTGGCGTCGCCCAGCACATCGATGGGGTTGTTGTGGCTCCATGCGGGCGGCAGGATCTGGTTCAGCGATTCCACGATTTCCGGCGAAAGTTCGGTGAGTTCGCCCTTGGCGGCGATCAGCGCGTCGGTGGCCAGAACGCCGGGACCGCCGGCATTAGTCAGAATGGTCAGCCGCGGGCCCTTGGGGCTGGGCTGTTTGGAGAGCACTTCCGCCATGTAGAACAGGTCGGCGATGCTGTTGACGCGCAGTACGCCGCTGCGCCGGAAGGCGGCCTCCAGGACTTCGTCGCTGCCGGCCAGTGAGCCGGTGTGCGAAGCGGCGGCTTTGGCGGCGGCTTCACTGCGTCCGGCCTTGATGACGATGATGGGCTTGTTGAGCGCCACTTCGCGCGCCGCGGAAAGAAAGCCGCGGGCGTCGCCAATGCTTTCCATGTAGATGACGATGCTGCGCGTGCGCGGGTCATTGCCCAGATAATAAATCAGATCGCCCCAGCCGACGTCCAGCATCGAGCCGATTGAAATGAAGGCGCTGAACCCCACCATCTCACGCAGGCTCCAATCGAGGACGGCGGTGCATAGCGCGCCACTCTGGCTGATGAAGCCGACATTTCCGGGCCGCGCGATGCCGGCCGCGAAGGTTGCATTCAAACCCGTGAGCGGGCTCATGACCCCCAGGCAGTTGGGGCCGATGATGCGCATATTTCCGCGGCGCGCCTCAAGCAGCGTCTGACGCTCCAGTTCGAGCCCGGCGGGGCCGATTTCTTTGAATCCGGCGGAGATGACGATGGCGGCCTTGACGCCTTGCTCGGCGCAATCGTGGATGATGCCGGGCACGGACGTGGCGGGCGTCACGACCACCGCCAAATCCACCGCCTGCGGGACCTCCGAAATGTGCTTGTAAGCCTTCACGCCCAACACGCTGGGCCGCTTCGGATTGATGGGGAATACGGTGCCGCCGAAGGGGCTGCTCACCAGGTTCCAGAGAATGGTGCGCCCCACGGTGTTGGCGGTTTCGGTGGCGCCGATGACCGCGACGGTCTTCGGCGAGAAAAAAACGTCGAGTGGCTGCGTACCTTCTTTGATCACTTTGCGGGCGGGTTTCGATGCGAGCATAATCTGTTCTTTTCTTTGAAATTATTGGCCGGCGTTGGGGCCGAAGGCCGCCTGGTTGAGGGCGGCCACCACGTCGGGGCTGGACAAGCCGTTCTTGCGCGCCACGGTTTCAATGTCGCATTCGTCGCAACTGGAGCGGAATCCGAAATCCTCGAAGACCGGTACGGTTTCGGGATGCGACTGTTTCACGTCGCGGATGATCATGTCACGGCGGATCAATTGATCGAATCGAAACATTTTGGGTAACCTGGCGAGCCCTTTCCGGTGGCGAATGCCCCTCCCCTAAAGTGTAGCAGGAGAATCGGGCCGAAATATCACAAAAATTGCTACGCGGGCGATCAGCGGGGCCGGCGGCCGGGTAAGTTTTCAAAGACGATAGGGGATTGAAAAGGCAAACGGAACTAACAAAAGGAAGGGGTTAGGTGGTGGACGACGGGGGGATCGAACCCCCGACCTCTGCATTGCGAACGCAGCGCTCTCCCAGCTGAGCTAGTCGCCCACGCGGACCGATCCGACAACTACAATATATCATGATGGCGGACCGGGATCTCAGCGGGCAGTTGGAAAAAATGCAGCGGGAGTGGGACGAGCGCGCCCGCGAGAATGCCCGCTTTTACGTGAACACCGAACGGCAGGATTGGACCGATACGGAATTTTTCGAGTCCGGCGAGCGCACGGTTTCCGAAGAGATCCTGACGGACATGATCAATATCTGCCAGGGTAAAGATCCTAAGCGGATGCGCGTACTCGAAATCGGGTGTGGAGCGGGGCGCGTCACCCGCGCGCTGGCGCAGATATTCGGCGAGGTCTACGGGGTGGATATCAGCGGCGAGATGGTGCGGCAGGCGCGCGCGGCGCTGGCGGATCTGCCGCATGTGCATGTCTTCCAAAATAACGGGAAGGATCTAGCAGTACTAGGCGGTGCTCGATTCGATTTTGCATTCTCGTCGATCGTGTTCCAGCACATTCCCAGCCGCGATGTTATCGAAAGTTACGCGCGCGCAGTGCGCCGCCGGCTCCGTTGGGGAAGATTATTCAAGTTTCAGGTACAAGGGGGCCAGGAACTGGATATTCCTCCCGACGATACCTGGCTTGGAGTTACTTTCTCGGAGCAGGAAGCGCGGGACATGGCGCTGCGGTGCGACTTCGAAATGCGTCACAGTTATGGCGCGGGAACTCAGTATTTCTGGCTGTGGTATTTCAGGCCGAAGGTTCTCTCACCGGCGTGGCGGCAGCATCGCGAGTACCGGCTCAGGATGGCCTATCGGCGGTGGCGGGGCAGGCTCCACAGAGTATTGAAAAGCCAGTAGTTTCAGGCCTTGGCGCTCTTTTTCTTGCGCCGGCTGGCCCAATATTGCTTCATGCGCTCGGAGACCACTTTACGCTCCTGTTCATTCATGGATTTGCGGCCGCGGCGCGGCGGCGACGGGAGTGTACCGGTACTCTCGAACTGTTCCAGTGACGCGATCACCTGGTTGAGCTTCGCAAGTTCCTCGTGTAACTCCCGAATTGCCTTGTTCAGGTCCATGGGTTATGGGTAGCTAGACGCGCCACCGAACGAAACCGTTCATTTTGGCTCGACTCTACTCCTCGCTCCAGCGTACTCAGTGGTACGAATGGCCGGTTGTTAGCGCTTCAGGAAAGGCCAGTACGGCACTGTGTGTAGCTTATAGTGTAGCGCGGCTAGATAAAGGACGGCGGCGCATAGTACCAGGACAATTCCAACAATAGTTAATACCCTGGCCCATGGGAAACGGCGGCCTTCGCGTTTTAACACCAATAGATAACCGGCGAACACGCCCACGTAAAACAGCAGGCACATGGGCAACGCGAACAGCAGCATATTGAATGCGTCGGGAGTAGGGGTTACGATGGCGGCGATGATGAAGATGGCCAGGATGGCGTAGCGGCTGTGCTTCACAAGGAAAGCAGGGCTGACGATGCGCAGCAATGTCAGGAAGAAGATCAGGATCGGCATTTCGAAGACGAGTCCGACGCCCAGGGTCACGTTCACGAACAGGTCGAAGTATTCGCTGATGGAGACCATGGGATCGACGTAGTTGCCGACGCCAATACCCAACAGGAACGTGAGAGCGAAACGGAAGGCCACGAAATAGGCGAATGCGCCGCCGCCGATGAACAGGCCGGCGGAGCAGAGTATGAAGGGCACGGCGTAGCGCCGCTCGCGCTTGTAGAGCCCGGGAGAGATGAAAGCCCACACCTGATAGAGAACCCAGGGCGAGGCGATAAAGAGGGCGCACAGGAACGGCAGTTTCACCCAGATGACGTTGAACTGCTCCATGGGGGTGATGGCTTTGAGGGTGGGCGGCTTGATGCCCAGAGCGGTCAAGGCTTCGACTGCGGGCGCAGCGATGAGGCGCCAAAGCTGGCTGCAGAAGGAAAAGCTGACGACCATGGCAACGAGCACGCCCGCGACCATTTTGATGATGCGCGAGCGCAACTCTTGCAGGTGCTCGAGAAAGGACATGCGGAGCATGCCTTCATCCCCATCGTCCGGCGGATCCGGTGGATCGGGCGGTGGAGGCGTGCGTCCCCCTGCACCGCGGGTAGCGGTCACGGCCGTGACCGCTACGGGGGCAGGCGTTACTTTACCTGTTGGAGTCTTCGCTCCATTGTCGTCTTCGCGTGAAGCCATTTAGTGAGAACTATGCGTTCCGCTCGGTCGAACCGTTGGCCGCGTGCTGCGCCTCGAGATCCTGCTCCAGACTCCAAGGCTGCGGAGTGCCGTTCGCTTGTGGCGCGGAGCCATTTGGGGCGGCGGCGATTTCCGTGGCGTTTTCCATCTGGTGAGCGATGGCGCCCTCCGGTGGTACGGTTGCTAAAGACTCAGCGCCCTCAGTTGCGGATGCACTGACAGTGGAAGTGTTGGTTACGGTGGAATCCTGCGGCTCCGTAGCGGTCGATCCGTACGGCTCGCCATAGGTTCCGGCGTCGCTTGAGGAATAATCGTAGTTGTAGTTATCGTACTGATAACCGCCCCCGATTTCCTTGGGTGCTTCGGTTTCCCGTTCCAGGTTTCGCAATTCACGATCGAAGGTGGCCTTCAGCTCGCTCTGGGCGCGTCTGAATTCGGTGATCGCCTTGCCCAAAGTTCTACCCAATTCGGGCAGTTTTTTGGGGCCGAAGAGCACCAGCGCGACCAGGAAGATGACGATCATCTCCGGCATGCCTACGGGACCCATCTGGCGGCTTCCTCCATTCGAACTTTCATCATCATGATATCACGGGGACCGGGGAAAACGCCGATTGCCGCCCAATTCGGCCCGATTCGGCGGGGGTTAACATTCGCGCACTTGTTCGTTGCCGGCCATCGGTGTTATGCCGATAAGGAGACGAAAGAGGTGTGAGATGACGGTCTGGTGCAGGGTCTTAATCGCAGCGGCTGGGCTACCCGCCCTGGCTGCCGCCGCCGATCCCGAGATGATGAGCCTGGTCATGCCCGATGCGAGCATGCTGATGGAGGTCAATGTAACCCGGATTATGGCGTCGCCGGTCGGATTAGCCATCCGCGAAGGGATTCGCCAGGGGATGGCCACGCAACTGAAAGGCGAACTGGCGAAAGCCAAGCCCGAGATGCGGGAGCGGATCGCCATGCTCGGCGAAATCGATTGGACCCGGCAGGTGCAGGATATCGTGATCGCCAGCGCCCTGACGAAAGGGGGGCCGACGCTGGTTATTGTGCGCAGCTCGCTCGACCCGGCGTGGCTGCAGGCCCTGCCAGGATACAGCGGCGATCGAACGGAGTACGAAGGCGTGCCGATTCTGTCCTCCGCCAAGCCGGGCGACGGGGTAATCGCGTTTCTGGACCATTCCATCGTGTTGATCGGACAGATGGCCGATGTGAAAGCCGCCATCAGCCGCCGCAGCCAACATCCGGGCCTGCCCGCCGCTCTCGCGGCACAGGTGGCCAAGTACAGCCAGGACGATATTTGGGTGGCTCAGGCTGGCATCATTAGGGCGCCCATGGCGGGCCCTGCGGCGGGATCGCCGGCGGGCCAACAAATGGCGCAATATCTTCAAAAAGTGGCGGGTTTCAACGGCGGCCTGCGCTTCAGCCCGGATTTCGATCTTACCGCCGACGTAGAAATGCGCACGGATAAAGACGCAGCTGAAATGGCTACGAATCTCGGAATGTTGACTACCGCGGTGAAAGCTCAAACGCCTAAAACCGGCTTTGTGGCGAATGGCTTCGAGGGTCTGAAATACCGCGAAAGCGGCCGGCACATTCTGGTTACGCTGCACGTGCCGGAAGAGCAGGTGCGCGCCGGCTTGAAGCAGATGCAGGCGCGCATGGTGCAGGCTCCGCGGACCGCCGTGGCGGCCAGACAGGCCCCCGTAGTGGTAACGCCTTCGAGTGGGCTGCCGCCGCCGCCGGCGGGCACGATTCGCGTGCAATCTTCGGAGGGGACCGTGCTGGTTCCGATTGGACAACCGCAACAGTAAAGCAGTTGGAGGGCGGGCAATGCTGCCCGCAGCCGGCTTTCAGCCGGCCAAGCGGGATTTAAAAGTCCCGCTGGCACGCTGAAGCGTGCGCCACGGGTTATTCGCTATCGAGAATACAGATGTCGCGCAGGTTGCGGTAGCGTTCGGCGTGATCCAGGCCGTAGCCCACCACGAATTCATCGGGTATCCGAAATCCGACGTAGGAAACATTGACGGGACGCTGCCGGCGGTCGGGCTTGTCGAGCAGCGCGGCAATGCGGATGGAGCGTGGTTTACGCTGCTCCAGCAGATGGATCAGGTAAGTCAGCGTGACGCCGCTATCCACGATATCCTCGACAATCAGCAGATCGGCGTTCTCCACCGAGAAGTCCAGGTCCTTGGTCACCTTCACTTCGCCCGATGTGGACTTATTTTTGCCGTAGCTGGAGATGCCCATGAAATCGACGTAGGCTTCCGTGCGCAGGGCGCGGGCCAGGTCGGTCATAAAGAAGCACGCGCCTTTCAGGATGCAGACCAGGTGCAGGTTGCCGTTCGGATAGTCGCGATCGATTTCGGCGCCCATTTCGCGCACGCGCGCCTGAATCTGTTGTTCGGAGAGGAGAACGCGGAGAGAACTCAATCTGGCCTCTTAATCCGCGGCCGCGCTCAGGCGGGTGCTCTCTGGCCCGATGTGGATGTGCGCGCCGGTGGCTTTACCGGGCATCGCGTGCCAGAAGGCGAAATAGGGGATGCGGCGCGCTTCCAGATACTGGCGCAGCCAGAGGCCTTCGGGCTGATCGGGGCTCAGGGCGACGTCCACGCGGCCGCGATGGTCGAAACCCAGGGCCCGGTGGACGGCGGTCTCACCCATCGCGCTCACGGGCAAGGGCTTTGAAAAGCGGCGCTCGAACGCGCCGGAGATCTGCTGGAATTGGGCCGGCGTGAAGACACCCGCGCCATCATAGTGGACGGCCGCGGGGCCGCCGGCGACGCCTGGTTCATGCGGCGGGCGGTTCTGCTCGGCGCGCGCCATTTCGACCAGTTCATGACACAGCTTCTGGCGCGAAACGGCGAGATCGTATTCCTTGCGCGCGAAGTTGACCTGCGCGGCTAAAGGCTCCAGGTCGTTCTTGGCCGCGAGACCCGAATCGATGAGGCCGTGCACGCGGTCGAATTGTTTTTGACGGCGATCGAGGCGGCGCTGGGCGGCGGCCACCATCTCGTCCGCTTGCTCCGCGGTAAGGTCCTGACCGTACATCGCGCGGCGCAGTATGGCCATATCCTGCGCATCGCCCAGGGCGTCTTCAGCTTGCTCCAGTTGCACGCGCGGCAGGGCGCCGGCGTTGACCATGGCGCGCAGACGTTGGATGTTCAGGCGCGCGCGCAGCACGTCGGGGTCTTCCACCTGGACCGCTGCCGGAGCCGCGGGCGGCGCTTGCGGAGCGGCGCGCAATAGTACTGAACAGACCGTTACCAGAAGGAGAAAACGCATGAGCAGGTACCTATATTGTAGTACGATACGGTCAGGGAGCGTGTTCTGACAAAGGTTGACGTAACGCATACCGACCGGCAAGAGAGCCATTCATCGGAATCCCCAACCGAATCGCGATCCGAAACACCGGGCTGGCTGGTGGCAGTCCGGGCAGCCGAATCCAAGAAAGCTACAGATATCCGCGTGCTGGACCTGACCGCCATCACCGCCTTCGCGGATTATTTCGTGATCTGTACGGGCGCCAATGCGCGTAATGTGCAGGCCATCGCGGATGAGGTGGGATCGCGGTTGAAGCGGGCCGGCGAACATCCATTCAGCGTGGAGGGCTACAACCAGGCCGAATGGATTCTGGCCGACTACGGTAATTTCCTGGTACACATTTTTTCTCCGAAATCCCGCGAATATTACGACCTGGAGCGCCTGTGGCGCAACGCCAGGATCGTTGAGATTCCGTCGGAGTGAAGACTTTTCTGTACTATATCGGCAAGCCGCGCGACGCGCACGCCAATGCCATTGCGGACGATTTCGTGAGCCGGGCGAGCCGCTATGCGCCCTGCGAAATGCGCGAAATCCGGCCCGAGCGCACGGATCTTTGGGCCAAACATCCCGCGGCGCGCCGCATTCTGCTTGATCCCGCCGGCAAAGCCATGGATACGGCGGCCTTCGTTTCGCTGGTTTCACGGGCCGAGATGGAGGGCCGCGACCTGGTCTTCGTGGTGGGCGGCGCGGACGGTCTGCCCGCGGACTGGCGGGCACGCGCGGACGTGCTGCTTTCGCTTTCGCGCATGACTTTTCCGCACGAATTGGCGCGCGCCATGCTGGCCGAGCAGATTTATCGGGCCTTCGCCACCTTGCGGGGGCATCCTTACCCGCGCTAAGGTAGTCGAATTACTATGTCCTGGTTCAAGAAGGAAAACGCGGCGCCGGCCAAGGTGGCGCAGATCAACGATGCTTCGCGCAAACTGCGCACGGAGGGCCTGTGGCTGAAGTGTGAGGGCTGCCGGCAGATCATCTGGAAGAAAGACCTGGAATCCAATTGGAATGTGTGCCCGAAATGCGGCGCGCATACGCGCATGGATGCGGCCGCGCGGCTGAAGCTGCTGTTTGACGGCGATTATGAGCGGTTGGATACCGAACTGCGTTCGTCGGACCCACTGGATTTCTTCGACTCGAAGCCTTACCGCGAGCGCCTGGACGGAATGCGGATGGCCACCTCGCTTTCCGACGCTATGATCTCGGCAACCGGTGCCGTGGGCGGGCGGCCGGTAAATATCTGTTCGATGGAAGCGCGTTTCATCGGCGGCAGCATGGGGTGCGTGGTCGGCGAGATGATCACACGGGCGATCGAGCGGTCGATTGCGCGGCGCATTCCCATCGTGATCGTGTCGGCTTCCGGCGGCGCGCGCATGCAGGAAGGCGCGGTGAGCCTGATGCAAATGGCTAAGATTTCGGCTGCGCTGATGCGCCTCGACCAGTCCGGCGTGCCGTACATCAGCGTGCTGACGGATCCCACCACGGGCGGCGTGACGGCCAGTTTCGCGATGCTGGGCGATCTGAACATCGCCGAACCGGGCGCGCTGATCGGGTTCGCCGGTCCGCGCGTGATCGAGCAGACCATCCGGCAGAAGCTGCCCGACGGATTTCAGCGGTCGGAGTTTCTGCTGAAGCACGGGATGCTGGACGCGGTAGTGCCGCGGCTGGAGATGAAGAGCTACATCGCCACCGCGCTGCGGTTCTTTGTGGATTAGCGCGGTCGCAGCCAGGATGGGCTGCCCTTCAGTCCAGATGACCTATCCCGATTCCGTCCGGTTTCTCTACGCGCTGGGCAACGAGGTTAAAACCGCCAAGCTGGGCCTGGAGCGGATTGGCGTTTTGCTCGAAGCGCTGGGGAATCCGCAACAAGCCTTCCGGATCGTCCACGTGGCGGGCACGAATGGGAAGGGCTCGACCTGCGCGATGATCGAGTCCGGCCTGCGCGCCGCGGGATGGCGCACGGGCCTCTACACTTCGCCGCACCTGGTGGAACCGACCGAGCGTATCCAGGTTGCCGGAAGACCGGTGAGCGCCGCCCGGTTCGCGGCCGCATTCGACGAGGTGCATGCGTCGGCGGAGACGCTGCTGCGCCAGGAACGTATCGACCTGCATCCCACTTACTTCGAAAGCGTGACGGCCATGGCGCTACTGCTGTTTCGCGAGTGCGGCGTGCAGTTCGCGGTGCTGGAAGTAGGGCTGGGGGGGCGCCTGGATGCGACCAACGCCGTGACGCCGGAATTGTGTGTAGTGACACCGGTGGACTTCGACCATGAGGCGTATCTGGGCAAGAGCCTGGAATCGATTGCGGGCGAGAAGGCCGGAATTCTGAAGCCGGGAGTGCGGGCGGTCTTCGCCCGGCAGCGGCCGGAAGCGGAGCGAGTGTTGGAGGCGCGCGCGGCGGCCCTGGGCGTGGGCGTGGCGCGAAGTTCAGATGTGGCCATTTCAGGCGTGGCGCTGCATGCGCGAGGCAGCGATTTCATGTGGGGCGAGGCGGCCGTGACTTGCCGGCTGCCGGGCGAGCACCAGGTAGAGAACGCTTGCACCGCGATTGCCGCGCTACGGCAGTTGGGCATCGCTCCGGATGCGATCCGAGCGGGCCTCGCGCAAACCGTGTGGCCGGGGCGCTTGGAGCGGGTGTCCAGCAATCCTGAAATCATTTTGGACGGCGCGCATAATCCGGCCGGCGCGCGCGCATTGGCCGAGTATCTTAACCGCTTCTACGAACCGCGGCACGTCTGGCTGATCTATGGCGCCATGCGCGACAAAGCGGTGGAGGAAATAGCGGCCATCCTGTTTCCACGAGCGGGGCACGTGATCGTGACGGCGCCGGCGCAGGCACGCGCGCTCAGGCCGGAATCGATCCGCGATTTGGCGGATCACCATTCCATGAGTGTTGCCCCGGATATTCAGGCGGCCCTCGCTATGGCAGGCGCTATGGCAGGCGGAGCGGCGGAGGAAGACGCCATCTTTGTTACGGGATCGCTCTTCCTGGTGGGCGAAGCGCGCGCGCTTCTGTTAAGGGAGCCTTAAGTCGAAAACATATCATCGCCTTGTGGGGCGGGCAATCGTGCCCGCAGCCGCCTTTTCAGGCGGCTAAGCCGGCTGGAAAGCCGGCTGCGGCCAGGATTGGCCGCCCCACATCTGAGTTTTCATCATCTGCCTGCCCCACGCGGCGCCACCACCCGCCCGCACAGAAAACAAAACTCCGCGCTCTTCACGTCCAGGCGTTCCACGCCGTGGCTGGACGTCATCACGCAGCGCCAGTCGTCGCAATGCCGCAGCCCGAAAGTGTGGCCCAACTCGTGGACGGCTTCCTTTACCAGCCGCTCCCGCATGAGCTCTTCGCGGGCCGGCAGGCCGTAGAATTCCTCACGCAAGCGATGCAGCGAGACCACCGCGCAACTACCGCTCAATTGCGCCTCGCCGAACACGAAGGTCAGCACGGGAACATACAGGTCGAGCGACGTTACCGCCAGCAGCCGGGCGCCGGGCTCGGCCAGCGGCTGCATGGATTGCAGGATGGCCGTCGAGTAATACTGGTTGCGCATGCGGTCGCGCGCGAAGGCGGCGTTCAGGCGCTCCGGCCGCACCTGGCACGCCATCCGGAAGATGGGGGCCAATTGAACGGCAAGGCCGCCCAGCAAGTCAGCCGCAACTTCGATGCCCAACAGTTGGATCACGTCACTTCAAGCCGTAGCGCTTCAGTTTGTTATACAACGTGGTGCGATCGATGGCCAGAATGCGCGCCGAGCGGGACAGATTGTGATCGGTTTCCCGCAGCACCCGCTCGATATGGACGCGCTCCACGTCTTCGAGCGTTCGGCCGCTCGGCGCGCCGGTCATCTGGAACTGGAAGGAAAAATCCGCGGGCTTGATCTCCGGGCCGCGGCAAACCACCAGCGCGCGCTCCACGGCGTTCTCCAACTCGCGCACATTGCCGGGCCACTCGTGATTCATCAGCACTTGCAGCGCTTCCGGCGAGATCTGCGGCACGGGCCGGCTGGTCATCATGCAAAACTTATTCAGGAAGTGCGCCATCAGGAGCGGAATATCTTCGCGGCGCTCGCGCAGCGGCGGCAGATCGATGCAGAAGACGTGCAGCCGGTAGTACAAGTCGGGGCGGAAGGTGCCCGCTTTTACCAGCCCCTCCAGATTCTTGTTGGTGGCAGCGACGCAGCGGAAATCCACCTTGATCGGCTGGTTGCCGCCCACCCGCACGATCTCTTTTTCCTGCAGCACGCGCAGCAGGTCGGTTTGCGTTTTCAGGCTGATGTCGCTGATCTCGTCCAGGAAGACGGTGCCGCCGTCGGCGACTTCGAACTTGCCTTTCTTGCGGTATTGCGCGCCCGTGAACGCGCCCTTCTCGTGCCCGAACAGCTCGCTTTCGAGCAGCGTCTCGGTCAGCGCGCCGCAATGGATGGTCACCATCGGCATGTACCGGCGCGGACCGGCCGCGTGGATGGCGCGCGCCACCACTTCTTTGCCCGTCCCGCTCTCCCCGGTGATCAGCACGGTGGCTTCGGTGGGCGCCACCATTTCGATCAGCTCGCACACTTTCTTCATGGCCGGAGCTTTGCCGATCAACTCGGTCGAGGGCGACACTTCCTGCAGATCCTCGCGCAGGCGCACCACCTCCCGCCGCGCCCGCCGATGCTCCAGGGCATTCGCCACCAGGTGCGACAACTCGTCGGGATCGACAGGCTTGGTGATGTAATCGTAAGCGCCCTGCTTGAGCGCCTGCACGGCCGTTTCCACCGACGCGTAGCCGGTCATGATGATGACAGTCAGCTCCGGGTCGGCCTCCTTCAGCCGGGCTTGCAGCTCCATACCGTCCATGCCGGGCATCTTGATGTCGAGCAGCGCGACGTCATATTCGGCGCTGGTTATGGATTCCAGCGCCTCGCGTGCGCTGGCCACGGGCCGGGCCTGATAGCCCTCACTCGAGAACCACTTCCCGAGGGAATCGCGCACGACCATTTCGTCGTCCACAATCAGGATCTTGCCCTTGGTCTTGGTTTCCAGCGGTTCTTCAACTTCCGTCATCTTGGTTTCCTCCGTCTGCCACAGCGGCTCACGCTACTTTATCCGGAGCGCCCGCTCGGGTGGAATCCCCGGCTGCACCGCCGCCCGCCAGAACCGGTTCCGTTGCGCCCGGACTGGCCGCCGGCAGCGCCACCACGAACTCCGTCCCCTGGCCGGGCGACGACTCCACGGAGATCTCGCCGCCATGCTGTTCAACGATGCTGCGCGCCACGGCCAACCCCAGGCCGGTACGCTGTTGATCCTCCTTCGTGGTGAAAAACGGATCGAAGATCTGCGACAGGACCTCGGGCGGAATGCCCGATCCGGTGTCGCGCACCCGGATCCGCGCTTGTCCGGCCGCGGAATTCATTTCCGTGGTCACTTCCAGTACGCCGCCGCGCGGCATGGCCTCGGTGGCATTCACCAGCAATACCAGAACGGTCTGCTGGATCTGCCCCGGATCGCAGCAAACCGGCGGCAGACCTTCCGCCAGGTGGCTGCGCAGATCGATTCCCAGGAGTTCCGCCTTATGGCGCACAAGCACCAGCGCGCGCCCGATCAGCGTATTCAGATCGTTGGGTTCGCGATGGCTGGGCGTCTGCCGCGCAAATGTCAGCAGGTTGCGCATGATGTCGCCGCAGCGCTTGCTCTCGCGCTCGATGATCTGAAGATTTTCCACCATTTCGGCGCGCGATCCGGCCGCCCCTTTTTCGACTTCCTTCAGGGTGAGCCGGGCATAAGTCAGAATCCCAAACAAGGGATTGTTCACCTCGTGCGCGACCGTGGCGGCCAGCTTTCCAATGGACGCCATCTTCTCGCTCGAAAGCAGGGAACGGTGCGCCTGATCGAGTTCCGCTGTCTTGCGTTGGACGCGTTCTTCAATCTCGGCATGCACACCGGCCACCTCGGCGGTCATTTTATTGAAGGACTCCGCCAGATCGCTGAGCTCGTCGTTGGAGCGCACCGCCAAGCGGTAATTCAGGTCGCCATCCGCCACGCGATGGGTTCCGGCGGTCAACTCTTTTACCGGCCGGTAAACCACGCCCCAAACGAACAACATGCTCACCAGCCAGATCATTGCCACGGTGAGCGCCATGAACACCACCAGGTGCGTGCGATGCTCCGCCATCTGCACATCCACGGACGCCAGCGACAGATCCGCATCGATGACTCCCAACACGCGCTGGCCGGGGGGATGGCACCCGGCACAAGCCGGCACGTTCTCTATGGGCCGGATGACGCCCAGCAGGCGTTCGCCGCGTCCCGGAAATATGCGCGCGCGATCCGGACGGTTCAACTTCACCAGCGGGGAGCTTTGCGCATGACATCCATAGCACGCCTCGGCGCCTTTATCAACCACCCGGTTGACCTCCGCGGCGTCGGTGGAAAAGGTGATGCGCCCTTCTTTATTGAAGATACGGATGCGCCGGATGCCCGGCTCGCTGCCCAGTTGCTGGATGACGTTATAGAGCGCCTGGCGGTCGTTGCGCAGCATCTCGTAATGCGTGCTGCGCTGGATCACGTCGGTGATGCGCTCGGCCGACACCATCACCATCTCCTCGGAGTGGCGGCGCTGCTCCCGCAGGTTGAAATAGCCGAACAGAGCGAACAAAGCCGCCGTGCTCGCAATCAGGGATAGAGCGAGCTTGGCGGCCAGGCTAACGCGGAGTCTGTTTGGCAAATACATCCGTCTCCCAGCCCACGCCCGCGGGCACGCCTTCCCCGGCGCTTTCGCAGTGCAAGGCGGCGCCCGCTTCCGCGTGATGGTGCTCTTCGAAAACCGGGAAGTATTGGGCGACCACCTTGAATATGGCGAATCCCAGCGCGATGATCGCCAGGGTCACGGCGATTTCCGTCCAGCGCGGAACGTAGTGCGTGCCCGATCCGGCTTCCATCCCCGTGATGCTCACATTCAGACGGTTGGTAATGAAACCGAAAACCACCATCACCGCGCAACCGTACAGCTTCGCCGGATTCCAGCGCACGCGGCGCCGGAACAGCAACACCATGGGTACCGCCAGCAGCAGGATCTCCAGGCCGAATAGCCAGGTTTCCGTTCGATTCACGAGCAGCAACCCCAGCACGCCGCGCTCCGCCAGGTCCAGAAAACGCACAAACAGGAGGGTCATAAGCAACACCGCCAGCACGCGCGCCAGCCCGGCCGCCAACCCCAGTTCCAGATCCCGGCCGAAGGCGCGGCTGCTATGCCACGATTCGAAGATAGTCATGGCCAAGCCCATGCAGATGGCCGAGAGATAAAAGAAAACCGGCAGAAAGGGCGTGTACCAGAGCGGGTAGAGTTTATGGGGCACGATCAGGTAGAGGCTGCCGAGAGAAGACTGATGCAGTGTGGAAAGCAGGACGCCGAGGATCATCAGCGGCACGGAAATGAACCTCAGCCAGTCGAGCGGCTTCTTCCATCCCAGCCGTTCGAAAACCACCGGTGCGAATTCGAGCGCCAGCACCGTGGTGTAAAGAGTCACGCACCAGGCCACTTCAAACATCACCGAGTGCGGATTCCACATCACCAGCGGATGCCATACGCGGTCCGGGCGCCCCAGATCGAAGAGCAGCGCCACCACCACCAGCACATATCCCAGGAACGCCGTGAGGATGGCCGGGCGAAGGATCGGTTTATAGCGCTCGATATTGAAGATGTGAACCGTCGCCACCAGCGTGAATCCGCCCGCCGCCAGCCCCACGCCGCACAGGATGTCGAAGCCGATCCAGATGCCCCAGGGAAACTGGTCGCTCAGGTTGGTGACTCCGCCCAGCCCATAGCGTACGCGCAGATACGTGGCGTATGCGCCGGCCGCCATCAGTGCCGCGAAGATGGCGCGCCAGACGGTGAAGCTCGGCAATTTGCGCCCGTTCATCGCTTCCCCCCTTCCGCGCGGGCCACTTCGTCGCGCCGGTTGGTGATCCACCAGATGCCGCCCAGCAGCACCGAACCGACGGAAACCACGTTCGGGCAGCGGCTTCGAGCACCCGCCAGGTCAGTTGCGGCAAAGGCTGCTGCGGCAGGTTCGTGCGCAGCCCGATCTGCTCGAAGGGCACGGCCGAGAGGTACAAGACCGAAGTGCCGCCCACTTCCTGCAGGCCATAAATGCGCGGATAGTAGTCGCCCGGTTTATCGGCCAGCCTGCGCCGCGCTTCGGCCACCAGGGCTTCGCGGTCGCCGCACTTCGTGGCGCCCGTGGGGCAAGCCTCCGCACAGGCCGTGAGTTTGCCCGCGCGCTGCCGGTCATAGCACATGTCGCACTTGCGCACCTTGGGAAGCCGGCTGTTCCATTCGTAAGCTGGCACCTGGAAAGGACACGCCGTCATGCAGTACCGGCATCCCATGCATTTCCCGGCATCGTAGACCACCGGCCCCAGGCTGGTTTTATGCAGCGCGCCTACCGGGCAGACCGAAGCGCACGTGGGCTCGGCGCAATGCATGCACAGCCGGCGGCTGTAATGGTCGCCAAACGTCTGGATGGCCGTCAGCTTATGAGCCGAGAGACGCGGCTCGGCCGCAACTTTATCGTCGTAAGGCAGATGCCAGCGCTCGGCGCAGGCGCCTTCGCACGACTTGCAGCCGATGCAGAGTGTGCTGTCGTAGAGGATCGCTTTAGACATAATCGGATGTCTAACTCTTTTATATCTCAATTCCCGCCGGAAGTGTGGGGAATCTAGGCAGTGAGGAAGAATTCACCGGTTACCTGCCGCCAGTTAGCATCCGGTAGCCCTGCCAGCAGATCCTCGGTCGGCAAGCCGCCGTCGGCCGCTACAGCGCCCGCGAGTTGCGGTTGCTGCGCATACAGACGACCCACCGCTTCCCGCATCCAGCTCCGTACCAAACCTTTGGGCACCAGGTTGCGCCGCGTGCTTTCCTCGTCCGGCACGTGGATCAGAGCCAGCCAGCCCTTGCCATACGGGTCTTTCCGCAACAGTTCGGGGTTGGCAGCCACTTCCGGATTGATCTCAATCACTTCGCCTTCGGTCGGCGACACCATCTCGGTTTTTTCGCCATCCCGGTAGAGCGACCAGGCGCGTTGCCCCTGGCGGATCCATTGACCCGGCTTCGGCAGTTCGATGCGCTCTACGTGGCCTGCCAGCGCTCCGGCGAAGTCGTCCACGCCGATCCGCACCAGATTACGGCGTTCCTGCATCGCCCAACTGTGCCCGGGGTGATAGGATAATTGCTCGGGAACGAGAAAACCTTCTACATACGACTGATCCAAATGAGAGGTTGTGTGTACGGGCGCCATAGCAACCTGTGGCGCTTTCCGGCGGTTGATAAACCAATCCAGGCCGATGAAGATCGAGAATGTTACGAGAACCAGAATGACTGTCATGACGTGCCTCCTTTTTCCAGTGCCTTAAAGGGCACGCCACTGGCCAAACTGTAGAGTTTTATAGCTGATTATCTGTTGTATTTACATGCATTTGCGAGTGTGGGTAAATACAGCAGAGGCGTTGTTGCTGTATTTATCGGCAGGTCATTTCTGGCGAGACTGCTAACCCCTTATGATTCAGTGGCCTTAGTACCTGTCGGATTTATCGACGCGCCTGTCGGAAAGGACAACACGCAAAGTGACGTGCGCGCCGGTCAAGACAACTGGATCCCGCGCCACTCCGGGAGCAAATCGAACCGCGTCCTGACACTCTCTATCGTCTCACCGGCTTGTTGAACAGACTCCAGGAACTCCGCGACATCCCCAACCGCCAGACGAAGATACGCGATCCTCCGCGGATCGATCGACATAATCCGGCAGCAGGTCGCATCCACCGCCGCCAGATCCCTGCCGGCGATCACGACCCCCGCCTGCTTAGCGGTACCCTGAATCGGCCCGTTCCCTTGCATGCCGACGATCCCATCCACGATGGCAAAATGCCGCGGCAGAGCCTGGTATAAGTCCGCTATGCATTCAGGAATTCCGGCCCAGTGCAGGATGTTCTTGGGCCATCCGTATACGCCGCCCGAAACCGTTCCAAACAGGTTTTTCATGCTCAGCGTGGCGCCCACCCAGTGATGCGTCTTCATCTTGGGAAGTGAAACCAGCAGATCGCAAGCGAGAGCCGTCTCCGCCAGATAAATCGATCGCAGCCGCGAACGGTTCGACGCCAACCGCACTTCGGCCACGCGATCGAGGTTCAGGTCGGTGAATATCTCCTCAAATCGTGGGATCGTCTCGAAATACCCTGCCGCTTCCGCCATGTCCAGCGTGTTCCGTCGATGGCCCGGCCCTTCCGCGATCCTGACCTCCGCTCCCAACGCGCGAAACGCTTCGAGCGCGGCATGCACCAATAAAGGATGCGTATGGATCGGCGAATCCGGTTCGAACTCGACCAGATTGGGTTTTAGCAGCACGCGCTTGCCGCGGACGTTCAGATGGTGGGCCGCCAGCAGCCGGCGCAACTCACCATAGAGGTCTTGGCCGTAAGTGGTTTGGCGCAAAATCGAAACCAGCCGCTCGCGATGGACAGGTGGCTTCCGCGCGGCGCGTCGCGAGCAGCCAGCCAAGATCATGCTGCCGGCCGCAATCGCCATGAACTCGCGCCGATTCAAACCAGACATTGGCGTCATCCCGTCACTCTAAGAATGGATTCGGGCCCCTGGAGGCGGCCGCCGCCAGCCGCGCCAAGGCGGCATTCTGGATCGTCCGGGCCGGACGTGCAGGAGGCGGAACGTCAGGCGGAAGCTGACCCTGCGCGAGCAAACCCAGACGCAGCCAACTCTCGGCTTCCGATGCGCCGCACCCCGGCAGTTGTTTTCGCGCCCAGATACAGGCTCTGCGGACTTCCGCGGAACGATCGCCGGCGAGCGCCAGCAACGCCACGCCGGTGGTCTCAGGATAGGAGCGCGCGTCACGATCCAGGGTTCGGGCTGCCCCATGGTTCCAACCTCCGTCGCTGCAGGCGTGGGCCAATAGATAAGCCTTGCCCATGTCAAGACGGGTTCGCAGGCCCGGGAATGCCGCGTATCGCGCAGCCTTACGCAGGGCGAGGATCGACAACGCCGTGGGCGTGACCCACGCGCTGGTCCCAGGAAACCAGGGCCAGCCGTCCTGGCCGTGAGAGCCTTGGGTATCGCCGGTCAGGAACTGGCGTAGGCGGTTGAAGAAGCCGGTCTCAGCCCCGGCTTGCCGGACGATCCACTGCACGCCACGCCCGAATGCATCCCGGCCCAGCGCCCCCGCACCTACCAAAACCACTACGGATGTCAACCATGAACTCTCCCGCACCGCCGGTTGCGGCGGCCAACCGCCATCCGGGCGTTGCGTGGCATTCAGCCAGCGGAGCCCTTTGCCCACACCCTCGTCGGCACCCGACTTCGCCATTAGAGCCATCAACGCATAAGCCGTAGGCTCAGTCCAGGACGGCTCGCCTTGCTGGTAGGGCCAACCGCCATCCGGGTTCTGGCATGCCAGCAGGGGTTCCATCAGGCACCTTATTTTTTTTACAGCGCGGGCGGCCGCGGGTGTCCGTCCCGTGAGAGGGCACCTGCCTGCCGCCCCTGCCCGGATTTGGAGCCCGGTGAACTCACTCGACACCCACTAACTCGCCGCTGTGGTCAACTGCGCGTTCGTCTTCGACCAGATCTGGTTGATACTCGTGCCCGCGGTGGAAAATAGCGCCGCCGACGCCAGCGCTACGAATGCCAGCATCAACGTGTACTCGATCAGGTCCTGACCTTGTTCGTCACGCCACAAACACACCCAAAACGTCTTCATATTTATAAGCTCCTTTGCCTCATGATGTAGTCACGGGATGGCCGGTCGGCGCACCACCGATCAGCATCTCCGGTGCACGGCCATGGCCACCGTTCGCGAGCCATAACTCGCTTGATTGCTATGGGTTTGATGGGAGCCTTGCTGATTCCGCTGTACAAAAATGAGAGGTGTGTCTGAAAATGAGGCGGACCAACGCGTTCGCCCGCCGCGCAACCGCCCGCGCTAGACTGGCTTTAGGTGCCCCGCAACATCCTGATCTCGGCCGGCGAAGCTTCGGGCGACCTCTACGCCGCCCTCCTGGTGGATGAACTGCGCCGCATCTGGCCGGGCGCCCGATTCTTCGGCTGTACCGGTCCGCGCATGCGCCGCGCCGGCGTGGAAACCGTAGTGGACGCCGCCAGCCTGGCCGTGGTCGGCCTGGTCGAGGTAGTCTCCCACATTCCGCGCATTTACGGCGAGTACCGCAAGATGCAGGAGGCCGCGCGCCGCCGCCAACCGGATCTGGCGATCCTGACGGATTCTCCCGATTTCCATCTGCGCCTCGCCCGCAAACTGCACCGCCTGGGTATCCCCGTGTTTTACCTGGTGGCGCCCCAGGTGTGGGCCTGGCGCGAGGGCCGCTTACGAGGCATGCGCCGCACCCTCCGCCATGTGCTCTGTATTTTCCCGTTCGAAGAGGAGTTTTTCCGGACGCGCGGCCTGCCGGCCACCTATATCGGCCATCCCCTGGCGGGACTGGTAAAACCCACGCTCTCCCGCGCCGAATTTTTTCGGAAACACAGACTTCCTCTGGGCCGTCCATTAGTTACGGTGTTGCCTGGAAGCCGCCGGGGGGAAGCCGCCCGGCATTTGCCGCCCCTTCTTGATGCGGTGGGGCGTCTCTATCGGGATCATGCCGCCAGTTTCATCCTGCCCGCGTCGGCCACGGCCGGCGTCGATTTTTTCCGGGAACGGATTGGCGGGGTTCCCATACAGGTTATCGACGGGGAAAACTGGGAAGCCATCGCACATGCCGACCTCGCACTGGCGGCCAGCGGAACGGTAACCGTGGAAGCCGCCCTGTTGGGCACCCCGATGGTTACGTATTATAAGGTGACCGCCGCGAGTTGGTGGTTGGGCCGCATGCTGGTACGGGTGCCTTTTTACTCAATGGTGAATTTAATCGCGGGGCGCGCCATCGTCCCGGAGCTGATGCAATCGAACCTGACCGGCGAACGTCTCGCCGCGGCGGCCCAAAGCCTCCTCGGCGACGAGCGTGCGCGCGCTCAAATGCGCGCGGATCTCGCCGAAGTAGCGGCCCGGCTATCCCAACAATCGGGCGCCATGGCCCGTGCCTCCGCTATTATCCAAGACCTCATGGAAGGACAACTCACCCATGTTTCGTAGCAGTAGGACAGGCTCCGGGCCTGCGGCAGGCCGTTGGGCCGCCGCATTCACGGCACTGGCGATCGTTTCCGTCAGCGCCTCCGCCCAAACCCAGGAGCGCCGCGCACGCCTGCGCGTCGATCATTACACCATCGACGCCGAAATCCAGCCGGCCACGCAATCGCTCATTGCCACCGCGGAGGTTGCCTTTGTTCCGCTCGACAACAACGGCAGCTCGGCGGCGTTCGAGTTGAACAACGCCCTCACGGTGTCCCGCGTGGTGGATGCGAAAGGCCTCCAGATCAACGATACCCGCAACCAGCAGGATTCCACCGTGCGGCTCAGCTTCGATCCGCCTTTACCCAAAGGCCAGCCGGCCACGCTGAAGTTCGCATACGAAGGGCGCTTGAGCGGCAACGAAGACTCCCCGGTGTACGGCATCAAGTTCGCCGCCATTCACCCGGATTACGCCTTTCTGCTGTATCCCGCCCGCTGGTTTCCCGTGTACGGTTACACCACTGACCGCTTCGCGGCGGATCTGCACATTACCGTGCCGTCCGGATACCAGGTCCTGGGCAGCGGACTCGATTCGCACCAGGCGGCCGGCGACAAGATCGTCTACAGCTTCCATTTCGACCACCCGTCGTTCCCCGGCAGTATCGCCATAGTGCGCGATCCCGGAACCAAGGTCACCTCAGAGGGAGTCACCAGCACGCTTTACTTCCGGGGCGATGAGAAGGGCATGGCGCAGCAGTACGGCGAGCAAATCGGCCAGATGATGACTTTCTTCACCGGCGATTTCGGTTTGCCGCCCTTCGCCAACCTCACGGTTGTGGAAACGGAAAGCGGCGCGCCCAACGGCTATGCCGCGCCGGGGATGATTTTCCTGAATCCGCACGCCATCGGCCGGCAAGTGGGCGCGAAGCTGCTGGTCAACCAGATCTCGCGCCAGTGGTGGGAGGAATTGGTCTCGCCGGCCACCCGCAATCATCTGTGGCTCACCAACGGGATGGCCGCCTATTCGGAACTTCTCTGGACGGAGCATACCGCGGGACCCGGCGCGCTCGAATCGCAATTTCGCGACGACGCCGTGGAGGCCCTGACCATCGACAACGTCCCCGTGATCCAGGCGGCCCGCATGGAAGACTATTCTCCGGAGTTGTGGGCGCTCACCGGCAGTAAAGGCGCGGCCGTCCTGCACATGCTCCGCTTCGTGATCGGCGACCAGGCCTTCATGCAGACGCTGAAGGAATACGCCACGCGCTACAGTTGGAAATCGGCGACCACCGAGGACTTCAAGAACGTCGCGCAAGACGTTTCCAAGCAGGATCTCGGCTACTTCTTCATCCAGTGGATCGAATCCAGCGGGGCACCCGAATTCAAGCTCGAATACACCATTTACCGCACGCAGAAAGGCTTCCGCGTGATGGGCAAAGTGGCGCAGGACCTGGATACGTTCCGCATGCCGGTAGATTTGAAAATCGAAACCGAGGGCAATCCCGAAGAGAAGCGCGTGGAAGTCGTCGGCACTTCTTCGGAATTCAGCGTCGACTGTTTCGGCAAGCCCAAGAATGTGGTCATCGACCCGGACCGCCGGGTACTGCGCCTCAACAACCAGGTGCGCACGGCGGTAGCCATCCGCCGCGGCGAGCAGTTCATGGAAGTGAGCGAATTCGCCGACGCGCTGAAAGAATATCAGAAAGCTCTGGAAAACGACCGTAACAGCTCGATGGCGCACTATCGCATCGCCGAGGTCTTCTTCATGCAGAACAACTACCAGTCCGCCGCGAACGAGTTCCGCGAGTCCCTGAACGGGGACCTGGAGCCTAAATGGGTCGAGGTTTGGTCTCGCATTCACCTGGGCATGATCTTCGATATCACCGGCCAACGCGATCGCGCGGTGAACGAGTACAACCTGGCGGTGCGCACCAAGGATAATACCCAGGATGCGCAGGAAGAAGCGGCCAAGTATCTGAAGAAGCCCTACGAGCGAAAGAAGAGCCCGGAGGCCGACCAGTAGACCGGTTGGCGCACGCTTCAGCCGGCTGAAAGCCGGCTGCGGGCAGAATTGCCCGCCCTCCAAGTTACAATGAGGGCGTGGCCGATTCCACCGCATCACCCTCCAATGTTCTTCCCTTCGAGGCCTGCCTCGACGAACTCGAAAAGGTCGTCAAGGAACTGGAGGCCGGAGATCTTCCGCTGGAGCGCTCCATCGAGCTCTTCGAAAAAGGGATGCGCCTGAGCGACACCTGCCGCAAGCAATTGGAAGAAGCTGAAACGCGCGTCGAAATGCTCATCCGTAAGGAGGGTAAAATCCAGGCTGAGCCCTTCCGCACCGAGAAAGCATGAACCTCCGCGACTACCTCGCCCAACAGCAGGAACGGATCGACGCCCATCTCGATCGCCTGGTGCCGCCGGAAACGCAGGCTCCTGAAACCATTCATCGCGCCATGCGCTACAGCCTTTTCGCGGGCGGCAAGCGCATCCGGCCGATTCTCTGCCTGGAAGCCGCGCGCGCGGCGGGCGCCGATCCGGGCGCAGCGCACTTCACGGCCGCCTGCTCGCTCGAATTGATTCACACTTACTCGCTCATTCACGACGATCTTCCAGCGCTCGATAACGACGACTATCGCCGGGGCAAGCCCACCTCGCACAAGGTTTTCGGTGAAGCCATGGCGATTCTGGCGGGCGATTCCCTGCTCACGCTGGCCTTCGACGCGCTCGCCGCCATCGACACGAGCGCAGGCGTCTCCGCGGATCGTAAGGTCCGGATGATCGCGGAGCTGGCCACTGCCGCCGGTACCGTGGGCGGCATGATCGCCGGCCAGGTGGCGGATCTCGAAGGCGAGGGACAACCGCCTAGCGCGCCGTTGCTTGAATCCATCCATCGCGCCAAAACGGGCGCCTTGCTGCGTGCCAGCCTGCGTTTGGGAGCTATCTGCGCGGGAGCGGAGGAGCCCCAATACCTGGCGCTCTCCGGCTACGGTGAACACATCGGCCTGGCCTTTCAAATCGTGGACGACATTCTGGACGTGGAAGAATCCTCCGAAGCGTTGGGCAAGACAGCCGGCAAAGACGCCCAGCAGCATAAGATCACCTTCCCGGCCGTCTACGGCGTGGAGGAATCTCGCCGCATGGCGGCGATTGAGTGCCAACACGCTCACGAGGCCCTGGCCCCCTTTGGCGCGCGGGCCGAACACCTGCATGCGCTGGCCGACCTGATCGTCCACCGCAAGTCATGAAAGCGCGTCTCGACCGGCTGCTGGTGGAACGCGGCCTGGCCCCCACGCGCGAGAAAGCCCAGGCGCTGATCATGGCGGGAGCGGTATTCGTGGATGGCCACAAGGCCGCTAAATCCGGCCAGCCGGTGGATGCCGAGGCGCCCATCGAAGTCGTGGCGCAGGCTCAATTCGTCGGCCGCGGCGGCCTGAAGCTGGATGCGGCTATAGCCCATTTCGGCATCCAGCCGGCCGGCCGTATCTGCCTCGACGTGGGCGCTTCCACGGGCGGCTTCACCGATTGCCTGCTGCAGCGCGGCGCCGCGCGCGTGCATGCGGTCGATGTCGGCAGCGGCCAGCTCGATTGGAAAATTCGCAGCGATCCGCGCGTAGTGGTGCACGAAAAACTCAACGCGCGCTACCTGCGTCTGGAAGATCTGGGCGAGCGCATCGATCTGGCGGTCTGCGATGTCAGCTTCATTTCCGTCACCCTGATCCTGCCGGCGATTTCAGAGGTGTTACAACCGGGCGCGCAACTGGTTATACTTGTCAAGCCCCAGTTCGAGGCAGGCAAAGGACAAGTGGGCAAAGGGGGAATCGTGCGCGAACCGGAATTGCACCAGGCTGCGTGCCGCCGCGTGGACGACGCCGCGCGGCAGTTAGGATTTGAAACGGCTCTCATGGAAAGCCCCATTCGGGGCGCGGAAGGTAACCGGGAGTTCCTGCTGCATGCGCACCGCTAGCAGTTCGGCCCTGGCGCGCCCGCTTCATCTGGAGGTTTGCGCACTTGGCCGCCATTAACACCGTAGGCCTCATCTCGAAGCCTGCCGTCCCGGCCGCGGCCGGCGTGGTGCCCAAGCTGCTCGCCTGGCTCGAAGCGCGCGGAATCCACGTGCGCTACGACGAGCACGCCGCCTTCTACGCCGCGCGCACGGGCGGTTTGATGCGGCAGGAAGTGCCCGAGGGCTGCGATCTGGTGATCGTTCTCGGCGGCGACGGCACGCTGCTCTCCGCCGCGCGGGCCATCGGCAACCGCCAGATCCCGTTGTTCGCCGTCAACCTGGGCAGCCTCGGATTCCTGACCGCGATCACCATCGACGACCTGTATCCCGAACTGGAGCGCGCGCTGCGCGGCGAGCACCGCATCGGCCGCCGCAAACTGCTGCACGCCGAAGTACACCGCGCGGGCGCGGTGGTCTCGCATTACGAGGCGCTCAACGATGTGGTCCTCACCAAAGCGGCCATCGCGCGCATCATCGACCTGGATACCTATGTCGATCGCCAGTTCGTGTGCGCCTATAAAGCCGATGGATTGATCGTCTCCACGCCCACGGGCTCCACGGCTTATTCGCTTTCGGCGGGCGGGCCGATCATCTTTCCGTCGGTGCCCGCCATCTGCCTGACGCCCATCTGCCCGCACATGCTGACGTACCGCCCGGTGCTGGTCTCGGAATCGAGCGAAGTGGAAGTGCGCTGCCGCGGCGACGCTTCCGTCTACCTGACTATCGACGGCCAGATCGGCGAGCCGCTCGAACGGGAGGATTCCGTGGTCTGCCGCAGCTCGCAATACGCGCTGCACCTGATCCGTCCGCCGCGTATGATGTTCTTCGACGTACTACGCCAGAAGCTGAAGTGGGGCGAGCGTTGAAGCGTCTGTCGCTGACCGCCTGGATCTTCATCGGCATGGCAGCCGGCGTGGCCCTGGGCGCGTTCGCGCCCGGCGTGGCGCGCCAGCTTGGACCCGTCAGCGCCATCTTTCTGCGCCTCATCCGCTCCATTATCGCGCCGCTCATTTTCGGCACGCTGGTCTTCGGCATCGCCGGCGGCGGCGACCTGAAGCGCATGGGCCGCATCGGCCTGAAGGCCATCGTGTACTTCGAGATCGTCACTACTTTCGCGCTGTTTCTGGGACTCGCCGCCGTCAACCTGGTGCGCCCCGGCGCGGGCATGAAGCTGGCACAGACGTCCGCCGAAGCGGCCCTGCCGGCGGAGCATCCCACGCCTGGCGCCATCATCGAGCACGTGTTTCCGGCCAGTATCATCGACGCCATGGCGCGCGGCGACGTGCTTGAAATCGTGGTCTTCGCGTTTCTTTTCGGGGCGGCCTGCGCGGCCGTGGGAGCCAAAGCGCTGCCGGTGGTGGCCTTCTGCGAATCGCTCGCCGAAGTGATGTTCCGCTACACGCGCTACGTCATGTATCTGGCTCCGCTGGGCGTCGGCGCGGCCCTCGCGGTAACCGTGGGCAATAAAGGCTTCGGTGTTTTGTTCGGATTGGGCAAACTGATTCTCACCATGTACGCGGCGCAGGTGCTGTTCGTGGTGCTGGTATTCGGCGCGGTGGTGGCGCTGGTGCGCATCCCGCTGGGGGCGTTCTACCGCGCGGTGCGCGAACCTTTTCTGATCGCCTTCTCCACCGCATCGAGCGAGGCCGCGCTGCCGCTGGCGCTCGAAAATATGGAGCGCTTCGGCGTCCCCAAACATATTGTGGCGTTCGTGATTCCGACCGGATACAGCTTCAACCTGGATGGCAGCACGCTGTATCTTTCGCTGGCGTCCGTTTTCGTGGCGCAGGCGGCCGGTGTGAACCTCTCGTTCGGGCAGCAGCTTCTGATGATGCTGACGCTGATGCTGACCAGCAAAGGGGTGGCCGGAGTGCCGCGCGCCGCGCTGGTGATTCTGGCGGGAACGCTCTCGACTTTCCGGCTGCCGATGGAGGGCGTGGCGGTTCTGCTGGGCATCGACGCGCTGATGGATATGGCGCGCACCTCGGTGAACGTGGTCGGCAACTGTCTGGCCAGCGCGGTGGTCGCGCGCTGGGAGGAGTAAGTTTAACGCGCGTGGCGCGCGCTTTCGCCTTGGAGGGCGGGCAATCATGGCCGCAGCCGCCTTTTCAGGCGGCTTACGGCGAACTAAAGTTCGCCGCGGCACGCTGAAGCGTGCGCCACGGGGTGGAAGCTGCGCGGTATTTCTTTTCAAGCCGCGGCTCTCACGGCAATTCCCAATCGAGCGCGTAAATGGCTTCGATAGAAGTATCCCGCGCCAGCATCACGGCATCGTTCGATACGGCCGCCAGCCATCCCCATCCGATTCGCGGTATGCCCTTGACACTCGCCAGACGGTCTATTTTGCGGTCTCTTATGCGCGCACGAAAAGGCCAATCCTTTGACTGAAAAAAAATGAATTGACTGTCTGGCGACCAACTTGGATACCCGCTATTTGGATTGTAAAGCTCAATATGTTGCTGCTTCCGGACGTCGTAAAGCATCAGTCTGCGGTTGAAGAAAGCGGCGATATAGCGGCCGTCCGGCGACCATCTGGGGGACCAAAGGCCTTGGGAGCCGGGCGGAGACGAAACCTGACCGGTGCTTAGATTCGCGATATGCAGGGAGTGGTTAACTGCATCCAAGACGCCTCCGCTGAAGACCACGGAGGTACACGCAGGCGACCAGGACGGGTCGAAGTCGCCATCGGGCCCGCTCTCGCCGTGGGAGATTTGGCGGATGGTCCCTCCGAGGGATGGCACGACGTAGATGCGGGGTGGCTGGCCGGCGGATCGTCCCGTGAAGACGATCTGCGAGTCGTCGGGGGACCAGTGGGGCATACCGGCCTGAAAGGGAGGGGCAACGAGTTGAATACGGCCGGAGCCATCGGGCTTGCTCGCCAGGAGCGCGCCTGCGGGAACGGATATGTACGCGATCATTCCCCCATCCTTGGCATACTCGAGATCGGTTCCGGAAATTCCCGCGAGATCGGGAAGGACCTGGCCCGTTCCGACATCGAAGCGGAGGAACTCGGCGCGCGCCTGGCATCTTGCGAAGAACAAGCGCTTGCCGTCGGGGCTGGGGAGCGGCCAATACGCGGCTAAACGGCCGGAAGTCAATTGTACAGGCTCATTTCCACCACTCCGAAGGAAACCAGTTTTCTCGCGACGAATCCAAATGTTGCCATTGGACTGGAAAACGTAGTACTTGCCGTCCGAAGTCCAGTTGCCGCAGCAGTTGTACCATTCCGGCTTCCAGTTCGGCAGGATGGGCTCGAGGCTGCCATTGTTAACGGCTACCTCCCAAAGAGAAGAGGAACTATCGCCAGCGCCCGATCGCCCAACCCAGGTCCGGATTTCCGTGCCGTCGCGGGAGGCGAGATGTAACTCCTCTTCCCGGGCATATACCAGTTGCCTGCCGTCGGGAGACCAGGCGGCGGCACTGAACACGCAGAAAAGTTTGATGCGCATATTGGCGGCAACCGGACTTGGCGTCATGCTAAACGCCCTGACCCCGGGCTTCGCCGCAACGGACGATACGGCTAAGATCATCACCTTCGACGTGCCCGGCGCAGGGACCGCATCTGGCCAAGGCACCGTTCCTTATGCCAACAACGTCCAGGGAGAAATCACCGGGGAATGGACTGACGCCAATGGCGCAGGTCACGGCTTCCTGCGCCGCGTCAACGGCGATATTGTCTCATTTGACGCCCCTGGCGGTAGTCCTTGGACGTCGCCTGCGGCTATCAATCTTGAAGGATTGATCGTCGGGGAGTACCAGGACAGCAACTACGTGTACCACGGCTTCCTACGCGCACTCGACGGAACGATCACCACCATCGACGAGCCCGAAGCCGTGACGGCGACGTATGCCAACGCGATTAACGCATTTGGACTCATCTCGGGGGAGTACGGGGATTCGGTTGGAGTACAACATGGCTTCCTCCGATCTGCTGACGGAAAATTCACCTCCTTCGACGCACCGGGCGCGGGGAGCAATACCATCTGGGGGCAGGGGACGTACGTCAATATCGCGCAAAACATGGCCGCCGATGGGACGATTGCGTGTTATACCCAAAACGCGAACAGTATTTTCGAAGGGTATGTGCGGTACCCCAGCGGAAACTTCGTTACCATCGCCCTCCCAGGCGGAGGCACGGGGTTCCACGAGGGCACCGTCGTTCAAAACATCAATACCGAAGGGATGATCACCGGATATTACCAAGACGACAACTTCGTAAATCACGGCTTTGTAGGCCCGCCGAACGGACCATTTACGGAATTCGATGTGCCCTACAGCGGAACGTCATGGACATGGGGAACCACGCCCACCAATATCGCTGCCGGAGGCGAGATCGCTGGATACTACGGCGACGCTAACGTTGCGCTTCGCGGTTTCATCCGCCACCCGGATGGCACCTTCACCACCTTCAGTGCACCCGGCGCCAGCAATGCCTGGGGCCAGGGAACCTTTGTGACCTACCAGAACGCCGCGGGCCGGATCACAGGCTACTACCTGGACGCAAACGGTGCATCGCACGGATTTCTCCGCGTGCCGTAAACGCGGCTCGCCCAGCCATCCCGATCGAGAACCGCGATGTACCGATGTACTCACATGTTTTCTGCCGCCCTCCTCGCGAGGGCGGCTTCCGTCCGCAGACGAATGACGATCAAAGCCTATCTTGGTGGTGGGTGGTGGGTTATGGGTTATGGGTGATGGGTGATGGGTGGTGGGTTATGGGTGGTGGGTTATGGGTGGTGGGTTGTGGATGGTTGTTATGCGGGGCTGGGCGGCTTTCTGGGGACAGATTGGGTGGACTGCTTGGGGTCGTTTGCCAGGTTGTCAAAGATCAGGGGGGCGGGGGTTAGCGGGTATCCGGGGAGACAGGGGCGCAGGATAGCGGCTGGGCTTCCGGGGCGCCGGACATCACGTATGCGGGCGGCGGGGCGGGCCGGTACGCGGGAGCTGTAACGGCGGGCTCGGCGTTGACCGCCTGCACGGGCTCAGGCTGAGTGCACTCCGGTTGGGTGCGGGCGCGGCGCTCGTTTTGCAACTGCTTCAGTTCGCGCATGGCAGTACTGAAAGAACGCTCGAGGCGGGCGCGTTGGGCGGAGACGCGATCGAGCAGGGCGAATTGTTTTGCGCCCGGGTCGGTGACGGTAAAGACCCTCTCTTCGCTGCGATCCGTGCGCATGAGCAGCCAATGGGCGACGGCCATACGTTCCAGCAGGATTCTTTCGGTGGGGGCTTGCGGCTGCCACTCGGATTCGAGGACATCCCAGAGTTGCCGGTAGGCGGCTGCGTCTTCGTGGATGAGGACGACGTCGCGCGCGCGGAGCCCGAAGGTGAGGGCGTTGAGGCGGACGGCGGCCTTGCCTTCGGGGGAGACCGGGCCGGTGGAGTGTAGCGCGTTCTCGCGGTTGGCCTGGTGTTGTTTGCGGGAAATCAGCATGAGTTATTCCTTTTGGTTGGATTTGGATTTGGGGATGGGATGAGGCGTCCATACCCGATTTCATTTTAGGGCCTAGGGTGATGGGGAACGGCGGTATGTGGATGACGGGGAGTTAGTAAGTCGTATGAGTGCAGTTAGATGCGGGGTTGGATTATATTTTGCTGATTGGTGACCGTATACCGGCAGCGGGACTTAAAAGTCCCGCCGGCACGCTAATGCGTGCGCCACGGGCGGGCTCAGCGCCGCCTCAATCGCGGCAACCATCTCCGCCTGGTACCGCTCCAGGCTGAATTCGCCCCGCGCCTTCACGCGCGCATTGGCGGCCGCCGCGCGCAGGCGGTCCGGCTCCCGCAACAGATCCCGTATGGCGGACGCCAGCGCCTGGGGGGAACGCTGCTCCACCAGAAACCCCGTTACTCCATGCTCCACGATTTCGGGGATGCCGCCCGCGCGAAAAGCCACCACGGCCACGCCGGCGGCGAACGCCTCCAGGATCACGCGCGGCGTGGCATCGACGGCCGTGGAAGGCACCACCAAAAGGTCCAATGTGGCCAGGGTGCCCTCGACGTCTTCCGTCCAGCCGGCAAATTCCACCGGTAGATCTTCGGCCAGCGCTTCCAGGGCCGCGCAATATCGCAGAGCTTCCGGATTGGAAAACAGCGGCGCGCCGCAGATCACGAAACGGCATTGGGGCGCGGCGGCATAGAGAAGGCGGGCCGCTTGCAGGAATTCCGCCTGTCCCTTTTCCGGCGAAATGCGGCCGATCACGCCGATGCGGATCGCAGGGCCCGCGGCCAGCGTCCGGTCGGCCGCCGCCATTCTCCGCACGCCGTTGTACACCACGCGGATTCCCCGGTCGCCGGAGTAGGGCAATAGCGGCGTGGCCACGAAGCGGCAGGCAGCCACCATGGTGGCGCGCAGCCTCGCCAGCGAGCGCCCCGCGATGCGCCGCGCGATCCCATCGAGCAGGCTATGCGAGTGAAACAGCACCGGCGCGCCCTTGCTCCCGGCATACGCCGCGCATAGAGCCGCCGCCGGCAGCAGGCGCGGGCCGTTGACGTAAATCAGATCCGCGCCGTATCGCCGCACCAGCGCGCGGATCTCACCCGCCAAACGCGGAGCTTCCGCCGCAAAATGCGCCATGTCCGCCAGCGTTTTCCGGCCCGCGGAATACGGCCCGCAGCGGAGCGCGTCGAACGTAGCCCCGCACCCGGCGGCGCGCTCCGCCAATTGGCCGTTGCCGGGCGCGGCCAAATGCACGTTCCAGCCGCGGCCGGCCATGGCGGGCAGCAGATCGAGGAGGCAGCATTGCGCGCCGCCCAGTTCGCCGAACTGGTCAAGACACAGAATGTTCATGCCGCACCGCGACCGCCAGCACCCAGAAGTAGAGCGGCAACACCCGCCAGTATGTCAGCAGGTCGCCGGTGAACATCTGCACCATCTGCCCGGCCCAAAACGCCAGGATCCAACTGCCGAAAAAGCGGCGGCGAGGCTCCCGCGACGCGGCTGCGCGCCGGGCCGACCGCAGGATCTGCAGGCTGAGCCACAGCATTGCGCCTAAGCCCACCAGGCCGGTTTCGGCGAGGAGGCTGAGGTACATGTTATCGGTAATCACCGTGTGGCCGAGGTAATCCGAGTAGGGCAGCGTTTTGTATCCGATGCCGAATAGCGCATGCCAGGGATGCTGCGCCAGGAACTCGAGCACCGCGCGCCAACTCGTTACGCGGCCTGAAAGCAGGCCCTCGGTCTCGGAGAAGAGATATTCGATCGAAGTGGAGATGCGCATCCAGTAGGCGCCGGCGAAAGCCGGCAAAACCGCGCGTACGGCCAGCGCCGTGGCCACCGCGGAACCGGCCAGGGCCAGGAAGAATCTGCCGAGCCGGATGCGGGAACGATTCAGATAGATCAGGACGGCCAGGGCCACCAGCGCGTTCAGCAGCGATCCGCGCGAGTAGGAGAGCACCAGGGCCGCGGCGAAGACGATGCCGCCAAGCAGCAGGCCGCGCCGGGAAAGCGGAGCTTCTTCACGCTGCCGGAGCAGCGCGGCGGCGATCATCGTGAGGAAGAACGCGCAGAAGTTGCCCAGCGTGCTGGCTTCGTAGAACAGGCCTTGCGCGCGGCGGAAGACGCCGGCCTGCAGCCAGACGAACTGCGCCCCATATCCCGCGGGCGCGGGGAATTGGAAATAGAAATCCACGCACGCGAACAACGCGGACCCCACGGCCATCCAGTAAATTATTCGCATCTGCGCGAAGGCGTCCCGCGGCTCGCGCGCGTCCGGGCCATACGCGGTATAGAAGAAAACGTAAACCGAAATGCCGAACAACAGCACGCGCATCAGGCTGCCCAGTCCCACCCTGGCGCCGGAATAGAACATGGCTTCCGCCGCACTTCCCAGCAGGATCAACAGGAACAAACCGAACGCGCGGTTTAAAGCTGCCGGCGTTGCGTGCCACTCGCGCAGACGAAATAAACCGGCGAGCAGGCCGAGCGCCACGAAGACCAGCGCCGGATGCGGTCCGGAATCGCCCAGTCCCAACGGCAGGGGCGGCAATAACAGCGCGGCGGCAAAGAACAAGGTCAGCCAACGATCGCGCTGCACGATGGCCCAATAACCCAGCGGGATGGCCACCAGGGGTATCGCCAGCACCAGCGCTACGGCCGGCTTGGGAGCCAGCGCGATGGATGCCGCGTAGATGCCCGCCAGCGCGGGCGCGGCGAATCGCCATGTCCAGGCAGCGGGATGTAAAAGGCGCGCGCGGTCAATCATCGCCGGTCAACCGCAGCCGGGCCGCGGGCCGGGATGACTGGCCCACCGCGCGCTGGGTCCGATAGCTCAGCTCCAGCGTCAGGTAAATGACCGGCACTACCAGTCCGAGCAACAGCGCGGCGAACAGGCGCAGCGGAATGTTAGGCGCCGAGGGCTGCTCCGGAACAATCCCCGGATCGATGATCTTCAGCCGCTCGCTGCGATATCCCAGGCCGGCGCGCGCCTGGTTGAGCCGCGTTTCGACCGCGGAATAGGCTTCCTGGCTGGCCGTACGTTCTGTATCTACGCGGTCCCGTTCGCCCAGGCGGCGTGCCAGTTGCTCTTCCCGGGCGGCCAGGTCCCGCGCGACGCCGGCAAGCTGTTTGCGCAGCGTATCGGCCCGCGCGCGGCTGGCGGCGGCTTCGCCCGATGAGCCTTCGGATGCGTCCGCTTCGGCGCGCAGCAGTTGCCGCTGCAGGCTGCTTTTCAGATCGCCGCCGCTTTGCACATCCTGCTGCAGGCTATCGACCGGCTGTTGCGCGAGCGTGCGGATCCAGGCTGTCTCGCTTCTGTCCAGGCGGGCCTGCGCATCGGCCTCTTCCTTCTCGATGGCCTGCGTCAATTCCCGGTCGCCTTCCTCGTCCACCGAACGGCTGAGCGTCACGGTCTCCTCGCCCAGATACAATGCCAGCGCCTGGGCGGTTTTGGGATCCGGGAGCGTCACTTTGATCTCCAGAATCTTGGTATCGCGCACCATGCCCACCTTCAGGATTCCAGTCTTCAACGATTCAATGGTACGGTCCGGGAAACGCCGCCGCAGTTGAAAACGGTCGAGGGCCCGCAGGAACAGGTTGTCGCTGCCCGCGAAATGTTCATAAGTCTTAAGCGATTCGAGGTAAATGGGACTTACTCCCAACGCGCTGCGGATATCGGTGCCCGTGGGCGGTTCGATCAAAATGCGGCAGGTGGCTGTGTAGAGTTTGGTGCGCAACAGGCTCACGGCCAGCGCCAGGCTCACGGCCACCGCGCAGGATACCGCGATGAATCGCCAGCGCGATCCCAGGAAGCTGAGATAGCGGTAAGTGTTTACAGTTTCCGACGCGCCTGCGGGCATGCCTGTGAGATAGTGTAGCCTATATGGCCGTGTTGCTGGCCGTCGTTTTAGCGTTAATCCCGCTGGCGATCGCTCCCGGATGGTTTTTTTACTTCGATGTTACACCTAAGGTGGTCCTGCTGCTGCTGGGAACCGCGGTCGCGGCCGTTTGGTGGGCGGCGGCGGGTGGTGCGGCGGGTTTTTTTCGTGCCTCGCGCGCGGCACGACGGTTTGTTCTGGCGTCATGCGGCATGGCTGTGTCATTGGCTATCTCGACGCTCGCCTCCGCGAATCCAGCACTGTCGCTGGCAGGCAGTAACTGGCGATATTGGGGCCTGGTCACACAACTCGCGGCCCTGAGTTTCGCCTTTCTGGTGGCCGCCTGCTGCGCGGGGCGAGCGGGCTGGCTGCGAGTCTTATTGCGCGCTGTTTCGCTCAGCGGATTGCTGGTGGCGGCTTACGGCATCGCGCAATACTTCGGGTGGGATCCGCTTTTGGACGTCCGCGGTTACCATGTGGGCGAAGGCATCTGGACCATTGTCCGGCCGCCTTCCACGTTAGGTCATGCGGATTACTCGGCCAACTGGCTGCTCTTCGTGGTGTTCGCCGGCGCCGCGTTAGCCACGGTGGAGCAGCACCGTCACTGGAGATGGCTGGCGTGGGCCGCGGCGGCGGCAGGCTCCGTTGCCATCGTGCTCAGTGGCACGCGCGCGGGTATGCTGGGTCTGGCGGCGGGCGCACTCATGCTGGTATTCTGGCGCGGAGTCCGCCTCACGCGCCGCCTGGCATTTCTGGCACTCGGGATCACGGCGGCGGCCGTCGTTTTTTACTTCTCGCCAGCCGGAGCGCAAATGCGCGCGCGGGTACACTGGGCGCTCGATGAGCCGGCCGGTGGCGCACGTATCCTGTTATGGCGCGACAGCCTGCGCATGGCGTTCGCGCGCTGGCCCGTTGGCTATGGACCGGAGACTTTCATTACTACTTTCGCGCGCCATCAATCGCCTGACCTCGCGCGCGCCTTCCCGGATTTCTATCATGAATCGCCGCACAACATTTTCATTGACGCGCTGGTGGCGCAGGGTATAGCCGGCCCGCTGCTGCTGTTGGCGTTGATCTCGAGCGGCATGGCGGCCGCCTGGAGCGCAGCGCCGCAACCGAACCGCCTCCGCGCTCGCCGCCGGGCTGGCCGGCTATGACTCTCAGCGAGCAATTCACCTGCTTCACGCTGCCCACCGCGCTGGCATATTATGCGGCCATCGCGATGCTGGTCTCGCTAAGCGTGCGCGAGGCGTTGGCGACTCGCCCTGCCGGCCGGCGCTGGCCGGCAATCGCCGCCGCTGCGTGTCTGGCGAGCGTCTGGTTGGTTTTCGGCGTGCGCCTGGCCCTGGCCGAAACGGCCCTCGCCGAGGTGCGCCGCGATTTGGATTCCGGATCGGTTTCCGCCGCAGCCAACCACTATGCCGCATACGAGCGTTGGCGATGGCAGGGCGCGTCGGCGGACCTGTGGTACTCGCGCCGATTGGCGCAGTTGGCCGGAGGCGGCGGCGATCGCGACATGCGGGCGCAGGCCTTCCAACAAGCCGGTCTGGCCGCCGAACGCGCCACCCAGACCACCGAAGCCGCTTTTAACGCTTATTACAATCTGGCCGCATTCTACGCGCGCCAGAACGATTTCTTCCGCACCGAGCAGAGCCTGCGCGCAGCCATTTTCGATGCGCCCAACTGGTTCAAGACGCATTGGATGCTGGCGCAGGTGCTCGAAGCCGCGGGCCGGCTGCCGGAGGCGCAAGCCGAGGCCGCCACTGCCGCGGCGCTGGACGCCGGCAAACATACGGAAGTTACAAGTACCCTCGAATCGCATTCGCGCCGCGCGCGCGGCCGCGCCTATGGAACCGCCTCACAAGTAAAATCTTGTCTGGAAGCTTGGGTTCGCATAAGTGGATCGACTAGAATCGTAGCGGAGGGGAAACAATGCGGTCGGTCGGGTTGGCATTTGGGATGTTAGCGCTGGCGTCTTTGGCACAGGCGCAGGCGCCCGTAGTGAACGCGGGTGGTGTCCTGAATTCCGGGAGTTACACTTCGAACGGCGTGGCGCCCGGTTCCATCGTCTCCATCTTTGGCACGAACCTGGCCGCCACGGGAGCGGGCGCCAATACGATTCCCTTATCGACTACCCTAAGCGATGTTACATCCGTGACTTTCAATGGCGTTCCCGCCGGACTGTTTTATACCGGCTCGAACCAGATCAACGCGCAGCTTCCGTTTGATGTACTGCCATCCGGCCAGCAGAGCGGCACGGTCAATGTAGTGGTTACGCGGACGGCCGGTGCGTCGGTTCCGCAGAGCGTCCCGGTGTCGCAGGTGTCGCCGGGTATCTTCACCACCACGGCCAACGGACTTGGCCAGGCTTTCGCCTACGATAACACTACCGGATTGACCGCCGCGCCCGCTAACGCGATACCCGGACTGCCCACGGCTCCGCTGTCCGTCAGTTCGGGACACGCGCTGATCATTGCGTGTACCGGGCTGGGCGCGGTAACTCCCTCGATTGCGGACTATGTGGCCGCGTCGGACGGCGTATTCCGCAATACCGTTTTGCAGCCTGTAGTGCTGATCGGAGGCGTCCCGGCGCAATTCGTCTATTCCGTGCTCTCTCCCCAATATGTAAGTGAGTATCAGATCGGTGTAGTGCCCGCCGCCAACACACCTACTGGTAACGCGGTGACCTTACAAATTCAGATTGGTGGCGTGACTACGAGCAACATGGTCACCATCGCGGTAGCTCCTTAACGGTTTGACCTGGACCATTCGTAACTGTTGGGCCGGGCTATCCAGTCCGATCCCGCGGCGCGGTTCAGGCTGCGCGCCGTTCAGGGAACCGGCCGGCGTGATTTTGAATTAGTTAGTTAGGGCACCTGTGGGGCGGGCTATCCAGCCCGCGGACCCGCTTTCCAGCGGGTCCAGCCGCCTGAAAAGGCGGCTGCGGGCAAGATTGCCCGCCCCACAATCAACAGGCGTTGCGGCCGTTCCAGATCTCCGGCAACGTCCACAGCAGGATTTGAAAATAGAGCTTCAGCGATCGATTGCGCACCAGTTCCAGGTCCAGCTCGCGGCGCTCGGCGTAGGATAGCCGGCTGCGTCCGCCGATTTGCCAGAGACCAGAGAGCCCCGGCTTTACATCCAGGACTTCGGCCGCGTGCGGGCGATAGTGCTGATGCCATTCCGAAACCGTGATCGGGCGCGGCCCGACCAGCGACATCTCCCCCCGCACCACGTGCAGAAGCTGCGGCAATTCATCGATGGAATGCCGCCGGCAGAAACGCGCGAAACGGCTGGAAATACGGCGGTCGCGGACACTCTTTTGCCGCGGACCGCTCTCATCCACGATGTACTCGACCAGCGCGAAGCGCGCCGCGGGCCGCGAGCCGCGCCGCCACATGGTGCGGAACTTCAGCACCCAGAGCGGACTGCCTCCCAGGCCTAACCGGCGATGTGCGATCAGCGGGGAGGTGCGGGAGAGCACGGCTGTAGAGATCGCCACAATCAGCATGAAGGGCGCGATCGCCACCAGCACGCACAGTGCGGCAATACGTTCCAACACGCTGAGCAGGAGCCACAGGGTCGCCTGACGGTGCAGACCAGGTATCACGTGTTGATTATGCCGCGCGCGCTATCGGTCCGTGGTGCGGAACTCGTAAACAATTTGTGAAATTTCGTCTAGCGCAGAACGACCTTCGCAAGTCCCGCGTTGTTGGCGCTGTCCAGCACCCGGATCACCACCAGGTGCTCTCCCGGTGTGAGTTTGTCGAGTGACAGTACGAAACGCTCCTGTTGCGAATCGATGACGCCGTCGGCGGCTTCGAGCGGCACCCAGCCGGTCGCGTCCAGAGAATATTCGCAGCGCCGCAGGGGCGAGGCGGCATCGTGCGCATCGAATTCCAGTTCCGCCGCCGCGCCATTGCGGCGCACGCTGCCGACGGTGACCAACGGGGGCGTGTTATCGATCATCACAGGGGCGCTGGTCAGGTCCCCGTCGCGCGCGGTGGCCGGTGGATTCACTTCGCGGTCCGAGGCCACCACCCGGAAATAGTATTTGCCGTCGGCCAGCACGTCGCTATCGAAGGTGAAAGCATTGTCGTGCAGATCGCCCTTCAGCAGCATCCAGCGGCGCTCGTCGTCGGCGCGGAAATAGAGATTGTAAACCAGGCGGTCGCCGTCGGGATCTTCGGCTTGCCAACTGATGGTGATCTGTTGCGCGGCGGCGCGCGACAGGGTCTGCGTCGGCGTACCGGCCGCGGCGGAAGTGCTCGCATCCCCGGTATCGGTGACCGTCACGGTATAGGGCGAAATAGCCTGCTGCTGAGCCCCCCGCAAGCCGGAAGCCTGCGCCATCTGCAGCGTCACGTTGACGCTGTGCACGATGGGCGGCGAGTTCTGCGGCAGGTAGGCGAGCGTCACGTTGTCCAGGATGGGAGTCACTCCGCCCGTGCCCGCAAACTCGGCCTTCCACTGGATGTAGCGGGCGTTGGGGCTGGCGATCGCGGAGGCCGCCGCGTCGTGCAGCGGATCGGACCAATCGCTCCAGGTCTTGTCCGGTTTGGCGGAGTTGCCCGCGCGCGTGCGAAATACCAACGTGGAGGCCGGCGTCATCTCGGCGCGCCAGCTCAAGCTGCCCCATCGCGATGCGGTGCCGGCATCGTGCACCGGCGATTCGTAATAGCCGGAACTGCCGGGGATTTCGCCCAACCGGTAAATGCGGCCCATGTCTCCGGTGGCCACCAGCACGGAGCCGGAAGAGGGAAGCAGCCGCGTCGCCTCGCCCTCGTTGGTCTGCAGCACCAGCGTGATCTTACGGTCATGCGAGAGGCCGTAGATGCGCCCGTTAGTGTCGGTCGAAAACAGAAGCTGGTTGGGAAGCGCCAGCAGATCGTAGGCGTTCTCCTCTTTGGAACTCCACAGGGTCTCTACCGTGTTGTCCGGGTTGATGCGATAGATGGCCGATCGCTCCACGCCGGTCAGATCGGGGGTAGCCGTGAATTGCGTGGATACCTGCGGAGCGGGCGCGGACTGCGTCTGTTTGATGGGATCCGGCTGGGCCTTGATCTCGGCTCCAGGCTGCGTGTTCTGCGCTTCCACGGTAACCGACTGGGGCGCGCCCTGCACTGTGCTGGTTACGCTCGCGCCGGACTGGGAGGCCTGTACGGCAGCTTGCGCGCGCTTGGCCAGAGAGCCTCCCAGCGCAGCCACATAGACGGTGCCATCGGCCTGCGGAATGATGGAGCGGATCTCGGGAAGGCTGGCGTCATAAAGCACGAAGGCCTTGTCCTTGGCGGTTACGCGATAGAGGATGCCGTTGGGCTCGGTGCCGGCCAGCAAGCGGCCTTTCGTATCCACGGCCAGGCCCGTCACGTGGGATTGACCAGTGTCGTAATAAAGTTCGCCCGCGCCCGCGGAGGTAACGCGGTAGATCTTCCCCTGGTCCCCGGTGCCCACGTAAAGCGCGTCATCGGGACCCGTGGCCAGCGACCAGATATAGCGCGTCTTGGGAGCGAAGTACTCGGTGGCTTTTCCTTTTTCGATGCGATACACCTTGCCATCGGGCGAGGTGCCGGCGTACAGCACACCGTGGCGATCAGTGGCGATGGCGAAAATCTCAGGCTGTTCGGCAGTCCAGAGGAGGGAACTGGCGCCCGACGGGTCCACCTGATAGATGCGTCCGCGGTGGCCGGTGGCTACGTAGAGGACGCCTTTTGCGCCTTCCGCCACGCTCCATACCACCGCTTGCCCGGAGGAGAAGAGAGTATCCACCTTAGGCGCCAGCGTCAGGCGGCCGTCGCGGCTGAGCGACACGCCTTGGAACTGGCCGCGGATGAAATCCTGGTAGCTGGTCATCTCCCAGGCGGTCGTGGCGGAGGCCAGAGCCGGCGTACTGCATAACAAAACCGCAAAGACGGCGCGGCCGAGCGGACGCTGAAATGCCGTTCTCATTCTTTCACTTCCACTTGGATCGTCTTCGATCCGTTGATGACGCTGTCGCCGGCTCCGAACTCGAGTTCCGCGATTTTCGAATTGCGGGTCTGCGTGATATTGCCCTGAGCAGTCTGCGATCCGGCCAGGATCATGGCGACAGAAGGCGGCGGGTCGGGGAAGTCCGCGCCCTCCAACTGGAAAGCCGGCTCCGGCCGCCACACGCGCACGTAGCCCTTGGTATTGGCGCGCAGACTGTTGACGGTAGAGATCAGTTGCGCGATCGATTTCGGCTGGGATCCCAGGATCATGCGGAATTCCGTGAGATTGGTGGTCATGCCGTCGGCCACCGTGAAATAAAGCGGCCCCGGAGTGATGCCTTCGGGAACCTGGTAAACGATGGTGCGCGGCACTTCTTCGCCGTTTTCGCCCACCAGAGTGGTAGTCAATTCGACTTTGCCGCCGGCCCGGACTTCGCGGCGCCCCACCGAGACGCCATCGATTTCATACTGCTTCTTGGCGTCGAAGGATTCGATATTGAGGGCCACCTTCTTCACGTTCAGCGCATCGAATCCGCTTTGCAACACATAAGCCAGCGGGATGGCGGTGGAAAGCGACGCGATCATGGCGGAGCCGGTGTCGGCGGCGTACATATTGTTCACTTCGAGCGGCGCGGAGGAGCCATGGAATTCGATGGTGCCCGTGACCCGGAAGCTGGAAGCGCCTACCGTGCGCTCCGTGGCGTCGATGGTATTGAAAACGGCCATCTGCACCAGCAGCGGCGAGAGGAAGCGATCGTTCACCATCTCCATCTGATAGCTGTCGAGGCGCTTCCCGCCGCGTGAAACCGTTATCGAAACAGGAGCCATGGCCGCCGCGTGCCCCAGCTCACCGGCAATGGCGGTGTTGCGGTCCTGCAGGATGGCACCCATGGTCTCTTTGGGCGCCGAGATCTTAAAAGATGCCGACATCACCGGCAGCAGGGCGAGAACTTCGGACCGGGTGAAGGGTAGCGCGGTGGAACCGACTGCCAGAAAACGATGTCCGAAGGCGTAGATTTTGTTGCCGTCGATGTAAGTGACGGTGCCATCGGCGCCGATGCTCAGGTCGCCGGTCATTAGTTGTACGCTGATCATGGAGCCGGGCTTCAGCGTGGAAGGATCGCCCATGCGCGGGGTGGACGGACCTCCGGAAGAGAGGCCCTGGGTGGGTTCCAGGCCGACGGCGCGAAGCTGCGGAGCGAAGGCATCCAGCGTGCCGCGCGTGAAACCGGAGAAGGAAACGGGCGTGGCGATGTCCAGCAGCTTGGCATCGCGGGTGACGGGCTCCAATCGGCCGGGCAGCAGGCGCGTCAGGTCCTTCGCCGCGAACAGCGACGCCAGCGAGACTTCGTTGTGCGCCACTTGCGTCTGCGGCGGCGTGCGGCCGGCCTCGGTCACCCGCACCATCTCCTCGATGGGACGGATGCCGGTAATCGCTTCTTTGGCGAACGGAAATGCCAAGGCCACCGCGCCCGCGAGCTTGCCATCGATGTAAACCGGGCTGCCGCTCATGCCCTGCAACACGCCGGTCTCGGCCAGCGGGCCACCCGAAAGGCGCGCCAGGATCAGGTTTTGCTTGGGGCCGATATTCTCCAACACGCCAAGCACTTCCACCTGGAATTCATCGATGCGATTGCCGGAGAAAACGGTCTTGCCGATGCCGTGCATGCCGGGCTTGATGTCCTTCAGGGGGAAGAACGCAGTCTGGGCATGGAGAACGGCGGCCAGGGCGAATACCGCCGGGACAGCGAAACGCGTCACGGTTATCATTTTACCTTGGAAGGCCATTGAAACACAGATGGACACGCCTGCGTACGCATTAAGGCCTTACCTAAGTGACGGTTGGGGAGCGTTTTCGGTTCCCGGCCGTTACTCCGCCGCAACGGCGCGCAGGTAGTCGCTCAACGTCTTGCCGGGCTCGTCGACAAACACGGCGCCGGTCCGCGCGCAGGCGCGCACCCGATCCAGCCTAAAGTTGCGGAAGTCGGTGCGCAGCCCGCACCAGGCGGCCAGCGTCCAGGCGGATCCCCAGAAATGCAGCGCCAACGGGCGGACGGTGCGTTGCGTCTCGCGGCCGCGGTCGTCGACGTAAATCAGCGCCAGCATCGCATGGTCGTCGATGGCGGCTCCCGCGGCCTCGATCAGCTTCTCGATCCCGCGGTGCGCGTTGCCGAGTGGCGCGTAGATCTGGGGCCGGTCGATCTCGGCGCGCCGGTTCTTGGGCAGCGCCAGGATCACCTTATCCAGGGCTGGAACCGAGGCCGACCTGAGCCGGGGACCGCCGAAAGCCTGCACCATTCGCAGGCCGACCACGACCGCTTCCACCTCATCCCGGGTGAACATAAGAGCCGTCAGCTCGAACGACGGGTCCAGGCAATACCCGACGCCCGCCGCGCCTCTCACCGGGATGCCCGATAGCGAGAGGTCGCGGATGTCGCGATAAATGGTCCGCTCGGAGACGTTCAGGAACCCGGCAAGCTGGGCGGCGGTGGTCAGCCGCCGCGCACGCAGATGTTGCGCAATCTGGAAGAGCCGGTCGGCGCGCCGCATGATGACCATTATCGGTCAGCATGTCAGGCCAGAGCAGGCTGAAAGCCGGCTGCGGGCAGAATTGCCCGCCCTCCAAGCCGGCCGTCGTCACTTGAGGTCTTTTACCGCCAGCGTTAACATACGGCCGGACGGGTGGCCGCCGCGGTACGCAATGGCTTTCACCACCCAGGCGTCGCCCGGAACCGGCACGGGCTCGCCCGCGTATTTCGGCGTGAAAGCGTCCGGATCGGTGCCATCGAACGTGTAATAAATATCGCTGCCGGTCAGTTCGGTCGTCATGCGCACAGCCGGCTTCCCGGCGGCATCCTGCGCGCGCGCCATCGACACATCGTACAGCGTGCGCGCGTAGTTCACCTGCGCGGCATCCAGACGCGCGAATTGCGATTCGACGCGCGAGGTGAAATCGTCCCAATTGCGGCTCTCCTTGGGCGACCAGAACACTTCGGCCAACGCCAGCCCCCGCGGCCACGTCATGTATTCGGCATGCCGGGGAGTGGGTACGGACTCGGTCCACAGGTTGCCTTGACCGCCCAGAATATACTTGGAATCTACGCCTTCCGGGGTCGGCTCGAAGCGATAACAGGTGCTGAGCAGCAGCCGTCCAAAGGTGCTGGGTTCAAGCGACGGGTCGCCCTGATAGTAATCCAGGTAGACGAAGTTCGTGGGCGTCATCACCACCTGGTGATTCATCTTCGCGGCAGCGATGCCTCCATCCATGCCGCGCCACGACATCACGGCGGCATTCGGCGCCAGGCCCCCTTCCAGGATTTCGTCCCATCCGATCAGCTTTTTGCCCTTGGCTTCCACGATTTTTTCGGCGCGCCGCACCAGATAGCTCTGCAACTCCTCCACGTTCGAGAGATGCTCGTCGGCCATTCGCCGCTGGCACTTCGCGCAGGTTTTCCAGAAGCCCTTGAAACACTCGTCGCCGCCAATATGAATATATTCGGAAGGGAAAAGCGGGGCTACTTCGCCGATGACCTTATCGATGAACTCGAACGTTTTCTCGTTTCCGGGGCAGAGCGCGTTATCGATTTTGTTGTAGAAGTTGGAACCCGGATTCACCTGAAACGGGCCGCCGGTGCAGGACATTTCTGGATAGGCGGCCAGGGCGGCGAGCGAATGGCCCGGCATCTCAATCTCTGGAACTACGGTGACGAAGCGCCGGCGGGCGTAGGCGACCACCTCGCGGATATCGTCCTGTGTATAGAAGCCGCCATCGGTGGCGGCCTCGCCTTCGCGCGGGGCTTCGCGGCTGCCCCATCGCGCCAGCCGCGGAACCCGCCAAGCGCCCACCTGGGTCAGTTGCGGGAGCCCCTTGATTTCGATGCGCCAGCCGTTGTCGTCGGTGAGGTGCCAGTGGAACACGTTCATCTTGTAGCGCGCCATGCGGTCGATATACCGCTCCACGAATTCCTTGGCGAAGAAATGGCGGCTGACGTCGAGCATCAGGCCACGCCATTGAAAGCGCGGGTAATCGACGATGTGGACGCAGGGAACGGTCCAGGCGGCGTCGCGTCGCGTGGCGCTTTCGATTTCCGGAGGCAGAAGTTGAAGCAGAGTCTGCACGCCATAAAACAATCCCGCCGGCGTTGCGGACTGGATGCGCACGCCGCGCGCAGTCACCACCAGTTCGTAGCCATCGGGGTGGGCGGGCGCCGGAGACTGCCCGCTGAGGCCCAGCACAATCGCGTTATGGCGCAGCAGGGGATAGGTTGATTCGGAGACTTTCAACTGCCATCCGGTGGGTGCGGCGAGCGCTTTCGCAAGATAGTCCGCGGCCAGGCGCGCGTCGGGAACGCCGGGCGGCGCAACGATGGCCACTCCGGCATGCAGCCTGAAGGCCCCCGGATGCGTCTCAACGGAAACAGGTTGCGGAATCAGTCCCAGCGCAGCGGCGGGGGCGGCCGATAGGGCAAGAGTCAGCGCGGTGAGGCAAACAATGGCGGTCTGCATATGCGCCGCTATTGTAGCGTGGTGCGCGATCGATGATGGCCCGGAGCGCCACCTACGGACGAGTGCGGCCACCCAGCCGGTACGGGACGTAGTTCAGTGTCTTATACCGGGTGGCGAATTCCTGGATTTCGAGAAACCGGTTCTTAGCCACGCCGGAAAATGTCTGCGCCACCGGATTTCCCGGCCAGCGTATCTCCAGCTTCTCGATTTGCGCCGACTTGCCGAGACCGATGTGCTGCCGCAAAGGAGATCCTCCGAAAGAGCTTTGGCTGCCCACGGTACTGTAGATCTCGCGCGTGCCCTTTCCGCCGTTCCGCACCGTTACCTGAATGCGCGCGCCGATGGCGGAACGGTTCGCCTTCACGCCCACGAGGCGCAACTCGATCCAGTCGTTTCCGTTGCCGGGGTTTTCGAAAAGACGGAAGGTATGACTGTCTCCCGGCACCGCCCCACCAATCGAAGTCAGAATATCCACAGCGCCATCGTTATTCAGGTCGGCCATCGCCACGCCGTGGCCCTTGTGTAACTCCCCCGTGCCGGAAGAGGTGGTGATGTCAACGAAGTTCTTCCCTTCGTTGTTGCGCAAGAGCACATTTGGGAGCAATGAGCCATAGGATGGATTGCCCGTCCCGAGATAGATGTCCGGGTACCCGTCGTTGTCCACATCGCCGAAGTTTCCTCCCATCGGCATGAAGACCTTGTCCAGACCCGTCTCCTTGGTTACGTCGCGGAAAGTACCATTCCCCAGGTTCTTATATAACTTCAGCGTTTCCGCGTTGTGGGGCGCGCGCATGTAAGTCCTGACGCTTTCTTCCACCGACGGATAGTAACTGGTGACAAACAGGTCGGGCCACCCGTCGTTATCATAGTCGAAGAACCACGTGGCAAAGCCCCGCCCGGGCCCCGGTACGCCGGCGGCGGCGGAGACGTCGGTGAATGTGCCGTCCCGATTATTGTGATACAGAAAGTTGGCGCCGCCAATGTTGGATACGTAGAAATCCACGTAGCCGTCTCCGTCGTAGTCGGCTGCCGCAACTCCTTTGGAAAAAGCCGGGCGGTCGATACCCGCGGCGTGCGATATATCCTGAAACGTTCCGTCGCCCTTGTTCAGGAAAAGCTGCGCCGGGCCACTCTCGTTGGCGACAAATAAGTCGAGTAAGCCATCGTTGTTAATGTCCGCCCAAACCGCGGCCTGTGTATTCGTGGCGGGTACCGCCAGACCGCTCTGTCGCGTGACATCGGTGAAGGTACCGTCGCAGTTATTGCGCAGCAGCGACTTGCGCTGTCCGATCTCTTCCCAGGCTCCGCGCAAAACCAGAATATCCAGGCACCCGTCGTTGTTGTAGTCTGCTTGTATCAGATTCAGGCCGCCCAATTCGTGGCTCAGCCCGGCCGCGGCGCTGCGGTCCGCGAATGTGCCGTCGCCATTGTTGTGAAAGTAATGCATCCGGGCACAGGGATCGTAGCTCGACGTAACCACATCGAGCCGCCCATTGTTCTCAAAGTCGTCCACCGCCAGGCCGGACGCCGTTGCGAACAGATCCAATCCCGCCGCGTGGGCCACGTCGGTGAAGCGTCCGATGTTTCCGGCGGATGCAAATAGGGACGGCTCCAGTAGATACTGCCGCGGCACTCCCGCCGGATAATTGCCCAAAGTCATCTCGGCGATGTTGAGCAGCCATCTCGCTTCGAGGTTGTCGGGCTGCTGCGCCAGGCACTTCAGGAAATGCTGCACGGCCTTTTCGGAATTGGCCGTCAGCCGGTATCGAACAGCAGGCCCCATCGGAAACAGGCATCGTTCCCCGGGATTGCGATAAACGTCGTTGTCCATTTCAGACGCATGCAGATAAAGGATTCCGAGAGACTCCTCCAGCTCCGGCAGGGCTTGCGGCACGTCCAGCGCCGCCAGCTTGTAGGCCGCCTCCCATTGATCGACGGCTTTCGCCATTTGGCCCCGGTAAGCGTAAAGCTGTCCTTTGGCGGCGAGCATTTGAACCCGATCCAGCGGGCTGGAGCTCTTCAGCCTGGCCTTGCCGGCGTCATCGGCCGGGTCCAGCAAGTGGCTGAGCCAATCCATGACCGTGCTATACGAGCGGTTATGGACTTCACAAATGGATTCCGGGTCCTGGTCCCAGCCTTCCGGCTTCGAGATCGACGCGACGGCGGACCAGGCTTCTTCCAGTCCATCCACGTCGGGTCCGTAATGCACGCTGCCGACCGCCGAGAGCGCGGTTTGCCGTGCGCGGGCCGAGGGGTCGAGGCGGGCTGATCCGCCGGCCCTCAGGATCAAAATGGCGTATCCCGAGGGCAGCTTGACCGGAAGCGAAGGCTGGCCGGGTCGCAGCCCGCGCAAGGCGTCCCGCAGCTCCGGCCGCAAGGTCGCGGGGTCCACCTTCCCAAGCGAACCTCCGTCCACGGACGTGGCATCGGTCGATTTTTCCCGCGCCAGCTCTTCGAAATCGGCGCCGCCCTTCAATTCCTTCTCGAGCTCCGCGGCTTCGTCCTGCGTTTCCACCACGATCACGCTCACCTCCACGGTTTCCGCGGACTTGGCCGTTTGTGGAATGAGCAGCCCGAAGGCAAGCAGCGTGGCGATCGCGTAGCAAGTGTTAAGCCAGGCGCGGCGTGGGGGATTCCAAGCAACCCCGTGCCCAATCGACCGGACCGATATTCCAAACCATGCGGCGATCAACAGGGCTCCCGCCATAGAGTCGATGCGACCAGCCGAATGGTTACATTACGGAAACGCTTCGCAGGCACTGGCGATAGACACCGGCGTTATCATGAACCTTGATGCAGACCGCGCCCGCGTCCGTGGCCGCCATCGTGGCTATCTGGCTCCCTCTCGCGGTGTTTGCGCAGACCACGGACAAACCCGCGGGATCGGTGCGCATCTCGGGACGCCTTGTATTTCCCGATGGCACGCCGGTCAGCTACGGCGTGCGCATGACACCTCTCGACTCTGACGGCCCGGCGAAGGACGTAGTCGCCGTCGCGGGTCGGGATGGCCGCTTCACGTTTACCGCGCTACCCGGCCACAAGTACCGGATTGGCCTGGCGGACCGCGGAAGAAAGACGCCTCCCAAGACCGTCGATACCATCAGCGGCCAAGACATAGATCTGGGCGACATGGTTTTTGAATCCTGCCCGCCCATGACCATGAAGAATCCGCAGCCGCCGCCGGCCGCCGCACTGGTTGGCGATCTGAAACCGGAGCAGATTGTCATTGAACCGCAACAAACGGGCAACGTCTATCGCCCAGTTCCCAAGCCGCCGCCAGCAGACTTCAAACCGGACAACGCCGTGGATCTGCCGCCCTGCTGGTCCGGGCCGTCACTCGACCGGCGATCCGAATGGGAATCCTTCCCGATGGTTTCCTTTGACCATTACCTGACGGTTGAATCCTTTGTGGGAGGCAAGGTGAAATGGATCCGAGTGCTGCACTACGATCCCAGGCTCACGCCGCCGCAAATCCGCGACGAAGTGCGCAAGGCCTGGCTCGGCGTTTTCTGGTTCGCCGCCGGCAGCATCATCTGGTCGGAAGCGAACTTTTGGAACCTCGAAGCCTCCGTCGAATACGAAGACGGCAAGCGTAGCTCCATCACGATGGATGGTGGGACGCACGTTCAGGTCGAGGATCGAGAAGGCAAGTTTTGGTTTATTCGGCTTTGGCCCGCGGTGCAATAAAGCGATGCACGCCCGACTCGTTGTAACTCCCGGCCCCGGCATGGGCACGACCTATGCGATCGCTACGGATTCGTTTGCGATCGGTAGCGATCCGGAGAACTCACTCTGTCTCGCCGGCCCGTCGGTCTCGCGCGAGCACTGCGTCATCCTCAGGCACGGAGACGATTTCACGATTCGCGACCTGGGCAGCCTGCACGGCACGCGGGTCAACGACCTGCCTGTAACCGAGCGCCTGCTGGTCCACGGAGATGTCATCGCCATCGGCGGAAGCCTGCTGCGATTCTTGTCCGGCGACGAGATCGTCCGCGAAATTCCCATGGGTCAAGCCGGCCTTCCCGCGGCGCTGGATCATGCGCGTGATTTCGATACCCTGCTGCGCATCGGCAGCATGCTGAATTCGTTTCAAGCTCTCTACAGGCTGCGCCGGTTGCCCGCCCGCGACATGCTCGAGCGGCAGTTGCTGGAGTTCATCTTCGAGGCCGTCCCGGCCAGCCGCGGAGCCATCCTGCTTTACGAGGAGGACTTAAGCGAGCCTGCCCTGCTATCGGAGCCATCGGAGCGGGCTGAAACGTCCGGGCCGCAACGGCCGCTTTCGATCGACCGGGCGCTGGTCGCGCGCGTCACCCGGGAACGCTGCGGACTGATCGCGGAGAATCCGGCGCTCCTGCTGGCGCCGCTGCTGATCCGCGACCAAGTGTGCGGGATCGTCTACCTGGAGGGCGGCGATTTTCGCGAGCCGGACCTGCAACAGTTGGTGGCCATCGTGCAAATCGCCTCCATGGCGATGGAGAACGCCTTCCACCTGGAATGGCTTGAAGCGGAGAACGCGCGGCTCGAATCGGAGCTTCACCCGCACCATCATATGATCGGCAGCAGCGCCCGCTTGCGCGAACTGCAACGCAACATCCAGCGCGCCGCGCAGACCACTTCCACCGTCCTGATCGTCGGCGAAACCGGCACCGGTAAGGAACTGGTGGCGCGCGCCATGCACCTGAACAGCCCGCGCGCCGCGAAACCTTTCATGGCGGTGAATTGCGCGGCGCTGGCCGAGACGCTGCTCGAAAGCGAACTGTTCGGCCACGAGAAAGGCGCCTTCACCGGCGCATTCACCCAAAAGAAGGGACGCCTGGAGGTGGCTGCCGGCGGGACCGTGTTCCTGGATGAAATCGGCGAGATGCCCCTCCAGTTACAAGTCAAGATGCTGCGTGTGCTGCAGGAGCGGCAGATGGAGCGCGTAGGCGGCACCCAGCCCATCAAGCTGGACATCCGGCTGATCGCGGCCACCAATCGAAATCTGGAGGAAGAGGTGCGGGCGGGAAGGTTTCGCCAGGACCTCTATTATCGTCTGAACGTGGTCACCTTGAAGACGCCCCCATTGCGCGAACGCCAGTCGGACATCCCCGTTCTGGCAATGCATTTTGCGTCGAAGTTCGGCGCCCAGTGCGGACGCCGCATCAGTGGCATCTCACCGGAAGCCGAGGCTTATCTATTGCATTACGACTGGCCGGGCAACATCCGCGAGTTGGAGAATGCCCTGGAACGCGCCGTGGTGCTTGGGTCGAGCGACGTGATTCAATTGGAAGACCTGCCGGAGAGCATCCGCGAGATCACCCGGCCCGCCGATCTGGTCCGCGCTCCGGGCTTGCAGGACGCGGTCGACCACGCCAAGCGCGAGGCCATCGGCCAGGCGTTTCAACAGGCGAAGAACGATCATGCCGGAGCCGCCAAACTCCTCGGCGTGCATCCGAATTATCTGTATCGCCTGATGCGCAATCTGGGGATGCGATAGCAGGCTGCGGAAACAGGCCTGTCGGGAACGCTCCCTTACGGTCGCGGCTCGGTGAGTCGCGGCTCGGTGAGCCGCTGCAAATACGGGGCAACACTTCTGAGCCGCGCGCGTAAGCAAGCGGTTTTTTGGCCTTTTCCCGCGGCCTGCTGGTCTAATTCACCGCGGTTTCCCGACGATGCCCTGCGCCAGCGCTGCATAACGATCCAAATCCGCCTTCAGCGCGGCTTCCAGTTCCCCGTTCCGCTGCCCGGCGGCTAAAGCCATGGCCTGGCGCGCCGTCGCCAGGGCTTCCGGATACCGTCCGAGTTCGGAATACATGGCCGCCAGCATCTGCAGAACCACCGGCTCCCGCATTCCCGAGAGCTTGCCGGCCTGCTCCAGTTGATTCGCGGCATCCGCAAATCTGCCCTTGGCGGCCAGCATCCGCCCGAAATTATAGCGATACTCGACGTTCTGGGGCGCCAGCGCGACGGCCTTCTCGAGATGCAGGACGGCTTCGTCCAGGCTTCCCGACCGGGCGAGGGCAGCGCCCAAGTTGTTATGCCCATCCGCCAGGTCCGGATCGATTTCGACCACCCTCCGCAAATGCTCGATGGCTTCCGGCAGGCGCCCGCTTTCGGCCAGCGCGCCTCCCAGGTTGTTGTGCGCGCGCGGATTGTCCGGGTCCAGTTCCAGCGCCCGCTCGAAGTAAGTAGTGGCTTCCGCCATTCTGCCCGCCTGCGCCAGCACGCTGCCCAGATTATTGTGGGTTTGCGAACTGCGCGGATCGAGTTCCAGGGACTTGCGATACTCCGCAATGGCTTCCTCGATCTTTCCCGTCTCCGCCAATGCGATACCGAGGTTGTTGTGCCCGCGCGCGTCATCCGGCGCCAATTCCAGGGCCTTTCGCCAGGCCGGAACGGCCGCCGCGAATTCTTTCTTTTTCGCAAGCTGCACGGCTACGTCGAAGACCCGGTAGAACTCGGTGACCGGCGCATCGATCCGCTCCAGACCGTCCGGCCCGATGTTGACGAACTCGGGGATATTCACGGCGCGGTTCGCCGCCGTCGAGTTCTCGATCGGAATGGCCGGCGTGCTGTTGCCATCCGTGTCGATATGGGTCAGATACAAACGCGTATAAGGGGAGGGCGTCTTCGAAGAGAACACCAGCCAGCGCCCGTTCGGCGAGAAGCTGTGCCACGAGTTCATCACCGGCTGATTGCTGCGCAGCGGACGCGCCACACCGCCTGCCGCCGGAACGATATAGAGCTTACTATCCGGGCGCATCAACAAGCCGGTTTTGTTCTCGACGAACACGATCCACTTGCCGTCGGGCGAGACCTTGGGAAAATCGTTGCTCATCCCGTTATCGGAAGCGCCCGCAATGGGCTCCGCGGTTCCGCCTTTGCCATCGTTGAACGGGACGCGATAGAGATCGTACTGGATCTGAGTTTCGTTCGGATCGTTGGCAAATTCGGGAGCCTTCTGCCCCGGATAGTATGGATCTTTGGCCAGCGCCCTGGAGAACACCAGGAATTTCCCATCGGGACTCCAGAACGCGCCCGTTTGCACGTATTGCGGATTGTCGGCGCCGGGAAGAGGCTGCAGTTTGCCCGTTTCGCGGCTGTACCACGCCAGGATGCCGCGCGTGGGGAAGAAAACTTGTCCGAATCCGAAGTAGCTGTACGACCCCTGGTAAAGGCGATCTTCCACGCGGCGCCCGTGCGTGCCGGGAACTTCGATGGAGGTGGCCACGTATTTCGCGTCCGGAGAGATCTGCGACATGAATCCGAACCGTTTGGGCGCGCCCTGCTCGGTGAAAGCGCTCCAGCGGATCACGTATTCGTCTTTGATCGTGGTCACTTTTTGGATCGGAACCAGTCCGTATAACGCTTTGTCGTTCTGCGGACCATCCACGTCGATGCCCAGCATCTTCCCATCGCGCGAGACGGAGTGGCAGTTGGCGCACGTCGGTAGATTCTCCATCATTACTTTGCTGCTTGTTTCGGAGACGTATCGCAGGCGCCATTTGATCATCGGAAGCACGGAATCCGGCAGGGGCTTGATCACGCCCCGCTCACGCTCTTCAGGGCTGGGCGGAATCAGCGGCACATCCCGATAGAAGATGGGCGCGCCGACGGAATCACCGGAAACGGCCATGCCGGCCTGCCCGTGGGAAAGCGGCTCTTTCGTATTGCGGTCGCGAAAACCGGTGATCGACACCGTTGCGGGCTGCCGCTGGGCGCGTTGGACGATGGCGGCCCACGTCTTGGCGTCCGGCTTCCAGGTGTGGCTTTCGGCCTCTTTGGGAGTCAGCGTAGGCGGGACGAAGCCGTGCAATTTCATATCGATTTCGCCCACTTGCAGTTTTTCGCCGGCGGACCAGATCTTCAAGCGGCTCCCCCGGCCGGCAAAGGCAATCTCGATGAGCCAGGCCGCCGCCGGGCTGGAATCCCGCCAGAGAAAAGTCGGCGGAGCGATGTCGGGAGGAAAAACAGCGCCTTCTTCCGGGAAGTCGATCGCAATGGGGCTGCCGGCGAAGCCAGGGATGCTGGCCGTCAGAAGGAGAACGATGAGAATTGTGCGTGGTGTCAACCACGGTTAGCAGGCAATACGGGGGCCAAAGCGGAAAAATGAGGAATTAAGGGCCTTCAGAGCTGTTTATAGGGTGAAATGCCGCAACTGTGGGGCAGTTCGTGGCGCACGCTTCAGCGTGCCGGCGGGAGTTTTAAGTCCCGCCAACGGCGGACTGAAGTCCGCCGCAGCACGCTGAAGCGTGCGAGCACGCTGAAGCGTGCGCCACGACTCCACCCGCAACGCGGCGCCCGGATCTACGCCCGCCGCGCGCCGCGCCGGCCGCCATACCGATAATAAGGTAACCAAAGCCAGCAGCGCGCCCGCCGCGGTCAACGACACCGGATCCATCGGCGAGAGGTTGTACAGCAGACTCTTCATCAACCGGGCGCAGGCCAGCGAAAACGCCACACCCGCCGCAAGTCCCCAAACCGTCACGGCCGCGCTCTCCCGCAGAATCATGCCCAGCAGGTTCGCCGGTGAGGCGCCCATCGCCGCGCGAATCCCGAATTCCCGTACGCGGCCGCTGACGGAATAAGCCAGCAGCCCATAGACGCCCGCCGCGGTGAGCAGCGCGGCCAATCCGGCGAACGCCGCCAGCAGCGTCAGCGCAAAGCGGCGCCGCGCCAGCGAATCGGCCACATATTGCGCGACGGGGGCGGCCTTCAGCACCGCAACCTCGGGATCGGCGCGATGGATCGCATCCCGAATGAGCGCCGCCAGCCGCATCGGATCGCCCGCCGTCTTCACCAGCAGAACCATGCGCGGCGAACTCGAGATGGTGTACAGGGTGGGCGGCACGGGCTCGTCCAAACCCAGGTCGCGCACATCGCCAACGACCCCGGCGATCTCGATCGCATCCCGATGCGGATCCATCACGTTCATGATCAGCCGGTGCGCCGTGGGGTCTTCACCGGGAAAAAACTGCCGCGCCAGCGTCTCGTTGATCAGGAAGCGCGGCTTGTCGCGGTCCCCCTCGCCCAGCGCGCGGCCGCGCCGTAATGGAATGCCCAGCACGTGGAAGTAATCGGGCGTCACCCACCGGTACTGCGCCACCGGATAATGGCCGGGATCGAAGGCATGCCCTTCGATGCCGAAGCGCGTGGCGAAGCGGAATCGTCCGATGGGCGAAAGGCTCATCGGCGCGCAGTTCGTCATCGCCACGCCCTCCACTCCGGGCAGGGCTTCGACTGCCGGCCGGACCTGGCTATCCCAGAATCGCGCGGCTTTGCCGTCGTCGTACCGGCTGCTGGGCATGGGAACTTCCATCGCCAGCACGCCTTTGGCCTGGAATCCGGGGTCCTCGCTCAGCACCGCGACGAAGCTGCGCACCAGCAGCGCGGCGCCCGCCAACACCACGAAGGCCATGGCGATTTCGGCGCCGATCAGGATCGAGCCCAGCGCTGAGCGCGGACGGCTCATGGAACGTCCGCCGGCCGGAGCGGACTGCGCGCGAAATGCCTGCGCACAGGCCGGCAGACCGAATAGGATGCCGCACAGAATCGACGAAGCCAGCACAAACAACAGCGTGTGGCCGCCGGGACCCAGCGGTTCCAGGCGCGGAATGCGGCCCTGCGCCAGGCGCTCGAGCACCCCGCCGGCGGCCGCGGCCAGTGCCGTTCCAAGCACTCCGCCCACCAGCGCCAGCAGCAGGCTTTCGGTGAATACCATGCGGATCAGCCGCCCGCGTCCGGCGCCAAGAGCCGCCCGGATGGCCATCTCCTGCCGGCGGTCGAGCATGCGCGCCAGCAGCATGTGCGCCAGGTTCGCGCAGGCCATCAGCAGCACCAGCCCCACCGCCGCCCACACCAGCAGCAAGGCCGGACGCACGTCGCCGGTGATCTGCCGCGCCAGCGGCACCACATACGCGCCCACTGTGCCGTTCGTCTCGCGATGTTCGGCTGCCAGGCGCGCGGCCAGCGTGTGCATCTCGCTCTGCGCCTGCTCTTCCGTTACGTCCGGCTTGAGGCGGGCGATCACTTCCAGGGGATGGTATTTGCGGGTGTTCAGCAGTTCCCCGTCAATCCACGAAAAGGGAATCCACACGTCCGCCCATTCCGGAAAGGTCTGGCGGCTGGGCACGACGCCGATCACGGTAAAGGATTCGGTCTCCAGGCGCAGGCCGCGGCCCACGATCGCCGGATCGGCCGCGAACTTCCGCCGCCATAGCTTCTCCGAGATCAAGGCTACCGGCCGCTTCAGGCGCTCGTCTTCCGCGCTGAGTGCGCGGCCCAGCAGCGGCTGAATGCCCATGATGGGGAACAGGCCGGCCATCGCATTGGTGGCCTGTACCACCTCCGGCTGCCCCTGTCCTACCAGCGTGATGCGGTTCATTTCCTGGAAGGTATAGGCGGCCATTTGCGAGAAGCTGTGCGCCCGCGCGCGCCAGTCCTCAAAATCCGGGACGGCGGCCTGCAATTGCGGCAGCACGGGGGTGCCTTCCCAAACTTGCATCAGGCGCTGGGGATCGCGGAAGGGCAGCGGACGCAGCAGCACGGAGTAGATCACGCGATAGACGGCGGTGTTCGCGCCCACGCCCAGCGCCACCGTGAGAATCGCCGCGAGAGCGAAGGCCGGGCGGCCGCTCAGGGATCGGATAGCTTGGCGGAGTCCGGGTAGCAACATGATAACCATCTTAGATTCCGGGCTCCGCGAACCGGTTACTGGAATAGCGAGCGTGCGGTGCCAGGACACCTGTATCCGCGGTAACGACAGCTCTGAACGGTCAACTTACTGATAAGTCAACAGGATAAGTAGTGGCACGGAGCGTGCCAGTGCGCAGATCGTTATGATGCAATCCGTGGACTCCGCGAGAGGACCGGCGATGTCCGTGTCGATTCATTGCGCCTTGGCCGCGCTGCTTTTTCTGGCGGGCTCAAATACTCAGATACGGCAGACGGTACGATCGACGCTGGAGCATGTCAGAGTCATTGAACCTTATATGCCACCTGGGCCAGGCGGCGGGGGCAGTGGCGATGGTTCTCTGCTTCGCGCCAGTAAGGGCCGCCTGCCGAGGATCGCACCGCGGTCATTCACGCCGCCATTGGCCGTGATCCACAACTTCGATCCAAAGCTGCCGATGGAGCCGACGCTGATCGCATCGGCGGAACTCCGGGTTCCGCAGGTCGATATGCTGGCGCTGGGCGACCCGTGGGGCAAGAACGGTCCGCCGTCGAACGGGATGGGCAAGGGTGGAGGCATCGGCGATGGTGAAGGCACGGGTCTCGGGCCGGGCAAGGGGCCGGGCATAGGGCCGGGCGAAGGCGGCGATACCGGTGGCGGCAGGCTGCACGGATCCACGGGCGCCTCCACCGCGCCCGTCGTGCTCTACCAGGTAGAGCCGGAGTTTTCCGAAGAAGCGCGCAAAGCCAAGCTGCAAGGCGTCGTGATGCTCTATGGCGAGGTGGATACCAACGGCCGGCTGCGCAACATCCGGGTGACGCGGGGGCTCGGGTTGGGGCTGGAGGAGAAAGCGGTGGAGGCCGTCAAGCAATGGCGCTTCCGGCCTGGCACGCGCAACGGCAAGCCGGTAGTGTCGGCGGCATCGATTGAAGTCAACTTCCACCTGCTGTGAGCCGGTTGGAACAAGTGTGCGACACCGCGTGGGGCATCGTCGAAAACTCACCGTGGGGCGGCCAAGATTGGCCGCCCCACTACTCTTGGTTTTCGTCACCTTTGAGGTTCCGAAAAACAACCGCTAACTTATTGAGCTTCATTCAGTCCGCCGGGGAATTAGTGAACGGGCGACACGTCGGCCGTGCCCGCCTTTTGCGTGATCCCGAATTGCCGATGGTCCAGCGTCACGGTCGCGCTGCGCGCCGAGCCGGTGTTCGCCTGTACGGTGTAGGAGAACGATCCCGAACCCGTTCCCGAACCGGATACGGTGAGCCACGTCTGGTTAGACGCCGGCGCCCAAGAGCATCCGGGATGATTCGCGGTGACGCTGATGGAACCCGACGCGGCCTGCGCACTCAGGGTTTGCGGCGATAGCTCATAGGCGCAGATGTTGGCTTCCGACAGCGCCACGCTTTGCGGTCCCACCGCCACCACGGGGTTCAGCCATTGCACGCTATTGTTTGCCGCCAGGGAGACTATCACCGTGCCATTACCGGTCCCGGAACCGCCCGAGACCAGCGTTTCGAGCGGGCCCTCGAGCTGCACGTTCCATGGGCACCCGGCCGGCGCCGTCACGGCGATTTGCGCCTGCCCGCCGGTATCGGGCACGTTCCCGCTCGCGGAGGCCGCATAGGTGCAACTGGCAGGGGCTTGCGAAATGGCGTAGGTTTTACCTTCCACTTCAATGCTGCCCGCGCGTGTGGCCGATGTCCCATTGGCGGCCAGTGCGGCTGTTACGATTCCGGAGGCCGTGCCCGACCCGCCGCTAGGTGTCGTGATCCAACTCGTATCGGACGGCATGGCTGTCCAGGCGCAGCCGCTCGGAGCCGTAACGGAGAAAGTCACGGTCTCCGTCCCGTACGCCAGCAGAGAGGCCGGGTTGAGCGAATAGGAGCAGGCCGCCGTAGTATCCGAGATCCGTGCCAGGAAACTGGTCTGGGAAGCGGGAGCGTTCTCGCGGCTGTACGCGTTCGCCGTAATCGGCAGGTCCGGAGAGCCTGTCGCGCTTCCCGTGAGCCACACGTCGCCCGATCCGGCGCTGGTTACCGAGTACGGGTACATGCCTCCGCTGCCCGTATAGAATGTCAACCAGATCAGGCTGCTGCCCGCGGTGTTGAGCTTGGCCGCGAAGCCATCCGTGGACGATAACCCGGCCGCGTACACAGCCGCCGGATGCGTAGCGTTGACCGCGATCGAGTAGGCGCCAAATGGCAGGCTCGCGGCGGGCGCCCAGGTGGCCGCGCCATTGGTGGAGACATAAACGCCGGTGCCCTGAGCCGCATACACGGTTTGCGGGTTCGAAGGAGCCACGGCCAGCAAATTCAGCGGCGCGCCACCGCTGGCCGAATTGGTAGTCCAGGTGCTGCCGCCATTCGTGCTCGCATAGACCGTGCCGTTGTAACCCAGTGTATACAGCGTCGAACGGCGTGCTCGGACTCACTGCGATGGCAAACACCGGATACGCGAATCCATTGGTTGCCGGGAGCACCGACCAACTCGCGCCGCCATTCGTGCTCTTGCAAATCCCGGAGTAAGTGCCGATATAAATGGACCCGTCGGGACTGCCGGTCATCGGCCCTTCCCATGCCGGACCGCACGGACTCGATTGTTGCAGCGTCGCCAGGGCGGTAAAAGTTGAACCGCCATCGGTGGACTGATAAACCGAGCCGCTGTAGTACACCTCCACGATGGTGTTGGCATCCGTGGGGCTGACGGCCATACCCTCCAGAAGATCGCTAGAGGCGATCGGCGGGTTCGCGACGGGTGCCCAGGTCTCGCCGCCGTCGGTCGAGCGATAAACGAAATCGTTAGGCGCAGGGCCGCCCGAGAAGGGCACGTAGGCGTATACCGTTTCCGGGCTCGACACGCCGCGGGCCAGCGTCGCTAAGCCGGACCACCACCAACGGCTGTGGGCGAGTTCCGCCGCCGTCCACGTCGCGCCCCCGTTGGTGGTACGGAAAACCTCGAAGGGGTTGATGGAAAGCGCCAGCATCGTGCTGCCGCTCTCCGGATCGGGTGACAGGGCGCCGACCAGCGAGGGCAGCCCGGTGTCGGCGGGTGTCCAGGCGCCGCCCTCATTGGTGCTCTTCACGAAGGAGTAGCCATATCCGACGAATGCGGGCTGAATGGCCTTTAACGACGCCAGGTCGAACGAAGAGGACGTTCCCGCGAACGCGAGTTGCCCGGCAGCCGGCTCGGCGAGGGTGGTGATACTATCCACTTTCCGGCCGCCAAAATATGTGGCGAAACCGAAAGACTCGCCATTCGGCTTCACCGAAGCCACGAAACCCTGTTGCGGACCGCTGGCGGCAGGCTGGATCACCCCCGCGGTCGTCGGCAGGTCCTTGGATGTGGTGGTGCCGGCGATGTACACAATGCCCGTCGTGGCATCGCGTACCAGCAAAGGCAAAGTCTCGTCGCCCGATCCGCCGAAAAAGGTCAGCCACGGCACGGCCGTGCCATTGGGAGAGATTTTGGCTACGAAAGCGTCATAACCGCCTGCATTCGTGGTGCGCGCTCCCGGCGGCGAATTGGGGAATGTCGCGGAGTCGGTATAGCCTGTCACATACGCATCGCCTTGTGCGTCGATGGCGATGCCCGTGCCTTGGTCGTAGCCTGAGCCGCCCAGGAACGTGAAATATTTCAACGCGCCGGCGGCGGTGAGCTTGGCCACGAAGGCGTCGTTGAAGCCGCCGCCGTAAGTGGTCTGCCATGCGCCGGGCGTGGGCACTCCGGTCGCATAAGTATCGCCCACCACGTAAGCATCTCCGGAAGCATCCAGTGCGACCGCGTAGTTGAAGACGCTCGACATGAAGGTGGAGTAGACCAAGCCGTTTCCCGCCGCTTTCAGTTTGAATATGATGGCGCTTTGGCCGTTCGCGGTGTCGAACGTCGACCAACTCGGATTCACCAGCGGGAAGTCCGGAGTCGCCGTCGTGCCCGTAGCCACCAGTTCACCCGCCGAATCGACCGCGATGCCTTCGATGAGGGAGTATTCCGTGAATCCGCCGACGTAGGTGGCGTAAAGCAAGGTGGTCGCGGAAGGATTCAGCTTCATCACGAAGCAGTTTTCCGCGTAATTGATGTCGCCGGATTGGTACGCGTTCAGCGTCGGTATGCCGGCATCCGCACTTCCGGCCACATAAATGTTGCCGGCGGAATCGGTGGTGACCGCCGTCACATCGAACCCGCCCGGCAGAAACGATCCGTAGACCAGCGTGGGATCGATCACCAGCGGCCGCGTCTTATCGTAAGCGGCCAGCGCGAAGCGGACCGTATTCGCGGCTTCGAGGACGTAATGGCCCGCCACCCGCCGGCGCGCACCGGCATTCTCCTGATAGATCTGGGGAAGGCGCAGCGTCATGGCGCCTGCCGCGGTCCGGATGTCCAAATCGCCATCTTGGGTCAGGGCCACGTGGAGCGCCCCCTGGACGCGCATGCGAATTTGATCGGGATCGGCGCCCGGCCGGACTACAAAATCATATTCGATCTGCCCCTGCTTGCCGTACCAGGCCGCGTCGATGCCTTCATAGACGTCGCGATACTCGATGCGCCCGTACGTATCGAGGCCCCGGATCCAGTGCTTGGGGTCCGCTCCCAGCAGGTAGCTGATCTTGCCGGGCATCGGCTCTAGCGGCTGGCCGGCGGCATCCGCTCGCGCCCCCAGGAACCGCACGCCGATCGCTTCCTGGTTCGCCGCCGGCAGCATGACGGTCGCGCCGGTTGCGCCGATTGCGAGGCTAGAGCCGTGGCCGCGCGCCACCCAACCGCTGCTAGGGTCCTTAATCTGCCCGGCGTTTTGCTCAAATGCCAGCGGAATCTGAGCCAGCGATTGCTTAATCGCGTCCTTGCCGGGAGTGCCTGCCGCGAAGAGACCGCTGGCGCACGCCAGGCTGAGTGTTGCCAAAGCTCGTCGTCTGTCCATGGATATCCCCGTCCCTCGAAAGAAAATGCCCTCTTGTACCTAAGCGAAAAACTTCGGCTACAAGGGTCAATGAGGTGAGTTTAATCGAAAATATCCGGCACGGGCAAGCATCCGGGCCCGAAAACTGGCAGAGGCACGCAATCGCCGGCCACATAGAGAATCGCGTTGCCGTCGCGCGCTACCGCGGTGACGGTGCGCGCCTTTTCATCGACGATCCAGAAATTGGGACTGGTCCGTTTGGCTTTTGGAGGGCGGCCAATCTTGGCCGCAGCCGCCTTTTAGGCGGCCAGAGCCGGCTGAAAGCCGGCTGCGGGCAGAATTGCCCGCCCTCCAAAAAATCGCGACATCCCAGCGCGCTTGCAAGACAAGACGGCCCGAAACGGGATCTCGATGCCGACCACGCCCAGACTCGCCGCTCTGGCGCTAGTGTTTGGCTTTCGGGCGTGTCTCACTAACTACCTGTCCATGGTGCAACTCGTGCGCCACCGGCCCTCTATCGAGTGGAAGTTCCTGGAAGTGCTCGACAGTCACTTCACGCCGCCATACCCTGCTTTAGGAACTTCACGCCTTCAAACGCGATCGACTCAGGCGACGGCGCGATGTCCCGCCAGATCGACGCCGCCGCCGACAACTCACCCAGCGCGAAGCCGAAGCTCTCGATCGTCAACCAGCCGTCGTACCGCACGTCGTGCAGAGCCTGAAACACGCCCGGCCAATCTACGTGGCCTGTCCCCGGAATGCCGCGATCGTTCTCGCAAGTGTGGACATGCTTCAAATGCCGCCCGGCAGTGCGATACCCTTCCGCCACATCTTTCTCTTCGATGTTGGCGTGAAACGTATCGAACAGAATACCCACGTTCGGATGGTCTATCGCATCGCATAGCGCCACCGCATCGGCCGCCGTATTCAGAAAATACGTCTCAAACCGGTTCAGCGGTTCGAGCGCGATGGTCACCCCATACTCGCTCAGCGTCGGCCCGATCGCCTGAAAGCAATCCACCGCCCACTTCCACTCTTCTTCTGTGCGGCGCCGGCCGGTAAATTGCCCCACCGGCGAATATAATGGCCCGGCGATAATCTTGGCGCCCACTTCGGCCGCGGCCTTCGCGCAATCCTGCAAGTGGATGCGGGTCCGCTCGCGCACCGCCGCATCTTCGGAAATCACGTTCAAGCCGCCCGTCAGAATCGAGCAGATGGTGCATTCCAGGCCGTTGTCCGCCAGGCCGCGCCGGATATCCGCCGCCGCGAACTTCGCCGGCTCGAAGAGCGGCACCTCCACGCCGTCGAAGCCCGCCGCTTTGATAGCCGGCAGCAGCCCCAGGTTGGACCGGTCGAAGTTCGCCGTCCAGATGAAGGTATTCACGCCGAACTTCATGCCACCAGCTCCGCCGCGTCCGGATTTCCCGGGCCGAAATGTTTCAGCATCACCAGGTTCTCCTCCTCGCTGCGATTGCGCACCAGCACGCCGCGCCCGGCCGCCGCTGCGCTCACGAACAATTCGTCCCGGGTCATGGCGCCATAGCGGATCAGCGAAGGCGTCTCAACGTCCATCTTGCCCACCGCGCCCCAACCTTGCACCACGATCAGCCCGTAGGCCGCCCGATCGTGAATCATCGCCGAACGCCCCGGCAACACCGTCAGTTCCTTGGCGGAATAATGCGGCGTCGAGTAGCATACCCACTTCTCGGAGTAGCCGCACGCGGCCATCTCGGCCTCGGCCCGCACGGGCTTCGGATGGAACAGCCGGTGCTTCGCGAATTCCGGGTCCACGTTGGCGTCCCAATCCAGCATGCCGATGATGTAATCCAAATCGTGATGGTGTTCCGCCGGCACATCCTTCACCAGCAGATCCCAAGGCACGGCGCGGCCTTCCACCATCGACTGAAACATCCCGAACACGTCCGAATTCACCTGCGGCTCGTAAGTCACCAGCGACCCCGGCGCATGCAGGATGCCCGCGTCGATCTGCCATCCCGTGCCGGGCTGCAGGCGATACGCTTTCGAATGGTAAAGGATGCCGTTGTCGCCCTGGTTCCAGCGCTCCAGGCATCGCCGCACATCGTCCGGCGTGGTGCCGGGCTCCAGCCCCATGAACGTGTACGGGAAATTGTTGTCCTTGAAATTGTATTGCGGCGGGAAGTAATATGCTTCCGGCTTGCCCTTCTGGCCCACCTTTTTCGCATGCTCTTCCATCTGGTGCATGTGATGCGGAATCGGCCCCAAGTTATCGAAGAACTTACAAAGCACGTTCCAGCCGCCATACCGCGCCATCACATCCGCGCCCAGAATCTCGTCGCCGATGTCGGCGACAGCCTCCCGCAGCAGCACGCGCTGGCCGTCCATCGCGATATAGCTGAGCCCTTCGTCATCCGGCGTGCCGGGCCCGTTGGCCGCCTGCGTAGTCGACGAGAACCAGCGCTCGTCGATCCCGCCGCGATGCGCTCCCAGCGCATACAAATCGCACGGATCCAGTTTCAACCGGCCCCCCGGCATAAGGAAAGACCGCGGCACCCAACAGGGCGCAAGTCTGACAATGCCCTCGCCGGCCGCGAGAGCGTCCTTTCACCAAACTGATCTTGGACATGATGAATCCACCTGCGTAGTGGGCGCTATTTCTTCACCTTCAGCACGATCTCGCCGGACGCATATTCGTTCTGCTGGCCCGCTCGCGTTTCGATGTTACCAGATAGCACGATGGGCTGGTCGATAGCTCCCGCATTCGGCAGCGCCTGCAGGGTGAACGTCACGTGGTTCTCGTTTTCGTGGATCAAAACGCCGTTCAGCCCTACATCCGTCACGATCACGGTGGCCGGCAGGTTGTACTGCTTGACCGGCACCCGCCCCCCGAAATCGTTATTGCGGTGGATCTCCACCTCGACCGTAGCCGACTGGCCCGGCGCCAACACCACTTCGCGCGGTTTGGCCTCCATCGTAATGTCCGGCTTGGGCATCAGCGCGATCAGTTTCAGCTTGTCTTCGGGATCGGCCCAGTGCGCGAGTTGCCGCGCGCCGTCTTTGGCCTTGCCGCTGACGCGCAGCGCCACGGCCCGCTCCAGATGCGCTTTCTCGTCCGCGCTCAGCAGCAGCGTGGTGCGCGCCTGCCCCGGCTCGATCGTGCCGCGCGTCGCCGAAAGACCCGCCGGCAGATCGTCGATCGTCACTTCGATCGGCCCATCGAAATCGTCCAGACGGAGCGCCGTCACGGTCACCGGGATGCGTCCGCCCGCCGGCACGTTGGGATTGCGCGGCTCCACGCTCAGCCTGAAATCCGGAGCCGGCGCGCGCACCGTCAGCCGATACGCATAATCCTCGCCGTGGAAACCGCGGACATCGCGCAGCCGCACGATGTATTCGCCATCCGCCGGCGCGGTAAATCGCAGGCGCGAATCCTTGCCGTAGCCAGGCCCGCCATCGTCGTTGCGATAGGGCAGGCGCACCAGCGGCAGGCCGTTGCCCACGAAACTCTTCCCCGGCGGATAAACCTGCACCTTATAAACCGGCGTATCGATGGAATGCGCTTCGGGAGTCGTATCCAGCAGGCCCAGCCTCTGCCCCTCGAACGATTCGAACTGGATATCGTCGTCCGGCCCGCGCGGCATGGCGCGCACCTGCAACAGCTCGCTACCCACCATCAACGTATCGCCCACCGCCATTCCGGTCCACGAGAGGATGCGTATGCCGGATCCCGACGAACTGGGATCGTTCAACGTAACCGCGGTGGCCAACTCACAGCGCACCGTGGCGCGCTCCACCGGAGTGCCCTTCGCATCCAGAATCTCGAGCATCGAATCGAGCGGCGATCCCAGCCGGTCGGCATTCACTTCCAGTACCAGTTTTTCGCCCTTGCGCGCTTTGAATCGGAAATCGTTTTCGCCGGCCATCAGCTTGCCGTTCACCGTAACCGGCGCGTCGATCGCCTGCGCTGCCGCTACCGAGGTATTCTGGCCGGCCGACTCCACTTCCGGCTCGTCGCTCACCGCCAGTTTCAGCTTGTTGAACGTCTTCCCAGCCCCGACTTTTGGCCGCAGAATCACGGCCGATTCATCTTCCGGCGAGGCCGCGCCCGTCACCGCGATCCGGCCCGCTCCAAGATTGTATCCGCGCAGCGCGACCTGCGCCGTCTGTCCCTTCCGCACGCCCAGGGGATAGGCCGCCAGCGCCAGCGGAAACTTGCCTAGCTTGATGCGATAAAAATGCCGCGCGCTGCCGCCTTCTTCATAGTCCGCGACCTTGATGTAGTACGTTCCAGCCTTCGCAAAACGATGCGCGAACCATTCGGCCGACCTGCCGCCTTCGAGCCCGTACTCCTTCACCAACGCCTGGTCCTGGTCGTAGATGCCGACCACCGGCTGCAAGGCGGACCCCAGCATCGCCGCGCCATTCTCAAACACGAACTGCTCGCCGGCCTTGACGGTCACCTTGTAGTAATCCACGTCGCCCGGCTTCGAAATGGCGCCCACCAGAATCGCCGGTGGAAATACTTCGACGGCCTCGTCGGGCGTGTCGTTCGGCTCGCGGTCGGCGCTCTCGCCGTAGTACGGCTCAATCAGGAAGCGCCCTTCCGGGCTGGTCCCCAGCGGCGTCTGCAGACGAAAATCCACCGGCCCGATATCGGCATCAGCGCTGATATCCAGTTCCAGGGTCACCTCGTTGCGCGGCGGCAGCGGCCCCACGTCCACGGTGGAAATGCCGCCGTTCGATCCCAGCCGCACATCCGGCCCATCCGGCAATTCCTTAATGCGCAGGATCTTTGCCTGGATGCCCGGCTCGCTGAAGAACACCGCGCTGGCCTTCGCCAGATTCAGTCCTTCCACCGTCAGCTCAGTAGTGGCTCCCCGCGGCACGCCCCTCGGCGCCACGGAGTTGATGGTCGGCGGCGTGGTGCGATTGCCGGTCGGCCAATCGGAGGTGGTGCTGGCCGCGAAAGCCGTCGCAACGGCGCAGGTAAGAATCAGGAGTGGTTTCATTCCATCGTTCCAGCGGGGCTCTGCCCCTCGCGCAGGCTCTGCGCCTGCCCCAGTCGATAAACTTCGTAGGAACCATCGAAACGGCCTACCGCGAAGCTCTTTCCATCGGGCGCGAAAGCCACCGACAAAGCCCAGTCCGGCTGCCGCCAGGTCTTCACCACGCTCAGATCGCCGGCCTTGAATACCTTCACTTCTTTATCCGCCGAAGATGAAACCAGGTACTTCCCGTCCGGCGACCACGCCAGTTGCAGGATGGCATCCTCGTGCGCGATCAGCGAATTCTCGAGCGTGCCGCTCTTCTCCCCGAGCGACCACACGCGGATGGTGCGGTCCAGCCCGCCCGCGGCCACGCGCTTGCCCGTAGGATCGATCGCCAGCGTATTCAGGCCGTCGGTCGGTTCGCTCAGCGTGTAGAGCCGCTCGCCCGATGCCACATCCCAGACCTTCACCCCGCGATCCGCCGACGCCGAAACCAGCCGCTTGCCATCCGGCGTGAAGGCCAGCGCATATACCGCGTCGATGTGGTCCTTCAGCGTGCGGATCTCCTTCCCGCTGCCGGCGTCCCACACCTTGATCAGCTTGTCGTAGCTGGCCGTCGCCAGGGTCTTGCCATCCGGCGAAAACTCCACCGCGTAAATGCAATCGGTATGTCCGGCGATGGTGCGCAACGGCGCGCGCTTCTCCACGTCCCAGATCTTGACCTCGCCACTGCGCGCAGGCAAGCCGCCGGCCGCCGCAAGCAGCCGGCCGCCCGGCGAGAATGCTACCCCGCGTACGTCTTCCACTTCACCGGGAAGCGTCGCCACCGTCTTACCGCTTTCCGGTTCCACCAGCCGGACTTCTTGAAATGTTCCCAGCGCCAGCAGCTTGCCATCCGGCCGATAGGCCAGCGCACTGATCAGCGCCTTCACCGCCGTGCGCGGCTTGATCTCGGGAATCGCAGGCACGTGCGCCTCTACCACCTCACCCGCCGCCGGCCCCGGTGCGCCCGCATCGATCCACTTTCGGATCGTCTCGATATCCTCGTCCGCCAGCTTCTTCCCGTTCAAAGGCATGGGCGGAGCCACTGCGCCCGTGATCCGCAAATACAAAAGACTCTCCGCGCTCTTCCCAGGCACAATGGCGGGACCGCTATGACCGCCTTTTTGTATGCCGCCGAAGCCGCCCAGATCGAGCTTCCCCATGGCGATGTTGCCCCCGTGGCAGCCTGCGCAGTTTGCCGCCAGGATGGGCGCGACGTCTTTGGAGTAAGAAGGAGTGCCGGCGGCGTGCAGGGGAACCAGGAGCCAGACGATCGAGGCTCCGAAAGATACCATCGCCTTATCCAAGAGTCCGCGCATGCATCCCGTCCTGAAGAGAGCGTAGCACGGCTAGGGCTGCGGTGAGACGCGACGTTTACAAACATTTGCAGTCCCGTTTTGCCCGGCATCGTCCAATGAATTGGAGGTAGAAAGATGCTGAAAAAGATTGGACTTGCCACGCTGGCGTTGGCTGGGGTGATGGCGTTCGCCGCCCCGAAGGCCGATGCGGCCGTGCGGTTCGGTGTCGGAATAGGGGTGCCCGCTTACAGTTATCCCTACGCGTATCCGTATGGTTACGCTTACGGCTATCCGGCTCCCGTTTATGGGCCTTACGCTTATGGTTATCCGTACGCCGGTCCCTCGATCGGGCTGGGTTTCGGATATGGCGGTTGGGGTTACGGCGGCCGCGCCTATGGCGGTTGGGGCTATGGCGGCCGTGCTTATGGCAATGGCTATAGGGGTGGCGCGTATGGCGGCGGCCACGTCGCTGGCGGTGGGTTCCACGGCGGCGGCCATGGCGGCGGCCGGCGTTAACGAGCGCCTTTGTGGGGCGGCCAATCTTGGCCGCAGCCGGCTTTCAGCCGGCTTTGGCCGCCCCAAAAAGCTACGGCGCGACCCACGTGATCGAGAAGCTGGTTCCGTCCGATGAAGGCGCCGACGGCACCGCCTCGATTACGCTGGTGGCTTCGTTGATCTTGGTGATGGCCAACACGTTTGCGGACGGGAAGGTGTTGAACGCGCCGCTATGCGAGGGTTCCGTGGCATTATTCGTACCGGCCACGCCGGTGCTGTCCTTGCCGAACACCGCTGTGCCAAAATCTGGAAGCGGGTAATAGGCATTGCCCAGGCAGCAAGGCGATTCCGCAATCCATTCCGCGGAAATCCGCTGGGCGCTTTGCGTGCCCGTGTGGCTGAAAGCCTTTCCGGTGGTTTCATCTTTGATTTCGAGAACGAACTCGCTGCCAGTGAATGTCACCGACGTTGCGATCCTGTCCCCCGCCTTTACCGTCATGGTCGAAATTGTCTGGATGTCGTTGGTCGGATAAAACTCCCACCAGGCCGCATGCTGCACGCGGCCCTCGGAGCAATAGGCATAGGTTCCGATTTGCTCGACCGTGTCGCTGCCCCAGCCATCGATGCCGACCCAAAAAACGGCCCATTCCGTGTCCGCCCTACTATTGCATTTCACTACCGGCTCTATCCACGACCCCGTGGCCTTGGTGAAACTCGTCCCGGTCACGGCGTAGCCGCTCCAGTTGTAGCTTTTCGCGGTTCCGTCGTCAGGTTGTTGCACAGCCAGCCGGGCCGGTCCAGTCCGCGCCTTGAGTGCCTTCAACATAGCGGCGTGCCCGGACGCGTCCGTGTCCTGCGCAATTGCCGGCAGAATGGCAATCGCAGTTAAAACGCCTAATTGTTTGACCATTTTTCCCTCCGTTTCTCGCGCGACAAAGCCCGACTGAAGCGGGCTTCGGCTAGTATACACTAACCGAACCCGGCCGTCTTTAGAGTTTCGAGGGGGGAAATCGACTCAGTAGTTAAACAGGAATTCCTTGCTGGTCAGCATGGCCCACATCATGTCTTCAAGCGCCTGCCGATGGGCTTCGCGCTGCACTTCGGGCGTGCCCACCGCCGCCCGCGCCGAATGCAGCGCCTCCAGCAAAGGCTGCTTCTCGGCCGCGGCCGGATAGCGGCTGAACGCAGAGAGAAAAAGCTGATCCAGAATGCGCGAATCCGATAGCCCCAGCTTGATCGCCAGCGCCGGATAGCCATTTGCATCGCTGAGTTTCTTGTTCAACGTGTCCCCGTTGATCACGTGCAGCGCCTGCGCGATATTCGGCTCGCTGGAGCGCTCCCCGGCGTCGCAGATGATCCGCTTCGGGCGCCCGAACGCGCTCAGAAACTGCGATTGCACCTGCACGTCCGGCAACTGCTGCGCGCGCGTGCCCGCCGGATATCCGCCGAACTTCGTGGGTACGCCCGTCACCTGTGACATGGCATCCAGCAGGACTTCGGCCGGCAGCCGCTTCACGAAATAGCGTGAATAGTATTTCGTGTCCATCTGGTTCGCGGCGTTGGAATCGGCGGAGAGTTGGTAGACGCTCGAATTCATGATGGTGCGGATCAGGCGCTTCACGTCGTATCCGCTTTTCACGAAATCGTCGCTCAGTGCCGCGAACAGCTCCTCGTTCGAAGCCGGATTGGTGGCGCGCACATCGTCTACCGATTCCACCAGTCCCCGCCCCATGAAATTCGCCCACACCCGGTTTACCAGCGACCGCGCGAAATAGGTGTTCTTCGGGCTCACCAGCCAATCGGCAAAATGCACGCGCCGGTCCTCGGTCGAATCGAGAGACATGGGCGTGCCGTCGAGCGGCGTCGGCGGCAGCGGCTTCAGCAGCTTCGGATGCAGCACGTCGCCGGTGGCCTTGGCATAAACCACCACGTCGCCCGGCTCGCTGCCGTCCTTCAGCCCCACGCGCGCGAACAGGTTTACCAGTTCGTAATACTGCTTCTGGGTCCACTTCTCCAGCGGATGATTATGGCAGCGCGCGCAAGTCACGCGATTGCCCATGAACGCCTCCGTGGCGGTTTCCGTCAGGTCGATGGGATCCTTGTGCAGCACGTAGTAATTCAGCGCGCCGTTCTGCCGCGTATCGCCCGACGATGTGAAGATCTCGTAGGCAAACTTGTTCCAGGGCTTGTCTTCCTTCACGCTGTCGCGAATCCAGTTGTAGAAGGACCACATGGCGTTGGCGCGCAGCTTGCGGCTGGAGATCAGCATCAGGTCCGACCACTTATACGCCCAGTAATCCACGTACTCGTCGCGCTCCAGTAAACGATCGATCAGCTTGGCGCGTTTATCCGCCGCCTGATCGGCCAGAAAATCCTCGACCTCTTCGGAAGTCGGCAGAATCCCGGCGGCATCCAGATACGCCCGCCGGATAAAAGTGGCATCCGAAGCCGGGCCAGAAGGCGCGATATTCAGAGCCTTCAGCTTGGCCAGCACCAGGTCGTCGATGTAATTGCGCCGCTGGAATTTGGTGTAGACTTCCGGATCTACTTTGTTGGCATAGGGCACGCCCATACGCGCGTAGAGCACGCGGCTGGCGTACCACAGCGTGATGGCGGCTTCTCCGCTGCCGTTCATCTTCACGTGCCCGGCATCGTCCACCGACGCTACACCTTCGTCGCTCGATCCGTAGCGCACCCAGCGCGTCACGTCGCGCAACCGCCCGTCGGAGTATTTCGCCAGCACCACGATCTGCTGCTCCGCGCCGGCCTGCAAGGTTGCCGAAGCCGGAAAAACCTGTAATCCGGTCACCGTCGGATCGCTCTCCAAAGGACGGGGCGCGCCCGCCGCGATCCATTCCGCGATCACGCGATATTCAAGTGAATCGGTGGCGAACCGCTTCCCGCCCCCGTGCGGAACCGCGAACGTGGGCTTCAGCAGCATCAGGCTGTGCGATGGCTCCGACAGCGAAACGCGCCGCCCCAGCGATTGGCGCGTCAGCGTGTCATAATCCTCATCCGGATCGTAGCCGCGCAACGTCAGTTTGAATCCGTTCTTTCCGGCCGCCGCGCCATGGCATGCGCCGGAGTTACAGCCCACCTTGCTCATCACCGGGATGACATCGTTGCGGAAACTCCAGACATGCGCCGTCCGCGCGTTCTTCACGTGTACTACGACCGCAGCGGTCTGTCCCTGCGCCGTAACACTGATGGTGGCCACGCCATCGGAGACCGGCCGCACCGTCCCCGTGGCATCCACCTTGGCGACCGCCGAGTCGGACGATGTCCAGCGGCCCGTGCGGGTCCAATCCTCCTGGTGCCCATCGCGCGCAGCCTCGGCCAGCAATTGTTGATAGGACTCCGGCCCGTCCAAAGTTACCGGCCCGGGCAGGACGCTCAGATCCGCGGCAAACGCCGTCGCACTAAAAAGGAATACCCAGCAGCATCGATACATGACGTGTTTGCCCAACCCTTAAACAAACAGTTCGCGAATCGGTTCGACCCCGCGCTCCACCAGCGGAATCGGCCGCCCCTGTGCGCCCGGCAATTCCAACTCGAGCGAGATCCCCAAGCCCTGATAAACCGTCGCCGCCACTTGCGCCGGACTGGTCGGCCGATCCTTCGGCGTCGCCCCAATATCGTCCGACGCCCCGATCACCTGCCCGCCCTTGACCCCGCCGCCCGCCATCATCATGGTCCAGCACTGCGGCCAATGGTCGCGCCCGCCCGCCGGGTTCACTTTTGGCGTGCGCCCGAATTCGCCCATCGCCAGCACCATGGTATTGGTCAGCAGTCCGCGATCGTGCAGATCCTCCAGCAGCGAGCTATACGCCATATCGAACATCGGACCCACCAGGTCGCGATAACAACTGATTGGACTGAACGGCTTCGATCCGTGGATATCCCAGGTGATTTCGTCGAATACGGTCTCGAACATATTCACCGTGACAAAGCGGACGCCCGCTTCGATCAGCCGCCGCGCCAGCAGGCAGCTCTGCCCGAACCGGTTCTGCCCGTATTTCTGCCGCACCTGCTCGGGCTCGCGCGCCAGTTCGAATGCCTCCCGCGCTTTCTGCGACGACATCAGCGTGTAAGCCTGGTGAAATGTGGCGTCGAAGAGCCGCGCATCCTGCGATGTCTCGAACTTGCTGACGCTATGATCCACCATCTCGCGCCAGTTCTTGCGGCGATCCACACGCAGGGCCGGCAGGTAATCCGGCGGCAGCATGTCCGGCACTTTGAAGTTCGGGTCCGAAGGGTCAGCATTCAGCACGAACGGGTCGTAGGTCTTGCCCAGAAATCCGGCGTTTTGCCCGTGCGGCATATTGCCGCCGGTATTGCCGATCGGCCGCGGCAACAGCACATGCGGCGGCACGTCGCCATTCGGTCCCTTCAGCTTCGACAGCACGCAGCCGATGTGCGGATACTCCACGCCGCCCTGAAACAGGCGCCCGGTCTGCATCATCTGGTGCCCCGTGTCGTGTACCGCGGCGGCCGTATGATATACGCTGCGGATCAGCGCATATTTGTCGGCATGCTTCGCCATGCGCGGAAAATTCTCGGAGATCTCGATGCCCGGAACATTCGTCTTGATCGGTTTGTATGGCCCGCGGATCTCAATGGGCGCGTTGGGCTTCATGTCCCAGGTGTCGAGCTGCGACGGCCCGCCTACCAGGAACAGCATGATGCAGTTGGTGTCTTTCTTCCCATCGACGGCGCCCAGCGCCTTCATCGCGAACAGGTCGTTGAGCCCCAGGCCGAGCATCGACAGCGCGCCGGCATGCAGAAAATCGCGCCGCCGCAAGCCATCGCAAAACTCTACCGGTTTGTCCGAATCGAGCCGAAACATTCCAGACCCTCCTCTCAGGGAAGTCTGGTTGCCATTCTAGCTCTTTTGCTATCGTGGCGCACGCTTCAGCGTGCCGGCGGGACTTTTAAGTCCCGCTTGGGCCAGCCTATATAGCTCGCCTTACGGCGGACTGAAGAAGTCCACCGTCTGGAGTGTGGACATTGGGTGGGGCAGGCGTCTACGCCTGCAGAGGGTCTCCAGACCCGATCTTCGGCGAACTAAAGTTCGCCGCGGCACGCTGAAACGTCGCTGAAGCGTGCGCCACGGGACTTAGCTGGTTTTAGGGGGTCAATTGGAAGATCGTGCCGTTGTGATTCGGTCCCGTGCCGGCAGATGTGGCTCCATACACGGTGCCGTTATGAATCACGATGCCCTTCGGATCCTGCCCGTCGCCGCCGCTGAATGTGTGAAGAATTGTCTCCGTCCACGCTCCGCTGCCGCCGCTCGGCGGAGTCAATTCGAACAGGATGCCGTCTTTGTATGTTCCGCCCGATTGCGTCGCACCTATGAGGCGCCCGGAAAGGAACTCCACGTTTGTGGGTGTGGACCCGTCGGAACCGCCCTGAAAGCTATAGAGAACGCGCTCTGCCCAGGTTCCGCCCGGCGAGGCAGGCGGCGTCAGCCGGAACACCGTGCCGGCGTTGTTTGCGCCGCCGTATGGAGTGACCCCGTAAAGCTCTCCGGAGTCATCGAATACCACGCCGCCGCCGGTACCGGCGCTGTCGCCCTTCTGGGACGGAAATGTGTGCAGCACGCTGTAAATCCACTGCGTACCTGAAACGGGCGGCGTCAACTGGAACACAGTGCCTGTTGTGTCGTCGCCTTGCCCGGGCACGATGCCGTATAGAGAGCCACTGTGGTAGACCACCCACTGAGGGATAACCCGGGTTGGAAAGGAATAGAGAGTCGTTTCCGTCCAGAAGCCGCCCGGCGACGCCGGAGGAGTCAGCTCAAAGATCGTAGTGCCTGTGGCGCCATAGAAGTTCCCGTGGCTGTCAGCTACCAGACCGGGACTGGGATTGCATCCGTCGCCGACGTTCGAGAAGGTGTAGATAGAGGATTCGGTCCAGGTCTTCCCGCTCGATGGCGGGCTCACTTGAAAAACAACGCCGCAACCCACGGGGCCGCCGTCCGCCGTGGTTCCGTAAACTGAACCGTCGTTCGCCCGCCACAACCCGGGATTGGGCCCGGATCCATCCCACTTAGCAAAGGAATGCAGGACGGTCTCGGTCCACGCCACGCTGCCCGATGCAGGCGGCACTAGTTGGTATATGGTTCCGGCGCCGGTGGTAATAAACTCGGCGATGCCTGTCCCGCCATACTTAGTCACTCCGTACATGGTTCCCTGGGTGTCTAACACCATACCTGCTTGCGGGTAAGTGCCGTCGCTGGCCGCGGCATAGCTAAGAAGGGAGGATTCGTTCCATGCCCCGCCCTCCACCGAGGGAGCCGTCAGTTCGAAGACGGTACTGGTTTCGTGCAGCAGGCCGCTACTGCTGGTGGCCTCGACGCCAAAAATCTCGCCCTTAGTCCCCAGGGTGACGCCCACCGTGCCCACGGAAGGAAAATCGTAGAGGATGTTGAAGGTCCAGCTTCCGCCGGGCTCCGCGGGTGGCGCCAGGTGGTAAACGGCCGCGGGCATATCGTAACAATATGATGAGTTGGTGATGCCATAAAGGGAGCCAGCCTGATCGATCGTAACGCCCTGCGGGCAGCCTCCGTCCTGGCCGCCCGTGAATTCGTATATCGTGCTGAACTGCCAGGTTCCACCGGCCTGGGCGGGAGGCGCTACCTGGAAAACGATCCCGCATCCGCCATCGGGGCAGGACGGGATCAGGGTCCCACCGGTCGCTGTACCGTAAAGCGATCCGTCGCTACCCCGCACCAGAGTCGAGGGCGGCGAGTCCAGGGCGCTCGAAAGCACCGTTGCAGTCCACGATCCGCCATCGGCGGGTGGACTTAGCTCGAATATCGCGGTATAGTCCGAGCCGTACAAGTTACCGGAGTCATCCAGTACGACGCCGTCGGAACCTAAAGAGACTGTGTTGTAAAGGATGTTTTCTGTCCACTCGCCACCATTGGGTATAAGTTGGAACACGATTCCGCCGTACGAGGAACCACCATAGTATGTGGCTCCATAAATAGCGCCACTCTTGTCGAAAGCCAGCTTACCGACAGGCGTGATGCCATCCGGCGCGCCCTGAAAAGCATGCAGGATGCTTTCCATCCAAGGTTGGCCGCTGGCAGCGGGCGCCGCCAGTTTGTACACGACGCCGCACCCTTTGGTCCCGCACGACGAGTTTTGCACGCCTCCTTCGGATGCAGTGCCATACAAAGCGCCGGCTGCATCGAAAGCGACTGGACCCGATGGGTACGCTCCGTAGGGTCCGGCCTGGAATTCGTGGAGGATCGTTTTGCGCCAACTGCCGCCGCTCTTTGTTGGCGGCGCCAGCTCAAACACGGTGCCGGCTCCGTAGGAACCGTCGCTATTGGTAGTGCCGTACAACAAGCCATTGTGGAAGGTCAGCGTGCCAGGCGGCCCGGCGATCCCTTTGAATGAATAAAGGGTCTCCAGGGTGGCGCTGTCTTCCGGCGGCGCCGCCACGGCGATCCATGTTCCACAACTCGCAACCGCGGCCATCACCAGGACGCTTCGCCGGCAAGAAGTTATCGCGTGTTTCATCGCTGCTCGCTCCTTTCGATGCGCCAGACGCGTTTATTGTAATCCGGCGGCCCGATGTCTTTAGCAGGCTGGGCGAAATGAGGGTAACAGTACGCGGATATTTACAACACTGGCGCCGTTCCGCACGGGCCATGCTAACATACTCGTCACCCCGAACTAAGGAGGTAGAGCCGTGGCGAAAATCTCCCAAATGCTCATCGTGCTCGCTTGCGCCCTGGCCGTCAGAGGCACCGCGCCGGCGCAGAACTTCTCAGTTATCCATAAGTTTAGCGAGGTGTTCCCGGGCGGAGCTTCGCCCGACGCACCGCTCCATCGCGATGCCGGCGGAAATTTCTACGGCACCACTTTCATCGGCGGTCCATACAACTCCGGCGTCGTGTTTAAGCTCGATTCGAGCGGCCAGGAGACCATCCTGCACAACTTCACCGGTGGACCCGATGGCGCCGGCCCCGCCGGAGGCCTGGTTGCTGACCCGGCGGGCAATCTCTACGGCACCACCTACGCGGGAGGTCTGGCCGCCGCCGGCGAGTATAAAGGGGGCGCCGGAGTCGTCTATAAGATCGATATGTCGGGCCAGTTTAGCGTGTTATATACCTTCACCGGCGGCGCAGATGGCAGCGGGCCGGCCGCGGGCGTAGTTCTGGATGGAGCCGGCAACCTGTACGGGACCACCTACTACGGCGGGGAGACCGATAACTGGGGTGTGGTTTACAAACTGAGTCCGTCGCGCGAGGAGACCGTGCTCCACACTTTCACCGGGACAACGGACGGAGCCAATCCCGTCGCGGGCGTCACCCTGGATGGCGCGGGCAACCTCTATGGCACCACCTACTATGGCGGCCTGGGCTACCCCCCATACAGCTATGGCGTGATCTATAAGCTCAACCGCGCGGGCCAGGAAACCGTACTGTTTACGTTCAACGTTGGCAACAGCGGCGCCCATCCCACGGCCCGCGTCACCCTGGACGCCGCGGGAAATATCTATGGCGCGGCATTCGACGTTGTATACAGGCTGGATACGACGGGACAGTATACCGCGCTCGGCGAATTCAGCAGCACGCAGATCTCCGGCGTGACCCGCGACGCGGCGGGGAATCTGTACCTCACAGCCAGCCCGCCGGACGATAACAACGGTTCGTTGTGGGAGTATGGCGCGGTGTTCAAGCTGGAGAGCAACGGCAGGCCCAGCCTGTTGTACAAGTTCCCGGGGCCGGCCGTTTCGTACGAGGCTGAAGCGCCCCTGTGGCCGGGCATTAACGCGGCTGTGATTCTGGACGAGGCCGGCAATGCCTATGGCACATCGCCGTTTGGCGGGTCCACGGGGATCGTCTACGAAATCGAGAACAGCAGCAAGGTAAAGGTGCTGTTCAATTTCCTGCCGGAGCAGGGGGGCGCGGACCCGGCGTCCGAACTGGTGTTGAATCCGGCTGGGAACTTTTACGGAACTACGGTTGCCGGCGGCGGTTTGGCGGACGCGGGCGTCGTGTTTAAGATGAACCCGGCCGGGGACGACACCGTCCTCTACCGTTTCAAGGGCGGCACGACGGATGGCGCGGGACCGGCCGGACGCGTGGTGCTCGACCGGGCGGGTAACCTCTACGGCGTGACCCGCAATGGCGGCAACACATTGGGCGACTACGACGGCAATGGCGTTGTCTATAAGGTTACTCCGGGCGGCCAGGAGACGGTCCTGCACATCTTCACCACGGGCGCCGACGGCGGCTTGCCCGCGGGTCTGGCTATAGACTCCGCCGGCAACTTGTATGGCACGACGTGGTACGGCGGGACCAGCGGGTATGATGAGGGCACGGTTTTCAAGATAGACCCGGCCGGCAATTTCTCCGTGTTTTACACCTTCGGACTCCAGTCCGGCGGCGGCTATCCGGAGGCCGGCGTGATTGTGGATGCGGCGGGCAACCTGTACGGGAACACCAGTTCGCACGTTTGGGGTGCCGCGGGCTCGGGTAACATTTTCAAAATCGACTCAAGCGGCGCCTACACCGTGCTGCACACTTTTTCCGGGGACGATGGAGGCTCCCCTACCGCGATGCTGTCCCGCGATGCGGCCGGCAATCTGTATGGAACGGCCTTCGGCGGGGCGCTGGGCGGCGGAACGGTTTTCAAATTGGACCCCGCGGGCAATTACACGGTCCTCTACGCCTTCGCATCGAGCGTGACTACGGGACCGTCATCTGGTGTCACTCTCGATGGCGCGGGTAACCTCTACGGCGCTCTTGCCCCGGCGTCGACCGGTTGCCCGGGCACTCCCGGAGCTTGCGGCGCGGTCTACAAGATCGACCCATCCGGCCACGAAACGCTGCTATACAGCTTTAGCGGCGGGGCGGACGGCGGCTACCCGGTGGCCGTCACGCTCGATGGCGGCAAGCATCTCTACGGGCTGGCATCCGGACTTTGGCCCGCTCCGCTCGCCGCAGTCCCGGGCGTGGCCTTCACGATCGCACTTCCGTAAGTGGCGCACGCTTCAGCCGTGAAAACTCACCGTGGGGCGGGCAATCGTGCCCGCAGCCGCCTTTTCAGGCGGCTAAGCCGGCTGGAAAGCCGGCTGCGGCCAAGATTGGCCGCCCCACTACTCTTGGTCTACGTCATCTTTGCGGCTCCAAAAAACATCAAGCGTGCGCCACGAGCTGCGGCCAGTCATCACGAGAAAGTCCAAACTGGTGCACTACACAATGCGCCCATCGCGCATCCGCACCGTGCGATGCGCGAACGCGGCAGCTTCCGGATTGTGCGTGATCATCAGAATAGTCTGCCCCAGGCGCCGGTTCAGGTCTTGCATCACACCCAGCACGGCGGCGGAGTTCTCGCTATCCAGGTTGCCGGTGGGCTCGTCGGCCAACAGGATAGCGGGGTGATTCACGATGGCGCGGGCGATAGCTACGCGCTGCTGCTCGCCTCCGGAAAGGGCGGCGGGCTTGTGGTCGAGCCTTCCCGAAATCCCCAGCAGCTTGAGCAGTTCGTCGAATTCGGGCTCGCGCGCCTGGCCGCGCCCGGCGATGTGGCGCGCAATCGCGATATTATCGCCCGCGGTCAGATTCGGCAGTAGGTTGAATTTCTGGAAGACGAAGCCCACCTTCTTCTTGCGCAGTTCGGTGCGGCCGGCGTCGGTGAGCGACGAGATATCCTGGCCGCCTATGCGCACGGTGCCGCCGCTGGCCGGAGTCAAGCCGCCAATGATGTGGAACAGGGTCGATTTGCCGGAGCCGGAGGGTCCCACGATGGCCAGGAACTCGCCCGGCGGCACGTCCAGATCGACGCCGCGCAGCGCCTGCACATCCACCTTGCCCACCCGATAGACCTTGCGCAGGCCGCGGATTTCGATTAAGGGCTCACTCATACGCGAGCGCCTCGATGGGGTCCTGCGTGGCGGCGCTGAGGCCGGGATAGAGCGCTCCCAGCAGCACGCCCGCCAGGCTGATGGCGCCCGCGATCGGCCACCAATCCGGGGTGATGGCTTGCGTCAGAGAGGCCGGATACAAAGCCAGAATGAGCGCGCGGGCCGCGAAGCTGAGCGCGATTCCCGCGATGGTGCCGCCGATCCCCATCACCATGGCCTCGGCCAGGATGATCTTCAGGATGTACCAGCGGGAGGCGCCCAGCGCTTTCAGAATTCCAATCTCGCGGGTGCGTTGCAGGACCGCCATATACATGGAAAGCAACACCACGGCAAAGCCAATCACCACCCCGATCCCCACCATGACGTGGATGAAAGTGTTCAGCCCGCCTACGTTTTCGACGGTCAACAGTGAGGTGAATTCCTCCATGGTGTAGATGTTGTAAGCGGGCAGGAAATCTCCGGCCTTCAGCTCGGTTACGACCGCCGGAATATTGGCGGGCTTGTCGACCTTCACGAAGATCTGGCTGACCTTGTTCGTATTTCCAGTCAGATCCTGCAGCGTCCGGATGGGCACGGACAGGTGCGCCAGTTTGCCGCCTTCCACCACGCCGGAGACGCGCCACCGGTGATTCAGGATGTCGTTGACCGGGTCTCCGGCATGCAGTTTGTGCTGTTGCGCGTAATACTCGTCGACGATGATGTCATCGGGACCGCGGAACGGTCCGCCCTCCAGGTATTTGAAGCCGCCGCTCATCTGGTTGAAGCGCGGCAGGTCGATACCGCTGACGAACGTGACGCTGGTAATGGGATGCACGATCACCCCCACGGCCAGCGCCACGTGGGGCTTTTGCTGAATGGCATCGATCAGCTTTTCCGGGATGGGCGCGCCGCTGAGCGTGAGCACGGAAGTCTGCGGCGGACGGACGATAATATCGGCGCCGATACCGCGTTCCCGGCGGGCCGAATCGGCCAGCATGCCGCGGCTGAGACCCACCAGGCACAGAATCAAGGTCACCGGCACGGCGATCAGGAACATGCTCAGCAAGCTGCGCATGGGCTTGTGCTTCAGGTTTTCCAGGACGAGTTTGGCTGTCAACTTTTCTTCTTCTTTCCTTTGGCGGGAGGCGGAGGCGGGGGCGGCGGCGTGGTGGAGGGCTGGCCCAGCACTTGCAGTTGCGTGCCTTCGGGCTGTTCCAGGACGAATTTATCGTCGGAGACGGGACGGTTGATCTCCATCTTCACCACCGTCATGACGACGGCATAATCGTCCTGCGGGCGGTCGATATCGATGACCTTGGGAAAGGGCACACCATCGTAGTTCTGCCAGTCGCTATAGCGGGCGTCGGTTAGAATGTTGCCCGCCGGGTCATAGACGAGCTGGCGGGCGATGTGCAGGTTGATGCGGCTAAACCAGACGCTGCGCACCGGCAGGATCTCGCCATCCGGCTGCACGCGAACGAAGTGCAGAACATAGACGGCGTTGTCCTCATCGGTGAGATTCATCAGCTCCACCTTCTCTCCCTGCTGCATGGGCGCGACCATCAGGGCTTCCAGGAAGTGCTGCGGGCGGAGGTTCTCGATCTTGTTCTTGGAACGGGCGACCAGTTCGTTCGAGCCGACTATGAAGCGGTTGCTGGAGGGCAGGTACAGGCGGAAATCTTTGCCGTTCGAGACCATATCGAAGGCCTTGTTGCGGACCACGGGGTACAGCCCAATGAGGCGAATAAAGGCCGGCTTGCGGAACAGGACGTAGCCGCGCACGTCCTTGTATTCGGTGATTTTGCTTTTCTCGGCGCTGCCCAGCGCGGGCGTCATATCCACGGTGGCGCTGAAGCTGCGGATCGCCTGGTATTGGTTGGCGAGGAAGTCGATCAGGGTCTGTTTATCGGCGGTGAGCAGGATGGGGGTGGCGTTGCCGCCTTTGCGGGTGATGATGCGGCGGCGCACGAAGCAGCCGGAGAAACCCAGCGCCGACAGGCAGACCAGCAGTATGAGGGCGCGCACGCGCCTGCGAGGCATCATACCATTGTAGGCAAGCTGGCGAGCGGCGTGTCAAATGGTGGCGCGGCGTGCTATATTCAATGGAGCAGAACCGGGCCTGTGGCGCAGTTGGGAGCGCGCTTCCATGGCATGGAAGAGGTCGTGAGTTCGAATCTCACCAGGTCCACCAAAACGTTTCATAGACTTACCGTTTCCCCGCCCGCCAGAACGTAGCTACTGGAGTCCAACTGGAGTCCAAAACCCATTTTGAGCATGGGCAGCCATGGGCATCGTGTGGATTTCGATACCTGCCCACGATCAAGCCAACCGATTCAAGGCAGTGGCAAGTTTGGGCACCGTGGGCACCGTTTTCCGCGCGTGTCGTCGTCTTCCTGAGACGACAACATTTCGTTTCTATATAAGGACGATGCCCACCGCGCCCAACGTCCGCGACTACTCTGTGCCCATCAAACTTTACTGTTGACGACTGAGTTACGCACCTGATATTCAGGAGAAGTAAGCTGCGGTCTGGCCCGAGAGACGGGACTCTCCAAAGACTCCTTCCCTTCGCTCCAAACAACCAAAGTGTCTTCAAAGCGCGAACAGATCCCGATCTACGCAGCAGACGGGACTTCTCTGGGCTTCCGCACCATCGAGGCAGCAAAGCGACTCATTGCAAGTGGCTACGTGAAGCCTGCCTACGGCCGCAAGGGCCACTTGAAGGCCATCTGGCTACTCCAGGAGGACGGCGGCAACCCCGTTGAGACACAGGCGCGCGGTGGCACCCGGTATAGCTTCCTGGAGAATATACAAACTGGCCGCTGCTGGAGCCTTCGGCGATTGGACCGGCGCGACGAGGATGGCGTGCCCGTGATCACGCGCGGCGTCTTCCTGCAGGTGGTATCCTACGCATCGCGCAGCGCTATTGGCGCGGCGACATAGACGATCCGAAGTCGAAGACCAGCAAACGACCGCTCACTTTGGGATACCTGGGCGACCGCTACCGCGCGAAGGCTGCCGCGGATAACGCGAAAGCAGACAACTGGGTCTTCGTCCGGACGGACGGCAGCGGCCTCCCGCTGTGGGATTCCGGCGTACGGCAAGCTCTAAAGCGGGCGGCGGTCGCCGAGGGCTGCGATTTCCCAGGTCTGGGTCCGCACTCCTTCCGACGCGCCAACATCACGTGGCGGCAGGAGGTGGGTGGGTCGAGCATTGAGGCGTCGAAGATCGCCGGCCACAGCACGGTCCGGATGACCGAGGAATACACGAAGATCCAACTGACCCGCCAGGAAGAACTCACGCGACTGATCCAGGAGCGCCTCGCCAGCGTTGGCGAGAAGCAGACAGCGGTCGTGCAGTAGGGAAATCCAACCGACTGCCAGTCCTTGGTTGAAGACCAGGAAACGAGTCCCGACGACCCCGCATCCTGCACAGATCGGGTTGCGGTCCCTTCCACAACTTCCCCCTCTTGGCACTTCTTCGGCGCGTCGCGGCCGCGAATCGACTAATCTAGGAGAAGGGTGATGTGCCCCGACCCTGAAAAAGAGAGCGCGTTGACGCCGGACTTTCGGCTGCAATACAATCATCGTCAACACTAGAACATATTTCGTGGAAAATGCTTTGAAAAGGCAGACTACGGTGCCACCCCGTCCAGAGCATCTGCCGGATTTTGACAACCCACCAGTTGTCGAAACCGTTTTGTCTGTGCAGTTCGAGCCGTTGCCATTGGTCCAGGCGGCGCATCTTGGGCTCCTCTGGAATGAGTACCGCGCTGCCTTCCCGAAAACCGAAGAGCGTCCGCCGCTGGAGCCGGTGATCGAGCAGTTTCCGGAAAACCCAGCCGCTCGGGTCGGTCTCAAGTTCCAGGCTCTGGAGAGCTTCCCTATACCGCGAATCTGGTTCGCCAACGATCAGGGGAGCGAGATGATCCAGGTTCAGAACGACAGATTCGTAAAGAACTGGCGCAAGGAAGGGGAGAGCCACCAGTATCCCCACTACGATGAGACCATTCGCCCGCACTTTGATCGGGACTACGGGATCTTTCTGGCTTTCCTGGAGAAAAACCAACTCGGCACCCCGCACGTCAATCAATGTGAAGTGACGTATGTGAACCACATCCTCGCCGGCGAGGGGTGGGAGCACTACGGCGACGTGGACAGAATCTTCACATTCTGGCGCTCGACGGATCTCGTGCCTCCTGGACCAGCGGAGGATTTGCGCCTGCATACCCGGTTCGTCATTCCGAGTAAGGACGGAAAACCGATCGGTCGGCTCCATGTCGACGTACAGCCAGCGATCAGAACCTCCGATAACCGTCCGATGTACCTGCTGCACCTGACTGCTAGGGGGCAGGTTGGCGACGCGGTCGATTTTTTCGACATCGGTCGGGAGTGGATCGTAACAACGTTCAAGAGGTTGACCACCAATTCAATGCACAACATTTGGAGGATCAAGAACGATGCCAGCATTGGGAACCGCTGAACTCACGGTTCAAGATCGCGGTATTTTGGCGACCAGCGCTTCTGCCGCGTACCTGGACTATTTTTCCAGTGGTGACCGCCTTTTGGTCAGCGTGTTTCAGCAACCAGTTCTGATACGCCGGCAACGCAAGTATTACTCTCGCGGACAAGCGTACCAAGTTGAATGGCAGGATTACGGTCAGCCGCTTCCTGCCTGGTTCGACCCCCTTATGCAAGGCTTCGTCGATCTGTTTACGCTCCTGCACAATTGGGATAGCTATGGTGCGGGTCCGATTGACCCGAAGGTGGTTCATTACGCGATGAACCTCATCAACGGTCTCCTTGGGCCCACGAGTCCGGCTCCGCGTGTTGTACCTTTATCCAGCGGCGGCCTTCAGCTTGAGTGGCACCGACAGGGCATCGATTTGGAGATTGTGTTTGATCGAGATGGACAGCCGTTTTTCTACTATCGAGACCGCGTGAGCGGGGACGAGTCCGAGCACACACTGCCTCAAGACAACGCTCTGCTCAGGTCGATAATTGGGAAGCTCGATTAGCCATTCACGGGGATCGAATGCCAGGTCGCGTCTTTGAAGATGACCCAAACATCCCGGCGGACGAACGGCTCTTGCGGCGCATCCCACGTACTTGGGTCGATTGGGACGAACACGGCAACGCGGTCATATCTTCGGCTGCTTTCAAAGACGAAGAACTGTCGATCAGTTTGGAATCAGTCATGGCGAGAGACGGACGACCGCCCGAGGATGCGATCCGCAATTATCCTGGTTATGGTTTGGCTTCGATTACCGCCGCTCATGCCCGATCACTGAAGCAGGCCGTGGCGCCTGATCCTTTGCCGGAGGAGCCAGCGCACGGGGTAGTGTACGGCCAGAAGAAACGCGGCGGCATCGGCGGCAAACTTCGCGATGGCGCGCTCTGGGTGGTGAGGCCGGTCGAACTAGAGGTCAGCTAACTGGGGCGGAGCCCTGCGCAGCATTGCCCCGCGCGGGCGGAACGCCACGCCCTCGGCATCCCACATGGGCATCCTCCTTATATGGAAACCGATTGTTGTCTCCTTCGGCAGACAACAAATAGATCAGCCGGCAACCGCGCGCGCAGGAAGGCACGCCACGTGCCAGCCCGCGTGTGGAGTCCTGGAGTCCGCGTGGAGTCCAGACGCCCCAAAACCGCCCCGTGGCGTCCACCGGAGTCCACGTCGCCTCTTGCTAAGTCTTTTGTTTTGCGCCAAACTGTCTGCAAGTGATTGATATTTCTTAAATGGCATGGAAGAGGTCGTGAGTTCGAATCTCACCAGGTCCACCAAAACAAAGCCCAATAAAACATAGACTTACGAAAATGATTGCGATCTTCCACGTCGTGGAAGAGGTCACGCTGAGTCCATTTGGAGTCCAAATTTGGACGCCGGCGTGGTTTGCTCGGAGTCATCCGGCCCCGTTCACACGAAAGGGTGCTACACCAACTCAAACAGTAGGCACGAGTCGCTCCCAGACGACTGCATGTTGACAGCTGTTGATCACGCACTTATCATTGAACCGCCTCAGGTGTGGACGGCCTGCCAAGCGCATGCAGTTCGGGTAAGACTTGGTGAAAGAAGCACCAAGCCAGCGCGAACACGTCGATGAGGGCGTCCGCGCGTTGATCCGTCCTGGTCCGCAGATAGGTCACCCGAAGTTGCCGCCCTCAAAGTTGTGGGCGTTGTCCGGTAGTCGCACAAACCCGACCTCGAACTCCGTCGCATGGACGATACGGTTCAAGGCGTCCCGAAGATCAGCCACCCTGGGCAGACGATGTTCAACCCAACGCCGAAACTCTGCATCGAGCGTGAACTTGGTGCGAATGTCGTTGTTATCCAGGATGCGTCGAACATGAATTGCAAAGTCGATGGCGGTATCGGTGACCAACATATCGACGTGGCTCTGGATGATGGCTGCGCTGGCGAGGGCGAGCGGGAAAGGAGCGGTCCCGAACGCCCACAACTTTGCCGCCGCTGCCTCGGCCTGTTGTAGTGCGAATGAGTTGATGTCGCCCATCATGTCTCCTTTAGCGCCCGGCCCTTAATACGCCGCGAGCGATCACGATTGGATATTTACCCCCGCCTGTGCCCAGGCACAATTTGAAGGTCCCGTCCGGCGTTGCCAGTTTTCGCCCATGCCGCGACCTATGCAGAGCGCCGGATCGGTACAAAACGGATCTCGACCCGCTGATGCAGCGCGCCCGCTATCCTGCGCAACATCGCCAGCGAGTGGCCCTCATAATCGGCGTCCTCAAGGCGGCAGATGACCGATGCGGTGGTGCCGATGAGCTTGGCAAGCTGAGTTTGGGTGAGGGCCGCCGCTGCCCTCAGTTCTTGGATTTTGCGGGCGATCTCTTCGTTCGCTCGCGCTTCCTCCAGGTTCTTCAGCCGGGCTGGTTTGCCTTCGTAGGTCCGACGGTGAAGGATCTCCACCGCGTCGCTGGTCGGTTTCAGCGTCTTTGCTTTGTTAACTGGCATAGTCAAGCCTCCTCATGAGTGTGCTTCGCCGGATTCGTCTCAAACCGCTTCTTGCGTTCGACGGCGCCATCAATCTCTTTCGGCGGGACCACCCGCTTTTTCACAAGACCGTGAGAGACGACCGCCGCAATCGCGCCGTGGAAGAAGTACAGTATCCGGTGATGAACGCCTCCCAGGCTGGCGCGCAGTTCGTAGATGCCGTCTCGAAGGAAGTCTGCTTCGGGCCGACGCAGCTCGTGGCCCATCTCGCGCAGGCGTTCCAATCGGAGATAGCACTTGTCCTGCACTTTCGACGGTAACTTGTCGAACCACTCGATGAACGGGCACGATCCGTCTTCCTCCCGGTAAAGGGCGACTCGGGTCTTGGACACTCGTTCCCAGTCTATTCGCAATATTGCGAAAGAGCAAGTTAAAGCAAAACCACAACGTCTGGGTGCCCTATAGCAACCGGTCCCGATGGCTCCCATGCCCAAGACATCTCCTATGCTCGTAGCGAGTAATACCTCGCCTATCTGCAACCTCGCCATCGTCGGCCGGCTCCAACTGCTGCGTTCTCAATTTGGTGAGATCTGGATTCCGCCTGCCGTTAAATGCGAACTGGACCGGCTCCATCACGCTGATGCGCTGAAGGAAATTCAACAGTCGTTTCAAGAGGGCTGGATCAAAATGAAGGCACTAACATCGGATCGGTTCGCGCGGCTTCTCCGGACGACTCTCGATCCAGGGGAGGCCGAGGCAATCGCGCTCGCATTGGAATTGCGAGCCGAACTGATCCTCCTCGATGAACGCGACGGCCGCTCTGCTGCCGAGCGCGCTGGTCTGCGAGTGACTGGCGTGCTGGGTGTGCTCCTGCGGGCGAAGGAGTTGGGTCAGATCCCATCCGTAGCACAGGAACTAGACGCGCTGCGGACACGCGCCGCTTCTTTGTTTCAACCGCGTTGGCAGCCAGCGTATTGAAGGCCGCTGGCGAGTAGGTCTCATGCGAGCTAAGAACTCGTTCCGGCGAGTTTGGGGAATTCGTAAAAGCATTGTTGCGGCACAGGCAAGCTCGGTGTCCTCGGTTTCGGAACTTGAATCCCTGCAATCATACTCCGGCAACTCGAACGGCCAAGTGTAGCTTCGAACCCGGACGACGCCCTACGGGAACCGCACACGGTAGACCTCGACTTTTTCTCCCGAATGTTACATAACGAGCTAACGGCGCGTTACCCGTCTGTCTGCAGTCTTCCCGACGGCAAGGTGGACGAGTCAGGAACTTGGAGCGGCAGGCCGCTCTGGTGTTTTCGACTGGGGCGGCCCTCCCATCTACCGCGCGGGCAGTGCGGCACGTCCGTCCTGACACCACATCCGTCGTTTTGCCTTAGAAAGGCGCCGCAGGGGCGCTCGTCCACAAATCGCGTAAAATGGAACCAGGGCTAGGAGCACAGCCTTGGAACCGAATCTCGATCAGGAGCGCCGAGAGGCCCACGCATTGTTGGATGCTCTGCCAGCCGAAAAGCTGAATGCCGTCCGCGGTCTGCTCGAAGTCATGGTCGAGCCGCTGGCGCGCTCTTTCGCGCTCGCAGAGGTCGAAGAGGAAGCGCTCGCGCCAGACACCGCCGCCGCGCTCGGCCGCGCCCGTGCATCACTCGCTCGTGGAGAGTGCATCCCGCACGACGAAATCCTGCGCGAATTCGGCCGGAAACAGTGAACGAGGAGTCCGCTCCCGAGCGCATTGCGGTCAACTGGCCGCCAGAAGCCCGCGCCGATCGGAGGGCCATCGATCGAGAGACCGCAATTCAGATTCTCCATTGCATTGACCGTTACCTATCCAGCCGCACCGGCGATGTGAAAAAACTCAAACCGCCGGAGACCGGTTTTCGCAGAAGCGAGACCACCATAGGGATCACCGGCGTCCGTCATCGACGCGAGGCGTAACGTTGAATCTCACCAGGTCCCCCAAACTGCAAAACTGGATGCGCAACGACGGGTGCCGGTTCGGCCCTGTAGTGGCTGCTACCGGCGGGCGCCCATGACGGCCCTCCGGCAGGCTACAATGTAAGATCAGGATTCGACATGAACAATTCCCTGTTGACAAAAGTTATCAATAAGAACAAGCGTAGCGATACCCCCGAGTTCCGGCCGGGCGATACGATTCGCGTCCACGTGAAGATCAAGGAAGGCGACAAAGAGCGTCTGCAAGCCTTCGAAGGTACGGTGATCGCGCGCAACAACACGGGTATGGGCGAGAGCATCACGGTGCGCAAGGTGAGCTTCGGCCAGGGCGTGGAGCGTATTTTCCCCATCCACGCGCGGGTGATCGACCACATCGACGTGGTGCGGACGGGACGCGTACGCCGGGCCAAGCTGTACTATCTGCGCGGACTGAAAGGCAAAGCCGCCCGATTGCGGGAACGCGAGTAGACGGCCCAGGCTCCTCTTGCGCGCCGCACGGCAGGTCACGCAATTCCGCTGCGAGGGAACCCTGGAGCGCGAACTCCGCGCGCGCGGATTCCAGGCGGTGGCCGGCGTGGACGAGGTCGGCCGCGGCGCTTTGTTCGGCCCGGTTGTGGCGGCCGCCGTCATCCTTTCTCCGGACCGCCCGGTGCGCGGCCTCAACGACAGCAAACAACTTGAACCCGAGCGCCGCGAGGTGCTCGCCGAACGCATCCGCGAGCGCGCCGTGTCCTGGTCAGTGGCCGCCGTGGACGCCGCCACGATCGACTGGATCAACATCTACCAGGCATCCAAAATGGCCATGGAAATCGCGGTTGGGCGGCTAAGCCCCGCGCCGGATTTCATACTGACAGACGCCATGCCGCTGTCGCTCCCGACTCCGCAGCGCCCCCTGATCAAGGGAGACGCGCAATGCCATGCCATCGCCGCAGCTTCCATTGTGGCCAAGGTTTGGCGCGACGCGCGCATGCGGGTTTGGGACGAAATCTTCCCCGAATATGGATTGGCCGGCCACAAAGGCTATTTCACCCCGGAACACGCCAGGGCGCTCAAAGAGTTTGGGCCGACGCCTTTGCATCGCCTGAGCTTCGAGCCGGTGCGGGAACGCTCCCTGTTTCCTGTGGACTTCGATGCATGGGCGGGAGCGCAAATGGAGCTCTTCGCCATGGTGGAGGCGGCCTCGTGACGAATCCGGTTCCCGCGCCGGAAGCCCCCCGCTATCGCTGGTATCATGTGGCCCTGTCGCTGATCTTCATCGTATTCTGCCTGGAATTGGGGATGTTCCTGGTGATCTTCCCCTGGTCGGATTTCTGGGACCGCAACCTGTTCTCACAACTCGCTCCGGAATGGCGTTTTTATTGGGACAACGCCTACCTGCGCGGCGCCGTCAGCGGCCTGGGCCTCGTGAATGTGTACATTGCGCTACTCGAAGTCTTTCGGTTGCGGCGATTTGCGCGCCGGCCGTGACGGTCCTCTCATCCTGAACGTTCAAAGCCTAAATGGTTGATTCGAGGGTTATAGGTGGTGGGTTGCGTCGCGTTTCATTCCTTACTGCGAATCTCTTGCAGCCGGTCCCGCAAGATCTCTGGCAACGCCCGTTCGACTTCCGGCGTGACCAGTCCAACCGAATCCAAATCCCGAACGTGAACCCGGTCGATGTCCCGATTGTTCGAGAGCTTCATCAGCATCAGATCGGCGACCGGACTACGGCCACTTCGACGCCGTGAACCGACAGATGTTGCGGTCTCAAAGGCGGATTTGGCATGGCTTGGTTCGGCCTGACGTTCTCGCCTGTAAAGATCAGATGAACGGCATTCCGGGCCTGAGTCTCGCCTGGAGGAAGCAGCATGTCCACCCCAGCGGCGAGACGAAAAGTGAAGCCATGTTTTACCGCCGCTTCTTTGATCCGTTCGAGGTCCCGACGATGAACCATTATGTTCACGTCTTTGGTGTTTCGAACGGCAGACGGCTCGACTCGATTTACATGGACCATGACGGCGCCGCCGCCGATCAATTCAAATGGGATCTCCGCTGCAACGAGCGCCATGGCGATCTTTTCGAGCGTGCCAATCAAGGCGAATAGGCGCTCCTCGAACATGGTATTGATGAATCTTCCTTTCCCAGCGGACTCGGACACGAACTGTTCAAAGGTCCGCGGCACTAGGGAGGTTTTCATGTCCGGATCTATTCTACAACATGACTAAACCCGACCACGGAACCGTCCCGACGACCCTTGGGCTTCAGTCCTCGCATCCGCATGTACTACCGGCCGGCCATCAAATTGAAAAACTGACCGGTCCCGCCTGGTTCGATGCCGATGTCTTCCCGGAAGGAATCGTAAGCCTGGAGCGCACGGCGTGGCCCGGGTGAAGGCGCATTTGGCGACTTTGTATGAACTTAGAAATGCGCAACTAGGTACGACTGCTTTGCGGCTTCGAGAGACGGGCATCCCACAGCCCTGGCCGGTAGTGCAGTTAGATGCGCGAATAGCGTTTATTTCATAGATTGGTGAATGGCCTTGTGCGTCCTGCCTACTCCGGACTCAGCTTGAACACTGTGCCGGACGCCTGTTTGCCGCCCAGGTATGTAGTGCCGTAGAGGTTGCCGGAAGAATCGAGGATCACGCCGCCGTAGGGTTCCCTTCCTTGGGGAGCGGCCTCGAAAGAGTAGATGATGGATTCGTTGCCGGCAGGGTCGATCTTATAGACAGCGCCCAGGTTCTTCGCGCCGCCGAACACCGTCGTGCCGTAGAGGTTGCCGGCTGCATCGAGGAGGACGCCCGCGAGCGGGCCGTATCCATCTGGTTCACCCGTAAAATCGTGCAGCACCGACACCTGTCCGGATGGACTTAGTTTAAACACTACGCCGCAACAGCCGTTCGTCCCGCCCTGGTAGGCCGTTCCGTAAATGTTGCCGGATGAATCCAGGGTGACCCCCGCTTCGAGGTTGTAGCCATCCGGCCCGCCCGAGAAAGTGTGCAGTACCGTGAAGTTGCCGGCCGTATCGAATTTGAACACGCCGCCAATGGTGGTTGTACCGTACAGATTTCCTGCCGAATCGAAAGTCAGGTTGCCCTCCGGCTGCGCGCCGTCAGAGCCGCCGGTGAAAGTATGCAGGATCGATTCATTTCTGGAAGGATCTAACTTGTAGAGAGTGCCCGCATTGGCCGAGCCGCCGAGCGTGGTTGTCCCGTAGAGGTTACCCGCCGGATCGAGGGTGACGCCGCCCGTGGGATTGGATCCATCCGTGCCGCCACCGAAAATGTGCAGGATGGTCTCGGCGCCTGATGGGTCGAGCTTGTAGACGACGCCGCGATTGGATGTGGATGAACCGCCGAAGTTGGTGTTGCCGTAGATATTGCCCGCGGGATCGAGGACTACACTAGCGGTCGGCGAGGAGCCATCGCTGACGCCGGCAAAGACATGCAGCACGGTTTCACGACCGGCGGAATCCAGTTTGAATACCGAGCCGCCCCCGCTTCCGTATCTATACGTCGTGCCGTAAAGATTCCCAGCCGAGTCCATGGTCACTCCGGCCTCCGGATTCGCGCCATCGGGATTGCCCGCCGGGAAACTATACAGGGTCGATTCCTGTCCGGCGCCGTCAATCCGGTATACGACCCCATGATTCGCGGCGCCACCAGAAGAAGTGCCGCCGAACAGCCCGGCCTCGTCCATGAAAATGGTGCCCGGTCCCTCTCCGTCGGCGCCCGTGAAACGGTGTAAAACGGTTTCCTGGCCGGAAGGTTCAACTTTAAATACCGTGCCGCCATAATAGGTAGTCCCGTAGAGGTTGCCCTCGGGATCGCGCACCAGATTCGCAAATGGGCCGCCCACGTCGGAGCGGCCTCCGAAGGCGTGCAACACCGTCTCCTGCCCCGTAGGGGTCAACATGAAGACCACGCCCGCGTCGGCCGAACCGCCTTGGGAGGTGGTGCCATAGAGGTTGCCCGCCGGGTCCGATATGACGCCGGAATAAGGCGCGCAACCGTCAACGCCGCCGGTGAAGCCGTAGAGCACGGTCTCCTGGCCGGAGGCATCCAGTTTATATACCACCCCCGCGCCTCCATCACCGCAGCCGCTGCCCGCGCCTGGCCCGGGACCGCCGCATTGCGTGGTCCCGTAGAGATAGCCGGAATCGAGCAGCACGCCGCCGGTGGGGAGTTCGCCATCCTCGCCGCCGGCGAAGTTGTGAATCACCGTTTCATGGCCGGCCGGATCCAGCTTGAACACGACACCAAGGGCCTTTCCCCCAAACGCAGTGGTCCCGTAGAGATTGCCGGCTGAATCCCGGGTTAGGGCAGCGTCAGGCAATTCTCCATCGGGCCCGGAGAACGAATAAAGCACGGTCTCATGGCCTGTGGGGTCGATCTTATACACAACTCCGCAACTGCCCTCCGTATCCCCGCAAGCGTTGCCGCCCCCCGGGGTGGTGCCGAAGAGGTTGCCGGCCTCATCGATAATCAGCGAATTGGGGTTGCCTCCATCTGCCCCACCGGGTGAAAGTATGCAGGACTGTTATGTGGCCGGAAGAATCGAGTTTAAAAACCGTGCCAGCGTTCCAGGCGCCGCGACTCCGTAAATGTTGCCGGCATGATCGCGAACCACGGCTTCCGGACCGCTCCCAAGCGGGATTTTGGTGTCCGCAAAGCTATGGAGAACGGTTTCCTTGTAAGCGGTTTGAGCGTCAGAGTAAGCAGGCGCCAGGACGATGGCCGCACAAAGAGTAAAGATTTGCCTGGGCATGTCCGCACCAGTATACACCTCCGCTGCCGCTCAGGCCGGCTCAAGCCACTCTGCGTTCAGACCCGCCTGTCTTCTGCTGCTCGCCCTCGCCGCCCAAACGCGCCCGGGGATCTTCCGCATTCAGCCGGTGCGGCCCGTAGCCGAACTGCGCGCGCAGCGCGATCTCATGCAGCAGGGATACGGTCTCCTCATCTTCGATGCCTATCGCCCCTGGTATGTCACCAAGATATTCTGGGACGCCACGCCGCCGGACAAACATGAGTTCGTCGCCGATCCTGCCGAAGGCTCGCGCCACAATCGCGGATGCGCCGTCGATCTCTCGCTATACGATCTCAAAACCGGTCATGAAATCGAAATGACCGGCGGCTACGACGAGATGTCCGAACGTTCATATCCGGACTACGCCGGCGGCACCGCCGAGCAGCGCGCGCATCGGCAGGTACTGCGCAGCGCGATGGAGAACCAGGGGTTCACCGTCTATCCCTCCGAGTGGTGGCACTTCGATTACCGCGATTGGAAGCGGTACCCTATCCAGAATGTTCCCTTCGAGATGCTTAGGCCATCATCGCGACCACGTGATTCCTCGGCCAATCACGAAAATGAATAGCAGGCTTGCGGCGGCCGCCGTGCCGATCCACCAAAGGCTGCGTCGAATCGGCCCAACTTTCCGCTCTTCGCCCTGGGGCCCTCCTCGCACCATCCACGGCAAACTCAGCAGCCCGGCATTGGCGCCCAACGTGGATGGCAGCGCCGATGCGATCACATAGAACAACCCAAAGGGGTTGAACAAGCCTCCTAACCCGGCCAGGATCCCGTCCGTGAAATAAGGCGTCCAGCACAGCGCGCGAATGTTCTGAAATGGCTTCAGTGCAACGGCCACCACCCGCATCGAGGCATAATACGAAACCACCCCTAACACCACCAGGCCAAGCTGCCACATCCAGTGCGGTTCGAGACCGCGGATCACAGCCGCCCAGTCGCCAAAGTTGGACACTCCCGAGAATAGGAAATAGCCGGTCCCCGTAAACAGGTTCCCGGTCATCGCCAGCACCAGGAAGTATCGTGTGGCAGGCCTATAGCGTTTCCCCCGGCGCAGCAGCGCCCAGAAGATCGCCGCAAAAAGTAAGTTCACCAGCGTGCCGTTTGCCGAAATCCAGCGTGTATCGATATCGCTCTGCAGTGCCACTGTGCTCAAGGTCATGCGATGCGCCCCGCTCAGCCATGCGGTCACGCCGTGCCCCAGTCCTTCGTGCAACACATCCTGGAGAATGCAGGCCAGCGCAGCGATAGCTGCCAACGTGAGTCGATCGTCTTGGGTCGCGGACATATCATCCTTTGTATCAGGCGGCGCCCTGGAAGGAGCTTTGCCGCCGGCTTCCAAGTATAATGCGATTGAATGAACGCCCTCTGCTTCGTGCTCATGCCTTTCGGTAAGAAGCCGGACCTTTCCGGAGCCCTGATCGACTTCGATGCCGTTTACGAAAAGCTCATAGCCCCGGCCATTCGCGAAGCCGGGCTCGACCCCATCCGCGCCGACGAGGAGGTCGTCGGCGGCATCATTCATAAACCCATGTTCGAGCGCCTCATCCTCTGCCAGTACGCAGTCGCTGACCTGACCACCGCGAACGCCAACGTCTTCTACGAACTGGGAGTCCGCCACGCCCTGCGGCCCTACAGCACCGTGCCGGTTTTCGCGGAAGGTCCGCGGCTGCCGTTCGATGTGGCGCCCATTCGCGCCATGCCCTATCGTCTAAGCAAAAGGGGACAGCCGGTCAATGTAGACGACTCCAAGGCCGCGCTCGTCAAGTTACTGCTGGCCGCGCGCCAGGAAGCTACCGATAGCCCGGTTTTCCAGCTTGTCAACGGTCTACGCCCCGCCGCCGTAGACCACACTAAAACCGATGTCTTCCAGCAGCAGGTCGCCTACTCGGAGCAACTCAAGCAACAACTCGCGGCCGCCCGCAAACAAGGCCTCGAAGCGGTCCGGTCCATCGAGAAAAGTTTGGGCAACCTGGCGGATATCGAAGCGGGCGTGCTGATTGACTTGTATCTCTCCTACCGGGCCGTAAAGGGATGGCAGGAGATGATCGCGCTGGCCGCGAACATGCCCGCGCCCCTGCGCCAGACCGTCATGGTTCAGGAGCAACTGGCGCTGGCGTTAAACCGCGCCGGCCAGGGTGACCAGGCCGAAGAGACTCTGCGCGCGGTGCTCCAACGCAATGGTCCCAGCAGCGAGACCTACGGATTGCTGGGGCGCGTCTATAAGGACCGCTGGGAAGCCGCGGCGAGCGCCAACTTGCCGTCCGCTCCCGCCTTGCTCTCCAAGGCCATCGATGCCTATCGCCAGGGCTTCGAGGCCGACTGGCGGGATGCCTACCCCGGCATCAACGCCGTGACCCTTATGGAGATCAAGGAGCCCCCCGCCCCCGAGCGGGAGAAGCTGAAGCCCTTGGTCCGTTATGCCGTCGAGCGAAAAATCGCCACCGGGGAGCCGGACTATTGGGACTGGGCCACGCTGCTCGAGATTGCTGTGATCGAGAGCGATGAAGCCGGCGCGCGGGAAGCACTCTCCAATGCCCTGGCATGCTCGCCGCAGTCTTGGGAAGCGGAAACAACCCTCCGTAATCTGCGCCTGATCGGCCATGCCCGTACGAAACGGGGAATGCTCGTGCCTTGGGCCGCGGAGATCGAGACGGCCTTAGTAGCTGGTACGTCTTAGCCAGCTTACTCCCAGTGGCCGGGAATCCCCCACTTCCGCTGCACGTCGCCGCCGAACTGGAAGCCCGGTCCGATCGAAACCCGAATGGTATTGCGGCCATCCTTAAGCAGATCGGGGAACAGGTGATCGTGTACCAGGTCCCCCTGCACCACCAGGCTGAAATGCCGGGTGATATTGAACGCTACCCCGCCGCCGACGCCGTAGAATGCGGTCCATTCTTCCTCCTTCCCGGAGGGCGCGATGGCCTTCACCACCAGGGTGGTCAGGAAATCCGTGGGGTGCGCGGTGGCGATTTCGTTGATAATTCCGACGGAGGGCCGGATGTAGGGCGTGATTCGCTTCCATCGGCGATAAGGGAACTCCGGACCCGCGGTGAAGGTCTGCGTCACCGAACCGAACGGCAACTGGGCTACATAGTTGGCGGGCAGGATGCCGGCCGCGATCGCCTCCGTCACCAGCGGACCGAACCGGTTCTGCAGCGCGGTAGTCGCCTGATTCAAGCCGATCACGGTGGTGCCGGTGCCGCGGCTGTAATCGAAGCCCAGGCTGATATGCCGCGACCATCGCATCCCGGCCTGGATATGAACGCCCGGTTCGAGCAGGCTGATCTTCGGGCTGTCCAGGTACATGTATCCGGCGTAGACCAGGAAGCGCCCCACATATTGCTGTTCCGCGGGCGGCGGGGGCGGTGGTGGAGACGTGGGCGTGACCGCCGCGGTCTGCTGCCCGCAGGCCGGCGCGACGGCGAGCAGCATCTGGAATGCCAGCACCGTCAGCCCTGCGGCGAGGCCGCGCGAGCCAGGGATGCGGGCAGGTTCATAAGCCATGAATTGTTCTCTGAGCACAGTGATGGGTAACAGCGTATCATCATCGGGACGCCCATGAACCGTAACGCGCGTAAAGTAGGTACTGGTACCTTGAAAACAGCCTTGAATTTGCCGCGATTCTCTTGTACCACGGCTTTTAAACGCAACGTCCTCACCTATATGCGAAGCTCAGCCACGCTTCCCGCCACACTGCTGATGTGTGTAACGGCCTTTGGCCAGACCCCGGACGCCGTCATCCGGAGTTCAGTCCGCGAAGTGCTTCTAGACGTCGTCGTGCGCGACGCGCACGGCCACCTGGTCACCAACCTCAAACCCGCCGATATCGCCGTCTACGAAGAAGGTGTGCGCCAGGACGTGCGCTCCTTCCGCCTGGTCGCCGGCAGCGAAGTTCGCGTCGAAGACGAGAAACAGGCAACTGAAGCGCAAGCCTTAGCTTTAGCCTCCGCCTCCACCGCGCCGAAGGCCCCCCGCCCGCCCGTGAATCCGCTGCGCACAGTGAATATTGTCTGCCTGATATTGAACGATCTCACCGCCGCCTCGCCGGGAGCTAGTCTCGCCAATCCGACGCGCCCCTTCGCTTTCGAGGCGGCCCGCAAATTCATCGATAATCAACTCCGCCCGAACACGTTCATCGGTATTTTCAGCCTGGACTCGACCGGACTCAGGCCCGTTTATCCGTTCTCGAATGACCGGGAACGTCTGTTGAAGGCCGCGGAGTTGGCCTCCCTGAACCAACTTCCGCCAATCGCCTTAGGATCGGCGGCCGTGCTCAACGGTTTGAGCACATTGGTGGGGGTCGCCGGCCTCGGCAGCAGGGGAAACGCCACCGATGGGCTGGGATCGCAGCACGATATGACGTTCGCGGCCATGGCCGGCATGCGCGAGATCGATGCTTTGAAAGGCCTGATCCGGCAACTCGCCGCCTCGCCGTTTCACAAGACGGTGCTGCTTCTGAGCGGCGGGCTCACGCGGCCGCCCGATCAGTTGGAATACTGGGATTCCATGGTCCGTGCCGCGGTCGACGGTGGCATCACTTTCTACGCGGTAGACGCCCACGGCATGGATCCCTATTACGATCCCACGGCCACTTCCTCCGCGATGCTGAGCTACGCCGCGTCCTTGAGCGCCCAGCAGGGCTCGACCAGCCAGGAGGGTCTCCAACCGAAACCCGGTGTGATTGGGAATCTGGGCCCACCGACACTCACCACGCGGACGATGGAATTATCCCACCAGGATGACTACGTGCGGTTCGCAGTATCGAGTGCCAACACCCAGGAAGCCCTGCGCGATCTGGCCGAACGTACCGGCGGCTTCCTGATCGCCAACACCAATAACGTGGATCGCCTTCTGGCGCACGTGATGGAAGAGGTGGATACGCATTATGAAATCGCCTATCCGCCCACGTCCGGCCGCGAAGACGGGCACTTCCGGAAGATCGAGGTGAAGCTGGCACGGGCCGGTTTGCGCGTGGAAACCCGCAGCGGTTATTTCGCGTTACCCGACACCGGCACTCCTGTCACTCCCGAAGAAATGGCCGGATTGAGAGCCCTAGACACGCATCCGCGCCCGCAAGCCTTCGACTTTCTCTCGCACGCCTATCGTTTCGGCGAAGCCGGCGGCAAAGCCCAATATGCCGTCGCCTTCGAAATGCCGATTTCCAATCTGACCGTGACGCCTTCGGAAACCGCGCACAGGCAGCGCCTGCACGCTTCCCTGCTGGCGCTGGTGAAGAACGCGCAGGGGCAGGTCGTGGACCGTGTCAGCAAAGACGTTACGTCGGAAGTCTCCGACGACCGCCTGGCCGATGTGCGGCATGAGCTGATGACCTACCAGCACGCGGTGACCCTGCCGCCGGGCCGCTACACCATCGAATCGGCCATCGTGGATCACGAAGGCAACCGGGCCAGTGCGCGCGTTGTCGAGATCGACAATCGCGAGCAGCCGGGCGCCGGAATCAGCGATCTGGCCTTGGTGCGGAAGCTGGAAAATCTGAGCCGCCCGCCGGATGCGGCCGACCCGTTCGAGTTCACGGGCAACCGGTCGGCGCCCGGCAAACGGGTTCTCCCGTTTGTGAGCACCGATCTGTTCGCCGGCTCGATACCCTCGGTGTACTTTGTGGTTTATCCGCAGCCGGGCAACCGCGCTAAGCCGGCGCTGCGCGTGCGATTGCTGAGAGACGGGCGGCTGCTCGCCTCCCGCAAATTGCCATTACCCGAACCCAATCAATCCGGTAGTATTCCCATGTGGATCGAGGAAACCAGGCAGCCCGGCAGCTATCAATTGAGCGTCACGGCGACGCAAGGCGCCAGTTCTTTGGAGCGCACCCTCGCGTATACCGTCGCGGCGAAATGACCCGGCGCCGGGGAACAGGTGTACCATGGCCTGTAAGCGCAACGTCATCACCTATATATGCGTAGTTATGCCCGCTTGCCCGTGGCCCTGTTGATCTGTGGATCGGCCTTTAGCCAGTCTCAGGATGTCGTGATCCGAAGTTCGGTGCGTGAAGTCCTGCTGGACGTCGTGGTGCGCGATGCTCGCGGCCGCCTGGTCAATAACCTCAAGCCCGGCGACATCGCTGTGTACGAGGACGGTGTGCGCCAGGACGTGCGATCCTTCCGCCTGGTGGCGGGCTCCGAAGTCCGCGTCGAAGACGAGAAGCAGGCCGCCGAAGCTCAGGCGGCTCGAAACAAGGACCTTCCGCCCGATACCACGCGCCCGCCCGTGAATCCGCTGCGCACGGTCAACGTGGTCTGCCTCATCTTGAACGACCTGAACGCGGAGACGCGCGGTTTCGCCTTCGAATCGGCGCGCAAGTTTGTCATCCACGAACTGCGCCCCAATACTTTCATTGGCGTATTCAGCCTGGACTCCGGCGGGCTGCGTCCGGTCTTTCCGTTTTCCAACAATCGCGAGCACCTGCTCAAGTCCCTGGAACTGGCCGCGGTCAACCAGCTTCCTTCGGTCAATCTGGGCTCCGCGGCCATGCTGGCTGGTTTGAGCATGCAGGTGACCGGCAGCATCTCGCCGCCCAGCGGGGGTACCCAGAATGCCGACGGTTCCAGTCCCACCGATACTTTGGGCGCGCGCGGCGATATGGGCTTCGCGGTATACGCGGGCTTGCGTGAGATTGACGCGCTGATCGGCCTGGTCCGGCAGCTCAGCCCGCTGCCTTTTCAAAAGACGGTCCTGCTGCTCGGCACCGGACTTACCCGGCCGCCCGATCAGTTGGAATACTGGGATTCGCTGATCCATAAGGCCACCAAGGCCGGCGTGACGTTCTACGCCATGGACGTCTGGGGATTGGGCGTGTGCCAGGACGCGCTCAGCGGCCCGGATTGTACGCCTGGATCGGCCAGCGCGCCATCGGTGGCCATGATGCAATACACCGCCGCGCTAAGCCAGCAGCAGGGTCCCGCGAGCATCGCGCAGGCCGGCGGCTCCGACTCGTCCTCGTCGGCATCGGCGAACTCGTCGCACGGCCCACCGGCCGTTTCCGCCGCGGCCCAAATGATGGAGTTGGCGCACGAGGACGATTACGTGAAGTTCGCCGTCTCGAGCTCCAACCGCCAGGAAGCCATTCGCGAGCTGGCCGAGCGCACCGGCGGATTCCTGATCGCCAACACCAATAACACGGACAAGCTTCTGGCCCACGTGATGGAAGAAGTGGACACGCATTATGAGGTCGCGTATCCGCCCAAGGCCGAGCGCGAAGACGGGCACTTCCGGAAGATCGAAGTGAAGCTGGCGCGGCCCGGTTTGCGCGTGGAGACCCGCAGCGGTTATTTCGCGGTGCCCGACACCGGCGACCGTCCCGTGACCGCCGAGGAAATGGCCGGATTGCGAGCTCTCGACACGCACCCCCGGCCGCACGCCTTCAACTACCTGTCGCGGGCCTACCGTTTTCGCGACGCCGGCGGCGCGGCGCAGTATGCCATCGCCTTCGAGATGCCGATCTCCAATCTGACCGCCACTCCCGGCCTGTCGCCCAAGACGCATGTGCTGCACGCTTCCTTGCTGGCGCTGGTGAAGAATGCGCAAGGCCAGATCGTGGACCGGGTAAGCAAAGACATCCCATCGCTGGTTTCCGACGATCGCCTGGCCGGCGTGCAGGTGGAACTAATGACCTACGAACGCGGCGTGAAATTGCCGCCCGGACACTACACCGTGGAAACGGCCGTCGTGGACCACGAGGGCAACCGGGCCAGCACCGGCGTGGTCGAGATCGACAACCGGGAGCAGCGCGGCGTGGCGCTGAGCGATCTCGCGCTGGTGCGGCGCCTGGAGACCACCAAACACCCACCGGACCCGGCCGACCCGTTTGAGTACACCGATAAGCGCGTGCTTCCATTCGTGACCACCGATCTATTTCCCGGCGCGCGTCCGTTTGTCTATTTCATGATTTATCCGGAAGCCGGCAACACGGCCAAGCCGGAACTGCGCGTGCGGCTGTTGAAGAAGGGCCGGCTGTTGACCACCATCACCCCCGCGTTAGCGCCGCCCGATGTAAACGGCGGCATCCCGATGATCATCCAGCCCACCAGCAAGCCGGGCAGTTATGAAGTGAAAGCCATCGTGACGCAAGGCGCCAGTTCCACCGAGCGCGATATCGCATATACGGTAGCGGCCAATTGATGCTGCTACAGTAGGCTAAGGCAAATATGCTGACATCCCGATTTCGCAAACCACTCCTGTTCCTGATGATTCTGGCTCCCGCCGTCTGGGGCCAATCGAAATTAGACCTGGGCCTCGTTTCGCGCATCAAGACCGAAGCCTACGATCGTTCCAAAGTGATGGATCATCTCTCCTGGCTGAGCGATGTCTACGGACCGCGGCTGACCGCTTCGCCGGAATTCTTTCAGGCCGCCGACTGGGCCGCCGGCCGGCTGCGCGAGATCGGCCTGAGCAACGTTCATCTGGAAACATGGGGACCTTTCGGGCGCGCCTGGACGGCCCAGGAGTGGTCGCTCGAAATGGTCGAACCGCGTTATTCGGTTTTGATCTCGACGCCGCTGGCCTGGAGCGCGGGCACCAACGGGCCAGTCACCGGGGAAACGATTCTGGCGCCGATGGCCCGCACCCGCGATCCTAAAAAGGCGCGCGCCGAGTTCGAAGTCTACAAGAAACAATGGAGCGGCAAGCTGCGCGGTAAGTTCGTGATGTTGCGCGATCCCAAGATTCCGGCTGAGCAAAACAAGCCGCAGTTCCGGCGCTACACCGACGCCGAATTGGCGGACATGGCCAAGGCGCCGGAGCACGCCGCGAAATACTTCGGGAAGCTGGCCGACCTGACGTGGCCCGACGATCCGGACGAACTCCGCAAGCTCTTCGCGAGCTTGCCGGAATCGGTATTCGACGAACTGTTCGATGTGGCCATCAAGTTGGCAACCGAACGCAACCGCTTTTTCCTGGACGAGGGCGTGTTGGGCATCCTGATGCGCGACGACCGCTCGCACGACGGCCTGACCAACGCCGAACAGGCGGGATCGCACAAGAGCGCCGATCCGCTGGCGCCCACTACCTTCGTGATTACCGCCGAACAATACAACCGCATCGCGCGCATCATGGAGAAGAAAACGGCGGTGCAAGTGCGGGCGTCGCTGAAGGTGAAGGCATCGGATACGGATCTCAACTCCGCCAATATCGTTGCCGAAATCCCGGGCGGCAGCAAAAAGGACGAAATAGTGATGATCGGGGCGCACTTCGATTCCTGGCATGCCGCGACGGGCGCGACGGATAATGGCGCCGGCAGCGCGGTGATGATCGAAGTGATGCGGATTCTGAAGGCGCTGAACCTCAGTATGGACCGCACAGTGCGCATCGGGCTGTGGAGCGGCGAAGAGGAAGGCCTGTATGGCTCCGAGGCCTATGTAAAGCAGCATTTCGGCGATTCCAAAACCATGAAACTGCTGCCGGAGCATGCCAAGCTGTCCGGCTATTTCAACCTGGATAACGGCAGCGGCAGGATTCGCGGCGTGTATTTGCAGGGCAACGACGCGATGCGCCCGCTGTTTGAAGCTTGGCTATCGCCCTTCCGGGACGAGGGCGCCACCACCATCAGCATCAGGGACACCGGCGGCACGGACCACCTCTCGTTCGATGCCGTGGGCCTGCCCGGATTCCAGTTCATTCAGGATCCGCTCGATTACGGCAGCGTCACGCACCACTCCAATATGGACACTTACGATCACGCGGTCCCGTCCGATTTGATGGAGGCCTCGGCGGTGATCGCGGCGGTCGTTTATCAGGCGGCCAACAGTCCCGAAATGCTGCCGCGCAAGGAACTGCCCAAGGCGGCCACTACGGAGCGATAACCACTGGCGCGCCGGAATAGTGCACCACCCGATCCGGCTGGGCGGTCTGGCCGATGCCCACGGCGTGACCCTCGCTTACGAAAACGACGTTGAAGGTACGGGATTCCAGCATACCCGGGAACCGGCCTTTGCGCGCGCCGATGGTGAGGCTGTGCGCCGTATCGTCCCAATGGATGGGGATGGTGGCATACACGCCTTTCTCGTAATCGTAATTGTCGTTCTCGTCTTCGTAGAGCGTGAAGCTGCCGTCCGCGCCCCTGTAAACGCGCAGTTCGATGGGATCCGCGGGCTTCTGGGCAGCATACTCGACGTCCGGCCCCATAGGCACGATCGAACCCGCCCGAACGTATAAGGGCAGGCGGTCGAGCGGGGCCGGCGCGTCCAGCGATTTGCCGCCGTCTTCGGCGTGTCCGGTCCAGAAGTCATACCAGTTGGCCTTCGGCAGGTATAAGTGGCGGGTGGTCGCGCCCGGCTCCGTGACGGGATTCACCAGGATCGCCGGCCCATAGAGGAACTGATCGCCGATGTTTTGGGCCCGTACATCGGAACGGAAATCCATGACCAGCGGGCGCATGGGTGTGTAACTCTCGTGGGTCGTCATCCAAGCCACGGAGTAAATGTAAGGCATCAGCTCATAACGCAAGCGATCGAACCGGGTCAGGATCGTTTGCGCGTCCGGTCCGTACGACCAAAGCTCGTTCTGATTGGTGGTGCGGGTTCCGTGCACGCGAAAGATCGGGCAGAACGTGCCGTACTGAAACCAGCGCACGAATAGCTCGCGGTACGCCGGATCGTTCGGATTGCCGATGAAAAAGCCGCCGATGTCCGTGGTCCAGTAGGGGATGCCGGATAGAGAGAAATTCAAGCCGGCGGGTATCTGGCGCTTGTAGGTTTCGAAGTCGGAGAGAATATCGCCCGACCACGCCGTCACCGCGTTGCGCTGCGCGCCCGCGAACGCCGAGCGCGACAGGATATATACGCGCTTGCGATCGCTGGCTTTGCGCTGCCCGTCGTAGACCGCCGCGGTGGTCATCAGCGGAAAGATGTTCGCATAACGCGCGCCGCTGCCGATCGCCAGCTTATTGTTCAGCATCAGGTTTTCTTCGCGGCCCTCGGTTTCCGGCTCGGTGGTATCCAGCCACCAGGCGTCCGCGCCGATCTGGAACAGCGCCTTATCCATGAGGTTCCAATAGTAAGCGCGGGCGTCCGGGTTGGTGGCGTCGTAGACGGCCATGCCCGCGGGATGATACGCGCGGGTCTTGGTGCGGTCGATGAAGAAGCCGCGTTTGTCCATGTCCGCGTAGGTAGCGGTGCCGGGATCGAAATACGGCCACACCGAAATCATCAGGTGGAAATCGTTCTTGTGCAGGTCGTCGATCATGCCCTTGGCATCGGGGTAATTCTTGTTGAATACGAACTCGCCCTTGGTGGTCCACCAGAACCAGTCCTGCACGATGTTATCCACGGGGATGTGCAACTCGCGGTACTTGTGCGCCACGCCCAGCAGTTCTTGTTGCGACTGATACTTGTTCTTGCATTGCCAGAAGCCGTAAGCCCACTTACCGAACATGGGAGCGGCGCCGGTAAGTTCGCGGTAACCGGCCACGATTTTGTCGAAGTCCGGGCCGTAGAGAAAATAGTAGTCGATGGTATCGGCCACTTCCGCGCTGATGTACAACGAATGCACGAAGCGGTTATTGAAGCGCATGCGCGACGCGTTATTCCAGAACAGCCCGTAACCGTTGGTGGAGACCAGCAGCGGCACGGCGATGCTGGTGTTGTCCTGCGATACGTCCACCGAGTCGCCGCGATAGTTCCATACGCCCGCCTGGTGCTGGCCCAAGCCGTAGAGTCCCTCCTCGGACCCGTACATGGAGATGTTGTCTTCCGCGTGGTAGGTGTTCTCGCCGTTGACCGTCGCGGGAGTCATGGTTTTGGGGCCTTCGGCTACAAGCTTCTTGCCGGCCAGGTCGCTGTAGGCGATCACACCGTCCGCGCGGCTGACAGTCACTTTCAATCGCGGAGTGGTCAGGACGATCGCGGCACCGGTGGATTCCATCTTCCACTGCGGCGTGGGCCACGCGGTTTTCGTAACCACATATTCGGCCTGCTTCGGGAACGACGAAGTGGGCGAATAGACTACGTGAATGATGGAATCGTTCGCCACTTCGATCCGCATCGCGCCGGACTGCATGGTCAACAGCACGCTATTCGACTGTTGTTGAACGCCCGTGACGGGATTCAATGGAATCCATTGCGCGGGCAGGCCGGCCGCCAGCGCAGCGAGCGCCAGCGGGAGAAGCAGCGGTTTCGGCATAAACCGGATAGTATCAGAAGGTGGCAATGCCAGCGCAGACGGTTTCGGCGGCGGCAGGCATCCGGCGGCAACTGTGTCCCCGATGCAGGCAGGGACGGATTTTCCGCCTTCCGGTGTATCGGGGCCCGTTGGCCATGGTGGACAATTGCCCGGTGTGCGGGCTGCGGTTCGAGCGCGAGCAGGGCTACTTTTTGGGCGCCATGTATGTGAGCTACTTGCTCTCGATCCCGCCGGTGCTGCTGCTGATCGTGCTGATATGGCGGCTCAGCGGCTGGCCGTTCGATTGGGCGATTGCGGCGGCATTTGTGGCTTATCTGCCATTTGTGCCGCTAGTGGCGCGCTTCGCGCGGGTCGTGTGGATGTACCTGGATCAGAGTTTCGATCCGCGCTAGCGCTGCCCCGGGGTGCACGTTTCAGCATGCCAGCGGGACTTTTAGGTCCCGCTCTGGAGCTTGGGCTTCAGCCCGCGCTACAAAACCGAAAAGCCGGATCGTTATTCATCAATATTCATCGTTTTTTGTCGTTGGGGGCGCCTGGCGGGGGACCGAGGGGGGCGGAGTCGGGGAGGGTTGCGCCATTGTGGGGTCTTCTGGGTTCGGTTCGTAATTCGTTGAATCCCGGGCTAGTTGAGCGGCGGATTTGGCGGTTCGGGGGCGGGGGGCTCGGGCGGGAGCGGGGCTTCAGGGACGGCGGGACACTGCGCGTTGCGGGCGGCCTGGAGGGCTTTGAGGTACTTCATGCCGCGTTCGATGGAGCGTTCAATGGCGGTTTCGTAGCGGGCGAGGCGGGTGAGGTTGCCGGAGCCTTTGCCATCCTCCATGAAGGCGCGGGCGAGAAGGTCGTCCGGTTCGTGGGGATCGGGCGGGGAGTGTTTGCCGTCGCGGTTCATGTAGAATTCGTGATCCGTCAGTCTTTTTCGGTCCATGCGGGTCAGAATTACGGATTCTTCGCGGTAGATGCCGGTTTCGAGGGCAAAGGCGCGGTCGAGCCGCCATTGGGCGGCGGCAATGCGTTGGACCACGAGTTCTTCGCTGTCGCCGACAGGGCGGAGGTGGTCGTGGAGGTCCTGGAGGAGGCGGAGGAAGGCTTCGGGATCCTCACCTTCGAGGATGAAGTGTTTGTCGCCGGAGAGACCGTGGGTGAGGCCGTTGCGGCTGGAGGCGGCTTTGCCTTCGGGGGTGCGCGGGCCGGTGGATTTCTGGGCGTTGCGGCGGTTGGCTTCCGCCTGCTGCTGGGAAAGTTTCCGATATTTATCGTTGTGCATTGGATTTGAGGGCGCGGGTGCGCCCCACCTTTCGACTACAGGCTAGCTGGGAGGATTTAGGGACTACGGGTATGATTCTTGCAAGTGGTTGAAAGGACGGGGGAAATTTGTTGGGCCGGATCAGTGACCGACGCTGCCTGGCTACCAGCCCACCGGCTTTTCGGCCGAACGGGTTCTCACGCTCGACACGGTGGCTGAACGTGCCGAGCCGCCGGTTTTCTGGGACCAAGTGGCCGAACATCTGCGCACGGTACCAGGTGTCGAGACGGTGGCACTAGCGGCGTGGCCGCTGCTCAGCGGAACCATGTCGAACAACTTCGTCTCGAACCTCCAAGCGACGTGCTGGCCTTCTTTCTGCGAGTTTCGCCGGGCTGGATGGAAACCATGAAGATTCCCTTCATTGACGGCAGAGACTTCCGCGCGAGCGATACGTATCCAGATTTTTCGGTGGTCAACCAGACGTTCGCAAAGCGATACTTCGGCGGCGAGAATCCTGTCGGTCAATCGTTCGAAACAATTAATACCGCGGGCGCGCGGAGTCGCTTTCAAATCGTGGGATTGGTCCGCGATGCCCGCTACCAAAATCTGCGCGAGCCCATCCTGCCGGTGGCCTATGTTCCATTCCAGCCGGTAGATGCCGTGGGCGCGTTACAGGGTAGGCGCGAGGGTACGATCATCGTCCGCACGTCCGGTCCCGACCCGCTCGTGCTTGCGTCCGTTCTGCGCCGGGAGGTTGCACGGGCCCGGCCCGAGTTCCGCGTCAGTAGCATGCGCACTCAAAAGGAGATCAACCAATCGCAAACCGTCCGGGAGCGGCTGCTGGCAATGCTCGCCCTCTTCTTCGCGGGGGTAGCGCTGTTGCTCGCCAGCATCGGCCTGTATGGTGTGCTCGACTATTCGGTCGTGCAGCGGAAGCGCGAAATCGGTATCCGCTTGGCCATCGGTGCGCGAGCCGGTGGGATTGCGCGACTGGTGGCCACCGAAATTCTCTCGATGGTGCTCATGGGGGCAATCGCGGGTGTCGGGCTCGGTCTTGTATCCGTGCGATACATCGAGACGCTGCTCTGGGAAGTGAAACCGACGGGCTTCGCCGCGCTCGCGCTTCCGTCGTTCATCATTCTAGACGCGGCGATGCTCGCGGCCCTGCCAGCGGTGTTCCACGCCGTGCGAATCGACCCGGCCGCGATGCTGCGCGCCGAATAGTTAACCAGTCAAGAGAACTGTCCAGGGAAAAACAGATCCGGGTGAATCCTTTATTCGGAATCGTCTTTGCGATCTGGGCGTCCTGCGACGAGGCAGAACGTCCAAGGTCTCAGGGCGGGACTTTTAGGTCCGACTCCGGCCGTCTTTCAGGCGGCCAAGCCGGCTAGACCGCGCGGCGCCGGGGCGCGAACGAACGCACCCGCCGATGCTGCGGCCGGGGTGATGCGGAAGCGATCTCGATCACTGGAGCCGCGGTCTTCACTTCGCGGGCTACCTCCGGCGAGACCTGGCGGCGCACCAGCCGGGTGGCCAGGATGCGCTCGATGTGCGCGATATCCGCGCGCTCGGCGCGTGTGGCAAAAGTTGAAGCGGTGCCGCCGGCGCCCGCGCGGCCGGTGCGGCCAACGCGATGAATGAAGTCTTCGGGCACTTGCGGCAGGTCGTAGTTCACCACGTGCGAGATGCCTTCCACGTGGATGCCCCGCGCCGCGATGTCGGTGGCCACCAGGACGCGATAATAGCCGTCCTGAAAACCGCGCAGCGCCTGCGTGCGCTGGTTTTGGCTGCGGTCGCCGTGGATAGCCGCTGTTTTGAAACCGTCGCGCGACAGCTTCTTGGCGAGGCGGTCCGCGCCGTGCTTGGTGCGCGCAAAGACCAAAAACGAACCTTGCTCGTCGCGGAGCATCAGTTGCAGCAGCCCGAGCTTGCGGTCCGGCTCGACTTCATAGAGGTGCAGATCGATCTTGTCCACCGGTTTGGTCGTGGAGCCGACTTCCACGCGGACAGCATTGCGGACGTGCGTTTCCACTAGGTGCTTTACGGAGCTTTCGATGGTAGCCGAGAAGAACAGCGTCTGGCGTTCGGCCGGAATCACGGCCATGATCCGTTTGATGGTGGGCAGGAAGCCCATATCGAGCATGCGATCGGCTTCGTCGAGAACCAGGATGCGGACGTTGCCCAGGGCGACCAGGCCGCGGCTGAGAAAATCGTACAGACGGCCGGGGGTGGCGATGAGCACTTGCGCGCCCTTCCGGATGGCTTGCAGTTGCGAGTTTTCGCCGACTCCGCCGATTACGACGGCGGCCCGCACGGAACTTCCGGCGGCCATTTTGACATAGGTCTCGTGGATCTGGAGGGCGAGTTCGCGGGTGGGGCTGAGGACCACGGCTCGGACGCCGGAGCGGGCAGGCTCTTCCGCGAGGAGGTGAATGAGGGGCAGGACAAACGCGAGCGTTTTACCGGTCCCGGTTTGCGCCGTGGCAACCACGTCGCGTCCGGCCAGAGCCGGCTCGATGGCTTGGGCTTGGACGGCAGTCGGCTCTTTAAAGCCGTTCTTGGATAGATTGCTCTTCAGGAGAGCAGAAAGGGGGAATTCAGAGAAACTTTTCATTTTTGAGTTTGCGGATGAGAATCGACGAGCCGACTACCAAAGGGAGGGAGAGGGGTTGTGGATCAACTTCCAGTAGATTGCAGTATAGCACATCCTCGCCAAGCCCGCGCCGCCTAAAAGGCGGCTGCGGCCAAAATTGGCCGCCCCACATCTATTTCAGGATCTCGATGCTTCCGTTGTTGTTGGTGAGCCGCATGGGGCAGCCGCCGCTGCCGATATTACCGTTCAGTGAGTCGGAGCTCATCTCGCCGGAAACGGTCATCGGGAAGTCTGAATGAATCTTGCCGAATGAGGTCTTGGCGGCGACCGCGTAGCTGGCGTTGGTGGGCACCCGCACGCGTACCGCCGAGAAACTGGTGTGAATGCCCACCGGCCGGCAGGCCTGGCCTTGCAACGATACTTCCACGCCGCCATTCTGGTTGTCCACGTCCACCGCGCCGGCGACACCGTTGAGCAGCACCGCGCCGAAGCTGGTCTTCACATTGGCGCTGTTCCGAATGGCGGAGGCTTTGACGGCGCCGTTCGAATCTTCCACCGTCAGCATTCCGCCGACGCGGTCCGCGGTTACCAGGCCGAAGCTGGTTTTGACGGAGGCTTCCTCCCCCACGTCGGCCACCGTGACTTGACTGTTGCCGCCCACGATCCGGATTCCCTTGCGCACGTCGCTGACGTCCACCCGGCCAAAGGAATTTTCGATCGTCGCGGATTCGCCGACTTTGCGGCCGATTACGGAGGAATTTGCGGCATGCACGGAGAGGATCTTGCCAATGTCGCCGAAGCGCACGGTGGCGAAGCTGGTGTTCAACTCGGCCGATCCGGTGATGCTATTTGCCTCCACGTCGCCATTGCCGTTGCCTACGGTCAGGTTTCCTTTTACCCCGCTGACCGTCACTTTGCCAAATGAATTGGTGATATGCACATCGCCGCCCGCGCCCGTTACCTGCACGGCGCCATTGCCGTTCACGATGGTGCCGCCGCGTCCTGGATTAGTGATGGTAACGTTGGCAAAGCGGTTCCTCACGTTGACCACGCCGGTTACGCCGGAAACGTCCACGCTGCCGTTGTTGTTCCGAATGTCCACGTCGCCTGCATTGCCATCGACTTCGACAGCCGCAAACTGGTTTTCCAGGCGCTGCGAGCCGCGCCCGGCGCGGAAGGTCAGTTGGCCATGCGCGTTGACCACATCCGCATTAGCTTTCAGGTTGTCTATGGTGACGCTGCCGAAACTGTTCCGCAGTTCGAGCGGCGCGGTCTCGGGCATGGTGACTTCCAGATTCACCGAGTAAGAGACATTGGAAAGGCCGTGGAACCCCAGGAAGCCGTCGCGCTCCTCCTTGGGATATTCGGTGCGGATCACCAGCGCCGAGCCCACCGGCGCAACCTCGATCTGGATTTGGTCCGCGAGGCGCTTGGCATCGGTGTCCTTGGAAGCGGAAACGCGAATGATTGCGTGTACCACGACATCGCGGCCGGCATGCGTATGCAGGTCCACACTGCCCATGCGATGCTCCACCCGCACGCTTTGCCCGTTGCCCAGGGTTACGGTCTTATCCACGTTCCGCGAATATTCGTCCCGCGCGAACGCCTGCACGGCCAACAGCATTGCCAGGGGGAACACGATATTATTGCGCACGTTCGAGAATCTCCTTCAAAGTATCTTGTTTGTCGCGGTATAACACGGCCAGCTCGGCTTGTAGTTGCGCGTTGAACTTGTTATGAGCCACCGTCGCACGCACATTGTCGATTTCGGAATCGAGCATCAGTAGTTTCTCCCGGGCCGAGACCGCCACCGGATTTTCCGAAGCATCCAACTTGGGCGCGGCGATGCGCGAGAGCTTATCGATCGAGGCACGGTAAGCGGCCTCGGTCTTCTCAACTTCTGCGAACGCCTGCTCGGTCAGGAAATCGCTATCCTGCGGCGCGGCGGGAGCCGGCGCCGGCCGCGAATACCGCATCACGAATACTGAAACCGCGATCGCCAGGGCGGCGGCAATGCCGGCCAGGATGCGCCAATCGCCCCGCCATCCGAGCATACGAGGCTTGGCCGCCTTCTGTTGGGTCGCCAGGGCCTGACGGATTTTAGGCCAAAGGTCCGGCGTCTCCCATTCTTCGCGGAGGCCGGGCGCCACCGCCGACATTTCGCTCCAGAGCCACAACTCGCGGCGGCAGGCGTCGCAAACCTTGGCATGCTCACGCGCGTCGGGCAGTAGCTCCGGAACGGCCAGGGCGCGCTCCAGATCTTTGCAATCGAACGTCATGCGCGGCTCTCCGTCAACAATCTCTTCAAATCGCGTTTGGCTTCAAACAACCATTTCTTCGAGGTACCCTCCGGGATTTCCAGAATGGCGGCCACTTCGGAATGGCGAAAGCCCTCGACTTCAAACAACCAGAACACCATCCGGTGCTGCGGATGGATGCGCCCCAGTGCGTGCCTTATGGCCACCTGGAGCGGCACATTGGCCGGTATTGCGGGCGGCTCGGCCGGCAGCGGGGACTCCGCCTGCCGTTGGCGCTTGCGGCCCGTGTCGTAGCAACAATTCAGCAAGATCCTGTAAATCCACGGCGCCAGGCCGGAATCGAACTGGATGGCGGCCGCCGCGCGATAGATTTTCAAAAACGCTTCCTGCACGGCGTCTTCAGCGTCCGCGCGATCCGCAAGCATATGAAACGCAATGCTCTTCATGCGCCCGGCATGCGCCCGGTAGATCTCCTCGAACGCGGATAGATCGCCGCGTTTGGATGCCTGAATCAGGTCGGCGTCGCTGCGAGCGCTCAGCCGGCCGGCGGCCATTGCCAGGGGCATTCTGATTGTTATAACGCTGGGGAGGGGCGGAACGTTCTAAAGATTTTTGTGCAGGCTTGGTTCGGTGGCGGCAATACCTGGGGCAAAGAGCGTTTGGAATAACTCTTTATAGGCATTGAAAAGCGGCGAGAGGGGGCCGAGTTTCCCGGACGCCGCCAGGTCGTCGTGTGGGAGCACGAAAACCTCATCGACATTGAGAAGATCGGCGACGCTCTGTGCAAGCCCAGTGTCGCTCCCCATTGTTCGAGATAGGACCGGCACATCCGGATGGGTTTCTGATCGGCGAGTCGCGGTGCACTCTTGATGGCTTTAACTACCGCGAGCGTTCCCTCGATGGACTCCTGGTTTGCCACGAACATGCAGACGACAGTGTCGGCTAGGATCGTTGTTGCGAGGCCGCCGAGATCCGTCACCCCGGTTCGCGCGTCGATCAGCAGGTAGTCGGGCCTTACCTCGTCCGCGAAGCGTGCCCGCAAATCGAGTAACGCCATCAATCCCTCGCCACTTGAGCTGTCCAGCCGCAGCTTATCACCAAGCTTTTTGAGGACTTCCCAATAGATCTTACGGGGCGCAAGGCCGGAGGGCATAAGCCAGATCCCCCCGCGCTCATTGGACGATGTGTTTACGCTAATCATGTGGCCCAACAGCGGCGGCGGAGATGCGGCACCATCCGCAGTTGCCAACAGATAGGGAACCGCGCCGCCAAGAAAATTTGGGGAATCCAAGTCCTGGTCGACGCCGAACTTATAATGAAGTCCCGGGGCCTCGAAATCGAAGTCGATTGCCACCACCAATTTTCCGAGAGTCGCCAGGAAGCGTGCGGCGTGCGAGCAGGAGAGAGCGCCCCACACCTCCCTTGTAGGAATAAAATGCAACGGTTTCCACGGGCTCAAGCCGCCAGACCGAACGCGCCAGCCTTACTAAAGCGGCGCGCCCAGGTCCCTCGCCTCGCGGGGAGTTATGTGCTTTGCCGCATATTGAAAGCGGCTTGACATGGCTTGATCGGCTTCGTCGAGGATCTCACGTAACGCGACCGCGAGAGATGGGGGGCTGCCTCGTCGGCAATATAGGCTTCTTCAAGCGTCTGCGCGCGGTCATAGTCCCCGGCTTTGATGGCCGCGCTCACCGCCCCGCGCCGCGCGATGCGCCCTTGGCCTTCCGACACTGGGAAAGCTTATTCGCCAGTTCTTCCTCAATGACGGAAACCTCTTTCCATGCCGACGACGTAGGAATGCCAAGCGCCTCGAGTTCCTGGGCCCGCCAGATTGCGTCGGATACAAGCGTATTCAATGTGTCGGTTTCCATGCTAACTAATCGCTCTTGATGGAGCGGAGAACTGCGGTGGGCTCCTCGAAACCCACTACCTGGCGCATCGCCGGTCAACGTCCGGATTTCTGCCCACCTGTTTAAGTTTCCCGGAAAGCCGTGCCGCTATGCTCCTCGGCCGACCCCACTCACTTCGAGCGCGCTGGATCCGGCGAATGATGCGCCATGCCCGATGCCGATGGGCCAGAGCCAGCGCCACAGCCTCGGCGCCGTCCTCAGTGATTCGGTAGTGGTCATGCTGATCGATCTTGCGCATGTCGGCCTCGGCCAACAGCAGGCTGCGGAAAAAGGCCTGTCGGGACCGCTCCCTTACGGTCGCGGCTCGGTAAGCCGCTGCAAGTACAGGGCAACACTTCTGAGCGGCGCGCGTCAGCAAGCGGTTTTTGGCCTTTTTCCGCAGCCTGCCGGAGGAACCCGATACTCTGGACTCGTTCCAGGTCCATCGATAAGCGCAGCACAAAGCAAGACAGGCTACTCCGCGATAGCGAACAAATGCTTTGCGCCGCGCACCAGCAGCAAATCTCCCGCCAGCGCGGGGGTGGCCAGCACGGCCTCGCCGATGGGATTCTTGGAAAGCAATTCGTATTGCGCGCCGGCCTTCACCACGTAGACGTCGCCATCTTCGCTGGTGATGTAGAGCTTGCCGGCGGCCAGAACCGGCGAGGCCACGAACGACCCGCCATCGCCAACCCGCTGCTGATAGACGCGCGTCCCGGATTTGGCGTCGTAGACGCTCAAGATGCCGTTATTGCTCACCGTATAAAGATGCTCGCCATATACCAGCGGAGAGGGCAGATACACGCCGCCACGCTGCTTGCTCCACGCAATCGCATCGCTCGATTCCTTGCCATCCTTCAGCGTCAGATCGCCGCTCGATCCGACCTTGATGGCGTAGATGGGCTGGACCGGCGGATAGCCGGCCGTCACGTAGATCAGCCCTTCGGCGGAGACGGGCGTAGTGCAAACCACTTCCGAGTTTGGTCCCATGGACCAGAGTTGCTTGCCGGTATCCGCGTCGTAACCACGGATGGCTTTGGGCGCGTTGGTGGCCACCTCGGTGTGGTCCTTGCCCGCCACGATAGTGGGCGTACCCCAGGACGGGATCTCGGCGCGTGCGGTGCGCCATAATTCCCTGCCATCCTTCAGATCGAACGCGGCGATGAAAGAGTCGGTTTGCCGGTCGCACTGCAAAATCACCATGTTCTTATAGATCACGGGCGAACTGGCCGCGCCCCATTCCGAATCCGGATCGAAGAACCATCCGGCGTTCTGCAAGCCGAGGTCTTTCTTCCAAAGCAGTTCGCCGCCGGTCGAATAGGCGTAGAGCCCTTCCGATCCGAAGTACGCCACCACCACCTTGCCGTTCGTCACGGGCGAGGGCGAAGCCTGCGACGACTTGGGGTGGCGCTTGGTCTTCGGCACGCCTTCGTGGGCGGTCTGCTGCCAGATTATTTTTCCGGTCTTCTTGTCGATCGCCATGACTACCCATTTATGGGGCGAACTATCGTTGACGGGATCGGTGTCGCCGTAGAGGCCGGTGCGAAATGTCTGCTTGGGATCGCTGGAGATCGCCGTGGTGACGAAGATGCGGTCGCCCCACACGATGGGCGACGAGTCGGCCAGACCGGGGATTTCGAGGCTCCAGACGACATGCGTCCCCTTGGTGGCATCCCACTTCACAGGCGGGTTGGCACCGTCCCCCACGCCGGAGGCCGAGGGCCCGCGGAACTGCGGCCAGTCGCCACCGAAGGCCGCTCCCGAACCGAGAACGGCTACTGCCGCCCCTAATCCTATGAACCGGATGCCGAACCGTCTCATTGCGCCACCGCTTTCTTGAATTTGAAGGTCTGACCGCCCTGTTTCAGCGTGAAGCTACTCGCCGTATCGAACTCGACCTGCAGATTGTATGCGGCCATCACGAAGACCGTCGGGCTTTTGGGTTTGGGTGCGAATTCCGGCTGGCCGGTGGCCTGCAAGTATAGCTTGCCCTCTTTAACGAATACCTTGATATCCAGCGGAATGGCTTCCGTTTTAAAGGTGCCCACGTAGGATTCGAGCACCTTGGCATCCACCGCCACCGGCGGCGGGGGCTCGTGCGCCCCGGCCTTTTTCAATAGCTCGGCGACGTCCTTCTTGTTTTCCGCGAGGGATGCTTCGTAGGTGCTATCCAAGGCGGCCTGGCTGGGCTTGCCGTTCTCGATGACGGCCTGCACCAGGTCCGCTTGCCCGGTGTCCGTCACCTCTTTCAGTTCCGCGTCGGCGTTGCCGTTTCCCTTGGCTATGATTATCTTGGCCACGGCATAGTGCTTGCGCTCCAGAACGAAGCCCAGCATGGACGCTTTATAGAAAGTGTCGGTCACGTCGGTTTTGGCGCCCTTGTCGAGCAGGAACCGGACCACGGCTTCGTGACCGCTCATGGCAGCGAGATAAAGCGGCGTCTGTCCGTAAGACGTTTTGGCCTCGATAGGGGCGCCTTTGTCGATCAGCGCCTTGACGGTGTCGAGGTCCCCTTTGCGGGCAGCGTTCAGGAGGTCGTCGTTCACATCCGCGGCGAGCAGTGCCACGGCCGCGCAGAATATACAGGCCAGTCGATGCATAGAGCTCCCTCTGGTTAGTGTACGACGGAAGAGGCGATTGGTTAGGCTGGGGCCTGCCGCGCGGTAGATCGATGTTGACCTGATGCGATGAGGCGTAACAGGGTCAGCGTCAAAACACCCACGGTTGGGCGTCCGGCGGGTGACGGGAACCCGCCGCAAGCCGGTTTTGTGCCGGTCATAATCTCTCCGCTCGGCGAACCAGGCGCGAGCGGCATTAGGATACCCCGCATTTCTGGCGGACTTCAAGAGATGTTTTGTGGTTTGGAGCGCGTACGGGTACTGGTCGTGCGCTTTGGCACGCCGGGTGCCGGCATTCCCGGTAAGTTATGCTTCGCCGTCCGATGGCTCTCTCGCTCGCCGCGATTTTTGTCACCTTACAAGCCGCCGCTTGGGCGCAGGATGCGCGCGCGCAGTTCATGGGTTTTGACACGGCCCGGCCGATCCTGGAAGTCATGTCCGCATCGTTGCCGGATAGTCTCAAAGGGGGCACCCTGGACGCCGCCCGCTGGGCCGCATGGCTGAAAAAGGTGGACGCCGGCGTGCGGCATCGGCTGGAAGCGGGCGAAGAAGATACGCTCACCAACCTGCTTCGCTTTGGCGTTACATTCACCCGGGAATATCGCATCGACGACGAATACTTCGCGCGCTACGGTGAGAGCACGCTGGTGGACTCCTTCGCGGAACACCGCGCGTACGATTTGATCCAGGCGCTGGCCCTCCCGGGAACCAATCAGGGATTCCTCGAGATGCGTGGGCTGCTGCTGCGCAAGGGATTCCCGTTGCAGACCGCGGCGGATCGCGCGGCGGCGCAGCGCTACCTGCTGAAGAACATGGCGCGGATGCACAAGGAATTCCTGCAGGCCAAAGAACGGGCCAGGGGCGACCGCTCGCAGATGTTCCAGGACCGTGGCATCTCGCTCGATAGCAATCTGTGGCCGGATTACGATCTGGATCTACAGTTCCGGCAGATGGCCGCCAAGGGGATGCTGAAGCCGGGCAGCGTGCGGAGGGTCGCGATCGTAGGGCCGGGGCTAGACTTCGTGAACAAGCAGGAAGGCGTGGACTTTTATCCGCCACAGACCCTACAGCCGTTCGCGGTGCTGGATTCGCTGTTACGCCAGGGCCTGGCAGACGCTGGGGCGATCGAGATCCATACCATGGATATTAGTTCGCTGGTGAATGCGCATATCCTGACGGCCCGAAAGAGCGCCGCCCTCGGACGGTCGTACACCGTCCAATTGCCTTGGTTTTCCGGCGGCCGGTGGAGCGACGACTTCCGCGGGAAGTTCGTCGATTACTGGCGCGGCTGGGGCTCCCGCATCGGCGACCCCGTGGCGCCCATCGAGGTTCCGCCGGCGGCGGCCGGCATCGATACGCGCGCGGTCCGCGTCCGCCCGGCGATGGTGGGCCGCGTGAAACCGGTGGATATGAACATCGTGTACCAGGTTCTGCCGCTGGCGCCGGACGAGCGCTTCGATCTGATCGTGGGCACTAACATCTTCCTGTACTACGGAGGGTTCGAACAAACGCTGGCCAGGAGCAATGTAGCGGCCATGCTGAAAGCGGGCGGATACCTGTTGTCCAACGACAAGCTGGCGGACGGGACGGAGTCCGGCCTGGATCTGGCGATGAGCACGGCGATTCCCATGACTGGAGAGCCGGTGATCGCGGATTACATTTTCTGTTACCAGCGCCGGCGGCCTTAGGGCGGCCAGAGTCCCGATTATTTCTGGACCGTGGGGCGGGCTATCCAGCCCGCGGACCCGCTCTCCAGCGGGTCCAGCCGCCTCAAAAGGCGGCTGCGGGCAGAATTGCCCGCCCCACCCTGCGCCAGAAACAGCATGGAGCGGGGAATGCTCCTTGTTCCCCAAAACGAAGGAATGTCCAGTGTTAGCCGTGGTGCTCCCGTTAATCTCGCGCAGCAGGGAATGCTGCGTCACGAGGGAGCCGCCTTCTGAGCAGAGGCCGGCCCTTGGCGCGCAGCCTTTTGATCCACCCACAACCCGCCCCCGTTGCAGCCCGCTAAACTAATAGCGTCAGACTTTTTCCGCCACCCAGGCGTCTTTTCACATGGAGCCGGAGCTTTGATTCTTCGGGCGGTCGAGGATGCCGACCTGATTCGTAAGGCGCGCCGGGGAAATGTGGAGGCCTATAACCTGCTCATTTCCCGATGGGAGAGGCGTGTCTACAATTACCTGCTGCGCATCGTCGGCAATCGCGAGGACGCTTTGGACCTGAGTCAGGACGTTTTCTTGAAGGCATACCAGAATCTCCGCAAGCTGGATGACCCGGCGCGGTTCGCCCCGTGGCTCTACCGCATCGCGCATAACGAGGCTTATTCGCTGTTCCGCAAGCGGCGGCCCGAAGGCGAAACGGAGGAACTGCATCCCGAAACGCTGGAAGGGGCTGCTACGCTGGGCGGCAATGCCGTTTTTCCGGTCGAGTTGACCTTGGCGGTTTCCGGCGCGCTGCGCAAACTCACGGCCGATCAGCGCGAAACCGTCATCCTGAAAATCTATCAGGGTTTCAAATTCGAGGAGATCGCGGAGATCGTGGCCGCCCCGGTATCCACCGTGAAATCCCGGCTGTACACGGCGCTCGACTTGCTGAAAACCGAACTGGCTCCCGTAAAAGCACGAGGTGTCTCATGAGTTGTTCGCCATTCGACCTGAGGGATTACTACTTTAAGGATCTCGCCGAAAACGAGCGCCGGTTGACGGAAGTTCACGTCAAGACCTGCGCCCACTGCCGCGAAGAACTGGAGCGGCTGCGCGGCACCGAAACCGCCCTGCTCGCACTGCCGGACGAGGAGATCCCGCAGCGCATCGGTTTTGTTTCCGACCCGGTCTTCCAGCCCTCGGCATTCCGGCGCGGCTGGAGTGCCCTTTGGGGTTCCGCGGCGCGCCTGGGCTTCGCATCCGCCGCCATGCTCTCGGCCGCGCTGGTGGTTTTCTCGCTCACCCGCCCCGTTCCGCAAGCCGTCGCGCCGTCCCCCGCCGTATCCCGCACGGTGGCGGAGGCGGACGTATCGAAGCGCGTGCACGAAGCCGTAGCGCAGGCCGTAACCCGGGCCGTCGCGGAGAGCGAGTCGCGCCAGTCGCGGCAGACCCAAGAATTGCTGGCCGCGTCCGACCGGCGGCACGCCCTTGAGACGCAGGAGATGAAGGTGCGCTTCGAGGAATATATCGACGTCGTGAACAAGCACCTGAACACCCTGATTGTGGCCAGCAACGACGCGGGTGGCGCAAACGGAGAGGCGCGATGAGCACGCTGGCGCTTCTGCTGGCGTTCTTTTTCGCCGGGCAGGAAGCTCCGCCGCCTTCGCCGCCGCGGATCACGCGCGCCGCTTTGGGCGCCGTGGAGAAAGATTTCAACGGCCGTCTCGCGCGGGCTTATGCGCCGGATGCGTTCGATCTGCTGGGCGCCACGCGCGGCGTGTACCTGGAAGGCTACGGCGCGGTGTTCAGCACGGAATTGAACCTGATCGTCAGTCCTAACTTGAGCCCGTTTCACCAGCGATTCACCAAGGAAGAGATCGCCAATATCCGCGACCGCAAACTCCGCCGGCTGCCGCTGCTGAAAGAAAAAATGCGCGAGATGCTGGTGGCCGGCGCCGCGTCCCTCGAAAACCTGCCGCCGGGCGAACAAGTGGTGCTGGCGGTTTCGTTGTTTCACTATTCGTGGGAGGACTATAGCGGCCTGCCCTCGCAGATCGTGATGCAGGCCGAGCGGCAGAAGCTTTTATCCAACGCCACGCGAGAGACCGCCTTCCGCACCCGGGAGTTCTAAAGTGTCCACCGCCACCGAACCCAGCGCACAGCATCCCGAACCCGGCGGCGGCACGCCTGGCACGCCCCGTTTGGGCGAGATGCTGATCGCCCGGCGGCTGATCCAGCCGGAGGATCTGGACCGCGCACTGGAATTGCAAAAGGAGCGCGGCGACAAGCTGGGCAAGATTCTGGTGGACATGGGATTCATCGCGCTGCGCGACGTGCTGGCGGCGCTTTCCGAACAACTTGCCCTGCCATTGGTCACGCTGGATTCGCCCCCGCCGGCCGCGCCTGAACTGGAAGGGCTCTCGGCGCGTTTCATGCGCCAGTGCCGCTTCGTGCCGCTGGCCATTCAGGATTCCACGCTCACGCTGGCGATGGCCGATCCGCAGGACTTCGACACCATAGCGGCGGTGCGCGCCTTTACCGGCCTGAAAATCGAAACAGCGCTGGCTGCCGAGCAGGATGTGCTGGACGCCATCGATAAGCACTACGGCGAAAGCGCCAAGGAGTCTCAGGACGCGGAAGTGGGGGCGGCGCAGGCCAACGAGGATCTCGAACATCTGCGCGACATGGCCAGCGAAGCGCCGGTGATCCGGCTGGTGAATGCCATGATCGGGCAGGCCATCGAGCAGCGCGCCAGCGACATTCATATCGAGCCTTTCGAGAAAGAATTCCGGGTGCGGTTCCGCGTGGACGGCGTGCTCTTCAATGAGGAAGCCCCGCCGCGCGAGTTGAAGTCGGCCATCATTTCGCGGCTGAAACTGATGGCCAAGCTGAACATCGCCGAGCGGCGCCTGCCGCAGGATGGCCGCATCAAGATCAAGATTCTGGGGCGCGAAGTGGACTTGCGCGTCTCCACGCTGCCCACGCTTTACGGCGAAAGCGTGGTGATGCGCCTGCTCGACCGTTCGGCTGGCGATTTCTACGACCTGCGGCGGCTGGGCTTCGACGATTTCATGCTGTCCCGCATGGAGCATTTCACTTCGCTGCCGCACGGCATCTTTCTGGTCACCGGGCCGACCGGCAGCGGCAAGTCCACCACGCTGTATTCGTCGTTGAAGCGCATCAACATTCCGGACAAGAAAATCATCACCATCGAGGACCCGGTGGAATACCAGATGGATGGGATCAACCAGATCCACGTGAATCCGCAGATTGGGCTGACCTTCGCTGCCGGGCTGCGGCACATCGTGCGCCAGGATCCGGACGTGATCATGGTGGGTGAAATCCGCGACCGCGAAACGGCGGATATCGCCATTCGCGCCGCGCTCACCGGGCACCTGGTCTTTTCCACCCTGCACACTAATGACGCACCCAGCGCCATCACCCGGCTGACGGACATGGGCGTGGAGAACTACCTGGTGACGTCATCGCTGGTGGCGGTGCTGGCGCAGCGGCTGGTAAGGCTGCTCTGCACGCACTGCAAGGCCCCGGCGGGCACGGCCATTTCGCCCGAAGGCGAGCGTCTGGAAACCTGGCGCGGCGCGGGCTGCGAACATTGCGGCGGATCGGGATACAGCGGCCGTATGGGCATCTTCGAGATGATGGAGCTGAACGACGAGCTGCGGCAGCGGATCATGGCGAACGAGGACGCGGCGGCGCTCACCCAGGCGGCGCGCCGGTACGGCATGCGCAATTTGCGGGAAGATGGCTGGCGGAAGATCCGCATGGGCGCCACGACGGTGGCGGAGGTGATGCGAGTCACCCAGGAGTTCTGATGGCCGCCCCACAGTCAACTGGCACTGGACCACGGAAACCGTTGGGGAGTGGGAGCCAAGCCGGCCTTCACCGGATTCTGTTCGATGTAGGCGCGGATGCGATCAAACTCGGTGCCGGATCGGACGAGATGGTCGTAGCTTTCATCTTGCCAGATGGGTCCATGAGTGCCCAGGAGGAGATTGGCTTGGTGAGCGGTAAATCCTTTGAGGGGCGCCAGCCATTTTGTTGCAGGCACGTGTGGGGTGGCCAGCAGATGAACGTGGTTCGGCATCACTACGAAAGCGTGCAGTTGATACCCGTGCAATTCCCGTTCGCCGTGGCGCAAAGCTGCCACGAGCATCGCTGCAATTTCCGGCCGCCGCAGAAACAGCGGACCAGTCGTGCTCGCGTCCAAGATGCGGTCGACAGCTACGAACGCCTTTCCTGCGGAGATGAGCGCGGCCGGCGGGAACACGCGATTGCGGGGAAGACTGCCGTGCAATCGAAAGGTGACAAAGAGTGGTTGGTCGATAGTGTCCCAATGGGGCAAGCGCCTTTCATAGTGCCGCATACATCTTCGTGGTGCCTCAATGGCCCGGATATTCTCAACTTGTGGGGCGGCCAACCCTGGCCGCAGCCGCCTTTCAGGCGGCTTAGCCGGCTAAAAGCCGGGTGCGGGCAATATTGCCCGCCCCACGGTGGTATACCGACATGACCACGTTCTTCTTCCGCGCGGTGGCTACCGATGGCAAAGTGCGCACCGGCCGCCTCACCGGCGAGAGCGATAAGTTCGTCGCCCGCGAATTGCGCAAGCAGGGTCTAACGCCGGTTTACGTCGGCCTGGAACCTAAGAAATCTTACGAGCTGAAGCTGCCAGCCTTCGCCAGCGGCCGCCGGCGGGACGTTTTGTTTTTCACGCAGGAACTGTCCACCCTGCTGAATGCAGGCGTCCCGCTGGACCGGGCGCTGGCCATCACCGCCGAACTGACCGAGCGGCCGTCCTTCCGCGCCATCGTCCTCGACGTGCTGCGCGTGCTTAAGGGCGGCAAGCCACTGGCCGACAGCCTGGCCACCCACGGCGATTACTTTTCCGACCTCTTTGTGAATATGGTGCGGGCCGGCGAAGCCTCCGGCGCGCTGGCCGTAGTGTTCGAGCGTCTCTCGGAGTTCGAACGCTCGCGCGACGAACTGCGCAATTACATCGTTTCCGCCATGATCTATCCCGCGCTGCTGTGCCTGGTGGGACTGACCTCGGTGATCATCCTGCTCACCTTCGTGGTGCCGCGCTTCGCCTCGCTGTTCGAAGATTCGCACATGCAGATGCCCCTTCCCACGCAGGTGATGCTCGAAGTCAGCAATTTCGTGAAGACCTGGTGGTGGCTGGCGGCGCTGGTGCTGGGGGTGGCGTTTACGGCACTACGCTTCTATATCGGCACCGTAAAGGGCCGCTATCGTTGGGACCGGTGGCGGCTGAAGCTGCCGCTGCTGGGCGACGCGCTGCGCAAGGCCGAAACATCGCGTTTCGCGCGCGCCATGGCCACCCTGATCGGCAACACGGTACCGTTGGTGCAGGCCATCGGCATCTCTGGCGCGATCCTGAACAATCGCTACATCGCGCGCGGCCTGGATGCTGTCTCGCAAGGCGTGAAGCGCGGCGAAGGGATAGCGGCGCCCATCACCAAGGTGGGCGTATTCCCGCCGCTGGTCGGACATCTCTTGACGGTCGGCGAAGAAACCGGCAGACTGGATTCCATGTTCACCCGCATGGCGGACATCTATGAGGAGGACACCCGCGCGGCGATTAAACGCTTCACCGCGATCTTCGAGCCGGTTGTGATCCTGGTCATGGGTGTGATCGTCGGCGGGTTTATTCTAAGTATTCTGGTGGCAATTACCAGCATCAACGACGTGGCCATATGAAGATACACAATCGACGAAGCAGAACTCAAGCGGGCGTCACCCTGATCGAGATGATGGTCGTGGTCATCATCATCGCGCTGTTCGCCGTGCTGGTGGGACCGAACCTGTTCAAGCAGACCGACAAGGCGCGCGTGGCCGCGGCCCGCGTGCAGATCGAGACCTTCGAAGGCGCCTTGGTGCAGTATCACTCCGATAACGGCATATTCCCGACCCAGGAACAAGGTTTGGATGCCTTGCGGCCGTATCTACGGAAAGATGTCCCGTTGGATCCCTGGAAACATCCTTATGTCTACCGGTATCCCGGCGAGCACGGCGAAGAGCCGGACGTGATGAGTTATGGCGCCGACGGCCAGCCCGGCGGCGAGGGGACGAATGCGGATATCGGCAACTGGAAATAGATCCTGTTACCGCGTTCCTGGGGGGCGGCGCGGCGTCACCCTGATGGAGATGATGGTGGTGCTGGCGATCATCGCGCTGATCGTGGGCATTTCGTTCCCCAGCACCATCGCCGGCCTGGAGAACCTGCGCCTGTCGGCGGGCGCGCGATCGGTGGCCGCTTTCATGAACATCGCCGCCAACCGCGCGGAGCGCCGCCAGCAAGCCATCGAGCTATCCATTTCGGTGAAAGAAAACGCGGTGACCATGCGCTCCGCCGACGCGGGTTTCCTGAAGAAGCTGGACCTGCCGCCGGGCATCACGGTACTGGCGGTCTGGCCTCCGCTGCCCCAGCCGGACGATGCGCCGCGGCGCTTCCTGATGCAACCCGGTGGGGTGCCCCCGCGCATGGGAATCGAGATCGGCAATCCGCGCGGAGGCCGCCGCATCGTGCGGTTGAATCCGATTACCGGCGTGGCCGAGATCGAAAAGCCGGAGTCGCCATGAAGCAGCGCGGGTTCACGCTACTGGAAATGCTGGTGGCCACCTTGATCATGGGGATCGCGGTGATCGGCCTGATGGCGGAGATTAGCGCGTCGATGCGCAACGCCACGCGGGTGACCGAGCGCGACCGCGCCGCATTGCTGGCGCGCTCCAAGATGGATGAATTGCTGCTCGATCCTCAGTTTCCTGTAGACACCCCGGTTCAGGGGGCTTTCGATCGCTCGCTGACGGGCGGCGTAGAAGGCGGGTGGCAAGCCCGTCTGACGCGCTTTGAGATGCCGCCATCGCCCGCGCCGGGACAGCAGTGCCTGGACCGTATGCAACTGGAGATCTGGTGGATGGCGGGAAGCGAGCGGCGCACCTTCGCCCTGGGCGGCTACCGCGCGCACGTGCTGCGCCCGGAGGATCTGCAATGATGCGGGCGGCCGGGTTGCGGGCCGGATGCGAAGCCGGGATCACGCTCATTGAAATGGTGGTTGCGGTGAGCCTGCTGAGCCTGCTTTCTGTCGGCATGCTGGCAACCATCCGGATGGGATTCGACGCGCTCAACAAAACCAATTCCCGCCTGATGGAAAACCGCCGCGTAGCCGGCGCGCAGCGCGTGCTGGAGCAACAGCTTGGCGGCCTGATGCCCGTCAAGGGAATCTGCCCCGCCGATTCGGAATCGCCGCTGGCGCCCTTCGTCTTCTTTCAAGGCCAGCCGCAATCCATGCGGCTGGTATCCGCCTTTTCGCTCGACGAGGCCTGGCGGGGCACGCCACGCGTCCTGGAGTTGCAAGTCATTCCGGGCGAGGATAGCCGCGGCGTGCGGCTGATCGTGAACGAGTTTCCTTACAGCGGACCACTCAGCGCGGGGCTGGCATGCCTGGGCATCGGGGCCGACCCCGAGTCGGGCCTGCCGATGCCGCAATTCCGGCCCATTCAAGCCTCGGCCCAATCGTTCGTGCTCGCCGACAAGCTGGCGTGGTGCCGCTTCTCATACCTGGAGCCGGCCAAGGCCCCCGACTTCGATCACTGGCGGCCGAATTGGGTAACGCCGCGCTGGCCGCGAGGTCTGCGCGTGGAAATGGCGCCGCTCGAAGACAATCCCACGCGGCTTCGCCCGCTGACCGTCACCACCGCGATCCCTATTAACCGGTTGCCGGATATCGTCTATGCGGACAAGTACAATTAATCCGCGGACGAAAACATCCCAAGGTACCGCGCTGCTGGCGGTGCTCTGGCTTTCGGCGGCGCTGGCGACTATCGCCTTGTCCCTCGCCGATACGGTGCGCGGCGAAGCCGACCGCAGCGCGACCGCCGTGGATGGACTGCGCAGCCAGGATCTCGCCGTGGGCGGGCTGCGCCGCGCGATCCTTTACATGGACTGGGGACGCACGCATCCCGATAATCCCGTCTTCAAGCCGCTGGTGCCCTTCTACGCCCTCGATTTTCCGGAAGGACAAACGGTGGTCGACGTGATCCCGGAAAACTCCAAATTCAACATCAATACGGCCACGCCCGACGACCTGTTCCATGTGGTGGCGAATCTCGGCGTGGACCCCGAACGCGCGCAAACTATCGCCGCCGCCATCGTGGACTGGCGCACTCCTTCTTCCGATCTGACAGGGCCTTTCGACAGCTTCTATGCGTCCTTGCATCCGCCGTATGTCGCGCCGCACGCGCGATTCCAGGAAATCGAGGAGCTGCTGTCGGTGAGAGGCGTTACCCCGCAGCTTTTCTACGGCGCCTGGCAACCCATGCCCGAAGGCGCGCGGCAACACCTGGCGTTGCGCGACGGATTGACGGAATGCCTGTCGGTGTACGGCACCACCGGGCAATTCGACGTGAATACCGCGCCGGCGGCCGTGCTGGCTGCCGCGGGCGTCCCCCCGGAAGGTGTAGCGGCCTTGATCCAGCGGCGCCGCGAGCAGCCTTTTCAGAAGCCAGGCGACCTGGCGCCTTTCGCGCAAATCGCGGGCGCGGGATTTACGCGCTTGCGTATTGGCGGCATCACCATGTTCACGCTGCGGTTAACCGCGCGCCTGCGCCTGGCCAATGGCCAGTTGTCGGATATGCGCCGCAGCGTCGCCGCGCTGGTAAAGTTTCTGCCGTCGAGCTTCGACACGCGCTATCACATCCTGCGCTGGTATGACACGGCGCTGGACAGCGGGACTTAAAAGTCCCGCCGGCACGCTAAGAGCGGCGCTAAGAGCGTGCGCCACGGGCTCAGGATTACCGGTGGACGATCTTACCCACGCGCGACGGGGAATTTGTATTCCCGAAGGCCGCCGCCCCGTGCGCCTGCCCGTGACACGTCAGGTTGCACGTGTTCTTGGCGCGGTTGTAGGTGATCGGCGTGGGTCCATTGGGGGCCACGACATTGGCGTCGAAGTCAACCATGCGTTCGCCCGAAACGGTGGGCGAGAAGCTGCCCATGCCGTGCGCCGTATGGCAGGTCGAGCAGGAGAAGCCCGCGTTGATGTGGCGGGCGTGCTCCGTGAAGCTGGTATTGGCGAGCACCAGTTTCAGGTCGTGACACTTGCCGCAAAGGGCATACGGGCCGACGGCGCTGAGATCCGGATTCGGAAACGGATTCACGATCATCTGGCCGGGACGCGGCGCCTGGCTGGTCTCGTAGCGGCGTTCCAGAATGTGCGTGAACTTGGAACCATGTGGACCGTTCGGGCCGCCGCCACCGAACTCGCGATTGTCGTCGCTGTTATGGCAGTCCGTGCAAAGGATGCGTACCCCCATGGCCCGGCCCTGAGTCGCGCCATCCAGATTGAGCATGTAAGGCCGCAGACTGGGCTGCGGCAGCACGCTGCTGCGGTCGTGCGTCACCGGATGGCTCGACGAAGAGGTTGCGGCGAATTGTGGAACGATGTTCAGGGGATCGCCCGCCGACACCGTCCACACGGGCAAGTATCCGAAGATGCGGCTGGCCGTCTTGCCGGTGCTGGCGCCGTGACAGCGCAGGCAGTTCTCAAACTGATTCGCGGCGGATGGCTTCACCGTACTGATGCCGTCCGCGGCGCTGATGCCGGCGACGTTATTCTGCGACGAGCGGATGGCCGGAGCCGGAGTGAACGCGCTCACCCGGGTAGAAGAGTGTGGATTGTGGCAGTCCACGCAAGTTGCATGCCTGTTCTGATTCAACAACACACTCTCGCCGGCGGTATGCTGGCTGTTGCTCGAGGGAAACGGGTGGCCGGTCTTGGCAAATTCCGCGGCGACGTTGGGGATGGCCGGTGAAATCGTCGGTCCGCCGCCATGGCATAAGAGGCAATCCTGCTCGTTCGGCGCGCGCAGCAGTCCCGAGGGGGCCGGCGCATTATGGACCTGGTGGCATGAGATACAGGCGTTCTGCCCCACCGTCGAATAGCTTCCAACCGGCGCGGCAGCCGTGCTCTTGACGGTATTCGCCGCAATGGCATGCGCGCTGATATCCCACTGCCAGAGCTGGTTGGCCGCGCCTGTGGTCACGCGCTTGGGATCGTGACAGGCGAGACATAGCTGACCGCGCGAAGCATCCCGCACCAGGAAATTCTGTGACACCTTATCGGTGGATTGCACGTGCGGATTGTGGCAGGTATCGCACTCGATGTTGCCCTTGATCAGCTTGACGGCGGGGTCCGCGGTACGGCCGCCGCCCACCAGCGACTTCACCAGTTCGGGATCGTCCTTCAGCGGGAGCACCAGGCTATTGGGGTGGGAACTCTGCAAGCTCGCGCCGAATATGTCGGCGGGCTTCATCTTGCCGGACATGGAGATCTTGCCGTAAGCCTGCGTTTGTCCCGGCGCAACCGTGCCGTCGTGGCAGCTCAAACAGAGCAGGCTGTCGCTGCCCTGGGCCAATTGCGTTTCGCCCGTCTCCTTGTAAGTGGAGCTGCTGTAAGTTGCATAAGTCTGCTTCGATAGTTTCTGATTCCACAGCGGCGTGGATCCCCCTACTCCGTTGTGCGGCGCGTGGCAATACATGCAGGAGCCGGGCAATCCACCGGTGATGGGCGATCCGCTGCCTCCGGACAGATCGTGAATACCGATCACGTCGCGTGTCTGGGCGCAGAGCAGCGCTGCGGAGAACACGGCCGCCAGCCAGAGCTTCACTGCGTGCCTCCCGCCGGGTTGACCGCGCCGAAGTACTGAAATACCTGAATGCGCCGGTTGGATGAATCGACCACCAGAATGCGTCCGGAAGCGTCGATCGAGAGACCGGCGGGCAATTCGAAATCTCCAATGCCCGCGGCCTTGCCGAAATAGTAGAGCAGGTTGCCGTCCTTATCGAATACCTGGACCAGGTGATGCAGCGCGTCGCCTAAATAGAAGTGGCCCTCGGCATCGATGCCCAATCCCTTGGGCCGGAAGATATCGCCGAGCCCGTCGCCTGCGCGGCCGAAGGCGTAGCGGAGAGCGCCGGTCTTATCGAAGACCTGGATGCGGAAATTCATGGCGTTGACGACGGCGAGGTCCGAACCGAGAAGGCGCAATTCGGTGGGTAGGTTGAATTCGCCGGGTTGGTGGCCGAATTTGCCGATCGTCCGCAGCACGGCGCCTTGCATATCGAGAACGAAGACCTGATTTCGCCAGGTGTCGCTGACGTAAATGCGCTGTAGTCCAAAATCGATGGCGATGCCGGTGGGCCGTTTGAAAATGCCTTCGCCGCCCTTCAATCCGCCGATGACGCGTTGGAATTTTCCATCGCTGCCAAAGACGAAGATCTTTCCGGCATCCGAGTCGGTGACATAGATATTGTCCCGGCTGTCCACCGCGACGCCCTGCGGAGCGAGCAGCGCGTGATCGCCCTCGGCATGTGACAGGAATTTGTATTTCTGCTGCGCGAAGTCGAAGATGTGGACGCCGTAGGCGCCCGGATCGGTCACGATGATGCGACCCCGGGAGTCCTGCGCCACGCCATAAGGGCGCACCAGGTCGCGGTAATCCGGCTCCCCGAGCGCGGCGTCTTTGAGTTTGGTCCAGAAGCCGCGTTTGGTTCTCACCTCGCGCGCGGAGCTGAAGCTGCGTTCGAACCGCAGGCGGCGCCCGCCATCCATCAGCAGTTCCGGCGCATCGGGCGCCGCGGACGTCTTCGGGATGGAGCGCGCCGCTGCCAGCGCGGGCAGCAGCAGCCACAGAGCCGCGGCGGATTTTAGAAGAAGCTGAACCATCGCGTTAAACCAAAATAGAAAGAACCCAGCATACTCGGCGGCGCGCCCGACGCGCTGAAGCTTTGGAGCAGCCTGGCATAGCCGGCTTGGAAGTAAGTCTTCCTGACCCGGTAAAGAACCGTCGCCGTCAATTGCGACGTATTGTTGTGGGACGTTGTGGAGTCATTATCTGTGTCACTTACCGCTTGCGAGTAAGAGGCCGAGAGCGTCAGGCCGCGCATGGGAGTCGCACCCACTCCGAATGAATAAGCTCGTCCACCGTAGAGAACCACTGCGGCCGAAGTCAGGATAGGCAGGGGAACGGGCGTAGCTACCAGGCCCGCACCGGTTAGAATCGCATTGCCGCTCGATCGCGAATAGGCCATCGTGCCGCTGATCCAGTTCACGAGCACCGAAGTGGAATAAGACTGGCTGGAACTCGTGGAACCCGACTCGCCGACCAATCCCGATTTGGAGCCGCTAGCCACCGTGGTCCATGTTGTTCTCCGGCTGAAGCGGCGGCTGGCGCTGCCTGAATAACCGAATGTGTTTGTCAGATACGAAGCCAGCAGGGTCTCTTGATCCGCCGCGTAGTTCACCAGGCCGGAGACGGACCAGCGCCGGATCTCGCGGGTATAATTCAGCGAGCCGATCAATCCCACGTGCGTGGCGTTGTCCGTGCTGATCTGGCTGCGCACGGCGCCCGCGGTCGCGTTCAGCATGCCTCCCATCAGAACATTCGTATACGTTGCCGTTCCCGTCAAAGAGGTAGAATCCAAGCCCGATCCCGCGTAGCTTTGCCCCTGGTATTGCTCGGTCCCGTTGAAGCTCATGTGCCAGGCGGGCACAAGATAGGAGGCGAATCCGGTGAGATCCAAGGCATGTGACGATTCTGTGGGGAGGGTGCCTTGCGCCACGATTCCGCCGGCGGTTGCGATCGACTGGTAAAGCGCGCCGGTCAGATTATCCAAATACTGGGCATTCGCGCCAAAAGTGAAGTGCTCCACCGGGTTGAATATTAGTCCGGTATAGACCGTGTCCAGGTTTCCGTCATACTTGCCTCCGCTGCTGTCGTAGTTCAGATCCGACCTTGTGGCGCCCGCCGAGAACGTTCCATGCAATGGCAGCGCATGCCCCAAGCCGGCAGAGTACGAAGTGGTGTCGGACGTGGAGTTTTCCGCCATTTGATCGGAATATAATTGAGGCAACTGCGATTGCACGGTCGAATAGTGAAAGCTCGCGTTGAAGTTGAATCCCACCAACGAGTAACTCGAATTGGCCACGAACGAATGAAAATCGGACGTGCTGTTGGTGTTCGCGCCGTAAATTGAGTAATTATTGGTTCCCTGCTGATAACCGACCGACAAGCTAGGCACGTTGGCGACATGCTCGCCCCAGCCGACACTGAAGACTTGGGAGTCTCCGTGGCTCGTATAATTCGCCACGCCGGGCACACCGAAATTTCCCTGGCCGTTGATGATATCGCTGTAACTGATCGATCCCGGGAAGTTGCTCCCCGAGAAAATGGAGGCGTTGGCGTTGACGCCGCTGGCGTCGGTAATGGATTGAAAATCCGAGTTGGTCCGGGATTGGTTATAGAAGGGCTGGATATTGAATGAGAAAAAGCCCGGGTTATAATACGACCCCGTAAGGCTTGCGGTACCCCCCGCCGTGAGGCCATGATCGGAGGCGGTGAGGTTTCCGTAATCGGCGGTATATCCGGCCGAAAGCGAACCGCTCAGGTCCGTGCTGAGGTCCCCGACTTTAAGCTGCGCGAAGGCTTGCGGTGATATCCCGGCGATGAATACGCAAATCGCGCCTACTGATAGTCTTGCCACGGCGTCGTTTTACCTTCTCACCGTTCGACGACGGTCAGAGTTCCTCTATCTTTGCCTTCGTGCGCAGTCTTTTGCCAAGCGCCGATCGCAGCTCCTCGGTTTTGGTTTTCTCCATTTGTTTGCGAAGCGAATCCTTCACTTCGTCGAATTTTCGGCTGCCGGCGGCAATGTGCGCGTTCAGGCGGACGATGGTGTAGGTCTGATCCACCTGGATCACGCCGCTGATCTCGCCGGGTTTCATGTTCTGCACGGCCTGCAGAACGAGCGGCGGGAGTTTGGCGCGATCCACGGCTTTGTGATCGCCTAACACGACGCGATAGTCGTCTTCGGAAATCTTTTCCGCCAGCAGTCCAAACTGTTCGTAAGTCTTGGTGGCTTGCGCTTGTTTCAGCGCGTTGGCGGCGCGTTTGCGAGCCTCCTCCATCAGCGCCGGCGCCGGATTGCGGGGCGGCACCATCGAAATCGTCTGCACCGCGAAAGACTCCGGAACGAGGAAGGCGGCGGGATTCTTGTCGTAATATGCCTTGGCTTCGGCGGCGGAAACAGCCGCTTTATCGGCGATCTCCAGCTTGATCATTTGCTCGATCAGCAGCGAGCGCTCGATCCGGGTCCGCGCCACTTGTTCGGAGCCGTTCACTTCCACCTTCAAAAACTGGCGGTAGGCCTCCTGTGTCGGAAATTCCTTCCGGAATTGCGCCCAAGCCTTTTCCATTTGCGCGGGCGGCACGGTCATCTTGCGCCGTAGGGCTTCCTGGTACACAAGCTCTTCAAACTCGATCATCTGCAAGGCGCCTTGGCGGATCCTCGGTTCCATCGCCTTGGGAAAGTCGCCGCCATGTTGCGCCGCATACGGAAAGATGCTGAGCATTTCCCGGCGAAGGTCCCGGTCCGTCAGTACCGCTCCGTTGACCCGCGCGACGGGCCTGCCCGCCGGCGGCGCCACGGAAGATACGGTGGGTGCGCCGGCCTGCGCCGAGAGCGCCGAAATCAAAATCGCGTACACAAGAAAGGGGATTTTCATAATGGACTCGAAGAGCGCAGGGGGGAGGTCCCCCCTTGCGCGTCTCGACTTTCTACAGATGGCTGATGCCGGTCGTCGGAACGTTGAGAAGACCGTGCATTTCGTTGGACTCGCCGCCATGGCAATTGCGGCAGAATTGCGCGGCCGCGTTGCTCACGGTGCCGGTGCCGCTGGTTGGAGTGTAGGGTCCACGGACGAAGAACGAAGTGTTCCAGTTCGCCTTCGCGCCGCCAATGGTACCCGACCAGATAGTCTCGCTGTGCTGATCGTGGCAGGTCGTGCAAGTGACGAACGGGATATTGTTGACCACTGCCAGGGAAACCGTAAAGCCGTAGTTGGTGCCGGCGAAAACACTGCTGGCGGGTCCGGTCATTTGGACTGTACCATTTGACGTGATGGTGCAATCCCAATTGTACTGAGCCGGTGCAACTGAAAGCGGCGCTGCGGTCCAACCGGGTGGTCGTTGTTGTAATTGCCGACGGTGGAGTGATCGCTTCCAAGCAACGTGGGAGCATGCCCGCCGACGATCGGCAGCGTTTCGACCGTCGAACCGGTCATCATGCCGACTTTCGCCAGATTGCCATCGTGGCAGCTCAGGCACGCGATGATTACGAAGTTGGGATCGTGTGCGCCGTTGAAACCGGTGATGGTGCTCGGGAAGAGTGACGCTATACGTACCCGTATCGCCGAAAGCGATGGTCTGGCCGTACAGGGGCGATGAGATTCTGACCCCAGAGAGCGAGATTACCAGTGCCCGGATCGGTGGTGTTTCCTATCCCGTTTCCACCGTTGGCGCCACTGTGCGGAGCATGGCAGGCAACGCAGCCACGACCGTAGACATTATGCGCTCCAAGGACGTCAGTTTGAGCCATGGCAGTCATCGACACGAGTGCGACGATGAGCACCAATAGGGCTACTCTATTCATAAAAGGCCTCCTAAGCCTGATGTGTTACTGCTGCGGACGTGGGCTCGAGCCCCGTCATCCGTTTTGGCTCCGCATGGAGCCAAATGTTTATCGCGGCGCATGCGCCGCCGAACTTTGCGCGTTAACAGGCGCGATATCTTTTTTAGCCGGCTTCACCGGCGCCGCTCCCGGCACAGCCTGCTTCTTGCGGGCTTCTTCCGCCTCGGCGTCAGTCACATACTGAAACGCCTGCACCCGGCCGGGAAACTGCTCGGAAACGATCACTCGATTCTTGGGGTCGATGGCGATGCCGTAGGCCGCCTGGAATTGTCCCGGATACGGCCCCTGCTCGCCGAAATAGATCAGCAGCCGCCCTTCGCGATCGAAAACCTGCACGCGGCTCTGGACCTCGTCAACCACCCAGATGTGCCCATCGCAATCCACCGCGATGCCCTTGGGACGGGCAAACCGGCCCGGTCCGTCGCCGGCCTTGCCAAACTCGCTGATAAAATTCCCTTCGGCATCGAAGCTTTCCACGCGGTTATTCAGCGTGTCGGTCACATAAAGATTGCCATCGCTATCCACCGCGACATTGGTGGGCATCGAGAAGTTGCCCGGATCGGTCAGCGTATGTTTCTTGCCGGTGGTGCCGATCGTGCGCAGCACTTTGTAATTGTCCGCGTCAAACACCACCACCTGGTCCTTCTCGGTGTCCACGACGTACAGAAAGCGGTTCTCCTTATCGATCGCCACACCGCCCGGATCGGTCAGAACGCCCGTTCCAACGATGGCTTCCTGCTGATGCTGGGCATTGAACACTACCACGTGCCGCAGTTTTGAATCCGATACGAACAGGCGGTCGTTATCGTCCATCGCCAAGCCGTTGATCAGGCCAAAGTGCGCTTCTTTGCCGTTGCGGATCAATGTAGCTTCCTTGGTTGCGGGATCGATGACGAAGATGGCACCTACGGCCTGATCGGCGGCATAGATATTTCCCTTGGAATCCCCCGCCACGCCGTAAACCCGGAGAAACTGAAACGGGATCTTGACGTTTTGCTCGGCTTGCGATTGGGCTCCGGCCAGCACGTCTTTCCAGTTTTTCTTCTGATGCTTGGGCTTTTCCAGAATGGCCGGGTCGAACTTCTCGCCGGTGTACATGGCCAGATAACGAATACGCGCGATCTCCGGTGGCTGCGGCCACACCAGGTTGCTGGTATCGATATTGATTCGCTTCGGAGCGCCCGAATCGGGGTCCGAATTCTTCGCTTTCTTATCTGCCGCGGCCAATGGCAGCGCGGCCAAAAGAGTGAGTGTCGCGATAATCCGCCTCATCCTAGCTGCCCCCCTTTACGCTCTTCAAATTCAGACCGTTGGTATGGCAGGTCTTACAGAAGTCCATGTTGTTCGCCTGGTCTTTAACCAGCAGGCCGCCCTTGGCGGACGCGTGCGGCTGATGGCAACTCGCGCAGCTTATGGCCGTCACCACTTTGGAAGTGGCCGGGTCCACCACGTCCTGCACCGGATGCCGCGTGGTGGGGTGGCCTAACCCGTACTTGATGGGCAGCACCGGCACTTTGGCGAAGTAGTTCTCCGGCAGTTTCACTTTGCCGTCGAAGATCGCCACCAGGTGCTCTTTTTCGAGCTTGGCGGGCGCCGCGTCCGGACCGTGGCACTCCAGGCACAACTGGTTCTCGCTCTTGGTGCGCAGCAGTTTCGGGAAGTCTCCGCCATGCGGCTCGTGGCAGGTCGCGCAACCCTGCTCGTAGGCGGGCTGGTGCAGATGACCCTTCTTCTGCAACTCGGCCTGATCGCTGTGGCACGTCAGGCAAGCGGTCACCGGATCGGGTCGAATGAAACCCGGGGTCTTACCGGCGTGCGGGCTGTGGCAATCCGTGCAATCGCCTTGCGCGCCGGGATGCTGCACTTTCGCGCTTTGGATCTTCTTCGCCACGTCGTCGTGACAGGTCAGGCACAATTCCTTCACGCTGGGAGAGGTGAGCACCACCTTGCCGTCTTTCGCCGGCTGATGGCATGTATCGCAAGACTTCGATTCAAACGGGCTGTGCTGGAACTCGCGCATCAGCTTGGGAACGGCGGATTGATGCGGATCGTGGCAGCTCAGGCAATCCGATTTCTCGATGGGCTGGCCCTGGTGGGCCTTCACCATCTGCGCGTCCTTTGAATCGTGGCAGTCGGCGCACAGCGCGGGGCTGGGCTTGGTCAGGTGATAGCGGAATTCGGCATCGGCGGAAGGGCCGGTCTTGTGGGTGACATGGCAGGTTTCGCAGCCCATATCGAGCGCGGCGTGGCGGCTGCCGGCGGCCGGAACGTTCAAGCCCTGGTTGTGACACTGCAGGCATAGGTTGGTATCTTTGGTGGCGCCGTCGGTGGCCTTCAGCAGTTGATTCTTGAAATCGGAGGCGTGCGGATCGTGGCACTTCAGGCAATCCCGGACCGCCGGGCTGTGGACGCGGCCTTTAATCTGGCTGGCGTCCATCCCGGCATGGCATTGGAGGCACAACTTCACGGGGGTAACGGCGGTCAGCTTGATGCGCGTAACATCTTTACTCACGCGGAGTTCGTGGCAGCTTAAACAACCCGTGGCGATGGCTGAGTGGACCGACTTTCCCTTGGTCTTGTCTTCGTGGCAGGTGATGCACTTGGCGGCATCGGTGTTGGGCTCTAGTGGAACCGGGTGCGTTTTTGCCAGAGAGGAATTGGCGGCACCCAGCACTACGAGTAAAGAAATAACTCCTTGCATGGCGATGGCGATGGTGCTGGCGGTACGGCTGGCGCGGGGCTGAAGAACTGCCTGCGGGGCGGACCGATAGCCCATCGCCCGAATCGCGCAAGGCTTCGTCCCGACCTTTACTGAACCCAGACCCATAGATCCCTCTCCAAGGCTGTCTTAACCGCGGCCCCCGGAGCGCCAAAAAGGATGATAGAGCACAGGCGGTGCACTTCAGAGGCCATAAGCGAGATTCCGTGAAAAAACTCCGGTTATCGACAGGGCGGGTGCGGCCGATGGGTGGCGTCCACAGTCGCAACCCTGTATTGGCATGGGTTTGCGGTGTTGCCCGGGATCTGGCAAGCCTGCCCATAAATGCTACGGCATCTTCCAGCCAAATGACGTAGAATCCCGCAAACCCACCGCGACGGAGGTGTATGGGTCACAAACTGAGGCTTTTCACCCAGAGATCCGGGGGATTGAGCCCACTAAAGTTAGTAGGGACTTCGTAGCCAATTCGAGACCAGACGGCACGACGAATCGCGCGGCAGGCGGTTGCATAAGCCGCGTATCTCTTCCACGGTCCACCCTTGCCGCGCCGGACGAATCGCAAGGGTCAGCCTTTCGGGTTCCAGCATGCGATAGAAGTACAAGGTGCCGTCTGCGACGCGGCGCGCATAGGATCGGTCGCGCCCCGCGCAGTGGCGCATCGCGTCGCTCTCGGCGATCAGGTCCGGCTGGCTGCGGATCGCCACGATCCGGACTCCCAGGGCCGCCAGATCGGGCAGCGGCGGCGGCGGAAACTCAAATCTCGTGCGGCGGCTCTGCCGTATGGCGGCGATGGCCACTTGCATCGGTGCCGCGCACGCCGGCAGGTCGAGGTCGTCGCGCGCGCGTGGCGGGGGCGGCGGGGGAATCGCCGGAGTTGCGGAGCGGCGCGGAGAGGGCGCGGGAAACGCGAACGTCTCGTTGCGCCGGGGATTCCTGGGATGCCTGGGAGCGGCCCGAGTGGTTGGCGCAAGCGCGGGACGATCCAGATCGGCGAGCGTCCGGAAGTGTAACCGCGGTGCGCTGTCGAGCAAACCGCGCATACGCGCGATGAGATCGGTTTGCGCGGACGAAGCTGGGGTGCGGCCCAGGCGGGCGATGCAATCCGGCGCAACCGCGGCGCGTAGTTCGGGATCCCGCGCCACTTCGAGCGCGATCGGATTGATGTGCGCCAGATGCGTAAGAAGCGCGTCAGTGTCGCGTTCGTCTGTCATCGCCGTACGCAATTGCGCCAGGAATTCGCAGGAGATCCAGGCCGTGGATACCTTACCCAGCAAACGCACGGCGTGTTCGGTCCCGGGAAAGCCGAAGAGCGCGGCCAACTCCCGGCGGCGCAAGCCAATCTTCCCGGCCGCGCCGGACATGGCGGCGAGATAGCCCAGCGCCGGATTCGAGCGCAATAACTCCAGGGCCTGCGCGCCGCCCTCATTCACCAGTTGAAGCAATTGCCAATGCGCGGAAGGAAAGCCGCGCACGCCGTCGCGCACCTCTTCCGGCCAGCTCTCGACCAGAAACCGGCAGGCCGCGATCCGCCGCCGCCAGCCGGGCCAGCGCGTAGTGCCGGGATGCCTGGCGTTTTCTTCGAGGCCCGAGACGTCTATTTCCGGAACGAAAGTCTGCCACACACCCTTGGTCATGCGGCGCGCGTCCGCTTCCGGCCCCCAGGGAACGATACGCTCCACGGTGTTGGCGTGGTAGCGGTAAAGCGCGCCGCCCTCAATCCTGTAGTCCACCGCCAGGATACTCTCGTTCCCCAGCATATTGCCGTCCGCCTTGCGGCAGTATACCGCCCGATCCGGCGGCCATCCGGATTTCCACAACGAACCGGCCTGCGCGGCCAAAGGTTGCCGAGGCTTGACAGGCTGGTCTGTGGAAAGTATCTTCGTTACATGACTGTCACCGACAATCTATTCGCGGCCACGCCCATGACCGCGGCCCGCGCCGAGACCATCAAGAAAACGTACATGCTGCTGGGCCTGAGTGTGGCCGGAGCCTTCTGCGGCGGATATCTCGGCGCGCAATCCGACGCCCTGGCCAACTTATTCACAGGCTGGATGGGTTGGATTCTGGCGATGTTGCTGCTGAACCTGATCCCGCGCGTGGCGATCGCCGCCCGCCACAATCCGGTGCTGGGGGTCACGGCGCTGCTGGCCGACGGGTTCGTCTCGGGATTGGTGCTGGCGCCCATCCTGCGCATCGCCAGCTTGTACGCGCCCGGGACCATCCAGATCACGATCCTCATGACCTTGATCGTCTTTGGCGCGGTGACGCTGTTTGTGATGTCCTCGAATCGCACGTTTTCGGCGCCTCGCGGGCTCATGCTGGGGATCTTTGTCAGCATCGCTGCGGCCATGGTGCTGAACGCGTTTCTGCACATCGGATTGCTGGGCATGCTGATCGCGGCGGGGATCGGTATCTTCGGCGTGTGCATCCTGGTATACGCCACCAGCTCGGTGCTGCATAACCCGGAGGCCGACAGCCCCATCCCCGGTGCCCTGATGCTGTTCGCCGGCCTTTTCAACGTGTTCGTGGCGATTCTGAACATCTTCCTGCGCCTGAACCGCCGGCGTTAAAAGCGTTGCGCGGGCACCGCACTGGAACATTTACCCTTTGAAATGTTTTGGTTTTGCGGTACCATAATGTTCGTCGGCATGGGCCGAAAAGGAGAAAAATGACGCAATCGGAAATCGTCCAGGCACTGGCAGATCAGTGCGAGGTGACCAAGAAAGTCGCTCAGGGCTTGCTCGCCGCCCTGTCCGACACGGCCATCAAAGAGGTCAAAAAGAACGGCATGTTCGTGTTGCCCGGTATCGGCCGGCTGGTGCGGGTGGATCGCAAGGCGCGCATGGGACGCAATCCCGCCACCGGCGAAGCCATCAAAATCGCCGCCAAGAAGGTGGTGAAGTTCCGCATCGCCAAAGCCGCCAAAGACGCGATCGTACCGCCCAAGAAGGCGAAAGCTTAATTGTCACTGTGGGGCGGCCAATCGTGGCCGCAGCCGCCTTTCAGGCGGCATAGCAGGCTGCGGAGAAAGGCCTGTCGGGACCGCTCCCTTACGGTCGCGGCTCGGTAAGCTGCGGCTCGGTAAGCCGCGGCAAATACAGGGCAACACTTCTGAGCCGCGCGCGTCAGCAAGCGGTTTTTGGAAAACCGCCCCACAAGAGCTGTACTCTTATTCGGGCGCAAGCCGGCCTCGCAGTACGATGATGGACGCCCTCGGAAGCTCGAAGAGGGTTCCGGGGCCGGCGGCATCCACAACGGTTTTTGACGCCGGACCATCCGGGTCCGCGTGCCCCGGCACTCTCTGGCGGCGGCCACTCCCGGCGGAATTGGCGGGGGGAGTATCGGCGGAAACCGGATCCGGATGCCACCGGTATTCGGCCGCCCCGAAAACCACCCGGTCCACACTCCCTGTGAAAAAGCGATCCTGCCCGTTCGCTGCACCGGCAAAGACGACTCTTACCGAATGATCGTTATCCTGGTCTTTGTTCACCAACATGCATGACCACTGCCCGTCCGGCCGTTCCACGGCGTAAGCCGTCACCAGCGTGTTCCCGTCTTTGTCTTTCACGTCGCTCGCAACCTTGTAGAGCCGGTGGATTGCATCTACAGGCTGCACCCATTCCCTGGTAATCACCTGCGTCGCCAGATACTGCGGAGAATAGGTTTTCGCGCGGCCCTTCTCGTCTATGGGCAGGAAGCCGCCTTCGCCTCCTCCCCTGCCCGTGGTTGGAATGTAATGGAAGTAGTAAGTGCCGCCGGCGCCCGCGGTCATCACCGAGCCGACATAATCGGCCAGCCACAAAGCGCTCTTGACGGTGCCCGGTGCGCCCTCGCCTAGATCGTTGCCTTCGGTCATGAAAAACGGCACGTTCCGCGGCAGACCGTTGTCTTTCCATGCCTGGATCACGTGGTTCACCCAGGCCGGCTCATAGTAGAGCGAACTCCACTCGCCGCACAGATGCGTGCCCATGCAGGGGTAATGCTCGAACGAAAAGAACGTGAAATCCCCGAGATGGCCATGCGACTTCAGATAGTCCACGAAGCGGCCCAAAAACGACACTCTTCCCTGCGAATCCGCCCAGGAATCCACGTCGGCGGGCGTGCCTTCGAAAGCCGGACCGCCCAAGGGCGCGCCGGGCGTCAGTTTATGGATGGCCTTCGCGAACTGCACGTACAGTGTGGCATAGTCTTCCGGAAGCACCCGCTGCCCATCGGGTTCCTCGCCCATCTCGATCCATGAGATGGGATACTTCCGCTTGTAGAGGTAGGCGATTTCATTGGCCGCGTCCTCCGGGGTGTTGTACAGGATGGCAATCGGAATCATGGCCGGAAGGCCGCGGGTGACCCCGCAATGGAAGAAGAAATCGAATCCGATCTGGTCGCCTCTTCCGTAGTCGAGATCCGAGGCCGCGTGCCAGGGGTCCACTGAAGAAGGCCAGGTGATGGTCTGGTCGCGGCTCGGCTGGTGCTTCACGATATCGGTGAACGGGCCGTCCCCCCGCAAGGTTCCGATATACAGTTCATTGATGGCGTATCCCACGCAGTTGCGCGGGTCCTCGCTGCCGTGCGTATCGCATGTGTTCGACGATTCCGTCATCCAGATGCGCAGGTAGCGCACCGGAATCGTCCAACTCATCAACTTCAGGTTAGGCGTTCCCCCTTTGCCGTCCCTGACGGTGCCCATGGGAAAAGTCTGCCACGTACCTTTGTTGATTCCGTCGTAGAATGGCTCCATCTCGCCGGTCCAAAACTGCACGTCATAGCGCCGGGCGTAGGGATTGGCCCAGGCTATCCGGATGGCGTTCACGTCCACCTTGGCGCCCAAGTCGATCATCACCCATTGCGGATGCAGGGAATCGGGCTCGCCAGTGTAGGCTTTGGTCAGGTAAGGATTGCTCTTCCAGTAGGATTTCAGATCGCCGTCAGTCAGCCTGGACCAGCCGTTGCCGTCGCCCAGGGTGGCGCCGCGATGCGGCAGCGGGTAGGCCCAGGAGTGCAGGATTTTCTCGCCTGTGGGCTCCGCGCTGCCCGTAAAATACCCCTCTTTCCGGGCCGCATTGCTCCAGGTGCCGTGCGGGTTCCAGTGCCACGCTTCGATCATCAATTCCGTATTCTGGCGATAGGTCACGGTTTGCCAGCCGGCGCCCAGAAGTTCTTTCAGGGCCGTGCCGGTGAGCACCCGCTCGGTATGCTGCTCGTTTTCTTCTTGGGTGTTTCCGCCGCGCAGACGGTCGATCGCTCCGCCCAGCGCGCGGAACGGGCTGAACGCATTCACCGCATGGGAAGGCGCGGCATCCACCACGATGTTCTGCGCGCCCACCCCGCCCGCCAGCCCGAAGAATAGGACCGCCAGGCCTCCTTTGCAGATGTTCCACGGCTTGCGTACCGACATCACCGGCTCCTCCATATCACGAGTGGATGGCGTGCGGCGAAAGACACCCGGGGTTATCTTTGATCACCGCGCCCTCGCCGTGCCCTCCGAGATCCACCAGCAGTTGCTCGAGCGCGCCATCGTGCAGCACGTTGTTGGCGATCACGCAGTGTTGCAGTTCTTTGTAAACGATGCCGTAGGAGGGCGACCAGATCCCCGCGCCGCTGTCATCCCGCCCGACCTGAAGGTTGTTGCCGCAAAAGGTGACTCCACGCGCGCGCTCCAGCCGGACTTGGGACGAATCGTAAGTGGCGGGTTTCGCAATCTTACCGCTGCGCTTGATGAAGTTACCGGTGATGCTGATCTGCTCGCCGCCCAGCACCGCCAGGCCGCAGGTGCCCGCCCGATCCAGGAAGTTTCCGGTAATGTTGTAGCCGTTGCCGCCTACGATCAGGATGCCCTCGCGGTTCCATTCGATGCGATTCCCGGTAAACGTACACGAGGCGTTCTCTTCGCGCGCGGCAAAGCCGGCGCCATGGTTTCCCGAAAGCCAGTTGTCCAGGAAGAAACCGTCCCAGCCGCGGAGGGAGATGCCGTCGCCCCCGTTGTAGGCGATCATCGAATGGCGGATGGAGAAACACCAGGCGCGCGTGAGCCGCACGCCATCGCCGCTGAAATTGGCGATCTGACAGCGTTCGATGCGGAAGGTATCCTCCTGCTTGCCGTAGTCCGGCTTGTTGAGCCACACGCCGTGAACTCCCTTGCCGAGCCTGGCGCCGTCCAGAGACAATCCGTCGAGGGTCACACCAAACGCGCCGGTGATATTGAGGAGCCCGGCGGCATGCTCGTCCGCCAGCCGGATCACGGAACCGAATCCGTGTTCGTAATCCCAGGCCGGAATGCCGGTCAGCGACACGTGCGGGCGCATCTGCAGTTCGGCGCAAAGATACACGCCCGGCGGCAGGAAGACGGCGCCGCCCCGCTCCGCCGCGGCGTCGATGGCGTGCTGCACCGCTTTGGTGTCGTCGTTCTTTCCATCTCCTTTGGCGCCGAGTTCACGGGCGTTCAAAAAAGTGCCCGGAGCGGCCTGCGGTGCGGCTCCGAATGCGGGCCGGGAGGCCAGCCACGCTCCACCGAGCGCGGCCACCCGGGCGATCTGCCGCCGCCCGGGCGCGAGTTTCACATCTTGGTCTGGCATAGCGTACAGGTCGAGTATATGTCCAGGCGGGACGCTGTGCCACGTCCCCGGGGTATCTTGGGATCATGCATTATCGCGCGCTGGGCCGTACCGGCTGGAATGTTTCCGAGATCAGTTTTGGGGCCTGGGCTATTGGCGGGTCCTGGGGCGGCGTGAGCGACGCCGAATCCATGGCCGCCCTGCATCAGGCCATCGATTCCGGCGTGAACTTCATCGACACGGCCGATGTATACGGAATGGGGCGCAGCGAACGCCTGATCGCGCAACTCCGGCGCGAGCGCCGCGAGCCGATCGTGGTCGCGACCAAGGCGGGACGCCGGCTGTCGCCGCACACCGCGGATGGCTACAATGCGCGGAACCTGACGGCCTTCGTCGAAGATAGCCTGCGCAATCTGGCCACCGATTCCCTGGATCTGGTCCAACTGCACTGCCCGCCGGCGGACGTCTACTACCGGCCGGAAGTCTTCGGCGCGCTGGATCGCCTCGTCGAGGCGGGCAAAATCCGCCATTACGGCGTCAGCGTGGAACGCGTGGAAGAGGCGCTCAAAGCCATCGAGTATCCCGGCGTCGAGACCGTCCAGATCATCTTCAACTGTTTCCGCCAGCGGCCGGCGGAGTTGTTTTTCGAGCAGGCGCGCCGGCGCCAGGTGGGCATCCTGGCGCGCGTACCGCTGGCCAGCGGCATGCTCACCGGCAAGCTGCGTCCGGATTCCCAATTTCCCGTCGACGACCACCGCAATTTCAACCGGCATGGCGAGTCGTTCGATGTGGGCGAGACCTTCTCCGGCGTCGATTACGATACGGCTCTGGCCGCCGTCGAGGAGCTGCGTCCGCTGGCGAATGGCATTAGCATGGCGCAGTTCGCGTTGCGCTGGATTCTGGCGTTCGATGCGGTCACCTGTGCGATCCCCGGCGGCAAGCGGCCCGCGCAGGTGGCCGAAAACTGCGCGGCGTCCGATCTGCCTCCGCTAAACGCCGAAACCATGCGTGCGGTAGGCGCCATCTACGATGCACGAATCCGGGCCGGCGTGCACGCGCGTTGGTGAAGCCGTTTCGTTCTACTGACCCCGGTTTTTGGTGCGCACCGCGTAAAGCGACGTGCGCGCGGGGATGAAGAGAGTGCGCCGGTCCTTGCCGCCGAACACTACCTGCAAAGGACGTTCCGGAATTTCGATGGTGTCGATCAACCGGGCCGCCTTGTCGTATACGTAGATCTGGCCGGCGGCGATGTACACATTGCCCTGCTCGTCCGCCGTGACGCCCTCGCCGCCCTGCTCGGTGAAGATTTTCAAGTTCGAGAGATTGCCGTCGGGGGCCACCGTGGCCGACCAGGTCCGCACTTCCGCCTCGCTGGTCAGATAGAACGGCTTCCCGGGCGCCGCGGGCGACCACCCGAAGCTGCGCAGCAGGTCGGAGCTCTTCACCCCCCAACTCGCCGCGCCGTTGACGAAATCCTGGCCCGCCGAAAGGAAGGTAGTCCCATCCGGAGAAAGGTATTGATAGGGTCTTGCGGCCGGATTTCCCGTCTCGGGATTCACTTGCAAGCGCCAGTCCCCAACTGCCAGCACCGGCGTCATCCCGGGCCGCGGCACGGAAGGCTCCGGTTTCAGGATCGCGATCTGGTCACCTGCCGGCCCCGGCTTAAAGGCGTAGACGATGCCTTTGCCGCTGTATGAGGCCACCATCAGATTGCCCGCTCGATCGAAAGCCAGGTTCACCGGGTCGAGCGGACTGTCGCTGACCGTCGAAAGCTGGCGCGTGGCGGCCGACCATCGGTAGATGCGCTGCCAGTGCGCGTCAACGAAATAGAAATCGCGGGCCGGGTCGGCCGCGCCGCCCGAGATATTGTAAAATCCGCCTGCCAGCTTTTCCACTTTTGCGCCCGCGGCCAGCACCGGCGAAAGCGGTCTGGCGCGGACCGCCGGGGCCTGGCCTGAAATCGTGAGCCAGGCGAACTCGCGCTGCCGGATTTCGACCTGGTGCGTCCGGTCGTAAACCGCGGCATCGAATGCGACCTTGCTATTGCTATAGCAGTGCACGTTCCGGAACCGGATATTGCTGGAGTTCGAAATCTCGATGGCCCAGGGGAATGGCTGATAGGTGGAAATCACCCGGTAAATATGAAAATTCGCCAGCGTGATATTGTTGGAGCCGGCGATTTCGAGCGGCAGCGCGAAGCCGCCTTCGCCGCGCTCCTCCTCCGTCTGCAAAGCGTAAATCTGCCAGTTGGAGACGTGCCGCAACTGCACCTCGTGGCGCACGTGGTGCTCGCTGGACATCTGGTAGACGCGGCCCTCGGTCGCGGTGTTTGAGACCAGCATGCCCGCTTGCGCAAACGTGCTGGGCGTCCAGATATCGAAAAAGGTTCCGCCGCCGCCATCGGTCACCCACAGGCTGGGATACTGCCCGTCCCAACGGCGATTCAAGTCCGGATCGGCGGTGTGCGTATTGTTGTAGGGATTCTCGCGGCTGCCGTCCAGCTTGTTGGTGCCGTGTCCCCCCAGGAACCGGACGTCGTTCATCATGGAATCCTTGCCGGCCATCCACTTTGCGGCCACCGCCCGCGGATTGATGCCGTTGGTGTACAATCCGATGCCGATCATGATGTTGGCGCCGCCTTTGGGCGCTTCGATCAAGGGTTTGGGGCTGCCGACGCCTTGAAATGCGGGCGTACCGTCGAGCAGGTCGATTTGGGTGGCGCCCGGATGCAGTCCGATCAACACGGTGTCAGGCTTGAGCGCGATCGTATCCGTGACTACGTACTTGCCCGAAGGCAGGTAGATCGCCCGATTTGTCGCAATAGCCTTCCGAAACACCGCGGTATCGTCCGTGGCGCCATCGCCCTTGGCGCCCAGCTCCTGAATATTCACCCAGGTGCCGGCGGGAGGGAGGCTGGGAAGGTCGGATTTCACGGGTTCCGGCAGAGCCGCCAGGGGCACGGTTTCAAACAGGTCCCGCGTCTGCGGTGTGGCGCCGATATCGGAATAATTCAGGCCGTGGGAATAGACCTTCACCTCATAGAGGCTCTCAGGACCGGCTACTTTGCGGCTGCTCTCACGCAGTAGCGCGAACAGCGGCACCCGCTGGCACACCACGTTTTCCATGTTGATCTCGGTGCGCGGATTCTTCTCCAGGCTGACGATCACGGCCGGACCCGAAATGTCTTGCATGCGCGCGTCTTTCACCCAGAGTTCGTCGGGGGAGCCGGGATCGATGGCGATGGCCGTGGGAACATTCGTGAAGTGCGGCCGGATCAGCGTGAGGCCCGCCGCGCCCTCCCGGATCGCGGCTTCGCGCTGGCCTTCGAAGGCGGTATCCACCAGTGTGAATTGCCAGCCAGGCGAAGGCGTGCCGGTCCAGATGCCGTATCTGCCGCCGTGGAAACTCACGTCTTCGAGCACATTGCCGCCCTCGTGGATACCGGCCAGGCCGGACCCGATGCGCATGTCCATGTGGGCCAGGAAACAGTGCTGCGCATAGTGGGCTCGCACTCCAACTGCGCCAACATTGCCATCCTGGATCTCCAGGTCGATGTTGCTCAGGGCCGAGTAGAACGTTCCCGGGTTGGCATCCGGCGGGGGTGCGTTCGTGGCGGGGCGCCTGCCGGCAAAGAAAATCATGAGCCGCTCTTTGTCCGGGTCCTGGTAGCCCGGCGTGTTCTCGCCCAGAACGAAAACGGGCCGCGTGGCGCCATACCCGATCACGCGGATTCCGGGCCAGATGTAGATCGTCTGCGTCAACCGGTAGCGGCCCGCCGGGACGAAAACGATGCCCTGCCGGGTGGTCTCCTGAACTTTGTCGATGGCCTGCTGAATCGCAGCGGTGGCATCCGCGATGCCATCGGAGGGCGCAACGTACACGGCTTTGGGATCCTGAAGCCGGACCGGATAGTAGGAAGCCCCCCAGAGACAGGTAGCAAAGAGGAATAAGGATATTTCGCATCGTATTAACCGTAACTCCAATGCGCAACATCAGCCAAGCGGCAGCGTGCCGATTGGCTCGTAGACACTTTGGGAGTGGGTTAGTTTAGTTTTTGGAGGGCGGGCAATTCAGTCCCGCGCGCGCCGCCTGCGCGAACAAGGAGCTAACACGAGCTAAGCTAGGGCAAGCGCGCCGCGGCCTGGCGCCGCGCGCTCAAGCGGGCGCCGCTCTCTGAGTTGACCGCCTCGCGCGTCTGCCGGAGTGACGTCATCAGCGAATCGACCGAGAGACGATTCACCACTGGACTGACCAGCCAACGGAGCGAAAACGGAATGTCTCGCGTCAGCGCGATGGCTTCCACTTCCAGGTATAGTCCCCCGTCCCGTTCTGCGTACCTGACGATCGAGTGCAGCCGCCACAGGAAGCCGCTCCCCTGGCCCGGCGGCAGCAAGCGCGCATCGCTGCGCCCGTAGTCCTCAATCTCCTGGATGCGCGTGGCAGCCGTGATACTGTAGCCGCGCTGGTCGTCCAACGCAAAATCGCGGGATTCGTACTGTCCCTGGATGGCCGCGCTAACCAGCAGCGCGTGGTGCTGCATGATCATGGAAAATCTCTCGTCGTTCGCTCTGCAATCGAGCGCCTTTGAATCGGCCACCACGGGCTTGTAGAATTGCTTATACCGCCCGTAATCGTGGACCACCGCGAGCATCTCCTCGACGGTGGCATGCGGAATGAACACCGCCCCGATCCAATCGTGAATCAGCCCGTTCGGAGCGTTCTTTGTTCCATGCCCGGAAACCGGCGCCACCAGTACCTCGCCCTGCCTCAGCCGTGCCGCCCGGCCCGAGACCTCGTCGGCCCAAAGGAACGCCTTCCGGCCATCCCGGCGGGCTTGCATGCCTGAGTCCGCGGATCGAATGTAGTCGTCCCATGCACGCACGGTGGCGGGTTGCAGTTCTGTTGCGCGCGCCAACCCGGGAGCGCTTGCCGCTAAGAGTGCCAATCCTAGAGCTGCCCGCATGCCAAACCTCGGGTTTACTTAAAAGCAATCGGTCGGCCAATGTATTCCAACCGCCGCGCGGCGGGAATTTACATCAAGCACGGCCGGCGAACTTGCCCGCGCTCCGGCGGGTGGAGTATAGTCGAAGTGACTGGCACCATCCCAAGGAGGGTTTATGCGTAAGTTTGTAGTGGGTATCACATTTGCGTCCGCGCTGGCCATGACCGCTATGGCGGCCGAGTTTACCGGGTATATATCCGACGCCGGCTGCGCCGCAAAACAAGGGACGAAAGTCGCCGCCGACGGTCATGCCGGATGCGCGAAGGGCTGCATCAAGCGCGGCGATAAAGCGGTTCTCGTGACGCCGGAGGGTAAGGTATACACGATCGCCAATCAGGACAAGGTCGTGGAACATGCCGGCGAAAAAGTTACGTTGGTGGCCGAGGCCGACGGCGACAATCTCACGGTCAGCGCAGTAAAGTAAACGGGCGCGGGACAGGCGGGCGCTATTGCAGCTTGCCTCTCCCGGCCACCTCCCACACTTCTTCCACTTCTCCGTTACGGATTCCGTAGACCCGCTCGTGCAGGTTCACTGCCACGCAAATGTGGTTTGGAATAATGTGCAGGCGTTCCCCGATCTCAAACGTGCGATCGCACGCGCGCACGTCCACATAGCCGTGCTCTTCGTTCATCTTATGGAAGGCCGCGGCGGGCGCTTCCACCACATGTCCGAAAGTGGATTCGGCGCCGGAGCCGGTCAGGCGATCCGATGAAAAAGTCTTGGAGCCGCCGTCCACTATGATCTGTCCGGGCCGCGCCGTCGAGACTACCGTCACTTGCATCGCGGCGGCGCATTCATCGCGCGTGCAGGCGGCGCTCGCGACCGTGTTCCAGTCGTTGTACACGTAGGTGCCGGGGCGGATCTCGTTCAAGCCGGGCAATTCGTGCGAGTGGAATAGCGAGGGCGTGGAACCCCCGCTGACGATGCGCACCTCCATCCCCTCGCGCCGGAAATCGGCGAGTATCGACTGAATAAGCGCGCCCAGTGCGGCCAGGCCTTCCTTTCCTTGCGCGCCGTTGTCCTTGATGTGGCCCGGGTAGAACGCGATGCCTTCGAAGGTCAGGCCCGGCAGACGTTCCATCCCGCGCGCCAGGTCCAGCAGGTCGCGGCCCGGCGAAACGCCCACGCGGCCTAGTCCCACATCGGTTTCGGCCAACACGCCGACGTTCACCGAGTTGGCCCCCGCGGCCTCGGAAAGCTGCCGCGCGGCGTCCAGGCTATCGAGCGACACCGTTACCCGCGCGCGCCGCGCGACCGCCATCAGGCGCGCGAGTTTGGCTGGCCCGATCACCGGGTAGGCCACCAGCAAATCGGGCGGCGATGCGTCCAGCATCACTTCCGCCTCGCCCACTTTCGCGACGGTGAGCCCCGCCGCGCCCAGGTCCAGTTGACGCCGGCCGATGCGCGGCGACTTGTGCGTCTTGGTGTGCGGACGGAGCCGCAGTCCGTGGCTCCCGGCGTAATCCGCCACGCGCCGCAAATTGCGCTCCATCACGTCCAGATCCACCAGCAGGGCGGGTGTGTCGACCTCCGCGGCGCGCATCATTTCTCCGCGTGGAAGTGCATCGTGATCTTGTCGTCCGCCGCGTTGTAGCGCAGTTCCAGGTCTTTGACCTTTTGCTTTTCCATGGGGAAATACAGCAGCCCCGAAACAGGCTTGTCTGTTTTCGTTTGGGGCAGTTCCTTCTCTTTCAGGACCTCCAGCATGGGATCTTCCTTCTCGTGGGATGCGGTGCGCGTCTTGGCCTCCGCGCCGTCGGGCGCGCCGGCGCTGCCGACGCCATCGCCGCCCAGCCGGCGCGGCTGCCCCATGGACCCCGGATAACCGCCCCAGATGGGCCCGTCGTTATCGTGCATGGGGGTAGCCCCCGAGCCGCCCGTCTGACGCACCACCATGGCGCCTTTGCCCGCGATCTGGCTGGGCGCGAAAGGCCCGGTCCTTTCGCCGTCTTTATCCGTCTTCAATACGAAATCGTCGCGGTCGATGGCCACCTGCTTGCCGAACCGCGGCGTCACTTCGACGGCCACCACGATATAGTGGCCGCCCAGGTCCGAGCCGATCAGTTCCTTCACGGCTTCGGGCTTCGCGTAAACGGTGGCGTTAATCACCACCGATTCGTTTTCCCCGCGTATTTCCGCGGGCTTGTTGCTGTCTTTATTGCGGGCCGCCCCGGCACAAACCAGTGCCAGCGCGATCCCGGCGACTCGGGCCACCTTCATCGGAGCCTCCGGTAGCATTATAGCCCGGCCAGCCATTCTTGGTGCTTTCTGCCAACACACTTGGAGGGCGGCCAATCGTGGCCGCAGCCGGCTCTCCAGCCGGCTGCGGGCGTGATTGCCCGCCCCACGGTGAGTTTTCGATGGTCCCGCTCCTAATGCTATCCTCGTACTTTCTATGATGCGAAAAGCGGCGGTAATCGGAAGCGCGGGTCAACTCGGCGTAGAACTGGTCCGCGAACTCAACCAGCGCGGCTATCAGACCGTCGGATGGGACCGCAGTCATCTGGATATTACCGACAACCAGCAGGTGGAGAGCGTGCTCACCCCCTGGGATCCCCAGGTGGTCTTCAACGCCGCGGCCTACAACCAGGTGGACGTGGCGGAAAGCGAACCTCACGCGGCCTTCGTGGTGAACGCGCTTGCGGTGCGCAATCTGGCCCTGGCGTGCCGCCAGCTCGACGCCCAGTTCGTCCATTTTTCGACCGATTATGTCTTCGACGGCACCGCCGGCCGTCCCTATCTGGAAAGCGACCCCACCCATCCCCTGGGCGCTTATGGCGTTTCAAAGTTGGCCGGCGAACTTTACGCCCAGGCTTACCTCGACGCGCCCCTGATCGTGCGCACCTCAGGCGTCTTCGGGCCGGGCGGGCTGCGCACCGCGCGCGGCAATTTCGTGGAAGTCATGCTGCGGCTGGCGCGCTCCGGGCAACCGATCCGCGTGGTGGAAGATCACGTCGCTTCGCCCACCTACGCGCCGTTGCTGGCCGCGCGCACCGTGGACCTGGTGGAAGGCGGCCATACCGGTGTGTTCCATGTCGGAGGCGGCGTGCCCACCTCCTGGTTTCACTACGCGCAGGCTATCTTCGCCGTGGCGCAGCCGGAACATCCGGTGGAATTGCACGCCACCAGCGAGCGCGAATACCGCACCGCCGCGCATCGTCCTAAGTTTTCGGCGCTCTCGAATGCCCACATGGAAAGCGTGGGAATCGCCGCCATGCCGCCGCTCGAGGAAGCCCTGCGCCTCTACTTTGCCGCGCGCGAGAACCTGCTCAGCTCTTCTCGGGCCTGATGGCGTAGTAGCCTTTGCGCACCTGCACCTTCAGATTCTTATCGCCCACCTTCACTATCAGTTTGCGGAACGAGCCGTCCTGCTCCGGGTTGGTCAACGTGTAGGCGATCGAATACTGGCTGCGCATTTCGTCCTGCAGTTCCTTGAAGGCGTCGTCCAGGCTATGTCTGCGGTCCACCTTAAAAACGCGGCCGCCCGTCTCGCCGGACATTCTTTGCAGGGCGAAATCGCTCACGCTGCCGAACGAGAACGGACCATACGCGCTCGGATCGGCGTAATCGATGCTATAGATCACCACGTCCGACTTCTGCGAGGCCTCGATGGCTTCCTCGATCTTCAGCTTGCTGCCCTCGTCGATGCCGTCGGTGATCAGGACGATGACTTTGCGCCCCACCTCGGCGCGCAGTTTTTCGTTCGCCGCCAGATAGACCGCATCATAGAGCACCGTGCCGCGCGGTTGGCTGATGGTCGGCACCGGACCCGGTCCGAAGCCGCCCACGCCCGAGTTCACCTGCAACTGCGAAAGCCCGGCCTGCAGCAGTTTGGGGGAATTCGTGTAATCCTGCAGAAGCTCCGAATCCTCGCCAAAACTGATCAGGAAGGCTTCGTCCTTTTTGCGCAGTACTTGCGCAAAGAACTGGTGCGCGGCGCGCTTCTCGATATCCAGCAGGTTCCTCTGGCTGGCGCTGACGTCGATCAGCAGGCCGATGGTCAACGGCAGGTCGATTTCCCGCGTGAAGTATTTGATGGTTTGCGGCTTGCCGTCCTCCAGCACCGTGAAGTCGTCCTTCGTCAGGTTGCCGATCAAACCGCCGTGCTTATCGTGCACGGAGGCCAGAATATTGACCAGCGAGACGTCCACGGTAATCGAAGGCGGCGCGTCATCGGCGGGTTTTTCGGCCGGCTTGTCTTGCGGCAGCAAGCGCGGCACCAGCAGGAGCGCCGGCAGAAACAATAAGGATGCGATCGCCCGTTTGATCGGGGCGTGGGTCAGGGCCATAGGGTTACAATGACGGACGCGGCTCAAAGCCGCCTTGTTACAATAATGCGCAAAGCCATCCTGCATCTGCAAGCCGCCGATCCCGTTTTGAGCGGGATCATCCAGCGCGTGGGCGCTTACCGTATCGAATTTCGCGATCCGGGCTTCGAAACCCTGGTCAAGTCCATCGTTAACCAACAACTTAGCGGACATGTCGCGCAGGTGATCTTCGCCCGCCTGCTGGCTGCCGTTCCGGAAGGCGTCCTGACTCCCGCCAACGTCCTGGCGCTGCGTCCCGACAAGATGCGAAAACTGGGGCTGTCGAAGCAGAAGACCGCCTACATTCGCGACCTGGCGCGGCACACGCGGGCTGGCGCCATCGACTTCGCCGCGCTCTCCGACCTGCCGGATGCCGAGGTGATCGAGCGGCTCACGAAGGTGAAAGGCGTGGGCGTCTGGACCGCGCACATGTTCCTGATTTTTGCCTTGCGCCGCACCAATGTGCTGCCCGTCGGCGATCTGGGGATTAGGGCGGCGATTCGAAAAGCTTACGGCCTTGCGGAGCTTCCCAAACCGGCGGAAATCGAGGCCATGAGCGCGCGCTGGCATCCTTACTGCACGGTGGCGTCCTGGTATCTCTGGCGCAGCCTGGAGCCCAACGCAAATCTTTAGCCCACCCGTGGCGCACGCTTTAGCGACGCTTTAGCGTGCCGGCGGGACTTTTAAGTCCCGCTCGTCACTGGCCGGCTATTCCAATTCTTCGGCCGCTGGTGGGGGTGGAACCGGCGGCAGGGATGCCACCCACTCGCGCGCCAGGCTCTCCGGATTACCGCCCAAGTCCACGGGCGTGCTGCGTACCTCGGCGTTATTCTCGATGAAAGCGGCCACCACCCCGTTGGGCGTCGGGCGCAGTTCCAGCTTCGCACCGCGCGCTTCCAGCCGCAGTGTGGTCCCCAGCCAGGCCAGGTGCACCTTGGTGCGCATGGCGTGCCCCAGCCGGGTGGCCTGCCGCAAGAGTTCCGCCGCGTACGGACCCTTCCTCAGTTGCTCCGCATAGCTGGCCGATGCCTGCGTTCGCGCCCGTTCGGAATCCCGCGTTTTCGCGTCGCGGCTGTTCTGGTCGCCGCGCTCCTCACGCGATTCCATGCTCTTCAGGTTGCTCTCGAGATTGTCCAGAAAACTCATGTCGTACTAGTATGCCAGTTCCTACGCGATCAGCTTCTCAATCGCATCGCAGAATATGTCGATCTCCTGCGCGGTCGTGTATACGTTGGGCGTAATCCGCAATCCCTTGAACTGCGGATGGACAATTCCCACCGTCATGATGTGGTATTTGTCCCAAAGCTGTTCCGACAATGGACCCGGTTCCTTGCCCGCCACCGTCAGCAGCCCGATGCCGCAGCTTAGGCGCGGATCGGTACTGGTCAGCGTCCCAACTCCCGGCAAACGCGTCAGCCGCTCGGTCCACAGCGCGCGCAGGTAGCGCAGACGGGCCGCCTTGCGCTCTACGCCGATCGCCGAGTGAAACTCCAGCGCGTCCGAGATGGCGTTGTGGTTGGCCGCCGGATGCGTCCCGATTTCCTCGAATTTGCGGATGTTTTCCGTCATCTCCGGCGGCGCGGCCATCAACGGCCACACTTTGCCGATCTTGGATTTGCGCACGTAGAGGAAGCCGGTGCCATGCGGCGCCAGCAGCCACTTGTGCAAGCTGGTGCCGTAGTAATCGCAGTCCAGGTCGGCGTGCTTGAAAGGAAACTGGGCGTAGGCGTGCGCGCCATCCACGATGGCTTCTATGCCCCGGCTGCGCGCCATTTGACAGATGCGTTTCACGGGGAAAATCTGGCCCGTGAGATTGGTGATATGGCAGAAGTGGATCACGCGGGTACGCGGTGTGATGGCGCGCTCGAAGCGATCCGCTAGATCCTCCAGCGAAGGCGGCGGCGTGGGGAACGAGATGGTTTTCAGCACGATGCCGTCGCGACGTTCGCGCTGCTTCCAGGTGGTCATCATGCGCGGATAGTCCTGGTCTGTGGTCAGGACTTCGTCGCCGCGCTTCAGTTCCAATCCCAACTGGACATTCTCCAGCGATTCCGAAGCGTTGCGCGTGATCGCCATCTCTTCCGGATCGCATCCGAAATCGGCGGCCAGCCTTTGGCGCACGGTTTCCACTTCCGGTTCGAGCACCGCCCACATGGTGCGCGCCGGAGCGATGTTGCTGTATTCAAGCGACCGCCGCATGGCTTCCTGCACCACCCGCGGCGAAGGGCTGACGCCGCCGTTGTTCAGGTTGATGATATTGCGGTCCAGCGTAAAAGCCGATTGAATTTCGCGCCAGAAATCCTCGTCCCGCGCCAGTTCGTCGGCGGGCCGATTGTTGCCCACCGTGGCGGCGCGCGCCCGTTGGATGAAATCGGAACGAAGCAGGGCTAACGCCCCCGCGGCACCCAGAAAATAGCGGCGCTCCATGTGACCTCCGTGCTGCTTATTGTACATCCCCGTTAAGGTTCGCGCGACACTGCCCGCGGCCGCAGCCACACATGATATACCGCCGCTCCCGCGCCGATAGTCGCCAGCGAGGTGACCGACGCCATGGGCTGCCAGACGATGCCGTAAACAATCATGCAGGCGCCCACCAGGATGTAAGCCAATGGGATCGCCGGAAAACAAAAGCTCACCGGCCGCAGTTTCTGCCAGCCCGGCCGCCGCCGGAAGATGAACAGCGATGCCACCGATAACACCGAGAAAAAGGTCAGGCTGAAGCCGATGTAATAGACGAGCTGCGGAAAAGGCGTCAACGTCATCACCATGGCGCAAAGGGCCTGGCTCAGGATGGCAGTCACCGGCGTATGCCACTCCGGATGCACCTTGGCGGCCGCTTTGAAAAACGCCTTGTTGTTGGCCATGGCGTAGTAAACCCGCGGCCCGATGGTCACCTCGGCATTCACCGTGGCCATGAGCGAAAGCGCCATCAGCGCGGAAAACGTTCCCGCCACCTGCGGACCGAATAAGTTGGATGCCGCCAGCGAGCCGACCGCCAGCACGCCCTTCATGGACTCCAGCGGCGTGGAGTAAATGAAGATCAGGTTCAGACCGATGAACAGCGCCGTCACCAGCGCCGTGCCGGCGGCCAGCGCGGCGGGCAGGGTCCGCTCCGGGTGTTTCAACTCTTCCGCCACGTAGGTCGCGGCATTCCAGCCGCTATAGGCCACCATCACCCACAGCAGGCTGATTACGAATTGCGCCGGCAGCGTGGTGGGCGCCGTGCGCACGGCCGGCTCGGAAAAGTGCCGCCAGCTTCCCGATCCGCTCAGGAATCCCAGCAGGATGAAACCGGCGATCACCGCGATCTTCGTAGCCGTCAGCGCGTTCTGCACCTTGGCCGTGCGCCGCACTCCCAGGCAATTCAAAATACTGAAGCCTAAAATCAACAGGCACGCCACTACCTGTCCACCGCCCAAGCGAATCAGGAAAGCCCCCGATCCGAACGTGTAGCGCGCGTGCTCCTGCCGCAGCGATGCATCGAAGTATCCCAGGTAATTGGCGAAGGCCAGGGCTGCCGCCGCGATGGGGGCGGAGAATCCCGCAAAGAACGACACCCATCCGGTCATGAAACCCCACGCCGGTCCGAAGGCACGCGTGAGGTATACGTATTCACCCCCGGAACTAGGGAAGTTGATCCCCAATTCGGAATAACTGAGAGCGCCCGCCAACGCGAACAGGGCGCCCGCCAGCCAGACCGCCAGAATCAGCTTGGCGCTGCCCAGGTCGCCGGCCATAAAGCCGGTGGTGGTGAAGATCCCCATTCCCACCATGTTTGAGACCACCAGCGCCGTGGCACTCACAAACCCGAGTTGGCGGAGAAGCCCCGCTTTGCCCTGCAACTGCGTGATCATGTTGGCTTATGGTCATTGTATGTCACGGTGAGGCGCGCGAGGCTTTCCCTTCGGTTCGGGCTGGCGGATGAAAAATGAAATTTCAGAGCGTGAACGGGATTCTGAGAAGATCTGGGAGGGACGTCCTTCGGGCGGCTATGGGGTGGGCGACAGGCAGCGGTTATGACTCTCCATTCACGCTCTAAGTGATATAGTGATCGAACCTCCTTAATCGTTACACGCGGGGTACCGGTTTGAACCCTCCGCGCTATGATAAAAGTACTGCCCCCTGGTCCTATCCGCGGGCGCCTTCCCCTACCATGCACACCAACCGCTTGATCGACGAAAAGAGCCCCTATCTACTCCAGCACGCACACAATCCCGTGAACTGGTTTCCCTGGGGTCCGGAGGCGTTCGAAAAAGCGCGCCGGGAGGACCGGCCGATCTTCCTTTCCATCGGCTATTCCACCTGCCACTGGTGCCATGTGATGGAGCGCGAATCCTTCGAGAACGAAGCCATCGCCGCGCTGCTGAACCGGGATTTCGTGTCCATCAAGGTGGATCGCGAGGAGCGGCCGGACGTCGACCGAATTTACATGGCGTTCGTACAGGCCACCACCGGCGGCGGAGGCTGGCCCATGTCGGTCTGGCTGACTCCCGAGTTGAAGCCTTTCTACGGCGGCACCTATTTTCCGCCCGAACAACGCTACGGCCACCCCGGTTTCCCCATGGTTTTGGAACGCGTAGCGGAAGCTTGGCGCGAGGACCGCGCCCGCATTGAGGAATCCAGCCGCGCGGCGATCGAGCAACTGACCAAACAATCGGCCGTAGCCGCGGCCGGTTCCGGCTCCGCGCTGCGCCCCGGCAAGGATACTCTGGACGCCGGGTTCTACGTCTTCCGCCGAACGTTCGATTCGCGCCATGCGGGTTTCGGCGAAGCACCCAAGTTCCCGCGTCCGGTCTCGTTGAATTTTCTCTTGCGCTACTACTTCCGCACCCGCAGCCAGGAAGCGCTCGACATGGTCGCGGCCACCCTGCGCGAAATGTCCAGGGGCGGCATGTACGACCAACTCGGCGGCGGCTTCCATCGCTATTCGGTGGATGCCCGCTGGTTCGTCCCGCACTTCGAAAAAATGTTGTACGACCAGGCGCAACTGGCCGTTTCCTATCTGGAAGCGTTTCAGATTACCGGCGATGCCGCCTACGCCGCAACGGCCCGCGGCATCCTCGATTACGTGCTGCGCGACATGCGTGATCCGGGCGGCGCCTTCTACTCCGCCGAAGACGCCGATAGCGTGATCGATCCGGCGCATCCCGAAGAGAAGGGAGAAGGCGCGTTCTATGTCTGGACGCAATCCGAGATCGCATCCGCGGTGGGCCAGCCCGCGGCCGAATGGTTCTGCTACCGCTTCGGCGTCGCGCCGGACGGCAATGTCGAGAGCGATCCGCACCAGGAGTTCACCGGCAAGAACATCCTCTACCAGGCGCATTCGTACGAAGAAACGGCGCGTCAATTCGGCGTATCCGGCGACCAGGTCCGGACTGCCATCGACCAAGCCGCGGACAAACTGCTGGCGATCCGCGGCACGCGTGTCCGCCCGCACCTCGACGACAAAGTCCTGACCGCATGGAACGGTCTCATGATCTCGGCCTTCGCCAAGGCCGGCGCGATCCTGGCCGAGCCGCGCTACTCCGACGCTGCCCGCCGCGCGGCGGATTTCCTGGTTTCCCGCATGTACGATGCGGAAAGCGGCGTCCTGCTGCGCCGTTACCGCCAGGGCGATACCGCTATCCCCGGCTTCCTCGACGACTACGCCTTCTTCACCCAGGCGCTGCTCGATTTGTACGAAACCAGCTTCCAGTTACCCGACCTGGAACTGGCCATCCGGCTCACCGAAAACATGGTCCGGTTGTTCGAAGACGCCGAACATGGAGCTTTCTACAGTACGGCCGCGGGCGATACCTCGCTGGTCATGCGGATCAAGGAAGACTACGACGGCGCGGAGCCTTCCGGGAATTCCATCGCCGTTCTGAACCTGCTGCGGCTCGCCGGAATCACCGGACGCCAAGATTTTCAGGCATCCGCGGCGCGCGCGCTGGAGGCCTTCGGTTCGCGCATGGTGGCCGCGCCCGTGGGTGTCCCTCAAATGCTGGTGGCTTACGAATTCAGCATTGCGAAGCCCCGGCAGATCGTCCTGGTGGGCGAGCGCGACGCCCCGGACATGCGCCAATTGCTGGACGCGCTGCATGCGGCCTTCTTCCCCAACGGCATCGTGCTGCTGGTGGATGCGAAGTCCCGCCCGCCGCTGGCCCGCTACATTCCCAGCGTCGCGGACATGACCGCTATCGGCGGACAGGCCACCGCCTACGTCTGCGAAGATTATGCCTGCCAACTGCCCACCGCGGACGTGGCCGCCTTCCGGCAGTTGTTACAATAGGAAATCACCCAAACAATAGGAGGACATATGGAACGACCAGGAGCAACAACGCTGCGCGGAGATCCCAAGACCTTGATCGGACCGGAACTGAAGCCGGGCGATCCGGCGCCCGATTTCGAGGTGGTGGACGGCAGTCTGAAGCCGGTGACCTTGTCCGGTACCGGCGGCCATGTGCGTATCTTCAGCGTGGTTCCTTCGCTCGATACGCCGGTGTGCGACGCGCAGACCAAGCGATTCAACGAGGAAGCCGGCAAGATGCCGAACGTCGATATCTTCACGGTCAGCATGGACCTTCCCTTTGCCCAGAAACGCTGGTGCGGCGCTTTCGGCGTGGACAAAGTCAAGATGCTGTCGGACCACAAGGATGGCTCGTTCGGCAGCCACTATGGCACTTTAATCAAAGAGCTGCGCATTGAAAGCCGCGCCATTTTCGTGGTGGGCAAAGACAACACCATTAAGCACGCCGAGTATGTGAAAGAAGTCGCGGATTTCCCGAATTACGAATCCGCGCTGGCTGCGGCGCGCGCGGCATCGTAGGTGGGCAATTGGCCCGCCTCGCGTGGTTTGAGGCGACTCTGAGTACGGATTCTACAGCCCCGGTACTTGCCGAGCGAGTCCTGGCTCGGGCGGTGGAGAGCCCCCTGGTGCGCGGCGGGCTCACCATCGGGGCGGGCATTGTCACCGGCAACGTCACCGGTTTCGTACGCGTGGCCCTGACTGCCTACCTGCTCGGCACCCACTCCCAGGCGGACTCCCTGGCCGTGGCCATCGGCCCCCTGGACGCCCTGAATTCCGTTCTCATCAACACCATGGTCTTCGCCTTCGTGCCCATGCTCACCGCGCGGCAGGGCGCCGATCGCACCGCCCTGTTCCTGAAGTTGAACAGATTGTTCGCGTGGCTGTTTTCGCTGCTGACGGCAGTCACCGTGATTTCCGCGCCGTGGCTGATCGCCGTTCTGGCTCCCGGCCTCGACCCGCGCTTCTACCGCACCTCGGTGACCATCCTGCGCATCGGGGCATTCTCCATCATGGCGGCCGGCTCGGCGGCCATCAACTGCGCCTTACTGTATACGGATCGCCGCTTCGCTCCATTTGCGTTCTACCAGGCCTGCATCAACGTCTTCACCATCGCCGCCGCCGTGAGCTTCTGGCGGGTGCTGGGAGTTTATGGATTCGCCATCGGCTACACGTTGGGCGCATGGGCGCAGTTCGCCGTCGTCCACTTCTGTGCGCGCGCCGGCCTCGAAACCCGCAACCTGCCGCCCTCGGAAGTGCATTGGCGTGAAATCCTGGGACGTCCCGTGGCCGTCTCGCTGTATGCCGTCAGCCTGGCGCTCAATATTGTTTTCACCCGCGCCTGGGCTACCCATATCGGGCCGGGTATGGCCGCCGCGTTGGATTATTGCATGCGCGGCGTGGGCGTACCCCTGGCATTCCTGGTCAGCCCGATCTCCAATTCGCTGCTGCCGGAAATCGCCCGGCTACGCAGCCAGTTGCGGCTGCGCGAGGCCTTCCATCTGATCGATAAGACCCTGGGACTGGCGGCGCTGGCCGCCGTCGGGGGATGCGGAATCGCGCTGGCCCTGCGCCAACCCGTCATCGCCATCCTGTTTCAACGCGGCAACTTCACCGCCGAATCCACCCGCCTGGTGTCGACCGTATTCCTGGGGCTGGCGCCCAGCTTGATCGGCTGGAGCTTGCTGGAATTGACCGGACGCGCGCTGTTCGCGCTCGATCGCCCCGCATTGGCGTTGAGCGCTTCGTTTATCCCGGTGCTGGTCAACGTGGCCCTGACCCTGTGGCTGCACTCCTCGCAACCGCAGTGGATCGGCCTGGGAGCGTCCGTGGGATTGATGGCCGGATTCCTGACGCTGTTCGCCGCCGCGCATCTAAGCCGCAAACGATGGGTGGCAGCGACTGCTTTCTGAGACGTCTCCCCGAACTAGACATCGGTATGGAGGATCTTAATCTTGCTCCATCCGGGAAACATCTCCTTTAGGGCATTGGCAAAAAGGCTTGGCGTGTAAGCGCCCGCCTGATCGTACAGCGGAACCATTGGAAGCTTCGATGGCTTCACCGTCCGCGTATGCGCCTGGCACAGCCATGGGTCGCAAATGACCGTCTGCGGCCCCCAGGTCAGCAGAGTCTGGTTCCCGCCCTTGGAACAAGGACCCAGCACCACGAACGAGTGATTGCCCTCATCCGATTCGGGAATCAGGCAATAAGAGATAGGCCGGATCGCGTGGGTGAGCTTCTCAGTGAGGAACATGTAGGCCACCGAGGCCTGCTCTCCGCAATTGCCCACGCCATGCTCGCGCGCCAGTTGACCGCAGGCCACCGTGCGCTCCCGCATGCCTTCAGCCTTCACTGTTTTATACGCCTCCCACAGCGCTTCGAGGCGCTGGTGCTTGTCAAACGACCCGCCGGCCAGGTTGGCGGCGCCGTGCGGAAGTACCCTTTGCGTGTGCTTGACCGCCGCGATCGCGGCGCCATAACGTTGGAAGAGTGTAACCGGACTAGGCGCAAACATGGTATGTGCCCCCTCTATTTGTAAAACAAAAACGAAATCGGCCATAGCCCCGATCGTGCGTTTTCGCACCAATTTACTTTGCCAGGTGGCGCACGCTTCAGCGTGCCGGCCGGACTTTTAAGTCCCGCTACGGGGGTATATCGTACTTCCGGATAAGCAACTATAATATGCCTGTGATCTAAGGAGTCGCGAATGACCATCGATCCCCAAGACGCTCTCGATTACCACTCTTCCGCGCCCGCCGGAAAACTGGCGGTCGTTCCCACCAAGCCTTGCCTCACGCAGCGCGATCTGAGCCTGGCCTACACGCCGGGTGTCGCGGTCCCCTGCCTCGAAATCGCCCGCGATCCCAGCCTCGTTTACAAATACACCGGCAAAGGAAACCTGGTCGCCGTGGTGACCAATGGAACCGCCGTCCTGGGACTCGGCAACATCGGCCCGGCCGCCGGTAAACCGGTGATGGAAGGCAAGGGCGTTCTCTTCAAACGCTTTGCGGATATCGACGTTTTCGATATCGAACTCGCCACCACCAACGCCGACGAGATCGTGCGCGCCTGCCAAATGCTCGAGCCGACCTTCGGCGGCATCAACCTGGAAGATATCAAAGCCCCGGAATGCTTCTACATCGAGGAAGAATGCCGGCGCACCATGCGCATCCCCGTCTTCCACGACGATCAGCATGGCACCGCTATCATCTCCGGCGCCGCCCTGCTGAACGCCCTGGATCTGGTCGGCAAGCCGATCGACAAAGTGCGCGTGGTTTTCAACGGCGCCGGCGCCAGCGGCCTCTCCTGCGCGCAGCATTATGTGAACCTCGGCGTTCGCATCGAGAACATCCTGATGTGCGATACCAAGGGCGTAGTTTACAAAGGCCGCAAGGAGGGCATGAATTCCTACAAGGAGCGTTTCGCCGCCGAAACCACGGCCCGCACTCTGGCCGACGCTTTTGTAGGAGCGGATGTATTCTTCGGCCTTTCCTGCGGCAATTGCGTCACCCCCGAAATGCTGCTGACGATGGCCCACGATCCTATCATTTTCGCGCTGGCCAACCCCGATCCGGAGATTCCGTATGACGTCGCCGTGGCCACCCGGCCCGACGCCATTGTGGCCACCGGCCGCTCCGACTATCCCAACCAGGTCAATAATGTCCTGGGCTTTCCGTTCATTTTCCGCGGCGCGCTGGACGTGCGCGCCACCATGGTCAACGACGAGATGAAGCTGGCCGCCACGCGCGCGCTGGCCGCGTTGGCACGTGAGGACGTGCCGGACAACGTGCGCCGCGCCTACGGCGTCGACCGCCTGGAATTCGGCCGCCAGTACATCATCCCGAAGCCCTTCGATACGCGCGTGTTGACCTGGGAAGCGGCCGCCGTCGCGCAAGCCGCCATGGAGACCGGCGTGGCGCAAGCGCCCATCGATATTCACGAATACCGCGAACAGTTGGAGCGCCGCTTGGGCAAGGCCCACGAGGTGATGCGCGTGATGATCCACAAAGCCCAGCGGCAGCCCAAGCGCGTCGTCTTCCCCGAAGGTGAAGAGCCTAAAATCCTGCGCGCCTGCCAGATCCTCATGGACGAGAAGATCGCCCGGCCCATCCTGCTCGGCGACGAAGCCCGTATCCGTGCGGCCATGGAAGAGTTGCATCTGCATCTCGACGGCCTGCGAATCGTCGACCCTTCCAAGTCCGGGCGGCTGCCGGCCTACGCCGAGGAGATGTACAGCCTTCGCCAGCGCAAGGGCGTCACCCGCCGCGAAGCCGGCGAATTGATTCTCGCGCGCAATGTTTTCGGCGCCATGATGGTGCGTCTGGGCGATGCCGATGCCATGGTCGGCGGGCTCACCCAGCACTATCCCGATATGATCCGCCCGGCCCTGCAAGTCATCGAGGTGCGCCATGGCATGCGCCGCGTTTCCGGCGTTTACGTCATGATCACTCCGAAACGCGACATTTATTTCCTGGCCGACGCCACCGTCAACATCGAACCCACCGCCGAGGATCTGGCGGAGATCGCCGTAAATACCGCCGAAATGGCCCGCCGGTTCGATGTGGAACCCCGCGTGGCGATGCTCTCCTTCTCGAACTTCGGCAGTTCCCGGCATCCGCTGGCCGAAAAGGTGCGCAGAGCCGTGGAGCTGGTGCGCCAGCGCGAGCCGGCCCTGATGGTGGACGGCGAGATGCAGGCCGATACGGCCGTGGTGCCCGAGATGATCGAGGAGCTCTTCCCCTTCAGCACTTTGAAGGGCGGCGCCAATGTCCTGATCTTCCCCAACCTGGAAGCCGGTAACATCGCCTACAAACTGCTGGGTCGCATTGCCGGCGCCGAACCGATCGGCCCCATCCTGATGGGGCTGTCGCGCCCGGTGCACGTCCTGCAGCGCGGCGCCCAGGTTCACGATATCGTGAATATTGCCGCTGTGGCGGTCGTGGATGCCCAGGATGCCGGCGCCCCTCTGGCGCCCGGTCAGGTCCAAATCGGCCATACAGCTTGACCTGGCTAGTACCGATGGTTGATAATAGCGCTCTACGCTCAAAAGAAAAATGCTGCGCGGCCTGACATTATTCGTGTTGCTGTGCCTGCTGCCACCGTGCACCTTCGCGGTGCGCACTGCGAAGAAACACAAACCGCATCCGAGCGTCAAATCCAAGCCCCAGCCCGCTAGTAAAACCGCCATCGCGAAACCGAAACCGAAGCCACGGTCTTTCGCATCAGCCCCCCAGCCCCGCTATTTGAAGAACGTTTTCGATCCCACCGCCGGCGATAACGTGGATGGCGACGATCTCGAAGTCCGCCGCGCGGCAGTCGATGCCCTCGGCCCTTACAACGGCACCGTGGTCGTGGTGAATCCCCAAATCGGCCGCGTGCTCACCATCGTCAATCAGAAAACCGCGCTCGATAGTGGATTTACTCCTTGCTCCACCATCAAGCTGGTCACCGCCTTTGCCGCCCTGAACGAAGGCCTCATCGAGCGCGATACGCCGGTGCATCTTACGCGCCGCACCAGCCTCGATCTCAGCAACGCCCTGGCGCATTCCAATAATCCTTTTTTCAAAATCCTCGGCGATCGCCTGGGCTACGAGCGGGTGGTACACTACGCCCGCCTCTTCGGCCTCGGCGAGAAGGCCGGATGGGAAATCCCGGGAGAGCGCTCCGGCGCGTTGCCCGATGCTCCGCCGGGGCACGGCAGCGTCGGGATGATGACCGCTTACGGCGAAGGCATCGAGTTGACTCCCCTGGAGCTGGCCGCCCTGGTTTCGGCAATCGCCAACGGAGGCACGCTCTACCATCTTCAATATCCCCGGAGCCAGGACGAAATCGACCATTTCGTGCCGCACGTGAAGCGGCATCTGGATATCGCGAACTGGATCGCCGACGTAAAAATCGGGATGCGCGGCGCCGTGGACTTCGGCACCGCCCACCGCGCCGGCTACGATCAGACCGAACCCATCCTGGGCAAAACCGGAACCTGCCACGATTCCCGCGCGCTCAATCACCTCGGCTGGTTCGGCTCCTTCAACGACGTAGAGCGCAATCAACTGGTCGTCGTCGTGTTGCTAACCGGTGGATTCCGCATCAACGGTCCCATCGCCGCCGGCGTCGCCGGTTCTATTTATAAGCAACTCTCCCACGAAAACTTCTTCGCCACCAGCCGGCTGCTCTCCACCCAGATGTGCTGTTCCCGCTGACTTTTTCCATTTGCCTCGCCGCAGGAAGCTGTGGGTCACCGGCTCCGCCGCCAGGGCAAGCTCCACAGTGCGCGCGCCGATAGGATGATAGAGAACGTCGCGGTGACACCCAACGCGAGGAGTACCCACACGAAAAAGAAAGCTTCGCTTGAGTTGCCGATCTCGCCGCCAATAACACCATGCGTCCCTTTCATGTGAATGACAGGGATGACCAGCCCGAGCACCGACCCGAAGATGATGATGATGTATCCCGCTCGCCGTCCGGCGAGCAGCAGCGTTCCACACAGCATGACTACGAAGAAGAACACCACAAACAGATTTAAGAGACCTGGCGGGGACATCTTGAACACGATGTCGCTGGCCATGTGAAACATCATCAATAGAATGGTGAGCAGCGACGCTGTAGTCAACATAGTGGTCTGTTTCATATGAGATTCGCCTTTCTGCGCCTCTGTACGCGCACTGAGGTCCAACGGTTCATTTTTCAAGATTCCTCCCGTGAGGGTTGCGGCCCCATGTCCATTTGCGGTTGGCCACAGCGGGAACAGAACGCGGCATCTGGTGCCACTCCGCGCCCGCAACGGGGACACGGATCGAGGATCGGCTTTCGCAACAGGAAGTAGAGCACGAAGCCAACGCAGTTCGGAATAAGCACCGCGAGCGCCGTCCAGGGAATCGGCGGCATACTGCGCCGTACTGCGTCTGCGTAAACATAGCCGGCGAGAAGAAAGTAAGCGCAGGCAAGTGAACCGCCCGCCAGACCGAGCAAGATGCCGCCCGCCCGACGCTCCTCGAGGACCCCGAAAAAGAAAAGCACGAAGGCTAAAGCGGCCAGGATTTTGGCCGGACCAGGAATGAGACCGAATCCGCTGCGCCAGTTCATACAGTTTCTCCGTTGCTTTCGGAATCCTCTCCCAGAAGCCTTCTTTGAAAAAGCGGCAGCAACGCGAGTAGAAGGGATGGCAGCAACCAGAACGCCACGAATACGATCTGCCATACGCGGCTGGGGAGATTCCATTCGCTGGCCAGCCATGCGAAAGGGCGCCACGTAACGGCAGATCCCGTGAACGTGAGGAATATTGCGACCGCTGTGCCGATCCAAAGGCTCTTTGCATGCGCCTCGGCCGATCTCATCCCCTCGGCACGGCGGCGTACTGCATCCTCAACCCGAAGCGCCGCTGCCGGGTCGAGTTCGATCGCGAACCAATCCAGCGCCCGCACAGCGCGCGCCGACAGATCGGCATACCGGCCACATTCGGCGCATTCTCCGACGTGCGCATCGAGCCAGCGCCGGTCCTCCCGCGAAATTCCTTCCACCAGGGACCGATCCAGCAGAAAGCGGGCTTTTTCATGGTTCTCAAACGGCATCGGCGCCTCCTCCGAGAGCGGCTTGCAGCATCGACAGGCCGCGATGAATCCGCGACGAAATGGTCGGGATGGGAGCGCCTGCGACTTGGGCAATTTCCGCGAGCGATAGTTCTTCCTGGAAACGCAGCAGAAGCGCTTCCCTGTAGATTGGCTCTAGCGCGCCCAAAGCGGCCGCGACTCGTTTGGCATCTTCGCTTCTCGCGGCCGCCAGGAACGGCGATTCGCAATCCGGCGCCGGAAGGTTCAGGTCCGCTTCGTCCTCTCGGCCCATCCAATGCCTTGCCGTCGCCGTTTGTTGCTTTCGCAGGTGATCGATCGCCAGGTTTCGCGCGATGGAGAACAGCCACGGTTCGAAACGGAGGCGGCCGTTATATTGCCCCGCGTGTTCCAGTACACGCAACCAGGTTTCCTGAACGAGGTCCTCGGCCTGTTCACGCCTGGATGTCCAGTAGACCAGATATCGGAGCAGCCGATAGTGGTACCGCGACACCATTCGGCCAATGAATTCCGGGTCTCTGCGCCGCAGTGCACGCGCGATGCACTGAGACTCGGGCTCCGCCACATCCGAAAAGGCCGTCACCACGGCAAACATACACTATATACGAGGTCGCGCCCAGGAATTATGCATGGCCGCGCATCTTGGGACCCAAAGACCTCCCACGCGCCTTACCAGGTCGGATGGCTGATCCGTCCTCTCTGGCCGCCTCAAACCCGGCGAGTTGCCCGAACCGGAATCCACCCTCGCCTCCGGGCGCAAGAAATTGAGCCTGGCGCGCGCTTCCTTCATGTTCGCGGCGTACTAATGGTACTTATACCCCTTGGAGCATCCCGGCCGCGCGGTGTAGTTGCGGCTAACCGGCACTAAGTACCGCGCTGTCTTCTCTTTGCTCCGGCTTCCGGCTTCCGCGTCCCCGCCGGTAGATATCGTCCTCCCACTAACCTTAGTTATCTTTGCCGTAATAACGGCGGTGAGTGCCGTACTTCTCATCTTTGGATACAGAGAATGCCATGTGGGACTTATGTGCCCAAACTGTCATTTACATTTGTCAAAAGATCCGGGTAAACTCAGTCAGACGAAAGGAATTGGATGCTTATGCGAACCATTCGGAGCAAGCGCAGAGACGAAGCACAGCGGGGCGCGGCGATGCTCGAAGCCACCGCCATTTTGTTGCTTCTCTTCGGACTGTTGTTTTTGGTCGTCGATTTATCGCTGGCCCTGTTCACCAAGACGACCTTGCAGTCCGCGGTGCAGGCAGGCGTCCGTTTCGCCGTCACCGATCGCGTGGCCTCGGGCCAGACCTATATGAACGATTCCATCGTGCAGGTGGTGCAACAGAATTCCATGGGCATGTTGAACGGCGCCAGTGGCGCATGCAAGATCGCCATCAACTACTACAACGCGGTTACGGGCGCGGCGAGCACCGGCAATCCCGGCGACGTGGTGCAGGTGTCCATAGCGAACTACCACTACACCCCCGTCGGGATTCTCAAGAGCGGCAGCCCCATCGGCATCACCGCCAGTTCGTCGGATGTTTTGGAGGCCTGCCCGCTGGCCGGCTGCCCCTCGGTAGCCAATCCCAACCCCCCAACCTGCCCATAAGTATGATCGACCTGTCCAATAGAGGAGTGCAAACTATGTGCCGCAAGCGCAACCAAAAAGGCAATTCGTATATCGAGTTCGTGCTGGTCGCTTCCTTTTTCTTCGTGCCCGTCATACTCGGCATGATCACGCTGGGTATCGCCGTGGCCCGCAACTTTCAGGTCAACCAACTTACCCGCGACATCGGCCACATGATGGCTAAGGGCGTCGATTTCTCGCAGCAGACGAACCAGAACCTCATCGTCAACGACCTGGCGAACGGCTTGAGCCTGCAGGCCAACAGCGGCAACGTTACCGGGAGCACCACCGGCAACGGCGTCCTGGTCCTGTCCATCTTCGAGAATTTGAATTCGTCTTGCGGCTGCACGAACTCGGGACATGTCGTCGTCGTAGCGCGGATCGTGATCGGCAACAATACCCTCTACACCAGTCCGTACGGCAACCCCGCCTCCATCGCTAGTTCCGGTGCCGTGAACAATTACACCACGGATACTTCGGCGCGCGCCGACAATGTCTCCTCGGTAATCACCCTCGTTCCAGGCGGCCTGGCGTATATGACCGAAGGCGATTTCTCATTCAACGATCTGGGCGTGGTTGGATTCATCACGCACCTGGGCGCGTTTAACCGCGCCATATTTTAGGACGCACGGAGATACTTTCATGCAAACTGCCAACCACTCCCACCAGCGTTCCAGGGGCGTAGCCATCATCTTAACTACGCTCACGCTGACCGTTACGCTGCCGCTGATCGGGTTGGGCTTCGACGTCGGGACGCTCTATCTGATTCGATCGAAGCTATCCGCCGCGGCCGATTCCGCGGCGCTCGCCGGCGCCCGCGCCCTGAGCATCGGGGCGAATTCGGCAATTCAAACCTCCAACGCCTCCACCGTCGCCCAGGAATTCTTCAGCGCGAATTTCCCCAGCGGATATTGGAACTCCAGCGGTGCCAGTGCCACTGTTTCCGTGGACTCGACCAGCACGGTCAACTACCGGACGGTTAGCGTCACCGCGACGGTGCAGGCGCCGCTCTACTTCCTTCGCGTCTTTAATCACCAATCTTCCACCATCAATGTCAGCGGCCAGGCCGGCCGCAGAGACGTCATGATGATGCTGGTGCTCGACCGCTCCAATTCCATGAATCAGATTGTGGCGGGTACCGGCTTATCCGCCTGCTCGATCATGGTTACCGACGCCCAAGCGTTCCTGAACCACTTCGCAGCCGGCCGCGACGAAATCGGCTTGGTGGTATTCAGCGGCAGCACCTTCGTTTATCCGCCTACTACAAGCTTTACCACCCCGGACGGCAACGGCAACACCATCGCGTCCCTGATTTCTTCGATCACCTGCGAAGGAAGCACCAGCACGGCGGAGGCGTTGAACGCCGCCTACGGTCAAATCCAGGCCGTCAACAGCACCACCCGCGAAAACGTAGTGATGCTGATGACCGATGGATTGCCCACCGGCATTACCGCGGACTTCGCGGCCGATGGCCTGGTGAAGAACGGCGATCACGGATGCAATCCCACCGGCCCCGGAGTTTTCGCCGGCGGCACGGTAGGCGGCAACATGTTTCCCGGAGGCTCGCTGGGCATTTCCGTCGCCACGGAACCGACCCTCGGCACCCCGGACGATGTTCCCATTCCAACCGGCAGCGGCTGCCATTTCTATTCGAATGAAGGAAACGTTTCGCAGGACATTAGCACGCTTCCTTCATCGGACTACTTCGGCAACTCGACCACCGGTAACTACACCGTTGCAAGTCCGGCTTACGGCCAGGCCGCCAATCTCAACGATGTGACCGATGCGCAAGGCGCCGTCTATGCCGCCATCAATGCCGCCGATAATCAGGCGACCGCGATCCGCACGAACGCAACATTGAAACCCTATATCTATACCATCGGCCTGTCTGGCGATGGCGCCGTGGACCAGTACCCGGACCCCTTGCTTCTAATGAAGATGGCCAACGATCCAAACCTGGCGGGACAGACCGGGGCTGGCGCGACCTTCTACACCCAACAGCTTGGCCAGCCGCAAGGGCTGAACATCAACGCGCCGGATGCCACCCAGTTAGCCATGGCGTTCGATACCATCGCCAGGCAGATCAGCGTCCGCCTGTCACAGTAGCCTCAGTTCGGGTGGCACAGCTCAGCCTGTGCCGCCCAGTCCTCTCCTGCCTAACTTTTTCTCACTTTAATCTCTTCCTCCCTTGAGCTGTTATCCGCTGCTTTGTTTTATCGGCGTTCATCGGCGTTTATCGGCGGCCAAATTTGCTTTGCCTTAGCGCGAGGCCTAAAATCAAAACCCGATGTTGGCCGCCGATAAACGCCGATGAACGCCGATAAAACGCAGCAAGAACCACCAACTCTGAGAAATTCCGGCGCTGCCGGCAGCATGCCTGCGCATGTATCAGGTAGTATTGGCTCGTTAACTTCCGTCAGTTCGGTACTTCCCAGATCTAAGTACCGGTAGTGCGACTGTAACTTCTAAACTCCCCCGAATCATTTACATCCGTCAAAAACTTCGCGTACACTCAGTCTGACAGGGAAAGTACGATGCAAATTACAACAACTGCCACCCGGAATAGACAAGACTCACAGCGGGGCGCCGCAATGCTCGAAGCCACCGCCATATTATTGCTGTTGTTCGGCCTCCTCTTCCTGGTCGTCGATCTGTCCCTGGCCCTCTTTGCCAAGGCGACTTTGCAGGAAGCGGTGCGCGCCGGCGTCCGATTCGCCGTTACCGATCAACTGGCATCGGGCCAATCGTATGTGAACGACTCGATCGTGCAGGTGGTCCAACAAAACGCCCTGGGTATGTTGAACGGAGCCAACGGGGCTTGCAAAGTCTCCATCAATTACTACAACCCGGTTACCGGCGCGGCCAGCTCGGGCAATGGCGGCGACGTCATCGAGGTTTCCGTGGTTGGTTTTCAGTACACCCCCGTGGGACTTCTCAAGAGCGCCAGCCCAATCTCCATCACCGCCAGTTCATCGGACGTGCTGGAAGCCTGCCCACTGGGCGGCTGCCCTCCCATGGCCAACCCAAATCCGGCCACCTGCCCGTAAGGATCATCCAACATGTCTGCAACAGGAGGAAACCAAACCATGCGCCGCAATCGCAACGAAAAAGGTAATTCGTATATCGAGTTCGTTTTAGTCGCATCCTTTTTCTTCGTGCCCGTGATACTCGGCATGGTCACCGTGGCCATCGCCGTGGTCCGCAATTTCCAGGTGAACACGCTCACTCGCGACGTGGGTCACATGATGGCCAAAGGCATCGATTTTTCGCAGCAGGCCAATCAAAACCTGGTCGCCAACGACCTGGCGAACGGACTCAGCCTGCAAGCCAACTTGGGCAATGCCACCGGCAGCACCAGCGGCAACGGCGTCTTGGTCCTCTCGACCTTTCAGAGCCTGCCTTCTTCGTGCGGTTGCACGAACGGAGGCCATGTAGTCGTAGTCACCCGCGTCGTCATCGGCAACAATACGCTCTACACCAGCCCCTTCGGTGCGCCATCTTCGATCGATCCGACATCCGGACAGGTGGCCAACTATTCGACCGACACCGCGGCGCGCGCGGATAACATATCGAGCGTCATTGTCCTCGGGTCCGGCGGCCTCGCCTACATGGCGGAGGGAGACTTCGCCTTCCGCGACCTCGGGGTCACAGGATTCATAGCTAACTTGGGAGCGTTCAACCGCTCCGTGTTCTAAACGAAATGCAAACGGTAGAGGGAACCTACATGCAAAGAGAAACTGCTCGCAGAAAGCCTTCCAGAGGCATCGCCATTGTCTTGACCACGCTGTCCTTGTCCGTCGTACTGCCCCTGATAGGCTTGGGCTTCGACGTCGCTACGCTTTATCTGATCAAAGCCAAGCTCTCGTCGGCGACTGACTCCGCGGCGCTGGCCGGCGCGCGCGCCCTGGCCCAGGGAGCCACCACCGCGCTCCAGGCGGCGAACGCCGAAGCCACCGCGCAGCAGTTCTTCAACGCAAATTTCCCCGCGGGTTACTGGCGCACTTCCGGCGCCAGCGCCAACATCTCGGTGGATGATATCTCCATCCCTAACTACCGGACCGTCACCGTATCGGCCACCGTCACGGCGCCACTCTATTTCCTTCAAGTGCTGAACCAGCAGACTTCGACGATCAATGTCACCAGCACGGCCGGCCGCCGCGATGTCCTGTTGATGATGGTGCTCGACCGCTCCTCATCCATGAACGGGATCGTCGCCGGCACCGGCCAGACGGCCTGTTCTCTGATGAAAACAGATGCCGCCGCGTTCGTGAATTACTTCGCTCCCGGACGCGATCAACTCGGCCTGGTCGCATTCGGCTCGTCCGTCTTTGTTTACCCGTCCACCACCAGTTTCACGACGCCCGACGCCAACGGCAACACCATTCAGTCCCTCATCGGGCAACTGACCTGCGGCGCCAATACTTCCTCTGCCGCGGCTATCGCCGAAGCCTATACCGAACTCAAGAACGTGAACAACGCCACGCGTATGAACGTGATCATGTTCATGACCGACGGCCGGCCTAACGGCATCACCGCCGATTTCTCAAGCCTGGTTACCGATGGCTGCGCGCCTGCCAATCAGCCGTTCATCGGCGTCGTCGCACAATGGGCGGGCGGCGCCCAGACTAGCGGCAACACCGCGGGCCTGATGCAGAACAACACGTCCGGCATTACGTTTCCGAATGACAATATCCCCATTGCGGGCAGCAACGGGTGTAAGTTCTATACCGGCCTCACGAACGTCCGGCAGGATATTCAGGATCTGCCCACGCAGGACTTTTATGGCAACTCGACCGCGGGCCCATATAGCCAGGCGAATGGATCGACTTGGCCCTACACGACCCCGTTTAACCCGGTGGGCGGAGTCAGTGTCCCGCAGCAGATCGTGATTGCATCTACTAATGCGGTGGATAATGAAGCCACCCAGGTCCGTACCGACCCAACCCTGCATCCGTTCATTTACGACATCGCGCTGATGGGCAATGGACCGGTTGACGACATGCCCGATACACTGCTCTTGCAAAAGATCGCCAACGATCCGGCACTGGCTGGAGACACCGGTGCGGGTCTCACCTTCTATCAGCAGCAGATCAACCAGCCGCACGGCTATTTCGCCGAGGCCCCGGATGCCTCGCAACTGGCGGTGGCATTCAATACCATCGCCACGCAGATCAGCGTCCGTCTGGCGCGCTAAGGGGCGCACGCTTCAGAGGTGGTGAAATTTTTCGGCGGCCAAACATCGCCATCGCTCCTGCCTAGAACGCGTCCTGGCGGCGTCTGGAGATTTCGCATCCCCCGAATTTAGGCCCTAACTCCGAAAACTTACTTTTTCACCACCGTCTTCAGCTGCCGCGGCGGACTTCAGTCCGCCGGCCCGCCTCAGATTAACTGCGGCAATAACTCGCCCGCCGGACCCTCGAGCGCGCAGTCCACAATATCCGAATACGGATTGGGCTCCAGGTTCACCTGGATGACGCGCGCTCCGCCCTGTTTCGCCAGCGGAATCAGTCCTGCCGCCGGATAAACCTGCGCCGAGGTTCCCACCACCAACAGCACCTGCGCCTCCAGGGCCGCATGTTCGGCTTCCTGCATCATGCCTTCCGGCAGGGGCTCGCCGAACCAGACCACGCCCGGACGCGCCAGCCCACCGCATCCGCAGTGCGGCGGGAGTTTGGGCAAGGGTACCCGCCGGTCCGGCCAGTTACTGCCGCACGACATGCAGCGCAAGCGCCAGATGTCGCCATGCAATTTCAATATCTTGCCGCTGCCCGCCATATCGTGCAGCCCGTCCACATTCTGCGTGATGAGCGTAAAATGCGGCTTTTGAATTTCCAGCCGGACCAGCGCGGCATGTCCGGCGTTCGGCTTGGCCTGCTTGATGGTTTCCCGCCGCCAGTTGTACCATTCCCAAACCAGGCGCGGATCTCGCGCGAAGGCCTCCGGTGTCGCCAGCTCCTCCGGTTTATACTGTTTCCACAGCCCGCCGGCGCCGCGAAAAGTAGGGACGCCACTCTCCGCGGAAATCCCGGCTCCCGTCAAAACCGCCACCGCCGTGGCGCTCCGCAACCACTCGCGCGCTTGTTCCAGGCTCATCGGCTATAGGGTATCTCAATTGCAATGCACCGCTCTCTGCCGCAGCCAATGCCGATCTCCCGCGGCCGGCCATTCTACTTAGTTACTCCCCCCATGCTATCGTTGGTCGCATCGGTTAACCAAAGTTAGTATCTGGTACCTATAGTCTCTTAGTTAGCATTCACTAACTTTCCTAAATTAGCTAAGTTTTCTTTGTGCCACGCGAAGAGTGCGCTTATAATAACTGAGAAGTAGTCAATGTCAGAGGCAGAGCGTGCAGTGTCTTTATTGCGGTAAGGGAATCGGTCCGATCCGCCAGCTCCGGGACCTGGAGTTCTGCAGCGAGGCGCATCGCACCCAGTTTCGCGAACGGTACCGCCAGCAGCTCTACGAGGCGCTAGCCCCGGAGCCCGCTCCTGCGCGGACCGCGGATTTCATCGAGCGGCCCCCCGCTAACAACGGTCCGGCCCCTCGCGCCGTCCTGTGCATCCTTGACAAACCGCTGCCGGAAGTCCCCCCACCGGTGATGGAAATCGCCCCGGCGGGTGTCTCCATCGAGCGTCCGGGCCTGCTCTTCGCCGCGGCGGATATGCCCGCACGGCTCGCCTGGCGGGATTCCGCCACCTCTTATCCATGTGCCGCCTGGTCCCTCCGGACCGTTTCGTTTTCGATCGCGCAGGAGCCTGCGCGCTGGTCTGCCGCCGGCGCCGCCGCCACCCATCTCGCGGCCCAAAGCGCCATCTCACGCCCCCTGGCCGCCGCGCCGCGCATCCCCGAACCCGTCCGCGCTCCGGCTAGCAAGGTCTCGCTGCCGGAAGCCTTGCCTGTCGCCGCACCGGTTAAAGCTGAATCTTCGCCGTCCCAACTGCGGGCCGCGCTTCCTGTTTCCGGCGAGCTGGCAGCCACCGGACCCGTGCCGCCCGTCATCCACGCGGCGATCACCCTCCGCTGCACGACCGCGATTTCGGGACCCTTCGCTCCTGCCGGCGCGCCCGTAGCCGCACCCTCCGGCCTCTTGCCGTCGGTGATCGTGTCGCAGCCCCGGCCTCTGGAAGCTGGACCGCTCGTCATCGACTGCCGGCCTCACACACCCGGCGTGGCCGTACCGGTGGCCTTCGAATCGTCGGGCACCCGCACCGCCGGAATTGTCCTGCCCAGACCGCCGGCCGCGGCCGCGCCCTCGCATTGGATGGCCGGCCCGCGGCAAGCCCAGCCGATCCCCGCGGAGCTTTGCCGGACTGCTGGTTCCCCCGCCACTCTGCTGCCCCAGACATCCGCGGGTTACCGCGCTCCCGCGCTGCCGCGCATCCAAGCCACATTGCCCACCAGCGAGCAAATCGAGACGGCTGCCGGCAGTCTCGGCTTGGCGCCCTTGGCCGTACCGGCGGATCCACAACCGGCCGCAGTTTCGCCTGCTTGGAATATTGCCCGCAAAGAAGCGGGGATGAGCCCCATGCGTGCGCCCGGCAGCCTTGCCTCGCCCCGCGTGGAGTGCCCGCCCGCTCCCATGGGCGCGCTCGCCGGACTCTTCCAGAACGGGAGCTCGCGCATCGCGGAAGCGCAGGGCAATCGCCAGGTGCGCTCCGTAAATGCCGCGGCGCCGGTCCACATCGCAGTTCCGCCAGCGCCGCCCGCGCTCCGCGCAGCGTCCGTGGCATCCCCCATCGCCGGTTCTGCCCAGCCGCTCCGCGCGGCAGATCCCGTGGCCGCCGCGCCGGCCGCGGCCATCCCTTCATGGGATGCCACACCGGCACTGCCTCCGGACCGCCCGCTCGTTCCCATATCCGGCGTCGCGCTACCCCCGATCGATTGCATGCCGAAGCCCGCCGGAGCGCTCGCCGGACTTGCCGAACCACTACCGCCCGAAGCGGCCCGCTCCCTCCGGATCTGTGCCGTTTGGTGGGCCCTCCACGTCGTGCGCGTGTGCGATCCGGCATTCGCAATAGAACCGGTCAAAGCGCGATTCAGCGACCTGGTTCGGGCGGACCGCAACATTCCCTACGTCCCGGACCTCGCCGAGAAGCGTCCGGCCAAGACCAACCTGCGCCCGTTCAAGCGGGTCGACGAACCCTCTTCGCGCAAACCCAAGTGGCAGTATATCGCCGCCGCCGCGGCCGCCCTATTGCTTGCCGGCGTGTTGCGGCCCCAGATGGCTCCCAAGAAATTCGCCGTGTCGCTCCCCTGGAGCGGCATGTCACTCCGTCAATGGATGTCCAATCGCGCCACGCGCGATTTCGCGGACAATTTCCGCGGCGGACTGAATCAATGGAAGGGTGTGCAGGCCAAGTGGCCCAAGAGCTGGTCGTACAACACGGACGGCTTCATCCATCCGGGACAATTGGCGCTCTATCGCCCGTCCGTGCCTCTTTCCGACTACCGCTTTGAGTTCATGGCGCAGATCGAGAACAAGAGCGTGGATTGGGTGGTGCGCGCCAAGGATGCCGACAATTATTATGCGCTGAAGTTCACGGTCCTCCAGCCGGGACCGCGCCCGCTCGTGGCCATGGTCCGCTATCCCGTGATCGAGGGCGCCAGGGGAGCACGCGTGCAGACCCCCCTGCGCATGATGATCCACGCCAACACGCCCTATCGCGTCACCGTGGATGTCAAAGGCAACCACTACCGCACCTTTATCGACGACCAGGAAGCCGACTTCTGGACCGAGGACAGGCTCAAAACTGGCGGCGTCGGATTTTTCAGCGAGGCAGGCGAGCGCGCCCGTGTTTATTGGGTGAAGCTCGAAAGCCATGGAGACATTTTGGGAAGGATCTGCGGCTTGCTGTCTGGAAAGAACAGCGAAGACGCAACAAAGGAGACACAGGCAATGGATTACCGTCATGCAGGAATCAAGGATAATAATGGGGCCTCCGGCCCGGTCGCGGAAATCGCCAACAATTCCGCGCAGGAAGCGCGCATCAGCCGCGTGCTGTCTAAGGCGGCCTCGCTGCATCTGGACGGGAAGCTGGACGAAGCGGCCAAGGAATTAGTGCGTGCCCTGGATGGCGGCGAGCGTCACCCGGCCCTCTTTTTCGCGCTCGGCCAGTTGCAATACGAGCTGCAGGAGTACGGCCCGGCCGCGGCCAGCTACTCGCAGGCGGCCCTGCTGCAGCCCCTGCATCCCACCGCGCACTTCAATGCCGGCGTATGCCTGGGCCGCATCGAGCGTTGGGATGAAGCCGCCAGTTCGTTCCGCAAAGCCATCTCCAACGACCCCGCGCGCACTGAGGCCCATCTGGCCCTGGGCGCCTGCCTGGTGCAAGTGGGTCTGCATAACGAAGCCCTCGACGCATACGATCGCTTTCTCGAACGCCATCCCGACCACGACGAAGCCCTCTTCGGCAAAGCCGTGGCTCTTCAGAAGCGGGACCGCAGTTCGGAAGCGGTGGAACTCTACCGCCGCATTCTCACGCGCAACCCCAATTCCGAAGAGGCCTTGAGCAATCTTGTTTCGCTGACGCTGGCCAACCAGGATTACGATCAGGTTCGCAAGTACGCGCAGCGCCTGGCGGACACGCACCCCAAATCGCAGATCGCCCTGGAAGGCTTGGCGGGCGCGGCTTTCGCCGCCGGCGACCACAAGGCGGCCGCGGACTATTCCCGCAAGCTCGCCGAACTTGCCCCACAAGTCTTCGAGAACTGGTTCAACTTGGGCGTAGCCTGTCACAAGGCGGGCGACCTGGCGAACGCTTCGGAAGCCTATGCCCGCGCCACCCGCGTGCAGCCGGATTCTCCGCAGGCGCACCTGAACCTGGGCGTCGCGCTGCAGGAGCAGGGCGACCTGAAGGCGGCCCGCGCGGCCTACCAGCGCGCTCTCGAGATCGATCCGAAATTGCCTGGCGTGCATTGGAACCTGGGCCTCGCGCACGAGCAATTGGGCGATGCCGAGGCCGCCGAGAAGCTTTATGCGGAGGTGCCGGAGAACTCGCCGGATTCCGACGATGCCGCGTTCCGCATCGGCCATTTGCGGCTGCAGCGAGCCGATTATGCCGGCAGCATCCAGGCATTCGAATCCTGCCTGCTGAAGCGGCCGAACTGGCCCGAAGCCCGCCTGAATCTGGGCATTGCGCACTGGCGCGCCGGCGATAAAGACGCCGCCCGTGTCTGCTTCCAGGAATTGACTGCCTCCGGCGCCGATTCGAAGGAAGCGCTCCGCGGTCTGGCCGCGCTTTCGCTCGAACACCAGGAGTACGACAAGGCTTTCGAAATCTACCGGCAACTGCTGGACGCCGGCGAGCGCAGCCCTGAACTGCTCTACAACGCCGGCCTGATTTGCCAGCGGCGCGGCGAGGCGGAAGACGCCGCCGTGCTCTATAAGGAAGCGCTCAAGGTCGATCCGCAGTTCGGTGAAGCGCTCCTGAACCTGGGCCACGCCCTGATGACCCTGGGCAACGAATTCGAGGCGCGCTCCTGCTGGCGCAAAGCCGTCATCGCCAAGCCCGAACTGGCGCAGCGCTACTTCGAGCCCGCCGCCCTAGCTTCCTAGTGGGGCAGGCGTCCACGCCTGCAGAGGGTCTCCAGCCCCGATCTTTGGCTGCCCCGCAGCCGTGGCGCACGCTTCATCGTGCCGGCGGGACTTTTAAGTCCCGCTCGTGCGTTTGGACTTTCCCCCTTGCCCATGCCTCCGCCTTTCTAGCCATCCCGCTGGCCCCATTGGTACTGGGGATGGACCGTCTCAACCCCGCCCGAGTCACTCTTCCCATCGCCGGCGATGCTAGAATCCTCAACAACGGGATCAATATGGCGACTGAAATACGCACATCGGCATCGCAAGATTTCTCCATTGCAGGCATGATCGCGGCCCAGCCGCGCGAAGCTATGGCGCTCGCCGCCAGCTCGTTCCGTCTGAGCTACGGCCAGCTCAACGAGCGCTCCGCCGGCCTCGCCCACGGACTCCATTTGCTGGGCGTGGGACCGGACGTGCCCATCGCCGTATATGCCAATCGCACCCCCGCCGGCGTCCTGGCCGCCCTATCGGTTCTGAAAGCCGGCGGCGGCTATGTGCCGCTCGATCCGGCCGATCCGGCCGACCGCCTGGAATTCGTGCTGCGCGACGTGCAGGCGCCCTTCGTCCTGGCCGAACGGGGCCTCGCCGGCCGTCTGCCCAAGGGCCGCTGGAAGATCATTCCCCTGGACGAAGCCCCGCTCTCCTTCAGCAAGCCCATGGAGCCGCTCTCCGCGCCCGCTCCCAATCATCTGGCCTACATCGGTTACACTTCCGGATCCACGGGCCGTCCGCTGGGCGTCGAGATCACCCACGCCGGTTTGATGAACCTCATCCGCTGGCATCGGGACGCGTTCCATGTGACCGCCGCCGACAACGCCAGCCAGATTGCCGCGCCCGCCTTCGACGGCGCCGTCTGGGAGATCTGGCCTTACCTCACGGCCGGCGCCAGCCTGCATTTCCCGGATCAGGGCGTCAGCCGCGCCGCCCGCCCGCTGCACGAGTGGCTGGTGAACGAATACATCACCATCGCCTACGCGCCCACCGCTCTCGCCGAACAGTTGATCGCGCTCGAATGGCCGATCCATACCGCCCTGCGCACGCTGCTCACGGGCGGCGACGTCCTGCGGCACTATCCGCCGGCCGGCCTGCCCTTCACCCTGGTGAACAACTACGGCCCGACCGAAGCCACCGTGGTCACCACCTCCGGCCCGGTTCCGCCGCAAGCCAACCCGCTGGAGTTTCCGCCCATCGGCCGGCCCATCGACAACGCGCGTGTCGCGGTCCTCGACGAGAACATGGAACCGGTGCGCAACGGACAGTCCGGCGAGCTCTATATCGGCGGACCCGGCCTCGCGCGCGGCTATGTGAATCAGCCTGAGCTGACCGCGCGCAAATTCGTTCCGGATCCTCACGGCGCCGACCCGCACGCGCGGCTGTATCGCACCGGAGACCGCGTGCGCCGCTTCTCCGACGGCCAGATCGAATTCGTGGGCCGCATCGACGATCAGATCTCCATCCGCGGTTTTCGCATCGAACCCTCGGAAATCGAGACCGCCCTGAACGCCCATCCTGCGGTCGAAAACAGCGTGGCCATGGCGCGCGAAGACACCCCCGGCGAGCGCTGCCTGGTGGCTTACGTTCTGCCCGCCGCGGGCGCCGTGCCCTGCGCGGACGCGCTCGCCGAGTGGCTGCGCGAGCGCCTTCCGGAATACATGGTGCCTTCCGCGATCGTGACCATCGACGAGCTGCCGCTCACCCCCAACGGCAAAGTGGATCGCGCCGCGCTGGCTGCCGCGCGCCGCGAGCTCGAACCCTTTGCGCGCGGAACCGTCGAGGCGCGGCTGGCGCACATCATGGCTTCGGTACGCGAAGCCGAGGGCGCCGCCCACGACGTCAACGTCTTCTTCCAGGCCGGCGGCAACCCGCTCATGGGCGCGCTGGTGCTCGACCGCGTGCGCCACACCTTCGGCGTAACGCTGACGCCCGACCAGCTCTACGAAGCCCCCACGGTCTCCGGTCTGGCCGCCCAGATCGAGCGCGCCGCCCGCTACTCCTATCTCTCCAAGTAGCGGCCGTGGCGCACCCGTGCCGGCGGGACTCTTAAGGCCCGCTCCGGGCGCTGCGGACTTCCACGTCCTTCTGATACGTGACCGGCTACGTACCGAAGAGTCCTGAGCGTTCGCGTATACAGCCTTTTCCCGTTGCCGCTTGCAAAGTAGGCGGTGCATTCAGGGCAAGCGTCTCCGCCTGCTTCGTCGTGAACTCGGATTGCCGATCTTGTGCCCGGAATCCCGACGCGAGAGCCAGCACGATCACGAGCCGCTTCATCTTCACCCTGAAAAAGAGATCACCGCTCCATTCTGAGCCACATGCCTCGACCGATCCCGCCTGCCCCGGCCTTCGATCAGTGACGAGTTTGCCATAATCGTCATTTCTCGTGTAGGTCGACCCGGGCCACAAGGCCCTTGCCGCGCTCGTAGAGCCCGACCACGCCGGCCGACGGTTCAGCGACATAATAGCTGCCGGGGACATCGAGGGCATGTGTCTCGCTGGTGATAAGGTGCCCCGTGGCGATTTCTACCGCGATGGCGCCCCTCGTCCGGTCGGCTGGGTGCGCGGGAGGGCGATGGACATCGAACGCAGGCGAAACGTCGAACGGTTGGGGCGGCGGTGGATATTGCGCGAATGGGTGAACGATGACGAAACCCGGATCCGCCGCCCGGGACAGCGGCCCTGGGCGGAGTTTAACCTTCAATAGCGGGCGGCCCGATGGGAAGGCCGTCAGCCTGGCCGTCACGACCCCCCGGCGGGCCCACTGCATGCTGGATATCATGACGCGGTCCGGCGTGACGAATACGAAGTACTGCAGCCCCTCCGGAGCCAAGTAATAGACGGAGGAACCGTGGCGGAGATCTCCGAGTCCCCCTTCCATCCGCACCTCCCTCTTATCGTGGGTGTCCCAGGCGAGGATGGTGCTGCTGGCCTCTTTCGGGTTCTCATACGGCACGGCGGGCGCCGCCAGGAAGAAGCGTCCGTCAGGCGAGAAATCCAGTCTGGCGAGAGACGGGTCCAGTATCACCCGCGTACCGCGCGACCACACGCGGGCGTGCATTTGGGTAGGGCTGGGGGACAGCATTTCGGGCGACCCTCCGTAGTCTATGAATTCGGGGACGTATTTCTTCCATTCCAGCACGATCCTCCCGGAGGCGACGTCGATCAGCCGGAGGGTTCCCCGGGAGTCAACGCACGCCAGCGTCCGGCCGTCTGGAGACAACTGCTCCTTTCCGCAATTCTGCAGAGGGAGATCCGCCAGGGCCACGCGCGTGCGATCGGCGACGTTCCCACCGCTCCACGTGCGCGACGGAACGGACGAACACAACCTCCCGCGAATCCGGCGTGAACTGGGCATCGGTGGCGTCTTGGGCCGGAATGCGAAAGAGGACGGCGAACGGGCGAACCGCCAGGACCGTGATCTCCGCATCGTCCTGCGCAAGCACGTACCGGCCGTCCGGGCTGAAGTGGAGCTCGCGGAGGGGCGCCGCCGCTAATGGGTACCCGGCTCGGCCTGGGGCTAGCGAGACCATGAGTAGGCCAGCGATGGCCCATATCGCGGCTAGCCGCCGGCGGCCCCTTCCCGGCTTCGCGAAGCCGAGCTTGTACGGATGCAATCCAAACGCCCCGCTCGGCCCATGTGTCTCGCGGGCTCCGCCGCCGAGGCATGCGCCTGCTGTAAATCTTGCTGGCGGCGGCAGGGTCTGGCGGGTCATGTTTCTTCCCAGGGACCACTCCGCCGCTCGGCGCCCTACCAAGGCTGGGATGCGCGATCTCGTTTGGCGCTCCATGGCTAGTTTGACGTTCCACGGTGCACTATAAGTTACGCCGATATTAATACCCACAATTGACCATTGAGGATACCGCCTGGCAGCCCGTCGAGCACACAAGTATTCTGCCATTGGTGGGATAGGGAGAGAGAGTGACGGGAGCCGGTATACGGTCACAAGCCTGCGAAAAGTCCATCCCACCCACTTACTCACCATCCTTCAACCACTTACAGCCTACCCCCCGCGCCCAACCACCGTAATCCCGAACGACGCAATGCTACTGTGAGTCTGAAGGGGCGTCCGGCATCCCGGACCCACTTTGGCTTCATTCGTTCAGAAAGTGTAATCCAATGGCAACAAAGGCACAAATCGCCGCCAATCGCCGCAATGCGAAGAAATCTACCGGTCCCAAGACCGCCGAAGGCAAGGCCGCATCTTGCATGAATGCGCTGCGCCACGGCCTGCGCGCCGAAAAAGCGGTGCTGCCCAACGAAAACGAGGAAGAATACGCCAAAATCCACATGGGTCTGCAGGACCTATACCAGCCCCAAACCATCCCCGAGCAGGATCTGGTCGATCAGGCCGTCCTCGCCAAGTGGAAACTTGTCCGCGCCGAAGTCTTCGAGGCCCAATGCTACCTCACTTCCTCCGACCCCAACGATCACGCCGCGATATTAAACCGAATGACCCAGGTCCAGGGCCGCTTGGAGCGCTCTTACTTCAAAGCCTACAGAGAGTTGGAGCGCATCAAAGCCGCCCGCGCCAAAGCCGCGCCGCAACCCGAGGCAGACCCGCCCAAGGAAGAAATCGTCCGGCGCCAGGTCACCTGGTACAATCCAAACACCGGTGTCGACACGGTCCTCTTCAAATCGGAAAATGGAGTCGGCGTGGATGATTGGAGCGATCCCACCTATGTCCACCCGCCGCATCCGCCGTATGTCAAGCCGGAAGACAGAAAACGCTGACGTGGCGCGCGCTTCAGCGTGCTGCGGCGGACTTCATTCAGTCCGGCAGGCTGCTTGCCCCTCACCGGTATAGCAAATACTTCTCCCGCAGCCTGACAAACGCCGCCACCCCATCCGCCATCTTCTGCTGAATGTCCCGCGGATCGTCCCCCGCCGCCAGCGCCCGGATCGCCTCCGCATTGCCGATCAGCGTCTTATCGGTCCCGAAGTCGATCTTGCCCGGATATAGCTTCTGCATCGCCCCGGCAATCTCCAGCCCCAGCCGCGTGGAATCGAAATCATCGCGGCTCGTGACCACAAACCGCACGCCCTCCTTGCCGTCGAAGCGTGTCGCGTACACCCGCACCCCGGGTATCCGCCGCGCGTTCAAATAGGCGGCCAGTTCCGGCCCCCGCATGAAGTCCGCGCCGATCTGCTCAAAGGGCGCGTCCGTGCCGCGGCCCACCGAATAGTTCTTCGAGTATTCGAGCATGGCCACGCCCGGATACAGCAGCGCGGCGTTCAAGCTACGCATGTTCGGCGAAGGATTGATCCACGGCAGATCGTTCGCGTCGAACCAGTCGCCGCGCTGCCAGTCCTTCATGGGTACCACCGTCAGGTTTGCACCGATATGGTTTTCCCCGTTGAACATCTTCGCCAGTTCGCCCATGGTCATGCCGTGCCGCAGCGGCAGCGGAAAGTAGCCGACGAACGAGAGCAGGTCCCGATCGAGCACCGGCCCTTCCACGTGTACCCCCGTGATGGGGTCCGGCCGGTCCAAAACATAATACGGGATTTGTGCTTTGGCCGCGTCTTCCATGGCATAAGCCATCGTCGTCTCGTACGTGTAGAAGCGCGCCCCCACGTCCGCGATATCGAATACCAGTGCCTGCAGGCCGAGTTCGTTTCCCAGGATCTCCGGCGTGGGCCGGTTCCGCTTGCCATAGAGACTGTAGATCTTAAGCCCGGTAGTGGGATCGGTAGTATCGGCCACGTCGGGCTTGTCTTCCGCGACGGCGAAGCCATGTTCCGGCGAAAACAGCGCCACCAGGTTCACGCCCGCGGCTCGCATCAGGTCGATATTCCGCCGCCCCGTGCGATCCACGCCGGTCGAATTGGTGATCAGCCCCACCCGCTTGCCCTTCAGCGCCTGGAACCCCTCGGCGGCCAGCACGTCCAGCCCGGTCAGTGTGGGGGCATTCCGCTCCACTTCGCGCCGCAGCCCCGCTCCGTTGATGGTTTCGTTGTATCCCGTCAGCGCCACGCCGGGCGCGTCGATGCCCAACGCCGCCGCCGTGATCGTCGCCACTTTCCCCCGCAGTCCCGTGATGGCCGGCCTCCGCACCGGGTGTACGCTGTTCGCCAGCAGGATCACATACGTGTCGCTGACCGGATCGATCCAGATCGATGTGCCCGTGAACCCTGTGTGCCCATACGAGCCGATGGGGAACAAATCCCCCCGGTTGCCGGAGAATGGCGAATCGATATCCCAGCCGAGGCCGCGCAGAATCGCCTGGTCCGCCGGGCTCTGGGGCGTAGTGAACTTCTCCACCGTAAGCGCGCTGAAAAGCTGCGTGCCGTCGCGCGTGCCCTTGTCGAGCAGCATTTCGCAGAAGCGCGCCAGGTCGTCGGCGGTGGAGAACACGCCTGCGTGCCCCGCTACGCCGCCCATGAAGCGCGCGGTCGGGTCGTGCACCACGCCTCGCAGCGGCGCGCCGTGCGGGCCGTCCCGTTCCGTCGGCGCGATGCGCGGCATCCACGCGGCGGGCGGCAGAAACTGGGTCTCGCGCATCCCCAGCGGCAGGAATACGTGTTCCCTGGCATAGTCGTTCAGCATCTGTCCGCTCAGCCGGTGTACCAGTTCGCCCAGCAGGATGAAATTGATGTCGCTATAAACGAAGTGCGCGTACGGCGGGGTGTTGGGCTTCTCCATCATGGCCATGCGGATGCCCGTCTGGTATCCCGACCATGCCGGTGTCAGCGGCAGGTCCGGAGGCATGCCAGAGAAGTGCGTGAACAGATTCCGGATGGTGATGTCGCTCTTACCGCCCTGGAATTCCGGCAGATATTGGGTCACGCGATCGTTCAAGCGGAACTTGCCCTCGTCGAAAAGCTTCATCAGCGAGGATGTCGTGGCCACTACCTTGGTCAGCGAGGCCAGGTCGAAGATGGTGTCGACAGTCATCGCCTCGGTCGCCGGCGCCACCGCGCGGTTGCCATAGGCCTTCCGATGCACGATCTGGCCTTTGTGGCCGATCAGCAGCACCGCGCCGGGAATGCGCTCCTCCTGGATCGCCTGCTCGATGGCCCGGTCGAGCAGCGGCGACCCGGCAAACGTTTGCGCGGCCATGTGGCACGCCGCGCCCGCGGCCAGCGCGGCACAAAGCAAGAGCTTCATATCTTCTACACTATAGTGATATTCAGGATCGGAACAAGGAGGCTCGTTGACTACTCTCATTCGAAACGGCACGGTGGTGACATCGGAAAAGACCTTTCCGGCCGATATCCTGATCGACGGCGAGCACATTCGCGGGATCGCCGCGGACATCCCTTCCGCCACTGCGGACCGCGTGATCGACGCCTCCGGCATGCTGCTGCTGCCCGGCGGCATCGACGTGCACACGCACCTCGATATGCCCTTCGGCGGCACCACTTCCAGTGACGATTTCGAGACCGGCACGCGCGCGGCGGCCTTCGGCGGCACCACCACCCTGATCGACTTCGCCATTCAGGCGCGCGGCACAAAGATGCGCGATGCGCTCGACATCTGGTGGAAGAAGGCTGAAAACCGCGCTTCCATCGACTACGGCCTGCACATGATCGTCACCGATCTTTACGAAGCCGGCCTGGAAGATATGGACGCCCTGGTGGCCGAAGGCGTAGCCAGTTTCAAGCTGTTCATGGCCTATCCCGGCGTGCTCATGGTGGACGACGCGACCATCTTCAAGGCGCTCTCGCAATCGGCGCGGAATGGCGCGCTCATCTGTATGCATGCCGAAAACGGCGGCGCCATCGACGTCATCGTGCGCCGCGCGCTGGCGGAAGGCAAGACCGCGCCTATCTATCACGCGCTCACCCGCCCCGCCACGGCCGAAGCGGAAGCCGTGCATCGCGCCATCGCCCTGGCGGAGATGGCCGGCGCGCCGGTGTACATCGTCCACCTTTCGAGTGAGGACGCCCTGAACCAGGTGCGCGAGGCCCGCGACCGCGGCCTGCCGGCCTTCGCGGAAACCTGCCCGCAGTACCTTCTGCTCTCCGTGGATGAGCTCGCGCGCCCCGGCTTCGAGGGCGCCAAGTACGTCTTCACCCCGCCCCTGCGTGAGAAGCGGCACCAGCCGAAGCTCTGGGATGGCCTCAAGAGCGACCATCTGCAAGTGGTCTCCACCGACCACTGCCCGTTCTGTTTCGCCGACCAGAAGTCGCTGGGCAAAGACGATTTCACCAAGATCCCCAATGGCGGTCCGGGCATCGAAAACCGCTTGCAGCTTCTCTATCACTACGGCGTCAACGAAGGCCGCCTGAGTCTGAACCGGTTCGTGGAGCTGGTGTCGACCACTCCGGCGCGCCTCTTCGGCTTGTATCCGCGCAAGGGGGAACTGGCACCGGGCAGCGACGCCGATATCGTCGTCTGGGATCCGCTCCAGGAGCACACCATCAGCGCCGCCACCCATCACATGCGCGTGGATTATTCCATGTTCGAAGGCTTCCGGGTCAAAGGCAACGCCCGCATGGTGCTCTCGCGCGGTGAAGTCATCGTGGATGGCGAGCGCCACTTGGGCCGCGCCGGCCGCGGCCAATTTCTGAAGCGCGCCGCGCGCGGGGGAGCCTGGAAGTGAGCCAGGGCGTCACCTCCGGCGTGCGCGACATCCGCGGCAGTTCGCTGTATAACGACGATCTCGCGCCGGTCCCGCAATCCCGCCGCGATTGGGGTGTCTACAATTACGCCTCGCTGTGGGTCGGCATGAGCGTCTGCATCCCCACTTACATGCTCGCTTCCGGACTGATCGCGGGCGGCATGAATTGGTGGCAGGCCATCGGCACCATCCTGTTGGGCAACCTGATCGTGCTCGTCCCCATGGTACTGAATGCGCATGCCGGCACGAAATACGGCATTCCGTTTCCGGTGCTGGTACGCGCGCCGTTCGGAGTGCTGGGCGCGAATGTGCCGGCCATTCTGCGCGCCCTGGTAGCTTGCGGCTGGTTCGGTATCCAGACCTGGATCGGCGGCCAGGCCATTGAGGCCATGCTGCGCATCCTGTGGCCGGCCTGGGGCCGCTTCGGCGCCGGATCGGCGGTTTGCTTCGTCTTTTTCTGGCTGTTGAATATGGCCGTGATCTGGCGCGGCATCGAGACCATCAAGTTCCTGGAAGGCATTGGCGCGCCCTTCATGCTGGCGGTGGGCGTCCTGCTGCTCTGGTGGGTCACGCGCAAAGCGGGCGGATTCGGCCCCGTGCTCGGCGCGCCCAGCCGTTTCCGCGATAGCGCTGCGTTCCTGCGCTTCTTCGTGCCCGCCCTCACCGGCATGGTGGGTTTCTGGGCGACGGTGGCCCTGAACATCCCCGATTTCTCGCGCTACGCCCGCTCGCAGAAGGCGCAGATGTGGGGACAGGCTCTCGGGCTGCCCACCGCCATGACGCTGTATTCCTTCATCGGCGTGGCCGTGACTTCGGCTTCCGTGGTCATCTTCGGCGAAGCCATTTGGGATCCCGTCGTCTTGCTCGGCCGCTTCCATCAGCCGGCCATCGCCTTCGTGGCCCTGATCGCTCTGCTGCTGGCTACCCTGAATACCAACGTGGCGGCCAACGTGGTCTCCCCCTCCAACGATTTCTCCAACCTGAACCCGCGGCGCATCTCGTTCCGCACCGGCGGCCTGATCACCGGCTGCCTGGGACTGGCGATGATGCCCTGGAAACTGCTGGGCGATTACAGCGCCTACATCTTCGGATGGCTGGTCGGCTACTCCGCGCTGCTGGGGCCGATTGCCGGCATCATGATCGCCGATTACTTCCTGGTGCGCGGCCGCGCGCTGGTGGTTGACGATCTCTATCTGCGCCTCGGCAGCTATGAGTATACCGGCGGATTCAACTATCGCGCGCTGCTGGCTCTGGCGGGCGGCATCGCGGTGGCCCTGTCCGGCCTCGTCGTTCCCGGCCTGCGATGGCTGTACGACTACGCCTGGTTCGCCGGATTCCTGGTGGCCGGCGCGCTCCACTTTGCACTGATGCGCCAGGCCCGCTGAAGACTACAATAAGAATGAAAGAGCATCCGCGTCCATCCCCATGACAAATGGTATCGACGAGATCCCGCAGCCATCCTTGCAGGCAAGGCTGAAGCAGGCCGCACAACGCGACCATGACCTCGATCTCGAAATCGGCAAAGAGTGGCTGGCTGTGGATCTGGAACAATGGCAGACATTCGACGAACCAGAAAAGGGACGGGCCTCGCATGGCCCAAACGAGGGGACATCTACCTCGCCGCGCTCGGCCCGGTAGCCCCGGCCCCCACCAAAACCAGGCCCGTGCTGGTCATCCAAAACGATACGTCCAACCAGTATGCGGATTCGATTCTGGTTGCGCCCATCGCATCCAATATCAGGCGTCCTCTTTCGCCGCTGCACGTCGTGCTGCCCGCGGACGCTTCCACCGGCCTGACAGGTCCTTCCATGGCGGTTTTCAGCCAGGTCCGGCCGCTCGATCGGAACCGGCTCATCAAGAAACTGGGAGCCGTGAGCGCGCCCATTCAAGACCAGGTGAATGCCGCCCTCGAGGCCGCTTTCGGCCTGACCGCCGCGAGCACCGACCCGGCCGAGGAGCCCGCGCCCACCATCACCGATGCCATCTCCCGGAGTTCCGGCGATTTCCGCACCGGGCGTTACGAAGGATAATGTTCAGGATGGCCTCCTCGATCAAGTTCTACACCAACGGCGCATGGGAAGACGCGCCGGGGCGCGCGCTGCATCCCATCACGAATCCGGCCACGGGCGACGTGATCGCCGAGGTGCCTTACGCCACGGCCGAGGATGTGGACCGCACCGCCCGCGCCGCGCACGCCGCCTTTCTGAAGTGGCGGGAAGTGCCCGTAATCGATCGCGTGCAGGTCTTCTATCGCTACAAGGATCTGCTGGAGAAGCACGCCGCCGAAATCTCCCGCATCCTTTCTAGCGAGAACGGCAAAACCGTGGATGACGCCGCCGGCAGCGTGCGCCGCGCCATCCAGATGGTCGAGGTGGCCTGCGGCATGCCCAGCCTGATGATGGGCCAATCGCTCGAGAATGTCTCGAAAGGCATCGACTGCCAGTCGATCCGCCAGCCGCTGGGGGTTTGCGCCGGCATCACGCCGTTCAACTTTCCGGCCATGGTGCCGATGTGGATGTTCCCATTCGCCATCGCCTGTGGCAACGCCTTCATCTTGAAGCCGTCGGAAAAGGTGCCGCTCACGCCGACGCGCACCGCGGAGCTGCTGCACGATGCCGGCCTTCCCGCCGGCGTCTATAACCTGTTGCACGGATCGCGCGAAGCGGTGGACGCGCTGCTCGCGCACCCGCTGATCCGGGCCATTTCGTTTGTCGGATCGAGTCCTGTGGCGAAGTACGTATATCAAACCGCTGCCGCGCACGGCAAGCGCGTGCAGGCCCTGGGTGGCGCCAAGAACCACCTGGTGGTGATGCCGAATGCCAACATCGAGAAGAGCGTAGAAGCCATCATGGGCTCCGCGTTTGGCGCGGCCGGCGAGCGCTGCCTGGCGGGCAGCGTCCTGGTGGCGGTGGGCGATGCGCAGCCGCTGCTCGATGCCCTGCTCGCGAAGGTGCGCGCTCTGCGCCTCGGCGACGGCGCGGCGCCAGGCACCGAGATGGGCCCGCTGGTCACCGCGGAACACCGCGCGCGCGTGCTGGGCTACATCGAGAAAGGCATCGCCGAAGGTGCGCAACTCCTGGTCGATGGGCGCGAACGCATGCACGGCCACCTCGCCGGCTACTTCCTAGGGCCCACGGTCTTCGACGGCGTGGCACCCGCCATGACCATCGCCCGCGAAGAGATCTTCGGGCCCGTCCTGAGCGTGATTCGGGTAAAGGACCTGGATGCCGCCATCGCGTTGGTGAACGGCTCGGCGTTCGGCAATACCACCTCGATCTTCACCTCGGATGGCCGCAGCGCGCGCGAATATGCCTCCCGCGTCGAGGTGGGCATGGTGGGAGTGAATGTGGGCGTCGCCGCGCCCATGGCCTTCTTCCCCTTCTCCGGCTGGAAGAACTCGTTCTATGGCGATCTGCACGCGCACGGCCGCGATGCCGTAGCGTTTTACACCGAGCAGAAGGTGATCATGACGCCGCTGGTTCTGAAGGCCGCCCTATTCGTACCGCAGCGCAACCAGCGGATCCACCCGGGACGCCCGCCGCGCGGGCAAATAGCCGGATGCCACCGCGACCACCACCATAATGGAGACCGCCGCCGCCAGGGTCACCGGGTCGGCTGGTTTCAGCCCGAATAGCTTGCTTTGGATCAGCCGCGCGCATGCCAGGCTGGCCGGCACTCCGGCCGCCAGTCCGATCGCGATCAGGACGGCCGTCTCCCGCAGAACCATCCGCACCACCCTGCCGCGCTCCGCCCCCAGCGCCATGCGGATGCCGATTTCATTGGTGCGCTGCGCCACCGCGTAGGAGAGCACGCCGTAAAGCCCAATCGCGGCCAGCAGCAGGGCCACGCCGCCGAAGACCGCGGAGAGCTGCGCGATGATGCGCTCCTGGCGCATATTGTCGTCGAGCATCGACACAAAAGGCTGCATCCTGCCGATCGGGATAGCCGGATCGTATGCCAGTACGGCTTTGCGCGCCGCCTGCAGCACGGCGCCGGGGTCTCCGAACGTCCGGATCTCGTAGTTCACATCCGGCGGGAAGCCTCCCAGGGGCTGCAGCGCGGAGATATAGAAGCGGCGGGCGATTACCGACCGCAGGTTGTGGTCCCGCGCATCCCGCGCTACGCCCACAATCGTGAAGGTCTTGATCGAGTCCGGGAACTCGTCGGTCACGTGCTTGCCGATCGGGCTTTGCGCTCCGAAATAGAATTTGGCGAACGCTTCGTTCACCAGGCAAACGGATTCCGCCGATTCCACATCCTGCGCCCCAAGATCCCGGCCCAGCAGGATGGGGATGCCCACCGTCGCAAAGTAATTGGGGCCGGCCGCGTCCCAGCGCGCATGCCGGTCCTGCGATTTATGCGACTTGTAGCCTTCCACGCTGATCTCGTCGCCCGACTCGCTGCCGCTGAAAAGCCCGTTCTGCGAATACGTGACGCCCCGCACGCCGGGGATACGCGCCAGCCGGTCGCGCACGTCGCCATAAGCGATGGGCAGCCGTTCGCCCGTGTAGCCGCCCGAGATGAAATCGACGTTCATCAGCGCCAGCTTGTCCCGCGGATAGCCCAGATCGACGTTCTCCAAATTGCGCAGCGTGCGCACGAACCATCCCGCGCCGATCAACAGCATCACCGAGAGCGCGATCTGTCCGATCACCAGGATTTTTCCGGCATTGATCTTCCCGGCGCCGGCGGTCATTCCGCGGCCCGTCTCTTTCAAGGTGCCGCTCACGTTCACCCGGGCGGATCGCCAGGCGGGCGCCAGGCCAAAGATCAGGCCGGTAAGCAGCGAGACGCCGACGGTGAACGAGAGCACCCGCAGATCCGGCCGCGCATCCAGCACCACCGCACCGGAACGGTCGCCGACCAGCGCGACCAGCAACTTCACGCCATACACGGCCAGCAAACTGCCCAGCACGCCGCCGGTCACCGAAAGCATCAGGCTTTCGGTAATGAACTGGCGGACGATGCGCGCCCGGCCCGCGCCCAGCGCCAACCGCACGCCCATCTCCTTCTGCCGGGCAGTGGCGCGCGCCAGCAGCAGGTTGGCCACATTCGCGCAGGCGATCACCAGCACCAGCGCGACCACCGCCATCAGCACATAAAGGGGATCGGCCATATTGCCGCGCAGGCTGGAGATGCCCGCGCCGGCCTCGTGCAGCACCAGGTTCTGCTTCAGAATATTCGGCTCGCTCTGGACGATTTTCGAGAACTCCTCGGCCAGTACCTGCCTGAAGACTACGTCTACGTTGGCCTGCGCCTGCTTCCGCGAAACGCCGGGCTTCAAGCGCCCGACGGCATGCAGCCACATCACCTTTTCCGCGATGTGCGCGGGATCGTCTTCGAGCCACATGCGGCCTGGCATCATCTGTGGCTGCATGTCGAGCGGAATCCAAAGATCAGGGGCATCCCCCACGCTTTCGCCAAGGAAATGCGGCTGCGTCACGCCGATGATGGTCAGGTCGGCTTTGGCGATGCGCAGGTGGGATCCCAGCGCGGCAAGCGAACCGCCGAATCGCCGCTGCCAGAATGCATAGCTGATCACCGCGTAAGGAGCGCTGTTCGGACCGCGTTCATCGCCCGCCGTGAACGTGCGCCCGACGGCTGGGGGCGCGCCGAGAACATCGAAATAGCCGCCGCTAACCAGCCGCGTGTGCACCTCTTCTGGCGCGCCGCCGTTGATTCTGGCGTTGTTCGTGCTCCGTTCACTCTGCGCGGCGAACATCCCGGAGAACGTCTGCGTGCGGTCGCGCAAGGCTTCAAACTCGCGCGTGGAGAGCGTGCCGCGCTCGCCGGTGGAAGTGCCGATGCTGGTCCCCCCGGATGTGGGATCCGTCAGCACCACCAGTTGCTGCGGGTCTTTCACAGGCAGCATCTTCAGCATCAACGTGTCGATCAGGCTGAAAATGGCTGTGTTGGCGCCGATGCCCAGCGCCAGCGAAAGCACGGCCACCGTAGTAAAACCCGGGCTCTTGGCCAACATGCGGCTGCCGTAGACGAAGTCCTGACGCAATCCAGAGATTCCCGGCATATGACGCATTGGACGAGCGCCGGTCCTATCCCGTTAGCACCTATTACACCGTAGCGATACAATAAACGGGTCGGTCTGGGTAGCCTCCTGTGAAGCGTCTTTGGATTTGTCTCCTTTCGATACCGTTGTTCGCCGGCATCGCTCCCGATCGTTATATTGTTGAGCTGGCCGGAGAATCTGCCGGCCAATTCATTGCCCGAACCTTCCCGCCGAATCAACGCCGCGACGCATTGCTGGGCGCTCCCGGTTTGCAGGCGCGCGCCAGGGTCCGTTCGGAACAGGCCGCCGTGCGCACCCGTCTGGCCCGCCGCGGTGCGCGCATCGTAGGCTCGGTCGATACCCTGGCGAATGCCATATTTGTCACCATACCCGCCGCCCGCGTCTCCCGCCTGCGCAGCGTGCGGGGGGTTAAACGAATTCTGCCCGAGCGGACCTATCAACTAACCCTGGATCACGCCCTGCCGCTGCACAAGGTTCCCCAGGCGTGGAGCTTGGGAGGCGCTTATCCGCAGGGGCAAGGCATCCGGATCGGCATGATCGATACCGGCATCCAGGTGACCCATCCGGGCTTCAACGATACGGGCTTCCAGGCGCCCTCCGGCTTTCCTGTGGCCACCCCCGGCGATACGGCGTTCACCAACCAGAAGGTGATCGTGGCCCGCAGTTACGTTGGCCAATGCCTCTCCAGCGATCCCGATACGTCCGCGCAGGACGACGTGGGCCACGGCACCAGCACGGCCATGGCCGCCGCGGGAGTCCAGAACACCGGTCCCCTGGCGACCATTACCGGAGTCGCGCCGTTAGCCTACCTAGGCAACTACAAAGTCTTCGGCTCGCCCGGCGTGAACGACGAGACCGACAGTTGCGCCATCGATATGGCGGCGGAAGATGCCGTGAACGATGGCATGGACGTGATTAATCTCAGCCTGGGCGGGGCACCTGCGCTGCGGGTCGCCGACGATACGGAAGTGCAGGTGCTGGAATCGGCGATCTCCATGGGCGTCATGGTGGTGATCGCCGCCGGTAACGACGGTCCCGATCCGAACACCATCGGATCGCCCGGCACCACGCCGGATGCCATCACCATGGGCGCCATGAATAACGACCGGGATTTCGCGGCGCCGTTTACGGTGGGCGGCAATGGTCCGTATGCCGCCATTCCGGGAGACGAAACGCTTCCCACGAAGCCCATTACCGCGCCTTTGGTGGATATCTCCTTGACCCTCGATTCCACGGGGCTGGCCTGCAACCCGCTGCCCGCCAATAGCCTGAAGGGCAGCATCGCGTTGATCCTGCGCGGCACCTGCACTTTCAACGTCAAGTTGGATGCCGCGCAGCAGGCGGGCGCGGTCGCCGCGCTGATTTATACCTATGCCTCAAGCCCGGCCGCTATCACCATGGACGTCGGCACGGCGACCCTTCCGGGGGAGATGGTGAGCAATCAGGACGGCCTCACCATCAAGCAGTTCGCCGCCAACGCCGTCGAGGCGACCATGTCCTTCTCGCAGGCGCCCTTCGCCATCAGCCCCTACAGCATCGCGTCTTTCTCATCCTTGGGGCCTAGCGTGGACCTGTCCATCAAACCCGACCTGCTGGCAGTCGGCGAGAACTTCTACACGGCGGCCGAGACGACCGACGGCGCCGGAGAACTGTACAATGCGCAAGGCTATGTGGTTTCCCAAGGCACCAGCTATTCCACTCCGCTGGTGACTGGCGCGGCCGCCGTACTGAAGGCGGCGCGTCCAGGCTTCACCCCTCTCGAATACAAGTCGCTGTTGGTGAACAGCGCCGCCCCGGCATTTCCCAGCCAGCCGCAATCCGTGCAAAACGCGGGCGCGGGAATGCTGGATTTAAACGCCGCGATGCTGGCTACCCTGGCGGTGAATCCCGCATCCATCAGCTTCGGCCTGGGATCGGGCACCAGCCAGATTTCTACGACGATTCGCCTTTCCAATCTCGGCTACGACAGCGATACGTTTCAGATTTCCATGTCGCCCGCCGGTAGCGCGCCCGCGCCGGTGCCGGCCGTCACCAGCGTGCAACTCGATTCCGATACTTACTTCGATCTTCCGCTGACCTTCTCGCCGTCCGGGCTGGCCCCCGGCGAATATGAAGGCTTTATCGTGATCCAGGCAGCCAGTGCGGGAACCGTGGCGCGCATTCCCTATTGGTACGGCGTGGCATCTTCGACCGCGGCGCACATTACGATTCTGTACGTGGTGGCGGAGGCGAATCCCTCCGCATCGTTGGATGACGCCTTCCTGTTTCGTGTCACGGATTCTTCCGGGATCATCGTCGGGAACGTGGTTCCCAAGGTCACCGTATCGTCGGGTAGCGGCAGCGTGCAGGATGTACACTCCGAAGATGACACCTACCCGGGCGTATGGGGCGTAAACCTGCGTATGGGGCCGACCGCGGGCGCCAGCAACGTGTTCCAAATCACGGCCGGCGGCTTGACCCAGACAGTCACCATCGTCGCCGAGTAGCCCGCCCGCCGCGGCCCGATGGCTTACTCCCAACGCAATGCGGCCATAGGGTCCAGCCGTGCGGCGCGGCGAGCCGGAACATAGCTGGCCGCCAACGCGATCGCCAGGAACACCCCGGAGACGGCCGCAAATGTAAGTGGATCGGCGGCGCCGGTACCGTAGAGCATGCTGCCGAGGATACGGCTCAGCACCAGCGCTCCGGCCACTCCTAGAGAGACGCCCAGCAAGCCCAACGTGAGTCCCTCTCTGAGCACCAGAAACAAAATATCGGTGGACTGGGCCCCGACGGCCATGCGGATGCCCATTTCGTGGATACGCCGTTCCACCGCGAAAGCTACCACGCCGTAGATGCCGATGGTGGCCAGCAGCAGGGCGAACGCAGCGAACACGGCCAGCGCCAGGGCATTGAATCGCTGTGGCGCAATCGACTTCGATAAGCGCTCCTCGATCGTCCTGATGTCGTAGAGCGGCTCAGCCGGCGCCACCTCGCGGACCGCGCTGCGTATGGCCGGAATCAGCGACGCCAGGCTGGCGCGGCTGCGGATGGCGAGAAAAGCCCACGGAGGCGTGTTCCCTTGCGATTGCGGAACGTAGATTTCGCCCGCATCGGCGGCGGTCAGGTCGCCGTGTCTCACGTTTCCAATCACGCCCACAATCTCATAAGGCTTTTCATGCATGCGCAGCCGCTGGCCCAGGGGATTCGCGGCGGGCCAATAGCGGCGCAGCAGAGCTTCATTGATGATTGCCACGCGCGGCGCGTCCGGCCGGTCGTCGGCCCCGGTGAAGGCACGGCCCTTCAGCACCGGGATTCGCATCACCCCGAAATATCCGCTGCTCACCGTCCTGTAGTCCGAGTCGCGGGATTCGCCGGGCACGGACGGAATGCCATCGATATCGAACGAAGTGCTGGTGCGCGAACCGCTGAAGGGTAGGTCATTGGTTGCGGCGGCGTCTTCCACACCAGGCACGGCCAGGATCCGATCGATCAATGCCTGATATAGCGCTGCACGCTCGCGGCCACCGGGGTACTGCAGTTCCGGGAGAGAGATGCGCATGCCCAGAACGCCGGCTGCGTTGAACCCGGGGTCCACATGCCACAAGTGCCACAGGCTTTTCATCAGCAGGCCGGCGCCGATCAGCAGCATCACGGAAAGAGCCAGCTCTGAAACCACCAGAACGCTGCGCAGCCGGTATGAACGGCCCGTCAGTGTGTCCCACCCGCTTCGCTTTACGGCCACGGCAAGATCGACTCGCGAAGCGCGGAACGCCGGCAGCAGCCCAAATATCACCGCGGTAACCAGACAGGCAATCGAGGTGAAAGCAACTACCTGTCCATCGACGTGTATTCCTTCCGTACGCGGCACGATCCTCCCGCCGCCGGCCATCAGAAGACGAATTCCCCAAGGGCTGAGTGCCAGCCCAAGCAGCCCACCCCCGACGGCCAGCATCGTGCTTTCAGTCAGCAGTTGCCTGACCAGCCGCAGCCGTCCCGCCCCGAGAGCGGTTCTGATCGCCAGCTCTTTCTGGCGCGAGACAGCACGCGCCAGCAGCAAGTGGGCGATATTGGCGCAGCCGATCAGCAGGACCAGCGTCACGGCTCCCCATAACAGCAGGAGCCCACGTCGAAAGCCGCCAACCATCTCTTCCTGAAGCGATACGAGCATCACTCCGCTGCCGTGATTCGTATCGGGATACTGCTGTTCCAACCGATGCGCGATCGTGCTCATTTCGCTCTGCGCTTGCCCCAATGTCACTCCCGGTTGTATTCGACCGACGCAAAACAGATAATGGCTCCCACGGCTTCTGGACTTAAGATCGAAGGCCGGCGTTCCCCACAAATCCGTTCCAAGCGCCGGAAAGCGGAAAGAGGCCGGCATTACACCGATAATGGTGAACGGCTCGCCATCGAGTGTGATCGGTTTACCGACGATTAGCGGGTCGGAGTCAAAGTGGCGCTGCCATGCCCGATAGCTGATGATCACCGAATGAGAGCCGGGATCATCGTCTTCGGGCGAAAACGTGCGGCCGAGCTGCGGAGCTATCTGGAAGACGCGGAAGAAACGGCTAGAAACGAAAGCCGCGTCCATCCGCTCCGCGCCTGCCCGGGTGGTTAAAGCGAGGCTCGCATATTCGTAGACCGCCATTTCGGATATGGCCGTGCTCTGCTTCTGCCAGTCCACGAAGTTGTACGGCGAAACGACTTCCTCGATCCGCCCTCGAGAGGCTTTCGACTCCCAGATCTGCACCAGCCGGGCGGGGTCGGGAAATGGCAACGGCCGCAGCAGAACTGCATTGATGACACTGAACAGCACGGCATTTGCCCCGATACCCAAGGCCAGCACCAGGATCGTGACGACGGTGAACCCCGGGTTATTCCGCAACTGCCGGGAGGCATAACGCAGGTCCTCGAAAAGCCCATCAAGCATCCTTACCATCATTCTCGGAGACGGCAAAACCGGCTGCAGCGTTGAGATAGATTGGGGGCGGCCAAATTTTCTTGCGCGATGGTGTATCCTTACCGGTTCCCCCGTCGTCGTTAACACTTTTGACACAATCATGACCCAGCGAACTTTTGTCCTGGCCTTAATCGTGGGCTCCGCCTGTGCCGCCCGCGCGCAAGTGGACGTACTCACGGTCAACTATGACGTCAGCCGCACCAACGCCAACCTGAACGAGGGGATTCTCAATCTCAACAATGTGAATCCCACCCAGTTCGGCAAGCTTTTTACCTTTCCCGTGGACGGCCAGGTCTACGCCCAGCCGCTCTACGTCCACGGCCTGAACATGCCCGGCAAGGGCACGCTGAACGTGCTTTACGTGGCCACCATGCACAACAGCGTGTACGCCTTCGATGCGGATGCCGCCAGCGGCACCGCTCCGCTCTGGCAGGTGAACCTGGGCGCCACGGTCGATCCGGCCTCCTTCACCGAAGCGGGGGCCGGGCCGTACACCGACATTCTGAACGAAGTCGGCATTCTCAGTACCCCGGTGATCGACCGGGTGGGCAATACCATTTACGTCGTCAGCGAGAGGCAGGGGGCCAGCAGTGCCGCGTTCTACATGCACGCGCTGGACCTCGGGACAGGTGGCGAGAAACTGAACGGACCCGTAGAGATTCAGGCGACCGTTGCCGGGGACGGATGGGGCGGTACCGGCGACGCCGAGAATGGCCGGCTGCCGTTCTCGCCGGCGCAGCATCTGCAAAGGACCGGTCTGCTGCTGGCTAACGGTTTCGTGTACGCCGGGTTTGGATCGCATGGCGACTACGTCCCCTGGCATGGCTGGATTGTCGCCTACAACGCCATGAACCTGCAGCAACAGACCGCCGTTTTCAATACCACCCCATCCGCGGCAGGCGCCGCCCTCTGGCAAGGCGGCCGCGGACTGGCGGTCGATGCGGCGGGCAGTGTCTATTGTTCAACCGGCAACGGCAATTACGACGGCGTGATGTCGTGGGGCGAGACCGTGCTGCGGCTGACCCCTACACTGGACGTGGCGGATTGGTTCACTCCGGCCGAGTACGCCGCCTGGACCGACGACGACATGGACTTCGGTTCCAACGGGCCCATTCTCATACCGGGCACGAACTTCGTGATTGCGGGCGGCAAGGCCGGGCTGGTGGCCCTGATCGACCGCACGGACATGGGCGGCCAACCGCTCGATACCGACGCGCTGCAATTCTTTACGGCGGTTCCAGATGCCCGATTCGCCATCTTCAATGCGGCCCTTTGGAATCGCACGGATGGTCCTGTTCTTTATATCTGGGGCGACGACCATGTGCTGCGCGAGTTCCAGATGCAGAATGGCTTGTTCAACACCACGCCGCTGGCCTCCAATAGCTCCGTGACGAATGCCTTGCCCTTTAGCGGCATGACCGTATCTTCGAATGCCTTCCTGGCGGAAAGCGGGATTTTCTGGGGCACCACGGTTTCGAGCGGTAGTTTTCCGGCATCCGGCACGCTGCACGCCTTCGATGCGCTGAACGTGGCCCACGAGATTTGGAATAGCGACATGCAGGGCGCCCGGGACACGTTGGGTAGCTTCACGAAATTCGCGAATCCGACGGTGGTCAATGGCAAAGTGTACGTACCCACAGCTTCCAACCAGGTGTCCGTCTACGGCTTGCTGCCGGTTTCCGGAGTTACCGAAGTGCTGAGCGCGGCGAGTTTCAGTAGCACGGGCGTCGCGCCGGGTGAACTGATTGCGATTTATGGCAATAGCATCGGCCCGTCGACGCCCGCGGGACTCACCGTGGATTCGACGGGGAAAGTGGCGACTTCGATCGGAGGGGTGACGGTCAGCTTCGATGGCGACCGGGCTCCGTTGCTCTACGCTTCGGCGGGCCAGGTCAATGCGGTCGTGCCCTTCGCGGTGGCGGGTAAGACCACCACCGTCATGCAGGTGACCGCGCCTGGGAACGCCGCGTTCAGCGCCACGCTGCCGGTGAGCACCGCGGCGCCCGCCATATTCGTGACCAGCGCCGCCGGGCAGGGAGCCATTTTGAACGGCGATCTCTCGGTGAATTCGGCCGCGAATCCGGCGGCGCGCGGATCCACCATCGCGATTTATGCCACGGGCACCGGTCTGCTCACTCCAGGCCTGGCCGATGGCACCATCGTCTCCGCCATGAATCTGCCTTCGTCCGCCGCGTCCATTTCGGTGACCATAGGAGGCCTGCCGGCGATGGTCGGCTATCAGGGCGCGGCGCCCGGAATGGTCGCCGGAGTGATGCAGATCAACGCCCAGGTGCCGGCGAACGTGGCTCCGGGAGCGGCCGTGCCCGTGACGATCGGCGTGGGAAGCATCGCCGGGACGAATACTGTCACCGTAGCCGTGAAATGACTGGCCGCTTGCCCGTGGCACACCGTTGAAAAACATGCCCGAAGTTATTGAGAATACACGAGGGCGGGTTTTCATCATATTTGGTGGCCCGCAGGGCCATCCCGACATGCTTCAGTTCGCCGTTCTGCCGGCTGAAAGCCGGCTGCGGGCAGAATTGCCCGCCCCACAGCTTGGTTTTCATCATATTTGGTGGCCCGCAGGGCCGCCCTGACACGCTTAAGCCGCGCTTAAGCCGGCTGCGGGCTGAATAGCCCGCCCTCCAAAACTGAAAAGCCGGATTATTCATCGTTGTTTGTCGTTGGGGGCGCCTGGCGGGTGACGGGGCCGGGCGGCGTGGGGGAAAATTGGGGAAATGTGCCGGGATCTGGGTTCACTTCGTAATTCTTTGAATTCGAAGGGGTTGATGGCGGATTTGGCGGTTCGGGGGCGGGTGGTTCTGGGGCGTGCGGGGCTTCCGGGACGGCGGGACACTGCGCGGCGCGGGCGGCCTGGAGGGCTTTGAGGTGCTTCATGCCGCGTTCGATGGAGCGTTCGATGGCGGTTTCGTAGCGGACGAGGCGGGTGAGGTTGCCGGAGCCCTTGCCATCCTCCATGAAGGCGCGGGCGAGGAGGTCGTCCGGATCGTGCGGATCGGGCGGGGTGTGTTTGCCGTCGCGGTTCATGTAGAATTCATGATCCGCCAGTCTTTTTCGGTCCATGCGGGTCAGAATTACGGATTCTTCGCGGTAGATGCCGGTTTCGAGGGCAAAGGCGCGGTCGAGCCGCCACTGGGCGGCGGCGATGCGGCTGACGACCAGTTCTTCGCTGTCGCCGACGGGGCGGAGGTGGTCGTGGATGTCCTGGAGGAGGCGGAGGAAGGCTTCGGGATCCTCACCTTCGAGGATGAAGTGTTTGTCGCCGGAAAGGCCGTGGGTGAGGCCGTTGCGGCTGGAGGCGGTTTTGCCTTCGGGGGTGCGGGGGCCGGTCGATTTTTTGGCGTTTTGGCGGTTGGCTTCCGCCTGCTGTGGGGAAAGTTTCGGGTGATTATCGTTGTGCATTGATTTATCGGGCGCGGGTTGGCCCTTCCTTTCGACTACAGGCTAGCGGGGAGGATTTGGGATAAAGGGATATGATTCGCGCAAGTGGTTGAAAAGAGGGGAGAAATTTATTGGGCTGGATGAGTGACCGAAAACCGCAAGCCGGCCTTCAACCGGCCCGAGCGGGACTTAAAAGTCCGCCGGCACGCTGAAGCGTGCGCCACGGCCGGGCATGATTTCCAATACGAACCGGCCGTCCCGCCAGTCGAGCACGTAGTCGAAGGCGCGCGGATCTACGCCTTTCATGCGGCTTACATCCAGCGACGGATCCCCATAAAAGAGCCGGATCGCGAAGAAGACGTCATAATCGTCCCGTCCCGCGGCGTCGGAGAGCAGCAGAATGCGCGCGCCTTTGCGCGGCGCGGGAATCAAAGCGTGGATCTGTTCGACATAGCGCCGGTAAGTCCCCTGTATCTCAAACGCCGCATGCGCCTGCATCTCCATCCCCCTTCGCTGCCAGGGCGCCAGCTTTATGGCCAGCAAGACGAACAAGAGGACCTGCAAGGCGCTGCGCAACCAGAGCCGCCTGCCTGCGATCCGTTCCACCAGCCAATCCAATAAGCCACCGACATACACGGCCCAGGCGACCGACGGAACCAGGTAAGCGGCGCCGCCGCGCGCGGGGATGAATGCCAGCGGCAACACGCCCGCTGCGATGAACCCTACTCCCCAGAGCAGGCACCGGCGGCGCGATATCGCGGCTATGGCGAGCATGGCCGCAAGCAACATGGCCATCTGCAGCGCGGTCACGCTGACGGGCTTGAAGATCAGTTGCTGCAGGTAATGCGCGAGCGATTCAAAGTAAGCCTGCAACGAGTAGTGCGGCCGGTAAGCCGGATTCAGCCACAACGAATCGGGGCCATATCGTTTGCCGGCGATATAGGCGGCGCCGGCTAATCCGCCGATGGCTGCGAACCTGCCTTCCCGCTTGATCCAGCGCCACAGCTCCGTGGGCTGGAAAGCGGCTGGCGGATGCCATAGTAACTCGTACAATGCTACGGCTACCGGCAGCGATACCGCGATCTCCTTCGCCTCCAGCGCCGCCGCGAACAGACAGAATAGAAGCGCCAGTCCGAACCAGCCGGGCAGACGCCCCCGCTGTCGAATCCGCACGTAACCTGCAAATCCGCCCCAGAATAACGTATAAGCCAGGATGTCGTAGATATTCCCGGTATTGAAGTACGCCAACCCGAAGGCGGGGTCGATCCCTACCGCTAATAAGCCGATCAACGCGCTCCAGCGCGATCCGGTAAGCTGCCACACGACTACGGCCAGCAGCACGAAATTCACCGCGAGCAATAGCATCGCCGCGATGCGGAACGGCAGCGGGTGAAATCCCCACAAAGCATAGAATGATTTGTAGAACAGTCCACCGATGGGGCGGTAGTAACTGGACCAGAATTCCGGGATCGCCTTCAGCAGGGAGGACCACGGCCGCGTCCAGTAGTAATGGATGTTCATCAGGTCGTCGGTATCGAACCATGCGGCCAGCCCGCCTTTCACCAGAAAGAGGAACCATCCAAACAGGGCTACCCCCGCTGCGTAAGCCGAAAGCCGATGGTAGAAGTTCCGCCGGGCTATTCTCATTTGTGACCGGCTAAGACGAACCGGTTATCTATCCAGTCCAGCACGTAGTCGTAGCCGGCCGGGTCTACCCGCACGTTGTGGTCTTTCCATACTTTCATGCGGCTGACATCGAGCGCGGGGTCGCCGTAGAAGAGCCGGACGACGAAGAATACGTCATAATCGTCGCGCCCGTCGGCGTCGGACAGCAGCAGTATGTGGGCGCCCTTGCGGGGCGCGGGAATCAGCGCGTGAATCTGCCCGATGTAGCTTCGGAAGCGGCCCTGCTCCTGGTGCGCGGCGCGGCCCTCCATCGCAATCGCCTTCCGCTGCCACGGCATGACGATCGCGGCCAGGAGCGCGAACAGCGCTACTTGCAATGCCCGCCGCAAGCCGATCCGGCTGCCGGCCAACGTCGCCAGCAGCCAATCCAATAAGCCGCCTGCATACACCGCCCAGCCAACCGACGGCACCAGATACGCGACGCCGTTTCGCGGCGGGATAAACGCGATCGGCAAAATACCTACCGCGATGAATCCAACCCCCCACAGAAGCGCGCGCCGCCGTGAGATTACGGCCACAGCCACCATTGCCGCCAGTAATAGGACGATTCCCCGCAACGATAGGGTCACTGGCCTGAAAATAAGCTGCTGCAGATAGTGCGACAACGACGCGAAATAAGCGTGCACCGAATACCGCGGCCGGTAGGCATCCGACGTCCACAGTGACTCCGGGCCAAACCTCTTGCCCAGAAAATAGCCGATGCCGGCCAATCCTCCGATCGCTGCAAACCGGCCCTCCTCCCGGACCCAGCGCCACAGTTCCGGGAATCTCCAGTTAGCGGGCGGATGCCATACCAACTCGTACAGCCCCACCGCAAGGGGCAGGCACACGGCGATCTCTTTGGCATCCAGCGCGGCCGCGAAGAGACAGAATAGAAGCAACAGGGCACGCCAACCGGGTAACTTCCCCTGCTCGCGAATCCGCACGTACGCCGCGAACGCCCCCCAGAAAAAAGTATAGGCCAGTACGTCATAGATCGTGCCGGTATCGAAGTACGCCCCGCCGAAGGCCGGATTGACGCCCATCACTAATAGGGCGATCAGCGCGGCCCAGCGCGATCCGGTAAGCTGTCGCACCACTACGGCCAGAAGTGCGAAGTCGATCGAAAGCAAAACCAGCGCCGCGATCCTGAACGGCGGCGGATGAAATCCCCACAAGGCGTAGATCGAACGGTAGAACAGGCCGCCCCCGGGCCGGTAGTAACTCGACCAGAATTCCAGGCTGGCCTTGAGCAACGCGGGCCAGCCCCTCGACCAGTAGTAGTGCAGGTTCATCAGGTCGTCGGCGTCGAACCAGGAGGCTAGCCCGCCGCGCACTACAAACAAGAACCAGGCAAACAGGCCGAATCCCGCCGCGAGGTACAGCATCCGCTCGATAGAGAATCCGTGCCGGTCCGCGGTGCGCCCCATGCTATTGCACCTCGAATCCATCTACATCGATCCATCGCTCCGCGGATTTCGGGTTTTTGTCCGGCATTACGGTTATCACCGCCAAGTGCCGGCCGCGGTCCTGCTTAAAGATAGTCCGGTATTGCCACAGCGTTTTGGGTGAGTAAAGATCTACAGTCGCGCGATGCACGCCATCTATGGCGACATCCGCCATGCCGCGGTTGGGCGCCCGGGTATAAACATAGCTCAGCAGCCCGCCATCGAAGGCCAAGGTTAGCTTCGAACCCGGCAAGTTGGTATAAGTGAGGGTGTGCAACTGGGCCTTGTCCCAGCCCGTATCGCGAATCCACGGACCGTCGTAGACAAATGCCGGGTCGAGATCGTCGTATGCTCCAGGCTGCACCGGCAGGGGCGGGCGCTTCGAGGGATCGACTCGCCGGCATCCCTCTTCGATCCGCGCTAAATAAAAGCCTGTGGACTGATACTCGGGCGTGGCGCATTCGTTGAGAATCTCCTGCAAGGTCCGGGGCTGGATCGCAAATCCATAGTGCGGCTTGGGAGCGGCCACATAATGCACGTTCCACCCGGTCAGGATGCCCGAGAGTTCCAGAGGAGTGCGTGCATGCAGCATGCGGTCCCAGTTGACATACTGATGCCAGCCGTTCACATAGACCTCGGAATTGAACGCGGCGATGTCGCTGCCCTCGGCCAGCAGAATCGGGGCGCCCGGGTGCTCGCGGTTCATGTACTGGCCGATCTCGCGCATGGGCGCGTACTTGTGTATGTAAGCCTGGCGCATCGCCCGCGACAAGGGCGACCGCTCATAGAAGTCTTCATGGTAGAAATTCGATTCCGGCATGAACCATGCGTTCACGGCCACACAAACGACTGCCAGGACAATCAGCGCGCGCCGCAACCGGCCGGGCGTCAGCCAGCCCAGCAGAGCTGCCAGCGGCACCAGCATCAACGGCAGCGACGGATACAGATAGCGGGCATTGGGCAGCAACTTAAGGACGATCAGAGCTCCGCCGACCGACACGACTGCGGCACCGGCCGCCCGCCGGCGCTTGATGACGAAGGCGGCGGCCAGGCCTAGCGGCGCCAGCAGCAGGTATTCAAAACCGAGCGACCGGTTGCGGCCTTCAAAGTAGCGGTGCGTATAAAAGGTGAGGTCGAACGGCGTATGCCATGTCAGGGCCTGGAGGAACCGGGGGTCCGCGAACACCGCCGCATGGTCCACCAGAGGCGATGGAAACTTCTGGTTGAGAAACGGGAATATCGGATTCCCGGTCATCCGCCAGGCGATCGCGTAGGTGGGCAGCGCGGCCGCCAGCAGCAGGACCACCGCGATACCGCCCGCCAGGGCCGGCCGCGACGCCGAACCGCTGCCGTTGGCGCCGGACTTCCATTGCGGCGACGGGTATGATGGCGGCCAGGTACGCCAAACCGCCCAGCTTGATCGCCAGCGCCGTCCCGCCGAGTATGGACGCCGCATACAGGAAACGTCTTTCGCCGGTCTCGCCGAATCTCCAGGCAGCCGCGAGCGTTCCAAAGACCATGGCGGCCAGGAAATTCTCCACATACATCGAGCCGGTCACCAACTGCACCATCGAGGTGCTCGCAAACAGGGCCAGAACGACGAAAGCGAGGGTGGGCGTCACCGAGCGGCGCACCGCGCAATAGAGCAGCGCTTCCACCAGCAGCAGCATAGTGAAATTCAGCAGCCGCCCGGCATATTCGCCGCCCAGCATGTAGACCATCGTGTAGCACCAGTCGGCGCCCATCGGCATCACGGACCAAAAGATGCGGCCAGGCCGATAGGTGAACACATGATGCGTCGCGATGTTCATCGGTATCGCCAGGTGCATGGCCAGCGAATCCGCGCCCGATTCCGGCTGCGGGACGATCAACCAATGCATACCCAGCACGAAAACCAGCAGCGCCAAGGCGGCTACCTGAAGCCGGGGATGGGGGCGGGATGGCCGGAGCGCGCCAATCCAAGACGCCAGACGCCGCCGCACTCCCCGAATATCCATCGCCACGGGAATCGCCAGCAGGACCAGGTAGACCGCCGGATAATTCACCGGCAGGCGCGCCAGGAAGGTCATGGCGAAGATATAAACGGCCATGCCCAGCAGCGTGCCGTAGATCTGATTTTCCGCCGATACGTCGTCGCCTGTGCGCAGCAGCTTCGACCCTAGCGCGCACGCGGAAATCAGAAAGAGTGCCACCGATAACAGCGCCAACGGTCCGATCGCCGCGGCGGTACCCACCACCACCAGCAGCGCGGCGATGGCAGCGAAGGCGCCCGGAACGATCCCCACGAGCACCGAACTAATCGCTCCAAACACGAGGCTGTAGTGCAGCAGGCGATGCCGGCCGTCCTGGGTCCAACCCGAGTTCCGGAATGGTTCCGGGCCGAAGCCATAGATGACGATCCCCAACAATACGGCGGCGAGGACGCCCAGCGCCGCCCGCGGCAGCCATGCCGGGAGCTTGGGTCTCCACTTCCGCCGGGCCGCATTGGGATGCTTCTCCGCCTCGCTCTTACCGAAAATAAAATCGCGTTGGATGGCGAAGTTGGCGAAAAACAGCAGCGTTTCAACCAGAAGTTTGGCAGGCAGCGGCTGCACGTGAAAGCGCGAGTTCAGGAGTTGGATTCCGGCATAAGAAGCTGTGCCGCTCAGGCACACCAGCAGCAGATACTTCGGCAGCACCGCGGCATGCCGCAACTTCGAGAAGAATACGGTCCGCCGCACCATGGTGTAATTGAACGCCACGGCCAGCAGCCGTCCGAGCGCCTGCGATGCCGCCAGGTTTCCAAGCCTGCGGTAAGCGAAATAGAAGACCAGCGTATCGAGTGCGGCGGTCATCAGCGAAACGGAGCTGAACCGCAGCAGCACGAAATAGATCTTCATCGAGTTGACGAGCGGATTGAAGTGCGATGTCCGGTTGCCCGGCGCATAGATGGTGCGGATAGGAACTTCCGCGATGCGGATGGCTTTTTGCCGCACGGCGATGAGCATGTCCAGCTCGAAGTCGTAGCCATTGGCTTCCAGCCGCAGCAGGTCCGGCAACAGCGTGGTGGGGATACCGCGCAGACCGGTCTGCGTATCCGAAATGCGCTGTCCCACCAGGGCCCGCATCACGGTGCGCGTAACCGCGTTGCCCACACGGCTGCGCAGCGGTACTGTGCCCGTGAAACTGCGGGTTCCCAGAACAACGTGGCCGGGCTCGGCCGCGAGCCGGTCGGCCACGCGCTCGATATCGTCCGGATGATGTTGGCCGTCGGCGTCCGCCGTGACCACGCCCTGCAACCCGGGAAATGCGCACAGCGCCGCGTTGATGCCCGTTTTCAACGCCGCGCCCTTGCCCAGATTCACCGCGTGCCGCACCAGCCTGACTTTCCCGCACTCCGCCGCCCGGCGGAAGATCTCGGCGTACTCCGGGCCACTGCCGTCGTCCACCAGGATAATCGCCGGTATGGGCTTTTCCGCCAGCGCGCCGATCAGTTGGAGCAGGCTCCGCTCGGGGCGATAGGCGGGAATGACAACCGCGAATCGCACCGCTGCGGGCTCCATCACGCGCTCGGTTGTTTGCGCGCCGCCGGATTGCACTCTGTCCCCATGAGATCGCGTAATCTACAGAGTATCGCGTGCGGGCGGTGCGCAGCGCTTTTGCGGGGGGTGCGCGAAATAAATCCATTTACCGAGCGTATATGATGCGCTCGGTTAGGAGAAGCGTACGCATGTCTGAACCCCGATTGTGGAGGAGATCTTGCGCGTGCCGCCTTCGAGGAAGAACGCATGGACAGCCGCCATACAACATGGGCACGTCATGGCAAGTGACGGCATGCGTGTGTTTGAGGCTCAAGACTTCCAATCGGAGACGCGCTGGGACGCTCCCTAACGGTCGCGGCTCGGCCGGTCGCGGCTCGGCCGGTCGCGGCTCGGCCGGTCGCGGCTCGGCCGCTTGGGATCAACTTCCACTCTCATGTCGCGTAGCGCTTTGCGGGCGGGCGAGGCTTGGGGATGTCTCTTTGCTAACTTATAAAGAGGGATGCGCTTCGGGATCTTAATAGCGATAGTGGCAGCCGGCTTGACCGCCGCGCATGCCGCCGAGCCGCGGGAGGTTTGGGAGCAGGCGGTCACCGCCAAGGGCGGGCGCGAGCGGCTGCACGCCATCCATTCGCTGGCCATCTACATGAAGCCCGCCGAAGTGAATTTGAGGGGCGCTCCCACCAACTGGCTCTGCGTCTTCCCCGACCGTTATTTCGAATATCAAGGGATGCCCGGCGGCACCGCGCGCGCCCTCGTAGTGGATGGAACCGCCGACCGGGCGGCCATGGATGCCACCGGGATCCCGCGCCAGGCCCGGCATCTTACAGCTTCCGAAGGCGAGCAGATTACGGTGAATCAGATCGTCTTCCTGCTGGAAAGCGCCTGGCTGCAGCCGCAGCCGATGGAGGTACGGCACAACGTCTTGGTTGTGGAGGCGGCCGGGCGCACCTACAAAATCTTTCTCGACAAGGAGAGCTTGCCCGAACGGATCATATCAACTCCCATGCCCGGCCGGAAAGCCGACGTCCATTACGATTACCGGCTGCAACATTACCGCAAGTACGAGGGCGTGATGCTGCCTACGCGCGTGGTGTTGGTCGCCGGCATCCGGCAATCCACCTGGGACGTCGATTATGAAGTGGAAGCCAAGTACAATCCGAAACTGTTCGAGCGGATACCGGACCTGGCCAACGGCCCGGAGCCCTGGAGGATGCGATGAAGTCCGGCACCACGCGGTGTCTGCTGGCGCTCCTGCTGATGCTGCTCGTGCTCCGGCCGCTGCGCATCCCCGCGCAGGACGAACAGCCCACGTTCAAGGCCGAAGTCAAAGTGGTGAACGTGCTGGCCAGCGTCCGCAACAAGAAGGGCACATTTGTCAGCGATCTCGGCAGAGACGATTTCTCGGTCCTGGAGAACGGCCGCCCGCAGACCATCCGCTACTTCTCGCGGCAGACCGATCTGCCCCTTACGCTGGGCCTGATGATCGATACCAGCATGAGCCAGCGGCGCGTCATGGAAGCCGAGCGCATCGCGTCGTATACCTTTCTGGAGCAGGTTCTGCGGGAAAAGAAGGACCAGGTATTCATCATGCAGTTCGATCTGTCGCCGATCCTGCGCCAGGAACTGACCTCTTCCTTCCTGAAACTGAGCGAAGCGCTGCAGCGCGTGGATACGCCCAGCATGAACGATCTGCAAAGCCAGACCGGCGGCGGTACGATGCTTTACGATGCCATGGCGAAGGCTTCCCGGGAGATCATGCAGAATCAAACCGGCCGGAAGGGTCTCATCGTGCTCACGGACGGCGTGGACACCGGGAGCCAGGCAACCATCGCCGACGCCATCGAGGCTGCCCAAAAAGCCGATACGCTCATCTATTCGATTCTCTTCTCCGACGAAGGATACTACGGCGGGTTCGCCGAACCGGGCGGCCGCGGCGTCTTAATGCGCATGTCGCGCGAGACCGGCGGCGGTTTCTTCGAAGTCTCCAAGAAGCAGAGCCTGGACGAGATCTTCACGCAGCTTCAGGAAGAGTTGCGCAGCCAGTATAACATCGGATATGTATCGGATCAGCCGGTGTCTATTTCGGAATTCCGCAAGATCCAAGTGACTACGCATCAAAAGGGTCTGATCGTACAAGCCCGCCCCCGTTATTGGGCCCAACGGTGAAGCTATGCGGACCCCGCGATTTGCCGCCCTCCTGCTCTGGATCGTCTTCAGCCAGCCTGTAGCCGCGCAACAACTCCACGCGCGTGAGTTGACGATTCCCTGGAAAAAAGCCGGTTCGCGCGGTCTGGATGCAATTCTGGTCTACGCGGACTTGCCCGGCAACCGGCCCCTGGCGGTGTTGACGCACGGCACGTCGCGGATTCCGAAAGAGCGGAGCGAAGTGACCGCTTATTCGCTGCTGTCGCAGGCGAACTGGTTCGCGCGCCGGGGATGGACCGTGCTGGCAGTCGTGCGCCGCGGATATGGAAAATCCGGCGGGCAGCCGGATTATGAGAATAGCCGCTGTCCCAATACGAACTATCTGGAAGCGGGCAGGGAATCGGCCGAGGATCTTAGCCGCGCCATTGAATACGGCACGACCTTGCCGGGAGTGGACGCCGCACACGTCATTGCGGCAGGCGTCTCCACCGGGGGATTCGCGACCGTCGCGCTCACCGCCCAGGCTCCGCCGGGGCTGGTGGCGGCCATCAGCTTCGCGGGCGGGCGCGGTTCGAACGCGGACTTCGCGATCTGCAATCCCGCGGATTTGTTCGACGCATTTCGCGATTTCGGCAAACATTCACGCACCCCCATGTTGTGGGTCTACGCCGAAAATGACCGATACTTCTGGCCTGCGCTGGCGCACCAGTTCGACCAGGTGTTTCGCGCCGGAGGAGGCCAGGACCAGTTCGTGCAGGTGGCGGCGACGGCCGCGCCCGGCCATGGCCTGTTCCGGCGGGTGAACGAATGGTCGCCGATTGTGGACGATTTCCTGAAAAAGCAAAACCTCGTTTGGCTTCCCGAACCACTGCCGGCTCCTAAAACACCGGACGATCCGCCACCGCCAGGCCTGAGCGAGGCCGGCCAAAGGGCGTTTCGAAACTACCTGCTGGCGGGTCCGCACAAAGCTTTTGCCATGTCCGAGCACCGCTTTGCCTTTTCCGCCGCGCAAGTTACCTTGGACCTTGCCAGGAAAAAGGCGCTCGATAGTTGCCGGCATTCCCTTCCCAAGGGTGAAAAGTGCGTGGTGGTGTCGGCCGATCCGGCTGGATCCGAGGAAGAATAACACTGGAAGTTGAAACGTTTTGCCTCGGCAGTTCACTACCCTAGAGAACCAATACAATCGAGGCGTACTAAATGCGGGAACGTAAACCCCAATCGCGCAAGCTCGCGGTGCAGGAAACGCGCGCGGTCCCTTTTCCCGGTCCGTCGCAGGCCGGCGTCACGTCCGCCTTTCAGGCGCCCATTTACCATCCGGCGCAATGGCTTTCTTTGCCTGAAGCGGCCGCCTACACGGGGTTGCCGCAATCCACCCTTCGCAAGCTAGTGGCGAACCGCACGCTCCCCGCTCTCGATACCGGCCCGCGGTTGGGTGGACGATGGCGAATTAAACGATCGGACCTGGATAATATTTCGGCAGTCGAGGCTATGCACGCGCACTCTTGAGGCCCGCGGTTCATTCATAGCGCAGCGCCACCGTAGGATCCACATGCGCCGCCCGCCGCGCCGGGAAGTAACAGGCCGCCATCGCCACAGCCAGCCATAGCAGGGAGACCGCCGCGTAGGTGACCGAATCGGTCGGGCTGATACCGTAGAGCAAGCGGGCCATGGCCCGCGCCAGCCCCACCGAAGCGGCCAGGCCGATGCCGACTCCGCTTAGCGTGAGCCACAATCCCTGGCGCAGCACCATCCGTGAAACATCCCGCGGCTGTGCGCCGACCGCCATGCGAATTCCGATCTCGCGCGTCCGCAAAGTGACGTGGTACGCGACCACTCCATACAGGCCGATTCCCGCCAGCACCAGCGCCAATCCCCCGAATGCGCCCAGCATGCACACTTCCCAGCGCACCTGCCAGTAAGAACGGTCGATCCACTCGCGCAACGGCCGCACAGCATAGACGCGGGCGCCAGTTCCCGACGCAGTGACTGTCTTGCGCACCGTCTCCAGCATCTGGGCCGCATCCGGCGACGTCTCCACCATGATGTTCTGGATGCCCGCGGAATCTTGCGCAAATGCGCGGTAGACATGCGGCTTGGGCGCTTCGCCCAGCGAAACACTCCGCGCGTCGCGCGCCACCCCGGCCACTTGCAGGGCACTCGGATCGTGGCATCCCAGCAGCAGACGTTTGCCGATGGGCGATTCGTTCGGCCATAGACGCTTGGCCAGCGCTGCGTTGACGATCGCCACGGGCTGGCCGTCCGGCCGGTCGGCGGCATTGAAATCGCGTCCGCTGTCGAGCGCAATGCGCATGGTTGCCAGATAGCCCGGGCTGATTGTGCTGGTGGTAGCGGGTATGGGCTCGCCCCCGGGCTGCGACGCGCAACCGGGATTTACCGGCGTCAAGGGAAGCAGATTCACGATTGCGGCACTCTTCACCCCCGGCAGCGCGCGCAGGCGATCGAGAGTCTGCGCGTAGAATTGGCGGCCAATCTGGGGCGTGAATTCAGGGGCGGAAGCCAGGGTTGTGATATAGATCCGGTTCGCCACGGCGAAGCCGGGATCAGCCGCCCGAAATGCCAACAGCACGCGCAGAAACAACCCGGCCGTCAGCAGCAAGATCAGCGAGAGCGCCACTTGTGCAACCAACGAGAGGCCGCGCAGTCCGAATCTCGCGGCGACACGCGATTCTCCCTTGAGGGCCGGCAACACGTCCGTGCGGCTGGCGCGCCAAGCCGGCGCCAGGCCGAAGATCAGGATCGTCAGCAGGGCTAAGATCGCGGTGCACAGGATCACCCGCGCGTCGGGCGTCAAGTCCAGCCGCAGCGCCTCGCCGAATGCCGAGGTGGGCAGGAAGGCCTCGAGCAGGCGGCAGGTCCAGACACCCAGCACGACTCCCGCTAATCCGCCGCCGGCCGCCAGCGTCAGGCTCTCCGTCAGCAACTGCCGCACCACCCTGCCGCGCCGCGCTCCCAATGCCACGCGCAGCGAGATTTCCCGTTCCCGGGCAGCTCCGCGAGCCAACAACAAATTGCCGACGTTCACACAAGTGATCAATAATACGACTCCCACCACGGCCATCAAGACGGCGGTAATCGGCACGGACTGGCTCCGGCTTCGGGCGTTCGGCACCCCCCGTACAGGCTCGACCGTCAGGGGCGCCAGAGCCGCGCTATTGGCTGTGGATCCGGGCGTCTCCCTCCGGACTTGCGCCACAATGGCATTTAATTCCGCGCCCACCTGCGCCGGCGCGATGCCCGCTTTCATCCGGCCAAACACGAATACCCGCGGGCGGGCGCGATCTTCCAGTTCCGCGGCCAGGCCGGGATACTGCCCGGCCCACGTCCGGAACGGCACCCAGATATCCATGTTCAGAGGCAAGTAGATTCCGGCAAACTCCGGCGGCGCAACGCCCACGATGGTGTACCACTGCGTCTCCGAACGAACGCGCTTGCCCAGGATGTGCGGATCGGCGTGGAAGAGGCGTTGCCAGGCGCGGTAGCCGATCACCGCGGATTGTTCGTCCTCGCGTTGGAACCAGCGGCCCAGGAACGGGCGCACGCCGATCACCTGTGGGTAGTTGAGCGAGACGGCCTCGGCGGCGGCCGCGTGCGTTTCCCCGTCGAAATCCAGACTCGATTCGGTAGGATTGGACGCCGCCATGCCTGCCAGCAACCGCGTACGATCGCGCAAGTCCCGGTACTCCGGCCACGAGAGGAGTTGGTTGCCGCTCCGGCCCAGCACCACCAGCCGGTCCGGCGCGGTCACCGGCAACGGCCGGAAAAACAGATAGTTGAGCATGCTGAAGACTGCCGTGTTCACGCCGATTCCCAGTGCCAGGCATGCCACGGCTAGCACAGTGAAGCCGGGCGCCCGCCGCAGCAGGCGTAACGAGTGCGTGAGGTCCAGCAGGAATCCGCGCATAGGTCTGAAGACACCGCCGGGTGGCAGTTTGTGCCGTTCGCTGCGCGGCGCACAAGAATGAGGGGTTTTGCCGCTGTTTAACGCCTTATAAACAGGTCGTCTGGCGTATAATCGTTTTCCAGCGCGCCAGTCGCCAAGAAAAAGGGTTCCCCCAGGGATTATGCCACGCCTTATTCGTTACTCCATCTATGCTGTGTGTTTGGTCTGGGCCGGCTTCGGCTGTCTCTCAACAGCCCGGGCTCAGGACCAGGACAAGGATCCGCCGAAGGACTTCGAGAAGGAAGAAAACGGCAGCTTCCAAAAGGCTCGCATGGCCTGGTTCTACGGCCAGCGCGCTTATCCGCACGCCACCCTGCCGGCCGGCGCCCGCACGAAAGCGTGGCAGCAGTTCCAGGCCCGCCTGGCGGCCGAACAGGCGGCCCGATCGCGCGTACACAGCAACACCGATGTAGGAAGCTGGCAACTCGCGGGGCCTTCCAGCATGAACGGATTCTGGGGAACCAACTCAGGCCGCATCTCCGCGATCGCCGTGGACCCGACCAATAACCAGATCGTGTATGCGGGCGCCGCGCAAGGCGGCATCTGGAAAACCGCCAACGGCGGCGGTAGCTGGACGCCTTTGACCGACACGCAGGCATCCCTGGCAACCGGTTCGATCGCCATCGATCCGCAAAAGCACCTGACGATTTATGTGGGCACCGGCGAGGAAAATAACTCGGGCGACAGCTACTACGGGGAAGGCGTCCTGAAGTCCACCGATGGCGGCAACACCTGGACCAATATTCCCGGTCCTTTTGCGGGCGGCGGGGGCGGCGGCGCGCGCATCGGAGGAATGGCTGTGCAGCCGAACAACTCGTCCGTGGTATTGGCAGCGGCCGGATGCTGCTCGCCTGGCCCATCCGGCGTTTATCGTTCGGCGGACGGCGGCATGACCTGGACGCAGGTGCTCAACGTGAATAACGGCTCCCAGGCCTATAACGTGATCTTCGATCCGAACAACCCCAATACGGCTTACGCTTCCATCGACGCCACTGGCGTCTACAAGTCCACCGATGGCGGGAATACCTGGTCGGCGGCGAATGGCTCGGGAGCGGCCGCACTGCCCCTTTCGGGAAATGGGCGCGTCGCTCTGGCCATGGACCCGAACGTGACCACCACCCTCTGGGCGGCCATCGCCAGCAATACCAACAATAATCTGGCGGGACTCTTCAAGACAACGGACGGCGGCAACACCTGGGCCAATCTTCCCAATACGCCGAATTTCTGCGGCGGCCAGTGCTGGTACGATCTGGCCCTCGCCGTACAGCCTGGAAACTCGAACGTAATCTTCGCCGGCGGCGACTGCTGCGGCACCGTCGTCGAATCCCTCGACGGCGGGAATTCCTGGACCACCTTTACCAACCTGCACCCCGATACGCACGCGTTCGTCTTCACCAAGGATGGAACCATTCTCTATAGCGGCAACGATGGCGGCATGTGGAGCACTACCCAGATCACCAGCAGCAGCCTGACCTGGACGAACTTGAATGCCGGCCTGGCGACCCAGCAGTTCTATCCGGGCCTCTCCGTCGCATCGAACAATATCAATATCGGATTCGCAGGCACGCAGGACAACTCCACCGAACTGTACTCGGGTACCACCACCTGGAGCAGCATCTACTGCGGCGACGGCGGCGTCACGCTGATTGACGACACCACCAACCCGGTCACGGTATACATCAACTGCGTGGAGAACAACTTCTACAAGTTGACGGATGGCGGCCAGACCTTTAATCCCGCGCAAACCGGCATCGGCTCGGGCGACCGGACTAACTGGACACCGCCGGCGGCCATGGACCCGTCGAATACGCAGCGGCTGTACTTCGGTACCCAGTATGTCTACCAGACCACCAATGGCGCCGGTCAGTGGACGCAAATCTCTCCGGACCTGACCAACGGCGGAAATCTGACGGCGATCGCCGTGTCGCCGGTGAATCCGAACACCGTCTGGGCCGCGTCGAGCGACAGCCAGGTCAGCGTGACTCAAAATGCTTTGGCCGGTGCCGGCGCGGCCTGGAGCAACGTAACCGGAACCAACATGCTGCCGCCGCGATATCCCACCGCGATCGCCGCGGATCCGCAACAGGCGGGCACGGCGTATGTCACTTTTTCGGGATTCTCCGGCTACGGCGACAATCTCGGTCATGTTTTTATGACCACCAACGCCGGCGGGTCATGGACCGACATCAGCGGAAACCTTCCCAACATTCCCGCGGACGGCATTGTGGTCGATCCGCTGCAGGCGAATACCATTTATGTCGCGACGGATTTTGGCGTTTTTTACACCACCAACGGAGGCACAGCTTGGGCGACGCTGGTTACCGGCCTGCCGCGGGTAGCCGTGACGAGCTTGCTTTTGCACCCCAGCCGCAACCTCTTCGCCGCTACCCACGGGCGCAGCGTATGGGAAACCAATGTGTCGAGCGTAACCGCCATTCCGTCGATCGTCAGTGTTTCTCCGGGCTCTGCGATCGCCGGCGCGGCCGCTTTCACCGTGACCGTAAACGGAGGCGCGTTCACGCCCGCTGCCATCGTGCAATGGAACGGGGCCGACCTGACGACCACTTACGTGACTGCCAACCAGGTTACGGCAGCCGTACCGGCCGCCGATATCGCTCTGGCGGGCACCGCACAGGTGACCGTTATCATTCCCGGGGGCAACGTGTCCAATCCGTTTACATTCACGATCGACAACCCGGTTCCGGCCGCCGGCAGTTTGTCGCCCGCCAGTGCTCTCGTGGGCAGTTCCAGCCTTACTTTAACCGTCAACGGCTCGAACTTCGTGAGCGAGTCCACCGTGCAGTGGAACGGATCGGCCTTGACCAGCACCTTCGTCAGTTCGACGAAACTCACCGCGACGGTTCCGGCTGGCGACCTGGCGTCCGCAGGAACGGCCTCGGTGACCGTTACGAATCCCGCGCCCGGCGGCGGCACATCTTCTCCCACCTTGACCTTTGCCATCGATAATCCGGTGCCGAGCGCCACTTCGCTCTCTCCTGCGAGCGCCACGGCCGGCGGCAGCCAGTTCACCCTTACCGTAAACGGCGGTAGTTTCGTCCGGGGCGCGACCGCGCGGTGGAAAGGCGCGGCGCTGGCGACCACTTTCGTCAGCGCCTCCAAAGTGACGGCCACGGTGCCGGTGGCGGACATCGCCAGTCCCGGAACCGCGTCAGTCACGGTATCGAATCCGTCGCCGGGTGGAGGCAGTTCCGGTGCGCTGACATTCACCATTGCCAATCCGGCTCCCACCGCGACCCGCGTTTCACCCACCAATACGGTCGCCGGTGGCGCCGCCTTTACCCTAACCGTGATAGGCACCAAGTTCGAGCCAACCTCCGTGGTGCTGTGGAACGGATCGAGCCGATCCACTACCTACGGCAGCGCCACGTCGCTGACGGCGTCGATTACCGCGGCCGACATCGCAAGTCCGGGCACTGCCGGCGTATCCGTGAGCACTCCCGCGCCGGGCGGCGGCACCTCCGGCACGTTGACCTTTACCATCGACAACCCGGTGCCGGTGGCTACCTCGCTCTCGCCCTCCAGCGCGGTGGCGGGGAGCGAAGCTTTTACATTAACCGTGAATGGCAGCAGCTTCGTCCCGGGCGCGGTTGTGGAGTGGGGCGGCAGCAATCGCAGCACCACGTTCGTCAGCAGTTCGAAGCTGACCGCATCCATCAGCGCGGCGGATGTGGGTACGGCAGGCACGGTGCAAGTGAAAGTGACCAATCCGGCCCCCAGAGGTGGAACGTCGGCTGGTTTGACATTCACTATTGATAATCCGGTGCCGGTAGCCGGCGGGCTATCGCCCGCCAGCGTGACAGTTGGATCCGCCGGATTCACTCTAACGGTGACGGGAAGCAATTTCGTCAATGGTTCCACCGTGAAATGGAAAACCACCGCCCTCGCCACCACGTTTGTGAATAGCGGCAAACTGACGGCCACGGTGCCCGCGTCGGATGTGGCAGCCGCCGGTACGGACAACGTGACGGTTTCGAACCCGGTGCCCGGAGGCGGCGCTTCGAACGCGTTGACGTTCACCGTTGATAATCCGGTTCCCACGGCGGGATCGCTATCCCCCGCCAGCGCTGTGGCGGGAGGGGCATCCTTCACCTTGACGGTGAACGGATCGAGCTTCGTCAGCGGCGCCCACATCCAATGGAACGGCGCGAATCTGGTAACCACGTTCGTCAACGCGGCGAAGGTTACCGCGACGGTTCCGTCAACGGACATTGCCGCGGGAGGCACGGCCAGAGTGAGCGTTTCCAATCCCACGCCGGGAGGTGGCGCGTCGAACGCGCTGACCTTCACCATCGACAACCCGGTTCCGGCCATTACTTCGCTACAGCCGGCCAGCGCCACGCACGGTGGCGCGGCATTCACCCTGACGGTGCACGGCACCGGATTCCAGAGCAACTCAACGGTGCTGTGGAATGGCTCGCCCCGTGCGACCACCTACGTGCACGCCGTCGAACTGACGGCGGCCATCACCGCGGCCGACATCGCGACCGCGGGAACAGCCAGCGTGACGGTAACGACGCCGTCGCCCGGCGGCGGCACGTCATCGCCCGCGACGTTTACGATCCGGTAAGTCAGGCTGACCGGCGTCAGGCTGCCCGCTTGCCGCGGATATGCACGCTATAGCGCTGGTCGGAACCGGCGATGTGCCGTTCCAGCCAGTTCTTCAGGAACGCCATCACGCTCAGGCTGAGGCTGCTTTCACCCGCGCGCAACCGTCGCTGCAGATCTATCACTTGGGCGGTGAGTTTGTCGTGCTCCTCTTTGTGCGCTTCCGTTTGCGGATAGCCGTACTGCCGCATGAGGGCCTCCTCCGCCGCGAAATGGGTCATGGTGTAATCCACCAGGCTGGCGAGGCACCGTTCGAGGACGGTATATCCTTTGCCTTGCGTGAGAGCGTTATGCAAATCGGCAGCCAGCGCAAAGAGCCGCTGGTGCTGGCTGTCAATTTCGGGGAGCTGAACGCTGTATTCGGGTTTCCATTCAAACATGTCAACTGTTCAATCGGCACTCGTTGACAAATCTTTAGGCGGCCCGATCGCGAGTCTCATTCGAGCCGCGCGCCGGCCCGCTCCAGCGCCCGCTCCACCTCTTCCTTCGAAAGCGGCGTGCTGATGAAAAGCTCCTGCCGGGCGCCGGCGCTCAGGGCGATCGCCTTCCAGCCATTCTGCACTGGCACCGTGATGCGCACTTTCACCGGCCCGCGCGCGTCCCGGACGGGCCGGATCACGCCCGGAATTATGGAGCGAATTTCCGGGGTGGCGGCCAGCAGGCTCTCGAGGATCTCGCGTACGCCCTCGATAATGCTGTGCTCGACCTTGAGCCGGTCTTTGGCGGTGCGTAGCCGCATACGCCCAGACTAGCGCGCGGCTCGCTCCGGCGCCATGAATCTCTTGATGAAATTGGTGTCGAAATGCCCCGCCTGGAAATCGGGGTCGGCCAGAATGCGCTGGTGCAGCGGAATGGAAGTATGAATCCCCTCCACCACGAACATGTCCAGCGCGCGCAGCATGCGATGGATGGCTTCGGCTCGGTCGCTACCGTAAACGACTAGTTTGGCCACCAGCGAGTCGTAGTAAGGAGTGATCACGCAGTCCGTGTGCGCCAGGGTATCCACGCGCACGCCAATGCCGCCCGGAACGTGGAAGCCGGTAATCCGGCCGGGCGAGGGCGTGAAAGTGACAGGATTCTCCGCGTTGATGCGGCACTCGATGGCATGCCCGCGCAATTGCACCGGCAGGCTGATCACTTCATTGAGCGGTTCACCCGCCGCGATGCGGATCTGGCTCTTCACCAGGTCGATGCCCGTGACGAATTCCGTGACCGGATGCTCCACCTGAATGCGCGCGTTCACTTCCATGAAGTACAGCTTGCCGCTTTCGTCCATCAGGAATTCAACGGTGCCCGCATTGGTATATCCCGCGGACCCCAGCGCTTCCTTCAATTTGGCGGCCATCGAGGCGCGCAGTTCCGGTGTCATCACCGGCGACGGCGACTCCTCCAGGAGTTTTTGATGCCGCCGCTGAATGCTGCATTCGCGCTCGCCCAGGATCTCCACATGGCCGCTTTCGTCGGCCAGGACCTGGAATTCGATATGCCGCGGCGCGCGGACGTATTTCTCCAGATAAACGTCCGGACAACCGAATGCCGCGCCGGCTTCCTGCTGCGCCGAGTTGAAGAGCGGCTCCAGTTCGGAGGCCTCGTTAACGATGCGCATGCCGCGTCCGCCGCCGCCCGCCGAGGCTTTCAGGATCACCGGAAAGCCGATGCCGGTGGCCAGTTCAATGGCTTCTTCCGCGGTCTTGAGAATGCCGGGGGAGCCGGGCAGAATGGGTACGCCCGCCTCGCGCATGAACGCGCGCGCGCGCTCCTTCACGCCCATCAGACGAATGACTTCCGGCCGCGGCCCAATGAACTTTAGCCCCGAGACTTCGCACACTTCCGCGAAACCCGCGTTCTCGCTCAGAAAGCCGTAGCCCGGATGCACGGCGTCGGCACCCGTGATCTCGGCGGCGCTGACGATCGACGGGATATCCAGGTAGCTGCGCGAACTCTTGGCCGGACCGATGCAAACGGCCTCGTCGGCGAACCGCACGTGCAGGCTGTGGCGATCCGGCTCCGAATAAACCGCGACGGTCCGGATGCCCAATTCCTTGCAGGCGCATACGATGCGCAGGGCAATTTCGCCGCGATTGGCTATTAGGATTTTCTTAATTGGCGCGGATGGCAAACAGCGCCTCCCCGTACTCCACGGGCTGTCCGTTCATCACCAGTTTGCTTTCGACGATCCCGGAAACCTCGGCCTCGATCTCGTTCATGAGCTTCATCGACTCGATGATGCACAATACCTTGCCAGGCTGCACGCGCTCGCCCACGCGCACAAACGGAGGCGATCCGGGCGCGGAGGATTCGTAAAATGTACCCACGATGGGAGAGCGTACCAGTTGCAGGTTCGGATCGGCGCCAGGTTCTTTTGGCGCTTCCTTGGCATGCGGCGGAGTGCTGGGAGGCGCGGGCGACGCTTCTGCCCTGGGAGCCGCGGCAGGTTGCGCCGCGGGCTGCGCCAGTACCAGCTCCCGATGGCCCGCGATGGAGCGGCGGATGCGCACGCGGTTGTCTCCACGCTGGACTTCCAGTTCGTCAATGCCGGTGTCGGTTGCGAGGTTGATTAGCTCGCGGATCTCGTCTACGGTCATGGCAACTGACTAGCTTAGCAGAGAGAGACTGGCGCGTGGCGCAAGCCAGGCCGGCTTCGGCAGCCTCGGGGATCTCTGCCGGCGGTCCCGCCGATACAATCAAAGGATGGAAGAGACATTATCCGGTAAAGTTGCGATTGTGACGGGAGGCACCCGCGGCATCGGGCGCGCCATCGCTCAGCGTCTGCTCCACGAAGGGGCGCTGGTGGCCGTATGCAGCCGATTGCACGAGCACGTGCAGGAATTGGTAACCGATTGTAAACCGGCCGCGGCGGACCGGCTGCTGGCGGAAGCCGCCGACGTCTCGAAACTGGAAGACGTGCGCCGCTTCTTCGAGCACGTCAACACCCGCTTCGGCGGCCTGGACATTCTGATCAACAACGCGGGCATCGGGGTGTTCCGGAGTGTGGCCGATCTCACGCCGGAAGAATGGCGGCGAACGATCGACTTGAACCTGACCGGCGTCTACTATTGCAGTCACGAAGCCTTGCCGCGCATGCGCCGGCGTGGGGCTGGATACATCGTCAACATCAGCAGCCTGGCGGGAAAGAACGCCTTTGGGGGCGGCGCGGCTTATAACGCGTCCAAGTTCGGACTGAACGGATTCAGTGAAGCCATGATGCTCGATCACCGTTACGACAATGTGCGGGTTAGTTACATCATGCCTGGAAGCGTAGATACGGATTTCGGAGCGTCATCCGGATCGGCTTCCTGGAAGATTCAACCCGAAGATGTCGCAGAAGTTACGATGACGCTGTTGCGCATGCCCGCGCGTACTCTCGTCAGCCGCGTGGAAATACGTCCGTCGAAGCCTCAGAAGTAATGCGAAACACGGCGCTCTGCGGCGCGCCAAAAAGTTGGCACGTGACGTGCTTCTGGCCTTTGCGAGATGCACCTGATGGTACTGGGGCTCGAAAGAGGCAGAGTCATGGCCCGGATGAACAGACAGCTTGACCCGACACTCACCGGTTCGGAAGCGGTGAAACTCGAGTCCGATTTGCGCCGGCGCATTGTCGGGCAGGACGAGGCGATCGATCAGATTGTGAACATTTATCAGACCTACCTGGCAGGGATGTCCAGCCCGGGAAGGCCTATCGGCAACTTCCTGTTTCTGGGGCCGACCGGTTCGGGGAAGACCCGCATGGTAGAAGCCACCGCGGAAAGCCTTGTGGGAGACATGCGCGCGGTGATCAAGATAGACTGCGCGGAGTTCCAGCACAGCCATGAAATTGCCAAGTTGATCGGCTCGCCTCCCGGATACTTAGGGCATCGCGAAACTCACCCATTATTGAGCCAGGAAGTCTTGCAGCAACATTATACAGACAAGATCAAGCTCAGCTTCGTGTTGTTCGACGAGATCGAGAAGGCCAGTGACTCCCTGTGGAACCTGTTGCTGGGAATTCTCGACAAAGCAACCCTGACGCTGGGCGATAACCGCCGTGTCGATTTTTCGCAAGCCATGATATTCATGACGAGCAATCTTGGCGCGGGCGAGATGAATTCGATCATGCGTCCCAATTTGGGATTTGCCGCTTCCGAAATGGAACGTAAGTGTTCCGAGGGCTTGGTGGATGGGTCTCTCACGGAAAAAATCTCGCGCGCCGGAGTAGAAGCGGCACGCCGGAAGTTTACGCCCGAGTTCATGAACCGCATCGATAAGGTAGTCGTCTTCAGGCCATTGGGCGAGCCGGAACTGCGCAAGATACTGGGTCTGGAGTTGAATATTCTGCAGCATCGTATATTTAATTCGGCGAATGGCGCACCATTCCTGTTCTCGTTAACCGATCCGGCCAAGGATTTTCTGCTGCGCGAAGGCACCGACATGAAATACGGCGCCCGGCACCTGAAGAGGGCCATCGATCGTAGCCTGGTGCACCCTTTGTCCAACCTGATCGCCACCGCGCAGGTACGCGGCGGAGATTTCCTCAGGGTGGACTATGATGGAGAACTGCAGCGCATGACGTTTTATAAGGAAGCGGAAGATATGGCTCCCTATACCATGATGCAGATGATGGAACCGCCGGTGAGCACCTCACACGGAACATTCGTCACAGGGGCGGGAGCCGAGCCCGCGCGGGCCGCGAACGCCAAGTCCTCGCGCCGGTAGGCAAGTCCCGTGGGGCCGGGCGGCGAATTGTCCGCCGCCGGCTCTCCAGCCTGCTCGCGCCGCCTGTTACAATTCGGCTGCGAATGCCTATACCAGCCGAACGGCGAGATCTGCGCCTCATGCGCGCGATGTTTAGCACGATCGCGCCGCGCTACGACTTTATTACCCGCATTTTCTCCTACGGGATGGACCGTCGCTGGAAACGGCGTGGTGTCGAAACGGCAGGACTGCCGGAGCGTGCCGTCGTTCTGGATCTGGCCTCGGGAACGGGAGATTTTTCCGAGCTCGTGGGGAAGTGTTGCCCCCAAGCCAAATCCATCGCGGTGGATCTTACCGAGGGAATGCTACGCCTGGCGCGGGAGCGCGGCATCCGCTATGCCGTCTGCGCCGATGCGAGCATACTGCCTTTTCCCGAGCACACTTTCGATGCTGTGTTTATCGGCTACGGGCTGCGTAATTTTCCGGATCTGAACGCCGCCCTACGGGAGATCGAACGCGTGACGAGGCCGGGCGGCCTGCTGGTGACCCTGGATTTCTTCCTTCCCGCAAATCCGGTGCTCCGCCAGTTGTATGTCGGGTACCTGTATGTGCAGGGCGGTTTTTGGGGTCTGCTACTGCACGGTCGCCCGCGCATCTATACGTACATCCCCGATTCGCTGCGCTCCTTTGTCTCCATCCAGGATTTCGCGGACCGGCTCCGGAAACATGGGTACGCCTCGGTCAAGGCCCATGGTTTCATCTTTGGCGGTATCGGACTGCACTGGGCGGCGAAGGCGGACAATTCCGCGAAGGTCGCTGCGCCATAAAAGCAGCCGTCGCCCCCCCATTCTTACCGGCGCCGGACGCTTTTTCTAGCGCTCTGTATGCAGCTAATGTCTAAATACTAAACACTTTGCCATAGAACTGGTTTTCGTCAGGCGACGTAACGGTTCGGCATTCGCGGCGTCTGGTGATACAAATGGCAAGATTCCGCACTAATGTTCCGTCCGAACCGATGTGATTCGGGACGGCTTGGTGAGGGTACGAACGCCTGAAATGTAACTTTCGGCATAGTACCGGACTCTATATATTTTGTTTTGCAATTTGGCCCAGGAATTGCTACAGTTGTTTCCCGTGCGGGACGTTCTGAGCCAAAGGGCGACCGTAGTTGAGCCGAAGAGGCTGAGATTTTTTGAAACTTTTGGAGTGAAATTTCGTCTATTCTCTGTCGGGCAAACGAACCCGGCAGGATAGAACGAAAAAAGATAGGAGAATGATCATGAACAGAACCGAGCTCGAAAAATACAAGGCGATCCTACTGGCAAAGCAGGCCGAATTGTCCGGTGGACTGCGCAATCGCGACGAGATCCTGATCGAGAAGACTCCGGATGCTCTGGATGAAGTGCAACTTGCTGGAGAGAGGGAACTTGCGATTCGCAATCTGGACCGGGAGGCGAGCCTGCTGCGCAATGTCCGGGCCGCTCTTTTCCGCATCAACGACGGCAGTTACGGCGTTTGCATGCATTGCGAGGAGGACATCAAGCCCAAGCGCCTGGACGCGGTGCCGTGGGCTGCCTTCTGCATCCGATGCCAGGAAGCTGCGGATCGGAACGAGTTTGCGGCCGCCGAGTCGATCGACGATCTGCTCGCCGCCGCCTAATCGCAATCTTGATTCACCGAGGGCGCGGGAGCAATCTCGCGCCTTTGGTGCGTCTGAACGGGTGTGTGTGAAAAAACCCAACTGTTCCAAAGGTCTACCAGCCCTGGGTGATCATCCTCAGTGGATTTCTTGAGCCGGTACCGGGGCAAGCCTAAGCGTCTTGGTATCCTCCCCGGCAGCTTCAACCCGCCCACACGGGCCCATTTGGCGCTTGCCGAAGCAGCCCTTCAGGAGGTGGACGAAGTGGTCCTGGTCCTGCCCGGGGCTTTTCCCCATAAAACCTTCGATGGCGCCAGTTTTGCGCAGCGCGCGGCGATGCTGCGCGCATTGCCGGATTGCTGCCCGAGGTTGTCCGCCGCAACCAGCGAAGGCGGACTTTTCATCGACATCGCCCAAGAGTGCCGCGCGGCTTATGGCTTAGGCGTTCAAATGTCGTTTATATGCGGCCGGGACGCGGCTGAGCGCATGGTCAATTGGGATTACGGCAAGCCCAATGCTATCAATCGGATGTTGGAAATGTTCCAACTGTTGGTGGCCGGCCGGGATGGGCCTTACGAGCCGCCCGCGGCGCTGCGGCAACACATTCGAAACTTGCCGTTACCGGCCACATTCGACGGAACATCGGCCAGCGACGTCAGGCGCCGCATCCGCGCAGGAAGGGACTGGCAGCATCTGGTACCGGAGGCCATCGTCTCGATCGTGTGCCAGATCTACCGGCCTTCGGCATAATCGGCGTAAAGCCGGTCGATGTGCGCGCTCTTTCTATCCCCCGGATGGATTACCACGCGGTAGCGAAAGCGCAGAGTCTCGCCGGGCGCCAGGCGCAAGCTGCCGTTTTTGCTCTTATCGTTTTCAAAATCCCGGAGACCGAAAATATTCGCCGCGAATAGCCCGTACGCACGCGCGTGCCAATATGTCGGATGTCGAGGATTCGACGGGTGGTCGAAGATGGCGATGCCCAGCCGCTCTCCGTCGATGACGCCATCGTAATCCACCCAATCGGCGCGTTTGCCCCAGATCTGTTTTTCGCCCTGGCGGCCCTGCGAGTCGACCATATGGGCGCCGCGCGCTTCTTCCAGGCCGGACGCCACGCGCACCGCGAAGGTGCCCTCCTTGGTGTCCCCAAAAGTGACCGCTTCGCGGGCGGTCAAGACGATGTCGAAGTCGATGGTGCGAGTCTTCGGCTGGGCGTAAAAAATCATCTTGCGCGCCTCGGTCAGGAGCACCTTTCCGTTGGGGTCGGACCAGTCGAAGGTGGCATCGATGGCACCCGAGTCTTTGCCGTCCGACAGGTTGTCGATTTTCGACAGCACGATGCGGCCGAACTTGGCGCCGCGGGTCTCGTTGCCCCAGAAGTCGAACCCGTTCACGTCTCCATGGGAGAACCACAGGCCGCGATGATGCGGGTGATCGTGCGACTCGCCCGGGATCTCCTCCATCGGGTAGCCGCGCGTCACAATCTTGCCGCTGGCCGAACGCAGCGGGTGCAGATAAGGCTTGTTGGTTTCCGGGCCGATGAAGAACTGGGTGAACGGCTTCCCCTTGATATCGACCGAGACGTACTCGATACCATGCCGTGCGACGTGCACTTGGGCCGCCAGGGGCGCGGCCAGCACGACTGCCCACAGGACTGGCTTCATGGCAACAGTACAACACACAGCGGGCGGCCGGGCAAATGCCGGCTACTCGACGTGCATGGTTTTCTTCAACCAGGCGACCATCTCGGGCTTCCAATGCTGCATCTCCGGCGCGCGCCAGCCGCTCATACCGTGCCCGCCGCCTTCAATCGCGATCAAACGGCAATCGGTACCCACATTCCGGATAGCATCGCAAAACGCGGTGGATTGCGCGAAGCTCACCTGATCGTCGCGGGTGCCATGAATCACCAGGAACGGCGGCATACCTTTTTGTACCGCGGCGATGGGCGCCACCGCGTGCAACTTCGCGAGCCCCGCCTCGTCAAGCTGTTGGAGGCCGAAGAAATGGATGCCGCCTCCGTTCGCCGCGTGGCGGTCGATGGTCGCCATATTGAAGTGGTCCGGATGGGCCCGCCGCTCGAGAGCCAGTTTTCCGTAGTCGGACGGCCCGTAGAAATCCACCACGGCCGCGACTCGGGTAGCCGGCGTCTGGTGAGTGCCGGCATAATTCACGAAGAAACCGCCCGCGGATTCGCCGACGATCGCGATGCGGGACACATCCACGCGGTACTCGGCGGCATGCGCTCTTACCCACCGGATCGCGCTGTTCACGTCGTCCATGGCTTCGGGGAATTGGACCGCCGGCGCGAGCCGGTAGTCGATGCTGAACCAGACGAATCCCGCCTCGCTGAGAGGCTCGAAGAGCGGCCGTACGTTCGTGCTTTTACTGCCTTGGTCGAAACCTCCGCCGTGGATCAGAATGGCGGCGGCAAACGGTCCCGCTCCATCCGGCACGTGCAGGTCGAGCAGCAGGGGATGGCCGCCTGGGCGGCCGTATTCCACGTCTTTCTTGTCGATGGGCGCGGCGGACAGGGCAGCGGCGGCTGCCAGCGCCAGCATAAAAGCCGATCTTCGCATGGAAGAGAATTGTATCAGTGCGCCGCGGGCGGCGGGACGCTGCCGGTCAGCCCTTCATCCATGGAGACGTTGTTTTTTTCGAGAGTCTCGCCCAGCACCTGGTCGAGCGACACGCGCGCGCGGGCATACGTCGCCATGGCGGTGACTTCGGCGATTTGGGCGGCGACCAGTGCGCGCTGGTCGATGATGATGTCGTTGAACGTGGAGATTCCGTAAGAAAACTTCTTGCGCTCGGACGCCAGCAACTCCTCGTTCAAAGCCCGCGTGTCGCGGGCCACCAGGTATCTCGCGCGAGACTGGCGGAGGGCGCTGAGCTGGTTGGAGATATCCACCACGATCTGGTTTGTCTCGCGCTCGGTCGAGACCTGCGATTGGCGGTATTGCAACTGGTCGATGCCGTAGTCGCCTTGCGCCTGCCGGTTTCGCAGCGGAACGGAAAGCCCCAGCGATCCGGTTTCGTTCGGGAAATCGCGGCGAAAGATCTGCTTCAGCGCCGTGCCGTATCCACCGATGAAATATGGGTTCGGTTGGTACTGGGGCGTGCCCGCCGCGCCGCGGTCATAGGTCTGCAATTGCAGGGTCAAGTTCGGCAATAGAGGGTTTTCCGTTCCGATCAGGGCGATCTCCTGGGTCTGGTCGCGAAACTTCGAGACCGCCATGTCGGGGCGCTTCTGGATGGCGGTCGCGACCAATTGGCGCAGCGGGGGCAGGTCCTCGTTCTCCGGCACTTCGATGCGGTCGAGCGTCACGATTTCGGCGGCTTCGATTTCGGGATCCGGCATGCGGGTGATGGAGTCCTTCAGCATGTGTTCCCGCTGGCTGACATCGTACTGTGCCACCACAACGTCCTGCAGACGGCTGGCCGCCTCGGCCTGTGCGCGCGGAAGTTCGACGCGCGGCATGGCGCCGGCGGCGATCTCTTTCCTGGTGTCCTCGAGGAACTTCTGGGTCGTCTCCAGGGCGCTTTGCCGAACCTTCAATTCGGCGTGGGCGCTGACGAGGTCCCAGTAGAGGTTCAGGACGCTAGCCGTCAGATCGAGCAACTGCGACCGGAACGACTCGCGCGCGGCCACCGTGTTGATTTGGGCGATGCGGATAAAACGGTTGTTGAGCTTCACGCCGAAGCCCTGGAGGAGGTTGTGCCGCACGGCAAAACTCATGTATGGAGCCACGGCGGGCTCCAGACTGTCGCTGGGAGAATTCTCCTTCAAGTATTGTTCGTAGTCCCGGAATTGCACGTAGCCACCGGTCAGCAATCCTTCCTGGAGCACCGTGTTATAGGTGTGGATGGACTGGATCAAGGCTGAGGTCTGGCTGACAACCTCAAAAGGCTGCGGCTGGCTCAGGTGCGCGAAAGTCGTCGTGTTTTGAACCACGGGATCGAGGTTCGGCGTGACCGCGCCGACCTGTTGAATCACCGCGCCGCCGGCGCTGCCGCCGTTCGATCCGCCGGAGTTGCCGGATAGGCCGGCGCTCTGCACGCTGCCGTTCACGCCCAGGCCGCTGTCTACACTGGCAACCTGGGCGCTGGCGCTGGGCACGCCGCGCAGGGGACCTCCGGCCTTGGCCCGCTCCAGAGCCGACTGCGCGAGCAGCGGCCCATAACGATCGACTTCCAGGTTCAGATTGTTTTCGATTGCCAGTGCGAGAGCGTCTTGCACGGTCAGGTAGAGCTTGCCCGCGCGCAGCAGATCGTGCAATCGTTTCGAGTTTCCCAATCGGCTGGCAGGCACGGACGGGGGCGCATAAGAGCGGATGGGAATCGGCAGATGGGGCTTCTCGATCGCGAACTGCTGGTCCTGCGCGGAACAGATGGCGGCCACACAGAGGTAGGCCAAAAGCGAACGGCCAGTGCCTGCCCCACATCGAAGGTTCTTCATCTCGGCAACTCCTGCTGCTCGGGTAGAACCGACGAACGCGCGACGCGTCCCGTCGCGGCGTCCTGCATGGAGATATGGTTTACGTCGAGCGTCCGGCCCATGGCCATGTCAAAGGCAATCTTGGCATGCGTATAGTTCGCCATGGCCTGCACCTCGGCGTCTTCGTCGTTGGCCAAGTCTCTTTGAGCTTGAATCACCAGGGTGACGCTGGATACGCCGTGTTGAAACCGGTTCCCTTCGTCCTTGAGGCTTTGTTCCGCCAGTTTCCGGGTATCGAGGGCCGTCTCATAGCGCGCGCGAGCCTGCTGCAGCCCGATCAATGCGGTTTTCACATCCACGGTTACCTGGTTGGCGGCGCGCTGCAAACGCAGTTCGGCTTGCCGGAGCTGGAGTTGATCGGTGACATAATCCGCTTGTGCGGCGCGATTGCGGAAAGGGATGGTCAGCGACACGCCGGCGGAGTAATTCGGAAAATCGCGGCGCAGGACCTGGGCCAGCGCGTTGCCGTTTCCGCCAATGAAGTAGGGATCGGGTATACCGCAGCCGCTGCACAACGTCGGGTTCACGGGGCCGCTGAGGCCGTTGTTGGTCAGTTCCAGAAAGGCCTGTAAGGTGGGCAGCAGTCCATTACGGGAGCCGCGGATGGCGATCTTCTGGCTGTCGATGTTTACTTTGTCCTGCTCGATCTCGACTCGGTTCGTCATGGCTTCGGGGAGCAGCTCCGGCAGCGGCTTCAGCTCGTCCGTTTTGGGAACTTCGATGTGGTTCAGCGGCACGATATGTACGTCGTCGAGCCAGGCGTTGGCCATGGCATTGCGGCTTAGCGCGTTCTTCAGGACGATCTCCTGTTGCTGCACATTGGTTTGGGCGATCAGCAGGTCCTCTTTACTGACCGAGACCTGGGCGGCGGCGCGCGTTACCTCCACCGCCGGCAGGGAGCCGATCTGAACCATCTTCCGGTCGTCGTCATAGAGTTTCTGGGAGGTTGCCAAAGCTTGTTCTTTGATGCGCACGGCGTCGATGAAACTGACCAGGTCCCAGTAAAGATTGAGCGCCGCGGAGACCGTAGTGGATACTTGCAGCTTGAGCTGCAGGTTGCTCACCTTCATATTATTCCTGGCGATCCGGATGTCGCGGTTATTGACGCCGATATTGAATCCCTGCAGGAGATTCTGGTTGATCTGCAGGTCCAGGAAGGCCGAGAGCGAAGGATTGAACAGGTTTGTGGGACTGTTCTCCAGGCTGCGAGAGTCATAAAAGGTGAACTGCGCGCTGGTGCCGGTGATAAACTGCTGCGAAAACTGAAAAACAAAATAGCGGTAGTCGTTGGTCAGCGCGGCGGTCTCGTCGAGCAACTGATTGGTGAGGGGTGTGGTGGTGTGCCCGATATATCCTCCGAAGTACAGGCTTGGATCCAAGTTAGGAGGTACGGGGCCAATCTGGCTTACAATACCTCCACCCGAGCCAAGGCCGGCGCCACCCGCTATACCATTGGCGTTGACGCTCACGCCGGCGGTACTGACACTGGTGGGACCGGCGGTGATGGGCGTATCTACGGAACGGAGGAAGCCGCCGCCCTCGGTGCGGCGTAGCACTTCACGCGCCAGGAACGGACTGTAGCGTTGCACCGCGATATCGAGATTGTTCTCCAATACCAGGGCAATCACGTCCTGCACGGACAAATACAGGTTGCCGGCGCGAACCAACGATTCCAGCCGCGGCGTGTTGCCGGTGGTGGCAGGGGCCACTCTGCGCTTCTCCAGGTGAAAGGGAGCGAGAACATGGCCGATCACAGGGGGCGGCTTGGGCGCCTCGATGGAAACTTCAGACGACTGAGCGAGAACAAGCAAACTCGAAGCTAAGCCCAGCGCCAAGACATTGCGACAAGAGTTCATTGTGTAGGTGTTGCATGGGCAATTCCCCTTCCACTAGTTTTTGGAGAGAGCACAGAGTTTGCCGCCGCGGCGGTGTTCGGTTATGGGACCGGATGTTCGATTTCGATGGGCAAAAAGCCGGACTTAAAAGTCCCGCCGGCTTAGCCGCCTGAAAAGGCGGCTGCGGGCATGATTGCCCGCCCCACGGTGCGCTGAAGCGGCGCCACGGCTCCGCCACATCACTTTAGAAGAGCGGCGAGGGCCACGCGTCCGATGGCTTCGTCCACTTCCGATGGCGCGCCGCTGACGCCGATGCCTCCGATGGTTTGGCCATCCACCTGGATGGGCAGGCCGCCCTGATTCGGGAAGGCGTCCGGGAAGGCCAGCACCTGCAGATCGCCGCTCTTGAGCTGGTCTGCCGCAGCCTTGGAAGGTTGCTTGTAGAAGGCGGAGTGGCGGGCTTTCTTCTGCGCGAATTGAATGGTATTCAATCCCGCGCCGTCGCCCTTCTGCAGGAAGAGCAGGTTGCCGCTTTCATCGACGACACAGATGGTCACCTGAACGTTGCGTTTCTGGGCTTCCGATTCGGCGGCGGCGACCATCGTTTTGATGGCCGCGAGGTTCAGGAATTTTCTGGAAGGAAGATCGGCGGCTGACATGACAGGCATAAGCGCAGCAATCAGCATAACAGCCACACGGCCCGCGGCGCGATATTCTAGATGCATAGATATGAATATACCTTTTTCACGACGTGCGTTCTTGCGCGGGGCGGCCAGCACGGTCCTGCTTGCCCCGCAGGCGATGGCAGCCGCCGGGGAGCGCGTGCGTTTCGGCATGATCGGCATTGGCATGCAGGGCTCCGGCCTGCTGGGCACCGCCATCACACTCCCTGGAGTGGAGTGCGTGGCGGCCGCCGACCTCTATGATGGGCGGCACACGCTGGCCAGGGAGATTACCGGGAATCCGAATCTTCCGGCTACCCGTAACTACCGGGAACTGCTCGCGCGTAAAGACATCGACTGCATCGTGGCCGCCGTGCCCGACCATTGGCATATGCGCGTGGTGGTGGACGCCTGCAACGCGGGCAAGGACATTTATTGCGAGAAGCCCATGTCGCACGCCGCGGCGCAGGGTTTCGAAATGGTGGACGCGGCCAGGAAGAACAGCCGCATCGTACAGATCGGGTCCCAACGAGTCAGCTCGGTGCTATGCGCGAAAGCCCGCGAACTTTACCGCGAAGGGGCGATCGGCGACGTGGAGATGGTGGAACTTACGCTGGGGCGCAACGATCCGACCGGGGCCTGGGAATACCCACCACCGCTGGATCTTTCGCCCGCCAACCTCGATTGGGACACCTGGCTGAACGATGCGCCGAAGATCCCGTTCGACAAATACCGCTTCGCGCGCTGGCGGTGCTGGAAAGAATATGGCACGGGCGTGGGCGGCGACTTGATGGTCCACCTGATCAGCGGCATGCTGTTTACCCTGGGGTGGAACGAAGCGCCGCGCTCAGCCTCGGCGCTGGGCGGGATCTTCCGCTGGAAGGACGGCCGCAACATGCCGGACCTGCACGCGGTATTGTTCGATTATCATGGCGTGCCGGTTTATGTGCGTCTGGGCCTGGGCACGGAAACGCCCGAACTGGCGCGCTTTATGGGTCCGAAAGGGATTCTGGACGCCAACGGGGGCGAACTGCGGCATTCGCCGCAGCGCGGCGTGGATACCGCGCCCAGCTATTATTCGAGCAGCTTTCCGGGGAAAATGCGCGCCGAGTACGTCAGGCAGTGGGAAGCCGCGCACGAAGTCACGCCGGGCCACGAGCCGATGTCTGACGATACCGTGTACAAGGGCAACGATTGGGACGATGTTCGGCCGCACCTGTGGAACTTTTTCCAGGCCGTGAAGAGCCGGAAACCGGTGGTGGAGGATGCGGTTTTTGGCAATCACGCAGCCATCGCCTGCCATATGGCGAATGAATCGTACTTCCGCGGAAAGCCGGTTTCCTGGGACGAAGGTAAGCGGCTGATCGTCTAAGCACAGGCGACCGATGGCGGCGAAGAGGCCGCCATTACATCTTCAAGAGCTGGATACTGCCGTTGGAGGTGTTCAGCTCGATTTCCGGGCCGCCCGCGCCGATCTTGCCTTCCAGGTGGTGCTTCTCGAGCGTGCCCTGCGTGGCCACGTCGAATTCGGTCGAGATGGAGGAGTTGGCGGCATGCGCGGTCAGGTTGGCGCCGATGCCGCTGGGCAGATGCACGGTTATCCCGCCGTTGGAAGTGGATGCGTGAATCTCGTTTTGATTGACAGCATCCATGGTCAGCTCGATGGGCCCGTTGGAGGTCTCCAGCTTGACGGGCCGCCCGGTCTCGGGCTTCGCGAGGTGCACACGGATGCCGCCGTTGGACGTATCGGCTTCGAGCGAGCCATGCACGTCTTCCGCGTGGACGCGACCGTTTGAGGTGTGCAGCGACGCGCTGCCTTCCAGGTTCTGCACCTCGATGCTGCCGTTGCTGGTTTGCACGTCCAGGCTGCCGCGCAGGTTCTCCGCGCGCACGCCGCCGTTGGAGGTCTTCAAGCGCGCCGGCCCTTCCAGGTCCAGTGTGTGAATGGAGCCGTTCGAACTGGCGATGCGCTCCAGTTGGGTGCGGCGCGGAACCTTGATGATGTACTTGGCTCCCATGTTGCCCCGGCGATCGGAGGGGCGCACGGTGCGGATGTGGACCGAGTCGGAAGTGTGATCGACTTCGATCTTCAGGGCATCGCGCAACTCCGCCGTCCGGGCGTACTTCGTACCGCTGATATCGATGGTGTCCTGGTCCCAGCCGGAAACTTCGACGGAGCCGTTGGAATTATCGACCGATAACCGGCCGCCGGGTTGGAGCGGATAGCTGTAATGGAAGTCCTGGGTAAAGCGTTCGGAGCCCCCGATATCCAGGTCATCGATGTCGCACCCCACGAATCCGAGGAGGCCGGCCGCCATAGACAAAACCAGAAGCTGCGTTCGCATGAAGCACCTCATAGGCTAATTACGACAGTATACGGGAGTTTGTTCCAGGAAGTGCGGGCGGGCGAGCGCGGTGGCGGGACGACGTGCGGATTCGTAGCCTGGGCTAGTCCGCGGGCGAAGTGCGCGGCGCCGGACTCGCCGGACGCCGTCAACATCGGCTACATGGCTTTGCCGACGCGGTGAGCAGCCCGCCGGCCGGGCGGCTTCCATAGAACCTTAGTCTCAGGTCCGCCAGTACGGATAGGACTATCCGACGCTAGGCGCCGCTATATGTTCGTGTCGCTGGTTACGTTTCCTCTTGATTGCACGCCGATAGCCTTGTAGAATTACTGGGGACTCGAGGGACCCATCCATGAGACGTTTTTATAATGTTGCGTTTGTGTTTCTGCTGTCCGGATTTCTCCTGACCATGCGAGCACAGGAGCGCGCTCAGGCAAAACCTGACTGGACGCGAAGTTGGATCGCCGTAGCCCACGCCAGGGTGGCGGATATCCGCCTTCCCCACCCCGCGGCAGATTATCGCCTTGCCCAAGCGCCGGCTTTCCGCGCGCATCCCAATGCCACGATCAATTCGTCCTGGAACGGGGGCACCGGCAATTGGAACGTGAGCACCGATTGGACGCCGGCCACAGGCTTCCCCAATAATGGCGGCGGCAACACTTATAACGTCACCATCGGCACCGGGAGCGACGATGTCAGCCTGAATACCAACGTGACCATTTCGTCCCTGACGTTGGGCACATCCAGCGGAAGCTCGATCCTGCAGAACCTGTCGGGTTCCGCGGAGACCCTCACCGATCTGGGCGCCCTCACGATCAACAGCGGAGGCCAGCTCATTTTCGAGAACGGCAGCACGTTTACCGCCGGAGGTGGCGGCAGCAACACCGGGCTCATGGACCTGGAGCAGGGCAGCAAAGCGACCATCACGGGCAATTTTACAAATAGCGGAACGCTCGAGACAAATCGGTTCAACGGGGTAACCGCGCCGAATACGTTCACCGTGACGGGCACGCTGACCAACAATTCCAACGGTACGATTAACCTGGGCAATAACAACGACACAGCGGATGTCATGAACGTCGGCAGTTTGTCTAACAGCGGCGTCGTCGTGGTTGGGGAGGGCACCACGCTGAATCTGACTAGCGAGCCCAACGGCATCACGGATGTGGTGGCCGCATCGCAGTTGTATGTCGCGGGCAGTTTCAAGGCGGGGACGGCCAGCGGGCTGGCGCACCTGGCCAGCGTAGAAGGTCTTTTGGACCTGGAGAACAACCAGAGCACTACGATGACGCCGGGTGCAGGCACCTTGACCATCAGCAACACAGGGGTCTTTGACGTGGAGCGCAGCTCCACTCTGACGATCTCGGGCGCGGTGAACAACTCCGGCGAATTCGAAACCAACCGGTTCAACGAGGGAGGCGGCGACACCGTAACGGTGACCGGAGCGTTGACTAACAATGCCAGCGGCGTCGTTCTGGTAGGCAACAATAGCAACACCACGGATGTGATGAATGTGGGCAGCCTCGCCAACAGCGGTAATGTCACCATCGGGGTAGGCGCGACGCTGAACCTGACCAGCCAGCCGAACGGCGTCACGGATGTGGTGGCGGGGTCGCAAGACTACATCGAGGGCAGCTTCAAGGCGGGCGCAGCCAGCGCGCTGGCCAAACTGGGCAGCGTGGAAGGGCTTTTGGCGATAGAGAACAACCAGAGCACCACGATCACGCCGGGAGGCGGCACCCTGACCGTCAGCAATACCGGCGTTTTCGACGTGGAGCGCAGTTCCAACGTGACGATCTCGGGTGCGGTGAACAACTCCGGGGAATTCGAAACGAACCGGTACAACCTGGGAGGCGGCGACACCGTCACGGTGACCGGAGCGTTGACCAACAACGCCAGCGGCGTGGTTCTGGTCGGTAATAACAGCAACACCACGGATGTGATGAATTTGGGCAGCCTCGCCAATAGCGGCAATGTCACCATCGGGGAAGGCGCGACACTGAACCTGACCAGCCAGCCCAACGGCATCACGGATGTGGTGGCCGGGTCGCAGGACTACATCGAGGGCAGTTTCAAGGCGGGCGCAGCCAGCGCGCTGGCCAAACTGGGCAGCGTCGAAGGTATTTTGGCGATAGAGAACAACCAGAGCACCACGATCACGCCGGGAGGCGGCACGCTGACTGTCAGCAACACTGGGGTCTTCGACGTGGAGCGCAGTTCCAACGTGACGATCTCGGGTGCGGTGAACAACTCCGGGGAATTCGAAACGAACCGGTACAACCTGGGAGGCGGCGACACCGTAACCGTGACCGGAGCGTTGACCAACGACGCCAGCGGCTTGGTTCTGGTCGGTAATAACAGCAACACCACGGATGTGATGAATTTGGGCAGCCTCGCCAATAGCGGCAATGTCACCATCGGGGAAGGCGCGACGCTGAACCTGACCAGCCAGCCCAACGGCATCACGGATGTGGTGGCCGGGTCGCAGGACTACATCGAGGGCAGTTTCAAGGCGGGCGCAGCCAGCGCGCTGGCCAAACTGGGCAGCGTCGAAGGTATTTTGGCGATAGAGAACAACCAGAGCACCACGATCACGCCGGGAGGCGGCACGCTGACTGTCAGCAACACTGGGGTCTTCGACGTGGAGCGCAGTTCCAACGTGACGATCTCGGGTGCGGTGAACAACTCGGGGGAATTCGAAACGAACCGGTTCAACCTGGGAGGTGGCGACACCTTAACGGTCACCGGCGCATTGACCAACGGCGCCAGCGGCGTGGTTCTGGTAGGGAACAACAGCAACACCACCGATGTGATGAATTTGGGCAGCCTCGCCAATAGCGGCAATGTCACCATCGGGGAAGGCGCCACGCTGAACCTGACCGGCCAGCCAAATGGCATCACCAATGCAACGGCCGGGTCCCAACTCTACATCGAGGGCAGCTTCAAAGCGGGGGCAGCCAGCGGGCTGGCCAAGTTGGGCAGCGTAGAAGGCCTGGTGGCAATAGAGAACAACCAGAGCACTACGATCACGCCGGCCAGCGGCACCCTGACCGTCAGCAATACTGGCGTCTTCGACGTGGAGCATAGTTCCAACGTGACGATCTCGGGCGCGGTGAGCAACTCCGGGGAATTCGAAACCAACCGGTTCAACCTGGGAGGCGGCGACACCGTCACGGTAACCGGAGCATTGACCAACAGCGCCAGCGGCGTGGTTCTGGTTGGTAACAATAACAATACGACGGACGTTTTGAACGTCGGCACTCTGGCCAACGGCGGCGCGTTCACTGTGGGTGAAGGCGCCACTCTCGATCTTACATCTTCGGGCACCAGCACCAATTCGACTGCCATTAATCTGGAGAGTGCCACGATGAAAATCTCCGGAGCGAGCGCTACTTTGAACGGGGCGGGCACGGTCACACTCTCGGCGGCCAATGGCGGATCCAGCAGTTCGATCACCGGCGCCAGCCCGAGCGTCTCGTTCACCAACGGGAATACCATCCAGGGCTTCGGCACGATTTCCAACATGGGAATTGTGAACAATGGCCAGATCATCGCGAACCAATCGACCCCACTGGTCATCCTGCCGAGTTCCCTGGGCCTGAACAATCAGGGCACGCTCAGCGTGTTGACCGGCGACACGATGCAGGTCGGCACCTCGGCGGGCGGCGCGCTCAAAAACTTATCCGGCACCACGCTGACCGGCGGCACTTACTCGGTGGGCGGCACCATGCAATTCGGGGCATCCGGCGCCAGCATCGTGACCGATGCAGCGAATATTTCCCTGACCGGCGCGGGCGCCCAACTGATCAACTTCGGCAATACCAGCCTGCTGACGAACCTGGCGACCATCACCAGCGCGGGCAGTCTGACGCTGGGGGCTTCCTGGGGTACTTTCACCACCACCGGCAATTTTACGAACGACGGCACGCTCTCGGTGGGCAGCGGCGATAAGTTCATCGTGGATCTGTCTGACAGCCTCACGAACTTCTCCGGGACCACGCTGACCGGCGGGACTTACAAGATCACGGGCACGTTGGAATTCGCTGGCGCCAATATCGTGACCAACGATGCCAGTATCACGCTGACCGGCGCGGGATCGAAGATCGACGGCAAGAATGCGGCCAACGGGCTGGCCAACTTCGCAGTGAACGATGGCAGTTTCACCCTGGGGAAGGGCCGGAGTTTCACCACGGCGGGCAATTTCACCAACAGCGGGTTGCTGACGGTAGGGGCGGGGGACACGTTCGACGTCAACGGGAATCTGACCAACTTCTCCGGCACGACGCTGACGGGCGGCAACTATAATATCAGCGGGATTCTGCAATTCAACGGGGCGAATATCGTGACCAACGCGGCGACGATCACGCTGGGCAGCGCGGCGGCGAAGATCCAGAATCAAAGCGCGGCGAATGCGATGTTAGGATTCACCACGAATACGGCGGCGGGCAAGTTTACGCTGTCTGGGGATGCAAATCTGACTACCACCGGCGGGGCCTTCACGAATGCCGGGACAGTGACCATCTCCACGGGGAGCACGTTCACGGTCGGCGGGAGCAGCGGCAATTACACGCAGACGGGAGGCACGACCACGGTGGATGGCACGCTGGCCGGGACGGGCTCGGCAAACCTGGATCTGACAGGCGGGAAGCTGTATGGCACGGGATCGGTGAACGACGCGGTGACGGATGCGGCCACGGTGACGCCGGGGAACTCGGCCACCAGCACGGGGAAACTGGAGGTTAATGGAACCTACGCGCAGAGTGCCGGGGGCGCGCTGGATGTGACCCTGGGCGGCACGACGGCGGGGACGACCTACGATCAGCTAAACGTGAGCAGCACGGCTAGCCTGGGGGGAACGCTGAACGTAACGCTGGCAGCTGGGTACAAGCCGGCGGTGGGCAATACGTTCGATATTCTGAATGCGTCCCTGATCAGCGGCAACTTCACGACGATCAACTTACCGACGCTGAGCGGGGAACATTTCACGGTGACGATGGTGGGGACCGACGAGCTGGAGTTGACGGTGGTGAGCGGGGCGGCGCCGGCATCGAGTGTGAGCCTGACGGCGTTGCGGCACGCGGGCGTGACGAACGGGCGGTATGGACGGGAAGTGTTCTTCGGGCGTGGTCCGTTGGCACGCATCGCGACGGCTCCCGCAGCACCGGCCGTGATTCCGGGATTGGCGCTGGGCGCGGTGCCGGGATCGTTGGGGCTGAAGGCATGGCGGCCGCGGGACGATGCCGGATCGCCGGCTCCAGCGATGGGTGCGGGGGAAGCGGTTGTGCCGGGATCGCTGGGGATGTCGGGGGTATCGGCGCTGGCCTACAATAGCATGGCGGCGATGAATCACATGCGGTTCGAATGCGGGGTGGATGTGGGGGCGCTGCTGAAGACGGGGCGGAAGCGGCTGCTGCGCGGGCTGTGGGCCGCGCCGGACTCGCCGGACGCCGTTAACATCGGCTACATGGCTTTGACCACGCGGTAGTGCGCGCCTGAAATAGAATTACTGAGGACTCGGAGGGATTTGGCGATGAAATGTTCTTGGATCGCTCTAAGCGGCGTGGCATGTCTGCTGCCAGGCGTCTTAGTGAGCGCAGGGTTGGCACAGAAGAGCGCCAGCCCGGCGAAAGCCGATTGGTCCCGCGGCTGGATTGCCGGCGCCCATCTCCGGTTGGCGGATATCCGTCTGCCGCGCCCCACGGCGCCGTACTACTTTTTCAACGCCGGCAGCAGCCTGGCGGCCATGCCCGATTTTACACCCGGGCGGCTGGGCTATCTGCCAACGCCACAGTTTATCGCGGTGCGGCCGCTGGTTACAGCCGACAATTGGAATGCGGGTTCGGGTAACTGGAGCCTCGCGACGAACTGGACGGCGGGGGTCCCGACCAGCGCGAGCGCGGTCACTATCGGGAACACCTCGGGCATTACAGTGACGGAAGATTTATTGGCCGCGAGCGCGGCCAGCCTTGTCATCAACAACAGCAATATCCTGTATATCGCCGCCGGCAACACGCTCACCGTTGGAGGCACGACGACTGTCGGTTCCGGGTCGGAATTGCTGGTGGGAAACAGCGGCGGCGGTGGAAGCGTGCTGAATAGCGGCGGATCGCTCACCAACAGCGGTTATATGCAGATCGGGAACTTCGGGATGGGCTCCGCGTCCGCGGTGAACGTGACCGGCAGTTACACGGGCACGGGCGGCACGGTTTTGCTGCAGGGCGGTAATACCAGCGGAGCGACCACGCTGCTCAAGGTGAGCGGAGCGGCGCCCGGCACCTTGACGGGTACCTATGAAGCTGAAGGCAATATTGGGTCGGCAGCGGTGCAGTGGGGTTCGGGCTCCATCACCCAGATCGGAGATGGCGCGAGCAGCCCGGGCCTCGTATATTTGTCGAACCCCAACGGTTACCTGGAAATAGGCGCCACGAACAGCGACAGCGCGTTGAAGGGGTTGACGACGATCGCCAGCAACGGCGAACTGCAAATGAACTACGGGGCATCCCTCACCACCACCACGGCGCTGACCGTGAATGGGGACGGGCAGTTGTATGTGAGCAATTCCGGGGCAGGCGGCGACGTCCTGACGCTAGGCGGCTCGTTCACCAACACCGGTTACACGCAGATCGGTACGTTCGGGATGGGTTCCGCGTCCGCGGTGAACGTGACCGGCAGTTACACGGGCACGGGCGGCACGGTTTTGCTGCAGGGCGGCAACACCAGCACGGCCACTGCGCTGCTCAAGATGAGCGGAGCGGCACCGGGCACTCTGACGGGAACCTACCAGGTGGAAGGCAACGTGGCGGCCGCGGCGGTGGAATGGGGTTCGGGCGGGATCACCCAAATCGGCGATGGCGTCAGCAGTTCGGGCCTCGTATATTTGTCGAACCCCAACGCTTACCTGGAAGTGGGAGCCACCAACAGCGAGAGCGCGCTGAAAGGGCTAACCACGATCGCGAGCAACGGCGAACTCGAAATGGATTACGGGGCATCCCTGACCACCACGGTGCCCCTGACGCTCGCCCCCAATGGGCAGTTATACGTGGGCAACTCGGGGGCCGGCGGCGACATCCTGAGTGTGGGCGGGGCGCTGAGCAACAGCGGCTACACGCAGATTGGCACGTTCGGCATGGGTTCGGCGTCCACGGTGAACGTGGCGGGCAGTTATACCGGCACCGGCGGCACGGTATTGCTGCAAGGCGGCAATGCCAGCGGGGCGACTGCGCTGCTGAACGTGAGCGGGGCGGCGCCCAGCACTCTGACGGGAGCCTACCAGGTGGAAGGCAACGTGGCGGCCGCGGCGGTGGAATGGAGTTCGGGCGGCATTACGCAAATAGGCAATGGCAGCAGCGCGTCGGGCTACGTATATTTGTCGAACCCCAACGCTTACCTGGAGGTGGGAGCAACCAACAGCGAGAGCGCTCTGAAAGGACTGACGACGATTGCCAGCAACGGACTGCTGGAAATGGACTATGGCGCGTCGCTGACCACCACGGTCCCGCTGACGGTCGCGGCCAATGGGCAGTTGTATGTGGGCAACGCCGGGACTGGCGGCGATATCCTGACCCTGGGTGGGGCCCTGACCAACAGCGGTTACACGCAGATTGGTACGTACGGCATGGGCTCGGCTTCGACGGTGGACGTGACGGGAGCCTACACGGGCACGGGTGGCACCGTCCTGCTGCAAGGCGGTAATGTCACCGGGGCGAATGGGTTGCTCGATGTGAGCGGCGCGGCGCCTGGCACGTTGACTGGAAACTACCAGGTGGAAGGCAATGTGGGATCGGCGGCGGTGGAATGGGGTTCAGGCGGGATCACCCAAATCGGGGATGGCGTTAGTAGTTTGGGCTACGTATATTTGTCCAACCCCAACGCTTACCTGGAAGTAGGCGCCACCAACACCGAGAGCGCGCTGAAAGGGCTAAAGACGATAGCCAGCAACGGGCTGTTGGAAATGGACTATGGCGCATCGCTGACCACCACGGTCCCACTGACCATCGCGAGCAACGGGCAACTATACGTGGGCAACAGCGGGTCGGGCGGCGACATTCTGAGTGTAGGCGGAGCGCTGACTAACAGCGGATACATCCAAGTGGGCACATTTGGCATGGGCTCGGCCTCCACCGTGAACGTGGCGGGCGCTTACACCGGCACGGGCGGCACCGTACTGGTGCAGGGCGGGAATGCCACCGGGGCGAACGGTTTGCTCAACGTGAGCGGCGCAACGCCCGGCACTCTGACCGGAAATTACCAGATAGAAGGCAACGTGGCTTCCGCGGCGGTGGAATGGGGCTCGGGCGGGATCACACAAATTGGAAACGGAAGCAACGAGTCCGGCGATGTATATCTGTCGAACCCCAACGCATACCTGGAAGTCGGCGCCACCAATAGCAACAGCGCGCTGAAGACGCTGACGACGATCGCCAGCAACGGCGAGTTGCAACTGGCGTACGGGGCCACGGTCGCCACCACGGGAGCACTCACGGCCGACCAAGGCGGGCAATTGTACGTTGACAGCGGTGGCCCGGGTGGCAGCAGTCTTAGTGTGGGCGGCACGTTTACCAACGACACGGTCGTGCAGGTCGGTAATGGCAATGCGACCGCGGCGAGTACGTTCAACGCTGAAAAAACCATCAGTAACAGCAGCACGGGTACGATAGAAGTCGCCGGCGGCAACGCTGGCGCGGCGAACGCGGTGTTGGAAGTGACAGGCCCAACGGTGGTGAACTCGGGGGCTATCGACCTCTATGGCAACGTAGGCGACGCCGAACTCGAAATCAATGGAAATGTGACGCTCAGCGGGGCCGGCAAGGTCACGCTTTCCAACATCGCGACGAATGTCATTACCGGCGCATCCACCAGCGACACGCTGACCAATTCCAGCACGATTCAAGGCTCCGGCACGATTGACAACATCGGGGTCGTGAACAAAGGCACGATCCTGGCCAACCAATCGACGCCGATTCTCATCCTGCCGAGTTCCCTGGGACTGAACAATCAGGGCACGCTCAGCGTGCTGACCGGCGACACCATGCAGATCGGCACCGCGGCAGGCGGCGCGTTGACCAACTTGTCCGGCACCACGCTGACTGGCGGCACTTACTCGGTGGGCGGCACCATGAAATTCGGCGCATCCGGCGCCAGCATCGTCACGGATGCGGCGAATATTTCGTTGACCGGCGCGGGCGCCCAACTGATCAATTTCGGCAATACCAGCCTGCTGACGAACCTGGCGACGATCACCAGCGCGGGCAGCCTCACGCTGGGGGCTTCCTGGGGTACTTTCACCACCACCGGCAACTTCACGAACGACGGCACGCTCTCGGTGGGCAGCGGCGATAAGTTCATCGTGGATCTGTCCGATTCACTAACCAACTTCTCCGGGACCACGCTGACCGGCGGAACTTACAAAATCACGGGCACGTTGGAATTCGCAGGCGCGAATATCGTGACCAACGATGCCAATATCACGCTGACCGGCGCGGGATCGAAGATCGACGGCAAGAATGCGGCCAACGGGCTGGCCAACTTCGCGGTGAACGATGGCAGTTTCACCCTGGGGAAGGGCCGGAGTTTCACCACGGCGGGCAATTTCACCAACAGCGGGTTGCTGACGGTAGGGGCGGGGGACACGTTCGACGTCAACGGAAACTTAACCAACTTCTCGGGCACGACGCTGACGGGAGGGAACTATAACGTCAGCGGGATTTTGCAATTCAACGGCGCGGATATCGTGACGAATGCGGCGACGATCACGCTGGGGAGTGCGGCGGCGAAGATCCAGAATCAAAGCGCGGCGAACGCGATGTTAGGGTTCAAGACGAATACGGCGGCGGGCAAGTTTACGCTGTCTGGGGATGCGAACCTGACCACCACGGGCGGGGCCTTCACCAATGCCGGGACGGTGACGGTCTCGACGGGGAGCACGTTCACGGTGGGAGGAAGCAGCGGAAACTACACGCAGACGGCGGGGACCACCACGGTCGATGGCACGCTGGCGGGGACGGGCTCGGCCGCGCTGGACCTGACGGGCGGGAAGCTGTATGGCACGGGATCGCTGGACGACGCGGTGACGGATGCGGCCACGGTGACGCCGGGGAATTCGGCCACCAGCACGGGGAAACTGCAGGTGAACGGGACCTACGCGCAGAGTGCCGGGGGCGCGCTAGATGTAACGTTGGGAGGGACGACAGCGGGGACGACCTACGATCAGCTCAACGTGAGCAGCACGGCCAGCCTGGGGGGCACACTGAATGTCACGCTGGCGGCGGGATACAAGCCGGCGGTGGGCAATACGTTCGATATATTGAATGCGTTGACCATCAGCGGCAATTTCACGACCATCAACTTACCGACGCTGAGCGGGGAACACTTCACGGTGACGATGGTGGGGACCGACGAGCTGGAGTTGACGGTGGTGAGCGGGGCGGCGCCGGCATCCAGCGTGAGCCTGACAGCGTTGCGGCACGCGGGCGTGACGAACGGGCGGTATGGACGGGAAGTGTTCTTCGGGCGCGGTCCGTTGGCACGCATCGCGACGGCTCCGGCAGCACCGGTGATGGTACCTGGAGTTGTGCAGGGTTCGTTGGGGCTGAAGGCATGGCGGCCACGGGACGATGCGGGATCGCCAGCCCCGGCGATGGGTGCGGGGGAAGCGGTTGTGCCGGGATCGCTGGGGATGTCGGGGGTATCGGCGCTGGCGTACAACAGCATGGCGGCGATGAATCACATGCGGTTCGAATGCGGGGTAGATGTGGGGGCGCTGGTGAAGACGGGGCGGAAGCGGCTGCTACGCGGGCTTGTGGGCGGCGCCTGATTCGCCGGACGCGGTCAATATCGGCTACATGGCTTTAACGACGCGGTAAGGCGGAGACGCCTGCCCCGTCACGGTGCGGGGGTTCGATGAAAGACATGAATCGGCGCAGTTTCCTGGGTCTGGGCGCCACCGGACTGGCAGCGTCGAGGCTCTTTCCCAAACTGGGGATGGCGGCGGAAACCAGAGGGGGCGGGCGGCTGCGAAGCCGCATCCCTTCGCTGGTATCGAAACTGCTCTCGACCGCGGCGGCGGGATTCCCTACCATCACGCCGCTGTTCGCCGCGGCGTTCGTGCCGTCGTCAGGCAGCAACTCCACCGGCGGACCGCAGATGCTGCGCGCCGAAACTTTCCAGGAATTTGAATCGCAGGTGCAAACCATGGTCGCGCAAGGCTATGTGCTTTCCTGCTTCACGTCGATTCAGAGCATGAACCGGACCTGGTATTACGGCTCGTTTGTGCCAGGGACAGGCAGCTATTCGCTTTTGCAGACCACGGATCCGGCTGAGTTTCAGCAGACCTTCGCGCAGCAACAGGGGTCGTCCACGCTGGTGGATTTCAACATCGCGTGGGAACAAGGGACGCTTCTTTATTCCGGATATTGGCTGGCATCGAGTGCTGCGCAGACGCAGACATTAGTCTGGGATATGAGTTTTCAGGACCTGGTGGACGCGTGGAACTCGCTGAACGCGTCCGGCAAGCGGATGACCCGCATTCAGGCGTATCCGCAGCAGGACCAGACCGCTTTTTCGGCCTTGTTCGAGCAGGGCTCCGGCGCGTACGTGCTTTACGTCGAGCCGGCGATCCCGTTCGCCGCGGATGTAGCGGGCAAATGGGCGGCCGAGAGCCTGGTGGGGCTGGGTTTCGACCCGGTCTCGGGAAATCTGGCCGGATGCTGGCGCGACCACGTCAGCCCGTCGCAATTCGTCTTCAGCCAGGATTGGGATGCGCTCACCGCGGCCACGCAGCAGGCCGCGGCCAACGGCATGATGCTCCAGGCCATGACTGCGTATCCCAACGCGCCGTCCTTCGACGACTATTTCGAAGCGAACCTCGCGCCGTTTTCCATGGGCTACGGGTATGCCGTCGCGCTGAATGGCCAGATCATTGCCAACGGGACCGGTTATTCGAGAGGCCCGCTTGAGGCGCAGAACCCAAACGTGCCATTTACGGGCGATACCCGGCTGAACCTGGCGAGCGTTTCGAAGTCGGTGACGGGAATCGCGCTGGAAGTGTTGCTGCTGCAGCAACCCCAGATCACGCTGGACACGCCCTTCTGGCCGCTGATCCAGAGCCAGGTACCCACTCCCGATCCATCTGTAAAGGTGGTGACCCTGCGAAACCTGGCGACCATGATGAGCGGCATGGTGCAGGAGCCGAACGAAGGTCCCATCAGTCCTCCAAACGGGGATTTCTGGGCGTATCTGAACACTTACCTGGCGCAGCCGCTGGTAGGGACGCCGGGAGTCACCTACTACTACGACAATACGAATTTCAGCATTTTGATGGGCGTGATCGAACAGGTTTCGGGCATGGCGTATGTGGATTTTGTCACGCAGTACGTGCTTACGCCGGCCGGAATCGACACATCGATTTTCAACGCCACGCCGGACCCGCAATCCACCTCCTCATTGACCTACAGCGGACCGGACGATACGCGGCCGGGTTTTTATTGGGGACCGATCGGCTTTATCGGAGCGGCGGGCTGGATCTCGTCGGCGCGGGAACTGGTGAAGCTTGCGGCGGCCTTGCGGGGCACGAGCGTGCTGCCGTCGTCCTTAATCAGCGAGATGCTAAACGACGGCATCGGATGGTACAGCGTATCCGGCAACTTCGGCACTTACTACGACCACAACGGCAGTATCGGAAATGGTCTGACTCCGCCGCAGCGGTTGAATACTTGTATCATGCGGCTGGGCGAAGGCTACGATATCGCGCTGGTGTCCAATTCGATCGCGCCGGTAGATGTGACCAGCCTGTGCATCGGCGCTTTCCAATCGCGGGGGCTGGCGGCCGCGCAACTGCCTGCCAACACCGTAACGGTCACCAGCGTGGTGCACGCGGCCAGTTTTGAGCCGGCGGCCGCGCCGGGCGCCTATGCGGCGGTGATCGGGTCCGGCTTCGGAGGTCCCGCGCAGGATTGGAGCGCCGCGATCGGCGGCGGGGACGCCTTGCCGCAGGAGCTCAACGGTGTGCAGGTCAGGGTCGGCGGGCAGTTCGTCTATGTGGAATATGCCAGCCCGACGCAAATCAATTTTCTGCTTCCGTCGAATGCGGTCTCGGGGCTCGCGAACGTGGAAGTGACCACGCCGGCGGGCGGCATCACCACGTCGTTCCAGATTAACCCCATCGCGCCCGGTCTCTTCGCCTACCAGTTAAACGGGAGGCTATATCCGGCGGCCCTGTTCGCGGGAACCTCGGAATATGTGGCGGCCACCGGCGCATTGGGCGGATTGGCCAGCCGGCCAGCCAAAGCGGGAGACGGGCTGGAACTATTCGGGACGGGCATGGGCCCCACGAATCCGGCGGCGCCCGACGGGGTGGTGCTCGCCACGGATTATCCGGCCACGGATCTGGCAGCGTTTGAGGCGGCCATCGGGGGCATTCCGGCGCAGGTGCTGTACGCGGGGATCGTGGGAGCGGGGCTATACCAGGTGAATGTTCTGGTGCCTTCGGGATTGACCGGCGGCGACCAGCCCCTGACGCTTTCGGTGAACGGGATTCCGGTGCAGCCGAACCTGATGGTGACCACACAGGCGTGACTCGAGGCGGATTAATTCTTGATCCGTCCCATCATCTGATAAATGCGCAGCAACGCCGTATCCATCACCTGTTCGCCCGCCCCAACGGCCGCCGGCGACACGGCATTGTCGGCCCCATATCCGCCTTCCGCGACCGCCTCGATGGTCGGAAAATACTGATGATATCCATTCGCATAGCCAAAGAAAAACAACTGCTTCACGCGCGCGCGCTGCTTCAAGCGAATGGCGTGATTGCTGAAAAACTCACCCGATACGCCCACGAGCGCGATGTCTCCATTTAGCAGCGCCACGGTCAGCCGCGGGCGAATGCCGTCGGCATATTCATCGATGTAGTTCGGCACCAGTTCGGGAAAGAACGCTTTCTGGTAAGCCGCTTTCACCATGGGGTTCGCGAAATCCGTCCGCGAGGCGAACCGCAGCCGCTCCTCGCGGCAGTCGAGCGAGGGGTGCGCTACGGGTTGCGGGCTCAGCGACTGCGCCAATTTCACGGCCTCGCGCGCCAGCGCCTGTCCGAACGCGTGGTAGTCCTTGTCCCCCGCGTTAACGGACTGGTCGCCGGCCGCTCCTTGCATGAAGATCGTGGCCGCGCCGGTTTCCCGGGTTACTTCTGCTTTCAGCGCGCCCACGTAATCCGCCGAGAACTTCAGCGTGCTCGACGGCAGCATGGTGGGGTGCGCGGCGAAGTTCACCAGGATCGCCACCGGCTTGCCCACTGCATCGTCGAAACGCATCACGGCCAGTTCGCGATCGCTGGGCTTCGGGTCGATCTTGGTGTGCCGGTTGCGATTGAAGCCCTCAAGCTGGGTCGATCCCACCGCCATGGTGGCCGCCGCCAGCCGCGAATTAGCCTCCACGATGGCCTCTACGATGCCGTCTTCCATCTGCGCGTAATAACGCAGGGCCGCATCGAAGCGTCCTTTGCCCTTGCCCTCCTCGCCGGTTAACTCCAGCACTGGCCCGTGATGCGTGTGCGAACCGGCGATGATGGAGTGCTCGATCCCCGCCTGCTGCTTGATCCGGGCGCGAAGGCGCTGCAGCGAAGCTTCCGCGGGCGCGCGCCCCAGGTCCAGCCCCACGATGGCGATTTTCTTGCCGCCGGCGTCAATCACCAGGGCGTCGGCATAAAGCGGATCGAGCATGCCCGTGGACAGCTTATCGTGCCGGTCGCCATAGCCCCACATGGGTACCGGCTCGCGCGGCGTAATGTCCCGCCGCCCCGTGCCTACCGCGAGCCCCTGCCCCCAGCAGGCGCAGACCGTCATGCAAAACAAGGTGACCAGTTTCAAAATTGAATTTCCTCCACCGTACCTAACTGTACAAAAGTTCGCCGGCATCCGGCCACAGCCGCGGCCGGCGAAGCTCGCCTACAATAGAAACGTGCGCTTTGAAATCCGCCAAAGTGAGTCCGCCAGCATCCTCTCGCCGACCACGGGCTTCATCGCCCAGGCGGGCTTTACGCACTCCCTGTCTCCAGCGCGCAACTGCACTTTCGCCTGCACCTACTGTTACGTTCCGACCATGCGCATCTACGGTGGCCTGAAACCGGAGGACTGGAATCACTGGGGCCGCTTCACCACCTTCAAAAGCAATGCGCCCGCCCTGCTGCGCGCCGCCTTGCGCCCAGCCCAGAAGATCTACTGCTCTCCCCTGGTGGATCCCTATCAACCGGCCGAGGAGACGGAGTGCATGATGCCGCGGCTGCTCGACGAGCTGATGGCGCGTCCCCCGCGCGTCTTCGCCATACAGACGCGGGGCCCGCTGATTCTGCGCGATATCGCGCGTCTGCAGCGTCTTGCCGGGCGCACTACTTTGCGCGTGAGCTTCTCGATCACCACCGATGACGATAACGTGCGCCGGCTCTACGAGCCGCACTGCGCGCCGATCGCCGAGCGCCTCGAGACCGTGCGCCGGTTGCGCGCGGCGGGCCTCGCCGTATACGCGACTCTTGCGCCGCTGCTGCCCTGCGATCCGGAAGGGCTCATGAAACTGGCGCTGGAGGCTACAGAGGAAGATATTATCGGCGATCCGTTTCACGTGCGCGCGGTGAAGAAGTGCGGAGCCACCACGCGCGACGCGGGCTTGCGGATCAGCCACGCCCAAGGTTTTACGGAGTGGCATGACCCCGGCTTTCAAACGGCGGTCACGGAAAAAATGCGGCAAAAGGCCGCGGCGGCCGGACGGCGCTTCGCCACCGGCCCCCAGGCTTTTGGCTGGCTGGCGGAAACGCCAGGAGAGGTTCATCATGACGGCAACGGCAACAGCTAACGAAGTCCTCGAACGGCTGGAAATTGAGCCGGTCAATTCCGGCGCCTGCGATGGCGACTGGATCCCCAATCCTTCGGGCGGGGAACTGGCCTCCATCAACCCGGCGGATGGCTCGGTGATCGCGCGCGTGCGCATGGCCGGCCGCCCCGACTACGAGCGCGTGACGGCGCGCGCCGCCGAAGCGTTTATCGAATGGCGCATGGTTCCGGCCCCCAAGCGCGGTGAAATCGTGCGTGAGCTGGCCGGCGAACTGCGCCACGCCAAGGCCGACTTAGGCGCGCTGGTCACCATGGAGATGGGCAAGATCCGCGCCGAAGGACAGGGCGAAGTGCAGGAGATGATCGACGTCGCCGACTTCGCCGTAGGCCTCTCGCGCCAGTTGTATGGCCTTACCATGCACAGCGAGCGCCCCGGCCACCGCATGTACGAGCAATGGCACCCGTTGGGCGTAGTGGGAGTGATCAGCGCGTTCAACTTCCCCGTAGCGGTGTGGGCCTGGAACGCCATGATCGCGGCCGTTTGCGGCGATTGCACCCTCTGGAAGCCGTCTTCGGAGACGCCTCTCACCGCCATCGCCGTGCAGAAGATTTGTAACCGCGTCCTCGAACGCCACGGGCTGAAGGGCATCTTCAATTTGGTGATTGGCCGAGGCGATCCGGTCGGCGAAGCCATGCTGAACGACGCCCGAGTTCCGCTGATCAGCTTTACGGGTTCCACGCAGGTGGGCCGCCGGGTGGCACAGACGGTGTCATACCGCATGGGCCGGACCATCCTCGAATTGGGAGGCAACAACGGCATCGTGGTGATGGATGATGCCAACTTCGACCTCGCCCTGCGCGCCGTACTCTTCGGCGCCGTGGGCACCGCCGGACAACGCTGCACCACTACCCGCCGCCTTTTTCTGCAGAAAGGCATTGCCGGTAAAATGACGGACGCGCTCGTCAGGGCTTATAAACAGGTCGCCATCGGCAACCCGCTCGACCCGCATACGCTCATGGGCCCGCTGGTGAACCAGCGCTCCGTCGAGGACATGATGGAGGGCCTCGATACGGTCCGCCGGCAGGGCGGGGAAGTGATCTACGGCGGTGGCCGGCGGGGCGGCTGTTTCGTCGAGCCGACGCTGGTGAAAGCCAAACCGGATATGGCCATTCTGCGTGAAGAGATCTTCGCGCCCATTCTCTACCTGGTGGAATTCGAGGAGCTCGAGGAAGCCATCCGCTGGCACAACGATGTGCCACAAGGGCTTTCGTCGGCCATGTTCACGACCAACCTGATCTCCGCGGAGCGCTTCCTGAGCCACGCCGGCAGCGATTGCGGCATCGCCAACATCAACATCGGCACCAGCGGCGCGGAGATCGGCGGCGCGTTCGGCGGCGAGAAGGATACCGGCGGCGGCCGCGAATCCGGCAGCGATTCCTGGAAGGCCTACATGCGCCGCCAGACCAATACGATCAACTGGTCGCAGCAGCTCCCCCTGGCGCAAGGCATCGAGTTCAACGTTTCATGATCTATACTTGCTATGAAATGATCGGGGATTGCCGCGCGGGCCGTCCCGAGGGCTGGGCGTATTTTCTAACAAATTATATCCCCGTAATCCGCCAGTTTTTGCACCATTATTTTCCGGATCGGGCTGACGACCCGGCGCTGCTTGAACGTGTACTGCGCGCGTTGCGGCAGCCCGAATCCAGCCTCTTTCGGTCCATCGACCCGGCCCCCGAGCGTGCCTTTGTGGCCGGACTTCGGCAGCAGGTCTTGGCCGCGGTGGAAGCCGATCGGGCCAGCGCCACACCCGAGCTGACCCTCGATATCGAGGCGCTGGGCGCGGCTCTGGAGCCGCTGACTTTGACGGAGAAACTGGTGGTGTGGCTCGAGACCATGCGCTATGGCGATCCCGACACCGGCCGTATGCTGCGCATGTCGCCCGAAACCGCGGAGAAAATCCGGGCGCGCGCCGCCGAGTTGGTCCGCACCAGCATGGACACCTGGCGCAGCAGCCTGCTGGCCGACAACGGCCCGCTGTTGGGCCAAGCCGCATCTACTCTCTCGACCAAGGATTGCCTGGCCGCCAAGACATTTTTCGATGTGATCGACGGGCGCGCGACCTGGGGCGGCCGTGAGGAAATGGAGCGCCACGTGAAAGGCTGCTGGCATTGTATGGACCACTACTGCCGCCTTTTGGAAGTGGTCGATACGCTGCGTGCCTCAAAGCCGCTTCCCGAATCCGAGGCCGAAGGATACCAGCGCCTCCTCGGAATTGAGCCGCGGAAGCGTTCGTTCTGGAAGCGCTGATGCGCGCCGGCAGCGGTTCGCTTTGGTTGCGGCGGCCATCGACTTTGGGCTAAGCTGAAGGCCACTGAAGGGTAAGAAAATGTTATCGAAGCAGGGTGAATTCCGCGCTTCCAGTCAGGCGGACAGAAGGTTGACAGGCGGTTCTGGTGACTGCGGGCGCTGAGCAGCCGTCCGCCTCGCCGCCCCTGCTCCGCGTAAGCTTTGGGGAGGCGCCGGCAGACCTGCAGACTCTCCATTTCCTGAAGTCGTTTCGCATCGGCCGCGTCGAAGATTGCGAAGTCTGTATCAAGAACGACTACGTAAGCCGTGCGCACGCCGAAGTGGTTTTCGAGAATGGCCAATGGTGGGTGCGCGACCTGAACAGCAGTAATGGCATTTTTGTGAATGGCGAGCGCGTTCCCAGCGCTTCCCTAGGTCCATCGACCACCCTCAGGCTGGGCGTCGCCGGCCCGGAGTTGATTCTCGAAGTCCAACCCAAGCCCTCCGAACGGAAACCGCCGCCCGCGCCGAAGATTACTAGCGCATCGGAGGCCGACATGGCACGCCAGGTGGAACGCTACTTCGGCAACCTGGCGCCGGGGGAACCGGTCGGCGAACACACCGCCATGGTCCGGAAGGCCTTTCAACAGGTACAGACCAAACAAAAGCGGAAATACGGCGGCATCATGGCCGTCCTCGGCCTGGCGATACTAGCCGCGGGAGGATATGCCTTCTATCTGCACCAGCAGGTACGGAAACACACCGCCATGGCGCAGGACCTGTTCTACGCCATCAAGTCCCTTGACCTGGACATTGCCAACGTCGAGAAGTTGGTGATGGACTCTAATAATCAGCAGGGAATGGAAGAGATCCGGAAGTACCAAAGCCGGCGGACCGAGATGCTGAAGAGCTACGACCAGTTCCTGTCGTCGCTACGCGTCTACGACCCCAAAATGACGGAGCAGAGACGTCTCATCCTGCGGGTGGCGCGTATTTTCGGAGAGTGCGAATTGGCCATGCCCCCTGAGTTCGCTACCGAAGTCGAGAACTACATCAAGAAATGGCAATCTTCCGGCAGGCTGGCCCGGGCCATCAAGACCGCGCAGGATAACGGCTACACCGCTACGATCAAGGAAGATTTGCTGGCGCAGGATCTACCGCCCGAGTTCTTCTACCTGGCGCTGCAGGAGAGCGATTTCGATCAATATGTGAGCGGCCCGATGACTCGCAAAGGAATCGCCAAAGGGATGTGGCAGTTCATTCCGGAGACCGCGGTCAAGTACGGATTGCACTTGGGACCGCTGGTGGATCTCAGGCGGCCCGATCCGGGCGACGACCGGCACCATTATGACCGGGAAACGAAAGCGGCGGCCGCCTACCTGAAAGACCTGTATAGCACCGACGCCCAAGCTTCGGGATTGCTTGTCATGGCATGTTATAACTGGGGCGAGAACCAGATTCTTCCCCTGGTGCGCAGCATGCCGGCCAACCCCAAGGAGCGCAACTTCTGGCGGCTGCTTTCGGCGCACCGCGATAAGATTCCCAAAGAAACCTACGACTATGTTTTCTATATCTCGTCGGCCGCGGTGATCGGCGAGAATCCCAGGCTGTTCGGATTCGATTTCGACAACCCGCTGGCCCAGGCCAAATAGGCAGCAGGGGCTTAAGGCCGCGCGGCGCCGGCGCCCAGCTCTTTGAGCAGAAATGCGTCGATGTCGGTAAACAACGCCACGTTGTCATCGATGGACGACCCGATCCCGTGCCCCGCGGTGCTGCTGGTGCGCAACAGCACGGGCTGGCGAGTCCCGCTGGCCTGCAGTCGCGCGGTCATTTTCCGCGACTGCATGGGGTCCACGCGCGCGTCGTTATCGCCTGTGGTCATCAGGATCGCGGGATACTGCTGCCCGTCTTTCACATGATGGTAGGGCGAGTAAGCATATAGCGCCTTGAATTGATCGGCTTCCTTGACCGTGCCGAATTCGGTTACGTTGAACGCCCCATTCGGCGAGAGTTCCACGCGCAGCATATCGTAAATGCCCACCATCGAAACTACCGCATGATATAGCTCGGGGTGCTGGGTGAATGCCGCACCCATTAGCAGCCCGCCGTTGCTGCCTCCTATAATGGCGAGCTTGGACGGTTGGGTATATTTGCGCGCGATCAGATACTTGGCGCAAGCCGTGAAATCGTCGAAGACGTTTTGCTTCTTGGTCAGCTTGCCCTGAATGTGCCAGTCTTCTCCAAATTCGCCGCCGCCGCGAAGATTGGCCTCCGCGAATACGACGCCGCGCTCGAGCAATGGAACAAACGGCGCGGGATAGGCGGGAGTCAGGCTGACGTCGTAACCTCCATAGCCGGTAAGTACCGTCGGCTGGCTTCCATCCAGTATCAGTCCCTTGCGATGGATGATATTCAGCGGCACCTTAGTGCCGTCTTTCGAGACCGCGAAACGGCGGGTCACCACGAACCCATCCAGAGGAATCGGGGGTGGTATGCGCAAGGCTGTGGGTGTCAGCTTACGTGACTTCGGGCCGAAGCTGAAGTAACCGCCCGGTTCGAGGTAACTGCTCACATAACAGATCGGCCCTGCGCCATCGAGATTCCGGCAATCCACGGTCGAAATAGGCGGCACATGCACCTTCGCGGGAGTGCCGTCACCCGGAAGAAATTGCACTTCGGACGGGCCGCCAGCGAGTTCATTCACGAGAGGGCCATCCTTGGTGGGCGCCACGGACTCGATGACTACGGTCGATTCGGCCACGATGGGGGTGGCCTGATCCACGGTCTCCGCCACATCCATGTGCAGGACTTTGCCGCGCGGCGCGCCATGCTTAGATACCAGGTAGATATCCTTGTGGTAGCCGAATGCGATCTGCTTCACTTCGTCCGCGACGCTGGCAAGCTGCCGCCAGGGACGGCCGGGCGCCAGCATCCAATACTCATGATCGCCGCCATCGCCGTATGCCACGCTGATCCCGATATAGCGTCCGTCGCTCGAAGCGGCGAACGAGATTTCCGCGATCCGGGGAAAATCTTTGCCGATTTCGTAAGTGTCGTTCTCGGGTTTGTCTCCCAGCTTATGAAAATAGACCTGCTGGTAAAAGTGCATGTCGGCAGGCGCGCGCTCCCCATCGTGCGGATAGCGGGTGTAGTAGAAACCCGAGCTATCCGCATTCCAGGTCACACCGCCGCCCGCGGTGGCAAAGTTCACGCGCGGGATCACGTCCCGGAGCGGCTGGCCGGTCGCAGCGTCGTACACGTGGACGTCTCCGCTTTCGCTGCCGCCGGTGGAGAGCGACGCGGCCAGGTAACGGCCATTCACCGAGGGCACTGCGAAATCGATTTCGGTGAGATGCTTGGGGTCGAGGGCGTCAGGATCGAGAATCGTGCGCGCGGAAGACAGATCCTCGAGAGAGGTGAGTGTCACCACGATCTGATGCTGGTGCTGTTGATCGCTCTTCATGGCGAATATTTTGCCGCCGCGTTCTTCGATGGGGAAATAACGGGCCTGGGCCGGCTGGAAGAGCTTGCGCAGCTCGCCGGCTAGTGCTTCCCGGTCCGGCAACGCGTCGAGGAAGGAGCGGGCCGCTGCATTTTGTTCGTTTGCCCACTTTTTCACGGCCGGATCGTCGAAATCCTCCAGCCAGCGGTAGTCGTCAGTCACCTTGATCTTGCCGTAGGTATCGGTAACCGGTTTCTTGGGCGTGGGCGGCGGCGCGGTCTGCGCCGGCAAGCAGGAAATCGTAAGCGTCAGGACGACGGCAAATCGGAACATGCAGCCAATGTACCATTGGCAATGTGGCGAAAGCCGCGGCGCACCCGCAGCCAGGCGCATTTGACAACTCGAACTCAAATGCGGCATACTACTTCCATCGATAGACGATGGGAAAGCTTCCCGCATCTGAACTTCTTCCGGGCACGCTGGATCTCCTGATTCTGCGGACGCTCGCCACGGGCGAGATGCACGGTTACGGTATCGCGCAGCGGCTCAAGCAAGTTTCCGACGAAGTGCTGCAGGTCGGCGAGAGTTCGCTGTACCCGGCGCTGCAACGGCTGTTGCTCAACGATTGGGTGAAAGCGCAGTGGCGCGCTTCGGAGAATAACCGGCGCGCGCGCTATTACACGTTGACCGCGGCCGGCCGCAAACAACTGGCCGCCGAGCGCGCGGAGTTCACGCGGGTAGTGGGCGCCATTGAAAAAGTGCTGAACATGGCATGAGCCCGCGCACTCCAACCTCGCCGTTTCGGGCGTTGCTTAGAGCCGGGCGGCGGCTCATATTTCGCTGGCGCCGCGAGAAGTTGGACCGTGAACTGGCGGAGGAGCTTGAATTCCACCTGGCGCTGAAGCGGCAAGCCGCCGGCGAACGGCTGAGCCGCATGCAGATGGGCAACATGACTATGGCAGCCGAGGACTGCCGCGATATGTGGAGTTTTCTGAGACTGGAAAGACTATTGCAGGATATCCGTTACGCCGCGCGCATGTTCCGTCGCACCCCTGGTTTTACGGCCATCGCCATCTTCTCGCTGGCCGTCGGAATCGGCGGGAACGCGGCCATGTTCACGCTCGTGAATACCCTCCTGGTGCGCCCGCTCCCCTACCGGCAACCCGATCGCCTGATTCGGATCACGGGCGTTTTTCCGCGCGCAGCCGTGCCTTTCTTTCAGCAGCGGAGCCGCACCATCGATGTCGCCGCGGTGAGCCCTGGCTCCGAATTCAACTTGACCGGAGAGGGCGAAGCCATCCGCATCGTGGGCAGCGCGATTTCGGCAAATGCTTTTTCCGTGTTGGGCGCCGCAGTGGCCAGGGGACGCAACTTCGAATCGGGTGAAGATTCTCCCGGACGGGATGGCGTGGTCATCTTGAGCCACGCTCTCTGGAGCACGCAATTCGGCGGCGATCCCTCGGTGATCGGCCGCGTGATCCTCTTGAATGGCATGCATCGGCAGATCGTCGGGATCATGCCCGCGGCCTTCGCCTATCCGTCCGCCCAAGTGCAGGCCTGGGTGCCGTTGCGGCTGGACGCTTCCAACTTCCTGGAATACTGGGGCGGTGAGTTTGTGCCGCTGGTGGCGCGGCTACGCCCGGGAGCCACCATAGCCGAGGCGCACCGCGAGATCCAGCCGATCGTCGCCGAGTTCCGCAAAACGTTTCCCTATCCGATGTCGCGCGACTGGAATCGCGATTCTACCGCCATCCCGCTGCAGCGCGACCTGACCGGCGATATTCGCGGCAAGCTGATTATCCTGCTCTGTTCCGTGGGCCTGGTGCTGCTCATCGCCTGCGCCAATGTCGCCAGCCTCTTGCTGTCGCGCGCCACTACCCGCCGCAAGGAGATCGCCCTACGCGTCGCTTTGGGCGCGGGCCGCCTGCGCATCGTACGCCAACTTCTAACCGAGAGCATCTTGCTGGCGCTGGCCGGCGGACTTCTCGGAATCCTGATTGGGACGGGCGCCCTTTCCATATTCAAATCGCTGCTGCCTGCTTCCACGCCGGGGCTGGCGCAAGCTTCCATCGACTGGCAGATAGCCGCGATGGTAGCCGGGCTGGCGCTGGTTACCGGCCTGGCCTTCGGAATCGCGCCCGCGCTGAGCGCGTCCCAGGTGGATCTGGCGCAATCCATCCGGACCGGCAGCCAGCGGTCCACCGCCGCATTTTGGACCCGCTTTCGCGGAGGGCTCATCGGCGCGGAGGTGGCGCTGACTGTCGTGTTGGTAGTGAGCGCAGGCCTGCTGATCAAGAGCCTGTACACACTGTCGGAAGTGCACCCTGGTTTTCAGCCGCAACAGATCCTGACGGTGCGCATCAGCCCGAACGCATCGTTTTGCACGCCACGCCAGGCGTGTATCGCGCTCTACGACCGCCTGCTCGAAGGCGCGCGGCAGGTCTCCGGCGTCGCCGATGCCGCGGTCGCGAGCAGCGTTCCCCTGGACGCCGAACAGCCGGACATGGCAGTGGACGTGGAAGACCATCCAAAATCGGCGGACTTCCCGGCGCCCATGCTCTGGTCTGGTGCGGTCAGCCCCGATTACATGAATATGCTGCGGATTCCGCTACTGGCGGGCCGTCAGATCACAGTGGCCGACGGTCCCAAATCCGCCAAGGTTATTCTGATCTCCGCATCCACAGCCAGGCACTTCTGGCCGGGCCAGAATCCGATCGGCAAGCACATTAAGGACGCCAGTGAGCAAGAGTGGAGAACCGTGGTCGGCGTAGTGGGAGATGTGCGGCAATACAGCTTGAGCAAGGCCATGCCCGACGGGATCCAGGGCGCCATATACATGCCCTACGCGCAGGCCGTGCGGGACGACGGACAGATCCCGGCTGCCATGACATTGTTGGTGAAAGCGCAGGCCATGAACGATGCGCCGGCACGCGAGCTTCGAGGCCTGGCGCAGAGCCAGAATCCGAGTGTGCCGGTGGGCCAGGTGCAGCCGCTGGAAGAAGTGGTGGCCGGATCCATTGCCAATTTCCGCGCCACCATTCGCGTGTTCATCAGCTTCGCCGCGGCTGCCATTCTGCTGGCCGCGATCGGGATTTACGGATTGGTCTCCTACTGGGTGTCGCAACGGACGTATGAAATCGGCCTGCGTGTGGCGATCGGCGCGACGCGCAGCCGCATTGTTTCGATGATCCTGGGACAGGGGCTGCGAGTGGCCCTATATGGTATCGTGGCGGGCGTGATCGCGGCCTTGGCCACCACGCGCTTTCTGGCCAGCCTGCTCTATGGAGTCGGCGCCACCGATCCACTGACGTTCGCAGCCGTGACCGGGCTGGTTCTGGCAGTCGCGATATCCGCGACGTCCGTCCCCGCATGGCGCGCCTCGCGAATCGATCCGATCTGTTCGCTGCGAGTGGATTGAATCGACTAAGGATACGTGCAGGCCGCCGCATTCGGATAGAATAAGGGCGGAATGAAGTCCGCTTTGTGCCTGTGCCTGTGCGGCTTCCTGCTGTGGGCTGCTAAACCCGCGAAGGAGGTTTTCGACCAGGCTGCCAGGGATCTCGCGGCCGGGGATTACGATGCCGCGGAGCGCGGATTTCAGTCTGTGCTTCGCCAAGAGCCCCGCCAGATAGCCGCCCTCAGCAATCTCGGCGTGATTTACTCCCATACGCATCGCGCCGATCAGGCCATCGCGGTCTACCGGCGTGCATTGCGTTTGAGCCCGGACGACAAGGCGCTGCTTCTGAATCTCGGGCTTGTCTATCTCAGGCAGGAAGCGCACGCGCGGGCTTTGCCGCTCTTCGCGCGGGTCGTCGAGATCGATCCTGGGCACATGCAGGCGCGCCAGTTGCTCGCGGTTTGCCGTGTCTACACCGGCCAACTCGAGCCCGCCATCCGCGATCTCGAGGAACTGCGGCGCGCCGCTCCTCACGACGAGGGGATTCTATTTCTGCTGGGGTTTGCCTATCTGAAGAAACCCGACCCCGAGAGGGCAAGGGCGATTTTCGAACTGATGTTCGAGACGGCTGGACCGGCACAGGCGCAGTTCCTGATTGGCAGGTCAAACTATGAAGCCACCCTATTCCCGCAGGCCGAAGAGGCCTTTGTCGAAGCGTTGCGCCTCGACCCGAGCCTTACGGGCGTGCACCTGGAATTGGGAAAGGTCTACATCAGCCTGCGCCGGACCGACGATGCGATCCGGGAGTTGCAACTGGCACTGAAAGAGAGTCCGGGTGACGGGGACGCGAGCTACTTCCTCGGCGGCCTGTTGGTCCAGGAAGGCCGTTACACGGACGGGATTCCATACCTGGAGCGAGCCACCAAGGTGAAGCCGGACTTTTGGGCGCCGTACTTCTATTTGGGGAAGGCCAGACTCCGGCTGGAACATCCCGCGGAAGCCGTCGTGCTGCTGCAGAGAGCCGTGGATCTGAATCCCGATGAGGCATCTGCGTATTACCAGCTTGGACGGGCGCTCGAAGCTTGCGGACGGAAACCGGAAGCCGCCCGCGCGCTAACCCGGGTCCGCGATTTGAGAGCGGCGGCTCTCAAAGCTCAGACGCTGGATGATGGTCCGATAGCCGGCCCCCATTAAGGGTCGGCTTCGGGCCGTTTTTCCACAGGCTGTTGCGCAGTTGTACAGCATATTATAAGACCCCAAAATCTCATTGCAATCCCGTCGGATTTGCATTATCGTTGAAATCAAGCACGAGTGTGTTTTGCTTTTGGGGTGGGCGTGGTGGTTACACCGCGTCAAGACCGGCGAGAGCGTCCGCTCATCGCGTCTAAACAAAGGAACGGGGCCAGTCTCTCTAGCCACGTTTATAGCCCTAAGGAAGGCTATCTATGCAAATTAGATGTAGTTGGAGCGTTAGAATCGCGATTCTTTCAGCGTTTCTGCTCATTCTGATTGCGCAACCCATGAAAGCGCAATCGCAGAATCTCAGCGGTACTGTAATCGACGAGTCCGGAGCGGTCGTCCCAGAGGCCGCCGTCAACATTATGGACGCGGCCAAGGGAGGCACCGCACGGCAAACCACCACCGACCCAGGCGGCCGGTTTCTGGCCATCGACATCGAGCCGGGCAAGTATCTCATCAGTGTCGAGAAAGTCGGCTTCAAGCGGGCTGAACTTACCGTCATCCTGGACGTCAATTCCAAGATGGATGTTGGACAGATCAAGCTGCAGGTCGGAAACGTATCTCAAATCATGTCGGTTTCCGCGGAATCAACGCCCCTGGTCACGACGAACACCATGGAAAAGGCCTACCTCGTAGACCGGACCCAGATGTCCGAGTTACCTATGAATGGGCGGAACTTCACTTCGTTGATGAACACCGTGCCGGGTATGACCAGCGCGGCACAAAGCGATTTCAATGTGAACTTCAACGATGTGTCGCAGTTCCATGCGCTGGGCGGGCGCGGGTCGGAAAACAACATGTACCTGGACGGATCGCCGAACATCGACGTGGGCGACAACCAGTCGCAATACACCCAAGCCAGTATCGACACGATCGCGGAGTTCCGGGTTCTTCAGAGCGGCTTCAACGCGGAGTACGGCCGCAATTCGGGCATGGTGATCGCGGTAGAAACCAAATCCGGATCCTCCCAATTCCACGGCACGGCATACGAGTACTTCCGCAACAACTGGCTGGATGCCAAGTGCGTGGAGTCTTGCAACACGCTGGTGCCACAGTTGCGCTACAACCAGTTCGGCGGCAATTTCAGCGGCTGGGTGCCGATTCCCAAGATCTCGACCCGGCAGAACAAGAAGATGTTTTTCTTTTACAACCGGGAGATGACGCGCCGCAACCTTCCCTCCAGCTCCTATGCGGATGTCCCCAATTCGACGATTCTAAGCGGGAACTTCTCGCCGTGGCTGCTTTCCACCAACATGACCTATGCGCCTGAGTTCAAGAATGGTACTGTCTTCGAACCCGGCAGCGTCACCCGCAACGGCTCCGGTCAGATCACCGGCGGAGTGCCCTTCCCGAATAACACCGTTCCCCAAACGATGTGGCAGCCTTTGAGCGCCAACCTGCTGAAGATCTATACGGGAATCCCCGGTTATTCGTCCCTGCCGGCCGCGCCGAATCCCGGTTACAGCCGGTATTTCTACAACAGCCCCGACGATCTGCTGAAAAATCAGGACCTGCTGCGCTTCGATTATGCCATCAATACCAAGATGAACAGTTTCTTCCGCTGGGTGAATGATTACCAGAAAGAAACTCTGCAAAACGGCATCTGGGGCAACGAACCGTTTCCCATCCAGCCGCAAGCGCGGCCGAAGCCGGGCAGCTCGTGGGCGTGGAATCTGGTGACTACGTTCACTCCCACGCTGGCCGCCGAGACGATCCTGTCTTACAACCACCAGTCACAGTCGCTGTCGGTAGTGGGCACCAACCCGCTCGGCCGCGATACGCTGGGCGCCGCCTGGACCGAGCTCTACCCACAGACGAACATCACCAACTCGGTTCCCGATTTGAATACGGGCGTGAACGGGATCGGCTTTTCACTTGGCGACCCTGGATGGCACAACTGGGGTAAAGACTACGGCGCCACAGAGAACCTCACATTGGTGAAGGGCGCCCATACAATTAAGTTCGGATTCTATTACAATCGGGACGACAAGGCCCAAACCGGCACTTGGGCGATGGAAGGCAGCGTCGATTTTAGTTCCTACGCCTCTAACCCTCTCGATACCGGTAACGGGTTGGCCAACCTGATGTTGGGTAACTACTCGAGCTATTCGCAACCGAGTGCGGCCGTCTATCCGTGGTTCCGTTTTTGGGAAGCCGATGCCTACGCCCAGGATAGCTGGAAGGTAACCAAACGCCTGACATTGGAATATGGCCTGCGCTTCGTACACATGACTCCGACCTACACCGTCGTACGCGGCGGGACAGCGGGCGGAGAAGGCACGTGGACGCTGTACAGCGTGGATCCTAGCCAGTACAACGCGAGCGACAAGCCCACCATCAACCTCACTAATGGTTTTCTTGTGGGCAACCCGATGACGGTGCTGAAACCGTTGGGGCTGATCTGCGACCCCTGCTCCGGCACGGACCCGGGATTCTCGCCATCCAAGAACTTCCCGGAGCCTCGCGTCGGTTTTGCTTACGACGTTTTTGGCGATGGAAAGACGGCCCTGCGGGGCGGCTTCGCGGTCTTCAACGAACGTCTCCGCCAGAATAACTTCAACTTCGGCGCAGGTGCGCAGTGGCCTAACCTCACTTCGGCTTCGCTGGTCAACGGCAACGTCGACTCGATCAGCACTTCCGGTATCCAAAGCGGTGCACCGATCGCGCCGCCGGGAATGACCGTATGGCCCACGAACAATACCATGCCGAGCATCTACGCCTGGCACGTGGGTATTCAGCACGAGTTGCCCGCCAGGCTCACACTGGACCTGTCGTATTCCGGCAACCACGCCGTCCACCTGATGGACCAGCGGCAGTTAAATGCGCTGCCGGCCGGCACCTTCCTCACCAATCCGACCATGCTGCAATCGGTCAATTACTTCAGCAACGCCCTTCTGCCCTACCTTGGCTGGGGCGGCTTGACCGCGATCGAAACGCAAGCTTATTCGCGCTACGACGCCATGATGTTCCGGCTGAGCCGGCGCTTCACCAACAACCTGTCGGCCAACTTCAACTACACCTGGTCGAAGATCATGGACATCGTGGACAACGACTCGGACCAGATCAATAACCCCTTCTGCATTCGCTGCAACTGGGCGAATGCCGGCTACGACCAACCAAACGTCTTCACCCTCGATTTCGTCTACACGCTCCCGAAGGTGAGAGGGTCGCTCGACCAGCCCATCCTGCGGCAGGTATTCAATGGCTGGGAAATCAGCAGCATGATCCGGTATCAATCCGGAATGCCGATCACCAGCCTTTACTCGAACGGAAATCTGCTGGGGGTAAATGCGGGCAGCCAGTATCCGAATCTGATCGGCAATCCTTATGAAGGTCAAAATGCCTTCCAGTGGCTCAACCCGGCGGCTTTCGCCCGTCCGGCGGACGGCTCGTACGGCGATCTGGGCAGGAACGCGCTACATCTGCCCGGCATCGGCAACGTGGACGCCAGCCTCATGAAGAATTTCCTGATCACGGAGTCCGTGAAGCTGACGCTTCGCTGCGAAGCGTTCAACCTGTTCAACCATCCCCAGGTTTGGGGCGTGAACAATTCGTTCGCGGGTGATAATCCGGGCAGCCTGATTTCCGCCAGCGATGCGACCTTCGGGCAAGCGAACGCCTATCGCGACGCCCGCACCCTGCAAGTGGCTCTCAGATTCGCCTTCTGATTCCGAAGCCTCCTCAAGCGGACGGGGAGAGGCCGCGCGGCCTCTCCCCTCCCGTGTAGCAAGTCAGAAAAGCCTTCCCATCAAACTAACCAGCAGGTCGCAGTCCACGGTTGCGGTATGCCCGTCCCGCCAGTCGGAGAAGCGCCAAACCGCGGAGTGACCATTGAGGCAGAAAAACAGCAGTTGGCTCCGAACTTCGAAGTGCTCCAGCATCTGCTGGTTGTAGGTACGTACTTCACCCTCCAGAATGTACGGGTCCGAAAACTTCTCCGTGGAAAAGAGCTTTGCAGTGGCCTGGAACGCGATTTGCATCTCGCGCCCCTGCGCGCCAACCTGGAATAGATTCACGCCGGATTCGTGGAACATCTCCGCAGTATACGCAGGTGGTGATAGTTCCACCGCGGAGTCTGTGAGCCGGCTGTTCAGCGCCGCAACGAACTCCGCGCAGATCTGGTGGAGGCGGCAGGCGCCTTGGCGGCGGAGCGCGGCGATCTCTTCCGCGCCGATTAGGGACGGCTCGGTCTTCCGCGCGGCGTCGATTTGCCGGGCGAGCCTGGCAAGTGCGTCATCGTTTGCCATGGGGATGGAATACTGATTGTAAACCCCAATGTGACGAAAAATCGGGGCGCACTCACCGGCAGGCTATCGTAGCATTCCCGTGGAATAGCGCAACACCGCGTAGGACTTCTGGTAATCGTACTTCGCCCCCAGGCTCTCCACCTCCGCCTCCGTCAGATTCAATTGCGCCTGCGTCAGCTCCACGATCGAGCTGAGCCCCAAGTTATAGCGCCCTTGCGCCAGGTCCAGCGCCATGGTGGCTTCGCGCAGCAGTTCCGCGGTCACGTCCAGTTGATGATACGCGGTGAGCGAATCGCTCCAGGCCACGCGCACGTCGCGCGCGATGCCCTCTTCCAGATCGCGTACTCTCTGGTCCGCGGCCTGCGCTTTGAAGCGCGCGGCTTCCCGGCGCGCCGTAAACAATCCCCCGTTGAAGATGGGGATTTCCACATTCACCGCCGCGCTCTCGTACTCCGGCGGAACGGCTTGGGCCGTCAGTTGGTGAATATAAGGGATGAAGCCGCCCACGCCGATCAGGCTCACCGTGGGTAAGGAAAGGTCATGTTCGGCACGCTCGAAGCGGTAGGCCGATTCCCGTTCCAATCGCACACCCGCCAGTTCCGGCCGTTGCTGGAACGCCTGCGTCACCATCTCCGCGGCATCCGCGGGTGGACTGGGCGGCAAGGTCTCCTCGTTCAGCTTGTAGGTCTGCTGCTGATCCAGCCCCAGCGCGCGCGTCAGTTCCGCGAAGGCCTGTTGCACGCCATCCTGCGCCCGGATCTGCAGCAGTTTAGCCTGCGCCAGATTCACCGAAGCAAAGCTGACGTCCAGTTGCGAGCGCAGCTTGTTTTGAGCCAAGGCGGTCACCTGGTCCACCAAAAGCTGGCGCGCCGCCACGGTTTCGTCCGCCACCTTCACCAGCGCTTGCGCGCGCAATGCCTCAAAATAGGCCTGGTTCACGTGTAGCAATACGTCGTAGCGGGTGGCCTGGTAAGTTTGCGAACTGGCCTGCGCTTGCAGCCGGGAACTCGCCACCAGGTTGCGCGTCCGGCCCGAATCGGTGATGAGCTGGCTGAGCGTCACCCCCTGGCCGAAGCGGTCCCACACGCGGGAGGCGGTTAAGTAGCCGGCGCCGATGCGAGCCTGCGGGTTGCCCTGCGAGCCCGTCACGTCGCCTTCGAGCGTCGGATAATAGGCGGCGCGGGCTTCCGCAACGCCCTGCTGGGAGGCCTGATAGTTCAACTGGGCGGCCTGTACCTGCGGATGATTCTTGATGGCCAGCGCCTCGGCATCCTGTAAGGTGAGGGGCGGCGCCGCCGGCGTGGTTTGCGCCAGGGCGCCGGTTCCGGAAAACGCCGCCAGATTTAGTGCAACGGCGAGGGTTGATTTGTTCATGCAGCCTCCTGGGGTTCCGCGCCGCGCCGTTTCTTTCCGTAGACCAGTAGGTAGGCGGCCGGAACGATAAACACGGTCAGCAGCACGGAGGACGTCAGACCGCCGATAATCGCGCGCGCCATCGGCGTGTACTGCTCGGCTCCGGTGCCTAACTTCAGAGCCATCGGGATCATCCCGATGATCGTGGCTAGCGAAGTCATCAGGATCGGCCGCAGCCGGACGCGGCACGCGGTAATGATGGCATCCTGCACAGACAGGCCCTGCTGCTCCAGATTGTGCGCGAAATCCACGATCAGGATGCTATTGGAGTCCGCGATTCCAACCAGCATCAAGACGCCCATCAGCGACATCACGTTCAGGGTGGTGTGGGTCAGCGGCAGAATCACCAGCACTCCTATGAATCCCATGGGAATCGCCAGCATGATCAACACCGGATCTACGAAGGATTTGAACTGCGCCACCAGAATGAGATAGAGCAGCAGGAAAGATAGCATAAACCCGAAACCGAAGCTTTTGAAGGATGCCTGCATGGCTTCCACCATTCCATGCAGGTCTACGCGCACGTTGCTGGGCATCTTCGCATCCGCCAGGACGTCCTGGATGCGGCTGGTGACGCGGCCCAGGTCTTCTCCGGAGGGAGTCACATAAACATCGGTCACGCGCTGAATCTGGTGATGGTCGATCTCGGTCGGAGACTGGATGCGCTGTAATTTGACCACGGTATCGAGGGTGGTCGGGGCGGTCGCGTTGGGCGCCCGCAAGGGAATGTTGCGCAGATCCAGCATGTCGTGGATGGCAGGCACGCCATGTTCGAAATATTGGACCGTAAGATAGTAGTCGTTCCCGCTTTTGTCGTCCACCCAGTAATTCGGCGCAATCATGTAATTCGAATTGAGCGCGGTGATGACGTTATCTACGACTTCTTTTTGGGTGAGACCCAATTCGCCCGCGTGTACCCGGTCCACATCCATGCGGATGCCGGGATAGTTCATGTCCTGCGGGATGTACACCTCACCCACGCCGCGGATCGTGCGGATGCGGGTGGCCAGGTCTTGCGCCATGGCGAAGTTCCGCTTCAGGTTCGAACTGCTTACCTGGATATCGATGGGCGCGGGCATTCCACTATTGATGACCGCGTCCACCATCGAGCCGCTCTGGAAGAAAGTGCGCACATCCGGCAACTGCGCCGCGATGGCCTCCCGTACGCGCGCGATGTAGTCGAAGCTGCTCACCGCATGATCGTCGGTCAGCGCCACTTGAACCGTGCTGGTGTATTCTCCGGCGTTGTCGGTGTACAGTGACGAGAAATCGTTGACCACACCGATGTTGGATACCACCATTTTGAAATCGTGGGGAGTCACAATGCGGCGGATCAGGTCCTCCACGCGCTTGACGTACTGTTCGGTCACTTCGATCCGGGTTCCTGTCGGGACCTTCATGTTAATCGTGAACTGCCCGGCGTCGGTACGTGGAAAAAACGCCACTCCCACGAACGGATAGATGCACAGACTCAACAGAAACAGCGCGCCCAGGGCCGCCACGGTCAAGCCGGGCCGCACTAATGCGCGGCGCACCCAGCGCTCATAGAAATCCAGCACCTTGCCGAAGCCCCGATTGAACCGGGCGTTGAACCGGTCCCATAACGACTTGCCGCCCGGATGAACGGGCACGGGATGTTCAGCACCGCCTTCGGCCGGCGCATGTTGTTTCAGGAAGCGCGAGCAGAATAGCGGGATTACCGTCATGGCCACTACGAATGAGGCCAGCAGCGACAAGGAAAAAGCCAGCGCCAGGGCGGAAAATAGGAACTTGCTCACCCCATAGAGGAACACCACCGGGAAGAAATCGACCACATCCACCAGGGTGGCCGCCAACACGGCCAGGCTGACTTCCGAACCGCCCACCTCCGCGGCGACCATGGGCAATGCGCCCATTTCCAGGTGGCGGTAGATGTTCTCGAGCGAAATCACCGAGTTGTCGATCACCCGCGAAAACGCCAGCGCCATCCCGCCCAGGATCATGGTATTCACCGTGCTTCCCATCAGCGCCAGCACCACGAATGCAGCTACGGCCGAGAGCGGGATTGAAAGCAGCACCGCCGAAGTGGCGCGCAGGCTCCCCAGAAAGATCAGGATCATAATGCTGGTCAACACCAGCCCTATGGCGCCTTCGTGCAGCACCGTCTCCAGCGCGGCCTTCACATAAACAGACTGATCGAAAACGACATTAGTGACTAATTGTTTCGGAATGTCGAGCAAGTGCGACGTCAGCTTGCGCACGCCATCCACCACTTCAATGGTGTTGGTGTCTCCGCCCTGCTTCATGATGGGAATGTAGGCGGACCGCTGACCGTTCACGCGCACGATGTTGTATTGAAGCTGGCTGGCATCCTCCGCCTTGCCTATGTCCGAAATCGTGACCCAGGACTTGCCGACGGATTTAATCGGCAGGCTGTTCAACTCGCTCATGTCCTTGACCAGACTGTTCGAGTAGACATAATAGTCGGTCGGGCCGATCTTCACGTCTCCGGCCGGAAGGATCAGGTTTGAGTCGTTCACCGCCTTGACCACGTCCATGGGGCTGAGCTGCCGCGACGCCATTTTATAGGGATCCACGTACACCATGATCTGCCGGTACTTACCGCCGAATGGCGGCGGGATCTCGGCGCCCTTCAGCACGGCGATCTGGTTGCGGATCTGGAATTGGGCGTAGTCGTGAAGTTGAGTCTCGTTCAGGCCTTCGCCGCTCACCGTCACCAGGCATACCGGCAGACTGGAGGCGTCGAACTTCAGCACCACCGGCGGCAAGGTGCCGGGCGGCAAACGCTTCAGGTCGGCAAGCGCCAGGTTGGAGAGTTGTGTGACGTCGGCGTCGGCGCTGGTTCCCGGCTGGAAGTGAACCTTTATGATGCTGACACCGAGCAATGACCGGGACTCGGAGTGGTCCACCCCGCTGGCCAGCGTGAAAAATCTCTCCAGGGGGTTCGTGATGTCAAACTCGATATCTTCCGGCGGCATGCCGGAATAAAAAGTGGCCACCACCACTTCCGGGATATTGATGGCGGGGAACAGGTCCACCGGCATCCGCTCAAGGCTGACCACACCTATAGCCAACAGCGCCAGGCAGACCACAATGATGAAATAGGGATTGCGAATCGAAAAGCCCGACATAGGAGTAAGTTGTGCTGCCTCTCGGCTCGCCTAATTCCGGCCCTCGTAGTTGATTAAGTTGACGGTCTGGGGCCGCACTGGCTGGCCGGGCTTTAGAGCGCCGCGGTCGCTCACCACCACCTGCTCGCCGTCCTTCAGCCCCGCCAGCACTTCGGCAAAGCCGGCATTTTGAACGCCCAGTGTTAATTTGCGCTCCTCAATGCGGTTTGCGGGCGTCACCACCAGCACGCTGGCAGCGTCGTTCTGGTGATCGACAGCTTGCAGCGGCACCGCCAGGGTGGCGGATTTACGTTCCAGCAGCAAGGTAGCCTGCGCGTACATACCCTCGACCAATACGCGATTCGGGTTGGGCACATCCACTTCCGTGTGCATGGTGCGCGTATCCGCTTTCACGTCCGCCGAAAAGCGGGCTACCTTTGCTGGGAAGGTACGGCCCAGCGACGGAATGCTCACTTCCACCGGATCGCCGACGTGAATATAACGCACGTCCGACTCGGGCACTGGAATCACCAGCCGGAAGAGGTTATCCTGCGAGAGCTTTACCAGCGGCATGGCCTGCGTGCTCGAATTCGTTCCGGCTTGCATCAGCGTGCCGAGATTCGCGTAACGTTCGGTGACCACCCCGGCGAACGGCGCCGTGATGCGCGCGTAGCCGTAGAGTACCTGGTCGTGCGTCAGTTTGGCCTCCGCGGCGGCCAACTCGCTTTGCGCCGACTGGAGGCCCGATTTGGAGGCTTCCACCTGCGCCTCCAATGCCAGGTCCTTTCCTTGCCAATCGTCCACCTCCTGTTGCGCTACCAGTCCCGGCCTGCTCTCCGACACGGTTTTCAGGCGGTCATATTGTAAGTGAGCGACTTTGTGCTGAGCTTCCACGCGATTCAACTCGTGCTCGGCGTGGGTCACTTGTTCGGCCATATTCTTGATGGCCGCCTGGTCCTGTTCCAATTGCGCCCGTAGCTCCGGGATCTCGAGCACCGCCATCAACTGCCCTTCCGCGACGCGCGTGCCGTAGTCTACTTTGAGTTCCTTGACGAAGCCGGACTCTTTGGCGTAAACGTCGATTTCCTGGAAGGGCACCAACTCCGACGACAAGGTCAGTTGACGCTCCAGCGGCATGCGCACCGCCCGCGTGACTCCGACGGTCGCCTCCACCGGGGCTTCGCGGGCTTCTATCCGGTTGCCGCGGGAACAAGCCGTCATGCCGGCCGCGGCCAGGGCGACCGCGGCGAGAGCCAGGCGCGCGGCTTTGCTACTTGGATGCATGTCTCGTCCGTTCAATCTGCCGGCGCAGTTCATCCAGGGAAAACTGGGAGGACTGGCATAACCGGATCAGTTCTTGCTCTTGCGCCGCCAGTTCGGCCGCTACCTTGGGGACCTGACCGGCGATGGCTTGAGGAACCGAAACGACCCCATGCAAATCGCCATGCAACAGGTCTCCCGGATTCACCCTAAGCCCACCGGTCTCCACCGCGCCGCCAAAATCAACCACGTGCGCGTAAGCGTGCGACACGGATAAACCGCGGGCGAAGAGATGAAAACCAGTCCGCTCGATTCCGGGCAAGTCCCGGACCGTGCCATTCGTGACGTATCCAATGCACTCCAGTGCGTGGCCGATATGCGCGTGTATTTCGCCAAATAGCGCGCCCAAGCCGGGATGAACGTTGACGTCCTGCAGGACAATCACGCGGGGCGCCGGAATTGTCAGGACGTACGCCCAGAAATCCATGTGCTCGTAGTACCAGTGCCGCATGGTGGGGGCGGTGGAAGTGCGAATCCTGCCCGTGACCGCGTAGCCGACCATGGGCGGCAAATCGGGAGAAAGACAACGTACGCTGCTGTCTGTAAATCCCTCGTTGCGCAGGCGCACGTTTAGCCGCTCGATGGCGTTCGAAACCGAACAAGCATCGAGTTGCCGCAACTGCGCAAGGACTCCGGACGGAATCTGCCTGGTCATCTGGTCGGTGGCCACTACTGCCGATGATAGGCGGAGCGGGCCGGACCCGGGTATACCCTCATCGAAGTATTTTGGGTGAGGATGTAAGGTACAGCACCAGGACACCCTGCGCCTGCCTCTATCCCAGCCCGATTCCGGCGTGCGGCCCACACCCAGCCGAAATCGGCTTCAGCACTGCTTCGTAACCGGAACTTAACAATTCCGTCATCAACCCATAATCGCCTCTGGTTACCCTGAGTGAGGCTCGAAGTGCAAGGAATTCACTTGCCTGCGGCCTGTCACTTCCAAATTTCATAGGAGCTTCAATGAAGAGAAGAGTACTTGCGACGCTCGGCGGAGTTCTGCTCCTTTTTGGCGCCCTGGCGGCGCCCTCGCGCGCCCAGGAACCGGCTGCCACCAACCCGGAGATCGAGCGCTTAAAAGCGCAATTGGCTGCCCAACAGGACCAAATCGATCAACTTCGCCGTGTGTTGGACGAGCAAAAGAAGGTGTTGGATCAGGCTACCCAGCCCAAGGCGGGAGAGCAAACGGCCTCCGATCAAGCCAGTCAGCCGAAACCGCCCAGCCTGGGCCAGGTGGCCAGCACGGCCGGCATCGTCCCGGCGGGCGATGTGGCACCCGTGCTGCATCCCGGGCTGTCGGCTGCGCTATCGCTGCAGCCGCAGGGTGAGCCGGCTTCCCCGCTGCAACTGCACGTAGGCACCGCGACGATCACCCCCATAGGGTTTATGGATATGACCGCCGTCTTCCGCTCGGCGGACGGCGGCAGCAGCATCGGCACCAATTTCGGCAGCATCCCATACAACAACGCGTCAACCGGTTTGGGGAAGCTAAGCGAAATCCGCTTCAGCGCGCAGAACTCGCGCATCGGAGCGCGGGTTGACGCCACAGTTCATAACACCCACGTCCTTGGCTACTGGGAATCTGACTTTTTGGGCAATCAGTCCACCAACGCCAGCGTCACATCGAACGCCATCACGTTCCGCATGCGGCTCTACTTTGTGGATTTGCGGAACGGCAAATGGGAACTGCTGGGCGGACAATCCTGGAGCATGATGACGCCGGGCCGCAAGGGGATCTCCCCGCTGCCTTCCGACATCTTCTATAGCCAGAACATGGATACGAATTACCAAGTGGGCCTGTCGTGGACCCGCGCTCCCCAGTTCCGCGTCGTGTATCACGCCAGCGACGTTGTAAGCTTCGGTTTTGCCCTGGAGCAAGCCGAACAATATGGCGGCGGCTCGGGCGGCGGCGGCTCGATCGTTCTGCCCAGCCTGCTTTCGACGGCCTATACGAATAACCAGATCGACCTCGGCGCCGCGAGTTTCACCCCGCCGAACCTGCATCCGGACGTGCAGGCGAAACTGGCCTTCGATCCGGTTATCAATGGCAACCTGCTGCACTTCGAGGTGGGCGGCGTTTTCAGCTCGTTCAAAACCTATAATCCTCTCACCAGTACGAGTTTCACCAGGCAGGGCGGGGGCGGCGAGGCCAACGTCAATCTTGAGGTGACTAAGGGCTTCCACCTGATCTTCAACTCGTTTCTGAGCGATGGCGAAGGCCGGTATCTTTTCGGCGAGGCACCCGATCTGGTCATCGATGGGACGGGCGCTCCCTTACCCCTGCATGCGGCCTCCATCCTCCCCGGTTTCGAGTACACCACGCACAACACCATGATCTTCGGGTACTACGGGGAAGACTTTATCGGCCAAGCCGTGAGCCTGGACCCGGGCAATAAGAACGCCTTCATCGGCTACGGCTATCCGAAATCGGCCAACAGCCAAAACAAGCACATCCAGGAAGGCACGATCGGCTTGAATCAAACGTTCTGGAAGAACCCGAACTACGGGGCGTTGAGCTTCATCTTCCAGTACTCCTACCTCACCCGCAATCCGTGGTACGTGGCCACCGGTGCGCCGTCGGACGCGCACGACAGCATGGTGTGGGTCGACTTGCGGTATACATTGCCGGGACAAGCGCCCCACTATTGACAAACGCGTGGGGCCAGCCAGTTGGGCGCGCCCCACATTCTTCACCATTTTGTAACAATTTGCTGTGGCAACCTGAAGAAGGAGTCCTATATGAAGAAGAGTAGTTTCTGGTTGGGCGCTCTGGGCGCCCTTGCCATCCTGTTGACAGTGGCTGAAGCCAAGGTTCTGATCAACGCCGCGGGAGCCAGCTTCCCGTACCCCATATACGGCAAGTGGATCGAAGAGTTCGCCAAAGTCGATCCGGATGCGCAGATCAATTACCAGTCGATCGGTTCCGGCGGCGGAATCCGGCAGTTTACCGAAGGCACGGTGGATTTCGGCGCCTCGGACATGCCCATGACCGATGAGCAGATCGCCAAGTTCAAGAACAAACCGCTACACTTTCCTACGGTACTCGGCGGCGTCGTCCCCACCTACAATCTTCCAGGCGTCTCCCAGGACTTGAAGTTTACGCCGGAAGCTCTGGCGGGCATCTATCTCGGCAAGATCAAGAAGTGGAACGACCCCGAAATTGCGAAAGTCAACGCCGGTGTGAAACTGCCCGATACTGAGATCGTCGTCGTGCATCGCTCCGATGGCAGCGGCACCAGCTTCGTATTTACCGATTACCTCTCCAAGGTCAGCCCGGAATGGAAGTCGAAGGTGGGTGCGAGCACTTCCGTGAGTTGGCCGGTAGGCTTGGGCGGGAAAAACAATGACGGGGTGGCCGGTATCGTGAAGCAGACCCCAAACTCAATCGGCTACGTCGAGCTGATTTACGTTCTGCAGAACAAGATGGCGTACGGTTCGTTACGCAACGCTGCTGGAGTGTTCCTGAAAGCGGACCTGGAAAGCGTCACGGCGGCGGCTGCGTCGGCCGCCCAGACTATGCCTGCGGACTTCCGGGTTTCCATCACCAACGCTCCCGGGAAAAAGGCTTACCCCATCTCCACCTTCACCTACTTGCTGATACCATCGAAGATCGACGATGCGGCCAAGAAGAAAGGCATTGTCGCTTTCCTCCATTGGATTCTGGCCGACGGCCAGAAATATGCTGGTTCGCTGGGTTACGCTCCTCTACCCAAGGAAGTAGTCGCCAAGGAAGAAAAGCAGATTGCGCTGATCAAGTGATATGGCAACTTCGGCGGCAGTAAACGCGCCGCCTCCGGGCGGTGCGCAGGCGCTATTGCGGCGCTTGCGTAATGGCGACGAGGCGGCGCGCCTGATCACACTGGCTTTTGCGTCCAGTATCCTGTTGGTCACCGTCGGGTTGATCTACCAGCTCTGGGTCACCTCCTCTTTGCCGCGCCATAAATTCGGCTTCGGCTTCCTGACGTCGTCGCTATGGAACCCGGTGAGCGGTGAGTTCGGCGCGTTGCCGTTCATTTATGGCACGGTGATCACGTCGCTGATCGCGCTGCTGGTCGCCGTGCCGCTGGGCGTGGGCGCCGCGATTTTTCTTTCGGAACTGGCGCCGGCGCGCATCTCCAGCACATTCACGTTCTTCATCGAACTGCTGGCGGCCGTACCCAGCGTGATTTACGGTGTGCTGGCCATCTTCACGCTGGTGCCGCTGATGCGCGACTACGTGGAGCCGTTCCTGAAACAATCGCTGGGGTTTCTGCCTATATTCTCCGGCCCTGTTTTTGGATTCGGCTATCTCACGGCCGGCGTGATCCTGGCCATCATGACTTTGCCGTTCATTATTTCCATATCCCGCGAGGCGCTGCTGGAAGTGCCCACCGAGCAGCGGGAGGCCGCCCTGGCGCTGGGCGCCACGCGCTGGGAGTCCACCTGGCAGGCGGTCGTGCCCTACGCCCGGCTGGGGATTTTCGGCTCGATCTTCCTGGGCCTGGCGCGCGCTTTGGGCGAAACGATGGCCGTCACCATGGTCATCGGGAACGACCCCAGCATTCACGCTTCATTGTTTGCGCCGGGGTATACGATCGCCGCGGTGATCGCCAACGAATTCTCGGAGGCCACCGGAGACCTCTACCTGCAATCCCTGGTGGGTCTCGGCCTGGTACTGTTCCTGCTGACGATCGTGATCAACGCCATGGCGCGTCTGCTGATTATCGCCACGACGCGCCGCGGGAGCTCCCATCCATGACGCTGCGGAACCGCTGGCGGAAAACGTTGAGCTACATCATGCTGAGCCTGACCGGCGTGTGCGCGGTCGTGGCGGTTTCGCTCCTGTTTCTGCTCCTGGGCTACCTGATCTACAATGGATGGCGATCCATTGACTGGGACTTTTTCACGAAGCTGCCGAAGTCTCCCGGCGAAACGGGCGGCGGCATGGCCAACGCCATCGTGGGTAGCATCCAGATTATTCTGCTGGCGACTTTAGCCGGTCTACCGGTGGGTTTTATGGCGGGCATTTACCTCTCGGAATTCGGCGGCAAGACTTTCGCCTTCCTGGTGCGCTATATGGCCGACCTGCTGAACGGGGTGCCCTCCATTGTCATTGGTATCTTTGCGTACGCGGTGGTGGTGGTTCCGATGCACGGCAACTCCCCGCTGGCCGGCGGGTTCGCCTTGGCGCTGATGCTGATTCCCATTACCGCCCGCAGCACCGAGCAGTTCATGAACTCCGTGCCCCAGACTTTGCGCGAGGGCGCCCTGGCGCTGGGCGCGAGCAAATGGAAGACGATTGCTACAGTGGTGGTGCCGGCGGCCTATCGCGGAATCGCAACTGGCATGATCCTGGGCGTGGCGCGCATCGCCGGCGAAACCGCGCCCCTGCTTTTCACCAGCGGCAGTAGCAATTATATGAACACCGGGTTCACCCAGCCCACCGCGTCGCTCCCCGTCATGATTTTCTACCGCGCTACCGCGCCCTACGACGATTGGCATCGCCAGGCGTGGGCCGCCGGGATGGTGCTCCTGTTGCTGGTATTATTTGCCAATATCGCCGCCCGCTTGATCCTCTCGCGGGGAATCGCAGTGCAAAAATGAACGAAATGACCATGGGCACAGCTAATCTACCTTCCGCCAGTTCGGCGGCCGGGAAACCGGTCGCACAGCCGGGCAAGCTTAAGGCTGTCAACCTGAACTTTTTCTACGGCGCCTACCAGGCCTTGCACGATATTTCACTGGAGGTGCCGGCGAACAGGATCACGGCTCTGATTGGACCTTCCGGCTGCGGCAAGTCCACCTTCCTGCGCACCCTGAACCGCATCAGCGAGACCATCCGGAATACGCGCGTCGAAGGCCAGGTTCTCCTGGACGAAGAAGACGTGCTGAAAGTGGATGTGACGGCCCTGCGGCGCCGCGTGGGCATGGTGTTTCAAAAGTCCAATCCGTTCCCCAAATCCATTTTCGACAATGTGGCTTACGGGTTGAAGGTCAATGGATTCCACGGCTCGTTGAAAGATGCCGTGGAGCACAGCCTGAAGCGTGCCGCCTTATGGGAAGAGGTGAAGGACAAGCTGCACAAATCCGCCTACGCGCTTTCCGGCGGGCAGCAGCAGCGTTTGTGCATCGCGCGGGCGCTGGCCGTCGATCCCGAGGTGCTCCTGCTCGATGAGCCTTGCTCGGCGCTCGATCCCATCGCCACCGCCAAGATCGAAGATCTGCTGTTCACTTTGAAGGACCAGTGCACCATCGTAATCGTCACTCATAATATGCAACAGGCGGCGCGCGTTGCCGACCGCACCGGTTTCTTTCTGTTGGGAAAACTGATCGAGTACAATACCACTGAGATTATCTTTAAGAATCCCACCAGGCAGGAAACCGAAGATTACATCACAGGCAGATTCGGATAGGGCCGTGCGAATAGGAAACAGGGGGTTGAATTGAGGCAATTTTCGGTTGAACTCGAGGAACTGCACGAAAAAGTTCTGCAGATGGGCGGCTACGTGGAGTCGGCCATACACCGCAGTGTGCGTGCGTTGGTGGATCGCGACCCGGACCTCGCCCGCCAGGTCCTGCGGGACGAAGCCCGCATTAACCAGATGGAGATCGAGATCGATAATCTGACTACGCGCCTGTTCGCTCTCCGCCAGCCCATGGCCAGGGACCTGCGATTCCTGACCGCCGCCATGAAAATCAATACCGATCTGGAGCGCATGGGAGACCTGGCGGTAAACATTGCGCAGCGGGCGCTATCGCTGGTCGCGCAATCGCCGGTGAAGCCCTTGATCGATATCCCGCGCATGGCGCAATTGGTTGAATCCATGCTGTTGCGGACCCTGGACGCTTTCGTGAAGAGCGACGCCGTGGAAGCCACTAGTGTATTGGCCGCCGACGATGAAGTGGACGCCTTGCGCGACTCGGTTTACCAGGAGCTCGTGGCGTACATGCAGAAGGATCCCAGCACCGTGCCCGCGGCGGTAGACCTCATTTTCGTGGCGCGCAACCTGGAGCGCATCGCCGATCATGCCACCAACATTGCCGAGGACGTAGTCTTTCTGGTGAAGGGAGTGGATGTGCGTCACCATGCCGCGGAGGTTCGGGACGCGTAATTTCTGCAAGTCGGCTGTGTAAAGCGTGCCGCTGGGGTATCCGGACCCACCTTAAGTCGTTTTGAATCGTAAGCCGGTCGAACTGGCACTTGCCTTGCAAGTCTTAATAGCAGTTGAAGTGGCGCGAACCGGCGGACCGGGAGCCGTTCCAAGGAACGGAATCCCCGGCTCCGCCGGTCAATTATTTGGTGACCACCGGGATACCGGCGCGCGTGAGCGCGGCATGGACCTCGGCGGGCCGCAGCCGGGTGGCATCGTATTCCACCGTAAGGCTGTCTTCGGACGGCGCCAGATTGATCTTCTGTATCCCGTAAATCGAATAGGCCTTGCCGAGACGCGTCATCAGCTCGTCGTCTAGGGTGTGCTGCAGTTGGAAGTCGATCTGGACCTTGGTCATCTGAATCCAGCATAGCTCGTTGCTGCGCAAGTGCACACTCGCAACGCAAAGCAAACGCGCTGCGCCGCGCTGCCGGCCGCGCCTGGAAAGCCATGTTTGACACTCCCTACGAGCAAGTGATATGTGTAGTGATCTTCACTAGGGAAATCCAATGGCTGACGAGCAAAAGCCCGAGGGCTCTGGGGCGCCTCCTCCCGCTGGGAGCGAGGCGGCCACTCCGGCTGAAAAACCGGCGGCTCCTGCGCCCAAACCCGCAGCTCCCAAGCCCGCCGCTGCCGCCCATGCAGCGCCCCCCAAACCTCCGGCCGTCATGCTCACGACGCCTTGGGAAAGCGATATTACCCAGACGTTGAAAGAACGCTATGCCGACCAGATCGGCGAGTTCTCCACGTACCTGGGGCAGAGTTTCCTGATCGCCAAACCAGACGCGGTCATTCCCATCCTCGAAACGCTCAAGCTGGAAATGGATTTCGACTACCTGGTCGATATCACGGCCGTCGATTATCCCAAGCGCCCCGAGCGTTTCGACATCGTCTACATTTTATATAGCTTCGCGCGCAACGAACGCATCCGGGTGAAGACCATGATCGCGGACGGCTACACTCCGGCCACCGCCGTCAGCGTGCATTTGACCGCCAATTGGCTGGAGCGCGAAGTGTTCGACATGTTCGGCATCCAGTTCGCCGGCCATCCCGATATGCGCCGCATCCTGCTGCCCGAGGAATGGCAGGGCCATCCTCTGCGCAAGGATTATGGAATCCTGCAGCAGGACGATGCCTGGGTGAGGGACAACATGGGCATCGAAAGCGGGCAGTGATCACATGCCGGAAGCCACTTTTCTAGACGCGACCGAGTTAGTCATCAACATGGGTCCGCAGCATCCGTCCACCCACGGCGTGTTGCGCGTGATCCTGAAGCTCGACGGTGAGAAAGTCAACGGCACCGAGTGCGTCATCGGCTACCTGCATCGCGGGGTGGAGAAGATCGGCGAAAACCGCACCTATCAGCAGTTCGCCCCCTATGTGGACCGCATGGACTACGTAGCCGCGGTTTCGAACGGCCTGGGCTACTGCCTGGCGGTCGAAAAGCTGCTCAACATCGAAGCGCCGCCGCGGGCGCAGGCGGTGCGGGTGATCCTGACCGAGCTGAATCGCATTGCCAGCCATCTGCTGTGGCTGGGCACGCATGCCCTCGATATCGGAGCAATTACGCCGGTTTTTTATTGCCTGCGCGAGCGCGAAGAAGTGCTCAAGATCTTCGAGAATTACTGCGGCGCGCGCCTCACCACGCACGCCTTCCGCATCGGCGGGCTGCAGTACGAGACCTACGAAGGTTTCGAGGAGGAGGTCAAGAAATTCTGCGACTGGTTCATCCCCAAAGTGGATGAATACGAGGAACTGCTGACCAACAACCGGATCTGGGTGGGGCGGCTGAAGGGCGTGGGCATTCTGTCGGCCGACGAATGCAAGGAGTATGGCGTCACCGGACCGGTGCTGCGCGCGGCCGGCGTGAAATGGGATCTGCGCAAGTCGCAGCCCTACTCCGGCTACGAGCAGTACGACTTCGAAATCCCCACCGCCGAAAACGGCGACACCTACGACCGGTATACGGTGCGCATGGAAGAAATGCGGCAGTCCACGCGTATTATCCGGCAGGCGGTGGACCGCATCCCCAGCGGTCCGATCATGGGCAAGGTGCCCAAGGTCGTGAAACCGCCGGTGGGCGAGGCTTATGTTTCGATCGAAGCGCCCAAAGGCGAGCTCGGCTATTTCATCGTGAGCGACAATTCCACGCAGCCCTATCGCATGCGCGTACGGCCGCCCTCGTTCATCAATCTGCAGGCGCTCGACTGCATGGTGCGCGGCGGGCTGGTGGCCGACGTTGTGGCGATTATTGGTACGCTGGATATCGTGCTGGGCGAGGTGGACCGATGAGTGGGACGGTCCCCGGCATCGAGGAAAGCAAATGATTTCTAAGCTGTTCCGCACCGTTTTTCTGGTGGACCTTTTCCAGGGTCTCTGGGTGACCTTCCGCAACCAGGATCCCAAGCGTATCTACACCGAGCAGTATCCGGCCGAGCGGCCCAAGGTCGGCGAACGCTATCGCGGCGCGCCCCGGCTGAACATCAATCCGGATAACGGCGAGACGCTGTGCATCTCCTGCAACCTGTGCGCGCTGGCCTGCCCGGAGAATCTCATTGTGGTCACCAGCCAGCGCAACGAACAGACCAAGCGCAAAGAGCTGACTACTTTCACGTACGACACATCCCGCTGCATGTTTTGCGGCCTGTGCGAGGACGCTTGCCCGGTGGACGCGCTCGAGCTGACGCAGGATTTCGAACTGGCCAGCTACACCCGCGAAGGCGCCATCTGGGATCGCCAGATGCTCGAAGAAGGTCCCAAGCCGACCCAATACAAATGCTGACTCCCGAGCTGACGCAGGCTATCTTCTTCTATATCTTCGCCGCCATGGTATTGGCCGGCGGCATTTTGACCATTACCCGCAGAAATGCCGTACACAGCGCGATGTTCCTGATCGTGTCGCTGATGGGCGTGGCGGGCTTGTATCTTTTGCAGCAGGCGGAATTCCTGTTCGCCGTGCAGATCGTGCTCTATATCGGCGGCATCATGGTGCTGTTCCTGTTCGTGATCATGCTGGTGAATCTGGACCAGGCCGCCAAGGAAAAACAGTTCAACGGCCAATGGTGGATCGCGCTGGTCTGCGTGGCGCTGGTGGGCGCGCAGGTCTTCTGGTTCCTCTCGAAGGGCCGCGCCGCGTTCAAGATCGCGCAGCCCGGCATTCTGCCCGCGGCCTCCGCCCTGGGAAATACGGAGCAACTGGCGGATGTGCTGTTCAAGGAGTATCTGCTGCCGTTCGAGATTGCTTCCATCCTGTTGCTGGTAGCGGTGGTGGGTTCGGTAGTGATGGCCAAGAAACGGATCTGACAATGTACCCGATAACTACGGCGCACTATATCGCTTTAAGCGCGGCACTCCTGCTGATCGGGACGGTGGGCGTGCTGACGCGGCGAAATATTGTCATTATTTTGATGTCCATCGAATTGATCCTGAACGCGGTCAATATCAACCTGGTGGCCTTCTCGCAGGCGCTGCACAATCTGAATGGGCAGGTATTCGCCATTTTCGTGATCACCGACGCGGTGGCCGAAGCGGCCGTGGGACTGGGCATTCTGATCGCGCTGTTCCGCAATAAAGAGACGGTGCTGGCGGATGAGGTGGACTTACTGAAATGGTAACCACGCAGCCTAACGCCACATTCTATCGCTGTGCATCTTGTGGGGCGGGCAATCCTGCCCGCAGCCGGCTTTCCAGGCCGGCTTTTTTCATTGTTTGCTGTCGGGGCGGCCTGAGCCGGCTAAAAGCCGGCTGCGGGCAGGATTGCCCGGCCTCCAAGAGGGGGTTCAGTGAATTTCCTGGACCTGATTTGGCTCATCCCGCTGATCCCGCTGTGCGGCGCCCTGCTGATGCTGCTGTTCGGCAGGCTGCTCGATCCGCAGCCCGCGTCGGCTGTCGCGGTGGCGCCGGGAGTGGAGCATATCCACGACGAACACGATCATGGCCATCATCACGATCACGGGCATTCGCACGATCATGGCCACGAACATCATCATCACAGTTCGCCTCTGAAAGTCCTGGTGAGCCTGATCTGCCCCGGCACGGTGCTGATCTCGTTTCTGCTCTCGGTGGGCGCGGTCTGGCAATTGACGGATACGCCGGGCAGGATCCACCAGGTGATCCAGTTCACCTGGCTGGCGGGGCTGCCATTCCACATGATGGATGGCCGCATCGCCACCTTCAGCGCCGATTGGGGCTTTCTGCTCGATCCATTAAGCTCCGTGATGATCCTGGTGGTCACGGGCATCGGCTTCCTGATCCACGTCTATTCCACCGGCTACATGGCCCACGACAACGGCTACTACCGTTTCTTCGGCTACCTGAACCTGTTCATCTTCTTCATGCTGATGCTGGTGCTGGCGAACAACTATACGCTGTTGTTCGTCGGATGGGAAGGCGTGGGACTGTGCAGCTACCTGCTGATCGGGTTCTACTTCCAGAAGAAATCGGCCGGCGATGCGGGCAAGAAGGCCTTTATCGTAAACCGGGTGGGCGATGCCGGGTTCATCCTCGGCATGCTGCTGATGTTCAGCCTGCTGGGCACTGTCCGTTTTCTGGACGTCAACGCCGCATTGCGCGGCCCGCACTTCCACGCGGAGACGGCCGGCTTCGGCGTGCTGAGTGCCATGGCACTCCTGTTTTTCGTGGGCGCCACCGGCAAATCCGCGCAATTTCCACTGTATGTCTGGCTGCCGGACGCCATGGAAGGTCCCACGCCGGTTTCGGCTTTGATCCACGCGGCGACCATGGTCACGGCGGGCGTTTACATGGTGGCGCGTTCCGCGGCGCTGTTCCAACTCACGCCCCAGACGCTCAATATCGTGGCCTTCATCGGCGCGTTTACGGCGATTTTCGCTGCTACCATCGGGCTGGTACAGAACGATATCAAGCGCGTGCTGGCGTATTCCACCGTGAGCCAGCTCGGGTACATGTTTCTGGCGCTGGGAGTCGGAGCATATTGGGTGGCCGTGTTCCACTTGTTCACGCACGCCTTCTTTAAGGCCCTCCTCTTCCTCGGTTCCGGCTCCGTGATTCACGCCATGGGCGGCGAGCAGGACATGCGGCGCATGGGCGCCCTAAAGGATAAGATTCCGATCACGCACTGGACCATGTGGGTCGGCTCGGTAGCCATCGCCGGCATTCCAGGCTTCGCAGGCTTCTTCTCTAAAGACGAGATTCTTTGGCAGACCTATAGCTCTCCCGCCGGCTCGAAGGCGCTGTGGTTCGTAGGGCTGGCCACCGCGGGCCTGACCGCATTCTACATGTGGCGCCTCATGAACATGACGTTTTACGGCAAGTCGCATGTGGCGCCGGAAGTAGCCGCCCACATCCATGAGTCGCCCCCGGCTATGACCGTCCCGCTTATCGTTCTGGCGGCAGGCGGTGTGTTCGCGGGCTGGCTGGGCGTACCGCGCGCATGGAACCTTTCAGAGCGCTTCTACACCTTCGAGAAATGGTTGGAACCCGCCTTCGCCTCGGCGGCCACGGAAGCCGCGAAAGGCGGCGCGCACGATGCCTCTACGGAATGGATTCTCATGGGCATCTCCGTGGCTGTGGCTATTATCGGGATCGTGGTGGCACGCTATTTCTATCACCACAAGCCGGAAACGCCGGGTTCCCTTCCGAAGTCGCTGAAGCCGCTGCACGGCTTGCTCTACAACAAGTATTACGTGGACGAGATCTACGACTTCCTGTTCGTGAACGGCCTCTGCAAGGGCGGCGGCGAAGTGTTGGGCGCGTTCGATCGCAATGTAGTGGACGGCGCGGTGAATGGCGCGGGATGGCTGACGCGCTTTTCCTCGCGTGTCTCGATGTGGTGGGATACCTGGATCGTGGATGGCGCGGTGCGCCTGGGTTCCTTCACCGTGAAGCTGCTTTCCTACCCGGTGTGCATCCTGCAAACCGGGCGCGTCCAGGCCTATGCGCTGTTCGTCGTAGTGGGCGTGCTGGTCTTCTTCGGGTATTACCTGGCGGGTAAATAATGAGCGACCACTTACTCAGTCTGGTGCTGTTCACGCCGCTCGCGGGACTGTTGATCCTGCTGTTCATCCCCTCGCGCCAGAAGGGCCTGATCAAGGTCTGGGCGAACCTGGCCAGCTTCGCCGGTTTCCTGATTTCCCTCCCGCTGGTTTCGCGCTTCGACAAAGGCGTATCCGGCTTTCAATTCGTGGAGCGCGCCAACTGGATACCCAGCCTGGGCGCGCAGTATCTGATCGGCATCGACGGCATCAGCCTGCTGCTGATCATGCTGACCACGGTGATCGGCTTCATCGCCATCCTGTCGTCGTGGAACGCCATTCAGGACCGGCTCAAAGAATACTACTGCATGTTCCTGCTGCTGCAGGTGGGCATGCTGGGCGTATTCATGTCGATGGATTTCTTCCTGTTCTACGTGTTCTGGGAACTCGTCCTGGTGCCCATGTATTTCATCATCGCGGTTTGGGGCGGCCCGCGCAAACTCTACGCGGCGATCAAATTCTTCCTTTACACGCTGGCCGGCTCCGTGCTGATGCTGCTGGGCATCCTGACGCTCTACTTCCAGTACGCCAACCAGTTCGGCCGCTACACTTTTGAAATATCCGAATTGATGAAACTGAGCCTGCCGCTCGGCTTGCAGGAATGGGTCTTTTGGGCTTTCTTCCTGGGCTTCGCCATTAAAGTGCCCATGTTTCCGTTTCACACGTGGCTGCCCGATGCCCACGTGGAAGCGCCTACCGCCGGCTCCGTCATCCTGGCCAGCGTGCTGTTGAAGATGGGGACTTACGGATTCATCCGCTTCTCGCTGCCCCTGCTGCCGAAGGCTTCCATGGATCAGACGATTGTCCAGATCCTGGCGGTGCTTTCCATCATCGGCATTATCTACGGCGCCCTGGTCAGCCTGATGCAGAAGGATTGGAAGAAGCTGGTGGCGTATTCTTCCGTGAGCCACCTGGGTTTCTGTACGCTGGGCATCTTCGCGCTGAACCCGAACGGCCTGGCCGGCAGCGTGCTGCAACAGATCAACCACGGCATCTCTACCGGCATGCTCTTCCTGATCATCGGGGTGGTCTACGAGCGCCGGCATACGCGTGAGATTTCGGAGTACGGCGGATTGGCGCACGTGATGCCAAAGTACGCGGTGATCTTCGCCATCGCCATGCTGAGCTCCGCGGGCCTGCCCCTGCTCAACGGATTTGTGGGCGAATTTACGATTTTGCAGGGTGCGTTTGAAGCGAATCGCATCTGGGCCGCGTTTGCGGTGACCGGCGTGATTTTCGGCGCGGCCTACCTGCTCTGGCTCTACCAGCGCACCATGTTGGGCCAGATTACCAACGGGAAGAATCTGCATCTGCCGGATCTCAGCCTTCGCGAGATTATGGTGTTCCTGCCGCTGATCGCCTGGGCGATCTGGATCGGCGTCTATCCCAAGCCGTACTTCGACATCCTGGAAAAGCCGGTCCAGCAGATCGTGGAGCGGGTGCGGCCCGGATACTATCAGGGCGGCGCGCAGGCTGTTGCGCGGCCGGTGGTGAGCGGCCAATGAATACTTTCTACTCCAGCACCGATCACTTCGTCCTCGTCCCGGCTGTGATGCTGGCCTTGTTCGGATGCGCCATCCTGCTGTTCGATTTTATCGTTTTCCCCGATCCCCGGCAGCGCAAGTACCTGTTGTATTTCCTGGTCCTCGGCGAAGGATTTGCCGGGTTCGGCCTGTGGAAGCAGCAAACGCATCTGCTGGCGGACGGCGTTCCCAATTACACGGCCTTTCACGGCGCGCTGGTGGCGGATGGCTTCTCTATTTTCTTCAACTGGATCTTCATTGCCGCCACGGTGATTGTGGCCATCGTCTCGTACAAATATCTCGAGATCGAAGGCGAACACCACGCCGAGTATTATTCCCTGATGATGTTCGCCCAGTGCGGCATGTTTTTCCTGGCCGCCGGCAAGGACTTGGTCACCCTGTTTATCGGCCTGGAATTGATGGCGCTATCGTTCTATGTGATGGTGGGCTTCCTGCGCACCAGCAAGCGCTCCAACGAAGCGGCCATGAAGTATCTGTTGCTAGGCGCTTTTTCGAGCGGCTTCCTGGCGTATGGTTTCTCGGTGATGTACGGCATCTCGGGATCGACGCGCCTGGATGACATTGCCTCAGCCATAGCCGCCCGCGGCCCGTTCGATCCGTTGGTCCTGCTGGCCCTGGCTACCACGTCCGTCGGCCTGTTGTTCAAGGTTTCGGCGGTCCCGTTCCACATGTGGGCGCCGGATGCTTACGAAGGCGCGCCGACCACCGTCACGGCTTATCTTTCGGTGGCCTCCAAGGCTGCTTCTATCGCGTTCCTGCTGCGCATCTTCCTCGGCCCGCTAGCCTCCGCTAGGGAAGCCTGGGAACCCATCCTGGCCTTCGTGGCGGTCGCCACCATGACCGTCGGCAACCTGGCGGCCATCAATCAAAGCAACCTCAAGCGGCTGCTGGCTTATAGCTCCATCTCGCACGCCGGATATATGCTGCTCGGCCTGATCGCCGGAAATGCGACCGGGATCAAAGGTATCGCGGTCTATGTCCTGGTCTACACTTTCATGAACCTGGGCGCGTTCATCGTGCTGGTGGCGCTGCGCCGGAAGGGCATCGTCGGCGAAGATATGGACGATATCGCCGGCCTGGTATACAAGAGTCCAGGTTACGCGTGGCTGATGCTGCTCTTTCTGCTGTCGCTGGCGGGGATTCCGCCCACGGCCGGATTCCTGGGCAAGTATTATATTTTCCTGTCGCTGATCGAGACGCAGCACTACACGCTGGCGGTGATTGCCACGCTCTATGTAGCCGTCGCGATTTACTATTACTTCCGCATCGTGCGCAGCATGTTCGTGCGCGACCTCACGGAACAGGCGCCGCTTTCCACCAGCTTCGGATTGCGCGTGGCATTGGCCGTGAGCGGCATTCTCACCTTCGGCATCATGTTCTATCCCGAGCCTTTCCTGCGGCTGGCGGAGACGTCGTTGCTGCGTTAGGAATCTATGGACGCCATCATCCATCACCCGTTATTCACGCCGATTCTGGTCACGCTGGTGATCGTGGCCCTGTTCCCGCTGGTGGCCGGGTACATCGTGCTGATCGAGCGCAAGGTGCTGGCCGATTTTCAAGTTCGCCTGGGGCCCATGCGGGTAGGCCCGCACGGACTGCTGCAGCCGATCGCCGATGCCTTGAAGCTACTCATCAAGGAAGATATCATCCCCACGGACGCGGATCAGTCGATCTTCTGGCTGGCGCCCGTGATCTCTACCTTCACGGGGCTGACGGCGTTTGCGGTGATTCCGTTCAGCAAGTACCTCTATGTCGCCGACGTGAATGTGGGCTTGCTGGTGATTTCGGCGATGTCGGCGGTAGGAATTCTGGGAATCATTCTGGGCGGATGGGCTTCCAACAGCCACTATCCGCTGCTGGGCGCGCTGCGCAGCGCGGCGCAACTGGTCAGCTATGAAGTGGCGCTCTCGTTTGCGCTGCTTTCCGGTGTGATGGTGGCCGGCACGCTCAGCATGCAGGGCATTATCCAGGCGCAGCAGACCCGCGGCATCTGGTTTGTCTTCTCCAACTACGGTTTCATGATCGTGCCCTTCGTGGTGTACATCATCGCCGCCACCGCGGAGACCAACCGCGCGCCTTTCGACTTACCGGAAGCCGAATCCGAATTAGTGGCCGGATTCCACACGGAGTACAGCGGATTCCGTTGGGCGCTCTACTTTTTGGCGGAGTACGCCAACATCTTCGTGATCTCGTCGGTGGCGGTCACGCTCTTCTGGGGCGGATGGCTGCGGCCATTTCCCAGCGTATCGTGGCTGGCGGCGCTTAACTACATCGTGCCTCTGGTCGTATTCGCCGGCTCCGGCCTGGCGAGCCTGACCTTGGTACGCAAGCTGAAAGACACGCTGCAGCAGAAAGTGCTGATCGGCGCGGCGCTGCTGCTGGTCGCGATCGGCGCGATTTACATGATTCCCGGCTTCAATGCCGCCGCCATCGGCATCTTCTGGTTCCTCTTTAAGGTGTCGACGATCATCTACCTGATGATCTGGTTCCGCGGCACCTTCCCGCGCTTCCGCTACGACCAACTCATGAACATCGGGTGGAAAGTGATGATCCCGGTGGGCATGGCGTCGATCGTGATCAACGCACTGTTGGGCATGGCGTAATCGCGCGCAATTCGCGCAACGCGTCGTGCCCGATCCAGCGCGCCGCGCGAGACTGCGACATCGCCAGCGACTCCGCAACCTCAATGGCCGCCGCGCGCAATTCCGGGTTGCGCTTGCCGGTCTGGCGCAAGGCCCAATTGACCGCCTTCTTCACGAAATTGCGATCGTCTCCGGCAGCCTTGACGATCAGCCGGAGACCGGCGTGGAATTGCGTGTCGACGGCCTTCTTATCGTGGACCGCGAGGCCCGCGAGCAGTGCGAAGGCGGCGCGCCGCTCATATTCGGGTTCGCGGCGGGACCATTCGCGCACCTTGCGCCAGGCGAATGGCGTCCTCCACAGCAGCCCGATGCAGGCCGAGTCGCAGACCGACCAGCAGTCGAACTCGCGCACCCAGCGCTCCACTTCTTCCTCGGTAATCTGGAGCGGATCGGCGATCATAGCAGCCAGCATGCGGGCCTCGAGGACGTTGCTCGACCACAGCGCGGCGGCCAGTTCCGTGTCGCACCCCAGTTCCCTGGCGATGGAACGGATCGCGGGTGTGGCCACGCCGTATGCCTTGGCCGGGCGAATGCCGTAGCGGGCCATGCCTGCGACGTTGACCGCGCTGCCGGCGGCGGACAGGCGCTGCAGGATATCGTGGGTTTCGCGCACGCCTACTACTCCAAAGCCAGGATAATGGCTCCCGCCATGATCAGCAACCCGCCGGCGCCGCGGACCAGCGTGAGGCGCTCGCCCAGAAACATCGCCGAGAACAGGATCACGAAGGCCACGCTCAGCTTGTCGACCGGCGCGACGCGCGAGGCTTCGCCCAATTGCAGCGCGCGAAAGTAACAGAGCCATGATAGGCCGGTCGCCAGGCCGGACAGGATGAGAAAAATCCAGGTTCGCGAGGTGAGTGTGCGCAGCGCGGCGGGCGGCGCCGTGGCGTAGGCCACCAGCCAACTGAAAACCAGAATCACCGAGGTACGAATGGCGGTGGCCAGGTTCGAATCCACGCCGGCGACGCCCACCTTCGCGAGGATGGCGGTGGCGCCGGCGAAGAGCGCGGATAGCAGTGACCAGTAGATCCAGTTCATGAAGCCTCTATTGCATCTTACTGATAAACTGGTCCGATGCGAATCACGCCAAAGTTGACCAAGTTGATCGTGGGGCTGCTGGGAATGGCGCTGGCGATGGTTGCCTGGTGCCAATCCCTGCCGGTCGCCAACCGTCCGGAGGATGTCGGCATTTCTTCCCAGCGGTTGGAGCGCGTGCGCATGCAGATGAAGGCGGATGTGGAGAAGGGGCGCATACCAGGAGCGGTGCTGCTGATCGCGCGCCAGGGTAAGATCGCGGCGCTCGAAGCCGCCGGATTTCAGGATCGCAAATCGCAGACGCCGATGAAGACGAACTCGATCTTCCGCATCGCATCGATGACCAAGCCGATCGTGTCGACCGCGGCGATGATGCTCGCCGAGGAAGGCAAGATCGATATTGGAGCGCCGGTGGCGCAATACCTGCCCGAGTTCAAGGAAGTGCGGGTGGGCGTGGAGAAGGCCGCGCCCAAACGGGCCATGACCGTGCAGGATCTGCTGCGGCACACTTCCGGACTGACGTACGGCATCTTCGGAAATTCGCCGGTAGACGAGATGTACAAGAAGAGCGGCTTCTTCGCGGCCAAGTCGCTGGCCGACATGGTTGCCACTATTGCCAGCCTGCCGCTGGCGCACCAGCCGGGAGAGTTCTGGGAGTATAGCGTGTCCGCGGACGTGCTGGGACGGATCGTGGAAGTCGTCAGCGGCATGGATCTTGACCGCTTCGTAGCCGAACGCATCACAGGTCCGCTGAAGATGAGCGATACCGGCTTCTATCTGAACGCATCTCAAGCCACCCGGCTGGCGCACGCGGATTCGGCAGTTACGCCGGGTGGCGATGGGACCGCGAAGCCGGCGGTTCTTTCGGGCGGTGGCGGCCTGCTCTCCACGGCCGGCGATTACGCGCGCTTCTGCCAGATGATGCTCAATGGCGGCGAACTGGATGGCGTGCGGATTCTCGCTCCCAAGACCGTGGCGTTGATGACCTCGGACCAACTGCCGCCGGCCACGGAGCGGCACACCAGCGTCGCCGTTGCGCTGGATGCGTTCGGGCCGGTGCCGGAAATGGGTACCAGCTTCGGATTGGGTTTCGCGGTGCGCACGGAGCCGGGCCGGAATCCGGTGCCCGGATCGGTTGGGGACTTCTCGTGGGCGGGTATCTACGGCACCTACTTCTGGGTGGATCCGAAAGAGAAGCTGGTCGCGGTATCGATGATCCAGGTTCCCATGACGACGAATGTCCCCTATTGGCGGCAGACCCGGATGCTGGTATATCAGGCCCTTACTAATTGACCGTCAGTCGCTGTAACTCACTTCCAGCTTGCGGGACTTGGCGGCGGCGTAAGCCAGCACCAGGCCGGAAACGATCAACAGGCCGGGGATGGCCAGCCAGGCGGGCGTAGGCTCCGTCATGGTGGCCAGAAAGGCCAGCGGACCGTCGGCCGGGATCTCGCCGGTGGGGCAGAGCGATTTCAGGTAAAAGATGATGCTGAATTTCTTCAGCAGCGACGGCAGAAAGGGATTGAGGTTCTCCCAAACGAAGACTACCGCGGCCGGGATCATGGGATTGCGGAAGACGATGCCGGTGAGCAGAAACACCGATCCATAGCCGATGCAGGCTAATGCGGCGGTCAGGGCGTACCAGCCTAACTGGTGCAGGCCGGGTCCGTGAAAGAGATACTGCTCAAAGACGGGTCCCCAGTGCGCCGAGATAAATAGGAAGCTCAGCACCACGCTGCCCACGAAGTAGACGATGGCGGCGGTTACCCCGGCCAGGTACTTACTGACCGCCAGCACTTCGCGGCGCACCGGCGACATGAAGTAGTAGTGCAGCGTGCGCTCCAGCACTTCGGCGCGGAACAGGTTCGAAAAGATGCCGAGGCAGCCGAAGAAGATTCCCAGGCGCAGGAAATAGACCTGGAAGATGCCGGCGAAGATCATGTTGTCGTCGCCCATGGTGTGTCCGCCGTTGTGGCCGACCAGGGAATGCAGCCCGGTGATGGCTACGGGTCCCAGCGTGAGGATATAAATCCACCAGGCGCGCTTCGAGAACAGGCTTTTCTTCAACTCCAGGCGCAGAATAGCGGCCACCTGGCGGCGCCAGAGCATCCAGGGCTGGGTGGCGATCTGGTTCCAGGTCATGTGGTGCCTCCCTCGGCTCCGATCAGGTATTGATAAACGGAATTTACGTCGTCGTCGGCGGGCGCGACGGCTTCCACTTCCAGGCCGTTGTCGAGCACGATGCGGTTGAGCAGCAGGTACAGGTTGTCGGCGTCGCGCGTGCGGACCAGCAGGCCGCGCCCATCGTCGTTGACCTTGGCTTCCACCACGTGATCCTGCTCGAAGAGGCGGGAAGCCAGCAGGCCCGGCTTGTCGCAGCGCACCAGGATCTGCATGGGCTGATCTTTCACCTCGCTGCGGACGCCCTGGATCTGGCCTTCGGCGACCACGTAGCCATGGCTCAGCAGGATCACCTGGTCGGAGATGCGGTCCACCTCGTGCAGAATATGGCTGGAGACGATCACATGGCGGCCTTCGTCGCCGAATTGCTTGAACAGCGCGATGGTTTCGTTGCGCGCCATGGGATCGAGGCCGTTCAAAGGCTCGTCGAGCACCAATACGGACGGGCGGTGGGCGATGGCCTGCGCCAGTTTGATGCGCTGCCGCATGCCCTTGCTGTAGGCGGCTACCGGGCGGTCGGCGGCTTCGGTCATGGAAACACGTTGGATGGCTTCCTGGGTGAGGCGGGCGGCTTCGGACTCGATCATGCCGTGCACCAGCAGGAACGAATAGACGAATTGATACCCCGTGAGGCCTTTCGGGAAGGCGTCGAATTGGGTGCAGTAGCCCATTTTGCGGAAGAGCTCTTCGGGCCGTGTGGGCGGGATGCCGAGCACGCTGATGGAGCCGCGCGAGGGCCGGATCAGGCCGGTCATCAGGTTCATCAACGTGGTTTTGCCGGAGCCGTTGGGGCCGACCAGGCTGGTGATGCCGGGCGGAATGGCGAGGTTCACGCGATTGACGCCCAGAACTTCGCCGTAGAAGCGCGAGACGTTGTCGAAGACGATCCGCAGATCGGTCATCGGACCACCTCCGCGCCGCGGATCTTGCGCGAGAGCAGGTACAAACAGAATCCGCAAATGGCCAGCAGGGAAACCCAGCAGCACCAGGTGGGCACGTCATCGCCATGCACGCGGAAGAAGACGGCGCCGGAGCCGCGATGCATGGGCTGTTCAAACAGCGATGTCCAGACGGCGCCGATCAGGTGGCTGAGGTTCAGCAGGTTCCCCCATTGCGTCCGCATGATGCCGTTGATGGCCCCGCCGAATCCGCCGGCCACGAAGAAGACGCCGAACAGAAGGCCGCCGGCCATCGGCTTCCACTTTACCCAGGCCGAGAGGGCCAGGGCCAGCAGCGAGATCAGCAGAATCCAGATCCACGCGCCGAAGAAGATGGCGTTGGCGATGCGCAGGTTTTGGGTGAGCCAGCCGTTGCCTTCGAGCGAGGCTTGCAGAATGAAGAGCAACAGGCCCGGAATCCAGGTCATCACCGACATCAGGATCAACAGCACGGAAAGCTTGCCGAGCACGTACTCGGTGCGCGAGAAAGGCCGGGCCAGATAAAGCGACAGGCCGTTGTTGGCCAGGTCGGGCGAGATCTGCCCGGGGCCCACGAAGGCCGCCAGGAAGAAGGCCATCATGCTCTGCCAGCCGAGAAAGTTCAGGAAGAAGCGCGCATTGATGGGGACCAGGTCGCGGATCTGCAGCATCTTCAGCGCGCTGAGATTGTGTTCGATATAGATGATCAGCGCCCAGATGAGAGGCGCCAGCATGGAGACCAGGAAGAACATGCTGTAGAAGCGTTTGCGGCGCATCTCGTCGAAGGCATAGCGCGGCAGCACCAGGAAGCGCGACCAGGTGGGCGTTAGCGGCCCATCGTAGCCCTTATACGCGTGCTTAAATACTGCCATTGGGCGCCTCCATGGCCTTCAGGAAAATATCTTCGAGCGAATCGCGCTTGTGATTGAGGCGGCGGATCTGCACGTTCTGGTCGGCGGCCAGCGCGTAAAGCTGGCGGATTTCGATGCCATCCGGCATGACCAGTTTCATACGTCCGTTGGGAAACGCGGCGGCCTCGCAGCCCAGGCGTTCGATGGCGGTGGTGAAGGCGCCATTGGCGCCGCGGGTTTCGAGCTCCAGGAATTTACGATTGGCGCGGCGCTCTTCTTCCAGGTTGCAGGAAGCCGCGATGCGGCCGTCTTTCAGGATGAGGACTTCATCGCAGCACTCGTCCACATCCCGCAGCAGGTGCGAGGAAAGGATCAGCCGCAGGTCGCCGCGATCGCGGATTTCCTGGATGAGCTGGATCATGCGCGCGCGCGCCGGCGGGTCGAGACCGTTGGTCGGCTCGTCCAGAAACAGCAGTTTGGGACCGTGCGCGATGGCTTGCGCCAGCTTGGCCATCTGTTTCATGCCCAGCGAGTAAGTGCCCAGGTTGCGGTAGCGGGCTTCGCCCAGACCCACCCAGAAGAAAGCTTCGTGGGCGCGCTCCATGGCTTGTTCGGGAGGCAGACCGGAGAGTTCGGCCATCAGGCGGACGAAATGTACGCCGGTCATCCCGGCGATGAAGGAATCGTTTTCGGGCATGTAGCCGAGCATGCCGCGGACGTTTTTGGCTTCGCTTCGAATATCTTTGCCGAAGATGCGGGCGGTGCCCGCGGAGGGCGGATGGAAACCGAGCAGGGTATTGATGAGCGTCGATTTTCCAGCGCCATTGGGACCTAACAGGCCAATGGACCGGCCGGTGAGCGAACCATTCAGTTTCTTCAGGATGATTCGCTCGCCGAACCGGACTTCGAGATTGTCGAGCTCAATGACGGGTGGCATCTGCGTCCTGGGAGGAGCCGCCTGAAAAGCGGCGGCGGGCCAAATGGCCCGGCCTCCACTTATCTGCTACGAACATTAGTGTAGCTGGGTTCCCGGCTTTTCCAGCAATTGCAGCAGGCTCATGTTCCCGATGGTGGTGAAGAGGCTGCCGCTGGTGGCGAAGGTGATGCGGTCGTTCTCGCCGTAGGCCGCGATCAGCGTGGGTTTCAGATTGGCCGCCAGTTGTTGCACGGCGGGCTGCTGGCTGAATTGCTCGAGCAGCGGGGCTAGCGTGCTGGCGTTGTAATAGATAGCCGCGGAGAAATTCGCATACTGATCGTGCGGGATCAGCGCGGTAAACGTGGCGGAGCGCGGCAGGGTATAGCCGCTCGCCCGATTCTGAATGGCGGTATCGAGCAGCGCCTGGCTGGAGCCCGCCAGCAGGTAGCCATCGGTGTAGGTGTAGCAGAACTCGGTGAACGGCGAACCGCTTTGGCTCGAGAACGTGTAGTAAGTGCGGCCGTTGACCGTGGACTGCTGGAGCTGCACCCCGGGCGAGCCATGCGTGGCGGCCAGGACGTTGGCGGCGTTGATCAACTTCTGTATGGTGGCCTGCAGCTTAATGGGATCGTAGACTTCGACGGCGATCTTCCAGGAGGGCATGGGCAGTAGCGGGCCATCCTGGGCCATGGCGACTTCACCGCCGAGGGCGGCCGCCAGATCGTTGCGCAGGTCCACTCCGATCAGCGCCTGCACTTCGGCCAGGTGCTGCGCGAACATCGGATTCTTTTGCTGCATGGTCATGATCTCGTCGATAATGGCGGTGGGCTGCTTCACGGCGGCGGCCCAGGCGAGCGTGGCTTGCGGCGAGATGAAGTCCAGCGCATCGAGCGGCGCGGGCGACGCCAGCCAGGAGGCTACGCCGGTGCGCTGGCCGTTGAAGATGAGCGCGGCGCGGGTCTCGGCGGCGCCTGCATTACCGGTCTGCTGCACCATGAAATACTGCACGTTCGGCGCGTGACCGTGGCTGGCGGGAGCCATAGCTTCGACATCCGCGGCGAACAACAGGCCTACGCCCGAGCCGTATGCGGCCGCGATCTGCGATCCGAATTCGGTGGTAGCGAACGTGGTGGGCGCGCCCGAGGCGAGCTGCTGGAGAGCCGCGGCGTCCGGCGAGAGGGCTACCAGATGGGGCAGGATCAACAGGACGCACTGGCCCTGCGGAATTGCGCCGATGGCCGATGGATCGGTGACGATGCGCATCTTCTGCGCGCCCGCGCCGCTCGAAAGTTTGGCGACTTCAGCTTGCGCGAAGGCTTCAAAACCGGACTGTTTCAACTCGGCCATGATCACCGGCTGGCCCGGATGACCGTGCGCATCGAGGGAAGCGGCGATCACCATTTCGTTGCCCAGGTAGCCGCTCATGGTGCTCATGTCCGCGATGGTCTGGTCCAGCTTATTTTGCGCCCACCATTGGCTGAGCGTGGCATTCTGCTGGATCTTGGGCACGAAGACCTGCTGCACTTCGGTGAGGGCCTGGCTGAGGTTGGGAATGCTGGCGTAGACCACGGTGGCGGCGGGCGCCATGGTCAGCAGGGCGCTCGAATAGCGCAGCGCCGGGAAGTGATCCTGATCGAGCTTCACGTTGAGGGCGGTGACGGCGTTCAGCATCGCGATGTACGCGGGGGCATTCTGGCTCCAGGAGATTTCAAGAGGCACCGGCTCCGCGCCCATGGCGGAACTGGTGGACACCTGATCGCCGGCGTGCAGCACGTTCTCGTGGCGGTCCTGCGCCACCAGCACAGTGCCTTCGATCACCGTAACACGCGATCCCTTGAGGCCGCTGTTCACGCTGAAGACGGTGCCGGTGACGGCTACCCGGCAATCGCGCGTGGAGACATAGAGGTGGCCGGTGTGGCGTTTGGCGGCCTGCACGATGATGGCGCCGCGATCCAGGCCGATGGTCATATCTTTGCCGCGTTCGGAAACCGAGAGGCCGGAGCGCTCCCGCATTTCGACGTGCGAGCCGTCGCGCAGGCGGAGGATGGCGTGCGCGTCGCGGGCGGTGCGGATATCGGTTCCGGCGGCGATTTCCGCGCCGCGGACAATGGGGACCGTGCCGGTATCGGAGACGCGATAGATGAACCCGTCGGCCGATTCGACCACCGCTTCGGTGCCATTGAACCCGGGGCGGAGACGATCGCCAAAAGCGTAGATGGCGAGGCCGGCGGCGGCTACCAGGGTGGCGGCGATCGCATAGCGGAAGATCGGTGCGCGGTGGATGGTGGCTGGTAACTGGTGCTTAGCTCCAGACGGGGTACCGGCTAGCGCTTTGTAGCAGGCCACGCACTCGTGGGTGTGGTCTTTGAGGAGGAGCGCGCGCGCGGGGCTCAGCTTGCCTGCGCGGTAATCGGGCATGAGCGCCTGGAAATCGGCGCAGGTGTGCAGCGTGTGATGCTCTGCGAGGCGCTGCTGGACCCGGCCGGCGGCGGCGGCGATTACGGCGGGATCGATGTCCTCGTCGCGGATATCGGCGATAGCTTGTTCCAGAAGGGGGTCGAGATTCGGATCTTGTGGCGTCATTTCGTTTCTCCCATGTATGAACGGTATTCCTCTTGGATTCGATCGCGAGTGCGGGACAAGGTAACCGCTACGCTGGCCGGCGTAGTGCCGAGGGCTTGGGCGATTTCCGGATTGTCGCGGCCTTCGAAGAAGCGCAGCGCGAACATTTCGGCGGCCCGTGGATTGAGCCGGGAGACGGCCTCTCGCAGCCAGGTGCGGATTTCGGTGGATCGGTGCAGGCGATCGGGAGCAAGCGAGGAGTTTTCGGAAAGGAGTGGGGCCACGTCGTCCAGGGCGACTTGCGGCGCGGACTGCCGGGAGCGGATCAGGTCCAACGCCGCGTTTACGGCTGCGCGCCGTAGATAGCCTTCCATGTTGCCCACGGCCGCGGCGTCCGGTTGGCGGCGCAGCAGGCGCATGAAGACGGTTTGCAGGACGTCTTCAGCGTCGCTGGCGTTGCCCGTGACGCGGTAAGCCGCGCGGAACACGGTGGAGTGGTGCTCCCGGAAAGTGAGATCCACGTCCACCGGCGGGGCGGACGGGACCGGTACCGATGGCGATTCCAGTTGGGCGGTGGCCTCCACGTTGTCTTTCCTCCCTTGCTCTTCATACATGAGACGGCTCCGGGGGCGGGTATTTAACACGCCCGGTAGGGATAACGGCGGGGGCAGGGGAAAAGTTCCTAGCCATTAAGGTCACCAGGGGGGGCGGGCTTACCCGCTGTGGGAAATCAGTCCGAGCCCGGGCACGCCACGATAATCGCCGCGATTGTGAGTAACGAGCGGCAGGTCGTAGATCAGCGCTGTGGCGGCAATCCAGGCGTCCGCGCATTCGATCGGGTAACCGCTCGCCTGCGCGGCAACGGTCACCTCGGCCCACTTGGTGCAGAGGGCGCGGTCGTACGGCGCAATGACGAATGGGGCCAGGTACAACCGCAGCCAGTTCCGCCGGCTTTCGCCCCATTTCGACTGGATTGTCCAGCGGTCCAATTCAGCCAACGTCATGAAAGAGGCGATCAGCGTCCGACCGGCAAGATCGGCGTCATACCAGGCGCCTATCGGATGGTTTTTGAAAACGAAGGAGACGACGTCCGTGTCCACTACGACACTGCTCATGCGGCGGGATCGGCTTTCTTGTGGCCACGCCATTCATGGAGGGCTGCCAGGAAGTCTTCGATAGGTTCGTCTTGCGGCCAGAAATTCCCGTGGAGGACTCGCACGTCCGTGACCGGACCCTTCCCTTGCTGTGCAATTAGCTCGTCCAGCGTCGGGTTGGCATCGAAGTTGTAACGAGGGTCTTTTAGTTTATCCACGCTCGCCTCTATGAATTGAGTATACCGCTCCGGGCCCGCCTCCAGGAGGTGTTTCGCGACGAACGAAGCCAATAAGTCGTTTATATTCTGTTGCTTATTTTTTGGACGAAGCCAAGCTGCAGCCTGCGTCAGGGGGCCTACGACGCCGCGGCAGGCTACGAGCCAGGCTCCGAGCCTGCTCCACTTTGACAATACCACGGCGGGTGGCGGATTCCGATTGACAGGGGGCGCGCAGTGTGTTAACCGTAGTTAAGCCATATTTAGACACTGTGATTACGACCGCCAGTTCCGGCGCCCGCTCTCTCGCCGACGTGCACTCGACCGTCGGCACCGCCGATATGCCGGTCTGGCGCCGGATGTTCGCCTTTGCGGGACCGGCTTACCTGGTCAGCGTGGGCTACATGGACCCCGGCAACTGGGCTACCGACCTGGAAGGCGGCGCGCGCTTCGGCTACGCGCCTGCTCTGGGTGCTGGTGATGTCCAATTTCATGGCCATCCTGCTGCAAACCCTCAGCGCGCGTCTGGGCATCGTCTCCGGCCGCGACCTGGCGCAGGCTTGCCGCGAAACCTACCCGCGCCCCGTCACCGTGGCGCTCTGGGTGCTTTGCGAGATCGCTATCGCCGCCTGCGATCTGGCCGAAGTTCTGGGCGCGGCCATCGCGCTTGAACCTGCTCTTCCACATCCCGCTGCTGATCGGAGTGCTGCTCACCGCGGCCGACACCCTGCTGCTGCTCTGGTTCCAGGGCCTTGGCATCCGCTACGTGGAAGCCTTTATCCTGGCGCTGATCACGGTGATGGCCGCGTGCTTCTGCATCGAGATCGTGCTGGCCCGGCCGGTGGCCTCGCAAGTGTTTTTGGGGATGATTCCGCGTATCAGCGGAAAAACTCTGTACGTCGCGATCGGCATGCTGGGAGCCACGGTGATGCCGCACAACCTGTACCTGCATTCCGCGCTGGTGCAGACGCGGCACATCGGCCACACGGATGCGTCGAAGCAGCGCGCCTGCCGCTATCAACCTGGTCGATTCGGTAGTGGCGCTGAATGCCGCTCTGCTGGTAAACCTGGCCATCCTGATTCTTTCGGCGGCGGTTTTCTTCAAGCGCGGCATCGTGGTAACCGAAATCCAACAGGCGCATCTGCTGCTGGTGCCGCTGCTTGGGGACAGCTTTCGCGGGCATTCTGTTTGCGGTGGCGCTGCTCTGCTCCGGTCAATCGTCCACGCTTACCGGGACCCTGGCCGGCCAGATCGTGATGGAAGGATTTCTGAACATCCGCATGCGGCCCTGGCTGCGCCGGTTGATCACGCGCACCATCGCCATCATTCCAGCGGCGCTGGTGATTTACATTTCGGGAGACAAGGGCACCTACCAGTTGCTGATTTTGAGCCAGGTGATTTTGAGCATGCAATTGCCGTTCGCGGTGATTCCACTGATTCATTTCACCAGCGACCGGCGCCGCATGGGGACATTCGCCAACAAGCTTTGGGTGCAATGGCTTTCGTGGGCGGCGGCGGTGCTGATCCTGGCGCTGAATATCTGGCTGCTGGTGGATGGGCTGGGCCAGTTGCTGGGGGCGAGCGGCAGCCGCCCGATCGTCTGGTTCCCGTTGGCTGTGGCGGGCGTGGGAATTGCAAGTCTGCTGATCTGGATTTCGTTTGAGCCGCTGATTGCGCACTGGGTACACGGGGTGGGGCGTGCGCCGCTGAGCATCCCTGAACCGGGAGCCGAGCTGCCCGCCGCGCTGGCCTACCGCCGGATACTGGTGCCCCTGGACCATACCGAACTGGACCGCAAAGCGCTTCGCCACGCCAGCGCCATGGCCAAAGTGTACGGCTCCAAGGTCTATCTGTTGCACGTGGAAGAAGGGGTCACCAGCCGGATCTACGGGCCTCTCGCCTCGACGGCGGAGGTGGAGGCCGGGGAGCATTACCTGGAGCGCATTGCCGAATCTCTGCGGGCGGAGGGGATCGAGGTGGAGACCGCCATCGTACATTCACCCAGGCCGGGGCGGGAGATCGTGCAATACGCCACCGAGATCCAGCCGGATTTGATCGTGATGGGTGCGCACGGGCATCGCCGCTTGAAAGATTTGATTTTCGGCAATACAATTAATCCAGTGCGCCACGATCTCCGTATCCCCCTGTTGATCGTCAGGAAATCGTGACCGCGCGCGTCCATTTTTGAGACATCGCGCCACCCGGGCGTGTCCAAGCAACACAGCCAGTTTCATAACGGAATACTAATTAATTTGTTTTCAACAGGTTGATTTGGCATGTGCAGTGCAAAGTGGCAGGTTGTGCCGAAACCCGTACGAGTTGCGCTATGTCTGGCTTTGTGGCTTGCGCCCCTCCCGGGCGCCACTCTGGAGCTACTGAGCCTGAGCGACCTGATTGGCCGGTCTACCGCCATTGTGCAAGCGCAGGTGGCCGCATCTTCCGCGTCCTATACCGGACCGGTGATCTACACGCACTATAAGGTCAACGTCGTGGCACAGTGGAAGGGCGCGGCCCAAAGCGTCATCGACGTGATGGTACCCGGAGGAACCGCCAATCACGTACGGCAGACCTATCCCGGCGTACCGCAGTTGGTGACCGGGCAGCAATACGTGCTTTTCCTGTGGACATCCAGCAAGGGCGCCACGTACACCATGGGTTTCACGCAGGGCGTGTTCAACCTGCTGACGGACGGCTCGGGCAACGTCACGGCCGTGCAGATGCCGGCCACGGAGACCGTGCTGGCGCGGGGTACCGGGCAGGTGGTGATCAGCCGGCCCATCAGCATCCCGCTGCCGCAACTGATTACGTCCATCAAGGCCGGAGGCGGGAACTAGCCATGACCGGGCTGAAGAAACTGGCGCTGCTGGCAGGTTCCCTGGCAATGGCCGTGACTCCATCGGCGGCTTATTACCACTACGTCCACTATTTGAACTCTGCATCGCCGTATGCAGTCGCCTTCGAGAAATTCGACCTTACCGCGCTGCCGGACAAGACCGTCACGTTCTTTGTCGCCGACTCCGGGCCTGCCAGCTATACCGGTAATGACAGCTTTCCCTCGCTGCTGGAGCAGATCCGCAATGCCACCCGCGTATGGAACTCGGTGGCCAGTTCGGGACTGCGGGTGGCTTTTGGCGGTCTGCAAACGGCGGGCACGCCGCAGAGCGTGCCGGGCGGACAAGTGATTTTCGGAGAACTGCCGCCGGGCGTGCTGGCCTATGCCGGTCACTCGGTCTCGACCAATGCACCGGTGACCGCCGCGGACGGAACCCAGTTCGTACCCATCCTCGAATCGACCATCACGTTGAACATCAGCCTGACGCCGCAGGGTGGCGGCGCTAATTCGGAAGGCTATACGGGGCCAAGTTATTCGGAACTTTTTTTTACCGTTCTGGTGCATGAGATCGGGCACGCCATCGGGCTGCAGCACACCTACACAGCGGCCACCATGTCGACGGCGGTATCGCGCGCCACCAACTTCTCGCGGCCGCTCGATGCCGACGATATTGCGGGCGTCTCGCTGCTCTATCCCGCGGGCGGATTCCCGGCCGGCTTTGGTTCGATCGGCGGGCAGGTGACCAGCGGCGGGCAGGGCGTGCATATGGCTTCGGTGGTGGCGATTCTGCCCAACGGCTCGGCGGTCAGCAACCTGACGAATCCGGATGGGAGCTACGAGATCGACGGCTTGCCGCCGGGCAATTACTGGGTTTACGTGCATCCGCTGCCGGCTCTCTCGGCGAACATTACGCCGCCTCTCGATCCGAACAACAATGCGGTCGAGCCCAGCGGACCTTTCGTGAGCACTTTTTATCCTTCCGGCGCGTGGACCCCGAGCCAGTTTACTCCTGTGGCCGTGGCGCCGGGCGCCAGCGTGGGCGGTATCGATTTTTCCGTCACGCCGCGCTCCGCGCTCGAAATCTACGACGTGAGTTCCTACTCGTGGAATGGCACGAATTACATCCAGCCTGCGTATCTCAATCTGAACACGCCCGTCGAGACGGTGGTGGCGCAGGGCGCGGGCGTGACATCCAGGTCCTTGATGAGCGTTACGGCGTTGGGGCTCGGGGAATCCGGGGAATTTCTGACCGACTACGGATTAAAGATCTACCAGGATGTGAGCACGGAACTACTGGCGATTTATCTGGACTATCAGGCGACTCCAGTCCCGGGTCCCGAACACCTGCTATTTAACCTCTCCGACGATATCTTTGTACTGCCGCAGGCGATCCAGATGGTGCAGAATTCGCCTCCCACGATCACCGGCGTCACGCCCAATCAGGATGGCTCGGTGACTGTCGCGGGAACTGGTTTCAGCATGGGCAGCCGGGTCTTTTTCGATAGCCTTCCCGGGGAGGGCGCGGCTTACGCAGCCAACACTTCCGATCCTACCGGGCAGTCCGGAACGGTGACGGTGATGCCGCCGCCGGGCTTCGGGGGCCAGACCTCCACGGTTAACGTATACAATCCGGACGGGCAGAATTCGACATTTCTGCTGGCGCAGACTACGAATCCTCTCACCTACTCCTATCCGCCCACCAATCCGGCTTCGGCCAGCATCGTGATCGGTGGATCGCCGCAGCTTACGGCGCTACCGCAAGGAGTTTCATCCATGGTGCAGGTGACCAGTTCCAACATGCAATTCATGGATGGACTGACCAGCCTCGGGTTCGGCTCGGGCGACGTTGCCGTGCGGCATACATGGGTGGTGAACCCGGCAAGCGGCCCGGCGTATGTGCTGGCCAACGTGACCGCGGCGCCGTACGCCATCCCGCAGACCACGGTGGCGAGCGTGATTTCAGGCTTCCAGGTGTACGAACAGAATCCGGGGATCCAGGTAGTGGCGGCGAATCCGGACCTGCCGGTGATCGGCCTGCCGGTGCCCAATGCCTTCTATCCGGTGCAGAACAGTCTTTATCCAGGGGCCATCGCGTCGATTTACGGCCAGAATTTGCAAGCGTCCACGGGTACCGCATCCATTACCGTGCAGGGACTGAGCAGCCAGATCCTCTACACATCGCCGACCCAGGTCAACTTCGTGATTCCGGCGGGAGTTTCTACCGGCCCGGCGGTGATGACTTTTCAGAACGGCGCGACGGCGGCCTATCCGGTGGTGGTGCAGATCGATCCCCCGCCGCCGGTGATTGCGAACGTGGTATCGGCCTCCGGCGCGGCATTGGGCGGCTCGCAGGCGGCGGCGCCCGGGGATACCATCACGCTGGTGGTCACCGGGGTGGATCCGGCGGTGTTGTCCAATCCCAGCCGCGTGGCCGTGGCCGAGGGCGGCGTGAGTATTCCATCATTCACGATCGCGCAGGCGCAGGATGGTTCAGGCGATTTGCTGATCCAGTTTGTGCTTACGGCTTCGGTTTCCGGATTGCAAGTGCCGGTTACGGTATCGCTCGATGGCGATTTGAGCATGCCGTATTACATTACGATCGCCGTAGCATCGGTCAGCAGTTCGAATTAATGCCGCTTGCCCGTGGCCGGCCGGTTTTCGGTGACTTATCGGCCCAACAAATTTCCCCCGTCTTTTCAATCGTTTGCAAGAATCGTACCCGTAGTCCCTAAATCCTGCCAGCTACCCTGTAGTCGAAAGGTAGGGCGCACCCGCGCCCGAAAATCGATGAACAGACATAAATATCGGAAACTGTCCCAACAGCAGGCGGAAGCCAACCGCCGCAACGCTATGAAATCGACGGGCCCGCGCACCCCCGAAGGCAAAGCCGCCTCCAGCCGCAACGGCCTGACCCACGGCCTCTCCGGCGACAAACACTTCATCCTCGAAGGCGAGGACCCCGAAGCCTTCCTCCGCCTTCTTCAGGACCTCCACGACCACCTCCGCCCCGTCGGCGACAGCGAAGAACTGGTCGTCCAACGCATTGCCGCCACCCAATGGCGTCTCGACCGTGCCTTTGCCCTCGAAACCGGCATCTACCGCGAAGAATCCACCATCCTGAACCGCATCGACCGGAACAAGCGGGAGCATCACGAATTGTGCATAAGCAAGGGCGAGAAAGAGTCGTTCCCGGCCGACCCGCACGAACCGGACGACCTCCTCGCCCGCGCCTTCATGGAAGGTGGCAAAGGTCCCGACAACTTCACCCGCCTCGCCCGCTACGAAACCGCCATCGAACGCTCCATCGAACGCGGCATGAAGCACCTCAAAGCCCTCCAGGCCGCGCGCAACGCGCAGTGTCCCGCCGTCCCTGAAGCCCCACTCCAGCCCGAACCCCCCGCCCCCGAACCGCCAAACCCGCCCTCAACGCCATTGGATTCAACGAATTACGAAACGAACCCAGAAGACCCCAAAATGGCGCAAACCTCCCCCAATCCGCCCCCCTCCGTCCCCCGCCAGGGGCCCCCAACGACGCAGAACAACACAACTGGAGGGCGGCCAATCCTGGCCGCAGCCGGCTTTCCAGCCGGCTTGGCCGCCTAAAAAGGCGGCTGCGGGCATGATTGCCCGCCCCACGGCGAGTTTTGGACGGTCTCCCAAGCGAAGTCACACGATGGTTCCAACCGGCCCGGCCGGCGGCCCTGCTAAAGCGCGCACCACGCTATAAAAGGGAGGGGTCGAGGCCGGCGCTGAGGGCGGCGGGCGGCTCCGGGCGGGACTCGTCTTGCAGGAAGCGGACCAACTGGTGCTGGGAGCTCTCGAAATAGGAATCCAGGAATTCCTTTAGCGCCAGGCGCCGCATCGCGTCGCGGGAGACGGCCGGAGCGTAAACGAAGGCGCGGCCCGTTTTGCGGCGGGTCACGATGGCGCGCCGGGCCAGCCGGTCGAGCACCGTCATCACCGTCGTATAGGCCAGGGGACGGCTAGGCGCGACCACTTCCCGCACATCCTTCACGCTGCCCTCGCCAAGCGTCCACAGGGCGTTCAAACACAGCAATTCCAGGGGCGGAGGAATAGCGCGCGCAGCGGCTTGGCGCATCAGCTTTGTCTCTTAGCCTCCGCGGGTTGCAGGGCCTGCAGCAGCTTATCGCCGAACGGAGAGCTGCGCATGGGCGCCGGCGGCGGCGCTGGGGCGGGCGCTTGTGCCTGGGTCTGGACAGGTGCGGTCTGGGCAGGCGCGGTTTTCGCCGCCACGGGAGCTGGCGCGGCCGCCGGCGATGCCGAACCGGCCAGATACCGGTCCTTCTTCAACAGCACGCGTTCCAGGCTGGAACTGAAGCTGGTGAAGTTGCCGGCCACCTGGCGATCGGTTTCGATCAGGTGGCGCATGCATTCCATCTTGGAATCCAGATCGTCGAGATAATGCAGCAGCATGGCTTCCGGGAATACCGGCGTTTTCGGTGAGCCGAATTCCAATTGCCCGTGGTGGCTGATGATCATGTGTTCCACGAGGGAACGCAGGCGCGGCGGAAAGTCCGGAATATCGCGCAGCTTGTCGCCGACCATACGCACGGCGATCAGCATGTGTCCGAGTAACTGGCCCTCGTCGCTGTAACTGAAGCCACGCTCGTAGCTCAGCTCGTGGATCTTGCCGATGTCATGCAGGATGACGCCGGTCACCAACAAGTCGCAGTCGATCATGGGATAGTGGCCGGCCACCATGCGCGCCAGATTACAGAGCGACAATACGTGTTCGATCAAGCCGCCCAGATAGGCGTGGTGGATCTGCTTGGCGGCCGGCGCCTCGCGATAACGCCGCGCGACATCGGGGTCGTCGAGCAGCGCCGCCAGCAGGCGATTCAGGTGCGGGTTGGCGACGGCCGCGGCGAATCCGCGCAATTCCAGCCACATTTCGTTGCGATCGCGCGTGGAGGCGGGAAAGTAATCGCCGAAATCCACATCGCGGTCGCTGATGCGCTGGATGGTGTGGAGGGTCAACTGCGGGCGGTTGTGGAAGATCTGGATGAGGCCTTTGACTTTGACGAAGTCGTCGCGCTCGAAGGTCTCCATCACATCCACGACGTTGTCCCACATCTTGGCGTCCAACTCGCCGGTGCGATCGCCGAGCTGCAGGGAAAGGTAGGGGTCGCCCTTCTTCTTCTGCCGGATCTCCTTGGAGCAAACCAGAAAGCTGCTGGTGATGACTTGATCCGGTTTGAGTTCGTTCACATAGGGCGATTTCATGGCAGCGCCGGGCGACTACGGCTGACTCGGCGCACTGGATGCCGGGGCGGATGCGGAAGCCGGCGCCGCGGCGGCGGGCGCGGCAGCAGGCTGCGTGGAACTGGGAGCGGGCTTCTTCACGCCGCCCGTCCCGGGAATCGGAATCAGCCACAGCAGCTTCTTGCGCTTTTTGTGGGAGGCCACTTCTTCCTTGGTGACGGTCTGGGGCTTCAACTGCGCGACATCCCTCCACGCCGTATCCTTGCCGGGAGCCGCGCCGCTATCCACGTAGCCGGTCTTGATCTCCAGAAACGCCTCCGTGCGCAGCTTGGTCAAATAGGTGCGCACCTTGGCGTTCATCTGCGGCATGACCATCTTTTCGTTGATCTCGTTTTCGACCTCTTCGAAAGTCGCCAGCCCTTTTTCGTAGCGCTCCATGATGCGCAGAATCACGAATCCGTTGGGGACGCGGATGGGGTCGGTGACGAAACCTTTATTTTGTTTGAAGACGATGTCGTCGATCGGTTTCATCAACTGGCCGCGCTTGTAGCCGGGCAATTCGCCGCCGCTACGGGCGGTTTCCATATCGTCGGAATTCGCGGCTGCCAGGTCACCGAACTTCTCGCCCTTGCGCGCCCGGGCCACCAGGTCCTTGGCCTTCTTTTCGGCCGCCGCGGTCTGCTCCGGCGATTTTCCCTCGGTGGAGATGAAGATCTGCTGCAGGAAGACCTGCTCGTCGCGCACGAAATCGTTCTTGTGCTCGTCGTAATATTTGCGTTTGTCCGGCTCCGGGATGATGATGCGGGAGCCGATCTCTTCGCTAACGACGCGCTGGGTGAGGAGGGCATTCTTCATCTGCTGCTTGTAGTCCTCAAAGGGCATGCCCGTCTGTTCGCGGAGGAAATCGTGGAACTTGTCGTCGTCGGTCATCTTGCTTTGGACCTGCATGGCCGCCAGCCGCCGGGTGATTTCGGAATCGACATTGATGTTGAGGTCCTTGGCTTTCTGCACCAGCAGAAGCTGGTCGATCTCGTCGCGCAGAGCGTCGGAGGCTTTCACGTGGAGGGCCTCCTGCAGTTTGGCGCCGGTGAGGCCTTGCTGCCGGAGTTCGGCCTCGATCTCCTGGCGCGTATGCGCCAGTTCGCCGCGCGTGATGATGTCGTTATTCACCTTGGCGACGATCTCTTCGACGATGTGTACGTCGGCCGCCAAAGCCGCGCAGAGTGCGCCCGCCAAAAGGAAGATAAGCCTGCGAAACATATATTTCACATTCTAACATTGCCCCACATGGAGGCGGCGAGCGGGATGTGGGCCAAAGCGGCACAGGCTGTGGCCGCGGCGGCACAAGGCTGGCGGGGCGACCAGTACCGTATCCCGCTTTTGCGGTACTGGTTAGAGAGGCCCTCGCGGCCGGAACGATGATAGACTTCTGACGAGAGGGGTGACTGGAGCAGGCGGCGCACTTTTCCGGGCGATTATCCACAGTTTCACAGGCGCTTTCACGGCGAGGCAATTGTTGCCGCCGGACTCCGAGTTAAGGACTGGTATACTTGAGCCTGCTTATATCTTGAGCTTGCTTATATAAGGTTGAAGAACGGATCGATTATGAAACCAATTGCCATTCCTTTATTTCTTTTCTGTGTAGCCTCTCTGTCGCCCCAGGCCTGGGGCGTCACGGCGACCTATACGAACAGCACCCAAAACGTGACCTTGACGGGCCTCGGCGGCAGCGGAGGCGTGGGGCAGAGCCGGGTCACCTGGGGCACCTGCGCGTTCGATGGCACGAATACCAACTGCACAGTCTCGGCTCCCTATACGGGCGTCGGCGGCGGCGGGACAATCTCGATGGTGCTGAGTTATCTAGGCAATGGGATATCTCCTTTTACTGCCAACTCGACCAGTCCCGGGAGCAATACCATCACGTTCGGCCTTTTGCCCGGTAACTCCGGCAGTATCGTCGTTAGCCTGCAGGAGAACACCGGGGCCAATGTTACCTTTCTATCCAATAACTTCGTTTTCTTTTATTCCAATGCCACATGTACGGGAATCGCCGCCTCATCGTGTTCCGTGGGACAAGTGGGGCTTACGCCGAACGCTACGATCACCGGAACGGTTTACGGCACGTTTGACGCGACGCCTGTGATTCTGGCGGTGGTCAGTGCCAGCACCTTCGGAGAGTTCCCGGCCGTGGCACCCGGCACATGGATGGAGATCTACGGTACGAATCTGGCCAACGTGAAGTCTCAGACTTGGGGCAGCGCCGATTTCAACGGTTACGACGCGCCCACTACTCTGGGCGGCAACACGCTCACGATCGGCGGCCAGTCGGCGTTCATGGATTTCATCAGCCCCCTACAAGTGAATGCCTTGGCGCCATCCAATACGGGGCTCGGAATGCAGCCGGTGGTGATCGACACGCCGGGCGGAACCAGCGCTCCCTACACATTGCCGGTTAATGTAACCGAGCCAGGCCTGGACGCTCCGCCATCGTTCAATATCGGCGGAGTCCAGTACGTGGTAGCGCTGTTCGCCGATGGCACGTTTGTCCTCCCGGCGGGCGCCATTCCGGGCGTCGCATCGCGGCCCGCCCAGGCGGGCGACGAGATCGTTCTATATGGCATCGGCTTCGGGGCGGTCACGCCAAACCTACTGGCTGGCCAGTTGGTGGAGCAAGCTAATACGCTGGCGTCGAGCTTTCAAATGTCCATAGGTGGCGTGCCCGTGACTAACATGCCTTATTTCGGATTATCTCCGAATTACACGGGCTTGTATCAGTTCAATGTAGTGGTGCCGGCCAACGCCGGTTCCGGAGCCGTGCCACTGACGTTCGCAGTGGGCGGCGGAGCCGGAACGCAGACGCTGTTTCTCGCGCTAAGCAACTGAACGAAACCGCTCCTTTGACGATGCGGCAGTGCGCGATAGCGCAAATCGGTCTGGCTTCGGCAGGCCTCAGGATACGTGTGTGGATACCGTCTGAAGGAGGGAGCAGCATGGGAAGATCCGAGTTGAAAGCCGCAACATTGTTGTTCTTGAGCCTGGCGGTGAATTCGCTCGTCGCCCAGCAGGTGGCCATCGGCAGTTATGCTACCGCACCCGAGCACAGCGGCCCGTGGGCGATCACGGCGGGACCGGATGGCGCGCTGTGGTTTACCGAGGCCGATAACACCAGCGTGATCGGCAGGCTGACGCCGGCCGGGGAGTTCACCGGTTATACGATCCCTACTCCGGGGAGCAGCCCGTACGGGATCGTGACCGGGCCGGACGGCGCGCTCTGGTTCGCCGAGGCCGGGGGCAACCGGATCGGACGGCTTACGACGGCGGGAGTTTTTACCGAATACCCGGTGCCAACCGCCGATAGTGCGCCCGCCGGGATCACCGTGGGACCGGATGGCGCGCTCTGGTTCGCCGAGCTCAATGGCAACCGGATCGGGCGGATTGCCGTCGGCGGAGCGGTCGCAGAATACCCGGTTCCAACGGCGGCGAGCGCTCCCGACTGGATTGCGGCCGGGCCGGATGGCGCGCTCTGGTTTACGGAGCTCAGCGGCGGCCATATCGGACGCATCACGACGGGCGGGGCCGTCACGGAATATCCCATCCCTACACCGGATAGCCAACCCGAGGGGATCGCGGCGGGACCGGACGGCGCTCTTTGGTTCGCCGAATACGCGGGCGGCAATATCGGCCGGATCACGACGGATGGGGTAATTACCGAATATCCGGTGTCCAAGGGCCTTAGTGGGATCGCGAACGGCCCGGACGGGGCGCTCTGGTTCACCAATTACGCGCACAACAAGATCGGGCGCATCTCGACGAGCGGCGAAGCTACCGAGTACGATCTGCCGAACGAAGGGAGCGTGCCCATCGGCATCGTCACCGGGCCGGACGGCAACATCTGGTTCGCCGACTACAGTATCAACAGAGTTGGGGAGGCCCTGTTTGTGAGCGCCGACCTGAGCATCACGCCGGCGCAGGGCGGCTACAAGTCGGACGTGACGTTTAGCGGCAGCGGCTATCTACCGGACGAGAACGTCCAGATCTACGCGGGCGGCATCGGCTCGAAGATATTGGCCACCGTCGCCGCGGATGGCGCGGGAACGTTCAGCGTCAAGGGAACCGTGCCGGAATCGGTGTTTGGCCCGCGGATTTTCCTGGCGGTGGGTGCGGCCAGCGAAAAGCTCGGTGCCGCCAGTTTTATCGTGACGCCGCGGCTGGTGATGAGCCCGGATGCGGGAGCGCCGGGCACTTCCACGGCTGCCGGCGGGTATGGCTTTCCGCCGTACGCATACGTGAACATCTACTGGAACACTCCCCGCATGCTGGTATCGGGAGCGGTCGCGGATTATCAAGGCAGTTTCACGGGATCGGCGGCATATCCGTTCGTTGTGCCTGACGGCGCGCTGCGGGGGCTGAATCTGTTGTTTGGGGAGGTGTTCGATTTCGACAAGAAACCCGTGGGCATAGGATATTTCACCGTGGAATGATTGACGGCGGCGCATCCGCGCGGAAAAGCATATCGGGCCGCCGATGAACGCCGATTCATGCCGATAAAACAGAGGTTTCGGACTACCGTGGTCCCGGACCGGCACTTATGGAATAATGTGAGCAGGGAGTGGATATCAGGTTTTCCGCCAAGGCATGGCGCTGGAAGTTCCCGCGGACCAACTCCCTGAACTTTCCATTGACTGACGAGAATTTCAGCACTGTTACACCCAGAACTATTTCCCAACCATCCGTGCACAAATCGCGCTAAACTCCGACTGATGACACCTATTCGCCATGTAGCGGTGCTGGGAGCGGGCACTATGGGCGCACGTATCGCGGCCCACTTCGCCAACGCGGGCATCCCGGCCCTATTGCTCGATATCGTGCTTCCCAATCAGCCCAACCGCAATGCCGCGGCGCTGGGTGGATTGGACGCAGCGCTTAAGCAGAAGCCCGCGGCCTTTTTTACACCGGAAACCAAGTCACTCGTCACGCCAGGCAACTTCGAAGACGACCTCGCCAAGATCCGCACATGCGATTGGATTATCGAAGCCGTCACCGAAAACCTGGAGATCAAACGCGCCCTGCTCGAGAAGGTGTTGAAACACCGGAAGCCGGGTTCCATTTTCTCCACCAATACCAGCGGCATTCCGCTGGTGAGCATTGCCGAAGGATTCCCCAGCGAATTCCGCCAGCATTTCCTCGGAACGCACTTTTTCAACCCGCCGCGCTATCTGCACCTGCTCGAGATGATCCCGGGCCTGGAAACGCTGCCCGAGATACGCGATCACATCGCGGATTTCGCCGATCATCACCTGGGCAAAGGGGTGGTGCCATGCAAAGACACGCCCAACTTCATCGCCAACCGCATCGGCAGTTTTTTGGGCGGAACGGTGCAGAGCCTGACGGTGGAGATGGGGCTCACGATCGAAGAAGTGGACGCCTTGACCGGCCCCCTGATCGGACTTCCCAAGAGCGCCAGTTTCCGGCTGCTGGATATCGTCGGCCTGGATATCTGGGCGCACGTAACCAAGAACCTGTACGATCTGGTGCCCAACGATCCCTGGCGCGAGCGTTTCGTGCTGCCGCCGTTTTTCGCGCAGATGATCGAACGCGGATGGCTGGGCGACAAGCGCGGCCAGGGCTTTTACAAACGCATCGGCAAGGGCGATAAGAAAGAAATCCTGGCACTGGATCTGCATACGCTGGAGTATCAGCCTTCGAAGAAAGCGCGTTTCGCTTCCGTCGAAGGCGTGCGCAATATCGAAGACCTGCCGCAGCGGCTGCGCGCCCTGATGGGGCTGACCGACCGCGCGGGCACGTTCCTGTGGCGTCTGTTCAGCGACCTGGTGCTCTACTCGGCCAGCATGATCCCGGAGATTTCGGATCGCGTGGTGGAGATCGATCGCGCCATGCGCTGGGGTTATGCGAATTCGCTGGGACCGTTCGAACTCTGGGACGCGTTGGGCGTGGAGGAAACCGTGGCGCGCATGCGCCAGGAGCAGCGCCAGATTCCGGAGAACGTGGAGAAGATGTTGTGCACGGGCGCGAAGTCTTTTTACGAAGCGCCCGACCACGATCGGCGGCCGCACCACGAATACTTCGATTTTCTCGCCAACTCGTATAAGTGGCTGGAAGACCGCCCAGGCATCACAGTGCTGAAAGACGTAAAGCACGCGCACGGCGTGGTGAAGAAGAACGGCGGCGCGTCGTTGATCGACATTGGCGATGGCGTGCTGTGCCTGGAGTTCCACAGCAAAATGAATTCGCTGGGCGACGACCAGGTTTCGCTGGTGCGGGCCGGCATCGAGGAAACCAGCAAGAACTTCGACGCCATGATCATCGCCAACCAGGGCGAGAACTTCAGCGTGGGCGCCAACCTGATGCTGGTGCTGCTGGCCGCGCAGGAAGAAGAGTGGGAAGAACTGGAGGCTGCCATCAACCGCTTCCAGCAGGCCACCATGATGATCAAGTACGCGCCCAAGCCGGTGGTCTCGGCGCCGTTCGGCATGACCTTGGGCGGCGGCTGCGAAATCGCGATCCACTCGGCGCGGGTGCAGGCATCCGCGGAAACCTATATGGGCCTGGTGGAAGTGGGGGTGGGGGTGATCCCCGGCGCGGGCGGCACCAAGGAAATGCTGGTGCGCTTCGGAAATGCGCAGAAGGCGTTTGAACTGATCGCCTTCGCCAAGGTGGCCACTAGCGCGGCCGAAGCCCGCAGTTTCGGACTGCTGCGGCCGCAGGACCAGATCTCCATGAATCCGGAGCGGCTGATCGACGACGCCAAATCGCTGGCGCTCTCGATCGCGCCGGGCTATGCACCCGGAGTGCCGCGGACCGATGTGGAAGTGGGCGGCGCCGAAGATCTGGCGCTATTGAAAACCGGCATCTACCTGGCGCGGCAAGCCAATTACATCTCCGATTACGATACCGTGGTAGGAGAGAAGCTGGCATACGTATTGAGCGGCGGACCCCTGAGCGGGCGTCAGACTGTCTCCGAACAATACCTGCTGGACCTGGAGAGGGAAGCCTTCCTCAGCCTGTGCGGGCAGCGCAAGACGCAGGAGCGCATGCAGCATATGTTGAAGACGGGCAAACCGTTGAGGAACTAGGTTGTAGGTTGTGGGTTATGGGTTGTGGGTTGTAGGTTATCTGATTTTCCCATCACCCATCACCCATAACCCATAACCGCTTTTAGGGGGCAACATGCAAGAAGCCGTTATTATCGATTGTCTCCGCACCGCCGTCGGCAAGGCGCCGCGCGGGGCGCTGCGCACTTCGCGTCCGGACGATCTCGCGGGCGCGGTGATTAGCCGTCTGCTGAAGAAGCATCCGCAGATTCCGGTGGACGAGATCGAAGATATCGTTCTCGGCTGCGCCATGCCGGAAGCCGAATCGGGCAACAACATGGCCCGCTGCGTGGCGCTGCGCGCGGGATTGCCGGATACCGTCACCGGCGTCACCATCAACCGGTTTTGCAGCTCGGGGCTGCAGGCCATCGCCATGGCGGCCGACCGCATTCGTTCGGGCGGCGCGGACATTATCATCGCGGGCGGGGCCGAGACCATGAGCATGATGCCGCGCGGCGGCCACAAAGTGGCGCCCAGCCCGTGGTTCGTCGATCACCGGCCTGAGATTTACATGAACATGGGGCTCACCGCGGAGTGCGTGCAGCGCAAATACAATATCTCGCGGGAAGAGGCGGACGCGTTCTCTTACGCCAGCCACCAGAAAGCGCTGTGGGCGCAAGCGGAAGGCAAATTCGACGATGAGATTGTGCCTTTCGAGGTCGAATGGGTCACTCCCAACGGGCGGAAGCCGAAGGTGACCAAGACGGTTTTCGCCAAGGACGAAGGGCCGCGGGCGGACACTACGGTGGAGGCGCTCGCCAAGCTGAAGCCCGTTTTTCACGCTAGCGGCACGGTGACCGCGGGCAACTCATCGCAGACCAGCGACGGCGCGGCGGCCGCTATTGTGATGTCCGACCGCAAGGCGCGCGAGTTGGGCCTGAAGCCCATGGCGCGTTTCGTCAGCTTTTCGGCCGGTGGCGTGCCTCCGGAGATCATGGGAATCGGACCGGTGGTGGCCATCCCGAAGGCCCTCAAAATCGCCGGCCTGACGCTGGACGATATCGGGGTGATCGAATTGAACGAGGCTTTCGGCGTGCAGGCGCTGGCGGTGATCCGGGAAGCGGGCCTCGATCCGGAGAAGGTGAATGTGAACGGGGGCGCCATCGCGTTGGGACATCCCCTGGGCTGCACGGGCGCAAAGCTGACGGCCACCATACTTCGCGAGATGGCCCGGCGCAATCTGAAGTACGGCATGGTCACCATGTGTGTGGGCGGGGGCCAGGGCGCGGCTGGAATTTTCGAACTGATGTAGCCGGCTAGGAAGCCGGCCGTAATATAATTGCAATTCCGGGGAGTTATTCGATATGGCAACGGCAACAACATCGATCTCATTACCTAAGACACAAGGCGGCGCCTTCCTGATCGAAGAGCGCCTGCCCAACGAAATCTTCACGCCGGAGGATCTCACTCCGGAACACCTGGCGATTGCGCGCACGGTGGACGAATTCTGGGCGAAAGAAGTCGGCCCCAACGTGGAAGCGATTCAGCACCACGAACCCGGCGTCGCCATGGCCTGCCTGCGCAAGGCCGCCGAACTGGGACTCACGGGCATCACCATCCCCGAGCAGTACGGCGGTATGGAACTGGATATGGCCTCCGCCATGGTGGCGGTGGAACATATGGCCGGCGACGGTTCCTTTGCCGGCTGGTACGGCGCACATGTGGGCATCGGCTCGCTGCCCATTCTGTACTTCGGCACCGAAGAGCAGAAGAAGCATTACCTGCCCAAGCTGGCCAAGATGGAAATGCTGGGCGCATATTGCCTGACCGAGCCGCACGCCGGCTCCGACGCGTTGGCCGCCAAGACGCGCGCCGACCTGAGTCCGGACGGCAAGCACTACATCCTCAACGGCCAGAAGATGTGGATCACCAATGGCGGCCATGCGGACCTGTTCACCGTCTTCGCCAAGATCGGCGGCGAGAAGTTCACCGCGTTTCTGGTGGAGCGCAGTTTCCCGGGCGTCTCCAGCGGCGGCGAAGAGAAGAAGATGGGCATCAAGGGCAGTTCCACTACGGCCGTCTACTTCGACAACGTGCCCGTGCCCGTGGAAAATGTGCTCGGCGAAATCGGCCGCGGCCATATCATTGCCTTCAACATCCTGAATGTGGGCCGCCTGAAGCTGGGTCCCGGGACCGTGGGCGGATCGAAGAACGTGCTGGCGGTTTCGCTGAAATACGCGAAGGAACGCAAAGCGTTCGGGCAGTCGATCGCGGAATTCGGCATGATCCAGCACAAGCTGGCCGAGATGGCCATTCGCACTTACGCGGCGGAGTCCATGACGTATCGCGTGGTGGGCCTGATCGAGTCGCAACTGGAGAACTTCTCGTGGTCGCAGCCGGACGCCGCGCAAACCATGCTAAAAGCGGTGGAGGAATACGCCGCGGAATGCTCCATCATCAAAATCTACGCCTCGGAAGTGTTGGACTACGTGGTTGACGAAGGCGTGCAGATCCACGGCGGCTACGGCTACCATCAGGATTATCCGGTGGAGCGGGCCTACCGCGATTCGCGCATCAACCGCATCTTCGAAGGCACCAACGAGATCAACCGCCTGTTGACCACCGGCATGCTGCTGAAGCGCGCCGCGCGCGGCCAACTCGGCCTGGTGGCGGCGGCTACGGGCGTCCTGCAGGAAGTGCTGGGCGGTCCGCGCGGCGGCGAGGAAGAGCCTACCGGACCGTTCGCCGCGGAAACCAAGATCCTGATCAACGCCAAGAAAATCGCATTGATGCTGATGGGGGTCGCTTACCAGAAGTACATGTTCGAACTGGAAAAGCAGCAGGAGATCCTGGCGAATATAACCGATGTGATCATGGATATTTTCGCCATGGAATCGGCGTTGCTGCGCACACAGAAGCTGGCCGAATCCGGCAAGGGCGCCAACGCCGCGGACATGACCGCGGTGCTGGTGCGCGACGCCATGGCGCACATCGACGTGACCGCCCGCACCATCCTGGGCGCGTGCTCGGACGGCGATACGCTACGCACCAACCTGGTGGTGCTGCGGCGCTTCTCGAAGTACGAACCGGTGGATTCCATCGCCCTGCGCCGCAAGATCGCGCATCGCCTGCTAGACGCCGAGCGCTACATCGTCTGATCTTCAGCCGTCGCGCTAAAATCGGGTAATGGACGATCCGAACGCCTGGCCGCCGCTGCCGCTGGCTGCGTGGGAAGATACCCGCGCCACGCTGCACATGTGGACGCAGATCGCGGGCAAAGTGCGGCTGGCCCTAAGCCCGGCCGTGAATCACTGGTGGCAAGTGCCGCTGTACGTGAGCCCGTGCGGGCTTACCACGTCCGCCATCCCTTACCAGGGCGAAGCCTTCGAAATGGAATTCGACTTCGCCGCGGACCAGTTGGCCATCCGGAAAACCGGCGGGGCGGCTACTTTTGTGCGCCTGTATGCGCGCTCCGTCGCGGAGTTCTATGGCGAAGTGATGGCCGCGCTGCACGCGATGGGCATCGAGGTGAAGATCTGGCCGGTGCCGGTGGAGATCGCGAACCCGATTCCTTTTCCGGACGACCGGGAGCACGCCTCCTACGACCCCGACCCTGTGAAACGGTTCCACCGGATTCTGCTACAAACCGACGCCATCTTCAAAGAATTCCGCGGCCGGTTTGTGGGCAAGGCGAGTCCCGTCCACTTTTTCTGGGGCAGTTTCGACCTGGCCGTCACGCGGTTCTCCGGACGCCGCGCGCCGGAGCGGGAAGGCGCGGACCCGATCACGAGGGAGGCCTATTCGCACGAGTGCTCGAGCGCCGGTTTCTGGCCCGGCGGCGGCGAGATCGCGGGTGCGGCGTTTTACTCGTACGCGGCTCCTGAGCCGCCCGGGTACGGCTCGTATTCCGTGCCTCCGCCGGCTTTCTATCACCAGGGCATGCGTGAGTACATCCTGATGTATGACGATCTCCGCCAGGCGGACTCGCCGCGCACGGCCTTGCTGGACTTTTTGCAGACCACTTACGACGCGGCGGCCAGCCTGGGCAACTGGGACCGCGCAAACCTGGAACGGCAAGGCGGGCAATAGCTGTCGCGCGCATCGGGCCGCGAAGCCGCATGATAGAGTAACCCTCGTGCACCGCCGAACCTTTTTTCGTTCGCTCGCGGCGGCATCGGCCGTCGCCGCCGTCCATCCGCCGCCCGGGTTTGCCGCAGTACCCAAAAACAAAATCATCCGCGTGCGGGTCTACGAGCCGCCCAATCCGAATCCGCTTTTTAATCAAAGCGACCTGGTGGTGGCCGTCGAAACCGATGCCGGCATCACGGGTATCGGCGAAGGCGGTTCCAAGGAGATGCTCGAACAATGCGCGGGCCGCCTGATCGGCGAAGACCCGCAGTACATCGAGCGCCTCTGGCAGGATATGTCTCGCGCCTTCTTCTATCCGCCGGGACGCGAGAAAGAACACGCCCTGGGCGCGCTCGACCTGGCCCTGTGGGATATCCGGGGCAAAGCGCTGGGCCTGCCGGTACACGCGCTGCTGGGCGGCATGGTGCGCAACTATTGCGAGTGCTACAACACGGCGGGCATCATCCCCGGCATCGAGGCCGGCATGCGCATCAAGGAGCGCGCGCAACTGACCATCGCCGCCGGCTACCGGGCCTTTCGCATGGGCGCAGCCGACGCGCCCGCCAACACCACATTCAATATCCGGGAACGCGTCACGCAGCTCTACGAGGATTGCGCCGAAGCGCGCGAAGGCGTGGGCAAGAACGGCGACTGGTGCGTCGACTTCCACCAGCGCTTCGATCTTTCCGACGCCGTGCGCGGAGCGAACCTCATCGAGCCGCTGGCGCCCTTTTTCGTCGAGGACCCGGTGCGCACCGAAGCTTTCCAGGAGGATCTCCCGATCCTGCGGCGGATGACCAAAGTTCCCATCGCGGCGGGTGAGGAGTGGGGCAATCGCTGGGACTTCAACCGGCTGGTGGAGAACCACGACATCGACTACGTGCGCGCCACGCTACCCAATGTCGGCGGCATCACGGAAATGATGAAAATTGCGGCGATTTGCGAGACGCACTTCGTGGGGATCGTCCCGCACTTCACTGGACCCATCGCTACGGCGGCGCTGGTGAATTCGCTGGGCACTTACCCGGGCCCCGTATTAATGGAGTATAACTTCCAGGGCCGCACTTTGCCGCACTTACCCGTGTGTCTGGATTTCAAGAATGGCAAGCTGTACCCGAACGACAGGCCCGGGCTGGGTGTGGAGGTGGATTTCAAGCGGCTGCGGCAGATTGCGGAAGTTACCGAACGGATCACCAACCGCGCGCAGACTTACTTCCGTCCGGACGGGTCGATTACTAATTGGTAGGGCGCGGGACTTGAAAGTCCCGCCGGCACGCTGAAGCGTGCGCCACGGCGGGCTTAGGTTTTTTTGCGCGCCTTTTTCCCAATGACCACCGGATCGGCCGGCTTATAGTCCAGCGTCTGGCTTACGGCCTCCACGATGGTCTTCAGGCACTTGACCCTCCCGAACCATTTGAAGTTCGATTCCACCACGGTCCAGGGCGCGGTCAGCGTGCTGGTGCGCAGCAGCATATCTTCCACGGCTCCATCGTAGCGTCCCCATTTCTCGCGGTTGCGCCAATCCTCCGGCGTCAGCTTCCAGCGCTTGTACGGCGTATCCTGCCGTTTCTCGAAGCGTTTTAACTGCTCCTCGGGACTGATTTGCAGCCAGAACTTCACCACCACGGCGCCGGCGTCCACCAACTGCCGCTCGAAATCGTTGATCTCGCGGTAGGCGCGCTTCCAGGCATCTTCGGTGCAGAATCCCTCCACGCGCTCCACCAGCACGCGGCCGTACCAGCTCCGGTCGAAGACCAGGATCTGTTTTTCGTCGGGTGGCAGCAGCCGCCGCCAGAAACGCCACAGGTAATGATGGCTCTTGTCCTCGCCTTCGGGCGCGGCGATGGGAAAGACTTCATACCCGCGCGGGTCCAGCTTCTCGGTGAGGCGGCGGATGGTGCCGCCCTTGCCCGCCGCGTCGCGTCCTTCGAATACCGCTACCAGGGAACGCTTGCGGCGGTAGAGCTGCCAGGCCAGCTCGCGCAACTGCACCTGGTAGCGCAGCAGGTCGCGCTCGTACTCGGCCTTCGTAAGATGTTTGCCCAGATCCAGAGTTTCCAGCATGGTCTATGCCTTCCGCGGGGCGCGCTTTTCGGCGGCCGCCGCCAATGCCCGGATGATGGTCTCGAACACCGCGATACGCGTCCAGTAGCGGTCGGTGGCCTCTACGATGGTCCAGGGTCCCCATTCGGATTCGGTGCGCTCCAGCATCTCTTCCACGGCTACCAGGTATTTGCCGTATGCGCGATGGCGGTCCCAGTCGGCCTGCTGCACCTGCCAGCGGGTCAGCGGGTGGCTCTCCAGCTTCTCGAAACGCTGCTTCTGCTCCTTTTTGCTGATGTGGAAGAACAGCTTCACGATGGTGTATCCATCGTCGGCCAGGGTGCGTTCGAAGTCGGAAATATCGCGATAAGCCTTCTGCCACTCGCTTTTGGGCGTGATCTTCTCCACGCGCTCGTCCAGCACGCGGCGATACCAACTGCGGTCGAAGATGGACATCTGGCCGTAATTTGGGATGTGGTGCCAGAAGCGATAAAGCCAGGGCATGTGGAGCTCGTGCGTGCGCGGCTCCTGGATTACGTGCAGCCGGAAGGCGCGCGGCTCCAGGCGGCTGGTGAGCACGTTGATGCAGGTACCTTTGCCGGCGGCTTCCCAGCCTTCGAAGACGATCACGCTGGGCACGCCCGCTTCCGAGGTGCGAAGCTGCAGATCGTAGAGGCTGGCCTGCAGAACCGGCATGCGCGTTTTGTATTGTTCCTTGGGAATGGCGCGGGTCAGATCCACTTTTTCGAGCATGCGTCGATTCTAGCGTGGCGCGCGCCGCCGCGCGCGGAGCTGTGCAGAACTGTACAAGCGGCGGCCGTGCCGTTCGCGGAATCGCCACGCGTGAGTACAATGGAAGCGTATGGTGAGACTGGAACAAGTTCTGGATTCCTGGAAGGCGATACGGGCCGATACGGCCGCGGCCGTGGAAGATTTTCCGGCCGGCGAATTCGACTTCAAACCCTCGGCGGACTTGATGACGTTTGGGGAAATTGCGCGTCATATTCTGATCGCCGGGCATGGCCTGACGGGGCTGCTGCTCGAAGGCGACGAACAACTGGGAGGCCCCCAGTTCCGGGAGAAGATGGCCCGTTTCGCGGTGCTGCCCGAGGGCGCCGGGGCGGCCGACCTGGCGCGGGAATTGCGCGCGTCCGTGGAAGGGCGGGTGGCGGAACTGGCGGCCCGGCCGGCCGAATTCTATGCGGGTATAATCACCCGGGTGGATGGCGCGCGGGTCACGCGGCTGGAAATGCTACAGTTTGTTAAGGAGCACGAACTCACGCACAGGGCGCAGCTTTTTCTGTACATGCGGATGAAGGGAATCGTGCCCGCCACCACGCGCCGCCGGTTGGCGAAGCAGGCGGCTCGCTGACCGGCTAAACGCTGTACAATACAGTTGCAAGCGTGGCTGACTTTCGCTAAATGTATTGTAGGGTGTTCGGGAGGATTTCTAGCTATGGTTACATGCCCGGTATGCGACGGGGCCATTGATGTCGATGAAGAAGACGTAGACGAAGGCGACTCCATCAGTTGCGACGAGTGTGGAGCGGACCTGAAGGTAATCGGGACCGACCCTCTCGAACTGGAATCCGCCGAGGAGTTGGAGGAGGACGAAGACGAAGACTTCGTCGAGGATGCGGAAGAGGAAGAATCTGAAGAAGATTGGAAATAACGCGATGCCGCGAAATCGGGCGCATTTCGCCACGCGCTGGCTCGCGGCGGTGGTTTGTGCATGGCTGCTCACGGCCGCCGCGGCGCGGGCGGAAAAGAAGAATGAGAACGCCAACATCCGCACGGTCCAGGGGGTGGTAAGCGACGCGCAAGGCACGGCGGTGAACGGGGCGGTGGTGCAATTGAAGAACACCAAGACCCTGCAGATCCGCTCGTTCATTACGCGGGATAACGGCACTTACTATTTTCACGGGTTGAGCACGGATGTGGACTACGATCTGAGGGCCGATTTCGACGGAGCTGCGAGCAAGTCGCGGACCCTCAGCTCGTTCGATTCGCGCAAGCAGCCCGTGGTGAACCTGAAGCTGGAACCGAAGAAGTAGGCGGCGCCGGGCAGGGCGGGCTACGGCTCCGCAGTGACAGACCAATGCGAATGGATGACGCGCCAACCGTCTCTCTTCCGTTGGTACACCTGGGTCGCGTTCCAGCGGGTGGTGGCGGCGCCGGCGTGGCTTACCAGGAGATAGGTCAGGATCGCGGCATCGCCGGTTGTCTGCACTTTCGGGTCGGCCATCTCGTAGCTAGCTTATCCGTGAAGACATGGAAGTCGGTGATTCCGGGTCCGAGACCGCCAGTGCCGGGTCCGGATTCCCGGCCTGCCAGCCATCCAGGGCTTTACGTTCCAGCGCGAGCACCTCGCGCGCCGCCACCTCGTCCCGTTCGGCGGCTACCGGGACGCAGCCAGCAGGGCCACGGAGGCGCAAACCAAAACCGGGCCATTTCATTTCGTTCTCCTTTAAGAGAGTTTAAGGTTCGTTAGTTCCGGATCATACAACTTTTCGAAAAGAAAAGACCCGCCCGATTCCGTCTATCCAGGCAGACCCGGTGACTGCGCTGCACCACGAGTAAGCGGTCCCGCGGCCGGTCTGATCGCGTGGGCTCGATCCTCGATAATGAAGTATGGCATCAGACTCCGGCTACAATGCCTATCCGGAACTCGCCGAGTTGTACGACAGCGTGCCGTTGTACAAGTCACGCCGCGATGTAGACTTCTACGTGAATCTCTGCCGGCAAGCGGGCGAGGCGCTCGAACTCGGCTGCGGCACCGGGCGGATACTGATACCGGCGGCCCAGGCGGGGAGTTTCGTTACGGGATTGGACCAATCGAAGAATATGCTCGCGCGATGCCGCGCGAAGGCGGAGGCGTTGGGCGACGACACGCGCCAGCGGGTGACTCTGGTGGAAGCCGATATGACGCGATTCCATCTCTCGCGGACCTTCAAGCTGGCGATCGCGCCGTTCAGGCCCATCCAGCACCTTACGACGGTCGCCGAGCAACTGAGCTTCCTCGCATGCGTCCGCGAGCACCTGGAACCCGGAGGCGGGCTCGTGTTTGACGTTTTTAACCCCAACCTGGCTGCGCTGGCGGCCGAAATCAGTGCCGCGGAGATCGAAGACACCCCCGAAATGCGTCTTCCAGATGGCCGCCGTCTGCGCCGGACATTCCGCGTGGTGCGAAAGCGCCGCGCCGAGCAGTGCCATGACATCGAGTTGATTTACTATCTGGACGGCCGCCGCATAGTCCAGTCGTTCCCCTTGCGCTATTTCTTCCGGTTTGAGTTGGAGCACCTGCTGGCACGCGCCGGCTTCGAGGTTTCGGCACTGTACGGCGCATTCGACGGGTCGCCCTTCACGGACGATTCCCCGGAGATGATCTTCTCCGCCACCCGTATTTCGTAGCGGCAACATGGTGGATGGAATGCAGCGTGCGATACGAGGATCGATGGGAAAGATAGCTTTGTGCGTCGTTCTTTTGTCCGCGGCTCCTGGGCTATGGGCGCAGGGCCCGCCATTTCAGACGGACGACCCGGTGCCCGTAGACCTGCACCATTACGAGTTCTACATCTTTGGCGGCGTGGACGGCACGACGGCGGAGATCGACTCGACCGGCCCCGCCCTGGAGTTCAACTGGGGCGCCATTCCACGCGTTCAACTGCACGCCATTCTGCCTTTCGGGGTGGTCGCGCCCTCAAATAATCCCATATATCTTCCCGGTGGAATCGGGCCCACGGCGTTCGGCCTGACCGACATGGAACTGGGCGCCAAGATCGCTTTTATCAAGGAATCGAAATACGTTCCGCAGTTGGGCACCTTCACCATGTTTGAAATCCCGACCGGAAATTACGCGAAAGGTCTCGGTGTAGGCAAAGTCTGGTACAAGGTCCCGGTCTGGCTACAAAAGAATGTGGGCCACTGGACCTTCGACGGCGGGGCCGGTTATCAGATCGTTCCACAAACCGGCTACCGCAACTTTCCGTACACGGGATGGCTGGTGAAACGAACTCTCAGCGAGAGGCTGGAGTTAGGAGTCGAGGTTTTCGCGCACGCGCGGGAGGGCTACGCGGCGGCGCAGACGGAAGCCTCGACCATGATCGACCTGGGCGGCTATTACCATTTCAAGCATCACGACGGGGAGCAGTTCCTGTTCGCGTATGGGCACTCCATCGCCGGGCAAACCGAGAATTACGCCTATGTCGGCATGTATTGGACGTGGGGAAAGGGCGGCCAACCCAATCCCGCCCTAAGCTGGATGCAGATGAACGGCAGCGCGCTTGGGTGGCGCTGATTGAAAACGGTACGTGCTACAGTTTCCGACAGCATCGGCCAGACGCATGAGAGCGCGAAGATGTTGCACGGTTTCACGGACACGGTCTGGCAAGTGCGTGCCGACGATCCGAGCGGCACGTATCGCACGGTGTATGTTGCAAGAATTGGAGAAGCAGTCTACGTTCTGCATGCCTTCCAAAAGAAGGCAACATCCGGAAGCGCGACCCCACAACGGGAACTGGATCTGATCCGGCAGCGGCTTCAGCTTGCGCGCAAGCTGGCGGGGAAGTGAGGAGAGGGAAGATGTCTACGCGAGAATTTACGCCAAGTTCGGGGAACGTCTTTGCGGATCTGAATTTGCCGCACGCTGACGATCTGTTGGCGAAGGCGGAATTGGCTGCAAAGATCATCGCAGAGATCCAGCGGAGACGGCTCACGCAGGGCCAGGCGGCCGCGATCCTTGGGATCGATCAGCCCAAGGTCTCGGCGATGAGGCAGGGAAGGCTGTCGGGGTTCTCAATCGAACGTCTGGTGCGCTTCCTTCTTTTGTTGGGCCGCGACGTTGAGATCACCGTTAAGGCCAAACCCCGATCGCGGCCCTACGCCAAGCTGCGTGTAGCCTGATGCTCCTCCACGTTCCTCTCGCGCGGCGTAAGCATTGCCTTTTGTTGTAGCAGTTACTGTAGCAGTGGCGGAAATGTAGCGGAAGCGCCCATCTGAAGTGATTGAAAGGAATGGCGGGGACGACGGGGCTCGAACCCGCGACCTCCGACGTGACAGGCCGGCGTTCTAACCAACTGAACTACGTCCCCGCGATGACGTGAACTCTTTCATACTAACACGCCCGTCGCCGGCTTGCATTAGGCGTCCGCTTGAAGCGCGATCCCGGCCTTTTCGCTACAATCGTAGAACCCATGTCCAACGACCCCGCGGCCATAGAAGTCCGCGATCTGGTGAAACGCTACGAGAAAGCCAATGTAAACGCCGTCGATGGCGTTACTTTCAGCGTGCGCCCCGGCGAGATCTTCGGCCTGCTGGGGCCTAATGGCGCCGGCAAAACGACCACCATCGGCGTGCTCATTACCAGCGTTCTGCCGACGTCCGGATCGGCCGCAATTATGGGACTCGACGTGGCGCGCGACCCCATCGGGATCAAGCAGCGCATCGCGGTGGTCCCCCAGCAAAGCAATCTTGACCGCAGCCTGCGCGTGCGCGAAATCCTGACCTTCCACGCCGCCTATCACGGCGTACCGTACCGCGAGCGCGAGCAGCGCGCCGACGCACTCCTCGATGAACTGGGGTTGGGCGACCGCAAGGACGACCGCGTGGCCCGCTATTCGGGCGGCATGTCGCAGCGGCTGATGATCGCGCGCGCGCTCATGCACGCGCCGGATGTGCTGTTTCTCGACGAGCCAACCAACAACCTGGACCCGCAGTCGCGCCTCTTCCTCTGGGACCGCATCCGCGCGCTCAACGCGCAGGGCCTCACCATCCTGCTGACCACGCACGATATGAACGAGGCCGACCAGCTTTGCGGCCGCATCGCCATCATGGACAAAGGCCGCATCCTGGTGAACGACACATCCGCCGAGCTGAAGAAACTGATTCCGGGCGGCAACGCCGTCGAAGTGCGCGTCAGCCTGCCCGCTCCGGAGGCCGGCGGCCGGGTGCTGGAAGGGCTGCGCGGTATCGCGGGGGTCACGAAGGTCGACGAACTGGACGCCGGCGCTCCGCCCGGGCCCGACGAAGAAATGGGGGTGGTCACGTATCGCCTCTATGCCGAGAAAGCGCCTGCACTGGTCGGGCCGGCCACGCAAGCCGTGCTGATGGCCGGCGCGCAGGTGCGCGATCTGCACGTCAAGCAACCTAGCCTGGAAGACGTATTCATCTATTTGACGGGGAGACACCTGCGCTAATGACGCCCGCACGCCACACCAATCGCTTATGGCTGGCCGCCAACGCCTTCGGCGCGACCCTGCGCCGCGACCTGGTGGTTACCCGCCGGGAGTTGCCTCAATTTCTGGTGCAGGCTTTGATCCAGCCGATGTTCTTTCTCCTGATCTTCTGCAAGATTCTGCCCAGCATCGGGCTGGCGGCCGGCAACTACGCGGCGTTGCTGCTGCCGGGAATCGTGGGACTGACCGAACTGATGGCCGCCATCCAGGGTATTACCCTGCCGCTGGTGTTGGACCTGGGGTTCGCGCGCGAGATCGACGACCGCCTACTGGCCCCCATGCCGGTTTGGCTGGTCGCCGCCGAGAAGGTGCTCTTCGCCGCGATGCGCGGCATGGTAGCCGGCGCCGTAATTTTTCCGGCGGCGTGGTGGGTTCTGGGCAGCCGCTATGCGGTGCGCGGCGACCGCATCGGCATCCTGATCGGCATGATCGTGCTGGCGGCGTTCGCCGGATCCGGTATCGGGCTGGTGATCGGCACGGTGGTGAAGCCGGAACAAATCAGCCTGATGTTTTCCGTGATCCTGACGCCGCTGTTATTTACGGGCTGCACTTACTACCCCTGGAGCGCGCTGAGCAGCATCCGCTGGTTCCAGGTGATCACTTTATTCAACCCGCTTACATACGCCGCCGAAGGCCTGCGCTATGCCATGGTGCCGCCCATGCACGGCCATACCATGCCCACTTTGCCGATGCCCTACGTGCTGCTGGCGCTAGCCTGCACCCTGGCCCTTTGCTTCGGCTTCGGCGCCCGCACGTTCCGCTCGCGCGTGGTCAGTTGATTTCTCCGTATCTTCAGAGAGTCTTCAAGTATTCAATCAGCGCGTTCTTCTGGTCTTCGGTCAGATTGGTGCCGTACCTGTCGCCCGCATGTCCGATGTTACTGTTGCCCGGTTGCGAGGTGTCGAAGGTCCAACCGCTGCCGCCGGTCGAATAACCTACCTTCACGGGATCGTATTCCCGGTTTCCTACGATGAACGTCGCGGGCCGCTGACCTGGGTGCAGCAGATGCCACAGCGTGGGCACCGACCCATTGTGCAAATACGGCGCGGTGGCCCAAACGCCCGTCAAGGGCCGCGCGAGATACTGGCCCGTGGCGCGCCAGATCACGGGGTTTGCATCCATCGCAGCCTGATCGGCCGGGGAGACTCCGTCGTCCAGGAAAGCGCGCGCCTTCAGATTGTCGAGGATGGGCTTGATCGCGGCAGGGAAGGGCATACCGCCGGCTACGGGCTGGCCGAAGCTGTTGGCGCGCTGTGGATCGGTGCCAACTTCGGTCAACGCGTAGAGCCGGTTCTGATGGCAGTCGCGGCAGGTATCGTTGAATATTTTGGCGCCGGCCGCAGCCTTCGCCCGGTCGATGGCGCCCAACATATCGGCCGGCCATCTCGGCGGCGTAAGCTTGTGAGTCAGCACTTCGAGCCGGTGCAGGTTGGCGATCCGCAGCGTGGATTCGTAAGTATTCGGATCGAATACGGCGCCCATTCCCAGCGCTTGTCCGATGTTACGTTCCAGGATCGAGTTGGTGTTGCCGTCGTAGTGAATCCAGACTGCGTCCGCCGCGGATCGCTGCCCGGTAGTATCTGGAACGTCCCAGATGAACGGAAAGCTGACCGGAGACTGCATGCGTATGTGGTCTTTCGGAAACAGCAGATTACGGGCCGCGCCAAAGGCGTCGATGCGCCCGGGTCCGGGTTCCGTGCCATCTAACAGCAGCTTGCCGTTCTTGAGATAGGCGAGCCGCGCCTTCGCCAGCGCGAGCGCATTATGCCAACTCGCCGCCAGGGACTCTCCGCCTGGAGTGCGGCCGTCCGCGGAGTCCGCCTTGCGCGACGATACGCTGTGGAAGTTCTTATCCGCGGTGGAAGCGGCGGCCACTTCGCCGGCGGTTTTCGCGGCCGGATCGGAGGCATAGCTGGAAACATCCGCGGGTGGCTGGCCGTCGCCCGCGCGCTGAGTTCGGGCCATGGCCACGGCCAGCGCGACGGCCTTCGCGGGATCGCGCAGCGTGGCATCCAGGGAGTCTTTGAATTCCACCTGATAGCTTTGCAGGTCAACGAGCGACGGCGCACCGTCGATCCGCAGCCACTTTCCCTGGTAACTCACCTCGCCCACATGGCACGCCGCGCAATTAAAGCCGACCATCTCAAGGCCGATGTGGTTCTTGTCGCGCGAGTGTACCGTAGTGAGTCCGATAGGCAACCCGCGCGGATTTTGCGCGCCGGCTGCGTCAGGCAGGAATCCGAAACGCTCCATGTTTTCGAGGAACGGCTTGCCGGTCTTCACGCTCACTACGTTCGCGAGCAGTGCGTAAGGCATGAGTTCGCTGCCCTCGGCGAGATGGTGATATTCGGCGCGCTCGTCGCCGGACCATCCGTTCTGGCTCCAGTCAACTGTTCCCGCGGCGACAGGGGATTGCTCGGGAGCGGATGGCTTGGGCCCGCATCCCGCCAGAATCAAGGATCCGGCTAAGTATGTCCCTATCGAAAGCCAGTTCGCTCGCATGGGTTGATTATCGCAGGCCATATATCACTAACGCCGGCTGATCCACTCCTTGTCCCTGCGCGTTCACATGGACGCCGTTCGCCAGGATCGTCTCTTGCTGGAACGCGGCCACGTAAACCTTGCCATTAGCGACGATGGGTGGATTGAACTTAGCGAATTGGCCCAGGCTATCATTGGCGTTCCCGGTGCCCTCACTGTCCCAAAGCTCGCCTTTCGAGATATCGGAGGCGTCGAACGCGCGCAGAACGCCGCGCACTACGAAGTGATTCGCATTCGCCTGCAGAGGCATGTTGACCCAGAGGATACCGGTTCCATCCATCGTCCCGCTGGCCGAAATAGAAAGGAACCCGCCCGGCATCCAAATCCCTTCCCGGTTGGGTTGGCCGAACAATCCGGTGGGATAATTCGGGTACGGCGCGGATTCTTGACTCGTCTTGAATGGAGTCTCGGAGTCAAACTTCCAACCCGCGCCGCCCGCATCCGGGATCAGCCGGAACTGCTTCACATGGTCTTCCTCCCCACTTACATAGACGAACATATCGTTGGCGCGCGCCCAGATCGCGGGCGTTCCATGAATGTTGTAATAGAGCGGCGGAACGGGCCGCAGATCGGGGTTATTGGTTACCTGGAAAGACGCGAGCGCCGGCGCGGCTCCCTTTCCCATCTGGTCCCGATCGATCAGGAATAGAATCCCGCTCTTACTGCCTGCTATCAGCAGGTGGCTGTTGGGCACGAGCACCGCACCGGACGATCCAAAGTCGACGTCGTTATCTTCGAGTTGTTGCAGGTTCTTAGGTGCAAACCAATCCGTGACTTGAAGCTTGTGGGCGGCGCTCAGAGTCACTCTTACGACGCTGTCGGCAAGGTCCGTGGCGGCGTTGTTGCTGCCATCGCCGGTGACGAAGAAAACGTTCCCCGCCGTGTCCATCGCAGGGCCCTGGCCGGACATCCAGATTCCCCCGCGCCCGTCCTTAGGTCCCGTTCCATTGGGAGTGATACAAAGAACGTCGATCGGCTTTAGCGCCTTTGGATTCGACACATTGTAAGCGAATATCCAGCCGTGGTATGCGCCCGCATCGCAATGCCCGCCGAACAGCACATAGAGGGTGTTGCCATTCAGGAGCAGGGCCGGCCGGTTCAACTGGAGCATCGGGTTGAAGCGGATACTCTGGTTTGCGCCGGAGCCCGTGGAACCGTGGCCCACGCCTTTCACTACCCCTGCAATGGGGATCTTGCCCAGCATGGTTCCATCGGCCAGATTCAGGGCAAAAAGTTTATATGCGTATTGCCCGCCAGCGAACGATTTGGCGGCGATGAATACGACGCCGGTCTGGGGCGGCGCCGGGCTCGTAATCTGAATGGCCGGCGTGCCGGTTATCCCGATCTGCGTGGTGATATCCGAGCAAGTAGGCTCGCCGAGATCGGCATAGAGCTTGCTACTGGCGATGGGCGTACCCAGCGCTCCGGCAGGAGTCTGCCAGAGCTTTGCCGTGGTGGATGCCTGGTTGGTATCCTCCGCGTCGAATGCGTAAACCGTGTTGTTCTCGGTGGCCACGATCACCGCATTGGCCGGCGCGGCGCGGCCTGAAATTCTGGCCTGCGAGACCAGTAGCAACTGCGCATAGACATTACCGTCCACCGTCCGGAAAGCCAGTTTTCCAAAGCTCTGTTTGTTGACGTTGGAGACGTTGAGGGTGGTCTCCTGCAGATTCGCGCCGGTGCGCGCAACGTCATTGTGTTGGGTCAGCACGCTGACCTGGCCTGCCAGCGGAGCGGCAATCAAGGCGGCCAATGCGGAAATGCCGTATGGGTTGCGCATCGTCTTTCTCACTGCACCGTGAAGGGGGCATTGGCTCCGGGCACGAAGTCCGTCCCCAGGACCGCGTTGCGGCCGGTTGGCGCGGCCGGAACCGAAAACGTGAATCCGCTGAAGTTGCCATTCACGTCGGCGTTCACCCTGCCTAAGAAGGTACGCGGGTTGTTCCAGGTGAGCATCACATTATCGAACGAACCGAAACCGTAGCCCTGCACGGTTACCGTGGCGCCCACCGGGCCGGAGTCGGGAGTCAGAACCAGCTTCGACAGGGTAGTGAAATTGGCTGCGGCGACCTTTCCACTGCTCTCGCCGACCGCCAGGAACAGCCGCGGTCCGTAAGGCGCCTGCGGCACCGAAGCCGTGGCGGCAATCGCGCCGCCGCTATCCGCGGTGGCAGTGGCCAATACCGCGGAACCGATGCCGTCGCTATAGATTTGGACCTTCTCGCCGGGAGCGAACGCGCCGCCGGTAAAGCTGAGGTCCGCCTGGTACGCGGCGCTATCCGGGCTGGCACTCAGGCTGGCCGTCTCAAAGACAACCTGGCCGATGCCAATCGCGGGACCTTGTTCAGTGAACCACATGGAGCCGTCCGGGCCCGATGCGATTCCTCCCGGAGCGGCAATAATGGGCGCCGGAACGGGATATTCCGTGATGACTCCGGCCGTAGTGATGCGTCCGATCTTGGCCCCATTGAGCTCCGTGAACCACAGGGCGCCTGGCCCCGTGGTGATATCGGCAAGCTCGCAAAATGGCGTGGGTACGGGATACTCGATGACGACTCCTGCCGTCGACATGCGCCCGATCTGGTTGCCGTTGAATTCGGTGAACCACAGCGCGTGGTCCGGCCCAGCCGCGATCGCGCTGGGCTGGCTGCCGGCCGTCGGCACGGGAAACTCGGTCACGTGCCCGGCGGTGGAGATGCGCCCGATCTGGTTGGCATCGAATTCCGTAAACCAAAGGGCGTGGTCCGGCCCGGCGGCGATTCCACCAGGTCCACTGGCGGCTGTGGGCACGGGATATTCCGTGACGTGCCCAGCCGTGGTGATACGGCCGATCTGGTTGGCGTTGCCTTCGGTAAACCACAGCGCACCGTCGGGCCCCATGGTGAGGCCGCTGGGTCCGCTGTTGGCCGTGGGTACAGGGTAGGCGCTCACGTGACCGGCGGTGGAGATGCGCCCGATCTGGTTGGCTCCATACTCCGTGAACCAGAGCGCGCTGTCAGGCCCCGCAACGATACTTCCCGTCTCGTTCTCCGGGTATGCCAGGCGGTACTCGGTGAACACGCCGGCGGGCGTCATGCGCCCGATTCCACCGCGGCTCGTGGTGTCGTCCGGTTCCTCGGTAAACCAGAGCGCGCCATCCGGCCCAGCCGTAATACTGACCGGCTGGGCGCCGGCAACGGGGGACGGATAGCTGCCTATGGCGACCTGTTGTGCCGCCAACATCGCGGGGCATGCAATCACCATGGCGGCTATCCAGCCGGCTTGGGTACGCGCGCTTACGAGTTTTTTCCTCATTGGATGCTCCCGCTCCTCGCAACGGCACACTGCCCAGGCAGCGGGCCGGCCCCACATATTATTGGCCTTATTGGCCGCCAAAGGTCTTGCGCAGCGTGGCCACCGAGACATGCGGCCAACTGAACGGCACGGGAGGCGCCGGCGGCTTGATGATGGGGAAGTTCAGTATGACAGTCTGTACATACTGGAGCTGCATGAAGTCGTGGAACGGATGCGCGATCTTCTCAATCCAGAAGGTCGCGAATACTACGGCCGCATCCGCATTGACTTGCAGAAAAGGAATGTTCTCGATGCCGCCGCCACCCCCTGAGACGGGTTTGGTCCCGGTCGGATTCGCAACGGTGGCGATCTCGATCACGATCATCTCTTTAATATTCTGGCCATGGATGGCGGCTTGCAGAAGACGCGTGGGATCGTTGATGACCGTCTGCATCGGCACGCCGTCGATGGCGGCCGGCAGCGGGATCGCGGGCGTATTCCCAAATGGCGTTCTCGGGTTCGCCGCGGATTCCGGAACCCCCAGGTTGAATTCCGGGAATCCGCTGACCGTTCCCCCGGCCGGCATGGGCGTGCCGATCTTGAAGGGCGCGGTGTTGACGGAAGCGATCGAAAACGTGCCGCCGGCCGGAGTGACTTTGATGGCCGTGCCTTGCGCCAGCAGCGCGTTGCCGTGCGGGATGGTGGCCATGCGCGCCACATTCTCCTGATTCGGCGCGGACGGATCGTCCGGCAGCCGGACCCAGATACCGGGCTCGATATGCAGCGCTCCGCCAGTGACCGAGTCGCTGATCTTCTGGAGATAGGTCAGGCCGAATAAGTCGATGTCGGCCACGGCGTCGCCGCGATTGGGGATATCCGAACCGATTTCGGTAATGCGCAAGGTTTCGCTGGTCTGATTGAGCTCCAGAAACAAGGGCTGGCCGCCCAATCCGTCCGGACGTGCGATCAGGTTGAAGCCTTTGCCGTGCCACGTGCCGGCAAGTTCCGCGAGAAAACCGAGGGATTTTGAGACATCGTCATTGGCCGGGCTGATGCGCACCGAGGGAATAGCCGGTCCCACATATCCGCCAGGCACTGGATTGTTGGTTGACATGGTTCGCTCCTTTAAGCCGGATGTCATGCTTGGGGATTATACCCGCGCCGCATCCGTCATATCTGTATAGTGCGGATTCGGCGGTTAACGTTTCATGCCGGCGGACTAACGCCCCCCGCTTCAGCGGGTCTGGAGACCCGCTGCAGGCCTGGAGGCCTGCCCCACCGGCAAGGAAGGCGAGAACTCCAGGGCGGCGTCGTTGATCGGACTCCACTTCAGGCTGATTGTGTCCCGTATATAGTTCTGATACACCCGCCACGGCGCCTTGGCTCCCTGCTTCGGCCAACTTGCCAGCGCGCGTTCGATGTAGCCCGGCGTGAACTTCTCGACGAAAGGCGCTACCGGCGTCTCGCCCCGGCTCACCGGAGTAACCTGGCGCATGCCCTTCCGGTCCATGTAATTCAAGAGCCGGCATACATAGGTGCAGATCAAATCGGCTTTCAGCGTCCACGACGCATTGATGTAACCGAATATGGAAGCCAGGTTCGGCACGCCCGATATCATCACCCCTTTGTAGGCCAGCGTCTGGCTGGCATCCACGCTGCGCCCGTCCACTAAGAGTTCGGCCCCGCCGAAGGCCTGCAGCACCAGACCTGTCGCGGTGACTACGATGTCCGCCTCCAGTTCCTTGCCCGACTTCAAACGGATGCCTTTTTCGGTGAAACTCGCGATGTGATCGGTCACCACGCTCGCGCGCCCCTCCCGGATGGCGGCGAACATGTCACCGTCCGGGACCACGCACAGCCTCTGATGCCATGGGTTATAGCTCGGAGTGAAATGGGTGGCGACGTCATAGTCCGGGCCCAACGCCTCGCTGGCCATCTTGACGATGCCCTTCTTCACGAAGTTCGGGCGAAGCTGCGCCAATTGGTAGATGTAAATCATGAGCGCGACGTTCTTCCAGCGGCTGAGGCGGTAAGCCCACATCGCAGGCAGGACGCGGCGTAGCCAGTTCGCAATCTTGTCTTGTTCCGGCAGCGACACAATGTAAGTTGGCGACCGCTGCAGCATGGTCACGTGGCTCGCTGTCTTGGCCATGGCCGGCAACAGGGTGACCGCGGTCGCGCCGCTGCCGATAATCACTACCCGCTTTCCGGCGTAATCCAGATCATTCGGCCAGGCTTGAGGGTGAACGACGCGCCCCTGGAATCGCCCGATGTCCGGAAACTCCGGCATGTAGCCCGCCGCATAGCGGTAGTAACCTGCGCACGAAAACAGGAAGTTGCAAGTCAGCGTCACGGGCTCTTCGCGCCCGTCGGGCAGGGTGCGCACGGCTTCGATCGTCCACTGTGCCTCACGCGAGCACCAGGATGCCCGTTGAATGCGGTGACGGAATCGGATCTTCCTGTCGATGCCCGCGTCGCGCGCGGTGCCGGTAATGTAGTCGCGGATGGCATCGCCAGGAGAAATAGCCTTGGGGTCCGTCCACGGGCGGAAAGAATAGCCCATGGTCAGCATATCCGAATCCGATCGTACGCCCGGATAACGGAACAGGTCCCAGGTCCCGCCGATGCGCTCGCGCTGCTCCAGGATCACGAAACTCTTGTTCGGACAATGCTTCTGCAGGTGATGGGCGGCGCCGATGCCGGACAGACCCGCACCCATGATCAGCACGTCGAAATATTCCACCGCCATAGGCTATCACACCCGTTACTTCGTCAACTCCAGCACCGCCGCCTCGACCGGCGCCCATGCGCGCGTGCGAGGATCGATCAGGTCGAAATGCCCGGCGTCCGGTATCTCAATCAGGCGCACGTCGTCGCCTGCCGCGGCCGCGGCGGACTGAAACCGGCGGCTCATCTCGATGGGCACAACATCGTCCATAGCTCCGTGCAGCAGTCGCTCCGGCACGCCCAGTGGCACGAGTTCGATCGGGGAGGCCGCATGGTATCGCGCCGGCTGTTCGAGGGGTGTGCCGCCGAGCAGTTCACCCACTGCGCCGCCGCTCAAGCCTAGCTCCCAGGCGCGATGCAAGTCCGCCAGACCCGCCAGCGAAACCGCGCCGCGCAACTGAATCTTATGTTGCGCCGCGAGCCACAGCGCCAGTTGTCCGCCCGCGGAATGCCCGATGGCGACCACCCGGGCCGCATCCAACGGATATCGCCGCGCCAGCACCGTCACATATTGCGCGCCGCGCAGGACGTCCTCGCCGGTCCCCGGCCATCCGCCGCCGGGATCGCCGATGCGCCTGTATTCCAGGTTCCAGGTGGCCACGCCGGCGCGCGTAAGAGCCGCACATAGATGCCCGATATGCTCCAGTCCGTACGCGGAGCGCCAGTAGCCCCCGTGGATCACGATCGCCACCGGGTGTGGACCGCCGCCTTTCGGCAGCCGCAAATCGCCAAACTGTTGCGGCGCATCCCCGTATGCAATGCGCGCATCGGCGGGGGGCGGAGTCAAATCCAGAATCGCGGTAGACATCGCGTGAGACACGGGATGAGGCGCGCGGCATCCGGCCAGCACCGTCGCCAGGATCAGGAACCACTTGCCGCGGCGCGCGCGCAATCGCCTATTCCAACCGGCGGATCCTGATATTGCGGAACCAGGTATCCCCGCCGTGGTTTTGCAGCGAGATCGGGCAGTCCTTGCGCGGTTGCCTGGTAAGATCGACGGTCACCGGCGTGCCCGCGCCCCAGCGCCGCGCAATGCGTTCCGCCGCCAGCGCGGAATTGAGATCGGCCTCGACTACCTTTACGCCGTTCAGCCAGTGTTCTACGTGGTTGCCTTTCACCACCAACCGCGACTGGTTGAATTCGCCAACCGGACGGGTGACATCCTTAGACGGTCCCATGATGTCGTAGAGCGCGCCCGCCTGGTGGTTCGTTCCGACCCGCGCATCGGAATTGCGCGCATTGTCGAGAATCTGGTATTCGAAGCCCACCACGTAATCCTGCCCCCGATCGGGCCTTTCGGCCGGCCGGTTTGTCAGCGAATAATTGACCAGGTTTTCGAAGCCATGCACCGGCGCATGCTGGGCGAGAAATACGTGGTCCTGGATGCGATACTTCACTCCACTATTCGCGCCCGGCGCCACCTTCCACTCCCATTCCAGTTCGAAATCGTGGAACACATCCCTGGTGAACAAGTCTTCGGTGATATGTGCGCCGGCGTTGGCCTTCAGGCAGCCGTCGTCGAGGGTCCAGGCATCCCCCGGCGGAACTTTCTGGCGCGGGTCGTCCCAGCCCGCCATGGTCTTGCCGTCGAACAGGCTGACCCATCCGGACTGCGCGTGGCAGGCTCCGGCCAGCGCGAGTAACGCAAACAAGACCCGGCTCATGCCGTGGGCCCTTTCTGTTTGGCGAAGATCTTACCCAGGACTTTCACGGCGCTATCCACCTCCCGCTCGGTGACGATATACGGCGGCAGCAGGCGCAGCACGGTGTCGTGCGTGCAGTTGATCAGCAGGCCGTCGGCCATGGCATCCAGCACCATCTGCTTCCCGGGGATCTCCATTTCCACGCCGATCATAAGGCCGAAGCCGCGGACTTCCTTGATGAACGAGTGCTTGCGCGCCAGTTCGTTCAACATCAGGTGCAGATAGCCGCCCACCCTCTGGATATCGGGCAGCAGCCCGTCCAGGATGTCGAAGAATTCGAGCGCCACGCGGCAGGCCAGCGCGCTGCCGCCGAATGTGGAACCGTGCATGCCGGGTGCGATGGTTGCGGCGGCCTTCTCGTTGGCCACGATAGCGCCCAGGGGGAGGCCGCAGGCCAGCGGTTTGGCCGTCACCATAACGTCCGGCAGCACCACCGGCGAACTGCGCTGATAGGCGAAGTATGTGCCGGTGCGGCCGACGCCGCATTGGATCTCGTCGAAGACCAGCAGTGCGTTGTAGCGGTCGGCCAGTTCGCGCGCTTTCCGCGCGTACGCGGACGAAATCGGGTAGATGCCGCCTTCTCCCTGGATCATTTCCAGCACCATGCCGGCCGTCGATTCGCTGAAAGCGGCTTCCAGTGCCGCCACATCGTTCGCGGGCACAAAGCGGGCGCCCTGCAGCAAGGGCTCGAAATCCTTGCGGTATTTGGCCTGGCCGGTGATCGAAAGCGCCCCTAGCGTACGGCCGTGAAACGAATTGTCGAGAGAGAGGATTTCCTGCTTGCCGCTCCCGCTGTGGTTGCCGTGCGACCGGATCATCTTCAGCGCGCCTTCCATCGCCTCCGTGCCGCTATTGGTGAAGAAGGTGCGCTGCAGGCCGCTGGTTTCCGCCAGTTTTTTGGCGAGCGGTCCCTGATATTCGTGGTAGTAAAGGTTCGACGAATGGATCAGGAGCGCCGCCTGTTCGCGGATCACGTTTACGATGCGGGGATGCGCGTGGCCCAGGGCGTTGACTCCGATGCCCGTGATGAAGTCGAGGTAGCGCGTGCCGTGGACGTCGTAGACGTAGCAGCCCTTGCCCTTGTGCGCTACCAATGGATACCGGCTGTAGTTCTGGAGCAGGTATTCGCGTTCCAGTTCGATGACGGGATCGACGGCGGGGGCGCTTGTCATTTAATCATGATAACCCAGCCGGCCTTCCAGCCGGCTTGGCCGCCTGAAAGGCGGCTGCGGGCAGGATTGCCCGCCCTCCAATTACTGAAACTTGATCTCGTAGACTACTCCGGTACCTTTGGTTCCTCCTGTGTAAGTGGTGCCGAAAAGATTTCCGCCCGCGCCGAGCAACAGGGGCGGAGCCGGGAGACACCCATCCGCTTGGCAAGTGAACGAGTAAATCACGGTCTCCCGACCCGACGGATCCACCTTGTAGACTACGCCGCCGCCATCCGTGCCGCCGCTGACGGCAGTCCCATAGAGGTTGCCTGCCGGGTCGCGAACTACTCCCGCTTCGGGTTGGCTTCCATTTACCCCGCACGGGAAGGTATAGAGAACCGTCTGCTGTCCGGACGCATCCAGCTTATACACTACACCGCCGCCGTAATAGTACGGATATGGGCCGCAAGTGATGCCGCCGTCATAAGTGGTGCCGTACAGGTTGCCGGCTGCATCGCGGATCACGCCTCCAGTCGGATCTCCGCCGTCGCTTCCGCCCGTGAAGCTATGCAATACCGTATAATTTCCAGCGGTATCCATTTTAAACGCCACGCCCCAGCCACCGGCGCCGCCGCTTTCGGTAGTCCCGTATAGGTTGCCCTGCGCATCCAGGATCACGCCCGCGAAGGGCAGTGCCCCGTCGGGCCCAGTGAAGCGATGCAGCACCGTGTAATTGCCGGCCGCATCGATCTTATACACCACGCCACAGCCGAAATAGCCCGTAAAGCAGACACCGGTTCCGCCGAAGTAAGTCGTGCCGTAGAGGTTACCCGCGGCGTCGCGGACCACGCCCGCGTAGGGCCGCGCGCCATCTCCGTGGCCGGTGAAGCTATACAGCACCGTCTCGTTCCCCGCAGGGTCGATCTTGTAGACCACGCCGCAGCCGTCTTGGAGGGATGTATCCGTGCAGTCGCTTGTGATGCCTCCGGAAAAGGCTGTCCCGTAGAGGTTGCCGGCGGAATCCAGCGCCACACCGGCCACCGGCTGCCCTCCGTCGGCTCCCCAGGTGAAGTTGTAAAGGACGCGGTACTGGCCTCCGGGATCCAATCGATATACGACGCCCTGAAACCCCGTACCGCCGTTCACAGTGGTCCCGTATAGGTGGCTGGCGGGGTCGCCGGCCAATCCCGACTCCGGGGTCTCTCCCGATGTTCCAGCCGGGAAGCCATGCAGCACGGTCTCAACGCCCGAAGTGTCCACCTTGAAAACGGTGCCGCCTAGCAGCGGGCCGCCCGCGAAGGTTGTGCCAAAAAGGTTGCCCGCCGGGTCGCGGACCAAGCCCGCCCAGGAATCGGCCCCGTCGGGAGGTCCGGAGAAAGTGTGCAGCACGGTCTCGTGGCCGCTGGCATCCACTTCGAAGACCACGCCGTAGTTCGCCGCGCCAAAGCTCTGCGTGGTCCCGTAGAGGTTGCCGGCCGGATCCCGGACCACGCCGCCGTCGGGGTCCCCTCCATCCGCCCCTCCCAGGAAGCTGTAAAGCACGGTCTCGCTTCCGGCGGAGTCCAATTTGTAGACCACGCCGTGGCCGGCGGCGCCGCCCGCTTGGGTGGTGCCGTAGAGATTGCCCGCCGTATCCAGGGTCACGCCAGCGTAAGGATACTGCCCATCGCCCTTGCCGCCGAAACTGTGCAATTCCGTGTAATTACCGGCCACGTCGAGCTTGTAAACTACTCCGTCGTTGTGGGCGCCGCCATAATACGTGGTCCCGTATAGGGTGCCGGCGCTATCTCGAACTACTCCGGCGTAAGGCGAGACTCCTTCGTTCGTGCCATTGTTGAAGTTGTGCAGCACCGCGTAGTTGCCGGCCGTGTCGATTTTATAGACAACGCCGCACCCGAATTCACAGCCCGATCCGCCGCCGGCCTCGGTGGTCCCGTAGAGGTTCCCCGCCGAGTCCAGGATGACGCCCGACGCGCGGACACTACTCCCACCGCTGAAACTGTGCAGTACCGTTTGGTGCCCTGACGTATCCAGCTTATACACCACGCCGTTGCCGCCAAAGCCCGTTGCGCCGCCAAACGTCGTTGTGCCGTATAAGTTACCCGCGGCATCCCGAACCACGCCCGTTTGCGGACGGCCCCCGTCCGTGAGCCCCGTAAAGTTGTACAGCACTTTGAAGCTGCCGGCGGTGTCCAGCTTATAGATCGTGCCGGCATAATTGGGGCCTCCGTTGTAAGCGGTGCCGTAAAGGTTGCCCTCCGCGTCGCGAAACACCGGGGCATAGGGCTGGGAGCCTTGCGACCGCCCGAAGTTATGCAGCACCACCTCGCTCGCGGTCTGCGCACAGACCGGCGCTATCCCCATAGCCCCGGCGACGAAGCCCAGCACGACCGGAACCCAGCCACGTTTTGCGCGCGTCATAAACCCTCCCGCGAGTTACCGCCTCCGGTAAGCACTCAGTATACAGCCGCGTCTGAACAATCGCGCAGAAAAGGTATAATGGCCGGAACGCAAAGGCAAATTCGTGTACGATCTGAATGTTCCGGACGAAATCCCGCCTGACGCCGCCGCAGCAGCTCAATCCCCGCCTTACGTTGACCCGGCGGACGAACTGCGTGCACGGCTGCAAACCATCACGCCCGATCTGTTCGTCGCCAAGATCCTGGTGGGGATAAACGTAGCGATCTTTCTGGCCATGATCGTTAGCGGCATCAGCCCAATCAATCCCACCATCGATAACCTGATTCACTGGGGAGCGGATTACGGCCCCCGGACTATCGCGCACGGCGAATGGTGGCGTTTGGGTATGGCGATGTTCCTGCACATCGGGATCATCCACCTGGCTTTCAATATGTTTGTGCTTTGGCAAGCCGGGCCGTTTGTGGAGCGCCTGCTGGGCAATACCGGTTTCACGATCGTCTACCTGGTATCGGGACTGGCCGGTTCGCTGGTGAGCGTGGCATGGAACCCGTACGTGGTCAGCGCGGGAGCCTCGGGAGCCATCTTCGGATTGTACGGTGCGCTGCTGGGCTTTCTGGTGATTCACCGCGATGCGGATCTTGCGGAAGTGCTGTCGCCGGTTAAGAATAGCGCGTTGATCTTCATCGGCTATAACATCGTCTTCGGTTTTATTCGCGCCGGCACGGATGTGGCGGCACACTTGGGCGGGCTCGCGGCCGGGTTCATTTGCGGACTGGCGATGAGCGTTCCGCTGACCGTCGAACCCCCGCCGCGCCGCGACATCCGGAATGCCGCGGTGGCGGCGGCGGCCATCGCCTTGTTCATCGGCGCCGCGGTTCTATTGCCGCGTCCGGTGGATGTCCAGGCTGAGATGGCTCTGTTTACAACCGTGGAAAAGAACGCCGTCGATACCTACAACGCGACCGTGCGCCGCGCGCAAATGGAGCACATGCGCGACCCGCAGGTGGCCGACCTGATCGAAAAAAACGTGCTCCCCGGCTGGGTGGCCGAACATGACCGCCTGGCGCGGTTGAAAGGCCTGACCGGTCCGCCGCAACGGGTCGTCTCGCGGTTGCTGAAATACATGGAGATGCGGCAGCAGTCCTGGCAGATGTTAGTGCAATCCCTGCGGCAGCACGATCTCGCCGGTGTCCGCCGCGCCATGCAGATGCAGCGCGAGGCCGAGCAGGCGGCTCGCCAGGCCATTCCACAGAACCATTGAGCCGGCGGCGGCTTCCGCGGCACGTCGAATACGGGGGTAGTCTGCTACAATCGTTTTTCCCGTAATGGCGAAGACGGAGCAAGAATACAGGCAGGATATTGTCGATATCGGCCGGCTGGTTTACCAAAAGGGTTGGGTGGCCGCGAATGACGGCAATATCACGGTGCGTCTGGATGCCCAGCGCATCCTGGCCACACCCACAGGCGTCAGCAAAGGCATGATGCACGTGGACGACCTGATCATTGTCGATATGCAGGGCAAGAAGTTGAGCGGCCGGAAGGAATGTACGTCCGAGGTCGCCATGCACATGAAGATTTACGAGATGCGCCCCGACATCCATTCCGTGTTGCACGCGCATCCGCCGGTAGCCACGGGATTCGCCACGGCCGGACGCCCGCTGAACCTCGCGCTGTTGCCGGAGGTGATCATCGGACTGGGATGCGTGCCGCTAGCCGAGTATGGTTTGCCGGGTACTCCGGCGCTCACCGATCCGTTGATCCCTTACATCCCCAAGTACGATGCCATTATGATGGGGAATCACGGCGCGGTGTCCTACGGCGAGGATGTGTACAAGGCTTTCTTCCGCATGGAAACCGTTGAGCATTTCGCGCGCATCTCGCTGGTGGCGGAGTTGTTGGGCGGTGCCACCGTGCTGCCCAAGGCGGAAGTGGAGAAACTGTTCGATTCGCGTACGCGGTACGGGGTGAAGGCGCGAGCCGCCATGGAGCCGGGTTGTCCGGTGTATGCTGAACAGGTACCGCGGCAAGCGCCGGCTGGAGAAAGATTTTACGTGACGCGCGAAGAACTGATCGGCATGGTGGACGAAGCCCTGCGGGCGCGCGGTGCAAACTGAGATAGTGGGTTAGCTTGGTTTTAGGCGGCCAGAGCCGGCTGAAAGCCGGCTTGCGGGCAGAATTGCCCGCCCTCCAAAAACCGAACTGAAGGAGACTCTAGATGGGTGAAGCTTTAGGATTGATCGAGACACGCGGACTGGTGGCCATGATCGAGGCTTGCGACGCCATGGTGAAGGCCGCCAAAGTATCGCTGGTCGGGTGGGAGAAGATCGGCTCCGGTTACGTTACCGCCATGGTGCGCGGCGATGTTGCGGCGGTGAAAGCGGCCACCGATGCTGGAGCGGCCGCGGCACGCCGCGTGGGCGAACTGATCGCCGTACACGTGATCGCGCGCCCGCACCAGAGCCTGGAAGACATCCTGCCGATCGGCAAGACGCAAAATGCCGCGGCCGGAAAGTAGCCGGCCGATAGGTTCACGATGATTTTGGCCCGCGTAGTGGGCACCGTGGTCGCGACACGGAAAGACCCCCGGCTGGAAGGCAAGAAGCTCATCATTGTAAAACCGGTGTCGCCCGAAGGCAAGGACGAAGCCGGTTATCTGGTCGCCGTGGACACCGTCAGCGCTGGGTTCAAGGAGCGCGTTTTGGTGGTCTCCGGCAGTTCGGCCCGCATGGCCGACGGTTGCAAGGATCTGCCCGTAGACACCGCGATCGTCGGCATCGTCGACGACGTGCGGCTGGATTGACATGCTGCTGGGCCGTGTAGTCGGGTGCGTCTGGTCCACCGTAAAGGACAGCCATCTGGAGGGCCAGCGGCTGCTCCTGGTGCAACCCCTGACGCCTGAACTCAAATCGACGGGCAAGCGGCTGGTGTGCACCGACTGGACGGGCGCGGGCGCGGGCGAACTGGTCTACTGGACGCGCAGCCGGGAAGCCAGTTATGCCTTCCTGCCCGCGGACGTGCCGGTCGACGCTGCCATCACGGGCATCGTGGACACTATCCATTTGAAAAGGTCCTGAGCTATGCTGATTGCCCGTGTCATCGGTGAGATGGTCGCCACCCGGAAGCACCCCAGCCACGAGGGCCGCAATCTGCTGCTGGTGCAGCCCCTGGAACTGGACGGCTCGAATCGCGGCGACGCGGTGATCGCGATGGACGCCATCGGCGCGGGCGTCGGCGACAAGGTGCTGCTGACCATGGACGGGTACGCCGCCATGAGCAGCGTGGGCCGCATGCAGTCGCCGATTGACATGGCTGTGATCGGCTTCATCGATCACGTGGATTTGGCGTAACCCCTAGGCTAGAACTTAGAAGGCTGCGGAAAAAGGCCAAAAACCGCTTGCTTACGCGCGCGGCTCAGAAGTGTTGCCCTGTTATTTGCAGCGGCTTACCGAGCCGCGACCGTAAGGGAGCCGTCCAAACACCCCTTTTTCCGCAGCCTGCTAGACCCGGATCCCGCGATCGGCTAATTCGACATCCTCATCCCCGGTGCGGCGGCGGCTGCGAAACAGCAATTTGGCGGTCAGGATAAAGCCCAGTGCCCAGTTGAGTAGCTCGAGGCCGACAAACGCGTTATGCAGCATCCAGAAACGCGAGCGCTCGGGCGAGGGCTGGTCGGCGGGAACCCAGTCGATCAGTCGCCCCAGGAACACGATCTGCGGCGTTAGCGCGAAGCGCTGCACGATGGCGATGAGGAGCATGATCAGGGCGAGCAGGAGGGTGAAGTTTTTTTCGGAACTGCCGAAGAGCAGAACCAGCAGGAGGGCCATGCCGATGGCGGTCGCGATCATGCCCCATGTTTCGAAATACCAGCGGTTTTGTTCGGAGACCTGGTGGCGCAGCAGGAGACGCGCGTCGGCCGGCCCTAATTGGTCCAGTTCCTGCGCGGCGGCAGGCGAGGGCTTGGCCAGCAACCGGTCCACCGACCGGAAGTTCTGGGTGGCGACCATGTCCATAAACAAGCCGCCGCACAGCCAGGCGCCCAAAAGGAAACACGCGAATCGACGGAAGTGCAAGTGCAATCATACCGCGAATCACGGCGCGCCAGCTCTCCTTGACAGCTTAAGAGAGCGCCTGTATCTGGCCGAGCGCCGGTTCACGCTGGCACTGCTGGCGCTCTTCGGGAAACTGGCCCTGGCGCTGGCGGCGATGGGGATTTACGGCGTAGTCTCCTATGCGGTCACGTCACGTACGCGTGAGATGGGAATTCGATTGGCGCTGGGCGCGGAGCGGCGCGACGGGCGGCCAGTGTGGACCCCACGGTCGCGCTGCGATACGAGTAGGAGCCAATTCAGCAGACGCGCGAAGCGAGCCCGGGCTACGTAACCAGTTCGATCTTGGCGTGTTGGCCGTGAGCGCAGGCCATTCGGCTATCGCGCGTGATGAGAGGGGAATCCAGCGCTTCGGCGAGTGCCAGGTACGCGGCGTCGTAGGCCGTGAGGCTGTTTACAGCTTTTGGTCCTCGCGGAAGAGACGTGGCGTACGCGCGTCCCGACGCTGTCAATCACGCTCACGGCCGTCCCGTAAAGCCCGCACCATTTCCGCCGGGGGAGTCTTCACGCGCGCGGGCGTGAGGTGCGCGAGCCTCGCCATCATCTCGCTCATCGTTGGCGTTTCGGCGAGTTGCCGTATTTCCCGGATGAGGTAGCCGGAGAGCGACAGACCTTCCATTGCGGCGCGCGCCTTCACCTTCCGATGCAGGTCGTCCGGCACGTGGCGCAACTGGATCATAACGGGTATGTCTTTTAACTTATTTGTATGTGCGGCACATGTCAAATCCGCGGCACTTGTGTGGGAACGAACACCTTCAATGTTCTCTGTATCTTCAAGCCTGCCTATTGGCACCCATCGTGCTCTTGTGAATAGCGTTAAGCTATCGCGGGAACGACCGCGGATAGACATTCTAATTGGTACGAAAGGGATCCTTTATGACTTTGCTTAAACAGACCTATTCGCGCACCGCGGTTGCGGTGATGTGCGGGTTAGTCCTCTCACTCACGGCTTCAATGGCGGATGAATCGAACAAGCGTACGATTCTAACCGTAAGCCAAACCGTCCAAATCGGCGACGCCACTCTACAACCCGGCCGCTATGTGATCAAACTCCTGGATTCACAGAGCGAACGTCACGTCGTGCAGATCTTCAACGCCAACCAGACGCACATTATCGATACCGTGATAGCCGTGCCCATCCAACGTGTCACCCCGCGCGGCCATACGACGTTCACATATTACGAAACGCCGGCCGGCTCGGTGCAAGCCCTCCGCACCTGGTATTACCCTGGCGACAGCGTGGGGCAGCAATTCCTGGAACCCAAGCATCACGAGATGCTGACCGCCGGTACTGCCGTCGTAAGTCAACCGCTGGCCTTCGACGAAGAAACCGCGGCGTCGTCCGCCACCGTAACTCAGGCGAGCAACGACCAGCCTTCGGCCGCCCCGCCCGCCGCCGATCAACAATCTGGCGAGCAACAATCCGCCGATCGGCAGGCCACTGAGCCGGCCCCCGCCCAAACCGAAGTAGCTCAGAACACGACGCCGGCGCCCACGAACGATACTGCCGCGCAATCTCCGGCGCCAGCCGATCAGCCCGCGTCTCAACCCGCGACACAGTTGCCGCAGACCGGCAGTTCGTACCCGGAGATCGGCCTGCTTGGCCTGATGCTACTTGGCTTGGCCGGTTTGTCGCGCGTCTTGCGCCGCGCTTAATGGATTTTGGGGGCGGGCAGGCCGGCTAAAAGCCGGCTGCGGGCAGTATTGCCCGCCCTCCTTTCACACCAACTCCCGCAAATCCGCCACCCAGTAATCCGGCGACCACTTGGCCAACTCGTCCGCTTTCCCATACCCATACCGCACCGCGCAGGTGCGTACACCCGCCCGCCGCCCCGCCTCCATATCCGCCGGCGAATCGCCCACAAACAGACAATCCTCCGGGCGCGCTCCGAGCGCGGCAAGCGCCGCCAGCACCACATCGGGAGCGGGCTTGCACGGAAAGCCATCGGTGCCTTGCACGTGGTCGAAGTATTGGATCAGTCCGAATTGCTCCAGCACCGCGCGCGTGGTGGGCGATCCTTTGGTGGTGGCCGTGGCTTTGCGGCCGCCCAGCGCGGCGAGGCCTTCGGCAACGCCCGGGTAGATTTTGGTTTGGGTGTGGCCGCGCGAAAGATAGTTGGTCCGGTATAGCTGGATCAGTTCGTCAATCTGGGCCGCGGAATAATCGGGATATACATCCTGAAACAGATCGATCAGGTGCAGGCCGATGAAGCCTTTCAGATACTCGAAGGAGCGTTGCTGAGGTTCGGGCGTAGAAGCCAGCACATACTCAACAGCGCCGCAGATGTCCACGGCGCTGTCGAGCAAGGTGCCATCGATATCGAACAGATAGATGGGGAAACGCGGGATCACGCCGGCTGGGGCCGCTCGCCTTCCGAGAGTCCTGGCAAGCGCCGGTTCGGTTCGGGGCGCAGCACCTGCTGGGTGCCGTCGCCGGTATCTTTGGGAGGCTTCGCCGCGAGTTGGGGCAAGGTATCGCCCTTGATGATCTGCATCACTTCATTACCATCCAGGATTTCGCGCTCCAGCAGGGCTTCGGCGATGCGCACGAGCGCGTCGGAATGCTCTTCGATGATGCGCAGCGCGGTATCGTAGCCGCCCTGGACCAATTTCTTCACCTGGGCGTCGATGCGGATGGCAGTTTCTTCACTGTAATCGCGATGCTGGGCGATCTCGCGGCCGAGGAAGATCTGCTCTTCCTTCTTGCCAAAGCTCAGCGGGCCGAGTTCGCTCATGCCCCATTCGCAGACCATTTTGCGCGCCATATCCGTGGCGCGTTCGATGTCGTTGCCGGCGCCGGTGGTCATGTGGTGCATGTAGCGCTCTTCGGCGATGCGGCCGGCCATCAGGATGGCAAGACGCGCTTCCAGGTATTCCTTGTTATAGGAGTGCTTGTCGTCGATCGGCAGTTGCATCGTCACGCCCAGCGCCATGCCGCGGGGAATGATGGTTACCTTGTGCAGCGGATCGGCATCCGGGATGACGGCCGCCACCAGCGCGTGACCAGCTTCATGATAGGCCGTATTGCGCTTCTCGGCATCGCTTAGAATCATCGACTTGCGCTCGGCGCCCATCAGGATTTTATCCTTGGCCAGTTCGAAGTCGATCATCATGACAACTTTGCGGTTCTGGCGCGCCGCGTTCAGAGCGGCCTCGTTCACCAGGTTGGCCAGATCCGCGCCTGCCAGTCCCGGAGTGCCGCGGCCCAGGACCGAGAGATCGACATTATCGCCCAGGGGGATCTTCTTGGTATGCACGCGCAGGATGGCTTCGCGGCCGCCCACATCGGGAAGCCCCACCACCACGCGGCGGTCGAAGCGGCCGGGACGCAGCAGGGCCGGATCGAGCACGTCGGGCCGGTTGGTGGCGGCCACCAGGATCACGCCTTCGTTCGATTCAAATCCATCCATTTCCACGAGCAATTGGTTCAGCGTCTGCTCGCGCTCGTCGTGCCCGCCGCCCAGGCCCGCACCGCGATGACGGCCCACGGCGTCGATTTCGTCGATGAAGATGATGCAGGGAGCGTTCTTCTTGCCCTGCTCGAACAAATCGCGGACGCGGCTGGCGCCGACGCCCACGAACATCTCCACGAAATCCGAGCCGGAGATGGAGAAGAACGGCACGCTGGCCTCGCCCGCGATAGCGCGCGCCAGTAGCGTTTTGCCGGTTCCGGGAGGGCCAATCAGCAGCACGCCCTTGGGAATGCGGCCGCCCAGCTTTTGGAATTTTTGGGGCTCGCGCAGGAATTCGATGATCTCCTGCAACTCCTCCTTGGCCTCTTCGACACCGGCCACATCCTTGAAGGTCACCTTCTTCTGTTGCGTGGAATGCAGGCGGGCGCGGCTCTTGCCGAAGCTGAGCGCCTTATTGCCGCCGCTCTGCATCTGCCGCATCATGAAAATCCAGAACGCCAACAGCAGGATGAATGGCGATGCCTGCACCAGCAGCGAAAACCAGGGATTGGAATTGGTGTCCTTGATTTCGACTTTGACGCCGTTCTGCTGCAGCAAATCGTAAATGGCGGGATAGTTGGTGGGGATCAGGGTGCGGAATCCTTTGTCGGTTCCGGTATAGTTGCCGTGCACTTCGTTCGCGGCGATATTCACGTCCCCAATCTTGTGGTCTTTGATCTGATCGACGAATGTGGTGAAGGCGATCTGTTCCTCGGGATGAGTTTTGCCCTGGCGGACGATGGTCCACAGGAGCACCGCCAAACAGATCAGAACTACCCAGAAAATTGCTGTTTTGATGTTCGAATTCACGAAAACCTCCCACCGCTCACGCCGATAAGACAAAAGCAGGCCCCAAGCCTGCCTACCCACATAGACGTGCAAAACATGCCGGTCGATTCCAAATACGTTACATTCCGGTTTCCCGGATGGCCAGTACCGGCCCTGAGCCGGGGTTGGCGGCGAAGCCGGCCGCCGGACCGAAGCGGCGCGCCCACACGATCACATCACCCAAAGTTACAACGGGCCAATGCCGGCGCTCCCACAACGGAACGCGGCCCTCGTGGAAGAAGGTCTTGATCTTCTCCGCCCCTGCATGCCCTACCGGCTGATACTGATCGCCGGGCCGCCAGTTACGAACTTCCAGGGGACCGGAGAGCCGATTCCAGTCCAAACACCCCACCCATCCATTATATACGTCCTCTAACCTTTCTGTTACGTGCGTATTTTCAAATAGTTCCGTATTCAATGTAGACCTTTGGCCAGGCAATTCGACGGCGCCGGGAACCGGCAATGGCAGGCGATAGTTGCGGTTCTCCAGGTTGCCCGTGGCTGGCGGAGCGATCCGCAGCCAGTTAAACGAGCGGAAAATATCCAGGCCGGGGATCTGGATTCGGCCGTGGCCTTCAGCGGAATCGGCCAATTCCAGCACGCCTGCCAGGTGCTCGAAGCCCACTCCGCGCAGGTCGCCCTTGGCCCATTCGATGGCGTGCCGCACTAGCCGGCGGGTTACGGCCAAGGGGAGCGCGGCCAGGCGGTCCACGTCGATCAGCACGGCGGGCGGTTCGAACTTAAAGTAGGCGGGCGCGAGGCGGGCCAGTTCGGCGTCCCAGTACGTTTCCTCCCCCTGTGCCCAGTCGGCGGTGTGCGCCAGGGTTTCCGGCAGTGCGGGGTTCCAGTCGCGGATCAATTGCGGCAGCAGTTCGTGCCGGATGCGATTGCGGGCGAAGGCGGGGGTCGCGTTGGAGGAGTCGTTGCGCCAGCCGATGCCGCGCTCTGCGAGGTACCGCTCGATCTCCGGCCGATCGACTTCGAGCAGCGGCCGGACAATGCCACCTGTCGTGACCGGGCGGATACCAGCCAATCCGGCGGTCCCGGCGCCACGAAGAAAACGAAAAAGGACGGTCTCCGCCTGGTCGCCGCGGGTGTGGCCCACGGCGATGCGGTCCACCGTACCCGCCTGCGTCAGCCGGGCGAAAAACTCGAGACGCGCCGCACGCGCCGCTTGTTCGAGATTTTCCCCGGTCGCGCCGCAGATCGCGTCTACGTCTGTCTGTTGAAATTCGAAGGGCAAACCGAGCGTGGCGGCTAGCTCCCCGACGAATCCGGCATCCCCGGCCGACTCTTCGCCGCGGAGTTGATGATCCAGGTGCAGCACGGTCAGACGCAGATTCCAGCGAGGGGCGAGTTCGCCGAGAACATGCAGCAGGCACACGGAATCCGCGCCGCCGGAGACCGCCACGCCGATGCGTTGGTCAGGCTGAAACATGCTATAACGGGTGATAGTTTTCGCGACTTGCTCAAGCATTGCCGGCTGTTAATCCTATTCTACAGATGACCACTGAAACGACCAAACTGGCTGCCAATGTCCGTCTCCTGTTGATGGACGTGGACGGTGTCCTGACCGACGGCAGGTTGATCAACGTGCCCGACGCGGCCGGCAATATGGTGGAGACCAAGGGCTTCGATTCGCAGGACGGCATCAGCCTGCAGTGGATGAGTTGGAAAGGTATCGCTACGGGGCTGATCAGCGGACGCGTGTCGCCGGCCACCGCGGAGCGTGCGAAGCAGTGCAAGTTCCGCTATGTCTACCAGGGGCACATCGAAAAGATTCCGATCCTTGAGGAGATTATGGCCGACGCCGGGCTCGCCAAGGAGCAGGTTGCCTACATCGGCGACGATCTCACCGACGTGGTGGTGATGCATCGCGTGGGGCTGGCGATCGCCACTGCCAATGCCCGTCCGGAAGTGAAGGCGCAAGCGCATTATGTGACGACCGTGCCGGGCGGCAGCGGGGCTGTGCGCGAGGTCGTGGAACTGATCCTGAAAGCACAGGGCTACTGGGAAGAAATTCTGCGCAAGTACGAGGTGTGATCGTGCAGATGGTGCCGGCGCGAAAACAGACCTGGTTGTTCGTGGCGCTGGCGGCGGCGGTTTATGCCGCTGTCGTTTTCGCGGCGCGCACACATACTTTGGCCGCGCACGCCGGCGCGATCGGATTGGGCGCGGCGTGCGATCTGACCCTGACCGTGCCGGCGCTCTATTATTTTCTGCTGGTACGGCCGGGGCACTCGTCGCCGATGGCGCTGGTGGCGGTCGCGCTCGCCGGGGCGCGGGCAGCCGGGTTTCTCCTGTCCGGACCGCAGCAGGCGTACCTGCCGCCGCTGCGCTGGCTCGGCGTACCCCTGGAGCTTTGGGTGGTCTTCAACGTGGCCCGGGGCAGGCGCCGGGGATGGGTGACCGAACTGTTCGCCGCGGAAGCCACGGTCTTTTATTACGCCCTATTCGCGTGGCGCGCCCGGCCGCAATCCGCGCCCGGCTCGCGATCGTTTCGATTGGCGCAAGCCAGCGGTTACGGCATGTTCTCGATCCTGCTGATGACGGGCATTGTGGTGGAGGGCGTGCCGATGCACTTGCTGATCCGGCGCTACAGCCATGCGGGCGCCTGGATCTTCACGGGCCTCGGGATCTACAGTTTCCTATGGGCGCTCGCGTTGTACAGATCCCTGGCGCTGCGGCCGGTTCTGATCGGCAGCGAGACCCTGATCTTGCAGGCCGGATTCTTGTGGCGAGCGGAAGTGCGCCGCGACCAGATTCGGGAGGTCAGGCGCTTCGCGGCGGCCGACGCGGCGGAGGGTAGGGCGGCGGGCTGCTTATCCCTGGTAGTGATCAACGAACCGCAATGGGTGATCGAGTTGAAGGAGCCGGTTATCGCCTGCGGACCGTTCGGGCGCCGAAAGGCGGTCACCCGGATCACGATTGCGTTGGACGACGCCGATCCATTCGAGTTGGCCGGCCGGCACAGGCGATAGTCAGTGCCGCTCACCTGTGACACCATTGCCGCTCAATAAGTTAGCGGTTGTTTCTCGGAGCCGCAACGATGATGAAAACCCAAAAGTGGTGGGGCGGCCAATCTTTGCCGCAGCCGGCTTTCCAGCCGGCTTAGCCGCCTGAAAAGGCGGCTGCGGGCATGATTGCCCGCCCCACCGTGAGTTTTCGACGGTGCCCCACGCGGGGTCACACATTTGTTCCAACCGGCTCGGCCGGCGGCCCCGCTGCAGCGTGCGCCACGGGCTGCGGCCAGTCATCACTTTCAGGCCGCCCTACAAGACCTAAGAGCCGGATCATTATTCATCGTTATTCATCGTTATTCATCATGGTTTGTCGTTGGGGGCGCCTGGCGAATGACGGGGCATGGCGGATTGGGGGAAGATTGGGGAAATACGGCGGGCGCTGGGTTCGCTTCGTAATTCTTTGAATTCAAAGGGGTTGGCGGCGGATTTGGCGGTTCGGGGGCGGGGGGTTCGGGGGCGCGTGGGCCTTCAGGGACGGCGGGACAGTGCGCGTTGCGGGCGGCCTGGAGGGCTTTGAGGTGTTTCATGCCGCGTTCGATGGAACGCTCGATGGCGGTTTCGTAGCGGACGAGGCGGGTGAGGTTGTCGGAGCCTTTGCCATCCTCCATGAAGGCGCGGGCGAGGATGTCGTCCGGTTCGTGCGGATCGGCCGGGAACGACTCTTTCTCGCCCTTGCTTATGCACAATTCGTGATGCTCCCGCTTGTTCCGGTCGATGCGGTTCAGGATGGTGGATTCTTCGCGGTAGATACCGGTTTCGAGGGCAAAGGCGCGGTCGAGGCGCCATTGGGCGGCGGCAATGCGTTGGACGACCAGTTCTTCGCTGTCGCCGACGGGGCGGAGGTGGTCGTGGAGGTCCTGGAGGAGGCGGACGAAGGCTTCGGGATCCTCGCCCTCGAGGATGAAGTGTTTGTCTCCGGAGAGGCCGTGGGTGAGGCCGTTGCGGCTGGAGGCGGCTTTGCCTTCGGGGGTGCGGGGGCCGGTGGATTTCTGGGCGTTGCGGCGGTTGGCTTCCGCCTGCTGTGGGGAAAGTTTCGGGTGGTTATCGGTGTGCATTGATTTTGGGGCGCGGGTGCGCCCTACCTTTCGACTTCAGGGTAGCTGGGAGTATTTAGGATAAAGGGATACGATTCTCGCAAATGGTTGAAAAGAGGGAGAAAATTTGTTGGGCCGGATATGTGACCGATAGGTTAGCCTCTGCTTTTCGGAGGACAATGCGGCTAGCGGCGGGCCTACGAGGCCCGCCGCAGCACGCTGAAGCGTGCGCCACGGGCTGCGGCCAGTGGTACAGGTCATAGATGCGGTTGTAGTTGGAGCCAAATCTCGAGAACCCTCCCTACTGATCCTCGCGCGCCAGTTGCGGGTCCGCCGGATGCTGGCCGCTTATCTTGCGCTCCATTTCGTCGCGGGTCGCCTGTTTCAAGCGGGCGGCTTCGTCGAATTGGGATTTGGCCTCGCGGCGACGGCCCATGGCGAATAGAATCTGGCCGCGCAGATAGTAGACGCTGGCGCTGCGCGAATCGATCGCGCCCGCGGCATGCAAAGCATCGAGCGCCTGCGCGAATTTGCCTTGCTGCTTGTAGACCTTCGCCAGCCCGTAATCGGAGGTGGCCATGGTTGGGTCGAGGCGCAAGGCCTCTTTGAAGTAACGCTCGGCTTCCGGAATCTGGTTCAGCGCGTAACAGACCGCGCCGAGCTCGTCGTAGTCGTAGGCCACGTCCGGCGCGATGGCGACATCTTTCAGGAATTCCTGCCGGGCTCGTTCGAAATCGTTCTGGCGGCGGTATTCGGTCCCCAGGAAGTAATGCGCGAGAGGCAGCTTCGGATCGATACGCACGGCCTGCTGAAACTCATCCATGGCCTGCGCGTAGAGGCCGGCGCCCACGTGCGCTTTACCGACGATCAAGTGAAACTCCGCGGAGTCGTGTCCCACTTCGATCAGCCGCGCGGTGGCGCGCTGGTCGAGATCGGCGAGCCCCGCCTTGTTGGCGGCGATGGATACCACGTATAAATAATTCAGATTCGCGGATTCGCGCGGCCACAGCGGTTCCAGTGTATGAGCCGTGTCGGCGTAGCGCTCCTTGAAGAAATAACAGAGGCCCAGAAGATAGCGCGCCTGCGTGGATTCGGGCTGATCGCGGACCACCGATTCGAAAGGCTGAATGGCGCGCCCATAGTCGCCCTGCCGGTAATAGACGAGCCCGATATTCAGCCGAATCCCCGGCATTTTGGGAGCCAGGCGTTCGGCTGAGCGCAACTCCGCCAGGGCCGCGCCCCACTCCTTGCGGCGCATATGCACGACGGCCAGATTGCCGTGCGCGCCCACGTTATCCGGTTCGGCCGCCAGGACCGCGCGGAAGTCCTTCTCGGCGGCCGCCAGGTCGCCGGAATCCAAGGCGTGCTGGCCGCTCTCAAAGACCTGGCGGGTGTCCTGCGGCCGGGAGTAAAGCGGGACAAGCGATAGATACAGTGCGAAATATACGGGGAGAACGGGTGATAGGTGGCGGGTGATGGGTGACGGGTGAAACGCGTGCCGGGTGCTTGCCATCACCCACAACCCATCACCCACCACCTGTTCCGACCCATCACCCACAACCCATCACCTGCTTCTCCCGCTTCGGCGCCATGCTCCATAGCCGGTCCCACGAGTGCTCCTTGTCCCACTGGGGCGTGGGCTCGAAATAGCCCGAATCCGGAGCCAGGTGCCGGCGCACGACATCCTCGTTCAGGGTGATGCCGAGGCCGGGTTTGTCAGGCACGGTGATGAAGCCCTTGTTGATGATGGGCTTCTCGATGCCTTCGACAAGGTCCTGCCACCAGGGGACGTCCAGCGAATGATTCTCGCATGCCAGGAAATTTTCGGTGGCCGCGGCGCAGTGCACGCTGGCCAGCGCACCGATCGGCAGTCCGGCGTAGTGCATGGCCATCGGCACGCCGTATTCCATGGCGAGGTCGCCGATTTTATGCGTCTCGAGGATGCCGCCCGAGGTGGAGATGTCCGGATGAATCTTGCTCACCGCGTGCTTCTCGCACAGGTTGAGGAAAGGCTCCTTCAGATAGATGTCTTCTCCCGTGAGGATGGGCGTGGGGCTCTCCATGGTGATGTGCTGCAGGAGATCGGTATATTGCCAGGGGATCACATCCTCCATCCAGGACAGGTTGTACTTCTCGTAAGCCTTGCCCAGCCGGATGATGGAGTTCACGCCGATGTGGCCGAGGTGATCCATGGAGAGCGGAATCTCCATGCCGACGGCTTCGCGCGCCGCCGCCACGTATTCGCAAAGCTTCTCGATGCCCTTTTCGGTAACCTCGGCCGCGGTGAAGAAATGCGGTAACTGGTTGCGCTCCCAAGGGGTCTCGCCGGAGGGCATGGTCACCGTTCCGGGGATCTTCGCGACCATGTTGATGCCCAGGTCCATTTTGAGCCACGTGAGGCCCATTTCTTCCTTGCGAATCTTCAGGCGCCTGGCGTACTCCATCACATCGTCGGACTCTTCGGTATCGGCATAGATACGAACCTTGTCGCGGAACTTGCCGCCCAGCATCTGGTAAATGGGTACGCCGTAGACCTTTCCGGCGATATCCCAGAGGGCCTCTTCGATGGCCACCACTCCGCCGGCCTGCCGCGCGTGGCCGCCGAACTGTTTGATCTTCTCGAAGATATAGGTGATGCGCAGCGGATTCTCGCCGGCAACGCGGCTCTTCAGGAAGAGCGCGTAGGTGGCGCTGGCGCCGTCGCGGACTTCGCCGAGTCCATAGACGCCCTGGTTGGTGTCGAGCCGGATAATCGTGCAGGGACTGGGGCCGGGCTTGCGCACCGTGGCTATGCGCAGGTCGGTGATCTTCAGCGTGGACGGGCTGGAGTTGGTGTTGACGTTCTGGAAGGGCGGCTCCGGAGCGGCTTTCGCGCGGGTGCCGAGGATCGCGCCGCCGAGCAGGGTGGCCGATGCTTTCAGAAGCCCGCGGCGTCCTATGTGCGCCGGATCGTGCTTTGGCATTTAACGATGGTCTCCTTCGAACCCACCATTATAGTGGCTGGCGACGACGCCGCCAGCGCTACAACAAAGCATGAGGCGGCTGTTTTATCCACAAACAATTCACGGCATGTGTCTTGCAACTGTAACAAAATACGTATTGACAATCTTGAGGAAAACTGGCGCGCGGGCGCGAAATTCATTTGACTGTAACGGTGTTTGGAGCGAACATGGCACTTGGTTCCAAGAGGTTCGAGGAACAGCGAGCCGAACGGAAGCGAAGCGAGCCTGGAACGTTGATCCGCAGCCAAGACTATTCCAATAGAAGAGGCGGCGGGGAGCGAAGGGTTATCGGACGTATCCGGGAGGTGAGCCTCTCGATCAGCGGCCGGGTACGATGTCGATCCGGAAGGGCACAAAAGCCCTGAAGGGGAGTCGGGATTCGGGAGCTGATTGAGATTGCGGGACTGTAGCCGAGAAACGGGTTTGCGGTGTCGATACCGCCCGAGCCGGGGCTAACCGGGGAGAGCGAAGGAGCCGTAAGCCGAACGGGCTTGGCGAAGGTTCGGCAAGGCATCGAAGTGGCAGGCCAGGAACTTCGATCCCGGAACGGCGGTCTGGAAACGGGCAGTCGTGGCGGGGGAGCGAAAGGCCGTTGCGAGATGCGGGTTCCAGCCGGAGTGAACGCGGGCGACCTTCAAGGCGTTAATCCGCCGCTCTCAAAAGGGGCGGTGGGGAGCCGAGGAGTGATCGCCGGTAATCCGGCTGCAAAGCTCTGAGCCGTGCATGCCGGCGTCGGGTTCAGGCTGAGCTTCGGATCACTTGGAACCAATTTGTTTTTTAGCAGGCCGTGGCGCACGCTTCAGCGTGCCGGCGGGACTTTTGAGTCCCGCGCACAAGCGACTATTGCTCCCAGACTCGCTTGGGTACGCCGCGGTCGCGGTCCTTGACCCGGTCGTAAAGGTAGTAAGTCGAAACGGTGCCGAGCGACTCGTTGTAGAGGCTTTCCAATCCCAGCGCCTGCTTAAGATCTTCCTCGAAATCGTGGATCGCCTTTAACTCCGAAGCCAGCGCGGGCTTCGTCTTTCCCGAAGGCGTGCGGAAGAATTTCTGATAGCCGCCATCCACCAGGGAGCCGATCTCGCCGCCCATCAGAATGCCTGCCAGTTCGGCGCGTTGGACCTGGCCGTCTTTTTCGCGCAACGCGACCGCGCATTCCCCCTTCGAGACGAGTACCGTGCCGTCCGGCCGGGGCGTGACGCTGAATCCGGCACGTTTGAGGTTTTCCAGCCGATCCTGGAATGTCGGTTCGGTGGGGCGGTGCCTGCGAAAGAACATAACGACATTATAGCGAGGACCCCGGCCCCACGGGTTCAGAAGTGGAAACGGTAGCGAAGCTCGCCGTAGATCTGGCGAGGATCGATATAATGCGTCCCGCCGAAGGTGTTGCTGGTGTCCAATAGATAGCGTGTGTTGGCGATGTTCACGGCGTTTGCGGAAATCGTCCAGGCTTCACCGATGCGCTTGCCGATCGAGAGATCGAACGTGTTGTGGGGCGGCAAGTGGGCTGGACCGTCGCCGTTCACGAAGCCGGAGCCGAACTGGTAGGCCGGTGTGGCCCACATATGCCAGGGAAGGGTCAGCGACAAGACCGACGTAATGGTGTTTCGCTGATCGTGATCGAGCAGGAAAAAGCCGGATGGCGCGTACTCCAGCAGGCCGCCAGTAATGGGCCCGGTGCCCTGCGCAATCTGATTCGAATAAGCTACGCGCAGTTGCGCGACATGAAAGAGGCGCGGTGAGCGGATGGTCACTTCGGTACCGCCGATGATGGCTGCCAGATCCGTGAGCGGAATGAAAATACCGGAGTTACCGATGACATCGTGGTCCAGGAAGTTGACCGCGCTGGTATGGAAGCGGTCCACGTCGAGCGCCCATCCGCGGAGCGGGATACTGACTCCGAAATCGCTCTGGATATCGCGCTCGCCATGCAGCGGAACGAAGCCATAGCCCTGCGCGATGGCGAACTGCAACAACGGACCGGCGACGCTGTCGAGGGGCGGCGGCTGGTAGTAATACGCATAGTAACCGTGCAGGGTCCAATGCAGCCAGGGAACGCGTAACGATGCGCCCAGGCGGGGATCGGCGGCGTTCTCGTTCACCAGGCCGTTGTAGTGCGTCAGCCGAATGCCCAAGTCTAGGGTGAGCCAGGAGGCCGCTTTGTACTGGTCTTCAAGAAATACCGCGTCCGAATTGGCCCAGTGATTTTCCTGCTGGTTCAGCGCCATGCCGCCGGGATTCGCGGTCAGACCGAAGAAGGTGTTATCGTGCTGGCCCCATACTTCCATACCCACGCGCGCATTGTGCCGCTTCTTCTGCGCCTGCAACACCGCGCGGCCGCCCAAGTAAGCCGACCGGCCGTTGTCGTCCAGGACATACGGAGTATCGTTGGGCCCGCCGAGATAGTGGGCCACGTTGTAGTGGAAGTAAGGCGCCAGCGAGAAGAGCACGCCATCGGAAAAACTATGCGCCCAGTGAAAGCCGGCTAACTCGTCCTGTTCCAGATCCAGATCGCGGATGCCGGAAGCTTCCTGTTCCTGAAAGTTGGGGATCTGGTAGCGATCCTCGCGCAGCGAGGCGATCCAGCGCACCTGGTCTTTCGAGCTGGGATTGTATAACAACGACAGGAAACCGCCCACACCGCTGCTTTGGTCGTGAATGACTTGCGATACCGGAGTGCCCAGACCCAGTTCGGAACGGTCTCCGTCGATGCTGGCATAGTAGGCGAAACGCTGCGTATGGCCGCCGATGTTGAACTGATCGTCGGTCGAATAGAAATTGCCGGCCGATAGGATCAGCTCGGCTTCCTTGTCGCGCTCGAATCCCGAAGGCGTCACCACGTTGAAGAAGCCATAAGTGCGATCGCCATACTCGCTCGAATAGCCGCCGCGTTCGATTTCCAGCTCCTCTACGTTCTTGGGATTGATCAGCGGGGCGACGTTGGCCGCAATGTTCGTATTCACTACCGGAATACCGTCGAAGAACCAATTCACCTGGTGGCCGCCGCGCATGTGGAGCATGTCATGCACCATGTAAGCCCCGGGCGTGAAATCCGTAATCATGGCGAGGCTGTTGGTCTGATCGGCGCCGGGCGTTTCGGCGATCTCGGCGGGCGTAACCATGGTTTGCACCGTAGAGGTTTGCGTCTGAAGCTTGCTGGCGGCTCCGGACACCTCGACGGTTTCGCTAACCTGCCCGATTTCCATTTGTAAGTGGACGACGGGCGACTTGCCCGCGGTTACCGTGAGCGTTCGCTGCAAAGTCTGAAAGCCCGGCGCTGAAACGGTTGCTTGATAGATTCCGTTTGGCAGGTTATCGAACCGGAATTCGCCATTTGCGTCGGATGTTACGGTCTGGCCGCCGATGGATATTTGTGCGTTGGGTATCGGACGGTGCTGTGGATCGTGCACGATGCCTTGTAACGAGCTTGTGGCGGCGTACGCGGGTAATAACAATAAGAACAACAATATAAAGTTTTTCAATTCCCCTCCTGGAGTACATAGACACTCTTAGACGCAGCGGGCCCTGGCGGACCCACGCAGACCCGGAGGTCTGCCCCGTTAGGAAAACATAGCAGGAGGGGGGCCGCGCTTGGGGTGGGAGCGGCTGACGGAAGTGCGGTAGCCTGCTTCAACCTGCGCCGCTGTGGCGAACTGGCTGACCGTCGCTGTGGCGGCCGCCTGAGACGATGCCGGCAACGCAGCTTCTGAGTGTGGAAGCAGTGCGCCGCCGTTCGGGAAAAAAGGGCACCGGGCACGCGGGGCATCTACCGCCGGACCGGACAATGGCGAGTCAGCCATGCCGGTCATTTCGGGCGACATCATGCCGCAATGATGCTTGCCATCGCGGCGGCAGCAAGCGGGCAGGTTCGATTCGCCGTCCACAAACAGCGCGGGCCCGAACAGCGAGAAGCTGAACAAGAACAGCAGCAGGATGGCCGGGACGCGCCGCATCCTTACCATGCTACTATAATCGCCGCATGTCATTTGTCTTATCCCTGGACGAGGGCACCACCAGCGCGCGCGCCGCGCTCTATGACGAAACCGGGCGTAATATCGCGATGCAGTCCGCGCCGGTCAACTGCCGCTATCCGCAGCCGGGATGGGTGGAACAGGATGCCGACGAGATCTGGAATGCTCAGCTTTATGCGGCGCGGCTGCTGCTGGATCGGGCAGGCGCCACGGCCGCGCAGATTGTGGCGGCGGGCATCACCAACCAGCGCGAGACCACCGTGGTTTGGGAGCGGGCCAGCGGCCGTCCGGTAGCGCCGGCCATCGTCTGGCAGTGCCGCCGCACCGCGGCCTATTGCGCGGAGCTGGCGCAGAGCTCCGCCGCGGCCGATATCACCCGGCGCACCGGCCTGGTGATCGACGCTTATTTTTCCGGCAGCAAGATCCGCTGGATCCTCGAAAACGTGCCGGGCGCCAGGCAGAAAGCGCGCGACGGCGAACTGCTGTTCGGCAACGTAGACACCTGGCTCATCTGGAAGCTGACGAATGGCGCGGCGCATGTGACAGACGTCACCAACGCATCGCGCACCATGCTGATGAACCTCGAAACGGGTGAATGGGACGACGAACTGCTACGCATCCTGGATGTGCCCCGCGCTATGCTGCCGCGCATCGCGCCGTCGAGCGCAGTGGTGGGGTCCGTACATGCCGAGCACTTCGGAGCGGAGATCCCGATCGCCGGTATCGCGGGCGATCAGCAGGCGGCGCTGGCGGGACAAGCCTGTTTCCGGGCGGGGCTTTCCAAGAACACCTATGGCACCGGATGTTTCGCATTGATGCACACGGGCGCACATCTTCCGGTGTCGCGGAATCGCCTGCTGGGGACGCGCGCCGCGTCCACCGGCGATGCGCCGCAATTCGCCATCGAAGGCAGCGTGTTCGTGGCCGGGGCCGCAGTGCAGTGGCTGCGCGACAAACTGGGGCTGATCCAGACCGCAGCGGAATCCGAGGCCATAGCGGCGACCGTGCCGGATACCGGCGGCGTCTACCTGGTGCCCGCATTCGTGGGCCTGGGGGCGCCCTATTGGGACGCGGGCGCGCGCGGCGTCATCTGCGGCCTGACACGCTCGAGCGATCGGGCCCACATTGTGCGCGCCACGCTGGAGAGCATCGCCTACCAGACGCGCGAACTGATCGACGCCATGCAGGCGGACTCCGGAGAGCGCATCCTGGAACTGCGTGTGGATGGCGGAGCCGCGGCGAATAACTTCCTGATGCAGTTCCAGGCCGATATCCTGGGCTGTCCGATCGTGCGCCCGGCCGACATCGAGACCACCGCCCTGGGCGCTGCCTATCTGGCGGGCCTGGCGACGCGCTTCTGGAAGAGCGTGGGCGAAGTCGAAAGCTTCTGGCGGGCTGAGAGGCGCTTCGAACCAGGCATGGACGCGGGTACTCGCGACCGGCTGTTCGCCGGGTGGAAGGATGCGGTGGCGCGCTGCCGGGGAGCCGGCCGGTAGATGCGATAATCGGATCGTTGGCAAGATGAAACGAATCCGCATCGCAGCCGCTTTTATATTTGCGCTGGCCTGGACTTCACCGTTACCGGCGCAGACCGCGCAGACAATTTTGTTTCGCGCGGTGACATCCCCTCCGCCTACGACTTCAGGCGCGGATTCGGGCACCACCGACCTCTTGCTCCACGTGGTGGAGGATGCGTCGGGCACGGTGCTGTCTGGCTCCGTGGATTTCGACCTCGCCTATCAATTCCCCCAGGACGAAACGGTGACCGGCTTGGGTATCGCGAACGCCGGCGGCGGCGCCGCGTTCTTGCTCTCGACGAACATCAGCACGGCGTCGCCGGTGTTGGCGGCGGCGGGCAGCGGCCGGATTTCCAGCCAGGTGCAAGTGATGCCCGGCGATACGGCAGGACTGGCCGTGCTCAGCGGGCTGCTGGCGAATCCCGGCCAGTATGCCATTACGGTGGCGACGGCCGACCAGCCTGCGGGCGCCATAAGCGCCACCCTGCAACTCGCGCAAACGGTAGTTTTGATGGCGGTGGTGAATTCGAGCGCCGGCACGGGCGCCGCTAGCGTTATTGTCTCTTACACCGGCGTTGCTTATGCCATCACCTCCGCGGAAGTGTCGATGCAGTTGACCTATCAGTTTCCCGCGCAGGTGACCTTCTCGGGGATGCGGATCTATGCCGGACAAGGCGAGGGCGGACAAATAGCGGTCGCGGCGAATATCATGCCGGGTACTCTTTCGGCCGCCGGCGGCGCCGGCGTGCTGGCTATTCCGGCGACCCAGATCGACATGCATAATGCGCAGATGGTGCAGGCCGTCCAGAACGTCCTGCTGGGACCGCCCGGTTTTTCGGTGGGTGTGGACACGGTCGAGAATCCATCCGCGCCGCTCACGGGGCAACTCCGCGAAACGGATTTCATAACGTTTCAAGTCCCGGACTTCGCGGGTAGCGGCGCGGCTTCCGAGATCGGACTGCACACCCTGCGGCAGGCGTCCGGCGCCGTGCTGGCGGGAACTGTAGTCTTCGACGTGAACTACCGGCTGGCGGCGGGCGCGCAGATCACGGGGATAGATATCGACGGTAACGTGCCGGCGCCGGCCGTATCGACCGATCCGTCGGGATCCGGTAACGCTTACGCGGTGACCACGGTGGACGCGGGCGCCGGCCTGGCGACGCTCAATGGTATGGTGGCCGATCCGGCCGCGCACCAGATGGATGTGGTCGCGGCCGGCACGATGAGTGCACCGCTGGCGGCCGCCAATGGTGCTCTGCCGGCGGTGGCCGCGGTCATTCCGATCGTAGAAGTGAAGAACCTGTTTACCTTCGCGCCCGGCGAGTTGGTAGAAATCTACGGGACGAACCTGGCGGCGGTCACTGGGGATTTAAGCGGCTGGCCGGGTGGATCGCTGCCCAGTCCGCTGAATGGAGTGTCTGTGACTTTGGGCGGGCACGGCGCGCGCCTCCTGTACGTATCTCAGTACCAGGTGGATGCGCTGTTGCCGTTCGGCGCTCCCACCGGTTCGCAGCCGCTGATCCTCAGCAACGCCAATGGCCCCGGCGCGCCGGTTATGCTGAACGTGGCCGCGGTGGCGCCCGCACTGTATAACTTTGCGTTTGAGAACGATAACTTCTCGCTGGTGACCACGGCGAATCCGGCGTCCGCGGGCGACACCCTGGTGTTTTACACCACTGGGATGGGGCAGACCATGCCGGCGCTGGTGACAGGGCAGACCGTGCCGCCGGGGCCTCCCTTCGATTACACGGCGCCGGTTACGGTGACGATCGGGGGTCTGAATGCCAACGTGATTTACTCGATCGCGGCTCCCCCGTATGTAGCCGGGCTTTATCAGATGGCTGTAACGGTGCCCGCCGGATTGGCGCCGGGGAATCAGCCGGTGGTGGCTGTCTCCGGAGGCCTTCAATCGAACACCGTTACGCTAGTCGTGAAGTAGCTCCGGAGGGCAGGCATCCACTCGTGTTACCGGCGCCAGTAACCGCGATAGAAGCGATGACCGTAATAACGCGGCCCGACCCAGTATGCGCGCGCATACGGGCGCCGCGCCCAATAGCCGCCGCGCCAGGCCCAACGTGCGCCGGCAGGATACCAGTAGCCACCGACCCAGGCGTATCCCGGACCAGGCGCTGCCGGCACCACCGCAACCCGAGCCACGGGCGGCGCATACGCGGGGGCGGGGACACCCACGCCGACTCCAACCACAACTGCCGGCGCAGCGAACAACGAGCTTCCGGCCAGTAAAAGAACAGCGAGCAATTTGCTTTTCATATATCCTCCTTGTTGAGCCGCCCTCGATTGGCAGCTTTCGGCATTTCGAATTGCAAACGGCTCACCATTCCGGAAAGACATGAAAATAAATGGGTAAATCGGCTTTTGTTGGCTGTTCTCGACCGCCGTTGGTGGATCTCAGCCGATATATAGTCCAGTTGCCGATTCGCGTTTGCGCCATTGATTTTGCAATGCGCCGCTGGCATTCTTAAGCTGTATGATGAAGCGAATTAAGTTCTGCATCAACCGGGCATTCTTGTTGCCGCTGTTGCTCGCTGCCGCCGTCGAAGCGCAGCAGCCCCCCGCCGCTCCCACGCCCACGACCGCCGCCCAGGCTCCCACCCGTGACACCAGCTACATCGATGCCGAGGGCACGGCGCACGTCACGCGCATCGTGCCCGTCCCGAAGACCATCAGCGCCGAAGCGCAGCGCCGGCTAAGCCGGCCCGAGCCCGACCAGGGGCCGCCACAGTCTCTGGCCGATCGCCGCAAGAATACCGATGCCTACACCGCTCGCGCCCGCGTGGAATGGAGCCGCCTCTGCCCCAATCGGCTCGTTGAGGACAAGATCGCCGGAGTTCCGGTTCGAATTGTCACCCCGGAAGGAATGCCCGAGGCCAACGCGGACAGGGTGCTCCTCGACCTGCACGGTGGCGGATTCAACTCTGATTCCGGTTCCTACACGGAGTCGATTCCCATTGCGGGCTACAGCAAGATCAAGGTGGTCGCCGTGCTCTACCGGCTGGCGCCGGAGCATCCGTTTCCCGCCGCGGTCGATGATTCCGTCGCCGTCTACAAAGAGCTGCTCAAAACCTACTTGCCAAACCACATCGTGATCTACGGCACTTCGGCCGGGGCGATTCTGACCGCTGAAGTGGCCGCCCGCCTGAAACAACTCGGCCTGCCGCTACCCGCGGCTCTCGGCATCTTCAGCGGTATGGGCGACTTCAGCCGCCACGGCGATTCGGAGGCCGTCTATGCCCTGCGCGGCTTCTCGGGGCATCTGGATCCACCTGAGTCAAAACTTCACGACCCGGAATACGCAGCCGCCACCGGCCTAAGCGATCCAGTGCTCTCGCCTATCTTTTCCGACCTGCATGGGCTGCCGCCTACGCTTTTTCTCACTAGCGGCCGCGATCTGCTGCTCTCCGGCACCATCAACCTGCACCGCGCCTACCTGAACGCCGGCGTGGATGCGCGGCTGGTGGTCTTTGACGCTTTGCCGCACGCCTTTTGGTACGACTCCACGCTGCCCGAGGCCATCGAGGCCAACCACATGATGGCGGATTTCTTTGTGCGGCAATTAGGCAGATGAGCCACCGGCGGCCGAAGTGGGCGCCCCGGGAAGGCGTGCAACCGGGTCAGAATTCGGACTTGAGCGGCGCCCAGTCCTGGCCATCGAACTGGATCAGATACAACTGCTTGATCGGCTGATAGTCGGTCGGGCTCGTGGTGATTCTGATTCCGGAACGAAGCATGCCTAGCTCCAGGTCGAGACTGGCAGCCTGTTTCATGGCGTTCGCCCGCGTCAGCTCGTTGCCGCACTTCTTCAAAACCTCTTCCAGCGCCTGCGCCACCTCGTAGCCATACACGTTGTTGGCATCCCGGAGGCTGGCGTCCGGATTATATTTACGCATCCATTCCAGAAACGCGCGCACCGCGGGGTCCCGGTTGGAGGCTGGCTTCAGCCAACTCTTGGAGCGGGCATTCGAGATGACTCCGGCCGCTTTTTTCAGGCCGGCCGGTTCCAGGAAAGCGGCCACCGAAAGAGACGCGTTGGGGATGAACTGCAGGGGATGCCAGTCGATGTCATAGGCCTTCCGGATGGCCCGCGTGGCCAGCCTGCCCACCGCCAGGTTCATAAAAACATCCGCGCCCGAATTCTTCAGCGCCACGATCTGGGCGTCCAGCCCTTCCGGATCGGAGTAGTCGAAGGACGCCTCTTTCACGATCGTCGCGGAGGCTTTCCCGCCCAGCCCGTCGCGGATGCCTTGCAGCCATTCATGGCCGGAAGGATCGCGTGCGTAGAGGATCGCGATCCTGGCGGCCGACCGGTTGCGCAGGATGTACTTCGCGTATACCAGGCCTTCGGTGCGCCTGCTGGCCTGGAAGCCCATCGTCCATGGGAAATGGGATGGGTCGTCGAACGCCGATTCCGTGGCCGCCACGAAGAGCTGTGGCACCTTCCGTTCGTTCATGTACGGGCGGATCGCCATGTTGACTGGCGTGCCCCAGATCCCCACGGTGAGGAGAACCTGATCCTGTTCCACGAGTTGATGCGCCAGAGTGACGGCCTTGGCGGTATCGGATCCGGAATCGAGGCTGATGAACTGGATCTTACGGCCGTTGATTCCTCCACGGTCGTTGACCATTTGGAAGTAGGCCGCTTCGGCCCGCCCGGTCGCGCCGTATTCCGAAAAGGCGCCGGTATAGGGCATTATGCTACCGATTTTGATTTGGCTGTCTGTGGCGCCGGGATCGTACCTGGGCTGCGATAGGGCAGGGAACAGGGCCAAGGCATACGCGAAAAGTGCCGTGGCGAAAAAGCGGAGCATCCGGGCGAACATTTCGATGACGGGCGGCGATCCCCTAGAATTCGATTTCCAGGTGCTTGGCGACGCGGTCCAGCGTATCCACCAGGCGTTCGACCTGCCGCTCGGTGTGCGCGGCGGTACAGGAGATCCGCAAAAGGTTTTGCGCGGCGGCGGGCCGCAGCACCGGATTGATGTAGATGCCTTCATCGAGCAGCGCCTTGCAAAGGCGGCAGAGATCGATTTCGTTCTGCACAACCACCGGCACGATGGCTGTTTCGCCATCCAGCACCGGAAAGCCGCACAGGCGGAGTTCCTGGCGCAGGCGCCCGGCGATGTGCAGCAATCTCTGCTGGCGCTCGGGTTCCTTACGCATGACATCCAGAGCCGCGGCTACGGCTGCCACCGAGGCGGCCGGCAGGCTGGCCGAAAATACGAACGGCCGCGCCGTGTGCTTCAGGTAATCGACCACTTCCTTGGAGGATGCCACGAAGCCGCCGACCGAGGCCAGCGACTTGCTGAACGTGCCCATGATGATGTCGACATCGTCCAGCACGCCGAGATGTTCGGCCGCGCCGGCGCCCGTGGGTCCCAGGACGCCGATGCCGTGCGCCTCATCCACGTAGATGCGCGCGCCGTAGGGCTTGGCCAGCGCCACGATGCCGCGCAAATCGGCGATATCGCCCTCCATGCTGAACACGCCTTCGGAAACGATCAGAATACGCTCTTCCGGCGGGCAGTTTTCCAGGCAGCGTTCCAAGTGGTCCAGATCGTTATGGCGGAAGCGCACCGTGCGCGCGGTGGAGCGCAGGGCGCCTTCCACCAGGCTGGCGTGCAGATTGTGGTCGCAGAGCATCGCGTCGCCTTTTTCGGCCAGCGCGGCGAGCGAGGCGTAATTGGCCTGGAAACCGGTGCCGAAAATGATGGCCGCTTCTTTATGGACGAAAGCCGCCAGTTCGGCTTCCAGCTTTACGTGTAGGTCCAGTGTGCCGTTCAGCAGGCGCGAGCCGCTGCATCCGCTGCCATACTTCCGCAGGGCTTGCACCGCGGCCTCTTTTACTTTGGGGTGAGTGATCAGGTCCAGATAATCGTTGGAGCCAAACATCAGCACCTTGCGGTTGCCCATGCGGACCTCGCCGGGTCCGCAGCCTTCGCGCTCACCGAAGACTTCGAAATACATGTACAATCCGGCGGCCTGCAGGTCACCCGGACGCGTGAAATTCCGGCACTTGTCGAAGAGGTCGGTGGAGCGGGCGTGACTGCTCCCGTTTTTCCGGCTCTGTGTGACGGTAGTCGAAGAGCTGCGCATCGTTCTCAATTCCATTCGTAGATTCGGTACGTTTTGTATTTCTTGGCGCCCATGGTCTTCAGGGACCGGTTCATAAGAATATTATCTTCCAATATCCAGGACATTTCGCTCAGTCCGTAACCCAGCCGCCGGGCATTGCGAATCAACTCGGCGTAAAATCCCGCCGCGACGCCCACGGTGCGGTATTCTTCAATGACGCCCAGGGCGACCACACGCAATTCTTTGATCAATCGTTGATGATACAGGATTTTGAAGAGTCCGAGTGGGAACAAATTTCCGCCGGCGTGTTTTAGGGCCAGATTGATGTTGGGGAGGGCCAGCGCAAAACCTACGGCGCGCCCCTCCACCTCGCCCACCAGGACCAGTTCCGGCTTCAGAATCTGTTTCATTTCAGCGGCTTCGTGGAGGAACTCCTCCCGCGTCATGGGGACGAAACCCCAATTGCGCGCCCACGTAGAATTGTAAAGCCTCCAGATCTCCTGCACTTCTTTGTCGAACTCCCGCATGTTCAGGGTGCGGATGTGTACGCCCTGACTGCCGGCGGCGTGGCGCGCGACGCGTTCTACTTTAGCGCCATTCACTTCCGTCGGGGTAGACCAGTAGGCGAGCAGGTCCTTACACTTGCGCAGGCCCACCGCCTCCAGCATGCGCGGATAGCTGGGCGAATTGTAGGGCATCATCACGTTCGGGCTGGAGTCGAAGCCCTCCACCAGCATGCCGCATTCGTAATTCATGGACGGGCTGACGGGGCCGCGAATCACTTTCGCCCCGCGCTCCAGCAGCCATTTGCGGGCGGCCGCCAGGACCGCGCGCGCCACCTCCACGTCGTCCGTCGATTCGAAAAAGCCGAAGAAGCCGGCCTCCTCGTTGTGAAACTCGTTATGCTTGCGGTCCAGGATGGCGCCGATCCGGCCGCAAACTTCACCATTCCGGCGGGCCAGGAAGCATTGCAACTCGGCGTGCGCGTAAAACGGGTGCTTCCTGGTGTTCAGCAACTCCTTTTGGGCCATGCGTAATGGAGGCACCCAGTAGGGGTGGTGGCGGTACAACCGGTACGGAAGTTCCACAAACTGGTGCAACGATTGTTTGTCCTGAACCGCGACGATTTCGACGTCTCCCAACTAAGCGGCCCCTTTTCCTAAGATTCGGTATAACGACGGTGCGACAAGCACAAGAAGACCGGCCACGGCGGCCCCGGCAAGCAGGTCGATGGTGTAATGGTATCGAAGATAAACTGTAGCAGAAATGATGGACAAGGTATAGAAGAAATAGATCCAAAATAGCCGCTTGGAGATTAGGCTGCTGCCCCAGCAGGCCAGGATGCTGAGCTCCGTGTGGCCGCTGGGAAAGCAATCCCACGCCTTGGATTCCAATTTGTCGAGGGTCAATTGCAGCACGTGCGTGAACCAGAGCCCCTTCAGCTCGATGGTTTGCAGGTTGCGCAGGAAGAAGCGGGGGCCGCGCGCGGGCACCAGCACGTAGCCCACGTAGGAGACCAGAAAGCCCAGCGCGATCAGAAATGCGTAATAGCGGAAATCGGCGTAGCGGGCGCGCCGCCAGAGCAGGTAGGCGATGTACAACACGGCCGGCACGAACAAGGTGTAAACGATCTGCAGGTATTCCGTGAGGATAGGCGTGCTAATCCGTTCCAACCAAACGGTCGGATGCGCGCCCCAGAGACGGTAGTCCAGATGCGCCAGTTCCGCGTCCGCCTCCCATCCGCGTAGCCCGGGCATCAGCACCGCCATCTCCCGGTAGCACCAGGCCACGTAGGGCAGGGGATACCAATGCCGGAAGATCCAACTGGCGCGGCCGGCGCTACGGATCGCGACTAACGCTAACGCGATCGCCGCCAGATGCCAGGCCAGCAGCAATCCGGGTTCGGGAAGGCGGTTCCAGAACCACAGGATGGCCACACTAGCCGCGGCGTAATACGGTAGGACCACTTTATCCACAGGCCAGAAACCGCGGCTAGCCGGCAGATTCAAAACTTCAACCAACCCGCCTCCTTGTACCAGGCCAGGGTCAGGCGCAATCCTTCTTCCAGGCCGGTGGTGGCGCAGAAGCCCAGTTCCCGGCGGGCGCGGCCGGGATCGCAGACCCAGCCGGCACAGCAGGCTTCCCGTACCTTGTCGCGCGACAGGATACCGGGCTTGCCTGTGAAGCGGGTCCCCCATTCGGCGCACAGAGCTATGACGTAGGCGGCCTTCTCCGGTATCGTGACGGTGCGCAAATCGCGGCCCATCAAGCGCGCCGCCAGATCGCCGAACTCCTCCCAGGAAGCCGGCGCTGCGTAGGCCAGATAGAATACTTCGCCGCCTGCGGTACGGGTGTAATCGCCTGCGACACTTCTGGAATCGCCTGCGGTGATGAGGCCATCCACCAAGTCTCCCACATAAATATGGCTGAAACGCCGCGGCGCGGCGCCGATGCGCGCCATCCAGCCGCGCGACACGGTGCGCAACATTTCGAAGACGTCCCGGTCGCGCGGGCCATAAACGACCGGTGGGCGTACGATCACGGTCCTGGAGGCCAGCGCCGATTGCCGGACGGCGTGCTCGCCGGCCAGCTTTGAGCGGCCATAAAGCGAGATAGGATGCGCTTCGTCTGGTTCGGTGAGTGCGCGATCCGCGGTGCTGGGACCGGCGGCGGCCAGGCTGCTGACGTGTACCAGCCGCTCGATATGGCCGCATTCGCTCGCGGCGCGCAGCAGATGCGCCGTAGCCGCCGCATTGCCCAGATCGTAATCTGCCGCAGTCCGGGCCTTGGTGACGCCCGCAAGGTGGATGATGGTGTCCGCGCCGCGCAACGCCTCAGTGAGCCCGGCGCCGCTTTGGAGGTCGCCTTGGACGAGTTCGACGCCACGCGGCAAGTTGCCCGCCGCGCTCGATCGCCGCACCAGGCAGCGCACCGCGCGGCCCTGTGCCGCCAGACGTTCGACCAGATGGCTCCCAATGAAACCGGTCCCGCCGGTCACCAGGATCATGAGAGCGGGGCGCTGCGAAAGGCTACTTCGGAGAAGCAACTCTCGGCGGAGGTGCCGGTGTGCTGGGTGTTAATCTGCAGCCGGATTCCCTTTACGCGCGGCGCGGGATGGCCGTAAGCCTTCTCGTAATCGCCGGCGAGATTGCGGCTTTCGGTCAGCCAGCGGTTCAGATCGGCTGCGCCGGAACGGCACACGACGGCGAAGATATGCACCAGCGGAATCGAACTGGCGCTTTCCATGGTACCGGCGGGGGCCGTGGTATCCCAGATGTAGCTGAGCACCCGTCTATCGGAGAAAGCCACCAGGATCTGGGCGGCCTGATCGTCGCTCTTGCCATAGCGGAAGTCGCCGCCGGCCGGCAGTTGTTTGACATTCCACTTCCAGGTGAGAAAGGGCGCCTGGTGCGGATCGACGTCTACCTCGCGCTCCAGCCCGAACGAGGAATCGTGGCTTTTCAGGTCCAGGTAGCTGGTATTGCCTTCCTTAACCGTCGCGATCTTGGGCGTGCCGCGATTCACCTTCACTTGCCAGCCGTCCGGCAGACGGCCGGGTTGCCAGTCGAGCGGATTCAGGACGATGAAAGCGGTTTGGGTGGCGCCCACAAGGGAGGCTAATGCCAGTATTAAAGCCAGAATTATGGACAGGACTAGAACGCGCTGCAAAGACCCTCCGTTAATGCTTATCATCGCATGATTTGGATGCGCGCGGGGAGCGCGGCGGTGCGTAACGGCTCCCTTGCCTTATATGGTTATCCATCGGTAACGCCCGCCGCCGCCAGTCCGCAGTCTTCAAGTCTTCGACTCTCCAGAAAGTGGCGGTCGCGCGTTACCAGGACCATATCATGGTTCCCGGACGGCCGACCGGATTTGGCCGCTCCGAAGAACAGCAAGAACTTACCAGTCATTGGCATCGACCCGCTCGCACTCATCTTCGATCGCTTCAGCCATTTGCCGGGCCGAAACCGGATCGAGGGACGAGGAGAAGGGACGTAACGCCGCGCCACGCTCGCCCTTTTGCGGAGAATCGGCCAACGAAGCGACGAACTGGAGCACTTGCTCCTGCCGCTCGGGTGGTAATGCTGCCACCCGTTTCGCAATTTCGTGACTGATGTCCATCTGCTAAGCCCTCTGTTCTCCAGAATACACGCCCCGAAGCCGGCTCCGCTTAACTCGGTAAGGCTGACTCGCGGGCGGTCGATCGGGGGTTGTGCTATGGTGGCTTGCGAGACCATGAAACGCTTTCTCATCCCCATGTTTGCGCTGGTGGCGACGGCGGTGCTCGCTCAGACCCCGGCTACGGAGCCGCCGCCGAACCAGACCCCCCGTCCGGCCATGGCCCCGACCCCCAATACCGATATCTATTACCGGCTGGCGGTCGACGCGATCCCGCAGGATGGCGTTCCCAAGGGCGAGATCAAGGGCCCCTTCGTCATACCCAGCCAAGCCTATCCCGGCACCCAGCATACCTATTGGGTCTACGTGCCGGCGCAATACGATCCGGCGGTGCCCGCCAGCCTGATGATCTACAATGACGGCCAGGCCTTCATGGCGCCGGAAGGCGATGTGCGCGCGCAGGTGGTCATGGACAACCTGATCTACCGCCGCGAGTTGCCGGTCATGATCGCGGTGTTCATCAATCCCGGGAGGCGGCCCGATCAGCCGGAGCCGGGCGGCAGCGAGTGGGGCGACCGCACCACCAACCGGCCCACGGAATACAACACACTGGACGATAAATACGCGCGCGTGATTGTGGACGAATTGCTGCCGGTGCTGTACAAGGATTACAACATATCGAAGGATCCGGAGCGGCACGGGATTGGCGGGTCGAGTTCGGGCGCCATTGCCGCTTTCACTGTGGCGTGGAATCGGCCGGACGTTTTCCGGAAGGTGCTGAGCAACGTCGGCAGCTTTACGAACATTCGCGGCGGCAATGCTTATCCGGACATCATCCGCAAGACCGAGAAAAAACCGATCCGGATCTTCCTGGTGGATGGCCGCAACGATAACCGGAGTTTGCGGGCCGATGGCAGCTACGACCAGGCGCGCGATTGGTTTTATCAGAACGTGCGCATGGAGCAGGCGCTTACCGAAAAGGGCTACGAGGTGAACTACGAGTGGGGGATTCAGCGGCACGGCCAGAAGATGCTGCAGACCGTTTTCCCGGAGATGATGCGCTGGCTGTGGCGGGATCACGGCGTATCCACGGACGTGCACGATATGGTGGAGCGGTCGTTTGATGCGGCCAGGAAGCCGCAATAGGGCTGAAGCCGCGCCAGGACAGGCCGCGAGGTCCGTTCCGCTGTTATGGTGGCTGGCGATTCCGCTGCTCGCCATCTTGTACTTCACCGGCCTTTCGGCGGCCGGGATGCTCGGGCCGGACGAGCCGCGTTATGCCGCGATCGGGCGCGAAATGGCGCGCTCCGGCGATTGGATCACGCCGCGGCTATGGGGCGTCGCATGGTTCGAAAAGCCCGCCTTGCTCTATTGGATGACGGGCGCGGCCTTCCGGCTGGGCTTCAACGAAGACCTGGCGCCGCGCGTTCCCGTGGCCCTGCTTTCGGTACTCTTCCTGATTTTCTTCCAGTGGATTCTGAGCCGTGAATTCGGAGCGCGCGCGGCGTGGACGGCGACCGTCGTCCTGGGAACCTCGGCCGCCTGGTTGGGATACAGTTTCATCGGCACCACGGATCTGCCGATGGCGGCGGCATTCTCGGCGGCCATGCTGCTGTCGCTCGATTGGATCCGGACGGGAGACCGGCGCCGCCTGCCGCTGGCCGCCGCTCTGCTGGGCATCGCGGTGCTGGCCAAAGGGCTGGTTCCGCTGGCACTCACTCTGCCTTTGGCCTGGTGCGGCCGGCGGCAGTGGAAAGATCTGCTGCGCCCGCGGGTGGTTGGGACGTTCCTGATCGTAGCGTTGCCATGGTATCTGTTGTGCTACTTGCGCAACGGCGCGGTTTTCCTGCGCACGTTTTTCTGGGAGCAGCATTTCGGCCGGTTCGTCTCGGGATCGCTGGCGCACGGCCAGCCCTTCTGGTTTTACGCGCCCGTAGTGGTGGCCGCACTCATGCCGTGGACGCCCGCGCTTCTCCTGCTGGCACGCCGCACCCTCTATAGCGATGCCCGGCAGCGGTTCCTGTTGCTGTGGCCCATCTTCGGTCTGGTCTTCTTCTCCATTTCCAGGAACAAGCTTCCCGGTTATCTGCTGCCGCTGTTGCCGGCGGTTGCGGCCCTGGCCGGAGTAGCGCTGGCCGAAGCCCGGCGCGCACGCTGGGTGCTGCCTGCCGCGGCACTCTGCCTGATGGCCATACCGATGGCGCTGCCCATCTTGCCGCAAGCGCTGGCCGGGGGGATTTCGCGCGCGCCGCTGCCGGCATTTCACTGGACCTGGTTCCTGCCGGTGCTGCTGGCGCTGGCGGTTTATGCGCTGGAACGCCAGGGCTATCGTGCGGCGGCGTTGGCCGAGATGGTTGCGGCCGTAACTGTCGTGGTCATCGCCATGAAGATTGTCGAGCTGCCGGTGATCGATCGCGCGGATTCGGCGCGTCCGTTATGGCGCGAGATCGCCGCCCGGCGCGGCGAGGTGTGCGTCGCGAGCATGCACCGGAGCTGGCGCTACGGATTGAACTACTACTCCGTCACGCCGCTGCCGGATTGTACTCAGTCGCCGCTGCCTTTACAGGTACGGCAAGCGCCGGGAGCGCCTCCGGAAATCGCGGCCCAGGCCGCGCCGGACCCGCGCCCGCCGGTTCGATAGCCGGCTATAGCTTGCTCACGGTTTGTTGCCATTCCCGCGCCGGCGGGGTGGCCAAGCCGCTTGACCCGCCCGATACATACGTTGTAGGCTCAGGTTTCAAGTCAAAGGGTTACATGATCCTACCGCACACCTATATCGCGACCTTGTTGGTGGTCTTCTTTAGCATGCTCTGCTGGGGATCCTGGGCCAACACCCAGAAAATGACGGGCAAATGGCGTTTCGAGCTGTTTTACTACGATTACGCATTTGGCGTCCTGCTGACCGCCCTGATTTGCGCCTTCACGCTGGGCTCGCTCGGATACGACGGCTTCTCATTCCTCGACGACATGATGAACGGCGGCAAACGCTATGCGGCCATGGGATTCGGAGCCGGTATCGTATTTAACCTGGCGAATATGCTGCTGGTGGCGGCCATCACGGTGGCGGGGATGGCGGTGGCGTTTCCGGTGGGTATCGGCCTGGCGCTGATCATCGGGGTTATCTGGAATTACATGATCCGGCCGCAGGGCAATGCCATGCTGTTGTTCGTGGGCTGCGCGCTGGTGGTGGGTGCCATCATAGTGGATGCCATCGCCTACCGTGCCATGGAGCAATTCAGGGCGGAACTGCTGGCCCAGGCGGGCAAAGCCAAGAGCACCCGCAAGAAAGTCAGCCTGAAGGGCGTCTTCCTGAGCCTGGCGAGCGGTGTCCTGATGGGATCCTTCTATCCCCTGGTGGTGATGTCGAAGTCCAGCGAATGGGGCGGCACGGCCGGGGAGAACGGACTCGGCCCCTACGCCATCGGCGTGGTATTCGCGTTAGGCGTGTTCTTTTCCACTTTCATCTTCAACCTTTTCTTTATGAATTTGCCTGTAGAAGGCGATCCGCTGGAGTTTTTGGATTACTTCAAAGGCCGCCCGAAGCAGCATATCCTGGGAGTGATAGGCGGAATCATCTGGTGTGGCGGCACGATTGCCAATTTTGCGGCGTCCAGCGCGCCGGAAGCCGTGCAGGTGGGACCGGCCATCAGCCTGGCTCTGGGCCAGGGTGCGGCCATGGTGAGCGCCGTGTGGGGCCTTTTTGTGTGGAAGGAATTTGAAGGGGCCGACTCGCGCATCAAGGCGCTGCTGCTGATTATGTTCTTCCTCTTCATCGCCGGACTGACGATGGTGTCGGTGGCGCCTTTGTACGCGCCGCAATAACCGGTCATAGTAGTCGCAGCGAAGGATTTAAGACCCGGCGGTTAGAATGCCGCCGTGCCCGGCGCCGGCTCTGCGTCTTTCTTCCGGCTCCTGACTTCCCGCATCAGCCGGGACCACCACAATGCCGGACTCCGTCACAGTGTAGCCTCGCGCGCGGTCCGCGTCTGCGTCGTAGCCGATGACGCTCGATTCCGGAATCTGCACACCGGAATCGATAATGGCGCGCCGGATGCGGCTGTTGCGCCCGATTTTGACGTTGGGCATCAGAATCGAGTATTCCACTTCGCAGTAGCTGTTGACGCGCACGCCGGCAGATAGTACGCTGCGGACCACCCGCCCGCCGGAGACGATGCAGCCCGCGGCCACGATGGAATCGACGGCCACTCCCATGCGGCGGCCCTCCTGCGCGAAGACGAACTTGGCGGGCGGCGCCTGGATCATGCGCGTACGAATCGGCCAATCGTGGTCGTAAAGATTGAACTCGGGGGAGACGGCCACCAGATCCATGTTGGCTTCATAGAAGGCGTCCAGTGTGCCGACATCCCGCCAATAACGCGCCTGCTTACCGTTGATGTCGCGGAAATCGTAAGCAATCACGCGGGCTTTTTCGAGCGCGCCGGGAAGCACATCCTTGCCGAAGTCGTGCGCGGATTCGGGATTCTGCGCGTCCTCCTGCAGCAGGCGCAATAACAGCTTGGTTTCGAAAACGTAGATTCCCATGGAGGCGCTGACCATCTCGGGATTGAAGACCGAGCGGATGGCGTTGCCATGTTGCGGTTTCTCCTCGAAGCCTACTACGCGGTGGCCGGAATCGATCTCGGCAATTCCGAACCGGTCGGACTCCTGCGGCGACACCTGGATGGTTGCGATGGTGATATCGGCGCGGTGCAGGCGATGCCAGTCCACCATTTCCCCGTAGTTCATCTTATAGATCTGGTCGGCGGCCAGGATCAGGGTCAGAGCGGGTTGCTCCGCGGCGACACTCTGGCTATTCTGAAAGACCGCGTCGGCCGTTCCCAGGTACCAATCGTCGCGCAGGCGTTTCATCGGGGGGATGGTTTCGATGAACTCGCCAAGCTCGGGCGAGAAGATGTTCCAGCCGTCGCGAATGTGCCGGATCAGGTCCAGCGACTTGTACTGTGTTAGGATGAAAATTCGTCTCAGGTCCGAATTAATACAATTCGATAGCGTAAAATCGATGATCCGGTAAACGCCGCCGAAGCACACTGCCGGCTTGGCGGTATCCTGGGTGAGGGGCGATAACCTCTCGCCGGCGCCGCCCGCCAACAAAATTGCTAAAACAGTTTCCATGTCAGCTAAACTATTGAAAAAAAGCTGATTGCGTATTGGCTGCACGACTGGGGGAGCATTCTTCGCCAGATTTCACTTGACTTTGTGCGCCAACCACTTAATGATATCAGTACCTTCTCTGCTCACGGCAGAAAAATCTTGGTCGGGTTTGGAGGTGTAGTTTTCAATTGGCTGAAGTAAAGTTACAAGATGGTGAAACGCTAGAAAACGCTCTTCGGCGCTTCAAGCGAAAGGTCCAGCAAGAGGACATTATCAAGGAGGTCAAACGACACTCCTTCTACTTGAAGCCGGGAGAAAAGAAGCGGGTAAAGCAGGCGCTGGCCCGCAAGCGGAACCGGAAAAAGTCACGCCGGGAAGTCGAATAACATCGGGCGGGCAGGTCTCCACCTGCCCGTTCCACAACCCGTTCGAGGTAACCAGGTTGGGTTATGGCGGAGTTCCAGGATCGGATTCTCAAGTGCTCGGATTGCGGAGCTGAATTTGTTTTCACCGCGGGAGAACAACACTTCTTCCACGACAAGAACTTCAAGAATGAGCCCAAACGCTGTAAGGCGTGCAAGAACAAGCGCGGGGCCGGGCCGGGCGGCAAAACCGAAACCATGACGGTTTGCTCGCAGTGCGGCCGCGAGACGACCGTGCCGTTCAAGCCCACACAGGGGCGCCCGGTATTCTGCCGGGAATGCTTCCTGAGCCGCAAGACGCAGGCGGCGGGCGCCGGGAGCGATAGTTAGCGGTACTTGGTTTCCACCGGTAATTCCCGCGTACGTATGATATTGGCTGGACCATGTTCCTCAGTTTTCCACCCCTCCCAGCATTGGCGACCCTAAGCCGACGTGATCCCTCGCGGGCGCCCCGGTGAGCGACAGCCGCACGGACGCGCTGCAGGTCGCCATCAAAGTCATCGTTTACATTTCCCTTTATTTCGCCATCGCCTATGTGCTCGGCCGGCCGCTGTATTGGCTCGGCGGATATATGGTGGGCATCACGGTCACGGGACTCCTGGCGGCCGCTTTCACCAATGGCCTGTGCTTGCGAATTTATCTGCAACGGGGCATCGCCGCTATAGGTCTGCCGGGGGATAAAGGCGCGCTATCGAATCTTGCACTGGGGTTCCTGGGCGGAATCGGGGCGGCCACGCTGGTGCTGGCGGGTCCGCTGTGCCTGCACGCGGCTCGCCTGGAGCGCGCCCCCGGCAGCCAGGCGAGCCTATCTTCATTCTTCTTCGTTTCGGTGCTGCTGCTGTTCGGATCCGCGGGCGAAGAGTTATTGTTTCGCGGCTTCGGGTTTCAGGTTCTGCTGCGGGCGGTGGGTAGCTGGACGACCATCGTGCCCGTGGGCGTGATCTTCGCCGTGCTGCACGCCGGCAATCCCAACTCGACATGGCTTGGGCTGGCCAATACCGCGGGATTCGGCATCGTCTTCGGCTACGCTTTTCTGCGCAGCCACGACATCTGGCTGCCGATCGGCCTGCATTTCGGTTGGAACTTCACACTTCCTCTCTTTGGAGTCAACGTCAGCGGGCTTACAATAGGCTTGACGGGGTTCACCGTGCGGTGGTCCGCCGGGACGCTTTGGAGTGGCGGCGATTATGGTCCGGAAGCGAGTATCCTGACATCCGCTGTTCTGTTTCTGCTGTTCGCGTACTTGTGGAAAGCGCCCATCCGGCGGCAGCCGTCCGCCCTGCTGGATCCGCCTGGGAGTGATGTAACATGCGTGCCTGGACAGCCCTTCTCGCCATCCTCGTGACCCCGCTGCTGAGTGCCGCGGATAAGCTCACGGAACCGGATCGCATTGAGTTGATGCGCGGCCTGGTGGCGGAATACGCGACCGTCAAGCAGCTACTGCCGCGCTCTAAAAAGGCCCTGGCATTCGAATCGACCGGATCTTTCGACAAGAAAGAATGGCAGGCAGCCTCCAGAGAGTATGGCCCGGCGGGCCGCGTCGGCGATCTCGTCGAAATCACCAAAGTCTTCATCGATTCCGACAAACTGGTGCTGCAGATTAACGGCGGCTTCAACGGCGGCCGCAAGTGGTATGACAGCGCGCAGATCGGCGGCGGCATGGGCGGCGGCGGACCGATGACGCCCTTGGGAAAGGGCGACTCCAATGCGCCCGGTGGCACCACCATCGAAATTCTTTTCCATAAGCCGATCGAGCCCATCAAGGCCGCTGAGATAAAGAAAATTTTGGCGCCCGTGCTGGATTTCGACAAGCATACGGCCACGGAATTGTATGCCGAATCCTTATCGCCGGAAGTGCAGACGGCCATCCACGACAAGAAAGTCCTCGAGGGCATGGACCGCGATCAGGTGCTGATGGCGTTGGGCCGCCCCGCGCACAAATCGCGCGAAGTGAAGGACGGCGTCGAACTGGAAGACTGGGTCTTCGGCCAACCGCCCGGCAAGATCACGTTTGTGACATTCAACGGCAGCAAAGTGATCAAGGTGAAGGAAGAGTATGCCGGGCTGGGGACGGAAGTCAAATAATTCCGTTTCAGTTTAATTACAAGAACGCCTAAATCGGACTTGACGCTCCGGTTTCCCGGTTGCACCGGATAGTGTCCTCCTGATATCCTTTAAGGTAATCCACATTTCAAACTTTAGGAGAAGAAATGGCTGTAAAGGTTGGCATTAATGGGTTCGGCCGCATTGGCCGCAATGTAGTCCGGGCGGCCCTGCACCGGAACGATATCGAATTTGTCGCGGTAAACGACTTGACCGATACCAAGACGCTGGCGCACTTATTGAAATACGACTCCGTGCTGGGCACGCTGCCCGTTGAAGTCCACGCGGAAGAGGATGCCATCGTGGTAGGCGGTAAGCGCATCAAAGTTTTCGCGACGAAGGACCCCGCGCAGCTCGATTGGAATTCTGTCGGCGCGCAGATTGTCATCGAATCGACCGGTAGATTCACGGACGCCAAGGATGCCTCCAAACACATTCGGGGCAGCGTGAAGAAAGTCATCATCTCCGCGCCGGCTAAGAACGAAGACGTCACGCTGGTGTTGGGCGTCAACGACAACACTTACGATGCTGCGAAGCACAACATCATTTCGAACGCCTCCTGCACCACCAATTGCCTCGCGCCGGTGGTGAAGGTTCTGCATGACACGGTGGGGATTCTCAAAGGATCTATGACCACCATCCATAGCTACACCAACGACCAGAATGTGCTGGACTTTCCGCACAAAGATCTGCGCCGGGCGCGCGCGGCAGCCCTGAACATGATCCCCACCACCACCGGCGCGGCAAAGGCTATCGGCCTGGTGATGCCGGAGCTAAAGGGTAAGTTGGACGGTTATTCGATGCGCGTGCCCACGCCCGATGTGTCGGTGGTCGACTTAGTGGTGATTACCGCCCGGAATACCACAGCCGAAGAAGTCAATGCCGCGTTCAAAGCCGCCGCGGAAGGTCCGCTGAAGGGCATTTTGGCTTACACGGAAGATCCCGTGGTCTCGACCGATATGCTGCACAATCCGAACAGCTCGATCGTTGACGGGCAGATGACCAAGGTATTGGATGGCAACCTGCTGAAAGTCATCTCCTGGTACGACAACGAGTGGGGCTATTCCTCCCGCGTCGTGGACCTGATCGCGTTCCTGGTCCAGAAGGGCCTCTAGCTCCCTAGAGAACCAACGTATTACTGTTGCATAGATTTCTTCCCGGGGCGTCCGGAATCGGGCGGGCAATCACGCCCCGGGACCCCTCTTGGGGTGGCGGGTGTGTACGCGAAATACCGGTTCGGAAGCACCTTTGCAGGCGGGGCCGGGAGCCAGACTGGCCTCCAGGAGGGCGTCGTGTTCAAGTTGGACACGGCCGGCAACTTCTCCGTCCTGTACAGTTTTAGCGGGCTGTCTGACGGCGGCAACCCCGAAGGCGGCGTGGTCCTCGACGCGGCTGGCAACCTCTACAGGACCACACTATACGGCGGCATCGGGTACCCCGGCGCGGGGGTCGTGTTCAAGATCGACGCCGGCGGCAGATACAGCGTGTTGCACGCATTTCTAGCATACAGTGACGGGGGCTATCCGCACGCCGGGGTGACACTCGACTCTGCTGGCAACATCTACGGAACTTGCTCTGGCTACGGTCCACAGGGGGCGGGCACGGTATACCAACTTGACTCCGCGGGCACCTTTAGCGTGGTCTACGCCTTCGGTGCGTCGGGGGGCGGGGGACCGGTAGCCAGCGTGGTGCGCAGTGAAGCTGGCAGCCTCTATGGGACCCTCCCGTCCAACGGCCCCTTCTGCCCGGGGGACCCGTTGGCTCCTGCGGTCTAGTCTACAGGATCGACACGTCGGGCGCCGAGACGGTGCTCTACACCTTCACTGGCGGCGCGGACGGCGCCAACCCGGCGGCTCCCGTAGTCCTGGACGGTGCCGGCCGCTATCTGTACGGCACGGCAGTTGGACTCTTGCCCACCACGCCAGCCGGCGGGGCTGGCGTGGTGTTCAGGATCACCCTCCCGTAAGTATGGCCGTCAATTCGGGGCCGTACCGACCAGCGAAACCCCGACCTGATACGGTATCTGTTGGGACTGTCCGCTCTGCGGGTTAGTCATCGTGATGATGATGTTATCGTTTCCGGCCACAGTACATGTGGGCCCCTGCGAGATCTGTTGGAAGAACGTTTGCGGGGGTTTATGCCGGAACTAAAGGGTAAGTTGGACGGTTATTCGATGCGCGTGCCAACCCCGGATGTGTCGCTGGTCGACTTAGTGGCGATTACCGCCCGGAATACCACAGCCGAAGAAGTCAATGCCGCATTCAAAGCCGCCGCGGAAGGCGCGCTGAAGGGCATCCTGGCCTACACCGAAGATCCCGTGGTCTCAACCGACATGCTGCACATTCCGAACAGCTCGATCGTTGACGGGCAGATGACCAAGGTATTGGATTGCAACCCGCTTGAAAGTCATCTCCTGGTACGACAACGAGTGGGGCTATTCCTCCCGCGTCGTGGACCTGATCGCGTTCCTGGTCCAGAAGGGCCTCTAGCTCCCTCTAAAGAACCGGAACGATTCTGACTTTTAATACCGGGAAGTTCGCCGCGATTCACAGGATTTCGTAGACGCGGTAGAGGACTTTTCCGGTTGCTGGACGGTAGAGACCGACCGCGACCACGTTGTTCAACCAGGCATACTTGGCGTCGCCGGTTTCGAACATCGGCAGGATACGGGCATGGAGCGTTCCGCCCGGAGGCGTGTAAGCTACGCCGCGCCACGTCATGTAGACAAGCTTGCCGTCATCCGTCTGCAGGAGCGCCCGAACATCGAGAAGTCGAGATCCGTCGTGCCGTTGGACCATCCAGTCGCCAGCCGGCCCGATAACCGTGCCTTTGAGTCTCGGCCCGTCGAACGTGCCGCTGGAAACGGCAACTACCGTTCGATCGGGGGCGATGTCGGCTGGCGGCAGCGTCGTGACCGACAGATCGAATAGGAATTCCGACCGCAGGTCTGTCGCATCAGCCGCAGATGACGGCTGGGGGCCGATTGCGACGGCGGCCGTCACGCCTGCCGCTGCGGCGAGCGAAAGCTCCCCAAAATTACGGCGCGTTGATAATTTGTTTCATCAGTTTCACGAAGGCCCTCCCACCCGCCAGGAGTCGATATCATCTGCATTATAAAATAAAAAGGCCCAAGGCTCGATCCGTTACTCGCCGAGGGCTTGGCCGTCCGCGCACCCGCCCTTCACGCAGAAACTATGTAGAGTGGTTAGCGCGCCGGCCCCGGTGAGTTTGGACATAGTGCCGCGGCCGCCGGGACCCCGGGCCAGGATTGGCCGCCCCACATCTGTGGTTTTTCATCAAGTCCGGCGCCGGCGTGCCATGAGCACAGGCGCGCAGCCAGCGCGGGCAATCTTAAGTCCCGCTTTCCCAAATCAAAATGCCATGCTTTCAATCGAGCTTGTGACTTCCGACTCGAGCGCCGCGCGCTTCTTATCGAGATCCGCGCGGCGGTCGCGCAGGGTGGCCAACTCCGATTCCTGACTGGCCAGCCGTTGCGCATAGGCTTGCACCTGCTGCTGCTGGCCGCTGACCTGGTTGAGGCTGCCGATGTTCCGTCGCACGCGCTCCTGGTCGGCGACCACGTCGTTGATCTGGCTTTCCAGCCTCTGTATCTCCCGTCCCGCGGTCGAAACCTGTTGCTTCAGATTGGCGAGATGTTCGATCTGCCGGCGGTCCGTGTCGCTGAACGTCTTATTGCGCGCGTAAGTGAATAACACGTCGGGCGTGAGGTCGGTCATCGCAAAGGCCCTCTCGTAGACGTGCTCTTCTACCACCGGGAACTGCTCGGTGGCTTCCGCCGCCAGCTTTACTTCGAACCTATAGGCGTTGCTGGTCTTCTCCGAAGGCTTCCGGTCGAGCAGGTTATAATCCTGCCGGGCGGCGTGCTCGATTACCAGGGTCTTCGCCTTCTGATCCACGTTCTTGATGGTGTAAGTCCGGGTTTCCACTACCGCGTCGCGGGTAGTCAGTATCCCCCGCCGCGCGTGGATTTCGCGCACCTGCTCCGCCTGGCTGTCCCATTTGGTGGTAATGCGGGTGCCCAGGTCCACGCCGTAACTGATCAGGCGTTTGTCGCCGGCCTTGACCGTTTCGACCAATGCTTCGCCCGCATAGGCGCCTCCCTCATAGACCGTGATCGGGCCGCCGTCGAGCGTCTTGCCGGTGGAGTTGGAGATTTCGGCCGCATCCAGGGGATGCGCGGCCGAGGGGTCGGAATAGATCAGCAGTTTGCGCGCGTCCACCTTTTGCTGCAGGAAGGGCAGCATGGCGGATTCGTTGCGCCGCACCGTAACCGGCGTGGGGATGTGGTATTCGAACAACTCGCCGAGTTCCCGGCCGGCCGCGGACTCCGCGATGGTGGAAACCTGCTGACGATTCTCCAGGCGCGAGAACTCCTGGGATAGGCGCCCGTTCATCGCCATGCCCGCCGGCATGGCCATCGGCGGAGGTGCGGGCGCGGGTGGAGCCTGCTTAGCATTCTGGGGCTGGCCATCCACGGGGCCATTGGTCGCGGCGTCGGCGCCCGTGGACACGGCGCCCTCGTATACCACGGGCGTTGACGCGCTGTCTTCGGGCAGTTCCGCGGTTTGCCGCGCGACGTAGCGCGGTTCATAGAGCCGGCTGATGAACGAGATGGGGCGGCCGGAGACCAGCGAAAGATCTACTTTGTTCCAATCTTCGCCGGTGGTGTTATCCACGATGGCCCAACCTTCCAGCGTAGGTTGCGCGCCGCCGCCGAAAATCAGGCGATAGCTGGATTTCCAAACCGGCGTGGGCACCATGTAGCTGGCCACCACTTCCCGCTGCTTGGCATCCGTGGAATCGATATAGACAGAGCGTTTTTCCCTGGAGCGCGCTTCGGTGAGGGCCGCCAGGTATTCCTTGAATTGCGTTTGCAGCCGGGCATCGGTTAAGCGGATGCCGGACGCCGCCGCCAGGTCGAAATTGCGCAGATCGCCCGCGTCCATCAGCAGGGTGATCTGCTCGCGCTCGGGGCGCTTGTCATCGCCCGGCGCCAGGCGCGCCGTCACGATCGCGCCGGCCACGGTTTCATTGGCGAACTTGAGCTCGATCCGCGCGCCTTTCAGTTGGTCGAGCACCGCGCTGAGCGGCTGTGCCGCACCGAGCTGAAAGGGAAAGTCCGCCAGTTTGTGGGCCAGCGGCTCGCTCGAATCGTAGCGCAGGCCCGAGATCTTACCGCCGCCTTTCTCCTCGATGGTCAGCGATTTCAGGACGTCGTCCATATCGGCTGCTTTGAAATCCAGCCGCGCCGATTCCCCCGGCGCCAGTTCCCCGGACCGTTCGAAATAACCCACGCCGTGCTTGTATAAGATCACCTGCCGCACCGGCAGTTCGCCGGCGGCCACGCCCATCGCGCTGAGCGCGAGGATGCCCATCAACCATAAGCTTCGTTTCATAATCCGTACATGCCGCCTGCGCGGCATTCCTTTCGATTTATTCGCCCATGACTTTGATAATGACCCGTTTGGACCGCCGGCCGTCGAACTCGGCATAATAGACCTGCTGCCACGGGCCGAAATCCAACTTACCCTGGGTGACGGGGACGATCACCTGGTGGTGTACCAGCAGGCTCTTCAGGTGCGAATCGCCGTTGGTTTCGCCGGTCGCGTGATGCCGGTAGTTCTGGCGAAAAGGCGCCAGTTTCTCCAGCCACTCGTCGATATCGGCGAGCAGGCCGTCTTCGGCATCGTTGACCCAGACTCCCGCCGTAATATGCATCGCAGAGACCAGGATCATGCCTTCCTGAATGCCGCTCTTGCGCAAGGCGTTCTCCACGTCGGTGGTGATGTTGACGTACTCGCGATGTTTGGTGGTACGAAAAGTCAGGTATTCGGTGTGGAATTTCATATGGGGATGATAACTCTGATAGCATGCATCTTGATGGATTTGAGAGCCGGGCGCATTCTGATCGTGGACGATAACGCCGCGCTGCTGAAGGTGATGGACGCCTATCTGACGCGGCTGGGCTTTCGTGTAGACGCCTGCTGCGGCGCCGGGGAAGCCTGGGCACTGGCGCAGGCCGCGCCCTCCCAGTATACGGGGGCGTTGGTGGACTTGAATATGCCCGGGATGCGCGGCGAGGAACTGGTCCGCAGGTTGCTCGACTCAAACGCCTCGATGCGGCTGGTGGTGGTGAGCGGCGATGCGGCGGGGCTCAGCGGAATGGGAGCCCTGGATGGACACCGGATCGTCTTTTTGCCCAAGCCATTCGCGCCGAAAGAACTGGCAGACGCGCTTCTGGATAGCGGGACTTAAAAGTCCCGCCGGCACGCTGAAGCGTGCGCCACGGCCCGCAGCTTGCGATGCGTCAAGTCCGCGGCCCCTCCCCTGGCTTCCGCCCCTTGGCGACATCGATCTGCTTGGCTTGCTCTATGGCTTCCTCGAAGTGCAGATCCACGGGCCGGGGCTTGCCATCCTCGAATGCCCGGAACTTGTCGAACTCGGACTGCGCCTTCGCCAGGGCGGCCTCGTGTGTGATCGTCCCGGCATGCGTCAAAAGATCGCGGTCGCTCAGCTTTAGGAAGCTGTCCAGCTTGGCGATCCACTCGCGCATGCGCATGGGCTTGCCACTCCGCGCTTGGTTCCGCGAAGTCGAGATAGGCCGAGACGATCAGGTTGAGCGTTTCGATTTCCTCGTGGGTCAGATAGTTCTTCGCGATACCGGCGTCGTCACGGTGCGGACGGCTCCCGGACCAGTTCGTCAGGCCCATGTTGGGCTGGGAGGAGTCAGCGCGCCGGACGATCACTTCGGCGGCGGTGTGAGCATGCGCCGCCCAGTGCCTCTTGTTCTGAACCACCGCGAAAAATTTCTGCGACGCCTCCGCCCGCGGATCGTAGTCCACACTGGTGGCATAGATGTCGAGCACCTTTCTCCAGAAAACGCGTTCCGACGAACGGATGTCGCGGATGCGGCCCAGCAGTTCCTCGAAGTAATTGCCGCCGCCGGCCTCCCTGAGGCGTTCGTCGTCCATGGCGAAGCCTTTGACCAGGTACTGCTCCAACTGGGCAGTCGCCCACTGGCGGAACTGCGTGCCGCGCGGCGAGCGTACGCGATACCCGACGGCGAGTACGAGCTTCAGGTTGTAGTGCTTCAAACGGCGGCTCACTTGGCGGGCGCCTTCCTGGCGAACCTGTAAGTATTCCTTACAAGTTGAGCCTTCGCTCAGTTCTCCTTCCTGGTAGATGGCGCCAATATGTAACGTGACGTTCTGCGGCGTAGTTTGAAAGAGATCTGCCATGGCCGCTTGGGTCAGCCAGACGGAATCTTCTCCTAACCGGCACGAAATGCGGGTACGCCCGTCCTCGGTGTGGTAGAGAACCAGTTGCCCGGTCCCCTCCGGGGCCATGCGCGCGGGCACCGGGTTCTCATCGTTCTTGGGCGCGGAACTCCGTCGATCAAGGTGTATTGTAGCGTGAGGCAGGCTCGCAGCCTGCATCTGCCGGTGGGACGGAAACTTTACTCCACGGTCCGCGCATTCGCCTTAGCCTCTGACCGGGTTTCCCCCACGCACAACACGGGCGGCCTCCCCATTGAGACCCGCCGTGGAATCGTGTACAATCGGCCCATATCCTGCCACAGTGGGTATCGAGTGACGCAATACACCCACATTCGCGCGGTCGTTTCATCCCGGGTCGAAGTCACTTCCGGGTTGTGGCGCCTCCGGCTTCTGCCCGGCGAGAGAATGGGCTTCTTACCCGGTCAATATGTCACCATCGGTTTGCCGGACGGATCGCGCAGGGTCGAACGGCCGTATTCGGTAGCGTCCTCGCCCCGCGAACGCGAGTTGGAATTCTTTGTCGAACTCGTTCCCGGCGGAGAGTTGACCCCCCAGCTTTACGACATCCCCGTAGGCGGCGAGGTCCTAGTGCGCCGCCTGGCTAAGGGCCGTTTCCTGTTCGATGACCACAGTGGACACCCCAACCACTTTATGGTCGCCACCGTCACCGGCGTGGCTCCCTTCCTCAGCATGGTCCGTAACTTTGTGATCATTCAAGCGGATGGGCGGCGCATCGTGCACCGCATCGCGCTGTTGCATGCCGCCAGCGTGCCGGCTGCCTTCGGATATCTGGATGAACTGACCGATCATGCGCGCAAGAATCCGTGGTTTCGCTACACCCCCACCATCAGCCGGATCTGGTGCGACCCAGGCTGGACCGGCGAAGTGGGCCGCGCCGACGACATCTTGCGCAAGCATCTCGCCGTCCTGGGCTGGACCGGTGCCGATACTACGGTTTATCTGTGTGGCCATCCAAGCATGATCCAGAATGGCAAAGGGATCTTGCAAAGGGCGGGTTTCGGTAAAGAGTCGGTGAAAGAAGAGCAGTATTGGGTGGAGACCCTAAGGTCCGCGTCCGGGTAACTGGGCGGCCGTCATGTACGGCTCAATCCACTCCGATGTATTCAAAAGGATAACAAACGCTCTATCGCAAATGCCCGGTGTTATACTGCCCCAATCCTGGGTTCCAAAAAAACTGGGGCTCCCGGCGCAATACTCGTTCCCAGTGCCGAAAAGGGTATCAAGGAGAATTATGATCCGAAGATTAAAAACGTCTTTGCTCACCATCGCCGCGCTTGCGCCGGTCGTGAATATCGCCGCCTACGCGCAATCCCTGCCTCCGTTGACGCACCATGTGCGCAGCGTGATCCTCGACGGAGAGGCAAAACCCGTCGGGCAATTGCCTGCCGACCGCGTCATGAACCTCGATGTAGTTCTGCCGTTACGCGATCAGGCGGGACTGAATGCGTTTCTGAAGCAGCTCTACGATCCCACCAGCCCTTCCTACCGGCATTTTCTTACTCCGCCGGAGTTTACCCAACGCTTCGGACCCACCCAGGAAGATTATGACGCCGTGGTCCGCTTCGCGGCAGCCAACGGGTTCTCCGTCGTCGGTGGCACCCGCGATGGGATGGAAGTGCAGATCAAAGGTCCTGTCTCTGCCATCCAGACGGCCTTCCATGTGACCATGCGTACGTACCAGCACCCTACCGAGAACCGCACGTTCTACTCTCCCGACCGTGAGCCCACCGCCAACCTGCCGTTCCCCCTCTGGCACGTCTCCGGTCTCGATAATTACTCCATCCCGCATCCAATGTACGTCAAAAAGAGCGACTATGCCAAGGCTCACGGCATCGATCCCGATTCCGTCGTCACGCATGCCACCACCGGCTCCGGCCCCTCGGCTTCCTTCCTCGGCAGCGACATGCGCGCCGCTTATTACGGCGGCACCGCCCTCAACGGCGCCGGCCAGAACCTCGGACTCTTCGAATACTTAGGCACCGACTTAGCCGATTTGACCACTTACTTCAATAACGCCGGTCAAACCAATAACGTCCCGATAACTCTATTCTCCACCGACGGAACCAGCACATCCTGCGTGGATAGCCGGGCCGGCGGCAGTTGCGACGATACCGAACAGACGCTCGATATGACCCAGGCAATCGGCATGGCCCCCGGCCTCGCCAGCCTGGTCGTGTACGTCGGATCCACCGATACCGCCATCATCAGCGCCATGACCACCCACAGCCCGCTGCCTACCACCATCGGCTGCTCGTGGGGCTGGACCCCCGCGGATGCCTCCACGCTCGATCCTTACTTCCAGAAAATGTCGTCTCAAGGCCAGAACTTCTTCGCGGCTTCCGGCGACTCTTCCACCTGGTCGAAAAGTAACGAGGCATGGCCCGCGGACGATGCCAATGTCGTTTCCGTCGGCGGCACCGACCTGGTCACCGCCAGCGCGGCCGGCCCCTGGAAGTCGGAAACCGCCTGGTCTGATAGCGGCGGCGGCATCTCGCCGGATAGCATCGCTATTCCCGCCTGGCAGAAGCTCTCGGGTGTCATCAACTCCAGTAACAAGGGTTCCACCACCCTGCGCAACGGTCCGGACGTCTCCGCAAACGCGAACTTCACTTTCTATGTCTGCGCCGACCAGACCACTTGCACCGCGAACGAATATGGCGGCACCAGCTTCGCCGCGCCCTATGTGGGCGGGCTTTATCGCCCTGGTCAACCAGCAACTGGTCGCGAACCACCAGCCTACGATCGGCTTCATCAACCCTACGATTTATGCGCAGAATATAACGTCCAGCTATGCCACGGATTTCCACGACATCACCAGCGGCACTTCCGGCAGTTACGCGGCTGTCACCGGCTATGATCTTGTCACCGGTTGGGGCAGTCCCACCTCCGGGCTAATCGCCGCGCTCGCCGGCACGGCCGCTCCCGGCTTCAGCCTTTCCGCCTCGCCCACGTCGGTCTCCGTGGTCGAAGGCAGTTCGGGAACCAGCAGCATCAGCAGCACCGTAACGGGCGGCTTCGATTCGGCCATTAGTTTAACGGCCAGCGGCCAGCCCACCGGCGTCACCGTCTCGTTCAACCCAACTTCCATTACGGGAGCCGGCTCCTCTACGATGATGATGACCGTAGCCTCGTCCACGGTCACCGGTACCTATAACATCACGGTCTCCGGAACCTCCGGCAGCACGGTCGAAACCACCAGCGTCTCCCTTACCGTGACGGCCACTTCCAGCCCGGCCTTCACCATTTCCGCTTCGCCCACTTCGGTCTCCGTAGTGCAGGGCAACAACGGCACATCCACCATCACTACCGCGGTTTCGGGCGGCTTTAACTCCGCGATTGCGCTGTCCGCCTCGGGCCAGCCCTCAGGCGTCACCGTGAGCTTCAACCCCACGTCCATCGCCGCCCCGGGTTCCGGCAGCTCCACCATGTCGATGGCCGTGGCTTCCACCACCGCCATCGGCACCTACACCATCACCGTCACCGGGACAGGCGGTGGCATCACGCATACCGCGGCGGTAGCGCTTACCGTGACCGCGGCAGCCTCCGGGAATTTCACCATCTCGGTCTCGCCTACTTCCGGGTACCTGGCCCGCGGCCAAAGCGGCTATGCCGTGGTGTCCACTACCGTCTCCGGCGGCTTTGACTCGTCCATCGCATTGTCTGCGACCGGCGTGCCATCCGGTGTCACCTACAGCTTCACGCCTTCGTCTATCGCCGCGCCGGGTTCCGGCTCGTCCCATTTCAACCTGACCGTTTCGCAAAGCGCCCCCCTCGGTACCTACCCCATCACCATCACCGGTACCGGCGGCGGCGTCACCCACACCACCGTTCTCACCTTTGAAGTGGTGCGCTAGCCAACTGCGCCAGGGCCCGGACTCACCACAGTCCGGGCCCCGGCCAGCCCCCGACCCCCGCCTGTTGTATACTGGCGAGAGTCTGGGTTCGCCAAGGGTATTCCGTGCTAACCGCCGGCCAGCCATATTAACAGCGCGACTTTCCCGATACCGGACAGAGGAGAAATCATGAATCAAAACCTAAAAACGTCTTTGCTCGCCATCGTCGCCTTCGCGCCGGTCGTGAATGTCGTTTGTCATGCGGCGTCCCTGCCCCCGTTGACCCACCACGTACAGGATGTGGTCCTCCACGGGCAGGCGAAATCCGTCGGCCGCCTTCCTGCAACCCAGTCCATGCGCATCGTGTTGGTCTTGCCCCATCAAAACGAGGCCGCCCTGGGCAGCTTCCTGAAAGATCTCTACGATCCTTCCAGTTCGTCCTACCGTAAGTTCCTCACGGTGGAAGAATTCACCAGCAGGTTTGGCCCCAGCCAGCAGGATTATGACGCCGTCGTGAGCTTTGCCAAAACGCATGGCCTCGCGGTAGTCGGCACTTCCGTTAACCGCATGAACGTGGATGTCACGGGACCCGTGGCCGGCATCGAGTCTGCCCTGCATGTCACCATGGGCCTCTACCAGCACCCCACCGAGAATCGCACCTTCTATTCTCCCGATCGCGAACCCACTCCGGATCTCTCGGTTCGGCTCTGGCACATTGCCGGCCTCGACAACTACTCCATTCCGCAGCCCGCCCTCGTTCACAGAAGCCCTGGCGTGCAGCCTATGGCCACCACCGGCTCCTGCCCGTCGGCCTCCTTCTGCGGCAGCGATATGCGCGCGGCGTATTATGGCGGCACTTCGCTCACCGGTAAGGGCCAGTCGGTCGGCTTGCTGGAATATGCCGGTACCGATCTGGCCGACCTGAAGACATACTATACGAACGCCGGTCAAACCAACAATGTTCCCATCACGCTGAAATCCACCGACGGCACCAGCACCAGTTGCCTTGCCGCGGACAGTTGCGACGACACCGAACAGACCATCGACATGACCCAAGCGCTCGGCATGGCCCCCGGCATGTCCAGTCTGGTGATGTACGTGGGCTCGAGCGATGCCGCCATTTTCAACGCCATGGCCATGGCCAAGCCTCTGAACGCGCAGTTGAGCTCTTCCTGGACGTGGCGGCCCGCGGACCCCAACACCGACAACCCCTACTTCGAGGAATTCGCGGCGCAGGGTCAGAATTTGTTTCAAGCCGCCGGCGACAGCGGCGCCTGGCATCCCTCTACCAGTACTTATCCCTCTGACGACGTCTACCTCACCTCGGTGGGCGGAACGGATTTGGACACCGTGAGCGCCGGCGGCGCCTGGAGTTCTGAAACCGTGTGGGCCAACGGCGGCGGCGGCATCGGGCCGGACAAGTTCCCCATTCCTTCCTGGCAAACGGCGGCGGCCGCCGGCTGCACCCCTTGTTCTCAGGTTTATCGCAACGGTCCGGATGTTTCCGCGAACTCGAATTACAGCTTCTACGTTTGCGCCGACCAAACCACCTGCACCGCCAACGATTACGGTGGGACCAGTTTCGCGGCGCCCATGTGGGCCGGCTACCTGGCCCTCGCCAATGAGCTGGCCGTTTCAAAAGGCGGCAGCCCTCTCGGCTTCATCAATCCGGCCATCTATACCATCGGGCTGGGTTCCAGCTATCACGCCGATTTCCACGACATCACCGCCGGCAGCAATGGCTACTCCGCCACCCCCGGTTACGATCTGGGTTCCGGTTGGGGCAGCCCGAACGGCAGCGCCCTGATCGTTTCCCTTACCGCACCTCCCTCGCCCGGCTTCACCATCTACGCCTCGCCTGGCGCGGTCAGCGTCGTGCATGGCGGTACCATCGCCACCACCATCAACAGCGCCGTGACGGACGGCTTCGATTCCCCCGTTTCCCTCACGGCTAGCGGCCAGCCCACGGGCGTGACCGTGGTCTTCGACCCGACTTCGATTACCGGCAACGGAACCTCCACCATGTCGATCTCCGTCGCCTCTACCGTGGCCAAGGGCACCTATGTCATTACCGTGAAGGGCACCGCCGGCGCTATCGTCGAAACCACCACCGTCACGTTGACCGTGACATTGCCGGTGGCTCCGGACTTTACCATCAGCGCGTCGCCCGCATCCATTACCGCCACCAAAGGCAGCACCAAGACTTCCAAGATAACCACCACGGTTATCGGTGGCTTTGACTCCGCGGTCGCCTTGTCCGCTTCCAATGAGGGAACCGGAATCACCGTAACCTTCAGCCCGGCCACCATCGCGGCGCCCGGCGCCGGCACCTCGACAGCGACCATCAAAGTCGCATCCGGCGCCAGCAGCGGGGCTCACAAGATCACCGTCACGGGTACCGGTGGAGGCGTCACGCACGCCACCACCATCACCGTAGACGTCATCAAGTAGTAGTTCTTTATTGGGGCAGGCGTCCACGCCTGCGGCGGGTCTCCAGACCCGCAAGGCCGGACCCTCGGGTCCGGCCTTTTTTTATCCGGTCGCCTTTTCCCCCCATGCGCGCGTCATCATAAAGTGATGCGTCGCTTTATTGGAATCATTTTCCTTCTCTCCTCGCCCTGCCTGGCCGCCGCGCCACCCCATGCCTGCGTAAACAGTCAATCGCTGGGGACTTTCAAGCTCTCAGTAGTGCCTCTTAAAGGGGGAACCGTGCTTGCCCTCGGCTCAGTAAACGCGCTGCATAAAGGGCAGAATCTGCTTTATGAGCCCGTACATATCCCGCCGGCGGTTAAGAACAAGGCCGAAATCGCGCTCTTACTGGCGCCCGCCGCAAATTCCGACGCCACGCTGGAAGCCCTGAAGCCGGCGCCCGCGGATAAGTCTACGGTATGGGTCTTACCACGGGACGCTTCCGTCATCGCCCTGGTATACGGTCCCCAAGGGCTCAGCATGCGCAAGGTCAAGGCCATGGTGCAAAAAAACGACGAGGTGCTGGCGGAACTCGCCGATTACGCCGACCAGACCGCCCAGGTCAGCGCCTTAATCCAGGAGTTGCAGGATTCCGAAGCCTCCGGCGCCGGAGTATCCGCGGCGTTGGCCGGCTTCTCCGCCAAGTCCGGCGTGTCGATGCCGGCGCTCGATACGCACGCTGCCACCAACCAACAGGCTCTCGCTCTCCTGCACGCGTTGTCGCCATCGATGAGCGCCATGGACCCGCTCACCGCGTCCAGCAACGCCGTCATGCAGCAGTCCACCGGGCTCGCCGCCGCCGTTGCCAGCCTCTTTTTTGGAAACCCCGTCGGTTTGGTAGCCGGAGGCGCGTCTCTTTTTCAGAACATGCACACGATGCTCTTTCCCGAGACGGAATTTCTGTCCATCATCGCGCAGCCCGCCGCCTCCGGCGAATTTGCGCTCTGCGCCAAGAGCCAGACCGCCAAAGCCCACACCCGCATTGCCTACCTTTGGGCCCACCGCCTGCCCCAGCTCGCCGAGCCCAAGCTCTCGCTCGCCACGCCCGCCCATCTTCCCATCGGCGCCAAATCCGCCATCGCCGTGCATGCCGACGATGGCCCCAAAGCCATCGCCCGCCTGCGCGACTGGCAACTGACGCCGGCCAAGGGCGGCGCCTCCTTCCAGGTGCCGGCGGCCATCGAGAAGGATGGTGGTGTCCAACTCGATTTGAGCAAGACCAAGGCCGCCCCTGGCGAGTATCGCCTCAAAGCCTTCTGGGACTGGGACAGCTTGCCCGTCGCAGGGGACGTCTATCTGCATCCTTACGGCGACCTGAAACTGGCCAAGCTGGCCGCCGATTCCCGCGACCGGCTGGTGGAGGGCAGCGGCCCCATCCCGCTGAAACTGGAAGGCGCGGATTTTGAGTTCGTGGAGAAGGCGGAACTCGAACCCGCCAGCCCGCGCAAGGGCAGTCCCGTGAAGGTCTCGTTCACCTTACCGCATGGCAAAAGCGGCGGCGATCAGGAGTCGGCCGAAGCCGAGCTCGATACCAACGGCCTCAACCCCGGCGCATACCGGTTGCTCCTGGCGCAATCCGACGGCGTTTCCCATCCGATTCCTCTCACCATCCTGCCCCCGAATCCCAAGCTCGACGATCTGCCCCTGCGTCCTAACCTGGATGAGTCCGGGCAGAAACTCGTGCTGCATGGCAGCGGCCTCGACCGCATCGAGAAGCTCACCACCGAGGCCGGCGAAATCGAACTGGCTCCCCATCCGCACGCGGGCGCCGCGCGCGAAGCCACCTTTAAATTGAATTCCAAAGCTCGCAAAGGCCAGCATTTCGATTTGCGCATGCAGGTGCAGGGAATCGAAGCGCCCCTGGTATTGGCGGATGCCATCGAGATTCGCGGGCCACGGCCGCATATCGTGTCCGTGCGCAAGTCCTATCCCCAGAATTTCGGCCTGGCCCTGAACCCCGATGAAATCCCCGCCGCCGTCACCGCCAGCTTCGCTCTCTCCGTGGCCCATGGCGGCGATTCCCCTACGGTGGATGTGACTTGCGCGGATGCCGGCCCGCTGCGCCAGGCTCTGCACCTCGCTGCAGGCGATCGCAATGCCGGCGCGCGCCTGGATTTGGCCGGCGAGGGCGAGCTTTTTCTCTCGCTTAATCCTGGCGCCGTAGGCCGTTCCGGCTGCCGTCTGGAGGCCCGCGTAACGTCGCCCGAAGGGTCCAGCGATCCATATCCGCTGGGCCGCGTTCTCCGCGTGCCGCGCATCGAGCAGTTCGTCCTGACCGATCAGAAACTCGGCGACGGCGTCTACGCGGGCACGCTCAAAGGCGAGGATCTGGACACTATCGAACAAGCCGGATGGGACGCGCAGCATGGCCTGCCGGTCCAGTCCATTCCAGACGCGGTTGCCGGCGAACCGCAAAAGCAACTGCTGCAGATCCAACTGCCGTGGCCCGCGCCCGCCCCGCACGCACCGGTATTCGTATGGCTGCGCGGCGAAGCCAAAGGCCGCCCCACCGGCGTAAAATACTGAGTTTGCCTAAGCTACCGATCCCTGACTTGCAGGATAATCCGCCGGTATGAAGTCAGCCGCGGCGTCCCATCGTCGGTGACCGCCAGAATAATATGGGCCGTGCCGCTGCCCGCACAATGCGCGTACGCCGGCAGCCATGGCGCGCGGCAGACCGCTGTTGGCGTCACCACGGCCTTTGCCGCATCGGCGCCCGCTACGGTCACAGCCGCCAGATTCGCGCCGGTGCCGCCCGCTTCGGCATAGTGGAACCAGTTGTAATGGAGCGCCTGACCATCCGGATCGTGGCTTCGGCTGGCGTCCAATGCCACCGGCTTGCCGACTTCCGCCTCCAGCACGATAGGTCCCGTTCCCGTCTGGCCATTCACTTCCACCACGGGGTTATGATTGGCGTGCGCGAAATCCGCAACCGTCCAATCCATGCGCGCCGCAAAATCGTTCTGATACGCTTCCCGCCATCGCCAGATGGTCGCCTGGTCGGATGTATACTCCTTGCCGTCCGCTCCACGCACGGTGTCTTGCGACGTCACGCGCGAGAACAGATCGCCGCCTTGCGTCCAGATGGCATGCGGCTCACCGTGCGGCTGCCGGTAAACATAGCGCCCGCCCCAGCCGCCCCAGTCCGGCCTGCGCCAGGCGCTCAGCCCGTTGTCGATCAGTCCCAGGAACGACGGTGTGTCGCCTTCCATGATGAACGCGAACCGCGGATACGCCTTGCCCAGTGGACCCTTGCTTCGGATGTTGGTCTCCAGCCACGCATTGGTGACCGTCCGGAAGTCCGCGCCCGCGCCGTTGCGATAGTAGGCGTCGCCGCTGATCCCGGTCCAGGTCCCGTAATAGTATTCGTCTCCCGCCTGTGTCGAGGGTTCCACGATGTAGAACAAGTCCGGAAACTCGCGCCGGATCCACGGCCCGGCATCGTCCTGGTCGGAAATCGAATACACGCGCAGCTTCTCGATAAACCGGTCCACCGCGGCGGGCGGCCGCGTGGCGCGCACCTTGATCAGCGCCTGCGCCAGCGTGTTGGCGCCGCCCCAGATCGAGATCCACAAAGGACGAGCGTCGTCGCGGTCGGCGGCCCGAATGATCGCCTGCGCGCCTTCGGAATGTTGCTCGTTTCCGGTGGCCGCCATGCCGTATCCGCGCTGCCCGATGTAGACCCGGCCATCCAGATCCTCCGCCGCCGGCCAACCCTGCGCGTGCAGGAGCAGGTTGGGCCGCACCTGCTTGTATGCCTGGATCAGCGCGCGCATGGTTTCGGGATGCACGACGGTCTTCTGCCAGGTTGAAGTCGCCGCTACCAACGCCTCGATGTCGATCTCGTTCGAGTACAGCAACAGGCGCACCAGCGACATCTGATCGTCAGGCTCGTTCCCGATGTCGCTGATGATGACCGCCCGCGGATGTCCGGCGAATTCGTCGGTGTGCGTAGGCGCGAGCGCCGCACCGCTCATGGAACGGCAAATCAACAGCACGATTCCCGCGATCGTCCACCGGCTTACCGTCATTGAACCTCCCCATGCCTGGCTAGTTGAACAACTCGATTATAAAGCCGATGTCCGGCGCGTATTCCCCGCCGCCGTTTTTGTTCGTAACTTTTTCGATCCATCTGAGTATAAAGATTGGGGGCAACATGGACCGGTTTTTGGGAGATTTGCGTTTCGGGCTGCGGCAACTTCGACTGAATCCGACGTTCACACTCGTGGCGGTGCTTTCCCTGGCACTCGGGATTGGCGCGAATACGGCGATTTTCCAACTGATCGACGCCATCCGCTTGCGCACATTGCCGGTTGAAAAACCGCAACAACTGGGCTATATCGATTTCGTAAAGGGCTCCCGCCGATCGGGTTGGTGGTCCACCCGCAGCGCGAATTTCACTTCCAACTTATGGGACAGCGTTCGTCGCCAGCAGCAGGCGTTTTCGGGAATGATCGCCTGGAGCGCGCAGGGATTCAACCTCGCGCAGGAAGGCAAGGCGCGATATGCGGAAGGTCTGTTCGTCAGCGGAGAGTTTTTCAACGTCCTGAAGGTACCCGCCGTCGTGGGCCGGGTATTTAGCGCACGGGACGATCAGCCCGGTTGTGGATCGCCGGGCGCGGTGATCGGCTACTCGTTCTGGCAGGGTGAGTTCGGCGGCGATCCCGCGGTGACCGAGCGCACGGTCCGGCTCGACGGCAGGCCGTTTCCGGTGATCGGAGTGGCCCCGCCCGGTTTTTTTGGCGTCGAGATAGGGCACAGGTTCGATGTGGCGTTGCCCATCTGCGCCGATCCCATGTTCTGGGAGCCGGGCAAAGGACGCATCCCAAGTCCCACGGGATGGTGGCTCTCACTGATGGGTCGCCTGAAGCCCGGCTGGACGATCGAACGGGCAAACGCACAGCTTCAGGCAGTCTCTCCGTCCATCATGCGCGAGACGCTGCCGCCCGACTATCGGTCCGACACGGCCAAGGGATATCTGGCCAACAAGCTCGTCGTAACGTCGGGCGCGACGGGCGTCTCGCAGTTGCGGCAGCGTTATGAAGATCCCTTATGGATTCTGCTTGCCACCACCGGGCTGGTGCTGTTGATCGCCTGCGCCAATCTCGCGAACCTGCTGCTTGCGCGCGCCAGTGTGCGCGAGCGCGAAATCGCGGTGCGGCAGGCGATTGGTGCGTCGCGCGGGCGGCTGATCACGCAGTTGCTTTCCGAGAGCCTGCTGCTTGCCCTCCTCGGCGCCGCACTGGGCGCGGCGTCTGCCGTTTTACTCAGCCACGGGTTGATCGCGTTTCTGACGACACCCGAAAACCGGATGTTTGTCGGGCTGGGTTTCGACTGGCGCGTGTTGGGATTTACCGTCGCGATGGCGGTGGTCACGTGCCTCCTTTTCGGGCTGGCGCCGGCATTACGCGCCACCCAGGTGGCTCCGGCCTCAGTCATGCGCGGAAGCGGCCGCGGGCTGACGGCGGGACGCGAGAAATTCAGCCTCCGCCGGGCGCTGGTTGTCACGCAGGTGGCCATGTCGCTAGTGCTGTTGGCCGGCGCGCTGCTGTTTGTGCGGAGTCTGCAGAAGCTGCTGGCCGTCGATCCGGGATTCCGTCCGCAGGGGATCGTTGCGGTCAGCGTGGACTATCGCGCGGCGCATTTCCCGAAGGAGCGGATCACGGAAGTGCGGCGTCAGACGCTGGAGAAACTCCGCGTGCGCACGGGGGCGATGTCGGCTGGACAGGTGGGCATGACCCCAGTCAGCGGCTCGGGCTGGGATCAGAATGCCTGGGCGGATGGTTCGGCGGGACCGCGCGTCGATGCCATGTTTAATCGCGTTGGCCCTGGTTATTTCCGGACGATGGGGACGTCGTTTGTGGCTGGGCGCGACTTTGACGAACACGACAGTCTGACGGCGCCGAAAGTGGCGATTGTGAACGAGGAGTTTGCGCGCACAATTTTTCACGGAAAGAATCCGGTAGGCCAGTCGTTCCGCCGGGAGGAATCGGCGAGCAAGCCCGACACGCTATTCCTGGTCGTGGGCCTGGTGCGAAACACGAAGTATTACGAATTACGCGAGGACTTCCGGCCGATTGCGTTCGTGCCGGAGGATCAGGATGACGACCCTGGGCCCGGTGGCACGTTTGTGCTGCGTACCAATGCGCCGCTCGGTGAGTTCTACCACGCCGCGGAGGGCGCTGTCGCCGAAATCCATCCAGGGCTGATCGTCGAGTTTACAGTCCTGACCAAGCAGATCCAGGACTCGCTGATGCGCGACCGTCTGATGGCCACGCTGGCGGGCGCCTTCGGCTTGCTGGCGGGTTCGCTGGCCGTGCTCGGGTTATACGGTGTGATTGCTTACATGGTAGCCCGGAGAAGAAATGAAATCGGCGTACGGATCGCGCTTGGGGCGAGCCGCGGACGCGTCGTCGCGCTGGTTTTGCGGGAAGCCGTCATCCTGCTGCTGGTGGGGCTGACCTTGGGCACGGCGCTGGCCGTCTGGGCCGGGCAGGCTGCGGCATCGCTGGTTTATGGCATTACGCCGCGCGACCCGTTGACGCTGGGCGGCGCCGTGACGTTGTTGGCGATCGTGGCGCTCGGTGCCAGCTATGGGCCGGCGTGGCGCGCGGCGCGGCTGCAACCGATGGACGCATTGCGCGATGAATAGGAGTGACACATGTCGCGGATAGAATGGGGGCGCCCGTGCTGACTGAGTTACGCGAGGCATTGCGGCAGCTTCGGAAAACTCCGGGCGTCACCACCACGGCGATTGCCACCCTAACCCTGGGAATCGGAGCCACAACAGCTATCTTTACCCTGGTGCACCAGGTGATGCTGAAATCGCTGCCCGTGACCAGGCCGGACGAGCTCTGGAGGATTGGAGACAAAGTCCGCTGCTGCAATTGGGGTGGATACACCCAGGGCGATGACGGCGATTTTTCCCTGTTCTCCTGGGAGGCATACAAGAACTTTCGCGCGCAAACTCCGGAGTTCCTCGACCTGGCGGCGCTGCAGGCCGGCAATACGGCGTTGGCTGTCCGCAAGTCGGGATCGCCATCGCCGGCGGATACGCGCAACGGCGAATTTGTGTCCGGCAATTTCTTCCGGACCCTCGGCATCCAGCCCTGGAGCGGCCGCCTGATGGTCGACGCCGACGACCGCGAGGGTGCGCCCCCGGTCGCCGTGATGAGCTACCGCATCTGGCATGACAAGTACGGCGCGGACCCCTCCGTTTTGGGCGCCGGCTACCAGATCAACGGCCACCCGTTCACCATAATCGGCGTCGCCCCGCCGGGATTTTATGGCGCGAAACTGGCGGGGTGGGGCATGCCGGATTTTTGGCTGCCATTGACCGCGGAACTGACCATCGATGGAGCCACAGCGCGGTTGAAGCGGCCGAACGGCAACTTTCTGGACCTGATAGGAAGGGTCCGTCCGGGCGTGAACGCGAAATCGCTCGAGGCCAGGTTGAAGGTGGAATTCCAGGCCTGGCTGGCCAGCCATGTGGCGGATATGGAGCCGGGGGAAAAGCAACTCTGGCGCCAGCAGACTCTGCACCTCATTCCCGGCGGCGCGGGCGTCGCGGCGATGCGGGATGACTATGAGGACGGCCTGAAGTTGCTGCTCATCGCCGCCGCATGCGTGCTTCTGGTGGCTTGCGCGAATCTGGCGAATTTGATGCTCGCCCGTGGCTTGAAGGATCGTACGCAAATGTCCATACGCGTCGCGCTCGGGGCTTCGCGCGCGCGGCTGGTGCGCAAGGTGCTTGTCGAATCCCTCCTGCTGGCCCTGGTGGGAGGCCTTCTCGGCATCGGCGTCGCCTATGCCGGCACCAGGCTGATGCTGCGGCTCGCCTTCCAGACCGCCGCCACCAACAACTACGTCCCCATCGACGCGGCGCCGTCTTGGCCGATTCTGATCTTCGCGCTGGCCGTGTCGATATTAACCGGAGTCTTATTCGGGATCGCTCCGGCGTGGATGAATTCGCATACCGACCCGGTAGACGCTTTGCGCGGCGCCGGCCGAGCCATTGGCGCCGGGCGTTCGTGGGCGCAGAAGTCATTGGTCGTCGCTCAGATCGCGGTATCGATCGTCTTGCTGTCGGCGGCTGCCCTCCTCGCCCGTAGTCTGCGCAACTTGGAACACCAGAATTTTGGTTTCGAAACCCAGGACCGGTATATCGCGTGGATCAATCCCATGCTGGGCAACTACAAACCAGAGCAACTGGAGCCGCTGTTTCGCCAGATTGACGATAGCCTGCTCCGCATTCCCGGTGTGCGCATGGTAGCGCCCGCGCTCTACGCGCCCATGACCGGCGATAGCTGGAACGATGGGATTCGCATCGAGGGCAGGCCCGAGCCGCCCGCGAAGGAAGACACCAGCGCCGGTTGGGCGCGGGTGATGCCGGGCTTCTTCGAAACGATCGGCGCGAAAATCGTGTTGGGCCGGCCGATTACCGAACGGGACACGGCCGCCGGCCGCAAGGTCGCCGTGATCAACCAGGCTTTTGCCAGAAGATTCTTCAAAGATCAGAACCCCATCGGCCAGCACTTTGGTCCCGATAAGATCAAGTATTCTGCGACGTTCGAGATCGTCGGTGTGACCAACGACATACGCTACATGACCTGGGGCTACAAGGATCCGGTGCGGCCGATGTATTGGTTGCCCGAGGCGCAGACCGTAGCGTTCGACGATCCAGCCTTCTCGAGCGGCGAAATCTGGTCGCATTATTTGTACAACATCGTGCTTTGGGCTCCGGGCAGCCAGTCCGGCATGGAGCAGCAGGTGCGCAAGGCCTTGGCCGGCGTCGATCCAAACCTGGTGCTCTATGGGGTCAACCCTTATGCCAGGGTGGTGAGCGTGGATTTCCAACGGGAAAAAATGATTGCGACCCTGACCACGCTTTTCGGCGCGCTGGGACTGGTGCTGGCGGCGGTCGGCCTGTATGGCGTGCTGGCGTATATGGTGGAGCGGCGTACCGGCGAAATCGGTGTGCGCATGGCCCTGGGCGCGGACCGCGGCCGGGTCGTCGCCATGGTGCTCGGCGGCGCATTCCGGCAGGTAGGCGCCGGATTCGCGCTAGGCCTGCCGGCCGCGATCGGGGCCGGCAAACTGATGAGCAACCAGTTGTTCGGCGTCGAGCCATGGGATCCGGTCATGCTCGCGCTCGCTGCGCTGCTGCTTGCCCTGGCAGCCCTGCTGGCCTCCGTAATTCCCGCCTGGCGCGCGGCCAGTGTCGAGCCGATGGTGGCGCTTCGCATCGAGTAACGAAAAAATACGCGCGAGCGGAACCTACGCCCCCAACCGCGCGCGCAAATAGCGGCCGGTGTAGGATCGCTTGCAGGCGGCCACTTCCTCCGGCGTGCCCGTCACCACGATTTCGCCTCCTGCGTGGCCCCCCTCCGGCCCGAGGTCGATCACGTAATCGGCAGTCTTGATCACATCCAGGTGATGCTCGATCACGATGACCGTGTGGCCGGCGTCTACCAGCCGGTTGAGACACTCCACAAGGCGTTCGACATCGGCAAGATGCAGCCCGGTAGTGGGCTCGTCGAGTATATAGAGCGTATGTTTCGAGCGCTGCAGCTTGCCAAGTTCCGCCGCGATTTTAATGCGCTGAGCTTCACCGCCCGAGAGGGTCGTCGCCGATTGCCCTAACGTCACGTAGCCCAGTCCGAGATCGTTCAGCACCTCGATCTTCTTACTGATGGCGGGCTCGCTCGAAAAGAATGCGGCGCCCTCTTCCACGGGCATATTCAGAATGTCGGTGATGGTTTTGCCGCGTAAGGTGACGTGCAGCGTTTCGGCGCTGAAACGCGCACCTTTGCAGACCGCGCAAGTGACTTCGACGTCGGGCATGAAGTACAGTTGCGTGGTCATGACACCTTCGCCCTGGCACTCTTCACAGCGGCCACCCTTGACGTTGAAACTGAAGCGGCCGGGATTATAGCCGCGCTCCACCGAAATCGGAGCGCGCGCGAAGAGTTCGCGAATGGCGTCGTAGAAGCCGATATACGTCGCGGGGTTTGAGCGGCTGTTGCGGCCGATCGGCGATTGGTCGATGCTGACGACCTTGTGGACGCCATCGGCGCCATCGATGCCGTCGAAATCGCCGGGCAGCGTACGCGTATCCACCAACCGCTTCCACAGCGCCTTATACAGGATCTCGTTGATGAGTGTACTCTTGCCGGAGCCCGACGCGCCCGTGATGGCAATGAGCTTGCCAAGCGGGAACGTGACATTGACCGACTTGAGGTTGTTCTCTCTCGCCCCGCGCACGGTCAGGGTACTGCCGTCACCCTGGCGGCGCCGCGACGGGGTTTCGATGCTCCGCTTGCCGGAGAGGAACTGGCCGGTCGGCGACGCTTTGCACTTGAGGATTTGATCGAGCGTGCCTGCGGCCACCACCTCGCCGCCATGCACGCCTGGCCCCGGTCCCATCTCCACGATGTGATCGGCCGCGCGGATGGTGTCTTCGTCATGCTCGACTACGATCACGGTATTTCCGATATCGCGCAGGCTTTCAAGCGTGGCGATCATCTTCACATTGTCTTTGGGATGCAGGCCGATGCTGGGTTCATCGAGCACATACAGCATACCCATCAGGCCCGAGCCGATCTGGGTGGAGAGGCGGATGCGCTGCGATTCGCCGCCCGAGAGCGTGCCAGAACGCCGGTTGAGGTTTAAGTAATCGAGGCCAATGCCGAGCAGCAGTTCCACGCGGCGGCGGATTTCGGTCACCACCTGGCGCCCGGCTGCGGCGCCGCGGCCGTTGGGCTTGAGGCCGCCGAGGAAAGTATAGAGTTCGTCGAAGTTGAGCCCACCCACCTCATGAATTGTTTTCGCCGACACGGTGAAGAGTAGACGCGTGGCACGCAGGCGGGCGCCCTTGCAGTCCGGGCAGGTGCGTTCGACCATCACTTTATCCAGCCACTCCTCCATGCCGGAACTGGCCTCGGCACGCTGGCGATAGCGGCGGTATTGGCGTTCGATGCGGCGCGCGATTCCCCCGAAACCAACCTCGTGCTTGTCCCAGTCCTCGCGCTTCACCTTCGATTCGGGAGGCGCAAGGGTGCGCAGCTTTCTGCCGTCCAAGCCATAGAGAATCGCGTGGCGCACGGTTTCCGGCAGCTCCTGCCACGGCGTGTCAAGCGAAAACTTCAACACCACGGAGAGGGTGAACAGGATGCGGCCGTCCCACGTGTCGGGATTGTATCGGTACGCTTCTTTCACGAAGCAGCCGCCGCGAATGCTGCGCTTCGGGTCGGGAACCAGCAACTCCGGATGAGTGATTTTGTGCACCCCCAGCCCGCCGCAGGTGTGACAGGCGCTTTCCGGATTATTAAACATGAAATATTCGGGTTCGATGCCGCCGTAGACGAAATGGTGTGTGGGGCTGCACAGGCCCTTGTAGAAGCGCTCGCCGTCGGTCTTCGACGCGTCTTTCACAATCTGAATCTGCATCAGCCCGTCGCCCACCAGCAGGGTGGCCGCGATGGCCGCCTTGATGGCCTTCTCGTGATTGCGTCCCACGATCACCCGATCGACCACCGCATCCATGTCGGTGACTTCCGCCTCGTCGAGCGAGAGTTCCTGCGAGAGGTCTACGCGCCTGCCGTCGATGACCAGTTGGCGGCAGCCCTTCTTGCGGACCTCGGTGAAGACGAAGTCCAACTCCTCGCCGTACCGCTTGAACACCGGCGCGCGGAGTTCGATTTCGGCGCCTTCGGGGAGTGCCAGAATCGCCTCTAAAATCTGGCTGGGAGTGCGGCTGGCGACACGCTCGCCCGTCCGCGGGCAATGCGGTTCGGCGATGGTGGCAAACAACAGGTTCAGGTAGCTGGCGAGGTCGGTCATGGTTCCCACCGTGGAACGCGGATTGCTGCCGGTTGTCTTCTGTTCGATCGAGATTACGGGTGAGAGGCCATAAACGAAGTCGACGTCGGGCTTCGCCACTTGCGAAACAAAGCGCTTGGCGAAGGTGGAGAGCGACTCCATGTACCGGCGCTGCCCTTCGGCGTAGATGGTGTCGAAGGCCAGGCTCGATTTGCCCGAACCGGATAGACCCGTGACTACGATCAGGCGGTCGCGCGGCAGTTCGAGCGATACGTTTTTCAGATTATGTACGCGCGCGCCCTGGACCGCGATGGTGGTGCGGGCGGCGGGTCTGCCGTTTTGCTTAGGCTCGGCGGGCTTGACGCTACCAGGCATCGGTTACGCTCGTTCCGCGGAAGAACGCCAATTCATTCACGGCGATGTTGCTCCGCTTGGTCAGCCGGACAGGCAGCGGCGCTTTGCCGATAAGGCCCTGGTCGGCGAGGTATTCGCAAACGCTGGAGACGCCCTCGATGCCAAAGTTGCGCTGGAAATGGTGGTCGATTTCGGTGGCCGAGCGAGCTTCGCCTGCTTCGGTCAGGTGCGCCACGATCGGCGCGAATACCCTGGAGGCGCGCTTCAGCAGGTATTGATCGATGGCCGCCAGCGCGGCTTCGACCGCGCGCGGGGTCTTCTTCGCGTTGAGGAGGTCCGTGTAGATGAGTTTGAAGAAAGACGGATTCAATTGGAGCGCCTGTGGGAGCACCTCGCGGTCCACCAGCAAGCCGGCTTCGAGCACCTCGATTTTTGCCAGGGCATTTGCGGAGTACAGAATCCAGAGTGCAGTGTAATTCAAATCGCCGCGCGTAATCAGCCACTTATGCGCCTTGTACACGCTGGGTAGCGCGTGGGCCGCCGCCGCGAGCAATTGCAATTGGGTATCGCGCTCGCCGAGTGCCTGCAGTTGCTCGCAGAGCGCGGCTATGGTCTCGTCGTGGCTATAGAGCAGGCGTCCCTTCGCCAGGAGCGAATGCATAAAAGAGTTGCGGAGGGCGCCTTCCGCGGTCTTGCGGAAATCGGCGCGGGGCATCAGGATGGCGTGCACATTGATGCCGTCCGCATAGAGACAGAGGCTGCCGTTGACGGCTTTCTTATCGTCGATGGTCACCAGCACCAGGTCGATATCGGACTTCGACCAGACGGTGTCGTGCGAGAGGCTTCCACACAGAATCGCGGCCAGAATGGAGCCATCGCCCTTCACTTGCTCGACGAGTGCGGTGAGCGCGGTGTGAAATTCATCCGCGACCTGGGCTGCTGTCCCTACAGCCGGCGGCGTCTTAGACATGCATTCGATTGTACCGGATTATACTGCTTGCCTCGCGGGCCGGAAAGGTGAGAGAAGCGTTTCTTCCTTGCTCCGTCAACTGAAAAAGCGATATCATCGTCGCCATGCTTTTTCGTCCCTGCCTTCTCATCGCCATCGCCACGGTCCTCCCGGTCGCCGCGGCGGCGGGCTCGAATACCTACACCCTGGTAACCGAACCCGGCCAGGGCATCACGCCCATTTACAACTTCATTTCCTCGGCGAAGAAAACCATCGACATGACGATGTACGAATTCACCGATACGGCCGGCGAGCAACTCCTGGCGCAAGCCGCGGCCGCCGGCGTGGTGGTGCGCGTGATCCTGGATCAGAACCTGGAAAAGACAAGCAATACGGCGGCCTTCAATTACTTAACGGCACACGGCGTGCAGGTGCATTGGGCGAACCCAACCTACGCCGCTACCCACCAGAAAACGATCACCGTGGATGGCGCCACATCGGCGATCTTGACCCTCAACTTGACTTCTCAATATTATGCGACGAGCCGGGACTTCGCGGTGATTGAGAATGATCCCACTGACGTCGCCGCGATTGAGAAAACCTTTGCGGCCGACTTCCAGAACTCGGCCATTACCCCTCCGGACGGCGCCGATCTGGTGTGGAGTCCCACGAATTCCCAGAGTGCCGAACTCGCATTGATCGACTCCGCGCGGCACAGCCTGGCGATCGAGAACGAAGAAATGAGCGGCACCAACATCGTCAGCGCGTTAGTGAAAGCCGCTTCCCGCGGCGTGCTGGTTCAAATTGCGATGACTAACGACAACAACGATTACGCCAGCGAGTTCAAGCGACTCGTGGCGGCCGGCGCGGAGGTGGGCACCTACGCGGAAACAGCTTCCCTATACATTCATGCGAAGGTCATTCTGGCGGACTATGGCAGCCCGGACGCCCAGGTATTCATCGGCTCGGAGAATTTCTCGACTGCCTCACTGACGAAGAATCGCGAGTTAGGGCTGATTGTCTCGAATCCGGCGATCATGGCGGCGATCAACGGCACGTTTACCAGCGACTTCACGGGCGGCACGCCCTGGCCCGGCAGCAAAGGCAACTTCTCCACCCAACCCAGCTCCGCTTCACTCACGGTAAAGGCCGGGGGGGCCGGCACGGTCACGATCACGACTGGTATTTTTGACGGGTTCAGTTCGGCAGTCTCGCTGTCCGCCGGCGGGCTGCCATCGGGGGTCAAAGCGAATTTCAGTCCATCCAGCATCGCCGCGCCGGGATCCGGATCTTCCACCCTGAAGCTCACGGTTGCTAGCAGCGCCGCGGCAGGGACATATTCCATTACCATCACCGGCAGCGGCGGCGGCTTGACGTCTACGGCCGGCCTCAGCCTCACACTAGTATCTAAGGGCGCTCAGGCTTCCCGGCCACGCTGACGGCGGCGGACGGCGGCACTGGCCGGCCTGGAGAGTCATTGCCCTCCGGATGACAACCAGCGTTCCAGGCGGTTCGCGTAAGTGCGGCTGGAGCGGTGTTCGGAACCATCGGAAAGCCGGACCATGAATTCCCGATTCTCGATGGAGCGCAGCTCCACGATGTTTTCCGCCCGCACGATTCGGGAGCGATGGATGCGAAGAAACCTCTCTGGATTGAGTCTCTGCTCCAGCGAAGCCATCGTTTCGCGGAGCAGGTAAGCGCGGCCGTGCGCGTGCAGTTCCGCATAATCACCGGCAGCTCCAATCCATTCCACATCGTCCGCCTGAACGATCTGTATGCGCGGCCCGGTTTGTACCGTGAAACGCGAGACAAACTTCTCTTGCGTCTGATCGAGCATCTGCAACACACGTTCAGCCATCTTCGTTTTCAACGATGAATCGAGCAGCTTGCGCGCCCGGCCGATAGCGGCCGCGAAGCGCTCGTCGTCCACCGGCTTCAGAAGGTAGTCCAACGCGTGAACCTCGAATGCGCGGAGTGCGTGCTGCTCATACGCCGTCAAAAAGATTACATTCGGCAGCTTGTCTCTCGGCACCGCGCGCAAAACTTCAAAACCATCCATGCCTGGCATCTGGATATCGAGGAAGACCAAGTCGGGCGAAAGTTCGAGTATCTTCTCCACCGCGGACACGCCATCCCCGCATTGCCCGACGATCTCGATGTCCTTGAACTTCCGCAGCCTCAGAACTACCCCGCGGCGGGCCAATGGCTCGTCATCCACGATAAGCGCTAACACGGCGATACCTCTTGCGCCCCCAGCTTCCGGATGGGTAGCTCCACGGTGACCGCGCAGCCGCCCGATTCCGGCCACTCGAGCGAGAATTGATGATCGTTACCGTACAGCGTCTGCAACCGTTCCGAGATGTTGCGTTTGCCGATCCCATTCTCGCCCTCGCCCTGTTTGCCGGGGCCTGGCCGTCCCGAATTCCTGACGACAATTCGTAATCGCCCTTCGTGCAGGCCGCTCTCTATGGCGATCTTACCGCCCTCGGCAATGCTCGCCACGCCATGCCGCACCGCATTCTCCACCAGCGGCTGAAGTAACATGCCCGGCACCATTGCATCGAGCGTATCTGGAGATATGTCTAACTTCACTTGCAACCGCTCCGCCAGCCGGGTTTTCTCGATGGCTATGTACTGTTCGGTAAACGCCATTTCCTCTGAAAGCGGCGTCTCCAGCCCGGCCTGGCTGTTCAGGCTGGTGCGCAGGAACTCCCCGATTTGTGACAACATCTTCGTCGCCGCGGAGGCTTCGCCATCCAGAACGAGTGTCGAAACGGCGTTCAGCGAATTGAATAGAAAATGCGGATTCAACTGGTAGCGCAGCGCTTGCAATCGCGCTTCCCGCACCTCGGCTTCGGCCCGCAACAGGCGCTCCCTTTCGTGCGACGATGAATGCCATTGCTTGATGCTGAAGTACAGACTGGACCAACTGAAAAGCAAGAAAGGAAAATCGGCCGAATTCACGGCCAGATCCACGACGTTGATGTGGTGAATGCCCTTCACCATCAGCTCAAACACGAACGCGGCCGCCGCTCCGATTGTGACCGATGCGACAAAAGCCCGCAATTCAAAGGCGATCCAGGAAGGGTAACGCCGCAGCAGCCACCGGCAAATCGGATGCAAGATTACAGTGCCGATGAACAGTAAGACCACCACCTCCGTGTTTTCGAGAAGAGCTCCCGAGCGCCGCAGAATGTCGGGAAGCGATCCCAACAGAGACCAGACATAAAAGCAAATCCACCCCAGGGTTTGCAACTGCCAGAACGAGGTGAGCCGGAAGGATTTATGAAGCACCATGCAAATTCTAGCGCAGTTGTAGCGCCGCGCGGGGTCGATCTGCCGATCAAAACCCGCAACTCGCCGCATCGCTCAATCGCCCTGAGGATCGGCTCGCGCAGCCAATCCGGTATGCGCTACTCTAATCCTGAACGGGAACCCCTCGATGAAAAATGCACGTCCACGTAGACCTTTGCTGCGATCCGCCCTGCTGGCGTCCATCTTGGCCGCCGGTTGCCAGGGGATCGCTGTTTCTGAACAGTACCCCGGGATGGCTGCTGTTGAGCAATACCTGATGGCGGATTCCGCCGCTGAAATCGCCATGGCCCGCAGCGCGGCGCCGGAAGCCATCGCCCGGGATGCAACGGTTCTTGTTCTCGCGACAGACGGCTACAGAACCGCGATTGACGGCAAGAACGGCTTCACCTGCCTGGTCGAACGATCCTGGATGTCTCCGTTCGACAGTCCCGGGTTCTGGAATCCCAAGATTCGCGGGCCGATATGCTATAACCCGGCGGCTGTAAGAACGGTGCTTCCTTATACTTTGAACAGGACGAAACTGTTTCTAAGTGGGCTGTCCAAGGCGCAGGTGCATGGAATCATCGAGGCCGGCGTTCAAAAGAAAGAACTGGTGGCGCCGGAGGCCGGCGCGATGTCTTACATGCTTTCGAAAATGGGATATCTCAACGACTCGGCCGGCCATTGGCATCCTCATTTGATGTTCCATGTTCCGAGCACGGGCGAGGCCAGTTGGGGCGCGAACGTTGCCGGCTCTCCAGTATTATTTAACGACGAATATCGCGACGTGCCGGAGCCTGAGACGATTTTTATGCTTCCGGTCGCCAATTGGTCGGATGGTAGCGCTGGGCCCCACACGCCATACTAAGGCGAGGTCAGCTCACGTAGTAACACTCCGGCTCCTAACTGTACTGCCCTTCACAGCTTCCAGTTGCGCGTTCGAAAGAATACGGTTTGTCACACTTGCGTTCGTCCACCCTCGATTTAACGCCAGTGGCTAGATGCGTGTGACTGCGGCGCCTGGCTATGCGGCCACTTTACCGGGCTCACACAAGAACGGTTCAACGGCTAAGACCGGCAACCCGTCGCATCGTTCAATCGGCCTGAGGATCAGTCCTACCGGTACAAGCCCTTGAACGCTAGTCTAGCGGTATGAATGCTTCAACAAAAGCTAAACTCCGGCTCGGGGCCATGCTCTTCAGCATATTTGGAGTCCTGTCTGTAGGCGCAGTTCCCAGCCTTGCACAATCTCTGACCACCGGGGGCGTATCCGGTAACATCACGGACGCCACCGGCGCGGCAATACCCAACGCAACAATAACTTTGACGGATCTCGATAACGGATCCGCTCAAACCGTGTCAGCCAACGGCTCGGGTGAGTTCCGGGTCTCGCTTCTCAAACCGGGCCGCTACATGGTATCGGCGACTCTCGCCGGCTTCGAAAAAGCCGAAAGGCCCGTCGAGGTTTCCGTCGGGAGCGTGGTCACGGCTAGTCTGGTGCTTCAGGTGGGACAAACTGTCACCACAGTTGAGGTTTCGGCTGCCACGCCTCTCGTCACCGAGGACCCGGCGCAAATCACCACCTTTACGCAGCAGCAGATGGAACTGTTACCCAACGGCGGCGGCGATTTAACCACCATCGCCTACACCGCGCCGGGCGCACTCCTCAACGTCGCGCCTCCCGGAATGAGCGGTTTCGGCAACTTCACCGTAAACGGGTTACCCGGCACCTCGAACCTGTTCACTACCAACGGCGAGAACAACATGGACCCGTATTTCAATATCAACAATTCGGGTGCCACGAACCTTACGCTTGGTTCTAACGAAGTCCAGGAAGTAACCATCACCACGAACCCTTACAGTGGTCAGTACGGTCAGCTTTCCGGAGCTCAGGTTTCTTACGTGACTAAATCGGGAACCAACCAGTTCCACGGCAACGCCAGTTATTACTGGAACGGACGCTACTTGAACGCGAACGATACGTTCAATAATGCGCAGGGAGCGCCGACCCCCTTCGCCAACGCGAATCAGTGGTCGGACTCCCTCGGCGGCCCCATCGTCAAGAACAAGACGTTCTTCTTCCTGGACAACGAAGGACTCAAGTTCGTGCTTCCGGTCACCAATATCCTCACCGTTCCGAGTCCGCAATTTGCGAGCGCAGTGTTGGCCAACGTCACGGCCACGGAGCCCAACGAGGCCGCCACTTACGGAAAGATGTTCAACCTATACCAAGGCGTGCCGGGATATGGCGGCGCGAGCGCCCTCCCGAATACCACGGCTTGCGATAGTCTGATGCTGCCCGGCTTCAACCCGGCTACGTCGCCGTGTGCCCTGCAGTTCCGCTCGAGTCCCTCGGTGTTGGCTTCCGAATGGATTCTGGCCGGTCGCGTGGATCAACGGATCGGGGACAAGGATCAGGCCTATTTCCGGTACAAACTAGACCGCGGCACACAGCCGAGCGCGACCGATCCGGTCGATCCGAAGTTCGACGCGATTTCAAAGCAGCCTTCGTGGGACGCCCAGTTAGACGAGACGCACATCTTTGGTCCGCGTGCGACGAACTCCTTCATGGCCACGCTGAGCTACTATCGGGCGCAATTCACGCAGGATACCGCTCAGGATTTGAGCATCTTCCCGTACGGCATCATTACTTCAGGTACGGTTCCGTTTACCGGCTTCAATGGGATATACGAGTTCCCCCAAGGCCGCAACGTCACGCAATACCAATTCATCGACGATTTCAGTTACACTTTCCGGAATCACAGTCTGAAATTCGGCGAGAACTTCCGGCGTTACGACGTCAGCGACCATAACTTCGCATTCAACGAGCCGGCCGTCTACTTCGGCTACACGGAAAATGGTCTGCAGCAGTATGCGGATGGGCTCGCGTTCCAATACCGGCAATCCGACAATCTATCGACCGACGTACCGATCGCCCTGTGGGGATTAGGCCTGTACGCGCAAGACGAGTGGAGAGTTCGCCCCAACCTTAAGTTGACCATCGCCCTGCGCGGCGAGCACAACTCAAATCCGGTTTGTCAGACGAATTGCTTCTCAGAGTTCAAAGCTCCTTTTGCCAGCCTCCCTTCGACGGTTGCCGGCGACGGTAGTGTCCCTTATAGCGCCGACATTGCCACCGGTCTGCATTCCGCGTATCCTGGCGTCGACACAGTCGACTGGTCACCCCGTCTGGGTTTCTCCTATTCCCCCGGTACGTCGGGCAAGACCATCATCAGCGGCGGAGCCGGCATGTTCTACGATAATGCGCCGGCCGGGCTGGTAGACAACTTGAATTCGGATCCGCCCTCAACGGTTGCGATCCGTGTCCGGCCTGCCGGCGGGGTGCTGCCGTTCGATCCCGCGGGCGGCGCTGCGACGTACGCAGCCTCCGCGCAGTCTTTCAACATCAATCAGAGCTTCAATCAGATCTCCTCAACTTTGCAAGGCCTCGGATCGATCTTCGAGGCGCCTTCGTTCAACTACTTCAATGGGACGATTCATTCCCCCGTTTATCAGGAATGGAACTTGCAAATCCAACGCGACCTGGGTAAGTCCTATGCTCTGATCCTGGCGTATAACGGGAACCACGGCATCAAAATCCCGTACTCAAATACTTGGGGCAACGCGTATGACCCGGAGGCCTACGGTCTTCCCGGAGCGCTTTACCCGACCGTCGGCGCGATCGCGCAGGGTGCGCCGCCGAATCCCAGCTACGGCACAGTCACGGCGGTCCAGAGCGGAGGCGTTTCCAATTACAACGGCGCCACCGTTACCGTCCGAAAACATCTCGCGCACGGACTCAGTTTCGACCTGAATTACACCTGGTCCCACGGCCTCGACGACGTCTCCAACGGTGGCGTCTTCGCGATCAATACCAATACCGCCATCGGGACACAGATCAGCCCATACGGGCTGCGGCAGGGTAATTACGGCAACTCCGATTACGACATCCGGCACAGCTTGACTGGGGATTGGGTGTATTCGCCCGCCTATCATTTCGGCAACCATCTCGTGAATTCCGTTTTTGGAGGCTGGCAATGGTCCGGCAAAACCTTCCTGCGCACCGGTTTGCCGTTCACCATTACAGATAATAACTGGAGCGGAGCCATCACCAATACAGATGCGCCGATCCTCGCTTACCCAACCGGACCTTACACGAATGGCTGCGGGGCGTCCGCAGTCAACACACCTTGCTTGAACGCTAATAATTTCGTTCAAAGCGCCTCGGGTGCGTTTACGAGTTACCCGGGGATTTCGCCCCAAAGCCGCAATCAGTTTCGCGGCCCTGGGTACTTCGACGTCGATATGCAGCTCTATAAGACGTTCAAGATCGCCGAGCGCGTCACCTTCGGCCTGGGCGCCCAGGCCTTCAACGTCCTCAATCACCCGAACTATGCCGTGCCTGACAGCGGCTTCGGCGATGCTACATTTGGAAAGATCCTGCAAATGGCCGGGACACCGACAAGCCCCTATGGTAACTTCCTCGGCTTCGACTCCGCGCCGCGCCTCGTCCAACTCACCGGAAAGGTCACTTTCTAGTCGATTTTCAAAAATCCACCGGTGATTAACAGGGGAGCCGAATGGCTCCCCTGTTTCATGTTTCCTGAAAAGACGGGCCACCCTCGTGTATTTTCCTGTACGCATTAAAACCCTTTTACCATGAGCCTCCGAACGCAACCTATCTCGCCGAACCGCGTTCATTATAGTAGGAGGCACGAAGATGAGAAAGAAACTGGCGATACTCTTGATGGCAACGGCCTCGTTTCTGTCACTTGCGGCCTGTGGTGGACGGACGTATTATGTCAGCCCGCCGCCAACTCCTGGAGCCTATTGGGTTCCAGGCCACTGGGTGACTGGACCGTACGGTGGCCAACAGTGGGTCCCCGGGCATTGGCGATAGATCGTTGACGTCTTTCCACGCGCCACTTCATGCGTCACCCAAGCCACACAATGTCGTAAAACTTACAAGCGGGCCGTCAATTGCTTGCTATTACTGAGCCGATTGGCAACACGCCTGCTACGTGGGCGTTGGGTAGTTGCTGAAATTCGTGAAGGAAGAAAAACATGCGCAAGACACCGGTTCGCTTGATTCTGTCAATGTTTCTGCTGCTGGCCGCACCGATAGTATCCTCGGCTGGCATTATTTTGTCTATAGGGATCGCTCCACCGCCTTTGCCGGTGTATGACCAGCCAGCCTGTCCAGGGGATGGTTACATCTGGACGCCGGGTTATTGGGCCTATGCCGATGAAGGCTACTTTTGGGTGCCCGGCACTTGGGTGTTGATCCCCGAGCCCGGATACTTATGGACTCCGGGTTACTGGGGTTGGGCTGACGGATTGTTTACCTGGCATGAGGGCTACTGGGGTCTACAGGTCGGATTCTACGGCGGCGTGGACTATGGGTTTGGATATGTCGGCGTAGGATATGAGGGCGGGTATTGGCGAAACGGTGCATTCTTCTATAACCGTTCGGTGAACAACGTCGTAAATATTACCGACGTGTATGAGAAGAGTGTAGTGGTCAATAATGAAACCCACGTCAGCTACAACGGCGGCGAGGGTGGAATCACGGCGCGGCCGACGCCGCAGGAGGAAGCCGCCGCTAATCAACATCATCTGCCGCCGACTGCCTCGCAAACGTCGCACGTGCAAGCCGCCAGCGGCAACCACCAGTTGTACGAGTCCGTAAATCATGGCAGGCCCGCCATCGCGGCGACAGCCAAGCCCGCCGAATTCAGCGGAGCGGGAGTGGTACAAGCCAAGTCGGCGGCCCCCTCGTACAAGCCGGCGGAGGAGCGCTCGCCGAATGCGGCACGCGCGAATACTGCCGCGCGGAATCCGGCGATGGGTGAGAACCCATCCAGTAAAGCGGAGCCGGTGCATCCGAACGAAGCCGCTTCGGAACGCCCGGCACCGGTTCAAACCGGCGATCCCGATATGGATCGGAAATTCCAGAAGGAGCAGCAGGATCTGAACGCTCAGCAGGATAAGGAACGGCAGAACCTGCAGCAGAAGCAAGAGCAGGATCATCAGCAGCGCGGTCAGACTCCGCAGGTAGAGCAGGAGCATCAACAACAGACCCGCCAGTTAGCGCAAAAGCATTCGAACGAACAACAGCAGTTACGGCAGAAGCAGCAAAGCCAGGCGACGCACGCCGCGCCGCGCGAAAAGCATTAGTTTTGCCGGCCTTAGCGGGGCTGCCGGCCGCGGCAGGCAGCCAGCGCGGGTCTCCTGCCATTCCCTCACGCCTTTCCCACCTTAGCCGCCGGTATCTTGGCAAGCATGGCTATAGTGGCTTCGGGCGCCGAGTTTCACCGTCTGCGACAGTTGTTTCTGTCCGGCCGCATCCCGCTTAAAGCGAGTCATGGCAGGGGCTGATTTTCGGGCAGATCGCTCTTTGGATCGATTGGGGGATGCGCACCTTTTGGCGATGCCAGCGTCAGTATCGGCTCAGTAGGCCGACGCGAGTGCTACTCCCGCAACCGCTTCGGACCACTGACGTATGGATTGCCCCGCTCGAAGAAGCGCAGTTTGAGATCCACGTTGCGGGTCAAACCGATGCGCGTGCTTCTGCCGATGGTGCCTGCTTTGCGCTGGCTCGCGGCGAGCCACAGCCGGCCGGCGGCGCAAAGATCGAGACCATTCTGCCCGAAATCGATTTGCATCGCCTGGGCTAGCCGGCCTGGTCCGCGGGCTAAATCGAGCGGGCTTGCCCGGCCGCGAAGGTGTTTCATCCGATCGATACCATCGAGAGGTTCGAGCGCGCGCAGAAGAACTCCCGCGCCGATTCCGGCCGCCTCGCTAGTGACGTTCAGCATGAACGACGAACCGTATGTGAAATGCACGTACGCGTGCCCTGGCCCAAGGAATAGCGATGAATTCCGCCGCGTCTCTCCGCGGAATGCGTGACCGGCGGAATCGCCCACCGGATACGCCTCGGTCTCGACGATGCGTCCGCTAAGCCTGCCGTCATCGGTATCATGGACTACGACTTTGCCCACCAGATAGCGCGCCAACTCCACAGTACCCGCCGGGAGTTCCGCCCGGTGCAGACGCCGAAGTCTCATGTCGCCGCACGCTGCCGGGAAGCGTCTGAAAGCGGTTGGAGTTCGCCGAGCATAGTGGAGATGTGCTCCGAAACGGTCGGGTGAATGTGCAAGGCTCTTTGTATCACCGTATAGGGCGCTTTGGCGAATTCACGTCAAGGATCGAGTGGATAGCCTCATCCCCCCCGGTTCCGAGAATGGCGGCTCCCAGAATCTCAAGGGTCTGAGCATCCACCAGGTTCGCGCCGACGATTTCCGAATCGTTCAAGGCTGTGTGCGTGTAGGCGCCTTTTCCGTTGCAATCGCCCAACGCCCAAATCCCGGCAATGCTGGTGCGCAACTGGTCATCCACAACGATGTATCCGTGTTTGTCGACCGCCACACCGGCCTGCGTCAAACCCAGGTCATCGGTATTTGGACGGCGCCCCACCGCGAGCAGGAGATGCGATCCACTGACTTCGCGATCGCCGCCGGCGCAGTCAAGATGAGCGAGAATCTCGTCTCCGCGCCTCGAAAAGCCAATGCGCGAGGAGTTGAGACGGACGTTGATACCTTCGCGCTCCAGGATATCCCGGATGGCAGTAGACATATCTTCGTCCTCGCGCCTTGCCAGGCGTGGTGCTCTGCCGATGATGGTCACTTCACTTCCGAATCTGCGGCACATCTGGGCGAATTCCAGGCCAATGTAGCCGCCTCCCACGATGATCAGGTGACGTGGGAGAGAGTCGAGGTCGAGGATTGAGCTGTTGGTTAGGTAGGGGATTTCTGCGATCCCCAAGCGGCCGTGGACCGGATTTTCTGCAATGACGTTTTTCCGCGACTTGACCCTCTTCATGTTGACGCCTATTGGGCCATTGGTGACTACTCCGAAATCGGCCGCGCGCCGAGCCACGTGAGCCGCATGGGCACTCGCGACCATAGCCTTGGTAGGGGTGCAACCCGTGTTGACGCAAGTTCCTCGAAACAACTTGCGCTCGATGACGGCGACCTTCATCCCCGCCGCTGTCAGCCGCGCGGTTAGGAAGGGCCCGGCCTGACCGGTTCCGATCACAATGGCGTCGTACGTCTTGGTCATTAATTCGCCTTCGCGCGAATCATAATGCAATTTCGAGGCCGGGGAAAGCACGGGCCAGTACGCCAGGATGTCTCTGTCGATAGTCGGCCATCGGTGTCCGGTGAGTGGCTTTACCGATATCTGAGGCTACGGCTGGGCCACTCAGATCCGGAAAATGACGATTGGTTCTTGAAGTGCAACTCTGCCGGGCCATGACCGCCGAAGCAACATTACTCGATCGCGCGCTGGCCGGAGTGGGTAGCGCTCTTGGCATCCGGTACCGAACCACTCGATCGATGACGGCGGCTCTCGCCGCGGGGGTATCCGCGGAGGATCAAATGGTGCAATCCTGCGCGGAAGCCAGTCCGATGAAGTGGCACCTGGCCCATACCACCTGGTTTTTTGAGACATTCGTTCTACGTCCCTTTCTCGTGGGTTACAAGCCCTTTCGTGAAGAATTTCGTTGGTTGTTCAACAGTTATTACAACTCACTCGGCGCGGAGATACCGGAGAAGCACCTGCGGGCCTCGTTTTCGCGTCCTTCACTCGACGAGGTTCTCGATTTTCGGGTGCATGTGGACGAAGCGATGGAAGAGTTGTTCGGCGGGCACATACACGACGACACCGCGCGACGCATCCTGTTGGGCGTGAACCACGAGCAGCAGCATCAGGAATTGATGCTCACCGATATCAAGCATGCCTTCTTCTCGAATCCGCTACGCCCGGCATATAATCCTGCGCCTTTGGCCGGAACGAGCAGGGTTCGGTCGCGCGACTTCGCGTGGCATCGCTTTCCGGGCGGCGTGATTGAAATCGGCTATCCGATCGACTTGAGAACCTCCCTCGACTTTTGCTTCGATAATGAAACCCCGCGCCACAAGGTGTACGTGGATGGTTTTGACATAGCCAACCGCAGCGTGACGTGTCGCGAGTACTTGCAGTTTATGTCCGACGACGCATTTGCGCGCCCCGAACTCTGGCTCTCCGAAGGCTGGGATACGGTGAAGAAGCAAGGGTGGCGGGCGCCGCTCTATTGGGAACGGGACGCCACGGACACTACGGGCTGGCGTATCTTTACGCTGCGCAGTTGGCATCCGCTTTCGGAGTTAGTTGACACGCCCGTATGCCACGTGAGTTTTTTCGAGGCCGATGCGTTTGCGCGCTGGAAAGGCTGCCGCCTCCCGACAGAGGCGGAATGGGAACTGGCCGCGAGTGGAAGTCCGGTGCGCGGAAACTTGCTCGAGGGCGGAAGGCTGCATCCCGCAATCGCATGCAGCGATGGCCTGGATCAGCTCTTCGGCGACGCATGGGAGTGGACCGCAAGCGCCTACACCGGTTACCCGGGCTACCGGCCCCTTCCGGGCTCACTGGGCGAATACAACGGCAAGTTCATGTCGAGCCAGATGATCCTGCGTGGAGGATCCTGCGTCACGCCCGCCAGCCACATCAGGGCAACTTACCGCAATTTCTTTCAACCTGCCACACGGTGGCAATTCACGGGAATACGCTTGGCCGCCTAAAGGGAATCCTGAAGATGAATATTGCGACCGATATAGAGATCCAGGGAAAAACCCTCTCTCCCCTGGACGCGCGTGAGGCGCTGATCGATGAGGTTTGGAGGGGCCTGCGCAAGCGCCCGCGGTCATTGGTGGTTCCGTGGATGCTCTACGATTCCGAAGGTTCGCGTCTTTTTGAATGGATCACAGCTTTGCCGGAATACTATCCAACACGAACCGAGCGCGGCATTTTAGCCTGCTATGCCGATGCGATTATCCAGGCGATGGGTCCCGGCTCCTGCCGGCCGCTGCGCTTGCTGGAGTTGGGAGCGGGGACTGCCGCGAAGACCGGCATTCTGCTGGCGGCCGCGACGCGCCTGCGAAACAGGGTCGCCTACTTTCCGGTGGATGTCTCATCGGACGCCCTCGACGCGGCGTGTGATAGCATCGGTTGCCTGTTTCCGGATCTGCTGTTGCAGCCGATGGTGGCGAATTACGTGACTCACCCGCCGAATCTGGAATGGTTCGATGGGACCACGCTGGCGCTGTACATCGGTTCCAGCATCGGCAACTTCTCACCGGAGGAGGCGCGGGGTATCCTTCGTAATCTGAGGTCCGAGCTCCGCGCCGGCGATGGGCTATTACTGGGCACGGATATGGTCAAAGACGAGTTGACCCTTGTGCGGGCCTATGACGACCGGGATGGCGTCACCGCCGCCTTCAATCTGAACTTGCTGCATCGCCTTAACCGGGAACTCGGCGCGAACTTCGATATCGGCGGTTTCCGGCATCGGGCGCGCTGGAATCGCATGGAGTCGCGAATCGAAATGCATCTGGAAAGCAAGCGCAGTCAATGTGTCACCATCCCGGCGGCACAACTCACTATCCAATTCGCGGCTCTTGAAACCATCCATACCGAGAACAGCTACAAGTTCACGGAGAAAACGCTCGCCGCCCTATTGAGGGATAGCGGGTTTACAATCGAACAGACTTGGACCGACGCGCGGCGGTGGTATGCGCTCACGCTGGCGAGCGTTCGGCCGGGCTAGGGATTGTTGCAGAAGCTCTGCGAAGTTCCTAAAGAGCGATCGATTTCGCGTTGGCCTGAGTCTCAATAATGATGCGGCTGTGCTGCATCGCAAGGAGGAGGAATTTATGATGGATAAACGGTTTTTGCCGTCGCGCAGTTTACGAATGGTCTCGGCGGCCGCACTTGGCATAGCGCTGGCGGTCCTCGGCTGCAGGGCGTTTGGCGGGGAGGATAAGTACAAACTGCGAGTGCCCAACGGGCTCGCATTCGCTGACTTCAGGGGATACGAGAACTGGCAGGTGGTCGCAGTCAGTCAAACCGAACAGCTGCTTAAGGTGATGGTGGCCAATCCCATCATGATCGACGCTTACAGAGCCGGCGTGCCCGGCAACGGTAAGCCTTTTCCGGACGGCTCCAGGATCGCAAAAATCGAGTGGAAACCCAAGAAGAACACGGAGGCTCCCTTTTTTGTGAGGGTGCCGGATACTTTGCAAGACGTCTTCTTCATCGAAAAGAACAACGCAAAATTCCCCGGCACGAAGGGATGGGCATACGCCGCGTTCGACTATGATCCCGCATCGGACACATTCAAGCCCGATCCGACCGGAGTGGTCACATGCGGCTTCGCCTGCCATACGGGAGTGGCGGCAAAGGATTATATTTTCACGGCGTACGGCAAGAGGTAAACGGGATGGCCGGCGCGTGGCCGTTGCGTGTGAGGCAGATGACAACCATGCCCCACAACTTCACCGGACTACTAACTAGAGCGCTTTGGGCTTCTTGTTCCATCCATGGAAGGCCGACAGCTCCCCCGCGTTCCAAGCCTCCCGGAGTCCGGGCGCCTGCAGATCCCAGTCCGGCCGGATCTCTCGCGTCAGGGCTCGCAGATCGTGCCAGAGATCGGTGATAGAAGGCCGGCCCCAAAACCAGTAGCCGTTATAGACACTGTGGATAATAAGCCCGGGCTTGAGCGTGAGTGTGTGCGGAATCATCGGGTCGTGTTCGGGGTCGGTATACTCCTGGATGTCGAGGTCCTTTTGAAGGGTCCTCTCGGGGTCGGAAAGGAATGTCCACTGCGCTCCCACCGAAGCGCGGAACTCCTGAAGGGTGTGGTGGTCATCGGTGGAGATCGTGACGATCTGGGTGTAGGCCACCGCGATCTTCGGATAAAAGACGGCTAGCTCCAAATGCTGCTGGTGTTCCTTCGGGCAGTAGTGGCCGCGCGCGAGTGTCAGGATGAGGGGATCATCTCCCTGGAGTTCGCTAAGCCTCCGCGGCGTGCCGGTGTGATCGGGCAATTGATAGTCCGGAAAATGATTTCCGGGTATGAGCTCATACCGCATGACCGGGTTCCCGTTGCACCCACTGGCTCCGCCAGGCCGGCGCCTCGAACGGATCCGCGAAATACTGAGTCTCGTGTACGACCTTACCGTCGAGGAACTCCATAATGCTCACGGTGTAGGCCGGCCGTCCCTGGTAGGTAATTGTATATTCCGTAATCCAGAGGTCGCCCTTTCCCAGAATTCGCTTAATCTTGAAACCAGACGGCTTGCCGGGATGATGGCTCCGCAAGGCCTGCAGGTTGCGCCGCCCGAGGATCCGTTCGCCTGACTGCGGATAGTCACAGATGGCGTCTTCAGCGTAGATATCGTGTTCCGCGTTTAGGTCGCCGCTTGCGGACGCCTGCCAGTGTTTGTTCAGAGCTTCAGGTACTTGTTCTTGTTGCATGATCCCCTTTAGTGTACGTAAGCAAGTCAGACGCCGCGCCTCGTGTTTTGAATAACCGGCAAATGTGAAAGACAATATGGGCGACTGCCAGCCGTTAGAGTCGGCGGGCCGACGCCAGCCGTCGCGACACGCAGTGTTACTGTTTTCAGCACTAGCGGTGGCGACAAGCTGTTCGGGGTGCGAAAATAAGGAGAACCCCTGGGCAAAGCGCGTTCCTAAATTTCCGCGCTGTACTTTATTTCACAGAGGAGGGACTAGTCCATGAAAAGCGTTCCAGCACCCATCTCCTTAGCGGGATCGCAGCTTAGCGAAACCCGTCACGTCTGCGCGTTTTTTAATAACGATGAGGAAGAATACCGCGTGTTGCTTCCATTCATCAAGGACGGGTTAAAATCCGGCGACAAAGCCGTACATGTCGTAAACCCAAAGCAACGTGAGGACCATTTACAACGCCTGATGGCCGCAGGCATCGACCCGGAGGCAGCGCAACAGGGTGGGCAACTGGAGCTTCGCATCAACTCCGAAGTTTACCTTCCCGATGGCCGCTTCGATCAGGACCGGATGATAGAAGTGTTTGAGCAACTCGCCAGTGGAAACGCGCCAGGAGGGTTTCCCTTGAGCGTGGGCGGCGTCCTTCAACAGAATCCTTTCTTTGTGCCGCCGCAGGAGTTCCTGCAAGAATTTCGCCAGCGGCGGGCCAGCCGCGGCAGCCGGCAAGCGACGGACTGAGATTATGGACGTGCAGCCCGAAGACGCTGCGGCGGAGGTAAAGCGCCTTGAGCGTTGCATCAACGATCTAGTCAGCTTGTTTGCTCTGCCTGCCACCTGGACGGGCAGTGAGCCGTCCCAGATTGTGCAGACTTTGCTCGGCGCCATCCTGCGGATGCTCCAGTTGGATGTTGTCTATGTGCGATTGAAAAGCTCGGGCAGGCAAGCCCCCGTTGAAATCGCGCAATTCGCTCAACCGCCGGAACGGGCCCTCCAACCGCGTGAGATTGGTGAACTGTTCAAGCGACAACTGGGACCCGATCCCCGGGGATGGCCTCCGCTGATACGCGTCCCAATAGCAGGCAGGGACCTTTCGCTCGTTTCATTGGGATTGGGGCTCCAAGGTGAAATCGGCGAAATCTTGGCGGGCTCGGAGCGCGGCGATTTTCCGCGGCGTTCCGAGATATTGATTCTCAGTGTAGCCGCGAATCAGGCGTCCATCGGGCTGCAAGCGGCGCGGCTCTTAGGCGAACAGAAGGCTGTGGCGAACGAACTCGATCGCCGGGTTGCGCAGCGGACCAGAGAACTTGCCGCCGCCAATGAAGAGCTGCGGCTCCAGGTAGGCCTGCTGCAACATATTCCGGTGGCGGCCTGGACGCTCCGGCCGGATGGAACGCCCGATTTCGTCAACCAAAACTGGCTGGGATATACCGGTCAGGAGCTCGAGTACGTCCGGTCGGATCCAGAGGCGTGGATGTCGGTGATTCACGCCGAGGATCGGGAGACGGCGTCCACTAGCTTTTGGGAGGGTATACGTTCAGAACGGGGATTCACCTATGAAGCCAGGTTCCGCCGCGCGTCCGACGGCGCCTATCGTTGGCATCTCAATCGAGCCGTAGCCCTGCGCGACGCCGCTGGAGACATCCTTCGGTTTGTTGGCACTTCCACGGACATCGACGATTTGAAACAGTCCCAAGACGATTTGCGAAGGGCCGAAGAACGCACGCGATTGATCGTCGAGACCGCGCTCGATGCGGTGGTTACCATGAACTCGCACGGGCAGGTTACCAGTTGGAACAAGCAGGCACAGAACATCTTCGGTTGGAATCCAGCGGAAGCCATCGGCCGGCAAATGGGCGACCTGATCATTCCGGAACACCTACGCGCGGCTCACCAGCGTGGCTTGCATCATTTTCTGGCGACCGGCGAGGGCCCCATCTTGCGGCGGCGGATCGAGATTACGGCGATCCGGCGCAGCGGCGCAGAGTTCCCCGTCGAGTTGGAAGTAGTGCCCCTGAAACTCCGCGAGGAGTGGGTCTTTAGCGCCTTCATCCGCGACATTACCGAATCCAGACTGGCGCAAGAGAGGCTGCGGGCGAGCGAACTCCATCTCCGCCGCATGACCGAGACCATTCCCGAAATGCTGTGGAGCGCTACCGCGGAAGGGGCGATCGACTACTGCAATACGCGCGTGCTCGCTTACACGGGACTCCCGGCCGAAGAGCTGATGGGAAACGGTTGGACCCACTTTCTTCATGTGGACGACGCCGATCGGGCCGTTCAAATGTGGATGTCTTGCGTCGCCACGGGACATCCGTACCGAGCCGAGGTTCGCCTCTGCCGCAAGTCCGGCCCCGCGTACCGTTGGTGCGTCATGAGCGCGCTCCCCCTGCTCGACCCACAAGGCGGCATCGTAAAGTGGTACGGCACAATTGTGGATATGCACGATTGGAAGCAGGCGCAGGAGGATCTGCGCAACGCCCAAGCGGAGCTCGCGCACGCGAATCGGGTGATGACTATGGGTGAGTTGGCCGCCTCGATTGCTCACGAGGTCAGCCAGCCGCTGGCCTCGATCGTCGCCAGCGCCGACAGTTGCACGGCGTGGCTGGCGAACGAGCCTCCCAACCTGGAGAGGGCGCGCGCCGCCATCGGCAGGGTGATTCAAGCCGGTACCCAGGCAAGTGAAATCGTGCAGCGGATTCGCAGGCTCTTCAAGAAGACCACCGCAGGCGCCGTGCCGGTTAACGTGAATGCCGTGATCGAGGAGACCATTTCGCTTCTCCGCCACGAAACGCAGCGCAACAATATCCCGTTGCTCACCGAATTGGACGCCGATGTTCCCGCAGTGTGCGCTGACCGGGTTCAGTTACAACAGGTGATTCTTAATCTAGTGATGAACGCTATCGAGTCCACCGCCGGCGTCGATGCGGGGCGCCGGCGACTGGTGATTCAGTCGACCCTTCGGGATCCGGGCGAACTTCTGGTCGCCGTGAAAGATACCGGGCCGGGTATCGAGGCTGAACAAGCCGAGAGAGTATTCACTCCTTTTTTCACCACTAAACCCCAGGGCATCGGGATGGGATTGCCGATCAGCCGCTCGATCATTGAAGCTCATGGCGGCAGGCTTTGGGCGGAGAAAAACGAGCCGTATGGCGCGGTCTTTCAGTTCGTCCTGCCCACGGGACGGTCCGGTAAATGAGTGGCGCGGACGGCATCGTATTCGTGGTGGATGACGATGCGCTGTTGCGCGACTCCATAGTAGACCTGCTGAGTTCAGCCGGCTTTACGGTGCAGGCTTTTGGATCGGCGACGGAATTCCTGCAGGGCAAGGGCCCGGATGCGGCCGCCTGCTTGATTCTCGACGTCCAACTTCCCGATCTTAGCGGCCTCGATCTACAGACGGAGCTGGTGAAATCAGGCATCCAGATCCCCATCATCTTTCTCACCGGACACGGCGATATCCCGATGAGCGTGCAGGCCATGAAAGCGGGCGCCGTGGAGTTCCTGACTAAGCCCTTCCACAAAGAGCCACTCTTCAACGCGGTCAAGGAGGCTCTGGTACGCGATGGTGAGGCGCGCAAGCAAAGGTCTGAGATCGCCGAACTGCGAAACAGGCTGGCCACGCTCACCCCGCGCGAACGTCAGGTTCTGGCGCTGGTTGTGACCGGCCTGCTGAACAAGCAGGTGGCCGGCGAACTCGGTACCACGGATCTGACGATCAAAGCGCACCGGGGCCGCGTGATGCGCAAAATGGGCGCCGGTTCATTGGCCGACCTGGTTCGGATGGCGGAGAAGCTTAAAATCTAGTAGGGCGGGCAATTCTGCCCGCAGCCGGCTTCAGCCGGCTCTGGCCGCCTAAAAGGCGGCTGCGGCCAAGATTGGCCGCCCTCCAAAAATCTGATCCGATGTTCGACCAAAGTAGCATAGACCCCGAACCACGCAACTGATAGCATTCCAACATGGAGAGCAAAAGCCTTCAAAGCGAGAACGGCTAGCTAGCCTAAATGGGTAAAGCACTGAACCGGAATATCGCGATTGTAGAAGATGACGCGCTCGTGCGTCAGGCGTTGGAAGACTGTATGGAATCGGCAGGATACGTGGCTCAGGGGTTCGCATCGGCAGAGGAGTTTCTGACATCCGCATCGGTCCGGGAAGCGGCTTGCATCATCCTGGACGTGCAACTGCCCGGAATCACCGGTCTGAAGCTGCAGGAAGAGTTGGCCGGCGCTGGCAACCATGTCCCCATCGTATTCGTAAGCGCCCGGGCCAGTGGGGCGAATCGCGAAACTGCGATCCGCCAGGGCGCGGCCGGCTTTCTTGCCAAGCCATTCAGGAGGGAAGATTTGCTGAACATTGTGGGTGCGGCGATTCGGACGTAATCCGGTTTTATCCGGATCGTCAGCCGAGCTCGATTGCTAGAGATCTAAAAACAAGAGCGGGAGCATCCCAAGCGAACAGGATACCTCCATCACAACAGGTATTATGACCGTGAACTCTGCCACTGGAGAGGAGAGGGCAGGGCTAAGAGGGGAAGAGGAGTCACATCGATGAACCAGGAAATCGTGGGCCGTAGCCCCGGACTGCAACAGATCTTAAGCCTGGTTGACGCGATCGCCAAGAGCGACTCGGTCATCCTGATTCAGGGCGAAACCGGCACCGGTAAAGAGGTGATCGCCAAAACGATTCACCAGCAGAGTACCCGCCGGAATGGGCCGTTTGTCACGCTGAACTGCGCCGCAATTCCAGGCCCCCTGCTGGAGAGCGAACTCTTCGGCCACGAAAGGGGCGCTTACACGGGAGCATATATGCAGACCAAAGGGCGGTTCCAAATGGCCGACCGCGGGACGCTCTTTCTCGACGAGATCGGAGACTTACCGCTGGAGTTGCAACCCAAACTCCTGCGCGCCTTGCAGGAGCAGGAGTTCGAGCGCCTGGGCAGCGCCCAAACCATCCGCGTGGATGTGCGGATAGTGGCCGCGACGAACCGGGATCTCGCCGAACTCGTAGCCAAGAAGCAATTTCGAGCCGATCTGTACTATCGCCTCAACGTAATCCCCGTCTGCCTCCCGCCACTGCGCGACCGGGTCCAAGATATTCCGCTGCTGGCGCGGCATTTCGTGCAGAAGTTCTCTGAACGTCTCCACAAGCGCATAGACGCGATTCCGGATGAAGTGATCGAAGTTCTCAAAGCACATGATTGGCCCGGGAACATACGTGAGCTGCAGAATGTAATCGAACGCGCCGTGGTGTTATCGCCCGACTCCGTGCTGCGTCTGCCCTTCGCCGATCTGAAGGGATTGACCAGCCGGGTATCGGAGCCAGCGTCGGCCGCGCGCACGCTTGCCGACGCCGAGCGCGAGCATATTCTGGACGTATTGAAGCAAACCAACGGGTTGATTGGAGGATCGTGTGGCGCCGCTGCCCGGCTGGGATTGCCGCGCACCACGCTGGTCTACAAGATGCGCAAGCTGGGCATTGAAGCGCGCCGGTCACATAAGTCTCATGCCGTCCGATCATGTAAGGGCGCTGCGGCGGCTGTTGTATAGCAGGAGGGCGCACCCGGGAGGGGACAATGGCCAAGAACGATACCGCGTTTACCAAAAGGCGAGCTCGGGTCGTGGACAATCAACATGTGGGGCGTCCAGGGGCGGAGTGCATGCCCTTCGGAACCCTGGCCGCGTTCTTTTCATCAGGCGCGTGGCCGCAAACCCAGCTTGCGATGATTTCCTCGTTGCCTTCGAATTCGATCCCGGAGGGCGCAGATGGGTAGTTGGGCCTGCTTGGCGGATCTGGAGACCACCTACTTCTCCCCGGAAATGTTTCGGCTGCGGGGCTTTTCCGTCGGAGATACCCCGCCTTCCACAGAAGCCATAGGCAAAGCTTTTGGTCCCCGGGGACTGGGCTCGCATCAGAGCGTTGTTAACCCTCAACTGCGATCGACGTGCCGGTAATATAGGCGGCCCGTTCCGACGCGAGAAAAACGACCATGTCCGCGAACTCTTCCGGCCTGCCGACTCGCCCGAGTGCGGTCTGGCGCGCCCAGCGCTGCTCGATCTCCGCTGCATCGACGCCTTCTTTTCCGGCCAGCGTGCGGCTCAGTTCCACCAGGCGCGCCGTGGCGGTGTAGCCGGGGCAGACATTGTTCACCAGCACGCCGTAGGGTCCGTATTCGTTGGCCAGCGTCTTCACCAGCCCGCTGACCGCGGATCGTACCGCATTGGATAGAATCAATCCCTCAATCGGCTGCTTCACCGCCACCGACGTGATCGCGATAAAACGTCCCCACCGCCGCCGTTGCATCTCGGGCAGCGCTTCCTTAGCAAAATAAATCGTGCTCATCAGATTCAGATCGGCCGCGGCGCGCCAATCTTCGATGCTGGTTTCGGCAAAGCTTTTCGATGGCGGACCGCCCGCGTTGGCCACGCAGATATCCAAGCGGCCGAATCGTCCCACCACTTCGGAGACGAATCGCCGGACGTCGTCATACGCCGTGACATCCAGCGCGCGAGTCATCACGCGGGCGCCGGTTTCGCGCGCAAAGCGCAAGTATGGCGCCCTCCTTCGCCAGTCCCCGGGCGACGGCCTGGCCCAATCCCCGGCTGGAGGCGGCTACAATCGCCACCCGATCTTTGATTCCAAGGTCCATCTCTGTTTCGTCACCTAACCGCGGCGGAGATAGTCGTCCTGTCCCGTCAGCCAGTCCGTGCGGATCGGGCTGAAGATATCCAGGTCGAGGGTATCTTCGAGCGCCACCGCGCGATGGGGCACTTGCGAAGGGATGCGCAACACCTGTCCCGCGGAAACCACGAGGGTGCGGCCTTCGATTTCGAATTCCAGCGCGCCCTCCAGAATATAAGTGATCTGCTCGCTCTCGTGGTGGTGTTCCGGAACCACGGCGCCCTTGGCGATGAACACTTGCGCCACCATGGCCTTTTCACCCGCGATGACCTTGCGCCAGATACGCGGATTCAGCACTTCTTTCTCCATCTTGTCCCACGTGTAGTGTTCCATCGGTTTCGGCCCGCCCCAGCCATTGTATCTGCTTGGGGGCGCGCGAATTGACAAACAATTGATCTCGGGGCGGCACACTCCGTGGCCCGCGATTCGTCTGATTTGTAGACAGAAAAAGCCCGCCCCGTGGCGGCCCATGAAAGGAAAAACTTGTGAACTTTAAAAAACGATGCGCACTTACTCTGGCGTGCATGACTCTCATTGCCCTGACCGCGGTGGGAGCCAGCGCCGAAACGATTCAAAAGGGAACTTTCACACTGCCCGCTCAAACGTACTGGAACGACGTGTTACTGCAGCCTGGCGACTATACCTTCTCGCTGGACCGGGAAACCTCGGGAGTAGAATTGGTTTCCCTCCACAGCGAAGGTTTTACCGCAACCCTCATCGTGCCCATCGGAGCCGGCGAAACCTCCGGTCACGATTGCCTGAAGCTGGACGACGTGAACGGAACTTACGTCATCCGCGAATTGGATGCCGGACGATCCTATCGGTTTGGCGTATCCAAAGCTGTCCGCAACCTCCCGCTTCGCGGCGCCAATCCGCAACCAACGACGGTGCCGATTTCCTCCGTCGCCGGTTTGTAGAGAACCTGCCGTGGCGCACGCTTCAGCGTGCCGGCGGGACTTTCAAGTCCCGCATCTGAAGCGTGCGCTACGCGCCCCCTACTAACCCAACTCCCCGCAGTAACCGCTGAAAGCGCGGCTCCCCACGCAAAGCATCGAAGCGAGGCTCCACCCCCAGCCAGGTCATCCAGACATCGCGATCCCGATAAGCCTGATCCAACAGATCCAGCGCGCGCGTTTGATCTCCCAAGCCCACGTACACCAGGCTCAACCAATACGGCGAGACATAACGATGTTGCGACAAGGCCTCCAGTTGGCCGAGCATAGCGCCTGCCTCGCTGGATTCTCCGCCGCACGCGTGGATATACGCCAGCGCCGCCAGCACCGCCGGTTGGTCCCCGGAACAAGTTCGCGCATTCGACAGTTCCACAATGGCATCCTCGGTTAAACCCATCTGCGCATACGCCAGGCCCAGCGTGTACTGCGCCGCGCCGAACTTAGGTTCCATCGCCAGCACTTTCCACGATTGTTCCGACGCGCCCTGAAAATCGCGTGCGACATAAAGACCCCATGCCACCCCCACGTTCACCACGGCGGACAATGGATCGATTTCCTCCGCGCGCCGAAGTTCGCGTAGCGCCTCCTCGGCTTTGCCCGTGGCTGCCAGGTGCGCGCCATATGCCTGGTGCGTCATCGCGGAATTGGAGCTCAAAACCAAGGCCGTCAGATACTCGGCTTCCGCGCCGGCCCAGTCCCATTCAAAGAGTCTCTTCACGCTGGCCAGCGACGCGTGCGCGTCACCCAGGTCCGGCCGCGCATTCAACGCGCTCAGCGCCATCTCTTTCGCGCGCGGATAAATGTCGCCGGCCGGTCCCATGTTCAGCAATGCCGCGAGGCAATACGCGTCCGCCAGGCCCGCGTAAGCGAAGGCGCAGTGCGGATGTTGCGCCAGCGCCGCGTTGAAATGCGCCACCCCCCGATGCAGATCCTCTTCGGTCAGCTTATGGCAGAAGTACCGGCCCTTCAGGCAGTCTTGCGGAACGTCGCTCGCCGCACTGACCGCATTCGAGTGCACCAGTTGAATACCCGCATCCACGCGCGCGCCGCCTGCGTTCGCCTCTTCCACGGCTTCCACGGATGCCAGGAAGATATATCCCAGTCCCGTGCGCGTTTCAATGAAGCGTGCGTCGCGCGAAGTGTCTCCCAACGCGCGGCGCAGGGCGTTCACGGCGGTGTTCAGGCTGCGGTCGAAACTTACATGCATGCCCGGCCAAAGCAATTGCGCCAGATCGTTGCGCATCACTAGCTGCCCGGGTCTCTGCATCAGGCATTCAAGAATCTGAAACGGCTTGCGTTGTAGTTTGATGCGTATGCCGTGCTTTCGCAGTTCACGGTTTTCGAGGTCCACTTCAAACACCCCAAAGCGCATCCTCGGATGGATAGTCATGGTTTTTGGCGCGGGAAATGACATGAACGATTAAATCCTTTCTAATCCATTGCTTCCGTCGTCACAAACAATTGACTGCCTCCTGATAAACCCCTCCCTTCGTTCTCTCATCTACTGCATAGACGAAGCAAGAGCCCCAAAGGGTTCACTCTTAGGGGCTCATTAAAAACTCATTAAGGAGAATCGACATGAACGGACGGAAACACTTAACCATCGGCCTGGCGCTCTTAGGTTTGGCGCTCGGCTTCACCACGGCGCGCGCGAATGCCCAACCAGTCCTCAAGGGCAGTTTCGAATTACCCGCCGCCGCTTACTTCGGCGATACGTTGTTGCAACCCGGCCAGTACACCATCTGGATGAGCACGGAAGTGCGGGACATCGCGCACGTACCCGCCATTCACCTGATTGGAGAAGGCGTCAACAAAACGTTTCTCGCGATGGCCCGGCCCGCCGCGGAAACCGGACGCAACTTCCTGGACGTCGCCAATATCGATGGCACGTATGTCATACGGGCGTTCGATGCCGGATCGCTCGGCGAATCGTTCGCCTTCGGTGTGACCAAGAACGTCAAGAACAAAGCGCTGCGCGCGAGTCTTGAGCCTGCCATGGCCGTTCCCGTTTCCGCTGAGTAGCTGGCCTTGCAGGGGCGAGCGTCAGTTCGCCGCTTTGTGTTGTCTTTGAGGGCCCGGCCACGTCGCCGGGAAGTCCCCGCACCGGAAATTCCTCCTCGTTACTCGACCCCCACCACCCCGCCGCGAACCTCGCGCGCACAGCACGGCAAAGCACCATGTGATACTCTGAATCTTCCGCATGTGCCGGCTCGATTGAGCGAAGCCTTCGTGCTCCGAAGTTATCCTTTCAAGGAAGCTGACCTCGTTGTCAGTTTTCTGACTCGCGACCAGGGGAAGCTGCGTGGCGTGGCTAAGCGGGCGCGCCGGCCGAAGAGCCCGTTCGGCTCCGGTTTGGAACGGCTCTCGCAAGTGCGCATGTCGTATTTTCAACGCGAGACCAGGGAATTAGTGAACCTGGATTCCTGCGAGCTACTGGTTTCCCAGTTCCGGCTGCTGTCGGATTACCGGGCCGCCGTGGCCCTCGATTTTTTCGCGGAAGTTACAGATCAGTTACTGCCGCCGGCCGAGCCGAACGACCGGTTCTTCCGTCTGCTGACGACGGTGCTTGAGCATTTGCGCGCCGCCGATTCCGCCGATCCCGGAAGCGTCTGGCGCGCCGTAACGTATTTCAGCCTTTGGGCGGTGCGGCTTTCGGGTTTCTTGCCGGATCTGCACGTTTGCCTGGGCTGCGGCAGCTTGCTCGCCGACGGCGAGACCCTTGAGCGGGCGTTTTTCATCCGCGGACGGGATGGATTGATGTGCGCCGAATGCCGCCGCACGGCGGGATCGGGCAGTTGGGAATTGAGCGTGGAATCGAGATCCATGGCGGAAGAAATGTTGCGCAAGCCGGTGGCGCAAATCAGGCAGACGGGCTGGGCGCGCGAAACCTGCGCGGACTTGCGCCGCTTGCTGGTTCAACAGATCGAAGCGCATATCGAGCGCAAGCTGATCACGGTGCCGGTGCTCGAAGCCGAATAGACCATGTCGTCATTTCAAGAGATCATTTTCAAGCTGAAACAGTACTGGGCCGAACGCGGCTGCATCATTCAGGAGCCCTACGACGTGGAAGTGGGCGCCGGCACCATGTGCCCGGAAACTTTCCTGCGCGTGCTCGGCCCCAAGCCGTATCGCGTAGCCTACGTCCAGCCCAGCCGCCGTCCGGCCGACGGCCGCTATGGCGAGAATCCCAACCGCCTCTACAAGCACTCCCAGTTACAGGTGATTCTGAAACCCTCGCCCGCCGATGTCATCGACCAGTATCTTGGCAGCCTGGAAGCGGTGGGCATCGACCTGCGCCAGCACGACATCAAGTTCGAGGAAGACAACTGGGAAGCGCCCACGCTGGGTGCTTGGGGCGTCGGCTGGCAGGTGATGCTCGACGGGCTGGAGGTTACCCAGTTCACCTATTTCCAGCAGTGCGGTGGCATCGATCTGGATGTGGTGCCCGCCGAACTGACCTACGGGCTCGAACGCCTCACCGCGTTTCTGCAAGTCAAAGATAGCGTTTACGACATCGAATGGGCGCCCGGCTTCACTTATGGCGACGTGCGTTTTCAGGATGAATTGCAGTTCTCCGTTTATAACTTCGAAATGGCCGAAGTCGGCACGCTGTGGAAGCTGTTCGACCTGCACGAAGGCGAGGCCGCCCGGCTGCTCTCGGCGTATCCGAAATATCCGGAAAAGGCCCGCTTCCCGCTGTTGCCCGCGTATGACCAGGTGCTGAAATGTTCGAACTTATTTAATACGCTGGATGCGCGTGGCGCGATCAGCGTGACCGAGCGCGTCGGAGTCATCCAGCGCGTCCGTAAACTGGCGGTGGGAGTGGCGCAGGCCTGGGCCGATCAACAGGGGGCCGCGCAATGAGCCTGCCTTTTCTGCTGGAGATCGGCACGGAAGAGATTCCGGATTGGATGATTGCGGGCGCGCTCGCGAGCCTGAAGGGCCAGCTTGCCGAATTGGGAATCGAGGCGCGCATGGATGCCACTCCGCGCCGGCTGACGGCACGCGCAGAGGGCCTTCTCGATCGTTTGCCCGATAGCGAAGAGCGCGTGATGGGGCCGCCGCGCGCGGCCAATCCGAAAGCTGTGGAGGGTTTCGCGCGCAAGCTCGGCGTCAGCGCGGAAGCGCTGAAAATCGAGGCGACGGCGAAGGGCGAATACTACACCTATTTGCGGCACGTCGAAGGCCGCCGGATGATCGACATCCTGGCGGAAGCACTGCCCGGCATCATCCTGAAGATCACGTTTCCCAAGACGATGTATTGGACCGGCAAGACGGGTCCGCGGTTCATTCGCCCGATTCGATGGATCGTGGCGTTGCTGGGCGGCGATGTCATTCCGTTTGAGCTGGCGGGCGTCGTTTCCGGGAAAGAGAGCAGTGGGCACCGGCGGCTGGGCGCGGCGCGCGTGCCGGTTACCGTGGAGAATTACGAGCAGGAGTTGCGCAAGAACTTTGTGATTCTCTCCGCGGATGAGCGGCGGAAAAAGATCAAGGATGGCTTTGCGGCCCTGTCGGTGCGTCTGAAGCCGGACGCGGGGCTGATCGAGACGCTGGTTTATCTGACCGAATATCCGACGCCCATCCTGGGGGAATTCGATCCGCAGTTTCTCGAATTGCCGGAAGAGGTGCTGATCACCGTGATGCGGCACCACCAAAGATACTTTTCAGTGGAAGACGAATCCGGGCATCTCGCGCCTCGGTTCGTTGCCGTGATGAATACGAGTGCGGACACCGAAGGGTTGGTCCGCCGCGGCAACGAACGCGTCCTGCGCGCCCGCTTCAACGATGCGCGCTTCTTCTGGCAAGCCGACCAGCGCAAGAAACTCGCCGACCGCGTCGCAGACCTCGCCCATGTAACCTTCCAGGCCAAGCTGGGATCGTATCTGGAGAAGACCGAGCGCGTCGTGGCCCTGGTCGCAGAACTCGGCGGAAACGAAAATGCCCAGCGCGCGGCGCGCCTCGCCAAGTGCGATCTCACCACCGAACTGGTGAAGGAATTCACCGAATTGCAAGGCGTCGTCGGGGGACTTTACGCGCGCGCGCAAGGCGAGCCGGAAGAAGTCTGGCAGGCCATCTACGATCACTACAAGCCGGAGAGCATGGAGGACAGCATTCCGCGCCACGAAACCGCGCGCCTGGTTTCGCTCGCCGACAAGCTGGACACGTTGCGCGGATGTTTCCGCATCGGCATGGCGCCCACCGGTTCGCGCGATCCCTTCGCGTTACGCCGCGCCGCGCAGGGAGTAGTCAAAATCATTGTGGAAGGCGGCATGTCTATCCCGCTGGCCGGCCTGATTGCCGGCGATCCCCAGCTTACCGAATTCTTCGAAGAACGCGTCAAATTCTATTTCCGTGACGTGCGCGGCTTCGCCTACGACGAAGTCAACGCCGCCATAGCCGCGGGCTGGAGCGATCTGCCGGAACTCGCCGCACGCCTGCTGCGCCTGCAAAAAATCCGCCTCTCGCCCGATTTCGAGCCGCTGGCCGCCAGTTTCAAACGCATCAAGAACATCCTGCGCCAGGCCGGATTCACCGGCGGCGCATTCGATCCCGCCCTGCTGGAGCCCGGTCCCGAGAGCGATTTATTTAATGCCATCGATCGCGCCGCGGGACAACCCATTGAAACCGTAATCGGAGCGCTGCGCCCCAAAGTCGACCTGTTCTTCGACAAGGTCCTGGTGAATGCGCCCGACCCCGCCGTCAGGGCGAATCGCCTGGCCATGCTGCATGGCCTGCTGGAACAATTTCGCACGTTTGCCGATTTTTCGGAGATTGTCACGAACTCATAAGGAGAAGATTTATGAAAAAACAGGTGTACCAATTCGGCCCAGGCGGGGCCGATGGCGACGGAAAAATGAAAGATGTGCTCGGCGGCAAAGGCGCCGGGTTGGCCGAAATGTGCCGGGCGAATCTGCCGGTGCCGCCCGGCTTCACCATCTCCACCGATGTCTGCAATATCTACTTCGAGAACCACAACCAGGTTCCCGACGAAATCCATAAGGAGATGTTGCAGGCGCTCGAAAAACTCCAGAAGCAGATGGGGCAGACCCTCGGCGATACCGAAAATCCGCTGCTGGTCAGCGTGCGGTCCGGCGCCAAGTTCTCCATGCCGGGCATGATGGACACGGTCCTCAACCTCGGCCTGAACGACAAGACCGTCCTGGCCTTGGAGAAGAAGAGCGGCAACCCGCGTTTCGCCTACGATTGCTACCGCCGCTTCATCCAGATGTTCGGTAATGTGGTGCTCGACATCGAAAAGCACGACTTCGACCAGGTATTCGACGGCCGCAAGAAAAAGGTGAAAGCCAAGTTCGACACCGACCTCACCGCCGAAGACCTGAAGGCCGTCATCGTAGACTACAAGAAGCTCGTCGAAAAGAAAACCGGCAAGCCGTTCCCGCAGGAAGCCGTGCAACAGCTCGCCATGTCGCGCGACGCCGTATTCCGTTCCTGGTTCAACGCCCGCGCCATCCACTACCGCAAGATGAACAACATCCCGGATAACCTGGGCACCGCGGTGAACGTCCAGGCCATGGTCTTCGGCAACATGGGCGATACTTCCGCCACCGGCGTGGGCTTCACCCGCAATCCGTCCACCGGCGAGAAGGTTTTCTACGGCGAATACCTGGTCAACGCGCAGGGCGAAGATGTCGTCTCGGGCGTGCGTACCCCGCAGCCCATCGAAACGCTGAACGACTTGATGCCCGAAGCTTACAAACAGCTCCGTGAAATCACCACCAGCCTGGAACAGCACTATCGCGACGTGCAGGATTTCGAGTTCACCATCCAGGATGGCAAACTCTACATGCTGCAAACGCGCAATGGCAAGCGCACCGGTCCGGCCGCCGTACGCATCGCCGTCGATATGGTCAACGAAGGTCTGATCACCAAGGAAGAAGCCGTCCAGCGTGTCGATCCGCAGCAGCTCGATCAGCTTCTGCACCCGGTGCTCGATCCGGCTTCGAAGAAGTCGCTGGCCACCATCGCCAAGGGACTGCCGGCATCGCCCGGCGCCGCTGTCGGGCGCGTGGTTTTCACCGCCGATGAAGCCGTGAAGCAGTGCGCCGCCGGACCCGTCATTCTGGTGCGCGCCGAAACCGAGCCTAACGACATCCATGGTATGGAAGTGGCCAAGGGCATTCTCACTTCGCGCGGCGGCATGACCAGCCACGCGGCGGTGGTCTGCCGCGGCATGGGCACGCCCTGCGTCGCCGGCGCGGGAGATATCGACGTCAACGCGCATGCCAAACAAATCAGCGTGGCCGTGGGCGGCAAGAAGATGACCCTGAAGGAAGGCGACTGGATCTCCCTCGACGGTTCCACTGGCGAAGTCTTCGCCGGGCAGGCCAACACGCTCGACGCCGATCCGTCTTCCGGCATCATGGCGACATTCATGGCTTGGGCGGATGTGTTCCGCGGCGGCTTTGGCGTACGCGCCAATGCCGATATTCCCCGCGATGCCAAAGCGGCGCGCAAGTTCGGCGCCGAAGGCATCGGCCTCTGCCGCACCGAGCATATGTTCTTCGCCGAGGATCGCATTGCGCACATGCAGGCCATGATCCTGGCGCAGGACGAGAAGAATCGCCGCAAAGCGTTGGCGAAACTGCTGCCCATGCAGCGCAAGGATTTCGCCGGCCTGTTCACCGCCATGGACGGATTCCCGGTGCTCATCCGCACCCTCGATCCGCCGCTGCACGAATTCCTGCCCAAGCGCGAAGTGTTGATGGTCGATCTGGCGAAGTTGCCCGCCGCGGACCTGAAGGCCAAGAAGGAAATGGTCAGCCGCTACGAGCGTCTCGGCGCCACCGTGAAGGATCTGAAGAAGGTCCTGACCGGGCTCCTGGAGCGCGTCGAACAGCTCCATGAGTTCAACCCCATGCTTGGCCTCCGCGGATGCCGTCTGGGCATCATGTATCCGGAAATCACCGAAATGCAATCGCGCGCCATCTTCGAAGCCGCCGTGCAGGTGGCCAAGAAGGGCGTGAAAGTCACTCCGGAAATCGAGATCCCGCTCATCGGCTCGATCGAGGAATTCGCCAATCAGAAGAAGATCGTGGTTGACGTCGCCACCGAAGTGCTGGCCAAGGCCGGCATGCCGGACTTTAAGTACAAGGTCGGCTGCATGATCGAAATCCCGCGCGCCGCACTGACCGCCGACTTAATCGCCAAGGAAGCCGATTTCTTCAGCTTCGGCACCAACGATCTGACGCAGACGACCATGGGTCTCTCGCGCGACGATTACACGAAGTTCCAGAAGACCTACGAAGACGCCAAGATCTTCAAGCACGATCCGTTTGCCGTGCTGGATCAACAAGGCGTCGGCAAGCTGGTCGAGATGTGCGTGAAACTCGGCCGGCAGACTAAGCCGAACCTGGACATCGGCATCTGCGGCGAGCACGGCGGCGAGCCCAGCTCGGTGCAGTTCTGCTACCGCGTGGGCCTCAACTATGTATCCTGCTCGCCCTATCGCGTACCGATCGCGCGCCTGGCCGCGGCGCAAGCCGCCATCTCCGGCGATAAGTCGGAATCCATGCGCACCGCATAAGTCAACCATCGACTTGGGGCATGCCAGGGCTTTTGTGGCCTGCCCCTTTTACTTTCGGGTGCGCGACACTCGATCCGATGCGCCCCGTGGCACAGTCTTCGAAGTAGTCGTCGCAGGTTCGTTCATCGTACGTTTGGGGCCTATGACTGAAGAAGAAAGGGATCTGGCCGCCGTCCGGCATGTCGTCCACGACTACGTGTGCCTTGTGTCCGCGGGCACATCGATCTACGGCAACCCCCGGCCGCCGATCAACAGCCATGTCCAGTATTCGTTCCTCGTGTTCTGCCGGAAGTTCGGCCACTTCTTCATGAACCAGCGGGGGCGAGGCATGAACGACATGGCGGCGCTCGATTTTGTCGGCAAACTGAAGTTCAAGCCCTTGCTGCCCACTTGGTTCGAGTGGGATAGGACGAGCACCTGTTCCACTTGACCTACGATCGTCTCGGGCTTGGGACCCGTGGACGGGTCATACCGAGAATCAGAAAATGCTGGACGAATTCCGCGCGGCGTGGCGGTTGTTCATGGCAAACCTGCCGGCGCCGCTCAAGGCGAAATTCGATGACCAGATTGCGAAAAAGCTGGCGCTGCAGGATTTTCAAGGCCTGAACCTCGGCTGAACTCTCGCGATGCACCGGCGGGCGAGTCGCGTCGGCCCGCCGCGAATACTAACGCTGGCCGTCGTACACGAAGACGACGAAATCCTCTCTCAGGAGCCCCGCAAGCGTGTGAGTATTCGTGTCAGGCGGCTCCAGCAGTATTCCATCTGGTGGTTGTTGAGAACTTGCGCAGAGACTTGGCCGGCCTGCGAACTGAGGCATTTCGCTCGTCTGCAGCCGCGCTACCTGCCAGGTTCTCGCCATCCGCCCTGCTCGACCTCGGCCATGATGTCCTGAATAGTCGCTTGCTCGAGCCAGAGATGACGGTCGCGCGTGTAATCGCCGCTGCCTGCCCGGTAGATGCGTAAGAAGCGCGCCATTCCATCCGCGCCCAACTCACGGCCCAGAATCGCCAGCGCGTGGCGTTCGAATTGCTCGTCGGTCATGTTAGCGGCCTGCATTACGTCGGACCTCTCGATACCAGAATAGCGGGTTCTCCACCCTGATGCGCAACTCCCCAGCTTGCCGCCTGGCGCGACGCAGAAGGCGATCGTCAGTCGTCAGGAGAACTTCGGCGCCGCCCCTCTCGGCGCAGGCCAGGTGGAGCGCGTCGAAAGCACCGAAACCGAGGGTCTGCAGAAACTCGGCGCGGGCCGCATCCAGGCGGTCCGGCGTGACGACCGCGCCGGCGTGTGCATGTACTTCGGTCGCGTCGCGCCGCCGGTCCGCGTCCGGATTGCGACGAATTTCGATTGCCAGCACGGCGCTACTTACCCAAGTTACTCTGCCCTCACGAACCAAGCCGAGAATGCCTTCAACAGCTTCCGCTTCCCCGCGGATACGCGGCTGGCTCTAGTCGTCGGTGAGCCGGCTCAGGCAGCAAGCATCTAGATAGATTCTCATCCGGGCGAGCTCACTCTCAAACGTCTTGCCACATATCAAACGTCGTCGTCACCGCTTTGCACGCTTGTATCCGGCTGCATGACCGTCTCCAGAATCTCCCGCGCCTCGGCCTCCCGATCGCGCGGCACCTGTACCCGCACCCACTTACGCAGAAATCCATCCACATCCGTCACAAGGGTTGTAATCTGTCCCAACACAAAGAAGGGGATTCCCGCCTCTTCAAGCAATCCCTTAGCCATCGCCACCTGGATGCCGTCGTTTGTCTCCAGCACGACCACTAAGTCAATCGCCGGGTTAAACTCCGACGCAGCTTCCGGCGGAGGCGCGCCGGCCAGCAACGCAACATGGCAATCGGAACATTCCGAAAACTCATCACGGTATTCAACCCCGCATTGAGGACAATACATAGCTACCCCCCGGTCTAAGTGTACCGCCAAGCATATTCTCGCCAGTCGTTCTTCTTCTTTGCGTCCCTGGCGTCCGTCCTTGGCGCCTTGGGGACAAACGCGTTCGCTATCATGAACTCATGCCCGATCTCTTCTCCCCCCTCACCATCCGGGGCATCACCTTTCGCAACCGCATAGCGGTTTCCCCGATGTGCGAATACTCGAGCGTCAACGGCTTCGCGAATGACTGGCATCTGGTGCATCTCGGCAGCCGGGCTGTAGGCGGCGCCGGACTGGTGCTCACCGAAGCCGCCGCCCTCGAGCCGCGCGGCCGCATCTCCCCGGCGGATCTAGGAATCTACCGCGACGAGCACATCGAAATGTTGGCCCGCATCGCCCGCTTCATCCTTGACCAGGGCGCTGTCCCGGGCATCCAGATCGCGCACGCCGGCCGCAAAGGCAGTACCCGCGTCCCATGGGAAGGCGGCGCCGTCATTCCCGAGTCCGAAGGTGGCTGGCAGTGCGTGGCGCCGAGTCCCATCCCCTTCCGGCCAGGAGAACCGGCGCCCGCGGAACTGACCCAGTCCGCCATCGCCGCAATCGTGGAGGCATTCGCCGCCGCCGCCCGCCGCGCCGCAGCCGCAGGATTTCAGGTCGTCGAGATCCACGGCGCCCACGGTTACCTGATCGACGAGTTTCTGTCGCCCCTCTCGAATCGCCGTACCGACGAATACGGCGGCGGATTCGAAGCGCGCATCCGCTTCGCACTCGAGATAGCCTCCGCCGTGCGCGCCGCCTGGCCCGAATCCTTGCCGCTCTTCATGCGCATCTCGGCCATCGATTGGGTGGAGGACGGCTGGCAGATCCAGGACTCCGTGGAGTTGGCCCGGCGCCTGCAACCACTGGGAGTCGATCTGATCGATTGCTCGTCCGGCGGCATCGTGCCCTATGCCAAGGTTCAGGTAGGGCCGGCTTACCAGACGCCGTTCGCCGAACGCATCCGGCATCAGACGGGCGTGCTCACCGGCGCGGTAGGCATGATTACCGAACCGCAGCAGGCCGATGCCATTGTGCGTTCCGGCCAGGCGGACATGGTGCTGCTGGCGCGCGAGTTTCTGCGCGATCCTTATTGGCCCCTGCATGCCGCCAAGACCCTGGGCGCACAAGCGGCGACTCCCAAGCAATACGGGCGCGCCTTCTGAGCGAAATAGAAAATTTCAATCTCACCCATAGAAATGTTCCGTTTGGGACCCTCCCAGCCTCCATGCACAATGTAAAGTAGAGTTGTGTGAGTCCAGATCTCCCACTTGGAGATGACGTGAAATACCTGTCCTTGTTGACAGTCCTGCCCGTCGTGGCGTGGGCGCAAAATACTCCCGATCTCCAGGCAAAAGTGACGGCCCTGGAAGCCGCCACCCGGTCGGCCCAAAGCGCGGGCGACAATGCCTGGATGCTGATCAGTGCCGCTCTGGTCCTGATGATGACCGGACCGGGCCTGGCGCTGTTTTATGGTGGCTTGGTGCGCCGCAAAAACGTACTGGCGACGATGATGCAAAGCTTCATCCTGATGGCGGTGGTCACCGTGTTGTGGGCGGTGGTGGGCTACAGCCTGGCTTTTGGCCAAGGTCTACCGTTCATCGGCGACTTACGGTATGCTCTGCTGAACGGCGTAGGCAGCGCGCCGAATATCGATTACGCCGGCACCATTCCGCATCAGACGTTCATGATTTATCAGTTAATGTTCGCCGTCATCACTCCCGCCCTCATCTCCGGCGCTTTCGCCGAGCGCATGAAGTTCAGCGCCATGCTGCTGTTCATGGTCTTGTGGATGTTGGTGGTGTACTTCCCCATGGCCCACATGGTGTGGGGCAAAGGCGGATTCTTGAACGCGGCGCTGGGCGGCCGGATTCCTTGCCTGGATTTCGCGGGTGGCACCGTGGTCCACATCACCTCGGGAGTTTCGGCGCTGGTTACCGCGCTGTATCTGGGCAAGCGTCTGGGTTATCCGCACGATGATATGAAGCCGCACAATCTGGTCATCAGCTTCATTGGCGCCTGTCTCCTGTGGGTCGGCTGGTTCGGATTCAATGCCGGCAGCGCGCTGGCCGCCTCCAGCCTGGCTACCAGCGCGTTTGTGGCCACCCATTTCGCGGCGGCCGCGGCGGCCCTGGGATGGGTGCTGGCCGAGTGGCGCAGATCCGGCAAACCCAGCGTGCTCGGCGGCATCTCCGGATGCGTCGCCGGCCTGGTTGCCATCACTCCGGCGTCCGGCTTCGTGAAGCCCTTCCCCGCGCTGCTGATCGGTTTCCTGGCCGGAATCGTGTGCTACTTCATGGTGGCCAAGGTCAAACAGAAACTGGGATATGACGACTCCCTGGATGCCTTCGGCGTGCACGGCTGCGGCGGCACCCTGGGCGCGGTCCTCACGGGAGTGTTCGCCACCGGTGCGGTAAATGGCGGTTTCAAAGGGCCGCTCGGCTGGGTGGACGGCCATCCCGGCCAAATCTGGAATCAACTCGTGGGAATCGCGATCGCCTGGGCGCTGGCTATCGTGGGGACGCTGGTCATACTGAAGATCTGCGACGTCCTCATCGGTTTGCGGGTCACCGAGTCTCAGGAAATCGCAGGGTTGGATTTGAGCATGCACGGCGAAGAAGGCTACATTCTGGAAGCGTGAATATGAAAAAAATCGAGGCCATTATCCAGCCGTTCAAGCTGGACGAAGTGAAAGAAGCGCTGGCGGGCATCGGCGTCGATGGCATGACCATCAGCGAAGTGCGCGGGCATGGCCGCCAGAAAGGCCACAAAGAGGTCTATCGGGGGCGTGAATATACCGTGGATCTTCTGCCCAAGCTGAAAATCGAGGTGGTCGTAAGCGATGCCCGCTGCGACGAATTGCTCAAAACGTTGACCGCCGCCGCACGGACCGGCAAGATCGGCGATGGCAAGATCTTCGTGTTCGATGTAGCGGAGGCCATCCGGATTCGCAACGAAGATCGCGGCGACGCCGCCCTATAAAACCGCATGCCGCCAGGACAGCCCATTGACCCCGCCATGTAAGGACCCCATCCTGGCCCTGGCGGAACGCACCGCCCTGGTGGACGGCACGGTGGAACGCGCCGCGCGCGAGAAATTGTGGCCGGCCTTCCCCGCCGGGCTGACCCTGCTCGCCGTGGGCGGCTACGGCCGGCGTCACTTGTTTCCGTATTCCGACGTGGATCTTCTCCTGCTGGTGGAAAGCAATCGCCTGGCACAGGATGCTCCCGGGCCCATCTCCGCCTTCCTCCAGACGCTCTGGGATTCCGGGCTGCGCCTCAGCCATTCCGTCCGCACGCCGGAAGAGTGCGCCGAGATCCACGATCAAAACATCGAGCTCAACGTCAGCCTGCTCGATCAGCGCTTCCTGGCCGGCGATCGGGCGTTGTATTCCAACTTCGCGCAAAGGCTCCCGCGTTTCCTCCACGCCCAGCGCGAACCCCTGATGCGCAACCTGACGCGCCTCACCCGCGATCGCCACCAGAAGTATCAGAACACTTACTATCACCTGGAGCCGAACATCAAGGATACGCCGGGCGGCCTGCGCGACTACCAACTGGTTCGCTGGCTGGCCCGCCTTCGTGACGTTTCCGCCCCGGAAATCGAACCGGCGTTTCTCTTTCTGGCGCGCCTGCGCTGCTTTCTGCACTCCCGCTCCGGACGCGACAACAACACCCTCACCTTCGATGCCCAGGAACAGGCCGCGGAATACTTCGCGGCGGCCGGCGCCGCCCAGTGGATGCGCGATTATTTTCTGCACGCCCGCCAGATCTATCGCGCGGCGCTGCGCGAGCTGGAATTGAGCGAAGCGCAGAACAGTTCGCTGTTCACGCAGTTCAAGGATTGGCGCGCGCGGCTTTCAAACGCTGAATTCACCGTCTCTCGCGAACGGGTCCACTTGCGCACGCCCCACGCGCTGGAGGCCGACCCCGAGTTAGCCCTCCGCCTGTTCCAATTCGTCGCCCGCCACGGCATCCGCCCCTCCACCGAGGCGGAGCAGAGGCTGGCCCTCGCGCTGCCGCGCCTCGAGGAGTGGTTTGCCGCGCCGCGTCCCGTGTGGCCGGCCATCAAGGAGATCCTCTCCTTGCCGTATGCCGCCGAAGCCGTGCGCAGCATGCACGAAACCGGCGTCCTGCGCGCCGTATTTCCCGGAATTGGCGCAAATCGAATGCCTGGTCATTCGCGACTTCTATCATCGCTACACGGTGGATGAACACACGTTGGTCACCTTGCAATCCCTGACCGGTTTGCGCGGCGCCCGCGAACCGGCGGTTAAGCGCTATACCGATCTCCTCTCGGAGATGGAAGATCCCGCCCTGCTGCTTTGCGCGCTGCTATTTCACGACGTCGGCAAGGGGAATGCCGTGGGAGGGCACGCCGAAGTCTCCGCGCGCGCCGCCGAGCCGGCCCTCGAGAGAATCGGAATGCCGCGCCCCGAGCGCGATCTGGTGGAATTCCTCGTCCGCAGGCATCTGGAAATGTCGGCCGTGATGAATTCGCGGGACCTGCAGGATCCGGCCACCGCGCGTCACATGGCCCGGCGTGTGGAAACCGTCGAACGGCTCAAGGCGCTGACCCTGATGACCTACGCCGATATCAGCGCAGTGAATCCCTCCGCCATGACCCCATGGCGCGCCGAAGTGCTCTGGCAGCTTTACCTGCTGACCTACAACGAGCTGACCCGCGAGTTGGCCACCGAACGCATCCCCAGCGCCGCCGCCTATCCCCCCGAAAAGCGCGCCTTTCTCGCCGGGCTGCCGGTGCGCTACGCCCGCACCCACACCCCCGAAGAAATCGACGCACATCTGCGGCTCGAAGGCCTGTTCCGCCAGCGCGGCGTGGCTGTTTCGCTGGAGAAAGTGGAAGCCGCCTGGCGTTTGACCCTGGTGACCGGCGACCGGCCGTTTCTGTTCGCCTCGGTGGCCGGCACCCTCTCCAGTTTTGGTATGAACATTCTGAAGGCGGAGGCGTTTTCGAACAGCCAGGGCACCGTGCTCGATACCTTCACCTTCGCCGATCCCCTGCGCACGCTGGAGCTGAATCCCACCGAGATCGACCGTCTGCGCCTCACCGTGGAGCGGGTGGTGCTGGGCCGCCAGGATGTGCGCCAGCTCCTGCAGAACCGCGCCAAACCTGCCTCGCCCAGCCGCAGCTCGCAAATACAACCCACCGTCTCATTTAATTCGGAGGCATCCGACACCGCCACGCTCATCGAAATCGTGGCGCACGACCGCCCGGGCTTGCTCTACGATCTGGCCTCCGCGATCTCGGCCGAAGGCTGCAACATCGAAGTGGTGTTAATCGATACCGAGGCGCACAAGGCCATCGACGTTTTCTACGTTACGGCGGAGGGCCACAAGCCCGAAAGCGCGCAGCTTGAGAAACTGGTCGAAGCCCTGCGCCGCGCCTGCGCTACACCGTAGGCTACAATCCATTCAGGAGTTTTATGAAACGATTCTTTGCAATTCTAGCCGGCTGCTTCCTGCTGGCGCCCGCCGCCGTGCTGGCCGCCGCCGCGAGTCCCGCCGGCCTTTGGGAAGGCACTCTCAACACGCCCAACGGCGACATAGGCTTCATATTCAACCTGCATCGCGACGGCGATAAATGGGCTGGGGAAATGGATGTGCCGATGCAAGGTATGTCCGCGCTGCCGATCGCGAATGTCAAAGTGGACGGCGCCTCCGTCAGCTTCCCGCTGCCCGGTGGCGGCGAACCACATTATGACGGCAAAGTCTCCGAAGACGGTAAGAGTATCGCGGGCACTTTCACCGTAGGCGGCCAGCCGCTGGCGTTGAACCTGAAGTGGAAATCCGAGCCGCGGGCCGTGGAAAAGGCGCCCGCCAACACCGGCGACGTTCAGGTGCTGGAAGGCGTTTGGGAAGGCGTACTGGATGTCAACGGCAACCAGCTTCACTTACGCTTCAATTTCACGAAGAACGCCGATGGCGGCATCACGGCTACGTTTGATAGCCTGGACCAGGGCGCCAGCGGCCTGCCGGTGGCCAGCATCTCGCACACGGGAGACACCGTGAAGCTCGACCTCAAGGTGCTCAGCGGTTCCTACCAGGGGACCCTGGACAAAGACGCTTCCACCATGACCGGGACGTTTACTCAAGGCAGTATGCCCGGCATGCCGCTTACCATGCAGCGCAAGAAAGCCGAGAAGAAGGACGAGAAGAAGAACTGAGCGAACACGGCATCGGCGAGCCCGGCATCGGCGAACCCGCGGAACCTCTGCCTGAACCCTGGCTGCGCGGGCCTTTGCCCGAACTGGATGCGTTGCTCGCACCAGCTTTATACGGGCTTCAACAGACGCGCGAGGATCTGGCACGCCACACCGCCGGGCTCAGCGACCGCCAGGTGTGGGCTCGGCCCCACGGGTTGGCGCCGTTGGGCTTTCATCTGCGCCACCTTGCGGGCAGCCTGGATCGCCTGACCGCCTATCTCGCAGGCCGGCCTCTGGATGCGGAGCAATTGGCCGCGCTGGCGGCCGAGATGACGCCAGGCGCGAGCCTGGATGACTTGCTCACCGGCGTGGAGCAGGCGCTGCGCCGCGCGGAGCAGGCCATCCGCGGTGTAGATCCCGCCGGCTTCCGGGAGCCGCGCTGGGTCGGAAGAAAACATCTGCCGACCACTGTCATCGGCTTGCTGGTGCACATCGCCGAACATACCCAGCGCCATTTAGGACAGGCAATCCGCGCGGCCCAATTGGCGCGGGCCGCTAACTCGCCCAAGTGATCAGGCCCGGCACGAAGCGCGCCGCCAGGTTCGCGTGGTGCGGCAGGACGCGCACCGTATAGCCCTGCAAGCCGCTGCGGCAACACGGGACGCCGCGGGCTTCGAAAACATGTTCGCCATTGCCCGGGCTGGCGGCATGGTGCATCGTAAAGGTGGCCGGTTGTGTCAGTTCGCCCGCGGCATCCAGCGCTCCCAAGTACAATTCCACGGTAACGTCGGCCGGTGACAGCCGGCCCAGGCCTAGCCGCGCCCGCACCCCCACCAGATCGCCGACTTTAGCTTCCGCCGCCGGACCGTCTTCGAGCGCCAACACGCGTACCTGCGCCCATTCGCGCCGCACCAGATCCAGCCAGGAAGCCAGGGCCCGCGAAGCCGCCGCGGATTCCGCCTCCAGCCGGCCAAACCGCTCGAAGGCCGGCAGATAAAACCGTTCCGTGTACTCCCGCACCATGCGGTGAGTATTGAAGGTGTGGCAGAGATTCTTGAGCGAGCCCTTCATCTGCGCAATCCATCGCCTGGGCAGCCGGTCCGCGCCCAATTCATAGAACGTCGGGACTACATCGCGTTCCAGCAAATCGTACAGCGCCCCGGCTTCCACCTGGTCCTGTTGGCCTGGATCGTCGTAGCGCTCTCCGTTGCCGATGGCCCAGCCGATCAACTCGGAATCCGGCCGGGGCGTGCGCCAGGCTTCATCCCACCAGCCATCCAAAGTGCTCAGATTCAGGGCGCCGTTGGCCGCCGCTTTCATGCCGCTGGTGCCACTCGCCTCCAACGGCCGCAGCGGCGTGTTCAGCCACACATCGCAGCCCTGCACCAGATATCGGCTGATGGCCATGTCCTGATCTTCGAGGAACACCACGTGCCGGCGGAATACGGGGTCCCGCGCCAGCGCCACGATCCGCTGGATCAACTCTTTGCCGCCCCCATCGCGCGGGTGTGCCTTACCGGCATAAATGATCTGCACGGGCCGCTTGGCATCGCATAGGATGCGCTTCAGCCGTTCCGTATCGCGCAATAACAGGGTGGCCCGTTTGTACGTGGCGAACCGCCTCGCAAATCCGATGGTCAACGCCTGTGCATCCAGCACCTCGTCGGCAGCTTCGATTTCAGATTGTGGAGCGCCGCGGCGCTTCAATTGGTCGCGCAGTTTCCGCCGCGCGAACGCCACCAGCCTCTCCCGCCGCCGCTCGTGCGTGCGCCAAAGCTCCTCCGCGGGAATCGTTTCCACTCGCTTCCAAAGATCGCCGTTGGCCGCTTCCCGCCATTGCGGACCCAGGTAGCGGTCGTATAACTGGTTCATTTCATTCGAAATCCAGGAGCGGAAATGCACGCCATTCGTGACGTGCCCGATGGGCACCTCGTCCTCCGGTACGCCCGGCCAGATGGCCTTCCACATGTGCCGGCTGACTTCGCCGTGCAGTTTGCTGACACCGTTGCTGGAGGCCGCCAGGCGCAGCGCCAGCACGGTCATACAGAACTGCTCGTTCTGGTCGCCCGCGTTTCGCCGCCCCAACGCCAGAAAGTCGCTCCGGCTCAGCCCCAGCGACTGAAAGTAACCGTTGAAATAGTGATCCATTAAGTCCGGCGCGAAATAGTCGTGCCCCGCTTCGACCGGCGTGTGGCCGGTGTAGACCAGGCTGGAAGCGGCCAGTTCGCGAGCTTCCGCGAATGAAAGCTGGTATCGCTCCATGAGCCGCCGCACATGCTCCAGCGAGAGGAACGCCGAGTGTCCTTCGTTCATGTGAAAGACGGCCGGGTGGACATGCGCCGCTTCGAGCGCCCGGTATCCGCCGACGCCCAGCAGGAGCTCCTGCTTGATGCGCATTTCGTTATCGCCGCCGTACAGTTCGCCGGTGATTTCGCGGTCGGCGGGACTGTTCGCCGCCACGTTGGTATCGAGCAGATAAACCGGCACGCGCCCGGCCTGCGCCCACCACACCCGCGCCGTAACCGTGCGCCCGGGATACTGCACCTCGATGGTCAGTGCTTTTCCATCCGCATGCGCCAGCGGCCGCAGCGGAAGATTGTGGAAATCGTTGGTCACGTAGGCTTCCTGCTGCCATCCGGCCTGGCTCAGATACTGGCGGAAATAGCCCTGCTGATAGAGCAGCCCCACGGCCACCAGGGGTACTCCCAAATCGCTGGCCGATTTCACGTGATCGCCTGCCAGCACCCCGAGTCCGCCCGCGAAAATCGAGAGGCATTCCGTGAGCCCGAATTCGAGCGAGAAGTACGCCACCAGCAGCTTACCCGCCGGCGCGTGCACTCGCCGGAACCAGGAATTCTGGCCTTCCATGCGCGTCTGCAGGGCGCGCGACACGCGCTCCAGGTGCGCCAGGAACGAGTCGTCGCCGGCCGCCGCTACCAGCCGCATCTGGTCGATACTGCCCAGCATTAGCACCGGATTGTGGCCGCTGGCTTCCCACAGGTCCGTATCCAACCGCCGGAACAACTCGATGCTATCGTGGTCCCAGGCCCAACGCAGGTTATAGGCAAGCTCCCGCAACGGCTCCAACGGCTCAGGCAGGGACGGGATCACGTGAAAGACGCGAACTGGTTTCACAGCTTTTTCACCCTATGGCATTGATCGGCTGGCCGGAGTGCGACCGATAGAGGCGCAAAGCGGGAATTCGGACCCGTGTCTCCGGTTTGTCAAGCCTATTCCAGTCTATAGCCGGTAGTTTCCCCGTGCAAGCCGCCACGGCTCTCTTGTCCAGGCAAGCGCGCACGCCTTCCGGGGAGCCGGGCAAAAATTAAATTCGTTTAATGAATGCGCTCAGGCGACCAGGTTGGCTGTAGAATCTCAGAAACCCGGAAGCCAAAACGGAAATTCCGGGGCGCCCAGAGGCAACTACAAAAACCATGCTGAACAAACGGAAACGCTATTGCGCACTCCGCTGCGCCTTACCCGCGATGCCGCTGCTACTCGTGCAACTTGCCGCTCCCCGATTATCGGCGCAGGACTGCCCGAGCATGGCTGTCACAAACACGTACGGGCGTCCTGGAAACTTTTACTTCTTCATCCTCGACAGTACCTTGAGCGTTATCGGGTCCTATCAATTCACTCTTCCGGTCTCTAACGGGACGACGACGGTCTCCCTTACCAGCCTCGGTCTCACCACCGGATCCACGTACACGGCATGGCTTGAAACTTACGGCTCCTCGGGGTTCGGGCCGGGATTCTCTAACTTCATTCTGACGGCTGCGCCCGGCCTGGAGTTCAGCAACGGCACCAACACCTTCTCCGGGCTAATTTATGCCACGGACGGAGGCGCCCAGGAAACCTTTACCGTGGAGGGACCGACCGTCACCTCGCTTCAAGCCAGCATAGATACAACTACAAACGCCAACGTGGTCCGGGCCAACGGCACCGAGACCACCACTGTGACGGTCACCGTCGCGCCGGCTCAGGTGCTTCCGATCGCATTCTCACCGGCCTTCGGCTCGATGGTGAACGCCTCAACTCCCGCCAGCGGTGTTCTTAACGCGACCTATACGGCCGGCGAGATTTCCTCGGGCGACACCGCGGCCACCGCCGACGAAGTCGGGGTCGCGGGATGCGGTATGGCGGTCAGCATACCTCCCACGGTGCTGAACTACAACGGCTTTGATTTTCATCAGTCGCAAGTATCCGACACCACGTTCACGAATGCGGCGGCTCTGACCGCCACGAAGATTAACAGCTTTTTCAAGTCCCACGGGTCCTTTTTGACGCACTTTTATTTTGTCGGAGACACCGCCGGCTTCGTCGACAGTAACAATAATGGAGTCTATGATGTGGGAGAGCCCCTGTACTGCTCCGACGGCTCGACATCTTGCCTGGCCAAAGGCGCCACTGGCGTGTTGGCATCCACTCAGATCAGTAGCACCACTACGAGTGCCGGCCTGAATCCGCAAGTGCTTCTGGTTACCATGCAGAAAGAGCAGAGTCTGATCACGGCGAAGACGCTGCCGGGATATAAGAAGTTAAACAACGCCCTGGGCTGTTCGACTCCCTCGAACTTCCTGTCGCAATTGACGTGTGGCGCGGAAACTTTGATTAATCGTTTCGAAGACGTGGTCACGTATCCGTATTTCTTCCCGGTAGTCTCATCGTATAACTCGGATATCAAGCTGTCGGTTACTGCGGATTGTTCAGATTCGGTTCTGGTCAACGGTTGCTACGAAGTAGCGTTCACGATAAACAACGCCGCCACCTATGCGGAGTACGAATACACGCCCTTCATTCAGAGCTTACCGGCAGGGGGTGGTGTCTATCTCTTGGAAGAACTTTGGAGACAGTATTGGGGGTAACCGCGTGATACTCCTGGAATGGCATATGAGAAATAATCCTAAACTACTTCAACATAACCGGACTCCGGCGTCGCCCCGCTCATCGTTGATCGCTCTTTCGATTGTAATCGTCGCCAGCCAGGGGCTAGGCCTGGCCCAGTCCGGAGAGCCGCGGCGCGCGTCCCGGCCCGCCCTCGACGAGAACGTGAGCGTGCTATTTGACCAGCCCCTGGTTGCCCGAGGGGCCAGCGGCTCTGTTGCGATTAGCCTCGATGGTAGCGCACTTGCGTACACCGGAGCCGCCGGTTTGCCGCGCGGCTTGTACGTCCGGCATCTCGATACGCATGCCGGCAAACAAATTCTGAAAAACTTCCGCGGGTTGGATGAGTTCTCGGGTTTGGGCTTCTCTCCGGACGGCAAAAGAGTGATTTTTTCGGTTGGTGGACCTAGCTGGTACTATCCTCGAGTGATTGGTTCGGTACTGATTGACGGTTCGGGCGCTGTGCAACTCACCGGCGGAGCGGCATTGGCGCCGGAACTCAAATCGTCCGGCGAGAGTTACAGCGCGGCGCAGCCCAGCTATTCGCCGGATGGTACCGAGGTAACGATGTGGGTCTACACGAAGAACGATGTTTACTATCTGGGGCTTCTTCCGGCGAGTGCCGTCGAAGCTAGCCCGCAAAGACTCGCTGAGGTGCAAAGTCCTCCAGCCTTTCCATGGTTCTGGAGCATTGATGGAAAGGCAGTATTCTACTCGGACGCCGGGACGCTTCGCCGTCTTGTGCTTGAAACCGGTCACAGTGATGTTCTGATGAGCGATAGTCAAGTTCTCGGCAGGGTGGCTGGGGAGGATGCCATTTTCGTCCGTGTCGGAAGCGCCGTGGCCATAATCGACCTGCGGAATTCAATGGCGCGCGACGCCAAGGCATTGCACTCGATAAGAACGGAGGACTCCGCAGGCGGCGTTCTCAGCGGGATTCAGAATGCCGGTTCGCGGTACGTATTGACCTACAGCGGACCTACTGGTAGACACGTAGAAGTGCTGGCGCTTCCGTAGGGCAGTCGCGCGGCAAGCGAACGCCACCAATTGGGCTTACGATACGTCCGGCGTCCGCCCTCCCGCCAGTCATCGCGGCTCCGGGCTCTTCGGCGCGCCCGGGTCGGCGGCCTCCTGCGCCCGCCCTCTCTCCCGCCATCGATTGAAACTGAACCGCTCCAGCCGCGGCCGGAAATCCACAAAATTGTGACGGCAGTATTCGCAGCGCCACGGGTGCGCCCCGAGTTTGATCATCAACTTCATGAAGTGACTCGGCCAATACTGCTGTTCCGTCCAGACGTTCAGATCCATGCGCAGGCACTTAGGACAACGGCTGTGAGTGAAGACCGTCAGGCTCCAGGTGCGGGCCACGAAACGCTCGCCGCAATCGCCGCATCGCAGCGGGGAGATGCCCACCATGTCGCGCAGGCTCTCCCTCAGATTCCGGCATCGGCTGACGCGCAGGTACCGGCTGCCGCAACTCGGGCAACTCACGGTCATAACCGCGCGGCAGGCGCCTCCTTGCCGCCGGCGTGGCTCGCCACGTAAGCGTTGACGTAAGCTGCGAACGCGCTGCGCAAGGCGGCACATGCACCGCCTGAATGCGCGATGCCGCGGCCTTCTATCTCCACGACCGGCAGCAGGTTCCGCGTAGTCGATGTGATGAAAACTTCCGAGGCTTGCTCCAGGTCCGCGGGTTCCAATACTTTTTCTTCGATGCTGTAACCCGCCACCCGGATCTCGTGCACCAGCAACTCGCGGGTCACTCCCGGCAGGCAGCCGGAACCGAGAGGCGGCGTCCACACCCGGGTCCCTTCTGCGGCGAAAAGGTTCGCCGACGTGCACTCGGACACTTCGCCGCGTTCGTTCAACAGGATCGTCTCGTCGAAACCGCGCGCCTGCGCCTTCTCCAGCCAGGTCAGGTTCATGCCCCACGACAGAATCTTGGCGCCCGCGAACTCGCCCGCGGCATAGCGTGCCCGCGGCGTGTAGCACAGCCGCACGCCGGTGCCCCACTCCTTGGTCGCGGAAGTCAGCGCAATCAGGTCGCAGGCGCGGCCCATCGCCGGCCCTTCCCACATGCCCCCGGTATTGCGCACCACGACCACCCGCAGAGTAGCGTCGAAAGCCTGATTCGCCGCCACCAACTCAAGCAGCTTGCGGCGCACCTGCTCCGGGTCCGGCGGCAGAGGCACGTGCAGCGCGGCAGCGTCTTTACGCATGCGCGCCCAGTGGCGCTCGAATGCAAACAACACGCCCTCCACCACCCGGATCGTACTGAAGACACCCCAGCCCGAGAGCAGCCCTACCTGCCCCGGTGCCAGCAGTTTGTCGGAGGCATCCCGGATTTCTTCATTGTGGAGAACGAAGCGGTGCACAGGACTCTATTCTAACCCGTAGTCCGGTTTCGCCCGCGTGTGCGGCCTCCATGTCCCGGCAGTTCCACTCCACAAAACCGCAGGAACCCGCGCAATCCCTCATCCACGTATTTCTGGCGATGCACCAGCAGCGTGATCTGCCGCCGCAAATCGAGCCACGCGGCATATACCAGGCGAAGCTGCCCGGATTTGAGTTCCGGCTCGACCGCCGAACGGGAGATACAACCCAATCCGGCCCCGCACATCACCGCTCGTTTGAGGGCCCCGATCCCGCCTAATTCGACCGGGACGTGTTCCAGGCGGAACCTGCCCTCAATGGCATCCTCGAATACGGCGCGCGTGCCCGATCCCTTCTCCCGCAAGACCCACCGGCTGTCCGCCAGCGCCGCCGCCGTGGCCCGCCGACCCGCCAGCGCGTGGCCGGGAGCCGCAACGATCACCAGCCGGTCCTCGCGCCAGGGATACGCTTCCAGATCGGGATGACGCGCCAGACCCTCCACCCAACCCGCCTCGCTTTCGAACTGCCGCACCGATGCCACCACAAAGTCCGTGTTTCCGACCGCCACATGGAAGCGCGCGTCCGGATGCCGCCGGGCGAACCGGGCGATCGGCGAAGGCAGCATATAGTTGCCCACCGTGAGGCTCGCGCACAGCTTCAGATCGAGCGGCCGGTGTCCCGCGCCGGCTTCCATGTCGCGCACCCGGTCCAGCACCTCGATCGCCTCCGGCAACAGTTCGCGGCCCGCCGCGTTCGATACGATCCGCCGGCCGTTCCGGTCAAAAAGCCGGCGCTGCAATTGGTTTTCGAGTTCCGCCAGCGCTTGGCTGGTGGCCGCCTGCGAAAGCCCGATACGGCGCGCCGCCCGCGTGATGGCGCCTTCCTGATAAATGGCCGCGAAGATCTCCAGTTGCCGGAGCGTGATCTGCATGGCTGCTATTTTATATCGGTTTGACCGAATAGGAATATTGAGATTATCAGTTTTACTTATTTGGGTATCAGCGTTAGCCTGGGTACGGTGTTCCCATGTCCATTCCCAAGATCTCCGGAGAATTCGTCGCCGGTACCGCGCTGTGCCTGGCGGCTTCCATGGCCGCCTGGGCCGCCGCCGCGCTGCCCTGGAATCATAAGCTGCAATTGAGCCCCCTGACGCTGGCGATCGTGGCAGGCATGCTGGTGGGCAACGCCCTACCCCGCGCTGTACTGGAACGGCTGCATCCCGGCCTGCGCTTTTGCCAACAGAAACTGCTGCGCCTCGGCATCGTCCTCTATGGCATCCGGCTGACCGTACGGGATGTGGCCAGCCTCGGCCCCCGCGCCCTGGTCCTCGATGTGATCGTAATCGGCAGCGTTCTGCTCCTCGGGTACTGGCTGGGCACCCGCGTATTCGGATTAGACCCGGACACGGCCCTGCTGGTCAGCGCCGGCAGCGGAATCTGCGGGGCGGCGGCGGTGCTGGCGACCGAGCGGGTCATCGATAGCGAATCGCACAAGGTCAGCGTAGCCGTGGCCACCGTGGTCGTGTTCGGTACTGTCGCCATGTTTCTTTATCCCGTGCTGTATCCCTTGACCGGCTTCAGCGAACGCCAGTTCGGCATCTACACCGGCGCTACCGTGCACGAGGTGGCCCAGGTGCTTGCGGCGGGCCGCGCCGTCAGCCAGGCCGCCAGCGACACGGCGGTCATCACCAAGATGGTGCGCGTGTTGCTGCTCGCCCCGGTGCTCTTGATCCTCAGCCGTTTGCGGCGCGGCGGCGAAGCGGGTGCCTCCCGCCAGGTCGCGTTTCCCTGGTTCGTCTTCTGGTTTGGCGCCGTCATTGTCGCCCAGTCGTTCGTAAAGCTGCCTCCCGCGGTGCGCACGCATCTCATCGATTTCGATACCGTAATGCTGTCGAGCGCCATGTTCGCTCTGGGGATCGGAACCCGCTGGCAGCAATTGAAACAAGCCGGCACGCGGCCCCTGTTATTGGCTGCCGTAATCTTCGCCGGTCTTGTTTCCGGCGGATGGGTGATCACGCGCCTGCTGGTGTAACACCCCACCCGGGGGAGCTTCGCCCTAAAATGTACGCCAAGAGACACCGCGGTGTTACACTCGCCGGATGGTGCTGCTTGCCTTCCTCTTATTCGCCGCCAATCCCTATGACGTGGTCATCCAGAACGGCCACATCGTCGACGGTACCGGCTCCCCTTGGTACTCCGGCGACATCGGCATCCGCCAGGGCCGCATTGCCGCCATCGGCAACCTTGCCGGCGCCCCCGCCAAGCGCCATATCGATGCACACGGCATGGTGGTGGCGCCGGGATTCATCGATATGCTCGGCCAGTCCGAGCTGACCATCCTGGTCAACCCGCACCTGCCCTCTAAGATCTACCAGGGAATCACCACCGAGATCACCGGCGAAGGCTCTTCTGTTGCGCCCGTCAGTGAAGCCCTGCTCAACGCGGACCGCCTCGGCTACCAGCACTATGGCATCAATCCCGATTGGCGAACCTTCCGCGACTATTTCGCCCGCCTGGAGAAGCAGGGCATGGGGATCAATCTGGCGAGCTATGTGGGCGCCACCCAGGTACGCCGCATGGTGCTGGGCGACGACGACCGCGCGCCGGACGCCGCGGAACTGGAGCGCATGAAGACCCTGGTCCGCGAGGCCATGCGCGACGGCGCGGTAGGCGTCTCCACCTCGCTCCAATACGCGCCCGCGCCCTATGCCAAAACCGCGGAGTTGATCGCGCTGGCCTCGGAAGCCGCGCGCTTCGGCGGCATCTATGCCACCCATATGCGCAGCGAAGCCGACGCCATCATTCCGGCCCTGGACGAAGCCATCCGCATCGGGCGCGAGGCGCACCTGCCGGTCGAGATCTGGCATCTGAAAACAGCCGGCAAAGCCAATTGGGGGCGTATGCCGGAAGTGATCGCGCACATCCAGCAGGCGCGCGATTCCGGCGTCGACATCACGGCCGATACGTACGCCTATCCCGCCGGATTCAACACCTTCTCCGCCATCATCCCGCCTTGGGCTCATGACGGCGGAGATGCCAAACTGGTGGAACGGCTGAAGGATCCCGCCATGCGCGCCCGCATTCGCAAGGAAATGGAGACGCCGGGCGGCAATTGGGAGAACGAGTGGCAGGAAGTGACCGGTCCGGAGGGCATCCTGGTGGGCGCGGTGGCCAATCCCAAGCTGCTGCCCCTGCAGGGCAAGACCATCGCTGAAATCGCGAAGATTTGGGGCAAGGACCCGTTCGACACCATCTTCGACCTGCTGATCGAGGATCGGGCCTTCACCAGCGTGGCCATCTTCATCATGTCCGAGCCCGACATCGCGCTGGCGCTCCAGCAGCCGTGGGTTTCGATCTGCAACGATTCGGAAGGCACCGCGCCCGATGGTCTCCTCGGCCAGGAGCATCCCCATCCCCGCGCTTACGGGACGTTCCCGCGCATCCTCCGCAAGTACGTGCGCGAGGAGAAGAAGTTGACCCTCCCGGATGCCATCCGCAAGTTCAGCGCCTTGCCCGCGCAGCGCATGCGCCTGGCGGATCGCGGCGTGTTGAAGGAAGGCATGTGGGCCGACGTGGTTATCTTTGATCCGGACACCATTCGCGATGTCGCGACCTTCGCGAACCCGAACCAGTTTTCCGAGGGCATGCGCTTTGTCCTGGTGAACGGCGTGCCCGTAATCGAAAACGGCAAGATGACCAACGCCCTCCCCGGAAAAGTCCTGCGCGGCCCCGGGCGAATTGTGGGGCGGGCAATCCTGCCCGCAGCCGGCTTTTAGCCGGCTTCCCTTTTATATCATGAAGTCTGAGTAACGCTGCGCGCCGTATAGGCGCCGGTCCCCGTCCGCGCCGATCACGACTTCGGTTTCCGGAAAAACCGGTAGATTCCGTAGGCGAGTCCGGCTCCGGCGGCCGCGCCCACCCCGATCGCCACGCCCGCGGTGAAACCGGTCGCCAGGCCCCGTGCGGCAAGTTCCAAAACGCCGACCGTGGCGCCCCCGGCGCTCCCCACGCCCGCCCCCACACCGGCGACCGCGGCCGCTTTCGCCTTTTCCTTATCGTCTTCCGTCATGCCTTTTATTTTCGCGCAATTAGGGCCTTCCAAAATCCTGCATCCGGACACATTCCCCGATTGTCTACTCAAGCAGATCGTTCAAAGACAATCTCGTTATACCCAGAGGGAGCAAATAGATGCGTGTCTTCGTCACCGGAGCGACCGGCTTTATTGGCTCGGCCGTGGTCCGGCAGCTCATCGACGCAGGCCATCGCGTGCTAGGCCTCACCCGCGGCGACGCGGGGGCCAAGTCACTGGCCGCGGCGGGTGCCCAGGTACACCGCGGAGATCTTGAAGACCTGGAAAGCCTGCGCACCGGAGCAGCCAACTCGGACCCCGTGATTCATACCGCCTTTATTCACGACTTTTCGAAATTCAAGAAGAATTGCGAAATCGACAGGAAGGCCATCGCGGCTTTAGGCTCGGTGCTGGAGGGGTCGCATAGGCCTTTGATTGCACCTCCGGGACCGGGATGTCAAGCGCCCATCCCGGCCTGCCTGCCACCGAAAACGATCCACCGGTCTCCTCCGCGGTGGTCCCGCGCGCAGCTTCCGAGGAAGCCGCCGCCTCGGTCGCCGCTCGCGGCGTCCCCGTCGTCGTCGTGCGGCTCCCCCAGGTTCATGACACGGTAAAGCAGGGCCTGGTCACTTATGCCATCGCGATCGCCCGCGAAAAAGGAGTTTCCGCATACGTCGGCGATGGCCTCAATCGCTGGCCCGCGGCCCACCGGCTTGACGTCGCCCTGCTGTACCGCCTGGCGCTGGAAAAAGCCACCCCAGGCGCGAGATATCATGCGGTCGCCGAAGAGGGTATCCCCGTCAAAGAGATTGCCGAATCCGTCGCCAGGGGGCTGCACGTGCCGGCCGTCTCCCTCGCTCCCGAAGACGCTCCCGCGCATTTCGGCTGGCTCGCACCTTTCGCGGCATGGGATCTCCCAGGCTCCAGCGCCCAAACACGAGAGAAGCTGGCATGGAACCCCACCGGGCCCAACCTCCTCGCCGATCTCGGAAACATGCGCTATTCCTAACTTTGAGAGACTTAAATCATGACGAACAAGATCGCGATTATTACAGGCGGAAGCCGTGGCCTGGGCCGCAACACCGCCGTCAACCTGGCGCACCGCGGCGTCGACATCCTCTTCACCTGGCGCACGAATGAGAAAGAGGCCGCCAGTCTCGTCCGCGAGGCCGAAGACATGGGAAGAAAAGCGGCGGGATTTCGCCTCGACACCGGTGATATTCGAAAATTTGATGCGTTCGTCGGTGAAGTCCGCCAGACGTTGCAGACTTGGGGCCGGGACCGCTTCGACTACCTCGTCAACAACGCCGGCAATTCTCTGCACGCCGGCTTTGCGGAAACCACGGAGTCCCAATTCGATGAAATCTTCAATGTTCACGTCAAAGGCGTCTACTTCCTGACGCAGAAGCTGCTTCCCCTGATGCACGATGGCGGCCGCATCGTGAACATCTCCTCGGGCTTGGCCCGTTTTGCTCTGCCGGGTAGTTCCGCGTACGCAGCCGCGAAGGGAGCGGTCGAAGTGCTCACCCGCTATCTGGCCAAGGAACTCGGCCCCCGCGGGATCACCGCGAATGCCGTCGCGCCGGGCGCCATTCAAACCGACTTCAGCGGCGGCATGGTGCGCGACAATCCCGAGATCAACAAACGCGTCGCGGCAATGACGGCCCTCGGCCGCGCCGGCGTGCCCGACGACATCGGACCCATGATCGCCGCGCTTCTCTCCGACGAGAATCGCTGGGTCAATGGCCAGAGGATTGAGGTCTCCGGCGGCATGGTGCTCTGAAGTGCGGCGCGTGGTGTGGGACGTGGCGCACGCTTCAGCGTGCCGCGGCGGACTTCAGTCCGCCGGCCTCACACTTGCCCAGCCCTCATAAGTGAATGTCATAGGCCGTGGTCCCTCCGCATAACTTGTTGCTAAATCCCCAATCTCAAATCCAGCCTGCTCGACCATCTCTGGAATCGCGCGGTTCAAATGGCAGCCGCCGGCGACCCGCCGCCATGCCGGAGTCAACCGGTTCTGCCACCGCCGCACACTCGCGTCCGCGTCCGGGGCCAGGCCGTGCTCCACAAACAAGAACCGGCCGCCCGGCCTCAGCACGCGCCGCACCTCCCGCAGCGCCTGCGCCACTCCGGGAATCGAACATAGCGTCCAGGTCGATACCACGGTATCGAAACTGGCGTTGTCCCATGGAATGGCTTCGGCCGACGCCTCCACACAGGTGAAACGGGTCGCGCATCGCCTGCCGCGCGCCATACCCAGGAGCCTGGCATGCGAATCGAGTGCCACAACCTCGGATACATGCGCCGGATACAGCGGAAGATTCAGCCCCGAGCCTGCCCCGATTTCGAGCACGCGGCCGTTTGCCCGCGCCATGGCTCGCTGCCGGTAAGGCGCCAGCCGGTCTGAACGCATCGCCAGATCCAGCAGGCGCGGCAGTATCCGATCCTCATACAGTCGCATCCCCGATATCATAGCGATAACATCGCGGACGCGGTGCGGCGGCATGGTAAAATTCGAAGAGTCCCCCCGACATGGACTTTCTTAAGGGCCTGAACCCTCAACAACGTGAAGCCGTCGCCTGCACGGAAGGCCCCCTGCTGATTCTGGCTGGCGCGGGTAGCGGCAAAACACGCGTCATCACTCACCGCATCGCGTATATCATTACGGAGCGGCATGTGCCCCCGTCTGCCATTTTGGCGGTAACTTTCACGAACAAAGCGGCAGCCGAGATGCGCGAACGCGTGGCCGCGTTGCTCAGCGATGTCCCGCTTTCCTCCGCCCCCAACCTTTCCACTTTTCATTCCTTCTGCGTGCGCTTGCTGCGCCGCGATGGCGAGCCTCTGGCGCAGATTCGCCCGGGCTTCACGCGCCGCTTCAGTATCTATGACGATGAAGACCAACTGGCCCTGATCAAGTCCGGCTTCCGCCACCTGGGGCTCGATGAGAAGTTCATGCAGTATCGCGCCGCGTTGTCGCGCATCAGTCAGTCCAAGAACATGAAGCTGACGCCAAAGGATCTCTACCGCGATGCGAAGGATCCGGTAGCCGGCAAACTCGCCATCGTTTGGGATGAATACGAGAAGTCGCTGCGCACGGCCAATGCCCTCGATTTCGACGATTTGCTGCTCGAAACCGTGCGCCTGCTCTATCACGACCAGGCCACCCGCGCGCTGTACAACCGGCGGCTGAGTTACATCATGATCGACGAGTATCAGGACACCAACCGCAGCCAGTATGAGTTGATGCGGCTACTCTCGGAGACTCACGGCAATGTGTGCGTAGTGGGCGACGAAGATCAGTCGATCTACAGTTGGCGCGGCGCGGATATCAAGAACATTCTGGATTTCGAGCACGACTTTCCGAAGGCGCGCGCCATCCGTCTGGAACAGAATTACCGCTCCACCAAGAATATTCTGGCTGCCGCCGGAACCGTGGTGGCAAACAACAAAGCCCGCAAAGGCAAAACGCTGTGGACCGAAGCGGATCATGGCGAGCCGCTCGGTTTGTACGCCGGGTGGGATGCCGAGAACGAGGGCATGTTCATCGCCAAGACCATCGAACGGCTGCTGGCCGTGAGTCCCGACGATCGCGTGGCGGTTCTCTACCGGACCAACTCGCAATCGCGCCAGATCGAAGAAGGGCTGCGCCGGCATGGGCGAAAGTATCTGGTGGTCGGCGGTTTCAGCTTCTACCAGCGCGCCGAAATCAAAGACGCCGTCGCGTACCTGAAATTGGCCGCCTCCAATCAGGATTCGGTAAGCCTCATGCGCGTCATAAACACACCGGCGCGGGGCATTGGCCGCACCACCATCGAGCAGGTGGATGCCTTCGCCCGGGAGAACGAGCTGAGTCTGTGGGACGCCGTGTCGCGCATGATCGACCAGCAGTTGTTTCCCGCCCGCGCACAGTCGGCGCTGGTCACCTTCCGCACCATGATTCAGGAACTGACCCTTCGGGTTGCGAGCGAGCCGCTGCCGGATGCCATGCGCTTCATGCTCGATCGCACCGGTTATGGCAAGATGCTCGAACAGGAAGGCACTCCCGAGTCGGAGGCCCGCCTGGAGAACCTCGGCGAATTGGTAAACGCGGCCAGCGAGGCCGCCGAACGCGGCGAGAGCCTTGGCGATTTTCTGGATCACGCGGCATTGGTGGCGGACGCCGATGCCGTGGACGAACATGCCCAGGTGAGCCTGCTGACCTTGCACAATGCCAAGGGCCTGGAGTTTCAGATCGTCTTCCTGGCGGGCATGGAAGAGGGACTATTCCCGCATCAGCGCTCCATGGCTTCGGTGGAAGCGCTCGAAGAAGAGAGACGCTTATGCTACGTGGGCATGACCCGCGCGCGAAAGCGCCTGTTTCTGACCTGGGCCAAGTATCGCCGCCGCTTTGGGGGCGGGGAACAGGAACGCACGGTGCCCTCCCGCTTTCTCGCCGAAACGCCGGTGGAGTTGATCGTCGACCACGGTGAAGACAATCGCGTGCCCCAGGTGGATCTGCAGGCCGAGCGCTATCAGGTGCGCCAGAGCGCGCAGCGCAATACTTTCAATGGGAAGACCTATGATTCGCTCGAGAACATCTCGCAGTTCTTCGCCGAGCGGGGTGTGCCGTTTCCGTCGCAGAAGCCGGTAGCGGCATCCGCCCCACAACGCCCGCCCGCGCCGGCTCCTCCGCGAAAGCCCGCGCGCACCGGCATGACCGTGGAACATCCCAAGTACGGCACGGGAACGGTGGTACGTCGCGAAGGCGAGGGCGAAGACGCTAAGATTACAGTCAGCTTTCCGCGATTCGGGCTCAAGAAACTCGTAGAAAAGTACGCGGGGCTGAAGAAAGGCTAACAAGAATAAATATGGATACCACCACAATCACCGACAAAGTAGAACGGAAGAAGTTGAAGAGAGCGGCGCGCAAGAAAGTAGCGCCCAAGGCCAAACGCGCGGCGGGAGTAGCGCGCGGCTCAATGAAGAAAAAAGTCAAAAAGATGGTACAAGGCCAGCGTAAGCGTTAAGTGGCGCACGCTTTAGCGTGCAGCGGCGGACTTCAGTCCGCCGGCTTGAATTCTTCTTGAATTCTTAAGGACAGGCCGTTGAGCCAACTATTCCGCACCAAGAGCATCGATGCTCTGATTAAGGCTTCCGAGGAGCCTGACAAGCGCCTGCGCAAGACCCTCGGCCCTTGGAGCCTCACCGCGTTCGGCGTCGGCGCCGTCATCGGTTCGGGCATTTTCATCCTGACCGGGACGGCCGCGGCCGGCGAGACGCTGCGTAATACATCCATCCTGCACGCCACCGTGCTCGATCTGATGTTGCATGGGCCGCACGCCTTGTCCATGCTGGGCCGGCCGGGCGCCGGGCCTGGCATTTCGCTCTCATTCCTGCTGACCGCGATCTGCTGTGGCTTCGCCGCGCTGTGTTATGCCGAACTGGCCTCCATGATCCCCATTGCGGGCAGCGCATACACCTATGCGTATGCCACCCTGGGCGAGATCATTGCCTGGATCATCGGTTGGGATCTCATCCTCGAGTACGCGGTCTCCAACATGGCGGTTGCGGTAGGATTCTCGGCCTATTTCAACGACATCCTGGACGGCATTTTCGGGTGGCATCTGCCCGATAAGATTTCCGGGCCGATCATTGCCGATGGCCAGCTTACCGGCGCATGGTTCAATGTTCCCGCGCTGCTCGTCCTGATCGTCCTCACGTACATCCTCGTCCGCGGCGTGCGCGAGAGCGCCAGCACCAACAACGTGATGGTGCTGGTAAAGATCGCCGCCATTTTGATTTTCGTTTTCGGCGCGGCGCACGCCGTGAAAAGCGACAACTGGCATCCGTTCCTGCCAAACGGATTTCCCGGCGTTCTCACCGGCGCCGCCATCGTATTCTTCACCTACATCGGATTCGATTCGGTATCCACCGCGGCCGAGGAGTGCAAGAGACCGCAGCGCGATCTTCCGGTGGGAATCATCGCCACCCTGATCATTTGCGCGGTGCTCTACATCTCGGTTTCCCTCGTGCTCACCGGGATTGCCAGCTACAAGACGCTGAACAATGCCGCGCCGGTGGCCAATGCCCTGAAGGCCCTGGGCTTCAATCGCATTCGCGGATGGGTCAGCGTGGGCGCCATCGTCGGCATGCTCTCGTCCCTGCTGGTGTTCCAATACGGGCAGGCCCGTATCTGGTTTGCCATGTCGCGGGATGGCCTGCTGCCGGGGGCTTTCTCGAAGGTCCACCCGCGTTTTAAGACGCCCCATATCAGCACCTGGATTGCCGGCCTGGCCGTCGGCATTCCGGCGGGCGTCTGGGACATCGGCACTTTCGCCGACCTCGCCAATATCGGAACGCTATTCGCGTTTATTGTGGTATCGGCCGGCGTGATCGTGCTGCGCAAACAGCAGCCCGAACGGCCGCGCGGCTTCCGCGTGCCAGGGTCGCCTTACCTGCCCATGCTATCGATTGTCGCCTGCCTGGTCCTGATGATGGCGCTGCCGCTCGAGACCTGGCTGCGCTTCGTCGTCTGGCTGGTGATCGGGTTCGCGATTTACTTTCCGTTCGGCCGCAAGCACAGCCGGCTGGCGAAAGAATCCGCCGCGGCGTAGCTGGGCTGACTACTTCGAACGCCCCGCCTCAAACAGGAACCAGATCCGCCGCTCCGTCTGGTCAATCCAGGTCTCCAACAAGCTGGTGGTGGCCACATCGTTCGCGTCGCCGCAGAGGTCATGCGCTTCCCGCATGCTGGCCAGCAGCGCGCCGTTATCTTCGCGCAATTCGGCGAGCATGTCCAACGGATCCACAAAGTCGGCGTCGTTATCGCTCAGGCGTTTCAGCCGCGCAACCTGTCCGATCGACCGGATCGTAGTGCCGCCGATTTTGCGGACGCGTTCGGCGATGTCGTCGGTCATCCCAAAGATCTGGTCGGCATGTTCGTCGAGCAGCAGGTGGTAGTCGCGAAAGTGCGGTCCGCTGACGTGCCAATGGAAGTTCTTCGTCTTGATGTAGAGCGCGAATACGTCGGCCAGCAGCGCGTTGAGGGCGCCGCTAATGTTCTTCACGGCATCGGCGCCGAGCCCGCTGGGTGTCTTCAGGGCCGCCCGGCGGCGTGTTCCTAGTTCTGCTTCGGTAGTTGGCATTTAGAGTTCCTCTCAGGTGTCCTGAACACGATGATACTCTGCGGGCCGCTCTCCCGCCGAGCCTTCACCGCGCGCATCCGGGCGGAAAAGTACAGTCTGCCGCCGCTGCATTTCTCGCAAAGGCGCCAGGATAACCGCAAAGGGCGCAAAGATAGCGCAAGATCAAGAGCCCGTTTAGGCTCCCTACTCAGTCGCGGGAGAGCCCGGCACATCCGGCAAAGTAAATAGATACGCCACCAGGTTATCCATATCCCGCTGCGAGAATTGATAAGGCGGCATAAAGCTCCCCGGCGACAGCGCTCCCGGATTCCCGAAGTGCTGCACCACCCAGGTCTTCGTGCGCCGGCGCGCCAGGCCATTCAGCGGCGGGCCGATCTTCATCCCCACCCCGTTCACTTCGTGGCAGCTTCCGCAATTCTTCCCCTGAAATAAGAGCGCCGCCTGCACGGCGAACCCCGGCGCGCTGGCCAGAGCCTCGGCATTGCGCGGCGTCAGCTTCAACAGAAACGCCGCCAGGGCGTTCAGTTGCGCATCGCTCAACTGGATGGCGGGCATCGAACTGCCCGGCACCATGGCGGCTGGATGCTTGAAATGCGCGATCATCCAGGCTGCCGTCTTCTTGATGGGTACGTTCGCCAGGTCCGGCCCGATGCGCGGCTTTCCCTCCAGGCTATGGCAACTGGCGCAATTCTCCTGGCGGAAGTATCCGATCCCGGCCATTTCCTGCGGCGAAAGCCCGATCCAATCGGTGGGCGCCCCGTAGTCGATCGCCACGGCACTATCGCGCTTGGGCGTCGTCGCGATCGCGCCTACGGTAAGCCCGGTCCATCCCAGCAGCGCCAGCACCACCACCCCGAAAGCCACCGTCCGCCGCGTCACCCGCATCACCTGCCCGCGGTCCACAAACGGCACCAGCAGCAGCGCCAAAACCGCGAGAGAAGGCAGCACCACGCTTCCCACCACCGCCAGCGGTCCATCGAAGAACTTGAGCGTTTCAAAAAGAAACAGGAAGTACCAGTCGGGACGCGGAACGTAAGCCGTGTCGGTGGGATCGGCCAGGCGTTCGAGCGGGACGCGTACCGCCGCGGCCATCACGAACAGAACTACGAACGCGCCAAAAATGGCGACCGTGTCCTTGAATGCCTGGCGCGGATAGAACTTCTTGCTGGCTTTGACGGCATCGCCCGGCGCCGGAGCCACGCCGTGTTTGCGCACCAGGTAGATGTGCACGGCGATCAGCAGTCCGGTCGCGGGCGGCAGCAGCAGCACGTGCAGCCCGTAAAAGCGCGCGAACGTGACCACCCCGATGGCGCCCTCTCCCCCCAGCAGCCGGCTCATGTAAGTCCCCGCGAACGGAATGTGCGATGCGATCTGGGTGGCCACCACGGTTCCCCAGTAGGCCCGGTTGTCCCAAGGCAGCAGGTAGCCGGTCAGCCCGTAAGCCATGGTCAACAGCAGCAGAATCACCCCCACCATCCAGGTGGCCTCGCGCGGCTTCTTGTATGCGCCGTAAAGGAACACCTGCGTCAGGTGCAGAACCACCACTACGATCAGCATGCTGGCGCCCCAGTGGTGCAGCCCGCGGATCAGGTGGCCGGCGGTCACCTCGGTGAGGATGTAGCGCAGACTGTTATAAGCGTCTCCCGGCGTGGGCGCGTAGTTGAATGCCAGCAGTGCGCCGGTAAAAGCCTGCACCATGAACAGAAACACCGCGATGCTGCCGAAAACCTGGTGCCAGCCGCTCGAAGCCGGAATATCTTCGTAAAGAAAGTTCCGGATCGCGGTCTCGATCCCCGTGCGGTGATCCAGCCAACTCACGCTTTCTCCTTCGAGGTGCGCAGCGGACCGAGCAGCAGTTGGCCATTCTCTACTTTGGTCTCATAGCGGTCCAGAGGCCGCAGTGCCGGCCCCGAGGCCACCGCTCCGTCGATGTTGAATATCGACGTATGGCAGGGGCAGAGAAAGTAGTGGCGGCTCTCGTCCCAATGGTAGGCGCACCCCAGATGCGTGCATTGCGGACCGTAGGCCACTACCTGCGCATCCGGTAGCTTTACCACCCAGGCCGTAGTCCTTTCGCTCTGGACCTTCCAGCCATCCACGCGATTCTGGCGGAATACCATCTCCACGGGGACGCCCGCCTCCAGGTTGGATACAGTGCCCGCTTCCACCCATTTCGGCATCTTGCGGAGCTTCGGCGGAATCAGCAGGTAGATCGCAGCCGGAATCGAAAGCGCCGTGGCAATCAGGCTCCAGAGGCCATAGATCATGCCGATGTAGAATTTCCTGCGCGTAACTTCGCTCTCGCCCGTGGCCTGCATCTCTTTCACGATAGGACGGCCCTTAGCGGTGCCAGGTGGCCATTTTGTAAAGTTTTTGAAAACGTCCGTGAGCGGGTCAGTTCTTGGAGGGCGGGCAATTTTGCCCGCAGCCGGCTCCGGCCCCCAAACGTCGGTGAGCGGTATAATCAGTCAAACATCAAGGAGGGTCCGGATGCCTGCCAAAGGACTACGACTCTTAGCCGCGGGCGCGTTGGCCGCCTGGCTGGCGATTCCTTCCTTAAGCCGCTCCCCGGTTGTGGAGCGTTCCTCCCCCAGCGACCTTACGGTCCACGAATGGGGTACCTTCACATCTGTCGCGGGCCCTGACGGGCAGACCATGGAGTGGCTGCCGTTAACGGGTTCGACGGATCTGCCTGCCTTTGTCGAACACTTCCGCGATGCCCAGTTCAAATGCGGCCTGGCAGGCACGGTCCGCATGGAGACCCCCGTCATGTACTTCTACAGCCCACGCGAAGCCGCGGTCTCAGTGAAAGTATCGTTCTTGAAGGGCGTCATTACGGAGTGGTATCCGCACGCGAGCGCCGTGGAACCCGCGGTGGTCCGTCCCCAACAAGCTAGGGACGGCAGCATTCGCTGGGATGAAGTGCGCCTTCTTCCGGGATCGCATCCCGGCTTCCCTATGGGCGATCGCAATAACCACTATTTCGCCGCGCGGAACACTGCCGCTACGCCGGTGCGCGTGAAAACGCGCCGCGGCGATCAGGACGAGAAATTCCTGTTCTATCGTGGTGTATCTTCCGCGCCGATGCCAATCGCCGCGCGCCTCACCGCGGAAGGCCAGGTGTCGCTCGAAAACCTCGGCGCCGAAGAAATCCCCGGCGTCATCTTGATCGAAAGCCGCGGCGGCAAGCTGGGATATCGTGTGGCTGGTGCGTTGCGGGACCGGGCGATCTTGGACCCGCCACCGCTGACATCCTCCGCGGACTCCATGTTCAGGGATCTGGAGGGTATGCTGGTGGCCCGCGGCCTGTACCTAGATGAAGCCCGCGCCATGATCGCGACCTGGCGCAATTCCTGGTTCGAAGAGGGCAGCCGCCTTTTGTATATCCTGCCTGCGCCGGCGGTGAACGCTGTTTGCCGCTGTCCGTGAGCCCATTGCCGGCAAGCACGGTGCGGGTCTTTGTGGGCCGCTTGGAACTGGTCACGCCCGCGACAGAAGCGGCTGTCGGGCAGGCCTTTGCGGAGCACGATCAGCGCGCTCTCGACAAATACCGGCGTTTCCTGGAGCCTATCCTAAGGTCTATGATGGCCGGCGCGAAGGCCGACCCGGCCCGCATGCAGACGCTGCAGGCCGATCTGAATTCGGTTTATTCCTACGCCTGCCGCTGGCCATGGCCCGGGGACCGCTAGAAATTCGATATCCTATCTTCTTATGGCAGAAGAAGATCTCAAAGCAGAACTTGAACGATTGCGCGCTGAAAATGAGGCGCTGAAGAAGCCGGGCCGGGGCCAGATTTCCGTCCGCGTGAGCGAGAAAGGCGGGGTTTCAGTCTATGGGCTGGGGCGTTTCCCCGTCACGCTATACAAAGAGCAGTGGGAGAAACTGCTGGCCGCGGCAGAGCAGATCAAGATTTTCATTAAAGACAACGATCACCTGCTCAAAAAGAAGGAAGTCTAGCGCTCGGTCGTAGCAAAACCGCCAGTTCGTGCGTGCCCGCACCGAGCCTGCGCTTCATACGTGTGCCCAGTCACGCTCCGCTCCCCGGATTCGGTGGGATTCTCCGCGCCTCCCGGTAAAATAGGGAGAGGAGGAGTTATCAAATGGCACATACAAATTCCGGAAACGAAGCAACTCAAGACAACGCGAAGCTTCTGTGGATAGGCGTCGGAGTCGGCGCGGCACTGGGTGTGGCTTTTGCGGTTAGCCGTCGCAAGCGCGATCGCTGGTACGCGGCCAAACAGATTTCGCGGCAGGTTGCCGATAAAACCAGCGACCTCGCGGCGGCCAGCAAAGACATCGTAGATCGCCTCAGAATCATCTACGGCGAGAGCTGCAAGGTGGTGGAAGACGCCACCGAGCTTTGGTCTCGCGGTCGGAAATTAGCCGGCGTCTAGCCGCACCCCGTGGGGCAGGCGTCTACGCCTGCAGAGGGTCTCCAGACCCGATCTTTGGCCAGCGTAACCTTGCCCCCAGGAAAACGCGGTAGGTGCGGTCACTTACCCGGAAAACTTCCGTTTCTACCACTTACCTACAATTAGTCAACAACTTACAAACTACCCCCCTCTCCCAATCCCTCGAATCCCGAACGCGCCGATGTTACTGTGATTCTGGAAGGCCGTCCTCGAATCTTACCGGCCTTTGGCTTCGTTCGTTCAGAAAGTGTAATCCCATGGCAACAAAGGCACAACTCGCGGCCAATCGCCGCAATGCGAAGAAATCCACCGGCCCTAAAAGCCCGGAAGGCAAGGCTGCGTCCTCCATGAACGCCCTGCGCCACGGCCTGCGCGCCGAAAAAGCCGTTCTACCCAACGAAGATCCGGAAGAGTTCGAAAAAGTCCACGCCGGACTCTATGATCTATATCTTCCCAAAACCGTTGCCGAGCGGGATCTGGTCGATCAAGCCGCCCTCGCCAAGTGGAAACTCGTGCGCGCCGAAATCTTCGAGGCCCAATGCTACGCCACCACTTCCGACCCCAACGATCAAGCCAAAATCTTGAACATGATGACCATGGTCCAAGGCCGCCTGGAGCGCTCTTACTTCAAGGCCTACAAGGAGTTGGAGCGCATCAAAGCCGCCCGCCCCGAGCCCGTTGTCGAGCCGGTTGCCGAGCCCGTGGCGGCCAACCCTTCCGATCCGGAAAGTGAGCCAGTGTGGGCAGCCCGTGGCGCACGCTTCAGCGTGCCGGCGGGACTTTTAAGTCCCGCAACAGCGGGCTGACACTATGTTAGGCTCAAACCCGATGCCCATCGACCCGCTTGCGCGCCTCGAAGAATTGAAGAGCCGGTTCGGCGCGCCGGACACGCTCGAGTTGCGGCAACTCCTGTCCGATCTCGCCGCCCACCCCTTCACCGATGCCGGCTCGCTCATCCGCCTCCACGAGTGCCTGTTGTTTCTGCGCGCCTATCCCCCCGATGCCCAGGTCATGCGGCTGGCGGATGCCATCCTCTCTTCCTTCGCACAGCGTGTCGGGCAACTGCGCGATCTGACCGCATTCGAAGAGGCCGAGGTATCGGGCATTGCGGGCACATCATTCTCGGCGGTCTTCAGCTACGAGGTAGCCAGGCAGCTCGCAACCCGCTACCCACGCGATATCGAAATCGATTGGGAGAACTACGATACGCCCGAAAAGCTTGGCCCCGTGCTGCGCCGCATCGTTCCCCTGTTCGCCGAAGATTGGCCGGTGGAAGCGCACGTCCCGTTCCGCGCCTGGATGGATGCTGCCCGGCCGCCCCGATCGAGTGCCCTCGGCTGGCTCCTCGACCGCATAGCAACGCTGCCTCTGAACGCGCGCGATCGGGCCGATCTATACGAATCGCTGGATTTGCTGCTGCTATGGCGGATCACCCCGCGCGCCAGCCGCTCGCGCGCGCGCCTGCCTGTACGTAAGCCCTATTTCCATCGCGCGCCGCTGCTGCGCCGAACCGGCGTTTCACTGGCGGCGGAGTTCGCCTCCCCGCCGCTGCCGGTCGCGCGGCTTTCCCGTCCGGAAGCGCGCAAGCTGCTCGATTTCATCCTGGATACCTCCGCCATGCGCTACCGCGAGCTCTATGGTTTCACGCATCCGGACGAACGCCGCGTTTTTCGCGCGGATGCCGGCCGCGGCGTGCAGATCGTTTTCTTTGGCGTGCATCCGGACTGGCGATTGCCGCTGCGGTTTTATCTTTCCGGGATGTTCTTCAAAAACGGAGTGCCCGCCGGCTACGTGGAAGTCTTGTCGTTGTGCGAGCGCGCCGAGGTGGGCTTCAACCTTTACTACACATTCCGCGAGGGTGAGTCGGCCTGGCTCTACGCCCGCCTGCTGCATCTTTTCCGCCAGATCCTGGGCGCCAGGTGCTTCTCGGTGGATCCGTATCAGGTAGGTCTCGAAAACGACGAAGCGCTCGATTCGGGCGCCTTCTGGTTCTATCGCAAGCTGGGCTTCCGTCCGCTGGATCCGGCGGCGGCCCAATTAGTGCAGCGCGAGGAGAACCGCATGCGCCGCACTCCCGGCCACCGCAGCTCGCGGCGCACCCTGGAGAAACTGGCCCATTCCTACATGCTGTACGAGTGCGCGGATGCCGAACCCGGTGCGTGGGACCGTTTCCGCCTGCGAAACCTCCTGCTGAAATGCGCCAGGAGTGGCGCCCAGCAGATGTGGCTCCGCGGCAAGTCGCGGGCGGAGTTGATCGAATTGGGCAGCAGCTAGCAGCCCGTGGCTAAGCTCGTGGCGCACGCTTCAGCGACCCGGCGGGACTTTTAAGCCCCGCTGCTTCAGGCTGCTTACTTCCCCATGTGCAGGTTGTTATGAATCGCGTACAAAGCCAGTTCCAGACGGTCCGAAACGCCCAGCTTGTCGAAGATGTTGTGCAGGTGATTCTTCACGGTCTGCTCGCTGATGAACATCTTCTCGGCCATTTCCTTGTTCTTGAAACCCTGCGCCACCAACGCCACGATTTCACGCTCCCGCTGGCTCAAAAGCGAACGCTCGCGTTCGCGGCTGCTGGAGGTCGGAGCCGCGCCCGCCGGCGCCTCGTCCGCGCCCGTGGCGAATTGCCGCATCACCGCCGCCGTGGTATGCGAATCCAGCCAGATCTCGCCGGCATTCACTTTCCGGATGCTCTTGATCAACAGGTCCGTAGCGCTCTGCTTCAAGACAATTCCGGACGTGCCCAGCTTCATGGCCTGCACGAATTCATTCTTGTCCTCGGAAGCAGTTAGCACGATCACGCGCGTCTTGTGCTTGCTGGTCTGCAACCTCTGCAGCGTCGCCAGTCCGTCCAAGCCGGGCATCTTCAGGTCCAACAGCAGGATATCGGGTTCATGTTGTTGGAGCACGTCCAACACCTGGCGGCCGTCCTGGGCTTGTGCCACGACTTCGAAGTCCGGCTCCAGCGCCAGCAAACGGCATAAGCCGTCGCGGAAAATCGGGTGGTCGTCCGCCACCACGATGCGAATCTTGGGCGCTTCGCTGGTTGCGGCTGGCGATGGCCCTTCCTGGGTGCCATTGTTTTCAGGCATAAACTCCGGTACTAGGCTTCATTTTAGAGTTGTAATAGTACTAAGTCAATCCCAATTGTGCAGTGTAATCGATTTTCGGCCCTGGTCGTCATGACGGAAATCGAGTAACAGATTTCTTTGGTGTGGTTTGCTATTGTTAGGGACTATGGGCGAAACATGGGCCGAAGGCGAGTTTCAACGCTTCTGGAAGCGGCTTCAACAGCTTGGGCTGAATGCCTACGAATCGCGCTCGTACCTGGTCCTGCTGGGCCATCCAAGGTTCAAGGCGCTGGAGTTGGCGGCGCGCGCGCACGTACCCCGGCAGAAAATCTACGAAGTGCTCGACAGCCTGGTGGAAAAGGGCTTCGCCCAGGTGGTTCAGGAGCGTACCAAGCTCTTCTCCGCCGTGGAACCCAGCCTCGCGCTCCCCGCCTACATGTCCCGCAAGCGCCAGATCCTGGATCAGGAAATGACCGACCACGGCCGGGCCAGCATGGCCCTGATCGACGACCTGAAATCCGTCTATTCGGAAGGCCAGGAGGGCCGCGGCACGCTGGATTTCCTGCGCATCGTCAGCGATCCGTCGCAAACCGCCGCCGAATACCGCCGCATGTTGTCGGAAGTGCGATCCGAATATATGGAGTTCTCCCGACCGCCCTATGCCGTCGATCCGCTGGATGAAAGGCTGGTGAAGCAGGCCCGGCTTTCCGGAGTCAAGTGCCGGCTGCTTTTCGAAACCGGCACGCTGGACGACGCGCACCGTAACAGATTACAGGATTACGCCGCCGCCGGTGTCGAAGTGCGGCAAGTCGATTCGCTGCCCATGAAGCTTGCCGTATTCGACGGCCGCCAGGGCATGATCGCCTTGCTCGATCCTGTGATTACGCGGCCGGCCTGGACCGCCGTGGTGTTCGATCACGAGGCCATGGGCGAGGCCATGACCGGCCTTTTCGAGGATCGTTGGCGCCGCGGACAGGGACTGTAGTGGCGCACGCTTCAGCGGGGCCGCCCCACTACTTTTGGTTTTCATCGTCTTTGCGGCTCCTAAAAACAACCGCTAACTTATTGAGCGGCAATGGTGTCACAGATGAGCGTGCCGGCGGGACTTTTAAGTCCCGCCTTCACCTTACTGCCGGTCGAAGATGACCTTCTGATCTGCGGTTACGGCTCCGGTCATGTGACGGCGCAAAGTGATGGTCTTGCCGTCCGCGGAAACCGACCAGCGATCCTCGATATCGGCGTGGCGCAGCGCAAATACCCGGCTGTCGATCACCAGTTCATCGCCATCCCAATGCGCGGTGGCCTTTACCAGGTTGCCGTTCACATGGTTTGTACACTCCTTGCCATCGAGCGTGTAAATCATGTCGTAGGTGGTCTCGTCGCGATGGCGGAGTTTCTGCGTGATGGTGTCCTTCATGTTCACGCCTTCGATGCCGATCTTATCCAGGCGGCTCTCGGAAACCGGGCCGGTCCCAAAGTCGCTTTTCGCCGGATCCATCTTCCAGACGCCATTCAGGCTGGGTTTCGTCTGGCCGTTCGCTAGTCCAAAAGCCATAGTCAAAAGGAAAACGCTTCGTCTAATAGGATATCTGCCCAACATGGCGCGCTATTGCTTCTCCAATACGATTTTCTGGTCGGTCTCGCCCATGGGGCTGTTGACGTGCCGCTGGATGGTGAGCGTCTTGCCGTCCGCCGTCAGCGACCAGCGGTCCGCAAAGGTGAAGTCGGCCCCCTGCAGCGATCCTTTACCGCTCACCGCGAGATCGTTTCCATCCCACTTCGCGGTGGTCTTGATCTCGCTGCCGCGCACGCTGTTGATGGTTTCCTTGCCGTCCGTCGCATACTTCATTTCCGCGGTCACTTCGCCCATCTGGCTGCTTTGGGTAAAGGAATCCGTCAGGTCCGGGTCGTGGTGCGTGATTCTGTCGGTGCGCGAATCGGGCGCCGGCATCGCTCCGAAGTCGCTTTTCGACGCGTTCAATTTCCACGTGCCGCTGAAGTCGGGTTTGGCCGCCTGGAGCAGTCCGGAAGCGGCCAATAAAGTTACGGCAAACCCGCGCAGGACATGGCTGCCCATTTCCTACTGTTTCTCCAAAACCAGCTTTTGGTCGAACTCGCCCATCGACGTGGAGATGTGGCGCGTCACGGTCAGTGTTTTCCCTCCGTCGGCGAGCGTCCAGCGGTCCTTTGCCGTGAAATCCGTGCCTTCGTAGGATCCCTTCGTCTCCGCCGTGAGATCGTCGCCATCCCATTTGAGGGTGGTTTTGAATTCATTACCGCCCGGATGATTCACGCACTCCTTGCCATCCGTGGTGTAGTTCATGTCGTAAGTCGCGTCCCCGGAACCGCCGGTCTGCGCGACGTTGACCTTCAGGCTGGGATCCTCGTGCGCGATCTTTTCCACCATGGTGTCCGGTGGCGGCAGGGGGCCGAAGTCGCTCTTCGTGGTATTCGCTTTCCAGGTGCCGCTATAGTCGGACTTCGCTTGTGCCTGGACCAGCCCGCATGCCAGCGTCATCAGAGCTACGGAAAAGATTTTCAATGTAGAATAGCGCATCGGAGCCTCCTATTGTTTATCGAACACCGTCTTGATGTCGGCTTCGCCCATGGCGCTGGACAGGTGCCGCGCGACAGAGAGCGTCTTCCCGTCGCTTGAGAGCGTCCAGCGGTCTTTGGAGGTGAAGTCGTTCCCCCCAAAGGATCCTTTCGTATTCACCACCAGTTCGTCGCCTTCCCAGTTCACGGTGCTCTTGAATTCGTTTTCGCCCAGGTGATTCACGCACTCTTTGCCGTCCGTGGTATAGCTGACGTCGTACGTCATGTCGCCCTGCATCCCTCCGGTGGACGTAACCGTTGCCTTCAGGCTCGGGTCCTGGTGCGTGATCTTCTCGCTCAGGCTGTCGGGTGGCGGCATGGGACCGAAATCGCTCTTGCTCGTGTTCAGTTTCCACGTACCGCTAAAGTCGGTTTTGGCCTGAGCCTGGATGAGTCCAACGGCTAAAGTCAAAAGGGCCAAAGAAAACAGTTTTGTAGTTCGTCTGATCGAAATGCTGCGCATGAAGCCTCCTTTTTGAGATGGTAACAGGTAAAAGAGCGGCTCTGGAGACCCCCTGCAGACGTGGAGGTCGCCCCACATAGACTTCGGTTAGTATTGAGAGCTATCCACGGCGACGGCTATAGTAATTCGCATGGGTGCTCAGAGTGTGCAATTGGCGGGAGAACTGTCGCGGACGTCAGTTGCTCACAGCAATTGGATCATCAGCGAGCGGGAAGATCTCACCTGGTTCATCGGGTCCAGCCTGGCCGGCTACCTTGCGCTGGCGTTGATGGCCGCGGGATTTCCGTTGACGCCCTTGTTCCTGGTCTGGCTGATCGGCATCGATGGGCCCCACGTTTTGGCCACCTTCACGCGCACGTATTTCGATAAATCGGAGCGCAAGAATCTGGGGATCATGCTCTGGATGATCGTGCCGGCCGTGCTGGTTGGGCCGGTCGCCTTCGCCACCGGTCACGAGAAGCTCTTTTATCTGCTGGCCGTCAGTTGGCTGCACTTCCATATCGCAAAACAGCATTTCGGCTTCGTAATGCTGTACAAGCACAAGAATCGCGAGCGGGACCGCTTCGATTATCACCTGGACCGCTATTTCCTGTTGGCGTCCCTGATGGTGCCGTACGTGCGCTTCCTGATCGCCACCGCGGACCCCCTGCGCGGACTGCGCATCGCGCAATCGATCAACGAGATCCTGCTGATCGCCTACCTGCTGATGACGGTCTTCTTCCTCGGCCGGCAAGTGCAGAAGATGCGCAGCGGCGTTTCCGTAAACGCCCCCAAACTGCTGCTATACCTGGCGGTCGTGCCGCTGCAATGGCTGGCATTCGGTTACGCGGCGGGTTTTGGTTTTGAAGGTATTGTGCGCGCCGGCATCATCCTGGGTCTGTTCCACAGTTTCCAGTATCACCGGCTGATGTGGTTCCACAATCAGAACCGCTATAGCGAACCGCAGAGCGAGAGCCGCTTCGGGCTGGCGGCCACTCTGGCCCGCCGTTTCGCGTACTATGCGTTGGCGGCATTGGCGCTCAACCTGGTGCTCAATGTGCTGCCCTCAATGGCGCTGCCCGCTTCTCCGCTGAAGGCTGCCGTGTGGGGCTTCGCCTTCATGCACTACCTCCTGGATGCGCGCATCTGGAGAGTGCGCGGCAATCGGGAGTTGGCCGCCGCGCTGCATTTGTCGTAGCGCACGCTTCGGTTGGCCGCTTAAGAGTGACAGCCCGGCCCAACATTTCTTCTCCCGTCCTTTCAACCATTTGCGCGAATCACATCCCTTTATCTCAAATTCTGCCCGCTAGCCTGTAATCGAAAGGTGGGGCGCACCCGCGCCCGAAAATCGATGAACAGAGATAAATATCGGAAACTGTCCCAACAGCAGGCGGAAGCCAACCGCCGCAACGGCCTCACCCACGGCCTCTCCGGAGACAAATACTTCATCCTCGAAGGAGAGGACCCCGAAGCCTTCCTCCGTCTGCTCCAGGATCTCCACGATCACCCCAGCCCCGTCGGCGACGGCGAAGATCTGGTGGTCCAACGCATCGCCGCCGCCCAATGGCGTCTCGACTTGTGCATAAGCATGGGCGAGAAAGAGTCGTCCCCAGCCGATCCGCACGATCCGGACGACCTCCTCGCCCGCGCCTTCATGCTCAAGGCCGCCCGCAGCGCGCAGTGTCCCGCCGTCCCTGAAGCCCCGCACGCGCCCGAAGCCCCCGCCCCCGAACCCCCAAACCCCGCTAACGCCAGCGGATTCAATGAATTACAAACCGAACCCAGATCCCGCCGGATTTCCCCAATCTTCCCCCACTCCGCCCGAACCCGTCATTCGCCAGGCGCCCCCAACGACAACGATGGAGGGCGGGCTATTCAGCCCGCAGCCGGCTCTCCAGCCGGCTTAGCCGCCTGAAAAGGCGGCTGCGGGCAGGATTGCCCGCCCCACGGTGGGTTTTCGACGGTGCCCCACGCGGGGTCACACGATGGTTCAAACTGGCCTACTCGTCGCGCAGCGCCACCATGGGATCTACACCCGTGGCACGCCGCGCGGGAATCATCGTGGCGGCGCATACCACCGCCGCCAGCAGCGCGGCCACCGCGACGAATGTGACGGCGTCCGTGGCGCTCACGCCAAACAACAGGCTGGACATGGCGCGGGTCAGCGCGGCCGAGCCGATCAAGCCGGCTACGATTCCCACTAACGCGAGAGCCATTCCTTGTCGCACCACCAGCCCGACGATCTGCCCTGGCTGCGCTCCCAAGGCCACCCGCACGCCGATGTCGTGCGTGCTCTGGGTAACCAGGTAAGACATCACGCCGTACACGCCCACCGCCGCCAGCAGCAGGGCAAAGGCCGCGAACGCGCCCAGCATGGTGGTGGCGAACCGCTGGCGGGCCATCGAATCGTACAGCCGCTCGTCCATGGTGCGGATATCGTACACCGGCACCGCCGGATCCACGGCGTGAATCTCGCGCACGATCGCATTCGCCACCTCGGCGGGACTCCCGGACGTGCGCACAACCTCGAACATCTGCCCGCCACCCTGTTGATCTTGCGGAAAGTAGACCGCGATCTTGCTGCCGCTGTCGAGGCCATACTGCTTGATCGTGCCCACCACTCCCGCGATGGTGAACGGCTTCTTGGGATCGAACCAGAGATGCTTGCCGATGGGATTGTCACGCGGCCAGAAGCGCTGCGCAAACTGTTCGTCGATAATGGTCACCCGCTGCCCGTCGATGCTGTCGTGGCTGTCGAAATAGCGGCCCTTCAGCAATTGGATCTTCATGGCGCGAAAGTAATCCGTGCTGGCCAGCCGCAGGTCCACCTGCAATTCCTGGCCCGGCGGCGGCGTGTAGCCCTCCACATTGATGCCGCCCCAGCCGACCGCGCCGGTGAGCGGCAGCACCGAAGCCTGGCCTTGCGCGATCACCGCGGGCAGGCGGGCGATGCGTTGGCCCACTTCCCGGTAAAACTGGATCACCGGTTTGTCTTCGCGAAACTTCGGCCCGCTGGCTGCCACCTGCATGGAAAGCACATGATCGGTAGCGAAGCCGGGCGGTACATTCTGCAGCCGCACAAAGCTGCGGATCAGCAATCCCGCGGCGATCAGCAGGATCAGGGAAAACGCCAGTTCAGAAACCACCAGCAGCCCGCGCAGGCCGTGCCGCGACAGCAGCAGGCCGCCATCGGTCTGGCCGCTCCTTCCGCCTGATTTTAGCGACGTGTTCAGGTCCACCCGGGTCGCGCGCCATACCGGCGCCAGTCCGAACAAAAGCCCGGCCAGGGTGGACACGCCGAAGGTGAACAGCAGCACCGGGCCGTTGATAGAGATGTCCTCCAGCCGGGGAATGTTGCCGGGATGGATGGCGCGCATCACGTACAGGCCGGCCTGCGCGATCGCCAGGCCCGCCGCCCCGCCCAGCACCGCCAGCAACAGGCTTTCGGTCAGTAATTGTCTCGCCAGCCGCCGCCAGCCCGCGCCCAAAGCCGTGCGGATGGCCACTTCCTTTTCGCGGCTCGCGGCGCGCGTCAGCAACAGGTTGGCGACGTTGGCGCAGGCGCTCAACAGCACCAACGTGACCGATCCCAGCAGCACCAGCATGGCGCGGCGCACATCGCCGACCACTTGATCGAGCAACCCCACTACGGTCATGCCGAAGGTGCGATCGCGCTTGTCCTTCTCCCGGATACGGCGGGCGATGATATCGATGTCCGCTTGCGCTTGGGGTACGGTCACGCCCGGCTTTAGCTTTACGATCAGGTTGTAGTTCTCGTCCCCCCGGTTCTGCGCGGCGTCCGCACCCAAGGGCAAGGGAAGGAAGATATCCACTTTGTCCATGGGGCCTTCGGCCGGCATCACTTCCGAGTTCAAGCGGAAGTCCGGGCGCAGCACGCCGGCGACGGTGAACTGGTTACCGTTAAGCGTGATGCCGCGGCCAATCGCCCTGGCGTCGGAGCTGAACAAGCGCTTCCAAAGCCGGTAGCTGAGGATGGCCACGGCCGGCTTGCCCGGCTTATCCTCCTCGGGAAGCAGCACTCGGCCCAGCAGCGGCCGTGCACCCAGCATGTGCAAGAGGCCGGAAGAAGTGCGCATGCCTGCGATCTGCTCCGGCTGGTCGATTCCCGTGAGGGTGAAGCTGGTGAGCCGCGAAATCGACATCTCCGTGAAAGAGTGGTTTTCCTTCTGGATGTCGATGTACTGGCCGGGCGACGGCCAGTCGCGATAGATGCCGATACCCGGCGAATGGAGCCACACCGCGGCCAGCCGGTCAGCCTGCGGATAGGGCAGCGGGCGCAGCATCAGCGCATCCACCACGCTGAAAACCGCTGAATTTGCGCCGATGCCGATCGCCAGAGAGAGCACAATCACCAGCGTGGTACCGGGATTCTTGCGCAGCATGCGCAGCGCGTAACGGAAGTCCTGCAAAAGTGGGTGCATGGTTTATACTATGACGTGCCAGCCGGATTTTAGGTACGGGCAAGACACCATGCACGCAAGCGGATCGTTCGAGGTAAAAATCACTCCAGAGGCGGCGGATAGCGATGTGCCGGCCGTCGGCAGCATGTCCATCGCCAAACAGTACCACGGCGATCTGGAGGCCGCCAGCAAGGGTCGGATGCTGGCTTCGTCCGGCAGTGTGAAAGGATCGGCCTGCTACGTCGCCATCGAGCAGGTCACAGGGACCTTGCATGGCCGCAGCGGCCACCTCCTGTTGCATCACAGTGGCACCATGACGCGCGGCGTCCCGCAACTGACGATCTCCGTGGTGCCCGACTCGGGCACCGGAGATCTGACAGGATTGTCCGGCGCCCTGGTCATCACCGTCGCGGACGGAAAACATTCGTACGATTTCGAGTACACCCTTCCAGAATGACCGTACGATTTCGCACGGCGCGCCATTTTGGAATCGGCGTACAATTTCCCTAAGATGCGCCCAGCGTACGAAGGAGGGAATACGCGTGACTTCCGCACGAACGAATTCAATTCCATGGAGACTCTCTAGACCGGTCCGCCAATGGGCGGAAGATATCTTCTCCTCCGATTTCAGCGGAGTGCGTTTGTATCTGAACTCCGCCCCCCGGCGCTTCGGAGCGGTGGCCTTTGCCCGCGGAGGCTCGATTACGATGCTGCCCCGGATTGCCGCCGCGGGCGCCCAAGTTTTCATCCCCGTGCTGGCGCACGAACTCACGCACGTCATCCAGCAAATGAGTTTCGGATCGCGCATCCGGCCTGGCCTATTGCGCGACGCCGGCTATGAAGAGGAAGCCATCCGGTCGGAACGCCGGGTAGCGCGTTCCCACCCGTTCGGCTCCGATCCACGACGGCCTATGCTGGAGCCGGCTATCGAACAGGCGCAGTTTTCCGGCTATGGTGTAGTGCAGTGCGCCAGCAGCGGCTACGGCATCATGGATGCGCCACCGGCGGCGATCGCGGGAGGTCTTCAGTATTTCCAGAACGAACGGCTGAAGACCAGTTTTCGAGAGGCCATCGAACACTACGTCCGCCTGGTGAAGCCCGGTGAAGTCGGGGTCACGAACTGGGACGGAGATCCGCGGAAGAACTATGTGAAAGCGCTTCTGACCAGGATCGAGAAGAAGCCCTACCTGCTGAAGGAACTGGTGAAAGATGAGAAAGTCGCCTTCGATAACCTTTCGGCGGCCGACCGGCGCTGGGTGAAGGACGAACTATATAGGGCGTACGATAACATTCGGAAGGGTCCCAGCCATATGGAATTCACCACCAGGATCAGGCTGGGGCACCATGCGGAGTGGCTCGATTTCCGAACCAAAGATTGTGTCTTCGCCGCGATTCTGCGCAGCTTGAAAAAGATCGAGCCGCCGCGCGTTGACACCGCCAGGGTGCGGGGCAGGGACCCGGCAGATCTCGTCAATGAGAAAGAGCAGGGGGAGGCTGAGATGGAGGCCTGGCTGGCTGACTATTTCGGCGTCAGCCGGCAGATCACTCCGGACGTTCAGTTGATCCATATCCTCGAATCCGACCTCGGTTGGAAGAACATTTGCGAAGCGGAAACCGTGGCGGACCTGAAAGCGTATCCGGGGAAAGCCTTCATTCTTTCGTACGAGAGGACTCCGGGGTCGGAGACCAGGGACGCCTTCTGGCATACGGTGTATATCGAGATTGGGACTAACGGAAAGGTGGTAGTGACGGATCGGCAGGCGACCGCGAACGGGTTGACGGGAGCCATTGCGGAGTCGGCCAAATGCGACGCCTGGCAGATTGACACAACTTCGAAGGGGTACGTGGACATGAAGCAGAAGTTCCAGCAGAAGTTCGGGTAGTCGATTGTGGGGCGGCCAATCCTGGCCCGGGGTCCCCTTTGGGGGCGGCTTTCAGCCGGCTTGGCCGGCTGAAAAGGCGGCTGCGGGCGCACCGGGTTTTCATCTGATCTGCCGGAGCGCGCGGTCCGCGGCCTCCACACCTCGGAATTGGGCTTCTTCGAAGAGCGACAGCCCGCTGACGTCCGAGTTGGCGAACAGCAGTCGCCCTTCCCCTTCGGCGAGTTGCCGCCGCTGCGGATCGAAGATGGATCCAACTACCGGCCGGACCATGGCGTGTCCCATCCGCATGATATCGATCCGCGACACGCAACTTCGGATATCCGGATGTACCCGTTCCAGGTCGTGCAGGATGGCTTCGCTCCAGTATCGCCAGTCCTTTTCGAGGAGTAGCGCGCGATTCGCGGCGGGCGTTCCCTCGGCCAGCGCCCAATAAAACGTCCATACCGCGCGATCGACTTGCGAGCGCAGCGTCTGGTGCGTAGCGTCCACATAGCCCAGGGTGTGCGAGTGCGCCACCACGTTATCCCAGGCGCGCTCCTCGGTCTCCGCGCCGCGCGGCGGCCGGTTGACGGTCAGGTTCGCCGTCAGCCACGGTGAATATTCGAATCTAGGCAGCCGTGCGAAACCCTCAATCAAGAATGGCGCCAGGAACGACGGCGCGGCGTAGATCACCGCCTCGGTCAGGTAGCGTTTGCTATCCGTCAGCACCAGGTATCGGGTCCCGTGGCGCTCGATGCGCCGCACCATTTGGCCCGTCCGCACGTGCGATCCCACCCGCTTCAGCAACTGCGCGGTGATCCATCCGTTGCCCTCGGGCCAGGTAAGCGGACCTTTCTCTTCCGGTGCGCGTGAGGCGAAGTAGTGCACGCCGGCCCACGCCGAAGTATCGGCCGCCATCGCGCCATAATCGTCGCGGCAGCAATAGTTCATGTACCACAGCACCAGGGGAGAATCGACGCGCTGCGCGCGCAGCCAGTCCGCGAAAGACAGCCGGTCGAGATCCGCCGGCCCGTGCTGGATGCCCAGTTCCATGGGGATCGTGAATCCGCCGCCCGCGCGAAACGTGGCGAAAAGATTCTCCAGACGCTGGAACTGCTCGCGGTCCTGGCGGGTCAGCCCGATGGCCGGCTCGATGCCTTCCTGCCATTTCCCGTACAGGAATAGCCGCTCCTGCGGGCTGAAGCAAAGCATCCTCTCATTCCAGACGCCGTCGCGCAAGACCCCCAGTTCCTCGAAGAGCTCGCGCACATAGACCGCCTTCGGCCCAGGCACCGGCACATAGTGCGCGGCCCACGGATAGGCGCTCACTTCGTTCTCGCCCGACCGTGCGTTGCCGCCGGCCTGGCCGTTCATTTCCAGCAGGATGAAGTCGCGTAACCCGAGTTTCTGCAGACGCCAGGCGGCGCTCAGACCGGCGATGCCGCCGCCCACGATCAGCAGCGGGATGCGCTCCTCGGGCTGCGCCGGGTCAAACGGGGCGCTATCCCGGATCTGATGGCCGCGGGCAAACGAATCGTTCACGAACGACCCCGCGATTCGGCTCTCGCCTTTGGCCGTCATCCCTACGAGGGCCGCGCAGCCGCCGGCCACGAACTGCCGCCGGGTGGCGCTCAATGGCTGATGTCCTTCCAATCCCGGTCGTAAGCGCGCACCAGCACCTGGTCGTTGAGCGTATTCGCCGGCATCGCCATGCGCGCCATATCGGGCGGAAACTGGAACAGGGTGGGCAGCGTGGACACGCTGAGAAAGCGCAGGCCCGCCGGCAGGCTCGTCGGCATGCTGTAGTCGCGCAGCGAGGCAATGATGAATCCCCACTCCCCAAACGACGGCACATAAACATGATAGGGAGCCGTTTTCAGTCCCGTTTGGCGCAGGGTGGCTTCAATACACCAGAAAGAATCGCGGGCGAACATAGGCGATGTGCTCTGCACCACCAGCAGGCCCTGCGCGCTCAGGTGACGGGCCGCGGCGCGATAGAACGCCGTGGTATAGAGCTTGCCAAGCGCATAGTTGGTCGGATCGGGAAAGTCCACCACGATGAAGTCGAAGCTGCTGGTATCGGAATCGATCCAGGGGAAGGCGTCCGCACTCACCACCCGCACTTTGGGCGAAAGAAAACTGCGCCGGTTGAGCGCGGTAAGCATGGGATTCGATGAAAACAGGCGCGTCATCTCCGGATCCAGGTCCACTAGCGTGACGCTTTCGATTTGCGGATACTTCAGGATTTCCCGGACAGCCAGCCCATCGCCGCCGCCCAGCACCAGCACGCGGCGCGGAGCGGGAATCGCCGCCAGCCCGGGATGCACCAGCGATTCGTGATAACGGTACTCGTCGCGCGAGCTGAATTGCAGGTGACTGTTCAGAAACAGGCGCAGGTCGTCTTTGAAGCGCGTCAGCACAATGTGCTGGTAGCGGGTATCCCGCGCCAGAATGATTTCGTCCGCGTAGATGTTGTCTTCCGCGGCCGACGTAATCCGTTTGGCTTCGAGCAGGCCGCCCAGCAAGATGGCCAGCACGATCGCCGATACGCCGCGCAGCAATCGCCGCGCTCCCAACTGCGCCGCGAACAGATAGGTGCTCCACAACGCCACGCCGGCATTGACGATGCCGAACAGCATGGCGGAGCGCACCAGGCCCAACCGCGGCACCAGGATAATCGGAAACAGCAGCGAGGCCGCCAGCGCGCCGATGTAGTCGAACGTCAGCACGTGCGCCACCGCATCGCGGAAATCGAAGTGCCCGCGTACGATGCGCATCAGCAGCGGAATCTCCAGGCCCACTAACACGCCGATCACGGTGACCACGAAATACATCAGGAAGGAGAAGGCCTGGGTGTAGGCGAAGGCCAGGAACAACAAAGCCGACGAAAAGCCGCCGATCAACCCGATCATCAGCTCGATCCAGATGAACCGGTGTACCAGGCCGCGATGAATGTATCGCGACAGCGCGCTGCCGATTCCCATGGAGAAGAGGTAGCAGCCGATGATGGTGGAAAACTGGAAAACGCTGTCCCCAACCAGGTAACTGGCCAGCGTTCCCGCCACGAGTTCGTAAATCAGGCCGCACGCGGAGATCAGGAAAACGGAGATGAAAAGAACCAATGCCATGGGGATTAGGGGCGGGCTTGCAGATCCCGCGTAGACCTGCAGCGCCCCATAATGCAGTTAGTGAATCGCGGCGGCGATGATCAGGCACAGGCCCAGCGAAAGAGCGCCGATCAGAATCGCCAGGGCGATGTTGTGCTGATGCACGATCTCATTCCAGAGATGGTAAGGCGTCAGCTTATCCAACACGAAGAAGGCCACCACGAAGATCACAATGCCGATGAAGGCAAACACCAGCGCGTTGAGTATGTTGGGGAACGTCACGATAGGCACTTCACTTACCTCCTGTGTAATGGTGATAGCTGCTGTAGATGGCCCGGTATGAGCCGGGATTGTCCCGAATGGACCTCGGAACGTTCTTGACTTCGTTGACCGATGTAAAGCTCCACCCGCGCCAGGCGGCGGCGCCGAGAAGCAATACCACTACGATTCCGTAAATCACATAAATCCGGTTCCAGATCATTCGTCGCCCCCTACCGATTTCATGGGGTGGTCGCTTTCCGCCCAACGCATTTGCTCGAAGTTGTAAGTCCGCCAGGAGATCAGCAAGGCGGGCAGCAAAAGGGCCGCCAGCGCCAGAAGATAGACTCCTAGTACGGGCACATCGCGCGTCACCATTACCGTGTAGCCGATCTGCCCGAAGCTCGCATCCGATTCCGGTTCGACCCGCAAGTAATAATGACCCGGCGGAATGGAAGGCAGCACGACCCGATCGTGCTGGCTACCCTCCTTCCATTGGCCGTCCGAATCGACACCGGTGTAATAGGTCACTTCCCGGCCAAAGTCGTAGGCTTGTCCGGTGTCTTCGTCGATCAAGGCGTAGTTCAAATAGATCCACTGATTGGATATGTCCGCGTCGGTCTCGACTTCCACGTCCGACGTGCGCCCTTTCAATTCGAATTCCGGTGTGACAAACGAGGCTTCCGTACTCGACGGCGAGTATCGGTAGAATTCCCGAAAAACCTGCTCGCGCTGGGAGAAGAGCTCGCTAAGGGTAAAAATCACGAACAGCGCGGTGGCCAGTCCCGCGAACGCGAACCAGATGCGCCCGGCGGAGGCGCGCACTTCCGAAGGCTGGTTCTCGTATACCCCGATTCGTGGGGGCGCCAGGCCCGCCAGCCCGAATGCCTTCCAGATATCCGGGCCGTTCACGTATTCGCCGAGCGTCCAGGTGGTCTCGTTGCCGGTCGTTTCCGACGAAAGCATGTAAGGCGGAGCAATGTAGTCGGTCACCTGGATGGAATCGCCCACCGTCACGCGCCAGGGGAATTCGCCTAACACGAAGGTGGTTTTAGCGGTGCATGTCTGGAAGTGCCGGTATCGTTTCCCGAGATACCTGGCCGCGGCGCCGTCCGCCTCGGGCAAGGCGGTAGCCACGCTGCAATCGTTCCAATGCCCGTTGTATTCGGTCAGGTAGCGGAACCCTTTATAAGGGTTGAAGAGCAGATACTCCCGCCAACTGTAATCGATGCCATCGACTTCCGTGGTGCGCACTTGAAAGCCGATGACTTCATAGAGCGCGCCCCGCCACTTACCGGCGCTGCCCAGGGGTATCGCCGGGGCTTCATCCGCCGTGGCCGCTTCGAACCGTTGCAGGATTCTGAGCTGTGGGTCTTTGGCATCCAGAATCGAGTGGCAGTGCTGGCACACGATGCTGACGGCCCGGCCCATCGAGCGCACGGCCAGCGGCGCGCCGCAGTTCGGGCATGTCAGCGATTGCACCTCCGGGGGCGCGGTTTGCGGGCTCATGACCATCCCTCGAATGCGCGTAGGTTCTTGAAGTGGAGATCGTCGAATTCCACCGTTTTCCCCAGATAAAGGGCCGCTTCGGCGCCGCTATAATCGAGCGTCGCAAAATCTCCGCTCGCGGAGCGTAAGTCGGCGAAAGTGGCTCCCTTTTTGTCCCAATATTCAAACGGAAGTTCGCCCTCCACGCCGCGGTAGCGCGCCTCGGTAATCGCGGTGACCGCGAACTCCGTATTCTTCCACTTGTACCGGCCGCCGAGATGGACGGCGTCGAGTTGGGGCAGGGGGGCGATGGCTTCCGCGAACGTGACCGCATACAGGTCCTGCGCATCCGACAGCCAGCCGCTGCCGCCCTGGTTCACCACGATGTGCCACTCGTTCCAGGAGCCTTCGTCGTAGTCGTAGACGATGCGTCCGGCGACGGTGAAGGCGCGGTTTCCGTAGACACCCGAAGTCCCGATTTGGATAGGGGAGGTGTCCGGGGGCAGATCCGAAACCACCCCGACCCGTTCCAGGTTCACGTCCGTGCGGATCAGGATGGATTTGCAATGCGGGCAGGTGGTCTGCACGCTGCTCGACCAGTGGAATACAATCGGGCCGCCGCAGTTGGGGCAAAGCGCCGCGGGCTGCGTCATACGGTCGTCCTCACCGCGACATAATCCCGCTCCAGGTGGCGCACCGTGACTTCGCCGGCGCCCAGGAATTCACGCAGCCGGCTTTCGAAATCCCACCGCGGCCGCGGCCGGCAGCTAAACAGGTTCAGGCAAATCGATCCGTGTTCCGGGAACGTGTGGCATGCCAGGTGCGATTCCGAGAGCAGGGCCAGCCCGGTGATCCCGCCCGTGTGCGGGAACTGATGCCATAGGGTATCCCCCACCGTATGCAAGTTGAGCTCCTCGATCAGAGCCTGGAACAGCGTGCGCAAAAGGTCCAGGTCCCGCAGCCCGCCGGCCGGGCAGCCATGCGCTTCGACGATCCATTCCACGCCGGTCATAGAGATTCCCAACGAGTACAATTTAGTATACTGATGTGCAAATGAGCCTGCGCACTTTTCTTGGAAAGCAGTTTATCGCCGTCATCCAGTGGAACGAGGATGAAGATGGCGTTCTCTCCTGCCGCTATCCGATGCAGGATATGGAAATCGAGAATGGCGGCCAACTCACCGTGCGCGAATCGCAGATGGCTGCGTTCGTGAATGAAGGACGCATTGCGGATGTGTTTCGCCCCGGCCTGTACACGCTCAACACGCGCAACCTGCCGCTGCTGACGGACCTGATGAATTGGGACAAGGCCTTCGAATCGCCCTTCAAATCGGACGTCTATTTCTTTTCCACCAGGCTGCAGGTCGACCAGCGCTGGGGCACTGCCACTCCAATCACGATTCGCGACAAAGAGTACGGCGCGGTGCGCCTGCGCGGATACGGCATCTACTCCTACCGGGTGGCGGACCCGCGGGCGTTCTTCACCGCGGTCAGCGGGACCCGGGACGTTTATCGGGTGGCGGATCTGGAGGGCCAGTTGCGCGAGACCATCGTCGCCCGCATGACCGATACCTTCGCCAACAGCCAGGTGCCGTTCCTGGATATGGCGGCCAACCAGTCGGCTTTGGCGCAGAAGATCACCGAACAGGTGAGCCCGGCATTCAAAGCGCTGGGGCTCGAACTGAACCAGTTGATCGTAGAGAACCTTTCCCTGCCGGATGAGCTGCAGAAGATTCTGGATCAGCGCATCGGGATGAACATGGTCGGCGACCTTGGCCGTTACGCGCAATTCCAAGCGGCGCAGGCCATCCCGATTGCGGCGGCCAATGAGGGCGGCGCGGCGGGCGTGGGGGTCGGCCTCGGCGCGGGCCTTACGATGGCCCAAACCATGATGAACGCCATGCAGCCCGCATCCGCCGACACGAAATTCTGCGTGGAGTGCGGACACGCGATTCCCAGGGCCGCGAAGTTTTGTTCGGAGTGCGGCAAGCCTCAGGCGGGTGTCTGAGCGCGCAGCGGAACCCCACCGCCCCGCGGATTACGGTTCGGTGCCGCCGGGCAACACGCAGGCTGCCGCGGGCGTGGTAATCGCTACCACTGCGGACGCCTTGATTTGTTTCGTCAGCTTTTTGGCTTGCGCGGTTTCTCCGTTACGGGAAAGCGCCTCTACGTACTTCTTCAGAAGCATTTGCTCGTCATCCACTTTTTCCTGGTGCTGAAGAGCCTTTTGCACCTGACCGAACAATTTCTTCGCGCCTTGTGGGTCCTTATTGTTCTCCATTGCCGCGACCAGGTTGATCTCCGCGGTGAGGTAGTTCTCCTCTTTATCTCCGCCCGGCCACAACTGCAAGACCTCCTGGTACGTCTTAACGGCTTTCGCGTATTCTCCCGCACCGCTGTAACTTGAAGCCAGGTCATTCAAAGTGAGGGTAGCATCGCCCGTCCCAACGGACTTACCCTTTTGGGTGTTGCGCAAGGTTTCGAGCACGGCGATTGCCGCGGGGAAATCTTTCGTCTTCTGGTAAACCGAGGCGAGAGACGACATGGCATTGGCGTAAGCTTCGGTGCCATCGCCCCCATTTTGTTTCTGAAAAACGGCTGCCGCCTCTTTATAGTCCGCGACTGCATTGGCATACCGACGCTCGACCGCATAAACATCGGCCAGGTTCGTGAGTTGCGTTCCGTGCTCGATGCTATCTTGCCCGAAGGCGGCGCCGCTCGATCGTTCGCCTTCCTCATAGAGCTTCTCCGCGCTGGCCGGACAGCCAATTCGCAAGTAAAACTCGGCGAATCGGTTGAGCTGCTTCAGGGGCGGGGGATCGTCCGCGGAAGCGGCCTCCTTGAACAACTCGGCACACTGGCTGAAGAAAGCGCCGGCTTTAGGAATCTGATTATTATCGAAAGCCAGAGATCCTAGATTGAACAGGACGGCGGCTAACGTAGCCCGGGGAGGGTTAGGCCGCTTTCTCAATTGGGCGAGGGCCTTATCAAACAGGAGGGAAGCCTGGTCATTTTCTTTTTGGGCCTCCGCGACCATGCCCAACCCATTCAGGCTGACGGCAAGGCGTGGATCGTCCGGCTGGGCGGACTGCTCCAGAATGCCTTGGGCCCGCTCGAAAACTTGCCTGGCATCGGGATAATTCTGCTGGTCCAGATACACGTCGCCCAATCGTTGGAGGGCCTGGATCAGCGACGGGCTGTTTTTGCCGCCGGCTTTCTCCCAGAGCGCCACGGCAAGCAGCAGATCCTTCCGGGCGCCTGCCGGATTGGCCATCGCACGGCCGGCTAGCTGTTCATAGAACTGCGCGGCATCGCCGTCCTTCCCCTGATCCGCGCAGTTTTCCGCCAACTCCCCCAGCACTCGGTCGAGAGCCTGCGCGCGCATTCCAGGCTGTTGCGCAAAGGCCAGCGCGCGCCGCAGGAACGGCTCGGCCCGGCTGGAAAGATGACGCTCGCGCAAGGCCACGGCGAGCTTTTCCACCACGCGCAACACGTCCGGATTGAAAGTGGCGTCTTGTTGCAGGTAGACGGAGAGAACCTTCTCCGCATCGTCCAGATTGGACTCGGCCAGCAGAGATTCGCTCAGGGCGAGCAGGCTGGCGGCGATCAAGGGGTCGTCCGGCTTCAGAGTCTTTTTTCGAATGTCGAGGGCTGTGCGGTACGCGCGCGTGGCGTCCGGCCACTGTTTCTGAGTGGAGTAACAGTCGCCGAGTTTTTGCCAGACGACGGCGGATTCAGGCGTCTCGGGCAGATTGGGAACGGCTAAGGCGTACAGACCGGCGGCATCTGTGAAGTTATGCTCGTTGTAGAGACTATCCGCCACGGCCAGGATGCGGCTGAGCAGCGGATCGCCCGCGGGGAAAGGCGAGATGCGGCGCACGGTTTGCTCAGCCTCGGCATATTGTTTCTTGTCGAGTTGGATTTCCGTGAAGATGGTTAAGACGCGCCGCCGATTCGGGTCGCCCGGCGGCAGACTGTCGCCGCGGGCCTTCATCCACCCCGCCAGGAGTTGTTGGGCCTCTGCGTCTTGCTTGCCGGCGTGCAGCACCACGGCCAGCGCCAGCGACGTTGCCAGCCGATCCGGATGGTTGTCCGCTAAACGCCCTCTTTGGACGGCCAGGGCCTGACGGTAGGCGTGTTCGGCTTCCGCGGCCTTCTGCTGGTCAACGCGCAGGTTGCCAAGTTCAAAGCGCGAATGGGCTACCGCCAGAGATTCTTCACCCAATATCTCCGTCTGGATGCGGAGCGCCTCGGCGATGCAGCTTTCCGCCTCGGGATATCGATGCTGCCGGCGATTGAGGACGCTTAGGTGCTCGAGGCTTAGCGCCAAATCGGGGTGCTTCGCTCCCAATACGTGACGGCGCACCTTCTCCGCCTTGGTCAGAGGATCGGCGGCTTCGCCCGATTTGCCTTGCGCCAGGTACAGCAGCCCCAGATGATCCAGGCTGGCGGCCGTGTCCGGATGTGCGTCGCCCAAAACCTTCCGCAACTGATACGCAGTGTTCAGGTGGGCAAGCGCGCCGGCGAAGTTCTCTTCAGCCAGGTTTAGCCGTCCGATGGCGTCTTCGACAGAGGCGAGAATCTGACTCTCCTTCAATTCACTACAGAACTGGTACGCTTGCTTGAACTGGGCGGCGGCATCGTCTGTCTTGTTCTGAATCAGTGCCAGCTCACCGAGTCCAAGAAGCACGCGCGCCAGGAGCGGCTGCTCGGTCCCGCCGAGGCTTTCGAGGATCGATTTCGCCGCGGTGTAGCGGGCATTCGCTTCCGTATACTGTTCGCGGGCGCGATCCAGATCGCCCAATGCCGCCAGCGTGGCCGCGTGTACCAGCGCCGGGGTATCATGCTGCCCCTCTTCAAGAGTCAGCGCATTGCCCAGTGAAATTGCGGCGTCGGGGAATAGGCCCCGGAGGCGTTGCAGTTCTCCCAGTCCGGTAAGGTATCGGGCCAATTCGCCGTTCGGTCCCCGCTCGGCCAGGTGCAGCGCTTGAGTGTAACTTTCTTGAGCCCCTGAATAATCGCCCTTGGCGCGTAACGCCTCGCCGGAAAAAAAGAGCACTTTAGGCTTCATGAGCGGGTCACCGACCTGGCGCAACTCCGCCAATAACTTAAGTGCGGGATCGAAATGTCCTAGTATGAGATCGACATCCACCCACTCGAATGCGATCCGCACTCGCAGATCCTGTTGACCCGAGGTGTTATAAACAAGATCGTAAGCCCGATGTAACTCCGATTCGGCATTACTGTAGTTGCCGGCCTGCGAGTCCTTGTTGGCCGCGGTCTCCGCTTCGGTGGCACGGCGGGCCTCGTCTTGCGCGCGCGCCATCCAGCCACCGCTCCACAGTGGCAAAGACAGCAAGCTGGCACACGCCGCGCGCCGCAACCGGGCACCCATCGGATCTCCTTGTTTCGCGTCAGTATAGCATCAAGTACAAGAGGCTCAGCGGCAGAGGGATTTCACAAACGGGTTGCTATTCCTCTTGATATAAAGCTTGACGGGCAAGGATGCGGAAGCCAGACCGGGCACTTCCACGACAATCTTAGCCTCCCATGTTCTATTCATTTGCAGGTTGTTCGGCCGGACCTCAACCGTGAAGCCATCCTTGCCGGTCTTCGCGATGTGCAGCCATTGCGCGGCTTGCGGCGGTTGCAAACTGAATGTGAAATCGGCGGGCTCACTGGTTCGTACGGTCACCTTTTTCGGCTCGGGACAGGGGTCCCCGTCCTGATAGGTTCCGAAGTCGAGGCTCACCGGGTCGAGCTGAGTACCGATTACCAGGAGGGTCACAGGAACGTCGGTGCTCTTGGAGCCGGCGACGACATGGATCGAGCCGGGGTGACGTCCCGGCTCAAGGACCTTTGACGGGTTAACGCTGACCTCCAGCCGGTCTAGCCGATCGCCTTCCGAAGGGTTGGCCGTGAGCCACGGTTGATCGGTGCCGATCTTGAAGTGTGCGCCGACCGCCCCCCAATTGATGGTCTGGGACGCTGGATTCGCCGCGCCAATGGAATAAGAGAAATCCAGCTTGGAGGGCTTGGGGTCGAGGACGATTTTGGGTCCAAGGAAAAGATAGAAGACCGCCGCCAATGCTGCGACTCCGGCTCCGCCCAATACCGCCGGTTGGAGGTAGAGTGGCCGCGGGGCGGATAACGGCGTGGGGCCGGGGAGCGGCGCAGGCTGGGCGACGCGCGCGGCTTCCTTGCGGGCTTTCTCCTGCTCTTCGACCTCCTTACGCTTGCGGTCCGCTTCGACGCGCGCGGCTTCCTTGCGGGCCTTTTCCTGCTCTTCAACCTCCTTGCGTTTGCGGTCCGCTTCGACGCGCGCGGCTTCCTTGCGGGCTTTTTCCTGCTCTTCAACCTCCTTACGCTTGCGCTCTGCTTCGACGCGGGCGGCCTCTTTGCGGGCTTTCTCCTGTTTTTCAGCCTCTTTGCGCTTACGTTCTGCTTCCAGACGCTCTGCTTCCAGCCGTGCGGCTTCGAGACGCGCAGCCTCCTGGCGGGCTTTCTCCTGTTTTTCAGCCTCCTGGCGCTTGCGCTCCGCTTCCAGGCGCTCCGCTTCCAGCCGTGCGGCTTCGAGACGCGCAGCCTCCTGCCGGGCTTTCTCCTGTTTTTCAGCTTCCTGGCGCTTGCGTTCCGCTCCCAGACGATCCGCTTCCAGGCGTGCGGCCTCGCGGCGCGCAGCTTCCTGGCGAGCTTTTTCCTGCTCCTCGGCCTCCTTGCGCTTGCGCTCCGCTTCCAGGCGCTCCGCTTCCACCCGGGCAGCCTCGCGGTGCGCAGCCTCCTGCCGAGCTTTTTCCTGCTCTTCGAGCTCCTTCCGCTTCCGGTCCACGTCGAACATGCCGTGCAGCTTGTCCCGGTCTGTCTTGAGCTCTACCCTTTCCGGAAATTGCAGGCATAACCGATCCAACACCGCGAGCGCCCCGGCGTAGTCTCCCTGTTTCAGGGCGCGGCCGGCTTCTTCCCGTCCGTTGCGCACGGCCTCTTCCTGCTGCTTCTTCAGCCGGTCTCCGGAAATCTGGTCGAGCAGCTCCTGGGCGCGGTTATCCAGAGGATTTTGGGCGATCAAGCCCTGCAGGATGTCCTCGGCATCCTGGAGGCGGCCCTGTGCGACGCGCTTCCCGGCTTCCTCGAGTGCCGCCTGATAGGCTCTGCGCGACTCCAATTCCCGCTGCGAATCCCGCCAAACCAACGTCTCGCCGAGCATCATGCGGGTGACGGTAAGTTGCCGCTCGACATCTTCCAGATCGTTTTTCGCGAAGCCCTGGCCGACCAGTTGTTCCAGTTCGACTTCTTGCAGCCGGTTGCGGACGGTTTCCGCCAGATCCTGCAAGGACTTCTCGCCGGGAAACTCCGCTAGGGCGGCCTTCGCGGCGGTACTGGCGCGCTGCCAGTCCTGGGCCGCTGCCGCCTTTTGAATGCCTTGGGTGTGCGCCTCGATCTTGCGCCGCTCTTCTTCTTTCCGCAGCCCGTCGCGCAGGGTCTCGGCGGCCTGGGTCAACTCCGAACTCCAGGAATACCGGCGCAGGGCATCCTCGACCTTCTGTAGCGCCGCCCGATGTTCGCGGCGCTCGGCGAGCTCCCGGGCTTCGGCCAGGCTCCGCTGGACGAACGTTTGCTCCTCCTGCTCGGCCCGCACCTGCCGCGCGGAAGCCAGCAAGATGGCCAATTCGGACTCTCTGGGATAGCTGGCAACCTTAACCTCGAGCAGCGTCACTGCCGCATCGGCCTTGCCCTCTGCCAGCAAGCGCTTTCCCTCTTCCAGCGTTTGGCGCAGTCCGGCCTGGTAGGCCTGCTGTTCCCGCTCGAATTCCAACTGGCGGTTGAACTCCAGCAGTTTGGCCTCGGGGCCACACTGGGTCAAGGCAGCCGCGATCGCCTGCGAGGCCTTCTCAAGGTCGCCGGACTGGCTGAAACCCCGCGCCTCCGCCAAAGCCCTGGCAATGGCTTGATCCCGCTCGTGGGCAAGCTGGAGCGCAGCCGCCATATCCAGCAGGTGCTGGAGCCCGGCATCTCCAGGGAAGTCTTCCAGGCCGGATTTGAGGGCTTTTAGCGCCTCCTCGAATTTCTTGCTTTTGACCAGCGACTGAGCCCGCTGGCTCAAGCCGGCGATGGCTTCGGCCCGCCGCCGTGCCGCCAATTGGCCCTGGCGTACCACTTCCGCCAGGGTCTCGAGAGACCTCTCGCGGGGAAACTCTTCCAGGGCGACTTTCACCGCGGCGGCGGCATGCGCCCAATCCCGGGCGGCGATGCCCTTTTGGATCGACTCCGCGTGCCGCTCGATTTTCTGACGGCGCTCTTCCTGCCGCAGAGTGTCGCGGAGTCTGGCGGCCGCTTGCGCCAGATCGCTATTCTGGGGATAACGGGCTAGAGCGCGTTCGATCTGGCGCTGGGCTTCCAGCCACTGTTTACGCTGTTCAAGATCCGCTGCATCCGCCAGGGTCTGCGCGACATACCGCCGCTCTTGCAGGTCGGCCTGCGCCTGGCGGGCATTGGCCAGCAATAACGCCAGCTCGGATTCACCCGGATAGGCCGCAACGGCCTGTTCCAAAGAGGAGACCGCCTCCTCGGCGTGGCCCTCTGCAAGCAGGCGCCGGCCCTCTTCGAGCGCCTGCCGAAGTCCGGCGGCATAGCGCTGCTGATCGCGCTCAAATTCCAGTTGCCGGTTGAGCTCGACCAGGCTGGTTTCATCCCCGTAACGGGCGATGGCGCCGTGCACCACCTGCAAAGCCTCATCCAAGTTGCCGGACCCACTCAGCGCCTGGGCCTGCTGCAGCAATTTGGCGATGGCTTCGGCGCGCTCTTGCGCGGATTGGAGCGCAATGGCCGCGTCCAGGAGCCGCTGCAGCCCGGTGTCGCTGGAGAACTCGCGCAGGCCCTCCTCGATGGCTTGGCGGGCCTCCTGGAAATTCTTGTCCTTGATGAGGGTGCGCGCCTTCTGGCTGAGCTGGCTGATGGCTTCGGCCCGGCGCTGCGCCTCAAGCAGCGCATGAACCTCTTTGAGCAAGTCCGCCGCGGCCTGTTCTTCGGGGAATTGCGTGCACAAGAATTCCAGCCGTTGCTTCGCATCGGCGAGGCGTTGGTCCCTTACGGCAAACCTGGCCTGCACCATTCCGGCCTGAAATTGCTGGGCCCGCAGGCGCCGGGCGGCTTCGGCCCGCTCGGTTTCGACCTGGGTGCGCAGATTCAAGACCAACTGCGAACTGGGTTGTTCGCGCTCGATGGCGTCCAGGGTGGCCAGGGCGCCCGCGTAGTCCCCTTTGGCGCGCTTCTCATCCGCCATCAGGAGCCCGCTCTTCAGCCGGGCTTCGCGCTCCTGGCGATCGATCTGCTCGCGGAGATCCTCGCGCAGTTTCACCGCTTCCGTGTTCTGGGGATCCGCATCTACCGCCGAAGAAATCGTCTCATAGGCCGCACTCAGGTTGTTGGACTGCAACTCCCGGCGTGCCTGCGAAACCAGGCGGCGCGCCTGGCGGACGGCCTCCTGACGGGCCCGGGCCGACTCCAGCCGGGACCGTAGCAGCGGGTTCGTCTTATCCAGTGTTAAAGCCGACTCGAGCGCCCGGATGGCCTCCTGGAAAGCCCCCTGCGCCAGTTGCGCCTCCGCTTCCTGAACCAACGCATCGACCCGTACGCGAACTACCTTGTGCTGCAGGCGCTGCCGCACGATCTCGCGCCAGAGCCGGCCATCGGTATTGCCGGGGTCTAATTCCAGCACCTGTTTGATCTTGCCTTGGGCCGTCTCCAGTTGATCCGTATTCACCAGCGATTCCAGTTCGGTGGCGATCCGGCTGGCTTCCGCCTGCCGCAGGTCCAGCAGAATGGGCGCCGTATCGAATAACAGGTCCTCCAGATTCTGATACCGGAACTCCCGGTCTCTGGCCATGGCCTTGAGTACCACCGCTTCAAGCGCCTCCGGAAAGTCCGGGATTACGGTCGTCAAGGGTTCGGGGTCGCTATTTGTGATGGCGTACATCACCGAGCCCGCATCTTTGCCGGGGAAGGGATGTCCCCCGGTCAGCAGCTCGTAATAGACGATGCCGTAGGCAAATATGTCAGTCAGTTCGTCGGCATCGTGGCCGCGAAATTGCTCCGGCGACATATAAAGAATGGTGCCCAACAGATCGCCCTTGCGCGTGCGCCGGGTCGTATCCTGAGCCGTCACCCGCGCGATGCCGAAATCCATGATTTTGACGGTTCCATTCGGCAAGAGCATGATATTGCTGGGTTTGATGTCACGATGAACGACCCCGTGCTGATGCGCCAGGTTCAAGCCTTCGGCCGCCTGGGCCATCATTCCGACCTTCTCCAGCAGGGAAAACGGGCGATGTTTATAGATGATCTGGTGGAAGTTTTCGCCCTCCAGCAACTCCATGACGAGGTAGGGCACGCCCTCGTGCTCGCCATAGTCGTACAGAGTGACGATGTTCTTGTGAATCAGATTGCCGGTGGTGGCGGCTTCGGCGCGGAAGCGCCCGAGGACGTCGGCGTCCCCCTCGTAGGTGAGAACCTTAATAGCGACAAGGCGTCCGACACTTGGATCGTAAGCCCGGTAGACACGGCCGAATCCGCCGAAACCCAGCTCCGCTTGGATCTGGTATTTTCCGATCCGATCACTCATTCTTACAATTCAAACCTGTTGAATATTATGCCAGTCTGTTGAAATCCATGGCAACACCTGTATTTTGAATGGCTTATCTGGAGTTTCGGCTCTGCTGGCACGGTCGCCTATCCCTTACTCGCCCCTCAAGAGATAAGTATCCAACAAATTCTCTTTACATACCAACACGGAGTGCTGTATATTACCAGGGTCGCCCAATCGGGAACAACTAATGCGACTTCAGCTCTTTGGCCCTATTGCCCTTTTGTTAGCTTTGTCCGTGGTGTCCTGCCCGGTCTGGTGTCAATCCTCGGGTAGTCTTACAGGCAATGTAGTAGACCCACAAAACAAAGCCATCCCCAACGCCGCCGTGTCCCTCATGCGAGTGGACAGTGACGATGCGATCTATCACGCTACGACCGGTAAAGATGGCGAGTTTACGATCCCTTCCATTAACCCGCAAACGTACAAAATGCGGATTACTTGCCAGGGATTTCAAACCAGCGAGATCGCCACGATAAAGATCGCGCCCAGCGTGCCCACCCCTGTAAACCGGATTGTGTTGGAAGTCGCGCCGGTCACCGGTCCCCCGCTGGTCACCAAGCACGAGGAACTGCCCGAAAGCGTGCAAAAGACCGACGATCAAATCGATACGACTCTGACCAACGATCAGTTGCGATGGCTGCCCCAACTCTTGCGGGATCCGCTGCAGTTGATCGATACCCAGGCCGGAGTCTCAGCCAACGGCAGCACCTTTACCACGATTGACGGGTTGCGGCCCAGCTACAATAATGTCACTTTGGATGGCGTCAACATCCAGGATAATTATTACCGGCTGAAGTCCCTGGATTACCTGCCCAATCGGCTATTCCTGGATCAGGTTTCCGAGTTCACGCTGGTCACATCCAACAGCAGTTCCCTATATGGCAACGGCGCGGCGCAGGTGGCATTCGTCACTCCCACGGGGCAGAATCGCTATCACGGCGACGCTTTTTTGATGACCAGCCCGAATGCACTCAACGCCAACGAGTGGTTCAACAATGCCAACGGCCTGGTGGCGACCTACGACCGCAACCAGGGCGGCGCAAAATTGGGCGGTCCCATTGTACGTGACAAGCTGCTCTTTTATGTAGACTACGAATTCCTGCGAATCCGCGATAACACGCCGACGCAGATGATCACGCCCTATGCGAATACATTGCAGGGCATGCTTAGCGAAAACGGTGTTCTAACGCCACTTCTTGCGCCTGGACAGTCGCTCAACTCGACCGTACAAGGGATTCTCGGTAATCTCCCCTCGCCCACGATCCCGATCGCCAGCCCCTACCCCAATTCACAGCCCGCTTTCGGCATCGCCCAGGTCGGGGAGCCGGACGATCAGAATAGGGACAACGTGACCTTGCGCCTGGATTACAAACTGACGGCCAATCAGAGCCTCAGTGCGAGCTATGCCTGGAATCGGGAATTTGTAAAGAATATCGATGCCGACAACATAAACTACTTGCCGACTGCCCCGCTGTTGACCGACGACAACCGGAATTTCCTGTCTCTTGCCTGGCGAATCATGCCCACCCAGAATTTCACGAACGAGCTTCGCGGTGGCTTCGATCTGGTGCCCATTACCTTTGCCAGACAAGGCGGCCTGCCTCCTTATCTTCTTGACCTGTCGCAGCTTCAGGCCGATTTCAATCTGCCTAGCCCCATTGGAGTTCCGCTTCTGGCCGGCACTGAAGACAAGCTCTACCAGTCGACCGCCAGTATCGACCCACTGAGTAACGATTGGGGCGATAGCCGAACGACAAACACGTACAATGTGCAGGACAACGCCTCCTGGAAGAAGGGCCGGCATTTCTTGCAATTCGGGTTCCAAACACAATTAATCCGGGATGCGCTCAGCGACAGCTACAACATCACACCACTGGACGCATTTGGGGCCTCGACCGGAGGACAGGCAACCGATCCGGCCAGCGCGCTGCTGGCCGTGCTGACGGGACAGTTCGCAAGGGCCACGCAGACCTTTAACGTCAGCAACTCGGCGGCCCCGTCTTATGGGCAGGTTCCGAGCGTGCGCCACTACCGGTACGACAACTATGCATTCTATCTGCAAGATGGATTCAGTCTCTTAAGAAACCGGTTGGCCATCACGGCAGGCCTTCGATACGAACTCTATCCGCCCGTGCAGGAAACCGATGGCTTGGCGCTGGTGGCTCAGCCAGTGGATGGGAGTCCGATCGCAACCGCCTTGTCGAAGAATGCCGTCTATGCGCCCGCCTCCGGCGGTCTCTATGACACGCAACATCTCAATTTTGCGCCCAGCATTGGCATCGCATTCGATCCGACGGGGCGCAGCAATACGGTCATCCGGGCTGGCTATGCGATTTCGTATGTAAATGACGACCTGATTGGCGCCATCGACAGTACCTTACAGAACAATCTGGGTCTGGTCACTACGGCCAAGAGCGGACCAGGCACGCTCGCACAGCAAGCCGCGATTTCTGCGCCCGCTGCACCGTCCTCGTTTGGCTTAAGTAATCCACGCGACCAGGGCCAGATCGGGGTGGTTGACCCACACTTGCGCGTACCGTACGTCCAGCAGTGGAATATCGGCGTGCAGCAGATCGTGCACGGCTGCCTGATCGACGCCCGGTATGTCGGCAACCACGCGACCGGAATGATCCGAGGCGCGAATTTCAATCAAGTGGATCTTTGTGACCCCGGGTCGTCTAATTGCAGTGCGGGATTCTTGAGCGATTTCCTGGCGGCGCAGGCGGGTCCGGTCACATCGACTCAGAATCCTTTCGGCTATTACTACACGCGCACCGGATCGACAAACCCCTTCGGTTTCCTCCAAGACGTCCAGACAGGCCAAGCCGCGACGGCGGCGGCCGAGTGGAACGCGCTGGGCAAGGCCGGCTACTCTCTTTATGCCAACCCGAATGCGGTGCAAGGCGCGACGATTCTAGGCAATTACTCGAGTTCAACATACAACGGCCTCCAACTGAGTGTGCGGCGGCAACTGCTGAAAGGCGTCCAGGTCCAGGCAAGTTATACCTTCTCAAAGGTATTGAGCGACTCCGCCCGCACCAGCGATTCGGCCTTCGAGCCGTACCGCGACGCCGCCGCCCCCGGGCTCGACCGCGCCCGCGCCCCGTTCGACTTGACGCATGCGATCAAGGGAAACTTCATTTACTTCCTGCCTGACGGCAGCGGGCTGAACGGCGCGGCACGCGCCCTATTCGGCGGCTGGAGCCTCAGTGGAATTGTCACGATCCAGTCCGGCAACCCTTTCTCAATTCTGTCGGGCTACGCGACGGTCGATAATTTGACCGCCTCCCTGAATACGGCGGATCTGGTTGGCAGCTTGCCCAGCTTCGGCGTTAGGAAGAATGGCTATCCATCCTATATTTCATCGGCGGCCGTGAACGCCTTCGCGGATCCCGCGGCGGGCCACCTGGGGTATCTGCAACAGAGGGAGTTCTCTGGACCCTGGGTTTCGGACATCGATCTCGGTATTCAAAAAACCGTTCACCTCAGCGAACATCAAAGAATCGAGATCCGCGGTGAGGCGCTGAATGTGCTTAACCACGCCTCTTGGCTGATCGGGGATCAAAATATCAATGCGCCCTACGCGCCGTCAACCTTTGCTCCCACGGTCAGCTACTACCCGGCGTTCTCGAACAACCCGAATCCTAATTTCGGCCGGATTAACAGCACCATCTATCCTTCGCGGAAGGTGCAGTTCTCGGTTTATTACAGGTTTTAAGAGAATAAAGTGATGTTGCGGCGGCTCACGTCTCAAGGGTTGGAGAAATAAAATGGGGAAAATTGTACCGGTACAGTCCGTGGCGGGGCTGTATTTGTGCACGGTTTTCGCGGCTGGCCTGCTCGGGCAGACAGTTGCCTACCAATCTCAGGGAACGTTCGCCGAAGGAAGCGATCAGGGCGGATTGGGGCTGGCGGGTCACGAGTTCTCCATCGACTTCGGCGTCGCCGCGCCCGCGGTGGCGCAGGCCTCTCAACTTCCGAAACAGTTTAGCCTCGTGACTTCCAGCCTGGATCTGGCAAGTTCAAGGTATGGATCGATTCGATTCTCCTGTAACGCCGGCGCAAGCCTCGAAATTGTGAGCCAGTCCGACGAAGGTACGACTTTCGTCCTCCCGATGTGCACCACGACAGTCGCGGAGCAGGTACTGGCGTTGTCTATAGTGCTGGCTTACTCAAATGGCAAGGAGCCGCCTCTTCCGGACATGCCACTGCCGATTTCCTATACGCAGAAGCTGGATTTGACCCTCAGCAGCGTTGCTTACGTGTACGGCGGATCCAACTACAACTTGGGTATGACGGCCGGCGCGATTGGGGCCACCTGCTCCAGTTGCCCTGCTGTTTCGCTGTCCCCAAGCAGTTCCTCCAACGGCCCCATTCACCTAAGCTCCAGGCACCTGCAACAAAGGGTTTACATCATCCCAAACAACGGCACCCAATTAAGCTATGCGCTCACCGCAACAAGCAGCGGTGGGATCGGTGGTCGGAGCTGGTTCAGCGTAGCGCCGGCATCGGATTTCGGCTTGACAGGATCATCGGCCCAGGCCGGCGCAGTACCAGTGACGATCACTGCGATTCCGGAAAACCTCGGCACGGGCCCCTATACGGGGTCTGTTACCGTTTACACGCCCGACTCGAACGGCGTTCCTTACCCTCAGACGCTATACGTCACGTATTTAGAAAAGGAGAACTAAAATGCGGAGAGTTTTATCGGTACGGTCCCTGGCAGGACTGTATTTGTGCACGGGTTTCTGCGGCTGGTCTATTCGGACAGACAATCGCTTACCAATCCCAGGGAACGTTCGCCACAGGGAATGACAGTGGCGGGTTGGGGCTGGGTGGTCACGAGTTCTCCATAGACTTCAGCGTCGCCGCGTCTGCGGTGCCGCAGGCCTCTCAACTTCCAAAACAGTTCAGTCTCGTGACATCCAGCCTGGATCTGGTAAGCAGCAATACGAAAGGAGGAACCCTTAAATTCTCCTGTAACGCTGGCGCAGACCTGGAAATCTTGGGCCAATCAACGCAGGGCGCTACTTTTACGGTGCCGATGTGTATCACAACAGTCGGAAAGCAGCAATTGACGCTCACGATTGTGCTGGCATATTCAAATGGCAGGGAGCCGGCACTTCCGGACATGCCGCTGCCGATTTCCTACAAGCAGAAGCTGGATTTGACCCTAAGCAGCGTTGCCTACACGTACGCCGGATCCACCTACAACCTAAATATGTCGGCCGGCGTAATTGGGGCCAACTGCCCCAATTGCCCCGCTGTCTCGTTGTCCCCAGCCAGTTCGCTCAGCAATCCCATCCAACTGAACTCAGGGGACCTGCAGCAAATAGTCTACATCATCCCAAGCAACGGCACCCAGTTGAGCTATGCGCTCACCAGCACCAGCATGGGTGGCGTCAACGGTCAGAGTTGGTTCAGCGTAGCGCCCGCCTCGGATTTCGGCTTGACGGGATCGTCGACGCAGGCCGGCGCGGTGCCTGTGACCATTACCGTGGTCAAGAACAACCTCGCGCCAAACGGCCCCTATACGGGTTCCGTTACCGTGTACACACCCGATTCCGATGGCGTTCCGTATCCGCAGACGATATACGTCGCGTATACTAATCTGCCCACGCTGGAGGTGAACCCGTCGAGCCCACTGACATTTAGCTATAGCCCTGGCATCCCGCCGGGCAATACGACGCTGAAGGTTACCAGTTCGAACTCGGCCATCACTTATTCCATTGCCGCCACAACCACTTCGGGTGGCGATTGGCTGGTCGTAACACCTTCAACACCGCCCGGCCAGACGCCGCAGCCAGAGACGGTATCCATCCTCGCCAGCGTGCTCGGCGGCTTAGCGACGGGAACCTATAGCGGAGTGGTGACGTTCACCTGCGCGTCATCCACGCCCTGCGCGAACAAATCAGTCAGCGTACCGGTCACCTTAAATGTCTCGGCGGCCCTTGGCTCATCGCCCACCACCATGTCGTTCCCCTACACCCTCGGCGGCCCACTGCCGATTGCACCGCAAAATGCAACGGTGACAAGCAACGGGGGGGCCATCCCGTTCACAGCTACCGCCTCAGGCGCGGCCTGGCTTAAGGTCGGCCCTCCCACGAGCACCGCGACTGCCGGCGGCGCGACGGAGCAGGTTTCGATAGATAGTACCCAGATCCCGACTTCCCCGGGATCGTACATGGGCACCGTGACCTTCACCTGCACAACGCCAACTTTCTGCACCAACACCACTTCTCCCACCGTGTCGGTTACTCTGGTCGTGTCGGCCGCGCCCACCCTGACAGTCTCACCCTCCACGCTGATGACGTTCGCCAGCACACCCGGTTCACCCCAGCCGGCGAATCAAACGCTGCAAGTCACCAGTTCTAGCAGCAGCACGCCGATCACGTTTTCAGCTAGCGCCACAACCGCTTCGGGCGGAAGTTGGCTGCAGGTTTCGGCGCTTAGCGGAACGACGCCGCTAACGGAAACAATCTCCATCAGCAGCAGCGCGCTCGCTATCATGGCCACCGGAACGTATTCCGGGACGATCACCTTAAGATGTTTGCCGTCTACTTCTTGCGCGAATAGTCCCGTAACCATATCCGTCACTCTGACTGTCACGGGCACACTTTCCGCATCGCCCACTTCTCTGACCTTCTACTACACCCCCGGCGGCACGCAGCCAGCCTCACAGGCGGTAACGTTTAGCAGCAACAACGGTGCTATCAGTTACACGGCCGGAACGCCCTCCGCGAACTGGCTGCAGGTTTCGCCAACCAGCGGCGTGACGCAACAGGTTGAGACATTTTCAATTAACACGAGCAACGTACCGACGGCCCCGAATACGTATTCTGCATCGGTCGTGTTCACTTGCGCGTCCACCAGTTCCTGTACGAGCCCCACGACCACCGTCAACGTCACTTTGAATGTGACCGCGCAGCCCTCGCTGATTTCGACGTCGCTGCAGACGTTCAATTCCTGCTCCGGTTCGGTCACGCCCAGCAACCAGACGCTGCAAGTCACCAGCTCCGGAGCGGCGCTCAACTATACGGCCGCGTTCACGCCAATTACGGGCGGTGCCTGGCTGACGGTTTCGCCGTCGAGCGGCACCACGGCGGGAATCGAGACGGTGACGATCGTGAACAGCGTGGCCGGCGCTCTCACTGCGGGTACCTATACCGGGTCAGTTGTGCTGGCCTGCAACCCGTCGAATTCCTGCTCCAACAGCCCCGTCACCGTGACGGCGACCCTGATCGTATCTCAGGCCGCGTTTACAGTGAGTCCGTTGACCCTGAACTTCAACGGCCAACAGGACGGCGCAAATCCACCGCCGCAGCCCGTCACCGTGACCAGCAGTTGCCCAATAAGCTTTACGGCCAAGGCTGCTTCCACCGAAGGCTGGCTGTCCGTCTCGCCCACCTCGGCGAACACGCCTCAAACACTTTCCGTGAGCGCTAATATCGGAAGCCTGGCGCCGAACAAATACACGGACGGCACGATCACCATCAGCGCGACCGGGGCTACCAGCCCTCCGCCAGTGACGGTCAACCTTACGGTAGCCCCCATATTGCTTACGGCGACTCCGCCATCGCTCAACTTCTCGTGGGCCCTGGGTACCGCGGCGCCGCCGTCGCAGACCACGACCATCGGAACCAACGGCGCATCATTGAGCTTCACGACCGGCTCCTGCGCACCTTGGATGACAGTTTCGCCATTGTCCGCCGGCAGCACGCCCACGCCGCTTAGCGTGTCGATTGTCACGGCGAATGTGCCGCTGCCGGGCGCCCTTACCTGCAACATGATGGTCACCGCCGCAGCGGGTAACAGCCCGTTCGCCGTGCCCGTGAACCTGAATGTCACGCCGCCCGGAGACGTGACGATTTCCGGGCAACTGAGCGGACTGACTGGAAGTTTTGCCGATATCACCGTATTACTGACCGGCAGCCAGAACATGTCCACCACTACCACCGCTTCCGGAAGTTACAGCTTCGTGGTTCCGCCCGGCGGCAACTACGTAGTGAACCCTTACCAGTCCGAGTACAGCTTTGTCCCGCAGCACCAGTCGTTCACTAACCTGGCAGGGAATGAAACCGCGAGCTTTACCCGCGTCGTACCCAGCGATTTCAACGCCGACGGATGGCCGGATATCGTCTGGCAAAGCCCGACCGCCGGCTCTAGCCAGGTTTGGCTAATGACGCAGGGGACCACGTTAATTGGAACGGTGCCGCTCAGCATCACCGCGCCCATCGTCGGGGTAGGCGATTTCAACGGCGACGGCAATCCGGATATCGTGACGCAATCTTCCGGCGGCACCCAGATCACCTTCCTGGGGCCCGGAGGAACCACTGTTCTGGGGACCGCCAACGTCGCCGGCATCACCGGTCGCGTTGCAGCCGTAGCCGACTTTAACCGCGACGGCTATCCCGATCTCGTAGTGCAGGATGGATCGGGCAGCGTAACGATCTACTATCTCGGCGGGCTCCAGGGCGCCACGGTGCTCAGCACGGCCGCCGTGACGGCCAGCAATCCCTGGATAGTGGTGGGCGCCGGCGACTTCAACGGCGACGGTAATCCCGACCTGGTCTGGCAGGACCCGGTGCACGGCTCGGTGCAGATCTGGTACCTGCAGAACAACGTACTGGTCAGTTCGCTGGATCTGACCGTGAACAATACCTGGCTGGTGGCATCGGTGGCCGACTTCAATCAGGACGGCCATCCGGACTTGATCTGGCAGGACCCCGTGACCGGTATCGCCCAGGTGTGGTTCATGACCGGCGCCGAGGGCACCACGCTCTTATCCACCGCCGACATCAGCAAGTCCAACACGTGGCGCATCGTAGGGCCACGCTAACCGCTAACCTGCGCGAGGTGAAGGCGCTCCTGACCGGTCCGGACCTCCGGGCCGGTTAGGCCTGCCTTCTTACGGCAGATCGACATCCAATGCGTACAGATCGCCGTTGCTGCGCAGGACGGTGGCAACCGGTGCGCCGCCGGGAGTCAAACCGGTCAGCGTGTAACCGCTGAAACCGGATTGGGGGATCTCCCGCGAACTCATCATCCGCTCTACCGCGCGCGTGGCAACATTCACCCTGAATATTGGCTGGCTGGCATCGCCGAGCACTTCCTGGAAATAGAAATAGCGGCTGTCGCGCGTCCAGAAAGGGATTCCATAGTTGGCGCCGTCGGCTAGGGCGACCCACTGGTGCGAGTTCATATCGTACAGGACCATCTGCGTACCGGTCAGCCGCAGCGCCGCAACATACCGGCCGTCGGGCGACCAGGCCGGCCGCAAGAGTCCCTGCGATCCGGGCAGGACCGTGGCCTTGCGGGTTCTCCAATCCAGCGTGCAGACGGCTACCGTTTCCAATCGGCGGCCGCGTTCCCAACAACTGTACATCAATGTCTGGCTGTCGGCCGACCAGGATGGGCTGCCGGAGTCGCGTGGCTCGGTGGGCGCGGCTTCCACCGATCCGCCGTTGGCCGGCACCACGTAAATGGTAATCAATTCGCCATTCGCGTGGCCGCCGCTAAAAGCGATGCGCTGCCCGTCCGGCGACCATTGCGGTTCGGAAATCCGCAGTGGCGGCGAGGTCAGTTGCAGGCGGTCGCTGCCATCGGCGCGGCTGCGCCAGAGAGTGGCCTCCGGAATCGTTTCATAGGCGACCCACTGGCCGTCCTTTGAGAAAGTCACTCCGCGCACGGCGGCGCCCGACAGGAAGGGCAGGAACTGCTTGCGGGCAGCGTCGTAGCTGACCAGTTCGCGGCTTTCCTGTCCAGTCGCAAAGTACAGCCGCTTGCCGTCCACGCTGGGGATTAGAACGCCCGGGCCAGTGGGCGTGGTATAGATCTGGAAGACGCGGCGCGCGAACGGATGCATCAGGTCTGGCGTCTCGCGGAGGGCCCAGAAGGCCTCGCTGGTGTCGTACCCGGATTGCACCAGGTAATACTCGCCGTCCGGCGTCCAGCCGGCGCCGAGTTCCCACCGCGCGCTGCCGGCCCATGGCCTTGAGGCCGGCCGGTAGGGGCGAACTCCGGAGCCATCGGGCGAACATTCCCAAATCGACGCGACCGTGTTCAGCAGGGTGAACCGCAGCAAGTCGGGCCGCCCGGCGGGCGACCAGTGGATGAAGTAGGGTTTCCCCGGAGTATCGGCCAGCTTACGGGATCCCGTGCCGTCGTTGTTGATACGGTAGAGCGCCGGCCCGAACCCGTAAATAATACTGCGCCCATCGCGCGACCAGGCGGCGTAGTGCGCCAGAATGTTGCCCAGCCTGCGCGGGGATCCCGCCACGGTGGGGATGATCCAGATGGGTGCCTCTTCCTCATTCCTGGCGGCGATGTTTACCAGTAGCTCGGTGCCGTTGGGCGATATCGAGCAAAGCGTGGGAAGTCCGGGTGGAGTGTCAATGCGCGATGGCGCACCGCCTTCGACCGACATCTGGGCCAGGGACCATTTGCCGCCGGAGCGCTCGCTAAAGTAGATGCGGGGTCCGTCGGTAAGGATTGCCGCGGAGGGCTCCACGCGTCCGGAATGGGTCAGCCTGACCGTCCGAAGCACGCTGGGAGCATGTGGGAGAAATAGCAGCCGAAGGCCGGTCAAGCCAATCACGCCTAGAACGGCTAGGGCGATTCCCCGACGGCGCGCGGGACGGGCTGGGGCCGGTCCGGATGCATCGGATACGGGGTGGACGGCGGGCAGAGTGGGGGGCGCCAAAGTATCGCCCATGTTAGGGGTTGGGTCCGTTACGGCCTGGGCTGCGGCTGCGGGCGCCTCGGGCGCCTCCTGCACCGGAGCGATGAAGCGATAACCGCGGCGGGGCAGGGTTTCGATAAATCGCGGCGTTTCGGCGTCGTCTCCCAAAGCCTGGCGCAGTTTCTTCGCCGCGGTGTTCAGTCCGTTGTTGACATCGATGAGGGCATTCTCGGACCATAGCCTCCGCACGAGTTCTTCGCGGGGGACCAACTGGCCGGGACGCTCCAGCAGCAATGCCAGGAATTGGAATGGCCGGTCCTGCAATTTGATCTTGCGGCCCTGTTTCCGCAGTTCGCCCGCGCGAAAGTCAACTTCGAAGGTGCCGAACCGGACTCGTTGTGGAGATTCTTTGGGTGCCACGAAAGTCGATTTCGCCCTCCTGCTCCTTTCTGGAGTTTATCATCGCGGGCCGCGATTGCGGTACAGATCGCAGGATATCCCGAGCAATTACAGTTGCTTAGCTGTACAGGCGGATTACACCCGCATTTTCGGTGGAAGGCTGGCACGCGCGCCGGGCGTGCAGCGTGCCCAGACCCGGAGGTTTTGGCGTTTTGCCTTGGTGAGCTGTGCCAAGCTGGACAGGTGAGTAGCTATCTTCAATATATTCAAATACTTAATTGTGAATATCGATTACATGAGGAATATATTGCGCCGGCCGCCGGAATCGCGTCACTATAGCCGGGAGAGGAATACCATGCGCAACCGGTACCACTTTGGATTGAATTTGCGGCGACGCTTCCGTTGGGCACTGAGGAAAGCTGCCGTGCGGCGGCTAAAGCAGCAACAGGGCTAGACCAGCAGGCCGATTTGAAAGGGAGACGCTCAATGGAAGTCATTCAGATGGAGTCGAATCGCATGGACCGGTACCGGGATGCCCGCCTGGAATTGGATTTTCATACGCAGGCCGCCTTTGTCGATGGCGCCCTTGTCCACTTGACGAAGATGGAATTTGGATTGCTGGCCCAGCTCGCACGGAATGCCGGCGAGATCGTGGCCCGCGAGGCGCTGATGTTGAACGTTTGGGGATATGGACCCGAGATTCATTCGCGCACCATGGATGTGCATCTGCGGCGCCTGCGGGTGAAGCTGGGTTCGTACAGCCGGCAGCATATCGAGACGGTTTTCGGGCTGGGGTACCGCCTGCAGCCCTGCAAAATCGAGCGGGCGCTGACGCACGCCGCCGGCGCTTAAGGGCCGGCTAAACCAGCGCCACGTCGACCACGATGGCATCGTGGTCCGATAAGGGCACGGCGCGGCCTTCCCGCACGTCGTGAATCACCGCCGGGTTGCGGCAGCGCACACCGCGGGTGGCAAACCAATCCAGCTTCACCGGGCAGCGGCCGCCGTGGTTGCGCAAAGCCCAGCGAATGAAATGGAAACACCAGCCAGGCACCCAATCGCGCAGCGCTTTGGTCGCGCGCAAATCCTCCACATCGTAGGAAACCGTATGTTCCCCCAGCCGGTTGCATTTCCGGTAATCGAAGCCGCGCTCTTCCAGCAGTCCGAACAGATCGCGCTCGAACCGCCGGTAAGGGTGCAGGTAATGGTTGCGGATCACGTTGTCCACACCCATCAGGACGCGCAGCCAGAATCCCAGGATGGCGTGCAAAGCGCGGGATGAATTATAAGTGCTGGTATTCCAGTCGCCGCCAACCACCACCGGCCGCCCGCCGAAGCTGGAGTTGACGGCATCCAGCACGCCGCGCAATTGCAGGTAACGGTGGCGCTGCGTCGATTGCGCGTCCAGATGTACCGAGACCGCCGTCATTGTACCGTTTGGAAAGAGAATGTCGGCCGCCAGGGCCGCCTGCCGGCCAATCCGTTTCTCGCGCGATGCCATAATGTCCACGCCGTTTTCCAAAAACACGGGCCGCTGGTTGGCGATCGGATAGCGGCTCAACAGCGCGTTGCCATGCAGGCCCAGGTCGTTCGCGCCGGGCAGATCCTGCTCGATGCCGGAGCCCTTGGTCAGGTTCAGATAGCAGGGCACGAAGGCGTAATGCATGCGCAGCGCCCGCGCCAGGTCGCGCGCCACATTGCGGTTGCCGGATCGCGCCATCCCCGAATCGGTTTCGGTCAGCAGCAGAACATCGGCCTCGCGCAAGGACGGATGCCTGCGCAGGGCCTCCACTTGTCCTTCAAACTGGGTGCCGCGCTCCACGTTCCAGGCGGCGAAACGGTAAGACGGGCGAGCGGGTGCGGCGGCCGTCCGATCGGTAAAGTCGCCGGTTTCCAGGGTGTCCAGGACGCGGCGAATATCCGGTTCCAGGGCGCGGTAAAGATCCAGTCCCCAAAGCTCGGCGCTATTCTTGCAGGCCGCCAACGCCGGCAGGTGGGGAGAGAGGCGCTCGCGCACGATTTCGTACGGCTCTTGGGTTTCGGCTGAGTGCACTGCTACGATTGTAAACGTTTCGCATGCGGACGTCGCTATTTCAAAAACTTCTGTGGGGTGTGCTGCTGCTGGCGGCGATCGAACTGGCGCTCCTCAACATCTCGATCTGGGACCTGGATCTGGCCGCCGCGCCGGCATTGCGTTGGCGCATGGTTCTGGCGACTGCCGCTACGGCCGCGGCCGGCTTTGGCTATGCATTCCTTTTCTCGCGTCGTCTGCGGGGGCGCATTGGACGGCTGCGGATCTTCGTCGAGGGGCTGGTCACCGGATCGATGCCGCCCCCACAGCCGGAATCGGCGGACGAGGTGGGCAGCCTGGCCGAGGCGTTGGGCCGGGTAGCGGCACAAGTCAACGAACTGGTGGACAAGGTGCGGTTGGAGGGCGCGCGCCGGGATGCCATCCTGACCGGCATGGTGGAAGGCGTGCTCGCGGTGGACAAAGAGCTGCGCGTGACATTTTGCAACGCCGCATTTGCCGGCGCGTTCGGCGGCCAGGGTCCGGTTCCCGCAGGTTTACCGGTGCTGCGCCTGGTGCGGGATCCGGATTTCCTCGAAATGCTGCGCACGGTGGTGGCCTCGGGCGAGTCGTTGAAGCGGCGCATGCATTTGACCGGCGCGGATGGCCGCTCTTTCGAAGTGCAGGCGGCCCCACTGGCCGGCGCATCCAGCAGCGGCGCCATGGCCATTCTGCACGACATTACAGATCTGGAGCGGCTGGAGCGTGTGCGCAAGGACTTCGTGGCCAATGTATCGCACGAGTTGCGCACCCCGCTCACAGCCATCCGCGGCTATGCGGAAACGCTACTCGACGGCGCGCTGGACGATCCCGACAACCGGCTCCGGTTTGTGGAGATCATTCAATCGCATGCCATCCGGCTGAACAATATCGCTTCGGACCTGCTGACGTTGTCGGAACTGGAATCCGGACGCCCGCCCTTGGCCCCCGGCAAACTCTCGGTGCTGGCTACGCTGGAGGCGGCCATGCGGACGGTGGAATCCGAGGCGGCCATGCGGAAGGTACACCTCGGCTGGGGCACCGTCGAGGATCTGCAGGTAATGGGCAACAAAATCAAGCTGGAGCAGGCATTTGTCAACCTCCTGGACAACGCGGTGAAGTTCAACCGGGGGGGCGGGGAAGTCTGGGTGGAGGCCAGCCGTCTGCCGGGCGGAAAGGTGGCCGTGAGCATTGCCGATAGCGGCATCGGGATCCCTTCCGAGGATCTCCCGCGAATCTTCGAGCGTTTCTATAGAGTAGATAAAGCGCGATCGCGCGAGGTAGGGGGCACGGGGTTGGGGCTGTCGATCGTCAAGCACGTCATCGAGCAGATGGCGGGATCTGTTTCTGTGGATAGTCAGTTGAATAAAGGCTCCAGGTTCACCGTAGTGCTGCCGGAGGCCTGACGGCCAGGCCGAGCAGGGTGCTTTGCCGGCTTCTCCAATCAAACCCTAATCCGATGAATTAAAAGGGATTGCACCCACCCTGACGATTACTTTTAGGATAGTACCAGGCCCCCAGTACAAAAGCGGTGTCTCTAGTAGAAAAATTTCTATCGAATCGCTAGATAAAGCTTGACAAGGTGTGCCTAGTTGAGTAATTCTATCTGAAATAGGCCGAGAGAAGAACTCGGTGAATTACAGATATTTACCGATTTACCGATAAGAGAGGTTAGAGAGGCCGTGCGCCTCGCTCGCTGCCGGAGCTAATTTGCCATTCAGTCAAGTATTCAGATTGTAAATGGTATGTTCGCTTGGCCGCGCGGACAGGCTCTGGACCGAATTTAAGAGAAACCATGGAGGAAAGTGCAATGCGGAATTCTGTGACGGCCGGAACCAGGATGCTGGCGGTTCTGGCGGTGCTTGGCGCACTGGCAACGGGGGCTTACGCGCAGCAAGCGGCTGCGGCGGGCAACCCCGCGGCGACTAAGCCCGATGTGCAATCGGCCGGTGGCGGCTACGCCGTAGACCAATCCGGTGAACCGCCCAGTCCTATATCCACAGTTCCTTTGGTGTACCCGAGGTTGACTGGAATCTGGAAAGGGACGAACCCGTCCCCCTCGCTTTCCGAGAAGTTCAACCAGCTGCTGCCCAAATGGCTCCGATTCTCGGGCGAGTTCCGTGAACGCTTCGAGGGTTATAGTGGCGGAAGTTTCAAGCACAAGTCCACCAACGACGACGACCTGCAGCGCATCCGGCTAGGCATGGAAATCAAGCCTACGAACTGGGTCAAATTCTATATCGAGATGCAGGACGCGCGAGTCTTTGGCATCACTCCGGCTTTACCGCCTTACCAGGATACCCTTCAGCCCCGGCAGGCCTACATCCAGTTCGGTCCCACGGAAGGAAACGGCTTCAGCTTGCAGGGCGGCCGCTTCGATATGACCTATGGCAACAACCGGCTGATCGGCGATTCCTGGTGGACAAACGTATCGCGCAGCTTTGATGGCTTCCGCGCCGCCTACCAGCAGGGCCGGTTCCGGGTGGATGCTTTTGCCACCTCGGTCGTGATTATGCGGCAGGGGGTGATCGATCACTCGCTTGCCGGGAACGACCTGTATGGCTTGTACGCCACGGCCAAGGACTTTATTCCGCATGCCACCTTCGACGTTTACGAGTTCTGGAATCTGCGGCCCAGCTTCAACCTGCAAGGTCTCAAGGCCGGCCATCTGGACGAGTGGACCACGGGCTTCCGTTGGGTAGGCGCACTGCCTAAAAACTTCGACTACCGCACCGAGATGGCTTACCAGCTCGGCACGCTGGCGGTGGACAAAATCCGCGCATGGATGGGCCACTGGGTGCTCGGCTACTCTCTCCGCGACGCGCCGCTGCGGCCGCGCCTGTTCTTCGAATACGATTACGGCTCGGGCAGTCCCAACGACAAGGCGGGATACGATAACACGTTCGATCCGATCTATCCCAGCACACATGACAAGCTGGGTTTGGCGGACCAGTTCGGCTGGCGGAACATTCAAGACTTCCGGTTTGGGCAGGATTGGCACGTCGCCCGCAAGTGGACGGCCGCGACCAGCTTCCACGATTTATGGCTGGCCAATGCGCACGACGCTTTGTATCCGACGCGTGGATCGGTCATCGCACAGAGCCCCACTGGCGTGGATGGTACCCACGTGGCCGAAGAGTTGGATATTCAAGCCATCTACACGCCGACGCGGCAGACGCAGGTGGATTTCGGCGTAGGCCACGTGATCCCGGCGGAATTCCTGAAGAAGACCACTCAGGGCGTCGCCTATACCTATCCGTACATGCAGATTGAGTACGTGTTCTAGGGTCTGGCCGGATAGCCGCCCAACCCTATGGAGAAGGGCCTCTACCGCGCGGCGGAGCGGCCCTTTTTCGGCCAGCCTTCCGGTGCATGCACATCGTCCGGAAGCTTGGTCTGGGCATCGCCGCGCGTGTGCCGCAGTTGCTCCTCGGTAAGATCCTCCGCCGTAGACAGGTCCGCGCCGCAGATGTTCGCGTGCGCCAGATCTACTCCCATCAGCCGCGCTCCCACCAGATTCGCGCCGTGCAGGTCGGCGTGCCGCAAATCCGCGCCGCGCAAGTTGGCGAGCACCAGGTCGGCCTCGCACAGCACAGCGCCGGACAGATCGGCGAGCATCAGGTCCGCGCCGCGCATCACGGCGAAAGATAGATCCGGCTTCTCCTTGGGATTCTCTTCACGCCACTGGTTCCAGGCGTTGACGTCGCGCATCAATAGTTCGAAATGATCCTTGTCGGCCATCAGGTTTTATTGTATCGCCCTCGCCATCAGGACGCCATCGCCGCCGTCTTCGTAGTAGCCGGGTTCCACACGGACGCGCCGGAAACCGAATGACCGGTATAATTGCGCGCCCGCCGTATTGCCGGTGCGCACCATTAATTCCACGCGCCTGGCACCGGCCGCGCGCAGGTCGCGCAGCAAATGCCGCATCAGCGCGTCCGCCACACCCTGCCGGCGATAATCCGGATGGACGGCGAGCGACGCAATTTCCGAGTTGCGCTTCTCCGCGCAAGCCACCGCATATCCGGCGATGCGCCCGCGCACCTTGGCCACCGCAAAGAAGTCGCGGCATTCGCCATATAGCTCGAGAAAGTACCGGCGAGGCCAAGCCTCGGCGCCGAAGCTGGCGCGTTCAATGCGCAGCACGCGCGGCAGGTGGCGCAGGCGGAACGGAACGATCTGGATGGCTGGCTTCAGACGGCGTTGGCGGTCGAAAGGCCGCAGTCGATGTGAATGATCTGCCCGGTGATTTTGCGCGAATAGTCGCTGCCCAGAAAGAGCGCGGAATCCGCAACGTCTTCCTTGGAGACGGTTTCTTCTATGGCGCAGCGTTTGGCGCAAAGATCCTGGAAATGCTTCCAGGCGGCGCTGGCGACAGCCAAGGGGTCCGGATGGTTCTCGGCGCGGGCTGTCTCGATGGCTTCCTGGAAAGCCCGCGCGCGCTGCCGTTCGAGCGCTTCGGGATTGCGCAAAAACGCGCCCATGATCCCGGTGGCGGCTACGGTCTCGATCGGCCCGGGCGAAAGCGCATTCACGCGGATCTTCTGCGTGCCGAGCTCTAACGCCAGGTAACGCACGGCGCTCTCGAGAGCGGACTTGGAGACGCCCATCAGGCCGTAAGAAGCTTCGGCGCGCTCGGAAGCCTGGTAGGTCAGCGTGATCACACTGCCCCATTCGCGCAGGTTGGGCTTGGCGAATCGCGCGACCTTGCAGAGCGAATGCGCGGATATAGTCAGGCTCTTGCAGAAAGCGTCGGCGCTGCAGTTGGACGCCGGTTCGGTAAAAAGTTCGTTGGGCGCGAAAGCGATGGCATGCACCAGCACATCGAGCGGGTTGTTCTGGAAGCGCGCGAAGAAGGTGGTAAGTTCCTCGTCCTTCTCCACGTCGCAGCGATCGCCCTGCACGCCCGGGTTGCTCAGCAGCAAAAGACGCACGCGGCTGAAGAATTTCTGCTGATAGCCGATAAAGACGTGCGCGCCGTGCTCCGCGAACCGCTTGGCGATCGCCCATGCCAGGCTGGACTCGTCGGCCACGCCCAGCACAGCCACATTCTTGCCTTCCAGACCCATTCCGCGGTGGTCCGCTGCCATCATGATTCCGTTTTCCTCGTTTAACTAAAATAACGCAATTTAAAGGGGAGGTTCGGCTAATCTCCGCGCACCGTATGGCGGCGCATGGAGATGGCTTTGCCGGTGTTCTCGTCCACTTCGAGGATGACCGAGTGCAATTCCGGGAATCCCCTGGCGGCTTCCATGCGCACCGGCAGGGCCGTCAGGAAGCGCTGCAGGATCAGCTCTTTTTTTACCCCGATCACCGAGTCGTACGAGCCCGTCATGCCCACGTCGGTCTGATAGGCGGAGCCTCCCGGCAGGATGCGCGTATCCGCGGTCGGAATGTGCGTGTGCGTGCCCACCAGGGCGGAAACCCGGCCGTCGAGATACCAGCCCATGGCCATCTTTTCGCTGGTGACTTCGGCATGAAAATCGACAAATCGCACTTTGACGGACGGGTCGAGGCCGGCCAGAATCTGGTCCGCTTTGCGAAACGGACAATCCGTATCCGGCATGTACGTGCGGCCTTGCAAATTCATCACCGCGCAAGGTATGCCCTGCCGGCTGCAGGCCACAATGAGACCGGCGCCGGGTGTTTCGCCGGCGTAGTTTGCGGGCCGCAGGAGCTTCGGCTGGCGCGGCAGGTAATCGAAGATCTCCTTTTTGTCCCAGATATGATTGCCGGAGGTGAGCACATCCAGGCCCAGCGAAAAGAGCTCTTCGGCGATCGACGGCGTAATGCCGAAACCGCCGGCGGCATTTTCGGCATTGGCGATGGCCAAGTCGATGTGGTTGGTCTCCTTGATGTCCTGCAGATGATCGGCTACGATCTGGCGGCCCGGCGAGGCGAAGATGTCTCCTATGAATAGGATGTGCATGCGTAAGTTTCACGGTAGCACGGGTTGACCGACGGGCCTGTCAAGATGCGCCGCACCCCGGCTTTATGCCGCGGGCCGGGCTACTTTGTCGTATCGCCGGCCTTTGCCGCAGCCGACCCGACCTCTTTGCTGTTGGCCGTGGCTGGCTCCTGGCCGTAGTTCTCGCGAATGACCAGCGATTGATCCGAGTAGAAGGTACGCGAACCCGTGGAACCGAAAGCCAAAGGCACTGCGGAAATCGTGTAGCCCGTGGGCGTGCCGGCCATGGTGAATTTATAGCCCTGCTTTTCGCCCGCCGCCATATCGCCAGAGATCAGGTTTGCCGCCGAGGCGTTGTCCGTGCCGCTGGCCGGCGGTCCCAATTCGGTCAGCGATTGGGCAAACCGCCCAAATTGCGAATTGTATTGGACTTGCGCGGTGTTGAGCGTCTGGATCGCCTTGAGGGCCGCCGTCTCCTGGGCATACATGCGGGCCTTGTTCAACTTGGGCAAAGCCACCGTGACGATAATCAGAATGATCGCAATGACGATCAGCAGCTCGATGAGCGAAAAGCCTCTGGCCTGGCGATTACGGCGCATAGAGAGATCTCCTGTCTCCTCCATTGTATGACGGTTAGTACTGGTCAAGTGTGCAGATGGATAAAAGGATGCCATGATGTACAGCAGGCAAAAGAAGGAGGGTATTTTGTGAAGATTCGAATCGGGACGCTGGTGTTGGCGTGCGTGGCAATCGTAATTCCGGCGGCGGCGCAAACGCCGGAATTTGAGACGCTCGTCAGCTTTAATGGGGTCAACGGCAACACTCCGGCGGGCGCGCTGGTCGAATCCGGCGGGATCTTTTACGGCACAACCGCGGGCGGCGGCGGTTCCACCGCCTGCACGAATGGGTGTGGGACGGTCTTCTCGCTGACTCCTCCCGCGTCTCCCGGCGGCGCCTGGACCGGAAACACAATATACGCCTTCTCCGGGGGAGTCAACGGCTGGTTTCCGGCGGGTGGGCTGACCGTCGGCAGCGGTGGCGTACTGTATGGAACCACGGAGGATGGCGGAGCCTCCAATCGCGGCACGGTGTTTTCACTGACACCTCCTGCCGCCGGCGGACCGTGGCAAAAGACCGTGCTGCATAACTTCGCGGGCGGCGCCGATGGCAGCCATCCCACCGCGACTCTGGCGATGGGCAGCCAGGGCGAACTCTACGGCGCGACATCCACCGGCGGAAGCGCCAATGCGGGCACCGTGTTCGCAATGATTCCGCCCAGTGCGTCCGGCGGCCGGTGGAGCAAGAAGCTTCTCTACACGTTCGCTGGCGGCGCAGACGGATCGACTCCCACGCAGGCCCTGGCGATCGACCCGGGCAGCGGCGAGATTTACGGCACCACTCGCAATGGCGGAACGCGGAATTATGGCACGGCGTTTTCGTTGACCCCACCGCCATCGCCCGGCGGCGCCTGGACCCATACTGTCATCTACAGTTTCACGGACGCGAATGACGGGGCCTATCCGAACGGATTGCTGCTAGGCGCGGGGGACGTCCTTTATGGAACGACATCCGGCCACATGGATCAGGGTACCGCGTTCGCCCTGGAGCCACCCGCATCGCCGGGCGGGCAATGGGTGCTCGAAGTTCTGTACGATTTCCGCGGGGACTTTGTGGATGGGTCTTTCCCCAAGGGTGGCCTGGTAGCAGGCAAGGGCGGCGTGCTGTATGGCACCACCGCCGGCGGCGGAAACGACGAGAACTGCAGTTGCGGAACGGTTTTCTCCCTGACGCCTCCGGCCGCGCCAGGCGGCTCGTGGACCGAACACGTGCTATACGACTTCGCCCCGCCGAACGGCGTGGGACCGCAAGCGCCGCTGCTATATCGCGAGAACGGAACACTCTACGGGACGACCGGAGGCGGGGGCCACGTTGGGGACGGCACGGTCTTTGTGCTGAAGCTCGAATAACGGCTGGCGGCTAAGGGCGGGCGAAGCCGGATTTCACCAACGCATCCAGCGCCCGCAGCCGCCGCCAGAGTTCCGGCAGCAGATCCAGCCGCAGGGCGTTGGCGCCGTCGGATAAGGCTCGCTCCGGGGCATCGTGGACTTCGACGAACAATCCGTCGATACCCACGGCGACGGCCGCGCGCGACAGGGGCTCGATGAACTGCGGCTGACCGCCGGACGCCGCGCCCCCGCCGCTGGGCAATTGCACGCTGTGTGTGGCATCGAAAATCACGGGCCAACCCAGGTCGTGCATGATCTTCAGACCGCGCATATCCACCACCAGGTTGTTGTAGCCGAAACAGGAGCCGCGCTCGGTCAGAAGCACCTGCGTGTTGCCGGTGGAGGCGACCTTTTCGGCGGCGCGGGCGATATCCTGGGGCGCCACGAACTGGCCCTTTTTGATGTTCACAATGCGGCCGGTACGTCCGGCTTCGAGCAGCAGGTCCGTCTGGCGGCAGAGGAACGCCGGGATTTGGAGGATATCGGCGACTTCCGCGACGGGCGCGGCCTGGGCCGGCTCGTGGATATCGGTCAGGATCGGATAGCCCGCGCGCTTGACCTCTGCCAGGATGCGCAGGCCCTCGCGCAGGCCGGGCCCCCGATAGCCGCTCAAGCTGGTGCGATTGGCTTTGTCGAAAGAGGCCTTGAAAACGAACGGCCCGGCGATTTCGCCTATGGCGCGCGCCATGCGCTGCACGTGCTCCTCGCTTTCGATGACGCAAGGTCCGGCGATCAGCACCAGCGGCTGGCCGTGCGCGAATTGGCCGAAGCCGATCATCGCGCCGCCGCCTTCTTGAGCAGCGCGATTTGGCCCGCGTGATAGAGATTGTGCTGGGCGACGCCGTGGAGCATGGTGTAAATGGAATAGGGTACGTGGCCGAGAACCTTGTCGCGAAGGCGATCGTCGGTCAGGCCGCGGACGGCGGATTCCAGGCCGCGCTGCGCCTGGACGAGATGGTCGAGCGCCTCTTGCCAGGCGGCTTCGCCGGGTACAGGCGGCGCCGGCCAGTCCCGATCGGGAGCGAGGGTGGGAATCTCAGCGCCTTCGATGCGCCGGGTGGGGACGGAGATCCAGACGGTGATGTGCAGGACCAGTTCCCAGATGGTGTGGGCTTCCGGGATGGGGCGTGCGGCAGCGGTTTGCCAGCTTACGCCGTCGAGGATTTCGCGCAGGGCCGGACCGTGCCAGGCGGGACCTTCGTAGGAGCGGTGGATCTGGTCGAGGATGCGGGCGACTTCGGTCATGTGAGTTTGGGGTTATTCTTTAGGATACTTCCGGCGGGAAGACTCGAAGAATCCGGATGGCTCGAGGGCAACTGGCCCACTGGCAGACACCGTGAATCGTGACGACGAAGTTATTGTGAGGGACCCCGATGTTCTCGGCGGAGCCCCGGTCTTCCGCGGAACGCGCGTCCCCTTTCAAGCGCTACTGGACTACCTCGAGGGCGGGCAAATCTTGGGCGAGTTTATTGACGATCAAGAAGCCGACCTGAGAGGCCGGCATCAGAGAAGTTTAGTTCGCCGGAGCGGGACTTAAAAGTCCCGCCGGCACGCTGAAGCGTGCGCCACGGGCTTCGGGTACAACCCTGCTCCACGCTACTCTTTGGGCCACTTCGGCCAGGTGCGTGGGTGTGCCTTGCGCTTCTGATATCCCCGCGCCAGCTCCAGATACACGCCCAAATCCCGATCGAGGTCGGACTGCGTCCCATCGAAATAGAAATTGCGAATGGGAATGCCGCCCAGGTCGCGGCTCAGCTTCGGATAGATGGCCTCGCACACAATGCCGTTCATGCAGGTGAACGGGCTGATGTCGATGATACCGTCGGCGCCCTTGCGCGCCAGATAGACCACCTTGCCCACGTTCAGCACCATCTCGCCGAAGGCGCCTTCGCGCGGCAGGTAGGGGCGCGCGCACTCCAGGATTTCGTAGATGTCCGGCTCTTCGTAGCCGATGAAATCCTGCCGGAACGGTTCCAGCAGGACGTGCTCGTCGCGCTTTTGGACGCGGTTGCGGACCCACGCTTCGAGCGCCTCGGCCGTCCACAAGCGGCCCGTCAGTTTGAGCTTCCGAAAGTGCTCCGAGTTGGTGTACCAGATCCACTCGACGATGTCGGAGAGCCACGCTTCGGCGCGATACTCTTCCAGGCGGCGGATCAGGTTTTCGTTCGAAAAGGTGTTCAGGCGGCAAAAGATTTCGCCCACGATGCCAATCAGCGGGGTCGAGCGGTCGCGGCGTCCGGGGATGGCGCGGAAGCGGTCGCGCGCGCGCAGCAAGGAATCCCGGATGGCGGCAAGCTGCACCGCGGGCTTCACCGGAGTGGATTCCACCGTGCGGCAAACGTCGTCCAGGCAGGCTTCGTAGGTGCGTTCGGCCAGACCGGATTCGAGCTCGTGGGGCCGGTACTGCAGCAGCAGCTTTTGCAGGATATCGGCGGCCAGCAGGGCGCGCCATCCGGTGCGCATGAAGGGGCGCGCCATGTCTCCCAACCCGCCATAACCATTGTTGCTGGAGGGGGCCAGTACCTGGGTGTCGCGGTAGCCGCTCGAATCCAACACGTGGCGCAGGTACGGCGAGTATTGTCCGAACCGGCAGGGCCCTTGCGCGGTGGGCATGAAGAAGACCGTGCGCGCGGGATCGTTTCCCGGCACCTCCAAAACTTTCATGAAATCGCCGACGGTGACCTTGGCCGGATAGCACTCGTCGCCGGAAGTGTAATGCGCGCCTAATTCACGGGTGCGGTGGTCGGAAGGCGGTGTGGGCTCGGCTTCCAGGCCGACCGCGCGAAAGGCGGCGGCGAAAGCTTTGGCGCTGCCGTATGCCATGGGCGGGATGTGGATCTTCTTGCCGGAGAGCGAGACCGCGGCTCCCGGAGCAGGCCCTCCCTCCGCCAATTGGATCAGTTGACTGCTGCCGACAGTGTCATTGGCTGTGGCGCCGGCTTGTAACATCGCAGAATCCCCTTACTATCGAGATACGCCTCGCAGCGCGTCATATATCCGGCATCGTTACCGTGCCCGTCGAATTGCAGGACCAGCAGCGGCGCGCCCGCGGCGTCGCGCGCGAAGTGCTTGATGTAGGAATCCGGACCGCACTTGAAATTCGACAGGTAGATCAGGTGCAGGTTGGCGCGCGAACCCGCCACCCGCGCGGCTTCCAGAATCTTGCGCCCGGATGCCCAGTACATGTTTTCGTGCAGGCCGGCCATCGGCTCGCGGCCGGTCACCAGGAAATCGAGCGGGATCACGTTGGCGCCGTAGCGATGCCGCAGCTTGCGCGGTATATCGCAATTGATGCCGCGGTCGTAGATGTTGTAGCCGCGGCCGGCCAACACCAGGCCCGGCTCGCCGGTCTGTTCCAACACTTCGAGTGCACGCCGCCCCAGGGCCAGCAGACGTTCCTGAAACTCGCGTTGTACGGCGTAGGCGGCATCTACGGCGCGATCGCTGGTGCGCCGGCCCACGCCCAGCGGCTTCATGCATTCGGCCAGCGCGCTCTTCACCTGCGCGGGTCCTAACTGAAAATGCAGGGTGGGCACCAGGAATTTGCTTTGAAACTTTTCCAGGCCGGGCGCCACGCGCAGGATGTAAGGGAGGGTCTGGTTCCACGGGCAATAGTGCGCCGGACAGGAGTTGTTGTCGTCCGCCTCGGCGTCGGCGATGTTGGGCACCAGGATGTAATCGACTCCCGTTTCCGCCAGCGCGCGCACATGCCCATGCGCAACCTGCACGGGATAGCAGGGCTGCGCCACGGCCATCTCGACGCCGGCCGCCGCGATGCGCGGATCGGTGACGGGGGAAAGCTCCGTGCGCATGCCTAACTCCGCGAAATAGCGCTGCCAGAACGGGTAGCGGTCGAAGGTGGACATGGCGCGCGGGATGCCGATGCGCAGCGCATCTTGGGCCGGCTTGGGAGCGGCCGCGGCCGTATCTTCCACAATTTTCTCGCGGCAGGCGAACAGGTCGTCGATCACCGGCTGCCGTCCGGTCGCGGAGGGCTTGCGGAACTTATCGGAGCACTTATCGCCCCAGTAACTCTTTTGTCCTTCGATGGTAAATTCCTTGATGTCGCACAGATTCGAGCAGGCGCGGCAGACAAAATCGCGGGAGCGCAGATCGAGGCGATCCAAATGGTATCCGCGGAAGCGGCTGCGACCGTTAGTGGCCGCGTGCCACTGCCGCGCGATCAGCGCCATGCCGATGGCGCCCATCACCCCGTTGTACGGCGGCACCGTAATGCGTTTGCCCAGGAGCCCGGCGAAGGCCGCGGCCACGGCGTCGTTATAAGCGGTGCCGCCCTGGAAGTAGATCGTCTTGCCGATGTGGCGGCCGCGCACCACGCGATTCAAATAGTTCAGCGCGATGGAGTAAGCCAGGCCCGCCACAAGATTGGGAACCGGCTCGCCTTTGTGCAGCCAGCCCGTGACATCGCGCTCCATGAACACGGTGCAGCGCTCGCCCAGGCGCGTGGGCCAGGGCGCCGCCAGCGCCAGGCGCGCGAATTCACCCTTGATGGAGATGCCCAACTTCTCGGCCTGTTCTTCGAGGAACGATCCGGTGCCGGCCGCGCAAGCTTCGTTCATGGCGAAATCCACTACCACGCCGTGCTCGATCGAGATGAATTTGGAATCCTGGCCGCCGATCTCGAAGATGGTGTCGACAGGCTCGCCGCCGCGGGTTTGGCTGACGTGCAGCGCGCCTGTTTTATGCGCGGTGATTTCATCGTTCACCACGTCCGCGCCGGCGAATTCCGCAATCAGCTCGCGGCCCGATCCGGTGGTGCCTACGCCGCGAATTTCCAGCCGCCGGCCCCACAATCCGTCCAGTTCGGCGAATCCCTGCTGGACAGCCTCGATGGGCCGGCCGGCGGTGCGCAAGTAGATATCGTGGATCACCGCGCCGGTTTCGTCGATCGCCACTACGTTCGTGGATACCGATCCGACGTCGATGCCCAGATAGGCCGGAATGGGACCATCGCCGGGCGGCGGCAGGTAGGCCCCCACGCGGTCGCGCAGCAGCACGACGTTTTCCATGGAGAGCGGCGTGGTATCTTCCACCCGCTCCTCGCCTTCGTGCTGATTCAGGCGATGGATATCGCGCAGGGAACGCTTGCGGGGCTCCTCGGCTTCCAGCATGGCCGCGCCGATCGCGCCGCACCAGGCGTAATGCGGCGGCACGAACAACTGGTCTTCGGAGAGCCCAAAGGTTTCCCGCAGAGCGGCGGTGACGCCCGTATTCTGGGAGACCGCGCCCACCAGCGCGACGGGCGTCTCCACGGGCCGGCCTTTCACTACGCTGCTTTTGAAATTGCGAGCGACCGCGTCGCAGAGGCCGCGCAGGATCTCAGCGGGCGCATGGCCCTTCTGCTGGGCGTGGATCATGTCGCTCTTGGCGAACACCGAGCAGCGCCCGGCGATCCGCGCCGCGCAACCGGCATGCGCCACCAGGCCGCCGACTTCTTCCACCGAATACCGCATGCGGAGCGCCTGCTGATCCAGGAACGATCCGGTGCCCGCCGCGCACTCGCCGCTGCGATCGTAGTCCAGAATGGTCTGCTTATCCAGCCGGATGTATTTCGAGCTTTCTCCGCCGATTTCGAAAACGGTGCGCGCCTGCGGATAGAATTCCGCAATCATACGGGCGATGGCCTTGAATTCGTTTTCGAAGTATAGTCCCAGGATTTTGGCGATGGTGCGGCTGCCGGAACCGGTCACCCGGATGCCTTCGACGCGCGCCTCGGGCACCACCTCGTAGAATTCCTGCAGCAGGTCGTAGGTGGATTGAATCGGGCTGCCCGCGATGCGGCGGTAATCCGAAAGCGCCAGCGGCGGCTCGGTCGCGGCCATGCGGAAGGGGCGGGCGCCGGCGCACAGCGTCTCCAGAATCCCGCGGTCCCCCGGACGGCCCAGGGCCGCCAGCTTCAAACTGATCGAGCCGATATCCAGACCGATATTGATGCCCATAGTTGTGGCCGTTATCTAATGATAAAGGAGGCATCGGCGGTTGCAATTATTTAAGGCCTGAATAGCTGTTTTTCGCGGCTCACGGCCGCGATTCCCAGGCCGAACGGGTGCGCCGGTCAGTGCCGGTACAGAGCCGCGAATTGACTCAGTTCGCCGGAGTTCAAATCGGAGACGGCCCAATATGTCATTCCGCCGCGGCTCCAATGCACGATCTGGTAGCCGTTGCGGCTTAACCCGGCGTCGCCTTCCGGGGCATTCGAGGGCCAGGTGAACACGTTGACGATATGCTTCCGGCGTTGGAACACCAGTGCCGCCGCCGGATGACCGTCGATGTAATCCATGCGTCCGCCTATCAGCGGATAGCCTTGCGCGGCGAAGTCTCTCACATCCGGCGAGAAGTCCAGCTTGCCGTTGAACCATGGCTTCACCGTGTGCTGGTCCGTCGAAGGCACGTCCAGTAAGTGCGTTCCCATCAAGGAACGAATGTGGCTCGCGAGGATGTTGCCGGCGATCACATCGCCGCCGGCGGTGCGGGACTTCATCAGGGCGATATTGAATGCCGCCGAAATCGCCAGCAGAATCGCGGCCGCGATGGCGATGGCGCGCCACGAAGTTGCGGGGCGGCGTTCCGCCTGGCCCACGGACGCGCGCACGCGATCCCGCAAACTGTCCGGTGCGCGGTAGTAAGGCGCGTGGGATCGAATGCCCTGGCGCAGCTCCAGAAGGGGCGCGTAGACCACGGCGCAGGAGCGGCAAGTCGCCAGGTGCGCGGCGACGTCCGCCTTTTGGGACGCCTCCAATTCATCGTCCAGGAACGGCTCCAGCAGACGTATGGCTGTCTCGCAAGTCACTTGGAAGCATCCTTCAGCCGCGCGGCCATGCAATCCTGCAACCGCTGGCGTGCACGCGAGAGCCGGGACATCACCGTGCCGATGGGTGCGCCGGCGGCTTCCGCGATATCGCGATACGACATCTCCTCCATCTCTCGCATCACGACGACTTCGCGAAACTCCGGGGGAAGTGACCGCAGGCAATCCTGTAGCCCGGCTAACTTCGCGCCCTCCACTAACTGGGTTTCGACGGTCGCGTCCGCCGGGCCGCGGCCGTGCGTCTCCTCATCGAAAGAAACGCGGGCCATAGTGCTCTCGCGGCGCAACAGGGTCAGCGCGGTATTGCGGACGACGGCCAGCAGCCAGGCGCGTCCATCTCCGCCGCGGAAGCCGTCGAAAAAGCGCAGGGCGCGCAGGTAGGCCTCTTGCACGACATCTTGCGCGTCGTCCTCGTTGCGGGTTATCCAACGCGCCAGGTTATAAGCTGCATCCAAATGGGGAAGCATCGTTTTTTCGAATAAGGACAGCTTGGGCGCTCCGCCTGGAGGCTGTTGCATCTGTGACTATATGGTACAACGCGCTGCCGCGGATGCTAGCGAGAAGCTAGTGATGTCAGCCGCCGCCGTTCGGTCCGCGTCCATTGATAGATCCGGTCGAATTCGACTGGGGACGGTTTGGCGCCGGGATGCAACAGAAGGTACCGCGGCAGCGGCATTCTGCGGTTCCGGACCACGGCCGCGAGCTCGGCCAGCAGCTCATGTTGTTTCTGTGCGTCATACTCGTCCCAGCGGGACAGGTTCAAATGGCTGCGCCCTCGCTGGACGTCGTTCTCAATCATCCACGACATAGGAGCCACGTAGCTATACCAGGGCCATCCGGTGCGCTCGGAGTGACAATTCTGGCAGGATTTCTCCAGGATGCGGACCACCTCGGGATCGGCATCGGCGCCCGCCAGTAACTGCCCCGCCGAAGATGTCCTCACCGCGCCAAATGGATGCACGAAGGCCGAAGCACCCGCGAGCAACGCACCGCCGGTCAGCGTGGCCAGTGACATTCTTCTCAGCAGTTTCTTCCTCATATTTCCCCATACCTGCGGTACGGGGGATTTATTCCCCGGGCGAATTTACATTTGAAAACCGCGGGATGAGGAATAAGTGCGAGGCCCCGGCGGTACAGGCGAGTGGAGGGCAAGAAATGTCAAAAATCATTCTTCACGACCACAACGACGATGGAATCAACCGCCGGGGATTCCTGGAATGCATGGCCTGGGCTGGAACGGGCGTAGTCTGGACGATCGGCAGCGGCGTTCTCAGCTCGCGCGCTTTCGGCAAACCGGCGCGTCCGAGCGAGGCCAAGGGTGAGATGACCTTTGTCCAGATCAGCGACAGCCATATCGGATTCAACAAGCCGGCCAATCCGGACGTGGTGGGCACGCTGCAGGCCACCGTCGACAAGATTAATGCGCTGCCGCGCACGCCCGAGTTCATCATTCATACGGGCGACCTCACCCACATGTCCAAACCGGCGGAATTCGACACACTCGCCCAGGTGCTGAAATCCGCCCGGACGACGCAGGTTTTCTATGTACCCGGCGAGCATGACACGTCGGCGGATGACGGCAAGCAATATCTGGAACGCTATGGTAAGGGTACCGAAGGCAGTGGGTGGTACAGCTTCGATCAGAAAGGCGTCCATTTCGTCGGGCTGGTAAACGTGGTGGGCATGGAACACCTCGGCAAACTGGGGCAAGATCAACTCACTTGGCTGGAAGCGGACCTGAAGGCACGCTCCAGCAGCACTCCGGTGGTAGTCTTCGCGCACATTCCGCTTTGGGCGGTCTATCCGGAATGGGGTTGGGGGACCGAAGACAGCGCGCAGGCGCTCGGCTTTTTGAAACGCTTCGGCTCCGTCACGGTCTTGAACGGCCATATCCACCAGGTGATGCAAAAGGTGGAAGGCAACGTCACTTTCCATACGGCCATGTCCACGGCGTTTCCGCAACCCGCGCCCGGAAGCGCGCCGGCGGCCGGTCCGATGAAGGTGCCCGCCGAGCGGTTGCGGAGCGTACTGGGTCTCGCGAACGTGGAATATGTGGCGCGCAAACACAGCCTGGCGGTGGTGGACGCGCCGCTGGAGGCGGGGAGTTGAGACCGGTGAATCGACTCATTATCGTCTTAAGTGCCGCGTTCGGCATCCTGGTAGTTACCGCACGGACCGATACGGGCGCCGGGAAGGACCTCTTTGAGAGGCGTTGTGCGGGCTGCCACTCGCTCGACCGCGATAAGGAGGGTCCGCGTCTGCGTGGGGTCTACGGCCGGGTGGCGGGTTCGGTCGCGTCGTTTAATTATTCAGATGCGCTGAAGAACTCGCACATCACCTGGAGCGCGGAGTCCCTGGATCAGTGGCTGGCGGGTCCGGACAAGCTGGTGCCCGATGCCGATATGGCCTTTCATCTTGAAAACGGCATGGAGCGCAACGAGATTATCGGCTATTTAAAACAAATGCAGTAAGTTACACTCTGTGCATGCGGGCATCTGTGCTGACGGTTCTGCTGCTTTCCTTGCCAGCCTTCGGCGATTACGCGGAGGTTCACGGCATCAAAATGTACTACGAGGTGCATGGCGAAGGGCCGCCTGTGGTGTTACTGCATGGCGGGACCGGCACGATTCAATCCTCGTTCGCGGAGCAGATTCCGGTGCTGTCGCGAAGTCATCGGGTAATTGCGATCGAGCAGATGGGACACGGCCACACCGGTGACGTGACAGACCGCGAGTTGTCCTATGAAGGGATGACCGAAGATACCGCGGCGCTGCTGGTTCACCTGGGGATGCAGAACGCGGACGTGGTCGGCTGGAGCGACGGCGGACAGTTGGCGCTGCGGCTGGCGTTCACGCATCCTGAGTTGGTGCACCGCGTGGTCGCGTCCGGCGTGGGACTCGGCGCGGTCACTCCGCAGATGCAGCAAGCCATGCGGTCGCTTTCCGCGGAACATTGGTCGCCGCAAACGCGCGAGGAATACGCGCGCATCTCTCCGGACGGGCCGCAACATTGGGCCGTGTTCTTCGAAAAAATCAAAACGATGTGGGCCAAGCCCACTTGGGGTTTTTCGGAGCAGGATCTGGGGAAGATCAAAGCAGCCGTGCTGATCGTGGCCGGAGATCGGGATTTCACGCGGATCGAGGAGACCACGCATATCTATCGCATGATTCCCAACGCCCGCCTGGCGATCCTGCCGGGCACCGACCATTTTACGTTTCAGAAACGGCCCGGCTGGCTGGATCCCATGATTCTGGACTTCCTGGACGGGAAATGAAGTGGACAAATCACTGCCATCGGGACCGCGGGCAACCGTTGCGCCGGGAGCCGCTCCGCGCATCCATTCGCTGCTGGTGAAGCCGGTTTCGGCGCAGTGTAACCTGGACTGCGCCTACTGCTTCTACCTGGATCGCGACAGCGATCCATACGGGCCGGCTTCCGCTCGCCGTATGAGCGACGAAACCCTGGAGACGCTGGTAGAAGGGTATCTGTTTTACTCCTATCCGAACAGTCTCTTCGCTTTCCAGGGAGGCGAGCCCATGTTGGCCGGCCGCGCGTTCTTCGAGCGGCTGATCGCATACCAAAAGCGATACGCCCGCGGCGGCGGGCACGCCATATCCAACATCCTGCAAACTAACGGCGTGCTCCTGGACGATTCCTGGTGCCGGATGCTCAAGGAATACCCCTGGCTGGTGGGCATCTCGCTCGATGGCCCGGAAGCGGCGCATGATCGCTACCGCCGCGGCAAGCCGGGCGGAGGTACCTGGAAGGATGTCATGCGGGGCCTCCAGACCCTGCGGAAAAACGGCGTGGAGCACAACGTCCTTTGCGCGGTCAGCCTGGCCAATGTGGAACGGCCCGCAGAACTGTATAGGTTTTTCCGATCACTGGGGATCGATTATATCCAGCATATTCCCGTGGCCGAACGGGATGGCGCGGGCCGGCTGCTGCCTTTCAGCATCACGCCGGAGCAATACGGGCGTTTTCTATCCGAAACCTTCGATCTCTGGTGGCCGGAACGGTGTAAAGTTCGCATCCGTAATTTTGACAGTATCGCGGAAGCCATTGCGCAGCAGCCATCCTCCTGCACGATGCGCGAGACGTGAATTCCTGGCCGGAGATCGCGCGCAGCCGCCGGCGTTATGCCTTCGCGGCCCAGAAATCCAACGTGCCCGACGCCTGCGGGAGGTGCGAGTATCGGGCGATATGCCGCGGGGGGTGCCCCAAGTACCGTTTCGAGCAGCAGGACTATTTCTGCCGGGCCTATCAAACAATCTTCAGCAAGGCGGTGCCGTTGCTGGTGAAGGAACTGGCGTTGCTGACCGGGACTGACGCCCCCGGCAAAGATCGGGCCTGAAGTTTAACCGTGGCGCACGCTTGAGCGCGCTAAACTGAATCGAGGGCGCAGCCGCATGATCCCCGATTGGCCTTCCGAGCGCCGCCGCATGGTGGACCGCCAACTCCGCAAGCGGGGTATCCGCGACCCGCGGGTCCTGGCGGCCATGCTTGCCATTCCGCGCGAAGAGTTCGTACCCCACGAAATCCGCGTCTGCAGCTATCAGGACGATCCCCTGCAGATCGGCTACGGCCAGACCATCTCGCAGCCCTACATGATCGCACTGATGGCCGAGTTGCTCGAACTGACCGGCACGGAAACTGTACTCGATGTGGGGGGCGGCTCAGGGTATCATGCCGCGGTCCTGGGCCAACTGGCCGCGCGCGTCATCTCCATCGAGCTGATTCCCGCGCTGGCCCGCCTGGCGGAGCAGAACCTGGCCCGCACCGGACTGGGCGGCAACATCCAGGTGGTTTGCGGTGACGGATCGCAGGGTTGGCCCGCTGCCGCGCCCTATGACGCCATCTCAGTAGCGGCGGCCGCGCCGGATATTCCGGAGCATTTGCTGGCGCAGCTCGGCGATTCTGGCCGGTTGGCAATCCCCGTCGGCGACCGGCAGGACCAGGAACTGCGTGTGATTGTGAAGTGCGGCGGCACCATCCGCGAGCGCGTGGCCACCTTGTGCCGGTTCGTGCCCTTACGCGGAGATGCCGGCTTCCCCTAGCCGCCGGCTGCTAGTCGCGCTACACTGTGGTGTTCAATATGTCAACCTCTAAGACTCTCTTTTGCAGCATGGCGCTAGCCGTCTCCGGGCTTCTGGCACAGACTCCCGCCGGGCCGCCCGTGCTCATGCGTCTCTATCCGGTGGCGCTCGACGCGACCGGGGCCCCCGTGACCGACCTCACTGCCGCCGATTTCAAGATCGTTGACCAGGGCAAACCGGAAACCATTTTCTCCTTCCACAAACCCGTGGCCGGCCCGGCAGCCCCGCTTGCGGCGCTGGAGCACTCTAACCGTCCCGGCGGCGCGATACCCCACAACATCGTCATCCTCTTCGACCTGATGAATGAAAACCAGAACGACCGGCTGGATACCTGGCACGCTTTGGACAAGTCTTTGCCGCAACTGGAATCCGGCAGTTCCGTTTATTTCTACCTTCTCAACCTGGAAGGCGAGCTGGTTCCGATTCACGCCATCAGCCCCCGAGCCGCGGACGACGCCACCTGGCCGCACGATGTGGTGGACCCTCTCGACAAGGCCATGAAAGCCGCCAGCCATGGCCGGCCCGTGCACATGGGCCAGGAAGATCAGGTGAAAAAGACGTTCCACCAGCTCGAGACTCTGGCCAACGAACTGGCCGCGTTCCCCGGCCGCCGGGACATCGTCTGGATCACCGACGGCATGCAGAATGTTTACAACACCAAGCTGCCGTGCAACGGCGATTGGGTGGATTGCGCTCTTTATGTTCCCCATCTGGCGGTGACGTTAGCGCATGCCGAGGTGGCTGTGAATCCGGTGTCGTACAGCCGCGACCTGAGCACGGCCGTCAACCCCGACCAGGGCAGAATGGATAAGGCATGGACGCCGGTACAGTCCACCGCGCAAGCCCCTACCAACGCCTCCAACGCCCTCGGCGATGTACAGATGCATAACGTGCAGGGTTCCCAAGGCAGCGATCCCGGCCTGGACCTCGCCCAGATGGCCCTCCTCACCGGCGGGCGCACCTATTTCCGGCTGGACATTCGCTCGGTGCTCAAGCAGGTGGCTGTAGATGATGCGAATTCCTTCGAGATCGACTACGATCCCTCGGCCGAGAATTGGGACAATAAGTTCCACAAGATCCACATTACCTGCGAGCGGCCGGGTGTAAAGCTGCAGGTCAGGGAGCGCTACTACGCGCTGGCCGACGCGCGGCCGGCCATGGAAAGAATGAAAGCCGCGTTGATGGCGGCTTTTCAAAGCCCCTCAGACATGGCCGAGATCGGCTTGCGCACGAAGATCGCGCCCCTGGAAGGGGCTAAGCCCGGCGTGCATCTGGATGTCAGTGTCAACCCGGCGGATCTCATGCTGAGCGAAAAGGATGGCAAATACTCCGGCGCGCTATATTTTCTGATCTCCGATCGCGGTCCCGCGGGCCCGCTTGGCGAGCCGGCCGTATTGAACCTGACTCCGACTCTCACGGCGGAGCAGTACAAGATGGTGATGAAAGAGGGTCTCCCGCTCTCGCAGGACCACCCTACAACCGACGCGGTATCGCAAGTGCGCATTATCGTGCTCGATCAGAACACCAACGCGGTCGGGTCTCTCACGTTTGCGGTAAAGTAAGCCGCACCTGTTCCAGAACGCGCACGGGATCCGGATCTTCCACCCGGATCACCTGGCCGGTAGGGCGCCAGCGCGCGAACATGCGCGCGCAGGATGCTCCCGCGAATACGGCGATGAGCGGCACACCGCACGCCGCAGCCACATGCTGGCCGGCGGAATCGTACCCCGCGTAGAGCCGGCTGCCCGCGATGATGGCCGCGAAACCCGCGAACGATCCGTTCCACCGTTCCACCCGCGCCCCCGACGCCGCCACAGCCCGCTCCACGCGGACAGCCTCTTCACCGCCGGCGCCCTGGTCGATGGTCAACGGCAGGCCAGTACGCGCCAGCAACTCGAGGAATGCCGCCTCGAACGGATCGGCGATCCGCTTGGCGGCATTCTCGCCGACTCCCAGGCTGATGGCGATCCCCGCCGGGAGTGGGGCAGGGGAGGGTTCCGGCGCTACGAACGGTGTGGCGTCCGCGATCCCGAAGGTCTGCTCGGCCCATTGCCGGGTCAGAACCGGAAGCGCATCGTCGCCGTCGCCGCCATACCCGCGGCTTTCGAAGAAATAGTAACGCTCCTCGGGACACACCGGAAGCAACCCCAGTTGCGTCAGCCGCGAATCCGGATCGACCACCACGCTGTCCGGCCTGGCCAGCGCCGCGCGCAGTTCGGGCCCCGCCGCCAACCGCTCGCGCAGCGTCCCTCGCCGGTAGTTCACCGGCAGATGCAGGATGCGTGGATCGGCCGCGAACAACTCCCAGTTCTTGCGCGGTCCGACGAGGTAAATGGCCGTGCCCGGAAATCGCCGCTTAACTGCATCGAGGATTACGCTGGTGACCGCTACATCCGCGCCCAGAGTCACCCTGGAGAGCACGAAGATGCTGCGCGGCTCGCCCATAATCCGCCGCGGTAGGCGCACCCGCCGGTAGCGTTCCACCAGCGCGGCGCTTTCGCCGGGCGCGATGGCTTCCGCAAATAGCCGCGCATACGTATCGCAGAGCGCCGGCTCGAAGCGGTCCGCCAGCCCCTCGGCCACTACCCGGAAGAGCGCTTCGGAACACTCGTCGTCCGCGAGCGAATGCAGCAATTCGGGCGGCCACGGCTCACCGCGCAGGCAGTAGCCCAGGAGCCGCGCGGCGCGCTCGTTACACGAAGTACTTGCCAACGATCAAGTCCAGTTTGCGAAGGGTCGCTTCCGGCACCATTTTGCGGTCGGTCAGGATGGCGTGCGCCAGCGCCGATCCACACTTGCAGGTGCGCTCGGCGGGCATGTGTTCCACCGCCTCCGCCACCACTTTACAGGCGTTCCCGGCGTTCTTCACCAGGTTCGCAATAATATCCGTCACCGTGACGGCGTCGTGCCGCGGATGCCAGCAATCGTAATCCGTGACCATTGCCACGGTTGCATAACAGATCTCCGCCTCGCGTGCCAGCTTGGCCTCCTGCAGGTTGGTCATCCCGATGACGTCCATGCCCCAGCTTCGGTACAGATTCGACTCGGCGCGCGTCGAAAACGCCGGTCCTTCCATGCACAGGTAGGACCCGCCTTTCTTGTGGGTGACTCCCGCCGCCGCGCAGGCCTGCGCCACCGCTTCGGCAAGCTGCGGGCACACCGGATCGGAGAATCCGATGTGCGCCACCAGGCCATCGCCGAAGAAGGTGGAGATGCGGCCGCGCGTGCGATCCACGAACTGATCCGGGATCACGAAATCCAGCGGCCGGTGCTCTTCCTTCAGCGATCCCACCGCGCTGAGTGAGATGATCCGCTCTACGCCCAGCGACTTCATGGCGTAGATGTTCGCGCGAAAGTTCAGCTCCGAGGGTGAGATGCGATGTCCGCGCCCGTGCCGGGCCAGAAAAGCGATGCTGCGTCCCGCCAGTTTGCCCACCACCAGGTTGTCGGATGGCGCGCCAAACGGCGTTTGCACCATGGCTTCTTCCTGCGCTTCGAATCCTGGCATGGAGTAGAGACCACTCCCGCCTATGATGCCTATTTCCGCTTTCAATGTGTGCTCTCCTTGAGAATGATGCGGCGCAAGGGCGGCGCGATGCGTGGCCTCCGGGCGCCGGGACCCGATCGCCTGCAGTAATGCGGCGACTCCGGTGCCTTGCGTAGCGACGGTACGAACGATGGGCGGTTTGTGCTGGTCCTGGCCCAGGCTCAGCATACCCTGAATCTCCCGCTCCATCCGCTCGGCTCCGGGCTGGTCCGATTTGTTGATTACGAAGATATCCGCGATCTCCATGATGCCGGCCTTGATGGCCTGTACATCGTCGCCCATCCCGGGAACCAGCACGACTACGGTCACCTGCGCCACGCCCGCGATCGCGACTTCATCCTGGCCCACCCCCACCGTTTCGACGATGACGAAATCTCTGCCCGCCGCATCCAGCAGCTCCGCCATGGCGGCGGTAGCTTGTGCCAGTCCCCCGGATGTTCCGCGCGTGGCCATGGAGCGGATGAAGATGCCCGGATCGGCGTGATGGTCGAGCATGCGGATGCGGTCGCCCAGGATTGCGCCGCCCGTGCGCCGGCTGCTGGGATCCACCGCGATGATTCCGGCAGTGCGGCCCTGCCGCCGCAGTTCCCGGGCCAGGGCATCCACCAGCGTGCTTTTCCCCGCGCCCGGCGGGCCCGTGATGCCGACAATCACGGCGTGTCCGGTACGCGGCTGCAATTCGCGCAAGACCTCCAGCGCCCGCGGATCGCGATTCTCTATCCACGTGGCGGCGCGGGCCAGCGCGCGCGCATCGCCTTCCGCAATCTTGCGCGCCCAATCCGTCATCAGCTTTTCAGCAGTTGCCGCGCGATCACCAGGCGTTGGATTTCGCTGGTGCCCTCACCGATCGTGCAGAGCTTCACGTCCCGGTAGAATTTCTCCACCGGATAGTCTTTGATGAAGCCGTACCCGCCGTGTATCTGCACGGCTTCGTCCGCTACGCGCACGGCCGCTTCGGAGGCGAACAGCTTCGCCATGGCGGATTCTTTGGTGACGCGCTTGCCCGCGTCCAGCATGGCGGCGGCGCGGTAGTTGAGCAGGCGCGCGGCGTCGATCGAGGTGGCCATGTCGACCAGCTTGTATTGGATGGCTTGAAATTCCGAGATGGGCCGGCTGAACTGCCGCCGCAGCTTCGAATAACGCAGCGCGGCATCGTAGGCGCCCTGTGCCATCCCTATCGAGAGCGCCGCAATCGAGATGCGGCCGCCATCCAGCACCTTCAGGCTGTCCACGAAACCCTCGCCGCGTTTGCCGAGCAACTGCGTTTGCGGGATACGGCAATTCTCGAAGATCACTTCGCCCGTAGCGCTGGCGCGCAGCCCCAGCTTGTTCTCCTTCTTGCCGGGGCGAAAGCCCGCCGTCCCCCGATCGACGATGAAGGCCGAGATGCCGTGTTGCGCGGCGGTGCGATCGGTCACCGCCATGGCCACGCAGACGTTGGCGAAGTGCGCGTTAGTGGTGAAAGTTTTGGCGCCTTCGATTACCCAGCATCCGTTATCGAGGTGCGCGGATGTGCGCGTGCCCGCCGCGTCCGAGCCGGCTTCGGGCTCCGTCAGCGACCAGCAGCCCAACCATTCTCCCGATGCCAGCCGCGGAATGTAACGGCGGCGCTGCTCTTCCGTGCCCATCTTGAAGATGTGATTGCTGCACAACGAAGTGTGCGCGGCCACGATGATCCCCACCGAGCCATCCACGCGCGATAGCTCCTCGATGATGATGCTGTATTCGATGTAGCCCAGCCCGGCGCCGCCCAGTTCTTCCGGAAAGATGGCGCCCATGTAACCCAGCTCTCCCAGCTTGCGGATGGCTTCGGTGGGGAAAATCTGGTCCTCATCCCATTCCATGACGTGCGGCGCGATTTCCGCCTCGGCGAATTCGCGCACGGCTTTGCGCAATTGAATCTGTTCGGGTGTGTATTCGAAGTCCATGCGATCGGTGCTAGACAATCTCCTCTTTGGCCGCGTCCCACCAAACCGCCCGCTGCCGGCGATAGCTTTCCACGGCCATGCGGCAGGCGATCGAGACGCGCAAGCCCAGCTCGAACGGGCAATTCGGTTCCTGCCCGGAACGGATGCAGTCCAGGAAGTTCTGCATGTGCGCATTGGGCGCGGTGCGCGCCGATCCCAGCATTTCCGCGCCGTCCGGGCGGTTTACTTTTTGTGGCAGGTAGCGGATCTGCTGGCTCTTTGAAATCGTGCCATCCGTGCCCAGCACGTCTTCCGTGCTGCCGAGCTGGTTGTTGCCGAAGCCCGAATCCCACGAAAACAGGATTTCTTCGTTATGTTCCAGCGTGACGTTCATGGTGTCCGGCACTTCGCGTCCGTCTTTCCACAAGTAGACGCCGCCCACCATATTAGCGGTGTGCGGGATCTTCAGCCCCATCACCTTGTACCAGAAGGCCAGTTGATGGCACATGTTCTCGTACACGTTGCCGCCCGAATAATCCCAGAAGAAGCGCCAGTTGATATAGCGGTTGGCGTCGAATTCGTGCGCCGGCGCGCCGCCCAGGAAGGCTTTCCAGATGATGTTCTCCGGGGTCATGTCGGGAAAGACGGGCCGGGCCCACTGCGGCTTGCCGTGCGGCGTGTTCCGGTACATGTGCGCGTGGATCGCGGTAATCTTGCCGACATTGCCGGTCTTCAGAAAGTTAACCGCGTCCGCCACCTGGCCCGATGAGCATCCCTGATGGCCGATCTGCACCGTGCGCCGGCCCGCGCGCTGATAAGCCGCGCGCATGCGCTTGGCATGCTCCACGCTGAACGCCATGGTCTTTTCCTGGTAAACGTGCTTACCGGCATCGAGTGATGCGACGAAGTGCTCGCAATGCAGGTGCTGCGGCGTCGCGATCAGGACCGCGTCGATGCTCGGGTCGTCGAGCAGACGCCGGTAATCCAGGTAGGTCTTGGCGCCGGGGGCGATCCCACGCGCGTCTTCCAGGCGCTTGGTGTAGACGTCCGCGACGCCTACGATTTCGGTGTTCGGACAGGCCTGCGCCTCCCGCATGATCTGCGTGCCGCGGTCGCCGGGGCCGATGATGCCGAGCCGGATGCGGTCGCTCGATGCCAGCACGTTCGGCGCGGCGATGGCACCGGCCAGACCGCTGGCCACTTTGCCGATGAAAATCCGGCGAGACTGCATAGTAACTCCTTCGCGAGCACACGTCACACGCAGGGAGACGGGTGGAAGATAATCTAGTTATCAGGATAGCATCGTGGTCCGGAGGTGCGTATTTGGGTCTGAGGCAAAGGCGGGGAAGAACGTGGGTGGTGGCATTGGCCGCCTCCATCGTGATCCTGATAGCTCTGGCGGCGATTGGGGAAGACCCGTGGGATTCCGCCGCGCTGAGAGCGGATACCGCGCTCTCTTTGGCCACCCAAGCAGGTAACCTCCGAACCGAAGCGGCGGACCTTGAATTACCCACCCTGCTGGCTCTCGAGTCGCTGCGCCGTATGCCCTTGCTGGACAATGACCGGGAATTGCGTCTGGATCTCGCGCTGCGGCCCCGCATGCTGTGGAGCGTTTCGAACGCCGGGAAAATCCGTTCCGTGGCCTTCAGTCCGGACGGACGGTTCGTCTCGACAGCCGCCGAAGACCGGACCGCGCGCGTGTTCGCCGCCGCCGGCGGCAAAGAAGCTTGGCGCATTGTGGAACCCTCCTGGGTGCTGGCCGTGGCCTTCAGTCCAGATGGAAAGTGGTTGGCCGCGGGCGGTTCGGATGGCACCGCGCGGGTGTTCGAAGCGGCCAGCGGAAAGGAGTTGTCGCGGCTTACCGAAGAGGGACCCGTAATCGCCGTGGCGTTTAGCCCAGACGGAATGTGGGTGGCCACGGGTAGTGCGGATCGAAGCGCGCGCGTCTTCGAAGCATCCAGCGGAAATCAGATCGCGCGCGTGGCGGAGGGTTATGAAGTTGGCGCGGTGGCATTCAGCCCGGACAGCCGTGCGGTGGCGGCCGTCGGCGACGACCATACCGTGCGGATGTTCGAGGCCCGCTCCGGTAAGGAACGCTGGCGGGCAAGCGAGCCGGACCGCGTGCTGGCCATCGCTTTCAGCCCGGACGGGCAGTGGGTGGCGGCCGGCGGCGGCGACTACACCGCGCGCGTGTTCGATGCCGCCACCGGGAAAGAAGTATCCCGGCTTGCGGCGCAGAATAGCGTGCTGGCCGTGGCCTTCAGTCCGGATTCCAAGTGGGTTGCCGCGGGCGGAGAAGACGGCGCCGTTCACGTGTTCTGGGCGGGCAGCGGGCAAGAGGTTTCGCGCCTGGCCACGCATGGCCCGGTGCGGACGGTGGCCTTCAGCCCGGATGGAGCGTGGGTCGCCGCCGGGAGCGCCGATGGCACGGCGCGGGTCTTCGATGCGGACAGCGGGAGAGAAGTGTCGCGGCTAACCGGGCAAGGTGCATTCACCACCGTGGCGTTCGGCCCTGAAGGACAATGCGCGGCGGGTGGTATGGATGGCACAGTCGGCGTCTTTGAAACCGGCGGCCGGGACCTGGTTTCGCGCATTACGCAGCCGCACGCCGCGGCCGCCGTGGCGTTCAGCGCGGATGGGCGCTGGATCGCCGAAAGCACCGACTCCGCCACCGCGACGGTATTCGATGCCGACACCGGAAAAGAAGCGACCCGCTTGATGGGGCTGGGCGGGATCGAGAATGGCCTGGCGTTTAGCCCGGACGGCTTGCTGCTGGCCGCCGGCGGCAACGACGGAGCAGCGCGGATCTTCAAAGCCGCGAGCGGGAAAGAAATTTCCCGCCTGGTTGAAGGCGGCCCGGTGATGGCGGTGGCCTTCAGCCCGGATGGCCGCCGCGTCGCCACCGGCAGTTACAACAAGGGCGCCCGTTTATTCGAAGCCGCCACGGGCAAAGAACTCGCGCACCTCGATGCGCAAGGCGTGGTCACTTCCGTGGCTTTCGCTCCGGACGGGCGATTTGTGGCCACGGGCAGCGACGACCACACCGCGCGCGTCTTCGAGGCCGGCGGAAGAGAAATCTCGCACCTGACCGAAGAAGCTGCCGTGAAGGCGGTGGCCTTCAGCCCCGATGGCCGGTGGGTGGCCACAGGCGGCGACGACAATACCGCCCGTGTTTTCGAGGCCGCCACCGGCAAGGAGATTGTACGCGTCAGTTTGCCGGCCGCGGTCCGTTTCGTCCTGTTCACGCCGGACGGACGAGAGGTGCTCGCCGCCACGCCCGCCGCCGCGCATGTGATCGACATCTCCACAAACCAGGAGGTCTCCAGCCTGCCTACCGCGGGCGAAACCGCCGCGGCGCGCTTCGTTGACCATGGGCGCTATGTCGAAATCGCCGCGCGCGCCGGTTACGATGTTCGCCTCATCCGCCAGCCGCTGCGCGCGGTTGACCTGCGCCAGGAAGCCTGCGCGCGCCTCACCCGCAATCTCACTGTTGCCGAGTGGCATCGGTACCTAGGGCCCGCCGTGCCCTACCGCCGCGCCTGCGAGAGCCTGCCCTGACAGGCGATCTGTTCGAAATCCGGAAAAACAGGCTCGTTTCTGCTACCTTATGACTTCAATCCGTGCGCGTAACTGCCCGTCTGCTTACCGCCGGAATTGCTGCCGCGGGTTCGCTCCTCCTGCTACGAGGCTTTGGACCGCAGCAATTGCCAGACCAACCGGCGGCCATCATCATCGATTACCCGAGTGAAGGCTCTGTCTTTCCGCCGGAGATCACTGCCCCGACATTTCTCTGGCGCGACCCTAGCGGAACCGCGACAACTTGGCACATCCAGATTGTTTTCGCCACAGGAGGGCCGGACATCCAGTTGCAATCTCCGGGCGAACTGCTGCGCGTAGGCGAGATCGACGATAGCTACGGCGGCTTTGTGCCGCCCACGCTGACGGCCGAGCAGGCCGCCGCGCATACCTGGAAGCCGGACGGCGCCACGTGGACGGCGATTAAGACCCGCTCCAGCCGGCGTCCCGCGAAAGTAGTCGTCAGCGGCTTCATTCCCGGAAACGCGCAAGCTGTCTCACGCGGTCAGGTGACTATCCAAACCTCGACGGACCCGGTGGGCGCGGCGCTGTTCTATCGCGACGTGCCGTTGCTGCCCGCGATCCCGCAAGGCGAAAAGGGCGTGATCAAGCCTCTGCCCGATTCCCTGCTGCCTATGATCAAGTGGCGCCTGCGCTACCTGGACGAGCCCCAAAGCACCACGGTGATGCAGAAGCTGCCCACCTGCGCGAACTGCCATTCTGTTTCGCGCGACGGTAAAACGCTGGGCCTCGACGTGGATGGACCCAACAATAACAAGGCGTTGTACAGCCTGCTGCCGGTGAAGAAAGTCAGTTCCATCAGCAAGGAGTCCATCGTCAAATGGAGCGATTTCACGGAGAATACTCCACAGCGATTCGGATTCATGTCGCAGGTTTCGCCCAATGGACAATACGTGGTCACTTCCGTAGAAGTCCCCGGTTCAGGGAGCCGGCATTTGGGCGACAGGCTCTACCAGGGCTTCTATCCGGCTTATGGATTCGTGCAGGTGTTCTATCCCACGCGTGGCATCCTGGCGTGGTACAGCCGTGAGAGCGGTAAGTTGCAGCCTTTACCGGGCGCCGACGACCCCGACTTCGTCCAGGCATGCGGCTTCTGGAGTCCCGATGGCAGCTATCTGGTGTTTTCGAGGGCCAAGGCGCGCGACCCGTATCCGCCCGGCCAGCCGCCTTCCCGCTATGCCAACGATCCCAACGAAACCCAGATCCAATACGATCTCTACCGCGTTCCGTTCAATAACGGAAAAGGCGGCAAGCCGGAAAGAATCGCGGGTGCTTCGGAAAACGGGATGAGCAACGATTTCCCGAAAGTCTCGCCCGACGGCAAATGGATCGTCTTCGTCGAGAACCGGACCGGCCTGCTGATGCGTCCCGACAGCCATCTGTATATCGTCCCGGCGCAGGGCGGCGTGGCGCGCCGCTTGAATTGCAATCAGCATCTGATGAACTCGTGGCACAGTTTCTCGCCCAATGGAAGATGGCTGGTCTTTTCGTCGAAGAGCCGGTCTTTATATACACAGCTTTATCTCACCCACCTCGACCCGAACGGCAACGACAGCCCGGCGATCATTGTCGACGCGACCACGGCGGCCAATCGCGCGGCCAACATTCCCGAGTTCGTGAACATTCCGAAGGGCGGCCTGGAGCGCATCGACGCGCCCGCCACCGAGTTCTACCGCTTGTTCAACGTGGCCATGGACCTGATGAAGAAGAACCAGTTCACCGAGGCTGTCACGGCATGGCGGCAGGCCCTCGAACTGGACCCGGACGATGGCAAAGCGCACTTCAATCTGGCCTCCGCACTGAGCGAGACCGGCGATCTGGGCGCGGCCGCCGCGGAATACACGAGGGCCGGCACGCTGACTCCCAATGAAGCCGGTGTATTTGCCAATCTGGCCCTCGTCCAGGTGCAGACGGGCCGCTTGGACGACGCCATCGTAAGCTACCGGAAAGCGTTGGCGCTGAATCCCGTTTATCCCTCGGTGGAGGCGGATCTGGGCACGGTCCTGGCGCAGAACGGAAAGACCGCGGAGGGGCTCGAGCACCTGCGCAAGGCTGTCGCGATGGATCCTTCGTCGGCCGATGCGCACAACAAACTCGCGGCGGTGCTGGCCAAGGAAGGCCAGACCGACGACGCCCTCGCGCAGTTGCAGAAAGCCGTGGAACTGGCGCCTGCTTCGGTTGAATATCGCTTCAGCCTGGCTTATGTGCTGGGGCAGGCCGAGCGCTTCGCCGATGCCATCTCGCAATTGCAGAAAGCCGTGGACCTGAGCGGTGGCCAGGACTGGCAATGCTTCGATATGCTGGGCGGCTTCTATAACAGGATGGGCCGTATGCAGGATGCCATCCAGGCCGCGAGCAAGGCCCTGGATCTGGCCGTGGCCGGCCGCAATCCGGAGTTGGTTCGCATCCTGCGAGCTAAGCTGGCCGGCTATCGGCAGCCCCGGTAGATTGGCGAACTGTTCGCGGTAGCGGGACGTAAAAGTCCCGCCGGCAGGCTGATGCGTGCGCCCACGAGAAAGTTCAAACTCCAGGGTTGGCGTTTGAACTTTTGGTGGGGCAGGCGTCTACGCCTGCGGAGGGTCTCCAGACCCGATCTTGATCTTTGGCGTACGAAAGGCAGTGGCCGGTATACGGTAACCAATCTGCATAATTTAATTCTCCGTCGCATCTAACTGCACCCAAGCCACTTATTAATCCCCCGTCCTCCACATACCCCCGTTCCCCATCCCCCTCGGCCCTAAAATGAAATCGGGTATGGACGCCTCATCCCATCCCCAAAATCCAAATCCAACCGCAAGGAATAACTCATGTTAATTTCCCGCAAGCAACACCAGGCCAACCGCCAGAACGCGCAACACTCCACCGGTCCCGTCTCCCCGGAAGGCAAGGCCGCCGTCCGCCTCAACGCCCTCACCTTCGGACTCCGCGCGCGCGACGTCGTCCTCATCCACGAAGACGCAGCCGCCTACCAGCAACTCTGGGATGTCCTCGAATCCGAGTGGCAGCCCCAAGCCCCCACTGAAAGAATCCTCCTCGAACGCATGGCCGTGGCCCATTGGCTGCTCATGCGCACGGATCGCATTGAAGAGAGTGTCTTTACCGCTACCGAGCCGGGCGCAAGACAATTCGCCCTGCTCGATCGCGTCTCGGCCCAGCGCGCCCGCCTCGAGCGCTCTTTCAGTACCGCCATGCGCGAACTGAAGCAGTTGCAAAACGAGCGCCGCGCCCGGCCCCAGCCGGAGCCCGTGCGGCCGGTGGAAAGCGAACCGGCCGTCACAACCCCCGCCCACCGGCCCGCCCCGCCGCCCGCATACGTGATGTCCGGCGCCCCGGACGCCCTTCCGCTATCGTGTGCCTCTATCTCCCCGGATACCCGCTAGCCCTCCGCCCCCCTGCTCTTTGACAACCTGGCAAACGACCCCAAGCAGTCCACCCAATCTGTCCCCAAAGATGAGCCCACTCCGGCAACCCACACCCCAGAACCCGCAACCTGGAACCCGCACCCGATAACCCACCACCCACAACCCACCACCTATAACCCTTGAATCAACCACATAGGCTTTGATCGTCAGTGTCTGCGGACGATCTCGACGCGAGGCGCGGCATTGAGGCGGGTCAGCCGGCTTTAGCGGGACTTAAAAGTCCCGCCGGCACGCTGAAGACGGTGGTGAAAAAGTAAGTTTTCGGAGTTAGGACCTAAATTCGGGGGATGCGAAATCTCCAGACCGCCGCCAGGGACGCGTTCTAGGGCATCTGGACGCGATGTTTTTTCGCGGATGTTTCGGCGCGCCCCGAAAACTTACTTTTTCACCACCGTCTGAAGCGTGCGCCACGGGCACGTCCACTTGCGACCAGAGTCGCGCCCGGCCATGCGGCGCATCGGCATCGTCAGTGCGCGATTTGCTTATGCAGGGCGCGGTATTTCCGCAGAAGTTCGTAGATGGCCACACCGCCCGCGGTGGCCACGTTCAGCGAGTGCTTCAAGCCCAGCATAGGGATGCGGACGTGCGTATCGCAACGTTCGGCGATCTCCGGCCGGATGCCTTCCACCTCGTGCCCGAAGATCAGGCAAACGGGAAAGCGGGGCTTCCAATCGAACAGGTCCACGGCGTGTACCGTGGTCTCGATGGCCGCAATCTCGTAGTTGCGCGCGCGGAGCGCGTCGAGGAAGGGCAGGGGATCCCAGGCGTGCTCCCACGGCGCGCGTTCCTCCGCTCCCAAGGCCGTCTTGCTGATGCCGTTCTTCGGCGGATGGCTGGTAATGCCGGTGAGATAGAGCTTCTCGATGCCGGCGGCGTCGGCGGTACGGAAAAACGCGCCGACGTTATACATGCTACGTACGTTATCCAGTAGGATGGAGACCGGAAGAGTACGGAAGGTTTCATAGGCGGTGGCCGCCAGCGTGGCTTGAAAGGGGAGGCGCTCCATGGCGGCGGGCGGCAGCGCCCTCAGTCCAGGTGCACGTCGCGGACAATGACGTATTCCGCCTTCGCAATCTTCAGCGGCATGCGGAAAGTCACGCTGCCGTGAGGCGCTAAATTGGACACCTCGGTGGTATCGGTGCCCAGCAGGCTGCCCTCGGTATCGGCGAGATAATAGCTGACCTCCGCGGAATCCACCTTTTGATTTGTATTATTGCGGACCAGGCCGGTGACTACCGGCGGATGCGCCTCCCGGGCGATACGGATGTTCACGACTTCCAGATCCGCGGGAGCCAAGACGGGATCGGGCAATCGTTTCTGCGGAATGATGGGCTGGGGAGCTTCGGTCGGTGGATGCTCGTATGGATCCACAGCGTGGAACCGGAACACGTCGCTGGCGCCGGCTGCAACCAGAACGATCAGCAGCAAAATCGGCGCGCCGATCATCGAAGCGATCTTAGCCTTCTGCTGCCAGGAGCGATTCGTCAGGTAGAGGGGGTCGTCGGGTGGCCGGCCCGAAATGAAGATCTCGATGCGTTGGCGCAAGTTGTCAAAGCGCTTACGCACCGGATCGAGTGTCGATTTCCCCGCTGGCATGTTGCCTAATATTATAACCCGGCCCAGCCGCCCTCCTACCTTGAGGAGCGATAAGTCAGAGATCTTTGCGGGAAATGCCCAGCTTGCGCATCATGGCGTTCAATGTTGTGCGGTGCAGCCCCAGACGGATGGCGGCCGTGGTGACTACCCCGCCGCTATCCTGCAGGGTGCGGATAATATGATCGCGCTCTACTTGCTCAAGAGTTCCGCCGCCGGCAATCTCCGGCTTGGCGGTCCGCACTTCGGCCAGGGGAGCGCGCAGGGTGGTTCCGCTGGTCAGGATCACGGAGCGTTCGATGAAGTTCTCGAGTTCGCGCACATTGCCTGGCCAATGCCAACTCACCAGTGCCCGCATGGTTTCCGATGGGATCTTGTCGATCCGCCGGCCCATTTTTGCGGCGTATGTTTTGGTGAAGTGACGCACCAGGATGGGAATGTCCTCGGGATGATCGCGCAACGGAGGGGTCGTGATGGGGAACACTTTCAGGCGGTAATAGAGATCGCTGCGGAATAGTTTGTCTCCCATCATCTCGGTAAGATTCCGATTCGTAGCAGCCACCAACCGCACATCGATAGGAATCGTCCGGGTCCCACCTAATCTCTCGAATGCCTTCTCCTGCAGGGCGCGGAGCAGTTTGGGCTGCAGGTCTAACGGAATATCTCCTACTTCATCCAGAAACAGTGTCCCCCGGTGAGCCATTTCAAAACGGCCGATCTTCTGCTGCAGCGCGCCGGTGAAGGCCCCTCTTTCATAACCGAACAACTCGCTTTCGAGAAGCCCGGTGGGAATGGCGGCACAGTTCAATGTTACGAATGGGAGATTCTTGCGAGGGCTCATGCGGTGGATGGCCCGCGCCACCAACTCTTTGCCGGTGCCCGTTTCTCCGAGAATCAACACATTCGCATCGGTGGGCGCCACCACTTCCACCTGGCGCTGAACGCGCCGCAAAGCCGCGCTGCCGCCTACAATCTCCGCGAAGTGTTCTTTGGGCTCGGTATCCTGGTCCTCAACACTCTCGACGCGGTCCCGCTCCCGAAGATCCTGCACGAATGTGATCCATCGGAACGGGCAGAGCTTTAATACCGCCGTGGATACCAGGACCGGAACGCGGGTTCCATCCTTGCGGATCAGTTCCTTTTCAAACGGCGTGCAAGCTCCAAAACGCAGGCCTTCCTCATGCGCGAGTTCATCGAGTGGGACGTATTCAGGCGGAGTAAGATCGGGCCAGTTCAGGCGGCCGGCCAGCAAGTCGCCGCGTGTGTATCCGACCAGTTCGAGAAACGCATCGTTCGCCTCGGGGATACGGTCGAACTCACCTGAAACGATGCCGGCGATGGTCGATTGCGGAGGGATCGGGCGGACCCGCGCGCGGCTAAGCCGCAGCTTCTCGTCCCGTTCGTGACGATCGCTGAAGTTGCGTACGACTCTGGCGAAACCTTGCAACTCCCCGTTTTCGTCTTTGAGCGCCATGGTGATGGCATTGGCCCAGAATCGCGAGCCGTCTTTGCGCGTCTGCCAACCCTCCGTGCCCATGTGACCTTCCGTCGCGGCGCGGTTGAGTTCTTCCCGCAGCCGGCCCCGGAGGGTATCTTCGAGGGGATAGAGAAAGGACACGTGTTGGCCTGCGGCCTCCTCGGCCCCATAGCAGTAAATGCGCTCGGCGCCCGAGTACCAGGCCGCCACATGCCCATCGGTGTCCAATAAGTAGAGCGCATAATCCTGTACCCAGTCCGGTATGCTTTCCAGCCCGGCACTCAATTCCGCGGATTTGTCGCTCAGGACGAGGATATGCCGCACGGGCAGCACGTTGGCCTTGCCCGTATAGGCAACTTCGCGAGGCTGCGCATCGGGACCCACCAGGCGGAGCGTACCTTCTTGCTCGCCCCGCTTCTGCAAGGCTTTCCAAAGCTGCGAAATCTGGGGCTTGAACGCGGGCGGCGCAAAGTCGTCAACTGGCCGGCCGATGATCTTTTCGCGCGGCAGTCCCAATAGCTTGCCAACGCCGATGCTGGCCTCCCTGGTGTTGCCATCGTCGTCGGCAATCAGGATGGGCGCGGAGGGATGATAAACGATTGCGCGGAACAGGCGCTCAAGCTCTCGCGGCCCATTGTCCGCCAGCCAGCCGGTAGCCGGCGGCCGTGCAACGGCGGAGCACATCGTGATTACGCCTTCCCGCCGTCGAGTCCGATAGCCCAGACCCGCATGCGAGACGGATCGGGGAATTCCGATCTGGTCCCACAAACAGTTGGAAGCCGGGAACAGCAGCCAGCACTATGTTAACACGCGCGCCGCGGGCGCCAGCTCCAACCATGGCGCCGGCTACTGCTCCAACGATCCACCGCGATCGATCTGATAGTTCGAGAATAGAATCTCCAGTTCGGCCGGACCCAGCAGGAAACTGGAAGTCACCGACCGGACGCGTGAAGGCAGCCAGAAGCCGCGCACCTCCACGAATTCTTCGCGTATGAGGGGCGCTCCGACCAATATGGACAGGCTGGCCGCGAACTGTCCTTCGACCCGGACCACGGCGTAACTGCCCGCGTCCACCCATGCCTTCCCTATAATCAGGTATCGGTCCTTGATTCTTGGCGCCAGATCCAGGACATAGCAGTTTCGTCCCGCAACCATTTCGGTTCCCAGCAGCATCACGCGATAGTTGCGAGCCGTGATTTCGTGTCGCGCCGTCCCCTGCGCTGAGCGGATATCCGTTTCGGAGGCAATTACGCGATCGATGATGCCGTTGAGCCTGTCCGACCCGGATCGCGCCAGGATGGTGTAGCTTTCGCCTTCGATCTGGCGGTAATTCATGCGCACGGCCACCGCCGCCTGTTTGCCGAACCGCGGGCTCTGCAGAGTATATTGCCGCGAACCCGAATAGGCCTTCAACAAGTCATGGCGTCTGCCGTTCTCGGTTTCGATTCCGGCAAGGATCTCGGCGCTGGATGGCGCCAGGGCGGCGCCCATGAGCACCGGGGTCGTGCAGCCGATCGCGACGGCGAGCCGAAGAAAACGGTGGAACTTTCCTGGGAGCCTGGATTTGGGGATCATTGGGTTGCGGCGGCGTCCCCTTGCACTCCCGCCAAACGATGGAGTTCCTCCTGCAGCCTGGCCCAATCGTTGGCGTTGGTCTTGGTCGCGATCGGAAGTGTGAGGTCCTGGTAGAACGCCAGGATGTCGTTCCGCAGATCCGGCGTGATGTCGGTCTGGTGGCCGTCCAACTTGTGTACCAGCTTTGCGTAGGCTCCGTCAGCCAGCCGATAGCTTCCCGCCCTGGTCGGTTCACCGATGTCGAGATTGTAGTTCGGCAGGCTAAGCCGCCCGGCGCCCACTGACGCCAGCAATTCGCGATAGCGGTCGATCGACGCGTTGAAGGCGGCCATGTACAGATTCTCGGTTTCCGGGGTCAGGCGCTTGAACGCCAGCGCCTTGAACGGACCCGCCCTGGGCACGATCCGGAAGAAGCCGGCCAGTATCCTGGACCGGAGCCCCGGCCTCTCATAGGTGGCGCCCCAGTTCTTTTCGTAGCTCGAGCGGGACAGGTTGTAAAGGAATTTCTTGCGGGTGATACCGGGCGCGTCCTTGCGGATCGCGCCGCTCTTGAGTTGCCACGCGACCTTGGTCAGTGCCGGAAGGAATGTGCCTACCGCCCGCCGGTACGATCCGATCGCCAGATCGACCTTGAAGAATACCTGCTCGATCCGCAATCCGTAAGTGTCCTGAAAGGCCCGCTGCAGCACTGGCTTGTCAACCTGAAAGCCGATGAAGGCCTTATAGGCGTCGGAAGCGTAGCGGCTCCTGGCGGCCTGATATACGTCGAATCCGAACTCTGTCTTGGTGTGCGAGAAGGGATCGTCAGAGTACGTGATCGACTTTCCGAATTTCAAGCGAAGCTGCGGATATAGCAGCGGTACGGAGACGTTTACGGCCATGCGATGGCCATTGTTGTCAGCCGCGTAGTGCGCGAGCGCGCCCAGCGCGAATGCGTACCCGTCCAGGTCCTGCGATTCGCGAATCATGTTCAGGATGAAATCGCCGCTGCGTACATAGTGCGTCAGGTCGCTGAAGAACTCGTTGCCAAAGGGGTAATAGCCCAGGTCCTGAATGATGCTTCCGCCGTACGCGTACGCATGCGCGGCCGTCAATTCATCGCTGGTGGCGGCGGGAAAGCGCTTCAGAAGGAGGGGCTTGATCGCGCCGTCCCAGGTTGAGTCGATGATGGCCTCATGGGTGAGAACGGAATACGCGGACGCCGTCTGGGCCGAAAACAATAAGGACACTCCCAAAGCGACGGCGGAAACGCGGATTGAGCGCCGGGTGGTCATTTTCTATGTAGTTTTCTCTTCAGATCCGGCCAGAATTCCGCTCCCATATTACTGGCCAGGCCGAATCCCAGTGACATCGATCCCTGCAGGAATCCCAGCCGGGCGGTATCCAGACTGGCCGGATACCAAAGGTTGGAAAGAAACGCTGCCCCGTAAGCGCTGCCGATGCGCCAGACGGACACGGTTTCGCCGCCTGAGTCGGTGCGGGTGAGGAGCGTGCCGCGAACGGCATGCGCCGACCGGCGCCAGAATCCTGTGCTCCGCGACCGGTAGTAGCGCGGGTCCTCGTGCAGCGTAGTATCGAGACTCAATGCGAGGACGCCATGAATCGCCGCCCAGCCCGCCGTGGAGGCGAGCCGCTCGCCGTAGGCGCCGGCGCCCTGTCCCCATTGCGGCGGAGAGTCGATCTCCTGGAGAAATCCGGCGTAAGCGGCGACGCCCGCGAGCGCCCACGGCCCAAAGGTGCTCTCGGCGTGAAATTCCAGCTTGCCATGAAAATCGAGAGCATCGGTTGCGGGATCCAGGGTCTGAGCCATCCCCACGACGGAGGCGCTAATCGAAAGCGCGAGCAGTGTTCCGGTTAAACGGCCGGAGATCTTCATATGGTTTCCACCGCCGGTGTGCGGAATGCAGCCCACATCCGGGTGAAAGTGGCGATGCCGGCAAACGCCACCAGGAGAAGGCCCTTCACCATCAAAGGGAGCGGGCTAAAGACCACCAGGACGGCCCCGAATCCGGACGCCAAATAGTATTCATGCAAGCGGACGGCGTGCCGAATAAACAGGATGGCGGCCACCCAAATCACGAAATCCACCGGTAGCTGGTAATTCGCCGCACAACACGTGAATAGCGAGCCGATCAACAGGACCGGAATCGAAACATACTTGACGATTTTCATCATTCACCGCCGGTTATCAGGCATTCCGGACGCCAACCCCATGGCAAGTGCCGGCGGGGCCATCGGCGCGCGTGGCGGGCTCCGCCGTTAGCCGGCGGCCGGCGAGTGAATTGACCGCGTGGGGTCAGATGACCGCCCACGGTCAGTGCGCCTCTTACGCCAGGCGGCGGGGAGCGCGCGCCGTGCATGCGGTGCGCGTATCAGGCCCAACTGGCGCTCACGGCCACTGAAATGCCCAAACGAAGCAACCGATGCGACTACGTGTGATCCCGTTATTGGCGCCGATGACGAAGCCGGGGCGAGATGCGGATGGCTGCTGCGCCACCAAGGCCCGCGGCCTGGACGTGCTCCATTCGCCGCTGTTGAACAAGGGCACCGCGTTCAGTGCGGAAGAACGCAGAGCACTGGGACTGACGGGTTTGCTTCCGCCGGATATCAGCACCTTGGAGGCGCAGACGAATTGCGCCTACGTGCAGTACGAGAGACTGGCGGATGCGCTCAGCAAAAACGTCTATCTGACCGCGCTGCATGACCGCAACGAGGTGCTGTTTTATAGGCTGCTCTCCGAGCACCTGAACGAAATGATTCCAATTGTCAACGATTTGACGGTGGGCAGGGCGATGGAGCAGTACCACCATGAGTGCCGTCGTCCGCGCGGTGTATACCTTTCCATCGATCATGCGGAAGGAATTGAAGAGGCGTTTGCCAATCTCGGCGCGGCACCCGGAGATGTCGACCTGATCGTGGCCACCGATGCCGAGCAGGTGATGGGGATCGGCGATTGGGGCATTGGCGGGATCGAGGTAGCCATCGGCAAGCTGGCGATCTACACGGCGGCAGGGGGGATCGACCCGACCCGGGCCATTCCGGTGATGCTGGATGCCGGCACGAACCGGGAGAGTCTGCTCAGCGATCCGATGTACAGCGGGAACCGGCATGTCCGTATACGGGGCGCGCGCTACGACGCTTTCATCGAGGAGTACGTGCGTGTCGCCGCCAAGCTTTTCCCTCGCGCGCTGCTGCAGTGGGAGGACTTTGCGCCGGGGAACGCACGGCGCATCCTGGAGAAGTACGGCGGCCGGATGTGCATTTTCAACGACGACATGCAGGGCACCGGCGTCATCACACTGGCGGCGGCGATTTCGGCCGTGCGGGTCTGTGGGACGCCCCTGCGCAAGCAGCGCGTGGTCATCTTCGGAGCCGGGACTGCCGGCATCGGAGTCGCCGACCAGCTTCGCGACGCCATGGTACGCGAAGGGATCTCGGCCGAAGATGCCGTCAGCCGCTTCTGGTGCGTGGACCGGCAAGGCTTGCTGACGACCGCTATGGCCGGGGTACTGCCCGATTATCAAGCGGCGTACGCCCGGCCGGCCGCCGAAAGCAGCCGGTGGAAACACGATGGTGAAGAAAACGGTGTTAGTTTGGCAGAGGTCGTAAGCAGGGTGAAACCCACCATGTTGATCGGGGCGTCAACGGTCGGTGGAAGTTTCACGGAATCCATCGTCAAGGAAATGGCTGCCCATACGGAGCGGCCGATTGTGTTCGCCCTCTGCCATCCGCAGCCCCGGGCCGCGGCGAACCCGGCCGATCTGCTGGCCTGGACCGAAGGGCGGGCACTGATCGCCACCGGTAGTGCCTTCGCTCCAGTCACCTATAAAGGAGTGACGCACGTGATCGGCCAGGTGGATAACGCCATGCTCTATCCCGGTCTGGCGCTGGGCGTGATTGTCTCGCGGGCCCGAACGATCAGTGGAGGTATGTTCGCCGCGGCGGCTAACGCAGTATCCAGCCTGGTAACCGTTCGCCAGCCGGGCGCTTCGCTGCTCCCGCATATCGACGACCTGCGAAGCGTGTCGGCAACCGTGGCAGTCGCCGTTGCCGAGGCCGCAGCGGGGGATGGCTTGGCCCGCGTCAGGCTCGACGACATTGTGCAACAGGTGCAAGACGCGATGTGGCAGCCGGAGTATCGCCGAATCCAGGCGTGCTGAATGGATTATGGCGCGCTGGCCGGCACACACCGGAACACGACAATCTTGTCCGACGTGGTAGTCACGGTCGTCGAAAAGGTATAAGCCGTCGCCGTGAACTGAGTCGCGTGCGTGGCCAGCCCGGCATTGGCATTGAAGTTCTCCACGGGAACTGCGGCCGACTGTTTGTTTTCATGTGCTTGAATCCTGAAACTGCCGCGCGTGAGCTTTTTGAGAATAAATTTGGACTTTTTCCCAAATGCCACGCTTCCACTTGAATATGCGTCAAAGGGAGCGGCAACGAGGAGGGCCTTGGAGATGAGGAATTTGGGGGGCGGGCCAGCGGAGGCGAAACCTTCAGAAGGTTTCTCCCCCACACCCCCTTTTCCAACTTGCGCGTTCGGTCCCGTTGTCGCAACCGATGGGTGATCGCCTGGCGTCGGGTGAGGTTCGGCATCGCTATCTTTTCTTGCCCCGCCGGGATGCGACAGCTTTGCCGGGCAATTTCTTGGTGCTGCTTTTCGTGGGGGCACGGACCTTGCCGCTTTGCAATCTAGGTCTTGCGCTCGGTGCGACCTGATTGCGCGAGACTGCCGCGGTGGTTTCGCTGGGAATCGGCCCTGCTAATACAGGTAAAGAACAGGCCGAGGTGCCGCCAGTCTCCCCTGGCGTAGAAGAGTCGGTCACGGCAGCCGTCTCCAGCGAGTTCTCTTCTGGTTTGTCGCCCTTCTCCCGCATTTGACGACAGGATTGGAGCAGCCGATGGATCCGCCGGGGCGGCGGAGAGTCCATGATGTACCTCATGTTGTAGTCGGTCTTGGCTAGCTCCTTGAACCTTTCTGGGTGCGAGGCATAGAAGATGTGTAGGAATTCCTCCCAGGTTATCCTGGTCAGGTCATCGTCGCCGTGATAATAGCGTTCCAGCTTGCGAATGCGTCTTTCCAGGTTCATTGCTGTCCTCCCTTCGTCTCTTTGGCGGTTTTCTCAAGCTCTTCGACCCGCCTCTCCAGGTCTGCGGTCGTGACCGCTCCGCGCTCGATTTCTACGATGGCCGCCAGTTTCTCTCCCTCCCCGGGAGTGATCTGGCCGTCGGCCACAGCGCTGAGGATGATGGATAGTGCCGCACAGGCGTCCTGAGCTGTTTTTACATCTGGCAGGGACAGTTCGACCTTGCGCTCTTTCACCACAGGCATGAGTCGTTCGACGCATAGGCGCATGGCGTGCGGCTCTCCCTCGAGGGCCAACAATACAGCTTTACGGAGGATCCCGCCACCTTCCACGTCCAGCATCTCTTGCAGCATCAAAGTCGCTTTATTGCGGCTCCCGGCTGGCCGGCCCGCGGGGTTTCCGCTTTCTCCCTTCGTCCATTGGCCTCCGGGCTCTCGGTTCTGTTCGTGCGAATTCGTATTGTTCACAAATATTGCTCCTACGCGTCTATTCGACTTTCGCGAGATCTTTTGCCGCATCCCCTCGGTTGGGCTTCGCTTTTCGGTGCTTCTCGAAGGATGGTGCGCTCGGAATGGTGGCTGGTCAACTGTTTGTTTTCATGTACTTGAATCCTGAAACTGCCGCGCGTAAAAGTTTTGAAAATAAATTAGGAGTTTTTCCCAAATGCCACCTTTCCACCTGAATCTGCGTTAAGGGGAGCGGCAACGATGAGGGCCTTGGAGATGAGGAATTTGGGGGGCGGGCCAGCGGAGGCGAAACCTTCAGAAGGTTTCTCCCCCACACCCCCTTTTCCAACGTGCCCCTGCGGTGCTGCCGGTCGAGTCTGCGTTAAATTAACGCTAAATAACGCAAATTTGGGCCCTTGCCGCTCTGGAGTGAGAGCTGGCCGTTTTAACCTTTGCCTCATTGAGCGTCATCCCCCACTTGAATCCTGGCGGGCCGGCTGGCTTCCAGAGCTTGCAGGCGCTTCTCGATTTCCCCGGACTCGAGACTGCGCCGGATGAATTCGAGCACAGGCATCAACTGCTCGGCTTCCGCGGGTGAGATCTCCCCGTTGCCCGCTGCCTGCAGGATGGCGTCGGCGGCCTTGGGCAAATCGGCCAGGCTCTTGACGGGCGGGATCGCGAAGTGGACCAGCGTATTCTTGCAAGGCGGCAATACCCGCTCCATGGCCAGACGGAGCGCCATCGGATCGCCTTTGGTGGCCATCTGGATACATTTCTGGGCGACCGCTTCCGCATTCTGTTCGAACAGTTTCTGGACGGCCACCGTGGCCGGGTTGCGGCTGCCCGGCGGGCGGCCTCGTCCGGCTTTGTTGCCGGGTTGAAATGGACGGCCTCTTGGATTGGCCATGCGTGAATTCTCCTTTTTGAATCAACAAACGTCATAGATGCCGAGCGGTTGCGTCAGGCGGCTTTCGACGGCCGGACTGGTTCCGTGACGCTCAGCGCGATATCGTGCAGGAGCTGGAAAGTCGGCCAGGTGACCGTTCTGCCTCCCAGCTCACCGCGGAGGGGGTGTGCGTAACATTCTGCGGCGCGCAGGAAGGCTTTTTCCGGGACCCCGAGCCTGCTGGCCCATTGCCGCAGTCTGGCCTGCAGGCGGGTGGGCCCGGCCTTTTCCTTCTCCAAATTCTCAAGTCTCCGTATCTGGTCGCTACGCATGTGTGAACTCTTTCCGGCGTCTCGCCGTATGTCGCTAACGCAACGGGCGCCGGTACAGGACGCCGCGCGACGGGTCGGTCGGCTTCGAGCCCGCAAATCCCACGCGCGGCGGTTCGACGGCCTTAGGCTTCACCGGCAGGGGCATGCGCGCCATGACGATGCAGGTGAGCGCCAGCGCGATCACTGTGATCGTCATGACATCCCGGCCTGTGCCTCCGGACGCCCCCGCGGGTTGATGACGAACCACGGCAATTCTTGTATGGTGGTGGGATCGTGGACGAAAACCGCGTTCGCACGGATTACATCGTCCAGCAGGGAAATCAATCTGCTGGCGGGAAACCTCGTCGGTCTGCCATCCAATTTTGTCGGAGCGTATCACCGGGTCCTGGTCGTTGGCCACGTCGCGGTGGTAAATCAGCGTAACGGATAACCGGCGTTCAGCAGCGCTTCGAGCGATCCGACGCCGGCGCCGGTACGCTCCAGGGCGACTTGCGCCATGTTGAAAAACCGGCAGAGATTGGCCACTTCCTTGCCAAACTGGCCGGGCATCGAGCGCAGCGCAAGGTCGCGCACTGCTCGCGCGTGTTGCGATCGAATATATGCGCCACGGCCCAATCGGGATCCGCCTGGCCCCTCCCCAGGTTGATGTCCGCGCCGCCGGAGGGTCGGCGCCGCAGGCGTAGAGATGGCCTTGCTTCGGGCATGTGATAGATGCGCAAGGCGCCGGAATTCTCGGTGTTCGGCAAAAAGAAAATCTGGTCGTCAACGCCCAGCTTGTCGGTGTGCAGTTCGCCCACCATGGCGATGCGCTGGATCGGCATGCGTTGGATGTGCGGGATCGAGAAGCGATTGCGCGAGGCGGCCGTAAAGGCTTCCTCGGGGGTGGCCGGGTGCTCGCGGTGGAAAGCCTGCATATCGCCGCGAAACTCGTTCAGAATCACGTAGCGGCGCCAGGCCAATTGCTCATAGCTCAAGTTGAACTGGCCCATTAGGCCGCGTTCCTCGGTGGTCACCTCGTTCGCGAATTTCTCCAGCGAGACGGGCAGCTCCATGCGGTTGTCGGGGTGCTCCCACCAGGCCATGAAAATGCCCATCCACTCGCAGGGCACGCCGGGATCGATGGCCTCTTGCCACAGGTGGTGGAAGTCGTCGCCAATGGTCTTAGCCGTGCCTTCGATCACTACGGTGGTATCCGGAGTACGGGTGACCGCGGCCATGGCGGAAGCGCGCGAGGCTGCCGCGTTGGCATAGTAGGGATACTCCGAAAAGTGCAGGTTGGTGATGCGGAAGCCGCGGCCGAAATTCTCGTTGCCGGCGGTGTGTACCTGGATCCAGCTCGATTCCGCGATCGGTGCCAAACCCGAAGTTGATGCGATCCGAGAGCGCACGCACGGGGTAGCGGGATGACCGGCATCGCCGGGTCCGACCTTCCGGAGGCAATGGTCCACCGAAGCGTATATGGAGTGAAACCGCTTGTAAATCTTGAAGATCTTCTCGCTCGATGGCGCATCGTGCGCCAGCACCACGGTGTGCACGCCGGGGGTGAACGCGGTGGCGTGAAAGAATTCGGCCGCCGTGCCGGTGGTGGCCTGGATGCGGCGCGACTTCAGGTAGATGATGCGCACGGGCCGCCCGGCCGCGCGCTGTTTCGCGATGGCGTCGCGCAGCCGGAGCTGGCCGGGGGAGAGGAACATGGGCACGAGCTCGCCCGATTCGGCTTCGACGATGAGCGATTGCTCACAAAATTTGCGGTGGTCCTCGAAGTTCTCGCGAATCTGGTGCGCGGGGATGCTGATGGGGCTGGGATTGCGCAGGGATTGTTGTTGTTTCATCGATGTTTCTCCGCTACGTGCCGTCGCTTTTGTCATCTTCGCCTTCTTTCCGCCAGGTCACAGCAGGCATGTTGCGGACCTGACACCCCCTGTATTCGACAGCCGCGCAGGATTCGCGCATTTCTTTTTTCAGTCGCGGCCTTTGCCACGAACTTCGGGGACTCCGATCATCGTTCGTTTCGGATGTTGACATGAAAGTTCCTCCTGCCCGGGTATTCGACGCGTGCGAGGAAATGTCGTGGGGGAATTCTCAACTTCCCGTAGATTTGGGGTAGGGACTCTAAGGGAGCGGCCAGGTCTGGGTTGATTCCATTGGGTTTAGAGGTAATGGTTCAGAAATGTTGTGGGGTCGGGCCATCGGGGGAGAAACCTTCAGAAGGTTTCTCCCCCACACCCCTTTTCCAACGTTCCTGCGGAGTGCTGCGCGTGGACTTCATCGCGCTTCATCCTCCGCCGGTTGTTGGTCGTCCGGAATCCTGGACGCTTCCAGAGCTTGCAAGCGCTTCTCAATTTCCCGCGTGCCGAGGTTGCACAATGAACTCCAGCACCGCCGTCAACCCGCGGTTCGGCCGGGGTGAACACCCAGGTATCCCAGCTGGATCATTCAGCTCGCTTCCTGAAAACGGCCCATCGAGTATGTTGGTCTTCCTTTGAAGACACGAGCGCTTTGTCGATATACTAGGCGCGAACCGGAAGTGTTTGTTTCCCGACAATCTATGCGAGGGTGGTGATGCGATGGGGAATCCCAGTTGGTGGCGCTCATAAACCGGTCTGGTGGGATGCGCTCAATCCGCGTTGCCGACAGTTAATGGATGGGGTCACAGCCGCGGTCCAGCGCGGCGACGTTATCCACTACAACAAAGGGAAGCGTACCGATACATGGGCGCAATGGTTCTCCGATGGTTCCGTCGAGATCGGCCTCAACACGGTCGGGCTGGGGATCGCGGCGGTCGGTGCGGGCGTTATTAGCGCTCCGTTGAGCCTGCCCGTCGCGACGGCGGTGGGGACCGTGGCGGGCAGCCGGATTCTGGAGATCGTCGGCACGGCTATTGCGGACTTCCGCAGGCAGATGGTGGAGTTCGATCGCCTCGCGCGCAATCGTACCAACCACTACCTGAGCCACCATCCCGTCCGGCCGTGCAGCGATACCACTTGCTGCTCCGGGTCGGTCGTAACTGCCCTTCAGCACATGGGGAGGTACTTTGACCAAGACGTCGCCAAGAGATTCCCCCCGCCCACACAAATAAGGATGGGCCAAGACGCCCTGCCAAGCGCTCGAGCAACCTAGCGCCCTCGACGCGGCTATAGCGGAGGCGCGCCGCCAGCGCTTTATGCGCTGACACTCCACTGAAGGGGCGGAACGCGAATCCGGCGCTGGTCGTTCCGCGCCACTGTAGACGCAATTTCGAACGTTCCTCGCCACTGAGCTTGCTAACGGCGGCAGTTTCGAACCCGACGCTTGTGCAAGGCGAACCCAGCGCCCATGGTTCAAATCCTCTGTATATAGCACAGCCGCGCCAGTCCGCGACGCCGCAACCACGACCAAGGCATCCCAGAATGAAAGCTGCGCATGGCCTGCCAAACCGACAGCCGCTCGAATCGCGGCATCATCGACTATCATCAGAGGCCAAGCCGTCAGGTCATCCAGTACCTCAAGGGCTTCTTCGCTGGCGCAGCGCTGGCTGACCTTTCTCGTCAGCGTTACGAAAAGTTCCTGCAAAACCTGGGTGCTCACTCGCAAACGGTCCTCGTCAATCAACTCGTTAATGAGCCGTTGTGCGGCGATTTTCTGGCGAACTGCTCTTGTCGAATGCATGAACCAGCACGTTGGTGTTGACGAAACTCAAGAGGCCCTTCACCGCTCATAGAGATCGTCACGGCTCCACGTCCGCTTGCCGACCTTGACGAGACCCGGCTGGAACCGTTTTTTCAACCGCGCTCGGGCTAGTCGCCTGCGGTTGGGCGCTTCCACCAGCGCTGTCAGGTAGTCGCGGACCAGTTGATTGACGCTGGTTCGTTGGTCGAGGGCCACCTTTCGGGCGGCCAGGAGTAGATCCTCCTCGACCACCAGAGTCAGGTTTTGCTTGGCTGGTTCCATTTTTCCAGTGTGGCACGGATTATGTGCCGCACGCGTTTCTGAGCTGCGTCCTGATACTCTAGCGCATCCTTTGTTGAAGGTGATGGTGAGTTCTTGCCGGGCCAGCGGAGGCGAAACCTTCAAAAGGTTTCTCCCCCACACTCCCCTCTTCCAACACGGCGCTGGCGGGGTTCATGGCAACTGATCGACCAGGCAGCGGATCATGGCGAAGGAGCATGCGCTTTTTCTTGCCCCACCGGGCGGCGGCTCTACGGCGATCTCCTGGCGCTGTTCGTTGGCGAGTGTAATGGCGCGGGACTTGCAGCCGGCCTTCCGCTTTCGAACGCGCTTCTGAGGCCATGGCTTCTGGCTACTCGTGCCCAGTGCGACACGCGCCGGCCGTGATTCGGAAATGAATATACGATAATGAATACCTGGACCTCTGAAAGACGACCTCTTGTGGCAAAGATTGGCAGCAGGTCGTGATTTCCCTCACATATCTCAGCATCTTGTGCGGCGCCACTGGGGGCAGCGGGTGGTGGAGGTCTTCGCCTGAACCAGGATTGCCATCGTTTCCCACAAGGCCGATTCCTCCGAGGATAGACGGCTTCGCCTTTCTTCATCAACTCCGCCCCCATCCGGTCAACGTTTGCCTGGCAGCGGTCGCGTGCGCAGCACGCGTCGCTTCTGCTGTTGTCAATCTTGTCGGGCGCCACGGGAATTTGAGCGTTCCGGCCGCCACGTGCTTACGACCGGCTCCGCATCTTGTCCCCGCAGCCTGCTCACAGACCGCAGAGTCCCCCAAGGCCGGCGATCGGGCGCGGTCTGCACACGCGCTGACCCCGCGACGACCTCTTACACATGCGTCACCGAAACTGGGCCCAAAGGGTCGCCGATACGAGTGCTGGACCGGCGCTGACAGTGCCGCTTGCCGGAACAAATTAGTGGTACACCGATCCCGAAAACAATCCCGCTTATCCGATGCATAATCCCAAGTTGTGGGCAACCATCGCGTTTGGCGAAACCGCCGTCCAGTACGATGATTTGCTGTGGTTGCAGCGCTTTACCGAACCGGTTGAAGCAAAAAACAAGGCGGAAACGAATTTGGTATTGAAAATGCTTGTCCCGGGTCCGACTGGATACATGATTCTGAACTCAGTCAGCTGAGAAACGAACATTGGGAAATCCAGCAATGGTTGGCGCTGTGCAGTAGCACGTCCAAAGCTGTGCGCGCAAATGTGAGGCATTCGATGTCCAAATTCTCAGCGTTCGTTTGGGTAGCTGCCGTTACCATGTTGGCTACTGCCGCATTTGGCGATGGTTCCGATCCTGCTCTCTTTCAAAATGGCACGGGGTGCGCCGGCTCATACTGGTGCGCAAGTACCGGGGTCGCGGTGGACCCCAACACCGGAGATTACACGCTGGAATTCATCCTCATGACGTCAGTCGGGGAGAGCGAGGGAATCACGCCCTTTAAGCCAGGATGGGTAAAGGATGTCACGGGCGCGACAGTCGACAATTTGCTTGACTTCGAGATTATCGGCGGCAAGGATGTGATATTCCTTTACTGCGGCAACGCATTCTGCAGCGCGGACGATGTAGGCCTTCCAGCGATATCGACGGCGGGCTTCGCGTCCTTTAATTACGGAAGTGTGTACATCCCGACGAGCATTCAGCCCGGCTATGGTACCGCGTACGATCCCGCGGGACATTCGGAAGGCACACCACAATATGCAATCGAAAACACCACACCCTATGTTAACGGAGTAGGGGTTCAAGCGAGGGCTTCAGAGCCGTCGAGTGTGCTTCTGCTTGGCTGCATGTTGCTTGTGACAATCCAAGCCGTTCGTCGGTACGCGTGATGGTAGCTTTTCGTTCTATCCCACTTGTTGCTTTATAAGGCAGTAGAGTGCTGGCGAGTCCCAGTGCCAGGAATCTGTGGCCATTCCGTAAGTCCGCTATTGCAAAACTGAGGCCAGTGTTTCTGTTGTTGGAAGCTGACCTCCTCCGTTTCGGATCCCCAAGAGCACTTCGGGCTGGTTAGCCACGCACTGCGGTGGCCACTGAGTGGACTTGTCCCCAAAATTGAGACAAACAGTTAAGAGTCAAAATAATTTCATTGAATGGAGAATTTGACTCATGGGAATTTCTCGAGGCAGTTTACGCGCGAGGTAAAACTGGCCGCCGTGCGGCGGCTGGAAGGCGGCGCATCGATCGCCGAAGTATCGCGGGCCTTTGAAGTGAACCCGAACGTGCTGCACCGCTGGCGAAAGGAATTCCGCGAGGGCCCGGGCAATGCCTTTCCGGGCCAGGCACTCGGCGCTGGGATGAAACCCAGATCGCGAAACTGGAGCGCAAGGTCGGCCAGCAAACCCTGGAAATCGATTTTTTGAAGGGGTGCTTGCAGCGCATCGAGGAGCAGCGGATGCTGCAGGCACTGACTGGAAAGCCGCGACCTACCGAAAATCCAAGCCAAGTTGAAAGGCGCCGCGGACCGCCGACTGCGCGGATGGCGAGTTGGGCCGGGTCAGTCGGGTCCGGCTTCTATCGCTTCGAGCCGGAAAGGCGGCAAGCAGCCGGATCCCTGGACCTGCGGGACGAGATCCAGCGCATCGCCCTGGAGTTCCCCTGCTATGGCCCGCCACCACAATCGACGTGTTTAGCCGAATCTGGCTGAGCAGATGACGCCGATCACCAAACGCACTTGCTGCTCGCCACGTGCCTCCTGGGGAACAACAGGTATATGAGCATCCCCGGATCGAAGGGCAGTTCGGTCGATCCGGGTCGTCAGCTTGGATTCCAGGCTTTAGCTGCGTCGATTCCGCCGTTGGGTCAGGCGCATTCCCAATCCCGTGGTCCCCACCATGGTCAACAACAGAAGCAGAGATGTGGGCTCAGGGACGTTGAGATCCAGCGAGTTTACAGTCACGCTCTCTGAAGGGCCCGCGCCACCTGCCAGTCCAATCCCAATCCGAACCTGCTGGAGCGCTTCGTTATCTAAGAATGGATCTTGGCCTAGCCAGTAGTCGAGCGTGTGCGCATCCGCCTGCCCGTTAGGCCCGTTCAGATAGAAGCCTTGGCTGTTGTCGTAGAGGTTAAAGAGCGTCGTATTCGGGTTGAAGGCCATCGTGCTACCGGAAACGGTCGAATTCTGGAATTCGATCATGAGTATTTGGTCGCCACCATTAGCTTGGCCCAATTGGTCAGTAGAGTCGGTGAAGCCCAGCATATAAAAAGGCTGATCGGCCGCCCCATCCAACACGACTTGTGCCGATGCCCCAGCGACATTTCCGAGCGTCAAACCGGCTGGGTACCCGGCCACGGTTGCGTCCCACGCGAGCCTGCCATAGTCCGTTGCCGAGTTAATCGTTATCGTAACGGCGCTCTTGGCGCCGCAGGTCGCGTCGAGCGGCCCGACCACATTCGTGAATGTGTAGTTGCCCGACCCGTTCTCGTTCGCCGCATTGGGGCACAAACTATCCGCCCTCGCCGGACTGCTCATGACAACCACGCCCAGCAGGGCCAAGACAGCAGCCGAACAAGGAAGCGTCTGCTTGAATAACCGAAACAATAGTGATTTCATTCGATAGACCTTTCTAGTAAATCCCGCACAACTCTCAGGCACCACCGAACCACCTGGCTTGGCGATGACCGAGTTTTACGGGCCAAATAGATTGACCTCCGGGTTCGGGCGGCCATGAAGACCGGTACGGTCCACAAGCTTGCGCACGACGGCCAAGCTACTTTCAAGGTGGGCAATTCCGTGGCCACACTAAACGCCGGCGGGTAGGTATTGGGAACGCAGTGGAAACCGACTCTGGCACTCCCTTTAATCGGGCCTGTATGGCGGATCTTTCGGGTAGTCCGACTAAGTTTTGGGAGCTTCATTGAAGGTTTCTGGGGAACGTGCAACGCCTGGCGCAAGAGGTCACAGACCGGAAAGCAAATCGCAAGGTCTGGGAAAGTGACAAAAAGGAGGAAGAGCGGAGATGCCGCTGGGTCAGCTTCGGAGACGGCTGACCCGGCACCTGGGCGGCCTGCCGCTCAAGCTTGAACGCGCCGGTAGCGGCGCACGAGAAGAATACCAGCCAGGACCGATAGAAAATCAAAACCCAGAATCGCCGCGGAGGTCGGCTCCGGCGTTTGGACTAACGGCTGATGCAGGTTGTTGCCATTACCCACAACCAGGAACTCCTGAGAACCAGACGGTGGCGAAGCCGTCCATACGGTCACATTGTTGTACACTGGCCCGCTCGCATCAGCGATCAAGGCAGCATTCATGTACGCTTTCGCGCCAGATGTGTCCGTGAGAAATAGGCTGGGGTCGAAGATGGTCCAGATTGCGGCGGAAATATCGGTCTGCGCGGTTAATTGAGCGGGGGTCGGCGTCTGCGAGAGATACAGCAACAACGTGTTGGCAAGATACGCTGCGGCGTTGTAATCCTGCTGCGCAGTATAGCCATTTAGCGGGCCAGCACCAGAGTCCCAGAACTTGTCGGTCGAGTTGACATCGTCAGCGTTCGTGACTGTAGCGCCCCATGTGTCGGGAATTGGGATGTTCGTGGTAAAGTCGTCGCAGATGATGCTGCCGTTATAGATCGGGTTGGGGTTGCCGGTCTGGTAAATATAGGCAGTGTACGGGCTGATGAAGACGTCTTCGCCGCCGATAACGGCGGTCGCACCGTTATATGTCCCATAGAGGTTCATCGAATACGGCGGATTGTCGGCCCGAGCGACCGGTTGAAACAGGATTGAGCCGGCTATGCACAATGCCGCCGACGCGAGAACTTTGCAGGATTTCAGCATCACCAAATCTCCCTTTGATACGGTATAAGAATCAAACTCGTTTGCTACGAAGCATTTTGGGGGCCGTTTTGATTAGAGGCCGCAATTCATGTATAATCAATAACTTGCCGCGGATACGCCAATGTCCACTACGTTAGAGTGGGATGTGGGTTCCGAAGTGTTGAGATTTTCTATGCGACTTGTGGGGATGTCGGCTTTTTTCAGGATCGCACCGATACGACTAACCGGGTGCCTTGATTTTCCGCGCTTTGGTGTCGTGAAACGTGGGTATGGCACCTAGCGACCTACGTACTCATAAACGACAAAGGGCCGGATCGCTCCGGCCCTTCAGATGTAACTATCCGGAAAAAAAGAAGGTCACACGCGCAGCTTACGACGGAGAGTCTCCAGACCAATCAGAGCACCGCCGAGCAGCATAAGCGTCATGCCACCGTCAGGGACGAGCTGAATGAACCTCTGACTGCCAGGCGGCGGGTCAACTGGCGAGTTCGATCCAGGATAGTACAATGCGAACTGCGGATTATTGCCCGCAGCAGTCATAGCCGCGGATTCATAGGCTTCTATCGTCCTCAGGTTATTAGAAACATCCGAGTTCGATGTCCATTTTGAACCGCATTCGGCTCGAAGATGTCCCATATCGCAAAAGACAATTCGCCTCGCGTAGTTAGGTCTGAGGTACCAAGGATCTCTTTAGCCAGATACGCTGCCGCTTCGTAATCCGCTAGGGGAGTAATATCACCATTCGGCCTTGCATTTGTAGTGACGTCGTAGCTATACCCCTGCCCAATGTTGGTGGAGAGTTGCATGTCAAGGCAAAAAACCAAGAAGGTGTTATTGCCGACTTGGGCCTGGTAGGGGCTGACGGGTTCCCCACCCCATTCGTTGGACGGATCAAATACGCTGAGCCCATTTGGTCCGAGGCCGGTGAGTGTCATGGTGACAAACGAGTCAGCGTACACTGGCACCAGTAACACCAGGAACAGGCTGAACAGAAGCACTTTTGTTCGCATGAGATTTTCTTGCTCCTTTTTCGGGGACTTCGGGCACCCACCTTGCACTTATCGTGCCACCTACAAGAGAAAAAACCGCCAAATGTTCCCGTTTGCTGAAGTCTAATCTTTCTTATAAGTTAGCAGCCGCTGCGGAAGTAAGCCCGGGAAGCGCGGAACGCATCATGCTGAGTTCGTAAATGATTCCGACACTTTCGCTTTGCGCGCCTTTGCGGCTTCAGCGTAAACCTTTGTGCCCCAATGGGTTACAGGTACGCTCCGTTACGTAAAAGAATTCGACGATCCGCGCGCCACTGGGCCAATTCGGGCATCCATCACGCATCCCGAACAATTCCGAGCTTTTCCATCAATTCATAGAGCGTCGGCCGGCTAATGCCAAGCTCCAGGGCGGCGGCAGTGATCTTCCCTCTGTGACGCAGCAGGGCGTCCTGCACCATTTCCCGCTCGATACTCTTCCCGCGCCTCCTTCAGGTCTGGGCCGGCAAGGCACTCAGGGTATCCGTCAATTCCAGGTCCCTGGCGGTGACGCGCTTGCCATCCGCCAGGATCACCGCACTCCGCACCCGGTTCTGCAACTCGCGCACGTTGCCCGGCCAGGCGTGAAGGCGCAGGACGCGCAGCGCGTCGGGCGCGAAGGTCAGACCGGGTTTGGCGTGCTCGACGCCATAGTCGTGCAGGAAAGCCTTCGCCAGCAGGACGATGTCGTCCCCCCGTTCCCGCAGTGAGGGTACCTTGACGACCATCACGGCAAGGCGGAAGTACAGGTCCTCGCGAAACCTCCCGGCAGCCACGGCCTCCTGCAGGTTCCGGTTCGTGGCGGTCAAAACGCGTGCGTCGCTCGCAATCTCCTGCCTTCCCCCAACCCGCTGGAAAGTCTTCTCCTGAAGAAAGCGCAGCAGCTTCACCTGTACCGGCGCCGGCAGCTCACCGATCTCGCGCTAAGAAAGAGCGTGCCCCCCGCGGCCGTCTCGATATGCCCGCTGCACTGCCGTTGAACATACCACGTGCCGCTTTGTAGCGCGGAAGGATCGGGAGAAAAGGATTTCAGTGCGCCAGGTGGACAACGGTGCCGTATACTGTCAGAGCCTTGTCCGCGGTCAGCAGGACAAGCTTCTCGAACTGCGCTTGCGCGATTAGCATCCGATCGAAAGGATCGCGGTGGTGCCATGGAAGCAAAGATACCTGCTGGGTCTGCGAGGTCGTCAATGGCAGGCTCTCGAAAGATTCAGCCGCCAGCCTCTCCGCGAAGTCAACCGGCAATTGCAATTTGCCCAGGCTATGCTTGAGCCAGATCTCCCAAAGGGAGACGGCGCTGACGAACACAGTGTTCTCCGGGTCGCGGATCATCTCCCTGGCAGGGACGGAGAGTGACGGGCTAGCGGACAACCACCAGAGGAGGAGGTGCGTGTCGAGCAGAATCCTCAACCCTGTGGCTCCTTCATTCCAAAGGCTTCCTCCATATCGTCCGGCAGAGTGTCGAAATCTTGAGCGATCCAGATTTCACCGGCCATCGAGCCGGGCGTCCTGGGACGCGTGGGACCACGGAAAGCGATCAGGCGGGCAACCGGCTTGCCGGCTTTCGCGATGATGACGTCGTTTCCTTTTAGTACCGCTTCGATGAGCGCGGAAAGTTCGGCTTTCGCTTCGGAAATGTTGCGGACTACCATAGTCTTCTTTTATCATAGACCAGATCTGGTCTGGTTGAAGCCCAAAAACGCGGCATCGAAGTGCATCGAACATCGCCCGTGTCAGCGAAGAATTGCCGCCGATCGGGCGCCTCTCACGATTCCCTGCCAATCCCGAGCTTTTCCATCAACTCGTACAGCGTCGGCCGGCTGATGCCGAGTTCCAGGGCGGCGGCGGTGATCTTCCCTTTGTGACGCCGCATGGCGTCCTGGACCATCTCCCGTTCCACGCTTTCCCGCGCCTCCTTCAACGTCTGTGGCGGCAGGGCGCTCAGGGTATCCGTCAATTCCAGGTCCCTGGCGGCGACGCGCTTGCCGCCGGCCAGGATCACCGCACTCCGCACCCGGTTCTGCAACTCGCGCACGTTGCCCGGCCAGGCGTGAAGACTCAGGGCGCGCAGCGCGTCTGGAGCGAAGGTCAGACCGGGTTTGGTGTGCTCGACGCCATAGTCGTGCAGGAAAGCCTTCGCCAGCAGGACGATGTCGTCGCCCCGTTCCCGCAGTGAGGGTACCTTGACGACCATCACGGCAAGGCGGAAATACAGGTCCTCGCGAAACTTCCCGGCGGCCACGGACTCCTGCAGGTTCCGGTTCGTGGCGGTCAAAACGCGCGCGTCGCTCGCAACCTCCTGCCTTCCCCCAACCCGCTGGAAGGTCTTCTCCTGAAGAAAGCGCAGCAGCTTCACCTGTACCGGCGCCGGCAGTTCCCCAATTTCGTCCAAAAACAGCGTGCCGCCCGCGGCGGTTTCGATGTGCCCCTTACGCTGCGTCTGAGCGCCCGTGAACGCTCCTTTTTCGTGGCCGAACAGTTCACTCTCGAGCAGGTTCTCCGGGATGGCGTTGCAGTTGATCGCTACGAACGGGCCGCTCTGATGCGCGCTCCGGCGATGGAGCGCCCGCGCCACCATCTCCTTGCCGGTGCCGCTCTCGCCCAGGACGAGGACCGGCGCGTTGGTGGGGGCCACTTTGCGAATGAAGTCGAAGACGGCCTGCATCTGCGGACTCGCGCCGAGCATTTCCTCGAAGACCTCGGCGCGCGCGCTCGACTGCATGGCGCGATATTCCTGCTCGAGGTCCGCCAAATACACGCACCGCTGCAGCACTAGCCGGAGCTCGTCCATGTCCACCGGCTTACAGAGAAAATCGTAGGCGCCCGCCCCCACGGCACGCAGGGCAATCTGTTTGTCGCCCTGGCCGGAGACGACGATCACTTTGGTCAATGGATCCAACCCGAGAACCGCCGAGAGCACTGCCAAGCCCTCCTCGGGTTCATTGGGGCGGGGCGGCAGTCCCAGATCGAGCAGAGTCACCGCCGGACGATGCGCAGTGAATGCGGCTAATGCACCCGCGCGGTCCCCGGCCGTGAGTAGCTCGTAATCGTTGCCCAACGCCCACTTCATCTGGGTACGGATGTCCTCATCGTCGTCGACAATCAGCAGCCTGGTTTTCGTCATTTCAAATCCTTGACGGGGAGACTCACCCAAAACGTGCTGCCTTTGCCCGGCTCGCTTTCCACCCGTATGCTGCCACCGTGCGCCTCGACGGTCATCCGGGACTGAAACATGCCGATGCCGAGTCCCTTCTTCTTCGTGCTCTGAAAGGGGCGGAACAAGGAGTTCTGCAGGAACGCCGCGCTCATCCCGCAGCCATTGTCCGTGACACTGAGAACGACGCTGCCTCCGGCGCTCTCCGTGCGGACGCGAATGCGGCCTCCCGGCTCCAGCGCGTCGCGCGCGTTGAGCACCAGATTGGTCACGACGCTCTGGATCTGTTCGCGATCTGCCAGGATCCTGGGCAGCGGCTGCAACTCCTTCGTCAGCTCCAGATGCGGCATTTCGTCCAGCCTATCGAGGACCTCACTCACGATCTGATTCAAATCGCCTTCCACGGGCTTGAATCCGGGCCGTTGCCGCAGGGCGGTCAGCCGGCCGATCAGTTCATCGATCCGCCGCGCCGTATTGCCAATGCCGCGCAAGGCGTCTTCACGAAACGCCGGATCGTCAAAATGGACCGGTAGGTTCTGTAGCATCAGGTTGAGCGACGCGGCAGCGTTCTTCAGATCATGCACGAAGAAGGCCGACATTGTCCGGAACGCCTCCAGCTCCCTGGAACGCGCCACCTCGTTCGCCAGCCGCAGGTTCAACAACACCGAGGTCACCTGGTCCGCGATGCATTGCAGCAACTGCACTTGCTCTTCCGTGTAATCGGCACCATTGACGCGGTCGGCCAGAACGAAAGCGCCAAGGCCCTGTTCCCCTGCCCGCAATGGAACACACCAACGATTGCCACCTTTCGGGAACGTCGTCGAGTTCAGTTGCCGCAACTCCTCGGCCCAAGGCTCGTCTACCCCTTCCAGGTCAAACGGCGACGACCTCACCCGCAGTCCGTCTGCAACGGCGCTTGACGCTGCCAAAGGTGGATTGCCGGCGCTGGCCTCCCCCGGTTGTGGCGCGGTCGATGCTCGGGCGATGAATTGGTCCTTGTGCTCGTCCCGCAGCCAGATGGTCACTGACAACACCTCAAAGGTTTCAGAAATCAACCTCGCGGACACCGCGCTCAGGTCGGCTTGATCCTTGACATTGGCCAGCCGCTGCGAGAACTCGGTCCAGATCCGAACGGAATCGTGCTGGGCTCTTCCGAAGTGGCGGCCGACGAAACCTCGAATGCGCTGTCGGAGTCGGTCGGAAAGAAGCAGCACCCCCAGTCCGGCCATTCCCAGGAGCACGGCGAAGGACGCGAGTTGGAAACTCTCCACTCCTCCAAAGCGCCTGACAATGTTGGCTGCCACCCCGACGATGAACAGGTAGCCGCCTACGATGAGAACCGTCAGAGACGACCGCAGGAGGGCCCGTGAGGGGTACACGTCGATCTCGGCGAAACCGGTGCGCACATAAGACACTACCAGGAAGGCACACCCGATCAGGAGCGCACTCGACTCGATGCCTGACCAGTTTACGTCGTAAGCGGAAAAGAGGAGCGCCTGGCTGCAAACGTAAACCCGTGCGCCGAAGATCACCGCCACGCCCAGAACCACGAACTTGATTCGCCAGCGTATCGTTCCCACCGCCGATCGGAAAGTCTGTTCCAGGTTCATCAGGATCCATACCTGCGCCACGAGAAGGATGACGTTCAGGATCTTGGCCACCGCACCATAGCGCAACTGCGGCGCCTCGCCGGTCATCCCTGTCGGCAGCACCACGAGCAACTGCTGCGGGAAACCGAGTGATAAACCGATGGGCAAGATGGCGACGATGGCGAGAGGGATTCTCCAGCGCGCCAGGGACTCGCGGTAATCGCCGCGCGAATAAGTCAGGCTGAAACCCAGCCAAGCGGCGGGTACGAAGGACTTGACGACTAACGCTAGCGTCAGGCCGCGAAACACGCCGGACCACTGAATATCGCGCAGGCTCAGGCCCATGAACAGACTGTCGATGCCGAGAACCACCATCCCGGCGAAGAAGCACCACGTGGCCAGGGATGTTTTTTTGGGCAGCAGGCTGATGAACGCCAGGAGCAGGCTGAAAATCGCGGCGGCGAAAGGCAGGAGGGAGAAGATCGTAACGTGTCCTTAGCCAGGCAGGTTTAGCCGCTGCTCCTGGCGCCGGAACCACCACACTAGCAGAAAGAGGGGAACCAGGGACAGCGCGAAGAAGAAGGGGCCGCCCCTGCGGTGAATGACGCTGTCAATCATGTGGGGCCCGACGTGTACGCAAAGCAATCCGATTACCAGGATGCGGAACCCGTTCCGCAAAATCCCAAGCGGAATCACGAAAGCTACAAGCACGATCCTTCGCCACCGGGTTCTCAAAAAGACATGCGAGGCGAGCAGACTGGCGATGAACAGCACCCAACTGGAGTGGATCCCGCTGCACTCCTGGCCCACTCGGAGCACGATCCCTTGCAGCTCGAACACCGTGCCGTACCGCACCAGTGGCGTCCCCGCCAAGGTGAAATACAGGGCGGCGGCCTCCGCCGATGCGAGCATGGAAGCGTTTTCCAACCAATTCACCGCGGCGTCCGGAAGCGGAACCATGAAAATCAGGAACGCGATGGGAAAGGCCGCGGCCGCCATCCATTTCGAGCCGAGAAACAGAAACCCACCGGCGGCCACGAAACACACAAACGCGAGAGCCGTCAGGGCCAGTTTGTCGTTGACACTCAGGGTCCCACGCCACTCGACCGCTGCAGCCAGTGCCGCCATTCCGATTCCGGCCACGGTCACCGTTCCACCGATCGAGCTGCGATAGCCAGCCGAGAGCCGCCCGCGCTCGATGAAAAGCAAGTAAGCAGCGATAAACGGCACCAGGAGGATATGCGAGTACAGGTCGCTCCGGGCGGCGTACAGCAACAGCTTGGTGAGCGGCTGAATGAACACCAGCGTCAAGAGAACCAGGTAGCCAGCGCACCCGCCAATTCGCGATCGCAAGGGACGTTGTAGGGCCCACCGCGTCGGCCACGTGCCTCCACGCTGGCCGACGCCGGACTCTGCCGTGGCTTCTCCTCTTTTGGGTGCCATTGAGCGCGCCGACTTGCCAAGGTCCTCGCGATGCACGCTCGGCACCACTCGCCCGACCGACAGTCCCTTCGAGCTCGGCCCTAGCACATGATGTGCCAACGCCCGCTCCGAACCAGAGGCTTTCCTCGGCCGGGTGTGCTGCCCACCTTGTTTTATGAATTACCGTAGCCTTCGTCTCCGTACCACCCCCAAAAAGTGGGGGTCCGATTCCGAAGGTTCAAGATTGTCTTGCGAATTTGTGGGATTGCGAGTTCTTCCTGCGGGCGTTGCACCGCCCAAAACGCAGGAGTTTCAGCGAGCGGGATTCGTGGCACGGAAACGAGCCGAGCAGGCATGAATCCAAGGGTCGGACGACAACCACTTCCAGCGCCGAGCACTTCGCGCAATGCGTTGCAGATTTGATTTCGTCGTATGGAAAGTCCCAACGGGGATTACGAATGGCCTAATATCAGGCTACTCTGCGACGAAGTTGACGCCGTCGAAGTTTCAGACAGATCAGCGAACATTTTCCAGGCGGCGCTTAAGGTTAGCTCTCGGGAGCCGCGTGATTCGCGCTCCGATCGTTCTTACGGTTGACATGTTAGCTGTCTGACCGTGATTTCATTCTGTGCTCAGGCCCCACTTTTCAGCCATTTTCGCTTCGGAATCCCAAATCTTGGGAAACACCCCGCACGTGGCCTGACACGTTGGAGAACCGCCGTGCTTACCGGCCCGCAACGCCTTGAAAATAAGGCGGCATCTCCTTTGGTCAGGATATTGCTCTATCAGGCCGGAACTCATGGCCGACAACATACAGGTGGACGAAGAGCAGGAATCCAGTAGTCCTGCTTTCTCCCGCCTCTCCATCTTAAGAACGCTCTGGAAGCGAAAAATCCGTATCTCCCTGGCGTGGATCCTACTCACCATCGCAGGCGTAGCGGCGGTGCGACTGTTCCCGGCAGTCTACCTGGCGGAAACTGTGGTGGTCGTCGATTCACAACAGATCCCCGAGAAATTCGTTTCGCCAACGGTCGCCACCGATCTGGAAGATCGCATTGCCACCATTCGGCAAATGCTTCTCAGCAGCGGCGAGTTGAAGAAGATCATCGACGATTTCGGCCTGTACAAGGAAGCGCGAAAAACGCACTTCGAGGAAGAGATTCTGGAGATGATGCGGAAGGACATCAGCATCACGCTGGAGCCCGTCGGCAGCGGCAACAACAACAAGCGCACCGTGGCGTTTCGCATTGGCTTTCAAGGGTCCGACCCGATGTTGGTGATGCGGGTGGCGAACCGCTTAACCGACGTCTATGTGGATGAGAACATGAAGACGCGCGAGGCGCAAGCGGCGGGCACTTCCGATTTCCTCCAGACCCAGCTCCGCGAGTCGAAGAAGCGGCTCGACGAACTGGAGTCCGCCGTCAGCGCCTATAAGCTCCAGCACAACGGGGAACTGCCCCAGCAGGAGCCGACTCTCGCGAACACCCTTTCCAGGCTGCAGACCGAACTGGAAGTCAATCGCGACGCCATCAACCGCGTGCAGCAGACCCGGGTCATCCTGGAGGGCAATCTGAATGCCATGGAAGTTACCTTAGGGGCGCAAGTCCACGGTTGGGAGCAGGCGCAACATGCCACGGGTGCGAATGTGACTTTCTCCCCGACGGGCCAGCCGGTTGCCCAGAAGAAGGAATCCGAAATTCTGCAGGAGCAACTTGACATGCTCCGCGTGCGCTACAACGACAGTCATCCGGATGTGGTCCGGCTGCGCGCGGACATCGAGAGGGTCAAACAGATCGAGAAGCAGCGCGAAGCGGCCAAAACCAGCGACACGCCCAAAGACGCACAAGCGAAACCCGGAGCGGCGGCGGATCCACCCGCGCGCGAGCCGTTGGAATTCGCGCATACGCGCGAACAGGTTGCCGGCCTGAAGGCGCAGATCAAGGCCTCGGACAAGGAGTTGGAAGACCGCAAAGCCGAGCAGCAGCGCATTCTCCACGATCTCGCCATGTATCAGCAGCGCTTGGAGCAGTTGCCGGTGCGCGAGCAGGACATGGCACGCCTGATGCGCGACTACGAGATGTCCAAAGAGAATTACAAATCCCTTTTGGATAAGAAGATGGCCGCCGATATGTCGTTGGACATGGAGACCCGCCAGCAATCCGAACGGTTCACGGTTTTGGATCGCGCTCAAGTACCGGAAAAGCCGATTAAGCCGAAGCGGCCGCTCTTGTATGGGGGTGCGGTGGTGCTGGGTCTGGCACTTGCCCTGGTGATGGGATTCAGCGCCGAGATGCGGCGGAACGTGGTCCTCGGCGAGTGGGAGCTGCCGCCGGGCACCCCGGTTCTGGCGCGGCTGCCTTACATCGCAGTGCAGGCCGCTTCCGGTAAAACCAAATCGCCCGAACGAAGCCGATGGTTCAGCCGCAGGAAAGGACTCGCCAATGGCGTCACCGCGTTGTTCCTGGCGGCCGGAGCCGGCCATTGCCTCCATACTTTTCTCCATCGGCTCTAACCATGTACAACGAATTCTTCGGACTGCAAAAAGACCCGTTCAATCTGACCCCCGATCCGGAGTTCCTGTACATGACCGCGCAACACCGGGAGGCGCTGGCCGGGTTGACCTATGCCATCCTGGCGCGCAAGGGCTTCGTCGTGTTAACCGGGAATGCGGGCACCGGCAAGACCACGCTGCTGACGCGCATTCTGGAGCACTTACCGGCCAACCGCATTCAGTTCAGCGTGATCGTGAACCCGAGCCTGACGCCCGCGGAGTTCTTGGAGGCCACCCTGATGGACTTCGGGTTCGCGGATATTCCCCAAAGCAAGGCCCAGCGCATTGCCCTGCTGCAAGGCTTTCTGTGGAAGGGAAACCGGGAAGGCAAAATCACGGCGATGATTGTGGACGAGGCCCACAAGCTGAGCCTGGAAGTACTCGAAGAGATCCGCCTACTGGGAAATTTCGAATCCGCCAACGAGAAGCTGCTGCAGATTGTCCTGGTGGGGCAGAGCGAGCTTGACGGCCTGCTGAACCGCGAGAGCCTGCGGCAATTCAAACAGCGAATTTCGCTGCGGCTGGCCATCGCGCCGCTCACGCGAGAGGAAGTCGAACGTTTTATCCAGTTTCGGTGGATGAAGGCGGGCGGGAGCGAGCCCCCCTTTTCAGCGGAAGCGATCGCCGGCATCGGCCAGGTATCGGAAGGGGTCCCGCGCGTGATCAACGTCTTCTGCGACAACACGCTGATGCGAGCTTTTGGGGAAGGGTCGGCCAGGGTGGAGTTGCGCCACGTATTGGCCGTCTGCCGGGAACTGCAGTTTGCCGAGCCCCCTGCAGAGACCGTGGCGCTTAAGGCGATGGGAGCCATAGAGCCGATGGCTCCTGCGCCAGTCGTGGAAGTCTTTCAGATGAAGACGCTGGAGCGCTATGCGGCCAGAGCGGGCAAGCCTTCCCTGCTGGCAAGGCTGGCAGGCAAGATGGGATTCAGGGAAAGGATCGAAACGGCGTGAGCAACATAGTAGACATGCTGAAGCGGGGCAACGGAGAGGTTGCCGAGGTGATCCGATCGATGGTCGGGGCGCACGCGGAGCCCACTCCGCCGCGGCAGGCGGAGGCGCAAGCCACTGTTGAAGCGAGTCCGGATAAGGCTGCACCTCTTGCGGGAGTCCGCACGCTGGGCCTGCGTCTTCCGGCGCCCTCTCCGCTATTGCCCTTCGAGAAGGGCCAGCAGCGGCCTAGCGAGCAATACCGCATATTGCGGACCAAGATTAGCCAAAACCCGAGGCAGCCGCATCTGATCGTGATTTCAAGTCCGGCCCCCGGGGACGGAAAGAGTGTCAGCGCCATCAACGTCGCGGGGGCGCTGTCGATGAAGAGCGAGGGGCAGGTCCTGCTTCTCGACGCGGATCTTCGCAAGTCGGCGATCCACGTTCAGTTGGGGCTCCCGCAATCGCCGGGGTTGACCGATGTGCTGATGGGAGCCTGCACCCTGGATGAGGCCATCGTGCGAATTGCGGAGTTCCCGAACCTCTTCGTGATGCCGGCCGGGACGCTTGCAAGCAACCCGGTCGAGCTGCTGGACAGCGCGCAGTGGCCGGGCTTGTGCACCCGGCTTCGCGGTCTGTTCCGTTACGTGGTGCTGGATTCGCCGCCTGCCGGAGCCGTTGCCGACTACGATTTGATACAAGCGGTTTGCGATGGCGTGGTCCTGGTGGTGCGGCCCGATCACACCAACCGCATCTTGTGCCAGAAGTCACTGGAGGCCGTACCGAAAGCTAAGTTTCTGGGAGTGCTATTGAATTGCGTTCCCGACTGGTCGCCGGCGAGAAGCACAGGCGCCGATTATTACTACTATTCCGGCGCGAAGGTTTACCCGAATCAGGACCGAAGCGATGCTGGTTAGTTGATTGTTCCTGCCTCAATGAGAATTTAGCGGCCCGATCGCGCGCAGATCCGCATTTAAGTCTGAAACTGCTATCGCGCCGCGGTGCCGGCCTCGACCAACTTGCGCGCCTCAGGCGATTTCTCCCATTCGCCGGCTATTTGCCGAGTTGCCACGTTCAGGCGGTTCCAGACGTTAATCAGCGCGATGTCGAGAATCAGGGCTGCCAGTGCCGGCTCGTCAAAGTGCGCGGCGGCCTCGGCCCACAGGTCGTCAGGGACCGGATCGGGACGGTCGCTGAGCCGCGTGACGGCTTCAGTGAGCGCCAATGCGGCGCGCTCGGCGGGAGTGAAGTAGGGCGCATCCCGCCAGGCCGCGACGGTGAAGATGCGCTCGTCGGACTCGCCGCTTCGTTTCAGCATCTTCGCGTGCATGTTGACACACACGCTGCAGCCGTTGATCTGGCTTGCGCGCAGGTGCACCATCTCGCGCAGTTGCCGGGAAATGCTGTCGTTTTCCGCGGCCTTGCCCAAGGCCAGCAGCGGCTGCATGGCATTGGGAAGAATCCCAGGGAGATTCGTTATTCGTGCCTTCATTGTTTTGTCTCCTTTTCGAATGGTTTTCGTCTGTCACCACCATGACGGTTGGCAGGGTCAGAATGTGACAGAGACAGCGCAGCACGAGATGAAACTTCCGGGTCTGCCGTCACATTGACCAGGGCGTCTTCGTCATACGGATCACGATGCGGTGCAAGGCATGCCGCGGTGGCTGAAACTTGATGCGAGCCGTCGCATGCCTTCCTCAATCCGCGCTGTGGAAATCGCGCCATATCCGATGACGAGCCCGGTCCGCACCGGCGCTCCGAGATGGAAATCGGAAAGCGTCTGCACCCGCACGCCATGCTCGGCCGCGCGACGAACCGTGGCCGCTGTATCCACTGGGCTGTGCGATGTCACTTCTGCCGCCAGGTGCAGTCCCGCCGCCGCCGGGATCAGTCGCAGCCAACGACGGAAACGATGTTCGAGCAAGCCCACGATCTGCGCGTGGCGGTTCGCGTATTCGCGCGCCACTTTTCGGATATGGCGTGCCAGGAGGCCCTCATCGATGAACCGGGCAAGGGCCGCCTGGGTGGCCAGTTCTCCGTGCCAGCCGGCGAGTTGCCGGGCCGCGTGGAGCGCTGGCTGTAACGAAGCCGGAGCGACAAGAAAGCCAACCCTCAGGGTTGGCAGCATTACCTTTGAGAACGATCCAACATAGATCACGCAGCCAGCCCGATCCAGGCTCTGTAGCGGGTCGAGCGGCCTCCCGTCGAAGCGGAATTCACTGTCGTAGTCGTCCTCAATGATCACGGCGCCGCGCCGCTCGGCCCACGCAAGAAGCGCTGTCCGGCGCTGCAGGGACATCGCAGTCCCAAGGGGAAACTGGTGAGAAGGTGTCACGTAAACCAGGCGCGCCTTGTCGGGCAGCGAGTTGACGCTTATCCCCTCGCCGTCCACCGCGACGCCTACCACTTTCGCGCCTAGACTTTGAAAAAGCCAGCGCGCATAAGGATAGCCGGGCTCTTCCACCGCGACAGACGTGCCCTCCGCGATCAGCACCCTCCCGACCAGGTCGAATGCCTGCTGGGCGCCTTGGGTCACGATCACATCGTCCCCGCTGGCTCGCACTGCTCGTGAGACGCCGATGTGCCTTGCGATCGCGGTCCGAAGTCCGGCGTGACCGGCCGGGTGCGCGTACCTCGCGTATTGAGTGTGCGCCGAGCGCACTTCATGGGCGAGCAGACGCGCCCAGGTCGTAAATGGGAATAGCCGGGCGTCCGGTGTGCCAACCCCGAAATCATACTCAAAAGTCTTGTCGCTTACTGGGTGGCCGGCAAGCGCTGAGAGGGTGTGCCATACCTCGCGTGGATGAATCGCGCCCGAGGGCGCGCGGCGCGTCTGAGCTACGCGGCGGAGGGATTCGTCCGAGACAAACGAACCGGCTCCCACGCGGCCCACCAGTACACCCTCCGCCGCCAGCAATTCATACGCGACACCTACGGTATTTCGGGAAACATCCAGGCGTTGGGCTAATATTCGTGTGGGGGGCAGCCGCTCGCCGGGTCGAAGACGGCCGTCGCGGACGGCTTCGAGTAGCTGCCGGTAAATCTGCATCGACAGGTCACCCCGCCGTGTCAGGCCGATATGAACGTCCATTCCGGTATTTTGAATTGGCCCAATTGAAATTGTCAAGATTGGATCTTTGAAAATACCAAATAGTGGCCTACAGTGTTCCATATGGAACTCAACTTCATGCGAGCCGGGAGGCTGGTAGCGGCGCTAGGTGGGACCGCGGTGCTGTGCGTTGTTCCGGCTGCGCAAGCGCCGGGCGCCGCTCGATCGGCACCGCCAGAGCGGGCGCGGATGGCCTTTTCACACGCCTTGCCCCGCCTTGAGGGTGCGCACCTGGACGCCAAACTGGTCGAGGTCACCTATGGGCCCGGAGAATCCTCGTCACCTCACACCCATCCATGCCCGATTGTCGGCTATGTGCTCGAAGGGACGGTGCGGATGCGCGTCGCAGGATCGCCCGAGGCCGTCTACAAGGCTGGCCAAGCATTCTACGAAGAGGCAAACGTCAACCACATCGTATCGGCTAACGCCAGCCACACCCGGCGCGCGCGGTTCCTTGCCTTTTTTGTGTGCGATCACGAAGCGCCGCTCTCCACGGAGGTTCACGATGGCGCCCACTGAGTTCGTCCCTTCCCGGAAGGACGCTGCCACGCAAGGCGACGGTAACGGCATGCAGCCGAAAGGCTACGCGGTCCTTTATGCGCGCCTGGCGCTCGGCGCGGCGTTCTTGTCTGCCGTGGCATCCCGCTTCGGGTTATGGCACGGGACTCCTGGATTGGGTTCGTTCGGCAATTTTCTGAGTTATACGGCCGAGGTCAACGCGTTTATGCCGGCTGCCACGATCCCCTACTTGGCATGGGCCGCGACCCTGGCCGAGTTGACACTCGGAATTGCGTTGCTCGCGGGCATCCGCCTGCGTTGGGCGGCGCTGGGCAGTGCGCTCCTGTTGACGATTTTCGGCGCCGCGATGGCCGTATCTCTCGGACCGAAGTCGCCGCTGGACTATTCAGTCTTCTCTGCGTCCGCGGGAGCTCTTTTGCTGGCTCAATCCGCGCCGCCGAATCATTCGTCCGATCGAAGGAGGTCTTCATGAAAACGCGATTGAACTACGGCCTGGTCGCCCCGGGCGTATATGATGCCATGGATGCACTGGATCGCTATATCCAGGACAGCGGGATTGAGAGACCGCTGCTGCTCCTGGCGCAGTTGCGCGCGTCCCAGATCAACGGCTGCGCCTATTGCCTGGACATGCATTGGAAAGATTTGCGCGCCGCCGGCGAGGACGAGCAGAGGCTGTACTCACTCGACGCGTGGCGCGAGTGCCCCTACTACACCGGCCGTGAACGCGCGGCCCTGGCGTGGACCGAGTCGGTAACGCTGGTGGCCGATGGGCACGTTCCCGACGCGGTCTTCGATGAAGCGCGCGCCCACTTCGGCGAGAAAGAACTGGCCGACCTGACGCTGGCTGTGGCTGCCATCAACGCCTGGAACCGTTTGTCCATCGCCGCCAGGCTCAAGCCGGGCACCTACCAACCCGCGAAGATCTGATTTCAAAACTCATGTCCACCCAATCCGAAGTCATTGCCGTTACCTCGCCCGCGTGCTTGCGCACCCAAGCCGCAGGTTCAATCCCAGCGACACCTTCATCCGGCCCGCTCGAATGGGCCTTGCTGCTCCTGCCGGGGCTGATCTGGGGGGCATCCTATCTGTTCATTGCTCAGGGCCTGGAAGTACTGGCGCCGGATGGTATCACTTTCGCCCGCTTCGCGATTGGCTTTCTGGCCCTGTCGCTGGTTCCGGGCGCGCGCCGGCCCGTCCGGAAAAGCGATCGCGCCGGCATCGCCCTGCTTGGCGTGGTTTGGCTGGCGTTTCCGATGAGTATGTTCCCGCACGCGGAACAGCACGTTTCTTCCGCGCTCACGGGAATGCTGAGCGGCGTCATTCCCTTGATCGCGACGGGAGTGGCCGCTATCGTGGCGAGGCAACTGCCCTCGCGCACCGTGGTGGCCGGCCTGGCTGTTGGGTTTGCCGGGGCCGCCGCGATAGCGGTCCCCGGTCTGCACGCAGGAAGCAGTAGCGTCCAAGGCGTAATTCAAATCTCTGCCGCCCTGGTCTCATACGGCGTCGCGATCAATCTGGCCCGGCCGCTTCAACAGCGAAACGGGGCGCTCCCGGTTGTTTGGCGCGCGCTCGGTGTCGCGCTGATTCTAACCGCGCCGCTGGGCGCGCCCGCTCTGATGGCCGCGCGGTGGTCACTCCCATCGCTACTATCGGTGCTCGCCCTTGGCCTTCTGGGAACGACAGCCGCTTACGTGATCATGGCAACCGCGACAGGGCGGCTGGGAGCAACGCGCGCGTCGCTAACAACCTTTCTGATTCCGGTCGTTGCGCTTCTATTGGGCATCGGCGTTCGCGGCGAACACGTGGAAGCGCTCGCAGTTGCCGGCAGCGCCTTATGTCTGGCGGGCGCGGGGTTCGTCCGGCACGGGACCATGCGGCGCACGGAATAATCAAATGAGAAAGGCAATCCCGATATGATCATCCGTCAACTCGACTCCGACCTTCTGCTTATCGCCCAAGCGGATCATGCCTCGCTCGCCGCACGCATCATGGCGAGTTGGCGCGCCGACGGCTTTCGCGGGTGGCCCACGCGCGGTCGCGTGCTCGAAGCCACGCGGCAACACGACATCGGCTGGCAGACGGAAGATGCCGCGCCGCGCATCGATCCCGAGACAGGTTTCCCCTACGACGCCGTCAACGCGCCCATCGAGGTTCGGCAGGGTGCATGGCCCCGTGCCATAGATCGGCTCGCGCCGGACGATCCGTACGTTGGCGCGCTGGTTGCGCATCACGCGTGGACCGTGTATCGCCGCTTCGCCGCGGCGCCGGATTGGGAAGAGTTCTTTTCACAAATGGAGCGCCGCCGTGACGCGTTGCTGGCTACACAAGAATCTGGCCTGGACACCTTCGGGCGCGACTACGCGATCGTTGGCATGGGAGACCGGTGGTCGCTCGTCTTCTGTTACGGATGGCGGGAACCCAACGTGCGAGAAGGGTATCGAGCGATGCTGCTCAACAGCACCAAGCGGCAGGAACAGTTTGACGCGGGTATTGTCGACGCAGGCCGGCTCGAAATTACGCCGGATCCTTTCGACGGTGACAGTGTCCCGCTGGACGTTCCAGCGTGGCGCATCGCCGCGCGACGCTACAGGTCGGACGCCGACCTGCGCGACACATTGGCATGCGCGCCAATCGTGCACCTCACCGGCACGGCTATCGGAACGCGGCTCGAAGACAGCCGGCCAATGGCCACCGGGCGGGCCAACTCACGCTCATCCTGCAGCGACCAGAAGATTTGATAATCGGCGGCCGAGACGGTTCGGTGCGATCTCGATACAGTCATCGGCGCCGATGTCCGAGGCGCTGAGATCGCTGATGGCCCACCAAGGCAAAGCGCACCGGCTGCTGTTGGTCCCGCAGTCGCTTGCGCCAATAGACAAACAAATGCTCCGCGATGCGAGACCACTATGCAGCCCTGTCGGACCTTTTGGGAAGAGGGATTCGTCGGACGCTTACGGTTGTCAGCGCTGATCGCTTCTTCGGTCGCAGCGTTTCGAGCCAGTTTGACTTCGGCACTAGACGCGTTACGCGCCGAGTGAAGCGTAGTTGTGGATGACGCATAGGGCCAGTGGAGGCGAAACCTTCAAATCTCCGGCCCACACCGGCGGTGGATCCGCCCTTCATCTGGAATGGTAGATGAATGCCAGGCGAACCCGGCTCGGGATTGGCTACTCTTTCTTTGCCCAGCGGGCGGCAGCGGCTTTGCGGGCGATCTCCTGACGTTGTTCCTTGGTGAGGGCGCGGGCGCGAGCCTTGCCGCCAGCCTTTCCAGCTTTCCGGCCAATAGCTCCGAGTTGCTCTTCAGTCCAGCTCAATGACGGCTTGCGCCCTAGGCGGCCAAGCGCGACGGCGCTTGCTCTGTTGGCTCGTCGCCATGTCGTTGCATTTGCCAAAGCAATGCGGCGGATTTTATATTTCTTGCCACCATCATAAGCTGTGACATCTTCGTGCTTGACATACGCTATCGGTAAGCATGATATGATCAGTAGACGGTGAGAGAAATCATGTCGAAGGTTCAATAAGTCGAAAGGAAAACACGATGTGGTCGATGTGGAACGCTCCCTCCGATCTGGACTACTACGGCCAGTCCGGATTCAGCGGAGATGAACCCGATGAGGAACAAGACGCAGAACTGGAACCGCCAGACGAGGACTTTGAAGCCCACGAGCCGGGGCCGGAATCCCCGACAGAGGAAAAAGGAGAACAGCAATGACGAACGGCATTCTGCGATTTAACACGAACGCACCAGTCGAAGTCGCCCTTCGCTACGATGACGGGAAACGCGTCGAAGGGCGCTACGGCGAACAGATCCTGTACGCGCTCGAAGGTGATCGGGTGATGTACGTGCCGCCGGTGGTGGCAAAACAGATCCACGAACTTGGAATTCGGGCACGCGAGATCTTCGAAATCTGCAAAGCCGAACTCCGCGAGGAGAACAAGCGCTGGATAGAGTGGCGCGTGAGAAGGATCGAGCAGCCGCGGCAACCGGCTTCGTTGGGGAACGGGTCGGAAGCCGCGGCGTCAGATCTGAACGGTCAAGCCCAGAACCATCGCAATGGTAGCACGCACCAGCCGTCAAGGCCATTGGATCTGCAGGCGTCGTCGGACGGCACCTTGCTGCCGGTTGCGGTAACCGGCGCGGGGATTACAGCGATGGAACTGGCCATGAGCGGGGCGGCGGAAATCGCGCAGCGCGTCGAATGCCGTGCCCGTATGCGCAACTATGCGCTCCAGTTCAACAGCGAAGATATCCGGGCCATCGGGCTGACCATGTTCATCCAGGCTATGCGCGAGCGAGGTGTGACATGGGATCAGCGTTGAACCCCGGCCGCGCGCCGGATCAACTGGTGCAGTTGAGCGCGCTGGCCTTGCAGGATTTGCCCCTGTTTGCCACGCCCGCGGAGCAAACTTCCACCGAACTCATCGTGACGCCGGAAGTGGCGCTTACGGTGATCCCCCATCGCGACCGGGCCACCGTTGCGGACACCGAGGTCGCGTCGGTCCTGTCGCCGAGCCAGGTCCGCTGCTTCTTCGACTGCCCGGCGCGCTGGTGGTTCAAGTACGGCCTGCACCTCCCCGAGCGAAAGAACAGTTCGCTGGCCCTGGGGCTGGCCGTCCATCAGGCCCTCGAAGTCAATTTCCGCGAGAAGATCGAAACTCAGGAAGACCTGGAGACTACCGGGCTCCTGTGTGTGTTTCGGGAGGCCTGGATGGAACAGGTCCCCGAAACAGTGTTCACCGCAGACGAAAGCCAAGGCGACCTGCGCCGGCTTGGCGAAAGGTTGATCGCCAGGTACATGGACGAGGTCGCGCCAACCGTAGAGCCAGCCGCCGTTGAACTCGATGTCCAAGGTGAGATTGGCGGCGTGGCCGTGCGGGGACGCGTGGATGTGCTGGACGTGGACGGGCAGTTGATCGATTTCAAAACTGCATCGCGTCGGCCATCCTCGGTCTCCCCCGACTACGCGTTTCAACTCGCCACGTATCGGCAGATCACTCCCGGCGCCAGCGGTGCAGTACGCATCGACAGCCTGGTGAAAACCCAGACGGTACAAGTGGTACAGCAAGGTTACACCGTAGGGGAATCGGATATCCGGGCCACTCAGGTGCTGTATCCCATGGCGCAGCAGGCCATGGGAAGCGGGATCTATTGTCCCAACCGCCAGTCCATGCTCTGCAGCCACAAGCATTGCAGCTTCGCGAAAGAATGCGAGGAGGAGTTCGGCGGCCGGGTGCGGCCGTCCTAGCCTCGCCCGGCGCGCGTAAACACAAACGCCCGGCTCTGGATGCCTTCGCAGCATTCCAGGCCGGGCGCTTTTTCCTAAAACCAAACTAACCGAGGTGAATGATGCTCAGGCGACGTGTGCCACTACGCCGGAGTTCGCTTTTGCGGAGAGGCTTGCCCCCAAAACGATTCGTCCCGATCCGGAAGAATCGGCCACGACCCCGACGAGGCCCGGAGCGGTGCCCGGACTACCTGGCGTGGATCCGGACGCTGGGATGCGTGGTGTGTTCACGGGTGAGTGGCGGGGCGACGGTCATTGAAGCCGCCCACACGAACGCGCTGGGTTCGCGGGGATTGGGGCAGAAGACCTCGGACTTCGCTGCGATCCCACTGTGCTCTGGGCATCATCGGAAGGATTCGGATTCATACCATGTTCTCGGCGAGAAGGCGTTTTCAGAGGAACACGGAATCGATCTAAAGGGAATCGTGCTCGGATTGGTGGGTCGATTCAAGAGACAGACTCGCCCAGCCAGCGCTGCAGAACAGGAGTCGGCGGCAATTTCGATGAGCGGTCCGCAATCCGGCGAGACCACGTAGCCGCGACGGTCCCGCGGAATTCAGGGTCACGGATGCAGGCAAGCCGGCCCAAAAGGCCGCCCTCCGCTCGTCGAGCGCAAGGCGAACAAAGAAAAGAAATGGAGCGCGCGCTTCATCGTACCCTGCTGAGGGTAGGCCTCATGCACGTCGGGAGGAATCTGACAAGGATTGGCTTTTAAGTACTACATTGTGGTCATGTCGGCTTGAGGGGCGACGACGGAAGCCAATGAAGTCAATAAGACCTTGAGGTCTGGTACTCCACATGCCTGGGATTATAATTCTAGTACTTGGATTACCAATAACTTTCCTCTGCTAAGGAGACTACGCGTATGAACAGAATGAATGCGAAGGGGATCTGCAGGGCTACGTGTGCCCTCGCCCTCCTCGCTGTTGGCTTGGGCGGCAGTACAGTCTTCGCCGGACGTGTGCCCACCGCGCAGGCTTATACCTACAGTCCGGTGAAGATCGTCGCCGGCGGGTACATTCCAGGCTTAATTGGGCACCCCCTTAAGCCGGGTCTGCTCTACCTGCGCACCGATATTGGCGGTGTCTACCGCTGGAATGCCACGGCCAAGCAGTGGATTCCACTCCTGGACTGGAATTCGGCGGCGAATTACAACCTGACTGGTCCGGAGAGCATCGCGCTCGATCCGACCGATCCCAGCCGTCTCTACATCGCCGCCGGTATGTATAGCGGCGGGCCCTACGCCTTCCTGGTGTCCACCAACTATGGGGAAACATTTACTACCTATTCGATTCCATCGTCGGGGGCAGGGTCGTTCTTGATGGCCTCCAATGACAATGGTAGGTCCGTGGGCGAACGCCTGGCGGTGAACCCGTTCAAGCCAAGTGAGCTCTTCATGGGCACACGCAATAACGGCCTATGGGTTAGCGAAAACTACGCCCAGACCTGGACGCAAGTCGCCAGCTACCCCGTGAAATCCGATACATCCACATTTGGTGTGCAGTGGGTGGCCTTCGATCCCCAGAATTCCGGCTACATCTATGTTGGCGACTATACCAATTCGGCCGTTTATCTCAGCACCAATGATGGCGCGACTTGGTCCACGATTTCTGGTCAGCCTACAACTTGGCCGTTCAGCGTCGTTTCCGGCACGCATGCGCCGGCCCCAGAGCGCGCAGTTTTCGGCGCTGATCATAATCTCTACCTGACCTTCGCGGACCAGCCCGGTCCCAACACCATGCTTTACGGTTTTGTGGAGCAGTACAATCCCCAGACCGGCGTCTGGACAAACATCACGCCGCCCTACGATGTCGCGGAAGGCCAGACACCGCCGCCCACTCCCGCCAGCAGCAGTTACGAGAACTACGGTTTCTGCGGCATAACAGCCGATCCCAACAACCCCGGCACGATCGCAGTCAGTACATTCAATCGCTGGTATCCGGTCGACACCGTTTACCTCAGCCGCAATGGGGGGGCCACGTGGCAGAATCTCGGCCTCCTTGTGTCTAATACCGGTGTAGATGGCCCGGATGCAGGCAACTACTACTTCGGTCCGTCGGTGTATTCTCCCGTCTCTCCCTGGCTGACCTTCGGCATAACCTCGTATCCTATCAGCCCCACCCCCAGTTCGAAGTTCGGCTGGTGGATTTCCGCGCTGTTGATCGACCCGACTAACCCGGAACATCTGATGTTCGGTACAGGCGCCACGCTCTACGCTACGGATGACCTTTCGCAGGCCGATTCGGGCAACGCATCCACCTGGTACGTGCAGGGCGAAGGAATCGAAGAGACGGCAGTCATTGCGATGATCAGCCCAACCCAGGGCGCACACCTGTTAAGCGGCGTGGGCGACATCGGCGGATTCCGACATGACGATTTCACCGTCTCGCCGCCAGGCGGCATGTTCACCAACCCGGTCGCCACCACTACCGGCAGCCTGGATTGGGCCGGACAGGTTCCGCTCACCGTTGCCCGCACCCAGGCTCCCTCCAGCGCTACCACCAGCCCCTGCACCTACGGCGCTTATGCCACCGACGGCGGCACCAATTGGACCCCCTTCCCCAAGTGCGCCACGGGCGCGAACAGTTCGAACGGTGGCGTCATTGCCGTTGAACGCCGGTGGAACGATGTTCTATTGGACCCCAGCCACCGGCTCCACGAATAGGCCGCAGTACTCAAACAACAACGGCGGCACCTGGACCTCCGCGGCGACCGTGCCCGCCCGCATCCAAGTCGTCGCCGACAAGGTCACCCCGAAACTGTTCTATACGTTTTACAGCAGCACCGGCAGTACCGGCGGCTTCTACAGCACCACCACGACCGGCGGTGTCACCTTCACGAAACAAAGCAGCGCACCCGCGACCACCGGCAGTTGCAACGGTACGGGATGCGGCATTCCGGTTGTAAACTGGGCGACCGCCGGTGAGATCTGGCTGCCTCTCGGATCGAACGGCCTGTATCACTCGACCAACGGTGGAGCCACCTGGACCAAAATCACCACCGTCACCTGGGCGAATTCGACCGCCGTCGGCGCAGCCGCTCCGGCCGCCGGCAGCCCCAATTCGATCTTCGTTTACGGAACGACCTCGCCCCTCGGCATCTCCGCAATTTACCGCTCCGACAACAACGGCACTTCTTGGCTGCGTATCAATGACGACTTGCATCAATACGGTGGACAGACGTTGATTCAGGCCGACCCGCGCGTCTATGGCCAGGTCTTCCTGGGCATGAACGGCCGCGGCATCGTTTACGGCGACATAGCGCAATAACCAGAGATTCTTTACATGAAAAGGTTGAATATGAAAAAGGAATTTGGCATGAACACCAAAACATTGGCGAAGCTGTCTATGCTCGCCATCGGCACCCTGTTGCTTGCCGCTTCGGCCTCCGCCGATCCGATGACGCTGCCCGCTTATAACACTTGGGAAACGGAACCCTTCACTTACATGAACGATGGAGATTTCTTCCCGGATGTGTTCATCACCGGTGGCTCCGGATATATTGCGGTCACCGGCTATTACGAGACTGGCGATTATTATCAGGTTTACGATAATGGAAACCTGGTTCTCACGACTGCCCAAGTATCGCCCGTTAATGTCAACTATGGCGACAGCGGTTTCTACATGACTCCAGCTACCGCGATCACCAGCGGCTATTTCAGTTTTGGGTTCGTCCCGGTGGCGGCAGGCGATTGGATCAGCATTGTGGACCTCTATCCGCCTGCCGGCATAGGGGAGGTGGGTGTCGAACTACTGGCTCCCGAGCCGGCAGCGATCGTCTTGCTATGCATCCTCCTGCTGACTTTGGTGCTGCTGGAACGCTTCCGCTCCGTCTGGCGCCGAAGCCCACGGACTTCCGTGTTCAAAGATCATATTGTCTGAGACTTGATACTCGCAAAAGTCCGAATCGTAGATCCGCTCCAAACGCAAGCGCCCAGTGCCAAGCTGGGCGCTTGTCATTTCTTTTGCCGATCCGCGTGATGTCTTAGTGTCAAGGCCGGTGTGGGGCTTTATCTGAAGTTTAGGATCGTGGCACCCAAGAACTCAACCTTTCGTGAGAGATACTTGCCTTCCACGAGGCGCCTTTTATTTGACTATTTTGAACGAGCAGTGCTCGTAGGCCAGCAGAATCATGGGCGTATGGTTCTATTAGCGAGCAGACAGACCTTTGGCCCAGTGAATGCTGGTATGTTACCCTGACCAATTGGTCGCGAGGAGTGAGATCCATGAACAGCAGAGTGGCAACGTTAGTGTTTGTCTTGGCTGTTGTAGTGATGTTTCCACCAGCGGTCTTACGCGCGGATACGCCCATTTACAACGCATTCGTCAGTAGCGGCAGTTATGTGCCTTTCACTGATGACGGCACCCCGAATCGTCCAACGGGCGCTTTTATTGGCAACACAATTACTTTTGATCCGAGTTTATGGGCTGCCAATGACCAATTGGACTCCGTTCTCCTCGATGTCGGTACGGACACTGGCGGCGGGACGTACACCATGTACTTGTATAGTGGCAGCGATCCCGGCACCGGGACGCTGCTGGCCACTTCGAGTGCGTTCGTGGGTCATTCGGGCAACCCTGCGACATTCAGCTTTGACCTTTTGGTTCCTGAAACGGTGACATTTATCGTTACTTCCAATAACAACGGGGTAGGTTCCACGTGCACTTCATCTGGCACTTGCGCGGGAGTCGTCACGAGTCCGTCTTCGCCAATCCTGGGTTCCTCTTCGACCGACGGAGTATGGTACGGTGACATTTCCGGTAATACATTCTCTGGAGTGCAGAATTCGACTTGGGCTATCAATGATGGTGACGTGACGAACACCTTCGCTGCGGAGTTCTTTGGATCGGCTGCCGTTCCTGAGCCTCTTTCACCGACCCTTCTTGCGACGATGCTGGCAGCCGTAGGATTTGTCATCCGCACGCGGAAGAATAACTCGTAGCGGCGCGTGGCGGATTCCTCAATCTCTTCCGAAGTACTGTCTCCGCTTTGGAGTCTGTGCTTTTCTTTCGCGATACTCTCTCGACGCGCTGAAACGCACCCGGTCGCAGGAACACCTAACGTTTCCCAGCAACGCTGGCCCTGAGCCTTGCCGTCCGCTGGCGCTTCTTCGGGATTTCGCCGCAGCAAGGTAGATCCTCGGGGCCGAGGCGCATGCGGGCCGACGTCAGATGGGTTCAACCCGCACCCAAGACCACCAATGCCTCGGTGGCCGGACACTGGACTGACTTGGCCTTCGCGCACGAAGCCGTTCTACTTGACACGCCCGTTGGCGTGTTTCCCTGGAAAAGATCTGGTTGAGGCATTGACGATCCTCGCCTAAACACAAGAACGCCCGGCTCAGGATGCCATTGCTCGGTCCTGGTCGGGCGTTTTGTTGTCCAAGGTCGAGAAGCGATCGCGGTGTTTTGTGCTGAGTAGAAAGACGGTGATGCGTCTTACCGAATGCTGCCGATCGGGACGGCACGTCCAGGGATACTTCTTGGGCCGCTGCGACGCTCGGTCCTACGCAACAGGGACAGGCAGCCCATCAGGATCGAGAGCGAAATCAGAGAGAACAGGATTCCTCCGTCCCGGTGCAGGTGGCCATAGAAAAAGCCCACGTCCACCTTTGTGCCGAGAAACCAGATGGTCACGATGCGCACTGCATTTGTGCCCATGGCAATCGGAACGGTCAAGACGCTCAGGCAAACTTTGCTCCAGAAAGACTTCAGGAGCAGGTGCGCCACGAGCAGACCGGTGATGAACAACGCCCAAGCGGAATGGATGGAGCTGCATTCCGCGGCCACCTCAATTCCCACGCCAGGCAGCTCAAACCGGACACCGTCGCGGAACATCGGCACGCCGGCCAGCTTAAACAGCCCATAGGTGGCCTCGGCCGACCCTCTCTGCAAGATCGAGATGATGCGGTCCATCGCATCGAACGGAACCGGCACCAGCAGCAGGAAAAGGAGGAGGGGGAACAAAGCGGCCTTGAAGGCCTGCGCGCCATAGCAGACTGCGAATCCGGCGACCCAGACGAGCACTATTGCGAACATGGTCACCGATAGCATCGAGTTCGTGGGCACATGCACAATGCGCAGAGCCAGCAGGCCGTAAATGATTAGCGCAACTGCCAGAAATAGCAGTCCGACCGCCGGAGCGAATGTGATTCGGCTGAATATCTTGCGCCGTTCCCGGTACAGGAAGAACGCGCTGATGGCTGGTATCAGGATCAGGTGGGAGTAGCGCCGGTCGTCGATGGATAGCGATACTAATTCGCGCAAAGGAACCCAAAACAGTGCGATCGAAGCCAGCGCCAGGATGGCGCAGAGGATGTGAGGTCGCCGGCTTGCTGTTGCATCACTATTGCACCGAGAGCGAATCGACCAGGTCCAGGTAATCCTGCTTGCGGACATCCCAGCTATTGCGCGCCACGTAGTCGTAGCCGTGTGCGCTCAGAGATTCGCGTAGGTCCTTGCGCCGGATCAGCTCCGCCATGGCATCCGCCAGGGCCTGCACGTCTCCGGATGGGAAGAACCGGACGGACGGAGTCATCAAAATAGAAGGTGTCGATTTTCGTTCGCGACACGATGACCGGGACGCCTTGGGACATAAATTCCATGATCTTGGTGCTATAGGCTTCATCCCCGAACCCGTCAGCCCGCTTGGGGACGACGCCGATGTCGGCATTCGCCATGACTTCAGGCATGCGATCGAGCGGTACGCTGCCGAAGAAGCGGACGCTGCCATTCAGACCCAGACTCGCCGCCTGCGCGCGAAGATCGCTCTCCAGCCGGCCGTTGCCGTACAGGTGCAGTTCGGCGTTGGGCGCCTCCTTTCTCACCTTGGCGAGTGCCTCGATCGCAATATCCAATCCCTGGTGCCATTGGAAGCTGCCGGGGAATGCGAAGACGATCTTATCGTCGCGCCGCGTGCGGGAATGCGGGCAGAAGATCTGTGAGTCGACATTGTTTACAAAGACCGAGCACTTGTTCTTGGGAACCGAACGCGCAATCAGCCTCGAGCTCCAGAGGTGGTTGGAAATGATGACTTGGTCAGCAAAAGCCGCCGAAGCTTTTTCGACTGCTTTCAGGAGCTTTATATAAAGCCGCTGCCCCGTGCCGCCGAACTTATCTCCAAACAACTCTGGCACGATATCGTGAATGTCGAGGATGAGTTTCGCGCCACACCACCTTGGGGTACCATGCCGCGAAGACCAGGAAGTCCGGAACGTTATGAACGTGCACCAGATCGTAACGCACTTCACGCTGGCGTTGCGTCAGGAAGACCGCCGATGCGAAGAGAAAGCGCACCAGGCGGGACGCATAGGTCCACTTGCTTCGCTCGTCCGGCTCGCGATGCTGGATGCGGTAAACATCGACTCCACTGATCGTGGTTTTGCCCATTTGGCCATTGCCGGCAGCTAGTGCGATGACATCCACCCGGTCGCCGCGACGAGCCAGCGTCTCCGCGTATCGCCTCACACGGCCATCTGCCTCGTAGTTGCTGTAAACCAGCATGCAAACTTTCTTGCGGGTATTGCGGGCCTCGGCTGGCGTACTGGCGCAATAGAATCGGGCAACCTCGCGGGGCGTCGCCGCCCAAAATTGACCCTCGTACTTCTCGCGAACGTATCGCAGGAACTCCTCATAGAAAGACGCGGGGTACTCGTCCCGCGCCGGCTGACCATCGAGCGCCATGTAGTCGGGGTGAGTGGTCAGCAGCGCCATGCCACCATGAGCGGCGACCCAATCGAGCTTCCGTTTCCAGATTTCGATGTTTGGTTCACGCATGACGGCAAAAAGGGTAAAGTCCTGGGGCAGGCTATAGGGAAGCTCCACGTAGCCGGACCCATCTGGGCCCGGAACCCAGAACGGAAACACGGTTCCCACTCCATCCGGCTCGGGTTCGAAGGGATCCGTGTCGAATGTCGAGCAGTCATACTCCACGCCGAGTTGATGCAACCACCCCAGCCTATGCTGCATCAATGGAGAGCGAAACCCGCAGGCGTCCCACTGGACCAAATAATCCTTAATGCCCGCCGCTTTGCGAGCGAACCTGGACTTGGAATTATAGAGCTTTCCGTCGTGCTCCAGTCCGTGGATACCGATTTCGAATCCGGCCCGATCCAGGGTGTGCAGCAGATCGTCCGGCACGCGGTATTCTCCTTCGGGGACGAAGTTAAACACTGATCGAAATCCATGGCTCGCCTCCAGGTTCATCAACCGCTTGACCCTTTTTAGACCCCGGCTGCCTTCGACATCGTGCGTCAAAACCAGCGCGAACCGCTTGCCCTCCGGCCAACCGGGCCATCCTGGCGGAGTCGCGCCGGCATTCTCGTCGATAGGCCACACGCTGGCAAAAGACCGCCGCTGCGAGGTGGCCCACCAGCGCCGCACGGCAAGCCGAAGCGCCGCGGGGAGGAACGGCTTGATCGCGTAATAGACCCTATTGAAGATCAAGGGTCTGGACGTGCGCGCCGCGGGCTCTTCCAATCCGGATCCGAGGCGCAAGGCGGTTTCATAGGCCACCAGTAACTTCGCTTTTTCGCCGTCCCAGTTCATGCCGGCGATGGTGCGCGCCCTGCCCTTGGCCCCCATCTCCTGGCGCAGTTCCGCGGAATCCAGCAATTTCCCGATCTGCCGCGCAAAATCGGCCGGTTCGTTGTTTTGGGCGTATAGCGCCGCATCCCCCGCAGACCTTCGGCCCTCGACCAGATCGTACAGGACCACGGGCAGCCCAAAGGCCATGTACTCGAAGATCTTGATCATGCTGAGCTTGTCGTTCAGCTCGTTGATCGGATCGGGCGCCACTGCCAGATCGGACGTCGCGAGATAAGCCCACAGGTCGTCGCCATAAAGCGGACCCGTAAACTTCACCCAGGGTTCGATTCCGCGTTCCTTAGCCTGCAACTTCAGGTGCGGCACTTGGGTTCCCCAGCCAATCACAGCAAAGACAGTGTCCCGCCGCGCTTCGACAGTTACCAAGTGTTCGATGGAATCCAGGAGCAAGTCCACGCCATCCTGTGCCTCCATAATGCCCACGTAGGCGACAAGGTGGGCCAGCCCTTCCTTGAGTTCGGGACGTGGCGTGAACCGGAGCTGAGCCAAATCGGGGCACGTCTGTACGATGAAACTTCGATCCCGAGGGACCCTGCCGCGGATCGAGGCGATCTCGCGGAAGGACTCATTCGTGGCGATGGTCACGTCGGCGGTCCAAAATGTGAGGCGCTCGGCCAGGCAGACCAGCCCGGTACAAAAACGGGACGCGCGCAAAACGAACCCGGCACAGTTCCGGCACCAGGTCGTGGTGGTCGAAAATGAAGCGGACGCCGAACAGTTTGAAAAATAGCGCGATCAGGAAGATGTTATCCGGAGGGTTGCACGCCTGGAGGACCCGGAACCTGGTGCGCGCATAGACTCGGATCGCCAGCATAAACTCGGCAGCCAGCGCCCAGACGTATTCGACTACGTGGCCGAGCGCGCCGCTGGAATTAAACGTCGCGTGCCTGTAGACCTCGATGCCGTTCAGAGTTTCGCGCGAGCGAGTGTAACCGCGGCCCTTTGGGGCAGATGACGGAAACCTGGTAACCAGCCTCGGCCAATGCCTTCGCCTCTTGCCACACGCGTCGGTCAGCGGGAACCGGCAGGTTCTCCACGATGATGCAGACGGCAGTTTTCCCGGTGGATTTCATGGTTCGATCAGCCTGCGTGCCGGTACAGCAGGTTCCCCACGGCGGAGAGACAGGCGTTTGGCAAGTGGGCAACGACGCGCTTCGCTACGTTCATTTGCCACGCGGGCCTTGCATGCGCGGCTGAGGAAGCGGGGTATCGCCAATACGTCAATGTGCTTCGTGTGGCGCCGAGACGATCTTTGAACTGGATGAGGCCGTTGTTCTCCCAGTCGGATCGCCCCAGGTCGAATTCCGACAGTCCCTCGCTCTTGGCGTCCTGGATGGCGCGCCAGAATAGCAATGGCATGCCGCCCAGATTGTTGAAGACTTTGTCGGAGCAGCCGTATTTGTAAACCAAGGTGCGGCCGTGCTGAAGCGTTAGGATGCTCGCTACGGGCTTCCCGTCCTTCGAAGCGACGCGAATGCGCAGCGCCGCGCCCATGCACGCGGCGAGGTTTTGGAACCAGGCAAACGGTTGGGGAGGGAGGTGCTGCCGGCGGCGGGTGACGATCTGCAGACTGTAAAACTTCCGCAGCAGTTCGGGCGACCGGCCCTCCTCGCACACCAGGCCTTCGCGCTCCGCGCGGTGGATTTTCCTCTGCACGCAGTCTTTATGCAAGCCGCGGAAGAGCGCATCCACGCCGACGCCGAGGTCCAGCCGGTGGAAGCAGAAGGTGTCCGCCTGCTCGAGGCCCGCGGGAGTTGCGGCAAGCGGACCGAGCGGCCGTATTTCAGTGTACTTGCAGTGGTTCGCGTCCGCTACACGCCGCAAGCCGGTCAATAGGAGCGGCAGTTCTTCCGGGTTCGCCACGAGCGGGTCGCAGTGGTCGGAGAAGGGGAGCGACACCAGGCGATTCCCGGTCAGCCAGCTCCTGACCCGGCAGAACACGATGCCATTCGCAAGTTCGTTGCCCCGGCGCTGTCGTCGTGAGAGCGATGGGTTCGTACCCGTACGCATTGCGCAAGGCCTTCAGCCAGCCGGGGGAGTGAAAGACGGACGCATGCGGATGGGTCAGCGAGAGCCGCTCCCAGCGGGGATCTTTAATGCGGGTCGATTTGGTAAGTGGTCACGCTTCGGTAGCTCTGGCGGCGCGCTCATGCTGGCTGCGTAGCCCATGTCCGAGTGAAGCGCGATGGTTTCCTGATAAACGCGAAGGAGCCTGACGCCAGCGGCGGTCCAGGTAATTTGTGGTACTCGGCTGAGAGACGCGGCGCGCAGTCTCTCAAGAAGGCTGCGGTCCTCGTACAACATGGTGATTTGCTGGGTCAAGGCCGCAACGTCTCCGACCGCGTGCACGAGCCCGGTGTCCATGTGTCTGCAAATCTCTGTACAAGCCTCTGACGCGAGAGGAACGCACCCACTGCCCATTGCCTCGGCAATTACAAGTCCGAAACCTTCCTCAATACTTGGGAGGACGAGTATGTCGCTGGCGCGCATCAGTTCCGGAATGTCGTCGCGATGGCCCAGGACGTGCACGCTGGGATGGGACAACATTGATGCCAACTTCTCACGATATGCCGGCAGGAAGTCCCCGGCGATCAGGAAGGTACCGTCGCGATGAGCCGGTGATCGGAGCCATGCTTCCAGGGCATAGTGAACACCTTTCCTGACCGCGCACACTCCCACAAATAACATCGTCAGCCCGCGTTTTGGATCGCGCGGCTGGTTGTTGGGGAAATATCGGCTTTCGTCAAAGCCGTATTGGTGACGGGCCAATTTCTCCCGTTCAAATCCCCTGTCCAGAAACGTCTTGACGGTAAACTCGGACGGACACAGCAGCCGGGTTGCCAGCCCGTATTCCTCTTCCTCCTGGCGCAGGATCGTCTCGTTGGAGTCGTATTCATGCCCAGGAGGTAGACCACCCCCAGTCTGTCGCACTCTTTCCGCACCGCTTCGTACGCAAACCGGGTGTGGGCATTTGGCCTCTCCAGGACTGTGGGGATGCCGAGCCGCGAAGCTGCCTTAAGGGTACGTACAGCCGCCATGGGCCACGTATGAACAATATCGATGCGGCCAGCGAGTTCCTCGAGTCGTCGGGCAACGATGAAATCGTGCAGCGCCAGGGCGCGCAGCTTGCCGAGCAGTCGATATGGAATCCGAATCCAGCCCCGAGCTAAAGTCGGCCTGACCCTCACATTTTCCGGCAGGGACTTGTGAATCGCACCAGGAAAGACCAGAACCTGTGCTCCCGCATCGGACAGTCCCTTCACCTGTTGCCACGCAGTGTAGCAGATCCGGCCAGCGCCGATCTTATGCGGGAAACTGTATGAGTACCCGAACCTGGTTGTCTGCACCCGACATTTCGGTCTCCTTCCTGAAGGCGGACCAATCTCACGACAGCGAAAGGGCAGGCGCCGTTCTGTCTTCGATGGCGACGATGCGGTTATCCGGCGGCTCCACATCGAGCGGAAATGTCAGTTGCCTGAGGCATCCGCCCCGCCGCTGTTCTGGAAGCCCAGGTCATCAAAGACCTTGCCCGGACGCCGCATTTTTTGGCCGTCTGGCGATAGTCTGACGTAGAAAGCATGCCGGAATTAATGCCGATGGTACTTCCGAATCAAGTACGAAAGGAACGCATGTTCTACGCGCTTGCCTTGAACCCGGCAACTGAACATCAAATCTGTCATGCGCACTTCGGAGCGATTGACGATGCAAAACCCAATTGTTCCGTAAACCCCGAACTGGTCTTCGCAATCGAGCACGTATGTGTCGATATCGCTGCTTTGCAAGAAATCGCGGAGTTGGTCCCGGGAATACCTGTTCCCCGAAAAGTTCATCTGATTGGTACGCTGCGCCAATTCATAGACGCGCTCGATGTTGCTTTCACTTATGGGGCGAATTGTCAACCGAAGATTGCAGTCTTTCAGAAACGACAAGTATTCGCCCTGGAAGTCGTGCTGGGCCTCTGCGCGGAGCTGCTGATCGCGATAGAATAGCCGGCGCTTCCTGCTTTCGTCCGTAACCGGGCATTGGCAATCCGTGCGCTCCAAAATCCGCAAATACTCCGCCGCGTCAACCGCCACCACACCAGGGCAGCCGGACCCTGACCTCCTCTCTCTCAAATGAGGAGTCATCGACGAAGAGCAGCGAGTCGATACCGATATTGAGGTGCTCCGCAATCCGGCGCACAGCCTGGCTCTTGGGGTTCCAGGAAATCTGTGGGAACAGGAAATACTCGTAGATGCCGAAATGGCGCAGCACTGCCGCGGCGTCCTCGGGGTTGTTCTTGCTTGCGATCGACAACAGAATGCCTCGCTCATCGAGCGCTCTCAGGACCTCCCGCACGCCTGGCCGGAGGCGGAGGCGCTCCGGACCATCTTCAATCAATGTTCCTTCCCAGAGCGTATTATCGAGGTCCCATACCACACACTTGCGGACGCCAGTCTTGATGGGCTCCGCAACAGTGCTTGCTTCGGCGACCGCCTTCTCTGCCACAAAGTCCATTGCACCGAAATACAGGGTAAGGCCTTCCGGATTGTCGTTAGGAGCCAATTCGATGTCAAAATGGCCCTCCAGGTTGACCACTTGTGCAATTTCGGCGAAACCGATGCGATGCCGGTTGAATCCAGGCTTGAATACCAGGAGACACTGGAACGGAATGCGAGAGTCTTCGCGGCGGATTGTCACGGTTAGAGCCGCATCCGCCGCATTCGGGTTGTAACACTCGACCATAAAGCAGTCAGGCCGCGTAACGACCTGCACATCGTGCATCGCGCGCCGCTTCTTCATCGAATACCGCTTCAAAGATACGAAACGTTCCAGGTGAGAATTCGGAAGTGCCTGTATGCACCGAGCCATGAGGCGGTCGGCTCGCTCTGCCCTTTTGGCCGACGCCGGCGAATGCATTGCCAAGCTGGCAGGAGACCACAGCTTTGCCCACCGTTTGAAACTGATCCTCAGGAGATACGAGTTCACGCTTCCCGGGGCATCTACGCGTACCATTCCTTCGACAAACCTGCGGCACCGCCCGTCCGGCCGCGGGGCGTACAGCTCGCAAGTCGAATAGCAGGTTGGCCAGACGCATTCGGTGCAGTGCTCGCTCCAGGGAATCAGAGTGCGGCTCGTGACGCTCCTTCCGGTCTCTGTGAACCGGGCCAGCACGTCCTGCGGAATGGCGCTGGCCGGCGCGAAACCACGATTTGCTTCTGACTCGTACATGCTTCGCCTTCAACCTCGGTCGTTGGGCTCAACTTCCACCCGGAATCTTTTGGCCGCTTCGGCTACCGGTAGGACGTCTGCGCCCGAGTTCGACCGCAGAGCGTACTATTTCGCGAAATTCAGCCGCCGTACAGCCGTATGGGGAGGGACTTATTCCGACGTCATGCGTATACAGTATTATCCAACCGTTGTGACCCTGGTTTCGCCGGATCAGCTCACGGAGGCCGTGAACTCCGGACGTCGAATACACGCGATATGCGCGTAGAAAAGCAAGGTCCACCGGGTCCCGATTCACGCCTGGCTCAATTGTGCGGCAGGTAGTGTACATCGAACTCAGGGCCGCCTTTGCATTGAGCGTCACTACGCCCTCCGGAAAGGAGAAACTCTCGGTCGGCGGTGCCTTAAGCACTTCGGCAATGCGTCCCTGATTCTCCCGGCAGCTTGCGAGCAGTTCGGCGACGGTCAGATCGCAGCACATCGTGTGCTCAAGGGTATGGCAAGCCACTTCATGACCGGCGTCTGCAAGTCTCTTGAGGTCATTGCCGTCGAACATCTCGCCGACTGCCGTCCCCTTGCCCATCAGTCCCATCGACACATAATAGGTGCCGCGGACGCCGTATTCCGCGAGGATTTCGCCGCCCACCGTTAGCGCTGAACGTGGAAAGTCATCGAACGTGAACGATATGATCGGCCTGGGCGTTGTTTGATATGCAAGTCTTCGCTGGAGGAGCTTGGCGGTGAGTATTCGCAGACGCCGTACGGGCGCGGTACGCGCCCACTGGCTAACTCTGATCGCTGACATCTCAGTTCTGAACCGGCACTTCTGACGGCAAGCCGACACTGCCCCCAGAAAAACTTGCGTCCCCGCCCAGGAAAACGCGATGCCAAAGCTCCAGTACCGCAAGGCAGAAAAGTTCCTTGGAATACCGGCCGGAAGCCGCAGATTGCGAAAGCAGGAACTCGATGGCCTTCCGGTTGAAGTACCCCCTTTCCAGGGTCTGGCGATCCATGAGCAGGTCAACGAGCCACTCCCGCATATCCGTGCGCAGCCAGGAGGCGTATGGGACGGGAAATCCGGTTTTCCGCCGGTTCAGAATCGTCTCCGGAACGCGCCGCTCCAGCACTTTCTTGGCAATGAACTTGGTAGTAAAGGCGCGGACCTTTAGATTGTCCGGCAAGCCGGCGGCAAACTCCAGCACCTTATGGTCGAGAAGAGGAACCCGCAACTCGATGGAATTAGCCATTGTCATCTTGTCCGCCTTGATGAGCAGGTCGTCCGTCAGCCACGTCTTCGTATCGACATACAACATCTTGCTCAGAGTGCTGTATCCGTTCGTGTTTGCCAGGCAGTCACGGAGAACGCGGAGCGACCGATCCTCATCAACGCATTGAGCAAACCCATCCGCGTAGAGCCAGTCCGACCGGCTGTTGAAGAAAGAAAGCGGGCCCGAGGTGCGGCTATAGTAATAGGAAGCAAAAGGAATTTGCAACAGGGGCGCGTATTTGGCGACCTTTCCAAGCGAAAGGAAACGGTTCAGTTGCAACAGGGTGCTGGAAACGGTCCCGCGGAACGGTCCGAGGGCCTTCTTGAGCCTTTCCAGCCACACCGTGCTGCGATAGTTCTGATAGCCCGCAAAGGCCTCATCGCCGCCCTCGCCGGAAAGCAGCACCTTCACGTAATCCTTGGCCAGCCGCGATACGTAGAACAGCGCGATGGCCGGCGGCTCGCAAACCGGCTCCTCCATGTGCCAGACATACTCCGGCAGGAAGTCCTGCGAACTCCTTCGCGAGTGATCGTCAGCTCATGGTGCTCGCTGCCATACGTTTGTGCCGCCAGGCGCGCATAAGGCCTTTCATCGGTAATTCCCGGCTTGCTGAAAATCCCAAGCGTATAACTGCTGAGCGGTTTATCCGTTTTGCCGACCGCCAGTCCCAGCACCGCCGTGGAATCAACTCCGCCGCTCAGCAGGAATCCCACAGGCACGTCGCTGATCATGTGCATCCGCACGGATTCCTCGAGCAACGCCAAGCAGTCCTCGGCCGCCGCGTCTTCCGACACTGCGCGCTGCGGGCGCGAAGTGGAGATCCCAGTATTGCTGATCTTCACCCTGCCCTCGCGAACCACCATGTACGATCCGGGCGCCAGTTTGCGGATACCCCGGAAAAGCGTGTCTTCCCCGGGAAGATACTGGAACGTCAAGAACCGGTCGATCATCTCGGGCAGGATTTGCCGGTCTACCTCCGGGATCGGCCAGAATCGCCTTGATCTCCGAGCCGAATACCACGAAACGGTTCGTGTGCGCATAATAGAGCGGCTTGATGCCAACCCGGTCGCGCGCCAGGACCAGCGTCTTGTTCCGCTCGTCCCAGAAGCGAAGGCGAACATGCCCCTCAGCTTCTCCACGCACGCGGCCCCCCGCTCCTCATAGAGATGGACGATCACCTCCGTATCGGACTTCGTTCTGAAAACATGGCCGCTCGCGATCAACTCCCGGCGCAATTCCTGGTAGTTGTAGATCTCGCCGTTGAAGGTGATCCAGACAGTGCCATCTTCGTTGGAAAGCGGCTGTTGGCCCGTATTCAGATCGATGATGGCGAGGCGCCGATGCCCAAGCCCCACTGGCCCGGAGACATGGATGCCCTCGCCGTCGGGTCCCCGATGGACGATGGTGCGCAGCATCCGGCCGATCAGCGCCGGGTTGACAGTTGCGCGTTCGTCAAAGGCCACTTTGCCGCAAATTCCGCACATAGCGCACTCTCTCCGTCGTTACCGCGGTTCCCCTGCGCAAAGTCCCACTCCCGCGGCCCACCGCAGGATCGCGCCCCACTTACCTGACGCCGCCACGATCTTTTCCCTTTTCCGCACCAGGCCGGCGAATGGAAACAGCAGCATCAGCACCGCCAGCCGCACCAGTGCCGCGCAGCCCATAGCTGCCCGGTACATCTCCGCGTAGAGTCTACCACGCGTCTTCCTGTAGAATATGCGCATGGCGCGGAATTTCATCACCGTGGCCCATTGGTTGACTCCCCGCTGTTCACTGCTCTTGCCTCCGTGGTGGATCAAGGCGGCCTGGCCAACATAGTAGCTGTTCAGGCCGAGGCGCGATACTTTGTAGTTCAGATCGATATCCTCGGCGTACATGAAGTACTCTTCACTGAAACCACCGGCCGCTTCGAATACCTCCCGCCTCAGCAGCATGCATGCCCCCGGAATTACTTCCACGCAGACCGGTTCATCACTATTCGAGAATAGCGCCCCGATTTCCCACAAGCGGCATGCAGGCCATCGCAAGCGCAAATACTCGATATCGAAAAGTTGATTCAGGATGGTGGGGAATCTCTGGATCGACTGTGTCTGTACCGAGAGATCCGTATTCAATAATTTGCATCCGACGATGCCTGCGTCCGGCATCGCGCGAACCTGGTCCATCAGAACGTTGATGGCCGGGCCCGCCAGCCTCGTGTCGGGATTGAGAAAAAGGAGATACTTCCCCGCCGAGCTCTTATAACCGAGATTATTCGCTTTCGAGAACCCGAGATTTACCGGGCTCTTTATAATTCGGATGTCTGGGAACCACTGCTGGAGGGTTTCGACATTCCCCTCCGGAGAGGCGTTGTCCACCACGATAATCTCGAAATCGATTCCGTGCGTCTGGGCGTAGATGCTCGCGATGCACTCCCGCAGATATCCCACCGAGTTCCAATTGACGCAAACGATCGACAGTTCTTTCATGACGGCTGGACGCCCGCTTCTTATATATGCTTGACGGGCGCGGAGCGCTTTACGAACACGTCTCCGTACTTGTCCCGCTTTTCCAGCCGCCCCAGGATCGCCTTCAGCTCCTCCCTCCGCACCCAGCCTGCAAGTTCGAATCTGGTAGGATCTCCGAACGCGAAGTTGAAAGCGGATTCGGGACCAAACACGCTCTTGTCCAGACACCGCATGGTGACGTCCGGAGACGCTGCGTGGAATTCAAAGGATAGCAGAGGCGGCTGCGCCGAAAGCCCGTCGAGCACGAATTCTTCAAACCCCTCAACGTCGATCTTGATGAAATCGGGGACTCCATAGTGTTCGATCAGCGTGTCCAGCGTGAGGAGCGGCACCGTCACCTGCTTCGCCCAAAGATCTTTATACTCCGTGTGCTCCCGCTCCATGACGCCGATCCACTCTTGCGACAGCGAGCTGAGATCGTCTCTTTCATCGGAGAGGTTCAGCACGGCGAGCCCATTGCGCGATCCTACCGCAGCCTGGATGACCTCGATTTTCTGTGTTGCGTAGGAAATCTGAATATGCCGGACGCAGTCGCTGTTCGGTTCGACGGCGACGACCCTGGCACCGAGTGACGCGAAGACAGACGAGAACACTCCGACATTCGCGCCCACATCAAACACCAGAGCTCCGGACGGCAGCACGCCTCTGTAGAAGCCGGCCATCGACGCACGAAGCGCCGTTCTCTGCCTCTCCATGGTTAGACGGTACAATGACCGCGCCGCTCCATGAAGGCCGGTGACCCACAGAGTTTCTTCCAGTCTTCGCCGAGAAGCTCTCATTGCCCTGGTGCTTTCATATCGGGATTCAAGCGCGTTCGTAACGACGGCGAGACTCTAGCGCCAGATCGACTCACGCCCGCAGAGTCGCGCCAATTGCTGGCCACGCAGGTATCGAATGAGTTCGGGGTCGTCGATTCGCGCCAGCCGGCGCCAGGCGCTGCTTACGTACCCGTACAGCAACCCGAGGGATCCGAGTACGTACGGATTTCGAAACAGACGCGCCCCGCACTTCGCCAGCAGGAACAACGGATGATAACCCACCACGTAATCGGTGCGGCCATCTTTGACCGAGTTACCCCACGGCCCATGAGCGGCCCCGGTAAAGCGGTGGTGATGCACCTCGAACCCGGCGAAACTCCTCGTCTTCCAGCCAAGCATGTTGGCTTTCACTTCATCCGCCGTGTCTGATCCGAAACCCACCCACAATCCGCCGATCGCCTTCCCAGCATGCCCGCCGAAAAACCTTCGTGCCGCCTCTCACATGGAATGTGGGGCAGCGTTCGATGATCCTGGTTCCGTTCTGTACGTGGTAGAGCGTCCCGCCAGCGATGCCGAGCCGGGGATCGCGCGCGAAGGCCTCGATCAGGTTCGCAAAATAGTCGGGGTTGAACGACAGGTCGCCGTCCAGTTTCACCATGAATTCCCAGTCGCGGCAGGTAAGCGCGTCGTAACCGGCGTAGAACGCCTCGATGATCCCGCCCCCGTACTTCCGGAAGCCACGGTTCCCGCGATGGACCGCGCGGATCCAATCGTGTTTGCGCGCATATTCGTCAATCAGCCGCCCCGTGCCGTCAGACGAGCCGTCGTTGACAATTACCCACTCGACGGGCCGGATCGTCTGCCGCGCCATGCTGTCGATCGTGAATGTCAGGTAGTCCTGTTCGTTACGGACGGGCGTAATGACGACGTATCGCATACTCAGGGCGGTACGAATCCTAGCTCTTTTGCGGACCCGCAGGAACGCGTGTTTCGGAGTTGCGCGATGAGCAGGTATTCGCCGCGCCTTACCGGGAGGGTGCCGCCGACTCGGAGACGACGCTCACCAGATCAGGGGTACACGTGGCCTCGGCTGCCGACGGCCGGTCGATTCGTGATGGCGGCTTAAGATTCGTGGCAACGGCAATGATTGCCAGAAGAACGAACCAGGTCACCTGCGTTTGATCAAAAGTAGCTCACGCCGAAGTATGCCATGATGTGAGCAAAAACTGCGGCTCCCAAAGGCCACATTCCCCATTCTTTTTTGCGAACGCCTTTGACGGCCATCCTTGCCGTAGCGATTGCGCCAAAGGATCGGGATATAACAGCAATGAAACATATGAGTGCGAGCAGTCCACCAGTCTCGGCAACAGAAACGAATTGGTTGCCCAAATCCCACATGCTCCATCCATAACTCGCCGTATCTGGCGGTCTCCGCGTAGCCACCAATCTGCGAAATGCCGGACACACGCATCAATCAGGTACGCACGGTCGAAACTGGCCGATCCGCCTGACCACTACCCTAGCGATGAGAAACCAAACCGGAGCTTTCATTACCACGTGCAAAGCGATCAACGTGTAAGGCTGAAGCACCATCTCAGCAGCCGCATGTTCCGGCGCATCGGCCAAAGACATACCGCGAGATATCGCGCCCCCGTAGGCCATTACCGGAGTACTGGATGAAGCCAAAAGTGTCATCTCGGTCCGGAAGCAACCCCTAGAGCCGCGCAACCCAACCTACCGCCGCGTTTTAAACAGCCACAGAGATAAAGGGCAGCGTCGTTGCGCCGAACACGCCTGGGGAAGAATCGCGTGCTGGAACGCCCCTTGGGCCCGAACCCTTCCCTCACGGACCAGCGGCGAAGTCTGGACGCCGCCGATCACCATGCCGATCAGGTTGTGCAAGGTAATGCGCTGATGATCATACACAAAACATTTAGTCCGGCAACCACTACCAGGAGTCTGATGGCAAAATATATTTTCTTGATCCCGAATCAGCTGCCTCAGAAGAAGATACATCCCCAGCGTGCTTAGTAATGCGCCTAGCTGGTTCGCGACGGCCGCCATGTCCATCCATTGAAGCAGCACCGCGATGGCTATGGCGATATAACACCCAAGAAGCGCCCGGTCAACCTTGCTGCACCCACCGGCGAAGCGGCCTTTCCCCGGCGCCGTTTTCGTGAAAGCGAGCCGGAGCCATCCGGTGGTAGCCAGCAACCGTACTGGCATCATGTGAAATCCAGCCAAAACCAGGACGTTGCCGGTCGGCACAAGAAAAACGCCTAGAAGGAGCGGCAGCAGCACATACCTGCGCGGCAGAAGGAGGATAAGTGCCACGGCGAGCATCAAGAGCACCGCCGCTATTGGCGTGATCACGCTCTCTGCCGCACCGCCGCCGACAAAGAAATGATCCGATGGTATCATTCGAAAGTGCCGGGACTACAGATCGCGAATGATGCTATACCAGGAGTTCGAAAACCGGTGGTATCTGCCGGTTGACACTTCGGCAAGAACCCTTGCCACGCGGGCCGGCCCTTTCGATGATCGGGCTTCGATTCGTTCCACCAGGTGCGCGTCTTTCTCCCTGAGCAGCTCCAGGCCCTTCTTGACCGCCGGCTTCGACACACCAAACTTGATGACCCGGCGCTCCAATTCGCGAAACGTCGCTAGTCTGTCGGATACCTGCTCTGGACCGCTCGCTATGGAGTCCTTGCAGGCTCCCGCGAATGTCTTTTTTCTCCAGCCGCACACTTGGTCGGCATGGCGTCTGTACTCGAATAACGGCTCGCGCACAGGGATGCCGTAGGCGAAGATCGATCCAAGGAGGGCAATCCAGTAATCGTGCATCCAGCCTGTACGAATAGGCAATACAACCTCCCGGAACGTCGAACGAAACGCCATAGCGGCGCCTGGGATGAGATTGTGTCTGAGAAGGATTTCGACCTGTCCGGGTCCAAAAAATGCCCCAAGGCGCTCTCGGAGCCTGACTGCCTCCCATAGAGTCTGGCCGGACGGCTTGCCAAGCTGGTCCACCATCACGGCATCAGAGAATGCGTATGCCGCTCCGGGATGTTGTTCAAAAACGCTGGTAAATGCTGCTAGCTTGTTAGGCCGCCACACATCATCCTGATCTGAAAGGACAATCACGTCGCCTTCACACGCTTCAATTACTTTCTCAAAGTTCTTCGCAGGACCTAATCGGCATGTGTTAGCAGATATACGCACGGGAAATGTCGCCTGCGATGCAAAGGTTTCAAGAATAGCAAGCGTCCCGTCCGTGGAACAGTCGTCACTAGCCACTAGCTCGTTAGGTTGGTTGGTCTGCCTGGCGATGCTGCAAAGCTGGTCCTGCAAAAAACGAGACCCGTTGCAGGTGCACATTGCAACCGACACACTCGGCTTCGTCATGCTGCCAGCTTTTGAAATCATAACGCCTTGCCAGTCCGAAACTGGCCGACGACAATCGTCGTTGACCTTCATGCTAAGCCGCGTTCTAACCACAACGATATTTTCTAATGTACACTATCTATGTGACGAAAATGATCCGCCGCGCGAGTCGAATGAAAGGCAGCTGGCCTTCCGCCTTCTCGAGGTCAAAAGCGTCAAAGAAGCGCGTCAGCACTAAGCCGGCAAGATAGAAAACGCCAAAAATCATGACGCTGGCCAGAAGGCTCCGCCAAGCACGTAGCCCAAGCAGTCCGGTCGGAGCGGTCGCCACGGCTGCGCACAGCGAGCAGAGAAGTGGTTTGAGATAGGCCTGTCGCAATAGCTCGTGAAAGGGTTTTCCAAAGTACTTTCTCGAAACGAAGAGAAAATAGACGCTGCCGATGACCATCGGGACGGCCGCGCCGAACACAGCGCCTGAAAATCCCCACCTTACGATGAAGATAAAGCTCAGTACGATGTTCAGTACGCTGGCGATAGCAGCATTGTGAACGCCCGGCCAAAGAATCCCTCGACCGGCCAGAACCCAATAAGCCGGCCCTACGACTTGGGAGGAGAGGTTTGCGACCACCAGTACAGCGAACGGTAGTGCGATCACCGCTAAACCAGGTCCCACCCATAGGCTCACGAGTTGCCTCGCGTTTAACACGGCGAAGATTGTCAAGGGGACGACAGTAACGGCAAGGTACTTGTGGGCGCGGAAGTAAAGCTGACCGATTTTCTGGCGCTCGTTAGTCGCGTTCAACTCCGAGGCGGCAGCGAGCACCGGGCCAAGAAGCAAGTCGGGGACTCGCGAATCTTCGATGCGGCCTCGCTTGCCATGCTGTACCAGCCGACCGAGATCACGCCCACGAACCGCGCTAGGTACAACCTTTCCAGTTGGGTCTGGATGAGGTACATCCCTTGCCCGGAATAGAGTGCCAGACTGAAGGCGCACATCTTCTTCAGAAGAATGAAATCGCAGTGCAATGGGTTCGGGGTTACAGACGGCACCAGCCAGCGCGCCACTGCCACGGTTCCGAGCAGGCTGAGCAAGGAGGTTAGCAAGGCGGCTAGCAGCAGCCCACCGACCTTGAAGCCGGCACTAAGGAAGGTGATGATCATGAGGGCGCTCACGATGGCAGTGAAGAACGAGAGGGTGTTGGTGAGGTCCATGCGCTGGAGCCCATTGATGACAGAGATGAAGGGCCTTACTAACAAGTCCGCGGCCACTATCGGCATTAGGAAAGGCCACAGCGACAGCACTTGGGCGACGGCCGGAGCGGATGGCCCCCGAGAGAGTTCGCGGACAATTGCATGGGAGCAGAACCACAAGCACGACACCGCTACAATTGCGATGAAAAGGTATGCCGCGAGGCTTGTGTCCAGTACCCGTTGCATCTGGCGCTGGTCACCCTTGCCGTTGTGCTCGGCGATGTATTTCGTCACTGTGGCACCGAGCCCAAGATCGAGAAGGAAACTCATGTTAATGAGCGTGCTGAAGATCGCCCAAGTTCCGTAGCCAGCCGTTCCTACTCTGTGCAAGGTAAAGGGTACCAGCAGCAAGAAGAGTGGTCCTGTCGCTGCCTTTCGAGCGACAGAGAAGGTAACGCCTCGCGCGACACGGAAGCTCAGGGAACTATTTTTAGGGACAGCCATTTTCATCGTAAAGCTAGCGCTCAAGGCGACAGGATGCGGGCTTCCTGGTGCACTGCTTAGGCCGTCGGACGCACATGGCTTCCTATCGCAGTTGGGTTGCGCAGGGGACCCAGCAGCGTCATTAGTTCGTAGCTGTAACGGCTTCTGGTGAAATAATCTTCGGCCCAACTCTGGCCGCTCCTGCCAAATGTGCCTACGGCGCCAGGGTGCTCATATAGGTACTTGATCTTGCTCGCTAGGTCCGCTGAATTGCCGGACTCGTAAAGCAGGCCGTTAACACCGTCCCTAATTAGTTCTGCCGTCGCACCGCACCGTGCACCGATGACCGGCTTCCCGGCCAGCATCGCCTCGATGGTCACTCGGCCAAAGGCTTCAGACTTCGAACAGACCAAAACCACATCGGAGGCTCGCATTGCTGCAAGCGCGTTGCTAACCCGGCCCGCGAGCGTGATGCGGTCCATTAGGTCATGGGACACAATGAGATCGTGTAGATGACTGCGATAACCGGGAACCCCATCCCCCAGAATAATCAATTCCGCATCTATTTCCATGCGTTTAAGGTGCGCAAAAGCGCGGATGCTCTCATCCTGCCCTTTTCCTTCGATTAACGCCCCTACGATCACGCAACGAAACCGAGGCTTGCAGCGAAACGCCGAGGAATCTTCGTCGGCGGTGTTATTCTGAGCGCTAAACGCTCGACCCATGGAAGGATAAACCACCGAAATCTTAGAAGCCCCGATGGATTGCTGGTACTTTGTTGCCAAGGCCATTGAAACACAGATACAGGTCGTGGAGAGTCGCTTGATTGCAGCTAAGGAAAAGCGTTCGCCAAACAAGAACGCTAAGCCCTGATCCTCCAAGCCAAATTCGTGCAGGTGCCAGATGTGGGGGCGGCCCAGCAGTCGGGCTGCAAGCGCCCCGACGCAAATCGTGGATGTGTTCGTAAAAACGACATTGCATTTCCAGTGGACGACTCTCCAGGTGATAAGCGGCGTCTTTAGGGCGATATTCAAAGCAGCCCGAAGGCGATAAAAGAAAGGAACACTTCCCCTGTTCATCCAATGAGCATAGGAAACTACCGAAAATGGCACACCGAGGCGCCCAAGTTCTGCACAAAGCTCACCGCGACTCGGTAGCAGAACCCGGCAGTCAATACCTTCAGCCTGCAGGGCCTCGATAGTCTCGAGCATAACAAGGTCTGCGCCCCCCATGCTCGAGGAGTGGGCAACAAAGCAAATTCTCATGGTGGCGGATATTGTGGGGCAGTCAAACGGTGCAAAGGGCCAATGACCGGAAATCTCTGCTGCTAATCCGGTCCTGTCACAGTAGCGATCGGTCCGGTCGAAGCGCTAGAGAGTTCATGATATGTAGCCTCAAATGCGTTTTTGGCTCTCCAGACCGTTGGTCGCTTCCAGTGCGTGGCGTCGCCCGCTAGCCGTCAGCCCTGGACGCCTCCGGTCACGTGCGCGACGTAACGAGGCCTTGAGGCGAAGGTGGTGGGCTGCCCGGTTGCGAACAGGCGCCGGTTCATCAGTGAGGTGCAGCAGTTAGGCCAGCAGGAGGGACTGGAGCGCCTGAGCTATAGTTGTACGCTCCGATTTGCCACGGCGGCCGTGCGGCTGGAATTTGCACGCCTCCCGCGCTCGTAGCGCCATTAAGGGCCGTCATCCCAAGACCGCTCAGATTGACACCAGTGCCGATCACAGATTTTGGAACGCCGCTGACAGTTAGATTGAGAGAGCTATTCATTCCAGCGCTCGGTATTACAGAATGTAAGTCGCAGGCGCAGCTAGCTTGCCAAGAAGCAAGGGTGCTGTACCACTTTCCGTTATATACCAAGGAGGCCCCAGCGGGCAAATCACCGTATCCATTGTAGTCCCATGCTGTGAGGGTCGGGGTATTTTGTTGCTCGATGAGAGTCCTACAATTCTGAACGATGTTGTTTTCAAAACTGATGGATGGCGTGTAGGGGAAACTGCTGTCGCTACCGTAGCCAATGTTGAAACATAGGTCTCCATTTTGTAGGTTGCCTAGAATCACGTTGTTGTAGAATCCGATACTGAATCCATTTAGGTTCACTATCCCGTTGTTCTCCTGTGTGTAGGTAATCAAAAACAGGTTATTGTAAAGGTTCTCATTCCCTGTGTAGCCCTCAAAGAAGACAGCGCTCGTCGGACATCCACCGTAATTGCCAGCAAGAACGTTATTATAATAGTTTACTCCGAGGATTGTTCCCCCGAACTCGCCCCATGCGTGAATCCCGTCGTGATGGTAGGGGCAACCGGTGGCATCCCAATTGGCCGATGCCCCCCATGTGCTGTCGTGGATGGTAGCCCCACTCAGGATGTTTGTCGGGCCACTGCCGACAAGGTTTATGCCTCCATTGTAGTTGTAGGCGTAAGCATTGTAGATCTGAAGGCCGTTGTCGGTTCCGCCGTTTCCTGGCAGTGGTATATAAGTGATTGCCCCCGTCGTGTCGTGAATCGTAAGGTCGTGAACCTTGGTGGTGCAGCCATTGCACCCGGTCATATAGATTGCGCCATCAGCGGTGAAGCTGAAGGTGTCGGTAGATGACGTGTGCTGATAGACGGGCCCGATAATCAAATTGCGAAACTCGCAGTTAGTGCAGGACTGAGAATTGACGGCTATGGAACTTTGCCGGTAGGTAAGTCCGGATCCGTTGGCGGTTTCCTGAATGATTCCGGTCCCGCTCAAGTTAGTGGAACAGGATGTATTTGGTCCGCACGGAGTGCCACCGTCTACGATGATGTAGCTCTGTCCGCTAACATTGAGACAGCCATTGGTATTGTCACAGACGGGCAAGCTGATCTGCGCGGTTGACTGGAATGAGATCGTGATGGGAGACCCGCTCGAACCAGACCCGTGGGCCGTTAGTTCTGTCGTGATCATACCGCACAGACTGACGGTGGTTCCGGGTCCGATCTGATTTGCGCTGGTGCCCCAGTTGCTGGCAGTGTTGAAGAATGTCACGGCGTAGGCATCGGCGCAGTCCTGCCCGTTGTTGGCCCCGAGTAGCGCTCTGCGCTATATAGATATTATTCGCCTCGGCCACGCCGGAACCAATGGTCAACAACACCGCCGCCATCAACAAGTCGAGCACAGCAACCGACATTTTGGACATGATCTGCAACGCGAGGCCACGCCAAGGCGTTGCCCCGGAACCCAGAAAGACGATCGGAAGGCTGGGCGAAACGTAGGTTTGACGCATACAGCCTGATTATAGGATATAGACGGCAAGTCCTGTTACTGCAATTGGTTATAGCACGACCAGTTTAGACGAGGAAGGGCGCCACCGCGATACTAACCAAATGCATCAACCGGACATTTCAGCGAAAGCCCCGGCCCGCCCCGTCCACAGCTTGGCAGCAAACTGCGGCGCATGCAGCCAGTCGTACGCGCCTTCCACTTTCGCCCTGAAGAACCGAGCCTCATCCCCGGAGTTCACCGGCAACCGCTCCAGGAAAAACCGGTCGCTCCGCCGTCCGGCCGTCCCCAGAATCGTGGAGACCCCGTTTTGGTATCCGGCCTCTTCCAGGGTGGCGCGCAGCGTCTGTTTGAACGGGCGATCCGTCTCTGGAAACGCGTAGGGGTAGGAGAACGATCTCACCGGGCAGCCCAGCTTCTCCTCGATAGTCTGTTTGGAACCGCGCAACTCCTCCCGGATGCCGTCCGCGGGTAGCGTGCGCAATTGCGGATGGGAAACCGTGTGGGAGCCGAACCCCACGCCCGCTCCTTGCAGTTCCCGCACCTGGTTCCAGGTCAGGCACTCCAGGCCGTTGAACGTGCGGGCCGTATCGCCAATGTACGCCGTCGGCAGGAAGACCGTGGCGGAATAGCCGAATCGGCTCAGGATCGGAAATGCTTCCGTGTAGAAATCCTGGTATCCATCGTCGAAGGTCAGCACGACTGGCTTGGCTGGGCCTGGCACGGCGCCTTCCATCACTTTGACGGCCTCCTGCAAACCGATCGACTGGTATCCGTTGGCGCGGAGGAACCGCAGTTGCGCCTCAAATGCGCGGGCGTTCGTGGCGATGCGGTAGTAGGGCCGCCTGGCGCTTTCATCGAGATCCGAGATGCTGTGGTACATCAGGATGGGAATCCGCGGCGCCATGCCAGGCGTGAGCCGCCGCAGCGGATGGAACAGGCAGATAGTGGCAATTCGATCTGCACGGAAGCAATTCATCTTTCGCTCTACTGTGCCGCCGCCACCTGCGCCATCTGCCCGACCATCACCCCCGCCCTCTCCGGCGCCATGAAGCTGGCCATCGCCCCCACCACCCGCTCCTGCTGCTCCCCGGTCAACTGCGGAAACATGGGCAGCGAAAGAATCTCGGGCGACACCATCTCGCTCACCGGGAAGTCTCCCACTTTGTACCCCAGGTATTCGTACGCCTTCTGCAGATGCAACGGCACCGGATAATGGATCCCCGTGCCGATATTCGCTTCCGTCAAATGTTGAATCGCGCGCTCGCGGTCCGGCACCCGCGCAACATACAGATGGTAGACGCTCTTGGCCCAGTCGGGCTCGTAGGGCGCCAGGCCCGCCGTCTCGTGCTCCGCGAACAGATCGCGGTAACGCTCCGCGACATCGCGCCGGCTGGCATTCCAGTCGTCCAGGTGGCCGAGTTTCACGCGCAGGATTCCGGCCTGTATGGCATCCAGCCTGCCGTTATATCCTTCGACGTGGTGATAGTACTTGCGCGCCTGGCCATGATCGCGCAGCATGCGGACTCTTTGGGCCAGGCCCGCATCGTCGGTGGTCACGGCGCCCGCTTCCCCGCAGGCGCCCAGGTTCTTGCCGGGATAGAAGCTGAAGGCGGCGGCCCGTCCCATGGAGCCCGCCATCCGCCAGCGATTCTCCTTCGCGGAAAAGTACTCAGCCCCGTGCGCCTGGCAGGCATCTTCGATCACCGTCAGGTTGTAAAGCCCGGCCAGTTCCAGGATGGGATCCATGTCGCACATCTGCCCGTAGAGGTGTACGGGCACGATCGCCGCCACGCGAATTCCCGTTTTGCGTTCCACCGGACGTCCGCGATCGTCGATCCGGCACTGCACCTCCAGATACTCGCGGAGCTTTTCCGGGTCCATATTATAGGTGCGTTCGTCGATGTCTACGAACGCGGGGCGCGCGCCGGTCTGGGTAATCGCCTCGGCGGTGGCGATGAACGTATGGGGAACGGTGATCACGATTTCGCCGGGAGCGATCCCCGCCGCGATCAGCGCGAAGCGCAGCGCATCCGTGCCGCTGCCCACCCCAACGCCATGGCGCGATTCGCAAAAGCCGGCGAAGTCTCGCTCAAAGCCTTCCACCATGGGTCCGCCGATGAACGCGCCGGTTTTCAAGGCGGATTCAAAGACCGCAAACAACTCCTCTTTCAGCTCCGCGTGAGGAGCCACCAGGTCCAGAAATGGAATTCGATTGGTTGTTGTCATTTCGCTGTTCCAGATACCGCCAGGGTCCGCAAGCGGCGCGCCGGATTTCCGGCGACGATCGCATTGGCGGCCACATCCCGCGTCACCACGCTGCCGGCGCCCACAATGGCGCGCTCGCCCACGGTGACTTTCGAAAGAATCGTCGCGCCGGATCCGATCGACGCGCCTCGTTTGATCAAGGTCGTTTCCACGCGCCAGTCGGCTTCGGTCTGTAACTGCCCGTCCGCCGTGGCCCGCGGGTAACTGTCGTTAATGAAGGTGACCCCGTGTCCGATGAACACTTCGTCCTCGATGGTGACCCCTTCACAGATGAACGTGTGGCTGGAGATCTTGCAGTTGCGCCCGATCCTCGAGTTCTTCTGCACCTCGACAAAGGCGCCCACCTTGGTGTTATCGCCGATCTCGCAGCCGTACAGGTTGATGAACTTCGCCAGCTTCACGTTCTGGCCCAGTTTCACGTCGGGAGCGATGGAAAGGTAATCGCTCATACCCGGACCGGCCTTCCCCGCTCCTTCAGCGACTGCGCGGCGGCTTCGAGAAGCCGCACCACGCGCAGCCCGGTAACGCCATCGTTAAAGGGCGCCTGATTCTGAGTGACGCACTCGACGAAGTAGCGGGCCTCGACTTTCAAGGCTTCGGTCTGATCTACTTTGGGGGCCCACATATCTCCCGAGCGATAGCTGACCAGCAGATCGTACACTCCCTCGCCATTGGCGATTTCGACGCCTTTGTCGTATACCTTTACCTTCTCGTCGGCTTCCAGATCGTTCCACACCACCATCTTCTTCTCGCCGCCGATCAAGGTGGTGCGGACCTTCACCGGCGAGAGCCAGTTCACGTTGATGTGGGCCATGATGCGCGAGAAGTAGACCGTGACGTATGCCATGTCCTCCAGCCCGTTCAGGTGGCACTGGCCGGTGGCGCTGACGCTTTCCGGCTGGGCGTCGATCAGGTAGTTCATGATGGCCAGGTCGTGCGGCGCCAGGTCCCAGATCACATTTACGTCGTGCTGGAACAGGCCCAGATTGATGCGCGAGGAATCGTAGTAGAAGAGCTTTCCGAGCACGTCCTGGTCGATCAGTTGGCGGATCTTGCGCACCGCGCCGGTAAAGAGGAAGGTGTGATCGACCATGATCTGCAGCTTGCGGCTGGCGGCCAGGTCGATCAATTGCGAAGCTTCCGCCGACGATGCGGTGAACGGCTTCTCCACAAAAACGTGTTTGCCATTTTCGAGCGCGGCCTTGGCAAATTCGAAATGCGTCCAGACGGGCGTGATCACGGCCACCGCATCGATGCCGGGCGAACGGACGATCTCCGCGGCATCGCCGGTCACAAGAACGCCTGGAAACGCTTTCCGGGCCCGTTCCTGCGCCGTGGGATTCGCATCACAGATGGCGGCTAGCTGACAGCCGTCGGCGGCTTGGAAGTTCCGGGCCACCACGGGGCCCCAGTATCCATAGCCGATCACTCCGACTCGAATCATGCGTTCTCCAAAGAAGGTCTAATGCGCGCCGTTTCCGGAGACGATGGCGCGCGGCGTCTGCAAAAGAATCTTGATGTCCAGCCAGATCGACCACGAAGTCGCATACTTCAGGTCCATGCGGACCATTTCGTCGAATTTCACGCGGCTGCGTCCACCGACCTGCCACAAGCCCGTGATGCCGGGCTTCGCGGACAGCAGACGCGCCCGATGCCACACTTTGTAGCACTCCACCTCGTAAGGCAGGGGTGGCCGCGGGCCCACCAGCGACATTTCCCCTTTCAGGACATTCAGGAACTGCGGCAGCTCATCGAGACTGGTTTTGCGCAGGAACGACCCTACCGGGGTGACCCGCGGATCGGCGGTCAACTTATAGGTGGACTGACCTTCCCCGGTCTGGCCGCAACCGTTCGCGTTGGCGATAAAGCGTTTGACGTAATCCCGGTGGATGGTCGCGTCGTTGTTCACATACATGGACCGGAACTTGAGAAAAGTGAACTTCCGGCCGGACTGCCCCAGTCTCTTCTGGCAGAAGAAGACGGGCCCTTTGGAAGTCAGCTTGATGGCGATGGCGATGCCGGCGAATAAGGGCAGGCAGAAGGCCAGGGCCACGCTGCTGCCCACCACGTCCATCAGTCTTTTCGCGAGGTAGGGCAGCCGGTCCGGCCAATGCTGATAGAGCGGCGCATCAAAGATCGATTCGTCCGGGTCCGCCAGGTTGTCTTCGTCCCAACTCTCCGGAAATGCGTGGAGCGACAGGCTGATTCCGTGTATCTGGCGGAGCGACAGGGCGCTGGTCAGGGCCATGGTGACCTTGCTCAGCAGGGCTGTGGCGATGGACCGCTCGTCCGCATCGAGAGCCAGTTCGGTGAAGATCACGCCGATGGTGGCACCGTCTTTGAACCAGCCTTGGATATCTGTGTCGCGGCTGGATCGGGACAACGCCAGCAGCGCGCCTTCGATCGCCTGACGGCCGCCCTGTGACTTCAGGAGACGGGTCGAATCGAGCAATACCAGCACGAAACCCGTGCCCGAACGTTCGCTCCGTTTTCGTTCGAGACTCAGCGCGCGCACGAAGAGATCCTGAGAGAGTATCCCGCGCTCCTCTCCCGCGACAGAAGGCTGGGCCGGGTGCGAATTTCCGTTGCGCCGGTCGGGCGTTACGGTGAATTGTAGGGGGTCCGTCACAGTTTCAACCCAAGGCCCGGCGGGCAAAAACCGGCGAACTCTGGCCTGCCGGCGGTGGTTCCGTATTGGCGGAAGAGGCTTCCGCGCGCGGCTGGATGGCCTGCGGGCCCACTCTTTCCTTCTTGATGGAGAGCCGCTTCATTTTGTACAGCAGCGCCTTGTAATCGATCTGCAACTGCACGGAGGCTTGCTTGCGGTTCCAGTTTGTGGATTTCAATGCACCCACGATGGCCGCGCGTTCGGCCTCGCGCTTGGCGCTCGCGACTTGCTCCAGCACCGGCGCGGCGGGCGGCAGTCCCGTTCAAGTCGCCGTTCGCAGGCAGGATCGGCAGGCTCACCAGGACCTCGCCGGCGGGAGCGGTTCCACTGACGATCGAACCATTCGCCGGCGCGCGCCGCAGTTTGCCGCGCAGTTCCTGCTCGATCGACCGGGCCGACCGGAAGATGACAAACTTGCGGACCATGTTCTCCAGTTCGCGAACGTTGCCGGGCCAATGGTAGTTCAGGAACAATTCCCGCAGCGCGGCCGGAATCTCGACAGCGGGCGCGGCGGGCGCCGTGTGCTTCCTGATCAGGAATTCCGCCAGCGGAAGAATGTCCTCCCTGCGTTCCCGCAGGGGCGGGACGCGCAGGTTGATCACGTTCAGGCGGTAATAGAGGTCTTCGCGGAACTTGCTTTCGGCGATGGCTTTCTCCAGGTCGCAGTGCGTGGCGGCGATCACCCGGACATCCACCTTGATGGTGTCCCGTCCGCCGAGGCGCTGGAATTCGTGGTCCTGCAGGACCTGCAGGAGCTTGGCCTGCAGCTTGAAATCCATGTCGCCGATTTCATCGAGTAGGATCGTGCCCCCATCGGCGAGTCCGAACATTCCCGGCTTTTTCTCGAACGCTCCGGTAAAGGCGCCCCGCTCATAGCCGAATAACTCGCTTTCCACCAATTCGGACGGGAGGGCGGCGCAATTGAGCTTTAAAATCGACCGTTTCGCGCGGGGGGAACAGGCATGCAGTTCGCGCGCCAGAACTTCCTTTCCGGTGCCGGTCTCTCCTTGAATCAGAACCGGGGCTTCGGACCAACCAATCTCACTGAGCAGGTCCTGCAGCTCGCGCATCTGCGGCGAAGTACCGAAAAGGATCTGCTTGTTAGCCGGCCCGGCCGTTTTCTCGACGCCGTTCGACACCACAGGCAGCACGGTCGTCTCGAGGGCCATCTTGAGCGCTTTGCGAAGGTCGTCCGGCCGGATGGGTTTTGCCAGGAAATCGTTCGCCCCGTTCTTCATGGCGTCGACTACATTCAAGGCGGAAGACGCCCCGGAGATCATGATCACCGGCAGGTCCCGATTGAAACTACGGATCTCCTTCAGCGCTTCAAGCCCATCGCGGCGCGGCATGATGATATCGAGGACCACGGCGGAAATGGGGGTCTGGTTCGCGCGCAGACATGCCAGGACCTCTTCGCCATCCTGTGCGACTTCGATCGAATATCCTTGGCACCGGAGAGCCGTCTCGAGGTAACTGCGCACCTCGAGATCGTCTTCTCCCAGCAGGATCGTGCGGCCATTCTTGGCAACAGGCATCTAAGACCAACCCTCCTCGACCCCGGCCAGGCAGGCTTCCGGAGTACCGTTCGCTGAGGCGACAGTGGAAATCGGTTGAAGAGGAAGAACGAACGAAAAAACGGCCCCGGCGTCATGGCTCTCGGCCCAGACGTGTCCCCGATGCTGCTGCAGGATCATCCGGCAGACCGCCAGTCCCAGACCTCCGCCCGACCGGTCGCGGCCGCCGGAGTAAGAAGTATATTCCTCGAAGATCTTGCCTGCCAGCATCGACGGAATGCCCGGGCCTGAGTCGCGGATATCCACGCGTAGTGAGTTGGGGGACCTCACTTCGATGGCGCGGCGGTCCTTGGCCGGATCCAGGGAACCGCTGAGGCCGGTCCTGCGGTCCCAGAAGAACGGGTAGCCCCGGATCTCGATGGTTCCATTGCGGGGCGTGAATTTGCATGCATTGTCCAATAAGTTGACCAATGCCTGCTCCATTCTTGATTTCCCGAAGAGCAGTCCTTCCGCAGGCTGCTCGATTTCAACCCTGACGGTAATCCGCTTGTCTTCGAGAAACAGGGCGACTTCGTGCAGGGCCTGGTCGATGCAGTCGCGCATGTCGCCTTTCTCGAGGTTGATCTCCTGGTCGCCGTTTCGCCGGATGCTCAACTGGAACATCGAGTTGGTAATCCGTGAGAGCCGCGTGGCGCTGCGCAGCATTCTTTGCAGCACTTCCCGCTGTTCGGGCGTCAAAGAGCCCAGCTCTTCTTCGAGGAGCAGTCCGCAATAGCCGCTGATCGCGGTGAGGGGCGATCGAACGTCATGCAGAGAGCGGGCCAGGAAGTTGGTTCTTTCCTGGTCGTATTCCTGCAGTTTGAGGTTGGCCTGGATGAGAAACTGCAGCATCTCGTCACGTTCGCCGCGTAGCACGTCGTGACTTCGGGCGTCCCCGTTGTGGAGCGCCCTGGGCTGCTCGATGTTTCCCAGAAAAGCGCGCAGCGTGGCCGCCGTCAAGGGCTTCAGCAGTACGTGGATATCGGGTGTGCCGACGATTTCCTGAAGGGCCGGCAGGTGCTGACGCTGCAGTAGGAACAGGTGTCGTCGCAGTTTCGCAGGATCCAGGCCTCGCGGGATGGCCGTTTCACCGGGAGCGAAATCCCATAGACAGAGGTCCTCGTGAGATGGAATCTGCGCGGGTCTCCCCATCTGGAGCTTCGATTCCTTGCCGAACATTTCGTGCAAAGTGTTCCGGCACAAATCGGCCAGTGACGGATCATTTGAGAAAAGAAGGACGTTCATTCCCGCCTGGCCTCCGCCCCAGCCTTCCACAAGCCGCCGCGAGGGTTTCCGGAGATGTTCATCGCCGTCTTGCGCAAGTGGGGTAGCCTCTTCGGCTCCGTCGGCGAGGCGTCCGCCTGTAAGCGCACGGCTGGGCCTACCGGGCGCCCGTCTTGCCAATCCTCGGGATACATATGTAGGAGGATGCTGGCTTCATCCGGATGCTCGATGGTGAGGGACTGGCACAACGCAGCCGAAGCCTTGCGGAAAAGAGCGCTGGAGACTTCCGCCCGATTTGCCGTCCCCAGTTCGGTAAAGATCACGCCGATCACGGATTCCTCATACCACCCCTGGATGTCGGTTTCCCGGATGGCGCTCGCCAGGGACATCACAATTCCCTCGATGGCACGGTCTTTTGCCCCGGCTCGAATCAGCCCTGCCGGATCGAGCAGCATCAGCACGAAACACCGGCCGGTTCGTTCCGCCCGCCTGCACTCCAAAGCCAGTTGCTTGGCGAAAAGGTTTTGGCCTAACATCTCCGAATTCACCTTTGGGGATGTTGGGTAGCCGCGGCGTTTCCTGCTGCGAGCACCCGGGCATCCGATTCTGTACCGTCGGCGCCCGGCTTCCGCGTGGTCTGCCTGGCGACGATTTGCATCACGATCCGCGACAACAAGTCCACTTCCCGCTTCAGATCCTCAATCTCTTGAGTCACGTCCCGGGCCGCCGCGCTGCTCGCCGCGATTTTCGCGTGGATGAACCTTTCTCTCAGGAACTCAGACACGCTATTCGCCCCCTGCTGCCGGCTGATCCGGTCGAGCGTCTGATACTCGTCCTGGGTAACCCGCATGCTCACGATTCGGCTGCGCCTGACAAAACTCAATGGGTTCTACGCCCGCGAATACGAGCGCCTCCGGCTGGATCTGATAGAAGGGGGGAAAACGTTACTGGCCGCGCTACCGCCCTGTCAGGGTCTTGGCGGTTGCCTTGGGTTCGCGCGCACACCGCGCGGATGTTTTTAGTTGTATTACCACGGGTGCACACTTGTCAACGGCCAGCGACTGTAAATCCGGGTACTGTTCGTACTAACAGAGGTACTTTCTGCGCTATGTCGGCATGCCCTGCTTTACAAGCTGAGACAATCGGTCGAACTTCGCGCTTCAGCGCGTCGAGTTCTTCGGTCACCTCGCGCGCGCCCCGCCTGGCTGCTGAAACGACAGGCTCGGAATTCATGATCAGTTGCCTGAGATACTCAGACACGCTGTTGGCTCCGCGCCGCCGGCTGATGCGATCGAGGACCTGGTACTCATCCTGAGTAACCCGAATGCTCACGATACGATTGCGCTTAACGAAACTCATTTGCATCTCGGCTCGGGAAGCCGGCCGCCTCGGAGGTCCGATTTAACAAAACCTTAACAAAAAGCTGGCAGTGATTTGAATGTGTAAGAATAGCCGCCCTGTATACTGCGGTTCTTACCGCCGGGACGAAGACTCTAAATCTGTGGATGGCCGGCTCGTGCCTTGCGATTTCTTGGTTTGCGTTTTCGAAACGCCGGAACTGCGACGGGGTGTGACCGGGACAACCCAATCCCGCTCCACTTCCACGGCAACCGAGCGTTTGAGGATCTCAACCGAAACCACTAACCGGCAGGCGTTCTTTTCGCTGACCAATATGCCTTCAACACCTTGCAGTGGGCCGCACTCGACGCGCACCAGATCGCCGCGTTCGACATAGGGCCACGGCCTGACGGGCAGACCGGATGAGCATGAGGCTTGGATATGCGCGATCTCTTCGCTAGGAATCGGTTGCGGCTCTCTTCCTATCCCCACGATCGTGAACACGCCAGGAGTCATCAGAACGGGAAGACGGCGCAGTGGATCGAAGCGGCAAAAGAGATAACTCGTGAACAGTGGAAGGAGCACACTCTGCAGGCGGCCGGAATGGCGGTGCCAGCTCTGATATAACGGAAGAAGCTGTTCGTAACCCTTAGCTTCTAAGAGTCCCGCCACGGACTTTTCGTGCTTCGGCCGAGTCTGGACAGCGAACCACTTGACCGGTTCGGCCTCGTCTGCTTCGAACGACATGAGGACCCTTTCGCTTCTGTTCGGTTCGCACCAAGTACGCTCCACACAAGGATTACTAATATTTGGGCGAAACGCCAAGCTACCGCTCTGTTGGGGTCTCTCGGCGCCTTAAATTCGCTTACGGGTGATTACCTATTCACTTGTATTACGAAACCGAACAGTTGTCAACGTCTAATCGTTTGTTTTTTGTACTATTTTCTTGCACTACTAGGTTTGATTTCGTGAAAGGCCAATTAAGCTAGCAAATCTATCTGTGTTGCAATAGCCTACATCGATCGGGCTGTCCGAGTTAGATTTTCAGAAGCCAAGGCCGAGACCCTGGTGATTCTTGTAACCCACTCCAACTAATTCCCTTTACACGGCCCGCTTTTTTCTGTTTAATACGCGAACCTGCTGACACGAACGGCCTATGTACTATGACTGCCATTACAGGAAGCTGGGCGGTGCGAACGTCGTATTACGCGATCGCCTGATTCTCAAACTCTTGCCCCATTTTATATAAGGCGTAAAACCGCGGCAAAAACCGTCACGCGAGGCTATTTTGTTTCCTTTTCCAGGCAGCCATCGCCCGCCCTTAAGGCCCTAGCGCCAAAGGCGCGCGAATTGAAGTGAGCCGCACCACAAAGACGACAACCAGCAGGGATACACCCCACACCGCACAAATAATAGTGACGCCTGACGGGCAAACGTTACATGACTAACCCAATTTATTTGGGGATAGGCCTCTGGCTAGCGCTGAAGGATGTTCTTTTGGGCTTTTCAAGACATCGAAAATACTAGTACGCTTAGAACTTGTCCTAATATCTTCTACAAATAGTCGGCCCTTGGGTGCGAAAGAGGCTCCCATCCTTCGCACCCTAATCGGTTTTCGGATTCGGACTGCTCGGAGGTCAGCGAGGAAAAACCGATCGGGTCCGAATGTCGCCTCGCCATTTTATAGCCGCAGCTGCCAAGCGGCTGTGGCCCTGGAAACGCGCTGTCCCGGCCTGGTACAAGGCGACCCCGATCCAGGTCCCGAGTGTGTTGGTGATGAGATCCGTTGTGCCGGAGTCCCGGGTCGGAAGGTAGCCCTGCAGCACCTCGATGGTGAGGCTGACTGCAAACCCAACGAGGATCGAAGCGAGTGCGGCCCGCCTGATTTTGCAAACCGCCGTGAAGTACGCATAAAAGCAAAAGCCCAAGGGAACGAATCCCACCACGTTCTTGAGCACGCCCTTCACGAAACTCCAGGACAGTTCGAACTCCTCCCAGAAGGGTTCCAGAAAGAGCTTGTCCTGCACCCGATAAGTGGCGGGCATGACCAGGTCAACGCCGGCTTGGGCACGGTTATGGACGATGTCGCCGGCTCGCTCGTCGAACAGGTACAGGGCCACCGCTTGATCTGGTTTCGCAACTTCGGGACGCCCCGTCTTTGTCCAGCTATCGTAGTGCCGGAGTACCGCCGGCGGCGCTAACTCGTTCGCATAGATCGCCAGGCCCCTCACCTGCCCTGACCAGGGGTCCTGCTGCCGCGGCGAATCCCCAACAATCAGCTTGCCGGCGCAGGGCGTCAGATGGAATCCCCGCACCATGCGGAGTAGTTTGCCGTTTCCGTAAACCGCGGTTCCGGACACTCCGGACGTGATGGTGATGAACACCGGTTGATCCCTGCGAAAAACATCATTGACGTAGAAATGATGCCTGCGCGACTTACCCGATTGCAGTTCGAGATCGCTGAGAGACTGATGGAGGGCGAATCGGGCCGGAACGTTCGGGAGATAAAGGGTCAAAGCGGTGCCTTCTTGGTCCGCACGCGCGGCCAGCAGCCAGATTTCGACGCTACAAGACTGCGGGTCTGCCGATCCAGAGGCATGAATAGAACCCGTACCGATAGCCGTGCCCGGGTAGCCAAACCGGATTCCGTCGCGGTTCTTCAGCCACGCGACGTCATTTCCGGGAGCATGGAAGGGCCAGAGACCTAACGTCAGAATGACGCACAGGACGGCAATGCAGAGGATGAGCAGGGCATGTTTCATCAACGGATCTTCCGCTCCGCGCCTACGGAGTCGGCACTACCGCTTGCACGATATTCGAAGGTGCGCTCTCGTTGCTTCCAGTATCGACCGCGGTGGAATAATACCAGTAGCTCTGTCCGGCCTGAACCGCGTTATCCGTGTAGGCGCAGCCGTTAGCGTTGCAAGCCGTCACCGATATCGAGCCCATATTGGAATAGGGCGTGGCTGGCGCCGTCGAACTGGCGGAGGCAATCCGGTAAACGTTGTAGGAGGCGATGTTCGACGAGGTGCTCGGAGTCCAGCTCAACGATACGCTATGGGGGATCGTGGTAATTCCGTTCCCGGACAAGGTCTGGCTGAACGGAGTATTCAGCGCGCTACTCGTAAAAACTATAGTGCCGCTGGCACTGCCAGTCGCCGCCGGAGCAAATGCCACGCTGAAACTGACGCTTTGTCCCGCGGCCAGGGTAACCGGGATCGACAGCCCGCTCAGGCTGAACCCCGTCCCGGAAACCGCGGCCTGAGAAATGGTTGTGGCGCCCGTCCCGATTCCCGTCAGGGTCATGGTTTGAGTGTTACTGCTGCCCATTGCGACATTGCCGAAGCTGAGGTTGGAAGGGGCGACGCCGAGCACCGCAAGGCTGCAAGGGCCTCCCATGGCGTTAGTCAGGACTGCTTGCACCAAAGGCAGGTTGCACTGGCCATAGGGTGCCGTGCAGTTTGTGGGAACCAGCGCCATATTGGTCGCCAACTGCACGTCTAGAATGTTGACCACGCCATCCTGGTTGAGATCGCAAGCGCTGTAAGACACGCTTTTGAAGGAGGCCGATGTGCTGGTGTAAGTATCCAGCCCCGTGGTCCAGACGGGCGAGTAAACGCCTGCGGACGAAGTAATCAGGTGCGCCCACCCGCCCGCGTAGTTGTTGTTGTTCACAACGAAATCCTGAATAAAGCCAGCCGCACTCGCAAGACCCACCATCCAATATTGTGGAGCGGTCACCGAGACAACCGCCTCCACCGGCGCGGTGGTGGTCACGGGCGCACCTGCCGGGCTGCCGGTCGCCACCTGGTTGTTCAAAACAGCCACTTGATCCAAGGGCGATATCGTATCGGCGCCGGAGAATTCCCAGATCACGGCCGTACCGCTGCTTCCGCTGGGATTCGGCGTGACCGTCAGGCTGGTCGCTCCCGGATTACTGTTCTTGGCATACCAGATGTCCACCGTGTTGGCGGAAACGTCGGTGCCCAAGGCATTCGGCGCTTCGATATAAGCATTACCCACATTGTCTGTGATGGTAGCGATAGTCGGAACCGTCCCCGGCGCCGACGAAAAACCAACCACGATCAAGTTACCGGCTCCGGTAGCGGGAATCGTGCAGAGAGTGCCGGGGAATGCAGCGGGACCGCAAGGCGTAGCATGCACCATTCCGATCTGGGCCTGCGCCGCAGAGCAGCTAACGATCAGGACCGCCACCGATAGCGCAACCATCAATTCACGGATGGCCAGAGTGGGGCCCGAGACACGATGCAACTTATCGCACCTCCTTCATATTGAGTGCTTGTGAGCCGCCGCTTCTTGAAACCAAGGATCGCATCTGGTTCCGCTTTAAGATAGCGCGTTTTGACTGCCTCCACAAGCGCCTATATCGATGTGGAATTATCCATCGTTCTCACAACAGCTGCCCCTCAGCTCTACATGATTTGAAGCGCACGGCCGATAAGCAAGGCATGAGAGCGGCAGGTCGCGGACCCTAACCCCGCGCGCCGAAACTATGGCTGCACGCTATCGGTGGTTAGTGTTCTCCGGTTTGGATATTTTTCGTTCCACAGGGAGCTAACTTCCACTACAGCCTACGTTTACGTCGATACGGATTACCGGCGTCAATGAAACCTGTTAACTAACCCTAACCAAACACAGCGTTGAGCATGGAGAACACGGACCGTTACCATTTAGCCACGATGTGCCACCTAACAGCTAAGTATGCAACTTGTCTGGTTGCGCTCTCGATGTTAGGCGCCGCGGCCTTCGGCCAATCGGATTCCCTGGCTCTGTCGTCGGCTGTGGCGCCACCTGGCGGCACGGTATCCCTCAATCTTTCGCTCAGTTCTTCATCCGGCAGCCCGCCGGCTGCGATTCAGTGGACATTCGGCTATTCACCCTCTGATGTCATTGCGATTTCAGCTGCAGCCGGCGCGTCCGCCACGGCCGCCGGCAAGTCTCTCGCCTGTGCCGGAACTCCCGGTGTGTACACTTGCTTCCTGACCGGCCTGAATTCAGGCGGGCTGGATGCGAACGTCATGCAGGACGGCGTGGTCGCGGTTCTAACGGCGACGATGTCGCCTGCTTCCCCCGGGACCACCATCGGTATCACGAACGCGCTGGGCGCTTCGGCGTCCGCAAGCCCGATTCAAACGACCGGGACTAGCGGTACGATCACCGTTTTGCCGCTCGGTCTGGCATCGTTCAGCTGTAATCCGAGCACTGTGACAGCAGGCGGCTCGACCACCTGCACCGTGAACTTGAACGAAGCCATCTCGTCGGCTACTACTGTCGCGCTATCAGATAATAACCCTCTGTTAACCATCCCTACCTCAGTGGCCGTACCGGCGGGGGCAACTTCTGCAACCTTCGTCGCCACCTCGGGCGCCCTCACGACCAGCCAAACTGCGACCGTCGCCGCCAATTTGAATGGCACTATGCAGACCGCCACGGTGAGCCTGGTTGCCCCGACATTGGTCTCAGCCGTGGCCTGCAATCCCAGCAGCGTCAACTCCGGCTCGGCCTCAACCTGCACAGTCACTCTGAGCCAAGCTACGCCCTCCGGCGGCAGTACCGTCGCAATTTCGAGCAACAATGCCGCGTTGACCGTGCCCGCAGCCGTCACCGTACCCGGCAACAGCGCTTCCACAACTTTCAACGCGAGCCTCGGCACCATCACGACAACTCAATCCGCCGCAATTACTGCCACCCTCAGCGGTTCGTCGCAGAGCACGAATTTGAGCCTGATCGCCCCAACACTAGTCTCGGCACTCGCATGCAATCCCACCAGTGTGAACTCCGGTGCTTCCTCAACTTGCACGGTCACCCTGAGCCAGCCCGCACCAGCCGGCGGCAGCACGGTCGGACTGTCGAGCAGCAATGCGGTACTGACCGTTCCGGCCTCGATCACAGTACCCGGCAACACCGCTTCCGCAACTTTCAGCGCGAGCCTCGGCACCATCACAACGACTCAGGCCGCTACGGTCACTGCCTCCCTGAGCGGTTCCTCGCAAAGCGCGAACTTGAATCTGATCGCTCCGACGCTGGTTTCCGCCCTCTCCTGCAATCCCACGAGCGTGAATTCCGGATCCGCCTCGACCTGCACCGTCACACTGAGCCAACCCGCACCAGCCGGCGGCAGTATCGTCGGAGTTTCCAGCAACAATGCGGCGCTCACCGTTCCCGCATCGATCACAGTGCCAGCCAACAGTGCTTCCACAACTTTCAACGCGAGTCTCGGCACCATCACGACGACTCAACCCGCCACGGTGACCGCCACCCTGAGCGGTTCCTCGCAAAGCGCGAACTTGAGTCTGATCGCCCCGACGCTGGTTTCCGCCCTGGCCTGCAATCCCACCAGCGTGAATTCCGGCTCAGCCTCAACCTGCACCGTCACACTGAGCCAACCCGCACCAGCCGGTGGCAGTATCGTCGGCGTTTCCAGCAACAATGCGGCGCTCACTGTCCCTGCGTCGATCACCGTACCCGCCAACAGTGCTACCGCAACTTTCAACGCGAGCCTCGGCACGATCACAACGACTCAGGCCGCCACGGTGACCGCCTCCTTGAGCGGTTCGTCGCAGAGCGCGAACCTGAGCCTGATCGCCCCGACACTAGTCTCCGCCCTGGCCTGCAATCCGACCAGCGTGAACTCTGGATCGGCATCAGCCTGCACGGTCACGCTGAGTCAACCCGCCCCCTCTGGCGGCTTCGCGGTCGGACTCACCAGCAACAACGCCGCACTGACCGTTCCTGCCTCGATCACCGTGCCAGCCAACAGTACCACCGCCACTTTCAGCGCTACTGCCGGCACCACGACCACTACACAACCCGCTATCGTGACCGCCACGCTCGGCTCGTCTTCGCAAACCGCGAATTTCACCCTGGTTGCACCCACATTGGTTTCCACTTTGACCTGTAGCCCGGCAACGCTCGATGCCGGCGCATCGTCGACCTGCACGGTCACCGTTTCGGCCCAAGCTCCCACCGGCGGCACGAGCGTATCGGTTTCAGCCAACAGCCCGGAGCTCACCGTGCCGGCTTCGGTGAGCATCCCGGCCGGATCCTCCTCGGGCACCTTCACAGCGAGAGCCACCACCACGCCTCCGGAGGGCGGGGCGACCCTGGATGTTTCCCTAACCGCAACCCTCAACAGCGCGTCCCAGTCCGAGCCTCTTACCTTGATCCTCTGTCCCTGCTCCCTGTGGCCCTCGACGGCACAACCGCTCGATCCGGCCTCTACCAACAAACAAGCCATTGAGGTCGGCATGCAGTTCACCTCGGCGGTCTCGGGCTACATTACCGGCGTGCGATTCTTCAAGGGATCGACGAACCTGGGAACGCACGTAGGCAACCTGTGGTCCTCCAGCGGCACACGTCTTGCGGAAGTAATCTTCACCAACGAGACGAAATCGGGCTGGCAGATAGCGTATTTTTCCTCGCCCATACCGATCACCGCAAATACCGCATACGTCATTTCCTATCATGCTCCGCAGGGACACAACGCCGCGGATAACGGCGCATTCACCTTGCCGGTCACTAACCTGCCGCTCGCGGCCCTGGCCGATGGCCAGCACGGACCCAACGGCGTATACGTCTATGGCGCTAGCGCGTTTCCGTCTACCGGAGCGTCTGCCACCAACTACTGGGTGGATGCCATCTTTAATACGTCCGCCACAGTCGGCACGTCCGTCCCCGTTTCCGTTTGGGCGCCTACCGCCGTTCCGAAGACTCCCGCTGCGCCGTCCGCGCAGCCCGCGGAACTGGGCTTGAGGTTCCTGTCCGATGTTCCCGGTTATGTCACGGGCGTGCGCTTCTATAAGAGCGCCAGAAATGTCGGGCCGCACATCGGCGCCCTCTGGACCTCGACCGGCACTCTGCTCGCCTCCGTCACGTTTACCGACGAATCGAGCACGGGCTGGCAACAGGCGAACTTCTCGTCTCCCGTTGCCATCCTGGCCAACACCGTTTATGTCGTGTCGTACTGGTCTCCCAAGGGTTACTACGCCGACGACAGCGGGTACTTCGCGACCTCCGGCGTCACCAGCCAGATGCTGTACGCGCCACCGGACGGTCAATACGGCTCCAACGGCTCGCACGCAGCCAGCAACGTTTTTCCGGCGAGTTCCGCGAGCGCGGCAAATTATTGGGTAGACCTGGTCTTCACCACGGCCATTCAGTAGCTCATGCCCGAGGCGCAGCCTACACGCGAAGCAACCGGAAAGCCAGCAGGAACCACGCGGCGATGAAGGAAAGTCCTCCAATGGGCGTGATGGCCCCGAATGTCCGGATGCCGGTCAAGGCCAGCGAGTAAAGGCTGCCGCTGAAGATCAGGATGCCCGCCAGCAACAGGCCGCACACCCATGCCATGCTCGATTCGTTCAATACTCCCGCGCGCGCAAACAGCGGCACGATCAGGATGCCGAGGGCATTCAGAAACTGATAGAAGACCGCTTTTTCGTAGATGCCCATGGAGTAGGCATCCAGACGGCCGCGCAACCCGTGCGCGCCAAATGCTCCGAGCACCACCGCCAGGCCCAACAGGGCCGCGCCAACTCCGCTCCATCTCATACCTTCCGATTGTAACTATTTACAGCTTGCCGCTTGAAACCCAGCCGGAATCGTTTATATAATTTGGCCATGCCGGCCAAAGCTCAAACCAAACCGAGATTCGATATACACCCGGGCGTGCTCATGGCGCAATCCGTGATCGCGGGCATGCGGGAGAAGACCGGCCGGTCCCTCGAAGAATGGGTCGAACTGGTACAGGCGGACGGACCGCCCACGGAAAAAGAGCGCGCCGCATGGCTGAAGGCGGCCCACGCCCTGGGCACGAACTATGCCGGATTTATCGCGCAGACGTCTGTAGGCAAAGGCGATGAGGTAACCGTAGAAGGCTACCTGCAACAGGCGGGTCAGTATGTCGAAAACCTGTTCGCCGGACCGAAGGCCGGGCTACGTCCCATTTACGAAGCGCTGCTGGCGGCCGGCCTCAAACTGGGCAAGGACGTGCGCGTGTGTCCATGCCGGACTTTTGTGCCGCTTTATCGCAACCATGTCTTCGCGCAAATCAAGTCGGCTACGCGCACGCGGATCGACCTGGGCCTGGCGCTGAAGGATACCAAAACGCCCAAGCGGCTGGTTGACACCGGCGGGTTCGCCAAGAAGGACAGAATCACGCGCCGGATCGAAATCGCGTCGCTTGACGATATCGACGACGAAGTGCGGCGCTGGATGAAGGCAGCCTACGATATGGACGCGTAGTTCGCCGCTACTCCCCTAAGCGTTCCGGCATGTCGGCCAGCACGTAGCCCATCACCGCCATCGCCGCGATGCACTTACGAAATTCCTGTAGGTTGACCTTGTCCACGGTGTCGGTCCGGGAGTGATGCCAATCGAAATAGTGCTCGACTACCGTGAATAGTCCCAGGCCGGGAACGCCATCGCGCATCAGCGGGCCGATGTCGGCGCCGCCGCCGCCTTCCTTTACGGTATCCGCCCCGATCGGTTCGAGCAGCCGTCCAATCTCTTTCGCGCGCGCCAGCGCCGCTCCGCCCGGGCTCACGCCGAAACCCACCGGCTTTTCGGCGCCGCCATCCATTTCGATGGAGGCCACATAATCGTGTATCTTGCCGCCCACCATTTCGCGATACGCGCGGCCTCCCGCCCCGCCGTTCTCTTCGTTGGTCCAGAAGACCACCCGCAGCGTGCGCCGCGGACGGAGGCCCAGTTTCTTGATCACCGCGGCGGCTTCCAGGGCGGCCATGATGCCACTGCCATCATCCTGCGCGCCCGCGCCCACGTCCCACGAATCGATATGGCCGCCCATCACCACGATTTCTTGCGGTTTCTCGCGCCCCGGGATCTCGCCCATCACGTTGGCGGAATCCGCGTCCGGCAGCATGTGCGCCTCCATGTATAGGTGTACGGTGACGGTGTCGCCCGCGTCGGCCAGACGCTGAATCAGGGTGGCGTCTTCGTACGTGATGGCTGCCGCGGGAATCTTGGGGTCCGCTTCCGAGTAACTCAGCATGCCGGTGTGGGGGGTCTGCATGGCCAGCGAACCGACCGATCGCAGCAGCATCGCGACCGCGCCCATTTTGGCCGCGCGCGAAGGGCCAACCACGCGATAGTTCACGGTCTTGCCGTAACCTTCGTAGGGCACGTTGAACAGCACGATCTTGCCGGCGACCTTCTCGCGGCCGAGCGCGTTCAAGGCGTCGAAACTCGCCACGGATACTACCTCCGCGGTGATGCCGTCGGGCGGGGTGGCCACGCTGCCCCCCAGCCCAATCATGGTGAGCGGACGGGGCACGGGTTTCACCATTTCGGCGTCTTCGCGGCCGCGCACCCAATGCGGCACTTTCACGGGCTGCGTCATCACGTTTTCCAGGCCATCGCGCTTCATTTGCGCGGCCGCCCACGCAATCGCCACGTTTAGCGAATCGGAGCCGCTCAAGCGGTTGCCGATCCGGTCGCAGAGATAGGAAAGCTGGGCATAACCATCCTGATCGGCCAGTGACGCGCCGATGATTTCGGTGGCCGCTTCTTTATAGGTGTCCGAGAGCGGCGGCGCGGCTGCCAGCAAAACGATGGGGACGAATAGAAAAGAAAATCGCGAGGGGGCCATTCAGACTAGTCTACCCGACATTACCCTTCGAGGACCCGCCGCAGTTCCTCGGGCCGGAAACAGTGCGCGAACGCGGTCTCGCGCAGGATACGGCCGGCGCGCACCAGTTCGGCCAGGGATTGCTCCATGGTCATCATGCCCTCGGCCCGGCCGATGGTGAGCTGGCTGCGAAGCTGGTGGTCGTCGCCCTTGCGGATGAGGTTGCGCACCGCATCGGTGGCCATCATGATCTCGAGCGCCGGATAGCGGTTGATGCCGTCGACCGCCGGCACCAGTTGCTGCGCGACTACGGCCAGCAGCGCCAGCGACATTTGCTGCCGCATCTGCCCCTGGTGCGCGGCGGGGAACGAATCCAGTATGCGCGAGACCGATTGTGCGGCATCGTTGGTATGCAACGTCGAAAACACCAGGTGGCCGGTTTCCGCGGCGGTGAGCACCGTGGCCATAGTCTCGGGGTCGCGCATTTCGCCTACCAGAATCACGTCCGGCGTCTGCCGCAGGATGCTGCGCAGCGAGTTGACGAAGTCCGGCGTATCGTGTCCCACCTCGATCTGCTCCACGATGGAACTGCGATTCGTGTGCTGGTATTCGACCGGGTCTTCGATGGTGACGATGTGCGTGCGGCGGCGCGTATTGATCAGGTCGATCAAGGCCGCCAGGGTGGAACTCTTGCCGGAACCGGTGGCCCCGGTCACCAGAACGAGGCCCTGGCGCCGGTCGGCGATGCGCGTGAGCGCCGCGGGCAGATGCAAAGATTCGATGGTGGGGATGCGCGCGGGCAGCAGGCGGATACTCGCCGCCAACGTGCCGCGCTGATGGTGGATGTTGGCGCGGAAGCGGCCCACCGGGTCGCGCACGAAGCAGAAATCCACCGACTTTTTCTTTTGCAACTCCTCGTATTGGCGGGAATCGAGCAGGGGCACGACGAAGTTGCGCACATCGTCCGGCGAAAGCGGCGGCCCAGCCGCGGGGGCCAGCGTGCCATTCACCCGCAAGGCCACCGGCGTACCGGCGATCAGCAGCAGATCGGACGCATTTTGCCGGACCGCGAAAGCCAGCAACTGATCGAGCGATCCGGCATTTTGTGGAGGGCGCGGCGAGGACGGTTTATCGGCCGGACGCGAGCCCGGCGCGGCGCGGTTCAATTCCTCGACGATGCGGCTGAGATCCTGGTCGTAGCCTGCCACGTTCAGACCTTCTACGCTCAGACGTTGGTTCCGGTGGGCGGAGGCGGTGTGGACTGTTCCGCGGGGGGCTGCGGCTGGACCCGCTCCACAACCAGGGTGAAGTGCGCCAGGTGGGCGGCGATAGCGCCGACTGCCGCAAGCACCGGCGCGACTACCGCGCCGATAGCGGCCACCGTCAGCGGGATCTCCATGAAGGTATGGCCGTGATCGTCCCGGATGATGATGCGGCGGACATTGCCCTCGTGGATAATCTCTTGCACCTTATCCACCAGCTCTTTGCCGAGCACCTTAATTTCTTCCATTGTGACGTGAAAGTTTTCCATAGTGAATATTCAGTTTAACAGGACGTACCGCGGCCGCCGCGAGGGAGCTTCGTTTACGCAATGGTGTAACAAGCTTAACGAGTGTACTGGAACCTTTCCACGAAGGAATTGCGCGCATGCTGGGAGGGGTGGATCTATGATGTATGTGCAGCCGATGGAGGTGACCATGAACGTCCCGATTCCCGTTTCCGGCCTTCTATTCGCGATCGCGATGCTGGCTCAACCTGCAGGCGCGGCCACATTCACTTCGTTCGATGCTCCGTGCGCGGGCGGTTCGACACCCCCGGGGCAGGGCACCTACGCGACGAGCATCAACGCAGGCGGCGCGATTGCCGGGTACTGCAAGCAATCGAACCTGGTAGCCATCGGTTATGTGCGGGCCGCTAACGGGACCTTTAAGACATTCGAAGCCATCCCCGGCGGCAGCGCACCCGGCCAGGGCACCTATCCCGCTGCGATCAATGCGGCGGGTGTAACCACGGGATGGTTCGTGGACGCAAGCGGCGTGAATCACGGATTCGTGCTGCTTCCCGATAACAACATCGGCGTATTCGACGTTCCCGGCGCGGGCACCGACGGCCACTATGGGCAAGGTACGCTTGCCAATAGCATCAACGATGCGGGGTTCATCTCGGGATATTACCTGGATGCACACAATGTCTTCCACGGCTTCGCGCGCGCCGCCGACGCCACCATCACCACCTTCGACGCCAGGGGCGCGGCCACCGGTTTCAAAACGGGCACCCTTGCCAGTAGCATCAACTCGGCTGGAGTCATTACCGGAACCTTCATGACCCCGGACAGCGTGACGCACGGCTTCGTGCGCACCTCCGCGGGTGTCATCACCGGATTCGACGGCCCGATGGCAGGCTTCACGTCGCCCGTTTCGATCAACGCAGCCGGGGTGATCACGGGCGTCTACGGAGTGGAGGGTGGGGCTGAACAAGGATTCATCCGCACTCCAAATGGGACCGCTACGCCTATTGATGTTCCGCAGGGACTCAGCACTTATCCCACAAGCATCGATGCTTCGGGGTTCATCGTTGGAAGTTATTCCTACAACGATGAGGCGGCGGCGTTCTTCCGCGGCTCGAAGACCGGGACCATTACCACATTCCAAGCTCCGGTTCCCCTCGTCAACTCGACCCACGCCGTGAGCATTAACGATTCCGGATCGATCGCGGGATACTACGTGGACGTAGAAGGCGTGGCGCACGGCTTCCTGGTGTCGGCCTAAGATTCGGCGCTCGATCGCGCGGCGCAACAGCGGGCCACTCCGCTACACTGGAACTCTGCGCCCATGCCCGAATTTCAAGCCATCCTCTTCGATTTCGACGGCGTCCTAGTGGACAGCGAACCGGTACACTGCGACTGCTGGCGGGAGGTGCTGGAGCCGCTCGGTGTGTCCGTAACCTGGGAACTCTACGCGGCTCATTGCGTGGGCGCGGTGGATAGCAAGATGGTCGAGATCTTCGCCAGGATGGCCGATCCGCCGGCCGATCCGGCGAAGCTTTGGGAGCGGTATCCGCTGAAGAGGCAACGCTTCCGCGAGCGCATGGCCGCGAATGCTCCGTTTGCGGAAGGCGTGGAGGCATTCTTCCGCGAGCTTTCCGGCGAATACAAGCTGGGCGTGGTGTCTTCCAGTTCACACGCCGAAATCGAGCCGTTTCTGGAGGCGGCGGGCATTCGCCAGTATCTGGGCACGGTGGTCGGCGGCGACGATGTCAAACGGCATAAGCCGGCGCCCGATCCTTATGTGCTGGCCGGTGAGCGGCTCGGCATTCACAGCGCGCTGGCGGTGGAGGATTCGGCGCCCGGCATCGAAAGCGCCCGCGCGGCCGGCTTTGCGGCTCTACAAATCACCGATCCGGCTCGCATGATGGAGATGGTGCGCGCGCGGCTGCACCGGAACTAAGGCGCGGGACACAACCGGGTCTGTGACGAGATGCGGGTCAACGGTGGCAAGTCTTCGAGCGCACGGCTTGAACCGCGCGGCATAGCCGGGGAAAAAGCGGCGCGCACGGGGGAATCGAACCCGCGACCTCCGGCGTGACAGGCCGAGGGCTGCTCGGCCGGTGAAGCGCAGCTCCTTTCAAATTCAGCTCGTTGCGCAGGTCGTGAATCGTCACTTTCCGAGCTGCTACAGTATTCGCCAACCACTTTATGCTAGATCTGGCATATAATAGAAGCTGTGGCTGTAGTGCCGGAACAACCGCGCAAGCTGATTTGCCTTGTTGACTCCCTCGATCGGCTCACGAGCTTTCCGCCGATGATGCAGAAACGGTCTGGCAGGTAGGCGCAGACGATCCGCGCCGCACGTATCGCACGGTGTATGCGGCACAACTTGGGGAAGCGGTCTACGTTCTTCATGCCTTCCAAAAGAAGGCAGCATCCGGAATCGCGACCCCAAAACGGGAATTGGATCTGATCCGTCAACGACTTAAACTTGCGCAGACTGGCCGGGAAATGAGGAGAGGGAAGATGCCGAATCGAGAATTTACGCCGAGTTCTGGAAATGTGTTCGCCGACTTGAACCTGCCCCATGCTGACGATCTGTTGGCGAAGGCCGAGTTGGCCGCGAAGATCATCGCGGAGATTCAGCGGCGGCGGCTCACGCAGAGCCAGGCGGCCGCGATTCTCGGGATCGATCAGCCCAAGGTTTCAGCGCTCAAGCAGGGCAAACTGTCCGGCTTTTCGATCGAGCGCCTGATGCGGCTCTTGCTTGTTCTGGGACGCGACATTGAAATCACAGTAAAAAGAAGGGTCAACCCAAGATCAGTGGCAAGACTACGAGTCGCGTGATCGCAGTCCTTTTTAGAAGGAGATCTGTGTTGTTAGTCCCTTCCGAAATCCTTCGGTCGCCGACCGCTGACGTACTTGTCCGCAAGCTGCAGTAGCTCATCGCTGCCGTCTGGCGCCACGGATTTCAATTGCTCAATTCGTTTACGTAGAATGTCTTCGTCACCATATAACTCGACTAGCTCCTTCCACGCAAGCCGAGCGGAGCGTTTCAACGTTATGTGCACATCCATGTAAAGCGCTACGCTCAAAGAGATCGCTTCAGATTGCCCAACTTGCGCCGGAACTCCGCGTCGGAAAGATGCTCGGCAAGCTTATCGGATTCTTCCAATCCGCGCCTGATCTGCTCATCGACTCCGTCCTGATTTTCATGGTAGTAGGTAAGTGCGCCGTGGATTTGAGCCAATGAGAGATTGGGGTGTTGAAAATGGATCTCTTCTGGACTCGACCCGTGGGCGATCGTGTCCAGAATAACCTCTACGACCTTTACCTTTGTGCCAACGATCCAGGCGATACCCCGGTCGTCCAGTTCAATTCGCGTAAGCGAAAGTGGCGGTCACACGGTGTCTCCCGGCTTCAGTATACGCCAGCGACATCGCCGCACGCATTGGCGCAATGGTTCGAAGGAAGGGCGGAGACGACGAGGCTCGAACGCGGCCGTTCTTGGCTTCGAGACGTGGTGACGATCCTGCTCGACTGCGGGCTTAGACCGGAAAAATGTCACCGGCTCAAGTGGAGAACGTCCGGGACGGAGCTGTTGAAAATCTTCGAGGGGAAGCGCAAGGCATCGGGCCGGCGCCTGACGCGCTGGGCGTAGACGATGACGTGCGGGCGGCGATGGAAAAGGCGGAAATCGCCAGAGGTGGACACAAAACCGGGCACAGTATCGAAAATGACGGCAGCGGGCCGCTTGTTGTAAGGGCCGTACTGAATTGAATCAAAAGGAAGTTTATGGAGCTGGCGGAGGGGCTTGAACCCCCGACCCTCTGATTACAAATCAGATGCTCTACCAACTGAGCTACGCCAGCCCGGTGGAGCGGGAGACGGGAATCGGACCCGCGACCAACAGCTTGGAAGGCTGTGACTCTACCACTGAGTTACTCCCGCGGCGAAATCCATTATATCAGGACGAGCGGCCCGAGAGCGAATTTGGCGGCGGCCGGATTACACTAGGCTTTCATGCCCGTGCAAAGCTCCTTATGCCTGATGGCCGGCATGGTGCGCGATCGCGCCATCTCGCCGGTGGAACTGGTCGAGTCCCACCTGGCCCAGATTGCCCGCTGGAATCCGCGCATCAACGCGTTCGTCACCGTGCTCGCGGAGGAAGCGCGCGCGGCCGCCCGGCTCGCCGAAGCCGCCGTCATGCGCGGCGATCCCCTGGGCCTGCTGCACGGCGTGCCGGTAACGGTCAAGGACAGCTTCGACATCGAGGGCCTGCCCACGCTCTGCGGCAGCCGCCTGCGCCTGGGCCACAAAGCCGCCCAGGACGCCACCGCCGTCGCCCGGCTGCGCGCCGAGGGAGCCATTATTCTGGGCAAGACCAATACACCCGAGTTCCTGTCGACTTTCGAGACGGACAATTTCATCACCGGCCGCACCAATAATCCCTGGAACCTGGAACGTACGCCAGGCGGATCGAGCGGCGGCGAAGCGGCGGCCATTGCTTCGTTCTGCTCGGCTGGCGGGATCGCCAGCGATGGCGGAGGGTCCATCCGCATCCCGGCGCATTTCTGCGGCATTGCCGGATTGAAACCCACCCCCGGCCGCATTTCGGCAAACGGCCATTTTCCGGTGATGAATCATCCCGGAGGAATGTTCAGCGTGGCCGGCGCGATGGCGCGTTCCGCCGAAGATCTGCGCCTGTTGTTCGCGGCCTTAGCCGGTTATGACAGCCAGGATCCGTTCTCCGTGCCGGTGCCGTTGCAGCCGCTCGGCGAGGCCGCGGTACGGATCGGCGTCGTCGAGCAATTCTATAGCGTGCCGGTCGATCCGGAGATTCGCCAGGCGGTGCAACGGGCAGCCAGAACGCTGGCGGATCTTAAGATACCCATAGAGCCTTTTGCGCCGCAGGGTTTGGAGCGCGCTCCGAACCTGTGGTGGTTCTTCATGGGACAGTTGCCCGCTCTGGTGACCCAGCAAATGATCCAGGGGCGCGAAGCCGACGCGCACTGGACCCTTAGAGAACTCCTCGAAGGCGCGCGGCCGCGGAAGGATGAGCCCGCTCCCGGCGTGGAGCAACTGCTGCTCAATCTGGCCAAGCGCGACCGCATGCGCGCGTCGCTGCTGCGCCAGATGGAACAGTACCCGGTGCTGCTGATGCCGCCATGCGGCGTCACCGCATTCCCACACCGTTCGCGGTCCTGGAAAGTGGGCGAACAGGAGATTGGCTTGTTTCAGGCCACCATGCCGGCCACGCCTTTCAATCTGTTGGGCCTGCCGGCGGTGGTGGTGCCGTTCGCAATCTCGAGCGATGGACTGCCGATCGGCGTACAGCTTGTGGGACGTCCCTATGCGGACGAGATGATTCTGGAGCTGGCCGTGCGGCTGGAGGCGGCGCGTGGACCGTTCGCGACGCGGCTGGCGGAGTAAAGCGCGGCTACGCTCCCGGGCTACCTTTCCGCCTTGGCGGTAGCGATGGGCCGGTACGTTACAATCAAGCGATGTCTCTCGTGGTGGTGGGTTCGGTGGCGTACGACGGAGTCGAAACGCCGCATGGCAAAGTGGACCGCATGCTTGGCGGGGCCGCTACTTATATAGGGCTGGCGGCCAGCTACTTTGCTCCGGTGAAGATTGTGGCGGTGGTCGGCGACGACTTCGCTTCCGAGGATGTGGATTTGCTGGCGGGCAAGGGCATCGACCTGGAAGGCCTGCAGCGGGTTCCGGGCAAGACCTTTTTCTGGGAAGGCAGATATTCCGCGGACATGAACGATCGCGAGACGCTGCGGACAGACCTCAACGTGTTCGCCGACTTCCAGCCCAAGCTGCCGGAACCGTACCGCGCGGCGCCTTATTTGCTATTGGGAAATATCCAACCCGCGCTGCAGCGCGGCGTCCGCGCGCAGATGAACGGCTTGCATCTGGCCGGCGGCGACACCATGAATTACTGGATCCGCGATTATCGCGCGGAACTCCTGGAGACCCTGCGCGATTGGGACTTCCTGCTGATCAACGACAGCGAGGCGCGCATGCTTTCCGGCGAAGACAACCTGCGGCGGGCGGCCGCCGTGATTCAGGACATGGGACCGCGCACGCTGGTGGTGAAGCGCGGCGAATACGGCGCCATCCTGTTCACCGGCGGATGCCATTTCATCGCGCCGGGCTACCTGCTGGAAGACGTCTTCGATCCGACGGGCGCGGGCGATTGCTTCGCGGGCGGCTTCATCGGTTATCTGGCCGAGCGCGGAGTGAAACCGGGCGGCCCCGTGGATCCCCAGGACTGGCGGCGGGCCGTGATCTACGGTTCGGTCATGGGCAGTTTTTGCTGCGAGCAATTCGGCGTGGACCGTTTTCGCACTTTGACGCGTGATGAGGTTGAGGCAAGGTATCGCGAATTCAAAGCATGCACGGATTTCTGAGACGGCCTGGGTTCTCGCGCTGCTGAGTCTCTGGAGCGCCGCGTGGGTGTGGTTCTTCTATCGCGGCGGATACCTGGCGTATTACGGCGACGCGGAAGCGCATCTGAACATCGCACGGCGCATTCTGGATTCGCGCACGCCCGGGTATGATGAGTTGGGCTCGGTGTGGCTGCCGCTGCCGCACGTGCTGATGGCGGTGTTCGCACAGAACGACGCGCTGTGGCGCAGCGCACTGGCCGGCTCCATCGTTTCGGGAATTAGCTTCGTTCTGGCGGGCGGGTTTCTGTACGCCACGGCACGGCGTGTATTCGATTCCGGAATGCCCGCGCTGGCGGCCACCCTGGTGTTTGCCACCAATCCCAACGTGTTGTACCTGCAATCCACCGCCATGACCGAGCCGCTGTTCATGGCTACCGTCATGGCCGTTTTGTATTTCACGGTGAGGTTCCGCGACACGCAATCGTGGCTGGCGATTTGTGGCGCCGGGATCGCGGCATTATGCGGCACGCTCACGCGCTACGACGGCTGGTTCCTGATTCCATTCGTGGCCTTGTTTGTTCTAGTGGCCTCCAGGCGGCAACGCATCGCGAAGGCGCTGCTCTTCGCCGCGATCGCATGCCTGGGACCCCTCTACTGGCTGGGGCATAACTGGTGGTGCTGTGCGAACGCGCTCGATTTCTACAACGGTCCGTATTCCGCCAAGGGGATTCAGGGATCGGCATATTATCCCGGCTTGCATAACTGGCTAAAAGCCTGGCTATATTTCCGCACGGCGGTGAGATGGTGCGCGGGTGTGCCATTGCTATGGCTCGGGGCTGCGGGTCTGGCCGCCTGCGTGGCCGTGCGCAAAGCCTGGTGGCCGGCGATGCTGTTGTTGCTCCCTGGAGCGTTCTATGTGTGGAGCATGCACTCTTCCGGCGGCACGCCGATGTTCCTGCCGGACCTGTGGCCTAACAGTTATTACAACTCGCGATACGGGCTAGCGCTCTTCCCCGCCCTGGCGTGGGGCGTGGCGGCATTGGTATCGTTCGCTTCGGGGCGCGCGCAACGTCTGGCAGCCGCCGGAGTGGTGTTGGCCGCGGCGATGCCGTGGCTGATCCACCCACAGCCGGACGCGTGGATCACGTGGAAAGAGTCGCAAGTGAATTCGGTGGCGCGGCGCGCGTGGACCCGCGAGGCCGCCGCGTATCTGGCGCCGCGCTACCAGCGTGGGCAGGGCATCATCACCACGTTCGGAGACATCACCGGCATCTTTCGGGCGGCCGGCATTCCGATCCGCGAGACCCTGACTTGGGACAACTGGCCGCACTGGCCGGCGGCCGTATCCAGGCCCGATCTGTTCCTATGGGAAGAGTGGGCCGTAGTGATGGGCGGCGATCCCGTACAATCGGCGCTGCTGCGCGCCGGTGTCAATGGGCCGCGCTATGAACTCGTGAAGGCCGTGATGGCGCCGCACGCGCCGGTGGTGGAGATCTATCATTGCTGTATCGGCCTCACGCCGCTGAATCCATATGCAAATTCCGTTCACGAAAGCGCATGGAGCGAAGAACGACTTCCTGCTGACGAGGAGCACTGAGGTACCGGGCGGCGATCTGCCGGCCATGGCGCGCGCCATCTGCGACCGGCATACGGGTGTGGGCGCGGACGGCTGGATGTTGATCGACGCGGCCTCCGGTGCGGATCATGACGCGGCTATCCGTCTGTTCAACTCCGATGGCAGCGAGGCGGAGATCTCGGGTAACGGCACGCGCTGCGCGGCGGCCTTCCTGATGCGGCACGGGCACCCGCATGAAGGCGTGCGGGTGCGCACGGGCGCGGGAACCAAGCCGCTGCGGTTGCTGGAACGCGATGGCCTCCGCTTCCGGTTCGAGATGAACATGGGGCGGCCGGAATTCATCGCGGAGCGAGTGCAGTTGCCGCTCGCGGCGGGGCCGCGCGATGTGACGTTGGTGTGGGTGGGCAATCCGCAATGCGCCATGCCGGTCTCTGATTTCGATTTCGACTGGCGGGCACTGGGTGCAGAGATCGAGCGGCATCCGCGATTTCCGAATCGCACGAATGTCTCGTTCCTGCGGGCCCGCGACGAACATACGCTGGAAGTTCGGTTTTGGGAACGCGGCGTGGGGGAGACGATGAGCTCGGGGACGGGATCGGCCGGCGCCTTCGCGGCCGCGGTATTACGGGGGCTGGTGAAAAGCCCCGCTTGCGTGTTCACGCCCGCGGGGCCCATGGAACTGCGCTGGGAGGATGAAGTCTTTCTAACCGGTCCAGCGGAGGTCGTGGCGGACGGAGTCTTTTTCGCCGGCCAAATTTCCGGCTGCTGACACCTCGGTCCGCGCCTCTACGGATGGGGCTCATGCTCGGCGTGGTCGGCATGCGGAGTTTCGCCGGGACTGGTGGCCGGTTCTTCCGCGCCGCGATGGCAGGTGTAGCAAGTCACATGCATCTTGCCGTCGGGAAATTTGGCGTTAATCTCGCGCGCCATCACGATCATCTTGCGGGCTATTTCCTTGTGCGGTTTTTCGTCGCTGGCAAAATCGCCCTGCACATGGCAGAAATCGCAGCGTACACCCAGGGCCACGCGGAATGCCTGCATGGTCTCCATCAGGTGCTCGGGCGGCAGGAGTTTCAGATTCTTGGGCGGAGGCATGGGCATCCGTCTTCCGGGCGGGCCTCCCGGGGGCGGACCCTCCTGCCCGAAGGCCGCAAACGATAGGAACAGTACCAGCATCGTAAGTTTCATAGGGCTTATTATCACACGTCGCGGCTGGGTTTCAGGAGCGCCGTTATCCATTTCCGCGGCGGCTATTGGGCCGCGGCCAGAACCTCGGCGGGATCGGGCTTGCCGCGCCGGGCATAACGGATGACACCGTCCGGTCCTATCAGGTAGACGGTCCGCTTTACGAAGAGTCCGTTCGCATGATAGAGTTCCGCCACTTTCTGCCCCGCGTCTACCAGCAAGGGAAACGGAAAGTGATATTTGTCTTGAAATTTGGAGTGACTAGCCGCGCTGCCGGGATTGACGCCAAAAACCTGCGCGCCGCTTTGGCGCGCCGCGGCCCATTGGTCGCGGAACTCACACAGTTGCTTGCGGCAGGTGGGCGTATCGTCTCCGGGATAAAAGACCAGGATCACGTTCTTGCCGCGCAGCTTTGAGAGGCTCACGGTTTTTCCGTCGGGCTTGGATAGGGTAAAATCCGGGGCCTGAGAGCCGGCGGGCAGCGGATCGGAAAAGAGCCAGTCGAGCAATGGTTTACTCCTTAAATGCGGATCAAAAACCCTCCCACACATACGCGGAGAACTTACGGATGGTGGTGAAACCTACGTCCTCATATAACTTGACGGCTTCCCGATTCGAGGCGGTGACCGTGAGACTGGTCTTGCGGCAGCCGGCTTCGCGCAGCAACGCGAGGGACTGCCGCAGCAGTTCGTAGCCCACGCCGGAGCCGCGCACCCAGGGAGCCACGCAGATCTGTGTGATATGGCCGCAGTAAGGCATCACCAGGCTGGCCAGGCAGATGCCGCAGATCCGCCCGGTGAGGCGGTCGAAGGCGGCCACCGACGCGGGCTTGAAGAATGTTCCACATCCCGGATACTGCACGATATTGAAGAGGAAGCGGCGCGCGCCAGCCACGGACCGGTATTGGTCGTTGATGAGGCTATCCACGTGGCCCTGATAGGCGGTGGCGATCAACTGGGCGGCCGGCTCCTGGTATTGGTCCGACCATCGTTCCACGTAAACGCGGCTGGGCGAAAGCACAGAGGATCGCCCCCAGCGCCGCCCGGGCCCGAGCGCCGCGGCGGGCATTTCAAGCATCATGAAATTCCGTTCGAAACTGCTGAGAAGCTGGGGAAGGGGCAGCTCGGCGCCGGAATGCCACATCATGAGCTGGGATTCAATGCGGCCGATGTGGGGCGCCGCGGTGAGGGACGCGAGAATGGACTGCAACAGGCGGCTTTCGTTGACGGGCGTGCAGTACTCTTCGCGCACGAACAGGTCGCCGATCAGCCCTTTGTGCTCCTCCAGGACGTAATAGGCATAGCCGGCAGCCTCTCCATCGTTGACCAGGGCGCATCCGTTCAGGGCCCGCATATCGACGAAACGGCGCACGAGGTCGGCCGACTTGCCGAAATCCCAGTCGAGGAGCTGCCGCCAGGTCTCGACTTCTTCGTCGAGCAAGGCGTCAAGATCTTCACTCCGCAGATGCCGCAGATCGACGAGGCTTGGGCTAGGCGCTCTGGGAGCGGGTTCTAGACGCGCAGCCATTCTGCCGACATTGTAGCATCCGTCCCGCGGAAAGCAGCCTGCGAAACCGGCGGGTGGATGGGGCCGGGGCCGGGTCTGACCCCCACCCCGCAAAAGATCTGCAATTGGCCTATTGACACGGCCCGCTACTACAGTACAATCCAGAATGGCGGCTATTTTCCTAAACCGAAAGCGGAGCGAAATGTTCAAAACAAAAAAACTGCGGCCTGCTGCTCTGCCCGACAGCGACCAATACACGAGCACCGACGTGGCCCGGATCTGCGGTGTCAGCCTACGCCAGTTGCAGTGGTGGGACGAGCGGAGTGTGGTTTCGCCTCGCCAGGACGGCCATAAACGCGTTTACCTGGTGCAGGAGGTCCTGGAAGTCTCCGTTATCGCCGAACTGCGGAGAAAGGGGTTTTCGCTTCAGAAAATCCGGCGGGTGCTGCGTTTCCTGCAAAAGGACATGGGTAGACGCCTGAGCGACGCCCTGAAGAGCGAATCGGAGACGCACCTGCTGACCGACGGCAAATCCATCTACCTGGAAGAAGCGCCGGACCGGATCATCGATTTGCTGAAGAATGCCCGCCAACCGATGTTTCTGGTGTGCGTCAGCGACCAGGTGCGGCGGCTGTCGCAAGCCATGAAGAAGCCGGCACGTTCCGAGGTGGCCCGGCCCGTTCGCAAGGCGCGCGCCGTCTAGGGTAGCGGAAAGCGAGGGCGTCCACCGGCTTAGCGCGGCACCACCCGTTTGACCTGCGCCCATCCGGTTTCCTATACTTATAAGAGCGCGATGTTAATTCTCCTCACGATAATTCACGTAGTAGTCTGCATCTTCCTGATCATTGTGGTGCTTTTGCAGAGCGGGAAGGCCGCCGATCTGGCGGGTGCATTCGGCGGTATGGGATCGCAAACCGCTTTCGGTCCCCGCGGTTCGGCGACGCTGTTGTCGAAGGCCACCACGGCGTCGGCCATTGTGTTCATGATCACGTCGCTCTCGCTTTCGATTCTGGCGACGCGCGGTTCGACGGCCGCCAAGACCGTTCTGGATTCGTCTTCGGGCAGCACGCAGACGGCTCCGGCCAAGGCCCCAGTTCCAGCGAAGGGGCCGACCTTGCAGTTCCCGAGCGGCAAGACGGCGCCATTGCAGATCCCGGTGCGGCCGCAAGGCCAGCCGGCACCGGTCCAACCGAAGAAGTAGCGCCCCCTGCGGAGGTGGCGGAATTGGCAGACGCACTAGCTTGAGGTGCTAGCGGGAGCAATCTCGTGGGGGTTCAAGTCCCCCTCTCCGCACCATTTCAAAACAAATAACTTACCACTTTACCCCTTAACTCCCTCCTGGGCCGGGATGCTCTCTAACTCGATCCCCAGATAGATCTGATTGGCGCCGGGCCCGGCATGGTGGGCAATCGCACGGGTATCGACCATTTGGGTGACTTGGCCTTCCCTTTTCCCCACCATAAAATGAACCGACCGAAGGGTCCGCCCACATGCTGCGCCGGAATGTAAGGTACGGAGCTTAAGATGGCCATGGTGTGTCCACCCTCCTTGCCGAACTTCTCATGTGAATCTTCCCCCTTCGGCATCGAGACTAACATCGCCCGCGATGAAAGTCATGAAATCGGCTTCAAATTCGCATCAAAATTGGGATCAAAGGATGACGGATTGCCGTGCCGGAACGTCTCGCGGACTCGGCCAAGCTATTTGTGCGCCGCCGCAGCGGACGGACCAGGCAGGTAGGCTTGCGCGGCGATATCCGCATGCCCTTCGGTGAGCGTCACGGTCTGGTCCGCCGGCACGTGACTCCATTCCTGCTTCTTGCCCGTCGGCCAGCGCACTTCGATGCGATCCACCACGCGCGCCGCTCCCAGGCCGAAGTGCATCACCTCTTCGTTCTGCGACAGGTAGCTGCCGCCGCTAAATATCTCGTCGATCTGCTTGCGGCCCCCGGCCTCGATCGTGGCGCGCGCGCCGATCGCCATACGGTTGGAAGTGGTGCCGACCAGGCGCAGGCGGATGGAGTGTTGGCGGGGGCCGAGATTCTTCAGCAGGCTGGGCGGCTGGTTCATATTCACGATGACGATTTCAGGCCGGCCATCGCCGTCGACATCGCCAACCGCCAGGCCGCGCGCGGGCCGCGCCTGTTGAAAAGCCGGTCCGGCCTCGTTGCTTACGTCCGCGAAGCGTCCGTTGCCGAGGTTCCGGTAGAGCAGCGTCTTTTGCAGGTACCGGTCGCCCACCGGCGAATTGTCCACTTCCGGATAAACATGCCCGTTGGCCAGCACGATATCCTTCCAGCCGTCTTCGTCGACATCCGTGAAAGCGATTCCCCAGCCCAATAACTGGTTCTTGCCCAGCCCCACCTGTTGCGAGATATCGTTGAAGAAAAGGCTGCCGTCGTTCTCGTAAAGCGAAGGCAGGTCCCCCGAAAAGTTCGACTTGGCAATATCCAGGAAGCCGTTGCCGTCGTAATCCGCCACCGCCACGCCCATGCCCGCTTGCAGCCGGCCGTCGTAATTGTAAGCCACGCCGGCCTCCACGCCGCGCTCCTCGAATGTTCCGTCGCCCCGATTGTGGTACAGCAGGCTGGGGGTCATGTCACACGCCACATAGATGTCGGGCCAGCCGTCGTTGTCGAAATCGGCCGCCACCACGCCCAGGCCATATCGCCCGCCCGGCTTGAGAATACCCGCCTGCTCCGAGACGTCCGTAAAGGTGCCGTCCCGGTTGTTGTGAAACAGCGCGTTCCGGCCCTTCGGCAGGCCGCTGGGACCGCACATCACCGGCAGCCCCTTCCAGACGCAGTTCGGATTGGTGCCGGCCGGCGGCGTGGCGCTCAGATCCAGATCCACGTAGTTGGAAACGAAAAGGTTGACGTAGCCGTCGCGGTCGTAATCCAGAAAGGCGCAGCCGGTGCCCCAGCGGGTGCCCGACACCGGCAGTTTTGCCTGGGCCGTGACGTCGGCGAATTTTCCGTTGCCCAAGTTGCGATAGAGAATGTTGTGGCCGTAATAGGTGACCAGCATATCGGGCCGCCCGTCGTTGTCGTAGTCGGCCACGCAGACACCTTGTCCCCATCCTTCCTGCGTGATGCCGGCCTGGCGCGCCATTTCCGTGAAGTGGCCATTTCCATCGTTGTGATACAACTGCGAGGTGACTGGCGGCTGGCGGCCGTCGCGGTGGAGCTTGGTGCCGTTCACGATGAATATATCGTTGCGCCCGTCGCCATCGAAATCGAAGATCGCCGCGCCTGTCCCGGTGGTTTCCAGAATGTAGTCTTTTTTCGTCACGCCGCCGAAAGTATTCGGGATGTCGAGACCCGACGATCTGGCGATGTCCACGAAATCGATGGGCGACACCGGGCCGCCCGCGAGAAGGTCCACCAGCAGAAAGGCGGCCGCAAGCGCCGCCGCGGCCAGAAGGATTCGAAGCACTTGACCCATTCTAAGACAGAAGCCGGGACGCAAAGATACAATAAGAGCAGCCGGATCCATGTGGATTTTCCTTCTCCTGCTTTGGGCCGATCCCGCCGCTTTCGACAACACCTTGCGCGCCGGTCTGGAAGCATTGCGCAGTAACGATCTGCAGGCCGCGCGCACGCGGCTGGAAGAGGCCGCGCGCATACAACCCGCCAGCCCGCAAGCCTGGATGGGGCTCGCCCAGACTTACTGGAAATTGAAGCTGCCCGATCTGGCGCAAACCGCCGCCGCCAAGGCCGAATCCGCCGCACCTGATAGCCCCGTCGTGCTGCATGGCCTCGCCTACTTCTACTCGGAAACGGGCGACTCTGCCAGAGCCGCCTCCCTGGAAGCGCGTTATGCCGAAAAGACTCCGGCGGACCATGAGGCATTCGCGCGCGCCATCGGCCTTTACTTGCAATCGAAGCAAACCAAGCCGGCCATCGCGTTGGCCGCCAGAGCTCTGGCCCTGGAGGATCGGGCGGATGTCCATGAACTGCTGAGCGAAGCGTATGAAATGGACAGCCAGACCGCGAATGCCGTCGCTGAAATGCGCAAGGCCATCAAGCTGGATGGCTACCAGGAGTCCTACTATTTCGGCCTCGCCCAGCTTTACCTGCGGCATCGGGATGCCGGCGCCGCGGTCGAGACGCTGCAGGAAGGACGCAGGATCTTTGCGCGCAGCGCGCAACTGGAACTGGCGCTGGGAGTCGCATACTACGGGCTGCGCCGCTTTTCGGACGCCGCCGATTGCTTCCTGCGCACCCTCTCGATCGCGCCGGAGGTGGAGCAACCGTACATCTTTCTAGGCCGGATGCTCGATCAAGCCGAGGATAGGCTGCCGCAGGTGACCGCGGCTTTCGCCGCGCGGGCCGCATCCAAGCCCGACGACTATCTCGCCAGTTTTCTTTACGGCAAAGCCCTCTCCATGGGATTGGGCGACCGCCGCCAGATAGAGGCCCTGTTTCGCAAGTCGATCGCGTTGCGCGGCGACTTTTGGGAGTCGCATTACGAACTCGGAATCCTGCTCGAGCGCGGACACGATTTCGCGGGCGCCGCCGGCGAACTGCAGCGTGCCATCGAACTCAACCCCGGCAGCCCCACCCCCCACTACCATCTCGCGCGGGTCTACGAGCGGCTGGGCAAGAAGCCCGAAGCGGCCGCGGAACTCGCCGCGCACGCGCGCCTGAGCGCCGAGGAAACCAGCGCCATCCGCGGCCAGGAGCGCGCCCTCACCCCCCTCGAATTGCCCGCCAAATAGCGCGCCCCGGGGCGGCAGGCATGGGCGTAGAATTGGACAATGCTTGCCGTTGGTTTGTTATTCTTCCTGGCCGGTTCCCGTGGCGAACTCCTTATCCGCCAGGTAGCTCTATCGGGACGCGTGATGCAGATCGGCGCCACATCTTCCGAGCGCCTCTCGCCGCCCCGCGAGGTCGCGCCGGGCGCGCCGCCGCTGGTCGGATTTCGCTTTTTCGAGGGCCAGGAGCGGCATCGCTTCAGCGGACTGGATCTGGTGATCGACGATGCGGGCCATTAGCGCCTGGCTGCTGCTGACCCTGTCCGCGTCCGCGCAGCAGGATCCGCTCGAAAAAGGGATCGCCGAATTCCATCGCGGCGCCTATGCCGCGGCCCAGGCTTCGCTCGAACAAGCGCCGGATAGCCCCCAGCGCCGGGCTTTCATGGCGTTGGCGCGCGCGGCCGGGGGCGATTGCCAAGCTGCCCGTCCCGATTTGGCCCGCCAGTTCGCGGAGACGCCGGATGCGGAGCTGCGCCGCCTCACCGGCCTGGCCTTGTCGCAATGCGATCTGGCGCACGCGCATTACGACGATGCCTTTGCCGTAGTAACACGCCTGGAGTCGTTGTATCCGGCCGATGCGGACGTTCTTTATCAAGCCGCCCGCCTGCACATGAAGGCCTGGAACGACACGCTCTTCCAGATGTTTCAGAAGGTGCCTTCTTCCTACCGGGTAAATCAGATTTCCGCGGAAATCTTTGAAATCCAGGGCCGCTACGCGGAGGCGGCCGCGGAATATCGCAAGGCCATTGAAAAGAATTCCGCAGCCCTCGACTTGCATTTTCGTTTAGGCCGGGCCCTGCTGCTACAGTCGCATTCGCCGCAGAATCTGGCACTGGCGCGGCGGGAATTCGAAGCGGAGTTAAGTTTGAATCCCAACGATGCCGTGGCCGAATACGAGATCGGCCAGATTCTACTGGCGGGCCAGGATCCCGCGGCCGTCAAGCATTTCGAGCGCGCCGCCAGCCTCGACCCCGGCTTCGCGGAGGCCCTGCAGGCCCTGGCCAAGTTGCGTGTGGACGCTAAACAATACGGCGAGGCGATTGCGCTGCTCGAAAAAGTGGTGCATCTCCAGCCCGGCAACGAAGCCGCGCATTACAGCCTGATGATGGCTTATCGCAACGCCGGACGGACAGCGGATGCCGCGGGCCAGCAAGCCGTGCTCGACAAATTACGGCAGGCGCCAGAGGGCGAGTTTAGCGATTTTCTGAAGCGCCTGGGGGACAAGGCGCCCCCGCAGTGACCCGCTTCGAAATCATCCTGTTGGGTTTGCTGCCCGCGGCCTGCGCGCCCGCCGCGGACTTTCACGTAGACTTTCACAATGTCGCGCGCGAGGCCGGCCTGACCCTGCCCTTTCCCAACGGAGGCGACCGCGCCAAACAATACATCATAGAAACCACCGGCAGCGGCGCGGCCTTTCTCGATTACGATAATGACGGGCTGCTGGATGTGTTTCTAGTCTCCGGTCCGGGCGGCACGAACCGCCTCTATCACAACCTCGGCAACGGTAAGTTCGCCGACGTCACCAAAGAGATGGGCCTCGAGCATACCGGTTGGGGCCAGGGCGTCTGCGCCGGAGACTTCGATAACGACGGCTTCACGGACCTGTTTGTCACTTACTGGGGCCAAAACGTTCTTTACCGCAATCGGGAAGGCCGCGGCTTCGAGGATGTCACCGCGAAAGCCGGCCTGAGGCAGGACCGCACACGATACAACAGCGGTTGCGCGTTCCTCGATTACGACAACGACGGCCACCTCGATCTGTTTGTCGCCAACTACCTGCAGTTCGATTTCGCCACCACCCCGAAGCCGGGCGAAAATGCCTATTGCTGGTATCGCGATCTGCCGGTGGCATGCGGCCCGCGCGGCCTCCCGTTCGACCGCAACATTCTCTACCACAACAATGGCGATGGCACTTTCAAAGATGTTTCGGTAGTCTCCGGCATCGCCAAGCCCGCGCACCATTATGCGCTCGGCGTGCTGACCGGCGATTTCAACCACGACGGCCTTACCGACATCTACGTAGCCTGCGACCAGACCCCCTCGATTCTCTACATCAACCGCGGCGACGGCACTTTCGTGGATGAAGCGCCGATGCGCGGGACCGCCTTCGACGACAACGGCAACGCGCTTTCCGGCATGGGCGCGGCCGCGGCCGATTACGATGGCGACGGCTGGCTCGATATCTTTCGCTCCAACTTCTCCGACGAACGTGAAACCCTCTATCGCAATCGCGGTAACGGCGAGTTCGACGACGCCACCCTGTCCGCCGGTATGGCCCTCAACACCCGCTTCGTGGGCTGGGGCTGCGGCTTCTTCGATTTCGATAACGACGGCTGGCCCGACCTGCTGCTGGTGAATGGCCACGTCTTCCCCGAAGTGGACCGGCTGGGAACGGACATACATTATAAGGACCGCGCGATCCTGTACCACAACAACGGGAAAGGCAAATTCCTGGACATTTCGGAGTCGGCCGGTCCCGGGATTCTGGAGAAACACTCCGCGCGCGGCGCCGCGTTTGGCGATTTCGATAACGACGGCAACGTGGAAGTGCTGGTCAACAATCAGAACGAGCCGCCCTCATTGTTGAAGCAAAGCGGCAAACCCGCGGGCAACTGGGTGACGTTAAAGCTGGTGGGCGTGAAATCCAACCGCGACGCCATCGGAGCCCGCGTGCGTTTGACCGCGGGTGGACGCACCCAGGTCGGCGAGGTCCGCAGCGGCGGCAGCTACCTTTCGCAAAGCGATCTGCGGCTGCACTTCGGGCTGGGAAGCGCCGAGCGCATCGATCGCGTGGAGATCCGTTGGCCATCCGGCGTGCGGCAGATCGCGCAGGTCGAAAAGGATCTCCCCATCAACCGCGTGATTACCCTGCGGGAAACGCGGTAGCGCACGCGACCGGTCGCAATGAACCACTACCGGTTCTTCAGTGCGCTTGCCGTCCGTTGAACCTATCTGCGAAACGAAACTCCGAAAGATCGGCCTATTCTTCCGCAGGTCTTCGGTACGTGACACTAACCACACAGAGCCATCATATACATTGCCGTGCCGAGAGACTGAGAAATTGATTTTGACATTTGACCACTCAATTCCATTCACTTCTGCACGCCCGGTTTGCTCCCAGCCCCTTCTGTTACCCACCGGAGCAGCCTTGCCTGCATGGGAATGCCCTGCCGGCGCCCCGTCCCAGGGCGCGAACCGCAATTGGATGGTGAAGCCCATACAGCCCTCTGTCTGGTCCGGAAGAAAAATCACAAATCCGTGAAAAGCTGCCTCCGGGGCAAACGCCACCCAGGACGGCTGGATCATCGGCGGAATCAACCTTCTCGTGGACATAACCGACCGCAAGACGGCGGAGATTGAAGCCCATGAGCAGTTCCGCGCCATAGTCGCGAAGACCCCAGAATGTGTGACGACCATCGCGCGGGACGGAACTCTTATTTTCATGAGTCCCCCAGGTCTCGTGATGGTCTGCGCCAACGCGGCAGACGTCAACCAGTACAAAAAGCTGGATGAATTGCCTTTCGACTTCACGCGCCGAAAGATGTCCGTTTTGGTAAAGGATCCCGAAGGCAAAGCCATTCTCCTGACCAAAAGCTCCGGAAGAGGAAAGCGAAATGCCTGCGACCCTGGCGCTGGATTGATTTGTGGAGCAGTCACCCCGGCCGCAGGTGCTTCTGAGCGAAACGTCATTCCACGATGAAGCTCTGGGAGCTAGTGAAGCTGCCGTTGGGCGTGGTAATCGTGATGGGACCGGTGGTCGCCCCCTCCGGAACCCACGCCCAGACGCCCTGGCTCGAGGGGACGGTGAACTTAGAGGCGAGCGCGCCGTTGAAGCTCACCGAAGTCGCGCCCAGGAAGTTCTTGCCCCACAGAAGCACCTTTTGTCCCACGCTGCCAGACGTTGGCAGAATGCTGCCGATTTTGGGAAGCGGCGGCGGTAACCCGGCCTCCAATTGCCAGATAGAGCCGCCACCGTAAACGCCCACGTCCTCAGACGCGCCGTAGAATTTGCCCTCGCTGCCCTGGACCATTTCGCAGTGGCATTCGCCCTTGGAAAGATCTTTGAAGCTATAAATGGTTTGAAAAGCGCGCGTCGAGGGATCGAAGCGGAAGACTCTGCTGTAGCCATGGAAGCCTGTGTTGTACTCGCCACGCGCGGTGCCGTAGAGCATGCCGTCGCTCGCTTGCAGCAGGGTCTCCGGGATGCCGGTCTGCCGGTCGGAGAACTCATACAGCGTTTCCCTTGAGCCGCTGGGCGTGACTACGTAGATTGTGCCGGCGTTCGAGCCGCCGCCCCCGGGCGTGGTGCCGTAGAAGTTGCCGTCGGCCGCCTCCATGAGCGACACGCCGAATCCAGACGCCCCGGGGAGAGGCATGGTCGGTATGATCCATGAGAAGGTGCCGGAGGGTGTTAGACGAAAGATGCCTGCTGGGCCGCCTCCCTCCGGGTTCAGTTCGGATAGCCCGTAGAAGTCGCCACTCATGCCGAGGAAGAACGCGTAGGGGGTGCCCTGGCCTGATGAGAAGGTGTAGAGGGTTGTCGGTACACCTTGGTAGTCTAGGCGGCTAAACATGAAGCCTGGGCTGCCGCCGCCGAAGAATGTGTAAAGGTGCTCGTCCGGGCTGGGGACGAGTTCCAGTATGCCGCCTTGGGTGGCTCCGTTGTAGGGATAGGTGGTGATCGTTCCGCCCGCCGTGGAAAATAACTCGGAGAAAGTGACTGTGGGACCGTAGTTATTCGCCGAGCCGTATGTCTTACCGTTGAGGGCGGGCGCGAGGCCATGGGCCACGATGCCCTGGTTGCTCGGTGGAAATGTGTAGAAGAACTGTTAGGCTCCCGGCGATGTGATTAAAAAAAGCCCGGGGCTCGTCCCCGTGATCCCCATGAACGTGAGCGGGGACACTTCGACAAGCGGCAGCGGTGTGCCGCCTTGAGCTTTGAAGCTATACAGCACCTTGAGTGTGCTCTGGGACGTCTGTGCCGCTACGGCACCCGCGCCGCAAAGGAGGCAGAGCAAGAGGGATGAGGTTCCGGCGGTGGATATAAGGCTTCCTGTCATAGATTCCTCTGGCGAGTGGATCTTCAGAAGCCGTAGACCTGGACGCCGCTCAGCCTGTAGCCGTCCGCCGTCACGCAGGCCCCACCGCTGAACGTGGTACAGAGGCCATAGGCTTGCGCGTACACATTACCATTGACTGCTGTGGGGATCGCGTAGGGCGCGGGTATGAAGTCCGGCGTTGAGGGCAGCGTGCTCGGCCAAATCGGGTTGGAGCTGAGGCTTCCGGCATTGCTTAGGGAGTACGCGAGCACGAAGCCAGGGCAGCTCTCGGTCTCGGTTCCGTTGTAGTAGTCGTCGATTAACGCCGGGGGGGTATCGAGCATTGGGGTCGTCAACTGGGCGAAGGAAACGGTGGTCAATGTGAAAACGCACGGTAACGATTTGGTGAACATTCCAACTTAGGCGAGCCTTCCTGTGGAGCGGGCTCGCAGACTGGATTCTGCGCGGAATTGCGCCAAATGTCAAGCGATTTATCTTATCGTCCGGGTTTAGAGTACTATTTCGCGGAATTGATAGGATGGACTTCATTTAGGCGGCCTCCCAGGCCGGTGTGTCAGGCCCGGGCAGTTGTCTTTAAGGATGTCTTCACATTACAGACCTTAACATCCTGAACACGTTGGCGCCAGCGACCGCTAGGAACAATGCACACGAAGATGGAAGATGCAGTCAGTTAATCAGCCTGATGATCGAAGGCATGTCCATCAGCATCGGGCGGCACGCCTCTAGGTTGAAATGCAATTTCATGGCATGGCACCTCGTGCCCAGACGTGATTACAGCCAGATTGGGAGGATAAAACTCGAACGCACTGGGACACGGAGGCTCGCAGAGACCACGGAACCGGAACCAATAGACCACCAGGACGATCCTCTGCTTAGCCTTCCCGAACCGCCACTTCTTCAGGTTCTCCACGGGGGCGTCGAGTAGGGCCCTGGGGCCCGATAGGGGAGTCACATCCATCACCGCACCATCGGCGTCCAGCGCGGCGCGTAGCACCACGACGCCTCCGATGGAGCGGACCTTTGCATAAAGGGGATAAGACATCCGCTCGAAGTGAAGCACCTCCACGCCTTCGTCCAATACTGGCGTAGTCGTAGGGGACTGACCTGATGCCAAAGCCGCTAAGGACACCACCGCAAGCACCGCCATGAGCCATTGTAGTAGGACCGCCGTGAAGGCACCCAGCACGTCGTCGGAGGAACCCATATCAACGTTCTTCCGAACCGGACCGTACCCGCCGCCTAATGATCTTGTCGCCGATCGTGCAAGCGTCCGCGCCTCCGTCCCTCACCGCGAGTCCAACTCCCGCAGCGCCCGCGTCGCCACCGGATCGCCAGGCTTGCGGGCCAGCAACTGTTGCATCACGTCGCGGGCTTTATCGCGCGCCCCCAGCGACAGATACACCCGTCCCAGGTTCAGATACAACGTCTCATCGTCCGGCGCGGTTTCAATGCCGAAGCGGAACGCGGCAATGGCGTCGTTGGTCTGGCCCAGCTTCAGGTACAGCACGCCCAGGTTGTTGATCGCTCCCGTGTGTTCCCGGTCTATGGAGATGGCCCGCTCGAACCATTCCTTGGCTTCGCCGCCGCGATTCTCGCCGGCCAGCACCAAGCCCAGTTGGTTGGCCGCATCGGCGCTCTTGGGATCGGCCTCGGTTGCCTGCCGCAAAAGTTTTTCGGCCGCCACCGCGTCCCCCAACCTGGCGCTGGCTTCACCCGCTCCCAGCAGCGCGGCGAAGTGCGCCGGGCGAATCCGCAGCACGGCCCCGTAGTTCTCCAGTGCGGCCTGCCAGCGTTTCGCTTCAAAATGGATCTGGCCCAGCGCGAAGAGCGCCTTCCAATTGTCCGGCGATTGCCGCAGCACTTCCTCCAGATACGGAATAGCCTGATCGGGGTAACCCGCCCAATAGAGGGCGGTCGCCAGCTTCAGGTGGTTGCGCCGCGGCGGCGAGTAATACTGTCCCGCGAAGGGCAGCGCCAGTTCCGCACGCCGCCCACTGCGCAGGGTCTCCAGATCCGCCCGCAGCACACCCGCCGACGGCATTTCCGCGTAATACTTGTGCGCCCGGCTGCGATCGTCCACCAGCAGCAGCAGAGGCAATTCCAGGCCGGCGCGCAATTCGAACAGATACCGCCGGAAGATCGCGTATTGCGCCACCAGTTCCGGCGCCGCGCGCGTCGCATCCACTACTTCAAATGGCAGGCCGGGTGGCGCCGCCGTCTGGCCCGCGGTCAACAAAAGAAAGCCGGGACCCGTCCGCTTATCCGGCAGCGGCACCGGATCCAGCAGCCAGGTGGATCCGAATTCCGGCCGGTTCGCGGCATCCACCGGCGCAGACGAAATATCCGCGCGCGGCCGGAACGGGACCGCCCGCACTTCGTCGGATCCCTCCGTAATCTCGTAGCACATTCCCGCGCGCAGATTGGCGAATTGCTGCTTCCGTCCCGAGGGCCATGTGATGGTTACCTGTGCGGTATCCGCCTCGCCCAATCCGCAGTGAATTCGTTTCGAGTGCTGCGAAAGGAACCCGCTGCCTGCGCTGAGATATTGCACGCGGCCGTTGGCTTCGACGCGCGCGCCGATGGCGTCGCGATTGGATTCAACGCCGTGCAGCCGCAGCGCAATCGAGCGCCTGCCTGCCCCGCAATGGTTTCGCAGAATGCGGATCTGCGGCCCCAGCCGGCTCTTCAGCACCATATCCAGATTGCCGTCGCCATCGATGTCGGTGGCCGCGAATGCCCGCGAATCCTCCGCGAAATCGAGTCCGCTGACGCCCGAAAAGTCGATAAACCTGAACGGCCCGCCGTCGCTTGGCTGTATCCGTTTGTAGAACACGTTGGGCTCGTGACCGCACCAACTGTAATCCTCGCGGATGAGTTGGTTGATGGCGTTCCACCCGTTTTCGTAGTCGGGCGCCGGGCTGTGGGTCACCGGCGATTTCGCCACTACCTGCCGCCAAAAGAAACTATCCAGATCCTTCTCGCCGGAGTTAGTCATCATCCCCGCGCAGATGTGGATCTCGGGTGAACCGTCGTTATCGAAATCCAGCCCATCGGCGCTCCAGGACCAGCGCCCCACCCGGACGCCCTCCTGCGCGCCCACTTCCGTGAACCGGCCCTCGCCGGTATTGCGGTAAAGCGAGTTGCCCCGCGTATGACTCTGCCAGGCCGCCTCCAGATCGCGCCCCGGAACAAATGCAGCGTCCTCGACCACGCGCTGGCCCGCCGGGGTCCACATATTCGAGACATACAGATCGGGCCGGCCGTCGCCATCGTAATCGAACCAGGCGGCGCTCATCCCGGGCGCGACGTTCTCCACGCCCGCGGCGCCCGCTTCGTCGCGAAACGCGCCTTTGTGATTCCGGTAAAAATTGCTCCGGCCGAAATCGTTCGCCACATAGAGATCCGGCCAGCCATCGCCCTCGGAATCGCACCACGCCGGGGCAAAGCTGAACCGGTCGTTGTTGTGGTCGATGCCGCTCTCGGCGGTCACATCCTCGAAGTATCCGCCCGCCGCGGAGAGTTTGTTGCGAAACAGGTAATTGGGTGGCCCGTTGCGCGCGTCGTAATACGGCACGGGATAGCGCGACTGGTCCTCGGTTTGAAAATAGACATAGGTGCAAAGGTACAGATCCAGCCGGCCATCGCGATCGTAATCCGCCGCCGCCATGCCTGTAAAAGCGCCTTGCGGAGCGGTGCGGAATTGGAAAACGTCCGGAATGTGCGTGAACACGCCATCGCCGCGATTCGCGAAATAGAGGGGTCCCGTGTCCCGCAGCACCACCAGGTCCTGATGGCCGGAATTGCGGAAATCCGCAAACAGGGCGCAGGCGGTGTTGTCCAGCACGCCGACGCCGGCCTTCCCGGTAATGTCCTCGAAAGTAGCGTCGCCGCGATTCTTGTACAGCCGATTCGGCAGCCCGCCCGTCTGGCAGACGTAGATTTCGTCCCAGCCGTCGTTGTCGATGTCGCCCACTGCAACGCCATTGGTGCCGTCGACCGTGATCCCGGTGGCTGCGTCCAGGCGCGCGCGCCACCAGCCGTTGCCCTGCAGCATCTGCTCGTGAAACGAATCCACCCCCGCGAACGCGTGGCCCGTGATGTCGTCGAAGAGCGGCGCGGCGGCCGTGACCCGCGTCTCACTCAGCGGGCGCCACGATTCCAGCTTTCCGTCCCGCCAAACCTGCTTCCAGAAGCCCACGCGATAAGCGCCCTCGCTCGCGATCTCGTAGCGGATCTCGTCGCCAGGCAAAGCGAAGAATCGCGCGCGGCGGATGCGGCCCAGGGACTGCATCCACTGCGCCACGGCGGGATCGCTGGTCTCGGCGTCTGTGAATTCCGCTTCCGCGACGCCGTCCGCGATGTGTTTGTAATTCCGTGGCAACGGCGGAGTGCCGCGGAAATTCGCAGCCAGGGGCAGTGGCTCGCCCTGCAGCATGGCCGCCAGCCGCTTCTCAATCTCCTGGGCTTGCTTCTCGCGTGGGAATTCGTCGGAACCGGGGTCGATGTGGACTAGGGCGGCATCGAAGGGATTCGGTCTGCGGAAGTGTGCCGCATAGTGGATCGCGCCGGAGCCCCTGCATGGCAGCAGTCCTAAAGCAGCGAGCGCCGCGAGAAACTCGCGGCGCTCCATTGAAAATTCCGCCACAGGTTCATTATATCCAGGTCGTCCGAAGGGCCGGAATCGCCGGCCCCGCGGATCCTAGAAGAGGAACTTGAGGCTGAATTGAATGTGCCGTTCGGTGCCCGGCAACGTGCTGGTCACCTTGCCGAAATTGGCATCCCCGAAGTTGCTGTCCGGGAAATTGAATTGCGGCGTATTCGCGATGTTGAAGAATTCCGAACGGAACTGCAACCGAAAACGCTCCGTGAATGCAAAGTCTTTGAAGATGGAGGCGTCCAGGTTCCTGAGTGGCGGCCCGGAGTTGGTATTGTCGCCCACGTTGCCTTGCGTCAGCGTTGCGGGCGCCGTGAAGTTTGAAGTATTGAACCACTCCGACGGCGTGCGCCCACCTGCCGGCGCGGCGTTTGCGCTGCCCGACACGATATCGGGGAAGCATCCGGCCCATACCCCGACGCAATAGGAACCGCTGGCGCTCACCGTGTACGGTTGGCCGGTATGCAGGGTCAGAATGCCGTTGACCTGCCATCCGCCCAGCAGAAAGTCCGCGGCTCGATTCAGGTTGGAACCGTACTGTTTCCCGCGGCCGAAAGGAAGATCGTAGGTGAAGCCGGTGGTAAAGTTCTGGCGGATGTCCCACGCCGCGTTGGAGTAACTCAGGCTGAGGTTCGTGTTGCTGATGGTCTGGAAACTCTGCGAACCGCTCAGCGTAGTGCCGCTGGTAGCGAGAGCATGGCCCCAAGTGTAGGAACTGATGAACTGCAGCCCCTTGGAGAAGTGTTTCTCCAGTTTCGCGGTGAAGGCGTTGTAGTTGCCGAACCCGAACGAAGCCGTCCCCGAAATACTCCCGATGTCGGGATAGGGACGGAGGGAATTACAGTTGATGTTGCTGTTCGTGGTCGCTAAGTTCGGACAGGGATTGTCGTCGGGCTGCAGAAGTTGGTGCGACGAGTGATTGCCCTGATAGCCAAGTTCCAGCGCCATCTGGTGGCCCAGGTCCTGTTGGACCGCGACGTTCCACTTCTGCACCATGGGGTTGTCGAAATCCTCCGCCACTTCGCGGAACTGCAGGGAGCTTACCGGATAGGTGGTGAATACCGTAACCGGATAGCCAATGCTAATCGCACCGGTCGCCGCTCCATTTGCAAAGAGCGGATCGGGCAGGAATTGGTTAACGCCAGCCGGACGGTTGAGCTGCGGCGATTCGTTGAAAGGCGCCGACTCGCCACGATTCGGGTTCCCGCCCTGCTGTTCCTCTCCGCCGTAGAAGATGCCATATGCGGCGCGGATCACCGTCTTCTGTCGAATGTTATAGGCGAAGCCCAGGCGCGGGCCAAAATCGTGTTTATCCCACGGGATCAGGTACTGCGAAACGCAACCGCGGCACACGCCCACATTTGGGAACAATGCCGGATAAGTAATACCGTCCAGCGTATACGGAGCATTGAAATTCGGAGGCAGCGGCGCGTTGGAACTCGGTCCGTTCGGAATTTGTAGAGTCAGCGTGTTTACGTCGAAATTCGACTGCCGTCCCCACTGCTCGCCGATCGGCGACCATAACTCGTAGCGCAAGCCATAGTTGACGGTCAGCTTGGGCGTCACTTTCCAGTCGTCCTGCGCGTAGAAGTCGTATGACTGCCTCGTCGAAGAGACAAAGTTAGTCGTCGAAATCTGGCCATTATCGATGGCCCCAAGCAGGAACGAGGCAAATGAGTCGCCGGTCGTGGCGGATGGCGTACCCGGGATGGGTTCGGCGGTTTCCACGCGGGAGAAATTCATTTCGCCGTGTGGAAACGGGACCTGAAAGAAGGGGAAGCCGATGGGCTTCACTTCAGCGCCGAACTTGAACGCGTGGGTACCCTTGGTAAGGGCTACGTTCTGGATAAAGTCATAGACGTTGCTGTATTCCTTGGTCGGTAGCCAGTCGTTGGCGCCAATCTGGCTGTATTGTCCCATGCCGAACTGCGGGAGACCGCCGTTCAGTGTAGTAGTGGGGTCCAGACCACCGATGCCATACGCCTTGAATTCGTCGGTGTCCGCATTGGCCTGTGTGCGCGCGGTCACCAGTCGGCTGTACGCAATGCGCGTTTCTGAAATCAGATTCGGACTCCAGATGCGGGTATAGCCTATCTGCGCGTTACGGCCCAGGTCGATTTCGCTCGCGCCATAAAAATTTCCGCCATCGAGCGCGCCCTGAAATGGGGGCGTATTGTATTTGGATGTATCGGACCAACTGATACTACCGAAGAGACTGTTCCTGTCGTTGATTTTGTAGTCTACGCGCCCGTCTCCCTGATCGGTTCGCAACCCACCCGCGGTGACCGCATAGTAGTCGTTTGCCGGATAGTTCCCGGGAGTGATGGCTTGATTGGGCGCCGGGTACAAAGACGCGATTTTGACGGCCGCCGGATCCATCGCGTTCATAGGTATCTGGTTATTGGGATACGGCGTGCGGGTGCATGCGCCGGAGCTGTTGCACACCGTGGTCGTGGGATCGTAAACCGTGGCGACGCTGTTGAAGTTGCCCGCCAGTTCCGCCGGCGTAGGAATGGTGTAGAAACCGCCGTAACCGAGGTTCTGGATTACGCCGCCGGCCGTAGCAATCTTGGTGCCTTGATAATCGCCGAAAATGAACAGCTTGTTCCTGACGATGGGTCCGCCGGCCGTTGCGCCGAACTGATTCTGCTGCAGAGGCGGACGACCCACGCCGGCTTCGTTGTTCTCCCAACGGTTGGCGTCCAGATCGGTATTCTGCAGGTATTCGAAAAGGTCGCCGTGCAGTTGGTTGGTGCCCGATTTCAGGCTCACGTCCACCACGCCGCCCGCCGCGCGGCCATATTCGGCGTTGTAACCGTTGGTCAGGATGCGCATCTCGCCGATGGCATCGAGCGACGGCCCGATCACATAGGAAGTCTGATTGATGAAATCGATATCGTTGACGTTGTTGTCCACGCCGTTCAGCAGAAAGTTATTCTCGCCGGTGGACCGCACGCCGTTGGCTGAAAAACCGCCGTTCTGCGCGTCCCGCGCCCCCGGTTCAGCCACCAGAACGCCGGGCGACAGCCGCGCCAGATAGGCAAAGACGCGCTGGCCTCCCATGGGGAGTTGGTTTACCTCGGCGGTGTTCAGATCGGCGCCCTGCGATGTGTTTTCAGTCTGCAATAGCGGCGCATTCGCCGATACTTCAATCGACTCGCTGACATTGCCGACCGGAAGGGTCAAGTTGACGCCGATACGGTCGCCGGCGGTGACCACCACGTTCTCCTGGGCAACCCGGCGAAATCCTTGTGCTTCCGCTGCCACCGTATATAAGCCTGGCTTCAGCGCCGGACGCACGAACTCTCCGGCCGAGCTCGATGTCACCGTCGAAACCAGGTTGGTGGCGACTTCCGTAATGGTGATTTTGGCGTTAGGTATTGGGGCGCCCGTCGGATCGCTGATAGTGCCCGCAATCGTGCCCAGATCTCTTTGTGCAAAAACGGCAACCGTGAACAACAGCCCGAACAATAACGATCGAATACATGCAACCCGGCGCATATTCCCCTCCCCTTTATGGACACACTCCCCCTCTATGGCGCTAGACGCGTCAGGAGTGTATCGACTACAGTTCCCTGAGCACAGCTTCCGCGGCGCCTGAGCTAGCCACGGATGTAAACGATTTCATTGAGATGTTATTGCGATCTGAACGCCAAGTCAAGGGATTTTTGTGTTTTCCACAACTTTTTTGTATCCCGCCTTGCGGTCACGCTCACGAGGGCGGTATAAGCTAGCCAATAGGCCTCATGAAGATTCAAGAAGTAGCTCGCCGCGCACGAGTCTCGACAGCGACTGTATCTCGCACAATCAACAACCCTTCGCTCGTCGATCCCAAGACAGCTAAGCGTGTGTGGAAGATTATCGAAGAGTTGGGCTACTATCCAAACAGTCAGGCAAGGTCACTGGTCTTAGGCCGCAGTCGCATTCTGGGACTGATTGTATCGGATATCACCAATCCCTTTTTCCCCGAGCTGATTAAGGGCTTCGAAGATATAGCCATCGAACATGACTACGAGATTCTGGTCAGTTCCACGAACTACGATTCCGCCCGCATGGCGATCTGTGTACGCCGTATGTTGGAACGTAAAGTGGAGGGCGTCGCCATCATGACCTCCGAGATGGACAAACACCTGGTAGATCAGCTTACAAACCGGAACGTGCCCATGGTGTTTCTGGATGTCGGACCGCCGGGGGACCTGATCGGCAACATCGTGGTCGATTACGCCATGGGGATCAACGAGGCGGTGGACCATCTGCTCTCTCTCGGACATCGCCGCATCGGATTCATCGGCGGACCGGCCGGGCTGAAATCGGCGCGCGTCCGGCGCACTGCGTTCTTGCGGTCGCTCGGCCGGCACGGCATCGACCGGGATGTCTGCCTCGTCGAAACCGCCGATCATACCGTTGACGGCGGCTTGGCCGCCATGACCCGCATGCTTAACTCGGGGTGCGGCCCCACGGCGGTTCTGGCTTCCAACGATTTGACGGCGATCGGCATGCTCCGCGCAGTGCGCCGCGCCGGGCTGCAGGTGCCCAAGGATATCTCCATCGTGGGCTTCGACGACATCCGGTTGGCTGAATTCACCGAACCGCCTTTGACCACCGTCAGGTTGTCGCGCAGCGAACTGGCCGAACGGGCCTTCCATGTGCTCGTATCGAATCTCAACGGCCAGCCCAGCCGCCCGGAGAGCAAAGTGGAGACCCACTTGGTAGTCCGCGAAACCACTTGCCCCGCGCCCCGTTGACAAAGGTGCTAGAATCGGCCCAAGGCGCGCGCAGGGAGGTCAACCGATTCCTCGTCATACTACACTAAGCGTAGGTTCACGCCGGCCGCGTGAGATTGCGCAAGCTGTTTCGCGAAGCCGCCGCACTTTCCTGCGTGAGGTCACTGGCGCGGTGGCCGCTGGAACGCTCCTTGGGATCGCCCCATCGCGCGGGATGGCCGCTCTGCCCGGCCGCAAGGCGGTGGTGGTCACCTTCGGCGGCGGCGCGCGCGACGAAGAGACTTTCATGCCCGATGGGCAGGAGAACATTCCCCAACTCCTGACGTCTCTGATCCCACGAGCCACGTTCTTCAGCCAGGTGGTCAATAAGGGAATTCTTGGCCATTATGTGGCCACCGCCAGCCTGGCCACCGGGGCCTACGAAACATTTAATAATTTTGCGGCAGTGCCGCCGGATCGCCCCACGGTCTTCGAGTATTTCCGCAAGGACTTACGCCGCCCCGCCCAGGATGCATGGGTGGTGGCGCCCAGCAATGGCTTTAACCGCATTGGCGAGAGTGGTCACCGTTCCTACGGTCACGGCTTTGGGGCCGGCGTCGTCCTCCCAAAGCGCCTCCTGGCTGCCGCGCTGCGATCGAGCGAAGGCCCTTCATACGAGCATCTGTTGCGGGATAACTACGAGACGCCGCTTTACGCTCCCGAGCTCGGCGGCAACCAGGTCGAACTGCACGAGATGGCCGAGGTCCTCAGGTTATCGCTGGCCGATTTCACCGCGCACGCTCGCGTATTGGCAAGTCCCGACGAGTTGTCCGTCTACATCGCCCGCCAGCTCATGCGCCAGCTCGCGCCCAGCTTGCTGTGGATCACGCTGCACGACATCGACATCGCCCATTCGGGCACTTACTCCTTGTATCTGGAGGCCATCCAGCGCACCGATCGACTATGCGGGGAAATCTGGAACAATATCCAGCGCGAGCCGGAATACGCGAACAAGACCAACCTGTTCATTCTTCCCGATTTCGGACGTGATGCCGACGACGACGCCGGCGGCAACGGCTTCCAGCATCACCGTACCGGCGATCCCCTTTCCCGCACCACCTGGATGCTGGCCATGGGGCCGGGCGTGCGCGAAAACGTGGTGGTGGGGAGACCCGCCGAACCGACCGACCTGGTGCCCACGCTCGGTGCGCTCCTGGGCTTCGATGCTCGCCTGTCGCAAGGCAAACCGCTTCCGGAGGTCCTGTAACCCGTATGCTGCCCCGGGATCTGAAAGCCGGCCACTTTGCAGCTTATCCCCCACAAGCCCGGGATTTGGCCGCCGGCCGGGTGGCGCTGTGGCAGCAGTTGCCCATCGCCTTCTTGCCGTTGCTGCTGCGCGAAATCATCGTCTACGATTGGAAGTTTCCGCCGGAACGCCGCGAGTTGGACCAGCAACTGGCGTATTTGGAGTCTCGCTCGCCCAGCCAGCGCCAGAAGTTAGTGGAGGGCTTTGCAAAGCTGCATCTCACCCCCGAACTGGAGAGCTTCGACTGGGTCAATGAACCAGCCCAGTTTTCCGAGCAACTGAGCGCGCACCTGTGGGCCACGCTGCAGATCGACCTTTTCCGGACGGCCGCCATCGAGTATGTGCGCACCGTCAACGCCGCCGCGCCGCCTGCTCCCCCCGCCATGCCGCGTCTCACGATGGTGGCGCTCGGCAAAGATGTTGCGGAGAACAAGTACAAGCTCTTTCGCAAGCTTCGTCCGCACGGCGCATACTTCAACCGGGTGCAGCCCGCGAACGGGCTCCGCACGCTCCTGGAGATATTGGCCGCCAGGGCGCATGCGCATTCCGCCCCTTACAGCCATTGGTACATCGACGGCGGGAACGAAGAGCCTGTTGCCACCCCGGGCCTGGTCCACTTCTCCTACGATTCGCTGGCTGCCGCGCGCGGAACGCTGCAAGATAAAATGCAAAAGACCTTCCAGTCCGGCATGGGTCCCGAAGCATTCCGCACGATGCTGGCGCGCATACGCCCGGCTGAGTTAGGCATGGGAGACGCCGCAGACTCGGTCCTGAGCCGCTTCCAGGTTAGCCTGCTCACCGAAGGTTCCGGAACGCAGGTCTTCAGCACGACATTTGTCCAATGGGCCGCGCGCGAAGCGTTTCGCCGCGCCCAACCCGTCACGTTGCTGCTGCGGTTCGCTCCCCGGCAGCGAGCCCGTCCCATGAACGAACTGCTTGCCGAGACGCAGCGTAAACCGGAACTGGACCCCCAGGGGTCGCTCATTGACGCCGATATGGGAGCGTACTACACGTGGCTGAATCAACAACGCCTGGCGGGGGCGGACAGGTCGTCCTTCCTGGTCTGGTTCGAAGGCCACAACGAGGCGTTCGCCATCGCGCCGTCCCTGGCCCCTGCTACCGAATCCAATACCCCGCTAGATCTGGAAAGCTTGGTCAAACAGATTTCCGCATCTTAGGAACGAATCGGAAGTCATGCGGGATGCGCAATTCAACCACGAATCCGGCTACGCCATGCTGTTGGTCTTCTTCCTGGCTGCCATCATCGCCGTGGCCTTGTACAGTGAACTGCCGCGCGTAGCCTTCGAAGCGCAACGCGCGAAAGAGCAATTGCTCATCGAACGCGGCGAACAGTACAAGCGCGCCATCCAACTCTTCGTGCGCAAGGCCGGCCGCTATCCCGCCACGATCGAAGAACTGGAAAGCCTCAACAACATGCGCTTCCTCCGCAAACGCTACCTCGACCCGATGACCGGCAAGGAAAAGTGGCGCCTGATTCACATCAATGGCGGTGTGCTCACCGACTCCGTCGTCGGGAAGAACAAAGTGGGCCAGGTTCAGCAGCCCCCAAACGCGAACACCTTCATCGGCGAGGGACCGGCGATCGGCGCGGCCAACGATACGATCCAGCCCCAAATCAATCCGGCGATGCAGCGGCGCGCCAGTGACGATCGTCCCGTCGTCACTCAAGAGTTGCCCGACCCACCCGCGCCGGCACCCGCGCAGCAGCAGGAAAACCCCGCCATCGGAACCGCGGCAGCGCCGGCTGTCCCCGGAACGCCCGTAAATGCGCCGGACATGCAGAATCGACAGACGCCGGGCGTCTCGCCGAACCCACTATCCAACAGCAGTGTCTATGTGGCGCCCTCTTTGGGTCAGCCCGTCGCGAACGGCGACCAGTTGTCTGGCGGCATCTACGTGGCGCCGTCGTTGGGCCAACCGCCCGATCCTAACGCAGGTCTGCCGCCCGGCTCGACAGGCTTGCCCGGTCATGGCGATGTTCTGGGCAACCGCGATGCGCGGAATCTAAGGGCCATTCAACAAACGGCGGCGCTCACCCAGGCCGCCGCATCGGCCTCGTCCACCCCCGCAGGGCAGAATCCCGACGGGTCTAACGCCGGCAATCTTAGCCCGGCCGGCTCAACCGATATTCCGCCGCCAGCCGGACTGCCGGGTATGGGAGGCACGCAGATCGGAGGCGGAATCGCGGGCGTCGCCAGCGAATCCACCGGACCCGCGATTAAAATCTACAACGAACGTAAGAAATATAACGAATGGGAATTTGTTTACGACCAGAGCAAGGATCGTGGTCTCGCGGGCGTGCAGCATAATGGCGGTGCACCCGGTACGTCCGCCCAATCCATGGGCAGCATACCTGGCCAGCAACCCCAACCCCAGCCATCGCCCTCAAACTGATCTGCGAGGGATTCGCCCCTCTTGCTGTTGTAGACTTTTTGCGCCACGGCACCGCGTAACTGTAAGGATTCTGTAAGAGAGCGCCCCCAAAAACTCCGCTTCAAAAAAGCAGCCGAAATCCTTGCGCTTCCGAGGGCGCTCTGTTAAGTTACCTGCTAAAGTCAACTCGCCTTCGGGTGACGATTCTCGAAACATGAGGTATCCATCGTGGAACGCCTTCCTTTGATCCGACGAAGTTCCCGCAGACGCTTTCTCCGGCAACTCGGCGGCGCGGGATTAACCGCTCTTGCCGCCCCCCTGCTCGGGCAGCGCCCCAAAGCCGGCTTTGCCAAACGTGGCGCGAGTATCCCACAAATCAACCACATCATCTGTTTGTGTCAGGAGAACCACTCGTTCGATCACTACTTCGGGACCTACGCCGGCCTGCCGAGCGGCTACGGCACGCCTTCCAACTACACCAGCGGGGGACATGCGCCTTTCCATTTCACGACGCTCACCGACAACAACAACGATCCGAATCACGACTGGAACGCCATCCACACGGGTTATGCCAATGGACAAATGAACGGATGGTATGCGGCGGGCGGAATCGATACCCTGGGTTACTACGATTCGTCGGACCTGGCCTACTACTATTCCCTGTTGCCCGAATATACCCTCTGCGCCAATTACTGCGGCGGCATGCTCAGCGAGACCCAACCCAACCGCATGATCTATTACTCGGGAACCAGCGGCGGGAATTGCTGCGACTGCATTGAGTCCAACGGCACCCTGAACTCTTCGACTTATCCTTGCATCCTGGACTTACTCACAACTTACGGCGTTACTTTTAAGAACTACAATTTCGGCGTGCCGGACAATTACTGTTACCTGGCGCTGTGGTCGAAGTGGGCAACCGGCGGCCCCAACAACGTGCTCAACCAGACGCAAGACCAGTTCTTCACGGATTGCACGAATAATACGCTGCCGCAAGTCGTATTCATCACCAACGAATCCCCGAACGACGAGCATCCGCCGGAAGACATCCAGACCGGCGAGGCCCAGATGCAACAGATCATTGAAGCGGTGCAAGCCTCGCCGGCTTGGGGCAGCAGCGCAATTCTGTTGACTTGGGACGAGGGCGGCGGCTTCTTCGACCACATCGCCCCGCAACAATTGGACGCCTACGGTCCCGGCGTCCGCGTGCCCATGCTCGTGATATCGCCATTTGCCAAGAAGGGCTACGTGGACACGGTTTTCCAGGACCACGGTTCTTTCTTGAAGTTTATCGAGACTGTATACGGGCTGCCGACACTGGCCTCCATTAATCACACGTTCGACAATAGCACTCCGCTAACCAACAACTCCACCAACGGCGCGCCATTCCCTCCGCGCGATGGCAATCCCGCCACCGGCAACCTGACGCAGTGTTTCACCTTTACCACCAGCCCCACGTTCTCGCTGTCGCCGAATCCCACTTCCGTCACGGTACAGCAAGGCGCCAGTGGCACAACCGTTATCACGGCGGCTATCTCCGGCGGATTCAACAGCGCCATCGCTCTGTCGGCCAGCGGTCTGCCTTCCGGCGTAACCGCCGGCTTCAACCCGGCCACAATCGCTGCGCCCGGATCGGGTTCTTCGACGTTGACGCTCACTGTCGGCAGCAGCGCGGCCGTGGGGACCTACAACATTACCGTCACCGGCACCGGCGGCGATCTCACCGAAACAACCTCGGTTTCTCTTACGATTTCCTCCGCCACTACACCGGCCTTCACGCTGACCCCTAATCCGAGTTCCGTTACTGTGCAGGATGGAGCTACCGCAACCACCAGCATCACGGCGTCCGTCTCGGGTGGATTCAACAGCGCGATTGCTCTCTCGGCCAGCGGCCTGCCTTCTGGCGTGACTGCCGGATTTAGCCCTTCCAGCATTCCCGCGCCGGGATCGGGCAGTTCGACATTGACGTTCACCGCTAGCAGCAGCGCGGCCGCCGGTACTTACTCCATCACCGTCACCGGCACCGGCGGCAGTCTCACGGTCAACACCGCCGTTTCGCTTACAGTTTCCTCCGGCTCTACGCCGAGTTTCACGCTGACCGCCAATCCGGCCTCGGTCTCGGTACAAGAAGGGGCTAGTGGAACATCCACGATCACGGCAGCCGTCTCCGGCGGCTACAGCAACTCCATCGCCCTTTCGGCCAGCGGCATGCCTGCCGGTGTGACTGCCGGCTTCAACCCGTCCACCATTCCCGCGCCTGGATCGGGAACTTCCACGTTGACCTTAACGGTGAGCACCGGCGCGGTGGCGGGAACTTACACCATCAACGTCATCGGCACCGGCTTCGGCGGACTCACGGAAACCACTACGGTAAGTCTGACGGTCACCGGCTCCACGACGAACTTGATTAAGAATGGCGGTTTCGAGACCGGTAGTTTCGCCGACTGGACCGCGGCGGGTGCGACGAAGCCCACGATCAGCACGGCAGAAGCACACTCCGGCAAATATAGCGCCCTCCTCGGTAAAACCACCACGCCGGAGGTCGATGGAAACAGCAGCATCTACCAGGCCATTACGATTCCGAGCACGGCGACCAAGGCAACGCTCACCTTCTGGTACTGGCCGGGAACTGACGATACCATCAGTTACGCCTATCAGGAAGCCCTGATCCAAAACACTTCCGGCACCACTCTGGCAACCGTGCTTAAGGTGGCCAGTAACGCCAAGGCGTGGACCCAGGTGACATACGACCTGACCAGCCACAAAGGAAAGACGATTCGCGTCTTCTTCGCTGCCCATGGAAATGGTTATTCCTCCGACTATGTCTACATGTACGTTGACGACCTCAGCGTGACGGTGCAATAGGTTGCCCTTGGTGCCCGAATACGGAATGATACTTTGAAGCTTCGCGGCATACTGCCGGCCGCCGCGGCCGTGGCCCTGGTTGGCATCGCCCGTCTGCTTGCCGGCGCCGGCGCGCCGATGCATTTCCTGGTCTCGAACGACGACACAGGCCTCGTGTTTCCGCCCAGCACGGTGACTTTCTACGCCGTCGCCGCGGACGGCAGTCTCACTGGACCTACCCGCGTTTCCACGGCCGGGAACGGCATCGCGGGCGGCTACTTCGGCGCCAACAGAGTATTAGTAGCCGGTGGCCCGGACTCCTGCATCTATGCCTCCAATGCGCAATCTGAGAATATTGCCGGCATTGACGCCCACACCCGCAAGCTGACCGCAACTTTCCACGGTTCCCATGCCGATAACCGGCTCGCCCGCAATGGCATCGGCTTGGCCATGAGCGGCCGGCATCTATACGCCGCCTTCTCCGGATCGGGTAACATCGGCGCCTTTCAGATCCTGCCCGGCTGTGCGCTTCAATTCGTCGGCGACATTCACGCGCAAGGTCTGAACGGAGGCATGGCAGAGGGCATGGCGATCCATGACAACCTTATGGTCGTAGCCTATGGAGACGGTTCTATCGAATCCTTCGACATTGCCGGGGGAACGCCCGTTTCGAATGGCGACGCGCAGTACTCCACAGGCGCGCGGGACGACCGGGCTCCGGATGCGGTGGACATCACCCGCGATGGCCGCTACGCAATATTCGGCGATAGTTCAGCAGGCTCCGCTGTCGAGGTTTCCGATATCTCGTCCGGAAAACTGACTCCCACCGCCGTATACAGCTTGGGCGCGGCCTGGAACTCCGGCAGCGTCCGGCTCAGTCCGGACGAACGCGTGCTATACGTGTCCAACAGCTCCGCGGGCCGTGTAACGGCTGCGTTTTTCGACAAGACTACGGGAAAGGTGCGGCAGGGTTGCACTTCCAGCCCGCTCAGAGGCTTTTATTCGAAGTTCACGTACGTCGGAGGCGTAGCCACGGAACTGGCTACGGGCTCAGGCGGACTCCTGTACGTCTCCGAATTTGGGATGGGCAAGAGGTCTTTCATCGGCGTGCTCCGTTTTACACCCACGGCCACCGGATGCACGCTTACGGAAACTGCCGGTTCCCCGGCCGCCGGCAGTCCTGGCTCGGCATTACTCTCCATCGGAGTGTATCCGCCCCGTCCGTTCTAGCGCTTATGACGCAACAGAGCAAATCATGACGCATACGATTGGCCGGTTTCTCTTAGCAATTTCGACATGCAGTATGTGTCCCGGCGTCGCCATGGCGCAGACCGGCGTTTGCCCGCCGCGTCCGTCTTCCAACAGCGTATTAAAGAATCCGTTGGACCTGACCGCTGTCGACGGCTTGCTGAAAGTCGATCTGACGCTGCGCAGCCGGCAAATGCTGGAACTACCACTCAAAGTGTGTTACGTCTATGAAGCCGGTTCTGTCCCGGTCGAAGCGCCGACACTGCGCCTGAACCCCGGCGACCAACTCCAATTGAACCTGATGAATCGTTTGACCTACGTGCGGCCGCACACTCACCCCGTCACGTCCAGCCCCGCTCCGCACGACCCTTGCGCAGGTGGCGCGATGGCCACTACTTCCACGAACATGGACTTTCAAGGTCTGGATATCGCGCCCGATTGTCACGCTGGCGAGGTCGCCACCACCACGATTGAGAACAGCGATTCACCTTTTGCATACCGGTTTCAGATCCCCGGGGACCACCCTCCGGGCATGTATTGGTACCACCCGCACCTGCGCGGATCGGCCACCCTGCAACTCAACGGCGGTGCATCGGGAGTCCTGATCGTCGGCGGAATGGAGAAGGTGAAACCGGAGGTGGCCGGCCTCCCGGAGCGGATCTTGGTCGTACGCCAGACATTCGAAGAGGACGATCCCGAGTCGTGGCCGCCGGGCGAGCCCCAGTTGAGCCTCAATTTCCAGCCGGCCGTTTATCCGCATCACCCCTCGCCGGTGATCCAAATGAAGCCGGGCACGAAGGAATTCTGGCGCGTGGCCAACGCCACATCGCAAGCGTTTCTGGCATTGCAGATCGTTTTTCGAAAAGCCCCGCAGACAGTGAAGCTGGTTGCCCTGGACGGCGTTCCGTTAACGGGAAGCCCGGAGATGCGAACTGTAGAACTGCCTCCCGGCGGCCGCGCGGAGTTCATCGTCACCGGCCCCGCTGCCGGCCAAGCGGCTCGTTTGCTCGAATCCGAATTCGAGACTGGAACTACCGGCCTGGAAAATCCGGAGCAGGAATTGGCCAGAATTGTGGCCACCGCCTCCGCCCCGGAGCTTCCCGCGCTAGGTGGCAAGCCATCGCATCCGGCCGAGACCGGACGGGCCGGGCGTGCGTCAGCGGCGCTCGCCGAAACCCGCCCTACCGCCGTGCGGAAACTGTATTTCGCCGAGGCCGCCAATGGCACCAATGGACCCACGCGGTTCTTTCTCACGGTTGAGGGAAACACTCCCAAGGTGTTCAACCCGTCCGCCCCGCCCGCTGTGGTCACCAGGGTGGGAGCGGTGGAAGATTGGATTATCGCGAACCACTCAGGCGAAGTCCACGCGTTTCACATGCATCACATTCACTTCCTGTTCTTGCAGGTGAATGGCAGGAGACTCGCCAATCCGGAATTGCGCGATACGGTTACCGTGCCGGCTTGGAACGGCCTCGGCCCGTACCCCACAGTCAGGCTGCGCATGGACTTCCGCGACCCGCGGACCGCCGGCACCTCCGTCTTCGACTGCCACATTCTGCATCATGCGGAGGCCGGAATGATGGCCAAGATCCAGGTGAATCCGTAAGGTCCGCATGCCGAAGCGGCGCAGAATTGCAGTGGGTGGCAATCCTGCCCGCAGCCGGCTTTTAGCCGGCTTTTCCAATCGTTTAACGACTCATCGCAAAGTGAACAAGCGAGCCACAGAAACCCCCGTTATTTGATCCTGTGGGCAATCCACGCAGCCGCATCTTGGAATTACAACTGGACCGGATGACGCCCCCTGGTTTGTAGGACGGCATCGCTATATCGGGCGGATCGATCCTGCCAACGGCGCAGCCACCGATTACTACATTGGCGGGGGGAGCCTGTACTCGGTGACATCACGGCCGGGGCGGACGGCGCGCTATGGTTCACCGAGGCATACGGCGGAGCGATCGGGCGCATGACGACTGCCGGATCGGTCACCAACATCTTCCCCGGCGCATCAAATCCCGGTGAGATCATCCTGGGGCCGGATGGCGCCCTGTGGTTTACGGAGTACATTGAGCAGACGAGCGCGCCGAACGGCGGCTCGATGGGCGCTGGTCCGGATGGCGCCCTATGGTTCCTGTTGCAGAGCGGCACAGTCGGGCGCATCACCACCAACGGCGTAATCACGGTATTTGTTGTGCCAGTGGACCCGGGTGTAACATTATTGCTCGGGATTACTGCCGGCTCCGAACATGAATGTCAATCTGGGGATCGATACTCCAGCCACGTTCAACATTCTTATGAAACACGCCGGCGGGGGACTAATCGGCGAGCCCTACTCAAAGGCTATAGGGCCAATCGTTCCCCCCAAGACGTTCACCATGACTTGGGATGAGTTTCCAAATCTAGGTGATGTGACCGTACAGCCCGTCTTGACTGCCGGCCCCGGTCAGAGTATATGCTCCGAATGGGTAACACTCGATACCGGGAACTGACAGTTCGCGCGCGAGCCTCCAGTCTACTGTTCCCCGGTTAAGGAAACGTATTGCGGTGTGCCGGATACATCGGTTACCGTCAAAGTTCCCGTGATCGGCGTGCCGGAACACCAATTCACGGTGATCGTGCAACTCGCGCCCGGAGACAGCGTTCCGCAGTTGTTGGTCTGGGTGAAGCCCCTCGTGGTCTTCACAGACTTGATGGATGTGCTCGCGTTCAGCGGATTGGTCACCTTCACCGTCCCCGGCGCGCAACTGAACATCACCAGCAAATTGGTCGAAAGTGAGACCAGGCTCCCGCTTCCGCTTAACGCGGTCGATTTGCTCGGCGCACCAATCAGCGTGAATTCCACCGATCCCTTCCGCAATCCGCCTTCAGTCGGCTGGAACGTCACGGTTGCCGAACAACTCTCTCCCGCAGCGAGTGCCGCTGGACAATTGTGAGTGATTGGAAAATCCGCCAGGGTCGACGTCACGGATGAAACCGTAAACGGAGCCGAGCCGATGTTGCTCAGCATCGTGGTCTGGGTAGGGCTTGCGGCGCCCACCAGTTCGGTCGGAAACGTTAAGCTGACCGGCGTGACCGCGGAGACGGCTACATGCCTCAATTCCCGCTCCGCTACCACGGCGTGCGGCAGGCTCAAATTCCCCAAACCGGTTCCCGCCGTGCCCAGCACGATCTCATCGTCATAGCTCATGTTGAAGAGCCGGTCCACGCGATTGTTCTTGGTGTCCGCAATGTAAATCAATCCGTCCGGATCCACGAAAATCCCCGCCGGCGATTCCACGCCATTCAGGTAGGGCAGGTAGTTTACGTTAAGCGAAACCTCGTTCGCTCCTGTAATATTGTCCGCGCGAATCACCTGGCTCTGCAGTGAGTCCGTCGTATAGATCTTGCCCGCCGCATCCACCGCCACTCCATCCGGTGTGAGATAGTTGAGCGGAAACTGCCATACCGCCCAATTTGTTCCCAGCATGTCTGAAGATTCCACTACCCGGGCGTTCGCGTTATCGGCGACGTAAATGTTCCCCGCCGCGTCCGTGGTCACCGCCGCCGGGCTGCTGAACTGCCCCACCCCGTTCCCCAACGAACCTAGCGAACTAAAATCCGTCCCCGTGATGTCATCCATGCGCACGATCCGGTTATTTCCGGTATCCGCCACATAAATCTTCCCGCTCGCATCCACCCACAGTCCTTCGGGATTGGAGAACTGCCCCGCGCCTGCCCCGCAATTGCCGTACGACGTCCAGTTCGTCCCCGCCATGTTGTCCATGCGCACGATGCGGCAATTGCCGCTGTCGGAAACATAAATCTTCCCCGCTGCATCCAGCGCCACGCCCCACGGTCCGGAGAATTCCTTAACCCCCGATCCCGGTTTCCCGATGCTCGTCCAATTCGATCCCAGAATGTCCGCCGTCCGCACAATCCGGTTGTTGCCCGTATCGGCGATGTAGACCGGCTCATACTGCTCGCTCATGTCAATCAATCCGGTCTGGATCGTCCCCGTGCCAGGATTCAACGGCGCGGTCATGCTAGGCAACGTCTCCATCACCGCACCTGCCACCGCGATCGACTTCCCGTTCACCGTTTGCGAGGCCGAGACGCTTGCGTAGAGCGCGTAGCTATAGTAATAAACCCGGTTGACTTCACTCTCCGTCAATGTGAAGAGGCCGGAGGTCACGACGCCCGTAATTGAGGTCTTCTTGTCCGCCGATTGCTCCGCGAAGCTGCCGCCGCTGCAGGACCATTCCGAAGTGTAACCAAACCCCGGCAGAATCGGTGTCAGGCTGCACGTGATCGAAACCGTGCCTGCGGGATTGCTCACCGTGGATCCGCTGATGGTCAGGTTGGTCGCGGTTTGGCTCACCGTTCCACCGCTATTGCTGTAGGAATACTGCGTGGCCGGCAGCGCGGCCGCCGCAGCGAACACGCAGACAAACGCCCAGACTGCTCTCATTTTGATTCTCCCCGTTTGTCCGAAGACTGAATATCGGCATCGAAATCCGACTGCCGTCTGGACATTATAGAACAAGGGCTGGCGTGCTTTACATGCATTCTTTAGAAAGCCATGCGGCGCCGATGAGCTCTATTCGGAACACTTCAACCCGCAGTGGGTGCGGCTCCTCAATCCGTTACCGATAAACGTCCGCTACCAACGCCGCCTCGGCACGGAACTGTTCACGTCGGAGGGCCGGCGCATACTGGACTTTCTCTCGGGCGACTGCGTCCACAACATCGGCGCAACCATCCCGTCATCGTGGCCGCCCTGCGCTGCGAGTGAGGTGGCGACGGCCCCGCCATGTTGCAAAGTCACGCGCCGGAATTGGCGGGCGAACTGGCACAGCCATCAAGGATGCCATTCTCGCGTGAGGGCTTTGGCCCGCTTCTTCCGGCCACGGAGGCTTTGCCATTTGGCAGTCTCGCGGACCTCGAGGAGCGCCTCTCCACCGGGCGATTCGCGGCCTTCATCGTCGAACCCGTGCAGGCTCAAGCGGGCGTCCGCCTCCCGGCATCCGGGTACCTGCTTCTGAAATCGTGCGATCGCCCCCGACTTTTGTTACGCTGCGGTTGGAATGATCCTCCGCCTCGCCTGCGCGTTCTGGCTCTGCTTTGCGCTAGGCCAGCCCGCAACCCTTCCCCAGAGGGGCCTCCAAGGCTATTCCCGCCGCATCTGGCAGACTCAGGACGGGCTGCCTGAGGAGCCGGTTCAAGCTCTAGCGCAAACGCCGGACGGTTACCTTTGGATCGGCACCAGTGGCGGCCTGGTGCGCTTCGATGGAGCCGAAATGGTGGTGTTCACCCGTGAAAACACCCCCGCCCTTCTCTCGAACAGCGTATTCTGCCTGCTGGTTTCACGAGCCGGCGATCTCTGGATCGGCACCGAAGGCGGCGGCGCGGTGCGCTATCATCGCGGCGAGTTTCGCCGGTTCTCAGGCGAGGAAGGCCTGTCCAATGGCTTCGTTCGCAGCATTTTGGAGGATCGCCGGGGACAGTTCTGGGTAGGCACCGACGACGGGCTTTTTCGTTTGCACGGCGATCGCCTGGCGCGCGTGGATGGCTTGGGTGGCGTGCCCGCCGTCGCCGTGCATGACATTCGCGAGGATAGCCACGGCAGGCTGTGGGTCGGCGGATCGTCGCTGCTTATGCTGGACGATAGCCGCACCGTGGAATACCGCCTGGAGGGTGGATCGAGCGAGCACCGCGTCAAATCCATTCTGGAAACCCGCGACGGCGTGATATGGGTGGGGACGGTTTCGGGCCTCGAACAGTTGCGTCCCCAGGGAACCGGCCGCTTCATCCACGTGCCGGAAGTATCCGGCACGGTGCGCGTGCTGCGCGAAGACCACGATGGCGCGTTGTGGATCGGCACCATCGGCGAAGGGATCTTCCTCTACCGGGCGGGCCGGTTTACGCGCCTGAGGGCTCCGGATTATCTACCGAGCGACACCGTACTCTCTTTGCTTGAGGATCACGAAGGCAATCTCTGGGTGGGCACACAGACCGGGTTGCTGCGGCTGAGTGCGACGCCGGTTAGCACGTTTCCCCTGCCCGGCGCCGCCGGCTCCGACTTCAGCACCATTTATCAGGACGTGGATAAGAGCCTTTGGATCGCCAGCACGCGGCTCTATCGCTATGCCGGACAAACTGCCAGGCCCTATCGCTTCGGGGGGCCGCTCGATGAGATCCGCATCCGCAACCTGTTCCGCGACCGTGCCGGCGCCTTGTGGGTGGGAACCGACGGGCACGGCTTGTGGCGTATCGAGGGCTCGCGGAGCGTGCAGTACACCAAGCGTGACGGCCTGATCAACGATTTTGTTCGCGCCATCTATCAGGGACGCGACGGCAGCTTGTGGATCGGCACCGACGAAGGCGTGAGCCGGTGGCGGCAAGGGCGCTTCACCAACTACGGTGTGGCGCAGGGTCTGTGTTATTTCAGCATCCGGTCGCTGGCGGAGGATCGCAACGGCGATCTGTGGATCGGTACGGACCATGGCGTAAGCCGCTTGCATAATGACAAGTTCGTGCATGATGCCGTGGTCGACAGCCTGCGGGAGGAGAGAGTCTGGGCCATCCACGAAGATCCGTCCGGGGGGCTGTGGCTGGGGACCCTGGGGGCCGGCCTCTTCCGCTGGAAAGGCGGCGTCCTCACCGCCTACACCAGCGCGCAAGGGCTGGCCAATAACAGCATCTATCACATCCTGGAAGATCCCGCGGGGTTGTTCTGGATGAGCGGTCCCAATGGAGTATCTTCGGTGCTGCGCCGGGATCTCGAACGGGTGGCTGAAAGTCCAGGCACTCGTCCGGCGGTCACCTTGTACGGTATTTCCGACGGTTTGGAAACCACGCAGATGCACGGCGGAACCCAGCCTGCCGGATGCCTGGCCGCTAATGGCGAGATTTGGTTTCCCAGCAACAAAGGGCCGGTCCGCATTACTCCAGGCTACGGGGCGTTCGGCAACCCGCCGGCCGCGGTGATCGAGCGCATCGTGGCGGATGGCCGCAGTCTGCCCACGAGTGGAAAGCTGGAATTGCCGCCCGGCGGCGGAAAACTCGAGATCCAGTACAGCGCGATCCGGCTGCGATCGCAAGAGCGCATACGCTTCCGCTACAAGCTGGAAGGCTTCGACAATGAATGGACCGAGGCCTTTGGCCGGCGCCTGGCCTTTTACACCAACCTGCCGGCCGGTCCCTACCGGTTCCGCGTGGCGGCGTACGAGATGAACGCTCCCGCCAGCGTTTCCGAAGCGGCAGTCGAGATGTACTGGAAGCCGCATTTCTACGCCACGCCCTGGTTCCTCACTCTATGCGTAGCCGCGGCGGCTGCGGCGGCGCTGGGCGTACACCGGTTCCGGCTGCGCCAGATTCACGCCCGCTTTGAAGGCATACTCGAAGAGCGTAACCGCGTGGCGCGCGAGTTGCACGATACCATCATCCAGGGATGCGGCGGCGTCTCGGCGCTACTGGAAGCCTCCGCCACTGTGGGCGACGCGGATCCGGCCATGAAGCAAGGACTGCTGGAGGGCGCGCGAACGCAGATACGCAGCACGATTGACGAGGCCCGGCGCGTGGTCTGGGATCTCCGCCAGTCGCCGGATGCCGGAGGCGAACTGACCGCCACCGTCTCGAAGTTGGCCGAGCAGCTTAGCCAGGAGTCGCACATACCGATCGAATTCGGCACCGACGGCAAGCAGCGCGCGCTCGAACACGCCATCGAGCACGATCTGGTGATGGTGGCGCGCGAGGCGCTGTCGAACGCCGTCCGGCACGCGGCGCCTACCAGTGTGCGCTTGCGGCTGTCGTTTGGAACCCGGGAATTGAGAATGCAAGTGGACGACGACGGGCTGGGCTTCGACCCTTCCTCGCCGGCCAACGGGCACTACGGTATCATCGGCATGCGGGAACGCATCGAGCATCTGGGAGGGAAGTTTATTCTGCGCAGCGGTCCCGGAACGGGAACCCATCTTTCAGTAGCCGTTCCGCTCACCAGGACTGCCAGCGGAGGCACCGCATGAGCGCCGCAGAAAAGATCCGGGTGATGGTCGTTGACGATCATCCTGTCACGCGTTTGGGTGTCACGGCGATGATCAACGCCCAGTTGGACATGTCCGTGGTGGCACAGGCCGGCACCGGCCAGGAGGCCACCGAGTTGTTCTGGCGCCATAAACCGGACGTGACGCTAATGGATCTGAGGCTGCCCGGAATGAGCGGCGTGGAGGCGATTCGCACGATTCGTAGCCAGGATTCGCATGCCCGGTTCGTCGTCCTCACCACCTACGAAGGCGACGAAGATATTCACCAGGCATTAGCCGCCGGTGCGCAAGGGTACCTGTTGAAAGGCATGTCGCACGGGGATCTGATCGACGCGGTGCGCAAGGTGCACGCCGGCATGCGGTTCCTGCCGCCTCCGATCGCGCAAAGCCTGGCGGCGCGCACGCCGAATTCCGACTTGAGCGGCAGGGAACGTGAGGTCCTCACTCTGTTGGTGCGTGGCCGAAGCAACCGGGAGATCGCCGGGCTCCTCGGCATAACGGAGTTGACCGTGAAGTGTCACGTCAGCGTGATTCTGAGCCGGCTCGGCGTGGAAGATCGAACCCAGGCAGTAGTCACCGCCTTGCAGCGCGGCATCGTACATATGGATTGATTGTTCTCCATTGGCGCCAGGTCCGGGCGAGGACTCTTCGTGAGGTACAATTATGGTTCTCAAGAAAAGGGAGATCTGCCATGTACAGCATGAGTAATCTGGGAAAACTGAAGACTATCGACGCGAACGCGCCGGCCGCGATGCAAGCTTTCTGGGCTTTTGACAAAGCCGCCATGGCAGACGGAGCGATCCCTGTCAAGTACAAAGAGCTGATGGCGCTGGCCGTCGCCTTCACCACGCAATGCCCCTACTGCATCGAGATCCACTCGGGCAAGGCGCGGAAAGCCGGCGCGACCGATCCGGAGATCGCCGAAGTGGTGACCATCGCCGCGGCGCTACGAGCGGGCGCCGCCATCACGCACGGCACCCACGCGTTCCTGGGAGCATAAGACACCACTCCATGGCCGATCTTCAAGAACAGTTCGGCCAAATAGACATCTACCTGTTCGATCAGCTTCTCCGAGGCCGCATCCGGCCCGGAATGCGGATACTGGACGCGGGCTGCGGATCCGGGCGCAATCTGGTCTACCTTTTGACGCAGGGGTACGAAGTATTCGGCGTGGATAGCGATCCAAACGCCATCGAGCACACCCGCCGGCTCGCTGAGATTCTCGCGCCTGGCCTTCCCGGGCGGGTTCATTTTCGGCTGGAGGCGATCGAAGAGATGTCCTTCCCCGACGGATTCGCCGACTTCGCGATCAGCAGCGCCGTGCTGCACTTCGCCTCCGGTGACGATCATTTTGAAGCGATGCTGCGCGCCACCTGGCGCACATTGAAACCGGGGGGACTGCTCTTCTGCCGGCTTGCATCTTCGATTGGAATGGAGAATCAAGTATGGCAAGTGGCGGGGCGCCGCTACCGTTTGCCTGACGGTTCGGAGCGCTACCTGGTGGACGAGGCGCTCTTGCTACGCTTCACCGCGGAGCTGGGCGGGCAATTAGCCGACCCTTTGAAGACTACCGTCGTACAAAATCAACGTTCGATGACCACATGGATTATGCGGAAGAACGTCGCCGGCTGAGGACACCATGAAAATTGCGACATGGAATATCAACTCGGTGCGCCGGCGGCTGCCGCTCGTCGTAGACTGGCTGGCGGCGAATCGACCCGATGTGCTCTGCCTGCAGGAAACGAAGGTGCCCGACGGCGAGTTTCCGGCTGCCGCTTTCCGCGATGCGGGATACCACGTTGCGTTCCGCGGCATGAAGGGGTACAACGGTGTCGCCACTCTGACCCGCCGCGAGCCCGATTCGGTGTTCCATGGCCTCTGCGCCGGACCTGACAGCGAAGACGTCCGCATCCTCGAAACTGTAATCGACGGTTTGCCCATCGTGAACACCTATGTTCCGCAAGGATTCAAGATCGGCACCGACAAATACGTTTTTAAGCTGGAATGGTTTCACCGCCTCCGCCGGTATTTTAGCGAGCGGCTGGATCCAGCAATGCCGGCCATCTGGCTCGGCGATTTAAACGTCGCACCCGAACCGATCGATGTCTACCATCCCGATCATCGTGTCAACGATCCGGACTTCCATATCGACGCACGCGACGCGTATCGCTTCGCCGCCGGATGGGGATTCATCGATGTATTCCGGCGGCTCTATCCCGACCGCGTCCAGTATACCTACTGGGATTACTTCCGCAACGCCTTCGCGCATAACTGGGGGTGGCGGATCGATCATATTCTGGCGACAGCTCCGCTGGCGGCGGTTTGCCGCGCCAGCGACGTCGATCTGGAAACACGGCGGGCCACCGGATCATCCGATCACGCCGCGGTCTGGGCGGATTTCGATCGTCAGGGCTGACGCCGACGGAACCCCGTACTCAGGTGATCGCATTCCGGATTTCAGCCGCGATCGCATAAGACCGCAGGCGCGCCGGGTGGCTGAATATGTGGCAGGTGATCATCAGTTCATCCGCTCCCGTCCGAACGATAAACTCCTGTAGGCCGTCGCGAACAGTCCGGGGAGAACCAATCGCCGAGCAAGTGAGCACTTGCTCGATAATGTCGCGCTCGTGTCGCATCAGGCCCTGCTCGTAGTCCGGTATCGGGGGCTGCAGACGCGATGGCCGGCCGCTGCGCGAGTTCACGAACGCCTGCTGCATAGATGAAGCCAGGACGCGCGCTTCGTCATCGGTGTCCGCCGCGACCACGTTAAATCCGAGCATCGCGTAAGGCGATCCAACTGCGCGGATGGCTGAAAATGTTCCCGATAGATCGCCAGCGCCGCCATCATCTGCGACGGAGCGAAGTGCGAAGCGAACGCGAAGGGCAAACCTAATTCGGCGGCCAGCGCTGCACCGAAAAGGCTGGATCCTAGAATCCATAAGGGCACGTTCAATCCTTCTCCCGGGACCGCATGAACTCTCTTCGCTGTGCTTGCGGGTTGAAAGTAGTGCATCAATTCGACGACATCCTGGGGAAACTGATCGACATCGGAGGTTAGGCCTCGCCGCAGCGCACGGGCAGTCACTTGATCGGTGCCGGGTGCCCGTCCTAATCCCAAGTCGATCCGGCCAGGAAACAGCGACTCCAGGGTGCCAAACTGTTCGGCGATCACGAGCGGCGCATGATTCGGCAGCATGATGCCGCCGGCCCCGACGCGGATCGTAGACGTGGCGCCGGCGACGCGCGCGATCAAAACAGCGGTGGCGGCGCTGCCGATGCCCGGCATCCCGTGGTGCTCGGCCAGCCAGTAGCGGCGGTAGCCCAGCCTCTCGGCATGCTGCGCGAGATCGACGGTGTTGCGAAACGACTGCGCGGCGTCGCTGCCTTCCAAAATGGGCGAAAGATCCAGGACTGAAAAAGGTGTCATGATTTGGCCAACGCTGCTCAGAAACCAGGCGGGCGTTCACCGGCGACGCCAAACGCTCGTTCTAGCGCCAATCCGGCGCGCCCCAAAGTCCCCTCGTCGAACAGCCGCCCGATGAGCGTGACGCCGTGGGGCACGCGCCGTGGCGGCGAGAATTTCGGCAGCGGCGCCGTTGGGTCCGGCGCCCAGTCGCTGCGCGCCTCGGAAATTTCCACGAAACCGGCGCGCAGCGTAAGCGACGGGTGTCCCGTGAAATTGGTAATCGTCAGCATCTCGTCGCGCAGCGACGGCACCAGCAACAGGTCCACCTGAGAAAAGACGCGGGCCATCTCAACGGCCACCTTGCGCCTTAGCCGGTCCGCCTGGACGAAGTCCACTGCCGAAAGAAACCGGGCCTGCCGAAAAACGTTGGGCCACGCGTCGGGCACTTGAACCTTAAGCTGGTTCAATCCGCCGCTAAGTGTGAGTTCCTCGAAGGCCGCCGCCGCTTCCGCGAACAGGATCAGGTCGAGCGCGTCGTAGGGCCAGTCTGGAATGGAGACCTCAACCGGCGCCATGCCGGTCTTCCTGACCGCCTCCAGGGCGGCGCGGTCCACATCGGTCGCGGGATTCTCCTTCATCCAGCCGGGGAAATAGCCTACCCGCAGCCCCTCCACCGTTTGGCCGGCACCGAAGTCCAAACTGCTGGGTACGCTGGATACATCGCCCGGGTCGGGACCGGAAATGGCTTCGAGCACCAGCATGGCGTCTTCGACGCTGCGCGTCATGGGGCCGAGTTTGTCGAGCGACCAGCACAGCGTCATCGCTCCGGTGCGCGGCACTCGGCCGTAGGTGGGCCGCAGCCCGGTAATCCCGCAGCGCATGGACGGACCCACGATGCTTCCACCCGTCTCGCTCCCGATCGCGAATCCCACCAATCCGGCGGCTGTAGCTGCGCCGGGGCCTGCGCTGGATCCGGTTCTGAATCATGCATCCGGTGGCCGCGGCCGTTACGGGCTTCAGGTGTCCGGCCCGCGGGCCGTGTTGCTACCGGCGATCGCGAGGACGGCTCCGGTTCCGGCACCGGTCCGCTTCGGTCCTCCGGCAGCCAGCCTACACCGCTTCCGGCCGCTGGACCAGTTCGGCTCGCCGTCGGCTCCAGCCGTTTCGGGCGATAGCCCGGCGGGCTCCCCCGGCATCGCGCCGGTCCAGGCGACCGCCTACAACAGCATGAGCGCCATGAATCATATGCGTTTTGAGTGCGGGTGGATCTGAAGGCCCTCTTGAAGACCGGCCGGAAGCAACTGATCAGGGGACTGTGGGCAGCTCCGGATACGCCGAACGCCCTCAATCTCGGCTATATGGTTTACACGGCCGGCCACTAAAAACGGCGGGTTGTTTCGCTGGATGCGGGCGCCCGCTTTCGTTTGCCGCCGGGCGCCCGTTTTACGATTGCCGCCGCGCGCCGGGACTGCTGGGCTATGGGCCGGGACGACGCGCTCGCGGCGGCCGCCGGTGCGTATTCAATCGTGCAGCACGATGTTCAGCAGCGAGCTATGGATTTCAATCCCGCCGTTGTAGTGGATAAAGCCTAGTTTGCGGAATTTGTTCATAAAAAAACTCACCCGCGACCGCGTAGTGCCCACCAGGCCGGCTAACGTTTCCTGGCTGATGTCCGGAATCTTTCCGGCCGGAGCGCCTTCCTTCCCGAAGTTGGCCAGCAGCAGAAGAACCCGGGCTAAGCGTTTTTCGCTGGAATTGAAAAGCTGGTCTACGAGGTCTTCCTCGATCCGGATATTCCGCGTCAGGACGTAAGACAGCATCAGCCCGGCAAAAAGGTTATCTTCGCGCAGCAGGCGCAACATGGCCGGCTTCGCCAATCGCACGATCGAGCCCTCCGTCATCGCGGCCGCGGTGGCTAGTCGCACCTGCGGCGTGCCCACCAGGGAAGCTTCGCCTACCAGGTCGCCCACGGTCAAAATCGCGATCACGGCTTCTTTGTTCTGTTTAGAGATTACTGTGAGCTTGAATTTGCCCTTCTGGATCAAAAACACAGCGTCCGCGGCATCTCCTTGCGAGAACAGCACCTGGCCTTTGCGGCACTGGACGGTAGTGCCTTCCCGGGCAAATGTGGATCGTAGGGTTTCGGAATCGGAGATCGGCTTCATGCAGGCATTTTTGCTGCGCCCACCCGATATGGGCCGGCGGCAAGGGCGTGCGCAGAAACCTCAGTGTAGCTCACGGGATTAATTGGCCGCAATCGGAATGGATCAGTTGACCGCGCGCCGTGTCAGACGAACATGCGCCACCAGCCAGTCGGAGGAGCAGGATACGCAGGCTTCTTCGCCCCGATGATGGCAGCAGGATCGGGGCACAGCCAATCCTATTCTTTCCGCCGTCAATACCAGCAGTATCCTTGACTCATGCAGGAGATACAATTCTCGCTCAATGTCCGCCGGCGTCGCGGCCGAATTGCATTTCACCCGACTGTCTCTGTTCCGCACCATGGAAACCCTTTCCACCAATACGCAGCCTTGTTGTCTATTCTTACACCTTAACAATTCGACACAAGAGACTAAAGTCGGATTATTCTGTCGTATAAATAGTGCGTGCAATGTCCTATTTTGCACTACACCGTTTCAATCGATAAGGCCGTTGTGCAGCGCGTAATGCATCAGCTCGGCAGTGGTGTTCATCTTCATTTTTTCGAGAATGCGGGCGCGATAAGTGCTGACGGTGGTGGCGCCCAGATGCAATTCCTCGGCGATCTGGGTCACGGTTTTACCCCCGGCCAGCATGCGCAGGACCTCGAATTCCCGGTGGGATAAGGCTTCGTGGATGGGCCGGCCGGTGTCCTCGCTCAAATCCCCCGCCAGTTTTTCCCCTAGGGCGGCGCTCACGTAGCGGCCGCCGGCCAGCACCTTGCGCACGGCCTTGATCAGCTCTTCCGGAGCGCTCTCCTTGTTCATGTAACCGGACGCGCCGGCGCGCAGAAGGCGCTTGGCGTACTGGTCTTCCGGATGCATGCTCAACACCAGGACAGGAAGCCTGGGCCGTTCCGCTTTGAGGTCCCGGAGCACGTCCAGGCCGCTGCGTCCCGGCATGGTGATATCCAGGATGACCAAGTCCCACTCTTCGGCCTGTGTTTTGGCCAGGACCTCGTCCGCATCCTTGGCCTCCCCACAGAGCGCCGTCTCCATTTCGCGCGCCAGAATCTCCTGCAGGCCACGGCGCAGAATAGCATGGTCGTCGGCGATGAGGATCCGGATCACGGGCCTCCCTCCGACGGATGAATGCCGCCGGCCGGGATGCGGACGGACACCATCGTGCCGCCTTCGGGATCGGCCGCGATCCGAAAGTCGCCTTTAAGCAGTACGGCGCGCTCGCGCATTCCCAGGATGCCGAGCGAACCGGAGGCGGACACGCGCGCCGCGTCGATACCCCGGCCATTATCGCGAACCGTCAGGGACAGATCGCCGCCTTCCTGGTTCAGAGCTACCCGCACCTTCGTGGCGCCCGCATGCCGCGCGATGTTCGTTAACGCCTCCTGGAAAATGCGAAAGAGCGCAGTGGAGCGTTTCGAATCGACTGGCAGATTCGCATCCGCCAGGTCCAGCCGGCACTCGATTCCCGTGCGCGACTGAAACTCTTCGGCGGCCCACTCCAGCGCGGCCGCCAAGCCGAGGTCGTCCAGGATTCCAGGCCTTAATTCGGTCGAGATACGGCGCACTGCGTGGATTGTCTCGTCGACCAGGTTCATCACGGCAACGACCTTAGCGGATACCGTTCCTTGGGCGGATTCGGCTTTAATGGATGCCAGATCCATTTTGATGGCGGTCAGCGCTTGTCCCAATTGATCGTGTAATTCCCGCGCCAGACGGGTACCTTCCGCTTCGCGGACGTGTTGCAATTGGGCGTTGAGCGCTTGCAACTCGTGGAACGAACGCTGCAACTCCCTTTCGGACTTTTTCCTCTCGCTAATATCTTCCAGGACTACGGCGATACGATCGATACCGGTGGGCCCTTCGATGGGGAAGTATGTGGCGTATAAATCGCGCGGGCCAAGTTCGGAATACGTGAACGTCATTTCGTATCTGACCACCCTACCTTGCAAACATTCGTCCACCTTGGGCTTGACGATGGCGTCGAACGGCTCTTGCCCCAGTACCTCGGCGGCCGTACGGCCCACAACTTGTTCCCGCTCTAAGCGGTGATAGTGGAGGAAGGCCTGATTCGCGAGCAGATACCGGTAATCGCGGTCCACCACCACGATCATCTCGTGCAGACCTTCGACAACTCGTTCATACTCCAACAACCTGGCTTCGGCCCGCTTCTGCTCGGTGATGTCTTCGACCATAGCCATGCCAATCTCAGGCGTCTCCCCCGCGCCGCTCCGCGACACTGTGACGCGCACCCAAATCGTCTGGCCGTCCTTGCGCAGGTAGCGCTTCGCCAATTGGAATCTCGACAATTGGCCGGCCCAGTTTTGCGCCGCCATTGCGGCAGAGGCCGGCCGGTCTTCTTCCAAGGTGAGATCCATGTACGATTTCGTCGCCAGCTCCTGCTCCGAGTACCCCAACATTTCCTGGTAAGCGCGATTTGTGGCGATGAATTTGCCCTGTTTATCCGTAACTGAAACGCCCACCACGGAGTGCTCGAAGACGGCGCGCCAGCGTAACTCGCTCGCACGTGTCTCCTCCTCTTCGCGCCGCCGTTCCGCAATGTCGCGGCAGGCGGCATAAATAGCCGTCTTTTGGCCGCGGAAACAAAACAACCCAAGATCGACGGCAGCGGGAAACTGGCTGCCGTCCTGCCGGCAAAGGACGGCTTCCGTATCCACGGGCTGCCCTTCCACCGCCAGATCCGACGGTCTTTGCCGCCCGGCTTGTGACTCGGCCGGGACAATCAACTCGCTGAGCCGGCGGCCAATCGCGGCCCCCGGAGCGTAGCCGAAGAGCTTCGTGAATCCCCGGTTAATGCGGATCACGCGATCGTCGATCGTGGTCAGGGCTATGGCTTGCGGCGCCTGTTCGAACAACTCGCGGAGTAGACTTATTTCTCTCTGAAGACGGAATAAATAGAACAGCAAAGCCGCCAGTACCAGACCGGCGGGCACGCCAATCCAGAGGGCCGCCAGAGTTGAAGATCCAGGTTCGTACGAAAGGGTTATCGCAAAGGATGACAGCACAAAAATCGCGACCAAAAGGACTATTTACTCGTAGTCATTAGTCATAAAATATCATAAATCCGATGGTGAGTTCCGGGAATAGCAAAACCAAGGTCCCGGGACAAGGCGACTATTTGCATCTACAACTGGAAATTCCAAACTTGACTCTCAGGCGGCGGCGTCGGACGCTATCTGCAATCTCCGTATATCGGCGCCGTCCGTTGCGGCTATTTTCTGGCGCCAGGCCAGCCAGGCCATATACGTGACGCGCAGAACCTCGCGGCGGTCGAAGGGCTGTACCAGAACGTCGTAGCCACCCAGGTTCAGCACTTCGGCCCATAGCCGTTCGTCCCCCAGGCGGGAGGAGACAATGAAAGTCGGCGGATTGGCCCGTCTCTGCAGATCTGCGAGTAATGCCTGCCAGTTTCCATCGGCGATTTCGGTATCGCAAATGGTCACGGCGATGCGACGGTTGTTGAGAATCCCGACCGCGTCGGCGAAGGTGGCGGCTTCGCGGATTTCCCAATGTGGAGGGGCAAAGATCTCGCGCAGCGTGCCGCGCCGCGAATCGAACGGGCCGACGAGCAGTATTGCCATGGCGTTTTCCGAGGCCGGCGCCGATTGCGTGCGCAAGTCCAGAGCTGCTTCCTCCGATAGGACGGGTGAGGACATTTTGGGGTTTTCCGGATTGGTAGTGGCAGGCCCAGGGAAAATTCTCCGGATTTCGGGCTGGCGATCAAGCTTCGCTACCCGTCCGTTGGCCCCTTTGCGCGAAACCAACCCCGCAACGTTTGCGCCCGATGTATATTAGAATCAACGTGAGGACTTGCATGAGATCCCTAGTAGTCATCCTGGCTGTATTGACCTTGGTTTCCTGTAGCCGGGACCCCAACGTCGCCAAGAGGCGTTACCTGGAGAACGGCAATAAATACTTCGCAAAAGGCAAGTACAAGGAAGCTTCCATCATGTATCGCAACGCCCTGCAGAAGGACCAGCGATACGGTTTGGCCTACTACCACCTGGCCCAGACCGATTTGAAGCTCGGCCGTGTTCCCAACGCCTTGGGCGAATTGCGGCGCGCCATAGAGCTGATCCCCAAGACCGATCCCGAACACTTCGACTCCGAAGTCCGGCTGGCCGAGATCTACCTCGCGTTTACCCGTGAAACCCAGTTTCTGGCGGAGGTGGAGGGCATCACCAAAGAGCTTTTGCAGCGCGACCCGAATTCGTTCGACGGCCACCGGCTGACGGCGGACCTGGATTTGGTGCGGGCCCAGAGCAGCTTCCATGAGGGCCGGCCCGAGCAGACCGAAAAGCTGCTGACGGCCGCCATCGCCGAATATCGCAAAGCCATCTCCATCAACCCTAAGCCGGGGCTGAACCTGCGGATGCAGTTGGCCCGCGCGCTGGCCGCCGACCGGCAGTTTGCCGAGTCCGAGCAGATCTACAAACAGCTCATCACGGAGGACAAGACCTTCGTCCAGGCCTATAACGAGTTGTACGGTGTCTATCTGCTGGAGAACAAATCCGCCGATGCGGAGCAGATTCTAAGAACGGGCGCCGCCAATAATCCCAAGCAAATGAGCTTTCTGCTGTCGCTGGCCAGCTACTATTCGAGCCTGCAACGCCACGATCAGATGGTGGCGACTCTCAACGAAATCAAGAGCCACGTGAAGGATTACGATCGCGCGTACCTGGTGGTGGGCGATTTCTATTTCCGCAACCGCGATATGGCGGAGGCGCTTAAGCAATACAAGGAAGGCATGGCCGCCGACCCCAAGCAAATGGCCACCTACCAGAAGCGCATGATCGAAGTCCTGATGCGCCAGAACCGGCGCGCGGAAGCCGCCGATATCAATGCCGCGATCCTGAAGGAAAATCCCAAGGATTCCGACGCGCGGGGATTGCAGGCGTCCATGCTGCTCGACCGCGGCGATGTGCAGAAGGCCATCTCCGAGTTGCAGGCCGTGGTAAACGCCGCGCCCGACAATTTCGTGGCGCGTTACAACCTGGGTAGGGCGCACGTGGCCCGCGCCGAGTGGGAGCAGGCCCGCCAGCAGTTCAGTGAAGCCATCCGCGAGAGACCCGATTACCTGCCCGCCCATCTGGCGCTGGCGCAACTCCAGGTGATGCGCAAGGATTACGACGAAGCCCTGAAATCCGTCGCGCGGATTCTTACCATCGACAAGAAGAACGGCCCGGCCCGCATGATCGAGGCGGCTGCCCTGCTGGGTGAAGAGAAGTACACGGAGGCGCGGCAGTTGCTCGAAGCCATCCGGCAAGCCAATCCGAATGCGCCGGATATCGATTTTTCGATGGGCATGATCGCCTTGAAACAAGGCAACCTGAAAGAGGCGGAAGACATATTCCGCAAAGCCTATGCCGCCAATCCCAGGGATGACCGCGGATTAGTCGGCCTGGTGGAAACGCTCACCCGGCAAGGCCATTTCGACCAGGCGATTCAGTTCCTGCAGTCGGAGCTGGCCAAGACTCCCAAGCGTCAAGATCTGCAAATGGCGCTGGGCAACGTGGCGGTCCGTGCCGGAAACTTCGAAATGGCCATCACCCAGTTCCAGACCGTACTCAACGGGCTGGATAAGAACTCCAAATCGCGGGGCGAGGTTTATTTCCGGCTCGGCGTCACCCTGCGCCGCAAGGGCGATCTGAATGCCGCGATACCGGCCCTTTACAAGGCTAGGGAGGGACTGCCAGGGAATTCGCTGGTGGTGAATGAGTTGGCGCTGGCTTTGCAAAGCGCCAACCGGCAGCCCGAAGCCAGGGAAGCGTACGAGCAGGCCATCAAGATGGATCCCCAAAACGGATTTGCCTTGAACAATCTGGCATTTCTAATCGCCGAGGGCGGTTCAGGGGACCTGGACCAGGCCCTCACCTACGCCCAGCGCGCCAAACAGGTCATGCCCAACCTGAGCGAAGTGTCCGATACCCTGGGCTGGATTTACCTGAAGAAGAACATGAGCGACAATGCCATGGATATCTTCCAGGAACTGGTGAACAAGATGCCCGGTAATTCGACGTACCGGTTCCACCTCGGCATGGCATACGCGCAAAAAGGCGACAAGCCCAAAGCCATCAAGGAATTGCAGCAGGCGCTGCGCAGCAGTCCGGCCAAATCGGAAGAGAATCAGATCAAGGACCTGATCAACAAACTGCAGGCCTGAACTGCGCTACGATGGCCTATCCGGAGGCCCCCATGGTTCTGTCGGATGTAGACATCAAGCGCTACATCGAAGCTGGGAAAATCAAGATTGCGCCCGACCTGCCGCCTGAGCAGTTCGGCAGTTGTTCGGTGGATTTTCGGCTGGGCAATGAGTTCAACGTCTTCGAATACAGCCGCCACGCTTTTATCGATCCGCGGGACCGCGCCAGCCTGCAACACATCATGCGCACGGTCGAAGTGCCCCCGGACGAGCCTTTCGTGCTGCAGCCGCGCGATTTCGTGCTGGCCGTGACGCTGGAGTCGTTGGAACTCGATGCCGAGGTGCTCGGCCGTCTGGAAGGCCGCTCCAGCCTGGGCCGCATCGGAATCATCGTCCACGGGACGGCGGGGCTGTTCGATCCCGGCTGGACCGGGAAGGCCACCCTGGAGTTGAGCAATCTCAGCCGGATGGCGGTGGCGCTGTATCCCGGCATGCGCATCTGCTCTTTCACTTTCGAACAGCTTTCGTCGCCGTCGTCGGTGCCCTACCGGCAGAAGCCCGGCAATAAATATTCAGGCCAATTGCATCCGCTGGCCAGCCGGCTGGGATCGGAAGTCGTCAAATAAGTCTTGGAGGGCGGGCAATTCTGCCCCGGGGTCCCCTCTGGGGGCGGCTTTCAGCCGGCTCTGGCCGCCGAAAAGGCGGCTGCGGCCAAGGCCGCCCTCCCGAAACCCCAAAACTCATCCCGCGACGGCAACCTGATGTTGGGCATCGCGCTGCGGGTCGATGATCTTCACTTGACCCTGGTAGCCGTTGAACTCATCCACCTGCCGGATAAAGTACGACGGATCTTCCGGATTGTCTCCGCTGCCCTTTCCATTCCAAAGAAACAGGCCGAAGAGCTGCGGCGCCGAATCCGCTTGCTCGGCGCAGGCCTGGTGGGGTTCCGCCTCCATTTTGGCGGTGTTGATCAGCCAGTTCTTATGCCGGCGCTGCAACGATCTCCGTCCCTCGGCCGTGCTCTCATCGAACGCCGCGCCTAAGTGCTCGGAGTGAAACCAGACTTCGTCGCCAAGCGCGGCCCGCAAGTCGTGAAATCTTTGCTCCCACTCCTCCGATTGAAACGGCCACAAAGCCCGGTGGAACTGGCTGCCGGCCGGTTCCAGCAGCAGGAGGCGCACCTGCGCTTTCCTTTTGTGGCAAGCTTCGGCAAATAGGATATCGCCCTCATCCGCTCCCTCGCAGATCGCCAGATCGTCTTCTTTCCCCACCTGCCACCGGTCGAGCGCCGCATCGATCTGCGCCCGCACGGCTTCGACCCGCGAGGCGGGAAAACGCTGGGTCTGTTGGTCTTCTCTGTCCACCGGGTAGCCCGCCCACAGGAAGACGCGCCGCCAGATACGATACCCGTTCTTTGGCGTAAGCGCCTCACACAGAATGCGCAAAGCGGGCTTTACAAAACCCGGCATGAAAGCCAATTCGTCGAGGAGCAATAACCGTTCCTGGAAGACTCGCAACTGAAAAAAGGTCGCTCCCGGGATGCTACACGCTTCGCGGATGAGCTGCATCGCCTTCGTGTTGTCGCCCCTTATTAACGCGAGCCCGGCGAGAGTGGTAGTGGTCAAGAACTGTCCCTCGGAGTCGCCCTTTTCAATCGCTCGCTCCCTGAAATTCCTCGCGCAGAACTGCACCACCGTGGCCATCTCGGTCTCGTCCACGTCCGCGGGCCAGATTTCCGAAAGTTCGCTGCCCACGCCTCCCCGGAGGTCTTTGAGCACGAAGAGGAGCACGAGCGCGTTGTACCCCGCGTAGTAAGCACTTGGGTCAAACTGCTGGGCCCGAATAAAGCTGCGCACGGCCAGAGCCGCCTGGTGCAAAGTCTCGATAGCTTTCTGCTTGCGATTTTCGAGCTTTTCGCCGCGCCAGGAGAGGTGCCATAAGTGCCGGTAGACCTGTCCTAACTGGTCCCCCGCTTGAGGGTCGTTTTCGTGCTGGCGCAGTAAGTTACGCAATTGGAGTTCGGCTTGGACCGTCTTGCCCTGTTGCGTTAACACACAGCTAAGTTGAAGCTGAGCCTCGAAGTGATTCGGATCGTGTGCGATGACTTCACGCAATTCGCGCTCGGCCGCCCGGTAGCGGCACAGAGCGATAAGTGCGAGAGCCGCCTGATAGAGGATCTTAGTCCGATGCGCGATAGTGGGCGCGTCGTCCGCCAAGGTCTTGATGTCGCCCGGGTGCCTGCTGGATTGGGCAATCCGGACGCAGTCGAGCCAGTCGTCGCGTAGCGCCCCGAAATAGTTTGCCTTAGACGTCTGAATCTTTTCCCAGTTCACGGGGACCAGACCCGGCAATTGCTCGTAGACCGGACTCCCGATGGTTTTGGGCTCCTCAGCCAAGGCACGCTTGAAGGTCTGCGTGAGGTTCTCGACTTGCCTATTCAGTTCGGCCCCGGCCGCCTTACACCCGTTTAAAAGGGAACCTTCGTAGCTAAAGCAACGATCGGGCGCGATGTCAAACGGGCGGGCGTTGCCGAAGCTGCCTTGCACAATTAGCACACCGTGCGGGCACACCCCGTGGCGCACCCCGAGCTCATAGAACACGTTCGGGTTTCCGATCGAGATATCCGCCACCACCAGATCGGCGGTGACCAACTCAAAGAACATGTCGGTGCGGATATCGCCCGCGGCGGCCTCGCTATCCGCGCGGAACGGATCGCAGCCGGCCTTACGCAGGGCGGGTTCCAGCAGATGGTCGTAGACGGCGTTAAAGTCGATCACATTTCCGGCGCCTTTCGCCTCGTGATCCAAAGGCTTTTTCCCAAACGGCATCACCACAAATACACGGGGTTTCAAATTGAAACTCCTTTCGCCCTCTGTGTGAATAGTGCGGGTTGCCGCCGATTCGTTACACGCCAGGTATCACGCAAAGACGCCAAGGGAACCGCCAAGTGCGCCAAGCAGACGGAAACAGTTTGGAGGGCGGGCAATTCTGCCCGCAGCCGGCTTTCAGCCGGCTCTGGCCGCCTGAAGAGGCGGCTGCGGCCAAGATTGGCCGCCCTCCAAAATCCAAACTCCTTCGCGGTCACCTTGGCGCCTTGGCCGAGAACCAGCGAAACGCGATCCCCCTACGACCCGCTCTTCCGCCGCGCCAGATCCTCCAGGCACTTCACCACCAGCGCGGTCCACCCCGTCTGGTGATTGGCGCCCAGGCCCCGGCCGCTGTCGGCATGGAAGAATTCGTAGAACAATGTCAAATCCCGCCAGTTCGGATCTTGCGCGTAGCGGTCGCCGCTTTGCCACGCGGCGCGCCCGTCGTCTCCCGGCACAAAGATTCTTGCCAGCCGGGACATGATCTCTCCCGCCACCTCTTTCAGGTTCATCATGCGCCCAGAGCCGGTCGGGCATTCCACCCGTAAGTGGTCGCCATAGAAATGGTGATACCGCTCCAGCGCCTCCACCCAAAGAAAGTTCACCGGAAACCAGACCGGTCCCCGCCAGTTCGAGTTGCCGCCAAACGCGCCGCTGGCGGATTCACCCGGCTCGTAGTCCACGCGCTGGTCCACGCCGTCGGTCTGCAAAATGTAAGGATGCTCCTGGTGGAACTTGGACAGCGAACGGATGCCATAAGGCGATAGAAACTCATTTTCGTCCAGCAAGTACTTCAGCACGCGCAGCAGGCGCCCCAGCGACGGGATCGCCAGCAGCCGGTGGGTGTGCCCATTGGAATCGTCCTGCTCCATATACGAAATCTGCGCGCACAGGTCCTGGCGGTTTTCGAGGAACCAGTCCATCCGTTTGCGAAAGCCGGGCAGCCGGGCGATGTCCTCATACTCAAGCACCGTCACCGCCACCAGCGGGATCAGCCCCACCGCCGAGCGCACGCGCAACGGGAGAGTGGTGCCATCCACGCGGAGCTGATCGTAGTAGAACCCGTCCCCCTCGTTCCACAGCCCGCTTCCGCCCAGGGAGTTCATAGCGCTGGCGATAGCAACGAAGTGCTCGAAGAACTTCGACGCCACGTCTTCATATGCCGGATCTTCGCGCGCCAATTCCAGCGCCATCGAGAGCATCGTCAGGCAATAGGCCGCCATCCAGGCCGTGCCGTCGGCCTGTTCCAATTTCAGGTTCCCCGGCAGCGGAAGCGACCGGTCGAATACGCCGATGTTATCCAGCCCCAGGAACCCGCCGGAGAAAATGTTCAGCCCTTCCACGTCCTTGCGATTCACCCACCAGGTGAAGTTTATCAGCAGCTTATGGAACACGCGCGCCAGGAAGACGCGGTCGCGCGCGCCGCGTGGGCCCGTCATCTTGTACACGCGCCAGCATGCCCAGGCATGCACCGGCGGATTTACATCGCCAAAAGCAAACTCATATGCCGGGAGCTGCCCGTTGGGATGCATGTACCACTCGCGCAGCATCAGCACGAGTTGCTCTTTGGCGAAGTGCGGGTCGATTTCCGCGAAGGGAATCATGTGGTAAGCCAGGTCCCAGGCCGCGTACCACGGATATTCCCAGTTGTCCGGCATCGAAACCACGTCGCGATTATACAGATGCCTCCAGTCGTGGTTGCGTCCGTGCTCGCGTCCCGGCGGAGGCGGCGGCTGCGCCGGGTCGCCGTCCAGCCACTGGGCCACTCCATAATGGTAAAACTGCTTGCTCCACAGCAGGCCCGCGTACGCCTGCCGCGCGATGCGGCGCGCCGCATCCGTATAACCCTCGGGCATGTGCGTGGCGAAGAACTCGTCGCCCTCGGCCTGCCGCTGCCGGAATACCTGCTCCGTATCGAGCGCCGGATCGCAGCCATCCGCCGACAGCCGCAGATGGAGGGTCGCGCTCGCGCCCGGATCCAACTGCAGGCGGTACAGCGCGGCGGCCTTCGTGCCTTCACCCTGCGAATTCACGCCGCCGGCGCGGCCCTCGATCAGGTAGGCGTGAAAGGCATCTTTCACATAGGGCCCGGCGCTCTTTACGCCGAAAAGCCGCTCCATATTCGTCTCGTTCTCGGTGAAGAGAAGTTCGCCGGCGCCGGGCGCGTCCAGCCTGTATTTTCCCAGCGAAGCGTGGTCCGCCAGCAGGGTCCGATCGCTCTCCCGGCTGATCTTCCCCTTCGGCCAATAGCCTTCGCCCTGGCGCCCCCACGACCACGTATTCCGGAACCACAGGGTGGGCAGCAGGGCCAGGTCCGCGCGTTCCGGTCCGCGATTCACGGCGGTGATGCGCACCGCCAGATCGTCGGGCCCACCCTTGGCATATTCGACAAAAACATCGAAGTAGCGCTGCTCGTTGAAAATGCCCGTGTCTTCCAGTTCGAACTCCGGCTGCGCCCGGCCGCGGCGGCGGTTTTCCTCCACCAGCCAGTCATAAGGAAAGACCCTCTGCGGATACTTGTAGAGGCCCTTCATGTAGGAATGCGTCGGCGTGGAGTCCAGGTAGTAATAACACTCCTTTACGTCCTCGCCGTGGTTGCCTTCGGGATTCGTCAGCCCGAAGAGCCGCTCTTTGAGGATCGGGTCGCGGCCATTCCACAGGGCCAGCGCGAAGCACAGTCGGCACTCGCGGTCGCAGATGCCCAGCAGTCCGTCTTCGCCCCAACGGTAGGTGCGGCTGCGCGCGTGATCGTGCGGAAAGTAATCCCAACAGGCGCCGCCCGCCGAATAATCCTCGCGCACGGTGCCCCACTGCCGCTCCGAGAGATACGGCCCCCAGCGTTTCCAGTTTTTCTCGCGCCGTTCGTCCTCCGCGAGGCGCGCCAGTTCGGCGATCATGGCCGGCCCTCCCGCGCGATCTCGATCACGTTCTTGATCCCGCCGGCTTTCCCCGCCACCGGATCCTGGAACGCCTCCATGGGATACCGCCCCGTGATCATGGCATGCAGCGCTTCCGGCCATCGCGCCGCGAAGACCCCGATATCGCGCACCGCATTGTCGAACGCCTGCGGCCCCGCGTTCACCACTCCCACCACCACCTGGTTCTTCAGCACCAGGTTGTACATGATGCGCTCCGTATCGAACTTCACCGGCTCCCCTCCACGCGGCACGCCCGTAAAAACATAAATGCCGTTCGATCCAAGGTGCTTCAAGACTTCAAAGGCGAATTGCGGAGCGCCCGCGGCCTCGTAAATCAGATCGATGTTGCCCACTTGTTCAACCATCTCTTCAATGGGTGTTTGCTGCGACGAAATGTAGCGCGCGCCGGTGGCTTCCGCTACGGCGGCATTCGGATTCGGCTTGGGCGACCGCGAATACACAGTCGTTTCAAACCCCCCATTCACCAGCGCCATGGCCCCCAGCAATCCAACCGGACCCGCGCCCAGCACCACCGCGCGATGTGGGCCGCCGCCCCAGGGCAGCCGCTGCTGGATCTCCCGCACCTCGATCAGCGCCTTCTCCGCGATGGTCAGCGGTTCCACCAGCACCGCCACATCGCGCAGGTCGCGCCCCACCGGATGCAGGTTGTGCCGCTCCTCCACCACCAGTTCGGTCATGAAGCCGTCCAGCCCCTTGATGCCGTGTTCGCGGTAGTTGCCGGTCATGCAGAAATCGTAGTGGCCGGCGCGGCAGGGGACACATCCCGGATCGTTGCAAGGCAGCCGCACCGTGCTCACCACCAGATCGCCCGCGCGCAGGTCTGCCACGCCTCCTCCAATTTCCACAACTTCGGCGAGCGATTCGTGCCCCAGCACGAAGCGATCCGATCCCTCCGGCGGCGAGCCATAGGCAAAGGCGCAGATTTCCTTATCCGTGCCGCAAACGCCCACTTCCAGCACGCGCAGTTTCACTTGCGTGGGCGTGGCGATGCACGGCTCGGCGATATCGACAATCTTGACCGCATGGTCGGCGGGATAAACGGCTACGGCCTTCATGGTTTCCTCCCTGGATCGCGTTTGGTTGGAGGGCGGCCAATCTTGGCCGCAGCCGCCTTTCAGGCGGCCAGAGCCGGCTGAAAGCCGGCTGCGGGCAGAATTGCCCGCCCTCCAAGAACCAAACCGCATTGTATCGAAACTGGAGGCTCCGGCATGCCTTTCAGTTGATTCCTATCGGGTTTGGCGCTCCGCGTGCATTTCGCGTTTGTTCGCATGGCCTGGTGGATCCGAAACCGGCCGCTGTCAAGAGACATAGCGTCATGGATGACCGATCTGTCAGGGCTAACTCCAACAATATCTTTCACATCCTGGTTGTCAACGACGATCCGGCCGCGGCCGGCGTCCTGCGCGAAGTGATGAAGAATCTACAGCATCTACATGAATTGCACTTTGTTTTGGACGGTTCCGACGCACTCGACTTCCTGCATCGGACGGGCGGTTACCGGGACGTTCCATTTCCCGACCTGATTCTGCTCGATGTCAATATGCCGCGGCTGGGCGGTCTGGATACGTTGTCCGCGATCAAGAACGATCCCCAGCTCCGTGTAATCCCGGTCATCATGCTGTCCACTTCCAGGTCGCCAAACGATGTACGTAAGAGCTACATGGCGCATGCCAATGGATACGTGCAAAAGCCCACGAGTCTGGATAGTACGGTGAAGTTGGTGGAGGCGATCGAGTCCTTCTGGATGAACTTCGCGCTCTTTCCCACGCGCGAAGAACGCCCGCAGCAACTTCGCCAACAGGATGATTCCAAAGGCGGTACACCCGGGTCGAGCGCGCTGGCGTCCACTCCGGCCCACACTGGTAAGCCGATTGCACCTGGATCGGTGGAGGCGAGCAGCACGATGCGTAACGATCGTTCGTCGGGAACGGCCGTCATTTCCGCCCGTAAGTCCGGTTGCGAAGAACACAATCGGCTGTTGGACGAGTTTGGGATGGCGGTTCGGGAGCTGATAGACCTGCACGAACAACAGTTTGTGGCGATCGTCGAAGATGACGCCGAATGCCACCGTTTCGATCTTTTGATCCACATGGCGAACGAGAAAAAACAGCTGGCCAAGTATGGATACCTGCGCCATGTGGAGGAGCACGGCTGCTCGAATTTTGATGCCTTTAACAACGTTAGAGCGTGAAGTGATCACCGATAGTATGTTGAAGATTCAGTCCGTCCAGGCGTCTTTGGATCAGATCGATGGATCCAAAGTTCTGGACATCGATGAAATCCATAGCTGCTTGAAAACCGCCAGCAGAAGTTTCTCCGCGGCACTCAGAACCGGCCCGTCCAAGAAGCAGATCCGTTAGCGTTTCCGGCCGCCCGGCGCTATGCCGGCAGCCGCAGGCGCGCCACGCACCCTAAACGATCCGTGCGGTTTTCGAGCACCAGCGTTCCGCCGTGCGCCTCGGCGATCTGGCGGCTCAGCACCAGTCCGATGCCCGAGCCGCCGGGCTTGGTCGTAAAGAACGGGACGAACAGGTTGGTGGTATTTGAAATCCCCGGCCCTTCGTCCTCGATGGTCACCTCTACCTGGGTGCCGTTACGGGTCCACCCGATCTCGACGCCGCCGCCGGTGATCAGCGAGGCATCCGTGGCGTTGCGCACCAGGTTGATCAGCACCTGTTCGAGCTGATCGGGATCGCCCTGGATAAAAGTATCCGGACCCGGCAGGAGCGCCACCCTAACGCGCGTCTCCAGGTTGACCACGCGCTGCACCCACGGCTTGATTTCCATCGATTCCAGTTGTGGGCGCGGCAGCTTGGCCAGCCGCGCATACGCGCCGATGAACCGGCTCAGCGCTTCCGAGCGCGTCGAGATCACGCTGAGCCCGCGCCGCATGTCGTCTTCCCAATCCTCCGGCAACGGATGCCGGGTCAGCAAACTGGCCAGGCTTCCGGCGATCGACTTGATGGGCGTCAGCGAATTGTTCAACTCGTGTCCCAGCACGCGCACCAGCCGCTGCCAGGCCTGTAATTCCTGTTGGCGCAGCGGCAGGGTGAGGTCCGCCACCACCAGCAATTGCAGCGGCAGCCCGTGCTCGCGGACGGTGCTGCGCCGCAGGCCCCAGCGGCCCGAGCCCCCCGGAAAAGTCATCTGGATCGTTTGCTGCGGTTCCCCTTCCAGGCAGCTTTCCAGTTGCAGTTCCGCCGCCCCGGCGCCCAGGATGCGCTCCGCGGGCGCGGCCAGCAGGCGCTCGCCGGCGCGATTCACCAGCCGCAGCTTGCGCTCATGGTCGAAGGCGAACACAGCCACGTCGATCTCCGACATCACCGTGCGCAGCAGCGTGGTAGCCTCCAGCGCTCCCAGCCGCTGTTCGCGCAGGGTGCCGCCCAGCGAGTTCACCTCCCGCATCACCTCGCCCAGCGCGTCGTCGTCCACGCCCGCCCGTCCGCGTACCGAGAAATCGCCTTCGCGCAATGCCGACAGCAGATTCGAGAGCGTCTGCAGCGGGAACACCACGCGATCCCGCACGGCCATGGCGAAGCCCATCCACAGCAGTACGATCAGGATCGTCAGCGTCCACTGCGTCTTCGGTTGAGGCGTGGGATCCCGCAGCCATAGCATGATGAGCGCCACCAGCGATCCCGGCAGGCCCGCCAGGATGGCCATGATCACGATCCGGCCTTCGTACTTCATGCGCCGGCGGCGTTTTCTGGGAGGTGTCATGTGCGGCTGCTAACGCCCTAAACGGTTAACGCCTCAGAGTCCATACCGCTGCAGGCGCCGGTAAAGCGCGCTGCGGCTGAGGCCCAACGCGTTGGCCGCGTGGCTGACGTTGCCGTTAAAGCGCTGCAAGGCCTTCTTGATCAGCAGGCCTTCCACTTCCTCGAGGCTCATGTCTTCCAATCGCGGAGATCCGTCGCGCGCCGCCCGCAGTCCCAAATCGTTCACTTTCACGCAGGCGCTCTGGGTCATTAACACGGCGCGTTCCACGGCATGGTCTAATTCGCGAATGTTGCCCGGCCAGGGGTGCGCCAGCATCGCCTTCATGGCGACGTCTTCGAAGCCGCTCAGGCTCTTGCGGTAATGCTCGGCATGCTGCCGCAGGAAATGCGCGGCCAGCAGCGGAATATCCTCCCGGCGTTCGCGCAACGGCGGCAGGCGAATTTCGATCGTATTCAGGCGGAACAGTAGATCCTGCCGGAAGCGCCCGCCCGCCACCTCGCCATTCAAGTCCGAATTGGTGGCCGAAAGTACCCGTACATCCACCTGGCGCGTCTTCGACGATCCCACCCGCTCGAATTCGCCGGTCTCCAGCACGCGCAGCAGCTTGGCCTGGAGATTCGCCGAGATGTTGGCGATCTCGTCCAGGAACAGCGTGCCGCCTTCGGCCATTTCAAAGCGCCCTACGCGGTCCGACTTCGCGTCCGTGAACGCGCCCTTCACATGCCCGAAGAGTTCGCTCTCGAATACGCCTTCGGAAAGCCCGCCGGTGTTCACGGTGAGCATCGGCTTCAGGGAGCGTAGCGAAACCGAATGCAGCGATTGCGCCACCAGTCCCTTGCCGGTGCCGTTCTCGCCGGTGATCAACACGTTCGCGTCGGAGGGTCCCACGCGCGAGATCATATCCAAAACCGGCTGCATGGCTGCGGATTGCGCGATCAGGCTGGGAAATTGCTCGGCGCGCAGCAGCCGGTTCTCGGCTTCCAGGATCTGTCCTTTGCGCAGCGCCCTACCCAATTCGATTTGCGTGCCCAGGATCGCCGAGAGGCGCGCGTTATCCCAGGGTTTCTGGATGAAGTCGCGGGCTCCCCGCCGCATGGCTTCGACGGCCAGATCCACGCTGCCCCATGCGGTCATCACGATCACCGGCAGCGTGCTGTCGAGGGCCATCAGCCGGTTGAGCAGGTCCAGGCCCTCTTGCCCGGAAGTGGTATCCCGGGTGTAGTTCAAGTCCATCACCACCGCGTCGAAGTCGCGCGATTCCACGGCATCCAAAACACCCGCCGGCGAATTGACGGCTTCGGCCTGATACCCCTCTCCCTTAATCAGGAAGCGCAACGCTTCCAGCACATCCGGCTGGTCGTCGGCGATCAGAATCCTCGGCACATAGGCATCGGTCAGTTTCATGGAGCGGTTAACAACATTGTCGCATTGTAGCCGCAATTACGGCACCACTCCTAACATATTGAGTACACCGGAGATACGAAATCGAGGTGTCCGCTATTGGGACTCCCTTGTTCACCCCTGGGAAGGGCGCGTGGCCCTGGCGCACGCGTCAGCGTGCCGGTGGGACTTTTAAGTCCGGCTCTGAGCTTGCGTCTTCCGAATCGTCAAACAAAGACTGGGGCCGGCCCAACTCGTCCCAGGACCGGAATTGCGACAAGCTCCGTCCAAGCGCCCACGTCACCGGATAGATCAGCGCCAGGAACAGCAGGAAATACAGGTTGCCGCGCCTGGGGAGCCATTCATTCATCACCACCGCGGCCGAGTTAGCCATCCAGCAAATGCCAAATCCCCAGGCCCAGCAGCGGTCCTCAGGTGCGGCGCGCCTCGAATCCCGCGCCAAACAGTTCTCTCGCATTGCGCATGAATCGCTAAGAGCGAAGCGGTTTCGAGCAGCCGGACCGCGGTGTGACAGCCACGGCCGGGATGCTCCCTAGCCCTTGGCCTCCACTCGCAATCGAGGATCGCTGCCCAGACGGCAGACGCAGCCGCGCACGGGGACTTTCACCTTCTCCTTGGCTTCAAGATGCGCCTCAGCGCCCGCCGAAAACGGATCGCCACGGAACATAGCCGGGATCGAGCGGCGCACTTCGCCGCAGGTGACGCAACTCGTTACGGTGCAGATTGCGCGCAATCACACCAGCGTTCTCGATCGGGTGGTGGACCAGCAGGAAACCGTGATCGTTCGGCGGCGGGGAGCGCGCGACGTCGCCCTTCTTCCGGCCACCGAAGCAAGGGCGGACCAGGCCTGGAACCGCTGGCGGACTCCGTCGAGAGATGCCAGGCGAAGCGAGATCCTAAGCGGGTCGCCGTCTTTCAAGCTGAGTTCCGGGAGAACCTCCGTTTTCGGGTCAAAACCGAACGCGCCACTGCACTACTGAAACAGAATCGCCCTGCCGCGGCCCTCCCGATTTACCCGTTATAAGATGAGGAAGTGAACCTTCCTGTGAACCCGCCGGTGCTCCCGATGCTGGCAAAACGAGTCGATGAACTGCCGGCCGAGGGTAAGTGGATCTTTGAACCGAAATGGGACGGCTTTCGTGCGCTGGTTTTTCGGGATGGCGACGAGCTTGAAATCCAAAGCCGGGATGAAAAGCCGCTGCATCGCTATTTTCCTGAAATTGTGGAGGCGCTCGCGTCTCAATTGCCGCCGCGCGCCGTGCTCGATGGGGAAATCGTAATTGCGCGCGACAGCGTGCTAGATTTCGAAGCGCTGCAACTGCGGCTGCATCCGGCGGCATCGCGCGTCAAAACGCTAGCCAGGCAGACACCGGCTTCGATTGTGTTTTTCGATTTACTTTGGCCGGTGAAAAGGATTTGCGGAATGCGCCCTTCGAATTACGGCGGAAGATGCTTGAGGACATCCTTCGGAACGCGGCGCCGCCGGTTTACATTACGCCCGCGACCGTGGAACGGGCCATCGCCATGGACTGGTTCCGGCGATTCGAAGGAGCCGGCCTGGATGGCGTGATGGCCAAGCCGGCCTCGGGAAACTACGAATCGGATAAGCGCGTGATGCTGAAAGTGAAGCACGAGCGCGAGTGCGATTGCGTGGTGGCGGGTTTTCGCTGGTACAAGGGCGCGCAGAACGAAGCGGTCGGCTCGCTGCTGCTCGGGCTTTACGACCATGCGGGTATGCTGCAGCACGTGGGTGTGTGCGCCAGTTTCACCACGGAGAAGCGCAGGGAATTGCTGCGCTTTCTGGAGCCATTTCGGGCCAACGCACTGGACCATCACCCGTGGAAGGCGTGGGTCGGCCATTTGACGGCGGATGGGGCGACGGGAGGCCGCGTGCCGGGAGCCGAGAGCCGCTGGAGCCGCGGCAAGGATCTTTCCTGGGAGCCGCTGAAAGCGGAGTTGGTGGTGGAAGTGGCGTACGAGCACATGCAGGGTTCGCGTTTCCGCCACATGGCGCATTTCCGCAGGTGGCGAACGGATAAGAGACCGCAAGACTGCACGTATGAACAGTTGGAAGTCGTGCCGCCGCATGAACTGGCCACGATTTTCGCAGCCGCGCGGTAAGTGTGCGGCAGGTCCAGTTATGAGCGGCAATTCACGAGCCAGGGAGTCCGGTTTCTCGCAAAGGCGCAAAGGGGACCGCCAAGCGCGCAAAGTCCTAACTGTTCGTGAAGGAGGTCAGATCTCCCGATCCCTTCCTTGTCTCTTGCGTTCTTTGCCAGTGTCGCGGCCGGCACGCAATTCGCGCCACGGGCGGGTGGGATCGTCATCCGGATCGGGAGTTTCCTGGCCAGGCCGGATGTCCTCGGGAACGTGGCGCAGGTTCACGCGAATCCGGGTCCATGTGGAAGAACGGCCGCGCATCGAGTCCACCAGGACGTCGTCTACGGCAAGACACGCGGCGGCGGCGTGATATTTGGCTTTCCAGCGTTCCAGTCCGGCCAGGGCCGCATCGCGATCGGGCGAGTTGGCGACCGTGATCAGGGGCATCTTGGCGCGCGGTTTGGCGGCGGCGCGAGCGCGCGACGGGGCCACTCGCGGCGCCTCTCCCTCCGCGCGTCGAAAATGTGGCGGCCAAGGGGCATCGGCGAGGCCCTCGGCTTCATCCCTCGCGGCGAGTTCCAGGAGCTTTTCAAGCGAGCCGGGGCGGAGGTCGATCCCGGCATGCGGGTCGCCGATAGTGGCGAAGCGCTTGGGCACGGTGAAGATGGTGAAATCGGCGGGCTCACAGTCCGGGACCTCGCGCCAGTCGAGCGGTGTGGAAACACGCGCGTCGGGCAGCGGGCGGACGGAGTAGGCCGAGCAGGTGGTGCGATCCTTGGCATTCTGGTTGTAGTCGAGGAAGACCCCGTGCCGCTCCTCTTTCCACCACTTGGAACTGGCCAGGTCGGGCCGGCGCCGTTCGACCGCGCGCGAGAGTGCCACGGCCGCACGGCGCACTTCGGCGAAGGTCCACTTGGGCTGGATGCGGACGTTGATGTGCATCCCGCGCGAACCACTGGTTTTGGGCCAGCCGTCGAGGCCCATCTCGGAAAGCAGGGCTTTGACTTCGAGCGCCACCGCGCGCACCTGGTCCCAGGGAACGCCCGGCCCGGGATCGAGGTCGATGCGAAGTTCGTCGGGATGCTCGAGATCGCGCGACCGAACCGGGTGCGGATGCAGCTCGATGCAGCCGAGGTTCACGATCCAGGCCAGCCCGGCGGCATCGTCCACCACGATCTCCTCCGCGGTGCGGCCTGAGGGGAACGACAAAACCACGGTGCGCAGCCAGGCGGGACGCTCCTTCGGCGCACGCTTTTGATAGAACGCTTCGTGCTCGGCGCCGTCGACGAAACGCTTCAGCACGATGGGGCGATCGGCGATGCCGGCCAGGGCGCCGGGGGCTACCGACAGGTAGTAACGCACCAGTTCGAGCTTGGTGACCTTCACCTGTTTGGAGAAGTAAAGCTTATCCGGGTGGGTAACGCGGATCTCGCGCTCATCGACCATCAGGATTTCGAAAGCGTCTGGTGTCCCCACAAAAACAGACTACAACATCGGAGTGGCTGACCACCACTACCGCAGGGTTGACAGGAAGGCGAGTCTTACGAGTTAGTTCGGTTTTCCCGCTTACGAGATTTCTTGTCCCACAACCGGACGAGCTAGCCGCCGGCTTAGACAGCCAATGCATTGAAACGAAAAAAACGAGTCTTGGCATGCTACTTGCACCCGGCCACGCCGGAGGATTCTTAATGTTCCGATCTATCGCTCGCGTCGCTGTTCCCGTTGGTATGGTATCTGTTTCCGTCCTGGCGTCCTTGGCTAACGCTCAACAAGGCATGCCCAATCCGATCGCGGCTCCGAATCCGCTGACGAAGACGCTATCCATCTTTAGTAGCAATATGCAGGACAAGATCATGAAGTCGGCGGAAGCGATGCCGGAATCGAAGTACAGCTACCGGCCCACGAAGGATGTCCGCTCGTTTGGCGAGATCCTGAATCATGTGGCGGACATATCCTACAAATTGTGTTCGGACGTCAAGGGTGAAGCGAACCGCCCTGCGGCTACACCGCCGGAGTCGAAGGCCAAGATCGTCGCCTACCTCAAAGGCGCGTTCGATTACTGCGATGGCGTGTACGCCGGGTTCAGCGATGCGCACCTCAATGACCCGGCGGACTTCTGGGGGGTCAAGACGAACAAGATGTTCGTGTTGACGCAAGTCGGAAATCATGACGCCTTGCATTACGGCAATCTCGCCACCTATCTGCGCCTCAATAGCCTGGTGCCGTCCGGCGGCTGGTTTTGATGGCACTGAGGCGGTCGCGTCACTGAGCGACTTCGCATGGGCCGGTCGTGCGCGTCGCGCCGAATGAAACTGGCAAGTGGCGTGCTATCTCTGGCCATACCATGGCTTCCAGCCTTCGTTTTGCCCTCCGCGCCTTCCGCCACAGCCCGGGGTCAGTGACCAGGCGAAGTCCGTCATTGCGTTCCGGTAAGGCCAGGTTCTCGCGCGGGGACTGACGTTTCGACAACCTTCACGCAAAAAGGAGGCGGCCTTTCGGCTCCGGTACCGGACGACCGAGTTCCCGGGCGGTCTCCAGCCATTCTGACATTACGATCTCCGCACTTGCGAGTGCCTCCTGCCGAGTGGGGCCGTCTGCCGCACAACCCGGCAGCTCCGGCACCTCCGCGATAAAGGCTCCGTCTTCATCGCTCCAATACAGGATAATCTCGTATTTCGTCATTCAATCCCTTCCGCCAGTTTATAACGAACAATCACAGCACGGACCTGCTTCACTTGGTATGGCTTCGCCAGCGAGCCACGTGGCTGCAGATTGAGGATCTCCATAACGCCTGCCCTTGCAAATATGTGATGACTGCCCTTCACGCGTTCGGTAAAACCAAGAGCAATCATAATCGATCGCAAGTCATCGAACCGGATGTTGGCGTCCGCGGTGCCATCGAGAACCTTTCGGAGAACTTGCTTGCGCACATCCTCCATTATGACGCTGGTCGGCCCTATAGGCCCCGCGCTACCTGGCCGTCTAAACGCACCAACCTCGGATGCGGCCTCGCCCAGTTCCGGGCGGTAGACTGTTTGTTGACAGCGGCAGCGCGCGCCGTTCGCATCCAGCGCCCGTAAGAATTCTTGGTATGGGACGCAAGCCCCAAATAACGATTCGTTGCCCGGTGCACTGGACATGTTAAACTGGCCGACGCTGTCGCGGCCGACCTCCATGGATGCGGCATCGTCCAGTTCGTTCATCAAGGAGCTGTCTGCCCCTTCGCCATCTCTGCCCGCGACCGCAGCGCCTCGTAAAGCTGCCCAGGGCCGAGTAAAATCTCCCGCAGGCCGTTTCGTACCCGTTCCGATTCCAGCGCCTGTTTACTCATCGCGTTATGCGCCGCCAAGGCGTCCATGATGGCGTTCAGCAATTCACTGGAAAGATCGGGAGAGCTGGCGAACTGTTCCTTCGTGTTGTTGACGGCTTGCTGCACCAGCACAACCGATTCCAGGAGCTTACCCTTGATGACGTTGTTCACATACACCAGCCGGTCATCCTCGGTCAATTCACCCTCGAACAAATCGTTGACCTTCGCGATAATCTCTTCGAGGAGCGCCTTTTCCTTCTCCTGCACCGAGCCGCCGCCGGACTCCATCAGGGGATTCAATTTCGGCGCTTCGCCTTGGCCAAGCGGGATCTGGCGTTTTCCCTGATCTCTCAGGTTGTGATGGGTCAGGATAATTTTGGAGAGATCGATTCCTTCCCGCTCGCGCCCGAACTCCAGCAACGGCAGCAGCCGCCTGTAAAAGATGAATCGCTTCTCAATATCTGTGTTGCCGTAATCGAAGATCTGCGAGAGAAAGACGTACGTGCGCTGGAACGTCGTCATGTCGTGCTTGAAAAGCACCAGCGCGTCGAGATCGTGCTTCGCGTCTTCGGCAGCCTTCGCCTCGTTTCTCGCCGTCGGCGCTCTTCAATCGCGTCAAGAGCTACTTTGTAGCGCACCAGCAGGCGCGACACCACCGGCTCCAGCGCCGCCGCCAGATCGCTTTGCCTCGCCTTCGGGTCGAACTCCACTTCCACTACGCGGTTGACCTCGAATTCGTCATAGAAGCCGGCCGCATCCAGTTTCATGCGCAGATCGAACACCAGGTGCGGATCGGTGACGCCAGCCAGTTCCGCCGTCTCGTAGTAGGTCTGGAAAGCCTCCAGGATTTCTTCGGGATCGTTGACGAAATCGACCACATAAGTTTCCTTGCCTTCATAAGCGCGATTCAGACGGGACAGCGTCTGCACCGCGGTAATCCCCGCCAGCCGCTTGTCCACATACATTCCGCAGAGCAGCGGCTGGTCGAAGCCGGTCTGAAACTTGTTGGCCACCAGCAGGATCTGATATTCGTCCGTGGCGAATGCCTCGCGCATGTCCCGGCCGCGCAAGTTCGGATTCAGGATTCTGCTGGTCTCTGAGAACGGATCCGGCCCCGATTCTTCATCGTGTACGTCGCCCGAAAAAGCCACCAGCGTCGCGATGTTGTAACCGCGGTCCTTGATGTATTTGTCGATGGCCAACTGCCACCGGACGGCCTCCACCCGGCTCGCCACCACCACCATCGCCTTGCCGCGCCCGCCGAGCAGCGGCGCAATGTTCTCGCGAAAATGCTCCACCACCACCTGGACCTTTTGGGCGATGTTGTAGGGATGCAGCCGCACCCAGCGCATGATCCCCTTCAGCGCCTCGCTGCGCTCCACCTCGCGGTCGTCCAACTCCTTGCCGTTATGCGCCAGCCGGAAGGCCAATTTGTACGGCGTGTAGTTCTTCAGAACATCGAGGATGAAGCCTTCCTCAATCGCCTGCCGCATCGAATAAACGTGAAACGGCTTGCGGGAGATTGTTGGCGCCGGCGGGAAGCGCGGGATTGGGGCGCTGTCCGAACAACTCCAGCGTCTTCGCCTTTGGGGTGGCCGTGAAGGCGACATAGGTGATGCCGCTCTCCGCCGCCCGCGCCGCCATTTGCGCCGCTAACAAATCCTCCGTGCTGACCTCGCCCCCGTCGTTCAATTCCTGCAACTCTTCCGCCGAGAGCACCGCCTTCAATTTGGCCGCCGCCTCGCCGGTCTGTGAGGAGTGCGCCTCGTCCGCGATCACCGCAAAGCGTTTCCCCTGCGTCGCCGCCAACTCATGCACGGCCTTGAGCGCAAAGGGAAAGGTCTGGATGGTGCATACGACAATTTTCTTGCCGCCCGCCAGCGCCGCTGCCAGTTCGCCGCTCTTGCTGGCGCCTTCCCCCTTAACGGTGGCAACCACCCCCGCCGTCCGGCTGAAATCGAAGACCGCATCCGCCAGTTGGGAATCCAGTACGGTGCGGTCCGAGACGACAAGCACCGTATCGAACAGTTTTTCGTGGTTGGCGTTGTGCAGATCGGCGAGGAAGTGGGCCGACCAGGCGATGGAGTTCGTCTTTCCCGAACCCGCCGAGTGCTGGATCAGATACTTGCCGCCCGCTCCGTCAGCGCGCACTGCGGCCAGCAACTTCCGCGTGGCGTCGAGTTGGTGATAACGCGGAAAAACGATTTTTTCGATCTGCTTCCGGGAATCCTTCTGCGTCACGATATAGCGCCCCAGGATTTCGAGCCAGCTTTCCCGCTCCCAAACTTCTTCCCAGAGATACGCCGTACGGTGCCCGCCCTTTTCGTTGGGCGGATTGCCAGCCGCCCCGTGGTCGCCCCGATTGAATGGCAGGAAGCGGGTAGCGCCGCCGTCCAATTTGGTGGTCATCATCACCGCCATGTTGCTGACGGCGAAATGCACCAGGGCTCCATTGGGAAAGCTGAGCAGCGGCTCGGCGGCGGCCTGCCCTTTGGGCCGGGGAACGCGATCCAGGCGGTACTGATCCACAGCGTCTTCCACCGACTGCGTGAATTGGCTTTTTAGTTCGGCGGTAGCGACCGGAATGCCGTTGAGGAAGAGCACCAGGTCGACTGCGTTCTCGTTGTGCACCGAATAGCGGACCTGCCGGACCACGCGCAGCCGGTTGGCCGAATACTTCGCCAGGATGGCGGGGTTCATCGCCAGGGCCGGCGCAAACTGGGCCATGGACAATGGCTGGCGCAGGCCAAGCAACTCGATTCCATGGCGGAGGACGTCGAGGGTGCCGCGAGTGTCGAGCGCGGCGCGCAGGCGGCTGAGCACTACGTCGCCCACTTGCGAGCCGTGGTTTTTGCAGAGGATCTCCCATGCCTGCGGCTGGGTCTCCTCCAGCCAGGCAATCACATCGCTGGGAAACAGCGCCAGCGCGCGGTCGTAGCCCGCGGAATCGCCCGGAGCGTAGAGCCAGCCGTGCGCCGCGAGGTGCTCGCAGATTTCGTCTTCGAGGTGGATCTCTCTGTGGAGATTGTTCACGCCGCGGCTCCCGTGCTGCGATAGCCGCGCACGTCGATTTTGCCCGTTACGGCGGCGGAGATGAGTGCGGTGCGGCGTTCTTGGAGGAGGGCGATGGCGCGCTCCGCCTCGGCGATGAGGGCATCGAGTTGCCCTCGTTGTCGCAGGACCTCTGCCATCGATGATGCGCTCTGCTCTTCGCTAGCGGCGGAGATCGCGATCTGGATGATTGGCGAATGCCTCGATACGGTGAGATTGGTGTTCGTGCAGAACCCACTGCTAACGAATGCGATGTCAGGTTGATCGCGCTCAAGGCGTTCAGCCGCAGAAATGCTTAGCGACTCGTCTGGAGGCCTGTAAGCATATGAGCACTGGTTGTTGACCCAATATCAGGCCGCGCGCAACTGCAGGCGACTAGAGCTTGCCTACATGGTGTCACCACAGGCTCGCGCACAGTACTCTCGGAAACGCAGCGTATTCGTAAGTCCTTCTTCAGTGAAGATCATAGTCATCGATTGAAATCGATCATCGCCCGATTCATCGTCAATCATGGATACTCGCCTTTTCGGTCGCCTTCGCTCCTCCGATATTCAACGGAACTCGGCGGCCATCGAGCGAATCGTAAAACAGCGCTTCGACCGCGGCTGCACTTGCCAGTGCGTCGGTACGCTGCCCAGCCTAGGCGATCCCGGAATCCTTCGATCGGCGCCGCGGGGTTCAAGCCCTTGGTGACGGCGTGGGAGATGATCGCCTGCCGCTTTTCCTTCAGCAGCGCGATCAGGCGTTCCTGCTCGGCCACCAGCGTGTCAATCTTGCCAGTTTCGCGGTCGAGGAACGCTGCGATGACTGTCTGTTCGTCAATCGGGGGCAGCGGACATGTCGAATTTGTTTAGGTCTTCCTGAAAAAGGTGAGGGACTCCCATCCCGCCCTTTATTCGGTGAATAGTGTGCTCGATGTACGAACTGCTGAACAAGAACAATAGAAATGATCCGGTCAGAGTTACGCGAGGCGTTATAACCGCGATGGAGCTATTGACAGTCGCGGGGCGCGGTAGCGAACGAACCAAATTAACGGTGCCCAGAGTGGAGCCGTCTTTGGCTAACAGGACATCACCAACGCGTAACCTTGATTTCGGGTGATTCCTCGTAGCGGTTCTCGTCGATGAAATTCACGTTGACGAAGTCGATGGCTGCGCCCTTTATGTTCGGCGTCGATAAAAAAGCGTACCCATCATCGACGTACTCCTCGGCCTTCAGCCCCCTCCATCCGAGTCGAGCGCGTACCCACGACTCGAAGCCGAGACGCGACACGGTCCCAATGTTTTGGGACACCACCAAGCCAGTTCCACGGCACTATCCTTCATAGTGCTCATACTTCGGAAAGCTCATGCCGTCAGCCCCGCAATCATAGAACTAATTCGATCCGTGCATTCCTTCAACTCCGCATCGATCTCCGCCAGATCGCGCGGCGGCTCAAACACATAAAAATGCCGATTGAACGGAATCTCGTAGCCGACCTTCGTCTTCTCGTGGTCGATCCAGGCGTCCGGCGCATGCGGCAGAACTTCACGCTTGAAATAGATCTCCACCTCCTCGGATAGCGGCACGTTCTCCGTATCGCGCAGATTAGCGTCGGCCTGCGGCTTTCCCTTCAACTTGCCCTTTTCACCGAGGACCACCTTGCCCTCGGCATCCCGCAGCGGCCGCTCCACCGTAATCGTGCGATAACCGAAATCGGAATTCCTGAAAATGCGCGAGATCGGCTTCCTGCCCTCGCTCGCCTCCACGAACTGGCCGAAAATTCGCGTGATCTCCTCGATGTGCGCGTCCGACAGTTCCTTGCGCTTGCTGCCCAGGCTCTTGCGCATCTTCTGCCACATGGCGCTCGCATCGATCAACTGCACCTTGCCCTTGCGATGTTCCGGTTTGCGGTTACTCAGTATCCAGACATAGGTCGAGATACCGGTGTTGTAGAACATGTCCGTAGGCAGCCCGATAATGGCTTCCACCAAGTCGTTCTCCAGCACATAACGCCGGATCTCGCTTTCGCCCGAGCCGGCGCCGCCGGTGAATAGCGGAGATCCATTGAGCACGATGCCGAAGCGGCTGCCGCCCTCTTTCGCGGGACGCATCTTGCTCAGAAGATGCAGCAGAAAAAGCAGGGAACCGTCCGACACCCGCGGTAGCCCGGGTCCGAAGCGGCCGTTGTAGCCCTGCGTCTTGTGCTCGGTGCGGACCTCCTTCTCCACCTTCTTCCACTCCACGCCGAAAGGCGGATTGGAGAGCATGTAGTCGAATTTCCGGTGCCGGTGGCCGTCTTCGGAGAAGGTGTTGCCGAAAACGATATTCGCTACGTCCTGCCCTTTGATGAGCATGTCCGCCTTGCAGATGGCGTAGGACTCGGGATTGAGCTCCTGGCCGAACATGGTCAGGCGCGCGCGCGGATTATGGCCGGCCAGGTATTCGCCGGCCACGGACAGCATGCCGCCGGTGCCGGCCGCGGGATCATAGATGGTGCGCACCACGCCCGGCTTGGCCAGAACGTCGTCATCCTCAATGAACAGCAGGTTCACCATCAGCCGGATTACTTCGCGCGGCGTGAAGTGTTCTCCGGCCGTCTCGTTCGAGATTTCGGCGAACTTCCGGATCAGTTCCTCGAATACCAGCCCCATCTGGCTGTTGGTGACCTTGTCGGGATGCAGGTCCACGTGCGCGAAGCGTTCGGTCACCATGTAGAGCAGACCGGCTTTCGCCAAGCGGTCGAGTTGCGCGTAAAACTCGAAGTGCTCGAAGATGTCACGGACTGCGGACGAAAAGCCCTGGATGTAGGCGAAAAGATTTTCCCTAATGTGGTCTTGGTCGCCCATGAGCTTCTTCATGTCCAGCGATGAGGTGTTATAAAAGGTCAACTTCGCTCTGCGAAGCAGCAGCGGCTCCGCGTTCAGTTTCTGCTTGCGCTGCGCGGCGTACTCCGCGAGCACCGCCGCCTTGGTCGGCTCCAGCACGCAATCCAGCCGGCGCAGGACGGTGAACGGTAGGATGACTTTGCCATACTCCGATTGTTTGTAATCGCCTCGCAGGAGGTCGGCGACCGACCAGATGAAGCTGGAAAGAGACGCCTGATTTACGGAACTAGGGTTTGCCAAGTAACCTATTGTAGAACGGCTTGTAGAACCGCGTTACGCCGTTTTTGGGATCAGGCGCCTCAAACCGGCACGAAACCAACCTGCCCGATCCATTCCTCAGCGTCCGTAGCCAAACAGATCAACAACAGATCCTCAATCGCGGCGCCGATGTCGAGATCCAATGCCGCATTTCGGATGCGCGTCTCCCGTCGGCTTAGAGACGTCCAGCTTGCCGTGAAGCGGCTCCGGGCATGCGGCAGCGACTGCCCAAATCACAATCGCTTGCCACTGGCAGGTTGCCCGGACACCAGAAACGTGCTTGGCAGGCGTCCAGTTCCGCAGAGCTTGAATGTTCCAAAAGTCCTTGTGCCAGTCTCCATCACGCACATCTGGGTCATGCGACTTTCAGTCCGCTAGCTCGAACAGATCTTTCATCGAAATCTGGCGCTCTTTCGCGCGTTCACGTAGGTGGGCCCATTTCTCCCTCGGAAGGTTATCCCATTGGATTTTGGGCATGATTCAGCGACCGAGGATCAGTGTGCGGAACTCATCGACCAATCTATCCTGATCGCTCGGATCGTCGCTGGCAAGGTTTTTCTTCAGCCTTTCAAAAAACTCCCGCTTGCGATCCGCCTGGCTTTCAAGACCAAGCCGGACCAGTGCGGCGATGGCCTTGCTCATGCTGGCGTCAACTGCCGCCGCATAGCGTTCCACTTCAACGGCGAGCGGCGATGGAAGGCCGACAGTATATCTCGTTCCCGGCTTGCGCTGAGTGCTTGCTCCGGGTTTCGAGGGCCGAACTGCCGGACGCCGATTTCGCGCCTTAGTTTGCGAGTGAGGCATATATCATCATTATGCCTCAGCGTGCATCAACTCGCCAGCCGGTCGTTCAGCGCTTCGGCCGGCGCCTCCAGGGTCAGGCCCGGCAGCTATCGGCAGGCGTTCATGGTTGGCCGGCAGCGGCAACGCCCGCCATGTGTATCCGGCGCACCATTCTGAATTTGCCGCGCGCCACCTCGCCGCAGTAAGCTAAGAATTCTTGGTATGGGACGCAAGCCCCAAAAGAACGATTACCCGGTTCCCTGGACATGTTAATCCTGCGCACGCTGTCGCGGCGCGACCTCCATGGATACGGCATCGTCCAGTTCATTCAACAATCGTCCGGCAACCGGCTCCTGGTCGAGGAGGGCTCGCTGTACCCCGCTCTCCAGCGGTTGGAGCTAAACGGCTGGATCGACGGTGTCTGGGGCGCGACGGCGAACAATCGGCGCGCGCGGATCTACAAGATCACGGCGGCCGGCCGCAAACAGCTTGCCGTTGAAACCCGGAAGTACGCAGAACTCACGCTGGCGATCGCCCGTGTGATGGGAGCGAGGTGACGAACATGTGGATCCGGCGGCTGAAGTATTGGACGGAGAGCGCCAGGCGCGGCGAGACGCTGCGCGAGGAAATGGAACTCCACCTTGCGGAGAAGGCCGTGGAACTCGAAGCAGGCGGTATGACGCCGGAATGCGCCAGGGCCGAAGCGCGCCGGCGATTTGGCAAGCTCGACCATCGTATCCCGCATGATACATTGATAAATGGCGCGCTCAGACATCGGCGAACTGCTCCGCTATATCAACCTCAAGCTCGTGGCGCTTGGACAGCCGTCCAGCCGTGGCACCGCGGACCCTTACTTTCTGGAAATTGCCGGACCCCTGCTCCGCAACTACTATCAGAAGGACCAGTTGCTGGGGAATTTTCTCTGCCCCGCGGATACTCGCATCCAGCGGTTCCTCGATGCGTATCTGAAAGACGTCGCACCCGGCGGCGCGGCCCGCCTGCCATCCAATTCCTTCGTGCTCGATCGGCCCGGCCTGGCACGCGTCATGTCGCTGCCCCCCACCGCCGACGATTTCGTTTCCCCCTATCTGCACTCCTATCGCACCGTGCAAGGCGTCCTGCACAATCCCAGGAGCGACCGCCGCACGACCGAGGGCATCTTCCATATCGTCGAGGGTGGGCTGCCCATCCCCGCGGACAAAGTGGCCGTCCCCATGCCGGCCTTCGCCAGGCTTCTCGCCGAAGCTCTGGACCCGCCGCAACAATCCTCCGCGCTGCCGTTTACCGCCGATCAGGACGAGCAGGCCCGTCTCTTCGTTTCCCTCCTGCTGCGGCCTGTGGTCTGCCCCGCCACCGGGACCGATCCGGCCAAAACCATGGAGATTCGCTTCTTCGCGCCCGGCAACCTGGTCAGTAATCTCGATTTCGTGGAAATGATCTTCGGCAACGGCGGAGATCCCTACCTTCCGGAAAACGACGCCGCCCTGGACGTGCTGCATTGGACCGGCCACACCGGTTGCGTGATTCTGGCGCCGCACATCGTGGGCATGCGCAAGAAGGAACTGGGGCTCCCGCATTTCGACCAAGCCACCGCGCGCCAGCGCCGCGACGGCATGTGCTGGCGCGAGGATGGCGAACTGTACAACAACGGCGGCGCGTTCAAGCTGGTCTGCCGCGACCGGCGCGGCGTCGTCGTAACCCTGATCGCCGATAACTACTACGGCTATTGTAAGAAAGAAGTGAAAAGTCAGATCAGCTATGCCGCCAACCTTTATGGCCTCTGCGAAGAAGAGCACGCCGGCGGCGCCATCGCTTACCCGGCCTATGTGCTCGGCCAGGATTTTCACGCGGACCGTTCCCGTACCATTAAGACCAAGCCCTTCGCGGATGCCATGCGGCTGTTGGGCGATCGTGTCGAGGTCAGGGGCGAAGGTTACGCGGTAGACCGCACTTATCCCAACATTTTCTATGTTCCGGAAGACGCGGAGTTCAACGTAGGCCGCGGTTGGGTGAGGTGGCCGCTGCGAGACACGAACGAGGCTCCCGAAGGCCCGCGGTTCGGTCAACTGACACTGCTCCCGGAACGCACCTATGTGGGACCTTCCGGCTACCAGGTGCGGCTTGAGAAGCAGCGTGGCGGAAGCGCGTGGCGGCTGGTAGGTTCGGTGGCGCACGGCACGCTCTGCCACAAGCCTTCCACTGTCTCCGGCGGCGGTAAGTCGGAAATCTCCAAATCGATCTCTAATGTTCTGTTCCGCGGCCCCGTATTCGTTAGGGATTACTTCCACGATATGGACCAGGTGGCCGAAATCCTTGCCAGGGATTTCACCCCGGCCTATAAACAGCCGGACAGCCGCGCCGTCCGTCCCATACTCAGCCCCGATCGCTCATTGGGATCCGTCATCAAGCTGATGACCGTTTCGCCGGACTACACCGAAGAGTACAACGAGTGGCTGCGAAACCTGCCGCAGACCATCCGCCAGCTCATTTTCGCGGTCAAGCGATATTACCGGCCGGAGTGGGGCGAAAACTGGCGCGCCCACTTCACCGTCGATCGCATCAACGGCTTTCTCGGTCACGAGCTGAAGTACGATAACCGCAAGCTGGTCGGCAATTATCTGCGCGTGGGCTTCGATCCGCAAGGCTCCTGGCGGATTTACAAGCTGCGGCCCGACTTCCATCCCGCCGAAAAAGTGCAGGTGGAGGACGATATCACCGCCTCTGTGGTCGTTCCGCGGCACAGCCTCCGGGACTTCGATACTAAGTACCCCAATCGCAGCGCCAAGTTGGTGGAGAATTGCGAGGAGTTCCTGTTCCAGCGTCCCGACGACGCCATTCACCCGGGCTTCGACGCCCAGGCGGAGGCGGATATCGCCACTCCGGGGACCTTCCTCTCGAATTTCGAGCCGCTCACCGTACCGCAGGCGCAGGCCATGGTGGATCACGTCGTCGAGTTCGATCGCTACACCGAGCCCATGAAGCATCTGCTGCGGGATTTCGTGTCTCAGTCGAAAGTGACTTACGCCGTGTCTTCGGCGCGTCCCCGCCTGGTCGACGGGCGTCCTTCGAAGAATCCGCGCTATCTGCAGAAACGCCCCGATCGGGTGGACCCGCTGGGCTGCTACCTGGCGGAAGTGTGTGCCCGTCTCGATCGCGGCATTCCGGCCGGCCAGCCCGTGCACTTTCCGGTGAATGCGGTCCTGGCCGGGCGTCGCGGCAATCCCGCCGATACCGCGATCGGTCTGCCGCCTCTCGCCGTTTATAATCCCATTCACTATCAGGAACTGCCCGAGCTGTTCATGGATTTCGTCTGCAGTTTGACCGGCAAATCCCCCTCCACCACGGGATTCGGAAGCGAAGGCGCGCTGACCAAAGGTCCATTTAACTCCGTTTCACCGGTCGTCGATCTGAATAACGCGCTGGTAGCGGCCGTGCTCACCGAATCTGCCGGCTTCACCACCGCGGCCGGCTACATCGGTCCCCAGTACCGCGTGGACCACGACATCAGCATGCTCGCGCCGGAGGTCTGGTGCCGTGTGCGCGTGCCCGAGCGCGATCCGCGTTTTCTGATCGACAATGGCTTTCTCGAAAAGATCGCCGATTTCGAATGGCAGGGCCGCACGGTGCTGGCGAGCCGCTTGGGCTACCGCATCACGGCGCTCTTCGCGGAGCGCTTCCTGGGCCGTATTTTCGAGACGCCCGACGCGGTCTTCCCCGAAGAAATCCTGCGCCCGGAAAAGCAGGATACGGATGCTTTCGCCGCCGGCGTGGATGCCATCGTGGCGGCGCAGAAGCGCGTGGCGGAGAATTACTTCTTCGATGGCAGCGTTGACGCCGCCTGCCCGCCGCTGCGCGCGCTGCTGCACATTATGGCGCGCGGGCAATGGGAAGGGATGAGCATCGGCGACCCGCGGCTGCGGGCCATGTTCTCGCGCGAATCCGTTCTGTCCAGCGATTGGTATCAGGAGCGCCTGCACGCCAAACAGGAACGCGATATCGCCCTGTGGAGCCGGCATATCGCCGCCTTGGAGGCGTTTGCCGCCGGCCCCGGCGCGCGCCAGTTCGACGTGACCGCCCGCCTCGCCGAAGCGCGTGCCCAGATGGCGCGAGTCTCCTCAGTCGCCTACCTGGCCGAACTGGTAGGCACCATAGGCGCGGATCCATCCACGCATCGCTAGCCTCTTGATTGTGGCCCCCGTGTCAGCCCGTGGCGCACGCTTTAGCGTGCCGGCGAGCTCTGGGCTTTGGACATTTGGTGGGGCAGGCGTCTACGCCTGCAGAGGGTCTCCAGACCCGATCTTTTGGCGAGCGTAAGCTCGCCATTGGCGGGACTCTTGTTGCGCGGCTCCTCAAAAAAGAATCGACGGCAACCACCCACCGGCCGGCTCGTTGTACAGCCCCACGCTCATCAGCGTCATCGGCTGCACGATCCGCAGCCCGTTCGCCAAACACCACCGGAAAACACCGCTGTTCTGCGACGGCACCAGTATTCCGGGACCGCCAAAGGAATCCACCGAAGCGATCAGCGCCTCCAGGTCCGGATTCGTTTCCGCCGCCGCATGGCCGGAGAACGCCAGCGCCGTAGCGTATCCGGTAATGCGGCCCTCGCGCTCCACCACGCTCGCCGTCCCCTGCCGAATCGCTTCCGCCACCTCGGCCGTGCGGCTGAATCCATGCACCTGTCGGGCAACCATGTCGCAACCCTCGACATCGGCGAGTTGCGCCCGCCGCACCGTGCATCCGGGCACGCTCCGCTGCCGGGTTCGCCCCTGCATGCAGGAAAGCGGTGCCCGCACATCGAACCCAAGACCGGCATAGAGCGAGAGCGAGCGGTTGTGAAACGCTGCCTGCACCAGCCGCACACCGGCTGCGCCTTGCCCTATCGCGCGATCCATCACGGCTTGCATGAGCTTACGGCCGATGCCGCAATTTTGCACGCCGGGGTCGATGGCGATAGGTCCCACGCCGCGGATCGTCGAGCGCTCGTCAAGGCAATTGCCGCCCACCACCCGGTGTCCAGCCTCCGCCACGACGCAATAGAAACCAGGATGCGAGAACATCGTCGAAAACAAGCCAATGCAGGCCTCCGGTGCCGGGAAATCGCATGGGAAACCATGCGCTCCGCTGATCGCAGAGAAGGCCTCGTAGCAGATCTGCCCGCAGACCTGGGCATCCTCCACTTTGGCGGTGCGCACTACAACTTCCGGCAACCTCGCCGGAATCCCGGCTACATGTTGGTCAATCATTGCGCCGCAGCGGTAGTATTCACCAACACCGAAATCTGCTGCGAGTTATACGCGGCCACCGCCAGGCTTTGCTTGCCATTATTCTGAAAGTCGCCGGCCGCCAACGCAAAAGGAAGGGAGCCCACCGCGTAGTTCAACCCCGCTTGAAAAATGGCGTTACCCTGTCCCTGCAGGATCACCACCGAGTCCAGCGTGACATTGTTCACCGCAATGTCCGGGATGCCGTCGCCGTTAAAGTCCGCCACCACCAGGTAATCCGAACTGCCTATCGGATAGTCCGCCGGAGGACCGAACGTGCCGTCGCCATTCCCCAGCAGAACCGACAGCACACTGTTTCCGGTTTCGAAATTGACCACCGCCATATCCACCTTGCCGTCCCCGTTCAGGTCCGTCATGGCCAGGCAGGTCGGATCCGTGCCCACCGAGAGTTCGGTCGGCCGATTGAAACCGGCGCCGCTCTTCGCCAGCACGATCGAAACCGTGTTCGAATGGTTGGCGGTCACGAAGTCCGGAAGTCCGTCCCCGTTAATATCCGCTACCGCAATGAATTGCGGGTTGACTCCCACCGGGTAATCCACGGCCTTTCCGAAAGTGCCATCTCCCGCGCCATATAAAATCGAAACGGTCGAGGATGAATAATTGGCCACCAGCAGGTCCAGGTTTCCGTTGCCGTTTAGGTCCGCGACCGCCAACCCGACGGGCTCATTGCCCACCTTATAATTCACCGCCGGCCTGAAGCTGCCGTCGCCCGCGTTCAGTAGAATGGAAACTTCGCTCGAGTCGTAATCGGCCACCGCCACATCCGTATGTCCATCTTTATTGAAGTCTCCCACTACCACGAACCGTGGTCCGTTTCCCACCGGATAGTTCACCGGCAAACGGAAGCTGCCATTTCCGTTCCCCAGCAAAATCGATACGGCGTTTAGATTGAAGTCCGCTATCACCAGGTTGACGTTGCCATCGTGGTTGAAGTCCGCTATCGCCATGGATTCCGGCCCGGCGCCCGTCGGGTAGCCGCGCTCGTGCAGGAAAGTCCCGCCGCTGCCGGCCAACAGTACGGAAACGGAATTAGCGCTCTCGTCGGCCACCACCACGTCCGTCGCCGCATCGCCATTGAAATTGCCGGTGGCCACGAAAACGGAGCTCACGCCGGAAAAGTAGCTGACCGGCTGCGGAAACGCTCCCGTCCCTTTGCCCAGCAAGATGCCGATGCTGTTGGAGCTGCCATTCACCACCACCAGGTCCGGTTTGCCGTCGGCGTTGAAATCGCCTACGGCCAATGACAGAGGCTGGGATCCCGCCGCATAATTTCTGGCCTGCTGCAAACCCGTCCCACTCGCCGAACTCAGCAGGATCGACACGTTGGCCGAGGCGTAATTAGCCACCGCCAGGTCCGGCTTTCCGTCTCCATTGAAATCCGCCACCACGATCGCGATCGGCTCGGTTCCCACACCGAACGTAGCCGGCGGATGAAACGTCCCATCCCCCTTGCCCACCAGAATCGATACCGTATTCGAGAAGTAGTTGGCTACCGCCAGGTCGAGTATGCCGTCGCCGTTGAAATCCCCCACGGCGATCGCCCGCGGGTTCACTCCCGTGCCGAACCGCAGTCCGCCGGTAAACGTACCGTTCCCCACGCCCAGGAGCACCGCCACGTTATTGTCGCCAAAGTCGGCCACCGCCACATCCAGATTCCCGTCGCCGTTGAAATCGCCCAATGCCAGCGCATAAGGGTCCCTGCCGACGGTGAAGTTCAGGGCCGCCTGAAAACTGCCTGTGCCCGTTCCCAAAAGGATCGAAACGCTGGCCGAACCGTAATTCACCACGGCCAGATCCAGGTTTCCGTCGTTGTTGAAATCGCCCACCGCCAGGGCTACCGGTTCCGAGCCCACCGTATAGCTCCCCAGGGTGGTGAATACGCCGTTGGCGCTTCCCGTCATAATCGTGACCTGATTACCACTGTTGCCATTGGCCACCGCCAGGTCCGGAAAGCCGTCCCGGTTGAAGTCGCCCACCGCAATGGCGACGGGGGACGTGCCTGCGGGAAACGCCGTAGGTGCGTTAAAGGTCGCCGTAGCCGGCCACGCCGGTACCGCATATATCGCGAGCGCCGCGATCGAAACGAGCACTTTCATGCGCATAGTTATATCACACGCGCCATGCGACGGCGACAAAATCTTCGCGCAGTGGTACTGGGCCGCGCGTGGCGCACGCTTCAGCGTGCCGGCGGGACTTTTAAGTCCCGCTTCTGGCCCGGCCCAGCTACTTCATTTGAAAGCGTGTCACCGCTTTCCCAAAATGAATCTCGTCGCCCGCCTCCAGCTTCGTCCCGCGCGCCGTCCGATGCACTTCCTGGCTCAATCCGTCGCGTACGATCCAGATGCCGCAGGCCGGCGCGCCCTCCGCCTCGCGCTTGTACCACCGGTCGTTGAACAGCCGGTATTCCCCCGCGGCCTTGTCGTAAATGATGTGCGCATGCTCCCGCGAAACCGTGCGATTAATCTCGGTTTCTTCCGTAAACGCCAGATCGTTTCGGCGGATCAATCCTTCGTCCCGGTACACATCCACCGTCCGGCCGATGTTCGTGCGCGCCTTAGATAGCGTGATTTCGGCGGCGTTGGCTTGCCCCTCCATTACTACCAGCCGGGCCGGTCTGCGCATCGCCGCCGCCGCACGCTCTTGCGATTCCGTCTCTACCCACACCCACTGTTCGCCCGGCGCCGGAAGCTCCCGCGTCACGTGTACATCTACTTTTAAGTCCTCCGGATATCGGCATTCGTTGCGGTCCAGGCTGGCGCGTAGCTCCTGCTCGAAGTAAGTGCGGAAAAACTTGCCCGTGAACGTAGCCGCGCGGCTGTCTTCGATCCCGCGCGCATGGATGTGAACAACGTTGAATGGGAATACCTTCTTACCGCCCAGCCGGTAACTCTTCTCGCGCACCTGGTCCAGAATCGCCAGGCGGATCTCTGCGATCTCGGGCGGTTCATTGCCTTCGCCCTGTGTAAATGGGCCTTCAAAAACCGTGCGTCCGAATTTCTCCAGATACTCCGTCAGATTCATGGCGCCAGTCCCAATTCCTTCGCAGCCTCCATGATCTCACGCGCAATAGGAGCCGCCACCTGCCCCCCATAGCCGCCATGCTCCACCAGCACGGCGAACGCGATGCGATGGCTGCTATCCCCGTCATACGGCGCGAAGCCCGCGAACCAGGCGTGCGGCTCGCCCGCGCCGAGCTGCGCCGTACCCGTCTTGCCTGCTAGGTTGACCGTCGTGCCGGCCATGGCGTGTCGCGCGGTCCCCTTGGTCACCACCAGCCGCATGGCGCCCGCGATAAAGACGGCCTGTTCCTCCGCCACGATCGCTCGCGGCGCATCCTTGCGCGGATTGCTCTCGTCGCTGACCCAGCGGCCCTGCGGCATCCCGCCGCCCGCCGCAATGGTAGCCGCGACACGCGCCATCTTGAACGGCGTGATCAGCAGCGGCCCTTGCCCGTAGGATGCGAAGGGCAAGGCGGCCTTCAACTCCGCTGGATCGCCCGACGAGATATCAAGCAGATCGGCAGTTTCCCGCAGCGCCTCTGCCCCCACCTTGTAAGTCCCGAGCTGCGCAAAATAAGCATTGCAGGATTCCGCGATGGCGCGTTCCATCGCCAATGTGCCATGCGGGTTGTCCTTGATATCGTCGCGAATGGGCCTGCGGAAACCATCCACCATGGCGCCGGCCCGCCCGTCTCTCAACCGCCTGCACGTGAACGTCTGGTTGCGCAGATCCGGATCCAGCCGCAGAGCCGCCATCGCCGTCACCAGCTTGAACGTCGAGCCAGGCGGATATTGCCCGTAGCGCGCGCGGTCCAGCAGTTCGTCGTCGGAAGGCGGCGCATTGCGCGCGCCGGGGGGCGGCGCCACGGGCATGCTGACCATTGCCAGCACGTCGCCTGAATGCGCATCCATCACCACCGCCGCGCCCTTCTCTTTGTTAGCTTCTTGCAGATGCCGCCGTAAAATATCCGCCGCGCGGAGTTGCAGCCGGATGTCCAGCGTAGTCCGCACGTCGCGATCGCGTGCCAGCAAACTGCGCAATGCCGGATTCCCCGGCCGATGCCGGTAGCGCACCAGCGACACCAGTTCCGAATACTGGTAGCCCTGCAGCCGCGCATTCGAATCGTGCTCCACTAGCGAGGCGTTCGCCGCATGGAAATTCTCGCCCGTGCGCAGGTCTCCCAGGAAATGCTCGGTCGCCGCACCGAACGGATAATGGCGTGCATCCAGCCGCGAGCAAGCCTGCTCGACGTCCACTCCCAAAGCCTGATATTGCGTGCCCCGCGCGATCAGCTTCTTCCAGTTACTGGTGGCCAGCAGCACGCCGTTGCGGTCGAAGATATCCCCGCGCGGGATCTCGCGCGCCAGCGAGTTGATGCGCGGATTGTGCTGCGCCCGTTTCACGCCATCGTCTTCGAATACCCGCGCATCGCGCGCCAGATACTCGCGATCCTGCACAACCTGGTAGCGCGCCGCCAACGAAATCAGCACCACCCCCGCGCCCGCCAGCGCCGCGCCGGCCCAGCGCACGGGCACCCGAAACAAGCTGTGCGGATCGCCCGCCGGCCGGCTCCGTGGCGTAGCCATCGAGATCGCCAGCAGCAGCGCGAAGATGAAAAAGTTCGCCAGCATCGCCGTATTCCCTGAGCTCAGAAACGGCGACACCACGCCCGAAAGCGGCAGCGCTCCCAGCACTCCCGCCGAAATGAGCAACATCTCGAAAGCCAGCAATGAAGCCAGTCCCAGCGCCAGAAAGAACGCGTAATCGGACACCGTCCGCAGCGCGATGCGAAACGCCCGGTAGATCAGAAACCCGAATAGCAGAAACACCGTGGCCACGCCCGCGAATCCCCACTCTTCGCCGATCGCCGGTAGCACCAGGTCCGTGCTGCCCGCCGGAATCATGCCCGGATCGCCATAGCCCGGCCCGGAACCCCACACGCCGCCGGTCGAGAACGCCCACAGCGCGTGCGCCAGTTGATTGCCGCCGTGTACGTCGTTATCCCACGGCGATAGCCACATATCGATGCGGTCCACCACCATGTGCGGCTGCCCGAAATGGTATCCCACCAACACTGCCGCTACCAGGACGCCCACGCCCAGCAGCACCAGGCCGGATCGCCCGTGGGCCACGGAAAACAAAGTCAGAAACAGGAAGAAGAGCACCAGCGCCGGCCCCAGGTCCTTCAGTACGAAGAACAGCAGGATGGCCGCCGCCACCGCGCAGGCCACCGGCAAGATGTGCGCCAGGCGCGGGATTCCCAGCCGTATCCCCCATCCCCGCAGCCCTTTCTGCCGCAGATCGCGCAGCCTCTCCCAAGTCCGCGCAAAATATCCGGCCAGAAAAAGAACCACCAGAATCTTGATCGCCTCCACCGGCTGAAACGGTCCCAGGTTCACCTTCTGATCGCTGCTGCCGGGACCGCTGCCGAACCGCACCAGCAGGGCGAACAGGACGAACGCGGCCAACAATGGCGTATAGATCCAATCGGCCAGCCGGCCGTAATCGAAGGCCCGCAGCAGCGGAAGAAGCAGCAGCAGGCAGCCCAGAAAAACGCCCAACGCGAACTTGCGGAATTCGAGCGTATCGCGCAACGGGTCGCGCAGGCTCACCATCAGGATCAACCCCATGCCGGTTAGCAGGTGGATCGCCGGCAGAATCGTGGGGTCTCCCGGAGCCCGCCGCGCCCGCCATGCGAACCACACCAGGTAGAAGCCGCTAAAGTAGACGGCCGACCATACCAGATACGCCTTCCGGAATTCCTCCGGCGTCCGCACCACCCATGACGGCTTCAGCCGCGAGACTGGCAGCAGCGGCTTGCGCTGTTGCCGCAGCCGCGAGATCGTCCCCACATTGCGCAGCGGATGGGCCGCGCTCAGAAACGTAAACAACCGTTCGGCATCCGACTCGCGCTCCGCTTGGTCCTGGATGATGTCCAGAAATGGCGTGATTTGCGCCGCGCTCGATACCGCGTTCAGGTTCAGCAGGTCGCCGTGCCGCAGCATCTCCGAAACATCCCTGAAGTTTTGCGTTTTGGCGAAATAAACATACGCGAGCCCACAGGCGATCAACAACGAAGCGCTAAGGAGCCAAATGACGTGTGCCGCCGTGGGGCGGGACTCCAGTCCTGCGGCCGGCGTCCACGCCGGCCTGCCGCGCCGCTCAACCCGAGCTATCGCCATCGACGCGGCCTCTGCCGGCGAACGGCCCTCACTGGCTCCGGAATCGGCGCATGCGCCGCCGCGAAATCCTGCCGCGCCGCCCTCGCGTTCCCAGCTTGCATTTCCTCGAAGCCGCGCAACCGGTACGCTTGCTCCCTTTCATCCACCTCTTGCGGATTCAGCACGTAACCCAACCGCTCGGCTGCCTCCAAATCCGCGAGCGCCCCCCCCGGCCGCGATGCCAGCAGGTCCGTCCGCGCCAGCCCCCGTAGCGGCGCCGCCGACTGCGGCAGGTCGCGTACCGCCTCCGTAAAGCGCTCGTGCGCGTAGTCCAGCCGCCCCTGCTTCAAAGCTTCGTATCCGCGCGCCATCGCCAGCTTGCCTTCGATCCCGCGCCCGCCGCCGGCAGAATCACGCGGTGCCGCCCCCAGATCCGCCGCCCGCGTCAGGCACAATTCGGCCCTCTCCCAATCCGCGCCGTCCAGCGCCCGCGCCCCCGCCTGTTCGTACGCCGCGCGCAACGGCCCCCGCAAACTCTCCGCGGGCGAATGCATTCCCAGGAACGCGAACTGCGCCTGCATATCGTTATATAAGGACCATCGGCCTTCCAGATCCACCCCCCGGCTGGCCCGCCAATACCGCGAGCAGTAACTCGTCCCGATGAAAAGAATCATGCCCGCCAGCACGCACCCCACCGCCGCCGCAATGCGTCCCGCCATCCGCAATGCCTTCGGCGTCTGCCGCCGCTTTGCCTTCGACGCCTGCCCCGATTCCACCGTCGGATTCGGCCTCCACGCCCCGCGCTTCTCGCCCTCCGCCACCGTCTCCCGGCCCTCCAGAAACGCTTGCAGATCCTCCCCGAATGCCGCGGCCGACCCGTACCGCCCTGCCGCATTCGGCGACAGTGACTTTCGGATCACCGCCTTCAACGCCACCGGACACGTCGCTGGAAGCGCGCGCGGAGGCCGCCGCGATTGAATCAGTTTTTCAAGCTTGCGCGTGTTCTCGGCCTGGTAGGGCGGGGAACCCGACACCATTTCATAAAGCGTGACGCCTACCGCCCACAAATCCGCCTGCTGATCGAGCAGCGACCGGCCCAACCGCTCCGGTGAGCAGTAACTGGGACTCCCAAAGTTGTGGATCGTGAAATCGTGATTCGGCCGCAGCGTCTTCGAAATCCCGAAATCCAGCAGCCGCACGGTTTCATTCAGCCCCAGGTGTATGTTGGAAGGCTTGATGTCGCCATGCACCACCTGCGAGGCCGCCCCGTCGCCCGCACGGAACGCATGGAATTTCTCGAGCTGCCCGCAAATCTCCAGCGCGATCCGCGCCGCGCGATATGCGCTCATGCGCCCATCGTGCTTCAACACTTCGGCCAGGTTGCGTCCTTCCACGTACTGCATGGCGACGAAAAAATAGCCGTCCAGGTCGCCGTAATCGTAGACTTCGATCACCCGCGGATCGAGCGTGCGCAACCCCTGCTGGATGGCCGCCCCGCGGCGCTCCGACTCCAAAATGAGTTGCGAAGCGGCGTCCGGCCCCGCTTTGATCAGCTTCAACGCGGCCTGGCGGTCGCCGCGCGTGTCCCGCGCCAGGTACACGTCGTTCATGCTCTTGCCCAGGCGGCGGATGATCTCGTAGGGTCCAAATCGTGTGGCCGGCTGCATCCTTATCCTCTGAGCGCGTCCAGCGCGGCCGCCAGCAGCAGTCCCAGCAGCACGCCATAGAACAGGAAGGCCAGCCGCCCCGTGAAGAATCTCCGCGGTGGCCCGTCGGCCGCAGCGGGCCGCATGCGCGTGATGGCGTGCCGTTCGCGCGCTTCCCGCCGGCGTCCGCGGTATTCACTCCCGGCCACGAACACCGCCGTGATATTGTCTTTACCCCCCGCGTCGTTCGCTGCATCCACCAGCTCACGCGCTACCGCGCCCGCATCGCCCTGGTAGCGTTCTATCACGTCCCGGATCGCAGTCGAGGGCAGCACGTCGCTCAGTCCGTCGCTGCACAGCAGAAACGCCGCTTCCGGCTTGAAATGGCAGCGGCGGATATCGATGAAGCCATCGTCGTCCGCGCTGTGCGGACGAGTTCCCACATCCCGGAAAACTTCGTTGCGCCGCGGATGCAGCATGGCCTCTTCCTCGCTCAACTCGCCTGCGTCTTCCCCTTCGCCGACCGGCGAATGATCCGGCGTCAGTTTGCGGATCGAGCCGTTCCAGATCAGGTAAAGCCGCGAATCGCCCACGTGCCCGATCACCATTTCACCAGCGTCTACCAGGGCCAGCGTCAGCACGCAGGCCATGCCGCGCAGTTCGCCGGCATCCTGCGCCGCCGCGAAAATCCGGTTGTTGGCCGCCGCGATCGCCCGGCGCACCCGCGCCTCCGGGCCGCCCTCCGCATCGCTCGTCGCGCCCAGTTCTTCGCGGATGGCCTCCACCGCCGTTTCCGCAGCGGTCTCCCCTGCCGCATGTCCCCCCACGCCATCCACTACCAGAAAAATTCCGTTTTCGTCGTCGATCCAATAGCGGTCTTCGTTCGACGCGCGCACCAGCCCGGTATCGCTAGCGACTCCCGAGCGCCATTGGACCGCGGCCGGCATGTTCCTCTATGATTTCTTCACTTCGAACGAAAGCGTAATCACGTCCGCTACCTGGATGCGCGCGCGATCCGGCAGCGGTTCCTCGGTCCCGCGCGCCAGTTTGCGCCCGTTCAGCCACGTGCCGTTGCGGCTGTTGTCCGATACCGTGAACGTCCCCGTGGCCGGATCCCGCCGCAACGTCAAATGCTCGCGCGATACTTCGTCGTTGGTGTACAACGGCAGATCCACCGAAAGATCCTGGCCGCCGCGTCCGATCGAGATCTCGTTCTGCGTGACGAAGTAGCTCTGCGGTCCGGAATCGTCTTCGTAGCGGATTTCGGCGAAAATCGGATCTGCGCCGCGGCGTGTCAGCGTGCGGTCACGCGCCACGCGCGCATCGGTCACGGAGGTCTCCCGGTCGATCAGGCTGGTCTTGATGCCGCGATATCCGGGCTGTGGCACATCGTTCAGCTCCGAGTGAATCTCCACGTCGCCGGGCGGCACCACGTTCTCGCTATCCGCGAAGAATTCGATCCACCAGTCGTGCCGCGCGATCCGGTAGAGTTTCTGTTTCTTGCCCCGCTTGAATAGCGGCTGCTTGCCGTTCCATTGCGTCAGCCGGGCGGCCAGCGCGCGGCCCGCGTCTTCCCGGATCAGGTCCTGAATATTGGCCAGGCGCCCGAAGTCGCTCGGGTGCAGGTACACGCTGAAGATGCAGGGCAGCAGGACGCTGTACCCCATTTCAAACTGCCCCAGCTCCATATTGCGCACAAGCTGGTCAATAATGATCTGGCCGTTGATGCGCGGCTGCTCGGGTTTCACGGTCTGTGCCAAATCCATAGACGCCCGCACCGCCGCCGCCGGTTTCCAGACATCAATTAACTTATTTTAAGCCGATGTGGGGCGGGCCCTTGTGGGGCGGGCCTCCAGGCCTGCAGCGGGTCTCCAGACCCGCTCCTGGTTTGTCTTGCCCTTCAGCGCGCCGTCTTCAATTCCAGCCGGCGCTGCCTGAGCCATCGCAAACGGCTCTGCTGCTCTTGATAAAGAGTGCCCCAGCCTGCCCAGTAATACCCGGCCACGAATAACAGCAGAAACGGAATGGAAAAGAAATTGTAAGTGTCGACCGCGAACACGATCATCGCCAAAAAGTAAGTCCCCACCGCAATTTCGATGTACGGCAGCAGCCCGCTCTTGCGCCTGTATTGCTTGTTCTCCAGGTTCATCGGCCGGTCGCCGATCGCGAACTTGGGCGTGCGTACAAACCCGGTGGTCACGCCGAACAAGGCCTCCATCACGGCCCGCGTATTGATCACCGTCAGCGCCACTCCTACCGCCATCAGCACCGGCAGCAATAGAATCGAACGCTTCCAGTTCTTGGGATACAGCTCCCTCTGCGCCACCACATAGAACGCGGAAATCGACCAAAATGCGGCCATGATCAGCGGCAGATCGATGAAAACCATCTGCCAAACTCCCATGTAGAACCGCACGATCATCACCGGCAGCATCAGCGCCGATACCACGATCATCAGCGGATACGAAATGTTGGGCGTCAAGTGCATGATCGCCTCGAACTTCGCGCGCTTCGAAATGTTCGACCGCAGCACCATGGGCAGCAGCTTGCGCGCGCACTGCGTCAGCCCCTTGGCCCAGCGCGATTGCTGCACCTGGAATCCGTGCATCTCCACCGGAAGCTCCGACGGGCAGTCCAGCCCCGGCATATACACGAACTTCCAGCCCTTCAGTTGCGCGCGGTAGCTGAGATCGGAATCCTCGGTCAGCGTATCGTGCTGCCAGCCGCCCGCGTCGTCGATCATTTTGCGCCGCAGAATGCCGGCCGTGCCATTGAAGTTGAAGAAGTATCCCGCGCGCGACCGGGCCCCGTGCTCCAGGATAAAATGCCCGTCCAGCAGCATGGCTTCCACTTCGGTGAGGAAGCTGTAGTCGCGGTTCAGATAACTCCAGCGCGTCTGCACCACCCCGATAATCGGATCGGCAAAATGATGAATCGTGCGCGTCAGGAAATCCGGCGGCGGCACGAAATCGGCATCGAAGATGGCCACGAATTCCCCGCTAGCCGTCTTCAGCCCTTCCTGCAGCGCGCCTGCCTTGAACCCTGCCCGATTATTACGGTGGTGGTATTCGATCGGAAACCCCAGCGTCCGGTATCGCTCCACTAAATCTGCGGCGAACTGTGCCGTATCGTCCGTGGAGTCGTCCAACACCTGGATCTGCAGCAGTTCCCGCGGATACTCGATGCGCGTCACTTCGTCGATCAGCCGCTCGATCACATACCGCTCGTTGAAGATAGGTAGTTGGATCGTAACCTGGGGCAATTGCGCGAACCGCTTTGGCGGCTCGCCGGTAGCCTTCTTGCGATGCTTGAAGTAAGTGCGGATCGTTTCGTAGCGATGTATGCCGTACACCGACAGCAGCGTCAGGATGCCGAAGTAAGGGATCAGAATCGCCCAGTCGAACCAGCTCAGTTGATGCACACCGCTAAAGGTGTCGTCGAACAGGCTGCGCGCCAGGCGGGACGTCGCAGTATTCGCCGCCAGAAATGCAAGAGGAAGCAAAGTGGCTACCATGGCGCTGTATACAACCTGATGTTAACAAATCGAACCCGCCAAAACAAACGTGGCGCACGCTTTAGCGTGCAGCGGCGAACTTTAGTTCGCCGGCTTTCCCCTTAGTTATTAAATTTAATTTCCGACTCCGCCTCGAACTTCCGGTATCCGCGGAACACGCTCTCGTTGCGCACGAACGCCTTTGCATGCCGCAATTGCAGCACCGAACGCAAAGGCAGTAGGTAATCCGCCTTACCGATTCTCACCATTCCGTAATCGAGCGACAGCGCCGGCGATTGCAGCCCGAACTCTTTCGGCAGCCCCACCCCCGAAATCGTGAGCCGTCTCACCATATTCGTCTCTTCGTCGATGAAAACACGCCCGCTGTAGCCCACGCGCTCGCGCATTCCCCCGTAATTCAGCATGAAGTTCGATTTTTCCCGCTTCACATCGACTTCGAATACTTCACACAGCACGCCCATCGCCATCGCCCGGCCCGCCCACTTGTAGACTGCGGCCGTTTCCGGGTCAAACAACCCACGCAGCAGCGAGCCGAACTCGTTGCGCGCCAGAATCCCCTTGCTAATGGCGTCCGTGTTCTCGGGTTTCAATCCGTTAATTTCGATTCGCTGGTACTGCACTCTACCGCCTTCGTACATCAAGGCGTCTTTGAACGAATCGGCCTCTTTCAGTTGATCCGGATTCTTTAAAGGAGCGGTAAAGCGATGCGTTTCCTGAAAACACCGGAAATCCGGAAGGTGATCTAAATAACCCATGGCCGTCTTCGAGGCGTCGTCCCACAAGCGCTTCTGTTCGTCCGCGCGCATTTTCAGGCCGCTCCCATCGATTGACGCCGGTTCGATTTCCGGCAGCACCACGTCCACGTTTTCAGTTTCCGCGTTCGGGCCCGCCGGCACTTTGGCCAAACCCGCGACCTGCACCGGCTGCACCGGCGCTTTCCCAACCACCTGGAACGCCACCGCGCGCTTAATCACACCCTTGCCCTGCCGCACCGAAATAATGGCACGATAATCGCCGGGAGAAAATCTCGCACCCTTCATATCCGCCAGGTAGGGGAACTCTTTTGCCTGCCCGCCCAGCATGCTTTCTCCCGCGCCCCCGAAGCCGGAGCCTCCTTCGCGCGCGTTGTTCGCCAGGCCGCTCTTGAAGGGCAGCGGCATGCGCGCCACCACCTTACCGTCGTGTACGATCTCCATGCTCAGATCGAGCGGCGCGCCGTGGATATCTGGATAAAGCCGCAGGTAGATCTGCAGGTTAATCGGCTGTTCCGCCCGGAACACCGGATCGAGCACCGGGGACAAAGCCTCTCCCTCGTAGCTCAATATCTGGTCGGCTTCAAACTTATCCGCCGATCCTTTAAACGGCCGCACCACCACCGCGTCGGTGGCCACCAGCCCGGGCGAATTCCGGCTAGTTTTCAACGGCGTCTGGATCACGCCGCTGGTGCCCGCGATCAGGTCCTCTACTTTCGCTTCCAGCATGAAGGGCCCCTTGCCCGCCAGGTTTACCGAGCGCATGAAAAACATGCTGCCCTGCTGGCGTTCATCCATGCGCTTGACCGGTCCGTGGACGTTCACCTCTTTGCGCCCGCTCCAGATGGGCGCGCCTTTCGCGTTGAGCACTGTCGCCGTGATCCGCGCGCGTGCCTGGTAGGTATTCGTGTTGTCGTCGGTTTCGAACTTTAAGGCATTCAACGGCGATTCCACCGTGATCATGCCCTGCAAAGGCGCGTTCGAGTCGTTGGCTTCAAACGAAACCTCGTTCGAACCGCTGGCCAGTGTCATCGCGCCGCCGGTGCCTACCAGTACCGCCATCGTGCCGAAATCCGCATCGTGGTCGAGCATGCTGCTGCCCACCGATCCGCTTCCGGACGTGCGCATGAACCGGATGTGTACCGGGATCTCGAATTTCGGGATCGTCCCAGGTGCCGGCGGCGTGGCAGCCGCGGCCGTAATGCTGGGCCTGGCAGCCGGCGCCGTTGGGGCCGCGTCCTCCGGGCCGGCGGCCATCGTAGCTGCCGTCGTCACGTTCGGTTCCAAGGCTCTGGCCTGCCGCACCCAAGCGCCGCCGGACCGTGTAGCCAGGTTGTTCAGTGCGGCATTCGGCACGCTCTTGGAGCCCTCGTCGATATCGAGCACGAGAACTCTTACGTACTTACCCTGGCAAACCTCCGCCAGATGTTCCAGAGCGTGCTCTCCCTCGCTCGAGAAGGGCGGGCTGTTCAGCACCGCGACCACGATCCGCGCGCCGGTACTCAAAGCCGCGGCTTGGGCGGCCGAATCCAGCGTGATAATAAATGACGGCGGATCCACCTCGCGCGCAGCCAACGCCGCGTCGGTGAACGCCTGTTCCAGTTCCTTCGCGCCCATGCCCGCCGTAATGGTCTGCGCATCGGCGCTGCCGGCGCGCCGGATTTGTACGATACCGCCTTCGGTCTGTTGCCAGTGGCGGGCGGCTGCCGCCGCGGCCCGCGCGGATTGTCGCGCAGCTTCCTGTGAACTTGGACCGAACACGAAAGTAAGGAGGCCCTGCTCGGCCTGGATGGCGGGAGCAGCACCGGCGGCGATCAACAACGCCACGATCCGGAAACTAACGGAAGTACACATCGAGTTTATTATCGCTCCATTGGCTCCCAGTGGCTTATATGTCTTTAGCGCCAGGGTACGCGGTACAACTGGAACCAGGCGCCTAAGGCTGCAATCAGCGCGCCGGCCGTCAAATACAGGGCCTGGTGAAACTCCGGCGCCCCCGCAAAATAGTAGTGGCTAAAGAAGAATCCCCGGACCGTGATGGCTAATACGGCCAGACTCCAAAGGAAAAACAGGGCGCGCCATTTCCCGAACATTGCCAGGATCACCAATGCCAGACCCGCCGCGGCCGCCCCCAGCAGCCACCAGGTCAACGCTGGGCCCTGCCAGGGCAACATCTCCAGCGTCAGGGGTTGGCCGCTCGACAGCGCCACCACGGAAATGCCTAGGAGAAACAGCGTCAACAGCCCGTGAAAGAGATAACTGAACACGCGCATAAGTGCCCTCAGGGCAGCCACCAGGAAGCCTCCGTCCTAAATGAACCGGTCATTGTAACAACAGTCGGCGGGACTTTCTTATCCTGCTGATTTATCCTGCTGACAGGCCGTAGCCCCGTGGCGCACCCTTCAGCGTGCCGGCGGGACTTTTAAGTCCCGCTTGCGGCGGACTTCAGTCCGCCGTCTCAGTTGCATACCCTTTCGCCGACAAATAACGCCCGGTAAGCGTCTTCCCATCCCGCGCAAGATCTTGAGGCAAGCCCTCGAACTGCACCCTGCCCCCCTCATGCCCCGCGCCCGGCCCCAGATCGATCACCCAGTCCGCCCGCGCGATCACGTCCAGATTGTGCTCGATGACAATCACCGTCGATCCCGTATCGACCAGCCGGTCGAACAGTCCGATCAGCGTGTCCACATCGTTCATATGCAGGCTCGACGTAGGCTCGTCGAGCACATAAATGTTGCCCTTTTGGCCCAGTTCCGCCGCCAGTTTCAGCCGCTGCCGCTCTCCGCCCGACAGCGTCGAGAGCGGCTGGCCCAGCGTCAGATAGCCCAAACCTACATCGTCCAGCCCCTGCAGAATCCTGGCGATGCCCGGCTCGCTGAAAAACTCCAGCGCGTCCGCAATGCTCATCTCGTACACGTCGCTGATGGACTTGCCGCGCAGCCGGTGCTCCAGCACTTCGGGCTGGAATCGTCTGCCCTCGCAGGTCTCGCAGGTGGTGGCCATCGGATCGAGATGCCCGAGGTCCGTATAGATGACGCCCAGCCCGTTGCAGTCCGGACACGCCCCCTTGGAATTGGCCGAGAACAGCGCGGCATCCACCGCGTTGGCCTTGGCAAAGGCCTTGCGCACGTTGTCCAAAATGCCGGTATAAGTCGCCGTGTTAGACCGCCGCGAGCCGCGTGCCAGGTTCTGGTCGATGATGATGGTCTCCGGATAGGCCTCCGGCAGGCAGCCCACGATCAGCGATGACTTGCCCGAGCCCGCCACCCCCGAAACCGCCGTCAGCACGCCCTTTGGAATGCTCACCGATACGTCTTTCAGATTGTTCAGCCGGGCATGCGCGATCTTCAGTACGCCGCTCCGCTTCCGCACCTTCCCCTTGATCGGCTGGTGCTTCTTCATGTGGTTGCCCGTCGGCGTACCCGAGGTCAAAAGCCCCGCGAAATCGCCCTCGTAGACCACTTCGCCGCCCTTGCTGCCGGCATACGGACCCATGTCCACCACATGGTCGGCGATGGCGATCATGTCCGGCTTGTGCTCCACGATCAGCACCGTGTTGCCCTTGTCCCGCAGTTGCTGCATCAATCCGGCCATCCGCCCCACGTCGTGCGGATGCAGCCCCACCGAGGGTTCATCGAATACATACGTGATATCGGTCAGCGACGAGCCCAGATGGCGCACCATCTTCACCCGCTGGCTCTCCCCGCCCGACAGGCTCGAACTCTCCCGGTCCAGGCTCAGATAGCCCAGCCCGATGGTGTTCAGGTTCTCCAGCCGCGTAGCCAGCGCCGCCAGCATCGGCCCTACCTGCGGCGCCTCGATGCCGCGCACCAGCCGCGCCAGGTCGCTCACCTGCATGGCCGACAATTCCGCGATATTCTTGCCGGAAATCTTGCTCGCCAGCGCCTCAGCCTTCAGCCGCGCCCCTTTGCACGTAGGACAGATCTTGCGCGTATAGATGCGGTCGTATTCGGCCCGGATATGCGGTTGCAGACCCTCTGGGTCCTTGCCGCCCAACGATTGCTTGAGCTTCGGCACCACGCCCAGATAGGTGAGATTGATCTTGTCCACCTTGATCTTGCGCCCGTCGTCCAGATCGAACAGGTTGGCGCGTTCTGCGGCCGTGTATTTGCGGATGGGTTTGTCCAGATCGAACATGCCGGACCGGGCATAGACGGCCCACCACCAGCCATCCACTTCAAAACCCCGCGCGATCAGCGCCCCCTGGTTCAGCGACTTGCTTTCGTCCACCACCGCGGCCATATTCATAGCCGCCGCCTGGCCCACGCCTTCGCAAGTCGCGCACATGCCCCGCGGATCGTGATACGAATAATAGCTCGGTGCGGGCAGGCGCGGCTTGCCCATCCTGGAAAAGAGCACCCGCAGCATTTGCGCCGTATCGGTCACCGTCGCCACCGTCGAACGCAGGTTGCCCCCCAGCCTTTGCTGGTCGACAATGATGGCCGCCGAAATGTTTTCCAGCAAATCGGCGTCGGGCTGGCCGTAATGCGGCATGAATTGTTGCACGAATGCCGGATAGGTTTCGTTGATCAGCCGTTGGCTCTCCGCGGCGATCGTGTTGAAAACCAGCGAGGACTTACCCGAGCCCGACACCCCCGTAAATACGCTGATCTTCCGCTTCGGAATATCGAGCGAGACGTTCTTGAGATTGTTCTCCCGCGCGCCCCGTATAATGATCGAACCGTGATCTCTCATAGAATTGGAGGGCGGGCAATCCTGCCCGCAGCCGTCTTTCAGGCGGCCCTCCCGCCAGTGCTCAACTCAGGAAAGAGCACCCCGATCGTCCGGTCTGGAGGCCGCAGCGCCCATGACGCCACGGTCATCCCCGCAAGGATCAACGGGGCAATGACGTGAAAGCCGTAAGCGCCGTAGCCGCCGGCCGCCGCGCACGATGCGGCCGCGCCCGTCAGATCGAAGAAGATGCCCGCATACGCCCATTCCTTCAGCCGCGGATACCGCGGCACGAGTATGGCGATCGCTCCCAGCACCTTCCAGAATCCCAGGATGGCAAAAAAGTACGTGGGATAGCCCAGCACGGGCACGACGCCATGCTCGTTGCCCAGAAATTGTGCGATCTGCGCCGCACCGCCGCTTCCGATGAAGCCGGCTACCAGAATGGTAGTTGTCCAATACGTAACAGTTCTTGCTTTCATCGTCAGCCCAACTCCCCGAGGACACGCTCCAGGTTGCCGACGAACTTCCGCCAGCCCCACATGGCGCCCTTATAATTGGCATCCTGTCCCGCCCCGAATCCGGATTGCTCCATGCGCACATGCGTCCCGCCCGTCGTCGGCGTCAATGTCCACGTGACCACGCTTTCGAATCCCAACGAGCCCCAGGTATAAGCGAGGCGCTCATGCGGTTCGACCACCAGGACTTCACAGTCGATCACGCCATTCCATTTCGGCACCGGCGTAGCGCGAAAGCTGAACCGATGCCCGACCACCGGCTGGAAATCGTTCTGCATCAGCCATTCCTCGATCAGCGCGCCTTGCGTGAGCGCCCGCCATATCTTTTCCGGCGGATGCGCCATCTCCCGCTCCACGATAACCGAACGCATCGTATCGGGTGTAATCATTGATCCATCCTTTTCAAAATAGATTCCAGGCGGTCGAACCGTTCGCGCCAGAAGGCCCCATAGGCGCTCACCCAATCGACCAGCGGCGCCAGGGCTTGCGGCTGCGCGCTGTAGTGCGTCTCGCGCCCCGCGCGCCTGTCGCGCACCAGGTTAGCGTGTTTTAGAATGCCCAGGTGCTTGGACACCGCCGGCTGCGAAACTCCGGAATGATCGGTCAGGGCATGCACCGTCAGTTCCCCGTCGCGCGTCAGGCGTTCAAAGATCGCCCGGCGGGTCGGGTCGGCCAGCGCCCTGAAAACATCGTCCGCTACGCCTTGCATGTTGTAATCATAACCGTTCAATTGTCGGATCGCCCCGTGGCGCGCGCTTCAGCGTGCTGGCGGGACTTTTAAGTCCCGCCTTCGGGGTGTTACCAATCCAGATGAGTAATCTGAATCAAATTCCCGCAAGTGTCGTCGAACACCGCGATCGTCGATCCCGTAGTCTTGGTGGGCTCCTTGCTGAACTTGACGCCCTGCTCCTTCAGCCTCTCGTACTCCTTCTGGACGTCCCCAACAAAAAAATTGGCCGCCGCTATCCCGTGCCGGACAACCTCCTGTTGATACGCCTTCGCGGCCGGGTTGTAAGCGTTGTTGGGCTCCAGCACCAGTTGTATCCCCTCTGGATCTTCGGGCGACACCACCGTGAGCCACTTGAACTTCCCGGCCGGAAACTCGTGCTTCTTAACGAAGCCCAGCACCTCGGTATAGAACTTCAGGGCCTTGTCTTGGTCGTCCACGAAGACGCTCGTCAGTTTGATTCGCATGGCTTATCCTTTCTCCTCTGCGTTGTAAGTTGCCAGCCGGCGGCCTGAAAACGTCCGCTACGGCTTGCATGATTAAATAATAACCAAATGGTTATTGGTTGTCAAGCCCTTTCGCGCGTGCGAAACCCACAATCTGACATGGCATAAATTGACAACAAATGCCATATTAAGGTGGCCAGGTATCACTAAGAGTTTCTGTCATTCCATACCTCATGGGAAAAGGTTTTCGACGCCGTTGAGCATGTCGTCACCTTTGGACTGGCGCATCGCACTCTCGGCCAGATCGACGCCATCGGAGTCAACGAGATCCAGTACGCCAAAGGCCACAAGTACCTGACGCTGGTTTATCAGATCGACCTCGACGTTGCGCGCCTGCTTTGGGTCGGAAATGAAAGAACGATCGAATCCTTTCAGGGATTCTTCAACACGATCGGCGACGAAGTGGCCTCGAAGATCGTCTTCGTCTGTTCCCACATGTGGGAGCCCATTTGAAGGTCATTCGCGAAAAGTGCTCCGAGGCCCTCCATATCCTCGATCGTTTCCATATCGTGGCGAAGATGAACATGGCTCTCGATGAGATCCGCGCCGGAGAATCGCGCCGCATGGCCATGGACGGCCGGACGCCCGCGAAAACGCACTTGGCCGAGGTTCACCACTGGATTCGACGTCCCCCTCTGGGGTCGACGGCTCTTTCGCGCGGTTGCGGCTCAGGACAAAACGCTCCCATCATCTGCTGAATGGTCCGCTAGGGAAAAATTAGAGAATCCAAAATCAGAAATCTACCCCACGCGAGAACCACGTGCGAGAGTGCGTCGGGCTATTGCACCGCGATGGATAGCCGCTGGAGGTACCCGCAACTTTTCAATCTTCGCGGAGCGCCGCCAGGGCGACGGCTAGCAGTACGGCTATCGCGCCGGCCCGCACCGTGGACACGTGGTAGCGACACCGCACGCGCACCGGCGTGGCCATATTCCTCCGAGAGATATGGTTATCGTGAATTCGTGGAGCACATCCGCGAAGACGATTCTTGCGCTACTCCATGCGCAAGCTTCGCCCGAGGCAGAACTAGGGCCGCACTGGGGAAAAAAACTAGGGAATCCGAAGCCCAAAACTCCGGCGCGTTCGCAGCAGATCCTGCGGCTTCGAAACCCTCCACAAGTCCACTCCCGTCGGCCTCCATCCGGCGAAGTGTTCCCGCAACCCGCGAGGACCGCGTGCGAGAGCTCGTCAGATCTATTGCGGCGGCGCGGCGCCGGGAATCCATGCCGCGGCCAGGGCGACGGCCAGCAGGCCTCTCATGTCCCCTGGCCGGAGTATTGGACCGTCACGTTGACAGCCAGCCGGGGTGGCTACCAACCGCTCAATTGACCCAATCACTTTCAAAGTCTTCTTCGTCCTCCTCGTCTGAAGCAGCCATCCCAATGGCCTCGGTGGCGGCCTCCGCGATTTCCTCGTCGTCAGAGTCGGCCAGGTCTGCCAGGATGCTCCGCGCCTCGGCTGGACGGATATTGGCGACAGCGCCGATGGCGGCAAGCCGCAAGGGCTTCGGGGCACTGGCATCCTGGACGAGTGCGACGATCTGACTCCAAGCCGCGGCCAGTCCCCAGTTGCCGGCCGCTTGGATTGCCTCGTATCGAATCTCAGGGTCGGCGCTTTTCAAGGCCTCCAATATCTGATCGTCAAAACCGCGAACCCAGCGCATCGAAAATACAGCCGTCAGCATCCAGTCCCTGTCGCCGCTGGAATACCCGGCCCCGATCGCGTTCTGGTGCCGCTCTCGGGAGCGCGCACCGATGCCTCCAAAACCCGCCGCCGGACCCCCTTGGGAACGGTATTGTCGAAATACAGCTTCTGGAGCAAGTCCTGGATATTAGTGAACGTGTGCCTAGTGATGGGCACATCTTCCAGATCCTCGAATTCATCTTTATCCGCCTGTTCGAGGACTGGCCCGAGGGAAATTGCAGCCCTGGCGCGCAATCCCTCTGGCTCGTCCGGGTTGCGTACGATCGCGGTTAAGGAATCGGCCAACTCGTCGTTGATGACGGTGAAGTCGCCGGCTAACTCGACGGCGATGAGCCGGTCCGATTCATTGGCCCGATCGTCAATCAGAATCTCCTGAAGTTGCTTCCCGGCATCTCTTGGCCAGTCCCATGGAGGCGTGTCCTGCAAAGTCTTAAGGTCCATAACGTTCCTTTAGGCATTCCATTCAAATCATGCGATCCGGCAAAAAGCCTCTGCCAAATAACTGGCGCAGGCATCCGCGCGACCTTCTGTGGATCTCTGCTCAGATTGTATCTCTGCACGGTACCGCCAGCCGTCACGCGTCCTTCTTAGCCTCAGTTCCTGGAAGTGTGGGCTCGGTTCTGCCCGGATCGGACACTCGGAAGGTAACCCAACGATACAGAGCGCTTTTCGCATGTCCGCGAGGAAAAAATCGGAGAATCCAAAGTCAAGAATCTACCCTGATGGCGCGGCGCCCGGTAATCCATGCCGCGGCCAGGGAAAAGGTATTGATTGGGTTTTGGCTCTCCAAACCGTTTCTTGAGCCACTGACGATGCAACCGCCGGCCAGCGCCTGAAGTGAGACGCTGGCGAATCTTGTTCTTCTTTGATCTGGTGTCTGATCGTGTAAAGATCTTGCCTTATCAAATCGCGAATGCTCTCTTCGGGCCAGTCGCCATCCTCTCCAACTCCGCACAGAATCGCAAACCAACCACCAGCGCTACCGATCTTCTCACGGGCGGTGCCGTTTATTCGCTCTTCTGCTCCGATGTCCTCATTGTCCCTATTCAATCCATCCAACAGGACGGCGGCTGCGACGAATGTTCCGAGAGTCGCAGGAGCGGACATACTTCATCGCTGGCTTTGCGAACATGCATCTTCTGATCTCTTCGGATTCAATCATACACTCCAGCAGGATCGCATCGACCTCAAGATGGATCTGGAGGTTGAGCCGTGGTTGCCAGCAATACAGGGACTTGTGTTCAAAATCTGGTTCGATTCGTACCGCGCTCACCACTAGAATTAGTAGAACAAACAAGTGTTACTGCACCGCCTCCAAGCTCGCAGATTTTGGAGTCCTGTCCGAATTCCCGATCTTGGTCTTGCTGCCAGGCGGGCGGCCGCGTTTCCTCGCGGGCGCATCCGTAATCCACGCCGGCGGCCTGCCGACGCCCCGCCCTCTGCCCCTTACCAATCGCTCCAGACTCCAGATTGCCTCTTCAATTTGCTCGCGTTCCCGGCGCAACTCGGCAAGCATCTTCGCAACGTCCATGCAGTTCCCCCCATTCGATCTTACGATGGCCGGGCGTAATTCGGATTGACCGAAGTCTCAACCGGCGCATCTGCACGTAACGCCGGCAGGCGCGATGGCGTCCCACAAGCCGGAGACTATCGTGAAATTTGCTGCCGTCTTCCTATTCGCATCGTGTTGTGCGTTCGCACAAGATAAGATCGCCGCATCCCGCGCTGAAACCGCCGCTTGTGGTTCAAGAGACGTAAAGCTCGAAGTGAAGGTCGATCACTCGCAGCATCCCAACCCCGCGCCGCCGGGTGGGAAAGCCCTGGTCTACATAGTTAGCCAGGAGATGCACGACGAAATCGGGTTGGACGGAAAATGGGCCGGCGCCAACGACCGGGGCACGTACTTCTTCGTCGAAGTCGGCCCCGGCGAGCACCACCTGTGCGCCTTTGCCTCGTTCGGAACAGCGACCTTCCTGGCGCTGCATTCGCTCGAAGCCAAGGCTGATACGTCGTACTATTTCCGGCCGATTCCAATTGGCGATGGAGGCCGGGGCGGTACGTACGCCCTGGAACAACTCGATCCCGACGAAGGGAAGTATCTGGTGGCGAAAGCCAAATTCGGGACCTCCCAGCCCAGGTAGGACAAAGGCGCCGCCGGGTGGCCGTGCCGCGGATGCATTTCGCCGAGGGGTTTTAGCCCGGCATCACGCAGTATGGATGGAGGGTAGCCGTGAAACATTTCGCTTTGCTTTGGAGTTCCATCCCGTTGCTGGAAAAAACGCAGCCGGGCTGGGTGACCCTAGTCGATGGGCACGAGAAGGCGTTCTCGATCGAAGCCCCAAAGGGCTGGAAGGCCATTGGCGGCATGTTCCGCTTCAACATGGTCGATGCACGCCCATTCGTCGATATGACTTCTCCGGACGGCAAGACCAATATCCGGATAGGGGACGCCACGATTCCCTCTTACGACCTGCCGAATGCGCAACTCCAGGCCTCGCACTCCATAGGCCCGATGGTCGCGCCGTACGCCACGGGAGACGTGTTCGCAGCCAAGTACGGCCAGGCGCGCTTCAGCAGTCTCTGTCAGAACGTGCAAACGACCAGGACCGGCCAGACGGAGCCGACGCTCGGCAGGGGCGCGCGCGGAACCGAAATCACGGCCGGTTTTGCGGGCTTCTCCTGCACGTTGAACGGTCAGCCAATGGGCGCCTACGCTTATGCGGAGACTCTGGTCGTGGAGCCCACGTTTGGCTCGGCAGGTCACTGGTACGTAGTCGTCCTGGGTAGTGTGATTGCGCCCGCGGCGCAAGGGCCGGCGGCGGGGGCCATGCTGAAACACGCTTACCAATCGCTCACCCTGAACCCGGAATGGATGCGGACACAGCACCAGTTGATTGCCCAGGCTACCCAGGGTGTCCTGAATGCCGCGGCCATCGCGAAGCAGATCTCGGACGCGCAAATCAGGCGCTCGCAGCAGACCATGCGCGAGATGGCGCGGCAATCCGATAATTTCAACGATGTCCTCCTGGGCCAGCAGTATACGCGCGATACGCAGACCGGCCAGACTTATGTGGTGCCGATGGGCCATGGGGGCACGCAATGGATGGATGCCCGCGGGGTGGTCAAGGAGTCCGCGATGGTTCCCGGCCCCGGGTTCGATAGGTTGCAGCCGGTGAGCCGCTAGCGGCATTCTTGACCCACCAAGGCTATTCTGCGTGCATTTGAGAAAGGGACTAATATCATCAGAGGAGACCCATATGTCCGTTTTGCCTTCGGCGGTTCGCTGGCTGGCTCGGGTGTCGGGTACGCTGATCGCCGGGTTGTACATATTTTTCGCAATCGGCGAGTTCACAACGCCTTATTCCGGCCCTTCACCTACTTTCGTTGAAGGGACTGGCATCGCCCTGTTGACTGCGACGTGCGCCGGAATGCTCGTGCCTTGGCGTTGGGAGTTGACGGGAGCAATCGTGTCTTTGGTATCGCTGATCGGCTTTGCATTGCTCATCCGAGTGAACAATCACGGCGTAATCATTGCCATGGCTGTTCCGGCTCTTTTGTATATTCTGGACTGGGTGCTTCACCGCTACCGGACATGGAGTCCGATGGCCGGAAACTGAGCCATGGCCGTGCCTGGTTCGGTCTAGCTTCCACCCTTTCATCGTCTTCTTCGCTACACTTGTATTTTCTACCGACTATGTTCCGCCTTGTTTGCCTTGCCTGCGTTGCCTTTATGGCTGGATTCGATCCAGCCGTGGCTCAAACCTCGACCCCAGCTCCGCGCCCGGCCCGGCCCACGCCGCCGACGCGGGATCCCGACACGCCTGGATACGTCCAAGGCAAAAGAACTGCCTGACGGCGCCAACGCCCCGGCAAATGCCGACGGAAACTTCATACTGGGGCCCACGCACAACCCGGCACCCGAGATGACCGCGCATGAAAACGTGCCGCAGGGAACCGTGATTACCTTCTCCATGGAATCCGCCGGCAGCAAGATCTATCCCGGCATCGCGCGCGATCCCGACACCTTCGGCAAGCCGGATCCCACCAACCCCGCCAAACTGATCGTTACGACCAGCCATACGGCTCCCTACACCCGCCGCATAGCTGTCTATGTCCCAAAACAATACGTCTCCGGTACGGCGGCTCCCTTCATCGTCGGGGCGGACGGCCCTGACCGGGCGTTGTTCACGGCCCTGGATAATCTGATTGCCGGGCATCGCGTGCCGGTGATGATTGCCATCTCCATCAGCAACGGCAGCGGAGATGCCCAGGGAAGCGAACGCGGCTTGGAATACGACACCATGTCGGGCCTGTACGCCGAGTTTGTGGAGAAAGAAGTGCTGCCCCTGGTGGAGAAACAAGCGCACGTGAAACTGACCAAGGATCCCGAGGGACGAGCCACCATGGGAGGCAGCTCGGGCGGCTCATGCGCCTTAATCATGGCTTGGTACCACCCGGAGCTTTACCACCGCGTGCTCACCTATTCGGGCACTTATGTCAACCAACAGTGGCCCTCGAACCCCCAGACTCCGGGCGGCGCATGGGAGTTTCATGAGCACCTCATTCCCAACAGCCCGGCCAAGCCGCTGCGGATCTGGATGGAAGTCGGCGACCGGGACCTTTTCAATCCGAACTCCATGCGAGACAACATGCACGACTGGGTGGTCGCGAACGAGAACATGGCGAAGGTGCTGGCCGCCAAGGGCTATCATTATCAGTTTGTATTTGCGCGCAACGCGGGGCACACCGACCGCGCCGTAAAACAACAAACCCTGCCCGAGGCACTGGAATATCTGTGGCAGGGATACCCGATCGGCGGGCCGAAGAACTGACAGGGGCAGCCCTGTATTTTAAATGCCCCCGGGATAACCTGAGACGGAAAGGCGTAACCGCTCTAGTGGCTGTGGCGCGGGTAAGTGCGTCGCCTCGCCCAATATCGCCTCATCCTTTCGCCAACAACCTCGCGCTCCTTTGCCGTCATCGCTTTAGGTTCTGGACTCACCGTACCACGACCGAAGGCATGCGGCATACATCGCACGTAGCGTGCCGCGGGTCACCACAAAGCGATTCCGGCACGCGTATTCCGCAAAGTGTGTCAGCAGCGAAATCGGGAGGTTTCGGCTCATAAAATAATGCACCGGTTCTCGATCCTCGACCTAGCTTTAATCCTGTGACGCTTCAATGTGACAAGATAGTTGAGGGGAAAAGGAACTATTGCTATGCCAACGAGTAAACTCACGAAGACAATAATCGAAGCGGCCATCGCTGGCTTCGAAGCACAAAAGACAAGCATCGACGGACAGATCGCTGAACTGCGAGCGATGCTCAATGGCCGCGCCGCCGAACAAACCGCTGCGACACTAGAAGCGCCCACCGGGAAGCGCAAGAAGTTCTCCGCCGCATCCAGGCGGAAAATGGCCGAGGCCCAACGTCTCAGATGGGCGAAGTTAAAGGGCGGGGCTCAACCGGCAAAGCCAGCCGCGGTAGCAGCACCGAAGCCAAAGCGGAAACTCAGTGCCGCTGGCCGGGCCGCAATCGTCGCCGCTACCAAGAAGATGTGGGCACGAAAGCGGGCGGCGGCGAAAGCGTAAACCCGCAAAACTCAAGAAGGCTCCCGATCGTCAGGGTAAGGACATCGTGAACGCAACAGGATCCGTGCTGATAGCGTCTTTGTTCCTCTGTTCTGGCGCCGCGCTTGCACAGGAGATCGAAAAAGAGCCGGTCGCGGTCGTCGAGGTTGGTGTAGCTCCAGAGTGGAATCTCAAAGACGGCGGGTCCGCCATCGGTCCCACGGTGGCGGCGGAAGTGACTCCGATAGCGGACTGGCTGGAACTTGAAGCTGGTGTCGCCACGACGTTCACTCGGCACTCGACTGAATGGGATACCGATCTTCTATTCAAGAAACCGTGGTCCCTCTCCAAGACAGTGGAGTTCATGTTTGGCGTTGGGCCAGCCTGGGTTCATGCACGGGAACTGGGCATCACTACGAATGCTATCGCCGGTGAAGCCGTCCTGGACTTCATGTTCTGGCCGTCCCGAAAGCACAGATTCGGCTGGTATCTCGAACCGGGCTATCAGTATAACTTTGGGCGAGGGCACGAACAATCTGTTGGCGTCAGCGGTGGGCTACTGATTGCAATTCCATAAAGCCTTGGTTGGCGTCGTGAAAGAATCGATTTCCAAAAGAGATAGCTGTCGGCCGGAATTCAGCCCCAGCGTTGAGAGAATACCCACTTCGCCATCGCAGGTTCGGTGAACGCCCACTCATACACTTCGCGGCCTACGCCAAGGTACTCGGTGTACAGGGGATGTCCTCCGGCCTTCCGTCTTGCCGCCATACGCGCGCGCGATATGGACACCGGAACAGTGTCGTCGGCGTCCTCGTGAAAGTTCCACAACTGCGTCTCAATCGACGCTCCGCCATCATCGGGCGAGTCACTTCCGCAGCAAATCATGCCAGTTAAATTTGTCCGATCCCTTGAAATTTCCTTTGTGGCGGTGTGAACCTCTTCCTCATCCCCACGTAATTATCGGGTAGAGAGGAATTCATGATCACATCCACCCGACAGCGTCTCGCCTTGAAAGCCGCCATGCTGGCGCTTTGACCGCAGCCTATCGAGCCTCAGCGCGCTCAGGCTGCAGGCGCTGCTTCCAACTCTCCTCGCGTTCGTCGCGGGACACGGCGCCCTGTTCCTGGCGATGGCGGCCATCCTGCTGGTCATTCCCGCCGCCGTCTACCTGACGCTGCTGCGAGAGTAACCGGAGGCGCGGGCTAACAGATTAAGCACTGGCTGCGGGATGCAGCTTCTCTTGCACCTCGGCCAGGTATTGCATGGCGTCGGCGCGTGTCCGGATGGAACCGACCCGGCTCACGATGGCTGGACGTTGGTCCGGGCTGACGGATAACTCCAGCTGCATCGCCGCATGAATCAACGCCGGAAGGTTCCCTTGATTCACGGTATCGCCGGGACGCGATACCGTGGCTGCGGCGACCGGCGCGCCTGCCGCTCGCACCGCCGCTTGCGCAAAAGATAACGTCGCGCCGGAATTGGCTGGAGGCGGCAGCGTCGTGGGACAATCGCTTCTCGCCGCTGTCAGTGAAATCAGCGAATCAAGCCGGTTGGCGTTGGCGTCGCGCGCGGTCAAAGGACTCAGGTCGAAGAGCGATTCCAATGTGGCCAGAACGGAGGAGTGGTCATACAGGCGGTGGTCGATTACGTTTTTCGGGATGAGCGGTGAGATTACCAGAGCCGGCACGCGCGGGCCATACTGTTCAAACGTAAAACCGGATTGATTGTAGGTCGCGCCGGGAGCGGTATCGCCCGGTGCGGGCGCCGCCGGCGGTACGGCGTGATCGTAGAAACCGCCATGCTCGTCCCACACGACGATCAAGAGACTGCCCGGCCAAGCCGGCGAGTTGCGAATTGCTTCGTAGGTTGCCTTGATCAGGGCTTCGCCCACGGTGACATCGCCCAGCGGATGTTGCGACGAACCCGCCTTATAGTCGTTCAAAACATCGTAGCTGGGCTCGATAAAGATGTAACGATCCGCATAGCCGGGCTGCGCCAGGTCGCCTGCAAACAGGCTGTAGTGCCGGATGTCGTCCAGATGAATGCCCTTGAGCGCGGCCACCATGGGGAAATCGTCCCCACCATAGATGCGCCGCGTGATCCCGTTTTGTTCCAGCCGATCGAAAATCGTCCCGTTCTGGAAGAAAACTCCGTCTATCGTTTCCCATGCAACGATTTCATCGGTCCGCGGGCTGTGGTCCAGTCCACCGGACGATGCCGCGTGGATGAACATGCGGTTCGGCCAGGTGGGACCGGGCATGGAGGCATGCCAGTTGTCGCAAACCACGAACTCGCCGGCCAAGGCGTTCAGCACCGGAAGCTGGTCCGGCCGATAGCACTTCAGAATTTCGCAGGGACTGCTGCCGCCGCTCCCGGCGTAGGACGCCACAAACCCGCTGTCGTCGACCGTTGGATAGAGCCCGCCCGATGGATACGTTGCAGCCGGTCCGCAGAGCTGGTGCAGCACGTCGGTGAACTCGTGGTCGGGATCGGTGGGCATGCGGTAGTCGGCGCCGGGCGAGACCGTATAAGTCTGGCCGTTCAGGCTATTCGATTCCACGCCGCTCAGTCCGTCGATTTGGGCGGCCGCGCCGGTTACGGCGTCCGAGCCGGTAATCCTGGAGAATCCCAACATATGATCGAAGGAACGGTTCTCCAGCATCAAAACGAACACATGCTCAATGCCCAGCGTTTCCGCGGTGCCGGCCATAACGACCTCCTTACGAAAGAAACTTCGGCCAGTTTATCAAACGGGCAAGACCTCAAACGAGGGCTGTCTGGCCGTAAATGGTGCTTAAATACCTTCATGCCCACCCGCAGAACTTTCGTGTCGCTCGCTGCCGCGGCTGCGCTGCCGGTTAAATCGCAGACGCCCGCATCCCGCCCTGCCCTGCAGCTCGGTCTCATCGTCTCCGCCGGCAGCGATCCCGAGACCGCCATCCGCAAGGTCCATAGCTTTGGTTTCCCCACATGCCAGGTGGGCGTGAGCGCGTTCGACCCCGGCATGGCCGCGCGCCTGCGCGCCGCCCTCGATCAATACAAGATCGAGGCCACTTCGCTGGTCTCGGGCGGCCCCGGTCCCGAGATCTACGATTTCTACCGGGGTCCGCTGACCATCGGCCTGGTGCCGCGCGAGTCCCGCGAGGCGCGCATTGCCCAGATCAAGAAGACTTCCGATTTCGCCAAACAGTGCGGCGTTCCGGCCGTCCAGACCCACTGCGGATTCATCCCCGAGAATCCGAACGATCCTCTGTATAAAGAGGCCGTCGAAGCCATCCGCGCAGTAGCCTCTTACTGCCGGAGCAATGGCCAGAATTTCCGCTGCGAGACGGGCCAGGAGACGCCCATCACGCTCTACCGCGCGATCCACGACGTGGGCCTCGACAACGTGGGCGTGAATTTCGATGCCGCCAACCTGATTCTCTACGGCAAGGCCAATCCGGTGGACGCCCTCGATATCCTCGGCCCGCTCGTGCAGGGAGTCCACGCCAAGGACGGACTGTATCCCACCGGCCCGCGCGAGTTGGGACGCGAAGTTCCCATTGGCCAGGGTAAAGTGAACTTCCCGGCCTTCATCAAGCGGTTGAAGGAAGCCGGCTACCGCGGCCCTTTGACGATCGAGCGCGAAATCTCCGGAGCGAAGCAGGCCGACGATATACGCGCTTCGAAAGCGTACCTGGAAAACTTACTATGACCGATAACCTCAAACCTGACCGGCGGGCCTTTCTCGCCACGGCCGGCGCCGCCGGCTTCATGTTCGTGAAGCCACAATCCGTGCGTGGATCGCAAGCCAACTCGGCGGTGCGCGTAGGCCTTCTCGGCTGCGGCGGACGCGGCACCGTCAACGCCACCAGTATCGCCATCAACGGACCGGCGCGCATCGTGGCGCTCGCCGACCTATTCGAAGACCGCCTGGCCAGCGCCAAGAAGCATTTTGACGAGGTGGCCAACCAGCAGCATCACGCGGGTGTCGCGGCCGCACAGATGTTTCACGGCCCGCACGCCGCCGAGCAGATTCTCAACTCGGCCGAGGTGGATGCGGTGGTCATCGCCACGCCGCCCTACTTCCATCCCCGTCACCTGGCGGCCGCGGTGGCGGCAGGCAAGCATGTTTATTGCGAAAAGCCCGTGGGTGTCGACGTGCCCGGAGCCCTGCGCGCCATCGAAACCGGCAAACAGGCGGAGGGCCGCGTCAGCCTGGACGTGGGATTCCAGATCCGAAAAGCGCCGCCGTTTGTGGAGTTAGTGCGCCGCATTCATGCGGGCGCGCTCGGCGAGATTACTTGCGGCGAGGCCCACTATTATTGCCCGTTCTTGAAAATGCCGGATTACCCGGCGGCCTCGCCCACCGAACTGCGCCTGCGCCACTGGCTGCACGACCGCGTTCTGTCGGGCGATATCATTGTCGAACAGAACATTCACGTGGTAGATATTTGCAACTGGGTGCTGCAGTCGCATCCCGTGAAAGCCATCGGCACGGGCGGGCGCAAAGGCCGTACGGAATCGCCGGGCGATAACTGGTCGCACTTCGATGTGGTCTTCTACTATCCCGGCGACGTGCATGTCAGCTTCAGCTCATGCCAGTTCGGAAAATCGCCATTCGAAGCTAGCGAACGATTTTTCGGAACGCGCGGCAGCTCACAATCGCCCTATTCCGGACCCTTGCAGATCGCGGGCGACGAGCCCTGGGTCTGGACCGGCAGCGAAAAGCCGGCCACCCGCCCGCACGGCGAATTCTCACTGACCGGCGATTTCTCCGATAACCTGGCACAAGCCGACGCGCAAAAACACGCCGATTTTATCCAGAGCATCGTCAGCGGCAAATTCCACAACCAGGCCGCATTAGGCGCGGAGTCGGCGCTGTCGGCCATGCTGGGACGCACCGCCGCCTATACGGGCAAGGAAGCGGCCTGGGACGATCTGCTGCGCTCTACCGAAACCTGGGACGCAGGCATCGACATCGAGAAGCTATAGCGGGTTAGGGCTCAGTGTCGCCCTTGCGTAATAGGGCCCGGACGACATCCACTGCAAGCACGGCCGCGTGCTTCGATTCCGCCTGCAGGCCGCCGACGGCTTCCTCGATATCGGCTGGGCGCAGGGCGGCGATCTCGGGCATCGTCTTGCCAATCAACCACTCCGTCAAGGCGGAGCCCGCCGCGATGGACGCCGTACAGCCGCGCGTCTTGTAGCGGGCTCCGGCGACGCGCCCGTCCACAAATTCAACCGACAGGCGCAGGATGTCGCCGCAGATCGGATTCGACACTTCAACCGTCAGCGCAGGAGGCGGCAGTTCACCGACGTTGCGGGGGTTCTGGAAGTGATCGAGTAACCGTGCCGAGTACATTTACGCTTCCATCCGTGCTGCCATCTGTGTTGCAATGATTCTCATGCGGCAGTATTTCCCGATCCTGAAGGAACGCGTGCGTCCGCGGGAATTCAACTCGCTGTTCCTCTTTGTCACATCGCACTGCAATTCGCTCTGCCGCACCTGTTTCTATTTTGACAAACTGAACAGCCTTGACGATCTCACGACGCCTCAAATCGAACGGATCTCGGCCACTGCCCCGCCCTTCCGCAAGCTCTGGCTATCGGGCGGCGAGCCGTTCCTGCGCGAGGATCTTGCGGAAATCGTGGCCATGTTCGTCCGCCGCAATGGAGTCCGCAATATCAATCTGCCTACCAACGGCCTGCTGCCGGAGAAGATTTTCCGCACGATGGACCGCATGCTGGAACTGTGTCCGGACGTGTCCATCGATCTGAACTTTTCGCTCGACGGCCTGGCCAACACTCACGATTCCATTCGCGGCGTCCCGAATAACTTCGTGCGAACATTGGCCACCATGGAAGAAGCCGAGCGCCGCTATGGCGGAGTCGGACGCCTGCGGCGCAACGTGCTGACGGTGATCACGCGCGAGAACTACAACGAGATTGTGCAACTGGGCTTGCACCTGATGGAGAATACCCGCATCGACGGACAATACTTCGAGGTGGTGCGCGGCGCGGCACCCGATCCCAGCCTGAAGCAACTCACCCAGACGGGCGTGGCGTCTCTGCATCGCCGCCTGATGCCCTTACATCGCCACTATGCCGGCAAGCTTTTCGCGCACCTGCCGCCCGGCGTGCGGCACTTCGCCAAGATGTATTACCTGGGCAACCTGCGTTTCCACTTCGACCTGCACGAGCAATGCCTGGAATCGCCGAAGAAGTGGCCGATGCCCTGCACGGCCGGCGAAACCTCGATCGTGATCGACCACAACGGCCGGTTCCGCGCCTGCGAGATGCGCGGCATCATAGGCAATCTGGCCGACTTCGATTACGATGTGCGGCGCGCCTTGTCGTCGCAGGCCATGCGCGCCGAAGTGCAAACCATCCCGGGGGCGAATTGCTGGTGCACGCATAGCTGCTTCATCCAGGACAGTTCCAAGTTCCAACCGAGCGTGCAACTCTTCCACATTCCGTGGGCGTGGTTCCGGCAGCGGATCGACAAGCTCCCTGAAATGCCGGCGGCTGAGTTAGAGCGCTTCAAGGCGCTGGAGCTAGCCTGACTTGACCACGGTGGTAGCGGCCATCATCCGGCGCGCCGGCGCCATCCTGATTTGCCGTAGAAGCGCGGCGGCGAAAGCGCATGCATTGAAATGGGAGTTCCCTGGCGGCAAAGTGGAACCCGATGAAACGCCGCCCCAGGCCTTGCGCCGCGAGCTGCAGGAGGAATTGGCTTTAGATGCGCGCATCGGCAACGAGGTAGAGCGCTATGAGTTCAGCTACCCCGGCAGAAGCCCCATCCTGTTGATTTTTTATGAGGTGACCGATTTCGATAGCGAGCCGCGCAATCTCATCTTCGAAGACCTGCGCTGGGTTGCCCCCGCTGAGCTTCCCGGTTTCGATTTCCTGGAAGGCGATGTGGCCTTTGTGGATCGACTGGCCAAAACGAATTCAGGATACTAGTTCGGCAGATGCAAGTCCACGTTGTGCGCGCGATTCAACTGCTCGGTCAACTGGCGGTCCACCAGCGACAGCGACGCCTGATTATGGACGTTGCCCGAAGTGAAATAGTGCAGGGTGTCGCCTTCGGTGTAAAACGCTACCGCCGAGTAAACGGTGTGGTCTTTGAAAGCGATCAGGTAGTACGGATTATCGCTGGGGGCGGTATCGTCGTTCGACGGGGCTTGATAGTAATGGAAGTTTGGCGCGGCGCCTTCGGCGGGCGGTCCCTGGGAGCCCTGGTCGGCGGGCGGTGCGCCGAAGTACTGGTTAATCACGACCGGTGGCGGCGCCTGCGGATTCACACCCGCGTCGGCCGCCGGCTGATCCGGCTGCGCGTTCCCGCTGCCATAGCCATATCCATAGCCGCCCACGAAGACAGGGTACGCATAAATGCCGCCGGTGCCCCGGCGGGAACCGCGGCCCGCGCCACCCGAAGAGCGAAAGCCGGTAACCAGGCTGCCGTACCGATTAGCCGTCACGAAGCCCGCCGAAGCCGCGGCGGCGCCTTGCGGAAGAGCCGGAGAAACCACGTTGCCCCACGGATTGCCTCCCGCGGGGGCGTGTCCCAATCCTGGAAACGCGACGTTGCCGAAACCACCGACGGACCAGTATTGCGCGGAGAGCGGTCCGACCGCTAGAATCGCGACGAAAGCTGCGCCGAAGAATTTCATGGCACCCTCTGCTCCAGATTACCACCAGCCGGCGAACCGCGCCAGATCTACGGCTTAGGCGGCGCGGCGGCCGGCTTGGCGGCAGCCGGCGGTGCGGCAGCGGGCTTCGCCGTGTTGGAAGCCGACGGTGCGTTCTTATCGTATAGGGCGATGATGTCCTGCGTGATATCGATGCTATTGGTGGCGTACAAGACAGGTGTTTGCTGCGAACTCACGTCCAGGATCAGCGCATAGCCATTATCCTTGGCATATTTGTCGATCACCGCCATGATGCGCTGCCCCAGCTCCTGCATGATCTTGTTCTGTTCCTGATCGAGATCCGCCTGGGCATCCTCGGTTTCGCGATTCAGCGACTTGGTGTCCTGATCGATTTCGCGCATGAGCTTATTCTTGGCGTCGTCGCTCATGGTGTTGCTGCCCTTGCGCAGTTGATCCTGCAGTTGGGCGATGTTGCTTTGCTTCTTCTCCAGCTCACCTTTTCTCGGCGCAAATCGCGCGGTCAGGTCAGCGGCCGCCTTCTGTCCATCCTTAGTGCTGATGATGGCGTTCTGGATGTGAATAATCCCGACCTTGGTCTGGGGAGCCGCCGCGGTCTGAGCCTGGGCCAGCGCGGCCGCGCCCAAAACGATGGCGGGCAAGAAAACACAATTCTTCGTCAAGCTGAAACTCCTTGAATTTGTTTCGATACTAACATATTGCAACCGCCTTGCGCCGTCAGAACGTCCGGCCGATCGTAAAACGGAACAGATCGTGTTGCTCGAGGAACGGGTAGGCGTTGCCGAAAGAGGCCACGGCATTGAGGAACGTCGCCTGGTTGGGGAAGATCGAGCGGTCCGCCACGATGGGCGGCTGCAGGTATTCCCGGACCAGCAGCGGATTGTATGCCCAATAAACGCGAAATGGCGCTTGCACCACCGGCAGGAGCACCTGCAACTCCAGACCGTTGGACATGCGCGGGGCCTGCGTGCCCGGATACACCAGCGCTTTGCCCTGAAAACCGGCGGTCGGATAGGCATCGTTCAAATAGGCGATGCGCGAGGGATCCATGTTCAACTGGCCCGGACGCAGGATTCTATCGATGCCGACATCGGTGAAAATCGCCAGCACCACGGGCCCAAAAATCGGGATGCGGTACTCGAAATTCCCGACCGCGTGCGAGTCGCCACCGGGGAAGGCGAGCTGATAGATCGGGATGTTCATGCTCACGTTGGTGGCCACGCCGCCGATGAGCTGGGTGCGCTGCGAGCCGTCGTTGTTCAGTACGTTTACGGTGGCTTCGCTGGGGATAAACGCGATGGGACTGATGCCCCAGATCTGGAACCCGCGAACGTCCTGTTCGCCGCCGATATAAGTACGCGAGAAGGGCGGAATCTCCTTGCCACCATAACCGGTGATCATCGAAGCGAGGAGATGGAAAGCCAGGATGTGCTGCTTATGCCATGGCGCGGGCTTGAAGTATTTGCCTTCGATAACCGGCTGAATGGTGTTGACGTTGCCTCCGAGGAAGCTGCCGGCGAAGGTGGTGGAGATGAACAAGCTCTTGCCGCCGGTCGGATTGATCGGATGGTTGACCGTGTTGTAGCTGAAGGACGGTACGATGCGGCTGGTGCGGATGCCCGAAAGGGCGTTCGGGCCGACAATCCCGTTGAAATTGATGTAATCGAAATACGATGTCGCGGCGGTGGTTTCCGTCTTCACGTCGGAAATGTCGTAACCATAAGTGACTCCGACACGGGAAAAGCTGCGCCGCAGCGGATAACTCATCGAAACCGAGAAGCCGTGGCCGGTCTGGATGTAATTCAACAGGTTTTGCGAGCCCAGGGCATTGAACAGCGGAATCAGGTTCTGGCCGGCCAGGATGGATGCCTCGCGGCCCTGATTGTAGTCGAACCGGGTGAGGTGCGCTTCCACGCCGATCTGCAGCGGACGATCCAGGAAGTAAGGTTCCGTGAATCCCGTTGAAACGCTGCGCATGCGGGTACCCAACTGAGAGTTGATGGAAAGTGTCTCGCCCAATCCCAGGAAGTTGTTGGTGGCGTAATTGAGCCCCACGAAGCTGCCGGCGATTCCCGATACGCCGCCATTCAGCCCGATGGTATTCTTGCCGCGCTCTTTCACCTTGAGCGTGATATCCACCGTGCTGGTCTGCGTGTTGCGCTTGATGTCCGCGGAATCCTCGGCCTTCAAGGCTTCGAAGTAGCCCAACTGGTTCAAGCGCAGGATGCTCAGCTCCCAGAGACGATTGTTGAAGATGTCGCCTTCGTCCAGGAGGATCTCGCGGCGAATGACCTTGTCGCGCGTGGTGGCATTGCCGGAGAAGTCGATGCGGCGCACGAAGAACTGTTTGCCCTCGTCGGCCGTCAGGGTAAGGTCGATCTTATCCGTGTTGGGGATGATATCGAAATTCGGCTCGGGCACGAAATCGATGTAGCCGAATTCGCCGTAAAGCTTGCGTAAGTTTTCGAGGCCCTTGCGGAGCTTGGCCGTGGAGAACGCATCGCCTTGGCCCATGCTGAACAACGGACGCATCAGCGTTTCCGGCGTGCGGAAGAGCTTCACGCCGACGAACGTGATCTTGTTCAGGCGATACAAGCGGCCTTCCTCGACGGGAAGCGTAATGTTGACGGCCTTCCCGGGAGTGTTCTCGCGCAACAGCGGAATGCGGAAGCCATGCCCGCCGGTATCCACAATTTGCGTCTTCTGGTCGAGTACCCGGGCCGTGAAATATCCCTTCGACTGATACGCATCGCGGATACGCTCTTTATCGTCTTCGAGCTTCGTTGAATCGTAAGTGCGCGCAAAGATGTTTTCAAACAGGATGGAGTGCGGGATGCCGTAGTCGTGCGTGTTCTTCATGGCGCGGATCACATCGCGCTGGCTGAAAGCCTGGTTGCCCACGATAGTGATCTTGCCAACCTTGACCTTGGGACCTTCGTCCACGTTGAAAACGATTTCGAGCGAAGAGGGCGGGATCTGGTGTACTTCCGGCTCAACCGTGGCGAATTGGCGGCCGCGCTCGGCCAGGTATTCCTTAATGACTACGGCGGCGCGCTGGACCTTGTTGGGATCGTACTGCGATTCAACCGACAGGCCGACTTTACGCTCCTTGAAGCGATCCAGGATCTCAGATACCGTCAGCGATTTGATGTTCTCGTATTTGATGGAGCGCACCACGCGCCGTTCCGTGACCACGAATCGCACGATGATACCGCCGGCCGTGCCCGGCTCGGTTTCCATGCGGATATCGTCGAAGCGCCCGCTGTTCCACAGCGACATGAAATCGCGGTGCAGGTCGTCTTCGTTGTAGATATCGCCTTTCTTGGTGCTGATCAGGGCGCGCAGAGTATCTTGCGGCACGCGGCGGGCGCCCGTGAATACGATTGCCTCGATAGGCTTTCCCGCAGGCTGAACTTTGGGTTGCTCGGCGGGCTTGGGAGCTTCGAGGGTAGGTTGTTGCGGCTTGCCCTGCTCCGGCTGGGCCGTTTCAGGCACGGTCTCGAAAGGATTCTGTGGTTTCTTCTCCTGTGTGGCCGGAGCTTGCGGCGGAGGCTGCTGCGGCGCAGGCGGATTCTGGGCCCACGCGGTGGAAGCGACAACGGCGCAGACGCTAAGTAGAGCAATCGACAGGCAGGCGCGCCTGTAACAAATCATGAAAACATACCTTTCCACTCTGCGCTGTTACGGAGACGTAGATTTCCGGGAAACAGTTTCACCAAGGCTAAGCCAGATCGCAGATTGAGCAAAAGTCCATTCTAAACAATGCGGAGCATACGTACAACAAGGCGGAGTTGGCACAGGTGTGACTCGCGGGCACATGCCGTACACGCGAGCGCCGCCGTGCGAACATCGTCAGATGGCCCGCCGCCGCTTCCTGGTCGAACACATCCGAGACAATACCGCCGAACTGCGCGGCGAAGATGCCCGGCATCTTGCGCGCGTGCTGCGTGCCGAAGCAGGCCAGCAATACGAGATCGCAGATGGCGAGGCGGCTTATCTGGCCGAGATTTCCGCCGTCGAAAAAGATCGCGTAGTCTTCCGGGTCATCGAGGCGATCGACTCGCCGCCGCCGTCCGTGCGCCTGACTCTATACACCGCGCTCATTAAGTTCGACCGCTTCGAATGGCTGGTCGAGAAAGCGACGGAGCTCGGCGCCGCCGCCATCGTTCCCGTGAATTCGGCACGCAGCGAGAAGGGACTCGCGGAAGCCGCGCGCAAGCGGGCCGTGCGCTGGCGGCGCATCGCGCACGAAAGCAGCCAGCAGGCGCGCCGTGTGGGCGTTCCAGAAATCGGCGAACCGATGGACTTCGCCGCAGTCCTCGCGCAGACGAGCGGGTTGCGCTATTTCCTCGACGAGAAACCGGGCGCACCCCCGCTGATGTCCGCCATTCCGCCGCCGCGGGACCGCGGAAGTCCGGATTCCATCGCGCTGCTGACGGGGCCGGAAGGCGGGTGGACCGACGCTGAGCGGTCTGCCGCTCACGCCGCCGGCTGGACCGCTGTCTCCCTCGGACCGCTGATCCTGCGCGCGGAAACCGCGGCCATGGCTGCCGCCGCTATCCTGACCCATGCGTGGTGGGTATCTCGGTTAGAATGAAATAGCAGGGAAAGCTTCTTTTGCGCACTCCTTTCGATCTGTTAGCGATTTTCATCGTCATCCTTGCGCAGTGGAACATGAGCCGGCAGGTTCTGGCTTTGGCCGAACGCCGTCTCAGGCCGCGCCGCGCGCTGGCCGTCCGCTGGGCGTTAATGATTTTCTACACCCTCCTGGGCGCGGCACTGGTGTTGAGTTTCTCCTTCCTGGCTAGCTGGTACAGGCTGCCGGCAAGACCGTCCCAAATCGCCGGTGGCGTGTCGCAGATCTGGCTCTTCGGCTCCAGCGCGGGATATCTGGCCTACCGCGCCATGCGCGCGCTAGCCGGGCGAATCTGGGGACCGGAATTCGATCCCGCGCGCCGCCTCCTGATCAACACCGCGGGCGGCGCACTGCTGGCGGCGCCCTTTGCCGTGGTCGGATATGGCGCGCTCGTCGAGCGCCTGGATTTCCAGGTGCGCGAAGTGGACATCCGGGTCCCCAATCTCCCCGATGGGCTGGACGGGCTGCGCCTGCTGCACTTGAGCGACATCCATCTGAGCGCCTTCCTGAGCGAGAAGGAACTGGCACGCGTGATCGATAGCGCCAACGAGTTACGCCCGCATTTAGCGCTGGTAACCGGCGATCTGATCACGCAAGGCGGCGATCCACTGGAGGCTTGTCTGCGGCAGATCGCGCGTCTGCGGGCGGACGCGGGCGTGCTCGCCTGCATGGGCAATCACGAGGATTATGCCCGGGTCGAGAAACTAACGGAGCGGGAAGGCGCGCGGCTGGGCATTCCGTTTCTACGCCATCGCGCCCAGCCATTACATTTCGGCGGCGCGCTGTTGAATGTAGCCGGAGTGGACTATCAGCGGTCCGGGCAAGCCTATCTGCGGGGCGCCGAGCGCCTGGTGCTGCCGGGGGCTTACAATGTGCTGCTGTCGCACAATCCGGACGTGTTTCCGGTAGCGGCCGAGAAAGGATTCGACTTGACGCTGGCCGGCCACACACACGGAGGGCAGGTGACGGTAGAGATTCTGCACCAATCGATCAACGCCGCGCGATTCTTTACGCCCTATGTTTACGGATTGTACCGGCGCGGCGCGGCGGCGGAATACGTCACGCGGGGAATCGGCACGATCGGGGTGCCCGTGCGTTTCGGCGCACCTCCGGAAATTGCGCTGCTGCGCTTGAGGAAGGCATAAGTCCAGGCGTGCGATACCTGATTCTGAGTGACATACACGCCAATTGGGAAGGCCTGTCGGCGGTGCTGGAGCACGCCGCGGGCAAGTACGACCAGGTGCTGTGCCTGGGCGACCTGATCGGTTACGGCGCGGATCCCAATGCGGTGACCGAGTGGGTACGGGCGCATGTGGCAGCCGTGGTGCGCGGGAACCACGACAAGGCTTCCGTGGGACTAGACGATTTGGAATGGTTCAATCCGGTGGCCCGCGCCGCGGCGCTGTGGACGCAGCAAGAGCTAACGGCCGAAAATGCCGACTACATCCGCAATCTGCCCAAAGGTCCAGTGCCGTTCGATGGATTTCAGATGGTGCACGGCTCGCCGCTCGACGAGGACGAATACATTTTAGGAGCGACCGATGCGGGGTTGGTCTTCGGCTACCTGGAGACCCCGCTCACGTTTTTCGGACACACCCACCTGCAAGGCGGCTTCATCTTGAATCACGCACGCATAGAGACGATCGGCAAGACACCGCTGTCTGAGGAGCGCGCGATGCTGGAATTGCAGGCGGAGTGTGTGTATATGATCAATCCCGGTTCGGTGGGCCAGCCGCGCGATGGCGATCCACGGGCGGCGTACGTGTTGTACAACCCCGAAGAGAGTTTCCTGATTTATTACCGCCTGCCTTACGATGTGCGGAAAGCACAGGATAAAATCCGGCGCGCGGGCCTTCCGCCACTCCTCGCCGACCGCCTGGCGGCCGGCAGGTAGCACGACCTATGAACACCGGATGGTAGCCGCCTAAAAGGCGGCTGCGGCCAGGATTGGCCGCCCTCCAGGATTAGCCGCGCGCTCGATGGCTGGTCTCGCCATTGGTGCCCAGAATATCCCGCACTTTTCTGGAGAGGGCCGCCGGCGTAAAGGGCTTCTGGATGAAGGCCGATTCTACGGTGAGCAGGCTGCTGTTGACGATCGCCTGATCGGTGTAACCGGACATAAATAGCACCTTCAGGTTCGGACGCCGCGAGGCCAGACTGGCGGCCAACTCGCGCCCGCCTTCCCTGGGCATCACCACATCGGCGATCAACAAATGGATGGGACCTTTGTGCGCAGCGGCGATGCGCCTGGCTTCCGCCGCGCCCGGCGCATCGAGGACCTTGTAACCTTCCCGCCGCAGCGTTTCGCGCACCAGGTTGCGCACCTGTTCCTCGTCCTCAACCAGAAGGATGGTCTCGGAACCCCGCATGACGGCTGCTAAGGGCGACTCTGTCTCCGGCTGGGCCGGCTGGTCGATGCGCGGCAGATACACCTTGACGGAGGTGCCTTTGCCCGGTTCGCTGTAGACCTCCATACCGCCGCCGCTCTGCTTAACAATCCTGAACACGGTGGCCATCCCGAGCCCAGTGCCCTGGCCCTGCGCCTTGGTGGTAAAGAATGGCTCGAACAGGTGCGCGCGTGTCTCGGCATCCATTCCCGAACCGTTATCGCTGACCACGAGCGACACAAACTTGCCCGGCTGCACCACGATATGTTTGGGAAGAAATCGCTCGTCCAGTTCGACGTTGCAGGTTTCGATGGTCAGGATGCCACCGCGCGGCATGGCGTCGCGTGCGTTCACCGCCAGATTCATCACTACTTGCTCTATCTGGCCGGGATCCGCATTTACCTGTCCGATCTCACGGCTGGGCGAAAAGCGCAGTTCGATATCCTCGCCAATCAACCGCCGGAGCATGGGCTCCATGCCGGCGAGCAGGAGATCCAGGTTCAAGAGCTTAGGCTGCAGCACCTGCCTGCGGCTGTAGGCCAGCAACTGACGCGTGAGGGCCGCGGCGCGCTCGCCGGCTTTCATGATCTGCTCCACGGCGCTATGATTCGGGTCCGCCTCCGGCAGGGAGTTGAGCAGGATATGGCTATATCCGTTGATGATGGTGAGCAGGTTGTTGAAGTCGTGCGCAATACCGCCGGCCAGCAGGCCGACGGCTTCCATCTTGGCCGATTGGCGAAGTTGTTCCTCGAGCTGCTTGCGCTGCGTAATATCTTGCAGCACCGAGAGCACGGCGGGGCGGTCACCGTATGAAATTGTGTGCGAGGCGACTTCCACATCGATCAGGCGGCCGTCTTTCAGGCGATGACGCCATTGGCCCGACAAGGCCAAGCCATTTGCCGTGGCAACCGAGTCTTTCAGGCGTGGGACATCCTCGGGAGGCCGCAGGTCGGCGAGGGTCATCGTGAGGAATTCTTCGTGACTATAGCCGTAATGGGCCACGGCGGCGTGGTTCGCTTCCAGGAAGTGCAGAGTCTCCTGGTCGAATACCCACATGGGCAGCGGGTTGCTTTCGAACAGCAGCCGGAACTTGAGGTCCCTCTGCTTTAAGAGGTCTTTCGCAGGCATCGGACTTGCTGAAACGAACCTTTAACCCAATCTCAGAATAGCCAAATCAGGGTCCTTCTTACAATCGAGTTAACTACTGGCTAGTGTTGTAACACACAATCACGCCATGATGTGCGCGTCATAAATCGGATTATAAAAGACGGCCCGGTTGAGCCTACGGGCACTGCGGCAGATAGGTTTCGATGGCCTGGATATTCTGGCGGGCAAATGCCGCCTCCTGCAGATCCGGATCGATTTGCAGCATGGTGCGGAAATGCGGCAGCGCGGCCGCCAGCATCCCGCAATCGGCTTTATTCTTGCCCTGGTGGAGGAAGGCCAGCGCCAGGCTGTAATGCGCGTAAGGATCGTGCGGGTCGTAAGTCAGCGCTTTCTGGCAGTCTTCGATCGCCAGATCGTAGTGCTTCAGCTTGCTCTCGCTGTCGCACATCCCGTAATAAGTGAGGCTGCGCAGATCCTTCCAGATATCCTGCTGCGCGGCACGCTTCTTTCTGCCCATGCCGACCAGGAAGCCGAGCACATAATAATTCAACTGTCCCGCCAGCTTGCTGTCGAAGTTACTGAGGCGCAGGTAGCTATCGTACTCCGGTATGGAGGGCGCAAACTGGCTGCTCAGGCGCAGGCTGTCGGCCATCCAGAGATGCGGCTCTGCCAGTTCCGGCCCCAACTTGACCGCTTTGCGGGCGGATTCGATCGAATCCGCGTACAGTTCTTTCATGCGGTACGCCTGCGCCAGGTTGGTCAGCGCCAGCACGTTATTGGGATCCCGCTCAATCACGGTCTCGAATTGACGGATGGCTTCATCCGTATTCCCTTTATCCAGCAGCATCCCACCAAAGCTGGCGTGGGCCTCCAGATAATCCGGATCGATGGCGATGGCTCTGCGAAAGTACTTCTCTGCGTTTGCCTCATCGAACAGGGCATTGTAAGCGCGCGCCAGGTATAGAGCTGCCTGGCTGTAGTCGGGATCCAGATCCAGGGCCTTCTGAAAATCCACTACGGCTTTCTTATAGTTTTCCTCGAAACCCTTCTTGTAGAACCCCATGCCCTTGTCGAGCGAATCGACCGCCGCATGATTGCGCCGCCGCGCGATCATGATCTTGATGCTGACGGTAGTGTCGCGGCCGGGATAGACGGTTTCTTCCCGCGGGCCGTCGGGTTCGTAGCCCATCTTGACGCCCTGGACGGTATGGGTTCCCGGCGCCAGGCCGGGCAGCGGAAGCGTCTTTCCCTTATTCACTACGCCGACCGACTTGCCGTCCAGAAACACTTCCACGCCGTCCATATTCGACTCAAAGATCAACGCGCCTTCTTTCGCCGGCGGCGGGACTCCGGGCTTAGCCCGGCTGGGAACATAGGCCAGGAGCATACCGGGGTCGTAGCTGGCTTGCCCCACGGTGGGGTTCTGCGGCGTCAATCCAGGCCTTCCGCTGGTGGCCTCGCGCACCGTCCGGCGCACATAGTCCTGCAGTTCGTCCGCGGTGACGATTCCGTCGCCGTTCTCGTCCGCTTCCCCTTGCAGCCCTTCCACCACATAGTAAGTAAAGATACCGTGTCCGCCGCCCCAGCCGGCGCTCTCATAGGAAACCTCGCGGTCGCGGCTGGCGGTGAGAGAAAACAGCGATTTGTCCAGTTGAATCAGATCATGGTTGATGTCCTGCAAATCCTGCGGGCGAATGGCGCCGCTGTGACACGAATCGGTCAGCAGGATCTTATCTTTGGCGTGGATTTCGCCGACCGCCTTGCTCAGTTCGCGCATGGCCAGCCCGGTGCTCTTCATGCGATGCAGATCGATGTCGTAGGGGGCCAGATAGCCGTCGGTTTCAGCAAGGAAAGCGTGCCCCGCAAAATAAATGAGCACGCGGTCGCCGTCTTTGGCTTTTCCGGGCAGCCACTGTTCCAGTTCATTGCGGAGGTTTGCCAGCGTGGCTTTAGGGCCGATCAGCAGGTGGACGTTTTCGCGATGGTAATTGCCGCCCTCGGGACTGATCAGCACGTCGAACATGCTTTGCGCATCGCGCTCGGAGTAGTGCAGTTTGGGGACGTTGGGGTCCTGATAATCGGCGATTCCGACCACTAGCGCGTAGCTGCGCGGGATCGTCACGGCGCCGGAAGCAGTAGTCGCGGACTTAGCCGGCGTGGGCCGATCCAACTCGATATCCAAATCGCGCTTCTGCTGCGTAGGCTGCTGCTGAGCGCCAACCGGCGCCAGCAGAGCCACGCACAAAAAAATGAGTCGGTAGGACATAGCCATCACTTGTGCGCGAGCCTGAACTCGTAGACAACCGGTCCGGTCAGAGGGACCGGGGAAGACACCACGGTGGCGTTATCTTTGCGCAGGAAGAGCAGATCACGGGAAGTCGCGGCGCCGGCGCTGGTCAGGCCCCGCGGCAGCGGTTCGTCCGGCGTGATGCCACGCGGCCCGGCGGTACTGTCCACGCAATCCCCGCGCGCGCGGAAAATGGCATCGTCGCAGCGCGGAATCAGTTCGCCCTGCGGTTTCGACAAGGGCGGCAACACCGTTTCCGGCGCAAGCTTGCCGGCGCCGTTGCCCAGTTCGACGGGGCTGGCGAGCCAATAGATCAACTCGTGCCCGGCCGGCCCGGCAATGCGAAAGATAGCATCGGTCGAGGGAATGGTGTACTGCTTTCCGGCGGCAATGCGATTATCCTGCCCGGTCTCCTCGCGCGGAAACAATTGCTCCACCTTGCCGGAGGTGCTGCGATTCACGACGTAAAGGTAGCCGGCGAAGTTCGCCCGATAGCGGAAGCGCACCCTATCGCTGCGGTCGAACACCAGCCCGGGATCCACCAGTTTCCAGACGCCGTGGTCCAGGCGCTCCACGGTGACCTCCATGCGATGCCCGGCGGGCGCGGCCGACTGTGTCTGCGATATGCCCGGCGCCGCCGCGAGCATCAACAGGAATCCCAGGCAAGATCGCATGTCGGGTTCCTATTTGTGCTGCAGCGTGATGTCGGCGACCACGCGGGTCTCCATGCTGCCATTCGGGTTGATTACATAGACGGATTTATCCTGATGCGAACTACCCTGCGATTGGGCGGCCGGTTTGTCGTCTTCCTGATCTCCCTTTTCGATAATCAAATCGCGGCTGTATGCCGCCCGCATCCTGGCGATCTCGGTATCCTGGATCGGTCTGGCACTGGCTTCGAGCACTTGGTTAGCCGGCCTTTCCCGTTCGGGCGCCGCGGTTGGGATCTTAGCTCCGCCCTTCAACGAGTAGATCAAGGTGTCGATTTCCTCCACCGGCTGGCGCGAGAAAATCACGAACAGCTTCTCCGGGCCCGGTTTGCCGCTGAAGCCGATTACATATCCGGGCGGCACCGTGTACACGTGCCCGCGTTGCACGCGATTGTCGCCGTTTTCGATTTTGGGGGATGGAAAAAGGGCAGTCCACGTCTCGCTGGTGCCCTGGCTGACGATGTAAAGATAGCCGGTGTCGTTGACTTCGACGTTGAGTTGGATGTGATCTCCGGTATGGAATTCGGTGTCGGCGGAAACGTCGGTGGTCTGGTCGCCATCTCTTTTTCGTAGGGTGTAGCGCAATCCCAGCGGAACGCCAGGGCTATAGGCGACGGGAACGATCTGTGCGGCATGATCCGGTTGTGGCGATCCCTGGGTGGCATGGCTGGTTACGGCCGCGTCCTCGGAAACGACCGGGGCCGTAGGCGTCGGCTTGGGCTTTACAGTGGCTCCCGTAGACCGATTTGCAGACCGGGCGGGAGTTGGTTTTTCGTTCTGGATGCCGTACGGCATTTGCCGCGAAAAGAACATTTCCCTGGCGCTCGGTGCTTTCGTCTCCGGCTTTTCGGCGGCGGCTTTCGGCGGGTCCTGCCCCTGTACGGGCCAAATGCACGCGGCAGCCGCGAAAACCAGGAACCCAGTGTGAATCGTCATAAAATCAACGCCTTTCCTTTATGGAGTATACACCACGACTGGTGGCGTACCTGGGGTGATAGTGACGTGACGAAGCCTCTTGTATCACGCCCCATTGGAGAAGGTGGGCTCACTCACCGGCTGCCCAACTGTGTGATCACGCGCGCAAGATTCTCGCGCGCCTCCGGGAAGGCGGGCTTCAATTGCAAGGCCTCGGTCAGTTCGTCGCGAGCTTTGGTGAAGTCGCCGCTCATCGCGGCGATCATTCCCAGCCGGAAATGCGCCTGCGCGGCGTATTCCGTGCTCAGCGGCAAACCGAGCGCCGCCTGCAATTGCTCGCGGGCCGGTGCGGGGCGGCTCAATTGCAGCAGGATGGCGCCCAGACTGTAGTGCGCTTCCGCGTAGCCGGGCGCCTGCCGGACGGCTTCGGCAAAACAGGGCGCGGCTTCCTCCGCTTTCCCCAATCCAGCCAGCGCCAGGCCCAGGTTGTAGTAACCGCGGGCGTTGCGCGGTTCCAGACGCAACGACTCGCGATAATACGGGATGGCTTCCTCCAGATTGCCCTCCGCCGCCAGGGAGAAGCCGAGATTGTGCAGCGCTACCGGATTGTCCCGGGTGACCGCCACGGTGTGGCGAAACAGCGTGACGCTATCCCGCCAGAAACCCGCCTGATATGCGGCGGCCGCCGCCAGCAACGGCAGCGAGAGAGCGGCCAATCCAATGGCGGTCCGCCGCCCGAAGGCGCGATTCTGAAGCAGCCGCCAACCGCCCCAAACCAGCATTACGAACAAACCCACCGAGGGGATGTAGGTGAACCGATCCGCCATCGATTGCGCGCCTACCTGCACCAGGCCGATCATGGGAACCAGTACCCCTATGAACCACAACCAACCCACGAGCAGGAACGGCGCGCGCGAACGCTCCCGAACCGCCAGCGCGGTGACGGCTGCCAACAGGGCCGCCGCGCCCAGCAGCGCCGGCCACGCGATGTGCGTATCGTACGGATAGGGCAGCGCCAGCGGGTGCGGCCAAAAGGTCTTGCCGAGGTACACCGCGTACGAGCGGATTGCGTTGCCGACCCGCGTCGAGAGGCCCACATGCTCCAGGATTCCCATCGCGCCCATTTGCTTTTGACCCAGGTAGGTCACCACCGAGGATGCCGCCGAGAGCGCCAGCAGCGGGATCTTTTCGCGCAGGAGGCGTCGGAACCCGGCCGTACGAAAGCGGCCCAGCGGCCAATAGTCGAGCAGCAGGAGGGCGAACGGCAGAGTCACCATAACCGGTTTGGACATCAAGCCCAGCGTGAAACCGGCCGCCACCAGCGCATAGCGCTTCCAGGTGGGCCGCCGCACGTAAAACGTGTAAGCCAGAATACTGGCGAACCAGAAGAATCCCGCCAGCAGGTCTTTCCGTTCGGCCACCCAGGCCACCGATTCCACGCGCAGCGGATGGATGGCGAACAATGCCGCCACGAAGGCGCTCCGCCAAAGGGCGCCGGTCAGCGAGAACAACGCGGCGAACGCCAGGATGGCCGTCAGAGCGTGGATCGTTACGTTGGTGAAGTGGTGACCCCCGGGATGCAGCCCGTAGAGTTCGCAATCCAGCATGTGGCTGAGCCACGTCAGCGGCTGCCAGTAGAAATAGTCGGCCGTGGTCAGCGCCCAACTCAGCCCTTCAGCAGACAGGCCTTTCTGCACAATGGGATTTTGCGTGACATAGTAGTCGTCGTCGAAGTTGATGAACCCGTTCAGAACGGTGCGGCCAAAGACGGCGAAAACCATCAGGGCCAGAGCCGCGGCGATGCGCATCGCGTTTCCGCCGATCTTCGGACGCGGTGCGGGGATGGGCTGCGCCGCGCGCGCTCTTTCTTTGGTCCTGGCGGATCGTTTGGGCATGCCGCAAATGGTCTTCGTCCAGTGTATGACTTAAACTGGTAGAAAGACCATATGCGGCGGGCACTCATCGCGCTGTTTATTTTCGCGGTCGCGGCATTTGCCGCCAACATCAAGCTTTACTTGAAAGACGGCGGTTTTCACGTGGTGCGCGAGTATAAGGTGGAAGGCGACCGCATCAACTACTACAGCGTGGAGCGCAGCCAGTGGGAAGAGATACCGCTCGAACTGGTGGACCTGAAGCGCACCGAATCGGAAGTGGCCGAGCGCCAGTCGGCGCTCTCGGAAGAAACCAAGGTGGTCGCGGAGGAAGAGAAGGCCATACGCGAGGCGCGCGCCGAAGTGGCCAAGATCCCCCAAGATCCAGGCGTATATTACGTCGAGAACAACACCGTTAAGCCCATCAAAGTCGCCGAGTCGAAGGTGCACAACAACAAGGGCCGGACGGTTCTGAAAGTCCTGTCGCCGATACCGGTGGTGAACGGAAAGTCCACCCTCGAGCTGGACGGCCTGCACTCGGAGAATATCCTGAACAATCCCGAACAGGAGTTCTATATCCAGCTTTCGGCCGAGGAACGCTTTGGGATCGTCAAGCTTACGCCGGAACACGGCATCCGCGTGGTAGAGAAAATCACGGTCGTGCCGGTCACCAAGGAAGTGATTGAGGAGCCGATCGAAGTGCAGGTCTTCCGCAAGCAGATGACGCAGGACGGCCTGTATAAGCTGTGGCCCATGAAGCCCATGGAAGCCGGCGAATACGCCGTGATTCAATATACGCCCGGCAAGACGAATATGCAGGTGTGGGACTTCGCCATTAAGCCTTAGCCGATCGAGCCGATCGGGGCTATACTGATTTGCGGACTGAAGAAACGGGAGGAAAGAAGTGCGCGCGATCTGTGTCTACTTTCTCTTTGCCGCGGCGCTGCCCGCGCAGAAGCTCACATTCACTACTTTTGATGCGCCAGGCGCCGGCACCGGCGTAGGCCAGGGCACGTTGGCCCAAAGTATCAACTCGGCGGGCGCTATTACCGGGGATCTTATCGACTCGAACAATGCCGTCCACGGATTCGTGCGCGATCCCACTAGCGGCGCCATCACCACCTTCGACGTCCCGGGCGCGGTAGCCGGCCCTTTAACGGGCACATATGCCGTTTCCATCGACGCGTCGGGTGTGGTCACCGGTTTTTACAACGGCCGCGACGGTGGAGCACACGCCTTCGTGCGCGCCGCGGACGGTACCATCACCCGGTTCGACGCCCCCGGCCAGAAATTCTCGCAATCCTGGGCCATTAACGTAGTGGGGACGGTTACCGGAAACGGTTACGGGACGAGCGGCGCGAATCATGGTTACGTGCGCACCGCCGAGGGCGCCGTCATCACTTTCGACGCTCCGGGCGCCGGCACTCTAGCCGGCCAGGGAACCACGCCGTTCGCCATCAATGCGTCGGGGACGGTAACGGGGTTCTACGCCGACGTCAATTCCGGCAATCATGGTTTTGTCTTCGCCAAGGATGGCATCATCTCCACGTTCGATGTTCCCGGCGACATCGGAGGAACCTACCCAGGAAGCATCAACTCGTCGGGATACGTCGTTGGATATTACATTGACGATAAGCCTGCGCTGCGCGGCTTTGTGCGCGCGCCCAATGGTGCCCTCAGCACGCTCGATGTTCCAGGCGCGGGAACCCGCAACTATGAAGGAACCTCGCCCACGAGCATCAACAATTTAGGGGCGATCGCGGGTTACTCCGTGCGCGCTTCGAAGAGGGTTTACGGCTTCGTACAGGCGGCCAACGGCGTCATCACCAGCTTCGAGGCTCCCGGCGCGGGCACCCTGGACGGCCAAGGCACGTTTGCCATCTCCATCAATAACGCCGGGGCGGTCGCGGGGTACACCCTCGACGGGAACAATGTGTATCACGGGTTCCTGTTGAGGTAGCCGTGTGGGCGGTCAGTGCACCGGCGGCGTGTCCAGCACTTCGCGGATGAGCGCGGAAAGCATATCCAGCTTGAGCGGCTTGCGCAGGAATGACACCCCGGGTCCCAGCGCGCCGGTGTTGGACAAGACATCGTCGGTATATCCGGACATGTAGATCACTTTGAGGCGGGGCTTGGATGCCAGGGCTTTTTGGGCCAAGTCGCGGCCATTCAGTCCGGGCATGATCACATCCGTCAGCAAGAGATCGATGGCGCCGGCGTGCCGCTCGAACAGATGCAGGGCATCGAGTCCATCGGCTGCCTCGATCACTTTGTAACCGCCGGCTTCCAGAAGATGCTTGAGGAGTTTGCGGACGCTCTCCTCATCTTCGGCCAGCAGGATGGTTTCCGTACCTGCGCCGGGAGCGCGCGGGAGAGGATCGGTAGCCTCCTCCGGCTGCTCCGCCCGCGGCAGGCAGATGGCGAAGGTAGTTCCCCGGCCGGGCTCGCTGCGGGTCCGGATTTCGCCACCTGCCTGCTCGACAATATTTTGAACCGTACTTAAGCCGAGGCCTGTGCCGCGGCGGTCCTTCGTGGTAAAGAAGGGCTGAAAAATCTGGCGTAGGGTTTCGCGATCCATGCCTTGACCGGTGTCGGACACCTCCAGCAGGACGTAGGGGCCCGGCGGCAGCCGACGGCCCGAATCCGCTCGAATCTGGGTGTTGGCGGTGCGTATCCGGATGGACCCGCCGTCGGGCATGGCATCGCGGGCGTTCAACACCAGGTTCATGATGACGCGGGTCATCTGGGCCAAACCGGCTTGGACCACACCCAGATTGGGGTCGAGGCTTACGGATACGCTGATATGTTCGCCCAGGAGAGGCCGGAGCAGTCGCATCATTTCCGCCACCAGAGCGTTTAACTGGACGGCGGTGGGAGGGGAAACCTGCTTGCGGACGAAATCCAGGATCTGAGAAGTGGTGCCGGCGCCGCGCGCGGACGCTTTGCGGATTTCCTCGAGTTCCGAACGGCTGGGATCGCGGGGGCCGATGCGGTTCAACAAGATGTCGGTATAGCCGGAGATCAGGGTTACCAGGTTGGCAAAATCGTGGGCCACGCCCGCCGCCAGCCTGCCGAGCGTCTCCATTTTGTGGGACTGCGTCTCCTGCACGGAGCCGGTGTCGGTATGGACGATGAGTACTGCCCGGTCCGCGCCATCCCGGTAAGGAGTCGCCACCAGCCGAAGACGCATCTCGCCGTCAGGCAGGCGGCAGGGAAAGTCCAGACTGAAGCTGCTGGCCTGGGCAGAGGCGACCGCTTGGATTCCAGACATGATCGCCGCGGCGCGGGTAGGGTTATCGCCACAGATCCTACCGAGGAAACCGTAGTAACTGGCGCCGGCCTGGGCGCGCGTGTCGAATAGGCGCTCTAGGCCCGGCCAATTCCCTTCGATCGTCTGGATGGTGGCGGCGGCATCTAGCCCAACCAGCATCTCCAACTCGGGACCCGATGCCGGGCCGGGCGCACGACCGTACCCTGGGTTGCCGCTATGCGTGGGACGGGCTGTGGTCAGCGAGGCCATGCGTCAATGGCTGGTGCAATCGTACTGCCAAGTACCGTCTTCCCGCGGCCGTGATGCAAGTCATTGCATTCAGTACTGGATTATCTAAAGTTAGTTAACTGATTTACAACGAGATAGCCTGTAATAACGACGAACCGGGTAAGAATTTCCAGCCGGCTTGGCGGGACTTAAAAGTCCCGCCGGCACGCTGAAGCGTGCGCCACGGGTTACTTCTTCTTGCGGAGATAGATTTTGCCGTTGAAGGTGGTGAACTGCATTTCCGGACCGCCGCCGTTAATGGATCCGTAGGTGACCTTATCGAACTGCACGCGGAAGCGGCCGTCTTTGCCGTGCGTTTCCGAGAGTTTTGGACCGGCCGGATTGGCTTCCGGATGGACGTCGAAGTCACTATAGATGTCGCCATTTTCGGCCTTCAGCTTGACACTGGCCTTGAGGTCGGACGGGAGGGTCACGTCAACGTCGCCGTTCATAGTGCTGAACGACATGGGCTTGCCCGGCGTCACCTTATCCAGAGTTACGACGACATCCTCATTGAGCGAATGCGCCACGACGGCGCCCGAGATATTCAACAGCTTCACGCCGCCGTTCAAATCGTCGGCATCGACTTCGCCGCTGACCCGGTCCACCTTAATGTCGCCATCATTCAGACACTTGAGTTTCAGGGAAGTGTTGAAGGGCACCTGGATGGTGAGGTCCACCGCGCGATTCATGGCGCGCACGCCGATGTTGACTTCGTTGTCCTGCTCCTCGACGCTGAGGCCGCTGCCGCGGCTGTCGAGCCGATGCATGCCTTCAGCCTTGCGATCGGGCTTGGACTCGCGCGCGTCCTCGTGACGCGGACGGGCTTCCACGATCACGTCTTTGCCGTTATAGCCGGTGACCGTAATGCCGCCGGTCATCAGCGAGGCATGGACCACCGCGGGCCGCGACGGGTCGCTGAGTGGAACGGTGACACGGTCCGGTGTTTCCTGGGCGATGCCGGGAAGGCCGGCAGCCAGGAGAAATGCAACTACTTGTATGGGTGTTCGCATGATTACTGTCCTCGATTGAGAATTCGGATATTACCGTTGAATGCGTCGAAACTCAGTTCCGGGCCGCCGCGGCCGACGCGCACCGCCTGCCACTCGCTGCTCTTGTAGACAAACTTCGCCCCGTGCCGTTCAGCGGTGGAGACGGGCTGCGGCATGTAAGTGACCGGATAGTCGGTAAAGACTCCACCGTTGAAGGTTTTGAAGAGCACGTCGGCATTCAGGCCGGGCTGAAAGCTTACGCGGACTTCACCGTTGAGCGAGCCGAAGGAACTCTTGCCGCGCGGATTTTCACGGAAGGTCACGCGCACGTGCCCGTTCAGCGCGTAGACTTTGCCGGAGCCGGAGAGCTCGGTCATGTCGATACTGCCGTTGATGTTATCCGCCTTGTAATCTCCCGCCACGTTTTCGACGGCGATTTCGCCATCGTTGACGGTCTTGAGGTCCGTCGCGGTATCCTGGGGCACCTGCAACTCGAAGTCGTACTTCACTTCGTAGCCGGGATCGCGATCGATATGCACACCGCCATCGCGGCAGCGGAAGGGACCGTTGACATAGAAGCGCACGGTGTTCGCATCCTGGGTAATATCCAGCTTGACCTCGCGGCGCGCTCGTTCGGCGGTTTCGGGCGAATCGGCGCGGAGGCGCTTTTGCGCCACCAGGCGGACCTCGCTGCCCGCGTAGCCGGTGACGCGGATGGATCCGGTGACGTTATCCACGATCACCTTCTTCGGCGCGGCGCCGGATAGCGGATAGGCGTTGCGGATGGTTTCGCGTTGATCTACCTCGGCCGCTTTCAGCGCCAGACCGGCCAGCAGAGCGAGGCCGGCGAGCAGCAACGCCATTGGTATTGGGGATCGGTTTTTCACGGCTTATTCTCCTTTTGGCACGCGATGGCAGGAGCGGGACTTAAAAGTCCCGCCGGCACGTTAAAGCGTGCGCCACGTCTACTGCAACTGGGATAGCCCCCAGGTGGCTTTTTCCTTTACGTTCTTGTCGGTGGCGGGACTGCGCTCCAGGGCCGCGAGCGAAGGCACCGCGGATTTATCGCGTGTATCCACCATGAAATCGATCAGCGCGAGCTGTACCATGGGCGAATCCTGTTTACCCAGCGATTGGTCGAGCGAACCCAAGACCGCGGGGTTCCCGGAGAACTTGCGCAGCGCGTCAATAGCGGCTAGGCGCACGTTCACATTTGGATCGTGATTCACGGCGTGCAGCAAGGCTCCCAGCACCTGGGTATCGGACTGGTCTACGCGGTTGGAGTAATCCACGCCGCGCAGGCGCTCGCTGGCGGATTGCTGTTGGAGCAGCGATAGCGTGACCAACTGGCGCATCTGGTGCACTTCATCCTGCAAACCGGCGGTCCCGCCCAGCCAGCGACCGACACCGACACCTACGATGAGCAGCGCCGCGGACCAAGCCAGGCGGAAAGCGGGCGAGGAAGCCCAGCCGGCGCTCCAATCGAAGAACCGGCGGCGGGCGGGCGCGGGGGCCGCGGCTTCCATACCCTGGCGGTAGGCTTCCAGGGATTCGTAGAAGCGAGAGCGCAATTGCGCGCTGGGCTGAATCGCGAGCGGCTCGGGCTCCAGCAGGCCCAGCATTTCCCAGGTTTCCGACAAGGCCGCGATTTCCTGTTTGCAGGCGGCGCAGCGGGCGAGATGGTCGTCCAGTTCTTCAGCCTCGGGACGCCCCAGGATGCCCGCCAGATAATCGGCGATATGTTCCTTTACCTGATCACACGTCATGACGCCTTCTCTCCAGCTAATTCGAAAAAGATCTGACTGAGCGCCTTGATGGCGCGATAGACCCGCACCTTGACGGTTCCCACGTCGCACGCCAGGATATCCGCGATCTGGTCATACTTGAGATTCTGGAAGCGGGCCAGCACCAGGACCTCGCGCTTTTCCACCGGCAGGGCCGCCAGGGCGCGGCGCAGCAGGCCCACATCCTGGCGGCGGAGGAGGATCTCGCTGGGATCGGGCGCGGCGCTGGTGGGCTCCGGCTGTTCCTCGAACGGAGTTTCCCCCTTCCTCTTCTGGGCGCTATCGACGTGCGCGTTGCGGGCCACCTGGTACATCCAGGAGGTGAAAGGGTGGCCATCCCGATATGTGTGCCGGTATTTCATCATGCGAAAGTACACGTCCTGGACCAGGTCTTCGCTAAACTCGCGATTGCCGGTGAGCCGCAGGAAATAGCGGTAGAGCGGGCGATGATGGCGCTCGAAGAGGACGGCCATTTTCGCCAGGTCGCCATCCCGAACCTTCTGCATGAGGACATTGTCGGCCCGCGTTTCCGGCATTCACCCAATAATACCGGGACTGGGGATAAAGGTTACCGATTGTGCATTATTGTGCATGATTTTGCGTTTTATTTTGGCCCGGACAGCCGCAAGAATCCGATTAACTATAAGATAATAAACCAGTTACTTACCGTCGGCTTCGTTCGGCCAATTGCCGGGGGGGCCGTCCTGTCCGCGCCGCCTCCGCCCGCCGCGATGGTTGTGACAGACTGGAGGGAAGCTTTGAGAGTTCTGCTGATTTCCACTTACGAACTGGGGCGCCAGCCATTCGGACTGGCATCGCCGGCGGCGTGGCTGGGCGAGGCGGGGGCCGAGGTCGCCTGCCTGGACCTGTCTCGCCAACCACTGGACGAAGAGGCCGTGCGGCGGGCGGACGCCGTGGCGTTTTACCTGCCGATGCACACCGCCACGAGGCTGGCGATCCCGGTGATCCGGCGGACGCGGGAGATCAATCCCGGGGCACATCTTTGCGCTTACGGCTTGTACGCGCCGGTGAACGCGGATCTGCTGAGGAAGCTGGGGGTGGAGACGGTGGCGGGCGGCGAGTTCGAAGAACCCCTGCTGACGCTGGTCCGGCCGGGGGCGGCGCCGTTAATCTCGCTGGCGCGGCAACGGTTCCGGGTGCCGGAGCGCGGCGGTTTACCGGCTCTGAGCCAGTACGCGCAACTGGTGCTGCCGGGCGGCGAGCGGCGCACAGTGGGATATACGGAAGCCAGCCGCGGCTGCAAGCACCTTTGCCGGCATTGCCCGGTGGTGCCGGTTTACCAGGGGCAATTCCGGGTCGTACAACGGGACATCGTGATGGAGGATATCCGGCGGCAGGTGGCGGCGGGGGCGCAGCACATCACGTTTGGCGATCCGGATTTCTTTAACGGCATCGGCCACGCCGTGGAGTTGGTGCGGGCGCTGGCGCGCGAGTTTCCAGGGGTCAGTTACGACGCGACCATCAAGGTGGAGCATCTGCTGCGGCACTGCGCGCATCTGCCTTTGCTGCGGGAGACGGGCTGCGCGTTCGTGGTATCGGCGGTGGAGTCGGTGGACGATGACGTCCTGGGGCGTATTTTGGATAAGGGGCATACGCGCGCCGATTTCGTGCGGGTGGCGGGAATGTTCCGCGATGCGGGGCTGGCGCTGGCGCCGACGTTCGTGGCCTTCCATCCGTGGATCACGCTGGAAGGGTACGTGGACCTGCTGGCGACGATCGCGGGGTTGGACCTGGTGGAACATGTCTCGCCGGTACAACTTAGTATCCGTTTGTTGGTTCCGGCGGGATCGCGGCTGCTGGAATTGGCGGAGGGGCGGGCGGCGGTGGGCGAGTACGACGAGGAGGCGCTGAGTTACCGATGGGTCCATCGCGACCGGCGGGTGGATCGGTTGCAGCGGGATCTGGAGGCGACGATCGCGCGCGCGGTGACGGCCAAGGAGGACCGGCGCACGATTTTCCGGCGGGCGTGGGAGATGGCGCATCGGGCGATGGGGGAGACGGCGCCGCCGCTGCCGGATGTGCCGGTGGGGCGGGCGCGGGTGACGATACCTTACTTGACGGAGCCTTGGTATTGTTGAGCGGAGCCTATTGAGGAGCAGTTAGCTCCTACGTAAGTTCATGTATTATGGCTCTCAACAAGCGCGTCTTTTAGGGTTGTGCTCGCATCTCCATCGGATGTTCAGGCTGAGCGGGAAGTGGCAGAGTTTGTCGTCTCGCCGGTTAACCGGCAACTCCGGGACGCTGGCTTTGCCGCATTCCTGGACCTGTCGCGCTGGGAGACGGATGCTTATCCGGGAATGCACAGTCTCGGCCCGCAAGGCTTCATTGATGAACTGACCCGCTACCAACGGCTGCGTATCGAGAACAGTGACATCCTAGTTGGGGTGTTCTGGAAACGATTCGATACTCCAGTTGGCGATGCCGATTCCGGTACTGAGCATGAAATCCGGCGCGCCATGGAGGCATGGAAAGTGAACGGGGCCGAGTCTTACTCGGTATAGTCCGGAACTCGGCATAGTCGCCATACCTTCGGCGCGGACATGGTGCGCGCCGGCATCTCCCTACCTGCTCTGCAACATCACCAGGGCCGATCCCCCGGGCATTCGCCAGGCCATCGCAGCCACACGTCACCTCCTGGAAATGTACCGGCGTGGGCTCCCGGATCAGAAAACTCACAGCAGGCTCCGCCGCCTCGACCGTAGGCTCCTGGCCGTTGCCGAGCAACTGGACCGCTAGCCATGGTTCGGCCTGCTGTCGTTCTCGGTATGATGTGTAGTGTGCGCCGTGACTTCACGGCAAGCCGGGGAATGAACTTGAGCCAAACCAAGAAACTCGCCGTGGTGACCCTGCTCCTGACGGGTTATTCAATCTGCGGCGCGCAGACGCACGATCCGAATAACCCCGCGCCTCTCGGACCGGGAGTCAATAAAGGCAACGTCGATAACAAGACGAATGGACCGAATTACTACTATTTCTACGCGGGCCCCGGACATCTGGAAATGCACTATGCCTTCAAGTCGCTGGGCGTCCTTGGAAGCCCCATGCGGGAAGCCCTGAGCTTCGACCTGTATCAGGAGAACGACAAGTTGATCGTGCATGACGCCATTGTTTCGGTGGATAAGATGGAGACGTTATCGCGGCCCGGGGATCTCGGCACGCGGCATAAGCTGGTCATTCGAGTCATTGCACCGCAGCAGGCGCTCCGATTGGGAGGTTATTACGAGATCGAAGCTACCGGCGCGGTTTCGTTCGCGGGAAAGGCGACCGGCGCAAACGTCAAGCCGGAAAACACGGAGCTGTATCGGTCCGGGGTCTCTCTCTATACGCCGGTCGGCGCGCTGACTAGCGTCAATGAGAGCCCCAAGGAGCTGCGGCTGACGCTGTCGGCCGATATCCTATTCGACTTCGACAAAGCCACGATTCGTCCGGACGCCAAGGTGGCGCTCGACCGCGTCGCGGAGATCATCCGTTCCAAGAGTCACGGAATAGTCGCGATCTGGGGATTCTCCGACTCGATAGGTGCGCCGGATTACAACCTGCGCCTATCGCGTGCACGCGCGGAATCGGTGGAGAACTGGCTCATCGGGCACGCGGGTCTAAGTGCCGCGCGATTCGCCGCGCGCGGACTGGGCGCTACGCGGTTTGTCTCGCCGAATACGAAGGCAGACGGCAGCGACGATCCGGCGGGACGCCAGAAGAATCGCCGCGTGGAAATTGTCATTCAGAAACAAGACTGATATCTACTGGTGAACTTCTGCACGACGCCCGGCGGCCTGGCTCGCATCGCGGAATCGCGCGGCTCACGCGGAGAGAGAACTCAACAGGAAACGGATCTCGTCATCCACTTCGGCCGGGTCCGACAGGGTATGGCTGACGTTGGCGCGCAACAATTCGCGGTAGCGCCGGCGGAGCCGGTGGATGGCGACCTTCAGGGCATTTTCGGTCATTCCGAGTTGCTGCGGCAAACCAGCGGGCGCGGCCGAATCCGATCCGCCTGGCAGAAACGACTGCAGGTGCTGAAACAGGCGGCCGCGGCCTTCCCGGTCGAGCGCATCCCGCAGTTGGTCGTACGTCTGTGTCACCACCGCGAGCGCCCACTGACGATCGAAAATCCGGTCGGGTGTTTCACCATGAACCGGTTCGCCGGTAAACCGCTCCTCGGCGCCGTTCAGGTCGATGGGCAGCATCACCGCGCCGCCCCCGCGCTTCTGGGCGCTGCGCCGCTCGCTCTGGTCCGAAAGGAAATTCTTCAGCGAGACGGCCAGGAACGAACGAAATCGCCCGCATTCCGGCCGCGCTGAGGCGAACAATCGCCTGGTGAGAAGATGCACGAAGAATTCCTGCGCCAGGTCCTGCGCCTCATCCGCCGAAGCGGTGCGCGCGCGGATGAAGGCATAGATTGGATACCAGTAACTGCGGCAGAGCTCGGCCAAAGCCGCATCGGCTTGCGCATCGCTACCGCTAGCCGACGAAACAATGAGGGACCAGTGCGTGGTCGGAAACAGTTGCGAGGGCATCCACTTACCCTCCAGTCTATCCTCCAACCCGTTACCACGCAATGCCATTCCCGGCGAATCGGAGTCACTACGCCAACCGGTGAGTTAGCTAGCGCGGCCGGGTTCGTCGAAAGAATTAGAAACTAATGGAAGTTGGAGACCAGCATCAGGTCGACACCGTCGTCGTCAACCTGGGTGAAGTAAATGGACCGCTCGTCTCTCGTCACTGCCAGGCGATCCCGAATCGGGCGTTCCGTGGTGGCCAGAACCTGGGTGCGCCCGCTGACCAGATCGTATGCCATGATCTGGCACTTCTTGCCGCTCCAGGTGCGGTTGTAGTACAAGCGATGGGCGGTCGCGGCCACGTGGCCGCCAATCGCGCTGTCGATCAGCATCTTCTCCTCGCCCCCTTCGGTAGGCATACTCCAGATGGAGGTGCTGGAGGCCCGCAGGCGGCTATAGTAGATCCAGCGCCGGTCCGGAGAGAAGACCACGTCGAATCCGCCGTGCCGGGTGACGCGTTCGGGAGCGCCTCCATCTGCCGGAATCCGCCAGATCTCGCGCTGTCCGGAACGGATGGAACAATAATAAATCCACTTGCCGTCGGGCGACCAGATGGGCTGCTGGGCATCGGTGGGTTCATGGGTCAGTTGCCGGGGCGCGCCGCCGGCGGCTGGGATTACATACACATCCTGCTTGCCGGCCTTCGTGCTGTCAAACGCGATCAGACTGCCGTCCGGCGACCAGCGCGGCGATGAAGTCATCCCCAGCGCGGTAAGCTGCCGCGGATTCGATCCGTCGCGCGACGCCACCCAAATCTCGAACGACCCGCCGCGTGTGCTTTCAAATGCCAACGAGCTGCCGTCCGGCGACAGCGAGACATTCTGATCGCGCAGTGTCGAAGCCAGCACCCGCTCGCGCCCGATCTCCTTTCCACTGGGTGCGTCCAGATCCAGCCGCCAGACATTGGTATCGAAAGCCTGTCGCACGAACGCCAGTTTCCGGCCGTCACGCGATAGATCGGGCGTATTCACATTTCCGCCCAATTCCGTCAGTTCCAGCGGCGGTTTGTTCCCCGCCAGAACGCCGCGGAACAGGGCCATCCCACCTCGCGCGGGGCCGGTGAATAGCATCTCGCGTGATGAGAGAAAAATCGGCGTGCCGCATTCCTTACTATCGAATCCCGGGATGGAAACGCGGCGCTGCGGCCCGGCGGCGCGCAGATCGTCAGTCAACGGCAACATCCAGATCTGCCCCGGTGTCTCGGCGTCGCGGGCGAACAGCAGCGCGCGGCCGTCGCGGGAAATTGCGGGCTGTCCCTCCGACATCGAACCGGCGTATTCCGAGCCTGACACTTGCCGCTGCTCGCCGGTTTCCACGGAAACCGCAAACAACCTCTGTTGCTGTGGATTCGAACTGTTATGGCCCATGACTAGCCAGCGGCTATCGGGCGACCATGCCAGCCGGTGATCGCGTGGGTCTATATTCAAGCTGATGGTCAGGAGCGCACGCGCGTTTCCGCCGGTTCCTGGCATGATCATGAGCTGCGCTGCATTCGCTGCCGAGGAGCGCAGAAACGCAATCCACTTGCCGTCGGGTGACCATGCCGGCGAATATTCCATGGCCGCGCTGGAAGTCAGGCGGCTCGGCTCGGCCGTCCCAACTTTCAGGCTATAAATATCCCAGTTGTCCTCCCGCTCACCATTCCAGGCGAACACCACGCTTTTGCCATCGGGCGAGAAACTGGGCGAAGTCTCGGAACCCTGATAAGCGGTCAGCGGCGTGACATCGAGGGGCGTGCGCGAAGGGCTGCGCTCGAACCGGAACATCAGGATCGAGACAAGTATGGCCCCGGCCGCCACCATCACCGGGGTTCGATAGCGCCGCAAATGTGCGGGCAGCCGCCGCCAGTTTGCCGGACCATGGGCCAGTACGCCCTCCCCGCGGAGATAGCGTTCCACATCGTCCGCCAGGGCAGAGGCGGAAGGATAACGGAGGTAAGGATTCTTTTCCAGACAGACTTTCAGTATCCGCGCCAGATCGCCCGCCAGCGCGCGCTCCAGGGTTGCTCGATCGGTCTGGCGCAGGCTCGCGGCATTCGCCGCGGTTCCCGTTTCCGCGAGCCGGGCGCAAGGGGGCGGCGCGGGCGTCCCGCGAATGATGTGAGCCGCCTCCGCCACATCCAAACTGCGCAGCCGGCCCGGATCGAAGGGCAACACGCCGGCCAGCAACTCGTACATCATGACGCCTAGCGAATAGATATCCGAGGCCGGGCCCACCGCGGTGGTATCGAAGGAGGCCTGTTCGGGGCTCATGTATTCCGGCGTGCCCAGCAGCTCGCCGAATCCGGTTGCCATGGTTTGACCGGTCAGATGAATCCGCGCGGCCTTGGCCACGCCGAAGTCGATCACTTTCGGGATCAGATGCCCGTCGCGCTCGGTGGCGAGCACGTTGGATGGTTTCAGGTCGCGATGCACCACGCCCTTGCGATGCGCGTGCTCGACGGCGCGGCACACCTCGCAAAACAGGGCCAGGCGCTGCGCCATCGTATAACGGAGCCTGTCGCAGGCGGCGGTGATGGGCAGGCCATCCACGTACTCCATAACGAAGTAAGGGCGGCCCTTTGTGGAAGTGCCCGCGTCATGCAGCGTGGCGATATTCGGATGCTGCATCAGCGCCAGGGTCTGGCGTTCGGATTCAAAGCGCCGCAGGATGGCCTGGCTCTCGAGCCCCGGCTTTAACACCTTCACAGCCACTTCGCGATGCACGGGATGGGTTTGCCCGGCCAGGTAAACCACTCCCATGCCGCCTTCGCCGATCTCGCAAATGATTTCGTAATTGCCGAACGAGTCTCCCGCATCGTTGCTCGCTTCAGGCGACAAGGACATCGCCAGCAGACAACCGGGACAGGCGGAATGGCCGTATTCGTGATCGCTGGTTGTGGACCCGCAGCGCGCGCAACGCGCCATAGGTTTCAGGGTACCACTGGGGTTCAGTGGCGCCCATTGCCGGTTAGTCGCAAACAGCCCCCGGCGTGGCGCTTTTTCCGGCGGCTATTTGGCGCTCAATAAGTTAGCCACGCGCCAGACATGATGAAGAACCAAAAATGTGGGGCGGCCAATCGTGGCCGCAGCCGGCTTAGCCGCCTGAAAAGGCGGCTGCGGGCATGATTGCCCGCCCCACAAGGCGAAGCGCTCTCACTCGCTGAAGCGTGCAACTGTGCTTACTTCTGGCGCTGCGCCTGTGCCTGTTTCATGATCTCCGGATGGCGGGCCCACTCCATCTGCTTCTCAGGTGGCGCGCCATACAACTCGGGGCTGAGATAGTAACCGCGCTCCCGCTCATTCTTGTCCGGCGCGGTCACCAACGGGTGAGCCTTGGCGTAAGGATCCTGGCGCACCGCGGAAACCAGCCAGGAAACCTCTACGTTGGGTACGTTGGTCTTTATCTGAAACTGGTTGCCTTGAATCTTGCTGGCCACGATGGCTTGCGCGAACTGGCCGATCACAGTCAATTGATACCGGAAATCGGTATTCAGGGTTTCGAACCAATCCGGCAATTGAACGGTGGCGCTCCCGCCCGCATCGGTCGTGACGTTGCCGGAATAGACGTTCATCATTTCCGAAGATTCGATTGAGGCGTGGACGAGGTATTTGTTGGCCGGGTCCAGGGGATCGTCGATTTTGAATTCCTTCACTGTAGCGGTCAAAACGCCTTCGACATCGACATTGCCGTCAAAGGTTCCGGCATTGCCACTGCCGGCGTAAGCGTCTATGCCATCGCCACGCCCCCCGGAAGAAGAACCGCCTGTAAACGCGCCGCCAGGGCCATCGGAAGCACCCCCCGAGCCTCCTTGCGCCACGATACCCGCCGCCGCGGCAATCTTCCCCGTGCTGCTATTGCCTCCGTTAGCCTCAATGGCCGGAGATGCGTCTGACGTAGAACCGACCGGCGCAGTCCAGCCTTGCGCCGCGATGGCGGGGACGGGAGATTGAACCGCGACCCCCAATTGACCGCTCGGCGATGTCGTACCGATACCCACAGAGCCCACATCGGTGATGCGCATACGTTCCACCAGAGGGTTGGAGTCGGCGCCTGAAGTCTTGGTCTGAAAGGTCAAGTGTGCGGAATAGCTGCCGTCGTCGAGGCTTTGGATGCGCGCCGCCGGCGCACTCGTGGAACCCGGGTCGTAACCATCGAAATCGACTGAACCACCCGCCCCCACGCCCCCAGCGCCGTTCATCAACGTCATCGAAGGGCCCAACTTTCCGCTGAGATCCTTGCGAATGTGCAGCAGCGTGTACGGCGTCGCTTCGCCGATGCCGAGACTGCCGGTCAATTCGCCGCCTGTCACTGGTAAGTAAAGGCCGCTTATATAGGCGGTATTCAGGCTGACGGTTGGATTCGTTCCGCCAGTCGATAGGATGCCGCTTCCGGCGGTCAGCCCGGCCAGTCCCGTGTTGGTCAGCGTGACGTTGCCGCTCGTGCCGCCGCCGCTGAGGCCGGCGCCCGCCGTGATCCCCGTGATCGTGCCCGGACCGGTGCCGGGGAAGATCTGCCCCGGAGCAAAGTTCACCAAACCATTACTGCCGACTGAAAATCCGGTATCGGCGGGAGTGGCTCCGCCGGCGCCGTACAACAGACTCATCCCCGCGGATGGGGCGGCGGTGTCATTGCCCGTGGCCTGGGCTTCCCACTGGAAAACCTGGGCAACGGCCTTGCTGGTGGTGCTATTGTAAGCCGAGGCATCGAAGGCCATCGGGAATGAATTCTTGCCTGCCGAGGCGGTGGCCGTCCCTGTGGCTGTCATGCTCAGCGAACCGCCCAGTGTGGTGCCGCCTTTTACCGCCAATGCCGCCGTGGCGGATGGAGACGTGCCGATACCTACTTTCCCTCCGCTTTCGGCAATGCCTGAAGGTTCAATATTGCAACTCCCGGTGAACACCGCTAGCTGATTCTCGGTGGCGGTGCCGTCGCTGGTCACGCTGGAGCAAGCGGTATCCGGCGAAACGCCGCTCATAGCCCGCGGCAGGGCGGTGGAGTCAGCCGCGACTGGCGCACCTGCGCCGGACCGCAGATAAGCCGACGGCGGCAAGCCGCCCAGGGTGTCCGCATCGACGGACTTTAAGGCATACGGCACGACCACCAACAAGGTGCGCGGCTGGGATGCCATGCCTTCGGTTTGCGGTTCGACTCCCAGCCAACGCGCCTTACCACTGGCGAACACGTCCAGCGGCATGCCGTCCGCTTGCGTCGCGCCTAGCAGCACCGTGTAACGGCCTTGGGCGTCGAGCTTGACTTCTTGCGTCTCGGACCACAGCGCCTCGCCGCCCTCCCGCTCCTCATAGAGGGCGAAGGTGATCCGCGCTGAGCCGGTCTGTGGAAGGCCCGCGCTATTCCGCTGCGTGCCGCTGAAATACGTGAAGCGCGGCACCGCGGTCTGCTGTGCGTGGATTGCCGTGAAGAACAAGAAACCAATAAGCAAAGTTCCGATTTTCATGTTTCCTTCTTTGTTGGATTGTCAGTTCCCGATTGCGCCCTCTGCCGCGCCGTGGAACGGACCGGCTCGCTTTCAATGGGAAGTACGGAGTTTGACGCCTGCAGTTACAAATATCTTGGCGGGGGGCTAAGCCGAAACCGGCAGGCGCAGCACGAAGGTAGTGCCCTTTGCCGGCTCGCTGGTGAAATCGATGGCGCCGTCGTGTAACTGCACGATCCGGAACGTCATCGCCAGCCCGATGCCGGAGCCCTCGGGCTTGGTGGTGTAATAAAGCCGGAAAATCTTATCGCGTAGTTCCGGCGGAATGCCCACCCCGGTATCGCTGATCCGAATTTCCGCTTCCTCGTCGCGCACCGCGCATTCCAGGCGCAGTTCGCCGCCGTGCGGCATGGCTTGAATGGCATTCACCACCACGTTGAGAATGGCCTGCTTCATAAGGTCCGCGTCCACCCGGATGCTGGCCGAATCCGTATCTCCGCCGACCGAGACCCGGATGCCCGACGCGGCCGCCTGGGGCGCCGCCAGGTCCACGATTTCGCGCACAAATGAGTCCAGTGGCACGTCCGCCGGATGCAGTTCCACGGGTCGCGTGAAATCCAGGAAGGTCTTCACCACGCGATCCAGCCGCAGAATCTCGCGCGAGATGATTTCCATTTGCGGCGCCACATCGGTATCCTGGCGGGCCAGTTTCATGCGCGCCAGTTCCACGTGCATCAGGATCGCGTTCAGCGGGTTCTTCACCTCGTGCGCCACGCCGCTAGAGATGCGGCTGATGGCCGAGAGCCGGTCGGCCACTTGCAGTTGACGGCCCACCTGGCGGGCGGCTTCGGGATCCCGCAACCGCACAAGCAGGCCGGTGCCCCGGCCCGGATTGCTACCCTTGCCGGGAGGCTCCAGAATATCCACCGAAAGCAGGGCCACGAATGCGCCCGAGCCATCCCGGCTGGTGATGGGCACCCGCCGATTGCGAATGGGCCGGGCGGTTTGCGCCGCCTGTGCCAGCATCAGCCCCAGCGTGGTGTTGGGCGGGAAAATCTCTGGCAAGGCGCGGCCCACCAGGTCGGCGCGCACTTTGCCCAGAAACTTCTCGACCGCGCCGGAAGCCACTACCAGGCGCCGATCGCGTCCGAACATCAGCACCGCGTCTTCCAGTTGATCGAGAAGCCGTTCGAAGTTGCCGCGCAAATCGGAAAAATCGAACTGCGCGCCGCGAAGTTGCTCACCCAGCAGGTTCACCTTGGTGGCCATGATGCCGAATTCATCCTCGCCGGTGCGGGAGATCGGCTTCAGGGCGTTCGGGTCGTATTCGCCCGTGGCCACCAGGTCGAGCATGTGGCCCAGCCGGCCCAGCGGACGAAAGGCAATGATCGAAAACAGCAGCGTGATGCAAAGCGCACCGGCCACCGACGCCAGCGCCACGCTGGCACTCTTCTTCAAGGTGGGTATAATATCCAGCGCCTTAATGAGTGGCGGATAGATGACCACGCGCACGTACAGCATGTCCGGCTTGCCCGGCGTTCCCAACGGCTGCTCGAGCTGGTAGGAAGTCTGCTGATTCAGTATCCGCATTTTGTGCAGCCAGTTGGCATCCACGATCGGCCGGAAGTCGGCGTAGCCCGGATAACGCTGCCCCTGCGCCTTGGGATCGCTGTCCATCAGGATTTCGTCGTTCTTGTCGCAAACCGCAATCTCCAACAAGGCGTGCGAGGCGCTCATGATGTCGATGAGACTGCGCTGCAGGTTCGACGCCCGGAGGGCCTCGCGCCAGGCATGCTGGCGGTCGTTATTCAGGGTATCGACGACCGCGTCCGAGGCCATCCGCTTCAGCAGGTCGGCATGCTCCAGCGTCGCCTGATATTGCGCATCCATCTGATAGACCAGGTCGAGCACCGAGATGATGGCCACAATGGCCGTCATCACGAAGACCGAAGAGAGCGTCAACCGGGTCTGTGTGCTCATCGAAGTGAGCCGCTTAGGGAATCAGCAGGAGCTTGCCAGCCGTGTGCCGGCCTTCCAGGTCGCGGTGGGCTTGCGCGGCCTCGGCCAATGGATAAGTGCGGTCCACGCGAATCTTCAATTCGCCTGAGGCTACCCAACCCAGGACGTCGCCCGCGCGCCACAGCAGCTCTTCGCGCGTTAGACAATGGTGCGCCAGGCTCGGCCGCGTCAGGAAAAGGGAACCCTTGGCGTTCAGGATATTTGGGTCGAAAGGCGGCACCGGACCGCTGGACTGCCCGAACAAAGCCAACATGCCGCGCGTACGCAACGAGCTCAGACTCTTGGCGAATGTCGTCGCACCCACCGAATCGTACACCACATCGACGCCCCGTCCATTGGTGAGACGCCGCACTTCAGTCTCGAAATCCTGGTGCGTATAGAGGATGATTTCATCGGCGCCGGCTTGCTTCGCGAGCTCCGCCTTGGCTTCGGTGGAGACCGTACCGAAGACCCGCGCGCCGATCCGCCGCGCCATCTGAACCAGCAGCAAGCCCACTCCGCCCGCGGCCGCGTGTACCAGGCAGGTGTCGCCCGGCTTCAGCACGAAAGTGGAGTGCGTCAGATAGTGCGCCGTCATGCCTTGCAGCATCGCCGCGGCCGCCGTCCGCAAACCAACCCCGTCGGGGATCTTCACCAGTTGCGCGGCGGGGACCACCGCGTTTTCGGCGTAGGATCCGCGTGCCATGGCATAGGCCACCCGGTCGCCCGGCACCAGTTCTGTGACTCCCGCGCCCACCGATTCCACCGTGCCCGCGCCCTCCGATCCCAGCGTCGCGGGTAACTCGGCTTTGTACAACCCGGTGCGGAAATACACGTCGATGAAGTTCACGCCGGACGCGGCGATCTTCACCAGAGCCTGCCCCGGTCCGGCGGCCGGCTCCGCCAGATCGACTAACTCCAGCTTTTCGGGTCCGCCGATTTCTCTAACTTGTATGGCTTTCATGAGTAACCTTTGCGCCACGCGCGCCGAGTATGCACGATCGATGCATAGAGTAGCAAATACAGCAAAGCGAACGGAAATACGAGCAGGCGTCCCACCGTACGCGCGGCCCCCGCGCCCGTGAGCCCGGCGCGAAACAACGCGAAGTGCAAGATCGCGCGCCAATGCCCGCGGTCCAGCCAGAAGTAGTCGGCGTTTTCGTTGATGATGAAAACCTTCGCCGGCAGGCGCGCCGCCAGCGCCCATTTCCACTTAGTCATGATGGGTTCGGCGGAGCATACGATGCCCATGATCGGGTAGCGCCGGGCCGCCAGCGCGCGATACAGCCTGCGGCGCCCATCGGGCCCGCGATGTTCGGCCACGGTGTGCGCGGTCTCGATGCCCTCGGGAGAGCCGCTGTAGCAGGTCACCAGGTCGATCGGGATGTTTTCTCCGTAGGTTCGGCGCAGGCTGGGCAGCGCCCGCTCGATCAGGTGGCGCGATCCGCTCTCGACGAGCAGGATGCGCGATACCTGGGGCTGGCCGCGGCGGAGAAAATACCTCACAAAACGAATATAGCGCGGCCCATCGCAGCGTGCGCTAGGGGCTACGGGTCCACCGCGCTTTTTTCCGGGTATGCTGTGATTATGAAGAGTAGTGCGGCGCGAGCTCCCATCGCGAAGCTCGACCTTTACCAAGCCAATAAGGCGGACTATGCGGCGCCCCGCGAGCCCGTCCTCCTGCGAATTGCCAAAGCCTCATATCTCGGAATCGCAGGTCGGGGAATGCCCGGCGGAGAGACTTTCCAGCGCTCCATCGGCGCCCTTTACAGCGTAGCTTTCACTACAAAAATGGCCAGCAAGTTTGCCGGACGAGATTACCGCGTTTCGAAGCTTGAGGGCCTCTGGTGGGTGGACTCAGCCCCTTCTTTTATGACCGAACCAAAGGATAAATGGTCGTGGCGGCTTTTGATCCGGACGCCCGATTTTATCGGCGGCCCCGAACTCGAAGCCGCCCGGAAGCAGCTCGCCGGGAAAGGCAAAGACCCCCTCTTCCGGGTTGTGGAACTGACCAGCCTAAATGAAAACGTGTGTGTGCAGATGCTCCACACCGGATCTTACGATACGGAGCCGGAAACCGTTGCCCGGATGGAAGCCTTCGCCTCCGCGCAAGGTCTCCGCTTCGAAGGCCTGCACCACGAAATCTACCTGTGTGACCCGCGCCGTGTCGCGCCGGAAAAACTGCGCACGATACTGCGCATCCCGCTGGCGCCGCGCGCTTAATGCGTCTCGCGCGGCGAGTACTTGTTCAGTGCGGCGATCAACTTGGCCGCGGACGCTGGGACAGGCAGGCCGCTCGCCAGGATCTGCTTGTTCTCCCAACGCTGGCCGTATAGCTCGGCATTCACGTCGATATCGTTGCGCAATGTCGAACCATCCAGCGAGACGCCCGCAAATACGCCGTGGGAACGCGACCACGAAAGGATCTCGGCCGTCATTAAAGCGTCGGTCTGGGCCGTGGCATCCCGCCCCACTGGACCCGCGGCCACTGAGGCGTCGCCGCCCAGGGTGAACTTAGTGGTGAGCAGCCGCTTCATGCCGCGCTCGTTCATTACCAGCAGGACCAGGTCGGTGGAAGAGACGCCAATCTGCAAACCCACGCTGCCGCCTTCAATGCGCACGGCTCCGGGAGGCCCCCAGCCTTGGCCGGACGCGCCGCGGCAGGTCGCGAAACCTCTGCCGTATTTGGCGGCGACTACAAAGCCGCCTTTCTTTAGACCCGGCACCAGGATGATGCAATGACTCTTGTTGAGCAAGTCCTGCGGGATGGACCGGTCCGGCGTGCTCATGATTTCGTTGAATAACGCCGCGGCGTCGTCCAGGCGATCCGTCGTCTTCCGCTCTTCGGCGGCCCACACCGCCCCGCTGAGGCCGGCCACACATATCGCAAGCGCTATTGTTCGCATCTAACTATAGTAACAGTGTATGTGGAGCAGGCTCAGCCGGCGGGGCTTCGCAGGCCCGCTGCGGACGCGTGTTAAGATGTGTGCTGAACTGCACGCCTGAGCATCTCGCATGACCCAGCCCCAACGGCCGCGGGCCGTTAACGTCGTCGTCGCCACCACTGTAATGCTGTCGTTTATCTCCTTCTGGAGAGCGGCAGCCATCGTGCTGAGCGACCTCGCCTCCTCGGCCTACTACGTGGGTGGTATCGCCGAGCAGGCTATCGGCAAGGCTGCGCCCTGGTTCATCCTGGCGATCATGCTCTTTTCTTACGCGGTGCGCGCCATCTACATCGAGAGCTGTAGCATGTTCGTCCGCGGCGGCGTGTATAAGGTGGTACACGAGGCCATGGGCGGCACCTTGGCCAAGTTCTCCGTTTCCGCCCTGATGTTCGACTACGTGCTCACCGGACCCATCAGCGGCGTCAGCGCGGGCCTGTACCTTGGCGGCCTCATCAACGAAACCGGCGAGTATTTGAAAATCCCGGGCATGCACGTGTATCCGCCCTATTTCGCGGCGGCCTTTGCCGCGGTGGTCACTCTTTATTTCTGGCGCAAGAATATCATCGGCATCCACGAATCCAGCGAAAAAGCCCTGCGCATCATGCAGATTACCAGCGTGATGGTGGTGATGCTGATCGTCTGGTGCCTGATCACCATCTTCAAGAATGGTTATCAGCCGGTGCCGCTGCCCATACTGGCCAACCTGCATTTCAGTAAGGAAGGTCTGGGGTGGCTGCGTGGCACGGCCGCGCCTTCGATTACCGTCATCGCCATTCTGGTGGGCCTGGGCCACTCGCTGCTGGCTATGAGTGGCGAAGAGAGCCTTGCCCAGGTGAATCGCGAAATCGCGCATCCCAAGTTGAAGAACCTGGAGCGTGCCGGTTTCGTGATCTTCATCTATAGCATGCTCTTCACGTCGCTGGTCTCCTTCTTCGCGGTCATGATCATTCCCGACGCCGCGCGGCAGAAGTTCCTCGACAACCTAATCGGCGGCCTGTCCATGTACCTGGTAGGCCCCCTGTCGGTGCGGCTCCTGTTCCATGGCTTCGTCGTGCTGGTCGGCACTCTGATCCTCTCGGGAGCCGTAAACACCGCCATCATCGGTTCGAACGGCGTGCTCAACCGCGTGGCTGAGGATGGCGTTCTTCCCGATTGGTTCCGCCATCCCCACCATAAGTATGGAACCAGTTCGCGGCTGATTAACCTGATCGTGATCCTGCAATTGATCACCATCGTCATCAGCCGCGGCGATGTCTACATGCTGGGTGAGGCCTACGCCTTTGGCGTGGTGTGGAGCTTCGCCATGAAGGCCCTGTCGGTGCTGGTGCTGCGCTATAAGCAGCCGCAAGGCCGCGGCTGGAAGGTACCGCTCAATTTCCACATCGCCGGCACCGAGATTCCCGTCGGCCTCATGCTGATCACCATCGCGCTTTTCGCCCTGGCCCTGATCAACGTGGTTACTAAGGAGATTGCCACTATCTCCGGCGTGAGTTTTACAATCGCGTTTTTCATCATGTTCGAGTTCTCCGAGAAGTACAATCGCCTGCACACCGCCGCGCATTCCCATGAACTGGAAAAATTCAATCTGAACACCAGCGACGAAGTGTCGGCGGAATCCTCCCATGTGCGGCCTGGAAACGTGATTGTGGCGGTGCGCAATCCCAATCGCCTGGAACATCTGCAGCGCATGTTGGAGAAGACCGACACCCGCCGCATCGACATCGTGGTGCTCTCGGTGCGGCAGGTCACGCAGGCAGCGTCGGGCGAGCACCCCCTGGATGCCAGCCAGATTTTCTCGGTGGACGAAACCGAGGTTTTCACCAAAGTGGTAAACCTGGCGGAGAAGGCCGGCAAGCATGTGGAATTGATGGTGGTGCCGGGAAGCAGCCCCTACGCCGCCATCGTGGCTACCGCGCAGCGCCTGCAATCGTCGCGCATCGTCATGGGCTTGTCGCCTAAGATGAGCCCCGCCGAGCAAGGCGCCGTCGTCGGCCGCGAATGGGAAAATCTCCCCGAGCCGCGGCCTTCTCTATCCATGGAGATCGTGATTCCCGGCGAGGACGAATCTATCTTTTACAACCTGGGGCCGCACCCGCCCAGGCTCTGGCCGCAGGATCTCGATCTGCTGCACCAGCTTTGGCTGGAACTGTCCGCGAAGGGCCCCGGATCGAAGCTGCACCATCGCGATATCGTGGGTGTCGCTTTGCGGCGCATGCAGGAAGCCATCCAGGCCGGGCACGCCGAGGAGGTCGTGGCAGATGTGATGCGGGAGATCGCCAACGGGACCGCCAAGCCGCCCGCCGGCGAACGGCGCGAGTAGCACGGCCACCGCCACAGCAGGTAACGGGCAGCACCGAGGCCGCATCGTTCTTCCAATGAGCCGCTGCATCAACGGTAAAAAGTCGAAGCCAGTCCGCCGCTGAGGGAAATGATAGCCCCATGCGGACGCTTTCATCGTGTAACGGATCGCCCTCTGCGACCCGCGTGACGCCCTGAGTTGGGACGCATTGCGTATTCGCAAGCTTACCTGCGACAATCTAGGCCGGGAGAACGGTATACGATATGGGGACCCCGGGGCAGAATTGCCCGCCCTCCAAGAACCAACCTGACCCACTACTAATCGACATGTTATGACGAAGTACATGATAGCGATGTTGCTCGCCGGCTTGGCGGCCGTCGCACAGCAAACCCACCGTCAATATGAGCCCCCTAACTCCCCGGGCGCGGGTCAGAAGTTGCTGGCGCAATTCGCCGGCGACTGGGACGTTGTCAAGACGTTCTTCCCGTTGAACGGGAAGCCCATCGCGACGAAAGCCACCTGCAAGCAGTACATGATCCAGGATGGCAAGTTTTTGCAGTCCGATTTTACGTTCTTCGATGCGGATGGAACAAAGAGCACCGGTACTGGAATCTCCGGCTTCGATCCCAATACAAACCGCTTCACAACGGTGTGGTACGACTCGCGGCAGACGACGATGTCAATCCGTCAAAGCGACGGCACGTTCGATGGCCGGAACATCGTCCTGTGGGCCACGCCCCTCGATACCGAGCACCCCGGACGCAAGACGGTGGCGCGGGCGCACCTGGAGGACGACGGCCGCCTGCTCCTCCATCGCCATTTCCTGATCGATGACAAAGGAAACGAGCGCATGATCATCGAACTCCGCATGACCAGGAAGTAATCTAAGCCACGACGTGTACCATTTGAAGCTGCTCGGCACGTTGCCTACACCTATGATCGTCCACAGTGCGCTTCATCGCACCGGCGCGGCCTGGGGCGCGGGAAATGCGAGCAGTTGCCGCTGGTATACTTCGTCTACCTCCGAGAACGGTTTGTGCTCACGCGTGTACAGCACTGCCCGGTGCTCAAACAGCGCGTCTGGAATTGCAAGAATATTGCCGGCCGCGCTGGAGGCCGCGATGGCCCCGCGCTCCCAGCGATCCGGCAGCGGTGACCACAAAAGCTTGGCCACAAACGTCTGCCGGTAGGGTTCCAGTGACCGCACAACCTTTCCGAACGGCGTATCCGTGGTGTCCAGCAGCCGATTCATATCGGGCGTCAAGCGTTCCGGCACGTACCAGTTATCGGCTACGGAAAGAACCCGGCTGCCGCATCGAAGCAGTACCCTGCGATATTTCACTTCACCTTCGGAAGTCACCTGAAGGCGCTCTCTCTGTTCGCCAGTCGAACCCTTGGTCACGCCCCTTACCAACTCCGCAACCATTTTCGGTTCCTTCGCGAGCTGATGGTCGCGGCACCAGTCCTCCAGCGTCAGTGTCGCGCTGCGGCTCGCCAGCACCTCCGCATTCAGCGTTTCAACGAGTGCCAGTGCCTGCAGCCTCGCCACGTAAGTATCGGGCCAAGCGGGCGCATCCGGCTCCTGCGAAAGCACGCCGGCCGCCACGGCAGTCGCCACGGCGAGCATCCGCACCAGGCGAACGATACAAGTGTCAACGTACATTGAAACAATTCTAACGTTGGCACCGGCTCCGCTGAAGGGCGGGCAATTCTGACCGCAGCCGGCTTTCCCCATTCGCTTCCGCCCGTAGCCGCGAAACGCTTCCCGCCCGAAACTCACTAACACAAGGAATGCTCGATCCGGCGGCCGCCCTTAGGCACGCCGGCGGCACAGGAGGTCCCATGGCAGTGCGAATTCTGAGAAAAGGGTCGAAAGGCGAGGATGTACGCGTGATCCAAAATGCGTTGAACCGCCACGGAGCGAATCTCGATCCGGACGGCGATTTCGGCGACCACACCCGCGACGCGGTGATCGCTTTTCAGCGGGAACAGCAAGCCCGGAACAAGCGATTTGGCGTGGATGGCGAAGTCGGTCCGCAGACCCGCGGCGCCCTCTTCCCGCTGGTCGCGGTCACGGTTAACGTGTACGGAACACGGCTGAAGAGCCCTGGGAGCTGGCCCTTCCGGACGCCGGCTCCGCCGCCGCCTTCCCTTAATCTAAGCTTACCCCCGCTCACGCTGGGCGTCCCGCACTTAGAGACGATTCCCGGACTGTTGGAGCCGCTGGCCGTTCCCCCGATGCCGGCTGGCGCATCCATCATGGGCGCGAACTGGCAGCAGGTGGCTCAAACCCAGCGCCAGTTTACGGGCCTGTTCCGCGGCCCTTTCGTCGACACCTTCGCCATTGGCGTGCAAACCGTCTTCAACAAAAGCGATGACGACAACCACGTCGAGCTCACCACCGGTTGTTTGCTGCAGAGCCCGCTCGGTTTTGTAGATAACCAGGGCAATAACTTCACACTGGCCTGTTTTGCGAATGCCACCTGGGTCGATCCGATCCTTCATCTCGGCATGTTCCACCTGGCCAATCCTTACGCCCAAGCGCAGGGACAGGGCAACCTGAGCGGACCCGTTCAGCCGACCGCGCAACTGGGATTGTTTCCCGTGAACATCAACGTGGATCTCAACAAAGACGGCCTGCAGCTCAATTTCACGGGCGGCGCTGTGTGGAATCTGACGTTTGACGGCAACGGCATCACCAGCACCTGGGGTACCCAACTGGGCGTGGGACTGGTCGGAAAGTTCCGCCTGTTCTGACGCCGTAACCCGAGATTACGGCCGCGGAGCCGGATCGCAGCCTGGTGACACGCTGTAAAATGCGTTGCCTTTATATCCAAGCTCGTTCAGACCCGCCTGGGACGTATAGAAGCCTTCGATCACGCGGCGCTTCAGCCACCCGATAAATGGATCGCCGCCGGATTCCAGCGCTGCGAGCGTGGGCGTTGACTCCGCGTCCAATCGCGCAAGGCCGGCGCGGCAGACCTGCTGTGCGTCGAAAGTCTCCAACTCGTGAACTGCCTCCTCGCCATAGAAGGCGCTCGCCAGCGCGCGGTGGGCCGGAGAGAGGGATTGCGCGGCTTTCCGGATCGCCGCCGAGTCGTTCACCAGCAAGTCGATCCACGCCGTGATTTCAGGCACAGGGGGTGTGGCCGGATCTTCCCCAAGCATTGCGCCGGCCAGACCTGAAAGTTTCAGGTATTCCGCGGGAGTGAAAAAGAGCGGCGCGTACGGCCCCGGCGCGCTTTCGACAGGCTTCAGCACATGCGCCAGATGATCGATGGACGGCTGATAAAGTCCCGGCGGTAACGGCGGCTGAGGTGCGCCATCCAGATCCAAACCGCCCAATCCGGTTAATACCGCGCCGCCCCCCAAACGCAGCAGCCAAAGACGCCTGGTGAATTCGTCCGGATCCGTCACAGGTTCCCTTTCTTCGATTCGTCGGCAATGTAGTCCGCCGCGCGCGCGGAGATTGCCATGATGGTCAGGGTCGGCTCATAACAACCCTGCGTCACGAAGCAGGCGCCGTCCGTCACGAATACGTTCCGGGCATCGTGGACCTGGTTGAAACGATTGACCACGCTCTTCTTGGGGTCGTTGCCCATGCGCGCTGTGCCGCACTCGTGAATGTTCTTTCCAAACACGCTCAACTTGGCGGAGGGGGCCTGTAGCTCGTCAACTTTTAGGGCATCCAGTATCTCGTTCAACCGCGTATGCATGGCCCGCGCCATGGCGATCTCGTTCTCGCCGTAGCTGGCGTTGATGTGCAGCACGGGAATGCCCCACGCGTCCGTTTTAGCCGGATCCAGCTTCACGAAATTGTCATGCCGCGGCAGGCACTCGCCCTGCGCGTAGATGCCGAAGCGATAAGGAATGTTCTGGCTTACCCTGCGGCGGAACTCTTTCCCAAAGCCTTGTATGCCGAATGCATGCCCGTAAAGTTCCTGATGGCTGTCGCCGGCCAGATAGTAACCGCGCAGAAAATCCTTGTCCCGATAGCGCGGATCGGCGTTGACGTATTTCGGGATGATGTAGCCCGCGGGCCGGCCAACCGGCTCGCGCCGCGACGATTTGAGCGCGGGAAGAACGCCGCCGCCGTCTTCCAGCGTGAAGTGGTCCATCAGGTAATGGCCCAGCGCTCCCGACGCGGCCCCCACCCCCTCCGGGTACCGTGGTGAACGCGAGTGCAGCAGGATGCGGGTAGATTCAAGGGCCCCCGCCGCCAGCACGACGACCCGTGCCCGCGCTTCCCGCTCGGCGCGCGTCTGGCGGTCGAAGAAGACCACACCGTTCGCTTTGCCGTTGCCGTTCATCGCCAGGTGACTCACGATGGCATCGCTCACCAGCGTGAGCCGGCCGGTGCGGGCCGCGTCCGGGAGCGTGGTCGCGGGACTGTTGAAGTAAGAGGCCGTATAGCAGCCGCGCTGGCATTGGTCGCAGTAGTGACAGGCGGGCCGGCCATTGTGCGGCTCCGTCAGATTCGCGGTGCGGTCCGGGATGATCCGCCAGCCGAAGTGCTTCTCCACGATTTCGCCGGCATGTAGCTCGCCGCAGGAAAGGCGCATGGGCGGCAGAAAGCGACCGTCTGGAAACTGCGGCAGCCCTTCCGCCGACCCGCTTACGCCGATGTATCACTCGACCTTATCGTAATAGGGCTCGAGGTCTTTGTACCGGATGGGCCAGTTCTCGCCATAACCGTCGCGCGCCGCCCCCTGGAATTCGAAGTCACTGTATCGATAGCTGACGCGCGCCCAGCAGAACGTCTTGCCGCCCACCTGGCGTCCCCGGATCCACATGAACGGCTTGTCTTGCGGAAAGGTGTAGGGAAGCTCGCGGTCGTTGACGAAGAACTGGTGACTGTATTCGTCGCAAGCGTAACAGAGCCGTTGTACAGGCTGATCCCGCAGCAGGGCCTCCTGATCTCCGAAGCCGCGGTAACGCATGCGGTACGGCCAGACATGCTCGGTGAAATCGCGCGTGGGGCTTCGCGGCGGTCCGGCCTCGAGCACCAGTACTTCCATGCCTTGCTCGGTAAGGATTTTCGCGACCCAGCCGCCGCTCGCGCCGGAGCCTACTACCAGTGCGTCATAGAGCTTCGTAGTCGTCTTGCGAATATTATCCCAAAGAAGTGGTTCCGGCGGCATACTGATAAGCAGCTAACCGGTCTGCCTCCCATTCGTCCAAGTGTTGCAGGCGCACCCGGGAGGTTGCCGCCATGGCTCATTACCAAAAAGCTGATCCTATTCATCGCATGACGCGTTACGGCCTTGGAACCATGCTCCTGTCGGCGGCAATGGTATTCCTGGCGGCGCCGGCCGCCCCGAGCACCGCCCAAGTCACTCGCTATCTGATCATTTCGGGCGACTCTTCGAGCGGCTCATGGGACAGCCATGACGAGCCGCGCTTTGAAGCGTGGCGCTCCAAATACGGATCTCACTATGCCTGGTTCCGGCAGGATGGCCGCGACTACATCGTGACTGACGGCCGGATCCTGGCCCAATTCGAAGACGCCATGGCCCCCCAACGAGAGGTCAATAGCCGGCAATCCGAGGTAAATCGCCACCAGGCGGAAGTGAATCGCCTGCAAGGCGGCGTCAACAACCACCAGGCGGACGTGAATCGCGCGCAGGCTGAAGTCAACCGCAAGCAAAGTCTGGTGAACCGCGGCGAGGAGGAACAGACTCGTGTCAATCAACTCCAATCGGAGGTGAATGGCAAACAGCACGTCGTGAACGCCGAACAGGATAAAGTGAACCAGAGGCAATCCGTCGTGAACCGCGAGCAAAGCGAGGTCAACCAGATGCAGGCGCAGGCCTCCGCCGAGATCGACAAAGCTCTGCAGGGCATCTTCGAATCCGCCCTGCGGCAAGGCCTGGCTCGCGAAGTTCGCTAAGCGCCCCAAAGCCAAACTGGCTCGCCGCGCTTGTCCACACGCCCGGCTAGGTGTTAACGTCCAGGGGAATGAGCGCCTCCACACCCGCCATCGCACCTGTCAACCCAAACGCCGCTCCCGCCCGCGTCCTGTCCATCGACATTTTCCGCGGCCTTACCATTCTCGTAATGGTCTTCGTGAACGATGTCGCGGGCGTCAAGGGACTGCCGTGGTGGACCCATCACATGCCCGAAGGCGTGAACGGCATGACATACGTCGATATGGTCTTCTCCGCATTCCTCTTCATCGTGGGAATCTCCATGCCGCTGGCGATCGACCGCCGCCGGGCCCTGGGAGATTCCTGGCTCGATGTGCTGAAGCACGTCGTCGTCCGCTCGCTCAGCCTCGTCGCCATAGGGTACATCCTCGCAAATCTCGGAAACGCCGATCCGCAATTGACCGGTATGAGCGCTCAAACTTGGGATCTCCTGGCCTTCGCCGGAATTCTGCTGTTCTGGAGCGTCTATCCGAAGTTGGGCAAGCACCAGCCGCTCTATCGAATTCTGAAATTCTCAGGTTTGGCGCTCCTGGTGGTCCTGGTATGCATCTTCCGCCGAAGAGCACCCGGTGGCGGGGTCGCCGGGCTCGATATGGGTTATCCCGAAATCCTCGGCCTGATCGGCTTCGCCTACTTCTGCGCGGGGATCGTTTATCTCCTGCTGCCGAAGAAATTCTGGTGGTTCGCCGGCGCGTTCGCCGCTTTGAATCTCATGAACGCAGCCTCGAAACTGGGCGCGCTTCCCATGCTTCGAAATGTGCCGCTTTATTTCTGGCCGCTCGCGGACGGCGCCCTGGCGTCCATCGTAATGGCCGGCGTGGTGTTCTCGTGCATCTTGTTTGATTCCGCCGGGGCCACCCTGAAACAGAAACTCTACACTTCGGCGGCTCTGGCTCTGGTCCTTTTACTCGCCGGGATCGCCCTCATGCCGCTAGGCATTTCGAAGAACCACGCGACACCCACGTGGTGCCTGTTTTCGGAAGCCTCCAGCGTCGTGATCCTATTCGCCCTGTACTATATGGTGGATATCAAGCGTGTCACCGCCTGGGCAGGTTTTGTGAAACCGGCCGGTTCCAACACGCTGCTTACCTATCTCCTGCCCTGGATCTGTTCGGTGATTCCGCCGCTGCAATTCATTTCAGCCGGGGGCTCGCAAGGCGCCTTCGGAGTATTCCGCGCCTGCTTGTTCACCGCTTTCATCCTGGCGCTCTCCGCAGGGTTCACCCGAATGCACCTCAAGATGCAACTATGAAAATGCTTCCGCGTTCACGATGGATGGTTCCGCTACTCGCCCTGGGCGCCATCCTCCCGGCCCAGATTCCCGGCCCGCCTCCATTAACCGCAAACTTTCAGGACTCCGCTTCCTATCGTTGGCTCAACAAGAAGGTGCTGGCCAGCCGCCTGTTGGACGATATGAGCAGCCTCGATCGTTGGGCGGCCTTCACTAACAACCCACCCGCGCTGGTGGATTCGCGCGTTAAAGCCGAGGTCTCCCGTTCGCAGACCGTTACCGCCGAAATCACGCTGAGCAAGGAACAGTCCCGCAACGGTGGCAGCGTGCTGCGCCTGCGTACGCCGACGAAATTAAATGTGCCCGCACCGGCGAATGGCCGCGGATGGGGAGAAACCGGCGTCACGCGCCGCTTCGACGGCGAGAACTGGAACAGCTTCAACCGCATCTCCGTATGGATTTACCCCGATTCCGCGGGCGCATATGTCACCGCCCTGGGACTCGCCTTGCATAACGACGGCGTGGTGAAAGTGCCGCCGGCCTTTGGGCAGGAGGGCGAGACGAATCTGGTTTTGCGCAATCACGAGTGGAACCATGTCGTCTGGGAGATCGGCAATGTGGCGCGGGACAAGATTACGGCGCTCGATTTCGCTTATTACATGGCGGGCAACGAGCCCGAAGCCGCCGATACGGCGACCTACTATTTCGACCGGTTGGAACTCCAGCAGGTTGACCCTGACTACATCGAAGGTTGGGGTGTATGGCCTGGACGCATTTCGTACTCCCACGCGGGCTACCAGCCGGGCAGCCGGAAAACGGCTATTGCCGGCGACCTCGCCTCGGGTGACTTTCACTTGATCGATCAGGCCACCGGGCAGGCCGTCCTTTCGAAGCCCTTGCAATCAGTGAAAACTTCTCTCGGACTCTTCCAGGTGATGGACTTTTCCGAGGTTCAGCAGCCCGGCTGGTATCGCATCGAGTGCGGTGGGGAAGCGACCCGGCCATTTCGCATTGCATCCGGCGTTTGGCGCGAAACGATTCTGAAGGCGCTCAATTTCTTTTATGTGGAGCGCTGCGGCATGGCGATTCCCGGTGTACACGGCGTGTGCCACCGCGATTGGCAGTCGGTTCATGGCGACCAGCGGATTATCATCAACGGCGGCTGGCACGATGCCGGCGATCTGACGCAGGGCATGGGCAACACCGGCGACATCGTTTATGCGATGTTCAGTCTCGCGGAGCGCCTGCACGCCCAAGGCGCCGACCCGCAGTTGTACGACCGCCTGATCGAAGAGGCTCGCTGGGGCCTCGACTGGGTGCTTAAGACCAGCTTCGGCGACGGTTACCGCAATGCGGGGTCCGTCAGCAGCCGCCGCACGGATGGCATTCTGGGCACGTTTGACGATGTGACGTCTACCGCCAGGAACGATCCCTTCGTGAACTTCCTGGCATCGGCTGCGGAAGCCATTGGCGCGCGCGTGCTGAAAGATAGCGATCCCAGGCTGTCTGCCTATGCGCTCAGGATGGCGGAATCCGATTGGGCATTCGCGGTGGAGGGTATGGCCAAAGCCGGCCCGCCATCCGGCGAACGGTTCCATGTGGCTTTCGATTCCGCCGGCGTGGTGCATGAGGTGGCTTCAGAAGGCGTGCTCGCGTCGGTCGAACTGTGGCGCGCCACGGCGAACCCACGTTATGCGGACCAGGCGGCGAAAATGGCGCAAGTGATCCTCGACTCGCAGGAGCGCAAGCGGCCGGACTGGACCACCCCGCTGCTGGGCTTCTTCTACACCAGTCCCGCGAAAGACCGCATTTTGCACTACGTGCATCGCGGCCGCGAAAACGCGCCCATCCTCGCTCTAACCCGGCTCTGCGATGCATTTCCGGATCATCCGGACTGGATGAAATGGTATTCCGCAGTGGCCCTGCATTCGGAATACTTGAAGAGCATGGCCCGGAACACCGAGCCGTACGGTGTGTTGCCGGCGTCGATTTACAAAGACGACGAGTACCAGGACGCGCCGGAGTCGCGCAAAGAATCGTTTCGCAAACAAGTGTTAAACGGCGTGCCGCTGGGGAGCGGCTATTATCTGCGCCGGCTCGCGGTCTGGATGGATTATCGCGGCGAGTTCGGCACAATTCTGCCCCAGGCCGAGGCGTTGGGGCTGGCTTCTCATTTGCGCGGGAACCTGGACGCCGAACAACTTGCGCAGCAGCAACTCGAATGGGTGATCGGCCGGAATCCGTTTTCCGAGAGTATGATGTGGGGCGAAGGATATGATTTTACGCCGCAGTATTCGCCCTCTTCCGGTGACATCGTAGGTTCGTTGCCGGTGGGTATTCAGAGCCGCGGCGATAGCGACGTGCCCTATTGGCCGGTCCAAAATACGTGGACCTACAAAGAGGTCTGGGTGCATCCGGTGGGCCGCTGGATTGCCCTCATGCGCGATCTTGCCGGACCGGCATTGGTGGAGGGTCAGGCCGCCGGCCCGGTGGTGTTTCAGGAGAAGAATTGGGGCCGCAAGCTCGAAGTTCAGCCGGATCCTGCAACGGGAAACTTCCGAGCTTTTGTCCCCGAAGGAAGGTACACGGTCCGCAGCCGGGATTGCGAAACGGAACGCACGTTTCTGTCCGCTGGGACATACAACTTGAATCTCCGGCCGGGACAATCATGGGACTTTCAGGTTTCGAGCGAAACCACAGCGGCTGGCGATGTGACGGTAAAGGCCCTCGCGCGCGGGCGCGGAGTTCACCGGTTACATCTTCGTGCCGCGAACCTGATCTTCAGCGGCGCTGAAAAGGAAGTGCTGCTGCAAAGCGATGGAACGGCCACGCTGGAATGGCGCGGACGGGTCGCGGAACCGCGGACGCCGTGGATTGCGGTGGTGGTGCCCGACGGCGATTTGTCCGGACGGCAGGAAATCATGGGGTCGGTGTGGAAGTGAACGGATAGCGGGCCCAGGCGATTCCTTGTGGGGCGGCCAATCTTGGCCGCAGCCGGCTTTCAGCCGGCTCTGGCCGCCTGGAAAGGCGGCTGCGGGCAGGATTGCTTGGCATGATTTCGGAATTCAATGCGCGGCGGTCAAGGCCTTCAGGCGTTCCTTATTGATCTTCAGTACGATGCCGGCGTTTCGATCCGCCACCTCGCTGACCTTGTATTCGGCCGACGTCCCCAGCACCTGCGCCAGTTCCGACGGAGTCAGCTTGTAAACATCCGTCAGCCATTGCGCCATGTTGGCGGTAGCGATACGAAAAGCGTCGTCGAGCGAGCCGGAAAGTCCCATGGCCATGATGTGAGTGGCGGATTCGACGCGTGGATTCATGATCGGTTGGTGGGGAAGTACGTCTACCGTGAACTCCACATCCATCGAGGTTTCGAGGGCATTGCCGTTCAACTCGCCGTCGCCTTGCGCGGCGTGCCCGTCTCCTACGTACAGCAGCGCCCCGGGCACGTTGACGGGCAGGTAAACGGTCGCGCCTTCGACGATCTCATTGAAGTCCATGTTGCCGCCCCAGCGGCCGGAGTCGCCCGTGCCCGGCGGCGCCTGTGCGGAGTTCGGCGCGACGGCCACGCATCCCAACATAGGGCGGAGCGGCACCGTATATTGCTTCAGGTGCTCGCCGGGCTTCTCCGTGGTTGCCACGCCCTGCTCGCGATCCAGGTGCCAGCGCACGTTTTTGAAGGTGTCCTTCATCTTCACCGCCAGGTCGCTGTCCACCCCCCGATCCACAATTCCATCGTCGCTGATGGCCCAATCGCGGTTCAGGCGCAGGCGCGTCAGGTGAACCACCAGGATGTCGCCAGGCGCCGCGGTTTCGATATAAAATGGCCCGGTCTCCGGATTCCCGCCCAGGACGCGCGCCACGCCCTTTTCGTCCGTGCCGCCGGCATCTACCGTGGTCGTATGGACGCTGTCGCCGGGGAAAACGGTGAGTACCGGCTTGTTCGTGGCCGAGAATTGGCGATAGAAGGTTGAAGGGACGAAGTCGTGGTGTTGCGCCGGCCCTTCGCGGCGCTGCGGTATAGGCTTGGCCGTGAACGGGTGGCTCGTCGGATGTTCCTTGTCGTCGCCGTCGATGAAGACGATCGTCCCGGATATCGCGCCGCCCTGGATCGTCGCCGTCAGATCCTCCGCGCCGCCGTGGTCGTCTTTGGCCAGGAAGTGCAGCGAATCGCCGGTTACAGTTCCCTCCAGTTTGTCGCCGTCGAAGTCGCCGGTGATCTTATCGCCCTGCTGGTTGAGTTCCAAGGAGAAGTTGATGGGCGTGCCGTAGAAGTCGGCGGTCGCGAACCATCGTCCCGTGACGATAGCTGGCTGGGCCCGGAGGAAGAGCGGGAGCAGCAGAAGGAGGGACGGAGGTTTGTTCATGGCGTCTTATTTAGACGAATCGGATCGCCGAAAGGTAGCCGAGCGGGCGTTTGGCCCTGTCAGATGCCTGCGTACCAGGCATAGCCGCCTTCCGGCGACGCGGAACCCAATCCCTTGCCGAATCTTTTCAGATTGTCGGTGAGCGTAAGGCGGGTGATGTATTTCACGCTCTTGTAACCCAATTGCCGGGGCAGTCGCATGCGCAGCGGCCCGCCATTGCCCAAGGGAAGTTCACCGCCGTTCATCCCATAGGCGACCAGAGTCTGGGGATGCAAGGCATCGGCCATATCGATGCTGTCCCACCAATCCGGCTCTATGGATCGGTAGACCACATATCTGGCTTGCGGATGGACCCCCACGGCGTCCAGCACCTGGGAGAGAGTGACTCCGGTCCACTCGGCGATATACGACCAGCCCTCTTCGCAGGCCAGGTGCGTGATCTGGCTGTGCACCGGATAGCTCTTCAGCTCCGCCAGTGAGAACAAAGTGGGCCGGCTGACCATGCCATCGACGCCCAGCCGCCAGTCCGCGAATCCTCCGGCCTGAAGGCGCTTGTACGCGGCATTCATAGGCGCCGTGTCGTTGGCGAAGGGAGGCTTCGAAATCTGGCTGCGAGAGAATTCCCGGGCTAGCGAGTGCCTGGTCAGCAGCCGCTGCGAAGCATAGGTTAGTGTTTCTCCCGCGCCGTAGAGTCCCCCGTGATCGGGCGGGATCAGGCCATAACGATTCGCAAGTTTGGCGGCCACCACCAGTCCGGATGCGCCCGCCGTGGCCGCCAGCCCGGTCTTAAGTAATCTGCGTCGCGAGAGCTTGCTCATGCGTGTTCCTCACCCTTTCCGCGCGCGCCGCCCGTGATCATGCCGCGCATGCGATTTCTGAATCCGGCCAGAAAAATCATCACGACGTGTACCAGCAGGAACAGCACCAGGAAAATAGATACGAAGAAATGGATGGTGCGCGCGGATTGTTGCCCGCCGAATGCGGTAACGGTGAAAGGAAACGCGGATGCGACCGCGGGAGACATCGCCAGGCCCGTCCAGATCACCAGCGGAAACAGCACGAAGATCACCAAGAGGTACGACAGGCGCTGCAGCACGTTGTAGGACCGTTCTTCTCCTTCGCCCGGCCGCTTAAATCGCACATGATTCGCGATCGAACTGGAGAGACTCCGCCATGATAAATCGTGGCGGGACGGCAGCAGATTCCGACGGAAATGCCTCGTGAACAGGCCGTAGAACGCATAGAGCAGCCCGGTCAAAACGGCCGCCCACGCGGCTTGAAAATGGAGATAGCGGCTCCAGCCGTTCTGGTCCGGTAGCACGTACCCATAGCCGGTCGGCACGGTGGAACGCGAGGCTGGAATCGGCAGCACGAACAGTGTGGGCGTGAGGACATTGCCGGCTTCGCCCCAATAAAAGCGCGGATGCGAAATGAGAATTTCGACCCCGCTGAGGAGCAAAGCAAAAAAGCACAGCGTGGTGATCCAGTGAGTGACACGCACGATGGCACTATGCCGGGAGACGGTGGAAGCGCGACTCAGCGAGCCGGCAGCAGCGGCCATTCGGGGAGTATATCATAGCCATACGGCGCATCTGGAGCCCGAGCTTCCGTCCAAACCGGATCGCGATGTCTTATTATGGAAGTCAGGAGGCGCGGCATGTACGGCGACACTCTCCTGCGATCCCAGTTCGGCAAGCCATCCGGTTTGTTTGGCGCGTTGTTCATGGGACCCATCCTGAACCTCTCCAATACGCGGTTGGTGAATGCGGCCGTCGCGTTGCTTGAGCCGCGGCCCAACGACGCCATTCTGGATATCGGATTTGGCGGCGGACTTTCCCTCGTTTCCCTGGCGGCCCGTGCGCCGCAAGCGAAGATCGTGGGCGTGGACTACTCCCGCGAGATGGTCGAAGCAGCTTCCCGCATGCTGCGCGGCAAGAAACTGGAGGCGCGCGTCTCGGTGAAATGGGGCGATGTCGCGAAACTCCCGTTTCGAGCCGGCACTTTTCACAAGGTGCTGACGGTCAACAGCCTGTACTATTGGCCGGATCTACCTGGCAGCCTGCGCGAAATAGCCCGCGTGATGAAGCGCGGCGGGCGCCTGGCGGCCGGGTTCCGTTCCGCAGCCAGCCTGGGACCGCTTACGCGCGACTGGGAGGGATTCCGGCTGTATGAGCCCGAGCCATTCGCGGAAATCATGCGCGATGCCGGCTTTGAAGTGACCCGTGTCGAGCATCGCGACCAGTGGCAGGTCCTCGATACCGTCGTGGTGGTGGGAGAGAAGCCCCGCCGCCACTTTCAGTTAGTTAGTTAGCTAGCTAGTGGGGCAGGCGTCCACGCCTGCAGAGGGTCTCCAGACCCGATCTTTGGCGAGCGTAAGCTCGCCCTCAGCGGCTAAGCCGGTATCCCAAAATCATCTTCACCAGTAAGTGATCGGTGCCGTGCGTAACCCCAACCCCCACGCCGAAGTTGAACTCCCACTTTGGACTCAAATTCAGGTCGATGGCAGGCACGATCTGCTGCTCCTGTTCCGGCAGCGGATCGAAGCCGGTGATCGGACCCAGCGCGCCGTAATACTCAAGCCCTCCGGCAATCTTCGGAGTGATGTCGTAACTGACCTTGAAGTTGGGCGAGAACTCCAGCCCGCGCCGCGTGTCCGGACCGTGAAAAGCGCGATCCAGCGCCGGATTGAACGCGCTATACCACCGCCCCAGCTTCTTATCGATGATCGGGCGGATTTCCCAAGTCCAGGTGTCGGCGAAAATAATGGCGCGCTGATAGCCAATTTCCGTTGACAGGCTGATTCCTACCGGTAAATGATAGCGTTCCGGCACGGCCACGCGCGGGCGAATATGCGTTCCCACCCACATCCAGCCGCCGCCGGGTTGGTGGTTAGTGAATTGATAGAGGCCGGTTTCGAACCATTCGTTCCAGCCGTGCGTGATCTCCAGGGTTTCATGCTCCTGGTGCTCGGTAGGCAGCATGCCGTCGATCATGGTCTTGGTTCCTTCGAACGTGAAATTCGTGTGCAACTCCACCATGGTGTTGTGGGGCGGTACCAGGTCCGATCCGTAGACCTGGATCTCGTAGTTGCCCTGCGCCCACGCGGCCAGGGCCGTCGCGAAGAATATGGCGGTCAGACGCAATAGTCCAATGTACCGTATCGACTAAACTACAGAGATGGCCACACGCCGATCCTTCCTGCTCTCCGCCGCACTGGCGCCCGCCGGTTTATCCGCCGCGCCGGCCGGTACGCCGATATCCCAACTGAAGAACCGCCGCTCCGAAGCGCAGCCGATTTCGACCGCCGAGCGCAAGGCGCGCATCGCACGCGCCCAGCAATTGATGCAGGAAAGTAAGATCGACGCCATCTGCCTGGCGGGCGGCACGTCCCTGAACTATTTCAGCGGCGCGCATTGGGGCAACAGCGAGCGTCTGTTCATGATGATCGTTCCCGCGCGAGGAAACGCTTTCTTCGTCTGCCCCGGCTTCGAAGAGGATCGCGCGCGGGAGCAGATCGCCGCCGGCCCGGTGACGGACGCGCATGTCTACACATGGCAGGAAGACGACAATCCCTATGCCTTGGTGGCCGCCGGTCTGAAAGAGGCCGGCCTCGTCACGGGCAGGATCGGCATCGAAGAGACCACGCCGTTCGTCTTTGCGGAAAAGATCGCGAAAGCGGCGCCTTCGGCCACCATGGCCAGCGCCACGCCCGTCACATCCGGGTGCCGCATGATCAAGAGTCCGGCCGAGATGGCGCTGCTGCGCCTGGCCTCCAGCGTGACGCTCGAAGCCTACACGGCCGCCTGGAAATCCATGCGCGCCGGCATGACCGCCCATGAGTTTGGCGATTTGATCGGCGACGCCTACCACGCGCTCGGATTCCCGGGTTACGCCAGCGTGCAGGTGGGCGAATATACGGCGCTGCCGCACGGTTCGCGCCAGCCCCAGGTGATCCGTGAAGGTTCCATTGTGCTGATCGACGACGGTTGCACCGTGGAAGGATACCAGTCCGATATCAGCCGCACGTTTGTGCTGGGCAAAGCTACGGACAAGATGAAACAGGTCTTCGACATCGTGCATCGCGCCCAAAGCACGGCCCTGGCGGCGGCCCGCCCGGGCGTGCCGTGCGAGGCGGTGGATGCGGCCGCCCGCAACGTCATCGTGGATGCGGGCTATGGACCCGCATACAAGTACTTCACGCATCGCGTGGGCCACGGCCTGGGTATGGATGGTCATGAATGGCCGTACCTGGTTCGCGGCAACACCCTGCCATTAGCGGCGAATATGACCTTTAGCGATGAGCCCGGAATTTATATCCGCGGCGAGTTCGGCGTACGTCTGGAAGACGATATGCACATCACGGATTCCGGCGCAGAGTTGCTGACGCCGCAAAGCCCTTCGCTGGAGCAGCCTTTCGGGTAGGCGGGGCGCCGCAGAGCCCGGCTAGTTCTGCTAGGCGTAAGCTGCTTCCCGATTTCGCTTAGTCTTTCTTGAATCTGAAACAGTTCGCGCTATACGTTTCGGAGTCTTGGGTTCTTTCACCTGTACGCGAACGCCGAGGCTTAATCTTACTGCGAATTGGATGAGTTTTCCAATGCTGAACTTCGAAATCTTGCCTCTCAATAGGTTGCTCACATCGGGTTGATGAATATTAAGAGTCTTTTTCAAGTATGCCTGGTCGAAGCCTCTCCGTTCGATGTGACCCAATAGATCCCGCCAAAGATCCGATTTAATTTTAGCCTCAAGTGTCTCTTGTGGAGAGAAGCCGAGGTCTTCAAGAACATCGCCCTTTGTGATGTGACTGGGTTTACTTGACTTGTTGGTGTTTGGCATCTTTTCGCTACTCCATGAGCCTCTGCCTTACCCGCTTTAGCCGAGCCGTCGCCCTCCTTATGTCGTGCCTCTCGGTCTTTCGTGAGTCCTTTTCAAAGCAATCGAGGACGAATATAACGTCGTTCTTCCGAGCGAGGTAGATCATGCGATACCAGGCGCTTTCGTCGGTGTCCTTTAACTCGAAAACGCCGCTGCCGATAGACGGCATCGGCCTGACTTCCAATCTCTCGGGGATCGCCCCTCCTGCATTTCTCGTAACGAAGTACCAAAATCCAAAGCGGATAGATTTCGGCCATGACTTAAGAATGTCCCAAGAGTCGCCCTCCCACGCGATCATCGCCACGCGAGGGATTTCACGCTGCGCCACTTTCTCAATATATAGAAAACTTTCTATAATTGCAACCACCCTACCGCCCTCGTTAGGAGCAGCGGCAACCGGCCAGGGCGGATCGGTGGCGATGTCGTTCAACTCCGGTTGACCCGCGGTTGCACTTCGGGCGGCGTGTCGCCACTACAGCGGGCCGCCCTCGCGCCGGCCGGCCTGCCACCGCCTCCGGCCCGCATTGCAACATGCGCTACGCCCCCGCCGGCACCGCCGCATGCCGCACCGTGCGCGCCGTGAAGATCGCCAGCTCGCGGAACATCTCCTCCGCGCCCGCCTCGCGCACCGCCGGCGGCAAGGCCAAATGCGCATCCACGCGCCGCCGCATCTCCGCCAGGTCGATAGGATCGGCCGCGTCCCGCAGTTGCTCGAACAGGAAGCCGTGCGCCCCTTTGCGCTCCATCACCTCCATGCCGTCCAGAATCTGGCGATGGCAGGTGCCCTCCCAGATGGTCAGCACCATCGCCTCCCGGAACCAGCGCTCCACCGGAAATTCGGCCAGCACCCCGAGCGCTCCATGCACCTCCATCGCCCAGCGCGCAATCTGCGGCGCGACATCCGAAGTCCAGTATTTCGCCAGGTGCGCCACCAGCCGGAAAAGCTGATAACGATTCGAATACGGCGGCTTTTCGCGCCACACTTCGTTTAGCCGCACAATGCTCTCCCATCCCAGCGCAAAGCCGTCCTGCAAGGTCTCGATGCGCTCGTCGAACTGTTTCCGCATCAGCGGATGATCGAAGACGGGGCGCCCGAAGGCGATGCGCTGTCCCGCGAAATCCGCGGATTCCGCCAGCGCGCGCTGCGCAATCGCCATGCTGCCGAGTGCGTTGGTGGCCCGCGACAGGTTCAGCACTTCCAGAATCAGGTGCACCCCCAGGTGCGCGCCGGAGCCCAACAGCCAGGCTTCGCTCCCGCGCAATTCCACCTCGCCGGTAGGCACGGAGCGCGTCGCTACTTTGTCCTTCAGCCGCCGGACCGTGTAATTCAACTCGCCGTCTTCCCGCCGTTTCGGCAGCAGGAAAAGGGCCAGGCCGCGCACGCCTTGCGGGGCGCTCTCGGGCCGTGCGGCCACCACCGCCAGGTCCGCGCCCGCATTGCTGGCGAAATACTTGTCGCCGGTCAGCAGCCAACGGTCCCCGTCCGGGCGCGCGATCGTCTCCACGTTCGCCCCCAGATCGGAGCCGCCCTTGATCTCGGTCATCCACGTCGCGCCTTGCCAGACGGAATCGTCGCGGCGCAGCAGCGGAGGCAGGAAGCGCGCCTTCAGTTCCTCACTGCCGTGCTGGTCTAGCGCCACGGCCGTGGCCAGCGAAATCACATACGGGCAGGTCAAACCCGGATCGTAAAAGCAGGTGATGTAATCGAGCAGCGCGCTGGCCGAAAGCGACTGGTCCTCAAAGGCGCGCCACACCACGCCGGCCTTGTAGCCCTGGCGCAGACTGCGCCAGTATTCCGGCGCGAACAGGATTTCGTCCACGCGCCGCCCGCCGCGATCGAACATCCGCAGCCATGGCGTGCCGGCCCGGTCCGTTGCGTCGGAAATTTGCTTGCCTTCGCTTTCCCACCAGGCTTCGTACTCGCGCAGCGCGCGCTCGTGGGGCAGCGCCCCGAGCATGTGTTGCAGGAAGTTGACAGGGGAACGCAGAATTTCTATTTCCATATTTAGGCCATCCGGATTCAATATGGCGCGATCGCCGGTCATTGGCAAGGGGACGCGCGGCGACAGCGCGGCGCGGAGTTGCTATCCTGCTGTCTTGATCGATCACTTCAAACTCCTGCTGCGTATTTATTGGCAGCCGTCGGCGGCCATGAGCGCGATCCTGGATCAGGGCAGCCTCCTTTTTGCCAGCGTGGCCGTGCTGGCCATCTCGTGGCTCTTCAGATCCGGGCTGTTGATCAGTTTTTATATGCCGCTTCTGGTGCTGGCCATCGCCTATGTGCCGGGCGTGCTGCTGCTCGCCGGGCTTCTGGGCCGCCTGGGAGGTGGTCTGGGCAGTGTCTTCCAGCGCGATTATTCGCCGCTGCTCACCTGCACCGCGATGGCCTGGACCGCCGCGAATCTCCCCCTGGCGCTAATTGGATGGATGCTTCCACCGGCGGTCGTCTTCATCCTGATGGCGGTGGAGTATCTCTATTTCCTGGTGCTGATGTTCTTCGTGGTGCGCACGGTTTTCGGCGCCGAAAACAGGATCGCCGTGGCCGTCGTCTGCCTGTCCTGGATTCCGGTAGTAGCGGCGTCGTTCCTCTGGGGGCCGCTCCGCTTTCTCCTGGGATGGCTGGCGTCGCCGTTTTTCCTATTCTTCGCGTATTACTATCTTGGCGGCGAGATCGGCAAACTCGGCGCGGGCCTGCGCAGCAGCCAGAACTTCCGCCGGATGCTGAACGCGTCCGCCTTGAATCCGCATGATGCCGAGGCCCAATATCAGCTCGGTCTCATTTACCAGCAGCGCCGTCAATATTCGGCCGCCATCGAGCGCTTCAAGAAGGCGGTGGCCATCGATCCCGGCGAAACCGATGCGCATTTCCAATTGGGCCGCATCGCGCGTGAGCAGGGCCGCCTTGCCGACGCGTTAGCCAGCTTCCAGACGGTCATGGACCAGGATGACAAGCACAGCCAGAACGAGATTCTGCGCGAATTGGGTGCTGTATATCTAACCGCCCGTCAATACGAACATGCGCGCGGCTTTCTGACCGAATATCTCGAGCGCCGCCCCTACGATCCGGAGGGCCTCTATTATCTCGGACAGGCGCTGGAAGGCCTCGGCCGCGCCAGCGAGGCGCGCCAGGCGTATCTCCGGACGGCGGAGGCGGTCAATACCGCGCCGCGCTTCCGCCGGCGCGTCGTAGCCAAGTGGAGCAGGCTCGCGCAACGCCAGCTCCGCAAGCTGCCACCAATTGAATAGGTGGTGGGGCAGGCGTCTACGCCTGCAGAGGGTCTCCAGACCCGATCTTTGGGCGTTAATCCTGGAACTCCTCCTCCCGGAACTCCCGCGCGCCCGGCTGCGAACCGCCCGTGCGCAACTGCACCCGCCGGATCTTGCCCGAAATCGTCTTCGGCAGATCCGAGAACTCCAGCCGGCGGATGCGCTTATACGGCGCTACATTTTCCCGCACGAATTGAAAGATGTCGCGCGCCAGGTCCGCGCTCGCGGCGTAGCCTTCAGCCAACAACACGAAAGCCTTCGGCACCGCGTGGCGTACCGGGTCCGGACTCGCTACCACTGCCGCCTCCGCTATCGCCCTGTGCCGCACTAAGACGTTCTCCAGTTCGAACGGGCTGATGCGATAATCCGACGACTTAAACACATCGTCCACGCGCCCGATAAACGTAATGTAACCGTTGCCGTCACGCGAACCCAGATCGCCGGTGTGATAATAAGCTCCCGCCGGCTGCGCACTCGCTCCGCCGTATCCCAGCATCAGCCCTGTGGGCGGCGGCGAAAGATCCAGGCAGATCTCCCCTTCCGCCGCCGGCCGGCCCGCGGGGTCCAATAGTTCGATCCGGTAGCCCGGCAGCGCGCGCCCCATGCACCCCGGCTTCACCGCCTGTCCCGGTGAGTTGCCGGCCACCGCGGTCGTCTCGGTCTGGCCGTAGCCATCGCGAATCGTCAAGCCCCAGGCTGCCTGCACGCGTTCGATCACTTCGGGATTCAAAGGCTCTCCCGCCGATACGGCCTCCCGCAGGCTCACCGGATAATCCGCAAGTTTCTCCTGCACCAGCATTCGCCAGACCGTAGGCGGCGCGCACAGCGTAGTGACCGGCCTGCGCGCCAGCATGGTAAGCACGGCCTTCGCATGGAACCGTGCATAGTTGTAAGCGAAAACCGTGGCGCCGGCGTTCCATGGCGCGAACCAGCAGCTCCAGGCGTGCTTCGCCCACCCCGGCGAACTGATGTTCCAATGCACATCGCCAGGTTCGAGGCCGATCCAATACATCGTGGATAAATGGCCTACCGGATAGCTTTCGTGCGAATGCAGCACCATCTTCGGCTTGGCTGTGGTGCCCGACGTGAAGTACAGCAGCAACGGATCGCTGGCGCGCGTCACGCCGTCCGGCTTGAACGTCGCGCTGTGGCGCTGCGCGTCTTCTAGTGAATGCCACCCCGCCGTCGCCCCGCCGCAGCAGATGCGCGTATATTCGCCGCGGAGACCTGCAAACTTGGCCGTGTGCGCCGCGCCTACGATCGCATGCCGCACCGCGCCGCGCTGCAAACGGTCTTCAATGTCTTCGGCAGCCAGCAGCGTAGCGGCGGGGATCACCACCGCTCCCAGTTTCGCGGCCGCCATCAGCGCTTCCCAAATCGCCACTTCGTTGCCGAGCATCAGCAGGATGCGGTCTCCGCGCCGCACGCCCAGTTCTCGCAGGAAGTTGGCCACGCGATTCGATCGCTGCGCCATTTCGGCGAAGCTGATCCGGAATTCAGCGCCGGATTCATCCACTACCCAGAGCGCGGGCCTGCCGTTGCCCAGGGCCATCGCATCGAAATAATCGAGCGCCCAGTTGAATGTGTCAAGCTTCGGCCATTGGAAGCTCCGGTAGGCGAACTCGTAGTCCGTGCGATGGCTTAGCAGCAAATCGCGCGCGCGCAGGAATTCCGTCATGCCGTTCACTTCAGTTGCGCGTCGAAGAAGCGCACGGCCGCCTGGTACGCTTCCCGCCAGTGCCGGTACAACAAGAAATCGTGGATCTCATCCGGAAAAATCAACTGCTCCATGTGCACGCGTCCCCGCAGCGCTTCCACCAGTTCCACGGTCTGCCGGAAATTCACGTTGCGGTCGTCGTCCCCGTGCACCAGCAGCACCGGCGAGCGCCAGTCTTTCACCGAAGCCATGGGCGACGAATTGAATGCCAGCCGCCCCTCCTCGTCGTCTTTCCCGATGCCCAGTTCTTCGGTCCAGTCGTGTACGCCGTGCATATCTACGCCTGCCGCGAAGAGATCCGACGCGCGCGCCAGGCCCAGCGCCGTCAGGTATCCTCCATACGATCCGCCCCACAGCCCGATACGCTTGGGGTCCACGTCGGGGCGATTCTTCAGGAACAACCCACCGCCCAAAACATCGTTGAACTCGCTGCCGCCGCCCGCCCCGTAATTCAGCGCTTCACGAAACTGCATGCCATAACCGATGCCGCTGCGATAGTTCACCGACAGCACGATGTATCCGCGGCTCGCCAGATACTGATTCAGCGCGTAGGCATTGTTGTAGTAATACATGTAATGCCAGCCGAGCAGCATCTGCCGCTGCGATCCGCCGTGGAAAAAAAGGACCGCCGGATGCCGCTGGCCCGTCCCTGTCTTGGGCAAAAATAATTGGCCATGCAAGGTAAGGCCGTCGGCCGCCGAAAAGATAACCTGCTGTGGAGCCACCAGCGCATCGCTCGGGAAGTCCGCCGGCATCGCGTCCGGCGCCAGATCGCGCACTTCGCCCGATGCCATCCGTACCGCGGGACGCGCCTGCCGCGCGGTATCCGCATGGATGAAGACGATCGCGCCATCGCCCGGTACGGCGGGCGACCATTCCAGTCCCGTGCCGCTAGTGACCGCCACAGGCACGCCCCCGGCCGCCGCCACGCGCCAGAGGTGCCGCCGGTCGATATCGTCCTGGTTTGAGGAATACACCATCTCGCGGCCGTCCGGCGCCATCGCCACGTGTTCCACTTCGAAGGCTCCCGGAGTCAGCAGGGCCGCATCGCCTCCCGCCACTGCGACCGAGTACAGATGCAGCCAGCCGTCGTGCTCCCACGGAAACACAATCCGGCGGGCGGCCCAATACAACTGCTGTTCGGATCCCAATTGGCGGAACACGCTGCCGTCGCCTTCGCCTGCCTTCCAGATCTCCTTGCCGGCGCCTGTCCCGGCATCGGCCACCCGGATGGACCACGGCGGCCCGCTCCGCGCCGACATGAAAAACCTGTGTTCGTCCGTGCTTGGAATCCGCACGAAAGCTAACTGCCGGCTGTCGGGCGACCATACCGGCGCTTCGTCCCGGTCCACGCTGGGGTCCAGATATTTGACCGCCTTCGCGGCGGCGTCGTACACGCCGATGAAGCCGTGGTTTCCGCGGCTGCTCACATAGGCCAGGCGCGCTCCATCCGGCGACCAATGCAACCCGCTATTCTGCCCGCGGGCATGGATCAGTTGCTCCGCCTTCTGCTTGCCGTCATCCGCGGCCGCCAGCGGCGCCGACCAGATTTGGCCTTTGCGCACGAAAGCCACGATCCCGCCCTTCGGCGATACTTCCGGCTGGTTGCCCTCCCCGATCAGCCGGGGCGCCTTCTGCGCCGGCGGGCCTTCGATGGCGACCACCCAGACCTGTTGCTCGGCCCCGCGCGGATCGCTCGTCGGATTCGGATACTCCCCCGCGCCATTGGCGCTCTCGCCGCGCACATAGACGATCTGCCGCCCGTCGGGCGTCCATTGCAGTTCGGAAACCTCCTGCCCGTCGTCCGCCGTGTAGGAGGTGACGCTATGGCCCCGATAGGCGGGCGGCTCGGCGATCCAGATATTGCGTACCCCGCGCGCATTGTAAACCCAGGCGATCTTGCCGCCGGAGGCCGACACCACCGGGGCCGAAGGGAAGGGCGCGCTCATCACCTGCTCGAGCGTGAACGAAGTCTGTGCCCAGCCGCATGCGGCCGAAGCCAGCACCGCGGCGAGCAGATTGGGAAAACGCATCCCTATAGCTTACATGGGATGACGGGTTCGCGACTTGCAAGTGGAGAAGTTGATCCACAATCGGCCGAGCCGGCAATCGGCCGAGCCGCGACCGTCAGGGAGCGTCCCACCGCCCGTCTCCGATGAGAAGTCCTGAGCCTCAAACACACGCATGACGCATCCACGCAAGCATTGACATTGGCCGCCGTTGAGCCTATACTGCTCTAGGTATTTCAGTGCTGGTTATCCGAAATTGAAGGAGTTGTGATGCGGCCTTTAGTTCTGGTTCTTTTTGCGTCGGTTCCCCTTTCCGGCAGCGTTCTGGAAACATCCGCCACGTGCAATGGAGTGACCAACCAGGGGACCTACTACGCTACCTGCGGCAGCAATTCGGGGGACGCCACGGGCGCCAACGCCATAGTGAGTGGTTATGTGGGCGCCAGCGCGTGGACCGGAATCAAGGGAGATGGCAGCTCCGCTTCCGCCGTGTCCATCCAGGATTACATCTTGATGGTGTCCGGGTATACCGGCAGCGGATTTGCCGCTCCCATATTCCAGGTCAGCGGCGATCAGTTCGATAGCTTCTGGGCCTCGGCGTCCGAATCGCTTGGCGGCTGCACGGAGGGCTCTTCTGGAGATGGATACCAGCCCCCCTGTCCCGAAAACTCCGTGTCATTCATCTTCGGTACTCCGCAACAACTGACGCTTTCTCAATCGGCGTATGCACAGGCCGCGGATTCCGGATTCGGAGCAGAAGTCACTGGAACAGCGGTGTTCATGGGTTTTGTCTTCTACAACGACCAGTACCAACAAGTGGGCGTAAGTTACTCCTTCACTCCCGGTGACCTGGGGTCTACTGGCGCGCCCGAGCCCAGCACTTTTGCCCTCCTGGCCATAGGTTGCCTGGCTCTCTTGTTGGGGTTGGTAAAATCCAGCAGGCCGCGGAAAAAGGCCTGTCGGGACCGCTCCCTCACGGTCGCGGCTCGGTAAACGGTCGCGGCTCGGTAAACGGTCGCGGCTCGGTAAACGGTCGCGGCTCGGTAAGCTCCAAACACAGGGCAACACTTCTGAGCCGCGCGCGTAAGCAAGCGGTTGCTAGACACCGATTACGCGATCACTAACTTACCCACCCCATCCGCGCGCCGCTCCACCTGCGCAAACGCCTCCCCAATGCGCTCCAGCGGCAGCGTATGCGTGATCATCGCCGCGAATCGCCCCACATTTCCAACTAACAAGTCGCGCGCCGCCTCGGTCTCGTGATTCGACCGCCGCACGGTGTAAATCGCCAATTCCTTGCGCCGCATCGGCGAGAATTCGAGCGGTACTTCCCTCTCCACCGGAATGCCCGTAACCACCACTCGCCCGGCATTGCGCGCCGCGCGCAGGCAGTGGTTCGTCGATCCGCCGGCCGCGGCGCAATCGATCGCCACATCCACGCCGCGCCCGCCCGTATCCGCCAAAATCTCCCGCGACGGGTCGATCGCGGAAGGGTCCAGCACCGCATCCGCGCCCGCCCGCAGTGCCAGTTCGCGACGCGCCGCCACCGGCTCAATCGCCCAGACCCGCCCCGCGCCCGCCAGCTTCAGGCAGATCACCGTCATCAGCCCGATCGGTCCCGCGCCGAACACCGCCGCCGTCTCCGTGTGCCGCAGCGCTACAAACTGCATGGAGTGCAACACCACCGCCAGCGGCTCGATCATGGTGGCGTCCCGCAGGCTCAAGCCCGGCGGGATCCCAATCAGATTGTGCGCCGGAATATTTGCGTATTCGCGAAAAAATCCGGGATCGCCCGGCATGCTCATAAAACGTAGATTGGCGCACACGTTGTGGTGGCCCGTGCCGCAGAATTCGCAGTGGTAGCAGTAGATGGCCGGCTCGAACGCCGCCCGATCCCCGGCGCTCCAGCCGCTGACTCCCGCCCCCGTCCGCACCACCGTGCCGGCTGGCTCGTGCCCCAACACCATCGGATATTGACACGGCGTATCTCCCACCGCGCCCTCGGCGTAAGAGTGCAGATCCGAGCCGCAAATTCCCACCGCGTCGATGCGCACTTGCACTTCCCCGGGACCGGGATCGCCCACCGTGGCTTCCTTAAACCGGAACTGCCGCAATCCGCAAAGCTCCGCCACCCGCACGTTCACGGACCCACCTCCGTTGGCGGACGGCGCAGGGTCAGCGACGCGATGTGGTCCAGCACCGCGTGGAAATAGGCCATGTCGCGCTCTTTCTCCGGCATATCGTCGCGCACCTCGGCGGCCGCGCCCGGCAGATATCGGAATGGAAACCGCTGTGCCTGAATCCATGGCGCGTATCCCCAGCCTTCGGCGCGGTGGAAGAAGATGTCGCAGCTTGCCAGTTCGCTCGCCAGGTGCTCCAGCGTGGTGGCCTTCCCGTTGTCGTCCTCAGTCATAAGCACTGGACGGTCGGCGTCCTTCAGCTCAGCCACCCGGCGGGCCTTCTCTTGCGGCTCGCGGCCGTTGCCGTGGATCAGCAACACATCCACCTGGCCTTGCAGCGACTGCGGATACCGCATGCGCCCGTCGCTCGAGGTGCCGATCGGCAGCACGTACCCGGCATGTTTGAAACGCTCCCGCACGTCGTCGATCAGCGGAATAATGTTTTGCGGAATATAGCCCTTGAAATCCCACTGCGGGCCCGGCAGATCGTATTCGTTGGCCACATCCACGATCACGTTGCGGAAATCGTGCGCGATCAGCCAGTCGGTGATGTTCACGGCGGCCGCGTGAATCGCGTCGGTGGAGCGGAACTGCTCGTCCTGCCCGTGATAGAAATACATCAGGTTCACAAACATGCCCCGTTGGTCCGCGGCCCGCAGCAGGCGCTCCAGGCGCGCCAGCCAATCGCGCTTCAGCGAACCATCCGGCTGGAACGCGCTGACATACGCGCCCCTGCCGGGTCCCAGCCGATAGGCGTTCTCCCGATCGATGCCGTTGACCGCCTTGTCGTATCCGGCGTGCGCGCCCTGCAGGCTGACATTGATCATCAGCACGCCGTGACTCTTGTAGAAATCCAGCGCCTGAATCACGGCGTCTGTATTGAATTCGGGGTCGAACGGCCGTTCGTGCATCCACTCGTCGAGAAACAGCGCATTCGCCAGCCGGATGTTCATCAGCTTGCCTTGCGCCTCGTGCTTGTAAGCGGGGCTGCTGTAAGTCTTCTGCCAGTTATCGTTGGGACTGTTGCGGACGTAGAATGCCCGCTGATCGTAATGCTTGCCCAGCATGGCTCCTGTGGTGATCTCACCGGCGCACAGGGCCGACGCAAACAAAGGAACGAGGAGGAGCCGATTCACGACGACATTATCTCATTCGGCGGGTCCGCTCCGCACACTTGTGGGGCAGGCGTCTACGCCTGCTGCGGGTCTCCAGACCCGCTTTGCGGGTTTCCAGATCCCCGCCCCCGCCCCATCCCGCGCTCATAAGCCCAATCCTCCAGCCGCAGATACCCCCGTATCGCGTGCGCTGCGGCGCTGCGCAACGGCTCCGGCGGCCACGGGATCACGCGGCGGTTCACGAACGGACATGCCGTATTCTCGGTCTTCCGCTCCAGCAGCAAATCCGTCAACGTGATGGCGTTCTGATGCGTCGTCGAAACGCCGTGGCCCATGCAGCCCAGGCTGTAGACCGCCCGCGGGTCGCCCAGAAAGCCCAGCGCCGGCGTAAGATCCAGCGTCACCGAGAACGGGCCGCCCCAGCGATGCGTGATCTTCACATCCTTCAGGGCGGGGAAGAGCAGCCGCGTATGTTCCTCCAAGTGCCGCCATGCCGGTTCGCTCGAATCCACATCCATGTTTCCGCCCGCGCTCAGTCCCACAGGTCCGCCGCCCATCGCCAGCCGGTTGTCCGGCGTGATGCGGTAATAGTGGATCAAGTTGCGCGCATCCTCCACGCCGTTACGCTCCTGCCACCGGATCTGGGCGAAGTGCCGGTCGCTGAGGGGCTCCGTGGCGATCATATAAGTCCAGGCGGGCGCCTGTTTGCTTTTTAATTCCGGAATCAGGTGGGAATAGGCATTGGTGGCCAGCACCATTTTCCCGGCAGTAAGCGTTCCGCCCGGTGTCCGTAGACTGAACTTAGTGCCACGCCGGATTTCGACCACGGGCGTGTGTTCGTAAACTTGCGCCCCTCGCGCGACAGCCAGCCGCTTCTCCTCGCGCACCAGTTTGGCCGGATTGATCAGCCCCAGCCGCGGTTCCCACCAGGCGCCCAGGTACAGCTCCGAATCGACTTTGGCGCGCGCCGCATCCCGATCCAGCCACTCGATGCCCTCTATGCCTAACTGGTGCGCCAGGTCGATGTCGTGCCGGATGCGCTTCAAGTAACCCGGCGTGGTCGCCATGCGCAGAAACCCCGGACGGATGTAATCGCATTGAAGCTGGTTGTCCCGGATCAGCGATTCGAGCCCGTCCACAGCCCGTTCCATGTACGCGTGCGCGTCGCGCACAAAGGCCTTGCCCTTCAGCATCGCGGTAGGCCCGATGCCTAGCCCCACTACGGTCATGGAGAACGAGCCGTTACGCCCGCTCGCGCCATAGCCCACGGTTTCGTGCTCCAGCACGGCCACGCGCAGTGCTGGCTGTTCCTTCAGCAGCGTATGCGCGGTGGCTATGCCGGTGAAGCCGCCGCCCACGATGGCCACATCCACGGTGGCGTCACCCGCGAACGCGGGGCTGGGCTCATACGGGCCATATTCCGCCAGCCAAAGGGAAAGGGGAGATCGCGGAAAAGAAGTAGTCATGGCGTGCTCCGTAATATAGGAGGATTCGCGCCGCGGCGCAACCGCCATTCTACGGGGATGCGCTAACATGACACCAACGGCCTTCATGGCAGAAAAGCCACTTCCCCCGCGGGATATTGTGCGCCCCCGCCCAATCGATTTGCCGCCGGACGCTCCGCCGCTTCCCGGCAAATCGGACCCCGCCGCAGGCATCCGCGACCTGGTTCTGGGTATCAAGAAACAACTGCAGCAATTCCCGCCCTCTTGTCCGTCCGTGGTTGTGGGATGCTCCAACGACCCGGTTACGGTCGCGATTCAGGAGGCGCCCCAGATTGCCATCGCTCTTCCGCCGCCCGGTAACGGCATTCTCCAGTTGCATGCGATCAATATCTCGCCGCCCGATGGAGGGCTCCTGACATGGCGTATCCTTAATCCCCAGGGCGTCGTCGCCATTGGGGGCCCCATTCATGCGGCCACCCTGACGCTCACGTCGCTGCAGGCCGGTAGCGAGCAACTGCAGGTCGAGTACGTCTACCAGGGTCAGACCGCCCTGGCCGCCGCCTGGGTCCGCGTGGTGCAAGTGCAAATCGTGCAGGTGCCGCCCATCGGAGTGGTTTGCCATACGGCGCCCGCTCTTCCCAATCTGCTGCCGCTTACCGCCAACGGCGTGCCGGCCAACGGCGTCTATCAATGGAACATTCAGAATAATGCCATCGTCGATTTTCAGGGCGGCCTGAATCCCGGCGACCAGGCCCAAATCAACGTGCAGACGGTAGCCGCGGGCGTCACCCAGGTGGATGTCCAATACACATTGCTGGGTGTTGCCGTTACTGCCACCGTCCCCGTGACGGTCGTCCAGGTCGCCATTGCCCAAGCTCCCGATACCGCTGTCGCCATGCACGCTGTGGGCGCCGTCGCCAACACCGCGCCGCTGAACGCGCAGGGCACGCCGGTAGGTGGGACCTATGCCTGGGTCGTCGCGAACACTGGCGTCGCCAGCTTTGCGGGCGGGTTGGCCAATGCCGGGAACCTTGCCGCGGTCAATGTCCAAACCGTCACCGCGGGGACCACCGTAGTCACTGTCAGCTACACGGCTGCCGGCGTGACCGCCACCGCCGCCGTGAACGTGCATGTAGTCAGCGTCGCCATCCAGGAGGCGCCGGACTACGAAGTGGCCTGCCATGCGGCCGGCGCGCTGGCCAACACTTTTCAGTTGAACGCCAACCCGGTTCCCCAGGTCGTAGGTGCCGGGACCCTTGCCTGGGCCATCCAAAACGCCGGCGTCGAAGTCGACTTCCCAGCCGCGGGGAATCCGGGCAACGTGACTCCGGTCACTCTCCGCACCGTGGCCGCCGGAACCACCAATGTAACCGTGTCTTACACCTTGTTTAACTGCATCGTCCAGGCTACTGTGCGCGTCCGTGTGATCTCCGTACAGATTCAGCCCGCGCCCGAGGTCCTGATGGCTTTACCCGGCGTGGGAGTTGCGGCTGCCACCCAGGCCCTGCTGGCCGTCGGCACACCTGGCGGTGCGGGGACGTTCGCGTGGCAACTCCTGGCGCATGCCGGCGCGGCGGCCCTCACCGTGCGGTTTCAGGGTGGCGCGAACCCCGGCAACAATGCCAACGCCACACTCGAAACCATCGGCGGACCCGGCGGAACCACGGATGTCGAGGTCACTTACACCGTGGGCATAGCGACGGCGCGCGCGCAGATCGAATGCCACATCGTCGCCGTGGCCATTACGCAGGCCGCCGGAGCCCCTCCCAATCCGCAGTTATTGAAGCAATATGCAGGCGTACCCGCGTGGGGCGTGGCGTTGGCTGGGCCCGCGGTCACCGCGTTGAACGCCGTGGGCGTTCCGGCCGCCTGCACCCACGGCAACGCGGGAGTCTACGCCTGGCAGGCGATCAATCCTCTGAATGCCCGCTTTCCAGGCGGCGTGCTCCCCGGCAACAATGCCAACACGCAGGCGGAAGCCGTGGCCGCCAGCCCTCCGTTTGGCAATGTCCCGGCACAATTCCAGGTGACATACACGCTCCATGGCGTACCGGCCACCGCTGTTGTGAATCTCGACTGCGTACCGATTTGTTCCCAGGTGTTGTGGACCCCGGCGGTGAATCCACCGGTCGCGGGCAGGCCCCACGTCGTACCCCAGCCCGCGCCCGCCTGCGTGCATGAGGCGGCTTTCCAGCACCCCGGCCCGCCCGCGGCGGCGTGGCTGGCAGGCCCCGGCGCAAACTGGCCGGTCGCAGGCCACCATGGAACGCTGGCGCTGGCGACCGGTCAGGCGTTGGCCACCGCCGCCCCCAACAATCCGCACCATCACGGCGGCGCCTGCCCGCTGTGCTCCGCGGCGCAACTGGGCATCGTGTATCACTCCATCGATCCCAATATCGCCGCGAATCAGGCCGTGGCCGACATGTTGGAGCTCAGAAACCAGATTCGCAGTTGCGTCCTGGTCTGGACTCAGGCCTACAATGCCTTCGTCGGCAATGCAAACGCCAAGAGAACCGCCGCGAACCTGGCAGTGAATATCTGGGCCGCCGCGCGAAACTGGGCCTGGCTAGTCTCCGCCGGCGGTTCTCGGATCAATTTTGGAGTGCTGGCCTTCGCGGGCCCCGGCATTCGCGGCAGGATGTTCGGCGTGCTGCGGGGCGTGGATTCGGCCGCTAACCAGGTGCGGTTACGGGCCATCTCCGGAGTCTTTACCCTGTTAGGCGTCAACTCCGCGCGTCCCAATACCTATTGGTCGCCCGGCTTGAATCCAACCCACACCATTCACAGCGCCACCCGGGGTTCCCGCGTTTATCCTTTGGCGCCAGCCGCCAATCCAGTGGGGGGTACATTCGGAAGTTGCGCCGCTTCCAAGCTTTTGACCCACGCCTTGCACCTGGGCTTGAGCATCAATTCGATGGCGGAAATGTGGGTCGGCGCACCCCAAGGCGTTAGAACTGACGGGCAGTTGCAGGCTTCCTGCGACAATTGCCGCAGATACCTCGGCGAGATGCTGTGCGAATACGGGCCCTTGGCGCGATCGGATGCCTACCCGGCCGGCGGGGTGGTTCCCGATCCCAATGGAATGCCGCCCAATTTCGGTTTTTGACGGACCAAGGAGATCCAGATATGGCGGATGCCAATGACACCACGATCGATCGCGCAATCGAGTATATCCGCACCTTGCAGCCCGCGGTGCTGGAAGGAATTCGTCCCTGTACGGAAACCGAACTGGCAGATCTGGAGATCCTGGCCAGAACCCGTTTCAGCGGCATTCATCGCGCCTTTCTGCGCCGCTTCGGAAACAGCGTCGGCGGCCTGGACTTCGGGCCCGTCGATCCCACGGCGCCGGCCCTGCGGGAGGTCTTCGAGGCCACCACCGGCTCGCTTCCTCCCGGGTATGAGCTCTTCGCCGTTTCCCGCGAAGATCCCTACCTGGATGTGTTCCTGGTCGGGCAGGAGCCGGACGAACTCCAAATCGGAACCAGCTACTCCGTCTTTGGCGGGGATTTCGGCGACCTCGACGTCGCCGGCCTGACCGTCGTCAGCGGCTCGCTCACCGAGTTGCTCTGCTATATTCCCTACGTCCACACCCGCTATGAGCCGAAGCCCATGAAGTTTATGCTCTCCAACCGGCAGCCCGTGCCAGGCGCCATGCAGAAGTTCAACCAGGTCGTCGCGGACAACGGCATGAATTTGATCTGGTTTTCCACCGCCATGACGCGCGTCGTCGAATTCGGCGAGACCGTCCTGCTCGCCAAACAAACGGTGGGCGCGCCGCTGGCAGTCAGCGTGGCCTCTTCGAATAAGACCGAGTTCGCCGCGGTGCACTGGTGGCTGACGCGCAATGTGGGGTTGGAAGCCGGAGTTTGACGTGCTGACGATTCGCGCCGAACAATTCAGGGTGTTGGAGGATGCCTGCCGCGAGCAGTTCCATCGGCGCATGATGGCCGCCATCCTCCAGTTGCTGCCTGATCTGCCGGAACGCGCGCCGGGGCAGTTACTATATGCATTCGTCGAGCGCGCCGCCAAACAGGCCCGCATGTACGGCTTCGAGACCGAACGGGACATCTACACCTATGTGAGTCTCACAGCAATTTTCGGCGAAGGCAGTCTGGAGCTTCAGCCCCGGGCCAGCGCCGTGCTATTGGGCGCCGGAAAAGCCGAAGAGCTTCTGGACGCCGTCGAGACCCTATCCAACTGATCCACCGTGGCGCACGCTTCAGCGTGCCGGCGGGACTTTTAAGTCCCGCTCTGGGCCAGTTCCTAAACTCAAAGGTCCATCTTGCGCAGCAACGTCCGGCTATCCTCCGGCGTCTTCTCGTAACCCTCCATGGCTTCGATCAGGCTCTGCTTGTCCTTGTCGATGCGTGCCAGGCACTTCTCAAGGTAGTGAAGGTTCTTCCTGTCCTGCGTCATCAGCTCAGGCGAATACCCTCTCATGATTGTGGGAAGATAGATCAACTTAGTGAATTCCGCCCGGCCCGCCAGATAAATTCCGGAAAAGTTGACCGACGTTGTCACTGAAGTCGAGGTTCCCAAGCCCATCGTCACGGAACCACCCACTATGATCACGGTAGGTCCGAAGATATTGGCGCTCAGCGAAGCCTCGAAGGTCGCTCCTACTCCGAAAGTGATGCCGGCCGAAGCATCCACCCGGTATAGGTCGTCGCCGTCGTACTGGAAGGCGCAGCTCCCATGCACCGAAGCCTCGAAGCCCGCGAACGCGCCCGCACTGATCGAGGCATTGAGTCCTTCGCGAGCCTTTGCGCTCAGCGCCGCTGAAAATGAGCCCTTGGCTCCGGCGAACAGCTTGCACCCGCCCTGCAGGTTCAGGCCGTAGTCGCCCTTTTTCCAGGTGCAGTCGCCCTCCACTTTCAGATGGGCTCCGATGGCGATGGCGGCTTGTATCTCGGTGCTGAATCCAAGGTGCTCCATCTTGGCCTGCGCCGATCCCTTCCCCCAAATGCCCGCTTTGAACTCCTCATCGAGCTTCCCTGCGATCTCGCCCCACCTGTCACTGCTGGCCTCGAAGGTGATGCCCGCGCTCTGCTTGAAGCCGATGATCCCATCAAACTCGGCGCTGACTTCTTTGGCTGACTTAGAAGTCTTCCCCGTAAGCTGAGCGACCCGCCGCGCCTCGGATTCGGTCTTGAACCCCCTGGGATCGCAAAGCCTCGGGTCAAACTCCGCCACCAGGGTTTGCATGCGCAGGAAGAAGTCCGGCCCCTCCTGATATTTCTGCTTCTTCTTCCAGATCTCGAGCTTGGCGATAGCGGCATCGGCGGAGGCCACCTTGTCCTCCGCCTTCTCCAGCCACTCCGTCGAAGAGATCTGCGGTTCGTCTTCGAGGGACTTCAGAGTGCGATTGGCCTCCTGCTCCGGGAACGGCGTTCTGAACGCCTGGAGGTACGCGATCCTCACGTACTTCTGGTTTTCTTGGCTGGCCGCCAGGTAGTACTTGATGCATTTCTCGTTCCGCGCCGCCACCGAGTAATACCAGACGTCCATTCCTTCGAATTTCTTCTGGCAGTATTCCTGCACCGCCGTTGGGTTCTTACACGTCAGGATTGCTGTCTGCAATGTGTGCCTCTCAAAATGTTCATTCTGGATTCTTGGACTTAGTCCCCAGGTCTTACATCAATATATCCCAAGTCGGACGATGGCCATGATTCGTCACCCGCATTCACGTAATTTCAGGTGCGTAATACTCATTTTGCACCCGCCCTGTCAAGCCGCGCAGTACTGCCCCGGTACTGGGTGGTTACTAGGAGTTTTGGAGGAACGATAGACCTACCAGTACCGGACTTTTCTGACGTGGAAAATGCTGCGCCTCATGTTGACAAATGTTGTCACACCCTTTACAGTCACTTATTACCCGTTCCGTTCGTGCTGATACAAGTTCATGTTCTGGGACTCAAGGGGCGGTAGCTCGCGCGCTTCCTCTAGCCTCTCGGATTGTTAACCAAATGTTAAGTCAGACACCATCCGTGTTTCCCTGGTATGCGCTGCAAGTCGCATCCCGTTGCGAGAAGGCGGTCGCGGCCGGTCTCGCACTCCGCGGATATACCGAGTTCCTGCCGTTGTTCCGCAGCCGGCGAAAATGGTCGGATCGAATGCAGGATGTAGACCTGCCCCTTTTCTCCGGATATGTCTTCTGCCGCCTGGACATCAACCATCGCTTACCCGCGCTGTTGATTCCCGGCGTGGTCCGTATCGTGGGGCTCGGTAAGACGCCTATTCCCGTGGATGAAGATGAAATCGCCGCGGTGCAGGCAATTGTCAAATCGGGACTCCTGGCGCAGCCCTGGCCCTTCTTGAAGGCCGGGCAGACCGTGACGATTGAAGAGGGCCCCCTTCGCAGCGTCACCGGGATCCTCGCCGAAGTCGACGGTTCCGAGCGCTTGATCGTTTCCATCACTCTTTTGCAGCGCTCCCTCGCCGTCGCCATCCCGCGCCAGTCGGTAAAGCCGGTAGGCAGTGCGGGCGACTGGGCCACGCGTCAAGTGACCACCGTCAGCCGCCAGTAACTTCAAGTTCCCCCATCATCGCCGGCGATAACCGCCGGAAATCGTCAGATACACCTGAAAGGAAGGAGGTTTCCGTGTTCAAAACACGTACGCGGATGGTGAGTTTCCGTCTCTCTGAAGACGAATACGAGCGCCTCAAGGATCTCTCCCTCATGGAATGCGCGCGTAGCGTTTCCGAGTTTGCCCGGGCGGCGTTGTGTAAGCTGCCGAACGGCAATGGAGAGCCCGGCGCCACGGCGGCGCCACGCATGGAAAAGCTGGAGGGCGCCGTCCGCCAATTGAAGATGGAGATGCACCAGCTCCGGCAACTCGTGGAGACCACTAGAGGTCAAGTCCCGGACGAGCCGCAGGCAGCCACGCTCCAGGAGAACAATCAATGAAAAGCGCCAGGAACGCCATCGGCTTCGTTTTGGCTCTGCTGGTGGCCTGCGCCGCGGCCGTCGCCCAGCAACCGCCGGCCGGCGTGACCGCGCAGCCGGCTGCCACCGCTGAGCCGCCCCAGACGCGGGTTACGTACCTGCTGGGCCCCGACGATACCGTGACCATTCACGCCCAAAACGCGCCCGATCTCAGCGAAAAGCCGTTTCGCGTGGATGCGAATGGCGAAATCAAGCTGCCCATGATCGGCCATATTCATGCCGGCGGCCTCACCCTCGAACAACTCGAGAGCGAGATTGCCACCGGTTTGAAGGTGTACCTGGTTGAGCCCGAAGTCACCGTCAGCATTACCGAGTTTCGCAGCCAGCCGGTTTCCATCGTGGGCGCAGTCGCCACCCCCGGCGTCCATCAACTCGAAGGCCAGAAGACCCTGGTCGAAATTCTGGCCATCGCGGGCGGCCTGCGGCCGGATGCCGGACCCACCGTAAAGATCACCCGGCGCCTGGAATTCGGCCGCATCCCCTTGCCCGGCGCGGTGGACGATCCCACCCACCAGTTCAGCATCGCCGAGGTCAACCTGAAATCCGTGATGGAAGCCAAAAACCCCGAATTCAATATTCCGATCCGCCCGCACGACGTGATTTCCGTCCCGCACGCCGAAGTGGTCTACGTGATCGGTGAGGTCAGCCGTGCCGGCGCACTCCCGCTGAACGAGGGCGACTCGCTCTCCGTGTTGGAAGCGGTCTCATCCTCCGGCGGCATGCTGCATACCGCGGCCGTCAGCCACTCGCGGATTCTGCGCCCCGTCCCGGGCCAGCAGAAGCGCACCGAGATCGTCGTGGATTTCAAGAAAATTATGGCCGGCCAATCCGAAGACATTCCCCTGCTCGCCGGCGACGTCCTGGTGGTTCCCGGCAGCGCCGGTAAACACGCGGTATATCGCGCACTCGAAGCCGCGGTCACCGCCGGCACGTTCATCGCCAGCTACGGCGTCTATCACTAGAGGCAATATCATGGACGAACTTCAGCACATTCCCAACGGCGCGGGCCGCGAACTGGCCCCGCTTATGCCCCGCCCGGATATCGGCCTCCCCGCACCCCTTGGTTCGGATACGGTTCGCGGCGGCGTCAAACGCGAGTACGCCGGCGTCCTCGAATACTGGCAGATGGTGCGGCGGCATAAGACCGCCGTAATCGTCGTGTCCGTCCTGGGCGCGGTGGCGGGCTTCCTCTACACCCTTCCCCAGCCGCGTGTCTATCAGGCCCATACCACCATCGAAGTGCAGGGACTCAACGAGGATTTCCTGGGCCTGCACAACGTCAGCCCCACCGTCAGCCCCACCAGCAATTATTATCCCGACTTCGACATCCAGACGCAGGTCAAGATCATGCAAAGCGAATCGCTGGCCAACAGCGTCGTGGCGGACCTGGAGAAGGGCAAGCCGCCCGGGAATATGCGTCCGCCCGATCGCCTCACCGTCTGGAAAAAGGCTTTGAAAATCGATCCGCCCAGCCAGGATGAGCTTTGGAAGCTCGCCATAGCCACCGCCGCGGACAGCGTGCGCGTGCGCGCCTCCGGAACCAACCGGATTGTGGAAATCACTTGCGACTCCACCCAGCCCGAGGTAGCCGCCACCTTCGCCAATACCCTCACCAGGGAGTTCATTGAACAGAATCTGGAAGCCCGCTGGAAAAGCACCGAGTACACCGGCGAATGGCTTACCCGCCAGCTTCAGGACATCAAGATCAAACTGGAGAAGGCCGATGAAGAGCTCAATTCCTACGCCCGCTCATCCGGCCTGACATTCACCGACGAAAAGACCAGTGTGGAGGAGGAGAAGCTCCGCTCCCTGCAAAAGGACCTGCTGCAGGCCCAGTCCGACCGCGTCTCCAAGGAATCCAAATACGAAATGGCGGCTAATAGCCCGCCGGAAGCCCTGCCGGATGTGCTGGACGATTCCTCCCTCCGTGACGACGAAACCAATCTCACCGAACTGCGCCGCAAGCTTGCCGAGCAGCGCATCGCCCTCACTCCCCAAAACCCCGAAGTCCGCCGCGTCCAGGCGCAGATCAACCTGATGGAAGCCACCTTGAAACAGGAACGCGCCAATATCCTCACCCGCATCAAAAACGAATACGAGGCCGCCCAAAACCGCGAAAAACTGATGACGGCATCGTACCTGGCGGAAGTGAAACTGGTCGCCGACCAGTCCGAGAAGACCACCCACTACGGCATTCTGAAACGCGAAGTGGATTCCAACCGCTCGTTGTACGAAACCATGCTGCAGCGCATGAAGGAAGCCAGCGTCGCTTCCGCCCTGCGCGCCAGCAACATCCGCGTCGTGGACCCCGCCATGCCGCCCTCCATTCCGTATAAGCCGAACGTGGTTCGCTACATCGTGATGGGCCTGCTGCTGGGCATCTGCCTCGGCGTCAGCCTGATAGTGCTGCGCGAGCGCGCCGATCGCACGCTGCACGATCCAGGAGATATCGCGTATTACCTGCATCTTCCGGAGTTGGGCGTGGTCCCCACCGCCAATATCGAGCTCACCCCTCGGGGCTTCAAGACTTCGCGTCCCTCCAAAGCCGCGGTGCTCGATTTGGACGGCCAGCCCTCGCTTGACGACGACGTCATGAACGACCGCGTCGAGCTGATCACCTGGGCGCGCAAGAAGTCGCTCATCTCGGAGTCCTTCCGCACCACCCTGACTTCGATTCTTTTCTCCGGGCACAATGGTTCCCGGCCGCGGGTGCTGGTGATGACCAGCGCCAGCCCGAAAGAGGGCAAAACCACCGTGGTCTGCAACCTGGCCATCGCGCTGGCTGAGATCAACCACAAAGTGCTGGTGATCGACGCCGACCTGCGCCGTCCCAGAATGCACAACGTGTTCGGCGTGAAAAACGACGACCACGGCCTCAGCGAGCTGCTCCTGAAACAGGAGCGCGTCGAGGATGTGGACTTGCGCGCCGCTGTCCGCGCCACGCACATCCCGAACCTGTATGTGATGCCGGCCGGCCGCTCCCGCTTCAACGCCGCCAGCCTGCTGCACTCCGAGCGGCTGCCCGAGCTCCTGCACGGCCTGCGCGCCCAATTCGACACCATCATGATCGACACGCCGCCCATGGTGAACATCCCCGACGCGCGTGTCCTGGCCCGCCTCGCCGACGGCGTAATCATGATCCTCCGCTCCGCCCACACTACCCGCGACGCCGCCCTGCTCGCGAAACAGCGCTTCATGGACGATGGCATTCCGGTGATGGGCACCATCCTGAATAACTGGAATCCCAATACTCCCGGCTACGGCTACTACCGCAACTACTACGAGGGTTATCACCACTACCTCGGCGACGGAAACGGGACCGGAAACGGAACCTCCAACGGGAATGGCAACGGCAGCCGCAATGGGCACAGCAAGCGCGGAAATGGCGCCAAGACAAATGGCAAAGTCCGCGTTGTTCCTAAGGAAGTCGAAGAAGTAGAAGTGGAAACCGACTGACACGGCCATGTGCGGCGTTGCAGGAATGTTTCGGACCCGCGGTGAAACCACCGTGGAGGACCGCCGCGCCGTCGCGCGCATGGCCGCCGCCGAAACGCATCGCGGTCCCGACGATGCCGGCTTCTTCCAGGATGCCCGCGTGGTCTTTGGCCATCGCCGCCTCTCCATCATCGATCTCTCTCCCACCGGCCATCAGCCCATGTCCAACGAGGACGGCAGGATCTGGGTGACCTATAACGGGGAGATCTACAACTACCCCGAGCTGGCCGCCGAGTTGACCGGCCACCGTTTCGTCTCGCGCTGCGATACCGAAGTTCTGCTCCACGGCTACGAGGAGTGGGGCATCGAAGGGCTCCTCCGCAGGCTGCGCGGCATGTTCGCGTTCGCCGTCTACGACAAGCGCGGCCCTCAGCCGGTCTGTCTGCTGGCGCGCGACCGCCTGGGGATCAAACCGCTGTACTACGTGTCTCAGCCGGATGGCCTCGCCTTTGCCTCGGAGGTCAAGGCCCTGGTAGTATCCGGCTTAGTACCGAATCGGAAAAATCCTACGGCGATTGCTGGCTTGCTCTTGCTCGGCTCCGTGCCCGCGCCCGCCACGGGTATTGCAGGCGTGAACTGCCTGCTGCCGGGGCACTATCTGGTGGCGGATGGAAAAGGAATCGCGGTCCGCAAATACTGGGAGCCGGAACCAGCCAATTCCGAAGACCCCGAGCCGCGCGCGTCCGCGGGCCGCTTGCGTGAAGCCTTGGCCGACGCCGTAAACCGCCATCTGGTCAGCGACGTTCCTATCGGCGTCTTCTTGAGTGGCGGCGTCGATTCGGCCGCCCTGGTGGCGCTGGCCTCGCGTGCAAAATCGTCGCTTGCCACCCTCACCGTCGTCTTCGACGAGCGCGAGTTCAGCGAAGGCGCCGAAGCCCGCCGCATCGCGCAACAGTTCGCCACCGATCACCGTGAAGTCCGCGTCACCAGCCAGGATTTCATGCGGGAACTGCCCAACGTGCTGCGGGTGATGGACCAGCCCACTAACGACGGCGTGAACACCTACTTCGTCTCGCGCGCCGCCCGCCAGGCCGGTCTCACCGTAGTGCTCTCCGGCCTCGGCGGCGACGAAGTCTTCGGCGGCTACAAGCATTACCGCTGGCTGGCGCGCTACGGCAATTCCATCCGGCGATTCTCCGCGCTGCCCGGCTTCCTCCGCCGCACGGTGCTTTCGGCCGCCGTGCGTTACGGACGCCTGCGCGGCCGCGAAAACTGGATGCGTCTCGCCAGCCTGCAGGGCGGCGTTACCGACGCCGGCTTGTATCTGGCCATCCGCGGCTTCTTCGCGCCCGAACAGGTGCGCGCGTTGCTCGACGTGAATTCGCGCGACATCCGCCTGGCCGCCGACGAGTATCTTGACGCTCTTCGCCCCCGCGCCGCGAACGGAGTAGGCACTGGACCGGCCTTCCGCAGGATGGAAATGGGGCGCTACCTCCACGATCAGCTGCTGCGCGATACCGACGTTTTCAGCATGGCGCACTCCATCGAAGTGCGCGTGCCCTATCTGGATCACATACTGGTGGCACAGGCTTCCGCGCTGGCACAGGCCACAGCGGGCGATGCGCACGCCCCTGGCAACAAGCCGCTGCTGACCGCGGCCGCCGGCGACCCCGCCGTCTTCGATGCCGCCCGCCGCGGCAAGCGCGGCTTCGCGTTCCCCTTCGGCAAATGGATGAAGCTGCACAGCGACGAACTGCGTGAGATGGCTCTGGCCGGCGGCTGCCTGAACCGCCGTACCATTGGCCAGTTGTGGAACGAGTTCGATCGCGGCAGATTACATTGGTCGCGGGCCTGGATGTTGGCCGTGATCGGGGCAGGGAAGTAGGCGATGGAAGCGATTAAACAGACTCTCCCGGCAAAGCCTCCTTCGGCACGCCGCATCGGATTCGTATCGGGGCTGAAGAACCGTTTCACGCCGGAGGAACGCAAACCGCGCAAGATTCTCGCCGGCCCGTTCCAGGGAATCGTGATGAACTTATCCCTCCGCACCCAGGCTCAATTCTACGCCGGCCTGTTCGAACGGGAAACTCACCCCTGGCTCCAGCGCCTTTCGAAAGGCGTCGCGACGGCCATCGACATCGGTGTTGCGCACGGCGAACACACCATCTATTTCCTGACAAAGACGAAAGCCGCTCACGTACTCGCGTTCGAGCCGGATGAAAGCTGCATCCCATTTCTGCGCGAGAATCTGGTGCTGAACGGCTGCCGCTGGTCGGACCGTTTGCAAATCTCTACGAAATTCGTTGGCGCTTCCGACGCCGCGCAGGAAATCAGCCTGGATTCGCTGGCCCCGTCCGTCCATTCCCCCTGCATCGTAAAAATGGACGTGGACGGCGCGGAGGAACAAATCCTCCAGGGAGCGAATTCTTTCAATAGTCTGCCGGCCGTGCGCTGGCTCATCGAGACCCATTCGAAGCCACTGGAGATCGCCTGCGAGAGGATGCTGAAGGACGCGGGCTTTGAAACCAGGATCATCCCCAACGCCTGGTGGCGAGTTTTCATTCCCGAACGGCGCCCAGGTGGGCATAACCGATGGCTCGCCGCCTGGAAGACCGAGCAGCCTCAAAGCCGCCGCGTGCAGTAAGTCAATGCTGACGCTGAATCCAATATTCGTCAAGAAAGCGCGGCGTGTCATCGCGCGCAAAGCCGACGCGCTGTTGGGTCAGTTTTTTTCCCTCGACAAAACCGTCGAAGCCATGTGCCTCCGGCCGTTCGAGTTACATCTGGAGCTCACGAATCTCTGCAACGCCAACTGCGTTTTCTGTCCCTATCAGTACCAGCAACGTGAAACCGAGACGATGAGCGATGAAGTATTTCATAAGGCGGTGGCCGACTACGCCGCGATCGGAGGCGGCGCCGTTGGTCTCACGCCGGTCGTGGGCGATGCCCTGATCGATCCGAAGTTTCTCGACCGTGTACGCTATCTCCGCTCTTTGCCGCGCATCGACAGGATCTGGCTTACCACTAACGCCATTTTGCTGGATCGATTTGGCGTGGACAATGTACTGGACTCCGGCGTCACCTCCATTAACATCAGCACCGCCGGATTTGATCGGGGCATGTACGAGCGGGTCTATCGGAACGGCTCCTATCAGAGGATGCAAAGGAATGTGCTGGAGTTGGTTCAGCGGAACACCGCGAAAGGACGGCCCGTCTCGATAGCCATTTGCCTCCGGCCCGATCGTCCTCTCGGCGAGGTCATGAAGCACCCCGATTTCCAACCGATCCTGGAGCATTCGCCGGAACTGGACTTTACCTGGTCCTACACCAGTGCGAATGGCCGGATCAAGCGGGACAGCTTGCCCGCATTAATGAAGATCCGCACTGTGTCGTCCGCCAAGAACGAGACTTGCGTCCAGTTGCTAAACGGCCCGATTGTCCTATCGAATGGAGAAATCCTGTGTTGCAGTTGCGTCGCTTCGATGGACTCTGCACACGACCTCGGAATCGGAAATATCCTCAGAGACGACCTTCTGGAGGCTTGGACGGGCGAACGTTTGCGGCAGATTCGGGCGGCTTTCCAGAATGGAAAACTAAGCGCTACTTGCGGCGGCTGCGATATGTACCGGGACCTCGAACTCTACCGCACCTCGGAAGGCCGGGAGCGGGCCAGGTTGAACCTCGCCCGGCATCGGGGCGAACTCGTCAGGCGTCAGGGCGCCGCCGGACCGTTTAGCGGGGGATGATTCACTGTGGTGCTATCAAGGATCACGACTTCACCGCTGGCGGCGCGGGCCCGCAACTTGGGACGCCGTATCGGACTGAACCGTCTGGTTTCACGGCTCACGAAGTCGAAAGGGTACGAGGAGCGGTTCGGTGGCGAATTGCTGAAACTGGTGTCCGCGGGGGATTGCGTGTGGGATGTCGGGGCGAACGTCGGATATTATGCCACGCAGTTTGCCGAGAAAACGGGGAAGGGTCCCGTCGTAGCCTTTGAGCCCGTGGGAAGCTGCTACCAGGAACTGGTCAGAAGATGCGGCGATGGAGACAGGGTCATCGCCGTCGAAGCCGCGTTGGGATCGGCGGATGGCGCCGCGCCCATGGAAGTCGCGGATGATCCTTTCTCGACCACGAATCGCCTCAGGCCTGGCGCGGACGCCGATTCTCGCGGCCCGCTGGTAAGAGTGCGCCGGGCAGATTCTTTCGCCGCTGAGCATCCCGACCTGTTTCCAAATGTAATTAAGGTTGATGTTGAGGGGCACGAAGGGGCCGTGCTCGACGGAATGAGAGCACTCCTGGTGGATAAACGGCTGCGCTGCGTCGGCTTCGAGGTGCATTTCGGCATTCTGCAGGAACGCGGCGAAGGCGGACGGCCGCGCGAGATTCAACAGGCAATGGAAGCGGAGGGCTTTCAGGTTAGATGGACCGATATGTCTCACATGATCGGCGTGCGGGTGACGCATGGCATCTGAAGCCACCCCGGTTCTGACCCTCCGTCCCTCCACCGGCTTTCTGCGCCTGCACCTGCGCGATCTTTGGGAGTATCGTGAGCTGCTTTACTTCCTTGTCTGGCGCGATATCAAGGTTCGCTATAAGCAGACCGCGCTGGGTGCGGCTTGGGCCATTCTGCAGCCCGTAATGACCATGCTGGTCTTCAGCGTCTTCTTCGGGCGCCTGGCGAAGGTGCCCTCCGACGGCGTTCCGTATCCGATCTTCGCCTACTGCGCGCTGCTGCCCTGGCAGCTCTTCGCCTTCGCGCTTACCGAATCGAGCAACAGCCTGGTGGCCAGCCAAAACCTGATCACGAAGGTGTATTTCCCGCGCCTGGTGATTCCGATCGCCTCCGTGCTGGCCGGACTGGTGGACTTTGCCATCGCCTTCGTCATCCTGCTGGTAATGATGCTGTATTACGGCATTGTGCCCACAGCCGCGGTGGCGTTGCTCCCGCTATTCCTGCTGCTGGCGGTGATGACGGCGCTGGCGGTGGGGCTCTGGTTTTCGGCGCTGAACGTGAAGTACCGCGACGTGCGCTACACCATCCCGTTCTTAACGCAGTTCTGGATGTTCGCCACCCCGGTCGCCTATCCTGCCAGCTTGGTTCCGGAGCGCTGGAGGCCGTTGTATGGACTGAATCCGATGGCGGGCGTGGTCGAAGGCTTCCGCTGGGCGCTGTTGGGCAAAGAGCATGCGCCGGGCCCGCTGCTTTGGGTGTCGGTCGCCGCCGTGGCGGTGTTACTGGCTGGCGGCTTGCGATATTTCAAGAAGACCGAGAGCACGTTCGCGGACATCGTATGAGCGACATCGCCATCCGCGTCGAAAAGATGGGCAAGCGCTACAGTATCGGCCGTCGCATCGGCTACCAGACCTTTCGCGAATCGGTAACCGATACGTTGCTCGCGCCCATTCGCCTGCTGCGCCGCACCCGTCGGGACGAGCGCAGGGCCGAGGACGAGCACATCTGGGCCGTAAAGGATGTCTCCTTCGAGATTCCGCGCGGCGAAGTAGTCGGCGTGATCGGTCGCAACGGCGCGGGCAAATCGACGCTGCTGAAACTGCTGTCCCGCATCACCGAGCCCACCGAAGGCTTCGGCGAGATCCGCGGCCGCGTGGGTTCGCTGCTGGAGGTTGGGACCGGCTTCAGCAATGAGTTGACCGGCCGCGAGAATACCTACTTGAACGGCGCCATCCTCGGCATGCGCAAGGCTGAGATCGCCCGCAAGTTCGACGAGATCGTCGCGTTTGCGGAAATCGAGAAGTTTCTCGATACCCCCGTGAAGCACTACTCCAGCGGCATGTATATGCGGCTGGCCTTCGCCGTCGCCGCGCACCTCGAGCCCGAGATCCTGATCGTGGATGAGGTGCTCGCGGTGGGCGATGCCGCGTTTCAGAAGAAGTGTCTCAACAAAATGCAGGATGTGGGGCGCGCCGGACGTACCGTGATCTTTGTGTCGCACAGCATGCCGGCGATCGCGCGCCTGTGTCCCAAGACGCTGCTGCTGGACGCCGGAAAAGTAGTGCGCTTTGGCGCGACGCATGACGTGGTGAGCAACTATCTCCGCTCCGATTCGGGCAGTTGCGCCGCGCGGCAATGGGTAGATTCGCCCAGGCAGCCCGGCAGCGAGGTAGTGACGTTACGGTCGGTTCGCATTCGCGGCCTCGCCGGCGAGACGCGCGAAACCGTGGATGTCCGGGATCCCGTCGGGATCGAAATGGAATATGAAGTGCGGAAGCCGGGGTACGCACTGGTCCCCAATTTCAACGTTCACGACGACCAGGGCGTATGCCTGTTTACAGTCCATGATCTGGACCCGGCATGGCGTCGCAGGCCCAAGACGCCTGGAATTTACTCGACCACAGCCTGGGTGCCCGGCGATCTGTTGGCCGAGGGCACGCATTTTGTAGGCGCCGGCGTGAGTACCATGATCCCGCTCTATACCCATTTCTACGAATCCGATGCGGTGGCTTTCCACGTAGTCGATGGCTGCCAGGGCGATTCCGCGCGCGGCGATTTCAACGGCGACATGCCCGGGATTGTGCGCCCACTTCTGGAGTGGTCGACGCGGTTAATTGGGGAAAATGCCGAGGGCGCCGCGGAAAGTGCGCCGGGTGGCGATTTAGCCTTGCTTAGGGGCGTATGACTCACTGCCCCAAGGCGGGGCTCTAACTATGCGGCGGATTCGCATGATATCGAATTCCGGACAACAGCGGCACGATCCCAGAGCGATACCTTTCGCGATGTTCTGATAATGTGAGCCCGACTTGATGCGCATCCTCTACATCCAGTACACCAACCCGGCCGGCTACCCGCCGCTCGAACACAGTTCTCGCATCCTGGCGGACGCCGGTTGGCAGGTGACGTTCCTAGGCACGGGGGCGCTGGGCGCCGACGCATTACGATTTCCGCCGCATCGGAACGTCCGTGTGCGATCTCTAGGGTTTTGCAACCCAGGATGGCGGCAGAAGCTGCACTATTTCCGCTATTGTCTCTGGGTTTTCTACTGGATGCTTCGTTGGCGTCCAAACTGGATTTACTCGTCGGACCCAATGGCCTGTCCGGTGGCACTCCCGCTCTGCTTCGTGCCCTGGGCCCGCGTTCTGTATCACGAGCACGATTCGCCAGATGCCGCGCCGATCGGAATCTTTCAGAAGTTTGTTCGATGGTCGCGGAAACAAGTGGGCCGCCGGGCAGCATGCTGTGTCCTGCCAAATGAGACTCGCGTGGAACGCTTCAAGGAGGAAACCCGAACGGGCCAGGAAGTGCTCTGCATCTGGAATTGCCCGTCAAGTGGCGAGATTGCGGGCCGGCGTTTGGCGCATGACTCGAACTTCTGGCTCCTTTATCACGGCTCGATCGTGCCCGACAGACTACCGACTTCGGTTGTTGACGCGCTCGCCGCCCTCCCGGATCGCGTCAAGCTGCGCGTGATCGGATACGAGACAGTCGGCAGCGTTGGATACATCGGGCAACTTCGCGAGCGCGCGCACAGAATTGGCGTCCAGGAACGCCTTCAGATTATCGACGCGCTGCCGCGCTTCCAGTTGATGGAGCGCGGCCGGGCATGCGACGCCGGTCTGGCCCTGTTACCTCTTGGAAACTCGGATCCCAACCATCAAACCATGACCGGCGCATCCAACAAGCCGTTCGATTACCTGGCCTGTGGTCTGGCACTCGTGGTTTCCGACCTGCCGGACTGGCGGGCCGTCTTCGTCGCACCTGGCTACGGCCTGGCTTGTGACCCCCAGGAAGCCGAGAGCATTGCCCAATCTGTCCGCTGTCTTTTGGACAATCCAGCTTTGACGCGATCCATGGGAGAAATGGGCCGCCAGCGCGTCCTCAACGAGTGGAATTATGAAGCGTGCTTTCGGCCGGTCTATACCCGGCTCCATGCCTGATCGGCCAAGCGATGCGATGAAGCCCGCTGTCACATTTCTAGTTCCGGTCTACAATGGCCTCCCATTTCTCCGCGAGGCGATAACCAGCGTTCGGAACCAGACCTGCGCTCGCTGGCATCTCCTTCTCGTCGATGACGGCAGCACTGACGGATCCACCGCGGCCCTGGCCCACTACCTGGATGACAGGACCACGGTTCACTATAATCGCATCAACCTTGGCCTGTACCCGACGTTGTCTGCCGCCTTGCAATGGGTGGAGACCGAGTGGGTCTCGATCCTGATGCAGGATGACCGCCTGAAGCCCTCGTATCTGGCGGAAATGCTGACCCTCGCAGAGCGCCACGCTAATATCCCAGTGATCTGGGCCAACGAAGACATTATCGGCAAGGAGGGTCAACTGCTCCGCAGAGGCAAGGACACATCGCGCACCGAGCGCATCGAGCCGGTTTCTGAATCCTGGCGTTCGGCCTTAATGAAAGGCTGCATCTGGACAATCAGCGGTTCCCTTACAAGAGCCGATTTTCTTAGGACCTTGAGATTCCGCGGCGATTTGCCCCACTGCGGCGACTACGAATGGATCCTCCGCGCGATTCGAATTTCACCGCTGCTCTATTATCAGCGCACGCTCGCTGAACTCCGCGAGCACTCCGGCCAGGCCAGCGCTGCCAACCTCGCCAGCGGCCGCAATGTTCGCGAGTCGTATTCGATAATAGCCGAGAACCTTCGTCGGCATCCCGCTGACATCACTTTTCGCCAGGCACTCGCAATCTGCCTGCGAAGGGCGAGGTTAGCCATTCGGCAGATGCTCGGGGCCGTGGCCCACGGAAGAGTCCAGGCGACGGCCAGCTTGGCTATGTACGCGCTGCGTTTCGCCTCGCTGCCAATGAATTGCCGCAAGATACTTGCACAATCGCGATAGAAACGCCTTGGTCGTCGCGGAACAACTCGCTATAAACGCCGCGGTCGCCGGCAGTCGCGCCGCGGCTCGACATCCCCTGCTGGTTATCGAAACCCATCCCGTGCAATACCACGCCCCCGTCTATCGCGAATTGGAATCCACGCTCGGCATCCCTGTGACCGCCATCTACGCGTCCGATTTCAGCGTAGCCGGCTATCGCGACCGCGAATTCGACGCCTCTTTCCGCTGGGATACCGATCTGTTGTCCGGATACCAATCCTCGTTCTTGTCCACCGTGGCCCAGGGCGGCGCGGGCAGCGCCGACCGTGCGTCCGCGCGTGGATTACATGCCGCCCTGCGCGCCGCCCGGCCCGCGGCCATCTTGCTCACCGGCTACAGTCCCAGCTTCTATCGCCAAGCCTGGATAACTGCCTGGCGGCAGCGCTGTCCGCTAATATTGCGCGCCGAAACCACCGACCATGCCCGCGAACGGGGAACGGCGCGCGAATCGTTGCGCACCGCGGCGCTCAAGGCGCTTTACCGTTCGTTCGCCCGGCTGCTTTATGTCGGCCGCCGCTCCCACGATCACTTTCGGCGCCTCGGGATACCCGCCGCGAAGCTTATATTTTCACCTTACTGTGTGGACACCACTGCGTTCGAAACCGGCGAAGAAGCGCGCACCCGGGTGCGCGCGGCCACGCGCGAACAACTCGGGGTCCGCAACCAGCAGTACCTCATCCTCTTCGCGGGCAAGCTCACCGCGCGCAAAGCGCCGGATCTCCTGCTGCGCGCGGCCCAACGGCTTCCGGCCGAAATCCGTGACCGTCTGACCATCGCCTTCATGGGCAGCGGGGAACTGCAACCGATGCTGGAACAATCGGCCTCCAGTGGTCCCACCGTCGCCACCCGCTTTCTCGGATTTCAGAATCAGACGCAGCTCAGCCCTTACTATCACGCCGCCGACCTGCTCGTATTGCCCAGTCTGCACTCCGAAACCTGGGGTCTGGTGGTGAACGAAGCCCTGCACCACGGTGTTCCCTGCGTGGTATCGGAAGCCGTCGGTTGCGCGCCCGATCTGGTCGAGCCGGGCGCGACCGGCGAAATCGCCGCCACCGGATCGGCGGACAGCCTTGCCGCGGCGATCGCCAGAGCGCTACCCCTCGCCGGCCGCGTCGAAACACGCGAAAAGTGCCGCGCCAAGGTTTCCGGCTTCACCGTTGCGAAAGCCGCTCAAGGCATTGCCGAGGCGTACCGCGCAGTCGTCCACAAGCCATGAACCCCGCCCGTCTACTGCTGGTTGGCAACCCCGAGAGCGTACATATCGGTGCGCACTTGTACGAGGCCGCGCTGGCCCTCGGCCTTCCCGTCCACTTGTGTGATATCCGGCAGGCGTTCGAAGCTCCCCGCTGGCGGGTCGCGCTTGACTGGCATCTGCGCAGTCGCCGCCCCTCCCAACTGCGCGCCTTCAGCGAAACCGTCGTCCAGGCCTGCCGCGATTTTCGCCCCGCCTGCCTGCTTTCTACCGGGCTCGCCCCCGTCGATGCGCAGGCGCTCATCGCCATCGGCGGACTGGGAATCGCACGCCTGAACTATCTCACGGACGACCCCTGGAATCCAGCCATGCGTGCCGCGTTCTTTCTCCGCGCGCTGTCGCACTACGATCGCGTCTTTTCGCCCCGGCAATCCAATCTGGATATGCTGCGTAGCGCCGGATGTCCGGATGTCTCTTATCTCCCCTTTGCCTTCGCGCCGTCCCAGCACTACTGCGAGCATGCCCAGCCCGAGCTAGAGAGCCGGCTGGCTTCGGACGTGCTTTTTGTGGGCGGGGCCGATCGCGATCGTCTGCCTGTGGTGGCCGCCCTGATCGGCGCCGGGCTGCGCGTCGCGCTCTACGGAGGATATTGGAGCCGCTTCCCGGAAACCCGTGTCTCCGACCGCGGTCAAGCCAGTCCCCAAACCCTTCGTCACGCCACCGCCGCGGCCAAGATCGCGCTCTGCCTGGTGCGCCGCGCCAATCGCGACGGACACGTCATGCGCAGTTTTGAAATCCCCGCCATCGGCGCATGCATGCTCGTTGAGGATACCGCGGAGCATCGTGAGATCTTCGGACCAGACGATGAATCGGTTGTCTACTTCCGCTCCGCCGCCGAAATGATCGACAAGGCGCGCTCGCTGCTCGATCGCCCAGCTGAGCGCCAGCGGCTGGCTGCCGCCGCGCACGCGCTTATCATAGCGGGCCGCCACACGTATCAAGACCGGCTGGCAGCGATGCTCGGCCTCCCTGCGCAACACCATGAAGATCGCTATAGTCGTCCACGGCCGCTTTCATGCGTTTGACCTCGCGGTCGCGCTTTCGCGGCGGCACCAGGTGACGGTTTTTACCAACTACCCGAAGTGGGCCTGCAAACGCTTCGGACTCGCGCCTGCGCAGGTGCGGAGTTTCTGGATGCATGGAATCGCGTCGCGGGCCGCCTGGTGGCTGCACGAAAACCTGGCGATCCCTTACGCGGAAGCGTTTCTGCATAAGCTCTTTGGCCGCTGGGCCGCCGCCCGTATCGTCCGAGAAGAGTGGGATGTGGTGCATTCGTTCAGCGGCGTTTCCGAAGAGATCCTGCGTGCCACCAGCGCGCACGCCTCGCTCCGTATGATGGTCCGCGCCTCCGCGCACATCCGTGCTCAGGCTCGCATTATGGAGGACGAAGAACTTCGTGCCGGAACCAGGCTCGACCGCCCCAGCCGCTGGATGATTGCGCGCGAAGAACGCGAATATGCGCTCGCCGAACGCATCTATGTGCTCTCCAGTTTTGCTCGAAACAGCTTTCTGAGTCACGGCACGGATCCCTGGAAGTTGTCGGTAGTACCCCATGGTTCGCGGTTGGATCATTTCCGCCCGCCGGTTGACGTCATCGAAGCCCGTTGTGCCCGCATCCTATCCGGCCGTCCTCTTCGTGTTCTGTTCGTGGGCACGCTCTGTTTCCGCAAGGGCTTGCTCGATCTCGCTGCCATCCTGCGCGCCCCGGGCAGCGAGCGTTTTAAATTTCGGTTTGTCGGTCCGGTTTCCGAGGAAGCCAGCCGGCTCGTGAAAGAGTTGCATCCCTTGGCCGAATACGTTCCGAAGCAGCCGCAAGACAAGCTGTCGGAGTCGTACGCATGGGGCGACGTTTTCGTCTTCCCCACTATCGAAGACGGATTTGCCCTGGTTCTCACGCAAGCCAATGCCGCCGGCCTCCCGATCCTCACCACCACGAACTGCTGCGGTCCCGATCTGATCCACGAAGGAAAAACCGGGTGGGTGCTCCCGATCCGTGCGCCGGAGGCTTTCACCCGCCGCCTCGATTGGTGCGATGCGCATCGGGAAGAGTTGGCGGGAATGGTGCGTCGGATCTACTATGAGTTTCAACCGCGCACCTGGGCGGACGTCGCCACTGATTTTGAAGCGGTATGCGAACAGCATGCAGTGCTCGACTAAAAGAATTGTGGGGCAGGCGTCTACGCCTGCAGAGGGTCTCCAGACCCGATCTGAGGCGAGCGCTAGCTCGCCAAAGCTGTAATCACTAGTGCCTGTAGCCAACACCATCGATCCGCACGACCTCATTCCGCCTCCCACCCACAACCGCGTGGATGCGTTCGTGCAGCGTTGGGTAGCCGGTACCAATGGCAATTTGTATGTTCCGCTGATCAACAAGCTGCCGCGCTATCCGATCCCGGTGTGGCCTGGCGACCGCGCGTCCGCCGGAGCCGATCTGCTGCTCGATGTGGGCTGCGGCTGGGGCCGCTGGATGATCGGCGCGGCCCGTTCGGGATACCGGCCGGTGGGTATCGACGTGAAATTGGAACCGCTGCAGGCGGCGCGCCGCGTAATGCAAGCCCATGGAGTCGCGGGCCATGTCGTGGTTGCGGATTTGACCGCCCTTCCCTTCAAGGACGGCACGTTCGACTGCATCTTCTCCTATAGCGTGATCCAGCACGTCCACAAGCGCAAAGCCGCTGCCTTCCTAGCCGAGACGGTGCGCGTGCTGAAGACTGGCGCAGCTTCCCTGATCGAGTATCCGCTCAAACACGGCCTCACCAACTTCCGCCACTTCTTCAAGCCGAACCACGAAGACGATCCCGGCTCCTGGTGCGTCCGTTACTATGGATGGCGCGAGCTGGAGTCCCTGTTTCAAGGCGTTTTTGGAAACGCGCGCATCTCGGTGGATTGCTTCTTCGGCATCGGCGTCCGCCTCGAAGATATCGACCTGCTACCGGGGAAGTACAAGCCCATAGTCTGGATGTCGCAGACGCTCAAGTATGCCGCCGCCATATTCCCACCCCTGCGGCGGCTGAGCGACTCCGTATTTGTGTACGCGCGAAAACTCCCAAAGCAAATCTAGTGGGGCGGGCAATTCTGCCCGCAGCCGGCTTTCAGCCGGCCCTGCCGAAGAATGGAAAATCTGACCCATGGATCCCAGCAAACTACCTGAGCTCTGTCTCCTCTGGCTCGGCATGATGGGCGTGCTCGTCTTCGTACGCCTCCGCTGGAAAATGCCAGGCACAGGTTTGACTCTGGCTTACCTGCTGAACCTGTCCCTCATCCACCTGGCGGGCGCGGCCATTTACCTGCTCCCCGCGTTTCAGGATCACGATCCGCATCTCACCGAGATGGGCTTCGAGCAGAGCGTGTACGGTGTCGTAGCGTTCGTCATCGGCGGTCTCGTCATTACCCCGATCCTGGTGACCAAAGGCATCTTGCCCCGGGCCAAGGGCACGCAACAGGTGGACGTAAGGCTCCCCAAGGCCTACGTCGTCTGCGGAATCCTCTTCTATTTGCTGTCGGCGACCTTCCTGGGGCACCTCCCGACCGCCACGGCCATCGTTTCCACAGGCCAGCAGTTGGTCGTCGTCGGCTTGGCCCTCTGCTGCTGGCGGGCCTGGCGCGCCAATAGTGTTCGCAGGTTGTTAGGCTGGCTCGCGATGTCCCTGATCTTGCCTTTCACTACGCTCATCACTGCGGGATTCCTGGGCTATGGCGCGGTCGCGGTTCTAACGATTCTGATCTTCGTCTCCAGTTTCGTCCGCTCTCCGATGAAGGTGATCCTGGCCGGTGCGTTGACCATCTATCTGGGCCTTTCGGTATTTGTCAGCTACATGCGCGATCGGACGGATATTCGCGCCACCGTCTGGGGCGAGCAGTCATTCGAAGACCGCTTCGATAAGATTTCGAAAACCGTCACCACCTTCGAATGGTTCGATCCCGGCAATTTCGAACACCTGCAGCGCATCGATGATCGTCTCAACCAGAACTTCCTTGTAGGCGCGGCCGTCTATCAGTTGGGTCAAACCCAAAACTTCGCCCGCGGCGACACCCTGTGGGACGCCCTCCTGGCTCTCATCCCTCGCGCCATTTGGCCCGACAAACCCATTACGGCGGGCAGCGGTAACCTGGTCAGCCGTTATACCGGCATCGACTTTGCGTCCGGCACCAGTGTCGGCGTCGGTCAGGTGATGGAGTTCTACTTAAACTTCGGAACCCCGGGCGTGGTCATCGGCTTCATGATCATGGGTGTGTTGGTGACCTCTTTCGATTGGCAGGCGGCCGAGCGGCTCGCGCGCAACGATCTGCATGGCTTCGTGCTGTGGTTCCTCCCGGGCATCGCGCTGTTGCAGGTGGGCGGCCAACTCGTCGAGATTACCGCCAGTGCCGCGGCCAGTCTGGTGGTCGCCCTGTTGGTGAACCGGTTGCTGGATAGCTGGCACGGAGGCCAGGCCGGGCCGGCGGTTGCGCCTGCCAACCCAGCTCCAATTGTGCCGAACTTCCGCCGCTCTGCGGGCAATGTCTGACAGGCGCATGACCGAACTGCTTGGAGTCTTTCCTTCGCTGGAACCGCTTGGCGGCGTGCAGGCCAGCGGCCGGGACGCATGGCAAGGTATTGTTAACCGGATCGGCGATCGCGCTTGCTTCTTCGGCTATGGGGCTGGCGAGAGTAAGACCCGGGCCGCGCTCTCGGCCCTTGCGCAGCGCCGCCGCGCCACCATCCTGCTGGTGTGGCATCTGCGGCTGCTCAAACTCGCGCCGCTCGTGGCGGACACCGCCGCGCGCGTGGTTGTCTTTTTGCATGGTATCGAAGCCTGGCGCCCGCAGGATGTCTTGACCAGATGGTCAATGGCCAAGGTGAATCTGTTCCTCTCCAACAGCGACCATACCTGGGAGCGCTTTGTGGCTTTCAATCCGGCTCTCAAAGGCGCGGCGCACACCACCGTGCACCTCGGAGCGGGTGATCTCGCCGGTCGCCTCGTGCCCGGCCCTGCGGGCCCTCCCGCCGCCTTGATGTTGGGCCGCATGCGATGCGGCGAAGACTACAAGGGGCACCGCCAGATGATCGAAGCTTGGCCGCGCATCCTCGAAAGCGTCCCTGGCGCCGAACTGTGGATCGCGGGCGAGGGCGACTTGCGCGCATCGCTGGAGCGCCTGGCGCGCAACCGGGCTGGCATCCGCTTCTTCGGCAAGATCTCGGAGGAGCAAAAGCAGGACCTCATAACGCGGTGCCGCTGTTTGGCCATGCCCAGCCGGGGCGAAGGCTTCGGCTTGGTCTACCTTGAGGCCATGCGCATGGGTCGCCCATGCCTGGTCGGCGATTGCGATGGCGGCCGCGAAGTGGTCAATCCACCCGATGCCGGCTTGTCGGTCGACCCGGACGACGCTTCGCAACTCGCCGCGGGCGTCATTCGCCTGCTGAGCCCGGGGCCCCAGTGGGATCTTTGGTCGCGGCAGGCGCGCAGCCGCTATGAAAACCACTTCACCGCGCGCCATTTTCGCGAGCGCTTGAACCATGCCTTGTTCGCCGTCTGAAATTCGTGCCCGTGCATAAAATCCTCCATGTGATCCCCTCGGTCGGCCCCCAGCGTGGCGGACCCAGCGTGTTGATGCGCACCCTGGCGCGCGCCCTCTCCAACACCGGCATGGAAGTCCACGTAGCCACCACCGACGACAACGGCCCCGGCCGGCTGTCCGTCCCCCATGGCCTGCCGCAACACGAGGACGGCGCCACCTTCTGGTACTTCCCCCGCCAGACCCGCTTCTACACCTTCTCGTGGCCGCTGACCCAATGGCTCGCGCGCCACGTAAGCGAATTCGACCTGGTGCACATCCATGCGCTGTTCTCTTATGCTGCTCTTCCCGCCGCCGTCCTGGCCCACCGCGCGGGCGTCCCGTATATCGTCCGGCCTCTCGGTACGCTGAACCGTTGGGGCATCCGGAATCGCCGTCCGTGGCTCAAGCGGCTCTCCTTCCGCGTCCTCGAAAGCCGCATTCTGGCCAGTGCCGCGGGCGTTCATTACACCTGCGAACAGGAACGCGTGGAGGCCGGCGAATTGGGCGTATCCGCGAATCCGCTCATCATTCCGAATGCCGTGGAACTCCCCACCCGTGAGATTTGCCCGACCCATGCCCTTCCGCATGGCCGCAAAGTGATCCTCTTCCTCTCCCGTTTCGACCGGAAAAAAGGGCTCGACCTGCTCTTTGCCGCCTTCGCGCGTGTGCGCACCGCGTGCCCGGGCGCACTTCTGGTCCTCGCCGGAACCGGCGACCCCGAATTGGTGGCCAGCCTCAAGTCCGACGCCGATCGCCTGGGCATCGCTGCCGATGTCGTGTGGGCCGGCTTCCTGACCGGTGAAGACAAGTGGGCCGCCCTCGGCGCCGCCGACGTCTTCGTTCTCCCGTCTTACTCCGAGAATTTCGGCATCGCGCTGGTGGAAGCCCTGGCTTGCGGTTGCCCCGTCGTCCTCTCCGATCAGGTGGGCATTCATCGCGAGATCAGTCGCGCCGAAGCTGGGCTGGTCATCCCCTGCCGGGTCGAAGAACTGGCCGCCGCCATCCTCAACGTGCTCACCGACGCCGCTCTCCGCCGCCGCATGAGCGAAAACGGCGTGCGCCTCGCGCGTCAGCAATTCTCTATCGAAGCCGTCAGCCGTCAACTGGCGGCGGCCTATGCGGCGGTGACCCCTTGAGCTCCCCCACTCTCGCCGTCGTGGTCCTGACCTTTAATGAGGAAGTCAACCTGCCGCGCTGTCTCGACAGCCTGCAAGGATTGGAATGCTCCGTAGTCGTTGTCGATTCCGGAAGCACCGACAAGACTCCCCAAATCGCCGAACGCTATAAAGCCGCGTGGCTGTCCCATCCCTTTGAGAACTACGCCCTCCAGCGTAACTGGGCCCAGCAGAACCTGCCGCTCGAACCCGATTGGATTCTCCACTTAGATGCCGATGAGCGCCTCACTCCCGAACTCGCCCGCGAGATCAATCGCACCCTGGCCGCCGCGGATGACTCGATCGATGGCTTCCTGCTGCGCAAGCGGACCATCTTCATGGGCCGCTGGATTCGCCACGGCGGACATTATCCTTCCTATCATCTCCGCCTCTTCCGCCGGAACAAGGGCCGCTGCGAAGACCGCCTCTACGATCAGCACTTCGTCGTCGCCGGGAAAGTCAAGCCTCTCGATAGCGACTATCTCGATATCGTCGCCACCAACCTCAGCACCTGGACGCTGCGTCACAGACGCTGGGCCGAGCTGGAGGCCAACGAAATGGTGGCCCAGGACGAAGGCCGCCGCCAGGTGCATCCCGATCTGCTCGGAAATCCCATCGAGCGGCGCCGCTGGTTTCGCAATGCCTATTCCCGCGGTCCGCTCTTCGGCCGCGCGTTCGCTTATTGGTTTTACCGCTATCTCTTCCGTCTGGGCTTCCTCGACGGCAAGGAAGGACTCATCTTCCACTTCCTGCAAGGCTTTTGGTTTCGCTTCCTGGTAGACGCGATGATCTACGAGCAACACAAAGCATGAAGTTCTTCCGCACTCAGTTGTGCGAGTTACAACCTCAAGGGGCACAAGAGTGAAAATTCTCGGACTCAACGCCTTCCATGGCGACGCTTCGGCGGCTCTTCTCGACGACGGCCTGCTCGTCTCGGCCATCGAAGAAGAGCGGCTGAACCGCATCAAACATTGGGCCGGATTCCCTAATCTGGCCGCCGCGGCCTGCCTCAACGGATCCGATCGGAACGACGTGGAGCACGTCGCCATTTCCCGAAATCCCTTCGCGCACATTTCGCGGAAGGTGTTGTATGCCGCCGCCCGGCCGGCATCCTGGCAGCGGTCCATGTCGCGCGTCGCCAATATCGTCCAGGTGGCCCGCCTAAGTTCCGAGCGCCCCGGCACCATTCTGTCCGAACTGAAGCGCGCCCGCATCCATAAGGTTGAGCACCATCGCGCGCACCTCGCCAGCGCCTTCTTCGCCTCGCCCTTCGAAGAAGCCGCCGTCGTCTCGGTGGACGGATTCGGCGATTACACCAGCATTCAATGGGGCATCGGCCGCGGCAATCGCATCTCCGTGCAAGGCTCCGTTCTGTTCCCGCATTCGCTCGGCATCCTCTACACCGCCTTCACCCAGTTTTTGGGCTTCCCCAAGTACGGCGACGAATATAAAATGATGGGCCTCGCGGCTTACGGCGAGCCGCGGTTCGCTCAGCAAGTCCGCCAGGTCGTCAAAACGGAATCCGGCAATTGCCGGCTTGACCTGGATTACTTTACCCACCACAGCCAGGGTGTCAAGATGACCTGGGATGGCGGCGAACCGGTGTCCGGCAGCATCTTCTCGCGCAAAATGCTCGACGTATTCGGCGAAGCGCGTTCCCCCCGCGGCGAAATCACCGATCGCCACGCCGATCTGGCGGCATCGGTGCAAACCGTGCTCGAGGAAAACTACTTCGCCCTCCTCAATCATGTCTACCAAAGCACAGGGCAGAAGAACCTGTGTCTGGCGGGCGGCGTCGCGCTGAACTGCGCGGCCAACGGCAAGATCTTCGAACAGACGCCATTCCGCGACATCTATATTCAGCCGGCCGCCAGCGACGCGGGCACTTCCATTGGCGCGGCGCTGTCTGTCTGGCACGAGCGCTTGAATCAGCCGCGCGCATTTGTCATGCAGCATGCTTATTATGGGCCCGCATATAGCGACCGTGAAATCCTCGCGGAACTGGAGTCCGCCGGCGTCGCCTGGCGCCATTTGAGCGAGACGGAATTGGTGGATCAGACCGCCGCTCAGATCGCCGCCGGCAAAGTCGTCGGCTGGTTCCAGGGCCGCATGGAGTTTGGTCCGCGCGCCCTCGGCAATCGCAGCATCCTAGCCGATCCCCGCCGCACGGACATGAAGGAGCTCCTCAACAGCCGCATCAAGCATCGCGAACACTTCCGCCCGTTCTGCCCCTCCGTCCTGGCCGAATGCGTTGCGGACTTCTTTGAAACCAGTTACCCGTCGCCCTTCATGGTCACTGCGTATCGCATCAAAGGCGATCGCCTGCAGGATATCCCCGCCGTCGCGCATGCCGATGGCACCGGCCGCCTCCAAACCGTTGACCGGGAATCCAACCCGCTCTATTGGAAACTCATCCGTCGCTTCGGCGACCTCACCGGCGTGCCCATTTTGCTGAACACTTCATTCAACGAGAACGAACCCATCGTCCAGACCCCCGCGCAGGCCCTCGATTGCTTCCTGCGCACCCGTATGGACGTGCTGGCCATGGGCTCCTACATTCTCTTCAAGTCCGACAACCTGCACGCCAGCGAAAACAAGCGTGCCTTTGCTTTAGCCTGACATCCGAGGTTCACATGAAGATACTGCTGCTGAACCAGTGCTTCTATCCCGACGTGGTTTCCACGGCTCAGCACGCGAGCGATCTCGTCGCAGCGCTCGCGGAACGCGGCCATGAAGTGACCGTAGTGGCCGGCACGCGCGCCTACGACAACCCGCACATCAAGTTTCCCAAACGGGAGCAATGGCGCGGCAGCCGCATTCTGCGCGTCCCGTGTCTGGCCTTGGGCAAAAGTGCGAAATGGCGCCGCGCCGCGAACTTCGCCAGTTTCTTCCTCAGTTGCATCCTCCGCATCCTCTTCCTCCCCCGCTACGACGTGGTCATGGCCCTCACTTCCCCGCCGCTGATCTCGTTGCTCGGAGCGCTCTATGTCAAGCTCAAAGGCGGACGCTTCATCTTCTGGGTCATGGACCTGAACCCCGATGAAGCCGTGGCCGCCGGCTGGCTTCGCCAGGACTCCGCCGCCGCCCGTATTCTCGCCGCATTACTGAACTTCAGCCTGGTCGCCGCCGACGAAGTAGTGGTGCTCGACCGCTTCATGCGCAAACGCGTCATGCAAAAAGGCGTGCCCGCGGAAAAAATCAGTGTCATCCCGCCTTGGGCCCACAGCAATGTCGTCCGCTACGATCCTGATGGCCGGCTCGCCTTCCGCGAACGCCATGGATTAGAGGGCAAGTACGTAGTCATGTATTCCGGCAATCATAGCCCCTGCCATCCTTTGACCACCGTGCTCCAGGCCGCCCAGCGCCTCGCCGATCGTCCCGAAATCGTTTTCTGTTTCGTGGGTGGCGGCAGCGAATTCGCGGGCGTCGCCGCTTTTGCCGCAGCCCACAATTTGCCGAACATCCGTTCGCTCCCCTACCAGCCGCTGGCGAATCTCTCGGCTTCGCTTTCCGCCGCCGATCTGCACGTCGTGGTCATGGGCGATCCGCTGGTGGGCATCGTCCACACTTGCAAGATCTATAACATCATGTGCATCGGCGCCCCGGTCCTATACATTGGGCCCGCCAAGAGTCACGTCATGGATATCGCCGCCGGCAACGGAATCCCGCTATCCTCCGCCAATCATGGCGACGTGGATCTGGTGGTGCGCCGCATCCTGGCGAACATCAAAGCCGGCGCAAAGCTCGGCGTGCCGGACAAGCGCATGGTCGAGCGCGGCCGCAGCTTCCATCAGGACCAGCTCGTTCCCCGCTTCGCGGATCTGGTCGAAGCCCTGCCCGAACAGGCTGCCGCGGCCGTGGTCGGCAGCCACGCTCTCGGAGACTGACTCGCGTGCTGCTGCTCCTCGCCGCGGCCCTCGCTCCCATACAGACATTCACCATTCAGGAACAATTCGGCGTGACGCACCCGCCGCAAATTGTTAACTTCGATTTCAATAAGCCCATCGATCCCGGTCGCGCTTATATGATTGGCCCGCAAGGGATGCCGGTTCCCTTTCAACTTCTGCACGATGGCAAGATCGCCGTCGAGGCAACTCTCGCCGCCCACAGCCGCGCCGAGTGGAATCTCTACGCCGTGGAAGCCGGCCGCCGTCCCACATCTTTCCCATCGTCCGTGAGCATTGCAGAAACGCCGGCCTACTACGAAATCGTCAACGGACTCACCGGCATCCGCATCGCCCGCGCCGATCGTCCGGCTCTGGCGCCGATCCAGGGTATCCTCTATCGCGATGGCACCTGGACCGCCACCGGTCCGAACGCCCTCGAAGTCGCCGGAAAGCCTACCGGCATGCGCGTACGCTTCGTCGAGAGAGGCCCGCTCAAAGTCGTCGTCGAGGTGTCCTATACCATCGATCGCCCACGCCTCGATTACGGCGGTAAGACGCTCCTGCCGGCCGGACCAGGCTTCTATCGGTCCACCATCGAAGTTCAAGCCGGCCAGCCCTCCATCCTCATCGAAGACGATACCGACGCCGACCTTCGCTATACGCTCGATATCTATCGCGGCCTCGAGCCGGACCAGGCCCGCTACCGCGGCCACCACTCCACCTCCATCGAAAACGGCCGCGAGCCGGATGGCCGCCAGTACCGCCCCTGGAACGAGCGCCCCGCTGGCGACGCCATTCGCGACTTGCAATACCACACCCCCGCTCCCTCCGATTACAACAGCGAGCCTCCCCACATCCGCCGCATGGCCGTTTGGGATCCCTGGGTGTATGACAGCGGCTGGTATTGGCAGCTCTACAACACCCGAGCGGCGCCCGAAGCCAACCTGATCGGCATCTTTGCCGGGCCCGCATCCCGCGCCATCGGCGCGGCCCACAATGGTGCGGGTATCTTTACCGCGCCGGGTCCCGTAGCCGGCATCGCCTTCGAAACCCATCGCCGCGCGCCCGATGCCCACGTTTATCCGCGGGTCCGCATCGCCTGGGGCATCTTCGCCGGCTCCAAAGGCGCGGATCTCGGCGACCCATACAAAGTGCAGAACATCGCCCGCCAGATGAACCTGCACGGCGGCATCAACTTGAACAAGGTCTATCGCTGCCCAACCGAATTTGCCGATCCGCCCGGCGGCTATCAGCCCCTGTTCATGCCGCGCGCCGCGGTTGACGCCGTGATCAGCCGCGTTCGCTCCGGCCCCGATGACTACCAGCGGCTCTATAACGATGAGCCCACCGCCCGGCCGCTGCTCGACATGTGGCGCGATCCTTCCGGAGCCAAACTGCATGAAGTGGCCGCCGGCGTCGCCGCCATGGCCCACACCCTCCTCGACGCCCTGGTGAACGGCGACGGCATCTACGACTTCCACTTCCACTACTGGCACGGCGGCCTCGAGATGACCCGCCAGGCCGTCTGGATCGACGCCGTCCTCACCAGCGAACGCGCTACCGCCGCGGACCGCGCCACCGTGAAAGCAGCCGCCGCGCTGTTTGCCTCGGTCCTCTGGGATTCCGATTTCGTTCCGTTGTTCGACGGCCACGGCTTGAACCTGGGCACCGCCAACATGCCCGTGCAGCAGAACCAGTATCGCGATGTTTACGCTGCATTCCTGGGCCGCGACCGCCAGGGCGTAGTCGCGCGCGCGCTCGAGAATCTCCGCCAGACCGTCAACGAGGCCGGCGCCGCCATGGGTTCCACCCATTACATCGGCGCCTCCATGGGTCCGCTTCTGACCACCCTTCAGCAGTTGCAAACCGCGGGTCTGGCCGACGCCTTCCGCGACGAGCCCCGCCTGTCCCGCTTCGCCGAGTTCTATCTCAACCTGCTGACCCCACCCGAGCCCCGCTTCGGCGGATACCGCAAGCTGGTCTCCATCGGCGATGGTTCCACCGAATCTTCGGAATTGTACGGCCAGCTCGCCACCGGTTTCGCCGCCTCCGATCCTGCCCTCTCGGCCCGCCTGATGGCCGCCTGGCGCCAGTCCGGCGCGATGCACTCCGGCTTTCACGGCTCCACAATCCTCAAAATCGATGAGGACCTGCCCGTCGCCAATCCCTCCCTCGCCGACGCTACCTTCCCCGGCTGGTATACTGTCCTGAGAAACGGCTGGGGTAGCCGGAACGAGACTGCTGTCTGGCTGGTGGACGGCGATTTCTACCGGGACCATGCGCACGAGGATAACGGTACCGTGGCAATCTACGCGCTAGGAGCGCCGCTCTCCATCGACTGGGGCAGTATGTATTCCCCCGCGTGTCCCGGCGCTTTCATGCATTCCGTTGTGCTGCCTGAAAACGCGCTGCCCTTCGCCTGGGACACCACTGCCACACCTCTCGATCAAATCGGATTCCGCTGGCAGCATGCCGCGGTCGGAACTTTCGATTCTTTCCCCGCCAGCGCCTGCGTACGCGCCACCTACGAATCGAACGGCGCGGTTTGGACCCGTTCCGTCTACTCCATCCATCCCGACGAAAGCAACCCCATCATCGCCATCCGCGACAACATCGCGGGAACCCATTCCGCCCGTATCGTCACCCTGAACCTGATGGCCGCTCCGCCCGCTCTGCCTTCCTGCACCGGCCAGTGGCTCATCGACTGGGATCTCTACGCGTTCACCGCGGACCCTGCCCAGACCGTCGTCCGAAGCTGGTCGCACCACTGGCACCCCAATCGCGAACAGAACGAGTTCGCCAAAGCGAACGGCCGCCCCTTCGAAGAATCTCAATCCATCTTCCGCCTCCGCACCACCGGCGCATCCACTTTGCTCCTGCTCCCCTTTCGCAAAGACCGTCCACGCAATGCTTCCGTCCACAACGAAGGCCTCCGCACCACAATTTCCTGGAATGACTCTACGACCATGATCGATCCCGATTGCTACACCTACACCGACACTCGCTCCACCATCCTGACGGCCTTCGGCGCGACGCCGTGCCAATCCGCCGGAATCGCCATCGCGGGCGGCGCTACCGAGGTTCACATCCAGCCGGACCGCGCCACCATCACCGCCCACGGCGCCCCCGGCCCGCGCACCATCTCCTTGCCCAACTTCTGGGGAGCCCGCCGCGTCATCGACTACGCCGGCCCCCAACCCAAAACCGTAATTCTCCACCCTGTGGGGCGGGCCTCCAGGCCTGCGCGGGTTCTCCAGAACCCGCTCTTCTTCCTTCCCCTACTCCTCCTCACCCTGACCGCAGCCCTGGCCACCGCCCAAGTCAGATGTCCATCGCCCGCCGCCAAAGTGAACTTCCCCCCCAACAAAAACTCTGATGCGAATCAGGGACTAATCATCACCAGCTTCTTCCCCAGCGCGCAAACCCAGAATTGCATCGCCATCACCGACCTCACCGGCACTCCCTCCTGGACCTATTGCGCCCCCGGATACTTATTCATGACTCACGCCGTCTTGGGCGATACCATCTTGTTCCTCTCCAACACCACCTCCACCAACTACGCCGTCAACGAAATGAACCTGTCGGGCACCATCCTGCATTCGCTCACTGAATCCGCGGCCAACATCCAACTCGCCACACTCAAGCAGCAGCCCATCATCGACTTCAACCATGAGGCCTTTCGCCTCCCCAATGGTTACACCGCCGTCATCGCTCATAACGAGCGGCTTTATACCGATATCCAGGGATCCACCGGCATTGTAGACATCCTGGGCGACGAAATCCTGGTGCTCAACACCCAATGGAAGATCGTCTGGACCTGGAACGCCTTCGATTTTCTTCCGGTCACCCGCGCCGCCGTCCTCGGCGAGACCTGCACCCCCTGCCCCGAAGCCAACCTCGGTAAGTGCTGCCCCATCACGCTCGCCGCCCAGGCAAACGATTGGCTGCATGGAAATTCGCTCACCTACGACTCCACCGACGGAAACCTGATCCTGTCCATTCGCAACCAGGATTGGATCGTCAAGATCGCCTATCAGAACGGAACCGGCGACGGACACTTGATCTGGACCCTCGGCAACGGCGGCAACTTCACCATGATCAACACGCCCCAGATTCCTTCCCCCTGGTTCAGCCATCAGCACGACGTCGGCATCCAGGCCACCGATAATCCCAAGCTCCTCACCCTGTTCGACAATGGCAACACCCGGGAGGCCACCGATCCCACCGCCAAGAGCCGCGGGCAAGTCCTCTCTATTGATGAGCCGGCCCTCACCGCCGACATCCACTTCAACGCCAACCTCCCGTTTTACTCGGCGGGATACGGCACCGCGCAGATCCTGGAAAACGGCAACTACTGGTTCCAGGCCGGTGTCGTAGGCGGCTCGACCGGCGGCTATCCCACCCGCTCTTTCGAATTCTTTCCGTCCGGCTACACCGGCACCGCCGCCTTTGGAATTGAGTTTGCCGACACGGCCTATCGTTCTTTCCGCCTCGACAATGCCTCCGGCTTCTAGCCCCAAGTGGCGCACGCTTCAGACGGTGGTGAAAAAGTAAGTTTTCGGGGCGCGCCGAACATCCGCGAAAAAACATCGCATCCAGATGCCCTAGAACGCGTCCCTGGCGGCGGTCTGGAGATTTCGCATCCCCCGAATTTAGGTCCTAACTCCGAAAACTCACTTTTTCACCACCGTCTTCAGCGTGCCGCGGCGAACTTCAGTTCGCCGGCTCTCGGTTTTTCTGCGTGCTTGGTGGGGCAGGCGTCTACGCCTGCGGAGGGTCTCCAGACCCGATCTTTGGCGAGCGTAAGCTCGCCGTCTCTTGGTTCTTCTTCTCCGTATGACACGCGCAATCACTGTAAACACCACTAATCCACGTCATACATTCGCAAACAACCGATTTCATCGCCCTACTTACTATTATTTTCCGATTCTGGCACCATAAACTCACAAACACCTAGCCATTACCTCGGTTGGGCCTTATAATAATCTAAACTTGTATCCCATGTCAGGCTACGAAACTATCGGACTCCTACTACCCGAACCGTGTATGACGTGTATGACAAATAACCGCCGCCCAACGAGGACCTATTAATGAGCCATACCAAGCAGACCAACCGGGTAACCGGCCAGCCGGAAATCGAACCGGGCGTACGCAAGCCCTATCAAAAACCCGCTCTCCGCTATGAACGGGTCTTCGAGACATCCGCACTGACCTGCGGAAAAGTGCAAACCACCCAGTCTGGTTGCCACCAGAACAGGAAGACCTCTTAGTGAAGAATACTCAGCGGACAAATCGCAGCGGCCGCGTTTCACGCCGGTTGTCTGTCGTTCTCACGGCAGGGGCTCTCGTGGCCCTCGGTCTCGTCATCTATACGCCGGTCTTCGGCGACTTCTCTCGCGCACTCATCACCGACCCCATCGATGAATCCAAGCTCGTGCCGCTGTCCGGTAACACCCGCCCCGAAGCCACCCGCCAGAACGACCGCGGCCCCGTCCCCGACAGCTACGCCATGCCGCACATGCTGCTCCAGATGAAGCGCTCCCCGGCGATGGAGTCCGAGTTGCGCCAGTACATTGAGCAACTCACCGACAAGAGTTCACCGAATTATCATCATTGGCTGACTGAGCAGGAAATCGGCGACAAATACGGCCCCACCAAGCAGGACCTGCAGATTGTCAAGACGTGGCTCCAGTCCCACGGCTTCCGCGTCGATTACATCTACCCGCACGGCATGCTCATGGATTTTTCAGGTACTGCCGGCGCGGTGCGCGAAGCCTTCCACACCGAGATCCACTACTTCGATGTCAAAGGCACCCTGCACGCGGCCAACATCGGCGATCCGCAGATCCCAGCGGCGCTGGCCCCCGCCGTGACCGGACCCACCTCCCTCCACGACTTCCATGGGCATCCCATGCTGAAGAAGCATCGCCCGAAATACACCGACAACACCGACGCGGGTGAGTACCTGCTGGTTCCCGCCGACGTCGAGACTATCTACAATACGAATCCGCTCTATCGCCAGGGAATCTATGGCCAGGGACAAACTATCGCCGTCCTGGAAGATTCGGATACCTACGGTACCGATACCGCTACCTTCCAAAGCCTCATGGGACTCTCGAAGTACGGCGGCTCCATGCAGACCATCCATCCCCAACCCGTCGGATCCAGCAATTGCGCCGATCCCGGCTCTAACGGCGATGAAAGCGAAGCCAACTTCGACGTCGAGTACGCCATGGCGGCAGCTCCTGGCGCTGTCATTCAGGTCGCCGCCTGCCCTTCGGTCGGCAGCGCCGGCTCTAATTTCGGCGGCTTGATAGCCCTGAATAATATGTTGGCTCTGGGCACCGCGCCCAACATCATCAGCATGAGCTACGGCGAATGCGAGGCCGCCAACGGCGCCAGCAGTAACGCCGCGTATAACACCTCCTTTCAGACTGCCGCAGGCTTAGGCATTTCCATCTTTGTCTCCGCCGGCGACGAAGTGGCCGCCAGTTGCGATGCGGGCGGCGTCGATGCCACGCACGGCATCGGCGTCACCGGTTGGGGTGCCACCCCATACAACGTCGCGGTCGGCGGTACCGACTTCTACGATGGCTTCCAATTCGACCAGTTCGGCATCCCCGAAACCACCTACTGGGGCACCACCAATACCTCGACTAACGGCTCCGCCTTATCTTATATTCCCGAGATACCGTGGAACGACTCCTGCGCCAGCTACTTACTGAGCTATGACTTCGGCTTTACCGCCACGTACGGCTCCGCCGGTTTCTGTTCCTCGTCTACCGCCACCACCAACTCCGCCTACCTAGAGGTGAGCGGCGGCAGCGGCGGACCTAGCGGCTGCGCCACCGGTACGGCCACTACCTCTGATGTCGTTAGCGGCACCTGCCAGGGCTACGCCAAGCCCTCGTGGCAGACCGGTGTCACGGGTAATCCCGCGGACGGCGTGCGCGATATCCCGGACGTCTCCCTCTTCGCCGCCATCGGCACATGGGGACACTTCTATGTGGCTTGTTGGTCCGATACCGCCAATTACGATCCGGGGACCTACGGTACCGCCCCCTGCACCTTGCCCATCGACATCTTCGGCACCATCACGGGCAGCGCCAGTTGGAGCGGATACGGCGGGACTTCGTTCTCCTCTCCCGTGATGGCCGGTATCCAGGCACTTGTCAACCAGAAGTGGGGCAAACAGGGCAATCCCAACCCTACTTACTATTCGATTGCCAATGCCCAGTTCAACTCCCGCAATGCCGCAAATTGCAGGAGTGAGAATCAGCCCGGCGGCCGCCGCGGCTTGGGAAACGCCTGCATCTTTAACGACATCACCCAGGGCGATATCGACACCAACTGCCGCACCGGTAGCGTCGGCAATTGTTACCTCGATGGCGTCTCTGGTAGCCGGGCCAACGGAGTCCTCGTCATGAGCGCAATCTCCGCCATCACGGTCACCAGCGCAGGCAGCAATTACACCACCGCCCCCACCTGCACCCTCGGCGCGTCCGCTGTGCAGCAGCCCTATCTCAGTCCCTTTAGTGTGTCGCTCTATTCGGGCACTGTGGCCCCCGCCACCTGCACCGCGGCGATTGGCAGTTCCACCGCCAGCGGCACCTTTGTAATCTCCGGAACCGTGGCGACCACCTGGGCGGGCAGCACGGTATCCATCAACAGCACCACTTATACCTTCGTCACAGGTACGCCCACCGCGCTGAACCAGGTTGAACTGCACACCGCGAGTAACAGCTCAACCAACAAAACCGATACAGCCAAGAATCTTGAGGCAGTCATCAACGCGACCTCCAGTCAGTGCTCCGACACCGGCTGCGTCTTCACCGGCACTACGGCTAATGCCGCGGTCACCGCCACCGAAGCCACCAGCACCGTCACCATGACCGCCAAGACCTCGGGCGCGGGCGGCAACTTCACCTTGGCGTCCAGCGTCCCCGCCAACGTCAGCATCGGCGGCGGACTCGGCCAAAATGGCGCCAGCGGCGCCGTTACTTCGCTCACCATCACGGCCAACGGTTCGGGCTACTTCGGCACTACGCCCTGCAGCCTCACCGGCGGAGGTGGCTCCGGCGCAACCTGCACTGCATCGATCGGAACGACGGCCGCTGCCTCGTACCAGCCTGCCTATGGCACAAATCCCGGGTGGGACATGGCCACCGGCTTGGGCAGCGTTAACGCTTACAACTTAGTGATGAATACGGCATGGTAGGACAGCCCCAGGGCTGTCCATTTGGAATTGGAGTAACTTATGAGTCCAACTGAAGAAAGCAACACCCGATTCAAACGGCCCGGCGTAGGTCAGGCCAAAAAGCCATATAACAAGCCCGCCGTACGCTTTGAGCGGGTCTTTGAAACCTCGGCGCTGACCTGCGGCAAAGTGCAGACCACGCAGTCCGGCTGCCACCAGAACAGGAAAACCTCGTAGGGTCGCAATGACCGGCAGACACGTTACTCATCGATGCAGGGTCCGGGCAAATATCCATTTATACTGTCCGCACGCGGCCGGAAGACGGCGGGCTCTGCCGTGATGCAATCGTACGGAACCAAAGCAGGCAAAACTGTCGGCTGGCGGCGCTTGGCTGCCGCGCCATAGGTCTGCCGCTGGCAGCAGAAATCTGAGTTGGAGTGAGCTGGAGTGATAACGATGAAAACACGCAATCCAAAATCTATGATTCGGCGAGTCGCCTTCGTCTTGGCGGGCCTGGCGATAGTCCTCGGCTACAAGGGCGTTTCCCGGGTGTGGGCCGAGAATGTGGGCAAGCCCGTCCTCATCACCGGCGCGATCGATGAAAGCCGGCTGTTCACGCTTCGCGGTAATACCCGTCCGGAAGCCAACGCGAAAAATGATCGCGGCCCCGTTGCGGATGACTTTCGCATGGAGCACATGTTCCTCCAGTTGAAGCGCGCGCCCGAGACGGAGGCGGCGCTCAAAGAGTTTATGGACCAGCAGCAGGATAAGAAGTCGCCGAACTTCCGTCATTGGCTGATGCCCGCCGAGCTCGGCCAGAAGTATGGCCTTGCCGACTCCGATATAGCTACGATCAAATCCTGGCTCGAAGTGCACGGCTTCACCGTCGGCTACATCTATCCCACCACCATGGTCGTTGACTTCTCAGGCACTGCCGGGCAGCTCCGCGAGGCCTTTCATACGGACATCCACAACCTCGATGTCAATGGCGAGCTGCACTACGCCAACATGAACGATCCGCGGATCCCCGAAGCCCTCGCCCCCGCTATCGCCGGCATCGTGCAGATGCACAACTTCAAGCCCCACCATTTTGCCCGGCCCAAGGTCCAACCCGCCTACAACCTCGGCGGCGGCAACAACGAGGTCACGCCTGCCGACTGGCAGACCATCTACAACATCAGCCCCCTCTATCGTGAAGGCATCTACGGGCAAGGCCAAACCATCGTGGTCGTGGAAGATACCAACTCTTATGGAACGGACTTTGCGACCTACCAGACTGCGTTCGGGCTGACTAAGTACGGAGGCAGCCTGAGTCCGGTCCACCCGAACGCCGCCAGTAACTGCACGAATCCGGGCACCAACGCGGACGATGGCGAAGCCGATCTCGACGTGGAAATGGTCGCCGCAATCGCGCCCGGCGCCACCGTCGAGTTAGCATCCTGTAGCGACGGCAGTGGCAACAGCAATTTCGGCGGCCTCATCGCCGTCGAGAATCTGGTCAGCGCCGGTACGCCGCCCGCGGTCATCAGCATGAGCTACGGCGAGTGCGAGGCGACCAACGGCGCAACCGCGAACGCGGCCTTCAGCAACGCGTTTCAATCGGCTGCGGCAGCGGGCGTCTCGGTCTTCGTTTCTTCCGGCGATGACGGCACCGCCGCCTGCTCCGGTAACGGATCCCCGTCATCCACTGACGGCATAGGTATCACCGGTTGGGGGGATAGCGTCTATAACGTATCCGTCGGCGGCACAGACTTCGAAGACAACTACAACGCCTCGAAAGGCGTGCCGGCCACCCCTGCCAGCACCTACTGGAGCTCTACCAACGGTCCGACGGACGGCTCCGCAAAATCTTACGTCCCGGAGATCCCCTGGAACAACTCCTGCGCCGGTTACCTGTTGTACAACTATAACGGCAAGACCACGAACACCGGATCCAGCGGATTCTGCAACTCCGGGGGGACCGCCGACCGCACCACCGGCGCCGGCAGCGGCGGCCCGAGCGGCTGTTATGCCGGTACCGCAAGCACGGCCAACATTGTGAGCGGAACATGCACCGGAATCCCCAAGCCCTCCTGGCAGTCGGTCGTCGGCAACCCCGCGGACGGCGTGCGCGACATCCCCGACGTCGCAATGTTTGCGGCCAACGGTATTTGGGGACACTACACCGTGGTCTGTTGGTCCGACCCCGCTTACACATCTTCGGGCTCAGCCCCCTGCACTGGTTCACCCAGCGGTTGGAGCGGCTTTGGCGGTACCTCGATCGCCTCGCCGGTGATGGCCTCCATTCAGGCGCTTGTGAACCAGAAGTGGAACATCCGCGCCGGCCTTCCGACACCAACTTACTATGCGATTGCCCGGGCTGAATTCGGTAGCAATTCGACCGCGAACCCTGCCTGCTACGCCATCAATCTCCCGCCGCGCCGCGGTCAGGCTACCTCGTGCGTCTTTAATGACATCACTCAGGGCGACATCGTCGTCAACACCTCCGGCACGCACGTGAACAGTTACAAGCCATCCAGCACCGACGGTGCCGTCAGCACTCAGCCGCTTACCGGTGTCACCGTACTAACCGGCGGAACCGGGTATACCAGCGCACCCACTTGTACCCTCGGGGCGCCCAGCAATCTGAACAGTTATGTGAGCCCCACCAACACAGTACTGTGGGCTGGAGGTACACAGGCCACATGTACGGCCACGGTCTCGGGCGGCGCAGTCACTTCCATAGCGCTTGTTAACACCGGCCAAGGCTACAATGCCGGCGCGGCGATGCACCTTATCCGGGGGCGGCGGCTCCGGCGCAACCTGCGTCCCGAATCATCGCCGACCACCCTCGCAGCAACGTATCAGCCGGCTTACGGCACCACTCCGGGCTGGGATTTCGCCACCGGCCTCGGTAGCGTCAATGCCTACAACTTAGTCTTTAATAGCGCATGGTAGGGGAGGCGTCTACCGAAGCCCCCTAATAGGAGAAGCAATCATGAAAAATACTAACAGGTCGATTTTGCGGCTGGCGGGTACGCTGGCCATTCTGGCAATCATGCTCGCCTCGGCGGTTCTCATGAACGCCCAGGATGCCACCACGGCGCACCCCAAGAAAGGCGTGGCCTGGGACTGGACCCACCATCATCTGGTTTTCTCCAAAACCCGCAGCGTGGTGGATGGTACCGACGCCGCCGGGCGAAGCATCGCCAGCGATCCCCGCTACCTCATGCAGCAGCAGCATCGCGGAGACCCGGCTGCCGCGGCGGCCCTTGATACCGCGATCAAAACCCTGTCCGCCGCAGGACCGGCGGCTCAGGTCACCCAACCTTCTGATCTCAAAACGCGCGAAGCTGGCGTCAGAGTCAGCCCCGCCGCAAGAAATGTCAATGCCGCCCGCCAGGTACCCTCCGGCCTTCTGCGCGCCATCGTACCCCCTCCCCCCGGATCGTCGGCCGGTGACCAGACGGGTCCCGGCCCCTTGACCAGGCACCGCATGCACAGAGACTGGAGCGAGACCATGGGCCCGGTCGGAACCGCCGGCAACGCGGGCGCCACCACGGGTCTCGGTGAATTCCCAGCTACCTTCACCACCGGCACCAGTTGCACCGACTTCGCAATTTACAATACCGGTCTTGCAGGCTCCTCCTCGCAGGCGGACATCATTGCCTATGACAACCTCTACGCAGGCTGCAATGGCGGCGTCCCCACACCTTATTGGGCTTATAACTCCGGGACATTGGGCGGGACCAGCGCGACCATCACCAACTCCGTCGTGCTCTCTCTGGACGGCACACAGGCCGCCTTCGTTCAGTTCGTCCCCTATGCCACCGCAGCTTCGGGAACCATAACCGCAGGCACAGCAATTCCGACCGCTGGGACCACCATCACGGTGGGAGGCGTTACGTACACGTGGGAAACCACGGCAAGCATCACCACCGTCAACCAGATGTCCACCAGCGGGATGGCGTACACATACGATATTGTGCAGACGGTCTACGCAGCCTTAACCGGCAGCCGCGCGAATTGCCCCACTACCAATAGCGCGTGCATCTCGGCGTCGCAGACGGCCAACAGCACCGTGACGGCGACGTACGGCGGCGCCCCGAGCACAATTGTGAACCTCGCTGCCAGTTGCGGTCAGGGAACCTGCGGGAACGGCATTGTGCTTACCGACAGCGGTTCGACGGCGGAGGTGACCCTGTCCCCGGCCACGGGGACACTGAGCCCCGGCAGCGGGACCGCCGGAGTCGGCGGCGCGCAATTAGTCGTGATGCAGTGGGCGCCCGGCGGCACGCTTACCAGCCCCACGGCACTGACCAGTAACCCTAGTTATCCGAACTGCGCTGCGCCCTGCATGATTGCCGTACCTTTCAGCGGAACACCGACCGACACTTACTCCGCGCCCTTTGTAGCGTACAACCAATCCAACGGAACCAGCACAGGACCCAGCACCATTTATGTCGGCGACGATGCGGGAAACCTTCACCAGTTCACGAATATCTTCTGGACCGGCACTCCCTCGGAAGTCATCGGCGGTGGCTGGCCGGTCACGGTAAACGCCAACGCCTCGCTCGGAAGCCCCATCTATGATGCGGTCAGTGGACTCGTCTTTGTAGGTGACTACGCCCCTTTCGCGACGCAGTCAAGCTGCCAACTGTTTGCCTCGCCTAACCTCTGTGGTTACCTCTACTCCGTGAATGCCTCGGCAACCGTCACTACCTCGGCTCAATTGGACTATAACGTCGGGATTCTGGACAGCCCCATCGTCGATCCGTCCACCGAAATGGTCTATGTGTTTACGGGCGATGATGGTAGCGCCAATTGCAGCGGCGGACCCTGCGCCGGCGTATTCCAGTTCCCCACCGGCTTCACGGGCGGCGCCACCGCCACCGAAGCCGCCGTCGGCCCAGGTTACGAATTCATGATGTCCGGTGCATTCGACAACGCCTATTTCACGTCCCCCAGTTCCACCGGGAACCTCTACGTGGTCGGAAACACAGGCCCCGCGAACAATACCTTGTATCAGATACCCATCAACAGTGGCGTCATGAGCACCAGCGCCAACGCGGGTCCCGCCATCGGCGTCAACTACACCAGTGGATATTACTCCGCCGGACTGCAAGTAACCGAATTTTATAATCCCACCGGCAACGATTACCTATTCACCAGCGTGCTCGGGTTCGGCACGAATACGGCCAACATCGCGTGCCCGAGCCAGAGCGTGACCATCGGCTGCGTCATGGGCTTTGATGTCACCAGCGGCGTAATCGGTAGTTATACGGCGTCTACGGGTGTCCTGCCTGAGCAGGGGGGCACCAGCGGCATCGTGGTAGACAACGGTGCGGCAGGCGCGTCCAACATCTATTTCTCGACGCTGCTTAACCAGAACTGTAGCACTTCCGGCGGCACCAACGGGTGCGCGATTCAGACGATTCAAGCTACGCCCTAGCCTGATGAGTAAAGGCGGTTTTATGCGAGCAAGGATAAACGGGGCGGATTTTCCGCCCCCATCGCCACCTGACCGGACGATCCGTCTTCATTCCCCGCGCTATGCATTGCCGGCCGCCTCCCCAGGCGGCCTTTCGTCAAATTGCCATTGGAGTTACCGATGAGCCCAACTGAAGAAAACAACACCCGATTCAAACGGCCCGGCGAATGCTTGGCCAAGAAGCCTTACAACAAGCCCGCTCTTCGGTTCGAGCGGGTCTTTGAAACTTCGGCGCTGACCTGCGGCAAAGTCCAAACCACGCAGTCCGGTTGCCACCAGAACAGGAAAACGTCCTAGCCCATTCACGGCCGGGAACCAAAAAGAGAGGAGAAGAATATGAATCTCAGCCAAGCTAACATTCATCGGCTCTCCATCGGCGTTACGATGGGAGCCCTTGCTGCCTTGGGCCTGCTGTTGTACACACCGGTCTTCGGCGGTTTTTCCCGCGATCTGATTACCGAGCGGATTGACGAATCCAAACTCGCCACCGTGCCCCGCAGCGTCCGTTTCGAGGCCGTCCCCAAGAACGACCGCGGGGCCGTGCCCGATTCCTTTCCGTTGCCACACATGCTACTGCAGTTGAAGCGCTCGCCCCAGATGGAAGCCGAGGTTGTGCGCTACGCCGATGAAGTCACCGACAAGAAGTCCCCCAACTTCCGCCACTGGCTCACCGCCAAAGAGATCGGCGATAAGTGGGGCCCGTCGGAACAGGACATCAACACCATCACGCACTGGCTGGAATCGCACGGCTTCTCGGTGTACGGCGTACACCCCAATCGACTGGTCATCGACTTCTCGGGCACGGCCGCGAATTTGAAGGAAGCGTTCCACACCGAGGTCCACTACCTGGAGGTCAATGGCAAGCTGCACTTCGCCAATATGACCAATCCGCAATTCCCGGCGGCGCTGTCGCCCGCCATGCTCGGCATCGTGCAGATCCACGACTTCGCGCCGCAAGCACACCTGGTTCCGAAAGCGCCCAATTACTACGTGAGCGGTACTCTGATGCCGCTCGTGCCGGCGGATTTCGAAACCATCTATAACGTGAATCCGCTCCTCCGCCAGGGTGTCGATGGCAGAGGCCAGACCGTCACCATACTTGAGGATAGCGATAGCTATAGCAACGACGTTGCCACCTACCGAAGCACTTTCCTCGGTAAGTATACTCTCGGGTCTTTTACCACGGTACATCCTTCCGGTTCAAACGCTTGCACCGACCCTGGCGCAAACGCAGCCGATAGCGAATCGGATCTCGATGGCGAAGTCGCCAGCGCCATGGCGCCCAACGCCAACATCGTGATGGCCGTCTGTGCCGACACCACCACCTTCGGCGGACTTCTGGCCCTTGAGAACCTGGTTGCCACCAGCGCACCGTCCATCGTCAGTATGAGCTATGGCGTGTGCGAAGCAGCCAACTACCTGCCCTCGAACGTGGCCTTCAGTACGGCCTTCCAAACCGCCTCCATCGGTGGCTCCTCAATCTTCGTTTCATCCGGCGATGGTGGCAGTTCAGCCTGCGCGGGCGACTTCACCAACGGCACTCTCTATTCCTACCCCGGTATAGGAGTTACAGGATGGGGCGAGTCTATCTATAACGTCTCGGTGGGCGGCACGGATTTCGAGGACTTCTACAACGCCGACAAGCCAGCCAACGGCGGCGCCCCCGTCACCACCTACTGGGCAACCACCAACACTCCGACGGACGGCTCGGCCAAGTCTTACATTCCGGAGGTCCCTTGGAACGATTCGTGCGCGGGCTACCTGATTTACAACCTGGAAGGATACACGACGCCGGCGGGAACAAGTGGCTTCTGCAATAGCACGCTCGCCAAGACGAACAATGCATTCCTCAGTACTGGCGCGGGTTCGGGCGGTCCGAGCGCCTGCGCCACGGGTGGCACCAGCGCAGATCAGACCAGTTATCTGGAAGTAGCCGACAAGTGTGTAGGATACGCCAAACCCTCATGGCAGTCGGGAGTCTATGGCAACCCCGCCGATGGCGTGCGCGACATTCCGGATGTTTCGTTGTTCGCCTCCAACGGATTCTGGGGACACTATGCGGTAGTTTGCTGGTCCGATACCGTGAACGGCGGTACCTCCTGCTCCGGTGCGCCCAGTACCTGGGACGGCTTCGGCGGAACGTCGGTCGCCACACCTATGATGGCCGGCATCCAGGCGCTGGTCAACGAATACCGCGGTCTCAACAAGATCGGCAACCCCAACCCGACGTACTACGCAATCGCCGCTGCGGAATTCGGAGCCGGCGGCAATAGCAACTGCTACTCGGTCAACATCGGAACCAACCTCCGCCGCGGCGTAGGGTCGAGCTGCGTCTTCCAGGATGTCACCCAAGGCGACAACGACACCGATTGCCGGCGGAATGGCACATCGCACGAGGTCAATTGTTACCTGCCCAACGCCAGCACGACGGAACAGGGTGCGACCAGCACGCAGCCACTGACTACCGTCACCGTGCTGACGGGTGGGTCGGGCTACGCCAGTGGGACCACCTTCTGTACCCTGGCCGCGCCCAGCAACAAGAATCAGTATCTCTCGCCCACAAATACCGTTATATGGGCCGGCGGAACCCAAGCCACCTGTACACCAACTGTGTCGGGCGGCGCAGTCACTGCCATTACGCTCAACACTGCAGGCAACGGCTATGCCGGCGGCACGAGTTGCACCATAACCACGACCGCCGGAGGATCGGGCGCAACTTGTGTGGCATCTGCAACGGTCGCCACGTTGGCGCCAACCTACCAACCCGCATACGGCGCAACTCCCGGCTGGGACTTCGCCACCGGCTTGGGAACGGTCAACGCTTATAACTTAGCGCTGGCCCCCCAATGGTAACCCACATGAGGAAACATTTCTTAACGAATCGAATCACGAGGAGCAATTAGATGACGAAACCCATTACCCATTCCAAGCTATGGACCACGGCGGTCGCCCTGGCCCTCGTACTCGGCTCCGCCCTCATGCTGTCGGGGCAGGACGTCAAGAGACGCGGCGTCCCCAAAGACTGGTCCACGCACCATGTGGTCTTCTCCAAACCCACCGGGACCGTCTCCGCCGCCCGGCTGCAGAAGCTGCTCAAGGACCCGCGCTACATCCTCCAGCAGGAACTCCGCGCCGCCATGAAGGCTCCGCCATCGCTCCCGGCCCCGCTCGTCGCCGAGAAGAATGGCCCCCAGCCGGACATCTCTACCGCGCCCGTTAGCGGTCCGCTGCCACGCGGGCTGGCCAAAGCGCTCCTACCGCCCACCGGCAAAGAGCCCGTTCCCCCCACGCCCGACAAGAACCACCGCCGCATCCATAAGGATTGGAGCGTCGGCATCGGCTCGAACGGAACCACCGGCGTCGGCCAGTTCCCAGCCACCTTCACCCAGACGGCCACGCCTTGCGCCACCGACCTCGCCATCTACAACACCGGTCTCGGCGGCTCCAGTTCCCAGGCCACCCTGGTCGCGTATAACGACATCTACGCCGCCTGCAACAGTGGCGTGCCTGTGGTCTACTACGCCTACAACACCGGGACGGCGCCCATTACCACGTCGGTCGATCTCTCCTGGGATGGCTCTCAGTTGGCCTTTGTCACCGGCGCCTCCGGATCGGCCGCCAGCCTTGTCATCATTCGGCCATCCACCGGAGGTTCCGTCTCCATCCCGAACAACGCCACGCCCCTCGCGCCGGCGTCTTACAACGGATGCACGGCCCCCTGCCAGACCACCATTGCATTTTCCGGCGCCACCAGCGACTCCTATTCTTCGCCGTTTTATGACTACGGCTCGGACACGGTCTATGTCGGCGACGACAGCGGCAAGCTGCATCAATTCACCGGTGTCTTCCTCGGCACGCCCGCGGAAGTCACTACCGGCGGCTGGCCCGTCCAGGTCAGCTCCGCCACTCTTGGCGGCGCTCTCGGCAGCCCCGTCTACGATAACATTACCGGTCTCATCTTCGTGGGCGACTACCTGCTGAACTACGCCTCTACTTGCGAGCCCTCCGCCACCAACGCGGCCGGCTCCTGCGGCTATCTCTATTCGATCGCCTCCCCGGGCACGCCTACGGTCACCCGATCGGCGCAGCTCGATTACCAATACGGTCTCGTTGATTCCCCCGTAGTCGACGAAACTACGACGTTTGTCTACGCTTTCGCCGGCGCGGACAACACTACGGCCTGCTCCAGCGGCCCGTGCGCCGGAGTCTACGAGTACTACGAGATCTTCAACGCCGGAAATGTGGGCCAGGAAGTCCAGGTCGGAGCCGGTTACGAATTCATGCTCTCCGGCACTTTCGACAATGCCTACTACACCACCTATACCGGCAACATGTATGTAGTCGGAGGCACTGGCCCGCAGAACAACACCCTGTATCAGATCCCGCTCAATGGCAACACGGCCACCTTCGGCCCTGCGGCTAACCTGGGCCCCGCCATCGCCGCCAACTACACTAACGGCTACTACGCGGGAGGCCTACAAGTCACTGAGTTCTACACCGGGACCAACGACTACATCTTCGCCGGCGCCCTCATGGCCCTCACCAATCCAGCCATCGGATTGGTTTCCGGCTTCGATGTTACCAGCGGCACCATCAGCCCCAGCACCGCGGCCACCGGGACCATCCTGGCCCAGGGCGGACCCAGCGGAATCGTCGTCGATAACTCGCTGGCTACCGCGCAGAACATCTATTACTCCACTACTCTGAACTCCTCCTGCACCACCAACGGCACCGGCGGTTGTGCAGTCCAGGTCATCCAGTCCGCACCGTAAGTAGCCCTGCAATCAGGGGGCAGGCTTCCCAGTCTGCCCCCAAAAGTCTCTCGTCCTCCTCCCGTCGCCCCTTCCTGGCATGCCTGCCGCCGCACCATCGCGCACCAAACGGCATAAGTCCGCCGTCTCCGTGTCTTCGCGCCCAAGTCCCCGGCCGTCCTTCCACCTTCCCGCCTCTTTTTGGATCGCCCCCGCCATCCTTGCCGCCGCCCTCGCCGCCTACTGGCCCGCCCTCCAAGGCGGCTTCGTCTGGGACGATAACGCGCACGTCACCGCCGCCGCCATGCGCTCCTTCCGCGGCTTGTGGCGTATCTGGTTCGATCTGGGTGCCACCCAGCAGTATTACCCGCTCCTTCACAGCGCTTTCTGGCTTGAGCATCGCCTCTGGGGCGATGCCGTCCTGGGCTACCACTTGGTGAACGTCCTCCTCCATGCCGCCGCCGCCTGCCTGGTCGTCCTCATCGTACGCCGCCTGGCGATCCCCGGCGCATGGCTGGCCGGACTCATCTTCGCTCTGCACCCGGTCGGCGTCGAATCCGTCGCCTGGATCTCGGAACAGAAGACCACCCTCTCCGCGGTCTTCTACCTCTCCGCCGCCTTGGTCTATCTCCGGTTCGATGAATCCCGCCGCCGCTCGCATTATCTCTGGGCCACCGCCCTGTTCCTCTGCGCGCTCCTCTCGAAGACCGTAACCGCGTCGCTTCCCGCGGCTTTGCTGGTCATCTTCTGGTGGCAGCGCGGCCGGCTCCATCTCCGTCGCGACGTGCGCCCGCTCTTGCCTTGGTTCGCCGTAGGAATCGCCGCGGGCCTGTTCACCGCATGGGTCGAGCGCACTTATATCGGTGCGCAAGGCGCGGATTTCGCCATCGCGCCGCTGCAGCGCGTTCTCGTCGCCGGCCGCGCCATCTGGTTCTACGCCGCCAAGCTCTTCTGGCCCTCCAGCCTCATCTTCACCTACCCGCGCTGGACCCTCGATCCCGCCGCCTGGTGGCAATGGCTCTTCCCGGCCGGTGTGCTGGCCGCGCTCGCCATCGCCCTTCGCCGCCGTGCCTGGCTGGCATCCCTCCTCTTCTTTATCGGAACCCTCTTCCCGGTTCTCGGCTTCCTGAACGTCTATCCCTTCCGCTTTTCCTGGGTGGCCGACCACTTTCAGTACCTCGCCAGCCTCGGCATCGTCGTCCCCGTAGCCGCCGTCATTTACCAACTGAGTCAATCCGCTTCGCCATCCCGGGCACGCGCAGCCCGCTTGGCGCTCCTCTTCGTCCTCGCCGTCCTCACCTTCCGCCAGGCCGCCATGTACGGCGACACCGAAACGCTCTACCGCGAAACCTTGGCCCGCAACCCCGCCAGTTGGATGGCGCACAACAACCTCGGCGTGGCCCTCTCAAAGATCGACGGCCGTTCCTCCGAAGCCATCGACGAGTACCGCGCTGCCCTACGCCTGAAACCCGATTACGCTGAGCCGCACAACAATCTGGCTACCCTCTATTCGCGCCAGGGACGTATGCCGGAAGCCATGGCCGAAGTGCGCGAGGCCTTACGCATCCAGCCGGACTATCCCGAAGCCCAGGTGAATCTCGCCAGCTTCCTCGCCGCCATGCCGGGCCGCTTGCCCGACGCCATCGCCGAGTATCGGGCCGTCCTGCGGGCCAAGCCCAGCCACGCCGAAGCGCACAACAACCTGGGACTGGCCCTCATGGAAATGCCTGGCCGCCTCTCGGACGCCATTGCCGAGCTCGAAACCGCCGTCCAATTGGAGCCGGACAACGCGCAAATGCACGATAACCTTGCCGGCGCCCTGGCCCGCGTGCCCGGCCGCCTTCCGGACGCCATTGCCGAGGTCCAGGCTGCGCTCCAAATTGCGCCTGGCGACCCGCAAGCGCACGACTTCCTCGGCAGATCGCTGTCCCAAGTGCCCGGCCGCCTGCCCGATGCCATCACCGAGTTTGAGACGGCTCTGCGCTTGGCGCCCAACTACGCGCAAGCGCACAACGACCTGGGTGTCGTCCTGTTGTACGTTCCCCAGCGCCGCGCCGACGCCGTGGCCGAGTTTCGTGCCGCGCTGGCCATCAACCCCAACGATCCCCTGGCGCAAAGCAACCTCCAAAGGGCGATTTCGCAGCCATGAAGACCGCCACCCTGTCGCCGCCCCGCCGCCGTGCCATCGTGCCGAAGCCCCGCCGCGTCGCCGCGTCGTCGTTCACCTGGCCCGCCATCTTCGCCGCCGCCCTGCTGGCTTATTGGCCCGCCCTTCGTGGCACGCTGGTCTGGGACGATCCCGCCCACATCACCTCTCCCGCCCTCCAGTCTCTTCATGGACTCTGGCGCATCTGGTTTTCGCTCGGGGCGACGCAGCAATACTACCCCCTTCTGCACAGCGCCTTTTGGATCGAACACCGCCTCTGGGGCGACGCGGTTCTCGGCTACCATCTTGTCAATCTCGCCCAACACGCGTTTGCCGCCTGCCTGGTCGTCCTCATAGTCCGCCGCCTCGAACTGCCCGGGGCCTGGCTCGCCGGACTGGTTTTCGCCCTGCACCCGGTCTGCGTCGAATCCGTCGCCTGGATCTCCGAGCAGAAGAGCACGTTGTCCGCCGTCTTCTATTTGTCCTCTGTTTTCATATACTTAGGCTTTGATCGTTCACGTCGGCGTTCATCCTACGGGTGGGCTCTAGCCCTCTTCGTCCTGGCCCTCCTCACGAAAACCGTGACCGCTACCCTCCCTGCGGCTTTGCTCGTCATATTTTGGTGGAAGCGTGGACGGCTCGACAAGCGCGGCGACGTCCGCCCCTTGCTGCCCTGGATCGCCCTCGGCGCGGTCGCCGGACTCTTTACCGCCTGGGTCGAACGGACGCTGGTCGGCGCGCAAGGCGCAGCTTACGCCCTCACCGTCACCCAGCGCTTCCTGCTGGCCGGTCGTGCCGTCTGCTTTTACGTCGCCAAGTTGCTCTGGCCCGCGAACCTCATTTTCAGCTATCCGCGCTGGAAGATGGACCCCGCCGCCCCCATTGAATACCTCTATCCGCTCGCGGTCCTGGCTGTGGCCGTCCTTCTCGTCCTTGTAGTGCGCTTCTCCAGGCAGCGTGGGCCGCTCGCGGCGTTCCTCCTTTACATCGGGACCTTATTCCCCGTCCTCGGCTTCTTCAACATCTATCCTTTTCTTTTCTCCTACGTTGCCGACCACTTCCAATACCTGGCCACCCTTGCCCTGATCGTCCCGCTCTCCTCGATTCTCGTATCGTTGCTTACCCGTCTCGGCAGGCCCGCGGATATCGTCCTGCCAACCGTCCTCCTGGCCATCCTTGGCATCCTCACGTGGCGTCAGAGCGGCATCTATCGCGACACCGAAACCCTATATCGCGCAACGCTCGTCCGCAATCCCGCGAGCTGGCTGGCCCATAACAACCTGGGAGTCGCCCTGCTGGATAAGCCCGGCCACCTGGCGGAAGCCAAAACCGAATATCAGGCTGCCCTGGAGCTGAACCCGGATGACGCCGAGGCCCATAACAACCTGGGCAACGCCTTAGCCCGCACGCCTGGACGCCTGCCCGAGGCCATCCGAGAATTCGAAATCGCCATCCATCTGGAGCCTCGTCTGGCGCAGGCTCATCAGAATTTGGGCAACGCCCTGGCGCGCGATCCCAAGCATTTGCAGGATAGTATTCACCAGTTTGAAATAGCACTTCAATTAAAACCTGATGATCCGCAGATTCGCAATGACTTAGGTGTCACCATGCTGCAGGCGCCCGACCACCTGTCAGACGCCATTATTCAATTTCAAGATGGCCTTCGGCTCAATCCCGCCGATACCCAAATTCGCACCAATCTGGGCAACGCTCTATCCCGGATTCCCGCGCGCCGCTCCGAGGCCGTGGCTCAGTTCCAGACAATTTTACGAAGCGAACCGAACAATCCCCAGGCCCATAACAGCCTGGCGATCGCGCTGGCCCAGATGCCCGGCCGCCTTCCCGACGCCATCGCCGAATTCCAGGCCGCGCTCCGAACCGAAGCCAAATTCGCCGAAGCGCATAACAACCTCGGGCGCGCCCTATCCCAAATGCCCGGCCGTCTGCGGGAAGCCATCGCCGAATACCAAGCTGCATTGCGCATCAATCCGAATTACCCGCAGGCCCGGGCCAACCTCGAAGCCGCTTGCGCCCGGAATTCCACCTTTTGTTCAAACCAACCATGACCCTAAAGAATCCCATCACCCGTAAGCTTTCCATAGTCGCCCTCGCGCTCGCCGCGCTCGCCGTCCTGCGCGTGGGCTTCATTGGCCCCGTCTTCGGCCAATTCCAGCGTGTGCTGATCACTGAGGCCATCGACGAGTCGAATCTCGTGACCCTCGCCGGCAACACCCGTCCCGAAGCAAAACTGAGCGCAAACGATCGTGGCGTCGTCCCCGATTCCACGCCCGTCGAGCACATGTTCCTACAGTTGCGCCGGCCGCCCACACTGGAAGGCGAATTTGTCCATCTCATCAACGAGATGCATGACAAAACCTCACCCAATTTCCGGCACTGGCTGACTCCCCAGGAAATCGGCGACCGCTTCGGCTTGGCCCAGTCCGATCTGGACACCATTAAGAGTTGGCTCCAGTCCAAGGGCTTTACGGTCCACTATGTCTACCCCACCCGCATGTTGGTGGATTTCTCAGGTACCGCCGGCATTATCCGCGAAGCTTTCCACACCGAGATCCACGCGCTCGAAGTCGATGGCAAACCGCACTGGGCCAACGTGCGCGACCCGCAGATCCCCGAGGCTCTCGCTCCGGCCATTGTGGGAATCGTTTCCATGCACGATTTCCGGCCGCACCATAACGTGAAGTTTGCCCGTCCAGCTTACACATCCGGTTCACTTTATGCCCTCGTGCCGGCCGATTTCCAGACCATCTACAATGTCAATCCTCTCCTGCGCCAGGGGATCAACGGCACCGGCCAGACGGTCGTCGTCATCGAGGATTCGAATATCTCCTCCACTACCGACATCAGTAAATACCGCAGTACGTTCCTGAGCAAGTGGGCCACGCCCACCCTGGTTCAGTCGCATCCCACCGGCACGGGGGGCACTTGCACCAACCCCGGCGTAAACAGTGACGACGTTGAAGTCGATCTGGATGCGGAGATCGTCTCGGCCACGGCCCCTATGGCTACCGTAAACGTCGCCTCCTGTACCGACGGTGCGACCGTCGCCACCTTCGGCGGTCTGATCGCCCTTGAGAATCTGGTCAGCGCCGGCAACCCGCCTTCGATCGTCAGCATGAGTTACGGCCAATGTGAAGCCGAAAACGGCTCTGCCGGCAACGCGGCATTCTATAACGCTTTTCAGTCCGCCGCCGCCGCGGGTGTCTCGGTATTCGCCTCGTCTGGTGACGAGAGTTCCACCAGTTGTTCCGCCAACGCCAAGAGCTCCACCACCGGAATCGGCGTCAGTGGTTGGACTTCAACTCCTTATAATGTGTCAGTTGGCGGGACCGACTTCGAGGATACGTATAACGCCAGTAAAGGTTCGCCCGCCATTCCGGTGAGCACCTATTGGAGCACCACCAACCTGGCTACCGACGGTTCCGCCAAGTCGTACATTCCCGAAATCCCCTGGAACGATTCCTGCGCGGGTTATCTACTTTACAACTACGCGGGGGTCAGCGCGCCTTACGGATCCAGCGGATACTGCAATTCCGGAGGGACCAGCCACCGCACCACCGGCTCCGGCAGCGGTGGCCCAAGTGGCTGCGCCACGGGTTCGCCATCCACTGCCAACATTGTTAGCGGAACGTGCGCAGGATGGCCGAAGCCGTCTTGGCAGCAGGGCATCTTGGGCAATCCCGCCGACGGCGTCCGCGACATCCCGGACGTCTCGCTGTTTGCCTCGAATGGCATCTGGAACCACTACATCATCATTTGCGATTCCGACACCGGAAACGGCGGCGCTTCCTGCAGCGGCGCTCCCAGCGCTTGGACCGGCTTGGGCGGCACCTCCGCTTCCTCGCCCATGATGGCGGGCATCCAGGCGCTCGTCAATCAGAAATGGAATATCCGCGCCGGCAATCCGAATCCCACTTATTACAAGATCGCCAGCGCCGAGTTCGGCGCCAGCGGCAACAGCGCCTGCTACTCCATCAATCAGCCGGCGCGGCGCGGCATCGGCACGGAGTGCGCCTTCTACGACATCACCCAAGGCGACATCAACGTGAACTGCACCGGCACACACGTGAATTGCTACAATCCCGGCGGCACAGACGGCGTCACCAGCACGCAGACTCTCACCGGAGTGACGGTGCTCACAGGCGGGTCCGGTTACACCAGCGCGCCCACCTGCGCAATCGCTACGCCCAGCAACTTATACCAGTACTTGAATCCCGCGGGTGGAATCCTTTGGGCCGGCGGCACGCAAGCCACCTGCACCGCAAACATCTCGGGCGGCGCGGTCACATCCATCACGCTGAACAATGCCGGCCAGGGCTACAGTGACGGCGGCGGCTGCACGTTGACGGGAGGCGGCGGTTCGGGGGCTACCTGCGTCCCGGTCATCTCCGCGACCACGCTCGCGCCGGCCTATCAACCGGCCTACGGGACCACCCCCGGATGGGACTTCGCCACCGGTATCGGCAGCGTCAATGCGTATAACCTGGTCATGAACACCAATTGGTAATCGATTGATAGAAGCCCTCAAACTCGACCTGGCCGCCGAAGTCCTCACTTCGTTCGGCCAGGCTCGTCTTCCGGTGACCGGCAGCAGCATGTTCCCCTGCATGCAACCCGGCGACCTGCTCGATCTGCGGCGCCCGGACGGTCCCATCCCACCCGGCGAGGTGATCGTTTTTCAACGCCATGGCCGCATGGTTGTCCACCGCGTGGTCGCCCAGACAGGCCATTTGTACGTCACCCGCGGCGACCGTCTACGCTATCCCGATGCGCCCGTACCGCTCCACGACATCCTCGCCTGCGTGGCCGCCATCGAACGCGGTGGCCGCCGCATTTCCCCGCGGCTGACCGTTTTCTGCCGTATAGCCTCCACGGTACTCCGCTGGACCGAATTCGGTACCCGCGCCGCGGTTTACTTTGTTAGGATGGTACGAACTTGACCCTTACCGCGACCCGCGAGTTGGCGATCGATATCGGAGGCATGCCCATACTCGTGCGTACCGATAGCAGCGAGTTCGCGGCCTTGCTCGAAGATCGTTACGGTAGTTTTATCCATGCCGCTTCCGGCGACCGCATCTTTTCGCTGGACGTCGAACTGATCCCGCCGCGCACCATCCTGGACGATGAAGACGTCAGCGTCCGTCTGGAATCCGGCCGCTGGATCATGACCCGCGGCGACTTTCGCGCCGAATGGGATCCGCGCACCGGCCACGGCTGGGTGCGCCAAAGCGCCAATCCCTATTCGATCGACGGCGTGCTGCGCATTCTGCATTCGCTATTGCTGGCGCGCGAAGGCGGCTTCCTGGTGCACGCCGCCAGCGCCGTTCGCAATGGCCGTGCCTTTCTGTTTTCGGGCGTCTCGGGGGCGGGGAAGACCACCCTTTCGCGTCTCGCCCCGCCGGATGCCGAAGTGCTCACCGACGAGATCTCGTATGTGCGCCCCTGCCAAACCGGCTATGAGGCTTTCGGCACGCCGTTCGCCGGCGAGTTGGCGCGCATCGGCGCCAATCTGCGCGCGCCTTTGGCTGCCATTTACCTGCTCGTGCAGGGTCCCGAAAACCGCATCGAGCCGGTAGATCCGGTGGATGCCGCCCGCGCCGTCCTTCGGAATATCCTCTTCTTCGCCCACGACGAAGAATTAGTCGGGATGGTATTTCAATCCGTTTTCGATTTCGTGGCCCACGTCCCGGTCCATCGGCTCGTGTTCACGCCCGACGCGCGCGTCTGGGAGTTAATTGTATGAATACCGTTTACCCCACGCGCAGCAAGCAGGTAGCGGCCCGCATGCTGGGCGGCGAGATGATGATCATGTCGCCCACCGATGCCAGCCTGTTCAACCTGAACGACGTCGGCTCGGTGATTTGGAACGCCGCCGACGGCCGCACTTCGCTCGACGAAATCGTCGCCCGGCTTTGTGACGAATTCGAGGTTACGCCCGAAGCGGCGCGGCACGACGCCGAAGTCTTCCTCGAAGAGATGGCGGCACACGGCATCATGCATCTGAACGAACAGCCCATAGCGCCCGCCGAAAGCGGACGTCAGGAGTCTACTAAATGAGCGCCTTAATGGAAGAAATGAACCGCCGCGCCCTTGCGCTTGGGGTGCCGTTGGGCGCTCAATTGGATGTCACCTACCGGTGCAACGAACGCTGCGTGCACTGCTATCTCGACCACGACGATCACGGCGAAATGACCACCGCCGAGATGTTCGACGTGCTCGATCAGTTGGCTGCGGCCGGCACCCTCTTCCTCACGCTCAGCGGCGGCGAGGTCCTCATGCGCATGGATTTCTTCCGCATCCTCGAATATGCGCGCGAGCTCTCGTTCTGCGTCAAGCTGAAGACCAACGCGTTCATGATCGGCGCGAAGGAGGCGGACCGCATCCGCGAGCTCGGCGTACAGTCGGTGCAGGTGAGCATTTACTCCCACCGGCCGGAAGTGCACGACGCCATCACGCTGCTGCCGAATTCGCTCGAACGCTCCGTGAACGGGATTCGTTTTCTACAGCAGCGCGGGCTCAAGGTGATCATCGCGAACGTCCTCATGCGCCAGAATTTCGGGGATTACGAAGGCGTCCGCGCACTGGCCAACGAACTCGGCGTCGAAAGTACCATCGATCCCACCGTAACTCCCAAAATGGATGGCGACCGCGAGATCCTGGGCCTCGGAGTCGGCCACAACGAGCTCTACGAGGTGATGCGGAATCCGGGCCTGGTGGGCAATGTCGATGAATTCTGCGCGCCCCCCGGCGAGACCACCGACGCCATGCTGGATGAAGTGCCTTGCAGCGCCAGCCACACTTATTGCTACATCTCGCCCTATGGCGATGTTTATCCCTGCGTACAGTTTCCTCTGCCCACCGGCAATGTTCGAAAGCAGAAGTTTATCGATATCTGGCGATACTCCCCGGAGATGAACGACGTCCGTTCCATCCGTCCGCGCGATCTGCCGGTCTGCGGGACTTGCTCGCATGTGGGCACCTGCACCCGCTGCCCGGGCTTGGCCTACATGGAAGGGAATATGCGCGGCCCGTCTACGCAGGATTGCGAGAAGTCGTTCGCGCGCACCGGTATCCCGTCGGCGAACATGCATCTCAAAGCGGCTCGCGCCAAGCTGGTCCAGATCCGCGGCATCGTTCAACCCTCGTACGCGCCGCAAACCGCGCCCAGCCTTCTGGTGCAGTGACTCTAACGGAACAAACTCTGCTGGCCTGTGCGCGCGCTTGTGTGCACTCGCGGCAGGCCGATGCGTCGCCGGACAACGATTGGGCCGCGCTGCAGCGGTTGGCTTCGGATCATGGCGTCGCCCCGCTGGTGATGCGCGCGCTTCTTGCGCCCTTCGCGATCCACTTCCAGGACCAGGAACGCAAGCGTACCAAGTGGGGCTTGCGGCTGGCCGCGGAGTTGCTCCGCTTGCTCGACCTGTTCGAGCGTAATGGGATTTTAGCGCTCCCGTTCAAGGGCCCGGCGCTGGCGGAAGCGCTCTATGGCGACCTGGCTCTCCGGGAATCGTGCGACCTGGATGTTCTGGTGCGCGCCAGCGACTTGACCGCGGTCAAGAGCGTGATGCTGGCGGCCGGCTATGCGACCGACCTGCCCGCCGATGCGGCCCAGGAAGCGGCCTATCTGCGCGCGCGTTACGAATTGCATTTCACCACGCCCGATGGCGTAGTTCCTATAGAAATCCACCAGGCGTTCCTAGCGCCATCGTATTGCCTGCCGTTCAATTACAACGCGCTGTGGCAGCGATTAGAGCGGCAGCCGTTTTGCGGCCGCGAGGTGTTAGCGCTTCCCGCCGGCGATCTGCTGTTGATGCTCTGCGCGCACGGCGCCAAGCATTCCTGGGCGGAGTTGAGCGCCGTATGCGACATCGCCCGGCTGCTGGTGGTTGCGGAAGACCGCATCGATTGGCCGGCCGTCCTGGACGAAGCGCGCGCGATGGGTGCCATCCGCATCCTGCTGCTGGGCCTGTCTTTGGCTGCCGATCTGTTGGACGCGCCATTGCCCACCGAAGTGCTCGCCCAGGCGCGCGCCGACCGTATCCTAGTCACGCTGGCGGCGCAAGTGCGCGCCTCCTTATTTCAGGACTCCGCGGGGGGCAACGGTCTACGTTTCTTCCTCCGCACACGCGAGCGTTTCCGCGATCAACTGCGCTGCTGTGCGCGCCTGGTGCTCATGCCAAACGACGAAGACTACGCCTGGCTGCCCTTGCCGGCGATACTTTCGCCGTTGTATTACCCGCTGCACGCGCTGCGCGTCACGGGCAAATTTGGATGGGTCTCGCTGCGGAGCCATTTGTAATGCTTGGCCGGGATTCCCGGCAAAAACCGAGAGTGGGTACGCCGCGCCGTGGTAGACTGCGTTTAATCCCTGAGCGCGGATATGTAATCAAGGTATAACAATTGTCTGACTCAACTACTTATTAAATTAGTATCTTCAACGGTTGATTCTTAACGTGAGACACAGTAAGATCAACTGATACTACCTGGCGGCGGAAATGTGCCGCATGCAGCTTGTAAGCCTTTGCGCGAAGGAAAGGACATAACAAAAGTGCAATCTCTATTTGACGACGTTGCTCGGATCCTGGCAAAACCCGCACCGCGGCGCCAGGCACTCAAACTTGCGGCGGGTGTGTTTGCCGGGGGCGTTCTGGCTGCACTCGGAGTGAAGCCGGCTTCTGCCGAAGACTCGCCGGACGCGTGCAAAGCCGGGTACACGGCTTGCGGTAAAAAAGGGCTTTGCTGCGCGAACGCCAAGAAGTGCTGCATCACCGAAACCCGGGGAGCCTTCTGCGTGGCCAGCAAGCAAGACATCTGCTGCGCCAACACGGCATGCGGTCCGAAGACGGTCTGTTGCCACGGGGTGTGCTGCGCGCCGGGCCAGACCTGCGTCAACAATCGTTGCTCGGGATCCAAAGCCGCCTAGCGCCCGGGCAGCGGCTCTACCTTTGAAACGGCGCGCACGCTATCATGGTGCACGCCGTTTCGTCGTATAATTGTGTCATCCTTCAGCGATCCTGCCTTCTCCTCCTCGCGGCCGTCTTAGGCTACGCCGTCTATCAAAACGGCGGCGCCGGCACAGATTGGAATATCTGTCTTCTAGTGCTCGGTCTTACGGCGGCGGCTTATTGGCTGCGCGCGCGTGCCGAGCCTGTTCTGGCGCCCACGCCGTGGCTCCTCTTATTGCCCTGCTTCGTAGCTCTTCAGTTACTTCCCCTCCCGCTGTTCCTGCTTCGCCTGCTCTCCCCTACCCGCGCTGCCATTGTCGATAGCCTGGCGCGGCTCATGCCGCCCGCCGGCTTCGCGCCGCTGGCTACCGCTCCCGCCATAACTGTCACTTACCTGCCGCGGATCGCCGCATATGTGCTCGTGTTTGTGCTGGCGCGCGATGTGTCCCGCCGCTTGCGCGGACCCAGCCGCTGGCTTGCGGTGATGCCATTAATCGCGATCGCCGCCCTTGAAGCCGCGTTGGGCGTCGTACAGAATGCCGGAGCGCAAGAGGTTCAGGGCACCTATGTAAACAAGAATCACTTTGCCGGCCTCCTGGAGATGGTGCTGCCGTTCGCTGCCGCGTATTCGGCGGCTTTGTTTGCCCGCCGTTCTTATTTGAAAGCCGTGGGCATGCTATCGATCGCCCTCACAATCTTAGCCGGGCTGGTCTGTTCTCTCTCCAAGATGGGTTTTGCCGCGGGATTGGCCGGATTGTTTGTCATGGGCGCGCTGGCCGTCGCCGGCAAAGTCGAAGGCGGAAAGAAATGGCTGGTGATCGCCGGGCTAGCAAGTCTGGTTCTATTTGTCTTTATTTTCCTGCCCTCCGACGCATTTATCGCGAATTACGGCGGAGTGGCTTCCAAAGGGCAGACCGCCGCGCTCGAAGGACGCTGGCCAATCTGGCGCGAGACACTTCATTTGATCGCCGCCTATCCTTTGTTCGGCTGCGGATTGGGTAACTATGAAACCGCTTTCTTGAGATACCAGGCTAGCGGCGTCAACCGTGTTTTCACTTACGCGCACAACGACTATCTCCAAATAGCCGCCGAACTCGGCCTCGTTGGTTTTGTAATTGCCGCGGTGTTGTGGCTGCCCGCTGTTTCGCGACCGTTTCGCGTGGCTTGGCAAGCGAAGGGACGTACCACGCATTTCTTGGGATTAGGCTGCGCGGGCGCCATAGCGGCGATCGGCCTGCACAGTCTCACTGACTTCAATATGTATGTGCCGGCCAATGCCATGACGTTGGCCTGGATTTGCGGCATTGGCGCCAGCCTTCCATTGGCATTCGAAAAGCCCGCCGCGGATCGCCACGCGGCATTCTTCCGGAGATTCGCGATCGGGCTGGCGTTTCTGCTGATCGTTTACGCGCCGGTCAGGATCCTGTTCGATTCCCAATTCCGCAGCGACGCCCGGGCGGAGAGCCTATTTTGCCGCTTCGGCATTTGCGATACCGATGCCGTGATGACTGCCGAAACGCTGGCCTACGGCGGGCAGGCCGCGGCGGTGCCGCTCGCTTCGCAGTTCAAAGCTTTGCGCCGTGATCCCAATCGCCCGGCGCGCTGGTGCGACACGGGCGATGCCATGCTGCGGGCGGGGCGAAACGCGGACGCGGCCTATTGTTACGACCGCGCGCTGGTGTTGGCCCCGCATATTCCTACCGTCCTGATGCAAGCTGCGGATTTCTACGGAGCCGTGCATGAGACCAGCCGGGCCATGCATCTGATGTCGCGCGTACTGGCCGATACGGACGCCTATGACGGCTTCGTTTTCGCCTGGTACGCGCAGAACAAGGTGCCCGTGGCCGACGTGCTTGCGCATGGCCTGCCGCCCGACGAACCCTACCGCTTGCGCGTGGCCGAAGCCTACATGCGCAACCAGATCGAACTGGACCGGCCCGGTACGGACCAAGTCTGGAGCTTCATGACGGCGCATGGATTGTTCAGCGACCGGTTAGCGCGCGAGTATGCGCAGCACCTGTACGACCAGCGCGACTATGAAGCCGCCGCGCGCGCCTGGGCCGAATCCCTGGGCCCGCAAAGTGTATATCTTCATTCGAACTACATCTTCAACGGGGATTTCGAGCGCGCCATCGCGGACTCACCATTCGATTGGCGGATCAATCCGCGCGACGGCGTAGAGGTGGGCATAGACGCTCAATCGGCGCATACAGGCTCACACGCCTTGCGGATCCAGTTCGATGGCAAGCAAAATCTCGACTACAGCGACGTGGGACAGACGTCCTTTGTAAAGCCCGGCCGTTATCGGTTCGAGGCTTATATACGGACGCAGGGGATTACTACCGACCAGGGCATTGGGATGCATATCTACGATCGCGACGCTCACGGGCGCCTGGATGTCAGGACGGAGGAACTGGCCGGCACGCACGATTGGACGAAGGTTGAGTGCGCGGTCGTAGTTCCGGGAGACATCCGCTTACTGGCCATCGAGGTCAGCCGGCAGCATTCCATGAAATTCGATAACCAGATTAACGGCACCGTCTGGATCGACAGTGTCCAGCTTGTTCCGCTCGACTGGCGGCCGGGCTTATAAGTTACTCCCACTCGATCGTGGCGGGAGGTTTGTGAGTCAGATCGTAGAATACGCCGCTAATGCCGGGAACCGCCAATAGCTCCGTGGAAATCGACTCGAGTAAGTCATCCGGCATGGCGACCGATTGGGCGGTCATGCCGTCCACCGAATCGATAGGACGAAGGACAACTGAGTCCGGCGCGCCGGCGGTACCTAGCGGGATCAGCACCACGGGGAATTGCCAGATGCGGCGGTCGAAACCGCTTTCGTGTGAAAACCGGCGCACGATCGCATCGGCATGTCGCAGGCGGGCGAGGCGCTCGGATGTGAGGGCGCTGGCTCGCACCCGCATTTCCGCCAGAGGAACGGCCGTCCGCACGCGCGCGATCACCCGGTTCACGCCTGAGATGCGATTGATCAGCTCCGTAGCGCGGGCGTGATCCAGTTCGTCGATACACAACACCGGCGCGTAGCTCCGGCTGTCGCCCTGCACTCCCACCGAGTGGACGGGCACAATCGAGCCCTCTGCGGTGGCCTGTAAATCGGCGTCGATTTCCGAACAAAGGCAGCGGATGGCCAAGCCCGGTCCGGGAAACGGATGGCGGTCGAGGATCTCCGCGGGAAGCCCGAGTTCGCGGCCGATCTCGCGCACCTCATCCTTATAGTAAGCGCGCAGCGGTTCCACTAGGCGGCCGGCGTCGATCAGGCGTTGGATGCCCGGCACGCGGTTGTGATGCGTCTTGATCACGGCGGCCTTCTCGGTCCCGCCGGATTCGATGGTGTCGGGATAAATCGTGCCCTGGCCCAGAATCCAATGGCCATCCAGCAGATGACGCGATTCGATGACGCGCTCCTGCACGCGCACGAATTCTTCGCCGATGATGTGTCGTTTCCGTTCCGGATCGCGGACGCCGTCCAGCGCATCCAGAAACTGGGACTCGGCGGACTCGATGGAAAGGCCCGGCACGTGCCGCATGGAGTCGGTTTCGCCTTCCCGCATCAGGCCCGTATCGACATAGACTCCTTCCACGCGCTCGGCCCCGAGAGCCCGCTGGCAAAGGGCGCAGGCCACCGTGGAATCCACGCCGCCGCTGACGAAGAAAAAGACATTACGATCGCCGACGCACTGCCGGATCTCGTCTTCGATCTGCGGCACGCGATGGCGCGGGTCCCAATCGCGCCGGCAATTACAAATCTCGAAAAGAAAGTTGGATAAGATCTCGCGGCCGCGCGTGGTGTGCACCACTTCAGGATGGAACTGCACGGCGTAGAGTCCGCGCGCGGGAGCTTCAATAGCCGCGACGGCGCAAGTGGCGGTGCTGCCCAACACCGAGAAACCAGGAGGCGCGGCGCTGACCAGGTCGCGGTGGCTCATCCAGATCTGCTGTGCGCCGGAGATGCCTTTGAACAGGCTGCTGGAGCAGCCGCCATCGCCGTTCGCAAACAGATCGAACGTGGCCAGGCCATACTCGCCCTTGACGCCCAACTGCACCGTGCCGCCCAGCAGATGCGCCATGAGCTGCTGCCCATAGCAGATGCCCAGTACACACGCGCCGTTTTGAAAGATCGCGGGATCGACGGTAGGGCTGGATGGATCGTAAACGCTGTTTGGGCCGCCGGAAATGATCAAACCCCTGGCTCCGCCCAGCTCGGCCGCGGGTGTCTCACTGGGTCGCACCTCGGAGTAGACCCCCAAGTCGCGAACCTTACGCGCGATCAGATGGCAATACTGGCCCCCGGCATCCAGGACGATGATCTGGGCGGCGGTTTTCACCTGGCGATGGTAGGATCTTCCGGCTGTGCGCGCTTCACCAGAATCTTATGGGCTGAATCCAGCAGCGCCTTAGCCTTAGGCATGGCCTCAACCGCCTTTTCCACTTCGGGATCGGTCTCGATGGCCACACGATCGCTCTCATCGAGGTTGAAGGCCGTGATGTACATCTCGCGCTTCAGCAGGCGCTTGATCCAATCCGCGTCCTGGGTAAATTCGGCTTCCGTGAAATCGTAGTTCTGCTTCAGCAGGTAGTCGTGGAAGTCGTTCAGGACGGTGTTGTCGGGCGACCACCCTTTGGGCAGCTTGGCGTCGTGCTGGCCGAAGTAGGAGCGCGTGAAATTGAAGAACGCCGACTTCACATAAAGCTCAGTCTGCAGGTGATCGAACTTGGGCTGCACGTACTTCTCGTCGGGGGTGATTCCGCCGCCGCCGTATACCGTGCGGCCGCTGTCGGTCATTTTGACGTCCTGCATATCCTTCGGTTCGTCCTTGTGATAGTAGTAATCGAAGAACGACTTGTTGCTGTAATCGCGCTGGATCAGGCGGCCGCTGGGTGTATAGAAATGGGCCGTAGTCAGAGCCAGGCCGGTATTCTCGGAAAGCGGGTAGACGGTTTGCACCAGCCCCTTGCCGAACGTAGTTTCGCCCAGAATCCAGCCGCGGTCGTGATCCTGAAGCGCGCCCGCGACGATTTCCGCCGCGGATGCCGATGAGCGGTTCACCAGCACTACGATCGGGTAGTCATGCCCGTGGTTGCCGTTTCGGGCGGTGTAAACCTTCTCCGGCGACGAGCGGCCGTGGTGGGATACGATGGTCTGTCCTTTTTGCAGGAATTTGTCGGCCACCGCGACACCTTCGTTGAGCAAGCCGCCGGGATTGGCGCGCAAATCCAAAACCAGCCCGTGGATGTTATTCTCACCGAGTTTCTTCAGAGCGTCCTCGAGTTCTTTGCTGGTGGTTTCGTTAAACTGTTCAACGAAGACGTAGGCGATTCCGGGCTTTAGCCAGATGGCATTCTTCACGCTGCTGCGCGAGATTTCGTCGCGGATCACGGTGAAAGTGATGGGCTGGTCGCTGCCCTCGCGTGAAACCAGGATCGTCACCTGCGTGCCGCGCGGACCCTTCAACAGGTCGGCCACCTCGGTGGTGCTGAGGTTGTCGGTAGGCTTGTCGTTCACCTTCATGATGATGTCGCCAGGCCGCAAGCCCGCTTTGTAGGCCGGTGAGCCGGCGAACGGCGCCACCACAATGGTCTTCCCGTTGAACGGCCGCACCTGCATGCCGACGCCAAAGTAGTGGCCCTTCTGGTCTTCGCGCAGCAGTTCGTAATCGCGGGGATCGAAGAAGTTGGTGTGCGGATCGAGCGTGCGCAGCGCTCCTGGGATGGCGCCCTTGTAAATGGCTTTATCCGGATCGATCTTGTCGGCGAAATTCTGTTCCACCAGGCCATAGACTCCAGTGAACGATTTCAAGCTGGCGCTGATGTCATCGCCATCGGCAACCGTCGCCGCCGCTTGCACTTGCGGCCCGAAGACACCGCCAATCAGTGAACACAAAAAGATCAGGCCAAGAAACAGAAGAAACGAGCGCCGCTTTTGGGGCATCCGGGAAACCATCCTTAGTTTGAGTATACCTGATGATTGGACGCTGAAGGGCGCAGTTTGGTGTCAAGGAAGCCGCCCGTGGCGCACCGTTGAGCGAGAGCTTCGCGGATGCGGGTGAAACAGCGGCGAGACCTTGGCGATCATGCCCGCAGCCGTATTTTCAGGCGGCCAGAGCCGGCTGAAAGCCGGCTGCGGGCTGAATAGCCCGCCCTCCAAAACCGGATCGTTATTCATCATTGTTGATGACGGGGCGGGGCGGAGTGGGGGAAGATTGGGGAAATGCGGCGGGATCTGGGTTCGCTTCGTAATTCTTTGAATCCGGGGGAGTTAGCGGCGGGTTTGGCGGTTCGGGGGCGGGGGGTTCGGGCGCGTGCGGGGCTTCAGGGACGGCGGGACACTGCGCGTTGCGCGCGGCCTGGAGGGCTTTGAGGTGCTTCATGCCGCGTTCGATGGAGCGTTCGATGGCGGTTTCGTAACGGGCGAGGCGGGTGAAGTTGTCGGGGCCTTTGCCACCTTCCATGAAGGCGCGGGCGAGGAGGTCGTCCGGTTCGTGCGGATCGGGCGGGGTGTGTTTGCCGTCGCGGTTCATGTAGAATTCGTGATCCGTCTGTCTTTTTAGGTCCATGCGGGTCAGAATTACGGATTCTTCGCGGTAGATGCCGGTTTCGAGGGCAAAGGCGCGGTCGAGACGCCATTGGGCGGCGGCGATGCGTTGGACGGCCAGTTCTTCGCTGTCGCCGACGGGACGGAGGTGGTCGTGGAGATCCTGGAGGAGGCCGAGGAAGGCTTCGGGGTCTTCACCTTCGAGGATGAAGTGTTTGTTGCCGGAGAGGCCGTGGGTGGTGCCGTTGCGGCTGGAGGCGGCTTTGCCTTCGGGGGTGCGGGGGCCTGTCGATTTTTTCGCGTTTTGGCGATTGGCTTCCGCCTGCTGTTGGGAAAGTTTCCGATCGTGATGGTTTTTCATTGATTTGCGGGCGCGGGTGCGTGCCCTTCCTTTCGACTTCAGGGTAGCTAGGAGGATCTAGGATAAAGGGATGCGATTCTTGTAAGCGGTTGAAAGGACGGGGGAAGAAATGTTTGGCTGGGCTGTCACCGTTAAGCGGCCAAGAGCGGGACTTAAGAGTCCCGCCGGCACGCTGAAGCGCGCTGAAGCGTGCGCCACGGAGCGAGCAGCCAGTCATCACCAGAAGGTCAGAGCGGGACTTAGGATTGGCCAGGGCTGCTAGGATGAAAGCATGGTGCGGTTGTTTCTGCTGTGCGGCCTGTTGCCCCTGACGGGCCTGGCGAGCGAGCACTGGATCCGGTTCACCTCCGGTCCCATCGAGGTATTCAGCAGCGCCGGGCCAAAAGAGGGGCGCGAGACTCTGGTAAAGTTCGAAGAGTTCCGCCACGCGCTTGGGATGGTCCTGGGCGACGACGACCTGCAACTCCCGCTGCCCATTCGGGTCCTGCTCTTCAAGAGCGGCGCCCCGCAGCTTTCCGAGCCTGTAGTGCGCGGCCGCGAGCAGTACGACATCGTCCTGACCGCCGGACAGCCGATCTCGAATGAAGTGTTCGCGCGGCTCACGCAGTTGTTTCTGGACAACACGGCGCGCATGCCGGAACGCCTGGAACGCGGCTTGGTGGCGCTGTTCTCGACCATCCAGGTGAACGGCATCCGCATCACGCTGGGCGAGCCGCCCCTGCACCCCGATATGGATTGGGCGCGCGTCCACCTGCTGGCCGTCGATCCCGAATACTACGGCAAGCTGCGCGTGCTCACTTATAACCTGCGCAAAGGCGTGGACGAAGACGCTGCCTTCCGCAATGCGGTCGGAAAGTCTCCGGAGCAGATTGAGTTGCAAGCGCAATCGCACCTGGCGGAGGGTCATTTTCAGGCCACCTCGGTTTCGCCCCTGCCGATGAGCCCGTCGGATTTTCCAGAGAGATCGGTAGATCCGGACCAGGCGCAGTTGGCGATTGCCGATTTGTTGCAGGGCGACCGGTCGCGCGAAATCTATCGCGACCTGATCGCCCAAAAAGAACGCGTACCGGAAGCTTGGGAAGGCCTCGGGATGCTGGCGCTCGCCGCGCAGCAGACCGGCGAAGCGCGCAAGGATTTCGCGGACGCCATGGCCGCCGGCGCGAAGGGCGCCGAGTGTTACATCGAATACGCGCGCCTGGAAACCGACAATGCCAAGGCGCTAGCCGCGCTGGATCGTGCCGCCAAAATCAACCCCAAACTCGCCGAACCTCATTTCCTGATGGCACAGCGGCAAACCGATCCCGTGAAGCGCGTCCAGGAGCTCAAATTGGCGGCCAAACTGGATGCCCGTAACCTGACGTACTGGGAAGCGTTGGCCGAAGCCTATCTGGACGCGCACGACTTTCCCAAAGCGGCGCAGGCCTGGAAATCCGCCGAACAGGCTGCCGCGAATCCCGGCGACCGCGCACGCATGCAGCGTAAACGCCTGGAGGTGGAAGCCCAGCGCCTCGATTGGCAAGATGCCGAGAAGAAACGCAAGGCGGACGAAGAAGCGCGTGAGATCGAAAAGTTGAAAGAGCAGGCGCGTGCCGATCTGCATGCGCTGGAAGCCCACGCCAATCAGGGGCAATCGCCCTCGCCGCCCAACGAGAAGGTAGTGCCATGGTGGGAAGGCCCCAAACCCTCGGCTGTTACCCGAGGGGTGCTGAAACAGGTGGATTGCCTCGGCAAGCGGCTGCGCCTGGTGGTCCAGGACGACGATCAAAAGACTGTAAAGCTGCTGGTCGCCGATCCTACGCAAGTCTCCATTCTGGGTGGCCAAGGTGAGATGAAGCTGAGCTGCGGTGCGCAGGGGATGCGGCGCGTGAAGGTGGAGTACTTCCCCAAATCAAATGCCAAGCTGGCGACCAAGGGCGAAGTGGCCACCATCGAATTCCAGTGAAGGCCAGCCCATACCGTTGGCTGGTGCTGAGCGTCTTCGTCCTCTGTTCCGCCATTAACTACCTGGACCGCCAAACGCTCTCCACGCTGGCCCCGCTGGTGCGCGCCGAGTTCCACCTGTCGAACGCGCAATATGGCCTCATCCTGTCGGTCTTCTCGATCGCTTACGCGGCCTGCGCGCCGTTCGCCGGCATGCTGATCGATCGCATCGGGCTGAATCGCGCCATGGGGATCGCCGTGGCGGTTTGGTCCTGCGCGGGTATTTCGACGGGTTTCACGCGCGGGCTGGGCGGGCTACTGGGCTGCCGCGGCGTGCTCGGCATGTCGGAGGCGGCGGGCATTCCGGGCGCGGGCAAGGCCATTCATCGTTACCTCCTTCCCGCGGAGCGCGCATTAGGCAATGCGTGGAACCAGGCCGGAGTCAGCCTGGGGCTGATCCTCGCTCCACCGGTGGCCACCTGGATCGCGATGCGCTACGGCTGGCGGCAGGCCTTCGTCATGACCGGCAGCCTGGGGCTGATCTGGATTCCGCTGTGGATCTTCACATCCCGCCTTGGCCAGATGGCGACGGCTCCCGCACCCGAAACGTATAGCCCGGAATCCGGCGCACTGGAGTTGTTCCGGTCGCCCCGCCTATGGAGATTGGTCGCGGCAAATGGCCTGAACATGAGCGTCTATTCGCTCTGGACGAATTGGACCACGCTCTATCTGGTGGAGAAGCATCACCTGTCGCTGGCGCGCGCGAACTGGTATGCCGTAATTCCGCCGGCGGTGGCCGCGCTGGGCGGGTTCGGCGGTGGTTGGCTGTCGCTTGTCTGGGTGCGGAGGGGATTGCCGGCGGCGGATGCGCGCGTGCGAGTGTGCCTGGTGGGCGGGTTGCTGGCCCTGCCGGCGGGAGTTATCCCGCTGCTGCCCACGGCGGGCTGGACGGCGGCAGGCATTTCGCTGAGCATTCTGGCCGTCGCGGCAGTGAGCGTCAATGTGTATACGATTCCCTTGGACATCTTCGGGGGTGCACGCGCGGCATTTGCCATCTCCATGCTGGTGGCGTCATACGGGGCGACGCAGGCGCTGATTTCGCCGGCCATCGGAGCGGTGGTCGATGCGTATGGCTATGGCCCGGTATGTGTGGCTGCCGCCGTTCTGCCGCTGGCCGCATGGCTGGTTCTGTGGCGCAGGCTTTAGCGGGACTTTTAAGTCCCGCTGTGGGCGAGCTTATGCTCGCCAAAGATCGGGTCTGGAGACCCTCTGCAGGCGTAGACGCCCGCCCCACCAAATGTCCAAACTCCAGCGGCGAACTTCAGTTCGCCGAGAAAATCTGATATTCCTCCGGCCCCGATTCCACTATCCTTTCGCCGTGAGATTTTTATTCGCCGCCCTGGCACTGGCCGCATGCCTCTGCGCCCAGGATGCTAATGCACCGAACTACACCGCCGCCGGCATCGTGAATGGCGCCAGTTTCACACCCAACATAGCCCCCAATACTATCGTCTCCATCTTCGGCACGAATCTCGCTTGGGACACTTACGGACTCGCAGCCGCCGACATCGCCGCGGGCGTGATGCCCACCAGCCTGGGAAACGTGGAGATATACTTCGAAGGCTGGCCGGCCTACCTCTATTACGTTTCCCCGTTGCAGGTGAACTTCCTGGTTCCCAGCGATCTGGTGGCCGGCACGTTTCAGTTCTGGCTGGACCGGCAGGGCACGCGCGGCCCGATCATTACGGTCACCCTACAAAACGCCGCTCCCGCCATGTTCCAGTTGTCCGCGGCTGTCGTGGTCGCCAGCCATCTGGACTGGTCGGTGATTTCCACTGACGCGCCCGCTACGGCAGGCGAGATTATCAGCTTGTGGGCGACCGGCTTGGGAAACACCAATCCCGAGCTGGAAGATGGCGCCCTCCCGACCGGTCTGCAATGGCTGAGCCTGTTGGACGATTTCAATGTTTGGATCGACGGCACGCCGCTCGATCCGGGCGCGATTCTGTATGCCGGAGTGGCGCCCGGCTACGCTGGCCTTTACCAGATCAACGTTCGCCTGCCCGATCCATTGCCGCCGAACCCCGAGATCCGCCTGGCCCTGGCCGGCGCCCTGAGTCCTCCGGGCCTGATTCTGCCCGCTCAATAGTGTAGTGCGTCACACAGATTAACGATTATGCGTCGCATCGTGGGGCGGGCTATTCAGCCCGCGGACCCGCTTTTCAGCGGGTCTAGCCGCCTGGAAAGGCGGCTGCGGCCAGGATTGGCCGCCCCACAAATGTCGCCCGGATGCTCTTCATGATTTCGGACGCACTACACTAGTACCGGTAAATAGGGAATTTCCCGTGGCGCCCATTGCGTCCCTGGAATCAGGTGAGATAATACGATTTGCATGCAGTAATCGGTACTTAAGGAGCAGATTATGTTTCGTAACATGGTCCTCTGCGTCCTCCTTCTGAGCCCGGCTATTTCGATCGCGCCGGCCCAAAACTTCCTGCTGAGTCCGGCTTACACCCAACCCGTTCCCGTTGGTTCCATCACGGGCGTTGCCAATCTGAGCGCGGCCAGAGATTCCCAATCGAATCTCTATGTTCTGTCGAACGGACTTACTAACAATTGTGTATCTGTGGGCATCCTCGGCTGCGTCCTGCAGCCCGCCTCGTACCTGGTCAAGCTGAATGCCGCGGCCGACACCGTGTTGTTCCAACAATCTCTCCCCTTTCTCGCCACCGCCATGACTGCCGATTCGGATGGGAATATCTATCTCGTCGGCGGAAATATCGTCGAGAAGTTGGCCACTAACGGAACGCAAGTGCTTTATAAGAAGACACTCGGCGGATCGAGCGTGAGCCTGAACGCCCTGGCGCTCGATTCATCCGGCCGCCTGTATCTGACTGGTAGCGTGGTCGGCGGCGACCTGCCCGCCACCGCCGGATCGTTCCGTCCCACCGTCGCCGCCGGCAGCGGCTTCGGCTTCGCCATGCGACTGACGACCGCCGGCGCGGTCGATTACGCAACTTACCTGGGCGATGGCGCGCAGAATCCGTACGGCATCGCTGCCGACGCTTCCGGCGCCGCCTTCGTGATCTGGTCGAGTAACTCGGCCAGCTTTCCCGCAACCCCTCCGGCAGGCCCCAACGGTGCTTCGTTCCTGGTCCGCCTGTCGCCCGATGGCTCGAAACTGATCTATGCCACCAGCCCGGCCCAGGGTATTATTTGGCAGTTAACAGCGGACTCCGCCGGAAACGCGTCTATCGCTATCGCAACGGCCTATGGGTCTGGCATTACCGTCATCCGCTACAACCCGGACGGTACCATCGCTTTTGTCCGCAATGTGCCCGGACAGGGCGCCGGCGGACTCGGTACCGATGTCTCCGGTAACGTCTATCTGTACGATTCCTTGCTGCCATCCCAGGCAAACTATCCCGTAAAGAACACCCTCTCCGGCTGCACCGGCGCCCAGAATGCCCTCACGATCTGGGACCCCAACGGAAATCTCGTGCAATCCACGTACTTGACGACCCCGGGCACGCCCCTCGGTATCAACGTCCTCCCCGGCCCGGCCGTGGATCTGTTGACCGGTGGAATCGTCACACATCTGGTGCAGACTCCCGGCGCCACCACGGTGCCGCTCGCCTGCGTGGGCAATGCCGCCAGCTTCCTGGGCTCGACCATTTCGCCCGGGGAATTGGTAAGCCTGTTCGGCAGCGGTCTGGGTCCGGCCGTCGGAATAGGACCCCAGGTAACCCTGGCCTCCGGCTTCCCCGCTGAACTCGCCGGCGTGAAAGTGACCTTTAACGGAACCGCCGCGCCCCTGCTTTACGCCCAGGACGGCCAGATCAATGCCATCGTTCCCTGGGAACTGAGCTCCGCTGGTCAGGCTCAAGTGTGCGTCACTTACAACGGCGCCGCGCCCGCCTGCATGGCCTCCAGCGTATCCGCCGTCCATCCCGGCGTCTTCATGCTCGACGCGTATCACGCGATCGCGCTGAATCAGAACGGCACTCTGAATACCGCATCCAATCCAGCCAAGGTGGGCGATGAGGTTTCCATCTTCGCCACCGGCCTGGGGACGATGAGTCCCTTGCCTAAGGATGGTTCCGTCGTCGGATTCCCGCTGCCCACCCTTAATCTGCCGGTCACCATGGCCACCGTCTCGCAAACCGGAGGCCCGGTGATCCCCATCACGGTGGATTATTACGGCCCGGCGCCCGACGAGGTCGCGGGCTTCAGCCAGATCAACTTTACCGTTGACGCCAATGCGGGCGGCCCTTACGCGACATATCTTTATGTAGGCGGCCCAGCTAATTTGATCCAAAGCAACCCGTTTTACATCAACGTCGCCCAGTAACGCACGCTTCGCTTTGTGGGGCGGGCGTCTACGCCTGCAGAGGGTCTCCAGACCCGATTTTTGGCGAGCGTAAGCTCGCCCTGTTACGGCGGACTGATGAAGTCCGCCGCTGCACGCTGAAGCGACGCGTAAGTCCAAACTCCGCTGCGGATGCTATCCTATCCCCGTGCCGCGAACCTTTCTCATCGATACAGATACCGCTTCCGATGACGCCGTCGCCCTGATCATGGCCTTGCGCGCGCCCGGCGTGCGGGTGGCCGCTATCACCATCGTGGCGGGCAACGTGCCCGTGGCGCAGGCTGCCCGCAATGCCCTTTATACCGCCGAGTTGTGCGGCTCCGACGTACCGGTCTATCCGGGCGCCCAGCATCCCCTGCTGCGCGAATATATGCATGCGGAATGGTTCCACGGCAAAGACGGGCTGGGCGATCACAACTATCCGGCGCCCCGCCGCGCGCCCGAATCGACCCACGCGGTGGAAGCCATCGTCGAGACCGTTCGCGCCCATCCGGGCCTTACGCTCGTGACGCTGGGTCCGTTAACGAACGTGGCGCTGGCCCTCGCCCGTGCGCCCGAGATCGCGGCGAACGTCGGCCGCACTGTGGTGATGGGCGGTGCGCCGTGCTGCGAGGGTAACGTCACGCCCGCCGCCGAGTACAACATCTGGGTGGACCCGGAAGCGGCCCGCATGGTGGCGCGTTCCGGCCTTCCGATCGAGCTGGTGGGCTGGCACCTCTGCCGCGGCGAGGCGGTCTTGAATGCCGCCGATATCGAGCGCGTGTTGGGCCTCGGCACCGCGCGGGCGCGTTTCGCCATCGAATGCAATAGCACCGCGATGGCGGCCTATCGCGTGCAAACCGGTGAGGCGGGTATTTCACTGCCCGACCCTGTGGCCATGTCGATCGCGCTCGATTCGTCGATCTGCACGTCCGCCAGCCAACATTACCTGGATATCGAGACGTCCAGCGACCTGACCCGCGGCATGACCGTGGTGGACCGGCTGGATATCGCCGGCAACGATCGCAATCGTGCCCTCTGGAAGCCGGCGCTCGATGGCGGCCACAAAGCCCGCATCTGCTGGACGATCGACACCGCGCGCTGGAAGCAGGCGCTCCTCACGTCGCTAGCGGGATAAGGCCGCCGCGACCGTCGTTTCGCCACGCAGGCCCGTGCGCTCCTCCAGTTCGCGCAGCAGCTCGGGCTCCAGGTCTTGCGGATCGAATTCGACTTCACAAGCGGCGATCTCCGGCTCGCTGGCGCCCTCGAAACATAATTCGCACACGCCCAGATCGCCGGACTCGCAGCGCACCGGCGGACCGAACGTGCGGCAGGTGATTGGCCGCGCCGCATACAAATCGCAAGTGCCGGTTTCCGGGTCGAGCGCGGCGCAGGGCTCGTCATCGGCCATCGGCCCGGGGCGCGCCATGGCTTCCCGTGCGCGCCGGCGCACTCCCGCGGCACGCGCGGAATCGTGAGTTTCCAGCTCGGCCAGACCGCTCCGCAGCCGCTCCGCATCCAGTTGCGTGATGGGGAACTCGCCCCCGCAACACTGTGCGCATCCCGGGCGGCAAACCAGCCACGGCCCGCTGCGGCGCGCCGCTTCGGCCAGCGCGGCGTCTACGATCTGGATCAGGCTGTCGTCGCTCGGCATGCTTCGCAGTGCCCCAACTGAGGATTCTACACGATCGGCCATCTCAGGTGACAACGCCAAGTGGCATGCCTTATCCTGAAATGAAGAATATGTTTCGCGGCATTTTGCAGGTTTGCCCTTCTGAGTTACTGGCGCGCCATTGATTCATCCTGCCATTCGTGACCTCTTCCTCAACCTGAGCCGTCATCCGGCCTTTCAGGAACTGCTCAGACGTCTGCCGTCCGGGGGCAATTTATCTCTCTCCGGGTTGACCACTACGGCTAAAGCCATCTACTCCGTCTTGCTGTGGCAGATGACCGAGCGGCCTCTTGCAATTGTAGTAGATGGTAATAAGCGGGCCGAAGAGCTGTTTGAGGCGGTGGAGACGTTCCATACCCTCCTCATCGGCCACCGCGATACCGCTAGCCCACAACTCCTTCCGTCTCTTGATGTTCTACCCATGCAGGGGATGTCGCCGCACGCCGAAATCTGTGAACAACGGGCCATCGGCTTATGGCGGCTGGCCACGCAGCGCGTGCCGCTGACGGTCATGCCCTTGGCGTCGGCCATGCTCCGCGTGGAGGCAGCCGACTTTTACCGGCAGCTCGCGCTGCATCTCCGCGTGGGTGACGAAGTCCCTTTGCAGGATGTCATAGGACATCTGGAGAGCGTGGGGTATGAGCGCCGCGAGCCCGTAGAAATGGTCGGCGAATATTCGGTGCGCGGCGGCATTTTGGATGTATTCTCGCCGGAATCGGCCAAGCCGGTCCGCCTGGATATGTTTGGCGACCTCCTGGAATCCATCCGCCGCTTCGAAGTGGAGTCGCAGCGCTCGATTTCGAAGGTGGAAGATACTCTTCTACTACCGTTGACGGAGTACCAGAAATCCCGAGGTTTGCTGGTGGAACTGGCGGAGCGCCTGGAAGAATCCGGCGTCCGCGCACGCGATCTACCGCCGCCAGGCGAGCCGTTCCCGGGTTGGGAACTGCTGGTTCCCATGGTGCGGCCGCGCCGCCATTCGGTCTTCTCGCTGCTTGATCGCCCGCTGATTCTATGGGATGAACCGGCGCAGGTGCTGGGCGCCGCCGATCGGTTGTGGAAGCGCCTCGAGCAGACGCAGCAATCGTCAGCTTACGATCCCGCGCAGGTTTTCTTCCGCTGGGAAGATTTGAAGCAACAAGCCGCCGGCCACCCGCAAATCGCCCTGGAGGAGCTCGAGGTGATCGCGGGATCCGCACCCAATCCCGATTCCCCGGCCGTCAGCTTTTATATCCCGACCCGGCCATCATTGGCCTTTCACGGGAACATGCCGGTGGCCATCGCGGAGGCACGCAACCTGGCGGAAGCCGGCTCGCGCGTGGCTTTTTTCGCCGAATCGACCGGCGCGGTCGAACGCGTCGCCGATATCTTTAACGAGTACGGCGTTCCCTATCAGCTTGGCCTGGAGCAATCCGAGACCACCCCAGAGTACCTCGCTGGACGAGCCTATATGGCCGGATCGGTGGCCTCCATTTACCTGATCCGGGGGGCCGTGCGGCGCGGCGTAGTTTTCCGGGATGCGGACCTCGCCATTTTCGGCAGCGAAGACCTGTTCGACAGCTCCGAACTGGTGGGGCGCGCGCCGGCTGGCAAATCCGCCCTGGCGACCTTCTCGCCCGACTTGATCGACCTGAAGCCCGGCGACTACGTAGTGCATGCCGAGCACGGCGTAGCCCATTTCCTGGGCCTGCGCGAGATCGATCACGGCGACGCGCAGGGCGACTACATGCTACTCGAATATGCCGGCGGCGCGAAGCTCTACGTCCCGCTTACCCGCATGGACCTGGTGCAACGTTTTCGCGGAGCCGGCGAATCCGTACCCGCCCTCGACCGCATGGGTGGCGCCACCTGGACCCGCACCAAGACGCGCGTCAAGGCCAAGATGCGCGATATGGCCGACGAACTTCTAAAGCTCTACGCCGGCCGGAAAATGGCCGAGGGCTTCGCCTTCTCGCACGACAGCAATTGGCAGCGGGAGTTCGACGATGCCTTCGAATTTTCCCCGACCCGCGATCAACTTACGGCCATTAAGGACATCAAACGCGACATGGAAAGCCCGCATCCCATGGATCGCCTGCTATGCGGCGATGTCGGCTACGGCAAGACCGAAGTGGTGATGCGCGCCGCCTTCAAAGCCATGGGCGACGGCAAGCAAGTAGCGGTGCTGGCGCCCACCACGGTGCTTACCTTCCAGCATTTCGAAACCTTCAAGCGCCGCTTTCAACCTTTCCCCATTCGTATTGAAATGCTTAGCCGTTTTCGCTCCGCAAAGGAAATGAAGGCGACCCTGGCGGACCTGGCCGAGGGCAAGGTAGACCTCGTGGTTGGGACACACCGGCTACTCTCCGCCGATGTGGTCTTCAAAGACCTGGGACTGGTTCTGGTGGATGAGGAGCAGCGCTTCGGCGTGAAGCACAAGGAACGCCTGAAGCAGATGAAGCAGTCCGTGGACGTCATCAGCATGAGCGCCACGCCGATCCCGCGTACACTACACATGTCGTTGCTTGGGCTGCGGGACATGTCAGTGATCGAAACTCCGCCTAAAGACCGGCTTTCGATCCAGACGAATGTGGCCCACTTTCAGCCGGATTTGATCAAGTCTGCGCTGGAACTCGAATTAGGCCGCGGCGGGCAAGTCTATTTCCTGCACAACCGGGTGGATTCTATTTGGGCACGCGCGGCTTTCTTGCAGCAACTCGTTCCCACCGCCCGCATCGGCGTGGGCCATGGCCAGATCGGGGAAGCCGAGCTGGAAAAAACCATGCTCAAGTTCATGCGCCACGAGTACGACATTTTCGTTTGCACGACAATTGTAGAAAACGGCTTGGATATCCCCCTCGCCAACACCATCATCATCGAAAATGCGGAGCGTTATGGCTTGGCTGAGCTCTACCAGCTCCGCGGGCGCGTGGGTCGCTCCAACCGCCGCGCCTATGCCTATCTGCTGGTGCCGCCGGATACCGAACTGAGCGAAGTGGCGCGCAAGCGTCTGGCCGCGTTGAAGGAGTTCAGCGACCTGGGCGCCGGGTTCAAGATTGCGGCGCTGGACCTGGAGCTGCGCGGCGCGGGAAATCTGCTGGGGGGCGAGCAGCACGGCCACATCAACGCCGTCGGTTTCGATATGTACGTACGGCTGCTGGAGGAAACCGTCCGCGAATTGAAGGGCGAAGAGGTGCCCACCGAGATTCATTCCAGCCTGAACCTGGGCCTCGACATGCGCATTCCCGCGGACTACATCGCCGATGAGAACCAGCGCCTGCGCGCATACCGGCAAATCGCCAATGCCGGCACGCCGGCGGACCGGGAACGGGTGGAGAAGGAACTGGAAGACCGTTACGGCCCGGTACCGGATGCCGTGCGCAACCTGCTGGAGTATTCCGGACTAAAGACGGCGGCCGAGAAAATGGGGATCGAAGCGATCGATCGCCGCCATACGCAATTGAGCGTGAAGTTCCATCCGGAGACGCATATCGACCCCGCGCGCCTGATGAATCTGGTGAGCCACAGCCAGGGCGCGCAATTCACGCCGGCGGGCGTGCTGATCCTGCCGCTGAATGGCGCCACGGCGCCGGGGGAAATTCTGGCGTTTCTGAAGCAACGATTCGAACAGTTGGGGACAGCTAATGGCTAGAATTGAAGGCACGATGCCGTTTCGCGTATTCCTCAGCTACAGCCTCGATCCCACCGAGATGGCTTTGGCGTGGCGATTGCAGATCCTGGTGGCCGCGCATGGCATCGAGATGTACGTTCCCCAGCACGGGAATGGCGCCACTGCAGGCGGACCCGAATCCGTGCAGCAGGCGTGCCGGGTTCCCGCGAGTATTCATATTTGCGCCATGGGACAATCCCGGCCCAGTCGAATCCCAGATCGTCGAATTCCTTAAGGAGCAAAAACGGTCGGCGCGTTGACCGCACTCGGACTTGGCCTGCTCGTGCTCTTCTCATTGAATAAGAAATAATTGCTGCGGATTGCGGTCGTCGATACTTCCCCACTCATCAACCTGACTCAGATGAATCTCGCCGGCGACCTCCACCGGACAGGATTCTTCACGAGATGTGTGGCCGCCGATGTGAAGGCTGTAGGAACGCTGCGTTTGCTGGCGCGGCTCAGCTTGGAGGGGCGCGCGCCGGAACTCCCTATACCCGTAAAGTAATACCATAGGGGTATGATTCAGTCGTTCAAGGATGCGCGAGCCGAGAAACTGCTGGGCGGCCATCGCGTCGTTGAACTGGTGAACATCGAAGAACAAGTTCGAACTCGCCTGATCCGGCTCGACTCTGCCACTTCCCTTGAAGACCTGCGAGCGCTTCGCGGCAATCGGCTGGAAGCGCTGAGCGGCAGCCGCAAGGGCCAGTTCAGTATTCGCATCAATGACCAGTTTCGAATCTGCTTCAAATGGAAAGCGAAAGGACCGACCGATGTCGAAATCGTCGATTACCACTGAAAAGAAGCTGCCACCCATTCACCCGGGCAGAATCCTGCTCGAAGACATGAAGGATGAACAGATCAGCATCAACGGCCTAGCCCAGGCGATCCGCGTGCCGGCGAACCGCATCAGCCTGATCGTGAATGAGAAGCGCAGCATCACGGCGGACACGGCCGCGCGGCTGGGACGGTACTTTGGCACCTCGGCGCAATACTGGCTGAACATCCAGAATCGCTACGACCTCGACTGCATCGATTGGGCCGTGATCGAGCGGGACGTTATTCCAAAGCAGGCAGCCTGAGACTTCGGTCCGCGCGCGCCTTCGAATGTGACGCCGGTCGTCGTCACGGTGATCGATCCCACCAGCGCACCGGCGGGCGCGTCCCTGCTGCGCTAATTCCCGCTGCCTAACTTATCGAACGGGATGGCGTCCTCGAAGTGCAGGCGGAAGCCGACGATCGACACCGGACCGCGGGAGCGGTTGTAACCCGGATTGGCCACATGCTGGTAGTCGGCCGCCACCGAGATCCCTCGCCAGACGTGCGCCGTATAGTAAGCCTCGAAAATCTGCTCCAGTCCGTAGTTCAGCGCGCCATCGCCCAGCAGGAAACCCAATCCGCCCAGGGCCAGATAGCGGCGGTGGTCGCCGGAGAGGCCATTGACGACGTAGGCCGCGCCCACTTTATCCTGCGGCCGTCGCCATGGCTTGCCGCGAAAATCGCTGCCCGCCACGGCGGTCCGGTCGATTTCCGTATAGGCGAACGATTCGGTGGCCCCGTCGTTCCATCCCAGGCGTGCAAAGGCCCGCCACAATGGAGTCAACTCCTGCTCGGCGTTCAAACCGAAGCCGTATTTCACCCGTCCCTGCGCGCGCGAAAGCGTGATGTCCGGAACAGCAACCTTGCCCGCCAGATATTCGTCGATGGCTTCCCGGTAAATCCCCATGTTGGCGTGGTTGACGAATGCCAGGGCCCGCACCACGCTGGCGCGCTTCGGCAGCAGAGCGGTGTGATATTCGAATTCGAAATTCTCTCCGCGGGCGCGCGCGATGTTCCAATCGAGCTGGATCCCGTTGGCCACCGTGGGCATCAGCATCTCGCCAAACCGGGCCACCCAGGCTCTGGCGTATAATTCCGCCACCAGCCCGTAGGTGTATCCGCGGGTGTCGGCGGCGTAATCGAAAGCGCCGTTGTTCACCACCGCCCAGTTCATAAACTGAAGATGGCTGTCGCTGCCCACCGAGTTCAGATCGAAGAAGTCGACCGTGCTCATCTTTCCCAGGCGCAATTCCAGGCGCCTGACCGGAACTGTGGAAGCCAGCGACAACGGGTTACGGGTAGCCTCGGTGGTCTCCTTGCCGAGGGGAATGGTGTAGTGCAGCATCACGCGCGAGACGTACGGCGCTTCTCCCAGAGTGGGATTGCGCACCACATCCACGTTTGGGAAACCGCCGATGCCCAGCGCGTTGCTGAGGCCGGCTCCTCCCGCGCTTTCGACATCGCAAAGGATCTCCAGACGCTTCGTAATCTGGAAGCCCGTGTAGAGCGTCTCCACGCGCGATGTAGCATGTTCTTTGTCGGGTGAGAAGCTATTGGTCCCGGAATAGGCGGCGCCGAAGGCGGGATCCTGTTGGCGGATAAAATTGGCTTGCACCGAAATCCAGAACCGGCTCCAGAATGGCTCCGGGCCGTCCGCGGGCGGCGCCGTGTCACTCTGGGCGCACACCGGCCCGGCTAGGATCAAGAAGGCTAAGAAAAATCGCAAGTCCCATGGTTGGGCAGACCCGCAACCGATGTCAACGATTTCGTCGCCGCTCACGCGAAATTCATGAATTCGTAATGAGTATGTAATGTGCCGCCTGGCGATTGATGTGAGGATGTTTGATGTCAACGATGAAAGCTTGGAAGATCGGCTGGGCCTGTGGCGTGCTGGCTGGCTACGCCTTCGCGTCAGCGCAAACCGGAGCCATCAAACGGCTGTACATCGAGCCGTTCGTAACCAAAATGGGCGCGGAAAAGCTGCGCGACGACGTGATCGCCGAAGTGCGAAAGCTACGCTCCGTCTCGCTGGCCCCGAGCGAGACCGGTGCGGACGCCATCCTCGGCGGCGGCGGCGAGATCTGGATCAAGGGCTACCGCAGCCTCAACCCGCGGTCCGGCAGGTGGCCGTCCAACGGGACGCCGGTCTATGCGGGCTACCTGTCGGTGGAGTTGCGCGATCCGAAAGGTGAAACCATCTGGTCGTATCTGGCTACGCCGGGAGGGGCCTCCGGGGACGTTTCAAAGGACCTTTCGAAGGGCATCGTGAAGCATTTGGTCGAGGCCTTGGACCAGCCTGTGGCACAGCCTCCGGAAACGTCCTTGTCGCAACCCGCGACGGTGCTGGCCGCGGCGGGCGCCACGTTTCCGTATCCTGTCTACGCCAAATGGATTGCGAATTACGGACGCCAGAATCCGGCAGTAAAGATTACTTACGATGCAATCGGCTCGGAGGCTGGCATTCGCAGGTTGCTGGCGGGCACTGTGGATCTGGGCGCTTCGGACAGCCCGCAGGCCATCCACGAAATGGCTCCCGCCGAAGAAGGCCGGTATTTGCTTTTTCCTTCGGTGGCCGGAGCCGTGGTGCCCATCGTCAATCTTCCGGGCTTTACCGGCGACATTCAATTCACGCCGGAAGCCCTGGCCGGCATCTATCTCGGCCGGATCAGGAAGTGGAACGACCCGGTGTTGCAGCAGGCCAACCGCGGCCTGCGTCTTCCGGATCTGGACATCGTGGTGGTGCATCGAGCCGATGGCAGCGGCACCAGCTTTGCCTGGACCGATTACATGGCGAAGACCAGTCCGGAGTGGAAGGCCGGCGTAGGTTCGAGCCTGGATCCCAAGTGGCCCATCGGCCGGGCCGCCAGTGGGAACGACGGCGTGGCGAAACTGGTGAAGGAATTGGGCGGATCGATCGGGTACGTCGAGTTCATCTATGCGCTGCAGAATCATCTCAGCTTTGGGAAAGTCCGCAACCGGGCCGGCGAATTCGTAGCCGCCAGCCTGGAAAGCGTCACCATCGCCACGAGCCGCTGCGCGGGGATCAGCGACGACTTCAAGGTTTCTATCGTAGATGCCACCGGCGCGGGCGCCTATCCCATCTCGTCGCTGACGTGGTTCGTAATTCCCGCGCACATCGTGGATAGCACCAAGCGCAACGCCATTACAGCGTTTCTGCGATGGATGCTGGGCCCCGGCCAACGACAGGCCGCGGCGCTCGGGTATGTCGCGCTGCCGAAGGACGTGGTAAGTAAAGAAGAGGAGGCCATCGACAGGATCCGCTGATAGCGCCAGCATGCCGCCGCACAACCCAATCGGATTTGGGGCCGCCGACTTCATCCTGCTGGCGTGGACGGCGCTGCTGGTCGCGCTGCTCCTGGCTGCCGCCCGCGCCGAGCCGGCGGCGCGCGCCTTCGCCAGACATACGCGCAGTTGCATGTTCGCGCTTGCGCTGCTGCCCATCGGGCTGCGGTTGGCGCTACTTCCCCAGGCGCCAGTGCCCATCCCCCGCACTCCGGACGACCTTAGCTTCGCATTGCAGGGCGACACGTTCGCGCACTTCCGGCTGGCGAATCCACCGCACCCGATGCGCCGCTTCTTCGAAACCAACTTCGTACTGCAGGAACCAACCTATAGCTCGATCTATCCGCCCGGCCAAGGGATTGCGCTGGCTCTCGGCCAATTGGTTTTCGGGACGCAATGGGCCGGCGTCCTGCTATGCACTGGTTTGTTTTGCGGCTTGTGCTATTGGATGCTGCGCGCCTGGACCACGCCCCTGGGCGCACTGGCCGGCGGGCTGCTGGCTGTCTTCGTGTGCGGACCCCTCCAATACTGGACGAATACCTATTGGGGAGGTTCGCTGGCCGCCGCCGGCGGCTGCCTGATCTTCGGCGCTTTGCCGCGTCTTCCCGCGCAAAACCGCGTTCGCGACGCCCTGCTGCTGGGTGTTGGGCTGGCGATCGAATGGCTCACGCGCCCTTTCGAGACCTTGCTGATCTCCATGGCCGTCGCCGTTTTCCTCGGTGCGGTCTTTCGCGGAAGATGGCGCCTGCTGGCGCGCACTGGCGCCGTCGCAATGGCTGCGCTGCTGCCCGCCGCGGCGCTCACCCTGACGGAAAATCACGCGGTCACCGGCCAGTGGACCACGCTGCCTTATGTGTTGAGCCAGTATCAATACGGAGTCCCCACCAGCTTCACCTTTCAACCGGTTCCCAGGCCGCATCGCCCGCTGACCCAGGAGCAGCAGACCAACTACGCCTTGCAGGTCCTGGTGCATGGCAATTCGCCCGATTCGTTCGCGGCCTTCGTCAGCCGCCTGCTAAAACGAGTGCGTTTTGCTCGTTTCTTCTTTCCCGCGCCGCTTTGGATAGCGCTCCCTGCCTTTTTTGTGGCTCTCCGCCAACCGCGCTTTTTGTGGGTCGCGCTGGCGTTCGTTCTCATGGGGCTGGGTACGAATTTCTATCCGTATTTCTACCCGCACTACGTCGCCGGCATCGCCTGCCTGTTGATCCTGGCCGGCGTGACCGCGCTCCAGCGGATCGGCCGCTGGAGCCCCCGCGTGGCCCGCCTGCTGTTTCTGCTATGTGCCGCGCAGTTTCTATTTTGGTACGGCATGCATAGGCTCGCCGGATGGCAGACCGCGCTGGATCTGACGGACCGCTACGAGAGCTGGGATTTCGTCAATCACGGCGATCCCGAGGGCCGCCTGGCCATCGATCGCCGGCTAGCCCAGGCGCCCGGCAAGCAGCTCGTTTTTGTCCGTTACGGGCCGCGCCATCCGCTCGACGAATTTGTGTATAACGCGGCGGATATCGATGGCTCGCGCGTGGTGCGCGCCATCGATCTGGGCGCCGCCGAAGACGAAAAACTGCTCCGCTACTATCCGGATCGGACCGCCTGGCTGCTGGAACCCGACGCCCAGCCGCCGCGCTTGACGCCCATATCTGCTGCCGCTAATTTTTAGGCGGCGATAACGCGCTGGAGGCGCTGCCTGCCTCCGCGGGATACCCCTTACCGAACCAATCGGCGTGCATGTTGGTGGGGATATCGAGCACGCGCACGTGTTGGAAGCCCATCTCGCGCAGCGTCCGGTAGGCGGGCCGGATATTAGGGCATCTGTCCATCGGGCAGCACCCGCAGTAGAGCACGATATCGGAGTCCTTGGGCAGGTCCGCGACCGCCTTCTTGAGCAGCGCGATCCCCTCGGGCTTCGATCCCGGACCGGCTTCGATGGCATGGGGGATGCGCTTGCTGCGGTAGAGCACGGAGAACGCCGTGCACAGAATCACCGGCGGCTTCGCGGATTGAAGTTCCGCCACCAGCGCGGCCGGCTCCATCAGTTCCGTCTTCGCCCAGGGATCGCCCGTCTGCTGTGCCAAACAAATCGCGGCGAGAATGAGCGCGCCAAATAGCTTTCGCATATGACCCAGCATACCCGAGTTACAATCGCGGCATGACCCGCCTCTTCATCGCCGCGTGCCTCTGCATGGCCGGCGTTCTGGCCTGGACGGCCACGCGCCCGGCCGACATCCCCTTCGAGAAACACACGCTCGACCTCGGCGCCAACGAAAGCTGCGCCATCGCCGATATCAACAGCGACGGCCGGCCGGACATCGTTTCCGGCGAGAACTGGTATGAAGGCCCCCACTGGACGAGGCACAAGTTCCGTTCCCTGCCGTATACCAACAATTACATCGATAACTTCAGCGACCTGCCGCTGGACGTCAACGGCGATGGCCGCATCGATATCGTAAGCTGCTCCTGGTTCGCGCGCCGGCTCTTCTGGAGCGAAAACCCCGGCCGCACCGCAGGCGAATGGAAAGAGCACATGATCGAGACCGGCTCACCGGTGGAATTCGCCTTTCTGGTGGATCTGGACAACGACGGCAAGGCCCGGGAGGTACTTCCCGAATTCGGCGACACCAACATGCCGCTGGCCTGGTACGAAGCCCGTAACGGCGAGTTCGTAAAGCACGTGGTGAGCCCCAAAAGTTGGGGACACGGCATCGGCGTGGGCGACGTGAACGGCGATGGCCGCAACGACATCCTGACGCCCAAGGGCTGGTTCGAGGCTCCCCCGGACCCGCGCACGGGAACGTGGAAGTGGCATCCCGATTTCGATCTGGGCGATACCGGCTTCATCTACGTTTACGACGTGAATGGCGATGGCCGCAACGATATCGTCACCTCCATGGCCCACAATTACGGCATCTTCTGGCTGGAGCAGGGCGCCGATGGCCAGTGGACGAAACACATCATCGACGAAAGCTGGTCACAGGCGCACGCCATGACCCTGGTGGACCTGAATGGCGACGGCCAGATGGATCTGTTGACTGGCAAGCGATACATGGCCCACAATGGCCACGACCCCGGGGAACGCGAGCCGCTGGGCATCTACTGGTACGAATTCATGCGCCTCGATGGCGGCAAGAAAATCGAATGGGTGAAGCACGTGGTGGATTACAGCACGCGCACCGGCGGCGGAATGCAGATTCCGGTGGCCGACCTTCACGGCCATGGGAACCTGGATTTCGTCGTCGCCGGGAAGAGCGGCTTGTTCTTGTTCGAAAATCTTACGCCCGGAAGACCGAAGAAATAAACGGCCGCGCTACTGGATCCGCAGTCGCGTCGAATTCGCCGTACGTTCCAGGAAATCGACCAACGCGCCCCCTCTTTGCGGCGCGCTATCCCGGAGGATGCGGTAGAGCGTAGCCCGGCTGATTCCCAACACCTGCGCGGCGTGCAATTTGTTGCCGCCGACGCGCTCCAGAACATGCTGCGTATAGCGGCGCTCCAGGTCCGCTAGCGGCATCAGCTCGGGGTCGGCCGCCTCCGGCGCCGCCAAGGCGTTTTGCAAGTAATCCGGCAAATCCCGCACGTCGATAAACTCGGCATCGGCCATCATGCAGGCATGCCCCAGTACGTTCTCGAGCTCGCGTACGTTGCCCGGCCACGCATGCCGCGAGAGCACTGCCTGCGCGCGCCGCGAAATGCCGGTGATCCGTTTGCCATAGCTATGCGCAAATCGTTCCACGAAATGGCGTTGCAGCAGCGGCAGATCCTCCTTGCGCTCCGCCAGCCGCGGCAGTTTCAGCTCCACCATCGTCAGCCGGTAGTAAAGGTCTTCGCGAAAGAGATTCTCGGCCACCAATGCGCGCATATCGCGATTGGTCGCCGCGATCACCCGTACATCCACCTTGCGCACTTCCGGCGATCCCACGCGCTGCAATTCCTGGTTCTGCACTACCCGCAGCAGCTTGCTCTGCGTGCTCAGCGGCATGTCGGCGATCTCGTCAAGAAACACCGTGCCGCCTTGCGCGTATTCGAATAATCCGGTACGGTCCTGCGCCGCGCCGGTGAAAGCCCCTTTCACGTGGCCGAACAACTCGCTTTCAAACAACGTCTCCACGATGGCCGAGCAATTGCAGACCGCGAACCGCCGCGCGCAAACCGGGCTCAACTCGTGCAGCGCATGCGCCACCAACTCTTTGCCCGTGCCGGTCGCGCCGCTGATCATGGCGATCCGGTAGTGCGGCGCCACGCGCCTGATGCGCGCAAACGTCTCCAGCATCAGCGGGCTGCGTCCGGCCATCCCGTGGAAACTGAAGCTTTCGAGCAGCCGCGCGTCAAGTTCCAGCGTTTCGCGGCGCTGGCGGGACTCCTCTAGCACCTCACCCAGACGTTGCTGTAGCGCGGCAGGCGTCAGTGGCTTGCTGAGGCAGTTGCACGCTCCTTGCCGGATGCCTTCCACTGCGGATTCTGCCGTGTACCGATCGGTCAGCAGGAGCACGCGCGCGTCCGGATCCCGGTCCGCGATGCGCTCCAGCAGGCCGGTGCCTTCCGCCAGGCTGGCTTCGACCAGGATCACGCCGGCATGCGCGCGATCGACCAGATCCCAGCCTTCATCCGCGTCGCCAGCCCACAGCACCGGGATCTCCAGCGCCGCCAGCGCGCTGTGGATCGCCTCCAGGCTCGCGGCGTCCCGCACGATCGCCACAACCGTTCCGATGGGCTCCATGGCATCTTATCGGTCGAAAGCGGCCAGACCTTTAGCCGCCGGTCCTGGGCGGGGGAATTCTTGCCGGCACTACCGCTTTTCGCGCGCGGTCGCCTTTGCCTTTTCGCGGCTGGCGGCTTCCTTCGCGCGAAACCTGGCGATGCGTTCGATCAATTTTACGGGAACCGGCTCGGAGAGGGAAAAACGGAGGGTGCTCTTGACCACCTGGGCGGACCCCAGTTCGTCCTGAAATGCCGCGACCAGCCGCGCACCGGCCGGATAAAGCGAGAAGTGGCGCTTCCACGCGGCGAAATAGAGCACCGCTTCGCCGTGCAGCTTGTACGCCGGAATCTTGTACGAAATGGTCTCTTCGGCTCCCGGCAAGGCCCGCTGTATGGCGCTCCGCACAGATGCCAGTGTGGCCTGCACGGCCTCCGGTTGGGACGCGATGTACTCGTCCACAGACTTGAAATCGGTTGTGCCCATCGTCCCTCCAAGCCTGTTTATGATAACTCCAGGCCCGGAGCGTGCTTCGCCGCTAATGCGTCAGCGGCGAGGTGATCGCCGGCGTGCTGGGCGCGGAGCCATCCGGTGGCGGCGGCAGATTCTGAATGTCTTCCTGGGTCAGATACGAATTGAATTTCCAACCGTTGTTGTCGAGCTGAAATAACGCCACCTGGTTTCCCGATAACTCAAAGCGCGGCAGGCACGTCTTCAGATCGCTCGAAGCCTTATCCCAATCGATCTCCCAGCGGAACGCGACGGCCTTGGTGCCCGGCTGGCTGCCGTCCGTGATGCCCGTGACCTCGATCAGATATGGACCCTTCAGCAGAATCTCATGCCCCCTGCCGGACTCCTGCAGGCTGATCGCAGTCACCATTTTGCTGCCTCTATCCGTCAGCCGGTAAGTCGTTGACCAGGCGTTGCCGGCCTTGTCGGTGACTTCCACCAGCTTCCAGAAATCGTTTTTCACGCCGCATTCCACCAGGTCGTCGGAGTGGAACGTGACTTTGAAATGATTCATCTGCTCTTGCGACCAGAGCTGCGAAATGGCCGCGGCGGCGGCCTCGGGAACCAGGTCGGGCGGCGGCGGCGGATCCGATGCGCAGCCGGCCAGCGCGGCGGCGGCAGCCACGAGGAGCACGGCCAGACCGTTGCGAGAACTTGAAGATCCAATTCCAGACATCATGCGGTGATGCCACCAGAATAGAGCTATCGGCGGGTGTTTAGCATGTTGCCAACCGTAATAGCCCTGGTACTACCTATGGTTAACTGGCGGGCCACCGCGGACAACCCGATCGGCGCACGCCGCGATTCGACAGCGGGCCTGCCGGTGTGAGATCATGCGGTGTTCCACGCCGGAGTTTAAGCTATGAAACGAGTTTTGTTCGCCGCGGCTGCCGTTTTGTTTTGCAGCCTGCAACTGGCGGCGGGCGAGTTGCAGCGCGACGTCCTTTCCATCGGCTACACCAAAGGACTGGTGGCAGCCGCCTACCGCGGCGGCCAAGTCGTGCTTTGGGATTTCGAAACGGCGGGCGTAAAGCATGTTTATAACGCTTCGGCGCCCAAGAACACGCTAAACCTGCCTCTGGTGCATTTTAGCGGCACCGGCCGCCGCCTGGCGTTCACCCAGGAAGGCGAGGCCGGCTTGATCTCGTACGATCTGACTACCGGCGCATCCACGGTGCTGGTGCCACACCGGCTGCTGGTGAAAGGGATCACCGCATTTAGCTGGTCGCAGCAGGTCGATTCGGTGATGGTGGCCATCGGCCGCGATATTTTCCTGATCAACGCGCAAGGCCATACACAATGGCAGCACCGGCTGGAAACCCGTGCCATTATCACGGATGTGGTGTGGCATCCATCCGAAAGTTACTATACGGTGGCGACCGATAACGGCGAGGTGTCCACCTGGGAAGCCGCCAGCGGCCGGGTGATCAGTTCTACGAAATTGGATACCGGCGGGCACTCCGCCGCGGTGAAAGTGGGATGGACCAGCGAAGACACCCTGGTGGCGTCCGCGCGCGGAGTCAGCCTGGCGATCCTCGATCCGGAGACTTTGAAGCCCAAGAAGATCACTGCCTGCAACTGCCTCGACTTCACCTGGAGCCCGGGAGGCAAAGAAATTTTCGTTTGGGAGCCGCCGAACATCGCCATTTTCAGCGAGGCGGGTCAACGCACACGCGAAATACGGACGCCATTCGCCGGCGATAGTCCTATCGTTTGGGCCGGCGAAGGCCGCGTGCTGACGGCCTTCTCCGATTCGACCGTGGTGCTGCGCGATGCCCGCAGCGGCAAGGTGCTCCGGACTTTCGCGCCGTAGTCGATTTGCTGCTTCCCCGTGGCAATCATGCCCGCCCTCCAAATCGCGCACTTAAAATCACACTGGCCCCAAAGCTGCTCGCGCCTAGGCGGGCGCGATCCCGAAGGAGCACCACATGCGATTTACGGAGGCTGTTTTCCTCTTCACAATTCTGGCGGCCAACGCAGCGGCCGCCGCGGGCCCGGTGACGGTGTCAGCCGCCAGTGGTACGGCGCCGGTAGCGCCCGGATCCATCGTCAGTATTTATGGCACAGGCTTGGCCGCCACCCCGGCAGCGGCGATGTCGCAGCCTCTACCCGACAGCCTTGGCGGTGTCACGGCAACCATCGTCGACAGCTCCGGCGCCAGCGCCGATCTACCCCTCTTCTTTGTCAGTCCCACACAAATCAACGCGCTAATTCCATCCGGTGTGCAAAGCGGCGCGGCGCAGGTGCAGATTGCGACGCCCACCGGCAATGTCTCGGGCTCGGTGACCATCGGCCCCGTAGCTCCCGGCCTGTTCTCCGCCAACGAGACCGGCCAGAACGTAGCCTCCGCACAGATCGCCACCAACTTTCCCGATGGCTCGCAAACGCTCGGCAATATATACCAATGTGGGGCCGGAGCCGTAAACTGCGTGCCGCTGGCTTTGGATGTGTCGGGGGGGCCCGCCGCGCTGGTGCTGTATGGAACGGGAATCCGCGGGGCCACTTCTCTCTCCGACGTCGCCGTGACGATTGGCGGCCAGACCCTTCCCGCCTTTTATGCGGGAGCCGCTCCCGGTTATCAGGGTTTGGACCAGGTGAACGTCATGCTGCCGCAGAGCCTGGCGGGCACCGGGATTGCTAACTTGAGTATCTCCGTGGGAGGCGTGGTATCGAATGTGTTGACCGTGAGTTTCGGCTTCGCCACGGCGGCGCCGGCTTGCGCCGGATGTACGGAATTCACAAATCCGCCCTACACCTTCACGTCCGCCCCCGCCGGTGCATGTACCGTGACCTCCGTAACGCCGGTGAGTTCGGGCACGCTTCTTCCGCCGAGTATGTGGCCTACCGCAAACGGCAAGAAAGTGTATACCCAGCAGGCCACCAGCGCCAACGTCGATCAGGTGTTCATCGCGAATGTGGCCGCCGATGGAAGCTTGCAGAACCCTACGTGCATTTCCTGCACCAGCCCGCCCGCGCCGCCTAATGACCGCTACAAAAATACACCGATTTTGCGGCCCCAGGGTGACTGGATACTGGTACGGGTGGAAGGCGCCGACGGCCCGGTGATCAACCAAAGCAGCGCCGCCAATCTGCAGATACTACGCAACAACGGGTATTACGGGAACTTATGGGTTACCACTCCGGATGGCAGCCAATGGTACCAAATGACCAATTTCACCGCCCCGCCGGAAGGCAATCCTGGAGCATACGGCGAACTCGATCCGCGCTGGTCTCCGGATGGCACCACGGTGATGTTCTCGGAGACTTACCAGGCGCCCGATCCGTCAAATCTGCAGGGTTACTGGCATCTGTATCTTGCCAACTTCTCGGTCGACGCCACCACCGGAGTGCCCAGCTTCTCGAACGTAACGGATCTCTCCCTGCCGGGCGATGTTTTCTACGAGCCGCAAGCATTCTCTCCGGATGGGACTGAGCTTCTGGTGCAATCCTACACGCCCGGCGTGAATGCCTACGGCGTCGATCTGTATACCGTCAGTCTCGTGCCGGGGCACGAATTTCGGGTACTACACGGACCTCACCAATTCGCCGTACTCGTGGGAAGAGCACGCCGAGTTTTCACCGGATGGGCAGAAGATCGCATATATCTCGTCCCTCCCGTTTCCCAACATCATCCCGCAGTACGGGACGCTGCCATGGGGACAGTTCCGGACCTATCTGCATAATGAAATGTTCCTGATGAATTCGGATGGAACCGGGGTCCAGCAACTGACTTACTTCAATACGCCCGGCTCACCCGAATACACGCCCCAGTTTGCCGACGCCATGTTCCCGGTGTGGAACCTGGCTGGAACCCAGCTCATGGTTCAGAACGGAACCGCGGACGATCCCGTGGCGGGCGGCAACTCCACGTGGCTGGTGAACTTCCAAGGAGCCTGCGGCGGGCAAATGAGCCAGTAGCCACGTTCGCTGCATTACGCGGTGGAGAATCGCATCGGTAGTGTGCCCTTTTTCAAGCGCGGGCTCCATAGCGTACCCTGGTAACTGGATCTATGAAGCAGCTCGCCCTCCAGGCCCTTGACGCCGTCAGCGGCCCCGCCATCGCCTACGCCGACACGCGCGTCATGGAAATCCGCGACCGCCAGGTGTCCACCAAGAATGGCAAAACCAGCCATGTCTCCAGCGGTATCTCCATGGGGCTCGCCATCCGCGTCCTGGCCGATGGCTGCTGGGGCTTCGCCGCCACCGACGAACTCACCCGCGATGGCATCCACGCCGCGGCCGCGCTGGCTCTCGAAATCGCGCGCTCCGGCGCCCTCGCCAAGAAACAGGACGTGACTCTCGCGCCCGAAGCCAGGTATGAAGCCACCTGGGTCTCGCCTATCGAGATCGATCCCTTCTCCATTCCGGTCGATCGCAATGTCGCGCTGCTCCTCGATATCGATCGCGAACTGCGCCGCAATCCCGGCGTCACCCTGGCCGAAGCCGGCATGTCCTTCGAGCGCCGCCGCCAGGTCTTCGCCTCCACCCTCGGCAGCCTGATCGATCAGACGCGCTACCTCAGCGGCGTCGGCTACGCGGCGACGGCCTACAAGGATGGCGAAATCCAGAAGCGATCGTATCCCAATTCCTTCGGCGGCCAGCATCAGCTCAAAGGCTACGAACTCGTCGACGAGTGGGACCTGGTGGCCAACGCCCCGCGCATCGCCGAAGAAGCCGTGGCGCTGCATAGCGCGGACCAGTGCCCCGAGGGCGAGTTCGATCTGATCCTCGACAGCTCCCAACTGGGACTTCAGATCCACGAGTCGATCGGCCATCCCATCGAGCTTGACCGGGTGCTCGGCAGCGAGGCCAACTACGCGGGCATGAGCTTCCTCACGCTCGATCAGTTGCGCCGGCTGCGCTACGGCTCCGAAATCGTCAACGTGGTTTGCGACGCGCGCCCCGAACATGGTCCCGGCCTCGGCACTTTCGCTTTCGACGATGAGGGCGTGCCCGCGCAATCCACAGGCATCATCCGCAATGGCCTGTTCACGGGCTATATGACCTCGCGCGAGACGGCCGCGGCGGTCGGCGAGTCGCGCTCCAACGGCACCATGCGCGCGGATGGCTGGTCGCGAATGCCGCTCATCCGCATGACCAACGTCAGCCTGCTCCCCGGCGAGCAATCGCTCGACGAAGTCTTCGGCGGAGTCGAGCATGCCATCTATATGGAGACCAACCGGAGCTGGTCTATCGACGACAAGCGCTATAACTTCCAGTTCGGCTGCGAGATCGGATGGGAGATCCGCCGCGGCAAGCGCGTCCGCATGTTGAAGAATCCCAGTTACAGCGGCATCTCGACGGAGTTCTGGAACGCCTGCGCAGCCATCGCCGGACCGGAACATTGGACCCTGTGGGGCACCCCCAACTGCGGCAAGGGCCAGCCCGAGCAGATCATGGGCACCGGTCACGGCGCCAGTCCGGCCCGGTTCAGCCGCATCAAGGTCGGAGGCGCCTATGCCGATTGAACCCGCCCGCTGCCAGGCCATCTTCGACCAGGTTGCGGACGCCGCGCGCGCCTTGGGGGCCGCGGATTCCGAGATGATCCTGTCCGCCGGATCGAGCGCACTGACGCGCTTCGCCAACAACGCCATCCATCAGAATGTGGCGGAGCGCAGCGGCAATCTTTCCGTGCGCGTGCAGATCGACGGGCGCACCGCGCGCGCCACCACCAACCTGCTGGACGATGCTTCCATCCGCAGGGTCGTCGATGAGGCCGTCGCTCTGACAAAATTGCAGGAACCGGATCCGGCGCTCCTGCCGCTCGCCGATCCCGCCACGCCGCCCGCCGTCAACCGCTGGCACGCCTCCACCGCATCTGTCACTCCCACCGGTCGCGCGCAGGCCGTAGCCGAAGCCATTGGCATCGTGGAATCCGCCGGACAGACCGCGGCGGGCATCTACGCCACCTCCGAAAGTGTGATGGCGCTCGCGAACTCGCGCGGCGTTTTCGCCTATTACCCTGAGACGATGGCGCAATTCTCCATCACCGCCATCGCGCCCGACAGCTCTGGTTGGGCGAAAGGCAGCGCCTGCTCGCATCGCGATCTGGACCCCGCCGCCATGGCGCGCAGCGCTGCCGCCAAGGCGCACTTCTCGCGCGACCCGATCGAGCTCCCGCCCGGCGCATACACCGTGATCCTGGAGCCGGCCGCCGTGCTGGACCTCGCCGGCCAGATGTTCGCCGACTTCAGTGCCACCGCTATCGCGGACGGCCGCAGTTTCCTGCGCGACCGCATCGGCCAAAAGCTTTTCGGCGAAAACATCACCATCTACGACGATGCCTATGACCCGCTGCAAGCCGGCGCGCCCTTCGATGGCGAAGGCCTTCCGCGGCGCACCCTGACCCTGGTCGATCGGGGAGTGGTCGGCGAAGTTGCCTGGTGCCGCCAGGCCGCGCACGCCGCCGGAGTGCCGGCGACCGGCCATGGCTTCCCCCTGCCCAACGAGTACGGCGAAGCGCCCATGAACATCGTCATCGCGGGGGGCGCAACGCCCCTCGAAGAGATGATCGCTTCCACAGCGCGCGGCATTCTGGTCACGCGCCTGTGGTACATCCGCGAAGTGGATCCCTACGAGAAGATCATGACCGGCATGACTCGCGACGGAACCTTCCTGATCGAGGATGGCCGCGTGGTGCGCGGCGCCCGCAATTTCCGCTTCAACCAGGCGCTGCCGGAAATGCTCTCGAGCGTCGAAGCCTTGTCGCCCGCGGTGCGCGCGTCGGGCGAAGAAGCCATCGACATGGTGGTGCCCGCCATGAAAGTCCGGGACTTTCATTTCACCGAAGTCACGCGTTTCTGAGAAACCGGCGCAAGTCCAGGTTTTGGCGAGAAACGAGTCACACCGGCCCATGACGAATCATGACGAATCATGACGAAAGCATGGAGTTAACGATCCAGCTCCCCAAAGATCTCCCTGGTCAAATCTTCCTCCTGCTTCTTGGGCCGTTGCTCCTCCCAGGCGCCCACCACCAGCGACGCCGCCGACAGGGTCAGCGCCGCGATCGCCACGCCGTCCAGTCCGCGGTGCCACAACAGGACGCCGGCCGCAATCGCCAGCCGGATGAGCCAGCCATAAAGACTGCGCGGATTCTGGCCGCGCCGCACGCGCACCATCGACCGCCCCAAAAAATGCGCGAAGAAGAGGCAAAACAGCCCCAACACCGCGCGCAGGAAATCCACCGGTATCGGCATGCTCTCAATTTGGCTCAACTTTTGCCCGTTTGCAAGCGTCCCCGCCGCTTGACACAATGAGCCTCATGGGCCTCATGCAGGAGATCCGCGCCTTCCCCGTTTCGCGCAACACCGTGGCCATCTGGTGGCTGGGCCAGAACGGATTCATCTTCAAAACCGCCGAAGGGACGCTGCTTTCGACCGACCTCTATCTCACTAATTCCTGCCACGACGCTTATGGCGATTCCGGCATCAACCTCGACCGCCAGGTTCCCATCCTGCTTCCGCCCGAGGAGTTGAATGTCGATCTCTTCGCCTGCACGCATAACCACCAGGACCATACCGACCCGCTGACCATCGAGCGCCTGCGCCACAAAGACACCACCCAGTTCATCGGCCCGCATCCCAGTTGCGAGGTGTTTCAGGCGCAAGGCGTGGAAAGCGGGCGGATCGTGCCCGCCTGGCCTTCCTGCGAGTTGGAGTTCCGCGACGTCGTGATTCACGGTACGTTCGCCCTGCCCACCGACGCCACCGATCTGAATCACATGGGCTTCGTCTTCCAGTTCGGCAAGGGTCCGCGCGTTTATATGACCGGCGACACGGACTACACCGAATTGCTCGCCTCGGCCGGCAAACATCACCCTGACTTGATGATCACCTGCATCAACGGCGGATTCAACAACCTCTCCCACTACGAGGCCGCGCAATTGGCCGCCCAGATCCAGCCCAAGGCCGCCATCCCCTGCCACTACGATATGTTCCCGGATAACTCGGTCGATCCCGGCCAGTTCCGCGCTTCTCTCACCCTGCGCGCGCCCGAAGTCAGATACCTGCGGCTGGAACATGGCAAGCCGTTTGTGTTTGGAGTTTAGCAGCCGGGGCGCGCAGGCCGTGCAGCGCCAGCAGCCCGAGCAGGATCAGGCCGAAGCCATTAATGCCGATTTGCGCCGCCACCCACACTCCGTGCTCCTTCATCAGGAGCAGGTACGGAATCGGCACGCACAGCGCCAGCGCCGCATACCGCAGCACCCGGGGAGCCTTCAGTCGCAGCGCCATGGCGACCGCCGGCAGTACCAGCACGGCGTCGTATACATACGCATGATGACTGACCAGCAATCCCGCCGTCACCGCCGCAGTGGCGCCGATCGTCAGCGCCGACCGCCGTGCGATGATCCAAACCGCGGCCAGCGCCAGCAAGGCCAACCCGGCCTCTATCACACCGCCATATGGCAGCCCGTGCGTGAGACCCAATAGATTCGGCATCTTCGAAGTCGCCGGGCTGAAATCGGAAGTCGCTGAAAGGTGCCACAATCGCACCGGCCAATCGCGCCCTTCCGCGGCAAAAGAGATCGCCAACTGGACCACTCCGCCCGCCAAACCGCCGCCCAGCGCGCCCCATCTCCTCCGCGCCAGCAGGAAGATGGGAATCCCCAGCGCAAGATGGAATTTGGCGGCGCACAGGGAGAAGACCAGTCCCGCCGCGAAGTCGCGGTTAGACTGCAGCAGCCGCAGCCCTACGGTCACAAAAAACAAAAAGAGCCCGGTGTCCTGGCCCGTCGACAACAGAATAGCCGCCGGGCACGACCAGCACAGCATCATGATGGCATCTCGCCGGCTGCGCATTGGCCACAGCGTCGCAAATCCAACTAGGGCCGCTAAGTTCACTAGCAGCCAGGCCCACCGCGCGCAGCTATAAGGCAGGAGCGTCAACGGCTTCATTAGCACGCCATATACCGGCAGCCTGCCAAACGGAATAGGATTCGTGCCATTGCGCAATTCCAGTTCCCGGATGCTGTCAAAATCGTAAATATGGCCGGACCCGGCCAGCTGCGACGCCGAATAGAACTGGCTAAAGTCGCCGCCGCGTTCGACCAGGCTGAAGCCGATCCACAGGCACACGCAGGCCCCGATCACGCAGGTTAAATGCCACACTGCACTATTATCCGGGTGCGGCGGTCCTACGCATACTCTCCTTTGTTAATGGGGTGGTTCGCTGACGCCTGGATCACGGTAAGCCATTCGTGTTCGGATTGTAAGGGAGTTTGGACTTATCTGGTGATGACTGGCCGCTTGCCCGTGGCGCACGCTTCAGCGTGCCGGCGCGACTTTTAAGTCCCGCTAGAGCTGCTAACAAAGGGTAACTTATGCCGCGCCGGAGGGTAGGTGTAAAGTGTATCTGTGTTACTGGAGACTCCGGACCTACTCGCGCCTGCCGAGCCCCTGTTCACCGGGGTTTCGCGCATCATCGTCGTCCTGGCCGCTTACAACGAGGAGCAGAACCTGGGCGGCCTGCTCCGCAAGATTCTGGAACAGTCCCGTGAAACCGCGCTTTCCTTCGAAGTGATCGTGGTGGACGACGGCAGTTCCGATCGCACCTGGGAGATTGCCGAAGCCTTCCGGGATGCGCTGCCTCTTACGCTGATCCGCCACACCGTGAATCAAGGCCTGGGACGCGCGCTGGCCGACGGGCTGGCCGCCGCGGCTAGAATGGCGAATGCCGGCGATGTGGTGGTGACGATGGATGCCGACGAATCGCACCCGCCGGGCCTGATTCCGCGCATGTTCCGCGCCGTTCGCGAGGGTTATGACGTGGTCATCGCTTCGCGATACCAGCCGACGGCGCGCCTCCGCGGGCTCTCCCTGCGCCGTTGTCTGTTAAGCTACGTGGCCGCGGCCATCGCTAAGACTCTCTTTCCCACTCCCGGCGTGCGCGATTACACCAGCGGTTACCGCGCCTTCTCCGGCGAAGCCCTGCAGCTCGCCTACCAGGTGTATGGGCCGCGCTTTGTCGATCAGACTGGATTCCAGTGCACCATCGACATCCTGCTGAAGATGCGCAAGCTGCCCGTGATGTTCGGAGAGGTTCCCCTGGTCTTGCGTTACGACCTGAAGAAGGGTCCGAGCAAACTGCCCGCCATGAAGACCATCAAGGCTACGCTGCGGCTGCTGTGGAAGCACCGCTTTGCCGCCGAGTCGCCCAAAAGGCTGGAGAAATGGGAAACGGTCTAACCCGCTTCGCCGCGCTCACCCGGAAGCAGTCGGCGCTTGTCCTGCTTTGCCTCGGAGCATCCATTGCGTGCACCCTGGCGATTGCGCCCAGGCAAACCCTCATTCCGCAATCTTACGATGCCGCGAAAGCCGATACCGCCGACCTGGCGCTCTACAAGCACACGGTCCAGCGCGTCCACAACGGCGAGAACTACTACAGCGCGTTGGGCGGCGTTCTGCGGTCCGCGCGCCGGCCCACCCGTTCGGTCCTGAACTGGCGCACGCCGCTGCATCTGACGCTGGTGGCGCTCCTGCCCGATTTGATCTGGTCGCGCGTCATCCTTGCGGGCCTGGGCTTACTGGCCCTGTTGCTGTCGTTCGCCATCATGACCCAGGCGGAATTCGCGGTCCTGGCTGCCGTTCAGGCATTGCTGATGTTTGGACCCGCTGCTGATGTGTTTCAGCGCGGAAGGAGTCTTCTTCGCGGAGGTCTGGGCGGGCGTATTGATCGCCGTTTCGGTGGGCGCTTATGCCATGGGCCTGCGCAAGGCGGGCATCGGTTTCGCTCTGCTGGCGCTCTTCTTCCGCGAGTTGGCTTTACCTTACGTGCTGGTCTGTCTGTGGCTCGCCTGGAGGGAAAAGAAGCGCCCGGAAGTAGTGGCGCTAACCATCGGGATCGCGGCCTACGCCGTCTATTTCGCGGCGCACGTCCTGAAGGTCGGCTCACTGTTGACGCCCGCCGATCTGGCGAATCCCGCCGGATGGATGCAGTTTGGAGGCGTCGCCTTCCTGCTGCGCGCCAGTTGTGTGGGCTGGTTGATGATCCTGCCGCCGTGGGTCACCGCCGTTTATCTTCCCGTGTCTGTCCTGGGCTTAGCCGGATGGACCCAACCTATCGGGCGGCGCGTGGGATTGACCGTGGGCCTCTATCTGGCCGCCTTCTCTGTAGTCGGCCACTTCGTGAATCTCTACTGGGGCGCCCTCTACACTCCGTTGCTCTCGTTCGGCGCGGTATTCGGCGGTGTGGCGATCTATGAGCTGATTCAAGCCGTGCTTGGGAAAAAGGCGGCGGATGCCCCGGCCGCCGCACCCGGCCGGTCCGACTCCCTGGTCGCGCTTACGGCCCAGGATTGATCGAGCCGAAGATATACCGATAGGTCCAGGAAATCTGGATTCCTTCCGTAATTCCCGGCGCCGCCAGGGAAGTCACATGGTTCGGGCCGGGCGATACTTCCATAGTCATAGGATCCCGCGGGTGCCTGAAGTCCATCCACGGTGACCGACGTTCCGGCCAGTTGGGGGGGCAGGGGAGTCTGGACGGTGCGTAGGATGCCGCATTCACCACCCCGGCCGACGTGATTTGGGGAGCCTGGCCTAAAGCCGGAGGAACCAGCCATGCGAGAACCGAGAGCCGCAGGATGATTCGTGCCGCGCCGGTGAGGCGTTTGGACTCAGACGAGGTAGTGCGTGAAGGGCGATGCCGCAATGTTATGGCTAACATCGGGAAATCCTCGCCGCACCGGCGAGCATTTCTCCGGCCAATCCGCCGGCGGCCGCTACCGCACGGATAGGAAGCTCGAGGAAGCCAGCACGATGCCCAGCACCAGAAGTGTATCCACGATGACGCGGGCCCACGGGATCTTCTTCAGCCGCAGCATCAACTTGCGGCCTTTGCTTTCCAAATTCAGGACCGGCGCATCGTAGGTGACCATGCACTCGGCCGCATTACCTTCACTCATGGTGTTTTATCCTCCTCCCAGAGTCGGGTTTACTCGCAGACCCGTATTGTGTAGCGTTGCGCCGGCGGGCAACGGCGCCACGCAGATCCGTGGACTGCCCGGCTGGCACAGGTCGACGTCGTACAACGGCAGATCCCGCGGCTTCACCACATACCCGCCCGTCTGGATGCCCAGGGATTCATCGAACTTGGATACCACGATCGGATTCTCCTGTTCCGCGCGCACCCGGAACTGGGCCGTCGAGGGCTCATAGTTCGCATAGCTGTAACACCGGCCCACGCAAATCCTGTCCAGCAAATGCGCCAGCGGATTGACGCGGCTCTTGGGATCCGCCAGCGCGCTCACCACCCGTTGCCCAGGCGGCAGTTGCGCCACTACCAGCTCCATCTGCGATTCCACCGCGTTCAACGCGCGCTCATCGGTGTAGGACAGCCCGAAGAACGTCGGCGCAATAACCACCGTGGCTCCCACCAGCGGTCTGGGCAGCCGTACCGATGCCAGTAGGGCACAGACCAACACGCCGCCGGCCAGCGACATACGCTCAGACACGAAGTCCAGGCCCGAATGGTAACCGGGCAGTAGGACACCAGTGGGCAGGAGCACTACCGAGGCCGCGCTTAACGCCAATAACTGAAAACGGACATCCAACATGGTGCGCGCCACTCCGCGCGTTTCAAGCACGCGCTGGAAGCATAACACCCAGACCGCCAAAATAGCCACAGAAATGGCTATATAGTATCTTTCGTAAATCCAGACCTGATCCACCCCGGTCATGGCCATGAACTGGTCGGCTTCCCGGCGGGTTTCGAATAACGCGCCCAAAAGGGCTGCCGCCGCCGCCAATGCGGCCAGCGCGCCGATCAGCAGGCGGGGTCTGTGACGCGGCGCCAGGCTGCGCGCGATGCGGCCGTAGACCAGCATGCCCACCGCCCACGCCACCGGCAGCGGGTGCGCCACGTAGGCGAGCGCCAGCGGCAAGGCCGCCGCCCGCATCCGCCGCTTCCCCATCTGTGCCAGCGCCAGTGCCGCGAAACACAGGCCCAACGAGATATAGAAGTTGAACAGGCCCATGTGAAAAACCCAGCCGTACGCCAACATCGCCAGGCAGGGCGCTATTTGCCAGGGCGCGCGGCGGGGCTGACGCCGCGAACTCGACCAAACATATGCGAACGCGCTCCAAAAGAACACCAGCACCGCGCCCGATACCGCAATCCGCTGCGCGGCCGCCGCGCCGAAGGGGCGCATGAGCCCGCTCAAGATCAAGTCGAATAAAACGTTATTGGACTGCTTCGCCAGCGTCAGCCCTGGCGCCTGCCCGCGTTCGATCAACTGCGCCAGCCAGGCGTTGTAAATGTGGCTCGAAAGATCGCCCGCCTGGATCCGCGGCTGCCAGAAACAAGGGACCAGCAGCAACAACGATACAACCGCGACACACAACACGCTGCGTGCCGCATTCCGGCTCGACATCACGCCCGCTCTCTCCGAAGCTCTCGCATCTCCATTATCAATTCGAAGCGCGTCGCTACGGAATCGGGCGTTTCTCCTATTTGCTGGATGTTTTTCTCCGCAATTCCTTCTAAGCCCCCCGCCAGAGTCAGGTACGCCACGCGCGACGGCTCAATCTGCATGATCCGGCAGCAGGTGGCGTCCACCGCTACCGGATCATGTCCCGATACGATCACGCCCACCGGCTTGGGACGGCCTTGAATCGGCCCGTTCCCGTCCATCCCCACGATGCCGTCCACGATTGCGAAATGCTTGGGGAACAGCGAATGCAGATCCGCGATGCTTTGGTGGATGCCGGCCCAGTGCAGCACGTTCTTGGGCCATCCATACACGCCGCCGGGCACGATCCCAAACAGGTTCTTCATGGAAAGCGTGGCGCCGGCCCAATGATGGGTCTTCATCTTGGGCATGGAGACCAGCAGGTCGCTCCCCAGAATGGTGTGCGGCAGATACAGCGAGCTGAGCCGCGAAACCGGATGCGGCAGCCGCACGCGCGACACTTCATCCAGGTTCAGGTCGGTAAACAGGTCTTCAAAACCCGGGATCGTCTGGAAATAGCCTGCGGCATCCGCCAGGTCGAGCGTGCAGCGGCGATGGCCGGGCCCTTCCGCAATAGCCACCGATGCGCCCAATTCCCGGAAAGCCTCGAGCGTGGCATGCACCAGCAGGGGATGGGTGTTGATGGCGCTCTCGGGCTCGAACTCCACCAGGTTGGGTTTCAGCACCACGCGCCGGCCGCGCACGTCGAGCTTGTGCTCGGCCAGCACGCGGCGCATGGTGTCGTAGAGATCCTGCGAATAGGCGGCCGCGCGCGTCACGTTGACTATCGCGGGAGAACGCGGGGGCGCGGCCGTCCGATTGCAGCCGGCGAGGCCCAGTGCCGTGGCGGATCCGAGTATGAAGTCCCGTCGTCTCATGCCGTGATCAGCTCTCCGCTATTCCAGAAATACGTTGTAGCCCTGCTCCGCGGCCGCCGCCATAATCGTTAGCGCGGTATCGGGCAGCGTGCGGCAGGGCATGATAAAAAGGGGAGCCCCGGCCGGAGTTTGTTGGTGAGCCAGCAACCCGAGCCGTAACCAGGCGGCTCCGCCCGAGGACCGTTGCTCCCGTAAAAACCGTTGCGCCAGGCCGAAGCTATTCTGCAGCTTGCCCGCATCCGTACCCGCCAGCGCCAGCAAGGCTTGCCCGGTGGTCTCGGGATAAGAATCCGAGTTGTATCCAAGCGAGCGCGCCGAGCCGTGATTCCACCCGCCATCGGCGCAGCGGCGCGAGAGCAGGAATGCCTGCGCTTTCTCGATCCGCTCCCGCAACGCGGTGGAGGGCCGCCGCCAGTAGCACTTCTTCAAGGCCAGAATTCCGAGGCATGTAGGGGTGGCCCAGGCCGCGGTTCCCGGGTACCAGGGCCAGCCGCTTACGTCCGAGCCTTCGGGCAGCTTGCCGTCGCGCAGAAGGGAACTCAGACGGAAGAGCGGCGACGACTCCATCCCGCTCTGATGCAGCAGCCATTCGACGGCGCGCGCGTGCCTTTGCGCGCCGATCGTTTCGGGCGGTAACATGGCGGCCAGGGCCGTCACCCACGTGCTCTGATCCACCGAGGGACGCGGTCTCCATCCGCCGTCGTTCTGCTGCGCCGCGCCCAGCCAGGCAAGCGCGCCCGCGCTCCGCGGCGCCGTGGTCCGGGCGGCCTGGTACGCCAGCAGCGCATAGACCGTCGGTTCGGTCCACGAGCCGCCTTTGTGATACGGCCATCCACCATCCGGATTTTGCGCCGCGCGGATATTCTCCAGCGCGCCGTTATCGATTTCCAAAACCGGTAATCCTTCCCAAAAGTTGACCGCGAAACATTGAAAGAGCGCGGGGGCGCTTCGGGTGAGCGCAGCCCCGCGCCAGAATGCTTGCGAGCCAGCAAATACACACAGAGGACCTACAAACTACCGCGTCACTTTGCGGCGCCGGCGGCGCTGCATGAGCAGCAACAATACTACACCTGCCGCAACCCAGATCAGAACCTGCATAATTGTGCCAGACATGATCTAATCTCCTTTCTTAGAGAGTTATTTTCTGCTCCAAAATCGTTCCAAAACCGTTGGCTTCCTTAGAAGCCCTTCATCAGCGGCAACAGATACTTCACCACGCCCAGCACGGCGGGCCCGGCGCACACCAGCATCATGGCCGGCAGGATGAAGAAGAAGATGGGGAACACCAGTTTCACACCCACCTTGGCCGCGCGTTCTTCGGCTTCCTGGCGGCGGCGCACCCGCAAGTGATCGGAATGTTGCCGCAAAGACTCCGCGATACTCGTACCGAACCGGTCGTTCTGAATCAGAATCGCCGTAAGCTTGCGCAATTCCGGCTCTCCGGCGCGCTCGCCGAGGTTCTTCAGCGCGTCTCCGCGCCGCTTTCCGGCCCGGATCTCCAGATTCGTCAACATGAATTCTTCGGTCAGCTCTCTATGCGCGTTGCGCAGTTCCGTGCCGACATACTGGATCGCCTGATCCAGGCCGAGCCCGGCTTCCACCGCGATCACCATCAGGTCCAAAGCGTCGGGCAGCGCCAGGCGCAGGATCTCCAGGCGTTTCTTGATGCGCTTTTCCAGGATAAAGTTGGGCAGGATAAATCCGCCCAGGCCCATGGCCAGCGGGAAGATGATATGCATCGACGCCGCGCTGCTCAACGAGTTGCGAAACGTCAGGCCCACCAGCGCCATCATTACGGTGCTCATCAACCGGATGCCGTAATAGATTTTGACGGCGTTATCCGAGCGGTAGCCGGCGTGCGTCAACATCTGCTGGGTCACCGAACTTTCATCCGGAGATATCGGCAGCAGCTCGCCGACCCGCTGAATGAGCTTAAACTCGCGCGGTTTGCGCGCTTCGGCGTCCTCCGGCGAACCCGCCGTGGGGGCTTCGATCACCGGCTCGCCGAGTCTCTCGTACACCTGGCCCGGGCGGGCGTAGCGCTGATAGCCGAAGGCCGCGATGGCCACCATCAGCACCATGAAGAACGCGATGACTACGTATATTGACATCGTTATACCTTAATCTTGATGATGCGGCGGATGAAATAATTTCCCATCAGTACGGCGACGCCGGCGCCCACGATCATGTATTTCCCATCCGGGTCCTTCGCCATCCCTTGCAGATAACCGGGCGCCACGGCCAACAGGGCCAAGCCCGTGAGGAGCGGCAGAAGGGTCAGAATTCCGGCGGTCAACCGGCCGTGCGCGCTGGCCGCTTTAACTTCGCCTTTCAACCGGAAGCGCTCCCGGATGACATGCGCCAGGCGGCCCAGAATTTCGTTCAGGTTGCCGCCCGTCTGGCGTTGCAACATGACCGTCGAAGTAAAAAACTTGAAGTCCAGCAGCGGCACCCGTATGGTCAGATTCTCCAGGGCCGTGCCGATCGGCGCACCCAGATTGACTTCGTTGAATACCGTGCGCAGTTCGGTAGACAAGGGCTCCGGTACGTGCTCGCCGACCATGGAAAGACTGATCATGAAGGCATGTCCGGCGCGCACCGAGCGGGCCATGAAGTCCAGCGCCTCGGGGAACTGCTCTTCGAGCGCCGCCATCCGCTTGCGCCGCTTGGTGCGCAAGTACATGTAAGGCAGCGATGCGGTGACTCCGGCCAGCACCAGGCAGGTCAAGACTTCATTGATAATGAACGGAAACCGCAAGCCGATCAGGAAACCCGGCACGGCCGCGCCCGCGGTCGCCATGAACAAGGTCGAGGGCGTCCAGGTGAGCCCGGCCTGCTTGATGGAGCTTTGCAGGTGGTCGGCGACATTGAACGACTTCAATAGCTTTTCAAAGCCTTTGGTCTCCGGAGTAATGTCTTTCAGGAGCTTCGTGACCGGCATCGGGCGCGTGCCGGCGACGGTTTGGAGCATGTCCTTGACGACCTTCTGCCGGTGCTGCTGGCGGTACAGAAAGCCGAACACGGCGATCGCCATGATCAAGGCGAAGACCAGAAAAAACAGTACGAATATCATGAGCTAATTGATCTCCACTACGGTCTGGAACAGCGACGTCGGCAACTGGATGCCGCAGGCCTTGATGCGCTCATAAGCGCGCGGACGGATGCCGGTGGCGCGGAAACGCCCGGTGACGCGGCCGTCTTCGGCCACGCCTGTCTTCTCGAACAGGAAAATATCCTGTAGCGTGATGGTGTCCACTTCCATGCCGGTAACCTCGGTCATGTGGGTGACGCGGCGGGTGCCATCGCTGAAACGCGAAACCTGAACCACCAGATCGAGCGCGGCGGATATCTGCTGCCGGATGGCGCGCACGCCCATATTGGAGTTGCCCATGCCGACCATCACTTCCAGGCGCGACATGCCGTCACGCGGGTTGTTGGAGTGGATGGTGGTCAGCGAGCCGTCGTGACCCGTGTTCATGGCCTGTAACATATCCAGCGCTTCCTCGCCGCGAACCTCGCCGACGATGATGCGGTCGGGACGCATACGGAGGGCGTTGATGACCAAATCGCGAATGCGGATCGCGCCCTGGCCTTCCACGTTTGGCGGGCGGGTTTCCATGCGCGCCACGTGGGTCTGCTGCAACCGCAGCTCGGCCGCGTCTTCAATGGTGACGATGCGCTCGTCTTCCGGAATGTAACTGGAGAGCACGTTCAGCAGCGTCGTCTTACCGGCGCCGGTGCCGCCGCAGATCAGGATGTTCAAGCGCGACCGCACCGCCGCGCGCAGCAGCTCGAGCATGCCCTCGGTGAGCGTCAGCCGGGTCACCAGGTCCTTGCCGTGCATCAGGCTTTTCCCGAATCGCCGGATGGAAAGCAGGGGTCCGTCCACCGCTACCGGCGGAATGGCTGCGTTGACGCGGGATCCGTCGGGCAGCCGCGCGTCCACCAGCGGCGAGGATTCGTCCACGCGCCGCCCCACTCTGCGATACGATCTTTTCGATGATGCGCAGCAGGTGCGCGTTGTCCTTGAATTCCACCGGCGTACGGAACAGCTTGCCGTTCCGCTCGACGTAAACCAGGCGCGGCGTGGTGACCAGGATATCGGAGATGGTGGGATCCTGCAGGAGCGGCTCCAGGGGGCCCAGTCCGAATACTTCGTCCAGCACCTCCTCCACCACCCGCTCTTTTTCGAGCAGGCTGAGGGGCGTCTTCTCTTCGTCGAGCAGTTTGGCCACGGCGCCGCGCACCTCGGTGCGTACGCGCTCGCCGCCCAGCGTCGCCAGCGCTTCCAGGTTGATGCGGTCCAGCAGCTTGCGGTGGATCGCGAACTTCAGCTCCTGGTGTTCCAGAGCGGCGCGATCCTGCGTAAAGAGCCGGCTGACCCAGCCCGCTTCCTTCTCACCGTTTTTCGATAGCGACCCGTTTATGGTAGTTGCCACTTTTCACCCTCGTTCGCAATTGACTGCCAGGTTGTAGGTTCTGGGTTATGGGTTTGTCACCCAACACCTGTCACCCATGACCCGTCACCTTTTTAGCCGAACAATCCACCAAACTTCTTCTTCGCCGCCGGCTGGTCGTCCAGGCCCGCCATGCGCATCGCCAGATCGCGGATCTGTTTCCCCAGGAAACTCCGCTCCGGCAGCAGCTTGCCGAGCGAGTAGCACTCGTGCAATTCCGGATAGCTACTGGGCAGCACCGCATAAACCGGCAATCCCAGGATCTTCTCGATCTCGCCGGGCGCCAGCTCCGAACGCTTCGGCACACGGTTCAGGATCAGCTTCAGCCGGTCCTTGCCATAGCCCGCGTCCATCAGGATTTGCAGTACCTGCTTGGCCTGGTGCAGCGCCGGGACTTCCAGCGTGCTCACCAGGTAGGCTTCGTCCATTTCTTCCAGGGCGGCCACGCCGACGCGCGTCAGGCTGCGGCCCAGATCGATCAGCGTAAAGTCGTAGCAGGACCGCAGAAAGCTGAACAGTTGCCGCAACTGCTCCTGCCGCGGATAAGTTTTGTCCGCCGTGGCGGCCGGGGCCGCAATGATTTCGACGCCTGGAATCCCGTTCGAGACCAGCGCCTTCCAATAACTCACGTCCATTCGGTGCAGATTGTTGACGGCGTCCAGAATGGAGTAGCCGGGCTTGGCTTTGGTCAGAAAACCAATGAGCCCGGCGTCCAGGTCCAGATCCGCCAGTAAGACCTTCTGGCCATGGCGTCCTAACTCCACGGCCAGATGGCAGACTACCGTTGTAGCGCCGCATCCACCTTTGGAGGAGAAGAATCCAATGGTGCGGCCGCCCCAACGCATCCCGCTGTGCCGGCGCCCGTCGGTGGAGCGCCGTTCCAGCGCTCCGCGCAAGGCCCCTTCGAGCGGCGGATAGACATACTCGTTGACCCCGGCGCGCATGGCGCTCAGGATCGCATCCGGATCGGCGGTCGTGTGGAGGGCCACGATGGTGGCCTCCGGCGCCTTGGCCCGGATCATGGGCACCAGTTCGCCCAGCGGCTCCTTCGCCAACACGACGTCCAGGAGCACGACTTCCGGGCGCAGCCGTTCCAGCCGCTCCAGGAAAGTTCCCATGGTGGACATGTCCCGGTGCTCGATGACTGTGCGCAAAGGCAAAGCCGGCAGGCAGGACTGTACTTCATCCCAGAGCTGCTTGCTTTCGATCGCCAGGCCTAGTGTTAGCGAATACATTGTGTTATTGCCCTGTGCCTGTTCCCGCGGCAGGAGGCGCGCTGGCGCCGGAGCCCGTCCCAGTGCCGGTCGTGGGCGCCGGCGTACCACCCGGCGCGGCTTGCCCGCCGGCCGGATTCATCATCAGCGGAAGCAGCAGCGTGGGCTGCCCTGTCCCGGGCACCGGACCCTGCTCCTTCTGCTGCATCTTTTGCAATTCCTCCAGCGGAATCGTCTCGCGTTCGGGTTTCACCGGCACCGGTCCAGTGACGTCCAGCCCCGGATTGCGCGGCGCTTCCTTCATGGTGTCTTTGATAAACGGCTTCGGCATCGGCACTTCAGGACGCGCCTGGCCGGCCGGCACGGGACGCACCAACTCCGGCGTGACCATGATCAGCAGTTCCGAGTTGCTCTTCGAGAGCACCCGGCTCTGGAACAGCTTCCCGAGCAGCGGAATGTTTCCGAGCCCCGGAATCTTGTCGATGGTTTCGTTAAAGCGGTTGTCCAGCAGCCCGGCGATCGCGAAGCTCTGCCCGTTCTCCAACTCGATCTCGGTCTGCACTTTACGCGTGTCGATGGCCGGTACGGTGAATCCGCTTAGGACCACGCCGTTGGCGTAATCGAGCGAACTGACTTCCGGCGCCACCACCAGGCGGATGGTGCCGCGCGGCGTAATGGTGGGCAGGAAGTTCAGTTTTACGCCGAATTCCCGGAACTGGATAGTTACTGCGCCCACGTTGGCGCCGCCTTGCACTACCGGCACGGGAAACTCACCACCGGAGATGAAACTGGCCTGTTTGCCGTTCATCGCCAGCACGTTCGGCTCAGCCAGGATCTGCAGCAGGTTCTTCGATTCCAGCGCCTCGATGGTCGCGCCCAGGTTCAGGTCCGGCCGGAACAGGAAAAGGTTCAACGCGTTCGCCACCGTGGCCGTAACGGCTTGGCCCGCCCCCGAGGTCTGCACCAGGGGCGGCGTAAACTGCTGTGTGGTGGTACCACCCACCGTATTGGCTGCGCCCAGGCTGAATAGATTGAAGCCCAACTGCGAACTGACGCTACGGTCGACATCGGCGAAACGCACCTTCAAAAGGATCTGCGGCTCTTCGACCGGAGTGACCACGTGCAAGAGGTTGACCACTTTTCCCAGCGTGGCCGCAATGAGGGTAGCCCGATCGGCGTCGATGATATTCTTGGCCGTGCCGTGTAAGAACACGCTTTCGCCTTCCACGTAGACGCTGATATCCTCTCCCGGCAATTCCTTGGCGAGTTGGCCGCGGACATTATCCAGGCGGCTGTTGCTGGCGCGTACGGTGAGGTCGAACAACAGGCGCGGTCCGCCTTGCTGCCAGATCACCAGGGAAGTCTCGCCCGGCGCTTTTCCGTTAATCAGTACTTCGCGCGGATTGACAGCCACGGCTTCCGCCAGGTCGCCATTCGCCAGCGAGATGCGCTGGATGTTCATGGCGTTGTCGAGCACCAGAGATTTGCCGACGGTCACTACCAACGGTGCGTTTTGAGTTTGCAGTTCGGCCGCGGAGACCGCTACGGGCAGGACGGCCATGGCCCATAGCGCGGCTGCGGCGGCCAGCCGATTGAATATGCGTTCGCGTGACACGTTATTTGACCTCCGGGGTCGTATCGAATTTCGTTTCGCTCTTCTTATTGCCGTTGATCACTTCCATCACAAACGTCTGCCTGGCCGGCGGCGCCGGTTTCATTTCCACCGGCGGCGGAGCGGGGAGCGGCTTCGCCGGCATCCTCACATAAACTTTCTGCGGATCGGCGCGCTTCTTGGGTCCGTTGAGGGCGAACAACTCCAGCACCGCCGTTCCGGGTGTCTTGGCCACCTGCGTGTCGAGGGGATTCCTTAGCACCAGTTGGATGGTGGTCTGGTTGCTCGCCAGGCTGAGCATCTCGGCCTGTTCCGGCGTCACCAGCAGGTTCACCACGCCTACGCCTTGCGGCTTGCCCTCGTTGTCTTTCTTGAAGTCCTGTCCGGCGGACAGCACTTCGATATTCTGCAGCAGCGTGCGGGTCTGGCTGCCGGCCGTGTTGGGGCCCGGCGGATTGCCGGAGATCAGCACGTCCACGCGCATGCCCGGAACCACGAATCCCGCCACGCCGACGACATCGTTCACGCGCACCGCGACCGCGCGCATGCCCGACGGAATCATGGCCGCCAAGCCGCCGCCCGCGCCCTTAGGCGCCAGACGATTCTCTACGATGGGCTCGCCGTCGTAGATGGTGGTGGTCACGCCCCGTCCAATGATGTCTTCGCGCTTCAGCACGGCATTGGTGGGCAGCGAGCCCAGCCAGGGGACGTCTTTCACGTCCGAGTCCTTGATGATCGCGCCCAGCTCCAGATTGCGCGACGCCACCAGCGCTTTGGTCGTCGTGGGCGCCGCCTGGGCGCTCGAATGGCTCATGGTGAGCCGGTAGAGCAGTAGACTGGCGCAGCCGGCTACTACAAAAGCGAAGACCAATACCGAGATGAATCGTTGGTTCATTCCATTTCCTCAATTCTTGTCCCACAACATTTTTGGCGCGGATGCTCACAGCCGCGTCTACCGTTTCGTTTTCCAAACGCCCGGAGCGCCCCGGTAAAGGCGCCCCAGGCGCGGTTGAAGCTAGCTCGCGGCGGTAGTGGCCGCAGCGGAGAGCTGGGAGTTGGTGGTGCTCCAGATCTTGCTGACACTGGTGCCCGAGCTGATGAAGAGGGCGGCCGATGCCAGGGCCACGAAGGCCATGAGCAGCGTATACTCGATCAGGTCCTGGCCTTGATCGTCATTCCACAGGTTGCGCAATAACATCGTCATTTTGTTGTCTTCTCCTAAGTTTTGGTTTTGGTGATCGTCCGATCACTGGTTTGGGTATTCGTGATCTTGCGATCACGATCTTTCCCGTCGCGGATGGCGGCGGAAACTTGCGGGCCTTCCGGACGGGCGCCCGTCCGGAAAATGATGGCATCGCCGTCGTCGTAAACGACATGCCAACGGCTCGATTCCTTGAGTGCGCCGGCCAGCGGCGCATCCGTCGATAGCAGCACGGTGTCCACGCCGTACTCGTTCAAATCCTGCTGCCAGTTAAACTTGACATTCACGATATCCAGGTACTTTTGCACGAATTTCGAGCCGTAGAAATCGCTGCGGCCGTCGATAAACACCTGGTTCTTCGGATACAGGTTGTAGATCAGAAAATCGCCCCACTGGTCGTAGGTGAAGATGCGGCTCTGGGAAGCCGAAGCGCCCAGGCTGGCCAGCGCCTTCGCCGGAAATTCCTTGCCATCGAACCGCGCCCGGAAGTTCGCGGGCGGCGACGGGGCGTACAGGATGGCGGCGATCAGGGCCAGCGCCCCCGCGCTCACCAGGTGCGTGCGCCATTGGCCTTCCATGGCGCCGATCGAATCGCCCATATTGCGTAGCGCCCGCGCCAGGCCGCGCAGCCACGCCGATACCGGCGCATCTTCGAGCGACCGGATCCACTCGGTTACGGCCAGCGCCAGAATCGGCGCCGCGATCATTCCGAATATCGGGATGTTGCGCGAAGCGATCAGGGCGATATGCGCGAACATCACCAGCAGCAGGCACTCCGTGAAACGCTTGCGGCGCAGATGCCAGAAGCACGCTCCCCCGCCCACCAGCAATAGAATCTCGAAATAGCGCGCCGCCGGATTCTGGAAGTTGATCGACATCATTTCCTGAATGTGCTCGCGCTGGAACGAATCCGTCAGGTAATTCCAAATATGTACGTGCAGGTGATAGGTGTAAGGACCCACCAGGCTGGCCGCCAGGCACAATGCCGCGGTTCCGGCATAAGGCAGCATGCGTTTCACGCCCGCCCGGAAAGCGCCCGGCTCCCCGCCGAACAAACCGCCTGCCAATTCGCCGGCTCCGTACAATCCAATCAGCACGATCCCGATGAACCATCCGCCGTGCAGATTGGTCCAGAGCACCGTCAACACCGGCAGAAGCCATAACAGCCGCGTGTTCCGGTCTTCGCGCACGCGCTCCAGGATGCTATAGAACACCACCATGAATAACAGCGTGAACAGGTGCGGCCTGGCCAGAAAATGGATGGAAGAGCTGGCCACCGCCAGGAAAGTCAAGGCCATGGCCACCAGCGGATTCCCGCACTTGCGGAAGGTCAGCCGGAACACCAGCGCGGAAGTCAGCGCGATCACCAGGGCACTCGCCACCACTACCGCCGCCATCCCCCAGTGCTGATGCAGCCAGGCAAAGATCACATCCCACAGCCATTCCCAGGCGAACCAGGTCTGGCCCGTCTTGGTGAAAGAAAACAGATCTTTATCCGGTACGCGGCCGTGGCTGATGATCCACTCCCCGGTGCGCACATGCCAGCCGGTGTCGCCGTCGCCCAACAGAGTTTTCGCGCCGTGCATGCCCGCGAAGATGAAGATCAGCGGCATCAGGAAAGCGAAGTCCGTCATGGAAGGCAGAATCCGCAACACCGGGTTAGTTTTGGTATTAGGCATGGTCGGCTCTAAAACATCCGGCTGCCGCGTCCGTTAAAACTGACCGGCTCACGCCGCGCCGGCGCGCCCTGCGCCACGCGGAAATCCATCGCATGAATTCTTAGTCCCACCCAGTTAAAGGTGGCTCCCGGCTCCTCGTGCACCCGCGCCACGGTCGTTTGGCAGCGGATACAACGGCGCTCGAAACCTTCCTGCTCAGGCAATTCGACTTCTATGATGAGCATCTCGCCCACCCGCGGAAGACGTGCGCTGGAGTCCTCCCAACGCAACAACATGCCATCACGGCTGATGTTCTCCGTAAGCATCGCGGTGGGCTCACCGCCTTCCAGCCAAATCACGTGGCATACCAGCCGTACCGCGACTCGCGTGCTGCTGCGGCGATTCATCCTTGAAATGCTTTCCGGGTACACGATGCGACTTTAGACCCCGGAGGCGTATTGGCGCAATACCGTAAATAGGAGATAACTATCTGCTTCCCGAAGTTAATTGCATTCAGTTGTCATAAGAAAGCAGTACGCCGGTCCCATCCGGGCCGAATGGGTCTGCACAAGTTAACTAACGATAGGGGGCAAATGCTATTTTGCGGACATATTCTTATTCCCCGGCGTACGGAATCGCCCCCGGAGGTGTGCTGAAAGCCTAGCCAGAGGCTAATATACGTGAATCGGGGCCGTTGTGGCCGACTGTAAAAAAATTCTCAACTTTTTTTGCGATTTCAATTGACAACCAGTACGGCTAAACGTAACAATTCATAATCAGGTGCCCCCAACAAAGGTATCCATCCACCGGAGCCGTGCCGGCGGAATTCTAAGGAGAAATGGCCGGAAGGCCAAAGAGGCGGCATGACGCGAGTCTACCTATATAGCGATCAACCCATACTGGCGAAGGGATTGGAAGCGGTCCTCCTCGCTACGGGCCGGTTTCAATTAGAGAGTTCATACTCCGGAATACCGGAATTGGTGGAGCGGTTGCAAACCGACGCCCCCGATATCCTTCTGCTGGACCTGACGCCGGACGTCACGTTCGGCGTACTGAGCGACATCAAGCGCGTCGTGCAGGAGTCCAAGCTCGTGCTGTGGGTCAATGCCATTTCGACCGAGCTCGCGTTTCAGGCTATGGGACTGGGGGTGCGCGGCATCCTCCGCAAGACTTTGCCGGCCGATCTGCAGGTGAAGTGCCTGCAAAAGGTTCACGAAGGTGAACTTTGGTTCGAAAAAGCCCTCACCGACAGCTTCCTCGCCGCCAAGCGAGTGGTGTTGAGCCAGCGCGAAGGACAGCTCATCACTCTGCTCTCGCACGGTCTGAAGAACAAGGAGATCGCCTCCACCCTGCAGATCTCCGAAGGCACCGTCAAGGTCTATCTGTCTCGATTGTTCCAGAAGGTGGGCGTGAAGGATCGCTTCGAGCTGGCCCTGTTTGGCCTCAAGAACTTAACGGCGGGCCATGCGCAGCCTTCCGAGAAGCCCAGCCGCGCCAATAACGCCCCCATTCCGAATTTGCGGTCGCTAGTCCTGGAAAGGCCGGTGGACCGGCCGGCCCCTCCCCCGCCGGCGGCCGCATTCCCGCCCGTGCGCCGTACCTATCGCCCGGGCGAATTCTAAGGGCAGCGCGATCTCCCTACGCCGTGACCGGCGGGACCAGCGTCTTCAGGAATTCGTGCGCCACGCGGAAGCCGCGCTTATACTGCTCGGTGAAATTCCGCTCCACGTACGGGGGATAAAAGAACTCGTCTTCGTTTTCGATGTTCATGGCCCCCTGGTACCCGGCCTCCGCCAGCACCGAGAAGAAGCCCTTCCAATCCATCGACCCGTAGCCGGGCACCCGGAAGCGCCACCAGTTCGCATGATTCACGGGCTCGATGCCCGCGCGGCGCACCACGTGCCAAAGAATTTCCGTATCTTTCAAATGCACGTCGTATATCTTGTCCGCGAACTCGCGGGCAGCCTGCACCGGGTCCATGAATTGCCAGATCAAGTGTGAAGGATCGAATTGCAGTCCCACGTGCGGGCTGTTGCCAAAGGCTTTGAACAGGGCCTCCCACCCAACCGGCCCCGTAGCGATGTTCGGCCCGCCGGCATAAGGCTCCCACAGTATCCGGACGTTGTTCCGTTCGCACAACGGAAAATATTTCTCGGTGTAGACTTTAACGATCTCGTCCACCTGCGCAGCCAGCGGATGTCCTTTCATCGTGCCGGATTGCCCGCCGATATTTGGGATTCCGAGCTTACCGCACAGCTCGATGCACTTGGCGGCATATTCGTTTTGCTTGGCGCGCCGGGCCGGATCCGGGTCGATATGGTTCCCATCCACGGCCAGCGACGAGACGTAGATTCCCGACCGCTGAATCTTGTCTTTCAGGGCGGCAATCGCGGCGTCATCCAGTTTGTCCGGATTGAGCCGCAGTTGCATGCTGGTAAACCCTTCCGCCTTGATGAACTCCAGGTTGGCGTCGGAATAGTCGCAGAGGACGCCCAGTTTGGGTTTCCAGTTCTGGGTGCGGGCGCGCAGGGCTTGCGCGGCGGCCGCGGCCGGCAATGCGGCCAGGATATTGCGTCGAGTAATCGTCACGAAGACGACGATATAGCAGTGCAGGCCGGATGGCAAGCACCTGAAGCTCAATGCGGCAGCCGAACCTTGGCCGCACTCCACTTGGCGATTTCCGTCGCCAGCCTGGCACTGGCGTCGTTGAACAGCGCCTCGGCCTGCGAAGGCGGCCGGCGGTCTGCGCTTTTCGCGACTTCCAGCACGTCTCCCAGTTCGCGATTCGCCTTGCCCAAGGCCGTCAGGATCTGCGCCAATTCCCGATCTTGCGTCGCAACCTCTGGTTCCGTCCGGCCGTTCAATTGCTTCCGCGCTTCCTCGATCTCCGCTCTGGCATCCGCGGCCTGCGCGATAGCCCGCACCGTTTTCAGGCCCAAATCGAGTTGCATCTCCAAATCCTCGCGCGACGCGGCCGAACGCGGATCGAGCGTCACTTCGAGCGGCTGCGAATAAACGTGCCCGCCAATCGTCAGGCGCACCTGGTAAGTGCCCGGCAACACCTGCGGACCCTCGCCGCCCGGCGCGGCATACCGCAAATCCCAAACGAAGCGGTGCATCCCGGCGCGCGCGCTGAGCCGTTGGGGTGGCGACATCCACAGGTCGGCGACTGCGCCTGGGCGGCGCGGCGGGCGAGCCTGGTCCGTGCTGGAATATTTGCGCACCAGCGTCCCCTTGCCGTCCAGAATCTCCAGCGCGGCCCGATCGGCATCGGCTGCCAGATAATAATCGACGATCGCGCCGTCGGGAGGATTGGCCGCCTTGGCAATTTCCGGCGGCAGAGGCGTGCCTAGGAATCCTTCGTGCGAGGTGCGGACCGCCGCGGCCGGTTTGTAGAGCCAGACAGCCGCGGACGCGACGCCCGCATCGACTTGGCGCAGCGGCGCGATGTCATCCATGATCCAGAAGGAGCGTCCGTGCGTGGCAATCGCCAGGTCGTCGCCGTGAACGGTTACATCCCGCACCGATACCGCCGGCAGATTGAATTGCAAGGGCTGCCAGTGGCCGCCGTCGTCGAAAGAAACCGAGATCCCCAACTCCGTGGCCGCGAACAGCAGCCCTTTGCGAACCGGATCTTCGACCACCGCGTTCAGGAAGGCCGGCTCCGGCAGCCCGTCGGTCACCGCCGTCCAACTCTTGCCGAAGTCGCGCGTACGAAACAGGTAGGGCCGGTAATCGTCCAGCCGGTGCCGGTCCACCGCCGCATACGCCGTTCCAGCCTCGAAATGCGACGCCTCGATGCGCGTAATCTTGCTCCACTCCGCGACGCCCTTCGGCGTGACATCGGTCCAGGTCTTGCCGCCATCCCGTGTCAGGTGGATGAGGCCGGTGTCGCTGCCTACCCAAATCTGCCCGGCATCGAGCGGCGATGGCGCAATGGTGAAGATCACGCCCAAGCCGGCCGTGCCGGTGAGATCGGGGCTGATTTCGCGCCAGTTCAGCCCGCCATCGAGCGTCTTCAGCAGGACCTGCGACCCGAGATAGAGAGCCTTGGGTTCGGCTGGGGAAAAGACCAGCACCGGAGTCCAGGGATAGCGATATTTCTGCTGATGGAGGTCCGCGCCGAAGTCGAATGCGGGCCATGGCGTGATGTTCTGCCCCTGCGACGTGCGCTTGTCGAATCGGCTCAACTCGCCATACGTGCCGGCCACATACACGATGTTGGGGTCCAGCGGATCGGGCGCGACATAGCCGCTCTCGCTGCCACCCACCGACCCGCGTTCGGATTCCGGGATCTTACCCTGGTCGCTGCGGCTGGGGACGGTCACACTGCCGCTATCCTGCTGGGTTCCGTACACCGTATAGGGAAACTGGTTATCGGTGATCACATGGTAGATCTGCGCGGTGGGCTGGTTGTACCACGTGGTCCAGGTAGCCGCGCCATCCACGCTAATGGTGACTCCCTGGTCTGTCGCCAGGATCATGCGTGAGGGCGTGGAGGGATCCATCCATAAGAAATGATAATCGTCGCCGCCGGGCGCCCCGCGCACCACGGTAAAGGTTTTCCCCGCGTCGGACGTGCGATAGAGCGCCACATTCGGCAAATACACCACGTCGGGATTCTTGGGATCCACCGTCAGCCGCCCGAAATACCATCCGCGTGAAGTGATGCGCGGGTCCGTTCCCGCGCGCACCCAGGTGCTGCCCGCGTCGTCCGAACGGAACAGGCCACCCCCCTTGGCATCCACCAGCACATAAACGCGGCGCCCGCCCGTGCCGCCGGCAACCGCCACGCCGGCGCGGCGCCATTCATCTTCGGGTAGGCCGTGTCCCTGGACCTGCGACCAATGCTCGCCGCTATCGCTCGATTTGTATAAACCGCTGCCCGGCCCCTCGATCGGCGCATATTGGATGCGCGGGGGCCTGTGCGCATTCCACAGCGTGGCGTAAATGGTCTTGGGATCGTCCGCTGCCGAGGCCAGGTCCACCGCGCCGGTGTCCGGTCCCTTGTAGAGGACTTTGATCCACGTCCGGCCGCCATCGGTGGAGCGAAACACGCCGCGTTGTTCATTGGGTCCGTAGGCATGGCCGAGGGCAGCTACATAAACAATGTCCGGATTCTGAGGGTCGACCAGGATCCGGCCGATCTGCCGGGAGTCCTCCAGCCCGATGTGTTGCCAGGTCTTGCCGGCGTCCACGGATTTGTACATGCCATCCCCGAACGAGATGTCCGATCGCAGGTCGGTCTCCCCTGTGCCGGCGTACACGATGTTGGGATTGGATGGCGCGACTTCGATAGCCCCGATCGAGGCGATGTGCTGGCCGTCGAAGATCGGGGTCCAAACCGTTCCCGCATCCGTTGTCTTCCAGATGCCGCCGCCCACCGCGCCGAAATAGAAAGTGTTCGGGTCGCCTGGGACGCCTGTCGCCGTTTCGGCACGGCCACCGCGGAAAGGCCCGATCATCCGCCAGGACAGCCCGTCGAAAAGCGCGGCCGGAACAGTTTGGGCCGCAAGCCCGGACGCCAGCATCAGGGCCGAGGGAAGTATAAGAAACGCGCGCATGATTTTGGTCTGCGAGAGCATCGGAAGCGAAGAATTGTAATTATACCGGACTCCGGAAGAGGCGCGGCGATGCTCGCCGGATGTAAGAAATAGCACATGATATAATCGCGCAAGGCCATCGGAGGAAGGCCCTCATGTTCATTCTCAACACCGCTCTACGCTCCATCGCACTGCCCACATTGCTCGCCACCCTTTCGATGGCCGTTACCCCACTGCGCGCCGGAACGCCGGCCGACGACAAAGAAATGCGGGATTACCGGCTGACCATGGAAAAGGTCCAGAAGTATGTGACGGCAGCCACCGCCATACAGGCGGATTCCAAAGCCAGCCAATGCATGAAGGAAAACGAGCTGGGCAAAGCGCCGTCGCTGGATGCCTTTGAAAAGAAATTCAACAATTGCCCCAGCGCGGTGGCCATCGTAAAAGGAGCGGGTTTGGCGCCGCGCGAGCTGATGGTGATCAGCGCGGTCCTCTTGAGCGGTATGATGCTGGTCGGCATGAAGAAGGCGGGCCAGATCCAGAAGTATCCGCCTTCGATTTCACCGGAAAACGCCGCCTTCCTCGAGAAGAACGCAGACAAGATCGGGCCGATGATACAACCCTTGATGAAGTCGGATAAGTAAGGACGGGCGCCATTTGGTGTGGTAGTTCACATCCTACGGCCGCGGACAGTCGGATAATGGGTACGGGGTGGTCATGCGGCTGGGTGTACTGCTGGCGTTGATGTCTGGGGTGTCGATCTGCGCGCACGCCGCGGATGTATGCAATCCGGCGGATCTACAGGGAGCGTACGGGTTTCAGCTCAACGGCGAGACCACCATCTCGGGATCGGCTAAGCCGGCCGAGAGCCTGGGCCGTCTGGTCTTCGATGGAGAAGGCGCGGTAAGTGGCGCCTCATCGGTCAAATTCGCCGGGCTGCTTTTGGGAAATCCCGTCACCGGGACTTACGAAGCCCATACGGATTGCAGTGTGACTTGGAGCCTGCAGGACGATTCCGGAGCTTATCAGCACTTTAGCGGTACAGCGAGCCCGGACGGCTTGCGAGTACGCTTCCGCCAGACCGATCCCGGAGGCATGCGTCAGGGTCTCCTTTTACGGACAGCGGCGCAGGAATGCAAGCTCACGGACTTCCAAAGCAAGTACGCCTTCACCATAGCGGGCACCTTCGTCCCCATGACCGAAGCCGGCGGGCAGGCAGGCGCTGTGAGCAAAATCGCCGTCAAGGGTGCAATGGCAGAAGACAGCAACCATCATTTTCAATTGAAGGTGGAAGACAAAACGCCTTACATCGCGGATGTTGCGATTAGTATCGAGCCGGACTGCGGCGTGGATATGAGTTTCGCGCTCGCTCCGCCGGAAGGCGGCGCGCCTGCCGCCATTGCCTTGCGTGGCATCTTAGTCGATAAGGGCAAGCAGATTCTGGCGATTCAAACCGATCCCGGAGCCATGGTCTCGGCGCACTTTACCGCACCATAGCGCGCGCACCGCGCGTCTAACAAAGCGTGAGAGGGTGTGCCGCAATTCTGTTACTCGGTTCTGCACCGCTCTGGCCGGCCAGTTCGCCGCCCAGCGTGAACGCGATCATCCAGCGATCCGTGCAGGCGAACCAGAGGGACTGGCAAGCGGCGCCGCAATACGGCTACATGGAGCGCGACCAAACCGTTGACGGTACCAGAACATACCAGGTATCGATGATCCTGGGCACGCCTTATCGTAGGCTTGTCGCTATCGATGGAAAGCCTCTGCCATCCGTCCGCCAGGCGCAGGAACAGCGCAAAATGGAAGCCGCGCTGGCCCGGCGGCGGCGTGAATCGCCCGAAAGCCGGGAAGCAAGAGTGGCAAGCTATCGCGGGGAGCGGCACGCGGAGCACGTAATGATCGAACAACTGACGGAGGCGTTCGATTTCCATCTGGTCGGCCAACGGACCTTCGATGGACGTCCGGCGTATCTGCTGCGGGCCAATCCGCGGCCGGGATACAATCCCCCGAACCGCGACAGCCGGGTTCTGCGCGGCATGCAAGGGGAACTCTGGATAGACGCCCAGACATTCCAGTGGATGAAGGTCAGGGCCGAAGTCATACGTCCGGTGCAGATCGTCGGCCTGCTCGCGCGGGTTGAGCCGGGTACGAGCTTCGAACTGGAGTACCGCGCGGTTACGCCGGATATCTGGCTGCCCGTGCATTATGCCATGAAGGCGCGGGCGACGGTTCTGGGCATGTTCCGGCATGAGAGCCAGGACGACGAATCATACTACGGGTATCAAAAGGCCGGGCCGCAACCCTCTAGCTGAGGGTTATGCTGGTCTGGATGACCCATCCAGGGCCGTTCGGGGCCGCCAGTCTATGTGTGGCCGGCAACCTGAACCGCGACCTCAGGATCGCGCCCATAGCTCCAGGCGACTATCTCTTTCAGGATGGTGAGACCTCCGTACCCTTCATTCGTGAAACCACGGGTGGCGGCGGAGCCAATACGGCTTGCGCCGCGGCCGCCATGGGCGCGCGGGTTGCTTTTCTGGGCAGGGTGGGGGCGGATGCGCTCGGCCAACGGTTGGAGGGCGTGCTGCGGCAACAGGGTGTCGAGCCGCATCTGAAGCACGACCCCGCAACCCCGACAGGCACTTCGATCAATCTGGTCTACAACACCGGGCACCGGCACTTCGTAAGCTGTTTGCCGAACAATGCGTCTCTGGCGTTCGACGATCTTGACCTTTCAGTGCTGGCCGGATACGACCACTTATCGCGCACGGACGTATGGTTCTCCGATGCCATGCTCTACGGCGGCAATCAGCGCCTGTTCCGCGTGGCGCGGGCGGCCGGTGTAGCCGTTTCGCTCGATCTGAATTGGGATCCACAGTGGGGTGTGTCGCCGCCGGAGGAAGTGGACCGCCGCAAGCAGGCGGTGCGTGACGTGTTGCCATGGGTCGACCTGGTGCACGGCAATGTGCGGGAGTTGAACGAATTTGCGTGTAGCGGGGAACTCGAAGTCAGCTTGCGCCGCATTGTGGATTGGGGCGCGCAAGCGGCGGTCGTCCACCTGGGCGCGGCCGGCGCCGGATACTACGACGGACAGGAACTGGTGGTGGAACCTGCCTGTGCGCCCGCGGCGCAAGTGAACACCACGGGAACGGGCGACGTATTGAGCGTTTGCATGATGCTGCAGCACCGGCTGGCGATCCCGGTGCGCGACAAACTCCGCCTGGCTAATCGGATTGTGTCCGAATACATGGCCGGGGAGCGCAAGTTATTCGTAGAGCTTTGAGATGAAGCCTCATCGGAGAAACCTGTGAGTCGCGCACGCTCCAATGGGTTGCCGGAAGCTCGGCTCGCGCAGCCCGCGAGCCCGATGTGGTCGGCGTCAGGGGAGACCATCACAATTTCAAGCATCCGGCGAGCCGGTTCATAGTCACTATCGTGCATCCCCAAAAAGATGTACCGGTGGGGCGAGCGGTGGATACGGTGAAAAAATCAGACTGGAGCTCAAATGATGCGATTTCTGATCATGTTGGAACAGACCGAAACGGGATTTGCCGTGCAAGCGCCCGATTTGGCGATTGCCACCTACGGAGAGAACATCGAAGCAGCCAAGCGCGCGGCTGGCGAAGCGATTCGGAGCAACCTGGAAGCCTATCGAGAAGCCGGACAACAGGTGCCTGAAGCGCAAGGCGTTTCCAAGCACCTTGAAAATCCCGAATTTCGGGACTTGTTGTTCGCATATGTCAACGTAGCCGAGCCTAAGGGGAGAATCGCCGCCTAGCCTTTCGCCCCACCCGGAAGTTGTCCAGAACGCCCTTTGGTTGAAGTCGCTGCCGGCCACGTCGCCGAGGTGGCGGGTGCTCCAGTACGGGCGTGATGTTCGCCGGGCAGCTTAAGATCCTACCGGTTACCGCACCTTCCGCTGCCCCGAACTTGCGCTCTATCACTCACTCGCCAAATTACGCGAGCCGGAATCGACCCACGATTTCCTTCTGACGAACCGAGATGAAAAGCAGCGGGCACGGCAATAGCTACTGACTAAGAAACTGGCGCATATCCTGAATCACTTCGGCCGTCTTCTCGTGGATCACCCAGTGGGTACCGTCCGGAATGCGCCGCACCGTCAGACTCTTCACGTACTCGTCGAGCCCGTTCAGGTTGCCGGTAAGCAGCGCGGTATCTTTCTCGCCCCAAATCACCAGGGTAGGAGTCTCGATCGGTTTCATGGCCGGCAGCGTGTTATCTGTCGCGCCGGGTGCGCCATCCACCGGCGAGTGCAACCGCGAGGCGCGATAATAATTCAGGCCGCCGGTCAGCCCCCGCCCCCAGTTGGCTACGTATTCCCTGAGGTCCGCCGGCGAAGCCCACGGTTTCATCAGCCCCTGCAGCGTCGCGAAATCGTTCTGGCTAAGGAATTTCTCGGCTTGCGGAGAAGTGAACAGATTAAAGTATGAACTGGCCTTCTGCTGCGCGGGGTTCCCTGCCAGCTCGCGCGCGAATACGGTGGGATGCGGCGCGTTCACGATGATCAGCTTGTCCAGCATCTCCGGGTGCGCCGCCGCGAAGGCCCAGGCAATCACCCCACCCCAATCGTGTCCCACCAGGACGAACTTGCGCGCCTTCAGCTTCACGGCCAACGCGCGCACATCTTCCACGATGACCGGCACGCGATAGCTCTCGACGGCGGCGGGCTTATCCGAGAGATTGTAGCCCCGCATGTCGGGCGCCACCGCATGGTGGTCCTTCGCGAATTCCGGAAGCAAATCCTTCCACTCGTACCAGAATTCCGGGAAACCGTGCAGAAACAGGATCAGCTCGCCCTTGCCCTGCTCCACGTAATGCAGCTTGACGCCGTTCACTTCGGCATACCGATGATGCCATTTGGTTTGCGCCATAAGAGTTGCCGTAGCCACCATGCCTAGACTAAGCCATCTTCTCCAGAACCGCATCGGTCACCTCCTGTGTGCTGTTTGCGCCGCCCAGATCGGGCGTGCGCACCTTGCCTTCGGCCAGAACGGCGCCCACGGCCTGCTCGACTTCGCGCGCCGCCGCCGGCTGCTCCAGATGCTCGAGCATCATGGACGCGCTCAGGATGGCCGCCAGCGGATTCACCACGCCTCTACCCGCAATGTCCGGCGCCGAGCCGTGTACCGGTTCGAACATCGAGGGAAAGCGCCGCGACGGGTCCAGGTTGGCGCTGGCAGCCAGGCCCATGCTGCCGACGATGATGGCCGAGATATCGCTCAGGATGTCGCCGAACAGGTTGGAAGCCACCACTACGTCGAAACTCTCCGGCCGCCGGATGAAATTCATGGCGGCCGCATCCACCAGCAGAGACTCCGTCTCGATGCCCGGGAATTCGAGCGCTACATCGTGGAATGCGCGGTCCCACAGCGCCATGCCGTAACCTTGCGCGTTCGATTTGGTGATCGAGGTGACCCTCATCTTCTTGCCGCGCTTCACCGCCAGTTCGAAAGCATAACGCACCACGCGCTCTACGCCGCGGCGCGTGAAGACGGCCGTCTGGATGGCGACCTCCTCGGGCTGCGCCATGTAGACGAAGCCGCCCACCTGCGCATACTCGCCTTCCGTGTTCTCGCGCACGATGACCATGTCGATCTGGCCCCCTTCGCGTCCGGCCAGAGGCGATTTCACGCCCGGATAGAGATACGCCGGACGTACATTCGCGTATTGGTCGAAGGCCCGCCGGATGGGCAGCAGAAGCCCGTTGAGTGTAGTGTGATCGGGGATCTCGGGATGGCCTACGGCGCCCAGCAGAATGGCATCGCAGGGCTGCAGCAGGTCCAGCGCGCCGGAGGGCATCATCTTCCCCCAGCGGAAAAAGTGCGATGCGCCCCAGTCGAAGTCCTGAAACGCAAACGTCAGATTATGTTTATGCCCGGTCTTTTCCAGTACGCGCTTGGCCTGCGGCACGACCTCGAGCCCCACGCCATCGCCGGCGATGACCGCTATTGTGAAGGTTTTCATGGAACCCTCATTTTACAGGCTGGCGCCGATGATTTCGAGGGGCTTACAGAGCCGCGACCGTGAGGGAGCGTCCCCAAAACGGTTACACGCCCGTCACGCCGGGCTACACTGGAATTTGGCCCAACTGCTGATTGTCGACGACGACGCCAACACGCTGGCGTCTCTTTCCCGCGCATTTCGCCTGGCCGGCCATCAGGCCACCGTCTGCGACAACGCGGCGCGCGCACTGGAACTGATCAAAACGGAGCGCTTCGACATGGTGCTCTCCGACGTGGTCATGCCCGGCAAAGACGGCTTGGCGCTGCTCGCGGATCTGAAAGCCCAGGGCGCCCCCGTGCCGGTAGTGATGATTTCCGGCCAGGCCAATATCGAAATGGCCGTGCGCGCCACGCGCCTGGGAGCCATCGACTTCCTGGAAAAACCGCTCTCCACCGAAAAGCTGCTGCTGACCATCGACAATGTATTGCGCATGCGGCGCCTGGAAGACGAGAACCGCCAGTTGCGCCAGCGGGTCGGCAAGCATGAGATCGTGCACTCCGGCGAAGCCATGCGCCGGGTGATGGCGCAGGTGGATCGCGTGGCTGCCAGTGAAACCCGCGTCTGCATTCTGGGCGAGACCGGCACCGGCAAGGAACTGATCGCGCGCGCTCTGCATGATCGTAGCCCTCGCCGCGATGGCCCATTCGTCACGCTGAACTGCGCGGCGGTGCCCGCCGAACTGATCGAATCGGAGTTATTCGGCCACGAAAAAGGATCGTTCACCGGCGCGGTCTCGCGGCACTTGGGCAAGTTCGAACAGGCCCACCACGGGACGTTATTTCTGGATGAAATCGGCGACATGCCGGCGGTCATGCAGGCCAAGCTGCTGCGCGTGCTGGAAGAGAAGCAGGTGGAGCGCATCGGCGGCGACCGCTCCATTCCGGTGGATGTGCGCGTGGTAGTGGCCACGCATCGCAACCTGGACGAGATGGCCGCGCGCGGCGCCTTCCGCCAGGATCTCTATCACCGTATCTATGTTTTTCCGCTGTCTCTGCCGCCGCTGCGCGAACGGCCGGAGGATATCCCCGCGCTGGTGGATCACTTCGCGCGGCAGGTTTCGGAAATCAACGGATGGAAGCCGAAGCCAGTTTCGGCCGAAGCCATCGCGGAGCTGAGCCGGTATGGCTGGCCGGGCAACGTGCGCGAGTTGCGCAACGTGGTGGAGCGCCTGCTGCTGCTGGCCGATGCCGAAGTCGACGCGGCCGCGGTGCGCCTGGCCCTGCCGCACACGGCTACCGCGGCCGCGGCGCCATTGGGCGGCGGCACGCTCGCCGCGCGCACCGAGGCATACGAGCGCGAAGTGATTCTGGCCGAGCTAAAGCGCCATCAGCGCATGACCGAAACCGCCAAAGCGCTGGGCCTGGAGCGCAGCCACCTGTATAAGAAATGCCAGCAGCTCGGTATCGACTTGCGTGCCATGCGCACCGAGCCGCGCGCTGAATAGCCCGCCGGCAAGTCACCCCGAAACCAATCTCGGCGCTGGGTCTCGCCGAAGGATTGTAACCGCCCACCACGCAATGCGCCGTACCGGCCGAGTCCGTATAGTTCACGACCATCTCAACGGAATCGTTGATGCTCGGGACCAGGATATTCGATCCCCCGCGAACCGTCACCGGATGGCTACGGAAAGTCTGCGCCATGGCCGCCGCGATCAGTGGAGCGGCAAGTGTCTTGCTTGGGTTCATTCAAAATCATGCAGTCAAGGAGGCGTGAAAGAAGGGAAAAAAACCTCGACGCCGGTGCGCCGCGCAACGGGCGATATTTGTGGGGCGGCCAATCCTGGCCGCAGCCGCCTTTCCAGGCGGCTAGACCCGCTGGAAAGCGGGTCCGCGGGCTGAATAGCCCGCCCCACAATGCGACGCATAACCGTTAACCTGTGTGTCGCACTACGCTGGTCGCGAACTACTACTTCCCGCGCGGCGCGGCTGTCACCCTGGCCAGGAATAGATCCAGGAATCCGCGCACGTTCACATCGCGCGCAATCAGCGTAGTCGCCTGGACGCCCTGCGGCAATTGGTCCGCGGGCTTGAACATGGTCATGCCATTCGTTACGCAGCAGCCGGTTTCCACCTGCACGCTTCCCAACTGCGTCTCGATCAGGTTGGGCTGGACGGCGGTGGCCACGGCCAGCGGATCGTGCAGCGTGGGGAATTGATTCGGATGGCCATCCTGCCACAGGTCGATGAGCTTGGCCAGAAAGCGCGAGGCGGGATTACCGGCCGCGCGCAGACGCGCCAGGTCGGCGCCTTCCAGTTTGCAGCGGGTGGTCACGTCCAGGCCCACCGCGGTAATCGGCACTCCGGACGAAAAAACAATTTCGGCCGCCACGCGGTCCCGCCAGATGTTGTACTCCTGGTACAGCATGTGGAAGGCGCCGCCCATCAGCACGATGCGCGCGATCTTGGGGCGGATATTCGCGCCGCTCTTCAACGCCAAGGCGATGTTGGTGAGGGGACCGATGGGCACCAGGGTGATCGGCCGGGGAGACGCCAGCAGAGTCTCGACGATCAGTTCGGCCGCGCGCCGGTGGGCGGCCTCGGGGACCGTATCCGCGGCCGTCAGCACTTCAAATTGCCGCGCGCGCTGCGGTCGCACCGGATCGAGCAGCGGCTCGGAAGCGCCCGTCGCCACCGGAATGTCATGGCGGCCGTAGAGGCCCAGTTCTTTCCACGCGAGGCGCGTACGGGTTTCCGTGTCGTCGATGACGGTGGTCACCGCGCGTACGTCCAATTCGGGCGATTGCAGCGCCAGAGCCAGCGCCAGGGCATCGTCGATGTCGTCGCCGATGTCGGTATCGAGAATGATGGGAGTGCGTTCCTGCGCCCAGCAGGCCGTGCCGAGCAGGAGGAGAATCGGAACCAGCAATTTTCGCATGATCATTCCCATTGTGACAAAACCTGTACAATCGTTTACGGGAGCTAATCTTGGCCGGTGCTGGGCGCGGGCTTCAAACCCGCCGTGCGGTACTTAGTATCGTGGGTGGGTTCGACTCCCACTAGCTTCCGCCATCCGCATCCAATGGATTATAAATAGTTTAACTTTTCAGCTCTTGCGGTTGTCCCGTAGTTGTCCCACCAAATGAGCATGGCAAATGGCCCGGCTTTGTATCGGCGCCACTCCCACCGTCGCGTGTGCGGACGCCTGGAGTGTATCTGCGAGCACCCGGGTTCCAAATTGTGAGAGTCCCAATACCAGACCTCGTGGGCGAAGCGCTGCAGGCTTTACCGCGTAAGGGTACCCATGCGGGAAAGCGATATTGGTTTTGGACCGGTGCCGGAGCAGAGGATATTTGGAGAACTCTTCGTGCCAACGGACCCTGTGCGCCGAAGCACCGTTTGCGAGAGCAATCACGCTGGCCACGAGACACGCTGGCCGCGAGGTAAGCGATGAGGATCTGGAAGAGTGGATCGCGATCTTTCCAATCGAAGTGGCGGACGGCGCACGCACTTGAGGCGGTTACCACCACCCTAAACGAGCGCGCCGGAAAATGCTGGACAGCCGGGCCCACTGTGCTACTGCTGGACTGTTAGTAAGGTCGTTGCGGGCGACGATACTCCGTTTACAGTGGCGATGATTGGCAAGTCGCCGTTCGGAGCCGAGGTCGGAACTTGCACGGCGATCTGGTAAAGTCCGGCGAAGCCGGGCGAAAGGACTGAGCCGTATACGATGGCATCGATGCCTCCGATGCTTACTGTGACGGGGTTAGCGGTCGAATACAGCCCGGAAGGAGGCACTTCCTGGCCGGGTGTGGCGGCGGGATTGGTGGGGCCGAAACCCGTGCCCCACAGGATCAGCACGTCGCCCGGGGCGGCTGGTACCGTGGCGGCACCTCCGATCGCGCCGTTCTTCGCGGCATAGGTGTAGTCGGTGTAAGTCGCAACCGCGTAGGTATAAGCCCAAAGAAAAAAGGCGGGTCCGTCGAGGGCCGCAGTTGCCGGGACCGGCTGACTCGTGCCCATGCTGTTGGTTACGGTCACCTGCACGGGGCCCGCGGCGATGTTGGGCGCGAGCACATTGATCTGGCCGGGACTGACAAACTCGACGTAAGCGGGCTGACCGCCGATCGATACCGACACACCGTCCAACTGAGTGGGGAACTGGCCGTTGTCGATGGTCCAGTAATCGCTAACGGTCGAAAGATTCGTGCCATAAATTGCGACCCAGGAGTTGGGCACGATGCCGGTCTGAAAACTAGCGCCGCTCACTACGCCGTTCGGTGAGATCGCCGGCAGCGGCGCGGCCGTTTGGATCTTGGCAATGAAGGCGTCGGTACTGCCCTTCACGGCAGGTTGGAAGGCGCCGGCGGTGGTGGGGAGACCGGGCGTGGAGGTGTAACCCGCCACGTACAGGTTGGCCGATGAATCGACGGCTACGCCGCTGTTGAATATGCCGCCATTTTGCGCCGGGTTGTAGATGACGGTCGAAAACAGAATGGTGCTGCCGGTGGGATCGAACATGGTCGCGTACACGCCGCCGAACTCACTCTGGGGCTGCAAGGGATTCACCAGGGGATAATACAGGCCCGTGCCCGCCATGCCCCCGATATATACGTTGCCCTGGGCGTCGAGCTGCGGGGGGCTGATGGTGTCGGTGACGCTCTGGGCCGGGTTGGTTTCGTTGCCGACAAACGTGGCCCATAACAGCGTGCTTCCGGCGGGATTCAGCTTGGCCAGAAAACCGCGGTTTAAGCAATCGCTGTCGGATGGGCAGGGAGTGGAGTCTGCGGACCCGGCCGTAACCGGAAAATCATAGGAGGCGTTGCCGCTGATATACGCATTCCCGGCCGCGTCGGCCGCTATGCCGGAAACATAGTCCGCATAGGCGTTCTGGGTCGGGTCGGTCCCGCCGAGGTAGGTCGTGTAGAACAATGCGGCGCCGGAACTCACCGGATTGAATTTGGCGACGTAGCCGCGGGTGGCCGTCGAATAGCCCGGAGTGTCATTTCCGTAGTAAGTGGTTTGAAAGGCGCCCGGGGTTACCGGCAATTGATTGCTCCCGGTGGTTCCCGCGAGATAGAAAAATCCGGACGGATCCACTGCCACACCGGAGGCATAGGTGGGGTGACCGTTGCCCGTCAACTGATCGCCAGTGCCGCCGAACAAACTGGAGTATAGCAAGTGGGCGCCGGCGGCATCGAACACGGAGATGAAGCCCGAGCCCTGATTAAAGTTGCTGGTGTTGACGGCGACGTCAAACGTGGATCCCGGCAGGACCGCGTTGGGTGTGGTTGGAAAGCAGGCAATTGTATTGCTGGAGCCGCATTGGTCAACCGTATCTCCCGCGATATAGGCTTGCCCGTTCGCGTTGACGGCGATGGATTTCCCTGTTTCATTGCTGTGTCCGAAAAAAGTGGAATACACCAAGCCGCCGGTGGGACTGAATTTGGTTACGAATGCGCTCTGGGCTCCTGGGCAGTTGCTCAATCCGTTCGCGCCGAGGACTCCGCAAACCGTCTGGTAGGCTCCCGCGGTAGCCGGAAATTTGGGCGAATTGGTAAATCCGGTGATGTAGGCGTTGCCGGAACCGTTGACGGCGATGGCGTAGGGTAGGGTCCCCGTGGCGTCTCCGAAGACGCTGCCGCCAATGTAGGTGGAGTATATCAGCTCGGAACCCGCCGCGTTCAACTTAGTGACGAAGCCGGTGTTGCCATTCGAAGTATTGGCGGCCTGGATGGCGTTGAGTACCGGAAAATCGGTGGATTGGGTGTAACCGGTTACGTATACATTGCCCGATGAATCGACGGCCACTCCCTGGGTGGGATTGCCGCCATATGAAGTGAAGCCGGCTTGCTCCATGTTAGTGCCACCCAGGTACGTGAGATAGGTCAGCACCGGATCGATGACCAGCGGGAGGGTGTGGTCGTAATTGCCCAACACGAATTGTGCATGGTTTCCGGCGAGGCGGAAGTCACAGGCGACGGTCTGCTGCTGACCCGCGAGAGTCTGATAGACGGTGGGGCGGCTGAAGGTAAGGGCCGCGCCATCGAGGTTGAGGGAGAGGCTGCCATCGCGCATGAGCTTCGGCTCCGCACCGGCGAATTCAAGGGCGATGCGCGCGGGATCGGCTCCGGGGGCGACGATGAAGTCGTATTCCAGTTGGCGAGCCCTGTTGTTGGCGGCGCCGTGAAAAATAAGATCGATGCCTGGGTAGACCTGTTGGTAGCGAACCTTGCCGAAAGTGCTGGCGCCGGTGGTCCATTTAGCGGGGTCGTTGCCAAGGAAGTAGTTCACCGTGCCCGGGAGTTTGGCGTCGCTGGAGACTTGGGTGGCCGGGTTAGCGCCCGCGAGTTTCATGCTGACAGCAGCGGCGGAGTGGATGCGGAATACGGCGGTGTCCGCTGTCAGGAACAGCGCGTATCCGTCGCCGCGGGCGAGGAACTTGACGCTGGCGTCAGCCTGGCCGTGGTTGGCTTCGAAACTCAGCGGCGGGCCAGCGAGTTCGATGTTCGCGGCGCCAGGTACTGTGGCAGCGACCGCAAGAAATAAACATAGCGACTGGGCGACACGCGGGCGACTCATGGGTTCCTCCAAAAGCTCTCGGATCAAACCGCGGCTGCATCGGCAGAAGAAGAGGCGGCTAAAGCTTCCACTCATTGTACTGCGCTGGTGTTCTCGTCCGCCATCGCGACCATTGTTTTCATGTCCCGCTATTTGATCGGCTACCGCCTCGGCTGCTTCCTCGGGATCACAATGTTCGCCGGCGCCCTTCTGGGCGCGCCTGTCCATCCAACTCGGGGATCGATGCGTGCGGCGAATTCTCCGGCGTCCGGAAGTGAGTTCACGCCCTGCGTAGTGGGTGCCGAGCCGTGTCGGGCGCCCGGGTCTGGACATCTATAGCGGCGGCCATCATTCACGTCTCACTTCGTTAGCTGCTTGCGGATGGATTTCAATTCCTGCCGTCGTTTCGCGGTGGGTTTGGGATATGCCATTTTCATTTCATGGAACGCGTCCAGGACAATTTGGGAAACAGCCAGGCGGGCGTTTTCCTTATCGTCGGCGGGAACGACATACCAGGGCGCGTGATGCGTGCTGGTGGCGTTCAGGCAAGTTTCATAAGCCGCCAGGTAATCCTTCCAGTATTTCCTCTCGTGTATGTCCGCAAGGCTGAATTTCCAGTTCTTCTCCGGCTCGTCGATGCGCTCCAGGAATCGCTTGCGTTGTTCGTCCCGCGAAAGGTGCAGGAACACCTTAACGATGCGCGTTCCGTTGCGATAAAGGTGCCTCTCCAGGTCCACGATGGAACGATACCGCTCCTCCCAGATGCTTTTCTCGTCGCGCAGCTCTTCGGACAGTCCCTGGCTGCGCAGAATCTCCGGATGCACCCGCACGACCAGCACTTCCTCATAATACGAACGATTGAATATGCCGATCTGCCCGCGTTCCGGAAGCCGGCATGTCGTGCGCCAGAGAAAATCGTGCTCCAACTCGTCGGCGCTCGGTTGCTTGAAACTGGAAACCTGGCAGCCTTGCGGATTGACTCCGGACATGACGTGCCGGATCGCGCCATCCTTGCCGGCGGCGTCCATCCCTTGAAAGATGAGCAGCAATGCATAGCGGTTGGACGCGTAGTGCAGGCGTTGCAGCGAACTGAGATCCGCAACATGTGCTTCCAGCAGTTTTCGATACTCTTTCTTCGACGCGCAAATGGGCTTCACACTCGTCGGCCACTCAGCGAGTTTGACTGTTTTGCCGGGCCGCACCAGGAAATTCTTGGCATCGATCTTCATCTTAGTGCCCCCACTCGATGACTTCCTTGATCGCGTCCGCTTGATGCCCATCCATGAGTCCGGCAAGTTGATCCGGCGAAGATCGATGCGTGATCAAGCGTGAGACCGCTGCGCCCCAACGCAACTGCGCCTGCGCAAGATCGTCGACGGCCATTTGAAAGTGGCCGCGCGCGGCATTCACGCTGCCCAGCATGACTTGATTGTCCAAGACCAACTGCCGGATGAGCTCCGCTCCGGAGATTTGGAGCGGCCGGTCGCCGCCCGGTATGCCGGTGAGCGCATAAATTCCGTTCAGCGCCAGCGCGTCCAGCAAGTTGAACTCCAGCGCGGCAATCCCGCTGGCGTCCAGAATGAAGTCCATGCCCCCGATTTTCTTTTCCACCTGGTCCGCGGGCACTTCGCGGCCGTCTATATAGTGACCGCCGATTGTGGCCAGCCACTGCGGACGGGCGCTGTTTCGATCTACCACATCCAGACCATAAACCTCGCCGCCCCGCAGGCGCAAGACCATCGAGGCCAGCAGGCCCACCGGTCCCAATCCGGCAACCAGGCAGCGGCGCCCATGGAACCAGCCGGGAGTCGCGGCGGCGTCGGGAAGGCGCACTGTCTGCACGCGCAGAGATTCATCGATGGCCTTCTCGACGACGGAAAGCGGTTCCATCAAGACTCCGACCGCTTCCAGTTCAGCCGGTACCTGCACCACGTATTGTTCTTTATCGACCACGTATTCCGTTTGGTATCCGTCCAGTCCCCGGATGCCTCTCTCGCGGTATTTGCCGGTCTGACACATGTCGGAACGGTTCATCAGGCAGGAAGGGCACTCGCCGCATCCCCGCCGTACGGTGAACACAGCGTAGTCACCGGCTTTTACGCCCGTCACCGACGAGCCCGCGCCCACAATCTGGCCGAACATCTCGTGCCCGATGACGAGTTCCTTCTGGCCATCGGGCGCCTGCGCGCGTCCTCCGGATACCTCCTCGCGGTCTGTGCCGCAGATGCCCACGCGTATGATGCGGATCTTGACTTCGTCCGGAAGGGTGAGCGAGGGCTCCGGACGTTCCACCAGACGCGTTCCGGCGGTGCCCGGTACGATAGCGATTGCTTTCAAGAGTTTTCCATCCTTTCTACTTACCGTTTCCCGTTGCACCCAGCCGATCGAGCAAATGGTCGCCCACGCGCAGAGCGTTCGCCATGATAGTCAAGCTGGGGTTTACGGCGGCGATCGATACGAAGAAGCTGGCATCCACCACATAAAGGTTGTCCAACTGGTGCGCCTTGCAGTTCACATCCAGCGCCGACGTATTAGGATCGCGGCCGAAGCGAACGGTTCCGGCCTGGTGCGCCGTGCCTCCAATCGGAATATTCTTGCCCAGGTAGAGCGAACGCGGCATCAACACATCGTGCAGGCCGATCTCGGTCAGCATGGCTTCCAGTTTTGCCTTCAGCCGTATGTGCCCTTCCAGGTTGTTCTCCTGGATGCTCAGCACGATGTGTCCATCGGGATTCACCGTGACGCGGTTGTCGGGATGGGGCAGATCTTCCGACTGCAGCCAGAAATCGATGGAGTGTTCCGCCATGAAGTCCAGCGCAAACTCGGGCTTCCAAATCGCCCAGCCGGGCGCTTCGCCCTTAAGCATTTCTCCATCGGTCTTGCCTAGCATCTGAATCTCACCCAGCGGATATTCCCAATCGCGCGAGCGAAAATAGAAGTCGTTCAATGCCAGAGTCTTCTGGAACACAGTCGGATTGGGCTCCTTGGAAATGGCCATAAATGCCGAGCAGTTGTGCCGCATGTAGTGCCGGCCGACCACATCCGACCGATTCGCCAAGCCGCCAGGGTGTTTCTCGTTAGCGGAGCGCAAAAGCAACGCCGCGGAGTTGATCGCGCCGCAGGCAACCACCACGATATCGGCGGAGTACTCCTCCACGCCGGCGTTGCGCTTGACGATGACTTTGGTCACTACGCGTCCTGACGGACTTGTTTCAAGGCGCTCCACATAGGCGCCGGTAAGCAGTTCGACATTGGAGTGCTTCAGGGCCGGATCCACGCATATCACCTGCGCGTCTGCTTTGCCGTTGACCAAACAGGGAAATCCATCGAACGCGGGACATCTTACACAGGCGCTGTCGTGCCGGGCCTTCCCGCCCTCCTCGTCCAGCAGGATGCCGAGGGGCAATGGGAACGGGTGATAGCCAAGCCGGCGGAAATCGTCGCAAAGCTCCTGAATGCGCGCTTCATGGCTCACCGGCGGATAACTATAAGGCGCACTCGCGAAACCTTCCGTCGGATCGGCCCCGCGCTGCCCGTGGACATGATAGAGGTGTTCCGCCTTGGTGTAGTACGGCTCAAAGTCGGCGTAGCTCAAGGGCCACGCCGGTGAGACGCCGCCGTGGTGCCCGACTTCTCCAAAATCCCGCTCACGGAACCGCAGCAACGCAGCGCCATAAACCTTCGTGTTGCCGCCGACGTAATACTGGACGCCGGGATGAAAAGCGTTGCCGTCCTTATCCAGCCACGTTTCGTTGGCCCTGTACTTCGATTCGACAAACACGGCTCGCGCATCCCAGTTGTCTTTCTCGCGTGGCAGATAACCGCCCCGTTCCAGAAGCAGAATTTGCTTTCCGGATGGCGCCAGGTGGTAAGCCAGGGTGCCTCCTCCGGCTCCCGTTCCTATGATGATGACGTCGTAATGCTTGTCTGTAGGCATAGATGTGTCTATCCAAATACCGGCGCCAAAGATATGGAAACCAGACCCAACACAAATAGGCTGAACATCGCCGCGAGCAATCGCCGCACATCGCTGCCGGCGCCGCGAAACTCTTTCCACACGAAAACGCCCCAGACCGCGGAAATCATGGTATTGCCCTCGCCGAGCGCAAACGAAGTGGCCGGCCCCACCATGGGCGTGTAGGCCGCCACAAAGCTGCAGATGGTCCCGGTACCCCAGATCAGACCACCTAACGCTCCCCAGGCATGCGCCGCCGGTCCGCCGTGGAAATAGTCGCCGATGGAAAGCCGCGAACCACTCACCGGCCATCGCATGAACGCGTAATTGAGCGGAAAGTTGGATACCAGAGCGCCGAGCGCAAACACGAAGTAAACGGTATAGGGTCCGAGATGGTTCTCCCCCCTCAAGGCTTTCGCGACGAAAGGATAGAAGAGTCCTACAACCACGCCACATAGCAGGCTAAGGGCAATCCCCTGGGTCTCCGCCTTGGAGCCTTTCGACAGTTTCCGATAGGCCCTGGCGTTGGCGGCGATAGCCGCGCAGACCAGCAGAATCCCGCCAAAAAGCAGCCGTGGATTGCCGGCGGGCGAGATGAAATAATTGAGAACCGCTCCGATCACCAGGGCCAAGCCGGCGCCGAGGGGAAAGGCCACGGCCATCCCTGCGACCGAGATGGCGGCTACCAAAAGCAGGTTTCCGAGATTGAAAATCATCCCGCCCACGAAAGCTTCGGCGAGGGCCCGCGCGGCTGCACGGTCAAGATTGTGAAAGAAGCTTACCGGATCCGCGGGATTTGTGCGCCCCATGGTAAGACCGAACAGTAGGGCGCATGCCAGAATGCCCCACATGTAGTCCCAATAGTACAGCTCGAATCGCCACGCCTTATCGATCTTTTGTGTGTTGGCCCAACTGCCCCAGCAAAGCATGCTGAACAGCATCATGAAGAGGGCGATCGGGTAGGTGTGGGGAGTGTACATGGCTTAACCGGCGATGGACACCAGATAGTCGCGTCCTTCCCAGGAATTGCTTGCCGGCCAGAAAAACGTAAAACGGATGGGCGCCCGCTGCGCCGGGGGAATTGGAATGTCTACAAACTCGACCTCCAGCTTCGTGCCGGCCGAGGGAGTGTCTTGCGCCGTCTGCCATTCGTCGCCCGACCAGTGCAGCCGGAACGAAGCCTGCGCCTGGATGCGAAGCACATAGCCGCGTTCGACGTTCCGCACTTGCCGGGTGAACTTCCAGACTTCGAATAATTGCCGGTCCTGGCGTTCGCCGCAATACCGCTGCGCCACCTCGGCAATCAAATCGGAGACCTTCCCATCGTGGACCGATCGCAGCAGCTTGATGTACTCTGCGTGGGCCCACATCAGCGGCATGGCCGATCCGGTTGGGCGTCCGAGGTACATGTAAGCTTGCGGCAGATCCGGGCGATCCCACGCCTGTTCCGGCAGAAGGCCGGTGGCCGAGGCCAGGGTCTCCATAGCCCGAACGAATGGTTTTGTGTCGTGCCCGGCAGCCAATTCGTAGTGACCTCTTTCGCCTGTCAGCAGCGGCCACGCACCCCCCTGGCCCCATCCTACAAACGGGCCGCCGTCTTCGCGTTGTCCGTATCCGTCGTGATTGTAGCGGCGCCAACAAGGGCCGGATGGCGTCTCCACTTTCAAGACCGCGTCCACGACTTTGAGGGAATCCACAATAATCGGATCGGAGGCACCGCGGATTCCATGCCGCACGAGCTCAAGAAAGCCGGCGTCCACGACTTCCTTGGCCGGAAAGACGTGTGGTGCGCCGGGCGCGAGGTTCGCGATGGTAATGTTTCCCCGGTTCGGATCCTCCTCGGGGTAAGGATTATCGGCGCTCTCGGGAAGAATTCGGATGTAATGCCGAGCCACCCCCGGCAGCAGCGTCCCTTCCGTTGTGACAGTCCATCTCTCGATATGGCATTCCAGAAAATCGGCGTATTCCTCCAGGTATTTCGCGGTCGCCCTATCGCCTCTTTCGCGGGCAAAGCACGCGGCACAAATCAGAGCGGCGATGTTGGACGCCAGGGTGGATGGGGAATAGCCGCTGACCTCCTCCCAGCGCTCCTGCGGAGTCACTGGGCCATGCCGGACGAGGTAAGCCGCCGCCCGCAAGACCATGGGGTACGGGTCAAAGTCCTGAAGGGCGTTCTCACATCTGAGCCGCCAGGCGAGCAGAATGGGAAAAGCCACCTCGTCCAGTTGGACTCCCCGCCAGTAGGGATGGCCGTCAATCCAGAAGTTCTGGGCGAATCCTCCGTCCTCCTGCTGTGAGACATTCAGATAGATTAGAGCCCGTAAAGGTGTGTTACGGTCTCCAGCGGCCAGCATCGCACCCGCGCTATTGACCATGTCCCGCGTCCATACCAGGTGGTAGCCACCCTGGTCTTCGTCGCCCACGGCTTCGCCCCAAGGAATCGCCAGCGAAGCGATAAAGGCGCCGGGATACGACTTGTCTTCGTGCGCGCGCAGCAGATTGAAGCCGGTGCGATACAGGTTACCTCCATCGCCCGAGGCCTTCTCCAGCGGAAGGATGTTCGCGCTCGATCGCGCCCATTGTTCCACGTACCGCTTGGCATGCTCCGCGAAGGGAGTGCTCAGGGATTGGAGCAGCGTCGAGATAGCGTGGTGCCGGCTATTGCCGAACGCCAGGCCCAGCGTGAATTCACGGGCATGGCCTAAATCCAATTCTCCCGTGAGCGCGATGTTTCCGTCGGGGGCGTGATCGAACGCCCAGTCCATTTGAAAATTGCCGGACAGGTCCGTCCAACCGTCGCTTCGCCCAACATACCCGCACGAAACGCGGGAAAAAGGAATCGTGGCCGCCAGCGCCAGCCATATTCCCTTTTTTCCGGCAATCAGGACGGTCCGGCCCGCCACCTGCGCCACGTAGCCGCTATTCCCCCAGCCTCCTACTTCAAGGTGCGGAGCGCACAGGGCGTAGAGCCGCAGCTTGGAGAGGAACGATTCTTCGCCAGTTAGCTCGGTGCGTTGCAGAACGCAGGCCATGTGCGGGTCCGTAATGATCTCTTTGACGACGGCGTAATGTCCGGCTGGATCCGAATTCGTACAGCGGTATCCTAAGCCGTGGTCCGGCATGCATTCCAGCTTGGACTTGAGATCGCGCTTTTCGTCGTGGAAAAAGCTTTTGCCGTCGGTGATCAGATACTGCAGGTCCCGGAGTTGTGGCCGGTCCACTGTTGGATAATAGACCTCGGTGACGATGCCGTTCCAAAACGTAAACCAGAGACGGCTGGAAGCCGCGTAAGCGGTCCCCAGTCCATCCTTGCCTCCGTGCGTCCATCTGGGCTCGATGCCGGGCCATCCAAAGGCCTTGGTTTGGTTAGGTATGTCGATGAGTTTCATCTTGATCCCTTCGGCATAACCTCATGTTCCGCCTCCCGCCAATCTTGATCCGCCTGGCCATCGTGGCGGCCGCGCTCCTCATAGATTTCGTATGCGCGCGCGGCGATCAGCGGCGTAAGATCAAGGGGCTTCCTCACCGGCGAAGCAGCTCCTCTGGGATCGAAAATCCGGTAAGCGAGAAGTTTGACGCGGTCGTTCACCAGCGCCCATGCTATTGCATAACCCCAAACGAACGCCGCCCACCCCCACCCGAGCGGTGTCATAAATAGCCCATAAACCGCAATCAGCGTCGCCACCGTTTGCGTGCCCAATACCGCTGCCAATAAGATTTTCGCGGGCCGTATGGACCAGAACGGCCCGCGCGTACGCGTCAGGAAAATCGTCAGGTGCCCGGCTACGGAGAGCTTCAAATACATCAGCGTCTGGATGTGCGCGCGGTCGAGATGAAATACGCGCTCGCCAAGATAAAATAGGCCGAAGGCGGAGACGACCCCGATCACCCCCAACGCGGTGGAGATCCCCAGCACCACCCGCATGTTCCAGGCTTCGGGCTGGTCCTTGTAATGCACGTTGTCATAGGCAATGGACAGGATCGCGCCGTCGTTGAGCAACGCCAGCATCACGATCATCACCGCCGTCAACGGATAGAAGTTAAACACCAGGATCGCCAGCGTCATGAAGAACAGCACGCGCAATGTTTCGGCGATGCGGTATATCGCATAGCTGTTCATGCGCTGAAAAATCTTGCGGCTCTCCTTGATCGCGTCGATAATCACCGACAGGCCGGAAGCCAGGAGCACGATGGACGCCGCCGCGCGCGCCGCATCGGTGGCGCCCGAAACGGCGATGCCGCAGTCTGCCTTCTTCAGCGCCGGGGCGTCGTTCACCCCGTCGCCCGTCATCCCGACGATGTGGCCGCGCTGCTGCAGAACATCCACGATGTGAAACTTATGTTCGGGAAACACTTGGGCGAAACCGTCCGCCTTTTCGATGGCCTCCGCCGATTGCGCCGACTCCTGATGCTTCGTGTCGCCCAATCCACTGGCATCCAGGATGTTCGTGCCCATCCCGAGTTGCTTGGCGGTCTCGCGCGCGATGGCCGTTTGATCGCCAGTCACCATCTTGACACTCACCCCCATCTGCCGGGCGCTGGCGATGGTGGCCTTGGCCTGCTCGCGCGGCGGATCGAACAACGGCAGCACCCCGGCAAACTGCCACTTGCCTTCCTCATCCGCACGGGCCACACCCAGGGAACGGAATCCGCGCCCGGCAAATTCGTTGACGGCCTTCTCCACGGCGGGCTTGACCTCGGCGGCGTCGGTAGCCATCTGCAGAATCACCTGCGGCGCTCCCTTGGCCACAAAAAACTGTTTTCCGTCCGCGCTTTTGACGGTCGCTTCGGTGCGCTTATGCACTGGGTCGAACGGCTGGAAATGGACGACCTGATAGCTTTTCAAGGCCTTATCGTCCTTGACTCCCCCGATCACCGCGAGGTCGATGGTGTCTTTGTCTTCGGCGCGCGAAGCGAGTGCCGCCCACAGAATCACTTGATCGGAGGGAATACCCTTCACGGTGAACGGATCGCCCAGCGTCAGCTTGTTCTGGGTCAGGGTGCCAGTCTTGTCCGAGCACAGCACGTCCACGCCGGCCAACTCCTCGATGGCCGAGAGCCGGGTCACAATCGCCTCTTTTTTCGCGAGGAGACGTGCGCCGACCGCCATGGTCACCGACAGCACGGTGGGCATCGCCACGGGGATCGCGGCCACAGTCAGCACCAGGGCGAACTGCAATGTGGCCAGGATCGGGTCGTGACGGAAGAGGGCGACGGCGATGATCACAGCCACCAGAGCCACCGCGAGCACGATCAGGTAGTCGCCGATCTTCAGCACGGCACGCTGGAAATGGCTGACGGTGTGCGCCTCCTGCACCAGTTGCGCGGTCTTGCCGAAATAGGTCTTGCCGCCGGTGGCGTAGACCATCGCTTCAATCTCGCCGCGGCGCACAATCGACCCGGAAAACACCGCGTCGCCGGGTTTACGCTCGGCGGGCAATGATTCTCCCGTCAACGCGGACTGATCCACCTCCACGGGGTCGCCCGCCAGCAGACGCGCATCCGCCGGCACAATGTCGCCCAGGCGCAGGCGGATGACGTCGCCCGGCACCACCTCGCGCGCCGCCGGATCGGTCCACTTTCCATCGCGCTTCACCTTGGCCTTGACCGCCAGCTTGGCCTTAAGTGCGGCGATGGCATTGCCGGCTTGGCGCTCTTCCCAGAATCCAACAATGGCGTTGGAAAGAAGCAATAGCAGAATGATGAAGAAATCCGGCCAGTGACGGACCACTCCCGACAGAATCACCGCCGCTTCGATCATCCACGGGATGGGACCCCAAAAGTAGGTCAGGAATTTGAGAAACGGATTGATTTTCTTTTCCTCAATCTCGTTAGGACCATATTGGGTCAGCCTTTTCTGCGCTTCGGCTTGACTCAGTCCGTCCGGAGACGAACCCAGCTTCGACTGCAGTTCCGGCATGGGAACAGTCTTTAGATCGTCCTCAGACTCTGGCTTGGAACCCGGCCTATCCGTATTCGTTTTCATGATGACTACACCTTTGCTTGCGGCGGGTCGGCGGCTCCTCCAGGTGGCAGGACCTCCGGCAGGTCAAGCCGCGCCGCGCCAATCCGGTTGTCCGCCATTCCGTAATAAACGTCGAAGCGCTCTGGTTTGCCAAGATCGTCGCGCCGGTCGATGCCTGTGGGGAACACCACATTCGCAACGGTACCGCTACGTTCCCGCGGCAGCGACGGCGTCAACACCGGATCCGTCGAACGATAGCGAACCATCTGCGGATGCTCATTCGACAGCACCATCACACCCGCCGAGTAGCACAACTGATGCACAGCGCCGCCCGATTCGCCCACCTCGCTCACACCGTGGTAAACGATTAACCAGCCGTGCCGGGTCAGGATGGGAGGAGTGCCCGCACCGATCTTAAGCCGTTCCCAGGGCGATACCGGACTGGCTAACCGGTGATGAGAGGTAAACTTACCGAACCTATCCGTCGGACAGTAGGATATCCAGATACTTTCCCGGTTGAGATCTACGTCGCGCAGGGCCGGACGGTTTGCGGTTTCCTCCGGACGGGTGCCGGGGAAAAGCGGACGGTGCAGAATGGCCATTTCCGGATGCCCGGATGGATTAGGAATGGCGATCGGGAAGAGACTGGAATCCTTGTCGTCCACGCCGTCGAGTTCAATGCCCTGGTACGGGCCGAAGTTTGCGAGTCCCAATCGGTGCCAGTGGAAGAGATCTTCCGATGTTGCCAGGGCAATCCGTGGACCGCGAACCGAGTATGCCGTGTAAGTCATCACGTAACGCCGCAGTGGCTCTACAAACGTGATACGAGGGTCCTCACAACCACCGCCGCCGTTGGGCCGCCGCTCATAATCGGCTTCCGGATCGAGGGCGATGCCCAGCCGATCCACCCCGATGGGGTCGCCGGCCGCGTTGAACCGCACGCGTGCAATGCCGATACGCGAGTAGTTCCCCTTCGCTACCAAACGCGGGAACAGATAGAGATGGCCGTCGGGCCCACGCGCGGCCGCTGGATTCAGGACACCTTCGACCTCCTGCGGATTGCCCGGCTCCGGTTCCATCACCAGCCCCAGGCGCTGCAGCTTGAATCCGTTTATAGACAAGCGATGATCGCCTCCGTAACCGGTTTAGTTTCCTGCGGGCCTCGAACCGCTATGGAAACAACACCTGCTTCCGCGGCCGGATAGTCGTTGCCGCCCGGGAATAAGGCGTCGCCAATGAAGATCATCTCTTTCAGTGAAATGCCCAGAATGTCTCGCAGTTTTCGGATTCCGTAGGCTTTGTCGATGCCCGGCTTAGTGACATCGATAGATGTCGCGCCGCCCATACGGACGGAAAAGTTGGGAATCAACGTATCGAGGATCGCCTTGATCTTTTTCCGCTTGGCGTAATCGGGGTCCCACTTGTCCTTTTCTTCTAAGGGGGCCTGCTGGCCCAATGCCGAAAATGTGATCTGGCTCCCCCGGTCTTCTATTACTTCTCCCCAGACCTTCGCCGCATTGAAACCCGCTTGTTCGACGGCCTTAGTCAGAGAACCGGCGATTTCCCGCTTCTCGTCCGCGGTGAAATCTTCCGAGTAGATCTTCTTCCAATCGTCTTTGTATTGGAAGAACTTGGTTCCGCATGTCGGAAGAATGGATAGATTCACCAGGCGTTCGTCGTGCGGAAGTTGGGAGAGTACCTGCTCTTCGAACTGGGGCCAATCGCCTCCCGAAATAATCGCCACTTTGGCGATGCCGAGAAGATTGTGCAGCCGTGTCGACATTTCAGGATCGATTACCGACTTACTTTCGGCAAGTGTGCCGTCCAGATCGTAAACAATCAGTTTTTTCATTCCGGTATCTCGATCTCCAGCACGTTCACTGCCCCTCGCGGCTGAAAAGTACACGGTCCGAGAACCGCCGGCAACAGAAACACGTCACCCTTCCCGGCTACATAAGTGGCGCCGTGGTGCTCTACCTGCCCCTTGCCCTCGATACAAACCAGGACGCGCGGCACACCCGCGGCGCCGGCCGTAAAGGGCGATTGTCCGCGCAGACGCCACAACCGGAAAGGTTTGCAGTCGAAGAGTTTCTCGCGCTCCACGGGCGTCGCGGCCTCCACCACGGGCGCTACCAGACCGCCTTCTTTTTGCCCGAAGTCGATGCACGCGAGCGCCTGATCGACCTGCAGCGCCCGCGGTTGGCCAGTCTTGGCGTCCACATGGTCCCAGTCGTACAGACGAAATGTTACGTCGCTGTTCTGCTGAACTTCACACACCACCACGCCGCCACCCAGGGTGTGGACCGTCCCTGCCGGTATGAAGACGGCGTCGCCGGCCTTCGGCATGAAGCATGCGAGGTGCTCCGCCACCGTCCCGTTGGCCAGCGCCCGCCGCAGAGTGCCCGTCGTGGTACCCGCTTTCAGGCCCGCGTAGATGTGGCCGTTTGCTCCCGCCTGCAGCACAACCCACGCCTCGGTCTTCCCAGTCTCGCCGGGTGGTATCAGGTCCGCTTGCGCGTCGGAGGGATGCACTTGGACCGAAAGCATTTCACGTGCGTCGAGAAACTTCAGCAGCAGTGGGAACCGGGAAAAGCGCCCCGCCAGCCTTCCCATCATTTGCACCGGACACTGTTCCATCAATTGACCGATGGTCCGGCCCTTGAGCGGTCCATCGGCAACCTGGCTCGGATGATCCTCACGGTCGCTGAGTATCCACGCTTCGCCGATAGGGCCATCGCCCGGCAGCGGTGCCGCGAGCAGGTTAGCCAAACTCCGGCCGCCCCACAACCGGTACTGATAGATTGGCTCGAATCGCAGAGGGTACATGTCGCTCCTCTACCTTCGGACTCCGTCGGCCTGCGCGTGCCGCGGCCGGCCGTTAGGCATGAACGACAGATCCTCGCTCAGCACATAGATAATAATGGCCGCCAAACAGAAAAACAGGGCCACCCAAACACGCCAATCGCGATGCGCCCCTTTCCAGTAGGGACGGCGACCAGGATGCGCGCGGCTGTGCTCCGGCCCTTCGTTTCCAGGCTGGCCATAGTTACCGTCGCTCATTGGCCTCGCCCAACCACTGGCGCGCCTCAGCGGCGTGCGCGTGGTCGAAATATCGAATCGTGGCCTTCGTGAACGGCTTGCAGAACGCCGCCATGCCCTGTTGCCACTTGGCTTCCCCAACCATCGCCAGCCGCTCGATGTCGGCGAAGTGTTTGATGTCGAACTTGATGTCCTCCCACAGGGCGCCGGCTTCCCAGCCGTGGAAACCGGTCATGTCGAACAGCACCCGCAGCTTTCCATGCTGCTGGACCAGCCGCTCGAACTCGGGCACAAAGTGCTCGTAATCCGCCGCTGCCAGTTTCCCGCTGACGTGAACGGATATGATTTTTCCACCGTTTTCTTCATTGAGTTGAATTGCCATTGCGGTCCCCCTTCGGCGTTTCGCCCTGACTCCACTTCCAGTTACGGATCTCTGGCATATCTTCGCCATGCTTGTCGATGTAATGTTTGTGCTCGATCAGCTTGTCCTGCATCGTCTGCTTCAGGTAGGTCCCCTTGGAGCCCAAATGCGGTAGCCGATCGATAACATCCTGCACCAGGTGAAAACGGTCCAGGTCGTTCTGGACTCTCATGTCGAAGGCCGTCGTTATGGTGCCCTCTTCCTTGTAGCCGCGGACGTGCAGGTTGCGGTTGGTGCGTCGATAAGTCAGGCGGTGAACCAGCCATGGGTATCCATGGAAGCCAAAGATGATGTGCTTGTCTTTGGTGAAGAGCGAATCGTAATCCGTGTCGCTCAATCCGTGCGGGTGCTCGCTCTTGGACTGTAGTTTCATCAGATCGACAACGTTGACCACCCGGATTTTCAGAGTGGGTAGATGTTCGCGGAGGATGGAAACGGCCGCCAGAATCTCCAGCGTGGGCGTGTCGCCGCAGCAGGCCATCACCACGTCCGGCTCGCTTTCCTGGTCGTTGCTGGCCCATTGCCAGATGCCAATTCCTTCCGTGCAATGCACTACCGCCTGGTCCATGGTCAGCCACTGCGGGAGGGCGTGCTTGCCCGCCACCACTACGTTGACGTAATGCCGGCTGCGCAGGCAGTGATCGAAGACCGACAGCAGGCAATTGGCGTCGGGCGGCAGGTAAACGCGCACGATATCGGCCTTCTTGTTGATCACGTGGTCCAGGAAGCCGGGATCCTGGTGCGTGAAACCGTTGTGATCCTGCTGCCACACATGCGAGGCCAGCAGATAATTCAGCGACGCGATCTTCCGGCGCCACGGAAGCTCCAGAGTTACCTTCAGCCACTTGGCGTGCTGGCTGAACATCGAGTCGACGATGCGGATGAAGGCCTCATAGCTGTTGAACAGCCCGTGCCGCCCGGTTAGCAGATATCCTTCCAGCCAACCTTCGCACTGGTGCTCGCTCAGCATCGAGTCGAGCACGCGTCCCGCGGGCGCCAGGAATTCATCGTTCTTCACCTTCCGCGCGTCCCACTGACGGTTGGTGACTTCAAAGACCGCGCCCAGGAGATTAGAAACGGTCTCATCCGGACCGAAGATTCGGAAATTGCGCTGATCCTGATTCAGCCTGGTCACGTCGCGCACGAACCCACCCAGCACCAGCGTATCCTGGCCGTCTACGGCGCCGGGCGAAGGTACATTCACCGCATGGTCGTGGAAGTCCGGCATACGCAGGTCGCGCAGCAGAATGCCCCCGTTGGTGTGCGGATTGGCGCCCATGCGCCGGTCGCCCTTCGGCGCCAGATCGGCCAATTCCGGTATCAGACGGCCATTTTCATCGAATAGCTCCTCGGCCTTGTAGCTCTTCATCCAGCTTTCAAGCTGCTTCACATGATCGGGATGCTCCGAGTCCACCAGCAGCGGCACCTGGTGCGCGCGGAAGGTGCCCTCTATTTGCAGGCCGTCGACGACTTTCGGTCCGGTCCAGCCCTTGGGCGACCGCAGTACGATCATGGGCCAGCGCTGCCGGGTGGTGTCGTTACTCCGGCGCGCGTTTTCCTGAATCTCCCGGATGTCCTGGATGGCTCGTTCCAGAGTGGCGGCCATCAGTTGATGCATCTCTTCCGGATCGTCGCCTTCCACAAATAAGGGCGTCCAGCCGCAGCCGCGGAAGAATTGGTCCAGTTCCTCATGCTCGATGCGAGCCAGCACCGTCGGATTGCTGATCTTGTATCCATTGAGGTGTAAGATCGGCAGCACCACCCCGTCACTGATTGGGTTGAGGAATTTGTTGGACTGCCATGCCGTCGCCAGCGGGCCGGTCTCCGCTTCACCGTCGCCCACCACGCAGGCAACAATCAGATCGGGATTGTCGAACGCCGCCCCGAAGGCATGGCTGAGGGAGTATCCCAGCTCGCCGCCTTCGTGAATCGAACCTGGCGTGCTCGGCGCAACATGACTGGAAATCCCGCCGGGGAACGAGAACTGCATGAAGAGCTTCTTCAGCCCGGCTTCATCCTGGCTGATGTTTGGATAAATCTCGCTATAGCTGCCTTCGAGGTAGGTATTGCCCACCAGCGCCGGGCCGCCGTGGCCGGGACCGGCGATATAGAACATGTCCAGGTCATACTTCTTGATGACCCGGTTCAGGTGCACATAGATGAAGTTCTGGCCCGGAGTCGTGCCCCAATGCCCGACCACCAGCGGCTTTACGTGCGACAGTTTCAGCGGCTCCTTCAGCAGCGGGTTGTCGTAAAGATAAATCTGGCCGGCCGACAAATAGTTGGCGGCGCGCCAGTAGGCATCCATCTTGCGGAGTAGCTCAGGGGTGAGTACGCCTGTTGTCTCGTGGATCAGTTCCGGCATGAGTACTTTAGTTACCATATTCAATCCTTTATTACTGCGCCGGTGGCATCATCGCTGCCACAGGATTCTTCCTTCTTCCAGGGGGATCGCGACACCGTCGTGGCGCGGTGTCACGCGTGCCGTATAGTCCGCGGGCGGCCGGGTTCCAGGCACCTGCGCGCGATAGACGTAGCCGCCCGCTGTGTTTGGCAGTTGACCCATGCGCTTCATCTCCTGACGCGCTGGACCGCCGCCATTGACGCCGTCGGCAAACAACTCTACCAGCACCGCATCCGGGTCGAGATCGTTGAGATAGACCTCAGCCTCAAACACGTGCTGGTCCCCGGCGGTCTCGACCTTCACTTCACCAAAGCGCACACCGGACCACTCCTTTTCCAGGGAGTGCCGCCAATCGGCCACTTGCCTGCCCGCTGCACCCGTCTTGGCAGCGCGCTCACGGTAGGTGGCCGCACCGGGAAGATAGTGTTGCTCCGTGTATTCGCGCACCGTGCGGTCGGCGGAAAAACGCGGCGTCAATCTCGCCATGCTCGTCCGCATCCGCGCCACCCAACCGGCCGGGATACCCTGCCCGTCGCGCGCATAGAATTCGGGAATCACCTGGTGTTCCAGCAGGTCGTAGAGCGTTTCGGCTTCCGCGGCGTCCCAAGCCGGATCGTCGCCATGCTCTTGCCCGTCTCCCAACGCCCACCCAACTTCGGGCGTGTAGGCCTCCGCCCACCAGCCGTCTAACTCCGATAGATTCAGGCCCCCATTCACCAGCACTTTCATGCCGCTTGTCCCGCTGGCTTCCCAAGGCCGCCGCGGCGTGTTAATCCAAACGTCTACCCCTTGCACCAGGTGCTCGGTCAGAAGCATGTCGTAATCGCTGAGAAAGATCGCATGCGGGCGTGTCTCGGGTTGCCGGATGAAATGCATCCATTCCCGAATCAGGTCCTGTCCCGCATGGTCCGCCGGATGCGCCTTGCCGGCGATGATGAGTTGCACCGGGCGCTGTGGATTGGTCAGAATACGAAGCAACCGCTGCGGGTCGTGCAGCAATAGGTTTGGTCTCTTGTAAGTTGCGAAGCGGCGCGCAAAGCCCAGCGTCAGGGCGTTGGGATCGAAGAGATGCCTCGCAGCTTCGGCCTCCCCGGGGGGCGCGCCCGCCGCGGTCAGGTCCCGCGACAATCGCTCGCGAGCGTACTCGACAAGTGACTTGCTGGCGGCCATTCGAAATTGCCACAGCCTGGCGGCGGAGACCTTGTAAATGTCCTGCTCCAGGGTCTCGGCGGTTCCCAGCCAGCGGTCCTTCTTACAGGTCTCCGTCCAAAGATCGTCCGCGGGAGCCGAGTCCCAGGTGGGCATGTGAACTCCATTAGTCACGTGTCCGATCGGGATTTCGTCCTCCGGCCACCGCGGAAATAGAGGCAGAAAGAGGCGCCGGCTGACTTTTCCGTGCAAGCGGCTGACCCCATTCACCGCCCCACTCCCCCGCATTGCCAGATACGCCATGTTGAAAGGCTCCGCCGAGTCGCTCGGATTCGCGCGGCCAAGGGTCAGCAAGTCGTGCAGCGCGATGCCGAGTTTCTTCTCGGCATACCCGCCAAGGTATTGCTGGATCAGGGCGGGAGCGAAACGGTCAAAACCGGCGGCCACCGCGGTGTGCGTCGTGAAAAGATTTCCCGCTCGTGTGACTGCCAGTGCGGCTTCAAAGGATTGTCCTGTCTCTTCCATGAATGCGCGGGCCCGCTCGAGTACCGCGAACGCCGCGTGCCCTTCATTCAAGTGACAGATCTCCGGCGCCAGGCCGAGCGCGCGCAGCAATCGCCAGCCACCGATTCCGAGCAGCATTTCCTGCTGGAGGCGCAACTCCGGTCCGCCCCCATACAGCTCGCTCGTAATCCCCCGGCGGGCGGGGAAGTTCGCTGCGTCATTACTGTCCAGCAGGTACAGGTTAACCCTGCCGACCTTAGCCTGCCACGCCCGCAGCCACACCGAGTACCCAGGCAGCGCGATCTCCAACCGCAGCCACTCCCCGTTTGGTTGGCGCAACGGCGTAATCGGTAACTGCCCGGGATCGTTATAGGGATAGAGGGCCTGCTGCTCTCCGTCCTTGCCGATGACCTGGCGAAAATAGCCTTGCTGGTAGAGTAGCCCCACACCGGCCACCGGCACGCCCAGATCGCTGGCGGCCTTGAGTTGATCGCCGGCCACATTCCCAAGTCCGCCCGAGTAGATGGGCAGAGCTTCGCTCAACATAAACTCCATGCTGAAATACGCGGCACAAGTCAGCGGAACTTTCGCATGAGTTCGCTGAAACCACGCGGGCGCTTCCGCCGCCTGGCGGCCCGCCTCGATCAGACCATCGACGTTTTTCCGGAAATCCTGATCCGATAATACGCGCTCGATCTGGTCGCGCGAGGCCGTCTGCAGGACCACCCAGGGGTTATGCGTGACCTCCCACAGTTCGGGATCGAGATGCCGCCACACTTCGTCGGTAGCATGATTCCAAGACCAGTGCATATCCAAGGCAAGTTCCGCCAGGGAATCGACTCCCTCGATCTCCGTAGGCAGGAGATGGTACGTGGGGTGGCTGACAGCGATTTGTTCGCTCATGATCTCTTTGCCTAAAACTCCTGTTCCGCGCGCACCGCGCCCGCCTCCGATTGGACTATACCCGCGGGTTATCTTAAGCGCTGCTCGTCGCGAGGGGTGACTCGTGTCCGGTTTGGTGCAGCCAATAAGGCGGCCGGCCGTAGTGAGAATACAGCCGGTTCTCATACTCCCGGGTAATCGCCATCGACTCGGTGTACTCCGGAGCGTTCTGGATGGCTTCCCGCGACAGGCCGGCGTAAACTTTTGAATCCGCCCAACTCACCCGTTCGATCCACGCGGGTGAAACCAGCACCTTCTTGCCCGGCCACCAATTCCGCGTGGCCACTTCGATGTAGCGGATGGCCCAGGCTTCATCGTCCACGACGAACCCGTCCACATGGCCGATTTCGCCATCAGCCGCCTCAATGTTATAACCTGTCACGGCTTCGGTGCTGCGCAGATGTGAATCCGTCAACTCTCTCGCGATCCGCTCCGCCAAAGCTTCCCTGGAAGCAAAGGTTGGAATCGCCAAGCCTGCCGGGTAAAATGCCGCGCCCCACAGGTAGGGGCCATCCCAATAACAGGGATAACCGTAATACCCGTAGTATTCGGCTTCGTGCCGCCGCGAGATGGGCTGGTGCGTGTCGACGTTGGGGCTGTGTTCAACCTGCTCCTTCGTTAGCGCCACATCCAATTGCTTCGCATGCCAGTCCGCATGCACCACGGAAATCGGCGAGATCAGGACCCGGCGGCCGCCAAGCCAGCCGCCGGTCTCCACCACGAAGTAGCGGATCGCCCATGTCTTATCGTCGAAATACAACTGATCTACAGTGCCAAGCTCGCCGTCCGTGGCTTGGATCGCGAAACCCTTCAAATCGGCAGTATTCCTCAGCATGGTGTTTCTCCTCGGGGACGATTGCCTGCTCCCGCGCTATCGCGCAGCCGCGCCGGCCAGTTCGGGCGAGTGCAGTGTCACATTCAGCGGCCGCGTACCTTCGATAATACTCTTGGCTCTTTCGACCTCGCTGGTCGTGCCATGTACCATCAGCAGGAATTTGTCCGTCTTGAGCGCCATTTCGTACTTAATGACACTATCCTTCGGAATACCCATGCCGAAGAGGCCCGCACCGATGGCGCTCAAACCGCCCACCGTCACGGCGCCTTCCAGGGCTCCCACTATCCACGCAATCACGGGGCCGGCCACCAGGATTGGACCGAGACCGGGAATGGCAAAGAAGGCGGATCCGAACAGCAATCCCCAGAAGCCTCCCCAGAAGGCCCCCATTTTCCCCCAGTACTTCATCCGGTCGCCGGTATTGTAATAACCCACCACGTGTTCGTCGGTGTGCGTATCCTTGCCAATAATCGACAAGGCGTGCATGTCGATTCCCGCGCGTTGAAGTTCTTTCACCGCTTCTTCGGCTTCGACATGCGTCCCATACACTGCTACCACTGCGTTTAATTCAGACATCTACTATCTCCTTTGATATTGATCGGTAAATCCGTAGACGTGGATAGTCGTCCACTCTTCCGTATGGCACACTACAGATCATGGCCTCGGTCATGAGCATGAGAGAGGTACGGAAGCGGCATTTCCTGATCCATTTGAACGTTGCTCTACTAGCAAGACTCTGGCCATGCCGAAGACAGGTGCGACGAACTACTTTGCGTCCAATGCGGCCCGCGCTTCCATCCTGCGCTTCTAACGGCAGCGGAGATGGTTAATCTCCCGTCTGCGCCAGCTTGTGCGCCCCGATTTGCGGGCACAGTCGAGAAAGCGCCGGAGCGCGCCATGCGTTGCCATCGCGCCGACCGGCAACTGCTACACTTTTTGTGCAGGATCTGCACTTCGAGACCGGAGGTAAAGCGGCATACCGACCACTGGCGCTGTCAGGGCCACGTTGACGCGGCCCTCTGTATCGGGAGAGCGAGCCGAGCGGAGTGTCGAGATGACGAGCGCCGAAAGGCTTGGAGCGCGGCGGCCTCACGCCGGCGGTCGCGCTCACTGGATTTGGCACCATGGACCAGGCGCGGTCCGCCGTCCCGGACCTGAAGGCCTTCTGGGTACCTCGAGAAACCAGTGGGACGGACCGCCTTCCTGACCCTTCTGGAACGCGCGATTCACTACAACAGAAGCCTGCAGAGAACCGGCGAACTGAAGCGCGATCTTAGCTTGGTGTACTCGGGGACAGGGCGGGGACCTCCCCTGCCATGCTCCAGATTTTCTCATTGCGCGCAGGTGACTCTTTCCCCGATGTCGCGGCTCCGCGGTTCGGCTCAGCGCCGCGATTGGCGATGCGCTCCCCCTCCCAACCCTCCCAGATCGATGATCACCGCGACCAGCAGCCACACGAGATTGACTCCCGTCGTCGGCATGCCGCTATTAAGCTCCCACGCGTAGACGATTGTCGTAAGCGGCAGGAAAATGAACCCGAGTACCGGAAGCAAGAGTCCACCGTGAAATGCACGCTGAAGGTAAGTTGAGAAAAACCACATCAACGCGAGGGCAATGCGCGGGAATAATAGGACGATAAGCAAAAGGAAGCATGGCATAGTCAGTCTCGATGCGGGCATCAAGCGCCCGCGACGGTCTCCCCAGCACGTACATGCCCGCTGGCTGCTTAAACCACCGGCAATGGGCGGCGGGTTGGAAAGGCATTGGCCGGTGACGTTCGATGGCTTTGGATGCCGGCGTGCACCCAGTGTGCCGGAGTCCTCTAGGAAAATGTGCAAACCCTTCCACCTTGTAGCCATGCTATCCATGCTTCTGGCGAGTTGCAGTCAGCAAGACAAAAACGAGGCCAAAAGGAAGATCGCGAACGCGAAGCAGGAACTGCGCCATGATCTTCATAAAGCTGGCCAGGAGATCAAAAAAGACAGTCACGAAGCGGCCGTCGAACTGCGCAAAGACGCTCGCGGATCAAAGAAGGACACGCACCGGGAATCGGATGATCCGAGCAGGAACGCGAAGGAACAATAGGTCTTATATAATTGGAGCTTGTAGCGAGGTGACCGAATGCGGTTCGATCCCAAGCTACTTCCGATCTTGCTGTGCGTCGGCCATGTCGGACGGCAGGTTGAGAGCTGCCGTGCCACCTACATCCACCTCCAGATCAAGGTGATCGCCCGGTTCCACATGTACCGCCTTGGCCGCCTTTGTCAATATCGCGGCCACTCTCGCATCGCGGTAAGCCACATCTTCCCCATTGCTAAGTGCAACCAGGAAGTAATCTCACCGTCACGATTTGTCTTTTGCGGGTGTTTCCAAGGCTATACGGTTGGAGCGCAACCGATTCGGATGGAAATCAATACAAACGCTCCTCGGAGTTTTTCGGCTCTTCGGCTCTAGCCGGGATTAACGCGGAGCAGGCATTCAAGAACCGGCGATCAGATGGGATTCGAGCTTTGACCCACCGGAAGAACTCGGAAAGCCAGTGCATCGTGGTCACGTGTTCGTCGCCGAAGAGAGCGGCTGACCTTGCCGGGAGAACTGTGGTGGACCCGAAAGACCACCAGCCCTGGCACATACTCCTGGACTTGGTACTCCCGGTTGAACAGGTCAAGGTCTCCCACTTTTCAGAGCATCGCATAAAAGTTGGGACCGGCAAATCCTTCGCCGCCATTTGTGACCAGCATGAACTCTCGGTCGCCGGGGCATTCATCTGAAACCGTAGCAACAGATCTCGCAAGCGTGTCGGCAGCTTCGAGTCGATCATATGGGCGCTTCCCTATCCGGCTTCATGCGATTCAAGCGTGTTTTCGTCCAGCGAGCCGTTTACGACCCACCCTTCGATAGCGATGCAATACGTTCCACGCCACGAACGCTGCCATCGCCATCCACGAGCCGTTGTGGGAGTATTTCTTTCGATATACTCTGTCGCCATCTCTGCCGAAAGCTCATGATTGCACGATGGGCATCTCGGACTTGCGGAATTCGAGAATCGGCCACCGCACGGACATGCTTTGAGGAGTGGCGCAATCGTGGCTTGAAGCGCCCCCTGTATAAGGGCGGGCATTCGTCGTGCAATCTTCGACCAGTCGCCCAGGACTGCCGTGCGCCCACAACAGTCGCAGTAGGCGTATGCAAGGTCGTCAAATCCGCGGTGAAAGAGATTGTAAGCGAAGTGGACGCCGCACGTTTCGCATACACCAACGTTCTCGCCCTTTCGTATCAACGGAGGTCTACGAACCGGTCCCATTGGTTACCCTAACTCTGGTCGTCTTGCACGACACTGTTGTAGCATATCGAATGGATGAAGATCGGGAGCCGCACAGCCATGATTCTTGGAGCCGCATTCGTCGTTGGAAGTGGGGTAGCGTATCGGACCCTCTAGCGTATCCGCTTTTTCGCTCGGCGCAACTGAACCACACCAACAATTTCGATGCACTTCTGTGGCCGGGGCTCATCATCTCCATCCCGATCTACGTGCTTGGCGGTGGCGTACATGGGTCCGGTGTTGATGTTTGGGCGTGGTCGGTGGTTCCTTGCAATGGAGTCGGGTACGCCTTGATCCTGGACCTGGGCATTTGGATTAGGCGGCGGTTGAAGAAAGGCCGTTAATGATCCCCGTCGGTTTACAATGAAGCACGAGCCTGCCAGCGGTCCTGAAGAGTCGCCCTGCTTTGCCCCGGATCGGCATCAGTTCATTCGCAATCCTCGGGCTTGGTAGCAGTCGGGTCACACGCCCACAAACGCCCCCCTCCCCACCCCTCGCCCCCAACGAATCAATCACATACACCCTCCCGCCCCTCCCAAGTCCCGCCATCCCACAAAACCAGCGTGCTAGTGTGAAACCGGAAGGCAGCCCGCTCCCGTAGGCCGCCTCTAACCCGCACCTAGCTTCGTTTGTTCAAAAAGTGTAACTCCATGTCAACAAAAGCCCGAATCGCGGCCAGCCGCCGCAATGCGAAGAAGTCCACCGGTCCCAAAACTCCCGAAGGAAAGGCAAAATCATCCATGAACGCTCTCCGTCACGGCCTCCGCTCGCAAAAAGCGGTCTTACCCAGCGAAAATCAGGAAGACTTCAACCAGGTCCACGCCGGACTTCAAGACCTATACCAGCCCCAAACCGTCGTCGAGCAGGACCTGGTCGAGCAGGCCGTCCTCTCCAAGTGGAAACTGGTGCGCGCCGAAAAACTCGAAACCGATTGCTACCTCGAAGCCCAAGACGCCGGCCAGAAATCCATCATTCTAAACCGGATAACCCAGATCCAAACCCGTCTGGAACGCTCTTACTTCAAGGCCTACAAGGAGTTGGAGCGCATCAAAGCCGCCCGCGCCAAAGCCGCCCCAGAGCCCACGCAGCCCGCCGCCCCCGGCCAACCAGCCGACGAAACATCGCCGCTCAAAGAAGAAATCATCCGCCGTCAAGTCACCTGGGCCAACCCGGTAACCGGTATCGACATAGTCCTCTTCAAATCCGAAAATGGAGTCGGCGTAGACGACTGGAGCGACCCCAACTACGTCTTCCCCCCGCGCGACCGGTCCAAACCCCTCAAGCCCCCCAAGCCCCTCTAAACCGGGCTCTACCGGCCACTTATGCATGCAAACCCATTCCTTCTGTTTCAATCCCTGAACCCGGCTGCTGTCTTATCGGCGTTCATCGGCGTTAATCGGCGGCCATTAATGCTGTTGCGTTCCCCACGCGCGAACCAAACCCATCTTGAACAGAACGAACCATGACGACCAGCCTCCGAGCCGCATGTTAGAATCGCATCGCAAGCACCGCTCGACTCCTATGTTTCGTAGCTTCAACGACCTCCTGGACGCGGCGCGCGCCCGCGGTCCGGTTTCCGTCGCCGTAGCCGCCGCCCACGATCCCGATGTCATCGAGGCGCTCAAGCGCGCCCGCGAGTTGGGCCTCGCGGATGGCATCCTCGTCGGAAAGGGAAACGACATCCGCGAACTGGCGCGCGCCGGCGGCCTCGACCTCGCCGATACCCAGATCGTCAACGAACCCGACCCCGCGGCGGCCGTCCGCCAGGCCATTGCCCTGGTCCGCGAGGGCCGCGCCAGCCTGCTCATGAAGGGCAAAGTCGCCACGGCCAGCCTGATTCGGGCCGTTCTCGACAAAGATGCGGGCCTGCGCACCGGGCGCCTTCTGAGCCAGGTGATTGTCTTTCACGTCCCCGGCTTCGATCGCCTGATGCTGCTGACGGATGCGGCCATCAATATCGCCCCTACCCTGGCGCAGAAGGCCGAACTCTGCCGCAATGCCATCGCCGTGGCCGCCTGCATCGGGATTGAAAAACCGAACATCGCGGCGCTTTGCGCCTTGGAACTCGTGAATCCCGAAATGCCGGCCACGGTGGATGCCGCCGCGCTCGCCGCCATGCATCGCCGCGGCCAGCTTGCAGGCTGCTTTATCGAAGGCCCCATCGCGCTCGATGCCGCCTTAAGTAAGTTCGCGGCCGAGCGCAAGGGCATTTCCAGCCCCGTCGTGGAGAATACGGATATCTTTCTCGCGCCGAATATCGAGGCGGCCAACATCCTCTATCGCGCGATTGTCTATTTCGCCAAGGCGGAATCGGGCGGCATCGTTTTGGGTGCGCGCGTGCCCATGGTGCTCCTTTCCCGCGCGGAAACTGCTGAAACGAAAGTACGATCCATCGCCATCGGAGTCCTGGCGGCAGGTTGAAAAAACAGGCAAAGGAGGCCAAACTAGGGAGCCCATGAACCCCGCGGCCATCGCCGCCGCAAAAAGCGACTATGATGATTTTGTAACGCTTAGGCTTTTCATTTCACAATCTATTTGGAGCATAGAATCGAACACAAAGAAGCCATCCGTTCTCAAGCCGCCGAACGCTACGTGGCGCATGAGCTTTCGCCTGCCGAACAGGAGGCGTTTGAGGCGCATTTCTTCGATTGTCAGGCGTGTGCGGACGAAGTCCGTTTTGAGCTGACGTTTGCGGCCAATGTCCGGGCTGTCTGCCGGGAAACGGCGCGCCATCCACCGGAACCGGCATGGCCCAAATCCGCCCGCTGGAAGAATTGGCAATGGCTTCGGCTGCATCCAGTTACGATGTTTTCCTTTACCGCAAACATCGTCCTGGTGGCCGGCTTGGGATACATCCTGACCACCGGCACGCCGTCGCCCTGGGTGCCGCGATTCACCCGGCCCGTCTTCGCCCCCGCGCCTACCCACGGGGCTGGTGACGTGCACGCTGTTCCGCCCGGCGAAACCTGGTATGCCGTACGTTTCCCGTCTCCAGGCGCGGGCGGTCAGCCTTACTCCTACGAAATTCTCGATACCGCCGGTCGGCGTGAGTCTGCCGGCAGTTTGCCTGCACCGGCCGGCGATGAAGACTTCCGTTATCTCGAAGTTCCGCTGGCCCGTCTAGCCGCTGGGGTGCATACCCTGCTGGTCCGCGGCGGTCCAGGTAGCGCGATTGTTTCATGGTCGAGGTTTCGTACTTCACGTTGAAAATAGGAGATGGCGGATGCCAATGAAGGAGTTCAATTATCACGGCCAGGCCGTCGGCTTCGAGGCCGACATTTGGGAGCCCGGCCCTTACAAAATTGACGGCCACGCACGTTGCGGCGTGCCCGACAAGAAGTCCGGGCACTTCACGGCGCAACAAGACCCGTTTGAGATAGCCGGTCTCATATCGCACGGCGGATGTACATCCGAAGTGATCGCCGCGCCGGAAGATGCCGAAGGCTTCTTCCGCACCGAGGTTCGCAGCACGCTGAACAAGCTGAATGTGGAAGGCGGCATTCTCACCTGCGACCGCATCACCCTGGGGCTGGTCAGTATGTACCGCCGCCAGTGGTTCGATAACGGCAAGCCCCACGCCACCCGGGTGCGCGTCGTGCCGCTCGGGTGTAGCATCGAAAACCTCGTGGTGAAAGGCATCCCCGTGAAGGACTTCCTCCCCGCGCCTTTCCATTACTCCGCGGACCAATGCGAAGCCTACTTGCGCGGCAACGATCCCGACTCCACCGTCGACGCGGCCGTGCGTGCCGCCATTACCGGCACTCCCACGCGCTTACTTTACGTGAAGAATTTTGGTAGGATCTACTTCGGCGAATGGACACTCCTGCCGAGCGAAGAATGGCACCCCATCCACCAGGTTTATATGTTGCGCCTGGCATTGGGCAGCCCGCAGACCGGCAGCGGAGGCTCGGGTGGCGGCCAGGTGGATGGCCAGGGTGGCGGCGGCGGCTAGGCCTTCTCACATTCATCGCGCCGGTGATTTGGCTTTCCGGCTGCATCCGCGGCCGCGATAATGCCGCCGAGTTCCGGAAAGCCGAGTCCGCGCAGCGCGCCGGAGACTTCAAAGCATCGCTTGCCGTCGCGCGCGAAGGGCTGCGGCGTTCGCCCGCGGGCGACTGGGGTTGGAAGTTCCGGCTGATGTGCGCCGAAGACCTGATCGCCTTGGGTGACCGGAAAGAAGCGACCGCGCTTTTGCAGACCGTCGGCAGCCCGTCCGGCGCCCGCCTGCAGGCCCGCCGCACCATGGATCTCGCCCGGACTGCCCTGAACGTGCAACAAAGGGAGAAGGGCACGGCGCTGATGCGCGCGGCTCTTCAGGCTGCGCTGGCTTCGGGCGACGCGGACCTCGTCACCAACATCCAGCTCCGGTTGGGCGAGTTGGTCATGCCCCTCGCGGAGTCCGATCGGTACACTCGCACGGCCCTTGCCGCCGCGGAGCGCGGCCATAATTGCTTCCTGCTTTCCTGGGCGCAACTCGATCTTGGTTTCAACCGCGCCCGCTTCGCGCGCTTCGACGAAGCCGTGCCCTTTCTGGATGAGGCCATGAAAACCGCCCGCCCCTGCGGCGCCAAATCTATGCTGGGGATCGCCTCCGGAAATCTGGGCTGGTGCTATTACATGCTCGGCGATATGGACCGCGCCAAAAATGCCTTTACTTTCGCCGAAACGCTCACCGGGCAGTTGGGTATGAAAGACTCCCAGCACAGATGGCTGGGGGCCCTGGGAGCCATCTACCTGCAGCGGGGCGACCTGGATCGGGCCGCCAGCTATCAACAGCGCGCCGCCGCACTCGCCCGGGATGCCGGCAACCAGGCTTGGCTGGCGATCGCGCTCACTAACCTGGCCGAGATATCGCTCACCAGGGGCGACTTTGCGGCCGCCCGCTCCTTCGACGATCGATCCCTGGTGATTAAGCGAAAGCTCGCAGACGAATGGTCGCTGGCATATTCCGAGAACATCGCCGCGGCCATCGAATTTAAGGCGCGGGAATATAAGCGGGCCGAGACCGGCTATGAGGAGGTGATTCAGCAGGCGCCGTTGGCGCACGCGCCGGATACCCTTTGGCAAGCCTACAGCGGGCTGGCTGACATCTATCGCGAGACCGGCAGGCCCAAGTTGGCCGAGGTCCATTACCGCAAAGCCATCGATACCATCGATCGTGAATGGAACAACCTGGGCAGTGACGAATGGAAAACGACGTTTCTGGCCCCCGCCGCTTTGATTGGTTTCTTCCAGGATTACGTCGATTTTCTGATTCAACAGGGAGAGACCGGGAAAGCCCTCGAAGTGGCCGAGTCCTCGCGCGCCCGCGTTCTGAATCAACGGCTGGGAATTCAGGGTGCGGTGACCTCGGCCTTCCGGCTCTCCGCACTGGTCGCGGCCGCGCAGAAGTCCCATACGGTGCTGCTATCGTATTGGCTGGCCCCCCGCCGCTCCTTTGTATGGGTCATCGCCTCCGGCCGGATCTCCCGCCTTGAGCTGCCCCCGGCGCGGGAGATCGCCGGGCTGGTCGAGAAGCACAACAGCCTGGTATCTCAGGCTGGCGACCCATTGGCGCACAATGACGCTTCATCCAGCCTGTTCAAGGCGGTGCTCGACCCGGTGTATAAGCTGATTCCGCCCGGATCGGACGTCGTCATCGTGCCGGATGGCGCGCTCCACCAACTCGCTTTCGGTACCGTCGTGGTACCCGGGCCCAATCCGCATTACTGGATTGAAGACGCCGCCATCTCGACGGCCCCTTCGCTGCGGGCGCTGCAGTTCGGCGCCACCCGGCGGACAGGCGGCGTGCCGAAACTTCTGCTGATCGGCGATCCCATATTGACCGGGCAGGAATTCGCGCCCTTACAGAACATCGGGCAGGAGATCGCCGCGGTCGAAGCGCCTTTCCCACCCGGCAACCGCGTGGTATTGACCGGCGCGCGGGCGGTTCCTGGCGAATATGCCAAGGCTTCGCCAATCAGTTTCGAATATATACACTTTGCCACCCACTCTACCGCCAATGTGGAAAGCCCCATGAACTCGGCCATCATTCTCTCCCGGCAAGGCGAGAACTATAAATTGTATGCGCGCGATGTGGCCGGCCTGCCGCTGCACGCCGAGTTGGTTACCCTTTCGGCGTGCAGTAGCGCGGGCGCCAAAGCCTATTCGGGGGAAGGCCTGATGGGCTTCGCGTGGGCCTTCTTGCAGGCCGGCGCCCAGAACGTAATTGCCACGCAATGGGACGAGAGTTCTGACGTCTCGGCCGATCTCATGCGGGTTCTCTACCGGCAGATAGCCGCGGGCCAGTCGCCCGCCCGTGCGCTACGCGCGGCCAAGCTCGATTTGATGAATTCCGCGCCGCGCCACCGCCTCCCGTATTACTGGGGCCCCCTCCAGGTATTCACGCGCCGCATCGGCCAGTGATAAAACCACCGTGGGGCGGGAGTGACAGCCTGGCCCAACATTTTCTAATCCTCTCTTTTCAAGATTTTGCGCGAATCGCATCCCAATATCCCCAATCCAGCCCGCTACCCTGAAGTCGAGAGGAAGGGCCCGCAGCGCGCCCGAAAATCAATGCACATCGAATAGGGCGGCAAGGCTCCTAAATCCCACCTGGCAGGCTGCGGAAAAAGGCCAAAAACCGCTTGCTTACCTATCCGGCCAATCGTCCCATCGCCGCGTCCTTCCTCGCAACATGACCACAACACTTGGGCGGCGCCAGGAGATTGGACCCGATATGTGTCCGTTTACCGGCCAATCCGGCGGCTTTGCTCAATTCTGGTAGAGGACCGGATTGGCCGGTAAACGGTGACGCGCGCGGCTCAGAGTGTTGCCCTGTATTTGCAGCGGCTTACCGAGCCGCGACCGTAAGGGAGTCGTCCCCACAGGCCTTTTTCCGCAGCCTGCTAGGGATTCAACGTAATCGCAATAGTCGAAGTCAGCGTGCCCAGCGTGGCCGTGAGGGTCGCGGTTTGACTCGACGGGATGGTTCCCGACGTCGTCGTAAACGAAGTGGAAGTAAAGCCCGCCGGTATCGTCACGCTGGCCGGCACCGGAAGCAGCGAGTTGTTGGATGACAGCGTAATGGTGGTCTCGCCCGTAGGCACGCCCACGGTCAGCGCCACGCTACACGTAAGCGTGGAGTTGGAGGTCAACGTTGTGGGACTGCAAGCGATCGAGGAAAGCACCGGCGTCGAGAAGATCGGGATAGTGACAATGTTGCTCAGAAAATCATTCTGCGCAATGTATAACTGCGCATTGGGATCCGTTGTCACGGATGCGGCCAACTGTAGATAGACCTGGTAGATCCCGATCATCCCCGGGGCCAGTTCGGCGCGCAAGACATTCGCGGTGGTGCTGTTCACCTGCGAGGATACGAAGCTCTGGGGAGCGTTGCCCAGCGGACCGTTGTAGGGCTGGCCCGTCAGTAAATTCATGCCGATAAGTGGGGTCAGGGAAGGTAGCCCCAAACCGGTGGCATAGATGATGAAAGTCTCGCCGGCAATCGCGGGATTGCCTTTGGTAAGCAGCGCGCCGGCGGTGTTGGCGCAGCATAGCATGGCCCCCACCGCGGGCGATGGAGGTGGCGGCCCGATGGCCGTCAGCAGCACATGGGCGCCCGTACTGATGGCCACCTGAAATGGAATGCCGTTGCCCACGCTGCCGGGTTCCCTGGCCTGCAGCAGAATGCGCGTGAACTCGCTCGAAGCGGTGGCGCTGATCTGTGGGTCGGTGTTCAGCAGGTCGATAAACGCTTGTTGTATGGTGGCCAGGGCGTCGCTGCCCTGCACCACATAGTTGTACAACCGTCCCGGCGAGCAGCCCGTCGGCACCGCCACCGTAGTCGGGATGGTCATCGCGGTACTCGAACCGATGCAAATCGAGGCGATGTCGCCGGCTTTAATCGTGCCATCCACGGAGATGACGCCGGTCGCGTAGCTGGATGAATGGTAGGCCACCGCCGCGCGCGGTTCCGGCCCGGCGCTCGCGAAAATTCCAGGGTTGGCGGGGACGATCGAAACCGCTACCGTGTTCGTCGCCACAATGCTGCCGTCGTTGCGCTGAATCCGCACCCAGGCGTTGGCCGTGCCGGTATTGCTGAACCCGAAATTGAACGGAATCTGGGCGTTAATCTGGGTGGGTGAAACGTAAATCAGCGGCGATTGCACGCCGTTGAAGTAAACCTGTACTCCGCCCAGAGAAGTAGGTAAAACTTTGGCGTCCGCTGGAGCGGACGCGGTCTGGTCGCTGATGTTGGTTCCGAGGAAGGTCACCAGGGTGCCCGGCGCCACCGATGCCGCGCTCCCGCCGCCCGAGAGATTGGCCTTTTGGGCGACCGCCGTGATCTCCGCGCCGCTCGATATGCTGGTGGCCACTGTTACGTTATTGCCGTTGGCGCCTGCCACCCGCGCCGTCAGAACCACCTCGTCGGCTTGCACATCCGCGGTGGCGATCGCGTTGGGATCGCCCTTGCCGGCGTTAATCAGCGCGACCAATCCATCCACGATGGCGGAAAAATTGTCGCCGCTCTGGATGGTATAGGTGTAGGTCTCCGTCGCGGTTGTAGAGTAGTTGCCGAGGGTGAGGGTCACCTTGTCGCCGGACTTGACGGTACCGCCGATGGTCACGTAATCTTCGGCGAAGATGATCAGGCTGGCGGCGTTCAACACGGCATTGTATGGCAGGTCCTGCTCCGACTTGGTATAAACCAGGATGCGCTGATTGTAGGTGTCCGCCACGTATAGGTTCAAGTTGTCGGGGTCCCAGGCCAGCGCCAGCGGCGCGTTCATGGTATCGGCGCCATCGGTGGGCGCGTCGGTGACGAAGTCGGTTTGTCCCAGCACGATGTCGGCGGCGACGCCGTTTGAAGTGGGAATCGTGCTGTAAATCAATACGCGATCGTTGCCGCCATCGGCGATATACAGGCTGGTGCCGTCGGAAAGTGCGAATCGCGGAAAGCTGAGCGTCGATGCGCAAAGGTCGGGATAGGTCGGGTTGTTGTTTACGTCCACTCCATTCGAATCGGTGCAGAGCGCGGCCACTTCTTTCGTCGTGACGCCGGTCGTGGTGCCCGTAATGTTTACGGTCGTGAAGGAGTTATCCGGATAGCCCTGGGTCATATCCGGCTGTCCGATTTCGACGTCCGCGGGCTGCTGGTTTGTCGTCGGGAGGGTATTCCAGATCAGGATCCGGTTGTAGCCCAGGTCGGTGACGAACAGACGCGTGCCGTCGGAAGTGACCGACACCGGCGTCAGCATGTTGTTGGCCGCCGCGTTGGTGTTCTGGTCGGCGATATTGACTTGCACCCAGGTGGTCATGTTGGGCTGACCCAGCACGATGTCCGCGGCGGCGCCGTTGGCCGTCGGGATGGAGTTGTAAATTAGCACCCGGTCGTTCATGGTGTCGGCGATGAACAATTCGCCGTTCTGGATCCAGACGCCCTGCGGCCCGCGCAACGAGGTTGACGTCGGGGTGTCGCCGGGGAACGCGCGTGTGGTGAAACTGGGCTGCCCAACCACCACATCGGGCGGCTGATTCATCGCGGTAGGAATGCTGTTCCAGATCAGCACCCGGTTGTTGAGCGTATCGGCCACCACCAGGTGCGTCCCGTCGGAAGCCACGGCGGTCGGCTGGTTCATGCCGGTGGCGATGGGGGTTTGCGGCGACGTGGTCAGGCACGTGGGGGTAGTCGGGGTGATGGTCGGCGTCACGGTCGCGGGCGGCGTAATACAAGGCGCCGGCAGCGTCGTCGTCCAACTCGATTGGCCCAAAACATTGGTGGCTTGCCCCACGCACACCGGACACAAAGTGTTGTATTCGAGCGCGGCATTCGGCGCCGGGAGTTGCGCGCCGATATTCTGGTAGATCAGCACCCGGTTATTAATCGGCGCTGCGCCCACCAGGTTGGCATCCACTACGTACAACGTGCCGTTGGCGTACGCCAGTCCACTGGCGGCGCCCACGATGGTCTGGCTGGCGCTGTCCATCTCGGCATCGAATTCCGGCTGCCCGATCACCAGCCTGGCGGATTGACCGGTAGCGAATGTCTGCCCGAAGCCGGCGACGGCCGTCGATAGGATAAGAGCGGAAGTTATGACACACTTCATGTTTGTAATTAAGATACGCGGCGCTACTTGGTTGATACCCGATAATTATAGCAAGCCTGTGTGACGGCCATCGGGGCTGCCGCGGTTTCAAGTTTCGAGCGGGCCGGAGGGTCACACCAGGGCCGATTCGGCACAACCCGGAGGGCGCTTGCGCCGCGCCGCCGAACGCGATACGTGTGGTTTCCGGAGGAGCACGTGCCGCCAATCGAGATAGAGCCCATGGAAGTGAAGAAACGCCTTGACGCCGGCGAAACCATTCGCCTCGTGGATGTCCGCGAACCGTTCGAGTACCAGCAGTCGCATATTCCGGGGGCGGAGTTGATCCCCATGCGCGGCGTGCCGCAGTCGCTCGAATCCTTGCGCGCCGGCGCCGGCCAGTTGGTCGTCTTTTGCCATCATGGCATGCGCAGCCTGCAAGTCGTGCAATGGCTGCGCCGTCAGGGTCTCGAGGATTGCTTCAGCATGGCCGGCGGGATCGACCGCTGGAGCCTGGAAATCGATCCGCAAGTCCCGCGTTATTACTGAGCTGGGTGCGCGTAAAACTTCCACCGCGAGCGAAAACCCGCGTCCAGCGGCTGCTTCGTTAAACTGGCCCGCGCCATCTCCACCGGAATGGCGTTCATCTTGAGAATGGCATCGTGAAATTCGCGCTCCGGCATCTTTCCGGAATCCACTAATTCCAGATGCAGCGCGCGAAACTGCAGCGCGCCCAGCATATAGGCCGCCTGATATAGCGGTCCATAATAGTCGGACTCGAAGGAACGCCGCACTTCACCGGCGGCGTTCTCGCGCTCGAATCCGACCCGGTTCACCAGGAAGTCCACGCACTCCTGGGCGGTCATCTTGCCCAGGTGGAAGCTCAGCGAGAAAATGATGCGCGCACACCGGTGCATGCGCCAGAACAGCGCCCCGATGCGATCCTCCGGCGTGGCCGTGAAGCCCTTGTCCCACAACAGCATTTCCCAGTGCAGGGCCCAGCCCTCCACTGAAAACGGCGTTTCGAATAGGTCGCGATAGCAGCGGTAGCGGCGGCTCATGAATTCCTGCAGAAAATGGCCCGGAATGACCTCATGAAAAGCGGTGGCGCGCGAGAAGTGCTTGTTGTTGCCGCGCATGCTCATGAGCTTCTGCTCCTCGGTCATACTTTCGACCGGATAAGAAACACTCAGCATTTCGCCGCCCGTGAAGAAAGGATTGACGCGCTGCCGCTCGGGCGTCATCATATCCATGCGCCACGTCTGCGCCGCCAGCGGGGGCACCGTTACCAGGTTATGCGACTCGACGAAGCCGATGGCTTCAAGCACCAGCCCTTGTATGAAAATCGCCTGCTGCCCGGGTGCCACGTAATCGGATTTCACATGCTCCAGCGCCTTCTTCCAATCGTCGCCGTAGCCCATTTCGCGGGAGGCGCGCAGCATTTCGGCATCGCACCACGCGAACTCGCGATTGGCAATCTCGACGATCTCCTCGGGTGTGTAGGGAATCATCTCGTAGGCCAGTTCACTGACCAGCATGTCGCGCCCCACCGCGTCGCCCACGATGGTGTCGCGGTCGTTTGGCTTGATCCCGGCCAGTTTTTCCCGGATGAGCACCGCGTATTTCTCCATCGCCGCCGATGTCTTCCGGTAAGGCTCCGAGACCCACCAATTGAATAACGGGTCGTAGCCATCGTAAAACTCGAACCAGGCCTTCAACGTGTCGCGCAGGCGGTCCAACGCGCGCGCCGCCCGGAAAGCAACCGTTTTCGGAACGTTGATCTCGGATCCTTTAGCCGGCTCGTTGATTCGCTTCGAGAGATCTTCCATCTGCTTGGAGATCTGTTCCAAACTGGCGGCGGCCGCGGAAGGGTCCAAAGGTTCGACGCGCTGGCGGGACTCCTTCAGTTCGACGATGACGGGCGCGAAAGGGATCAGCTCCACGATTTGTTCCGCGCGCTTGCGCTGCAAGTCGATCTGCCGGACTTCGTGGTCCAGTTTGTTGTGGAACAGGATGTAGTCGATGCGCCCCTCCTGCGGCAGGCCATCGAATTGGACTCGGAGCAGGGCGGACTGCCACGACTCATAGAACTGGCGCATGACGCGTTCGGTAGTGGGTGACTGGGGTAAATCGTAGAACCGTTTCAGGCTCCACAGGTCGTTTGAATATCTCGCCAGCAAGGGGCCCAGATCGGCCGGCGCCGGCCCCAGAATCTCGTGCACATCGGGCGCCTGATAAGGTGGTGCGGCCGGACGCCGCGAAGGTTGAGCGTAGAGCAGCCCGGTGGCGGTAATCAGCGTGGCGATCGTTCTTACGGATTCCTTATGCACAGGATTGTTATAACCCAAGCCGCGGGAGTTGTCGACCAAGCAGTCTACGTGAAGCGGCGTTCGCAACCCAGCCCACACGGGAGTAACTTGTTCGCTGCCGGTTTCGCCTGCTTGGTGGTTCAGTTTCGTGGCCGTGCCGGATTGGGGCATTCAGGCGCGGTAATTCGTTTGTCCGGGGATTGCGCGTCTCGCGCTAGCAGAGGAGAGGTGTGCTCTAATGCATCCGGCCAACAATATCCGGCGCGGTCTTCCGGCAGTGGCTCCCGCGCTGCTGCTCGCTTGTCTGGGGACGGCGCGCGCTGGGCAGCCTTGTCTGCCGTGCCATGCCTCGGAGGTGGCGGCCTTCGAACGGTCTCCGATGGGCAGATCGGTGGGCCTCCAAACGGACCTTGCCGAAGGCCGCATCATTCACAAACTCTCGGGCAGCACCATCACCATCCGGCGGCGCGGCGACGCGCTGGAGCATCAACTGGAACGCGACGGCGTGACCGCGAAATACCCGGTTGCCTATTCCGTAGGGGCGGGCGTCGTTGGGTACAGCTTCATGGTCCGGGTAGGCCGGTATCTGTTTCAATCTCCGGCTTCCTACTACACGCAAACGAAAAGCTGGGACCTCACGCCGGGCTACGAAACGGAGCGCAGCCCCGATTTCACCCACCCCATCTCAAGTGGCTGTCTCTTCTGCCACACCGCTTCCGTGAATCTCGTCGCGGGCGCCGCGAATCAGTTCGAAGACCCGCCCTTTACGGCGATTTCCTGCGAAAGGTGTCATGGCCCGGCGGCCGCGCACCTCAGGAATCCGATTGCGGGCACCATCATAAATCCGGCCAGGCTGGCGCCCGCCCTGCGCGACAGCGTGTGCGAGCAATGCCATCTGGAGGGAAGCGATAGGGTGCTGAACCCCGGCCGCGATTGGTGGGATTTCCAGGCGGGCCAAGCCACCGAAACCGTCTTTGTGACTTACCTCACTCCGTCCGTTTCCGCACCGCTGCGCGCCGTGAGCCAGAGCGAGTTGCTGGCGCAAAGCCAGTGCGCACGGCGAAGCGGCGGCCGTCTCTGGTGCGGCACTTGTCACGATCCGCACGGCAGCGAGCCGAACCGGGCGCAGGCCGTGAAGCAAGTATGCCTTTCGTGCCATGCCGGACTGTTCACCGCGGGCCGGCACGCGGCGGCGGACGAATGCGTGACTTGTCACATGCCGCGCTTGCGGCCGGGTAACGTGGCGCATGCCGCAATTACGGATCACAGCATCCCGCGCGTACCGCGCGGGCGAGAGCCCGAAGCGCCGGGCGCCAGTCCCGAGCCGAAAGCATGGCGGGAACCGGATCCCGCGCTGGTCGGCCGCGACCTCGGACTGGCCTATTTTGACCTGGCCGCCCAGGAGCACGCCGCGTCCGACTTGCGGCTGGCGTATGGGATCCTTTCCCGATTGCCGCGGGACGAACGGCAGGATCCCGTAGTCGAAGCCGATTTAGGGTCGGTATTGCTGGCGGATGGCCAGACCGACTGGGCCGCCCGCCTCTTCGCGCGCGCGGCGCAGCAAGAGCCCTCCAATGCGCGCTATGTCTACTGCCTGGGTACGGCGCTCGAACGCGCCGGCAAAACGCAGGAAGCCATCCGTCAACTGGAGCGCAGCATCGCGCTCGATCCGTCGCAGCCGGATGCGTACCTGGAACTCGCCCAGTTCTACGAACAAGCGGGCCAGGACGCGGAACGCCGCCGCGTGTTGCAGGAGTACCTGCGCTTTATGCCGCAAAATATCCAACTGAGACTCGGCGACTGAAGACTACTTCACAACATGCGGTCGCCCGGCGCCCGCGCCGCCGGTCAAGGCCGATAACTTGTCGTGCAGCCTTGCATAGGCTTCCTTCAAGTCCTCGTAATCGCCCGCCAGCGGCTCGCCGGCCGCCGCGCTCTGCGACTCGGCAATGGTAAAGGTATGCTGCACCTGCCGGATGGCCACCAACAGCATCTTGATCTCGTTATCGTCGAGCGGCACCAGTTTGGGGGACACGGTCATCCTCTGCCTCAAAGGCTAACCGATCGCCATTCTCCAATGCAACACGTGGCCCGGCGCACGGAGTTCTATCATGACAGTAGCGATGTCTCGGTTCCCCGTATGGCCTGCTCTGGTGCTGACGTTCGTCACCGCGGTTAAATCCACGCCCCCGCCGCCGGCCCCAACGCCGACCTTCGCCCGCGACGTGGCGCCCATCCTTTACCGGCACTGCGCCGTCTGCCACCATCCCGGAGAAGTCGCTCCGTTTCCGCTGATCACCTATCGGGAAACCGCCAAGCGCGCGAAACTGATCGCCACCGTGACGGCCAGCCGCTACATGCCGCCGTGGGCGCCCGAGCCCGGATACGGCCACTTCCAGGGCGAACGCCGCCTCCGCGACGCCGACATCGCCACCCTGCGCCGCTGGGCCGAGGCCGGCGCGCCCGCGGGCGATCTCAAACAACTTCCGCCCGCCCCGCACTTTCCCGAAGGTTGGCAACTGGGCACGCCCGACATGACTATCCGCATGCCCAAGCCGTTCGCGATCGCCGCGGACGGACCGGATCAATACATGTGCTTCGATATCCCGCTGCACCTCACCGCGGACAAATACGTGCGCGGAATGGAATTCCGTCCCGCGGCGCGCAGCGTGGTGCATCACGCGCTTTTCCTGTTGGATTCCGGCCATATCGGGCGCCAGTTCGGCGAACAGTATCCTTGCTTCGGCACACCCGGGTTCCTGCCCAGCGGCGCACTCGGCGGGTGGACGCCCGGAACGCAGCCGGCGCGCATGCCGGATGGGCTGCAACTCGTCATGCGCAAAGACTCGGACCTGGTGATGCAGATCCATTATCATCCGACCGGCAAGCCGGAAACAGACCAATCCACGCTGGGGCTCTACTTCACCGATAAGCCGCCCACTAAGTGGGTGGCGGACATCGCGCTGGGATCGCACCAGATCGACATTCCGGCGGGCGAACGCGCGTACAAGGTGCGCGACCATTTCACCACGCCCGTGGACATCGAGGCGGTGGGCATTATTCCGCACGCCCACTACATCTGCAAAGAGATGAAAGGCTGGGCGATCCTGCCGGATGGCCGCAAGCAATGGCTGATCTGGATTCGCGACTGGAATTTCGACTGGCAGGAACAATATCGCTATGTTACGCCGGTTAAGTTGCCGGCCGATACGGACTTGCAAATGGAATTCACTTACGATAATTCCGACGCCAATCCGCGCAATCCGAACCATCCCGCAAAGCGTGTCGTGTGGGGTCCCAATACTACCGATGAGATGGCCGGTCTCCATGTCCAGGTTGTTCCGGTCGACATGGACGACTGGCACGAGCTGGGACAGGCGCTGTGGGGCAAATTCATGCGCAGCGTGGGTGGCGGTTTTTATCGCAAGCCCAACTGACTCACCGCGTCCAATACCGGCTGAAGCCCTCGTACTCCCACTCGATGTTAGCCAGGATCGCGCGCCGCAGTTCCAGTAAATCCAGCGCGCCGGACTTTCGGTAGACGATTCTTCCATCCGGCGCGATCAAGACGGTATAGGGCACGGTGGCATGCCACTCGGGATCGAAGGCGCGCGCCGGCAGCGCCGTGTCACTGGAGGCCAACAAAAGGTTGCGGCTGGTGGCGTGCTTTTTGTCGAGCGCCTGCTGCACGGCGGCGCGCTTATCCGGTGGGTCTACTGCCACGGTGACCAGTTGGAGTCCCCGCACGCCATACATCCTGATAGGTATCCTGAATGCCGGCGAATTGCTCGTTGCACGGCACGCACTGCGTGTTCCAGAAGCTGACCAGCGTGAGTTTCCTGGCGGCGTTGGCGCGCAGCTTTTCCAGATCGCCGCCCGAAGCCAGATCGAGCGTCACCGGGGTTTCTTCCAGCTTGCGGAGCGCCGCCAGCCTCTCGGATTCTTTTTCTTTCCACTTGGTCGAGCACCCGAAAACGCCGGTGTGCGTGACCTCCACCGGCTTGCCGGCCAGCAGCGCGTCGATGGCATTCCGCGCATCTTGCGTCTTCACCATTTCCACGCGATAGCTGTTGTCCACCCGCCCTTCATAACGCAACCGCCGTTCGCGGTCGAAGACAAATACGTGCGGCGTGGCCTGCGGACCGTACGCGCGCGCCACCGCCTGCGTTTCGCCGTCGTAGAGGTACGGATAAGTCAAATGCTTGTACGCCGCGCGAATCTTCATTTCCGCAAGGGTGTCGCTAAGGTCGGAGGAATCCAGTTCGTCGATCCGCAGGGCCTCCGGTGCGTTCGGTTGGATCGCTACAACGGCCACGCCCTTGCCCCGATAATCGTCATACAGGCGCTGGATGCGCTGTTCGTACAGTTGGGCGATCGGGCAGTGATTGCAGGTGAAGACGATCGCCAGGATCGGGCTGGCCGCATAATCGGCGAGCCGGTGGATCTGGCCGTCGACGCCCGGCAGCGCAAAATCCGGCGCTGCAGAGCCGATGGGCAGGATGGGATGCTCCTGCGCGCCGTACGCCAGAGCCAGCGCGGACAGGAAAGCCATGCTTTTCAATTCACGCCAACTTCCGCGCAAACGCCACCTCCGTCTTCAAGTCGTTCTCCACCGGCCCTTCCTTCTCATACTCGATGGCTACCAGCCCGCGGAAGTTGAGCTTGTGCAACTCCGCGATGACTTCCGGGATCCTGGCGATGCCCTGGCCGATCAGCACATTGTCCTCCGCGTGGGCCGCGGCTATATCTTTCAGATGCACCAGCTTCAGATACGGCCCCAACTTCCGCACGGCGTCCACCGGATCGTATCCGCAGGAGGCGAACTGGCCGACGTCGGCCGTCGCGCCCACCGTCTTCGACAATCCGGCGAGCGCGCGCAGCACATCTTCGGGGCTCTCGTAGGCGAACTTCGTTTTGAAAAAGTGGTTGTGAATGCCGAAGGTCAAGCCGGCCGCCGTGCACTCTTCGTCGATGCGCTTCAACAGCGGCCTGCCGGTGGCATCGCCGGTAATGTTGACGGCCCCCAGCAGTTTGGCAAAGCGGATGGCCATCTCCAGCTCCCGCTCGTCGTGAATCGTCGCCGCATAATACGATACACAGCGAATCTCCGCTTTATCGAATAGCTTTCGCGCGTTACGGAAACGCTCCTCGCCGGGATGCGACAAGAGCATGAACTCGCCGCGCGACATCTCGATTTCCTGGATCCGCAGGTCTTGCAACTGGGCGATCATCGCCTCCATCGAAAGCCCGTGATAGCTGTAGGTCCCGATCCCGATATTCAGCCTGGCCGCCGCGCGCATTTGCAGTGGCAAAGCCGCCCCGGCGGCCGCAAAGGCAAACGTCCGGCGGGTCATGGCTGCCGCTCCAAAGGCCGCGGCGTCACGTCGGCGTCTTCGAGCTTCATCGCCCATTTGATCGCTTCGATATACATCTTCTGCAGATCCGGGCGGTCCCAGTTCTCCACGGGATGTCCCAGCGTGGAATAGAACACCCGGCCTTTGCCGTACATCTTGGCCCATGCCACCGCGAAATCGCGATCGCTGCGGTGGACCCGCGGGTTAGCCAGATCCAGCTTGCCCGCGTCCAGGCGCAGCAGCACGCGCAGCTTGTCGCGGGAGTAGTTGCGCATCTGGTAGATTTCATCGCGCAGCACGAAGGCCGCCGGAAACTGCCCCATCCCGGGAAAAGATGGGTCCTCCACCACGATGGGTGCGTTGAATGTGCCCCAGGGGTGCTCGTCGAAATAGCCGCCGATCATCTCACCGTATTCCGGCCATTGCGTGAAGGTGATGGTGGCGCTGTGTACGCCGATGAAGCCTTTGCCATCGTCATGAATGAACGACAGAAAATCCGCCTTCTGCCCATCGTCCATTTCGAGGGTGCCCCCGGTGTAAAAGAGCACCGCATCGAAATTGTTCAGGTTGGGCGCGTTGTATTCCAGCTTCTTCTTGGTAAGCGCCTCGGTATCGGTGCGGATGGTGGTGTCCCAAAGCCCGTTTTCACGCCCCAGACGTTCGATGGTGGCGAGGGCGTGCGAAACGGCTTCGTGCCGGTAGCCTTTTTCCTCGCCGATGGCCAGTAGCTTCTTCCGCGCAGGCGCAGGGGTCTGGGCGCTGCCCGGGACGGCGGCCAGCACCGCCAGAATCAGGATCGCAACGCGTGCGGTCAATTGGTACCCACCTTTGGCCCTAAGATTTCTCGTACCGGCATGTCGGCCGGGAACTCCAGGTTGAAGAATCCCACCATCATTTCGTCCCAGCTCTGGTCGCCCCAGGTTACTGTCTTGCTGGGGTCCGCGTTGTCCGGATTATTGGGCGAGTTGTCGAAGTGCGCGGTGCATTCGATGCGCGTGCCTTTCGGCAGCGCGATGGGCTCTGCCAGCGTGTACCAGAGCTGCCAGTGCCAGTTATAACGCGGCACGCGGAGAATGGTCTCGGTGGCTCCCGCCGGATATACGATGCGATATGCGAAATCCTTGCCGCGCCCGTGCATGTGCGGGTGCAGGCCAGCCAGCTTCACATCGGCGTGCACCTCGAATTCCGCGTCCACGCGATAGTCCGGGTCGCCCGGCGGAATTTTGAATTTCCCATTCGTAGCGGAAAGTGTCAACACGCGTGTGCGCGGCTTTTCCTTGGCAAAGACCAGGCCGAACTTGCTGCGGTCCGCGCTGGCCTTGCCGTTGGTCGTGTAATGGATTTCCATCACGAAATCGGAGCCGGCTTTGACCAGCTTGCCTTGGCCCGGCGGCAGGATTTCCGGCGGTTGTCCGGGCGCGTACCCCACCAGGAAATCGCTGGGCAAAGCGCTGGTATCGGTGCTATCGTCGGTCACTTTCGGCGCCACGAAGAATTCGCCGGCAGGCTCGCCGCGCAGCCAGTGCGAGCTGGGCTCGCGCACATACAAAATCATGTGGTGCACATGCGCGCGATCCTCCGGCCGGGCCTCGGCGAACTGCACCCATTTGTCTTCCGTGAAACCGGATGGCACGATCACTTTCTGATATTCGATGGTTCCGGTGGCCGGAATTTGAAACGCCCGCGGAAACTGGTAAATCACGTCCGGCTTGGGGATGGACCAGCCTTCCGCATAGGCCGGCTGCGGCGGCAGATCGCGCGCATCGCCTTCGGGCGCGCCGCCGTCCGCCCAAGCCACCAGCGTGTCGACGTCCGCCGGCGATAGCGAGCGGTCGTTCGAAAACTTTCCATATTTCGGATCGGCGTACCACGGCGGCATCTTCTTCAACAGGACAGCTTCCTTCATGGCCTTGGCCCAGGGACGCGCCTGCTGGTAGGTAAGCAGGGAAAAAGGACCCGCTTCTCCAGGGCGATGGCATGTCTGGCAATGCTTCTGCAGCACCGGCGCGACGTCTTTCGAATACGTGACGGGCGGGGCGTCCACGGGGCGTGCGGCAAAGAGCCCTCCGGCAAGCGAAACAGCAGTTATGGGGATCGCGCGGGCGATCCATGCGGCGTGGGGCATTTCCCCACTTTACTCCCATTCCGGCCGGCGGCTCCAGACCCCGGAAATCGTCCGCCATCTGCTACTTTATAGTTTCAAAAGCTTATGACAACCATCGTTCGAGTAACAGGCCGGGAAATCCTCGATTCGCGGGGCAATCCCACCGTGGAAGCGGATGTTTACCTTGCTAATGGCAGCATGGGTAGGGCGGCTGTGCCCTCCGGCGCCTCCACCGGAGAACACGAAGCCGTGGAACTGCGCGACGGCGACAAGTCGCGTTATTTGGGAAAGGGTACGCAAAACGCCGTCAGCCACGTGAATGGCGAGATCGCCGAACATCTGCATGGTAAGGACGCCACGCTGCAGGCCGGGATCGATCGGCTCATGATCGAACTGGATGGCACGCCGAACAAGGGCCGCTTGGGCGCCAATGCCATCCTGGCCGTTTCCATGGCTACCGCGCGCGCCGCGGCAAACTCGGCGCACACCCCGTTGTACCGTTACCTGGGCGGCGCTGGCGCGCGCCTGTTGCCAGTGCCCATGATGAATGTACTGAACGGCGGAGCCCACGCGGACAATTCCGTTGACGTGCAGGAGTTCATGATCGCGCCTTTTGGCGCGGAGAAGTTCTCCGAGGCGATCCGCATGGGCGTGGAGGTATTTCACACCCTGAAAAAAGTGCTGAAGAAGCGCGGCTATTCGACCGCGGTGGGCGATGAAGGCGGCTTCGCGCCCAATTTGAAATCCAACGTGGAGGCGCTCGAAGTTCTGCTCGAAGGCATTACTCAAGCCGGATACAAACCCGGCGAGCAGATTGGCATCTGCCTGGATCCGGCATCGAGCGAGTTCTATCAGGATGGGAAGTACGTTTTCAAGAAGTCGGACAAGAGCGAACGCACTTCCGAACAGATGGTGGAATTCTGGGCCGATTGGGTGCGCCAGTATCCCGCGATTATCTCGCTTGAAGACGGCATGTCGGAAGAAGATTGGGACGGCTGGGTGGCGCTCACCGATGCATTGGGCGGTAAGATCCAGCTTGTCGCGGACGATATCTTCGTGACCAATCCGGAGATCTTTGCGCGCGGTATCGCCCGCGGCATCGGGAATTCGATTCTGATCAAGCTCAACCAGATCGGCACGGTTACCGAAACGCTGGATTGCATGCACATGGCGTCGGTGGCCAACTACACTTCCGTGGTTTCGCATCGTTCCGGCGAAACCGAGGATCCGTTCATCGCGGACCTGGTGGTGGCGACCAACGCCGGCCAGATCAAAACCGGATCGGCCAGCCGCACCGACCGCATCGCCAAGTACAACCAGTTGCTGCGCATTGAAGAGCAACTGGGCAGCTCCGCGCAATTCGCCGGGCGGAAAGCGTTTCGCCGCTAGGAGCCTCGCGTATGCATAAACTCGTATTGCTTCGTCACGGTGAAAGCGATTGGAATAAAGAGAATCGCTTCACCGGCTGGACGGATGTGGATCTTTCCGATAAGGGCCGCCAGGAAGCCCACGAAGCCGGCGCGACCCTGAAGGCCGAAGGCTTCGCGTTCGACGTAGCCTACACTTCGGTACTCAAGCGCGCCATCCGCACGCTATGGATGACGCTCGACGAACTCGACCTGATGTGGATCCCGGTGCACCGTTCGTGGCGCTTGAACGAGCGCCACTACGGCGCGCTGCAGGGGCTCAACAAATCGGAGACGGCCGCCAAATTCGGCGAGGACCAGGTGAAGATCTGGCGCCGCAGTTACGATATTCCGCCGCCCGCGTTGACTCCTGACGACGCACGCTATCCCGGGCACGACCCGCGCTATCAGCACCTGACCGCGGAGGACCTGCCGCTGACCGAGTGCCTGAAAGACACGGTGAACCGCTTTTTGCCCTATTGGCACTCCACAATCGCACCCGCCGTGCGGCATGGCCAGCGCGTGCTGATCGCCGCACATGGCAACAGCCTGCGTGCGCTGGTGAAGTATCTGGACGATGTTTCCGAGGCAGACATTGTCGGGCTGAACATCCCCACCGGGATGCCACTGGTTTACGAACTCGGCGACGATTTGAAGCCGATTCGCAGTTACTATCTCGGCGATCCGGAGAAGGTGAAGGCGGCCATGGAAGCCGTCGCGGCGCAGGGCAAGAAGAAGTAAGTTGCGTGGCGAGAGTTATTGCGCCGCCTACAGGCGCTCTACGAACCTGCGGTGATCTTCCGAAGCGAGGCCGGCGTTTAGCGCGGCCAGCATCTTCGCGCCATCGTTCGCCCAAAACGCGGCCGCGTCCAGCCACAATCCCGGAAAGAATTGCGACCGGAGAATGCCGTCCGCCTGGGGCGCCAAAGGGGTATAGGCTCCATCCTTCAGCACCCGCCAGATCATACGCGGTCCAAATGCCTCAATGGTGATATATTCCCGTACGCCGGCCCGTTGGTAGAGAGCCCGTTTGGGTCCGAGGTCAAGTTCCGCGGACGTCACGCAGATCTCGACGGCCAATTCGGGCGCGCCCGTGGCCAATGAACCTAAGTTCGCGGATTGTCCGCCGTGCGAAGGCAAAATACATAGGTCGGCATCCGGCTGTGGCGCGCTGCCAGCCATCAGCCAAGTGCTATTGCTGCCGCTTTCGCAGCCCGGCGTCGCCTGCGCGTAGTACGCCAGCCACAGAATGATCCGGGCATCGAGGTGACTGTGTTCGCGGCTGACGGGTGAGGGCACGTAGACCACTCCAGCGATGAGTTCGGCGTTCTTCAGGTCCGGAAGGTCTTCCCAACGGCGTAGGAATTCTTCCACGGTCAATCGCTCGCCCGTTACCAGTCCCGGCGGTCTCACCACAGGAGAGAGCATGACGGCGTTACTCCTAATCCGAGTTTACTCCATCGGTTTTGTTTGCGTGCCTTGCGGAAAGAAACGCTGTCCGGTCTGCGCCGCCGACAGGCGCTCCACGAACCTGCGGTGATCTTCCGAAGCGAGGCCGGCGTTCAGCGCGGCCAGCATCTTCGCGCCATCGTCGGCCCAAAAGGCGGCCAGGTCGAGCCACAATCCCGGAAAAAACCGCGATCGGACGATGCCGTCCGCGGGGAGCGTTTGCGCGATATAGGCGCCATTCTCGAGCACCCGCCAGATCATACGCGGTCCAAACTGTTCCACCGTGATATATTCCTGCACGCCGGCCCTCTGGTAGAGAGCCAGTTTGGGCCCAAAGTTCAACCTCGCTCGAAGTCACGCAGATCTCGACTGCCAATTCGGGAGCCCCGGCGCCGAGCGATCCTGCATTTCCGGACTGACCTCCGTGCGAGGGCAAGATGCGCAGGTATGCATCGGGCTGCGGCGCGCTCCCCATCATCAGCCACGTGCTGTGGCTACCCCCTTTGCATCCAGGAGTCGCATGCGCATAGTGCGCCAGCCACCAGTGGATTAGAAAATCGAAGGTTCCATGATCGAGGCTGACTGGCGAGGGCACGTAGACCACTCCATCGATGAGTTCGGCGTTCTTCAGGTCCGGAAGGTCTTCCCAACGGCGGAGGAATTCTTCCACGGTCAATCGCTCGCCCGTTACCAGTCCCGGCGGTCTCACCACAGGCGAGAGCATGACGGCGTTACTCCTAATCTGAGTGTACCCTTTCCTGTGGCGGCGGTCAGCCGCGCGTCTTCTCCCAGAGCTCCGGATTCAGCAGGTTCGGCGGACGCCGCCCCTCAATCGCAGCCACGGCATTCTCTGCCGCCATCATCGACATTTTGATGCGGGTATCCACCGAGGCGCTGGCGATGTGCGGCGCCAGCACTACATTCTCCAGTTTCAGAAGCGTCGGGTGTACCTTTGGCTCGTGCTCATACACGTCGATGCCGGCGCCCGCGATCACGCGCTGCTCCAGCGCCTCGGCCAGCGCGGGTTCGTCCACCACGGGCCCGCGCGAGGTGTTCACCAGGATGGCGGTGGGCTTCATCATACGCACTTCGCGCGCGCCGATCATGTGGCGCGTCTCCGGCATCAGCGGCACATGCAGGCTCACGAAATCCGCCTCGCGCAGCAAGTGTTCGGCGCTTACGAGCTCCAGGCCCAACTCCTTCTCTACCGTCTCGGGCGCGCGCCGGGGATCGTGATAAATGACGCGCATCGAAAACCCTTTCGCCCGGCGGGCCACCGCCTGCCCAATGCGGCCCATGCCGAAGATCCCCAGCGTACGGTGATGGATATCCTGTCCCACGAGCAGGTCGACGCGCCATTTGGTCCACTGGCCGGAATGCACGAAATGGTGGCCCTCGACGACGCGCCGCGCGGCCGCCATCAGCAGCGTGAAGGCGAAATCGGCGGTAGTGTCGGTGAGCACGTCCGGGGTGTGCGTCACCAGGATGCCGTGGCGGGTGGCAGCCGGCACGTCGATATTGTCGTAGCCCACGGCCACGTTGGCGATTACCTTGATACCCTCCAGGGTGGCCAGCACTTCGGGCGTGAACTTATCCATAAGCTGGCTCACTACGGCCTGCTTGCCGCGAATGCGGGCGGCCAGTTCGGCGGCGGTCATACCGTCGTCGGATTCGGCGTAGTCCAATTCCGCGTGCTCTTTCAAATAGGCGATCGCCTGGGGGAAGATGCGTTTGGTGACTAAGACGGCAGGTTTCATTGGAACGAAAATTGTCGCACATGCCGCACTCGGCTTACAATTCAGGGATGGCTAAATTAGGATTTTTAGGACTTGGAATCATGGGCTATCCGATGGCCCGGAACCTTCTGCGGGCGGGTCACGAGGTGGCGCTCTGGACGCACAGCGGGTCGAAAGCGCGCGAATTGGCCGCGGCGGAGAAAGGCCGCTTTTGCGCGACACCGAAGGAAGTTGCCGAAAATGCGGACTTGATTTTCCTGATCGTGGGCGATACGGCCATGTCGCGCGAGGCGATCCTGGGGAAGGACGGCATCATCGAAGGCGCGCGCCCTGGCACGGTGGTGGCCGATGCCAGCACCATCGCCCCTACTACCAGCCGCGAGATCGGCAAGGCGCTGGCCGCCAAGGGCGTGGATTTCCTGGACGCCCCGTGCACCGGTTCCAAGGCGGGTGCCGAAGGCGGCACGCTGACGTTCATGATCGGCGGCGACCACGAGGTTTTCGAGCGCATCCGCCCGATCCTCGAAGTGATGGGCAAGCGCTTCTATTATTGCGGTGGGCCTGGCATGGGACTGCATGCCAAGCTTTCCCAAAACCTGATCCTGTCGAATCTTCTGCAAGGCTTCAACGAGGGCATGGTGCTGGCCGCCAAGGCCGGCGTGGATCCCGCCCTGATGCTGGACATTCTCGATAACAGCGCGGCTAAGTCGGGACTGGTTTCGGCCAAAGCACCGCTGGTTCTGCGGCGGGCTTTCGCACCGGCCTTCTCGGTGAAGTGGATGCATAAGGATATCGGGCTGATGCTGGATTCGGCCAACGAGTTGAAAGTGCCGGTTCCGCTGACCGCCCTCACGCACCAGATGTTCCAGGCCGCTATCGCCAAAGGGCACGGCGAGGAAGATATTTGCGCCACGATCAAGGTGATGGAGGATTGGGCGGGCGTGGAAGTGAAGGGCTCACAGGCCGGCTGAATGGCCGTTGGAAGACCCTTGTTCGTCAATTGGGGACGCCTGGCGGGTCACGGGGCTGGGCGGAGTGGGGGAAGATTGGGGAAATGCGGCGGGGTCTGGCTTCGCTTCGTAATTCTTTGAATCCAGGTGAGTTAGCGGCGGATTTGGGGGTTCGGGGACGGGGGGTTCGGGGGCGTGCGGGGCCTCGGGGGCGGCGGGACACTGCGCGTTGCGGGCGGCCTGGAGGGCTTTGAGGTGCTTCATGCCGCGTTCGATGGAGCGTTCGATGGCGGTTTCGTAGCGGGTGAGCCGGGTGAAGTTGTCGGGGCCCTTGCCACCTTCCATGAAGGCGCGGGCGAGGAGGTCGTCCGGGTCGTGGGGATCGGGCGGCGTGTCTTTCTGGCCTTTGCTTATGCACAATTCGTGATACTCCCGCTTGTTCCGGTCGATGCGGTTCAGGATGGTGGATTCTTCGCGGTAGATGCCGGTTTCGAGGGCAAAGGCGCGGTCGAGACGCCATTGGGCGGCGGCGATGCGTTGGACGACCAGTTCTTCGCTGTCGCCGACTGGGCGGAGGTGGTCGTGGAGGTCCTGGAGGAGACGGAGGAAGGCTTCGGGATCCTCACCTTCGAGGATGAAGTGTTTTTCTCCGGAGAGGCCGTGGGTGAGGCCGTTGCGGCTGGAGGCGGCTTTGCCTTCGGGGGTGCGGGGGCCCGTCGATTTCTGGGCGTTTTGGCGATTGGATTCGGTTTGGTTCGATTTCACGATTGATGCCCTTTCGCTTTCAGGGTAGCGGGGGGATTTTGGGACTACGGGTTTGATTTGCGCAAGTGATTGAAAGGAGGGGGGAGATTTATTGGGCTCGATAAGTGACTCCGGTTTCTCGCCAATACGCAAAGGTGACCGCCAAGGGCGCCAAGAGGGCGGGAGGAGTAGCGGGACTTAAAAGTCCCGCCGGCACGCTGAAGCGTGCGCCACGGGGGGAAGGCGATTAGAATAGCTGCTTATGCGAAGGCTGCTATTCATTGCCGGCATGGCGCTGCTGTGCGCTACGTTGCCGGCCGCCGAGAGGCCCGCCATCCTGTTGGGCGCCGCCTGGTATCCCGAGCAATGGCCGGAATCGCGCTGGCCGGATGATTTGAAGCTGATGGAGGCGGCGCACATCCACGTGGTGCGGGTCGGAGAATTCGCCTGGAGCCGCCTGGAACCGCGGGAGGGCCAATTCGATCTCGACTGGCTGGATCGCGCAGTCACGCTGGCCGGGCAACACGGCATCTGGGTGGTGTTGGGCACGCCCAGCGCGGCCCCGCCCGCCTGGTTGACGCAAAAATATCCGGACACGCTACGCACCGAGCAGGACGGGCGCAAGGCGAAGCACGGCAATCGCCAGCAGGGCTCGCCCACCAGCGCGCGCTACCGCGAATTCTGCGGCCGCATCGCCGCCCAGATGGCGCGGCGCTTCGGCCACAATCCCAACGTGATCGGCTGGCAGATCGATAACGAGTACGGCGCGTTTTCGTGGGATGACGATACCCACCGCCAGTTTCAAGACTGGCTGCACCAGAAATACGGCTCGCTCGACGCGCTGAATCGTCACTGGACCACCGAATATTGGAGCCAGACTTACACGGATTGGAGCCAGATTCCGATGGGGCCGGGCGGCAATCCCGGGCTCGACCTGGAGTTCAAACGCTTCCTGACGGCTTCCATACGCGACTTCCAACACATCCAGGTGCAGGCCATTCGCGCGGCCAGCGATGCGCGCCAGTTTATCACCTCTAATTTCATGGGCTGGTACGACGCGTTCGACCACTATACGCTGACCGAGGAACTGGATCTGGCCACATGGGACGACTATGTGGGCAGCGGCCACCTGGATGCCGTGCGCAACGGCATGACGCACGACCTGACGCGCGGCTTCAAGCGCAAGAACTTCTGGGTGATGGAGACACAGCCGGGTTTCGTGAACTGGGCGCCGGTGAACAATGCGCTGGATCGCGGTGAGGTGCGGGAGATGGCGTGGCATGCCATAGGCCACGGCGCGGATGCGGTGAGCTACTGGCAGTGGCGCAGCGCGCTCAATGGCCAGGAGGAGTATCACGGCACGCTGGTGGGCGCCGACGGCGCTCCCGTTCCGCTGTATGAAGAGGTGGCACAGATCGGCCGCGAATTCGAGCAGGCCGGCAGCGCGCTGGCGGACACCGCCCCAGTGGCGGATGTGGCGATTCTGCAATCTTATGACAGCCGGTGGGCGATCAACGATCAGCGGCACAATCGTAATTTCGATCCGGTGGGCCTGTTGCTCAGTTATTACAAGCCGCTGCGCGAGATCCTGCAGCAGGTGGATGTGGTCAGTCCGGCTGCGCCTTTGGCACAGTATCGCATGGTGGTGGCGCCGGGCTTGAACGTGCTGCCGGACGACGTGGCGCAGCGACTGATTGACTATGTGAATGGCGGCGGCCACTTAGTGCTGGGACCGCGCTCGGCCATGAAAGACACTTATAACGCGCTGCAACCGGCGCGGCAGCCCGGCCCCCTCGTTCCGCTGCTGGGCGGCCGCGTGGAGCAATTTTACGCGTTGAACGATGATGTGCCGGTGTCCGGTGTTTGGGGCAGCGGACAGGCGCGGCTGTGGGCCGAGCAGCTGAAGGCGCAAGGCCCCGCAAATGGAGAAGCCGCGGAAGTTCTGCTCACTTACGGAGAGAGCAATGGGTGGCTGGACGGCCAGCCCGCGGTCCTTTCGCGAAAAGTGGGCAAAGGACGCATCACTTACATCGGCGCATGGCTGGATGACAACCTGATGCGCGCGGCGGCGCAGTGGATGATCCGGCTGGGCGGACTGCAGCCGGCGCTGGGTCCCGTGGCGCAAGGCGTCGAGGTTTCGCGCCGCGTGAGCGCCACCAAGGAAGTGTTCGTGCTGGTGAATCATACGAAGAGGGGGCAGCACGTGGCGCTGCCTCGTCCCATGCACCGGGTGCTGCACGATGACGCGCCGGTGGACGCTGTGGACCTGCCGGCGCGCGGGGTGGAAGTGCTACGCGGGAAGTAGCATTGCGGAGTCCCAGGGTTTTATCGGCTTAGAGTTTTTTGTGGCGTGGCCATTCGATTGTTTGGTTGTCTGGGCAAAGCAGGGAACGGCAATAAGGACCAGCGCCGTTCCGACGATACGGACAGGTGTGGCCAAGTGCTTCAGCATAAAGGATTCTCCTCAATTGTGACTCGACTGGCACCGCGGCACGGTTTTCGCGGTATGTTATCTCAGATTTTATGCGCCTACTTAGGCTCTGGGCACGCACGACCGCATGGGTTACTTGCCATCCGGGCCTTTCAACATAGTTGGGTTTTGCGAGGGCTGTGCAGCGGGAGTGGATTTGCTAAGATCCCACGTCAGGAGACGTTTTCCATCCGCACTCAGAACGATGGTGCTTTTGAGACTGTCTTTTGGTGCGATGATCTCGTTGCCCACCACTACTCCACCCCCGGTTACCTCACCATAGACCCAATTAAACGTCTGCCCACGCGCGTTAAGAACCTTCGGGAGCAGCATTTCGAACCCGACGACTTTAGCCAAGGCTGCCTGGGCGCAGCGCGGGCTCTATGGAAGCACCCGGAAGCGCATCGTGCGTGTGCTCAGCGTGCCCTCTGGCGTCGTCACCTCAACGTCACCGGTGGTTGCGCCCGTCGGTACCGTTGTGGTGATTAAGTATCTCGAAACCACGGTGAACGTAGCCGCGGTGCCGTTGAAGGTGACGCTGGTGGCGCCGGTCAGATCGCTTCCCAGAATCTCGACGGTCTCGTCCACCTCTCCGGCGGCCGGTCGAGTTTCCACAAACGGGCCCAAGCCTACCGACAGGCGGAAAATCGTTCCACAGCCTGGGGGATTTTGTGTAGTGCAGGTGTCATTGGCGCCGCCATACACGGTTGTTCCGTAGAAATCCCCATTAGTGGCTTGGAACAGCACCGCAGAGGGAGTGTAGCCGTCCGTGCAGCCGCTTTGGGTGCAGAAGGTGTACAAAGTAGTCAGCGTGCCGCTCGGAGTGATTTTGAAGACTGTCCCGCAGCCGCCGTAGGCCGAGTCGCAGCTGTGGCTGCCGCCATACTCGGTTGTCCCGTAGAAGTTGCCGTCGGTGGCCTGGACTAAACCCACATTGGGATAGTAGCCGTCCGTGCAGCCGGCCAGGGCGCAGAAGCTGTACAAAGTAGTCAGCGTGCCGGTCGGGGTGATTTTGAAGACTGTCCCGGCGTCGTCGTCCCCCCCAGCTGCGTTGTCCCGTAGAGGTTCCCATCGGTACCCTGGACCAGCCCCGCGTAAGGTATTGCGCCGTCTGGGCAAAAGCTTTGAGTGCAGAAGCTGTATAGCGTCGTCAGCGTGCCGGTCGGAGTTATCTTGAAGACCGTCCCAGCGCCATTGCCGTAGATCTCGTCGTTGGCCACGCCGCCATTGGCTGTTGTCCCATAGAAGTCCCCGTTAGTGGCTTGGATCAGCCCAGCCTGAGGGAGTGAGCCGTCCGGGCACCCGCTTTGGGTGCAGAAGGTGTACAAAGTCGTCAGCGTACCGCTCGGGGTGAATTTGAAGACCGTCCCGCAGCCGTAGGGTGAACAGTTGAGGCTGCTGCCATACTCGGTTGTCCCGTAGAGGTCCCCATTGGTGGCCTGGACGAGCCCCGCATAGGGGAGTGCGCCGTCCGGCGCTGTGCACGGGCTCGTGGCGCAGGACCAGGGGAAGCTGTAGAGCGGCGTCAGCGTGCCGCCCGGCGTCATTTTGAACACCGTGCCGCCGCCGTTGACGCCGGCCAATTGGACCGTCCCGTACAGGTACCCATTCGTGGCCTGGACGAGCCCCGCGTAGGCGATTGCGCCGTCTGCGCCGTCTAAGCTGTATGACGTCAGGGTGCCGCTCGGCGTGATTCTGTAGACGGCCCCACAACCGTTCGCAAATCCATAGGCGACACAGTTGTCCGCGCCATTGGCTGTTGTCCCATAGAGGTCGCCATTGGTGGCCTGGACCAGCCCCGAGTAGGGGTATTGGCCGTCCGTGCCATCAAAGCTGTGAAGTGTGGTGAAGGTTTGCCCGGGTAGGGCAATCGCCGTCGCTGCGCACAGCACCAAGACAGCGTACGGGTTCTTCCCGCAGTTGAACTTGCCCAGCGAGTTAACGATTCGTTTCATGGATGCTCTCCTGTTTTGACATTTTGCGAGTCTGAGCTCTGAATTTATACTAATGCCTTCCGCGCAATGTGCCGCTCACTACCTTGATGTGGCGAGAGTGCGGTATTTCCGATAAAACTCGGTGAAGGCTGCTGGCGTCCCGATTTTTCTTGCGGATCCCCACGCACCAAGTCCATCCTGAGGCGGGGCGGGGCCGGCAGGTTTAGAAGTGCTCTTTGCCTGTGGACTATTTTGTATTCGACCGGGTGCCGACTGTGCCCATGTTGTGAGTGCACAGGTCAGAACCCCAACATCTATGACGAGTTGCCGTTTCATTGTTTTCCCTTTGACGGTAAGGTTGAGATGACGGCTATTTTGTCAGCTTGAGTAGCTCTCGCCGCTGTGACGGCGTCACCCATGCGGTTGCCCCAAAGTTGTCATCGAAGACCACCAGCATTTTTCCGTACTTTTTGGTATTGATTCAAACATGCCCGTACGAAATGCAATGAGTGCCCTAAATCTAGCCCTCTCTTCCGAAGGTATACCATGCACCTCGAAAACAACGGCCGAACTAGACGGTATCACACCTGGGCTCATAACCGTTTCCGTTGGGAGTAAGCCACTAGAAGGCAAGCCAGCGGTACAGCCAACGCAGATCATAGGGCCGAACGCCAATCGCTGAAAATTGACGAGTTCTTGCGTCAACGCAGGTTTCAGCCAGTACCCGAGAGCTGGCAACCGGCCACGATAGGCTAGGCTATTAGAAGGGAGGAGGAAGGCAAATGCAGCTTGGGATGATCGGTCTGGGGCGGATGGGCGCCAACATGGTGCGCCGCCTGATGCGCGGCGGCCATCAATGCGTCGTGTGGGATCAAAACGCCGCCAACGTGGAGAAACTGGCGGGTGAAGGCGCCACCGGAGCGGCGACTCTGGACGGTTTCTTGAAAGCCATGCAGCCGCCGCGCGCGGTCTGGATGATGGTGCCGGCCGCCGCGGTGGACGGTACGCTGGCCGAGCTTTCGGCGCGCATGGAATCCGGCGATATCGTCATCGACGGCGGCAATTCCTATTACATCGACGACATCCGGCGCGCCAAACAACTGGTGGCCAAGGGTCTGCATTACGTAGATGTGGGCACCAGCGGAGGCGTGTGGGGATTGGAGCGCGGCTTCTGCCAGATGATTGGCGGAGAGGTCGAAATCGCGCGGCACCTCGATCCGATTTTCAAGACGCTGGCGCCCGGCCTGGGCGATGCGCCGCGTACGCCGGGGCGCGAGAAGGCCGGCGGCACCGCCGAAGAGGGCTATCTGTATTGCGGCCCGTCCGGCGCGGGCCACTTCGTGAAGATGGTGCACAACGGCATCGAATACGGCCTGATGGCGGCCTACGCGGAGGGATTGAACATCTTGAAGCATGCCAACGTGGGCAAGGTCAACCGCGAAGCCGACGCAGAAACGGCGCCCATGCGCAATCCGGAAGACTATCAATACGATTTGAATCTGCCGGATATCGCGGAAGTATGGCGGCGGGGTAGCGTGGTGGCCTCGTGGCTGCTGGATCTGACGGCGATTGCGTTGTTCGAGAAGTCCGACCTGTCAGGTTTCTCCGGGCGGGTGTCGGATTCGGGCGAGGGCCGATGGACCATTACGGCGGCGATCGACGAGTCGACGCCGGCGCCGGTCTTGAGCGCGGCGCTTTATCAGCGCTTTAGCTCCCGTGGCGAAGAGGACTTCGCCGACAAGCTGCTTTCCGCGATGCGCTACCAGTTCGGCGGGCACGTGGAGCGGAAGGCGGGCGGCTAGGCGTGGGCGGGCAGAAGCCGGCTGAAAGCCGGCTGCGGGCAGGATTGCCCGCCCCACAATTCAAGCTGCTTGTTTGCAGCCTGTGCCTGGCGGCTGGCTTATTTGCGCAGGCCCCACCGTCGGTGGAGGTGACGGGGGGGACGCTGCGCGGTTACCTGGCTGCGCCCGGCGCGGTATTCAAGGCGATCCCGTATGCCGCGCCTCCGGTGGGCGAACTGCGGTGGCGCGAGCCGCAGCCGGTCCAGCCCTGGCGCGGCGTGCGCGATGCCACGCACTATTCGGCGGCTTGCGTGCAAACTCCCATCGGGACCGGCGCCTTCCTCGCGCCGCTGGCACGCCGTTATGGCGTCACCTATGCGACGCCGCGCTGGGATCTTTCCGAAGATTGCCTCTACCTGAATATCTGGACGCCCGAATGGCCGGCAAAAGCGCCGCACGCGGTGATGTTCTGGATGCATGGCGGATCGAACCGTATCGGCAGCGGAAACGAGTCCGGCTACGATGGCGCGGAACTAGCCAGGCGCGGGGTGGTAGTGGTGACCATCAATTACCGGCTCGGGGCGCTGGGCTTTTTCGCGCACCCCGAACTGACGCGCGAATCGCCGCACAGGGCTTCCGGCAACTACGGATTGCTCGACCAGATTGCCGCGCTCGGTTGGGTGCGCGATCACATCGCCCAATTCGGGGGCGACCCCGCGCGCGTGACCGTTTTTGGGGAGTCGGCGGGGGCCATCGATGCGGGCATGTTGATGTGTTCGCCGCTGGCGGGCGGCCTCTTCGCGCGCGTGATCATGGAGAGCGGCCCGGTAGTGGGGATCGCTTATGCGCACAGTCTCCGGCAGGCGGAGCAGTACGGCGAGCGGATGGCGCGCATGGCGCTGCCGGGGGCGCCGGCGCCCTCAATCGAGCGGCTGCGCGCGCTCCCCGCGGAAGCCATCTTGAAAGCCGCGGCCGCAGCCGCCAAACAAGAGGCGAATCCCGAATTTGTGTTGGATGGCTGGGTTTTGACGCGTACGCCGCAGGCCGTCTTCGCCGCCGGAAGCGAATTGCCGGTCGCACTGATGATCGGAAACAACGGGCGCGAGGCTAGCGTCTTCCGCGGCTCGTCCGCAACGTCGTTGGCTGCCGATCAGGGGCCGAAGAAAACGCTGCGCATCAGTTACGGCAGCCTGGCCCCCATCGCCGTGGCGGCCTTCGCGATCGACGATCACACCGGCCGCGCGGCCGCCGCCGACGAATGGCTCAACGACGCGCTGATGACTTGTCCGGCGGATGCCATGGCGGCACTGAACGCCGCCGCGGGCCGGGCGTCATTCGTGTACCAGTTCCGCAGGTCCATACCCGGCAAGGGCGAAAGCACCCTGGGATCCTTTCACAGCCTGGAATTGCCTTATGTATTCGGACAGCTTCACAACCCGGTGTGGAGCAGTTGGCTGTCCTTCGGGAAGCCGGACGAGGCGCTGGCGGAAGCCATTGAAGGCTACTGGACGAACTTCGCCAAGACGGGGGATCCGAATGGCGGCGGTCTTCCGGAATGGCGGCGGTACACGCAGGCGTCCGACCTATACATGGAGTTCGGCAACGATGGCCGCGTCCGCTCCCGGGCGGGCGCGCGGCCGACCTTCTGCAGCCTGGACCTTCAAAAGCTGAAGCAGCGCCTGATGGACAACCAGTAAGGGTAACCGGCTGGTCGTCTTAAATGGCCGGTTTCGCGAGAACCGCTTCGAGTTGCCGGACAAAGCTTGGCACGCTGCGCAGGCTCCAGCTTGTCGAGGTTCTGCTGTTTCCGCCGCACCGCCGGCAGATCACGTGCGGTTGGCAGCCCAGGAGTTGCCAGTCCGGCTCGCCGCGCTCGAAGGAGACGAGGAAGCGGCGGTGCGGCTCAGGCATCATTCCCACGACCAAATCGATTAGCGATTCCCTGACGGCTACAAGCTCGTCGAGAGAGACCGGCTCGGCGGTCATGCCCTGAAATCCCCGGCTAAACTCGAGGGACATGGGGTTTCGGTTAGGTGCGAGCAGTTCGGCCAGTGGCCGATTGTGACTGAGTAAGTAGACGAGAAAAGCGCGGCGGAGCAGGTCGTCGATGCCTTCCTGCGCGAGAAGGCCGCGCACGTCGAACAGATCGCGGGGGAGACACCGCGTAATTCCGGGGCGTATACGCAGCCGCGCATGACCGGAGTTACCTCGATCTTGATCTGGGCGTCGCCGGCGCGCACGAGCAGTTTGGTTACGACCTGTTCGGGCTGCAGCGGTAGCGCGGTGATCAGGGCGCCTGGCATGGCGGGGCGCAAACGCCCGGCGATCCGCTTCGAGGCGGCGTCAATTGCCGTAAGTGACGCGGCACGCGCCAGCACCGGCAAGTAAGTGAGGTCGATATCGACCGAGAGGCGGGGCATGCCGCGGACGAAGAGGTTGATGGCGGTTCCGCCCTTGAGGCGCGAAGCAGTCCTCTTGCGCAACGAAGGGTAGCGCTCTGATAAGGAGAGCCACTTGCTTCCGATAGGCCTCACTGGAGATCATCGAGATCCTCCGGCACGGTAATCCCATAGGTGGAGTCGAATCTGCCGCCCTTAACCAGCATCCGCTTGCCTTTGCCGAGATCGACGGCCTGCTTGTGGATACGCTTTACCCACGCGTGCCGATGACGGTCCGCGAAGAAAAAAAACAGCCGTTTTACCTTCACGCTACGGCAGTGCTCAAGCAGGTCTTGCAGCCGGCGCGGGCTGAGATTGGGCATCCCCTCTATCAGCTTGTCAACCTGATGGAAGCTTTCGCGGTTGGGCAATTCGTCCAGAAGTTCCAGCACAGCACGCTCCGGCGTTGAAAGAGTGAGCGGCCAGTTCCACTGACCCCAGGGTTGCGTGGTAAGACCGCGTTGCCGAAGGTTCGCGCTGGAATGGCCTGGCGGGACATCGGAATCCAGGCTGAGGCGCGCCAGCCTTAAGGGCTCGCCGCGGAACAGCTTCTGGTCATTGTGAAAGAGAAAACGGACGCCTGCAGGCAGCTTGTTCAGCCACGATGGCGGTCGTTTTGGTCCGTAGAGATGCACTTCGTTGGTTTCGTGTGCGAGGTAGTGGGTGTAGCCTTGCAATTCGAGCGCTGTGCGACCGCCAACGACCAGGTAATAATCAAGGAGTGTTTGCAGGGAGATGACAACCTGCTGCCAGCCCAAAGAGCCGCGTGGCCGCTGATAGACCTGCCGGACGGGCTGCGCCAGCCAGCCGGCCGACAGGTATTGGCTTCGTAGCGAAGTGGAATATCCTTTCTTGCTGAGCCAGGCCGCGTCCACAAGCAGGCCCTCGGGCAGGGCGCGCTCGAGGTAGTTTAATCTCCGCGCTACTTGCTTAGCCATACTTAGCAATCTAGCAGTTTTGTAAACCGCATAGGCAAGACTGCAGCATTTGCAGTACTTGATGCGGACTTCGCGCCGGGCGGTGGAGCGGCTCGGCCATGGTGACAAAATAGGGGCAATCGCTCCACGGAAGGAGAAAATTGCAGTATACTATGGTGATTGACCACAACGCGCTGAAATCTGGCACGTTAAAGACGGAGAGGTGGCTGAGTGGTCGAAAGCAGCGGTTTGCTAAACCGTCGTAGGGTCATAAGCTCTACCGGGGGTTCGAATCCCCCCCTCTCCGCCAGATTTCAAATTGCCGTCCGGCGCACCCGGCTCTGCTTCGTTTGCGCCAGTTACCCGTTGCGATAGTCTCCTCCGCGAGTTGCTCGTCACGGATTTGGATCCGTGCCGTATCGCACATCGAGGCTTGCCCGCGCGCACGATGCCGGTTACACTGCTGCTGTTCATTTGACGCAGCCATGCTGCCGCCAGGAGGGTTGATGACTAAGACGCATTTTTCATTTTCGGCCCTGCGCAGGGGCCTGATTTTAGCAGCCGCTCTGGCTCTTCCGTCGTTCGCACAGAGCGCCTCTTCAAGCAAGATACTCGGCGGTTTCTTCGAAGAGTGGGGCATCTATTACGCCAATTACAACATCGCCAACTTGCAACAAAACGGTGTTGCAGGTTGACTGACTCATTTCTTTTACGCATTCGCGAATGTCAGCACGGCTCCGGGATGCGCCATCGCCGATTCCTGGGCCGATTACCAGGACCCCAACCTTCCGAGTGTCAGCGGCGCGCCTTACACCGGTCCGCTATATGGCAATTTCGCGGCCATCCAGCAGCTCGAAAAACTCCATCCCAATCTTAGAATCATGATATCCATCGGAGGAGCCTCGGCCACCAACGCCGCAAATTTCTCTACCGCCGCGAGCACCGCCGCTGGACGGCGTGCCCTGGTGAGTTCCTGCATCAACATGTTCATCGAGGGTAATATCGCGCCGGGGATCGCCGCGCCCGGCTTATTCGACGGAATTCATATCGATTGGGAGTTCCCCACTGCCAGCGACACGGTGAATTTCACCGCTTTGCTACAGGAATTCCGCAAGCAGTTGAACCAGCTTTCGTCCACCACGGGCAAGAAATACTCCCTGTCGTTCTTCGGACCCGCGGGTCAGGCGGACATTGCCAACATCGATCTTGCCCAAGCTGCCCAGCCGGTCGACTTCATCACCGTGCAAGGTTATGACTTTAACGGCCCGTGGGAGACGACCGCCAACGAAGCGTCGTCACTGTACGATGACAAACAGGATCCGGAGTATGGGCAGGACTTTGACGATAACGATACGGTGAACACCTATCTGAAAGCCGGCGTGCCCGCTGCCAAGTACGCTCTGGGAGTGCCTCTCTATGGCGATGGTTGGACTGGGGTCCCCAACGTGAATCACGGCCTTTATCAAACCTCCACTGCTCCGGCGCCAGTTCCGTTAGCGAATGGCACCGGCCTCTGCCCCGACCTGAGTGGCAATACGCCCGGATGCGACCCGCTATTGACACCGGGGCTCGCGGCGTATTCCACGCTGGTGAACTTACCGGCTAACGGCTATACGCAATATTACGATTCGCAACGCGTAGCGGCCTGGCTCTATAACTCTACCTCCGGGACTTTTTACAGCTTCGACGATCCGCAAACCGTCACGGCGAAAATGCACTACGTGTTGAGTAAGGCGTCCGGAGGCTTGGGTGGCGCATTTGTTTGGGCGCTGAAAGACGACGATGCAAAGGGCACGTTGGTCAAGACCATGGCAACGGGATTAGGGCGGTAATCTAAGATGGTTTGGCTTCGCCCGTGCACTGGGATCATGTTCGCCCCGGGACTTAAAGAATTTCAAGTTCCTGTTCGTAAATATGTTCCAGGTTTCGTGCCAGGCCAACGGTGTCGCAGGCGGCCGAGGCTCGCAGCCGATCCCTCAGGTTCCGCCGCAATTCCGCCAGGCGGGCTGGGGTCCCGGCGTCCTGCGCCATCGAAACTGCCATGGAAATATAACCCTTCAGGTCGGCCGCCACAAATTCGGCCAGGCCCGCGGCGCGCAATAACGATTCGGTGGTCCGCGCCGCCCAACGGTCGCCGGAAAAAGTGATGACGGGCACCCCCTGCCAGAGGCCCTCGGTAGTGGTGGTGCCTCCACTATAAGGAAACGTGTCGAGCGCCACGTCCATTCTTTCGTAGGCGCGCAGGAATTCATCGTGCTCCGCGGGGCCTTCCAGAACGAGCCGCTCGCCAGAGATCCCCTGCTGCTCGAACCGGCTGCGAACATAATTTCGCATTCCCTCCGCTACGAGCCCGGCGTTTTTCAGCAGTAACGTAGACGCCGGCGCCTGGCGCAAGATCTCGCTCCATGCCGCGATCAAGTCCGGAGTGATTTTGTATTGCGAGGCCAGGCTGCCGAACGCCAGCGGCTTACCTTGCAACGAGGGGGGCGCGGTCACGTCCGGCGTCGCGTACCCCACCTCGAACGCCAGGTAGGTGCCGGGCACGCGCGCGATCCTCTCGCAGTAAAACTGCTCCTCCTCCGGGGGGATGACCACCGCATCGCCCACCAGGCAATCGTAGGCATCCATTCCGCTGGTGGCGTAAAGGTTGAACCAGCCCAGGATCGGGGCTACGGGCCGGGCCGCCAGCAGGGGCAAACGCCACTCGGCGCTGTAGCCGTTCAAATCCACCAGTACGTCCACGCCGCTTTGCGCGATCAACTCCGCGGCGTCCGAATTGGAAAGCCCGGAAATATCGTGGAAGACATCGTCCGGATGGCGGCGGTACTCCGCGCCTATGGTGCGCTCCGGCATATCGGAAAACAGGTGGACCTGGACGTTCGCGCGGTCGTGCGCGTGAATCACGCCCCATACCGGTTTCATCCAGGTCCGTTTGTGGAAGAGAACCGAAATATAGCCGATGCGCAAACGTCCGTCTCGGACTTTGTGCCGCGATGTGCGATGGACAGCCGGAAGCGCCCTGCGCGCCCAGTCCTGCCTGACAGCCAGGATGGTCGCGTTTGTCGCTCGGGGACTGCCGGGCACAATGGCCGCGGCCCGCGAACGCGAGTCGTTTCCGCTGCCCGCCGCCGATGCTTGAGCGAACGCATCCAGCGCTTCGTCCACTTGTCCGGTGTGGAACAGCGCATAGCCCAGGTTGTGAAGCGCTTCCGCCCACTGCGGACGCAGCCGCGCAGCCTGCCGAAAGCGTTCGGCGGCCGCGGCAAATTCATCGCCGTCGCGCGCCATGCAGGCGGATGCGAACCAGGCGCGCGCCAGGTCGGGCTGGCCGGCTAGGGCTCTATCGTAGGCCGCCGCGGCTTCCGCGCGACGTCCCATGGCGGCCAGGGCATCGCCGAGATCGCACGCCAGTTCGGGGTCCCGCGGCATTTGCTGGAGGGCGCGCTCCAGAAACGGCAGAGCGTCGGCCGGGCGTCCTAATGTGGTTAAGGTCCGCCCCAGCGCCGCGAGGGAATCGCCATGCTCCGGTGCCGCATCCACGGCCCGCTCGAAACACGCCGCGGCATCCTGCAGTTCGCCGGCCAGGCAGTGAAGATTGCCCAGGCTATAGTGGGCGATGGCGAAGCTGGGATTGATGCGCAAGGCGTCGCGGTAGGCCGCGGCGGCCTCCATTGCGCGGCCTGTCTTTTTGAGCACGTCTCCCAAGTTGACGAAGTAGTCCGCGCTTTCCGCGATGGCAATGGCCTGGCGAAAGCTATGCTCCGCGCCCGCCGCATCGCCTTCAGCCGACAGGGCGAGGCCCAGCAGGTTCCAACAGGGGGTATTGGCGGGCTGTACCGATAACGCCTGGCGGAACAGGTGGGCGGCCTGTTCGTGCGATCCCGTTTGGTGCGCGACGAGCCCCAGCAGATAGAGCGCATCGGGTTGATGCGGATCGCGCGCCAGTATGGCGCGGTATCCCGCCGCCGCCTCGTCCAATTGCCCGGCATGATGGCGAGCCCATGCGGCAGTCAGATTCTCTACTTCCGCTCCCTCGCCGGGCGCGGCCCAGACACGCTCCAGTGCGGGTGTGGGGGTGCTGGTTCGGACGTACCAAACGGCGGCTTCCGCCGGGCGTCCCAATGCCGCCAGGGCATCCCCCAGGTCGCACGCCAGGCCGGCGTCGCCGGGCATTTGGCGGACGGCACGCTCCAGAAACGGCAGCGCTTCGGCCGGGCGCCCCAGGGCGTTCAACGTTTGTCCCAGTGCGGCCAGCGAATCGCCATGCGCGGGCTCCGCCTCCACGGCTCGCTCGAAACATGCGGCGGCCTCTTCCAGCGCGCCCGCCGCGCGGCGCAAATTGCCCAGACTGTAGTGCGCGCCTCCGCACCCCGGGTCGATGCGCAAGGCCGCCTGGTAGGCCTCGGCAGCCTCGTCTGTGCGGCCGCCCGCTTTCAGAACATTACCCAGGTTGAGGAAGTAGTCCGGATCCGCCGCGATCGCGATGGCCTTGCGGATGGATTCCTCCGCGCCTGCCGAATCGCCTTGGGCGGCCAGCGCGAGCCCCAGCAAATTCCAACAATAGGCGTGGTCCGGCTTCACCGCGACTGTCTCGCGGAACAAGCGGGCGGCCTGCGCGTTCTGGCCGGTCTGATGCGCCACGACTCCGAGCAAATAAAGCGCGTCGGGTTGCCGCGGATCGCGCGCCAGTATGGCCCTATATCCAGCCGCCGCCTCCGGCAATCGCCCCGCGCGGTGATGTACCGCAGCTTCTCTCAGTTCGTCCGCTTCCGTCCGCATGCCCCAAGAATTATAGCCGAATCAGGCAATGGGGCGGGGAAGCCCAAGAGGAGATGAGCGCAAGATATAATGCCAACAATCTTATGTTGCCGCACCATTTCCCCCTGCTAGTTCTGGGAGCCGGCGCGCTGTACGGCGGGTCCGCGCCCACGCTCGCCATAGACGCGACCGCGTCACGACACGCGATCAGCCCGCTCATCTACGGAATTAACGAATTTACGGGAAATGGGGTCTGCTGTTCGCCCTTCACCGAGTGGACCGACAGCGGGATATCCGGGATCATGCACATCGGCGTGCGCCGCTGGGGCGGCGATAGCGCCTCCAGCTATAACTGGCAACTCGACCTGGAGAACCTCAACATAAACTTGTATTTCACTACATATCTGGTTGGCGACGGCCTGCATAACAGCTTCGATCTGTTCCATGAGCGAAACCTCGAAACCGGCACTGTGAGCCTGAGTACCTTCCCTTTGCTGGACTGGACTCCAAAACTGCCGCCGGGTAATGCGCTGACGCCAAACTATCAGTACAGTTGCAGTTTCCCGGTCTCGAAATACGGGCCGCAGCAGCAGACCGAAACGGGGGCCTCGCAGTGCGGCAATGGCATCGCCCTGCCGACCGGCGACCAGATCGTAAACGATCCAAACGACGTCTACCAGCCGATCACGGCTGCATTTGGCGGACAGTGGGTGGCCGCAATGCTGAATAAGTACGGGCCCGCCAACGATGGCGGAGTTCAGATGTGGGACCTGGATAACGAGCCGGAATGGTGGGACGGCACCCACCCGGATATTTATCATCAGGCGGGAGCCCCCGTGCTGCCCGCCACCTACGACGATATGCTCGCGCGCGATCTGGCAGCGGCCCTAGCGGTGAAAGCCGCCGATCCGACCGCGCTGGTGGTGGGCCCCGTGGCCGGCGGTTGGCCCGGATACCTGTTTTCGAAAAAGGACTTCGAGAGCGGCTGGGGGACGAGCCCGCATTTCCAATATTGGGCCAACCCGGTCGATCGCAACGCGCACGGCGGCATGCCGTGGCTCGCGTACTTCCTGCAGCAGATGCAGGCGGCGTCGAACCAGGCCGGAACGCGCCTGCTCGATTACCTCGACGTCCACGGGTATGTCTATCCCTGCGTTACGAACGACTGCGGCACGAGCGCAATTGGTTTCGGTACGGCCGTCGATCCCGCGACGACCGCCCTGCGCATGCAATCGACGCGCGCGTTCTGGGATCCGAACTACATCGTTCCCGTGGTGACGCCCCCAACAGATTCCGACGCGTGCGACGACTACAACGCCATGTGCGACGTAGACGGGCAGCAGCATCCGCCGATGCTGATCCCGCGCATGATCGGCTGGGCGGATCAATACTTTCCCGGCACGAAGACCGCGATTACCGAATATAACTGGGGCGCGCTCGAAGATATCACGGGCGCGGTGGCACAGGCGGACTTACTGGGTATTTTCGGCGCATACGGGCTGGACATGGCCACCATGTGGCCGGATGCCAGCTTCAAGCTGGGCGTGCCGGGCGCGTTCGCGTTCCAGATGTATCTGAACTACGACGGCGCGGGCAACCATTTCGGCGAGACCAGCGTGGCGGCGGCGAGCAGCGATCCGGACAGCATGTCGATCTTCGCCGCGCAGCGAACCGATAGCGCCCTCACCGTAATGGTGCTGAACAAATCCGCCAATGCGATCGCCAACAGCATCAGCCTGGCCGATTTCACCCCCGCGGGCACGGCGCAGGTGTGGCAGTATAGCAGCGCGGACCTGAACGCGATTACGCAGCAGTCCGCGGTGCAGGTGTCCGGCGGTTCGCTCAGCGCCTCCTTCCCGGCTTACTCGATGACGCTGTTCATCATTCCCGAGAGCCAGAGCGCGATGGCCGTACTTCAGCCGGCGATTACCGCGGTAACGAGCGCGGCTTCTTACGACAACACCGGAGTCGCGCCGGGTGAGTTTGTGGCGATTTTCGGCCAGTCGCTCGCCCCGCAAACGCCACAGTTTGCCGCGGCCGATTCCACCGGAAAACTGCCCAACACGCTGGGCGGCGTCGAGGTGTTTTTCAACGGATATCCGGCGCCGATGGACTATACCTCGCCGGGCCAGATCAACGCCATCGTGCCCTTTGAAGCGGCGCTCTTCAGCACGGTGAATGTGCAGGTCATCAATCAGGGCAATGCGTCAGCCGCGTTCTCGCTGCCGGTAGTGAGTTCGCTTCCGGGGATGTTCACGGCAAAGGGCTCGGGTTCTGGCCAGGCGGCTGTGCTGAATCAGAACAACAGCGTGAATAGCGCCTCGAATCCCGAGCGGGTGGGGAATGTTCTGCAGATGTTCGCCACCGGAGACGGTGCGCGCACGCCGCCGGAAATAGACGGGCGGCTGCCTTCCACTGTTCTGACGAAACCGGCGCTGGCCTGTGCGGTAACCATCGGCGGCCTGAATGCTACGGTGACTTACTGCGGCGCAGCGCCGGGGTTTGCCGGACTGTTTCAGACGAATGTGAAGATTCCTGACGGCGTTGCGCCCGGCAGCAGCGTGCCGGTGCAGATAAGCGTCGGAACCGCGAGCAGCCAGAGCGAGGTGACTATTGCGGTTCAGTAGGCGGGGGCGCAGGGGGTCTTGCCGGAGCGGGCGTCGCTGAGATAACGTGTCCTTTCGGCAAGGATGCGTGACCCGATGGAGCTTTTCCCGCCGGTTCTCTATTACTGGCCAGGACAACCTATCAAGGCGGAGCCAATAACTTAGGCACGATCTTTAAAATCAGCCCGGACGGCGTGTTCACGAGCCTGCACAGTTTCGCAGCGGCTGAGGGCGCCACCCCCTATGCGGGGCTGGTGCAGGCCACCGATGGTTATCTTTATGGGACAACCTACCAAGGCGGGGCGAATAACGTGGGCACAGTTTTCAAAGTCACCATGGCTGGTGTGCTGACCACCCTGTACAGCTTCAGCGGGACTGATGGAGCCCATCCTTACGCCGCCTTGGTCCAGGCCAGCAATGGGCTCTTGTACGGGTCTACCTCCGCCGGAGGCATCGGTTATGGCACCATTTTCAGCATCACGGCGGAAGGCGCGCCGACAAACCTCCATACCTTCGTAGTGCTTGACGGAGACAATTCCCAGAGTAAGCTGGTCGCAGCCAATGACGGCAACCTGTACGGGACAACCAGCGGTGGGGGAACCACGGGAGACGGCACGATTTTCAAAATCGCCCTGGCGGGCTCGTTCACCAGCCTGTACAGCTTCAGCGGAACTGACGGGGCATTTCCTATCGGTGGGCTGGTCGAGGATACCGATGGCAGTTTCTACGGAACAACATACCAGGGCGGCGCCAACAACGATGGTACGGTGTTCACACTTTCCGCGGAACTGGGCCCCTTTGTGGAGAAGGTTCCAACTTCAGGCAGGTGGGGGCGACTGTTAAGATTCTGGGCACGCATCTGAGCGCCGCAAGCAGCGTCACCTTCCATGGCACAGCGGCGGTTTTTCATGTCGTTGGGGCTTCTGAAATTACGGCGACTGTGCCTGCCGGCGCGACCACGGGCAATGTGCAAGTGGCGACCCCCGGGGGGCTGCTGGTCAGTAAGGTCGCCTTCCAAGTGCCTTAGGATTACCCGGCAAAGCGCCACCGCCCAACAGCGCCAGTGGGTAGGTCCGTAATTGGTAGGATGGATCGAGTGTTGGCGATGAGCATCGAAATCCAGACGCCTGAGCTTGAACGCCGGGTCCGGGAGGGCATCCAGAGCGGCCGATTCCAGGATGTGGACGAACTACTCACCAAGGCGCTCGACGCGCTGTGGGCGTCCTCGGGCGGCAGGGCGGGCGCCCTCGATTGGTCGCAGTGCCCAGCCGTGGAAAGCGTCCCCGGCAAAGTTAGCGGCGCCTGGGTGTTCCGCGACACACGGATGCCGGTTGCCGCCGTATTCGAGAACCTTGAGGACGGCGTTACGATTGACGAACTGGTGGAGCTTTACGCCGGTCTAACGCGGGACCATGTGAAAGCAGTCCTCGACTTCGCGGCCCGCAGCCTGGGAGCGCCCGCGCCGGCCCACTGATGCGCATTCTTTTTGACCCGCTTTTTGACCTGGCGCGCCAGTTCCGCTTGCTGCCTATCTTCGTGAACACACCGTACGAACCGCGCTTGAAGAAGGATGGGAAGCCCTGGCAAACGGCGATCTGTTGCGCGTTGCCGAGGAAGCCGGTTTCGATGTTCTTCTGACCGCGGGTGATCCGGAAAATTGTCGCGGCGGTCAACGATGCGGAGCCGGGAAGTTATACGGTGATCGAAGTGGCAATCCGGTGATTGCCGAGGCCAGGCCTGTATGGTTAACGAATCGGGGGGCTTACACGACCATCGAAGTCATGCGACGCGCGAACGCTCCCAATAGCGTTTACTGAAAAGTCACGCCTGCGGATGCCGGTTGGTCAATGCCGACGGCGCTGGGGCGTACATAGGCCGAGGGACCGGCGCCGATGAGGATGCTGGCGGCGAACAGGAGCGTATCGGCCACGTAGTTCAGCGTCTCGACGGTGGGGGCGGCAAACATGATGGGTACATAAAAGACGGCCACGAGGAGGACCAGAATCGTGCCGAGGATGGTGGCAGCCTTACGGCGAGTCGCATCCCGGCCGAGCATGCCGATGGCGCCGAGGATGAGGGCTGCTCCCGTAACGTAGCCCCAAGCCGGGCCGCCGGGCATCCAATCGGGGTTGGGCTTCTCAAGCGGGACGCCCGGAGCGAAGCGCGGGTACCAAAAATGGACGAAGCCGAACACCAGCGCCACCACAGCCATCCCGCGGCAGGCGTAGCGTTCGACGCGATTCCGCAAATCCGGCCGGGAAGTAGCGACCGCCAGCACAAAGGCTCCGCAGCCGAAGGCGAAGTCCCTGCCCGCAACTCCTATGACGGCGCGCTGGCCCGGTGCGGAGAAGAGATGTCCGGCGGAGGCCAGGCGAATGAGGCTGGGAATATGCATCAGGATTTCAAAGAGGAAGAACATGATTCCCAACAAGGTGGTGGAAAGCCGGCGTTGGATGCCCAGGAGGATGCTGAATCCGGCCAGGATGAGGGCCACGCCGACGAAGATGGTCCAGAACATCTTGCCGGGCATCCATGAGGGCACGACGGTCATGATTTCCTTGATGGAAGACAGATGGTCGGCCCCGAAGATGACGAGGGGAATGGCATAGGCCGCAGGCGCCAGGGCGCGCAGCTTATCGAATCCCGGCGCGCGCGCGGCGGGCCTCCAAAAGGCGGCGATGGCGACGGCGAGGGACACAATTGCCGCGCAATACGGCCAGAATACCTGCGGTGGAACCGAAAAAATAGTGGACCTCCCGAAGCGCGAACTATAGTCCAGACTATCCGGGAATGTGGGGGTACAGTTAGTCCATTTTGAGGAGAAGGTCTTGTACCATTCGCGGGCGCGATTTGCGGCGGGTTCTGGAGAACCCGCGCAGGCGTAGACGCCTGCCCCACCGGCTAGGCGATGGCTTCGGCCAGGTGCGGCTGATAAGTGCAGCGCGGGTCTTCCGCCAAATAGTTGCCGGTGAGCGCATAGGCGCGGGAGCGCGAGCCGCCGCACACCTTCTGGTATTCGCATGCGCCGCACTTGCCTTCGCGCTGGCTCACGTCTCGCAGCGAACGGAACAGGCTTGAATTCCGATAAACGTCGGTAAGCGAATCCCGCAGCACATTGCCGGCGGTGATCGGCAGGAAGCCGCTCGGAAAGATTTCGCCGGTGTGGGACACGAACACAAATCCCTTGCCGTCGCTCACGCCGGCGGTGCGCCACATCACCGCGCCGGCCTTCTCGCTCTCCGGTATGGAGCGGTGTTCCGCCTTCATGCGCTGCGCCACGTAGCGGCGGTAGTGCATGGCCTCCGTAGTCTTGATGGCGAACGGTGCGGTCTTCGACAATTCGTACATGAAATCGAACACCTGCTCGTATTCGTCGGCGGTGAGGTCCATGTTCTCGAGCGCCCGTCCGGTCACGATCAGGAAGAAGAGGCTCCACATTTTGGTGCCGACATCCTCGGCTATTTTGGCCATTTCCGGCAGGCGCGCCAGATTCCGGCGGGTCACCGTGGTCTGGTATTGGGTCTCCAGGCCGATCCTTTTGGCATGATAGAGGGCCAGCATGGCGCGGTCGAAGGTGCCGGGAATGCCCCGGAAATCGTCGTGCGACTGGGCGTCCGGCCCGTCCAGGCTGATGGCCATGCGCGAAACGCCGCACTCCTTGAAACGATCGATGGCATCTTCGGTGAGCAGCGGGGTGGCACTGGGGGTCACGTTGGTGCGCAGCCCGATTTTCACGCTATGGCGAATCAGTTCGTAGAGATCCGGCCGTTTTAGCGGATCGCCGCCCGTGAAAACCATCAAAGGATTGCCGAACGATTTGATCTGATCGAGCAACTCGAAGCCTTGCCTGGTATTCAGTTCTTGCGGATCGCGGCTGGATTGGGCGGATGCGCGGCAATGCACGCATGCCAGGTCACACGCCTGGGTCACTTCCCAAATCACCAGCATAGGCGCCTGGTCGAAATTCATGGATTCTCCTCCTGTTCTTGCAACTGGGATGAAACAGGTTGCAATTCCGCAGCCAAGCTGCGGCTATTGAAACGGAAGGACTTGCAATCGCATCCGAACAGCGATGGGTGAAATGACCCAGATGTGCCGACAGGCGACACACTCGCAGCAGCCGCCGTGCCGCAGCGGCCCTACTTGTGCAGATGCCGCACGATGTCCGGCAAGAATTCCCGCGCCAGGTTGAAACCCGCGGTGCCGGCGATGCTGATTCCCATGCTGCGCGCCGTGCCGCTGGGGGTCTGCCAGCTTACCGGTGACCATGCGCGTGAGATGAGGCTGGCTCCGGCGATGCCGATCATGCTGGAAGTGGCGAAGACCGTGCGTCCGTCGTTCTTGTGGGCGGTGAAGACGCTGGCCAGCGCGTGCCGCGCGCGGGGCCATGCGCCGCGCTGTTCGGAGGCGAAGTACCGATCGTCTTCCCGCAACAGGATGGAAGTCCCAAAGGCCAGCGAATAGCGCACGCCGTTGTACGCCATATCGTTTGCAAAGCGCTTGCCGTAGCCCGCGGCGCCTTGGCCCCATTGCGATGGGCTATCGACGATCTGGCTCAACCCGGCCGCGCCGGCTTCGGTAAACAGGGTGGCGGGTCCGGCCAAGGTGCGCAGATAGGCGTGCAGCCGCTGCTTGGGCGTCTGAGGCTTGAACCCCGCTTTCGGCTCGAACGATTGCAATTCTTTATATAGGAACGCCTCGGGCGAACTCTGACCGGCCGCCACGTGCAGCGTGGAAAGCAGGAGAGCGATCCGGGCGGTCCACACCGCGGGGTGGCCGGTCATAATGAATGGACGCGGCGGCGGCGCGCGGCGGTGCCACTGGAGGGCTGCCGGCGGTGCGTTTCAGGACAAGGCGCCGGGATTTATAAGCGAGGCAGCGCGTGCAGAAGTTCGCCGGCGCCGGCGCCGTTGCCGAGCCGCACGGAGTGCAGCGTGTTTCCGTTGGCGTCGAGCGTGCCGATGTACATGGCGGGCTTGCCATCCGCGCCCATCAGGACGACGGTGCAGGCGCGGTCGGGATACGATAGCGCGCGGTAGCGTGGGCCGCCGGCCGGACCGAGCCATCGGTCGTGCGCGGGCGGACCCAGTTTACGCACGACGGCCGCGTAATCATCCTCAGCCGTTAGGGAGAGATAGCCGCGGTCCTTGGAATTATAAGCGATGCGTGGGCGCAGCACGCTATCGCGATAAAAATTTACTACCAGGTACGTCGCTACGATCCCCAGCACGAGGGCGCCGCCCACCAGGCGGAAGATATGCGACTCGGTATTGGATTCGAGGCGGATGCCGACGACCGGCGCCGGACCGGTGCGTGGCGCGGGTGAGGGCGGCCGCACGGATGCGCCCACCGCGATGGGCATTTCGATCACGCGGCGCTGATACGGCCACACCGCACCCTCTTTGTATTCCAGTTCCTTCAGGAGTCCCACGATTACGACAGGGTCTTCAATGCGCGAGATCTCGCCCAGGAAGCGGCGCGGAATCCAGATTTCCTGCCCCGTGCGAGCGTTGACGATCAGGACATCGGACCAGGTGGCCTTGCGATATTGCCACTGGTTGTGCTCGATATTCAGGATGGCCGGATAGAAAGAAAACGGATGGTTGCGCAGGGCTTCGAGCGGCGGCGGAATGACGGGCGACGACATGAGCCGAATACTATGTTAGCATCGCCCTTTTGATGGTTGCTTGTACAAGTCCGGCCCTGGGGTTTGGACAGTTGGTGGGGCAGGCGTCTACGCCTGCAGAGGGTCTCCAGACCCGATCTTTGGCGAGCGTTAAGCTCGCCCAAGCGGGACTTAAAAGTCCCGCCGGCACGCTGAAGCGTGCGCCACGGGGCTGCGGCCAGTCATCACGAGATAAGTCCAAACTCCAGCAGCGGGGCTTAATAGTTAGTTGGTCGCTGGACTGATCAGGAAGAGGGTGCCGTGGCCTGTGCCTCCGGCGGAGGCGGCGCCCCACACGTTTCCTTTGGCGTCCACAAGCACGCCCGCGTATGGGGTGGCTCCGTCGGCGCCTCCAGTGAAGTCGTGCAGGCTGGTGAGGTTGCCGGCCGGGTCGATTTCAAATACGTTGCCGTATCCATAAGCCCCGCCTAGCGTGGTGGTGCCATATAGATTGCCTTGCGAATCCCAGGTCAGCCCGGCCGCCGGAACGCCGCCGTCCGGTCCTGTAAATGTATGCAGTACGGTCTCCTGCCCACTGGCCAGATTGTATTTAAATACCACGCCCCAACCCAAGCCGAAATTGCCAGTGCCGCCGGCCGAGGTCGTGCCGTAGACATTGCCTTCGCCGTCGCCGAGCAGGCGGCCCAAAGGTTGAGATCCGTCCGCGCCGCCGCTAAAGGTATATAAAGCGGTCTGCACGCCTACTTGATAGATCGTGCCGCCATACTGGTGGGCATCGCCTCCGCTGGTAGTGCCGTACAGCTTACCGCTCTCGTATAACAGGCCGGCCTTGGGCAGCGCGCCATCCGGCGAGAAGCTTTGTCCGGTCTTGAAGGTTCCCGCAGCCGAATACTCGAATACGGTTCCCCATCCGGTGGTCTTGCCGCCCACGTAGGTGGTGCCGAAAAGATCTCCCAAAGGATCGAAGACCAAGGTCCCGGCGGGGCCGATACCCTCGGCCGGCGGACCGGCGAAGCTGTGCAGCAGGGTGAACGAACCGGCGGGAGTCAGCTTGAATAGTGTTCCGTCGTTTTTCGCGCCGCCCTTGTACGCGACGCCGTAGAAGTTGCCGCTGGAATCCTGCACCAGGCCGCCGATGGGATCGCCCCCGTCCGTGGGGCCACCGGTGAAAGAGTGCAAGACAATTTCTTTGCGGCTCTTGAAAACCAGCCCGTAGACGGTGCCGTTGCCCTGCGTTCCGCCCGCGGCTGCGGTGCCATAGACGGTACCGTTGTACAGGATCGGAGTGGACAAGGGTGCCGATCCATCGGTGCCACCGGTGAAGGTGTAGAGCACAGTGTAAGTTTGCGCTTGCGCCAGGGGCATGGCCGCGAGAGCCAGCGCCAGGACCGGCGCTAAGGCCAAGGCTATCCGTCGAACGTCGTAAGAACTCGAAAATCGCATGTCTCTCCTAGAGTCCAGGCCACCCGCATTTTCTTCCTTTGGCAAATCGGGATCCGCGAGTAACTTAGCTTGTGTCATTCTGTACCTTTTGAGGCTTGAGAGTCAATAGCGACGATCAGCTTTTGGTACGTCCATGCATTCTAGGCTAAAAGTACTATACCTCACCAAGATTTGTAAGACAAGACTCCGTTGGAGGATTGAAAACGTAATATAATCGTCTAATTACGGAGCCGTTTTCGGTTCGTCCCAGAGTTGGGATTTACCTCTCGGCCCAAGTGGGAAAAAGGAAAGCGCCGCCATGGACATAGCTAAAGCTCTCGCCGAGCTCCGCGAGCAGCGCGACGATATCGACCAAGCCATTCTGAGTCTGGAACGGCTCGCCAGCGGGCGGCCGCGCGGACGGGGCCGGCCTCCCGGCCGGACGACCAGCCGCGGCAAGAAACGGGCGAGCCCTCCATCGCAGACCACCGGCGAGCGGGTCAAGACCGCTTTGGACTGAGTGGTTTGATAGACTGGGCTCAAGCCATCCCATGATCCCCTGCGGACCCGGCATCACCACCGAAGAGCGCGGTCGCCTGGTGCAATCGCTGCGCGAGTCCGAACGCGAGTTCCTGTCACTCACGCGCGGCCTGACCGATTTTGAATGGACCTTTAAGGCTGCGGCGGACCGCTGGTCCGTCCAGGAGACTGCCGAACACCTGATATTAGGCGAGAAGGCCATGCTCGCAAGAGTTGAGGAAGCCTTGGCGGGTCCACCACATCCGGACTGGGAGGAGGAGGACGCCCGCAAGACCCGGTTCCTCGACCGCGTGGTGCCGGATCGCAGCCGTAAAGCCACGGCACCGTCCTTCCTGGAGCCGCATCACAATTGGACTTGCCAGGAGGCCCTCACTCGCTATCAGGAGGTCCGCGCCACTACGCTGAAGTTCGTCGAGGAGGTGAATGCGCCTATGAAGAACCAACTGGCCAGGCACTCCTTTCCGGTTTTTGGCATGCTCAACGCCTACCAGTGGCTGCTTTACATTCCGCTTCATAATATTCGGCACAACCAGCAGATCGCCGAAGCGATAGGGGAAATCGTGCGGTGAGGAGCATCGTGGTTACCGGAGGTGGCGCCGGCATCGGCAGGGCGGTGGTGATGCAATGCGCGGCGCGCGGCGATCGGGTCGCGGTGCTGGATATCGACGGCCCGGCAGCGCGCGAGGCGGCTGCGGCGGCCCGGGCGGCCGGGGCGGAGGCTGCCCTGGGATTGGAATGCGACGTTTCCCGCGAGGAGCACGTCGCGCGGGCATTTGAGGAGATCGCCGGCATGGGGCCGCTTTACGGCGCCTTCGCCAATGCGGGCCTGGATACGGGCGGATTCCTGCATGAGCTGCCGTTCGAGACCTGGAAGCGGGTGTTGGATACCAATTTGACCGGCATCTATCTGACTTGCAAGTATGCGCTGCGGCAGATTCTGAAGGCCGGCACGCCCGGCTCGATCGTTTGCACGTCGTCGCCGGCGGCGACGGTGGGATTTGCCGCGGGTGGGGCGGGGGCGTATAGCGCATCGAAGGGCGGCATTTCGGCGTTGGTGCGTTGCATGGCGGTGGATTATGCCAGGCATGGCATCCGGGTGAATGCGGTGGTTCCCGGCGCGACCGAGACGCGCTTGATGTGGGCCAATGTGGCCCCGGCCGATATGCCGGAAATGCGCCGCCGTGTCTGCGAAGAGGTGCCGTTGGGGCGTCTGGCCAGCCCGGATGAGCCTGCGCGCGCGGTGGTTTGGCTGTTGTCCGACGAGTCGTCTTATGTGACGGGCTCGCACCTGGTGTGCGACGGCGGCATACTGGCCAAAGCCTGCATCAGTGTTTAGCGGGGCTTGAAAGTCCCGCCTCGGAAAACAATTGGATGGCGGGCATGATTGCCCGCCCCACGGTTAGTTTTCGACGGTGTCCCACGCGGGTCTCGCCGCTGTTTCACCCGCATTTGTTTTTGAACCGTCGCCGCCCGGCCTCCCGTAAGCCAAACGGGAGGCAGGGCGCGATGATCGGACTCGCATGGGAGGCCGCCCAAACAGCCTCCACCGCCGTCCGGGCAACCGTCGTGATTGCCAGGCAAACCTTACTCAAGGGTTCCGGGTGCGCGATCATCACCAGCCGGGCCGCCCAAGGCCAGGCTGAGGACGAGAGGAACGCAGGTAGAGGCGTTCCTCATAAGGTACGCTGCCGAAAGGATAGCGCAGCGCCCTTTCTTGACTTAAGCATCACATGCGGAGTTGTGGGAATGGCTTGGCCTCTGCACCCAAACCCTTGAAAGGGAAGGCGAAAAAAAAGTGCGTCGATCAGTGACCGACGATTCTAGTCGAATTGATCAAGCCCGTCGGCAGGCTCTTCATCCGCCTGGCCATGGATCTCGACGGTATCGTCTTCGGGATCTTCCGGCTTTGGCGGGCGGCGCGATGGATGCTTCGACGAGTAGTTGCTCTCGTGAGGATCCAGATCGCGCCACTCAGCACCGGTGACGTTCATACAACTGGTATATCGGCGGAAGAACTGCGTGACTTTAATGCGGGACCGGCTGCGCGAGCGGCCGGACGGTGCGGCTCTGTCTACTTGTTGACTGCCAGCGGTACCAGATCGCGGCTGGCAATCACCCTGTCGATCATGCCATATTCCACGGCCTGCTCGGGGCTCATGATATAGTCGCGATCCACATCGCGCGCGATGCGGTCCACCGGCTGGCTGGTGGCATCGGCCAGCAGCGAGTTCAAGGTTTCGCGCATGCGCAGGATTTCCTTCGCGTAGATATCGATATCGGCCGCCTGACCCGCCAGACCCTGCATGGAGGGCTGATGGATCATGATGCGGGAATTCGGGAGGCTGAAACGTTTGCCCTTAGTGCCCTTGGCCAGCAGCACGGCCGCCATGGACGCCGCCTGTCCCACGCAAATGGTGACGATGTCCGGACGAATGAAGTCCATGGTATCCAGAATGGCCAATCCCGCCGTGATGGAGCCGCCCGGCGAGTTGATGTAAATGGAGACGTCCTTCTCGGGATCCTCGGCCTCCAGAAACAGGAGTTGGGCGATCACCAGGTTGGCGACGTTATCGTCGATCGGCGTGCCGAGGAAAATGATGTTCTCTTTCAATAAACGGGAATAGATATCGTATGCGCGTTCCCCACGCGAAGTCTGTTCGACAACCATGGGAACCAAGACAGATTGGCCCATTGGGCACCCCCTCGTTATTTGATGCAGTAGATTATCTGCGGGCCGCAACCACGCGCTTGGGTTTGCGCTGTTTGGCAAGCGACTTGCGCTTTTGATCCAGCGCCTTCACCAGGTCGGCGATCGTATTCCGCTCCAAATAGTCTATGATACGCGTGCGCAGCGCCACCCAGCTATCGTGCATGGAGCAAGGCATCTCGTCGGAGCATTCCGACAAGCCGCTGGCACATGCGGTGTATTGCGACATCCCGTCCAGCGCTTCTACGATGTCCCAAAGCTTCACGTCTTCGGGGGGCACCCGCAACGCGAAACCACCGGTGGGACCTTTGCTGGAACGCAGCAGGCCCTTCCGGGCGAGCTGCTGCAGAATTTTCGCCAGGAAGTGCGCCGGAATCTCCTCCTGCTCCGCGATGTTCTTGACCATCGCGTATTTTCCATCCGGCACCTGTGCCAAGTGCACGAAAGCCCTAATTGCGTATTCGGCGGACCGAGAATAGATCATCCTTGAACTGCCTCCAATTCGGAGTTATCCACATCGTTATCTTAAAATTATATCAGAGCGTTTGCAAGCGGATTCGGTTCCGCGAAAATACGGTGACAAAATCCGTTATCTTTCGTTCCGGGCGGCGCGCACCATGGCGACGAGGGCCGCGCGGACTTCCCCGCTATCGTGCACTTCCGCCGGAAACGCGATCCGGGCGCCGTGCACCCGGTCGCCGCTGCGCAAACGAAGCTGGAATCCCAGGCGGTCGACGGCCGTCATACTGGCGGTTTCTACGCCCGCCTCCCCCGCCGCGCGCGCCAAAAGCACCAGGGCTTCGGCATGGTCCTGGTTCATGTGCGATAGGATTCCGGGCGCGGAATCCGCCAGCGGGTCGGGCTGGCTGGCCGCGTATTCGTCCGAAGGAACCCAACCCATCACCCCGAAGCCGCCAATAAAATAGACGCCCGCCGGCTGCAGCCGGTAGAAACTAAAATCGTCGAAATCGACCCAATAGCGGGAATTTTCGTAGCGGCTAAGGTACAGTTCGCGCACGGCGGCGGTCTCCGCTGCGGGCACCGGAAGCGCTTCTCCCACCAGCGTGATGCGGGCCGCGCCCAGCGGATCTGCGACGTCGTCCTGTGTGACGAGCAGGCTGGCGCGCGCATCCGCCTTCAGATTCTGGGTATGCATGGCCATGCTGCTGATCAGAAAGACCGGTTGGCCCAGCGGGTTGACGCTATAAGGCATCACCGAGCCGAAAGGGAATCCGGGGTATTTGCGCGAATGCGTACAGAGCGTCCCAATGCGGCCGAGCCGGACCAGCGTACGGCCGCGTTCGGCCAGGCTAGGCTCCGGGACGGCGGGGCGGTCTGGAGCCGACGGAGATGCGTGTTGCCGGGAAGACCCCATGGGATCAGATTTTTTCCTCTCCTTGTATTATTGAAGCATAGGAGCCGCGCGCGATGGGGAGTCGAAGCTCTAGGAAGAGGACCGACGTACGGCTCGACCGAACCTGAGCTGTTTATCCGGTGCTTGTCCTATCGGCGTTCATCGGCGTTTATCGGCGGCCAACATTGGTTTTGTTTTTGGGCGTGGAACTAAGGAAAAGCATATTTGGCCGCCGATAAACGCCGATGAACGCCGATAAAACGCGGGCGGGATGTGTCCATCGAGGCTGGTGCCACGAACAAAGCCCATGTAGCTGTTAATAGGCGGGTTGTGTAAGAATCTTCTGGAGATCCTCATGACACTGAATATCGACGCTGAAAATCCATCGCTCTGGCCGATGGTCAAGTTCTTTCTGCGACTGACCGTCGCCGCCATGCCGGCGTTCTATCTCTGGACGTTTGTGCAATCTTTGGTGGTGCCATTTTGGTTGTCGCTATTGGGCCACGTTGCGGGTCATTGAGGACCCTATGACCGAGCTGAACCGGGAACAATGGAGCCTGGTTGAACGGCTCTTCGAGCGCGCGGCCGAGTTGCCTCCGGCGGAGCGTCCCGCCTTCCTCGAAATGGAATGCCCCGATGCGGAGGTGCGCCGGGAAGTGGCGTCGCTGCTGCTGCATTCCGGATATGGTCTGCCTACGGCCAGCGCGGCCATCGCCGCATTGGCAGGCGCCGTAACATTCGATAAAGATCCCGACCACCGGCGGATTGGCGCGCGTCTGGGTCCTTACAAGGTCGAGGCGATTGTGGGTCACGGCGGCATGGGCGCGGTTTACCGGGCCGCGCGGGACGACGCCGAATTCCACCAGCAGGTAGCCATCAAGCTGGTGCGCGCCGCGGCCGCGTCTCCCAGCACGCTGCGGCGATTCCGGCAGGAACGGCAAATCCTGGCGCGGCTCACGCATCCCAATATCGCGCGCCTCCTCGATGGCGGGTCCACGCCGGAAGGCGTGCCTTACCTGGTGATGGAGTTCATCGAAGGCGAATCCATCACCGCCTGGTGCGAACAGCGCACGCTCAACATTCCGGAAAGGCTGCGCTTGTTCCTGCCGGTCTGCGAGGCCGTCGAATTCGCGCACAAGAGCCTGGTGGTGCACCGCGACTTGAAGCCGGCGAACATTCTGGTAACAGGGGATGGCACGCCGAAATTGCTGGACTTCGGGATCGCCAAGCTGCTGGATGCGAGCGCCGAAGACGAAAAAGTCACCCAGACCGGTCTGCAGGTGATGACGCCGGACTACGCGTCGCCCGAACAGGTGCGCGGCGAGGCCGTCACGCCGGCGGTGGATGTTTATGCGCTGGGCTTGATCCTCTATGAGATGTTGACCGGGCAGAAGGCCCAGAAGATCGCGGAGTACACTCCCGGCCGGATTGCCCAAATCGTCTGCCAGACGGAGCCGGCCGCGCCCGTTTCCTGGAATCCGCAACTCGCAGGCGATCTGGACAACATGATCCGCATGGCCATCCGCAAGGAGCCCGCGCGGCGCTACGCTTCGGCCGGGGATCTGGCGCGCGATATCCGGCGCCATCTGGATGGGCTTCCCGTGGCGGCGCGCAGCGACAGCTTCGCATATCGTCTATCTAAGACGATCCGGCGGAAACGCGTGGCGGTGGGCGTGGTTTTGTGCGCGAGCCTGGTGGAAGCGGTGATTCTCAGTGTAAGCGCGCGGCGCGGGCCGGAGAAACTCGTGCCGCGCGTCTCGCAGGTAACGCAGCTTACGCAGACCGGACACGTGGAGGTCGGCGGTCCCGTAGCTACCGACGGCGCGCGGGTGTATTTCGCTGAGCGAGTGGGGGGAACCTGGCGGCTGGCCGAGGTTCCGGTGGAGGGTGGGGCGGCGCAGCCGCTGCCCGCGGCGGAAGGGCTCGTGCGGCCGGCAGTTCTGGACATTTCGCCCGACCGGTCGAGCCTGCTGGTGGCGGCCGGCGCGCAAGAAGACGAGCAGCCCCTTTGGGTCGTGCCGACGGGAGGCGGCCCGCCCCGCCGGCTCGGAAAACTGTTCGGACACACCGGCGCCTGGTCGCGGGACGGGCGCAGGTTTGTATTTGGGTTTGGCAACGGCTTGTATGGGGCTGCCGGCGATGGCACGGATAGCCACAAGCTGGTGGATACATCCGGATATGTCAATCTGATCCGCTGGGCGCCGGCGCCCCGGCCGGATGTGTTGCGCTTTCATGTGGAAGACAACAAGCGGCAATCCGCCCTTTGGGAAGTCGCCGCCGATGGCCGCGGCTTGCACCCGATGCTGCGGGACTGGAATCCCGGTCCGGAACACCACAACGAACGGGCGGGAGCCTGGACGCACTCGGGAAAGTACTATTTTTTCCTATCGTGGCATGGGCAGGCCACCACGATTTGGGCTATGCGCGAAGATCGTGGTTTTCTGCCCGCGTCGCACGTGCCTTTAGTCGAGCTTTATTCCACGGCAATGGATTTGGACTCACTCGTCGTGGCTCCGGACGATAAGCGGATCTATATGGGCGCGGGGCAGGAGCGCCGCGAATTCATGCGATACGATCGCCAGCGCCGGCAGTTTCTGCCGTATCTTCCGGGTGTGGGCGGCCGGTGGGTCGCCTATTCGAACGACGGGCGCTCCATCGCGTACGTGACTTATCCCCAAAACGCGCTCTGGCGCAGCCGTCCGGATGGCAGTGAAGCAAGGCAATTGACCCCACCGAGATTGCGCGTCTACGAACCCCGCTGGTCGCCGGATGGTGCGCGGATCGCTTTTGGCGGCGTCGAAGCGGGCCAGCCCGAGATGTTGTATGTGATCCGGTCCGCGGGCGGTGAGCCGGAAGCGATTCCGGCGGCCGCATACGTCTCCGGCGGAGCCAGTTGGTCCCCCGATGGAAAGTCTCTCGTGTTTGGGTGTAGTTCTTTCGTGGGTACTCCGGTTAAGGCTGGGGTCTACGTCATGGACCTGGCGGACCGGCAGGCCCGATTCCTGGAGGGGTCGGCGCAGTTGATGCGGCCCGTTTGGTCGCCGGACGGCCGCTACATTGCCGCGCACCGGAATCGGGAACAACTGCTGCTGTTCGACTTACACCGCAGGCAGTGGACCCCTCTGGCGAAGGGCATGGGTCTGGGGAAACCGTACTGGTCCCACGGGGGCGAGTACATTTATTATCAGGAAGAGTTCGGAGGTAAGGAGCAGGCCATATCCCGCGTGCGCATCGCCACCGGCAGAGTGGAACGGATGATGGACCTGAACCGGGTGCCGCAGTCGAATGTGACGGCCTATTTCTTTGGCGGCCTGTCGCCGGAGGATGCACCGATCGTCTCGGTGAGCCGGTCGAACTCGGACATCTATGCGCTGGACCTGGAACTGCCGTAAGAAAAGGGCTCGTCAGACGCGGGGGGCCGCGCGCCCCGGGATCGATGCGTACTATTACTTCGACAATGCCTCGGCGGAGAAATCTGTGGGTCCCGCTACGCTCCAGTGGGCGCCGAAGCCGGCTCGCACGGCTCGCGAACCCCTTATAAGCGCTGCGCCGCTAGCGATGAACTGGTGACGCAATCGGGCCTATCGCCTCACGGCGTTTTACGGGTGAGGTAGTACGTGCTCACGCCGGGATCATCGTGAATGTTTACGAGCATTAGCCCGTGCTCGTCGATGAGGTTTTGGCCTTTTGGTATCCGGGTCTAATCTGAACTTCTCTCGACGTACCCGGCAGCAGCGGTTCAAACTCCAATTCTCCGACGCCGACGTTCTGACCGTTGAGCAGACGCATCGGCTCGTCGCCAGCGTGGTAAATGTACGCCGTGATGGTTTGGTTGGACGTGTTGCGGATGAACCATTTGGCATAGTCGTCAGAATGGGTCAGTTGCAGGTTGCCTTGCGCATAGGCGGAAGGTGCCAGGACGCAAAGAAAGACAGCCCTTATCCCGGTCATTGCATCCTTCCACTACGAGCCGCAGCTACGCAAACATCATACACTCCGGTCATGTGCGCCAGATAATAAAGAATCGCCTCTCGTGGATCTTTTGTGATCTGAGCCGAGATCTGGACGTTGCCTTTCAAAAGCGCCCAGGCGTTCCATGTGCCGAAGTCCTCTACGTTCTGATTAACATCGGGCGCTGGCGGCACCTTCACGCTATTCAATGCGCTCGTGATCTGCTCGACGAACGTTATTGGGTCCGTACTGTACGACTTGGCGAGATTCTGCCATTTATGCCAGACGGTTTGTTCAGCGGCGTAGCGCCGGTACAAATTATCGACCGCCGTCTTGTCGCCGAAGACTCCGCTCGTAGTAATGACCGTGGCCACTTGACCGGCGTTCGGTATGGTGGCCGTCTCGCCGGGTTGAAATTGACGTTGGCAAAAGTCATCCCAATTGATCTTGCCGTTGACATCCGCCAGTCCGATAGCCAGGACCGTCGAACCGCCGACCCGGAATTCAATGTTGTCATGATCGGTTTTGTTGACGTGCAGAATGGAATCCGGCACGGTGTTGCCTTGCGCATAGGCCGAAATTGCCAGGACGAAAAGAGAAAGAAGTGGCTTGGGATTGAACATCTACACACCGCCGCAAAATAAATCGATACTATCACTAGCGGAAAATGAAGTCAATCGTCAGGCAGACCGGGAAACGGACGCCGTGGCCGCATCTCCAAGTTTCCGGTGCCGCCGCAGGACTTGCAGGGTAGGCCGTCCCAAAGCGACCATCCAAATCCCTCGCAGACCAAGCACGTCTGATCGGCAAGAGCAATGGTCGGCTCCTTCGTCGCTGTCCTCATGCCCGCTTCCGTTGCGCCCGGATTCTGGCAATGAAGCCGTGAGCGATACGAAGGGCACTTTCAAGCTGCCGTTCAACATGACGGTCGTCTTGCAATTCATCGGTAGTTAAACGTGACAGGACGAATCGGGAGTTTGACAGAACCTCGGCTAGAATCGCCTTGCGACTGTCGTGCGGAATGTCGGGCGGCATCGCAATTGTTAGTTCCTCTTTGGTAGCTACGGACGGCGTAATAGTGAAATGTCACGCCGTTCATCGTGCCTGTGATGCCAGTACTGTCAACGCCATCGATCTCAGTCGCAGTGAAGAGAAACGGCGCATTTGACTTGAGCGCACGCGACACACTTGCGAACACGGCAGCCTGATCAGCGGGCGTGAGGTGAAACATCATCCCCCACGAAATTGCCGCGTCGAAGCTTCCATCTACGAACGGACAATGCCGGGCGTCGCCGCGCACGATGGGCGTACCCGGGAGGTTGACCCGGAACCGGGCCAGCATTCCAGCAGAACTGTCGAGACCAATGACGCAGTGGCCAGCATTCACGAGCGCCTCGGTGATCGGCACACCATTCCCGCAACCGACGTCCAGAATGCGCGAATGGGCCGGGAGCGTGGCCGCGACGGCAAGCGCTTCAGCGACGCCGACAGTCCGGCCGCGATCGCCCTGGTACCAGTCAGCGATTAAATCGTACTCGCGCATGCTCCACGTGTTTGATTTTGCACGAGCCGTCCGCACCGCCAAGGCCAACGGCCAATCGTGAGCGCCGCGCAGCGTTTCGATCCCGCCGCTCACGGGTTCCCAGGCCCTGCATATCCTCGACCGTTTTCATATCGTGGCCAAAATGAACAAGGCGCTCAATGAGGTCCGCGCCGGCGAATCCCGTCGCATGGCGCGAGATGGAATGGCGCCGGTACTGAAAGAGTCCCGCTGGCTGCTCCTAAAGCGGGAAGAGAATCTGTAAACCGAGCAGCGCTTTCGCCTCCGCGATCTGCTGCGCTACAACTTGAAGGCCGTCCGGGCTTACCTTCTGAAGGAGCCCTTTCAACAACTCTGGGATTATAACTCCCCTGCCTGGGCGGGAAAGCTAACTGGATGAATGGTGCCGCCAGGTGATGCGGTCCCGCTACGAACCCATGAAGGAATTCGCCCGTTCCTTGCGCCAACATCGCCAGCTGATCCGCAAATAATTCTGGGCTCAAAAACAGCCTTCCAGCGGCTTTGCTAAGGGTCTCAACAACAAAGCCCAAGTCACCATGAGAAAATCCTACAGCTTCCGCACCTTCCGAGCGCTTCGAACTGGCCCTCTATCATTCGCTTGGCAAACTTCCAGTGCCCGATTCAACCCACTATTTATTCTGACGAACCTCGACAGAGGGTTCGTCAGAGACAGGGGGCCGCACGCCCCGGCGGATTGGCTATTCAGGAAAAGCGCGGATCAGGGCGGCAAAGGCGCGCTCTAGGGTGGCTCGTTGTTCCGCGCGAACCCGGGAGAGGGCGCGGCCGGACAGCGTCTGCTCTACGGCCTTCCGCCAGGCAAGCCACCAAACGGCAACCACCATGGCCGCGATCAGGGGCGCGTCCTTGCCTAAGCCGGCCAACTTCAGGAGACCCGCCAGTTCAGCCTCGAACGCCTCGCCATGCTGGTGCGCGCGGGCCCGCAGCGAAGGAGTTGACGTCACCATCGGCCAGAACCATTTGATCGCCGGGACTGCTCCGCTGAGCGGGTCCCCGGCAATCACCAGTTCGAGCAATGCATCGCGGAGAGCCGGAAGCGCCCCGGCCGTCCGGGCTTTTAAGGCGCGGGCGACGCGTTCGGCCAGCTCGGGCGCGCGGTCGAGGAGCAGGTCTTCCTTGCATTCGAAATAGTTGAACACTGTCGCCCGGGAGACGTCCGCCGCCAGGGCGACTTCCTCCACCGGGACGGCGTCGAATCCGCGCTCCAGGAAGAGGCGGGTGGCGGTGTTGGAGATGCGTTGGCGGACTTCACGCCGCTTTCTCGCCCGGAGACCTTCCAGCGGCGGTTGTTTCATGTTCATAGACTTGGTACAATTATATACTGAGTCTAACATTATGAAAAGACTTCTGCCGGCCATCGGTTTGTTTTTCGTAGCTCCGCTCGTGGCGGAGTTCCTGCTTGGCGATCTACCGATCGACATGCTGGGGGCGCTGATAGTGCTGGCGCCGATGTATGGCGGCGGCGCGCTGTTGATCCGCGAGATCGTGCGGCGCCGGGGAGGCGGATGGCTCAACATTTTCGCGCTGGGCTTGGCCTACGCCATTTTTGAAGAGGCATTCACGACACAGACCCTGTTCAATCCCAACTACCTGCACCTGAATCTGCATCTTCTGGAACCTGCTTATATTCCCGCGCTGGGCATCGGCGCCTGGTGGACCGTGCATGTCCTGACACTGCATACGGTGTGGAGCGTATCGGTATCCATCGCGCTGGTGGAGGCGTGGGTGCCGGACCGCGCGACCGAGCCATGGCTGGGCCGGCTGGGCCTGGCTGTTACCGCCGCCCTCTTTCTCTTCGGAGCCGCGGCATCGACTGCCATTGGGCTCCGGCAGGATTCGTTCATGGCATCGCGCGCGCAGTTTGCCAGCGCCGCGGTGATCTTCGCGGGCGTAGTGGCCGCTTCTTTCCGGCTGCCGCGCCGGCTGGTCCCGGACCGGCCAAGGCTGGGATACGCGCCCAGCCCATGGTTGGCCGGCGCCGCCGCGCTGGCCGCCGGTTCGATCTTTCTGGTGACTCCGCGGCAATGGGGGTGGTGTACCGTCGGTGTGTATGCGGTTCTGTACGTGGCCATGATCGCCCTGGTTTTACGCTGGTCGCGAGCGGCGGGCTGGAGCGGGCTTCACCGGTTGGCGCTGGCCGGCGGCGCCGCATTGGCGTACGCGTGGCACGCTTTCATTCAGATACCGGCGGTGGGCAATGGCGGAACTGTGGATCGGATAGGCAATGCAGTCTTTGCGGGCGCTTTGATTGGGATGCTGGCGGTCTGCGCCCGAAAATCCCGACGCTGATGCCTGGCAGGCTGCGGAAAAAGACTGAAAACCGCTTGCTTACACGCGCGGCTCGGAAGTAGCGGCTTACCGAGCCGCGACCGTGAGGGAGCGTCCCCGACTGAAGACCGCTTGCTTACGCGCGCGGCTCGGAAGTAGCGGCTTACCGAGCCGCGACCGTGAGGGAGCGTCCCCGACTGAAGACCGCTTGCTTACGCGCGCGGCTCGGAAGTAGCGGCTTACCGAGCCGCGACCGTGAGGGAGCGTCCCCGACTGAAGACCGCTTGCTTACGCGCGCGGCTCGGAAGTAGCGGCTTACCGAGCCGCGACCGTGAGGGAGCGTCCCCGACTGAAGACCGCTTGCTTACGCGCGCGGCTCGGAAGTAGCGGCTTACCGAGCCGCGACCGTGAGGGAGCGCTCCCGACTGAAGACCGCTTGCTTACGCGCGCGGCTCGGAAGTAGCGGCTTACCGAGCCGCGACCGTGAGGGAGCGCTCCCGACAAGACTGAAGACCGCTTGCTTACGCGCGCGGCTCGGAAGTAGCGGCTTACCGAGCCGCGACCGTGAGGGAGCGTCCCGACAGGCCCTTTTTCCACAGCCTGCCCAAGGCAGCCAGAGTTTCCGCAAAGCAGCCCACTACCGAATTTTCCCGGACGAGCCAAAAATAGTTAGCCATTTCAGTCTTGTTTTGCTCATGTACCGGTGAGTGGCGAATCTAGCCACATCAGCACACCGAAAGAGAGAAAAACGATGACTTTGAAAATGGCTGGAGAACTACTCCTCTGGGTAACCGCAGCTACTTTATGCGCGCGGGCTGAAACACTGACTTTATCCACGCTGGCCGAGGGCAGTGCCACGGGGCTGGCGATCGGTCCCGGCGGAGTGCTCTATGGCAGCACCACGGGATCCGTATTCTCATTGACCCCGCCTCCATCGAAAGGCGGGCCGTGGGCTGAAGCCGTGCTCTACAGTTTTTTCAACACCGCGACCGATGGTGCGGATACGAATGGCGTGGTGGCCGGCCCAGGTGGAGTTCTCTACGGCACTAACGCGACAGGCGGGCAGCATAACTGCGGCACGGTATTCGCGCTGACCCCGCCGGCCTCGCCGGGGGCCTCCTGGACCGAAGCGGTACTGCATCAGTTCAACAACGACGACGGCTGCAATCCCCGGGGCAATTTACTGCTCGGCAGCGGCGGCGTACTCTATGGCGTTACTACCGCGGGAGGAATCGGGCTGGGGAATGGCACGGTGTTCTCCATGACGCCGCCCGCCACTGCAGGGGGCGCGTGGAGCGAGACCGTCCTCCATCGTTTCGCCAGCGGCAACGACGGGGCAACTCCCACGGGCCTGGCGATGGGCGCGGACGGGGCGCTCTATGGCATCACGCAACACGGCGGCAGTTCTAATCTCGGCACCGTGTTCGCGTTGGCGCCGCAGGCATCGAATGGAGGCGCCTGGACCGAGAACGTGCTCTTCAGCCTCCCCGGTTTTACGGGCGATGGATGGAATGCGACCGGTGTAGCTGTCGGCCGCAGGGGAGTCGTATACGCGATTACGGCGAATGGCGGGAACTCTAACTTTGGCACGGCATTCTCCCTAACGCCGCCGGCAACTTCAGGAGGCCCCTGGACCGAGACTGTGATCCACCAATTCGGTTTTGACGAAATGTTTCCCAATGACCTGGTGATGGCTCCCAACGGCGTCCTTCTCGGTACCACTCTGGACGGCGGAGGCGGCGCCGGCAGCCTGTTTACACTAACGCCTCCCGCGGCGCCGGGTGGCTCCTGGAGCGTGGTTAGTTTCAGCTTTCCGGAGGGAGTGAAGGGAAGTCATCCCACGCTGGTGGTGATCGGCCCCGGCCTGCTTTATGGCAGCACGTCGGCGGGTGGCAGCACGGAAACAGGAACGGTGTTTTCCCTCGCGCCATAAACGCCGGGGCCTGGCGCACGTTCACCTTTTGGTTACCCGTTTCACCTGAAGATTCTGTCCACGGCCGCATGCAGGCGGCGCCGAGTTCCGCCTGCGCCTGGCGATTCGCTGGATTATCAGTGAGTTACGTAAAACGGTGCGGTCCGTCCCGGTTTGGCGGGGTGCTTGCCTTAGTCTGCGGCATGATCCACCAGGAAATGCATCTGGCAGAGAACAAAGGAGAAACGAAAATGAAAACGTTAAAAACCATGATCCTGAGCGTCGGCGCGGTGGCACTGTTGGGAGCTAGCGGGCTGTACGCGCAAACCAAAGCGACTGCCGATATCCCGTTCGAATTCACCGTGCAGAACACCACGCTGCCGGCCGGTTCGTATACAGTGTCAGCGGCTTCGGCTTCGCACGACCTGATGTCGATCCGGAATAACGAAACCAAGCGGACGATCCTGGTATTGGCGCCGAGCGCCGAGAGCGGATATCGCCGCGCGCAGGAGAAGAACGTGGTCGTATTCCACAAGTCGGGCGACCATTACTTCCTGGCTGAGGTCAAGACGGACGCGGTGTGCGGCAGCCTGGCTCCGTCCAAACTGGAGCGCGAACTGGCGGCGGATGGCAACGGCCAGCCGATGGCTGCCGTGATCGTGCCGGCTCTGGCGGTTCGCTAACCGGCGGCCCGTCGAGCGAAAAAGCTCCACTGCGCGACCCGCGCGGTGGAGCTTTTTAGTGTGATGATGTGCCACGGGTTGTGGCGCCCGCCGCGGCACGCTCATCTGAGACCCCATCGCTGCTCAATAAGCACAATTGTGGGGCGGCCAATCCTGGCCGCAGCCGGCTTTCCAGCCGGCTTAGCCGCCTGAAAAGGCGGCTGCGGGCATGATTGCCCGCCCTCCACGCGGGTTTGGCCACTTAATCAGTCGTGGCGCAGCGCGACAATCGGATCGATACGGGCCGCGCGGCTGCTGGGGATCAGGCCGGAGAGCGCCGCCACCAGCACCAGGGCCAGCGAGGCGCCCGCGTAAATCAGCGGATCGGCAGCCTTCAATCCGAATAGCTCAGACTCCACCAGGCGGCCGAGCGCCAGCGCGACCGGCAGTCCGATGGCCAGACCGAAGATCACCAACATGCCGACATCCTTCATGACCAGCCACAGCACATCCCGCGGCACGGCACCGAGCGCGACTCGAATGCCGATCTCGGCCGTGCGGCGCGCCACCGTATAGGCCACCACTCCATATAGCCCGATGCCGGCCAGCACGGTCGCCAGGAGCCCGAAGGCACACGAAAGAATCGCAATCAGGCGATCGATTTCCACGGATTCGGCAACCTGAATCTCGACGGGTTGCATGTCGAACACGGGCAGTCCGGCATCCATCTGCTGCACCAGGCGCCGGATTTGCCCGCCCAATGCGGCCGTATCGCCCTCGCCGCGTACGTAGAATTCCATGCGGCCCAGGCTGTCTTCGTTGGTGTAGGTAGAGTAGACCGCCGGCTTGGGCGTCTCGCGCAAACTGGCGTGCTTGAAATCGCGCACGACCCCGACGATTTCGCGATCCGGCAAGTGCTTGTCGCTGGCGCCGAACATCATGTGGCGGCCCAGCGGGTTGCGATCGCCAAAAAAGCGGCGCACGAAAGCCTCGTTCACCACCACCACTTTGTCGGGGGATGCGAGATCGCGCTCGGTCACTTCACGGCCGCGGACCAGCGGGGTGCCGAGCGCGCGAAAATAACCCGGCCCGACGGCATGCCGCGCCACGTCCATATCTTCGTCTTCGCGGGCCTGATACCCTTCCACGGTGATGTTGCTGCTGCGATTGCTGTGCGTCAGGGGACCCGGGCTGGCAGCGCCGGCCGCCGCCACTCCGGGCAGCCGCGCGAGCCGCTCCTGCAAGTCGTGGAACAGGGCGAAGCCGCGCTCCTTGGTGTAGCCATTCAACGAGGGATCGACGGCGAAGGTAAGCAGCCGTTCCGTGCGGAAGCCGGGATCGACGCGCAGAAGATTGAACAGGCTGCGGGCGAACAGTCCGGCGCCGACCAACAGCAGCAGGGAAAGCGCAAGCTGCACCACCACCAGAATCCGCCGGAAGCGCGCCGCCCCGCCCGCGGATGCCAGGGCCGCCGGCTGCTCGCGCAGCGTGGAGGCCACTTCGGCGCGGCTGGCTTGCAGCGCGGGGGCCAGTCCGAAAAGCACGCCCGTGAAAACGGAGAGCGCCAGCGTGAACAGGAGCATGCGCACGTCCAGGGTGGCGGCGATCCATCCCCCGGTGGCGTCGGTGGGCAGGATGCGCAGCAGCGCGCTGGTGGTCCACACGGAAACCAGCAGTCCCAGCAGGCCGCCGGCCAGCGCCAGCACCAGGCTCTCGATCAGGAACTGCCGCAGCAGGGAACGGCGTCCGGCGCCCAGCGCCAGCCGGATGGCCATCTCACGGCGTCGCGAGGCGGCCCGCGCCAGCAGCAGATTCGCCACGTTGGCGCAGGCGATCAGCAGCACTAATCCCACCAGCGCCATCAGCGCGACCAGAGGTTTCTCCCACTGCTGCCGCAATTGGTTGATGCCTTGCGCGGCCGGCTCCAGTTCCAGTTTCTGGCTCACGATCAAATGTTCGGCGCGCTTGCTATGTACCGGATATTCCTTGACCTCGGATTCGATAATGGGGCGGTAGATCGTCTGCATGGCGGCCTGCGCCCGTTCCGGCGAAACGCCCGGCTTGAGGCGCGCCAGGATATTCAGCCAGCGGGTGCGGCGATCGGTAAGGCCGTCCCAGGTGGGGGTGACTTCGCGCTTCATGGCGATGGGCACATACACTTCGGGATTATTTCCGGAAAGGACTCCGCGAAAGGCGGCGGGCGCCACCCCCACCACGATCATGGGATGCCCGTTGATGGCCACCTTCGAGTTCAGCACGCCGGGTTCGCCGCCGAAGCGCCGCACCCAGTAATCGTGGCTGAGCATTACCACCGGATGCGCTCCGGGCGCGCCGTCGTCCTCCGGCGCGAGGGTGCGGCCTATCGCGGCGGATACTCCCAGGGCTTGAAACAAATTGCCGGAAACGATCTCCGCGCCGGCGCGTTCGGTTTGGCCATTCCACGACACGCTGACCGCCACGCCCGCGCGCGCCACGACGCCGTTGAACACCGTGCCCCGATCGCGCAGGTCGCGATACATCGGATAGGAAAAGACGCTCTCGCTATTGTCCGAGGAAGACATGCCGGGGCTGTGGTCGTCCACATGCAGAACCACCAGAGCCTTGGCATCGCGCACCGGCAGCGAGCGGTAAAGAACCTGGTCGAGCAGCGAAAAGATAGAGGTGTTGGCGCCGATGCCCAGCGCCAGCGAAAGCACCGCGACAGCGGTAAACAGGGGGCTACGTGTCAGCGTGCGTATGGCGTAACGGAGATCGTGCCGCATGTTTGTAATGATAGCCTACGGGACGGCTAAGAGCGGGTTCTGGAGAACCCGCGCAGACCTGGAGATCTGCCCCACCGCATAGAGCAGGCAGGCATCCAACAAGAGGTTGAACAGGTACATGTGTTTCACTACGTCGAAGGCATCGCCGTAGACCGCGCTAAACAAGGCTGCCAGGCAGCAGATGGGAAGAAGCGCCAACAGTTCCAGGCTGCGCCGCCGCGCGATATCATGCTTGCGGGCCCATCGCCAGGCCAACACCAGCGGCCAGGCGGCCAGCGCGAAGACGATCCACTTACTCAGGCGCGACAAAACGGATTCGTGAAAGGCTCGCCAAAGACCGAACGCGCTGCTGAGCGTTTTGGGAGGCAATCCGGCGGAGGGTTCGAAATTGCCATAGCCTGTTAGCCGCAGGGACGTGACTCGCGGCAGCAGACCGTGCAACCGCCGCCACATTCGCGCCGGCCGCAACAGATAGAAACGCACTACGGTGAACGTATTCACTCGCCGCAGGGCGCCGGACGCCGCCATCTGGGGAAAGCAGGTTCCTGGACTCCAGGCGCCGGTTCCCGCGTATGTGGCGAGTTGCGGATCGAGCCCCAGCGCCCGCAAATCCGCCGCCGGGTCCCGGGAATCCGCCAGGATGCCGGAGAAGATCATGCCGTAGGTGTTGGCCTGGCGTCCGTACACGGGCATGGTGGCCACATTGAACGCGGCACAGGCAAGCATGGCGCACCCGCCCGCGGCCGCAATCAGGCGGGCTCGCGGCGATGGCGTCCACATGGCTAGGCGAAAGGTGAACAGGCCGAGAATCAGGCCGATGGGCGCGTTCTGCGGTTTCGCCAGGATCCACAGCACGGACCACAGCGACCAGCGCAGCATGCCCGCCGTACCGGCGCCGCCGGCTCTCGCGATCTCCACGGCTTCGGCCAGCAGCAGCAGGAAAAAGATGCACGAAGCCGGCTCGGCATACCAGGAATTCCAATAGGCCGCGTAGCCCACATCGGTGAGCGCCACCAATGCGCCGATCCATATCAGGGGGCGGGCGCGCGCGCGCCGCGTTACCCACAGCAGGCGCGCGAAGGCCGCCAGAAAAGCGAGCGCGTGCACGAATCCGGCGACCGTGATATCCACCGCGCCGTCCTTCGACACCAGCTTGTTCAGCAACAGGGCGGCGCCCACGAACAGGTACTCGCTATTCGCCTGTTCCCAGTTGGGATTGCGATACTGCGGATCGGGTACGTACTTGGGTTCGACATACGCGTATTCGAGGCTGCCTTTGTGCTGGGGGCCGTAGCCGAACCGGCCGATGGTGCGAAGGAAATCGCCCTGATCGGCGAGGCCCACGATGGGCGGCAGGAAAAGCTGGCAGGCGAGAATGGCGGCGGCCGCGCTGAGCACGGCGGCGAGCCATCTGGCGTCGTTGGTCATGGCTGCGGGTGGAGCTTCGGGCCGCCCCTACCACTATAGGTGAATTGAGGGCCGGCGCGTGGCTTCAATTAACTTTCGTTATGGTTAACGTAGTTTCCGCCGATCTGTATACTAGTGCCTGTGATTCAATTCAGCCGCCCCGCTGTGGGCATCGAATTTGTGCTGGTTTTAGCCGTGCTGGTGGCTACGTTTACAGACCTGCGTACGCGCCGCATTCCGAATTGGTTGACCGTAAGTACCCTGGCTCTAGGATTTGTATTGAACGCGTTGATCGCCTACCCGTCGCCGGCGGCGGGTTTGTGGCTGGCCACCAAGGGATTCGCGCTGGCCTTCCTGCTGAACCTGGTGATGTACATGCTTCACATGACCGGGGCCGGCGACGTAAAATTGCTGGCCGCGATCGGTGCCATGGTGGGAATATCCGACTTCGTCGGCATTTTTCTGCTCACGGCTTTAATTGGAGGCGTGCTGGCGATCGTCCTGATGCTGGTCAAGGGGCGCGTGCGGCAGACCTTATGGAACGTCGGTTTCATGGTGAGCGAATTGATGAATTGGCGTGCTCCGCACGTGACTCGCGAACAACTCGACGTCGGCAGTTCCAAGGCGCTGCGGTTGCCTGGCGCGGTCAGAATCTGCCTGGGTGTAGTGACATTTCTGGTAATGGCGCGCGTTTGGTCGCCGGCGTAGTCCGCTCTTAGTACGCCCATTACCGGCTTTCTCCCGGATGTGCGGCCGATCTGCTTTTATAATTTCACTTGAGGGAAAGGTGAGAATTTTCCCGGCAGGACGAGACCCATCATACGGAAGGCATAATGCTCTACACGCAGATGTTCCTGTATCTTCAGGTTCTGGATTTTTTTACCACCCTCATTGGGTTCAAGCTGGGCCTGGCGGAAGCCAGCCCATTCATCCGCGCTCTGCTGCAGTTCGGGCCCATAGCGGCTCTTTTGCTTTCAAAAGCCGCCGCGCTGGTATTGGCCGGCGCCTGCCTCTCGATGCATAAACATCACCTGATCCGCTGGATTACTTACTGGTACGCCGGTCTGATCGCCTGGAATCTGTGTACCATCCTGGCCGGCGCGCATTGCCGCTGAGTGGGCCTGCAAGGCGCTTTAGATTCAACGAGTTGGGCTTTGTTCGGCGAGCTTTCAGTCAGTGGGGCGGCCAATCCTGGCCGCAGCCGGCTTTCAGCCGGCTTAGCCGCCTGAAAAGGCGGCTGCGGGCATGATTGCGCGCCCTCCAAGCCGAACACGGCCCGCCCCACTCCAGCTATGCTTGGAATAGGGAGGGTGCATGTATCCGCTAAAAAAAGGCAAAGTTGCCTCACAAGCCCACGTCGGGCTGCCGGAAGGGACGTTCGAGGAAGAGCACGGCCGCAAAGGCTTTTACGGCAAGAGCGCGCATCTGTACCACACCCACCCGCCCACGGGATGGGTGCGCTTCGAGGGCAAGCTACGGCCTCACTGCTTCGACCTGAACCGTCTGGAACCGCCCGATTTGAGCGATCCGCAAGGCTTGCCGGTAGCGTTCCTGGGGAATCGCGACGTGAAACTCTACGTCTCGCGCCGCGCGGCGCCCATGCCCTTCTATTACCGCAACGCGGATGGCGACGAACTGATCTTCGTGCATCGCGGCGACGGGACCATCGAAACGGATTTCGGCCCCATGCGGTTCGAACGCGGCGATTACATCGTGGTGCCGCGCGCCGTCACTTACCGTATCGTTCCGGACAGCTCCGATAACTTCTTTCTGATCGTGCAATCCCGCGGCGAATTCGATCAGCCCGACAAAGGACTGCTGGGTCAGCACGCCTTATACGATCCGGCCACCATCGTCACCCCCGATCCCGCCCCGATCCTGGACGATGACCGCGAGTGGGAAGTGCGCATCAAGGTGGACGACGAGATTTCCAAGGTCTTCTATCCGTTCAATCCCATGGACGTGGTGGGCTGGAAGGGCGACCTGGCCGTGTGGAAGATCAACATGCGCGACATCCGCCCGATCATGAGCCACCGCGCGCATCTGCCGCCCAGCGCCCATACCACCTTCGTGACCGACGGCGCCGTAATCTGCAGCTTTCTGCCCCGGCCGCTGGAGCAGGACGCGGATGCCCTGAAGGTGCCCTTCTTCCATCGCAATACGGACTACGACGAGTTCATTTTCTATCACGACGGCGATTTCTTCAGCCGCGACAACATCAAGGCCGGCATGGCGACGCTGCATCCGCGCGGCATCCACCACGGGCCCCATCCCAAGGCGCTCGCCAACCAGGGAAAGAAGGCGTTCACCGACGAAAGCGCGGTCATGCTCGACGGGCTGAATCCGATCGACGTGCTGCCGGCGGGGGAAAGCGTGGAGTGGAAGGAATACTGGATGAGCTGGATGGAGAAAAAGTGATCTTCGCGCGGCCGGCTTCAGCGTGACGCCGGATTCCGCCGGTAGACGGTCCGCCGAATCGCTACTCCCAGCGCCAGCGCGCCGAAACCCAACGCGGCGAGCGAGGCAGAATCGGGCTCGGGCGTCAGAAGGCCGGCGCTGGTGAGCGTCAACGATTGCGAGTCGATACTTAAGGTGCCGGTTCCCGTCGCGTGGCCCAGCGCCAGCCCCGTCCCGCTGACCGAAAAGTCGTACAGCGCGGCGCCCGTCACCGATATATCGATAATCCCCTGAATGGTGCCGTTTTGGATGGACGTGAAGTCCACCACCGGCGCGTTAAGATCGTTAAACAAGCTTCCCGAGGCTACAAAAGCCATGGCGCAGCAGACGCCCGGCAAGTCGGTTCCCAGCAGTGTTGAGCCATCGTACAACTGGGCTTGAATGGTGACTCCAACCGGCGCGCCTACGTAGTCGGGTGAAATGAAGAGGGTATCGCAAGGGCCGATCGGGCACGGGTACGCGATAGGATTTGTAGTGAACGTGAGCTGGTAGATCTCGCCGGGGGACAGCACCACGGTGGAAGCGGGTAGTGTCATGGCGGCGGCCAGGAGCAAGGCGAAGGCCGGCAGGAGGGTACGGAGGCCGAAAACACGTCGTGGTGTGATCACACCGCAATGTATCAGATGCCAGGGTCCGATACAAGAAGCGGGTCTGGAAACCCGCTGCCGGCGTAGACGCCCGCCCCACCGGGCGCGTGCTATGATGCGGACTGCGCGCATCGGGCGCCGCCGTGTCCGCGGGAAGGGCTGAGCCCACCGTCACTATTGCTCGCTTCACGACGAATCTTCTTTTGGCCCGTCACGCGGACGCCGGGCAGCGACTAAAAAGGAGAATCGTCATGCCCGCCGCCGGAAATCCTCATCCCTTGCGCCGTCTGCCGCCGCAGCCCAATCTGGAGCAGTTGCGAAAACAGGCCAAGGACCTTTTGGTTCAATATCGCGCCGGGGATCCGTCCGCCGCCGCGGAAGTAGAGCGATGGGAACGGCATCCCGATCCGCTGAAGTTCGCCCTGCATGACGCGCAGCGCGTGCTGGCGCGGGCTTACGGCTTCGAGAGTTGGGCCCGGCTGAAAGCCTATGTGGATGGCGCGAATGTCGCGCGGCTGGCGGAGGCCGTAACCGCCGGCGACCTGGCGCAGGCCCGCGCGCTGCTGCATGCGCGGCCGGAATTGGCCGCCATGGACATGGCCGGCGACGACGAGCACCAGGCCCTGCATTATGCTGTCCTGCGCCGCGACGCGGCCATGGTCCGGCTGTTGATGGCTGCCGGCGCCGACTCGCGCAAGGGCATTTTCCCGCATCGCGATGCCACTACCGCCTTCGCGCTGGCGCGGGACCGCGGCTATGCGGACATCGTCGCCGCCATCGAGGAGGAGGAGCAGCATCGCCGCGAAGCCATGAGCTGCCCGAACGTGACGGTTTCGCCGGTACAGGACCAGATCGTCCGCGCGATCCACGAAAGCGATAACGGCGAAGCCATCCGGATGCTGGAGGCGGACGAATCGCTGATCCACGCATGCGATCGCGACGGCGCCACGCCGCTGCACGCCGCCGCGGAAGCGGGCAATCGCGAAATGGTAGCGTGGCTGCTGAACAAGCGGGCCAATCCTCGCAAGCCGGATTTGAAAGGCCTGACCCCGATTGATCGGACCGCGCTGGCGGTCGATCCACGCGACGATTCCGCGGAGAGGTTTCCGGCCATCGCGCGGCTGCTGATGGCACACGGCGCTGAAGTGACCATCCGGGCGGCCGTCGCGCTGGCGGACCGGGAGCGTATTCGCGAATTGGTAGGTGCCGATCCGGAAGTGTTGCGCGAGATCCGCTGGCAGACTGGCGGACTGCTCACTCTGGCGGTGAAGCACGGGCGCATCGAGATCGTCACGCTGCTGCTGGATCTGGGCGCCGATGTGGACGAGCGCAACATGCTGGACGAATTGGAGGAGCCCACCTTGAGTTGGGGCAGTCCGCTATGGCATGCTTCGCTCGCCGGGCGGTGCGATATCGCGGAGTTGCTGCTCGACCGCGGCGCGGACCCGAATGCCAATGTATACGCATCCGGCTGGCCCATCGATCACGCGTACCGCCGCGGCGACGAGGCCATGAAACGGTTGCTGCTGGCGCGCGGCGCGAAGCCGCAGCCCTGGACGATCACGCTGGTGGGCGATACCGCGGAGGCCGGCCGCATGCTGCAGGCCGACGACAGCGGAGACCTGGCGCGCGAGCTGGCGTGGTCGGCCGCCTGCAATGGATGCCCGGCCATCGTGGAGCTGGCCCTGCCGCGGCTGGCCTGGGCCGCGGACGACCCGCGCTGGCACTGGATTCTGATCCAGCCCATCCGCAGCGTGGGCGATCGCGCCGGCGACGCGGACTTCTTCCGGTGCATGGCCATTCTGCTGAACCGCGGGATCGAGCCGAACGTGGCCCGCCGCGGGGAGACGGCGCTGCACTACGTGGCCGCGCGCGCCAACCCCACCGAAGCACAACGGGTGCGCTTCGCGGAGATGCTGCTCGACCACGGCGCCAGGCTCGGCGTGCGCGACGAACTGCTGCGGTCCACGCCGCTCGGGTGGGCGTGCCGCTGGGGGCGGACGGAACTGGTGAAGTTGCTGCTCGCCCGCGGCGCGTCCGTCGATGAGCTGGAAACTGAAGTCTGGGCGACGCCGCTGGCTTGGGCAACGAAGATGGGGCACGGCCAGATCGTGAAGCTGCTGCGCGATGGCAGGCGCTAGCGGGGCCCCATGGGTGGATCCGCATCGGCCGCAATCCGTGTTGGTTCAGTGCCCACTTCGATTTTTGAGCACGGGAACGTGTCTTATTGTCCGCCATCGAAAGGAAAGCTATTTAAGGTCTGATCGGCGAGAACGTAGACGTCGTCAAAATTGTAGCGTTCAACCAACTTTGGTTTCCAATAGCGTCCATGCGCCAGCCAGTGCCGGAACTTAAACGCACCGCGGAGTTCACCAATGATTGAGCCGGTTCCAGAGGCGCTTACCACCCAGGCCTCGAAGATGTCGTCTTCAAGCGAAGCGTGCTGCCGCTTCTCTTGGTAAATCGTACGCAGAGCGCGCGAAAGCCGGTCCTTTTTCTTCTTGTAGCAGCGCTGCAAATAATCGATGCGGAAGGCCGCCTCCACAGCGGCCAAAACCGTCAAGGACGAAGTTAGGTCCGATTCATTGAGTCGATTACCCAATTCGTCACTTACTTCATCCGCCGCATATCCGTCGAAGCGCGATGCGAACGCCGGCGCGGCGGCGCTGAAATACAAAGTTAGCGAAGATTCTACGTCCCGCTGATGCGCCGCGATATCGGTAAGCTCCAAACGTTCATTGGAAAAGCCCACCCGCTTAGCCATTCGCAACTTCCATTAGAGCCTGAAGAAGCGAATCCCGCGTGAGCTCGATGTATCGGACGGTGGGAGGGCTCGTAGCGATCTTCCATGCCCAATGAATTTCCTGCGGAGCGGGGCTTGGAGCGGTAGGCCCGGATGTCCCGGCGATGCTGATATTCACCTTCGCCTTCGGGCCTGAGGACTTGCTGTTCGACTAAAGCCAGGCGTGTTCGTCCCGCTCTGCCCAAGACGTCCACGCGGCCCTTCGTGCCGATTAGCAAAGTGCCGACCGGGGTCATTCTGATTTCTTGCCTGCCAACCCTCAAGATCATCTGGCGCGCCTTATATGCGCCGATGTTTTCCTCGTTCAGGTCGATCTCGCGATAATCAATTGTGATGTCGCCCTTCTTGATGTATTCAGAGAGAAACGATTCAGTGGTCTCGTACAGGTTGTCCAAGTATCTCAACCACTCGTCGCGGTCTTTTGCCCAATTGAGCTTACTCCCGGCGGCCGCAGCGTGCTCCCGTCTGACGAACGCATCGAAATCCGCGGTACCCATAGCTCTAATGTACTCGCATGCCGCCACGGATAGAAGCTCATTCGACCCTTCAAGAGACGGCCTGTATCGGCGCGCGGCGCCGACCGGGCAGCCGCCGATGATTCGGCGCGTATGTAAGATTCGGGTTCGTAGGGCCGGCCAAGGTCGTGCGCAGCCCCTGTCTCCGCTGACGAAATCGTCCTTTACAAGGAACTGTTTCGGCAAGGGCTGGCATCGAGGGTCCTAGCGGTTGGGGCGGCGAGCCGCTACGACTTCGTGCTTCCGCGAACTGCACGATCCTGAGGATGCAAATTCCTAAGCCGCCATCACCGAGGTAGAATAAGGAGCGCTTGACCGCGGCGCTTCCTCTCGCTCGCCTGGTGCCCGTCATCGCGCACGCGGTAGCCGTGTTCGGCGATGAGCAGAAGGCTACGCACTGGCTGTCGACTCCCCTAGCCCTATTCGATTATCAAACCCCGGCCGAGTTGCTCGCCACAAGCGAGGGCATTGAGCTCGTCGAGCGGACGCTCACTCGCATCGAACACAACATCCCTTCCTGATGGCCGTCTTGGCTGGCAGTCGCGTTTTCCGCGTATGCCAGGCGCGCTGTCGCCGGCGGCCGCCGGAGTTCACCCGGATGGGCGGTTGTCTACATGGCCGAGAGCATCGTCCTGGCAGCGCCTCGAGGACGCCGCCGCCCAGGTGGGATTATGGCGTTTCCGATTAGGAACCGGACGCGCCCGCCAAAGGCGTATATTTAGAAGTGCAGGTGCCTTTCGTGGCAACTACTCCGACCGACGTGACCACACCGGAAATGGCGCCGCTGGCGCGCTTCATTTCGCTCTCCGTACGGGCGGGTGAGGTTTTCGCCAACCACGAAAAGGCGCTCAGTTGGCTGCACACCCCGAATCCATCGCTGCGCGGCTGCACACCGCTTGAGGCGGCCCATACCGAAGAAGGTTGTGCCGAAGCTGATGACCTTCTAACGCGCATCGAAGCCGGCGTACTCGGCTGATGCGTGCGTACCGGTTGTGCCGCTAATTATCCGCCCTATGATGGCGAGGGAGCGCGGCGGGCCGGCGGACGCTGGAATTCCAGAGGCAACGCATTAGTTTACATGAGCGAAAACCGTTCGCTCGCCCTCGTGGAGATCAAGGTCTATTTGTCGTCCGTGATTCCGGACCGCTATGTGTTGGGCGCCGCAGAAATCCCCGACGATTTGGATGTCGGTCGCGGACGGCCGGTCGGCGGTCCTCTCTGTCCCTTCCGTCATATCGGGCGAACGTAACTATGCGCTGGTTCGCGCGTATCGCATTCGCCGCGCCGATTCCGTTTCACTTCGATTTGCGCCTGGTGTGGCAGGCTCCTATACCGGGCACAGTCTGATTTGATTATTCGTCGTGGCTCGCCGGTCCTTCAGGTAATACCGCCGATCAGTATGTATCGCGTCATTTCAAACCATAGACCGCGAGTTGATTGGAAAACGTCGCCAGGTAGACCTTACCGTTGGCGACCACCGGAACCGCGAATTTTGCCAGGTTGCCGAACTGGTCGGACGGATTCATAGTACTGTTCCACAACTCCGTCGCGACATTCGCCGCGTTGAAAGCATGGAGGACCCCAGGTACTGCGGCGGTGGCGGCGTCCTGCGTAGACATGTTGGCCCACACGATGCCAGTGCCGGGCGTGACTCCGTTCGCGGAGACGGCCAGGGCGGCGCCGCCCGGTAGGCCGGCGATCTGGGTGTTTTGGAAAACCGGGGACGTGCTCAGCATGCCGCCGCTGAAGCTGAAGGCTTTGAGGGTATCGTTGGACGCCCAAATATAGAGCAGCGACGGCGACGTGGGCTTGCTTCCCGTCAGGTTCCAGAAGGCGGGGCTATGCACTTGCGCGCAACTGTCGTCGGCGTTCGATGAGCAGCCGGGGGTAGCTTGCACGCTCTGCACAAACTGCAGCGCGCCGGCGCTCGAAATGCTCAGCAGATAGAGCAAGCCAGTCTTGCCGCCGCCCACCAACAGGCTGGTTCCCGGAATCAGCAGGGGACCGCCTGAACCGAGATCGAAATCGTCGGTATTCAGAGCAGACCAGTTCGGAGCGGTGTACAGGCCCGTCTGGGTATGGCTGGCGCCGTAGCGGACGAAGCTCTCGCCGATATTGCCGTTGCCGACGTCGCCGTTGCCGGTGATAAAAGTGAATCCATTGGCGTCGGCGGCGGGTCCTCGGCCGGACATCCAGACACCGCCTTCGTTGCCGTTGGGAGTGGTGTTCAGAACAAAAGTCTGCTTCAACGTAGTGGCGTTATAGCCCAATTCCCAACCGTGGAATGGCACGACGCTTTCGACTTTCTGGCGGGCAAAACCCATATACACGTTTCCCTTAAGCAGCAGCAGGGCCGGACGCTGCAGCTCAATGGAACTGTTGAAAGCAATCTTGCCGTTGCTCGATCCCGATCCGGTTCCGCTGACACTGGCCCTGATGGTGACCGGGCCGCCGAACTTCTCGCCGCCGCTGGTGATGTCGAGGGCGTGCAGACTGTGTGACATCTTGCTGTTCACTTCGGTGAGCGCGACAACATACATGGTGCCCGAGGAGGTATCGATCACCGGCGTGGAGAGGATTCCGCAGCGCGGCAGGGCATTGTGGGTGGCTTGCGGCGCGGCCGGTCCCAGGTTGACCTGCCAGAGCGGGGCGGATAGGGAAGGGGAGTCGGCATCGAACGCATACACGCTGTTGTTAATGGTGGCCACATACACCACGTTGTGCGCGGTTCCGCCGATGGTCACTTGCGGGAGATACAACGGCTGGGCGTAGATATAATCGTCCACGGCGCGCGTGAAGAGCAGGCCAAACTGACTCTTGTTGACATTGGAGGTGGTCAGAATGGTTTCCGCGAGGTTGGCGCTGGTGCGCTGCTGATTGTACTGCCCGGTCCAAATGCTGACCTGAGCCGGGCAGAGGGGGACTAAGGCAAGGCCCATCGCGAGGGCCGGATACAGACGTCGCATGGGGTCAAGTATACACCTCGCCCGGGACACGCGAGATGTTTATGCGAGCAGCCGGGCGGCGGGCTTGGCGAAATAGGTGAGAATGATCTGCGCGCCGGCGCGGCGGATGCAGGTCAAGCTCTCCAGCATGGCGCGGTCGTGGTCGATCCAGCCGTTGCGCGCGGCGGCTTCGATCATGGAGAATTCGCCGCTCACCTGGTAGGCGGCCACGGGCACATCGAAACGCCGGCGGGCCTCGTGGATGAGATCGAGGTAGGGCATGGCGGGCTTCACCATGATCATGTCGGCGCCCTCCTGCAGGTCGAGCTCGATTTCGCGCATGGCTTCGCGCCCGTTGGCGGGGTCCATCTGGTAGCTGCGGCGGTCGCCGAACTGCGGAGTGGACTCGGCGGCCTCGCGAAATGGTCCGTAAAACACCGAGGCGAATTTGGCGGCGTAGGACAGGATAGGGATGTGCGAGAAGCCGTTGGCGTCCAGCTCGTGGCGGATGGCGGCCACGCGCCCGTCCATCATGTCGGAGGGAGCCACGATGTCGGCGCCGGCGCGGGCGTGCGACACGGCGGAGGCGGCCAGCCATTCGAGCGTCTGGTCGTTATCGACTTCGCCGTTGACGATCTTGCCGCAATGCCCATGGCTGGTGTATTCGCAATTACAGACGTCGGTGACGATCAGGAGGCCTGGAACCTGGCTGCGGATGGCGCGGATGGCGCGCTGCACGATGCCGTCGTCGGCATAGGCGCCGGAGGCGGTTTCGTCCTTGGATTCCGGCAAGCCGAACAGGATCACGCCGCCGATGCCGAGCGCATGCACCTCGGCGCACTCGCCCACGATTTCGTCCACGGAGAGTTGGAAATTGCCCGGCATGGCGCCGATTTCGCGGCGGACGCCCTCGCCGGGGCAGGCGAACAGGGGCAGGATAAACTCCGCCGGGTCCAGGCGGGTTTCCCGGACGAGGCTGCGGATCGGCTCGCTGGAGCGCAGCCGGCGCAGGCGGTGAATGGGGAACGGCATCCCCTAAATTGTAGCTCAGGGCACCGAAAAAGCCCGCCTGGTGTGCTATCGGGCGTTAAGATTCGAAAAAATAAACGAAAAGCCCCTTGACAAGCGCTCGCGCTTCATTAGAATTAATCGTAAGTCTTGCTTTATGCAGCAGCCCTGCGAGCACAACCGTACTGAGATCATCGCCAGGCGCGATGGCGTGGAATACCTGGAATGTCTGGATTGCCGCCAGATCTTCGAAGCCGAAGACCTTGAACCCGTAACAGTCGAAGACGACGACGAGTAAAGAAGGGAGCGCGTGGCGAGCCCGCTACGTGTGCCGCCCGGCGAATGCGGGTAAAGCGTTTGTTTTCATGCGATGTAGTTTGCGTCCGCGGATGCTAGCATGGATAAATGTACGATCTGGCATGGTTTCGAGCGAATTTCGACCGCATCGCGGAGCGGCTGCAGACCCGCAGTAATCCGCCCAATCTGGATGGCTACCGGGAATTGGACCAACGGCGGCGCGCGGCCATCGCCGAAGCGGAGCAACTGAGAGCCCGCTATAACGCCGATACCCTCGAAATCGGCAAGCTCAAGCGCGCGGGCGCCGATACCAGCGAACGCCAGCAGCAGATGCGCGTGATCGGCGATCGCATCGCGGCGCTGGAGCTGGAGCAAAAGGCTGCCGAGGCGTCTTTTCGCGAGATGGTGATGGCCATTCCGAACCTGCCGCACGAATCCGTGCCGGTAGGGTCGAGCGAAGCGGATAACGTGGAAGTCCGGCGCGTGGGCGAGCCGCGGAAATTCGACTTCGAGCCCAAGGCGCACTGGGACTTAGGTCCGGAACTAGGCATCCTGGATCTCGACCGGGCGGCGAAGGTGACCGGCGCGCGGTTCGCGGTGTACTGGGGATTGGGCGCCAGGCTGGAACGCGCCCTGATCAATTTCATGCTCGACACACACACGCGCGAGCATGGCTACACCGAAGTGCTGCCGCCCTTTATGGTGAATTCGGCCAGCCTTTTCGGCACCGGGCAATTGCCCAAGTTCGCGCAGGACCAGTTCAAGATCGAGAACTCGGACTATTGGCTGATTCCCACGGCCGAGGTTCCGGTAACGAATTTGTACCGCAACGAAACCCTGGATGGCGAGCTTCTGCCGGTGAAGTTGTGCGCTTACACCCCCTGCTTCCGCAGCGAGGCCGGCTCTTACGGGCGGGACGTGCGCGGCATTATCCGGCAGCACCAATTCCAGAAAGTCGAGATGGTTAAGTTCGCGCACCCGGAGCATAGCTACGACGAACTGGAGAAGCTCACGGCGGATGCCGAAGACATCCTGCGGCGGCTGGGATTGCCGTTCCGGACCGTGGTGCTCTCGACCGGCGATACGGGTTTTTCCGCGGCCAAAACCTACGATATCGAAGTATGGCTGCCGGGCCTGAACGCCTATAAGGAGATTTCATCCTGCTCGAATTTCGAGGCTTTTCAGGCCCGGCGCGCTTCCATCCGGTACAAGCTGGGCAAGGGCAAGAACGAGTTCGTGCACACGCTAAACGGCAGCGGACTGGCGGTGGGACGCACCTGGGTGGCGATCGTGGAGAATTACCAGCAAAAGGACGGCAGCGTGGTGGTGCCGGAAGCGCTGCGTCCTTATGTGGGGACCGACGTGATCCGGCGGCACCAGAGCTGATGAAAAACCAGATGTGGGGCGGGCAATCATGCCCGCAGCCGGCTTTCCAGCCGGCTTAGCCGCCTGAAAAGGCGGCTGCGGCCACGATTGGCCGCCCTCCAATTTTTTCTGCAGGCGCTTCCGGAAACTCATGACATACGTGGCTCTTTGTCAACGTCGGAGGCGGGCCGACCCGATAAGCCAGATGTCTCGCCGCGTGGCGCCCTCGCGACCTGCAGCAAACCTCGCTTCCGTGCGAAAAGGCTTGACAGCGGCAAAGCGAAAAGCGTATGGTCCTTTAGCAGGTGGATTGACGAACACATGTGGTGCTATGCGTCGCTTCCTTGAGGAGGAATCACCGTGAAAAGGATCACTTTAATGCTGGCTGCCGTGGTAATCCTGGCAGGGATTATCGCGTTTACGGCGCCGGCGCCGCTACCCGCAGCCGACCTGACCGCCCCGATCTTCGTAACAAAAATACCTCCCGGATACCGGGACTGGAGGTTGATCTCCCTCTCCCACGAAGCAGGCAGCCTGAACAGCATTGGCGCAATTTTGGGCAATGATGTGGCGATCAAGGCCTACCGCGAGGCAAAGCTCCCATTTCCGGATGGCACGATCATTGCCGCTTTGCACTACGGTCACGTCCCGTCGGTGGAGAACAACAAAGTCTTTGGCCAAGCCCAATCTTTCGTCCCCGGCCCGCCCACGAACATTCAGTTTATGGTCAAGGACTCCACGAAGTACGCCGCGACGGGCGGTTGGGGGTTCGCTACCTTCGTAGACGGCAAACCCGCCGCCGCTGAGTCAATGAAAGGCTGCTTCCCCTGCCACAATCAGACTAAGGCTAGCGATCTCGTCTTCACGCATTACGCACCTTAAGATACCGATCGAGAAGTTCCCGAACGGCTGTGGGCTATGCGTAGTGGGGCAAGATTGCCCGCCCCACAAGGTTATTCGCCCAGGAGCTCCTGCAATACGCGCTGCGCCCCGTATAGCTTGCGCAACGCTTCGGTCATGCCTCCGGTGTGCACCGCAACGGCGCGATTGGCCGTGGCATCGTAAACGAAATCCCCGACCAGCGACTCGATATTACCGTCGAAGATCAGCCCCACGATGTCGGCGTTCCGGTTGATTACGGGCGAACCGGAGTTTCCGCCGATGATGTCGTTGGTGGTGACGAAATCGAGCGGCGTCGCCAGATCCAGTTTTTCGCGGTCTTCCTTAAAACGCGAGGGCAGGTAGAACGGGCCTTCGAAATCGAAGCTGGTGGCGCGATCGTAGAGACCGTAGAAGGTCGTTTTATAGGGTGCCACGGTGCCGTTCATGGGATAGCCCTTCACCTGGCCGTAGGAAAGCCGCAAAGTGAATGTGGCATCCGGATAAGTGCTCTTGCCGTAGACGGCGAAGCGCGCCTTACCCAGCTTCTCGCCGGCTTCCTGTTCGACGCTCTGGACGTTGTCTTCCTGCCACTTGATCATTTCGCGGCGCAGGGGATCGAGCTTGCGCTGCAGCACGATCATGGGATCTGTGGAAGCCTCCACGGCGGCCTCGCCGCCCTCCACGAGTTGCTTCCGGTATGCCGGATCGGCCATCTTGGTGCCGTTGACCAGTTCCGTGGCAGCTTCCTTCGGCGAACGGCCGTTGAGCACGATCTTCAAGAAGGGATCGTTCGGCCCCAGAGCGGCCACGTCCGCCTCCAGGGCGCCGGTCATGCGCGCGATTTCCATGGCGGGATAGATGGGGGCGCGGGAGAACAGCCGGAATCGCATGGAATCCAGTTGCGCGTCATGATAACCGGGCAGACGCTGGCCATCCGGTTTCTTGATTTCGGCAACGTAGTCCACGATCGTGGCCGCGGTGCTGGCAAGCTGCGAATCGGTGCTGCGGTAGAACTGTTCTTTCACCCGCGAGGCGGCTTTGCGGGTAGCTTCGGCGATGGCATCCCACGCGCCGCCATATTCCTTTTTCCATTCCGGGTTGGCCATCACCTTCGCCCTGAAATCTTCTTCATCCGTACGCTTCTTGTCCATCACGTTCTTGTCGAGCAGACCCTTATAGCGGCCCTCCAGCGCTTTCACGCTATTCTGGAGGCCGAAGATATTGGAGGCCACCTGGCGCTCCTGCTCGGTGCCCTGCGCGCCGTAGCGCTCGAGGGTAGCGATGCGGTTCTTGAGCAACTTGATGATGTCCGGCTCGATATCGTCGCGCTCGAATTCGAGCTGCGCCACCGTGTCGAGGCGCTGCGTGCTGCCGGGATTGCCGGGCACGAACACCAACTCGCCGTTGCCGGCGCCTTTAGGATTCCACTTCAGAAAATCCTTGGTGTCGATCGGTTTGCCGTTTTCGTAGACGCGGAACAGCGCCATGTCCAGGTCATAGCGGGGATAGGTGAAATTGTCTGGATCGCCGCCGAAGAAAGCCGCCTGGTCTTCGGGCGCGAACACCAGCCGCACGTCGGTGTACTTCTTATAACGATAGAGCCAATATTCGCCGCCCTGATAGAGCGTGACCACGTCGGAGCGCAGGCCGGTTTTGTCCAGGCTCTCGCGCTCGATCTGGGCGATGATGGCCTTGCGCCTGGCGAATTCCTCCTCGGGCGTCTTGGTTCCCTTCAACGCCGCTTGCACCGTGGGGGTGACGTTCTCCATCGACATCAGCACATTCACTTCCAGGTCCGGCGACTTCATTTCCTCCGCTGGGGTAGCCGCGTAGAATCCTGTCTTCACGAAATCGTGCTCGGCGGTGGAATTCTTTTGCAGTTGGCCGCGCGCCACGTGATGATTCGTCAGCAGCAGGCCGTGCGCGCTGACGAAGGATCCCGAGCCGCCGTCATTCAGGCGCACGCAGGAGAGACGCACATGGTCAAGCCATTGCTGGGTCGGTGTGAAATGATACTTCTCCTCTAACTGTTTGGCGGGTGGATTATCGAATGTCCACATGCCTTCGTCCGCGCAGAGGGGCAGGCAGACCGCGAGCAGGCCGCCGGAGAGAATAGCCGCGGCGTGGCGGCGTAGTTTGAATGTATACATGTGTCGGGAAACTCCAAGATTTACGTCTATTTTTCATTATACGGCTGAAAGCGCGAAAGGGTAGTTTCGGATATCCGACTCTTATAGATGTTACAATTGCGCGCTTGGAGCGACATATGCATGACGACAGCGTTTTTCTACGCAATCTGCTGGGCAAGCGGGTGCGCATCATAGCCGTGGATGAGGATGACTTGCCGCCGTTGACCTTGCGGGAAGTTTCCAGCCTGGGAGTGGTGGCCGAGGATTCGACCGGCGCGCACTTCTATCCCTGGACGGAGATTGTCGAAATCAGCCCGTCGAAGAATGGCAGCGGGACCGTGGACTGGGCGCCGCTGGCGTAGACTAGCCGCCCCTATCGGACTTAAAAGTCCCGCTCTGGAGTTTGGACTTTCTCGTGATGACTGGCTGCTTGCCCCGTGGCGCACGCTTCAGCGTGCCGGCGGGACTTTTAAGTCCCGCTCTTGCCAAACATTTTTCTCCCCGTCTTTTCAACCGCTTGCAAGAATCATACCCGTAGTCCCAAAATCCTGCCAGCTACCCTGTAGTCGAAAGGAAGGGCCACCACCCGCGTCCGAAAATCGATGAACAGAGATAAATATCTGAAACTTTCCCAACAGCAGGCGGAAGCCAACGAAGGCAAAGCCGCCTCCAGCCGCAACGGCCTCTCTGGCGACAAACACTTCATCCTCGAAGGCGAAGATCCCGAAGCCTTCCTCCGCCCGCTCCGCCCCGTCGGCGACAGCGAAGGACTAGTGCTCCAACGCATCGCCGCCGCCCAATGGCGGCTCGATCGCGCCTTTGCCCTCGAAACCGAACTGCGTCTAAGCAAAGGTCAGAACGACCCGTTCCCGCCCGATCCGCACGAACCGGACGACCTCCTGGCCCGCGCCTTCATGCAGGATGGCAAAGGCCCCGACAACTTCACCCGCCTCTTCCGCTACGAAACCGCCCGCCGTCCCGGAAGCCCCCACGCTCTCGAACCCCCCGCCCCGGAACCGCCAAATCCGCCCTTAACGCCATCGGATTCAATGAATTACAAAGCGAACCCAGAGACCCTACAATGGCGCAACCTTCCCCCCTCCGCCCCGCCCCGTCATCAGTAATGATGCATAACGATCCGGCTTTTCAGCTTTGTAGGGCGGGCTGAAAGTGATGACTGGCCACGGTCTAGTAGAATCGGACGAGGTGCGCGCCATGCCCATACCAATCCGCAAAGTCTTCCTGAGTTCCACGGGCGCCGATCTGCGCACTTACCGGGATGCCGTCTCCGCGGCGCTACAGAAGCTGGATGGCTGGAAATGCGTCCGCATGGAGGATTTCGGAGCCCGCGATTGGGATGTGGACGCGTTTTGCCAAAACGAGGTGAAGGATTGCGGCCTGTTCATCGGCATAATCGGGCACCGTTTTGGCGACGGTCCTGAGGGGACGAGCGCATCCTACACGCAGCGGGAGTATCGTGCGGCTGTTGACGCGAAGGTCCCTCGCCTGTTGTTTCTGGCGCCTGATGATTTTCCAGTGCCGGCCAACCTGCGCGAGCCGGGATGGAAACTCGATGCGCAGGACGCATTCCGGCAAGGCATTCGCGACGAAAAACGCATCGTTTCGATCGGTTTCAGCAGCCCGCATGAGTTGACTACCCAGATTGTGACGGCGATCCGCAACTGGGAGCGCGAATCGACGGGCGAAACGCGCGCCGATCCCACGCGCTATCTGCAGGAGCTGTGGCGGGAAACGCGGCATATCGCCATCCGCGGGCTGAGGGTCGGCAACGAATCCGCGCACCAGTTCGATATTGAGCAGCTCTACACGCCGCTGACCACCGTGCTGGTGGGCGGCGAACGCAAGGAAGGGCCGGGCGAGCGCGAGGCGGTGCCTTTGCAACAGGCGCTCGTGAATCCGCGCATGGTGCTGGTGGGCGATCCCGGCGCGGGCAAATCTACGTTCCTGCGGCGCATCGCTTTTGCCGCCTGCGAGACGCTGCTCGGCAAGAACGCCCTTGCCGCCGAGGAAATGCTGCCGAAGCCTTGCCCGTTTCCACTGCTGATCCCGGCGGCCGCCCTGGCCGAGTACATTCGAAAGCGCCGGGCCGCGCCGTTCGGTGACCACCCCGCCGAAGCCGACGCGCCCGCCTGGCTGATCCACTACCTGGCGTCCTCCTCCCGCGAAAACAACTGGGACCTGGATGCCGGATTCTTCCGCGAAAAGCTGGCCGGCGCTTGTCTGCTGATGCTGGACGGCCTCGACGAAGTTCCGGACCTGGTGCAGCGCAAGGCCGTGGCGCGCCTGCTGGAAAAGGCCGCCCGCGCGCATGAAAACGCCCGCATACTGGCCACCAGCCGTCCGCCGGCCTACGGCGGGGAAACGGTGATCCCCGGATTCGCCACCATTCAAATCGGACCGCTGGGCGAGGAAGCCATCGCCACGTTTGTGGACCACTGGTGCCGCGCGCTGCACGGAGAAGAGCCGGAGGCCGCCGCGCACCAGGCCGAGCTTTTGGAAGACATCGGGAGCAAGCCTGAGATTCGAGGAAATGGCCGGCAATCCGGTGATGCTGACCGCGCTGGCGGTGCTGCATTGGAATAGCAAGCGGCTGCCGGATCAGCGCAGCGAATTATATCAATCCGTGATCGAGTGGCTGGCCAACGCGCGCGACGAAAAGCGGACCCTCCGGACCGTTCCGGCCGCGCAGTGCCTGGAACTGATGCAGCACCTGGCCTACAGCATGCTCACCGATGCCCGGGGCAAACAGGTGGAAGTCACCCGCTTCGAGGCAGCCCAGACCCTGGCGCCCAGGTTTCGCGGCGTTCCAGACGAGGAGCAGTTCGCGGCTGCTGAACGCTTCCTGGACGAGGAGGAAACCGATAGCGGCATCCTGGTAAGCCGCGGCAACAAACTGCGCTTCTGGCATCTCACTTTTCAGGAGCACTTGGCGGCCGGAGCCCTGGCGTCCCGGGATAAGGACCGGCCGCAACTACTATTTGGCGAAGGCAAGGTGTACTTGCCGGAGTGGCGGGAGACTGTCCTGCTGCTGGCCGGAATCCTGTGCGGGCAGGGTACGGAGCGCATCGATGTTTTTCTGAAAGGCATCCTGGACGCGCCGGGAGGCGATGCTCCGTTGGCCGCGCGGGCCCGCGCCGTGGGGCTGATCGGACGCATTCTGCAGGATCTGCAATCGCGCAACTATCGCACCGCGGATCCGCGCTATCGGGAGAACCTGGACCGCATGGTCGAGATCTTCGATGCCAAAGCGGCGCGGGAAATCGACTTTCGGACGCGGCTGGAGGCGGCCGAGGCGCTGGGCCAGGCAGGCGATCCCCGGTTGGCGCGGGATAACTGGGTGCGCGTGGATGGCGGCACATTTTGGATGGGTGCGCAAAAATTGGATCCGCAGGGAAGAAACTATGACCCCGAAGCGTATGATGGCGAGGCGCCGGTTCATCAGGTGGAACTTTCCCCGTTCTTTGTCGGCCGTTACCCGGTGACGGTGGCCGAATATCAGCGCTTTATCGCCGGCGGCGGGTATGCGAAGGAAAGGTTCTGGAAGGCTGGCGGATACGGAGCGTCCGCTAGTCCCGAACACTGGCAGCGGCAGCTCCGCTATCCAAACAGGCCGGTGGTGGAGGTGAGCTGGTATGAGGCGGCCGCCTATTGCGCCTGGGCGGAAGGCCGTCTACCCACCGAATCCGAGTGGGAATGCGTGGCGCGCGGCGGGCGTGAGGGAGCGCGCTATCCATGGGGCGACGACGCCCCGGACGTGTACCGTGCGAATTATTTTGAGGGAGGGCCGGGTCAACCGACTCCGGTTGGAATGTACCCGGATGGCGCCACGCCGCAGGACGTTCACGACCTTGCCGGAAATGTCTGGGAGTGGACGGCGGATTGGTTCGGCGATTACCGGGAAACCGGTGCCCGGAATCCGAAAGGTCCGGAGACGGGGGATTGGAAATCGATTCGCGGGGGCGCCTGGGTACGTCGATTCGAGGGACCTGCGCCTCTCGAGCCGCAGCAGCGACCATGCAGACGGACGAGACGATGTCATAGGTTTTCGTTGTGTCCGGGAATTGCTTTCCCTTTAAATTTTTTCGCTTTTTCCCTTTTCATTTTGGCGCGAGTGCGAGACGATAAGGGGTCCGGGGCGGAGCCCCGGCGGAAAATTTTATGGCTACTGCCCCCACCGGCCTCCCTGTTGTCGTGCAGAAGGCCTACGAACTCAGTATCTGGCTGATTCGGAAGGTAGAGAATTTTCCGCGCTCGTACCGCTTCAGCGTAGGCGACCGCCTGGTGCAGGGCATTCTCGATTTGCTCCTGCGATTGGTGGATGCGGCCTACTCTCGCGACAAATTCAGAATCTTGAGCGAAGTGAACGGGATGCTGAACCGCCTGCGCTTCCTGCTGCGCCTGGCGAAGGATCTGAACCTGCTTACGGTGGATTCCTACGGCCACGCCGCCGAGCGCGTGGAAGAGATCGGACGGATGGTAGGTGGATGGCGCAAGGCCAGCGTGGGAGCGGTGGCGGAATGAAGCGAGTGGGCGGGCTGTGGGAAACCGTGGTCTCATTCGCGAACTTGCACGAAGCCGTGCGGCGAGCCTCATTGGGTAAGCGGAAACGGCCGGACGTGGCGGCGTTTCTCATGAACGTGGAATCCGAGCTGGTCTCGCTGCGGCACGAACTGGAATCGGACACTTATCGCACGGGACCTTATCGCGAGTTTCTGGTACACCAAGCCAAGCCGCGCCTGATTTCGGCGGCGCCGTTTCGGGACCGCGTCGTGCATCACGCGCTCACACAGGTTCTGGAGCCGATCTTCGAGCGCCGTTTTTCGAGGGATTCGTACGCGTGCCGAGTGGGGAAGGGAACACATAAGGCGCTGCAGCGTGCCAAGTGGGCGGCCGCACGCTTTCCCTATGTGCTGAAGTGCGACATCCGCAAATATTTCGCGTCCATCGATCACGCGATACTCCAGTCTCTGCTGGAGAAGACTGTCAAGTGCCAGGCGACGCTTCGTCTCGCGCAATGTATCATCGACGGATGGGACGAGCCCGAACAAGTCATCCATTATTTTCCCGGCGACGACCTCTTTTCGCCTTTGGAGCGGCGGCGTGGCTTGCCGCTCGGAAATCAGACCTCGCAGTTCCTGGCCAACGTCTATTTGAATCCGTTGGACCAGTATGTGAACCGCGAGTTGCGGCCTGGATGCTACATCCGGTACGTGGACGATTTTTTATTGTTCAGCCAGTCGAAGGCTGAGCTCGCTGAAATGCGAGGCGCGGTCGAAACGTTTCTGGACGAACTCCGCTTGCTGGTGCACGAGCGCAAGAGCCGCGTGTATCGCTGCACGGAGGGGGTCACGTTCCTTGGCTGGCGGCTCTTTCCTGAAAAATCGCGCCTGGTGCGGGAAAACGTGGTGCGATTCCGCCGCCGGCTGCGCGAAATGGAACGTGCTTTCCGGGAGGGGGCGGCGACCAGGGAGGACATTCGAACGAGAATTCACTCGTGGATTGGGCACGCGGCCGCCGGGAACACCTGGCGCCTGCGGGAGCGGTTATTTGCGCAATTCACGCTGGTGAAGGGGAGTGCTGTCTGAAACGATTCGCGGGGGCGCCTGGAACAACAATTCGAGGAACCTGCGCCTCTCGAACCGCAACAACAACCATGCAGACGAACGAAACAATAACATAGGTTTTCGTTGTGTCCGGGATGAAGAGCGGAGGCGCAGTTCGTCTTCGTAAGGGCCAGAGTCGCGGCGGGCCGCCGCCGGGAGCGTGCCATCTCTTCTTCCGGATGGCGCTCCCGACGCGGGTGGACGGGGAGTGCCCGCGTCAAATATACGCAGACGGCGCCGGCTCGTTGGTAGCGGGATCGCGAAGGCCGGCTGGCGCGCTTCACGGCTACAATCAAGCTTATGTCATTCGATCGCGCCACCCTTGGGCGCACGGGTCTCCCAGTGGGCCGCCTCGGCATCGCGTCCAGCTATGGCGCGCCCGGCAGCACGGTGGAACGCGCCTTCGAGCAGGGCGTGAATTATTTCTATTGGGGCAGCATCCGCCGCAATTCGTTTGGCGACGGCCTGCGCGCGTTGGCCCCGCACCGCGACCGCTTCCTGCTGGTGACGCAATCGTATTCACGGGTGGCTTCCCTGATCGGCCCCAGCCTGGAACGCGCGCTGCGGGCGCTGCGCTTCGACTACACCGACGTGCTGCTGCTCGGCTTGTGGAGCGGCGCTCCGCCGCCGCGGGTTCTGGATGCCTGCCGCAAGCTGCGCGAGCGCGGGCTGGTGCGGTACCTGGCCCTCTCCACGCATAACCGTCCGCTGATCGCGCGGCTGGCGGCCGATCCCGCATTCGATATCTTTCACGTGCGTTACAACGCGGTGCATCGCGGGGCGGAGCGGGAGGTTTTTCCGGGGATGCTCACGCGGAATCCGCCGGGGCTGGTCTCGTTCACGGCCACCAGTTGGCGCCAGTTGCTGGGGCATAAGCGCATCCCGCCGGGAGAAAAGGTTCCCACGGCGGCGGATTGCTACCGCTTCGTGCTGACGCAGCCGGCGGTGAATGTGTGCATGACCGGACCGGCGGATGCCGCGCAGTTCGAGGATGCGCTGGAGGCGCTGCGGCGGGGTCCGATGGGGGAGGATGAGTTGGCTTGGATGCGGCGGGTGGGGGACTCGATTTACGGGAAAGGAAGGGCGGGCTCTGGAGAGCCCGCGCAGGCGTAGACGCCTGCCCCACGATTCGTTACCAGGGCCAGGGGATGTCGCGCCAGGCGGGGCCGGGCTGGATGGATTCGACTAAGTCGATCAGCTCCGCTTCGCCGTACGCTCGCTTCACTTGCCGCAAATAATCGGCATTCGTCGCGAATTCGCGCGGCGTGCGGCCCATGCGTTTCGCCGCGAACCATTGCGCGTCGCGATGCAGAGGGTCCACGATCTCGCCGCCGCGCACGATCATGCCGTCATACTGCACACTCGCGATGGCGAATTGCTCGAAGCCCGATGGATCGCCGCTGCCGAAGAACCGGAAGCGCCCGTCCTCCAAACGCAGCCCGGAGGCGATCAGGTAGAAGCGCAGCGCCTTGAACTTCCAGCTCACCGCGCCCACGCGGGAAGGCCACGCGCCGAATTGCCGATGGAAACACAGCATGGAGAAGAACAGGTTCTCGAAACTGTCTCGGCCGTAGCGCTCCAGCAGCACCGTTTCCGGGGAGCACGGCAGGCCCGCCGCGCGCGCGTATTCCAGCATGCCTTCCGCTTCGGAGTTCGAAACCCGGTCCGCAAGATGCGGGCGCGAACGGCCGCCGCTCAGCGCCAGCGCCTGGTAGCCTTCGTCCGCGAAGATGCGGAAGGCATCGCGCACGTGCTTTTCGTAGAGCCGGTCTTCGTTCTGATGCCCTCCATGCCACCGGCCATCCTGGTAGATGGCATGCCCCGCCAGCATCAACAGGCCGCCGTTCATTCCACCGTCACGCTCTTGGCCAGGTTGCGCGGCTGATCCACGTCGCAGCCGCGCCGCACGGCGATGTGATAGGCCAGAAGCTGCAGCGGCACGATTTCGAGGATAGGCGTCAGCAGTTCGCTGGCGGGCGGGATCTCGATCACGTAGTCGGCCGTCTTGCGCGCGTCTTCATCGCCTTCGGTCGCAATCGCCAGCACGGTGCCCTCGCGGGCCTTCACCTCCTGGATATTCGAAAGCGTTTTTTCATAAAGGACGCGGCTCTCGGCGCTGGCCGGATCGCGCGTGGCCAGCACCACCACCGGCAGATTTTCGTCGATCAGCGCATTCGGCCCGTGCTTCATCTCGCCCGCCGGATAGCCCTCCGCGTGAATATAGGAAATCTCTTTCAGCTTCAGCGCGCCTTCGAGCGCGATGGGAAAGTGCACGCCGCGTCCCAGGAAAAGAAAATCGCCGGCGCGGAACAGCTTGCGCGCCAGGTCCTCGTAGACCGCATCCTGCGAGAGCACGGTCTCCAGCTTGCCGGGGATGCGCACCAATTCCTCCACCAGCGCGCGCGATGCGGCCGCATCCAACGCGCCGCGCGCCTGCCCCAGGTACATCGCCAGGATGAAAAGCGCGGTCAACTGGCAGGTGAACGCCTTGGTGGATGCCACGCCGATTTCCGGGCCGGCGTGCGTGAGAATGGCCCCGGCGGCCTCGCGCGTGATCATGGAGCCGATCACGTTGCAGATGGCCAGGGTTTTCGATCCTTTTTGTTTGGCCTCGCGCTGCGCCGCCAGCGTGTCGGCGGTCTCGCCGGATTGCGAAATCACCACCGTAAGGGTGCCCGCGTCCACCAGCGGATCGCGATAGCGGAACTCGCTGCCGTAATCCACTTCCACGGGCATGCGCGCCAGTTTCTCGATCATGAACTTGCCGCACAGCGCGGCGTGCCAGCTCGTGCCGCAGGCGATGATCTTCACCTGCCGGAATTCGCGGAATTCCGCCGGCGTGATGTCCATCTCGTCGAGGAAAACCTGGCCGGTCTCCTGGCCCACGCGGCCCAGCGTGGTATCCCGCACGGCGCGCGGCTGCTCATAGATTTCCTTGAGCATGAAATGCTTGTAGCCGCCCTTTTCGGCCATGATGGGATCCCAGAGGATGTGGGACACCTGCCGGTTCACGGGATTGCCGTCGAAATCGCTGAGCCGCACGCCGTCGGGCGTGAGCACCGCCATGTCGCCATCCGCCAGGAAAAACATGTCGCGCGTGTGATGCAGGATGGCCGGCACATCGGACGCCACGAAATACTCGTTATCGCCCAGCCCGATGACCACCGGCGGCCCGGAACGCGCGGCCACGATTTTGTTTGGATCGGTGCGCGCGATCACGGCCAGCGCAAACACGCCGGCGAGTTCCTTCACTGCCGCGCGCACCGCCTCTTCCAGGTTGCCGTGGAAGTGCTTCTCCACCAGGTGGGCGATGATTTCGGTGTCGGTCTGGGTCTTGAACTGGTGGCCTTCGGCTTGTAACTGCCGCTTCAGGGCCAGGTAATTCTCCACGATGCCGTTGTGTACGACGACGATATCGCCCGTGCAATCGCGGTGCGGGTGGGCGTTTTCCTCGGTGGGACGTCCGTGCGTCGCCCAACGGGTGTGGCCGATTCCGAACGAACCGTCGATGGGGCTCAGCCGGATGGCTTCCTCCAGATTGCGCAGCTTGCCGGAGGCGCGGCGGACGGCGAGTTGCTGGTCGTCGCAATAGACCGCCAGACCGGCCGAATCGTAGCCGCGATACTCCAGGCGCTTGAGGCCTTCCAGTATGATGGGAACCGCTTTCCGGTTGCCGATGTATCCGACGATGCCACACATAAGCTTTCATTATAGGGGCGGGGGCAAATCTCGCGCACGGCTAACTGCCCTTGCGGTACGCCAGGAACACACCGATGCGGTCCCAACGGTCGCCCGCCCATACGCCCGGGCCGATTTCGTAGCCGCGCCGGCGCAGCAACTCCTCGGGGCTCTGGGCAAGCTTCCAGGACTTATGGTTGTATCCTACCCAGACCCGGTCGCCGGAGATCGCATCTACGCCCGTGACATTCTCCAGATTCCACTTCCGATGGTAATGCGACTCCAGATAGTAACCCATCGGAAACGCGAGATACGGGTCCAGAAACTCGACGGTTACCGGTCCGGAGTGTGGGCCGTCGCGCGCATTCAGCGCAATCAGTTGGCCGGTCAGTACGTCCATGTTATTCCTCAGCTCCGGATACATAGTCACACGGTATAAACCGAAAAGCCCCCAGACAGCGGCGATCGAAATGACCATGAGCCGGACCCACTTGGGCCGCAACGCCACCAATCCCATGGCCAGCAACGCCAGATAGGGAACCATGGACACAATTAAGTGGCGGTTACCCCAAATGGAATTGCGCAGGGCGTTACTCAACAGGTAAGTCGCGTAGGGCGGCAGAAAAGCCAGCAACGCGGCGAAGCGCAGGCGACTCGATTGCAAGGGATGGCGGGTTGGCGCAAGACTCGCCACAGCCCGGCCGCCATGGCGCCGAACAGGAAGAAGACCATGGCGGAAGCCATTGGCACGGGCCAGAGCGGGCCGTTGCAGCCTACGTAATACCACCAGACGTCGCCGATTTTCGGGTGCCTGATCCACCCCAGGTTGGGCGCCAGTCCGCCTTTGGCGATGGCCGCCAGGGTCGCCGCGTAGGCCCAGGGCGCAAACAGCAGCGCGATCGCGCCCGTGCCCAGCAGGAAGGGCTTCAGTTTGCCGCGATCCATCCAGAGCAGGTGCAGGCCCTCGATCCCGATCACCATCCAGCCGAAATACTGCGTGTAGACCAGCAGCAGGTTCACCGCCGTCAGCGCGATCACCCGCCTGCGGGTGGCGCTTTCGAGCAGGAGATTGAACAGCGCCACCGAGGCCAGGCTGAGCAGGAAGAACAGCGCGTACATGCGCACGTAGCGGGCGTGAAACACCTGGTAGTCGTTGATGGCCAGCAGAGCCAGGGCGATGATGCGCGCCGGGGTGTTCAGCCGCAACTGGCGGAAAACAATCCAGGCCAGCGGCAGGGCCAGAATCGAGAGCAGAAACGGCAAGAGGCGCAGCCAGGGCATCGATTCGCCGCCGATCCGGACCCACAGCCAAAGCAGGAGATAAGAAAACGGCGGATGCACTACATCGGCCCGCACGGATTCGAGCATGTGGCCGAATTTGTAACGGGCGCAGAGCAGGCTGAAGATCTCGTCGGAGTCGAGACAGAAGGCCGTCAGGTTCCAGAGCCGGATGGCGGCGAAGCCCGCCACCAGCGCGAACAACGCCGCAAGTTCCAGGCGGCGCGGACGGGTTGGCGACGAGGTATGGGGCGCCGGCGCGGCGGTCAACGGGGCCATGCGGTCTCCGGCACCGGCACGGGTGCGCGCATCCGCCGCAAACGCTGCTTCACGCGCGTGGGAAGATTCAGCGTGGCCAGCCCGTACATTAACGCAATCAGCAGCAGGCTCGCCGCGGCGCATTGCCCGATGGTCAGGTGTTCCTTGGCGAACCAGAACCAGCGCCCATAGACCAGCTCCACGTGTACCCAATAGATCAACAGCGAATTCGTGCCTAGGCGGCGCATGAAGCCCAGAAGTTCCGGCTGCTGTCCGGCGGTCCAGACGAAGCCCGCCGCAGCCAGCACCAGCACGATGCCGAGGCGGATGAAAATCAGGCCGGGGCTATTGAGCCAGAAATCGGAATTCGGATAAATGGAAAACGGCAGGTTGGAAAAATAATGCGCCGTCAGGATGAGGGCCAGCCCAAAGCAGGCCGTCCATTGCATAACCCGGTCGCGGGCGGGCGCGGCCGTACGCAGCAGCGCACCGAAGCTGATACCGAAGGCGATGTAGGAAGCATCCGGAAAAAAGCTGAAGAAAGCCTTATTGGGCACGATGTAATTGCGGATCAGCCAGGGAGCCGCCGACCAATCCAGCGCCGAGACCACCGGCGCCAGGGCCGCGATTGCCAGTCCCGCAGCGACGCCCCACGTGATTCTCCGGCGAGGCGTCAAGAGGGCGATTGGGGAGAGCACCGCCACGCCTAATGCCATGCAATTCAAGATGTCCACGCGGACGATTTCCGTCCACGGGTTGCCCCAAGCGAAGAGCCACAACTGGAAGCGAAAGGCGAAAGCGATGGCGGCCAGAAAAGCCGCGCGCTTCAGTGCGGATCGCAGCCGGGCGGCGGGAAGCAGGCCCTCGCGATCGCCGCGATCCAGCCGGAATGCGAGCGTGGCGCCTACCAGTACCAGAAAGATGGGCGCGGGTAAGCCCCCGATGAATTGGGAAAGGATATAAACGGGGTGATCGTGCAGGTCGGCGCGGGCGAAGGAATTGAAGAGGTGCCCCTGCAGCATGATCAGGACGCCCAGGCCCCTGAGCCAGTCCAGCGCGAGCACTCGATCCGTGGAATGCATCCCTCAGCAATCGTCGCACTGCGGGGCTGTAGATTTCAATGGGCACGGGGGGCCCGGCCGATTCCGGCGCCAGTCTGGCGCAGCCGTGTGCTGTGCTAGGGTCATGCTGTGGGGATGGAATCCGACACAACGCGCCCGGCGCTTTGGGCTTTCGCGGTCTTCCTGATCGCATTCGCCGTGCTGGCATGGGATATCGATCGCGACGGCATCGCCGCGCCGTATCTGGATCCCATCGTGCGCACCCGGGCTCAGGACGAGGCTCTGCACGTGAATGCCGCCATGCGCATGGTCCGCGCGGGCGATTGGCTGACTCCCCGGCTGATGGGCCGCCTGTTTCTCTTCAAACCGCCCCTGTTGATCTGGCTCTCCGCGCTCTCCATCCAAACGTGCGGACTCAGCCTCTTTGCGGTGCGCCTGCCCGCGCTACTTTCCGGAGCGGCGGGAGTCGGCGCTGTTTTCCTGTGGTGCGCGCGGGCCCGTTCCCTGGCCGCCGGGGTGCTGGCCGCGGGTTTCCTGCTGCTCACGCCGTTCTGGCAGATGTTCTCGCGCGTCTGCCTGACGGACGTCCCGGCGGCGGCCTGCGCGGCCATGGCCTTGGCTGCGGTGGCCTGCGACCCGCGATTCGAACGCCGCCTTACGCCGGTCGCATTCGGCGTTCTCGGGGGCGCGGCTATTCTGGCCAAAAGCGTGGCGGGCATTCTGCCTTTTGCCGCTCTTGTTTTGTACTTCTTCTGGCTGCCGCGCGAATCGAGACCTCCGTTATCCCGGATGGCGGCGGCATTTCTGGTGGCGGCCGCGGTGGTCAGCCCGTGGCATATCTATCAGGCGCTCGTTCATCCCCGCTGGTTTTGGGCGGATTATGTGCAAGTGCAGTTATGGGGAGTTGGATTGCGCCCGCAGGCAGGCACGATTTTTGCCCAGTCGCCCGCGTATTATCTCGGCCGCCTGGTGCGCCTCGATCCAGTCTTGTGCCTTTTTGCCTTGGCCGGCTTGGTTGGCGCGCTGCGCCTTTCAGCGCTGCGACGGCAGCCTGCGGCGTTGCTGGCGCTTTGTTGGGCGATCGTCGCAGCGGCGGCGCTGCTGATCTTCCAGACGCGCAATCTGCCATACATCGTGTTCCTGTTGCCCGCGCTGTGCGTGCTCGGCGCGCTATGCGGACCCGGCATCCTGCAACGTCCCGCAGTGGCGTTTATCCTGGTGCTCGCGCTGTTTGGGGCGAAGGCCGCGGCGCACGGACAATGGTGGTCGTTGCGCCCGGCGACTCCGCCCATGGAAGGCGCGGCAGCCATGCGGGAATATTATGGGTTCGGCCGCGACGTCGAACTGATCGCGGTGGAAGGGGACGATAACTTCTACAGCGCGACTCTCCCTTTGCCTGCTGTCCGTTATTGCCTGCTCGACCCATCCGGCACGGCCGCCCGTATGGCGCCGTATTATGCGCAGCTCGGCCTGGTTCTGAACGCCGATCAGTTCGTGAACCTGCCGGCCCTGCTGCCCGAATTTGAAAACTCGCTCCGGCAGTGGGGCTTGAATTCGACGGAACCTGTGGGCAGCTTGATCCTGCTGCGGAGTCCCGCGGAAATCGGAAAGATCGTACGTGCCAGACCCGGCAGCGACTTCTACATGCCGTCCGGTTGGGAAGCCGGCCTGCCCGGCATCGCGCAAACGCACGAAGTGGTTCGATACTCCGCCGGCAGAGTCTTTCTGCTCAGCCGTGCGGGGCGCATGCGCAGGCAGCCCATGCCCGCCATCCCGGCCCGCTGGTGACGCATGCCGGAAGAACGCCAGCCAGACCCATTTTCGGAGACTGTGGGTGGCAGCCTGCGTGTTTGTGGCCGCCCTCGTCATCCTGGGCTATGGATTCGAAAAGCCCAGTATCGCCAATGCCATCCCGGACCCTATCAGCCGGTTTCGCGCACAGGACGAAGCCCTGTACACGCATATCGCGCTGCACATGGCGCGATCGGGCGATTGGTTGACGCCGCACTACCTGGGACGCCTGCTGATGTACAAGCCGCCTTTGCTCCCGTGGCTGGCGGGCATTTCGGTGAAAGTCTTGGGCATGTCGCTCTTTGCCTTGCGCCTGCCTGCATTGCTGGCCGGCGCACTGGGAGCCGCCCTGGTATTCGCCTGGCCCAGACGCCTGGGCGCAGGGGCGATCGCCGCGCTGCTGATCGTATCGGACCCGTTCTGGCATACGTTTTCGCGTCTCTGCCAGACAGACATCCTGCACGCCGCATTTCTTACGGCTGCCATGTTCTGCCTGGCCTTCGACCCTAAGCTATGCAAGCGGTCAACCTTCTGGGCGTTTGCGTTGCTGAGCGCGCTGGGGATCATGGTGAAAAGCGTTTCGGGCCTGCTCGCTCCGCTTGCGCTTCTGGTTTATTGGGCGATGGCACGGAAAGACGAGCGGCCCACGGGGCGGCGATTGCTGGGCCTCCTGTTGGCGATCGGCGCACTAGCCGCGCCGTGGCACGTCTATCAACTGATTGTGCATGCGAAATGGTTCTGGGCGGATTACGTCCAATATCAACTCCTCAGTTACGGAGTGCGCCCGCCATCCCAAGTCTCGAACGACGGCGCGGCCATGTTCTATCTGCGGAGGCTGTGGCTGGCCGATCCGGTGCTTTGTCTGCTCGTTCTGTTGGCCGTTCCCTGGTTCGTTAAAGCGGCCTGGCAGCGGAAATCGCCGCACACCGCTGTTTTGGCGGCGTGGATCGCGGTGGAAGCCGCCGCGCTCCTTCTTTTCCAGTACCACAGCGTTCATTATGCCGTCGCGCTGGTGCCTCCGTTATGTCTGATTTCGAGCCAATACGGGCCTCTGACGAACGCCCGTGCGAGGGCCGTAGTGGGCATCGCATTATGCTTGCTATTCGCGGCCAAGGTCGCGTCCGCGGGCACATGGTGGCTGCCCTACGGGCGCGAAGCGCCGAATCCGGCCGTCGCGATCCTGCGGAAATACTACGAGCGGGACCGGGGGAACGGGCTGATCCTGGTGCAGCCGGACGATGGGCTATACGGCTCGGCGCTGCCGGGATTGGACGTCCGGTACTGCTTTATCGATCCCGCCGGACCGCAGAATTTTCCGTGGCATTTCCGGTATCTGGGCATCGTCCTGACGGCCGGGTCACTCACTGACACAGAGGCGCGCAACCAATATGTCAAGCGTCTCGCGGATTGGGGCGTGCAGTCCGAACAACCGATTGGAAGCGTGATTATTGCGCGCGGTAAAGAGGATATCCTGCAGCTCGCCCGGGCGCGGCCGGAGAGCGACTTCCTGCTGCCGCCCGGGTGGCGCGATACGGCGGAAGAGATGGCTCAATCTGGGCACGATCTCGTTTCCACGGACGGCCAGGCGGTGCTCCTACTGGCGCAAAAACCGGTTCCCGCCGTACACCGCGAATTGCCGCGATATTGGTGAGCCGCCCGCCCAGTTCGCTAAGATATGGACATGGCTGTCGCAGAGAAGCAGTACACCACCATCAGCGGGGTGCCCATCGATCCCCTTTACGGTCCCGGGCAATTGCGGGATTTCGATGTGGCGCGGGATCTGGCTGTTCCCGGTGAGTTTCCGTACACCCGCGGCATCCACGAGAGCATGTATCGCGGGCGCCTCTGGACCATGCGGCAGTTCTCCGGCTTCGCGACGCCCGAGGAGACCAACCGCCGCTATCACTATCTGCTGCAACAGGGGCAAACGGGCCTATCGGTGGCGTTCGACCTGCCCACCCTGATGGGCTACGACGCGGACCACGCGCTGGCGGAAGGCGAAGTGGGGAAGTGCGGGGCGTCTATCTCGTCGCTCGAAGACATGGAAATCCTGTTCCGCGGCATCCCGCTGGCTGACGTTACGGTTTCCATGACGATCAACTCGCCGGCGGCCGTACTTTGGGCCATGTATCTGGCGGTAGCAGAGCAACGGGGGGTGGACTGGCAGGCGGTTTCCGGCACGCTGCAGAACGACATCCTGAAAGAGTACATTGCGCAGAAAGAATACATCTTTCCACCGCGGCCGTCCATGCGTCTGGTCACCGATACCATCGAGTTCGGGGCGCGGCACACGCCGCGATTCAATCCGATTTCGATCAGCGGATACCACATCCGGGAGGCCGGCTCGACCGCCGTGCAAGAGCTGGCATTCACTTTGCGCGACGGCATGGAATACGTGGAATGGGCGCTCGAGCGCGGCATGCAGGTGGATGAATTCGCTCCCCGCTTGAGCTTCTTCTTCAACGCGCACAACGACTTTTTTGAAGAAATCGCGAAGTATCGCGCGGCGCGCAAGCTATGGGCCTACGCCATGCGCGACCGCTTCGGCGCGAAGGAAGAGCGCAGCCTGAAGTTGCGCTTCCATTCGCAGACGGCAGGCTGTTCGCTCACCTGGCAGCAACCCTACAACAACGTGGTGCGCACGGCCATCCAGGCGCTGGCGGCGGTGCTGGGCGGCACGCAGTCCCTGCACACGAATTCGCTGGACGAAGCTTATGCGCTGCCGAGCGAGCAGGCGGTAACCATCGCGCTGCGCACGCAACAGATTCTAGGCTACGAGAGCGGCGTGACCAATACGCCCGACCCGCTGGGCGGCAGCTATTTCGTGGAGCGGTTGACCCTGGACATGGAACAGGCCGCCGGAGATTACTTCCGGCGCATCGACGAGATGGGCGGCATGATTGCCGCCATCGAGAAAGGCTTCCCGCAGAGCGAGATCGCCAACGCCAGCTACCAGTATCAACGCGCGGTGGAGTCGAAGGAGAAGCTGGTGGTGGGGGTGAACGCGTTCCAATCCGACGATCAACCCATCGAGCTGCTGCAGATCGACCAGACGGCGGAAGACTATCAGGTCAAGAAACTGGCGGCACTGCGCGCGCGGCGTGATAATGGGCGCGTGCGGAAGACGTTGGACGCTTTGCGGCGGGCGGCCGAGGGTACCGAGAATACCATGCCGTTCATTCTGGATGCGGTGCGCGCCTACGCCACCCTCGGCGAGATCTGCGACGCTTTCCGCGAGGTTTTCGGCGCCTACCAGGAAACGGCGCATATCTAGATGAACCCACCGATTGCATTGCCGATGCAAGCGCCGATACGGGTCCTGGTGGCCAAGCCGGGGCTGGATGGCCATGATCGCGGCGCCAAGGTGATCGCGCGGGCATTGCGGGATGCCGGCATGGAAGTGATCTATACGGGACTGCGGCAGACACCGGAAATGATCGTGAATGCGGCGCTGCAGGAAGACGTACAGGTGATCGGGCTGTCGATCCTATCCGGCGCGCACAACGCCATCGTGCCGCGGGTGATGGACCTGCTGCGCGAGAAGGACATGCTGGACGTGAAAGTGATCGTCGGCGGCATCGTTCCGGACGAAGACGCGGAAGCGCTCAAGCGCCGGGGAGTGGCGGCCGTATTTCAACCGGGCGCGTCGCTGGACGCCATCGTGGAATTCATCCGGCAGTCAGTACGGCAATCGTGAACATGAGCGTGGGTCGCATGCTGATCGCCCTCGGCATAGTCCTGGTAGTGCTGGGGCTGCTATTCACCATCGGGGAGAAACTACCGGTGCACCTGGGCCGTCTTCCGGGCGATATTTACGTGCGCGGCAAGCATGCCAGTTTCTACTTTCCAATTGTTACGTGTATCCTCCTCAGCGTGGTGCTTTCTTTAGTGATATGGCTCCTGCGGCGTTAAGGAAGGCGGGTGATGCGGCAATCGGATTGCTATGAAATCGGGCATGGATTTGAGAAAGACTATTGCTGAACTCTACGAAGAAAAGACGAGGCTGGATCGGGTAATCGCCTCTCTTGAACAATTGGGGGAAACTCCCTTCGCGGTGTCGTTTGCAACGCCCCGGCGAGGCCGTAAGTTCATGAGCCCAGAGGAACGGCGTGAGGTTTCGGAGCGCATGCGAAGATACTGGGCGGGGCGCAAGGGTGGGGACCAACGGGAACAGCCGCGGGCGATGACGGCAGCTACGGCGGCCTGACGAGCCGCTCCGCGCCGGCCCAGGATTTCTCCGTTTGAGGGTAAATAGGTACTTTTTACCCTGGATTTTCTACATATCGGCTTTTTACCGGTTTACCTAAGTTCTTACTGCACCCGCCCCATTTTATCCAAAGGCCAATAAACAAAAACCGCTTTTCCGTAAATATTCTGACGCGGTACGGTCCCCCAGGCACGGCTATCGTTCGATGAATCCCGATGATCCCCGAGCACGTAGTACTGATCGGGTCCGATGCGCTCGGGCGGGCGCGACTGGTAGTCGCGGTATTTCTCAGGCACGTAATCCTCAACCAGGGGCTTGCCGTTCACGATTACAATTCCGCGATCGATTTCCACCTCGTCCCCCGGCAGCCCGATGACGCGCTTGATATAGGATTTTGAAAGGTCGCCGGGGAACCAGAAAACCACGGTATCGCCGCGCTCGATGGTGCCGATGCCAAAGCGATAAGTAAACTTGTTAATAAAGATACGTTCCTGGTCGCGCAGCCCCGGCATCATGCTGGTGCCCTCCACTTTCACCGGCTGATAAATGAAGACGATGAGAACCACCGCGATCAGCACCGACAGAGCTAAATCGCGGATCCAGGATATTGGGTTGAACCCGCTCGCGCGGGGCGTGGACGTTTCGTCAGGCGAAGATTGGAGCGGAAGCGGTGGCTGATTCTCTGGCATCCCGCGTGAATTTCCCTTGTGCCTCTATTATAAAATTCAATGCAGCAGGGGGGCAAGCTCCGGAAGGGGTACGGCGCCCTCCTTCAGAGCCGCATCGTGAAAATCGGCCAGCCGGAAGGCGGAGCCTTTGGCCTGCTGGTACCGCTCGCGTACCGCCAGCCAACCGCGCCATCCCACGAAGTAAGCCGGCAACTGCGCCGAAGACAGCTTGGCACGCTGTAGCTTCGCGGTAGCTTCCTCGGGCTCCTGAAAGGTTTCCTTCTCCATTAAATCCAGCGCCTCCTGATCCGACATATTCAGCATTTGCAACCGGATATCCAGTATGGCGTTGGCGATCACGCGCAAATCTTCTTTTTGAAAGGTGAGCCGCAGTTCGGGCGAATTGTCCAGAAATCCTTCGTCCAGCATGGTTTGCGTGGCATATTCAGCCCAGCCTTCCACGTAGGGAGTGTTGCCGTAAAGAGAGCGCAGCAGTCGCCGGGATGCGGGTTCGATGGCGTTGGCGTACTCGAACTGCACGTAGTGGCCGGGAATGGCTTCGTGCAGGGTCAGCAGTTTCAGCTTGTAGAAGTTATATTCACGCAGCTTGGATTCGATGCGCGGATGCTCCCATTCTATGGGTATGGGGGTGACCCAATAGAATGCGCCGAGCTGCGGCTGCAGCGCGGGCGCGGGATTGAAGCCGCCCACCGCGTAGATACCGCGCATGAAGACCGGCGTGGGAATCACCTGCAGGTTCGCGTGCGGCGGTAGGGTGACCAGATGTTTCTGTGCCACAAACTCGCGGGCTTCATCCAGATCGCGTCTGGCATCGTCGATAAAACCGGCGCGCGTGGAGTGCCGGTCGGCGATGTGATCGAGCACCTCGGAGATCACCAGGTTCTCGCGCTCGGGTCCGCCTAGATCGGCATGATCCGGATGGGTCGGGAAATACTGCGCATGCAGCGGGAGAGCCAAGGCCAGCATGCGGGCGCGTACCTCCTGCAGGTTGCGCGCGGCGGCTTCCAGAACGTCGGTAGGGTCGGAGCCCACAGCCAGGGAATAGCGGAACTTGCGCGTGTACCGGTCGCGTCCCAGGCGCCAGTCAAAGTCGTTACGCAGGGCCATGCTGCCCTGCAAGTAGTCCTGAAAGGCGCGCAACGCGTCCAGCGCCGCGCGGGCCACGCGGTCGTAATCCGCTCTCTGGTCGGCTGGCACGACGGCGCGGATGGTCTTGTCCACCAGCTCGATATTCCCCTCGTTTTCGTCGGCCGCCACGCGGTTCCAGATGTCCGGGGACGAAATCAGATTCGTGCGGGCCTGGTCGAGGAGCAAGGGCAGTTTTTCGAGCCGGGCGATGATATGGCGGATGCGCACAGGCTGTGGGGCGTATTCGAGCGTCAGCGGGGTGAAAAGGGCGTTACCGACCATTTCGACGTATGTGGTCGGGTTGTGCAGGTAACTCTGGGTTTCCTCGAGATCCATCAAGGCCAGCGCCACCTGGTTCTGCATGATATGAAAATCCGCCCGGGATTCAGGGGGCAGGGAAGCGGGCTTCACCTCGTTTTGCAAAATTGCCCGGAAGCGCCGGTAGAACTCGCGCTGGTGGTCGAGGGCGGCTGGGCTCATGTCGTCGAGTTGCTCATCGAGGTTGCGCCCCTGGTATTGGTGCAATCCGGCCGCGGTGGCCATGACCGGCGAGAAGGTCAAGGTGGAGTATACGAACTCGTTGACCAGGTCCGAAAAGCTGCGTTCGTGCGAGCCGCATCCAGCGGCGATTAGGATAGCCATACCGAGTAAGAGTTTCGCCGTAATATGCCGCATTGTGATCTTATCTCTTGATCTTACAAGAGATGCGGCGATGAATGGCGAATTAGCCCGCTTCCGGGCGCAGGCGGCGATGGGCGGGGCGTGCGGGGGCGGCGGCCGGTTCGCGGCGATTCTTCAAACGCAATTCCCGCATGGCGCGGATGACCTGCGCGGTAGCGGCATTGGCGCGTCCGACCACCAGGCGTTCGCCGATGGCGCAGGTCCAAAGGAGAGCCACCAGGATCGCGATGGACTTTAGGCCCTGTCCAGTAATTTTCGTGACCGGCAATTGCAAGCCGCTCCTTGGAACCTGCATGCCGCAAAGCAATGCATGCCGGCTTCCATCGGGTTAGCCTTATTGTTATCAGTGGCTTTCTGGCGAGGCAGTGTCGCCCGGTCGTCACATGCGGGCAGAAGTTGCACTACCTGGCGGATGCAGTAGCGGGCGGAATTCGCCGCCCAAGCGTCCGGCACGGTACACTGGAGGCATGGGAGCAGCCAGACAGAGTGAACCGCTGCGGGCCGGGCACCGCGCACCGGATTTCAATCTGGCGCGCCTGAAAAAAGCGGCCGGACAAAGCACGGTGGACCTCCCCGGCTTATTGCAGGGCGGGCCCGCGCTGCTGGCGTTTTTCAAAGCCAGTTGTCCGGTGTGCCAGATGACGTTGCCCTTTCTGGAGCGGGTGCATCGCGGGCGGACGCCGGGTTCGCTGGAAGTATACGGGGTCTCGCAGGACGACGCCGAAACCACCGCGGAATTCGCCGCCGAGTTCGGGATCACCTTTCCTATGCTGCTGGATACGGACGAAAGCGGCTATCCGGCCAGCAACGCGTACGGGCTGTCGCACGTGCCGTCGCTGTTCCTGGTGGAGCGCGATGGTACGATTGCCTGGAGCCTGGAGGGTTTCAACAAGCGGGAGTTTGTGGCGCTGGCCGGCCAAGCCGGAGTGAATCCGTTCCAGCCCGGAGAAAATGTGCCGGAGTGGAAGGCGGGTTGAGGGTCGAAGAACTAGGCTCCCGGGGGGAGCAACGGGCAAACGGAACGAAATCGTATGGCGAATGCATTCGAGGAAATCCTGGGTTCGGCGGCCGGAATCGCCAAAGGCATGGGGGTCACCTTCAAGGAGATGATGTCTCCGACGGTGACGGAGAACTATCCGGACGGTCCGGCCAAATTGCAGGAACGCTATCGCGGCGTGCACGTTTTGCAGCGCGATGCAAATGGCCTGGAGAAATGCGTGGCGTGTTTTCTGTGCGCCGCGGCCTGCCCTTCGAACTGTATTTACATTGAGGCGGCGGAAAACACCGATCGCACCCGCATTAGTGGCGGCGAACGTTACGCCAAGGTCTACAACATTGACTACAACCGCTGCATTTTCTGCGGTTATTGCGTGGAAGCTTGTCCTACCGACGCGATCACGCACGGGCACGGCTTTGAAGTCGCCAGCTTCAATACGGCCACGCTGGTGATGCGCAAGGAGCAGATGCTGGCTCCTATGCCCGAAGGCGCGCACGCGCCGGTTGTGGCGGAAGCCGCGGGCGCGGCGCATTAACTTCCCGGCGGGCTTCACTTCTTCTTTGGAGTTGGAGGCGGCGCTTTCGTGTTCGGCGGCTTTTCTTCCGCTTCCGGCTTCTCCAGATACTGCACGACCACTGAGATACGGCGGTTCGAAGCGTCTTCGGGCGCGTTCGGTTTGCGCAGGCGCTGATCGGCATAGCCGCGTACCTGCGTGACCTGGTGCGGGCCCACGCCATTTTCCTGCATCATTCGGCGCGCGGAATTGGCCCGGTCCGCCGAGAGCTCCCAGTTGCTATAACTGCCTTTATCCGCGAACGGTTTGGCGTCGGTGTGGCCTTCGATCGAGAGCGTATTCGGCAACTTGGCCAGCTCGTGCGCCAGCATGATCAGAATCTGGCGGCCGTCGGCACTGGGTTCCGCGACGCCGCTGTCGAAGAAGGTCCCTTTCTCGCTTTCCATTAGCTCAATGCGCAAGCCTTCCGCAGTCACCGTCATTTCGATCTGATTCTTCAGCTTCTCGAAGTCGGTGACTTTGCGCACGGCCTTCTGCAACTCGTCCTTCAGCTTGTTCATGTTGTCTTTGGTCAGCGTGAAGTTGTCGCCCGCGCCGGTCTTGCCGCTGCCGACCAGCTTGGAAGTCCCGGTAGGATCCTTGAAGTATCCGCCCACCGCCTCCCGGATTTGCTTGCTGCTGTTCAGCAGCCACAGCACGATGAATAACGCCATCATGGCGGTGACGAAATCGGCGTAGGCCACCTTCCAGGCGCCCCCGTGGTGGCCGCCGTGGTTTACTTTCTTCTTGATGATTACAATGGGACGCGCGTGAGCCATAAGGGCGTGCCTCTATGCGGCCACTGCGTCCGGACCCTTCTTCCGGCACAGTTTTTCCAATTCCTGAAATCCCGGCCGGACCTGTCCGGGCGTTGCGCGCCGCGCAATCTCCACGGCCAGAATTGGTGCGGTGCCCTTGATAAAGGAGGCCATCGCCACGCGCAGGACCTGATAATAAGCGCCTTCTTCATCCGCGACTTTGGCCATATTGGACGCGATCGGCCCCAGAAAGCCGTAGCACAGCAGGATGCCGAGAAAGGTGCCCACCAGGGCTGCCGCCACTTTATGCCCGATCTCTTCAGGCGGCCCGCCCAAAGCCCCCATGGTGATCACCACGCCCAGCACCGCCGCCACGATTCCCAGGCCCGGCAGCGCGTCCGCCACCGTGCTTAACGCCGCCACCGGCTGGGCGCAGGCATGGTGGTGCACCTCCATATCCATCTCCATCATCTGGTCGATGTCGAATGGATCGACGGCGCCGCTCGAAGCCGTGCGCAGCGTGTCGCAGATGAATGCCAGGACATGATGGTCTTTCACCACCGCCGGATAGGCGGTGAAAGTCTTGCTCTTATCGGGCTGTTCAAGATCTTCTTCAATGGCCGTCAAGCCTTCCCGGCGGGAACGGCTGAACAGGTCAAAGAGCATTTTGAGCGAATCGATGTAGAGTTGACGCGTGAACCTGGATCCTTTAAACACCGCCCCGAAGCCGCCCACAATCTGCTTCAGGATATAGGGCGGATTGGCGATCAGCACCGTGCCGGCCGCCGCGCCGGCGATGATCACCAGTTCGGCCGGCTGCAGCAGGACGTGCAGGTTGCCTTTTTCCATGAGGTAACCGCCTACGATCGCGCCAATGACAACTAAAATTCCAATAATCGAAAACATGGGATATAGGCCTCAAACCACCGGCACCGGGTCCGCACCTGCCACGATGGCGGATAGCAGGGCTTCTTCGGCGCGCTCCAAAAGCGACTCGACGGTGTCGCCAGGGCGCGCCATCGTACCGCCCATGGATACGGTCACCGATAGCCGATCTCCCCACCAGGGCACCGAGGTGATCGCCACCAGCCGTTTCAGCCGGTCGGCGCAACTCCGCAATCCCTCGGCCGATGGGCAAGCCACCAGTGCGGCGAAGCGATCCTCCCGCCATCGCCCCACCAAATCGTCGGGCCGTGTACCCCCTGAAAGAGTCTGGGCCGCCGCATAAAAGACCGCGTTGACCGCCTGGCAACCATCTACGCGGCGCAAATGATCCAGATTGTCGACCGCGATGGAGAGCACGCCGAAGGGTACCTGGACCGTGGCAAATTCCTTCAAAGCGGCGCCCAGGCCCGCCAGCAGAGCCTGGCGATCGGGGATTTCGGTCACCTCATCGAGCGAAGCGTCCGGGCGGAGGTGCGGACACCGCATCTCGGCGGCCCGGAACGAGCGCTCTTCGAAGAATTCGGCGGCGCCGATCATGACCCCAAATTCGTCGCGCACCGCAACGGCATGGACCCGCACGGGGACCCGCTGCCCATCCTTGTGCCGCAGGAATACGTTGGCTTCGCGCGACCGGCCATCCTGCGTGGTCTGCGCCAGTGGGCAGGTACAACCGCAAAGCGGCGCCTGGTTCTCGTCGCAATGCATCAGTAGATTGTCCTGGCAGAAATGGCCGATAACTTCCTGCCCGAGATAGCCCGTAATTCTCTCGGCAGTGGTGTTCCAAAACGCGATCTGACGCTTCAAATCGGTCAGGTAGACGCCGACCGGCACACTCTCCAGCACCGACCGGTAGATCTCCGGATTCAATTCCAACGGCATTGAATGCACCCGGTATCTTAGATCGGCAGTTTGGGTGCGACCCTGTAGGGCTTTTGTATGTCTTTACACTACGGAGCGGCGCGCGATCACTTCCTTATAATAGTCCGCGCTGAGCTTGGCGGTACGTTCCAGGGTCTCGTAGTTTACGTAGTAAATCCCGAACCGTTTTGTGTAGCCGTCGGCCCACTCGAAGTTATCGACCAGGCTCCAGAGAAAGTAGCCGGTCAGCGGCCAGCCTTCGGAAATCGGCGCGATGCGCCTGCACGAAGTGATTCCGCAGATACATCACGCGGTCGGTATCGTAAATGTGTCCATCGGCGGCGACTTTATCGTCGGCCGAACAGCCATTCTCGGTGATCAGGACGTTGTTCACATTCCAGATTTCCTTTAAGTGACGAGGCCCCCAATACAGAATTTGGGGCCCGATGAAGAGCCACGGAGACGCCATGTGAGGATAGGACGGCGGATTCGGCACCGGTGCGAATCCCTGGCGGTTATCGGCGGCGCGGAAATAAGCGGGCGCGTAGCAATTGATGCCCACGAAATCGAGACGCCCGCCGATTAACCGCATATCCTCCGGCGTGAATTCCGGCGCGTTGGCGCCTTCTTCGGCCAGGTACTCATCCGTGTATTTGCCTTCCAGAACCGCGGTCAGGAAAGGGGCATTTACCTGGCGCATGGCGCGGCGGGCCGCGGCGATGTGTGGCTCGGTTTCCATCACCGGAACGCACATTGTGGGATTCTCGGCCAGGCCGGCCTGCACCGGTTGGTGGGCGGCGGCGCGAATCGCCTGCAGAGCCATTCCGTGGCCCAGGACGGCGTTGTGCCGCACCTGATTCCGTTGCTTCGGCGGAAGCTTGAGACCGGGCGCAAATACGCCATAGGCATAGCCTAAATCGGTGAAGCAGGAGAACTCGTTGATGGTCAAGAAGTGCGAAACCCGATCCGAGAGCCGGCCCGCGGCATAACCCGCGTATTCGGCGAAATATTTGGACGTCTCGCGGGATTGCCATCCGCCGAACTTGTCCTGCAGGGCCTGCGGGAGGTCCCAATGGAAGAGTGTGGCATAGGGTTCGATGCCGGCGGCCAGCAGTGCGTCCACCAGGCGATCGTAATAGGCGATGCCCTTTTCGTTGGGGTGGCCGAAGCCATCCGGGAAGACCCGCGGCCAGGCGATCGAGAAACGGTAGGCCTTCACGCCCAGCGACTTCATGAGCTGGATGTCCTGCGGGAAGCGATGGTATTGATCGACCGAGACATCGCCGGTTTGGCCCTTGGCTACCTTGCCGGGTTGGTGCGAAAAGGTATCCCAGACCGAGGGTTTGCGTCCGTCCTCCTCGGCGGCGCCTTCCACCTGGTAGGAAGCGGTGGCGCATCCCCACAGGAAGGTGTCGGGGAAGCGGCAGTAATCCCGTGGATTGGCCGCGGGCGGCGGTGCGGCGGAGGAGGCGCCTCTGGCCCCCAGTCCCAGGGCTGCGGCGCCGGATAGGGTGGCGAAATTTCGTCGCGTCGGTTGCATAGTTAACCTCTAACATATAAGAAAATCGCCAAAAATGTTGGCCGCCCGCGCGGCCGGTGATATACTCGCACAAATAAACCAATTCGGCTTTCACGCCAGCGCGTAGCGGAGCCCTCTGCAAACGCCGAAGAGGAGACGGGCGGCGCGTATTTCGCGCAATGCGCCGCCTGCTCCTGAATTTGTCTCACGCTTTTCCGGGCGTGACCCAAGTTTCACAAAACCAGCCGCTCGTCGCCCTCGCGGCGTGTCACGCGTTCGCGATCCAGGTATTCCAGCAGCGGGATGGCGTATTTACGGGAGATGCCGGTCCAATCCTTGAACGTACCCACGTTGAAGCGCGCGGACTTGTGGGCGGCAAGCATGAAACGCAATTTCTCCATGGCGGTGCGGTGGAAAACCAGGTCTTCGCTGACGCGCACCAGACGCTTTTCGCGCAGCAGGATCTGCAGAAGAGAACGGGCCCGCGCGGCCTCCACGCCAGATTTCGCCAGCACGTCGGGCAGCCCGGGCACCGCCAGCCCGGCCTGCTCGAAAGCGCCTTCGATAGCGCTGCGGGCCTGCTCCTCGTCCTGCTTCAGTACGACTTTGTGGCTGGCCAGCCGGACATTCTCGCCTTCGACTACCATCTGTTTTTCCTGCGCCAGAATCGCATCCATCAGAAATGCGGGCGCATCCGGCAGTTCGCGGCCGCGCAGATCTTGTTTGGGAATACCGGGAAGCAGCGGATTCTTGCGGTGAAACTCGCGCACCGCGGCCAGCAGCTTCTCGCGCGCCGCATGGAACCAGGCACGATCCGCAAACCAGGCATGCGGTTGTTTGAAGACCACGACGGGCGCTTCCGCCGCCGCCATCGCGATTTCGTCTTCCGTAAGACCGGTGCGCGCGACCAGGCCGGCCATTCCCATGCCGTATTTCGCTTCGCGCACCAGCAGCGCGATGCGCTCGGCGGCCGGCGCTTCCGCGAGCACGCGCAGGCGTTCGCTCACTCCCGGGTGGTCGGTCTTACGATACCGCCTGCCGCCGGTATCGAGCACCACGCCGCCGCCGATCGTCACCACCGGCGAAAACATACGGATGATAAAGCGGTCTCCAGGTAGCAGCAGCGCCGGCTCCCGCAGCACGATGCGGGCCCATGTCCGCTGGCCGGGCCGCAACGCAGGCGAGCCGTCCAGCAGCCGCACCTGCGCCTCCATTTCCGCCGTGCCTGCGTGAAAATGCACCGGCGCGCGATGCTTCAGCGGCTTGGCCGATGGCAGCAGTTGCAGTTCGCAGTCGATCTGCGTGACGGTCTGAAAGATCCCAGGCGCGGCCAAAACCATCCCCCGGGCCACTTCCGAGGGTTCGATATCGGCCAGGTTGAGCGCCGTGCGCTGGCCGCCGATGGCCCGATCCGCGGGTTGGCCGTAAACCTGTACGCCGCGCACACGCAAGCGCCGGCCCGTAGGATAGAGTTCCACTTCCTGTTCCCTGGCCACACTGCCCGAAATCAGGGTTCCCGTGACCACGGTGCCGAACCCTTTCACCGTGAAGGCGCGATCCAGCGGGAGGCGGAAGTGTCCGGTCACCCCCCTGGGTGGCGCCGCGCGGGCGGCCCGCTCCAACTCCCGGCGCAGATCGTCGAGGCCGGCGCCAGTAACGGCACTGACTGCGACCACGGGCGCGGATTCCAGAAACCTGCCCGCCACGAACTCCTCCACCTCCAGCCGGACCAGTTCCAGGATATCCCGATCGACCAGGTCCGCCTTGGTGAGCGCCACCACCCCCTGCGGGATTCCGAGCAGCGCGCAGATATCGAAGTGTTCGCGGGTTTGCGGCTTGATGGATTCATCGGCCGCGATGACGAACAGCACCACATCGATGCCGCTTACGCCGGCCAGCATGTTCTTGACAAAACGCTCATGCCCGGGCACGTCCACGAAGCCCAGACGCAGATCGGCCGTCAATTGCAGGTGCGCGAATCCGATATCGATGGTGATGCCGCGGCGCTTTTCCTCTTCCAGGCGGTCGGCGTCGATGCCGGTGAGCGCTTTCACCAGCGCGGTCTTGCCGTGGTCGATATGGCCGGCCGTACCGACGATGATATTCTTCATCCGCTGAGTATCATCGTACTACCCGCGCGAGAGGCGGCGCGGAAGCCGCGGGCGCGGACACAAAAGTGGAGAGCCGTCAGCTTCAGGCCAACTGCCGAGTGCCTTGTTTTATCGGCGTTCATCGGCGTTCATCGGCGGCCAATACCGGGTTTTGATGTTCCGGTCGGCGCCGGAAGAAAAGCATATCTGGCCGCCGATGAACACCGATGGACGCCGATAAAAACCTAACGAGGTGTCACCCGGAAGCCGCCTTCAATTCACGGCCGAAGACGAGAACTGCATAGGATCGCCGGCGTCCGCGGGCGCCGCTGGCATCGCAGTGTGCGCCGCCCGTACTTGCTGGGCGGCCTTTTTGCCGGCCAGGAACGCGTGGTCGGAGTTGTAATATTCCCACTCGCTGTAGCGGCCCGCCAGGTGGATATCGTAGCCGGCTAACCATTCACGAATCCTGGCCACCGCTTCCGCGCGGCCGTGATCGTAGACCACATAGGCATATGGAAGGTCGCATTGCGCGGTAGCCCATATGGGATCGTCCGCGCGAATCAGCCCGACGCGCCGGCAGTCCGCGATACATAAATCCACCAGATCCTGGCCGTCGCATGGCAGCGGTTTGTAGGGCGAGTAGGTGATTTCGCAGGTCAGCCCGAATCCTCCGGCGGGATTGCAGTAAGGGCTGGCATTACCCTGCACGAAGATGCGGTGAAAGACCGTGTCCTCGGGATAATAGATCCAGTGTTTCTCGGTCAAACTCTCCCGCCCTACGCCCAGATGTACGCAGCGTACGCCCACGTTGCGCAGACGGGAAACCGCGGCGCGCACCGCGGTGGGCGCCTCCTGTCCGGTCTGCCGGATCAGCACGGGAAGCGGCATGGTACTGATCAAGTGCTCATAATGCTGCGTGCTGCCGTCGCTCAGCGTGGCCGTATGGCGCGAGGGGGAGATCTGCGTGATACGGCAACCGGTTCGCACTTCCCCCCGCAGGTGCGGCAGCCAGGCATCCATGAGCGCCTGGAATCCGCCGCGCAGGGGATATCCGAAGCGCGCATTAGGCCCCATTGGCTTTGGCGAAGGAAGCAGCGCGCCTTCGATCATTTCTTCCAGATTGGGTAGCGGCACACGCCCTCCCAGCCAGGAGGTTTCCATTTCGCTCAGCGGCACGGCCCACAGTTTGCGGTTGTAGGGAATCGCAAAGTGCCTGGCGATTCCGGCGCCCCAGACTTTGTAGATGAATTCTTCGAAATTCCGCGGCTCGGTTCCGCTGGAGCTGTCCGGTTTTAGTCCCAACGGAGCGGACGATTCCAGAATGCCGTCGGCGCAGCAGTCCTTGATGCCAGGGTTACACTCCGCGCCCGTTGCCACGGCGTGTCCGTTAGCATGCCCGTTCGCGTGCCCATTCGCATGCCCGTTCGCCGACCCATTGGCATGTCCATTGGTCGGCGGTTTCAGGGAGCCGTAGCGCGCCTCGATCGCGCCCACCACGCACTCTTTGATCACTTCCGCCGGTAATCCATAGAGCGACGCCTGGAACGGATAACGGGTGTAGACGCTCTTACTGTAGATCCAAGCTTCGCGGTCCTGCCAGTGTACGTTCTCGCCAAGGAGCATCTTGTAAAGCTGGTGGACGTAAGGATCCCCCGAGAACATGATGTGGCCGGCGTAGTCGAAGGTAAAGCCATTCACGGCGATCGAGCGGCACCAACCTCCGACCCGATCGTTCTGCTCCACCAGGACCGCGTCCTGGCCCAGGTGATAGGCGGCGCTCAAGCCGGTCGGACCGGCGCCCGCAATGAGCACGGGAGCGGATTGGCGCCGCGTCCGCTGCCCACGCTTTGCCTCCACCACTTCGTCAATCAGGGCTTCCATGCGATTCGCGCTCAGCTCCCACGAGGTGCCGCCGAGAACGTCCCGCATCCGCCGCCGGCGCGCTTCGCGTTCCTCCCCGCCGGCCGACAGGGCCCGTTCGCAAGCCGCTATAAACTCCGCGGGCGTTCCACCCAGGTAAACGATGTCGCCGTAGGGCTCCGCAACGTCGGTAATCGGCGTACTGACGATCGGTTTGCCGGCGCTCATGTACTCCAGCGTCTTGGTGGGGCTGATGAATTCCGTGGAACGATTTCGCGCAAACGGCATGATGCACACATCCCATCCGGCCATATAAGAAGGCAGCTCGGAGTACGGCCGCTGCCCGAAATACCGGATATTCGGATTGCGCGGCAGCGTCGCGGGATCGATCTTCACGATCGGTCCAATCATGGCGAGTTGCCATTCCGGATGCGCGTCCGCTACGGCTTTCAGAAGTTGCGCATCCATCCGTTCGTCGATCACTCCACAGAAGCCCAGGCGCGGATGCGCCAGAGCCGCTTGATCCTCAGGCTCGCCGATGCCATTCGACGCTTGCGCAAAATGCCGTTCGTCCACGCTGCTCGGAAAACAATAGACACGCGGGTGGCGATTCTGTTTCGCGCGATACAGGCTCGGGCCGCCCGTGAAGACCAGATCGGCTTTCTCCAGCAGCCTTTCCTCCTGGCCGGTCAGAGCGGGAGGGGCGCCCATGAAAGCGGAGAGTTCGTCCATGCAGTCGTAGACCACCGCCACGGGTTTCAGATCTTCCGCGACAGGCAGTGCCATGGGCGTGTAGAACCATAGAATGTAATCATCCATACCCACGCCTTCCACCAGACGGCGCAGTTCTTGCTTCAGGTGTGCCAGTTGTTTCCCCTCGAAGCCCTGCGCGGACGAGGAAGTCAGAGGCCGGCAAACCGTGAGGTTTGGCAAGGGCTCGTGGAATTGCCAATTCTCCTGCGCCGATTCGCTAACGATTGGCTCCTCAACGAATAACACGCGGTGAGACTTTGCCAGCCTGGCTAATAAGTGCTGCGGTCTCTGGTAAACAAAGTCCCAGCGCAAATGAGAAAGCACAACAATTCCGAATGTGGATTGCATTCATTCCTCTTAGATTTGAAGCAGTACGGGTGACGCGCAGAGCAGAAGAGCACATTGCGCGCCATTGTGCGCGAGCATGCACCTATGTCCGGCGTGGAATTATCGAAGCAGTTGTTGCGCGTCGCGCAATGCTCGGGCATATTCCGGATTCAGAATACGCCGGTAACGGCCCGCACCGTTCAGTTGCAGATCCCAAAGGCCGCAGTTATGCCAGTGATTGCGATCTTCCCAATCGAAGCGGTCGAGAATGGGATATAAACACGCGCCTTCCAACCACACACCTTTAGAACGCGCCAATCGAATCTCGGCCGCAACTTCGTCGAGCCAGGGTGCCCGGCCGATGCCGTAGTGGCCAGTCTCCGCGATCAATAGCGGGCGCTGGTAGCGGGCATGCACTTCCGCCAGCAACTGGTTGAGCGGCATCCATCGCGGATCGTCCGATCCCGCGTCCCAATGTAGCTTGCGCCCGCCCGGAACCTCCCATTCGTTCGCGGAGTAGAAATTGACCCCCACGATATCCAGGTATTGCCCGGCGCCGCCCAATTCGGGCGCGATCCGTCCGCTGAGCATGTCCCAGGCCTCAAACTGGCTGTTGCGCTGCGCCAGCGCAGGCCCCACGTTCCACGGCTGCGACCGCGGCGGGACATTATGGATCAGCGGTTCCGGCGCCACGATCCGGGCCCGCGGATCCACCTCGCGAATGCCGGCGATCGCTGCAATCGCCGCCCGCACCAGTTGCCGCTTCAGTTCGCCATCGCGGCCATATGCGTACGGGAACATCAGATCGCGCGTGGCTGCCCAGGTAAAGAACGAGATCTCGTTTACCGGTGAATAAAACGGGATTTCGTCGCTATGTTCGCGGTGCATGCGGGCCGCTTCCCCGGCAAACCGCGCAAACCGGCGCACGAATTCCGGCGAAAAAATGTCCAGGCCGTCCGGCCATCCGTAATGAAACAGGTCCCACACCACCTGTACTTTTTCCTCGCGCATAGCGGATAGCATGGGCAGCCAGGATGTCCAGTCATAACTTCCCCCGCGGTCGATGAGATGCCATCGCAGTCCGTCCCGGGCGGCCAGGATGCCCACTTCCCGCAGCCGGCGGTAGTCCGCGGCGCAGCATACGTCGTGCTGCAGCGCGGCCGTCATATCCAAACGTACGCCGGCGGAATTGATCTGGCAGGAACATTCGAAACCGCCCATCCAAAACGAGCGGAACAAGGGGTCAACGTTGGGGGTCATTGGTCGTTTGGCGATCCTCGGGCGGAATCTTATATCGATTGCGCTGCGAGTGCATCAGGCGTTCGCGCCACTCCCATTCCAGTTGGTAGTCGCGCGGGGTCTGCGGCCCGCGCGTCGCCAGGGCAATGGCTTCCAGCGGCAATTTGGGGGTGCGGTCGGCGTAAAGCAATCCGTTGGCTTCCTGGTAAGTATCGGCGAACTGCGTATAGCAAAAACCTGCCAGCGAGGGCAGGGAACGAATGGCCTGCAGAAGGCGGGCATACCTGTTGCCGAAATCTTCCGGGTCTTCGGCGCGCGCATATCCCCAGGTTCCACCCGGCTCGCGCGAGTAGGCGATCCCACCGAATTCCGTGATCATGATCGGCTGGTCTTGCGGCGGCGCGTCCAATGCCAGGATTCTTCCTCCAGGACGCTCGCGTTTAAAGAGCCGGGGAATATCTTCCGCTCCGTATCGTTTCGCGATGCGCTCCGGGTCCGAGTCGTAGTCGTGGATCCCGATGATATCGGTGGCGATGCTCTCCCAACCATCGTTTCCGACGACCGGGCGGGTGGGATCCAAGGTTTTGGTCAGATGATACAACGCCTGCACGTAATGCCGTTGCGCGGGGCTGCTGGGCAGGTCGGGCACTCCCCACGACTCGTTGAAAGGCACCCAGGCGACGATGCAGGGATGATTGCCGTCCCGCGCGATGGCCTCGGACCATTCGCGCATCAGCCGGTGGATGGAACGGCGCGTGAAGCGGTAGGCGCTGGGCATTTCTTCCCACACCACCAGGCCGAGGCGGTCCGCCCAATACAGATAACGCGGATTCTCGATCTTCTGATGCTTGCGCACGCCATTGAATCCCATGGCTTTGGCCAGTTCGATATCGTGGCGGAAGGCGTCGTCGTCCGGCGCGGTGAGCCCGCTCTCGGGCCAGTATCCCTGATCGAGCACCATGCGCAGTTGATAAGGCCGGCTGTTCAAGGTGAATTTCTCGCCCTCGGTGCCGATCGAGCGGAGTGCCGTGTAGCTCTCGATTTCGTCGTACAGTGCGCCTGCGGACCCCTCCAGCCGAAGCTTGGCGTGAATTAAAGTGGGCGCAGCCGGACTCCAGAGCAGCTCGTTGCGATAGTCGTCGATGCCCGGGTCCGACAAGGCGATGCGGCGATGTACTTCTCCGGCGATGACGGTGTATGTATCGTCCGCCAGTAGTTTCCCGCCCGCGAACAATTTGACGTTGCATCGCAGTTCGTCACTTGAGGGTCCGTTCACCCAGGCTTCGAACCCGATCTCCCAGCGCTCCAGGTTGGGAGTCCAGCGCGCCGCTCCGATATGCGTGGCATTCACGCACTCGAGCCATACCGTCTGCCAGATTCCGGTGGTTCTGGGATACCAGATGGAATGCGGCTTTAGCTGCCAGTCCTGCTTGCCGCGCGGCTTGGAAAGTTCAGCCGGGTCATCCTCGGCGGAGACTACCAGAGTCTGTTCCCGGTCCGGCTTCAAAGACCCCGTGATATCGGCGGTGAAGGGCGTATAGCCGCCTTCGTGAGTCGCCACCATTTCGCCATTGACCCAGACTTTCGCATGATAGTCGACGGCGCCAAAATGAAGCAGCAGGCGTTCGGAGGTCTTTAACTCGGGAGCCGTAAACTGGCGGCGATACCAGCAGGCGCGGTAGAAACCGGGGTGGTTAATACCACTGGCCGGAGTTTCCGGCGCGAAAGGCACTTCAATCCGGGCATCCCAGTGAGGTTGGTCCGGAGATGACCAGGTGGCCTCCGGATCGAGTGAAAAATCCCAGGGGCCATCCAGGCTAATCCAATGCGCCCGTTTGAACTGCGGGCGCGGATATCCGTGCATTTCGGCACAATCTCCTCGGTTGATCGGCTATCGGTTCTTTGACGGTAACATCGTAGCAGTCCGGATGCCACTTCCGGTTTGTTAGTTAACGCACATGGGCTCCCTCATCCCTTATCGCGTAAGTTTCACGCGGGAGTTACACTAAAAAAGCAGGGAGGAGAACGCTCATGGAAATCGGAATTGAAGTGAGAGTGCAAGGCCGATTAGAAATTCTGAGCGAACTGAGCCGTGCCACCACGGTATATCATGAAGCCGCGCCCGAACTGCTGGAAGCGGCTCGCCAGAATTACCTCGAAATTCTGCGGAAATTCAATCAGGGCGTAGAACCGCAGTAAGCGGCCTGTCGCCAAACGTTGCCCAAGTGTTCGTCCGCTGAGTTCTTTGACTCGGCCCGCTATTTTAAGCGTAACGGATCTCATTCACTATAATAGAGGTGAATGAACCGACGCATGTTTCTGGCGGCCGCGGCCCTCGGTACCGCTGCCTGCTCGCACCGGCCGCAATCGCCGTGGCGGGCGCTGACCCCTGAAGAGGCCGCTACGCTGGAGGCCTGGTGCGAGTGCCTCATCCCGGAAGACGCCGATGCCGGCGCGGCGCGCGCCGGCGTGGTGCGCTTCATCGACACGCAGCTTTGCGGAAAATATAAGCGCCACCGGAAAACCTACGCCTCAGTCCTGGCCGCGATGGATACCGCGTCGCGGGGCGCCTACCGCACGCCTTTCGCATCTCTGCCGTTGGCCCGCCGCACCGTCCTGCTCGACCGGTTTGAAAAGGGTGAACACCGCAAAGCCTTCGACCTGGTGCTCGATCATAGCCTGCAAGGCTACTACGGCAACCCGCGCCATGGCGGCAACGCCGGCTTCGTCAGTTGGCGCATGCTCGGCGTGCCGCCGGCGCCGGTGCGGGGGCGAAGCTGATGCCTTTGCCCCTGGTGGATGCGGTCATCGTGGGAGCCGGCGCCGCCGGACCTGTGATTGCGCGCCAACTCACGGCCGCCGGATGGCGTACCGTGCTGCTCGAGCGCGGCAAATGGTATACCCCGTGGGACTGCCGGAAGGACGATCTGCGCAATCAGCGGAATTCGACCCTGGGCAATGCCTTCGGTCCCGACGATGAGGGCAATCCCCGCGTGGCCGTGTCTCCTGACGGCACGGAATCGATCGTAGCGCCTTCGGAATCCGGCTATCAGAATAACGCGGCTTGCGTCGGAGGCGGCACGCTAAGTTACGGCGCGATGGCCTGGCGCTACCACCCGCACGACTTCCGCATGGCTTCCACATACGGCGCTCCGCAAGGTTCCACGCTGGCCGATTGGCCCATCGCCTACGAAGACCTGGAACCCTATTACGAGCGTGCCGAATGGGAAATGGGCGTCTCGGGCGACGATTCGAACAACCCTTTCAAAGGGCCGCGCCGCAAGCCCCTCCCCATGCCGCCGGTTTCCCCACAGGGCCGCGAGCACGAAATCCTGGATCGGGGCGCCCGGCGGCTGGGGCTGCATCCCTTCCATATCCCCATGCTGCGGAACTCCGTACCCTACAACGGGCGCTCCGCCTGCATGCGCTGCCGCTGGTGCGTGGGCTTCGCCTGCGAAGTGGATGCCAAGACCGGCTCGCAGAATACCGTACTGCCCACCGCACTGCAGACCGGCCTCCTCGAGTTGCGCACCGAATGCATGACCAGCCGCATCGTGCTGGACGAGAGCGGCCGCGCCACCGGCGTGCGCTACTTCGACGCATCGGGCAAGGCTTGCGAGCAACCGGCCCGCGTGGTGGTTTCTTCCTGCGGCGCAATCGAGTCCGCGCGCCTGCTGCTGAACTCGGCCCACCGGCTGTTTCCCAACGGCCTGGGCAATCGTCACGATTGGGTGGGCCGCAACCTGCAAGGCCACACCTATACGGGGGCATGCGGCCTCTTCGATCAGGTCACCTACGACGACCTGGGTCCTGGCGCTTCCATCGCCGTCTGCGATTTCAACCACGGGAATCCCGGCCTGCGCGGCGGCGGAGCTTTGTGCAATGAGTTCATCCGGCTGCCTTACCAATTCGTCGGCAAACGTCCGCCCGGCGTGCCGCGCTGGGGGCAGGCCTTTAAGGACTGGATGCGGCAGGCCTATCGCCGTACGATTTGCGTCATGGGTCCCACGCAGGAGATGCCCACGTTCGAATCGCGCGTCCAACTCGATCCGCGGGTTCGCGACCGCTTCGGCCTTCCGGTGGCGCGCCTCTCGGGATCGCGGCATCCGCATACCCTCGAAATCGGCCGGGCCATGGCCGCACACGCGGACGCGTGGCTGAAGGAATCGGGCGCGGTAGGCACGTGGCTGATGCTGCCGGGGCAGGGGGTATCCGCGGGCCAGCATCAGGCCGGCACCTGCCGCATGGGCAACGATCCCCAAACCTCGGTGGTTGACCGCCACTGCCGCGTACACGAAGTGGACAACGTGTTCGTTGTCGATGGCAGCGTGCATGTGACCAACGGAGGCTTCAACCCGGTGCTGACCATCCTGGCCAACGCTTATCGCGTGGGCGAGTTCATCGCATCCAGCGGCTTAAGGTCACGGGGGTAGGGAAGCCATGAAAATCGGGAAAATCGCCGCGATTGCCGGGCTGGTGCTAGCCGCCGGACTGCTGGCCGTGCCGACCGCCAGCTTTGTGTACGAGGCGGGCGCGCCGGGCGCTTGCGCACGCTGTCACGAAATGGCCCAGCCGGTCGCGCAATGGGCGGCTTCCACGCATCGCCACGTGACCTGCGCGGAGTGCCACGGCAGCGCGCTCACTACCGACGCGCAGTTTCATATGACCAACGCGCACCGCGTCTTCGACCACAGCTTCGGCGAGGTCGCCGAACGCGCCAGCTTACGCACCACGGATGTTTTCGCCATGCTGGCGCGCTGCGAAAAGTGCCACGCGCGCGAGTACGCCTCCTGGTCCGCCGGGCCGCACGCGGTCCATTACGCGCCGGTCTTCCTGGACCGGAAAACTAATACCGAACGGCGCCTGATGGACGATTGCCTCCGCTGCCACGGGATGCACTATGCCGGCGGCATTCGCGATCTGGTGACGCCTCTCGACAATCGCGGGCCCTGGGCTTTCCGGGATACATCCATAGGCGGCCGTCCGGCCATTCCATGCCTCGCCTGTCACGCGATCCACCAGGCGGGCGAGCCGTCGCAGCCGCATGTGGATCGGGCCGGCGTTCCGCGGCAGGAAGCCGTGATGACGCCGTCGCTGGCGCTGTGGGATCGCCGCACCGGAGTCGCGATGCCGGCTGGACTGCTTCCGCTGCCCGGAATGATCGATGCCGGGCGGGCGGTGAAGGTCAGCCCGGACCCGCGCCAGGCGCTCTGCTATCAGTGCCACGCGCCGCTGGCCAACCTGCAGGTGCGCTCCGGCGACGACCGCACACCCGTGGGAGTCCACGAGGGACTATCGTGCCTGGCCTGTCACGACAAGCACCGCCAAACCACCCGCGCGTCGTGTGCGAACTGCCACCCGCGCTTGTCCAACTGCGGGCGCGACGTGGAAACGATGGATACGACGTTCTTCAACAAAGACAGCCGGCACAATGTGCATTTCGTGAAGTGCGCCGACTGTCACACGCACGGAATTCCTTCGCGGAAAAACCGGGCGCGGGCGGATTGAAGAGGGAGGCAGCTCGAACGCGAGGCGCGAGCCCCGGCCGTGAGCGTGGCATAATGAGCGCATGGGTATCGCTACGATCGTCCCTATCGAGAAATACCTATCCACCTCCTACGAACCGGATTGCGATTACGTGGATGGCGAACTGGAGGAGCGCAACGTGGGCGAAAAAGACCACAGTAAGGCGCAAGGCAACCTGTACCTTTATTTGCGAATGCACTACCGCGGGTTGCACGCTTTTGTGGAGCAACGTGTGCGCGTTTCCGCGACACGCTATCGCGTGCCGGATATCTGTGTGACGCTTGGGGAACCTGAAGAGCAGGTGTTCGCAGGTCCGCCATTCCTCTGCATCGAAATCCTGTCGCCGGAGGACCGCGCGGGCCGCATCCAACGAAAAGTTGGCGATTACCTCAGAATGGGGGTCCGCTACGTTTGGGTGGTCGATCCGCGGGAGCGGGACGCGGCCATCTACACCGCATCCGGCACCCACGTTGTGGACGACGGCATCCTGCGCACGGACGATCCCGCCATCGTCGTGCCGCTCGCCGAAATCTTCGCCTAAGTGTGGGGCAGGCGTCCACGCCTGCAGAGGGTCTCCAGACCCGATCTTTGGCGGGCCCGCCTACACTAAAACGCCAAAGTACCTGTGCGCGGCTCCTCTTCGGCATTCGGCAAATAAAGCGTCTTGCAGTGCTCGCAGCGATACACTTCCGCTTCCGCGCCGAATTTCTGTTTCACTTCGTCGCCAAAGAAATACCAGCGCTTCAGATGACCCGCGCAGAGCTTTCCTTTGGCGTCCTTCTCGTTGCAGGCGCGCATGCGCGGGACGCGGCGCTTCACCTTGGTCCCATCGCTCAGCGTGGCGACCAGTTCGGAAATCGGAACGGGCTTGTCGGAGACGGCATACTTCGGATTCGCCATAGTATTTAGCCGAAGCCCGAGTATAACAATTTCAGCGCCGGGCCGCCGCCTCCACAGCGCGCCGCAGTGTGCGCAGCCCCTCCAGAATCGCCGTGCGCTCCGCCGGTTTGGCTTTGCCTAGAGCCGCGGAGATGGGATCGAGCGCAATGCCAGGCAGCGTGCCCCGCATATAATCCTGGACCTGTTTCGACACCACGATCACGCGGGTCCGGCCGTCCGCCGGGTCTGGCCGGCGCGTCGCGAGGCCGCGCTGCTCCAGGCGATCCACGATGCCGGAGACCGTGCTGTGCGCCAGTCCCACGCGGCGGCTGAGCTCCTTCAGGCCCAGCCCGCCGCTATGAAACAGGGCTTGCATTACGCTGCGTTGCGGCGCGGTCAGGTTTCCCCTGGCGAACTCCGCATCGACCGGCTGGCGCAGAATCTGGCGGACCGCGCTCAGGTGCTCTTCGATCTCTCGCGCCATTCGGGTCAGCCGCTCTTCGTTAGCCATATACCTGTCCAGAGTTACAGCACGAACGGAATGAGCGCTTTGACCTCGCGCTGGTAGCCGGTGTACGCGGCCCCGAATTGATCCACCATGAAGGATTCTTCGATACGCGATTTCATCCACCATCCCGTGAATGCCAGCGCCAGTCCGGCGAGGGCGCGCCATTCACCCACCGTCAACGCCGTGCCGAGCAGGCCTAGCAACAATCCGGAATAGATCGGATGGCGGACGATCTCGTACGGCCCCCGGCGGATCAGGCGGTGGTCCTTCTTGACGGTCACGCTGCCGCTCCAGTTGCCTCCCAGCAGGACGCGCGCCCAAACGGCGAAGGCGCAGCCCGCCGCCGTGACGGCCAGGCCCGTCCACCCAACGGCGGGAGTCTCCGGCACGAACCGGCCGGCCAGCGGCCCCACGGGCAACTTCCCCCAGAAGACCAAGGCGCCCGCCGTGACTAAGAACGCGAGTTGCACCACGCGCGAACCGATGCTCTCGCGGCGCACGGTTTTCTTGGACGAAACGGCCCCGATCAACCAGACCGCGCCCACCGCGATCCAGATCCATTCGGCATAACGATAACATTCGGTTTGCATGTCACCTTCCTGATGCGTCGCATACGACGCGTCGTATACGACAGATAATACCACATGAGGCGCGAAGCTACTGCTCCGGTAGGATGGTGCCGTCCGGCGAGAGGCGAATGCGCTGGCCCCGCCATTCGACGGTGTTGCCGAAAAGGCCGCAGATCCAGATGGCGAAGCCCCAGAGATCGCGTAAAGGAATCCAGGCGGCGCGGCGCAGCGTATTGGGATCCCGCAGCACGCCCCAGCCCACCGCGATGCCCGCCAGCAGGCGGATGGCGAGGGCCGCCACGCCCGCCTGCCACGCCCCCGCGGCCATGGCGCACAACGACCAAAAAGTCGCGTGTGTGACCAGATATCCGAAATAACCTCCGGGCCGCGATACGCGGATGCCGCGCGACCAGCGCAGTTGATGACGCCAGACTTCGCCCCAACTGCCGCCGCCCAAATGTGTTTCGACCACTGCCGGAGCGAAGACCACATGCAGGCCGAGCCGGCGGATGGCGAGCCCGAGCTGATAGTCGTCGGCCAGGTAACGGCCGATGGGCGCGAAACCGCCGATGCGGCCGAGGTCCCCGGCGCGCAGGAGCATGGTGGAGCCGAGGGCGAATTCCACCGAGCCGAGCATCCGCGCCACCAGCACGCTGGGGGCGAATTCGGTAGCTACTCCCAGCGCTTCCCAGCGGCCGGGCAGGTTTTCAGACTGCGCCCGGTAGAGGCAGGTGACCAGTCCGGCGCGGGGCCGTTCGAGGAGCGCAGTCACTTGCCGCAGATAGTCCGGCTCGACTCTAATATCGCTGTCGTTGATCAGCAGGAGGGGGTAACGAGCCGCCGCGGCAAGATCGGCCAGGACGCCGGCTTTGGCGTTCGGCATTTGCGTCGAAGTCACGATCAGGCGGATCGAGAGCTCCGGGAATTCGGCGATGAGGCGCCGGATATCCTCGGCGGCTGGGTCGCTGGCGCGCCCGATGCCGAAGAGGATCTCATATTGCGGATAGTCCTGGACGGCGTGGGAGCGGATGGCTTCGTAGAAATGCGGGTCGCGGCCATGCACGGGCTTCAGGATGGAGACCGCAGGGCACGCGGCTTCACCGCACGGTTCGGAGCGGTACGCCACTCGCCATCGGATGGCGGCCGCAATCGCCAGCAGCCAGTAGGCCGCCGAAGCCAGCGCGGGGACCGACAGCCATACGGCGAGCGAAGTCACAGCGATAGGAGCGCCACGCCGCATGCCACCAGGGATGCGCCCGCCCAGCGCTCCAGGCTGACCGGCTCGTGCAGCAGGTACTTGGCCAGGATGGTCTCGAGCACGTAGCTGGCGGCTGTGGCCGGCACTGCAAAGCTCAAGTCGGCCACCGACAGAAGCGCGATAAATGCGAAGAAAGAAACGGCCATCACCGCCACCGAGCCCAGGATCATCCGGTTGCGCGCCAGCAGCGCAAACACGCGTCCCAGCGCGCCGGGACGGAAATCGTGGATCTCGCCGTGACGTTTCATGGCCGCGGCTTGCATCACGTCGGAGGCGGTGGTAGCCACGGCGATCAATGCCACCAGCAGCCATCTCATGATGCCACTCCGGAACGATGCGGAGCGGTGCGCGCCACAAGCAACACTCCGGCCACGATCAACAGGATCCCGGCCGATCGCCAGCCGGAGATCCGCTCGTGCATGAAGATCTTGCCCGCCAGCGCCGACAGCACATACCCGATGGACGTCACCGGCAGGACGTAGCTCAAATCCGCCCAGCTCAGCAGCGCCATTTGCGCAAAGAGCCAGACCAGCAGCAGCGAGATTCCCAAGGCCACCCAGGGATTGAAAACCGCCCGCACGTAAGCCATAGGCGAAGCGGAGATCAGACGTCCCACCTCACGCATGCCCCAACTCAGCGAGAAATTGCCCGACACGCTGCTCAAAATCACCAGGGCGGTAAAGAGACGCGTCTTAAAGCGCAAACGCGCCGTGCGGACATTCACCGCCGCGAGCGGCACAGGGGCTTCCGCCCCACTCGGACTAATCACCGCTGCCGGCCGGAACGGGGGCCACGGCATTCGCCTTCCGCTCGGAAGCCACAAACTTCTTCCGCTTCGCGCGCAGAGCCATGTACTCGTGGGCCTCCTTCGAAAGCCGCTTGCGCTCGGTGGAATCGAAGATAGCCTTTCGCACCACACGCCAGATCACCCGCGGGCGGAAGTAGTATTCACCGTAGAATCGTTCCACCCAATCCACCAGTTCGCCGCGATCGAGGCCGGGATAAATGATATTGGGAAGCTGATGTCCGGTCTCATCGGTCATGGCGTCGATGGTGATGAGGTTGTTCTTCTTGACGTAGTCGTAGAACTCGGTCCCGGGGTACGGGTGCGCGAGCGAAACCTGGATCGTCTCGGTATCCAGGCGCTTGGCGAAGTCGATGGTCTTGCGAATGCTTTCGCGCGTCTCGCCGGGCAGTCCGATGATGAAGTCGCCGTGTACCACCAGGCCCAGCTTCTTGCAGTTGTCGGTGAAGCGCAGCGCCATGTCGATGGTGGCGCCCTTCTTGATGTTCTTCAGGATTTGCTGGTCGCCGGATTCGTAGCCCACGATCAGGAGGCGGCAGCCCGATTCCTTCATGGCCTTCAGGGTGTCGTAGTCCGTGGTCACGCGCGATGTGCACGACCAGGTGAAATTCAGCGGCTTCAGTTTCTTGCAAAGCTCGATGGTGCGGGCCTTCTGATAATTGAAGGTGTCGTCGTCGAAGAAGATCTCCTTGACGTAAGGGAAAGCTTCCTTGGCGTATGCCACCTCGCGCGCGATATCGTCGGTGGAGCGCAGCCGCCAGCGATGGCCGGAGTGCGTCTGCGGCCAAAGGCAGAAGGTACACATCGCCGGGCATCCGCGCGAGGTATACAAGGAGATGTACGGATTCAGCAGGAACGGGACGTTGTAGCGCTTGACGTCGAGGTCGCGTTTGTAGACTTTGGTGACCCAGGGCAGCTCATCCAGATTCTCGATGGGCGCGCGCTCGGGGTTATTGACAATGTGTCCGTTCTTGCGGAAGCTGACGCCGGGCAGGTCTTCCACGGGCGTGCCGTTGGCGTAATCGGCAATCTGGTAATCGAACTCGCGGCGCACGACGAAGTCTATGGCCGGAGAGGTGCGCAGAGATTTTTCCGGCTCCACGGTGACGGGCGGTCCGACGAAAGCGACCTTCAACTTGGGGTTGGAGTCTTTCATCATCTCGGCCATCTTCACATCGACATGAAAGCCCGGCGTGGAGGTGAAAAGCACCAGCAGCTCGAAGTCGTTGGCCATGGCGACGGTCTGCTCGATGGAGATCTTATGCGGGGGCGCATCCACCACCTTGCTGTCGGGCAGCATGCCGGCCGGATAACAGAGCCACACCGGATACCAGTACGACTCGATTTCGCGGGTGGCCGGCCAGCGCGAACTTGCGCCGCCATCGAAGCCTTCAAAGGACGGAGGGTTCAGAAACAGTGTTTTCATGAATGATCGCTCGAGTGGGTCGAAACGCTATTGATAGCCCACATCCGTTTGGACGTCCGCGGCGCCCGAAGGCGCTGGTAAACTTGCCCGCTTGAGGGCTTCCGGCAACGATACGTTGCGGTAATCGATGGTCAGCTCCGCCGGACCCACCAGCCGGGTATTCACGATGCTATGGATCTGGCGCGGAACCGAAATTCCATCTTGGACTTCGTACTCTTTCACAAACTCGATGCTCTTTACGAATAAGGAGGAAGTCTTGACCAGGCGGCCGGATTCGCGGACGCACAGAAATGTCTTGGCGTCGATCCAGATGTCGCCCTTGAAAAGACCCGTCACCTTGTGCCGCGGCGTCACCTGAAAAACCTCGACCGCCTCGCCGCCGGCCTGCCTGCTGCCCTTGTACTTGAACTTATAGTTTGCCGGTGTGACAGCCAGCGATGGAGAACCCTCGGCCTGGGCCTCGGCCTCGGCGGATAGATAGCGGGCGATCACATGGTTCTTCACCGAATCGTCGCCTTCGAAGCGCAAGGCTTCGTAGGTCACACGTCCCAGTTGAGAGATGCGGCGCAGCCCGTGCAAGCGGCCATGTTTCTTCAGTTTGGGTAAGGAAGCTTCAATATCCACTTCCATCGACGACCCTTGCATGGCGTGCGCCTGGTGTTCGGACGCAGCCCAATAGTTTTCGACCACCGCGTCCGGGCCGGTCAGCGCCGCGGCGCTTAACATCCCCGCGGACGCAGCGAATAAACAGAGAACGTGCAAGTTCGGATTAGATCTCAAAGTATGAATCCAGGATAACAGAATGTACTATCGTGTAGATGATTACCACAAGGGGGAAGTTGCGGCCGGGGCCGTGTAAACTGTTGCATATAACCAGTATGATGGTCGGATGCAGCCGATCGAAATCGACCCGGAAATGAGCCGCCTGGCCATCGCCGAAGCCTGCCGCCAGTTTCCCGAGTTCACCGGGCAAGCTTTGGGCGTTATCGCCCGCCCGCTCCTGCGTGGTTTCGCGTGGCAGGTGGAGTGGAACGGAACGCCTCCCACGGGGCAGCCGGCCTGGGAATTCCAGAACGCGGCGACGCGCGCCTATAAGCGCCTGGCCAAGATCTCATAGTGGCGCGCGCAAAGTGTGCTTCACCAGCGCTCAGAGGAACGCGGACCATCGAAACTCGCGCGCCGGAACATCGTCGCTCAGGGCCTTCTGGATCGCCAGGTCGGCGATGGCGTCCACCACCCATTCGAAGTTCTCCGCTCCGACCGATTGAATATCGGCGTCCGGTGCGGGGTTGAGGAAGTCGATCGCATAAGGCACGCCGTTTTCCACGGCGAACTCCACCGTGTTCATGTCATAGCCCAGCGCCCGGCAAAGTTTCAGCGCATCGCCCACCACCCGTTCGTACATGGCGGGTTCGATAGGCGGCGCATTTTTCACGTAGCGGTCCGCGTGCGGCTGCTTGGGGTCGTAACGCATCACCCAGACTTTCTCCTGGCCGATCACGTAGCAGCGGAAGTAATCGGTAAAGTCCACGGCCTTCTGCAGGGTCATGCACAGATCGCCGGTTTGATCGTACGCCGCGAAAAGCTCCTGCGGATTATCCACTTTGTATACGTTCTTCCAGCCGCCGCCCGCATGCGGCTTCAGGAAAGCGGGGAAGCCGACATAATCGAAGATTTCGTCCCAGTTAAGCGGGTATCGGAGATTGCGCATGGAGCGATCCGTGGTGGAAGGCGGGTGCTGCTTGTGCGGCAGCAGCACCGTGCGGGGCACCGCCACGCCGATGCGCTCGGCCAGCGCGTAATTGAAGAACTTATCGTCGGCGCTCCACCAGAAAGGATTGTTGATCACGATGGTGCCGCCCAGGACGGCGTTCTTGAGATACGAGCGGTAAAAAGGAATGTCCTGTGAGATGCGGTCCACGATGACCCGGTAACCGCTGGGCTGAGCCATGCCGACGCCGCCCACCAGAACGCTTTCGGCGTGTACATCCGCCACGTTACGGGAATTGATGCGGTCCACCAGGGCGGGAGGGAAGGTGGATTCCATGCCGTAGAGAAGTCCAATTTTTCGCATGCGGTATTAGTTTATCAGGGGCGACGTGGCGCGCGCTTCAGCGTGCCGCGGCGAACTTCAGTTTGCCGTTCGGTGGGCACTACACTCAAGGCTTTTTGCCTTTATGAGTAATTCCTCATACAATGGGACGACACTTGGAAGAACAAGTAAGGTCAGTCGCATGGCTGGGCGATTCCCGAAAGCAGGTCAAAAGCTTCCCGCCGGAGGTTCGCAGAAGCATCGGGTCAGCCCTGTACGACGCCTACCGGACGGTGTACGCAGTTCAGATTGGCGGGCGGGTGTCTACAGGCAAGCCGCGGAGATGGAGGAACTGAAATGACCCGGAAAAAAGATCCCGAATACGAAATCGGCGGCGACAACGTATTCGCCGGCCTGGGGCTCGACGACGCCGGTGAACTTCTCACGCGCGCGCAGCTTGGGCTGACCGTCCGCCTGATCCTGAAGGCAAGGAAGCTTAAACAGCGGGAAATCGCCGAGTTGCTCGGCATGGACCAGGCGGAAGTATCCAGGCTGATGAATGGTCAATACCATCTCTTCGCCGAAGGGCGACTGTTCGCGTTCCTGAAGTCCCTTGAACAAAAGGTCACGATCCAGGTGAGCCGGCACCACAAGGGCGAACCCTACCAGGAGGTGACGCTTGTCACCTGATAGCGATCGAGCGGCCCGCACCACGCAGGTCTGCGCCCGATACCGCTTCGCTCGATGAGTACGCGAGGATGTGCCAAATTTGACAGCTACCATTGAGGTTATACCCGCAAGTAGAGCAGCCGAGTTTTGGAACTTGCTCTCCCCCGAAAGACCGCTTTTTCCAAGGCCCTGCAAACTCCTCTACCGGGGCCAAGCTGACCACCGCTGGAATCTAACGCCCTCCATTCTGCGAAGGGGCATTTCCGCGGCTTCAGACATGCAGGTTTTTAAGGAATGGGCATACCTCGAAACATTTGTTCGTCAGTGTGATTCGATTGGGCTTGCGATTCCCAATGACTCACCGGCTTTCCGGGAAAAGTTCCTGAACCAAAATGCCCCGGCAGGGCCGGGTGGCCGGGTGTCAGACTGGCCGCCCGCAGATTTGTACCCGCTGCTCGCCTTAGGACAGCATCACCGTCTGCCGACGCGCCTGCTGGATTGGTCAACCCGCGCCTATGTAGCAGCCTATTTTGCTATTTCGGATGCACTCGCAAACAAGGTTGATGCCAGCACGGACCGGCTTGCCGTTTGGATTCTGGATATCGAAAGAGAAGGCCTATTCCCGGAGTTGAAGGTGGTCACGGCGCCGGGCGGTAATAATGCGTACCTTGCGGCACAATCGGGCCGGTTTACTCTATTGAAGCAGAAGGGGGGTAGAGCGAGGCCCTTCGAGGGAGAGACAGCATTGGATTTGTACTTTGCTGCGAAGTCGATCCCTCCTCCACTAAAGAAAGTGACGTTGCCGATTACCGAGGCTCCAGCCGCACTGAAGCTGTGCTCTCTCTACGGCGTGACAGGAGCAACATTGTTTCCTGATTACGGCGGTGCAACGCGGGCTACTGAAGATGCATTGAGCACGCCGCCGGCGCCTGGCACACTCAGCTTCTGGCAGGTCTAAAAGCTCAAAATGTCTTTCGCGATGCTGATTGGGCGTCATCCCAGCGCCTGATTTTTCCTCTGGCAATGACATCCCTACCAGTGCGCCCTCGCCCCTTCGGCGTTACGGCATCAAGTGCGGCGCCACGATGCCGATGAACTCGCGTGACGTGATCACCTTCGTCTTCTTCCAGAATTTCGGAAAGTGCCGCTGGTTGCCGCTCACCAGATAATCGGCGCGGGCGGCATCGGTGCATTCCAGGAACTTGTCGTCGTCCGGGTCCTTCGCGACGTTGAGCAAGCGCGTGGGGCTTACGACCTGAGCATGGTTTTTAATGAGATCGAGGAACTGCTGGCGAAGGCCCTTGCGGTCTTGAATTCCGGACGCGCGAGCACTTCCCGGTACTCAGCGAGAATGGCGGCGGATACATAGAGCCGGGCGGGCCTCGTCATCGCAAGCAGGAGGATGGTGCGCTGGAGTCCGTCCGGTTTCAGGGCTGCCGAAACGAGGATGTTGGTATCGATGACCAGCCGAAGCGGGATCATTTCCGTTTTGGTTTTTGCGCGCGGTTGTGATCCCGTCAATCTGGCGCGAGTCGAGCGCGTCCGTGCCCTTACGGTGCGATTCCTCTCCGAGCACCCTGAGGATTTCCGGTTCTGGGGCAGCGAGCCGCACGTCCCGGATACTGAGCAACACCGCCTTGGGCGTGCCGCGCTTCTCGAAGCTCTTCATTTATATCTGCACTGTACAGTTGACGCGCAACTGTGTCAAGCGGTAGTGCCTGAAAAGTGCGTTGAAGCCAAAACAGAATATACGTGATGAACAGTCCGTTCACTGTTCGGGCCGCACAAGCACCACGGGTTGCGGGGCCGGGATTATTACCTTAGAAACTGGGGTAGCAGAGAGGGCGCACTGTTGTAGGACCGTTGGTACCCACAGTGTTGTTGTTCTTCCAGGTTGCGGTATGCGCACAACCGTAAGGACGTGCAGATCGATGAGGCATGGTCATTCATCAAGTCCAAGGAGAAGAACAAGGCCGTAGCGGATGACCCGGCCACCGGCGACAATTGGACCTTCGTGGCGATTGAGCGCAACAGCAAATTGGTGCTGGCATGGCACAGCGGACGCCGCACAAGCCGGGATACCCTAGCCTTCACCGAGAAGCTCCGCGAGGCCACTGACGGGCGTTTTCAGCTTACCAGCGATGGTTTTGCCGCGTACCCGGATGCGGTGGAATACAGTCTCGGAATGCGCGTGGATTATGCGAAGCTCATCAAGGTGTACGGCACCCCGCGTGACGGTGAACAGCGCTATAGCCCCGCCGAAGTCATCAGCATCGAGGTAGTCCCAGTCAGCGGCAATCCCGACCCGGCGAAGATCTGTACTTCCCATGTCGAGCGGCAAAACTTGACGCTCCGCATGTCCATGCGCCGGTTCACCCGTTTGACGAACGGGTTTAGCAAAAAGTTGGAAAACCACCGCGCAGCCATCGCCCTACATTTTGCCCATTACAACTTTTGTCGCCGCCACCAGACGCTCCGCATGACTCCGGCTATGGCAGCGGAGTTACGGATCATGTTTGGAGCATGCGGGAATTGCTGGAGGCAGCGTAGTGCTACGATGTGAAATTGAGAAGGCCCGCTGTGGCGGCGGGCCTTTGAATCTCAGCTTGGGTTAGCGCTCCCAATTCATTTTAAGCGGAGCGTGTACCCGAATGCAAGCTATCTACCGTGGAAGAATATGGCAAGCGTCTAAATCGAGCAAGTCGGCAAGAGTTCGTAAAGTGCTGGTCTGGACCCCTCATTATTCGAACCATCTCCGGATTGGCAGCTCCCATAATTCCTCAGATCATTCGAGGATTTCATTCAATGCTCTCTCTTGCTGAATTACTTGAGAGCGCTGGCGTTGGGTTGAGTCTTTCAATTCTTGGAACCTATCTGCTTTCCCGCAGAAACGGCGCGGAAGCGTTGGATGCCGGGCTACGCGATACAATCTCCGTCCGAGAGTCAACGATTGGAACGCTCAAATCGAGTATAGACACTCTTCAAACCCTACTGAAGGAACCGGCCGTATCCAAGCACGAACTTGATGCAAGGCAGCGCGTGCGTAATTTGCTAGCTGGAGCAAATTGCACCGAGTCTAATGTGCTACGGTTCCTGATCGACCATGGAGAGTCATTCAATGAGGACGTTTATAGAAGCAGCCCTAGAGGCGCGGTAGACAGCGCCCTAGAAAAATGGAGGGATAAATTGATCAACGTGCGCGTTGAGCATGGCACAAACAGAACATTCTTCTCGATAGCCTTGGGGCTGCACGCGGCGCTGCTTTATGTGCTGCACGAAGATGGTCATAATAATCAACCCACTTCGGCATAAATCCTGCTAACGTTTCCGGTATGGCACGATTACTGATCGCCTCACTTCTACTTGCCGCCTGCTGGCTTCCAGCTTTCCCCAGCGATGCAGACACGTCTGATGATGATCTCCGAACGTTAATTGCCTATGGACAGACTTGGCACAAGCCAGACCAGCTCTATCGGGAGGGCCTGCCGGAATCGGTTTTAGTGGACGTTTCCAGCGGGCGGGCGGTTCGATTCATGACGGACCGGGCTTTCATTTGCATTGAGGCATGTCGAGCAAAGCTGCTGCTTAAGCCGTTTGGGATCGCGGAGGCACGCGCAATGTTCAACCCAAATCGGCTGCATGCCATTCTCGAAGCCTCGTCGGCCACCAGGAACGGTGCCGCCCGCGCCAACAAGCAATATGGAGGCCGGGATATCAACCTTGTGCTCTTGATCGGCGGAGGAATGATGCAGCCCCAAACGGTGGGCGGGCCTGAGGGAGGGATCGGTACGGGCGCTCAACTGACTCAAGTCTCAAGGGTCGGGCGCGGGTTTTACACGGTAAACACACTGGATCTGACCCCAGGTTTTCTGAGCAGGGCATTCACGTTCGTGTTAGCTTCTCCGGTTGCGGACGTTACGGAGGCGAACTTTATCCTTGTGGACTCGAAGGGTAAGCAGCGAAAATTCGGCGCTTCCCTGCTTCCGCTGAGGACGGACAGCGGGGCACAGACCATTGTCGTGTGCGACTACCCCGTGAACTCCGCTACAAAGCAGGGCAAGCCGTTCTCTTTTCGACTCCGGGTAGAACCCGGCCATGGGGCTGTTCCCAAGATTGTGCGGGCTGAGTCCATTTGGAGCGCACCAGAAGCGAGGGGCGAACAGGCTACTAAGATTAAGGACCTGCCGCTAGATTCGGTATTTTTTTTTCAACCAGCCGAGCATGGCGGTGGCCAATACAGATTTGAGCTTTCGACGGACGGCCTAGCGCCTGGCAAATACCGAATGCAGGTGCTCACTGGAGAGCGGATCACAACACTCTTCTTTGCGGTAAAAGATTGAACGGGTGGGCCGAGCACACACAAATAGCGCACTACCCGAAAATCGTCAACGCACCTTTCAGGCACTACCTGTCAAGCCCGGCTTCGCTCCGCGCTGCCAGCGGCGAACCTCAGTTCGCCCTCCGCGGGCCCACGCCCATCCTGACAGGATAGAATGGTCGAAATGGCGCAAGCGAAGGCAACTCCTAAAACATACGACGTGATCGTGGTCGGTTCCGGAGCCGGCGGCGGCGTGGCCGCCCACGTGCTGTCTTTGGCCGGCGCCAAGGTCTGCATGCTGGAGGCCGGCGGCTGGTACGACGGCACCAAGCAGTCGGATATGTTCAAGTGGCCCTACAACGCGCCGCATCGCGCGGCGGGCACCAAAGAGAAACCCTTCGGCTATTTCGACGCGACTCTGCTCGGCGGCTGGCACGTGCCGGGCGAACCCTACACCAATGCCGCCGGTACCGAGTGGATGTGGTGGCGCGCGCGCATGCTGGGTGGCCGCACCAATCATTACGGCCGCATCTCCCTGCGCATGGGTCCCTACGACTTCAAGCCGTACAGCCGGGACGGCCGCGGCTTCGATTGGCCGATCACGTACGACGACCTGGCGCCCTACTACGACAAAGCGGAAGAACTGATCGGCGTTTTCGGCACGTCTGAAGGCCTCGAGAACACCCCCGACGGGAAGTTTCTGCCGGCGCCCGCGCCGCGCGGCTACGAGCGGATCGTGAAGCTGGCTTGCGACAAGGTGAGTGTTCCATGCATCCCGTCGCGCTTGGCGATCCTCACGCGGTCCATCCACGGGCGCACCGCCTGCCATTACTGCGCGCAGTGCGGCCGCGCCTGCGGCGTCAACGCCAACTTCAACTCGCCGGGTGTGCATATCTTTCCCGCCATCAAGACCGGCAATCTGGAAGTGCGCACCGGCGCCATGGCTCGCGAAGTGGTGGTCGGTCCGGATGGCCTGGCGCGTGGCGTCTCCTATATCGACAAGAAGACCCGCGGCGAAGTCACCGTTAATGCCAGGGTGGTGGTGCTGGCCGCCAGTTGCTGCGAGACGGCTCGCATCCTGCTCAATTCCAAAAGCAGCCAGTTTCCGAACGGACTGGGGAACTCCAGCGGACTGGTTGGGCGCTACCTCATGGACACCGTGGGATCGGATGTCGATGGATATTTTCCGATCCTCGAAGATCTGCCCCCCCGCAACGAAGATGGCGTCGGTGGCATGCATATGTACATGCCGTGGTGGCATTACAAAGACCAGAAGGCCGGCAAGATGCCCTTCGCCCGCGGCTACCACATCGAGTTCGGCGGCGGTCGGGGCCTGCCTGGCGCGGACGATTTCGGCGGCTCCGAGCGCATCCTCGGCGGCGGTTATGGCGTCGACCTCAAGCGCAAGGTGCGCCGCATGTACGGCGCCCAGGTGGGTTTCAGCGGCCGCGGCGAAATGATTCCGAATGCGGACAGTTATTGCGAACTGGATCCGCAAAGGGTGGATCAGTGGGGCATCCCCGTGCTGCGCTTCCATTTCAAATGGAGCCAGGATGAAATCCTGCAGGCGAAACATATGCAAGACACATTCAAGGAGATTATCACCGCGGCCGGCGGCAAGTACTTCACGGACGCTACCGCCGAAAACAACTGGGGGATCGCGCGCGGCGGCGCGATTATTCACGAGGTGGGCGCGGCTCGCATGGGTGACGATCCTAAGAGCTCGGTGCTGAATCCATACTGTCAGGCGTGGGACTGCAAGAACCTGTTTGTCACCGATGCCGCGCCTTTTGTCAGCAACGCCGACAAGAATCCGACGCTGACCATCTCCGCGCTGGGTTGGCGGACGTCGGAATACATCGCCGACCAGGTGAAGAAGAGGAACTTATGAAAGAGCCATCCGGAGTCAGCCGCCGCGACTTGTTCCAGATCGTAGGATCGGTGCCCGCGTTGGCCGCCATGACGGCGGGCGCGAGTTCGGCGCAATCGCACGAAACCCAGCCTGGCCAACACCAGCGCAAAGTATTCGACGACCACGAATGGCATACCGTGCGCGTGCTTTGCGATCTGATCCTGCCCGCCGACGATCATAGCGGCAGCGCCACGCAGGCGGGCGTTCCCGAGTTCATCGACGACTGGCTGAATTTCAGGAAGGAACAGGACGGCAATGACGATCTGGCGGCCACGATCCTGGGCGGCCTGGCGTGGCTCGATCACGAATCGTCGCGGCTCTTCCAGAAGCCCTTTGCCGACGCGGCCGTGGATGGGCAGAAGCAGATTCTCGATCGCATCGCCTGGCCGGAGCGCGCCGCGCCCGAAGATGGCCGCTGGGCCGCCTTCTTCAGCCGTTTCCGCGACTTGACCTTGAACGGCTTCTATTCGAGCAAAGTAGGCATAGCGGATCTGCCGTACCTCGGCAACACCGCGGTCCCGGAATGGAAAGGCTGCGATCCGGCGGTATGGGCCAAGCTGGAAGAACGGATGAAGAACGGCTATAAGGGCCTCGGCGGGGAAGTCAAGCCCTGGACTTAGTTCGCCGGCATGCGCAGCGCGATGGGCGGCAAATAGGTGCCTTTCTCTTCCCTCTTCCACCACGCGCCCGTCCGCTTCCGCTCCGCGAAATCCGTGAATCGATAGTCATACACCATGGCGCGTATATACCGCGGCGGGCCCCCCGGGAACGGGTCGTACTTCAGCAGCCCAAGTACGGGAGCCGATCCCTGCATCAGCCGTGCCGCGAAGTTGTAGAACCAGGGATTCTCGCCCGCATTTCCCAGCGCCGCGAACCACATTTGCCAGTCCAGCCGGGGTTGATAGGGCGCTACCCATGGCGGCGCGCGCCTGACGTCTCCCGGCTTGTAGCGGAATTCATACGCCAGCCAGGTGGTCCCATCGTTCGACCCCTCCACCACGATTTCCAGGCGCGTGGTCGTCATCACCGCGAACAAGCCATAAGAATTAATCAATCGCAGCGGCGAGATCCAGGCCAGGTAGCCTTGCGCCGGTGCGGGCAGCGGCATACGCAGTGTCTCCAGAAACTGCAATCCGCTGGTAGAGAGCACGAAGACCATCAGGGCCACCGTCACGCCCCGGTGAGTACGGCTTTCCGGCCGCGCTTCGCCCGGTTGGTCCGCGAAAAGGAAGACGCATAGAGCGATGGCCAGCAGATTGAAGAAGGTATAATTGCCGGTCAGCAGAATCAGCACTTGCAGCCCGATCAGCAGGCACGCCGCAATGCGCCGCGGCTTCGGCGGCGCGAAGATCAGGAAAGGAACCAGCAGTTCGACGAAGAAAACGACGGCCGTGGAAGCCTTCTGAAACCACAGCGGGAGCTGGTCCATGTACCACGCCAGGGGCGTGGGTAGCGGCTGCGTCAGGTAGTGATAATGGAGCGCTGTCAGGTCGCGCCAGGTTGGGTCGCCGCTCAGCAGCTTGACCAGGCCGGACATGCACATCAGGCGGAAGAGCAGCCACCGGAACAGCCACACGCGCCCCGCGGAGTCGTCTGCGAAGATCGCCAGGAAGCCGGCCTCCGTCAGCAGGATGTCCCACTGGAACGACCAGAAGTCCTGACCGGCGGTTGAGATTGAAATATACAGAATCAACAGCGCGATCAGGCACGCCCTGCGGAAGAAGCCGAGCATCAGGACGATCGCCAGCGCCGCTCCCCCGATCCACACCACGCGCAAGGCCGCGTCGCTCGAATCGATCCAGAATACGGTGGGCGCGTACCAATAGGCGCCCGCCCCCAGCGTCTGGTGCATACTATGCAGATACTTTGCCACCGGAAGGATGCCCTGCGATCCGATCAGTCCTTCGGCCTGCACGCCGAACGATACGAACGCGATCAGGTAAATGGCGCCAAGTGCCTTCAGAAATATCCCGGTGGCGTGCTTCACAAGACGCACTCGAGGATGTAATAGGTCTTGCCGTCGTCGCGGGCGATCTTGCCGGCCACTATCCACTCATGGCCATCCGCCAGATAAATGCGCCGGTAGGAATCGTATTCCACTCCGATCTGCCGGTCGATGCGCGATGTTTCCACCTCGCGCGTATCCCCGGGACTCCATGCCTGCTTGACCACGCGGAAAGGATCCATTCGCCAATTATAAATCCGCCGGAAATGGGGCTTCCGGGCGGCGTGTTCGGTGTTAATCGGGTTGCGGGAGTTAACTATCCAAGTTAACTTTTGGTTCAGGGGTACTAACCGAAGTACAATTGCGGGTGGCCAGTGGTTAATCACTATAATTATGCCGTAGGCAATAATATGAAACACACCTCGCACATACTATCTGCTGTCACACTACTCCTGGTCCTGGCGGCTACTATTCCGGCGGGGATAGCTCAGAAACGGGAATTGCGCGCCCAGACTCATGCGTCGCACGGAGTTCGTCCGAATGCCGCCGGCACGGTGTTCGGCGCGGCGCAAAGCTACTCCGCCGGTGCCGGAATCAGCCAGTCGGTGGTGGCCGACCTCAATGGCGATGGCATACCGGATCTCGCTGTGGTTTCGTGCAATGCCTCCTCTTGCGGCAGTGACGCCGCTTCCGTGGCCGTGCTGATCGGCAACGGCGATGGCAGCCTGCGGGCGCCCGTCATGTATTCCACGGGTTCGTTCAATCCGATGTCGGTGGCTGTAGGCGACCTTAACGGAGATGGCATCCCGGACTTAGTGGTCGCCTCTCAGTGCGCCTCCAGTGTCAATTGCGGCACCGGCCAGGTCAGCGTGCTGCTGGGCAACGGAGACGGCACCTTCCAATCGCCCGTGCCATACTCGACCGGAACCGGCAGCAGCTACTTTGTGGTGATCGGCGATTTCAACGGTGACGGCAGTCCCGACCTGGCCGTGGCGAACCAGACCAGCCAGACCGCGAACAGCACCATCGCCATTCTGTTGGGGAATGGCGACGGCACCTTCCAGGCGCCTGTCAGCTACTCCACCGGGGCTCCCTCCGCCGTGTTCCTTGCGGCGGCCGATTTCAACGGCGATGGCGCGCTGGATCTGGCGGTAGCCAATTCCGGAACCCAAGACTCCGTCAGCATCCTGTTGGGAAATGGGAACGGCTCCTTTCAAACCGCGGCGATCTATGGATCCGGCGGGGCCTTCGTCAACGCCCTCGCCGTGGCGGACTTCAATGGAGATGGCGCGCCCGATTTGGCCGTAATCAACGGCTGCGCCTCCGATTCCAACCTGACTTGTTCCGGGAGCGGTGCGGTGGGAGTACTTTTAGGAAATGGAGACGGCACTTTTCAAGCGCCCGTCAGCTACGGGTCTGGGGGGAATTACGCCAACTCTGTGGCGATAGCCGATTTCAATGGCGACGGCATTCCCGACCTGGCCGTCGGTAACTACGGGCCGTCTGCCGGCGGCAGCAGCGCAGGCGTGTTGAGTCTATTACTCGGTAACGGCGATGGCACATTTCAGCCGGCCGCCACATTTGGCACGGGAGGAGACTTCACCGCCTCCGTCGCAGCCGGTGACTTCAACCAGGATGGGCAACCGGACGTGGCCGTGATCAACCAATGCAGCAGCTCGGGAAATTGCGTCAACGGTGTAGCCGGTGTAGCGCTGAACACTGCCTCCGGCTTCAACCGATATGCGAGTTCCACATCGTTGACCTCATCTGTAAATCCGGCGGCAGCCAATCAAGCCGTGCTCCTGACCGCCACGGTCACGCCCGCCTTCAATAACGGAGCGCCTACCGGCAATATGACTTTCTACAATGGCGCCGCGGCGCTGGCTACCGTGGCCCTATCCAGCGGCCAGGCTGCCTACACCGCTGCATTTGCGTCGCCCGGTCCGCAGGCCTTGCAGGCGGTCTATTCCGGCAACAATAACTATGCCGCCAGTTCGTCTGCTGTCGTGAGTGAGATCGTGGGGACCCCGGTGACGTTGACCTCGTCGCTGAACCCCGCCCCGTTCAATCAATCGGCGACCTTCACGGCCACGGTCGCGGGAACCGGCGGCACGCCCACGGGAACCGTCACCTTCATGGACGGAACCACCTCCCTGGGAACGATCAGACTGGCCAATGGCACCGCCGCCGTAACCAAGTCGTTGACCGCCGGCACGCATTCCATAACGGCAACTTATAACGGCGACAGCAACTTTGCGCCGGGCTTTGCGGCGTTGACTGAGGCAGTAAGCCAAGCGAGCACGACGGCTCTGGTATCGAGCGCCAATCCGGCCAGCCCTAACGAACCCATCACCTACACCGCCACCGTAACCGGACAATATGGCGGCGTAGTTACCGGTACCGTCGCTTTCATGCAGGGCACATCGCCGGTGACGTGGGGAACCGCGACGCTGGTTAACGGCGTTGCGATCCTCTCGAACACCTTCAATAAGGCAAACACTTACGCCATCACCGCGGTGTATCTCGGCGGCCCCAGCTACCAGGGCAGCACGTCCGCCGCGCTCAACCAGGTAGTCAGCGGAAATCAGAGTGTCTCGACGACCACCGGCCTGGTGTCGTCCGGCTCACCCTCGATCGTGAACCAGCCCGTCACTTTCACGGCCACCGTCACTCCTGCGTCCGGCGCCATACCGAACGGCGAGACCGTGACCTTCTATAACGGAACGAACACGCTGGGTACTGGGACCACCGCCAACGGAGTAGCTGTGTTGACCACTTCTTCGCTGCCCGTGGCCACCAACTCGATAACCGCCACCTATGCCGGTGATGCAACTTACCAGGGCAGCACATCAAAAGTGGTCAAGCAGGTCGTGCAACTCGGCCCTACCAATACCACGTTGAGTTCCAGCGCGAACCCATCGATATACGGCCAGCCTGTGACCTTTAGCGTCGCGGTCGCGCCGCAATCGGGTCCGGGCACGCCCACCGGCACCGTGCTCCTCAAGAACGGCGGCACGGTCATTAACTCCATCACCCTGAGCAACGGGACCGGCTCCTATACTACGTCCACGCTGGGCGCCGGCTCATATTCGATGACCGCTTCCTATACCGGCGACGCCAGTTTTGCCAACAGTACGTCCGCTACCGTGACACAAACGGTGAACACCAGTTCCACCGTTACAACGCTCACTTCCTCGCCCAACCCATCGTCTGTAAACCAAACAGTGACGCTCACAGCCACGGTTACCGGGCAGTATAGCGGCAGACTCGGTGGAACGGTGACCTTTACGCAAGGCGCCAAGACTCTTGGCGATGCCCTGCCGGCCGCCGGTACCGGCAAGGCTTCCATTACATACTCCTTCACTGCCACCGGCACATACCCGGTGATTGCTACGTACTCCGGCGACACAAACAATACCGGCAGCGCTTCGGCGGCTCTCAATCAGGTGGTAGGCAATATCGCAACCACCACCACCGTCACTTCATCCGGCTCGCCCGCGTACGCCGGGCAAGCGATCACGTTCACTGCCGGTGTTACACCAACTTCCGGCGCCATACCAGACGGCGAAACGGTCACTTTTTATGACGGGTCGGCCGCCATCGGCACGGGGACGACGAAGGGCGGAGTCGCCAGCCTCGTCATCTCTACCCTCGCCGTGGGAACCCATTCCATCACCGCGACGTACGCGGGAGACTCGACCTATCAGGCCAGCACCTCCAGGGTGTTGAGGCAGGTAGTGAGTCTGAACGTCAGCGTCACTACCCTGGTATCGAGCGCCAATCCATCCATCTATGGTCAGCCGGTGATCCTTACCGCTACGGTCGCCGCGGGTTCCGGGTCGGCGACACCGACGGGTAAGGTCCTATTCAAGAACGGTGCTACGGTGATGCAATCCGTCGGACTCGTGAACGGGGTCGCTTCCTATACTCCAGCCAGTCTGGCAACCGGCTCCCTGCCGCTCGAGGCCTCCTACACGGGCGATGCCAACTTCGCGGCCAGCAACGGCAGCTTGACTCAAACCGTAAATCAGTTGACCACCACAACCACCCTGACTTCGACTCCGAACCCGTCCTCGTTGAGCCAGACGGTTACATTCACCGCCACGGTCACCGCGCAGTATTCCGGTACCATCACGGGAGCGGTGTCCTTCCTGAACGGATCGAAAACCTTGGGAAGCGCCACGCCCACGCGCGGCAAAGCCACTTTCACCTATGCCTTCCCCGCCGCCGGCACAGACTCCATCACCGCGGTCTACGCCGGTGACGCGAACAACCACACCAGCACCTCCCCGGCCGTGAGCCAGGTGGTGACTACCGCGCCGACCACCACCACGGTCACCTCCTCTGCGTTGACCGCGCCCGTGGGACAGCCGGTTACCTTCACCGCTACGGTAACTTCCGCGTACGGCTCCATACCGGATGGCGAACTGGTCACCTTCTACGATTCGAGCACCGAAATTGGCACTGGAAACACCAAAGCAGGCGCGGCCGCTATGACCACGTCCTCACTTACCAGCGGCACCCACGAAATTACCGCAACTTATGCCGGCGATTCGTCATTTGCCACCAGCACGTCCAGAGATTTCAGGCAGACGATCAGCCAGGCCACCACCACCACCCTCTTGACGACGAGCGCCAATCCCGCAACTTACGGACTACCGATTACGTTTAGCGTGATGGTTACCTCCACTGGATCGACGCCTACCGGCACCGTTACATTCAAGAACGGCGTGACGGTGCTGGGTGTCGCCACGCTGAATCCACAGGGGGCTGCCACCCTGACCACGCTGAATCTCGGGGCCGGCGCTTATTCGATTACGGCGGCATATAGCGGAGACGCCTCGTCCGCGAAGAGCACTTCCGCCACCCTGAACCAGGTCGTGAACCAAGCCGCCACGTCTACCCAGATCGTTTCATCAGTCAATCCGGCGGCCCTCGGCGAGTCAGTCACGTTCACCGCGATTGTCAGGTCCGCGACCACCTTCGCCACCGGATCGGTGACGTTCAGCGCGGGCTCCGCGTCGCTGGGTACGGCCACGCTAGTCAACGGAACCGCGAAATTGGCCGTCACTACGCTGCCCGCGGGCGCCACAACCGTCACAGCCACTTACGCCGGCAGCGCCAACGTAGCGGGAAGCAGCGGTTCCATAATGCAAAACGTCGAGTGACCGGCGCGGGGGCACGCGCACAGGAGTCAAAACGGTAGGGTACAATATCGCGATGACTCCTGAATTGGTCGCCGAGGCGCCCGCCGCCTATCCTCCGTTCTCCGCCGAACACGACCTGATCCGCCAAACCGTCAAGCGCTTTTGCCGCGAAGAAATCGCGCCCTTCGCCCAGGAATGGGACGAAGCCGGCATCTTCCCCCGCGAGATCTTCCGTAAGGCCGCCGATCTGGGACTCTTCGGCATTCGCATTCCCACCGAACTGGGCGGCAGTGGGCTCGACTGGTGGGCCACCGCCGCGGCGCTCGAATCCATCGCCTGGGCCGATAGTCCGGGCACCGGCATGGGTCTCATGGTGCAAGGCGAGCTCACCATTCCGATCGTCAACGAATTGGGCACCCCGGAACACAAAGAAGTATTCATGCGGCCGGCCATCGCCGGGGAGTGGATCGGCGCGCTGGGCATCAGCGAGCCGGGAGGTGGCTCGGACGTCGCCGCCTTGCGCACTTCCGCCCGCGCCGAGGGAGACGAGTTGGTGATTTCCGGGCAAAAGCTGTGGATCACCAACGGATCGCGCGCCGATTTCATCGTACTCGCCGTGCGCACCGGAGAGCCCGGGCGAAAGGGCATCTCTTTGGTCCTGTTTCCGACCCGCACGCCCGGCTTCTCGGTCGGCAAGAAGCTGAAGAAAGTTGGCAATCTCTGCTCCGACACCGCGGAGTTGTTTTTCGACGACTGCCGCATTCCCGCGCGCTACATCCTGGGCGAAAAGAACCGCGGATTCTACTACATCATGCACAACTTCCAGGGCGAGCGGCTGGCTTCCGCCGTGATGATGGTGGCTTCCATGGCGCGCTGTCTCGACTTAGCCATCCAGTATGGCAAAGAGCGCAACGCATTCGGCAGCCCGATCGGCAGCTACCAGGTCTGGCGGCATAAGTTCGCCGAGCACCGCACGAATGTGGAGGCTGCGCGCTGGCTGGTTTACCGGGCCCTCGACCTGACCAATCGCGGGCAAAAGGCCGTCCGCGAGATCACCATGGCCAAGCTCTACACTTCCGAACTGGCGCAGCGGCTGAGTTACGATTGCATGCAGATCTTCGGCGGCTTCGGCTACACCACCGAGTACCCTATCAGCCGGTATTGGCGCGACCTGCGGCTCTACACCATCGGCGCGGGAACGTCGGAAATCATGAAGGAGATTATCGCCAAAGAGGACGCGTTGTAGCCGCTAGGGCTTCTTGGGCGGCGGCACCGATCCCCGCAGAATGATCTTCACCGCGCGGTCGCCGTTATCCCCGGTCACCCACTTCACCGTCACCTTCTGTTTCAGCTTGGGCTTGCCGCCCGCCGGCTGGTAGATGGTTTCGGCGGTGATCGCAAAGCTGCGTACCGTAGCTTTTCCCAGAACCGTGCGCGTCAACGTGATGCTGTCGTCCGCCAGGCCCGTCACAACGCCCGCAAAATATTGGTCCGCGGGCGGCTGGACGTTGGGCGGCGGGTCCTGGCTGCGCGCGGAATGCACTCCCCCAAAGACCAGAAACACACCGATAGCGCACCAGGAGAGGAACCGCACATTCCTTAGATTAAAAAAAAGGAATGAAGGCTGGGTAAACTTCGGATTAAAGTTCATTCATCCCAGTACCGCCGTGGTCGGCGCGGGCTCCGGCGGTATCGGCTGGAGGGCGGCCGGGGGCAGCGTCACCGTAAAGCGCGTGCCCTTGCCCGGCTCGCTCTCCACGCGAATCGTGCCCCCATGAGCTTTGGCGATCCAGGCTACGAAGCTCAATCCGAGGCCCAGCCCTGGCTCCGGATTCGCGCAGGTTTCCTGTGCCGGTACACGGTAGAAGCGCTCGAAAATGTGCGGGATGTGCTCCGCCGGGATGCCGCAGCCGCTGTCTTCCACTTCAATCTCAATCGCATCCGTCAAGCTCCGCAGCGCCACGTGTACCCGTCCCTCCGCTGGCGTAAACTTCAGGGCATTAGACAGCAGATTGGAAAGCATTCGCTCAATCTGCACACGATCCACCTCGGCGGCGCACTCCGCCGGTAGGTCGGCGGAAAGTTCAACGCGCGCGCCTTCCGCGGGGATCTGAAATTGATCCACGATATCGCGCACCACCGCAGCCAGGTCCAGGCGCGTCTTCTGCAGTGCGAGCTGGCCGGATTCGGCTTGCGAGAGCAGCAGCAAGGCGCGCACGATCTGCGAAAGCCGCTCGATATCCTGCAGCGAATTCAGGGTGGCGTCGCGGTATTGGTTGACGGTTTTGGCCGTGAACAACGCCACTTCCAGTTGCCCGCGAATGGCCGTGATCGGGGTGCGCAGCTCGTGCGAAACGTCCGTCGAAAACTGCCGGATCTGTTGGAACGAGCTTTCCAGGCGCTCGATCATGCGGTTAAAGGTAAGGATGAGATAATCCAGCTCATCTCCAGCGCCACGCGATGGGATACGAAGGCTTAGATTAGATCCGGTGATGCGTTGCGCAGTCTGTGAAACCTCCATCACCGGCCGCAGCACCCGCCCCGTCAGATACCATCCCAGCAGGCACCCGCACAGCAGCGAAAATGGGATTAAACCGGCGTACATCCAGGTGTATCGCTTCAGAATCTTTTCGCCTTCGTCCATGGGGCGCCCGACCGCCACGTAGAACGGGGTGTGCGGATTATCTTCGAAAACCACCCCCGCCCGCACCAGATACGGGATGCCGTGCGGGCTCACCTTGCGCTTCCAGACCGGCTGGCCGCTCTTGACCGCCGCCTCGATTTCCCTGGGCCGTTCGATTCCCAGCGACTCGTAGATCGTCGAGAACTGCATCACGCAACCCTTGGCATCGGCCAGTACGTAGACTCGCCGCAGCCGCTCCACCGCGAAGTCTTCGTCGGGATCGTTCTTGTCGTATTCCCAGGCCGGCTTGTAGGGACCGCACGGTTCATGCTCGGCGCCGTGTCCATGCGCCGGAACCCTGACCACGTGCAGGTAGCCCTTCATGGCCGCCCATTCCTGATCCAGCAGATCGTGAGCTTCGGAGTTCAGCGTATACGCCAGGCGTTCGCGGAAAAGCGCCGCCGTCCCTACCAGCAGGAGCGCGAACAACAGCGCGTATCCCGCGGTGAGGCGGAAACGCAAGCCGCGCGTGAGGTGACGCTTCGCGGACACCCTACACCTGCCGTTCCACCGGTTGCTCCGCCGGCTTTTCAGCCACTTTATCGGGCGCTTCGATCATATAGCCGATCCCGCGCACGGTTTGAATGAGCTTCTGCGGATACCGATCGTCGATCTTGCTGCGCAGGTGCCGGATATACACGTCCACGATGTTCGTGAGACCGTCGTAATCCATGTCCCAGACGTGCTCCACGATCATGGTGCGGCTCAGCGGGCGGCCTTTGTTGCGCATCATGTATTCGAGGATCCCGAACTCCTTCGGGGCCAGGTCGATGGGTTCGGCGGCGCGCGTGACCTTGCGCCGGATGCAATCGAGAGTCAGGTCGGCCACCTGCAGGCGTTCGGGAGCGGGCTGCCCGCGCCGCAGCAGGGCGCGTACGCGCGCCAGCAGCTCGACGAAAGCGAAGGGTTTCACCAGGTAATCGTCGGCCCCCTGCTCCAGCCCGCGCACGCGGTCGTCGAGCGCCCCCCGCGCGCTCAGAATCAGAACCGGCGGACCGGCTTTGCGGCTGCGGATCTTTTCGAGCACCTGGAGCCCGTCTATATCCGGCAGCATAATATCCAGGATCACCAGGTCGTAATCGGTGGCATGCACGAACTCCAGCGCGGTGCCGCCATTGGGGGCCGCATCCACGGCGTAGCCGGCGCCTTGCAGGCCCCGGCAAAGGAAGTCCGCGATCCGCTTTTCGTCTTCTACTACCAGGAGTCGCACAACATTAGCTTAGCGCAGGCGCCGGCCAATGGTGCGTGGGACTATCGGCGTTGGGTCCGCCAATCGGCCGAGCCGCGACCGTTAGGGAGCGTCCCCGCACTCCTCTCCGATTAAATGTCCTGAGCCTTGGCAACGACGTACTGTATTGCCGCCGCAGCTTCCAAAGCCATCGTGTGCTACGCTTCTCCTAACCGAGCACATCATTTACGCTCGGTAAATGGGGACAAAAAGAAAAACCGCATCCCTTCCACATTCATCTCGCGCACCCATCGGCGTTCATCGGGTGCGCCAGGCGAAGTCTGGCCCTTCTTGTGAGATGAAAGGATCTTACCGTATAAATTGCCCGTTCGACATGTAGCCAATCGAGCGTGAAGCGGAGTAACCCGTTTGACGAAGCCTCGAAAGGCGAACCTATTCGGTCTCTGGGTGAACCAGTGGCGGGAAACGGCGCGAGGGGGTTCGAGGACCGGAAGGAAGCGGAAGCTTTCCTGGAGCAGTTGCGGGAGCGGATGCAGAAGCTCGGACTGGAACTACACTCGGAGAAGACGAGACTGATCGAGTTCGGCGTTTTGCGGAAAAACCCGGAAGCGGCGAGGAGAAGGCAAACCTGAGACCTTCGATTTCCGCCTCGTCGGAGAAATCTGTGGGTCACCGATACGCTCCAATGGGCGCCGGAAGCTCGGCTTGCGCAGCCCGCGAACCCGATGTGGGAGCGCGGCTTCAGCTTTTCCTGTTCGTAGCCAGTTGCCTTTCGAACTAGTTTGCCCTCTCCGGTAAACACTACGCCGTCAGGGAGGATCTATGCCTCAGAAGATGTCGATCCTTTCGAAAAATGCTGTTACCGCTCGTGTACGGCTGTGCTTGAGAACTCTACGTCGATTGACGCCAAGCTGTAACCGCGCTGGGTTACCTCCTCCACAAGTGATCTCCGGCGTTTCTGCGACACTGTTAGCCAGTGAGTCGCGCGCTTGTTCCTTTGGTGAAACCAATTCGACGCCCCGGTAGATCGGCTGGCCGTTGAATCTGCGACTCGCGCTTTACCAAAGATGGCCGAACTTTCCGGGCTAGAGAGATGCGGCAAAGTATACGAATGGGATGTCCCCGGCTTGGGCAAACAGGGGTGGCGAATCGCCCGTATGACCGAGATCAATGCTACCCGCGGTTAATGCCTCGAGACGCTCCGTCTTCACTCCGCCCGTCCCAATTCACGCTGCCGCGTTCGGTGCCGGTCACGTGCTCGAACACTCCCGACCGATGTCTGAGATCGTCCAGTTCGGGCAACGAGTACAACACACCACGCATGCCCATTCCTGGGTTATTGAAGAAGATCTTGACCAACCAGTCAGGCTCGGGAAACGGGAGAGAGCGCAGCAGCACCGCGTTGACGATGCTGAAAATGGCGGTATTCGCCACGATCGTGAATGCGGGCTTCTTGACCAGCATGCGCCAGCCGTATCGCAGATCCTGAAGCAGATTTTCCATTTGCTGCACGCCGCGCTCCTCGCGGCATTCCTCCTTCACTTGATCGATTCCGCCGACTGACAATCGAGCTTGCCGCCGCGCCTCCTCGCGCGTCATACCGGAACGGAGGCACTTTTCGACCTGCTGTTCGAAGTGAAAGCGAAGCTCGTCGTCGAGTTCCGCTTCTACTGTGTTACGGCGGAACAGAGATCGGAGACGAAAAACAAGGTCGCTCAGCATTTCAAACCTCTCGAAGGGCAGTCATGGAATCCACCTTCGTTGCGCGCCAGGCTGGAACGTAGCTGGCCAGCACGGCGACCGCAAACAAGAGCAGAGGTACAACCACAAATACCGCCGGATCATGCGGCCGAACGCCGTATAGCAAACTCGCCATCATCGAGGCAGTGGATGCGGAAAGGATTACGCCGGCGATAATTCCGACGCCGGCAAGAACGACCCCCTTGATCACGATCAGTTTCAGAATATCGGCGGGCCGTGCCCCCAATGCCATGCGCAGGCCGATCTCGCGTGACCTCTGGCCAACCATAAAGGCGAGCAAGCCGTAAATTCCAATCGAAGCCAAGACCAGCGCCACGCCTGCAAATCCGCCCACCAGACCGGCAGAAAAACGGCGTGAAGCCAGTGACCGATCAAGGATGTCGTTCATAGAAGAAACATGAAATACCGGCAAGCCGGGATCAATGCTCTGGATTTCATGCCGAATCTGTGGTTCGAGCAGGGTCGCGGGCAGAGACGTCCGCAACACCACGTTCAGTTGCTTGCTGGGGTCTTGATAGGTCGAAACGTAGATGTGGGGAACGCCATCGATGTCGAGACCGTCACTCTTGATATCCTTAACAATACCCACGATGGTCGTCCATGGCTTAGTAGGGTCTTTGCCGATTCGCACTCGGCGGCCCAGCGGATCGCGATCCGGCCAATACTTACGAGCGGTGGTTTCATCAATGATGGCCACCAGCGGTTTGCCGTCTTCATCGCCCTCGGTGAATGAGCGGCCGCGTAGGAGCGTCGCCTGCAACACCTTAAAATAATCGGGGCTTATCCGAATTCTCTCGGCGTGCAGATCCTGCGAGGACTCGACCGGTCTATCTTCAATCGCTAAGCTTTCATTCGCTAAGCCACCGACCGCGTTGGGGTTGATATTGGTGGTCGGTAGAGCTGAGGTGATTGCGGCGAGTTCCACTCCCGGAATTGCCTTCATGCGCCGCAGCAACTCACGATCAAAGGTGGCCTTACCAGGAATACCGAGATACGGATCCATCTTCGGATCGTTGGGATTTCCTAGCCACGTGTTTGCCGTGACAACTTGAGTTGGATTAAAGCCTGGATTTTCCTGCAACAGATCCCGCAGCGTACGCAGCAGCAAGCCGGCTCCGACCATCAGTATGACGGCAAACGCCAGTTCGGAGACGATTAGAACATCCCGCAATCGGCCGGTCTTAGTGCTGTAGCCGGACCCTCGACCGCCTTCACGAATGGCCGAGGAGAGAGCGACTTTTGCCGAATGAAGCGCTGGAGCAAGTCCAAACACTAAGCCGGTGAGAATGGAAATCAGCAGAGCGAACGCCAGCACCACCCAGTCGATTCGTACTTCGTTGAGCCGGGGAACGTTCGATGGCACAAAGCGCAGGATGAAACCCAAAGTACCCACTGCGGTTGCGATTCCCGCGGCGCCGCCGATGAGCGACAGCAGCATGGACTCGGTCAGCATCTGGCGCACCATGCGGCCGCGGCTCGCCCCCAGCGCTAACCGCACCGCCATCTCTTGTTGCCGCCCCGAAGCGCGCGCCAAGAGGAGATTGGCAATGTTCAACGATACGATGAAAGCGATCAGGATTACCGCACCCAGTAACACCAGCAGCATGGGCCGGACCTTGCCCACCAAAGTTTCTTGCAATGGTTGAATCTCAATTGTCCATTGCGCCTGCGCCGGGTAATCGGCGGGAAAGTCGTGGCGTAATTGGGCAGCCATGGCAGTGAGCCGCGACTGAGCTTGCGCCAGTGTCAGGCCAGGCTTAAGTCGTCCGATTCCATGTACTAAAATCCGGGTACCACGCATTGGCGGGGGAAAGGGATCTGCGCTGAATCCGCCGGCGCCAAACACTTCCGCGTCGCCGGAAGTCGTCGGTCCAGGATGGCGAAATCCGCGTGGCAGAACCCCAATAATTGTAAGGGGATCATTGTCGATCCGGATGGTACGGCCGAGAACATTCGGATCGGCGCCATAGGCACGGCGCCACAGGCCATCGCTGATCACGGCCTCTGGAGCGAAACCAGGCGCGAAGTCCTGCGGACCATACAACCGTCCAATTTGCGGGATCACACCCAGCATGGAAAAGTAGCTAAAACTGCCATTGACCCCCTCGACACGCTCGGGCTGTCCGGCGCCGGTCAAATTCTCGCTACCCTCAAAGATCGGGGTCACATCTTCAAATACACCCGCTCGCGTCTGCAGGTCATCCAGTTCGGGCTTGGAAAACCTAACGTCCCGCAATCCTACGCCGGGCTCGTTAAAGAAGACTCGTACCAAGCGATCGGGATCGCGGTAGGGCAGAGAACGCAGCAACACGGCATTGACGATGCTGAAAATGGCGGTATTCGCCCCCACTCCCAGAGCGAGCGTCAGCACCGCCACGATCGTGAATGCGGGCCTCTTGACCAGCATGCGCCAGCCGTATCGCAGATCCTGAAGCAGATTTTCCATTTGCTGCACGCCGCGCTCCTCGCGGCATTCCTCCTTCACTTGATCGATTCCGCCGACTGACAATCGAGCTTGCCGCCGCGCCTCCTCGCGCGTCATACCGGAACGGAGGCACTTTTCGACCTGCTGTTCGAAGTGAAAGCGAAGCTCGTCGTCGAGTTCCGCTTCTACTGTGTTACGGCGGAACAGAGATCGGAGACGAAAAACAAGGTCGCTCAGCATGCCGGAATCTCCCGGGCGGTTCCAAGCACCTGGGCCATCGCGGCCGTCAGTTTGACCCAGGCGTCCCTTTCGACTTCGAGCTGCCTGCGTCCGCTTTTTGTCAGCTCGTAGAATTTCGCGCGCCGATTGTTTTCGGAAACGCCCCAGCGGGCCTTGATCCAGCCGCGCCGCTGCAAGCGATGGAGGGCAGGATAGAGCGAGCCTTGCTGGATGCGCAGCACGTCGCTCGAAATTTGCTGGACGCGCTCGGATATGGCCCAGCCATGCTGAGGTTCCAGCGCAAGGGCCTGCAAGATGAGCAAATCCAGCGTTCCCTGTGGAAGGTCGATACGGTGCGCGTCGGGCATGCACTCCCCTTTCGCTTCTACAAGGAGCATACACGATCTCTTGTCGAAGTGCAAAGGGAACGCGGCGCGTGGGTGGCCACGGTTCAGTATTCCCGCGTTCGCGCGAGCTTTAGCGCGGCGAGAAACAGAATCGCGCTCACTCCGGTCGAAAGCGCCATCTGGGCCCAAGGCATCGTATGCGTCCGGTCACAGAGACGATTAAATTCTCCCTCCGGGTAGTCCACGAGAAAGTTGGGACGAAACTCTCTTATCTGATAGATCCTGCGTAGTCGCGTAGCGTTTATCGATCCCGCGGCTCGCGGGTCTGGAGCGGTTTATCGTAGAGATTCGCCGCCGCCCGCTTCCGCGTCATGGAACTGATCACTATCTTAAGACGAACCAATCCAGTTCGTATTCGACCGCCAAGTCGGGCTGGAAAAACGATCTGAGGACATGTATCACCAAATGATTGAGCACGACCGATTTGCGGGCCGTGTAGCTAACGTCCAATATGGTGATGAGAAACTCGTGTTGCCACTTCAAGCGGCTGATTTACTCGCTTGGCAAGTCCGTCGTGCGTATTGCGTGACCAGTGAACCCCGACGACCACATTTCGATTCGGCACGGAGTTGCGACAAGCCGCCGTACATGCATACTCTTAAACGGGCTGAACTCGAAGAGTTATTGTGCAGGATGGAGGCAAAAGCAGAATCGGTTGCGTCTTCATTGGGATTGCCTCCAGGAACCCGACCTTGGAAGAAGATTCCAAAATGAGGGGTTTCTGCTACGAGCGGGACGGGTCCATGGATCAAAATGGCGGTTCCCAGCGGCCCGCCTACTCGGGGCCGGTGACGGGATTTCGGTAACGTCGGGATCGGCCGGCGTCACCGGCACCGACCGAGGGGTCGAATTAGTTCCGGCCACGGGAATCCAGCGGTCAATCCAAATCCCTGAGGATGACGGCACGGATGGCCTCCCCGGACCGGCAAGCCGATCACCGGGGACCGCCCTATACTTCGACAGGGCCTTCGGTTACAGTTAAACGGATAAAGGAGTCGCCATGGAAACAATCGGACGGATTGAACTACAACTGTTCTTCCTAATTGCTCCCTCCGTAATCGCTCTTTTCTGCGTCTGGAAATTCTACCAGATGTTGTCGAGGATCAACGACAACATAGCGGGAATTAGGCAAGCTGTTGAAGGCAACGTCAAGGATCGCCCAATTCCACCTGCCGATACTCGGCAGTGAGACCGGTGGACATCGAGTAGTTCCGGCTAGGAATCCGGCGGTCTATCCAAATCCAAGAGGATCGCGGCGGCACGGATGGCATCCACGTAGTCTTGGGAGTGGTCGGCCCGTTCGGCACACGATCCGCAGGCCAGGATGTGTTCCTCCAGGGCGGCGAGTTCGGTTTCGTCTTTGACCATGCCGAGGTAATACCGTCTTAAACCGCTGCCATCGTTTCCGAGGTTTTGTCTACCAGTACGCCCACTTCAGTGCCGACAAGAAGAGTATCGAAGTGGCCGTGCGACCGCGCAAGGGTTCGGCCGCAGTCTGCTCGCGCTGCCATTTGCCGGCGCCCGGTTACGACCAGCTCGCCGAACGGCGCTTTGAGTTCATTCCCCTGTGGGGGTTTCTCGTCTTCCTTCTGTACACCATGCGGCGCGTCAACTGTCGCCGCTGCGGCATTGGGCTGTCGAAGAAGTTCCCTGGGGCGACGGCAAACGCTCACTGACCAAAGCCTACATGCTCTTCTTAGCCCGTTGGGCGCGGCGACTGTCATGGAAAGAGACGGCGGAGGCCTTTCGCACCTCCTGGGACAAGGTCTTCGACGCGGTGGAACACGTCGTCAGCTTCGGGCTAGAGCACCGGGTGCTAGGCCAAATCGATGCGATCGGCGTCGATGAGATCCAATATGCCAAGGGCCACAAGTACTTGACTCTGGTTTATCAGATCGATCTCGACGCCACGCGCCTGCTTTGGGTGGGCCGCGAAAGAACCATCGAATCCTTTCGGGGATTTTTCACCGTCATCGGCGACCAACTGGCTTCGAAGATCGTGTTCGTCTGCTCCGATATGTGGGAACCCTACCTAAAAGTCATTCGCGAGAAATGCTCCGAGGCGCTTCACGTCCTCGATCGTTTTCACATCGTGGCGAAAATGAACAAGGCACTGGACGAAATTCGAGCGGGAGAATCGCGCCGCATAGCGACCGAGGGCGGCGTGCCTGCGCTGAAGAAGTCGCGCTGGCTGCTGCTCAAACGCGAAGAGAATCTGAAGACGGAACAGCGCTTCCCGTTGCGCGATCTGCTCCGTTACAACCTGAGGACCGTACGTGCCTACCTTCTTAAAGAAGCCTTTCAGCAGCTCTGGGATTACAACTCGCCCGCATGGGCCGGAAAGTTCCTCGATGACTGGTGTCGGCAAGTGATGCGCTCGCGCATCGAGCCCATGAAAAACATCGCCCGGTCACTCCGCCAGCACCGCGAATTGATCCTCAACTATTTCCGCGCTCAGAAGCTGCTTTCCAGCGGAGTTGTCGAGGGCCTGAACAACAAGGCTAAAGTCACCATGAGAAAATCCTACGGTTTCCGCACCTTCCGCTGCCTCGAACTTGCGCTCTATCACTCACTTGGCAAGTTGCCCGAGCCGGAATCGACCCACGAATTCTTCTGACGAACCCGATTTTCTAGGCTTCACGAGAGTCCACTTGCCGCAGTGACTCAAGTTCTCGCTTTCCTCCGTGGCACGCCCCCCGGAAGTGTCCCTGGAAGCGCCCGATGCGGGTATGGCGCCCTGTATCCGCGCGTTCTCCCGGCCGGAAACCTGCCTTACCTCCTCCATCCGAGAGCTTCGGCCTCGGGCCGAGGCTCACATGGCGGTCCGGCCACTCCCCGGCGGCTGAGCGAAACGGCTGCTCCACGAGAAACAAAACCCAGTAAAAGAAACAGGCCCTGTGCCGCGGTTTAGTTCACCGATCGGTTTCATCGGCTCGCGGCTCGCGGCTCGCGCACAGTGGTGCAAACGCACCTCGGTAGCCCGCAAGCCCAATAAACCTTTATCGGTCACACGCCCACAAACATAACCCTCTCCACCCCTAGCCTCAACGAATCAATCACATACACCCTCCCGCCTCGCCTGAGTCCCGCCATCCCACAAAACCGTCGTGCTAGCGTGAAACCGGAAGGCAGCCCGCTCCCGTAGGCCACCTCCAGCCGGCAGCTAGCTTCGTTTGTTCAAAAAAGTGTAACTCCATGTCAACAAAAGCCCGAATCGCGGCCAGCCGCCGCAATGCGAAGAAGTCTACCGGCCCCAAAACTCCCGAAGGAAAGGCAAAATCATCCATGAACGCCCTCCGTCACGGCCTCCGCTCGCAAAAGGCGGTCTTGCCCAACGAAAATCAGGAAGACTTCAACCAGGTCCACGCCGGACTGCAGGACCTGTACCAGCCTCAAACCGTCGCCGAACAGGATCTGGTCGAGCAGGCCGTCCTCTCCAAGTGGAAACTGGTGCGCGCCGAAAAACTCGAAACCGACTGCTACCTCGAAGCGAAAGACGCCGGCCAGAAATCCATCATTCTAAACCGGATAACCCAGATTCAAACCCGTCTGGAACGCTCTTACTTCAAGGCCTACAAAGAGTTGGAGCGCATCAAGGCCGTCCGCGCCAAAGCCGCGCCGCAAACCCCGGTGGAACCCGCGCAACCGGCCGGCGAAACATCGCCGCCCAAAGAAGAAATCATCCGCCGTCAAGTCACCTGGGCCAATCCGGTAACCGGTATCGACATAGTCCTCTTCAAATCCGAAAATGGAGTCGGCGTAGATGACTGGAGCGACCCCAACTACGTTTTCCCCCCGCGCGACCGGTCCAAACCCATCAAGCCCCCCAAGCCCCTCTGAACTGGAAACAAGCTAAGTAAGAGGGAAAGGAGAACCGCTTGGGACAACCCGCTACGATCAATTGGCATCTGGGCTATCGACTGGCCAACCACCTGAAGCATCACCGCAGCCAGCGCCCGTATCAACTGCCGGAGGGGATGGCGTACCCCGAGCACTTCCAACGGCTTGGCTTGGAGTTCTTGAATATTCCCCTTCGCGAGAGCCGCTGACCAGGGTTTTCAGGAGAGCCGGACGCCGAGTGCGTCGATAAAACTTAAGGGTTCGGTCCGCGCAGCAACCCATTTTGAGTTTTCTGTCCCTACCTGTCGTCTAACGGCGTTTCTCTATGAAAATACTTCTTATACGCGCCAATCCAGTTGGAGGCGATTTCCCGTTGCGCCTCCGTCAAATCGATCGTGCCATCGCACACCATCTCGCGCAGCCGGTCCTCTAACTCGTCCTTTACGCGCGCATTCCAGACCGTGGATGAGTAGGAGTGGGGCCACAGATTATGAATATCGTCGGCGCCGCCCAAAGCCGGCGTCACCAGATAATCGACCTCATACGCACGCGGATCGGCCTCCCGGATTCCGTATTCCTCGAAAACACGCTGCCGCATGGCCGGCGCCACCGCCTTGTTCTTGGTGTTCGGCTCCGCGCATACCGCCAGTTGACTGACGAGCAGCGCCGCGCCGGGGGTCAGCCGGGCGTCGGGAATCAGAATCACGGCGCTTTGCATTCTCGCGGGATTCCGTCGCCGCGGCTCCCGCCGGGCGAGAAGGAAGCCGAGAACCAGAACCGCGCAGACCGTGGCTGCGATTGCGAGTCGCGTGGCGGAAAACAGCCCTGGCCGGAGTTTCCTGGCGGAAAGATCCGTCAGGCGGGCCTGCAGCAATGCGCGCGGGCCGTCGATCGGCGGCAGTTTGGGATCGAATTCCCCTTGATAAGCATGCACAAAATGAGCAATCGCATCCTGGAATTCCTGTCTGCGGGTGCGGCATTGCCAGCAGGCCGCCAGATGCGTCCGCGCAAACCGCTCGTCGCGCTTTGAGAGTTCTCCGTCAATATGGAGTAGCAATTGCTCGTCGGTTAGATGAGAATCCGCGTCTTTCATAAGCCGCCGCTTTCTAGGGAGCGCGCGATGCGCGCCAGTGTTTTGGCCAGAGAGATGGAGACGGCGCCGAGGGACATATCGACGATGCCGGCGATCTCCCGGTACCGCAGCCCGCTGGCCCGCAGAAAAAGACATCGGCGATCCTGCTCCGGCAAAGCCGCCACAATGGCCAGCAGACGCCGCCGCGTTTGAATATGGACGACCAGGTCTTCGGGATTGGGGGCCGGATCGATGCCCAGATCGCCGGCAATCGCATGCGCGCCCACTTCCGCCGCCCGGCGACGGCGATCCCGTCGTCGCAATGCCAGGTTGTGAGCTACCCGGAACAGCCAGCCACGAACGTTGTCCAGCGGTTTGCCGCGGCCGAGATGCTGGAACAGCGAGAGGAATACATCCTGTACGACTTCCTCGCCCTCCTGCATCGGCAAGCCGCAGTTCCACATGTACCGCAGCAGCGGGTCCCTGAACTGGTCGAAGAGTCTGGCGACCTCGTTTTCCAGCTTGGCACGGCTACCGTCCCGATCCGCCAAAGGCCGGGAGCGGACGGGGAGGGCAATCAGATCTGCCAAACGAGACAGCATGCAGGCCTCCATATTGTACATTCCCCAGCACGGCATTTTGTTCACAGTTTTTTTCGGCTGGACTTTTAAGTCCCGCTTGTGGGTAGCATTGTAGGTAGCACGCTTGCGGCGGCCAGAAGCATGCCTTACCATAAGCTGAACGGCGGGCCTCCGCGTCCAAGTCTTTACGGACCGCCCGCATACGCGCCGATCACCGCATGCCCAACGATCTCGTCTCAGACCCAACCATGCTGCCCCGCGATTCGGAAACGCGCGGCCTTCCGTATCGCATCGGCGTGGCGGCCGCGGCCTTGATCCTGTTCCTGGTCGTCTGTCACCGCCTGCTCGAGACGCCGTTCTGGAATGTCAACGCCGCCCGCCTCATGCCGTCGTTAGCGCTCGCCCACGGCATCGACTATTACGTCATGTTCCCTCCTGGGGGGCCGCTCTATAGCACACTTTATGGCCCCCTGGTCGCCATCGTGTATCTGCCTGCCACCTGGTTTTCCACGCCAAATAGCGCGGTGCTGGCAGGCGCCGCGATCACCACGCTGCTCTGCTTTTCCGCGGTGGCGCTCCTGCACTTTGCGCCATCCAAAGCCGGCCGGAGTTCGGCCGACCCGCTGGCTTTCCTAACGGCCGGATTCCTGATCTGTTATCTGGAACCGCTCAAATACTCATGCTTCAACATTCATGCCGATGGGCCGGGTCTGGCGCTCGGCGCATTCGCTTGCGCCGCTGTCTACGCGCCCCAAAAATGGCGCGCGGCGCTGCCCGTTTCCGCCCTGTGCGCGGTACTGGCCGTTTTCTCGAAGCAGCCATTTCTTCCGGTTCCGATCGCGATCCTGGTATATCTGTGGCTGGCCGAAGGGCGCGCGCGAGCCCTGCGCTATCTGCTGTGGTTGGTTGCGGCCGGCACTCTGGCCGGTGCCGCGGCCTTGCTGGCCGAAGGCCCCCAGCGCCTCTATCACTGTTTGATCTGGTTGCCCGCGCACCATCCCTGGAATGAACCGTCGCGTATCTTGAGCGCCATCCAAGCCTTGCGGAGCTTTATCCGCGTGTCCATGCCGGTGCCGGTCCTTTTGTTGACGTGCGCGGCGTTTCTATGGACGAGCGGTCGCCTTAACGGACCCGGCCTGCGCGCCCTGGCCTCCAGCCGCGCGGCGCCGTTGCTCCTGGTAGGCATCGCCTTGTTGCCGTTTTCGATCGCCGGCCGCGCCAAAACCGGCGGCGACGTGAATAGCCTGAGTTTTGCTCTTTTCTTTCTAACTTGCGGACTGACCGTCCTGCTGGCGGAGGCTTCCCATATCGCCGCGAGCGGTTCCGCGCGGCGGCTGGCGTTATCGGCATTAGTAGCCATGACCCTGTCGGTAGCCGTTTCCGAAGCTCCTCTGATCCTCGATATCCCCGCGCGCGCCAGGCAGTTGCCGCAATCTCCGCAGACCATCGCCTTCGAATACCTGAAGCGCCACCCGGGCGAAGCGTACTTTCCCTGGTTCCCCCTGTCGCACTTTTACGCCGAGCACCAGTTCCGGCATTACGGCTTCGGCATAGCCGACCGCTTGATGGCCGGAGAAGCTCTCAGCGGCGCGGATTTCCGGGCCTACATTCCCCGCGATCCGCGCATCGTCGCCTTTTCGAGCGACGGCGCCCCGCTGGTATTCGGATATAACTTGATGCGCTATCTGCCCGAATATAAATACCAAGTTAAAGATCCGGAGCTGCCCGGCTGGTTGCTCTACTCTAAGTCCCCTTAAGGCCTTTCCGCTGTAGGAGTCGCCGGTACGCAGAAAGCCCCCTGGTCGTTCGGACCGTGCACATAAACCGGCGCATTTTTGGCCAGCCAAAGACCCACGGCTGTCGTGGTGTTTGCCGCGTCCTCGGGCGCCACAGCGGGCGTATCGTGAGGATACGGATCCTCGTAATTGTTGACCGACCATTGTGACGGGATTGCCAGGTAGCGCGCCAGCAAGCTGACAAACGTCTGCGTATCCTCGCTGAAAGTGTTGTTAGTGAATTGACGGAAAGTGTCCGGCTGGCCTTCGGAGTTAGTGGGCCAAGGGTAAGGAGAGAGTAACATGGTGGTACGCAAGGCGTGTTCATTGCCCCATTGGATGGCCTGCAGAATGAACTTCTGGTAACCGGGGCCGCTTCCGCCCGTCAGGAAAAAGTTGGGCGGAACATCGAACGCGATGGCTTTGCCGTAAAGCGCTTCACCGCGCTCGAGCGCGTAGTAGGGGTTGGTACCAAAGACGTGATCTCCCAGTTTGGGTTCATTCGCGCCGTTCGGGCCCACGATTGGAGCGACAGTTTCGATTCCCACACTCCTGGCCGCATCCACGTATTCCCGCCAAACCTCCAGCGCCTCCTCCAATTGTCCCGGACGGACGGCATCGGATGGTGTGTCCACATTAGCTTCCGATGGATGTAGTCCGTTTTGTGTGTATACCGCCTGATAGTAACCGTAGCTCGGCGGAAGCGTGAAGTAATTCCAGCCAACCTGCCCGAGTTCAGCCTGGCCGGGTCCGGTTCCGGCGAACACGCTCTCGATGTTCTGAATGACGGCCGGTGGCTGTTCGGCCGCGGCGACCGCCGTGGCATGCTCGTAGAGACCCACATGGCCCGTTTGGAGTAGCTCGGTGAACTGGCCGCCATTTTGGAGGCCATCAAAACCGCCCGTGCCGCCGACGAAAATGTATACACCTGGATTCGCGCAGGCGGCGCTTTTTCCCGAGCCGAACGCCGGGTTGCCCTGCGCCGCGGCATAGGCGCCCGGCATCGCCAATGCGATAGCCGCAACGGACCCGAAATGCCGGCAAAGGTGCTGAATGGAGATTTTGGCCATGATGTCCCTTTCCCTTGCTACGATTTCAAACCCCGCGTGATGGCAAATGTTGTAAGCGCGGACGGCAACTAACTATCGTGGACTTGTTCCAGATAACTTCAGGATGCTAATTCCTTAAGAGAGGAGACGTGTTATGGCCGATTGGCGTAGTCTGTTTGCAGTTGCGGCGTTCCTGCCTGGTCTGGCAGCCGCCGCCGATCCAGCCATGTTGGAACTTATCATGCCCGACGCGCGCGTCGTCATGGAAGTCAACATGGACCGCATCGCCGCATCCCCGATTGGCCAGGCGATGTCCCCGCAAATGCGAGCCGAAGTGGCCAGCTTCCGGCCTACCTGGCAGGAACCCGAAGGTGGTCTCGGCGCGCTCGATTGGAGCCACTACGCGCAGGAGGTTGTCTTCGCCAGCGGTGCGCCCCCGGCGCCCGGCAAGGCGGCGCCCTCGCTGGTCATCGTCCGCGGTTTGCTCGATCCCGCCTGGATCGAATCCATGGGCGCCTTCCGCGGCGTCAAGAGCGATTACCTCGGCGTACCGATCCTCTCTTCCGGAAATGGCGTGGTAGTGGCATTTCTCGAAGGATCCATCGCCGTGATCGGGCAAACCGCCGACGTGAAGGCCGCCATTCGCCGCCGTGGGCAGAATACTCCTCCTTCACCCGTGCTGGCCGAGGGGCTGGCGCGTTTCGAAGGCCAATTCGACGCCTGGATGGTCTCCGCAGGAGCGCTGACCGCCCCCGCGAAAGCGCCGATCGGCCTCTCACTGAAGTGGCTGGAGCGCACGGATTCTTTCACCGGCGGCGTACGGCTCAGCCCGGATTTCGAGCTTTCCGCCGAAATGACCATGCGCAACGACAAGGACGTCGCCGATATGGCGGATGGGCTGCGCTGGTTCGCCGGAGTCGTTCAGACCCAGGAGAAAACCGCCCTGAGTCTCGAAGACATGAACTTCAAGGTGGATGGAAAGCGCCTCTCGCTCTCGTTGGAAGTGCCCGAGCAACAACTGCGCGCCGCCCTGCAGCAACGGCAGGTTGGACAGCGCCCGCACGCGCGCAGCACGGCCGTCCGGCCGCCGGAGATCAGCAGCGGCATGCCTGAGCCGCCCGCCGGCAGCATCCGCGTACAGTCCTCGCCCAGCGACATGGGAACCACGCTGGTCCCCGTCAAGGAGAAGTAAGACGCGGCATGTTTGCCGCGTTGAAGCTGGAATCGCCCTACCGGCCGTGGCCCTGCAGGTACGTCAAAACGGTCTGGGTCAGATCCTCTTCCACCCGGCCGGTGAATGGATTCGTCTGGGTCTCGTAGCCGCCCTCCGAAAAGGCCTGCCGGGTAGCCAGATAGCCGAGCCAGCCGTTCGCATAGCCGAAGTAAAACGTCTGCGGATAAGGCGAATGGCTTCGTATATTCATCGAGATCTCACAAAATAGCTCGACCGGTGCCGACCATAAGGCCAGAGTGTCGTTGATCATCGCAAACCGGATGGGAAACCGGATGGTGCCGGATTCGCCCTTGCCGGCCTGCAGATAATTGCCCAGGGAATCGTCCCAGCCGAAGCCTTTGCGGCGGGGAGTCTCTACAAACCGCTCGCCCTCCCTGATGCTGACTTCCGCGCCGGCCGGCGCGAGCGAACGGTTGGCGGCCAGGATGCGGTCTCCCAGCAGGACGTTGAACTCGGTGATATGGGCGGCGCGAAAGTCTTCCTGCACGGTGTAAATCGGCGCCAGGTCACCGGCGGCGCCGTTGATGTATAACATGGGCGCGCCGAGCTTTTCTTCGACATAACTCTCGACGATACCTGGCGCGTCGCCGCTGATCAGCGTGTTCTGAGGACCTAGCGCCGTACCGTGCATCGAGTAATTGGCGATCAAGGCAATGAGAGAGCCATCCGGGCGCTCGAGCCGGATCAGTCCGATCTGCCGGTCTGCCGGTCCGTCCGGATTCAGGCCTAGCGAAATCCGGCCGTCCACGTCTCGCGCGCGCCGATTGATGTTGGCGGCCGAGTATCCGGTGCCAAAGGCCAGGCGTGCCGGAACGAGCTCGCTGCGGGCCTTACGGATGCCGTCGATCAGGGATCTCTCCACCGAGGCCGTGTACGCAGGGTCCGTTTCGTGGTTGTAGCGCTCGGGCATCATGAGCTTCAAGAGGCCGTGGGGGCCGACCTCCGGCGCGGAGTGCGTGTGAGTCACTGTCCACCAGACCTGCAGGGGTTCGATTCCAGTTTCCTTCTTCAACTGCGCGGTAGCCTCATCGTACACGGAGGGCGCGAACAGGCAAAGATCGGAGGAAACCAGGAAGAACTGCGTATGTCCGTCGTCCATGGCTACGATGCGGTGGTAAAGGCGATCGTGCACGCCCGTGGACTGACGCGCCGGATAGCCCGCGAGCCACTTGCTGGCCGATGGAGTGATATCCACTTTCACGGCCGAGGCGCGGAATTCCGCGGCCGGCGCACGCGCGGCGAAGACCTCGACGATCCCGCACGCGAGCAGCAGTCGAAATCCAAACATGCCCAAGCCTACCACGCGACGGACGAGTGTATTCTATGGTTTACTTGTCTTGCCCGCGGGAGGTGAGTCGTGCTGAAGAAGATCTTGTGGATCGTGACCGCAGCAGGCGCGGCGCTGGTCCATCGACCGGCGATCGCCGCCCAGGCCGGCCGCGAACTGCCGGCCTACCTCGACGCGAAACGGCCCGTTGCGGAACGTATCGACGACTTGATGCGGCGCATGACACTCAAGGAGAAAGTCGGGCAGCTTAACCTGCCGTGCGTTTATGTGAATCAACTGGGGAAGGATATCCCGGCGAAGACGGCGGCGTGCCGGAGATTTGCTGCCGGAAGTTACACCGGCGAGATTGGTCCCGGCTCCGGATTCTTCACCCTGGCGAATGAGATTCTGCATGCGGGCGCCCGCCAGCAAGCTGAGTATTTCAACGAACTGCAGAAGATTGCACGCACCGAGACGCGCCTGAAGATCCCTTTGCTCGAAGACGAGGAAGGTACGCATGGCGCCATGTTTCCGGGGGCGACGGTCTTTCCGGAAGGGCTGGCCATCGGTAGCACGTTCGACCCCGGCCTGGTGAGATCCGTCTACGCAGCCGCGGCGGCGGAGGCCAGAGCCGTCGGCATCCATATGCTCTCGACCCTGGTGCTGGAACTGGATCGCGATCCGCGAATGGGCAGAAATGAGGAAGCCTATACGGAGGACCCTTATCTTTATTCACGCATCGCGGAGAATATTGTACGGGGCACGCAGGGAACCAATATAGCCGCCGCGGACAAAGTCATCGCCGTGCTGACGGATTTCCCCACTCAAAGTGAACCTGCCAGCGGCCTGGAGCGTGGCGCCATCGAATTATCGGAGCGCGCATTGCGTGAGAACTTCCTACTCCCCTGGACCGCGGCCATCACCAAAGCCGGCGGCCTGGGTGTGATGGCCGGATACCCGGAAATAGAGGACGTGCCCGCGCACGCTTCCGAGAAATGGATGACCGGCATCCTCAGGCAGGAACTGGGCTTCCAGGGCGTGGTCGAGAGCGAAGGCGGCGGATTCGGGACGTTGATCTACGAGCACATCGTGCGCACACAAAAGGAGGCGGGTGCGCTGGCATTGAAGGCGGGAGTCGATCTGGACATCACCTATGAACCCGCCTATATGGGACCCCTGATTGAGAACGTGGAGGAAGGGCGCGTGCCGGTGGCGCTGGTGGATCGCGCAGTGCGACGGGTCTTAGCCCTGAAGTTTCGTCTGGGGCTCTTTGAAAACCCTTATGTCGACGTGGATCGCGCCGTCCGCACGGTTCACTCGGAACCCTATCGGGACCTGGCCTTGCGAGCCGGCCGCGAAGGGATCGTGCTGCTCAAGAATGAACGGAACCTGCTGCCTCTGGCGAAGAACTTAAAGTCGATAGCCGTGATCGGCCCCGGCGCGGAGAACATCCTGAACCAACTGGGGGATTATTCGCCGCACAAAGTCCTGCAACACGTCGTCACGATTCTGGAAGGGATCAAAACCAACGCCGGCCCGCAAACAAAGGTTGTCGCGGTGAAAGGCTGCGGCGTGTTGGGCAGTGACAAGAGCGGGTTCGCCGAAGCTGCGCGCGCCGCCAAGAGCGCGGACGTGGCCATTGTCGTGGTCGGAGAGAGCCAGGGCCAGAACGGCGTGGACGAGCGAAAAGATCCTCCCACGGACGGCGAAGCCCACGACGTAGCCAGCCTGGACCTCACGGGCGTGCAGGAGGACCTGGTGAGGGCCGTGTACGAAACGGGAACTCCCACCGTGGTGGTGCTGGTAAACGGCAGGCCGCTCTCCACTCGCTGGACGGCCGAACACGTGCCGGCGGTCGTTGAAGCGTGGCGGCCCGGCGAACGCGGCGGGGAAGCGGTTGCGGATGTCTTGTTCGGCGATTACAATCCCAGCGGACGGCTGGCAATTACGATTCCGCGCCACGTCGGCCAGTTGCCCGCCTACTACAACTACAAACCAGGCAAAGCCTACTGGATACGGGAGGAAAAGCGAGGTTATGTCGATATGCCCGCAACGCCTCTATACCCGTTTGGCTTCGGCTTGAGCTACACCCATTTTGCATACAGCGACCTGCGCATCGAGCCGCCTCAAATCCAGCCGGAAGGCTCGGCGCGCGTCAGCGTGGCGGTCAAGAACACGGGCGACCGCTCCGGAACGGAAACCGTGCAGTTGTACGTGCACGAGGCAACGAGTCCGGTCTCGACACCGGTGAAGCAGCTACGCGGATTCGCGCGCGTGGACCTGCAGCCGGGCGAGACGAAGAATGTCACCCTGACATTAACGCGTGAAGATCTGCAGTTACTCGACCGCGACATGCATTGGCGCGTTGTTCCAGGCGACTTTGAGATCATGGTTGGCAAATCGTCGGAGGACCTGCCACTCAATGGAGTGCTGAAGGTTGTGCCGTAACAGGCTCATAGTGGGGCGGGCAATCCTGCCCGCAGCCGGCTTTCAGCCGGCTCTGGCCGCCCTCCGATGGCTTGGCGGAGTCACCGGTGAAAGCCGCCAGGTACGTATACACCACCGGCGTTAAGTACAAAGTGATCAATTGCGAGAACAGCAGCCCGCCGACCACGGCCATGCCCAGCGGCTGCCGCGCTTCGCCGCCGGCGCCGTAGCCGAGCGCGATCGGCACGGCTCCCAACAGCGCCGCCATGGTGGTCATCATAATCGGGCGGAAGCGGATCAGGCAGCCTTCGTAAATGGCATCCCGCGGCGACTTGCCTTCTTTTCTCTCGGCCGCCAGCGCAAAGTCGATCTGCATGATGGCGTTCTTCTTCACAATCCCGATCAGCATGATCAGCCCCACAAAGGCATAAATGCTTAGTTCGATGTGAAAAAGATAGAGCGTCAGCAGCGCGCCGAAACCAGCCGACGGTAGCCCGGAAAGGATCGTCAGGGGATGGATGTAGCTCTCGTACAGGATGCCCAGCACGATATACACCACCAATATGGCGACCACCAGGAGCAGCCAGAGGTTGCCCAGCGAACTTTGAAAAGCCTTGGCGGTTCCCTGGAAGGTGGCGCTGATGGACGCCGGCAGACCCGCGATCAATCCTTGAATTGCGGAAACAGCGTCACCCAGCGAGGCTCCCGGCCGCAGGTTAAAGGAAAGAGTCACCGCGGGCAACTGGCCGAAGTGGTTGATGGTCTGCGGACCGGTATCGCGGGTCATGCGGGTCACGGTGTCGATAGGCACCAGTTTGCCGTCGCTCGAACGCACGTACAGCAGCGAGATGGCATCCGCCGTGGACTGATACTTAGGCATGAGCTCGATCAGCACTTTGTACTGGTTGATGGGCGCATAGATGGTGGAGATCCAGCGCGGACCGTACGAATCGTAGAGCGCATTTTCGATCTGTGCGGCGCTGACATTCAACGCGGCCGCCTTGTCGCGATCGATTTCGACGTAGACCTGCGGATTCTTAATCTGTAGGTCGCTATTCACGTCCTGCAACCCCGGCAGGCGGGTGATCTGGCGTTCCAGGCCCTGCGCCTCGCGGTACAGTTCCGCGGTGTCGGGCCCCTGCATGGTCACCTGGTAAAGGCTCTTGGTAAGCTGGCCGCCGATGCGGATGGTGGGTGGATTCTGCATGAAGACCCGCATGCCCGGAAAGCCCGCCAGCTTGGGACGCAGCTCGCGCATGATCCCGTTCACATCCAGCGGCCGCGATGCGCGCGGCGTCAGGTGGAAGAACATGCGGCCGAAATTCTGTCCACCCAGGCTGGCGGCGGATGTGCCACCCACGCTGGACATGAATTCCTCCACATAGGGATCGTGAATGCCCACGTCCGCCACCAGCTTTTGATACTCCTTCATTTGCTCGAAGGAGGTGCCCTGGGCGGCTTCGGTGACCACGAAGATCTGGTCGTTGTCCTGGTCCGGAATGAAGCCTTTGGGAATCTTGACGAACAGCCACCCGGTGGCCGCCAGGATGGCGAAGAAGACCACCATGACGGCCGGACGGTGCCGCAGCACGGCCTGCAGGCTGCGGTCGTAGAATCTCAGCATGCCGTCGAAGAAGCGCTCGGTCACCCGATAGAGCGCGCCCCGGTCGGCCGAGTGCCGCACACGCAGGAAGCGCGAGCACAGCATGGGCGTCAATGTTACGGAGACGAACCCGGAAATCAGAATCGCCGCGCAGATACTGACCGCGAATTCCTTGAAGAGCCGCCCTAAAATGCCGCCCATAAACAACACGGGGATGAAAACCGCCGCCAGGCTGAGCGTCATGGAGATGATCGTAAAGCCGATCTCCCGGGATCCCTCGAAGGCCGCCTGCATGGGCGAAGATCCCATTTCCATGTGGCGCACGATGTTCTCGAGCATGACGATGGCGTCATCTACCACGAACCCGACGCACAGGATCAGGGCCATCATCGACAGGTTGTCGAGACTGAAGTCCATGACATACATCACCGCGAAGGTTCCGATGATGGAAAAGGGCAGGGCCAGGCTGGGGATTGCGGTAGCGGAAAGATTCCGCAGGAACAGGAAGATCACCAGGACCACCAGGCCCAGCGTCAGCATGAGGGTAAACTTCACGTCGTCGAACGATTCGCGGATACTGATCGACCGGTCGTACAGAATGTGCATTTCCACAGAAGGTGGAATCTCGGTCTTGAACATCGGCAGCAATTGCTTGATGGCGTCGGTGACCTCCACGGTATTGGTGCCGGGTTGCCGCTGGATCGCCAGGATCATCGAACGGCGGCCGGCTACCTGGCGGCTGTAGAACCAGGAGGCGGTCTTGTCGTCTTCCACGCTGTCGATTACGTTTCCCAGTTCTTCCAACCGTACCGGCGCGCCGTTGCGGTAGGCCACTACCAGCGGGCGGAACTGTCCGGCGCTCATAAGCTGCCCGGTAGCCATTACCGTGTACGAGTTGTGCGCGCCGAACAGCGTCCCGGTGGGCAGATTCACATTCCATTTTTCGATCGCGTTCTCAACCTCGTCGATCCCGATCTGCTTGGCGGCCAGCAAGTGGGGATCGAGCTGCGCATGCACCGCGTATTTCTGGGCGCCAAAGACGGAGACCTGCGCCACGCCGTTGATCATCGAGATCCGTTGTGCCATGGTGGTCTCGGCGTACTCATCCAGGGTGTAAAGGGGCAGCGTCGGCGAGGTCAACGCCAGGTATAGGATAGGCTGGTCGGCCGGGTTGACTTTGCGGAACGTCGGAGGGGTCGGCATGCCTTGCGGCAGGTAGGGCGATGCCTGGGTTATGCCGGTCTGCACATCCACCGCCGCGCCATCCAGATTCCGGCTGAGATCGAACTGCAGCGTGATCAGGGTGACCCCCAACGAACTGGTGGAACTCATGGTGTCCAAGCCCGCGATGATCGAGAACTGGCGCTCCAGCGGAGTGGCTACCGCGGAGGCCATGGTATCGGGATTGGCGCCCGGCAGGCTGGCCGTCACCACCAGGGTGGGAAAGTCCACGTTGGGTAAGTCGCTGACCGGAAGTGCCCGGTAAGCCACCAGCCCGAAAAGGGCGATGGCCAGCATCAGCAGGCTTGTGGCGATAGGACGGCGGATGAAAATATCTGAGAAATTCATCTCTGCGGCTCTGTTATCCGGGCGCGTGCCGGCTATCCTGCGCCTTCACGCGCACGCCGGGCGCGAGGCGAAGCTGCCCTTCAGTAACCACGGTCTCGCCCACGCGCAAGCCTTGTTCGATCACCTGCTCTTTTTCGATCCTGGCGCCGGCCACCACGGGGCGGGCATCCACCGTCATGTCATGCTTGACTACGAAAACGAACTGGCCATCCTGGCCGCTTTCGACGGCTTCGATGGGAACCAGCAAGGCATCCCGCGAGGAGCCCAGACGCAGCGTGACCCGTACGAACTGCCCGGGCCATAACGCGCGTCCGGCGTTCTCAAAAGTGCCCTTGAGCTTGATGGCGCCGGTAGTCGCATCCACTGCGTTATCGATGAAGCTGAGATCTCCGGTCTGGGCATCGCCCGATTCCGGCGGGCTCGCCAGCACCTTAACTTTGCCCTGCGCCATGTAACGCTTGATCTCCGCGAGACGCGCCTCCGGTACGGTGAACGTCACGTAAATCGGCTGCAATTGATTGATGGTCACCAGGTCCACATCGTTGGCCTTCACCACGTTTCCCTGCTTGATCATCAGATTGCCGGTGCGTCCGTCGATGGGGCTGCGGATTTCGGTGTAGGAGAGCTGCACCTCGATGTTGCGCAACGCCGCCGCGTCGGCGTCCAGCGCCGCGCGCGAGCTCTCCACGGCCGCTTTGTCGGCATGCACGGCTTCGGCTTGCACGTCGGAGCCGGTCTGATACTGGTCAACCTGCTCGCGGGAGATCACGCCCTTCTGAAAGAGTTTCCGATACCGGGCGGCTTGATCGTAGGCGTACTTCTCCTGCGCCGTGTCACGCGCCAGGTTGGCTTCCGCCAGGCTGAGCTGCGCCTTATCCCTTTCTATGGTGGCTTGCGCCTGTTTCACCTGCGCATCCAGCAGACGGGGATCGATGGTGAACAGCACGTCTCCCTTTTTCACGAAGTCGCCCTCGCGAAAATGCGCCTGCGTTAGTTCCCCGCCTACTTGGGATTTCACCGCGATAGTGGCGTATGCCTCTACGTTCCCGATCACCTGGACGTCCACGGGGACCGTCCTCTGGCTGACCGTGGCCACCACCACGGGTACGCCTTCCGCCTGGCGCGGGGTGGGCGCGCTCTTGCTGGCGCATCCCGTAGCCACGCCTGCCCACGCGAGCAGCACGCCGCCGGCAAAAACGGCTCGGCCTTCCCAGTAGCGAATCATTTGATCTTCGATGCCAATAACAGACTTAAAGATCACTTTATCATGATGCCTTTCAGGATTCTGCTCAAACGTGCAGACGCCGCTTGCATCTGCCGGCGAATCCCGTGCATCCAACCAGGGAATGAATCTCTTCTCACCTGTAACCTTGGGCGACTACGCGCTGCCGAACCGCATCGTGATGGCGCCTATGACGCGCGCCCGCGCCGATGCGCAGGGTGTCCCTTCGCCCCTTGCCGTTGAATATTACAGCTCGCGCGCGGACGCCGGCCTGATCGTGACTGAAGGCACGGGCACCAGCCCGGCAGGCATGGGCTACGCACGAACTCCGGGCATCTACACGCCTGCCCAGATTGTCGCCTGGCGGAATATAACGGATGCCGTGCACGCGCGCGGCGGCCGGATCTTTCTTCAACTTATGCACGTTGGACGGATCGCGCATTCCGCGAACCGCGGCATTCCCGATCCTCCGGTGGCGCCATCGGCGATTCGCGCGGGCGGCCAGATGTGGACGGACACCTTGGGTATGCAACCCTATGACATGCCGCGGGCATTAGAAACTTCCGAGATTCCTGCCGTAATCGGCGAATACGCAGAAGCCACGCGGAATGCCCTGGCAGCCGGGTTCGATGGCGTTGAGCTGCATTCGGCATCCGGCTACCTGCCCAACCAATTCCTGAGCCCCGATACGAACCGGCGTACCGATTCCTACGGCGGCGCGATCGAAAATCGCATTCGTTTCGTGGTGGAAACGCTGGCAGCCATGATCGCCGCCGCCGGATCTCCCGGCCGGGTGGGTATAAAGGTCAGCCCCGGCATGAATTTCAACGATATCGGGCATGCCGATCCGATCCCGACTTATCTGGCACTGGCCAAGGCTATCGCGTCCCACCCTCCCGCTTACCTGCACGTCATGCGGACGGGCATTGGCGCGGAGGCCGTGCTGCGGGATGCGTATGCGGGAAGCCTGATCCTGGGAGGCGGCTTCCAGAAAGACGAAGCCAACCTGGCTTTGGCGGAAGGCCGCGCCGATGCCATCGTCTTCGGATCGCTTTATCTGGCCAATCCGGACCTGGTGAAGCGCCTGCAGGGCGATGCCCCGCTAAACCCGCCGGACCCGTCCACATTCTACACGCCCGGCGCGAAAGGCTACACCGACTACCAGGCGCTGGTCTAGTCTAGACTATCAGGCTGCGGAAAAAGGCCAAAAACCGCTTGCTGACGCGCGCGGCTCAGAAGTGTTGCCCTGTATTTGCCGCGGCTTACCGAGCCGCGACTTACCGAGCCGCGACCTACCGAGCCGCGACCGTAAGGGAGCGTTCCCGACAGGCCTTTTCCGCAGCCTGCTAAGTCAGAACAGCGTCGTCCCCGTGGCTGGGGAAACCGTAACCTGGGAGGTAGAGGTCTGCCCATTCTGTGGATTCATCACGGTGAATGTCAGGATGTCCCCCGAGGCTATCGGGCAACCGGTTTTGCTAAACAGAGGCGCAGCCGCCAGGCTCAGTGGGCTAAAGTCATCCAGCGCCGACAGCGTCGATCCTGGAGCGCGCTGCTGTTGGTACGAATCGGTCACGCCTGCCGGCAGGTTTGCGATCAGCGATATGCCGGTGTCCCTCCAATCCGCGACATACACCTGGCAGGCCGTGGTGTACGTGCTGTCGCTGGGGTTCGTGCTCCAGGCATCTCCTCCGTTGCCGTTACCGGCGTCGGTTATCACCAGGAACTGGCCGCCCGGGCCCACCAGGGAACTTGCCGGCCCCGCGAACGGAAGCGGTTGCGGCAAGTATCCGAAACCACTGCCCACAATCGTCACAGGCAGCGGGGGCTGCCACGCCGTCTCGGACGGTAGCAGCGGCGGCAATGCGGATTGCGGCACAATCTGGCTGCAAGAGCCGGGCTGTCCGGCGCACTCCGTCTGGCCGAACTCGGTAATTGCCGGGATGGGAAACTGGGTTGCCGCAAAGAAGATCTGGGGAGTTGCGGGGCTGGATGGCTGGCAGTTGAGAGGCGGCGTCAACGTTCCGGTAGCCGACGGCCAGAACTGGTCGGGCCAATCCAGGCAAGTCGCCGACTTACCCGCGCAGTCGTGTTGCTTGCCGATTTGCGGTGCATTGAAGCCGGGGAGAACATTGGGAAGAACCCCGCAGGCGGTGGCGGAGGGGAGGCCCGACGATGCCGGCGGCACTTGCGGCAGGGCGGCCGGATTCATGGGATCGACGTAATCCACCAGGGGGGCGTATGGGCCCATCAGGCCGCCTTCCGCGGTGTACTCCGCGGTAAGAAAGGGAACCGCCGCTGCGGAACAGTTGAAGCTTTGCCCAGGAGTCATGTTCGGCAGCGTATTCCGGATGGTGAGCCGAAGGGCATTAGAGGTGGAGAAGGGGTAAACGCCCTTAAACTGGGTCAAGTCCAGGACCGTGTATCCATTGGGTGTGGTCCAGAGCGCGTAGCCGGGTGGGGCAGAGGCGGGCGAATTCGTGACCGGCTGCACTCCCGCGGTCACACCGCAGCCGATCATATTCGGCGCCGCGCAGGCTGGAAGGTTGGCCGGAGGTTGGAGCCATGCAGGCAGATTGGCGCCTGTATTGACTAAGAGAGTCACATACTGTCCGCCGCCGGCGCCAATCGGCGCGTAGGCGGGGTCCGCCAGGCTGACGACCGAAATCGGGCTGGGAGCTACATCCGGGTGAATAGGATCCACGTTAGTGTCCTGGGACCCATACCAGAACGTGAGACTCGTGTATCGCATCTGCACCTGGTTACTCAGGCTGCAGGGAGCCTGCGTACCGGGTTCCGCTTGACAGGGCGTCGCCGGCATGACCGGGAGTTGGAAGCGGAACCGCATGATACACCCGTCGGTGCTGGCGTTACCCCGGCTATCGGTGCAGAGTGGACTGCCGGCGGCGGCAGGCGCCATGTTTCCGAGGTCGGCAGTGGATATAGCGCCGCCCAGGTAACTGTCGTCCGGCCCCGGATCTATCTCCCACTGCGGGGAGCGCACCCACGCAACCCTATTCGCGTACGGGGGCGGCGGCGCGAGAGTCGGGTCGCCATCCGCGTAACACGCCTCCGGGGTGGTGTTAGTGTAGTAGGAATGCTGTTCCTGCTGAACTACGTCCGTCCAGTTTGCAGGAGCCTGCGGCGATGGATCGAGGATGGATAGCACCGCTGTAGTGGGCGATGGGCAAAGGCTGGCGGGAGAAAGATTGCACATCTGCTTTACCTTCCCGCCCGGGTCGTACAAAAAGTAATTCGCTACTTCTTGCGCCGTGTAAGCACAACCCGTATAAGTATCGCGTACAATTACATAAGGCTGCGGAACCCGTTTCGGCTGAAAGCAGGATGCCGGACCGAACGGGCAGCTTTCCGGCGGGGAAAGATAATCGCGGAGGATGATATTCCCCGCGGTATTAGGGCCGCTGTTAGTGGCCGGATCGTAGACATGTCCAGGATTGTCGACTATGTGGGGCTGCAGTCCCGAGAGGATATTGGGGGCCATAAAAGCGCTGGCCGAAGGCACATTCACGTTCCAATCGCTGGCCGGATGCCGCTCGGTTGCATCTAGCAGGTTATCCCCCGCGAAGGGACTTAGTGCGCATGCGGGCAGGACGGTTCCGCCAGGATAGTTCGTGGTCGTGCCCGGTAAAGTCCCCAGGCTGATGGGCACCAGGTACGCCTGGCCCGTGCTGTAAGGCGGGCTGGAGCCGCTACTGCCCGGCACGAACGGGTTCGTATAGGTACCGTTGGCGGGGTCGAGGCCCGCGTCCGTAATATGCTGGGCCACCGTCTTATGCATATCGTTGACGGTAATGGAAAAATACCGCACATCGGGGAAACTCCCGCCGATAATCAGCTCGACGGGGCAGTAACCCATTGCCATCCAATAGCTTTGAAGATTGTAAATGCTGTAATACAACCTGAAATAAGTATCGTTTAGATCGCCGGCCTCGATGGCCCCGCCCCCTCCGGGGATGGCGACCTCATAACCTTGACTCGGCGACTCGGCAAAGCTGGCGAAGAAGTTCTTACCCGCCCCGCCCATGGTTACGCCGGGAGGATATGTGCACGCGGTGGCGGACCAGGCCGGAAAACACAAAACGACCAACAACGCGCCAGCCGCGCAGAATTGGCCCAACATCAGGCGGCATTGGTGGATGAAGGGCATTTGAAGATACTGACACGTAAAGAATATATATGTCAAGGAGCGATCTTAGGCCGCGTGGCAAACCGAATCACACGCGGCACCCGATTCTGTCATGATATTGCTTATGAAATGGAACTATACAATCTGCAAGACCGACGAAGACCTTGACGGGATTCAGAGGAACCTGGACGAATTGGGGCAGGATGGATGGGAACTCGTCTCGGTCACCTGTCAATCCCTGGTGGACGAAAACGAAGAAGCTTTCGATCAATACACGATGTTCTTCAAACGGCCCGCCTGAGTCGGCTGTCGCGTAAAGTTCTCAACCGGCTGTTGCCGGGAATCCAGCAGGATTCCGCGCAGAAGACGCGCCAGCGGCTCGACGTATTCCTCGGAAAACATGGAGTCATGGCTGCCGGGCACCCTGTACGACTTGAATCCGCGTTTCGCGAAATCGCCCCACCCCAGTCGGGCATCCTGTAGCACGCGCGAACTCACGCGCTGGCCGGCAGCCATGAAATTGACAACCGAACCGCCGAAGGGTCGCGGAACGTAGCTGCGCATCATCGCCGCGGCCGCCTCCGCCATGGAAGCCAACCGGGTACGCTCTTCCGTCCGCGGGGTTCCCCGCCGCAGCGAAAGGGCGAGTTGGGGCGCCCATTTGATGTGCTGCATCCATTGCCGCAAGGGCTTGGAATAACCCGGCACCGCCGTGTCGAACAACACCACCGAGGGCACAGGCCATCCGAGGGCTTCCAAACGGCATGCGCACTCAAAGGCCAGGATGCCGCCAAAGCAATGCCCGCCGATGGGACCGAGAGGCCGCGACTGCGTGTCCCGGATATAATCCACAAATCTTTGCACCAGGCCCTCGAAAGCGCGAGCGTCGGGGGCCGCATCCCAGTTGGTGTCACGCAGAACGACGAACGGTTGCGCATCGCCGGCGAGCCGCGCCAACGGACGCAGATACGATGCGTCAAGGGTCGCCCCCGGTAAACAAAAGAACGGGGGCCCTTTACCGTGCTCCTGTAATACCACCGCATCGACTCCAGCACGCGCGAACGAAGGTTTAGCGACCAGTTGGTTCTCGACGATGGCATCTCTTAAGGCCGCAATGGTGGGTGCGGCCAGGAAGCCTGGCGCGGCTAGACGGCGGGCATCCACGCCCATCTCCGCCTCCATGATGGCCAGCATTTGTGCCAGTGCGAGAGAGTCGCCGCCCAACGCGAAGAAGCTTTCGTTTTCGGGCGGCGGCGTGGAAATTCCGAGGACGCGTGACCAGATTCGAGCGATTCGTTGTTCCAACCGATCGCCGGCCGCATCGGGCGGGAACGAGTTTCCAGTGGGCAGAGGCCGATCCTCCGCCGCGCCCGCGAAAAGATGGGACAACTCCCGGCGGCGAGGCTTCCCCGTAGCTGTAACCGGAATCTCGTCTACAAAGAAAATACGGCTGGGAAGACTGGCCGGTCCCACGCGGAGGGCCAGGTAGTTTCTGATTTCGGACTCAACGGCCACCACCCCCGGGCGCAGGACAATCGCCATGGCAATATCTTCCCCCAGAGTGGGATGAGGGATCGCAAACGCGGCCGCCTGTTCCACCGCCGGATGCTCGGCCGCCACCACGTCGATTTCGTGAGGGAGGATCTTCTCGCCTCCGCGGTTGATGATCTCCCGGATCCTGCCGGTGATGAATAGCTCTCCATCCGCATCGAGCCACCCAAGATCGCCGGTCCGAAACCAGCCGTTGTGAAGGGCGTTCTGGTTGGCGGCCGGATCGTCCAGGTACCCGTTTATCACCGCCGGGCCGCGCAATACGATCTCGCCCTGTGCGGTGGGCCGCAACAGGCTGCCATCGGGAGCCATGATGGCTACGGTCACTCCGATGCTCTTGCCCACCGAACCGGGAGCGCCGCGATGAATGCCCGTGCTGGTAATCACTCCCGATTCCGTCATACCGTAGCCGTGGATCACCGGCACTCGCAGGGAGGTTTCCAAGGCCTCGACCAGAGCCGGCTGAATCGCTGCGCTTCCGGAACGGATGAACCGCAGGGAGGTTTGCCGGAATCCGTCCGGCCGTTCCTTGACCACTTGCAGTATAGAGCGGTGAATGGCGGGACCTGCCAGATACCAGGTGGGCCGGTACGCCGCCAGCCATTCACCGAACCGGCCCGGATCGAAGGCATTGGCGCAGATGACCATGCCTTCCCGCATCAATTGCGCCAGACACATCAGAAGACCGGAAAGGTGATGAAGCGGCATCAGGCACAGCAAACGATCGTCCGGCCTCAGCCCGAAGGAGCGCTGCACATTCAAAATCATGGCGTCGAGGTTACCGCGGGTTAGCGGCGCAAGTTTGGGGACGCCTGTAGTGGCCGAAGTTTGAAACACGGCGGCCAGTTCCGCGTCGACCCGCCGCCCGGCCGCACCCGGGTGGATTAAGGCGATCTCCGTCGGGTAGTCACCATCGCTCGGGAATCGCATGCGGAATCGCATGCTCATCAGTGTCGTCCCGGCGGCGTAGGCCGCCCGCACCAGCTTGGGATCGGGCTCGGCCGGCGCGAGGAGCGCACCCGGTTTCAGCAGAAGCAGACGAGCCACCAATTCCGCTTCGGCCAGCTTACAATCGAGCGGCGCGGCCGCCGCGATACCGGAGACACCCAGAAATCCAAGCAAGAGATCCTCGGCGTTTGGAATCGCCAAAGCGATCAGATCTCCGCGCTGGACGCCCTCTTGTTCAAGGCCCCGCGCAATGCCGGCGGCAGCCGCTGCGCATTGCAGAAACGACAGGATGCGTTGGCCCGGACGAACCAGGGCGGGCGCATCGGGCGCGGACAACGTCCGCGGATCAAGTTCTCTGAACCCTTCGCAGGGGTGGGTATCGGAACCCATTATGGGAACTGTTGAGCATACCACTACTCTGCCGCCCTGTTATCTTCGGACAACACTTACTTTCTACGGAATTCATGCCAGACTGTAAACGTGGAATCGGGCCGAAGGCTGCCGCGAATTCGCCCCGCACCGCCAGTACCAGGATGCGCCCGTCGCGGAGCCGCTCCTTTCGGCGGACCCGACGCATATCGCAAGTCCGAACTTCTATGTCAGCGACTGCACACGAGCCACCTCATTCCCGGACCTATCAACGAGGCAGCCGGATGTCTCGCACGGAATGTTTTCGCCTGTTAGGCGTAGACTCCGACGCCTCGTTCGAGGCCACCCGGCAAGCCTACAAAGACCTCGTGCGCGTGTGGCACCCCGATCGATTTCAGTCCGACCCCGAGTTGCAACGCAGGGCCGAACAGCAGCTTCAGCGGATTAACGAAGCCTACTTAGCGATCAAGAATTCGCAATTCTCCAGTGAACCCCCACCGGACCCAGCACCTCAGCCGCAGCCTGCCGAACCCGCTCCGCCCGTCCATGCCACTCCCCATTCTCGCGGTCCCGATCGGCCTGCCTGGAATTTACGTTATGGCTGGACCCTGCGGGCTGCATGGCTGGGCCTGGTGTGTCTCGCGCCGTTGGTGATCGGCAGCCTTCTGCTCGGCGTGCTGCGGGTGCCCACCCTGGAATCTCTCACGCCTCAAGGCGGCCCTTCCACACCGGGAATCTTGATGCCTTCGCGGTTTGTGAGTCCGTTTGGCGACCGGCCCGCCACCGCCGACGAATTATCGAGTTGGGCCCGCGACCAGGCACGCGACATCTGGAAGTCGCTGCCGAAGATTGGGCACGGCGAAGACGTAGTCCCGCGCGAACTGCCGCGCCGTCCGGACCCCGCTACGGTAACTCCGGACAGGCCGGAGAACGGGAGCGAATTACTGCGGACCCATATGTCCGGTGGCAGCGAACTCTGGATTTTGAATCCAAGCAACCAGGACGCCGTTGCCAGGCTGGTGGAGTCGGACACGACCGCGTCTCTGCGGGTGGTCTACATTCAGGCGAAGAACAGGGTTTGCATCCGGCACATCGCGCCTGGGGTCTACGATCTGCTGGCGGAGACGGGAGAGGATTGGGACCCGGCGCATCTTCGTTTTCAAAACAAGCGGCGCGCGCTGGCAAGAACCGGGCCGTATCAATGCATGGACGTGATTTCGTCGCAGGGCACCTACGGACCCAAATTCCATATCGCGCTGGGGTCCCGCTGATCCGATCCGGGTTTTACGAGAGAACATTACAGTCGATTAAAGGAGCACCAAGATGCAGATCAAGACATTCGCGTTACGGATATTGCCGGTCGCCATCCTGTTGGGCGCCATCAACCAGTTATGCGCGCAACCGAATTTTACCGGCGAGTGGAAGATGAACCCCCAAAAGAGCACCTTCGCTCCGTTGCCGGCGCCCGACCGGATGGCCCGCAAGATCACCCAGCACGATTCCCACTTGAAAATCAGGACTACCCAGTTCGGCCAGCAGCGCGAGATCGTCACGGATCTGGCATACACCACGGATGGGGCGGATTGTAAGAATGTGATCCGCGGCCAGGAATTCACGGGCAGCGCGCGCTGGGATGGCGACACCCTGTTGATTGCGAGCAAGCGTGAAGTGCAGGGCATGGAAATCGTCCAGAAGGAGGCCTGGACCCTGTCGTCCGACAAGCAGGAGATCACGATCGCCAATCACGTTGAGACGCCCCAGGGCGCCTTCGACATCACCATCGTTCTCGATAAGCAATAAACGAAATCCTTCGGATCCTTACCGGTGCGCTTTATCCACAGCGGCATTCCGTAGCGCATCTATGTCCCGCAGGATGCCTGCGACCGTGGCGCGCGCCACCGCCTCCCCCTTGGCGCGTGTGGCCAGGGTTGCGTCGCCATAGATCCCACTTGCCGAATACGCGCCTGGCTTATGCGGGTCGCGCGTGAGATCGCCGTCGGCGGGATGGTAATCTTTCACGGCTTGGCTCATATCCACGCTTGCCGGGTCGATAAACAGCATCAACGACGTTTCGATTTCGTCCGCATGCGTGCCGCCCTCTTCCTGCCGCACGCGCCTTTCCGCTTCCGCGCTTACTGCGAGCACATTCGTATATCGCAGCAGGATCCCGTCACCGGCCAGTATTTCAGAGGCCGTCTGGAGCGCCCGCAGCGTCGAGACGCCCGTATTCAGCCCGTAGAATCGCTTCGGACCAAATCGAGCCAGCGAGCGGCAAATATCGACCAGCATGTCGCGCGCGGTCTCCAGCCGCAGCGTGGTAGAGCCGGGATACTCGACAAAGGCCGGATAATAGCTGTAATTGACGGTCGGAGCGACGACCACATCCGCGCGCGCCAGAATCTGCCGCTTGTAAAATTCAGCTTCGAGAAGATCCGTCTTCAGCTTCAGGTGTGGCCCGTGCTCTTTGGCTTCCGCGCCGATCGGAATCACCACCACCGTCTCCGGCCGCAGCGCCTTCTGCGCCTCTACCCAAGTTAAGTCCGCCAGCACGATGCCGCGCTGCTGGCCGAAGCTGAGCCCGGCCGCCAAGCCGGCAATCCACCATTTCCTCGACATAGGCCTTCCCCCGATTGTGCTAATTTATCAGTCTATGTCCTGCCGGTCCGCTGTCCTCGCCACTTTGCTCGGAGTCGCGACGGTTTGTTCCGCCGCAAACCAGGCCAGTTCGGTCGATGTCCGCATCCTCTCCACCATGTTGGCCGACGAAGGTTTCGGGGAATGGGGCTTCGCGGCGTTGGTGGTTGTGGATGGCCACCGAATTCTATTCGATACCGGCGCGCACCCGGACACCGTATTGCGCAACGCGCGCGAACTGCACATCGATCTCTCCAATGTTCCGGACGTGATTCTGTCGCACCATCACCTCGATCACACCGCGGGTCTGCTGACCCTGCGCCATGAGTACAAACGGTCCAACGCCACAGCCCTATCTCGCGCCCACGTGGGCGACGGCATTTTCCTGAGCCGGTCGGCGGCCGGTGAGCCGGAAGCCAATCACATGATCGCCGCGCGGCCCGAATATGAGGCTTCCGGTGGGAAGTTTATCGTTTACAAAGCGCCGCGCGAGATCTTCCCCGGCGTCTGGCTGACCGGCCCGGTTCCGCGGAAATATCCGGAGAAAAACTGGAATGCCACCGAAAGGCTGCGCCTGGCCGACGGAAACACCGCGGAAGATAATCTACCCGAAGACCAATCTCTCGTCATCGTGACCGGCAAAGGCTTGGTCGTGATTTCCGGCTGCGGCCACGCCGGCATCGTGAATACGCTGGAATATGCCCGGTCCGAGATTGCGCCCCTCCCCACATACGCCGCGCTGGGCGGCTTTCACCTTTATATGGCGAGCGATGAAACGCTAAGCTGGACGGCGTCCAAACTGAAGGATTTTGGCTTGCAAAACCTATTGGGCGCGCACTGCACGGGCATCGAAGCGGTGTACCGGCTACGCCGGCTCACCGGCCTCACGCGCGGCACTGCCGCGGTGGGTGCGGTCGGCGGCGGTTTCAATCTGGCTACGGGCATCGATCCGGGATCCATTGCCCGATAAAGCCGGCGTCGCACTAACTAATGAAAGCAGTGCATTCCGCCGGCCGCTGCGATACTCTGGAGCGTGGCTTTTGTCGAAAGCATACTGCGCGTCTGGACGGAAGACTCCGGTCAGGATCTCATCGAGTACACTTTGCTGATGGCCTTCGTGGCTTTGGCATCCGCCCTCTTATTTGTCGGGGCGGGCTCGAATGTTAGTAAGATCTGGAGCACCAACAACTCCACGTTGAGCACGGCCGCACTGAAGGCCTCCAGCTAACCATCACCAGGCGCTGCCCTGAACGGCAACATTCCGGCGGCTCAAGGTCGGTTCCCGCTGCCCATTGATCAACGCGGCGGCCTTCAACGTGCACTGGCCGGTGGCCTGCGGCACCTGAAGTTCGATCGCGTATGTCTGTTGTCCCAAGCCAGGCACGGCAAAGGGGATTCCGCGGTCCACCAACCGCACACCATCCGCTCGCTCCAGGGTCAGCGTCAGCTTTCCTTCGGCGGCTTCGTATGCATCGTTGACCAGCATGATGGCGACACGCCGGCGAGACCCCGATTCGAGCGTGGGTTGCCAGAAATTCAGATAAACGCCCAGGGGTTTGAACGCTTCTCGCATGTAGTCCGCGAAGTGCGGTTCCAGCTTCAACGCCGCCACGTCCGCGAAATTGTCGCAGGTATAAGCTCCCGGATAGCATGCCGTCAGATACACAAAGTGCAATACGCCGGCATAGCTGCGGTAGGCCCGCCAGAATTCGGTCAGTCCTCCGAGCAGATAGGCATCCAGCGCCAGACGGTCTTGCGGTTTGGCACTGGCGCCCAGCAGGTGCTCGTATACCTTGCCGGTCAGCTCCGTCGGAGTGCCGTCGCGCAGCAGCCAAAGCCAGCCGTATTCGTTATTGATTCGCGCATGGCCGGTGGGCGTGCTCCCCGCGCTATCCTTGCCGGACATGCCTTCCAGCTCGGAAATCTCGAAAGGCTTCTCGTCTTTCTCGCTGCCTTTTTGAAACAGGTACGGATGATCCTCCACGGGATCGTCCGGCCCCACCGCCGCGTTGTAGCTGTTCTCCCAGGGCCGCGCCGAAAGATCCAAACCGCGTACCGCCGGTATGATCTTCTCCGCGAACACGGAATCCAGGGTCTCATTATTGGCGTCCCAGATCGCCACGCTCGGATGGTTCCAGTTATCGCGCATCCATTCCCCGTATTGCCGGATGGTTTCATCCACGTTCCAGCTTCGCTTGTATCGATTGTGGAACCAGTCTGGCGCGCCGGTCCAAACCGGAAATTCGTTCTGAATCAGCAGGCCGGCCTCGTCCGCGATCTCCAGCCACCGGTGCGGCACGGGTCCGATGCAAAAGCGGAAGGCGTTCCAGTTCATTTGGCGTGGAATCTCCACGAGCAACTTGTGCAGCCAGGCTTCGTTCCAGGGAAGCGCGCCCGACAGCGGATCCTCGAAGAACCGGTGCAGGGTGATATTCGACCCGCGCAGGAAATACACGCGGCCGTTCAGATAAGCACGCCGTGTAGGCGTGTCGAAGCGGAACTCGCGCATGCCAAAGCGCGTGGCGGTGCTGTCGCCGCCCGACGATGTTTCGAGCACATACAGAAATGGATGCTCGGGCGTCCACAGTTGCGCCGCGGGTACGGCGACTGTCTGGGTCAGCGTCTTTTCCTCCCCGGGAGCCAGTTCGACGCGCAATGGAGCGGCATGGCTCACCGGGCGCGCATCTTGCCATCCATGCACGTTTTGCGTGATTACGACGTGGACCGGCGACGTGCCGTAGTTTTTCAGTTTGGTTTGCGCCAGAATCTCGGACGCCGCGATGTGCGGAGCCACCTGCACGCTCTCGATCACCGGATTATCGCTGAACAGCAGTGATACGCTGTCGTAGATTCCGGGCGTCCAGCGGTTCTTTTCGAAGTCGGTGCCGGTGGGAAAGCCGGCCGGAAGCACGCCGGGATGTGCGCCGATGCGTACCGCCAGTTGGTTCTCGCCATCCCAGTGAATGGCATGCGTAACATCGAAGTAGCCCGCCGAAAAGCATCCGGCATGCTCTCCGAGTTTCTGCCCGTTCAGCCATACCATGGTGCCGAACTGCGCCTTATCGATGCGTAGGATGACCACCTGACTCCGCTCCGCCGCGCGGAAGGTTTTGTAATACCAGAAGTAGTTGCGCTCCTGATGCGAGATGCCGGATCCTTCGATCCGCGCGGACTCGGGGAGCACTCCCTTGCTCACGCGGTTCGCGATCACTTCTTTGCTGTCGAACTGGTCGACGTCCGCGAAGCCCGGCTGCGCCAGGTGCGCCAGTCCGGGCACCGGCACGCGATGATGCCACTCTCGCGGCATCGCGCCGGCCGCCACGCTATCTTCGATCGACCATTCACCATCGAGGGAAAGTGTGACCCGATCCCTGCCCCAGGCGCCGGTCGCAAGTGCCACACCGGTCGAGGCCAGCGCCAAACGCGCTAGAGCCGTCATACCGGGATCAACGTAGCATCCGGCACGCCGGCCCGAACGGCGCTACGATCAGGCTTACCAGTGAGGATCAGATGACTCCACGACACTTGTTTTCCGTTTCCAACCGGTGCGCCGCCTTCCGGGCCGCGATGGCTTTCACCATGGTCTTGTCGATTGGGCTCCCGCTCGCGGCTGCGTCCCTGCCGGAGGCGAAGCCCGAGGAAGTCGGGCTGGCTCCCGACCGCTTGCCGCGCATTCACGAGATGATCATGCGGCGCGTGGAAGCCGGGGACATCTCCGGCGCCGTGACCATGGTCGCGCGGCGCGGCCGCCTGGTACACTTCGAGGCGCATGGATTGATGGACATCGAGTCCAAGAAGCCGATGACCAAAGACGCGTTATTCCGTTTGGCCTCGTCGAGCAAGCCGATCACCGCGGCCGCCATCCTGATCCTGATGGAGGAAGGCAAGCTGAAACTGACCGATCCGGTTGGAAAGTATATCCCCGAATTCAAGAATTCCAAGGTGGCGGTGGAAGCCGTCCGCACTGCGCCGCCGATGTCCGACCAGGGCCCCGCCGCAGGGGACCGCTACTATACGGTTCCGGCGAACCACGATATCACCATCATCGACCTGCTGACGCACACTTCGGGGCTCGCCTCAGGCGGCCTCACCGGTGCGGATTTCCAAAAGTTGTTCCAGGCCCGCACGCCCACCGAGACGCTTGCCGATTTCATCCCCCGGCTGGGCGCGCTGCCCTTGGATTTTCAGCCGGGCACAGAATGGCGGTACAGCGGATTGGCGGGCTTCGATACGTTGGGCCGTATCGTCGAGATCGTCTCCGGATTGCCGTTCGACCAGTTCCTGCGGCAGCGTCTGTTCGAGCCGCTGGGCATGGATAACACCTGGTTCAATGTTCCGGAGCAGGAAAAGCCGCGCATCGCCACTATATACAACCACACCGCGAACGGATTGCAGAAGCCCACTAACCCGCTCCGGATCGGATCGCCGGCCTATTTCTCGGGTGCGGGCGGCCTTACGGCGACTGCGCCGGACTACCTGCAATTCGCGCAGATGCTCTGCAATGGCGGGCAACTGAACGGCAAACGCATCCTCAGTCCGTGGACCGTGGACTTGATGTTAAGCAACAATGTCGGCGACCTCTTTGAAGGTCAGATCGGGCGTGCCCCCAAGGGCGTCGGATTCGGACTCGGCGGTGAAGTGGTGGTCAGTGCGGTGGACGCGCGGCTGCGGAAGCCGAACGGCAGTTATGGCTGGGATGGCGCCTTTGGCACCTACTGGTGGGTAAACCGGAAAGAGCAGATGGTGGTCGTGCTGTTCGTGCAAACGCCGGGACGATCGCTGCAATACGACTTCGACAATGCCGTTTCCCAAGCGGTGGTCGAGTAACGCCAGCGAATCGATTTCCGATCACCGGCCAGCCGCAAACAGATGCAATGGCGCTTTCGCCTGCGCCACCGGAAACGGTTCGGATCCCTTCAGCATGCTCCACAGGATTCTATTGAAGATCTGGTCGTTCACGCGATCCGGACCGCTGAAATCCAGCCCTTCCGACATGTTCGCCGCGGTCGTTTTGGCCGCGTTCATCTCGTGCATATCGAACTGGGCGGGCATCGCCGCCCAAGGCGACAGATCCGGAGTGGCGCTGAATATGTCCGCCAGGGACCGGCTGAAATAGTCGTACTTCGATAAGCGGCTCAATCCCAGAATATCCTCGATTGCCGCAACGACGTCGGTGGTGTTGATGAACCGGTGAATCGTCCCTGGCCGGTTATACGCCGAGATCGCGAAGAATACGGAACGGTGGCAGTCGACGTGGTCCGGACCCGCCTGCGAATCGTCCTCAAGCACGAAAACGACCGTATCCCGCCAGAACGGAGACTTGGAGAGCGCTTCCACAATCCGGCCGAGCGCCAGATCGTTGTCGGCCATGTAGGCGCGCGGAGTCGGGTACCCGGCGCGTCCGCCGGCTGTGTGATCGCTGGGCAGATGCATCACCTCCAGTTCCGGCATCTTCCCTTCGCTCGCGAACTTGTTCAGCTCCGCGATCCAGGCGTCGGCGCGCACCTGATCCGCGATCTTCAAGTCGAATGGCGGGTACGTGGGACTCACGTTGGCGCCCAATTCCTTCTGCGTGACCGGCCAGCCTTCCCCTTTCATCATTTCGCCGTAATCGCGAAATCCGATTCCTTTCTTTTTCGCCAGGGTCCAGAGAAATCCGTTGAGCGGTTCGTCGATTTCTTCGCCGTCCACGCCCTGCCGCCTGTCGGAATACGCAGAAGGAATCACTTTCTCGCCGAAATCGGTCACATACGCGGCCGTCAACCAGATATGACCTTGCGAACTGACCTCGGCATTGGTGAAGAACCGGTCGAAGATTCCAAAGCGCTCCGCCAGGGCATGATGATTGGGGGATATGGTTGGCCCGAAGAAAACCAGGCTCTTGTCCCCGTCGCCTCCCTTGAGGTCGCCCAATACCTGATCGTAAGTGCGATTTTCCTTGATGATGTAGACCACGTGCTTGAAGGGCGGATATGCCTTCGTCAAGCGCCGCTCTGTCCAATTGTTCGCGGCGGCAACCCGCCGCGAGTCACTCGCCAGGTCTTCCGGGGTGAGATCGCTGGGCAAGACGCGCAGGGTTCCATTCAATTGACCGAGGTCGTACCCGAGAGGCCTCGAGATACCTTCTCCGGGAGTGGGACCGTCGGGGTTCGCATGGCTGCCGTGTCCTTTGCCGCATAGAACCAGCAGTCGCTCGCCGGTATTTAAGACCGCGGTCGGATACCAATCGGTGGGGATCCGTCCCGGTTCCGCGCGATTCCCCGAGACGTCCAGAACCGCGATCGCATTGTTGTCCGCCTCGGCGGCGAATACTTTCGATTCATCCTGGGAAAGCGCCAGGGCATTCGGCGTACTGCCTTCCGAGGGCCCGGCCGGCGCCGCATCGCTCAAATACCGTACGACTTTCATCTTTCCGGTGTCCAATACAGCAACCCGATCGCTGGCCGCCAGGGCCACGAACAAGCGCGATCCGGAAGCATTCGACAGCAGCGCCGAAGGACGTAGGCCAACCCGTAGCTTTCCCGCGGCCCGGAGCGTACCGTCGGCCAGGGTTTGAAAAATCGAGACGGTATCCGCTCCCCAATTGGAAACGTAGACTTTGCCGTTCGCGGCGGCGGCAACCGCATACGGGTAGTGATCGGTGGGGAACCTCGCCACCACGCGCGATGTGGCCAGATCGACAACCGCTAACGTGTCGCTCACGTTTTCGGCGACGTACAGGTAATTTCCACGCCGCGAAACAGCGATGCCCGCCGGATATCGCGTTCCTGGCGCGCCGGCCTTATGTTCCGCCAGGGCGATCCTGCGATCCAGCGCGGCCGCGCCATCTTTCCACGTATAGCAATAGATGGCGTCGGCATTGCCCCCGGAAACGTAGATCTCGCCGCCGTTTGCAGAGAAGGCAATTCCAAAGAATGCCGCCTCCTGGGGCAATGTCTGCAGGGCGCGACGCGTCTTCAGGTCGACGATCTGCAGCCCCTGCTCGCGCCACCCGCTGAGAACCACGGCGGCTCTCTCTCCGCCCGGCGCGAGCGCCATCCCAAGCGGCATGCTACCCAACTCGACGGCCTCCCCGGCGGGGTCCAGGCGCAGTCCCGTGGACAGGAAGCCGGTGGGGTTTGCACCGTTCTGAGCTTGCACGGCGCCGCAAATTGCCGCCAGAAGTATTAGAGCGCGAGACATTTCCTTGAGCATACCAGCGCCGTCCGCCAGATAGTGTGGAGGAACGGCGGATGAGCGGTGAAATCTGCTCTTCGGTGTCCGAATCTGCGCCTTGTGGGAATCCTATTCGTGGCGCAACGCCACCATCGGATTTACTTTCGTCGCACGCCGTGCCGGCAGATAGCTGGCCAGCAGAGCAACCAGAGTCAAGAGCAGCATCGCGCCGCCAAATACTGCCGCGTCGTTTGTCCGCACGTTGGGCAGAAACGCCGACGAAGCCCTCAGCACGACCACCGCAATCAGCGTGCCCGCGCCCAGGCCCGAAAGAGTCAATAGCATGCCTTGCCTTAACATGGTCGCAAGCACGTCCCATGAGCGCCCGCCCAAGGCGATACGTATGCCAAATTCGTGCGTGCGCTGCCTCACGGCGAAGGTCAGCACGCTATACAGGCCGATCGCCGATAAAACCAGCGAGATCGCGCCCACAATGCCAACCAGCATGGCCGTCACCCGCTGCGAGTACAGCGCCGCTTCCAGCCAATCCTGGTAGGGGATGAAGCCGCTGCCGCGCGTCGCCGGATTCACCGCCGCGGCCTCCCGCCCCAAGGCTCCCAGCATGCCACCCAACGGCCGGGTCGTCCGCACGAAGAAGGCCATCCAGAACTCACCGCCGGAGAACTGCTTGGAAGACGTATAGACACAAGGCATCGCGCCCTCCGTCAGCCGCCTGTACTTGCCGTCTCGCACCAATCCGATCACGGTGAGAGAGAGCCCTCCCGCGCGCACCTTCCGCCCCACGGCCGGCCCGGCGCCGAAAAAGCGCCGGCTGAACGCCTGGTTCACGATGATGACTGGAGCGGCCCCAGGATCATCCTGTTCGCTGAAATCCCGGCCTTCCAGAAGCGGAATCCTCAATAAGTTGAAATATCCTGGAGAGACGCTGCTGTCGATCACGCGCATGGGCTCGCCCACTGCCGGCACATATCCGTCCACCGCGACTTCCGCCTCCGAACCATCGCCGTACTCCAGCGGGACGACATTCGAATAGCTCACCCCCTCTACTCCAGGCAACGCACGCAGATGTTCGGTGAGCCTTTGGCAGAATTGCCGCCGCGCCTCCGCGGTCCGGCAAAACGTGGCGACGTAGTATTTCGCGCACGCGACGTTGTGTGCGTCCATTCCAGGGTCGATGGCGCGCGCAGTGTAGAAACTCCGGGCCAGGACTCCGGTGCCCGCCAGCGCCACCATTGCCAGCGCGACTTCCGCAACCACGAGGAGCGCCCGGGTGCGGCCCGCGCCGGCACTGGACGTCGATCCGCGGGAACTCTCGTTGAGCCCTTCGGTGACTGGAGTGCGGATAGATTGAAGCCCGGGCGCGACGCCCGTCAGCACCGCCGCGGCCATGCAGATCAGAGTGGTGAAAGCCAGCATGTGCCAGTTAACCGTCGCGCCGAACTCGATCGGCAAGTTGACCGGCGGCAACAGCCACAGGAGCGCCTGGCCGCACCACATGGCCAAGAGCGTGCCAGCCACCGCGCCCATCGCCGCCAACAACAGACTCTCGGTCAACAACTGCCGGAACAGACGTCCCGGCCGCGCGCCTAAAGCCAGCCGGATACTGAATTCCTTCTTGCGTGCCACCGCGCGCGCCAGTTGCAGGTTGGTCACGTTGGCCGCCACAATCAAAAACAGCACCAGGCATACGGCCATCAAGACCTGCAACGGCGTCCGCAGCAGGTTGTGCGCGCCCAGGTGACCCCGCGAAATCGGCAGCAGCGTGGCGCTGACCGCGCGGTTGGTCTCGGGGTGGGCCTCGGCTATCCGCTGTGCGCGGGCTACTACTTCCGCCCGCGCCTGTTCCATGCCGACGCCCGCTCTGAGCCTGGCCGTAAGCCACGTTTGGCGTGCATTGCGATCGTCGAGCAGCCAGGAGCCCTGGCCATTCATCTCGGGCGCCAGGGACATCGGCACCCACATCTGCAGCATCAGCCCCGGTACGGTTCCATGGAAATCGGGTGGAATTACGCCCACAATCGTGAGTTCGCGCTGATTGACGCGCAGCGTCCTGCCAATCGCCCGCGGATCGCGGCCGAATGCGCTTTGCCAAAGCCGGTCGCCGATGATCGCCACTTGCGGTCCGCCCGGCGCATCTCCCGATTCTTCGGGCAGGAATGTCCGCCCGCGGATGGCGGCGACGCCCATCACGGAAAAGTAATTGGCGGAGACGAATTCGCCCCAGATCAAACGGGGATTCTGGTCGTTGCCCACGGTGAAGACATTGGCCAGCGACGCAGCTACGCCGGAGACCTGCCGCAGGCTGTCCCGGTAATCGCGGTAGTCGCGATAGGCGGTGTTCTGAAGTTCGCCATTGGGCATCACGGTTTCGAGCGTCGCCAATTCGCTCGCGCGCGACGCGCCCGGGATGGGGTTGAGCAGTACTTCGTCAATCCAGCCGAACACCGTCGAACTGGCTGCAATCCCGACGGCCAGAGTGAGTATAGCGGTCACCGTAAGGCCGGGACTTCCGCGGAAATTACGGATTCCGTAGCGTAAATCCTCTAGCAAAGTAGGCACGTTTACTCCCTGTGCACGATCCGGTCCAATCTAACCCACGGATTCCATTGACGTAGCCGGCCGCCGTTCGTTCATATTGAGATTTCATTGTCCGAAAATGGGAAATCCACGACCTGCCGGTCAGGCTGAAGCGGCCCGTAGAAACCTGGATTCCGGACGGCGGCTCCGGCCACTTGCTGGCCATACAAAACTTTGTATGCTATGGAAGTGGCTGATTCCAAACCTGTCGAGTTTCGCGGCAGATCCCTGGAAGACTTGCGCGCCTTCCCGCTGGCGGCCAGGCGCGAGGCCGGTTATCAGTTGGATCAGGTGCATGAACGCGGTGGCCCGGGGTGCAAAGGAGATTCGAATTCGGGATGAGGCTGGCGCGTTCCGCGTCCTCTACGTGGCAAAGTTCGCCGACGCGGTCTATGTGCTGCACTGCTTCCAGAAGAAGACCGGGAAAACCAGCAAGGCGGACGTGGAGCTTGCCGCCAAGCGTTACCGCGAGTTGTTGAAGGAGCTAGGGCAATGAACAAACAACGTTTTACCAGTGTGTGGGACGCCATCGAAGACACGCCTGAGCAGGCCGCCAACATGAAGCTGCGCTCGGTCCTGATGAACGCCTTGAAGGATCACATCAACCGTACCGGGATGAGCCAGGCGCAAGCGGCCCGGCTTTTCGGTGTGACGCAGCCGCGCGTCTCCGACCTGATGCGTGGCAAGATCAACTTGTTTGCCCTCGACGCACTGGTGAACATGGCGACAGCCGCGGGCTTACGCATCGAAATGCACGTGCTGGAAGCCGCCTAACCGCGCGAATAAGAGAAGCTCGCGCTCGACCAGCGGCACGCGGCACGGTATTCGGCGGTGGCGCGGCTGCGGCCAAGATTGGCCGCCCTCCAAAAGTGTATCGAGAATCTCAACGCGTCGCGGCGCTTGCGTATTTCTTCCATATTTCAGGGTCCGACAACATCTTGATGAAGAGTCCTCCGACTACGGATCGAGCCTGGAAGCCTTCCTGCCGGGCGCTGATCGTGTCGTACCAGTCGCTAAGCGGGACGCGGCTCGGAGAACCGTTTGCGAACAGATAGGCCGGCGCGACGAATTCCTCGAAATCCGATTTACTATCCGCCAGCGTAGCGGTCCATAGAATCCAATCGAGCTTGGTGTAGGTGCGGCGGTTATCCAAAGGGAGGCCGTACTGATTTTGCTTCGTCTTATAGAACGCGATCTCCTGCCGCGCGACATCGGCAGGGAAGAGGTTCAGCCCGAGGATTTTGTCCCAAACCAGGTTGTATTTCTGGCTCCATGTCGCCGGCTTATCGAATGCCAGCCGGAAGTGGCCGCCATCGGCCGCCATCTCTGTCCACTTCCGGGCGAACTGCTCCGCAGTCGAGCGATAGATCGCGGCTTCCTGCTCTCGCCCGGTCATCCCGGCCAGCATTCCGTACGATCCCAGGGCCAGGATGGCCTTGATCGACAGGTTCGCGTTGTGGGCCAGGTGTCCGGCGAAGTCGTCGGTGGAAAGCTGGTTCGCCGGGTCCAGGCCTTTCTCCTTCAGGTATTCGGCCCATTTCGTCAACTGCGGCCAGTACCGCTCGGCGTAAGCCGCGTTGCCTTCGACGCGCGCCAGGGCGGCCATCATGATGAGCATGTTGCCGCTCTCCTCCACCGGCATCTGGTCTTCTTCGGTCCTCTCGCCCCCGCCGTAAACCTGACCGTTGGCAAGCGGATATTGCCCCAGATCGTGCGGCGCAAAGGGCCACCGCCAGCGCGGCATGCGGGCATAGTCCAACACAGGCTGTAGCTGCGCTTTCAAGAGTTGCGGGTTGAACAGCATGGTGAATGGGGAACTCGGATAGATCACATCCACGGTGGCGATGCAGCCGTTGCTGAAGTTCTCCTTGGGAAAATACATGGCGGTCCCGTCGGCGTCCGCTACCAGTTTGTGCGCGGCCAGCGTCTGGCGGTAGGCCAAGGCGGCCAGACGGGCGTACTTTTCTCCACCCACCTTCCGCAGATCGGCCATCAGTTCCTCGTCGAACGCCTTGCTCTTAGCCAGCAGCGCATCATGTTCGCCGCGGGCCGCCTTCAGCAGGCCGGCCATGTTCTCGCCGTTGCGCCGCCACCAGGGCCTCTCCCGCCGCTCGAAATATTCGATCGAGTACAGATCGTCGTAGGCGATCATCGCGTAACGCGTAACGGGGTGTGCGTCCACTTTGCCCAGATCGAAGCTGAGAGCCAGCGCGGCGGATGGGCCGCTACGGCCAGGCAGCCCATCCGCCAGGTTGTCGGAATCCGGCAGCCGGCCGGTGCTCTCGAATGCAACTCGCATCGCCGGGTGAGCCGCAGCGGCCATCGAGACTCCCTCCTGCCTATCGGCAGCCAGGTAAAGATATCCCCAGTCGATCCGCAAATCGTCGCCATGCTTCGCCAGGACGGGCTGTTCGCGCGAGCCCATGCGCAGCACGGTCTCGCCGTCCAGCCGGTATCGTCCCCATTCCACCGGCTGGTCGGGCGTGTTCACCACCAGGTCGCTGGCCGCATCCAGTTCGCATTGGATCTCGTGCGGCCGGGCATCGGTCGATGCCACCTGCCACTCGATGTAAGTCAACGGCCGCGAAAGCACGTCCAGATCGCCGGGGAGAGCGGGCGTGAAAAATGTCAGATCCAACCGGACTCCGGCGCCTGTGAACTCGTATATTGTCCGGGTCGGCAGCACCTCGAGCCGAACCTGCTCGAGCGATTTGCCGTTCCTCTCGCGCCCCATCACCTGGTACGTCCGGCCATCGACGCGAATCGAAGCCTGGAGGCTGTTAGGCTTGCCGGTCCAATGTTTGGTGCCTTCGTCGGTCAGGTGGTCCGCCATCGACCAGACACTGAAGTAGGGATCATGCGCCACCAGGGGAACCGCCGGTGGCCGGAACGGCGCCAACTGCTGTGCCAGCCCTGCAATCGCCAGCGCGCCGGCGAACGAAACAAGTCGAAATGAGGTCTTCATATTTGCTCAAAGCTACCAGTTGGTGATCGAACCGTCCGGCCGCCGGTAAAGCGGTATCGGCGCGGCATGTTCCGTGATTTCGGCCAGCAAATCCACGCCTTTGGGGTCGAACTCAACGCCCAGGCCGGGGGCGTCCCGAGGCCACAACTTGCCGTTGTGGAACTCCGCGCCCCGCGGCAGATACGGCGGCTGGGGAACACCGGGGCACTCCATCAGCACGGGCCCGGAAAATGTGCCCAGCGTATGCGTGAGAGCCGCGATGGAAATGGGCCCCGTCCCGTGCGGGATCATGCCCACGTTGTGCGTTTCGCAGAGATCCGCGATCTTCATGAATTCGGTGATGCCGCCGGTATTCGGCAGAGTCACACGCGCGTAATCGATCAGCCGTTGTTCAATCAAATCGTTGATGTCCCAGCGGTCGCCGAATTGTTCGCCAACGGCGATGGGCACCCTGATACGGGCGCGCAGATCCCGATAGATTCCCTTGTTCTCCGAGCGCAGTGGATCTTCCACCTCGAATGGGGCGAAGGGCTCCAGCAGCGCGCACAACCGCACGGCGTCGGCGAGATCCAGGCGCGTGTGCACGTCGGTCAGCCAGTCGCCGTCTTTGCCCACGCCTTCGCGGATCTGGCGGGCCTTCTCCGCTTCCTGGTCGACTGCCGCGCGGGAGTTGAAGATGCCGGTGGGCGTTCCGCCTCCCTGCGACGACCATGGCATGTCAACCGCTGTGCGATACGCGCGAAATCCCGCTTCGATCACGGCCCGCGCGCGCTCCTGCAATGTTCCCTCGCGGCTGCCGCTCGAGTAACACTCGATGTGTTCCCGCGAGAGCCCGCCCAGGAGTTGATAAACCGGGACGCCCAGCGCCTTACCCTTGATATCCCAGAGCGCCATATCGAGGGCGCCCAAAGCGTGCAATTTCTCCCGGCCGGGAGGGTAGAACCAACCGCGGTACATCATCTGCCAAAGGTGGTCGATGCGCGTCGGATCTTCGCCGATCAACATCGACGCGCACTGCTCCATCATGTCCCGGGATCCGCCTTCCCCGAGCCCGGTGATCCCGGCATCGGTTTCGATCGTGACAATCCGATTGCTCTGGTTAAAAGTCGGATTCACGCGCGGCGGTTGGTAATATCGGATGCGCCGGATCTTCATCCTGGGAATGGCCGCCGCGGCACAGCCGGCCAACGCCAGCGCGGAGCCGCAGAATGCTCGTCTGTTCATGTGTTATCAAGCTGAACATAACGCGAAGTGCGGGAGTGGGGTCAGAAGCCGGCTGAAAGCCGGCTGCGGGCAGAATTGCCCGCCCTCCAAAAATCAACCTGTAGTCAATACAGCAGGAACGACCACAGCGTGTCGCCGGTGGCCGCGATCAGGTACTGGTGACCGTCCAGCATGAACGTCTGCGGTGCATTTGTGACGTCGCCAATGCGGGTATGCCAGAGCGGCTTGCCATTGGCTACATCGCTCGCCACCAGGTTTCCGGCGCCGTCACCGGCGAAGAGCAGTTTTCCAGCCGTCGTCAACAGTCCACCCCCGCCGCCATCGCCGTAATACGGCCGTTTCCAGGCGATCTTCCCCGTAGTGTAGTCGATGGCTGTCAGAAAGCTGCCGCCCGATCCCACCTGGGCTTCTTCCTTGCCGCCCAGACCCATCGATCCGCGCGGATCGACATCCGTCAGATAGAACAGCGAATACCCGTTCTGTTGCGCCACATACAAAAGTCCCGTATCGGGAGAGTACGAAGCCGGCTCCCAATTCGTGACGCCATCCGATGTGGGCGATACCAGCGAGCCCGCCACCGTGGCGTTCTTTTCCGGATCGTAGATCGGAGCGCCCTTCGCGTTCATTCCCTTGGCCCAGTTCGTGAATTCTCCATACTTACTCGAAACCAGGTGCTCGCCGGTTACGCGATCGAGCGTGAAGTAATAGCCGTTGCGCGCCGCCGTCAGCAACAGCTTCCGCATTTTGCCATTGAACATGGCGTCCACCAGGACCGGCGTCTGCGCCGAATCGTAATCGTGCATGTCGTGCGGCGATGTCGAGTAATACCAAGCCAGTTTGCCGGTGTCCACGTTCAGGGCGACAATCGCGCAGGTGAACAGGTTATCGCCCGCGCCGCGGGTACCAGTGGTGAAAGCAGGAGTCGGGTTGCCTGTGCTGAAGATGTAGAGGTGCGTTTCCGGATCGTAGACGCCGGGAACCCAGGCCTGCCCACCGCCGTGCCGGGCCGCGTCGACGCTGCCCCAGGTCTCCATCCCCGGATCGCCTTTTTTCTGCGGCACGGTGAAAAACTTCCACTGCACATCCCCGGTTTCCGGATCGAACGACTGCACGAACCCGGGAGCGTCGATATCGTTGCCCGTGCCCACCAGCACATGGTTGCCGACCACTACCGGGGCGGGCGTGGAGAAGTATCCCTGGGCCAAATCGGCGATCGGCTTGTGCCAGCGCTCCTTCCCCGTCGGCGCATCCAATGCGACCAGATAATCGTCGGGCGTTTCCATGAACAGGGTTTTGTGCCACATGCCCAGACCGCGGTTGCCGATGTGCGTGCCGCCCTTCGTCTTCCAGAAGTAATGCCACAACTCGGTGCCGTCGCGCGCGTCGACCGCCCAGGCGTTGTCCGGCATGGTGAAGTACAGCACGCCATCGACTTCCAGCGCGGAGGCCTTGATGGTCCCGCCGCCCACGTTGATGTCGCCAGGCCCCTCACCGCCCACAATGATATTTGCCCGGCCGAAGCGTCCGCTCTGGGCCTGGCCGGGGGCTACCCGGGTCATCCAGGCCAGCGTCAGGTGCTTCACATTGGATTGATTGATCTGATCCAGCGCGCTATAGCGCTTGCCGGTGTAGTCTCCGCTGTAAGTCGGCCAGGAGTCCTTAAGCGGCTTCAGAAGATCGACCGGATCGACTCCGCTTACAGTCTGTCCTGTGAGCACAGCCGGCGTCACCGCGAGGGCGGCCAGCAGCATTTTGACTATGGTCATTTCAAAGTCACCAGGTACGCAGTCACGTCGTGTATGTCTTTGTCGGTGTAGACGGCCATCAGATCGCGATGCGTCTGCATGGGATCGTGCACCTCTACTTTCGGCACGTCGTCGTCACGGCGGATGGTGCGCTGGGTACCGTCGGCCAGTCCAACCGTAACCAGGAAGTCGTCGATGCGCACCAGTTGGCCCTCGATACGCTCCCCGGACGGCAGCGTGACGGTGACGGTGGGGGTCCGCTTGCTTGGCGGTCCCGCCGACGACATACGGCGTCTCCGTAAGCCGCCCGCCACCCAGGTGGTCTGCAGCGATTTGGGGTCCGTGATGCGGGTGGCAATGCCTTGCAGATCTCCCGTCGCCGAATGGCAACTGCCGCACTTGGCCGCGAAGTATTGCCGGCCTGCATTGGCGTCGCCCACCAGGATGCTGGGCGCCTCTTTGCCGGCAGATGGCGGGCGGCCCTGCGAACCGATGGTTTCGACCACGCTCCGAATATACGCCGCCACCGCCAACCCGTCCGGGGGTTCGATCGGAATGGCGGGCATGCCTTCGTCTTGGCGGCTGCCCTGGATAATGGGAAGAATCAGTTCGCCATTCTGGTCGCTGAGCGCCACCTGCGACCGCAGCAGGTTCGGCCCGCCCAGATCGCCGCCACGCAGGTCCACACCGTGGCAGGAGACACAGTTTACGGCATAAAGCGCCTTTCCATGGGCAATCTGCACGGGATCGCCGGGTGGACGGTGCTGCCCGGGAACGAATCCTCCGAAGCGGCGAACGGGCGGCGCGGGGGCGGTGGAGGCCGGCGGGGCGGCCCCGGGAGAAGGTCCCTGTGCCGGCATCCGAACAGGGACACCCATGGCGAATTCCGTTAAAACAGCGGCTACCCAGAAGCTCTTGGCCTGCATTCTTTTACCTTAACCTACAGACGCGGCTGGATTGGGGTGGGTAGTGTCCTGTCACGGATGGGTTACGCTACGCTGTAGGAATGACCGCGATCCGCCTTGTTTCAGCATTCGCAATTCTCATCCCGGCAGCACTATGCCAGCCGCCATCGCTTCTTGTGGATGGCGGCAATGGCAAGACCGTTACGCTGACCGCGGCGGACCTCTCGGGACTCGTTCAGCATAAGATCGACGCCACCGAACACGGTACGGCGGCCTCGTTTGATGGCGTTTTGCTCTCCGACATACTGGCGAAGGTGGACATGCCATCCGGCGAAAAAATGCGGGGAAAGCTGATGTCGCTGTATCTATTGGTGGAAGCGGCTGACGGCTACCGCGTAGTCTTTGCGCTGCCCGAATTGGATGCCGCGTTCACGGACCGAAAGGTCTACCTTGCGACCAGGCGCGACGGCAAAGCATTGACGGACAAAGAAGGACCTTTCCGCATCGTGGTTCCTGACGACAAGCGTCCGGCGCGGTGGGTCCGGCAGGTAACGGCGCTCAGGATACGGCAGGCGAACTGACTCGGCGGGCAGCTATTTTTGAATCATCACTTCGGTCGACTTGACCACTACGGTAACGGTGTCGCCTACCCTGAGATGCAGTTCCTCGGCGCTGCGCCGGGTAATCACGCTTTCGATCTCGTTCTCGCCTACCTGAACTACAATATGTGCCATCACGTCGCCGAGCTTTACATCCTTGATCCGGCCGGGAAGTTGGTTGCGTGCGGATAGAGGCATACGAACCATCTTACATCGACGTTACATCGACGCTACATCCACCAAACACCGACGCTGTGGCTGCGGAAACCGCGGGAGGTATGGCCCCGGACATTGGCCGCATTCGTGCGGGCGGGTGGAAGGGCCATGCACCCACTTCCAGCGGAGCTCGTCTCCGAGATCGAGGCGCGCAGCCGCTCCGCCAGCCTGATCTCACTCTTTCTCGATTTCGACGGCACCCTGGTGCCCATCAGCGGCAATCCTAATGTGCCGCGCCTGGACCCCACGGTTGCGGCGACGCTAAACCTGCTTTCGAGCCAGGATGACTTGATTACCACCATCATCAGCGGCCGGGCCATCGAAGATCTTTACAAGCGCATCCGCCTGGATGGCCTGATCTACGCCGGAAACCACGGCCTGGAGATCCTCGGCCGGCAGTTCCGCTTCGTCGAGCCGGCCGCAATGGCCAGCCGGGAGGCTCTGGAACGGCTCTCGGACGAACTCGCGCTGGAGCTCGAACCTATCGCGGGCGCGTTCGTGGAGCGCAAAGGCCTGACGTCCAGCGTGCACTACCGCCTGGCAGCGGATGCGGACTGGCCGAGGATTGAGCAACTGGTTTACGCCGGGACGGCGCGTCATGGCGCGCTGTTCCGGGTCAATCCAGGCAGGAAGATATTCGACATCGTGCCGCGCACGAACTGGCACAAAGGCGCGGCAGTGCAATGGATCAACAGCCACCTCGGCGATGCCGGAATCCTGACCGTGTACCTGGGAGACGACACCAGCGATGAGGATGCTTTTTGTGCGCTGCCCGAAGCCATCACCATCAAAGTAGGCGAGCCATCCGCGACGTGCGCGCGGTATCGGCTGCCGGGTCCGGCGGCGGTGCATGAATTCTTGCTCTGGTTGGCGCACAGCATGGCACAAACTGTGTAAGAATCGCCGGCTGTCCAGGGCTTGCGCACGATGCGTCGAAATACAGACGCACACGCCGGAAATACCGTACGAAAACCTACACCAGCTCGGGCAATCCAGGTAAAAAGTGCCGTGATCCGTAGCACCCGAAACATACATGTACTTGACTGCGAATGATTTGGCGAGTATGGCATACGATCTGCCTATGCCAAAGTATCAGACACCGTAACGTCTGAGAAAAAAGGAGAGGAAACGCATGACTTTTCATTCACTTATTCCGTCGCGATCGGCGTTGGGCATGCTTTGCGGCATGGCGCTCGCGGCGGGGTTTTTTATGACGCCGGCCCGCGCAGACGAGTGGAACAAGATGACAGTTCTCACGGTAAAGCAGCCCATCCAGATCACGGACACCGTTCTGGAGCCGGGCCAGTATGTCCTGAAGCTCTATGATTCCCAGTCGAACCGGCATGTTGTTGAGATCTTCAATCGCGATCAGACGCACATTATCAACACGGTAATCGCGATTCCGACGGAGCGGCTGCAGCCTACCGGTAGAACCCAGTTCACTTTTTGGGAAACGCCTCCCGGATCGTACCGCGCGTTGCGCATGTGGTATTACCCCGGCGACAATTATGGCCAAGAGTTCCGCTACCCGAAACACTTGCAACAGGTTGCCATGGTAACCCAGACAACCACTGCGGAAGCCCAGCCCGCACCACCTCCGCCCGCCGCTTCACCTGAGCCTGCCGAGACTCCGGCTGCGGAACCCGCGCCCGCGGAACAGCAGCCTGAACAGCAGCCCGCGGAAGTAGCCCAGAATACCGCGCCTCCGGCGGAGACCCCGGCGCCCGCTCCCGCGCAGTTGCCTAAGACCGGAAGCCTGTATCCTGAAATCGGACTTGCCGGCTTAGCGTTGCTTGGCTTGGCTGGCTTGCTTCGCCTGCGGCGCACTGCGTAAAATAAAGTTCGCCTTTTCGGACGACCACCATGACTCGGCGCACGGCAATTCGAAATTTGATGATTGCCGGCGCCGTTTCCTTTGCCGGCTCTCCCTCGAAAGCGCGAAGCGACGATCCGCCCGACTTCGTGATCCGCAGCGATGTCCGGCTGGTGCTGCTGGATGTAAGCGTAAAGGACCGCGATGGCGGCTTTGTGGCAGGCCTTTCAAAAGACAACTTTCGCGTCGATGAAAACGGCGTTCCGCAAGACATCACCGTATTCGCGAACAACGATATTCCGGTGACGGTGGGAATCCTGGTGGATAATAGCCGCAGCATGACGCCGAAACGGGAAGAGGTGCTCACCGCGGCCACTACCTTCATTGAAAAGAGCAATCCCCACGATGAAATCTTTGTGTTGAACTTCAACGATACGGTGAAGCCCGGTCTGCCGCCGGATGTCCCTTTTTCGGATGACATCCGGCAGTTGCGCAGCGCGCTGTCGCGCGGCTTTCCGGAGGGCCGGACGGCTTTGAACGATGCGGTGGTGGACGGCTTGCGGCAGCTTCGACTGGGCAAGCGTGACAAAAAGACCCTCATCGTGATCAGCGACGGGGGCGATAATGCCAGCCAGAACAAACGGCGCGAAATGTTTGAAAAGGTAGAGAACAGCCTGGCGACGATTTATACCATCGGACTCTTTACTCCCGGCGATTTGGATCAGGACCCGGGTATCTTGAAGAAACTCGCCAGAATCACCGGGGGCATCGCCTATTTCCCGGGCAGCGCGGACGATATGACCGAAGCGTGTACGGGTATCGCCAAGGATATCCGCACGCGTTACACGGTGGGCTATTCTCCTTTGGCTTCAAATGGCGGTTTGCTGCGCCGCGTTCATGTACGGGTTTCCGCGCCTGGCCGAAGGGGACTGAGCGCGCGCACGCGCCTGAGTTATCGGTATGCAGAGGATGCGAAGAACCAGTAAGACACGGCGTTGGATTGAATTAGCCCTGTTGCTAACCGGCGTGATCGCCATAGGCATCTGGGGCTGGTCGCACGTGCGCATGACTGTCTTTCAAATGTGGGGCAACCGCACGTTAGACCACCAGATGCATGGCCGTTCCGCCAGCAGCACGCCCGCGCCGCGCGCGATTCCGCAACCGGCTCCAATTCAGAACGGGGCACTGATTGGCCGGCTCGAGATCCCCCGTTTGAAGATGCGCTCGGTGGTACGCGAGGGCGCCGGACAGGACACCTTGGATGTGGCTTTGGGCCATATTCCCGGTACGGCGATGCCGGGCCAACCGGGAAACACCGGCATCGCCGGCCATCGCGATACGCTGTTCAGGGGTTTGCGCAAGATCGAGAAGGACGACGTAATCGAATTCCAGAGCCCCCAGGCTACCTACGACTACAAGGTAGAGAATACGCGCATCGTTAAGCCGAGCGATGTGTCGGTATTGAAGCCAACCGGAACTTCCGAGCTCACCCTGGTGACCTGTTACCCGTTCTACTACGTCGGATCGGCGCCCGACCGTTTTATCGTCAAGGCGCGCCTGGTGAATCCGCCGGCCGCCGCGGAAGCTCCCAAGGCTGAAGCGCCTAAGGCTGAAGCGCCCAAGCCGGTGCCCGTGGCGGATGTGCCGCGCGCGGAACCGCGGCACACCCCGGCAATTCTGTCCGCGCACGTCTCCACTTCACGACGACAGCGGGACGCCAGACCCGTCATCCGGAAAGTTAGTTTCCGGATGCCTCTGCATCAGAGCCGCGAGTTGGCCCCAGGCGTCACGCTGCGTTTGACGGGCACGGACCCAGTCCGCCACCGCGTGAATGGCTCCTTGTGGATTCCGCAGGCACGGCGGACGATCTGGCTGTCGAATCAAGCCGTGCAGCAGCCCGTATTCTTCCGCGCGAGTGCGGGTGGCGGGCAGCGGGAGCTATTGATTACCAGCGTGACCAACGATGCGGTATACGGCTACTTAAGCTCGATGACCTGTTCTTCGGGCTGCAAATAGCGCCTCGTCGGAGAAATATGGATGTCGGATAGCGCGGCTTCAGCTCTTTTCCTGTTCGTAGCCAGTGATTTACCTAAAATCATGAGGTTGCAGCCTTACTCATTACTGCACGGCACCGCGCATTTTCAATCGCTTAGGCCGGGTGCCGAGCAGCCCTGATTATGGCTGCTATGCAGGGGATGGGCATACTTTTGGGCATACCTGGAGCGCACTGGTCGAACCGCACGGCACAGCCGGGAAAAAACGGGCGCCCCTCTGCCTGGGGTTACAGGGCCGTAGAACGTGCGGATCACGCCCAGACGGTCTGGTGAGCTAAACTGGAATCGAGATGCCACAGCGAGCCTACAACACGGAAACTGGAGCGGATCAGGTGCGACTTCCAGCGGGCCTAGTCCTCAAACCGCCAGTCAGCCTGGAAGATCTGAAGACCGATACCGAATATGACCCGGAAGGAGCCGAGGAATTCGTGGTACTGATCCGGGCGCTTCGCAAGGAAGGCACTCGGCCTGTCGCGCTTTGATGAGCTCCACAACGCCGGTAGTGGTGGATACCGATGTCGTTTCCTTTCTGTTCAAGGCTCATTCCCTTGCTCCCGCCTATCAAGCCATTCTTGCCGGCAGGTCGTTGGCCGTTTCGCTAATCACGCTGGCCGAGATCGAGTACGGCATGGAGGCAAAGAATTGGGGCGCCGGCCGGCGCGATCTCATGCGCCGCTTTCTCGCACGCTTTACGCCGCTGCTACCGGACGCCGAAACCGCCCGCGCGTGGGCGCGGATCAGGTGCGGCTGTGAGAAGAAGGGCAGACCAATCTCATTTGCGGATTCCTGGATCGCAGCCGCAGCAGTACAGTTGAATATTCCCCTCGTCACTCACAACGCAAGCGATTACGCTGCAGTAGAGAGCCTGGTCCTTCTGACGGCCACGACGACCTCCTGACAGCCGCCTCAACACCCTTCGCCACATCGCCGATTCCTGGCGCCTACAGGCCACTTGGCGCACGAAGCACGCCGGGATAAGATAAAGAAGCGTAGGAAATGTTTTGGTAAAGCGGGAGACCATGAGCAACACCGCGCTTCTCGACAAGTTGAAGGGTTACACGCGTACGTTCGTAGTTCATTCGAATACCAGCCCATACGCGGCAGCGGCGGCGATGGGTGCGGCAATGGCGCGCAGTCAGGCGCGCGGTCCCTACTTCCATCTCGCAGCAGAGCGTAAATCTGGCGTCCAGTCTGAAGCTGGTACAGGTGGGGCTTGCGAATTGCGCCCCAAGCAATCTGACGGTGGATGTCAGGGGCGATTGGGCAGAATTCCTTCGTCAACAGGGAATGGCGATTTGCGGGTTGAATTATGACCACTCGCGCACGTTGGAAGAGAACACGATGCGGTATCTCAATGCCCACCGAAGAAGAATTCCAATTACCGCACCGAGAGCCGTGCGTGAATCACGGGAGCTTTCGGTTCCTCAAGAGTATGAGGCGGACTATGTAGCCTTGAAGTCGCTGATAAGCTCCGGTGGGGACTTGAAACCGTATTTGAGCCGGGACATTCTCAAAAAGAAGCGCCCGGACAAAAATGACGGGGCACTCAATGCGTGGGGGATACAACACCTGCACTTTCGGGTTGAAGGGACCGCATACATTCTGCTTTGCAGAATTACGGACACGGACTTGTTTGTTGTGCAAGCGTTGCCGCACGATCATGACGTGTGGGTGGATACATCGCTGCTGCAAATTCTCCATGACAATTGGCCGGAGGAAATAGCCGCTGGCAAATTGCATGGCGCTCCGGGTGAAGCAATGCCGTCTAGTGAGAGACTTAGCCTGCGCAATCAAAACGCGAATTTCGCCACCACCATGAGAGATGGAACGGTTTACCTGGCACCTGGCGGAGGGCTGATGGCGTCCGGGGATTGTTCGGAAGACAGAACGGACTGCGACAAGATATTCGCCGAGTTAGCGTATTGGCAAGAACTGGTCAGTAGCAACGCGGTCCGCTTCCGCGCTGCACTCAGTTGGCCTGCGTCCAAGGAGCTTTCGATAAAAATGTCCTTCGCGGATCGGGAATGTTGTCTTTACGAGCCGACGACTGGAACCAGGTTCTCGCTGACCATCCAGGAATAGGCGGCGGGGATCGAACGCATCCGTCGCGCGGTAATGAAGCACGGCCACTACTCCAAACAGGCCAAAGCGGAACGCGCGGCACACCGCAAGCTCTTGCGGGATTGCCGGGACCTGGCCGGGCTTAGAGGACGGCAGGAGCGCGGCGGTTACGCATTGCAACCCACCTAGGCTATGGGTTATATTGCTGACGGCACCCTGTCTGGCAGGGGGGCCGAGGAGCACGAAATGCCGCCGGGAACGATGTTGACGCTGAAGGCGGTACTCGCGGTTCTCCTGACCACCGGTTGCCGCGCTCTCGCGGCTGATCCTTTCGTCCTGGTCGGCACTGTCACGAACACAACTGTTCCGAGACGGCCGATTACCGCTCCAGTGCGAATGGCGTTTCACGCAGATGGCGCCTGTGCTCTGACGATTTCGCCCCCACTCATCGGCTCGGGGACTTGCACGGTCGCCCAGTATGACGCAAAATCTGGACACATTGAGATCACTTCCAAATTAGTTTTAGACATCTCGTGGAGCGGCACGGTGAACGGAGCGATGATCGCAGGGACGTACAAAGTGGAGCTCCAGTCCGGGTCTTTTCAGATGACGATGGTATCGCCGCCCGGAAGAAACCTAGACACGATACTTGCCAGTATTCAAGAGCACCCACAAATCCACTGCCCGGTCATGGGTGATACGGTTACGATAACCGGGCAGGTGTCTATCCGTTACGTGAACGGTCTGAATTTGCCAGAGCTTCGCGCGAAGACGTTTCCGAATCGCCTCCAGCCTATCTGCATACTAGTGGAGCCTTACATCGGAGCTGGCGTTGGCCGAGTTGACCGCGTTGCGGGCGTCGCACACATCTGGCTAGCCTCGCCTAAACAACGGGACGCCCACGGGAATATCGATTGGACACGCCCGGAGCCTATTGCAACTGGCATTGTTTTGGAACTCGCCGGAAAGCTAATTGCGCAAGGTGTAAACCGGCTTAGTGACTCTGGCGACCCTCTAGCCGGGGGAGTTCCCTATGAAGTAGTGCTCGAAGTGAGCAGCATGAGAAACGTTGATGCCGAGATTAACAATGCGGTCAATGCTTGGAAGGACGACTGCTTGAAGTGGCTGAATACCCAATTGAGTCCTGATGCTACCGCTGCATGGAAGAACCCTCCACGGGCCGGTCAGCGGCCAAACGTGCGCCAATATATCATCAATCCATTCGCCAGCACGAACGGTATACCCGAGCCGGAATGTGCTGCGCGAGTCGAATTTAATGGGGCTAAAGGGGGATACTTCGGCTTAAACCTTGCGCGCTGGCCATATGTCATAACCAATCTAGGCACCATCGCACCGGCGCAGTGATGATGCTGCGATTGTAGAATCGGAAACAGAATGGAACGCAAACATGGATGCGCCGGATGCTTGACGATCCTTGCGGTCGCGGCCGTCGTTGGGCTTGTGCTGGACCGTCCTTCGTCCAATAAGCCAAGTGTTGAACCCGCCCCCGCAGTTCCGGTGAAGGCTGAACTATTCGCGACATACTCAATCGGGCAAGAGATTTGGCTCGGCGACTGGTCATACAAGGTTATAGGTGCAGAGTGGTTGCCATCGACGCCGCTGAAAGACATACTGGGGCCGGAAATCCAGTCACCCCAAAAGGCCAGAAACGCCAGATGCTTTGTATCTAGTATTGGATGTCACCGTTCGGAACAACAGCAACAGCGAAGGCACCGACAAAGCAAGTCTGGTACCGAGTTTTGAGTTGATTGATGGGACCGCGGAGTTGACCAAAGGACGCCTGAATCTTCCGGGACGCGGGGAGCCGGAGGTGCAGCGCTACAGCCAAAGCTTACGGCAATATCCTGCCTACCCGACGTTCCCCGATCTCCTGACAATGCTCAATCCCGGCATGACAATGCGCGGGTCTGTCATTTTCGACGTCCCCCAGAATCGCCAGTACGCTCTTTATTTTGAAGGCGGATACAAGTCCGACAAATCGGCCATCGTTCCGATATTTGGACAGCCAGCGGCGCCGTCAGTATCCGAGCCTCCGGCAATTAGCCAGGAGCCGGTTAATACGACCCCGCCCGGTCCATCGCCTTCCCAGCCATCCACCTCAGCAAGCCCGCCCGCGCCGCCCGTAGCGACCATGAAGCCAACGTCGGGGGTGCTGTGCAACGGTACAATCGACGTGCCACAGTACGGGGAGTTGGTGTTCAAGAATCTTCCCGGTGACCGACTTAAGTTCACGTTCGATCATGACGCCTGGCGACCGACTGTTCGCCGACAGCCGGATGGCATGCAAACGCTTGTCATGCAGTCCATTAGACCGGGCATCCAGACCAAGTGCGATATAACGTGGGAGACCATGCCGCCGCCAGCAGCGCCGCCAGCCTCCGGCGGGCCACAATCCAATGGAACCTCCGTCGTGGCCTCTCGGCCGATCCTGTTGAGCAAGGTCGAACCGGAATACTCCGAAGATGCGCGGAGAGCGAAGTTCAACGGTGCTGTTCGGGCGTCGATCACGATTGACGAACGCGGGAACGTTACAAGCGTAACCGTGCTCGACTCACCTGGCCTCGGCCTAGATGGAAAAATTATCGCGGCAGTGCGGAAGTGGAGGTTTAAGCCAGCAATGAAGGACGGGGTGCCAGTGGCGACCAACGGGGCGGTAACGCTGACCTTTCGTAACTTTTGACGCCCGCTGGTATCAACCCGCCCGGCGCGACAGTGGGGCCTGGCTCACACGGCGGTATCGACTGTGACGCCGCACTCGTAGTACTTTTGAGTCTTCACCTGTCGCCGTTCGCCGCGCGGTGTCGCTGGAATCATAGCCCTCTAACGGTAGGCCGTGGGCGACGCCCTCCGTGACAGCCGTTTTCGGCTTCGCGGAATGTTTCAGAATATTTCACCGATCCATTCGGCGGACTACGTCCTTTCAGAATGTTTCAGTTCTTTGCCAGCGTGTTAACCTCAAGCCGGGCAGCAAATGCCGCGAACACCTGTAGTGGAACATAAAGGAAACGCGACACATTTGACGGCGGATTGGAGCCTAATTGCCGCATCCTGAGCCACTTTCAGCGTGCAACGATTCAACCGGTTTTGTTGCACATTGTGCAACGGCGTCCGCGTGTCATAGAAGTGCCAACCCAGGACCTACAGGGATGGCCATGTTGGGCAATTCCCAGGCCGCTATGGTGGGCCGTGGCAAGGAGCGGCTAAAGGCGCGGGAGTTCCGGATTTGGCTTCGGCGGCGCGGAAGTGCGGTCTACGATGTCACCGAGGTGCCCCGCGGCGGCCTACCGGGTAGGGTGGACGGATTTGAATGCGCCGACACCAGGGAGGCAAACATGCTAACTCTTCTTACGGAACATGATGTTTCAAAACAGCTCCGCGTGAGCCTCGGTTCGCTGCGGAGATGGCGTATGATCCGCCAGGGTCCGCCTTTCTTCAAAGTCGGTCCGTTGGTCCGCTACCGGACGGAGGATGTCGAGGCCTGGCTTTCAGCCCAACCTACGGGCGGCTCCCAGTCCCAAAGGAAAACCGCAACCGACCGCCTGTCAGCATAACCGAAGCAGTTTAGAATATATCCGTGCGGCAATCCGAGATCAAACAGTTCACCTCCTGGCTTGGGAAGCGTTCGTACAGGGCGTGCGCGGAGCGTTTCGGGTTAGAGCGAATTCAGGAGATCGCTCGCGAGAATGGAAAGCGCGGCGGGCGGCCAAAGGGCAGCGGCACGAAGCAAAAAAAGGCGGCAACTGATGGCGGTCTACAAGCAGGCGAAGAGCAAATACTGGTGGTACAAATTCACCTGGAACGGTGAACCGATTCGGGAAAGCACGAAGCAGACCAATAAGCGCGTGGCGGAACAGATGGAAGCGGCCCACCGGACAGCGCTCGCCAACGGCGAAGTGGGCATACGCGATAAAAAGCCTGTTCCCACGTTGAAGGACTTTGCGGAACACGATTTCCTGCCCTTCGCGCGGTCAACCTTCGCTGCAAAGCCGAAGACGCTTGCCTACTACGAAAACGGAGTCAGCCGCCTACTCGCGTTCGAACGGCTTGCAGGCGCGCGCCTCGATGCGATCACCAGCGAGAGAGTTGCCGAGTTCGTAGCGGAGCGCCAGGGCGCCAAGGGCAAGCGCGGGAGCCTCTTGCAAGTGGCGAGTCTGAACCGTGAATTGCAGGTGCTACGCCGCATGTTCCATCTCGCTCAGGAATGGGGCAGGGTTGAACGGGCGTTGCCGAACGTCAAGATGCTTCCGGGTGAGAAACACCGCGAACGGGTCTTGACCGCCGCCGAAGAGGATTTGTACTTCAGGGGCGCGTCAACAGATGCCATGGCGCAATACGCCGACGCTGCGTTGCTCCGGGATGTTGCGACCATCCTGCTCGATTGCGGTTTGCGCCCGGAGGAGTGCTTCAGACTGCGAACTGAGAACGTGACCGATGGCAAGGTCGAAATCCACTACGGGAAAACCGATAATGCGCGTCGCCAAATTCCGATGACGGCGCGCGTCAAGGCAACCCTCGATATGCGCCTGTCGATAGCAAATGGTGGCCCGTGGGTCTTCCCGGCCCAAACAAAGAGCGGCCATATCGAACCCTCAACACTCAAGAAACAGCACCTCAAGGCCATCGCTGAGGGAACGCGAATACTCACGGAAGAAACCAAGAAGCAACACACTGAGCTTGTGCCGTTCGAACTTTACACTCTCCGGCATACTTGCCTCACGCGCTGGGCGCCACACATGGACCCGTGGACGCTGGCATACCTCGCCGCTCACCGCGACATGAACATCACGAAGCGCTACGTTCACCCGCAAGCGCAAACGATTCGCGCAGCCATGGACAGAGTGCAAGAGGAAAAGGGTGGGCATACTTCTGGGCATACCGTGCAAAACTCAGATTTACAAGCCATGCCTGTATTGACGCCAAACATCTGAATGGATTGGCTTTCTGTGGTGCGCCCGAGGTGATTCGAACACCTGACCTTCTGGTTCGTAGCCAGTTGCCTTTCGAACTAGTTTGCCCTCTTCGGTAAACGCTACGCCGTTGATCGTGAGTTTAGGTGGATCGCCGGGCTACTCAGCGGGCGCTCAGCCTCCCATTGCATTCCATCACCCATGTTGTATACTGAACCATATGGCTCAGTATGGCCAAACCCACTTCGATGCCTCGTTCGGCGCGCTCTCGGACGCCACCCGCCGCGGCGTTCTGGAGCAGCTCGGGCGCGCGGACGCTTCGATCACAGCCCTTGCCGAGAGGTTCCACATGACCCTTACGGGCATGAAGAAACATGTAGGCGTCTTAGAGCGAGCGGGGCTCGTCAGCACAGAGAAGGTTGGGCGCGTGCGGACCTGCAAGCTCGGGCTGCGCGGACTGGAACAAGAGGCGGCATGGATCGAGAGGTATCGCCAGCTCTGGGCCGCGCGCTTCGACGAGTTGGACATTGTTGTCGAGGAATTGAAACGGAAGGAGAAAGCAAATGGACGTAAGAAGAGAAAGTGAGACCAATCCCACCAAGAACCACACGGAGGTGGAGCGGAGGTCCGAGCGCGAATTGGTCGTCACACGCACCGTCAACGCGCCTGCGCGCCTCGTGTTCGAGGCGTGGACCAAGGCAGAACTATTCAGGAGGTGGTGGGTACCCAAATCGTATGGGCCGAACCTGCTTTCCTGCGAAATGGATGTTCGCGTTGGGGGGCAGTATCGTCTGGTGTTTCGCCACGAAGATTCGACGGTGGAGTTCTTCGGCACGTACCTCGAAGTGACACCGCACTCGCGCCTTGTTTGGACCAACGAGGAAGGTGACGGCCAGACCGTCACCACGGTGACCTTCAATGAAACCGCCGGCAAGACGCTGTTGGTGGTGCACGATCTCTATCCCTCGGAGGAAGCGATTGACTCCGGGTCGACGGGCGCGCTGCCCGAGGCGCTCGACCAACTCGACGAGCTTCTCGCCAGCCTGGGATCAAGTACGGAGACAAAATGACGCAGCCAATCCATCAAACAAACGCTTCCGGGCGGCGTTCCGCATTGCGGAACACAGCTTTCCTTTTAATGACGCTCGTTATGACTGACGTGTCGGCGCAGCAGAAGCCAACGACCGGCTACGCGCCAGTCAATGGAATCAACATGTACTACGAAGTCCACGGGGGCGGCGAACCGGTGGTGTTGCTTCACGGAGCGTTCATGACCATCACCAGCAACTGGGACGGGTGGATCGGCGAACTCTCCAAAACACGGAAAGTCATTGCCGTCGAAATGCAAGGTCACGGCCGCACGGCGGACATCCCACGAGATTTCACCTCCGAAAATCTCGCCGACGACGTGGCCGCACTGCTCAATTATCTCAAGATCCCGCGAGCGGACCTTATCGGCTACAGCATGGGCGGGGAAGTGGCGATGCAGTGTGCGATCCGCCACCCGGACAAAGTGCGAAAGGCGGTCATCATGTCGTCCACGTTCCGCAGCGACGGCATGGTCGGGGGAGCGTTCGAATCTATCTCGAAACTCACGGCCGACGATTTCAAAGGCTCGCCAATTGAAGCCGAGTACAAGAAGCTGAGTCCGACCCCGGACTACTTTCCGAAATTCGTTCAGCACATCGTCGCCACGGCCTCGAAAAGCTACGACTTCGGAGCCGACAACCTTAAGGCCACCAAGGCGCCCATGTTTTTCATCCACGGCGACGCTGACGGCGTGCGGCTCGCGCACGTCGCGGAGATGTTTCGCCTAAAGGGTGGCGAGACCCACGGCGACATGGGGCCGCGCTCCACATCGCGATTGGCCATCTTGCCCAACACCACCCACGTGACACTGATGCAGCGCATGCCCATCATCGTCCCAATGGTGAACGACTTTCTAGGCGCCAAGCCGTAGCCGTGCTACGGCTCGCGCCGTTTACCGGACGCGAAATTCGTACCGCAGTCAACGCGACCGTCCGGCTGATCGAACCTGCACCAACGAAAGTGCCTCCTCGTGCTTCGAGCCGCTTACCTGAAAGCAGTAAAGAACGATCGGTCGCCCAGGGGTTTTCGATCTCGCGGCTCACGGGTCTGAATCGGTTTATGGTGGGAGATTCGCCGCCGCCCGCATTCCCCTGTGGGGGTTTCTCGTCTTCCTTCTGTACACCATGCGGCGCGTCAACTGTCGCCGCTGCGGCATTGGCTGTCGAAGAAGTTCCCTGGGGCGACGGCAAACGCACACTGACCAAAGCCTACATGCTCTTCTTAGCCCGTTGGACGCGGAGACTGTCATGGAAAGAGACGGCGGAGGCCTTTCGCACCTCCTGGGACAAGGTCTTCGACGCGGCGGAACACGTCGTTACCTTCGGGCTAGAGCACCGGGTGCTAGGCCAATCGATGCGATCGGCGTCGATGAGATCCAATATGCCAAAGTACTTGACATGAGAAAATCCTACGGTTCCGCACCTTCCGCTGCCTCGAACTTGCGCTCTATCACTCACTTGGCAAGTTGCCCGAGCCGGAATCACCCACGAATTCTTCTGACGAACCCAAATAGCAGGGTGCTTACCGGGTCGGCGCGGGAGTTGAGGTCCGCGTGCGCGCCGCATCCGGCTTCCCGTCCAGCGTGACGCTGCTTCCGGTATTAGCGGTCACAGCCGGCGCCACGACCTTTTGCCGGTCGAGCCTCACCAGCGCGTCCGCGATGCGGTTGACCGCCAGTTCTTCGTCGTGCCGGCTGGCCGGCGATCGCGGCAGCGAAGAAAGCTCCAGATGCACCAGTTCATGCACCAGCGTCATCTCCATATCGGGCAGCGCCTCGCGGCAGGGAACCTTGTAATCGGAAGCGAATAGTACGCGAATTACGGCAGTCTTCTTGGGGGCATCCCAATGAATATTGCCCAGCGTCTTCGGTTTCAGCTCGCTGGTATGCGACATCACCAGCGACAGCTTCCAATCCGCGAGGTTCAGGCGCTGCTGCCAGTATCCCAACCGGGCATTCAGGTATCCATTCGATTGTGCGAGGCAGGCATGTGCGTCGCCGCCCGGTTGTGCCGCTCCGGTTGCGACTGCGCCGGCGCATAGAAGCCAAGGCGCCAGAAAACAGGAGGCAAGAACAGCAAGTCGGCCATGCATTACTTCATATAGTATCTAATTTCTTTGCGAATTGTGCTGGCCCGCACAGAGCCGTTCCGGTGGGCGCAATTTTTCCCGATACCGCCGGGAATTTTCGGGTCCGAGAGCCGTTCCGAAACGCATACCATCAGCGCTAACTCATTCATTCCACGATCTGGAATCAAAGCTGCTAAGAAGCAGACAGGCCACTTCAATATTTGTCTTACCAGGAGAATGAATATGCGACGATTCCTTACATTGAACGCGGCCCTGCTCTTTATGTCTGCATTGGCACTCGCGGATACATTCAGCGGATCGCTGCTCGACAACACATGCGCCCAGCAACAGAAAGGCGCGACCTGTGCTCCCAACGCTTCCACCACCTCATTTGCCCTTCAGACATCGGACGGAAAAGTTCTCAAGCTGGACTCCGACGGGAACAGGAAGGCTGCCGACGCATTAAAGCAAAGCAACAATGGCGCCGATCGGGCAAAGGACCCAAGCGCCGCCGATATGCCGGTGACGGCTACAGTGCAAGGCACCCTCAACGGGGACGAGATCAAGGTCGACTCAATTCAAGTTCACTAATCCAAGCGAGCCGTCCCTGGAACGCGGGGACGGCTCGACTTTTCCTCTCCACCATCGAACGGCACGAAGCGGCAGAGTTCACGCCGAATGCTAAACTCGCTTATGGCCCGATCGAGGTGGAATGATCCGTGGATCCGAACGACCGCGCTCCCCAAATCCTCCAATTCGGTGTTTTCGAAATCGACCTCGCGCAGGGCGAACTGCGAAAGCACGGGCAAAAGATAAAGCTGCAAGAGCGGCCCTTCCAGCTTCTGGCGGCCTTGTTGGAACGTCCCGGCCAAGTGGTCACGCGCGAGGAATTGGTGCGCCGCCTTTGGAGCGGCACGCTGGTCGATTTCGATAACGGTCTGAACATCGCTGCCAAGAAGATCCGCGAAGCGCTGGATGACGACGCCGCCACACCGCGCTACGTCGAGACGCTGCCGCGGCGTGGATATCGCTTCATCGCGCCGGTGCAAACGCGGCATATGCAGACCCAGGAGACCGCGCCCGCCAAACCGTCTAAACCACTGCCTGCTCCTCCCGTGACGCCGCCACCGCGCCGCCGCGGCATCTACGGCCGAGCGGCAGCCATGGTCGTTGCGCTGTTCCTGGCGGTCCGTATCTATTGGCTGGCGACTTCGGTGCAGCCGGCCCGCCTCATACAAGTGGTTCAACTGACCCAAACCGGCCGCGTTGAGCTGGGCAACGGCGTGGCCACGGACGGCACACGGGTTTATTTCACCCAACGCGACGCCGGCCGCTGGTCGCTGGCGCAGGTATCGGTGGAGGGTGGCACTCCCCTGCCGCTGCCGCTGCCGCTCGAACAGCCCTTAGTGAATCCCGACGTCCTCGATATCTCGCCGGACCGTTCGAACCTGCTGGTCGCCAGCGGATCCGGGCCGGAAGTAGAGCGGCCTTTTTGGGTGGTCCCTACCGTGGGTGGATCGCCGCGGCGCGTGGGAGATGCGGCCGGACACGCGGGGGCCTGGTCGCGCGACGGAAGCCGCATCGTCTTCGCCCGCGGCTCCGCGCTGTTTCTGGCCTCCAGCGATGGCACGAATACGCGCAAGCTCATCGACACGCCGGGCATTCCCTTTTCCATCCGCTGGGCGCCGCCATCCAGGCAGGATGTGCTGCGCTTTTCCATGCTGAACCCGAACTTAGGGCCGCGTACCTTGTGGGAAGTCACGCCGGATGGCGCGGACCTGCGCCAGTTCTTAAGGCACTGGAACTCCGGGGCGGCCGAGCCGGACGGCGACGACAATGGCAATTGGACCGCCGATGGCAACTACTACGTGTTCCGCGCGCTGCGCAGCCGGGTTTCCAGCGTTTATGCCATCCGCGCGAATCGCCGCTTCCCACGCGCTTTTGAAGGGCCGCCGGTACAACTCTATTCCACGCCGCTCGATTTTAGTTCGCTGGCTCCCAACCCCGACGGCAAGCGGATCTTCTTCGCCGCCGGTCAGGAGCGCCGCGAGCTGGTACGCTACGATGCCCGCCACGAACAATTCGCGCCGTTCCTCTCCGGAGTACAGGGACAGTGGGTCAGCTTTTCGAAAGACGGGGAATGGATCGCCTATGTGACCGCGCCCGACGACATCCTCTGGCGCAGCCGGCCGGATGGCAGCGAGCGTCTGCAACTGACCTCTCCGTCGCTGCATGCCTACCAGCCCCGCTGGTCGCCGGATGGCACCCGTATCATCTTCGGCGGAGGACCCGTCGGCCACGCCAGCCGGCTGTATGTGATTCCGTCCGCGGGAGGCGCGCCCGAGCCGGTCACCGATGCGGCGCTGATCGACGGCGATGCCAGTTGGTCCGCGGATGGAAACGCATTAGTGTTCGCGCGCCGCTTGCCCCCCGGCGCTGCGGGGCAGGCCGGTCTCTATACCATCGACTTGAAAACCAGGAAGCCCGTATTTGTGCCGGGATCGGAAAATCTCGCGCAGCCCGCCTGGTCGCCCGATGGCCGCGCCATCGCCGCCACCGACTGGGCGGGAAATCGAATTCTGCTGCTGAATCCGGCCACGCACCAGTGGACACCACTGGCATCCGGCGACGGTCTGGGTGCGCCCTTTTGGTCGAAGGACAGCAAATATGTTTATTTCCAGGAGAAGCTCGCGCCCGATCAGCCGGTCTTTCGTGTGGCCGTTGGCCGCGCCGGAAAAGAACGGCCGGAGCGGATGCTCAGCGCCAAACAAATCCCGCAATCGAATTCCGTAGGCTATGCGCTGGCCGGGCTGGCGCCCGACGACGCACCTATCGCCATGGTGATTTACACCAATTCGGATATTTATGCCCTTGAAGTAGAGCTACCTTAGAAATATGTCTGGAATGCCGCGCACGTTTTCCGAGTGCCGTCTCCACGCTCGTGTGGGCACGTCTTCCTTCGCAATTGCCGCATTGCTCTTCGTTTGCAGCGCAGGGTTAAGCGCGCAGGGTCAGCCGCCCGTTAACCCGCACGCCTCGCCGGAAGCGCGCGCCTTACTGGCCTACTTGTATTCCATCTCCGGGCATTACATTTTGACGGGCCAGCATAATTATCCGAACACCATCGCCAACTGGACCGACCGCGCCTACGATCTGACGGGCAAATATCCCGCCGTCTACGGTCAGGATTTCGGCTTTCAAGGCGGCGATGACAAGGATTCCACGCTGGCGCGGCCCGCGCTGGTGGCGGAGGCCATCCGCCAGTATCGCAATGGCGCGATCGTGACCTTCACCTGGCACGCGGTCCGGCCGACGGAAGACGAACCGGTTGCTTTCCACGAGAGCGTACAAGGGCATCTTTCGGATTTCGAGTGGCACGAGTTGCTGACTCCCGGTACCACGCTCAACAAACGCTGGTGCGCGCAGGTGGACGTGATCGCCGGGTACCTGAAGCAACTGCGGGATGCGCGGGTTCCCATCCTGTATCGTCCTTATCACGAGGTGAACGGCAACTGGTTCTGGTGGGGCGGACGCAAAGGCAGGGATGGATCCGCGGCGCTTTATCGCCAACTCTTCGACCGTTTCGTCAACTACCATCATCTCGATAACCTGGTTTGGGTGTGGAACGCGAACGCTCCCGGATCGGGCGGCTCGGGTCCAGGCCCTTATGCCGACTACTTCCCCGGCCTCGAATACGCGGACGTACTCTCGGTGGACGTATACGGCGAATTCAAGCAAAGCTACTATGACGATTTGGTGGCGCTGGCCGGACCGAAACCGGTGGCCCTGGGAGAAGTCGGCGGCGTCCCCAGTCCCGCCGTTCTAAAAGAGCAGCCGAAGTACGCCTGGTTCATGACCTGGAGCGAGTTCGTGGAGGTAAACAACCCGCTGCAGGCGGTGCGCGCGCTTTATAACGATCCGCGCGCCTTAGGCCGCGACGATCCGCGCTTATCGGAAGCCATGGCCGCCATGCGCAAGGCATCGGTCATCCCCGACCCGCAACTGGTGACGCCCAATCCCATTCCGGCGGCCAAAGAGTTACTGGCGAAGCTGTACCATGCGGCCGGCCAGGGCATCCTCAGCGGCCAGGACAACGACACCGCGCCACGCGTCTTCGAGATCACGGACAAGCATCCCTCCATCTACGGCGCGGACCTCACTGCGGCCAATGCGCAGGCGGTGATCGAGACAGCCACGCGGGAGTATCGCAGCCACGCGATCGTGACCCTGAGCTGGCGTCCCGCGCGCCCTACCGACGATCAATCGGGTAAGCTATCGGACTTCGAATGGAAGGAATTGTTGAAGCCCGGCACGCGGCTCTTCGATCGCTGGTGTGCCCAGGTGGATGCCGCCGCGGGATCTCTGAAACAGTTGCAGGATGCGGGCGTGCCGGTGCTTTGGCGGCCCTATCCGGAATCGAACGGAACGAAATTCTGGTGGGCCGGGCACAAGGCGGAATCGGCCGCGCTCTACCGGCAGTTGTTCGATCGCCTGGTGGCTTATCACAAGCTGCGCAACCTGGTGTGGGTGTGGAACGCGACGGCGCCGGGGATGCCTTTCGGTCCGGATGCACCGGGTCAATACGTCAACTACTTCCCCGGCCTGGCATACGCCGACGCCCTGGCGGTGGACCTCGGCAAAACGCCGTTCGCCTGGCATCGCGACGCGGAACTGTCGCGGTTTGCGGTGGGCAAAGTCATCGGACTGGGACTGGACGGTTGGGAGCCCACGGATAGCATGCTGGAACAGCCTGCCAAGTGGGCCTGGTTTTTGGCGAACGGGGCCGATCGGCCGGAGGCCTTGCGCGCGCTGTATGCGAACCCGCACGTGATATCGCGGCAATAGCGAAAGGCGAGATGTATATGATACGCACTCACTCGATGGTGCTGGCTTTGGCGTATTTCCTCCAGCCGATCCATGCGGCGGCCGCCACGCCGCTCGGGATCTTCGAAGACCATGGCGACGTGGGCACGGTGCTGCACCCCGGCGCGGTCGAATACGATTCGGCCAGGCGCACTTACACGGTCTCCGGCAGCGGCGAGAACATGTGGTTCGGCACGGACGCGTTCCAATTCGTCTGGAAGCAGGTATCGGGCGATGTCTCTCTGGCGGCGGATATCTCGTTCATCGGATCCGGCAAGGAAGGGCACCGCAAGGCCGTACTGATGATCCGCCAAAGCATGGACGCGGATTCGCCGTACGCCGACGTGGCGCGGCATGGCGACGGCCTCACCTCGTTGCAGGCGCGCGACGAAAAGGGCGCCAATACCACTGAAATTCAATCGGCCACTAAGGCGCCGGTGAGGGTGCGCATCGCGAAGCGCGGCGACAGCTTTTACATCTGGGTAGCGGGGGAGGGTGAAGATCTGAAATTCTCGGGCGGTGCGATGCGCATCCCGATCCACGATCCTTTCTATGTGGGCATCGGCGTCTGCTCGCACAATAAGGACACGGTGGAGCAGGCCGTTTTCTCGAACGTCGATCTGACCGTTGGCACGCCGGCGGTCGGCTCGCCGCCCAAGTTGTATAGCACGCTTGAAACGGTCCCGGTCACGGGCGACCGGCGGGCCTTGTATGCCACCGAGGGACGCCTGGAGTCGCCGGTCTGGCGTTCCAACGACACCATCATGTTTCATAGTAGCGACGGCGTATTCGAGAAGATCCCGGCGGCAGGTGGCAAGCCGGAGGTTCTTGGTATAGCAGGAATGGCGTCTTCGGGCCCGATGGCTACCGAAAAGAATCTTCCATCGGACGGCTTTCACAACTTCTCTCCGCAAATCTCGCCCGACGGCCAGAACATCGCGTTTCTGTCCAGCAACGATATCGCGGCCGGAATTCCCGAGGACCAGGACGTGATGCTGCGAATGCTCTCGACCCAGGGCGGCAAGGTACGCGTGCTGGCGAAATTCATCGGGGGAAAAGGGAGCGGCCCTAGCTGGTCGCCGGATAGCCGCAAGATCGCTTTTATCAGTTACCAGCGGGTGCCGTAAGGCGGGTTTCGGGTTTGAAGATGGGTGCAGACCGCAAACGATTTCACGGTAGCCTGTGCCCGTGGCGCACGCTTCAGCGTGCCGGCGGGACTTTTAAGTCCCGCTGCCGGTATACGGTCACCAATCAGCAAAATATAATCCAACCCCGCATCTAACTGCACTCATACGACTTACTAACTCCCCGTCATCCACATACCGCCGTTGCCCATCACCCTCGGCCCTAAAATGAAATCGGGTATGGACGCCTCATCCCATCCCCAAATCCAAATCCAACCAAAAGGAATAACTCATGCTGATTTCCCGCAAACAACACCAGGCTAACCGCGAAAACGCGCAACACTCCACCGGCCCCGTCTCCCCGGAAGGCAAGGCCGCCGTTCGCCTCAACGCCCTCACCTTCGGACTCCGCGCGCGCACCGTCGTCCTCCCCTTCGAAGACGAAGCCGCCTACGAGCAGCTCTGGGATGTCCTCGAATCCGAGTGGCAGCCCCAAGCCCCCACCGAAAGAATCCTGCTGGAGCGTATGGCCGTCGCCCATTGGTTGCTCATGCGCACGGATCGCATTGAAGAGAGGGTCTTTACCGCCACCGAGCCGGGCGCGGGACAATTCGCCCTGCTCGATCGCGTCTCCGCCCAGCGTGCCCGCCTCGAGCGTTCTTTCAGCACCGCCATGCGCGAACTGAAGCAGTTACAAAACGAGCGCCGCGCCCGCCCCCAGCCTGAGTGCACTCAGCCTGAGCCTGTGCAGCCGAAGCACACCGAGCCCGCCGTCACAGCTTCCGCGCACCGTCCCGCCCCGCCGCCCGCATACGTGATGTCCGGTGCCCCGGACGCCCAGCCGCTCTCTTGTGCGCCCCCCTCCCAGGATACCCGCTAGCCACCTGCCCCCCTGCTCTTTGACAACCTTGCAAACGACCCCAAGCAGTCCACCCAATCTGTCCCACAACCAACCATCTGGCAGCCGCAACCCACCACCCGCAACCCGCAACCCACCACCCGCAACCCACCACCCGCAACCCACCACCCGCAACCCACCACCCGCAACCCAGCACCGGGAACCCAGCCACCAGGTTCCAGCCACCAGCCCCCAATAACGCCAGCCACATAGGCTTTGATCGTCAGTCGCAAGCGGCCAGTCATCACCAGATATGTCCGAACTCCAGCGGGACTTAAAAGTCCCGCCGACATGCTCATCTGTGACACCATTGCCGCTCAATAAGCTAGCGGTTGTTTTTCGGAGCCGCAAAGTGGGGCGGCCAATCTTGGCCGCAGCCGGCTTAGCCGCCTGAAAAGGCGGCTGCGGGCAGGATTGCCCGCCCCACGGTGAGTTTTCGACGGTGCCCAAGCGTGAAGTCACACGATAGTTCAAACCGGCCCGGCCGGCGGCCCCCCTAAAGCGTGCGCTACGATTTCGCCTGCATGCGCCGCATGCCGCGCAGCCAGCGATCGTAGTCGCCGGCCTTGCGGCGCAGGTACTCGCCGACCTCCGGGTGCGGCAGGATCAGGAAACGCTCGTCGGCCAGCCCCGCGACCACAGCCTCCGCGACCTGCTCGGGCTCGAGCGCGCCTTCCAGCAGGAAGCGGCCGGGTCCCTGTTCGGCTTCCGCCAGCATATTCGTGCGCACGCCCTGCGGACACAGACAGGACACGCGGATGCCGCGATCGCCATAAGTGACCGATAGCCACTCGGCCAGCGACACGGCGGCGTGCTTGGTTACGGCGTAGGGAGCCGAACCCACCTGCGTGAGCAGGCCGGCGGCGGAGGCGGTCTGCAGCAGATAGCCTTCACCGCGCGCCAGCATACCCGGCAGGACCGCGCGCGCGGCATACACGTGCGCCATGAAATTGATATTCCAAATGCGCTGCCAGTCGCTATCGGATGTTTCGATGCCGCCCTCGATGCCGATACCCGCATTGGAGCAAAACAGATCGATCGCGCCGTATGCCGCCGTGGCGCGGTCGACCAATTCAACGATATCGCGCTCGCGGCTCACGTCCGCCGGAACGGCCAATCCCCCGATTCCGGCCGCCACCTGCTCCGCGCCGGCGGCGTCGATATCCGCTACCACGACGCCGCGCGCGCCCTCCGCCGCGAACCGCCGGCACAAAGCGCGGCCGATGCCATTCGCGCCGCCCGTCACCACCGCGACTCTACCGGTTAATTTCATGCTTTATCCGGCTCATATTTGCGCAATTCCATCTTAGCGACAGCCTCGCGATGGACTTCATCGGGTCCGTCCGCCAGGCGCAGCGTGCGCGCACCCGCCCAGGCGTGCGCCAGGAAGAAATCGTCGGCCACGCCTGCGCCGCCGTGCGCCTGGATGGCGCGGTCGATCACGCGCAACGCCATGTTCGGAGCGACCACTTTGATCATGGCAATCTCGGCACGCGCCGTCTTGTTACCCGCCACATCCATCATGTAAGCGGCTTTTAGGGTGAGCAGGCGCGCCTGCTCGATTTCCATGCGCGAATCGGCGATATCGGCGCGCAGGGTGCCGAATTCCGCCAGTTTCCGTCCGAAGGCGACGCGCGATTGCGCCCGCCGGCACATGGCTTCGAGCGCGCGCTCCGCCAAGCCGATCAGCCGCATGCAATGATGAATGCGTCCCGGCCCCAGGCGGCCTTGCGCAATCTCGAAGCCGCGGCCTTCGCCGAGCAGCATATTGGAGGCGGGCACGCGCACGTCGCGGAATACGACTTCGCCGTGGCCATGCGGCGCGTCGTCGTATCCGAACACGGGCAGCATGCGCTCGATCGAAATTCCAGGCGTGTCCAAGGGCGCCAGGATCATGGCCTGCTGTTTGTGGCGCGGCGCTTGCGGGTCCGTCTTGCCCATGAAGATGGCGATTTTGCAACGCGGATCGCCGGCGCCTGACGACCACCACTTACGGCCGTTCAGCACATATTCGCCGCCGTCGCGGACGATGCTGGCGCAGATGTTGGTGGCATCCGATGAAGCGACCGCCGGCTCGGTCATGCAATAGCAGGAACGGATGCGGCCCTCCAGCAGCGGGACCAGCCACTGTTCTTTCTGCGCGGGCGTGCCGTAGCGCGCCAGCACTTCCATGTTGCCGGTGTCCGGCGCCGAGCAATTGAACACCTCGGGCGCCATGACCACGCGGCCCATGATTTCACATAGCGGTGCGTACTCGAGGTTGGTGAGGCCCGCGCCCCATTCGGAATCCGGTAAGAACAGGTTCCAGAGGCCGGCGGCGCGCGCTTTAGGCTTCAGTTCTTCGATGATGGGGACCGGCTGCCAGCGGTCTCCTTCGGCAATCTGCCGGTAATAAAGCGCCTCGTTCGGGTAGACGTACTGGTCCATGAACGCAGTCAGTTTTTGCTGTAGTTCCTGGACCTTCGGGGAGTACGCGAAGTGCATCCCCGGATTGTAACGCGACACAAGCGGCCCATTGCCGGCCATCGCCGGCCCATTGCTAAGGATAAATGCCGGAATAATCCAGCGGGGTTTGTCCCGTTTAACTTCAATTTTCCGCTCTATCAGGCAGAAGCGAGCATTGTGTATCTGCCATGAGCGACGGAATTGAAACGGATCTTACCCGAACCTTGCAAATGCGCGACGAGACCGGTTGGTCGATCGTGCGTCAACTGGCGGACACGCCCGAGGGCGGGCTGCGGCGGATTCTGAGGCCGCATGGGGAGGCGGGCTTCCAAGCCACGCGCGACCAGACGGAAATCGAGACGCGCGCGAAACTGGACGACGCGTTGGAGCGCCTGACCCTTTTCGAAATTGGCCGGGAAATCGGCATCCTGACTGAGCCGGACGGGGCGCCCGTGGAATTGGCGGGCCTTCAAAAACTCTTCGCATCGAAAGCGTTTCTACGGTATGCGAATGCATACCTATACTTCGGAGTCCGCTTGTTGGCCGGCCGTATTGCCGCGCCTGAATGGCTGGGCGGCGACCGTCCGGAGCCCGAGCCTGGGGAGCCGGACCCGAAGAATACGCGCGAATTTGCCCTGGCGGTCCCGCCGGCCATCGGAGGAACACCGGATGCTCGCGAAGCCCTCAAGCGTTTCCTGAAACTGAGGGAGACCAAGGATCCGGACACCGAAAGGAGACTCAGGCGGGCGCTGAAATTCCTAGACGATTTCGTTTCCGAGGACGAGCCCGCGCTTTTCGACCGATGGCTTCGCGGCCTGGGACCGGATATCGGCAAGCCAAAGGCCGACCGTTTCAAGGACATCGCCGACGGCCTGGCCGCATGGGCTCGCGCGCATAGTGAATTCTACCTGCAGGGTCTGGATTCCTCCGGCCAGCCCGCCGGCTCGCCGCCCACCCATACGCGGCCCGCGACCGGTTGGGCGGTGACCAACCCGCTGGCCGCCCGTTTCGGGCTGGCGGACCTGTATTGGATTGCGCGCTTGCTAAGAGCGGACGTATGCTCGGACGGATCGGTCAGCTACGGGCAAAGATCCTGGCTGGGACTTCTCGCCCTGCAAGCCAGCCTGCGCGGCGATGAGAAAACCGAAAAGGAACTGCGAAAAGACGAAGAGGTCCTGCGCAGTGTTTTCGAATTGACCTGCGATTTGGTCCAGAACGCCTGCCAGATCTCGCAAGAGAAGGAGCGGAAGTTTCGCGATCCGGAGCAGTACCCGGATCTGCCCGTAACCACGGCGCACTGGCGGCGGACCTTCGACGAGGAACTCACCGAAATCGAAGCGCAGCGGGCGCGCCGCGAATTCCGGGAAGTGTCCGGCCCTTGCAGCGGCAATGCCGGTTCCGGCAACCCGCCGGCGGATTGCGGACCTGGCTGGAGCCAGAGAGCCACGACATCCGACCAGCCCCGCAACCTGATCGGGCTGACTTTTTCGGGCGGCGGCATTCGCAGCGCCACCTTTAATCTGGGGGTCCTCGAAGGGCTTCAGGAATTCGACCTGCTGCGCTACGTGGATTATCTTTCCACCGTTTCCGGCGGCGGCTTCATCGGGTCGTGGCTGGTGGCGAACGTGAAGCTGACTTCGCACTGGCTGGGACGGCTGACCGGTTGGGACGACTCCGTGGCCCATCTGCGGCGCTACTCCGACTATCTCGCGCCCAACGCCGGGCTCTTCAGCGCGGATACCTGGACGATGTGGGGAACATGGGTGCGCAACGCATTCCTGATTCAACTCACGGGGGCTGCATGGCTGGCGGCGCTGCTGCTGATCGTGCTGGCGGGCCAAACTGTGTTCCGCTGGATGGGCGGCTTGAAAGCCGTGGAGTTCGGGCTGTCCATGCCGGGCTTTGTGGCGGCCGCGATGGCGGTGCTGGTGCTGTCAACCCTGCTTTGGAATCTGACGCATCCTTCAAGAAAGGAGGGCGCTTTTCCGGCCTTCTGGGTTAAGGGATTGGCGGTTGTGCCAAGCTGGATCGGCGCCTTTCTGATTGCGGCCCTGTTGTGGGGTGAGGCCACCGGAAGGTTCGCCGCGACGCATTCGTATGAGCATCCTTTCGCCTACTCCGGGATTTTGCTAGGTGCCTGGCAAAACTGGATCGTCCTGCTAGCTGCCGTATGTGTCGCGCTGGCAGCCATCGCCGCGGCTACTATGGCCCGCAGCCGCTGGCATGCGTTGTGGATCGGTCCGGTTTCCACGGCGCCGCTCTACATGCTGCTGTGCGCAATCCTTTATCTCTTCCGGGGGTGGTCGCTGCACCCGGTTCAATACGATTGGTACGCATTCGTTTTTGGTCCCGCGCTGGTGCTGGCCGCATTCACGCTGTGCATCATGCTGTTTATCGGCTTTTGCGGGCGTAACTCCCGCGCATGGATTCGGGAGTGGTGGACGCGATTCGGAAGCTGGCTGTTTATTTATGGCGTGCTCGTTCTGGCGGCCGGTGTGAGCGCCGTTTTCGGACCTTTTTGGATACTCTCTCTGCTGATACACGTGAAAATCAGCGCGGGTACCGTGGCCGGCTGGATCACGACCGTGGTGGGAGGGGTGTTGGCGGGCAACAGTAGCAAGACCAACGGAGATGCCGCGCAGAGCAAGTCGCCGTGGCTTGAGTGGATTGGCAAAGCCGCCGGTTTCCTGTTTATCGCCGGCGCGATATTCGCCGTCTCCACCGCCCTCTACGCCTTGATGGTGAACATCGCCACCAACTATCCCGTATCCGTCGGCGATTACTGGTGCGCGCTGCAGGACATGAACGTGTGGCTGGTATTAGCCGCCTTCGGGGTGGCGGCCGCGTGCGGTTTGCTTTTCTCGACGTATTTCGAGATCAACATCTTCGGAATGAATCAGTTCTACCGGAACCGGCTGGTGCGCTGCTATCTGGGAGCTGCCAGATGGTCGCCCGGCCTGCGAAAACCGCAGCCTTTTACCGGATTCGACGGCCAGGACGATATGAAGCTCAGTAAGCTGGTGGCCGATTACCGCGGACCGTTTCCAATTCTGAATTGCTCGCTCAACCTGGGAGGCAGTTCGGATCTGGCCCTGCACACACGCCATAGCGCCTCGTTCTCGATGACGCCATTGCGCTGCGGCGCCGATCGCCCCAAGGTCGGATATGCGCCCACCAGAGAGAAAGACCGCGAATTTGCGGGCGGCGTCATGCTGGGGCAGGCGGTGGCCATATCCGGCGCGGCGGCCAGCCCGAATATGGGCTACAACACGTCGCCGCTGGTCGCATTCCTGCTAACCATGTTCAATGTCCGCCTGGGCTGGTGGTTTCCAAATCCGGGCAAACCGCAATGGGATAGAGGAGGCCTCAGCTTCAGCCTCTATTACCTGATCAAAGAGCTGTTCGGCCTGGCGGATGAAACCGACCGGTTCGTCAACGTGTCCGACGGCGGCCATTTTGAAAACCTGGGTGTCTACGAACTGGTGCGCCGGCGCTGCAAGGTGATCGTGGCTTCCGACGCCGAATGCGACGACGCGCTAACCTTCGGAAGTCTGGGAAACCTGGTCAGAATCTGCGAAACCGATTTTGGCGCGAAGATCGATATCGACGTCAGCGCCATTCGTAAGCAGAAGGAAGGACACAGCCTGGCGCACTGTACGGTCGGCAAGATCACCTACAGCAATGGCAGCCTGGGCTATCTTATCTATCTGAAGGCCTCGGTCACCGGCGACGAGGACGTAGGCGTCGCGCAGTACCGTTCGCAGCATCCTTCGTTTCCTCACGAAACGACCGCCGATCAGTTCTTCACCGAGAGCCAGTTTGAAAGCTACAGGCGGCTGGGCCAGCACGTGGTCCGGCACGCGTTACGCGGGATCCAGCCCAGCAGCCATCCGGTGACGGTCGCGGAGAAACTATATGACGTCTGGGCGCCGGCGGGATTGAGCGGCGATACGTTCATCAAGCACGCCAGGGCGCTCGATGGAATCTGGGAGCGTTTCCGCCAATCCCCCAATTTGAATCGGCTCATGAGCGAGTTGATGGGCGGACCCACCACCGCCGCCTCCGCGACGCGCGAAGAGACCTGCGCCTGCCTGGAACTGATTCAATTGATGGAAAACGTCTTTCTGGATCTGAGACTGGACGATTACTGGGAGCACCCGGATAACCGCGGCTGGGGCATGCTGTTCATGGCCTGGGCTCGCAGCGGGATTTTCCGTGCGGTCTGGAAGCAGACGCGAAGCTCATTCGGGATTCGCTTCGAATATTTCTGCGCCGAGCGTTTAGGGCTGGAACTCGGGAATCCGGTGGCGCGCGTGGGGGGATAACCCAACGTGGGGCGGGCAATCATGCCCGCAGCCGGCTTTCAGCCGGCTCTCTACCGCATCAATCCGGAAGACCGTTGCCGGCCATCGCCATCCTGGCCAGGTGATGCGACATCATGCGGTCCGGCAGCAGCAGCGCCTGCTGGAAATGCGCCCAGGCGGCGGGCCGCTTCCCGAGTGCCGCTTCCAGCACGCCGATGGTGTACGGCGCACCGGATTCGGATTGCGCCAGAGCCGCTTCGAAACGCTTGGCCCATGGCGCGTTGTCGTAACCGTCCAGCTTGCGGGCCGCGCCCCACGCCCAGATCAGGTCCGCGATGCCGTTCGCGGCAGCTACGCGGCGCCAGCGCTCCGCCGCTTGCGATGCGCGGCCGCAGCGGGCTTCCACCTGTCCAATCAGGTATTGAGTGCGCGGGGCATTGACGAAAGGTTCGAGGCCGTCTTTCGTGAACGGCAGACCGGCCACCGCGCCGCCCAGGCCGTTAACCGTCTGCAGCGCGGAGTCGCATTGCTTTGCCGCGGCTTGGGATAGAGCGGCGAGAATGTTCACCTCCACCCAGACCTGCCGGACGTTCGTTCCGCCTTCCTCGCGCGGGAAAAAGCGGTTGGGAAACAGCGCGCGGGCGTTCTCGAAATCCAGGGCCTCGGCGCGATCGAGCGCCAGCGCATAGACCAGTTCCGCGGGCATGTGGGCCGGGTCGGGATAGCGTTCCAGCGAGACCGCCAGTTCCCGCGCGGGACGCGACATCAGGCTGAGCGCTTCATCCACGCCTTCGTAGAGTTGTCGGTTCAGCGGGTCCACGGCCAGGCCTTCGCGGAAGACCTGCAGCGCGCCGATGGAATCGTGTTTCTCGCGCAGCAGGGCGCGACCGATATCGGCGTGCAGTACGGGTATGCGGGCATCGGCGTGGCGTGCCGCATTCCATTCGGTCAAGGCATCGTCGGTGAGGCCGCGGGCGAACAATTGCGTGCCCAGCAGGTAGCGGGCGGTCATATCTTCGGGATTGGTTTTGGCGGCAGCGCGCAGCACTTCCAGATCTTCGGCGCGGCTGGGGAAGACGTACAAGGTCGACAGCTTCTGTGCGGCGGCATAATCCGCGGCGGCGGATTCGCCCAGCTTCGCGCGGCAATAACCGCGGTAATAGGCGATCAGAGGATGCTTTTGCGGCAGGACCGCGCCCGGCTCGGTCTCGTCGGGCGGGACGGGCGGAAAATCTCGCGCCAGGAGGTCCACGGCCTGGCGGTACAGGCCGAGCCGCATGTACTCGGCGGCGATTTCCAGAACGCGCGGGGGATCGGCCGCCAGGAACCGCAGCAGCGCGGCATCGTTGTGTGCGCCGCTATCCCATTGCAGGAACGGACTGGGCGTCAGTTCCTGCGCCGCAGCCAGGCGGCCCGGCGTCCTTCCCAGCGAATGCATCAGGGCGGACATTTCCTCACGGGCGCGCAGATCGCCTTGCGCGGCATCCAGGAATTGCAGGCCCGCCTCGCGATCGCCTTCGCGCGACAGCAATTCGCCTAATTTGAGGCTGGCGGCGGCGCGCCAGGAGGGCATGCGCGCGGCGTTTTCGTAGGCGAGCCGGGCTTTGGCGGCCTCGGCCGCGCCATCGTAAGCCAGGCCGAGATAGTAAGCGATCTCGGGGTTCCATGTGGCGCGCGCCGCGGCGGGCTCCAGGTAGGCGATGGCCTCCGCGTACCGCTGCAGGCCGGCGCACAGTCGTCCGGCCGCCACGCTGAGCGCGAAATCGCCGCTCAAATGCTGCAATCCCTCCCGATAGGTGCGCAGGGCGGCCGGCAATTCGCCTTGCAGCTCCTGATCTGTGCCGCGTTGCAGCGCGTCACCTTCCTGGGGTGGCGGCTGCGGCCCCTTGTGAATTTCATCGGCCGGCGTCCAGTCGTATTGGCCTTCGGTGTGGCGCAGCAGCACTTTGCCGGACGCGTCTCGCAATTCGAAAGTGCATGGATCGGCGCCTGCGCCCCGGATCTCGCGCGTCCACGTATGTTCCGGCGCCAGGCTGATCTTTTCTTCGGCGAGGACGCGCTGGCCTTGCGTGATGCGGATGGAAGCGGCCGTGAGTTTTTGGTTCGCGTTGAAAGCCGCAACCAGCGCGCTACCGCGCCGGGTCAGGTTCAGCACGCCCGAAAGGTTGGCGCGCGCGATGCCGCCGATGCCCCGCGCCGGCATCCAGTATTCGGAGAAGGCGATGGTCTGGCGCGGCTGCAGGAAAGCGTAAGTCTCCTGGTTGCGGAACAGGCCGGCCTGCACCTCCACGTACGCGCTGTTATTGTCGGAGAGCGCGCGGCGCCAGTCGAGCCCATCCGCGTCCACGCCCCAAGACCAGATTTTCTTGGCCGGAAGTTCGGCGTACCCGGCGTAATGCACGGTGCCGGAGTTGGTGTCCGGCCGCCACACGCCCATGAACGGTTCGCGGCTGCCGTATACGAAGCGCGAAACCGGGCCATCGGTCTGGTTGCGGATCACGCTGAGATCTTTGCCGGTGGAATCGACCGGCCAGGTGTCCACATCGGTGAAACCGTGGCTGGCGGTAAAGCGCATCGGATAATAGATGCGCGAATCGTCTTTCACTTCCACGCCCGCGTTGTTCCACCAGTAGAAGCGGTGGCGCACGTCGCTGCGATTGTTCAGCGTCACGTGCTCTTCGAGCACCGTGCTGCCGGGGCGCAGGCGCAGCTCGACCACCCATTCCATGCCGTAGACGCGATCGATGTTGCCCACCCACACCGAGGCGCTGCCGTCGGCGTGCTTCGCGAAACTGAATTCCACCGGCGACATGGAGACCCAATTGTGCGAGACCGGGAAATTGAATTCGATGCCGAATGCCGCCCACGCGCCGCGATAGCCGATGTTGGCCTTCTTGATGGAAGGGTTGGCGTAGAACATGGGCTGTCCGCCGATTTTATCGGTGCAGGTGTAGAGGTGGCCGCCGATATCCGGCAGGACGGAGCATTTCAGATATTCGTTTTCGAGATAAACGGCGCGCCAGTCGTGCGCCACGCGCTGGTTGGTGAGATTCTCGCGCAGGGTGTAGGGGTAATTGAAACGGCCGGTGGAAAAGGCGTCGAATGGCGGGTTGGGATCGGGCGCGCCTTCTTCGTAGGTGGGCAGCGTAAGAGTGCCTTGCCAGACACGGACTTCCGCGTGGGAGAACGGAAGTGCAAGTGTAAGATAGACGATGCAAGTGCGCATTCGATTCGCGTTCATGTTCGGTGGCGGCCTACTCCTCTTCGCCGCAGATGGGCATCATTCGCCGAGTTCCGCCGGCTCCCTGGCCCCGTGGCGGAGGGTGAGCACTTTAACAAGTTTCCTCTGTTCGTCGATCTCGTAAATCGCGCGGTACACGTGCGGCTTCCTGCCGTAGAGCAGATGTCGCAGCGGCCGCCTGGACTTCCCGGCCTCGGGCGCCACAGGGCACCGGTAAGGATGGCTTTCCAATGCGCAAACCGCTGCCTCAAGGCCGTTGTACCAGCGGGCAGCCGCAGGCGATCCAGAAGCGTTCTTTGCGGCATAGAGAGCGTCAAGATCACGGGTTGCACGCTCGGCTAGTTCAACGCGGTATATCATGCCGCCGCCGGATTTCGCCGAATACCTCTCGTGCGCTCCTGGTTCGGCCGTTGGCGGCGTCATCCAGTCCCTGACGGATGGCCTCGTACACATCCGCACGGGCGGCGATGTCCAGCAGGCGCTGGTAGGCCGCTGCATCCTGAACGATGGCGGCGGCCTTTCCTTTTACGGTAAGCACCACGGGCCGTTTGCTCTTCTTGAGGTGCTTCATGAAATCGCCCGAACGGCGACGGAACGTCGTCAACGACTGGATGTCTCTGGTGATGTCGAGCATGCGGGCGGGCCTCGCCCTAGAATATAGCACCTTTTTGGGTGCGGCTTGAATTCCCGTAGGCCTCGCCTTTTCACGGTTAGCCGCGCAGGGCGATATACTCTTCATTCCCGGAGTTTCCAACCCGATATGCGATTACGCACCCTTCCGGTTTTTCTGGCCTTCCTGGCGATGGGCTTTGCCGACGCGGTAGGACCCTTCGTCAGCCTGGCGAAAAACGAGTTTCATCTCAGCAACGCCGTAGCATCCCTCATCCCCTTCGTGGGCTTCGTCATGTTCGGTCTCCTCTCGATCCCCATGGGAGTCTTTCAGGATAAACGCGGCAAGAAGTTTGTGCTGATGCTGGGGCTGGTAGTGGCGCTGATCGGGCTGCTGAATGCCGCCTTCGGGTTGACCTCGTTCGCCCGCTTTCTGCTGACCGTGCTGCTGGTGGGCGCGGGCGCGGCCATCCTGCAGGTTTCGGGCAATCCCATCATGCGGGATGTTTCCGACGAAGGGAAGTACGCGCGCAACCTTTCGCTGGCCCAGTTTGTGAAAGCCATCGGATCGCTGTCAGGCCCCATGATCCCGCTGATTGCGGCGAAATATTTCGGCGCTAGTTGGAAGGTGATCTTCCCCATCTACGCGGTGGCGCTGGTGGTGGCCGTACTGGCGGTCGCCGGCTTGCGTGTGGAGGAAAAGAAGAGCGAGCATCACGCCGCCACGTTTGGCTCTTGCGTGGCGCTGCTCTCAAACGGCTATGTCCTGATGATGGTGGCCGCTATCTTCTTTTATGTGGGCGCGGAAGTCAGCGTCAGCGCCGGAATCCCGCTATACCTGAAGGAACGCTTCGATATCGATATCAATAAGGTGGGCCTGCTGGGCACCGGTTTGTTCTTCACCGCGCTCACCATCGGCCGCTTTTCCGGCGGGGTCATCTTGAATTGGATCGCGCCGCGCAAGTTCTTCCTGATCACCTGCGCCGTCTCCGTGGTGGCCTTGCTGGGCTTGTTCGTGCCGGATCGGACGCTGGCGGTATCCAGCTTCTTCGTCGCCGGGCTGGGCTTTGCCAATATCTTCCCGCTGGTCTTCGCCATCGCGGTGGAAGCCATGCCGGAGCATACCAATGAGCTATCGGGCCTGATGGTCACCGCCATTTTGGGCGGCGCCTGTCTGCCGCCGCTGATGGGCCTGGTGGCCGATCGCAGCTCCGTGCAACTGAGCTTTCTGGTGCCGCTGGCCGCCATCTTATATATCACCTGGACCGCGCTTTCCAACCGCCGGCCGGCGCAGGCGTAACGAATCATGCAGCAATACATCAACGACCATCGCATCGTCATGACCCTGGATGCGGGCGGCACGAACTTCGTCTTTTCGGCGATGCAGGCGAACCGTCCGGTAGTCGAAAGCTTCGCCTTGCCATCGAATGCGGACAACCTGGAGCGGTCCCTCGCCAACATCGTCGAGGGCTTCCGCACCGTGGAGGGGCAACTGCCTGCGCCGCCGGTAGCCATCAGCTTTGCCTTTCCCGCGCCGGCGGATTATTTCAATGGCATCATCGTGAAGCCCGGCAACCTGCCGGCCTACCGCGACGTGGCGCTCGGGCCGATGCTCGAAGATCGCTTCGCCCTGCCCACCTTCATCAACAACGATGGCGATCTGTTCGCCTACGGCGAGGCGATGGCGGGATTTCTGCCGTACGTCAACGGGCGGCTCGAAAAAGCCGGCAGCCCGAAGCGCTACCGCAACCTGTTCGGGGTCACTTTGGGCACCGGGTTCGGCGGCGGCATCGTGCGCGATGGCATCCTTTTTATAGGCGATAATTCGGTGGCCGGCGAGATTTGGCTGGCGCGCCATAAATTGGACCGCGGCACCAATGCCGAAGAAGGCGCATCCATTCGCGGCGTGCGGCGGGTGTACGCGGCGGAAGCCGGCCTGAGGCTCGAAGACACACCGGAGCCGAAAGTGATTTACGAAATCGCCGAAGGGTCGGCGCCCGGCAACCGCGCGGCGGCGCAAATGGCCTTTCGCCGCATGGGCGAGGTGGCCGGCGATGCCATCGCGCAGGCGATCACCCTGCTGGACGGCCTGGTGGTGATCGGCGGCGGCATCGCGGGCGCGCATCGCCAGTTCCTGCCGGCCATCGTGGACGAGATGAATGGCACTTACGAAGCGCCCGATGGCGAGCGTTTTCCCCGCCTGGCGCAGCGCGCGTTCAATCTGGAAGATCCGGCGCAATTAGAGGCGTTCCTCAGGGGCGAAACCAAGGAGCTCAACGTCCCCGGCAGCACGCGCCGTGTGAAATTCGACGGCCTGCAGCGTACCGGCGTCGGTATCTCCCGCCTGGGGACCAGCGAGGCCACCGCCATTGGCGCGTATGCCTTCGCCTTGAAGAGCCTGGACGAAAGAGCTTGATTATGCGCAATCTTGTTGTATTAATACTTATGGCCTTGCCGGCACTCTATGGACAGCCGTATACGCTGGGCGTCGGCGTTTACCCTGGCGATCCCAGCGAGAACTTCGCACCGGCGAGCCGCTTGGATCAGACTTATCGCAACCTGGCGTTGGACCGCCCGGCCTATCAGTCGAGCAGTTACGACTACAACCTGACGGCGCAGTTGATCACCGATGGCATCAAGGATACGAAGCTGCCGCGCTGGGTGGTGGTCTCCTCCAGCCAGCAGGGCGAACTCCCCAGGAACGAGCGCGAGTATCTGCTCGATCACAACTGGCTGACCGGCGTCAGCCTGAAGGGGACGGGCGGATGGGTGCAGTTGGAACTGGCGGGCGGCGAGAGTCCGCGCGAAGTGGATCGCGTCGACATTGACGCGCGCGTGCGCGTGCCACAGTCCGCTCCGGCGGGATGGACCGCCGTAGTTTCCGGATCCGACGATGGGCTGGCCTGGACGGAACTCGGCCGGGCAGCCGGCGCGGACCGTCCGGCGCGCGAATTCAAACCCAGCATCGCCCTGGCGGCGCCCGCGCACAGCCGCTTCTATCGGGTGGCGCTCGATGCGCCCGGCGCGCCGGGCTGGCTGATTGGGGAAGTGGTTTTGTTCGATCGGAATCGCCGCGTCGAAGCCGGCGGGCCGTATGACTTCACCAGCGCCTGGAAGAGCGCCGGGACCGGCGAAGAGTGGGTCTATGTGGACCTGGGCGCGCCCTGTACCTTCGATCGTGTGACGCTCGACTGGATCCGCGGCGCGGCGGCCGGCTCCCTCCAGGTTTCCGGCGACGCGGCCGATTGGAAGACGCTGCAGCCGCTTGCCGACGACGTGAAGCTGGCCAGCCCGGCCCACGGCCGTTACGTGCGGCTGCTGCTGAGCAAGGCGGCTTCGCCCGATGGCTACATCCTGAGTGAAATGGAAGTATACGGGCGGGGCGGACCCGTCGCCGAGCCGAAACCGGCGCCGGCCGCGCGTGCCGATGGCCGGCTGGACCTGGCGGGCGGCGGTTGGCGCATTCAACGCGATTCGCTGGTTAGCGCCGATGGCGCGGCGCTCTCCCAGCCCGGTTTCCGCGATCGGGACTGGCTAGTCGCCACCGTGCCTGGCACCGCGCTGACTAGTTATTACAACGCCGGCGCGCTGCCCGATCCCAATTTTGGCGATAACATTTTCGCCATCTCGGACTCGTTTTTCTATGCCGATTTCTGGTACCGCGACGAGTTCGTGATGCCAGCCGCCGCGCCCGGCAAGCATATCTGGCTCAACTTCGACGGCATCAACTGGAAGGCGGAGGTCTTCTTCAATGGCCGGAAGTTGGGAAGGATCGAAGGCGGGTTCATGCGCGGACGTTTTGAGATCACAAACCTGCTGCGCGCCGGACAAACCAACGCGCTGGCCGTGAGAGTGGAGAAGAACGCCACGCCCGGCAGCGTCAAGGAGAAGACCTTCGACAATCCCGATAAGAACGGCGGCGCGCTGGGCGCCGACAACCCGACCTATCATGCTTCGATCGGCTGGGACTGGATTCCGACAGTGCGCGGGCGCGATACCGGCATTTGGAACAATGTCTACGTGACGGCCAGCGGACCGGTGACCGTCGAGGATCCGTTTGTAAGCAGCATCGTTGCCCAAGGCGCGGATGTGGCCATCGAAGCGACCCTGCGCAATCACGAGCCGCAGCCCGTGAGCGGAATCCTGCACGGCCGTTTCGGGGATATCGTCTTCGACGAGCCGGTGACCGTGGGCGCATCGGCCACCCAAACCGTGAAGCGTGCCCTGCACCTGGATCACCCCAAGCTATGGTGGCCCAACGGCTACGGCGACCCGAATCTTTACCCCGTTGACTTGAGGTTCGAAACCGAGGACCACGCCGTCTCCGACGTGAAGTCGTTCCAGGCCGGCGTCAGACAGTTCACCTACCGTGACGAGGGTGGCGCGTTGAACATCTGGATCAATGGGCGGCGCTTCGTGCCTCTCGGGGGCAACTGGGGATTCGGCGAATCCATGCTGCGTTATCGCGCGCGCGAATACGACGCCGCCGTGCGCTACCACCGCGACATGCATTTCACCATGATCCGCAACTGGGTGGGACAAATCGGCGAAGACGCCTTTTATGAGGCCTGCGACCGGCACGGCATCGTGGTGTGGCAGGACTTCTGGCTGGCCAATCCGGCGGACGGTCCCGACCCGGACGACAATGATTTATTCATGCGCAACGTACGCGATACGCTACTGCGCATTCGCAGCCATCCTTCGATCGGTCTTTATTGCGGACGCAACGAAGGCCAGCCGCCGCCGGCGCTGGAGACGGGCATGCGGCAGGCGCTGGCCGAATTGCACCCGGGCATCGAATATATCCCCAGTTCGGCGGACGATACCGTGAGCGGCCATGGCCCCTATCGCGCGATGCCATTGAAGTTCTACTTCACGCAACGGGCCACGCCCAAACTGCATAGCGAGCTGGGCATGCCGAACATCGTGAGTATGGATAGCCTGCGCGCGATGATGCCGGAGTCTGCCATGTGGCCGCAGGGGCGCATGTGGGGCCTGCACGATTTCTCGCTGCACGGCGCGCAGGGCGGCGAATCCTTCCGCGACACCATCGACAAAAGCTATGGCGGCGCCGATAACGTGGCGGACTGGGTGCGGCTCGCGCGATTCGTCAACTATGAAGGCTATCGCGCCATGTTCGAAGCGCAGGGCAAGAACCGCATGGGCCTGTTGATCTGGATGAGCCACCCCACCTGGCCCTCGTTCGTCTGGCAGACCTACGACTATTACCTGGAGCCCACTGCCGCTTACTTCGGCGCCAAAAAGGCTTGCGAACCGCTGCATATCCAGTGGAATCCCGTGACGGATAATGTCGAAGTGGTGAACTACAGCGCGGGCGACACAGACGGACTGACGGCCAACATCCAGTTACTCAACATGGATGGCACGGTGAAGTGGGACAGTTCCGCGGCTCTCGACAGCCGCGAAGATAGCCTGGCTGCGCCTATCCATATCGTGTATCCCGACGGTCTGACTCCGGTACACTTCATCCGGCTGAAGCTGACGCGCGGCGGGAAGATAGTTTCGGAAAACTTCTACTGGCGCGGCCTGGATGAATATAACTACCAGGCGCTGCGCGATCTGCCGAAGGCGCCGCAGATCCAGGCGTTCACCAAGGTCGAGCGGCAAGGCCCGCGCTGGCTGCTGACCACCACTTTGCAAAATCCCACAAGGAAGCCGGCCCTGATGGTGAAGCTGAAGGCGGTGCGGGAGAAGAGCGGCGACCGCATTCTGCCGGCGATTTACAGCGACAATTACATCGCGCTGATGCCTGGGGAAAGCCGCGTAATCCATACGGAGTTGAATGCCGCCGACGCGCGTGGAGAGACGCCCAGAATCGCGATCGAGTGACGCCCGGCCCACCCCTTGCCGCGGGGGGCTGAAAGCGGCATACTTCGGTTATGCGGAAAATCGCAGGAGCAGGCGCCGTCTTGTTGTGGGCCGCGCTCGCGGTGTGGGCAACCGATGCCGCACTGATTACCCCCATCGGGCGTTGGAAAACGATCGACGATAAAACCGGCAAGCCGAAGGCCATCGTGCAGGTTTACGAGGAACACGGCAAACTCTACGGGAAGATCGAAGCCACGCTCGACCCGAACGCCAAGAAGATTTGCGACAAGTGTAAGGACGCGCGCAAGGATCAACCCATCGTGGGCATGGTGATCCTGCGCGGACTGGCGATGCACGGCGACGAGTATAGCGGCGGCGATATTCTGGACCCCGACAACGGATCGGTCTATCGCTGTAAACTGCGCGTCGAAGAGCATGGCAGCCAGCTTTCGGTGCGGGGCTTCATCGGATTCTCGCTGCTCGGCCGTTCGCAGATCTGGACGCGCCAATAGGTCCGGCGACACCCCGGACAAAACCACCGCACTTCAGCCGATAAGAACCTTGAACGGACATGCGCTCGCAGCGAGAGCCCGCCGTTCGGAGGTTCATTGCATGAAGAAGCGGGCGCAGTTGCGGGCCTTGGCCGTTCTCGCCACACTGACCGGCGGCGCGGCGGCCTGGGCGCAAAGCGACGTGTTGGGAGTTCATAATTGCTATGGGCGCGGCTGCGTGTCGTGCCATGCGCCGCACAGCGGAGCCGCTGGAAACGGCGGCAGATCGGGGGGCGGCAACCAGGCTCTCTGGGGACAGAACCTTTCCCCTCTATACGGCCAGTCGGTGGCTTTTGGCGACGTGAACAAGCGCGCGATGGTCTCGCTTCCGGCGAGCGCCAGCATGTTCAGCAGTTCAGCCGATCCCACATTCGTGATCATCGCCTGCCTGAGCTGTCATGATGGCAACGTGGCGAAGAGCGGCTTGATGAAAGGCATGAGCGTGGAGGCATTGCCCGTGGTGGGTGGGCACGCTCCTACGCTGCTGGGTAATGACGGCTCCGGCGCAGGCAATTATAACAACGACCATCCGGTGGGGCCCACGGCCACTTTCGTCTGCGGGGGCGCGCACAATTGGGATTGCGCGGTTTCGAGCACGGGAACCATTTCGATGACGGGCCCGGTGAGCGGCCAGTTCGCGCGCAATTACGGATTTACGGTCGCGCTGGCGGCGTCGGGAACCAACGTGCCGACGGTTACCTGCACCACATGTCACGATCAGCACAGCCAGTCGGCGTGGACGGGAAAGATCGGCGGAGTGCAGGCTACCTGGAAAACGACATTCTTCGTGCGGGGTCCTTACACTCCCGATTCATCCAGCAACGGGAATGCGGCTGCGCAATTCTGCCGCTCGTGTCATCCCGACCAGTCGAATGAGGCGCATGGGGTAATGAACGTTCCGACCACCGGGATCACTCACTTATAAGCCGTTGGTGTGCAGCCCGTAGCGCACGCTTCAGCAGGGCCGCCGGCCGAGCCGGTTGGAACAAATGTGTGACCCCGCGTGGGGCACCGCCGCCCCACTACTTTTGGTTTTCATCATCGTTGCGGCTCCTAGAAACAACCGCTAACTTATTGAGCGGCAATGGTGTCACAGATGAGCGTGCCGGGGGCGAACTTCAGTTCGCCCTAAGCCGGCTGGCCTGTGGCTGCCGCCAAGTACCTTTGTTTTCAGCGCAAAATCTTTGGCGGCAAGCCACAGATTGTTCAATCCGGGGCTTCCCGGTGGCCCGGCTGAAAGCCGGCTGCGGGCATGATTGCCCGCCCTCCAATTCACTTAGCCGCCCAGCATCTGCTGATAGGTGCGCTGAAAGAAAATATCGGTCATGCCGGCGATATAGTCGCAGACCACCCGGTAAGCCGGCTCATCCGGGATCAACTCGCTGTGCGACGCGGGCAGACGGTCGGGGTGCTGCAGGAAGAAATCGAACAGCTCGCCGATCATGGCCGCCGCGCGGTCGCGCTCCTCGCGCAGAACCGCCGCCGTATAGACGTGCCGGTGCAGGAATCGCTTCAAATCGCGATTGGCCGTATCCGTTTCGGGCGTGAATGCGGCCAGCCGCGCGGGATGCCGCCTTACATCGTCCACGCCGGCGCAGCCGGCCTCCTTTGCCCGCTGTACGGTGCCCTCAATGAGACCCGATACCAGGGCGTCGATCAGGCAGCGCAGCGTTTCGTGGAAGCGGGCGCTCTCCGGCGCGCCGGGAAACTGCTGCTCGGCAGCCTCGTAAAGCTCCCTATAATGGGGCGCCTCCGCGGCTACCTCCTCCGGGCGTAGCAGTCCGGCCGCGATGGCATCGTCCAGATCGGCTGTGTTGTAGGCGATTTCATCGGCCAGGTCGATGAGTTGGGCTTCGAGCGGCGGCCGCAGCCCGGGCAGATACTCTTCCAGATCGGGATTCTCACCCGGGCCGAAATCGTGCGAGTGCTTGGCGATGCCTTCGCGCACTTCGAAGGAGAGGTTCAGTCCGGGGAATCGGGCATAGCGCTGCTCGAAGGTTTCCACGATCCGCACGGCGTGCAGGTTGTGGTCGAAGTGCGCTCCGAAGCGCTGCATCTGGATATCCAGGGCATCCTCGCCGGCGTGCGAGAAGGGTGGATGGCCAATGTCGTGCGCCAACGCCAGGGCCTCGGTGAGGTCCTCGTCAAGACCCAGCACGGCGGCCACCGTACGGGCGATCTGCGCCACCTCGATGGTATGGGTCAGGCGGTTGCGGAAATGGTCGCAGAGACCGGGTGTGAACACCTGCGTCTTGGCTTCCAGACGGCGGAACGCTCGCGCATGCACGACGCGGTCGCGGTCGCGTTGGAATGCGTTCCGGTACGGATGTGGGGGTTCCGGGTAACGCCGCCCTTTGCTCTGTTCCACCGGAAACCGGAGATGGCGGAGCATGGCGGGGTAGGGCTATTGGGACGGCAACTCGGCGTAAGCCTGGAGCGCCGCCTGGCTGATCGGGCCGGATTTCACGCGCAGCGGATCGAGCAGTTTCCGGGCTTCAGCGGGCTTGGTGGGCGCCAGCATCTTTGCCAGCACCAGGGCGGCCTGGTCTTTGGAAACGAAAATCGTAGGGTTTTCCATCAAGGAGCGCAGTGTTTTCTCGCCCTCCGCCGTTTTGCCTTCGGCAAAGTAAACCTGCCCCAGCGACAGCTTGGCCAGGGATGCGTACTTTTTGCCGGCGTCGTCGGCGACCGCGCTGTAGTGCTTGTCGGCTTCGCCCATCTTGCCTTGATCGGCCGCGATGCATCCCAGATAATACTCCGCGATGTAGCCTTCGTCCGAACCGGAATACTTGCTGGCCAGTTCGCTGAATACCTTAATGGCTTCCTTGTCCTTGGCTTCCTGCGTCGGGAAGGTGATGGGTGCGGATGGATTGGCTTGTCCGACGGGTGCTTCCTGCACCGCGATGGCTTTCGCCAACGCCTCCTGCCGGATGGTGTGCTGGTGACCCCGGTAGACGAAAAGGAGAACCACGATGGCTGCTACGGCCAGCGCCGCCGCTCCATAACGGATGATCTCGGTTTGGTGTTCTTCGAAAAAATCGACTGTGTGCCCGACTTCGAGCGCAAACTTGTCAGTCTTCAGTTCTTTACGGGTGATTCTCGCCACGAAAACCTCAGGTTGGGAAAGTTCTATTTTACCACAGGCACTCCCCCAAGATACTTCAGCAGCGCCGTATTGAATGGCGCGGCGCATTCGACCGGCGGAACGTGCCCGCAGCCGTCCAGAATTACGCTGCGCGCCCCGGGAATGTCTTCTCCCAGCGCCTTCCCGGCCGCCAGCGGGACCAGGGCATCCTCGCGTCCCCAGACGACCAGCGTAGGTGCTTTGATCGCGCCCAGCCGCCCGTCCACCACATCCTCGTTGCGCAGGATGGAATCGATAAACCGGTCGATGGTATAGGCGTCGTTCTTGCGCAGATGCGCGGTCAGCGCCCGGTCGGCAAACTCATCGCTGGAGAACATCTTGTTATGAAAGACCAGCGCCATGAGCTGCTTCTCGCCCGCCAGGGTCGTGGGATTCAGCGCTTCCAGCATTTCGCGAGTCAGCGGCGTCCCGCCCAGCCGCTTCGCCGAATAGCCCGCGCTGTCCACCAGTACCAGACCGTTGACTTCATCGGGATGGGCCAGCGCAAAATCCATGGCCACCCATCCGCCCAGCGAGTTGCCCACCAGTGTGGCCCTGGGGATGTTGAGCTTCTTGCAGAACGCCTGCAGAAAGTCCACGAGCGTAGCGACGCGGTAATCGATCAGCGGTTTGTCGGACTGCCCGAACCCCACCTGGTCCGGGACAAAGACGTGGTATTTGCCGGCCAGCGCCGGCACGGTGGATGCCCAGGCGCTGCGGTCGGCCCCCAGCCCGTGCAGCAAAATGACGTCCGGACCGGAGCCGGACTCCTGATAGTAGATCTCCTGGCCGTAGATCTCCACCTGCTTGACGGCGGAATCCTGGGCCCATGCCGTAGCGGCCAGCCCGCAGAAGAGGGCGATGCGAAAATTCATATCTGCCATTATCCATTAATCCACGGCGATGGTGACGCCGGCCGGGCTCTGATACGTGCCGACCGCCAGCACCAGCGGCAGATTGCCGGCTGGAACGAAGCCGCTAGGCACCTGCGCGTTGATCTGCATCAGCCCCACAAAACCCGGTGCATCGCCGGCAAACAGGATGGTGGCCGGAATATTCATCATGGTCAGGGTGACCGGCAGCACCGGCTGCGGGATGGGCGAAACCGCGGGTTGCCCGGTGACGCCGGCGGGCGATGTCTGGCCCGCGCCAGTGGCGTAAAGGACCACGGTGGAGCCCCGCGGGGCGGGATTTTGCGCGGAATTGAGGGTGCCGTCCTGGTTCACCACCACGGCGTTGCCCATGCCGTTGCCGAAGGTGAAGAGCGCGGGACTGGCGGCCGCCAGCGAAACACGCATCGAAGCGACGATCACGCCCTGATACACGACTTGCATTTGGGCGGAACTCTGGCCGGCCATCTCGTAGGGCACTTGCGCATTGATCTGCTGCGATTGCACGTAGAACAGCGGCGCGGGCGTCGCCGTAAACACCGCGGTGAACAGCACCTGCACGTCCCCCAGAGTGGTCGACAAGCGGCCCGTGGCGTCGAAGGCGCCCATCGCCGGGGCGGCCGGGCCGATGCCCTGGCCAAAGATCGAAAATATCTCGCCCGGCGCCAGATTCCCCGGCTGCAGGCTGGCCGCATTGGCCAGGGTCACGCTGATGAGCTGCGGGGTTACCGGCGGCGTAACCACGCTTTGCGTGGTGGATAGCATGCGCACGCGGCTGTTGCCGGTATCCGCTACAAATACGTTGCCCTGGCCATCGAGCGCGAGCCCGCCAGGATTCGAAATCGCCATTTCGAGCGCGGCGCCGTTATCGCCGTTGTAGGCCGGGTCGCCGGTGCCCGCAATCGTGGCGATGTTTCCATCCGGCGTGACCATGCGGACACGGTGGTTGCCGGTATCCGCAATGTAAATGTTGCCGCCTGCGTTGACGGCCACCGCCGATGGATAGCTCAGTTGCGCGGCCGGGGCGGCGCCGCCATCGCCGCTGAAGCCGCCGGTTCCGATGCCCGCGACTGTGGACACCGCTCCGCCGGGAGCCAGCATGCGGATGCGATGGTTCGAGGTGTCCGCGATGTAGAGGTTGCCGGCGCTATCGAGCGCCACGCCCTGCGGTTCGTATAACTCGCCCCAGGATGTATTTCCAGCGCCCGCGTCGCCGCCGGTACCGTTGCCCGCCACCGTCTGGACGTTGCCAAACATATCCACCATCACGACCTGATTGTGTTTCGTGTCGGCAATGTACGTATTGCCCACCAGATCGGCGCCTACGCCTTGGGGCGCGCAAACCGGCGTGAGGATGGCCGCATCGCCCGCGCTCCCGTAGGCGCAACTGCCGCCGTGGCCTGCAAAAGTGGCGATCGCGCCGGCCGGATTGACACTGCGCACGGCGTTATTCCCGGTATCGGCGATGTAGAGATTGCCGGCCGGATCGAATGTCAAGCCTGTGGGGCGATACAGACTGGCGCTCAGTGCCGGGCCGCCATCTCCCAAATAGGCCGGCGTGCCATTGCCCGCCACCGTCGATATGGTCGCCCCGGAGGCCACCTGCCGGACGCGCGCATTGCCGGTGTCCGCCACGAACAGCGATCCATTGTTGAACGCCAATCCGGTGGGTCCACTCAGCACGGCCATCGATGCCGCGCCGCCATCACCGCCAAAGCCGAATGTGCCGGTGCCGGCCACGGTGTTAATAATGCCCGTCGCCGCCGTGACGGCCCGCACGCGTTGCAGCTCCGAAATGTAGAGGTCGCCTGCCGCATCCAGCGTCACTTCGATGGGGTCGATCAGTTGGGTTTCGAGCGCCGGCTGCCCGTCGCCATTGAATGCGCCGCCGAGTGCGCCCGCCATCGGCGTAAGAGTGCCGGCCGGCGTCAGTTGCCATGCAATGGCATTATTGGTATCGAGAAAATAAAGACTGCCCGCGGAGTTGGCGGCCAGGCCGAAGGGGTTTATCGTATAAGCAAAGTTCTGCGCGTTGAAGGTCTGCTGGCTGCAAACCGTGCCGATCGCGCCGGTGTTGGCTAGCACTTTGCGGATGCGGGAATTCTGGCTATCCAGAATGTAGAGGTTGCCCGCGCCATCGAGCGCCAGTCCGGCCGGTTGGTTCAATTGCGCGGCGGTAGCCGGGCCGCCATCGCCGGCGAACCCCGCGACCCCGATTCCGGCGATGGTGGAGATGATCCCGCCGGGCGCTACTTTGCGCACGCGATGGCCCTGGAATTCGGAGATATACAAGTTGCCCGCGGGATCTGTCGCCAGGTCGTGCGGGCCCAGGAGGAGCGCGGCAATAGCCGGACCGCCGTCCGCATAGGCGCCATTCGCTCCATTGCCCGCCACCGTGCTGATATTCCCGTTCGTACCGATCATCCGCACGCGCTGGTTTCCGTAATCGGCGACGTATAGATTGCCCGCACTATCCAATGCCAAACCATACGGTTGATTCAATTGCGCGGCGATCGCAGGGCCGCTATCGCCGCTGAAGCCCGGATGACCGTTACCCGCGACCGTGGTGATGATACCGGTGGGAGTCACCTTCCGCACACGATGATTGGCCGCATCCGCGATGTAGAGGTTTCCGGAAGGATCGACCACGATCCCTTCGGGTTGTTGCACCTGGGCCGCCAGGGCCTGGCCGCCATCGCCCACCTGATCGCTGCCCGCCACGGTACTGAGTTGATAAACCGGCGGGGACGCGGCTAGGGCAGGGAAGCAGGCCATGCCGAGCCATGCCCAAGCGAGGGGTATACCCCCATGCTGGATATGCATATTCCTTTAAGAGGTGTGCGCGGCCCGCAGTTTTTCTCAGAGAACCGGAAAGCGCCCGCAAGTAGTTCCCGTGGCCGAGAGCCCAGTTGTCCTACTTGTCAGTGTTGTTTAAGGCACCCGTGGCGCACGCTTTAGCGTGCTGCGGCGAACTTCAGTTCGCCGTGCCGGCGGGATTTAAAAGTCCCGCCGGCACGCTGAAGCCTGCGCCACGGTCGGGAACTGAGGTTCCAGGGCCGGAGTTACAGAAATGCCATGGTCTTCACGCCGGATATGTCGAACCGTTTCCGGCAGCGCAGGTTCTTGCAGGCTACCTTGTCGTCCAGCAGCACCATGTAGCTTTGCGACTTGGCGAAGCGGGCGCGGTCGCGCTCATCGGCACCGGGCGGCAAGCGGTCTTTCTTCTTGCGCACCATCCACCGCAAATCGTAGGTTTCCGCGGAGCGGCAAAAAGGGCAATGCAACGAGATGGGCTTCGTCGTCGGCGATTCGGTGTAATAAGCCTTCTCGTCCATTAGCGTTGGTCCATGGGAATCCACTTCATGCCATCCGGATTGCCCTTATACTCCGCGCGTGGGCGGATCAGGCGGTTGTTCTTGTATTGCTCCAGCGTGTGCGCCGTCCAACCGGACATACGGCTCACCGCGAAGACGGGCGTAAAGAGGTCCACCGGAATGCCTAGCGAATAATAGGTCGAGGCCGAGTAAAAATCCACATTGGCGATCAGGCCCTTCTCGGCCTTCACGGTCTCTTCCATGGCCTTCGACATATTGAACAGCTTTTCCTGGCCGGTACGGCGGCCGAGTTCTTCGGAAAGCACGCGCAGATGGGTCGCGCGGGGGTCCTCGGCGCGATACACGCGGTGACCGAAGCCGGGAATCTTCACTTTTCGAGCCAAGGTGCTCTTCACCCGGTCGATGGCGGCTTCCTCGCTCGAGAGCTGCAGCAGGATCTTGATTACGTCCTGGTTGGCGCCCCCGTGCAGGGGGCCTTTCAGCGCACCGATGGCGGAGGTGATCGACGAGTAAATATCCGATAGTGTGGCCGCGGTGACGCGGGCGGCGAACGTGGAAGCGTTGAGCTCATGGTCCGCATGCAGGATCAAGGCCACGTCGAAAGCGTGCTCCATCACGTCGTCCGGCCGTTTGCCGGTCAAGGTGTACAGGAAGTTCTCGGCGAAGCTGATGTTGGGGTCGCCCGCGATCACGTGCAGACCTTTACGCAGACGGTCGAACGTAGTCACGATAGTCGAGGTCTGCGACATCAGCCGCAGCGCCTTCCGGTTGTTGGCGTCTGGCGTCATGTCCGGCGTTTCGGGATCGTAAATACCGAGCATGGATACCGCGGTGCGTAACACGTCCATGGGACTTGCTTGCGGTACGGTCTTCAGAAAGTCCACCACGGCGGGCGGAATCCCGCGATTCACGGCCAAGCCCCGCTTTAGCTCTTCCAACTCGCCCTGTTTGGGCAGCCATCCATTCCACAGCAGGAAGATGACTTCTTCAAATGTGGCGTTCTCGGCCAGCGTGTGGATGTTGTACCCGCGGTAGCTTAGGACACCCGCGTATCCGTCGATGTAACAGATTTCCGACTCGCCGGCGACGACGCCTTCCAAACCCGCTACTGTTGTTCCCATGCCGCTCCAGTCTTTCTAATCCTATTCTATGACGTGCCTCGCGCGCGTATCACGTACCAGCCTGGCAAACCGGGTACGGTGAAAAGCCGATGGTCAGGTCGCTGCGCTGCACCCACAACGCGTCTTCCTGATTCTGGCCGGAATCCACTGTTACGATCACCCCGGAGCCGCAGGAGCGGCTCTTGGGGATGCGGACTCCTCCGGCGGCGTGCGCGCTGCCCGGGCCCCAGTCCTTCATGAACTCGCTGAAGGCGTAATCCCGGCAAGGGTGCGTATCCGTGCAGTTCCACAGCGCGTAGGCCCCTTTGTAATCCTGGTGTTGCAAGAGATCGAAGAAGTTCTTGACGCGGCTTTCCTGGCGATGGTTGCGGAGGATCTGGGCCAGCCTGGCCACCGGCGCGGCGCGCAGGATTTCCGTCTTGTCCCAGACGAGGAAGAAATACCAGAGAAACAGGGCCAGCAGGAAGCAGGCCCCCAGCGCCAGAAAGAGCTTCTGGCGCTTTTCACGCCGTTCATCGCCGGCTCCGTAATGATCGAGATAGCCAGCCATGGCGGGCGCCTATTTTACCGGGTAGGCTTTGTCGTAGGCGGTAATCGCTTCGGCGGTCAGATCGAGAGCCGGCTTGAAAAACAGCGTGCTCTGCTCATCGACAATCACGTCGACGCCTTTCTCCGCCGCCAGCTTTTGCACGATTTCCTTCATCTTGCGCCCGCTGGCGCCCAAAACCTCGTTGCGCTCGGCGGTGACGTCGGCCTGCAGGTCGTCGTTCAATCGCTGTAGATCGCGCTGTTTCCGCTGGCCCTGGGCGTTGAGGTCCGCTTCAGCCGTCGGCGTGAGCTTGCCGGCGTTGGTCTGCAACTGTTGCTGGATGCCTTGCAGCTCCCTTTGCAACTTTTCCATATCCTGTTGGCGCGGCTTGAACTTGGCCTCCATGTCGGCGGAGGCCTTTTTGATCTCGGCAGTGCCCAATACCGCCCGCTGCAGGCTGACGATGGCTACCTTCGTCTGGCTGAAACCGGCCTTCGAAAGCGAAACAAGGGCGAGGCAAGCCATAGCCAGCCGCAACCCAAACCTTACTGACATGCGAAACGAACTCCTTTTGAGGTGTGTGAAGCATTAAGGGTAGCACACCGCCCTGAAGGCGGCGCTGGGTTTGGCCACACCGCTGGTCCTATGCGACCCTCACATCCAATACTGCCACTGATCGAAGAGCAGAACATAGGCCGCCAACAGGCCATTGGTGACGGCGTGCGCCACCATACAATCGGCGAGGTTCCGCGTGCGTACGCACCACCAGTTGTAAGCCACGCCCGCGATCAATCCGACATCCCAATAGGGGCCATGCTCGGAGGCGAACAGCAGTGCGACCGTCCAGAACGACAGCGCCGTATAGCGCCCAATGGGCACGCTTTCAAAATCCGGCCGGATAATCCAGCGCATCAGCCAGCCGCGCCAGAAAAGCTCCTCGACGATGGGCACCAGAATGGCGCTTTCAAGTATCCGCAGCCCGATGAAGTACGGGTTCGACTTCAGGTCCGCCGGCAGCGTACTCCGCGCGATACCCGTGATGCGGTTGTGGAAGATCCATGCATCGCGGTATCCATGCCACAGAATATCCGGCGCGATCCAGATCGCAAGCACGCCGATGCCCAGCGCCACGGAACCGATGGGAAACGAGAAACGCCGCGGAATCGCGCGCCGGGAGAGCCACAGGAGCGTGGACGCCACCAGCAGAATGCGGGCCAGCGCCAGCCACGCGGGCGGGAAGGGAAGCCATCGCAAAGCCACGAAGACCGCGAATGGCGCGATGTACGCCACCGCGGGATGCCGCTTTAATCCCAATATTTCTCGCCTTCCGCGAGGTTGGCTTTCACTACATCCGGATTCAACTCTACGCCCAGGCCGGGCTTCCGGGGTACGCTGACGTAACTCTGCGCGACCAAAGGCCCTTCGTGTACGATGACGTCATCCATCCAATTGCGGCCCCCGGCGACCGTTTCGGCGGCCAGGAAATCCCGCACCGATGCCGCCCACTGCACGCTTGCCATGGTGTTCAGCGCGGTTCCGGAATTGTGGGCCGCCATGGGTAGATCGCTCAGCTCGGCGAGGCTGGATATCTTCTTCGACTCGAGCAGGCCGCCGGCATTCCGGATGTCCACCTGCACCACGTCGCAACCTTGATTCAGGATGAAATCCTTGAAGCCCTGCCTGCGCCCCAGGTTTTCGCCCGTGGCAATCGGAACCTTGGAGGATTGCGCCAGACGCACCCAGGCGGGCGAGTAATCGGGGGGCAGCGGATCCTCCAGCCACAGCGGCTTGACGGGATCGAGGATCTCGGCCAGTTGGATCGCCGCGCGGAGATCGTAGGGCCCGTCGCAGTGGACGATCAGGTCGCGATCCCAGCCGATGGCGTCGCGGCAATATTCGAAGGCTTGCCGCATCTCGCGCAGTTCGCGGGATGTGAGCACGCGATTAGATGGGTCGCGCGCCGCATCCAACTTCGCGGGAGTGCGCGGGGGAGAGACCCGGAATGCGGTCCAGCCGGCCGGGTCGGCTTTCATTTTGTCGGCCCAATCGTTGCAACTGGTGCGGTCGAGCATATTGGCCGGGCCCTCCGCGCGATAGACGCGCACGCGATCGCGATAGCTTCCGCCCAGCAGCGTGGCGGTGGGCTGGTTCAGCAGCTTGCCGGCCAGGTCCCACAGCGCGATTTCGATGGCGCTGGCGGCGCGCAGCAGCATGTTGGCGGAGCCGTCGATGCGGTTGCCCAACCCGTTGTAAAGGGCTTCGATTTCAAGAGGGTCCTTGCCCAGAAAATAGGGACGCAATTCCAGCACGCCCGCTTTGATGCCCACGCCAGGGCTGCCGTAGCCCTCGCCAATGCCGGATACGCCGGCATCGGTCACGACTTTCACGAACGTGTAAGTACGTGGTCCTTGCAGGATCATGCTGCGAATGTCGGCGATACGGGCACGGCCGCGTTCGGGCGCGGCTAGAGCCGCGAACCCCGCGAACGATGTGGCGTAAGGTGCAGCCGAAAGTGCGCCCAGGAATCGGCGCCGCGAAAGCGAAAACATAGAATGCCGCATTCTATCAGACGCCGCAACTAAATCAGGCGGCGAGGGTTCCTGCTTACAGCAAGGGTGGTCGCGCGGTCGCAGAACGGCGGGCTATCTGTTGCGGTGTGACAGGCGATGGAGCGCGCCGTGCGAGTGCTCGGAGGCGGTACGCTCCACAGCGGATCGGGCTTTACCGCCATCCCTCAGTGGCCGCCGCCGTGGCGCACGCTTCAGCGTGCCGGCGGGACTTTCAAGTCCCGCTTGGCGGGTTTTGGAGAACCCGCGCAGAACCCGCGCAGACGGGAGGTCTGCCCCACCAGATGTGGTACATTCTCTCCCAGTGCCTTCGAAGAGTCTGTCCCGGTCCCTGACCGTCCTGTTCGCCGTCAACGTCCTGAACTTCTACGACCGGCAGGTGCTGGGCGCGCTGTTGGAGCCCATCCGTAAAGAGTTCCATCTTTCCGACACACAACTCGGCGCGCTGGGAACGCTGCCCATCGTGCTGTATGCGATCGTCGGGTTGCCCCTGGGCCGCCTGGCGGATGTGGGGAGCCGCAAGAAGCTGCTAGCGGCGGGCGTCGCCGTATGGGCGGCGCTGACCGGGTTAGGCGGTCTCGCGCAGAGTTACATGATGCTCTTGTTTTCGCGGCTGGGTGTCTATGTAGGCGAAGCCGCGTGTGCGCCTTCGGCCACCAGTTGGATCGGCGATCTGTATCCGGCCGGCCAGCGGTCGCGCGCGTTGGCGACATTTATGCTCGGAGTGCCTATCGGGGGCGCGCTAAGCTACGCCATCAGCGGTCCCGCCGCCCAAGCCTGGGGCTGGCGCGCTGCGCTGGTGGTAGCGGCGCTTCCCGCCCTGTTTCTCATTCCCGCGCTGGCCCGCCTCGACGAACCCGCTCGCGGCGCCAGCGAGACCCTGCCTCGCCGTGCGGCGCAATCGCGGCCCGTGCGCGCGATCCTGCGCATTCCGACCATGTGGTGGATCATCGCGTCGGGCGCGCTCGTGAACTTCAATCTCTATGCGCTGGCGACCTTCTTTCCCGCCTTCCTGACGCGCTATCACGGTCTTTCGGTCGGCCGGGCCGGCTTGTGGGCGGGCGTCGGATACGGCGTGGCCGGCATTGCTGGCGGACTGCTCGCGGGCTCCTGGGGCGACCGCGTGCTCCGCAAGAGGAAGGACGGGCGCATGCTTTCGGCCGCTGCGGCGGCTGCTGCCGCGGCTCCCCTGGCGCTGGCCGGTATCCTGCAACCGGCGGGCAGCGCGGCCGCTGCCATCGCCTTAATCATGCTCGCCTACGGCTTTCTGAATATGTATTACGGCTTCGTGTACTCCGCCATTCACGATATTGTGGCGCCGGCCGTACGCGCCACCACGATGGCGATTTACTTCCTGGCTATGTATCTGTGCGGTGCATCCTTCGGCCCGTTGATCACCGGACGCCTCAGCGATTACCTGGCGCGCAGCGCGGCACAAGCGGCCGGCGCCGCGGTGGTGGGGGAAACTTACCGCGCCATCGGGCTGCACCAGGCTATGTATGCGATCCCCGTGCTCTCGGTGGGCCTGGCGCTGGTGTTGTATGCCGGCTCGCGCACGATTGCCGCCGATATGGCGCGCCGCGATGAAGCCGGCCCGCGCAACGTAGTACAATCCGCCGGATGAAGCTTTTGGTCTTTTCCGACATCCACGGCGACCTGGCGGCATTGTCGCGCTTGATGGACACGGAGGCGGATTACTATGTGGCCGCGGGCGACCTCGTAAGCTTCGGACGAGGCCTCGACCGCTGCGGCGAGATCCTGGCGCGGCGCGCGGACCGCGTCTACGCGCTGCCCGGCAACCATGAAACAGCCGCGCAGATCGCGACACTTTGCCGCGATTTCGGCTTGCACGATTTTCACGAACGGCATGCGCAATGGGGCCGCTACCAGGTTGCCGGGCTGGGCTATTCCAACCCGACGCCCTTCCATACGCCGGGCGAATATAGCGAGACGGAACTCGCGGCCAAACTGGAACCGTTCGCCGGCCTCGCGCCGTTGGTGCTCATCTGCCATTGCCCGCCGCAAGGCACGGCGCTCGACCAGATCCGCCCCGGCTTGCATGCCGGATCGACCGCCGTGCGCGATTTCCTGGTGCGCGAACAGCCCGCGCATTTCTTCTGCGGGCATATCCACGAGGCCGCCGGAGCCCGCACTGTAATCGGCAAAACGCAGGCGATCAACGTGGGCAAACAGGGCTGGCTGCTGGATCTCGACTGACCGCCGGGACTCCGCCTCAATCCAGAAATAAATCCCGCCGCAGCGATTTGCCGGGCGAGACCGCATAACGCGAAAAATCCGTCTCGCCGGCGGATGCCAAAACATCTTCGTCAATGAAGAAGTTGCCGGTGGTGGTCCGGCTCTCCCGGGTCAGAATCTGCCAGGCGGCATCGGCCATAATCTCCGGCGTGCGGCCGCGCTCGGGCTCCGCCCCCGGAATCACCTGCAGCGCTACTGTGGCGATGATGGTGCGGGGCCACAGCGCGTTCACCGCGATGCCCTGGCTGCGAAACTCTTCCGCCATACCAAGCACGCACATACTCATGCCGTATTTCGCCATCGTGTAGGCGACGCAGGGTGCGAACCATTTGGCCTGCATACTGAGCGGCGGGGACAAGGTCAGGATGTGCGGATTCGCCGCCTTCGCCAGATGCGGCAGACAGGCTTGCGAGCACACAAAAGTGCCGCGCAGATTCACCCCCATCATGAGGTCGAACCGCTTCATGGGCGTCTGCAGCGTGCCCGTGAGGCTGATTGCGCTGGCATTATTGACCAGGATATCGATGCCGCCAAAATGTTTGACGGCCTGTTCGACGGCGGCTTGCACTTGATCCTCAAAGCGGATATCCACGGCCAGCGGCAACGCGTGGCCGCCCGCCGCTTCCACCTCCGCCGCCGCCGTGTGGATGGTGCCAGGCAGTCTGGGATGCGGAGTATCGGTTTTCGCTGCGATTACAATATTTGCGCCATCGCGCGCCGCGCGCAACGCAATCGCCAGGCCGATGCCGCGGCTGGCGCCTGAGATGAAGAGAGTCTTACCGGCTAGTGTGGGCATGCCGGTTCATTATATCCGATTGGAATTATTGCGCCGTGGTTTTGAAAGAAGCCGTCAGCATGGTTTGCGGATTCCAAACCTCGATTTTCATTTGATCCCCGGCAACCAGTGGACACTTCCCCTTGGTTCCACTCTGGCTGACATTGGCCACGAACTGAATCCGGCCGATGTCCCAGGAACTGATGGAAATCGTGCATTCCGTCCCGGTGTAACCGGCAATCCAATTTCGCGTGAGATCCTGTACGGCCAGATATTTCATGTCACCCGTGTAGGGTGTTCCGTCCGGGAAGACTCCAAAGCCCTGGCCGATGACCGTGATCGGGGGGTTTTCCTGCGCTGTAAACTGGGTGCAGCCCGGCGCCGCGCATTCGGTGACCACCGAGCTGATGTAAGGTACGGGCGCGGTAAGAACGCCGCACTTCGGAAGGTCGCCCGGATCGCCTGTTGGAAAGAGGCCGCAGGCGCTGGGCACGGTGAGCGGGGAAGTCTTCTTGGGCAGGCTGGCGGCGGTGGGGTAATCGACAATAGGCGTGTAATCGCCCAGCAGGCTGCCGACGGGCATATCCACCGCGGTGCGATAGGGAACCAGTTGTCCCGTGCACTTAAAGCTTTCATTCGGGATGATGTTCCGCAGAGCCAGCAGGCTCAACTGCTGGTACCCCGAAAACGCCGTGAGATCCACGAAAGTGTAGCCATTCGCCGGCGTGATCCACTTGGGGATGGTCGCCCCGGTACCCACGATCAACGTGGCGTAGCCGTTGGCGTCCTTGGTGAAGGCGGTGTCGGCCAGGCTCGTCATAGTCAGCCCGCCGTTGACGAACGAAAGGCTCATGTACCGCATTTCTTCGTTCCCGGTTCGTGAACAGCCGTCCGTGCACGGGGTGGGAGGGGTGGTGGGGACGCGCAGGCGAATCCGCATCACTTCGCCCGCCGCCGCCAGATTCGCGGGCAGCCCGGGGTCCACTCCGGCTACAATGTACGCGGCATTCGGATTCGTGGCCGGCACGTACTCCGGTTCGCGCGACCAGCGCAGCTTGTTGGCCGAGACTGGAGCAGCGTCGCAAAGTTTCGGCAAATAACTGGTTTCGTACGTATGGTGCCCGTAGTACTGAGACGAATCGAGCCACGCGCCGCCCCCCGCCGAACTCTGTGCCACAATCTGCAGAGTATTCAGCGCATAGGCGGCAGGGTACGCGCAACCGGAGGCCACATCCCGCACGATGATTTGCGGGTTGGTACTGGGGTCGTTTTCGCTGTCGTTCACATAGGCCCGCACCATGATCAGTCCCGCGGTGTTTGGATTGGTGTGCTGGGGGGTATCCACAACGTGATCGCCCATGCCGGGGTAAGCGTTAAAGAAGCCAGTATCGCTGTTCCAGTCCATGCCGGGGTGCCGCTGGGTGGCGTCCAAGCCGTTCACGTCCACGTTGTACCCGTTCATTTTGCAGCCGGTTTGGAGTTTGCCGGGGGTTCCGCCGAAGTTGATGGGCACGGCATACTGCTGCCCGGCGAGGTAGGATACGCCCAGGCATATACGGGTTGATGTAATGGGAAGTCAACGGCACGATGCTGGTGTCCAAAATCGACCCGGACAGGGCCGAATGCGCGTCGTTGAGCGAAACGGAGAAGTACCGGGTATTTGGGAAATCTCCAAGCAGGATTAATTGATACCGCGGATCTACCTGAAAATAAATCTGATAGTATACGGCGTTGGTGTCGCCGTATTCGATGCTGCCATAGCCTGTCGCTAGCCCGATCGTGTAACAGGGATTATTGAAATTGGTAAAAAAATCGCCGGTCGGAAACTGATTGCCGTTAAACGAAGTGGGCAGGCCTGAACAATCCGTCGCGTACGCCACGCCGACGGGTAGGCCCAAACCCAACAGGAGCGCAAGCGCTGTGAAGCGGATTACAAACATGTTCCCCCTGAGTGGGCTAGTGTACCAAAGATTACTTGCTTCAGGGGGCAGGACTGTGTCTATCAGTACTAGAGGGGGATCGTCAACGTGCCTACACTCCCGCTGCCCAAGTCGCGCACGATCGCCCGCAGCGACGACGCCTTCGCGTTCGGCGTGAAGCTTAAGACGTAGGGCATTCCGCTCGCGGCCGCCTTGTCGTAGCTGTCCTGGGTCAAATTCAACCCCACCGTCTGCGAAAGGGGATCGTATACGTTGCCGGATCGGTCGCGCTGCACCAGGCTGACCTCGATCCGCCCGCTCCAGCGGCCGGCATTTGGCAGCAGACTAATCGCGGCCAGTCCGATATTGAGCTTCAGTTCGTACTTGCCCGTAGCGCCGCTGGGCGCGACCATTCCACTCAACTCGATCCTGCCGGCATCCACCGGGCTCCAGACGGCCTGCCGCAGTTCGGCCTCGCGGCGATGCTCGTCCGGCTGGGGCGGCTCCGGCTCGAAATAGCCGTCGCGGCAGCGTACGGCCAGGTGGTCGCGGGCTGGGACTCTCACCTTGATGGCATGGAACGCGCCATCGTTACCGGAAGTCTTGGGATAGAAACCGAGGATGTACGTCACGCGGGAGTCTTCGAACGAATTCTGAATGGCGCCCTGGATGTCGTTCGTGTTCACGAACACCCTCCCTCCAGTGGGTAGGGCGCGAGTCCACCCGGGTCGACCGCATATACGGAAACGCCATCCTGGATGATGGTCCGCAGGATTTTCAGCCAGATTTTCCGCTCCGGCGGCAGGAACGTCGTTCCTGAAATCAGGACTACGTTCTTCCGGCCGGGAACCGCGGCAAGATGATTGGATACCGCCTCCAGAAGGGTGATGGGCCGGGTTTGATCCGGCGGGAGGTATGCCCCGAAATCGGCTTCGGCTTTTTCGGGGGCATCGTGGGAACCCTCCGGCAGGACCGGCGGCCGGCCCGCAGTGGTACCCCAGAATTGGCCGCGATGGATGGCCCTGGCCGTTTCGGCGTTGACTCCCGCCACGTGGAGGGCAAACTCGCTCCATACATCCAGGCTCTTCGGATTGCCTGGGACCGCGCCGTCCGCGGGTTTCCAGCCGGCCAACCGCGCCAGGAGATCCGCACAGTTCTGGGTATACTCATGCAAGATCCAGAACCGGTTCGACCCCATGAGATAAATGCCCAACCGGTCTTCCGGCCGGACTTGCCGTAGAAACCGGATCACTTGCTCGCGGGCGTAGACCAGGTCCTGCCACGTCATCCGGCGGCTATCCCAGGTATTCCCGGCATCGATCACCAGGATCGTCGGCGCGTTCGGAGCGCCAGGCTCCGCGGCGCTCCGGTTCGAGAACGCGTAAGCGGCCGGTGCACTGGGAGGTATGGGGGCAGGGGAGGCCGGGGGCTGTGCCGCTGCAGGCCGATAGTCTTCCAGTTTGAAGACCCGTATTTCCTGCTTCTTGCCCTGGTCGTAAATCTCGAAATCGCCGGCCTTCAGATCGGTCACGGGGCTGCCGTGGCTGTCTTTCACCACCACGCTGACCTCGACCAGTTGCGTGTTCACACGCAATGTGGCGGGAGGCTGGGGCGCCTGGGCGAGGAGGCCAACCATCGGAAACAGAGTCAGGGCCAGAGCATTTCGGATCGCAGTTTCAAAGGCCATGAACGCGCCCTCCAGATTTAGCCAGACACGTTCCTCATGGACTTCGGTACACCGAAATGCCGCGGCTTTTCATACCCCTTCAGGCAAGTATCCGGCGGCCAGGATCTGCCGTCGCAGTTCTTCTTCCGCCCAGAACCAATCTTCGTCCTGGCGGCCTTCCGGCGATCCGCGCATTTCCCAGTGCCAATTGGCCAGGCGCGCGAGTTCTTCGCGATCCACCAGATCCTCGGTAATGGGGGCTTCCAACTCATATTGCATGGCGGCGGGCATCTGTTGTTCTCCTTTGAGGATTATGACGCAGACACATAAAGGAATCAAGGGTCTGTTGATCTGATTCAGTCCGCGGCCTGCTATCCTGAATAGCGGCGGCCCTGAAACTATGGCGGAAGAGGTGCAGCCGGTGCAGTTGAAGCCGGAGACATTACAGGCCTTCGAGACTTACATCCGGGAGGCTGAAACCGGCATGGAACAGACTTTGGAAGGCCCCCTCTTCCTCTGGTCCGGCCGCGATGCCAAACGCGCCAAACAAGTGCGCCAGGGGAAGATCGTCGCGGAACTGTGGCGGGGAAAGGGTCCCGATAAAGTCCCGGCCGGCCTGATCCACGACTGGATCGGGGCTATATTCATGCCGGGCGCCACGGTGGCGCGCACGCTGGCTTGTATCCAGGATTACGACAACCACAAAAAGCTGTACCGGCCCGAGGTGATCGATTCTAAATTGATCGCCCGGCACGGCGACGATTTTCAGATCTACCTGCGCGTGCTCAAAAAAAAGATCATCACGGTGGTGCTCGACACCGATCATGACGTGCATTATTTTCATGCGGGCGGCGCTCGCTGGGGCTGCCGCTCTTACACCACCCGGACTGCCGAGGTGGATGATGCCGGCAAGCCTAATGAAAAGATCCAGCCGCCCGACGCCGGCTACGGCTTCCTGTGGCGCCTGAACACCTACTGGCGTTTTGAAGAACGCGATGGCGGCGTGTTCGCCGAGTGCCGCGCGATTTCCCTTACCCGCGATATTCCGTCCGTCTTGAAGTGGGTCATCGAGCCCATGGTACGCAGTCTGCCCAAGGATACGTTGATGCATACCCTGAAAGCCACGCGCGACGCCGTGGCGCGGGCGGTTGCATAAAAACCGCTTGCTGACGCGCGCGGCTCAGAAGTGCAGCGGCTTACCGAGCCGCGACCGTTTACCGAGCCGCGACCGTAAGGGAGCGTCCCCGACAGGCCTTTTCTTACCGAGCCGCGACCGTAAGGGAGCGTCCCGACAGGCCTTTTCCGCAACCCGCTAGGCGATGGGGGACGCGGGCGGAAGTCCGCCCCAGCGCCGCCAGACCACAAAGGCCACTATCCCGCTGGCCAGCACGCCCAACCCGCAGAGTACGAACGTCCATCCGGACGTTGCGAACACGTACACCCAGCCGGCCAACGCCAGCACGCTGGGCAGCGGATACAGCCACATCCGGAACGGCCGCCGCACGTCCGGCCGCGACTTGCGCAGTACCTCCACGGCCGCAATTTGCGCGATGAATTGAATCAGGATTCGGGCCGTCAGGATCGCGGAAACCACCCAATCGAGGCTGAGCATCCCTCCCGCAATGGCCAGCCCGCCGATCACCAGCAGGGACACATAAGGGAAATCGCCGGTCGGGTGCAGGCGCGCAAAAGGTTTCCAGAAATAGCCGTCGAGGGCGGCGGCGTACGGTACCCGGCTATAGGCTAGCAACAAGCCGAACACGGAGGCGATTGCCGACCACAGGATCAGCACGGTGACGGCGCTGCCCGCCCACGGGCCGTAAAGCGTCTCCATGAAGCGGGCGGCCACAAACTTGGATTGCGCCGCCTCGCGCCACGGCACTACCGCCATGATGGCCAGCGTCATCAGGGCGTACATGGCGCCCACGAGCAATACGGAGATGACGATGGAGTGCGGCATGGTACGCTCCGGCCGCCGTACCTCTCCGCCTACAAAGCAGATCCCATAGTAGCCCAGCAGATTGTACATCGCGATCAGGGTCGCGCCGCCCAGTCCGGCCATGAAGGCCGGCGTAATCGTAAACGCGTGCGGCGGGAAATCGAAGGCGCGCCGGGCATTGAAGTGCGCAAAGCCCGCGATCACGATCCACGCCACGGTGGCCAGCATGCCGATCCACAACACCACCGTCATGCGGCCCACCGATTGAATGCCGCGGTACAGCAGCACGATCACCAGCACGCCCACCAGCAACACTGCCAGACGCGTCTCCCAGGCGGTGATGCCACTGCGGAAGTAGCCCAGATACTGCGCGAATCCGATATAGCCGGAAGCGATCTCCAGCGGCCCGCTGAATATGAACTGCCAGATGAACAGAAATGGCAGCAGGGTGCCCAGGCGCGTGCGCCGGAAAGCCTCGCGCAGGTATAGATAGCTGCCGCCTTCGCCGGGCATGGCCGCCGCCAGTTCGGCCCATACCAGGCCGTCGCAAAGCGCCAGCACCGTGCCTACGGCCCAGCCAAGCATGCATTGCGGTCCGCCCATGGCGCCGATCAACAGCGGGATGGTCACGAAAGGGCCCACTCCGACCATGTTGCTCATGTTCAGCGCCGTCGCTTCCAGCAGCCCCAAGCCGCGCTTCAATCCGTGCTGTTCGGCCATCGTTCGATCCTACCAGCGCGGTACGGGTCCGCGCGGGGTGTTGTACAATTCCCGAGGAGGCATTCATGTTTACAGCGGAGCAAGCCAAAGGATTGTCGATGGTTTTCCTGCAGAGTCTGGGCAACGAAGTTCCCACCACGCGCCGCGTGCTGGCAGCCGTCCCGGAGGCGCAGCTCGATTTCAAATTAGGCGAGAAAGGACGGACCACCCGCGAGCTGATGTGGCACATCGTGCAGAGCGAGAAATGGTTCGGCGAATCGATCGCCGCCGGCAGGTTCGAGGGAGACGGCGCGGAGGGGCCCGCGCCCGCCACGGTGGCCGAAATACTGGCGCACTACGACGAGCACGTCCCTCCGGTTTCGGCCAAGATTGCGACGGTTTCCGGCGAGCAACTCGCTCGACCGGTTAGTTTCTTCAACGTCTTCAACCTGCCGCTGGTGCTTTACATGGATTTCTGGATCAAGCACACGGTGCACCACCGCGGCCAGCTCAGCATGCATCTGCGGGCAATGAACGCACACGTTCCCGATATCTACGGGGGCAGTGCCGATGAGCCATTTCAGATGCCCGCCACCGCTTAGCTGGGTGGCTGCCCGTGGCGCAACGCTTTCGAGCACGCCGCGTTACTTCGCCGGAATTGCACCATGCTTCCGCAACAGCTCGATGACCTCTGCGAGCGGCAGCGCCTTCACCATGTGCCCGTTTCCAGTGGTGTCGGATGCGCGAAACATGGAGTTGTAAATCGCCTCTTCGGTGGCCTCGATGACCGCCTCGAAGAGCCCGGACATGTTTCCGTTCGCCACCAGCGCGTTCGGCTGGTATGTCAGACGATCGGCCGGTATGCGGACTCCCGGCGCCGACGAAAACGCAATCGCGTAGTCGCCGCTGCCGTTGCTTCCGCTGGAGCCGGTGCGCGCCAGCCCCATCATGGCGCGCGCCGCCAGGCGGCTCAGGTTGCGGTGATCGAGGGGCGCATCGGTCGCGACCACCATCATGATCGATCCATCCGCACTATTTGGATGGAGTTCCTTCGCCACCGGCACACCCGCAATGCTCAGGTTTCCCCCGAAGTTGGTCTGAACCAGAACTCCCACGGTGTATCCGCCGGGCGAGCTCGACGTTCGCCGCGATGAAGTGCCGATGCCGCCTTTGAATCCGAACGCGACAGTGCCGGTGCCGGCGCCCACTGCGCCTTCTTCCACGGGTCCTTCCCGGGCGCTCGAAATCGCGGAAAACACATCGCCCTCCGTGATGGGACGCGCGCGGATATCATTCAAGTAACCGTCATTGGTCTCGCCTACCAGCGGATTCACCGACTTCACATTCTCATTGCCGGGAAGCTGCAACATGTAAGTGATCAGCGCGTCGGCGACCCGGCCCACCGCGAGTGTGGAAGTCAGCAGGATGGGCGTCTCGATTTCTCCCAACTCGTCCACCTGGGTTGAGCCGGCCAGCTTTCCAAAGGCGTTGCCTACAAAGACGGCGCCCGGAACTTTCTCCTGGAACAGATTCCCGCCGTGCGGCAGAATCGCCGTCACACCGGTGCGGATGTTGTCGCCCCGGATCAGCGTGGTTTGACCGACCTTAACGCCCGCCACGTCCGTGATGGCATTCAACGGCCCCGGCTGGAGCACACCGATCTGCACACCCAGGTCGCGAATGCGCGGCCGCGGCGCGGTTTGGGCGAATGCCATAGACAGCGCGAACCCCGCAGCGGACACAGCCCGGATCCACCGCGCCGTCATTTTTCGATTCCTCGTCCCAACCTGAAGCAGGCCATCTCGCTTGCGTTGCGGACCAGCAGCAGGCCATTGTCGATGGCCGGAATGTTCCAGGTGCGCCCTTCGATGGCGGAGAACCGTGCCAGCTCCTGGTGCCCTTGCGGCGTCGCGCGAACCAGCACCAGTTCGCCCTGCTCGGTCACTACTACGAGGTATCCGCCGGCCAACAGCAGTTGCCCGTAGCCATAGCGCCCGCCCTTCCACTTCAGTTCGCCGGTCTTCGCGTCGAGGCACGCCAAAATCGTATCGTCCAAGCCGTAGATGTAGCCCTGATAAAGAACCGACGAGTTGAACTTATTCTTCATTCGGTTGTTCTGCCATACTGCGCGCGCCGTATAGGTCTCCCCCGATTCGGAGATTTCGAGCAGCGCGGCGCCCGGGCCCTGCGCGGAGGAGAGCAGAACGCGGGCTCCGTCCACCACTACAGGCTGCGAGCAGTTCATGCCCATCTGACCGGGGAATGCGTATTCCCAGAGCAGACCGCCGTTCTCCGGCGCCAGGCCGACCGCGCGCTGCGCGCTCTCCCACACGATCTGGCGGCGACCGGCCAGCGTCGCCAGGATCGGCGAAGTGTATCCCGCGCGGTCGTCGAGCGCGTGCCAGACCGGCGCGCCACTCAGCCGGTCGTAAGCGGCAATGCTCTTACCCGGCGCGCCGCCCGGCGTCACCACCACCATGCCATCCACGATCAAGGGCGAGCCGGCCATCCCCCATTCCTGATTCCGCGCGCCGTTATCCGTCAGGATGTTCTTCGACCATTTCGGTTTGCCTGTCTTCGCAGTAAGGCAATACAAATCGCCCTGTGCGCCCAGCGAATAAAGCAGCCCGTCATGATATACCGGCGTCGCGCGCGGCCCGGCGCCGCCCATGATTTCGTCGAATAGGGCGGGGTAAGTAAACGCCCACAATTCGCGACCGGTTTCCACGTCGTACGCCGTGATGGCTTCACGATCGCGGCGCTGCTCAATCGTGTACGCGCGGCCCTCCGCCACGGTGAACGACGCGTAGCCGCCGCCGATCGGCTGCTTCCACAGCCGAGGTAGCCCGGATGCCGGCCATGCCGGGTCGATTTCCGTCTCGGCATACGCGCCCGCGCGGTTTGGGCCGCGGAAGTCGGTCCAATAGGCTACCGGCAGGTCCCGTGGCGCACGCTTCAGCGTACTGGGGCGGACTTCAGGCCGCCGTTGGACCGCCGGCGCCGCGGACTCGGCACGCTGCCGGGCGCGGCTGGCCTCCAATCTTGCGTCGCGCTGCGCGCGCGTCTCGAAGGAGATCCCGTTCACCTTCAATGCGCCGTTCCATTCCAGGCGCATGCCATAGACTGCAAACAACTCGACAATCGCCACTACGCAAATAGCCAGCGTGCCCGCGATGCGCGCCACCGGACGCACACCACGGCGCATCCACCAGAGCGCCAGCCCTAGCGGCGGAAACACCAGGATGCCGGCCCACAATGCCCAACGGCTGCGAAGCATATGCCTCCGAGTTCACAGTAGCATGCTCCCCGGCGTGAGACGGATCTTTTCCCCGCCACGGCAGGACCGGTAAATCGCGTCCACGATCTCCAGCGCCTGGTATCCATCCTGGCCGGAAACCAACGGGTCGCGGCCGGTGCGGATGGCTTCGCCGAAGTCCAGGAACTGCCGCTCGAAGGGCTCCAGCGAAATGGCCATCGGGTCCGACGATCCCGATGCGGCGTCCTCGGCCAGGGGCGGCGGATCGCCGCTGTCGTCTTCCACGTCCCAGGCCGTCAGCTTATCGCCCGAAATGATGGCGGTACCCTTGGTGCCATGGAATTCGGTGCGCTCCGTGTATCCCGGCCAGAAGGCGGTGGCCGCCTGGATCACGCCGGTAGCGCCCGAAGCATAACGCACCACGGCGTTCACTACATCTTCCGATTCGATCTTGTGCCGCGCGCCAAGCTGCCAGACGGCATACAACTCACTCACCGGACCGGCCAGCCAGCGCAGGATATCGACCTGGTGAATCGCCTGGTTGATGAGCGCGCCGCCGCCTTCGGTCCGCCAGCTGCCCTTTATGGGGCGCGCATAGTATTCGGGCGACCGGTACCATTTCACGTAGCCATCGCACTCGAGCAGCTTGCCCAGTCGTCCGGCGGAGATCGCCCGCCGCAAGAACTGGCAGGAGTCGTCAAAGCGGTGCTGGCTGACGACGCCCAATCGAATGCCCGCCCGTCGCGCCGTATCCACCATCTTCCGCGCGGTTTCCAGATCGGTTGAAATCGGCTTCTGCACCTGGATGTGCTTGCCCGCTCGCGCGCAGATCTCGAGGGCCTGCATGCGAAAATCGGGGAACGTGCAAACATCCACGTAATCGACGCGCGGGTGCCGGCAAACCGTCTCGTACGATTCCACAAATTCCGCGCCGTACTGGCTCGCAAAGCGGCGGCCGGCCTCCGCGTTGATGTCCGTGCAAACCGTCAATTCGTACCCGATATTCCGGTAGGCTTCCGCGTGTTTGTGCGAGATGGCGCCCGTTCCGATCATGCCGACTCTCATTTGCGATCTCTCCCGCAGGACATTGTACCCATATACAATGAGGTTTCGTCATGTTTGATGCTTTGTGGTGCCGCCGGCCATCGCCCGCGGTTCGTTGGGCGTGTGCGGCCGCGGCCCTGGTTCTCTTGTGCTCCCCGGCCTGTAAGAAATCGGCCCCTGACAACGTGGCCGCCACGGTGAACAATCGCGCCATCACCTATACGGAGTTGGAGAGGACCTATCAACAGTCGCAGCTTTCCACGCCCGGTCAAGCCGAGGAGCAGACCATGGCGCAAAAGCTGGAAGTGCTGCGTGGCTTGATCGATAGCGAGATCATGCTGCAACGCGCCGAAAAGCAAGGCCTGCTGGCGGGCGATGCCGACGTCGAGGCCAAACTGACGGAGTTGAAAGCGCCCTGGACCAAGGAACAGTTCGAACAGCAGCTTCGCGATAACAAGATGTCGCTGGACGATCTGAAGTCCAAAATACGCCGGGATCTCAGCATTCAGAAGCTCATCAACAAAGACATCACCTCCCACATCGTGATTACCGACGCCGATGTGACCGCCTTCTACAACGCCAACAAGGCCAGCTTCAACCTGGCGGAACCGCGGGTACACATGGCCCAGATTCTGGTGACGCCCAATCCGGAGCCCGGCGCCGGCAATCTGAAGAACAGCAAGGCGCAGAACGATGGCGAGGCGTCGCGCAAGATCCGCGAAATCCAGGAGCGCCTGCAGCGCGGCGAAGAGTTCGGCCTGGTGGCGCACAGCTATTCCGAAGATCCGAACTCGGCGCCCAACGGCGGCGATCTGGGTTTCATCCCGGAGTCCGCGCTGGAGAAGGCCAACGTAGAGTTGCGGAAAATGGTGATGTCGCTGGCCCCCGGCGCCATCAGCCCGATCATCAAAACGCAGGAAGGCTACCGCATTTTCAAGATCATCTCCAAAGAAGGGGCCGGGCAGCGCGAGCTGAACGATCCGCGCGTGCAGCAAAGCATTCGCGAGACCCTGCTCAACCGCAAGGACCAGTTGCTCAAGAACGCCTATTACGAGGTCGCGCGCAACGAGGCCAAGGTAGTCAACTATCTGGCGCGGAGCATCGCGGAGAGCGCCGGCAAGACCGGGAAATAGATCACTGGGGCGGCGCCTGCTCCACCAGGAGTTGGTAAGGGCCGGCCGCCGAATCCGTATTCCAGGCTACATTGAAGGCCCAGTTTCCCGGACCGAGAGTCGCGTCCAGAGCGCCGGTATTCGGGGCCGTGACGTAGATATAGCTCTTCCAGCTCAGATCCTGATTGAGAAGAAAAAGCCAGCCCTCGAAGCCATCCATTCCGGTCAGCTCGAAATGCACGGCGGTACTCTGGGCGAGTTGGATGCTGAAGCAATCGGATTGGGTTGAGCCGGCCAGGTTGCCCGAAACGATCACGGGGAAGGGAACGGCCAGCGGAGCGGCGCAACTTTGCGGGAATCCGGCCGCCGGTTCCTGCACCTCGGGTATGGAGACCGCCATCGTCACGGAATTGGAAGCCACCCCGCCAATGGAGAGGACCACGGGAACGTAATTGCCGGATGGCGCATTTGCCGGCACCTGGAAGTTCACTTGATACAGGCCCACCAGTCCCGGGCTCAAGCCGGAGAAGGTTACCAGTGCGGCAACGTTTCCAACGGTCACAGTGGGGAGCGTCAGCGTCCGCGCCAGCGGATCTCCAGGTGTGGCATTTCCGGTGACCGGCTGATGATCGACCGGCCCCAGGCCGGTGCAATACATAGTGAGCACCTCGCCTTTGGCAGACGGATAGGAGGCCCCGTATGTCCCGGTCGGAGCGACCAGCGTGGCGCTATTTCCGTGCACCACGATACCTTGTCCCTGGCCGGACCCGTTGGCCGTAAAGATTCCCGGCAGGTATTCGACGACCTGCACTTGGCCGCTGGCTGTGCTCGACCCGACCGAGACTGACGCGCTGCCGGTCCCGAGCGGCGCTTCCCACGGGATCTGCACATTCAGTTGATTCCGCGAGGTGAAGAACTGCGGGGCGGCCAACCCATCGATCGTCAACGACGCACCGCCCAGCGATGTGGGCAGAGGAATCGAGCCGGCCACCGCTTGTGAGACACTCGCCATGCTGGTACCAAACACTGCGGCGATGCTGCCGGGAGTGACCGCGGTATTGAGCGTGGTAGAGCCCGAAGTCTGGCCATAGCTGGCCGCATTCACGATGCCGCCGGAACTGATCGAAAGTGGCGGCAGCGGCAGGGCCAGGTCCCACATCCCGCGGCCATGTGTGGAAACTCGCAAGGTCCTGGCGGCCTGGTGGAATCTTACGCCCGTAATGATGGCGTTCGGCAGGCCTGTACCCAGCGGGGCCCACGCGGCACCCGTATTGCTGGTGACAAAGAGGCCGGCGTCTGTTCCCGCGTAAATGGTCCCATCGAGGTCGGGATCGAGTGCCAGGTCGTTAGCCGGCGAATCCGGCAGGTTTCCGCTGATATCCAACCAGGTTGCACCACCGTCGGGAGTCATGAACACGTGGCCGGAACCAAACCCCGACACCGTCACATAAGCTAGGCTGGGGTTGGACGGGTCCACCGCCACCGCGGTGATGTATCGTTGCGGCAACCCGGCGGTGCGATTGGTCCATGTGACACCGGAAGTGGATAGCGCATTGCGCGTTACCTGGAGCAGCCCGCCTTGCGTTCCGGCATAGACGGTGTTGGAGTCGGAGGGCGCTATGGCGACCACCGATGGCGCACCCTGCCCGTTGGTCAGGTCGCCGGAGATGGCCTGCCACGACACGGCTGCATTGGTGGTCTGATAGATCCGCTTGGAGCCCGTGTAATAGAGGTTCACCGGATTGGTGGGATCGATCGCGATATAGGGCGGCCACGGAAATCCTTCGGTCGTATCGAAACCGACACTCATGCTCTGATTGGTGGCGCCGCCATCCGTGGACTTAGTCACCGCGGGTCCGGTGATGCAGGCGATATAGATATTCATCGGGTTAGCCGGGTCGATGGCGGTCGCGCCACCGTCACCACAGTTCACCCAATTCCAAATCAGCGCGCCCGAGTAAATCAGCGTGCCGTTGTCCTGGGTTCCGCCAATCGCGACGCCGATGTTCGCGGGATTGAGAGAGATACCCGGATAGAACTGCGTGACCCCGAGGGTGGCGTTCAGATCGGCCCACGCGGCCTCCGGGTTGGCTGTGTCGGTGGTGCTGTAAACGCCGCCGTCGTTGCCGATGTAGACGATACTGCCATCCGCGGAAAAGACCACCGCGTGCTGATCGGGATGGATATAACTGGGCTCCGGCGCCCAAGTCATGCCGGCATCCAGGGACAGGCTGAGCGGGCTGCCGCCTCCGATCAATAGCGAGGCATTCGCCGGCGATACGGCTACCGTATTCTCATACCAGTTGGGGTCGTAGCCGGGTTGCGCCAGCAGCGTCCAGTTCTTGCCGGCATCCACGCTTCCATAGACGCCGCTGCCCGCCGCGCTGCTGGCTCCGAGGAGTTCGCCGATTCCAACAAAAACCGCGGAAGGATTCGAGGGTGCCAGGGCGATGGCGACACGGCCCACCTGGCCGGCGGGCGGCAGCGTATTCGGCGCCGATCCGGTAACGCGCGTCCAGGTCTGGCCGCTGTCGCCCGACTGGTACACGCCGTTGGTGGGGTCGCCATAGGAATAGCCGATCCCTGCCCACGCCATCGCGGGGTTCGCCGGGTTGAACACTACCGCGGTCCCCAGGCTGCCCGGCAGCACGTTATTCCAGGTGGCCCCGCTGTCGGCGGAGCGATAGATTCCGCTGGAACAAGCGGCCAGCAGCACTTTCGAATTGGCGGGGCTGACTGTAAGGCCCCCGAACGCGGCCCCCGCAAACGGTCCCGGAATGTTTACCCACGTAGCGCCGCCGTCCGTCGATTTCAGGATTCCGGCGCCGCCATAGCTATCGCCGCTCAAGTTGCCCTCGCCGGTCCCCACATAGACCGTATCCGGGTTTGCGGGATCGAGAGCGATCGCCCCGGTGCTGAGAGTCGGCTGGCTGTCGGTCATCGGCAGCCAATGTCCGCCGCCGTCGGTGGTCTTCCACACCCCGCCATCGGCCGCGCCCGCCCACACCGTTTCATTGCTGCGCGGATCGATAGCCAGCGCGGTGACGCGCCCGGACGAATTGCCGCCCCAGAAGTTATTGTCCTGGGGTCCGATGAACGTCCACACGGGCACGGATGCGGAAGCTGTGCGTGACGATTGCGGGCTCGCCGCGCGCGCCTTCATGCCCATTTCCAGGGCCTGTCTCTGCCGCCAGGCTTTGAGGCGTGCGTCCTTCGGAATGCGTCCCGATGGATACGCTCGCTGCCGATAGAACCATTCGTCGCGCGGTCGTTGGTTGTTCTGATCGTCCCGATCGAAGTCGCGGCGCTGCGCGGCGGTTTGCGCGGACAGGGACGCGCCCCCGCACAGGGCTACTGCCGCGATGATTGCCCATTTCATCAAGACAGACTTCACACGCGCCCTCCATTCTTGTACCGGTGCCGGGTAGTATACACCCGTACTCTTCTTAATCAGCGAGAAAAAGGAAACGAACGGGACATTTCGCGCCGCGGGCGGCTGGCGCTACTTCCCCGCGATGCGGAAATCGTCGAAGTAGGTCACGCCGTCGGCTCTGGTCCAGAGTCCTACTTTGCCCGCCAGTCGGAAGGTGTCATCCTGCACCTCGAACAGACGCCGGTGATTGAAATAAACGCTGAACAAAGGCCCGCGAAACTGCACTTTGAGGACGCTCCACTGATTCGAGGGCACGGGATGTTTGACGCCGAAGCTGGTAGGAGCTCCGCGCGAAGCCAGCGGTGTCCGCTTTCCGTCCTCGACCTTGTAAAGGACGATACTGTTCTCCAGCGCATTCGCGCGCAGCAGATAGTAGTTGTCCGGATCGCGGTAACGCCATACCAGGCCGCCGGCGCGATCCTGCTTGCCCGCCACCGGCTTCACCTTGACGCTTAAATCCCCATCCTTCACATTCGTTTTATCCAGGATGGCCAGGGGACACGGACCGCCTCGCGCATCGCCGGCCGCGCCTTTAGTTACCTCCGCCAAAACGTATGGCGGACTGGGTGCGCTGAGGTCCTTCACCACCTCCCACTCGGGGGCGGTAGCGGCGTTTGGCGTAACCGTCCAACCGGGCGGAACCGAGCCTGGTTTTGCGGAGTCGAAGTTAACCGTCTGCGTGACTGTGCCCCAGAGCGCAAAGGACATCAGCCAACCAAGAGTCCTCATACGTACGAACGCCTCACCCCGGCGCTGCTATCTCCGTTGTAACACCCGGCGCCGCTTCACCACAACTTTCCGGCCATCTTACACCATGCTACATTCGGAGCCGTGCGACTTTTGTTAATAGACGACGACACCGAACTCTGTTCGCTGCTGGTGGAGTTCCTGAAGACCGAAGGCTTCCCGGTGGAGTGCGTGCATGAAGGCCGCCGCGGCCTGGACCGGGCACTGCACGGAGGGTTCAACCTGGTAATCCTGGACGTGATGCTGCCGGGGCTGGACGGTTTTGAAATCCTGCGGCGGCTGCGCAAGGAGAGCCGCGTTCCGGTGTTGATGCTGACCGCCCGCGCCGACGACGTGGACCGCATCGTCGGACTGGAACTCGGCGCCGACGATTATCTGCCCAAGCCGTTTAATCCGCGCGAGTTGGTGGCCCGCGTGCGCGCCATCCTGCGCCGCTACGAGCCGCGCACATCGGCCGCCGCGCGCGTGGAAGTGAACGGCGTCACGCTGGACCCCGCCACCCGCCAGGTAACCGTGGACGGCCAGGCGGTGGAGATGACCACCTTCGAATTCGACATCCTGGACATTCTCATGCGCGCCGCCGGCCGGGTGCTCTCGCGCGACGACTTGATGGAAAATCTCTATAATCGCCAGGCGACGCCATTCGACCGCTCCATCGACATGCACATCAGCCACATCCGCCGCAAACTGGAGACCAAACGCCCGTTCATCAAGACCATCCGCAGCGTTGGCTACCAGTTTCTGCGGTCGCCCCACGACGAGGCGCCGGAATGAACTCGCTGTTCGCCAAGATCCTGATCTGGTTCTGGGCCGCGCTGGTGATCAACACCATCGGGTCGGCGATCATTTCGGGGCTGTCCGGCCCGCGTCCTTACCTGGTTTCGCGCCTGATCGCGTTCCAGCTTGAGGAGGCCCGCACGGCGTACGAAATGGGTGGGCAGCCGGGTCTCGAGCGGTTCATGCGCCGCTTCCATAACGTGTTCAACGGCGAGGGCATTTTGACCGATGCGTCCGGCCACGACCTGCTCACCGGCGCGGATGAATCGGGCCTCCTGGGTGAGTCGCGCGCGGAATCGCGCTTCCCGGCCTTCCGCGTGCGCGGCGTGGCTATCGCCCGCAATTCGGCGGACGGAAAGTACTCGTTCATTTTCGTGATCCCGCCCATGCGACTGGGCTACTGGTTCCTGCTGCCGCAGCATTGGTGGATGATGGGCGGCGGCGTTCTGCTCTGCTATCTGCTGGCCTATTACTTGACCTATCCGGTGCGGAAGCTGCAGCGCGCCGTGGAGCGTTTCGGCAAGGGCGACCTTTCCGCGCGCGCCATGACCCGCCGGCGCGACGAATTGGGCGACCTGGGACGCACCTTCGACCGCATGGCCGATCGCATCCAGACGCTGCTCGACGCCGAGCACCGGCTGCTGCTCGATATTTCGCACGAATTGCGCTCGCCGCTGGCGCGCCTGCGGGTGGCTGTGGAACTGGCGCGGTCCGGGCAGAACCGCGAAGCCCACCTGGACCGCATCGACAAAGAGGCCGAGCGGCTGAATTCGCTGGTGGGCGGACTGCTGCAGGTGACGCGGGCGGAGGGCGACCCGGACACGTTGCGGCATCAGCCGGTACGGCTCGACCGCCTGCTGGAGGAACTGGTGGCGGATTCCTCGTTGGAGGCGGAGTCGCGGGGGTGCGCGGTAAGGGCGGCGGATGCGCCGGCGGTGACGGTGGTGGGCGATCCCGAGTTGCTCCGGCGCGCCATAGAGAACGTGATTCGCAACGCCATCCGGCACGCGCCGGAATCGACCGCGGTGGAAGCCGGCCTGGAAGCCGCCGATGGCCGGGCGACGGTCCGGATACGGGATTACGGCCCAGGCGTGCCGGAGGAGGCTTTGCCGCGGATCTTCGACGCTTTCTACCGCGTAGAGACGGATCGCGACCGGGCCAGCGGGGGCGCCGGGCTGGGGCTATCGATTGCGCGGCGGGCCGTCGAGTTGCACAAGGGGACCATCCGGGCACGAAATGCGGAGCCGGGCCTCGCGGTGGAAATCGACCTGCCGGCGGCAGTGGCGGGCAGCAGTTCGGGGATTCTATAATTACGGCGTCGGCCGCGCATCGTCCATGCTATGCTATTGCCGCACCCCGTGAAGGAGGTAGAGTCGTGGCGATAGCACCTACGCGCCGCTGTTACGCGACGCCGGCGGCAATCGCTACGGCACCGCTAATGGCGGTAATCCAGGGCGGGGGCACCGTTTATAAACTTGGCTCGTCAGAAGAATTCGTGGGTCGATTCCGGCTCGGGCAACTTGCCAAGTGATAATAGAGCGCAGGTTCTAGGCAACGGAAGGTGCGGAAAACCACAGGATGTAGTAAGCGTCTTATTAACCGCGTCTGGTCGCGGTGCTGGATGTGCGGTATCGGCGAGCAGTTTAGTTTGGCCGGAGGGGAGGGTGGAGGCGTTCCACAGGTTGGCGTTCCACTCGCTCACTGGTTCGGCAAACGCCGCGCTGTCAGGGACGATCCATTTTGTTTTGCACCAGGCTCTCGGGAGGTTTGGTTGCTGCGGGACGCGAGTCTGAGTCCCAACGGTCGTTCAGAATCCACTTGAAATCGGCTTCGAACCCGACGCCTAACCTCGGTCCTTCGCGAAACTCCCTGGGATAGGGCCCACCGCGGGTAATAAAGTACCCGAAGTATGGCGACTCGCTGATAACGGAGATGCTTTCACCGGAGGTGATCATCTCACCCACAAAAAAGAACCAGCCGGCATAATGGTGTAGCCCGTTGCCCAATGGGCCATCCGCGACGGCCTCCGCTTCCTTGTTCGGGTCAATGCCAAGCTGCTGGAGTAGTTCCCTGAAGGCAGACGGATAGGCTTCATCTCGTTGCGCCAATAGATTCCTACAACCGGCGCAGCCACAATTTTCGGCCCAGCCAGTTCTCAACCTCGCGTAGATCGCGGCAGTTGCTTCAGGATCGTACCGGAACGTTTGGTCGTCTATTATCATTTCCGTCATCGCCATCTTTTCATTGTGAGACAGACGCACGTCTTCCGGATACTGACAGGCGCGGGTTGTAAGCCTAGGCAGGGGAAGTCGCCGATTGCCAGTCACCGCGGCCCAGTGCGATGTCGCGATTGGCCCGTTCCGTAGCAGGTCGTCGATCTGCAGTTCGCCGTCTTCCAGGCCGAATGACGCGTATTTTGAATGATGGGCCGTGCCGCGCAAAAAGCTACAGTTACCCGACCTTTACTACGTGCCCGGCCCGGACCGAACCTAACACGGAAATCGCCGCCGGCACCAGAAGTTCGAGGTCTTTCAGCCGGTTAGTCCGCCCACAGAGAATCACGATGGCAATATTTCGGTGGGTCAGGTTCTGTTGGCCTGGAATATTCTGGTCGACAGTGATCAGAACATCGAAGCGAAACGCGCCGTTTGGCATTCGTGCCCCGGAAACAGAAGACGCAGCCGCTCATCGACGCATTCATCGATCAGAAGCTTCATGAGGCGCGGGCAAGTAAGAGTCTTCGGGCTTCGCCCAGGGCCTCCAAGGCTACACTGCGCGGAACGGTCGGAAACCCTGCGAGGAAGTCCTCCAGGGTTTCCCCACCCTCGATATATTCGAACATCGTCTGTACGGGCACTCGTGTTCCACGGAAGACGGGTATACCGTGCATCACTTGCGGATCTTGAGTGATTGCATCTGCCACGACTTCATTGTCCCTCAGTTGGCGAGCCGCCGCTACTCTTCCCGATAGGAAGCCTCGACCAAGGGTCGCCGCCCGAATCAATTTTCTTCTTGACAATAAGTGATGCCTTATATAAACTAGTACTTATATTATGGCCGCGAACCTCGATGCCGCCTTCTCCGCGCTGGCCGACCCCACCCGCCGGGCGATCCTTGCACGCCTGGCCCAGGGCGAAGCCACCGTGACGGAATTGGCGAAGCCATTCGAAATGACCCAGCCGGCCATCTCCCAACACCTGAAAGTGCTCGAACAGGCGGGGCTGATTGCCCGTCGGGTGGACGGGACGAAGCGCCCTCGCCGTCTGGCCAAGGAGGGCATTGAAGCGATGGACGAATGGCTTGCCATGGTCCGAACGGCCCTGGAGAGAAACTACAACCGGCTGGACGAGGTTCTGGCCGCTATGGAACCCGATAAAGAAAGGAAACGCGATGAGTAAATTGACGCTTAAGACTGAAGGTGACACCCATATTGTTGTAACCAGGCGCTTTGCGGCGCCTCCCGAAGCTTTGTACCGGGCGCACACGGAGCCGGAAATCATCCAGAAATGGCTGCTGGGTCCGGAAGGATGGACTATGCCCGTCTGCATCAGCGATGCCCGGCCGGGCGGACAGATCCGCTATGAATGGACCCATGCCAAAGGCGGCGGATTTCATCTGACCGGTGAATATCTGGAGCTGGAGCCCTACAGCCGGATCGTGCATGTGGAACGTATGCACCTTCCAGATCCAACGCCGGATAACCACGTGGAAACGCGCTTCGATCCGGATGGCGCGGGCACCTTAATGACGATCCGAATGACTTTGCCCGATGCCCAGACACGGGCGACCATGCTGGCTACAGGTATGGAGCGGGGCATGGAAGCCAGCTACGTTCGCCTGGAAGGAATGATCTAATCCTTCGCCTTGTGGGGCGGGCAATCCTGCCCGCAGCCGGCTTTCAGCCGGTCAGCCGCCTGAAAAGGCGGCTGCGGCCAAGATTGACCGCCCCACACTTATTGAGGCTCGTGGCCCCCAGTCACAAACCCAAAAAACATCCCACCGTTCCACTTACTCACCATCCGTCAACTACTTACAGCCGACCCCCCGCGCCCAACCGCCGAATTCCCGAACCCGTCGATGCTACTGTGAGTCTGAAGGGGCGTCCGGCATCCCGGACCCACTTTGGCTTCATTCGTTCAGAAAGTGTAATCCAATGGCAACAAAGGCACAAATCGCCGCTAATCGCCGCAATGCGAAGAAATCTACCGGTCCCAAAACCCCGGAAGGCAAGGCCACATCCTGCATGAACGCGCTGCGCCACGGCCTGCGCGCCGAAAAAGCGGTGTTGCCCAACGAAAATGAGGAGGAGTACGCCAAAATCCACATGGGACTACAGGATCTATACCAGCCCCAAACCATCCCCGAGCAGGATCTGGTCGATCAGGCCGTCCTCGCCAAGTGGAAACTCATCCGCGCCGAAGTCTTCGAGGCCAAATGCTACCTCATTTCCTCCGGCCCCACCAATGACGCCGCGATATTAGACCGAATGACCCAGGTCCAAGGCCGCCTCGAGCGTTCTTACTTCAAGGCCTACAAAGAGTTGGAGCGCATCAAGGCCGCCCGTGCCAAATCCGCCCAGGCGGCTGACCAAGCCCCGCCGCCCAACCAGGAAATCGTCCGGAGCCAGGTCCCCTGGCACAATCCCAACACCGGCGGAGACACCGTTCCCTTCCGCTCCGAAAATGGCGCCGGAGTAGATGAGCGGAGCGACCCCGGCTATGTTCACCAGTGCACCACCCAACCCAGGGTGGCAAACCCCTAGGGGATCTTATAGACTCGGACGATGGAAGACACTCAATTCAAAGACATGCTGACGCGCCGCGCGGCCCTGTTACTGGCGGTCGCCGCGCCACCGTTACTCGGCCAAAAGGGAGAGAAACCCACAGGCCGGCCGGTTGTCCATTTTGAGATCGGATGCCGCGACCGCGCCAGGAGCGGCGATTTTTACGCAAAGCTGTTCGGCTGGGAAATCACGGCGGCCGGGCCGGCGTCGAATATTCAGACCGGGAGCCCGCGGGGGATCCAAGGTCACATCACCTCGCTAGGCCACGAGCCGGAGCATTACACGATGTTCTACGTGGATGTCGAGGACGTGCATTCGGCCCTCGACAAGGCCATCGAGTTGGGAGGCAAGCGCCTGGTCGGGCCGATCGCGATCCCGGCCGGTACGTTTGCCTGGTTCGCGGACCCGGATGGCAACAACATAGGGCTCTTGAAGCCGGCCTCTCCAGGATAAAGTTGCTAAGCTGTTGGCTGAATGGCCGAATGGTCGCCCACATCCTGGAGAAGCAAGCCCGCCGGGCAGCAACCGCGGTACCCGCATGAAGACGAGGCCGCGCGGGTAGTCGACGAAATATCCAAGCTGCCGCCGCTGGTTACCTCCTGGGAGATTCATGCGCTGCGCACGCACCTGGCGGAAGCCGCGCGCGGCGAACGGTTTCTGCTGCAGGGCGGCGACTGCGCCGAGCGCTACGATCATTGCGATTCGGGTACCATCGCCAACAAGCTCAAAATCCTGCTGCAGATGAGCCTGGTGCTGGCGCTGGGCGGGCAGCGCCGCGTGATCCGGGTGGGACGATTTGCCGGCCAATACGCCAAACCGCGCTCCGACGAATTCGAAACCCGCAATGGGATCACGCTGCCGAGCTATCGCGGCGACCTGATCAACGGTCCCGCGTTCACCGAGGCGGCCCGCACGCCGGATCCGCAGCTTATGCTGCGTGGGTATGAGCGGGCGGCGCTGACCCTCAACTTCATCCGGGCCCTGGTGAGCCGCGGCTTCGTGGATCCCGCGCGCCTGGATTACTGGAACCTGGACTGGGTGAAAGACTCGCCCATGGCGGAAGAGTACCGGCGCGTCGCGCGGCAGATCGGGGAATCCATCAAGTTCATGGAAAGCCTGATGGGCGTGCATCCTGGAGAACTGCAATGGATCGACTTCTTCACCAGCCACGAAGGGTTGCATCTGCTGTACGAGCAGGCGCAGACGCGGCGGGTGCCCCGGCAGGAAGGCTGGTACGATCTTTCCACCCACTTTCCCTGGATCGGGATGCGCACGGCGGACCCGCGCGGCGCGCACATGGAGTTCTTCCGCGGCGTCCGCAATCCGGTGGCCGTCAAGATCGGGCCGGGCATTCAGCCGGAAACGTTGCGCGAGATCGTCGAAATCCTGAATCCGGATGACGAGCCGGGACGTCTCACGCTGATTCATCGCTTCGGAGCGGACTCCATCGGCCGGTTTCTGCCGCCGTTGATTAAAGCCGCGCAGACCACCGGCCGAACCCTGTTGTGGTGCTGCGATCCCATGCATGGCAATACGCGCACCACGGCGGACGGTATCAAGACACGCAATTTCGAGGAGATCCTGGACGAGATCGACCAGGCATTCGATATTCACGCTTCGTGCGGAAACCGGCTGGGCGGCATCCACATCGAAGTGACCGGCGAAGATGTCACCGAATGCATCGGCGGCGCGCGCGGGCTGCGCGAGGCGGACCTGAAGCTGGCGTATAAATCGGGCCTGGATCCACGGCTCAATTACGAGCAGGCTCTCGAAATGGCGCTGTTCATTTCGCGCAAGATGAGCACTACCGAAGGCCGCGGTCAGGCCACCAGATGAATGCGGTTGCGCCCTTCGCCTTTGGCGCAGTACAGCGCTTTGTCCGCGGTGTGCAGCAGGGACTTGGCGGACCTTTCGCCGCTGTGCTGCACCACTCCAAAACTGGCGGTCACAGAGAATGCGCAACCGCCCGCGTCATACTCCAGCCGTTCCCAGCGCTGCCGCAGGCGCTCCATTAGCGGGCCCGCGCTTTCGGCGTCGGTGTTCGGCAGGACGATGCAGAATTCGTCCCCGCCCAAGCGTCCGGCCACATCTCCTTTGCGAATGCCGTCGCGCACGAGTTTACCGAACGCGGCAAGGATTTCGTCGCCGGTGCTGTGCCCGTGGGTGTCGTTGATGGATTTGAACCGGTCGATATCGCAGATGCACACCGACAGCGCCTGACCGCTGCGTACCGATTGGCCAATGGCGAAATCCAGTTGGACCATCAGGCTATGACGGCTGGAAAGTCCGGTCAGCGCGTCATGTGCGACGCGATAGTTGGCCTTGCGGAAGGCGGCTTCCACCGCCGACAGATCCTGTAAGACCACCACCAGCGAGACAGCCAGCAGAAACAGAGCGGCGCTACAGCTCAGCAGCACCATCCATTGCAGCCGGCGGCTGCTGCTTTCCTGCTGCGCAAAACGGGACGCCAGGACTTCCTGCTCGTCGTGTTCCATGTCCTGGATTCCCTGGCGGATTTCGTCCATGTACTGCGGACCTTGGTCGAAAGTCAGGATGCGGCGGGCGGCCTCGAAGCCTTGATCGTGGCCGATTTTCAGTAGCGCATCCAGGAGGTCGAGGCGGTGCAGGACCAAAGGCTCCAGTTTGTCGATGCGAGCTTGCTGCGCGGGGTTATCGGCGGCGAGTTTACGGACTGCCTCCAGCCGGTGGCGGGTTTCGGCCAGGCCGGCCGAATACGGGACCAGGTAGGATTCCTGGTCCGTTACCAGGAATCCGCGCAGCTCCGTTTCAGCTTGCGTCACACCCGCGGAGGTGGCTTCGAGTTGCGCGAGCACGCTGTGGGTGTGCGAGACCCAGCGCGCGTTCTCCACCAACTTCATGGAGGACTGATAGACCGCCGAGCTAATGCCGATCAGGCAGATAGCCAGTCCGGCGGCAGCGGCTTTGATTTCGTAGCTTGCGAGCAACAGTTAAGGATGACACTTTGCGCATAGCAGGTTCTAGTTTCTTTTAGTTAACGATTAGCGGCCGGCTAAGGCGCTTCCGGAATGGATCTCCGCGGCCAGCGCCGCGATGTCGTCTTCCATGGGGCGGTCGCGTTCGAGGAATGCCGAAACATGCCGCACCGCATCGTAGATACGGCGGCTGCCCGCTCCCAGTTTCGCGGGACCACCGCGCAGGTCCACGGCCTGGGCCGCAGCCAACAGCACCATGGCGGTAGCGTTGCGCAGGCACTCGATAGCATCTCCGGCAGTCACGGCGGAGTGCATGCCGAGGCTCACCACATCCTGGTTGTACTGCTCGGTGGGCAGGGAATGGATAGAACTCGGGCCCGCCATCTGGCGAATCGCGCAGGTCAGGCTGGTGATGCTCAACTGCATGCCCTTGAATCCGGAATTCATGCCCGGATCGGGGACCAGGTTGGCGGGCAGGCCGCCGTTGAATTTGTCGTCCACCAGGAGGGCGAATAGGGCATTGGCCCAATTGGCCTCGATCGCGAAATCCAGTTTGAAAGTGTCCAGCAGACGCGAAATATGGCCGCCGTAGAAGTTTCCCGCTCGATATATCTTGCCCGTTTCCGGATCGATCAACGGGTTGTCGTTGGCGGAATTGATTTCGCGCTCGATCACGGCGCGTGCCGCATCCAGGGCCTCCCAAGCCGGACCGAGGCCCTGCGGCACGCAGCGCAGCGAATAGCAGCGCTGAATGTAGGATTCGGTGACGTATCCGCTGCCGCCGATCAGATCGAGGACGTGGGCGGCCACGGCGATCTGGCCCGGATGCCCTTTGCTCTCGTGGACCCAGGGCCGATACGGCTCGGAAGGCGCCTCGAGCGCCTCCATGGCCAGTGCCACCGCGCCCAGCAGGGCGCGCAGCACGCGCCCGGCATCCACCCACAGGAGCGCGGCGATGGCGGTCATGCCGGTGGTGCCGTTGATCAGCGCGAGGCCTTCCTTCGGGGCGAAGCGCAAGGTCGCCAGGCCGGCGGCGCGCAACGCCTCTTCGGCCGGCATGCGGCGTCCCTGGTAGTCCACCTGGCCCATGCCCAGCAGGGCGCGCGCGATGTAAGCCGAAGGCATCAGGTCGCCCGAGGCGCCCACCGATCCGTAGCGCGGCACCACCGGCACGATGCCGCGATTGAGCAGCTCCTGCAACGCCGAAACCAGTTCCCATCGCACGCCGGAAGAGCCTCGGGAAAAAGTGGCCAGCCGGAGTAGCGTAGCCGCGCGGACCACGTCCTGGGGCAGCGGAGCGCCGGTGCCGCACGAAAGATGATTCATCAGGTTGTGCTGGAAGCGTTCGGTTTGTTCGGCGTCCAGCGCGAACTTGATATTGCCGCCTACCCCGGTATTCACGCCGTAGATGCGATCGCCCGCGGCCAGGCGTTCTTCCAGTTTCACGCGGCCTTGGCGGATGCGCGCACGCGCCGGCTCGGCAAAGTCGACGCGCGCCTCGTGGCGGGCGACATCTTCCACATCTTCGATAGAGATCGGGCGAGCGCCCAGAACAAAGCTGTTTGGCATGGTTTATTTATTCGACGGCAGGCGTGCTCATTCGATTGTAAAACTCTGGCGGGCCTCGAAGGTCTGATTGCCCACGCCGTCATGCGCCGTGATGGCAACAGTGTACTCGCCGGGGCGCGTGTCGGGCTTGGTGGCCAGGCTGAACACGGCGGGCACGTAGCGCTTGGGATAAAACGACTGGCTGCGGTCCGAGCCGGCCTGCGGCTGGGAGTAGAGCACCTTGCCGCTGGGCGCCAGCACGGCGACATCGTAGCTGACGTCGATGGCGTTGGCCTCGCCGTACTTGAATCCGATGATATCGAAGCGCGCCCAGACAGCGTCTCCGGGCCGGTACGCGGCCTTCGACAGGGCCTGTTTGTCTTCCTCTCCGCGCAGGAAGCGGATGTTGCGAATCACCAGCGTTTCGCTGGGGTCCACGCGCCGACCGTGGACTTCGAAGGGAACCTCCGTGGTCGCCGTGGCCTTGCCGATCAGGTCGGTGACGGCGATGGCGATTTTGTAAGTGCCGGAGCTCGCCAGGGGCGGGATCACGATTTCCTGCCGTACGGTCGGCTTCCAATTCTTGTCCTCGGGAGCCAGGGTTTCTTCGATCTCGGCCGCCACGGGTTCCATCAGATGCACGCCGTGCGGATCTAAGGCATCCATCTTGTAGGTCAGGTGGACGCGCTCGGCGGAGGATGCCGTAAAACCATCCACCTGGAAACTGAAAAACATCGTTTCGCCCGGATCGTGGACGAAACTGCCGGGCACGGCGGCGCCCCCATCCCGATCCGAGACGGTGGGCTTCACCACGGCCAGAGGCGTGGCGGCTCCCCAGAGCGAACAGGCCGGGAGGAGGCAAAGCAGGAGCGAGGCGCCGGACCAGCCGGACATCTTCCGCGCAACAAGCATATTATTATTGTCCCTTATTGCTGCGCGGGCATGTCGGGTATGTCCGACGCGAAGGTCAGAGGGATATCGATATCACGCGTTTTCTGGCTGTTCTCGTCGGTTACCCGCAGGTGATAATGCTTCGGCGGAACATCGAAGACCACATTGCCTACGAGCGTTTCGGCCGGCTTCACGCGCCTTAGATAGCCGGTCCACTCGGGCACGCCGTCGCCGTTGGGAAGCTCCGTGTAGGTCTGGCCGGAATCGTCCACCAGGGTGAGTGAAGGAACCATCAGGTCGGTGGATCCGCCATTCACCACACTCAGGCGGACCAGGAAAAAGCGATCCTTTGGCACGCGCGCGTCGGAACCCTGTCCGAGCTGGGCCTTCCATTGATCTTCAAAGACGTTATAAACCAGGGAGCCGATCGTGACGCGCTCTCCCATGCGGTGTAGGCGGGCATCGGCCGGGACCGCGGGGCCGCACGCGGAGAGGGCCGCCAGGCAGGCGAGCGCGGCGCCTCCCAGATATGACTGCAAAGTGTACATAGAGGAATCTTGCGCTGTTCCGGAAGCCGCTGTCAAGGAGCCCGGCGCGCGATCGGTCAGTTCCGCGGGCGTTCTTTCAACATCCTCTCGAACTTACGGCGTTGGTCTTCGTTCAAGATATTGAAAATGCGGGCTTTGCCATCCGATAAGACAGTCTGGTAGTATTTCGCGAAATCGTCCAGGATGCTGGCCATCTGGTTGGCCTGTTCGGGGGTCAAATCGAGTTGCTTCGTTATGCTCTTCAGGTATTCGGTCTTGGAGCTATTGTCCCAAAAGGGATGCGGGTGCAGTACGGTGTGCGCGCCCAGGTTCATGGCGACAGCCCCGGCAGCGGCTCCGCACAGAAACACGAGCAGCAACACCCCCGCGCCGGCGAACTTGGGCGACTCCCAGAACTGCACTGCAGTGGGCTTCGCCAACAGGTTATGGTTCATAGTTTGCCAGCGTCACCAGCATCTGATCGGCGCTTGGGGAGCCCGAGGTATCGGCCATTACCGCTTCGGGAGTAGTGGGATTCGGCGCGTAGGCTTCCTCGCGCGACACCAGGACGGTACCCAATACCGCCAGCGTCAGCAAAGAAGCAAATACCACCCGGCGGCCAAAGGCGAAATCGCCGAAGGCGCTCCAAAAAGACGAATACGACGCCGAGCTTTCCCCGACGTTGAGCATGACTTGCGCGACGAAGCTTGGCGGCGGATCCAGATCCTCCACCGGCTTCAGAGAGCGCAGCAGCCCGGTGGATTCCTGAACTTCGTCAACTTCGTTGCGACACTCGCTGCAAGTCTCCAGATGGGCTTCAAAGCGGTCGAGAGCCAAAGGCGGCAGGTGACCGCTCAAGTACTCCTCAAGATGATCGATGATTACCGCGTGCATAGCCTTCCCTTTAAACAAAAAGACCTCTCAATTTTCCCCCCGCGAGTCTTTTTCGCAATTGCCCGCTTCAGGGGAACTACTATCCCTCTTCCAGGATACAAACTCTCACCGCGGAGCAACCTGGCTCCTTCCTCGCTCAACCGGCCGCCGGGCCGGGAGATCTCAACCAGCCACCAAGCCGGGAGATTTGTCGAGGCGCTGGGCGGCCTTCACCAGTTTCTGGCGCGCGCGGAACAATTTCACCTTGATGGTGTTTTCGTTCATGCCCGTCTGGGACGCCAGTTCTTCCACCGAATAACCTTCAACTTCCTTCATCATCAATAGCATACGCTCCTCTTCGGACACTCGGCTGAGGAGTTTCAGGACGTAATCCCGGCGTGCCAGATTCAAATCCGCCGCCGGCTGGCGATCAATCGCCGGATCGGCGTTCTCCACGCGGCGCACTTCGTCCTCGCTCAAATCGCTTTCGTAAACCAGCTTGCGAACCTTCTTCTTCCGCAAGTAGTCGAAACATTCGTTCACTGTGATTTTATAGATCCAGGTGATCAGCGAGCTGCGGAAGTCGAAATTCCTAATGGAAACGTATACCTTGGCAAACACCTGCTGCGCAATATCCTCCACGTCGTTGCGCTGGCGGACTATCCCGTGGATGATGGAGAAGACTTTGGACTGGTACTTTTCCACGATTTCGCGGAAAGCCGCCTCTTCGCCTGACTGCGCGCGGCGTACCAGTGCGCCTTCCTGGGTGTTCAGGTAGTCCACTCGAGTTTTCGTCGCAATCCCGGTACCGAAGGCCGGGAGTGGTAACGCGCCGCTCAGTGTGGCCATACACCGATTCCGACGCGAACCGCTCTTCCGCGGTTTCAACTTCCCACCCCAAAAATAGCAGATTCCCGCAACTTAAGCGCTTGGGAGGCATCCACTTAATTGTCTGGGCGGCTGGGCTTGAGTATAATGGCAGGCGTAGCTGACAAGATTCGACGAGGAGTTTAGGACATCTATGGTGCAATTGACGGAAAAGGCAGTCGGCAAAGTGCAGGAGATTCTGGATTCGCAAGAGCCGAAACCGGCCGGACTGCGGATTGCAGTGGTGGGCGGCGGATGCTCGGGATTCAGCTATTCTATGGCTTTCGAGAACCAGCCCAACATGCTGGACAAAACCTACAGCTTTGGCGGCCTCAAGGTTTTCGTGGACCAGGCCAGCCTGCTGTACCTGGACGGGGCTGAAGTGGATTATGTGGAAACCCTGGAAGGCTCCGGTTTCAAGTTCAGCAATCCGCAAGTGAAGTCCACCTGCGGCTGCGGCAGTTCCTTCAGCGTTTAAGAGCCCCTTTCAGCCTCGGGTTGCGTCGAGTTTGGCTAGAGTGAAGAGTATGCACATCGACACTCTAGCCGTGCACGCGGGTCGGCACGCCGACCCCGCCACGGGCGCGGTCGCACCGCCCATTCACTTGTCCACCACCTTTCAGCGTTCTCCGGACGGAGGATATCCGCTCGGCTTCAGCTATTCCCGGGAAGACAATCCTAACCGCAAGGCCCTGGAAGAGTGTCTTGCCGCGCTTGAGGGCGGCAAGGAAGCCTTAGCCTTTTCTTCCGGAATGGCCGCCATGAACGCCCTCGTGCAAGGCCTGGAACCCGGCGATCACATCATCGCGCCGGACGACGTGTACTACGGGCTGCGGCGGCTGATCGGCGAGGTATTCGGTAAATGGCGGCTGGAAGTATCGTACGTGGACATGACCGGCTTGGACGCCGTGAACGCCGCGGTCCGTCCGAACACGCGGCTGGTCTGGGTGGAGACCCCCTCGAATCCGCTGCTTAAAATTACGGACCTGGCGGCGATTGCGGCGATCGCCCGCCGGGCCCACGCGATCAGCGTATGCGATGCGACCTTCGCCACGCCAGTGCTCCAGCGGCCGCTCGATTGGGGCATCGACATGGTGGTCCACTCCACGACCAAATACCTCGGCGGCCACAGCGACGTGCTGGGCGGCGCGTTGATCACCAGGCATCAGAATTATCTCTTTGAGCGGGCCCGCAAATCGCTGCAGGTCGGCGGCGCAGCTCCGTCGCCCTTCGATTGCTGGCTAGTGCGGCGGGGAGTGGACACGCTGCCCTGCCGGATGCGCGCGCAGCAGGAGACTGCGGGCCGCATCGCCGGGTTTCTGAAATCGCATCCCGGCGTGGAGGCGGTGCATTACCCGGGCCTGGCCAGTCACGCCGGCCACCAGATCGCCGCGCGCCAGATGACCGGATTCGGCGCCATGCTTTCGCTCGAAGTGCACGGCGGGCGGGAGCGCGCGATGCAGGTGGCCGCCAGGACACAACTCTTCACCCGCGCTACCAGCTTGGGTGGCACGCACAGCCTGATCGAGCATCGCGCATCGGTGGAGGGGCCGGCTACGCGCACGCCGCAGAATCTACTACGGATTTCGGTGGGGCTGGAGAATGCAGAGGATCTGATCGGAGACTTGCGGCAGGCCCTGGCCTAGGCTTCTGGGAAGGTGGGGCGGGCATCCGTGAAAGATTTCTCGCAAAGGCGCAAAGATCACCGCCAAGGTCGCCAAGAGGTTTTGATCTCAGACCTGAATCTTCTTCGCGCCTTTTGCGGTAACCTTGGCGCCTTGGCGAGAAACCGATGTTAGCGCTCTATTGCCCAGGTTGATCACGCTCGGCCATGAAGTCTTCGGAAAACTGGCCAAGGCTATGGATGAGCAGTTCCCAGCTTTTCTTGGAAGGCAGGATGAGCACGCCGTTGCCGACCCGCTTCAGGAACACGTGGTCGCCCTCGAAGCGGAATTCGCGCGGAAGCCGGACGCCCTGGCTCCGGCCGCTGCGAAAGAGTTTGGCTCTCTTCAAGGATATATACCTCAACTCGCCGGGGCGGGCTAGGATCTGGTCGATTCTACTCTACGCTGCGGCGTGCTGGAACTTTACCGACACCAGCTTCGACACGCCCGGCTCTTGCATGGTCACCCCATACATCGCCGAGGCCGACTCCATGGTCTTCTTCGAGTGTGTGATCACAATGAACTGCGTTTCGGTGGACATCTGCCGCAGCAGCCGGGTCAGCCGCTCGATATTGGCTTCATCCAGCGGCGCATCCACTTCGTCGAGGATGCAGAATGGGCTGGGCTGATAGCGGAAGATGGCCATCAGCAGCGCCACCGCCGCCAGCGCCTTCTCGCCGCCCGACAGCAGCAGGACGTTTTGCAGCTTCTTGCCGGGAGGCGAGGCCACGATGTCGATGCCGGAATCCGCCAGGTTGGTTTCATCGGTCAGCCGCATCTCGCCCGTGCCGCCGCCGAACAACGTCTGGAACGCTTCACGGAAATTCTCGTTGATGCGCTCGAATGCTTCGGCGAATTTCTGGCGTGACACGATGTCGATGTCCGCGATGGCCTTCTCCGTATCGCGGATGGAATCGAGCAAATCCTGCCGCTGCACGCTGAGGAATTCCTGGCGCTGTGACGCTTCCTGGAACTCCTCCATGGCCTGCGCGTTCACTGGACCCAACGCCTCAATGCGCGCGCGCACTTCCTGATAGAGCCGCTCGGCCTCGGCGATGGCCTCCACGTCCGGAACCGTTTCGTCGCCCGCCGCCAGCTCTTCGACCGCGCAATTCAGTTCCTTGCGGCTGGTCTCGTCGAGATATTTCAGCTCGGCCTGGCGGCGCACCAGATCCACTTCGATTTGGGAGCGGTGGGTGTGCGCCTCTTCCACCTTCACGCGCAGTTGCTTCAGTTCGTCTTCGTTGGCGGCCAGCGTCTCGCGCATGCGGGCTTCCGCGGCGGCCAACTGGTTCACCGCGGCCTCGGTCCGCAGGGCCTGCTCCGCCAGCGTGGCGAGATTGCGATCCAACTCGATGTTATCGGCCAGCAGGCCCGCGCGATGCACGCCGAAGCGCTCGATTTCGGAGGCGATCGCCCCCAGCCGCGAGGTGGCTTCCTTATGCTGCGCTTCGAGACGGCCCATGGCGGCGCGTTCCGCGCGATGCCGTTCTTCCAGGCCGGCCAACTCGGCGCGCAATGCCGAATGGTCCTCGCTGAGCGCGGCGGCCTCGATCTCCAGCTTTTCCAGGAACTGGCGCTGATCTTCCAACTCCTGTTCGCGCTGGGCGCGCAATTCTTCCTTTTGCTCGACGGCCTGCTGATTGTGCGCGCGCTGCTCCTGGGACCGCTCGGCATCGCGCTTCAGGCGATCGAGCTCCAGCCGCGCCACGGAAAGACGCGAGTTGGCGCGATTCGTGTCGTCGGCCAGTTTGCGCATTTCGTGTTCAAGCGCCACGCGATCCTTCTCGCGAGCCTGTTGGACGCCGCGTAAACGCTCCAACTCGGCGGCCAGGATAGCGATCTCGCGATCCAAATCCGCCAGCCGGGCCACCTGTTGGTCGAGCGCCTTCTGCTTGCCGGCCAGGACCACACCCAATTCGCGCGCTTCGCGCTTCATGGCCAGCGGACCACTGGCGGTCTTCTTGCCGCCGGTCACCGTGTGGCCGTGATAGCAAAGGCCGTCGGTGGTCAGAAAATAGAGATGCGGATAGCTGGTAGCCAGGCGCTGGGCCGATGCCCGATCTTCCGCCAGGAAGCAGAGGGAAACGCGCGGCAGCAGGGTGGCAGCGCGGTCGGTGAGTCCATTGGTCAGGCGCAGCGAATCGCTGAGCCGCGAAAGAATACCGGTTTCCGGACCGATAGGCGGCTCGGGCAGGTGGCCGTGGCCGTTGCCGTTTTTCTCCGGATGCACCAGGAAGGTGGCCCGCCCGTCGAGTTCGGCGCGCAGAAAGTCGAGGCCGCGGTCCGCCTGCGCCCAGTTTTCGACGACCACGTATTCCAGTTCGTCGTGCAGGAATTCTTCGGCCGGTTTTTCGAACTGGGGATCGACTTCCACGAAATCGGCCAGCACGCCTTGCGGGCGCAAATCCTGCGCCTTACCTTTTTCCAGGGCGGCGAAGAGGCGCTTCACCGATTCCGTCGTGTAGCTGCGATGCGCCAACACCTCTTCGAGCGATTCCTTGCGCGCTTTCAGCTTGGAGCATTCCGTGCGCAACTGATCGATCTGCCCGCGCACTTCGACGGCGGACTGGCGCCGGCCGCTCAGATCCGCTTCGGTGCGCTGCCGTTCGCCGGTAACCGATTCGAGCTCAAGCTGCCGCTGCGCCATGGTCTCGGAAAGCGCGTGGCGGGCCACGCCCAGGCGCTCCAGTTCGGCCGCGGAGGTCTGTTCATCCTTCTGCACGCGCGCGGTTTCACGTTCGATGCCTGCCAGGTATTCGTTCATCTGCGCGAGCTGGTTGCGCAGCGTGGAGACTTCACCCAGCAGCCGCAACACGGCGGTGCGGCTGGCCTCAATGGCCTTCTCGCGCTCCCTAACGGTGGCCTGCAACTCCTCGCGCAGGCGATTTTTCTCCAGCATGCGCGTGCGCGATTGGCCTATCTGTTGATCGAGCGCGGCCACCTGCTGCTGGTGCGCTTCCAGGTCTGCGGCGATGCGTCCCGACCGGACTTCCAATTCCTGCGACTCGCGCTCCGCCTGGCCGATGCGCTGTTCGATGGCGCCGCTCTCCTTCACCTGCGATTCCAGTTTGCCGCGGGTGCGCTCGGTGGCCACTTTGCACTCCGCCAATTCGCGGCGCTGTTCGGTGAGCTGCTGTTCGGTCTGGTAGGATTGGCCCTGCAGTTCGGTGTGGGCCAGTTCTTTGCCGGCGACCTGTTCGGAAAGGCCGCGCAGATCGGCGGAGGCCAGGTTCAAATCGAGCGCGGATTTGGCGGCTTCCCGCTCCAGCATGCGAAACTTGCCGGAAAGCGCCACGCGCAGGCGGGCATCCATGTCGGTCTTGAGCTCGCCGTAGCGTTTGGCTTTGGCGGCCTGCCGCTTGAGCGAATTCACCTGCCGGGTGACTTCTTCCAGGATGTCGAAGACGCGCGCCAGGTTCTGCTTGGCGCTTTCGAGCTTGGCTTCCGCCAGCCGCTTGCGGGTTTTGTACTTGGTGATGCCCGCGGCTTCTTCGATGACCGAGCGGCGGTCCTGCGGCTTGGAACTGAGGATCTGGCCGATGCGTCCCTGTTCGATAATGGCGTAGCTTTCCGGCCCGAGGCCGGTGCCCATGAAGATGTCCTGGATATCGCGCAGGCGGGCGGTATGGCCGTTGATCAGGTACTCGCTCTCGCCGGAGCGGAAGAGGCGGCGGGTGATGGTGATCTCGCCATTCTTGCCCTGGTGGGCGGTGATGGGGATCGGTCCGGCGTTCGGATGCGGGGCATGGCCGTTGCTTCCAGCTACGCCACCGGCCATGGATGCGGCGGCTTCCTGCGCTTCCTGGTACAACATGGGATCCACCAGGGTCATGGTGACGGCGGCCAGTCCCAGGGGCTTGCGGTCGCGGGTGCCGGCGAAGATGACGTCCTCCATGCGGGCGCCGCGCAGGCTCTTTGCGGATTGTTCGCCGAGCACCCAACTGATGGCGTCGCTGAGGTTGGACTTGCCACAGCCGTTGGGCCCGACGACGGCAGCGATGCCGCCGCCATTGAAGCGCAGCTCCGTGCGGTCACAGAAGGATTTGAAGCCCTGCAGTTCGACGCGTTTTAATTTCAGCAAAAACGTTCACCTCGTCTTGCTCGGGGGATCGTAACTATACTAAACTCGCCGGGAGGAAAAGTAAAGTACATTCTACGCCGGGGAAAGGGTCGCCCGCAATTAAGCCGCAAGATATTGTGGCGCGACGGAAGGTCTAACTGGATAGGGGTCCTGTGGCGCTCGCTTTCATCGACCGCTTCAGCGTGCCGGCGGGACTTTTAAGTCCCGCTCTGGGGTGTGTGCCGGGGGGGATAGTTTTGGTCTCTTGGCGCTGCAGAAACCTCAGCCCACTGAATGTCTGGACGGTTGGGGCAGCATCTTTCTAGATGGCGCGCGAGTCTGGTTGGCGGTGGCATGTGGCGGATCGTACGTACAGCAGAGACCCGGCAACTGTCCAGCCGGCGTTGGCCCCCACCTTGTCGCGCCGCCGTTCGGCGTCCAAAGCGGGACTTAAAAGTCCCTCCGGCACGCCTGTTGGAAATACTGGCGTGCGGGGGAAAGGTCACGCGGCAGAGCGTCCCAGCGGCCTCCAGACCGGCTCCTCCCTACACCCCGGCGGCATTGCCCGCGCCGCACGCCGGCTGTAGCCGGTCCAGTTCGTCCACGATCTTCTGGCGGACCGCATCCCTCAGCGCCGGCACCTGCTTGATATTCCACCCGTCCACCGATACGGCTTCAAGTATCCGCAGGTAGATATCCCGGGTGCCTCCAAACATCCACGAATTTCGCGGCAGCGCCGCGCCCGACCCGTCCACCACCAGCGGCAATATGGGGACTTGCTCGCGAATCGCCAACTGAAACGGCCCCTCGTTGAACGGCAGCACCTGCCTGTCCGGCGAACGCGTTCCTTCGGGGAAAAATACCACCGAGCAGTGCTGGCGGAGGTATCGCGCACACTGCAACAGCGCCTTCGCGCTCTTGCGCCGGTCGGATCTTTCTACAGGTACGTCGCCGGCCATGCGCAGCATCCAACCGAGCAGCGGCACCCGGAACAACTCCGCCTTGGCAAGCCATTTCGTATCCAGTTTCAGATGCGCGATCAATGGAATGTCCGCCAGGGACTGATGATTGCTGACCACCACGTAGACTTGGTCCGCGTTCAGGTTTTCGCCGCCCGAAATATGGATGCGCCACGGGTTGACACCCGCCAGCGCGCGCCCCAGCCTGCGAAACCAGCGCCCCGTCCGCAGCCGCCGCGGCTCGTGGTCGAACAGCCGTACGACGCCCAGCAACGGGGTCCAAAGCAGAATGAGCGTGGCGCTCGCGGTCCAAATCCAGGCCGTGCGGAGGAGTGCAATCATCGGGGCACACTCAGCATAACACCGGCGCGCGCGGCGCATCGGCCGGGCATGGTAATAGATGGGAGTGCCGACTTTCACGGGCGAATTGCTGGATCCGGTGGCCGCCTACGATCGGATTGCGCCGGTCTACGCGCGTGTGGCGGAGGGGCGCAGGGCATACCTGGATGCCGTCGACCGGCTGATTGTGGCCCGCATCCCGCCCGGCAGCCGCTCGTTTCTGGATGTGGGCGCCGGGGATGGCGCGCGCGCCGCGCGCATCGCGCAGGCCGCCGGACTACGCGAAGTCGTTCTGCTCGAGCCCAGCCCGCGCATGCGCTCTTACTGCCCACCGCAGGCCACCCTGTGGGCCATGCGAGCCGAAGGTCTCCATCGCCGGCAAGGCAGCTTCGATATCGTGACGTGCCTCTGGAACGTGCTGGGACATATTCTGCCATCGGCCGCGCGCCTGGACCTGCTGCGGCAGTTCGCGCGCCTGGTATCGCCATCAGGCAAGATCTTTATCGATGTGAATCACCGCTATAACGCCCGCCACTACGGCGCACTAAAGACGGCCCTTCGTTTCCTCAAGGACAGGACCGCCGCGCCCGGATGCCATGGGGACGTGCGGGTGGTATGGGATGTCGAAGGCCGCCCTTGCGCCACTACCGGACACGTCTTCACCCATCGCGAGTTCACGGCTCTGGCGCACAGCGCCGGCCTGGCCATCGAACGCCGCTTCGTCGTCGATTACGCTTCGGGAGTCACGCGCCGGTGGAGTTTTGAAGGCAACCTGCTGTATGAATTGCGGCGGCCGTTAGGCCGGCCCGGCTAGGCGCGTGGCAGGAACCTTCCGCTTCCACACCATATCCAACGGCGTCCCACGATCTGTTTCATGACAGTGCAGAACCGCTCCGCATCCGTCAGGGAGCGGAAGTTATTCCAAAGGGGTATGCGCAATTGCGGGTTGGCGATATCCGCGCTGATCGTCCCGTCGTCACCGGCTGGCGCTGCCGAGGCATGGGGTCCGGCGGCGAATGGACTGAGGATGGGAATCGTCATCGCCGGGGGTCCCGCTTCCGCGCTTCGGATTACCGTGCGAAACGTCGAAGACAAGCCGTTATTGCTGCCCTTCGGCCACTGAATCGGCGCTCGCTTTTACGACTTCGCTTTCCGGGTGCTGGTGCTGGCGCCCGGCGGCCACGAGCGCCGCGCGATCTATACCGGCGGACCCGGCGTGGTGGCTGGCCGAGTGGATCCCCTGACCATTCCGTTGCTTCCGCATGCCGCTTACACCGTGCAGATCCTCCTCGCACGCTTCCATTTAAACCAGGCGTGGGCGACCCGTCGTACTTGCCGCCCGCCGTCGATTGGCCACGTTTGGCGGGGAACTATTCGGCCCGCAAAGCCACGACCGGGTCCGTATGTACCGCCCGCCAGGCAGGAAACATACTGGCCCCTAACGCCACAAATGCCAAGATCGAAGATACGCCGAGGAGGGTTCCAAGATCGTGTGGACTCGTCTCATAAAGCAGAGAGGCTAAAGGGCGGGCCGCGAATGTGGATACCAGCAGGCCGACCGCGATACCTGTTCCGGACAATCGCAGGCAACGCATTAAGACCAGCAGCAGGAGAGCGCGGCGGTCCGCTCCCAATGCGATGCGGACCCCAAACTCGTGTGCCCGTTTTGCGGTGTTGTAAGCCAGCAGCCCAGCGATCCCGAGCATGGCCAGCAGCAGCGCGGCAACCGCGAAACAAATCAGCAACCCAGTCCGGAAACGCTCAGCGGACAAGGATTTCTCGAGTACCTGGTCGACCGTCTCAATCCTTCCCACGGCAAGACTGGGATCGAGCCGATTGATCTCGCGCCGGATTGCGCCGGCGAGCAAAAGCGGATCACCCGAAGTTCGGACAACCACATTCATTTGGTTGACCCATTCCACCCAACTCATAAACAGCAGCGATCGGGGAGAATCGCCGCTTCAGAAAGCGATGCACATCCGCGCTAGCCTGTGGAATCGTCACGTTGGGTCTCAACCGGGCGGCCATGCTGGAGTCAAAGTTGCTTACATTCTGTTGCCGGTCCTCGCTGCTCCAGGAAACAGGCACAAACACGTCTGCCGGATGATCGTTGAATCGCGATCCGCCGATGGGAAACGAAAAGGACCGCGGCATAACGCCGATGACAGTGTAGGGACTCCGGTCGAGAAAAATCGTGTGCCCGAGCGCTTGCCCCGTTCCGCCAAACGCACTCTGGGCGAATCCATGTGAGAACCGTCACTCCCTCGAGTGCTCATCTTCTTCCTGAGTGAACACCCGGCCGTAAGCCGGCGAGATTCCCAGAACAGCAATTAATGAGGTGTTTACGCGCGCGCCGGTCACCCGCCGCGGAAGGCCGGCGCCCGAGATCTCGTAAGATTGCGTGCGATAAGTTCCGGTGGCGGCAAAGGACCGATTATTAGCGGCAGCAAACAAATAGTCGGGGCAGGAAAGTGGCAGAACCGGGAAGCCTAAGCCTGGAACGCCCTAGTCACCGTAACCGGGCGATCCTGATTGGGGAAGGGCAGGGGGCGAAAAAGCACGGTATCCACCACGGAAAAGATAGCCGTATTGACGCCGCTGCAAAAAGCTAACGCGGCAATAACGGTCACGGTAAATACCGGAGCCTTGTGGAGCGTACGAACTGCAAATCGCCCATCGCTGAGCGTGTCTTCCAGCCAGCGGACTCCCCGTGCATCGCGGCAGTCCTCCTTCAGCCGTTCCGTGCCGCCTAAGCCGGCCAGCACACTCCTCCCGCTTCTTCGGGCCTCGCTCCGGCGTCCACTTTGCGCTCAGTCTCACGTTCGGTATAGTCGCGCAGCTCGTTTTCAAGATCGTCTTCGACGCGGGAGCGAATAGACCGCATGCGTGTGGTGAACCGCCCTGGGCCAAGTTGCGGATGTACAGGGCGCCTTGGAGGTGGCGACGCCGGCGGTACGCAGAAAGCTCGTGCTAAAATTAGCTCCATCTCGTATTTGAAGGAGATCAAATTTTGCTTCGTTCTTTCGCCTTCGCGCTGGCTGCCGGCGCATCCCTCGTGCACTCGATTGCCGCCTTCGCCGAAACGCCCGGCGCCGGCTCACCTGGAATCAAAGCCGGAGTTGTCAAAACTAACATAGTTTCCAACGCCGCTACCGTAACGGACGCCGCCACGCCTCTCCCCGCCGGTTCTCCCTGTACGGTCACACTGTTCTCCGATTTCCAGTTCGTCAATTTCAATGCACAATACTTCACCTACACCCCATCCTGTCCCGGACCGTGGTCGAAAGTGATGTTCAACGGAAGTTTCGCGATCACTCCCGGCATCCAATATGACCGCACTGCGGAAATTTCGCTCGGTTACGTCAACATCTATTTTGGTACAACCCGCGAAGACGATCCCTCCTTCGGCCCCATCTGGAATGTAACTCGCGACCTGACCGAATACGCTCCGCTGTTCACCGGCTCTCAGCCCGGCGAGGCCGATCTTGGCAATCTTGTGAATAGCCAGTACACCGGGGTGATTTCAGGCACCGCCACCCTGAGTTTCTATCCCGTACCCGCGGGCGGCACTGCACCCATTGTGGCTGACGCGATTTACCCTTACCCGGACGCGCCGGGCGGCGCGGTCGCACTCGATGGCACCACCTCTGTCCTCTCCCAAACTTACACCTTCCCGACTAACATCGAGAGCGCTTATCTCGACGTGCTCGCGCAGAGCCAGAGCAACGATGAGTTCTGGTGGAGTTGCGCCCCCAACGATGTCGCCGGCGAACTGGAAGATTGCGGCAACACCGGGTTTCGGGAAGCCGAGATCACCATCGACGGCACGCCCGCCGGCGTGGCGCCCATCTACCCGTGGATCTACACCGGCGGCATCGACCCCAACCTCTGGCTTCCCATTCCTGGCGTGCAGACGCTCAACTTCCTTCCGTATCGCGTCGATCTCACGCCCTTCGCGGCCACGCTCAGCAACGGCCAGCCCCACACCATTGGATTGAGCATCTACAACGCCGACGATTACTTCGCCGTCACCGCGACCCTGCTGGTGTATGAAGACCATGGCTCAACCACGGTCACCGGCGCGACTACGGCCAATACGATCGGCAGCGGTCCGAATCCCGTGGTAAAGGAAAACATCACGATCGATTCGAATGATGTTCCAGTAGGAACCATCCTGGTTACTTCCGACCGTCAGTTCACCATCTCAGGTTACGTGAATACTTCGCACGGGAAAGTAACGACGACGCTGAATCAAACCGTCAACTTTTCCAATTATCAGAAGTACACCGATACCGCGAACCTGTATGTGCAAAGTACGAGGGTAAACGCCACGAAGACCGTGGCTCAGGGTAGCTCCACCCAAACTGTTACCAGCCAGTACACCTATCCTTTGCAAGTATCTCTTAGTTTGGGTACGGCTGCGAATGGCGACGTAGATGAAACCATTGCCGTCGAGCAAGCCTACAATAGCTCCACCAGCGGGCCGGGCAACATGTCGACCGCGCTTACGCAATCCTTTGTGGGCACCGATACGCAGGATCTGGTTACGGGCGAGGATTTACTCCAGCAGAGCCGCTATCTGAAAACCAAAACCCGCAATGACGCCTGCGTACAGACGTTGATTCAGGCCAGAAACGACTCCATCATCTCCGATAAGTCCGGCCCTTGCACCAACTAATCGCTGCTCTGAGCGGTCTCGCGAGGGGCGCTTCGCTTGTTTTCATCCCTGAATTCGTCTATACTGCCTAAACTGGGCTGCGGGGCGGATACATGAAATATCTTTTTCGAGACGGCTCGGCGGGCTTCGTTGAAAAAGAAGGCGAGCCCCTTGATTCATACAAACTGCCCCTGCGGCCCTGGGCGATGACCATGGCCGGCCGGGTGGTCTACTCCGAGTGGAAGACCACCCTGGAGCCGCCCGCCAGCCCATTCAAACTCGTAGCGTACAACAAGCAGATGAGCCTGCGCAGACGCCGCGAATTCGAAACCCTCATGGCGGGGGACGCCAGCCGCCATCCCGAGTGTGTGAAGCCCGCCGTGGACAAGGTCACCCTGGGGGCCTTGCAGTTCGCCGCGCAGGATCCCCAACTCGCGGGGGAAGCCATCCAGGCCCGCTGCTATGGCGATACCGCTTCGGGACGGTTGGGAACCAGCGTGCAGAAGCCCCAAAACGCGGGCGATGCTTGGCATGCCGCGTTCCAGACACTGCAGGGCAACGATATTCCCAAGATCCTGGGCATCCATTCGTGCCTGGCCAACTTCCTCACTCGCAAGCTCCAACTATCCACTGCCCAGAAAAAGGTATACGACGATACCGGCATCAAGGTCTCGCCCAAGTCGGGTTATCTTTACCAGTGGTTCAACGACGACGAGCACCGCGGCCGGGTGAAGCGCGACGGCGCCCAAGCCACGAACGCCACCGGTATCGTTGCCCCGCACCTGGTCACCACCACCGGAGGTGGCGAGTCCCGCAAACGAGGCGTGGACGAATGGGACCGCGTCGAACGCTCCGCGTTCATTGAGAATATCGACATGCGCAATATCGCCTTCGGAGCCGGACGATCCGGCACGACCGGCGAGTTGTTGAAGGCTTTCCGCACCTTTGGCACCATGGACACCGGCGAAGAGTTTAAACAGTACCTGCTGGCGATTGTCATTTACCTGGTAACTGGCGGCCACCACTCCTGCCACGAGATCTTTGGCGTTGCCAATCTGCTGGCCGGCCCGGACGGCCCGCGGGGCACAGGCGATTATCACTCGGCAGCCGAACTTTCCCGCGGTGCGTATGTCCCCGGCAAGTACACCAAACACTTGCCAAACTCATATCTCACTACCGGTCATTACCAGGCGATCAAAGAGATGTATTACGACATCGCCGTGCTGGGCCACCTACACGGAACCTTTGCATAGGTTCGCCGGCGAGGGTCTGCAGGGGTCGATTGTGAGACACTTAGTCACTTATGGCACCCGACCCAACCCCCGCTCCGACGTCGGATTCGCAGGCCTTGGACGCCGCGTCAAACGACGCCGACGCTAACGCCGGGTCGGGCAACGTCGGCGACCCGGTCAGTTCCTGCCACGGTGGGACGCCCGCCCCTACGCCGGAGCCAACTCCCGCTCCTAGCGCACCACCGACGCCGGCTCCTACTCCGGCTGCCACGCCCGCGCCAACTCCAACGCCGTCACCAACTCCGAAGCCGACACCTACACCAACTCCGACCCCGACGCCCACACCCACACCGACTCCAACCCCGACACCTACACCAACACCAACACCGACGCCCAGCCCCACCTCGACCCTCTGGATCCGCCTGGAACTGACCGAAGATGAAGCCAATGCGGAGACCGGACAGATCAAGGTTCAAGGCACCAGCCTCGGCTACAGCCGGACCACCCCGATCTCCGGTAACTTCGTCGCCAACCCGGCCGAATACGGCACGGTCGACATGGAATTCGACAAAGTCCCCATCAAGGCCAGTTATACCGTCACCTATGTCGCATCCGACGGCACGGAGACCGTGGTGGTGCAACCCACCGCTTTTAGCGATCTAAACGACAACGATCTGCCCGCGGACCCCAACAGTCCGTCGCCAACCACGGAGCCGCAATCATGACCGACTTTACGCGATCCACTTATCGACTCGGAGGAGCTGCCCATATCGGCGCATCGGTCCATGTCGCCGTCCCCAGCATGGATATCTTCGTCCGCTTCGAGGCGTGGAACCTGACCACCCTGAAGTTCGAGCCGATCCCTAACATGCCCGTCGATCTGATGGACTACGATCCGGTCTCCAACGACCTCATCGAAACCCAGAACACTGACGCCGGCGGTTGCATCCACTACAGCGAGACCCAGGCCAACCTGACCGACAAATCCGGCGAAGACACTCCCGATCTTTTCTTCAATGCGCGCCCGCAAGGTTTGAGCGTCGGCCCTACGGCGCTGCCGGCCTCCTGGTCCACCAAGGGTTGGAACGATGCGAACGGCAATCCCGGATATTTTCCCGACACAAAATTCGTGGCCGGCGGCACGCTCGGAGGCGCCACTGCCGCCAACCCGCTGGTTTACCGCATCGGTTTGGATTTCCACGTCCGGTACATGTACACCACTCCCGGCGGCCCATTGCAGAGCACCGGACCGAAAGGCCTGAAGGTGAATCTCTGGCCGCAGTCCGGCCCGGACCGGCCCTTTTCCCGCACTGACAAGAATGGCGAGTTTCACGGCTTGGTCTTCGATATCAGCGCCGGATCGGAAGTGTATTTCGAGTTCGACTTCGACATCGCGGATCCCAGCATCAATCTGCCCGAATCCACGGTTCAGAATACTGGGCTGACCAGCTACAACCTCTGGATGACCAACGCCGACGATTCCGACAAAGTGTCCTACCCCAACAACGTCCTTACCTCTATCGGAACCCAGACCAGCCCGGTACACCTGTTGTGCTCACAGGAAAATCGCAACGTCGCGATGTTCTTCCTCACGATGCTGTACGAGCACACCTGCTTCTTCTTCAACATCACCGGAGGCGCCTGGAAAGGCGTTCAGAATCTGCAGTTCTTCATGACCGCCGCGGCCGGAACCGCCTATTCCTGGCCCTTGGGCGACATCAACATACCGCAAAGCGATTGGGGGAGCCGGTCCACCATCATGCACGAACTTAGCCACCAGGTGATGTGGCAGGAGGTCGGCATATCTTCCGCGGGCGTGGTGGCCCAGATCGCGGCAGGCGTTGTCAGCCCCCAATCGCTTTGCCTCACCCACTATGAATCCATGCTGGCCAATACTACCCATGCCGTGATCGAAGGTTGGGCCGAAATCTTCGAAGGAATTTTCGAGCCCAGATCCCTTTCGTTCAGTACCAGCAGTACGTTAGTGGATAGTAGCGGCAATGGTTCTACCCCGCTGGGCCCTCCTCCGGTCAATCAGGGGGAAAAGGTGGAAGGCGCGTTCGCGCAAGGCATGATCGGCGTCTTCCAGAGCTTCGTGACCGGTGGCGCGGGCAGCGGAACGGTTCCCGAGAGCGTCAACGGGGACGTGACCACGACCGCCTCCTGGATCCAGGATGGCGGCGTGAAAAGCCGCTTTCAATCGGCCATATGGGGGCCCTTGCACGCCCTGAGTTCCTCTACCCCCACCACCACGGATTTTCTGGCCAACCTGAAGTCCTCCAACTCCAGCTCGTGGGCCAGCATGAAAACCAAGTTGAATCCCTATAATCTGGCTCTGGAAGCGCCTACGGTCACCTCCATCTCGCCTAACAGCGGGCCCGCGGCCGGCGGCCAATCCGTAACCATTACCGGAACCAACTTCTCCACTGGAAGCGCCACCGTGAAGTTTGGCAACAATGCCGCAACCTCAGTCAGCGTCGCCAGTGACAGCAGCATCACCTGCAACACCCCCGCCGGTGCTGCCGGCGCTGTGGATGTTGTGGTCACCACCAACGGCGGTTCGGGAACCTTACCGGGCGGGTACACGTATTCTTAGCCGCGGCAAGAGGTTACGCCGGGGTGCTATCCTGACCGATGAAGGTGTGCGCCGATGGGCTTCCGTACCGCGCTGACGGTGGGATGTTTCGGATTCGTGGGTTTTCTGGCCCTGCTGCACGCCCAAAAACCGTTTAAAGAATATCCGGCGGTCGAGTATAACGACTTCCCGCTTCCCACCGATTGGAAGGATCCGCACGATTGGGTCCGGGCGCGCCTTCGCTATCCCGATATCTTCGGTTATCCGGATAATTCGCGTCTTCGCCTGCGAGCCAACCGCCCGTGGCCCGGCCAATGGACCATGGACTATCCGCGATCCGACCGGCACTTGCTGGCCGGCGTCCGCCGGCTGACGCGCATCGACTCAAGATCGGTAGAGCAGGTTGTGGACCTGGACGGCACCGGCGACGTTTACAACTGGCCGCTGATGTACGCCGTCGAAGTTGGCCACTGGCTGCTTCCCCAGGACCAGGCCAACCAATTGAGAGAATATTTGCTCCGCGGCGGCTTCCTCATGGTCAACGATTTTCACGGATCGGAGCCCTATCCCGATTACGCCACCCGGGAGCCCCTGAACGAGTGGGCTACGTTCGTAGCCGGCATCCGCCGCGTCTTTCCCGACCGCTCCATCGAGGACATCCCCGCGGACGACCCGATTTTTCACACCATCTACGACCTGCAGGATCGCTTTCAGGTCCCCGGCGCGCAAATCTTTGAAACCGGGATCACCTACGAAAAAGGCCCAACCGGCAAAGTGCCGCATTGGCGTTGCATTCGCGACGACCAGGGCCGGATCATGGTCGCCATCTGCCATAACATGGATTTAGGCGATGCCTGGGAGTGGTCGGACGACGCGAAATACTCCGAGAAGTGGGCCTCTCTCGCCTATCGCATCGCCATGAACTACTTCGTTTACGATCTGACCCATTAGGGGTCCCAGGCCTCTTAGGGCGCGGTTGACGAAATCCTAGACCTCCAGCTTCCACGGTTCGCGATAAGTGGCCATCAGGTGCGGCTGCATCTCGCTTTGCGCGCAGGTCCATTTGTCCTGGTCCCAATCGATGCGGGATCGGAAGCGCATTGAAAGATTCGCCAGCACGCACACCGTGGACGAGCGCACGCACGTTTCGATTTCACTGATCGGCTTTTCCCGCGTCCGCATGCATTCCAGGAAATTCCGCCAGTGGGGCACATTCATATCCGCCATCTCCCGGTTTTTCTCCCAGGTCTCCGGCTCCTTCGACCTGTTATTGGGAATCAGGTGGCACCCGCCTCGGTTCACGAAAACAGAGGCTTCCGTGCCATGGATTACCGTGCCCGCGCCCTGGCCGAGCCCGAACATCGGCAGCGGGTTGCAGGTCCGGCTTTCGTAACCGGAAAGGAAATTCTCGTAGTAAAATGTGGCCTGCATCGTATCGGGCGTCTGGGTATTGTCTTCCACGTAGAATTTGCTGCCTAGCGCCGTCACCGCCAGTGGCATCGGGTCGCCGAAGCACTGGTGAATCGGATCGATTAAGTGCACGCCCCAGTCGGTCATGGCGCCGCCCGCGTAATCCCAGAAATACCGGAAGGTCGGGAAAGTGGCGGCCTTCACGCCCCAGCGATTCGCATTGAAGGGCACCTTGGGCGCGGGTCCCAGCCAGAGATCCCAATCGAGGTCGGAGGGCGGATCGCTGTCGGGCGGATTGCCGAAGCCGTGTTGCACCGTCATCCCACTTTGGAAGGCATGACAAAATGTCACGTGCCCCAGGCTGCCGCTCTTGACGATTTCGGCGGCCTTCTGGAAATAACCGCCGGAACGCTGCATGGTGCCCGCTTGCACCACGCGCTTGTATTTGCGCGCGGCCTGCACCATTTTTTGACCTTCCTCCACAAACTTGCAGGCAGGTTTTTCGACGAAGACATCCTTTCCTGCCTTGCAGGCTTCCACGGTCATGTAGGCGTGCCAGTGGTCCGGAGTGGAGATGCAAACCGCGTCAATGGATTTGTCCGCCAGGATTTCGCGGAAATCGGAGACCGCCTTTACCTGGAAGCCTTGCTTGCCTGCGGCGGCTTGCGCGCGTTCCAGATGCGGCCGGTAAACATCGCACACCACGACGGGCTGTGCCTCGGGGATCTTCATGGCATATTCGAGGTTCCCCGAACCCATTGCCCCGATCCCGATAAAGCCTATATTCGTGCGGTCGTTCGCGCCCTTTACGCGGCCCGTGAAAAGGGAGGTCGTAAACGCCGCGGCGGCGCTGGTCAACGCCGTGCGCCTTGATATTTCGTGTTCCATAGTTCCGTGCTCCTTGAACAGACTATTCTATCCGTAGTGCGTCCGGCTTGCTTACATCCGTGCGCGCGCCTACAATGAGCGGAGCCATGGAACAACACGTCAAGATCCTCGCTATCCTCCACATCGTTTTCGGCTCCCTGGGAATCATGCTTGCCTTGGGCTTGTTAGCGCTCTTCGGCGGCATTGCCGGCCTGATCGGCGCTTCCGACTATTCGCCCGGGGCGCACGTCTCCATTCCGATCCTGGGCGGCATTGCGGCATTTATCTTCTTCTTCCTGCTGGCGATTTCGCTGCCCGGCGTGATCGCCGGAATCGGACTGCTGCAGTTCCGTTCCTGGGCGCGCGTCCTGACCATCGTGCTTTCCGTGCTCGACCTGATTCACGTGCCCTTCGGCACCGCGCTAGGTGTCTATGGGCTCTGGGTGCTGCTTTCGCAAGGCTCCGAACGGCTCTTTCGCACCGCTTGAACGCGTTGCTTGACAGTTTCTCCGCTGCGTGGGACACTGGCATAGTTAAACTATGTCAGAACGCTCGAAACGCGACGAGATCCCGCCCGGCACTCTTTACATGCTGATCCTGAAGATGCTGGCCCGCCACGGCCAGATCCATGGCTTTGAAATCGCCAACGCCATCCAGGAAGTATCGGACGATGTGTTGCAGGTAGAGGAAGGCTCGCTCTATCCCGCCCTGCAGCGCATGCTGCTGAAGGGTTGGGTTACGGCTGAATGGGGCGTCACCGCGGGCAACCGGCGCGCGCGCTATTACCGTCTTACCCCGGCGGGGCGCAAGCAACTACTCGCCGAGGTGGAGCAATACCAGCGGGTGAACGGCGCGATTCACAAAATTCTCGCGGAAAGTCTGAGGTGACGAATGGCCTGGATGGGTGAACTCTGGCGGCGAGTGCGGTATTGGCTTTCCGGTACGCGCTTTGACGCGGATCTGGCGGAAGAGATGCGGTTGCACGTGGAAATGCGCGCGGCCGCCAAACAAGCCGGCGGCATGCCGGGTGATGAAGCCCAGGCGGCGGCCCGGCGTCAGTTCGGCAACGCCACCCGGTTGCACGAATCCAGTCGCGAAGCCTGGGGCTGGATGCGGCTCGATTCCTGGCGGCAAGACGTCACCTACGGCCTGCGCGCGATGGCGGCAAATCCTGGACTCACCGCCACGGCAGTGCTGTCGCTGGCGCTCGGCATTGGCGCCAATACGGCGATTTTCAGTATTCTGAACGCGGTGCTGCTGCGCTCGCTGCCCGTTGAAGATCCGCAGCGCCTCGTGCAAGTCAGGATGGGCACCGAGGGCGACGACGAGTTGACGAATCCCATTTGGGAGCAGGTGCGCGACCGCCAGACGGCATTTTCGGGTGCCCTGGCCTACGCGCCGGACCGCTTCGACCTGGCGGACGGCGGCGAGAGCCGCAACGCCGTTGGATTGTGGGTCAGCGGCGATTTCTTCCGCGTGCTGGGCGTGCCGGCCATCGAGGGCCGCGTGTTCACGCACGATGAAGACCGCCGCGGCACGGCGCCACAGGCGGTGATCAGCTACAGCTTCTGGAAACGCAATTTCGGCGGGAACGCGGACGCGATCGGCAAGACCGTCCGGCTGAACCGGCATATCTTCGAGATCATCGGAGTGACGCCGCCATGGTTCCGCGGTCTCGACCGGGACTGGGGTTTCGACGTGGCCATACCGCTGGCCTGCGAGCCCATCCTGCATGCGGAGCACAGTTCGCTCGATGAGCGAGCGGCGTGGTGGCTGCGCATTTTGGGGCGCATGCCCGAGGGCGAGAGCCTTCGACAGGCGCAAGACCGCATGCGGGCGATTGCGCCGGAGATCTTTGCCGCCACGGTCCCGGGCATCTTCGCCCTCAACGAGCAGCGGGACTACCTGAAGAACTCGTTCTTCCTGAAACCGGTAGCCACGGGCTTTTCCGACGTCGGCGCGCAATACCGGACGGCGCTTTATACGTTGATGGCCATTGTCGGAGTGGTGCTGCTGATCGCGTGCGCCAACATCGCCAATCTGCTGCTGGCGCGGGCGACGGCGAGGCAGCGGGAGTTTTCGGTGCGCATGGCCATCGGTGCGGGCCGCGCGCGGGTGATCCGCCAGTTGATGACCGAGAGCCTGCTGCTCTCGGCGTTCGGCACCGCGGTGGGCCTGCTGTTGGCGGCCTGGGGCGGACGGCTGCTGGTGCATTTTCTTTCCACCCGGCGGCATCCGCTCGATCTGGATCTTTCGCTCGATCCGCGCGTGCTGGCATTCACCATCGGCGCCGCGCTGCTGACGGCCGTGTTGTTCGGGCTGGCGCCGGCGCTACGGGCCACCCGCGTGGAATTGAGTCAGGTGATGAAAGAGAATACGCGCGGTGTGCTGCGCGCCTCGGGGCGATTCAATTTGGGCAAGGCCCTGGTGGCCGGGCAAGTGGCGCTGTCGCTGGTGCTGCTGGTGGCGGCCGGGCTGTTTCTGGGAACGCTGCGCAACCTGCTGGCGGTGGACGCGGGATTCACGCGGCACAACATCCTCATCGTGGCGGCCAATGTGGAACAGGCCGGGATACCCGCCGGGAAGCGCGCCTCCGCCTACCGCGAGATTCTGGAAAAGCTGCGCGGACTGCCCGGCGTGGCTGCGGCGGCGAGTTCGCTGCTGACGCCGATCAATCCCGAGGGATGGGCGGAGATGGTCCGGCCGGAAGGCTTTCAGTCGAAGCCTTCGCGGGAAACGCTGCTGTTCTTGAATCGCGTTTCGCCGGGATACTTCACCACCATGCGGACGCCGCTGCTGCTCGGCCGGGACTTCGGCGAAGGCGACGGGATGCACGCGCCCAAGGTCATGATCGTGAATGCCACGGCGGCGCGCGACTTCTTCGGCGCGGCGAATCCGATCGGCAAGTCCATTGGCATGGACAAGGACGATGTTTATCACATCGTCGGCGTGGTCAAGGACACCAAGTACAGCCGGATTGACGAGAAGGAACGCAGAATTGCCTATCTGGCCGCGGACCAGGACGCCGAGCCTTCGCCGAATTTCCGGTTTACGCTGCGCTCGGATGTGCCGGTGGAAACGCTGATTCCGGCCGCGCGCGCCGCGATCGGCGGCGTGAACCGCGGCATTTCGCTCGAGTTCCGAAACCTCGAAACCCAGGTGAACGAGTCTTTGCTGCAGCCGCGCACGGTGGCGTTGCTATCGTCGGTGTTCGGATCGCTGGCCCTGCTGCTGGCCATGATAGGGCTGTACGGGATCACTTCGTATGCGGTGACCCGGCGCAAGGGCGAGATCGCCATCCGCATGGCGCTCGGTGCGCCGCGCAATTCGGTAGTGCGGCTGATGCTGCGGGACGTCGCCGTGCTGTTGACCCTGGGCATGCTGGCGGGCCTGGCCGCGTCACTGGCCGCGGGCCGGCTGGTGGCCAGCCTGCTATACGGCGTGCGGCCGCGAGACCCGGTGCAGATTGCCGGCGCGGTCGTGATCCTGGCGGCGGCCACCGCGGCAGCCGCGTATCTGCCCGCCCGGCGGGCGGCCCGGCTCGACCCGATGGCCGCTCTGCGGGAAGAATAATATTCGCGCGACACGTGACGGGTACGGAAGATCCCAATTCTTATTGCGCCGAGTCGGCAACCCCATCCCCGTTGAAGTCCGTCGGTATTGCTACGCGACGTCCGGGATGTGGTCCTTGTTGAAATCCGCGCCCGCGGCCACGCGCCAAGGCGTGCTTCCCGGCAACTTCACCGGCGACGGCGTCCCCGATCTGGCGTGGCAAAATCCGTCCACCGGCGCGGCGCAGATCTGGTACATGGGCGGCACCAACGGCGCCACAATCACTGGTTGGGCGTCCATCTCTTCCGGTAACTCCTGGCGCATCGGCGGAAGCCACCACGCAACAGGAAATGGTCACGCCGCTGCCGCCACCCGCAGAGGTATCCGAAGGGCTTGTGGGGACGATCTGGTTTTCGATGGCGATAATGTGTCCGTTCAGCAAGACACGTGACTTGGGAATACGGTAACATACGGTATATGAAAAATGCGGGTTTTCAGCCCTGCACGCTACACTGAGTCCGTCATGCCCAAGGCTTCCAGACTTTCACTGGCTCCTTTGCCGCCCTTTGACGAGACTCCCGGCGAACGTCTGGCGCGCATTCGCAGAGAGCGCGGATTCACACAAAGGGAACTGGCCGGCAGGACCGGCCTTATTCAGACGCTCGTCTCCGACTACGAGCGCGGCAAGCTGCGGCTTAACGCCGATATGCTTCTCCGGTTCGCCACCGCGCTGGAAGTGAGCACGGATGAACTGCTGCAGCCGGGCGGGCCGAAGGCAGCCAGAAAACCCAGCCGGAAAGTTCTTCGGCGTCTGGAGCAGATTGAAGGGCTGCCGGCGCGACAGCAGATGACGTTATTGCGGACGATCGATCTCTTTCTGGAAAACGCCGAGTCGAAGTCGGCGCGCCGCTGAGCGGCTAAAGGAGGGCTATGAACGGAGTCTCAGAAAAACACCACGCGCACGAACTCATCGAACGACTACCGGATGCACAGATCGCAACTGCGGTTCGCTTCCTGGAGTTCATGCTGCTCGATCCCGTTGCCCGCGCCCTGGCTACGGCCCCGCCCGACGACGAACCCGTGACCGAGCAAGAACGCCGCCGATTTCATGGCGGGCAGACCTGGTTTGCGCAACGCGGCGGCAAGGGCATTCCCATGGAAAACGTTCTCGCTGAGTGCGGCTTCAAGCCCGAGGATTTCCCCCTCGACAAGTAGATGCCACTCTACCAGATTGAGTGGCTCGATGAAGCCAAGGCCGACGTTCGCGCACTGGACCAGCCTACAGCCATGCCCCTCTTCGAAGGGATTCTCCGCTTCGCCCGCACCGGCTCGGGCGATGTGAATGCGCTCCACGGGCATATGGCCGGCGCGTTCCGGCTCCGCCTTGGCGACTACCGCGTCTTGTTCGCTCTCGAAGACGACGCCATGCGCATCTTCGGCGTCCGTCACCGCTCCGAAGCTTACAGGTGAAGGGTGGCGCGTCACCCCTAAAGCCTATGTGCAGCATCGTGACGGTGTTCAAAGCGTTAACGGCCGCAGATTTCGCCCCCTCATTTGCTCTGCGGCTTATCGCGCGAAGGCCTTGCGATCTTCCTTCAGATATTGAAGATTGGGGATCGTTAGAATCGAGGAGCCCTGATACCATGAAGGAAGCCGCACGGCGTTTCGCCAACACCGAGCCCGGAGGTTCCCGATGACCAATCCCCGCGACGATGCTCACCGCTTGATTGACCGGTTGCCGGAGACGCAGCTTTCGGCTTTGGTCGGACTGCTGGAAACTATCGTCGATCCCGTAGCCACAGCTCTACGCAACGTGGCCGCTGACGACGACCCGAGACGGAAGAAGAAAAGCAGGCCGTGGCGGAAGCCCGCGTCTGGCTCCAGCGGAACGGCGGCAAGGGCATTCCGCACGAGGAAGCGATGCGGCGGCTGGGCCTGGAGTGAGGGAAGGTCGAGTGGACCGGGACGGCACTGGAAGACATGGCCGCGCTCGATAAGGGTGTCGCCGCCGCGTCAAGCAGGCGGTCGAACGCTTCGCCGATACCGGCGCTGGCGACGTGAAACGGCTCCAGCGTATCGACCCACCAGAAACCGCCGCCGCGCCGGCGACTACCGGGTCCGCTTCCATCTGGAAGACGAGACCGTCCAGGTTCTCCGCGTCCCGCCGCCCGATGGCGCTCCCGCCAGCTTGGCGGCGCGGTTGGCGACGGAGTAGGTCCAGGTGAACCAACGTTGGGAAGGCAGTGCCTCGGTGAGCATAGCGTTGGCCAGGTTGTAGCTGTTCCAGTGGGCGGGCTGGTGTGGCGCGTTTTGCGTGCCGTCGTAACAAGGCGCGGCGCCGGCGCGTGGTAACTGGAGTGTAAGTATACGCCTCTGACGTGATGCTGTTGATTTCATAGCGTGGGCTCCGCCCTCCCCTCGCATGGCCAGCCCTCCTCGCCGCTACGCTCACACGTATCGTGATGCACAACCGGGGCGCGGGACTGCCCGGCGTGCGACAACATCTCCGGCAAGTGACTCAGCAGTTTTCGTTCCAGATACACCCGTTGATACGCAACCAGGTAAAGCCACTCTCCCGCGACGGCCAGGGCGAAGAGGGCCAGTAGCGATGAAGCCGTCCAGAGGAGCCACCTGCGGGGCGTCGGCTTGGGCAGCGCACCGAGTTCGCAGTCGATCCAATACCCGATCGCGTACCAGCGCGTTGCTCCCAAAATAGCGGCAGACCAGTCAAGGAAGCGCGGATCCTGGTTGCGCAGCGCGTCCTGCAAAATCACTGCCAGCGAGTCCGCGGGGCCGGACGCTATCCTTGCAATCCTGTCAGGCAACGGATCGAACGGATCGAATCCGACGCTGTTGGAAATTGGCCGAGGCCTTTCCAACCATGCGGCCAGGTACGCCGCAAGTTCGAGCATCGGCAACAGGTATCTGAAGGCCGGCATCTTCTTTATCGCTGCCATTATTGCCACATCGCCTCCGCCTAATGAGCGATCCTCACAGGCCCGTCTGGGTTCTTGACCTTTCGTACCTTGTTCTCGAGGCTCAGCGCGTCCGGTGAAATCCATTTCGCGAATGGCACGGCCAAGGTTAGCGATGCTCGACTCGTAGATGCCACGCAGGACCGAATTCGAGGCGCTGTGACCGCCCCGGTCGGCGCGCATCTTGATCCTCTCGACGTGCATCTCGAAGGTCTGTAATACGAGGTATCGCCGTTCGACCACGAAGCCCGCGGCGCGCGCGGCCGCCGCCTGCTCAAAGGTAATTCCGCTTCGCAGAGTGGTTTCAAAGGCGCAGCTTACGCGGCGCTCGATATGATCGGCAATGAATGCCTCGACCAACCGGTTGACTTGGAGGCGGAGTGGGCGCGGAATTCCGCGGTAGGACCCATTAGCGCCGCCGCGTGATCGTCCGCGTTGAAAAAATCGATGCCGAAGCCGGAAACTGGAAATGCGGTGGATTTGCCGCTCCCCGGGGGGCCGGCGATGATCGCCATCCTGGGAGACATCAGCCGCCAAAGTCGCGGTCGGCGCCTTCCTGCATATCCTCGGGCAGGCCGGTGCGAATTCGTGTGCCATCGGGACGGGCGATGCCGAGACGCACCAACTCCTCAGCCGCTGCCTTGGCACGCTCGCCGGCGGCCTGTAGATGGGGATCGAAGGTGGGCTCCTTCAACTTCGGCGTTTCGACTGTAGTCACGACTTCATTCTACTCCACGCGCAGGCCTGCAACGTCTAGCGGCACGACAGGCGACATCTCCGGCCGTAATGGCCCGCAGGGAATAGTGCTTCATGAAGCAGAGCGTGGCCTTACCGCATGGCGTAGGAGCTGAGCACCTTCATGTAATTGGCGCGCTCGAACGCCTGCGGTTGCGGCACGGCGTTGCGGCTCATGCTGCCCTGCATCTGGCGGATCGAGTCGTACTCGTGATCGCCCATCCAGATCAGCAGTTCGGTCAGCATGGTGTCCAGATAGCTGATGCCGCGTCTTCAGCAGCGCGGAGGTCATCATGGCGACTTTCGCGCCGGCCATCATGGCTTTCACCACGTCGGTGGCCGCAGTGGACGCCGCCGGTCAGCGCCAGGTCCGGCTTCACGTTGCCATAAAGCACCGCGATCCAGTGCAGCCGCAGCAGCAGGTCGTGCTGATTGCTGAGGATCAGGTTGGGCACTACCTCCAGCGCTTCCAGATCGAAGTCGGGCTGGTAGAAGCGGTTGAAGAGCACCAGGCCGTCGGCGCCCGCGGATTCCAGGCGCTTGGCCATATTCGCCAGCGAGCTGAAATACGGACCCAGCTTTACCGCAACCGGGATATGCACCGCGGCCTTCACTTCGCGCACCAGGTCGCAGTATTTGCGCTCCACCTGACTCGCCCGAGACTTCGGGATCCACCGGGATGTAGTAAATGTTCAACTCCAGCGCGTCGGCGCCGGCCTGCTCCATCAATCTCGGCATACTTCAGCCAGCCGCCCACGGAGGTGCCGTTCAGGCTGGCGATCACCGGAATGTGCACCGCTTCTTTCGTCTTGCGGATGTGCTTCAGATAGCCTTCGGGACCGCGATTGTAGCCGAGCATCTCCGGGAAGTGGCTGATGCCTTCCGCGCCGACGTTATCGCCGGCCGAGATGAAGCGGTCGAGTTCGTGGCTCTCGAGCGCGATCTGCTCTTCAAACAGAGAAGGCAGGACCACGGCCGCCGCGCCCGCATCTTCCATGCGCCGGATGTTGCCCACTTCTTCGCACATGGGCGAAGAGGAAGCCACCAGCGGATTCCGCAGCTTCAATCCCAGATACGTGGTGGTCAGGTCGATGGTTTTGCGAAAGGTCGATCATTACTTTGCCTCCTGTGCGGGTGCCGTGCCATTTGTAGGCATGTTCACCATGTTTTCGTAGATCTTCCAGCGGTCCAGCACATCCTTCTGCGCCAGTTCGAGCAGGTGATGCGCCTGGTCCGGATTGCTCTTGGCCAGCATGGTATAGCGGGTCTCGTTGTAAACGTAATCCTTCAGCTTGATGCTGGGCGGGCGGGAATCGAGTTGGAAGGGATTCTTGCCCTCGGCCGACCAGGCGTGGATCGTAGCGGAACAGCGGCCAGTAGCCGGACTGCACCGCGGCCTTCTGCTGATCCAGTCCGTGGACCATGTCGTAGCCGTGCGCGATGCAATGGCTATAGGCGATGATGATCGACGGACCGTCGTAGGACTCGGCTTCGAGGAACGCCTTGATGGTATGGCTGTCGTTGCCGCCCATGGCCACTTTCGCCACGTAGACGGTGCCGTAGTTCATGGCCATCATGGCCAGGTCCTTCTTGGCGCCCGGCTTGCCGCCCGCCGCGAACTTGGCCACCGCGCCGCGCGGCGTGGATTTGGACATCTGGCCGCCGGTGTTGGAGTAGACCTCGGTGTCCAGCACCAGGATATTCACGTTGCGACCGGATGCCAGCACGTGATCCAGGCCGCCGTAGCCGATATCGTAAGCCCAGCCATCGCCGCCCAGGATCCACACGCTCTTCGATACCAGCGCATCGGCCAGGCTGAGCAGGTCGCGGGCCTCGCGCGTGTTCACTCCCGCCAGCTTTTGCTTCAAAATCTTCACCCGCGCGCGCTGCTCGAAGATGCCTGCCTCGGTGGATTGGTCGGCGTCCAGCAGCGTCTGCGCGAATTCGTCGCCGATGACGTTGCCAAAGCGCGCCACCAGTTCCCCCGCGTATTCCTTCTGTTTGTCGATCGCCAGCCGCATGCCCAGCCCGAACTCCGCGTTGTCTTCAAACAGTGAATTGGACCAGGCCGGTCCGCGGCCTTCCTTGTTTACCGTATAAGGCGTAGTGGGCAGGTTGCCGCCGTAGATGGAGGAGCAGCCGGTGGCGTTGCCGATCATGGTGCGGTCGCCGAAGAGCTGGCGTCATCAGCTTGATGTAAGGCGTTTCGCCGCATCCGGCGCAGGCTCCGGAGAACTCGAACAGCGGCTGCAGCAACTGGTTGTCCTTGACCAGGCCCTGGCTGAGCAAGCGGCGGTCGATCTCGGGAATTTTCAGGAAGAAATCCCAATTCGCGGCTTCCGGCTCGCGCAGCGGAGCTTGCGGCGCCATGTTGATGGCCTTGTGCTTCACTTCGCTCTTGCTCTTGGCCGGGCAGACCTCCACGCAGAGCGCGCAGCCGGTGCAATCCTCGGGCGCCACCTGCAGCGTATACTGCATGCTCTTGAAATCTTTCCAGCGCGCGGGCACGGCTTTATAGGTGGGCGGCGCGCCGGCGGCCTGGGCCGGCTCGAAGACCTTGGCGCGGATCACGGCATGCGGGCAAACCAGCACGCACTTGCCGCACTGAATGCAGAGCGCTTCATCCCAAACCGGAATCTCCAGCGCGATATTGCGCTTTTCCCATTGGGTGGTGCCGGTGGGGAAGGTGCCGTCGAGCGGCATGGCGCTGACGGGCAGATCGTCGCCTTCGCCGGCGATGATGCGCGCGGTGAATCTCTGGACGAAATCGGGTGCGCCGGCAGGAACCGCCGGGCGCATGTCGAAGCCGGCGGTAGCTTTCGCCGGGACCTTCACTTCACTCAGGTGGCTGAGCGCCGCGTCCACCGCGGCAAAATTCTTCTGCACCACCGCTTCGCCGCGCTTGCCGTAAGTCTTCTCGATGGCATGCTTGATGGCGTCGATGGCTTCGTCGCGCGGCAGCACGCCGCTGATGGCGAAGAAGCAGGTCTGCATGATGGTATTCACGCGCCCGCCCATGCCCGTCTTTTTCGCCACTTCGTAGCCGTCGATCACGTAGAACCGCAGCTTCTTGGCGATGATCTGCCGCTGCACGGTGAGCGGCAGCTGATCCCACACTTCTTCCGGGCCGAACGGGCTGTTCAGCAGGAAGGTGGCGCCGGGTTCCGCCAACTTCAGCATATCCAGGCGTTCCAGGAACGAAAACTGGTGGCAGGCCACGAAATTCGCGTTCGTGATCAGGTAGCTCGAGTGCAGCGGCTGCGGTCCGAAACGCAGGTGCGAAACCGTGATGGCGCCGGATTTCTTCGAATCGTAAACGAAGTATCCTTGCGCGTAATTGCCGGTTTCCTCGCCGATGATCTTGATGGAATTCTTGTTCGCGCCGACGGTGCCGTCCGCGCCCAGGCCGTAGAACAGCGCGCGCACGGTGCCCGGTACCTCGCTCGAAAATGCGGGATCGTAATCCAGGCTGGTGTGGCCGACGTCGTCCAGAATGCCGATGGTGAAATGATTCTTCGGCTTGGGCTTCGACATTTCATCGAAGATGCCCTTCACCATGGCGGGCGTAAATTCCTTGGAAGAAAGGCCGTAGCGGCCGCCGATCACGCGCTTGCCGGTAACCATCGCCTCGCTCAACGCGTTGACTACGTCGAGATAGAGTGGCTCGCCGGAGCTGCCGGGTTCTTTGGTCCGGTCGAGGACCGCAATAGTTTTCACCGATGCCGGCAGGGCGGCGATGAAGTGCTCGATAGAGAACGGCCGATAGAGGCGCACCTTGATGATGCCGACTTTCTCGCCGGCGGCGTTCAGGTGGGCGATGGCTTCCTCGGCCACTTCCGCGCCCGAGCCCATGGCGACGATCACGCGATCCGCGTCCGGCGCGCCGAAGTAGTCGAACAGACGATATTGCCGTCCCACCACTTGCGCGAACTTGTCCATGGCCTTCTGCACGATCGCCGGGCAGGCGGTATAGAAGGGATTGGATGCTTCGCGCGCCTGGAAGTACACATCCGGATTCTGCGCCGTGCCGCGGATCACGGGATGATCCGGTGAGAGCGCGCGGGAGCGGTGCGCGCGCACCAGGTCCTCTTCGATCATGGCGCGCATATCGTCGGGCGTAAGCTGTTCGACCTTGGCGACCTCGTGCGAGGTACGGAAGCCGTCGAAGAAGTGCAGAAACGGCACTCGCGATTCGAGCGAAGCGGCCTGCGCGATAAGCGCGCAATCCATCACTTCCTGTACGGAGTTGGAGGCCAGCATGCCGAAGCCCGTGGCGCGCGCGGCCATCACATCGCTGTGGTCGCCGAAGATGGAAAGCGCTTGCGAAGCCAGCGTGCGCGCCGCGATGTGGAAGACCGTGGCGGTGAGTTCGCCCGCGATCTTGAACATGTTGGGGATCATCAGCAGAAGACCTTGCGAGGCGGTGAAGGTGGTGGTGAGCGAGCCGGTTTGCAGCGCGCCGTGCAGCGCGCCGGCCGCTCCGCCTTCGCTCTGCATCTCGACCACCGATGGCACGGTGCCCCAGATGTTCGGCTTCAGCTCGGCGGACCACTGGTCCGCCCATTCGCCCATGGGTGACGATGGCGTAATGGGATAGATGGCGATGACTTCGTTGATCTGGTGGGCGACGTAAGCCGCGGCTTCGTTGCCGTCGATGGTGACCTTCCTGCGGGTGGTGCTAGATGGACTGGTCAAAACTTCCCCCTCTTCCTCGGATTGCGGATGGTAAATACTAAGCCATATTATAAGACCTGTTTGTCGTAAAAGTCTACACATTAATGGAGGGCGGGCAATCATGCCCGCAGCCGGCTTTCAGCCGGCTCCCCGGCGGACTGAAGTCCGCCGCAGCACGCTGAAGCGTGCGCCACGGGCTGCCGATCAAAGCCCAACCTGCTGAATCTAAAGGTGTTACATGGCCTTGGCTTCGTTCGGCCAAGTCCGAAACCTCACGAGGTCAGCCCGAACCGCGCCCGCATCTCGCGCCGGCCGAGACCTGTGACGCCTAACGACCGGCTGTCCAGATCCTGCAGCACCCATTTCCGTTTCAGGGCGATTTCCAGGATGGCTGCCCCCAGTGCCCCGCCCACGTGCGGGCGCCGTTCGCTCCAATCGAGGCAGGCGTAGGCGAACCGGCGGCGCAGCGCACGCGTGGCGGAGAGATCGATGCCCAGCCCGGAAAACTCCGTCGTTCCATGCGGCGTAAGATCGTACGCATCCCCGGTTGCCGGATCGGACGCCAGCCATCCCAGGGCCTGAAAGCGGTCGTGAAGCGCTACGCCAAGCGTCCCCGCAATATGGTCGTAGCAGGTGCGCGCCACGCGCAGCCGGCCCGGCGTGTTCGGCACGAACCGGCTTTGGGGGCGGCCGGCGATCACACTCAAACTTTCCAGGGCGCGGGCAACATTTGGGCCTTCCAGGCTGTAATAGCGATGCTTCCCCTGCACGTGCACCTTTATCAGGCGCTCCGACTTCAGCCGATTCAGGTGTACGCTCGCGGTGGACGGGCTCACCTCGGCCACCATGGCCAGCTCGGTGCTGGTGCGCGCATGGCCGTCCACCAGGGAATAAAGCATGCGGGCGCGGGCGGGCTCGCCGATCGCCGCCGCAATCCGGGAAACGGCCAAATCCACTTGCTCTTCTGCATCCATAGTTTGATCATAAACGAATTGTTGTTGCACAGAAAAACGGTAAAATCCGTAGCATGACGATTACCTGCGTGATCCGCTACGAAATCGACCCGTTCCAGCGCGAGGGTTTTAAGAAGTATGCCGAAAACTGGGGCCACATCATCCCGCGATGCGGCGGCCATCTGGTGGGGTATTTCCTTCCCTACGAGGGCACTAATAATGTGGCCTGGGGCTTGATTGCTTTCGACAGCCTGGCCTCCTATGAAGCCTACAAGGCGCGTATCCGATCCGATCCGGAGGCCCGTGAAAACTTCGCCGTGGCGCAGAGCCATCGCCTGATCCTGCGCGAGGAGCGAAATTTCGTGGAAGGGGTGGATGGAACATTCGGTGTTCCGTCCACATTTAAGGAGGCGGCATAAACGCCATGCTGACCCAGTCTGAAAAGGGAATTGCCTTTCGCGCACTGCATGCGCGGCAGGGGGCGTTCATCATTCCGAATCCGTGGGATGCCGGTACCGCGCGACTGCTGGCGCACCTCGGCTTTGAGGCGCTGGCCACCACCAGCGCCGGATATGCCTTCTCCATCGGCCAACCGGACAACACGATGGACCGGGACCAGATGATGGCGCACGTGTCCGCGATCGCGGCCGCTACGGATCTGCCGGTCAGCGCAGATCTCGAGAACGGATTTGGAGACGATCCCGAGACCGTGGCGGAAACCATCCGGCTGGCAGCGGCGGCGGGTGCCGTGGGCGGGTCGATTGAAGATATGTCGCGGAAGCCGGGCCGCCCCATCTATGAGCGCGCGCACGCGGTCGAGCGCATCCGCGCGGCGGCCGAGGCAGTGGGCGCGCTTCCATTTGCGTTCACCCTTACGGCTCGCGCGGAGAATTATCTGGCTGGCCGGCGGGATCTCAGCGACACGATCGAGCGTTTGCAGGCCTATCGGGCGGCCGGCGCCGACGTGCTTTATGCGCCGGGACTTACCAGCCGGGACGATATCGCCGCGCTGGCCGGCTCGGTGGATCGCCCGGTGAATGTCGTCATGGGATTGCAGGGCGCGCAATTCAGCCTGGCGGAGCTTTCGGCGATGGGAGTGAGGCGCGTCAGCGTGGGAAGTGCGCTCTGCCGCGCCGCCCTGGGCGCTTTCCTGAGGGCGGCCCGGGAGATGCGGGAATCCGGCACGTTCGCCTTCGCCGGGGAGGCGGCCGGCTATGCCGAAATCAACAGTTTGTTCCAGACGGCGCGCCCGTAGCGCGGGCCCGCGAGATGCGGGTTCTGGAGAACCCGCGCAGGCGTAGACGCCTGCCCCACGAAATGGTCGCCGCAGTATAATGGGGAAAGATCGCAACACCGCGAAGGAGCTAGCCCATACCCATGAATCTCTTCGATAAGCTGCGCAGACAGAAGCTACTGTCTTTTACCCTGATCCTGTTCACCTTAGCCATTGGGATCGTGATCGGCACCCTGGTCAACACCGGAGCGAAGGCCGCCAAGGACAATACGGCGGCTCCCGGGGCCACGCCGCTCACTATTCCTAATCCGGTGCCGCTGCAGAACTCTTTCGCGGCCATCGCGAAGCAGGTCGAACCGTCCGTGGTCAATATCTCCACCACCTATCTGCCCAAGGCCCCCACGCGCAACCGCCGCCGCGCCGCTCCCCAACAGCAGCCGGATAACGGCGACGAAGAGGATCAACCCGATCAAGGCGAGCAGGGGCAGGGCAACATGGAAGATTTCTTCCAGCGTTTCTTCAGCAACCCGTTCGGCGGCAATATGCCGCAGATGCCGCAGCACGAGACCAATGCCCTGGGTTCCGGCGTCGTGGTGGATAAGGCCGGCTACATCCTGACGAACAATCACGTCGTCGACAAGGCCGACCGCATCCAGGTCAAATTCATGGGCGATACCACGCAATATGACGCCAAAGTCGTGGGCGTGGACGCGGCCACCGATCTCGCGGTAATCCGCGTAGAAGGCAAGAGCAATCTGTCGCCTGCCCGGATCGGCAATTCCGACGCGGTGCAGGTGGGCGATTGGGCCATGGCGATCGGTTCGCCGTTCGGTTTTCAGGCCACCGTCACCCTTGGCATCATCAGCGCCAAGGAGCGCGACGTCGATCCGCTGCAGCAGTTCCAGCATTTCCTGCAGACCGACGCCGCCATCAATCCCGGCAACAGCGGCGGCCCGCTGCTCAACATTAATGGTGAAGTGGTGGGCATCAACACCGCCATCGCTTCCCGTTCGGGCGGGTATCAGGGGATCGGCTTCGCCCTGCCCATCAACGAAGCGGTTAAGGTATACAACGAAATTATTAAGAACGGCAAAGTAGTGCGCGGCTCGATCGGCGTTAAATTCACGCCGTCCGATAGCGCCAAGGCCGAGGCGTTGCTGAAGTCGAACGGCGCGCGCGAAGGCGTGTTCGTGGAGGACGTGCCCGCGGGCGGTCCGGCGGATAAAGCTGGCATCAAGGCCGAGGATATCATCGTGGCCGTGAACGGCAAGCCCATTCGCAATGGCGGCGAACTGGTGGAGCGCGTCACCAGCACGCCCATCGGCGACACCCTGACGGTCACCGTTTTGCGCGAAGGCAAGCACATGGATTTCCATGTAGTGGTCGCCGACCTGGCGCATGTCTTTCCGGAACAGTTCGGCAGCGGCAAAGCGGAAGAATCCGGCCCGGCCGAGAATGCGCAGGCCCTGTTCGGCATCAGCATCGAGAACCTGACCGATGCGCGCCGCGAGAACATGGGCATCAAGCAGCATGGCGTGCTGATCGGTTCCGTCGAACAGAGCTCGTTCGCGGAAGACATCGGCATGCGTAAGGGCGACGTGATCGTGGAAATCAACCGGCAGCCGGTACACTCCACCGACGACGTGACCCGCATACAGAAGACGCTCAAGCCGGGCGACGCCGTGGCGTTCCGCATCCTGCGCCAGTCCGGCCGCACCGACTGGACGCCGCTGTTCCTGGCGGGTTCGCTACCCAGCCACCCATAACTCGGGAGAACGATGCGGTTTCTGAAAGCCATCGCGATATTGGCCGCTGCCCTCACCTGCTCGGCAGGTTTGCCGGCGGCCACCACACCCAAGAAGACAACCACCCCCCGGAAGAATTTGGCTTCGTTCGCTCAAAAACCGGCTAAGGCAAAATCGACCCCTGCCAAATCGGCCGCCGCAAGATCTACTGTCAAAAGGCCGACGGGGACAAAGGCGTCCGCTGCGAACCGCAAGCCGGGGACCCGATCGCCGCGCGCGTCAGCCAAGTCGAAGTACGTGGCGCGCACGGCGCCTCGCAACCAAAAGGCCCCGGTCCGTCCGGTGCGCGCGACGTGGCATCCCGGACAGACGGCCCCATCGTCCGATCGCTACAAGGAAATCCAGGAAGCGCTCGCCAAGAAGGGCTATCTGCATGGAGAGGCCAGCGGCGTGTGGGACCAGAGTTCGGCCGATGCGCTGCGCCGCTTTCAGCAGGACCAGAGCTTGCAAGCCAGCGGCAAGCTGGACTCCCTTTCGATCATCGCGCTGGGTCTCGGCCCGAAGTACTGACTATAAGTCTTCCGCCAACGCGAGCGCGCCGTAGAGTACGCTGTCGTCCCCCAGTTCCGCGGGCACCACGTCGATGCGGGCTCCCGACCAGTCCGTGATCTGCCGCCGCAATTCCACGCGTAAAGGATCGAAGAGCCGGCTGCCGGCCTTGGCGATGCCGCCGCCGATCACGATGCGCGCCGGGTTCAGCAGCATGATGCAGGCCTTCAGCCCCAGAGCCAGATCCACCACATAGCGGTTCACGAAGGCCGGATCGCGCATCAATTCCTCCGCGGATTTGCCATGGTCGCGCGCCAGCCACAAGCCGCAGCACATCCGCTCGAAGCATCCGCGCCACCCGCAGAGGCACTCGGGACCGTCCGGTCGAATGGTGAGGTGGCCGATCTCGCCGCCATAGGAATCCGCGCCGCGCCAGATGCGCCCGTCCGCATAGATGCCGCCGCCGATGCCGGTCGAAAGGGTCATATAGAAGAGCGGCGAGTAGCCGCGTCCGGCGCCGAAGCGGGCTTCGCCGAGCGCGCCGGCGTTGGCGTCGTTATCCATGATGGCCGGCACGCCCAGCAGATCGCGCACCCAATCGGTCAGATGGAAGTCGCGCCATCCGCCCACGTGGGTGGAAAGCGCCACGCGCTGCTCCTTAAAGATCACCGGTCCGCCGAAGCCGATGCCGCAGCGGTCCGCGGGCGTTTCGCGCTGCCAGCCCCGGGCGATGGTAGAGATCTGCTCGAGCATCCAGTCGCGGCCGCCTTCGGCATCGGTGCGGCGTGATTCGCGGCGCATCATGCGCCGGCCTTCGAATGCGGCGATCGAAAACTTGGTGCCGCCGACGTCAATCGCCAGCGTGCGTTTGTCGCGCATCTGCGGTCAAAACCTCCTCGGGCGACGCGGTGCCGGTTCCTTTCTTCATGATCGTGATGGAAGCCACCAGGTTTCCGATGCGCGCCGCTTCTATAGGCGAGCCGGTTACGCGCAAGGCCAACGACGCACCCGCGGAGAAGCTATCGCCGGCGCCGCAGATATCCACGGGGTTCGGAATGGCGCGGCCGCGCACCAGCGTATCGCCGGATTCCCGCACGATGAGCACTCCCCCGGCCCCCTCGGTGACGAACATCAAAGGCGCCTGCGTGTGACGGAGCAGTGCCGGCAGGTCGGGCTGGCCGAACAACTCGCGGCAGGCGCTTTCGGCCTCCTGCCGGTTGGGTTTGAGAATCACGTTGCGAAACAGGTGGATGCGGGCGCGCGAATCGGCGAAAAAGATGCGCTCGGGATATTGCGGCGCAAGCTCCGCGATCAGCGCGCGCACGGCCGGCGTGACGACGCCGCCCTGGCTGGTCTCGGCCTGGTCGGCCACCAGGATCACGTCATACGACTCGACCGCGAGTTGCAGGCTGTCGAGGATCTGGCGCTCCACCTCCGGCGGAAGCGGCGCGTTGTTGATGAAATCCAGGCGGGGCTGGTCTTCGACGCCGGTGCGCGCGTTGATTACCTTGGTGTAGGTGAAGGTCTGCATGGCGGGCGTGCGCACGCAGAGATCCATGGAAATGCCGCGCGCGGCGAGGGCGTGCGCGAGCTCCAGGCCAAAGCCATCCTGGCCGATGGCGCCCAGCACCGCGACCGTCCCGGCGCCCAGCGCAGCCAGGTTGTTGGCGACCGTGCCGCCGGCTCCGGCGGTGACTTCGGTGCGCACCACCGCAATGCGCGGGATGCCGGTTTCGCGGGAAGGCTCGGTGGCCTCGGGAGCGTACGTGCACCAGCGGTCCAGGCAGATATCACCCACCACCAGCGCGGAGAGCTTCGTAAATTGGGCGAGGATATCCGCGGTAGTCATCATTGTTCGAGAATCGCGCGGCGCAGCGCCGGGAACGTGGCGCGATGATCGCCGCTGAAGTAGAAGCTGGCGCCGCCATCGGCCACCGTGCGCACCAGCAGCGTTTTGTGCGGCCGGAAATAGTAGCCGGGATCGCTCTTGGGCAATTCGGAATGAATGTCGCCGTGGATGGGCACCAGGTCGAAGACCGCCGTGGCGAAGTCGCGGATGGCGCGGCCTTCCTGCCCCGCCACGTTGCGCGCCATGGCCAGCGCCTTCAGATAGACTTCGGGCGCCATGATGGCCGAGCCGAAGCTCAGCAATACGCCGCCTTCCAGCCGCTCGATGGTGTGCGCGAAGATCAGGAAGTCGCGGTAGCTGGCCGCGCCGAAGGCCGCGCCATCGCAATTGGGATGCTCGTGCAGGATGTCGTAGCCGATGCCCACGTGTACGGTCACCGGCACGTTCGCGCGCCAGGCGGCCGCCAGCACGCTGAGATCGCGATGCGGATAATCGCTTCCGGCGATGCGGCGTCCGGCGTTTTCGCCCAGTCCCAGGCCTTCGCCGGCGGCTTCCCGCGCCCACTCGTTCAGTTCGCCCGTTTCGCGCCAGAGTCCGAATTCGCCGGTGCGGATGTAGCGTGCCACGCTCTCGGTAGTGGCGCCGATGCGCGCCAGTTCGTAATCGTGGATCATGCCCGCGCCATTCATGGCGATGTGATCGAGGAAGCCGCGCTCCACCAGGTCGATGATCTGGCGGCTCACGCCGGCGCGGAGAACGTGCGCGCCCATCATCAGAACGCGGGCCGTTCCGCGCGTTCTTGCGGCCGCCACGCGGGCGGCGACTGCGGGCAGATCGGGATGCGCGTAGGGCGCGCCGGTTTCATCGAGCGCCAGCCAGTGCGCCGCCGCCAGATCGCTGGCACGCATGGAGAGCGGCTGCACGCGCAGGCGGGAACGGTCGAAGAGTGGATATTTACTGTCCATTGGGAAATAGGGCGGCCAGCAGTTCGGCGCGGCAGAGGAAGTTGGGGATGATGAAGTCGGCGCCCACGCCGGCCAGCCGCTCCCGCTTCCACGGGTCGACCGCGCGGCATTCCGGCTCGGCCGTGGCCACGCCTACCGCTACGCCGCCGACTTCCTTGATGTTCTCGATTTCCACGTAGCCGTCGCCAAAGCCCAGGAATTCGGGGCCGGCGAATTCGGAGGCGGCGATCAGGCGCTCGATCAGGATCTTCTTGGAGAAACTCCGGTAGTCGTCGAGCGCGCCGTAGACGCGGCCCTCGAAGTAGCGCGCCACATCCAGCAGCGCGGCCTCTTCGCGCATGTAGGGCTGGTCGGTGCCGCTGGCCAGATAGAGGCGCAGCCCGCGCTCGCCGAGAGCTTCGATCAGCGCGCGCGCTCCGGGCACCAGGTACTTGTCGGGCGAAACCTGCCCGCGCCGCAGTTCTTCCAGACGATCGTGAATGCGCGCGTGCAGGCGATCCAGATACATCTTCTTATAGGCGAGGGGATCGAGGGGCGCGCCGCCCCGCGCGGAGATTTCAGCGGCGAACGCGATCATCTGGTACATGGTCTGCTTGCCGGTGAGCCGCCAGATGAAGTCTTCGACCACGGCGCGCAACTCGCTTTCGGATTCGCCGGTGTGGAGGTCGAGCAGGATTTCGACCATCATGGCAACCATGACGTCCATCCAGCCGGAGCGGATCAGCGAGAGGGTGCCATCGAAATCGAAGAGGCAGACGCGGGCGTTTTTGGCGGAGACGCCGGGGCGTAGCTGTTCGACCATGCAAACAAGCTATCAGCTTTCAGCGGTCCGCGATCAGGCCGGTACTTTGGGGCGGCACGCCGGGGCACTCAGCCCACCAGACCCCGCCGCCGAAACAGCCCGTTTGTGTTGTGCGCAGGTGCTTCTGCAAGATTACAAGCGGGCTGCGTGATAGCATAATGGGCAGCGGCTCCCGAGCCGGCGCAGCGTATAAGGAGTTTGACATGCGAATCGGGCAAATTACCCACCAAGCCTCCTGGCTCCCCGGGCGGCGGGCCGGGCTGGCATGGCTGGCATTCGCGGCGGTTGCAACCGCGCAGGCGCAGACGGCCACGGAGACCGTATTGCACACCTTCGGCAACTTCCCCAACGGCGCGAACCCTACGGCTCCCCGATCCGCGATTCCGCCGGCAATCTGTACGGCACCACGTACCAGGGCGGCGCGTACAACTCAGGCACGGTCTTCGAACTGGAAGCGGCCGGCATATACAAGGTGCTGTACAGCTTCCAGGGCGGTGCCGACGGCAACGGCCCGTATGCCGGACTGGTTCTCGATTCCGCCGGCAACTTCTACGGGACCACATTCAACGGCGGCGCTTCGGGCAAGGGCGTAGTCTACAAGCTGACGGCGTCCGGGCAGGAGACCGTCCTCTATACCTTCACCGGCGGATCGGACGGCGGCAACCCTTACGCGGGCGTGGCTCGCGCGTCCACATAGTCTACCTGCGGCACATACGGTCCCATCAGCCCGCCTGCGTCGGTGTACTCTGCGGTGGAGTAGGGCACGGCCTGTCCCGAGCAGGGGAACGTGCTGGTGTTCGGCAGCGTGTTCCGGATTGTAAGCAGAAGCGGATTGCAGGAGGTCGCCTCGCCACCGGCATTGACGGTGCAGACGCCGGGATTGCTGCCGGCGTCGTGATTGGTTGCCAAAGCGCATTAAATAGCAGGGGATATCATTATCCGAACCGCGCCGTTTGTCAAGCATAATCACTCTCCTATGTAACGAGATCGCGCATCGCCAAGAGCCAGGAAAGGTCTGTGCGTCGTGACGAGCGGGAACGGAGAGTAGTCGCGGATAGAAGCGTCCCGCCGGAGCGCCCCGCCGGGCGTGGATGCTACAGTAGCAAGATAACCGCGATGACCCGCTGCATGTCCTGCGCTTCAGAGATTCCAGATACCAGCCGGTTCTGCCAGGCCTGCGGCAATCCGGTGGTGGATAACTCCGAAACGGCGGTGATCCCAATGGCTTCGACGCCCCGCTTGGGCGGCGGGGAATCGCGCGCCGCGGCCGTTCCGGCGCGGGTCTCGTCAAGCGAGGGACGCTTCGCCGCAGGCGTGCTGGTGACCGGCCGCTACCAGATCATCGGATTGCTCGGCAAAGGCGGCATGGGCGAAGTGTACCGGGCCAACGACCTCACGCTGGACCAGCCGGTGGCGCTGAAGTTCCTGCCCGAATCCATGGCGCGGGATACCGCGATGCTGACGCGCTTCCACAACGAGGTACGTATCGCGCGCCAGGTCTCGCATCCCAATGTCTGCCGGGTCTACGATCTGGGCGAGGTGAACGGCCAGCCGTATATTTCGATGGAATACATCGACGGCGAGGATCTGGGATCGCTGCTGCGCCGCATCGGCCGCCTGCCCGCCGACAAGGCGCTGGAGTTTGCGCGGCGCATCTGCGCAGGCCTTGCGGCGGCGCACGACAAGGGCGTGCTGCATCGCGACCTCAAGCCGTCGAACATCATGGTCGACAGCCAGGGCCATGTCTTTATCACCGATTTCGGCCTGGCCGCGGTCACCGGTGAACTGCGTGAAGCGCAGGCGCGCGAAGGCACGCCGGCCTACATGGCGCCGGAGCAATTGGCCGGCACGGAAGTGACCGCGCGCAGCGATATCTATTCGCTCGGGCTGGTGCTGTACGAGATGTTCGCGGGCAAGCGGCCATTTGAGGCGGGCACGCTGGCGGAGATGATCCGGCTGCAGCAGCAATCCACGCCGGCCAGCCTGACCACCGTGGTGAAAGATGTAGACCCGGCCGTGGAGCGCGTGATCCAACGCTGCCTGGCGGCGGACCCACGGCAGCGTCCCGCTACCGCGCTGGCCGTGGCCGCCGGACTGCCGGGTGGAGATCCGCTGGCGGCGGCGCTGGCCGCGGGCGATACGCCGTCGCCCGATCTGGTGGCCGCGGCGGGACAGGACGTGGGAATTCGGCCGGCGCTGGGCGTGGCTTGCCTGGCCGCGACCATGGCCGGCCTGGTGGCGATTGTGGCGATCGCGCCGCGCGTGCAGTTGATCGGCAGGGTGGCCATGGATCACCCGCCCGAAGTACTGGTGGAAAAGAGCCGCGATCTTGCCCGCGCGCTGGGATACACGGCGAAACCGGCCGGCATGGCGCACGGTTTTACTTACGATATCGATTACCTGCAGTACGTCGAGCGCAGCGACAAATCGCCGAGCCGCTGGGAGCACCGCTTGGGGGACGCGCAGCCGCCGCCGATGGCTTTCTGGTATCGCGAGAGCCCGCGGCCGCTGGAGCCGGGCGCGTTTGGGCTGGGCACGGTGGACCCGGACGATCCGCCGCCCATCGTCTCAGGCATGGTCTCGGTGACGCTCGATCCGCAAGGCCGGCTGGTCGAATTCGACGCCATGCCGCCGCAGGTGGATACCTCATCCGGCGAGGTTCCGCCGCCCGATTGGAAGCGGTTGTTCGATGCGGCGGGTCTGGATATGTCGCGCTTTGCGGTGGCCACGCCGCAATGGACGCCGCTGGGTATTTGCGACGCGCGCGCCGCGTGGACCGGCGTTTTGACCAGCGGACCGCCCAGCCAGGTACGGGTGGAGGCCGCCGCCTGGCGCGGAAAGCCCACCTACTTCCAGATCGTGGGGCCGTGGACCCGTCCGGAACGAATGCAGCGTTTTATGACTGACGCAAGTATGAAGGCGGTCGCGTTTACGGTCCTGGTGCTGGCTGGGCTGCTGCTCACGGCGGCCGGTATGCTGGCGCGCCACAATACGCGGCGGGGGCGCGGCGACCGGCGGGGAGCCATGCGGTTGGCGGGCTTCACGGCAGCGGTCTACATGTTGATCTGGGTTTTCGGCGGTTCGCACGTGGCCAGCTTTCGGGAACTGGCGCTTTTCTTCGGCGCCTTGAGTTTCGCGCTGCTGCTGGCCGCGGCCGTTTGGGTCCTGTACATGGCTGTGGAGCCGATCGCGCGGCGGCGATGGCCGCACAGCATGATCGCGTGGAATCGGCTGCTGGCTGGCGGCATTCGCGATCCGTTGGTGGGGCGGGATGTGCTGGTGGGGCTGGCGTTCGGAACCGCCGCGGCGCTGGCGCCGAAACTTCACGATCTGATCCTCTTGCGGTCTGGTTCCATGCCAAACGTCACGGTTTACCCCCTCTCGCTGCTGGGGTTTAGCGGGGCCGTGGCCACTTTTCTGACGCTGATTCCGAATTGCGTAGTGCTGGCCCTGGTCTGGTTTGTGTTGATTTTTATCTTACGCGTAGTCATGCGCCGCGACTGGCTAGCGGCTGGCGCATTCGTCCTGATCTATGTGATTTTGAACTGGCTGGGTACCACGGCATTGCCTGTTCTGGGGGCGCTTTTTGCCGCGGTACAGACTGGCCTGCTGGTCTTCGTCATGCTTCGTTTCGGCCTGGTGGCGCTGCTCGCGTCCTCTTTCGTCTTCGAGCTGATGGTGATGTTTCCGCTCACCACGGATTTCTCGGTCTGGTATGCGGGAGCCTCACTGTTTGCGCTGCTCAGCGTGGCGGCCATGGCGGCCTTCGCATTTCATACATCGCTGGGGGGGCGGCCGCTGTTCGGAGACGGGGAGTTATAGGGCTTCACTCGGCCGGATAGGGCGTCAGCCGGGGAGGGCGCGCGTCGGGTTCCAGCAGCCAGACGGTGCGGCCGGGATAATAGCGGCGCAGTTCGTTATTCTCGGCGGGGCCCAGATCGCGCGCCCAAACTACGCGCGCGGCGTCGATATCCGCCGCGTTGTAGACCCATTCATCCTGGAAGATATGGCGCGGCCAGTAGCGCACGAAGACCAATTGCCGGCCGGGCGCCTGGGCGAGCTGCTGGTTGACGAAAACCCGCCGCTCCGGATTCCGCAATGCCAGCGACCAGGGGTCCTGGCTGCGTGCTTGGAGAGCGTATTCGAGAGCAAACTGCGCGATACATAGGAGGAAGATTACGCGGGCCGCAAGCGCATTGAATCGGCCGAGCTGCCGCAGGCCGGTGGCTGCGATCAGAACGAACAGGCAAGTGACTGCGGCCATGTAGTGATACTGAAAGGCCGGAAAGAAATTGATTCCCAGGGCAAAGATCAGCGGACAAGCGATCACCCCCACAAAACGGCGGTCGCGCAGGGACAGGAAGAAGAACGGCAGCGCCAGGTAGAGCGGCGGCATATAGAAGAAAGGATAGTAGCGGATGCGATATGCCAGGCGCCGCAGATAACTGCCGATGGTTTCCGCGTGTTCGCCGCGAAAGGAGAGCTGCATTTTGTAATCGAGTTCCTGTTCGCGAGTCAGTTCGCTGTGCGGAACCAGATCGGGCTGAAAGGTAAGTGCCGCGGGCACGCCGTATTGGTATTGGCTGAGCGTGTAAGGCAGAGTCGTCCAACTGCCGGTGACTTGTTTATTCTGCAGCAGCGTGATGCCGATGGCCGGCAATGTTACCAAGGCCGCGGCCACAAGGGGTCTGACGACGGTTCTCCATGCCGGCAGCAGAAAGAGGAGGACCGCGAGCAGCAGAAAGATCGACTCATAAGGGCGGGTGAGTAAGTGGATCGCCAGGCCCGCGCCGAGCAGCACGGCATCGCGAAGGCGCGGGGCGCGCCGCAACCGGGGCAGTGCGCCGAAGACAAGGCATCCGGCGGCCGCCGGTAGCGCGCCGCCCCAATAGCTGTTCATCCATTGGTTGAGCGGGCCGAACTCCATCACGGCCAGCATGCCGCCGGCAAGCGCCCAAGCGGGCGTGGTCCAGGCGCGCAGCATCCAATAGCATAGGGCGCAAAGTGCCGCCACAGGCAGGATTACGCCTGCCCAGGGAGTGCCGAAGACAACCCAGCCCAGAGCCAGCGCGGCGCCCTGTCCTATCGGATAGATCGAACTGTAAGTCGGCTCCTGCAAGACGAAGAAAGTCTCGAAGAACCGATGGAACGGATGCGGGGGATTCGCCAGGCGGAAATGCCGTAATGTATCCGCCACCAGCAGATGACTGAATTCGTCATAGATGTCCGGCACGGGCGCGGGATGGCGCGGCAGCAGGAGCAGCCGCAGGGCTACCGGCAGGGCAGCCAGCAGCAGCATCGACCATAGCGGCTTTTGCGCGAGACGGGCCGCATAAGGTTCCCAGCACGGGCGCCAAACCAGGGCGGCTGCCAGAAACAGAGCGGCCAGAGCCAGTGCGATCAGATCGGGCACACCCATTCCGAGCGGATTCGTGAGCGGCAGAAAAGACTGGGCCAGGTGCGGGAGAAACATGCGGTCTCTTAGAATAGGAGGCGGTGCATGCGTCCTACACCATAACAGATCAGGAGCGCATGGCGCAGGCGGCGAACTATTTTGCCTGGCAGGGGCGCCTGGTGACTCCGCGGTTGGGGCGGCGGGTGATCGAAGTGGGCTGCGGCATCGGCAATTTCACCGGTATGTTGCTCGGCCGGGAGGCCGTGGTCGCTGTGGATGTCGATCCCGCGTGTATCGCACGGCTGCGTGCGCGATATGCCGGCCGGCCCAACTTGCATACTTTCGTTTGCGAGCCGGACAGCGCGGAATTTGGGGATCTGGCGCGTTATCGCCCGGATTCCTGCGTGTGCCTGAACGTGTTGGAGCATATCGAGGACGATGTGCGCGCGATGGCGGCCATGGCGTCGGTACTGGCGCCGGACGGCGCGGTCGTGCTGCTGGCGCCCGCGTTCCAGTCGCTCTATGGCCCGATCGACCGGAACCTGGCGCATTACCGGCGGTACAGTCCCAAGTCGCTGGCCAGGCTCGCACAAGTAACCGGCCTGACCATCCAAACGCTTCACTATGTGAATGCGGCCGGCTTTTTTGGATGGTGGATCAACGCGCACGTCTTGCGGCGGGGAGCGCAATCCGCGGCGCAAATCCGTTTCTTCGACCGTTGCATCGTCCCGTGGCTGTCACGCGTCGAAGGGATCGCGCCGCCGCCCTTCGGCCAGTCGCTATTCGCCGTACTGCGGAAACCATGAAGGTCTCGATCGTCATTCCGGTCTATAACGAATTCCGGACGTTCCATCAGGTGATGGAACGGGTGCGGCGCGCGCCGTTACTCGAAGGCTGCGAGAAAGAGATTGTGGTCATCGACGATGGATCCACGGATGGAACTTCGCAAATGCTTAGCGACGTCATGCATCGGCGCATTCACCACTCCGGCAAGGGATCGGCGATCCGCGCGGGGATCGAATTGGCTTCGGGCGACATCATCCTGATTCAGGATGGCGATCTCGAATATGATCCCAACGATTATGCGCGCCTGCTGGAACCCATCGTCAAGGGACAGGCGGACATCGTTTACGGGTCCCGGTTTCTAGGGCGGCGGGTAACGATGGCCTGGCGCAACCGCCTGGCCAACCGCATCCTGACGGCGGCGGCGAACCTGCTTTACGGCGCGCACCTGACCGACGAAGCCACTGCCTACAAGGCATTCCGCGCGCCAGTGCTGCGCGAAATCCATCTGGCATGCCGCCGCTTCGAGTTCTGTCCGGAGGTCACCGCCAAAGCGCGGCGGCTGGGCTATCGCATTTATGAAGTGCCGGTCGGCTACAACGCGCGCGGCATCGCGGAGGGCAAGAAGATTCGCGCGCGCGATGGCTGGGAGGCTTTGTGGACGCTGGTGCGATACCGCTTCACGCGGCGCGCGCGCTTGTAAAACAACGCTTGCGGCCCGCTGAGCGGTCCGTCTGCTTCTTCAAGTTTTCGATGAACAATTCGCAGAAATCCTGCCGCAGTCCGAACTTCACGGTCGCGCCCTGATCGGTGAACGCGATGTAATTCCGTTCTTTTAACTGGAAGGCGGGCCAATGCGGCAGCCCCTCGCCGTTCGGGTCGCCTGTGCGCACAAAGTTCGCCCAGTAGGACTGCATCTGCTCCGAGATTTTCCGGTCGATGGGGGAAAGCTGGACGCCGGCGCCCCAGGTGCCAAAGACGAAACTCAATTCCGCGGAGTGCCCCATGCCGCCCTGGTCGGCGAGACGGTTGGGCGCCGCGTGATCGAATCCGTATTGGTAGGTCGCGTGCCCCGCCGCGGCGTGGAAAACCGCTTCGGCGACGACCGGACAACGGAACACATGATCGGTGGGCCATTGTACGCCCGGCCCGCCATAAAGGGGATCGGACTTTCCCTCGCCGGTTCCAGCCAAACCATACAGCGCCAGCGCACGCTCGGCTAGGCCGCCGTAGGCCTCCCGGATCTCGTCTCCGATTTTCGCGGCGGGCGCGTGGCCGCCGATTTCCCGCGCCGTGCTGCCGATCAGCAGGGGCACGGGGAGATCCTTTCCGGCCGCGAAAACGGCGGCGGGCGGCTGCGGCAAGACCCAGCCATCGATGGAGGTTTCGAGGCCCGTGCGGTCGCCTCCGGTGGCGCGCCGGGCGGCTTCCAGAATCTCCACCGGCGGCACTTTGCGCAACTGCCCGATGGGATCGGCATCCGTCAATTTCAATTCCGCGGCCAGTTTCCGCCCGATTTCCTCGGCTGCGGGGCGCGTTCGGGAACCGTTGAACAAAGAGACTGCGCCGCTCTCCGCGATGGCGCGGCGAAACAGCCCGTTCGCTAGCGGTGAGGTCATTAGCAGGCTGACATCCATGGCGCCCGCCGATTGCCCGGCCACGGTCACCTGGTCCGGATCGCCGCCGAAAGCGGTGATATTGTCCCGCACCCAGCGTAGGGCGGCGATCTGATCCATCAAGCCGTAGTTACCGGAGGCCCGATGCGGCGACTCGCCCGCCAGGGCCGGATGGGAGAGGAACCCGAGCGCTCCCAAACGGTAGTTGATGGTGACCAGCGCCAGGCCGCGGCGCACCAGGGTGCGCTGATCGAATCCGGCCGCTTCCCCGGATCCAGCCGTGTTCGAGCCGCCATGGATCCAGACCATTACGGGGAGCTTAGCCGATGGAGGCCACACTGGCGCGGCTACGTTGAGATACAGACAGTCTTCGGCGCTGATGGCGACGTAGCGAATGTTCCAGCCCTCGGAGATTTGCGTACACGCGGCGCGGAATGCGCCGGTATCGCGGACGCCGGGCCATTGGGCGACGGGTTGCGGCTCGCGCCAGCGCAGTTCGCCCACCGGCGGCCGCGCGTAGGGAATTCCCTTAAAGGCGGCGCCGCCATCCGGCGTGGACTGGCCACGAATCCGGCCGCCGGTTACCGCAACTACGGGGTCTGCCTGGGCTGCGGCCAGGGCAGCCGCGCAAGCGAACGAGAAGGGGAGTAGCCAAGAACCAGGCTTCATGGGCACGATGGTAACAGGGAGCAACACTATGCGATCTGGGAAGCCGAGCCGCACGGCACAGTTTATTGCATACAACCGCGCGTTGGGAAACTTGCAACCGCGGGTACCGGGCTTTTCGGACCCGCTGGCCGTCCAGTTCCTGCCGGACAAATGGAAACAAAGAATCCGCCGGACGGAGGCGGCCCTGGCCAGGGATCCCCGGAAAACGCCTTACCCGATCTGGCTGCGCGGGATGATGCAATTCAACCAGTTCCGGTCGGTGGTTCTGGACCGTGCCATTGCCGGCGCGCCGCCCATCGCGCAATTGGTGATCCTGGGCGCCGGGTTGGACACGCGGGCGTGGCGCCTGGACGGGCTCGCGGACACCGTGGTATTCGAAGTGGACCATCCCGATACGCAGGCCATGAAACGCGAGCGGGCCGCGGCCGTACCTGCCAAGGCGCGCGAGGTACGCTTTGTGTCCACGGATTTTCACCGGGATGGGCTGGCAGCCTCGCTGCTGTCCGCCGGCTACGATGCGGGCTGCCCTACGTTCTGGCTATGGGAGGGCGTCACCGTATACCTGAAGCCGGAAGCCGTAGCCGCAAACTTGGCGGCGCTTGCGGCCCTCTCCGCAACGGGCAGCTCTTTGGCGCTGACCTATATGCGCAAAGACCGCGGGAGAATTCCGCGCAGCCTGTTTCTGGCCTTGTTGGGTGAACCGGTGCGTTCGGCGTATTCTCCGGCCGAAATTACGGACCTGGGAAAGACATACGGTTGGATCTGTACATCGGATTCCGGCATTGAAGACTGGCTGCGCGATCTGACACCTGGGATGCGGCTGACCAGGCGGCAGACCGGGCTGCAGTGGTTCGAACGGATCTGGGTGGCGGAAAAAACTTCCTAACTATTTCGCGCGCGGCAACGTATATATCCTCGAGGCGTCTTTCCGGTAGAAGCTCTTCTGGAGTACCATGGAGTTACGCGATCATGGCAAAGAAACCCGGACAAACCGATATTCTGCAAGGTACGCTGGACATGCTGATTCTGCAAATCCTGGCGCCGGGGGCCGGGCACGGGCATACCATCGCCTACGCCATCGAGCGGCGTTCGGAAGAAGTTCTACTGGTAGAGCACGGCTCGCTGTATCCGGCGCTGCACCGCCTGGAAGACCGCGGCTGGATCGCCTCGTTCTGGGGCACTTCGGAGAACAACCGCAAGGCCCGATACTACCGGCTGACGGCCGCCGGGCGCAAGCAATTGAGCGCGGAGATGAGCCGGTGGGAACGTGTCGTGCGTGCCGTCAACCAGGTGCTGCATCCGGTCGGAGATTAGCTCGATGAGCTGGCGGCGATTCATCAAGCGGCGCTGGTGGGATGAAGAACGTGCCCGCGAAATCGCGGCGTACCTGGCGGACGAAACGGCCGACAACATCGCGCGGGGCATGCCGCCCGCCGAAGCCGCCGCCGCGGCGCGCCGCAAGTTCGGCAACCCCGCGATCGTGCGAGAGGAGATTTACAGCATGAATACGATCGGCTGGATCGAGAGTATCTGGCGAGATCTGCGTTACGGCGCGCGCACGCTGCGCCTGAGTCCGGGATTCACGGCCGTAGCCATCCTTTCGCTGGCGCTGGGGATGGGCGCGAACACGGCCATCTTCACCTTGCTGGATGCGGTGCGGCTGCGCAGTCTGCCCGTGGCGCGCCCGCAAGAGCTGGCTGAAGTACGGATCGAAGGCGGTAATCACGGCATGGGGCTGAATCAGGAATATGGAGAGCTGACGCGCCCCTTGTGGGAATTGATCCACGACAAGCAGCAGGCTTTCTCGGGAATGTTCGCCTGGAGCGTCAACCAGCGCTACACAGGCCGCGGCAGCCAGATGCGGCATTTCGAGCAGCTTCAAGTGAGCGGCGATTTCTTCCGCGTATTGGGAGTCCGGCCCTATCGCGGGCGTTTGCTGGGGCCGCAAGACGAGGGTGCTTGTCCAATCTCGACGGCGGTCGCCAGTTATGCATATTGGCAGAGTGAATTGGGTGGGCGCGATCCCGCCGCGGGCATCAAGCTGATTGCCGATGGCCAACTGGTGCAGATTGTGGGCGTGACGCCACCTGACTTCTTCGGCATGGTGGTCGGGGATAGATTCGATCTGGCGCTCCCGTTTTGCCGGCCGAATCAGGAATTGCGGCGGGATGTCTTCGAGGTTTCCGTAATGGGACGCCTGAAACCGGGTTGGAGGCTGGAACGCGCTTCGGCCGCCATGGCCGCGCTGAGTCCCGGCATTTTCGAAGCTACCGTTCCGCCGGGCCGCGATCCGCGCACGGATCAGAAGTACAAGTATTTCCGGCTTTCGGCGTACACGGCATCGGGTGGGGTCAGCGAGTTGCGCGCGCAGTACGATAAATCCTTGTGGCTGCTGCTGGGCATTACTGGCCTGGTGCTGCTGATCGCCTGCGCTAACCTGGCGAACCTGATGCTGGCGCGGGCGAGCGTGCGCGGGCGGGAAATAGCCGTGCGGCTGGCGCTGGGCGCGTCGCGAGGACGACTTTTGCGCCAATTGCTTGCGGAAAGCGGATTGCTGGCTCTGGTTGGCGGAGGATTGGGGATCGCGTTATCGCAGACCTTGTGCCGCGTGTTGCTCTGGTCGATTTTGCCGGAGGGCGAAAAATCGGAGCTACGCATCGTTACGGATTGGCGGGTGCTTCTCTTCGCGGGCGGAGCCGCCATATTCACCTGCTTGATCTTCGGAGTGCTGCCGGCCCTGCGCGCCACTACGGCGCAACCCGCCGGCGCGATGAAGGCGGGCGGCCGCGGCATGACCGCGGGGCGGGAGCGCTTCTCGCTACAGCGGTCGATGGTGGTGACGCAGATTTCCGTGTCGCTGCTGTTGCTGGCCGGTGCGCTGCTGTTCGTGCGCAGCTTCCGCAACCTGATGACGTTCAACCCGGGCATGCGGGAAAGCGGCATTACGTCCGCGTTCCTGGGATATTGGCAGTCCCCGCTGCCCGCGGATCGGTGGATGACGTTCGAGCGCCGATTGCTGGAAGAAGTGCAGGCCACGCCGGGTGTGCTCAGCGCGGCCACCACCACTAATGTTCCGTTGTTGGGCGGGAGTTGGACCCACGGAGTGCGCGTCGGATCGAAGGAGGCGGACTCGAAATTCACCTGGGTGAGCACGGACTATTTCAGCACCATGGGCATTCCGGTGATCCGCGGCCGGGGCTTCAACGGGAACGATACGTCTACATCGCAGCGGGTAGCCGTAGTCAATGAAGCCTTCGCGCGCCAACTCACCGGCGGCGCCGATCCGATCGGGCAGACCCTTCGCACCGGTCAGGAGCCAAATTATCCATCCACCGTTTATGAGATTGTGGGCGTGATTCCGGATACCCGATACGACGACATCCGCGGCGACGCGCCTGCGCAGACGTTCGCGCCGGCTGTGCAATTTCCCGCGCAGGGACCGTGGGCCTCTGTCATGATCCACTCGAACCTGCCTTCAGACGCGCTGGCGGCCACGCTGAAACGCAAGCTTTCGCAGACGCATCCGGACGTGATTGCAGAGTTCGGCGACTTTCAGAAGGGCATTCGCGACAAGCTGGTCGAAGAACGCATGATGGCGACTCTATCCGGATTTTTCGGCGCGCTGGCGGCGATCCTGGCGATGGTCGGGCTGTACGGGGTGGTCTCGTATATGGTGACGCGGCGGCGCAACGAGATCGGCATCCGGCTGGCGTTGGGGGCCAGGACCGGTCAGGTGGTGGCGATGGTGATGCGGGAAGCCGGGCGGCTGTTGGGCCTCGGCCTCGCCGTGGGCGCCGGATTAGTGCTGCTGGCCGGACGCGGGGCCGTTTCGCTGCTATTCGGATTGAAACCTTACGATCCGGTCACGCTGATCGGAGCGGCGCTGCTGCTGGCCGGGATCGCGGCGATCGCCAGCTTTTTGCCCGCACGGCGGGCGGCGAAGCTGGATCCTATGTCCGCGCTGCGCGACGAGTAGGCGTGTCCCGCCCGCCGGTCTCCGCGAACTGCCGGTAGTGGGGAGAGTTGGTTTCACGCCAAGGTGCCAGGAAATCAATCGCCGCCGAGCAAAGCACAGCCCGCGTGCGCTAGAATCGGCAACCATGGCAAGCTGGCAAGCCCACACCATCAGTTTCTTCCTGCGGCACACGTTCAAGCCGCGCCTGGCACGCGCCCAGAACGCGCAACATGCCCGCGCCATCATGAATGGCGGATTCTTCAAGACGCCCGCGAGCGTCAAGATCACTCCCGCCACATTGGGAGGCGTGCCGGGAGAATGGGTCGAGTGCGCGTCGCCGCCTCCCGTGGCAGTGTTGCTCTACCTGCATGGCGGCGGCTATTTCGCCTGTTCCGCGCGCACGCATCGGCCCTTCACAACGGGCTTTGCGCAGCGCGGATTACGTGTCTACGCTCCCGATTACCGGCTGGCGCCCGAGAATCCTTTTCCCGCGGGACTAGAGGATGCCGTGGCCGCCTGGCATGCGCTGCGCGCCGAAGTGGGAGGGTCCGTCCCTATGGCGATCGCGGGCGACTCGGCGGGCGGTGGCCTGGCGTTGGCCACGATGCTGAAGCTGCGTGACGAAGGCGCGCCCTTGCCCGATGCCGGCGTGCTCTTCTCCCCGCTGACGGACCTGGTAGGGATTGGCGAATCGCGACGCACCAACGACCGGCGCTGCGCCATGTTTCACGGCAGCGGTCTGGGACGGGCTACTGAGTTCTACATGCCACACATTGGCGGCGATCCGCGCGACCCGCTGGCTTCGCCGCTCTATGCCGATCTGCGCGGCCTGCCGCCGCTTCTGATTCACGTCGGCGCGGACGAGACCCTGCGCGACGATTCGACGGAGCTAGCGGTGCGGGCGCGCGCCGCCGGGGTGCGCGTAGAGATGACTGTCTGGCCCGTAGTGCCGCACGTCTGGCAGATGTTCCATCCCTTCGTGCCGGAAGGCCGGCAGTCGCTGGCCGCCGCGTCCGCCTTCCTACGACAGGCCGCCGCGGGGCGAACCTGACCGTGTATCTTGATAACTGGGGAGCGCACCTTGAACGTACTCGAACTTACAGCTTTGCTCGGACTCGTGTCGGTGGCGGCCGGCTTTCTGGGCGCTCTCACAGGATTGGGCGGTGGCGTAGTCATCACTCCCGCCATGGTGCTTTTGTTGGGAATCGATCTGCATTATGCCATGGGAGCGGCGCTGATTTCGGTGATTGCCACCTCGTCCGGAGCGGCCGCGGCGTATGTGCGGGAAGGTCTCTCGAACATCCGCATCGGCATGTTTCTGGAGATCGCTACCACCGTGGGCGCGGTCTGCGGCGCGTTCGCCGCGGCGAAGGTTTCACCATCGATATTGGGGATGATCTTCGGCGTGGTCTTGTTGCACGCGGCCTGGACATCCATGAGCAAGCATCCCGCAGCCCGCCATGGGGAGCCCGGCGACCGCCTGGCGGAGAGGCTGCGGCTGAATGGCAGCTTTCCAACGCCGGAAGGAGTCAGATCCTATAAAGTCAGTCATGTGAAGACCGGATTCGGCCTGATGTTCATCGCGGGCGCGGTTTCCGGGCTGCTTGGCATCGGCTCCGGCGCCCTGAAAGTCCTCGCCATGGACCGTGCTATGCGGATCCCGTTCAAGGTCTCCACCACCACCAGCAACTTCATGATCGGAGTCACGGCCGCGGCGAGCGCCGGCGTCTATCTGAACCGCGGTTACATCGATCCGGGTCTTACCATGCCGGTGGTGTTGGGCGTGCTCGGCGGATCCATCCTGGGGGCGCGGGTATTGCCGGGCGCTCCCACGCTCACGCTGCGGCGGATTTTCGGCATCGTGGTCGGCGCGTTGGCGGTCGAGATGATATACAGCGCCCTAACGGGGAAACTTTGATGCCGCTGAGCGATCGGAGAGTGGACGAGATTATCGGCGGTCTGCTGCGATATGGTGTGACCCTGTCTGCCTCGGTCGTGGCGGCGGGTGGCATCTGGTATTTAATTCAGTACGGAACGAGCCCGCCGGGTTATCACGTATTTCGCGGCGAGCCCGAATATCTTCGCCATCTGCGCGGCATCGTCAGCGGCGTGCCGGGATTCCATTGCCGCCGCATGATCCAACTTGGGCTGGTGCTTTTGATCGCCACACCGGTGACGCGCGTGGCCTTCTCCGTGGTGGCTTTTATTTTGCAACGGGACCGCATGTACGTGGTGATCACGCTGATCGTACTGAGCGTGCTGCTGTTCAGCCTGACGGGCAGGGCCAGCGGATAGCGCCCTCGCCCCCTAATCCGCGGCGACGCGGTCGGGCTTAGCGGACCAGGACCAGCGCCAGCCTCGGGCGTATGCGCCGATATCCTTGCGATAGGTTTTCGCGGCGGCCAATAGCAGCATCAGGATAATCAAAACCACCGACGCCAGCGCGGTCTGCCCGACATCCAGATTGCTCTTGCACCACGGCAGCCAGCGCCCGTACACCAGTTCGATGTGGACCCAATAAACCAAAAGCGAGGTAGTGCCGAATTGGCGAACCCAACTCCATCCGGGCGCCGCGCCGTATTGTGTCCAGACATATGCTACCGCCAGGATCAGCAACGTTACACCCAGTTTGATCAAGACTTGCGCCGGGCTATCCAGCCAGAATTCGGATTTCGGGTAAATCGAGAAGGGCAAGTTCGCGAAGTAGCGCGCCGCCAGGATCATAACGACTCCCAACATCGCGGCCCACTGCATGGCGCGGTCGTATTGCTCGTGTTTCAGCAGCCGGATCAGGCTGCCGGCGCTCATTCCAAAGGCGAGGTACGCAGCCCAGGGAAAGAAGCCGAAGGAATTGTAATCCGGGGCGATGTAAGCCCGCACCAGTTCCGGTACGCCCGACCAATTCATTTGGGAGACTACCGGCGAAAGACCCGCGATCAACAGGCCCAGAACGGCGCAGATGCGCACGCGCTGGGCTGTCGAGAACAGAGACATAACGGACATCAGGGCGATTCCGAAACCCATGCAATTCAGGATGTCCACCTTGAGCATATTGGTCCACGGACTGGGCCAACTGAACAACCAGAGTTGCAGCCGCAACAGCATCGCGATACCGAACAGGTATCCGGCCCGGCGGAGCGTGCCCGTAATCCTGTCGCGGCGGGAAACGCCTTTGCGCTCGAAGCTGAACATCAGGAATGCCAGGGTGACGCCGGTCAGAAACAGGAAAATGGCGGGTGGCATGCCTCCGAAAAACTGCGAAAGCATATATGCCGCGCCGCCGCGCAAATCCGCCTTCAAGAAGGACTGGAAGGCGTGTCCTTGCAGCATGATAATGCCGGCCACACCGCGCAGCCAATCCAAAAAGGTCAGCCTGTTTCTTGTTGCGTTCGATTCCATGCGCCTGGTCTTCGCCTGGTACGAATTACTTCTGCGGGTATTCTTTCTTCACGTGATTGGGCAAGTGCAATTTCAATGCCGAATCCGGAAGATCCGGGTTAATCTTCATGTTGGTATACGTCGCCAACTCGTAGTCCCCACCCTGCAGGTAAAACTTCTGCTGTAGCGGGTACCCGTTGTCCGCTACCCACATCTCCAGCTTATGTAGATGCCGCAGAACCTCTTGCGATTTCGGGACAAGTTGCACGACCGAGGTTTTCTGGCCGGCGATGGTGTCCTCGCCCGCGAGCCGCAGGTTATAAGAAGCCTGCAGATCGCGGCGCGAGGTCCCGAATCCCAGCAGGAGAAACTGTTCCAATAGCGCCTTGCTCTTGCCGACATCGAAAATGTCCACGGTCTGCATTTTGGGATAATAAATATCCACTTCGTGGCCGGAAAAAGCGAAGGCCTTGGTGTCGGGCTCGGTAAAATTGATGACCATACGCAGGTCTTTGGCGTGGACCCGTTTCAGCAGGATCATGCCCGAATCCACCGTGTCGTCGTTGACGGCGGCGGTGTGCGACACGCGGCGGACATTGGCCGACATCGTGCGGAAGGCGGCTCCGGCTCTATCGATTCGGTCTAAGACGTTGTCCAGATCGCCGGGCGGCTTGGACCAAACGGCCAAGTTCAGGGCGATTCCCAGAATTCCTGCGATAGCGATGGGGGGACGATGCATGGGAGCCGATCAGGGCTTGGCGAAAACCATGTAGCCCTTGGTCTCCCCGTCTGAATCTGCGATGGGTTCTACCCGGGTCACGGTCACGTTTCTCCGGTGCGTGAACTTGGTGAGGAGGGCGGTCAGTTTCTGGGCCTGCTGGTCCTTGGAAAGATCCGCGAGAAGTTCGGGTTCGACCCAATAAACGCTGCTGCCGTGCTCGCCCGGAAGGACGGAGACCGAACTGACCAGAGGCGTGCGGGGCTGGTCGCGAAACCATCCGCGCGGAGTCAGCATGACGAAGATCACGATAATGCCGACGATCACGTCGTATTGCCAGCTTGCGCGTGGGTAATCCCAGAGGATGAAGCGCTTTAGCACCTGCACCCCAGTCTAACAAATGGCGATTGGGGCAGGGAGGGAACCGGCGAAAGCGCCAGGCCGCCGTCCCGATTTTGCGCGACGAACTGATTGCATCGCCGAATAACCGGCAAACCGGCCTCCGGCGATAGCAGCGGAGCTAATCTTGAACGGAATGATACGTCTGTCATGCCGCCGTCACGTTGTCACTTACGGCCGCATACTCTTTAGCCATGCTGGCTCGCGACTCGGAGCCAAGTATGGAATGATCCGCTGAGCGTGCTGACAGCGCCCGTACGATCATATCTATTGGCTGAATTGCGAAGGATTGTAGCTGACACAAACGTGTTCACAGGCGCTCTCTTGCGAAAGGAAGGATACAACCGGCTCGTGCTGCGCACCTGTATTGAGGAGCGATGGCGGCCCGTCATGGGTCACGCCCTGCTCCTGGAATATGAAGACGTCCTGGGAGGCGATCGGTCTTGCGCAAGTCGCCCTTGTCCGCCGCCGAGCGCCGCGAACTGTTTGTGGCGTTCTTGAGTGTCTGTGGCTGATTCGCGTTATTACTTGCGGATCGCCGCGTTCATCCTACCCTACGAACTGGCGCCAATCGACGCCCCGCATATCCCCCGTTTTCAGATACTGCTCGTGCAGCTTGAACGCCGCCGTGAGCGTCTGCGGGGTGTGTCCGCCTTCCACCATTTCGAGATACCCGTTCAATTCGTCGCGGAAATCGGGGTGCGCGCAATTGTGGATGATCAGCACCGCGCGCTCATATGGCGACCGGCCGCGCAGATCGGCGATGCCATATTCCGTCGCCACGATTTGTACGGAGTGCTCGCTGTGATCCATGTGGCTGACCAGCGGCACGATGGTGGAAATCTTGCCGGCCTTGGCCGTGGAGGGACACGTGAAGACCGACAAATAGGCGTTGCGGGTGAAGTCGCCCGAACCGCCGATGCCGTTCATCATCTGGCGGCCCATCACGTGCGTGCTGTTCACGTTGCCGAAAATATCCACCTCGATGGCGGTATTGATGGAGATAATGCCCAGCCGCCGGATGACTTCCGGATTATTGCTGATTTCCTGCGGCCGCAGCAGGATGCGCGAGCGGAACCAGTCCAGGTTGTCGTAGACCGAGCGCAGCGTGGCGGGGCTCACGGTGAGGGAACAACTGCTGGCAAACTTCACCCGTTCGTTCTTCATCAGACGGATGACGGAATCCTGCAGCACTTCGGTATACATCTCGAAGGCCGGAATGTCCGGATGCTTGCCCAGGGCGCCGAGCACGGCGTTCGCGATATCGCCTACGCCGGACTGAATCGGCAGGAAGCATTTCGGCACGCGGCCGGAAGCGATCTCGGCCGCCAGAAACTCGGCCACGTTCTGCCCGATTTTCTCGGTAACGGGGGTGGGGGCGGCGAACCCATGGGTCTCATCGTCCGCGGCGGTCTCGACCACGCCGGCAATGCGGGACGGGTCCACTTTGATGACCGGCGAGCCGATGCGGTCGGAGGCCGAATAGATGGGAATTTCGCGGCGATGCGGAGGGTCGGCCGGTTCGTAAATGTCGTGCATGCCCAGCAGCGTGGGCGGATGGCGATGGTTCAGCTCGACGATGATCTTCTCGGCCTTGCTGCAAAAGGTCGGTGCGCAACCCACCGAGGATGTGAGGACGATGCCGCCGCCCGCGGTCAAATCGCTGGCCTCCACCACGGCCCAATGCACGGGCCCCAGAAAGCCATAACGGGTGGCTTGCGGCATCAACGACAGGTGCATGTCGAAGAAGCGCGTTTGGCCGGCGTTAATGCGCGCGCGCAATGCCGGGTCGGACTGGTACGGCGTGCGGAAGCTGATGGCGTCGGCCTTGGCCAGCGCGCCATCGAGCGAGGTGCCGGTGGAAGCGCCGGTCAACACGCCGATTTGAAATTCGCGTCCGGCCTGGTGCTCGGCACTGGCGCGCTCGGCAATGGCAGTGGGGATGGCTTTGGGAGCGCCGGCCGGAGTGAAGCCGCTGAAGCCGACGGTCTGGCCGTGCCCGACCAGCGCGGCAGCCTCCTCGGCGGATAGCAGTGGGAAGGAAAAGATCATAATGGATTCTCCGTATAAACCTGGATCAAACGGCGGGCGGCGCGAAACGGGCTGAGGCGTCCGGCGAGCACGTCCTGCTCATAGCCCGGCAGCTTGTCGCGGACGCCAGGGTGATTCATGAACTCGTCGCGCAAGGCCTGTTCGATCAATTCGTACATCCAGCTCTTCACCTGACGCTGGCGGTAGCCGGCGAGTTGGCCGGTGCTGGTGAGCCAGGCGTTATGTTCGAGCACGGCATCCCAGATCTCGGCGATGCCCTCGCGGAGGCGCGCGGAGCAGGTGGTCACCCGCGGTGTCCAGCCGGTGCCGGCGGAGGAGAAGAGATGCAAGGCACTCTCGTACTCACGGCGGGCGGCTTCGGCCTTCGCGCGATTGTCGCCGTCGGCCTTGTTGAACGCGATCAGGTCCGTCATCTCGACGATGCCGCGCTTGATGCCCTGTAACTCGTCGCCGGCGCCGGCCAGCATCAGGAGCAGGAAAAAATCGACCATGGAGCGCACGGCGGTTTCCGACTGGCCGACACCCACGGTTTCCACCAGCACGTTGCGGTATCCGGCAGCCTCACAGAGCAGCATGGTTTCGCGGGTGCGGCGGGCCACGCCGCCCAACGATCCGCCGGAGGGCGATGGCCGGATGAATGCGCGATCGTCGTTGGCCAGCGTTTCCATGCGCGTCTTGTCGCCCAGGATGCTGCCGCGGGAAACCTGGCTGGATGGATCCACTGCCAGGACCGCAACCTTTTCGTTGCGCTGGACCGTGAGGTACGCACCCAGGACTTCAATTAGGGAGCTCTTGCCGGCGCCCGGTACGCCGGTGATGCCCACGCGGATGGAATCGCCGGAATAAGGCAGGCACTGTTCGAGAACATCTTGCGCCAACTCGATATCCTCGGCATGCAGGCTTTCGATCAGAGTGATGGCGCGGCTGAGGATGGTGCGGTCGCCGCGCAACACGCCTTCGACGTACTCGTCGCGGGCCAGACGCCGGCGGATCATTGGAGAGCGGCCAATTTTGGCCGCACGCAGCTTTCAGCCGGCCCGGGGCGCCTAAAAGGCGGCTGCGGGCAGGATTGCCCGCCCTCCGTGGCTTTCATCAGACTCTCTCCACCGGGCTGGCGGACAGTGTCTTCAGGATCTGCTGAGCGGCCAGCGGAATCACGGTGCCGGGTCCGAAGATGCCGGCCACGCCGCTCTTGTACAGGAAGTCGTAATCCTGCGGCGGAATCACGCCGCCTACGATCACCAGGATGTCGTCGCGGCCCAGTTTCTTCAGCTCTTCGATCACTTGCGGAACGAGCGTGTTGTGGCCCGCGGCCAGCGACGAGACACCCAGCACATGCACGTCATTCTCTACGGCGTGGCGCGCCACTTCGCGCGGGGTCTGGAAGAGCGGACCGATATCCACGTCGAAGCCCAAATCGGCAAAGGCGGTGGAAATCACCTTGGAGCCGCGGTCGTGGCCATCCTGCCCCATCTTGGCCACCAGCAGGCGCGGGCGGCGGCCTTCGGCGGCGGCAAATTCATCCGCCATCTGGCGCGCTTTTTGAAAGTTTTCGTCCATCTGGCTCTCCGCCGAGTATACGCCGGAAATGGTCCGGGTGACAGCCTGGTAGCGGCCCCACACGCGTTCGAGCGCCGTGGAAATCTCACCCAGGGTGGCGCGTTGGCGGGCGGCGGCCACGGCCAGATCGAGCAGATTGCCCTCGCCGGTTTCGGCGCAGCGGGTGAGGGCGGCGAGCGCTTCCTGCACCGCCACCACGTCGCGGGTGCGGCGGGCTTCCTCGAGCCGCGCGAGCTGCGAGATGCGCACCGCGGTGTTGTCCACGACACGGACGTCGAGGGCGGCCTCGGATTCGGGCTGGTAGGCGTTAACGCCCACGATGATATCCCGGCCGGAATCGATGCGCGCCTGCTTGCGCGCGGCAGCTTCCTCGATGCGCATCTTGGGCAGGCCGGTTTCGATAGCCTTGGCCATGCCGCCCAATTGCTCCACTTCCTGGATGAGCTGCCAGCCGCGATGCATCAATTCATGAGTCAATTTCTCGACATAATACGAGCCACCCCAGGGGTCGACGACTTTGGTGATGCCGGTTTCCTCCTGCAGGTAGATCTGCGTATTGCGGGCGATGCGCGCCGAGAAATCGGTGGGGAGGGCCAGCGCTTCATCGAGCGCGTTGGTGTGCAGGGATTGGGTGTGGCCCAGCGCGGCGGCCAGCGCCTCCACGGCGGTACGCACCACGTTATTGAACGGATCCTGCGCGGTGAGGCTCCAGCCGGAGGTCTGGCAGTGTGTGCGCAGCACCATGGATTTCGGGTTTTTCGGATTCAGTTGCTTGACTAGCTTGGCCCAAAGCACGCGCGCGGCCCGCATTTTGGCGATCTCCATGAAATGGTTCATGCCGATGCCCCAGAAAAAAGAGATGCGCGGCGCGAAGCTGTCGATATCCAGGCCGGCGCGAATGCCTGTGCGCAGGTATTCAAGACCATCGGCCAACGTGTAGGCCAGTTCCAGGTCGGCGGTGGCGCCGGCCTCCTGCATATGATAGCCGCTAACGCTAATGCAGTTGAATTTCGGCATCTTCTGCGAGGTGTAGCGGAAGATATCGCCGATGATCCGCATGGAGCCTTCCGGCGGATAGATGTAGGTGTTGCGGACCATGAATTCTTTCAGAATGTCGTTCTGAATCGTGCCGCTGAGCTTCTCCGGAGACACGCCCTGCTCTTCGGCGGCCACGATGTAGAAGGCCATGATGGGCAGCACGGCGCCGTTCATGGTCATGGACACGGACATCTGGTCGAGCGGAATCTGGTCGAAGAGGATCTTCATGTCCAGCACGGAATCGATGGCTACGCCGGCCTTGCCGACGTCTCCGACCACGCGCTCGTGATCCGAATCGTAGCCGCGATGCGTGGGCAGGTCGAAGGCCACTGAAAGACCCTTCTGGCCGGCCGCAAGATTGCGCCGGTAGAAGGCGTTGGATTCCTCGGCTGTAGAGAATCCCGCGTATTGCCGAATGGTCCAGGGCTGGCGGGAGTACATGGTGGAATACGGGCCGCGCAAATAGGGCGGCAGGCCGGCCGCGTAGGCCAGGTGCTCCATACCTTCCAGATCCGCACCCGTGTACCACGGCTGGATGGCGATATGTTCCGGAGCGAACCATTCCGACCCGGAGGGTGGGGCTTCGGCCGGTGAGGCGTCGGGCGCGGCGGGCGCGCCTTTGTAGTCGATGTTTGAAAAATCGGGACGCATGGCTAGTCTCTCACCCCCAGGCGCTCCTGCCAGGCGCGCAGGACTGCGGCCGCGTTGCTGCGGGCGTGCACGAAATCCGCCACGCCGGCCTGTTTCAATGTCTCGATGGAATCCGCGGGATTACCGGCCACGATTACCGGCGTGGTTTTGCCGGCGGCGCGTAACTCCTGAATCACGCGCGGCGCCAGGGCGGCGTATTCGGGGTCCGAGCTGCAGAGTACCACCACGTCTGGATCGCCCGTGAGTTCGCCCGAAATCCGGATTTCGAATCCCGCGCAGCCGAAGAAGTTCGCGATGAATCCGGAACGGGCCTTGCGCATCTTCACGTCGCCGGCTTCGAGCAGCAGGAAGAGAGGCGTGTGCCCGGTGCGGGCGGCATGCCGCTCCGTACGCAGACGGATTTGTTCAAAGATGCGCGCGTAGCGCGCGTCGATGCTCTCCCGCTCGAGCTTCGGCAGCATGCGCTCGTCGAGATTGGGATATTGGTTGGTGCCGACAATGGCAATGCGCCGCGTGCCGACGGCCAATTCACGCTCCGCATGAGCCTTGCCTATGTCATCGGAGATGGCGCCGGAATACCGCATGAATCCGCCCGCCGCTTCCACTTTCTGAAACAGTGCCCAGGTTTCGCACGCGAATGAATCCGTCAGGGTTTCCAGGTAATACGAGCCCCCCGCGGCATCCACGCTGCGGTCGAGGCCGGATTCCCGGCGCAAGATCAATTGCGTGTTGCGCGCCAGCCGCCGGCTGGCTTCGTCTGGCTCGCGGTAGGTGCGATCGAAGGCGCCCACTTCGATGGAATCCGCGCCGCCGATGGCCGCGGCCATTGCTTCAGTCGTGGCGCGCAGGACATTCACGTAAGGATCGTAGATGGTCTGTGTCAAATAGGATGTGTGGGCGCAAACCGTCATCTTACCGGCACCGGTATCGGCGGGGCCAAAGCTCTCTACGATGCGGGCCCAAAGCGTGCGGGCCGCACGAAACTTTGCAATTTCGAGAAAATAGTTCGACCCGGCATCGAATTCGAATGCGAGCCATTGGGCGGCTTGATCTACCGTGAACCCGCGATCAGTGAGTTGCGCGATGATTTCCGCGCCTTCGGCCAACGCAAAAGCGACCTGCTGGACCGGCGTGGCGCCCATGCCCGAGAACTGCAAGTAAGCCCGGATCGTTATCGGGCGGAACCGCGGGATAGCCAGGGCGGCCAGAAGCCGGGCCGCTTGATCGAAATCCGGCAAGGGGGTGTAGTCGATGGAGCCCGATTCGATGTTTGCGAGAGACTGGGGCTCAGCCTCCACGAGCGTCCGGAGCACTTCCGCGGGGGTGTCGCCGTTGGTGTCGAAATGGACGGCGCAGCGCGGCAGTTTCCCGATCACTTCCAGAATGTTCTGGTCACCGAGCACGAAGCGGATTTCATCCGCTCCCGCATCGAGCGCCGCATGCGCCTCGCGGGTGTTGTACACCACTTCGCGAATCTTCCAGCGATTTTCGGTCCGCGTGCCGCGCGTGAAGGGAAACTCTCCGGGTGTTGAATTCAGGTACTCCAGCCCGACCAGATCATCCGCGCGATAAAACAGTTTCGACTTGGGCGCAATGCCTTTTTGATCCTTGAGAACCACCGCATCCCATTCCGCGGTGGAAACCGGCGGGAATTCCGCTAAGGTGAGAGTGTCGCTCAGGGCGTCGCTCATGATCTGGGGTCCTCCACGATCTCGATCAGAACGCCCAGCGATTTCGGATGGACGAAAAATACGGTGGTGCCGCGCGAACCGGGACGCGGTGCTTTGTCGATCAACTGGAAGGCCGCCTCCTTCATATATTGAAACGCAGCCTGGGCGTTGCGCACGCGGAAAGCCACATGGGCCAGACCGCCCCGTCCGCCATTCTTATCGATTAGTTTTTGCACCGGCGAATCGGGCCCGAGCGGCTCCAGCAATTGAACCAGGTTGGGACCTTCGCCGACTTGCAGCAGCGCCTCGCGCACCTGGTCGCCGCCGTAGACTTCCTCGCGATGGATCTCGCGGAAGCCCAGCAGACCATACTGCTTCACCTGCGCATCCAGTTCACCTTGGCGTACCGCGATGGCTACGTGGTCCACAAACTGAAAACCAGGAATGTTAGATAGATCGTCACTCATAACTTATTCGAATTCGACCAGCACCTGCCCGACCTGCACGCCGTCGCCCACCCCGGCATTAATGGATTTGACTTTGCCGGCTAGCGGCGAAGTGATGTTCGTCTCCATTTTCATGGCTTCCAGCACCAGAATCGGATCGTTGGCCTGTATCTGCTGGCCGGCTTGGGCATTCACCCGCACCACCACGCCCGCAACGGGGCTGCGGCAAACCTTATCTTCCGCAACCTGGCTCTCAGGCGCCGCGGCGCGCGGCATGGGCGGCGCGGATGGCAGCGCTGTCGGCGCCGCCGGGATGTAGGCATGCGACTGGCCAGCCGGCGCGCGATCGTCTTCCGCGACTTCAACATCTACTTCGTAGGTCTTTTGGTCTACTGTGATTCGCAGCTTCATCGCCCGTGCATGACCCCCAAATTGTGTGATGCCTGAACAAATACGCGGCCTTGTTGCGCCCATGCGCTGGATGGCGCGGTACGCACCAGCCGGGCTCCCCGGATGCGGGCCCGCTTGCCTAGAAAAGCCGCAACCGCGGCGGTTAGAACCATGATGATTTCCGGGGAAACTTCCTCGGCCACCGCCGGTTCGGGAGGCTTGGGAACAGCCGCCGCGATCACTGGCGCGGGCGGAGGAACAATCGCCGCGGGCGCCGGCGCGCTCTTTCGGTTGCCGCTCTCAATCAGAGATTCCAGCCGCTGCACTTCACTCCGGATCATGCGGCGCGACATGGCAGCGCCCGCTATCCAACCCGCGAAGATGCCCAGCGGCAATAGTAATGTACCCATAGATTCTTCCCGACAGGCCGAAGCCTGTTCTTATAACGGCATCAGCCCGTGTTTCTTGGCTGGCCGCAATTCCCGCTTGGTTTGCAGGGCTTCGAGAGCGAGGGCTAAATAGCGTCGCGTCTGGGCCGGTTCAATGATGTCGTTGACCAGCCGCGTTCCGCCCGCTACGTATGGATTCGAAAAGGTATTCCGGTAGAGGTCGATCAGTTCCTTGCGGCGTTCCTTCTTGGCTTCCTTATCTTTGGCTTCGTTGATCTCTTTCCTGAAAACGACTTCGACGGCGCCTTCGGCGCCCATCACGGCGATTTGCGCAGTGGGCCACGCCACTACGCGATCGGCGCCCAGATCCTTGCCGCACATCGCCAGGTACGCGCCGCCGTAGGCTTTGCGCACGATCACCGTGACTTTGGGCACGGTGGCAGCCGAGTAAGCAAAAAGGAGCTTCGCGCCATGCCGGATGATGCCGCCGTATTCCTGCTGCACACCGGGCATGAAGCCCGGCACATCCACCAGGGTGACCAGCGGGATGTTGAACGCGTTGCAGAAACGGATGAAGCGGGCGGCTTTGTCCGAAGCATTGATATCCAGCGCGCCGGCCAGAACGGCCGGCTGGTTGGCGATGACGCCCACCGGGCGGCCGGCGATCCGGCCAAAGCCGATCAGGATGTTCTGCGCAAAGCTCAACTGCACTTCCAGAAAATCGCCTTGGTCGAGCAGCGCCGCGATCACGGAGCGCATGTCGTAGGCTACTTTGCCATCGTCGGGAACCAGGTTGTTGACGGCCGGATCGGGATCGAGCGGTCCATCGTACGGCTGCCGCGGAGGATCTTCCAGATTGTTCGAGGGCAGGAAGCTGAGCAGCCGCCGGCAAATGAAGGCCGCCTCATCGTCGTTCTCGGCAATGAAGTGTACCACCCCCGAGTAAGTCATCTGCGCCGCCGGGCCGCCCAATTCGTCCGGTGTCACGACCTCCCCGGTGACCTGCTTGATGACCGAAGGCCCGGTGATGAACATCTGCGCGCCCTTGGTCTGGATGATGAAGTCAGTCAACGCCGGGCTGTATGCCGCGCCGCCCGCGCATGGACCGCAGATCAACGAAACCTGGGGCACTACGCCGGAGAGCATCACGTTCATGTAGAATACGCGCCCATAGCCCGCCAGGCTGTTGATGCCTTCCTGCACGCGCGCGCCGCCGGAGTCGTTGATGAACACGAACGGCGATCCGGTTTTGAGCGAGTAGCGCATCATCTCGGCGACCTTCTCGCTATGCACTTCGCCCGCCGCGCCGCCGCCCACGGTGAAATCCTGGCTCGCCAGGTGGACGAGGCGGCCATCCACGGTGGCGGCGCCGGTGACGACTCCATCGGCCGGCAATTCTTTGTCCGCCATACCGAACAGCGCGGCGTGATGCTTCGCGAAGAGGCCGATTTCCTGGAAGCTCGCGGCGTCGATCAGACGGTCGATACGCTCGCGGGCCGTCAGCTTGCCCGACTGATGCTGCTTCTCAATGCGTTCCTTGCCGCCGCCCTCCATCAGGCGGGCACGCTTTTCGTCTAACTCTTGAATCTTAGCTTCGATACCCATATTGGTTAGTTCCGCGACTGGCATATTCTTTATCCGGGTTACTAGGCGGGCGCCACTGTAACACTATGCGACTTACCGTTCAGCGTGACTACATAAGATACCGCCTCGGTCAACTGGCCCGGCGTGGCTGCCGCCGGCGCGGCAGGCTTCGGGGCGGGCTTGGGCGCCGCTTTGACCGGCTCTTTGCTCAGGTTCTTGGGTCCCTGGCTGCGCGCCGGGAAGAACTTAGGCGCTACTTGAGGGAACATGGCATAGGTCAGCACGTCTTCATCGCTGCCGTTGCATCCGTTCAGCGCCAGGGCATCGGCGCGCAACTGATCCCACTCGGGACGTAGCAAATCGGCGGGCCGCCCTGTGATCGGTTCCTTCTTAGAATGCTGGAGAGCTTTTTTGATCACCTCTGGATTCTTCACGCCCAGAGTACTCCCGTAATATCCCAGCATCAGATCGGCGAATTCACCTGTCAGCACTTTGTAACGTCCCATTAACACGTTAAACACAGCCTGGGTGCCCACGATCTGACTGGAAGGCGTGACCAGCGGCGGATAACCTGCGTCGCGCCTGACGTTGGGCACTTCCTCCAACACTTCCTGCAGGCGGTCGCCGGCGCCCTGCTGCTTCAGTTGGCTTTCCATGTTGGAAATCATGCCGCCCGGAATCTGGCTGCGGAAAATATCGGTATCCACGCCATTGAACCCCGTCAGGAACTCGCTGTAGCGCGGCCGGACCTTATTAAAGTAGTCGCGCACTTTACGGACACGCTCCATGTCCACGACGGTGCGGTAACCGGTGCCCTCCAGCATCTCGATGAGCGATTCGGTCGGATTGTGGCCGGGCCCCAGGCTAAGACTGCTGATGCTGGTATCTACGATGTCGCAGCCGGCTTCGATGGCTTTCATCAGACTGACCAGGGTGACGCCCGTGGTGGCGTGCGTATGCACATGCACCAGCGTCTCTTCGCCGCAGGCGGACTTGATGCCTTCCACCAATTCGTAGGCGGGGGCGGGTTTCAGCAACCCGGCCATGTCTTTGATGCAAATGGAATTGCAGCCCAGCTCGACGAGTTGCTCGGCCATGGTCACAAAGGCCGGAATGGTGTGCTCGGGGCTGATGGTGTAGCAGATGGTCCCTTGGGCGTGCTTGCCGGTAGCGCGCACGGCTTTGAGCGAGGTACGCAAATTCCGGATATCGTTCAGCGCATCGAATACGCGGAATACGTCCATGCCGTTTTCCGCGGCCTTCTCCACAAAGCGCCGCACGACTTCGTCTTCGTAATGCCGGTAGCCCAACAGATTTTGACCGCGCAAGAGCATTTGCAGACGCGAGTTGGGCATTAACTTGCGAAACGTGCGCAGCCGCTCCCAGGGATCTTCGTTCAAGAAGCGAATGCATGAATCGAAGGTGGCGCCGCCCCAGCATTCAATCGACCAAAATCCCGCTTTGTCGAGATCTTCGCAAGCCGGCACAAGGTCTTCCAGGGCCATGCGCGTGGCCATCAGGCTCTGGTGGGCGTCGCGCAGAATTAGTTCCGTGATTTGGATAGTTCGTTCTGGCATAAATTATTCTCCGCTGAATTCCGCGGGGGACTATAAGAGTATTGTATCCGATTTCACCCGTGCTGAGACGCTACTCTTTAGTACCAGTTCGCGCGGGTTTGACAGCAGTTGCGCGCGACCCGTGCAATGCGATTACCATGAACGCATGCGATCCAATCGGTATGTTTGCGTACTTGTCTTGGCTTTGTCCGCCATGCTTCCTTCGGTGCGCCTGGCGACTGCGGCGAAGGCTCACAGTGAATACCTGGTCTACTTTGGAACTTATACAGACAAGGGTAGCAAAGGCATTTACGCCTGCCGCTTCCGTCCGTCCACGGGCAAACTGACGCCGGTTGAACTCGTGGCGGAGACGGTGAGCCCTTCGTTCCTGGCGGCCGATCCCGCGCAGCGTTTTCTATTCGCCGCAAATGAAATCGGAGATTATCAAGGCGCCAAGAGCGGATCGGTCAGTGCATTCGCGATCGACCGGCATACCGGGAAACTTCGTACTCTGAATACCGTGGCATCGCGCGGCGCGGACCCGTGTCATCTGACGGTGGACAAGACCGGAAGCCACGTCCTGGTGGCTAACTATACCGGCGGCAGCGTGGCGGTGCTGCCTTTTGGCGCGGATGGAATGCTGGGCCAGGCTTCGGACTTTGTGCAGCACCTGGGCTCCAGCGTGAATCCCGAGCGGCAACACGAACCGCACGCGCATGACATAGTGCTGACACCCGATAACCGCTTCGCCGTGGTGGCCGACCTGGGGCTGGACAAACTGCTGGTCTATCGCTACGATCCCGAAAAAGGGAAACTGTCAGCTAACGATCCGCCCTTCGGCCACTTGAAGCCGGGCTCCGGGCCGCGCCATATCGCTCTGCACCCCAACGGACGGTGGGCCTATGTGATCAGCGAACTGGCCAACACCGTCACGGCGTTCGATTGGGACGGAGATAAAGGATCGTTCCACGAATTGCAGACCATCTCCACGCTGCCCAAGGATTTCAAAGGCGAGAACTCCACGGCTGAAATCGCGGTCGATCCCAAGGGCCGGTATCTATACGGCTCAAACCGCGGCCACGACAGCATCGCGGTGTATGCCATCGATCCGGCCAAAGGGCTGCTGACGCTGATCGAAGACGTCCCCACCTTGGGCAAAGAGCCGCGCAACTTCGCGCTCGATCCCACCGGCGCATATCTGTTTGCCGCGAATCAGAATTCGAATACCGTGGTGGTGTTCCGCGTGAATCCGAAAAATGGCCGACTGACCCCCACCGGAGGAAAAATCGAAGTCATGTCGCCGGTGTGCGTGACGTTCGTGGCCGCGCAGTAAGATAAGGCTCACTCCGACCGCAGCGCGGAGATCGGATCGACGCGGGTAGCCCTGGCTGCCGGCCACCATGCCGCCAACAAGGCGATGGCTACGGCTGCTGCGCTGCCGCCCAGGTACGCCGCGGGATTCAACGGATGCACCCCCAGCACGAGCGATCGTGCGCACCATGCCGCCACTGCCAGGAGAACCATTCCGATGGCGATTCCCCACGCCGCCATGCGCAACGATTCGCCCAGCACCATCCACAGGATTTCGGATGGCCGCGCGCCCAGCGCTACCCGCAGCCCGATCTCGCGTGTGCGCCGGTTCACCGCATACTGGATGGCCGCGAACAATCCGGCGCCGGTGAGCAGGAATCCGAATATTCCCATGGAGGTGCTCAGGCCGGCCATAAACCGGTCGTTCAGCAGGGCATGCTGCATATGCTCGCGCAACGTCATTGACTGGTAGACGGTAACCCGGGAATCGAACTGCTTCAACTCGTGGCGGACGGCCCGCTCGAGCCGCTCCGGTTCGCGGGCGGTTTCCACCAGCAGCGTAATATCGCCCTGCACGGACTGCGCAAAGGGTAGATACAGGAAGGGCTGGGTCGCCTCGTGCAAATCGTTTGCAGGCGCATCCTCGGCGATCCCTACGATCTGCCGCTTCTTTCCATCCACAGAGACCCACTCGCCCAGCGGATTTCGGGCGCCGAAGACCTGGCGTTCAAATCGCTGGGAGGCCACCATCACCAGTGGACTGCCCTCCCGGTCGTTGGCATCGATCCCGCGGCCGGCAAGTACGTGCGTGCCCATCATGGCGAAATAATTCCCCGCGACGTTGTTGAACCCTACACCGAGTGGCGCACGGCCGGGCATCTCGACGCGCACCGTGGCGCCGCCTCCCGAGTCGGCCAGTGGCAGGCGCCGCGCGAAAGTCGCCCCACGTACGCCGGGCAGGCCCGCCAGGCGCGCGCAGGCCTGTTCGCACCAGAAGGTGATACGCGAATCCCAACCGGGGCCGACCATCATGACCAGCAGCTTCTTGTTGGGGTCGAGTCCGGGATGAATCGCGGCGGCGTTGCGGAAGCTTTGAAGGAATAACAGGGCGACGCCAAACAGCATGACGCTGACTGCCACTTGTCCGGCGATGAAGGCTTTCCGCAGCCGGCCGCGCTGCACGTTGCCGACAACTTGCTCGGATTTCAACACTTCGGCCACGTCCAATCGCACGGCGTAGCGCGCCGGCGCCAGCCCGGCCAGGAAAACCGAAGCGGTAGCGGCCAGCAGCGTAAACGCCAGCACCCGGTAATCCAGGCGGATTCCGAGATCCAGGGGAAGTCCGGAAGTGGCCACAAACGCGGTGACTCTGTCGATGAAGACCTGCGCCAGGAACAGGCCCAGAGCCGCGCCCGCGGCGCTCACGACGGCGGTTTCGGTGAGCAGTTGCCGCGTGATACGGCCAGGTCCGGCACCCAGGGCCATTTGGATGCCCAGTTCCTTCTTGCGCGTTTCGGCTTGCGCCAGCCGCAACTGCGCCACGTTCACGCAGGCCACGAACAGCACCAGGCCCAGAACCAGCGCCAGGCCGCCGCCGTAGAGCAGTCCGGACTTCCATCCCGGTGCGAATGGTCTTTCCAGCCAGGTTCCGGCGCTGCCCGCCGGAGCCGGCTTGTGCTTCCCAGGACCGCGAATCGCGGCATCCAGCAGCGCTGCCGCGTGTTCCGGTGTTACGCCCGGCTTCAACCGCGCCACGAATTCGAACTGTCCGTCACGCCCTTGCTTCTCCTCGGCATGGCCCAGGACGTCGAACCAGGTATGCATGCCCACAAACACGTCAAACGCCACGGTGCGTTGCAGGCCGGTGAACTGCGCCGGCATCACACCATTGACTACCAGGGCTTTCCCGTTCAGCATGACGGTCTTTCCCACAACCTTTGGATCGCCGCCGAAACGCCTCTGCCACAGCCGGTGGCCCATCACAAATCCCGGCCGGCCAGCCGTGGAATCGACCGTAGCGCGGCCTAACTCCGCCCGTACGCCTAAGAACGTGAAGAAGTTCGGCGTGACCGGATTCGCCAGTACCGCCTCGGTGGCATCGCCCTCGGCCAGCATCACGCCGCGTCCCTGGTAAGCGGCCATATCCAGCATGCCGGCTCCCGCGCGAGCCATGTCCCGATAATCGTCCCAGCCATGGAGGAATTGCCGGCCGTCGTCCCCCATCGAGAGTACCTGGAAAACCTCGCCGGGCCGTGCGAAGGGGAAGGGCCGCAGCAACAGGGCGTCGCCCAGGCTGAAGACTCCGGTGGTGAGCCCGATACCTAAAGCAATCGAAAGGATGGAAAGACCCGTCGCCGCGGGACTCTTCCGCAATATGCGGATGGCCATCCGGATGTCTTGCCAGAACGGCTGAAACGGTCTCATGACAAAGGGAGTGCGTGGCATGCCACGGGCCAATGCAATTCCGCGCCCTTCTAATCAGATAATAGTACTATATTGTCTGATTATGGAATTCCGTGTTCGCGGATGGGCACCGGGACCGGCGACGGTGTCTTAAGCCGAGAGCGGCAGAACCTCACGTTCGATTCGTTTTCTGAGCGCATCTTCAGCCACGGCTAAGTCGTATTTCGACTGAAGGTTCATCCACATTTGGGCAGAGGTGCCGAAATAACGCGGCCGGATCGCCTTCCGGTTCACTCCCGTCATGCACCTTTTATGGTACAATCCAGGAGCCGGGTCAGCCGTATGACTGACGACCAACAGCCACAAAAAGTCCCGCTGATTTTTTACCGCACGGCGGCAGGCGGCGAACCGGTGCGGGAGTGGCTGAAAGGGTTGGATGAAGCCGAGCGCCAGGCTATAGGAAGGGACCTGCTCCGAGCGCAATGGCGATGGCCCGTGGGCATGCCGCTATGCCGCCCAATGGGAGGCGGGTTATGGGAAGTCCGTACGGATCTATCTACCGAACGGACGGCACGCGTCCTGCTCTGCCTTTGCCGCGAGCGCTTGGTCGCGTTGCACGGCTTCATCAAGAACGCGGAACACCCCTGCTGCGGATTTGGCAACGGCGCGCAAGCGCCAGAAGGAGTTGGAGCGATGAGCAAAAAGAATATGGGTTCCAGCATTGACGACCTCCTCAAGGAGGAGGGCATCTTCGAGGAGGCGCAAGCACAAGCGGTGAAAGAGGTCGTCGCGTGGCAACTCACCGAGGCCATGAAGAAAAAGAACATCTCCAAGAACAAGATGGCGGCGATGCTTAAGACGAGCCGCACTCAGGTTGACCGCATCCTCGATCCTAAGAACGACATTACGCTAGGCAGCCTGCAGCGGGCGGCTGCGATGGTCGGGCGGCGGGTAAGGATAGAACTGGTGTAGGCATCGCCCATATCTTCGTTCAATGAAAATTGTGAGACTCCGCCGCCGCGCCCGCCGGTAGCGCTTCCACCCGTCCCACCTTCACCGAAATCACGCCATCCTGATTCTGCAGCACGCCGTCGATCAACAAAAATGACTCGCCCACTACCACCAATTTATAGCGGTCATAAGTGCCCGGCTCAATGATGGCGTTCATCACCCCGGTTTCGTCTTCCATGCTTAAGAACACGAAACCCTTCGCCGTTCCGGGCCGCTGCCGCACGATCACCGATCCCGCAATGCGCACTAACCGGCCATTCGGAACACGCGCGAGGTACGCCGCCGGAGTCACTCCCAACGCCTGCATCTCTGTCCGCCGGTAAGCCATTGGATGCCGGCCGATAGTGACTCCCGTGCCTCGGAAATCGGATGTCAGCCGCTCTTCGACCGTCATGCGCGCCAGCGGCGAAACACCCTCGGCAGGTTCCATCTGCTCCAGTAATGGACCGACCGGCCGCACCGCGCGCTCCGCCATCCACAGCGCATCGCGCCGGTGGATTTGCTGCAGCGGATTCAGCGCGCCCACTTCCGCCAGCATTTTCATTTCGTCTTTGCGCAGTTCCGGGACGCGTAGAGCCAAGTCGTCTATACTGGTGAACGGCCGCTCGGTTCGCGCGCGCACGATCGCTTCGGCTACGGGTTGGCGCAGGCCTCGGACGTAGCGGAAACCGAGACGAAGAGGGCGGGTCTGGAGACCCGCTGCAGGCGTAGACGCCTGCCCCACAATTTCTATGGTGCACAACCAACCGGACTTCGTTACATCTACCGGCAGCACTCGCAGGCCGTGGCGTTGTGCATCCTTTATCAGAATCGACGGGTGATAGAAGCCCATCGGCTGATTGTTCAGCAGCGCGGCCGTGAACGCCGCCAGATAATGACATTTCAAATAAGCGCTGGCATAGGCGATCATCGCGAAACTGGCCGCGTGCGATTCCGGAAATCCGTACAGCGCAAACGAGGTGATGGACAGCACGATCTGGTCTTGCACAGTGCCGTGGATGCCGTTACGGTCCATGCCCGCGCGCAGCTTCGTCTCGATGTCCCGCATGCGCTTCTCGGACCGTTTGAAACCCATGGCGCGCCGCAACTCCTCCGCCTGTCCGCCCGTGAATCCCGCCGCGATCATGGCCACGCGCAGCAACTGCTCCTGAAATAGCGGCACGCCCAGCGTCCGCTGCAGCACCGGCTCGAGCGACGGATGCAGGCAGTCGGGCCGCTCCCGTCCCTGCCGCCGCCGCAAATAAGGATGCACCATCTTGCCCACGATGGGTCCCGGCCGGATGATGGCCACCTGCACCACGATGTCGTAGAAGCGCGCCGGCCGCAGCCGCGGCAGGCATGACATCTGCGCGCGGCTCTCCACCTGGAACATGCCGATGGTGTCCGCCTTTTGCAGCGCGCCGTACACCGCCGGGTCGTCCGCCGGCAAATGCGCCAGGTCCACTTCTTCGCCGTACGATTCGCGGATGTGCACCAGGCACTCCTCGATGGCCGCCAACATTCCCAGCCCCAGCAGATCCACCTTGATGATGCCTAGGTCGGCGCAATCTTCCTTGTCCCACTGAACCACTACGCGGCCGGGCATGGTGGCCGGTTCCAGCGGGACCACGGAATCCAATTGCCCCTGGCAGATCACCATGCCGCCGGAATGCTGTCCCAGGTGCCGCGGCAGATCCTGCACGGCCTGGTAGAGTTCCAGAAATTTGCGTACGCGCGGATTGGCAAGGTCCAGATCGGCATCGCGAAAATGCCGCTCGGGCGTGTCGCTGGGATCCTTCCATTCCCACGCCCGCACCAGGCTCGAGAGACGATCGAGCGTCACCAGTTCGAAGCCCAGCGCCTTGCCCACCTCGCGCGCCGCGGATTTCCCGCGATAGGTAATCACGTTGGCCGTCATGGCTGCGCCCAGCTTGCCGTAGCGCTCGTATACATACTGGATGGCGCGCTCGCGCTGATCGCCGCTGGGCAGATCCAGGTCGATATCCGGCCATTCGCCGCGTTCCTCGGAAAGGAAGCGTTCGAATAGCAAATCCATACCCACCGGGTCCACCGCTGTGATCCCCAGCGCATAGCAAACCGCGCTGTTGGCCGCCGATCCGCGCCCTTGCGCCAGGATGCCGTGGTCCCGGCAGAAATTCACGAGGTCCCAAACGATCAGAAAATAGCCGTCCAGTGCCAGCTTTTCGATCAGCGCCAGCTCGCGCGCGATTTGCCGCTGCGCTTTGTCGTGATAGGGATGGTAGCGGCGCCGCGCGCCTTCATCCGTGCGTTTGCGCAGAAACGAAGCCATAGTCTCGCCTTCCGGCACCGGATAACGCGGAAATTCGTAGCCCAGGTCCGCCAGCGTGAATTCCAGGCGCGAGGATATTTCCGCGGTGTGCGCGAGGGCTTCCGGCAGATCGGCAAACAGCCGCGCCATCTCCGCGCCGGATTTCACGTAACGCTCCGCATTGGGGGTAAGCAGCCGGCCGGCGGTTTTCAGGGTTACTTTTTCACGCACGCAGGTGAGCACGTCCAGCACTTCGCGCTGCCGTGGTTGGGCGTAGCAAACGCCATTGGTAGCCACCAGCGGAATGCCCATACGGCGCGCCTTTTCGACGATGGCCCGATTGCGGGCTTCCTCGTGGCGGTCCATATGTCTCTGCAATTCGGCATAAAGATTCCGCGGGCCGAAGATGCCCGCCAGCGTTTCGTCGATATGGGGCGTTAAGCAGATCAATCCCTGCGCGAACTCCGCGATTTCTTCCAGCGTGGCGGCGCCTTCTCCTTTTTTTGCGCGCAATTTCATGCGCGTGACCAGGCGGCACAGGTTCCGGTAGCCCGCGCGGTTTTCGCACAGCAAGGGATAGCGGCGGCCGTTGGTGCAGGTGATTTCGGAGCCGATGTGCGCGCGCATCCCCGTTTTTTTCGCGGCCAGGTGAAAGCGCGGCGCGCCATACACGCCATCGCGATCGAGCAGCGCCATCGCCGGAATGCCCAGATCGTGGCCGGCGGATACCAGATCCTCGGGCAGTGACGCACCTTGCAAAAAGCTGAAGGCGGAACGCGCGTGTAACTCCACATAAGGTTCAGGCATATTGTGGGTCAGGCTTGCAGCCGCCCTTTCTCAGTCATAACTGCCCTCCAAAAACCAGCGCCCCTGCTCGCTATAAATCCGGTAGAGCGCGCCGTCGCTCAATGCGACATCCCATTCGTCGCGCGCCCAGGGATCGTGGGTCCACCAATCCCCTGAAGTGCGCCAGGGCCCAGCGGACGAAACTACGTGCCCACGCACGCCTTCCGCCTGTACATGCACGGGTTGTCCGGAGGCCATCTGCACGCGGGCGGCTCGCGGAGGGCGGATGGCGCGCAGCGGAAGCGCCGAGGAGAAGGGGAGATGGGGCGAGGGGGCCAACGGTCGTGCCAGCATTTGGAATGCTCCTGGACGATGGGTGTCGAGCAGCCTTGGCGATCCCACGTTGGTTTCGCCTACCAATGATTTCAAGCGCGCTAACGTCAGTTCCAGTTTTTCCGGCTCGGGCGAAAGGGGGATAAATAAGCCGGTCTGCGCGGCGCGTGGCTTGGCCGGTTCGGCTTCCAGCCATACTTTCACCACCGGCGATGGCGGCGGATGCGCGCCCAGATCCAAATCGAGCAGCTTCAAGAATGCCTTGGTGTCCAGCATGGGGACGGGGAAGCGCAGCGTGCGCGTGTGTTCGCCCCGATTTTCCAGGTGCAACCGCAAGCGCAATTCGTTGGTAGCCAGGCCGTGCGAAACCAGCCGCGCGCGCAGGCCGCTCAACAACTGGGCCAGCACGAACAGTAACGGCTCCAGCAACTCCACCGGGTAATCCAGTTCCGCCTCTTCCGCAAAGCACGGCGGTTCTAAAACCGGTACCAGCGGCCGGTCGCCCGCACCGCGCGCCAGCCTGTGCAAACGCAAGCCTTCCGGACCGAGCCGCTCCGCCAGACCCAGTTCCGGCAGCGCGGCCAGATCGCGGAACCGCCGTATGCCCCAACGCTCCAGCGTTTCCTGCATATCCGGCGTAGGAGCCAGCACCGTGAGCGGGAGGCTGCCCAGATATTTGGCTTCATCGCCGTAGGGGACCACGCTCACACCCGGGAACCCACGCGCCGCATGCACCGCCGTATCCAGGTTGGCCGCGATTGCCACGCTGGCTTGGATGCCGCGTTGCGCCGCGCGCCGCGCCAGGGCTGCCGCGATTTCCTGCGGCAATCCGTGGATACGCTCCAGTCCGTCGGCATCCAGCGCTACGGTGTCCCCAGCGGTTTGCTCCACTTGGGGCGAAAATTCCTGCGCCAGACGCAGCAGCTTTTCGGAATCGCCAGGGGTGGCATGGATGGCTGCAAACATACCGGCCTACCCACGCGATTCAAAAGATGCCACGAGGGCCGGCACGGGCTTGCGCCGGTCCACATGTACGCGGATGCCGCGCAGCAATCGTGAGCATCCCGGCTCACCGGACCACGCTGCCCGCTCGCGCCGCATCTCCAACGCGAGCGATGCGCAGGTCTTGGCATGCGGCTGCTGCTCCAGCACCAGCAACACCGTGGGCGTATGCTCCACGGCGCGTCGCAGGCGGAACCAGGAAGTCATGGAAATGCGACGCGCGGCGATGGACGGAGTATCCGCAAGATCCATCACCACCAGGCCGAACCCGCCGCCCTGCACCAGCAGATCCGCGGCTTTCAAGGCGTGTTCGGCGCGGCCGCCGCAGCGTACCCACAAGAGCCGCTCCAGCCGCACGCCGGCCGCCGCGGCCGATGCGGGATCGAATGCGTCGTTGGTATCCACCAGCGCGCATACATTTTCGCTGCCGGTGGATTTCGCCAGGGCCGCCAGCATCAGGCTGGTGCGTCCGGAGGATGCGGGGCCGTAGACCTCCGTCAAACATCCCTGCGGCAAGCCGCCGGCCAATGCATCCACCTCGGCTACGCCGGTCGGGCAATACTGCTGCGCGCTCACCTTGAATTCGAAATTCCGGCCCAGCGCCACAGCTTCCATATTCGCTTTTTGTTCGCCTGTACCCTATTTTTGCAGGATGCTATTCCGGTGTCAAGCGCAACGTCTTTCCAGATGAAACATACGTCTTTATAAGATGGAGGACGCTCCGCTTCGCATGCCCATTGAACAGGAAAGCCGTGCAGCCAAGATGCTGCGGGAAGTCTTCGAGTCCGGACGGCCGCTCACCTATATCCGCTCCTCCGAAGAGCAGCGCGTCGCCAGGGTGCTGCGCGAAGTGAGCGTTCATTTCGCATCCACGCCCACGCCGGTTTGGATCTGGAGCCTCACCGAGGGCATGCATCGCGACGGGGAAGCCACCCAGGCCGGTACCGAATCCCCGCGCGCCGCGTTGGACTTCATCGCGGCCTACAAAGGCGCGGCAATCTTTCATCTGAAGGACTTTCACGAGCCACTGCGCGAGTCCGCGGAGACCCGCCGGCGTTTGCGCGATCTCTACGAGAGCTGCCGTGACGAGCGTAAGTTCATCGTCATCAGTTCACCGGTACGCTCCATTCCGGAAGAGGTGGAACGCAGCCTGCTTTATCTGGAACTGCGCCCACCCGATCTGGTGGAACTGGTCGACTTCCTCCGCGACGAATTGGCGCAAACTCCAGCTTCCGGCGCCCCGCCCGACACCAGCGAGGCGAATCTGAACCAGTTGGCGCGATCCCTGCAGGGGCTCACGCTCGATGAAGCCCGCTACGCGCTGCGCCGCGCCCTGGCAGCCAGTCCCCAGCTTGGACCGGAATCCATACCGGCATTGCTTGAAGAAAAGCGCCTCCTGGTCAATCGTAGCGGCACCGTCGAGTTCATCGCCGAGGGCGGCAATATGGGTCAGATCGGCGGACTCGAAGGATTGAAGAAATGGCTGATCGAGCGCCGCAAACTCTTTCAAATGCGCGACACGCTCAGCGCCGACATCGCGCCCAAGGGGCTGCTGATGATGGGCATCCCGGGCTGCGGCAAAAGTCTGTCGGTGAAAGCGATCGCCTCGTACTTCGGGCTGCCGCTCTACCGCATCGACATGATCGAAATCTTTTCCGGACGGCATGGCAAGCCGGAAGGCGCCTTTGTAGCCGCCTGCAAGATGCTGGAAGACATGGCGCCCGCCGTCCTGTGGTTCGACGAGATCGAGATGGGCATCACCTCTACCGAATCCGGAGGCGAGCAGGGCCGCATCTTCGCCTTTTTCCTCACCTGGATGCAGGAAAAATCGCGCGGCCTGTTCGTGGCCGCCACCGCCAACCGGATCGACTTGCTGCCCGCCGAGATGATCCGCAAAGGCCGCTTCGACGAAGTGTTTTTCGTCGACTTGCCCCTGGACGACGAACGTATCGAGGTCTTCAAGATCCACCTCAACCGCCGCGGCGTCGATCCGGCGCGCTTCAACCTGGCGCAACTGACGGAGTTCACCATCGGCTGGACCGGCGCCGAGATCGAACAATGTGTGGTGTCCGCGCTAACCAAAGCGAAGCTGGCGGACCGCGAGATTCACGAAGACGATCTGCTCAGCGTGGCGGTGAGTATTGTGCCGCTCTCGCGCACCATGAAGGAGCAGATCAATCACATCCGCAGTTGGGCCTTCGAGCGCGCCGTACGGGCGTCGCCGCGCCAGGGCGGGCAGTGGTGAAAAGCTAGCTGCGCACAGCGATTGCGTGCTCGCACTATACTGTGGATATGACATTCAGGGTCGTTGTGGAACATGATCCCGAGACAGGCGATTACTCTGCCGTCTGCCCGGAACTCCCCGGATGCGCCTCTGCTGGAGAAACCGAGGCGGAAGCCAGAGCGAATATTCGAGAGGCCATAGAGCTCTACCTGATGCCCGGAGACATCAATTTGCCCGAAGACGCGAAGCTCTTTGAGGTTACGGTTGGGTAAACGCGGGACGCCGAGACTCTCTTCGGACCAGTCACTGGAAAGCAAGTCATCGTTGCTCATCATCACGGCCGCGTGCTTCCGCTCGGAACTATGAGAGCGATCATCGAGGGCAGTGGCATCGAGCCCGCTGAGTGGTTGAATTAAGCGTCGCGCGACTACGGCCTAACCCGCGCCTATCGCCGCACTAGATAAACAGCCACTTCAGCGCGCAGATTGGGCAAGGTGGCGACGGTCCGCTGCCCATCCAGGAAGAACCGGCGCTCGACGCCCAGCCCTTCCTGGCGCGCGAGTTGCTCGAAATCATCCACGGTCAGGAAATGGATATTCGGCGAATCGTACCAATCGTAGGGAAAGAGGCGGGTTTTGGGCGCGCGGCCGGTGGTGAGCATCGAGAGCCGCACGCGCCAATGGCCGAAGTTGGGAAACGCCACGATCGCCCGCCGTCCCACGCGCAGCATCTCGCGCAGCACCTGCAAAGGTTGGCGCGTCTCCTGAAGCGTCTGGCTCAGGATCACGTAGTCGAATGCCTGGTCCGGATAGTCCACTAATCCGTGATCGATATCGCCCTGATACACGGAGACGCCGCGGGCGATGGCGCGCTGTACCTTGGCTCCCGAAATCTCCACGCCGCGCGCATCCACGCCCTTGTTCTCCGCCAGCCATTGCAGCAACTCGCCCTCGCCGCAGCCCAGGTCCAGCACCTTGGCGCCCGGCTCGACGATTTCGCCGATGATGGCATAATCGCTACGCCCCAGCAACTCGCCCACGAAGGGCTTGCCATGCGAGTGGGAAGCGGCGGTGGTCATCCGGCCACCTTTTCATAGGTGCTGGCCAGGAAGCCGCGCACCAATTCGGTCTGCTCGCCGACGTCTACCAGAAACGCATCGTGGCCGTAGTTGGAAGGCAGTTCGCAATAGGCCACGTCCACGTTACGGCTGCGCAGCGCGCGCACGATCTCCTGTGATTGATAGCTGGGGTAAAGCCAGTCCGAGCTAAAACTGATCACCAGAAAACGGGCCGTGGCGCGCTCGAATGCGGCGGCCAGGGAGCCGCTGCCGCTCGAGAGATCGAAATAGTCCATGGCCTTGGTGATGTACAGATACGAATTTGCGTCGAACCGGCTGACGAACTCGTGACCGCGGTATCGCAAGTAGCTTTCCACTTCGAAATCCACGTCGAAGTCGAAGCCGAAGCTGTTCTTGCCGCGCAGACGCCTCCCGAACTTCTCGCGCATGGAGTCGTCGCTCATGTAAGTGATGTGACCGACCATGCGCGCCACCGCCAGTCCGCGCGCGGGAGGTTTCCCGCCGTAGTAATTGCCCTCGCTCCAGTCGAGATCGGCGATGATGGCCTGGCGGCCCACTTCGTTGAAGGCGATCTGCTGCGCGCTGTGCCGCGCGGTGGCGGCGATCGGAATGGCGGAGACTACCGATTCGGGATATGATACGGCCCATTCAAGCGCCTGCATCCCGCCCATCGATCCGCCCGAAAGGCTGAGCAGCCGCGGGATGCCCAGGTGATCGATCAGCATCTTCTGCAGCCGCACCATATCGCGGATGGTGATTACCGGAAAGGACATGGCGTACGGACAGCCCGATGCGGGATTGATGGAGGCAGGCCCGGTGGTGCCGCGGCATCCGCCGAGCACGTTTGAACAGATGACGAAGTACTTGTTGGTGTCGAACGCCTTGCCGGGGCCGATCATGTTGTCCCACCAGCCCGGCTTGCCGGTTTCGGGACTGATGCCGGCGGCATGCGCGTCGCCCGAGAACGCGTGCAGAATCAGGATGGCGTTGCTTTTCTGGGAATTCAGCGAGCCGTAGGTTTCGTACGCCACTTCGACCGGCGCCAGCGTGACGCCGCCATCCAGGGAAATCGAGTCAAACAGGGCGACATGGGCCTCCACGATCATGGCGGGGAACTTTCATCATACCAGCCGATGGTGGGGCAGGCGTCTACGCCTGCGGAGGGTCTCCAGACCCGATCTTCGGCATGAGGCGACGCCTATGGCCGGAACTCGCGCACCATCTCCACGCAGGCCTTCACGTTCTCAACCGGGGTTTCGGGCAAAATGCCGTGGCCTACGTTGAAAATATGTCCCGGGCGTGTGCCGGTGCGCTTCAGCAGTTCGGCGATCTTCATCTTCAGCTCCGGCAGCGGGGCGAACAGCGCCACCGGATCCAGATTGCCCTGCACCGCCGAGCGATAGCTGATGTCCGTCCACGCCTGGTCGATGTTGACGCGCCAATCTACTCCCATCACGTCGCCGCCGGCGGCGTGCAACTCGCGGAAGAAGCCCGATGCGCCCGTCCCGAAGTGGATCACCGGTACGCCGGTGGCGCGGATGCGTTCGATCAGCGCGCGCGAATACGGCTGCACGAAACGCACGTAATCGTCCGGGCCCAGCGCGCCCACCCAGCTATCGAAAACCTGGATACAGCGCGCGCCGGCGCTTACCTGCAAGCTGGCGAAAGGGGCCTGCACGTCCACGATCTTGCCCATCAGCCGGCGCCACAAGATCTCGTCCGAATACATCATGCGCTTGGTACGGATGTAATTGCGCGATGCGCCGCCTTCGATCATGTAACTGGCCAGCGTAAACGGCGCGCCGACGAAGCCAATCACCGGGACCTTTCCCGCCAGAGCGCGCACTACGTTCTGGATTGCTTCTCCCACATAGCCCAGATCGTCCGTATTCGCGGTGGAGAGGCTATCCACGTCGGAATTCGTGTGTACCGGATTATCGATCCGCGGGCCTTCGCCGGTGGCAAAGCGGAGTTTCAAACCCATAGGCTCCACGGGCAGCAGCAGGTCGGCAAAAATAATGGCGGCATCCACGTCCAGGATTTCCACCGGCTGCAAGGTAACCGCGGCGGCCAGATCCGGGCGCTTGCAGATTTCGAGGATGCCGTGCTTCGACCGGATCTCGCGGTACTGGCGCAAATAGCGGCCGGCCTGACGCATGAACCATACTGGGCGAACATCGGTGGGTCTGCGCTTGCACGCATCCAAAAAGCGGCTTGTCATGGGAGCCACGCGCATGGCTGTTCCGTCCTGTCTTCGCAAAAAAAGGCGCGAAATCCTTGGGGATTATGTTGCGCCGCCCATTGGCGGCCATTGATGAAATACGGCTTCGCCCAAGCCTCGCTGTCGATGGTGCGCGGGGTGATGAGAGAAACCGAGAGCATACCCGGCGCCGGATAGCCGGTGCGGGGGTCCATAATGTGGCTGTAAACGTGACCCTCGGCGACGAAAAACTTCTCATAGCTGCCGGAAGTGGACATGGATTCGTTCTTGAGAAAGACCTCGGCCACGCTCTTGCGCTCGTTCTTGGGATCGCGGATGGTAATGCGCCAGCCGCGCGGCTCGTTGGGCGGCGCGCCCAGCCCGTAGATGCTGCTGCCGGAAGCCGCCACCAGTGCGATGGTGACGCCCTTACTTTTCAGCACATCGACCATGCGATCCACGGCATAACCTTTGCCGATGCCGCCGGGGTCGAGTTCCACGCCCGGGCGATCGAAGCTGACCGTCTGGTTGGCGGAATCCAGGTGCACATGGCGGTAGCCGACTGCCGTCATCGCGGCCATGACTTCGGCGCGATGCGGCAAGTGCCCCGTACCCTTGTAGAAGCCCCAAACCTTCATGAGCGGCCCGACCGAAATGTCGAAAGCTCCTTCGCTCTGGCGGCTGTAGTCCTGGCAGGCTGCCAGCAACTGGAACAGTTCGGCCGAGATATGCACGGGGTGGCTGGCCGCCTCGCGGTTGACCTCGCTCCATTCGCTATCGGGCTTATAATTCGAAAGCATACTGTCCAATTGCCGAACTTCGTCGAAGGCGGCTTCGACGGCGGCCTCCATCCGATCCCGGTTGTAACCGTAGACGGCAATGGAATAGGCGGAGCCCATGGCCTCGGCGCTCTGTTCCAGGCGCAACAGTTCCGGCACCGCTCCCTTGTGGTCGCGGTCAGGTACAGCGCCGCGGCTTGGCGCAACCCCGCTTTGGGGATGCGCCGCCGAAGCAGTCAACAAAAACAAAACTACCACAGTTTGTTTGACTTTAGGGCTGATTTTCGGTAGACGCACGCTTTTTTTTCGCCCTTTTCAGCAGGATCTCGACCCGCGTGGCGGCGTCGGGATAATGGTCCGGCTCGAAATGCAGTTCGGGGACCTTCCTAAGATTCAGACGGCTGGCCAGTTCATGCCGCAAGTAATTGCCGGCATGCTCCAGGGCGGCCATGGCCTGATTCTGCTCGTGTTCGTTGCCGCCCAGGCTGACTTTCACCAGGGCATGCCGGGAGTCCGGGCTGACGGACACATCCGTTACATCCACGGAGATCAGGCGGGGATCCGAGAGCTCAAACCCGATGATCTCGGAAAGCTCTTCGCGAACCGCTACGGAAACGCGCCTGGAACGATGCTCATCCATGGGAGACCTGTGACGGGTGGTTGGTGGCTGGTGATCGGTGGTTCAGCAAAACAACCAGCCACCAACCGCTAGCCACCAGCCACTGCCTCTTCATAGCCATTCCACCGTCGTACGGGCCAGCTCCGAGCCCAGCAGCGCGGCGGCTTCTTCTTCGACCGATTGCAATACTTTTTCGGCGAATCCGCGATCCGAAGACACCGTCACCGCCGCCACCACGGCATGCTGCCACTGATCCTGATAGTCGATTTCGGCCACCGACACGTTGAATTTGGCGCGCAGGCGGTCTTTCAAGCTCTTCACCACGTGACGCTTGTCCTTCAGGGAATGCGAGTTTTGAAGGACGATTTCGAGCGTCACCACACCGATCGCGGCCACGGCGCCTCAGGCGAAGACTTCGGTGGCCATGCGCTCGGTCACGAAGGCTTCAATGATATCGTTGGTCTTGATATCCCCGTAGTTCTCCAGCGTAATGCCACACTCCATACCGCTTTTCACTTCGCTCACGTCGTCCTTGAAACGCCGCAGGGAACTGATTTTGCCGGTATAAACCACCACGTTATCGCGCAGCAGGCGGACTTCGCTGTCGCGCGTGATGGTGCCATCCTGCACCTGGCAGCCGGCCACGTTGCCGACCTTCGTGATCCGGAAGGTCTCGCGCACCTCGGCCTTTCCTTTGTAGACTTCCTTGAATACGGGCTCCAGGAGGCCGGACATGGCGCGCTTGATCTCGTCGGTCAGGTTGTAGATGATCGTATGCAGCCGGATATCCACTTTTTCCTGCTCGGCCAATGCGGTCGTATTGCGCTCCGGCCGGACGTTGAAGCCGATGACAATGGCATCGGACGCGGAGGCCAGCAGGACGTCCGATTCGTTGATGGCGCCCACGCCGGAGCGCAGCACGCGGATTCTCACCTTGTCGTTCGAAAGTTTCTGCAGAGTGTCGGTGAGCACTTCGGCGGAGCCGCCGACATCGGCCTTCAGAATGATTGGGAGTTCGGTGACTTCGCCCGCCGCCAGTTTCTTGTGCAACATCTCCAGGGTGATACGGCTGCTCTTGGCGAGACTGGCTTCGCGCACTTTGGCTTCGCGGAACAGCACAATCTGCTTGGCCTTGGCGGTGTCTGTCACTACCTGGAAATCGTCGCCGGCTTCCGGCATGGACTCCAACCCCAACACCTCGACGGGAGTGGATGGCTCCGCCTCGCGAATCTGCTCGCCGCGATCGTTCAGCATGGCGCGAACCTTGCCGAAGACGGCTCCGCAGATGAAATAATCGCCCACATGCAAAGTCCCGTTGCGGACCAGCACGGTGGCCACCGGGCCGCGGCCCCGATCAAGTTTGGCCTCCAGCACATTGCCCATGGCCGGACGGCTGGGGTTGGCTTTCAGATCTTGCAGGTCGGCCACCAGCAGAATCATTTCCAGCAGCAGATCCAGGTTGAGCTTCATCTTGGCGGAAACGGGCACCATGACGGTGTCGCCGCCCCAATCTTCGGCCAGCAGGCCGCGATCGGAAAGTTGCTGTTTAATGCGTTCGGGTTGAGCGTCGGGCTTATCGATCTTGTTGATCGCGACTACGATGGGAACTTTGGCGGCGCGGGCATGGTCGATCGCCTCCAGAGTCTGGGGCATCACGCCGTCGTCGGCGGCCACCACAAGTACTACGATGTCGGTCACCTTGGCGCCGCGGGCGCGCATGCGGGTGAACGCTTCGTGGCCAGGGGTATCGATAAAGACCACTTTGCGGCCGTCTTTTTCGACGTAATACGCGCCAATGTGCTGTGTAATTCCGCCAGCCTCTTTGCCGGCCACATTGGCTTCGCGGATGGCATCCAGCAGGGACGTCTTGCCGTGATCGACGTGCCCCATAATGGTGACTACTGGGGCGCGCTTGAGCAGGTCCTTCTGCTCTTCCGCAACTTCAACTTTCTGTTGAGATTCCTCTTCGTAAGTAATTGTACTGGTGGATGCTCCAAATTCGCGGGCCATCTCCGTAGCCAATTTGGAATCCAAGGTCTGGTTGATGGTCGCCAGGATGTTGCGATCCATTAACTTCCGGATCACCAGGCTGGCCTTCACGTCCAGCTTCTCGGAAAGCTCTTTCACCGTAATGCCTTCGGTGACGGTAATCTCGCGGCTAACCGGCGGTGGGCCGGAGGGAGTCTGGCGGCGCGCGGACGGGCGCAGAATTTTCTCTTGTGGCTCGTCACTGCGGTCGCGCTGTTGGGGACGGCCGCGATTCCCGCCTGGACGGCGTGGCTGATCGGGCAGCGGCGGCGCTACGGCCGGCTCCATCCCGGGGCGGCGCGAGGTCGGATGCATGGGACGTGGGCCGCCACCCGGACGCATGGGCATACCGGGCCGGGCACCCGGCGTACCGGGGCCTTGGCGGGCGACGACGGGCTGGCCGGGGCGTAGAGGTCCGCGGTAAATGGGCTGTCCGGGCGCGGGGGCGCTGGGCGTCCGGGGTGGGCCGGGACTGAGCGGACGACCGGGCGTGGGAGGTGCGGGCATGCCAGGGGCAGCCGCGCGGGGCTGGCTCAACTTAGCCGCCAGGTCGGCACGGGGCGGCACTACCGGACGAGCGACCGGCTGCCCGGCGAGAGGCCGGCCGGGCTGTCGGGGCGCCGAATGAATCGGGGTTCCGGGCGCCGGCGGCATAGGGCTTCCGCCCGCAGACGGCGGATTTGAAGCGCGCGCTGCCACCCCCGGTCTGTTGAAAATCGGGGCGGACGGGCCAGACGGTTCGTTGACCCCGGCCGGCATCGGCTGTCTTGGTCCGGATAGCACCTGGCCGGGCCGCGGTTGCGGAACGGGTCTGGCCATGGGTGGGATGGGGCGGCCGGGAGCAATCACGGCAACCGGCGGAATGGGCGACGGCGGCGCAGGACGGGGTACAGCGGGCATAGGAGGCGGAGCGGTTGGTGGTTGAGGGACGGATGGAGCACTTCCCGCCAGCGGCGGGCGAATCGGGTGGGCCGGGCGGCCCGCGGGACGGTCCATCGCCGGATTCGGGGTCACGGTCTCCTGACCCTTCTCCACGACGGCGGTGGGGCTGGGCGGCGCGCCGGCCGGGCCCACCGGAGCAACTTCAGCGGCCGGTGATGCCTCTACCGGCGTGGCTGGCGGGGCGGGAGGCGCGACTGCACGCGTTTCCGGTTCCGCATGCTCCTCGGGGACCGCTCCGCCGAAGATGCGGCGCAGTTTGACGGCGACATCCTCGTCGATCGAGCTGGAGTGGGTCTTCTTTTCGGTCACGCCCAACTCAGGGAGCTTGTCAAGAATTTCGTGTGCCTTGACCTCCAGCTCCCGAGCCAGCTCATTAATTCGGATCTTGTTCATAGATTACAAAACTGTCTCGCGGAGACGCACTTCACTCGTTTTGCGCACCGTCGTCTTTCGACTCGTCGTGAGAAACGCGCCCCGAGTCTATTATGTTATCAGACTCGCCAGCAATCTCAACACCTTGTGGCCCGGCGGTTGCAAATGGCTCGCCCGCTTCGGCCTCCGGGGCGGAGTCCGGATGGGTCTCCGCTTCGGCCGGGCCGCCGGCAGCCACCTCAAGGTCTGCCGCGCCGTCGGCTTCTTCAGACTCGACTGCCACCGCGGGCGGGGCATCCTCAAACTGCGCGTAATAGGCTGTCACCGAATCGCGGATGTTCTCTATCATCTCCGGATCCACGTCCGGGATCTCCTGCAACTGCTCCGGCGTCATGCCGCCGAGTTTATCGATGGTGTCGACACCCGCACCCGCCAGCCGCGCGCCGAGCGCTTCATCCAGGCCGTATGCGATCAGGGCCGATACAGGCTCCGGCGGATTCACCAGCGCGGCCATGGCGGACTCCACTTCCTGGCGCTTCTCTTCTTCGCTCTTGATATCCACCTTCCACCCAAGCAGCTTGGCCGCCAGGCGGACATTCTGGCCCTTTTTGCCAATGGCCAGCGAGAGCTGCGAATCGTCCACGATCACTTCCATGTGCTTTTCGAGCGCGTCGACGATGGTCACGCGGCTGATCTTGGCCGGGCTCAAAGCGTGCGTGGCGAAAGTCACCGGATCTTCCGAATATTCGATGATGTCGATTTTTTCGCCGCGTAACTCGCGGATGATGGATTGCACGCGCATGCCCTTCATACCCACGCAAGCGCCTACGCTATCCACATCGCGATCGCGGCTTTGTACGGCGATCTTGGTACGTTCGCCGGCTTCCCGCGCGCAGCCTTTAATGGTGACCGTGCTGTCGTAAATCTCCGGAACTTCCTGTTCGAACAGGCGCATGACTAATTCCGGCGCGGCGCGCGAAACGACCACTCCAGGCCCCTTGCTCGATTTATCCACGATGCGGATTACGCAGCGCACGCGGTCACCCACGCTGTAGCTTTCCAGGCGCGACTGCTCCTTCTTGGGCAGGCGCGCTTCCGTCTTGCCGAGATCCAGGATGTAGTCCGGACCTTCAACCCGCTTCACGGTGCAGTTCACCAGCTCGCCGGTCCGTCCGGAATATTCGTTAAAGACGGTTTCGCGCTCGGCCTCGCGCACCTTTTGGAAAATGACCTGCTTGGCGGTCTGCGCCGAAATCCGGCCCAGCAAGTCGGTTTTCTTGGGAATGCGGATCTCCGAGCCGATTTCGGCTTCCGGATTGATGCGGCGCGCCTCGGCGAGGGTCATTTCCTTGGCGGGATCTTCTACGGCTTCGACGGCCTTCTTCACCGCGAAAAGCTGCAGCGCGCCGGTCTTTTCGTGCAATTCGGCGACGTAGTCTTCGGTGGTGCGAAAGTGCTTGCGCGCGGCGATCAGCATGGCGTCCTTTACGGCGTCCAGCACGATCTGCGGATCGATGCCCTTTTCCTTGCTCAGTATCTCGATGGACTGAAAAATCGTTTCCAAAGTGTTCCTCTTTTGTTCTGTCGCAGGATTGTTAACCCGATGGCGCGGAGGGATTTACCACTCAAACTTCAAGTTCGCCTTTTCCACCTGTTCAAACGAAAACCTAATCTCCCGGCCGCCGGCATCCAGGCTGATGACGCCGTCCGCGAAACCCGCCAGGATTCCTTCCCAGTGCCGCTGGTTTTCGACTGGCGCGCGCAATGTGACCTTGGCCTTCTTTCCCTGAAACCGTGTATAATCGCGGGGCCTAAGCAATTTGCGCTCGAGCCCGGGGGAACTGACCTCCAGCGTGTAGTGGCCGGGAACCACGTCTTCCACGTCCAGTATGGCGCCCACCTGGTGTGAAATCGACTCGCAATCGGCGTGGGATACGCCTTCGGGCTTATCGATGGAGATGCGCACAAACTGGTTTTTCCCGCCGCCTTTAACTTCCACTTCAACAATTTCAATGCCTTCGGATCCCGCCACGCGCTCTGCGATTTCCTCGACCCGTGTTGATATTGCCGGCTTCATACTTTCATTTCACGCCGCTAGCGCGACGGCGCCGCCCAACAAAAAAGTGGGCTTTCGCCCACTCGAAAGGTTCGACACTCCAAGCACTATTGTACCGCGGCTGGTAGAAAATGCAAGTTGGCGGGCGAACGGATGAGAACGGACGACCGAGGCTCGCCGTACCCCAAAACACACTGGCGAAGTACCTCCGCTACGGTATAGCCCCACGGCGGTTTAGGATGTATAGTTCTGTTTAGGAGTGTACCGGTCCACGTCAAAGCGTCCCCGAACCCTGCGCAGCATGGCCGCCTATAGCCGGCTGGTTCTGATCGTTGGATTTGGTGGGCTGCTGATGTTGCTGGCCTTTGCGGGTTTGGATAGCGTTCAAAAGCTACGGCAGATTCAACACCGCAACGATACGATCCGGGAGAGTTTCCTGGCTCGCACCCGGCTGTTGGAGCAAATCCGATCGGACCTTTATCTGTCGGGCACCTATGTGCGGGACTGCCTGCTTGAACCCGATCCAGCCAAAGCCGAAGCCCATCGTGCCAGCCTGCAGATCACGCGAAACCGGATGGAAGCCGCGCTCGACCGGTATAAAGTGGTGCTGAACGAAGCGCAGGCCGCGCCCTTTCGCGACCTCAACCAGGCGCTACAGGAATACTGGAATATCCTGGCGCCGGTGCTCGCCTGGAACGCCAGCCAGCGGCACGCGAACGGCTACGCATTTCTGCGCGACGAGGTCTTTCCGCGGCGCACCGCTATGCTGCGCATCGCCGATCAGATCGCAGGCATCAACGAGGCGCAGCTCGATACCGGCAAACACGAAGTTATCGACATGTTTTCACAGTTCCGCCGGAACTCATTGGTGACCATCGGGCTGACGATCGCAGTGGGCCTGATCCTGGCGATCTTCAGCATGCGGAAGATCGTGGCCCTGGAAATGGAAGCCGCGGCGCGCTACGAGGAGACCGCCACCGCGCGCGCGGAGCTGAAACAACTGTCGGCGCGGCTGGTGGAAACGCAGGAGAACGACCGGCGGGCCGTTTCGCGCGAACTGCACGATGAGGTGGGCCAGGCATTGACTGGCGTGCGCGTGGAACTAGCCAACTTGTCCCAGCGCATTCGCATGCGTGACACGCCGGGTGCGGAAAGTAAGTTGGAACAGATCAAGGGGCTGGTGGAGGAGTCGTTGGGGGTGGTCCGCAACATGGCCCTGCTGTTGCGGCCATCGATGCTGGACGACCTGGGCCTCGTGCCGGCTTTGCAATGGCAGGGGCGGGAGGTCTCCAAAAGGACGGGCCTGCGCGTACGGGTCGCCGCCGAGGGCGTCTCCGATAATCTGCCGGAAGAACATAAGACGTGCATCTATCGGATCGTGCAGGAATCCCTCCACAATTGCGCCCAACACGCGGAGGCGACCACGGTGCGTGTTCACGTGCAACAGGAAGCGGAATGCATCCGGCTCAGCATTCAGGACGATGGCAAGGGCTTCCCATCGGGTGATGCAGGACGGGAACGGGGTATGGGTCTGCTGGGAATAGAGGAGCGGGCGGCCAACCTGAGTGGCACGTTCTCGCTCGACACGCATCCCGGGCAGGGCACTACCGTTTCGATTGTGCTGCCCGTGGCGAGGCAGCCCGAGCGGAGCGTACGGGCGGCCTCATGAACACCATCCGCATCCTGCTGGCTGACGATCACCGCGTAGTCCGCAGGGGCCTTTGCCTGCTGCTCGAAAGCCAACCCGGCTTCCAGGTAGTGGCGGAAGCCTCCGATGGACGCCAGGCCGTGGCCCTGGCAGACGAGCACAAGCCCGATATCGTCGTACTGGACGTGGCCATGCCCCTGCTGAATGGAATCGAAGCAGCGCGCCAGATCTCCGGCAAGCTGCCCCAAACCGGCATCGTCTTTCTGAGCATGCATTCCGACGAAGCCTACGTGCTAAAAGCCTTAAAGTCCGGCGGCAAGGGTTATCTGCTGAAAGATTCGGCGGAATACGACTTGATTAACGCCATCCGGGCCGTACACGAGGGCAAAGCTTTCTTCAGCCCCGCGATCAACAAGATGCTGGCGGACGAATATATGCGCCAGTTACGGGAACAGGAGGTGGTAGACAGTTACGACCTGCTGACCACCCGCGAGCGCGAGACCCTGCAACTGTTCGCCGAAGCCAGGACGCCGAAAGAGGTGGCTTCCATGTTGAATCTGAGCCTGTATACGGTGGAGACCCACCGCAGTAATATATTCCAAAAACTCAATCTTCACAGCACGGCGGAGTTAATCCTGTACGCGGTGCGCAAAGGAGTGATCACATAGATGATGGCCACCGCATCCGAGCGCGCGCAATATGTGACCCTTTCTGGAAGGCCGGAGTTATCCACTTGGGCGTCCATTGCCTATGGATTGGCGGTGGGCGCCGTGAGCGTGGGCCTGCAAACGTTACTCAGGCCGGTTTTGGGGTCCGATTCATACCAATTGCTGCTCAGTTCGGTAGCGATAGGTGTGATGTACGCGGGTGTGCGGGCGGGAGGCGCGGCGCTCCTGGTCACCGGAGCGGCTAAGTTGTTTATATTCCTTCCGCGGGAGAGCTCGCTGCACCTATCCGATGCCAGGCTTTTGATCCGGTTCGGATTATTTGTTTGTTTGGGACTGCTCATCTGCTGGTTAGGGCAGAAGTTGCATGCGTCGCGCCGCAAGTTGAGAGTGCTCAGCGGACTGCTGCCGATCTGCGCCTGGTGCAAGAGAGTGCGCGACGAGAAGGGCCAGTGGCAGCAGTTGGAGGCCTATATCCACGATCATTCGGAAGCCGACTTCACGCACGGCATGTGCCCCGAATGCGCGCGCGAGTTAGTGAACTAATATTACCAGGTCGATGGCGCCAGCGGATTGGGCTGCTTATTCGGAGTTACCGTGAAGGAGAGGCCTGAGCTGGTCAGGTTTGTCTTCAGATAATCGTTAGTACCGACGATCGGTAAATTGAAGTCGGCGAAATTCGCCAAGGTAGCTGTTGGCAAAGTTCAAAACCTTGAAGATTGTCCCCACGGCTGGGTTGGAACCTGTCAGCGTCGCGGTAAAATTTCCGTTCAGGCTGAGCTTGGCGTTTACCGACAAGGGGTTGCTGCCAAGCATAAAGCCGAAGGAGCTGTTGGAGGCGAGCGACATATTCTGCACGTTGAAAGTGCCGGTCATGTTTACCGAACCCGCACCCCATGTCAGCGTGTCCGTGACAGTGATCGTGCCGGGGCCGTTGACCGTGCCGCCGCTGGAGTTTCCGGTGGTCGCAGTCACATTTAACTTGCCGATGGATGTCGTTCCGGCCACCGTCAGGGTCGCATTCGTCACCGTCAGATTGCTGGCGTTGAGAGTGGCCGCTGCGTTGACATTCAGCGTTCCGCCCAACATCTGAACCGGAACGGTGGCCTTATAGGTGCCGGTGATCGACGTAGTCCCGTTGGTGTTGGTGGTGGTTAGGTTGAATGTGCCTGCTCCGTTCGCTTGCCCGTTCTTGAGCGTTCCTCCTTGGGCGAAGTTGAGGGCCGCGGCTGCGGCGATGTTGATTGTGCCCGAGAGCGTGCCGGCGGGAAAGTTTACGTTCGGGTTCGTGCTGGCCGTCAGGCTGGTCGTGCCGGTGTTGAAGTTGGCCGTCGCGGTGTTATTGAAGGGCAGCGTCCAGATGCTGGTGTTCGTGCCGGCCGTTTTGTTTATCGTGCCGGCGTTGTTGAAGGCCGTCGCCGAGCTATCGGTGGCATAGACCCACACATCGCCGTCAATGTTCCACACTCCCCCGGCGAGGTTGTTGATCACCCCACCCTGGGAGATCTCGAAGCCGTGGTTGCAACTGCCCCCTACGGAACCGGCAAACGTCTGGGTGACGGTGCCGCTGTTGTTGATGGTGCCTCCCGCCAGGTAGAAACTGCCGCTACCGCAACTGCCGAACGAAGGCGTGTTGAGTTGCAAGGTGGCTTTGGCCGGGATCACCAGAGCTCCGGCAATCCCGCCATTGGTCCAGTCCATGGTGCCGATGGTCACCGGGCCGGGACCGGCCAGCACGCCGCTGATCAGGTTGAGCGTAGTGATGCTGGTCGGATTTTGGAAAGTGATCGCCACCCCACTGCCGCTCTGAATCTGCGTAATCCCCGCGAAGCTATACGCGCCAGTAACCGTCGTCGCAGCGTTGAAATTCAGCGTGCCGGCCCCCGTGACCTTGCCACCGTCCAGCACACCGCCGGCGCCGTAGCCTAGCGTGGTGCCGGATGCGATGGATATGGGTCCGGCCAGCTTGCTGTTAGGATAGCTGCCGCCCAGGTTGAACGTGCCGTTCTGAATGTTGATCGGTCCGGAGCCGCTCAACGCCAGCGACCATGAACTCGTACCGGTGCCTTCGGTCTTATTCAGTGTGCCGGTGTTGTTGAACGCGGTGGCCGAGCTATCGGTGGGGTAGACCCACACGTTCCCGGCAATGTTCCACACTCCCCCGGCGAGGTTGTTGATCACCCCACTCTGGGAGATCTCGAAGCCGTTGTTGCAATTGCCCCCGACGGAACCGCCGAACGTCTGGGTGACGGTGCCGCTGTTGTTGATCGTGCCTCCCGCCAGGTAAAAGCTGCCGCTATTGCAATTGCCAATCGAAGGCGTGTTGAGTTGCAGGGTGGCTTTGGCCGGGATCACCAGCGCTCCGGTAATCCCGCCATTGGTCCAGTCCATGGTGCCGATGGTCACCGGGCCGGGACCGGCCAGGACGCCGCTGATCAGATTGAGCGTAGTGATGCTGGTCGGATTTTGGAAAGTGATCGCCACCCCGCTGCCGCTCTGAATCTGCGTAATCCCCGCGAAGCTATAGGCGCCAGTAACCGTCGTCGCAGCGTTGAAATTCAGCGTGCCGGCCCCCGTGACCTTGCCACCATCCAGCACGCCGCCCGCGCCGTAGCCCAGCGTGGTGCCGGATGCGATGGAGATGGGTCCGGCCAGCTTGCTGTTGGGATAGCTGCCGCCCAGGTTGAACGTGCCATTCTGAATGTTGATCGGTCCGGCGCCGCTCAGCGCCAGCGACCATGAACTCGTACCGGTGCCTTCGGTCTTATTCAGTGTGCCGGTGTTGTTGAAGGCGGTCGCCGAGCTATCGGTGGGGTAGACCCACACGTTCCCGGCAATGTTCCACACTCCCCCGGCGAGATTGTTGATCACCCCGCCCTGGGAGATCTCGAAGCCCTTGTTGCAGTTGCCCCCGATGGAACCGGCGAAGGTTTGGGTGACGGTGCCGCTGTTGTTGATCGTGCCTCCCGCGAGGTAAAAGGTGCTGCTATTGCAATTGCCAATCGCGGGCGTGTTGACTTGCAGGGTGGCTTTGGCCGGGATGACCAGAGCTCCGGTAATCCCGCCATTGGTCCAGTCCATGGTGCCGATCGTCACTGGGCCGGGACCGGCCAGGACGCCGCTGATCAGATTGAGCGTAGTGATGCTGGTCGGATTTTGGAAAGTGATCGCCACCCCGCTGCCGCTCTGAATCTGCGTTATCCCCGCGAAGCTATACGCGCCAGTAACCGTCGTCGCAGCGTTGAAATTCAGCGTGCCGGCCCCCGTGACCTTGCCACCATCCAGCACGCCGCCGGCGCCGTAGCCCAGCGTGGTGCCGGATGCGATGGAGATGGGTCCGGCCAGCTTGCTGTTGGGATAGCTGCCGCCCAGGTTGAACGTGCCGTTCTGAATGTTGATCGGTCCGGCGCCGCTCAACGCCAGCGACCATGAACTCGTACCGGTGCCTTCGGTCTTATTCAGTGTGCCGGTGTTGTTGAAGGCGGTCGCCGAGCTATCGGTGGGGTAGACCCACACGTTGCCGGCAATGTTCCACACTCCCCCGGCGAGATTGTTGATCACCCCGCCCTGGGAGATCTCGAAGCCCTTGTTGCAGTTGCCCCCGATGGAACCGGCGAAGGTTTGGGTGACGGTGCCGCTGTTGTTGATCGTGCCTCCCGCGAGGTAAAAGGTGCTGCTATTGCAATTGCCGAATCGCGGGCGTGTTGACTTGCAGGGTGGCTTTGGCCGGGATGACCAGAGTTCCGGTAATCCCGCCATTGGTCCAGTCCATCGTGCCGATCGTCACTGGGCCGGGACCGGCCAGCACCCCGCTGATCAGGTTGAGCGTAGTGATGGTGGTCGGATTTTGGAAAGTGATCGCCACCCCGCTGCCGCTCTGAATCTGCGTTATCCCCGCGAAGCTATACGCGCCAGTAACCGTCGTCGCAGCGTTGAAATTCAGCGTGCCGGCCCCCGTGACCTTGCCACCATCCAGCACGCCGCCGGCGCCGTAGCCCAGCGTGGTGCCGGATGCGATGGAGATGGGTCCGGCCAGCTTGCTGTTGGGATAGCTGCCGCCCAGGTTGAACGTGCCATTCTGAATGTTGATCGGTCCGGCGCCGCTCAGCGCCAGCGACCATGAACTCGTACCGGTGCCTTCGGTCTTATTCAGTGTGCCGGTGTTGTTGAACGCGGTGGCCGAGCTATCGGTGGGGTAGACCCACACGTTCCCGGCAATGTTCCACACTCCCCCGGCGAGATTGTTGATCACCCCGCCCTGGGAGATCTCGAAGCCCTTGTTGCAGTTGCCCCCGATGGAACCGGCGAAGGTTTGGGTGACGGTGCCGCTGTTGTTGATCGTGCCTCCCGCGAGGTAAAAGGTGCTGCTATTGCAATTGCCAATCGCGGGCGTGTTGACTTGCAGGGTGGCTTTGGCCGGGATGACCAGAGGTCCGGTAATCCCGCCATTGGTCCAGTCCATAGTGCCGATGGTCACTGGGCCGGGACCGGCCAGCACGCCGCTGATCAGATTGAGCGTAGTGATGCTGGTCGGATTTTGGAAAGTGATCGCCACGCCGCTGCCGCTCTGGATCTGGGTGATGCCGGCAAAGCTATAGGCGCCCGTCACCGTGGTTGCAGCGTTGAAATTCAGCGTGCCGGCCCCCGTGACCTTGCCACCATCCAGCACGCCGCCCGCGCCGTACCCCAGCGTGGTGCCGGATGCGATGGAGATGGGGCCGGCCAGTTTGCTGGTAGGATAGCTGCCGCCCAAGTTGAACGTGCCGTTCTGAATGTTGATCGGTCCGGCGCCGCTCAACGCCAGCGACCATGAACTCGTACCGGTGCCTTCGGTCTTATTCAGTGTGCCGGTGTTGTTGAACGCGGTGGCCGAGCTATCGGTGGGGTAGACCCACACGTTTCCGGCAATGTTCCACACTCCTCCGGCGAGATTGTTGATCACCCCACCCAGGGAGACCTCGAAGCCCTTGTTGCAGTTGCCCCCGATGGAACCGGCAAAGGTTTGGGTGACGGTGCCGCTGTTGTTGATCGTGCCTCCCGCCAGGTAAAAGGTGCTGCTATTGCAGTTGCCAATCGCGGGCGTGTTGACTTGCAGGGTGGCTTTGGCCGGGATGACCAGTGGTCCGGTAATTCCGCCATTGGTCCAGTCCATCGCGCTAGTGACCGTCACCGTACCCGGACCGCCTATGGAGCCACTGGCCAAGTTCAACGTAGCAACCGAGCCGGTCCCAACTACCGCAAGAGCGCCGCCCGAGATCAGAAGCGTGTTAGTGGCGCCAACGGTAAGATTCTCGACTTGCGGGCTGCCGCTGTTCAGGGTGACGGTCACGCCTGGCGTTTCATTGATTACCACGTTGTCGCCGTTTGCCGGTACCGCGCCGCCGCTCCAGTTTGCGCCGGTACTCCAATTCCCGCTGACAGGACTGGTCCAGGTAACAGTCGTTGGGGTTACGTTGAATATCCAGGAATAACCTTGCGCGAGCGTGTTTCCCGAAGCGCCTCGAATCCCGGAAGACAGCGTGGCTCGGTAGGTTCCCGTTGATAGAGCCGATCTAGGCTGGATCACCACCGACTTACTGCCCGGCTGGTAAGAGACCGCCGCCAGGGCAACGGGTACGGCGTTCGATCCGGCCTTCGAAACCGCTACCAGGCTCACACTGCCGGTTGTTACGGAAGCTGGATCGAGCGCGTGTGAAAACTGGGCCATCAGGCTCATCCTGCTGGCGTGCGAGACATGCGCTCCGGCGGTGGGAGTTACCGATATTACGCTCAGGGCACTCTTGCCGCTGCCGGCACTCAAGTCTTCAGGCGCCGTGCATGAGGAATTACCGTCAATATCTACGGCGCAGGCCGACACTACCAGCGAACCTGCGGCGTCCACATCGGACTCGAAAGCCCTGTACTCGAAAGGATAGCTTCCGTCGGTGGCGACCCTCTGGCCATTGAGATAAAAGTCAACCTTGCGTACCTGGTCGCCTGCCGTCACTTGAGCCGTTAGCCGCAGCAGCGTGCCCGGCTGCGGAGCCTCGGAAATGTTGCTCGATCCCAGCGTAATCGTCGGCAGTTGATGCGAGCCATTCGGCGCTTCGAACTTCACCACTTGGAGCCCCGCGTCTCCCGCTGCGACGTAGACATATCCCTCATAGAGCGTCACATCGTAAGCCGGGCCAGAGGTTCCCGCCGCCCCCAACAGTTTCTCGGTCTGCGATGGGTCGGACACATCCAGCACACCTATCCGATTGTTCTGCTCGCCCGGGTTCGCGGCTGCCGTATATGCGAGAAAGTTGACTCCCATGGGGCGCACTGGGCCTGCATCGCCAGCGGGCGAAGGGCCGGCAATTCGGAACGAGGTGCCGAGGTCCTGAACGATCTCTAAATGCGGCGTTTGGCTCGCGCCCGCGCCCGCCGCCGACCCGATGTAAACGAAGTTATCCGCGGCATAGAGCGCCAGACGATCTGTGCTGCTCGTAGCAGTTTCCGCCGATTTCCAGGAAGCCAGAGGCGGTCCGAGGGCGCCCTGCACAGCCACCTTAATCAACTCCAGGCCCGTTGCGGAATCGGCGCAGGAGGAGAGAATGTAAAGGCTGGCGGCCGAAACTGTCATGTCGTTCACCGCGAGACCTGAATAGCTACGCCGATCCAGAATCTCTCCGGTCTGGATGTCGAAGAGCGCAACGGTGTCATCATACGCAAAATAGCCCAGGTTGCCGGCGGATTTCACGACCGAGACTTCAGCACTGGTGCGAACGCTGTTGCGGAACCGGGGCGCGCTGGGATCTGAGATATCGAGAATCTGCACGCCGCCCTGCGCCGCGACCAGCAGGGAGTCGCCCGCCAGCGCAATGCCGCTCAGGTTCCCGGGCAACGGAAAACTCGAGAGCAAGACCGGATGATCAGGCGCGGCGACATCGAAGAGCCGGACGAGTCCCGACCGATCCGCGGTCGCGGCTATGCCGTTGTATGCGTCTACGGCGACCGTGCCATGAGCTGCCGCAAGATCGCTTGCCAAGCCGCTCTGCGCCCCTACCAGCAGCACGAACAGTGCAAGATAATATGCGGTTGGACAACTGTGCCGGGAGGAACGACCACCTCGGAAAACAGTCATGAGAGTATCGTGGCTAAGCAAATGAGTCAACATATTGATTCATCCTCCGTCGAGAAACCGCCAAAACAGATCGTTCGGGACGCGTTTGCGCGCGCCCGCTTCTGTGCGGTGCGGCGCATGCTGGAAACTCGTAAATCATATCATGCACGATCGCTCCCGTAGCGGCGGCAACCGTCACGTGCCGCTACTAGATGCATCTGCGCAAGAGCCCGGATTCTCTGCCACAGTTTCTTTCACGGCGGGCAAAGGCGAGATCGGCCGTCAACACTGCCGCCCGATGCTATCCTGTCCAAAACAGCGATCGGGGTGGCGTACGCAGCGCCGACGTTGACGCTAGAATGCAAATCGCCATGCGCCGAGAGCGAATGACGATTCGCAGACTGATTGCCCGGCGGACGGATTTTTCGCCGGAACTCGCCGCTCACTTCAACCCGGCAGGCAGAACCTGGCGGGAATCGGGCTCGGAATGGGTTGTTACCGCCCGGCTGAACGGCGACCAGAGCAACCAGGGAAGACAACTGACCATGGACTCGCGGGAGGTTCGAATTTATCGCATGCGGTTGTACAGTGCGTCTCAATAGTCGATCGGCGACAATAAGCGTATGTCCGAGACGCCCGCCTCCGCTCCCGAACCGCGCTGGCCTTCAATCATAGCTGTTTTGTCGGTGGGTGGTTTGTACTGGGCTATACCCGAAGCCCTGAGCCCGGGACCGGGGTGGCTGGTGCTGGCGATCGCGGCGCCTCTCTCCATCGTGGCTGGGATCTTCCGCCGCCAGTCCCGCTATCGTCTCAATCAAATCGTAGGATACGCCTTGCTGGCCATCATCACCGCCGCCATGATCGGCGCTCTGGCGCTGCTCATCGCCGCGCTGCCGGATCGCAAGGAGGCCCCCCGCGACCTGCTACGCTCGGCCGTGGCGCTCTGGATCTCGAACATCCTGATCTTTGCCTCGTGGTACTGGCGGTTGGATGCCGGCGGACCCAACCAGCGCGAACTGCGCGGCGAGCATACCGAGGGCGCGTTCCTATTCCCGCAGATGACGCTGGGCGATCGCGACTGGATGCCCGGTTTCGTGGATTACTTATTCCTGGCTTTCAACACCAGCACCGCCTTTTCCCCAACCGACGTTCCCGTTCTCTCGCGCTGGGCGAAAGGCATGATGATGGTGCAGTCCACCATATCGCTCACGACGCTGGCATTGTTGGCGGCGCGTGCGGTCAACATTTTGTGATGACCACTGCCGCTGGTCTACCGATCTTGCTCTATTAGGGCGACTCCCCAGGGCTCCAGGTTCACGGCTCCGCCTTGGGCTATTGGCTGGTTCGATAGCAGCTCATGGCCGGAAGAATAGGGATAAGTTATTGTTTGCGATATGGGTGAAAAGTTGAAGTAATAGTGGAGGGTCGCGCCGTGGCGGCTGACTCCGTGCTTCACCTTGACCGCGGCGGGCAATTTCCGATCCGGCCCGAGCAATTGGGCCTGCTCCAGGACGCGCTCGATCACTTTTTGTTGCAGCCCGTCGCTCAACACCGAGCCTTCGTACGTGACCATGCCTTGGCCAAAATGGTTCTCCGTAATCGCCGGATACTTCCCGAAAAACGGGTGATCGTAGTAAGCCAGCGCGGTAGCCTTATCGAGCAACAGCATGTCCGTCCAATCGCTGACCCGGTTCTCGTCGCCGGCGGCGAACGGATCGCCCTTCAGCGGCAGCGGCTTTTCAAGATTGGAAAACTCCTGATAGTGAAAGCCAGCCGCCTCGCGCAGGGGACCGGGAGCCATGCTGTGGCGCACGGTGGAATACTCGTCGCAGAATCCGCTCTTCAAGGTCAGCACCAGATGGCCGCCCGCGCGCACATATTCGACCAGGCGTGCGAGTTGCGCGTCGCTGGCGATATAAAGCGGCGGCACCACCACGACTTTATATTGGCTGAGGTCTTCTGTTTCGGGGAAAACGAAATCCACGCCCACGTTCAACCGGTAAAGCGCGCGGTAGAGGCTGCGCATTTCTACGTCGTAGCCTCCTGGGTGGCTCCAGGGCATCTCGCCGGAATGCGGCGACACCAGGAACGGCATGTAATCGGTGCCGCGGCGCGAATCGTTACTGTAGAGCAGCGCTACCGGGTGAGAAGGCTTCAGATTGGCGATGCGCGGCCCGATGCGCTGCAACTCGTGCGCCGTGCGGGCCACTTCGGCGTAAGCGCGGCCAGGCTCCAGATCGTGCGACAACACGCCTTTCCAGTAGGTCTCCTGGCCATAATGCAACGAGTGCCAGTGCCAGTACTCGACCATATTGGCGCCGGTGGCGGCCATCAAGTAGACATCCTGCCGCAATTGGCCGTCATAGGGCGGAAACTGCGTGCGCGAATCCCAGCCGATGGTCTGCGCATTGATTTCAGTGACCAGGTAATTACTGCCCTTGAGCGAGCGTGCAAAATCTCCACCATAACTGGAGCTTTCGCCGTCAAAATGATCCTGCGTCGGATGATAGGGATTGATACCCACGATATCCAGGCTTTTCGAAATGGCGTATTCGTTGACGTCGGATCGGGTGGCGCCTCCGAAGTCCTGCATGATGAATTGATCCGGGCGCAGATATTCGCGCACCAGCGCTGCCTGCCAGGCCAGATACCGGGTTGCCAGCGAGTCCTGGTAACGGTCCCATTCCAGTTTCCAGCCGGGATTGAGGATGCCGGCGCGCGGCGGCACTTCGGACCAGTCGCGCAGGCTCTGACCCCAGTAGACCAATCCCCAGATCTGGTTCAGGCGATCGACGGCGCCGAATTTTTCCTGCAGGTAGCGCACGAACCCGGCCTGCACGTTGGCGCCCGCCGTGCCATAAGACGTCGTCTCGTTATCGATCTGGTAGCCGATGATGGCCCGGTTGTCGCGATAATGTTCGGCGATCTTGCGGATCACGCGCTCGGCGTAGCGCAGAAAATCCGGATTGGTCACGTCCATGTTCTGGCGAATGCCGTAGGTAGCCTTCTGGCCGTCCTGCCGGGTGACCAGGATCTCCGGATGCTCTTTGAACATCCACGGTGGAATCGAGTAAGTGGGGGTGCCCATGATGACTCGAATGTGCGCGCGGGCCAGGCGTTCCACGATGCGGTCCATCCAGGCGAATTCAAACTGGCCGTCCCGCGGCTCCCAGAGACTCCAGGTGGATTCGCCGACGCGGACCACGCTGATACCGGCCTGTTGCATCAACTGGACATCCTTGTCGAGGCGGTCCTCGGGCATGTATTCCTCGTAGAAGGCAGCGCCATAAAGGAATGTGTCCATCTTGTCGGGGGCGAAACGGGCGGGCGGCTGCGCCGGCATGCGGGGAACGGCAAGGGCAAGCAGAATCAGCCACGGAGCGGGGCGGGGAAATCCAAAGGCTTTCATAGAACGCTCATTGTATGCGACATCTTCGGGTCAATCCATTTGGTTAATGGGAATTGCCGGCGCGGGGCGCGCCTGGTGCGCGCGTGTACAATGATCCCATGAGGACCATAGTTCTAGCAGTACTCCCTCTTTGCCTTGCGGCATCGGCTTTGGCGCAAGCCGGCACCTGCGCCGGGATGAGCCTCGGTCCGCTGGCTTCCCTGAACGGCTTCGTCCCGTTCCCCTCCAGCAACTTGTGGAACACCGACATTTCAAACGCGGCGGTGGACCCCAACTCGGCGAATTTGATCAATTACATTGGCGCCAATGTGACGCTGCATCCGGATTTCGGCCAGGGCGAGTACGCCGGCCAATATATGGGCATTCCCTATCAGATCGAGGCCGGCACGCAGGCTAAAGTGCCGGTAAAAATCACCGAATATCCCGGCAACAGCGATCCCGGTCCTATGCCGATTCCCGCCAATGCCCTGATCGAGGGCTATCCACGCCCGGGAAATGGCGACCGGCACGTGCTGGTACTCGACCAGGGCGGCTGCTGGCTTTACGAGCTGTACTATGCGCACCTCGACAACGGCACCTGGTATGCCGGGTTGACCGCCATCTGGGATATGACCATCAATGAGCAGCGCCCCTACACCTGGACCTCCGCCGACGCCGCCGGTCTGCCGATTTTCCCCGGCCTGGTGCGTTATGACGAAGTGGCAGCCGGTGCCATCAACCACGCGGTGCGCTTCACCGTGCCCGTCACGCAGGAGGCGTTCACGCCGCCGGCCTCGCATTGGGCGTCGAGCACCACCGATCCAAACGCGCCGCCCATGGGAATGCGGATGCGGCTGAAGGCCGGCTTCGATATCTCCGGCTTTTCGCCGGCCAATCGGGTGATTCTGACGGCCCTCAAGAAGTACGGCATGATTCTGGCCGATAACGGCAGCGCCATTTACATTACAGGCATGCCGGACAGCAACTGGAACAACAACGACCTGGGCAACCTGGAGGGCATCACGGCATCCAGTTTCGACGTAGTGCTGATGAACCCGGTTTACACGCCCGCGAACGTGCCCACCGGGCCATCGCCCACTATCGCAAGCTTTACCGCCAACCCGGCGACGGTGAGCGCGGGGCAGCCGGTCACGCTGACTTGGGGAGTGACGAACGCGATTTACAATATCGTGAGCCCGCAGGTCGGGCCCGTGCGCGGAACCAGCGTAATCGTCAATCCTACCGCTACGACCACCTATGTGCTCTACTCTACCAACCAATACGGTAGGAAGGCGGCGAAGGTCACGGTCACCGTGCAGTAAGGAGGACGGGCCTTGTGGCGGAACGCGATCTGCGACCTGGCAATGCGCGCGATTTTGCTGCGCGGTGGAACCGTGGCGTTGGACGCCTTCGCGGCTAACGAGTATGTCCTGGCTTTTGACTTGCCACTCTGGAAGGTTGATTCCAACTCTACGGCGCTTCACAGATAATATCCAGCCCTGGTATGTCCGTGAAATCCTTGCGGTTATTAGTTACTAACTTCAGGGCGTGCCGAACAGCGCACGCCGCGATCCAAAGATCGTTTACCCCGATGGCGCGCGCCGATCCGTCCTGGTTTCTCAGTTTGCTTTTTAGGTCGCCGTAAGTTCGGCAGACTTCGAGGTCATAGGGGACAATCGCAATCGCGCGCATGCGTGATTCAAGCATTTGCATCTTAGACTCGGGCCACTCGCCTTTGCTTATCTTCTTCCGATAGCCTGCGTATTGCTCTCCGACGGTTATGAAAGAGAGGGCGATGTGGTGGCCATCCAGGTGAGGTTTATATGGGATGCCGCGCTTGGGGTTGCTAGCCGTGATATAGGAGTACACGTCCGTGTCAACTAAGAGAATGGCCATCTAGCGTCGTGCCCTAAAGGTTTCTGTCACGATAAATCTCTGCGACAAACTCATCCAGGTCTTCGTCCGGAATAGCACCGCTCAACACCGAAATGTCGGCAATCGGTTCGATATGCTGCTCGGCTATCAGTTGCTCGATGGTCTTCGACGAAAAAAAACTGGCTGTATCAAACAGACCCGCGCCCTCCGTTACCATAATGTCTACCACCCTGCGCGCGGTGGGGTCGGTCTTGACGCGTACGGGTTTGTGGAGCGCTTCCAAAATGTTTGCAGACTTGTCGGCACTGTAAGTTAGCGTAAGTGCCGGCCCGAGGGCTGGCGTAATCCGAACCTTGCCCTCGACGGCCTCAAGCATCCCTTCGAGGAACGATCCCTGAGTCGAACTTGGTTGCGCTTGTGTAGGAGCGACGGTGGGTGGTGTAACGGGCACACCGAATTGTGGCTTGTCTTCCCCTTTAAGGTGAAACGCGCCTTGCTTGAACCGCTTAACCCTGCGCAGGGTCGCGGGAACAAACTCAGCCACAGTTTTCTTGTGTCCATTCTGTTGGGGAACGATCCAGTTTACCTTGTCAATCCCTTCGTCGAATATACTGCCGAGTTCGTCGATAGCATCCAGCACACCTTGGTCTGGCGGCTTCCAGTTTCCGCGTTTCCGGCTTGCAGCGCGCAGCGTGTTAGCCACGGCGCTGGCCGCTTCTATGCTCAACGCGGCCATTTCGGGAATCAGAGACCCCTGCCTGTTGGCTTGCGCAAAATCAAGAGTTGTACTTCCTTTCTTCAGGGCGATGAGTTCGAGCGTACATTCCCTGCGGACGACCTCGGTACCCGGCTTGTCGCTTTTCTTCGCTTCGTTCGCCTCGGCCTGTCGGTTGATCGCGGCTTGAGCCTCTTGGCAGATTTTGAGCAAAACTGGTACGGCGATCCGCCCCGGTTTGACCTCCGGCCCGCTGATACTTATTGTTAGAAGCGGCCGTTCCTTGGGCTTAGGCATGGGAAAGGAGCCCAGTATATCTCATTGCGCTGAGCCGCTCTTACCGGTCGGCTCGGTAGGCGCCATCGCTCTCGTTAGTGCCGTGTCGTTGAGTATAGTACCCGCCGGAGCGGAGGGCCGTCTTTGGAGGCAAGGCAAACGTGCAGGATTAGGGCCGCAGGGCCCAGAAAAATCGTTGCGGGCTTCCGGGACTCCGAACTGGTTGGCTACGTCCATCAGTTTCATTCGCGGTGCCTCTAGATGCCTCTAGATGTAGTATGCCACTTTCGCAAAAGTGGTTAATTAATCACGTCGCGGAATGACCGGCAGCACCAGCGCGGAAGGGTGCTGCGCATCGTGATAGATCCGCTGCCGGGCCTTCACGTAGCGGGTGGATCCCGCGATGGCTTGGCCGGTGTTCAGATTGCGGTTGAAGCGCGGAAAGTTGCTGCTCGATACATAGAGCCGGATGCGATGCCCGGCCTTGAACAGGTTGCTGGTGGCCCAGAGATCGAGAGAGTATGGGTAGATTTTGTTCGGCTCGATCGGCTCCGCGCGTTCGGTCGAATTGCGATACCTCGCGCGGACGATGCCATCGGTGAGGAAGCGCGCGTATCCGGAGGGCTCCACATCGGCCAGGAGCGCCGTGAAATCGGTATCCACCGCCGAACTGGATGCGTAAAGCGTGACTTTCACCCAGCCCGTGGCTTCCACGTCATGGGCGAGCGGGGGCGTGGAGAAGACCAGCACGTCGGCACGGCCTTCGTTGGGATGCTGATCGGCCGGGCCGGGCGGATGTTGATTGCCGCAGCACAGGCGGCCGCCGAGTGTAGGAACGGGGTTGCCGGGATCGTATTCGTAGTCCTCGGGCGCGCCAGCGCCGGGCGCATCCACCGCCAGCGTACCCTTTTGCAAATAATAGTTCGTGTAGCGGGTGCGCGCCAGCGGGAACTCCCGTTCATCGCGCCAGACGTTTTCGCCCATGATGAACAGGCGCACGGGCGCCCCCGTCGCGTACTCGTTGCGCACACCCTTCAGCGCATAATCGTACCAGCGCAGGATGGTGCCGTCGCTATCCAGCACCGCGCTTTTTCCAAACGTGACGTCGCCGACTTTGCCTTCGGGCGAAGTTTCGGCATGCGCCCAGGGGCCGAGCAACAGCCGCTGATCGTCGCGCGCGGGAGATGCACCGCGCATTCCCACGTAGTTCTGGATGGTGCCATTCAGAAAGATGTCATGCCAGCCGCCGGCATGCAGCGCTTTCACGTTCATGGTGCCGTAGTGGGCCGAGATCTTCCAGGGACGCCAGTAATCGTCGTCGCGCTCGTGCGCCACCCAGTCGCGATAGTAAGGCGCCAGCCCGGAAACCGGCGGCAGCTCGAGCATGCGGTAGCCATCCACGGGCAGTTGCGCCACCCACGATTTGGGATCTTCGAGGCGCTCCGCCTGGCGCCGCAGCGTATCCACGGCCAGGCCGCTCGACCAGGAACTGGCGAACCACTGCATGAGCGCGCCGTTCTGATAAGTCCAGCCATCGTAGTATTCCGAGGCTGTGACATAAGGCTGAATCGCCACCAGGTGGGGAGGGGAAGCGATGGCCGCCAGCATTTGTGTGGCGCCCACGTAGGAGCCGCCGAACATCCCGACCTTGCCATCGGCATAGGGCAAAGCGGCGGCCCACTCGACGGTGTCGAAACCGTCCTGGCTTTCATAGCGGAACGGGTAAAACTCGCCCTGCGAATCGAAGCGGCCGCGAGTATCTTGCACGATCACGACGTAGCCGTGCGCGGCCATAGCTGCGGCGGAACCCGCGGCTCCCGCGCGATTGTACGGCGTGCGCTGCAGCAATACGGGAAACTTACCTTCCCCTTCGGGCTGATAGACATCGGCGATCAGCTTGACGCCGTCCCGCATGGTGGCGGCGACGCCGTGGTGAATAGCCACCCGGTAGGGCTGGCCGGAGGCGCTCAGGACTAGGGCGGCTGAGAGAATTAGACCGGTGAAGAGGCGCATCGGTATCAATATATCTCGGGGCATCTCTCGTGGCATAGATCGGAGCATTTCTGTGGTAGATTCGTGAAGACCCCGCCATGTACGCGATCATCGAAGCCCGCAAAGTTGAGAAATCCTACGGCGCGGAGGGCGATGGACTGATTCAAGTCATCGCGCCCATGGATCTGGCCATTTATCCCGGAGAGATCCTGGCCGTGCTAGGGCCATCCGGCAGCGGCAAATCCACGCTGCTGCGCATCCTGACCGGCCTGGCGCGTCCTTCTGGCGGTGAAGTGATCCATCATGGACACGCGGTGGGCGGCCCTTGCGAGAATGTTTCGATTGTGTTTCAAAGTTTCGCGCTATTCCCCTGGCTGACGGTGCTCGACAATGTCGCCGCGCCGCTGAAAGCGCGGGGCGTCCCGGCCGCCGAACGCACCGAGCGCAGCACCAAGATTCTGGACACCGTGGGCCTGGACGGGTTCGAAAACGCATATCCGAAGGAGCTCTCGGGAGGCATGAAACAGCGGGTAGGGTTCGCCCGCGCCCTGGTGGTGGAACCCGAGGTGCTCTTTATGGACGAGCCTTTCTCCGCGCTGGATGTGCTGACCGCGGAGAACCTGCGCGGTGAGTTATTGGAGCTTTGGCAGAGCCACAAGATGCCCACGCGCGCGGTCTTCGTGGTGACTCACAACATCGAGGAGGCCGTGCTGCTGGCCGACCGCATCATCGTGCTGGGAAAGAATCCCGCCACCATCCGCACCGATTTCCGGGTGATGCTGGCGCGGCCGCGCGAGCGCAAGGATGCACGATTCACGGAGCTGGTCGATTACATTTACAGGGTTTTAACGCGGCCCGACCTGGCGCCGGCAAAAGAACCCGTGCCGGCCATGGCGCCGCGCGCCAAGCCGAGGTACCAGATGCTGCCGCACGCGCGGCGCGGCGCGGTGGCTGGCCTGTTGGAGATGCTGGCGGACCACAACGGACGCGACGATATGTACCGGCTGGCGGCCGCGCTCTCGTTTGAAATAGACGATTTGTTGCCGGTAGTGGACGCCGCCGTGATGCTGGGCTTCGCCAAACTGGAAGAAGGCGACGTCGAAATCACGCCGGCGGGCCGCGCGTTTGCCGAGGCCGACATCCTGCGGCGCAAGGAGTTGTTCCGGACGGCCGCGCTCGAGAACATCGCGCTGATCCGCGAGATCACCCGGTCGCTCGAAGCGCGCGCGGACCATACGCTGCCGGATGGCGTATTCGAAGATCTCTTGGACGAGCACTTCAGCGAAGAGGAAGCCAAGGCGCAGCTTGAAACGGCGATCGAATGGGGCCGCTACGCGGAGTTGTTCGACCACGACAACGATACGCGGCAGTTCTTCCTGCCAGAAGAGACGCCCGCCGCGCCGCAGCCCGAGGCGGAATCGCATTGACCCTCCGGCCCTTACTATCCCGCACGGTGATTGCGGAGCGTACCTGGTCCGTGCTGCTGGACCTGGCGGTTTTTGCCGCCGTGCTGGCGGGGATTCAGGGCCTGCTGGTGATCACGCGCTACTGGTTCGGCGCCATGACACCCGCGGCCGAGATTTCGCGCTCGCCGCGCGCGCTACCGCTCTACGCGTTTTATTCCGTGGTGCGGATCGCCATCGCCTACGTGCTGAGCCTGCTGTTTTCCCTGGTTTACGGGTATATCGCGGCCTACAACAAGCGGGTGGAGGGCTTGATGGTGGCGATCCTCGATATCCTGCAATCCATCCCGGTGCTGAGCTTTCTGCCGGGCGTGATGTTGGCCATGGTGGCGCTCTTTCCGACACGCCAGCTCGGCGTGGAGTTCGGCGCGATCCTGTTGATCTTCACCGGCCAGGTGTGGAACATGGCGTTCAGCTTTTATGCCTCGCTCAAATCCATTCCGCGCGAGTTGCGGGAAGCCGCGCGTATTTACGGCTTCGGCAAGTGGCAGCGATTCGTGGAACTGGAGTTGCCCTATGGGGCGATCGGCCTGGTGTGGAATTCCATGGTATCGGTGGCCGGCGGATGGTTTTTCCTGATGGCGTGCGAAATGTTCGTGCTGGGCAAACGCGACTTCCGTCTGCCGGGGCTGGGGTCGTATCTGCAAACCGCCGCCAGTGCGGGAGACACGGGCGCGATCTTCTGGGGATTGGGAACCATGATCGGCGTGATCCTGCTGATCGACCAGTTAGTGTGGCGGCCGGCCATCGCGTGGTCGGACAAGTTCAAGTTCGAGCAGGTGGAGAGCGGCTCGCAACCCACTTCCGCGGTGCTGAATCTGCTGCGGCGGTCGAATCTGCTGGAGCGGGTACGCATGGCGGTAATGGCGCCTTTGGCGGAGCGCATCAGCCTGCGCGCGGCGCGGCATCCGGAAGTTGCCGAGTCTCCGCAACCGCCGGCGCACTGGAAGATGGTGGTGTCCATGGTGGTAGGGGCGTTGCTGGGATGCCTGATCCTTTATGCGCTGTTCGGCGCCGCCATGACGCTGAAGACGCTGACCCGGCCGGAGCTGATTTCGACGCTGCAGGGCGCGGCGGCTACCTGGGCGCGGGTGATCGTCTCCCTGCTGATCGCGGCGGCCTGGACTATCCCCGCCGGTGTGGCGATCGGCTTCAATCCCAGGCTGGCGCGCTTCGCACAGCCCTTCGCGCAACTGGCTGCGTCGGTGCCGGCTACGGCGCTTTTCCCGGTGCTGCTGTTGGCGCTGATCCGCATGGGCGGCGGGTTGGGGATTGGATCGATCCTGCTGATGCTGCTCGGGACGCAATGGTATGTGCTGTTCAACGTGGTGGCGGGCGCCATGGCGATTCCGACGGATTTGCGCGAAGTGGCGGACGTCTTCCGTTTTCCGCGGTGGGCGCGCTGGCGTACCGTGATCCTGCCCGGCATCTTCCCTTACCTGGTGACGGGCATGGTGACGGCGTCAGGCGGCGCCTGGAATGCCAGCATCGTGGCGGAATATTTCCACTTCAAGGGGCAGACGCTGCAGACCATCGGCCTGGGAGCGCAGATCAGTTCGGCGACGGATTCGGGCAACTTCGATCTGCTGCTGCTTTCGACCATCGTGATGGCCACGCTCGTGGTGGCGGTGAACCGGTCGTTGTGGCGGCCCCTGTACCGGCTGGCGCAGACGCGTTACAAGCTGGAAGGGTGAAGCGGGAAGAGGCAATCGACTGGGGCATGCCCGCGGCGGCGACATCTGCCGGTATAGAATGGCGAATTCAGGAAGGAGTCTGCCGATGGGTAAGGTACATATGATGAAACTGGCCGCGATGGAACAGTACAAGGAAGGTCCTCTCACGGGTCATCGATTCAAGATCGCGATCGACGTGACAGATCCCATGGACTGTACCCTCAGTTGGTACGAGCGTACCGACCAGCGTACGTCGACACCGAACACTGGCACGCCGGCGAGTGGCATGACCTCGCTGTCCATGCAGACATCTCCAATGTGTTCATTCCATGGTCGAATCATGAAGCCAGCACGGGCCGCCACGTGATTGAGATCATCGATCCGCCCGGCACACGCTATGGCCAACGCACACTCGATTTCTGCATCGCCTGCTCCAATGAGGCCGGAGACGGATTTGTTCTGCAACTGCAACAGGTCATCTCGGCAGATCGGTTGAGTTTCCGATTCGACAACTCCAAAGACTGCCGGCGGGTTAATGTGATACAGGCGCTCAAGGGTGTTTTTCGTTATGCGAGTCCGTTCGGTCAGAAGCTGCCGGACGCCGATGAGGACTGACGTTCCCCGCCATCCGCGGGGCAGGGCTACGCACGGGCCGGGTCGAGGTAATCGGCGACGGTCCATGCCGCGCCGGCGATTGCCAGATTCACCCCGTTACCTGCCCAGTTGAACAGTTGGTGCGAATTCGCAATTAGCGCGGGAAGCCAGACCAGCAGTCCGAAGCCGACGATCATCGCCGTGGTCAAGCGCGCTGCCAGGAGCGCCTGCCGTTCGACGAGCAGCGCGATCGCCGCCAGCGCGAACGCAATCGTAGTCAGGATGGCCCAGAACATCTGCCCCGGTGGAATCCACTTGGGCACGAACGATGCCGTGGCGGATAAAGAGATGAGCTGTTCCAGCATGAACGAGATCACACAGATCGCAAACAGGAAGTATGCGAGGCGCGCCAACCTTGGTTTGCCATCGGCACTGGCGCGGCCAACGGTCGCATACACGATCAGGGCCCCGGCTACCTGAGAAGACTGCTCGAAGAAATTGCCCCAGGGATCGTACACCAGCGGCGTCGCGGCGATGCGGGGGATCCAGAGCAGGGCAAAGAATGAAAAGACGCAGGCGAGCGTGAGCGCGCCGGCGCGGGCGGTGCGCGGCCACTGCACCGCGAGTCCAGCGAGGATCTCCATGGCTCCAACTATATATGCCAGAATCTCGCGCTGGGGTCCCTTCCCGAGCGCGTCGATCTGCTGCCAGCCATTGAAGTCATGCCAAACCCAGGTGATGATCCCAAGGAAGATCGCCGCCAGGCCCAAGACGTGACGTCCGAGACGGAGTTTGTTCACAGCGCCTCATTTTACGCTGCGATCGGATAAAGAGCTAGAGCCATTTGCCATCAATCCGTTGGGCCAATGCGTTTCGCGGGGGGCGTGCTTACTGAATCGACGCGCCAAGATTTTTCAAAACGTCCCGGCCGTTGTCATTCTTTGGATTCAACTCCAGCGATTTGCGATAGCTTTCGATGGCGTGGGGCTTGTCCCCGGCTTTCAACAAAGCCTCACCGAGCGAGTCGTAGACGTTCCAGTCGCGCGGGAACTGCTCCGCATTAAGCTTGAAAATCTCCACGGCGGCGGCCGTGTCTCCACGGCGCAGGATTTCGTAGCCCATGGAATTCAATTCATTTACCGAGAAATCGTATTGGGCCGGCTGGCCGCGGCGCAACTCGCGATAGCGGTCCAGGGCGGCACGGACCCCTTGATGCATGTAGACTCCGTAGAGCGCCGCGCTGATATCGATGGCGGGGCATGCGGCGGCTGCATCGTGGGCGGGCCATTTCCGCCACAAGCACAGCACCGTGGAAATGACGGCGCTGCCGTTGGAGCTGTTGGTCATCAGGACAATACCGTCGCCGGTCGCCGGAATGATTTCCAAGAGGCTTTCCCAACCGCTGTTGGTGCCTCCATGCCCAACACCGGCTTGGCCGGAGAACTGATCCGGCCGAACCGTGTAGCCCAGACCGTATTGCGGATTCGGCCCGTAAGGATCGCGATCTGCCCAGCGAGTGTGCGGCTGCGGCGTCTGCATGAGTTCGACGGTGCGGGGCTGCAGAACACCACGGCCGGGCGGAACGCCGTGGGGGCCCTTTAACCCGGCGGCAGCGAAGGCGGCAAGATCGCGCAAAGAGGTGGTGAGTCCGGCCGCAGCCAATTCGTTATAGCGCAGGCGCGGCAGCGGTTCGCCGAGCGGGCCGTAAGGCGAGGCCATGATATGTGGGAACTCGGCCGGCAGACCAAACCCGGTTTCCTGCATGCCGAGAGGCCGTAACACCTCGGCTTTCATGTAGTCCTGGAAACTTAGTCCGGAGACGCTTTCGATCAGGAGTTGCATGATGGCGTAGTCCGCGCCCGAGTAGGCGAAGCTCGTCCCGGGCGGGGAGACCACCTGCACCGCGCCTGTCCCGGTCTTTCCGGAGAGCGAGTTGACGATGGGAGGGAGGGGAGATGCCGGGTCCCATCCGTGATAACCGTGGTTCGAGATTCCGGCGGTGTGGCTGAGGACGCGCCGGACGGTGACCTGCTTCGCATCAAATTGGGAAGCGGGCAAGTGCCAGCCTTTCAGGTAGGCGTCCACAGGCTGGTCCAGGTCGACTTTACCGCGCTCTACCAGGCGCATCACTCCCCACGCCGTGGCGGTCTTCGACAACGATCCTACGTTGAAGGCGGTATCGGGAGTTATTGGCCTGGCGGAGGCGACATCGGCAAACCCGTAGCACTTCATCCAAACCACGGCGCCATTTCGGATGAGCGCGACAGCCAGACCGGGAACATTGTATGCGTGGAGCGCGCCGGGAACCGATTTGTCTGCCGATTCAATGAAGGCCCGCGAAGGTGGCACCGCGTTTTCGCGGCGCCCTTGCGCGGCGGCGGCAAAGCATAACAGGGCGGCCAGCCGCGCCAGACGGAGATTCGTCATTCGGTGTTTATACCGGCGCTCACCGAAAAGGTTACGCCGATGGCGGATGGCGCGCCCTGCGGTTGGATCGAGCCTAGCTGTTGCCGAGGTACATGACGTGCGCGTAAGTGCCGAGCCTGACGTTGTATGCCAGGTACCACCCCACGTGATCCGGGTCGTCGTAGATCACGATCTGGTCGCTGTCCCAGAGCCAGCCCGCGCACAGGCCCAGGTCGAAGGCGAGCCACGCTGAAATAAAACCCGCCGAACCAGAAACGCGAGGGTCCGCCGCCCGCCAGGCGCCAAACATGGCCGCGGCCGATGCCGCCGGTGAAGTGGCCGTGTTCCCATGGATGATCGAGATGATAATGCGCGTCATTCGGGCCCGTATCGTGTCCGACCCACTTGCCGTTGGTATGGACGTGGGGAGCCTCCGGATGTCCTTGCTTGTCGGCATAGGAGGGATGCTCGGCGGGAGCCGCGGCGTGCGGCGCAGCTTTTGCGGGAGGGGGTCCGTGTTTGGGAATATACCCGCCGCCCACTTCCGGTTTGCCGCCTCCATGTTGTTCGTGCTTGTCCTGGGCGAGAACAGGCAGACCCAGCGTTATCGATAATGCGCACAACCCGATCAGAATCTTCATACAACCTCCGATTCATCTTACAGTATCGGCTATACTTCCGGCGACCCTAAGCCGGCGGGCTCCATATGCCGATATGCTAGTTAGACATGATGCATTCCGCGGATACCTGGTGGCAAGGACGCTGGTGGGATCTGCCTCCCTTGATCTTGCATCCCTTCGACCGCGGATTGGACGCCGCCGCCTCGCTCGACAGCATCAAGCTATCGCTCGATCTGAACGGCATGGGCGAGCCGGGACTGGAAAGAGAGCCATTGCTGCGGGGCCGGTATACCGAATTCCGCATGCTCTCCCTGGTGGGCAAGGATGCGATGCGCTGGATCGAGCAGTGCGTGGATTTTGCCAGCCGGGACGAACTGCTGGCGAACGCCGGCATCCGGGGGCAGAGTTTCGCGGATCTGCTGGTCAATCGAACGCCGCCAGCGGTAGCCGCGCGCTTCGAAAGCTGGAGCGTCCTCGATTACCGGAGGATTCTGGCGCGCGGCATCGGTGTGAATGCGGTATTTCCGAACCCTCCGGATTTCGGGGTGATTTCAACGCATTTTCTCGAAGACTATTACGCTTACGCCGATGCTCTTTTCGCCTGCTATCGCGGGTTGACGCCGTTTGCGCGGCTGGAACCGGCCGCTTTCGGATTTGCGCTCTACACTTCGGACGAATACATGACCAAGCTCGCGTACGGGCTGGAGGAAGCTCAAGAGTAATCCGCCGAACCCTTCTCTTGCGCCTTCCAGGAGATTTGTCGGGGTTTTCGACGTTCGCGTGAAACGTTTGGCACTTCTCGACGCACTATCCAGATATACGGGGTCGGGAGGATCCACAACAATGAACCTGCGCCGGAAGAGCAGTCTGCAAGAGAGGCGGTTGCGTGCCGAGGTCCGGCGGATTCTGCTGCTATTGGAACGCACCCGGCGGACATGCCGCCAGGCTCACCTGCTGGTCGCACTGACGACTGGCGTATCGCGGAGAAAACCGGGCACTCGTCCTGGCGGAATCCGGCCGCGGCGGAAACTGGCCAGATAGACGCTACAATCGAATCGTGTTCCCTATCACATCCGGCGATGTGCGCGCCGCCGCTGGCCGCATCCGGCCGCTTGCCAAGCGGACGCCGGTCATCACCTCATCCGATTTCGATGCCGCCGCCGGCACACACGTCTTTTTCAAGTGTGAAAACCTACAGACGGGCGGCGCATTCAAGATCCGCGGGGCATCCAACCTGATCCTTTCGATCCCTCCCGCCGACCTGCCGCGCGGAGTGGTGGCTTTCTCTTCCGGGAATCACGCCATTGCGGTGGCCATCGCCGCGCGCCACGCCGGCGCCGCCGCTACCATCGTGATGCCACAAGACGCGCCACGTTCCAAGCTCGAAACCGCGCGCGCATACGGCGCCCGCATCGTCCCCTACGACCGGCTGCGCGAAAGCCGCGAGGCGATCGCCGCCCGCATTCTGGAAGAATCCGGCGCCACGCTGGTGCCGCCGTTTGATCACGCCATGATCATGGCGGGGCAGGGTACGGCTGCCCTCGAACTGCTGGAAGACTTGCCGGACCTGGATGCCCTGATCGCGCCGGTCGGCGGCGGCGGCCTGCTTTCGGGCTCGGCCATCATCGCGCGGGAGATGCGCCCGGCGATCCGTCTGTTCGGCGCGGAGCCGGCCGACGGCAACGATACATTTCTTTCGTTGCATGCAGGCGAGCGCCGCGCGGTCCCGCTGCCCCAGACCATCGCCGATGGTTTGCGCGCGCCGCAACCCGGCGAACTGACTTTCCCCATCATCCGTAAACTGGTCGACCAGATCCTGGTGGTCACCGACGACGAAATCCGGGCGGCGGTGAAGTTCCTGCTCACCCGGCTGAAGATCCTGGTGGAACCTAGCGGGGCCGTGGGCGCAGCCGCGCTGCTGTCCGGCAAACTCCGTGGCGCCACGGTCGGACGGACGATCGGGGTGATCCTGTCGGGAGGGAATATGGATCTGGACCAACTCCTTTCGTACGGCGTCTGACACGGCGGTTGACGCCATCCCGCCCCTTGCGCTATCCTGTGTGTTACGAATCTCTTGTAAGGATCATTCTGTTTCCAGATGGCCAATCATTTTTCCGCTCTCAAGCGTGTACGGCAAGACGAAAAGCGCACCGAATACAACCGGCAGAATAAGTCACGCCTCCGCCACCAGATCCGCGCCATGCGGCGCGCCCTCACTTCCAAAGATGCCAAGGCGGCCGCCGAGTTGCTGCCCGCCACCTTCTCCCTTATCGATCGCTCCGCGAAAAGCGGCATCATCAAGAAGAACACCGCGGCCCGGTACAAATCCAAGCTGCACCTCAAAGTTAAGTCGCTCGCCACCGCCTGACGGGCTCCTAAGCCCTCTCCGCCAATCGCTCTCACTCCGTCTGTTCTTGACGTATAGAACATCTCCATATAGACTGGCTCTATATGGACCTGCTGCAAGGAACCCTCGACATGTTGGTGCTGCGCACCCTGCTGTCCGGGCCGCTGCACGGCTACGGCATCGCCAAGAATATTCGAAGCACGTCGAACGAGGCCCTCGCGATCGAATTCGGATCACTATACCCCGCGCTGAAACGGCTGGAAGCCAAAGGCTGGATCGCCTCCGGATGGGAAACCTCCGAGCACAATCGCCGCGCTAAGTATTACAAGCTCACTCCGGTGGGCCGCAAGCAACTGGTACGGGAACATTCGAAGTGGGCCGACTTCGTCAGCGCGGTCGGAAGGGTCATGGGCACGGTGCCGGAGGCGAAAGGTTGAAGTCGAACCTGGGCAAGCCATGATCTGGAATCGACTGAAATATCTTTCGCCGGCGTGGCGCCGCCGGGAAGAGCGCGAGATGCGCGAGGAGTTGGGAGCACTGACCGCCATCGCGGGCACCCGGGAACTCGGCAACCTGACCCTGGCAATGGAGGATGTGCGCGCCACCTGGGGCTGGACGTGGCTCGATAGCCTTATCGCGGATATTCGCTATTCACTGCGCGCGCTGCGCAAACAACCTGCCTTCGTAGCGGTGGCGGTGGTCTCGCTGGCGCTGGCCATCGGCGCAAACAGCGCCATCTTCAGTTTCGCCGACGCGCTGCTGCTGCGGCCCCTGCCGGTCTCCAATCCGGCGGGATTGTTCGACGTCAGCAGCACCACACCCGACAATCCTTTCGAAGGCATGTCCTATCCGGATTATCGCGACCTGCGCGACAAGGCCCGCTCGTTCAGCGGCCTGGCGGCGTATACCCTCACGACCCTGGCGGCCGCCCCCGACCCCAAAGCGCCGGCGCGCGTGCGATTTGCATGCTTCGTGAGCGACAACTTCTTTCCGGTCGTGGGTGTCGCCCCAGCGGAGGGTCGTACCTTCCTGGCCGGCGAAGTGGGTGCGTCCGCGCAGCCCGTGGCGATGGTCAGCGACGACTTCTGGAAGCAGAATTACGCGGGCGAGCCTTCCGCGATCGGCAAGACCTTGCGGTTGAACGGTATGGCCTTCACGATCGTTGGCGTGACCCCGGCGCCCTTCACCGGCCTCGACCGTTTCTTGCGTCCAAGTATCTTCATTCCGCTGGGGATGGAGCAGCGCCTGGCCGGCGAGGCCATGGATCCGCTGGAGGACCGCGGCCGCCACGACCTGATCGTGAAGGGCCGTTTGCGCCCGGGCGTTTCACTGGCAGCGGCGCGGGCTGAACTGGCCGTGATCGGGTCGGCCCTGGAGCGCGAGTACCCCAAAACGAATCGCAACCGGCACGCGGCGGTACGCACGGAACTGCAGAGGCGCAGCGAGCAGAGCCCGCAACTGCTGCGGCTGGCCAGGATGCTGATGGGGCTGGTGGCGCTGATCCTGGTGATCGCGTGTTCCAACGTGGCGAACCTGCTGTTGGCGCGTGGACGCGCGCGCAGCCGGGAAATCGCGATCCGGCTTTCGATCGGAGCCGGACGCAGCCGCGTGGTGCGGCAATTGATGACCGAAAGTCTGATCGTCGCGCTGGCGGGCGGCATCGCCGGACTGTTCTTTGCGTACGGCGGTGTTCTGCTTCTCGAAACGCTGAGCGTGCCCAGCGATCCCCCCAACCTGCTGGGCGTGGAGATGGATTGGCGCGTGGTGCAGTTCAGCCTGCTGGCCGCGCTGGCAAGTTGCCTCTTCTTCGGCCTGGTTCCGGCCTGGCAGACTGCGCGCACGGACTTCGTGAGCGCCTTGAAGGCGGGTGGCGGCGGCGATTCCGGCAAGCGCCGCACGTTCGGGCGCGATGTGCTGGTGGCCGGCCAGATGGCGCTGGCGGTGGTGGTGTTAATCGCCGCCGGCATGTTTCTGGCGGGCTTCCGGAACATGCTGGCGATGCCGCCGGAGTTTCGCACGGATCACCTGATCGGCATGGACACCGCGCCCGCTATGCTGCACTACTCGCCAGAACAGACGGAAGCCTTCTATCGCCGGCTGGTGGATCGCGTCCGCGCGACGGCCGGGGTGGTGGACGTGGCCTTGACCGAGGCGCTGCCGCTCTCTCCCGCGCAGACGATCGTCACCGTGGTGCCCGAGGGCTACCAGTTCCCCAAGGGCCGCGAAAAGACGATGGAGTTCGGAGCGGCGGCGGACGCAGGCTTCTTCCGCATCATGCATGTCGAGATCAAAAGCGGGCGCGCGTTCACGGATGACGACCGCGCTGGATCGCGCCCGGTGGCCATTGTCAACCAGGAGTTTGCGAAGACCTTTTGGCCGGGCCAGGATCCGCTTGGAAAGCGGCTCCGGATCGACAGCGTGGACGGCCCTTTCGCCGAAGTCGTCGGGGTAGCGCGGACCGGTCACTATCTGCGGGTGAACGAGAATCCGTCGCCGTATGTGTATCTTCCATACGACCAGAACCCGCGTGCGCGGATGACGTTGGTGGTCCAATCCGCCGGCAATCCGGATGAACTCGCCGCGCCTATCCGCGAAGTGGTCCGGTCAATCGACGGGAACGTTCCGGTATACAACCTGCGTACGGTGGCGTCGCTTTACCAGAGCCGCGTCACGGACACCTGGCTGCAGTTCTTCCAGATGGTGGGAAGCATGGGATGCATCGGCCTGGCGCTGGCCACGGCCGGGCTTTACGGGCTGATCGCGTACACGGTGAGCCGGCGCGTGAAGGAATTTGGCATACGCGTTGCAATTGGCGCGACCCGCCGCGACGTGGTGTGGCTGGTGGAGCGGCGCGGGCTGATTCTGGCGGCCGCGGGTATCGTCATCGGCGGAGCGCTGACCGTAGCGGCTACGCCCTGGCTGTCGGCGGGCTTTCCGGGACTCGGCGTGTCGTCGCCGGCAGTGTATGTTCTGGTTCCGCTGATGCTGTTGACGGTCAGCGCGGTGGCCAGCTATGTACCGGCGAAGCGCGCGGCGGGGCTCGATCCGCTGCGGGCGCTGCGGGACGAATAATCATCCGGTCAGGCGCAAAATAAAGTGTTCCATCACGATGCGGTCGTCCGGCCGCGCGCTGCGCAAATCGCGGTCCGCTTCGAAGGTGAGCTGCATGGCCCGCTCAAGCTGCGATTTCGAAAACTTCCCCACCGTTTGAAACACCTGCTCGGCACGGGAACCCCACATCGGCACACCCATCTTGGCGAAGTGCCCCTGTACCTGCTGCGGACTGCGCAAACCCCCTTCCTTGGCGACCAGCGCCGCACGGAACTGCGCCGACAAAAACGACAACGCCAGCGGCAAATACTCGCCGTCGCGGAACAGAGTGTCGAGGAGTTCGAGCGACCGCGTCCGGTCCCGGCGCCCCAGCGCGCCTACCAGGGCGAAGATGGTCGTGGACCGCGCGTCGGGCACCAGCAGTGCCACGTCTTCCTCGGTGACCGGCCGCCCTTGGGTGTAGAGGGCCATTTTTTCCACTTCCACGGCGATGCGCGTCAAATCGGCGGCCAGCGCTTCTACCAGCAAATCCAGCGTGGCAGGATCGGCGTTGAGTCCCGCGCGGCGAGCCAAAGCAGCCGCTTCGCGGCGGGCATCGTCGTGCGACGCGCGCTTGAAATCGACCGGATCGCCCAAGGCGGCGTAGAATTTGCGGACGCGCTCCTGCTTGCGCTTGTCCTCGCCTTCGAAATCGAAACGGGGCGCGTCGAAGACCAATACGACGCCCGGCGTGGGGTTCTTCATATACGCCGCCAACGTGCCGGCTGAAGCTGCGCTGCCCTCGCCATCGTCCGCATCTTCGTCTCCCTTGGTGCGGGGTAGCGCGGCTTCCGCGTTGCCGGCAAAGATCGCGCGTTCGGAAGCGAACAGCGACAGCGCCCGGGCATCGTCGATCACTTCCGCCAATGCGGTCTCCGCCAGGTCGTATTGGGCGATCGCGTTCTCCCTGCCGGGATCGGTTAAGGCCGCCTTCAATAGCGCGGTGCGCGCGCGCGTGCGTTGGTACGCTTCCGGCCCGATGAACAGATAGGCGGGCGCTAGCGTGCCGCGCTCCATGCGAGTCAGAAACTGCGCGGGAGTCATACCCTCAGAACTTCTCCACGATCGAAGTGACCACGTCGCGCGCCACATCTTTGCCCAGACGCTCGATACCGGCGCCGCCTTCGTCGAAGTAGGCTTGGGGGTCCACGCTGATCTCGTAGCGCTCGCGCACTTCGAACGTGGGCCGGTTAAACAGGACTTTGCCCGTCGCCCGTTCCGTCAGCGTGACCTTCAAATAAGCGCTGCACTGCACTACGGTCGCGCGACCGGTATTTTGATCGGCGATGATGGGGTACGACATGAAGTTCAGCACCGCGCCATCGAGCACGGCATCGGCCGTCTTCGGATCGACGACCACCTTGTAGTGCGTGCGCTCGATAAATTCGCGTGTGATATCCGCGGGCAGGCGCTGCGCCAGCCTGTATTGAATGGTGCGGTTCGCAAAAGGGGTGATGGCGATGGTGTGGATCGTCTGCGGCATCAGCTCGGATTTGCCGGCTACATGATAGCCGCAGCCTGTGGCGCACAGCGCCGCCGTCAACAGGGCCGGGATCGTCTTGCTCATATAAACTGCCTTCCTACCGCGACCGCGTTCTCCGCCGCCAGGCGCAGATTGTCCGCCACCAGCCAGCACCAGCAAGCCTGTGGAGCGTTGCGGTCCATGGCGACCGCGCCCAGCGCTACGCCATCGTGTCCCGCGATGCCCACCGCGCTAGGCGGTTCCGCATCGGACCCGCGCACATCGATGCGCTCGTCCGCGAGCGCGGATTCCACCGCCTCCACGCCCGGGTTCTCTTCGAATTCCACCCAAAGCGAAAGGCTGTATCCGTGAAACACGGGCGCTTGGATCAAACGCAAAGAAGGCATGGGCGGCAGCGTGTCGTGCAGGCCGGCACTGCGCGAAAGCAGCGTGGCCAGATGCCGCTCGATGCGCAGTTCCGCGGAATCGAGCGAGACGGGCGCTTCCTCGCCATATTGCGCCAGCATGTTGAAGCTGAGCTGCGCGTCGAAGATCTTCTTCGGCATGTTCTTGAACGACAACAGGCCGACGGTTTGTTGTTGCAGTTCCTCCACGCCGGGCGTGCCGCGCTCGCTGGCCGGCTCGAAGACATGGATGACCGACCGCCGCACGGGAGAGCGCGCATGCAGCCGCGGCAGCACCATAGCGATAGCGATGGCCGCGGGGTGCGCGATCGAATGTACGGCATCCTCGGGCGCGCGGAAACCTTCGGGCTCCACAAACGGCGCGCGAATGAAAGAGCGCGGGTGGTCTTCGGCCGCATGCGTCAGATCGATGGTTCCCGGCTTGTCCGTCCGCAGTTCGAGCGCCCGCAGGGTGGATGCGGCCGATCCCGCCAGCAGCACTACCGGCGACTCGCGCATGGCGGATTCGTCGAGCCCCCAGACCACCGCCGGCTCGCCGCCCTGTTCGGTCAGGGCACCGGCCTTCTCGGGATCCTCGGAAATCAGCTTCAAATCCACGGGTACGTGACCGACCGCGATCAGATCGCGCAGTTCGCGCCCCAGCAGAGATTCACTGCCTACCAACGCCCACGTGTTTGCTTTAGCCAACTTGACGCTCCGGAGCGCCGGGCGGCGCGCCCACGCGGCGGCGCAAAACGTAGCGCCGCAGGATGCCGCCCAGGCGAATCGCAATGCCGCCGCCCACATAGACCAACGCCATCAAGGGCAACACGACGTGGCCGTAATTCCAGATTGCATACACCAGCCCGCCGAGCAAAATCACGATCAAAGGCGTGCGCGGCTGGCGGAGGCTTAAGCCCTTAAAACTGTAATAGCGCCAGGTGCTCACCATCAGGAAACCCAGTAGCAGCAACAGTCCCAGCCAGATCACCGCAATGGGCCAATATGCGATGGGCTCGCCGTAGAAGGCGTAAACCGTGGCGGCCACGGTGCCCGCGGCGCCCGGAATCGGCAGGCCCACGAAATACTTCCGGTTGGGACGGCCGGGATTCGTGGGAACCGGGTTCTTCTGCACGTTGAAGCGCGCCAGGCGCGCCGCGCCGCACAGCAGGAACAGGAACGCTACAAAATATCCGCCCTGGGAGAGTTGACGCTGCAGATGTTGCGCCAGGCCGGTGTCCGCGAACTGCACGCCCCAGGCGAATGCCAGCACCGCCGGCGCCATTCCGAAGCTGATTACGTCGGCGAGCGAATCCATCTCGCGGCCGAAATCGCTGGTGGTGTGAGTCAGACGCGCGATCATCCCGTCCAATCCGTCCAGCAGCACGGCGATGCCGATGGCTTTGGCGGCGATCTCGAAATCTTCCGCCGCGCCGGCGGCTCCTTTGGCGGCCAGCATGGCGCCGCGAAACGAGCGCAGAATCGAGATATAACCCAGGAAAATGTTTCCCGCGGTGAATAGAGTCGGCAGCGCGTAAGCCGCGCGGCGCGGCCGCCGATCCGGAGAGTGCCTGTCGATCAGCGGGTTACTAAGCCTGGGCATGCACCAGTTCCCGGGCTTCGGTCATGAGTTCCCGCGCTTCGGCCAGATCCTCGCCGGCGAAATCGCTGCGCCGCGCGAGCACGCTCGTTCCCGCCAAGACCCGCGCTCCCGGCTGCACCAGGATCTCCCACTCGCGGCCGAATATTACATCCACCCGCGATCCGAACTTGATCAATCCCACGCGCTCCCCTTTGGTCACCAGGTCGCCCACCTGCTTGTGGAAGACGATGCGCCGCGCGATCAGGCCGGCGATCTGCTTGAAAACCACGCAGGTGCCTTCGCCGCGCACGCTCACCACGTTCTGCTCGTTTTCCGCGGAGCACTCCTCGCGGCTGGCCACGTGGAAGGCTGCCCTTGTTATAGCGTACGTCGGCGATGGTGCCCGCGATCGGCGCGCGATTCACGTGTACGTCGAAGATATTCAGGAAAATGCTGATGCGCGTCTGGGTGGCTGTCTCTTGCTTCACCGCCACGACTTTGCCGTCGGCGGGCGATACAGCCACCGGGCCGGCCGGAATCGCGCGTTCCGGATCGCGGAAAAAATAGAGGCAGAATGCCGCCAGGATATACAGCGGGAGGCCGAACCATGGGTTCGTCGTCAGGTAGGATACCAGAAGCCCGCCCGCAGTCAGTCCCAGCGCATAGTAGATGCCGTCGGCGACGATCATTCTTCCCCATTCTCCCACAACAATCCGGCTGCAAACGGTGCTAGCCTCGTAGCATTGGTGACCCCGCCATGCTGAAATCGGCTCTCTTTTACGCCTGCACCGCCGCCGCGCTGCCGCACTTCGCGGCCCTGGCCCAGGGACCCGCAGCGCCCGCTGCCGAAACGGTCCAAATCGATGCCCGCGCCGCGGCGCAGCCCTTCCCACACTTTTGGGAGGTCATGTTCGGTTCCGGACGCGCCAACCTGTCTCTGCGTGAATCCTACCGGCGCGACCTGGACGCCACGCGCGCCGTCACATCCGTACAATATGTCCGCTTTCATGCCATCTTTCACGATGAAAACGGCATCTACGACGAGGACGCGCAGGGTCGCCCAGTCTATAACTTCTCGTATCTCGATCAGATCTACGACGGGCTGCTCGACCGCAACGTGCGACCCTTTGTTGAATTAGGCTTCATGCCGCGCAAGCTGGCTTCGTCCCTGGCGCCGCATGGCTTCTGGTATCACCCTTTCGTGTCGCCGCCGAACAACTACGCGCATTGGGACGATCTGATCGCGCAGTTCGTCCGCCACCTGGTGGCGCGTTACGGGGAACCGGAAGTGGAGCAGTGGTATTTCGAAGTCTGGAACGAACCAAACCTGGATTTCTGGGGCGGCCGGCCCAACGAGCCCACTTACTATGAGCTGTACGATCACACGGCGCGCGCCATCAAGAGCGTGAGTCCGAATCTACGCGTCGGCGGACCCGCCACGGCGCAGGCCGCCTGGGTCGATCGATTCATCGCGCATTGCGTGGAACAGCACTCGCCGGTGGACTTTGTCTCCACGCATGTCTACGGTAACGACAGATCCGAGGATATCTTCGGCACGCATGAAACCGTTCCGCGCCGCGATATGGTGGGCCGCGCGGTAAGGAAAGTCTACGACCAGGTGCATCGCTCGCCGCGTCCCGATCTGCCGATCATCTGGAGCGAATACAACGCCAGCTATATGAACGAAGTCGCTGTCACCGATTCCCCGTTCATGGGACCCTGGCTGGCCAACAATATCCGGGTGTGCGACGGGTTGACCACGGCCATGTCCCTGTGGACTTTCTCGGATGTATTCGAGGAGCAGGGCGTGGTGAAGCAGCCTTTCTATGGCGGCTACGGGCTGATTGCCGAAGATGGCATCCCCAAGGCCGCGTTTAACGCATTCCGGCTTTTGCACATGCTCGGCACAGAACGCATTCCGGCAGCGCCGGAGAACGCGCTGGTCACCCGCGATGCCGATGGGCAACTGGCGATAGCCGTCTGGAATTATGCGGCTCCCGAGGATGCCGGAGCGCCGCGGGAGATGCGCCTGGCGATTGCCGGGCTGAACGGTCCACATCGCGCGCGGATCCAGGTGGTGGATGCCGGGCACGGTTCGCCGCTGGCGGCATGGGAAGCCATGGGGAGTCCGGCATTCCCCACGCGCCATCAGATTCAGGTTCTGCGCGATGCGGCCGTCTTGCCCGATGCCGCCGTGCAGGACCTCACGCCAGGCAACCCGGCAACCTTGTCGATCACCCTGCAGCCGCACGCTCTGGCGCTGGTCCGTATCATTCCCTAGGGAGCGGCCGGGGCATGCTCCCCTTGTCACTGGCCGTCCGTCTTTGGTTACCAGCGGCAGCCCGAGAGCGGCGGCCGTCGCAGCGATCACACGATCCGGAAGGTCGGGAACATCGGCGCGCGCGATACTGCGAACGTTAACTGCGACCTCTCAGCCGCGTGCGCAGAGAGAGCCGGATCGTCGGCGAGATACCAAAGCGCAGCGTGCGTATCGACAACCACGCCGCTTTTCAAACGTTTTCCCGCGGAGAATTGCCCCACATCTCTCGCCGCGCTTCGGAAATGTCCTGTTCGGTAACCGAGACGCCCAGATCCTTCCAAAGCCCCCTTAGGGGTTCGCGAGGCTCCTTTGTAGCCGTCCGGGCCCGCAGGAGCTCGGTGAAGTCCAGCACTTCATGCTGTTTTTCCGGCGGCAGCAGGCGGATTTTCTCCAGGATGGCTTCCTCGATGGTCATAATGGGATCCCCTCCATCATGACTCAATCCTGCGGAACCGAAATCACCGGCCACACGGTATACTTGCCCCAGGATGCGATTCGCAATTCTCTCCCTCATGGCGCTCGGCATGAGCTGTGCGCCTCTTGCTACGGCGCAGTCGGCATACGTGCGCGTCAGCCAGGTTGGCTACGAAGCGGGTAGTCCGCCGTTTCGCGCCTATCTGATGTCCACCGCAGCCGAAACCGGCGCGACGTTTACCGTCCTGAATTCCGGCGGCCAGCAGGTCTATTCCGCCCCCATCGGCGCGTTGCTGGGCACATGGAGCAACAGCGCCACCTTGACTTACTCCGTATATGCACTCGATTTCACGGTTGCGGCCGGCGATGGTTATACCATTTCGGTGGCCGGCCCCATCGCGGCTCTCTCGCCTGTCTTTCCCGTGGAAGATCCGGCCACCCTTTACTCCGGATTGCTGCTGAACACACTGTTCTTCTATGAGACCGAGCGGGATGGCCCGAACTACATCCCGAATGCGCTGCGGACCGCGGCGGGGCATCTCAACGACGCCAAGGCCAGCGTGTTTCAAACCCCGCCGCTCGACGCCAACGATCTGATATCGACCACCGGGACTGCCCTGACGCCCACCGGCGCGGTGATCGACGCGGCGGGCGGGTGGTGGGATGCGGGCGATTACATGAAATACGTGGAGACGGTGAGCTACACCGTGGCACTGCAGGAAATCGGAATTCGCGATTTCCCCAAGCAGATGGGCCCGCGCGCTCCGCTGAATCCGCCGGCGCCGCCGAATTCCATTTCGTATGCCGGTTCCGCATCCGGTGCGCCCAGTTCGGCGAACTTTGCGCCGGAAGCGCGTTTCGGCATCGAATTCCTGATGAAAATGTGGGACGACACCACCAAAACGCTTTACTACCAGGTGGGCAACAGCCAAAGTTGGGACAACTTTCCCAACCTGCTGAGTGACTATGATATCTGGCGCCTGCCGCAAGCCGACGATACCTGGCAGAATTGCTCCAGCGCGGCGCATTACATCTGCCATCGTCCAGTCTTCGTGGCCGGGCCCGCTGGATCGCCTGTCAGTCCCAATCTGGCGGGCCGCCTGGCCGCGGATTTCGCGGTGTGCTATCAACTGAATCGCACGTCGGATCCGGCTTTTGCCAACCAATGCCTCAAGTACGCGGAAGATATCTTCGCGCTGGCCGATACGTCTTATGCGGACCCCGCCGCGTCAGTGGGCAGCGGCACCTGTTCCGCGGGGTGCCTGCTCACGATCCTCCCGTTCGACGGATATCCGGAGACGGTGTGGGATGACGATATGGAACTGGGCGCGACAGAACTGTACTTCGCGCTGGCATCCGCCGGGGGCAGTCTACCTTCCGGATTGCCTGTTACTAAGCCCATGACTTATCTAGCGCAAGCCGCGCAGTTCGCCGGTAACTATATTAGTAAGATCTACAACCCCGGCTATGCGGATACCTTGAACCTTTACGATGTCAGCGGGCTGGCGCATTTTGAGTTGTATCGCGCGCTTGGGCAGGCCGGCAATCCTGCGGGGCTGGCGGTGACCCGCCAGGGAATCCTCAACCAACTGGAAAAGCAGGTTGGCGATGCCGTTACGCAGGCCGGAACCGATGCCTGGGGATTCGGCGACGCGTGGAACAGCGATACCACATCGCACGGTGCGGGTCTCTCGGTGATGGCCAGTGAACTTTACGCCGTAACCGGCGATAGCTCGTACGACACTTACTCACGGCAATGGCTGGCTAACATCCTGGGCGCTAACCCCTGGGGATCGTCATTCATCGTGGGTGATGGCTCCGCGACGTTTCCCGACTGTATCCAGCATCAGGTTGCGAACCTGGCCGGAGCGCTCAATGGCACCTCGGGCGGTGTTCCGGTGTTGTGGGGAGCGGCTTCGGAAGGTCCCTCGTACGCGGCCACCGCGGGCACCTTGCCCGGCATGCAGTTGTGCCCCGCCAACGGGATTAACACCTTTAAGGTGTTCAATGGAAACGATGGACCGTATAATGCGTCGTTGAAAGCCGTCTATCGGGATAATGTGCAGTCTTATAGCACGACGGAGCCGGCCATCGACCTGACGTCCACTTCCTTTCTGATGTGGTCGTGGCGCATGTCTGGTTTCTGACGCGTGGGGCTTCGCCTTGGACGGCGAGCAATCATGGCCGCCCTCCATCGTTGTCGTTGGGGGGCGACTGGCGGATGACGGGGCTGGGCGGAGTGGCGGAAGACTGCGCCATTGTAGGGTCTTCTGGGTTTGCTTCGTAATTCTTTGAATCCGCGGGTGTTAGCGGTGGATTTGGCGGCTCGGGGGCAGGGGGTTCGGGCGCGGGAGGGGCTTCAGGGACGGCGGGGCACTGCGCGTTGCGGGCGGCCTGGAGGGCTTTGAGGTGCTTCATGCCGCGTTCGATGGAGCGTTCGATGGCGGTTTCGTAGCGGACGAGGCGGGTGAAGTTGTCGGGGCCCTTGCCATCTGCCATGAAGGCGCGGGCGAGGAGGTCGTCCGGGTCGTGCGGATCGGGCGGCGTGTCTTTCTGGCCTTTGCTTATGCACAATTCGTGATACTCCCGCTTTCGCCGGTCGAGGCCGGTCAGGTCGGTGGATTCCTCGCGGTAGATGCCGGTTTCGAGGGCAAAGGCGCGATCGAGCCGCCATTGAGCGGCGGCGATGCGGTTGACTACGAGTTCTTCGCTGTCGCCGACGGGGCGGAGGTGGTCGTGGAGATCGGCGAGGAGGCGGAGGAAGGCTTCCGGATCCTCGCCTTCGAGGATGAAGTGTTTGTCTCCGGAGAGGCCGTGGGTGAGGCCGTTGCGGCTGGAGGCGGCTTTGCCTTCGGGGGTGCGCGGGCCGGTCGATTTTTTCGCGTTTTGGCGGTTGGATTCGGTATGGGATTGAGTGGAATTCGGTTTCACGATTGATCCCCTTTCGACTACAGGCTAGCTTGGAGGATCTAGGGACTACGGGTATGATTCTTGCAAGCGGTTGAAAAGACGGAGAAGATTTATTGGGCTGGATCAGTGACCGAAAACAGCGGGACTTAAAAGTCCCGCCGGCACGCTGAAGCGTGCGCCACGGGTTGTGGCAACATAAAGATGATCCATGTTTCGTTCCATCATCTATTTTTCCTTTGCCCTCGCCGCCTTCGCGCAGCAGCACGTGCCCGCGCCGCGCGGCCAAAAAGACTTTGTCCAGTCCTGCGGATTTTGTCACGGGGACGACGCCACCGGCTCCCGTGGGCCGGATCTGGTGCGCTCGCCGCTGGTCAATAAAGATGTGGGCGGCGACCTGATCGGCCCCGTGATCCGCAGTGGACGTCCGGATCAGGGGATGCCCGCCCTGCCGCTACCCGACAACACCATCCAGGACATCGTCGCCTTCCTGCACATGCGCGTGCTCCAGGCCGCGAAGAGTTCGCACGTAGGCGGCGACTATCCGCTGGAACGCCTGCTCACCGGCAATGCGGACGCCGGCCGGGCCTACTTCAATGGAGCCGGCAAGTGCGTCTCCTGCCACTCTCCCACCGGCGACCTGGCGGGCGTCGCCAGCAAATACGCGCCCCTCTTCCTGGAGGAGCGCATCCTGGCGCCGCGGCCGCCTGGGCACGTTCCCGTGACCGTGACCACGCCCTCCGGCGAGCAGATCGCCGGTAAACTCGATCACCTGGACGAGTTTTCCGTCTCGATGCACGATGCCTCCGGCTGGTATCATTCGTGGCCGCGCAGCCAGGTGAAGGTGACCGTGCAGGATCCGCTGCAGGCCCATCGCGACCTGCTTACGAAATACACCGACGCCGACATTCATAATCTATTCGCCTATCTGGAGACCCTGAAGTGAACCGTAAACTATGTATCCGCGCGGCCCTCTGCGGCGCCCTCGCGGCCAACCTGACCGCGGCGCTGGCGCAAGGCCTGGACCCCGCTACCCTGCTGAAACCGCCCACCGATACCTGGCCCACTTACAACGGCGATTACAGCGGCCGGCGCTACAGCCCGCTGAAGCAGATCGATTCTTCGAACATCAAGTCGCTTACGCTGGCCTGGGCCTTCCAGGCTGAATCGCAAGCCATCAAATCGACGCCGCTGGAAGTGAACGGCATTCTGTATTTCACGGTGCCGGAACAGGTTTGGGCCATCGACGCACGTACCGGCCGCCAGGTGTGGCACTATCGCTACAAGAAATCCGACGGCGATCACATCGGGCATCGCGGCGTGGCCATGTGGGGCAACTGGCTGTACTTCGAAACCCCGGACGCGCACCTGGTCTGCCTGGAAGCCAAGGACGGCCACGTGCGCTGGAACATCGAACTGGCCGATGTCCAACTGGGCTACTTCGCGACCATGGCGCCGCTAGTGGTGGGCAATCACGTGATCGCGGGCGTCTCCGGGGACGCCACCGACATCCCCGGATTCCTGGAGGCGGTCGACCCGGAGACCGGCAAACAGCAATGGCGCTGGTACACCGAACCGAAGGCGGGCGAGCCGGGGTCGGAAACCTGGCCGGCGAATAGCGATGCCATCACGCACGGCGGCGGGATGACCTGGATGACCGGCACTTACGATCCCGACCTGCATCTGCTTTATTGGGGCACCGGCAATCCGAATCCCGTCCTGGCGGGCGATGCGCGCCCCGGCGACAATCTGTACACCTGCTCCATCGTGGCGCTGAATCCCGATACGGGAAAGCTGGTATGGGCCTTCCAGCCTTCGCCGCACGATACCCACGATTGGGACGCCGTGGAAACGCCGGTGCTCTTCGACGCTGATTTCGCCGGCAAACCGCGTAAGTTGCTGGCGCAGGCCAGCCGCAACGGCTTCTTTTTCGTGCTCGACCGCACCAACGGCGAACACCTGCTGACCGCGCCCTTCATCGAAACCAACTGGACCTCGGGGATCGACTCACGCGGCCGCCCCGTGGCGAACAAAGAGAAAGAGCCGCATGCCGACGGACGCATCGTCTATCCGGGCTCCGACGGGGCGACCAACTGGATGTCGCCCAGCTTCGATCCGGGGCTGGGGCTGTTTTACGTGGTGGCGCGGCGCGTCTATAGCATTTTCTACTACACGGCCACCGGCAAGCCGGAAGGCTGGGCCGGACGCGACCACAATATCTATGAAGAGTCCACCGTGCGCGCCATCGATTACCGGACCGGGCAGGTCCGCTGGAACCACGAACTAGGTCCGAACGAAAGCGTGGCGGGAATTCTGACGACCGCCGGCAACCTGCTGTTCACGGGCGATTCGCAAGGCAATCTGCTGGTGCTCGATCCGGCTACCGGCAAGACGCTGTGGCACGTGAATGCCGGCGGTTCCATGTTAAGCTCTCCGATGACATATGAGTTGGACGGCCGCCAATACGTGGTCGAGGGCGTACAAGGCGTGCTCTACTGCTGGGCGCTGCCGGAGTGACTCGAAGGACCCTAAGTGAAACCGCTGCTCGCTTTCTTTTTAGCCGTGACCATTCCAGATCTTACTCAACTCAAACAGATGGAAGCGCGATTCGCTCCCGTTGAATTGCGCGTCGATACCGCCGGCTTGTCTGCCGGCGACCAGAAGGCCCTGGCGAAGCTGCTGGAAGCCGCGGGCCTGATCGACGATATCTTCCTCTCGCAATTGTGGAGCGGTAACCAGGCCCTGTACGCGCGCCTTAAGCAGGACAAGACGCCGCTGGGCAAGGCGCGCCTGGATTACTTCTGGCTGAACAAGGGCCCCTGGTCGGACCTCGACGATTACGCCGCGTTCCTGCCCGGCGTGCCTGCGCGCAAACTTCCGGGCGCGAACTTCTATCCGGCGGATATGCACCGCGAGGAGTTCGAAACATGGGTGAAGACTCTACCGGACGCCGCGCGCCGCGAGGCCGAAGGATTCTTCACGGTGATCCGGCGGGATTCCTCGCATCGTCTGACCGTGGTTCCTTATAGCCGGGAATACCATGGCGATCTGGACCGCGCCGCCCGCCTGCTGCACGAAGCCGCGGCGCTGACCGGGAACGCCTCCTTGCGCCGGTTCTTGAACTTGCGCGCGGATGCCTTCCTCTCCAACGATTACTACGCGAGCGACGTAGCCTGGATGGATCTGGATGCGCCGCTCGATATCACCATCGGGCCGTACGAGACTTACAACGACGAACTTTTCGGATACAAAGCTTCCTACGAGGCTTACGTCAACCTGCGCGACGACCACGAGACGGAACGCCTGAAATCGTTCGCGGGACACTTGCAGGAGATCGAAAACAACCTCCCGATCGAGCCGCGTTACCGCAATCCGAAGCTGGGCGCGCTGGCGCCCATCACGGTGGTGAACGAGATCGTATCGGCGGGCGATGGCGCCCACGGCGTGCGCACGGCCGCTTACAACCTGCCCAACGACGAACGGGTGGTGGAGGAAAAGGGAAGCAAGCGCGTGATGCTGAAGAATGTGCAGGAGGCCAAGTTCCACGCCATACTGGAGCCCATCGCCCGGCGCGTGCTGCCCAAGGCGGCACAGGCCGACCTGAGCTTCGATGCGTTCTTCGAGCACATCCTGGCGCACGAGTTGAGCCACGGCATCGGGCCGCACCAGATTCAGGTGGCCGGGCGCGCCACCAACGCGCGGCAGGAATTGAAGGAACTCTACAGCGCGATCGAGGAGGCCAAGGCGGATATCACCGGCCTCTTTATGCTGCAGTACCTGTTCGACCACGGCACCGGCGGCATTCAGGGAGGCCCGGCGGTGGAACATCGCCTGTACACGACGTTCCTGGCGTCCGCCTTCCGGTCGCTGCGCTTCGGCCTGACCGAGGCGCACGGGAAAGGCATGGCGCTGCAGTTCAACTATCTCTCCGAAAAGGGCGGGTTCGTGGCCAACCCGGACGGGACATTCGCCGTGAATTGGGAGAAGATCAAGCCGGCGGTGCGCGAGTTGACGCACGATCTGATGACGCTGGAAGCGGAAGGGAACTATGCGGGCGCGCGCCACATGCTGGATACGCTGGGTGTGGTCCGCCCGGGAATGCAGAAGGCCCTGGACTCGCTGAAGGACCTGCCGACGGACATCATGCCGGTGCGGTAAGGCTCAGCGGGACATCGTTTGCAGCACGATCGCGATCACATTCCAGGCCACTACCGCGGCGAACCAGAAATTGAGAAAGACGAGTATCCGCTTGCGGTTCAGGAACACCGCAATGGCCGCCAGCCCCGCCGCCAGGATCTTCGAAATGATGAGGCCGCTGACCGGCCCGGTTTGCAAGAGGTGGCCGATGAAGGCGCTGCCTTCCTGCGCGCCAAGATGCAAGCCGACCAGGGTGGTCAGCACATCCAAGATTTGGAGGGCCAGGAAAAGCGAGATGGATGGCGTCGGGAATCCACTCGGAATTGTATTTTGAGTGAGATCGATTTCTTGCGGCACAGCGTCTTCCACAATTATCCCTATCTACCGGGTACGACTCCAGTCCTCTTTGGTTATCTGCCGTTCCGCGCGTGAGGCGGGGTTCGGGCCGGATTCGTAAAAAGAACGTCCGATAAATTTTGCGGGAAAGCTGATTGGGTTGCCGCGCCGTTTTCATCTGCACGGATATAGTAAGCGGAATCCCCATTGGGCCGAATGGCGCCGAAAGAACCCGTCCGCATCACTTGCACGAGTCCACACTAACGGATTGGAGAACTGCTGGAGCCCCCTGAAGCGCGGTGTCCACGTCGCATACACTCCGTCGCACCGTTTCACGTTTGCTGAACCTCGATAAGCAGGCGTTTGGGTACAACCATCGTAACCGATTGAACGACGGCGGGCGGCTCGAGACCGTGTGCGGCGGATGTCCGGCACCCGGCTAACGTGGGATCAACTCGCTGGCATCGCGACGGCGCAAAAAGTGCCGGCATATACCGCAAGCCCATGCGTGGGCGCAAAACGCATAGTGCGCCTTTTGTGGTAGCATTGCGGATTCCGAGAGTTACCGCGGGGAGGGGCCGAGCGTGCCGAGCATTAGAGTTCCTGAAGAACACAACAGTGGCCTTCTCAAAATCATCGGACTTTCACCAGAGGACAGCCGCTTGGTAGCGGCTGCATTGGGCAAGGCCACATCGCTTAGCCGGACGGCCTTGGCTGCACTCATCAAAGATGCCTTGCCCACCTTAGCCATCGAAGACGCGCGTGAGATCGTCGGCACCCTCCTCTCGCTTTATGCCGCGCGCACTGGCATGGATATGGCGCTTGAATCATTTGTGACTGAGTTGCTTGCAGCCGCGGAGCCTATTCAGGCAGGAGGTCAATCCGCGGAAACCCTTCAGCAAACGCTGACCGATCTACTCGGAGTGCGCCCGCTATCGATGATTTCGAAGGCCCGCGGTCTTCATGTTGACCACGAGAACACCTTCTGCTCGGCGCGAATTCTCACCGATCTACGAGCCGTGTTCGATGTTGACGTAAAACAGGAGCCGGTCGGGTTCGTGATGGCGCATATTCTTAAGTTGGGGTATCACCACGCAGGGAAACATACTACGATCCACATCGCGATGGACAGAGTAGATGTCGATAAGTTGATTTCCGCCCTACAAAGGGCGCAAGAAAAAGCATCGACGCTTACGCGAACGATGACCGAAAGTTGTAAGTTTAATATGTTGGCGGACTAACCAATGCCCATCGGTTACGATAAAGAGGATTTTTCCGATCGGCGGCTGTGGTTCCCGCGGGAATGCGAGTCTACTAAAGTAGCCACAGAGGAATTGTTGTGGAGCTTAAAGCACGCCCTATTGGCGGATGAGTGCGCGGGAGAACACCACGGAGTCATCGCCAAATCGGAACCGCTACGCGTAGAGTTTGATGCTCTTGAAAAGAAATGGAAACGCGAAACGAAGCACCTCTCTCTGATATCGAAGAAGGTTGCACATCCAGCGTACCTACGAATAATCGCATTGGGAGAACCGGCAATACCGTTGCTGCTCGAAGCCTTGCGGGATAGGCCGTCTCACTGGTTTGCCGCTCTCCAGGCCATATCTAACGCCGATCCCTGCCATGACGATGCAACCCCATCTGAGGCTCGGATTGCTTGGCTGGAGTGGGGAATGCGAAATGGATATATAGACCGGCAACATGTCTAGGGCCGACGTCGAGATAGACTTTCCGGCGCTCATCGGTAAGAGCTACGAGCTAAGCGATGAGGATTTCAATTATAACTGCTTGGCATACGCAGTGGGTGATCTCAGGAACTGGTGGGAGCCCCCAAAGCAAGCTGGACGATACTGGTCCGCTGGATTTCCCGAAGATACGACCGTACGCACGGTAGTGTCGATAATGGAGTTATTTGGGTTCACCGTTGAACTTGATCCGTTGAGCATTCCTGAGACCGAGGCGATCGCCATCTATGCCGATGGGAACGAATGGACACATTTCGCCAAATTCTCAGACGGGTGTTGGTCCAGCAAATTGGGCGAAGGTCATGACGTTAAGAAGGTAGACATTGGAGATCTTGAGGGGCAACTTTACGGTAAGGTTGCAAGCGTATTAGCGAGGCCGAAAGCGAGTTGAGCAATGAAGGCGCAAGCCGAAACGATAGCGGACGTGAGCGCGCGGTGCGCAGGCCCGGACCAGTTCCAACGTTTAGCCAACTAGATTCTTGCCCAAAATCGCATGTTCAAATGGCCGGACCGCGAGTAGCTACAATTCTCCAGCATCACCCTTGGGCCACCCCCGTTTGACCGGACGCGCCGCGGACGCGATACTAGATAGATGCTTCGATCCACGCCGACAGCCGCACTGCGTGTTCACAACTTGCGCAAGACATTTAAGGACGTGGTGGCGGTCGACGGCCTCGAACTGGAAGTCCGGGCGGGCGAATGCTTCGGCCTGCTCGGCCCGAACGGCGCCGGCAAAACCACGACCATCGAAATCTGCGAAGGCTTGACCGAACCGGATTCGGGCGATGTGGAACTGTTGGGGCTGCGGTGGGGCGCGCACACCGCGGAACTGCGCCAGCGCCTGGGAATACAACTCCAGGAAACGCAGCTTGCCGACAAAGTCACGGTGCTCGAAACCATCCGGCTGTTCCGCAGCTTTTTCCGCAACGGCCCGTCTCCCGCCGAAGTGATTGCGCTGGTGCAGCTCGAAGAGAAAATGAACGCCCGCGTAGGCGGCCTTTCCGGCGGCCAGAAGCAGCGGCTGGCGCTGGCTTGCGCGCTGGTCGGCGATCCCGATTTTCTGTTTCTGGACGAGCCCACTACCGGCCTCGATCCACAGGCCCGACGGCAGCTTTGGGAGTTGATCGAACAATTCAAGTCGCAGGGACGTACCATTCTGTTGACCACGCACTACATGGATGAGGCGGAACAACTTTGCGAACGTGTGGCGATCATGGATCATGGCAAGGTGATCGCGCAGGGCACGCCGCGCGAACTGATTACGTCGATCGGCATCGAACATATGGTGGAGTTTTCAGCGGGGGGCGCGGCGAAGGCCCTGGAAATTACGGCCCTGCGCCGGATCGAAGGGGTGCGCGATGTGCGCGCCGACAACGGCATGGTGCAAATGCAGGTGACCCAATTGCACTGCGCCGTTCCCGCGCTGCTCGAAGAACTGGCGCGGCAGGGTGTGCCGCTGACCGAGCTGCGCACGCATTCGGCTACTTTGGAGGACGTCTTCGTCACGCTGACGGGACGGCATTTGCGCGATGAGTGATATCACCACGGTTCCCGAGATTCGCACCCGAGAAGCGCTCGCCCGGGGCCCGCGCGAGAGAGGGTTCGCGGACCACGCGTTGGTGCAGTTAACGCTCACCCGCTTCCGCGAGTTCCTGCGCGAACCGGAAGCGCTCTTCTGGGTCTTCATCTTTCCGATCCTGCTGGCGGCCGGCCTGGGACTGGCCTTTCGCAATCGCCCGGCGGACGTGCTGAAGATCGCCGCGGTGACGCCCGAGCTGGCTCGTTCGCTGCGCCAGGACAAACTGCTCGATGTGCAGCAGTTGGCTCCGGGCGCCGCCAAAGAAGCGCTGCGCACGGGCAAAGTAGCGCTGCTGGCGGAGCCGGACGCCGGCGGAAAGGTGATGTACGAGTACGACGACACCAATCCCGAAGGGCGGACGGCGCACATGCTGGCCGACCGCGCCGTGCAGCGCGCCGCGGGCCGCGTAGATCCGGTAGCCACCAGCGATCGCCTGATGCGCGAGCCGGGATCGCGCTATATCGACTTCCTGATTCCGGGCCTGTTGGGCATGAACCTGATGGGCAGCGCCATTTGGGGCATGGGATTTGCCATTGTGGATGCCCGGCGCAGAAAATTGATGAAGCGTCTGATCGCCACTCCCATGCCGCGGCATTATTATCTGATGTCGTTCCTGCTTTCGCGGCTGGTCATGCTGGTGATCGAAGTGGGCTTCCTGCTGAGCTTCGGCGTCTTTGTTTTCAAGGTGCCGATGCGTGGCTCGCTGGGGGACCTGGCGCTGCTCTGCGTGGTCACATCGCTCTCGTTCGGGGCGCTGGGATTGTTGATCGCTTCCCGCGCGCGCACCATCGAAGCTGCGTCCGGCCTGATGAACCTGGTGATGATGCCGATGTGGATCGTCTCCGGCGTGTTCTTTTCGGCGCAGCGCTTTCCGGATATGCTGCAGCCGGTGATCAAAGCGCTGCCGCTGACGGCGGCTATCGACGCTTTGCGCGCGAATATGCTGCAGGGAGCGGGCTTGGCGCAGGTCTCGCCCGAATTGATGGTGCTGGGCGCCTGGCTGGTCATCTGTTTTCCGGTGGCCCTGAAACTCTTCCGCTGGAGATAGGCCATCGATGTCAATGTGGCGCACGCTTCGGCGAACTGAAGTTCGCCGCGGCACGCTGAAGCGTGCTGCCACGAGGAGCTTTATGCGTGAATTCAAAACGTGCACATTAGCGGTGGCGCTGTTGGCGGCGTCCAGCGTCCACGCCCAACAACTCGGCTCCATCGTTTTCCCCACGTCCGGCGCCGCGGCCGCGCAGCCCAAGTTCATCGAGGGCGTCAAGGATCTACACAGCTTCGAGTTCGATGAAGCGGCCGCGGCATTTCACGAGGCGCAACGGCTCGATCCGGACTTCGCGCTGGCTTACTGGGGCGAAGCGCTGAGTTACAACCATCCCCTCTGGGGGCAACTCGATCTGCCGGCATCCAGGAAGGCGCTGGAGCGGCTGGCGTCCACGCTTCAGGACCGCCTGGCGAAGGCGCAGACGGAGAAGGAGAAGGCGTACCTAGAAGCGGCGGACCGGCTCTTCTACTCGCCCGGCGACAAGCTGGCCAGAGACAACGCCTACTGCCAGGCCATGGCACGCATGTACGAGCGGTGGCCCGACGATCATGAGGTCGCGATTTTCTATGCGCTGTCGCTGCTGGGCACGGTCCGGTCGCAGGATAAAGGCTTCCGGCGTCAGGCGCTGGCGGCTTCGATCGCGCTGAAGGTGTTTCAAGAGAACCCCAGCCATCCCGGCGCGGCGCACTTCATCATTCACGCGTTCGACGATCCGGATCACGCGATTCTGGCGTTGCCGGCGGCGCGTGTGTACGCTCGCATCGCGCCGTCGGCGCCGCACGCCTTGCATATGCCGTCGCACATCTTCGTACAACTCGGTATGTGGGAGGATGCGCGGGCGTCCAATATCGTAGCCTACAAGGCTTCGGTGGATTTAATCCAGCGCATGCACTTGCCGGAAGGGCGCGAGGATTATCATACTTTGTCGTGGCTTGAGTATGCGAACCTGATGCTCGGCAAGTTCGACGAAGCGCGCCAGAACGTGGACCTTGCCCGGCAGGCGGCCGAGCGCAATCCGCGGAACGCCAACATCGCCAATCAATATCACGACGCGCTGGCGCGTTATATCCTCGAGACCGGCGAGTGGGAGAAGATCCCGCTGGAGGATTCGCCGGAGGCTCCCGCGGGCCACGAGACGATGCCCGGAATGAGTATGCCGTATACCGGAGACGCGACGTGGATCTTCATCGGCGGACTGAGCGCCGCAAAACTGGGCGATCCGGAGCAGGCTGAACAGGCCCGCGCCAGGCTGGGCGCCATGCGGCAGGGGATGGGAGGCGGCGGCGATGCCTATGCGGCCAAGCCGATCGCCGTCATGGAAGATGAAGTCGCCGCGGCCGTGCATCTGGCGCGCGGAGAAAAGCCCGAGGCCATCCGCCTGGCCAAGGAGGCGGCCGAGATCGAAGCGACGCTGGGCGCGCCGTCCGGGCCGCCGGATCCTATCAAGCCCGCGCTGGAATTCTACGGAGAAACGCTATTGGCTGCGGGCAAGCGGGCGGAAGCTGCCGCTGCTTTCGAGCAGCAGTTGCTGCGCACGCCCAAGCGGACGCCCTCGGTGGAGGGGCTGGCGCGAGCTGTTGCCGTTCACCAGTAACAGGGAATAATAGCCACGCGTGGCGGACGCTTCAGCGGTGTTTTTCGGAGCCGCAAAGATGACGAAAACCAGACGTGGGGCGGCCAATCGTGGCCGCAGCCGCCTTTTCAGGCGGCTAGCCGGCTGAAAGCCGGCTGCGGGCAGGATTGCCCGCCCCACAAGGCGAAGCGCGTGCGCCACGGGCTTAATGTCCGGCCCAGCGCGCGTGCGAGGCGACCTGCTGCACGGCCAGCAGCACAAAGAAGACGCAATTGTAGGCCGCGTGCATCATGGCGGCAGCCTTGGTCGATCCGGTACGCTGGCGCATCCACCCAAAGGCCGCGCCGGCCCCTGAAATCAGCAGGGCGTGCCGCCAGGAGTTGCCGTACTCCTGAAAATGCATCAGGCCGAAGGCCGCGGCGGCCAGCAGGATTCCGGGCGCCGCACCGAGCGACCGGACCAGCAGCGGCTGCAGGAAGCCGCGAAACACAATCTCCTCGCAGATCGGCGCCAGCGTGGTGCCGATCACCGCGATGAACAATACAGAGGTCGGATCGGAAAGCAGGGCTTTCATGGGGCTGTCGATGTCGGGAGTGCGGATCGCCACGCTGGCCACCATAACCGTAAAGGCCGCCGCCACACCGCAGGCCGCCACAAATCCGGCACTCCGGCCCGCCGGCCACCAGCGCAGCGATTGCCAGAACGGCCGGCCATAATAACGGCGAAAAATCACGGCCAGCGAGCCCATCAGGAAGGCGTAGAGCAGGACCTGCGCGGGCATCAGCACGTAGATCTGTTTGACGTGGGTCGCCGAAATCAGGGCGGCCATCAAGAGAGCTTCCACCACCGATCCCAGCAGCGCGATCAGCACGAATCCCAACAGGTCCAGATAGCCCCAGAAGGGATAGCTGTCCGGGGGCGGCTCCGGTGGAAGTTCCGGCGGCGCGAACGGTTGCGGCTCAAGCGCACCGATATCCTGCGGCTCGAGCTCCGCCGGATCGGGCGACGGCGGCGGTTCTTCCGGGCTCATAGCTGCTTCTCGATCAGGCAGGCGGCCAGCAGCGGCAGCAGCAACTCGTGATGCCCGGTCAGCGCATAGCCGGCGCCGCCCGCTTGCGCGTGAGGCCGCTCGACCACGTTCACCTTGGGACGGTAATGCTGCAGGAAATCCAGGTTCACGGTGGTGAAGCCCGCCACCCGATGCCCCAGGTTGCGCGCCGCGGAGACGGCCTTTAAGAACACTTCCGGCAGCACCACGGCGGACCCCACGTTCAGATAGACGCCGCCATCGTCCAGCGCGGCCAGCAGCGCGCACAACAGCCGGAAATCGCGATGCGTCGCGCTGCCCAGTGCGGCGGCGTCCACGGCCGGGTGCATGTGGGGCGTGTCCGTCCCGATGGCCACGTGCACCGTAACAGGAATCGCCGCCCGCCACGCTTCGAGCACCAGGCTCGCGGACGCGTATGCCGGATCGGCAATCGCATCCAGCCGGCGCCCCAGAGCTTCGCCCATACCCAAGGCATCCCGTGCGCCGGCGGACACGGCTGCGTTCATTTCCCGCCCGGTTTCCTCGGCCGCGCCGAAGCGCCCGTCGGGCAGCACCGCCTCCACATCTTCGCTGGTGTGACCGGCGAGGGCAATCTCGAAATCGTGAATGGCGGCCGCGCCGTTCATGGCGAATGCGGTGGCGTATCCGCGCTGCATCAGGTCGATCAGCACCGGCGCCAGGCCGCATTTGATCACATGCCCGCCTAATCCCCAGACGATGGCGCGCCCGCGGGCACGGGCTTCAGCCAGGGCCGCTACCACGGCACGCAACGAATCGCCGGCCAGTATGTGGGGCAGGGAATCGAGCCAGCCGGAAATGCCGGTTCCTTGGCGATAAGGCACGGAAAAATCGGCGACCCGCACCTTGCCGCCGCGCGCCGCCAGCGGCACGGTCTTCAGGCCGGCGAGATCGATGGGCTGGATGGGATACTTGCTCATCGGGGTCTCCGCGGCACGAAAAAGCCGGCTGAAAGCCGGCTGCGGGCAGGATTGCCCGCCCCACAATTCCGCCCGGCCCACAAGTTGCTCATATCACCTTCCGGAGGGCTTCGGCGGTATAGCTCTTTTTGGATCGTGCCACCTGCTCCGGCGTTCCCGCCGCCACCAGACGCCCGCCGTATTCGCCGCCATCCGGACCCAGGTCGATAATCCAATCCGCCGCCTTCATCACATCCATGTTGTGCTCGATCACCACCACCGTATTGCCCAGGTCCACCAGCCTCTGCAGCACGTCCAGCAGCTTGCGCACATCGTCGAAGTGCAAGCCGGTGGTGGGCTCGTCGAGCACATAAAAAGTGCGCCCGGTCTGCCGTTTGCTCAACTCCTTCGCCAGCTTGATGCGCTGCGCCTCGCCGCCGGAAAGCGTGGTGGACGATTGGCCCAGGTGGACGTAGCCCAGGCCCACGTCGTTGAGCGTCTGCAGCTTCGGCCGGATCTGCGGGATGTTCTCCATCAGCGGCAGCGCTTCTTCGACGGTGCAATCCAGAAGGTCGGCGATCGAATATCCTTTGTACTTCACTTGCAGCGTTTCGTGATTGTACCGCCGGCCGCGGCAGACGTCGCAGGTGACGTACACATCCGGCAGGAAGTTCATTTCGATGCGCTTCAGGCCATCGCCCTGGCAGGCTTCGCAGCGGCCGCCCTTCACGTTGAAGCTGAAGCGTCCCGGCTTGTAGCCGCGCTCGCGCGATTCCGGCAGCATGGCGTAAAGATCGCGAATAGGCGTAAACAGGCCCGTATACGTGGCGGGATTCGAGCGCGGCGTGCGGCCGATGGGCGATTGATCGATGCGGATCACCTTGTCGACCTGGTTCGATTCCCTTGATGGCCGTAATGCTCGCCCGGCTTGTCGTGCGAGCCGTAAATTTCGCTGCGCCAGCGCGCGATAGAGAATCTCGTTCACCAGCGTCGATTTGCCGCTGCCGGAGACGCCCGTCACCACGGTCAGCAGCCCCAGCGGGAATCTCCACGTCGATGTCCTTCAGGTTGTGCTCGGCGGCGCCGATCACCGCCAGCATTCTTGCCGTTCGGCCGCCGCCGCACGGCCGGCACGGGGATTTGGGCCGCGCCCGACAGGTAGCGGCCGGTGAGCGAATCCGGATTCGCGGCGATCCCCTTGGGCGTGCCCGCCGCCACCAGCTCGCCGCCCAGACGCCCGGCGCCCGGCCCCAGGTCGATCACGTAATCGGCGCGCTCAATGGTTTCCGCATCGTGCTCCACCACCAGCACCGTGTTGCCCATATCGCGCAGATGCGTGAGCGTATCGAGCAGGCGTCCGTTATCGCGCGGATGCAGCCCGATGGAGGGTTCGTCCAGCACGTAGAGCACGCCGCGCAGTTTCGAGCCGATCTGCGTAGCCAGCCGGATGCGCTGCGCCTCGCCGCCGGAAAGCGTGGCCGCGGACCGATCCAGGCTGAGGTAGTCGAGACCCACCGCGGAAAGAAACTCCAGCCGCCGCCGGATTTCGTCCACGCACGCGCCCGGCGATCTGCGTCTCGCGCTCGCCGAATTCCCAATTGCGCACCGTCAGCAGCGCGCGCGCGACAGGCAGTTCGGTGAATTCGGCGATGGAGAAATTCTTCACCCGCACCGCCAGGCTGGCAGGCCGCAGCCGTTTGCCGTGGCATGCGGGACACTCGGCCGGCGACATGTACTCGGTGAGCCATTCGCGATAGCCCTCGGAAGATTCCTCGTAGGTCTGCGCCAGAATCTTCAAAATGCCCGGAAATCCGTTGCTGCCCTCGAGCAGGGCGGTCTGCACTTTCTTCGGGAACTGGTCGAACGGCGTGCCCAGATCGATACGCAGGGCTTTGGCGGCTTCGCCGAGCCGGTGCCGCATATAGGCCGACCCGGCGCCCGGTCCCAGCCCGCCCTCCAGCAGCGGCTTTGAAAAATCCACGATGGCCTTGCCCGGGTCGAACGTCCACTTGCTGCCCAGCCCGGTGCACTCCTCGCAGGCGCCGTAAGGGCTGTTGAAGGAAAACGAGCGCGGCTCGAGCTGCGGCACGCTGGTGCCGCATTCCGTACACGCCAGCTTCTGCGAGTACAGCCGCTCCTCTCCGTTCACCACCGCGATCAGCACCAGCCCGTCGGCCAGCTTGGTGGCGGTTTCGATGGAAGCCTCCAGGCGCTTCTCGATGCCGGGCTTGACGAGCAGCCGGTCCACCACGACTTCGATGGTGTGGTTGCGGCGCTTGTCGAGCGGGATATCCTCTTCGAGCGAACGCAGGACGCCGTCGATGCGCGCGCGCACGAAGCCCTGGCGCGCCAGCTTTTCGAGGTCCTTCTTGTACTCGCCCTTGCGCCCGCGCACAACGGGCGCCAGCACCATGAGGCGGTCGTCCGGACGCAGCGCCAGCACGTGCTGCAGGATCTGCTCGGTGGTCTGGCGCGAAATCGGATTGCCGCACAGCGGGCAGTGCGGCATGCCGATCGAGGAATACAGCAGGCGCAGATAGTCGTAGATCTCGGTAATGGTTCCCACCGTGGAGCGCGGGCTGCGGCTGGTGGTCTTCTGCTCGATCGAAATGGCCGGACTCAGGCCGTCGATGGAATCCACATCGGGCCGCTCCATCTGGTCGAGGAACTGCCGCGCGTAGGTGGAAAGCGTCTCCACATAGCGCCGCTGGCCCTCCGCGTAGATGGTGTCGAAGGCCAGCGACGACTTGCCGGAGCCGCTCAGCCCGGTGATCACGGTGAGGCTGTTGCGGGGAATTTCCACGTCGATGTTCTTCAGGTTATGCTGGCGCGCACCGTGGACCGAGATTCGTTCGAGCATTGTGCCTGTTTTTGGGAGAACCGCTATACTCTATTGTGGCGCGGGTTGAGTTGTTCGCGCAATTGTTGTATAAAAGAGGACGAAGTGCTTCACTGTCCAACTTGCCAGGGAAAATTGCGGCGCGTCCATCGGACCTTCGCCGAACGGCTGACATACGTGGCGATGTATGAGTGCCGGCAATGCCATTTGCGCAAGCCCGAACCGCGCTGGTACGCGCTTTACTTAGGCGATTATCCGCGCTGCCCGCGCTGCGGGACGTATCGGCTGACGCGCCTGAACGTGCGCGACAAGATCGATAAGATGTTGAAAGGGCCCATTAATTTCGCGCAATTTCTGTGGGGCGCCGACCTTTATCATTGCCGCTATTGCCGGGTGCAGTTTTACGATATCCGCAAGCCGATCGCGCCGGAGGTCCGGGAAAAGGCTACCGCTACGCCGCAAGTGGCGGCTACACCGGTAGCCAGCGTGGCCGAAAGCAACGCCGCCGAATAGCACCCCGTGGCGCACGCTTCAGCGTGCTGGCGGGACTTTTAAGTCCCGCTGCATCTGCCTTTTGGCCGGCTGAAAGCCGCCCCCAAAGGGGACCCCGGGGCACGATTGCCCGCCCTCCAAAAACTAAACGGTAGGGCCGCGGAGACCGTCTGTGTATATATTGCCCTGAGCTATCATAGGAACGATGGACCCACGAGTACTCCATGTGAGCGAAGCTGAAGTGGTGAGAGACATCGCCGCAGTCTTGGCCAAGGTTCGCCAAGGGAATGAAATTGTCATCGAAGAGAACCACCGCCCAATTGCAGTAATCAAGCCCTCAGTGCCCGCTGGTCGCCCAATTTCGGAAGTCGTCGCCGAACTGAAGGCACGGGGTTCGCAAGCGGTTATCGATGATGACTTTGCCCGCGATATCGAAGCGGGCATAGAGGCCCACCGCCAGCCATGGACGCCGCCCTCCTGGGAATAGTGCTCGACTCCAGCGTGCTGATCGCCGCCGAGCGCCGCAAGCTTGCCCCTGCCCGGGTTGTCGAAAGTGTGCAGGAAACGGGCGAGATCCCAATCATCCTGTGCGCAATATCGGTCGCTGAGATTGCGCACGGGATATACCGCGCCCATACGGACGATCTGCGTCACCGCCGGCGAGCCTTCCTTGACGAAATGAAGGCTACCGTGCCCATCCATCCACTCACCGCCGCGACGGCTGAGCTGATTGCAAAGATCGGCGGAGAGCAGGCGGCGCAAGGGATCAATCTGCCGCTGGCCGATCTCATCATCGGAGCGAGCGCCATTGAATTGGGCTACGGAGTCGCCACTGGCAACTTGCGGGATTTCAGCCGTATTCCGGGACTGCGGGTGCTGCAGCTATAGCGCTTTCGATTTTTCCTTTTCGTCCACCACCAAAGCACCCCGTGGCGGCTTCTTCGCAGTATCAGCCGGGCGTCTGAGCCCAAAAACGAAAGACTCAGCTCCCAAAATCTCGTCAAAATCTCGCAGCCCTTCCATTCGAATCCTGGGGACGCCAGATCTTCGTGGGGTTACGGGCGTGGGCCCGCCGCCGTCCACCTCGCGCTGCGGCAACGCCACTCCTGGCCGGAACTTACCCTTGCAAATGACAGGAACTGCGCCAGGTACGACGCGATGACTGGCAGCATGCGGAGCCTGTCAGGCAGGAGGCTGAACGCCGGGCCAGTTGATGGGTCACTGGAGTGTCCCTCGCTTTGTACGTTGCTCAGGTTTGCCGTTTCTTATGCGCCCTTTACGGGTGGTCCCAGGCGTAAAGCCGAGTCCGGCTAGCCTCGCCGGTCGCCGGAAGACTTAGGGCATTAATATTATAAGGCGATTAACATTTACAGATCTGGTAATCTGGAATATAATTCAGATAGACCCACGTGGAGGTGGGGTACACCGTGCTGCCCTCCGGCCAGTTCCGCCATAAAGTCGTCAGCGCCGCGCGCGCCCTCGAAGCGGTCCGCTCCGGCGACCGCATCTGGGTGCATGAAGGCAATGCCACCCCCGAGCCCCTGATTCAAGCCTTGCTCGCTCGCGCGCCGGAGCTGCGCAACGTCGAAATCGTCCACATGCTCACCCTCGGCAGCGCCGACTATACTCTGCCGGAGTACGAAGGCCATTTCCGCCACAACGGTCTTTTCCTAGGCCAGAATGTGCGCCCAGCGGTGGCGGCCGGCCGCGCCGATTACACTCCCATCTACCTGAGCGAAATCGAAAAACTGTTTTGGTCGGGAGAGATGCCGCTGGATGTGGCCTTGATCCAGACCTCTCCGCCGGATGAGCACGGCTACCTCAGCCTGGGCACCAGTATCGACTGCACGCTGAGCGCGGCGCTGTGTGCGCGCTGCGTGATCGCGGAGGTCAACGACCAGATGCCGCGCACGCTGGGCGATACGTTCATTCATGCCGACAAGGTCGCCGCCCTGGTGGAAACCTCGCGCCCCCTGCTGGAGTTGCCTTCCGTGCCATCGACCGACGTGCAGCATCGCATCGCGCGCCACGTAGCTCCGCTGATTCCCGATGGCGCCACCCTGCAGCTCGGCATCGGCGGCATTCCCAATGCCGTGCTGGAATCGCTCTACGACCGCAAGGACCTGGGCATCCACAGCGAGATGTGCCCCGACGGCGTGGTGCCCCTGATCGAGGCCGGCGTGATCACCGGCGCGCGCAAGACTCTGCACCGCGGCAAGGCGGTGGCGGGCTTCGTGCTGGGAACGAAGCGCATCTTCGATTGCATCCACAACAACCCAGCCTTCGAATTCCACCCCACCCAGTACGTCAACGATCCTTTCGTGATTGCGCAGAACGACCGAATGGTGGCCATCAATTCGGCGATCCAGGTGGATCTCACCGGCCAGGTCTGCGCGGATTCCATCGGGACCACGCCCTACAGCGGCTTCGGCGGGCAACTGGATTTCATTCGCGGCGCGGCGCGCTCTAAGGGTGGGAAGCCCATCATCGCGCTGCCCTCGACCGCATGCCATGGGCGCCTGTCGCGCATCGTGCCGGTGCTCGATCCGGGCGCCGGCGTGGTCACGGGCCGCGCCGAAGTGCACTACGTAGTGACCGAGTACGGCGTCGCTTATTTGTGGGGAAAGACGCTGCGGCAGCGCACCGAGGCGCTGATTGCGATCGCCGATCCCCGTTTTCGCGACGAGCTTTACGATTACGCCGCGCGCGCGCATTATGTCGAAGCGCGCCACGCGCTGGAGGTCGCATGACGAACACCGGTAAACCCGACCGCGGCATGGTCGAGCTGAATTCGGAAGAGTGCAAAGGTTGCGGGTTGTGCGTGGAGGCCTGCCCGCCCAAGGTCCTGCTGCTGGCGGACCCGTTGAACCGCTACGGCTACCATCCGGCGCGCTACGCCGGGGTGGGCTGCACCGGTTGCGGCATCTGTTTCTTTGTGTGTCCGGAGCCGGGCGCCGTTATGGTGCTGCGCGCCGCGGCGTAAGGAGATCTCGCAGATGAAACAAATTACCAAGGGAAACGAAGCCATCGTGAAAGGCGCCATTCTGGCTGGATGCCGCGCCTTTTACGGCTACCCCATCACGCCGGCGAGCGAGATTGCGGAAGCCGCCGCGCTCTACATGCCGCAGGCGGGCGGCGTGTTCCTGCAGGCCGAAAGCGAAGTGGCCGCCGTCAACATGCTGTATGGCGCCGCTGCCACGGGCGTGCGCGCCATGTCGGCCTCCAGCGGTCCGGGCATCAGCCTGATGCAGGAGGGTATCAGTTACATCGCCGGCGCGGAGCTGCCCTGCGTGGTCGCGGATATCATGCGCGGCGGGCCGGGTCTCGGCAATATCGCGCCGGAACAGGGCGATTATCACCAGGTGGTGAAGGGCGGCGGCCACGGCTGCTATCGCACCCTGGTGCTGGCGCCGAATTCCGTGCAGGAGATGGCGGACCTGACCATCGAAGCCTTCGACCTGGCCGACCGCTATCGCAATCCGGTGTTCGTCCTGGCGGATGGTTACATCGGCCAGATGATGGAGCCGGTCGAATTTCCGGAGCCCATCGCGCCGCCCAAGCGTCCCGATTGGGCCGTTTTCGGGACCGGCGAAAGCCGCCGCAACCTGGTTACCTCCATCTTTCTCGAGCCGGACAAACTGGAAGCGCACGTCATGAAGCTGGAAGCCAAATACAAGCGCGCCGAGCGGGAAGCCGTGCAGTTTGAAGACTGGCGCACCGACGATGCGGAAATCGTGCTGGTGGGTTATGGGATTGTCTCGCGCGTGCTGAAACAGGTGGTCGAGCAGGGCCGCGCGCAAGGCCTGGCTCTCGGGCTGCTGCGTCCTATCAGCCTCTATCCGTTCCCTGTCGAGCATCTGCGCCAGCTTAGCCGCAGGGGACGCAAGTTCCTGGTGGTGGAGCTCAGCACCGGCCAACTGGTGGAAGACGTGCGGCTGGCCGTGGAAGGCCGCTGCCCGGTGGAGTTTTATGGCCGGACCGGCGGCAATGTGCCGAGCGCCGAAGAGGTGCTGCGGCAGGTGGAGTCGCATGTGGAGGTCCTAACTTATGTCTAGCTACACGGTCACCCACGAAAAGGCCAAGTCGTTTTATCCGATCTACGAGCGCAAAGCCGAGTTGCAACACCAGACGCATTACTGCCCGGGCTGCGGTCATGGCGTGGTGCATAAGCTGATCGCGCGCGCCATCGACGAGCTAGGCATTCAGGACCGCACCATTCTGGTCAGTCCCGTAGGCTGCTCAGTCTTCGCTTACTACTATTTCGATGTCGGAAACATTCAAGTTGCGCATGGCCGCGCGCCGGCCGTAGCTACAGCGGTGAAGCGCAGTTGTCCGCAATCCGTGGTGCTCAGCTATCAGGGCGATGGCGACCTGGCCGCCATCGGCTGCGCGGAAATCGTACACGCCGCCAATCGCGGCGAGCCCATCACCGTAATTTTCATCAACAACGCGATTTACGGCATGACCGGCGGCCAGATGGCGCCTACCACTCCGCTGGGAGTTAAGAGCACCACGTCCCCGTTCGGCCGGAACTCATGGAACGAAGGCTTCCCCATGCACGTGAGCGAACTCTTGGCATCGCTCGAAGCCCCGGTCTATATCGAGCGCGTCGCGCTGGGCAATAACAAGCAGGTAATGAACACCGGCCGCGCGGTGCGCCGAGCGATCGAAAACCAGGTACGGGGCATCGGCTTCTCCCTGGTAGAGGTGCTCTCGCCCTGCCCCACCATCTGGAAGCTGGATCCGCTGGACGCGCAGCGCCGCGTGCTGGAAGAGATGCCCAAGACGTTCCCGCTGGGCGTCTTCCGCGACAGAACCAAGGACGCGCCGGTGCGCCCAGCCCCGCAGGCGCCGCCGGCATTATCGTCCCTCCCGGCCATACTCGGACTCACCGAAGAGCCCGGCACAACACCAGCCACCAACCACCAGCCACCAATCACGGCGGCCGAGGGCCGCACGGATGCGCGCCTCAAAATTGCCGGTTTCGGCGGCCAAGGCGTGCTGCTGCTTGGCGAAATACTGGCCGAAGCCGGATTGGCCGCGGGCCTCGAAGTCTCGTGGCTGCCGTCTTACGGACCGGAAATGCGCTCGGGTACTTCCAATTGTCACGTGCGCCTTTCCGCCAGCCCCATCGATTCGCCGCTGGTGTCGGTCCCCAACGTCCTGATGGCACTCAACGAGCCATCGCTGCGCAAGTTTATCGGCACGGTCCAGCCGGGCGGCTGGGTGATCTATAACGGCGCCGCGTTGCCCGCCGACTGCACGCGCGCCGACGTGCGCAACATGGCCCTGCCGTTCTCCCAGATCGGCGATGAACTGGGCGCGGCCAAGGCCGCCAACGTCGTCATGCTGGGTGCGCTGCTGGAAGCCACCGGCATGCTCTCGGGGGAGCAGGTCACCACCGCGTTGCACAAGCTGGTGAAGAGTCCACGCTGGATCGAAATCGACCTGGCTGCCATGGCGCGCGGCCGCCAGGAAGCCAGAAAGGAAATCCGCCATGAAAACTGAAGATCATTCCAATGTCATCGTCTACTTCGACAATCAATATGTGCCGCTGCGCGATGCGCGGGTCAGCATCCTGACGCATGCGTTGCACTACGGCACGGGCGTCTTCGACGGCATTCGCGGCTACTGGGACGAGCGCCAGGAACAGCTCTTCCTGCTGCGGCCGATGGAGCACTTCCGGCGCTGGAAGGCCAATTCCGGCATCCTGCGTATCGGTATCCCGCCGGATGCGTCCGAGCTATGCGGCATCGCGGTGGAGTTGATTCGGCGCAATCGCTTTCACTCGCATGTGTATGTGCGGCCGCTAGCCTATAAGTCAGCCGAGCGCATTGGCGTGAACCCGGACGACCGCGATGCTTTCTCTGTGATCGTGCTGCCCTTCGGCGATTACCTGGACAGCCGGCATGGGCTGCACGCCGGCGTGGTTTCCTGGCGGCGCGTGGAAGATAATGCGATTCCCGGCCGCGCCAAGATCTGCGGATCGTACGTGAACAGCGCGCTGGCCGGAGACGAAGCCCGCCGCAACGGTTTCGACGAAGCCATCTTCCTGACCGAAGCAGGCCATGTGGCCGAAGGTGCAAGCTGTAATATCTTCCTGGTGCGCGGCGGCAAGCTGGTAACGCCTTGCGGCAGCGAGAATATCCTGGAAGGCATCACCCGGAATTGCGTGATGGAGCTGGCTCACAACGAGCTGCACATGGACGTCGTAGAGCGCCCGGTGGATCGCAGCGAATTGTACCTGGCTGACGAGATCTTCTTCACCGGTACGGCCGTGGAACTGGCTCCAGTCACTAAGGTGGACCATCGCCCGGTGGGCTCCGGCGCCATCGGCCCGGTCGCCGCCGAACTGCGCTTTCTGTACATGGAAGCATCCCGCGGCCACATGGAAAAGTATCGCGACTGGCTGTTGCCGGCGTTCGACCTCACACCCGCGCAAGCTGCCGAGCCGGAGCCGGTGCTGGTGGGCGCGGGTGACGGCGACTTATGGGGTGTATAGAGGTTCGCCTTCGTACTTGGACTCACCGAAGAGAACATCTCCCCAGCCCCCAGCCCCGGCGGACGGGTGTGCCGCTCTAGCGCGATCCGCGAGGCGGGGTGCCCGCGCGTTTCGCGAGCTCGACCAAGGAGCGCAATGCGGCGTTGACGGCCGCGGCGTTCGGAAACACTTTGGCAAGTTCGGGTTCGAGGACGACGACGTTGGTGCTGCCGCGCAGCCGCGCGGTGTACTTCCCGCGGACCAAGGAGGGGAAATCGGACCGCTGGTATGCGGGTCGAAGCTCACCGTTGGCGGCTTTCTTAGCCTTCTTCATAGATCTTCCTATCAGCCCGAGCTGCCGGGCGCGCCGAAATAATTCGAATGACGTCATCGCGGTCCGCGTGCGCGACCACCAGCAAGCGTCCGAACGACGACACACCAAAGGTCACAAAACGCCTTTCATCGACCGAGTGGTCCGGATCGTCGCCGGTTGCCGATAGCGGATCGAAAAACACGCTGGCAGCTTCCTCGAACGACACGCCATGCTTGCGCAGGTTCGTGGCGGCCTTTTGGGCACTCCATGCGAAAGGCACTCGAAACCATTTACTTCATTTGAGTATAACGCCGCACCGGAGGGCGGCTGTGCTGAAGGCGCCATCCTGGAATGCGCTGCGAAGTTCTGCAAGGGTGCTCCTATGCCGGCGCTTTAGCGCTCGACGGCGGTCTCACGCGAGTTTTTGCCGAGCTTCGCGACGTCGTAGGCAAGTTGCATCCGGAGGAGGTGGCCCATATCCGGTCCGAATGCCTTTTCGATACGGATCGTCATTTCCGGGCTCAGGGCGCCTCTTCCATAAAGCACGCCGGAAAGTGTCGCGCGGCGGACCTTCAAAATTCGCGCTGCCCGGGTTACGCTCAGGCCCAGAGCTTCCACTATCTCGAATCTGGTCGATCTCGGTGCCTGTGTTCGTTTCTTCGTTCCCCGGTCTCGCCCTTCGACAAACATTGGGCCAAGTGAACGCGACGCCCCTCACTATTTGAAGTATGCCCGTACATGCGGGGCGGTTACCAGATCGAGGTACGGGAAAGCGTCAGGGATTGGGCAAGCAGCGGCGCTGGGAGCCCCGCGTAGGCTACGAGCCATGGCTACCAGCCTACCCCGTGCATGTTACTCAAGAGGAACTGCAATCGATATCGTGGTCAAAAGCTCAGCCGCCGCCTACACAAAGCATGCCCGCCACAGCGTGACCACCAGGGCGTGGGTCACCATGCTGGCGCGGATACTCCTGGCCTCCTGAAACGCCCGCCCATAGAACCAGCCCGCCACCGCCGCCGCCAGCGCGAATCTCCAATTGGGGAATCCGCGAAAGCCCAGGTGTACCGCGCCGAATACGATTGAAGCGCCGGCCAGCCCTGCCGCGGGACTGCCGGTCCATTCGACCATCCACTGCTGCAGCAAGCCGCGAAAGAAGAACTCCTCCGACAGCGCCACAACCCACAACACGCCCAGAAACGTCGCCGCGATCTTCCAAAGAGGCATGCCGGGGCCCAGCCGGACCAGCCGCGTGGCCCAGGCCAGCGGAACCCCGACAATCAGGAAGTAGAGGAATTGCCGGACGCCGATCTTCCACTCCGTCAGGCTGGGTATGAAACCGTAACCCACGCCGGGGACCCGCCGCTCCACCAGCATCACCATGGCGCATACCCGCGTGAGCGCCACATGCCCGAGGATCTCGAGATGCAATCCATGAAAAGGCGAGGTGTAGATCGGATCGAAATATCCGCGCAGGACCACCGCCGCTACCAGCGCCACAAACGCGCCATCGGCCAGGGGTGTGGCCGGAAAAATCTTGTACCAGAGGCCCAACGCCGTCGCCAGCGCGGCCAACTGCGCCAGCGCGCGCCACCGGAATTGACCGGTGTTCGATGCATACAGAATGTACGGCGCAACGAACGAGAGGACCAGGAACCATGGAAGATTCCGCTCGAACCGGCGGCGCACTTCGGCGAATGCGGGGACCAGATAGAATGGATATTCGACCAGGAACGCGGCCAACACCGGAACCGCCACCCACGCAGGAATGCCTTTCGAACGAGCATACAGCAAACCCGCGGCGCTCAGCGCGGTCCAGCCGGCCAGCAGAGCCGCCCGGAAACCGCCGAGCGATTGTGTCATCGGGCTCATTTTAGCATTGGGGTGCGTGCCGGCCGCCGCGCGCGCGCAGGAGGCGCCCGCGAACCTGGCCCGGCAGATCGCGCATCGGGAGAGCGAGACCAAGGCCGCGCGCGATCAGTACACCTACAGGCAGACCGTAGTCTTCGCGGAACTCGATAGCCACGGCGCGGAGACGGGCGAGTATCGCGAGCAGCGCGACGTGATCTTCTCGCCCGAGCACGAGCGCACCGAACGCATCATCGGCAAACCGCTCGACACCCTGAAGCGCCTCAAGCTCACCGACGAAGACTTCCAGGATATCCGCGGAATTCAGCCGTTCGTGATGACCGAAGACCAGCTTTGGAATTACGAGACGAAGTTCCGCGGCGACGAAACTATCGACGGCGTGGATTGCTGGGTGCTGCAGGTGCGTCCGCGCCAGATTCTGCAAGGCCAGCGCCTCTTCGACGGGCTGCTGTGGGCCGACAAAAAGGACTTTTCCATCGTGCGGATGGAAGGGCAGGCAGTACCGCAAATGCTCAGCCGGGAGCATGAGAACCTGTTTCCGCGATTCACCACCGTGCGCCAGGCGATCGATGGCCAGCACCGCTTTCCGGTGGCCACCTATGCCGACGATACTCTTCCTTTCAGCACCGGCCTCCTGCGCGTGCGTCTGACCATCCGTTATACGCAATACCAGCGCTTCGGCGCGGACTCTGTCATTCAGTTCGAGAAGCCCTGACATGCCGCGGGACCTTTGGCATGAACCGGACTTCCTGAAGCTGTGGGCCGGCCAGGCGGTTTCGCATATCGGGTCCTGGATCACGCTGGTGGGATTGCCCCTGGTGGCTGCCCAAATGCTAAACGCCTCGCCACTGCAGATGGGGATTCTCAGCGGCGTCAGTGCGGCAGCCGTCCTGTTATTCGGACTGTTCGCGGGAGCTTGGGCGGACCGCGTGCGCCGGCGCCCCATTCTGATCTGGGCCGATCTCGGCCGCGCGGCTGTGCTGGGCACGATTCCGCTGGCTGCGGCATCCGGCCGGTTGACCATGAGTGACCTCTACCTGGTAGCGGCCGGCAGCGCGACCCTCACGGTATTCTTCGACGTCAGTTATCAGGCCTACCTGCCATCGCTTGTCTCGCCCGAGAACATTCTGGAGGGCAACAGCAAAATGAGCTTGTCCGAATCCATCGCGGGCGTGGTGGGTCCAGGGCTCACCGGCGCTTTAGTGGCGGCCATCACCGCGCCCATGGCGATCCTGTTCGATGCCCTTTCGTTCGTCGGCTCGGCGATATCCGTTTGGCTCATCCGCAAGCCGGAGCCGCCGCCGGTGCCCAGCGGGACGCCGCATATCGGGCGCGAGATTCTGGAAGGGCTGCGCGCGTCCTGGCGCGAGCCGATACTGCGTACGCTGCTGCTGCGCGCGGCCACCTCCTCCGTTTTTCTGGGCTTCGGCAGCAGCTTGTACATCCTCTTCGCCGTGCGCGAGCTTCGTATCGGAGCCGTCCTGCTGGGCCTGGTGATCGCGGTCGGCGGCTGCAGCGGCCTGGTGGGTGCGCTGACGGCCGGCCCTATCGTGCGCCGGATTGGGTTTGGCCGCTCGTTAATCGGCGCGGCGCTGTTGAGTGGCATAGCGGGTCTGTTGCCGCCGCTGGTCCACGGGCCGGTGGCCGTATGCGCCGCGATTCTGGCTGTCGCGCAGTTGGGCGACATCGCCTGGTCCGTCTACGCGATCGGCGAACTGACGCTGCGCCAGTCGATCGCGCCCAGCCACCTGTTAGGGCGCGTGAACTCCGCCGCGCACCTGACTTTCCGGGGCGTGTTGCCGCTGGGCGCGCTGGCGGGAGGAGCCATCGCCCAGGCGATCGGGCTGCGCCCCGCGATGTTCGTAGGCGCCATCGGATTCCTGCTTTCCTCGCTGTGGCTCATCTGCTCGCCCATCCGCCACTTGCGGGCGGTTCCCGCGAGCCCGGACGCGGTAAGGGTGCAAATCGCTCCATGAATAGCACGCGCACATGCCGACCCTTTTACGTAGGGTGCCGGGTTATCCATCCGGTAACTTACAAGTCAACCACCGTGCGGCGGCTAATGGTCGATACCGGGGCCCACTCCACGTGGATCGATGCCACAGTCCTGCAGGCCATCGGGATCGAGCGCTGCAAGAAAGATCGACAATTTCAGTTGCCGAACGGCCAAATCGTTTCGCGCCCTGTCGGCTACGCCATACTTAAGGTCGATAAGGCGGAGACGGTGGATGAGGTCGTCTTTGCCGAGCGGGGCGATCTTCAACGGCTCGGCGCGCCCCGTCGAAAGTTAGACCTGGTTAGCCCGCAAATCGCTCCATGAATCGCGTGGACGCATCGAGCGGCCTGAAACCATACTGCGCGTAGAGGCCGTGCGCGTCCTTGGTGGCGAGGATCCAGCGCCGCAGCCCGGGCAGCCGCGGATGTTCCACAATCACGCCAATCAGCCATTTGCCAATGCCTTGTCCGCGAAATTCAGGCAGCACGAAGACGTCGGCCAGCCAGGCGAAAGTGGCGTAGTCGGTGACTACGCGGGCGAAGCCGATCTGCCTGGAATCCCGATACACGCCGAAAGGCAGCGAGTTCTCGATAGAGCGCCGCACCATTTCGAGCGGCCGTCCCATCGCCCAATAGGCCGAGCCGCTCAGGTACGCGTGAATCATGGGAATATCCAGACGCGCCGGGTCCGTATCGATGGTGTACTCGCCTCTCTGCCAGGTTTCTGTCATCAGACCAGGATAGGCCGAATCAGTCGCGTTCCACACGGAATGCGTATGCCTGGTGAGCCTGACCCGCACGGGCGTCCAGGGTCAGCACATAATCGCCACGAATCAGGGTCCGCGCCGGCGCCGTAAGCTCCAGCACACGGCTCCCGCCGGATACGAAGGCGCTCCAGACCTCGCCGCCTCCGGGAACTGTTAGGGCGGCACGATACTGCGCGGCTTCGTTTCCCGGTTCGATTTCGAGCGACAGGCGGACTTCCCCGGCATCGGCCGGAATACGCAGGACCACGGCGCCGGAATTCGCGTCGCGGTCGAGCATAGGCCGCAGGGCGAAAGCTACTACGGCAGTCGCGGCATGGGCCTCACCCGATTTGAGTGCGTCCCGAATGGCCACTTGATGGAGTTCCGCTTCCAAGCGCCCGATCCTGGTTTGCTCCCATCCAATCAGAACCAGGCCGGCTACAATGGCTGCGGCGGCGGCCAGACGCCAGACAGGCGCAGGCATGCGCGCCGCCCTATGCGTGGAGGCCGGCACGGAACCCGTCAACGTCATGATCGCTGCGCAAAACTCGACCTTCTCCCAGAGCCCAGGCGAGGCTAGATATTTTCGTTCGAAGCTGCGCGCATCGTCCGGAGAAAGTTTCTTGAGCAAATAATCGCGGATAAGATCCTGCTCGCAGGCACCCGCGAGGACGAAGAAGGCATCGTCGGCGAAGTAGCGTTCCTCTATGCGCCTGGCTTCCTCTTCGGGCAGCCGGTCCAACAGGTATGCCGTTAATTGAGGAACATCGCCCGATTCCGGCAACATTAGTGGTTTCATTGCGATATCCGAGCGCGGCCCTGCGTCCGCTTACAGGCTAAACCCCGCAGCAGTTCGACGATGCGAAATGCGCGGATGCGCAGCGCATTCGGCGATTTGCCGAGCCGCGCGGCGAGTTGCCGGCGGTCGTCTTGAAAGTACTGTCTGATGAACTCGTAATCCGAGGCCTGCAAGGTTCTGAGGCACTGCTCGATCAGGATCAGGCGATCCGGTTCCACCGCGATCGTCGCAGCCGAACTGTGCACTTCCTCATCGAATTCGACCGGCGGCGGCTTTTGTTCCATGCAGACGCGCGACGCAATCCCATAACAGAAGCTCATCAGTTCCGTGATTTCGATACCCTCGGTGCAACGCCGGTGCGCGCGCAGAACGACTTCGTCGGCGAGGTCCTCGGGATCCGGACAGTGCCGCCGCAAGAAATAAAAGATCAGCTTTGCCCGGATCGCCAAGTATTTCCGCTCAGCCTTCACCGGATCGGGATCGAGCAGGGGAAAGAAACCGGCGGTAAGGTCGCGCTCGCTCTCTGGGCTCACGAGATCGGACTCCCGGCCGCAATCGGCTTCCATTCTCCCTCGAGCGAAAAGCCGGACCAATACGCAGGATCTTTCCACCGGGGATTGCGCCACAGGGCTTCCCGCGCCGCCCGCATGGCGCGCACGGGAGAACGCACCCCCGGTTTCAGCAGGTCGCTATAGAATGCGCGCATGAACAGCGCGGTGCCCTCGTCGTCGATCGGCCAGAGGCTGACGAGCACGCGCGCGGCGCCGGCGTAGAAGAAAGCCTTGGTCAAGCCCACGAATCCATCGCCGGGTACCGCGCGTCCCAGGCCCGTGGAGCAGCCGCTCAGAACCGCTAATTCCACGGGAAGCTTCAAGTCGTAGATCTCATATAGGCTGAGCAATCCGTCACGCGGCGCCCCGCTCGCATCCACCTGTGCCAGGAAAATACCGGAAAGCTCCGGGTGGACGCCATCGATTCGCGTGTGGGTGGCGAAATGCAAGATAGTGGCCTGGCGTACCCCGTCATCGGCCAGCGCCGCCTTTGCCGCGGAGAAGCCGACCTTTCGCAAAACGGTGGCGCCTTGCGCCGCCTGTGCAATGTAATTCGCCTCAAGCAGTGAGAATGGAAGGCGTGCCAGCCCGCCGCCATTCGATTTCCCGCCGCGTTCTCCGCCACGTGGATCGCCCGTGAAAACGGGGTCGGCTAGCAAAGCGATGCTGAATGGCCCGGCGGCCGGCGCGCGTCCGGCACGCAATGCCGCCAGCGTGGACGCGGAGGGAATGCCTGAGATCTCGTGCGCGATGCCCAGGGGCATCTCCGGTTTGCCCGGTGAAGGCAACGCGGCGAACGCCACGTAATGCAGAATGCCGTCGAGAGACAGCATGATTCGCTTGTTCTGGACGAAGCCGGAAACCGGCGCTAATAATGTGCGGCCAAGCCGGACAACGGACGCACGGTATTGCCGGTCCATCTCCGGACGGGCCAGCCGATCGCGGCGCGCGCTGGCCAATTCGGCTACCGGGCGGGCGATAGCCTCAATGGCAGCGCGAGACGGCAAGCGAAACCACTTCACGTCATCCGGGGTGACCGCCCAGACGTAACTATTGGATTCTCCGAGCGCGAATTCCAGCAGGACGGTATCTTCGTCCAGCAGACCGCGAATCTGGGGCGCGGCCAGCGGCGATGGAATGGGCGCCTTGGCCGTCCCGGCACCGCCGATCTCGCTGGCCAGCGATTCATATTGAAGCTGCAGTTCGTCTAGTTGACTCGAAAGCGCGATCCGCTTGGAAGCGGCTTCGGTGGTAGCAGGCAAAAGCGCCAATTGACGCGATTTGAACGCCAGGCGCCGGGTGAGCCGCCGCTCGCGATCGGCCAGATCCGGATTCATCGCGTGCAGGGCTTCGTAGCGCTTTCCACCCAACTCGTCCATCCAGGATCGCGAACGGGCACGCTCGGCGATCTCCAAACCTTGAGCGGCGAGAGCTTGCGTGTTCCCGCCCGGCTGCGAGTCGAAAACGAGATCGAGCGTCTCCTCGTAGACCGCGCGGCGGGAGGCGAACCATGTGGCGCGCAGATCGGGCGAAGCCACGTGCACGCGCAACTTCTCCACCATGTTCATGGCGCGTTCGAGATCCGCCCGTGCGGCGGCGGGATCCCCGCGGTGCCGCTCAACGCGCGCCATTTCGATCAGCGTGGCGACGGCGTCGTCGTTCAGGCCGGCGCTTAAACGCAAGTCCAGCGATTCCTTCAGGCTCGCCAGTCCGCTATCCCATTTGCCCAGTCCGGCGAGGGTGATGCCGGAATAGTGCGTGGCGCTCGCCAGGCTGCGCGTGTTGTGCATGCTTCTGCAGATTTCGATCGCCTCGGCAAGCACCGGCTGGGCCCCGAGCAAATCGCCCTTCTTGTAAAGCACCTGGCCGAGATTGTTGAGGATGTCGCCGCGATCCCGCGGACTCGTTCCCCCGGCGACCAGCGCTTCGGCTTGCCGGAGGGGCGCCATCGCTCTATTCGGATCGCCGCCCAAGGACCGCACGCGGCCCAGATTCATCAAGGCGACGGCCCTCGCCACCCGGTCCTGGCTCGCGGTCAGGAGCGGCAAACTGCGCTCCAGCCAGGATTCTGCCCGGCGATATTCGCCCAACGATGCATAAGCCAGGCCAATGTTGCCCAGAACCACGCCCCGCGACCGGTGGTCCGCCGCGCGCATAGCCGGAAGGGCGGCAAAATACGAATCGAGTGCGCGCTGGAACTCTCCGATCTGGCTGAAGAGATTGGCGCGGTTGTTTTCCACCGCCGCGATCAGAAAGGGATTCTTCAGTTCCCGCGCCAGCGCCAGGCTGCGTTCGTATGCCGTGGCGGCCGCTTCCACATCGCCCAGGCGCAAATAGGCCACGCCCGAGTTGGATAGTCCCTCGATGGCTGGCCGCAGGTGCCCCGGAGGATTCAAATCGAGGGCTTGACGATATCTGTCGATAGCGGCCTGGTATTCGCCGAGCGCGTTGGAGGCGTCGCCGATGTCGATCAGGATGGCCACCCGGGCCTCTGTATCGCCCAGCGTCTCCCACAGCCCGAGGGCCTTCTGTCCCTCCTCGATCCCGCGTCTTCGATCCGCTGCGGCGGGACCTTGGGCAAGTCTGCGGGCCTCGGTGGAGACGCGCTCCGCCTCGACCCGCACAGTGTCGTCAGGTTGAGACGCGCGGGGCGTCCCGAGTTTGGCGGTGTATCGGAGTGGCTGCTTGGCGTCTCCGGCGGCAGCCACGCAGAATCGATAGATTCCCCCCGTTGAGGCGATCACCGAGGCGCGCTCGATGCCGTATTCGAAGGCATCGACGCGAGCTACGGTAGCGCCCGACGGGGAGCGAATTTCCACTTCTAAGTCGCCGGAATCCTGGCTGACGGACAATTGCGCAAATTCGCCGGTCGAGAGCTTAGCAGGGAAGCAGCGCGGCCCCGCGGGAGGTGCCGCAATGTGGGTTCTTCCTGCGTGCGCCACTGTGGGCGCAACCGGGGTGCCCCAAGCGTAAAGCTGAGCGAATCCGGCGAGAGCGGCAGCGCGACTACGGAACCCAGAACACACCACGAATCAAGACGATTGTACATCACCGGGCCAAAGAAGTAACCGCCGTGAGGGTTCACGGAAGTGAGCGGCCTGCAAGCGATTGCAAATAAAGGGAAAAATCTCTCGCGGGGAACTTTCTAACCGGTCGTGTACAAGGTGACCGAACAAAAAAAGGAGGGTCACCATGTCCAACTTAATCGAACTGCTTCTGAGCATCATCGTCGACCAACAGCCAGGTGAGTGAGTGGGTTGGGGCGCCCTGGCAGAGGCCGGGGCGCCCCGCGCACCGTCGCCTCGCCTCTCGTTGGCCCTGACATCTTTGGTGGGCAGGACCCGAGACTTTGGCAACTCACGCCACCGAATCAAGAGCCTGGCCTGAGGTGCCGGTTCCAGGCAAAACGTTTCGATGTGTTTTCGCGCGGCACGAACTCGCTTGACGCTCGCATTGACCATCCTGCCCGTGATATCATCGGCGACACATTTCAAATCTCCATGAGAGGGCTCCGGGAAATGATTCGTCCGGCCGTGAAATTTAAAGAGGGCGCCCGATGATTTCCGCCGACGAGTTACTGCGACGTATCAGAGGGGCCGCAAAGTATCTGGCCGGCTATGAAGGCGACTCCGATAGCGAGACTTACCTCAACATTCAGAAGTGCCTGCGCGGCGGGTGGCTCTTCGACCTGGTGGCCGGTGAGGCCGCGCGGTTCTATGGGATTGAGCCCGCCGCTCTGGTTATCAATGAGGATTTCGTCAAGGATGTCGACTTGCGAATTGAAGGGATCGCCAAAATGATCGCGCGGCGGCCCGAGGAAGTGAAGGAGATTATCGACCGATCGCACAAGGAACTCGACGATCGCCTGCTGAAAGGCTACCTGGGCACGGCGGCGCGGCATACGCAGACCGACCGGATCAGAGAAGGAGCGCGCGACCTCAAGCGACATACCGATACCGACAAGATCGACGAGCAGGCCGCTAAGCAAAGTGGGCCGCCGCGTGACGATCCAATGCCGGACTTCGATACCCAGCCGCACGACGAGTCCCGCGAGGTCCGGGACGAACGCATCCGGCTGCTGTTTGGCGCCGCTGCCAAGCGGCCCGCACACGAGTTACTCGTGTTCGCCTGGTGTCCCCCAACGCACCGCGTGGACCGCGATCGTCCCGGCCGCCTGCCGCAGGCCATCGTGGACGATTTCGGCACGCTATCCTTGGATCAGCTTGCGGATTGCTGGATAGAAGTGTTCGCGGAAATCGAGAAGCGCGATCAGGCCGAAGTCCGATGTCTTTTTGCCGGGATACTGAGAGAGAACGGCAACAAGCGGCTGTCGGAGTTTTGGGATCCGCTGGCGGCGGTCGAAGACTGGATCGGGACGGTCGGGAAAAAGGGGGCCGACGGCCAACCATTCTATAAGCGGGTCGCCTTTCTATACGCGGAGGGACTCCGATACAACGCCGCGCGCATTCTGACGCAACTGGGTCCGCGCCGCCTCGACCAACTGGCCGCGGAGTTCGTACCCAAGTATGCCGGCCATGGAGGCCAATCGGCGAAGTGGGATCCCGGCAGCTTGAAGAAGTTACTTGCCGAGAAGAGTGCGAAGCAGGCCGCCAAACCGCTGGCGGATTCCTATAAGCCGAGCGCAGAGGTGGACCGGTGGAAGGACAGTGTGGCAGCGCAAAGAACAGCGGTGGAGTTCCAACAGTTGAGCCACGGCCTGCAACCGATCCTTAAAGCTGGGTTCGCGGTCTGGGAGAAGCTGGCTTTTTTGCACTGCCACTGCTTTGGTTATAAGCCGGAATTGACAGCGGATCGATACCGGGGGAAGTCACTCGAGGCCATGCGAATCGATCTTATCTTCAAGTTCGAGGATCTCTGGGATCTGGAGGAGGAGCAAGTTGTCGAAGCGATGTGGGGGCTGCGGAACGCGTTGATTGGACTGCACGTGCCGGCCACATTAGGAGCATGCGCCGGCGAAGGCTGCGATTTGGCGCAAGAGGTGCAAGCCTGGAGTAATAAAGTCCGCGAGGCCGTGGAACCTGAATTCGCCCACAACGATGGCGTCAGACTTTTTGCCTTAAGGCATCACTTGACCTCCGCAAAGGGAGCTTGCGCATGACCTCCGACCGGAAACACTACACTTCGGGAGAGGTATCCGATTACCTCACGGGCGCCTTTACCGAAGACGAAGCCGCCGCATTCGAACGCCACCTGGCGGGATGCGATCGATGTGTGAGGCGCGCCCGCCGCGAATACCGGGCAGCCAACGTGCCGGCCTTCTGGACGCCGCGGGCGCCGGTTGCCGAGGCGCCCCTGCCGCGGCCGGAGCCGTGGTCTCCGCCGCTGCGCGTTCAGCCCGCATTGCAATGGAGCCACCTTGTTACGCGCGCTCCCTCGCCTGGATTCCGATACCGGACTCCGGCATTCGCCGCGGGAGCAATCCTGCTTGTCGCGCTGGGTTATTATCTCCGCGGTATCTCGGGAGGCCATTCGCCAATCCCAGTTGTGAACGATCCGGTAGAGGCTTCCCTGATCGACGGCGGCGGTCCGGTAACACTTACCAGATCCGGTAAGGTTGTGTTGCCCGGTGGTAATGCACTTCCATCAGCCCGGGCGGTCGTCGTCCGTGATCTTCTCACCAAATCCGCTGTACCGCAACCCGAAAACGTCCAACTGGCTCTGGCGGCCACACGCACTGCGAAACTGGAGCGCGGACCTTCCGAAGTGGCCACGGAAGACCCGGTCCTGTTGAGTCCTTTTGCCACCGCCGTCAGTTCCATGCGCCCGACTTTTTCCTGGCGGCCCGTCAAAGGCGCCGCGAGCTATATCGTATACATTGAGGACCGGAGCGAGAAGCTGGTCTGGCAGAGCCCCCCGGGCGCCGGGACATCGCTCACGTTACCGCCTACCGCTCCGGAGCTTGCGCGGGGCGAGCTATACCGGTGGCAACTGGAAGCCAAGGGCGCGGGCCCCTCCAGATTCTCGGACTGGGATTCCTTCGTGGTGCTCAATCAACCCGGCTCCGAGGCCATCGCCGCCGCCCAGCGGGATTATCCCAATTCGGCGCTGCTGCTGGGCGCGCTTTACGAGGAGTACGGTCTTTATGCCGACGCCGAGGCCCAGTTCGAGCGGCTTGCCGCGTTAAATCCGTCTTCGCCTCTGCCGGGCAAGATGCAGGCTTCGCTGGCGCTGTTGCGCAAGAATTCGTAGACCAGGTAGACCCATATGATGCGACGCTGCGCGCTTGCCTTCTTCGTGTTCCTGACACTGGCGGACGGATTTCAACAGGATGAAGGCGATGCCGCGCGGATCTCGACCCTGGTGCAGCGGTTCTTCCAGGCCATCGCGAGAAAGGATCTGGACGGCGCAACGGCGCTATTGGCTGTGGATTCTCCGTCATTCGTCAACACCCGCGAGGAACTGCGCCGGCTTTTCGCGGCGAATCGGATCGCCGCCGCCGAGACCCGTATCGAACGAACCGCCTTCCCCGCGCCAGATCGCGCGCGCACGGAGGTGAGCTCCTCGTTAGATGTTTACGATACGGTCTCCAACCTACCGCCCGAGGGTTATGGCCGGACGCGCCGCATACTCAACTGCGTGAAAGTGGGTGGCGAATGGAAAATTTCGCGCTACGCCCCTGTGGAGTCCGAACTCGCCGGCGCCTTGATCGCAGCCGGGACCCAGTCCGAACGTACCCGCCTGATAGCGGCCTCGAAAGCGATGCTCACCCCGGCGTTGATCCGGTTTCTTGCGGACCAGGCACACATCGCGGCCAGGAGCGCGCACCCTGAAGAAGCGCTTCGCTTAGCCGGCCTTGCCATCGAAGCCGCCACAGCGTTGAACGACGACGCGGCGCTCGGCTGGGCCGACGTGCGAAAGGCCGAGATCCTGCGCGGCCAGTCCGCTTACGGCGACGCCAAGAAGCTGGCGCAAGAGGGGCTCGATCTTTTCGTGCGGGCGAAAGACCGGCGGGGCGAGGCCGCGGCGCAATGGGTTGCCGGCTCGATTCACATCCTGACCACGGAGTACAAAACGGCATGGGCCGAATTGGAAGCCAGCCGGGACCTGGCACGGGAGATCAACGACCGCTCCACGGAAGCCGCGGCAATCGGGCAGATAGGTGAGTTTTACCGGCAGCACGCGCAACTCTCCGCGGCCATGAAATCCTTTAATGACAGCTTGAAAATCGATCGGGAACTGGGCGACCGGGCCGGCGAAGCCGCCGAGTTAACCAATCAAGCCAACGTCCTACAGATGTTGAGCCAATTCCAGGCCGCGCTGAATCTCTACACGCAGGCTACAGATATCGATCGGGATTTGCTGGACAAAGAGGGCCAAGCCATCGATTGGGGCAATATCGGAACCATGCAGGAAGCTATGGGCGACTACAAGGCTGCCATCGACTCGCTCGAAAAAAGCCTGGCACTCAAAGTAGAGGCTGCCGACCATCATGGGCAGGCCTTGACCCTTAATGACCTGGGTCTGCTTTTGATGAATACCGGCGATCTCTCTGGCGCGTTAGAGAGGTACACCCAAAGCCAGGAAGTCGCGCGCGAGTTCATGGACAAGCCGGTGGCGGAGAATGCCGTCTACAACCGGGGAACTGCGCTGCGGTACCTGGGTCGCTTCGGTGAAGCGCGGCAGGCGGCCGAGGAATCGCTGCGGCGCGCGACTGAACTCGAAGATCCAGTCAGCCGGGCCAAATCGCGAGGTCTGCTGGCCGATCTCGATAACGATGCGGGGCGCTTTCAGCAAGCTTACGAAGAGTTCTCGGCGATCTTGCCGGTCTTCGTCCAGCAAAAGATGGCGATGGAGCAGGCGCAGACCCTGCACAACATCGCGGCGACGCTGCAGGAGTTGGGCGATTACGGCCAAGCCGAATTGAAATACGCGGAATGTTTGCGCATCCAACAAGGGATTTGGGGCAGCCCCGGACAGGATCTCACGCTCAATAATCTCGCGCAACTCTCCCTGGCAAGAGGCGATTCGCAGAAGGCGATTGAGTACGCAAGCAAGGGCCGCGCCCAGGCCCATTCGACCCGCAATCGCATGGCCGAAGCGCTGAACACCCTTGCCTTAGCCGATGGCTTACAGATCGCGAAGAGGCCGGCGGAGTCGCTCGAAGCGTATAATGACGCACGTGAGATTGCGGAAAACCTGGGAGCGCCGAACGCCATCGCGGCCGCGTATATCGGCATCGGCTCGATTCATGCGAACGAAGGCCAATTCGACCAGTCGGTGAAGGACTGCGAAAACGCCATCGCGCAAGTGGAAACGATGCGGGGAGCCGTGGGCGAACCTACGCTCCAGGCCGGATTCTTCAGCCAAAACCAGAAACCTTACCATTGCGCGATCAATGGCCTGCTGGCGCTCCATCGGCGGCCCGAGGCCTTGCGCACCGCCGAGCGGGCCCGCGCCCGCACGCTGGTGGAGATTATGGCCCGCGGCAACGTGAGTTTGTATGGGGATTTGTCTCCCGAGGACGGCGCCCAACTGCGCAAGCTGGACGCTCGCGTGGCCAACCTGGATGCTGCGGTCCGGTATTCACAGCGGGCCGATCGCGCGCGGGAACTCAAATCTGCGCTGCAGGCCCGGGACGAATTGGAACGCGCGGTCTACTCTAAGGTCCCCCGTCTGGCGGTCGAACGGGGCGGCGCCGAGCCGGTCGATCTGGATGGTTTAAAGAGCCTGCTGCCGGACAATAAATCCGCCTTGATCGAGTATGTCCTGGAGGAAACCGGTGGATGGCTCTTTATGGTCCGCGGACCTGCGCAACAGGGCGGTGAGCCGGAGTTATTCGTGCGTTCGCTGGCCGTCAAGCGGCAAGCCATCGGCGATCTCGCGGAGAGTTTTTGGGGACGCCTCAGGAAGCACGGCGAGAAAGGTCCCGAAGGCCGCCTTCTGTTCGATCAACTTCTCGGGCCCATTTACTCTGAGCTGAAGGGCGTGAAATCTCTCGGCATCGTGCCGGACGGCAGACTGTGGCTGGTGCCTTTCGCCGCCCTGCCGGACCCCAAAGGCAGCTATTTGCTGGACCACTACGCCATCTATTACGCGCCATCGTTTACCGCTCTGCGCGCGATGGAACGTACGACCGAAGCCAGGCATCCGTCGCTACAGGCGCGGCTGAAGCACGGCGCGTCAGCCTTCCTGCTGCTGGGCAACCCTTGGTTGGGGTCTTCGGGTAAGGTGGATCTGCCGTTGCGGGGGGCGTTTGAAGCGCTTCCCAACACCGCGCTGGAACTGCAGGCAATCGCCGCCCTGCCGGGTGTTCGAGCCCGCCCGGTGATGGACAAGGAAGCTACCGAGGAGAGACTGACCCGGGATGCCGACGATTATCCCGTCATCCATCTGGCCACGCATGCGTTCTTCGACCCGGCGAATCCCATGGATTCCGGCATTATCCTGGCCCAGCCACCGGCTTCAAAAGGAGACGGCGTCTGGGAGGCGCGCGAGATCGTGTCGCGGAATCTCAAGGCCAATCTAGTGACCGTTTCCGCGTGCGACACGGCGCGCGGCGAAATCCTCGCGGGCGAAGGCATTGTCGGATTGTCGTGGGCTTTGTTTGCGGCCGGCGCCGAAAGCAGCATGCTGACCCAATGGAGGGTGGCCGATGACAGCACGCCGTTGCTGATGAAACAGTTTTACAACGAGTGGCTCGCCGGCGACGCCAAGAATTCCTCGCGCGCGAAGGCGTTCGCACTGCAGCGCGCCCAGAAGTGGATGATTGCGCATACGCCTTTCACCAAACCGTACTTTTGGGCGCCGTTCGTTCTGATCGGCGCACCAAACTAACACAAGCCGTCGGCGTTAGGTCTGGCTACTTGGCGTCAATCCGCTCCTGCAGGATCACACAGCGGAACCCGGTCGCATTGTCGAACTTGCCCGGAGGGCGGTGATCTCGGGCGGAAGTGCGCAACTGCTTCTCCGCATCGCCGAAGGACCCCCCGCGCACCACGCGATCTTTGCCCGGTTCGCTGGCCCGCGGATCGGTAGATGGCTCCTTTTCGGAATAGCTCGCCGGATTGTATACATCCAAAACCCACTCCCGTACGTTGCCGATCATGCCGAACAAGTTCCAGCCATTCGCGGGGAAGATAGACACCGGGGTCGCCTCCGGATAGACCTTGCGGCGCGCCTTGTATTTCTCCGAGTTACAACGATTCGCATCGAACTTGTTACCCCATGGGTACGTCCTGTCGTCCGTGGCGCCCCCGCGCGCCGCATACTCCCACTGCGCCTCGGTCGGGAGCCGGCCGCCAACCCACTCACAGTAATCTTCGGCATCCTGCCATTTGACTTTGGTTACGGGTAGGTCGGTGTACTTCCACCTGGGATTTGTTTCCGTTTTCGGCGGCTCGCGCTTGAACTGGTACACATAGGCGTTAACCGTCACCTCAGTGGTGGTGATCCAGAATCCGGGCTTGATGGCTACCTCGTGCCGCGGCAATTCATCCTTTTCGCAGCGGTGGTCATCCGGCACGCAGCCCATCTTAAATGTGCCAGGTGGGATCCAGCGGTACTCCAGCAGATCCCTGGGATTTGCCACGACAGTCCGCATTTCGGGCGCGGGCGGCCGCGCGACGTTTACGGGCGTGGGAACGGGCGCGGGCGGCGGCGCGTCGGGCTTGGGGATGGGCGGCGGCGGGACCGGCGGCTTGTCTATTTCAACTTGGATACTCTTGAGCTTTGCCGTTAGACGTTTTTCTTCGTCACACGCATCCACGAGTTCCTTCTTGAAGTACTCTCGCAAGCTGGTCTGCGCCATCCTCACGTTCGCCTGTAACGAAGCCACCCGCGCCTCCATCAGTTTGGCGCGCTTCTTGGTATCCTCGGTGGGCGCCTGCCCACCGGAGCGCAAATCGCTGAGGGTCTTTTCCGCCGCGCCCAGTTGTAGTCTCAGGCGCTCCAGGGTCTTGTCGCTTGCGGCATCGAAGTTCCCCTGGTCCAGTTTGGCGAGAGAGCCTTGAATCCGGGAACACTCCCGCCGGGCCTCGGCCAAGTCGATCAGGGCGTCCAGCCGATTCAATTCGAGAGCGCTCTTCCGGGAATCGTGGCCGGACGCGATTTGCATCAGAATCGCTACCCATGCGATCGCCGCCGGCGCACTCACTTCCGCTCTCCTTCGAGCGCGGCGGCCTTTAGCCGATCCTCTTCTGCTTCGACATATTTCCCGATCTCAGCCTGGCACGCCGCGCGGTAGCGATAGATTGCGCCGTTTGCAGGCGCTTTCGCGGCGGCCTGATCGAAATCCGCGATGGCTTCGAGGCATCTACCCGCGCTCTGCAGAGCCAGCGCGCGATTCAAATGGGCCCGGTCGTTGGCGGGATCGACCTTTATCGCTTCCGAAAAATCGTTCAGCTCGTCGGCCGGCTTCCCCTCGATGCCGTAGAGGATGCCGCGATAAATGTAGGCGTCCGAATTCTTCCAATCGGAGCGAATGGCGGAGTTGAGGGCCTCAAGGGCTTCGGCATTGCTGCCATTCGCTATCAGCCCCGCGGCGGTCTCAACGGTATTTATCGAAGCCTTGATGTCGTATGCAGAAGGGTCGGGCGGCGGGGGAGGCGTGGCGGGGCCGAATGGATACCACGTCCCCATGAGGCCGCTATTTGAAAATGGCACTTGTTTGCCTTTGGTGATGTACGAAACCTCTCCTCTCACATGCGTGAAAACGTCGTCCACTGTGGCTCCGCGTTGCTTCTTTTTCAGTTCCTTTAGGAGTTCCGCGGTGAAGACGCTGTGGCCGGCCCCCTGCTTGTCCGGCGCGGTCCGCGCTGCTCCGGCCGTCCTGCCCCCCTGGTCCGCGGGAATTCCGTCGCGGGCAACCTTGCCAGCGCCGGTGGCGAACGCCACATAACTGCCTGTGACTTCATCCACATCAGCCAGCCCACCCTTGCCGAGGGCACGGATCTTTTCATAGGGATTATTGCGGCACGCGTCCAGGATCAGGAGCCGGATCCTGGCTGGAGAACGTTCCAGCTTGTCCAGCAGTTGACTTACGTTGGTCGCTTTATATTTGACGTCTGACTCGTCCTCCGGGGACAGGTCTATCGGAATCAAATAGTTAATCCCGTCGAGCTCCACGCCGTGGCCCGCAAAATACACGACAAGTACTGCGTCCGGTTGTATATTGTCCACGAACGTTTTAACTGCGCGATCCATCTCTACGCCGGTCGCGTCGAGAAGCAGCGTGACCTGGAAGTCGAGGTCTTTCAGCGCGTCCCCCATCGCACGCGCGTCGTTCACGGGATTCGCCAGAGGAACCGTCGGATGCTGGCTATTTCCTATCACCAGCGCCTGCCGGATTTCACCGTAAACCGGCGAAATGGAAGCCACCGGCTGTTGGGCCAAACCAGCGCCCGCCAGCAGGAGCATAAACCCGATATGAAACATCCGCCGCATCTCGATTACCTCATAACAGATTAATCATGCGATTTGAATTTTACAATGGCCGCGGGCGTGCCCGCATGCGGCGGTCCGGCCAGTTTCATCGCCGCCGGAGCCGCCAGGCTGCGCAATTCCACTTCTTTAATGCCCACTTGCGCCTGGGACGAATCCACACGCTCCTGCGTTTTGGGTGGGTGCGGCGGCGTGGGCGGAGGCACATTCACCACCCTCGGCTTCGCCTTCATTTCAAACTCCGGGATGGGGGCCGCGCTCAGATACACCAGGGCCTCCTCGTCGCCGGGCTTTCCCTGCACCGCGAAGCCCGCGTCCGCGCCGGGAATCCAATGGCCGTCCCGCCGGGCATCCGCCGGCAGAAGCGCGGCGTCCGGTGCTCCCGGCCGCGGGTAAAGAACCTCCCAGGCATTGTCCGGACCATGGTGAACCACGTAAGCGAACAACGGATTTGGGGCTTGCACTTTCACCCGGATCTCATCTTTGCGATACAACACCGACCCATCCGTCAGGGGCCGTAGCGTCTCGGCGCCCATGGGCCGGTACCAAAACGTCACCAGGGGCGCCGCGGATCCGTGCGCCTCCTTGATGATCACGCGGCGGTTCTGATTGTGCGCTTCGTCCCGGGCGCAGGCCTCCGCGCTGAGGTTCTCGTTGGCGGACGCCACCACCGGGTTCGATTTGCCCATGGAAACGGCCGTGGCATCCGCCTTTCTTAAGGCGTCCTTCGAAATCAGATACTCCAGCACCGCTTCAGCGCGTTTCTGCCCGAGGACCAGGTTGGCGGCATCGCTTCCGCAACTGCAAGTGTGCCCTTCGACGATCAGCGGCCGCCGGTCGCGCCACTCCGGCGACATCAGCAGGTCCGCTACCTCGTCGAGCTGGCGCCGGGCGGTGCTATCCAGATCGCCGATCAGATACTTGTTGCGCGGAAAGTTGATGTGAAACGGGATTGTCTCGCCTTCGCCCTCGCTGGCCGGTACGGTCTTCGGCTGTATGCCTCTCACGGCCGCGGCGAGATCCCGAAAGGTGCCCGCCTGCACTACGCCGTCCGCCTGTTCCCTGGCAGCCCGCTCGCACGATCGGAGCAGCGCACCCAATCGCTCGTCGCCGGGAGCCAATTCGAGCGCTTTGCGGTAATTCTCCGCCGCGCGGGAAAAGACGCCAGTCTTCCGGTAGAGATCGCCCAGCCGCTCGAATCCGATCGCCTGCGAAGGGTAGGCCACTGTCGCCTTGGTATAAACCTCCGTGGCCTTGATCCACTCCTGCCGCTGCGCCAGATCGTCGCCGGCTTTGAGCATCGCGGGAAGATCTTCCTGCGCTATCGCGGGCATCAATCCCGCGACGCACAAGCCAACCACCCACAGCATTTTCCGAAAACACATATGATTACTCCTTTTCGCGGCCGTCCGATGGCGGCGCGCCCAGACTCTCGATATCCCACTGGCCGAACGCGGGGCCAGGCAGCGGCGCCGCATAGTGCTTTTCGTTCGCCGCCCTGTCCAGAAAGCGCTTCGCCAGCTCCTTCCGGCCGCCTTGCTTGGCCGACGCGGATTCCTTTGCGATTTGTTCCAACTCCGGAATTTCCCAGGTCGCGGCCACCAGAAACAAGCGCTCATGGCCCGGCCGTGGAGAAACCGATAAGAACCGGTTTGTGCCGGGAATCCGCTGCTCGCCGGGCGGAACCGGATTCTTCGCCAGCAGGGCACCCGCGTTTGGAAAAACCGCGTTCAGGTTGCCGGCGCCGTCCACCTGAAAGAGATACAGATACGCTTTCGCCGACGGGTTCACAATCACGTAATACGGATCTTTCGTTGACAGCCGCAGCGGACCCGCGGGTGCCGCTTCGGGCGCGCCCCTACGGCCCGGCAGGAACAACAATTTGAATTTCAACCGCAGATTATGATTGAACTGCGCCTTGAAATCCTGCCAGCATGCCTGTTCCGGGTGGGCACTGAGAGCCGCATCCGCCAGCGCCGCCGCCCGATCGTACTGCCCCTCCGCCCGCGCCGCGAGGGCCGCATCCAGGCCGGGACACGCCTGGCAGGCCGGCCGCAGCCACCCGCCGCATTTGGGCAGACGCGACCGGACCAGCGCGTAAGCTCCGCCTAGCGCGCAGCAAACGGCCAGCACGGCTACACCCGCGCCGGCAACGCGCCGTATCGCATCCCGATGCATGAACCACCACAACCTTAGCCCGGACATATTCGCCTCAGAAGCCCGCCGGAAACAGCCGGCTGATTTCGACCTTCGAATCGCCGCTCTGGAAGAAGCTCTTCTTCGGATCGGCATCCAGACCGGCGGCGTTCAGGGTCGCCGTCCAGCTTTCCACCAGGGAGTCCCAAGTGGTCCCCCGCTGTGTTTTGGCGTGGTCCACCCAGCCCGTGACATTGACGTAAAAACAATAGGCCTCGCCGCGGGCCGCAAAATTCCATCCCTTGATATCGGCTGGGCCGGGCAAGCGGGGGGTCTCCTGCATGTCCGAAAAGAACAGCACCACCGGCTTATAGCCCTGCATCGCCGGGGCGTTGGCGAATATGGAGGCCTGCTGCATGGCGTGCAGGATGTCCGTCAGCGGCCGCTTGGCTTTACGGGGTTCCAGCGCTTTCACTTTCTTGGCCAAAGACTTTCGATCCGCCAGCGACTGCAGGGCCCCGGGACTCACCAGCGTCACGGGAATGCGCGCGTCTTCGGGATCGTTCCCATGGTCGTCGATGCCGATCACGGCGAACGCGTCGCCGGGTTTCAGGCGCGAGGCGACCGAAGCCGCCAGATCCAGGCACGGCTGCCAATAGTCGACGAACGAACCCGTTTCATCGAGCAGCACGACCACCAGGCGGTGGTCGGGAGCCGCCCGCCCGGGAGCCGGCAAGCCGCATCCGGACAGGTACAATAGCGCCGCGGCGGCCGCCAGGGCCCAAGCCGGACGCGAATAGCTAACCACGCGGGTCACCGGTTTTCTCCTCCTGCTGCAACTTTGACGGCACGATTTGGAGGGTTTTCACCTTCCTCCGCGATTTCGGCCCCGGCTTCCGGGATATTTTGCTTCTTTTCCGTGTGCGCGTGCATGATGGCGTCCACGAACTCGGCAAGCACCCGCGCGATCCAGGCGAAGAATCCGCCTTTCTTCTTGTGCTGGTGTTCCTTCCTGCGCCGGTTGACGCCGGCGCTGAATCGGGTGATGCCGGCGGCCACTTCGTAACTCGCCGTGACCATGTCCTGCATGGCCCCTTCCAGCTTGCGTTTCTCCGCGTCGATCGCCTGGGCGGGCGGCGCGGGCGGCGGTGGCGTCACCTCGGCCAACCTCCTCCCAATGTCGGCGAGGGACTGCGCATTGGACTCGATATGGGTCTCCGCGGCGTCCAGGTCGGATTTGAATTGGTTGAGCTGTCCGGTGCAAATCGTCAGCACGCGGTTGATGCGATAACGCTCGCTATCCCTTTGGGCTTCGAAGAAGCGGCGGCGCAATTGTTCCAGCTCCACTACCCGGAAGTCGCCCGTCGCGCGCTCTTGCGGGACCGCGTCCGGCGGCGGATCCAGGATTTCAACGTAGCGTTTGTGAATGGCGCGCAGACTTTCCAGATCTTTGCGCTGCTGGGCCGTCTCGGTGGTGAGGAGCGGCACGGCCCCCAGCAGGTCCGCGTGCTTGGTTCGCCAATTCTGGTTGACTTTGGGCAATGCTTCCAGCAGGCCGATCAGGCGCTTGGCCTCGACGATCCGATCCCGGACGCGCCGTTCGATCCCGGCCTTTAAGCCCGCCGCCTCTTCGATGACGCGCGCCCATTGCTCATCGTGCTCCGGCACTGGCTCCGCGACGCTCTCTAGTGCGGAAACTTGGCCGGAAAGCTCGTCCGACTTAGTCTTCCATTCCTGCCGCGTTCCGTTGGCTTCCGTGGCGATCAGGCCGGCCTTCGCCTGCAAATCGGAGAACGGGGCTCCCAGGTCGCGCAGGTCGAGCAGGTTTTTCTGCTGCGCCTTGCAGCCATCGGCAGTCTTCGATATCCGCGATTTCAAATCGTTGGTTTGTGTGCGCAACTGCGAAATGGCCACGGGCACGATCACCACGCGCTGGAATCCGAAGAAAAAGCGCACAAACCAGGACCAGAGAAAGACCAGGATGCCGCCTATCAGGCGCGGCGCGTAGTTCGCCAGGGGAACCAGAAATCGCGGGATGGCAATAAATCCCAGCGAAGTATGCGCGATGGGCACAATAAAGGAGATAAACATGGTCAACGCCACGCCCTTCGACAGCAGCGAATCCGCGGTGTTGGCGTCCACATCCACCACGTGCGTGATGATCATGTAGCTTCGGTAGCCCGCCAGGCCCATCTCCACGCAGATCGAAACGCCCACCATCAAGAGGCACAGAACCACGATCGAGCGGCGCTTATTCTCGCCCGCGATGACGCCGAATACGGTTTGCGAGAGGGAGAAGAGGAGTCCAGCCAGCAGGGAAAGCCACGTATAGGAGCCGAAGAACGGGATCTCCAGCCGCTGGGCGCTGGGCATAAATACTTCGAGCGACTGGGCCAACAGCACCAGGTTCAAGGCAATAATCAACAGCCAGAGCGGCGTCGCAAAGAAACCGAAGGCATTGACCACCGAAGGGAAGTCGGCGATCCAGCCCGCGGCCCGCTTACCCCACTCCGGCGCATGCGCCTGAACGTACTCGACCGCCTCGGGGCCAGGCACGCAAGCCTTCCTGGTCCACCAGGGAATTCTGGTCAGGAAATACAAACCGGCCAGCAGGAGCACGGCCCATTCAACCGGACTTAACGGCGTTTCAAAGAGTGTCAATTTCTTTTTCCTCCTGCAAAGAATTGGACGGAAAGATTCCGTCGAACTTATCCGTGAGGGCGGAAGTTAGAAAATCCGGCCCGGTCGGAATTCTTTTGCGCGGTCTATTATGACACGAAGCGGAACAAACAAAAAAGGAGAAACTACCATGAAACGATTTGAAAACATGTCTACCGGATCTTTGTCGAAGAGCGCGATGCGCCCCACACGGGGGTTGCTCATGACCAACCTGCGCTGCTTCCTTTCTATATATATGTGTGCGGTGCTGGCCGATGTGCAGTTGCACGCCCAGGCGCCCACCGTCGAGCCGGCTGCCACTACGGCGCAGGCGGCGCAGGCCGTCCAGCCGCCCCGGCTACAGACTCTCCTGCCCGAAGGCACGGCCGTCCGCATGCGCCTCACCCGCGGGATCTCTTCCGCCGACGCGCATCAGGGTGACAACGTGGATTTCGAAACCCTTGACGATGTGAAGGTAGGCGATTCCATCGTCATCCCGAAAGGCTCCATGGCGATGGCGACCATCACCGCCGCCCAAGCCAAGCGCCGCATGGCGCGCGGCGGAAAGCTCGATGTGAGTGTCGATTATGTGCGCCTGCCATCCGGCGAGAAGCTGCCGCTGAGGGGTGTCCAGAATGTGAAGGGTGGCGGCCATACCGGTGTCATGGCCGGCGCCATGGTCGCTACCGCGATCGTATTCTGGCCGGCCGCGCCGTTCTTCCTGCTGATGCACGGGAAGGACATCTCTATTCCTAAAGGCCATGAGGTTACCGTCTATACGAACACGGATTACGACCTTCTGAAGGCCAACGCAGCGAACAACCATCCGGTGGTGGTGGCTAGCGTCCTCGCGGGCGCCGCGCTGACGAATGCCGATGTCATCAAGTTGAAAACCGCGGGCTTAGGCGATGACCTGGTTATCGACAAGATCAAGGCCTCGCCGGGCAGCTACCATTTGGATGCCAACGACCTTCTGGAATTGAAACAGAGCGGCCTTTCCGACGCGCTCATTGTGGCCATGATCCATGCATCGGCGCGGTAGAGCGATGGATTACCACGGTGTTTTGAAGGCGTTTCCGCGAGCCTGGGCGAGGGGGCGGGTTCACCCCTCCCCAGGCTACGGAATTGGCGGCGTTTGGGTTCGATTGAAATGTTTTTACTGAAATGGACATCTCAGAGTGCGCCGTCGTTTGGCAAGTTCAGGGCCACCGTCGGTCCTAGTAGCTATAGCTCCGATGGTGTGAGACGCAGACAAAATAGTCGTCACGCCTTACTGGCTGAGAAAAAAAATAGGGCGAAAGGTGTTTGGGTATTACAATGTCCGGTTTGCTGGGCTAAGAAATGGTGGAGCCTGGCGATGACGCAGTCGTCGGATTTGATGCCAGCCGGGACGGAACGAGGAGTACAGTAGCGGTGTTTCTTAAGAAAAAGCATGAGAATTCCGGCCAGAGAGGGTCCGAAGTAGATTTCCGCTGACGTGAGGAGCCAGTATGCATGCTCTACTCGCTCTGGGGCGTTCATTCGCGCGAGGAACAGCCTGAGTGCTCCAGGTCAACGTAAGTGCCGGAGGGGAAGAACGGCCAAGCAGAATGGCCGGACAACGATTCAGATTCGGATGCACAATCGAACGCGATCTGAATAGCTCCGCAATAGAAGCCACGGGGATGAGGGGTGACTTATGCCGAAAACGAGAATTCTGAGAAGCGCGTTGAGCGTGATTCCAGTCGTCTGCCTTACCGGCCTGATGGCCATGATGTGCTCAACACAATGCCGGGCCCAGTCGCCCCAAATCACATCCGTCAGCCAGATTACGACTCAGCAAATTCAGACCATCACCATCATGGGCAGCGGATTTGGCACCCAGAGTCCTTATACGGGGGACTCCAGTTACATCTTGTTCCAGATCGTCAACGGATGGTCGGCCGGCTACGCCGGGCCCTGCTTCGAGGGTGCCTGTAATGACCTGGTTACTCTCATCGTGCAGTCCTGGACCGATTCAGAAATCGTACTGGGCGGGTTTTCGGGAGCTTACGGCGCCAACGGGTGGACGTTGGGGCCAGCCACTGCGATATTTTACGTGTGGAATGCACAGTCGGGAAATGGCCCCGCGTCCACGACCGTTGGCATAGGAGGGGCACTACCGCTTCAGGTCACCACGACGAGCCTTCCCAACGCCACGAGCGGCACGCCCTACAGCATGGCGCTAGCCGCGTCCGGCGGCAGCGGCGCTGGTTATACCTGGTCCCTCACGTCGGGGTCGCTGCCCGCCGGCTTCACGCTCAGTTCCGCCGGTACACTGAGCTCGACAGGAAGCCCGGCGGCCGCGCCGAACTCGTACAGCTTCACAGTTCAGGTAATGGACTCCGCGGGCGATACCGCCACGCAGCCGCTCGATCTGAATGTGACAGAGGCGTCCCAGCCCGCCGGCGTACTCGTGGACGCGCCCAGTGCCAATGGCTCCTACTACGGAATGTATTGTGACACCTGCATTGCGGCCTCATTCACCCTTACAGGCAGCTATGCGGTCTCAACGATCGATGTCGTACTATTTACGCCGGCAGGAACGACTTTAACCACATTCAATTTTTCTCTCCAGAATTCATTGACCAGCCCCATCACAACTATCGTCAGTGCAAACGTGACGGTCCCGGCGGGCGCCGTTAGTACTGGGGTAATCAATGTGAATCAGACCCTCCCGGCCGGTACGTACTACCTGGTAGGTAACGTGCCCGGCTACGCTGGAACTACGGTAACCCCGGGCGACGTCGATGGCTGGCTCATTTCAACGGGTGTCTATGACGATGCGGCAGGCACAGTCACGAACGGGCTCTGGGGTTCCGGTAGTCCCGCATGGTCCCTAAATACCTCGCCGGGATACTATGCGCCGGCATTTTCGGTGAATGGCCCCGGTGGCGCGCCGCCCGCGCCTGCCGTCACCAGCCTGGCTCCATCCTCGGCAACCGTGGGCGGACAGGCTTTCACGCTAACTGTCAAGGGCTCCGGCTTCGTCTCCGGTGCAAAGGTAGAGTGGAACAAGTCGCCATTAACCACCACCTACGTCAGCGGCAGCCAGTTGACTGCCGCAGTGCCGGCCAGCCTGATCGCCGCCGCCGGCAGCGTCAGCGTGACCGTAGCGAACCCCAGCGGGTCAGTTTCCAGTCCGGTGACATTCACCATCAGCCCGCCCGCAACGCCCACGATCAGTAGCCTCAGCCCCAGTTCCGCCACCGCGGGAGGGCCCCCGTTTACCCTGACCGTCAATGGCGCCGGCTTTGCCTCCGGCGCGTTCGTACAGTGGAATAGCACGAAGCTGCCTACCACCTACTTCAATGCGAACCAGCTAACCGCCGCTGTGCCCGCCACCTTGATTACAACGGCCGGCAGCGCCAGCCTCACCGTCGTGAACCCTGGCGGATTGACGTCCAGCCCCGCTACGCTCACCATAGAACCGCCGGTAGGCATCTTCGTAAGTCCCCAATCCCTCAGCTTCACCTACCAGACCGGTGGCAGCAGCCCCGCTCCGCAAACCTTCTCCGTCTTCAGCAACTTGACTTCGGTCAAATACTCGGTAACGGCTTCGGCCAACTGGCTGAGCGTGGCGCCCGCCGTCGGCCAGACACCGGGTAACATCGTGGTCTCCCTGCAGAAGCTCGCAAGCATCCCGGCATGTCCCGGGCCGGCGGCCTGCACCGATACCGCCAGCATTACCATCAAGCCGACCAACTCCGCCGCCGCGCCTGCGCCCGTGAATGTCACTTTGACCGTGCTTCCCGCCCAGCCGCAACTCGTTGTCTCGCCCCAGTATCTGACCGTCTCCGGATCGGCAGGCGGCTCCAGCATCCAGCGCCAGGTGCAGGTCTTCAATACCGGTGGCGGGACACTCAACTACACGGTAACCGCGTCCGTGCTTCCGTGGCTCACCGTCTCTTGCGGCGCCTCGGGAGCGGTGACATTTACCAGCCCTACAGCCATCTGTTTTACGTTCAATCCGGGCGCGGTGCAAGCGGGCATTTATCATACGCTGGTGACCGTCGGCGCGGGGTCCGGGATACAGCCGGTGGTCGTGAATGTCACTCTGCAGGTGACTCAGGCTGAATCGTTGATCCTGCTATCGCCCGGCGCCATGGAGTTTACCGCGGCGCGCGGCGGGTTTTCGGCGTCCCAGACGCTGGATGTGCTGAACATCGGCACCGGGACCATGGACTGGGTGGCGCAGGCCAGCGGCAACTGGTTGGAACTATCTAGCGGCGGCTGCAACACCACGTCGCAGAGAATTACGGGAAGCGCCACCAGCGGCGGTCCGGCCGGCTCGCTGACGGTTTGCGTGGATCCGGCGGTGGCCCAGGTGGGCGCCAACTATGGCCAGATTACAGTCAGCGTGTTGAACGGTGCGGCCGGCAACTTCGAAGAGATCGCGGTGCTGCTGAACGTACTGCCCAGCGGCGCGCCGCTTCCCGAACAGGTGGCGCCCACGGGCGTGGTTCTGCAAGTGACCGCGGGATCGAACGCACTGGTCCCGGTGCCGGTGAACGTCACTAATTTCAACGCGCAGGCGGTAAGTTTCACGGTGCTCAGCGTGATGCAGGATGGGGCCGGATGGCTGTCTACGAATCCGGAAAATGGCTCGCTGCCGGGCGGGGCGACCACCCCCATCGAAGTGCGAGGCACGGCGGCGCTGTTGTCGCCCGGAATCTATCATGGGCAGGTATGGGTGGGTTTCAGCGACGGCAATGCCACGGCGGTGAATGTGATCCTGGTGGTGAGCCCCGCCGCCGGCACGACCTCGGTAGGTGAATCGGCGCGGGTGCGCAAGGACCATCCACTGGCTTCGCCGCCGAATTGTCCCGGAGGCACTGTGCTGCCACCGCAGTTTGTCAATCTGAGCCAGGAAAACTTCCAGGCGCAGGCCGGCACGGTAACGCAACTCCTGGTGCAGGTGAAAGACTCCTGCGGCAACCCGATCACGGGTAGCGATGTGGGGGCTACCCTGAGCGTGGTCATCTACAATTCGCAAGCGACGCTCGAAACACCCAACCTGCTCTACAGCGCTGCGCAAGGCCTCTGGCAGTATGGCTGGACACCCACTAGCACAGCTACCAACGACGAGGTAGGTCCCGTGGCTATGTATGCGGTGGCCGGGGTCGGTGTCGGGGACAATTCCATCGGAAACCGGTCCGACATCTGGACGGGTACAGTCACCGCGGCGGCGGCGGGATCGGCCGCCCAGCCTGTGACGGTCATCAACGCGGCCAGCCCGGACATCGATAATATCTCGCAGTACAACCAAGTGGCGGCCGGCAGTTACATCTCGATCTACGGAGTGATGCTGGCCGACGGCAAGGCGAATCCGTACCCGTTCCCGACGCAGGCGCAAGGGACCGAAGTGCTGCTGGGCGGCATCCCTCTGCTGCTGGATTATGTCAGCCCGACACAGATCAACGCGCTGGTACCAACCACATCGCAATTGCCGCAGTATGCGCCGCTGCCGCTGAAGATCCAGCGTGACGGGACAGTGTCGGTGCAGGACCTACAGGTATCGGTGGCAGCGGTGCAGCCGGCCATCTATATCCTGGATGCGAACAGCCAAGCTGCCGCGCTGATCGCCAATACGGTAGACATCGTCGCGCCCGTCGGCTCGCCATGGGGCGGTTCGCGGCCGGCGCAAGCGGGAGTGGACTACATCGAGATCTACTGCAACGGGTTGGGGCCGGTGACGAATCCGCCGAAAGACGGGCAGCAGGCGGGATCGGATCCGTTGTCGTGGACCGTGACCATGCCTACCGTGACTATAGGCGGAGTGCAGGCTACACCGACCTTCTGGGGCCTGTCGCCCGGATCGGTGGCGCTATACCAGATAGACGTCCAAGTGCCGGCTGGGAGCCAGACCGGCGACGCAGTTCCGATTGTGATTCAAATGGGAAGCGTGCCGTCGAACACGGCGTATATAGCCGTACAGTA